>CBDFLE010000006.1:0-2230000 GCA_965248925.1 Candidatus Multivoradales bacterium | reverse complement strand
TGCTGTGGAAGAGAGTCGCGCCGGGCCTCAGTGCTGGACGGGTGCAGAGCGTGGCGGTCCGACTGACCGTGGGGCGGGAGCGTCGACGGATCGCTTTCATTAGCTCGGACTATTGGGATTTGGCGGCGCAACTCGACGCCTCAGGGGAGGATTTTAGCACTCGCCTGGTGCGGGTTGACGGTCAGCGTCTAGTCAACGGCAAGAGCTTCGATCCCAAGACCGGCCAGCTGGGAGCCACCGATCGGCTGCACCTAGACGAGCAAGCCGCCAGCAAATGGGCAGCGCTGGCGCGAGATAGCGACTCTTGGAAGGTCTCTTCGCTGGAAAAGAAGCCAGGGACGCGAAGACCGCTGCCGCCATTCATCACCTCAACGCTGCAGCAAGAAGGCAATCGCAAACTGCGAATGACCTCGCGCCAGACAATGAGAATTGCGCAGCAACTCTATGAGGGTATCGAAGTCGGCGGCGGCGAACGAACCGGCTTGATCACCTACATGCGGACTGACAGCTTCACCCTTGCCGGCCGCGCCGTGACCCAAGCCCGGGAAGTCATCGCCAGCGTCTATGGCGAGGACTACTTGCCGGCAAAGCCCAACGTCTACAAGACCAAAGCCAAGCGAGCGGAGGAAGCTCACGAGGCTATTCGGCCGACCGATCTTTCGCGTCGGCCCCAGGATCTCAGATCGCAGCTCGACGACGACCAGTTTCGTCTCTACGAGTTGATCTGGAAACGGACTCTGGCCTGCCAGATGGTGCCAGCCCAGTTTGAACGCACCGCGTTGGAAATCGACGCCGCGACCAGTGAGGGCACCCTGACCTTCAGCACTAGCGGCAAGCAGATAGTCTTCCCTGGCTTCCTGCGCGCCTATGTCGAAGGGTCTGACGACCCCCGCGCCAGGCTCGGCGACCAAGAGGTCCTGCTACCCGCTCTGACGCAAGGGCAGCAGCTAAGACTGAACGCCGTCGAGGCGGAGAGTCATCGCACACGACCGCCAGCCCGTTTCACGGAAGCAAGCCTGGTGAAGAAGCTGGAGGAAGAAGGCATCGGTCGCCCCAGTACCTACGCCTCGATTATCAGCACCATTCAGGACCGCGGCTATGTCTCCAAGAAGGGCAATGAGCTAGTGCCGACCTTTACCGCCTTCTGCGTCACTCAGCTGCTGGAGCAGCAGTTCCGTGACTTGGTGGACACCCAGTTCACGGCCCAGATGGAGGATGAACTCGACAGCGTCGCCGCGGGCAAGATTGGTTGGGACAAGCTGGTCTCGGAGTTCTACCTGGGCGCGGACGGCGCCCCAGGCCTTGAAAAGAGGGTCAGCGAGGGAGAGGTCAGCTACCCGGCGGTGGCCATCGGACTCGACCCGGACAACGGTGAGCCGATTGTTGTCAAAGTGGGACGTTATGGTCCCTATGTGCGACGTGGCGAGGGCGGCAAGGAGAATGTGGTCACAGTGCCGGACGGCATCGCTCCCGACGAGCTGACTTTGAAGTTGGCCCTGGAGCTGCTGGCGAGCAAGAGCGCAGACAAGCCACCGGTGGCTCAAGATCCCACCTCCGGAAGAGCGATTACTCTCCAGCGCGGACGATTTGGCGAGTACCTCGAATTGGGCCAGACCGAGGAAGAGAAGGAGGAGAAGCTAAAACCTCGGCGGGTGTCGCTGCCCAAGGGCCTTTCCGGTGCCGACCTCACGGAAAAAATTGCCATCCAACTCATCCAGCTGCCCAGAACACTTGGTCAGCATCCAGAAACGGAGCAACAAATCAGCACCGGGCTGGGTCGCTACGGCCCCTTTCTCAAGCATGGGAGCGAGTTCCGAAGTTTGGAAACCTGGAACCACGCCTGCGAACTGGGTCTGGCAGAAGCAATCGAGATTCTGAAGACACCGAAACCGGCACGGCGCGGATTTGGAGCGCCAAAAAAGATCCTCAAGGAGCTGGGCGAACTCCCCGACGCTGCCGGTCCGGTAAAGATTCTCGATGGCCGCTATGGCCCCTACGTGACCGACGGTAAGACCAACGCTTCACTGCCCAAAGGGACCGCTGTCGACAGCTTCAGTGCCGAGCAAGCTCAAGAGCTGTTGGCCAAGAAGCGCGCCGCACCGAAGAAGAAACGGCGCACCCGACCTGCTTGAGCCCCTCCGCCGTCAGATTCGGCCAAGGTGGAGGTCCAAGAACTGACGGATTCGACGAAAGGCCTCAACCTGATTCTCCCGCTTGCGGAAGCCATGACCCTCATCCGCGAAAACAACGTACTCCACCGGCACGCCATTCTTCCGCGCCGCGGCTACTATCTCGTCCGACTCCGCTGGCAACACCCGCGGATCGTTGGCGCCTTGCAGCACCATCAACGGTCGAACAATGTTGTCGGCATGAAATAGAGGCGAGATGCCGCGCAGATACTCTTCGTCGTCAAAGTCGCCCATTTCCTGTTCCAGCGCGTCGCGGAACGACTCCCACCAAGGCGGAATCGACTGTAGCGTCCGCAGCCAGTTAGAGACCCCATAGAGATTGATGCCGAGAGCAAACTCTTCGGGTCGGAAGGTCAGGGCGGCGAGGGTCATGAAGCCGCCGTAGCTGCCGCCCATGATGCCAATGCGCTGAGTGTCGACAAAGCCACTCGCTGCCAGCATCTGCTTCGAGGCAACGCAATCGTCCAGGTCGTCGGTGCCGTGCCGCCGATCGTCGAGACCGAAAAACGTCCGCCCATAGCCGCTGCTGCCGCGGTTGTTGATCGCAAAGACGGCATAGCCGTGGTTGACCAAGTACTGAAAGAAGGGGGAGTAGTCGACCCGTGTCTGCCCACCTGGGCCACCGTGTACCCAGACCAAAGCTGGCACCAGGTGATCCTTGCTGGCGGAGTGAGGACGGTAGAGGATGCCGGGAATCTCCAGGCCGTCAAACGACTTGAAACGCACTACCTTGCCGCGCACCATGTGGGAGGGGTCAATGCGTTGGTCCACACCCTGGGTGAGCTTGCGAGGGTTTTCGCCGAGGGTGGTCAACCAGAGGTCGCGTGGACTGCGGCCGTCACCAGCGTAGAAAGCCACCAGGCTCTCATCCTGGGAGAAAACTAGACTGCTGATGTCGGCCGCCGCTGGCTGCGGTGGCTTGAGCAGCTCGCTGCTGGTCGCGTCGTAGAGTTGGATCACGGTGCCGGAGTCCTGGTTGATGCTCA
Organism: Candidatus Multivoradales bacterium; assembly: GCA_965248925.1. Taxonomy (GTDB): domain Bacteria; phylum Acidobacteriota; class Thermoanaerobaculia; order Multivoradales; family J023; genus CBDFLE01. The sequence goes on along the minus strand of CBDFLE010000006.1, from coordinate 2,226,825 downwards.
CCACCAGGTAGCGTCCGCCGCGGGAAAAGGACGCGCTGGTGACGTCCCAGCCCGGCTGCAGAATGATCTCTGAGCGGCCGCTGGCCAGGTCGTAGCGCAGCAGATCGCGGAACTCGCCGCCGCCATCGCTGGCTAGCCACAGACTCTTGCCCTCGGGGCCGAAGGTCAGAGCGAGTTCGTTCGCGGTGTCGTCTTCAGCGCTTAAGGATCGGAGATCGTTTAGCTCCAAGTCGTAGATGAAAACATCGCCGTCGCTGCGGCTGGTCGTCTTTTGCAGAGCCAAGAAGCGACCCCGCGGGCCGATGTCGGCGACAGTCAAGCCCATCTCTTCGCGGTAGACCAGCTTCCTGTCGTAGGAGTCGCTGTCGTAGCGGTAGAGGTCGAAAAACCGTGGATCGCGCTCCGTTGTCAGCAAATAGAAGCAGGACCCGTCGGAGGCGAACTCCAAGAAACGAGCCTTATGCTCGCCGCCAGGGGTTAGATCGCGGTTGGAACCGTCGAGTTCGCGGACAAAGATATGGTCAAGCTCGTTGCCACCTTGGTCCGCGGTGTAGAGAAAGCGCTCATCGCTGGGGAAGTACCCTAGGCTGTAGGTAGACTCGGAGTCGGATGCGGTCATCGCTGTAACCACGCCGGTGGTGGCATCGATGGCGTAGACATTGAAGATGCCGGTCTTGCTGGCCGAGACTAGAATCTCCGACTGGTCGGGCGAGAACGAAGCTCCTAGATAGGTTGTAGAGTCGAGCAGCTCTTCGATGCTGTAGAGCGGTACTGTGACCGCTTCGCTGTCTGTCTGGCTCAGGTGGTGGAGACGGCAGCCGGTCAGTGGCACCATCCCGGTAACACCGGCGACAATGCCGGTCAAGAGAAAATGCAGGGTTCTCATGCTTCGGTCTCCTCAGAACTCAGTTGAAGGAAGCTGCAAGAGCCTCGACTCTGATTTGATCGGAACCCAAGGGAGTGGCCTTGAAGGCTACGAATAACCAAGATTCTTGCAATCGAGTGTTATTTGTTTCCACATAGGGCTTGACAGAGAAATTGCTGGGTACCTAAGATGGGCCAGTAGATTCCACATAGAGTTTACGCTCACTGGTTGTGGCCGATCACTTTTAGCTGAACGCGGTAAGCTGCGGATTGCCGCCCTTGCCAAGGGTCGAAGCAGCCGGCCGGGCCAACACAGCTTCGCGAGGTGATGTTGTAACACCTCATCCAGATCGTCGCTCTTTCCTGAGTTCAGGAGAGCAGCACGGTCTGGCCGTCTCTCTCCCGCGAACTCGGGTTCCCATCCCTTCCCTCCGAGGTATCCCGAGTTCGCGGCTTTTTTTGCCTGCAACCCCGCCACATTGCAACTAAGGGTAGTAGCCGCTCAGCGACTTCACGCTGACTCCGGGTCGATCGACGGTCAGCTCGATGGTGCGGAAGTCCTTGCTCTCGGCAGTGTTGGAGCTTTGGTAGGCGATCAGATACTGACTGCGCAGCTCTTGCTGGATCTGGCTGTAGATTGCTTCCAAGTCGCTGCTATCGCGGATGAAGAAACTACGGCCGCCGGTCTCGTCCGCCAGCCTGCGAAGCCGGTTGCGGGCGCTGGCGTCGCGCAAATGCAGGCCGATCGGATAGATCGTGATGCCTGCCCGGCGGGCATATTCGAGGGTCTCTTCAAAGCTGAATCTGCTTGACTCATCCTGGCCGTCAGAGAGCACCAAGATAGCCCGCTGCCCCTTGATGCCGGTGAAGTAGTACAAGGCGAACATGAGGCTGTCGTAGAGGGCCGTCTCACCCTCCGCGGTCAATCCCGCTAGACCGGCGCCCAAAAGGGCTCGATCGTTGGTCAGCTTCACCGCCAGATTCGGAAAGCTGTTGAAGGTGATCACTGCCGCTCGGTCTCGAGGAGCGATCGCTTGTTGGAAGAACGACAAGGCAGCGCGCCGCACCTCGTCGAGGGTGCCAATCATGGATGCGCTGTTGTCGATCAAGATTCCAGCATGGATGGGTAGATTCTCGACTCTCTCGAAACGGGCGATCGACTGTGGCACGTCGTCTTCGAGAATCTTGAACTCCTCTTGACTAAGCCCCTCCACCGGCCTTCCCTGGCGATCCAAGGCCGTGGTGTAGAGCTCGACAAATTGAATATCGACTTCTTCGAGATAGTCGAGGGCGTTGACGAAGACCAAATCTTCGGTCGAGTTGCCGTCCGGCAAGTAGGCGACCGCGCGCACATAGCTCACCTCGGCGGTGGCCGGCAGTAGCAAGGGTTGCACGAACGGTTCTTGGTAGAGGGTCGCCATCAGCGCCTCGTTGAGGTAGATCTCGACCCGCTCGAGCACTCGTCCTGCTGGAACCTCGACTTCGACCTGAGCCCGCAGGCTGTTGGTGTAAGTGCGTCCGGGCCGCGGCTCGACCAGCTTGGCGGCAAAGCGGTAACCGCCTGCGTTGATGAAGACTTCGTCTGTTGCCACTCGATGGCCCGTGGTGTCGAGTGCCTCGACCCGTAGGGCGTGGAGGTCGGGAAAGGTGCCGAGATCGATCGAGACGTTGTAGGGAGGTCTATTCTTGGTCAGCACCCGGCGATCGTCGAGGTAGAAGCGCACCTTCTCGATCTCGCTGCCTGAGACCAGGGTATCGAAGCGCAAGAATCCGGTGTGGAGTTCGCCGCTCGGAGGCACAATGCGGATCCCGGTCTCACCCGCTTCGACGGCCGCCGTGGCCTCCTCGAACAAGCGGGCGGTATCGGGATCCTTGAAGGCTGGCAGCACAATGGTGTTCTCGACTCGCGGTACCTCGAGCACTTGCTCGCTGCGGAAGGCGCCCGCCGAATTGAGATCTTCCAACTTGAGAATCATCTGGTAGGTACCGGGCCGCAGGTAGCGCTGAAAGCTCAGCGGGGCGACTTCGGGTGCCTCACCGGCCGGGAAACCGAACTTGTAGCGGAAACTCTCAAATAGCACATCGTCCTTGACCACCTCGCCGGTGAGCAAAAAGTCGTGTGAGCGATAGCCGGCAAATTCAGCAATCACGGTGCTCGCGGTGGGCACCGCAAGCAGGCCCTGAACCACCGTGCGGTTCTGGTGTTTGCCGAGAAATGCAAAGTCGACAGTGACCGGGAACGGGTGCTCGTCCGCCTTGAGATCAGTAGATTGAGCGACGAAGGTGTAAAGCCACTCCAGAGTTCGCGGTCGCGGCTTGGCCAGCACCAAGCCGAGTAGCCGCGAGTATTCCTCCGGTTTGCGGCTGACGTTGCTGATCACCTGCTGTAGCCGGCTGCCGTTGATACAGGCTCGTGAGCCGGCAAGAACCTGATCGACTGAGAAGCCGGAGTTGAATGGACGCCAAAGTCGTGCGACACCGACTCCCCGGTGGCGGACGAAAACCAGCAGAAACGGCTTCTTCAGGCTCTCGCTGTACTGGTAGGCCCAGACCTCGGCCGGTGAGCGGGTCTTGGTGCAGCGAACCGCGAACGAGCCGTGGGGTTCGCCGTGCACCAGCAGTACGCGGGCCCGATCGTCCTCCAAGGTCTCGTACTTGCTGCGCGCCTCGGCCAGTCGTAGTGGCCAACGTTCCTTGAGTTCGTTGCGAGCCGTCCGCGGGTAGGGGTCGCGTACTTGCCAGAATTTCTGGATGAAGGCGTCGCGCTGGTAGTCGCGCTTGAGCCGTAGAAAGAGAGCTCGCTCACGGCCGGTGATCAGTGGCTCGACTTCTTCCAACCAGCGCTGAAAGCGATCGTCGAGCAGGCTGGCAGGTTCGACCGACGGATGACCCGAGGGCGCAGCGAGGTTGGCGTCCGCGGGTTGCTGGGGAGCCGCGGACGCTGCCGGCGGAGCCAAAGGCGGTGGCGGGATAGACTGACCGAGAGCTGCCGCCGCTACACCAACCCCCACGGCGAGCAATAACCGGCGGGACCAGGCCACCAAGATGCGAGGTCTCGTTATTGCGCGTCGTCCCATCTCTACTTCCTACGCGAACTTCACCCGGTGGGTTCAACCGTTGAGGCTCGTTGAGCGCATGTCAGACGACGGTTTCTCGGACCACTTCTTCGACCGAAGTCAGACCGTCGCGGATTTTCTGCAGACCGCTCAGGCGCAGCGAGACCATGCCGTTCTCCATCGCGCTCTCGCGCAGCTCGATGGCGCTGGCGCCGGAAAGTATCAACTCGCGCATGCGGTCGTCGATCAGCATGACTTCGTAGAGCCCGATCCGGCCTTTGTAGCCGGTGTCGCCACATTGTTCGCAGCCGCGGCCGCGGAACAGCTTCAAAGTTCTGGCCTCGCGCTCGGTGAAACCGATGTCAGTAAGGGCGCTCGGCGGGGTCTCGGCCGGCTCCTTGCAGAAGGTGCAGATCTTACGCACCAATCGTTGGGCCACCACCAGGTGCACCGAAGTGGCTACCAGGAAAGGCTCGATACCCATGTTCATCAGCCGGTTGATGGTCGACGGAGCATCGTTGGTGTGCAGGGTCGAGAGCACCAAGTGGCCGGTCAAGGCGGCCTTGATCGCCACTTCGGCGGTTTCGAAGTCGCGCACCTCACCAACCAGGATGATGTTCGGGTCCTGGCGCAGGAAGGAGCGCAGGGCGGCGGCGAAATTGAGGCCGATCGACTCCTTGGTCTGCACCTGGTTGATCCCTGGAAGATTGAACTCCACGGGATCCTCGGCAGTCATGATGTTGGTGGTCGGCAGGTTGATTCGCGACAAGGCCGAGTACAGCGTGTTGGTCTTACCGGAACCGGTCGGGCCGGTGACCAGGACCATGCCGTAGGGCTTGGAGATGGCTTCTTGGAAGACCGCCAGCGACTCGGGCTCGAAGCCGAGCTTGGTCATGTCGAGCATCAGGTTGTCTTTGTCGAGTAGCCGCATGACAATCTTCTCGCCGAAGATCGTTGGCAGCACCGAGACGCGGTAGTCGAGTTCTTTGTTCTTGTCGCCAACCTTGGTCTTGATCTTGATCCGGCCGTCCTGCGGCAGGCGCTTCTCGGCGATGTCCAGCTTGGCCATGATCTTGATCCGGCTGGTGATCGCTTCGCGCAGCCTGAGCGGCGGATGCATGACTTCGTAGAGCACGCCATCCACCCGGTAGCGGCAGCGGTACTTCTTCTCATAGGGCTCGACGTGGATATCCGAGGCGCCCCGTTTGATGGCGTCGGTGAGGATGATGTTGACCAGGCGAACCACCGGTGCCTCGTCGGACTCTTCCTCCAGCGCGTCGATGTCGAACTCTTCGGGCTCTTCCTCCAGCACCTCAAGGTCACCGCCGGCCATGCCGTCGTCGTCGAGATCCTCCATCACCTTTTTCAGCTCGAGGGCGTGGGTCGAGCCGTAGTGTTTGTCGATGGCGGAGCGGATCGCGGATTCGGAGGCCACCACTGGCTCGACGTTGTAGCCGGTCATGAACTTGATGTCGTCCATGGCGAAAACGTTGGTCGGATCGAGCATGGCGATGGTGACCTTGGCGCCCGCCTTGGCCACTGGCATGATCGTGTACTTGCGAGCAATGTCGGCGGGGATGATCTTGACCACCGCTTCCTCGATCTCGACCCGTTCCAGATTGATCGCCGAGACGCCGAAGTGTTTGGACAGAAACTCGACCAACTCGGGCTCGGTCAGCAGTCCCATTTTGACCAGGTTTGAACCCAGTCGCCCGCCCTCCTTCTTTTGCTTTTCGAGTGCCGTATTCAGTTGGTCCGGCGAGATCTTTCCCGACTTTACGAGAAGTTCACCCAATCGATCGCTCATGAGCTTCTTTCCATCCGTAATCCATCAACGTAGGTAGGTGGCGGGCGCGCAAAGCCCTAGGCGCCCATTGTGGCACGAGCCAGGGGGGTGGCAAAAGGGGGGCTGTAGGCTACCTTGGCCAGTGGCCCTATTTGCCACTCTCTGCCGTCAGCAGCTCGATTGCCCGTTGGGCCACCATCGATGGCGCAAGGCTTAGCAGGCAGGCTTTGGGTTCCGTAAACCTTTTATAGCAGAAACTGCATGGGAGGCGCTGCCAGAGAACGCTCCGGGGCGCCGCGTAAGGTCCGTTTCGCGATGGATCGGTCGGGCCGATCACACAGAGCACCGGCGTGCCGAGAGCTTGGCTGAGGTGGATCGGGCCAGTGTCTCCCCCCAGCACCAGCCGGCCGCGGCGTAGTACAGCCGCCAAGAAGGCCAGTGAACGGGCATCTACAATGCGCACCGCACCGCCGCTGGCCGTGGCGACGGCGCTGGCCAGATGCTCCTCGCCAGGGGCGATGGGTACCCAGCTGGGTAGCCCACAGTGGTTTTCGATCTGGTGCGCCACCTCGCCCCACCATTGCGCCGGGTAGGTCTTATTGCCCCAGCCAGCACCGGCTTGGATGACTACGAAGGGGCGCCGCCGCTCGGCCAGCCAGGCGGTGGCAGCGGTGGGTGCTTGGCTCAGGATGTGGTGACCGCCAAAATCCACCGGCGCGGCGGGCAGTTGCAAGGGAGCTAGCAAATCTAGAGCGCGATCCACTGCATGGACGCTCGAAACGGCGACCGGTTGGTTGATCCACAAGCTGCTCGAGGGCTCACGGCGGTTTGGTCGAGCGGCTCCCAGGCGGCGCTTGGCACCGCTTAGTCGAGCCAGCAAGGCGCCCTTGTGGTTGCCCATCAAGTCGAGGGCAATATCTGCGCGGAAATCGCGCATGGCACGGATCGCGGCGCTGATCTGGCGCCCAGTCTCAGCCGTGGCGAGGCCGCGGCGCCAGGCACGTGTACGTACCACGATCAACTGATCGATGTCTGGATGGCCTGCGAGCAGCGGCGCGAAAGACTCCTCGATCACCCAGCCGATGCGACACCCGGGGAGTCCGCGACGCAAAGCGGTGAGCACCGGCAGGCAGTGGACAACGTCGCCCATGGCGCTGGTGCGAATGACCAAGATTTTCATTGTCAGCTCGGTGGCCGAACGGAAAGAGCGGTGAATATCGACAGGCCGCTCAACCGTCCTTGGGCAACGCTCGCACTCTGGAGATCAGATCGCTAGTGGCGTGATCCTTGGGGTCGCCCACCAAGACGGTCTGCCCACCGTAAGTACGTACCAGCTGATACTCGGGCACCAGTTCCGGCGTTCCGTAGTCGGTACCCTTGCAGTGGACATCGGGTTGCAGCCGGGCCAACAGGGGCCCCGGAGAATCGCCGTCGAAGACCAACACGAAATCCACCGGTTCGAGGGCAGAAAGCAACTCGGCCCTTTCGCTAGCGGTCACCAGGGGTCTGCCGTCGCCCTTCAACGAAGCCACCGAGAGATCGTTGTTGATCGCTACCAGCAGGCGGTCGGCTTGGCGGGCAGCGTCTCTCAGGTAGCGCAAATGGCCAACATGGAGTAGGTCGAAGTGGCCATTGGCCAGCGCCAAGGTGCGTCCGTTCTCGCGTAAATTGGCAGCGATCTGCGACATTTCCGCTTGCTCGACTACCCGCCCCATTGCAATTCCTCCAACGGTCTCGGATCGGCCTGGATCGCAGTGCAGAGTTCCTCACGATCCAGGGTCGCGGTTCCAGCCTTCATCACTACGACGCCACCAGCGTAGTTGGCCAAGCAGGTAGCTTCCAGGGTCGATGCCCCAGCCGCCAGCGCCAATGCGAAAGTGCCGATTACCGTGTCGCCAGCGCCGGTCACATCGGCCACTTGATCGGTGCCATGGACCGGTAGGTGAGCACTGGCGTCTGCCGTGAAAAGGGACATGCCGGCACTGCCGCGGGTGATCAGCAGAAATCGCGCACCGAGGCGGCGGCGTAGCTCCTCACCCTCGCGTTCGAGATCTTCACCGACCTCTTCAAGGCCGTGGCCGAGCAGCTGCTCAGCTTCCTCCAAGTTTGGGGTTGCCCCATCCATACCTGCAAAATCTGCCAGGCGATAGCGGCTGTCCACCAGCACTAGCGCTTCGGGGTGGAGGTGTTGGCGCAAGGTCTCGATCAGTTCCGGAACCACGGTGCCATAGCCGTAGTCACTCAACACCGCGACCCGCGGCCGCTGTTGCCAGAACGCCATGCTGGAGATCAGCCGCTGCCGCTCTTCATTGCCGAGGCGCAGGTCTTGCTCGATGTCGTAGCGCACGATCTGCTGCTTGATCGCGTGTCGCCCGCCACCCAAGATGCGAGTTTTGGTAGGAGTCGAGTAGCCGGGCTTGCACAGCACACCAGAAGTGTTGACTCCGCGCCGCGCCAACTCCGCCAAAAGCTGGCTGCCTGAGAGATCGTCGCCGACCACCCCAACCACCAAGGGCTGGCCACCGAGGGCGGCGACGTTGGCTATGGCGTTGGCACCACCACCGGGGATCAGGGTCTCCCCCTCCCAGCGCAAGATCAGCACCGGCGCTTCGCGGCTCAGCCGCTTGGGGGTGCCAGTAATAAAGCGATCGGCGACCAGATCCGCCAGCATGGCCACCGGCTGATCGGTCATGCCCTCGGTGAGATCCAAGAGGCGTTGGCTGGTCGGGGTCCGTTCTGCAAGGTTCATTCGGCCGCTAACTTTAGCATGTTGGGCGTTCGGCACCTTCAGGAGGCGCCGCGTCCAGAGAGCACTGCGGGAACGGTCTTAAGCAGGATCTTGAGGTCCAACCAGGGTGACCAAGAGTCGATGTACTCAAGATCGAGTTCGATCCAGCGATTGAAATCCAGTTGATTGCGACCGCTGATCTGCCACAGGCAGGTCAAACCTGGTTTCATCGACAAGCGGCGGCGTTGCCAGCGCTGGTATTGGGACACCTCGTCAGGAATTGGCGGTCTTGGCCCCACCAAACTCATGTCGCCGCGGAGGACATTCCACAGTTGGGGCAGCTCGTCGAGGCTGAACTTGCGTAGAAAGCGGCCGAAATTGGTCACCCGTGGATCCTGCCGCAGCTTAAATACCGGGCCGTCCATCTCGTTCAGGTGCAGCAGCTCACTTTGTCGCGCTTCGGCGTCTTCAACCATGGTGCGGAACTTGTACAGGGTGAAGCGGCGGCCGTTGAGCCCGCAGCGGGTTTGGCGGTAGAGCACCCGGCCACTGGAGGTGAGCTTGATCAACGAGGCGATCATCGCCACCGCCGGCAGCGACAACATCAGCAGCAGTATCGACATCGAGACATCGAGGCCGCGTTTTATGAACAGAGGAATCGGGCTCAAAGGTGCGGTCGAGAAAGTCAGTAGCGGCACGCCATCGAGTTCTTCCATGCGCACCGTCGCTTTGGTGTGCGGGAACAAATGGAGCGCGAAGCGGGTGATGACTCCCTGCTCGTGCAGCAGCAAGAAGAGGTTCTCCATCTGGTCGAGATCACGTCGGCTGACACAGAAAAGTACATCGTCCACCGGATTCTCGTCCACCAGCCGGGGGATGTCGTCGATAGTGCCGAGCAGTTTGTAGCGCTCAGGAAATGTACCGATGTTGCTCTGCGGATGAGAGACGAAGCCGAGGATCTTGTAGCCCCAATAGCGGTGGTCGACGATCGAGTTGGCGAGGTCGATGGCGCCCGAGTGGGTGCCGACGATCAACACCGTGCGGTAGTTGAAGCCGCGATAGCGGACGTAGCGCGACAGGGTGCGCAGCGCCAGTTTCTCGGTCAGCAGCAGCAGTCCGGCGATCAGTGCCAGCAGCAAGATCCATGGTCGGCTGATCTGGTCGTCACCGAGCAACCGCTGGTCGAGGCGAAAGGCGAAGATCATCAGCGTCAGCAAGGCCAGGCCCGACAAGCAAACCTGGACCACCTCACTGGCTTCCTTGACCAGCGGCACGGTGCGATGTGAGCGATAGCTGCCGACGGTGAGTAGCAGCGCTCCCCAGATCAACAGCACCAAGGGCAGCAATGGCAGATAACGGTCGACCGGGTAGAAGGGAGTCGAGAAATGGGTTGGCCAGAGGGCCGGCAGAAGGTGGCTGCGGCACCAGTGGGCGATCAAGAACGCGACCGTTACCAAGCTGAGGTCGGCGACGAAGATCGACGAAGCCAAGAGGCGTGCGCGTTCCTTCAGCATGTTTCCTCAGCCTACTCCCAGGTTGGTTGCATGTGGACTTCGCGGGGACTCCGCATCAACTTCACTACGTGGGGTGCGTTGACTTGGAGTAGCACTTGATTATATAGGATCCCGTCAATGCTCGTTATGCTAAAGTAGCATCATTCGATCGTCAAGACTCCATCTCCGGCGTGCTGCCCGCCAGGCAGGTGAAGAGTTTTTCATAGCGATCACACACCGCGTCCCACGAGAACAGCCGGGTGGCCCGGTCGCCGGCCTGTCGGCCGAGTTGACGGGCGTGCTCGGGATCGCTACGAACCTGTTCTAGATGGTCTGCCAGGGTAGTGGGCTCAGTGGCGCGGAAGTACAGAGCTGAATCGCCTGCCACTTCGCGGTTCTCGGGCGCATCGTTGACCAGCACGCAGTTGCCGTAGCCCATCGCCTCGACCAGGGCAGGATGGGTACCGCCGACTTCGGTGGCGTGGATGTAGGCTAGTGCGCCTTGTTGCAGCTCACGGTAGCCATCGCCATAGATCGCTCCCGGGAACAGCACCCGAGAATCCGCGGCTGCCCGTACCTGAGCGATGAAGGCTTCGGCATAGGGAGCGTCGCCGACCATCACCAGGGGCAATTCTCCACCCACCTGGCGATAGGCCTCGACTACCCGATGGGGGTTGTTCTCCGGCTCGAAGCGGCTGACATAGAGAAAATAGTCGCCGGCCTTCAAGCCCAGCTCGGCGAGCACTCCGCAATGCTCCGGGGGGCGCGGCTCGGAACCGTAAACGATCATCCACGAATCCCTGCCGTAGCGTTGCCGGTAGTGCTCATCGATCACCCGAGCATCGGTCACCAGCAGGTTGGGTAGCTGACAGGCGAGGCGCTCCGACAGACTGTAGACGGTGCGCCCCAACCAACCCCATTTGGCGCGTTGTTTCTCGATCCCATCAACGTGTAGAGCGGTCGGCGTGCCGCTGAAACGGAGCAGCGGCACAAAGACCGCGTTGGCCGAATTCACCACCAGGGCCGCGTCGTAGCTGCGTTTCCAGCTGTCAAGGCACGACAGCAGGGTGTGTACCGGAGTGTCGAGGTATTTGCTGCGGATCGTCGGCAGCACCACCAGGCGCACGCCGTCAACTTGCCGCAAGTCGCGCGGCGTGTGATGGGCGCGGCAATAGACCGTCACCTGGTGGCCTTTGCGCACCAGGCGCGGCGCCAGCTCGGCGAGGAAAGTCTCATAGCCGCCGTAGTTAGCTGGAATCCCACGGCTACCGATCAGAGCGATGCGCAGCGTCGAGGCCACTGAGGTTGCCGTGCTCATCGGGGTAGGCTCCGGCGCCCAAACCAGCCTTCGACGACACCTGGGGCAGCGCTGCGGCGGGCCTGGATCAGCCGCCGCCGCGCAGCCAGTGTGTGGCGGTGTCGCCACAGCCAGCGATAGGCAGCGAAGGAGCTGCGTTCGAAGAGCGCCACATAGACCAGCGCCAGTAGATCGCGCGTCGTGGTCGGCAGCAGAGTGCGCAAGAAATTGCCGCTTGTTTGGTGATAAAGGCGCAGCAAGTAACGGTTCTTGAGCGAGTGGTAGTTCACCGCTGCCGGCATCTGCCGGCGTTTGGACGGTAGATTGAAACGGCGGTGCTCGGCCTGTGCTCGCGGCTCGTAGAGCACCCGCCACTGGCGCTCTTGCAAGCGAAAGGCGAGTTCTGCGTCTTCGCGAAAGGAGTGAAAGTCGGGATCGAAGATATTGCCTTCGATCGCCACATCGTCGAGGGCCGCGCGGCGAAACAGGCTTGCCGCGCCGGTGGCGCCGAAGACCTGCTCGGGCGCGGCATATTGGCCGTGGTCCAGCTCGCCCGAGCCACGGTCGAAATGGCGCCAATTGCGGGTCAAGAACATGCCGCAGGCGTCGAGCCTCTGTTCTGCAGCGCCCGGCGGCCGCAGCAGTCGTCCGGTGGCGCAGCCGGCGTCGGGGTCGGCCAGCAAGACCGCCAGCAATCGGCAGACATAGTCCCGCTCGGGCCGGGCGTCGGCGTTGAGGGTCAGTAGAAATGGCGCCACGGTTTGAGCGAAAGCGGTGTTCATGCCTCCGGCGAAGCCCAAGTTCTGATCCAGCGCCAGCAACTGCTTGCAAATTCCCGGGGCTTCCCAAGCCTTGGCGATGGCGGTGCAGTCGTCGCCGCCGGCGCAGTCCACTAGCACTACTTCAAGCGGCCGATGCTCGAGTTCGGCGATCGCCGCCAAACAGCCCGGCAGATCGGCGGCTGAGCGGTAAGTGACAATGCACACCGCAACCGCGACGCTCACTCCACTTCTCCTGCCGCGTTGGTGCTGGGTGCGAAGCGTTTGGCGAGGCTTGATGGCCAGCGCCAGCCACTGAGGGCGCCTCCCAGGGCGGTCATCAGTCCGCCCGCGGCGGCAGCCCGACTGGCAGCCCGGCGCGGTCGTCGCAGGGGCAGCAGGGTCAGGCGCAGGGCCAGGCCGCAGGGCAAGCAAAGGCGGGCCAGCAACGCCCAGACCGAGCCGTGGTAGAGGCGCAGGTAGCGCACCAGATTGCGGTAGTAGACCCAAAGAAACGGCCCGTAGCCGAGCTGCGGCACGCTGCGACCAAGGCCGTGTACGAAGCGCGCCGCCGGGTGGTAGCGAAGTTCTAAGCCGACTTGGCGCAGTCGTTGGGCGAGGTCGACGTCTTCGAACCAGGCCGGAAAGAAGCCCTCGTCGAGCCCGCCGATCGACTCCAAGGCGCTGCGCCTCAAGGCCAGGGCGGCGGCGGCGGGTTGCTCAATCACACTGCCGGCGGGCGGCATCTGTGGCGAGCCATCTCCGGTCGGCAGCAGTAGGGTCTGGGCCAGCAGTTTCCATGGTGAGGGCAGAGTGCGCAGCTGCCAAGCGTGTTGCGAGCCGCCGTCGAGGCCGATCAGCGCCGGCACCACCCCTGCCGCCGCCGGATATTTGGCGAATCCTTCGAGCAGCTGGTCGAGGGCCTCGGTTTCGGGCCAGGCGTCGGGATTGAGCAAAACTATGACCTGCCCACGGGCTTCATGCCAGCCACGATTGACGCCACCGGCGAAACCCAGGTTGCGCGTCGGTCGCAGCAGCTGCGCCGGTGGTGCCAACTCCCTCAGGCTGCGGCTGTTGTCCACCACCAGCAACTCGAAGCGGCGATCCTCCGGCCAGCGGTCGATCAGCTCGTCGAGTTCCAGCTCATTGCGCCAATGCACCACCACTGCCGAAAGCTCGGGCGGTGCTAGAGAGGCCGATGAGGTGGTCGAAGGGGGCATTGGCGGTGGATCTTAGCCTGCTGAGTGTCCGCCGAGTCGTCGTCGGCCTACAATCTAGGCCATGCAACGCCGAATCATCGATTTTCACCAAGATGAGCACCAGCATTGGGTCGCCGATCTGGAGTGCGGTCACCCACAGCACACCCGCCACGACCCGCCCTTCTTCCCCCGGCCGTGGGTGCTCAGTGAAGCCGGACGTAGAGCACGGCTGGGGATGCTATTGGACTGCGTCCTGTGTGACGAGGAAGGGAAGGCTGCCATGGGTGGTGGCTGAAAAGAGCCTAGGACGTTAGCCGACCAGATTATTGGTGAAGTTTTATAGTCTAATATACGCTATCTTATTAAGACTTAGAGGCCAAAGTCTTAATAGGAGCTTTCGTTATTAAAAGTTGTTGAAGCTGCTGGCTCGGAAGCACCAGCCCCTCACCTCAAGTCAATCCCCGGCAGATCGAGCCCGTTCTCTTTGGCGCACTGCTTGGCGCTGTCGTAGCCAGCGTCGGCGTGGCGCATGACGCCGCTGGCGGGATCGTTCCACAGCACCCTCTCGAGGCGGCGGTCGGCGGCCTCGGTGCCGTCGCAGCAGATCACCAGGCCGGCGTGTTGGGAGTAGCCCATGCCGACGCCGCCGCCGTGGTGGAAGGACACCCAGGTGGCGCCGCTCGAGGTGCTCAGCAAGGCATTGAGGATCGGCCAGTCGGAGACCGCGTCGGAGCCGTCGAGCATGGCTTCAGTCTCGCGGTTGGGGCTGGCTACGGAGCCTGAGTCGAGGTGGTCGCGGCCGATCACTACCGGCGCCTCGAGTTCACCTGAGCGCACCATCTCGTTGAAAGCCAGGCCGAGTCGGTGGCGTTGGCCGAGGCCGACCCAGCAGATGCGCGACGGCAGGCCCTGGAAGCTGATCTTCTCGCGCGCCATGTCGAGCCAATTGTGCAGGTGCGGATCGTCGGGGATCAGCTCTTTAACCTTGGCGTCGGTCTTGTAGATGTCTTCTGGATTGCCCGACAGCGCCGCCCAACGAAAGGGGCCAACGCCACGGCAGAACAACGGCCGAATGTAGGCTGGAACGAAACCCGGGAAGTCGAAGGCGTCGGTGACTCCCTGATCTTTGGCCACCTGGCGAATGTTGTTGCCGTAGTCGAAGGTCGGGATGCCCTGGTGGTGGAAGGCGAGCATAGCGCGAACGTGTTCGGCCATCGACTGCTTGGCTGCCGCGGCCACTGCTTGCGGCGCGCTCTGCTGCTTGGCGCGCCATTCATCGACTGTCCAGCCTCTGGGCAAGTAGCCGTGCAGCGGATCGTGGGCCGAGGTCTGGTCGGTGACGGCGTCGGGGCGCACGCCGCGGCGCACCAGCTCGGGCAGCAGCTCGGCGGCGTTGCCCAGCAGGCCCACCGACAATGCTTGGCGGTCGGCTGATGCTTGCTCCATCCAGCTCAGTGCCTGGTCTAGATCTGCCGTCTTGCGGTCGATATAGCCGGTGCGCAGGCGGAAATCGATGCGGCTCTCATCGCATTCGATTGCCAGCATCGAGGCCCCCGCAAGGGTCGCCGCCAAGGGTTGGGCACCGCCCATACCGCCAAGGCCGGCGGTGAGAATCCAGCGCCCGGCCAGCTCACCGCCGAAGTGCTGCCGACCCATCTCGACGAAGGTCTCATAGGTGCCTTGGACGATGCCTTGGCTGCCGATGTAAATCCATGAGCCGGCGGTCATCTGGCCGTACATCATCAGACCCTTGCGGTCGAGCTCGTTGAAGTGTCCCCAGCTGGACCAGGCTGGCACCAGATTGGAATTGGCGATCAGCACCCGCGGCGCGTCGACATGGGTTTGGAAAACACCGACCGGCTTGCCCGATTGGACCAGCAGCGTTTGATCGTCCTCCAGCCGGCGCAGGGTGGCGACGATGGCGTCGAAGCTCTGCCAGTCGCGCGCTGCGCGGCCGCTGCCGCCGTAGACCACCAGCTCTTCGGGGCGCTCGGCGACTTCCGCGTCGAGGTTGTTGTACAACATCCGCAGCGGCGCCTCGGTGAGCCAGCTCTTGCAGCTCAACTCAGGTCCACGGGGGGCGCGCAGGCGGCGGCTGGGATCGAAACGGGGATGGCTCTGCTCGTTCATTGTCGGCTCTCCGTGGCGAGATCGAGGGTCAGCCGCGGGGGGTCATCGGTTTGCGCCGATAGCCGCCGGGCAGCAGGGAAATGTCGTTATTGGCCCGCTGCACGCCAAGGTCGTAGCGGGCGCCCAGGTCGTAGCGCGAACTGGGGTAGGTCAACACAGCATAGGTCACCACCCGGCCGCCATTCCAGGTCCGCCGCTGCAAGCGCAGACAAGGCTCATCGGTCGGAATGGCGAGCAGCTCGCAAGTGGTGGCGTCGGGCAGCACGGCGCCGACGATGTGCTCCATCTCGTCGGGGCGGATCGAGCGCAACAGGTGCTCTGAGGGGGTGGTGGTCGAGAAGTCCTGGTCGAGGAAGTCCGGCACCTGCTCGGGCTCCACCCAGCGGTCTTCGAGCTGAATCGGTAGTTGGTCGCGTCGATGCACCAGGGTGAGGTGAAAAACCTCGTGCCCAGTTTCGACCTCGAGGCGCTCGGCGATCTCGGCCGGCACCGGTTCGCGCTGGCGCCAGGTCAAGACCGCGCTGTGTTCGCTCCCTTGATCGCGAATCTCTTCGGCGATGTTGTGCAGTTCGATCAGGCTGGCGTGGCGCGGTGGTTCGGCAACGAAGCTACCCACCCCGGCCAAGCGTTGCAGGTGGCCCTCCTGGGCAAGTTCGCGCAGCGCACGATTGATGGTCATTCGGCTACAACCGAGTTGTCGCACCAGCTGGTTCTCAGACGGTATCCGGCGCCCAGGCAGCCAGCTGCCGCTCGAGATGTTGTCGAGGATGTGATCTTTGACTTGCTGGTACAAAGGTGTCGGTGAGCGGTGGCGGACCAGCGCCGGCTTCGAGTGGCTGCTCATCGCCACGCCTTACCGGGTTCTACGGTGCTCGGTCGGCCGGCGAGAAAACGAGTGGCCAACGGCGATTGCCCCAGATTGGCGACCAGCGCGGCGGGTTCGGCGACGTTCCACAATGCCAGGTCGGCTTCTTTGCCCACTTCCAGCGTGCCGAGCCGAGCAGCGACTCCCAAGGCACGGGCAGCATGGCGAGTGACCGCGGCAAGCACTTCGGCGGGGGTCAGGGCGAAGAGCACCGCAGCCATGTTCATCGCTACCAGCAGCGAACTGATCGGCGAACTGCCCGGATTGAGATCGGTGGCAACGGCGATCGGCACTCCATGGCGGCGCAGTAGCTCCACCGGCGGGAGTTGGGTCTCGTGCAAGAAGTAGAAGGCGCCAGGCAGCAGCACCGCCACCGTGCCCGTGTCGGCCAGGGCGCGAACGCCGACTTCGTCCAAATACTCCAGATGATCGACCGACAGGGCGCCGTAGCGGGCCGCCAAGGCGGCACCGCCCAGGCAGCTGAGCTGCTCGGCGTGCAGTTTGACCGGCAAGCCGAGACCCCGAGCGACCTGAAACACCCGCTCGATCTGTGCCGGCGAGAAGGCGATGCCCTCGCAGAATCCATCGACCGCGTCAGCCAAGCCCTCGGCGGCGATCCGTGGCAGCATGTCTCTACAGACCATCTCGATGTAGTCATCGTCCCGGCCGGTCAATTCCGGTGGCACCGCGTGAGCACCGAGAAAGGTGGTGTGGACCCGCATCGGCTGCTCGCGACCCAGCCGTCTGGCGACCTGCAAGAGGCGGCGTTCAGTCGCGGTATCGAGACCGTAGCCCGACTTGACCTCCACCGTGGTCACCCCATCGGCGGCCAGCCGGCCGAGGCGCCGCTCGGCAGCGCCGTAGAGTTCTTGGTCACTAGCCTTCCGGGTGGCGCGAACCGTGGAGACGATACCGCCACCTTGGCGGGCGATCTCCTGATACGAGACCCCTTCGAGGCGCTGCTCGAATTCCCGCACTCGATCCCCACCCCACACCAAGTGGGTGTGGCAGTCGATCAGTCCCGGGGTCAGCAGTCGGCCCTCGGCGTCGATTTCGAGTTCGGCGGAGAAGTCAGCCGGCAGCTGCTGGTCGGCGCCGAGCCAGACGATACGACCCTTATCCGCCACCAAGGCTGCGTCTTCGATCAAGCCGTAGCCATCGTCGGCAGTCGCTGCCAGGGTGGCCAGCCGGGCATGGCGCAAGATCAGCAGTTGAGGTTGCGGGATCATCGGTGGGAGTCTCCATCGAGTCGCGGCGAGATCGGCATTGCGCGCCCCATTGGTGGTCGCCTAGACTTGTATATACAGGTTAGGATCAAGAGCGCTGCAAATCAACCCCCGAGGGCATCTCTTTGGCGCACCATGCGTAGGATCTACATCGACGATCTCTTCACTGGCAGTGAGTGGCTGCAAGCGGTGCAGATCGAGATTGGCGACGATGGCTACATCACCACGATGAAGGCCGGGGCCGAGGCCGTGGGCGATGAGCGGTTGAGCGGCTGTGTCTTGCCCGGCGTGCCCAACTTGCATTCCCACGCCCACCAGCGAGCGATGGCCGGCCTGGCCGAGCGTTCAGGTCGGGTCGCGGATTCCTTCTGGACTTGGCGTGAAGTGATGTACCGCAACGTGCTGCGCATCACCCCGGATCAGCTCGAGGCGGTTGCCGCCCAGCTCTATGTCGAGCTGCTCGAAGCGGGCTACACCACGGTGGGGGAGTTTCAATACCTACACCACGATATTGCTGGCCGGCCCTACGCTGAGCGCGCCGAGCTGTCGCTGCGCTGTTTGGCTGCCGCTCGCCAGGTTGGCATCGGCCTCACCCTTCTACCGGTGCTCTACCACGACGGCGGTTTTGGCGGCCGTCCGGCAGACGATGGCCAACGCCGGTTTATCAACCAAGCCGAGGGCTTTCTGCGCATCGTCGAACGGTTGCGGAGTGAAGTCGACGGCCAGCTCGCGGTCGGCATCGCTCCCCATTCGCTGCGGGCGGTCGGTGCCGAATTGCTGAGCGAGGTGCTGGCTGCCTGGGGTGAGCGAGGGCCGGTGCACATCCATGTTGCCGAGCAAGTGCGCGAAGTCGAGGACTGCCTGGTTTGGAGCGGCCAGCGTCCGGCGCAGTGGTTATTTGATCGAGCTGCGGTCGATCAGCGCTGGTGTTTGATCCACGCTACCCACCTCGACGATGGTGAGCTGGCGGCATTGGCGGCGAGCGGTGCGGTCGCCGGCCTGTGCCCGACGACCGAAGCGAATCTGGGAGACGGGGTCTTTCGGGCGGTCGATTTTCTGCGCGCCGGTGGTCGGCTGGGCATTGGTTCCGACAGCCATATCTCCACCAGTCCGGTCGAAGAATTGCGCTGGCTGGAGTATGGCCAGCGCTTGCGCCACCAGGGCCGCAATATCTTGGCGGGCGGCTGCGACCGTTCCACCGCTCGTAGCCTGTTGCAACGAGTCTTGGCGGCGGGAGCCCAAGCCTGTGGCCGGCCGATCGGCTGCATCGCGCCCGGCTATCGGGCCGATCTGGTGCAGCTCGACAGCCAACATCCGCTGCTCGCGGCGAGCCACGGCGATGCCTGGCTCGACAGTTGGATTTTTTCCGGTAACCGCTCAGTTGTGCGGCAAGTGATCGTCGGCGGTGAGACAGTGGTCAAGGAAGGTCGCCACATCGCTCGTCGAGTGGTGGCAGAGCGTTTTCGCCAGGTTCTTGAACAGCTGGCCGAAGAGGAGAAATAGTGGGCGTCGAAGAACTCAAATTGCAGGCTGGCGAATTGACCCTCGGCCAGTTACGCGACGGTTGGCGTCGCCGTCTACCGGTGACCCTCGGCGAGACTGCTTGGCGAAATCTCGCAGCAGCTCGCGAGACCATCCGTCGGACCTTGGCCGCTGGCCGGGTGACCTACGGTGTCAACACCGGCTTCGGGCGCCTGGCCCAGACCCCCATTCCCGCCGACCAGCTTGGCGAGCTCCAGCGCAACCTCCTCCTTTCCCATGCCACCGGTGTCGGTAAGGCGCTCGACGACCGCACGGTACGGTTGATCTTGCTGCTTAAGATCAATGGACTTGCCCGCGGCCACTCCGGGGTGCGCCCCGCGGTGGTGCGGTTGCTGCTGGCATTTCTCGAACACGATCTGCTGCCGGTGATTCCAGCTCAGGGTTCAGTCGGCGCTTCGGGGGACCTGGCGCCACTGGCCCATCTCAGCCTGCCGCTGCTCGGCGAAGGGCGGGTGAAGCTCGCTGGCGATTTGCTCGACGGCGCCGAAGGGCTGCGGCGCCTTGGACTGCAAGCGCTGGAACTAGAGGCCAAGGAGGGCTTGGCCCTGCTCAATGGCACCCAAGTGTCCACCGCTTTGGCCTTGGCTGGCCTATTTGCCGCCGAGCGCAACACTTCGGCGGCATTTGTTGCCGGCTCGCTGTCGGTCGAGGCGGCTCTGGGTAGCCGGGTGCCGTTTGACCCCAGAATTCAGCTGCTACGGGGTCAGCTGGGGCAGATCGCCGCCGCCGAGATCTATCGCCGGCTGCTCGGCGAAAGCGAGATCGGCAAGTCGCACATCGGCTGTGATCGAGTGCAGGATCCCTACTCCCTACGCTGTCAGCCACAAGTGATGGGTGCATGTTTGGAACAGCTGCGTTTTGTCGCCTCGGTTCTGGAGCGGGAGGCCAATGCGGTCACTGACAATCCGCTAGTGATGCCGCCGCTAGTGGGGGAGGAAGGGCTCGGCGAGATTCTCTCCGGTGGCAACTTCCACGCTGAGCCGGTGGCTTTGGCGGCCGACAATCTGGCCTTGGCAATCGCCGAAATCGGCGCTTTGTCGGAACGGCGGATGGCGCTGCTGATCGACGCTTCCCTCAGCCAGTTGCCCTCCTTCTTGGTTGAGGACGCTGGGCTCAACTCGGGATTCATGATCGCCCATGTGACCGCCGCCGCCCTAGCCAGCGAAAACAAGAGCCGCGCTCATCCCGCTAGTGTCGACAGCCTACCGACCTCGGCCAACCAAGAAGACCACGTCAGCATGGCCACCTTTGCCGCCCACCGGCTCGGAGCGATGAACGCCAACACCCGGCGGATTGTTGCCATCGAGCTGCTCGGTGCCTGTCAAGGCATCGATCTACGCCGCCCGTTGCGTACCAGTGCTGCCCTCGAGCGGGCTTTCGAGTTGGTCCGCACGGTCGCTCGCCGGTGGGATAAGGACCGCTTCTTTGCTCCCGACATCGAAGCCGTGGCCCAGCTGATCGGTGATCCCGGTTTTGGCGACCAGGTCAGTGCTTATGTCGATCCGCCGGCGGTGGCCGGACCATAAACCGGCGCAGCTCCTCGACCTGCAGACGGGCTGGACCAAAATGGGCAAACCGAGGGAAGCGGGGCAGGGCTCGCAGCCAGCCTCGGAGGATGCCGACTGCCAAGCGCCCGCGGCGATCGAGCAGCGCCTGGCCGAGATCTATCAGGTCGCGGCCGAGGATCTTCGGCCATCTGGCCCAATAGCCCAGGCCGAGCATGCGCGCCAGTACCAGGTGGCGGTTGCCGTAGATCCACGGCGTGCTGCCCAGACCGATTTGTTCGCCGCTGGTTGAACCGGCGTGGTGGGCACGGGCGGCGGGCACCAGACGGGCATGCCAGCCCGCGGTACGCAGGCGCGCCGCCAAATCAACATCTTCCCAATAGGAACCAAGGGCGGGATCGAAGGCCTCCAGATCTTCACCAGAGACCGCATAGAGGGCTTCGCGGCGGTAGATCGCCGCCGTTGCCGAGACGCCAAAGATCTCCTCAGATGCGCTCTCGGTAGTCGGCGGGGGGTGGTCCCGGCCGAGCTGAATTGCTTGCCAGGCTCCATTCCAGCCCAAGCCACAGCCATCGGCCAGGGAAGGTTCGTCGAGACGTAGATTGACCCCTTGGACGGCGGCGGCTCGCGGTTGCCTTTCGAGTTCGGCGAGTAGCCCCTGGAGCCATCCGGGTTCGATCAGGGCGTCGTCGTTGACCGTTACCAACAACTCGCCGTGAGCCGCGGCGAAGGCAAGATTATTGGCTTGAGCAAATCCCAGGTTGCGACCCGGTCGCAGCACCAAGTCCACCAAGCCAGCAGGCGTGGAGCAAGGCTCGGGTGTTTGATCCACGAGGATGATTTCTAGTTGCGTTCCGCCTTCGCGGCGCAGCGCTTCGAGACAGGGCGCCAGCCAGCGGCTCTTACCGATGGTGGCGACCACCGCGCTGACCCGTAGCGCGTGAGACTCCCCCCTAGAGTCGTTGACCAGCCCTAGCTCTTTAGTAATCGCACTCATTGCCAGTCGAAATCCAGCCAATCGACGATCAGGCCGTTGCGCGGCGCGCCTAACGGCGCCGTGGTTGGCAGCCTGAGCACCAAGGTGGCCTCATCAGGCCAGTCGAAGGTGCCGAGGTCGAGGGTTTGCCAGCGCCGGTTGCGGCTGGCCGTCCAGGTGGCCAGCAAGCTATCGCCGGCCAGCACCTCGAGTTGCAACGGCGTACCGAGGCGGTTTTCCACGAATCTGACCCGAGCACGTAAGCGCACTCGGCGACCGCCAGGGGTGACCGGAGTCTCCACTCGGCAGCGTTGGTAGAGCATCCAGCCGCCGTGTTTCTGCGCCCGCCGTAGGGCCCACGTCTGGGGAAAGGGTTGGCCGCGGATCTTGCGCACTTGCGGATCCTCGACCTCGACCCGGCCGGTTGGCCAGTTGCTGGCGATCAGCGGTACCGCGGCCCAAACCACCAACAGCCCGGCCAGTCCCCAACCCGCGGCGGCGCGGCGCGGCAGGCGCCGCAGACCGAGGGTGATCGGGATCAGCAGCAGCGATAGGACCGGCCACAGCCAGGTAGCCAGGCGCGGGCGCACCATGCTGGGGAACCAGCGCGCCATGTCGGTTCCCAGCCGCGCTGACGTGGCATCGAGCAGATGGTTGCGACCATCGGCGAAATTGTAGGTCCAGCCCGGAATCAGCAGCCAGATCACAGTCAGTGCAAGGGTGGTCAAACTCAACGCCACCCCCACGGCGCGCAGTCCGGGGAGTCGGCGGCGATCGAGCAGCGGCACCAATGCGACACCGAGCAGAGGTAGAAATACTAGCGGATAGCGGAAAGCCGGCGACCAGCCGCCGTACCACTCGAGACGGGGAGCCAAGATCGTCAGGTAGGGCAGAGCGAGCAAGGCTCCGGCGGCCAACCAGCGCCGCTGGTGGTGGGCTAGTGACCACAGCGCGGGCAACAAGAGCAGCCAGATCGGTGCCACTGCGAAGAGGCCGAATGCAACATCCCAGAACATTCCCAAGCCACCTTTCAGGTAGCTGGTCAGGGGTTGTTCAAGCAGACCGAGTTCACTCCAGTTATGAATCTTCAACGGGTTGCCGAAGCGTGCCCAGTTGAACCACAAGATGGCGGCAACCAACACTCCCAGCACCGCCAGCGCCCGGCGCTTCGGCAATGGGCCGCTAGCCCGTCCGCGGTGCCAGGCGAGTAGGAGCAGCGGCAGAGCCACCAGGCCAAGGCGTAGTTTGAGCAACGGCAACAGCCCGAGGGGCAGCAGCAATCGCCAAAGATCACCTGGGCGCAGGTCGCCGTGTTGGCCACGGTGGCCGAGGAGCAAGATCCGGTCAACGGCCAAGGCGAGCAGCAGGGCTGCCGGAACCTCGATCCAGACCTGCTGTGAGAACACCACCAGCGGTGGTGAGAAGGCCACCAGCGCCCAGGCCAGCAGCGCGCCACGAGGCCTCTCCGGCGCCAACCTGCAGGCCAGGCGCAGCACCATCCAAGCCAACCAGGCGGCCAGCAAGGCCAAGCTGACCTGGGCGCCGCCCAAGCCCGCCAGGCGATAAGTCGGCGCCAGCAGCAAGGGCAGTAGCAGGTTGTGCCGCGAATAGAGCTGACCGTCCTCACCCAGCGGGTCGCCGGGTTGAGGTTCGATCTCACGCTGCATGAAGTGGCGCCAGTCCTGGTTCTGGTAGTTGTTAGCCAGGTCGGCGTCCCCATCGTGCGCCAAGCTGTGGGTTAACAAGAGATAGAAAGGCTCGTCGCCATCGGGCTGACGATGGGCCATCGACCAGGGCAAGAGCAGCAGGTAAGTCGCCGCCGGTAAGGCCCAGAATATCCAGGGTGGCGAGGTAGGGAGTCGCCGACCCAGGGTCGCCCGCAGCAGCGGTAGGAGGCGGGCGATGTGGTACCCGAGGAGGCTCAGGAAACTCGCCGCCAAGAGCCCGTCAGTGGCTGCCAAACCAAGCCCTGTGCGGCCCAATGTCAGCAGCACTAAAGCACCAAGGACCACGCCGTCCATCGTGCTTCTTGCCGGCTTCGAGTTCTGGCCCGAGGAGCGTCTGGCGGCCCGGCCGATGGTCCGCAACGCTGCCACTCCCAGGGGTAGCACGCTCAGCACTCCATGGAAGGGATCCGCCGCATCTAACGGCGAGTAGCGACGCAGAACGGTCGTGGCCACGGCTGCCACCAAGAACTCAACCAGGTTGCGCCTCATGGCCGCAGCTCCACCCGGTAGATCACCGGGGTTACCTCCGGCCCCAGCCCGGCGGCGCGCCGGATCACCAAACGCGCGGCATGGTGAGGCAAGCTGGTGGTCAGGCGAGAGCGGTAACGATGGCCGAAGAAGCCGCCTCCCGGAGCGACGTAGGCAAGCCACGGTGGGGGCGCCTGGAATCCTGGCAGGGCGGCTACATCGGGCCGCGCCGCCGCCCACTCGGCGGTGTCCACGCCACTGGCCAAGGTCCAGTGTTCGAGCGGCTTGCCGCTGGCATCGAGCAATTGGATCGCCATCACCGGCGTACCACTAACCAAGCCGGCGCCATTGACCACGTTGCAATCGATGCTGATCTGGCCAACCTTGCCGCCGTCCAGCTCAGCGCTCCAAGGTGGCCTGTTACTTTCGAGAGCCACCACTTGATAGTCCAATGGCACTCGCGAAGCCGCTGGCAAGTTCAACCCCAGCAAGGCGAAGAGCAGCAGCCAGATCAAGCGGTCGGGCCAGGGGCCAAGATCAAGGTCTAGCCGTAGCAAGACCCAGCCGAGCAGGGTTACTACGGCGACCCAAGCCAAGATGGAAATGGGCTCAGGCCCGAGACCGAGCAACTTCAGTATCTGAGTGAAGGGCTGAGGGTCGAGCCAAGGGTAGGCCATCATCAGTCCGCCACAGAAGCTGGCGAAGAGCAGCCAAATGCCTTGCAACCGGGCACCCACACCTGTCCGCGGCAGTGTCAGGCTAGCTAGCGCCACCCCTGGCAGCAGGGCCAACCCTGCCGTTAACCAGCCCGCGCCGCCGATCAATGCCAGGGCGCCAGCCAGTTGGCCGTAGCGTTGGCGCTTGACGAAAACCAAGGTGGGAACCAACGCCAAGCCGATGGCGCTGACCATCATGATTGCCGCCATCGAGGCAGGTAGGGCGCCGATCACAATCTTGTAAGTCACCACCGCGCCGATGGCGGCCGCTGGAGCCAGCTGCCACCAGCCGCCGACCAGGCTCAACGCAGCGGCGACTGTCAGGCCGCCCAAGAGAGGGTTCCACAGCACGATGGGAAGCAGTCCGGCAAGTGCCCACCAGTGTCGCTTGCCAGGCTTGCCGAGCCAGCTGCCGGCCGCCAAGGCCAGCAGCATGCCGGCGCCGGTCACCGTCAAGCCGGCGCCCAAGAGCAAAGTTGCGGCGCCAGCGTAGAGGGCGCGTCGTTCACCGTGACGTTTGGCGAGCAGTGCCAAGGCCAGCCCCGCCAGGATGCTAGACAGCAGAATGGCGACAGTGCGGGGGGATTGGGGGGCGGTCAGCAGGATGTCGCTGCGGGTGAGCAGCTGGCAGCCGAGGCAGAGGGCGATAGAGCTGGGCAGGTCGAGCAGCGTGTGCCGGCGCCCGCGGCGGACGGCCGCCAGGGTCAGGACGGTGGTTAGCAAGAGGCAGATTGCGGCGCCGCGGTGGGGGCCGTGCGGTACTGCCCAGGCGAGCAGCGGAGCCGCCACCAAGCCGAGGCCAGTCGGCCAACCAACACCGTGCCAACTTTCACCTCTACTGAGGACCGTGGAGACGCACAGTACGCTGGCGATCAGTAGCGCCAGATAGCGGCTCTCGGCCGCCGCCGCCGGATCGGCCTGGTTGATCGCCAGCACCCAAGCTGCGGACCCGGCCAGCAATGGCAGCAGCACCTGCAACGCCCGTGGCGAGGCAGATCGAACGGCCTTCAGGGGTGGCCTAGCGGCGTGGTCGGGGTAGATATTCATCTCCTGGGTTCGCGGTTGGGATCTTATCCCGCTGCCGGGGCTGGTAGCGGCGTGGAATGGCTGATTGCGCTGCCGCAGAGGGGTCGTTAGACTGCGCCGATCATGCTTTCTAGAGATCTTTTGCGCGATACTTCGGGAGACCTCGCCAGCCGATTGGAGGCGCGCGGCATCAACCCCAGCGAGCTCGAAGCCTGGCATCGCGCCGACATCGATCGCCGCGCGGTGGTGACCGAACTGGGCGAGTTGCAGCACCGGCGCAAGACAGCATCGAAGGAAATCGGCCAGATTAAGCGCCAAGGGGGCGACGCCGAGACGCAGATCGCCGCCGTGGCCGAAATCAAGGTGGCCATCGAAGGGCTCGAAACCAAGGCGCAGAAGCTTGATGAGGAGTTGCTGCGAGCCGAAGCCGGATTCCCCAACTTGGCGCTAGACAGCGTACCAGTGGGCAAGGACGAAGCGGCCAACCAGGTCGAGCGGACCGTCGGCGAGCCGCCGAGCTTCGATTTCGAGATCCAGGCCCATTGGGATCTCGGCCCGGCACTCGGTATTCTCGACTTCGAACGTGGCGCCAAGTTGGCCGGGGCCCGCTTCACCACCTACTTCGGTGCTGGAGCGCGGCTCGAACGAGCGCTGATCCAGCTGATGCTTGACTTGCACGCCAGGCAAGGCTACACCGAGGTCTTGCCGCCCTTTATTGTCAATGCGGAAGTCTTGCGCGGCACTGGCCAGCTACCCAAGTTTGAGCACGATTTGTTCAAGCTGCGCAGCGATCAGGCCTACTACTTGTCACCCACCGCCGAGGTGCAGCTGACCAATTTGCATGCCGGTGAGATTCTCGCCGAGAAAGATATGCCGCTGCGCTACACCGCCCACACCCCCTGCTTTCGCTCCGAAGCGGGTTCTTACGGCAAAGACGTTCGCGGCCTGTTTCGGCAGCACCAATTCAACAAAGTCGAACTGGTGCAGCTGGTCCATCCGCAGCAGAGCACGGCAGCGCACGAAGAACTCACCGCCCACGCCGAGAAAGTCCTACAGGTGCTCGGGTTGCCCTACCGGGTGCTCACCCTGTCGACCGGCGACATGGGTTTCTCCGCCGCCCGGACTTACGATCTCGAAGTCTGGTTGCCGGGGCAGGAGACCTATCGCGAGATCAGCTCGTGCAGCAACTGCACCGATTTCCAGGCTCGCCGCGCCGGTCTGCGCTATCGTCCGACGGGGGGTGGCAAGCCGCGCTTCGTGCACAGCTTGAACGGCTCCGGCTTGGCGGTCGGCCGCACCTTGATCGCCGTGCTCGAGAACTACCAGCAGGCCGATGGCACGGTGAAGATTCCCCAAGCCTTGCGACCCTACCTGGGTGGCCAGGTGAGCATCAGCGGGCGCTGAAGGCTCAGAGATCAGACCACGGAGAGGTGGCAGAGTGGTCGAATGCGGCGGTCTTGAAAACCGTTGACCGTTAACGCGGTCCGTGGGTTCGAATCCCACCCTCTCCGCCAGTACAGTGTTGGCTCAAGCGCTGTTCTACCCCCATCCACTCGACTGGCATGCGCCCGTAGCTCCGGCTGCTGCGCTAGTATTGAGTGACGATGAGCGGGATACTCGAAGGCATTGACCGCGAACAGCTCGCAGAGTTCTGCAACCAGCACGGGATTTCTCGCCTGGCGCTATTCGGCTCGGCGGCCAGAGATGAGCTTGGCCCGGGGAGCGATATCGACATCTTGGTTGAGTTCTTTCCGGGACAACACGTCGGTCTGCGTTTCATTACCGTCCAGGAGGAGCTGCAGGGTCTCCTTGGACGGAAAGTGGACTTGAACACTCTGGCCTTCCTGAGCCCGCACTTCCGTGATCGGGTCGGTGAAGAGGCAATATCGTTCTATGAGGCGGCCTGAAGACGAGGCTCTTCTCCGGGACATGCTCGACTACTCCCGTCGGGCGGTCGAGGCGGTCACACAAAGTGAACGCTCCGATCTCGACTCAGATTTTGTCTTGGCGGCAGCTCTGGAACGCTTCATCGAGATCATCGGTGAGGCAGCGAGCAAGGTCTCTGCGGGGACCAAGGCCGGCGCGCCTCAAATCCCTTGGCGTGAGATCATCGGCATGCGAAACCGCCTGGTTCATGGCTACGCCTCGGTTGACCACGACATCGTCTGGGATGTTGTTTCGGTCGATCTCAAGATGGTCATTGCTGCCCTCGAAGCGCTACTCGCCGACTCTGGCCATCCTTGAAAACCGGTATCTGTTTACCGGTGCCGCTCGCTCTTCAAGACGCTTGAGCTATCGGAGAACTAGCCTACGGCCTGCCGCTCGTTTTGCGCCTGTTGAAGGTGCGATCCGCAGCTCTCGCCTGGAGCGAAGGGTTCCGCGACACCTGTGAGCGTTTGACTCTCTGTCGCGTACATTCGGTAGATTTGGATGCGCCACCGCCTCTCCCACTCCGGGGATAGCGCGGTTCACCAGGCCAACGTATCGCCGGACTCGAACCCGTCGGCGAAGATCGGACCGCAAGTGCGGACGTCGATACCCGTCGGTGATTCACCCAGGTCCCCTTGCTGAGCATCGCCGAAGCAGCTCAAGAGCGATCGCGAACCGCTGATCGGATCGATGCGATAGATACTACCTGGGACACCGATCAGGGCGTCGCGGGTGAGGATCAGAATGTTGCCGTCTTCCTCGACAGCGATCTCCCGTGGGTCGGTAGCACCCACGAAGATACAGATCGTCCCGCCGGGAGCGGCGAAGTCGTGCAGCGTCGACCGGCTACCGGTGAGTGGATCGATCCGTAACAGCTGACCGAAATCCACCCCGTGGTTGGCCGACACAGGGATCTGACCGCTGGCCTCGATCGCGATGCCTGAAACACCAGCGGCGGTGGGTCCCTGGGCGGCATCGCCGAGATCGCTGAGGAGGGTTCGATTGCCAGTCGCCGGGTTGACGCGAAAAAGAGCACCGAAGAAACCGGTCCCGGCGTTAGAGTCTGTAACCCAGAGGTTGCCATCCGCAGCGATGTCAGTGTGGATTAGCGAGCCGCCGAGAGGGCCCTGCGTTGGATCTGAGAAATCGCTGGCGATCGTTCGCATGCCGGTCGCCGGGTCGATGCGGAACAAGACGGCGGCTTGTGCGTCGGTAGTGATAATCGAACCCCCTGGTTCGAGGGTGACACCAATTGGAAAGCTCCCCGTCGGTCCCTGGGCGGGATCTCCGAAGTCGCTCAAGATGATTCGTACACCGGTGCTCGGGTCGATTCGAAACAGTGCTCCCAAGCTCGATGTACCGACAAATGGATCGACCATCAGCACGGTTCCGGCTGGTTCGAGGACGGCGCCGCGGCTGTTCAGGCCCAGTGGCCCCTGGCCGGGGTCGCCAAAATCGGAAATCAGGGTACGGTGGCCCGAGGTGGGATCGACCCGGAACAACGCGCCTCGAAAGTCGGTGCCGGCACCAGCATCTGCGACGTAGACCACGCCGGCCACTAGAGGCGCGCTGGTCAAGATGGCTAGGAGCAATTCACCTAGGGCAACGGACAAGATTTTCGAACTCATGGATGTCTCCTTCTCTTGGTGCAAATCGAAAGTGCCATTGTTGCATGCCGTTATAGCATACCTTTGCAATCTTCTCGCTGCTGCTAGTTGCAGGTCGGCAGAGTTAGCGACGCCAGAGATCGACAAATCTGCATATTTCGAATAAAGTCGTGAATCTGCGGCGAACTGAGCCGGATTTCTTGGAACAAGTGAAGGAGCTACTGTTGAGACTTTCTCCAAACGCTATTCAGCGGGCTGCGGGTCGTGTCGCTTGGTCGGTTGCCCTGGTCCTGTTGGCCGTCCCGATGACTGCTGGGGATGACCTCGACAAGGGCTTGCCACCTACTTTGCCCAATCCCATTTTGTTCGTCACCCAATTTCCGATCGCCCAGGATTTCGCCACCATTGGCTCGACCTTTGCCAATCACCGGGCAGGCTTGCAAGATGCGGGTCGAGGTGGTGATCTCTACATCCGCTACGGCGATGGCACGCTGCGCAACTTGACTCGCGAAGCGGGCTATGGCAACGCTGGCTTCCAGGGTGCCGGCGCGATCGCGGTGCGCGATCCGCACCTCCATTGGGACGGCGCCCGGGCGCTGTTCAGCATGGCGATAGGAGCACCGACGCAGCAGTATCAGGTGGCTACCTACTACTGGCAGATCTACGAGATCAGCGGTTTTGGCCTGGGGGAGACGGCGGCGATCACTCGCGTTTCGAACCAGCCGGTGGATTACAACAATGTCGAGCCGATCTACTCTCCCGATGGGCGATTGATCTTCACCTCTGATCGGCCCCGCTCCGGCCAGCGGCACCTCTATCCGCAGCACGATGAGTACGAGTCGACCGCCACCAACACCGGCCTGTGGAGCCTCAACCCGTCGACCGGTGAGCTGATCTTGTTGCAACACTCGCCGTCGGGCTCGTTTGGTCCGCTGGTCGATAGCTATGGCCGGATCCTGTTCACCCGCTGGGATCATCTACAGCGTGATCAGCAGGCCGACAGCGACGCCCTCGGCGGCAGCTACGGTACTTTCGACTACAGCGAAGAGAGTGCTGGCGCAGCCCTGCTGCCGCGCCAGGAGGAGGTCTTTCCCGAGCCTCGTGAGGAGCGCACCGACCTGCTGGCTGGCACGCCGCTCGAGGGACATCGCTTCAACCACTTCTCGCCGTGGATGATCCTGCCCGATGGCACCGGGGAAGAGACCCTGAACCACATCGGCCGGCACGAGCTGCACGACTATTTCAACCGGGTGCGCAATGACGACGCCAATCTCGACGAATTCATCGCCGCGGTTTCGGGCCGCTTCAATCCGAACAGCATTCAGAACCTGTTTCAGATCGCTGAGGATCCCAGCCAAGCGGGGCGCTACTTCGGCACCGAAGCTCCCGAATTCGGCACCCACGCTGCTGGCCAGGTGGTAAGCCTGGAAGCACCTCCGGAGCGTCGTGCCGATGCCATCGCTGTGACCTACCACACCCATCCGGATACCGGCACCACTGTCGATGATGGGGCGACGCCGCCAGCGACGCATTCGGGCCACTATCGGGATCCGTTGCCGCTGAGCGATGGCCAGGTGTTGGCGGCGCACACCTTCGAGACCCGCTACGCCGGCAACGATGGCAGCCGCGCCAATCCCGACCCGCGCTACAAGTTCCGGATGCGCCTGTTGCAGACCGCCGGTTCTTTTCTGGAAGCCGGCAGCGAACTCACTGGCGGCATTGTCGAGACCTTGTCGTATTGGGATCCCGACGTGCTGGTCAGCTACAGCGGCGAACTCTGGGAACTCAGTCCGGTGGAAGTGCGTTCGCGACCCCAGCCGGCCCTGTTGAGTGAGACCGCTCTGGCGGCTCCCGAGGCGCAGATCTTTGCCGAGGAGCAAGTCGACCCGGAGCTGCTGCGCTCCTACCTGCGCGACCGCGGGCTGGCTTTGATCGTCAGCCGCGATATCACCACCCGCGACGTTGCCGATCAGCAGCAGCCCTACAACCTGGCAGTTGCCGGTGGCGGTACCTAGACCGTGGGCGCCGGCGGGGTGGTCTACGATGTCTCGCATCTGCAGATTTTCGAGGCCCGGCAGCTGCGCGGTATCGGCGGCATGGCAAGCCCCAATTCCGGTCGCCGGGTGCTGGCGAGGCCGGTCGATGACCCGGCGATCGACCATCCGCCGGCCCCCGGCGCGCCCAGCGGCGGTGTGGCGGTAGCGGCCGATGGCTCGGTAGCCGCCTTCGTGCCCACTCGCCGAGCGCTCAGCTGGCAGCTCACCGCGCCGGACCAAGAACCGGTGGTGCGCGAGCGCTACTGGCTCACCTTCCAACCCGGCGAGATTCGCGTCTGTGCTTCCTGCCATGGCCTCAACAGCGCTGACCAAGCCGACCAAGGCGAGCCGCAGAATCCCCCCGAAGCCCTTCGTCAGCTGTTGCAACACTGGCGCGGCAGCTTCTTGGAGATCTTCGCCGATGGCTTCGAGTCTGGGGAACTGGATGCCTGGACCTCCAGCGTAGGCAACTAGGTCTCAGCCTTGAGCGGCCGGTGGTGGACCGGCTGTTATCCGGCGCCGGCTTGCCTCGCCCCGGCCCAGAATCCTCAGCGCTCTGCATCGGCGGCGAAGTGCTCGAGCAAGAGTCGGTGGCGGAAGATCGTACCGCCTTCAGCGTGGCGCAGCACACCGCTGTGGGCGGAGAGTTCGATGAATGGTGTCAGGCGCCAGGGCAGGATGCCGGCGCGCCACAGCATGAAGCGCAAGGTCAGATGCTTGAGAATCTCTAGACCGCCGTACCACAGAAAGGCGTAGGCGCCGCAGACCGCCGCCGCCACCAGGACTTGAGAGCCACTCGGTTGCATCCCGAGCCGGCGGATGGTGAATCCTGTGGGAACTCCCAGCGAACGGAAGGCACTGAAGCCGACGCTGAAGCTGAGCAGCACCGCGGTGGCCATCCACAGCGCTCCCAGACCGGCACTGCGGGCAGAGATCCAAGTGCCATAGTTGGCCTTCGCCCGGCGGGTCGCTACGGTCTCCCGCAGACCACCGATCACCGCACCGAGACCGCCGCCGAGCAACAGCGGTCCGATCGTCGCGGGGAGCCAGGTGGTGGGTCCTGAAGACCGGTCAAAGAGCAGCAAGAGCATCACCGGCAGGGCGCCGCCGAGGGCACCGCCTACTAGAAAGCCGAGGCCGGCGCCGCGCCAAGAGCCAGTGAGTGCTTCGACCGCCAGCACGTCGCGGTCGTAGCCGGTCCCCTGGCGCCGCCACCCGAACAATCCGGCCAATGCCAGGCTGCTGAGCAGGACTCCTGCCCCTGGCTCCAGGTCGATTCCGCGAAAGACCGCCAGGGTGCTGCCCAGAGCGAGTCCGGCGATTAGCCCAAAACGGCCCAGCCGTCGCCACCTGCCAGGCGCGGTCGCGGTTGGCAGGTGGAATCTCCAGCGATCGATTCCGGCCAGCATCACGCCGTGCACCAGGGCGCTGCCGAGGATCGCCCAGGGCAGTATCGGGCCGGGTTTGAGCAGGGTCGCGATCAACATCAACAAGAGTGCCAGCACGAGGGAACCGAGGATCCGCGAAGCGAGTAAATAGTGCTGTCGGGCCCTGTGGGTGGGCAGCCAGCTGGGCTGTAGGCGTTCGATTTGAAACACTCCCTGGCCACTGCGTAGCAGGCCGTTGGCCAGACCACGCAACCACTGCAAGCCGAGAGCGGGTCGCGGCCATGGGGCGTCTCGACATCGCGCCATCATCCGGTCGACGAAGCTGTCGAGGATCTGGTGCCGCAATCGGGCCACGGTGGGCACCGGCCGCGGTGCCTCGAGCGCCTCGCTCATCAGGCTCAACATCAGCGGGTTTTCGAGCAATTCGTGCACGGCTGAAGGGAGTGGATCGGCCGAGAAAAGCTGCGCCAAGGGGCCATCGGTGTCCTTTAGATAGCGATCGATTTGCCCGGGGGTAAGGGGTTGCAACTCGATCGCCAGCTCCAGCTCCAGCTCGCTGCCGGCCGCTGCCGCTGCGCGGTAGGCCGTGGTACGGCAGCACACCGCGATGGGCGCCAGGCCCGCCTCGCGGCGAAACCGGTTGATCGCCGCCAGGCAACCGGTCCGCCGGTCCTCGGTGAGTTCGTCCAGGCCATCGAGCAGCAACATCAGGGAGCCGGCGGCAATCCATTTCCGGGCCAGCCGAAGTGGCAAGTAGTAGCGCAGGGAGATCTCTTCGGCCGCCCACTGAGCCAAGGATGGCTCTGCCATCAGCGACCTGGTGGTGGCAGCAGAATCCGCTTCCAACGCACCCCAGGAGGAGAGATGTAGAACCGCTGGTGCGGGTGCCTGCGGATCCTCGCGGGCTTGGCGCATCGCTTGTCGTGCCAGTTGCAGCAGGCAGATTGTCTTGCCGCCGCCCGGGGCGCCGAGGATGAGGAGTGACCGGCCCGAGCTGGAGAAGCGCTCGAACAAGGACTCTGTGGAGGAGCCGGCCGGTGGCTGGCGGCCAGGGGTCGGCAGCAGCTGTCTGAACGGCGTCGCGACCAGCTCCGGACGATCTTGGGCGAGGATCTCGATCGCACCCTCGGCCGGCATCGCCGGTAGTAAGACTCCCTCGATCCAAAACCGTTCCAAGCGTTCGAGCAGCATCCGGCGAGCCCGGCTGTCGAGATCGCTCATCGACGAGGCGTTCGCTGACGCCTGACCACGGATCGAGCGCGCCAGGTGCTGGGTCGCGGCCTCGGGCTCGACTCCCAGCTCGGTAGCCAGCAGCCGGCGGCAGGTTTCGTAGTGCCGCAGGGCGGCGGCCCGCTTGCCGTTACCGGCCAGCAGCTCTATGTGCCGCCGCTGGGCGCCCTCGTCGAGTGGATCGGCGGCCACCAGGCGGGAGCTTTGGGCTGCCGCGGCGTCGGCGTCGCCGCGGGCCAGAGCGAGGTCGATGAGCAACCTCCTGGCGGCGGCTATGCGGTGGCCGAGGCGCCGCCGCTGCTCCTCTAGCCAGTCGTCGAATTGCCGGCTACTCGCCAGGCCGGCACCTGCTGCCGGCGGGTTGTCGGCCGCCGGTAGGCAATGGCGCAGGCGCTCTTCCGCGAGCTGCCCCGGATGCTCCTGGCAGGCGGCGTAGGCCTGCTGCAAGCGGCGCGCATCGACTTCCACCCTGGCGCCATCGAGGGTCACGGTTTGGCGGCTCACCCGCAGGTTCTCACCGAGCTTCTTGCGCAGCCTGCTGAGCATGACGCGAAGGTTGCCGAGACTCTGTTCAGGCGCCCGCTGGGGCCAGAAAAGCTCCGCCAGATGTTCCCGGGTTTGTGGTTGATCGGTGAGTGCCAGGTAGATCAGGAAGGCCGCTTCGCGCTCCGAGCAGATCAATTCTTCGCCGCCACCAAGATCTGTGGCGCGGAAGTTTTCCAGGACTGAAATACGTAGGCGAGGTTCGCTCAAAACCGTTGGACCATAGATTTCCGAGGGTTCTGCAGGATAGCAGGTGCTTCGAAAAACGGTCGATCTAGCCCACCAACAGCGCTCGCAACGGTGCTGTAACGCTGCTGAAACGGTAAATCTCTACGCTCCTGGGCAAAGGCGAAAGAAGACCTGGTTCTCGGTGCTAGGCCGGTGATTGCCCAAGGAGCCACCATGCAACGGATACTCGACAGTAGGAAGTTCAGCCGCCTCCGCGGATGGTCCTGGAGTGGCCTCATCGGCAGTTTGCTGCTGCTATTCATCGCCTCGCCGGCAGCGGCGGGGGAGAGCTGTTTGACGGCTTGCACGGCGGCGGTGATTCCAGGGGATGCCAATGCCGACGGCGCGGTCGACGGGCTCGACGTGGCGGTGGTTCGGCAGAAGATTCTGGGCGCGGCGACAGCACTGCGCCCCGACTGTACCGACGATAGCGTGGTCGACGTTCTGGACCTGATCTGCATCACTAGCCGGATCCTCGACCCGCCCTCGTTGGACAGCGATGGCGACGGTCTGACCGATCTCGATGAGGTGGTGGCGGGAACCGACCCGACGCGGCCTGATACCGATGGGGATGAGGTTTGTGACGGCTTGGAATTGAACACCTATGGCACCGATCCGAACTTGGCGGACAGCGATGGCGACGGCATCAGCGACGGCGCCGAGTTGGCCGCTTGCAGTGATCCTCTGGACGCCAGCGACTCACCCTTGGCGGTGAGCTTCGCCCTGGCTGACTCGACGGTCGCCGAGGAGGCTGGCGCGGTGGCGGTCCGGCTGTTGTTCAATCGCCCCACGCCGGCTGGCTTGACACTCACTTGGCGCTACGGCGGCAGCGCCACCCAGGGAGAGGACTACGCGGGCCCGCCAGGGCTCCTCTCGGTACCCGAGAACAGCACCGAGATGGTGATCCAGTTGCAGCTGATCGACGATCGGGAATTCGAGAGTCGCGAGTGGATCTCGTTGGCGATCGAGGACCCCGCCGCGGGCGACTTTTTCGTCGCCTCGCCAGCGCAGCACCGGTTGGCCATCGACGACAACGATCGCCTGTGGGAAGCGTCGCTCAAAGCCGGATCGGAGGATGTCACCCTGACCCTCGAAATACGTCAGGACGGTAGCGGTGACAAAGGGCGAGTGCTCGGCGGTGCCGGTGGCATTGTGCCGGTGGGGCCGGACAGCTGCCTGAGCCGCGACCAAGTTGCCTGCTGGCAGCTCAGCGACAGCGAGCTGTCGCTCCAGCCTCAGCCGGACGGCTCCTACTCTGGCGAGCTGCGGCTGCGTCTCGACAGTCACTCGCAGTTGGCCGGGGTTGCGGGCTTGCTCTTGCCGGCGGGCGCGACTTTGTTCGACTCCGACAGCTCGCGCGCCTTTCTTGGTTTTGAGCTGAAAACCGCCGGCTGCGCCACGGCCTTGCTGTCACCGACTCTGATTCAAGGCTGTCTCGATCTCACCCTCGGCAGCTCGGTCCATCCGCACCTCAGCACTACGCTGAGTGGCTCGTTCACCCTCAGTCCGCACCCCGATCCACCCAATCCAGTCGCAGTAACGCTTTGCGAGGAGCCCCCTTGTGAGTAGGCCGGAACCGCAGCACGCGAGGAGCATCGCCATGTCTGAGTCCCGTACAGCCAGCACCAAACTTCTCCGCCGTGGGGGTGAGCAGTGCCGACGGAAGAGCCCAAGAGCCATGCTGTGGGTGATTCTCGGGCTGTGCTGGGCGGCCCTTGTCGTAGGCCCGGCCAGAGCCCAGGAATCCACCGCTCGCTTCGAATTCGAAGCCGAGCTGCAAACCGCCGCGGCCTTCGCCCAGGGTCGCTATGGCGCTTCGGTGGCGGTTTCAGATCCGTTGGCGGCGGTCGGCGACCCGCAGGTCGACGGTCAACGGGGCGCGGTGCAGCTGTTCCGGATTACCGCCACCAGCCAGGGCCGCGTCGGTCGGCTCACCGCTCTGGACGCTGAGCCGGGAGATGGTTTTGGCACGGCGGTGGCCTTGGCCGGAGACTACCTAGTGGTCGGCGCGCCCGGCGACGACGATGCTGGCGAGGACGCCGGGGCGATCTACGTCTACCAGCGCAATCCGCCGCTGCCGGGCGGGGTAGAAGCCGCCGACCGGGTGATCTCGCTGCCCTGGGTCGCGGATAGCCACGCTTCGACCTACACCTTCTGGCCGATCGCCAAGCTGACCGCCAACGATGCGCTGGCGGGAGATCGTTTTGGCAGCGCCGTAGCCGCCGTTGACGGCAATGCAACCCTGCTGTCGATCATCGTCGGCTCCCCTGGCCGCACGGTTGCGCCCGCTCGCGCCTATCTGCTGCGCCTGGCCTCGTTAACGGAGACCTGGAGCACGACGCGGATGAATGGTGACGTGGATAGCGAGTTCGGCGCCGCGGTGGCGATCAGTTTCAGCTCTCTGTACACCGTCGCGGTGGTCGGCGCGCCCGGCGCCGACGACGATACCGGTCGCGCTTGGCGCTTCTTTCTCAACGGCGACGAGTTGGTCGACACCTCCTCGATTCAGCTCGGCGGGCCGGGGCAGAGGTTCGGCGCCGCGGTGGCGGTCAGCGACCGTTTCCAGGCATACAACAGCCGCATTGTCGTCGGCGCACCGACCTTGGCTACCGGCGGTGGGAGCGTTTGGGTCTTGCAACGGGACGACTGCACCGACTCTTCGGGCTGTCAGGTTCCGGGTCCAGAGTTGGAGGATTGGGACCAATGGCAAGTGGGCTCTGGTCACCATCGTTTCGGTGCCGCGCTGGCCCTGGACGGTCCGGGGGACACCCAACCCGAGCTGCTGATCGTCGGCGCTCCGGACTTGCCGAGCCGGGCGGGTACGGTGGCGATCTACCAATTCGGTGACAGCGGACCGCCGACGCTCGACAGCGAGCACCAGGCCACCACGCCAGCGGCGGCGGATGGTTACGGCGGCGCGGTGGCCTTCGATTGGACCCGCAGCATTGGCGAAGCCACGGCAGCGGACCCGATCGTCGTGGGATTCCCGGACGGCGGCGCCGGATCAGAGCTGCTCAGTTTCGTCAGTGACAGCGATATCTGGACCCCCGCCGCGCTGCCCAGCCGGCAAGATCGACACAGTGCCGTGGCCCTGGCTGGCGAGCGGGCGGCGGTGGGAGCCTCGGGCCGAGTTTTCCTCTACCGGCGCGATGCCGAGGGCTGGGGCCCGTGGCTCGATAGCGCCGGTCAGCCCATGGTGTTGGGAGACGACCTGGAGGGCGGTCGCTACGGCTTCGCCGTCGCCATGGATGCCGCAGCCAGAGTGCTGGTGGTGGGCTCGCCGGACCGGGGCCGTGCCTATCGCTATCACCGCGTCGCTGGCGAGTGGCAGCTGGTGCAGGTGTTAGAACCGCCGGTGCCTGACGCCGGTGGCCTGTTCGGCTATGCCGTCGCGGTGAGCGAGGACGGCCAGCGGGTGGCGGTCGGCGACCCTTTCTTCTATGAACCCCAGAGCGACCGGCGGCGGGCCAATGTGCTGATCTTCGACGGCGGCGACCCTGGCCAACGGCTGCTGAGCGCGGCCGCGTCGCCGGCCTTCGGCGGTCACTTTGGGGCCACCATTGCGCTGAGTGGCGACACCTTGGCGGTGGGTGAAATAGGAGCCACGGTGCCTTGCGGTGCCGCCGATTGCCGCGGTGCGCTGCGCTTGTTCGAGCATCAAGGAAGCTGGAGCGAAGTCGCCGGCTCGCCCTGGACGGCGGGAACCGGTTCCAGCTTCTTCGCCTGGTCCCTGGCCCTGCGCGAGATACCCGGCCGTGGCGGCCTGCTGGCGGTGGGCTCGCCGCGCGCCCCCTCGTCGCTGCCGGGAGTCACTTTCGCGGGGCAGGTCTATGCTTTGGCCTACGACCCGGAGTTCGACGGTCGCCAGAGCTGGGCGCAGGTGCTCGGGCTGGCTCAGCCGACCGGCGAGACCAGCTGCCCGATCGAGGTGACTTGCTTGTCGGGAGAGCTGGATTTTGGCGCCGACCTGGCCTTTGGCTTGGCCGAGGACACGGCGGTCTACCAGGAAGACATGCTGCTGGTCGGCGAACCGAGATCAGGCGCCACGGGGCGGCTCCATGTTTTCCAGCGTGACCTCAGCCGGCACAACGGCTGGCTCGAACCGCAGGTTCACAAAGGGGGTAGCGCCGGCCATACCAACGACGAGCTCGGTCGCAGCCTGGCGGCCGATGGCGACTCTTTGCTGGCGGCGGCCAAGACCACCTTCAACAGCCAATCGGCCACCGACGGCGGCTCGGCGGCGGCCTTCGGTCCATCGCTGGCGGCACCGGCCGTCGCGGGCTACGCGCGCCACCTGCTCTACCCCCCCGCCGAGGATTCCACCGATCCAGCTCGCGCCGCCTTCCGCTACAAATACGAGCTCTACGGTGAAGATCCCAACGATGCGCAGCTGCGGGTCCGCAAGCGCCTTGAGCTGCTCGCCGATCTCTATGCCGACCCCGAGAGGCGGCGCAATCGACGGGCCGAGTGCCTGCTGCGCCAGGCCCTCGATCTCCACCCCGCGAATGCCGACCTCGGCGACCTGCTGCTCGACCTGCTTTACGACCGCACCGCTGCCGAGTTGCTCTTCCTGCACGAGGGATTGGCGGAACTCGACCGTATTCGCCTGGGGCTGGTGATCCCTGACCCGGCGGCCGGCGAGGGGGTGATCG
Organism: Candidatus Multivoradales bacterium; assembly: GCA_965248925.1. Classification (GTDB taxonomy): domain Bacteria; phylum Acidobacteriota; class Thermoanaerobaculia; order Multivoradales; family J023; genus CBDFLE01. Next base: position 2,187,850 of record CBDFLE010000006.1, on the reverse strand, counting down.
ATGACGAAATTCAGCTTTACGAGCAGGTCATAAATGGCTTCTTCTCAGCCTTGCGCGGTGGCGCCGCTCCCGCCGATCTCGACCCCGAGCTGCGCGCTTGCGGCGCCGCCGTGGCCGATGGCCCGCCGCTCGGGCTGGGAGGCTATTTCGACCTGCTGCTCGACGCCGACCTCACCGCCGGGGTATTCCAGGCGGCGGCCGCCGGTCGTGGACTGGAGGGAGCGGCGACCCTCGATAGCGACGGTCTGGCGGTACCGGTGATCGATTGCGGCGTCGACTGCACGCCGCTGTTTGATGGCTACAAGGACCTCGTGCTGCTGTTCCAGGCGCTGGCCGACTTTGGCAGCCAAGCGGCCGAACTGGCCAGGCTTTACGCCCTGCGCGCTGGCGCTGGCGACCTGGACGCGGCGCAAGCGGTGATCGACGAACTCCAGACCCATCTCTACTTGGAGGGCAACCTGCTGCTCGGCCTGTTCCCCGAGTTGCGCGCCGACCTCGAGCAGGAACCACCGCCTGAGGATCTGCGCCAGTCGGGCATCGATGCGGCGGTGGCGGGCTGGCGCAACAGCCTGTCGCGGCTCAGCACCACGCGGAGCTTTCTCGTCGGTCAGGTCAACCCGCTGGGTTTCGAGGACGACTTCTTGATGCTGGTGCAGAAGTTCCAGGGTCAGTCGGACGACATTTTCGATTCCTACGATGCCTTCCGCGAGTTGCTTGATCCGGCCGCCGACAACCCGACCAGCGCCCTGCGGGTGGCCGCGGATCGCCAGCTGGCAGCACGCCTGGAGTACGACCTCTACCGGGGCTATCAGGATCAGCTCGGCTCGCAGTTGCAGGGACTCAACGTCCACTACGACGAACGGCTGTTCGACATCGTCGGCGTCAACCCCGGCGAGCCTGGTTACGACACCCCCGAGCAGAACGTCGGCAGCGAGATCTGGCAGCAAGTGCAGAGTCTGGCGGTGGCGCGGCTGGGCATCGAGCAGAATCGGCAGGAGATCGACAACCTCAAGGCGCAAGTGGAGATCGAGATCGAGCGCCGCGGCCAGGAGGCGGGGATCAGCAACGCCATGCAGCAGGTCTACCTCGACTACGGCGAGCAACAGGCTCAGCTCACCGAGGAGATTGCTCAGATCGAGGCGGCGCAGGCGTTCTCCGAGGGCGCCACCGAGGGCATCTCTTCCGGCAGCGGCCTGACCGCCGCCACCGCGGGTGTTGTCAACGGCTCGGTGCAGGCCGGCGGTGAGCTGCTCAAAGGCTCGCTCGAAGCCGACAAGGAACGCCTAGCGGCACAGCAGCAAGCCGACATCGTGGCGCTGGAAGACCAGCTGCTCGACATCAACAGCCAGGCACAGATCAAGACCTGGCTGCTGCGCATGAGCACCCTGGCCCTCGAGTCCGAAGAGGCGGCGCTGCTGGCCAAGCAGGAGATCGGCCGTTTGGTGGCGCTGTATGACGAGAAAGCCAATCTCGAACGCCGCAAGGCCGAAGCCCTTGAGGAGTTGGGCGAGCGCTACTTCGCCGATCCGGTGCATCGTCTGCGCACCGAACGCAGCATGCTGCGGGCGAGTCTGGCTTTCGAGGAAGCGCAGAAGTGGCTGTTCTTCATGGGTCGCGGGTTGGAATTCAAGTGGAACACTCCCTTCGCCCACTCCTACCTCGATCGCGATTTCCAGCTGAGTTCGGTGTTCCGGGCGCGCAACGCGACCGAGCTCGAAGACCTGTTCTTGGCGATGAACGACTACGACCTGCAGATCCAAGGCTCGCTGGTGCGCGACGACTACTTCGATTGGTTTTCAGTGCGCGAAGACTTCCTCGGCTACCAGCGCTTCGACGAGTTGGGCCAGCCGCTGCTCTACTCGGATGTCGAAACCGGCGAGCGGATCGATGCCCTCGAGGCTTTCCGTCGTCACCTGGCGCGGCTGCAAGACAGTCAGGGCAATATCTACCTCGACTTCAGCACAGTGCGCGAGATTCCCGGCGGTACTTTCTTCCGCGGCCCGCGCTACGACAGCGCCGGCAACCTGATTTCGAGCGGTCTATTTCTCGACAAGATCATCTGGTTGAAGATCAACTTGCCGGGCACTCACTCGGTGTCCAACACCCAGCTGACCGGCGAGCTGAGTCTCGGTGGCACCGCCTACGTGCGCAATTTCGATGTCGGCCAGCGCGACCCCGACCGCCCCGACCGGATCGCTGGTGAAATGACTGCTTACAGCAGTCGTTATTGGTTCTTCCACGCCCCCAGCGATCAGTGGCGTTTCGAAGATGTGCTGAGCGCGCCAGTGCCGATGCAGCTCAGTTCCGATCCCCGGGTGCCGCCTTCGGTGCAGGAGATCGAGGTATTCAAGGAACGCAGTGTCGCGGCGTCGCAGTGGCGCCTGGTGTTGCCGACCCGCGATGCCGGGGTCACCGTGCTTAATCTGGAGGAGCTCGACGACATCGAGCTGTTCTTCTTCCACTCGGCGGTGGTGCGGCCATGACCAGGTCTGCTGCCCGCAGTGCGGCGAGATGCCGCCGAAAGGAGACCGCGATGGGTCCGAAAGCGATCACTCTGTTGACCGCCAGCTTGCTGGCCTGGGCCTTGCCTACAAGCGTTGTGTCGGCGGTGCGAGAGATTGCCATCGGCTCCACCGACGCTGGTCAGGGGCAGACCTTCGAAGTACCGCTGACCTACCTTAGCGAGGGAAGCACAGTCGGCTTGCAAGTCGATGTTTTCTTCGACCCGACCTTAGTGAGCAGCGGCACCCCGAGAGCCGGCGGCGCCCTGGTCGATCATCAGTTCTCCGCCCTGCTGGTGGCTCCCGGCCAGCTGCGCTTGCTGTTGGACTCGCCGAGCCAGGCCGCCCTGAGCGATGGTGTCGTGGCGATCTTGCCGATGACGGTCGCGGCCGATGCCCCACCGGGGTCGACTTCGTTGATGCCGCAGGCGGTACAGCTGGGAGATGCCGCCGCCGAGGCCCTGTCGGTGAGTGCGTTGCATGCCGGGGACCTGGTGCTGTGGCAGACCTCGCCCGCCGACCTCCAGGGTGAGCTCAGCGTTGGCGGAGAGCTGTTCGAGGGCGGTCAGCTGCTCTTCAACCTGTCGTTGAGCAATACTGGGATTGCGGCACAGCAAGACAACTTGGGCGACGAGTTCCAGCTAGTCCTGCCGCAGGGGCTGGCGCTGCGCTCCGCCACGGCCAGTGCCGGGATTCTCGACCTATCGCCGGAAGCGGGCTCGCTGACCTGGAATGGTAGCTTGGCCAGTGGCACGACGGTGGCCATCTCCCTGGTTGCCGAGGTCGAGCCCGGCACCGGTGGTTCCCAGCTCAGCTCCCAGGGATCGATCTTCTACGACGCCGATGGTCAGCACTTGAGCAACGAGGCCACGCGGCTGACCGACGATCCAGCGCTCGGTGGCGACGCCGATCCGACCGCTTTCACCGTTGGCGAGTCGATCTTCGTGCGCTCAGTGGTGCCGCTGGGCGCAGGGTCCGCTGATGAACTGTTCGCCGGGGAGCAGACCCAAGCTGCGATCCATGGATTGCGGGTCAGCTTCAGCGAGCCGATGTACGACCCCGCGGGCGACTTCGATCTACTCGACGTCACCGCGCCGGGCAACTATCGGTTGCTCAGCGCCGGTCCGGACGGGGTGCTGCAAACCGCGCCCGGTTGTGCTGCCCTACCCGCGGCTGACGATCGCCTGCTGGACATCGACACCGTGGTCTACGAGCAGGCCGCCGACACCGCCGTCGTGGCTTTCCACCAGGGCTACGTTCTACCTCTCGCCAGCTACCGATTCACCGTCTGCGATACCTTGGAAGACCTCACCGGCAACCGTCTCGACGGTAATCACGATGGCAGCCCCGGCGACCCCTTCGACCTAGCCTTCGAGGTTCGGGGAGCCAATCTGCTGCGCAACCCGAGCTTTTCGACCGGCCTGGATTGGTGGGTGAGCGAGCCCAGTGACGACGCCGTCATCGCCCACAGTCTGGAGGATCATGATCTGGCCGGTGATTCCGGATCGGTGCTGTTCTCCAGCTTGCTGCCGACGGCCCACCTGAGCATGATCTCGCAGTGCGTGCGGCTGACCGACGGCCGGCCGTACCGAGCCAGTGGCTGGGCGCGAATCAGTAGCTCGAGCACCACCTCGCCAGCCCTGTTCGCCGCCATCGAGGTATTCACCGACGCCGACTGTTCCGTACCCGTGGCGATGCCGCAGTTGATTCCTTTCCAACTCGGAGCCGACGATGGTAGCGGCCAGGGTTGGCGCCCCTTCACGGGCACCGTCGCGGTCGCCGCTGGGCTCGTCGCGGCACGGGTTTTCTACGGTGTCGAATCGAGGGACGGGGTGAGCTACAACGTTCATTTGGACGGCTTGAGCTTCGTCGATGTCGAGGCGGTCTTCCAAGACGGCTTTGAATCCGGCGATCTGAGCGCTTGGACCTCCAGTGTGGGCAACTAGGTCTCGGCCTTGAGCGGCCGGCGGCGTGCCAGCTGCTATCCTGCGCCGACTTGCAGCAGATTCCGCGATCCACAGGAGGTTACCGATGAGCCAAGTCGAGCTGTTCTATCGCCGTCCGTCTTGAAAGAGCTGCGAGCGCACCCGTGCGGTGCTCGACAGCACAACTACCGAAGTCTTGGCAGAGCGCAACGCGCGCAAACTACCCTTGTCTGAAGACGAGGCCCGGCAGCTGATCGCCGCCGTCGATCGGGTGTTGGTGGCCAAAGGCCGCAAGATCGTTGAGCTGGCCTCGGCCGAGGCGACGCCCGACCATCTCAAGGGTCCCACCGGCAACTTCCGGGCGCCGATCGTGCGCCGCGGTGACACCCTGTTAGTGGGATTCCACCAGGAAACCCTCGAAGACTTGCTCTGAAATCGCAGTTCGACTCGCTCAGAGCAGTGCTTTGGCGCGGGCGACTACGTTGTCGACGGTGTAGCCGAATTCCTCGGCGATGGCGGCGCCCGGCGCCGAGGCGCCGAAGCCCTCCTGGGCGATGACTTCGCCCTGCAGGCCGACGTATTTGTGCCAACCCATCGGCGAGCCCGCCTCGACCGCAAGTCGTTCGTCGACCGTCGGTGGCAGCACCGAATCGCGGTAGGCAGCGTCCTGGGCGTCGAAGAGGCTCCAGCAGGGCATGCTGACCACTCGCGTGGCAATGCCCTCGGCGGCCAGCCGCTGGTGGGCCTCGACCGCCAGCCAGACCTCCGAACCGGTGGCCAAGAGCAATATCTGCGGCTCGCCGTCGGCCGGATCGGCGATGGTGTAGGCACCGCGGGCGACGCCTTCGCGGGCGCCGTCGGCAATCCCCTGCAGAATGGGCAGCCCCTGGCGGGTCAAGGCCAGCACGCTGGGACCGCCCTGGTGGAGAATTGCTTGGCGCCAGCATTCGGCGGTTTCATTGGCGTCTGCCGGCCGGAAAAGGCGCAGATTGGGGATCGAGCGCAACGACAGCAGCTGGCTCACAGGCTGGTGGGTGGGTCCGTCCTCGCCGAGAAATACCGAGTCGTGGGTCATGACGTAGATCGTCGGTAGGCCCATCAGCGCCGCCAGTCGCATCGCTGGCCGCATGTAATCACTGAAGATCAAGAAAGTGCCGCCGTAGGGCCGCAGCAGCCGCGACAGCGCCATGCCGTTCATGGCTGCCCCCATGGCGTGCTCGCGGACGCCAAAATAGAGGTTGTAGCCCGCTGGATTGGCGGCGGTGTGATCTTCGCGACCCGTGAGCATTGTCTTGTTCGAGCCCGCCAGATCGGCCGAGCCGCCGATCAGTTCTGGCAGCCGTTGGGCGATCGCATTGAGCACCGTGCCGGAGGCCCGGCGGGTAGCTAGCGGCTGGCCGCCGGGCTCGAAACTCGGCACCGCTTCTTGCCAATCGATGGGAAATTGGCCAGCGAGGCGGCAGCGCAACTCGGCCGCTGCTTCCGGGTGCGCAGTGGCGTAGCGCTCGAGCGAATTGTCCCATTCTTGGCGCTCGGTGGCGCCACGGGCGGCGGCGGCGGCGAGGGTCTGGCGAGCTTCGCTGGGCACGTGGAATGTGGGCTCGTGTGGCCAGCCCAGGTTGTCCTTGGTTAGCCGCACCTCTTCTTCGCCCAGGGGGGCGCCGTGGGCGGCCGAGCTGTCCTGCTTGTTGGGGCTGCCAAAGCCGATGCGAGTTCGCACTCGGATCAAGGTGGGCCGCGCGGTTTCGGCGGCGGCGGCGGCGAGGGCGCTGTCGATCGCCGGCAGATCGTTGCCGTCCTCCACTTCCAGAGTGTGCCAGCCATAGGCGGCATGGCGCGCCAGGACATCCTCGGTGAACGACATCTCGGTGCCGCCGTCGATGGTGATGCGGTTGTCGTCCCACAGCACATTGAGCTTGCCGAGGCCGAGGTGGCCGGCCATCGAGGCGGCTTCGGCGCTGACCCCCTCCATCAGGTCCCCGTCACTGGCCAGCGCCCAGATGCGGTGATCAAAAAGGGCGAAGCCGTCGCGGTTGAAGCGCGCGCCGAGCATCCGTTCGGCCATTGCCATGCCGACCGCGGTGGCCACTCCCTGACCCAGCGGGCCGGTGGTGGTTTCGATGCCGGCGGCGTGGCCGTACTCCGGGTGGCCGGCGGTGCGTGAGTGCAGCTGGCGGAAATTGCGCAGCTCGTCGAGAGTCATATCCTCATAGCCCGCCAGGTGCAGCAAGCCATAGAGCAGCGCCGAAGCATGGCCGCAGGAGAGCACGAAACGATCGCGGTTGGGCCACTCGGGCGCCCGCGGGTCGAAACGCAGTTGGCGACTCCACAAGCGGTAGGCCACAGCGGCTTGACCCATCGGCGCGCCGGGATGGCCCGAGTTGGCTGCTTGCACCATGTCGACGGCCAAGAAGCGCAGCGTGTTGATGGTCAGCTGGTCGTGGTCACGGATCGCTGAGACGGTCATCGGGCGGTCTCCTCAGTCCTCTGCCGCTGCCTGGCAAGCGGGCGAGAACCGTTTCTTCGAGAGCTATGGCCAGTAGAAATCAGGGCTCTTCTGCGGTCTCCGGTCGAGGCTATTCAGATCGGCGCAAGTGTACCGCCTTCACGCTGGGAGGGAAGGTCCGCAGATGATCTTGATGAGCTTTTTGGCGGCTATTGGGCGGCGGGTCGAATGGCGGAGAGGGAGGGATTCGAACCCTCGGTCCAAGTTTCCCCGGACAACCGCTTAGCAGGCGGCCCCGTTCGACCACTCCGGCACCTCTCCGCGGGGATCGACAGACGGCGAATTGTACTGACGAGCCCGCTCCGAGTCAAAGCCCGAATCGGCAATATTCCACCGTTCTGCCCTGTAAGGTCGCCAGGGCCTGCTTGAGGGTGCTCCGTCGCCGTGCTACTTTCGCGCGGCGGCCCGCCAGGGTGCATTCCAGCAACCCGTGGCTTTGTCTAGCCCGGCAAGATATTGAGGGTAAGAGAGATGACAACCCAGCTGAAAGGCCCCGTGCGGGTCCGTTTCGCCCCATCCCCCACCGGTTTTCTGCACGTCGGTGGAGCGCGCACGGCGATTTACAACGATTTTCTGCGCCGCCAGCTCGGAGGCCAGTTCATTCTGCGCATCGAAGACACCGACCGGGCGCGCTCAGACGCTGCCATGACCGAGCAGATCTTGAGCGCCTTGCGCTGGCTCGGCGTCGCTTGGGACGAAGGCCCGCATTTTCAGAGCGAGGGTATCGAGCGCCATCGCGCCACTGCCCAGCGGCTGCTCGAAGAAGATAAAGCCTATCCCTGCTTCCTGACCCAGGAATTCCTCGCTGAGAAGCGAGACGAGGCGCGTCGCCAAGGTGGCTCTTACCGCTACGACCGAGCTTGGAACGGCACCGCCGAAGAAGTTGAACGCCGCCTCGCCGCGGGCGAGCCCTACGCGATCCGCTTCGCCATGCCCACCGAGCCGATTCGCATGCATGACCTAGTGGCTGGCGACGTCGAATTCCCTCTCGATCACTTGAGCGACTTCATCATTCTGCGCAGCGATGGCACGCCGACCTACCATTTATCGGTAGTTTGCGACGACATCGAGATGAAGGTCAGCCACGTAGTGCGCGGCGACGACCACCTGTCGAACTCCCCCAAGCACATCGGTCTATTCCACGCCCTGGGCTACGAGCCGCCAACCTACTGCCACCTGCCGTTGATCCTCGGCGCCGACAAGAAGCGCTTGTCCAAGCGCACCGGCGCCGCCTCGGTAGAGGAATTTCGCGACCAGGGCATCTTGCGCCACGCCTTGTACAACTACCTGGCGCTGCTCGGTTGGTCCCCTGGGGACGATCGCGAGTTGATGAGCCGCGACGAATTGGTAGAAGCCTTCACCGTCGAGCGCCTGGTGCGTTCGGCGGCGGTCTTCGATCCCGACAAGTTGGCCTGGATGAACGCCCAATACATGTCGAGCCTGCCCTTCGACGAGTTGTTCTCCGAGCTCCAGCCCTTCCTTGCCGAAGTTGGCTTGGCAGATGTCGATCCAAAGCGGCTGCGCACTGTCTTGGAGCTACACCGTGGCCGAGCCCGCGACTTGCGGATCCTGGCCCAGTCGGCCAAGCCCTACTTCCAAGAACAGCTCGATTATGATCTGGAGCTGTGCAAGAAGCATTTGAAGCAGGCTGAGCTGCCGGATCAGCTAGCGCAAATGGCGTCGCGCTACGCCGAACTCGAACCCTTCGACATCGCCGGCACCGACACCGCGCTCCGCGCCGTCGCCGAAGAACTCGGCCTAGGCGCTGGCAAGCTCATCCACCCCACGCGGATGGCCCTGTCTGGAGCCAAAGCCGGACCGCCCCTTTTCGATCTGGTCGAGGTCATGGGCCGCGAGGCAACCTTGCGCCATCTAGAAAATTTCGGCACCTGGCTGCGCGCCAACCCGATCCAGCTGGAGGGTTGACGCCGGCCAGAGAGCTTTGGTAATTTTCTGACCCCTTGGGAGATCGTCTAATGGTAGGACATACGGCTCTGGACCGTAGAATCGGGGTTCGAATCCCTGTCTCCCAGCCACCCCGCCTTGCTACTCGTCTAAATCGCTATCAATCAGTAGTTTAGGGCGCTCGCCATCGGTCAATTTGGCCGACGGGACATTCTGAAGTTTGGCCAAGAGCCTCGTCAGATCTCCGGCATTGTCCTCCCCAAGCGGCTGGGCCAGGCCGTCAAACGCACCGGAATAGGTGGATAGAATGTCGTTTGTAAGCTCGACAGCTTGGTCGAGCCCGGACCATGATATCGGCGCATCTTGGTCGAGCCGAGAAGGATCTGTGAAGTACTTCTTGTCGATGTGAGCCCAGACCTTGTGCCGCCGAGTAGCAATCGAGTTCAGAAATTCGAGTCGATTGATTTTGTCGCGATGGGCCTGGACAGTTGCGCGAGTTATTGGATCCCTGCGGTGAGGCTCAAGCAGCCAGTAATCTTCAGAAAGGTCTCGGCGCTCGCGGAGGTGGTCTGCCGAGAAGATGCCGATGTTCTGTTCGAGCCAGATGAGGAGTCGAGGGATTGAGCGTTCTCCCTTATCCTCGTAGAGCTTGTGGCAAGTGACGACTATCAGTACGTAGTGAGCTTGACGCGTGAGTGAGAAGAAAGCGGGAGCCACCTGCTGCAAGGCTGCGAGACACAGTTGATCTTGGCGGCATTCATCCAGCAAGCGAAGGATCCTTGCGGAGCCCACAAAACGCTGCGCCTCGCGGATTAGCCCGTCGCGATACTCTCTGAAGAACTCCTCATCGTCCATTGCTGGCCTGCTGGTTCTTCCTGCGGCTAGAGCGAGTTCTGATTCTCTAGATTCTCAAGGATCGCGAGTCCCCGTTGAATCGCCCCCCGCCCTGCCCGTACTCGAAACCGCGTCTCGACATCGAACTCGGCAAGAGCCGTGGTCGAGAACTCTTCAAAGAGCTTGTTGAGGCTGACGCCATGTCGCTTGGCCATCAGCTTCAGGCGCTCGTGCTTTTCGTCAGGCAGTCGGACGGTTACGGTAGCCATGATCACAACTCCTTGATCAGCTCCTCTGGTCGGAGGATCTGGATCTGTGGGAAGCGTAGATCTCCGCTTCGAAGGTGGCGGACATTCTTGGTGACGATGGCCTCTGCTCCGGACGCGATGGCCAGCTCCAAGAGATGGTTGTCGGCTTCGTCGATGAGGTTTGGTCGCCATTGGTAGTAGATCGCGGTCCAGGCGCAGACGCTGGCGAAGGCGTCGAGCAGATCACCGATTTCAGTCTTGGACAAGCGAGATTGCTCGATGATTGAAGGCCGGTGGACAACATCCTCGTACTCCAAGAATAGAGCAGTCCCGAGGGCGGGAGCGATCTCGCGGAGCAAACAGCGCCGCAGCACTTCGCGGCTCGCGCCTTCGGCGTGGCCAAGAACGGCGCTGACAAAGACGCCGGCAAAAGGTGCCAGGCACATTATGAGCGGTAGTGCCGGCAAAAGGTGCCAGGCACATTATGAGCGGCGGCTGGCCGGCAAAAGGTGCCAGGCACATTATGAGCGGGCACATTATGAGCGGTAGTGCCGGCAAAAGGTGCTGCCGGCAAAAGGTGCCAGGCACATTATGAGCGGTAGTGCCGGCAAAAGGTGCTGCCGGCAAAAGGTGCCAGGCACATTATGAGCGGCGGCAAAAGGTGCCAGGCACATTATGAGCGGTAGTGCCGGCAAAAGGTGCCAGGCACATTATGAGCGGGCACATTATGAGCGGTGCTCACTCTCCAGCAGCGCCGAAGTGGACTCGGAGAAGATTCCGGGGATCAACCAGTGAGCGACGACGCTGGCATCGACAACGATCATCTGGAGCGGTCTGACGTGATGAGCTCGGCGAGATCGGGAAAGCTGCGTCCCGAGAGACGGTCACGAAGAACTCGCGACTGGAGGCGGAATTCGCCTACATCGAGTTTGATCGCCTCGGCGAGAATACGCCGAACCTCGCCTTCAAGTGACCGATGGTGTCGCTGTGCCCGCTCCTTCAGGCGACCCACCAAGGAGTCCTCGAGATTCCTGACCAGGATCTGTGCCATCTGAGATACCTCCTGCTAGCAATATGATAGCGCGCAAGGTGAGCCGGAATGCAATCGGGAGAGACGGTCGAGTTCCTGGGTGATACGCAGGTACGGGCCTGGTAGGGAGTAGGTTCCTGGCCAGAGAGGTTCCGCCCGGTCACCAGCTCTGAGGCTTCGACTGGCCCAGGTCAAGGTAGCAGGGTGAAGTGACCCTTGCGCGGCAATCTGTAGATGCTGAAGTCACCTTGATCGAGGGTCATGACCCGGCGAATGCTTTCGCGGTCGGCGACCCGAACGAGGCCGGCGTCGGCCATGTCCATCGGCAGGTCGCGGTATTTCTCCATCAACTTTTTCATTGGCGGAATGTCGGCTGGACCGAGAGGGAGGATTCGCACGGCGTCGGTTTCGAGGATCTCCCACAGAGCTTGCTGGGCGCGCCAGGAGAACGAGAGTAGGTACATCGCTTCGACGATGGCGGGCCAGACGCTGACCAGGGGGTCGTGAATCTTCGCCATGGCGGCGGCCACAGACCGGTGATGGTTGTCGCTGCGATCGAGCAGGGCCACCAAGGGGCCGGCGTCAACCAGAACGGCGCGCACGATGCTTTTCTTCGAGGGTGTCCCGGAATCGCCGCCCAGTGTTCTGCGATAGCTGTTGCCCGCCACTGTCGGCGATGCCGACGAAGGATTGAAGGCGTTGGTAGGCCGACTGCTCGCCTTCTTCTTCGACCAGTATAGAGATGGCGTCGCGGATGAGGTCGGACTTGGTTTGCCCTCGCCGCAGCGCCAAACGACTCAAGCTAGCTTCTGTTGCGGTATCAAGCCGTACGGTCGCCATTGGGTTCTCCGGTTAGTAATACGGACAGTGTAACACAGGCGGGGGAGGGGGCAGACATGCGTTGCGGTTTCGACGGCTTGATGTTGCGGGTGCAATCGGTGTTGGCCGCCGAGCCGAGTGCCTAGGCGCCTCCTCCATGCCAGCGGAGGGCCAGACAGCCCATCGCGGCTAGCAATAGGGCCAGGCCGAGCAGGCTTGATGAACCGAGGGTTGGAATATCGATCACCGGTGCTCCAGCGCTAGCCACCGTCAGGCGGTAGATGGCGGTGGGTTGGCCGTTGACCAGATCAGTGACGATCGCGGTGGTGGTGGTGTAGGTCGGCGGTAGGCCGGTGATCGCCACGCTGCCGGGATCGAAGTCTCCGGTGATGGCGTTGGCGGAGTTGTCGCCGCGGATCAAATCGAAATGATGGACGCCGTCCGTGGGTAGGAATTCGAAGAGCACGTCGAGCGCTCCATCGAGCACGGCGGTGGCGGCGCCGAGCGCACTGTATTCGAGGCCTCGGACCAATCCGTCTAGATGCAGCACGAGGTGGCTACCGGGCCCTAACGTGAGGTCTGCGGTGAGATCTACCAACGTCCGGTCGAGGTCGATCGTGCCTAGCGCGGTGCCCGGCCCTTCTGCAATACCAACCGCAAGGCTGGTGGCCGTCGCCGTGCCGGATTCGATTCTTAGCAATCCGTTGGCCGTACCACCGCTCCCCAGCTCGGTGTGGCCGATGACCAGCGCTTGGAAGCCGGCCAGGTCACCAGCGATCTGTACGCTACCGTCTGCGTTGCCGGAGCCCGCGGTCTGGCCGACGGTGAAGTTGCCAAAACTCCGGCCGGTGATGCCGCCGGTGACGTCGATGAGTCCGGTGGCGTTGCCGGCGGCGCCGATCGTCCGGATGACGCCGGTTTCGACGATCGCAAACCGATCGATGCCACCGCTGACATTAAGGGTGCCTTGTAGGTTGCCGTCGCCGTTGGTAGTGCCGACGGAGAGTAGAAAGCCTTCGTTGGCCGCGATACCCCCGGCGAGCACGTCGAGTTGGCCGGCACCACCCGCTCCCGGGGCGCCGTCGGTGCTGCCCGAGCCAATTGAGATATCCACAAAGCCAGCGATGCCCATGGCAATCTGGGCCGTACCGTTGGCGGTGCCGTCGCCAGCCTGGCTGCTGACGCTGAACGTGGTTACCGGCGATTCGTTGGTGACCACCGCGCCGCCGGTGGTCAGGTCGCCGGTGGCATCGCCAGTACTCAACAAGCCGGTTTGACCGAGGGTGATGCGGCGGAAGTCGCTGACCCCGCCCGCGACGTTGACGGTGCCGTGGGCGTCGCCAGTTCCTTTGCTTTGGCCGATGGTGAAGGTGCCAGTAGTCCTGCCGGTGATGCCGCCGCCGGTGACATTGAGCAGTCCAGTGGCGTTACCGGCGGCGCCTTGGGTCCGGATGACGCCGGTTTGGACGATGTCAAACCGGTCGATGCCGCCGTTGACGTTGACGGTGCCTTGTAGGTTGCCGTCGCCGTTGGTGGTGCCGACGGAGAGTAGAGAGCCTTCGCTGACCGAGATGCCTCCTGCAAGCACGTCGAGTTGGCCGATACCACCCGCTCCCAGGGCGCCGTCGGTGCTGCCCGAGCCGATCGCGATATCCAAATAGCCGGTGATGCCCATGGCGATCTGGGCCGTGCCGTTGGCGGCGCCGTCACCTGCCTGGGTGCTGATGTTGATCGAGGTTCCCGGCATTTCGGTGGTTATCAACGCGCCGCCGGTGGTCAGGTCGCCGGTGGCATCGCCAGTACTCAACAAGCCGGTTTGGCCGACGGTGATGCGACGGAAGTCGCTGACGCCGCCCACGACGCTGACGGTGCCGTCGGCGATACCGTCTCCTTGGTTTCGGCCGACTGTCAAGTCGCTGCCTGTCCTGCCGATGATGTCGCCGCCGGTGACATCGAGGAGTCCAGTGGCGGTGCCGGCGGCGCCGATCGTCCGAATGACCCCGGTTTCGACGATCGCAAACCGGTCGATGCCGCCGTTGATATTGGCGGTGCCTTGCAGGTTGCCGTCGCCATTGGTGGCGCCGACGGCGAGCAGAAAGCCTTCGCTGGCCGAGATACCCCCGGCGAGCACATCGAGCAGGCCGGTACCACCAGCTCCTGGGGCGCCTTGGGTGCTGCCCGAGCCGACCGCGATATCCACGAAGCCGACGATGCCACTGGCGATCTGGGCCGTGCCGTTGGCGGCGCCGTCACCTGCCTGGCTGCTGATGCTGAAGGTGGTTACCGGCGACTCGTTGGTGATCACCGCGCCGCCCACGGTCAGGTCGCCAGTAGCATCTCCGGTACTCAACAAATTGGTTTGACCGAGGGTGATGCGACGGAAGTCGCTAACGTCGCCAACGACACTGACGCTCCCGCTGGCGGTTCCTCCTGCGGCGGCTTGGCCGACGATGAGCGCCTCAACACCGCTTCCGGATAGGGAGCCCGAGAGGCCAATGGTGCCGCTCGCGATAGCGCCTGCCGGTCCGGCCGTGACCGCGCCTACGGTTGCCTGGCCGACCACCTGAACATTGCCCTGGGCGCTGCCGCCTGCCGCCGAACTCAAACTGCCGGTGGCGTCGTCGAAGAGGCCCGCGACAGTGTCGACGACTCCGACGTTCAGGTTGGCTCCTACACTGAGGTCCAGATCGACGAGTTCTGCGGCACCGGTTGCGAAGGGCGGCCCCATCGCCGGGTCAGTACGCAGCCCGATGTCAAGCCCGCCGGTCGCGGGATCGGCCGTGAACAATGGCGAGCCGCGATCAGCGACCGCCGTACCGCCGTTGTCGATCGTCGTGGCGTCGGCCGCGGTGGGCACCGCGGCGCTCCAATTTGCTCCGAGGTACCAGTCGCCGATGCCGGGAATGACCCACACCGTTTGCGCCCTGGCCTGGGTGCCGACGGCCAGCCATAGCAGGACCACAAGGGGCAGCACGAGGTGGCGTCGATGGCTGCCGTGGCGAAGAACTGAAAGCCTGCTCATTGGCCGGTGGCCCAGAACCACTCGTCCACCTTCAGACCGTCTTTCTCGCGCACGACGACAACCCGCCCTTTCATTGGCGAGTCGTTCCAGCTGGCTTTCAAGTGCAGGACGGTCTTGGCCTTCGCCTCGTCGGCGCTTATGAAGGCGATGTCTTGCAGGTCTTTGGCATCTTTGCAGATCCGGTCGAGGGTTTCTTTGCGGCTGGCTTCATCGGCGGCTTCGACGCGCTTGCGGCGCCAGTCAGGAAGTAGAGGGAGCAGCGGTTCGAATGAGGTCGCGGTCTGACACTCGGCGACGAATTTCTTGTACACCGTCCAGGCTTCCACTTCGGCGGCCTGGGTCGCTGGCGCTAACCATAGACTGGCCAGAATCACGGCCAAACCGAGGCCCGCCAGTAAGTTCGTTTTGGTGCTTGTTGCCGTCATGTTTGAGTCCTTTTCCGATTTCCGATTGATTGCCCGTCCGCGACACGCGTGTGATCCACCACCCTTATCCTGCGCAGAAGGTGCTTTTCGGGCGCCATCGCGGTAATCTGGGATCAAACATGGACTCCACAGAACGATGAGTCGCGACCCGAATCGCGACAGCGTCACCGAGTTGCTGGTAACGACCTCTGAGAAGCTGGGTGGCCGGCAAGAGAAACTCGACCGCCTGGTGCCGCTGGTTTATCGCGAGCTGCGCCGCATGGCTCATGCCCAGTTGGCGCGCGAAGGCAACAACGCCACCCTCGACACGACGGGCCTGGTGCATGAGGCCTACCTCAAGCTGGTCGATGCTACCAGTGTCGCTCGCCGCGGCCGCGGCTATTTCTTTGCCGCCGCCGCCCGCGCGATGCGGCAAGTGCTGGTCGAGGCCGCCAGGCGCCGAAATAGCCAAAAGCGCGGCAGTGGCAACCGTCCGCTGACTCTCAATGAGGGTTTGCTCGGTAGCGGTGGATTTGCCGCCGAGATCCTCGATCTCGACGCCGCGCTCGGCCGCCTCGAGCGGCACCATCCGCGGCCGGCTCGGGTGGTGGAGTGTCGGTTTTTCGGCGGGCTCGACGTCGACCAAACGGCGGAGCTGCTAGAAGTTGCGCCACGCACGGTCGATCGAGACTGGGCGTTGGCTCGGGCTTGGCTACATCGCGAGCTGGCCTCGGGCGAGGATGAGCGATCACCTTCATGAGGGGTCCGGGCGAGTCGGGAGTCAATCACCGGCGCATCGGTGAACTCTTCGGCCAGGTGCTCGCAGCCGCTCCGCAAGCTCGCGCCGCATTGCTGCAAGCGGTTGCCTTGGACGAGCCGGAGGTCGTTGCTCAAGTGAGGTCCCTACTCGCTGCCCATAGAGGCGACGGCATGCTCGATGCCGAACTCGACACCCAGAAAAGCGCCAGGTTGATCGAAACGCTGCTGTCGCAGCCGCGGCAGATCGGTCCGTACAACGTCGTTCGCGAGTTGGGTCGCGGTGGCATGGGCGTGGTCTATCTGGGGGAACGCACCGAGGGAGGCTTCGAGCAGCGGGTGGCTCTGAAGCTGATCCAGCGAGGGATGGACTCTGAAGCCATCCTGGCGCGGTTTCTTCAAGAGCGCCAGATCCTCGCCCGCCTCGAACACCCCGGTATCGCGCGGCTTCTCGAGGGTGGTCTGGCCGTCGAGGGGCAGCCGTACTTTGCCATGGAGTACATCGAGGGCGAGCCGATCACTCGTTTCTGCCGCCGCCATGAGTTCGGGCTGCGGCGCCGGCTCGACCTCTTTGTCGCTGTCTGCCAGGCGGTGCAGTACGCCCATGGGCGGTTGGTCGTCCACCGGGATCTCAAGCCCTCGAACGTCTTGGTGACTGCCGACGGAGTCGTCAAGCTGGTCGACTTTGGGATCGCCAAGGTGCTCGACGCCGCCGCTGCGGGCTCGGCCGCCCTAACTGTCGTTGGCGCGCTGGTGTTGACGCCCGATTACGCCTCTCCGGAGCAGATTCGCGGTGCGGCCGTCACGGTTGCGTCCGACGTCTACTCCCTGGGGATTCTGCTCTATGAGCTGTTGGCTGGACGGTCGCCATATCCGATGCCGTTGACGACTGCGGAGGAGATCCGCCGGGCGGTCTGCGAAACCACGCCACCCGCACCCTCGGTGGCCCTTCTGAGTGACGAGACCTCTACCCAAGGCGAAAGAGCACAGGAGCGGTTGGCAAGAAGGATTCGCGGAGATCTGGATCTCGTCGTGCTCACGGCCTTGGCCAAAGACACCGGCGACCGCTATCCCTCGGTGGAAGCGTTGCTTGAGGAGATTCATCGTTTCCGCCAAGGTCTGCCGGTGCGAGTTCGCCGAGCGGGCTGGCTGTATCGGGTCGGTAAGTTCGCGGGCCGTCATCGCTTTGGCGTGGCTGCTGCGGCGGCTGTCTTCCTGGCCCTGGTCTTGGGTCTGGTCGGCACTGCTTGGCAGGCGACAGAGGCTGCTCGGGAGCGCGATCGCGCGCGGCTCGAATCCGACAAACTCAGGGCAACCCAGGAGTATCTGGTCGCTCTTTTCGACGCCGCCGACCCGGCGCAGTCGCGCGGCAAGGAAATCACCGCCAAGCAGTTGGTCGCCCGCGGAATCGAACAGTTGAACGCCGATCTCACGGATCAGCCCGAGGTGCGTTTGGAGATGCTTCGAGCCCTGGGTCGGGTGTCTGGCGTTCTGGGTGAGTACGACGACGCGCTGTTGCTTCTAGACCAGGCTCTCCAGCTGACGAAGACTCTTCGCGGCGAGCAAGACCGCGCCGTAGCCGATGTTCTGGCTTACCTCGGTCTGCAACACAACGCCAAGGGTGCCTGGGCAGAGGCGGTAAAGACCCTGGATGAGGCGGTCGCGAGATATGACCGATTCGAGGGTGGAGATCGATCGTTGGTCTTTCATGCGTTGGGTCAGCTCGCTTTCGCCCATAAGAGCCAGGGTGATCTCGAGCGGGCGATTCTTTTTCAACAACGAGCGCTCGAGGAGGCGCGGCAGCTTTTCGGCAATGGCTCCAATGAGGTGGCTTTCAATCTCAACAACTTGGGCAATATTCTCAAACGGGTCGGGGACTACGAGGGCGCCGAAAGCGCCCTGGCCGAGGCCCTGGCGATCTGGAAAGCGGTGCATGGTGGCGAATATCCGCTGGTCGCGACGGCGACGGGCAACCTGGCGGTGGTCTTGTTCCGCCAGGGCGATTGGCGGCGGGCAGAGCCGCTCTATCGAGAAGGTATCGCGATGAAGCGTCGCCTACAGGGCGACCGTCATCCGAACCTGGCACCCAACCTTCACAACTTCGCTGTTTTCTTGCATGCTCTCGGTCGTTTCGAGGAAGCCGCAGAGCTGCACCGGGAGGTCTTGCCCCTGGTGCTAGAAGGTATGGGCGAGACCAGTCCTTACTACGCTTCGACCCTCGACAGCCTGGCGCTGGACCTCGCCGGGACCGGTCGCTTCGCCGAGGCGATGCCTCTCTTCGCCAGCGCCGAACGGCGATTCGCGGAGACCGTTGGCAAGGAACACGAGCTGTATGTGTTCAACCTCTGGCATCACGCTGTCGCGCTACATTTGCAGGGGCTGGACCCGCAGGCGAACTCGCTGATCGAGCAGGCGCTGCCCCTTGGGCGGGGTCTTCAGCGACGGGAGAACCTTCCCACCATGCTGGCCGACCAAGGGTCCATCCAGCTTGCACTTGGTCGCACTGAGGAAGCGGCGAAGAGCTTTCAGGAAGCTCTCCAAATGCAGCGCGACACCTTGCCCGCCAAGCACCCCAGCCTGGTGCAGTCTCTTGTCGGGTTGGGCTGGACATGGATCGCCCGGGAGCGCTTGTCAGAAGCCGATGACGTCTTGAGCCAGGCGGTAGAGGTGGCCGACGAGGCGTTGCCCAGGGAGCACTGGCGCGCTGCCGAAGCCCGTGCCGCGTTGGCCGTGGCGCGGTTGCGGTTAGAGCGAGAGGCCGCGGGGGAGTTGCTGTTACGAGAGTCCCACGCCCAGCTCAAAGCTGCTCGTGGTCCCGATCATCCCGCAACCCGGCGAGTCGCTCGCTACCTTCCTTGGCTGGGTCAGAACGTCGGCCGCAAGACGCCGAGCCCTCAATCCTCGGCACTCTGACCATGGGTCAGCGCCCAGCTCGAGAAGGCGAGGAAGTGCTCCAGGTGGTCAGTGATGATGCTCTGCACGATCCGCAGGTCAAGATGGCGGTAGTTGTGTACTGCGATGTTGCGGAAGCCGACCATTCTCATCATTCGCTCGGCGAGCACCCGGTCGAGAATGTCAGCCTCGGCGAGGAAGATGAAGGCGTCCCGGCTTTCCTGCGGCGGACCGAGCTTGTGCTTGCGCACCAGGAGCATGGCCAGGTCGATGGCCGCTTCGCAGGTGCGTTGCAAGTTGAGCAGGATCGAGTCTTGGCGGGTGATGTCTCTTACCAAATTGCGCGGTTCCCCGGCGTAGACCTCTCGCACCCGAGCGACGCAGCGTTCGATGATGGCCGCCTTGTTGATCAACACATCGTTGATCGGTGGGTTAGCGGCCATAGACGCTGCCTCGCTGCTCGATATCGGCCAGGATCTCCCGCCGCTCTTCGTTGAGGCGAGTGTAGGCGGAGTGTACCCAGACCTCGAACTGTTCGCGTTCGCTGGGTTGGTTCTCGGCGAGGATCGTGCCGCTACTGATCACTTGCTGGCGGAAGACGGTCGACGCTCGTAGCAAATCGATCAAGTCGACCGATTGACCGAGAATGCGGCTCAAGTCTTGCTCTAGATCCCACCGTGCTTGGGGGTCCTGTGGTGTGGAGGCCAGGAGGGCTAGATCAAGATCGCTGCCGCCGTGAGTTGCGCGGTCGACCTGCGAGCCGAACAGGTAGAGCGCGACCCAGTTGGGTACCCGCTGGTTGACCAGCGCCACGGCCTTTTGCTTCCACTGCTCTTGCATCCCCCACATCCTACCCTCTGGCGGATCCTCGCCGCGAGCTGCCTGGTTTTCACTTGCTCGGTAAGCTGGAGATGGGCTGCTAGGATGCCGTGTCCCTGCTGCCGGGGCTGAATCTGTTTCGAGGAAGGCTTGCCATGCCCACGTCGCACACCATTCATCTGGTGGATGCCAGTCCGTACATCTTTCGCGCTTATTTCGCGCTGCCGAGTTCGATGACCACGCCGGATGGCGCACAGGTCAACGCGGCCTATGGCTTTGCCGGCTTCTTGCTACGGCTGATCGCCGAGGAACAAGTCAGTCACCTCGCCCTGGCCTTTGACGAGAGTCTCGACACCAGCTTCCGCAACGAGATCTATCCGCCCTACAAAGCGCAGCGTGACCCGCCGCCGCCAGAGCTGGTAGCGCAGTTGCAGTGGTGTCAGCAGATCAGCGCAGCACTGGGTGCCTGCAACTTTGTCGATCCGCGCTATGAGGCCGATGATCTGATCGGTACCCTAAGCGACCCGCTGCTCGCCGCCGGCCATCGCATCGTAGTGGTTTCCTCGGACAAGGACCTCGGCCAGCTGGTGGGCGAGCGGGTGGAGATGCTCGACTTCGCCAAGCAGCAGCGCTACGGCGTGGCCGAGATCGAAGCCAAGTTTGGGGTCCGCCCGGAGCAGATCCCCGACTATTTGGGCCTAGCGGGCGACGCGGTCGACAACATTCCCGGGGTCGCCGGGGTGGGTGCCAAGACGGCCGCTGCGCTGCTCGCCCAGATGCCGACCCTTGAGGCGATCTACGAACGGCTCGACGAAGTTGCCGAGTTGCCGATTCGCGGCGCCAAATCGTTGGCCAAGAAGCTCGCCGCGCAGCGCGAGATTGCCGTGTTGTCAAAGCAGCTGGCGACTATCGCTCGCGACGCTCCGGCAACGGCGAGCCTGACGCAGTTGCGCTACTTGGGAGCGCAAGCCAAGCGGGTCGATCCGCTCTTTGCAGAACTTGGCTTTGGTCGCATTCGGGGTCGCATCCAAAATTGGGCGGCGTACGGATCCTAAAGTGATGCGACATTTGCTATGGCTAGGACCGTTGGCCGTCCTGGCGTTGGTAGCGCTGGTCCAAGGCGCTTGTGTCGAGGCTCTCAAGAGCCCTGACCTGGCCAAGCTCTACCAGCCAGCAGCACCATTCCCGGCGCCTGATCGCAATCCGGTGATCGTCATTCCGGGCTTCCTTGGCTCCCGGCTGGAGGATGCTGAGAGCGGCCGAGTGGTGTGGGGCTCGTTTGGCCGCCACACGGCTGACCCTAAGGATCCACAGGAAGCCCGCTTGATCGCCTTGCCGCTGCGTCCCGAGGAGCCTTGGCCACGGGTCGAGCCCACCGGTGTGTTGACCGAGCTCGAGGTGCGGCTGCTCGGCTGGCCCCTCGATGTGCAAGTCTACGGGCGCATCATGGCGTCGCTTACCGAGGCTGGCTACCGCGACGAGGAGATCGGTCGCGCCGGGGTGATCGACTATGGCGACGAGCCTTACAACTGCTTCCAATTCGCCTATGACTGGCGCCAAGACAACGCCGCCAACGCCGCCCGCCTGCACCAGTTCATCCTCGAGAAACGAGCCTACTTGGAGCGCGAGGTGGCGCGGTACTACGGCATCGACTACTACCAAGCGAGGTTCGATGTCATCGCCCATTCGATGGGCGGACTTTTGCTGCGCTACTACCTGCGCCATGGCCCACAACCGCTGCCTGAAGACGGCTCATTGCCGGAACTCAACTGGGCTGGGGCGGAGAACGTCGAGCGTGCCATCCTGGTGGCGCCGCCCAACGCTGGCAGCGCCAAGGCGTTGCTCAATTTGGTCCACGGGGTCAAGTTCGCTCCGGGCACACCGCATTATCCGCCAGGGCTGGTGGGCACCTATCCGGCCTCCTACCAGATGTTGCCGCGCGCCCGTCACCGGCCGCTGGTCGATGCTGAGGATCCAAGTCAGCCAGTTGGCGACTTGTTGGATGTGGATCTGTGGATTCGTCTGGGTTGGGGATTGGCATCGCCGGATGTTCTTGAGCAGATTTCCTGGCTGGCACCGGATCTCGAACTCGAACCGACCCGGCGCGCCCACGCCATCGAGAGGCTGCGCCTCAATCTACGCTTGGCGCGCCAATTCCAAGAATCTATTGACCGGCCGGCCAAGCCACCGACCGGAACCGATTTGGTCTTGATCGTGGGCGCGGGTGAGCCCACCTCGAGCCTGTTGGGGGTTGACCTGTCAAGTGGCGCCCTACGCACTCTAAAGCGTGGTTCTGGTGATGGCAGTGTGTTGCGCTCCAGCGCGCTGATGGATGAGCGGATCGGCGGCGCCAAATACCCGCGCCTGATCTCGCCGATCGCCTGGCGCGAGGTCCGCTTCATGCTTTCACGACACTTCGCGATGACCACCGAACCGGCGTTCACCCAGAACGTGCTCTATTTGCTGCTCGAAGATCCTCGTCTCCCAGTCCACTGAGCCGCATGGTTACGCGACGCAATAGCTATCTGGCGCTCTGGGCCCTGGTTTGTGCCTTTGGGCTGGGCTGCTCGCTGCGGATTCAGCCGCCGGACTTGGGGCAGATCTACGACCGCGCAGCAGCCGACCTTCACACCGAGCGCAATCCGATCGTGGTGATTCCCGGCTTGATGGGTAGCCGTCTGGAGGAGCTAGGAACCGGCAGGGTTGTTTGGGGCGCTTTCGGTGGTGGCTATGCCAACCCGGCGAAGCCTGATGGCGCTCGTCTGGTGGCCTTACCGCTGGATCCGGAGCAGACTAGCGGGGTGGTGCCGGCAGGGGTGCTCGATACCGTCCGCGTTCGATTGCTCGGTTTGCCGGTCGAACTCAAGGCTTATTTCAATATCCTAGCCACCCTCGGGGCTGGCGGCTACCGCGATCAGAATCTTGGGGTCGCTGGCGCTATCGACTACGGCGGCGAGCACTACACCTGTTTTCAGTTTGACTACGACTGGCGCCTCGATAACTCCCAGAACGCTGCTCGCTTGCATCATTTTCTTCTCGATAAGAAAGCCTATGTCGAGGCTGAGTGGCGCCAGAAAGGAATCGACCGTGAAGTTCGCTTCGATCTGGTTGCTCATTCGATGGGTGGGCTGCTGGCGCGCTATTACCTGCGCTATGGCGATCAGGTCTTGAGCCCCGAGGGGCCGCTGCCCGAACTCACCTGGCAGGGGGCCGCGTTGGTTGAGCGCGCGGTGTTGATCGGCACTCCCAACGCCGGCGCGGCCGAAGCCTTGGTGCAGTTGGTCGAAGGGGTGCGGCACGCGCCCACTTTGGCGCGCTACGATCCGGTGTTGATCGGTACTTTTCCCGCGGCATATCAGCTGTTGCAGCGGCCTCGCCACGGGGCATTTGTGGAGCGCGCTCGACCGGACACTCTCTTGCCCGACCTCTACGATCCGCAGCTTTGGCAACGCCTAGGTTGGGGTTTGGCCTCGGCCGATGCCGATACCATGTTGGCTCTCCTGCTACCTTCCAAGTCCGTCGCTGAGCGGCGGCAGATCGCCTACCAGTATCTGAGCCGCCAACTCGCTTTGGCGCGCCTGTTCCACGGTGCGCTCGATCGTCCGGCGGTTGCGCCGGCCGGCACCGAACTCTATTTGATAGTCGGCGACGCAAGGTCCACCGACGCGGTGCTGGCCATTGAGATGCAGAACGGCGCTCTCGAGGTCTTTCGCCAAGGTCCCGGCGATGGTCGCGTGTTGCGCTCCTCGGCCTTGGCCGATGGCCGCACGGCCGATGATTGGCAGCCGACTCTGCGTTCGCCGGTGACTTGGCGCAATGTCCTTTTCCTGCCCTCCAGTCATCTTGGTCTAACCCGCGATTCGGTGTTCTCGGACAATGTGCTCTATCTGCTGCTGGAAGCGCCGCGGCGGGAGGGGCGGGGACTCAATCGGTAATCTCGCTCGCGGTGAGCTACAGGCTTGTTTTTTATCCTCTAATTCAAATATCCTCATGTTCCGATTTGGGGGTTGTTGTCGGGTCGTCCGAACCAGTGTTTGATCGAGGAGGAATTCATGGCTGTTTGGAAGAAGAACGATCCACCGTCCACGGCGCGTGCTGAGCTGGTGGTGGCTCCCGCGCCGACCTCAAGTGAGGTGGTAAAGGGGCAGACCAAGACTCCGTCCGCCTCGGCCTCGCGGCTCGCCACCATCGGCCCGTCGATCTCGATCAAGGGCGACATCAGCGGCGAAGAGGATCTGTTGGTCGAAGGCCGCGTCGAGGGCGCAATTTCCCTGGCCCACCAGAGTGTCACCGTGGGTTCTGGAGGTTGGGTAAAGGCCGATATCCATGGTCGCAAGATCTGTGTCGAGGGTGAGGTCCATGGCAATCTACACGGCGAAGAAGAAGTGGTGATTCGCAAGACTGGCAAGGTCGAGGGCAATGCCACGGCGCCGCGAGTGAGTCTGGAGAATGGCGCCAACTTTCGCGGCAGCATCGATATGCATCCCGATGGGTCGACGGCGGGTCCCAAGGCGGGCCGTCCAGCCGCCAAGGCGCCCCCTCATCGCAGCGCTGTTCCCGCTTGAGAAGGCCGTCGGAAAAAAAGAGCCAGGCCGCGGAAGGGGTATTTCTCGGCCTGGCGATAGGATTCTCCAAGTGATCCAGCTCGGGCCCGGTGGGGAGTCCAGCTGAGCACCTTGATTTTTGGGTAAGTGGGTCGATTGCTCAATCGTGGCCACTCACCCACATAGGAGTTGCTGTGCGTCCGCATTGCCCTCCGGCGGCGGGCGAACGGCGGGCGGCAATCTCTCTATCCCGGCGCTTCAGCTGGCGTAGAGTTGCAGGTCCGTACCCACCCGATCGGCCATCTCAAGGGTTTGTTGCAGGTCGTGGTGACGCACTACCAGAAAGCCGTCCGAGACCAGTGTTTGCTTCCAATTGCGTCGCGGGGCGCCGATTGGCAGTAGGTCGATAGCGGCGATGTGTTGGCCGAAATCCCGTCGTAGCCGCGCCAGGCCGGCGATGTGGCGGATGCGGCCCTCGCCCTGGGCTCGCTTGAAGATCACCGCCGCGTTGTATTTGCGCTCGACCCGCTGTGAGAAGCGGCCATGGCAGACCGCCTCGGCCCAGCCGGCGTAGACATCGATATCCGAGGCATAGTTCATGATGTCGACCGAGCGGGCACCGGGGGGACGGGCGCCGATCTCGCCGAACACCGCTTTGCCATCGGCCGTCAAGAACCACTCCATATGTGAGAAGCCGGTCTTGAAGCCGAGGGCTTTGCTGACCTGTCGGCCGAGTTTGCGCCCCGGTGCCAGGCGTGGGGCATCGAGGTCGCGCAGACTTATCGTCTGCGGGCTGATCCACTGCTCGCTGCGGGCGACCAGCGGGTTGGGCCGATACCAGGCGATGTTTTCGTAGAGAATCTCACCGGCGGCGGCGAGGGTGTCGAAAGTGAACTCCTCACCGGCGATGAATTCTTCGACGCTGAGTTCCGCTACATGGCCGAGCCGCGGCAGCACTTCCTCGAGCCGGTCCGGGTCGTCCACTCGATAGGTGTCGGCAGAGCCGGCGCCGGCAATTGGTTTCAAGATCAGCGGATAGCCGACTTTTTTCACTGCCTCGCGGATCTCGCCGACGCTGGTGGCGCGGAAATGGCGCGGAGTACGTACCCCGGCGCGGTCGAGCACCTGCTTCATCAGCTCCTTGTCGCGAAAGGGCAGGGTCTGTTCGACAGTCATTCCTGGCAGGCCAAGGGCTTCGCGCAGCTTGGCGGCCAGCACCATTCCCGGTTCCCACAGGCACTCCACCCGGTCGATCGGCCGCCTTCCCGCCCACTGCTGGACTTGGCGGATCACCGCTTGCTCGTCGAATAAGTTCGACACCTGCAAGTAGTCGTCGAGTGCCTGCCTGGCGGTCTGGGGCAAGACCCCCGGCGGATGGTCGCCCAGGCCGAGCACGGTAGCCCCGACCTGCGCCAGCCCGCGGGTGAAATGAGGCATCTCGGCCGGAAAGCCGGGGGAGAACATCAGCACATTGAGGGCCATGGAGCCTCCTTAGACGAACCGCCTTCAAGCGGTCGGCCGACCTCGGTTCGTGGAGTCTCGAATCTTGCCACAAGTCAGTGGCTGGCGGGTTCGATTCGATTGCCGGATTGTGTTCTCCAGACTGATCGTTAGCAACTAACCCAACTCGACCCGCACCAGGCTGACCAGCCGGCCGAGGGCGCGGTGCAGGACCGCGGTCTCGGGGTGGCGGAGGATCACCCAGCCTTCACCTTCGTAGGTGCCTGAGGCTGGGTGGCCGATTCTTGGTAGCTGGGTCTCGACCACCAAGGGGCCGAGTTCTTCTTGGGCTTGTTGCATGCCGTGGATGGCCTTGACCCGCCGGCCGGCGCCCTGGCCGCGGAGGAAGGCGGCGCCGCAAGCGTACTTGCGCTGCGGCGAGGTCCACCGGTGGTCGACCATCAAGCGGGCGAGAGCGCGGAAGTAGTCGAAGTCGTTGGCGTAGGAGATCAGCTTAGAAAGCTGCACGCCGCCGGGACGGGCGCCGACCTCAGAGATCGCCAGGCTGCCGTCGGGCCGGCGGAACCACTCGAGGTGGCAGACGCCGGTGGTTTGGCCGAGTACGTCAAGGGTGCTGGCGGCGGCTTGGCGGATATCGTCGTAGCGCGGATCCTCGACTTCTCGCGGCAAGTAGAGGCACCATTGCACCCACGGCTGGCGGATCGCCTCCAGACAGCCTGGTAGGTAGTGGCTCAGCGAATGCCAGACTAGCTTGCCATCGATGGAAATGCCGTCGAAGGAATGCTCATCGCCTGAGACGAATTCTTCGGCCAGCATCGGCCGCTGAGGGTCGGGTGGAGCGTGGCGCAGGGCGTCGTCGAGTTCAGCCTGGTCGGCGACCTGAAAGGTGTTTTTGGAACCCGCCCCGGCGAGGGGTTTGATCACCAGGGGAAACCCGACCTCGGCGGCGAAGTCGGCGGCTTCGGCCGCGCTTTCGAGGCGTCGGTGGCGGGCGCAAGGTAGGCCGGCCTTTTGCAACAGGGTCTTCATCCGTGCCTTGTCGCGGAAGCTCTCGGCCGCCGCGACGCCGAGGCCGGGAATGTCGAGGGCTTCGCGCACCTGTGCCAGGGGCACTTGCAGATGCTCCAAAGTGCCGAGCAACCGCTCGACGCCGCCGGCTCGCTCGGCGACTTGCCGCACGGTCTCGGTCAGCGCGGTGCTGTCGAAGACATCGTCGACTTGCAGATAGGCGGCCAGCGAACGGCGTAGGTTGTCGGGTAGTTTCTGCTTGCGCTCCTGGCCGATTAGCACCGTGCGCGAGCCTGGATGTTCCGCCACCGCTTCGATGAAGCGCAGGGTGGTGTCCATGAAGTACGGGGCGACGAAGACGACGTTGGGCATGGTGTGGATCTCCTACCGCGAGGCGACGAAGAGTCATGTTGGCGGTCGGCAGATCTTGTCCCACCCGGGACGCGTGGGCAAGGATTTCCGCCGACTGCCGAGGGTTGGGGAATCTCCTGGTGACGGCTCGGCTTCCCCTGTAAGATGCCTCGGATTCCGCAGCATCCCAACTGGAGAAGCACTTTGGATCAGGTCATCACCGCAATTCTCGGAGGAGGTCAGGGGACCCGCCTGTGGCCGTTGACCCAATACCGCGCCAAGCCGGCCGTGCCGGTGGCCGGCAAGTTTCGGCTGATCGACATTCCGATCTCCAACAGCTTGCACGCCGGTATCGACAAGATCTTTGTCCTCACTCAGTTCAATAGCGCCAGCCTGCATCGGCATATCGCCCAGACCTACCGCTTCGATAATTTTTCACAGGGCTTCGTGAACATCCTGGCGGCGTCGCAGAGCATCGACACCGGCAGCAGCTGGTATCAAGGAACCGCCGACGCGGTGCGCCACAACCTCGGCCGGCTGACTTTTCTGCGTCAGCGCGAGGTGCTGGTGCTGTCGGGCGATCAGCTTTACCTGCTGAACATGCGCGACTTCGTCACCCACCACCGCGAGCATCAGGCCGATTTGACTATCGCCGTCAAGCCGGTGCCTCGGTCCGAGGCCAAGAGCCTGGGAATCATGCGCAGCGATGCGGAGGGGCGGATCGTCGAATTCGTCGAGAAGCCGCAGGAAGAGGGCGAACTCGATCGCCTGGCTCTCGATGCGGCGACCATCAGCCAGCTCGGTATCGAGGCCG
Organism: Candidatus Multivoradales bacterium; assembly: GCA_965248925.1. Lineage (GTDB taxonomy): Bacteria > Acidobacteriota > Thermoanaerobaculia > Multivoradales > J023 > CBDFLE01. The sequence goes on along the minus strand of CBDFLE010000006.1, from coordinate 2,160,011 downwards.
AACCCGGCATGCTGCTGGCCAGCATGGGGATGTATGTGTTCCGCCGCGGAGCCTTGCAGGAGGTCTTTCAGCAGGACGCCAGCAGCACTGATTTCGGCAAGGAGATCATCCCGGCGGCGATCCACAATCTGCGCGTCTACGGCTTTCTTTACAATGGCTACTGGCGCGATATCGGCACCATTCCAGCCTTCCACGAGGCCAACCTGGAACTGACCTTCCCCAAGCCACCGCTCAACCTTTACCACCCGGACTATCCGATCTACACCCACCCGCGCTTCTTGCCCGGAGTCAAGGTGCGGGGTTGCGAGATCAAACATTCGGTGCTCTGTGAGGGCAGTGTGTTGCTGGCCAAGTCGGTCGAGCGCTCGGTGATCGGTACTCGCTCGATGATTCGCCAAGGCACCGAGATCGTTGAGAGCGTGATCATGGGTACCGGCTCAGGGCAGCACACCGGCGATGGTCTCAGCCCGGTGCCCTTCGGTATTGGCAAGGACTGCCGGATTCGCCGCGCCATCATCGATTCCGGAGCGCGGATCGGCGACGGCGCGCAGTTGGTCAACGAAGGCGGGGTCGAGGAAGCCGATGGCGAGAACTACTGCATCCGCGGTGGGGTGATCGTGGTGCCCTCGAACGCGGTGATCGAGCCCGGTACGGTGGTTTAGCAGCCTTGTCTGAACCCCTCAAGATCGCTTTTGTCGCCGCGGAAGTGGCGCCCTTTTCGAAGACCGGTGGCCTAGCCGATGTGGCGGGCGCCCTGCCAGCGGCATTACTGCGGCGCGGCCACGATGTACGGGTTTTCACCCCTCTGTACTCGAAGATCGACAGTGAGCGCTTCGACTTTACGCCGGTCGAGTTCCTGCGCCAGCTGCGGGTCGACCTCGGTGAGCAGGCAGTTACATTCTCGGTTTTCTCGGCCAAGCTGCCGGGCTCGGACTGCGACGTTTACTTCATCAACTGTCCACAGCTCTACCATCGGGACGGCATCTACACCGGCGATTGGGACGAGCATCTGCGCTTCAGCCTGCTGTCGCGGGCGGTGTTCGAGTGCTGTCAGCGGATGGGTTTTAAGCCCGATGTGCTGCACGCCAACGATTGGCATTCAGCGTTGGTGCCGCTCTATCGCCAGGCCCTCTACGGCTGGGATCAGCTGTTCGCCGACACCAAGACCGTGCTGACCATTCACAACTTGGCCTACCAGGGGGTCTTCCCGGCCGAGGTGCTAGGCAATCTGGGTCTCGGGCGCGTTCGCTCGAAACTTTTCCAGAAAGATCTCGAACAGGGCGCTATCAGTTTTCTCAAGACCGGCCTGCTCTATGCCGACGTGGTCACCACGGTCAGCCGCACCTATGCTCGCGAGATCCAGACCGAGGCCCACGGTTTTGGTCTCGACGCACTGCTGCGGGAGCGCAGCTCCTCGGTCGTCGGCATCGTCAATGGAGTCGACTACGGCGAGTGGGATCCGTCGGTCGATCAGCACATCAAGCGGCGTTATTCGATCAAGAGCGTCAAGCGCGGCAAGCGTGAGAACAAAGAGCATCTGCTGGCCGAACTCGGCCTGCCCCGGGGCGAGCGGGCGCCGGTGTTGGGGATCGTCTCGCGGCTGACCGGGCAGAAGGGATTCGAGCTGATGTACGATGCCCTGCCGCAGATGCTGCGCCACCTCGACGTGCGCCTGACCGTGCTCGGCACCGGTGAAGAGCAGTACGAGGGCTTCTTCCAGCAGCTACAGCAGGCCCATCCGCAGAAAGTTTGCTACTACCGCGGCTATAACGAGCCGTTGGCGCATTTGATTGAGGCCGGCGCCGACATCTTCCTGATGCCCTCCCGCTTCGAGCCCTGCGGCTTGAACCAAATGTACAGCCTGCGCTACGGCACTCCGCCGGTGGTGCGCAAGACTGGTGGCCTGGCCGACACCGTCGAGCAATTCTCAGTCGCCTCGGGCGAGGGCACCGGCTTCGTCTTCGACCACTACGACTCCACCGGCTTCGCCTGGGCGCTGAAACGCGCCTTGGAGGTCTACCAAGACCCCGACGCCTGGCACCTGCTACGCCTCAACGGCATGGGCCAGGACTACTCCTGGGAAAAGCAGAGCGGCGAGTACGAAGAGTTGTATCGGCAGCTCTGCGGCTAGTTGAGCCCTGGATTCGTCCCTGCCCGGGGCCCCTCCCCAGCGTCTTATTGCCAAGAGATCTGTTGCCAAGAGATCCGTTGCCAAGGCTTTTCTTGGCAATGAGACTCTTGGCAATCAGCGGCCCGTGCTTTGATCGATGAGGCGCGAGCCGGTCAGTTAGTTTGGTTCTGGGGCTACGACGGCTGGTCTATCGATCGTAGTCCCGATTCGGCCAGGATAGCCCCATGTTGTTCGCAAAACATGCAAGCGCGAGTGCGATAGCCTACGCCGGTCTCGGATTCCGAGCCGTCCACCTGAGGAGGAGCACAGATGTTTGAAGCCGTCGATAGTCCGTACCTGGTGCCGTTTGCTGAGTCTTTTGAGATCGCCGAGTCGGCCACCCAGCCGCCGGCCAAGGCACCGGGGAAGAAGGAGTGTCGTCAGCAGCTCGGCAAGCTGCGCAAGCGCCTCGCCGAGCTTCAGCGGGTGCTCTATGCCGACGATCGCTACAGTGTCTTGCTGGTCTTCCAAGCGATGGATGCGGCGGGCAAGGATGGCACTATCCGGGCAGTGATGTCGGGGGTCAATCCGGCGGGCTGTCAGGTGTCGTCGTTCAAGGTGCCTTCGGCGGAAGAGCTGGATCATGACTTCCTGTGGCGTACCACCAAGCGGTTGCCGGAGCGCGGGCGGATCGGAGTCTTTAATCGCAGCTATTACGAAGAAGTGCTGGTGGTGAAGGTACATCCTGAGTACCTCGGTGGCCAGCGTCTGCCACGGGTGCGGGAGCAGATCTGGGAGGAGCGCTATGAGTCGATTCGCCAGCAGGAGAGGCATCTGGCGCGCAACGGCACGGTGATCCTGAAGTTCTTTCTCAATGTCTCGAAGGAGGAGCAGCGGCAACGCTTCTTGTCGCGCCTCGACGAGCCGGAGAAGAACTGGAAGTTCTCCGCCGGTGATGTGCGTGAACGCGGCCATTGGGAGCAATACCAGGCGGCCTATCAAGATGCCCTCAATGCCACTTCGCGTCCTTGGGCGCCGTGGTATGCCATCCCGGCCGACGACAAGCCCTACATGCGGCTGACCGTCGCCCGCACTTTGGTGGCGGCCCTCGAGAGTCTCGACATTTCTTATCCCGAGGTCGATGCCAAGGAAAAGGCCCGCTTTGCCGAGATGCGGGCGCTACTCGAGGGGGAGTGAAGAGTTGCTGCGTGCGCGGCAGGTGTCTTTCATCTGCGGCCAGGAAGGAGTATCAGCCGTTGCAGGTCTTTGACAGTGCTTGGCGGTTGTGCAAGACGAAGCCATCGGCGCGGGTTTCGACGATGCCTGCTTTGCCCCAGCGGCTCATGATCCGGATACTGGTCTCGATGGTGGTACCCGCCATATCCGCCAGATCTTGGCGCGACAATGGTACTGGGATGAAGGTGGTGGCTTGCTCGGTGCGGCCGACGGTTTCCGCCAGCTTGAGGAACAGCCTGGCGAGCCGCGGCTCGATCCGGTAGAAGGTGCCTTCGATGACGCAGTTGCGGCATTCGGCTACTTTCTCGGTCAGGATTGGTAACAGGTCGACCAACAGCTGCGGCATATCTTGGGTGGCAGCCAGCAGCTTGGAGCTGGGGATTTCCAGGAGCAGGGAACTTTCGAGAGCAATGAAGTTGGCCTCACTGGGTCGGCCGCCGAGCAGGGAGACTCCGATCGCGTCACCAGCACTGAACAGCGCCAGCATCACACTGCGGCCGTTACTCAAGGATCGGACCATCTTGATCCGTCCGCTGAGCAGGATGAAGAGGGAACCGGAAGTCTCTCCCTGGCGAAAAAGGTGATCGTTGGCCCGGCACAGGCGCGAGATGCCGAGGGCGACTAGCCGTTCTCGACTGGCGCTCGACAGCTCGGAGTACCTGGGCAAGGCGGTCAGCCGGTCACGCAGAGTTTCTCGAGTCAGCAATTCGGTATGTTGGATTTGTTCGGTTTCGACCATCCTGTCTCCTCCACGGCTCTGGCCAACGCGGCGAGCGGTAGTCAGATGCAACAGCTTGCAGAGACTAGACGAGTCAGAACAGAGACGAACCGTCCAAGGGGGTAGGGCTCACCCTCCCTCCTCGGTGTGTCCGGAGGAAGGAAAGGCGAGTGGCAGCGTCGACCGGGGCTAGGCGGCTCTCCGCCGCAAGGCCTTGAGTCGGCGGTTGAATCGCCGGCCGTAGATCTTCTTCATCGCGCTGAGCTTGAGGTTCTGCCAGGGGTAGCGGTGGCTGCTCAGCGAGCTGCATTCTTCAGGCAGCATGACCAGGCTGACATGCACATTTGGCGCGCAGCCGATGGGTAGGCCACGTTCCATGCACGCTTCGTAGAGCCGGCGGAAGATCGGCACCATCTCTTCGGTATTCGGCGGCGGGTGATCGGCCAGGTCGGTGCCTTGTAGCGGCCTGAAAACACAGACCGTGGGGATGGCTCCCACCGAGGTGATCCAGTCGATGGCGCGGATCGAGGATTCGGCAGGCTCCAGACCAGCGATGATCTCACCGTTGGATACCCAAGGCTCGTGGCGCGGACCGCGATTCCCCAAAGTGGCGCAGTAGCGAATCGCTTCGAGGTAGTGGTCGAGGCCATACTCGCGGTGCTTGCCTGGGCAGATCTCCTCGAAGAGTTGACGGTCGAAGATCTCGAAGCAGAAAGAAACCCGGTTGACGCCCATCTGCCGCAGGTGGTCGTAACGCTTCAGGTCGCGGTGCGGCGGTGTTTGCACCCCCACCAGCAAGCCGAGTTCGCTCTTGATCCGGGTGATGAAGGGCTCCAAAATGTCGAGGTAGGTGTCACCTTCGTAGTGGCCGGTGTTGAAGTCGACGTAGGTGATGCCGGACTCGCGCTGGGCCACGCGGATGACCTCCAGGACCTCCTCCACCGATTTGTCGTCGGCGTCGTCCACCCCTAGGTTCAGGCCCACCGAGCAGAATTTGCAATTCGATCGCTCCGGCTTCTCAGTCCAATATTCGCAGACCTTGGCCTGGTAGATCCCCAGGTAGGTGCCTTGCAGGGTGCCGATGCGGGTCATCGGTTTGCCGGAGTGGGTCTTGCGGTCGTACCAGTCGGGACGCGGGGCGAGGCGCGGCTCGGCCACTGGTTCGCCCCGCCATTTCAGCAAGTAGCGCCCCCCAGATTGGCGCGCGAGCGTGTAGGGCGAGTCTTTGGCGAAGGCCTCGCTCACTGGCACGTTGGTCCACAACTCTCCGGGCAAGATCATCTCCAGGCCACTGCCTAGACCGGCGCGGGTGCGGAGGATCGGTCGGCCGCCATCGTCGACGACAAAGCAGGAGTCGTCGAGGCGCACTCCTCGGCAGTAGAGGTCTAGCTTGAGCAATGCTGGGTTAGTGCGCAGTTCGGCGTACATGGAAGAGGTCCTCTTCGGGTTCTTTTGCGGCGTCTTCTTAGTCACCATTGTTGTCACCGTTGTTGCTATGCAGAAGCTACCTTCTTAGTCGTGGCTGACCGCATGATGGTTGTCATATCGAGCCTCCAAGAAGCCTGGGAGAATCCGTCGAGGAGGCTCTGAGAATGGACATTCAAAGCGATACGAAGGTTGGTGACCTCGCGGGCGCCCTGCCCTTGGCGACCCGGGTTTTCTCACGCCATGGCATCGATTTCTGCTGCGGTGGCGGTGTGTCACTAGCTGACGCCTGTGCCCAGCGCGGGCTGGATATAGATACGGTCATCGGCGACATCCGAGCCGAGGTCGATCAGGCGCCGCAGTCCTCGCGGCCGTGGGGGACAGCGCCGTTGGAACAGCTGATCGACCACATCCTAGAGGCATACCACGGCCCGCTGAAGGAGGAGTTGCCACGCTTGTTGGCGATGGCCGAGAAGGTCTACCGGGTGCATGGTGAGAAGGATCCCGAGAGGTTGCAGGGTCTGCTCAAGACGCTGCGCGGGTTGAGCGACGAACTCACGTCTCACATGCTCAAGGAGGAAGAGGTTCTTTTTCCGATGATCCGCGCCGGCCGGGGCGCTCAGGCCGGCGGACCGATCGATGTGATGGAGTACGAGCACGAGTCAGCGGGAGCGGCTTTGCGGCGGCTGCGCGAGCTGACCGACAACTACCAGGCTCCCGCCGGTGCCTGTAATACCTGGTGCGCCCTATGGGCCGGCCTGGAAGCGCTCGAGATGTCCTTGCACGAGCACATCCACCTGGAGAACAATTTTCTGTTCCCCCGCTCTCTGGCTTCTTGACGGCGATTTCTGCCGGATTGGCCGGCGAGTCGTGGGCAAGGCGCTGAAACGATGACATCTGGCCGATCTGCAAACAGTCCTGGGGAGCGGTCAGAGTCGCTGTTGAACTCCGCCGGCAGGCTGGCGTTTGCCTCTGCGGAGGTGCGTCGCCGTTGGGCTCGGCGCCTACCGCCGCTCAGGCTGCCGCTGGCCTACTTTGTCTTCGCCCATCTCTGTTTGGGCACTGCTTTTGCGGTGATGGCGGCAGATCCCTGGAGCATCGCCGGCTTCTACTACCACCCGCGGATGCTGGTGGTAGTGCATCTGATTACTCTCGGCTGGATCACCTGCTCGATCCTCGGCGCTCTCTATTTGGTGGCGCCGATGGCGTTGGGGACTCGTTTGCCGGCTCGGCGCGGCGACTGGTGGGGGCTAGCGTTAGTCGCTGCTGGCGCGGCGGGAATGGTGGGTCATTTTTGGATCGACGAAGCGTCGGGGATGGCCGGCTCGGCGCTGTTGCTGACCGTGGGTTTGGTGCTGCCGGCACGAAGCTTTCTCCGGCCGCTGGCCTCTGCGAAGCTACCCTTTGAGGTCAAGCTGCCCTTCTACCTGGCTTTCGGCAATCTTTTCTTGGCTGCGTTTCTCGGAGTGTTGATCGGCATCGACAAGACGGTTTCTTTCCTGCCGGCCCATGTCCATGGGCGGGTCTTCGCCCACGCCCACCTGGCGGTGATTGGCTGGGCGATAACCCTGGTGATCGCGGTCTGCAACCGGCTGTTGCCGATGCTGCTGCCGGCGGCGATGCCGCGGGGCCGTGGGTTGTGGCTGGGCGCCGTGGTGCTCGAGGGTGGGGTGCTGGGTCTCTTCGTCACTCTGCTACTGGGCAGTCGTGGGTCGGCGGTGTTTGCCGGGGTGATCGTGCTGGGCTTGGCGACCTTTTTCTGGCGGGTCGGCTGGATGCTGCGCCATCGACGGCCGGCGGCGAAGGCGCGACCCAAATTCGATCTGACTCTCTGCCAGATCGCGCTGGCGCTGGGTTATCTGGTGGTCGGGATAGCGCTGGGAATGGCCTTGGCGACGCAGCCGGCCGGGGCGTGGATCGTGCCGGCGGCGATGGCTTATGGGGTCGCGGCCCTGCTCGGTTTTCTGGCTCAGATCGTTGTCGCGATCACCCCTCGCCTGTGGTCCATCAACACCTGGATGTGGGCCTCGGCCGGCAACTCCTTTCGCGCCCGGTTGGACTCCCCCTACGAGTTGTCGTCACCTTTTCTACGGGCCGCTATCCTCGGTCTGTGGACGGTTGGCATGCCTGCTCTGGCGCTGGGCTTGGCGGCGGAGCGGATCGCTCTCTTTAGGGCTGCCGCCGTCTGGCTGCTGCTGGCAGTAGTGCTGCAAGCGGTCGACCTGGGTCGCATCGTACGACATGCGTTTCCCTGCGGTAGTCGTGTTGGCAGCTCGAATGAGATCCTCACCCGGCCGCGAGGGAGAGCCTGAAGGCTGCCATCTCCTGGGCGTTACGGACCACTAAGAGATCGCCAACCAGCAGTGGGTGGTTCCAGGTCTTGCCCTCGATCGCCGGCAACCGTGCCAGTTCCGTGAACTGATCAGGGGTCGCTTTGACCAATACCAGATCGCCTTTTTCCGACAACACCAGCAGTAGGTCTTGGTCGGCCAGCAAGACCAGTTGTCCGTGGCCGTAGCGGCCGCCTTTCCACTTGCGGCTGCCATCCTTGAGGTCGATGCAAGCGAGGATGCCACCATCGAAGCCAAAGCCATGGCCGCGGTGAACCACCAGGTCACTGAAGTACGGCTTCATCCGTATCGAGGTCCAGCTTTCCCCGACCGTCCAGCCGTCGGTTCCCAGAGCGACCCCGAGTCGGCGGAGGCCGCTTTGTTGGCTGGCGCTGATCAACACATCGCCGGTGGCGGTAAGGGCTGGCTGGACGATGGGGTAGCCCTTCCACGGATGCTCCCAGAGTAGCGTGCCGTCGGCTAGTGCGAGGCTGGTGGCACCGGCTGCGCTCAGGTGCAGAACCTGCGTCACTTCGTCGATCGTCAGCAGCTGTGGCGAGCTGTAGCCGTCGCCGCCGTCCGGGCCAGACCAGCGCCGCTCACCGGTGTCGAGGTCGTAAGCGACGAGCTGACCGGCAGTGGCGGCAATTACCAGTTCGTCGGTCACTACCGGCGAGGCTGAGAAGCCCCAAGTCGGCAGCTCCGCGCCGGTGTCGGTCGCCACATTGCGCGACCACACGACGCTGCCGTCGTGGGCTTCCAGCGCATTGAGAATTCCGGTCGCTCCGAGGGTGTAGACGCGCCCTCCGCTGAGAGTCGGGGTCGCCCGCGGGCCGGCGCCAGCATTCGATTCCCAGAACCGGGCCGCATCGCGGTGTTGCCAAACCGGATCACCAGTGGTTGCGTTGTAGCAACTGACGACCTCGTCGTCGCCACGCTGCTCCTGGGTGTAGAGCAGGATGCCGCGGATAGCGAAAGAGGACCAGCCCGGCCCGATCGATCGTCGCCACAGCTCGACCGGCGGCGAGGCTGACCAGTCGGTATCGATGCGCAGGCCATGGATGATGCCGTCGCGACCGGGTCCGCGAAAGCCCGGCCAGTCGGCTCCCGAGGCCAGCATTTCGATACCCGTGAGGGGCGCAGTTGGCAGGTCGTCGGCCTGGGCCAAGAGCCGTTCTTCGGCCGTTCGTGCCCACCGCCAACCGAAGTCTGAGTCAGATTCGCCGGTAATACCGCCGGTGCGGAAGAGAGTCCACACCCCACAGGCCAGCAGAATAGTTGCGACCATCGTCGCCCGTCGAAGCCTATTCGAGAGGTGGCGACTGGCCACCGCCCAGACCACGAAACCGAGGCAGAGGACCGGGATGGCATAGATGAAGAACAGCACCCCCATCCCCGCCGTCGCCATCGATTCGTGGAGTAGCCGCGAGGTGGCGAATAGCGCGACAGCCATCAGCCCGATGGCTCCCAGGCGTTCGGGCCAGGCTGCCCGGCTGAAAAACAGCCACCACAGGACGATCATGAATCCACCCACTAGTCCACCCAGCACTCCGGCGAGAACAGCCGCGGGAACGAAGAAGGGAATGACGAACCTGACCAACCACTGCAGCGTCACGATGGCCACACCGGGCCATAGCCGTAGCGGCCTGCTTTGAGTAGGTTCACTGGTCTGCGAGCTGGTCATATCGGGTTTTCCTCGGGGTAGGTGATTCTCTGCGGGTGGCTCTAGCCGTGACGTTCTTCCCTACGCGGTACAGTCCGCGGGTGTTTCGTCACTCAGGTGTCTACCGATGAGGTCGGCCATTGGGTACAGATAGCGAGTGGATTTTTAGCGGTCTATTATGAAGATGTGGCGCCTTCATTGTTGGGCTTTCATAGAGGCTTATCACTATTCGCTCTTAAGAGATCCAAACCGCCCGGCCTGAATGACCTGCACCGTCCCGTTCTCCAGCCGTTCCCGCTGCACCCGCTGAACGTGTTCCTTCTGCCACCTTTCCCGATCAGCCTGTGCTTCCTCCAGATTGCGGTACTTGATGACTCCTTTGGGGAACTTGCGAGGGCTGAGCCGGGAGCTACGTTCCCAGAGACGCGCAATGCGGCGAAAAAGTGCTGGCCCGATTTGATCGCACCAGAGATCCGCTCGGGCGGCGTCCATCTCTTCGATGGAGCGAAATTTCTTGATTGGCACTAGCGGTCTCCTTCGTCGTCTTCGAGATCAAACTTCTCCGCCAGGTAGCTGGCGTCGAGACGATCTTTGTCTCTGATGGTGTCCCTCTTGAGCCAGTAGAGAGACCGGGGCGAAACCACCCGCGCTTTGACACCCTCGACATCGATATCCTGAATCTCGAGATCGGAGAAGCTCACCTTCTCCCCCAATCTCGTCAGGATATCGAGGAAAAAACCGTCCTCGTCCGCGGAACTTGGCGGAAAATAGCGAACCGCAGGATAGTTGCCGAGCAGATCCTCGGTGCTGATCTCATCGATGTTGGGGTCGTCGTAGACCCTTCTTAGGGCTCGGCGAAGCCGATCGATGTTTTCGGTTTCGGGGCGAATGAAGAGATCCAGATCCTCTGTGGCTCTGACGATGCCGTGAAAGTTCAATGCGACCGCGCCGAAGATCGCGTACTCGACTTGCTCCTTCTCCAGGCTGACCAAGATGCTGAGAATTCTGGCAAAATCCATCGCTAGTCTCCGGTGATTGGCTTCCCTGGCGCCGGCTTCTCTGGTAGACGACAGCCGCTTCGGCGATCCTAGCAGCAGCAGCTCGGGACCTGCCTCAGGCTCGCGTTCCAGCCATTTCCAGCGCTCCAGCCAGATCCGGCCCTCAACAAAGGTGTGGCACCTTCCTTGGCCGAGACGGGCGACCCTATACTGCACCTCTTCTTGGCTCACTTGCTAGAAGAGTCCAAGGTCAATGGCGTCGTCCTTGATCTGCATAAGATGCTTCATAAAATCAGAAGACAAAAGAACAAACTTTGACGGGTCGTGGATATCTGATCTCCTCATGGCTGCCCCGACCAAGGCAGCCGTGGGAATCTGTGAGGAGCCAGAAGAACCTTCAACGATTGCATCGTAGGCTTGCCAGCGATTCTCGATCAAATCGATAAGTTTCTTGCCAAGTATTTCTTGCGGGTCAAACCCGTGCGTTACATTAAAAATTCCTACGCCAAGTGTGGTTGCACTATTTACTATATTATTCAGAATTTCGTCTGTGAGATGTTCTTGTGAGTTGAAGATCCTGAACCCGAACTGTGTTGTCCAGCCTCGGAACAGGAACAATTCGGAAAGTGTGCGCTTCTGGTCTATGCTTCCGTCTAGAAATTTCGAGTAGTGTTGACGGTAATCCATCAAATAGAAATGTTTCCCGAAATTGTTGTCTCGGATATCATGTTCGGTAGGAGTTGCTTTCGGCTCCGACGTGCATTCTGTGGCATTTTCCCTGCCGCTGTCGATCTTTGACGCGCTTTCTCGAAAGTCAGCAGCAGCCTCCGCGAAGGCTTTTGGATCTTCTCGCATCATCCGCGTGCCAACTAGATGAAAGCGTACGATCTTCACGATCTGAACCAAGAAGACGGTGGCGACGAAGATTCCGCCGTAGAAAAGAATCTTGCCAAGCACGTCTGCTGATCCTCGAGAGTCGAGCCAAGCGCCGAGGGTCGCGGCAGAGAGAGCAATCAAAATCCAAACGGTTCCGGAAATCAAAGTCTGTCGAAATTGACTCATCTTAACCAGTCTATTTTCAGCGTGGTATGTGAGGCGCTTCTCATTAGCAGATCCGTGGTTGTGGTACATTCTCTAGGCGATTGCTCCGCGGCCTTAAGCACTCGCCAAGGCCCATCGCCTGGCTAGATTCCGCATAGGTTCCTCGTGTCGAGGCCAGTCATGAAGCATCGCGGGGTCGAAGTCGGCTCCGTTTGGCCAGACGAGGGTGTGGAGTTCAGGATCTATTGCGACCTTGGCGAAGATCTTCGGATCGCGGAGGGGGCCATAGAGTTCGCCCTTGAGAATTGGCTCGAGGTCGATCTCCTGCGAGTTGCCATCCTCGAAGCCCACCCGGAGCTGATGGGTACCGATTACCTCGACCGATGTCACGCGGTGGATAGAATGCGCCATTCTCGACTCCTTATTGCAGAGTCTCGATCCTACGAGGAGGTTGGCCCTGTTGCAAGCGGTCCCAGCATTCCTGTAGCTCCTGCTGATGAAGCTCAGCCCAGGCTTCCACGGGGCGCTGATGCCGTCGGGCTAGAGAGCAAGCGAGAGCCGACCGGATCCGGCCCGATCTTATCAGCCGCTTCTCTGAGGCCGCCTCAGACTCGAACCCTGGCAGACTTCCACCACAGCCTGTCTTAAGCCGTGACGCTGATCCCTACGCTGTACAGAACGCGAGTGTTTCGTCGCTCTGGTATCTACCGGTGAGGCCGATGAGTGGGTACAGAGGGCAAGCGGGTTGTCGAGTGGCTCAAAGAGAAGGTGTGGTGCCTTCTTGTCGGGTCTTTGCAGAGTCTCAGGCTTTGGGGATACCGAGGTCTTTGCAGATCTTCTTGGCGAGCAGGTCGATGATCTCGGTGTGACGGGGAACAGTGCTGGTCTGGTGATTGCCGGAATTCCAGAAGACGGAGTGGCGACTGCCTTCGCGAAGTAGCTCGCATCCGTGCCTTCTCAAGTGCTTGAGGAGCTGACGGCGCTTCATCCAACAGACACCAGAAGCTCCTCTCGCATCACCCGGTGGCCCTTACTGCGCCTCTCGACCAAGTCGCGGTTGGCCGCAAGGATGAGCCGAATAGCCTCTTTCAGGTTTTCTCGTACTTCTTCCAGGGTCTTGCCCTGAGTGTTGGCGCCGGGCAGCTCCTCGGCAAAGCCTATCCACATCTCTCCGACCTGCTCAAAAACGGCTGTGTAGCGTAGATCCATCGGTAATGCCTCCACCATCCACTATAACGGAGCACAGTCGTGCAATGGGTAAGCAAGAGAGCCGTGGCTGTACTGCACCTTGAAGCGTCCGTCTTCGCAAGCCTGGTCCCCCCCCCCCAGGTTCTCAGACCCGGACTCCAGCCACGTCTGGCACCCCAGCCAGGACCAGCACTTGGTCGAGAAGCCCTTCGATGTCGGTACGAGGTAGCACCGGCAGGTCGATGTTGAGGGGATCGTCAGTCACCACCGCGGTGATGCCTTTCTGACTCAACGCCAACGGCGGCCTGCCCTCGGCAGCCCGCCAGACTTCGATAGTGGTGGCGCGGGCGGTGAGATCGCCTTCGACGAGCACCAGATCGCAGTCGGCGTAGAGCTCTTCTAAACGGTCGTAGCACGAGCCGGGTTCGCAAGGCAGGAAGACGCCTATCCCGGAGCCGCTGACGAAGGCCGCGGGCGCCGCCCCGGCGCCGCGCAAGCGGTAGGAATCACTGCCGGGCTTGTCAAGCTGGTGGGCGTGGTGAGTGTGTTTGATGGCGCCGACTCGCAAGCCACGGTGGGTGGCGGCTTCGATCAGCTCGACCAGCAGGGTGGTCTTGCCGTGATTCTTCGAGCCCACCAGGTGTATTCGGCGCATCGTTTTTCTCTCGGTTGGTGGCGGCCGCTCAGCAGCGGATCTCGGCTCCCTTGCGGGCGTAGTACCAGAAGTTGAGCAGCAGGCAGACGACGTAGAAGATGGCGAAGCCGTAGAGCGCGCGCTCTGGGGTGCCGAGCTGGATCTGCTCGCCGAGCACTTTGGGGATGATGAAGGCGCCGTAAGCAGCAACTGCTGAAGTCCAGCCCAGCACCGGCCCGGCTTGTTCATCGTTGAACATCACGCCCATCGAACGGAAGGTCGATCCGTTGCCAACTCCGGTAGCCGCGAAGAGCAGCAGGAAGAGGGTGAGGAAACCAGGGAAGTACTGCTCTGGAGTCTCGGAACGGTAAGCCTGAACCATGAAGTGAGACACCCCGAGGGCTGAGCCGATCATCACCAAAGTGACCAGCTGGGTGACTTTGGCGCCGCCGATCTTCATATCTGAGATCCAGCCACCGACCGGGCGAATCAAAGAGCCGATCAATGGCCCGAGCCAAGCGTAAGCAAAGGCGCTCGGTGCTGCCGGATTGATTCCTAACTCGGCGCCGTTGGGGTCGTGCGAGAAGCCGAAGATCACTTTGATGGCCAAAGGGAAGGCGGCTGAGAAACCGATGAAAGAACCGAAGGTCATGGTGTAGATCACCGTCATGATCCAGGTGTGCTTGTTGTTGAAGATCGCATACTGACGGTTGAGGCTCTGGCGGATCTCACCGGGGAAGAGCTTCATCAGGAAGACCGTGGCGGTCATCACCAAGGGCAAGACGATCCACTTGCTTAGCCCGACCCCGAGCAGTAGGTAGAGCCCGCAACCGGCGGTGAGGAAGGCGACCAGGAGAAGACTACTGATCTGCAGCAAGGCGGCGGAGGTGCCTCTGACTTTCGGCGATACCGTGGGAGTGAGCAGGTTGTTCATGCCGAAGAAGCCGACGATGGCCAGGATGGCCAGGACGGGCACCCAGACGAAACCAGCATTCTGAATATAGATCGTGCTCGCCGCATCACCGGGAACTGGCCGGCCGCTACCGCCAAGCGCGCCGAACAGAGAAAAGGTCATGACCCAGGGCAGCAACACCTGCATGATGCTGACCCCGAGGTTGCCCAGGCCAGCATTCAAACCCAGCGAGGCGCCTTGCACTCGCTTGGGAAAAAAGAAGCTGATGTTGGACATCGAGGAGGCAAAGTTGCCGCCACCGAGCCCCGAGAGCGCGGCCAGAACTTGAAACATCCACAGCGGTGTGGACGGATCGGCCAGCGCCAGGCCAGCGCCAAGGGCGGGCAGGATCAACAACGCGGTGGTGAAGAAGATGGTGTTGCGACCACCGGCTAGGCGGATCAGGAACGAACTCGGAATGCGCAAAGTTGCACCGGTCAGACCGGCGATGGCATTGAGGGTAAACAGCTCCCCCTTGCTGAAGGGAAACTGAAGATCCAGCATCTGGGTGGTGATGATGCTCCAATAGAGCCACACCGCGAAACCACAGAGCAAGCTGGGGATCGAGATCCACAGATTGCGGTTGGCGATTCGCTGACCGGTCTTGGTCCAAAAACTCTCGTCTTCGACATCCCACTGGTGGAGATTCTGCCGTTCCATCGAACTGCTCCTATTGGTGAAGGTGGAGGCTTTCTTGCAGATAGGGATCGCCGCTCGGCTGCGCTGGGACTCGCTCCAACCAGCGCCAGATCAGGAAGCCTGCAAGACCCGGTAGAGCGAGCGCGCCGCCTACCTCCAACAGGCCGACCACCGGCCCGCTGGTGAGCGGCGGATAGATCATCAAGTAAAGGTCGAGCCAGCGTCCGGCCAGCACCACCAGGGCAATACGCACCATCACCGTCGAGCTGCGCTTGGCGCGCCGCGACAGCAGCACTAGGAAAGGTATCCCCCAGTTGAGCAGCACGTTGGCGATGAACAGTGGGCGCCAGCCATTGGCCAGCCGGATGTTGAAGTAAATAGCTTCCTCAGCGATGTTGCTGTACCAGATCAACATCGCTTGGCTGAACCACATGTACATCCAGAAGGTGCTCATGGCGAAGAGCAGCTTGCCAAGATCGTGGAGGTGGTCGCTGGTGACCCCCGGCAGGGCACCACGGCGTTGCAGAGCGATCACCACCAGGATGATCGCTGCTAGCCCACCGGTGAAGTGACCGGCGAAGTTGTAGACCCCAAAAAGGGTGCTGTACCAATGCGGCTCGATCGCCATGATCCAGTCGAAGGAGGCTAGCCAGACGGTAAACGAGCCAGCGAGTAGAAAGACCACGGCCAGTCGGCGGCAACTCGCGGTGTGGGCTGGATTCCGGTCCTGGTTTTGGGCCAATGAGTGGCGCCGCAGAGCAGCGCCGCAAGTGATCAACACGACGGCGTAGATTGTGGCGCGGCCGAAGAACCACAGTGGGCTCAACCAGCGTGCCTTGAAGGGGGTCAGGGAAGCCGCTTCTGCGCCTTCACGAAGCCAGGGGTAGAGCACCGTCGAACCGGTCACGAAAGCCGCCAGGATCAACAGCAGGGCGATCGGTGCGAGGCTGGTCAGAGCCTCCGGCACCCGTTTGAAAGCGGTCGCCCAACCGGCGGTGGTGGCGTAGTGAATGGCCAAGAAGTAGAGACCACCAATCGCCAGACCGAGCAACCCATAACCATAGAGCAGCAGGCTTGGCCCGAGGCGATCCGGAGTCAGGATGGCACCACCGATGAACAACACCAGGCCGGCGATGGTGAGCGGCTGCCACAAGGAGCGCTCGGTACGGCTCGCCGTGACGAGTCGAGACTCGGCGATCATGGCTGGTCTCCAGAGACGGTTTCGTCGGTCGTGGCGGCGATATTGACGGTGGCATCCGGTGCCGGGCCGGCGGCGGCTTGCAGCTGGCGAATCCTGAGCACCGCCCGCCAGCGGTCGGCGCGGTCGAGTTGCGCGGCGTGGCCCGGCATGTTGCCTTGACCGAAGGTGATGATGTGGAAGAGCTGGCCATCGCCCATCGCTTGGGCGTGGGCGTCGAGCAATGAGGGTGGCGCCGGAAAGCCGCGTTGGGCCACCGGTCCGTCTCCCTCGCCGCTGGGTCCGTGGCATAGCACGCAATAGCGGGCGAAGATTGACTCACCACGCTCTACGCCAGCTGGGTCATCGCCTGTGAACGGGTTGCTGAGTTCCTGGCTGGCGCGCAGGGCGTCTGCTGGCGACGCGGTCAAATGCAGCGGCAGCCAGCCCCTGGCGATGGCTCCAGCCGGCGGTTGCTGCAAGGTCATCGAGTTGGCCAAGACCGCGTTGGCGGCGTAGGACTCGGCGGGGATCGCTCGCGCCATCTCGGGCATGAACTCCACCCCCCGTTCGCTGCTATCCCTGGCCAGCCCCCAGTTCAGGGCGATCAGCGCCGCGAGCACGATCACCAGAAGGCGGTTGAGCGCTATTGTGCCACTCATCGCTGACCTCCCAGCGGTGCTGGGTCTTCCACTCGCACCGCGTTGTGCTGGTGGCAGAGTTCCACCGCCCGAGCGCGGGTGTGTTCAACATTGGCCAGCTCAAGCACCACCACGAAGCGGTCGTCGGTGACTCCCGGCGCCGCCAGTTTGGCTTTCTTGCCGGGGAACATGCGGCTGGAGATGAATAGGGCCAGCACCGAACTGAGTCCGCCCACCAGCACGCCGACTTCGAACATCACCGGCACGAAGGCCGGGGTCGAGGCGAATGGTTTGCCGCCCACATTGATTGGCCAGGAAACCGCCGACACCCAGGTCTGGAAGCCGAGCATGGCCACTGCCGCCGACAGACCGGCGATAGCGCACACCCAGCCCAGGCGGCTGCGGCGCAGGCCAGCTGCCCGCTCCAAGCCGTGAACCGGGTAGGGGGTCTGAATATCGGCGATGGTGAGCCCCTCGCGGTGCAGGTGGTCCACCGCCGCCAGCAGATCAGTCTCGTTGTCGAAGATACTGACGAGATGCCGATGTAAAGGATGGGGATGAAACATGACTTCTTTACTCATGACTTCAACACTCCTTTGACTTCCGCCATGGCGATCATTGGCAGGAAGCGACAGAAGAGCAGGAAGCAGGTGAAGAACAGGCCGAAGCTACCGGCCAGGGTGGCAAGCTCGACCCAGGTCGGTGAATAGCTGGCCCAACTCGAGGGCAGGAAATCTCGCGACAGGGAGATGACGATAATCACAAAGCGTTCGAACCACATGCCGACGTTGATCAAGATCGAAGCGATGAACACCACCAGCAAGTTGCGCCGCAGCCGGCGGAACCAGAACAGTTGCGGTACCAGCACGTTGCAACTCACCATGATCCAGTAGGCCCAGGCGAAGGGGCCCAGGGCACGGTTGAGGAAGGCGAAGCGCTCGTACTCGTTGCCCGAGAACAGAGCGGTGAAGAATTCGGTGGTGTAGGCCAGGCCGACCATCAGCGAAGTCACCAGCACCAGCTTGGTCATCGAGTCGATGTGGTTGTCGGTCAAGTAATCGTCGAGACGCATCGTCTTGCGGGCGATGATCATCAAAGTCAGCACCATCGACATGCCGGAGAAGATCGCCCCGGCGACAAAGTAAGGCGGCAAGATGGTGGTATGCCAACCGGGCAAGATCGAGGTGGCAAAGTCGAAGCTGACAATCGAGTGCACCGACAACACCAGCGGCGTTGCCAGCCCGGCGAGCAGGAGATAGACCAGCTCGTAGCGCTGCCAGGTTTTGAACGAACCACTCCAGCCCATGCTGGCGAAGGCGAACAAGCGCTGCCGCCGGCCCTTCTTCAGGCGATCGCGCAAGGTTGCCAGGTCGGGGATCAGGCCGAGGTACCAGAACGTCGCTGAGATGATGAAGTAGACGCTAATGGCGAACACATCCCACAGCAACGGCGAGCGGAAGTTGACCCACAAGGAACCCCGCGCGTTCGGGTAAGGCAGCATCCAGAAGGCTAGCCAGGGTCGGCCCATGTGGATGATCGGGAACAGCCCGGCGCACATCACGGCAAAGAGGGTCATCGCTTCGGCGGAACGATTGACCGAGGTACGCCAGCGCTGGCGGAGCAGGAAGAGCACCGCCGAGATCAGCGTACCGGCATGGCCAATGCCGACCCAGAAAACGAAGTTAGTGATGTCGAAAGCCCAGCCGACGGTCTTGTTGAGCCCCCAAGTGCCGATGCCGGTGCGGATCTGGTAGGTCACCGCCACCGCGCCGAGCAACAAGAAAGCCAGGGAGGGCAAGAAAGCGGCCCACCACAGGGGACCGGCGCGGCGTTCTAGGGGCCGGCTGATATCAGCGGTCACCTCCGCCAGCGACTTGCCGCCGGCGATCAGCGGCGGGCGCAGCCTTGCCGCGCCGGGTACTGCCACGCCGGGTGTCGACACAATGGCGCCGGAATGATCAGCCATGGTGAGTCTCCTGATCCTGGTGGCGATGTCGGACTCGCCGCAAATAGCCCACGGAGGGCCGCACATTGAGCTCTTCGAGCAGCCGGTAGTGGCGCGGATCCGCCACCTGCTGAGCCACCTGGCTCTGCGGGTCGGCGAGATCGCCAAAAGTAATGGCTTGCGCCGGGCAGCTCTGCTGACAGGCCGGCTGGATATCGCCATCGAGCAGCTCACGGCGCTGCTGTTTGGCTTCCTGCTTGGCCGCCTGGATGCGTTGCACGCAGAAGGAGCACTTCTCCATCACCCCGCGCGAGCGCACCACCACATCGGGATTGAGAGCCAGGTTCTGCATCAAGTCGGTATGCGGATAATTGAACCAATTGAAGCGCCGCACTTTGTAGGGACAGTTGTTGGCGCAGTAGCGGGTGCCGACACAGCGGTTGTAGACCTGCTGGTTGAGCCCCTCTGAGCTGTGTACCGTGGCCAGCACCGGACAGACCGTCTCGCAGGGGGCGTTGTCGCAGTGATGGCAGAGCATCGGCTGATGGACGATGTTGAGCGATTCACTCGCCTCGGGATCGCCGCGGTAGTAGCGGTCGAGCCGCAGCCAATGCATGTCGCGGCGCCGGGCCACCTCGTCCTTACCCACCACCGGCACGTTGTTTTCCAACTGGCAGGCGAGGGTGCAGGCCGAGCAGCCAGTGCAGGCGTTGAGGTCGATCGCCATGCCCCAGTGGTGACCCTCGTACTCGTGCTCGGGCCACAGATCGCCTTCGATGTGGTGAGCGTGGGGGGCACCGGCGCCGGGGTCGGCCTGGTAGGCCGCCAGCACGGTCTCTTGGACGATTGGCCGTGGTTCCCCGGAGGCCGGTTCGAGGCCGCTCGGCATGTCCAGCGAGTGGTAGCTCTGGGTAGAGGCCAGCGGATGACGACCGCCGGTGGACTCCAGGCGAACCCCCTCGCGGTGGCTCAGGCGCTGACCCATGGTGGGGGTCGCCAGGGTGGCGGCATTGCCGCCGACCTGCTCGCCGGGGGCTACCGTCGGCCGGCCCTCTAGCCAGCGCGGGCCCACGTCGGAAAAGCGCTCGGTGCCGACCCGGCCGTAGCCCAGGGCCACCGCCACCACCCGGTCGTGCTGCCCCGGCTGCACCAACACCGGCAGCTCCAATTCCGCCGCCTCGTCTCCGTTCTCGTCCTCGGCTCGCAGCCGCACCACATCGCCTTGGGCAACCCCCAGCTCGTCGGCGGCACGGGGAGACAGACTGGCGTAGTTGTCCCATACCACCTTGGTGATCGGGTCGGGCAGCTCTTGCAGGAAGGGATTCTCAGCGTGGCGGCCATCCAACAGCGCCACCTTGGGGTAAAGCAGCAAGGTGAAGACACCGGCCTCGGTCGAGCTGGGGGCTAGCGGGCTGCTGGCAAGCTCCGGGTTCGCTACCAGCTCGGCCACGGCGGTCGGCGCGAGCGCCGCCTCGAGTTTGACGAAACCATCGTGAACTGATTGATCCCAGAAGCGTTCAAAATCACTCGCCGCCTCAGCCCGCCGCCGCGGGAAGATCTGCTGCTGCCAGGTGCGGCGCATCTGTTCGCGGGCGGTGGCCGGTTCGCCTGTCCACCGGGCCAGGCTGGCGATGAAATCGCGACTTTCTCCCAAGGGCCGGATCGTGGGTTGGGTGACACTCACCAAGCCAGCTACCGGCTCGGCGTCGCGCCAGCTTTCAAGCGGGTGAAGTTCGGGACAGACGAAGGCCGCCAGGCGGGCGGTCTCGTCGCGGTGGGTGGCGAACGACACCACCAGCGGCACCTCGGCGATGGCAGTGGCCAGCCGTGGGTCGCCAGCCAAATCGTAGACCGGGTTGACACCGCGGATCAGCAGAGCGTCAATGGCGCCAACGGTGAGATCTCGGATCAGTTCGGTGAGCCGTAGGTCGTCGCCCAGCTTTTGCCGCGAAGGCTGTTCGATATCGAGGGTCGAGCCGTAGTTGCCCAGCAGCTGGTTGATCCGTCGCGTTGCCACCTGGTCGGCCAGGTGCTGACTGCCACAGACCACCAATGACTTTCCAGCTGCCTGCCAAAGGCGGTCCGCCAGCTCGCTGGCCAGCTCAGCATGACCTGCGCCGCTGCTGTGACTGTCGCGCGTGCCATGGCCTCCTCCAGAATGCTGCTCGACCGCCGTGGCGAGCGCTTGCAACAGGGCGCTGATCTCCGCCGGTGATTTGACCATGCGCCGGTCAGCGTTGCTGCCGGTCAGCGACAGACGGCCTTCGATCTGCACATGATGGGAGAGCCGTGGTGGCTTGCCTTGCAGATCGCGTCCAGAACGGTAGCCGGCGGTGTGCTCCACCGGTGAGATCCAGGTGCCAAGGAAGTCTGCGGCGAAGCTGACGATCACCTCAGCCCGATCAAACCGATATCGCGGTAACAGCGCCTTGCCGTCAGAGTAGCGGTGGGCCTGGGCGATCGCCGACCGCGACAGCGGGTCGTAGACCACATGTTCGGCATCGGCGAAGCGACTCAGAAAGCGGTCGGTCGCCCCCTGTTCGGTAGGACCGTTGAGGGTCTCGGTCAGCAGGCGGACTCTGCCACCGGTCGCCGCCAGGCGATCGAGCTGTTGACTGATTTGCCGGTCGACCTCGTCCCAGTCTGCTGGCGCTCCGCCTTTAAGTGGGCCGCTGAGGCGATGAGCATCGTAGAGGCCGAGCGGCGCGGCCTGGCCGACGGCGCACAGGCCGCCCTTGGATAGCGGATGTTCGGCATTTCCTTCGATCTTGATCGGTCGCCCGTCGCGGCATTTCACCAACACCCCACAACCAGCAGTACAGCCGGCGCAGGTCGAAGCATAGAACAGTGGCCGCCCGGGAACGACTTCCTCGGGTTGGACCAGGAAAGGGATCGCCTTCTCGACCGGCGTCCGCTGACAGCCGGCGGCCAGACTCATCGCCAGCGAGAAGCCGCTGGCCTTGAGAAAATCACGCCGGTCGACCGCCAGGGCCGCCGCCTTGGGGCGCTCGGCAGGGTCGACCGCCAGCGACTCAGGGCGCAGCTCATCCAGGTTTTGCCAGCTGCTTGGGGTGGATGGATCTCGGTGCGACATATCGTATCCTTCACGTTCCTTCACGAGTCATGGGCGCTAGTAGTGACAAGTCACGCAATCGACCGACGCCGCCTCGACCTTGGCGCCGAGGCCGGTGGCGGTGGGGTCGCGGTGGCAATCGAGGCACCAACCCATCGACAGGCTCTCGACCTGGCGCACCCGCTCCATGGCCTCGATCGGCCCGTGGCAGCTCTGGCACTCTAGGTTGGCGGCCAGGTGCGGGCGATGGTCGAAGATGGCGAAATCGGGCAGCTGGTGGATTCGCTGCCACTCGATCGGCCGCGGTTCGAGGTCCGATCGCGGCTCCAGGTCCTCGCCCAAGCCAAGGGCGGTGTAGAGCTTGGCCAGCTCGGGGCTGATGACCCGATTGGGCTGACGGCCCTCCTTTTCGGCCAGTGTTTCCTCTGCCCGCACGGCACTGCGCGAGGAAGTGACCAGGCGGTGGCAGTTCATGCAAGTGTCGGCCGGCGGGATGCCGGCGTGACGGCTGCGCTCTGCCCCGGAGTGGCAGTAGGTGCAGTCGATCGACAGTTCCCCGGCGTGCAGCCGGTGGGAGTAGGCGATCGGCTGCACTGGCTCGAATCCTTGATGATTGCCGGGCAGGCGCAAGCCGCCTAACCGGGGCACCAAAGTGAGACCGGCCAAGGCGACGCCGACCAGCAACAAGAGAGTGGTGATGCGGTGACCCATGACCTCTCCTAGCCCCTCTGCCAACCGTAATCTTGGTCGCGGGCGTCGGGATGTTCGATCTCACGGTGCAGAGTTGGTGCCTGGTCGCGCAGGATCTCTCGTACCACCCACTGCATCCAGAAGAAGCAGATGGTGGCAAGAACGGTGAAGAAGATCCAGCAAGTAGTCCAGATGCCGGTCCACTGCAGCATGTAGCCGAAAAGGATCGGGCAGACGAAGCCCCCCAGGCCCCCCATCACCCCGACGATGCCTCCCACCACTCCGACATCGTTAGGGAAGTAGTCCGGAATCAGCCGGTAGACCGCGGCCTTGCCGATCCCCATCATGATGCCGACGATGAACACAAGGCCGGTGAAGATCCACACATTGGCCTGGAAAAAAATGTGGGTGACCCCCTTGGCCAACAGCTGTTTCTTGTTGACCATCTCACCTAGTTCGACCACCGGCTCTTGCCAGAATGCGGCGGTGGGTAGGACCGCCACGCCGCTATCACGCTGATCGATCCAGCCCTCGGGCATCGCCCGCATGGCATAAGACTTGTCATCGACGACGATCTCCTCAGTGGTGACGCTGGTCACCACCCCGCTACTGCGAGCCATCACCCCTTTGCCCGGTGACTCGATGTCCATCCGTGGCACATTGAGCAGCAGGAAAGCGCCGAGACAGATGCCGAGCACCCAGAACATCACCACTCGGCCACCCCAGTGGTCGGACATCCAGCCCCCCAAGGCGCGGATCACGCCCGAGGGCAGAGTGAAGATCGCGGCCATCAGGCCAGCTACGGTGACCGGCATCAGGTAGACGTTGACGTAGTAGGGGATCAGCCACTGGGCCAAAGCGACGAAGCCACCGAAGACTAGAAAGTAATAGAGACCAAAGCGCCACACCCGCAGGTGCTTGAGCGGTGCCAGCCGCTGGCTGAAGCTGGTGATGTGGCTGTCGTCAACTTTCTTCGACACGGTTAGCAGGAAGAAAATAATCGCGGTGATTACCAAGGCGCCGGCGTAGAGCTTCGGCATGGTGCGCCAGCCGTCGATATTTTCGCCGTCCGCGGTCAGCCGGCGGAGCAGGAAAGGAGCTCCCATGCTGGTCAAGGCGGCACCGGCGTTGCCAGCGCCGAAGATACCCAGCGCAGTGCCTTGGCGTTCCCTCGAGAACCACACCGAGGTGTAGGCGATGCCGACGGCAAAGGAAGCACCGGTGAGGCCAAAGCCGAGACTGGCGGCGACAAAGTGGCCGTAGGTGGAAGCCTCGCTCAGCAAGTACATCGGCACTGCTGCCACCAGCATCAGCACGGTGTAGACGATGCGCCCGCCGTATTTGTCGGTCAGGATGCCCACCGGCAACCGGGTGATGGCGCCGGTCAGGACCGGGATACCGATCAGCCAGCCAATCTGCGATTGGCTCCAGCTGAACATGCCGTTCTCGATCAAGAATGTGATCAGCACGCCGTTGGTCATCCAACAAGCGAAGCAGACCGTGAAGGCCAGAGTGTTGAGGATCAGCACTCTGATTGCGCCCTTGTTCTCGCTCATCCTCTTTTCCTCGCCAGCGCTCGCGGATCAGCATTCCACCGCACCACTTGGCGTTTACGCCACAGATAGGGATTGGGTACTACCAGCACATGCACCAGGCGGGTGAAGGGGAAGAATCCGACTACTACGAAAGCGTTGATGATGTGTAGCTTGACCGCCCAAGGCATGGCCACCAGATAGCTGATGTCGGGTTGCAATCGCACCACCGACCACAGGTAGGGCGCTGCCGAGGCGGCGAACCATGAGGAGCCCCAGGGATAGAAGAGGGCGACGTAGACCCCGGAGGCCAGCTGCATCGCCAGTAGCAGATAGAGCATCCAGTCGGCCGGGGTGGTGATGATCCGCACCTTCTTGGCACTCAGCCGCCGCTGGACGATGGCTAGCAGGCCGACGACCGACAACAGGCCACAGACTAGCGCCGAGACCTCCAGGATGTAGAGCCGTAGCGGTTTGGCATTCCACAGCAAGATCTGCCGCGGGATCAGGAAAGCGACGATGTGGCCGATCAACACGGTGAGAATGCCGTAGTGAAAGGGCACCATCGCCCAGAAGTGATGGCGATTCTCAAGAAACTGCGACGACAGGCTCGAATACGAAAACGCCTGCGTCCGGTAGCGGAAGATGGTGCCGCCAAAGAAAAGCGCCAGTGCCAGGTAGGGCAGGATGGCGAAGCAGAAAGTATCCATTTGGCTAGTCCAGCTCATTGCGGTCCCCGGTTGGCAGAGCACCCGTTGGCGGAGCCTTGAGCAAAAGAGCCTAGCTGTACGAGATCCTGCTTCCGTGCGCGCAAATGCGGCCGATAGCGGTCCTCGACTTTCTCTACCGCGTCGCCGGGCACCCGTGTTTCGAGCCCTTGGAGGACGGCGAGGAGAATGGTGTTGTAGGGGTTTTCAGGATCTTTGTCGGTCAGTGCTTCACACATTTTCCTCACTGCCGGCACCAGGTAGGCGGCCAGGTCGATCGCCTCACTCTCCCCTTGGCGAGGTAGCGCGCCAAGTAGTGAGGGTAGGAAGTCGGGCAACTCGCCGCCTTCGTCCTGACCGACAGCGGTGAGCAACTCGCGAGCGCGGACCAGGAAGCGGCCGCGCTCGTACTGCTCGCCGTAGAGGTGCCAGCCGACCTCCAGCGTACATACCGGGTTGAGGTCAAAGGTCTGGGTGTAGAGCTCTTCGTGTTCGTGCAGCGAGAACTGCTCAAGCGCCTCGAGGGCCGGCGCGAGCAGCTCTAGCACCTTGCTCTCGCCCTGGCATGCCAACTGTTGCCGGCATTTGGCGGTTCGCTCGGTAAAGTCGCCCACGGGATAGATCAATAGCCGGCCGAGAGTGTTGAGCCCTTGCCAGCCGGTGGTATTCAGCTCGCGGTGATTCATAGCCCCCTCCGCGGTCCCTCGACGAATCCGAATCCGGTCTCAGCCTTGGCCTCGTGCGGATCTTTCATCATCTCGATTGCTTCTTCGCGGTGCATCGGCGGGATCACGAAGCGGTCGTCGAAGGTACACAAAGAAGTCAGGCGGTAGATATCCTCTGCCTCTGCCACCGTGCAGTGGGCTTCGCGCAGGGCGCGGGCGGCGGTGGCTTCGTCGATATCACCGACCGTCACCGAGCGGCGGTAAAGGCGTACGGCTTTCTGCTTGCGCAGGGCGTAGCGCACCTTGCCTTCGTGGCCGGCGCCGAAAATGTTGGCCAGGTACTCAACCGGCAACCGCGCTTCGTCGATGTCGTGAAACAGATTGCCGCTGACGTGGTCCACCAGGTCGCCGTGGCGGCTGGCCTGCACTGGCGACATCGGTGGTACGTAGAAGAGCATCGGAAAAGTGCGGTATTCGACATGCGGTGGCAGCGCAATCTGCCATTCCTTGACGAAGCGGTAGACTGGCGACTTCTGTGCCGAATCGATCACATCGTCGTGGATGCCGTTCTTGCGCGCCGCGGCAATTACTTCCGGGTCGTGCGGATTGAGAATCATCTCCCGCTGTGCTTCGACCAGCTCCTCGTCGGGCCGCGCCGCGGCGGGCTCGATTTGGTCGGCGTCGTAGAGCAGCACGCCGAGGTAGCGGATGCGGCCGACACAGGAGTGGAAGCAAGCCGGTGCCTGACCGGTCTCAAGCCGTGGATAGCACAGGATGCACTTCTCGGACTTGCCGGTCTGCCAGTTGTAGAAAGTTTTTTTGTAGGGACAGGCGGCGATGCACGAACGCCACGCCCGGCAGCGTTTCTGATCAATCAGCACGATACCGTCTTCGCCCCGTTTGTAAAGCGCTCCCGAGGGGCAAGAGCCGACACAAGACGGGTTCAAGCAGTGGTTGCAGATGCGCGGAAAGTAGAAGAACACCAGCCGCTCGACCGCCGCCAGCTGCTGCCGTTGCTCCTCGTTGAGTCCGTCCAGATTGGGGTCGTTCTTGGCGTAGATCTCAGAACCGCTGAGGTCGTCGTCCCAATTCGGACCGGCGTCGATCACTACCGGCTCGCCGGTGACCATCGAGATCGGCCGGGCTACCGGCTGGTCGTCGCCCTCTGGCGCGTTGAACAAGTTCTGGTAGTCGTAGGTCCAGGGCTCGTAGTAGTCGTCCATCGACGGCTGGTGCGGGTTGTGGAAGATATTGCCCACCACCCGTGCCGGCCCGGTCGACTTGAGCTGCACTTTGCCGTTCTTGACCTCCCAGCCACCCTGGTACTTATCCTGGTCTTCCCAGGCCGTCGGGTAGCCGGTACCCGGCTTGGTCTCGACATTGTTCCACCACATGTACTCGGTACCGCGGCGGTCGGTCCAGACGTTCTTGCAGGCGATCGAACAAGTGTGGCAACCGATACACTTGTCCAAGTGAAAGACCATCGAAACTTGTGAACGAACATCCATCTTTACTTCCTCCGCGCTCTTTACCAGTTCAGCTCAGGCAGCTTGCGTACCAAGATGTGGGTGTCTCTATTGCAGCCGGTGGGACCCCAATAGTTGAAATGGAACGTGAACTGGCCATAGCCGCCAGCCATCAGGTTGGGCTTCAGGCGCGTCCGGGTGAGGCTGTTGTGGCCACCGGCACGGCGGTTGCCGCGCAGCGGTGACTTGGGCACCCCGAGGGTGCGTTCCGGTGAATGATATTGAATGCAGATGCCCGGCGGGATCCGTGCCGAGACCACCGCGCGGGTGACCACCACGCCGTGATCGTTGTAGACCTCCACCCAATCGTTATCTTCGATCTGCAACCGAGCGGCATCCTGATGATTGAGCCACAGGGGCTCGCAGCCGCGCGACAACGTGGTCATCCGTTGATTGTCACCGTAAGTCGAGTGGATGTGCCATTTGCCGTGCGGGGTCAAGTAGTTGAGCATCATCGACGCCTGCTCCTCCTCGGTGAAGGTCAGGTCGGCGTATTGCGCGGGCAGTGGTTTCGGCTTGTAGGTCGGCAGGTGCTCGCCAAACTCAAGGTAGAGCTCGTGGTCGAGATAGAAGTGCTGACGTCCGGTGAGGGTGCGCCATGGCACCAGGTTCTCGACGTTGTAAGTGAATGGAGAGTAGGCGCGGCCATTCTCGGTCAGCCCGGACCACATGGGGCTGTTGATCAGCCTTTGAACCCGGCTCTGCAAATCCTTGTAGGTCACCCTGGTGCCACGGTTCTTCTCTGCCAGGTGGACCAGCGGCAGACCGGTCTTCTCCTCCATGTCGCGGTAGGAGCGGTAGGCCAGCTCACCATTGGTGACCGAGGCCAATTGCAGGATCAGGTTGCAGACCTCTTCGTCCTCCTTGATCGACGGGTAGTTTTCCTCGGGCCATTCGCGGCAGGGCTGCCGGGCGGCCAGTTCGTCGTAGAAGTCCTTGATCGGGTAATGGGTGCCGTGGGCACCGAGGCCGCCCTTGCGCGGTAGCGGACCGAAAGCACAGAATTGCTTGTAAAGGTTTTTATAGTCGCGCTCGACGATCTTGAAGGCCGGCATGGTCTTACCCGGAATGGCCTCGACCTCGCCGCTCTTCCAATCGGCGATATGCGTTTGGGCGATCTCGGCCGCTGAGTCGTGGGCCAGGGGCACCGCCACCAAGTCCTTAACCGGCTCGGGGAAGTGCGGCGCCGCGACCTCGGACTGCTTCTTGGCCAGCTCGCGGAAGATCTGCCAGTCACTCTTCGACTCCCAGCAGGGTGGCACCGCCTTCGACAGGGGGTGGATAAAGCTGTGCATGTCGGTCGTGTTGAGATCTGCTTTCTCGTACCAGGTGGCCGCTGGCAGGACGATGTCCGAGTACAAGGCCGAGGTGTCCATGCGGAAGTTGAGATCGACCACCAGGTCCATCTTGCCTTCCGGTGCGTCGCGCCACTTGACCTCCGTCACCGAATCTTCGGCCATATCCTCGGCGATGGTGTTGGTGTGCGTGCCGAGGTAGTGCTTGAGGAAGTACTCATGCCCCTTGGCGCTGGCCATCAGCGCATTGCCGCGCCAGATGTACCAAACCCGTGGCCAGTTCTCAGGGGCGTCGGGATCCTCTACCGAGAAACGAATCTCCTCCGACTTTAGCTTCCCGACCAACCATTGGGAGATCTCTTCCTCGGTCTTTGCTCCGTCTGCTTCGGCTTGCTTGACCAGGTCGAGGCTGTTGACGTTGAATTGCGGGTAGAAGGGCAGCCAGCCGTTGCGCACCGCCCTGACCTGATGGTCCATGGTGTGGCCGCCTGCCTGGGTGTTGCCCTCAGGCACCGTGTGGTAGTCGGTGAAGGACTTCTCGTAGCGCCATTGGTCAGTGTGGACGTAGTGCCAGCTCGGCGCGTTCTGCAGCCGCGAGGGCCCGTACCAATCCTTGCCCATGGCCAGCGCGCCCCAGGACTCGCCGGGGGCCAGCTTTTCCTGGCCAACATAGTGTGCCAGACCGCCACCGTTCTTGCCGATGCAGCCGCACAGCATCAGGGCGTGGATGCCGGCGCGATACATCAGGTTGGCGTGGTACCAGTGGTTGATGCCGGCGCCGATGATAATGGTGCATTTGCCGCCGGTCCTGAGCGCCGTCTCGCCCCACTCACGGGCGAAGCGCAGCAGCATGGCGCGGCTCATGCCGGTGTACTTCTCGGCCCAGGCCGGGGTGTAGGGAGCGTCGTCGTCGTAGTCCGCCGGGTAGGCACCTTCGAGACCGCGAGAGACGCCGTATTGGGCCATCAGCAGGTCGTAGGCGGTGGTCACAGCGACCTTGCCGCCGTCGGCGGTTTCGAGGTAGCGCACCGGCACGCCGCGCAACAAGTTCTCGCCCTGGCCGAAATCATCGAAGCGGACTTGCAGCACGTCTTCGGGCTGCTCCAGGAAGCTCAGCTCTGGGTCGATGGGTTTGCCGGTCAGTCCATCTTCGAGCTTGAGATTCCACTGCCCTTTCTTGCCCCAGCGAAAACCCGAGCTGCCCATCGGCATCCGTGGCTCACCGGACGTATCCCACATGAGGAACTTCCAGTCGCCATTTTCGACCTCTTTGTAGGGTGCCAGGCGATTGGCGCGCAGCATCTGGCCAGCCCGCAGTATCTTGCCGGAAGGGCCATTCTCGGCCTTCAGTTCCACCAAGTAGGGGGAGTCGGTGAAGCGCTTGGTGTAGTCGAGGAAGCTCTCTTCTTGGCGTTCGTGATGGAACTCTTTGAGCAGCACATGATTGACCGCCATCCACCAAGCGCCGTCCTGGCCGGCGTTGATCGACACCCATTCATCGGCGAATTTGGCGACCTGCGAGAAGTCCGGTGAGAACACCCACATCTTGGTGCCGTTGTGCCGCGCCTCGGCGGCGAAGTGACAATCCGGAGTGCGGGTCATGTTGAGGTTCGAGCCCATCACCGCCAGCAACTTGGCGTTGTACCAATCGGCTGATTCCTGCACATCGGTCTGTTCGCCCCAGGTTTCAGGCGAGGCGTTGGGTAGGTCGCAGTACCAGTCGTAGAACGACAGCGAGGTGCCACCCGACAGCTGCAAGAAGCGCGAGCCACCGGCGTAGCTGATCATCGACATCGCCGGGATCGGCGAGAAACCGGTCACCCGATCGGGTCCATGCTCCTTGATGGTGTGGACATTGGCCGCCGCCATCAGCTCGAGCACCGTGTCCCAATCGGTGCGGCGGAAGCCCCCCTTGCCCCGCGCCTGCTGGTAGCGGCGCCGCGACTCAGGGTCAGAAACC
Source organism: Candidatus Multivoradales bacterium (assembly GCA_965248925.1). Classification (GTDB taxonomy): domain Bacteria; phylum Acidobacteriota; class Thermoanaerobaculia; order Multivoradales; family J023; genus CBDFLE01. Next base: position 2,129,866 of record CBDFLE010000006.1, on the reverse strand, counting down.
AAGCTCTTCCAGGCGTCCACCGGGTCCTCGTGGCGCTGCCGCGCCGCCCGCCAGAGGTCGAGCAGGGCGCCGCGGGCGTAGGGATACTTTACCCGCAGCGGACTGTAGAGGTACCAGGAGAAAGAGATGCCCCGCTGGCAACCGCGCGGCTCATAGGGCGGCAGGCTGGGCTCCAAGAGGGGGTAATCGAGCCCCTGCATCTCCCAGGTGACGATGCCGTTCTTGACGTAGATCTGCCAGGTACAGCCGCCGGTGCAATTGACGCCATGGGTGGAACGCACCACTTTGTCGTGCTGCCAGCGATTGCGGTAGAACTCCTCCCAGCCGCGGGACTGAGGGTCCACCTCGTCTTGGATCCATGGGTTGTTAGTCTTTATCTTCATCGCTCACCTCGGACCAATTGCCGGCGTACGCCGCGGAAACGCCGCCGCCAAATGGCATCGGCGAGGACCAAAGCGATCGCCGCGCCAGCCAAGCCCAACAGCAGGAATGTGATTTGGGAAGTACCGGGATCCTCGCTACCATGGCGCGCCTGGTCTTCGAGGAAGGCCACCAGCGGCAGGATCTCCTCGTTGGTTAAGCGCTGCTCGGCATAGACCGGCCGCATGACTTCGGTGGCTGGTGCCAACAGCCAGGAGGCCAGGCCCTTGCGCCCTTGCAGACGCTCGTAAACCCGGGTCAGGTCGGGACCGAGGCGGCCGCCGCCGAGGGCTCCGAGGCTGCCCACGGTGTGGCATGAGAGGCAGGGCGGGCCACCGTTCGATAAGTGTCTGGCACCGAGAAAAATGCGCCGGCCTTGTTCGATATCGACCGTGCTGAAGGGCTCGTCGCCGATGTCGAGACCGGCGAATTCAGACTCCGGCAGGGCCGACTCGGCCAGGATCAGGTCGAGCAGTGCCTCGGCCCGCTGGCGGGTCATACCGGCGACCGGCGGCATCAGCGCGCCACCGGCCTGACTTTTCAGCTCCAGGGCGTAGGAGTCGCCGCTGTCGAGCACTCCCTTGGGGTCGACGATGAAGCCGATCAACCACTCGCGCTCCTGACGCTCGCTGACCTGAGCCAGGTCGGGACCCACCAGCCGCCCACCGCCGATGGTGTGGCAGCTGACGCAGCTCTGGCGGAAGATTTCGGCAGCTTCCTGCGCCGCCACATGGGCCGGAATTGCAGCCGCCAAGACGACGGCAAGACCGAAAGCGAGAAAGCGCCACCGGGCCGCTCTATTCCCGGTTTCTAAGCTGTTGGCGTGATGGCCGACCATCGACATCCTCCTGGGGCTCGACTACTTGCTCTCATGCGCCGCGCCGGGCTGCGATGGCAGGCTGGCCGGGTTCGAGATCTGGTCGAGAGTGGTCGTTTCGAGAAAGCTCAAGTACGTATCCTTGACCTTGCTCCAGCGCTTATGAGCGGAGCAGGGACAGTCTGGTGAGCAGGGGCGACCGCCATAGAGCAGGCAACCGCTGAAGGCGCTCTGAGAATCGAATTGCTCGACTATCTGCATCAGGGAGATTCCCTTCGCCGGCTGGGCGAGGCGATAGCCACCGCCGGTACCGCGGGTGGTCTTGACGAACCCGGCTCGCTTGAGCACCAGCAGGATCTTCGCCAGGTAGCTCACCGGGATCTCGGCCTGTTCGGCCAGATCACGACCCGGCAAGGGTCCGCACCCGTAGGCTTGCGCCAAGTGGCTGAGGGCTCTCATGGCATAGCTTGCCGTCATCGAAAACAATTGTTGACTTCCTTATCTCCTGATCTAGAAGGAGATTAGGTCGAGGACGAAGTTGGCCTTATGACGGCTGTCATATCCGCGGCAGATGGAGGGCAGATTCCCCGACAGGCGTCGTGAGAAGTGCTGCCGGGTGGCTGGTGATCTCGTCGGTAGTCTCGGGCTTCAGCTCCCGGCGACAGGTAAGGATGGAGGTGATATCGTAGGGAGATGTCGATAGCTACCTTGACCAGCAAAGCCCAGCTGACCTTGCCCAAAGAGATCCGGGAACATCTCGGAGTGCATCGGGGGGACCGGCTGGAATTCCGCAAAGGCCCATCCGGCCGGGTGTGGGTAGAGGCTGCCACCCTTGATCTTGCGACGCACGGGGTCTTTTCGGCCCCGAGGAGCGGGCGCGGAGCGAGGAAGAACTCGACGAGGCGATTCGCCGGGGTGCTGCCGGCGAATCACCAGCTGGGCGCCCCCTGCGAGTTGGTTGACTGAATGCTTCCGAAGCTGAGGCTGACCAAGATGTCCAAGGTGTCCACACCTCAGATCGTTATCGATACCAATGTCATCATCTCGGCCCAGCGCTCTCGCCGAGGCGCGGCATCGAAGCTGCTCTCCCTGATCGGTACCGGCCTATTCGAGGTCCACATGTCAGTGCCGCTGGTTCTCGAATACGAAGACGTGCTACTGCGGCAGCACCGGAGCTTGGCCTCACGCCAGAGGATGTCGGCGACTTGATCGACGCCATTTGCGCGCTCGCGGCGCCTCACGAGATCTTCTTCCTCTGGCGCCCCTTCCTCCGCGACCCCAAAGACGAGCTTCTTCTGGAACTGGCCGTAAAGGCCCAGTGTGGTTACGTCGTGACATACAATCAACGTGACTTCAGGGGCTCCGAGAAGTTCGGGGTCGCTATCGTCACACCTGGGCAGCTGCTGCACACAATAGGAGTCGTCCCATGAGCAGAATTAGCGTACACCTCTCCGAGTCACTCCACGAGCAAGCGGCGACTGTCGCAACACAGGAGGGCGTCTCGATGGACCATTTCGTCACTATGGCGGTGGCGGAGAAAGTTGCGACGCTCAGGACGGTTGACTACCTGAGGGAGCGGGCCAAGCGCGGCAGCCGAGAAAAGTTGTTGGCGGTTCTAGAGAAGGCTCCTGACGTGGAGCCCGATAAACGGGATTGTCTCTGATCCTGGCGCAGCCTGTTCTCTCGTGTGAACCACACTCCGAGCCGCCAGTCCGGCACCAGAAGAAGGGGGTAGGGTACCACTCACCTCGTACTCGGTACCAAGCGGCTGGTGCCTTCAGGAGCGGAACTCGACGTTGGGCGGAGAAAGGGCATCTGAACCATGAGCGACACTGAGGACGTACACGAGAAGGTCTTGGCGAGCGCACTCCTATCGGAGGCGGCAGGCAAGTGCAGTGCTTCGCTGGATAGCTTCTCAAGTTGGCTGCTGGGGGGATTCGCGGCGGCCCTGGTATTCCTTATCAGCAATGTGGGCTCGCTTCAGGCACACTTGCCCGTCATTGCCTTGAGGGCAGCCGGTAGGCTGTTCTTGATCGCAGTGGTGCTTGGACTTGTCGAGAAGTACATTGCCACAGTACTTCGAGGCGCAGCCGAAGCTTCCGCCGCTGGGCGTGAGATCGGTGAGAAGTTTGCTGAGTTCGATCTCGACTTCAAGATAGTTTTTGGAGAGTTGGAGAAGGCAATGTTTCCACCGCTCAAGTGGTTTGTAAGGCGTAGCTTGGCGAAGGCTCAGTCGGGTGACTTTGCTGCGTCAGCACGTAGCTTTGTGAAGTGGGCTCAGATTCAGGGCTTCGTCGTGGTTGTTCAGGCTGCCGTACTTCTGTGGGCTGTCTACCGTCTCTTGAGTGATCTGGTTACCTGATATCCGCCGTCCGTGAGAACGGGAATAGGTAATGGCCGCAAAATTCGACGCAGGAACGAGGCGCAAGATAGCCGCCCGCTCGGGCTACCGTTGCGCATTCTCGGGTTGCGATAAGATTACTATTGGCCCTGGAGCAGGCTCTGGTGATTCGTCGATGACCGGGTCAGCGTCTCATATTTTTAGCGCATCTGCAGATGGCCCCCGTGGTGCGGGAGGCTTGTCAGGGGACGAGCGACAATCCGTAGAGAACGGGATATGGCTATGTGCCCTGCATGCCCGAGTCGTTGATGCCAATCGGGGCGACAAGTTCCCAGCCAGATTGCTACGCAGCTTCCGCGATGAGCATGAGGCCCGGATCGCAGCTGAGAATGAAGGGCTTCCCCTTCATCGCCTCGAGAAGCTCGAAATCGGAGAGAATCCGGTATTCGTGACCAACACGGTTGTCCCTCTAAGTAAGGTAACGTTGCTGGTGGGCAAGAATGCAACGGGCAAGAGTACAATCTTCCGCTGGGTCGATCAGCTCGGCGTGAGCAGTCAGCCATACGACTCTGCTCACAAGAGCAAGACGGCGCCTGTTGAATACTCAGCTTCCTTTTACGCATACGCAAGAAAGATGGTTCGCGTGTATCGCGACTCTGAGGAGCTTAGGTTCTTCTTGAATGGGGAAGACGTGCTCTTCAATCCGATACCAATGGAGATTGTCAATTACGAGAGGCACTTGATGCTTCAGATGTTTGAGTCGTTTCTGAAACGGAAAAGAGATGAGGCCGGTAGTTCGTGGGAAGATGAGCTAGACGATGTTGACCTGCTGGCTGAGTATATGGACGTCAATCCTCTGGTAGTCCCCAGGTTGCTGCCGCAAGTCGGAAGATATGTTTCTAGCACTTATGTTCGACTGCGAGTGGATTCTCATGGCGCTACCCGTCGAATATTGGGTGATGATCTTAATTGGAAAGATGGAGTTTCCATCCATATGATTTCCGGCAGCATGGCCTCGCGATCCGTATTGGAAATGCAAATTGCCATGGCGAGTTTGACCGCAAAAGTGATGCCCACGCTCTTATTGATCAATCTGGCAGTTCTACATTTTGATTCGACTAACCTAGAGAAGTATGTGAGTTTCTTTCTTTCGCGAGAGGTGAATTTTCAAGTCGTATTCTCTACCGTTGAACCGCGCCTCGCGGATAGGTACCATCGTTTTGGCTGGTCAATTCTTAGGCTCAGTGGTGAAGCCCCGAATTGCCAGGTCGATGTCGTATGTTAGGAGCCATCTGCGACGCCGAACTGGCCGACCGTGGTGCCACCCTCTTCGGCATCGATAGTCTGCCGGAAAGTCTTGACCAGCCAGCCGCCGCGTTTTCCCACAAGCACTAGGAGCGCCCCGCTTAGTAGGATGCCTATTGCCTTTTTGCCAAGGCGTATCGTCAAGCGGTGAGCCGCTTGCGACAGGGGTAGTCCCCTGACGTCAACTACTTCTGTGCACAGGCGACAATTAGAAATGTGCAGGCTCGCCGCCAGCGGTTGGGGGAAGAGGGGGGCTGGTTTTCCACAGGTTCAGGATTCCCTCAGCGGGCTGTTTTTGTTGACGGCCGAGCTTCAGCCCCCGGAGACCAGTAGGAGTGGAGGTGGTACCGGGAGGACATGTCGATGGCCACCTTGACCAGCAAATCCCGGCTGACCCCGGCTGAGAAGAGCCGGGCTCCGCTGGCGGAGGAGTGGCCAATCTCGCTGGTGGAGTTTGAGCAGCACTTCGATGAGTCCGAGCGCCTCAATAAGGGGATCCGCGAAGCTCCGGGAGGGCTCGACTATGCCAACTGACCCGAGCAGCCCTGGGGCAACCCCGGTGGGTGGGGAGTCCGCGGGTCAAATCGTCATCTACCACGAGGACTCCCTGCGCCTCCAGGTTCGTCTGGTAGGGCACAGTGCCTGGCTGTCACAGCGACACATGGCAGAGCTGTTCCAGATCGCAGTATCGACCGTAAACCAACATATAGCTGGTATTTACGCTGAGGGTGAGGTCGATCCGGAGGCAACTATTCGGAAATTCCGAATAGTTCCGTTCGACAAGTGTCTGGCACCGAGAAAGATGGCTCATCGCTGCGGTCGTCGGCCTTTGCTACCACCCGGTGGGGCCTGATGCCGGCCTCCGGCGAAGGCGGCTCGGAGGGTTCCCGGGCGGCGTTGGCTGAGCTCTGCGCGCGCTACTGCTCTGTCGACCAACGCCGCCAGCCAGGTGATCGCGCTGGCTTACCGTCGGTTGTGCCGGTCGAGAGGATAGGGCTGGTGAATGGGCCGTAGATCGCCGAAACAGCGGGTGGAGAAGGTTGTTGGCGAAGGACAGCCAACAAAGTGGGCGGGGTTGGCAGCCCGTTCCCAGTTCCCCGTGCTCAGCTGGGACACTTGCAGCCGCTGATGCAGGATGGCTCGGCGCGGGAACAGGACATTTGAGGCTATTGTTTTGTTCAGTTTGGAAGATACAAGAAGGTCGAGCGCGGGTCTCGGGACCCGGTTTGGCACAAGCGTTGCTCTAGAGGCAAGCACGCAACTAATCACTGGACAAGTACCACCAAGGAGTCATGTCCTATGTCCGAAACGTTCGAAGGCACGGTAAATATCGAGAAGACCGGCACCAACCAAATCACCCTCAAGCTAGAAAGCCACAACGGTAACGCCATTCTGGGAGGCAATGGCGTCGATGGAGATCTCATTCTCAAAGACGGTTCCGGGAACACCCGCGTCGAGTTGGGGGCCGACGAAGGAAATCTCAAGATCAAGAGCGCCACGGGCGACGTGATCATCGAGCTCGGCCGCAATGGTAATCTAGTGGCGGGCGGCGGAGGCAAAGACGGCGACATCATCCTGCGTAGATCCACCGGAAGCGATTCGGTCCACATCGACGGTGACGAAGCCAACCTGTGGATGGGCGCCAACGGCACCGACGGCGATATCTTTCTCTTTGCCAGGGAGGCCACGGCCCGCAACGAGTCCCAGGCCACCGTGCATCTGAACGGTGAGGAAGGCAACCTGCGCCTGGGAGGAAACGGCACGGACGGCGACATCGCCCTCTACCCGACCAACAAGTCCAATGACGACGGTTTCAGCGAGGCGACCATCCATCTCGACGGTCAGGCCGGCGACATCACCTTGCGCAATGCCGACTGCGCCGAGGACTTTGATATCGCCAACATTGCGCAGACCGCTGCCGGAGCCGTCATGGTAATCGACGACGAAGGGCGGATGGATCTTTGTACGAAGGCCTACGATCGCCGGGTCGCCGGAGTGATCTCGGGTGCTGGCGACTATCAGCCGGGTCTGGTGCTCGATCGCCAGGCCAGCAGGGAGGGGCGCCTGCCCATCGCCTTGGTCGGCAAGGTTTTCTGCCAGGTCGATGCCGACCTCTGCCCCATTCGGGTGGGAGATCTGCTGACCACGTCTCCCACCGCCGGGTATGCCATGCGTGCCGAGGATCCCGCCAAGGCATTTGGCGCGGTACTCGGCAAGGCCCTTCGGCCGCTCGCTGCCGGCAAGGGCATGGTTCCCCTCCTCGTCGGCCTGCAATAGGACTAAAGGAGAACAACCATGGCTCTGAGTCTCAAATCCATCGCTAGCTGCGTCGGGGCCTCGACCCCGTTCAGGGTACGAAGAGATTTCTTCGGCTTCGCCCACGGCGGGCCGGGTCGCGACCTCTCTCTGAAACGTCAGCTCGAACTCTGCCAGGGGGAGAGCTTGGGTATCAACATCATCAAAGTAGGGCTGGAGGACTTCACGGATACCAACAACAATGAGATCGAAAACGCGATTCAATTCGCCCGGGAGATCTACGACGATGTGGATATTGGCATCCGCCGGGTCCTCTGGTGGCACATCACCAACGCCCAGGCGGGCAGCCACCGCACCATCGATTCTGTAGGTGAGGCCAGGGACCTCACCCACGATTGGACGGTCAACAACAGCTTTCTCGACGTCTTCGTGGTGCGCAACATGAACGGTGCCGACGGCTGGTCGGCGGTCGATGGCGACCCCGACAAGGACGCCAAGAACATGACCGGCTCAGTGGTCTCCCTGAACGGCTCGTTCAACAACTCGGGGAACACCATGGCCCACGAGATCGCCCACTACCTGGGCCTGGAGCATGTCTCCTCGAATACCAACTTCATCGGTGGCAACGGCAGCTCCAATAGCAATACTGGAATTTCCAGTGGCCAGGGCAACACCATGAAACAGCACGGATACGTCCGCGACGTCTGCTAGGAGGCATCATGGCCAAAGAAAAACTGCTAGTGGAGTTGGGCGCTACCAAGGAGCTCATGTCATTGATCGACGCCAAGCATGGAACGCCTCCACGGCGCATTCCCGAGCTTCCCCAGAGTGACCTCGACCTCCTGCGTCGCCTGGTCCAGGGGGACATCCGGGACGCGGCCAGGGTCAAGGCCTTGGCCCTCTTGGCGAAGATCGATCCGCAGGGAGCTTGCGAATTGCTCGCGGAGGTTCTCTTGAACCAGGACGAGGACAAGGGCTTGCGGGCGGTGGCCGCCGTCGCCATCAGCCATTGCCGACCCAGAGCTCGTGTCCAAGAGGTCTTGCTGCGTGCTCTACGGGCGACCAAGAGCCGTCTTCTCGAAGCCAAGATCGCCAAGTCCTTGGGGCGCATTGGCGACCAGGAGGCCCTGGAGAGCCTCGCTGCCTTGCGTGGGAGTCCGGCCGGTGTCGGCTCCCAGGCCGACCTCGCCCGGACTTTAATCGCGGCTCGTCTTGACCTCCAGGGGGACATCCCGCCGGTGGAGCCCAGCCGCGGTGATCTACCGCCGAGCGCAGGGTTGGTCCCCGTTGGCCTCGAGCCCATGGGGCCGGGAGAGATCGAAGAGGTTCTGGAGAGCTTCGACGATACCTTCCACGGTATCGAGATCGATCCAGGCGTGGCTTTCCGAATCAAGATCGGAGGCGACGATCAACCGCTGCTGCTGAATCGGGAGGCGTTTCTCGGAGGTAGCTTCGAGCCCCTGATCCGGCGCCGCCTCCTGCTGGGATTGCTCACCTTGCGTTCGCAAGAGGCAGGGACCTACTCGGTGGATCATCTGATCTGCTGCGATCCCGGGAAAGATGGCACCGCCCATCTCAGCTTCTTCTCCACGACCGGCCAGCCGACCTATGCCGGCGAGGTGGAGTTTCAAGGGGACAGCCTGGGACTCGAGCTCGCCGACGCGGTGGCGTCGACTCGCTTTCCCCTGCGTCTGAAAGCCCGGATCGGACCGGGCAGGGTGGAGATGGGACAAGGTGTCTTGCTCACTCGGGCCAAACAGGAACGTAAGAACCCGGCGCCCCTTTCTCCCAGCGCGAGCTCCTCTCCGAGCTGAGTACCGATATCTGCCGCCCGGCTCGACGAGGAGGCTTCTTCTCACCGCCGGGCGGCCGCCGCTCGGCGGTCCCCGAACACCTCGAGTAGCTCACCGGGGCGGTGGCGCCGGAGGTTGAGGGCGTGGACCACCCCACGGTGCCGGTGAGGGTCTAGAAAGGTGCCACCTGGGTCGTAGCACCGTACCCTTGGGCGCGGCGGCAATCTGCAAACAGCACCCGCACACCAGGCCCACCCTGCCGGGGATGGGGCGCTGGTCCCCAGATCAGAGGTCGCGGGAGGAGCTGGCGACTGCCTCCTGGCCGTCTCAGCCAACTCGTCTCGCATCGAAAACTTCGCGGTCTCCAAGGCGTAGGGTTGAGCGTCGCCGCACCTCGGAATCACCGAAGGAACCGGCGGCAAGAAGCAACAGACCCATGGGAGAGTTGGAGATGGCCATCGAGCAGACCGACGGTGCAACTCGGCAAAGATCGCTCCGACTGTGGCCCGGCGTGACGATTGTTCTGCTGCAATGGCTGGGCAGATTTGGCATTCCCTGGATCGTACCCGAGGCCGAGCTCTACGGGGCGATTGGTGCCTTGCTCGGCGGCTTGGCTATCGTCGTCTGGTGGGCCTTCTTCAGCCGGGCGCCTCGGTTTGAGCGCTGGGCCGCCATCGCCTTGATGATCATCTTCCTGGCGGTGAATTCGCGCCTCCTCCATGTGTCGATTGCCACCGGCGGGATGGGGATGATGTTCTACATTCTCGCCATCCCGGTCCTGTGTCTCGCCCTGGTCGCTTGGGCGGTGCTCAGCCGTCACCTCGCCCCGGGACCGCGGCGCGCCACGATGGTCGCCGCCATCCTGCTGGCTGGCGGAGTCTGGACTCTCTTGCGGACCGATGGTGTTTCCGCCACAGGATCGGATTTGGCCTGGCGATGGTCGCAGACCGCTGAGCCGAAGCTCCTCGCTCGAGCCGATGACGAGCCGGTCGCGCAGGCCCAGCTACTAGCAGCAGCGCAAGCCGAGGTCGAATGACCCGGCTTTCGCGGTCCCGACCGCGATAGCATCATCCACGATGTGCGCATCGAGACCGATTGGTCTCGGTCGCCGCCGGCCGAGCTGTGGCGCCGGCCGATCGGACCGGGTTGGTCGTCCTTTGCGGTGAGCGGTAACCTCCTCTTCACCCAGGAGCAGCGCGGTGACGACGAGGTCGTCTCCTGCTACGACGCGACCACCGGCGAGCCGCTGTGGAGACATCGGGACCCGACCCGCTTTTGGGAGTCCAATGCCGGCGCCGGTCCGCGGGCAACACCCTCCCTGAGCGGTGACCGCGTCTACACCCTCGGTGCGACTGGAATCCTCAACGCTCTGGTCGCCGGAGACGGCAGTGTCGTATGGTCGCGCAACGCGGCCGCCGACACCGGTGCCGAGGTGCCGGACTGGGGCTTCACGAACTCGCCCTTGGTGATTGGCGACGTCGTTATCGTCTACGCTGGCGGGCTGGTCGCCTACGACCTCACCACCGCCGGGAGCTACAGCTCGCCACATCTTCTGATCCTCGACGGGGTCGTGCAGATCGTAGTGCTGAGCGGTGCCGGTGCGACCAGTGTCACCCTGGCTGGCGGCACGCCGCTCTGGGAGCACTCGTGGCCGAGCGGCATCGTGCAGCCGGCCCTGATGGCGAACGGCGACCTGCCTACTGGTGTTGTCAGAGAAAGGCGAGCTCGTGCTGGTGGCGGCCAAGCCCGGTCGCTTCATCGAGCTAGCGCGATTCCCGGCCATCAAGGGCAAGACCTGGAATCACCCGGTGTTGGTCGGCGACCTCTTGCTAGTGCGCAACGGCGAAGAGATGGCCGCCTTCCGGCTGGCGCTGGAGGAGGGCTGGGGGGGCGTCTGCGGTGGTGAGAGGACCTGCTGTTGTCGGTGTTCAGAACTCTGACGGAGGTCTGCTGGCACAGATCGCGGTTGATCAGAATTCAACCGGAGACAACCCTGAGGGGCTGCTGAATTGGCGGTATGATGAAACCTATGGCGAGCGCGAAACAGGCAACTCAGAAGATCCTCGACACTTTGCCCGAGGAGACTTCGCTAGAAGACATCCAGTACCACCTCTACGTCCTCCAGCGCATTGAGCGGGGCCGCCAAGACGTCAAAGCTGGGCGGGTGATCCCACAGGTTGATGTCGAGCGCCGGATGGCTCGATGGCTCGACAAGTAGTCTGGACCGAGACAGCTTGGCGGGATCTCGAGCACACCGCCGACTACATCGCCGAGGATTCGCCAGGCTAGGCCGCGGCCTTTGTCGAGAGCATCCGCAGCCAGGCTCGCTCGCTCGATGAGCTGGCACATCGCTGTCGAGTGGTTCCTGAACTCCGGGAGCCCAGCGTTCGAGAACTTCTGGTTGGCAACTACCGGTTGCTCTATGAGATTCGCGAAAAGAAGATCTACATCCTGGGTCTGATTCACGGCGCCCGCGATCTCGTGGCGTTGTGGAAAGTTGAACGACGCTCTGGTCTCGGCGACTCGGATTAGCCGCCCCTGCGAGAGCCGCGGGCCGTGACGGCTTCTGTCGCTCGGCCTTGACGTGTCCGGCCACCGCGGCTTTGTCCACCCACGCCCCCCACCCGTCGCTGCAAGCGATCCCGCCCAACCCAGCGCGTCCGAGCCGACGGTGTCGAGCCAGGTGCAGCCTCGTAGTCTGAGCAGGGGGCGTCGACCGTGCCGCAGTAGGGCAGGGGCTCGAGGGTGCGGGAGCAGGACACGTTAGGGCCGCCTTCTTTCACCCAGCCTTCGGAGTGCAGGATGTAGGTGCGCTAACAGCCGGTGGATAGCGGCGGCAGGGAGGCCACGTCGAAGCTTACAGCCGTGGTGGTCCGAGGTGGGATAGCGAAGAGGCATAGCCGGGGCAAGAGCAGGTCGAGCAGCGGATCACTCAGCCGGTGCTCGACATTGACACCCTTGACTTTGAGCTTGGTGCCGACTGCCGCCAGCTTCGCTTGCGGTGTCTCGTTACCTCTGCGATGTCTCGGAGAATCCACAAACACCTGAAAACAGGTGCCTTGCTCTTCGTCCCGTCAGCGACGTCACACCCTAGCGAGGGATTTCAATCCCTCGTGAAGGCTCCCGATGGGTACCCCCCCCTACCCACCCACAGGGGCTCGTGTCTTGTGACCCCCTTCTAGTACACCAATCGTAGCTCTACTTGCGGTACGTAAGGGGGACATGACACTTTGGGCTCGCTAAAAAATGGAGGACATCATGACCGACTTTGGAACCCGTGATGAACGCTTCAAGAGAGCCCGGAATATCACAGAGAAGCTAGCCAGGTATGCGGACGTGGATCGGCGGTACCGCGAGCTGGAGGCGGAGTTGTAGGAGCTTGAACGAGACGCCGATGTTCGGCGGGCGCTCGGCCTTGGCCAGACCGACGCCTTCGAAGAAGGCTTCGAGACGAAGTCCTCCTCATCTGCCGGGCCAATATCTGGGCGGGTGAAGCTGGAGCTAACGCCGAAAGGTACTCTCCCGCGTGGGTATTTGAGTCGGCTGATTCCCGAGATAGCACAACAGCGCTTCGAAGGTAGATGGTTCACCCGCACTGATATGCGAAATGCGGTCAGCGAAGAAGTAGGCAGGGATGTACATAAGAACTCGATCAAGACGGTAATCGGGCGCCTAGTTCGGGATGAAGTCATGGAGGTAGATCAAGGCGGGGTTGCACACCAATACCGCCTGTCTTCGACCGAGGAGATCAGCATGTGGAAGACGTGAAGAGGGCCGGCCCTGAGGCCGACCCAGTCCTGCTAACTATGCCAGCCTGAAGAACTTTTCAACGGTTTCAGGCTTTGGCGGCCCGGAGGGCGCGCGAGCGCGCCGTTGGGCAAATTGCGCTTGCAGCTTACGGCGTTTAACACTCCGAAGCAAGTGCAAGGGGTTCACTCATGAAACCCCACCTAAAGTTACCAGCGGCCGATAGGCAACGCGCAGAGATACTGCGTCCTTGCTTGCCCCGGTCGCACATATCTCTAGGGGCGAGGGTTCAGCCCTCGCCCCGTTCCTTCTCTAGTCCCTGCGTCCGCTTCCTTGGGCGCTGCAGCCGCGTCCAGCTGCTGGCGGTCCTCAAGGAAGTGCTTGATGTAGAGCCCGGCGAACGAGATCGTCTCTGAGACTGGTGTCGCGCGAGATCTGCCCACGGCCGGCAGGACCAGTCGTTTCTCATGACTTCCCCTGCGGCAACGGCTGCAACGGCGCGGCGTTTGCGTCCAGCCGCTCTGCCGCCCCAGTCCAACAGCCAGCGAGCACCAGGGATCTCGGTGCCTGTACTAGTACGTGGCGGCCCAAATAGTGATTCACTCCCCAACCTGATGGAGCACGGCATCGAGGAATCTTTGGCTGAAGTACAGGCCCTCGCGCACCATGTGCTCGAGCAGTGGCTTGATCGTCGTAATCTCGCCGAGTTGCTTGGCCCTGATCAAGACTCCGACCGAGCCGGTTATCCTCAATCCCAGGGACTCGGCTACCTTGCGGCCGGCCAGCTCGTCAAGGAGCACCAGTCTGGCCTGCTGCTCCAGGCCCAGCGCGATCACCTCGGCCTCTCCACGATCTAGAGTTGGCAGTAGCAAGCTCACCTGCAGCTCGTCCTGGACGGACCGCGTCTGGATCCAGGTCTCAGGTGTCAGGTCGATGCTACCTGGTTCACCCTTCTCATAGTCCGAGATCTCACTGGCTACCGCCGCCGGAATCACTAGCGGCTCCGCGAGCGTCTCACGAAGCAAGTCGAGTCGACCGATGCGCGAGAAGGCAATCAGGGGCGTTGCGTTACTGATGATCACGCCGAGTCAGGTCTCAGTCGAGTGATCCCTTCGAGATCGCTGGCCAGCACTGATTCGTCATAGTCGAAGACCACGACGCCTTCCTTGGCCAGCACGTCCATGAAGTGCAGCCGGTTGAGGCCCGCGAGCTGTGCGGCTTTGCCCAGGGACAGCTTCTTGTTGCGAAAGTAGGCGATGGCGGCGAGCAGACGGATACTCCGAGCAAGGGCGGTGGAGCCGAGCTTCAAAGAAGCCAGCAGATCTTGGGATACTTCGAATGAGATCGTCTCTTTCTTCATCGTAATCTTTCCGGTTTGATCCGTGGAATCCCGTTCCTACGGCGGCTGCAAACCACAGACTTCAGTATAGCGTACCGCACTCGAACAAAGCTGCAGTGACGGCGCCTACCGCCCGGCGTTGGTTTGTCCGGGCAGCGTGGCCCGGTCCCCCCACGCCCCCACCCGCCGCTGCAAGCGATCCCGCCCGACCCAGCGGGTCCGCGGCGCACCGGCCACATCAGACGCTACCGAGCGGCCGGAGCAAGGATCTCGGGTCATGCCGCGGTAGGGCAAGGGCTCGACGGTTTGGGAGCAGGAGACGTTGGGATCACCGTCTTTTTCCCAGCCTTCGGAGTGTAGGAAGTAAGTACGCTGCCAGCCGGTGGGCAGGGGTGGCAGGGAGGCCACATCGAAGCTCAGTCTGAGTTCTTCGCCGGATCCCAGAACGACACTGGAATCGTCGGCTCGGGCCAGTAACCTATCGACCGGTCCGAAGGCGGTGTAGTAGCCCTCGTGCTCTTGCCACGAGAGCACTACTTCCTGGCCGGCGGCGTCGGTGCGCCAGGGGTAGGGGCGGCGGTCTTGGTAGTCGAAGAGGTAGGGACCGTTGGCGGCGGTCCTGAACCAGCGCGAGAAACCGCTCCAACGTAGCTCGGCACTGCTCGGCGCCAGGCGGTGGAGGTGATGGGGGGTTGCCTCCGGCGACAATAGGGAAGCGCTGGCGATCAGGTCCCAGTAGACCTCGAAGTCGGTGGTGATGCGCAGCCGTGGGTCCGCGGGGTCGAGCATGCCGCTGAGATCGACCACCACCGGCTTGGTTTTGCCCGCCGGTAGGCCGACCGGTACCGTCGTCCGCCGCCAACCACCGGCGCCGTCGGGTACTTCGAGGTAGGGGAAGATTGGCGCCCCCTGCGGGTCTTGGGAGCGGGCCACGTTGGTGCTGGTGTTGGCCCAATGCAGCCAGCCGACCAGCACCAGCGCTGGGTGTTCGGCGGCGGCGGTGGCCGTTGGCAGTTCAATGGTCAGCTGGTGCGGTGTCACCGCGCCCTGGTAGCGGTTGGGGCCGCGATGGTTGGTCAGGTATCGCTCGTCGCGCTGGCGCACTATCTCGAGCACTTCGCGGCCGCGGTCATCACGGACCGAGGCCGGGGCGGCGAAAGGGCTCATCAGGCGCAGCTCAAGGCCGCGCACCGAGTCCATCAGCCATTTCTCGCCGTTGTAGACCTCGACCTGGGGCTTGGCGTCGACCGCCACCAGCTCAGCCTGGTCAAGAATCAGGACCTCGCGCAGCTCTTCGGTGATCACTAGTTCGAGTACCCCATTCTGAGGTGCCACCCACCTCGGAAGGCGCAGATACTCTTCGGGATCGGCTGGTACGTAGGTGTCGGCGGTGGCCAGCATGCCGACTGGAGCGAGGCCCAGAATGTCGGTGATGAAGCGTAGTTCTTGGCCGTCGGAGGCATAGAGGAAGGGGCACGAGCCTTCGACTCGCAGTGACAACTCCAAGATGTGCTCGGTCTCCGGTTCGGGTTCGAAGAGGTATTCGCTGATGCCGTTGGGCCAGGTCGCCTTGATCAGCGCGGGCCGGGCTTGGCCGAGTCCCAAAGTGAGGTTGGGGCGCTGTGGCTCTAGCCATTGGATGCGGTCGCCGGCCACCACTTGGATGCGGACACCGCGCCCGTCGCGAGGTACTTTGCGGCCCGGCGCGCGGAGCCGCAGCCGCAACCACCGCTGCCCCTCGGCGCCGCTGCCGCGCAGAGCTTGCAGCGATCCAGAGTCGCTCCAGGAGAGTAGATCTGGATCGTGGTCGCCGTCGAGGTCGAGGACGATGGCGCCGCTGCTGCCTGTCTCGTGTTCTGCGACCAAGTCGCTGCGCGCTGTGAACCGCCCTTGGCCGTCGTTGATCAATGCCATCAGGGCAGAGTCTCGTGATGTTGTCGAGAGGCCGGCGAGCAGTAGGTCTAGATCGCCGTCGAGGTCGAGGTCGGCAACCGTGAGGTGCGCCGGCTGTCCTTGGTCGGCAAGATCGGTCGTGGCCCCCATTGCTTGCGGATCGGCGTGCAGGCCGGCTTGGCCGTCGCCGCGCCAGCAGGTGACACCCTCGGTGAGCAGCGCGATGATGTCCAGGTGGCTGTCGGCGTTGTAGTCGAGTGCCAGCAGCTGTTGGGGAAGTCCATTCTCGGCTAGCGGCAAACGGCTCTGGAGAGCGAACTCACCCTGGCGCCAATTGCGCAGGATCAACAACTCTGTGGCGCTCGCCAGCACCAAATCTTGGTCGGCATCGCCGTCAAGGTCAGTTGAGGTCAAACGCCGAATCGGGGTGGTGACTGGCAAGGGTGCGGGGGTGGGCGGGCCGAATCCGGCTTCGCCTCGGTGGGTCACGAGCACTAGAGCGCCTGCCGGGTCGGTGGCCAGCAGGTCGAGGTCGCCATCGTGCTCGAAGTCAACCAATAAACCACGTTGCAGGACGGTGCTGCTGAGCTGTTCGTCGAGGGGGACCTCGGCCCATTCGCCAGCGTCGTCGCGGCCCCACAGCCGCGGACCACTAGCGGTGAGCAGCAGCAACTCCATGCGTTCGTCGTCGTTGACATCACCAGCGAGCAGCTGGTGAACTTCGCCGGGAATCTCGGCCAGTGTTTGGAAAGCCGCGGCACCTCGAGCCAGCATGTAGAGCCCGCGGTCACCGACGATGGCGATGCCGGCGTCGCGCGCCGCGCTGGGGCGGTGGGCGGTCGAGTCGTCGACCAGCACTGCCGCCAGTATCTTCTCGCCGGCCGCCAAGGGCAGAGCCGGGACCAGGGCCGCGGTGGCGAAGCTCACCTCCGGAGAGAGGGCTGGCGAAACCTCGGTGACGGTCGCGGGCTGTGTCGGGTCGCTCAGCGGGGTGGGCTCAAGGCGGGCCTGAAGCTCCGCCGCGTCGCTCCGGAAAGACTTGGTGGGACGCAGCAGGTTGGCCACGATGCGCAGTGGCGTGGGCACCTTGGCGGGGGTCGGCTTCGCTTCGAGCTGAAGGCGCCCCTTCTCCAGGTAGGCGTTGATCTCATCGCGGGGACTGCGGGCAGCCAGTGTTTCTAGTAGCGCCATCCCTTGGCGACGGACCCTGAGGTCGCTTTGGTCGAGGCGCCAGAGCGCGGCCTCAGTGGCCAGGTAAGCGTTGTTGGGCCACAGGCGATGTGCTTGCTCGACCTGTACGCCATATTTTTCCTCTGCGCCGAGTCGCAGATAGAGCTGCGCCAAAGCGTGGGCGTAGGCAGCTTCTTCCGGATCAAGACTGCTGGCGCGGCGGTGGGCTTCGAGTTCTTGCGGGTCGTTACCGTCTTCGTAGGCCAGCTTGCCTCGCAGTAGCTCGATACGTGCCCCGAGGTCGGCTGGGGCGTTCGCCTGGGCGCGGTCGAGCCATTCTCGGGCCGCTTGCCGGTCGCCGGTGCGGAACAGGGCCAATCCCAAATCGTAGGCGGCAACCGGTTCTTCGGGAGCCAGCTCGGCGGCTTGCTGGAAGAGTTCCAGGGCCTTGGCCCACTGGTCGATCTCAGCATGGGCCACGCCGCGGGCCAGTAGGGCGCGCACCGAGGCGAGATCGGTTTGTGGCTCGGGCGGGGCGCAGGCGACGAACACCAGCAGCAGGGTGGCGCAGGCAGCCCTGCTGAAGGAAGTCAAGGATGGCCAGTGGCCAGCGTTAGGGGTTGGCTGCACGGCGGTGGCTTCCTCAGTGCTTGGATCGGGGTGGTGTTCTGTGAGCTACTCTTCTAGCAATCTGTCTAACAACTCGGCCATAGCTTGCCCATCGAAGGACCCTACCTGCACGTCGCGCACGGTGCCGCGATGGAGGATCGCGGTCAGCGGGATGGCCCCCGGTGGAGAGGCGCCGAGGGAGGCGAAGGGCTGCTGCTGCTCGACACTACCCCACACCTGCTCGTAGGTGATGCCGTGCTCGGCCAGAAACTCACGCACCGCCGCTTGCGGCCGCCCTTCGTCGAAGGAGATGCCGAAGAAGCGCACTCCTCGCCGCCCGAACCGCTGGTGCAGTTCCTCGAGTTCGGGCATCTCGGCGACGCAGGCGGTACACCAGGTGGCCCAGAAGTTGAGCACGACGGTAGTGTTGTCGAGATCGGCCAGGGCGATCGACTCGCCGCCAGCGACGGGGTCGAAGCTGAGGTCGGGGCGAGGTGCTGATAGTTCCCCTGCCGCCACCGCCAGCTCGTTGCGATTATAGTTGCGTCGTTCGAGAGGTGTGGCGGTGAAACCGTCGCTGCCTTCGGTCAGGGTGAGCCGCTGATTGACCGGTAAGTCCTGCCAGCGCTGCTCTTCGCCCGAGGGCCAGCGCACCTCGATGGAGGAGATCTGCGGGCAAGCGGCGAGGCCGAAATGCAGCGTCGGTGGGCCCTGCGAAAGGAAGCCCGAGCCGATCTCCACCTGTCTGAGTTGCTGCTCGCCGGCACAGGTAAGTACGGCTTGGGCGCCGGCCGCCAGCGTGCCGCTAGCATTGCCACGCAGATCGACCAGCACCAAATTGCCCTGTCCGTGGGTGTCGTTGCGGTAGATCTTCAAAGTCGGGTTGTTGCGGTTGTAGACCACCAGGTCGAGATCACCATCGCCGTCGAGATCGGCGACCGCTGCGCCGCGGCTATCAAGACGCAGGTAGACCCCGAGGACGTTGCCCACCTCGTCGAAAGTGGTGTTGCCGTCCGCACCCACACCACGGTTCTGGAACAGGGTGTTGGGTTCGCGGCCGCTCCACGACAGACCCTCTTCTTGCAACATCCGGAAGTGGTTGCGATGGCCTTGCTCACGGTTCTGACTCTGGCCGCTGCTCTCGGACGCCATGACCTGGCGCCAAAAGGTGCTTCACGTGTCTTTCGCCGAAACACCGGTGTAGAAACCGCCGCAGACGAAGATATCGAGGTCGGCGTCGGCGTCGTAGTCGAAAGCCAAGTTGCCCCAGGCCCAGAAGGCGCCGCGGAGGCCAGCGCCTTCAGTGGCGTCCTCAAAGGTGCCGTCGCCAAGATTGTGCAGCAAGGTGTTGCCCTGGGAAAAGCGGCGGTAGAGGGTGCGTTCGGCGTCCGAGCCGGGGAAGTTCTCGAGCCGGGTGATGCGGTTGCCGGCGAAGGACTGCATGTTGGAGATGTAGAGATCGAGCCACAGATCGCCGTCGAGATCGGCCCACGAGGCGCCCATGCCATTGCCCAGGTCGTCGGCGCCTACCTCACTAGCCACTTCGTCGAAACCGGCGGCCCCGCCGCGGTTGCGGTACAGACTGTTGCGGCCGTAGTCGTTGGCGACGAAAAGATCGAGGTCACCATCGCGGTCGTAATCGGCCCACGAGGCGGCATAGCTCCAGCGCTCGCTCTGCGGTTTGAGGCCAGCGGCGGTGGTGACATCTGCGAAAGTGAAGGTAGTGCCTTCACCTCCGAGATTGCGCAGCAGCACGTTGGGGCGGCCATCTTGGGCGTCGATGTAGCTCTCGGGTTGATGGTCGGCATCGATCAGATTGTATTGGGTGAGGTAGATATCGATCCAACCGTCGCCATCGTAGTCCGCCGCCGCCAGCGACTCCCAATCACCGGCCTCGGCCAGCGGCTCGCTGCCGGTGGCGTCGTGGAAACGGTTGCCATCATTGCGCAGTAGGAGCAGGCCATGTTCTTTGGAGCCGATCACCAAGTCCAGCAGGCCATCGCGGTCAAGATCGAGAAACAGACCGCTGTTGGATCCCTGCCGCAGGAGGTTGAGTTCCAGGCCGCGGCGGGTGGTGACGTCCTCGAAGTGGCCCGAACCGTCGTTTTCGTACAGCCTCGCCGGGGCGTGCAGGCGGGGCATGAAGAGGTCGACATCGTGGTCGCCGTCGAAGTCGGCCAGCACCGGTCCGCCGTCGGTGTAGATCTGGGCGCCGATCTGGTCGAAACCAGGAGGCAGCACTCGGTGGGTGACATCGTGGAAGAACGGCCCCGCGGCGATGCTGGTGCGGCCATCGGCACTGCGCAGGCTAGCGATTCGCCAGCCGCTATCGCCAGCCAGCTCAATCAGGTCGATGATCAGGTAGAGCCGCTCTTCGCGCAGTCGGCCATCCGGCAACTGACTGAGGATCCACACCGCTTCTCGGGTTTCCAGGCCAGCCTGGCCGTCGGCTTGCGGTCGCAGCTGGATCTCCCAGGTGTGGATCTCGACGCTCTGCACTTCACCGAGGTTGGCGAGATAGGCATTCCAGCGTTGGTGGAAGGTCGCCGCGTCGAGCTCGGCCGCCGTTGCCTGCCATTCGGCCAGGGAGATCCCCGACTCGACTCGAGGGTCGTCGGTCGGGCGCTGGTGAAAGTCCTCGCCGCGAAAGCCCTGGGTGAAGATTTGTGCCGCCGCCTCGGGGTCCAAAGCGCCGCCTTGGATCGAATCGAGAAAGAGCTTCTTGGTCGCACCGGCGGCGGAGTTTAGTGACTCGGTGGGCCAGGAACCCTCGGCCAGCGAGTCGACTGCTGGATCCGTGGCTGGCGAGCGCTCGGTGCAAGCAATGGCCAGCAGTCCGACGATCGTTGCGAGGATCGTCAGCAAGTGCCAGTGGCAGTGAAATGGCGCTCTGAGACTCATGAATTCACACTATCAAGAAAGCCTAGGGACCCGCACCACTTCAAAGGAGAAGAGACAACGGTCGAGAGCGGAGCGATAGGCGTTTTTTGCTCCTTAGAAAGTGTAGTTGAGATCCAGCCGAAAGCGACCACCGTCTTCGCTGCTAGTGATGGCTTCCACCAAGTAGAGTCGAGCAACCAACTTGACGTTTTTCTCCAGGGCGTAGGCAAAGCGCAGCTCGTGACCGTTGAAATCACTCGATCGGGTCTCGTTGGCGGAGCCCCAGCGCAGCCAGTCGTCCTGGGAGAAAGAGGCATTGACCGCCAGGGCTTCGATTTCGGCGTAGTAATACGCCGCCAGCCAATCCCCTTGTTCGCGAGTGCCGCCGAGCTTGGCCGAAAGGACGAAGCCGGTGGTCTGGTCATGGTTGGCAGCGGTTATCGGATCGGTATCGGCGGCCGAGTAGTCTTTGCTGTTGTATACCCCGTCGATTCCCAGGGTGAGCTGTCGGCTGCCGGCTTTGAGCTTTAACTGCAGACATCCTACCCAGAGAGTGTAGTCGCGGAGGCCATTGCCGCGCAGCAGCCTGGCGGCATTCGCGTCACCGCTATTGGCGTCGAACAACAACAGGCTCCCCGCGGCGGTCAGACGACTCGATGCGTACACCAGCTGCGCGACGCCCAGGTTGCCGGCAAAATCGCGCAGGCCCACCGGTAGTGAGAAATAACCGGCATTGAGAGCGAGATTCTGGCTGTTACCGACGGTGGTCTCGAAACCGAAACCGAGGCCGGCGGGGGTGACATCGCTATCCCAGAAGAGTTCGTTCTGCTTCCAGAAGGGCAAATTGTTGCGTCCGATCCAGGCCCAAGCTTTCTTTCCCTGCCGCTTCAGGTACCAGCGGTCGAGGTTGAAATCAGCGTCGCCGGTGTCGTTGTGGTCGAAGTCGAGCACTGTGATGTGTGGCGATTGATGGCTGTCGGCGGTTCCAGAGCGCCAGCGAAGGGCGAATGACCAGCGATCGCTGGCAGCGTAATCGAGTCCCAGCCGGGCCCGAACCCGCAGGCGGGTGCGATCTTCCCGTGCCCTGCCGTCAGCCCGCTGGGAGTCGAAATCACTTTCCAACCTGGTGCGGAAGTCGCCGAGGATCCTCAGCCTTTCGCGGGAGAAGATTGCCCCCTGACTGGCCTGGGCGAGCAGTGCACCCAGCGCCATCGCCGAGAGCACCCGCGTGAGGTTGCGACGCTTGGCTTTCTTCATTTGCCCGGCCGGTTCATCTTAAAGACTATTCGGAGCTGAAGAGATTCGATCAGCGGTACGTCTTGGCGACTACACAGGGCGAGCAGGGCTCGCAGCACAGTGCATCTCGATGGGTCAACTCCGTCACCGGGAACTACTGGCCCGAAATGATCTGCGAATTAGCCTATCCAGTCGCCAGGATGTGCACTATGACCGTTGTCATGCGGCTCCAACCGAAGGTCGACTGGTGTGCCCAGTGCGGCTTCGTGCAGGCCCAAAGAGTTGCCGAGCACCAACGGGTTCTTCAGCAGCGTCAGATGCCGACACAGGAGAAGTCTCCCAAATCCTGCAGATGGTCAGGCAGGAGGCTGCGACTTTCTGCAAGGACGGAAGTCACCCGAGACGGCCCTCCACACCCAAGTCTAAGGTGGCTCGTCGCCCGAACAAGACCGGGTGGAACGACCCGCGCCGGCCGGGGATCCTCTGGGTGCTCTCCCGCGCTTTGGTCAAGTGTGCAGCAAGCTCGGGGTAACTTGGCCGCGGCACCCGGCGGCTCTGGAAAGCTGTAGACTTGGATGAGATGAGGCGAAAGACGAGTCCTTTTCACAACTAGGAGACAACACAATGAACGAAGAGGGCATACGTATTGAACTGTCGGCCGAGCAGGTCGCCAAGAGAGAGGAATTCAGACGCTTCGCGGCGGCGGAAGTCGCTCCTCATGCCGGACTTTGGGAGCGGCAAGAGAAAGTGCCCAGCGAGTTCGTTCGCAAGCTGGTCCAGCGGGGTTACCTCGGCACGCCTTTCCCCGAGGAGGTAGGCGGGGGCGGCTTGGATGCGATCACCTACGGCATTCTGACAGAGGAGATCGGTCGCGCCTGTTCGTCGGTCCGCTCGTTGCTGACCGTGCATGACATGACGACCTTCTGCGTCTTTCGCTGGGGCAGCAAACACCTCAAGGAGACGGTGCTACCCAGGATGGCCAGCGCCGAGCTTCTCGGAGCCTTTGCCCTCACCGAGCCCGAGGTGGGTAGCGATGCTCGCCACATCACGACGCGGGCTCGGTTTGAGGGTGATGAAGTGATCCTTGATGGGCGTAAGAAGTGGATCACCTATGGTCAGGTGGCCGACATCATCTTGGTGCTGGCGCAGTGTGAGGAGGGCCCCGCGGCCTTTCTGGTGCCTGCCGACGCCGCCGGTTTCTCGCGCCAGCCGATCCATGGCCTGATGGGTACAGCGGCCTCCATGCTGGCCGAACTCACCTTCGATGGTTGCCGCATTCCACGCGAGAATATGGTCGGGAGGCCGGGCTTCGGCTTTTCCCATGTGGCCTCCGCTGGTCTCGACCTGGGTCGCTACAGCGTCGCTTGGGGGTCGGTTGGGATCGCCCAGGCCAGCCTCGACGCCAGTCTCGACTACACCTCTGAGCGGCAGCAGTTCGGCAAGCTGCTGAGCGAGCATCAACTGGTCCAGCGAAAGCTCACCGAGATGGTGGTCAGCACCCGTGCCGCCCGCCTGCTGTGCTACCGGGCCGGCTATCTGCGGCAGCTTGGCGATCCGGGCGCCACTGGAGAAATCCAGATAGCCAAATATTTTGCCTCCCGAACCTGTACGGCGGCGGCGGCGGCGGCGGTGCAGCTGCACGGTGCCAACGGTCTCTCCGCCGATTATCCGGTGGCCCGCTATCTGCGCGACTCCAGGGCGATGGAGATTATCGAAGGCAGTAGCCAAATCATGCAAGTGTTGATCTCAAGGAACCTTCCCGGGGAAATCTGATCGGCATGAGTCGGTAACGGAACCTGTCCTTGGCAAGTGGCTGAACTTGAGCGCTAGCACTGTGAGCTAGCCTAAAGTCTCCTTAAACTTTTGATGGCAATTTATCAAGATCGCCTCTACCCATCACTCGCCCCTGCCGGGTGAAATAAAGCATGAAACCCCGGCGGGGTCGGTTCCTTGAGGTGCAGGGTCGCCACCGGGCCAGCGGCGACGTTGTGGGCATCGAAGAGCAGGAAGGCATCCCGCAGCCTCTCGGCGTCGAACTGCTTGCAGATCACCAGGCCACCAGTGGGATCTTCAGGATCAGCAATGAAGATCGGTTCGCATCCAAGGTAGTGGCCGGCAGGGGCCTGGTAGATATCGCTAGTGCTCTCTTGGGACCAGCTGAGATGCACCAATTGGTCGAAGAACTTGCGTCCCCGCTGGCCGGCTTTGGACATGCCGAGCATCCAGAAGTGGTCGTAGGGCTGGGCCCAGTGGCGGGGGTCGATGGCCGGGAAGTCGGGCTCGCGGTCGTATTTGAGTTCGCGAGTCTCCAGGACTTTCCAAGTTGCTGGGTCGATGACGTAACGCACCGGTCGCCCGGCCAGGAGGTCGGTGAAGAGGTTGGGGATCACTTGGTATTGATCGTAGACCGGCCGGTCGAGTTCGACCACGTCGACGGTCAGTCGCCCGCCTTCTTCGAAGCTGTTGATCAGGTGCAGGCAGTAACGCGAGCCGAGTTCGACCGAGGCGACCGTCTCGCCGGTTTCGCGGCTGGCTATGAGCAGCTGGCTACCGCGCTCGGGCTGCCAGTCGAGAGCTTCCATGATGGTCTTGCCGTCGTCCCTGATGGCTTCCATGTCGAGCAGATGTGGACTCAGGTAGACCACCGCGTAGCGAGGGCTGAGGCAGAAGTCGTGGACCGAGCAGGGATAGGGGATGGGCAGCCGCCGTCGGTAGATCATCTGGCCGTCGGCGGCAAAGCGGTAGAGGTTGATCAGCGGGTGCATGGCCGAGAAGGAGATGCCGAAATTGAACATCTCGCCGCTCGAATCGTCAAAGCAGGGATGGGCGGAGAATGGGCTGATGCCGTTGAGCCGTCCGCCGAAGGTGTACTCGCCAAGGGTCTCGAGAGTGACGGGATCGATCTCGTACGGCAGCCCCTGTTCGCCGAAGGCTAGCAGCTTGCCGGCGAATTTCCAGATGCTGACGTTGAGTGGCGATTCGATACCGACACCGTGCTTGAGCCGGTCGCCGGTGAAAGCGGTGCCGAAGGTCCGGTAGAGCGCTCGTCCAGCCTCCTCTTCTTGCACTAGCTTGGTACCACGGACGAAGCGATTGGTGAAGCGCACGCCGCCCTCGCTGAAGGCCAGCGCCGCCACCATGCCGTCGCCATCGAGCCAGTGGCGGTAGCGCAGCTCACCACGGCCGAAGCGGGCTGGGCCGTTGACGTAGTAAGTGCCGCGGACGAAGTCCGGCACCTGACCGTCGATTCTCTCGATGGGATAGGACTGTTCGGAGAAATCGAGGGTGAATAGCCGCTCGAGGAGTGGGGCGCCATCTGTCATGTCAGGATCTCCGAGAATAACCAGGAGTTGCTGCGGGCTGTATGACCGTCGTCATGCCACTGTCGATGGTCACGGGCGGTCGAGCTGCTGCCTAGTTTATCGGCTGGATCGCTAACCGTTGAAGACTCCACTCCGCTTGGAAGGCAGGTGAGTAGATTTCGCAATTTCTTTGAGAGGCTGGGCTGGGGCTTGGCGTGGGTATTCTGTGCTCTGGCCCTCTGGTCGCTGCTGGCGCCGAGGATCAACGGGTGGCTGGGGATCGCCCTCGTCGGGTTCTTGGGCCGGGTGTTGATCGACGAAACGCGGGCCTTCGTTGGCTTGCTGGCGGTTCTGCCACTGCTGGTTCTGCCCTTTCGCCGTTCGTCGTTATATGTATCGGCGCCGGTTTTCGAAGCGTTCTTACTGCTGCTTTTGCTCATCTGGCTCGCCCGGCAGTTTTGGCACCAGGAGCCGGGCTGGCGGTGGAGTGTCGAAGACCGCCTATTGTTGGTGTTGTTTGGTCTGACCGTGGCCAGCTGTGTTTCGGCGCTTATCCTGCGTCCCTGGAATGGCCCGTGGCATTGGCCACCAGACCTTTTTTTTCAACGGTGGCCAGGTGTCGTTTTGTTGGCTAGGGCCGCTGCGAGAGGAGGGCTTACGACCCTTGTTGACTTGGCTCGAAGCCCTGCTCTGCTATGCTTTTGCCCGCCATCGGCTGCGGGGTCGAGGGGCAGAATGGGCCGTCTTGGCGATGGTCTGTTCCCTGGGTTTGGCGGCGGTCGCGGGAATTGCATCCTTCTTGCGCGGTGGAACCGAGGCTATCTATAGTGTCGAACGGGCCGTTGGACTGTTTACCGGATCCAATGTGCTCGCCGGGTTTTTGCTCTTCGGCCAACCGCTGGTCTGGGTCGCGGCCGTCGCCGGCAAACCTGCCGAGCCGGTTACCGGTATCGGCCTCGGTAGCTTCTTTCGCGACCTGCATCTCTACTACCCGGACTGGATAGTTCCCCGCGAGCCCCACGAGCATGCTCATAACATGATGCTGCAAGTTGCCGCGGAACAGGGATTGGCGGCCACCGGCTTGCTGCTGATGGTGTTTTTCCGGGTGCTGCATCACGGTCGAGTGTTGTTGCTGCGTCGTTCGCTCCTGGCGGGCGCTTATTTGGCTCTGCTAGCAACTTGGGTGCAATCGCTATTCGACTACACCCAGCTGGTAGCATCCCTTGCCTGCTGTTGCTGGATCCTGATCGCCATGGTGGTCAACGGAACCGAAGCCCGCGACCAGGATTTGCGAGTCGCGGCCAGCAACACAGTCTAGTGGTCAATACTTTGCAGTGATCTCTTCTCTTTAGCAGTGTTTTCCCTGTTGGCCAATGTGGCTTGATGATTTGGCTCTACCGTATCTTGTGTGGGCCATGGACCAGCGGAAAGGCTGTCTGGATGCGAGACAAAGACCTGTACGCGAAGATCCTGGGCATCGAATCGCCGTGGCGTGTCACTGAAGTAGACCTGGCCTTGGAAGAGGGTGAAGTCTTGGTGCATCTGATCAACGGCGAGAAGCGCCCACCCTGTCCTGAATGCGGCAAGCCGTGCAGCGGCGACGACACCCGCTCCCGTCGCTGGCGGCATCTGGATACCTGCCAGTACCCCCGAGCAGTAGCCAGAGGTCTGGCTCGGCGAGAGCGCAAACTCCCTCAGCGTCTCGGTGTGGATGAGACCTCCTTCCAGAAGCGCCATGAGTACGTGACCGTGGTCTGTGACCAGCAGCAAGGTGTCGTCATTCATGTGGCCGACGGTCGGGGCCGAGACTGCCTCGACGACTTCTACAAAGCATTCGACGAAGAGGACAGAGAGGCCGTCGAGTCCGTCTCGATGGACATGTGGCCAGCGTACATCGGCTCGACCGAGCAGTACATTCCTGGGGCCGAGACAAAGATCGCCTTCGACAAGTTCCATGTGGCCCAGCACCTGTCCAAGGCGGTGGACAAGATCCGCCGACAGGAGAACAAGATTCTCATCAGCCAAGGTGATGAGTTCCTGAAGGGCAGCAAGTACCTCTGGCTCCAGAACCCTGGAAACATGAGCGCTGAGCGCTGGGCGGGATTCGAGGAGCTGCGCGAAAGCAGCCTCAAGACCGCCCGCGCATGGGCGATCAAAGAACTCGCAATGAGTCTGTGGCACTACACTTACCGAGGCAATGCTCGCAAAGCCTGGAACAAGAGGTACGCCTGGGCGATCCGCTCCCAGCTTGAACCCATCAAGAAGGTTGCCAGGATGGTAAAACGCCACCTGGAGGGTATCCTCACCGCCATTGTCCAATACGTCACGATTGCTCGTTCCGAAGGTATCAATGCGAAGATCCAGTGGGTCAAGTACACGGCCAGGGGATTCCGTAACCGGGAGCGCTTTCGTAACGCGATCTACTTCCATCTCGGGGGTCTTGATCTCTACTCGGAATGCCTCGGGCGGTGAACGCTACCCACTCAAAGTGTCGTAGCGCCGTTTCGATGAGCTGCTGGGGGGTGGGACCCCGGCCTTCGACCTCACTCGGCAAGCGAGCGGATCGGTAGCGGGGCGGGTGTACGATCTTTATGTCCTTAGTCCTCGCCCAGGTGGTGGTCGGACGATGAGCAACCGGACTATCGAGACCCTGGCATTGTCGGACCTGCGGTCGATCGAAGAAGAGGAGCGTGAATTCTTTGTCCGTCCGATGACAGCGGTTCTCGAAGCCTGCCACGGGGATGTCACGAGTCCTGAGATCTTCTTGCTCGAGGACAGCTACGAGCGGTTGCGGGATGAGGTGGATCAGCGCCCACGGCAGGAGTTTGATCCTGCCCCAGACACGGTGCAGGTTTCTTTTCGCAAGATCGGTAAGGCCACCTACGCGTTGCGGGTCGCGGCCGAAGAACCGGTGTTGTTCCGCATCAAGCTGAGCTACTTTCCGGGGTTCGAGCTGGTTCAGGAGGGAGACTGGGGTGAGCGGCTACCGCTCTACGATGCTCTGGGTTCGATGATCGGTGTTGGCAATGGAGAGATGATTCTCCGCTACCGACGGACCTGGGCGATGAAGCTGGGCTATGGAATTTCCCTAGCCACGCTGCTTGGGGTCCTGGTCGTCGGTGGTCGGCGACGATTCCGTGGTTGGCGCCGTCGCTAGTTGGGGAGCTGGAAGTCCTACTTTCGTCTTTGAAGACGGCTGACTTGTCCTCAATCTCCGGCCGCCAGGCGATACATCAGCAGATCCAGGAATATAGTAACCATCGCCCGATGGTCACCGCGCATCGAGTCTATCGCCGCCTGGCCATAGGCATCGCCAGCTGGCCGTGGCCGCAAGCGAATGAAAGGCGGCAGACCATAGCGAAGAGCGCACCAGTTGGCCCACAAACGGGCTGTTCGGCCGTTACCATTGGCGAAAGGGTGGATCCGGACCCACTCTCCATGGGCAATTGCACAGAGGGTGAGCACGGAGTGAATCTCACCCGGGCCGTCGGGCTTCTCGCCAGATCGGATGCCGCGATCGAGCCTCTCGACGGCCTGCACCATGAAGCCTTCGAAGTTCTCCAACTGTGCTGGTACATCGCGAGATGGCACACCCGGGCGGGTGCCAATAGCGACTTCGTAGCCGTATAGCTCGGGCAAGGCTGGATCGCTGTTCCGGATCTCCCCACGGTAGTAGGGAACTGGAAGTTGAACACCCTGATAGATCTGACGATGCCAATGCTTCGCCATAGTCACACTGGGTGGCTTGCGGTGGCGAGCCTGAAGGACGATCTGGCGGAGAATGGCGCGCAGGTTCTCGGTGATGACCTTCAGAGCAGCGGGGTCGTCATCGTTCCAGGGAACGGGCAAAGAAGGCCCCTATGCCGTAGCAATCTTCGAGGGTTGCTTGGCGCGATTGCAAGGGGTCATCCTCGGTGATTTCCGCCTTGGCGAAGGCCTGGATATCCGACTCGACCTCATCGTCTCGGTAGGAGCGGAGAAGATCGGCAGTGCGCTTCAGCTTTTTCTCGAGATCGGCACCGAGGAATAGTAACTCGCGCTCGATCGCTGCTTCGGCCAGCTCATTCATCGAAACGCCGAGGGTGTGGGCCGTTAAACGCAGCGTCCGATGGGTGGCCTCATTGTGAAAACGAAGGGTGAAGGCCGGGCGCCGTGGTTCAATTTCGCTCATGATTCAACCAGCCTATGTCAGTCACTGGGTGACGTCAAGTCGCTGAAGTGACATCATGGGTAACTGTCAGTGCCGAAAATCAGGGGCCGCTCGTCGCTGGCCGAGGGGCGTCACTTGCTCTGCGGGTCTTCAAATCCGTAGCCGGTAACCCCCTCGATTGGCGGTAGGGCCGCCTTGCGGATCATTAGGGTGCGAGTGGCCCAGAGGTCGCGGAAGATGCGGTATTCGAGGGCGGTGCGGTCGAGGTAGGCAACACCGGCGGAGCCGCCGGTGCCAGTGCGGTTGCCGATCACCCGCTCGACCATGCGGGCGTGGCGCTGGCGGAAGATGAGGAAGGACTGTTCGAGGGCGACTATCGAGTCGAGCACCGCCCTTGGCCAGGCCAGCAGGGGCAGTTCGCGGTAGCTTTCGATGAACAGCAGGGCTGCCCGGACGCGGCGGATTCGCAGGCGTTCGGCGGGCTCGATCTCCTCAGCCATCAGATGAACACGGATGCTGCTGGCTTCGCGCTGGTAGCGGTCGCGCAAGCGATTCTGATCCGCCGCGGTCAGGGCGAAGGAAACGGCGCGCTCGCCGAGGGCTAAGGTCTCTTGTTCAGCAGCCGCGCAGTAGCGCTCGATGAAATCACTCACCACCTGTCCATCACCTGGGTCCTCGGGGCGAGAGCCGGCGATGGGAGTGCGGTAGGCCCAGCCTTCGACGGCGTCGTGCAGGGTCGGTAGGTCTTCGAGGCGAGCGATGACCCGCTGGAAGGCGGGCGATTCGGAGCCGTCGTGGTGTTTGAGAGCGTCGAGGTAGGACTCATGGCCCAGGGGGATCCGCTGCTCGGTCTTCAGGCCGAGCAAGATCTCTAGCTCGCGCAGCTGGGAGGATTGGAATCCACTGGCGGGATAGAGCCGGTCGCGGAAGGAGAGGTAGTCGCGGGTGGTCATGGTCTCCATCAAAGAGAAGTGACTCGCCGCGTGCTGCAAGGTCTCGGCGGTACGATCGATGCCGCGCACCGCCGCCGCCAGGGCGGTCTCGGGCACATGGTCTTGAGCGAAGAGATCGCGGGCCGCGACCACCTCGCGCAAGGCCAGCTTGAACCACAGCTCCTGGATCTGGTGAATGACGATGAACATGACCTCGTCATTCACCAGGCCGGATTCCTGCTCGTCAACTCCACCCTGTAGCGCGAGCAATTCTTCCGTCTTGATGTAGTCCCAGTAGGAAACTGGTCCGTCGCTCATCAGCCATACCTCGTCATCGGTTCGCCCGCCTGTTTCACGGTTTGCGGGGGGTGTATTGATTCATCGTGGCGTAGGGATCCGGCCAGGCCAGCGCCTGCTTTTCGCGGTGGGCGGCATGGCGTGTCCAGTAGGGATCCCAGAGATGGGCGCGGGCGATGG
Organism: Candidatus Multivoradales bacterium; assembly: GCA_965248925.1. Classification (GTDB taxonomy): domain Bacteria; phylum Acidobacteriota; class Thermoanaerobaculia; order Multivoradales; family J023; genus CBDFLE01. The sequence continues at coordinate 2,099,199 of CBDFLE010000006.1, read as the reverse complement.
CTATCAGGTCGGCCCGGCCACCGGCGAGCACTGAGTTGGCATCCTCGGCGGTAGAGATATTGCCCACCGCCAGGGTCGGGATGCCGACTTCGAGGCGGATCTGCTCGGCGTATGGAGTCTGGTAGAGGCGCCCATAGTCGGGCTCTTGCTCGGCGACCACCTGGCCGGTGGAGACGTCGACTAGGTCGCAGCCGGCCAGGTGCAGAGCGCGGGCCACCGCCACTGAGTCGGCGGCCGATTGTCCCCCAGCGAGCCAATCGGTGGCCGAGATTCGCACCGAGATCGGTTTGTCCTCGGGCCAGGCCCGGCGCACTGCCGCGAAGACCTCGAGCGGGTACTTCATGCGTTGCTCGATCGAACCACCAAATTCGTCACGGCGCAGGTTGGTCAGCGGCGACAGGAAGCTCGACAGCAAGTAGCCGTGAGCCATGTGCAGCTCGAGGATGTCGAAATCCGCTTCCACGGCCAGCTCGGTGGCCTGCACGTGGTCGGCGAGCACCGCGTCCAGATCTTGGCGGGTCATTTCGCGCGGCACTTGATTGGGCTCGCGGTAGGCGATCGCCGACGGCGCCAGCAAGGGCCAATTGCCCTCCGCCAGCGGTGCGTCGGCCTGCTGCCATGGGACTTGGGTCGAGCCCTTGCGTCCGGCGTGGCCGATCTGGATGCCGATCTTGGCCGCGGAATGCTGGTGGACGAAATCCGTCACCCGCCTCCAGGCTGCCACCTGGCTCGCCTGGTAGAGGCCGGCACATCCCGGCGAGATGCGGGCGCTAGCGCTGATCGCGGTCATCTCGGTCATCACCAAGCCGGCGCCGCCGACCGCCCGGCTGCCGAGATGGACTAGGTGCCAATCGTCGACGGTGCCGTCGCTGGCCGAGTATTGGCACATGGGCGAGACCACCACCCGGTTCTCAAGCACTAGGTCGCGCAATTTGAAGGGGGTGAACATCGGCGGCGGTGGCGGTTGATTCTCATCCGGCGGTGCGAGGTCGATGGCGGCGTGAGCACGGCTGGCGAAGTCGCGATCGACCCGCTCGACGAAGCTCGGGTCGCGCAGGCGCAGATTGGCGTGGCTGACTCGCAACGAGCGGCTGAGCAGGCTGAAGGCGAATTGCAGCCCGGTGAATCTGCCGTAATAGCGTTCCACGTTCTCGAACCATTCGAGGCTGACCTGAGCGGCCCGTTGCAGGCTCTCGACCTCGGGGCGCCAAGCACCTTCGTAGGCTTCGAGGGCGGTGGGAATATCCGCCTCGGCGGCGAGCGCATCGACCAGGGCGATCGAGTCTTCCATCGCCAACTTGGTGCCGGAGCCGATCGAGAAATGCGCCGTGTGGACAGCATCGCCGAGCAGCACGATGTTGCGGTGCGACCATTTGCCACAGCGCACGGTGGGGAATTGACGCCAGAAAGAACGGTTGCCAATCAGCCGGTGGCCCTCGAGCTGCTCTGCGAAGAGCTGTTCGAGGTAGGCGATCGTTGCTTTCTCATCATCGATCGCCAAGCCGCAGCGGGCGAAAGTCCGAGGGGTACATTCGATGATGAATGTGGCGTGATTCTGCTCGTACTGATAGGCGTGGACCCGCCACAACCCAGCATCATTCTCTTTAAAATAGAAGGTGAAAGCATCGAGCGCCTTGGTGGTGCCGAGCCAGATGAAATAGTTCGGACGATGGTCGAGATCGGGCTGGAAGTGCTCCTTGAAGCGCTCGCGAATCGGGCTGTTGATGCCATCGGCGGCGACGATCAGATCGGCCTCGGCGAACGCTTCCAGGGAGTCGACTTGATGCTCGAAGTGTAGCTTGACGCCAAGTTCGCGGCAGCGGCGCTGGAGGATGTCGAGCAAGGTCTGGCGGGAGAAGCCGCAGAAACCGTGGCCGGTGGAGGTCCAGACCTCCGCCGCACCGGAAAGACCAGCACGGTGGATGTCGATATCGTCCCAATGGGCAAAATGGGCGCGAATGTCGGCGTAGGTCTCGGCGTCCGCCGCCGCCAGCTTGTCCAGGGTGGCGTCGGAGAACACCACGCCGAAGCCAAAGGTCTCGCCCGGCTTCTGGCGTTCGAAAACCTCGACCTCCGCCGCGGGGAAGCGCGCCTTGATCAGGATTGCCGAATAGAGGCCGCCAGGGCCACCGCCGATGCAGCTGACTTTCATGCTGGTCTCGCCTGGTGAATGGTGAATGGAGCAGGCTTACTCGCCGCGGTCGCACCCGAGCGCCGAAAGACCAAGCCCAAGAATAGCGTAGCGAAGCATTCTACCCTTCCCTATGACACGGGTCATGAGGCAGGGTGGTGTTGGCCGATTGTCGCCCAAGAGCTGGCCGCGGCTAGGGAGTGGCCACTTTAACCGTCACTCGTTGCTTTCTACCACAGCGGAAAGTCAAGATTAGCTCTACTGTCTGACCTGCCTCGAGGTGTTGGTGTGGGCCGTGCAGCATGAGGTGCCGGCCGCCGGGCGCGAAGCGCACCAGGCCACCCGCCGGCACGACCATCTCGGCTAGCTGGCGCATCTTCATCAATCCGCTGTGCATCGTCATCTCATGCAGCTCGACCTTGTCGAAGGCCGGGCTATCGAGGTGGGTCAGGGTCAGCTCTTCAGTGCCGCTGTTAACCAGCGTCATGTAGCCGGCGTTGGTGGCCGCCTCGGGGTGTGCTTCGCGAATCCAGGCGTTCATGATCGCCACGACGTCGTCGCTGGCCGCGGTGAGGGTTGGCGCTGCGGTGTCGCTCGCTGCGGTGTCGCTCGCTGCGGTGTCGGTTTGGGTGGCTGCCTTCATTTTCCTGGCCCGCTTCTTCTCCCGTGCCCGCTGCATCAGCATCCGGTTGCTCTCGGTGCTCACCTAGAGCAGCAGATCCTCCACATCGACCTCGCTCAGGCGCATGTTGAGCATCGGTACATTGTTGTACTTGGCATAGGGCCCAGGGCGATGGGATCTCCCTCCGCCAACATCTGGTCTGGAACTGCCAGCCAGCGTTCGAGCCAGGCCCGTTCTCGTCGCTTGGCAACTTCCAGCAGATCGGGGCCGATCAGTCCGGGGGCCAGCCCTTCTTCGCCGCGGCCGATGGTGTGGCACGTCGCGCAACGGGTGCGAAAGAGCTGCTCGCCCTGCGAGATGTTGCGCACTTTGGGGGCGGTGGCATAGTCCGGGGCGGCTTCGGCAGGAGCCTTCCAGCCGCTCAGCCAGCTGCCGATCTGGGTTGCCAGGACGTAGGGATTCTCGAATGGCGAGCGCCGCATCCACTGGCCGGTGGCCTGGTTGCCGATGATCAGGCTCAGGTTGTGGTTGTTGGAGCCGTCCTGGATCTCCTCCATGTAGAGTCCCAGCTTCTGCCGCAGCAGGGTGATGTCGGCCTCTTTGCCGGTCAGAAACCACCAGCCCGGTTGGGCTCGGTAGCGCTCGGCGTACTTCGCCAGCACCTCCGGGGTGTCGTTCTCCGGATCGATGGTGATCGAGTACATGAAGATGTCCTGGCCGACCCGGTCGCCGAGGATCTTCTGCGCTTTCGCCAGCCGCGCGGTCTCCAGCGGGCAGCTGTCCGGGCAGCCGTGAAACGCGACGGGTCCGAAGAATCGGGCATCGGGTCGATGTCGACGACGATGAAGGCCCCCAGAGATGATTGAATGCAGAACGGCGAGCCGTTGGCGGGGTTGCCGGCCTTGCTCAGCGGTGCCGGATCGGGCTGCGCCATCGACGCTGCCTCGGGTGCGATGCAAACACTGTCGTTGCAGCGGAAGAAAAAGCGGCCGTGGGTGGGATTGGCGGGGGCGGTGGCCAGCAGAGCACCGCTGCAACGCCAGTGTTGGCGCCACCACGGAAGATGCCCACTGAGTCGGCATAGATGCCGTCCTGGTCGGGCGCGAGCTGGCCGCGAACCCGCAGCAGGCCGGTCCTGATAAAGGCCCTGACGCTACTGACCGAGTCCACTTTGGCCGAGCTCACATTAGCTTGGGCGGAACTCTCGGTGGGGTAGCCAAGAGTGGCTGAGAGTGCGGCTGGCACTACCAGGGTTGAGAGGGTTGGTTGGCGGTAATTCTCAAGCATTTGTCCAGTGGGACAACACACCTGCTCCTTCGACGCATGGCGGTGCTACGTCGTCATCTTGCTCTCCCTGACAGCTTCCGGAAGGCACAGCCTTCCCCAAAAACACAGCGCAAAAGAACGGGATAGCTCCCGCAAGAACCGCGCCATTACCGACCTGGAGACCGAGACCTTCGGGTGGCTTTAGGACGAACGGTCCCAAGAGTTGACAGTCTGAGGATAGCTAGCAGCGAGGCGGCCCGCACTACCCCGGAAGGGTGGTTTACCCTCTCCCCCCAGGTAGCTAGTCTGAGGTCTTGCTCGCCGCTGCCATGCGGTCGCCTTCGGTCTGACGCCAGAATTGGATCAGGCCCCAGAAATGGTCGGTGAACTGCTCGATTTCGTGCTTGGGGAAGAGGGATTCGACTTTGAGCTGCACCGCTTGGCGGGCTCGCTCACTAGAGAATAGTTCCATCGCCACTTCGTCGAGATGGGAGAGGTGCTGCTCGCAGAATTCTTCGAAGCGCTCGGTCTCGAACCGCTGGTCGGCGATCTTGCCGTATTCGACCAGTGCTTCGGCGAAAGGCAGGCCGCGTTTTTGAATGTCGTAGAAGGGCTGCCAATCGACGTTCTGGCGCATCTTGCGACCGGTGACGGCACAAAACACCGACCAGCGCACCAGAGCCTTGATCAACCACGGGAAGTGGTAGTGCAGCGAGGTGACCTGCGAGTCCGGGCAAGCGTTGGCGAAGTCGATGGGGTAGAACACGCCGCCCGAGCGCAAGGCCTCGCAAGAGTTGAAGTCCCAGCCGAAGAAGCTGTTGATGGTCAGGGTCATGTTGCGCAGATGCTGATACTCGGTCGGATCGAGGAAGTTGAACTCGACTTTGTAGCGGTCGTGCAGTGCTGCTTCCGGGTCGTAGCGCACGGCGTTGACCTGCGGGCCGATGCCGATGCAGCGAATGAATAGATCCCAATCTTCCACCGCTCGCTGTAAGTGCATGACGAAGGTGCCGCTGTCGTTGTAGGTCTGGCGCAGCTTGTCGGCATCGTCGATCTTATTGACCCCGCGCCAGCCGCCGCCGTCGTAGGGCTTCATGAACAGCGGGTAGCCCAGATTCTCGCCCACCTCGCCGATGTCGAAGAGCTTGGCGTAGCGCCGCAAGGTGGTGTCGAGGTCATCGTGGTCTGCGTAGGCTTTGGGCGGCACCATCCAGGTGCGCGGCACCGGCATGCCCAGGCGCTGCATGGCGCAGTAGCTAGTTTGCTTCTCCATCGACTGCACCGACCACGGATTGTTGAGCACATAGAGATCGTCGAGAACTACCGCCTTCTTGATCCATTCGCGACTGGTGTGGTACCAGTGGGTCAGGCGGTCGAGTACCACCGAGTAGCGACAAGGCTGCTGCAAATCGTAGGGCTCAATGGTCAGCCTCTCGACGCCGATCTCGACGGTGTCGCCGTTGTGCGGAATGCGCAGGTCGAGGCGTTCGATGAGTTCCTCGAAGCAAATCGGCCAACACAGGTCGGCTCCCAGCGAGAGGCCGATCAGACGTTTGGTATGGGCCACGGCAAGGTCCTTCCTGGAGGCAGAGCGCGAGCCTCCGATACAGAGATTGGTTGCAGCCCATCACGGGCTCCGGTAAGCAGCTTCTCATAGCCAGCCAGGCTATTAATAGCACCCTCGGTGGGGCCACGGGAACCGCTACTCGTAGACCATCCACAGTGGGCCTGGAAAAAGCCACGACAGTCCTTCGCGCAGCCGGTCGCGCCAGTTCTCCCAGTTGTGGCCGTCGCGAGCTTCGACCCAGCGCACGTCCATGCCGGTGGATTGCAGCAGCGGTACCAGTGAGCGGTTCTCGTAGATCAGCGACTCGTAGGTGCCGCAGGACATGAAGACCTTTTCGCTGGGTCGGCCCGGAGCGCGGCGGAAGGCATTAACGAAGTTCACCACCGGATCGAAGAGCGGCCCCCGTTGGTGAGCGCCGATGTCGGTGAAGGCGAACGAACCCGATTGCAGCAACAGCCGGCCCCAGAAACCCGGCCGCCGCCAAGCGCAGGACAGGGTGGCAACGCCACCGAAACTAGCGCCCATCAAACAGCGGGCCGCCGGCTCGGCGCGCAGCGGGTAGGTCTGCTCGAGCAGCGGCACCAGCTCGTCGACCAAGAAGCGGGTTTGCAGCGGGTTGTCCGGGTACTCGTCGAGGCGCTCGGTGGCGTCGGTCAGGGCGACGATCATCGGCGCTACCTCCAAGCGGTGAATCAGATTGTCGAGTACGGTTTGCAGGTCCGAGTAGCGCAAGTAATCGCTGCCGTCGTGGACTACCAAGAGGGGATAACGTCGATGCGGCCGATAGCGCGCCGGCAGGTAGACCTTGATCTGACGGTCTCCACCGAAGGCGTCGCTGTGCAGGTCCAGCAGCTCGATCTTGCCCGGCCGAGTGTCGTCGTTGGGATGGGTCCACTCGGGACGTTTGGCGCCGGCTGAATGACACACCGAATTGGCGCCGAAAGGGTCGCGCGCCAGGCGTGGATTTAGCGGGTCGAGAATCCAGCCGTGGTCGTCGCCCCGCACCAGATTGAACTTGTACTGCATGCGCGAGTTGCGCGGCAGCTCTTGCTCCAGATACCAGAGGTCGGTGCCGGCGAGCCGGTGAAAGGGCTGCGAGGTGGGCAGGCCATAGATGAAGTGCTGCAGCAGCACGGCATCCGTCTCGCCGCGATAGACAAAGGTCAGCTGCTGGCCTTCGATGATCGGAAAGCTGTTCCCGGCGATGAACGCGTCGAGAGCCTCGGGGCTCGGCGTGCCGTCCTTGAGCAGCTGATCGAGGGCGCCGCTCATGCGCTGCTCCGGAGCGTCGCCACCGTGCCTTGTGGGGTCAGAACGCGGGTGTTGGCATCGGGCTCGGGGGTCGAGCTGTCGCGGCGGGAGGCGAAACGCAGCCGGTCGCCATCGTCGAAGGGTATGCAGCGGGCCGGGCTGAAGCGTTGGGCAAAGAGGGCAACGCGGACCTGGTCGTGCAGGCGCAATCGTTGCGCCGCGTGCGGCATCACCAGCCAATCGCTGAGCAGGCCCAGACCAGCATCGAGAATCTCCGCGTTGCCGGCACCTTGAGGAGGGGTGTCGTGGAACAGAACAATGCGCTCAGTAAGTGCCATTGCGCCAGCCGACCAGGCGATCACTGGCAATTTGGCGGCTAGCTCCAGCAGGCCGAAAAGGCGCAGCCGGTTGACCAAGATCGCCACATGACCGCCAGCGATCAACAGCGCGGAGCAAGGCTCGAGCAGCTCGGCCAACCGCTGGCACTGACGGCGAATCGCCGGCCGCTGGTTCAGACGCCAAGTCGAATCGTGGTCGGCGTGGATGGCGTAAATGCGCTCCAGGTGTTGCTTGTCGAGTCGCCGCACGGCTGCTACCGCTGCTTGCCGCTGCTCCTCCAAGAACGGTGACTCGTTGCTGCTGGCGAGCAACTCACGGGCCGGTTCGAGAACAAAGTCGAGGCGATAGCGGTACAGTCGCTGTAGCTCACGCAGATCATCCTGGCGCTGTCTGAGGCCGAAGAAAAGGTCTTGGTCTTGCTCGAACACCCGCTCCGCCCGACGGTAGAGCCGCAGATCGACCAGCGGCCGGCCAAGGTGCTCCTCCAATTCCGCGTCTTCCGCCTCACGCTCTTGCCAGCCGGCGGTGATCACCGCCACCGGGCCGGCGATGCCGAGACGCGCGATCTCCTCGGCGACGGTGGGGTGCGAACGCTGAGGTCCGAGAAGGATCAAGGGCGGCATGGGTCGCCTATTATCCTTGTCCTTGCAGAACTTGCAAACCGTTCGGAGAAATGGGGTGCGGTGGTGTTCCTACCATCGACAGAGTTGCCAGATTGGTTGTATAGTGGCCTTCTCTGCAATCTAGAGCCTGGCGTTTGGCGCCGTCCCTAAGATCTCTCTAAGCCCGAAAGGGAGGAGAAGCCCTTGAACAGATCTCGCATTTTCGTCTGCATCGTGATGGCGGTGCTCCTGGTAGGCAGCGCGGTCAGCGCGCAAACTCAGCGCGAGCGCATCGGCGCCCCGGCCCCTCCCGGTGATAGCTCCGGCCCCTGCGCGACCGTGGCTACAATCTCGGCGCTGCCCTTCACCGATGCCACCCTGGACACTTGCGCGGGCGTGGCGGCGATCAGCGACTACGCTAGCGCCACTTGCAACAGCCTGCTGTACCCAGGACCTGAGTTGGTCTACGAGATTCTTGTCGGTGCCGGCAACTCTGCGATCACCATGACCTTGACCCCCGCCGCGGCGGACCTAGGGATCTTCCTCGTCGGCACCTGTGGGCTGGGCACTAGCTGCATCGCGTTCAATGACGCGATCGGCGGTGGTGTGCCTTCCGACATCTCACAGACCAACCCGGCCGGCGCGGACATGATTCCGGCACCGCTGACCCCGGCCAGCTACTTCATCTACATCGACTCGTACTACGCCGCGGGCGCAGCTTCTTGCGGCGGCTTCACCCTCGACATCACCGGCACCTTGCCGGTCGAGCTGTTGAGCTTCGAGATCGACTGATCGGAGTCACCGGATGCGGATCGATCTGGCCGTTTCAGGCGGCGGGGTCGGCTTGGCGAGCTGGGTGAAAACGATCGCCGCGATGGTTCTGACCATCGCCTGCGCAACCGCGAGCGGTGCCGGAGAGGCGCCGCTCGCACTCGTTTTCGCGACCCCGCACGCCGAGTTCGGCGAACGCTATCAGCACCAAACGGTGGTGCATGTTTTCCGGGTCGAGAACCCGTCTGACCATCCGGTGCGTATTGTCTCGGTCTTGCCGCGTTCGCCGGAAGGTTGGGTAGGAGGCCTGCCAGTCGACCTGGCCCCTGGAGCCCGAGCCGAGCTGACCGTTCACCAGCCTTTGGTCGAGCACCTCGGCAGAACCGGGATGCGGGTGGGCGTCTACACCGACGAACGCGACGGCTTCGACGTTGGCCCTGGCAGCGCTCATTACAAACTCAGCCTCAGCGGCTTCGTCCAATCGGCCTATGATCCTGAGACCTTGTCGATAGGTTTCGGCTGGGTCGATCCGGCGACGGGTGGTCGGGCGGTGGTCGAGCTAGCTAGCCGCGAAGTGCCACAGCTTTCCCTACTCGGCGTTCGAGACGCACCGGCGGGCGCGGCGCTGCGCGATATCGGTGCGGTGGGCCTGCCCGGCGAGGGCCGTAGGCTCGAAATCTCCCTGGCTGCGGGCGGTGCGCTCGGTTTGCAAGAAGGGCGTTTGCTGCTCGAAACCAACGTTGTCAACCAGCCGTTGATGGTGCTGCGGTATTGGGCCAATGTTTTTGGCGACGTGCGGCCGGACCGCAACCCGCTCAAGCTAAGCGGCGGCCGAGTTTTTGAGACCGTCACCGAGTCGCTCGAACTGCGCAGTCGCAGCCAGACGCCTTTTCACATTGTCGCCGTCGAAGACCCCGCCGGCCTCTTTGAATGGCTCGGCGAGGAGCCGTGTGCAGACACCGAAGGGGCCTGTCGTCGGCTGCTCTTACGCGCCCAGCCGACGGCTACCGGACCCGTCGTGGGATCTTTGGAGATCCGCCTGCAGGGGCAGTCGTCGCCGCTGCCGGTGGCCTATCGTGGTTGGGTTTTGCCGGCTGGCGTGGAGATACGGCAGATTGACGCCACCGCCCCTATCAAGGAGGCTGTCAGCGATGGCCAAGATTAGAACCAGACTGCTGATGACGAAGGCCACCTGCCGGGGTTTCTTGCTGGCCGTTGGGCTGGTACTGGCCCCCTGGTTGTTGGCCGCACAAGCTTCGCTCGCGGAACCGCTGGTGACCGCTTGCCAGCCATCTGCCAGGCTGGCTTGGCAGGCCAAGACCGAGGCCGGTGTTTACGGCTATTTGGTCTACCGTGCCGCCACCCGCCAGGGGCCTTTCGTGCGCCGCAATGCCGCTATCGTCCGCGCCGAGGGAGTCGACGAAAAAGATGTCGGCCGCTACCTCTTTGTCGACTGCGAAGTCAAAGCCGGCGAGACTTATTATTACTACCTCGACTACGTTACCAACACCGGTTTGAAAGTGCGCTTCTCGGGCGTGCAGACCCAGAAGGTCGAGGCTGCTGGTGAGGCACAATCCTCAGAGCCCGCAGAGGCTCGGTGAGCATTCGCTCGACCGCAGTTTGCTGGCTACTTTCCGTAGCCCTCGGTGGGCCGGGCGCGGTAGCCGGTTCAGCTGACCTGCCTGCTGCTCCCGCGAACCTGCTATTGATCACTGTCGATACTCTTCGTCCCGATGCTTTGGGTTGGGTTTCGGGTCGCGGCGATACGCCGGAGATAGACCGCCTGGCAGCCGCTGGTTTTCGTCTACCCGGCGCGGTGTCGCCGGTGCCGCTGACCCTGCCGGCCCATGCCTCGATCCTCTCTGGCTTATTGCCTCGGCGCCACGGAGTACGCGATAACGGTCGCTTGCTGGCCGCGGGTGTGCCGTTGTTGTCCGAGCATTTGCGCGCGCGGGGCTACAGCACGGGCGCCTTTGTCAGCGGTTTCCCGTTGCAGCGCGCCTTCGGACTCGACCGTGGCTTCGAGCACTACGACGACACCATGCCCGAGGGGGTCGAAGGTTGGGTCGAGAGGCGCGCTGGCGGCACCGTCGAGGCGGCATTGGAGTGGTTGGCCAAAGCCGAGCCGCCGTGGTTTCTGTGGCTACATTTTTACGATCCTCACGATCCTTACCTGCCCCCGAGGTCTTTTTGGCAACCCGGTCCACGGGGTAGCTATGACGGCGAAGTTGCCTATGTCGACCACGCCATCGGCGAGCTACGGCGCGGCATTGGCGAGATCGCGGCGGGCCCTGTTCTGACCGTGCTGACCGCCGACCACGCCGAGGCCCTGGGCGAGCACCAAGAGGACACTCACGGCTACTTCCTCTACGACAGCACGATGCTAGTGCCGATGATTTTTCACCAACTGGGCAAAGTACGGCCCGGCGCCAGTGCCCAAGCGGTGCGCCTGATCGACATCGTCCCGACAGTGCTCGAACTCCTCGGCCAGGCCGAGATGGCGAATCTGGACGGTCGCAGCATTGTGCCGCTGCTGAATGGCCAGGCGCTGCCTCCCGCGCCGGCCTATCTTGAGACCCGGTTGCCGTGGGTCTACTTCGGTTGGGCGCCCTTAAAGGCCCTCCGGCACGACGGTTGGAAGATGATCGTCGCCCCGCGCCCCGAGCTCTACAACTTGCGCCAAGACGCGGGCGAACAGCACAACCGGATCGACGATCAGCGCCGCCAGACCCATGTTCTGCTCAGTACATTGCGCCACATCGAAGCGGCAGCCGCGGTCGGAAGCGCCAAGTCGGCCGATGCCGAAACCTTGTCGCGTCTGCGCGCCCTGGGCTACGTCGGTTCCGGGGGTGCTGATCCCGAGCCGCCGCCAAACCTGCCCGACCCCAAAGACCGGATCGCCGAACGGCGTGTCTTGCTGGCTGCCGAAGCCTTGATGGGGAGGGGCCGGTTTGCCGAAGCCGTAGCCGCATTCGACCAGGTGTTGGCCCAAGAGCCCGAAAATCACTTTGCTATGTTGCGCAGTGGCATCGCCTTGCTCAAGGCCGGCAACCTTGAGGCCGCCGCGCCACGCTTGCAGAAAGCCGTTCTTTTGGATCCGAGCCGCGCCGAGGCCCGATTCGCCCTGGCCGACGCGTTGCAGCGTCTCGGTCGCCCCGGCGACGCTCTGCCTCACTGGTTAGAACTCGCCCAACTCCAGCCTCGCCGCATCGAAGCCTGGGTCAATCTGGCCGCCTCGCTGGCCGCCAGCAAGCGCCCAGCCGACGCCGCCGGCGCCCTACGTCAAGCGGTCGACCTTGAGCCGAACGACGCTCGCCTCCGTCTCACCCTGGCTCGCTACCAGCAGCAAGCCGGTGACACCAAGGCAGCCCGCCAAAGTGTGAATGAGGCACTGGCCGCGAACCCTGAGCTGCGCTCGGCGGTAGCAGCCGATCCGCAGTTGGCGCCGTTGTTGCGGTCAGTCGATGATGCCAGAGGGATCTGAGTTCGGACAGTCTTCTGGCTCTAGCGGCGCCATCGGATCTTCATAGAACTCGATTTGCGACAGCTCGGGATGGACTCGGAGCGGATCACAAATTTTCGATAGCGGCCGCAACTCGGCGATCGGCCGCCCGGCTCGACAGATCACGATCGTCTCGTCTTTTCCTTCAATGGCAGCCAGCAAACTGGAAAGCCGGGTTTCTAGCTCGTTGACATTCACGGTGACCATGGTCTGCCTCGCTTCAGGACAAAGATGCCTGGCACTGTCGTCCGGTCGCAATCCCAGCGAAGCCTAAACCGGCGCCCCGTGCAGTTCTGTCAGCTCGGCTTGGTAGTGATCATGGACCACTTGTCGTTTGACGCTCAGCTTGGGGGTCAGCATGCCGTTCTCGACCGTGAACTCATCGGCCAGCAGATGGAACTTGCGCGGTAGCTCGTAGCGCTTGAAGCCCTTGCCGTATTTTTCGATCTGTTCTTCGACCAGCTGCTGGGTGCGCGAGTCGGCGAGTAGGGCCGCGTAGTCGCCGGTGATCCCTTGCTCCGTGGCCCATTTTTCGAGCGCCGGGCGGTCGGGCACTAGCAGCACGACGTTGAAGGGCTTGTTGAAGCCGTGGATGAAGGCTTGGATGATGAAGGGGCTGAGCTGGAGCAGCTCTTCGAGCGGTGCCGGCACGACGTATTTGCCATTCTCAAGCTTGTACTGCTCTTTGATCCGGCCGGTGATGTAGAGGTAGCCGTCGGCGTCTAAGTGTCCAAGGTCACCGGTGCGGAAGGCGCCGTCTTCGCGCATCACGGCGGCGGTCTCCTCAGGCAGGCCATGGTAGCCGAGCATCACGTTGGGGCCTTTGACCAGGATCTCGCCATCCTTGGAATCTTTGTTCTCGACCACGCTGGTGTCGATGATCACCTCGACATCCGGCACCGGTTTGCCGACCGAACCCAGGCGCAGGTCGCCGGGCCGGTTGGTGGTGACGATCGGGCTGGTTTCGGTCAGACCGTAGCCTTCGCAGACCATGATGCCGAGCTTGTTGATGAAGTCGCCGACTTCGGGGGATAGGGCGGCGCCGCCGGAACAAGCGTAGCGCAGCCGGCCGCCGAAGCGTTCCCGAACCTTGGAGAACACGAGCTTGTCGAAGAAGCTTTGTTTGAGGCTGACGACTATTGAGCTGCGACCGGACGCTTGCAGCTGCTTGAGCTTCTCAGCATTGACCATCGCGGCGTCGAACAGCTTCTTCTTCAAGCCACCATCTGCGGCCATCTTTTTCTGCAAGCCGTCGTAGATCTTGTTGAAGATTCGCGGCACGCTGAACAGCACCGTTGGGCGCACTTCGGCGAAGTTTTCGATCAATTTCTCGACCGACTCGGCGATCGCCACCGCCGAACCGTGCGACACCATGACGTGCAGCTCGCAGGTCTGGCCGAAGGAGTGGGCCCAGGGTAGGAAGGAGACCGACAGATCACCAGTACCAATGTCGAAGAATTGGCTCACGCTGTTGATGTTGGCGCAGATGTTGGCGTGTGACAACAAGACGCCTTTTGGCTTGCCGGTGGTGCCCGAGGTGTAGATAAAGCCGCAGACCGCGTTGGGATCGATGTCGATCACCGGTGTTGGATGCTCCCGGCCGATCGCTTCGAGGGCGGCGGTCGAAGCTGCATCTTCCGCCGGCAGAGCCATGCAGAAGACCCTCTCGACGGCACCGAGCTTGCCGGCCCAGTCGCGCACGGTTTCGTAGATCGCATAGGTCGAGGCAATGAGCACTTTGGCACCCGAATCCTCGAGGATGTAGCGCCAGTCTTTTTCTTGCTGGGACTCGTACATCGGACACAGTCGGGCGCCGAGACCATAGGTGGCGTAGGCCGCCATGGCCCACTCGACGCGGTTGGCCGAGATCACCCCCACCGTGTCGCCGGCGCCGATGCCGATCTGCTGCAGGCCGCCGCGGAAGTGGTCGACCCGCTGGCCGAAGTCGCGGTAAGTGATCCAACTCCACTGCCCCTTGATCTTGGTGCCAAAGAGATTGCTGCTGCCGTAGTCGGCCACTGAGCGGGTTAGCACGTCCACCAGGTCGCTGTATCTCGAGTCGCTCATCGGTTCTCCTCGCAGGCTCGGCTATCCGCTGGACAGCGGATGTAACCCTGTGCTCAGCTGAAAACGGGCATGGGTTGGTTGTTGTTGCTAGTCCCAGGATGTCATCACACTCTGCCGCCCCTCGGCAAGGCGGCTGGGCGTCAATCGTCGCCGAGCAGTTGGTCGTCGAGTTGCTGGCGGCGTTCGGCGTCGAGTTCGAGGGCCGCGGCTAGGCGGTCGAGCCAGGCAAGTTCCAGCGGGTCCACCTCTTGGTCGGCGCGGACAATCACCAGCGCACAGCGGTACATGGTTTCGCCAGTGGCCGGCTCGGTGGCCAGGCTGGCGAGCTCGCCGGGCGAAGGAGGGAGCACCAAGTCACGGTGCACCTGCGCCACCTGCTCGGTAGCCAGTCCCGATTCGCCGAGGTGGCGGTGGATGATCTCTTTCTCGCGCGGATCTAGTTTGCCGTCGGCCAGGGCGGCGGCCACCATGGTGCGCACCACGGGGTAAGTCAGCTCGGTGGCAAGTTCATCGCTGGCTGCGGCTGTCGCGGGTGGAATTGGCGGCAGAGGTGGGGTCGCCCCCGGTGGAGGAGGTGGTTGAGCTTGGGAACCGGGAATCGGCGGCAAGGATGGCGTGGTCGCCGGAGTGCTGGGTAGCGGTGGTACCGCTGCGCCGCCGCCGAAGGTGTCCGGCGGGCCTTGGATCTTCTTGGCCGCGAGGGTACCCGCCAGTGCGGCCCCGCCCATCATCAAGATGTTCTTGCCGCCGATCATGCGGATCGCCCGCCGCGGGTTGAACCCGGTGGCGTCCTTGACCAGATCGGACATCATGCGTTCGAGGAATCCCATTGTGTATCTCCCTGCAAGCATCGCGAGGGTCGCCGCGAGGCGACAAGATCGCGGGTCTGAAACCACTTCCGCCGCGTCCTGAGTGGAGGACGCGGCGCTCGACGTGGAGGACGGCTCAGTCGTTACCTGAGTCGTCGCTAGACTCTACGTCTGCGGTAGGCGGTGGCTTCAGATAGGTGTAGCGCCCGAGGCCACGGATGTACTGCATCGCCTCGCCGCTCTCGCGTGCCTGGCGCAGTTGGTTGAGCTTCGAGTCCAGATCGTCGATGAAGTGGAGGATGAAGGCTTCGAGGGTCATCGGCTCGATCGGCGTGCCGTATTCACGCCGGCCTTGGTGCGATAGCACCAGGTGTTCGAGGTGCAGGCGCAGCTCTTCGGGAAAGTCGTCGAGCGCGGCGCAGCATTCGAGCAGCATGTCGCGGCCGATCACCACGTGACCCACCAGATGGCCTTCGAGGGTGTAGTCGTTGGCCGGCATGGCGCCGAGTTCACGCAATTTGCCGAGATCGTGGAACAGCACGCCGATCAACACCAGGTCGCGATCAACATCTCCGTAGTGATCGACCACTAGGCGGGCCAGCTCGGCCATCGACACCACATGCTCTAACAAGCCGCCGCGATAGGCGTGATGAATGGTCTTGGCCGCGGGGTGGTACTTGAGCCGCTCGCCGTAACGTTCGATCGCCACTTCGCTGAGGCGGCGCAGCAGTGGCCGCTCGATCAGCCCCGGCACCAGGGCGGTGAGCCGCTGCCAGAGGTCGTCGATGTCTTCCTTGGTCGACGGGATCAGCGCTGATTCGTCGAATCCATGCTCTTTATCGTCGTCGCAGACTCGACGGCAGTGGTCGATGTTGATCTGTAGTTGATCGCGATAGCTGCGGGCTACGCCTTTGAAGGCGACGAAGTTCTTGGCCTCGTAGTCACCCTTTAGAGCCGGGCTGTCGGACCAGACTTTGGCCGATACGCGGCCGCTGGAGTCGCATAGCTCGAGATCGAGGTAGTCGCGCCCGTTGCGATCCTGGCGCATTTCTTTTTTGCCGAGCAGGGCGAATCCCTGGACGAAATCGCCCTCTTGCCAGCTCGAAATCGGTTCGTTGCGTCGTACGATAGGCATCGGATAATTCCAGGGTTGTTAAAGCTGTGGTCGTT
Organism: Candidatus Multivoradales bacterium; assembly: GCA_965248925.1. Lineage (GTDB taxonomy): Bacteria > Acidobacteriota > Thermoanaerobaculia > Multivoradales > J023 > CBDFLE01. The sequence goes on along the minus strand of CBDFLE010000006.1, from coordinate 2,083,102 downwards.
TTCGTCGTCAAGATAGGGTGTCGACTTGATTTCGGCCGAGTGACAAACCGGCCGGCGACGAGGCGCGGTAAGTATAAAGGGCGGTAGATCAGCCCGCCAGAGCGTCCTGCCACGGCCACAGGCCGCAGATGTGCCGGCCACAGGCCGCAGATGTGCCGGCCGCAGGCCGCAGATAGGCTGGCCGCAGGCCGTAAATAGGCCAGCGGTGAGACGCCCAATGAGCCCCTAGCAAGGATGGCATCACCCGTGCACGAGGTTGCGAGCATGCGACGAATTGCGTTCAAGATCAGACCCCTCTCGCTGTGGCTGCTAGTTGCAGTCGCGGTGTTCCCTCTATCCGCCCAGAATGTTCCCTTTGCCCTTCCTCTGTTATGGACCGAGGAGCAAAGGGCCTTTGTTCAGGACGGACCGGGCTTGTTGCTCGACCCTGAGCAGCTGGAGCAGCTGCTGTCCGGCGACACGGTGGCTCGGGCCCTCTTCATCGACCAGTTTCTGGCCGCCGACCCGCTGCCAGAAACGCCTCAGAACGAGCTGCTGTTGGCGATCCGGACGCGCCGCGCCCTGGCCCAAGCGGAGGCACTCTCGCTGTTGGATGCCCGCGCCCAACTGCTCTTCTTGCACGGCCCGCCGAGCGAGCGCTTGCTGGTGGATTGTGCCGAGGCCTTCCAGCCCCTCGAGCTGTGGACCTATCCGCCGGGCACAGTGCCGGGTTTGGTCGAGCACCTGGTGCTCTACCGCCCCAAGCCCAAGCAGCCCTACCAGCTGTGGCGGCCGATCGACTCCAAGCGGGTGCTCTACAACTCAGAGATGGAGTATTGGCTCGAGCAGTGGGAGGAACTCAAGTCGCGTATTTCGGGCGGTCGCCGCTTCGATCGGGCGATCTGCGAGGAATCGAAGCGGGTCGATGAGATTACCGGGGTCGACGGCTTGTTCGGTTTCCTCAAGGATCGACCGCTGAATGCGGATGTCGAAGTCTATCTGCAACCGCCGGCCGACCTCGCAGCTTGGGCTCGTAGGGTGGCCTCTGAGGAGCAAACGCTGGTCCAGCTGCCGGTGGAAGAGGTCAAGTTCTACTTTCCGGAGCGCAAGGGTCAGCGCTTGGTGACCCGGATCATCATGCTGCTGCCGGCGGGGATTGAACTCGAGCCGGTCGAGGAGGGCGAGAAGCTCGAAGTGCGACTGGTGGTCGAAGGGCATTTAGAACACGAAGGCGAGATCTTCGAGACCTTCCGGGTGCGCTACTTGCTGTCACCGCCAGAGGCTGACCAGGTGGTGGCGCTGCAATTCGATCGGCGGCTACGGCCGGGCCAGGAATTCCTCCTCAGGATGCGCTTGAAGGAAGAAACCACCGGCCGCCAGCGGGTGGTCAGCCGTGGTTTTGTGGTGCCCAGTGCGGCGGACCCAACCTCTCTGCCACCGGTGCCCGAGAGCGCTCTACTGGCCCTCGGTGATCAGCTCAAAGAACTACGCCTCGAAGGTTTCGATAGCCTGATCTTGGTGCCACCAGAAACGGACTTGGTGTTTGGCCTATGGCGGGCCGAGGTGCTGGTCACCGGCGAGCGCATCACCAGGGTCGACTTTCTACTCGATGCCAAGAAAGAACTCAGCCGTCGGCGACCGCCGTTTACCGCTGAGCTGCGGCTCCAAACCTATCCCGCTGAGCAGACCGTGCGGGTCGAAGGCTACGACGACGCCGGTGAGTTGGTGGCTGCCGATGAGGTGGTGCTCAACCAACCCCGAGGCGAGCTGCAAGTACGCATCTTGGAACCGGCCAGGGGAGCAAAGCCGCGGGGCAAGACGCTGGCCAAGGCCGAGGTGGTGGTGCCTGAGGAGCGCAAGGTAGTGAAAGTCGAGTTCAGCCTCAACGAGGAGCTGCAAGCGACGGTGACCGCGCCACCCTGGCAGGCCGAGGTCGAGGTCCAGGTGGGAGGTGACCTGACCTACCTGACGGTGGTGGCCGAACTCGATGACGGTCGCCGAGCCGAGGAGGTGCGCTTTCTGCACTCGCCCCAATTTCTCGACGAAGTCGATGTCCATCTGGTCGAGCTCTACACCACGGTCACCGATCGCTCGGGTCGTTTGGCCAGGGGTGTGACCCCAGCGCAATTCGAGGTTTTTGAAGACGATCGGCCGCAGAAGATCGCCAAGTTCGAGCTGGTCGAGGATCTGCCGATGACCCTCGGCATCGTGATTGACACCAGTGGCTCAATGTTCAGCTCTCTCGGCGAGGCACAGCGCGCCGCGATCGGTTTCTTGGAGAACATAATCACCCCCAAGGACCGGACCTTTGCCATGGCTTTCGCCGATCGACCGGTGCTGCTGATGCCTCGTACTTCGGATGTCGGCGCGGTGGCCGAACGCCTCCAAGACCTGATCGCCTATGGCGCCACGTCGTTGCACGATGCGGTGGTGACCAGCCTGTATTACTACCGTGGAATTCGCGGTCGGCGGGCGCTGGTTCTGCTCTCTGACGGTGAGGACACCGCGAGTTCGATCGAGTTCAAGGATGCCTTGGAATATGCCCGCCGCAGCGGGGTGGCGATCTACTCCATCGGTCTCGGCATCGGCAAATCGCAGGTCGGAGTACGGCGCAAGTTGGAGGCCTTGTCCAGCGAGACCGGTGGCCGGGCCTTCTACATCAAGCAGGCCGCCGAGCTGGTCGAGACTTACGCGGAGATCGAGGAAGAGCTGCGGAGCCAGTATCTGGTGGCCTACAACTCCGACCAGAGCGCTTCTCAGAACGAAGAGTATCGCCGGGTCGAAGTCAGAGTGCGCGGCGGCAAGTTGAAGGCGCGGACCATCCGCGGCTATTATCCGTAGATGCTCTCCCCGACTCAGTCCTACACCCGTGCGGCGGAATTTCGGAAATTGGTCAGCCCCCGCTCAGCCTCCCAGCGATGCTGCTCGTTAGCGGTCGTTGCCCTCTCGCTGCTGGCCTGGGCGGCGCTGATGGCGCTGGCGGCACCTCTGGTGGCGGATGACGGTATCGAGCTGTCTTTTCTCACCGGCACCTATCGCGATCTCGCCTCGCAGCTCGAACCCATTGAGCAGAGTGGCCTCACCGTGTGGGTGACTTCGCCGCGACATCGCCTCACCGTGCATGGCAACCGCTTTTGGCTGAGCGCCGAGGGCGGTGGCGTGGCGCGGGCATCGATCGAGGTCGACCTCGATGGCGAGGGCTTGCTCGAAGCCCGGCTCGAAAGCGCTGGCATCGGCAGCAATTTCGACGACGAAGTCGTGTTGCCTCGACAGACCTTGCGATTGGCAGGGCGGATCAAGATCGAGCAGGGTTCCGATGAGCTGATCTTGACCGTGCTCGAAGCACCGGCCGAGGTCAGTCTCGAGATCGACAGCGACTTGGCCAGCCAACTGGTTGGCGTCTGTCAACTCTTCGGCAAGTTGTTGCCGATGGACTGCGGTGCGTTGCGGTTATCGCTGTCGCGAGTCAAGGCACCGCTGCCGGCGGTGGGTGAGCGGTTCCGTCTTCCTGAGAGCCGCCTGAGTCCCGCGGAGCTGGCCTATTTCAAGGCCGTCTTGGCGCCGATCGAGGATCAGGTTTCCCACGACAAGCCCTGAGCGGTGACCGCGTCGAGCAGCCGCTGGTGGTCGCGAATGTTGTAGAGGAAGCTGTGGCGGCGCTCAGCGGTGAGAAAAGCGGTCTTGCGCATCAGCTCGCGCTGGGCGTCTTGCAGGTAACCTGCAGCCGGTCGGCTGTCGATCGGCGAATCGCTCTCGGCCAAGAAAGTCAAACCCTGGAACAGGCGAAAATACAGCAGCTCGTCATCGCCGGAAGAACTCGGTAAGTCGTCAAGCAGCCGTTCGAGCGCAGTGCAGTGCTCACGGATGGCCTCTAGATTCTCCTGGCGCAGGCCCAGGATCAAGAGCCAGGAGTGATCTTCGGCAGTGCTGACGGTGTTGCCGTGTTGGCCGTGCACACTGATGGCTCCGCGCAGGTGCTGCTCGGCCTCCAAGTAGGGCTTCTGGCGCATCAAGCAACGACCCAGTAGCTGCTCGGCATCTCCGATCACCGAAGTTTGCGGCAGCATGCTGAGATCGAAGTGGGCCCGTCGAGTTTCACTCAGGGCGTCGTCGACCTTGCCCAGCTGCAACCGGTTATTGGCCCATGCCAGACGGGCGATGGCCTCGCCGGCAACGTCGTCTCTGCCGCTGCGATGCTCGAGGGCCTGGCGCAGGGGCTGGCTGGCGGCCTGAGGATCGCCGAGTAGGCCGAGTACCCGACCCGCGCCGAGCAGAACGAAGCTGAGTTCGACATCGTCACCATAGGCCACCAGCACCGTCTCGGCTTCGCTGTAGCGGTGGAGGGCTTGGGGATAGTTGCCGGCCGCCTGAGCCACCGAACCCAAGGCAGAGAGCGACGCTCCCAGGGGGCGTTGCTGGCCCTGCTGGCGGCGTACCGACAAGGCCAGCTCGTGGTGGCGCTCGGCTTCGGCCAGGCGGCGTTGGTGCAAAGCGATGTTGCCGAGGAAGAAATGGCAGGTAGCACCCAACGTGGTCGCCCCTTCACGGTCGACCAAGCCGCGAAGGCTCTCGAAGATCTCGCGCGCCTCGACATAGCGTTGTTGACTGCTGAGCAGTCGGCCAAGGCGGATGAAAAGCATTGCCCGCCGGCGTTCGCCGCTACCGCTGGAGGCCGCGAGGGCTTGGCGCAAGCCCCCTTCCGCTTCGCGGAAGCGGCCCTGCTTTTGGTCGAGCTCGGCTTTCAAGGTGGCCAGGGCGACAAAGCGTTCCGGCTGCTCGGCGGCCAGTTCGACGGCCTCGCTGAGTTCGTCGCCGAGTTCGGCGAGTTGGCCCAAGTGGTGTGCCAGAGGCAACATCGACCACAGCAGGTCGAGGCGTTGGCTTGGCGTGAACTCCTTCGCCGGCGCCGCACGTAAGAGGAGGTACTCGCTGCGCAGGGCGTCCAGGAGTTCATTGCGGGCGGTTGGCGATGCTTGCCGCGCGGCTTGCAGCAGGGGTGGCAGAGAGTCGGCGGAACCCGCCAACAGCTGGTAGGCGGCCCAGGCTTGGGGCGAGTCGCTGCTGCTCTCGGTCAGCGCCCGACCGAGCTGGCGGCGGCTCGAGTCGGCGTCGGCGGCAGAAAAAGTCTGGCTCACCGCTTGGCGGAAGGCTGGGCAGCTGAAGTCGAGTCCTGCGCCCCAGGCCGAGGGCGTCGAGCGCAACCAGCCGCTGTCGATGAAGGCGCGCTCCCAGCCTGCTGCCAGCGGGGTAGTGAATGAGTTGGCGGTGAGGGCGAGGGCTGCCGGCGGAATAGGCTGGTCGGCGGCGGCAAGCAGGCGCAGGGGCAGGGGCTCGCCGAGGCGACCGATCTCGGACTCGACAAAGCGCACTAAGCGCTGCGAAGCCTCATAGGGAGTTTGGTTGTCGCCATCGAAGAAGAAGCTGCCGTAGACCCTCCGTACCAGCCGGCGATGCACCAATGCTATCAAGCCCTCTTCGAGGGCCAGGGGATAGCCGGCGCTGGCGCTGAGGAAGCGCTCCTCCACTGCTGGTTTTAGCGACAACCCATCGAGCAGCTGGTAGCTCAGCTCATCAAACGCGGTGGCATCCATCGGCGGCACTTCGACCCTTGGCAAGGGCAGGGAGGCGAGGTGGTTGCCGCCGTCGCGGGTCAGAATCGCCAGATAGAAGCTGTGCGGGCCGGCTCGCTCCACCAAGTGTCGCAGCAGCCGCAGGTCGACCGGGCTGGCCGATTGAGCGTCGTCGACCACCAGCCAGGGTCGATGGGCAGCCTTGGCGGCGGCTTTCTCCAGCCAAGAGAGCAGCAGCTGGGCAGCTAGATCCGGTGCGATCTCTTGATGTTTGAGCTTCTCTAGCGTGCCCAGAGGGGCATGTTCTGGCGCGATGCGTTGTAGCTCGTCTGTCAGGCGCCGCATCAGGCCGTGGGCACCGAGTAGGGAGCAGCCGGCGATCAATGGCAACTTGTCGCCGGGCCAGTCTGCGAGGAAATGCCAGATCGCCCGGTTTTTGCCACAGCCGAGGGGCCCGTGGAGCAGCACCGAACCGCCTTTGGCAGCCGCTCGCAATGTGCCGTCGACCCCTGGCCGATCAACCCACGGTCGGCGGCCCAAGACTTCTTGATTGTGCCAATAGGGCTTCCCTGTGTGGCCGATCAAACGCAGCAAGGGAAGGGTACGGCCGGAGGGGCCGCGGTAGGAGCCGATGTTGTCGAACTGGTAGCGGCCCGCCAGCCAGCTCGCCGCGTAGCCGGTGACCACCACATTGTGGGCCGGCAGCTCAGGGGCTTGCTGGCCGAGATCGTCGATCAGCCACTCGTCGACCAGCTCTGTACTGCCGCCGTTCTGGCGTACTCTGCCTGGCAGGACCAACAGGCCCGCCAAAGCCGAGCTGCGGCCTTCACGGCGCAATTTGGCGCCGAGCACCTGGGCGAGTTGAATGGCGGCGTCGAACACCGCCGGTTGGCCCGGAGTGGGTAGGACGGCCAGCAGATCTTCGCGCAGCAGGACAAATTCGGCTCTTTGGCCGAGGGCCGAGGCTGCCTCCAGGGCGCGATGCCGATGCGGCCCGTCGGCCCAAAAGCGCAGCAATGCTACCGGTAGCTGTAGGCCGGGTGCAGGGACGGAGGGGCTAGCGGTTTGAACTAACATCGTATTGAGGCGCCGCGGATGTAGCCGGCCAGTGCGATGCGCTTCCCCTCAAAGCCATCACACCGCCGCTCCATCCCCTAGCTTTGGACCCAATGCTCAAGAACTCGGGCCAAGTCTCCCTATGCTACTATCTTCTTGTGGAAGCAGGCTGAGAGTCTATTCATTTGAGATTCCTGCCACTCCGAGGCGCCCTCCAGAAACGTTCCATCCATCGAGCGGTGTTGATCGCAAGGCCTCCCCGGCGAAATATTCCCAGGAAATATCCACTGCCTGGGCCGCTGGTGCGGCTCAGAATTGTGCCGCTCGGAATTGCGCAATCACCCAAACACGTTACAGTCGGTACGGAATCGACCGTTGATCATAGCTTGAGGAAGATCGAACCATGAAACGACGACTGATGAGCCGTCTCTACTACTTCACCGTCGAGGACGAGAGCCTTTTGGCCGAGGCTTTCCCCCGGATCAAAGACGATGTCTACGCGATTGCCTACAAGGTGGTTGGCACCGATGACGTCTTCGTCACCACGGCTGAGACCAAAGACGCGATGGATCGCAACGACGTGCCCTACAACTGTTTGGCGGAGGAGGATGGCAATCGTATCGCTCTCCATCACTCGGCGTTGTCGCGGGAAGAGCTGGTGGATTTCGAAGATGCCCTCAAGGCGCTAGCGCTGGCCCACAAGGCGATCGGCCTGAGCTGTATCGGCGTTAACGGTGATAACGGCCTCGATCTTTCCGACGGCGCCAAGCGCTACTCGTACTTCACCGCGCCGGCCGGCCACACTTTCCTCTGGCGGCTGTTTTCCGAGCGCGATGAAGCGATGGTCTACGTGGCCAGCCGCTACGATGGTGATGCCGAGGCCATGGAATGGGCCGAGTCGTTGCCGCTGGCCTCGTCCGAGGAGCTCGTCACCTATCACTGAGCACGGATCCGCGCCTCAGACGGCGCCGGCTGGCGGCGAGCCGACCTACCGAGTTTCAGAGCTCACCGCCGAGATCAAGTCCTTTCTCGGTGAGGCCTTCCGCGATTTTTGGATCAGCGGTGAGATCCAGCGAGCCCGCGCTAGCCAGCGCGGGCATCTCTATTTTGAGCTGGTCGAGAATGGGCAGGGCGATGCCATCGTTGGCAAACTCGATGCGGTGATCTGGCGCAGCGATCATCAGCGGGTGCGGCGGGTCTTGCAGGCGGCCGATCAGCAACTGACCGAGGGGATCGAGATTCGCTGCCGCGGCCGGCTGGATTTCTACCCTCCCGGCGGTCGGTTGCAGCTGGTGGTGCGCGAAGTCGATCCGCTGTTCACCCTCGGCCTGTTGGAGCGTCGTCGTCGGCAGACTTTGGCGGCGCTCGGTGCGGCCGGGTTGATGGAGCGCAATCGGGGCCTTGAGCTGCCGCCGCTGCTGTTGCGGATCGGCCTGGTGACTTCGGCCGGCAGTGCCGCCTATCACGACTTTCTCAGCGGTTTGCAAGCCAGCGGCTATGGTTTTCGAGTGCATTTCGTACATGCCGCGGTGCAGGGTCAAGCTGCTGAGGGTGAGCTAGTGTCGGCGCTGTCCGCCGCCGCCACTGCCGCCGTCGACTGTGTGGTCTTGATCCGTGGTGGCGGCTCGCGCAGCGACCTGGCTCTCTTCGACAGTCGACGGGTCGCCGAAGCGGTGGCCCGCTGTCCGCTGCCGGTAATCACTGGCCTGGGGCACGAGATCGATCAGTCGATCGCCGATCTGGTCAGCCACACGGCGCTCAAGACTCCCACCCAAGCAGCGGAGTTCTTGATTGAGCGCCTGGCTCTCGCGGAACAGGCGGTGCGTGACTTCAGCCACATGCTGGCCCGTCTGGCCGAAGACCGCCTCGGACGAGCGCGCCAAGCCTTGACCCGTGGCGAGCGGGTAGCCCACTCTGCTTCCCTGTATTTGCAGGCGGTGGCGCGGCGAGTGATCGAAGCCGGGCGTTCGCTGGGTCGCCTGAGCCGCCGCCGACTGCGCGACGCCGAGACTCGATTGGCGCGCCACCAAGGTCGTCTTCTGGGTGCAGTGCCGCGCTCCTTGGAGCGTCGCCGGGTCCTGCCGAGCCGCCTCGCACGCCGCCTGGCCGAGCTGGCCGCCAGCCGCCTGCGGGAGGCTGAGGCAGTGATCGAAGGGCATCGACGGTTGTGTCGTGAGCTGGCGCCCCATCGCCTGTTGGGGCGCGGTTTCAGTGTCACCCGCAGTGTTTCTGGCGTTATCTTGCGCAGCTCGTCCGAGGCTCAGCCTGGCGATATCATTCATACTGAGCTGGCCAGTGGTCGGCTCGACAGTCGGGTAGAAGGCTCGGTGCCGAGCGCTGCCCAGGCCGCTCCTGTGGCTGACCAACCCAAGCCGGAGATTCCATGACCTCATCCGAGAATCCGACCCCCCAGCTCGAACTCCAGGCCAAGGCGCCAAGCTTCAGTGCCGCGATGGAAGAACTCGAGGCGATCCTCGAGCGAATCGACCAGGACGAGACCGATATCGACCGGCTGGCTGGCGAACTTCGCCGAGCGGCGGAGTTGCTCGAAATATGCCGCGGCAAAATCCGCAAGGCAGAGGTCGAGGTCAGTCAAATAGTCCAGCAACTGGGTGAGGGCGGCGAGTAGCCAATCCGTTGGGCTGAGTCGCGGCTTCTGAGGGACAGGCCGCGGCCTGCGGGGGTGAGCGCCCCTCCAGGGTCCACCAGACCCCCTGCCGCGAGCAGCTTGGTCAATTTGCTGCGCTACACTCTCTCGTGGGGTTTCCCATGAAGCACACGACCCAGCAATTGATCCCGCAAGTGCTGCAACTGTCCGCAGTGTCCACCGCTCTGTGTGGAGGCGAGGCATGGGATTGCAGCCCGCCCAAGTGGAGGTGCGAACATGGCACGGACTTTTAGCGTAAAGATTCCGCCGCTGAGGAGAGTTTTTCTAGGGGCAGCGCTCGGTCTGCTCTGCTGGCCGTTGCTAGCTCAGATCGAAGTCGGCCAACTGGTGGGCAAGGTCACCGACGGCGAGGGCAGCTGTTTGATGGAGACCGAGATTGTTCTCACTGGTGAGGGTCTGAGAAAGACCGTGAGGACTGACGAGGACGGCAGCTTTCACTTTCGCCGCTTGCCCCGAGGCCGCTATGTCTTGGAAGTTGAGCACCAAGGATTTGCGAAGGTGGTGCATCAGCCGGTGCGGATTCAGCCCGGTGATATCACCCGCCTGCTGGTCAAGATGAGCCCGTCGCTGGACGAAGTCATCGTCGTTGCTACCGAGCCACCGCAGGTAGCTGTCGGTGAACCATGGACGACGATCGACCCTCGCGAACTGGGGACCGTGTCGGTAGACCACGATCCTTGGTCGGCGGCGAAGAGCGCCTCTGGAGTGGTGGTCGAGCCGACCGGCGCTCAGACTTCATCGCGAGCCCCCTACCGAGCCGGCACCGCCCTTGCCGACGACGTCTTGACCCTTGACGGCATAGCGGTTGCTTCGGCGGCGCAGCCCAGGCCCGGTGGGCAAGCGGTTAGGGAAGTGCGAGTTGCGACTCCGGCGCGTGATGCTTCGTTGCCCGGCAGCGGGCTGGTCGTGGATCTGGTGACCCGCGGCGCTGGGGTAGGTTGGCAGGGTAGCGTGGGCGCCGAACTTGCCGACCGTTCGTGGCAGGCCGGACCCAAGGTCGACGGTGCTGAGCGCTTGCTGCTACCGAGCCGGCGGCTTGATTCTCTAGGCTTCGACGTGAATCTTGGCGGCAGCCTGTGGGGCGAGCGCTTGTGGGGCTACGCCTTCTACGGCTATGAACGCCTGACTCAACAAGCTGTTGGGGGTTTGGAAGAGGATGCCGAACTGCGCCATTCAGCAGCTAAGCTGGAAGCCAAACCAACCTCCTCTTGGCAAGTCAGTGTGGCTCGTTACCGCAGTGACACCCTGACCCAGGGTCTCGGCGCGGCGCCGGATCGGCAGCTCGAAACCACCTTGTTGGAAGAACAGCCAAGCGAGTTGCTGCGCTTTGATCTTAGCCAGCAGATCGGTGCTACCAACCTGTGGAGTTTTCGCGCTGCAAACTGGGATCGACATGCCATGTTGTCGCCCCTGGGTGAGGTTGGAGAGAGAATCGAACTCGGCGCGGACGGTATTTGGTCGGGCAGCTATGCCAACTTCGATACTCAACAGCAGACAGAGCAGTGGCGGCTTGAGGGCCAGCTGCATCGGCAGCCTGGTCGCAGCGAGCATGCCTTGCGCTTTGGCGTCAGTGATCGCCGCCTGCGGGATCGTGCGCGGGAACGCTGGGGGTCGGACAACCTGGTGCAGGTCGCTGGCGAGAATCTCGGAGTGGATTTCGAGGCGCTGCGCGTGCTGCGGCCTGAGAACACCGATGTCGAGCGTCAAGAGTTCGCAATTTGGCTGCAAGACTCGGTAAGTCTAGGTGATTTGAAGATCGACCTCGGATTCCGCCGTGAGGCCCAGCGCGGTCGCAATCGAGCGCTGCAAATTGAGGCCAATGAGTTCTTTCCCGAGCTGCTCCCGGAAGTGAGCTACGGCGGTTCCGCGGCTGATATCGAATGGCAGAACATCTCCCCAAGAATGGGCTTGACCTGGGGCATTGGCAAGCAAAACCGCACCGTATTGCGGGCGGCGGCGGCGGCCTACGGCTCCGGCCTGCATGCGGACCTGATCAGCCGCCAGAGTCCGGGTGCTGGCGCCGAAGTGTTGCTCGGATTCATCGATCAGGGTTCTCCGGGATTCGACTTGGGTGACGAGCGATTCGTGCTCGAAATCAGCAACGTCAGTTTTTTCTCGGGAGCGCCGGGAGGAGAGGCCAATTCAACCGACCGTGGTCTGAGAGGCGAGCGCCGGGTCGAGACTCGCCTCGCCCTTGAGCGCCGGGTAGGTTCCAACGTGGTGTGGACCTTGGAGTACGAGCGCCGTGCGAATTCGAATTTGCTCGAAGAGCGCCGTCTAATCGTGGATCAGAACGGTCGACTACGGCAAACGTTGGCTAGTGACTACGAGTTAGAGCGGCGGATAACCGGTGAGTTACCTAATGGCGCCAAGTTCTCGGTGCCGATCTTCCAGTTGCGCGCTGGGCGCTCGTTCAGTGGTGGTTCGTTGCTGACTAATGGCGATCGCTCACAGAGCTATGAGGGAATTAGCCTCGGCTTCAATCGTCGGCAGGTTGGCAATTGGTCGTTGCGCGGCCACGGCACCTGGAGTGATTGGCGATGGGGGGTGGGGCAGGATTTTCGCCTGCATGACGACCCCACCAACCTGGCCCCTGAGCTTTCCGGTTCCGGTATTGCCGGGGCTGATAGCGAGGGCGATGTTGTCGGGCGGAGTTTGAACCTCGATGGTCGCTCCAGCGGCTCTTTTCTCAACAGTCGTTGGTCGTTCAACCTACTAGGCCAATTTCGGATAGCGCCACAGCGTCGCTGGGGTTTCGATGTTGGCGCGAGCCTAAGTGGCCGGCAAGGGCACCCTCTAGCCTATGCGCTGACCGTGGTTTCTCCGGACCAGTCGGTGCGGCTGGTGCAGGTCACCGCCAACAGCGATGAGCTGCGGCTCGACGATATCTACACCTTCGATCTGCGTCTCGACAAGGAATTCGCCATCGGCCGTCTCGGCCGGGCGGTGGTCAGCCTGGATGCCTTCAACCTGCTGGATACCAACCCGGCGTTGAATCGCGACACGCGGCTCAACAGTCCACAAGCCAACGCAATTCTGGAGACCGTGCATCCGCGAGTTCTACGTCTGGGTTTACGCTTGAGCCTGTATTAGACCAAGCATTTCTTGGGAGCTGACGATGAAATCTGAGCCAGCGGTCCTCGACAGCGCGCCCGCTTACGGCGGATTGCCGCTCGAGCGTCGGCGTTGGCGTTGGGGCTTGATGGTGTTCGGCTGGATGCTGCTCACCCTGCTGCTGGTTTTACCCGGTCTGGTCGATATGTTAGCCGAGGACGACGCGGTAGACTGGCCGATGATTGTCTCGCAACTACTCGGTTGGCATTTGTGGGCTCTCTTCGTGCCGATCATCTGGTGGGCGGCTGAGCACTTTCCGCTCGAGCGGCGGCGTTGGCGCTCGCGGATCGCCATCCATGTCGGCCTGGCGTTGGTGATTACCGCCGCCTACAACCTTTTGGGTTACTTGAAGAGCGGCATAATCAGCGGCGTGACCGTCGCTTTGACCGAAGGGCGTTCGTGGCGGTCGGGGCTTGTTGATGGGTTGAGTTCAGTGGCTGGGCCGGGTTTGTCCGAGCAGCTCTTGGCTACTCCTCAGACTTTGCACTTGGTGGCCTACTGTGCCTTGTTGGCGGCTACCCACGCCTTGCTGTTCTATGTCCAATACCAGCGCCGCTCCTCGCGTCTGGAAACCCAGCTGGTGAAGGCACAGCTAACGGTGCTGAAAATGCAGCTGCATCCGCACTTCTTATTCAACGCCTTAAACTCCATCTCGGCCTTGATGCATCGCGATGTCGAGGCCGCTGATCGCATGATCACCCAACTCTCGGACTTGCTGCGGTTGTCGCTAGAGAAGGACGATCGCCATCAGATACCCTTGCGGCAAGAGCTGAAATTCCTCTCCCGCTACCTGGCGATCGAAGAAATACGCTTCCACGATCGCTTGCGAGTTGAACTCGACATTCCCCGCGACTGTTTGGGTGCCCAGGTGCCGAAGCTTGTGCTGCAGCCCTTGGTGGAGAATTCGATTCGCCACGGCATCGCGGTGAGTTCGGCCGCCGGCCAAGTTGCGGTGCGTGCTCGGCGGCGGGGCGATCGTTTGGACTTACAGGTGGCTGACGACGGTCCTGGGTTGGTTGGAGTGGAGGTGCGAGAGGGAGTGGGTTTGGCCAATACTCGGGCCCGACTAGAGCAGCTCTATGGTGAGGACCACCGTTTTGAGTTTCGTAACCGGCGCACCGGGGGGTTCGAGGTGATGCTCGATATCCCCTATGAAGAGCACGCCCGTTTTGCTCTAAGAGGAGCCGCCTGAGTCCGTCCCCGGCAGTGGGATTCGGTCCCAGCCAGCCAGCGTCCTACCCCAAAGACCTTGGTGGTGCCTGCCACGGAGCGGTAACTTGTCCCACAGGTGATAAACAATCGGCAGCGGCCTTCGGGCTAGTCGGTTGTTCAATACCCATCGGAGGCTTGGCGGGAGCAGCCGGTGGGTGGGTGGGACGGCTGCCGGAGTCAACGTAATGCAACTGGGATCATCCTCCGACTTCGACAGGCGTCCCGTCGCCTACTCTCAGGCCAGCGGTCGGCTCTTCTGCAGCCAGACCAGCCGCACAGAATCAGCTAATAGAACGTAGTCGACACCGGCTCAGCTTGCCTGACCGCTGAATGGCTAAGCGGCAAGACTGGCTACCGGCTGCGCTCTACTCTGCGGCTCACCGAAGAACTTGCCGGTGGCCAAGTGGGGCTCCCTGCTGGCGCAGTCGATCGGCCTGTTCCGGGCGGTCGACGCCCGTGGCCACAACCTCCTCAAGTCAGGTCCGGGATTGCCAGCGTTTCGGGTCGCGCCTGCCATGGAAGCAGGCAAGGACCACGATCTCGTCAGGTTCGGCGAGGTAAAGAATCGAATAGGGGAAGCGGTTGAGGGGCAGCCGGCGCACGTTGCTGCGAATGGTGGGAAATCGCTCCGGAGCTTCCTCGATGAAAGCGAAGGCCTTCTTGACTTCTGCGAGGAACTCGGCTCCGAGGCTACGCCTGCGCTTTTTGTACCAGTCGTGAGCTTCTGTGATCTCGGCTTTGGCCTCCCGCCGGATGCCAAGAGTTCGAGCCATCAGCTACGTTCGTCGATCCGCTCGATGCATTCGCGCCAGGGTGTGCCCGAGTAACCATCTGCCCTGTATGTTACGACTCGACGGTCCAACTCCTGTGCCTGATTGGGAGTTAGCGGGAGGGGTGCTCCCTTCTCACTAACGCTGTCCCAGAGGGCAACTGCAAGGTCGATTCGTTCCTCGTCGGAGAGCGTGTCCAAATTGATCAATGCTCCGTCCATGGTCTGAGTCTATCTCATCGGGGTAGCTCACGATTGAGCGGGCTACGGCAGGCTTGGACCACATTTTCTGAACCCGCAGGCAACACGAGCTTCAGCTTGCTTGGCTACTGAATGGCCGGGCGGCAAAGCTGGCTGCCAGCTGGGCCACACTCAACGGCTCTCCGAAGTAGCTGCCGGTGGCCAAGTGGGCTCCCAATTGGCGCAGTCGATCGGCCTGGTCCAGGCGGTCGACGCCGCTGACCACTATCTCCAGATCTAAGGCTTGTTGGAGCCCGAGGAGGTGGCCCAGCAGGGTTTCGGCGCCGCTGTCTTGAGCCAGTCCGGAGACGAACATTGGGTCCACCCTGAGCATGTCGACCGGTAGCCGGTGGAGGGGCTCTTCAGGTGCTTCACCGCTGCCGAACTGATCGAGCGCGATGCGCAAGCCGAGGGCCTTGAGCCGGGTCAATCGGTGAGCGGCGTGCTCAAGATCGTTCTGCACTATCCGCTCCGGGATTTGCAGGACGAGGCGATCGAGTGCTAGACCGGCTCGACGACAAGCCTCCGTCAGGCGGCTGGGGAGGGCCGGATCCGATAGGGACGGGGCCTGCAGGCTGAGATAGAGGTCTAGCCGCTGATCCGTGGCGCTGGCCAACGGATGCAAGGCGTGCTCGAGGATCCAGTTGTCGAAAACTATGGCCAATTGGGGATCCTTGAGTGCCCCCGGCTCGACGCGGCTCAAAGTTGGCTGGTGGGTGCGGAGGAAGGCCAGGGCTTCGAAGCCGAGGGGTGTGTCGCTCTCGAGGTCAACCCATGGCCGATAGCGAAGCTCTAGCTGGTCGCTGGCTAGAGCGCGGCGAAGCTGGATTCCCGGTGGACTCTGAGCCGGGTGCTGGCTGGGTTCGGCGAGTACCGGCTGGTTGTTGCTGCGCGCTTTGGCGAGCTGCATGGCGCTGTCTGCCCGGCGCAGTAGATCGTCGCCCAAGTTGCCGTCGTGTTCGGCGATCGCGGCGCCGATACTAGCCTGTACGACCAGGCTGTGTGCGCCAGCCCGCACGGGTTCAGCCAATGCCTGAAGCAGGCGGTGAGCAGTAGCCAGAACGGTCGGCGCGGAACTCGCGGGAGGCAGCAGGACAGCGAATTCGTCACCGCCCAGCCGCGCCACCAGATCCGTTGACCGCAATGCTTGGCGCAGACGATCGGCAACTCCACAGAGCAGCGCATCGCCGACATCGTGTCCGAATCGGTCGTTGATCGGCTTGAAATCGTTCAGGTCCAAATAGAGCACGGCGGCAGGAGAGTGCGGTTGCTGATCGGCCAGCGCCCGCTCCAGGCGAGCTAAGAAATGAGCCCGGTTGGGCAAGTGGGTCAGAGGATCGTGCAACGCCAGATAGCGGCTGCGTGATGACAGCAAACGTTCGGCTTCGAAGCGTTGAGCATTGGCGATCGCATTGCCGGCTTGGCCGGAGAACAACTCCAGGACTCGTAAGTCGGCTTCGCAGTAGCTCTGACCGTGCGCCGCATTGAGGTTGAGCACACCGATCAAGTGGTTCTTGTCGAGCAGTGGCACCGAGAGGGCGCTGGCTGGTGCCGCTGGCGCTTCAGGGGGTACCCGGCGCCCCGCGAACTCGATGGTACCGGCGATCAACTGGGGCTTGGCGCAGCTCGCCACCCTGCCAGCGATGCCCTCGCCGAAGGCTCTGCGGGCGCCGTTGGCCGCGCTATCGCCGATCACCGCCGAAACCCGTAGTTCGCGGGTGCCGTGAACCAACATCAGGGAACCGTCGCGGGCATCGAGCAACTCGCGGGCCTGGCTGAGGACGGTGTCCAGCACTCTTTCCAAGTCGAGACTTTGGTTGACTTGCCGGCTGGCTTCGAGCAAGCGGCGGTCGAGGGGGCTCGGAACGTCATCGTTCCCTCGGCCACGGTGGGGCGGTGAGTGTCTCTTCTCTGCCAGGTAGACCCCCAGCAGCAATCCCACCGCTAGCAAGCCCAGCAGCCTGCCAACGCCGATGTTGGCCAGTGAACCGCTGCGGCCTAGCCACAGCGCCGCGCTGGCGATCAAGACCGTCAGGGTGCTCCAGGTAGCCAGCGGTTGGCGACGGCGGAGTGCGTGCTGGGAGGAAGCGGTAGTCATCCTAGAGCTCCAAGTGCTCCCTCTGCGGGTCGGCTGGCAGCGCTCCTGGGTGAATGCTAGCGGGCTGGAAGACCAGCACATAGTTGGCGATGTAGATCCGACTGCCCGGTTGCAGCCGGGTGCGACCAGAGAGCCAAGAGTCGTTGAGGCGAGTGCCACTGCGGCTCAGATCTTTGATCCAGTATTCGCCGTTAGGGTTCGAGGTAATTCGCGCGTGGTGGCCCTCCACCGACCGGTGAGGCAGCTGGACTTCGCAGTCGTCGCCGCTACCGAGCGTGATCGTGGCAGAGCCGAGCTGCACTCTTAGGAAGAGTTTCTGGTCGTTGTAGAAGCTGAGTTCAAGCATTGATGACCTTCCTCTCGGTACTCTCTAAGGAGTCGGCTTTTTAGCCTTTTCTCCCTTTGTATTCGCGTTCTGGCAGCTAAATTCGACATCTTGCGACGAATTCGCCCGCGGCGGCTAGGCTGGGCTCTAGCGACGGTTGTCTGGCTTCTATCCGACTACTATCCGCCTTCACTCTCTATAGGCGCAAAGTGAAGCGGTTTCGTTACACTCACATACACGATATTCACCAACTATTTTTGCCACTTGCGGATAAATGGTGCTGTTTCGGGGGTCAATAGCGAAAAGTCTTGATGCCGGCGTCAAGGTTTGACGGCACTGGCTATGGATGTCGTGGTACCGACTGCAACTGCACCGACTCGGGTAGTACGGATTGGGAGAGTAACGATTTGGCCAGTGGCGACTTGGACAACACCATCATCTATGTCAATCCGCGTTCGGGAAGCGGTCGAGCGCTGGCTGCTTGGCGCCTTCTCGAAAAGCGGCAGCCGCAGCTCGCCACCGCTCACCTGGTGCTGGCCGAGAGTGCCGCTGAAGCTCGGACCGAGCTCGACCACCGACTGGCCGCGGGAGCCCGGCGGGTGATCGCCATCGGTGGTGACGGTACGGCTCAACTGGCGGCCTCTAGCCTGCTGAGCAGCGGCTTGGGGCAGCGGGTCGCGTTGGGCTTGATTCCCGCGGGTACGGGCTCCGACCTAGCCCGCTGCTTGGACTTGCCACGGCAGCCGCGGGCGGCTCTGCGGCAGGCGCTTCAGGCTACGCCGAGACTCTTCGACGCGATTCGCCTCCGCAGCGGAGACGGCGCCACCCGTTTCGCCATCAATATCGCTTCGATCGGCGTTTCCGGCGCGGTCGGCCAAGCGGTCAACCGGCTCGAACATCGCGGTCAGGCCACCTATCTGCTGACTACCTTGCGGACCTTGGCAAGCTACCGGCCTGAGCGCTGCCGGGTGGAGATCGACGGCGAGCTGTTTTGCGATGGGCTCTTCTGGTGCGTAGCGCTGGCCAATGGGCGCTACTTCGGCAAAGGTATGAAGATTGCTCCGCAGGCCGAGGTCGACGACGGCCTGCTCGACGTGGTGCTGATTCCGCCGATCTCCGGCTGGCAGCTGCCATGGCGCCTGGTGCAGCTCTATCGCGGCACTCACCTGTCGCTCGACGGCGTGCTCGTGGGCCGCGGTCGAGAAGTGCGAATCACTCCCGCCGCGCCGCTGCCGCCTTTTGATCTCGACGGGGAAAGCCACCCGTCGGCAGTGGCTACCTTCGACATCCTGCCCGGAGCCCTGCGGTTGCTGGCCTAGCTCGGCCAGGCGGCTACGCAGCTACAGCCAGGTTTCACCGCCCGGCAAAAAGCCCCGCCGGGTTTGGGCGGGGCTTCTGCTCATCGCTGTCGCTACTCTCAGGCCGCAGCTCGGCTGTTGGGGCTAGCCTGGCGACGTTCGCGGGCGTCGCGGCCAAAGTATTTTTCCCACAGCAGGGCGAAGGGACTGGCGACGAAGACCGACGAGTAGGTGCCGACGACCACGCCGATCAGCAGTACGAAGGAGAAGCCGCGCAGCGCCTCGCCACCGAGGAAGAACAGCGAGCCGACCGCTAGCAAGGTGGTGCCGGAGGTCAAGATGGTGCGTGACAGCGTTTGGTTGAGGCTGATGTTCATGATCTTGACCAGCGGCTCACGACGGAACCGGCGCATGTTCTCGCGCACCCGGTCGAAGATCACCACGGTGTCATTGACCGAGTAGCCGACCAGGGTCAGGAAGGCTGCGATGGTCGGCAGATTGAACTCGTATCCAACCACCGCGTAGAGCCCGAGCACGATCACAAAGTCGTGGAATACCGCCACCAGAGCGCCAATGCCGAAGCGCAGCTCGAAGCGGAACCAGATGTAGAGCAACATGCCGAGCAGCGACATCACCACCGCCAGGATGCCCTTCTGCGACAGCTCACCACCAATTTGCGGACCGACGTTTTCGACCGATTGAACGCTGATGTTGCCCAGTGTAGCGTTGTCGCGCAGAGTCGAAAACACCGCCGCGCTAACCCCATCGATGCCGTCGAGCTGAGTGAAGTCTTCGATCAACTTGAGGTTCTTCCGCACTCCCAGAACCCGTTTGGCAACGGTGTTGTAATAGGCGAGCTGCTCGACATCATCGTCGCCCGCCGCCAAGCGGCCGTCGGGGTCGAATTGATTGAGCAAGCTGGCCACCGAGCCGCTGCCGCGTTGGTTGAGGTCCTTGCTCTTGTCGCCGTTGTTGAGCGCCGCGTTGATGATCTCAATCAGCTCGCCGCTGTTACCCTCTTCGCTGTTGGCGACCACCGGGGTGCGGACCAACACCTCTTTTTCCTCGACGGTGCCAAAGCGCTGCACCACGGCACCGCCGATGCCAGCGTCTTCCAGCACCCGAGCGATTTGCTCGGGGTCGGGCTGGTCCTTGAACCGCAGCTGCAGCTGGGTGCCTCCCGAGAAGTCGATGCCGAGGTTGAGGCCGCCGAGGAACAGTGCAGCGATGGCCGCTGTCAGCAGCGTCAAGGAGACCCCGACGAAGAACTTGCGGTACTTCATGAAGTCGATTTTTGTAGCGGTGAGAAACTGCATTTCAGCTCCTGAGATTCCCGGACCAGGCGGTCAGATCGACAGCTCATCAACCCGCTGTTTGCGCGAGTGGATGAGGTCGAACAGGAACCGGCTGACGAAGACGGCGGTGAACAGGGATGCCAAGATGCCGACGATCAAGGTGACGGCGAAGCCGCGGATCGGCCCGGTGCCGAAGAGAAACAGGAAAACCGCGGCGATCAAGGTTGTGATGTTGGCGTCGACGATCGACGAGAAGGCTTTGCTGAAGCCGGTGGCGATGCCGGATTTGACCGTCCGGCCAGCTCGCAGCTCCTCCCGAATACGCTCGAAATTCAGCACGTTGGCGTCCACCGCCATGCCGATAGTCAGCACGATACCGGCGATGCCGGGCAGGGTCAGGGTAGCGCCGAAAGCCGCCAAGGCACCGAACACCAGCACCATGTTGAGCAGCAGGGCAGTGACCGCATTGATGCCGGTGAACTTGTAGACGATGAGCATCGTCAGCGCTACTAAGACAAGGCCGATCAGTGCCGCCCGTTGGCCCTTGCGAATCGACTCGCGCCCGAGGGACGGGCCGACCGTGCGTTCTTCCAGGTAGGTGATGCCTGCCGGCAGCGCGCCCGATCGCAGGGTGGTCACCAAGTCTTGTGCCTCTTCGAGCCCGAAACCGCCGGTGATCCGGCCACTGTCGGTAATGCGACTCTGGATGGTGGCGGTTTGCCGCACTTGGCCGTCGAGGATGATCGACAGCAGGTTGCCAATGTTGGCGCCGGTGACATCGCCGAATTTTCGCCCACCCTCGCGGGAAAAATTGAATTGCACCACCGGTTCGTTGAACTCCCCAGAGCCGACGGAGGCGTTCTTGAGGTCGCGGCCGGTGACCACCGGGCGCTTGTCGAGCGCCCACCAGATCTCGTCGATGACCTCGTTGGTCAGCGAATCACGCCGCTCTTCCTTCATCACCTCGATATTCGACGGGATCGAGCCGCCGAGAGCGTCGATAATCGCCTGGCGAGTGGGTGCTGAGGTTTGCAGCTGCCTGGAAACCAAGCGGAAGTCGAGCAAGGCGGTGCTCTTGATGATCTTCTTGACCCGCTCCGGGTCGTCCACTCCAGGCAGCTGAACGACGATCCGACTGCTCTTCAAGCCACCTCGCTGAATCACCGGCTCGGTGACTCCGAGGGAGTCGATGCGCTTGCGGATAGTTTCAATCGCTTGCCGCACCGAGAGGTCGGCGATCTCGCGCTTGGCACGTTCCTGCTGTTCGAAGCGCAGCTTGCCGCCGACTCGCTGGAGGTTCCACTGCGGTAGGTAGTCGCGCAGCAAGTCATTAACCGCTTCGTCATGGCTGGCCGTCAGACCGCTGATCTCGAAAGTGGTGTCGTTGATCCGGTTGCCTTCGATGCCTGGGACATCGTCCTCGAACTCCTGCAAGACGGTGTCGATGCGATTGTTGGTCTCGGCTCTTAAGGCGTCCTCGGTGACCACCTGTAGGACTAGGTGCATGCCACCGCGCAGGTCGAGCCCAAGGTTGATCTTGTCCTGCGGTGGATAGGCCATGAGCGCCGCGCCGACCAGCACCACGAGGATGACAATCAAGCGGATCTGAAGGTTGCGGTCCATGATTCCCTCACTTCTCCTGGGGGGTTCCTGCGAGTCCGGCCACCGCGGACTTCGAGATCCTCACCTTGACGTTGTCGGCGATCCTGACCACCAAAATGTCGCCTTCGGCCTTGACTACTTCGCCGTGCAAACCACCGTTGGTCACCACTTTGGCGCCCTTGCCGAGGTTGCGAATTACCTCGTCCAAGGCTCGCTGGCGCTTGCGGATCGGCGCAAAGACGATGAAGTAGAAGATGGCGAAGATCAGCACCATCGGTAGCATGCCGGTGAGCATGCCTCCGAGGCCGGGTTTGGCGGAGGCGAGGAGCAGGTAATTCATCGGTGAGTCGTTCTTCCTTCGATTCTTACGCCGGACGCGGTAGACACTCGTACCACTGGCCGGTCGTGCAAAGACCGGCGGTGATCGCCTAAATCTACTGGGCGTGTGACTCTGTGCAGCGTGTCCTGCTCAGGGGGTGCCGGAATGGAGTCTCCGTCGCTTCTCGAGTGGCTGTAAGGGCCCTGCCAGCAAGCCGCGCTACAACGCTCGAAGCGGCGTGAAGTGCGGCCAGATCGCAGACTAGACCCGTTAACATGCCTAGCTCGGTACCCTCTCTCAAGTCGTTCGTGAAGTCAAGATACAAGCAGCGGGCATTGTGTCTCTTTGCCACTCTTGGTAAGGCTTCTCGCGCCGGCTCGGTGCGGCCTCAGCCGCCGCCGGAGCCCAGCTCCACCACTTCGGTGCCGGCCGGCAGGTCGAGTTCGAAGATGTCGGCCGCTAGCTCGACATCAGGCTCGAGGTTCGACAAGCGGATTTCAGTGCTGCCGCTGGCCTGTTGGATGCGCACGTAGATCGGCGCGTAGAGCTGTCGATCGATCCAGATCTCAACTTCTTCGAGGTGCCGTGCAAGGCGGCGTGATCGAGGTTCGAAGAGCAGCCGCCAGGGGGCTTCAGGATCGGCGGGAAAGACCGCGCGAGTAGAGAAGCGGCGACTGAGATCGGCGATGCCGCCGCCGGCCAACATCTGCATCAGCCTCCCTACCTGCCGACCGCCGGTCTGGCGCTCGGCGCGCTGCTGTTCGGGGTACCAGGTCAGCAGGGTGTCGCCGCGCAGCAGCAGTACGGTGGGCTCGGAGCCCTCGAGTTCGAACCGGGCTTGATCTGGGGCCCGGTAGAAGAACCTGCCGCGCGCTTCCTCTGCGTCGCTCAGCAGCTCACTTTCCTGGCGTTGGAAGAGTTCCGCGCGCAGGGTTCGACGCCCGCGCTGGGCCTCTGTGATCTCGGCCAGCAGAGTTTCGAGACGGAGGGTGTCACTGCTCTTGCCGGGGCTCTCGCCAGCGGTGGACAAGGCGCTTGCCAGTCCGCCGGCCAGCAGCAAGACTTGCGCGACCCGACTGAGTGAGAGGGGTTGTCGGCGAATATCCTGGGCTGAGAAGTTCATTCTCTCGGAATGCTACCCTGACCCCCAGCAAGCGGCAAGCAGGCTGCGGCAGTCAGCGTCATAGAGACGATGAACGAAAACTTCGACAGCGATTCGGCAACAGCGTCCCCAGAGACCTGCGGCAGGGCTCGACCGGTTGCTACCGGGCGGGCTTCCGCCTGGGTGGTCTTGGGGCTGGGAAGTAACCTGGACCAACCCGAAAAGCAGCTGCGGAGCGCCCTCGACCTGCTCCGACAACGCTACGGTCCATGGCGCGTAGCGTCGCTCTATCGCAGCCCGCCTCTGACTCCACCAAGTGGCGAGATCGAGCAGCCGGACTACCTCAATACCGTCGCCGCCCGGCGGCTGCCGCTAGCCGGTGGCGACGGGCCGGAAGCGGTCCTGGCTTTTGCCCAAAGTCTCGAGCGGCGGGCCGGCCGCCGCCCGGCGCCACGGTGGTGGCCGCGGCCGCTGGATGTCGATCTGCTGCTCTTCGGCGCCGTCGAGCGCCAAGATTCCCACCTCTGCCTGCCCCATCCAGGGCTGCGCCAGCGGCGTTTTGTACTCGCGCCGCTGGCCGAGCTGCTACCCAACTTGAGATTGCCTGGCGATGGTGCCCGAGTAAGTGAACTGGTCGCTGCTCTGCCGGCGGAGGCCGCCGCGGTTGAGCGACTGTGTTGGTTATAGGCAGAGGTTGGTTGATAGCATTGCCCGGATCTGACCTGTCCATCCTCAAATTACAAGGGGCCGCTCGATGCTATCGATCCGCGATCCTATCCACGGCTTCATCCGCACAGACGCCCTCGAGACGGCGCTGATCCAAACCCGCCCGGTGCAGCGCTTGCGGTTTATTCGCCAGCTCGGTCCGACGTTCCTGATCTTCCCTGGCGCCGAGCACAGCCGTTTCAGCCATGTTCTCGGCACCATGCATTTGGCCGGGCGGGTCTACGACGCCTTGGCGGGGCGCAGCGACGGACCTCTGGAGCAGGGCTCTACGCGTGTGGCTCGGCGCCTGGTACGGGTCGCCGCCCTGTTGCACGACATCGGTCACGCTCCCTTCAGCCACACTGCCGAGGATCTGTTCGAGGACGGCATTGATCACGAAGACATGACCCGGCGGCTGCTGGCCCTGGCGGAGGTCGAGGAGGTCTTCGCCGAGCATGGCGAGGGCATCGACGCGGCGGCAGTGGTACGGGTGTTGGAGAAGTCTGGGCGGGGCATCGAGCGGCTGCTCGGTGAGATCATCTCCAGCGAACTCGATGTCGACAAGATGGACTACTTACTGCGCGACAGCCTCTACTGCGGCGTGCGCTATGGCAGCTACGACCTGGAGCGGCTGATCGAGACGGTCATTCCGGTGGAGGATGGCGCCGGCGGCTGGCGCATCGGTGTTGATCACGGTGGCGTCCATGCCCTCGAAGCCTTGGTGATGGCACGGTATTACATGTTTACCCAGGTTTATTTCAACGTCACCGGCAAGGTCATGGAGTTGCACCTGAACGAGTGGCTTCGGGCCGCGGGCTGCCGCTGGCCATCCGAGCCAGAAGCATTTCTGCGGCTCGATGACATCTCGGTGTGGCACGATTTGCGCGGCTCCGACAATCTTCACGCTCGAGCCCTGGTGCTTCGCGAGCGCTACAGCCTGGCCTACGAAACCCGCGAGCACCTCAGCAGTCGAGACAGCGATAACTTTGCCGCTCTGCTACCCCGGCTGAAGCAACGTTTTGGCGCTGGCCTGATGATCGATCACTCGGCCAAGGACCCGCATCGCTTGGCCAAGAGCGGGGTCTTGGTGCAGCGCTTTGACGGCTCGATGGAGAGCATGTACGAGGCCAGCAACTTCATTCGCCACCTGTCGCGGATCGACAGCTTCAGGATCTACGCCGCTAGCGAGCGCTGTGCCGAGGTACGCTCGGTGGTGCTCGACTTGCTCAAGTTGGACTGAGTCCAGCCGAGAGGGCTAACAGACGGTTGCGCTAGACCGTTGCCAGCTGGTCTTCGAGCCGCTGCCGCTGCTCGAGGTCGGCGTAAAGGCCGCCTTGGTCGAGCAGCTCTCGGTGGTTGCCCCGTTCGACGATGCGACCGCCGTCGAGCACAAGAATCAGATCGGCTCCTTCGACCGCCGAGATGCGGTGGGACACCTGGAAGACCGTGCGACCGGGAAAGAAGGTTCGCAGATTGTTGAGAATACGCTCTTCAGTCTGCGCGTCCACCGCCGACAAGCAGTCGTCGAGCAGCAGTAAGCGGGGTTGGCGCAACACGGCACGGGCCAGGGCGACCCGTTGTTTCTGGCCGCCTGAGAGGGAGATGCCGCGTTCGCCGACGATGGTGTCGAGGCCGGCGGGGAAGTCCTGCAAATCTTCGTCGAGGCCGGCTAATCGCACTGCTTGTTGGATCTCTTCGCTGCTCGCCTCGGGCGAGCCAAAGGCGACATTGTCGCGAATCGTCGCCGAGAAGAGGAAGGTCTCCTGCGGCACCATGGCGAGCATGCCGCGCAGGGTGGCCAGGGGTAGCCGCCGAACATCGTAGCCATCGATCCACAGGCTGCCGGCTTCGGGCTCGTAGAGTCGTGGGATCAGCGATAGGAGAGTGCTCTTGCCAGCACCGGTGCGGCCGACCAGGGCGACCCGAGTCCCAGCGTCCACCGCGAAGTCGATCTGCCGCAGCACCGCTGGCGAAGCTCCCGGATAGGTGAAGTCGAGATGGTCGAAGCGCACCGCGCCGGTGAGGTTCTTGGGCTGCTCGAGCGGCTCCTGGTCGCGCACGCCGGGTTCGGTGTCGAGGATCTCGCGAATGCGCCCGAAAGAAGCCAAACCACGCTGGGTGATGTTAATCACCCAGCCAATGGCGATCATCGGCCAGGTGAGCTTGGTCAGGAAGAGGTTGAAACTGACGAATTGCCCCACCGTGATTCGGCCATCGATCAACAACTG
This sequence comes from Candidatus Multivoradales bacterium, assembly GCA_965248925.1. Lineage (GTDB taxonomy): Bacteria > Acidobacteriota > Thermoanaerobaculia > Multivoradales > J023 > CBDFLE01. Next base: position 2,057,522 of record CBDFLE010000006.1, on the reverse strand, counting down.
GCTACCAAAGTACAGCACCGCGACGATACCCAGGCCGATCATCAGTTGCAGCAGTGGGCGAAAGGCCGCATTCCAACGGATCAGCTGACGGTTGCTCTCTACATAGTTGTAGCTGAGTTGGTCAAAGGCCCTCTCCTCGGCTTCTTCCTGGGCATAGGCTCGCACCACCCGACTGCCCGCGAGACTCTCTTGGACCTTGGCTGAGAGGCGCGAGAAATCTGCCTGAACGACTTTGAACAAGCTGTGAATGCGTTGCCCGAAGAGCTGGGTGATCAGCGCCACCACCGGCAGCGTGCACAGCGACAGCAGGGTGAGCCATGGATGGATCCGATACATGAAGAGCAGCGCGCCGGTGGCGACAAAGAGGGTGTTGGTGCCGTACATGATCGCCGGGCCGCAGAGCCGCCTGACTGCTTCGAGATCATTGGTGGCGCGAGCCATCAGATCGCCGGTGTAGCTATGTTGGTAGAAGGCTGGGTCGAGGCGTTGCAAGTGGCAGAAGAGGTCGCGCCGCAGATCGAGTTCGATATTGCGACTCATGGTCACCAGGGTCTTGCGTTGCAGAAAGCTGAAAAAGCCCTGCACGGTGGCGACGATCACCAGCAGAGCGGCGTAGGTCAGAAGTCTCCGCGGGGTGACTTGTTGGTGCAGAGCATCGATACCCAGGCCGATGATCAGCGGAGCCATCAGGCCCACCCCGGCGGTCGCCAGGATGGAACAGATACCGAGCTGAAGTTGTCGGCGGTGGGGACGGAAGTAGTCGAAAAGACGTCGCAGCTGGTGCATGAGCGGCTAGCAAGACTATCATTCCGCCGCTCTGCCGCGCCTAGCCGTTAGCGTCGGATAGCTGACCTCCAGCCAAGCTGCGGCATGGCTCTCGTTTAGTCGCTGCGACGCTCCGCCACCGCTGCCAGCACCGCGGCTCGACCGTCGGGGTGCAGGGCACCCGGCTTGGCGTCTTGGGCCAGGTGGGCGTGGAGTCGCAGGATGGGTTTGCCTTCGCGGACGAAGCGCGACTCGTAGTGGGTGCGGGCGCCGTCCGGCCACGGGCCGTCGATCAGCTCCAGGGTGAGGTCGGGATGGCTGGAGAGGATCTCGACGACGATCTCCCCATAGTCGAGAAAGTCGGTGGCGAAGACCAGCTTGCCGCCGGGGCGAATCGCGCCGAGAACCAGATCGACGGTTTCGGGGTCGAAGAGGCGGCGCTTGTGGTGCTTTGCCTTGGGCCAGGGATCGGGAAAGTAGACGTGTACTTGATCGGCAAAACCGCGTGGAATCGCCGTCGCCAGCAGGTAGTGCGCCTCGCCCCGACACACCGCTAAGTTGCTCAGCCCGCGGCGCTGACCGCGATGGCGGGCCATGCGGTAGTACTTCGACACCAGTTCGATGCCCAGGAAGCGGCGTTCGGGCAAAGCCGCCGCTCGTTGTAACAAGTACCGTCCTTTGCCAAAACCAAGTTCGAGTTCCCAGGGGCCATCGCCAGCAACGATCTCGTCGGGCCGGATGGGCGACGGTAGCTCGGCCAAGGGCCAGTCACGGCCGTCGTGAGAAAAAACTGTGGCGAGACGCATGACCTTAGAGCAGCTCGTCACGGCCGTTGGCGCGCAGGGCTGCAACTACTTCTTTGACGTCTTGGGAGCGCTTCTTGGGCATCACCAGCACAGTATCGCCGCTGCGCACCACCACTAACCCTTCGACTCCCACCACTGCGATGGTGCCGTGTTCGGCCCACAGCAGGTTGTCTCGGCAATCGATCGCCAGGACCTCGCCGTGGGTGCTGTTGCCGTTCGTATCGTGAGCTAGCACTTCGTCGAGTGCTTCCCAGGAGCCAAGGTCGCTCCAGCCACAATCGAGCGGCAAGGAGGCAATCTCGTCGAGACGCTCCATCACTGCGTAGTCGATCGATATCGAGGATAGCTCGGGATAGAGCTGCTCCAGCTTCTCGGGTGCCGCGGCAATCTGCCGTAGACCACGGCCGATATCAGGCTGCAGGCGGTCCAAGTGGCGCAGCAAGGTGGCATTGCGAAAGACAAACATGCCGGCATTCCACCAGTAGCCTCTCTGGTCGACATAGCGTTGGGCGGTTTTGGCGTCAGGCTTTTCGCGGAAGCTGCGCACCTGACGCAAGCCGGTGCCACGGTCGAGCGGTTTTCCCACTTCCAGGTAGCCATAACCAGTCTCGGCCCAGCGCGGTTCGACTCCGAGGGTCAGCACCAGGTCGTCGCGTCGGGCATGTTCAGCAGCGGCGGCGAGGGTGCGGCGGAAGGCCGTGGGATCAGTGAAACGATGGTCGGCCGGCAACACGGCGACGATGCCCTGAGGATCAGGCATAGCGCCGAGGGCCCAGCCGATCGCCGGCGCCGTGTTGCGGCCGCAAGGTTCTTCCAAGACTTGCTCGCTGGGAACTTCTGGTAGCTGAGCCCGAACCGCCTCGGCCAGCGCCGCGGTGGTGCACACCCAAACATCGGCTGGCAGCACCAGTGGCGCCAGCCGATCGACGGTGGCCTGCAAGAGGCTGCGCTCATCGTCCAGGGCGAGCAGTTGCTTGGGATGGTGACGACGGCTGAGCGGCCAGAAACGAGTACCGCTGCCGCCTGCGAGGATCAAGACTTTCACAGTGCTGAGACCTGTGGAAATGAGTAGGGATTGGCGACGATCGCCATTCTACTACGCTGAGTTCGTGGCTGTGTTCTCGTGTTGACGGCGGCGGGCCAAGGCTCTAGCCTGGTTTGGGACGAGAACATCGGTCCGGATCAGCGCGGCGCTACTGCTGGCTATCGATCAGTCGACCTTGGAGCCAGAATGACAGCCATCCACATAGTACCCGACTGGAAAATTGCCGAGTGCTTGGCGACTCCCGAGGCGACCTTCCTCAATCGCCGTCAGCTACTCAAGACTCTGGGTTTGTCGGGCGCGGCGCTGGCATTGCCACGCTGGGCCGGTGCCAAGGAAGCCAGCGCTGATCCGGCAAAGATGCTCCAAGCAGCGGTTGGTGGGCTCTACGCTGACCGTTTTCCGGCCCAACGCAACCCGGCCTATGAGTTCAGCGACCGGTCGCTGACCGAGGAGGCGGTGGCCGGTAGTTACAGCAACTTTTACGAGTTCACCACTGCCAAGGAGCGGGTGTGGGAGCTGGCTCAGGACTATCCCGTGGTGCCGTGGAAGATCAAGGTCCGTGGTCTGGTAAAGGAGAAGCGGGAATTCGATCTCGACGACATCTTCGGCCGTTTTCCGCTGGAGGAGCGACTCTACCGCTTTCGCTGTGTCGAGCGCTGGGCGATGCAGGTACCCTGGACCGGCTATCCGCTGAAGAGCCTGATCGACTGGCTCGAGCCTCTACCCTCGGCCCGCTGGGTGCGCTTCGTCAGCGTCTTCGACAAGAAGGGTCTTCCAGGTCAGAGCAGCCAGAGCTGGTACTCCTGGCCCTACTACGAGGCCCTGCGCCTCGACGAGGCCACTCACCCGCTGGCTTTTGTCGCGGTGGGTAGCTATGGCCACGCCTTGCCGATGCAGCATGGGGCGCCGTGGCGGTTGGCGATTCCATGGAAGTACGGCTACAAGGGTCCCAAGTCTGTAGTGCGGATCGAGTTCACCAAGCATCGTCCGGGGACCTTCTGGAACGACTTCCAGGCTGAGGAGTACGGTTTCTATTCGAACGTCGAGCCGCACAAGCCGCACCCACGCTGGAGCCAGCGCTGGGAGAAGGACATTGGCAGCGGCGAAACCCGTGAGACGTTGGTCTACAACGGCTATGGTGAGCTGGTGAGCGGGCTTTATGACGGTTCGGAAGATTGAGGGCGGAGGCGCTACTCACCTTCTACTGAGTCTTCCTCCTCTTCCTGCCCTGCCAGCCGCGCCAGCAGCTCTGCCGGGGGCGATTGGTGGGCGAAGCTGAGCAGCTCGCAGCGGGTGCGGCGCAGCAGCTGATAGGTGGTCGACAGTGGCAGGCCGACGACATTCCAATAGCAGCCTTGGATCGCCCGGACGAAGAGGGAGGCCAGGCCTTGAATAGCATAGGCGCCAGCCTTGTCGAGCGGTTCACCGGTGCCGACGTACCATTCGATCTCGCCCTCGTTGAGACGATTGAAGTGGACCTGGGTGCCCTCGACAACCGCCATCCGTAGGCCGCGCTCGGGGTCGGACAGGCCGACGCCGGTGAGTACCCGATGCTGACGTCCAGAGAGCCTGGCCAACATCTGCCTGGCATCGACCGCGTCGCGCGGCTTGCCGAGGATCTCGTCATCGATCACCACCACCGTGTCGGCGGCCAGGAGCAGTTCGCCGGCAACCCCGCCGCGAGCTTTCTCAGTGGCCATGCGCAGTACGTAGCAGTGGGGAGTTTCGTCCGGCTGAGGAGTCTCGTCGATGTCCGCGGGCCGCACTTCGAAATCCAGACCGAGGAGATCGAGCAACTCTCGGCGGCGGGCCGAGCCGGAGGCCAACACTAGTCGGCGGGGCACTTCTGAACCTGGGTTTGCGCAAGTCATCTGTGGCTTCCGGTTGCAGGGGTTGTTGACTGCCGGCATCTGACAGGCCTAAGGGAAGTAGCCCTGAATGGTCTTGGCCTTGAGTCCTTTGCGACTCAGCCGCACTTCGACTTGACGAAAACGAGCGTCTTGGTCGTCGCCGGGTGCTTGGTAGGCGATCAAGTATTGCGCTCGCAGCTCTTCCTGGATCTTGTCGTAGATGCTGCCCAGCTGCGAAGCGCTTTCGATGAAGAAGCTGTTGCCGCCGGTGGAGCGGGCCAGGCGCTGCATCTTGACCCGGATGTCCATCTGGCGGGAATTTAGATCGAGACCGATCATGTAGATGGCGACACCAGTACGGTGGGCAAAGTCGGTGACGTCTTCATAGCCGTAGTGCGACACCGAGTCGGCGCCGTCGGTGAGTACGATCAGGGCGCGCTTGCCGGGCAGGCCGCTGAAGTAGTGCAGGGCGTAGATCAGGCTGTCGTAGAGCGCCGTTTCTCCGTCCGCCACCAAGCCGACCAGGCCGCCGGCCAAGACTTCCCGATCGGCGGTGAAGCGGGTCACCAGCTTGGGTTCGTCGGCGAAAGTGATCACCGCCGCGCGATCGCGCGGGGTCAGTACGGTTTCGAGGAAGCGATAGGCCGCCTTTTCGACTTCAGCGAGTTCTTCAACCATGGAAATCGAAGTGTCGAGCACGATGCCGGTGTGGATCGGTTGATCACGAATCTCTTCGAAGCGCTGAATCTCCTGCTGGACACCGTCTTCGAGCACGGTGATTTCTTCGCGCCGCAGATCCCTGATCGCTCGGCCTTTGCGGTCCACAACCGAGGTGTAGAGCTCGACCAGTCGTACGTCCAGGTGGTCGACGTAGTCGGGAGCGTTGATGAACACCACATCTTCGACCGAACTCCCACCGCGCAGGTGGGCGACCGCGCGCACGTAGGTCACCTCCTCGTCCGGCGGCAACAGCATGGGCTGCTCCCAGGGAGCTTGATAGAGGCTCGCCAGCAAGGTTTCGTTGATGTAGAACTCGACTCGTTCGAGGCGCTCGCCTTCGGGCACTTCGACTTCGGCCTGAGCCCGAACGCTGCGCCGGTAGGTCTTGCCGAGCTGGGGCTCTAGCAAGCGGATGGCGAAGCGGTGGGGGCCAGCGTTGACCACCGCCTGATCGATCGCCAGTACTTTGCCATCGCTGTCCAAAGCCAACACTCTCAGCTCATGAGTGCGGGGTTGCTCGCCTAGATTGAGTTCGACGCTGTAAGGCGGCCGGCTCTTTCGCATCACCGGCCGGCCATCGAGTTCGAAGGCGACTTTGGCGATACCCTCGCCGGTGGTCTCGGCCTCGATCCGCAGGCGGCCGACACTGAGCATCGCTGGCAAGGGCAGGATCCTGATCAGGTGATCCCCGGAACCGAGGCTGGCGTTGGCTTCCGCGAGCCGGCCGCCGAGTAGCCGGGTACTGACCTCGACCGCTCGGCCGTCCGCGGCCGCTCGCTCAGCCGTGGTGCTGCCCACCGCTACCACCGGCGGTGGCTTAACCTGGTTGATCTTCGGCACTCGTAGCGGCCGCTCGATCCGGAAGGCGCGGCCGGAGTGAATGTCTTCAGCCTTGAGGATCAGAGTGTAGTCGCCGGGACGTAGATAGCGCTGCAAGATCAGCGGCAGCTGGTCGCCGGTGATTTCCTTGGCCGGCAGCGCAAAGCGGTAGCGAAAGTGGTCAAAGAGTTCACCCTGGCGCAGAACCTCGCCATCGATCAAAAAGTTATAGACCCGCAGGCTACCAAGTTCGCCAACGGTCGCCGCCGCGGCTGGTATCGACAGCAGGCCCTGCACTATGGTGCGGCTTTGATGGCGGCCAGGGAAAGCGATTTCGAGCCGGCCAGCGAGCGACTCGGCATCGTCTTTCAGCTGGGTCGAGCGGGCACGGAAGCTCGCCACCCACTCCGCCGAAGGACGGGGAATCAACGCGCCGAGGCGGCTCTCGACGTGGGCGATTTCGAGAGCTTGGGCGAAATCGGCCAGCAGCTCGTCGCCGCGGGTACAGCCTTGGCGAATCTGCCGGGCCAGCTGCGGATCGGCCATGGAGACCGTGCCTAGTACAACTAAAGACGCCAGGCCATCGGCCGGTTGCCACAGTCGAGCCTTGCCGGCGCGGCCACCGCGAGTGCCGACGAAAACCACCGTGAAATACCCGTTGATGAAGTCACTGCCGTGGTCGTAGATCCAGATTTCCAACGGCCGTAGGAGGTCGCTGCAGGATGGCGGCCGGCGCCGACTGGGCTCGCCGAGTTGCAGCAGAATCTGGGCGCGCGGATCGCTGAGGTCGGCGTAGGCATCGCGGGCCACTTCGACCCGCGCCTGCCAGCGCTCGCGCAGCTCGTTGCGGCCGGTCTTGGGATAGGGATCGCGGACTCGCCAGAACTCGCGGATGAAGTGGTCGCGTTGGTAGTTGGCTTCCAGCTCTTCCCAGACCTTGCGTTCCGCCTCGCTGAGCAGCGGCTCGACTTCTTCGAGCCAGTACTGGTGGCGGGCCTCGAGCTCGCTGCTGCCCGCTGGCTCACCATCTGCCTGAGCGCACAGGGGAGTCGCCAAGCCGGCCAGGCTGGCGAGGAGGATCAGCAGTGGCCAGAGTTGGCGCCAGCGCTGGCTGAGAATCGGTTCAGGGATAGTAGCCTCGCAGGGTGGAGGCACGCTGGCCGGAGCCGCTCATTTTCACCTCGATAGCGCGGAAAGCCTTGCTACCACTGGTGTTCGAAGATTGGTAAGCCAGCAAGTAGCGTGAGCGCAGTTCGCGCTGGATGGCGTCGTAGATCGCCGGCAGCTCGCCGGCATCGTCGATGAAGAAGCTGCGACCGCCGGTGGCTTCGGCGAGCTTGCTCAGCTTGCGTCGGGCGTCGAGGTCTTTACGGTTCAGCGACAAGCCAATCGAGTAGATCGAGACACCAGCCCGCTGGGCGTATTCCAAAGCGGCGTCGAACTCATAGCGGCTGGATTCGTCCTTGCCGTCAGAGAGCAACAGAATGGCCCGTTGGCCACTGATGCCATTGAAATAGTAGAGGGTGAAGATCAGGCTGTCGTAGAGCGCGGTTCCGAGTTCAGCTTTGAGCCCGGCCAGGCCCGCCGCCAGATCGTCGACCTGGTTGGTGAACTTGGCGGCCAGATTGGGATGAGAGTTGAAGGTAATCACCGCGCCACGATCTTTGGCCGTCAGGGTCTGCTGGAAGAAGCCCAGGGCGGCGTCTCGGGCGGGGATCAGCTGCTCATCCATCGATGCCGAAACATCGAGCATGGTGGCGACGAAGATCGGCAGATCGCGCACCGCTTCGAAACGCACGACTTGCTGCGGTTGGCCATCTTCGAGGATGCTGAAGTCGGCTAGCTCAAGGTCTTCCACCGGTCGCCGGTCACGGTCCAGTACCGTGGTGTAGAGTTCGACGAAATCAACATCGACATCTTCCAAATAGCCGGGGAAGTTGATGAAGACGGTGTCCTCGACGTTGGTTCCGTCGAGGGTGTAGGCCACCGCTCTGACATAGGCCACTTCCTCGCTGCTGGGCAACACGATGGGTTGCAGGTAGGGCGGCTGGTAGACCGTTGCCACCAGAGTCTCGTTGAGAAAGAACTCCACCCGTTCGGCAATCTCACCCTCGGGCAGGATCACCTCGGCTTGGGCGCGCAAGCTGCGCTGGTAGGTCTTGCCCTGGCGGGGCTCGGTGAGGTTGACGGCGAAGCGGTGCTGGCCAGCATTCAAAGTTAGCTCGTCGGCGGCGATCTCCTCGTCTTGCGAGTCGTAACCGACGATTCGCAGCTCTCTGGGTCGTGGCACGGCACCGAGGTCGAGTTCGACGCTGAAGGGCTGCCGCCGCTTGGTCAAGATTGGTCGATTGTCGAGGAAGAAGGTGACTTTGGCGATGTTCTCGCCGGTGGTCAGGGTGTTGACTCGCAACAGGCCGGTCTGCCAGCCGCCTCGTGGCGGCACTAGTTCGAGGGTAGATTCGCCGCTTTTGATCGCCGCGTTGGCCTCGGCCAGCAGGCGAGCTGTTTCTGGGTCGGTGGGCGGTGGTGGCGCCACGATGTTGTCGAGCCTCGGCACCTCGATGGTTTGGCGTAGACGGTGAAAGCGGCCGCTGTTGATATCCTCGACCTTGAGGATCAGCTCGTAGCTGCCCGGTCGTAGGTAGCGTTGCACGACTAACGAGACTTCGTCCCCTGGCACTTCGCGGGTGGGCAAGTCGAACTTATAGCGAAAATTCTCGAATAGCTCTTCGCCCCGCAAGACTTCGCCGTTGAGCATCAAATTGAAAGACTTCTGGCCGGCGAGTTCGGCGGTGGCCAACGCTTCGACCGGCACCGCCAAGCCGATCTGCATCACCGAGCGGCTCATGTGACGCCCAGGATAGTCCAGCCGCAGCTGAGCAGCGAAGGTCTCGGCGCCCTCTGGCAACTTGGTGGAGTAGGTGGAGAATGAAGCGATCCACTCCTTATTGGGTGGCTTGGGCTTTTTCTGGATCCGTGAAAGCACGGCCTGGGCGCCGAGAATGCCTCCTTGGGCGCGCAAGAAGTTGATCGCCGCCAAGATGGCACGTCCGTCCTCACCGCACACCGATTCGATTCTGGACAGCGTCAAGCCTGAATTCTGGCTGAGGTCGTCAAGACCAAGAAAGGGGTCCCAAAGGCGGAAAGGTCCATGGCCGTGAGGTTGGTAGAAGAGCAGCAGAAACTCGAAACCGACCGTGTCACTGCCGTCATAGAACCAAACCTCCACCGGCCACAGCTCAGTGCGGCAATTGACCGGTATGCGTTGCAGCGGGAAACCATTGGTCAGCAAGATGCGAGAGCGATCATCATTCTCCAGTTGGCCAAAGTTCTCCCGCGCTTCCTGAATGCGGGCGTACCAGTCTTCGCGGTATTCGTTGCGCGCCGTGCGGGGGTAGGAATCTCGCACTTTCCAGAAGCGCTCGATGAAAGCGTCGCGCTGGTACTGCTCTTCGAGCTTCAGGAACAAGTTCCGTTCAGCGTCGGAGATAATCAACACCACTTCCGCCAGCCATTCGCGATACTGCTGCGGCAGGGCGGCGATGGCTTCTTTCGTGGCTTTGCGTTGGGCCCGTCGGCCCTCGGCGAAGGTGCTGTCCGGGGTGATCAGCAGCAGGGTGGGCAGGGCCATCAGAAGGGCAGCGAGCAGGTGTCGAGAGAGGCGGGGAAGGGCGTTGTGAGGTAGAGCGATCATAGTCTGCCAACCATCCTAGTGTGCTGCTGGACGGTGCGCCAGCTTCGTGGTGACGAATGACCGTCTGACGGTGACGATCGGGTGTCAGCAGGGGTTTCTTTAGTTAATTTCGTGCCTCGCGGGCGGATGGATGGGGGCTAAAGATGCGTTATAAGCCCGGATCTGGCACACTCAGGCTCATGACGGCACATTTTGATCCCATCTACTTCGACCACAATGCCACCACCCCGGTTGATTCGCGGGTTGGTGAGGCCATGCTGCCCTGGTTGGGAAGTGAGCACGGCAACCCTTCATCAACCCATGGTTTCGGCCGCCGGGCGCGGCAGGCCGTCGACCTCGCGCGGCAGCAAGTAGCTGAGCTGATCTCGGTGCCGGCGGATGAGGTGTTGTTCCTGGCCTCAGGCACCGAGGCCAACAACTCGGTCATCCGCGGTGTTGCCCAGCGTTCCGGCTTTGTTGGCCACATTGTTCATTCATCCCTGGAGCACCCCTCGGTGCATGCTATGGCGCAGGAAGCGCGGCGCTTGGGGATGGCGATCAGCGAGGTGCCTCCCGAACTCGACGGCCGGGTCTCCCCCGAGCGTATGGCGGCGGCCCTGCGTCCCGATACTCGCCTGGTGTGCTTGATGATGGCCCACAACGAACTCGGTACTCTGCAACCAGTGGTCGAGGTCGCCGAGGCGTGCCGGCGGCGCGGCGTGCCCCTGATGTGCGATGTTTCGCAGGCAGTGGGTAAAGTGCCGGTGAGCTGCGCTACCTTGGATGTCGACTACTTGATCTTTGGCGGTCACAAATTCCACGGTCCGCCAGGAGTAGCGGTACTGAGAATCCGCGCTGGCGCCGATTTTCGTCCTTTGCTGCTCGGTGGCGGTCAGGAGCGCAAGCGCCGGGCCAGCACTGAGAATGTGCCGGGGATCGTTGGCCTGGGGCGGGCCGCCGAGTTGGCTCGCCTGGAACTTGATGATCGGCGCCTGCTACTCGGTGGACTGCGCGATCGGCTGGAAGATGGGCTGGCCGAGATCGATGGCGTGACGGTGCATTGCGCTCGCTCGCCAAGGCTGCCGCACACGTCCCATGTTGGCTTCGAGGGGGTCGTGGGACAGCGCCTGGCCGAGCGGCTCGACGCAGTCGGCTACGCGGTGTCCACCGGCGCCGCCTGCCACAAAGGGGAAGCCCAGCCGAGTCGGGTGTTGCTGCAAATGGGCTTCAGTGCTGAGCAAGCCTTGTCGTCGCTGCGGATCAGCTTTGGTATTACCAACAGGTTGGCCGAGGTCGAGGCCTTTCTACCCGTGCTAGCCGCTGAGGTCAAAGCCTTGCGCCAGCCGGTTGCTGTCTGAGTTTGACGGCCCGGCCTGTCGCCGTGAGACCCCTTTCCTTCCCCCGGTCGTTGCGCGACCGCAAATTCTTTTCGTCGGTCGCTGTAACCATCCGCCGTTCGGTGGCGTTGTTTCTAGTGTAGAGAGATGCTTCACATAGAAGACGACGCTAAAGGAGGCCCAAACCATGAAGATCAAGATAATTCTCAGCATTCTTCTGCTGTGCTCAGCCCTCGGTGCCAGTGCGGCGGTTGCCGATCAGTGGATTCACGTCAAGATCAATGATGGCGGCTCGGACGAGGTTTCCGTCAACCTACCGATGTCCCTGCTGTCCGCTGCCGTGCGTATGATTCCCGACGATGTCAGCGCCGAAGCCGAGATCGCCCTCGACGACCTCAACATGGGCTGGGATGATTTTCGGCTGTTCTGGGAAGAAGTCAAAGACGCTCCTGAAGCCACCTTCGTCAGCATCAAGAGTGGCGATGACCGTATCGATGTCAAGAAGCAGGGACAGTTCGTGTTGGTCACCAGCGATGAGTCCCACGACGGCACCCAGGTCGATGTCAAGTTCCCGCTGGCGGTAATAGATGCCTTGCTCTCCGGTCCTGGCGACCAGCTCAACTTCGAAGCCGCCCTGCAGGCGCTGGCTGATTTTGGCCCTGGCAACCTGGTGTCGGTGCGGGATGGAGATACCACCGTACGGGTGTGGATCGACAATAGGAACGCCACTGACTGAAAGCCGCTGTAGTAAATCCGCTGTAGTAAATCCGCTGCACCGAATCTGCTGTAGCGAGTCCGCTGTTCCCAACTGGCCGTGCCTAAACTTAGATCTGCCCAGCATGGAACAAAATCGCAAGGCCCCGCGTAGGTGAAGTTATGAGCCAGAACCCAACAGTCCCCCGTCGTCGCCGGATTTTTCGCTGGACCGCCATACTTCTGGTGCTCTTGATCTCACCGATTTTCGTCCTGGCGGCGACCGTGGCGGCCACTGGCACGGTCAGTGTCGCAGTCGAAGCGGCCGATGGCACTGACCTCTACATTCCGGTGCCGGCGCTACTCTTCGATGTTGGATTGTGGGTTCTGCCGCGCCTTCTCGAGCCCGCCGAGTTGGCCCGCATCGGAGAGCAAATCGAGCCCTGGCGGCCGGCTCTCGAAGAGGTGGCCCAAGGCCTGGCGTCCTGTCCGAAGGGAGTGCTGGTCGATGTCAAATCAGGCTCGGAGCACGTCCAGGTGCTCAAGCATTGGCGCACCTACGAAGTGCGGATAGATAGCCCCGATACTCGGGTCCGAGTGCGGCTGCCGGCCCGCCTGTTGCAGCGCACTCTTGAGCTGTTCGGCTAAGTTGTTGCCAGCTAACAGGTTTCATTAGGGCTAGCCGTCGGCTAGCTCTTTTTCGGCATCAATGTTCTTTGGCGGCGTACTGAGCACCCAACTGACCACCTCGCGCAGCACCTCACCAAGAGCTCTGTCGAAAGCAGCTACCACCTCTGGCATCTTGCGTCCCGTCGCCACCTGGACATAGTGAAAAGTGCGGGCGGCGACGATCTCCTGGCGCGGCTGTCGGACCAGCTTGACGTGCAAGCGAATCCTCACCTTGATTGGCTTGCCATCTTCGAAATACTCGGCCTGAAATGCCCGCAGCTCACTCTTCAGGTTGTAGTCAGAGCGCAAGCCGATGGTCTGTCGGCCAACGGCAACAATCTTGCCGGTATCTTCGAAAGTTTCTAGCAACAGGCTCTGGACCATGCGCGGACTGCGCTCGGTCCAGCGGGCGCCAGCGAAGTACTGTAGCTGCCGTGGCGATGGACGTACCGCGATGCGGTTGCTGTCGAGGCCACCGTGGGTCAGCGGCTCTTCCACCACCAACTGCCAATCGACCTTAGGCAGCTGCTCGCCAAACCGGGCTTGTGGGGTGAGGTTGTAGAGGGTCGCTTCGGGGGCCGATAGCGGTAGCAATGAGCCACATCCGCTGAGCAAGCAGCCGAGGGCGAGCCAGGGCAAGATGGAGGTGGCTGTGACCGGTTTTCTCATCGCTCGGCTTCGAACTCCTGGTCTTTGGTGCCGAGGAGGAAACCGGCGCCTTCACTGTCAAGCCGCTCGAGCAGGCGGGCCAGACGAGCGATCAAGAAACGGGCCTCACCGGTCAGACGCACCACCTCGGGCAAGCCTTGTTGGGTGAAAGCGGCGATGGGCTCGCGGTTCTCCACCAGCAGACCCTCCATCTCGCCCGCGGCGCGTGATAGGTCGCCGGCGGTTTGCCGGAACTCGCTGATCATCGCCTGGGCGTCGTCGGTGATCAGCTGATCGGCGGCGACCATCGCGTGGTGGACCACCGCCAGGGTGTCGTTAGCTTGCACCATCCAAGACTCGATGCCGCTCATCGTTCGCCGCACCACGGCGGAGAGTTCCGAGAGTTCCTGGCTGCCCTCTTCGAAGCCGTCGAGAATGCGACCGATTTGCGCCTGGCGGCCGGCCAGCTCGCCGGTCAGCACGTTGATGTCGGCGAGCATGCTGGAGAACGCGACGGCGTTCTCCTCAGAGAGGAAGCTCTCTAGCCGTTCGGTCAGCAAAATGCCTTGACTGATCAACGCCGGGGCGCCCTTGAACAGCAGCGCCACCGCCGAGGGCTTGGAGGGGATAATCGGTAGTCGCTGGTCACCTTGGGTGTTCAGCATGGGGCTATCGGGGCCGGCGCCGTCGATGTCGATGTAGGCTAGGCCGGTGATCAGTTGAAGTTCGAGCGACGCCTCATCGCCTTGGCGAATCGGAAAGTCGGCGTCGAGTTCCACCGTCACCCGCACCGAGGTGGGATTGTCCGGCGGTACCGCGATGTTGTCTACCTCGCCGATTCGAATACCGCGGTAGCGCACATCACCACCGAGCCCCAAGCCGGCGACCGAGCCTTCGAAATAGATGTCGTAGTAGGCCCGCTCGCGGTGGATCTCGGCGCGCACCAACCACAGCACAAAGCACAGGCTAGCGAACACCAGGAGCAAAACCAGGGTGCCGACATAGAGGTGGCTGGCGCGAGTTTCCATGCTTGATTCAGGCCATCATTGTCGCTGTCTTCAGCACATTGTCAGGGTTAACCATCGCAGATGCCATGTTAGCTGTCCAGCGGCGCTGAGGGTGGGTTTGGCTGGCTGGGGGCTGCGAGGGCAGCGCGGCCGCGAGGGCCGTGGAAGTAGTCGCGCACCCAGGGATGATCACTGCGGCGCATCTCTTCTATGGTGCCGACCAGCAGTACTTTCTTTTCCGCCAACACGGCGATACGGTCGCAGATCGCGTTCAAGCTGTCGAGATCGTGGGTGACCATGAAGACGGTCAAGCCGAGGGCCTGCTGTAAGCGCCGGATCAGTTGGTCGAAGGCGGAGGCGCCGATGGGGTCGAGGCCGGAGGTCGGCTCGTCGAGGAAGACGATCTCCGGGTCGAGGGCGAGAGCCCGCGCCAAGCCGGCCCGTTTGCGCATGCCGCCCGAAAGCTGGGCCGGAAATTTGGCGCCGGCTTGCGGTGCCAGGCCGACCATCGAGATCTTTAAGCTCGAGATCTCGTCCATCAATCGCCGTGGCAGGCGCAGATGCTCGGCCAGCGGCACCTGGATGTTCTCGGCCACGGTCAGCGAGCTGAACAGCGCGCCGTCTTGGAAGAGCACTCCCCAGCGGCGCTCGTAAGTGCGGCGTTCGGTAGTGGGTAGGGAGCTCAGGTCGGTGCCAAAGACTTCGACCGTGCCGGCCGCCGGCCGATTGAGGCCGACGATAGTGCGCAGCAAGACCGACTTGCCGGTTCCCGAGCCACCGACCAGCCCCAAGACCTCGCCCCGTCGGACCTCGAGATTCAGGTCGTCGTGGACGACGTGGCGGCCGAATTGGCTGCGCAGCCCACGCACCCGGATGATCGGCGAATCAAATGCAGCACGGCTTACCATCACACCCCCACCAAGTCGAAGAAGATCGAAAACAGCGCATCGGCAACGATCACCAAGAAGATCGATTCGACCACTGAGCGGGTAGTGTGGCGGCCCACCGATTCCGCCGAGCCACCCACCGCGAAGCCCTCGAAGCAGCCCACCAGCGCAATCAACATGGCAAAGACAGGTGCCTTGCCGATCCCGACCCAGAAACTCCCCACCCCCACCGCTGCCCGCATGCGATCGAGAAATTGTACCGGTGGCACGTCAAGTGCCACCCAGCTCATCAGCCCGCCTCCGAACAGGCCGGCGAGGTCGGCGAAGACAGTCAGCAAGGGCAAGGTGAGGATCAATGCCAGCATCCGTGGCAGTACCAACACCTCCATCGGGTCGAGCCCCAGGGTCTGCAGGGCGTCGATCTCCTCGCGAACCTTCATCGAGCCCAACTGGGCGGTGAAAGCGCTGCCCGAGCGACCGGCGACGATGATCGCGGTCAGCACGATGCCGAACTCCCGCAGCACGGCGATCGATACCAGGTCGGCGACGAAAATTTGGGCGCCGAACTGGCGCAGCTGGGCGGCTCCTTGGTAGGCCAGCACAATGCCGATCAGGAACGAGATCAGACCGACGATGGGCAAGGCATCGAAACCCGCTTCTTCCATGTGGTGCACGGTCGAGGTCACCCGCCAACGGCGCGGGCGCGGCAAGGTGCGGGCGAAGGAAACCAGGGCGGCGCCGAAGAAAGCGATGAAATCGCGGCTGGTGGCCAGTGTATCGAGGGTCCCTCGGCCCAACCGTTCGATAGCTCCGAGCAGCGAATTGCGCTGAGGTGGCTTCACCGCGCAAAGCCGGTAGCTACGCTCCACTTCGTCGAGGAGCAAGCCGAATTCAGGACGCAGTCCCTCGAGTTCCACCTTCAGCGCGCGCTCGCGCCAGTGCAGCAGGGTGCGGTGCAGCAGCCAGGCGCCGGCGGTGTCGAGGCGAGTCAGCTGGCCGAGGTCGGCGGTCAGGGGGCCGCTGGGCTGCGGCAACTCGATCAGTTCAGCGTCCAGCTCGGCGGCTTGGGCAATGACCCAGGAACCCCTCGCCACCAGCCGCGCGGCACTCTCGCCCAGTGCTGGTTGAAAATCCAGCCAGGCCCGCCGCAGGGTGTCAGTCGGGTGGTTTGGGTCGCTCATCGCTAGGTGCTGCCAATCGTCCATGACCCGGTGGCTACTGTCAAACAGCTAGAGGCCTGGGGTTTCGCTCGTTGGCAGCCTTGCCGTGGAAAGGACCGACCGCAGCAGGGATCTTGACAAGGGAACATGTCAGGCGATAACATACTTCGAAGTTGGTATATTCTCATCTTTTTGGAGTTCGTTTGAAGAAGAAACTCATCGTTCTTTTTCTTGTTGCTGTGTTCTGCATCCCAGCAGTAGTTCCGGCCGCCACGATCTGCGAGCCTGGTTGGATTTACTGGGTGCCCTTTATTGGCGGGGTCTGCATCGCGACAGATCTTGCCCATACTATTCGTTGCCTTAGATGCTCTGCTGAGATTATTGTTTGGGGCTGACCGTGCCACGCAGGGTTTCTCGTCGTTTTCCGATCTCTATTTTAGCTTTCACCATATCGCTCTCGGTGCTTCCTCCATCTGCTGCCGCGAGCTGGGAGATCCGTGTCAGTCAGGTCTTAGATAGTCGACTAAGTTCGACCCACGAGGGATTCTTGCCGGTGGCTCTGGTCGCGGGCCATCCCGCCGGTGGGATACTGATCAATAGCCCAAGTGGTGGGTCTGGCGACAGCGCGGCTCTCATCTGGTTGCGAGACGTGGAGAGCAAGACTTCGGTTTCCGAGCCATTTGCAGCTCAACTGAGTCCGTCCGTTCTACAGCTTGCTGCTGATCGGAGTTCTGTAGTCCTGCTGGACTATCTGTTGAAGTCGGTCGAAGTGCTGGACTCGGAGGGGGGCTCAAGCTTCAAGTTTTCGGGTCGGGCTTTCTTTGCCATTCACGCTCTGGCGGTGGCCGACAAGCGGGTCTTTGGTGTCGGTGTGCCATTAATAGCTGCGGCGCCTATCACGGGTCAGAACCTGAGCGATCCCAACTGGAGAAGGCAACACGAACGTCAGGACTGCCGCCTGTTCATGACCGACTTGGGCCGCGACCACCTTGCCGTAGATCCTCTGTTCTGCTCCTCTTCTCTGGGGCAAGCAATGGAACCGTTCTGGGGCGGTGGCCAGCTGATGGCGAGTCTCAACGAAGACCGCGTTTACGCGGTCCTCAATCGCCATCCTGCACTGTTGGTATTCGATCGGCAGGGAAAGAGGATTGCCGAGACGCCTTACCTCATTGATGGTGAGAAGTGGCTCCCGCCGGAGTCGGTTCTGCCTATGGGCGGCGCTCGACAAGATTGGCGAGCGGTGCTCAACAGTCTCGAAGGCATTGATTTCCCTAGTGCTTTGATTGACGGGCCTGATGGGGTAGGGGTGATTTTCCGTCGCTCGCTCGCGGGCTCGGTTTCCTTCGTGGCAGACATCTTCGACAGCGAGGGCCACAAACTTTCGAATGACGTTTCGTTGAATTTAGGTGCCATTGCAGAGAACGCCGTGTTGCGATCTTTCCGCGTCGCAGACGGCCGCCAGTACTTGTTGCTACAGCGCCTACAGAGCTTCGCCGAGATTGAATCGCAACATCTGTATCGCGTCGAGTGGCTCGATCGGAGTACGGAGCCCCGGATGGCCGCGAACTAGGATGTTGATCCTGCGCCTTGCCCTGGTGGTCGGTGCCTTGCTGACCTCAGCGGTTAGTGTGCGAGCGGCAGAGCGCTGGTTCTCAGTCCTTGATGGCCAAATTGCGGCTTCCTCAGTAGTAGCTGAACATCAGAGCGAGACCACGGGAGGGCCGCTCGTTCTTCACCAGCAATCTAGCGGCGAGCTGACTCGCTGGCTCTTTTCCGAGACCGTGAAGCAAGATTGTTCGGATTGCTTGCCAGTAGTCTGGCGAATATTCTCGTCGTCGTCGTCCAAGCCGTTACCGGGTGCGCTCGTGTGGTGGGGAAGGGATCTTGCTGGGCAGCCTTACCTTACGGAATCGACGATACGAACTGATGAGTCAGGGCGCTTCCGCGGTGAATTGTCGCTGTCGGCGACGGTGCGGGTTTGGGCAGCGGGTCACCAGCTCCTCGAAGCGGCGGTGCGCGACGTGGCACGACACAAGGATCTGATCCTCCAGCCTGGCGGATCCTGCCGCTTGCGCTTTGTCGTCGCGGACGGCCCGGTCGGAGGAGTCGAGCTGCGCTATCGATTGATCGATTCTCGATCGACCGGGGAACCGGTCTTGATTGCGGGTCGGTCAGACTCTCAAGGCTTGTTTGTAGTCCCAGGGGTTGGCCGGGATCAGCCTTTGATGGTGGAGATTGTCGACCCTCGCTTTCAATTCTCGTTGAGACAATGGGGGGACGGTCTGCACGATGTTGTGGTCAAGCCTGCAAGCAGTGTCAGAGGCTCGGTGGTGCAGGGTGATGGTCAGCCTCTGGAGAAAGTACAGGTCGAGATCTTGCTGCCCACTGCCGACGAACCAGGGCGGCTGTTTCGGCGGCATACCGAGACCGACTCACAGGGTAGATACCGGCTGACCGGACTGCCCGATGGCAGGTTTCTCAGTCACTGGAGAAAGCAGGGGCACAAGACAAAGCAAGACTGGTTGGTGTTGCAGGCGGGCACTACACACCCGTTGCCGACCATCGTTTTGGCAGCGAGTGGGGAGACTCGACTGCGGATTGTTGATCGGGCAGACGAGCCGGTGGCGAATGCCCTGGTGACCGATCTCGAATCTGAGGAACAGTGGTTGGTGGCTGAAGACGGCACGGTAGGTGTGCCAGGGCCATTGGCTGGTTCGCTCGTCATGTTCGAGGTCAGGGCCGAGGGGTTTCTGCCGCAGGAAATTGAGGCCGAGAGCACCCCTTCGCAGTCAATGCGGGTGGTCTTGCGGCGCGCCGATGGAGTGCTGTTCGAGGCCCTCCGACTCGAGGATCTCTCACCGATAACCGAGCTGAAGGTAGAAGTTCAGAGTTCCGGCGAAACTCGTTTCCTGGACTACAGCGATCCGACTGGCAGCTATTCGATCACGGGCTTGTCGACAGGGGCAGTGGCGTTGACCTTGCGGGCAGCTGGCGCGCTTCCCCAGCGGTTGGACTTTTTCCTGGGTGGTGGAGTCGAAGACCTGGGCTTGGTGCTGTTCGACTCAGGAGCCTCGGTAGAGGGAACCCTGTTGTTGCCGGGAGGGTTTCCGGCAATCGGGGCGCGGCTATCCTACGCCGCGGCGCATCCGCTGGGGCGAAACGCTGCCAGTCGTCTGTTAGGGGACTACGAGGTTGTGACCGATGTACTCGGCAAGTTCCGAATGAGCGGATTTAGTGCCGGTAGCGTGTGCTTGAAAGTGCAGCCGCCGCAGTTCGTTTTGACATCGATCGAGATCGTAGAATTGCAGGACGGCGAGCGACGGGTTCTACCGCCGCGGGTCCTGGGTCCTGGAGCGTTTCTGGCTGGGGAGGTTGTAGACCGAGGAGATACGCCGCTGCCCGGAGTCAGAGTCGAAATGCGCTTGGGACCTATCCACAATCCCTGTCTTCGGCACATTGCTCGCGCTGATTCCGCAGGCCGCTTCAGCTTTTCGAACGTCGGTTCCGGTACTTACCACCTGGTGGCGATTGAAAGCGGGCAATTGCTAGCCAGCCGGCGTGTGGTCCTCACCGTGGCGGAGCGAGTAGATGGGCTGAAGCTGGAAGTAGCACGAATTCCTGTCGCCGGGCTGGTAACCCTCGATGGGCTACCGGCAACTGGTGGGCAGGTACAGATTGTGCCAAGGGGCAGCGATATGCCGGTGCCCGTCTTTATGGCCTTCCATGGTGCCGGTGCGCCGCAGAGGCAAGAGCTTCTTTCTGATCTGCCGAGTTTTCTGACCATGAAAGTCGGAGTGGACGGCAAGTTTTCGGGTGCTGGCGTATTGCTTCCCGGAGATGCCGAGGTTGTCTACCGAACGGCGTCGGGGGCTACCTATCACCAGAGTTTTTGGGTTTCCCCTGCCGAAACAGTGAAGTTGGAGTTGCGTTTCCGCGGCGAGGCGGTACGGGGCCGAGTTGTCGACCCAGGAGGTTTGCCGACCAGAGCCGCAAAGGTGGCACTACAGGGTGGGGAAGAGGTCTTGCGCCAGGTTTCCTGCGATCGGGCAGGGAGATTCACGATCCGACATGTACCGCCGGGGTCCTACCGCTTGGTGGCTCGTGCGGGTACCTCGGCTGGCGAAACGGATCTGAGATGGCCCACCAGGTCTGCCGAGCCAGTAGATATTGTCTTGCGGCGGCAGCAAGCGGCCGAGCTTCGCTTTGAGGTTTTCGACCGGGAAGATCAACCCGCGGCCAATGTGATGCTGACGGTTCAGGGTGAAAACGGCGCTCGCCGCGTGGTGACCACTGACGCCACGGGTCGGGCGACGCTGGCTGGCCTGCCCCCTGGAAGCTACGACAGCCTGTTGCTGTTCGGCGGGCGCAAGCTGGCGCTGGGGCCGCCGGTGGCACTTGCCGTCGGTCAGTTGGCCGAGTTGGTTGTCGAAGAGCCGGCTTGGACAGAGGTCGTCCTGCGGCTCGATTCCACGGACTCAGTAGTGCCCATTCAGTTGAGAACCGCCACGGGTCTTCGAACGGCGGCGATCCTGAGCCTGGCTGGAGTTGAACTCTGGCCGGACGCGGAGGGCAAGATCCAGCTTCCAGCGCTCAGCGAGGGGAGCTGGCAAGTGGGTGGTGAACAGCGAGGCTGGCGCTCGATCTCAGTACGGGGGGAGTATCGAGAATTCGATGTCGATTGAGAGACCTGGCCCTCAGCTACCACGATAGGTCGAGTAGCCGAAGGGGTTAAGCAGCAGGGGCACATGGTAGTGCTGGTCGGCGTCGGCGATCTCGAAGACAATCTCGGCCCAAGGATAGAACGCCACCTGATCGAGGCGGCGGAAGTAGGAGCCGATGTCGAAATGCAGCCGGTAGGTGCCGGTGGCGACCGGGCCGGGGTCGAGCAAGTCGCCGATGCGGCCGTCGCGGTCGGTCACGCCGCTGGCCAGTTGGCGCCAGCCAGCGTCGACCCGCAGCGCTAGAACGACCTGCACATCAACGGCCGGCTGGCCTCGGGAAGTGTCGAGAATGTGGGTGGTAATAGCGCTCATCAGCTCTCTCCCTCGGTGGATTCCACGGTCAGTTTGTCGAGGCGCAGATGGGTGATCTTGACTTGTTCGGCGGCGGCTTCGCGCAACTCGGCGGCGGCGTCATTGTGCAGTCGGCGTTCGAGTTCGGCGAGCATTTCGCTGCCGCTGCGGCCGCTGGCGCAGATTAGAAATACGTGGCCGAAACGCTCTTCGTAGCGCTGGTTGCCTTGTTCGAGCGCCCGTTGCACCGTGGCGTCGGCCTGGCTAGCGCCGGCTTGCTCGCTGCTCGACCACTGGCGATTCTCCCGCGCGGCACCGCTCAGTTGGCGATCACCGATGCGCGGATGGTGCGAGAAGGCTTCGAGCCAATCTTCCGGCGTCAGCTGCCACCAAATCTGCTCAGCTGCTTGGTGAACCGCAGCTGCGGTTGAGAAAATGCCTCTAGCGACCATCGCCGCAATCCATCTTCGGGCGCCACAGCAACGGCTCAGCGCTTGCTGAGTGCTGTGCTCATCGAGGGCGTCGAGCCATTGGCCGAGATCGATCATCGGTCTCCAGCAAAATCGCTTCGCTGCCAAACCCCGGGCCGTCGGCCGCTGAGTTGGCCGTTCTCGAACACCGGTACGCCACGCACCAGAGTATGCAGGATGCGGCCTCGCAGCTGCCGTCCAGCCCAGGGGGTGAGGGGGTGACGGTGTTCGAGAACGGTTGGCTCGACGATGAAACTCTGGTCGGGATCCCAGATCACCAAGTCGGCATCAAAGCCCGGCTCCAAGCGTCCTTTGCGGTCCTCCAAACCGGCTAGGCGGGCGGGTGCTCGCGACAACCAGTTGGCCATCTCGGCTTGGCCGTGGCCGCGAGCCGCCGCCTCCGTCCACAGCGCTGGCAAGAGTAGCTGCAGGGAGGCGATGCCGCCCCAGGCAGCCTTGAAATCACCATCCTGCAAGTGCTTGAGTGCTGGTGGGCAGGGTGAGTGGTCCGACGCCACCAGGTCGAGCACACAGTCTTGCAACGCTTGCCACAGGGCTTCGCGATGGCGGGCAGGGCGGATCGGTGGCGCACATTTGAAGGCGGTGGTGCCATCGCTGATCTCTTCGGCGGTGAAACTCAAATAGTGTGGGCAGCTCTCGGCGGTGATCGGCAAGCCGGCAGCGCGGGCTGCGGCCAGCACCGGCAACGCTTCGGCACAGGCGACATGAACGATGTGGGCGGCACAGCCGGTGCGGCGTACCAGCTCGACGATCAGCTCGATCGCTTGCACTTCGGCGGCGGCTGGCCGGCTCGCCAGGAAGGTCTTGTAGCTGCGCCAATCCTCAGCGTGCAATGCGGCGCTAGCCGCGTCGATCGCCCGCGGCAGCTCGGCATGCACCAGCAGCGTGGCGCCGAAGCGCGCCAGCAGCGGCATGGCGCGCAGCAAGTCGGCCTCGCCGCTGGCGGGAAAGTCGTCGACCCCGGAGGGGACCAAGAAGCACTTGCAGCCCAGGGCTCCGGCTTCAAGCAGCGCCCCGAGCTGCGCTTGGTTGCCCGGAATCACTCCGCCCCAGAAGCCGTAGTCGACGATCGACTGAGCGCTGGCGGCGGCCGCTTTCTCCCTCAGGGCATCGGCGCAAGTGGTGGCCGGGGTGCTGTTGAGCGGCATGTCTACTACGGTGGTGACACCGCCGGCCGCCGCCGCGCGAGTGGCGCTGGCAAAGCCCTCCCAGTGGCTGCGGCCGGGTTCGTTGATGTGTACGTGGGTGTCGATCACCCCCGGACTCACCCAGGACTCGCCCGCCTCGAGAACGGGGGCTGTCGGGTGGCTGAAGGTCGGTGCTTCGACGCTTTGAATCACCCCGTCACTGATCACCAATACCGCCGGCCGCGGGCCCTGCCGAGTCAGTACCCGCTGGCCGCGAACGATGAGTTCGACTTTAGGCGTGGCTATCTCCGGCGTAGAGCGACGAGGGCACCGCCGAGCAGCAGCAGCACCATAGCGAGAAGGCCAGTGACTCTGAGGGTCGGTATCCCGCGTGGGCCATCGGCGGCGATGAAACGGACCATGGTGGCGCGGTGTTCTGCGAAGATCGGGTCGTTGCTGACCAACACGCTTTCCCACTCTTCACCGTCTTTGAAAGAGAAGAAGGTGTCGACGATTGGCGTTGTCGGGTCGGTGTCGGCGCAGAGGAAAAAGAACTCGTTGGTCGAGGCATTCCAGCGCGCGCCGAGATAGAAGGGTCCCACCGGCGCTCTGAAACCCGCCCCCTGCACGTCGTAGCAGTAGAACTGTCCGACGATGCCTTCTGGCACTCCCTCGGCTATCACTGGCATTGCCGCCAGGGGTTGGCTCTCGGGCTGCTCTTCTTCGGCGTTGTGGCCGAAAAGGACGATGTCGAAGTCGAGGTCAGGATCGGGACGGGTGCGGATCCAACACAAGCAGACTTTGTCGAGGTCGCGGGAAATCAGGTCCGAAGGCTCAAAACGCTGCACATAGACACCTCTTTCAACGCTGGGAACAAAGCCCCAGCCGGTGTCCGGGTCGCCGTCGTCCTTGACCACTCCATCGTCGCAGAAACCGATGCCAATATCGGTGTCGGACACACCGCCGCGACTACCTTGGCTAGCCCCTTCGACGATTTCCGCCGTGGCGCCGAGCACCCCGTCCGCTGTTGCCGGCCAGCTGCCGAGCACGGCTAGCAGGCAGCAGAGAATGGGCCGGGAAGTCCTGTGGATGCGCAATTGAGATCTCCAAGTAGGGCAAGGTCCAGGGTAGCAGACCGCCACCATGGGGATTGGATGTGACTTTGCCGCCGTGATCAGACTCAGAGTGAGTAGCGTCGCCGCCGGCTGACGCCGGCCGGGTACGATGAAGAAAATCTCGGGGTGCCCACCTCGACCTCAAGCATACGGGAGAAGCAAGAATTGAACAGAAAAACAGCCCTGACCTTCCTCGCCTTGACCCTCGCCCTCGCTCTTATTCCGGCCCAGGCTTGGGCGGCGGCAAGCTGCGACCTCCAGTTCAGAATCTGGACTCGAGATGCCGGCAATGTTTTCTATGACTATGGCCAACCGATCGTGGTGAAGAGCGGTGTCGAGAGCCATCTCTTCATCCATCACGACGCCCAGGGCCCGAATCCCTATTCGACCTCGGGTGAGATCGGCCATCTTTCGACCCTGGGTCTGGGGCGGCATATCGATATGCCGCAGCACCTGACCTGGAAAGCACAGGACTCGGACGACCTAGCCGTCGCCAGGCTCGAGCTGTCGCCGCAGCAGCCTGGTGAAGTGATCCTCGGCTACCGCCTTACCGGGGTCGCCAAAGCGGGGGTGTTCGAGCGCTTGCCGGCTGACTGCCGTCAGGGCCGCTTGAACATCCGCGTCGAGGGCGCCAAGCGGCGCTCCGCGTCGCGACCGTTGTCCGCCGACGGGCGCGACGCCAACCGGGCCGCCGAAGATGTGGTCCGGGTGCTCTACAGCAGCCTCTTGGGGCAAGGAGATGGCTCTTTGGATCATGCCCACGTCGTCCAGGTCACCGAGCAAGGGCACCGCGGGGCGGTTTTCGTCGCCATGGAGCTGGTGTCTTCTCCCGCCTTTGTCGGCCATGTCTACCAGAGCACGGCCGAGAAACGTCCAGGCGACCGCCGCATTGAGCGCTTCGGCAACACCGGCGGCCGGGTCAGCGGTCAGCAGGCGATCGAAACTTCGTTGCAGCGTCTCTATGGCCAGCTCTACGGCGATGCCGGCGCGATACAGCTTGACGATCACCGGCAGAACATCGCCGAGATGTATGAGTGTCTGCGTGCCGGGGCCAAGCAAGAAGATCGTCAGGGTGCGTGTCGTCGCCTCGGCCGGGCTTTGATCAAGACCCGAGCCTTTGCCGAACATCATCAAGAGCTGATCAGCCAACTACCGGAGAGCTATCGCGGCGCTCTCGACTGATCCCTGGTTGACGGGCTGGCGGTGCTGCAGCACCGCCAATCGCTCGCGAGCTGCTACTCTAGGAAGCGAGAAGAGCAGTAGTCAGTTGATTCTGACCCATGTCCAGGGGCGCGGGTCGACCCCGGTGCTACCCACTTAGACTTTGGTGGCGCTGGGCTTACCGGGGTGAGATCAGACTATGTTCCGAGTGTGGAAGGCCTGGGAAGGTGCTGGGGAGCGGCAGTCGTCCGTAGCTCGGAGGTCGGTTCTTGGGCGGCCGCTATCGCCTTCGGCGGTGGCTTCGGTAGTGGCCCTGGGGTTCGCTTTGGTGGTGGTTGCGACACCGCTGTGGGGCGCTGTCGCCGTCTTGCAGAGCTACCAGCTGGTAGCGGTCAAAGACGGCTGGCAACTGCGTCTGGCCTTCGAGGGTGATCCCAGAAGGGTGCGAATCGAAGAGTCGGTGGCGGGAGTGGTGAGTCTTGAACTCAGAGGATGCCGAGCCGTGGCCGAGGTCGACGGGCAGGGACTTGCTAGCGGACCGCTGAGCGCGGTTTTGCTAGAGCACAAGAAGCGAAGTTTAGTTGTCGAGCTGAAGCTACGTCGGCCTCTGGAGCACACTCTATTCACTAGCGCTGGTTCAGTGGTTGTTGGCTTTCGCGCTGCGCAGGCGGAAGAGCAGCGCCAGGCCCAAGGCGAAGGCGCCGCGTTTGCCGACCGCGACGCGCTGATCAGCCAGCCGTCCGCGAGCACTCAGGTCGTCGCGCCGATGGCTCGGTGGGCGGAAAAAGTGGAGGTGGCCGAGCCCCTTACGACGGTCGACACTGCGGCCTACTCAGTAGAAGGAGTGGCGGTCGACGCGCCCCTTGCCCAGCGTGTCGGTAACCGTCTGACGGCGGATTTGGTCGATCAGCTCCAGGGGTGGGCGGCCGCTTGGAGGGAGCAGGAGGTCGAGGACTATCTGGCTTTTTACTCGGCTTCTTTCAAGCCCGCTGGAGGTGGTGATCGACAAGGGTGGGCGGTACAGCGCCAGCAGCGGCTGGGGCGACCTCAGTTTATCGATGTGCAACTGGGGCAAATCGAGATTCACATGCTAGGTCGGGGTCACGCCCGTTGCGCTTTTTGGCAAGCTTATCGTAGTGATACTTTCAGCGACCGGGTGCATAAGATCCTCACTTGGGCCGAGGAGGATGGTATGTGGAAGATCGTCACCGAGCAGGTTGGGTTCTGAGCGCGGCTGCGGCCCAGCGGATGAGCGGACACCGGTCGCTGATGCGGGTATGATCCGACCGCCATGACCGAACCTGATTTCAGCCGCTTGCCGGACCTCTTGTCGCCGCGCTTGGGTGGCCGCGTGTTGTGGGCCAATGACGATTTCTTCGCGCCGAAAGAAAATCTGATCAAACTGGCCCCGGCTGTATTCGTGCCCCTCAAGTACACCGCGCGGGGCAAGTGGATGGATGGCTGGGAAAGCCGCCGCCGCCGCCGTCCTGGCCACGATCGCTGTATTTTGCAGCTCGGCCTGCGCGGTCGCTTGGTGGGGATCAATGTCGACACCAGCCATTTCCTGGGAAATTTTCCTCAAGCCTATTCTCTGGATGCCATTGATGTCCCAGCCGAGATGGCGGTCGACCGGCTGATCGAGAATTCGGCTTGGCTGGAACTGATTCCGCGCACCCCTTTGGCAGGCGGTTCCGACCATCTGCTGGCGATCGACGAGGCGCGTTCCTTCAGCCACTTGCGGCTGCACATATATCCCGATGGCGGGGTGGCTCGTTTGCGCGCATTTGGCCAACCCAGTCCAGATTGGCGGCAGCTTGTCGAATCTGGAGATGAGATCGATTTGATCGCGGTGCAGTTTGGTGGCCAGGCGGTGGCGGCTTCTGACGATTTCTTCAGCCGACCGGCCAACCTGTTGCAACCCGGCCGTGGTGCCGACATGGGAGACGGCTGGGAAACCCGCCGCCGCCGCGGGCCGGGGTTCGATTGGGCGATCATCGCCCTGGGCAGGCGGGGGATACCTCGCCGTGCGCTGATCGACACCCGCCACTTCAAGGGCAACTATCCTGACAGCTGCCAGCTGGAAGGGGTCGACCTGGGCGATCCTGGAGCGATGCTCGATCCTGATGACTCAGAGTTGGATTGGCGCCAGTTGGTGCCCCGGCAGGCGCTGGCGGCAGACCATGAACACTGTTTCGAGATCGACTCGCCCACTCCCCTCACTCACCTTCGGCTGAGCATCTATCCCGACGGTGGAGTCAGTCGCCTGCGCCTACTCGGCACCTTTGTTTGATCGCGCTTGGCCCCTCGTTAGTCTAAGGATTGACGCTCGTCCAACTGTCAAAATCGCCAGCTTCGAAGCCATCGGCGAAGATCGCATCGAGGACCGCCAACATGTCGTTGAAGTGCCAATTGACGTTGGTGCCGCCCAAGGTGATGGTGGCGCTGGTGATGCGTATGTGGTTTCCATCGAGGGTGGTGGCGCCGGTCGCGCACGAGGCGAAGGCGGTTTGAGTGGTGCGAATCAGCACGTCGCAAGCGGTGGTCATGCCGGCATAGAAAAGCTCGATAGTGTAGTCGTCGGCATTGCCGGCGATCTCGTCGATTCCCGCCATGCCAAAGCGCAGAGTGGTGACGTCGTCGAAAGCCAGCGCCCGTTGATCCTCGTCACTGAAAGCCCCCTGCTGCATCACCGCCTCAGTCAGCGGCAAGCCCAACAGGGTCGATAGGGCACGGTCAGCGTTGGCGGCGAAGGTGTGGCCGGCCGGTAGATTGGCCAGGTCGCGGCTGTAAGTCGACCCGGCGACCGTTGCCGGTTGGGTGAACGGGTTATTGACGCCGATCTCGAACCAATGCAGATTGAGGTCGTCGCCGCGCAGATCGTCGCTCGATCCCCGCACTGCATCGGCGCCAGCGTCGAGATCGTAGATGTTGTCGGCGCCGCGAGTGGTCTTGGTGTAGTTAGAGTCGGCGCCGCCGAGGCCGGATTCGCTGGCAGTGTTGGGGTGTGCCAGGCCGATGCAATGACCCAGCTCGTGCAGGGCGGTCGACTCGAAGTCGACTCTGCCGGCGGGAATGTCGTTGTTGGCGCCTAGCAGGACATTGCCGTTCTGCGGCTGAAAGCCGTTGAAAGTGGTGATGATGTTGCGCACCGAGATCTCAGCGTCGGCGGCTATTGGGCTCGCCGGGTCGATGCAAACGCCGACTTGAATCACCCCGCCGGTGCCGAAGTAGGTAATCGGGTGGGTGACGATGCTGACGCCGTTGGTGGCGCCGGCGAAGATGTAAGCGCCAGCCTCGGCGGCGGGTGGAGCGGCCAATGGGGCGAGGGCCAGACAGCAGGCGAATCCAAACGGCAGTAGTAGGTCGCGTCGCGCCATGATCACTTTCTCCCGTCGGCGGTGGTTTGCGGTGTGAGGTCGGCACGCTCAGCCAAGGCCAGCAAAGTGCGCTCGGCGGCGGCCAGGGCG
Source organism: Candidatus Multivoradales bacterium (assembly GCA_965248925.1). Taxonomy (GTDB): domain Bacteria; phylum Acidobacteriota; class Thermoanaerobaculia; order Multivoradales; family J023; genus CBDFLE01. Next base: position 2,029,070 of record CBDFLE010000006.1, on the reverse strand, counting down.
GCCAGTCGCACGGCGCCGGGATAGAGGTCGGTTTCCAATTGAAGATTAGTGACGGCGAGGGGGGTTTCCAGGTTGCTAGCGAGGCTGCCGTCGGCGGCGCTGTAGCTGGCTAGTTTTACCGAGATCGAAGTTTGCATGCCGTCATGAATCTCGAACATTGTCTGTTGGCCGCTGCGACGCTCAACTTCGGCTGCTCGACGCTCTTGCCGCAGGGCCTGCTCGGTGAGAGAGAAGAGCCCCTGGCGGTCGAGTTGGGCGAGTAAGTCGCCGAGTTCAGCCGCGTTCAAAGTGCCTTGATAGTCACCCGCGGCCCGCAGGTAGGCGGGCTGGTGAATCTCAATCCGGCCATCAGCGAAGACCTGCACCGTTTGCGTGCGATCGGTCTCGCCGAGGAGGGTTGGGGTACGCCGCAGCTCGAGCACCACGGTGCTGGGATCCGTTGTCAGCTGCCAAGGCTGTTGGCCCAGCGGGCGGCCACGCTCAGCGAGGGCCGTGGCGGGTAGTAGCAGAACTGGCAGCAAGGCTGAGATTAGCGAGGCGGCGGCAGAGCTTCCGGCAAGCAGTCGATTCGACATAGGTGAGTCCTCTGAGGTTTTGATCGCCGGGAGTCAGTCCTCACAGGCGACGGCAACCCAGCTTCCTATGGATGAAAACGCTGAGAAAAGATCTCTCCGCGATGCGCCTATATTAGCGCGGTCGCGGTGGACTACTGGCGCCGACCTTCGAGGATCTTCAGGAAGGACCGTCCGCGCAGCTCATCCAGGCTGAGGCCGGCGGCGAGCACCTCTTTCTCTTCCAGCGCGCCGCAGGCCAGGCCGCGGAGGAAAAAATTAAGCAGTCCCTGGCCGGTGGCGGCGTCATCGAAGACATCACCGAGCAAGGTGGCTTGCGCGGCCTGCTCCAAGAAACCGCTCAACCGGGCGGTGGCGGCGTCGAGGCTGTCGAGGAAAAAGGCGTAGAGTGCCGCGTAGCGGGTCGGTAGTTGTGCCGGATGCAGGTCCCAACCTTGGTAAAACGAGCCTTCTAGCGAGTGCCGCACATCGTCGTAGTGGCGCCGCCAGCCGGCATGCACCGAACGGTGGTTCTCGCGCTGCTGCGCCGAGTTCAGGTCGCTGCCGCGATGGGCCACCACTGGCATGACGTTGGTGGCACCATCCGACAGGGCGACGCCGCTGCCCGACAGCTGCAAGCGCATCAGCTGCCGGGCCAGATCACACGACGGGTGCCCCATGTGCTGCTGCTCGGCAGTCACCTCCAGATTGGCGGTGTAGTCATAGACCCCGAAATGCGCTCCCACGCAGCGCCCGCCTGCCGCCGCCACCAGGGCCGGCAGGGCGGCGCGACCGGTGGCGTCGACCAGAGACTGCGGGGTCTCCACCATCAGCTCGATACGCAGGGCTCCGGGGGCGAGGCCGAGGCCTTGTTCGAGGTTGCTAAGGGTTTCGGCGTAGGCCGCGACCTGCCGCGGGTCGACAATCTTCGGCAAGGTGAAGACGAAGTTTTGCGGTAGCTGACCGCCGGTCGCGCCGATCAGAGCCGTGAGGTAGAGGTCGGTGGTGCGCAGCGCTCGCCGCAGCAGGCTCATCGCTTTGATGCGAATGCCGATAAACGGTGGCAGGGTGCCGGCGGCCAGTCCCTTGGCGGTCTGCTGGGCAGCCTCGACGGCGGTGGCGTCCTCGTCCTCGTCGTCGCGATGGCCATAGCCATCCTCGAAGTCGATGCGGAAGTCTTCCACCGCCTCTCGCTCCAGTTTGCCGCGCACCCGCCGGTAGAGAGTCCAGGCCCGCCAAGCGCCCGGCCGGGTTCTACGCAGGCTCTCCGGATCCTTCTGCATCGCTGCTTCGAGAGCCGCTGTCCCGGTCGCCGATCCGGCCAGCGAATCGGCATCGTTCCAACCGATTGCCGAGGCGAAAGTCACCGGATCCGGGGCGAATTGATCCAGCGATCGCAGTGCCAGATGGCCCAGCTTGGCCGCCGTATCGTGGCGAAAGAGATGGGCCCCGCCGTAGACCGTATGCACCGGCTGCCGGGCCCCGCCATCGCCGGGGAAGCGCTGCGCGAAATCCTTGTCCACGGCAGTCATGCGGCAGAGCATGTCGAGGAGAAAGTCTTCAGAGAGAGTTGTTTGCATGGTGAACTCCGCGGCCGGAACAGATCAAGATCAGCGGTCTTGCAGGGCTTGGAAAATCACCCGCGCGAGTACCTGGCGGCGGTATTCGGCGGTGGAGCGGATGTCGTCGATCGGGGCGATGTCTTCGGCCAGCAGGGGCAGCAGCTCCGCCGGTGTGGCGAAGTTGGCGCCCTGGTCGAGCTGGGCTTCGAGGGCGCGACAACGTCGGACGGTGGCGGCGACGCTATTGACGACCACTCGCCAGCCGTGGCTCGCGCTGTGGGCCAGGGCGACGCCAACTTTGGTGATCGCCTGAGCGCGGCGAGAGCCGACTTTTTCGAAGCGTTCGAAATCGTGCCGGCGGCGCGGTACGCGGATTCGCCGAATCAACTGATCGGGTCGGCGGCGCAGCTTCTTGTAACCCAAGTAGAGCTGGTCGAGGGGGATCTCCTCACTGCCATCGCTGGAGATCAGCTCTACGCTGGCGTCGTAGACCATCAACACCGGCACGCCGTCGGCGGCTGGTGAAGCGTTGATGATGTTGCCGGCCCAGGTGCCGCGGGTCTGGATCTGCACCGCACCGACTTGCTGCGCCGCGGCCACCAGTAGCGGCAGCTCGCGCCTGGCGCGGGGCTCTTGCAGGACATCCCAGTAGGTGGTCAAGCCGCCCAGCAGCAGAGCCTCCTCGGTCCACTCCAAGGGGCGTAGCTCACGCAGCCCCGAGAGGTCGAGGTAGGTGCGCTGGTGGGCGGCAGAATGTTGGGGCCAATCCACCATCAGGTCGGTGCCGCCTGCTATCGGTAGCACTCCGTCGCCGGCCAACAGGGCGAGGGCGGTGGCCAGGTCGCTAGGCATCAGCACCGGCATCAGTCGCGCCTCGGCTGCTCGAGGGCCGCTTCCACGCCTTCGATAATGCCGTCGTAGCCGGTACAGCGGCACAGGTTGCCGGCCATCAGCTGGCGCACGCTATGGTGCTCCAGAGGAGCCGGATGGTCGATCAGCCAGCGGGCGGTGATGACTACCCCCGGAGTGCAAGCGCCACATTGGGTGGCGCCCGATGCCCACAACTGGTCGACTTCGGCGGCGCTCACCGCTTCGACGGTGCGCAGCCGTGAGCCCCGCACCTGATAGGTCGGCACCAAGCAGGAGTTCACCGGCAGGCCGTCCAGCAAGACCGTGCAGGCGCCGCACTCCCCCTCGCCGCAACCTTCTTTGGTACCGGTCAATGCCAGGCGGTAGCGCAGGGTGTCGAGCAGGCGCTCGGTGGCCGGAACCTGTACTTTGCAGGGCTCGCCGTTCAAGATGAAAGCGATCTCTAGGGGGGGCTCGGTTTCAGCTTGTCGGCTCATGCTCGATCAGCTCCATCAGGCGTTCCGGGGTCAGCGGGATCGCCATCGGTTGGCGGCCGATGGCGTTGGCGATGGCGTTGGCGATGGCCGGAGCGGGACCATCCATCGGTAACTCGCCGATACCCTTGCAGCCTTGGGCGCCGTGGGCGTAAGGGAATTCCAGGAAGTCGACCCGGATCGGTGGAACATCCTCAGCAGTGGGGATGATGTAGTTGGTCATCTGCGCATTGGTCATCGCACCGTTCTCAAAGCGGCAGTCTTCCAGCAGCGCCCAGCCAATGCCCTGCACTACCCCGCCTTGGATCTGGCCCCGAGCCAAGACCCCGTGCAGCACCTTGCCGACGTCTTGCACGGCGACGAAATCGAGCACCCGGGCAGTGTAGGTTCGCAGGTCGATCTCGACCTCGGCGGCGTAGGCCGCCCAAGCAAAGACGCCGTATGCATCGCCGCGGTAAAGATCGTCGTCCCAGTCGATATGCGGCGGTTGGCGATAGCGGGCGTGGCCGACCAGTTGGTCATTCGGATGGCGGCGGTAGTGATCGGCAAGGGCTTGGCGTACCGCCGCGCCACGATCCTCAGCCTCGAGCCCGAGGCAGCGTCGCAAGTCGTCGCAAGCCTCCTCGACTAGCCGGCCGACGATCATCGCCGTGCGCGAAGCGACGGTGGGGCCGGAGTTGGGTACTTGGTGGGTATCGGGTCGGGCGACTTCGATCTCTGGCGCCTCGAGCCCCAGGCGGTCGGTGGCTAACTGGGTGAAGATAGTCGTCGTACCTTGGCCCATTTCAGTGGCGGCGGTGCGGATCTCGATACCGCCAGGTCGGCTGGCGACTTCGACCCGCGAGTCCAAAAAGACTTCGCCAGCGCCGGTGAAGCCGGCCCCATGATGGAACATCGCCAAGCCGACTCCGCGCCGTCGCCATGGCTGGTCGTGGTTGAACTTCTGGTGCGCGGCGCGGCGTTCGCTCCAGCCGATCATCTCGAGGGCGCGATCGAGCACCGCTTGACGATCGGCGCCATCCGCGATCCGCTGGCTAGTGGCGGTGGACTGGCCTTCGCGCAGCAGATTGCGTCGCCGCAGTTCGGCCGGATCGAGCCCCAGGCGGGCGGCGATGCGGTCCATGTGGCGTTCGGTGGCGAAATGGGCCTGGGGGGCGCCGAAACCACGGAAAGCGCCGTAGGGAACCGCGTTGCTCAGCACCGCGCGGCCTTCGACATGGACGTTTTCACAGTGGTAGGGGCCGCCGGCGTGGATCACCGCGCGGCCTAGAACCACCGCCGACAAAGTGGCGTAAGCGCCCGCGTCGAGCAGGATATCGACCTCTTGCGCCAGCAACCGCCCGTCGGCGTCGACGGCAGTGCGGTAGCGCACTCGCGAGGGATGTCGTTTGGTACTGGCCGCGAGATCTTCGCTGCGTTCGTAGATCAGCTTCACCGGCCGGCGGGATTTTAGCGCCAAAAGAGCGGCGTGCAGGGCAAGACCCGAGGGGAACTCTTCCTTGCCGCCGAAGCCGCCGCCAGTGCCGGCCTGGATCACCCGCACTCCTTCAGGGCCCCGGCCGAGGCCTCGCCGCAGTGCCTTCTCGACGTAGAAAGGACATTGAATCGATCCCTGGACCACCACCACGTCGCCATCGAGCCACGCCGCCATGCCTTGGGTTTCGAGGTAGACGTGCTCCTGGGCGCCGGTTTCGTAGGTGCCTTCGACCACGATCGGGGCGGCGGCGAAGGCCGTGGCGGTGTCGCCCTTGTCGATCACGATGTGCTTGAAGATGTTGTCGTCGCCGTGTTGCAGCTGTTCGGGGCCTGGCGGTTGGCGAAAGTCCAGGACCGCCGGTTCGCTATCGATGACCACTTCGACCGCGGCGGCGGCGCGACGAGCCACCGCCCGTGAAGGATGTGCCACCAGCAAGATCGGTTGGTGAATATGGCGCACCTGGTCGACCGCCAGGATCGGTTGGTCGTCGTCGATCAAGGCGATGACGTTGTCGCCGGGGATCGTCCGGTGGTCGACCACCACCACCTCGTCCCAGTCCACTCCGGCGCCGAAGCGCAGCTCACGGATCTGGCCGCGGGCCACCGGACTGCGGACGGTGAATGCCCAGAGTGGATTGTCGAGGGGCAGATCGTCGACGTAAACCTCTTGACCGGTGAGCTTGGCTAAGCCTTCGCAGCGGCGTAGTGCTGTCTGGCGCAGTGTTGTAGGGTCTGGTGCAGAACTCTGTGGTCGGCTTGACATGGATCCTTGGGTGCCCGGTTTGGGATGCCGTGGTCGCCTTGAGTCGAGGTTGTTGACGACCTGGCGAACCGCGCTGGAACGATCGCCGAATCGTAGCACGGGGGGCAACAGCTGCCCGCGACCGGGGCCACGGGCAGCTGTTGGATTTAGCGGCTGTGGGGTGGGATATGAGGGGGTGTTGTGAAGCTCGTTCGTGATCGTGAGCAGCAGTTTCTGGTTGAGGACGTTGCGCTGCATCTTGGCGGTGGAAAGGCTTCGGGGTCACCGCTTGAATGTTATTATAGCATATAGATGCCTGTCTTTGTCGAGCTTTGCAAATTAGCGAATTAGCAAGGTCTTTCGTCTTGCTCTCCATGTTAGGTGCGCATAGACTTCCTTCCATGAATGCCCAGAGCTTGCGCGCCCGCGCCGGGTTAGCGGTCCTCGTGACCGCGACACTCGGCTTCCACTTCGCTGATCCGCTCCAGGCGCGCCGCGGTGCGCCGCCCAAAAGCAGTGCCGCCCAGGTGCGGCCTCTCGAAGAAGTGCGGCAGTGGCTGCTGCCGGCGGTGGAGCCGGCCAAGATGTTGGCCGAGGATGCGCGACTTGCTGGTGACCTGAAAGTCGGGCCACTGCGTTTCGCCCTGCCGGTGCCCCTGAGTATCTCTCTCGAGAAACAGGGCACTTGGGAGCGGTTGGCCGATGGTGGCCAGCTCTGGCGTCTGCGCTTCAGCTCTGCTGGTGCGACGGATCTGAACTTCGGATTCAGTCGTTTCTGGTTGCCCAGCGGCGCTACTTTGCATGTGGTGAGTGCCGACGGCGGTTACTATGAAGGCCCTTTCGATGCTTCCGACAACCACTCGCACGGTCAGCTTTGGACCCCGCTGGTGCCGGGTGGATCAGCGCATCTAGAACTTTATCTGCCGCCGACTGTCAAAAGCGAGCCGATCCTCGAGCTGAGTCAGGTGGCGACTGGCTACCGCGATCTTCTCGACCGCGGCCGCAGCCAGGTTGGTGGTTCGGTGGTGCGCCAAGGATCTTGCAATGTCGATGTCGTCTGCGCCGAGGGCGATCCCTGGCGCAATCAGATTCGCAGTGTTGGTTGGTACACGTTGAACGGTGTCGGCGCTTGCAGTGGGCAGATGATCGCCGACGTACCAGGCTCGTTTCGCAATCTCTTCCTGACCGCTTTTCACTGTGGGGTCAACGCCACTAACGCCGCCAGCATGGTGGTGATGTGGAATGACGAATCGCCGACCTGTGGTGCTCTCGGTGGTGGCAGCGCGGCCGACAATCAGAGCGGCGCTACTTTTCTAGCTTCGCGCCAGGACGCTGATTTTTCATTGGTTGAGTTGTCGAGCGCGCCCGATGCGGCTTTTGGCGTTTTCTGGACCGGCTGGGACCGCAGCGGCGACATCCCCTCAGCGGGCGCGGTGGGGATCCACCATCCGAGCCTCGACGAAAAGGCGATTAGCTTTGAGTTCGATCCACTGACCCGGCAGACCAACTGCATCGTTGGCGGCTCGACCGCCGATACTCACTGGCGGGTCAACGACTGGGATGTGGGCACCACCGAGCCCGGTTCCTCGGGTTCCGGACTGTGGAATCCGGACAACGGCAAATTGATCGGCACCCTCTCGGGAGGCTTGGCGGCTTGTGGCAACGACCAATTCGATTGCTATGGCCGCTTCGAAGTCGCCTGGGACGGCCCTTCAGCCGCTAGCCGCTTGCGCGATCACTTGGATCCCGCTGGCACCGGCGCCACCATGGTTGATGGTAGTGATCCTCTGCCGACCTTGACCTACCTCGCGCATAGTGGCAGCGACAGTTGTGCCTCCGATGCCAGTGCCGCCGATGGCGTCTGGGAGCCGGGGGAAGAGGTGGTGGTGGCGGTGACTCTCGCTGCTAGCGGGACTTTCAGCGGCGTCCAGGGCACCCTGTCGACGGCCACGCCGGGGGTCGAGATTGTCGATGGCAGCGCCACCTGGTCCGATCTTGTAAGCGGTGGCACCGGGATCAGCGCTGCCCCCCATTTCACCCTTCGCCTCGCCGAGACGGTTTCCTGTTTCACTTCCATCGATTTCACCTTGACCGTTACTGCTGCTGAGGGCGGTCCTTTCGATCTCTCCTTCTCGAACGCCGTCGGGCAGCTGTTCGAGGCCAACGACTTGCCACTGGCGATCCCGGATGCCGGCGGCCCAGCGATGCCGGCGGTCAGTGAGCTGCAAGTGACGACCGCGCAATTGCTGGGCGATGTTGATTTGCGGGTGCAAGTGGACCACACCTACGTCGGTGACCTAATCATCGAGCTGGTGAGTCCCGCGGGAACGGTGGTCGCCCTGCTCGATCGGCCAGGGGTCGGCGATGCGGGCGGTTTCGGCTGCGGTGACAACAATCTCAACATCACTTTCGACGACGCTTCAGGCATGGAGCTGGAAAACTTCTGTAGTGGTGCCACCCCGTGGTTTGCCGGCAGCGCGGCGCCGTTGGGCTCCTTGGCGGCACTCGCTGGCGAAAATACCGCCGGCACGTGGCGCCTGCGGGTCAACGACAATGCTGAACTCGATACCGGGGTGTTGGTGGATTGGCAGCTGATCACCGATCCGCCTCTCTTGGGCAGCTGCGAGATATGTCTGCCCGATGATCCGCCCCCTCCGGTGGGAGGAGCAGACCTGGCCCTCAGCAAGGAATGCACGGTCGTCGATCCGGCGGTCAGTTGCCTATTACAGGTCTCTAATGCCGGCCCGGATCCGGCCACCGCCGTTCTAGTGACGGACCAGATTCCGACTGGCCTGACTTTCGTCGCCGACAGTTGCGGGGTGGGAGCGCCGACAGGTTCGAATTGGGTGTGGAGTGTCGGTAGTTTGCCGGCCGGTGGTTTCGCCGCCTGCGCGTTGGACTTCGTACTGGCTCCGGGGGCGCCGGAGTTTGTTGTCAACCGTGCCACGGCGAGCGCTGCGGAGATCGACCCGGTGGCCGGCAACAATGACGCTGGGGCGGTGATCCGCAGTGGCGGGCCGCTGGCGATTCCGGTGCTTAACCGTCTCGGCTTGCTGCTGCTAGCGCTGGCGCTCTTGGGCTATGGTGCCCGGCTGTTGCGGCGCTGGTGAGCCCGGTCTTTCGGGACCTTTTCCACTGTGTTAACCACTGTGTTAACCTCGCTTCGAAATTCGAGTTTTTCGCCGAGTTCTGCCCGGCTGGTTTTGCAGCTTCGACGCTGCGAGGTTTTCCCCTATCTCCCTGTCCCCAATCTATGATCGAGGAGTCGACATGATCCCAGCTGTCTCACGTCCGAAGCCCTTAGCCGTTCTTGCTGTGGCGGTGCTTGTTCTGCTGTGCTTCTCCGGCAGCGTCCTGGCCCGCCAGGGCGAAGCGCCGGTGAGCCGCAACCTGGCTGCCAAAGCCCTTGAGGAAATTCCGGTGGTGAGCCTGCCGGCGGTTGATTCGAAGGCGCTCTTGGCCGAAGACGCCGCCGCCCGCAAGGCCAGCATCGTCGGGCCGTTGCGCTTCGCTATCGCGGCGCCGGTGGCGATCAGCACCAAGAATGCTGGTGTCTGGGAGACTCTGGCCGATGGCAGCCGCCTGTGGCGCCTGCGTTTCGACTCGCCGGGAGCCACCGATCTCAACTTCGCCTTCACCACCTTTGGCATGCCCGTCGGTGGCAAGCTGTGGATCGTGGCCGAGAGCGAGGACTACTACGAAGGGCCCTACACCGCCGAAGACAACAAAGCACACGGCGAGCTGTGGACGCCGATCGTGCCCGGTGGGAGCGCTTTCATCGAGGTCCATCTGCCGGCCGTCACCAAGCATGCCCTTGAGTTGGAACTCACCCAGGTGGCCAGCGGCTACCGCGACATCTTCAAGCGGCAGCCTGACATCAACCCCAAACAGGGCACCTGCAATAACGACGTGGTTTGCCCCGTGGGCGATGGCTGGCGTGACCAGATCCGCAGCGCCGGCTGGTACAGCTTGAACGGCATCGGCACCTGCTCCGGGCAGATGATCGCCGACGTGCCGGGCACCTTCCGCAACTTCTTCCTCACCGCCTTCCACTGTGGCGTGTCGGCCGGCAACGCGGCTTCGATGGTGGTTTTTTGGAATTACGAGTCGGCCAATTGCGGCGACCTCTCCGGTGGTGATCCGAGCGACAATCAGACCGGCGCCACCTTCCTGGCCTCGCGCCAGGATGTCGACATGTCCCTGGCCGAACTCGACAACGCGCCCAGTCCTTCCTCGGCGGTGTTCTACACCGGCTGGGACCGCAGTGGCAATATTCCGGCCGGCGGCGCGGTGGGCATCCACCATCCCAACCTCGACGAGAAAGCGATCAGCTTCGAGAACGATCCGCTGACCACCCAGGACAGCTGTATCGCCACCAGCACCGACACCCACTGGCGGGTGAATGACTGGGACGACGGCACCACCGAGCCGGGCTCGTCGGGCTCGGGTCTTTGGAACCCTGACAACGGCTTGCTGATCGGCTTTCTCTCCGGTGGTTTGGCGGCCTGCGGCAACGACCAATTCGATTGCTATGGTCGCTTCGAGGTCGCCTGGGACGGCGGCAGCGCCACCAGTCGCTTGCGTGATCACCTCGATCCGGGGAACACCGGTGCGATGACCACCCTGGGTGGAGACCCGTCGCCGGCTATCTTCTATGTCTCCAACAGCGGTGTCGACAGCTGCGCCAGCGATGGCGGCGTTGTTTTCTTGGCTGGCGGCGACGGCTTTTGGGAGCCAGGCGAAGAGATCGCGATCACCGTCACAGTGCGCTCCACCGGCACCTTCACCGGGATCACCGGCACCTTGTCGACCGCGACCGCGGGCGTGACCGTGGTGGTGAACTCCTCCACTTGGGCCGACCTGACCTCGGGAGTCGATACGGCGTCGAACACCCCCTTCACGGTGATGATTGATCCGGACGTCGGTCTCTGCCTGAGCGATATTGACTTCGACCTCACCATCAACGCCAACGAAGGCGGCCCGTTTGCCGGCGCCTTCTCTGAGGTAATCGGTGCGCCGTTGGTGCCCGACACGCCGGTGGCGATTCCCGACGACGATCCAGCTGGCGCTACCAGCGTGCTGATGGTTGGTGACAACGTCACCCTGGCCGATCTCGATGTGCGGGTGAACATCACTCACACCTTCGTCGGCGACATCTTTATCACCCTGACTAGCCCGATGGGCACCACCGTCACCCTGCTGGATCGTCCGGGTGTGCCAGCTTCTATGTTCGGCTGTGGCGACAACAACATGAACGTCACTTTCGACGACGAATCAGCGGGTGATCTGGAGAACCTCTGTGCTGGTAGCGATCCTTGGCTCGACGGCCCCGGACCGCCGGTCAGTCCGCTGACCGCCTTCGATGGCGAGATGACCGCCGGTACCTGGACCTTGACGGTGAGCGACAACGCTGGTGCCGACACCGGTCAGATCACCGATTGGGAGCTGATCACTGATCCGCCGATCAGCGGTTCCTGCGAGGTTTGTGCGCCAGCTGGCGACGCCGATCTGGCGATCCTCAAGACCTGTAGCGCCACCGACACCACGGCGAGCTGTGATCTGTCGGTGATCAACAACGGTCCCGACACCGCCAGCGGCGTCACCGTGGCTGATCCGATCCCAGCCGGTCTGATCTACGTGTCAGATGACTGTGGCGCGGGACCGCCGGCGGGCGGCATTTTGACCTGGAACATCGGCACCCTGCTGCTCGGTGGCAATGCGCTGTGTACGGTCGACTTCATGATCGACCCGATGGGCCCGGCCGATATCGTCAACGTGGTCACGGTCAGCGGTGCCGGCATCGATCCGGTGGGCAACAATGACACCTCGTCCGCTTCGGTTCGGGGTGGCAACCCGCTGGAGATCCCGACCCTCGATCACCTCGGCATGCTGTTGATGTTGCTGGCGATGATGGGTGCCGGGATCTGGTTGGTACGCCGCCGCTAGGTAGCGCACTTTCCAGCTGAAACAGAAAGGGGTACGTCGCTTGAGACGTACCCCTTCTTGCTTGTGCGCCAGGGCTGGTGCCCTGGTGTTGGTAACCGAGAAGAGGGAAACCGATCCGGGAAGTGACTAGGGGGGTGAGAGTCCCCCGAGGGCCTTGATGACGGGACCCTCTAGCCGAACAGCAAGGGTGCCCACTGCGAGGTGGAATCTGAAGGAAGCTGTAAGCAAACTCCCGGCCCGAGGAATACGAATCGCATACGAGGCGTCGCAGCGCTGGGCGAGGAGGCACTACCTACGCTTTCCCGCAGCCACTAATACCGCCCGCAAGTCCCCCCAAGCCTGGCAACCCCAAACACGTTTCTGGACGGCGACTAGGAGCTTGATGCGCTCCGAGGCCCCCGCGGCGCTCCGCCAGCCATCCTGCGGCTTTGCGCAACAAGTTCCTAGCTCACGACCGGTAGGACGCGGCGGTGCTGATCCTCTTTCATCGGCTGGGGTCGGTCCGTGGTCGCCAAGAGATCCGCAATGGTCGAGCCGCGCAGCGCTTCTTCGACCAAGGCGACTGTGTGGTCGAGACGTGCGTGCATCGCACACAGGCGCTCGCGGTGATCGGCCAGCCCCAACGGACAGCCTTCGATCCGGCGGATCGGGTCGACCGCGTTGATCACTTCCAGAACAGTGACCTGCTCCGGAGCGCGAGTCAGATGATAGCCACCCCCAACACCCCGCCGAGAGGCCACCAAACCGGCCCGCGAGAGCCCTTGCAGCACTTTTGGCAAATAGCTCGGCGGCACCTGAGTGCCGTTGGCGATGGGCTGGACTCCTAGCGGCTTGAGGTCGGTGCGGTCGGCCAGCCAAACGATCGCTCTGATGGCGTATTCCGCAGTTTGCGAGAACATTGCAGGGTTCCTCGTTCGACGCTCTGTGAAAAGTTCTGCGAGTTCGCAGAATCACAATCTAACAAATCTAGACCTTGACGTCCACAATGGGGGGATCTATTATGGATAAAAGACCCTTTTATCGGAGATTGGACCATGAAGGATCGAAGCTCATTCTGGTTTCTAGGCCTCTTGGCTACTGCTGGAGGATTGTTGGCTGCCTACTGGGCCTACGGGTCGGGCGCTGGAGAGGGGCGTTCAAACAAAGACCATCTGAGCCCTCAGGCCTGGACCGCAAGCCAGTGGGCCGATGCCTGCACCGGCATTCGCACCTCCTACAATCCGACCGCCGAGCTCAGTGATCAGGACCTCACCCTGGTGCCCGGCGACGTCCGCTGGCTCGACTTCGTCTTCTGGGCGCTCAACAACAAGATCGCCGAGCACCAGGTTGAGCAGTACGGCGGCACTGGCTGGGACGGACCGCAGGGTGGGGTGATTTTCTACTGGGCCCCGGGCTCGCATTGGGAACGCAATACCCTGGCCAGCTTTGGCTTCACCATCGGCCACGTGATCGGTGAGCACCGCTGGATGGACACCATGTTCCCGGACTTCTTCGAGGCCTATGGTGGGGTGTACGGGGTCAATGTCAAGGATCGTTTGGTGGACATCGATCCTGCCTCTCCGGTCCCCTGGGTGGAGTTTCTGGAGCATATTGGTGGTCCTACTAGCCCCTACTATCGGTACCTTTTCCACCAAGAAGCGGTAGTCGACTCGGCCACTGGCCTGATCCACTTGCTGGGTGGTCAGGGAGTGTCGTTCAGCTACTCCTTCGAACGCTACTACCATGAACTCAGGGAGGTACTGACCGATTGCCGGGCGGTCGACTTCTTCAAGCTGTACGACATGCTCGGGCAGGGTTTCGCTGCCGAGGGCAACTGGGCCCGCCAGCAGCCGCCTAAGATTTCACTCGAGGCGATTCGCTATCTCGAGCCGGGAACGGCTTCGCGGCCAGGCCAGAAGTACGATCCCAACCCGCCGCCGGTCGCGGTTGCGGAGGATCTGCCAGCGGCTGAGTCGATGCGCCGCGGGCAGCAGATCTATCTCCAACAATGTGCTGTTTGCCACGGCATTCAGGGCGACGGCCAAGGATTCTTGGCGGCCGGTTTCGATGTCAAGCCGCGTGATTTCACCGGCGGGGTCTACAAATTCCGGACGACCGCAAACGGCGAGTTGCCACTGCTGAAGGACATCGAACGGGTGGTTCGCGAGGGAGTTCCAGGCACCACGATGCCGGCCTGGGGGCAGTTTCTCACCGCCGATCAGATTCGCGATGTGTCGAGCTACTTGATCGTCTTCTCGGAGGATTTCCGCGACCAGCTGAGGAGTGGCGCTGGGCCGCGGACGATCGAGGTGCCGCCGCCGCCAGCGGATCTGGAGATCTTGGTTGCCCGCGGCATGGAGATCTACACCGATATTCAATGCGCACTGTGTCACGGCGATGGTGGGTTGGGGGACGGGCCTTCCGCGGCTACTCTCGAAGATAGTTGGGGACAGCCGATTCGGTTGATCAACCTGACCAACAAGTGGGTGTTTCGCAATGGCCACGAGCCCGAGGATGTCTACCGGACCCTGGTGGCAGGCTTCAACGGTACGCCGATGCCGGCATTCGACAGCGCGCTTCCGGAACAGAATGATCGATGGAGTCTGGTGGCCTACATCCTCTCCCTGTCGCCCGAGTCACGACCGGTGATTCGCTTGCCAGGTTTCGCGGTCGAGCGCCGCTCTCGGATCGCTAGCGATGGGCGGGTTGTTGCCCAGGAAGTGAGCCGATGAAGCTCTTGCGGTCGCTGTTGCTAGTGGCAGCGCTGGGATGTGTTTGGCTGGTGGCAAGATCCTGTATACCGGTGGTGGAGGCGGCGGTCGCGGCAACCGAATCGTGTCAGTTGGCGCCGGTCGGTGGGCAAGACAACCCCTGTCGCTGCTCGCATCGTATCGAGCCCTAGGACTATCGGTGCACGTTATGACCTACGCTCTGCCAGCCGAGCGAGGCTCTCCACGCCCTCACTAGTTTCTCGCTACTTGAGTGTCTCACTTACCTTGGCACATAGGGGAAGTTCAAACGCTTGAGCGAACGTTATCCTCTCCCAGAGGCCCGGATCCTCCACCGCTATGCACGTAGTGAATCTATGTTTCGAGGAGCCGGATGCGGGAAACTCGCACTTCCGGATCTGTGGAGGGCCTGGGTGGGCAGCCATCCAGATCCACCCGATATCCCTCAGAGATAACGTCCGGCTGGGGGCCGGACGAAGAGGCTCTCAGCCTTCGGGTCGCTCGCCGGCCGGGGCCATTTTTACCAGTCGCGGGGCGAAGCGGGCCAGGGGCTGCACCAGGTCTCGTTGTTCGCTCATCACGGTCTCGATGTTCTTGTAGACCATCGGCACTTCGTCGATGCCGGCCGATAGCAGCTTGACTTTCTTGCGCCGCAGGAGCTGGTTGGCCTGTTCCCAGTTCAGCTTCTTCTTGGCCTGGGTACGGCTCATCACCCGGCCGGCGCCGTGGCTGGCCGAGGAGAGGGAACCCGTGCCGTCTTTGCCGCGCACGATGTAGGCGTTGTCGGCCATCGAGCCCGGAATCACTCCCAACACGCCTTTGCCGGCCGGGGTGGCGCCTTTGCGGTGCACCACGACCTCTTCGCCGTCGTGGGTCTCTTTCCATGCGAAGTTGTGGTGATTCTCTACATCGAGGAGCACTTCCACGCCCAGGTTGCTGGCGATGTGGCGGTGGATGCAAGCGTGATTGGCGGCGGCGTAGTGACCCATCAGGCTCATCGCTTGCCAGTATTCCTCGCCCTCTTGCGAGTCGAGGTCCAACCAGGCGAGATGCTTGAGCTGGCGCGGTAGTTCGGGATGTTGCTGTTGCGCTAGCTTGCAGTAGTGGGCCGCCACCGTGGCGCCTGCGCCGCGGCTGCCACTGTGGCTGAGTAGGGCCAGGTACCGGCGGCCTGCTTCTAAGCCTAGTTCGGGGCCGACGGCCTGTGCTTGGTTGTCGAGTGTTGCTTCCAGAACGCCGAATTCGACGAAGTGGTTGCCGCTACCGCTCGAGCCCAACTGTGACCAGGCTTTGTCTTTGAGGTTGCGGGTCAGGCGGGTGATCGACCAGTCCCGGTCCAGCACCGGGTGCTGGCGGCGAGCCTTGAACTTGGAGCCGATCCCGAAGCGGGTTTCGCTCTCGATCGCCTGGATCAACCGATCTTCTTGCTCGTCGAGGGCGGAGACTGGGAGGTCGAGCACGGTGAGTTTCATCCGGCAAGCAATGTCGACCCCTACCGCGTAAGGAATCACCGCGGCGCGAGTGGCCAGCACGCCACCGATCGGCAAGCCGTAGCCGCGGTGGGCGTCGGGCATGATCGCGCCGCGGACCGCGATCGGCAGCTGACAGGCGTTGCGCAGCTGATCGAGCGATGCTTCGTCGAGATCGGCTCCCCACTGCTTGAACGGTGCCGGTGGCGATTGGCCCTTGAATTGGGGCCTCGCAGCTGGCGCCAGCAGTGCGCTGGCCAACTCGCCCAAGGGCTGTTGGCCAAGGAATTGATCCGGCTGGGCGACAACCTGTTCGAGTTGCTGACGGATGGTGGCCGAGGCCACGCCTCTGGCAGCCTGCTGGCGAGCGAATTTGGCAACACCGGCCCGCACTGGGCCCTGGGGGATGCCGATCTTGTCGAGTTCATTCTTCTTCATGTTTACCAATCGCTGAACGGGTGGGCGATCAGGTTGGAATTGAAATAGCGCGGATCGTGGGAGACTTCTTCGCCCACCCACGGTGGCAGATCGACGGCTTCACCGGCTCGCTCCAGTTCGACCTCGGCGACCACCAGGCCTTCATTGATGCCGTGAAATTGGTCGACCTCCCAGAGATGACCGCGGTGCTCGATCCGCCGCCGGGTCTTTTCGATCAACGGCCGCCAGCAGAGCTGCTCAAGCAGTTGGTTGGCTTCGGCGAGCGGGATCTCATACTCCAGCTCCAACCGACTGATGCCGACACTCTTGCCTTTGATAGTCAACAGGCCGCAGTTGCCGACGATGCGCACTCGCACGCTGCGTTCGGGGTCGGTCGACAGGTAACCTTGGCGGTAGAGCTTGCCGGGCGTTGCTTGCCACTGTTGGCCGCGGACCAGAAATTTACGTTCGATCTCCTGCGCCATGGATGCTCCCCAGCGGTTGGTTCCTGCGACTATACCGAGGGTGGGCTCGGCGTGCGACAATCCACGCAGTTGATCCCAACGTGTTCCCAATAGGCAGGAGGTAGGGCGATCTTGGCGAGTGAGGAGCGGCCGAGTGGCCTTCAGGGGGCCGAGCTGCTAGCGCACCATCTGCGGCGCCTGGGGGAGTTGCGCCGCCGGGAAGACGAACCGGGCACCGCCCAGCGGCGTTATCGCCTCGCAGCTTGGCAGTCCGCTCGCTTGGCTCGCACTCACCACGATCTGCTGCAGAGCCCGCGATTTGGAGCGGCGGTACGATTCTTTCTCAGCGATCTCTATGCCCCCCGCGACTTCACTCAGCGCTATCGCGACTTGCAGCGTATTGCGCCGCTGTTGGTGCGCACCTTGCCGCGGGAAGTGATTCAAACTCTTGCTCTGGCGGTGGAGATGAACGTGCTGACCCTGGACCTGGATGAGAGCCTGCTCGGCGAATTGGGTGCGGCTCTCGACGGTGAGCTCGACGATCAGCTGTGGGCTGCCGCGATACGCCGTTGCGAGGATCGTGCGCAGCGTCTAAGACAGATCGACTTGATCCGCCGCGTGGGGGAGGATCTCGATCGCATTGTCAGCAAGCCCGGAGTCTACTTTGCCCTGCGCCTGGGCCGCCAACCGGCGCGGCTGGCCGGGCTTGGTGATTTACAGGAGTTTCTGGTGCGAGGTTTTGAAGCCTTCCGCAAGATTCGCGGTTCTGAGCTTTTTCTCGACGCCATCACCGGTCGCGAGAGCGAGATCCTCAGGCGGATCTGGGCGCGGCATCCGCGTCCTTTGGAGCTGGTAGAGGGGAGCTGAGGGTCGCGGCTAGCTGGCTAGGCAAGAAATTGTCAGCCGGCTATACTTCTAGCTCGGCCCTAAATACCAAGTCAAGACAGGTCTCGCCAAGACGTGCTGTTCGGTGGATCTGAGCTGTCGCCAAGGAGTCAGGAATGGAACCTTCGAATCGCCATCGCCGCATCGAACCGGTGTTGCTCTGTCTGGTCCTCACCTCCTGCTTTGCCTTGCCGTCGCTGGGTGGCGATTGGGTTGAGTTCGCTGATCAGACCGCGACTCGCTTGGTGGCGGACAGTGGTGTTGGGGCGACGGATCCGGTGGAGAAGGACATTGTCTCCGGGGATGTCGACCGCGATGGCGACAAGGATGTGATCGTCGCTCGCAAGGCTCGATTCTCGACCCCCGGAGCGGAGCCCAATGTGCTGTTCATGAACGAGGCCGGGACGATGGTCGACCGCACCTCGACCCTGGCTCCGGATTTTCTTGATCCCGACGACAGCCGCGACGTGGTCCTGGTCGATGTGGACGGTGACGGTTGGCTTGATCTGGTGACCGTGACCACCTTCAGCGAGCAGCCGCGCATCTTGATGAATCTGGGCAACGATGGGGGAGGTACTTGGCAAGGTTTCCTCTACACCGCGGCCGACAACCGGCTGCCGACCTTCTCGCCAGCGCCGAAATTCTGCGCCGTAGGCTTCGGCGATGTCACCGGCAATGGCGCGCCGGATCTGTTTTTCGTCGACTATGACAACAACCTCGAAGACCGGCTGCTGATCAACAACGGCAGTGGCTTTTTCACCGACCAGACCGCCACCCGGATGACCGCCGCCATGTCCGAGTCGGTGTTCGGCACCGATTCCCACATTCTCGATGTCAACGGCGATGGCTGGAACGATCTGGTGAAGAACTACGCCAGTGGCAACGGCGCGCCACCGGGAACGGTGCCCTCGGTGCGAGTGCTGTATAACGACGGCACTGGCAATTTCACCTTCATGGACCTGATCTACAGTCCTGGCTCCGGCGGGCCTTACATGGTCGAGCCCGCGGATTGGAATAGCGACGGTCGGCCAGACTTCTACGTCGTCGACGACGAGCAAGATGTTTATCTGACCAACCAGGGCAACGATGTCGATGGGCGGGCGACGTGGATCACCACCGCGGTGACCAACAGCCCGATCACCGAGGGCTTTGGTGGCAACGTCAAGATCGGCGACCTCGATGGCGATGGCATTGTCGATGTGGTGGTGGCCGATGTCGACACCGATCTGGCCGGCTGTGACCGCCGCATGGTCATCCTGCGCGGGCAGCGCTCAGGCCCGACAGTCAGCTACAGCGATCCGCTGAAAGGCGCCGATCGCTCTTGGTTGACCAATGGCACTTTTGATATCGAGCTGGTCGATCTGGACGGCGACGGCAATCTCGATCTCTGGCTGGGGACCTGCTCGGGGACTCAGATTCAGATCAACACCAGCACGGCGGGGATCTTCCGCGGTGACTTCGAAGACGTCGGATTCAGCAGTTGGACCGAGGTGGTGGGTGCCGCCCCGCGATAATTCGACGGCAACTTCCTGACTTTCATCTTCTGCGGTTAACATCCGCTGCGCCGGAGATCGTTGAAGCCCCCAGGAGGTTTGTTGATGAGTACCTGGATGGCAATCCGCCAGCTCAGCTTTTTCCTTGCGCTGGCCCTGCTGGCTTGGGCTCGGGCTGCTGGCGCCGAGGGTTGGGCGAGTAGCTGAGAAAATGGTTTTCTGGTCGAGTCGGAGGATGGCGAATTCAAGCTCAAGTTCGATTTTGCCGGCGGTGGCACCGCCAAGATCAAAGATCTCTATGTCGATTTGGCCGCCACTCCCGTCGGGGCCTTGCGCTTCGGTCACACCAATGAACCCTTCAGCATGGAGGAGCTGACCAGCTCCAAGCACACCACTTTTCTCGAGCGCTCCCTGCCCACTGCCTTTGCTCCCGGTCGCAACGTGGGAGTGCAGCTCAGCGATCGGGGAGAGAAGTACAGCTGGGCGCTGGGCGCTTTCCACGAAACTGACGATTCGGGCCGGGTGGTGGGCGACGACCGGCTCAACTTGACCGGTCGGATCGCCTTCACGCCGATCTACCAGGACGATAGCGGGTGGCTCTTGCATGTCGGTGTCGGCATCAGCCACAAAGATCTCGGCGATTCTCCGCTCCGGTTGCCGGGGGTGAAATGAGCGAATTGACGCTGGCGCTCAATTGGTATCCCAATCCGGCGCTGCGTGGGATGCTCAACTTCGTCCACTCCGAGGTCGACAAAGTCGGCGATGCAAACTTCTTCCTGCTGCGCTGGCAGCTCGATTTCTAGGCGACTGGCCGCTGATCGGCTGCGACGTCTCATCTTGTCTCAGCCAACTTCATCCAGTCTCGCAGCCGCTTGAGACTTCCCCCGCCTCCAGGAGCCGGCAAGGCCCTAGATGCCTGTATTTGAGGCTTGCAGGTGATCTCTTCCGCCGTGGCACGGGAGTTGCTAAGTGCTGTTTCATTCGCCCGATAAATAACCTCTAGTCGAGGGAAAATGCAATGAAACGATTTACTTGCCGCCAGATCATCGCCATCGCCTTGATTATCGGCTGCTTCAGCACTCTGCCGCTATTTGCTTCCAGTCACCGGGAAGCGCCGTCGATCACCAGAACACCGCAGGTAGACGGCACCGATTTCTACATGTTTCGCAGCTACGAACCTGGCCGCCAAGGCTTCGTCACCTTGATCGCCAACTACAACCCGCTGCAGGACCCCTACGGTGGGCCGAACTACTTTCCCCTCGATGCGGATGCCGTGTATGACATCCACATCAACAACAACGGTGCCGACATCACCGAGGATCTGACTTTCCGTTTC
Organism: Candidatus Multivoradales bacterium; assembly: GCA_965248925.1. Lineage (GTDB taxonomy): Bacteria > Acidobacteriota > Thermoanaerobaculia > Multivoradales > J023 > CBDFLE01. The sequence continues at coordinate 2,008,678 of CBDFLE010000006.1, read as the reverse complement.
CGTTTTCGCCAGCGCCGCAACCCGTTCGTGCTGTCGATCGGTGGAGTCGGCGTGGCGGTGCCACTGGTTAATATTGGCCAGTTTGGTCCCGGTCTAGGGCTCGGTGCGCTGAGTGAGCGGCGATCTTTCACCCTGGAGGTCGTTCGCGGCTCGGTGGACAATCCCAACAGCTCGGATTTCGTGATTAACAATCGCAACGGCCTTAAGGTCTTCGGCATGCCCAGATGGAACTGGGCGTGGCGGCGGGCGATGCCGCTGGCTATCCCAACGGTCGCCGTCCTGGCGACGACACGGTGGATATCTCGCTGCGCGCGATGATGGGCGTTCTCTGTCACCTGGGAGTGGGTTGCAATCCCGCCGATGCCCCTAGCGGCCTGCTGCCCTTCACCGATGGAGCGCGCCAGCATGCCGATCAGTTCGACAACGCTTTCCCTTATCTGACAACTCCGATTCCAGGCTCGCCAAACTGATGTTCGATCGGGTTCTGGGGGGTAGGCGGCAGCCTCTTTTTTGGTTCGGGGCTACCGTCCTTTTGTTACCCGCTGCCACCGTTTCCTTGAGGGCGCACGACATGACCCTGCTGCCGTCGAGTTACGTCGCAGTTCCCGGCGAATTGTTGTCGGTGGCTCTTGCGGTGGGCGATGCCGGCCAAGCTGAATCGGAGGCCAGGCAACCATCACGGATCGTCCGTTTCGAGGCCCTGGGGCCCGATGGAAAGCTCAGCGCGGTGCCGGGTAGGGTCGGCAGCGACCCGGCCGGTTATTTGCGCCCTGACGCGGCGGGTCTGTGGACGGTGGTCTATGAGAGTGCCGAGGCATTCTCAGCACTTGCCGCCGAAGCCTTCACCGGCTACTTGCAGGAGGAGGGACTCGAGCAAATCGTCCGCTGGCGGCAGCAGCGGGGGGAGAGCGAGCTGCCGGGGCGTGAACTCTACCGCCGGTCGCTGAAGAGCCTGATCCGGATCGGTGTGCAGACCACCGCCGACCGAGCGGTGGGCCTGCCCTTGGAACTGGTGCTTGAAAGGCTGCCGCTGCCGGCGCAGCGCGAGATCACTCTGCGGGCCTGGTGGCAGGGCAAGCCGCTGGCGCTGGCGCTGATCGATCTGCACTCGCTCACCGGCGACGACAAGATGCTGTCGGGGCGCACCGACAGTGGCGGGCGGCTGCGTTTGCCGATCAGTGGCGGGCAGTGGATGGCGGCGGTGGTGCACATGGAGCGCAGTGCGCCAGAATTTCGCCACCTGGCCGAATGGCAGAGTGTTTTCTCGACTCTGACCTTCGCCCTGACCTTCGCCCTGACCTTCGCCCTGACCGGTTGTCTCGAGGGCGTTATGATGCGCCCATGCTGGCTGCGGACGACTTTCCTTCCTTGGCAGAAATCCGCGACGCTCGCCGGCGCCTCGGCGAGCGGGTGCGGACCACCCCGGTGTGGCGCTGGCAGGGTCGCGAGATCGAGCGGCGGCTGGCTGCCGGCACCGAGATCCATCTGAAGCTCGAGCTCTTTCAATACGGTGGCACTTTCAAGCCGCGGGGCGCCCTGCTTAACATGATGGACCTCGGAGACGCGGCGCTGGCGCGCGGGGTCACCGCGGTCAGTGCCGGCAATCATGCCATCGCGGTGGCCTTTGCCGCCGCCCAGCTGGGCACTACGGCCAAGGTGGCGATGCCGAGCAACGCTAGCCCGGCGCGGGTCGAGATTTGCCGTGCCTATGGCGCCGCAGTCGTGCTCTGTGACGATGTTCACCAGGCGTTTGCCGAGGCTGAACGCCTGGAACGTGAGGAAGAGCGCTACTTTGTGCATCCTTTCGAGGGGCGCAATACGGCTCTGGGGACCGCCACCGTGGGCCTTGAATTTGCCGAGCAAGTCGCCGATCTCGATGCGGTGGTGGTACCGATTGGTGGCGGCGGTCTGTGCGCCGGGGTGGCGCAAGCGGTCAAGCTGCTTCAGCCCAACTGCCGGGTGTATGGCGTCGAGCCCGAAGGGGCTGACAGCATGCACCGCAGTCTTGCCGCCGGCCAGCCGCGCTCGATCGAGCGAGTGAAGACCATAGCCGACAGTCTCGGTGCTCCCTACGCAATGCCCTACACCTTCGCCATGTGCCGGAGCTATGTCGATCAGTTGGTGCGGGTCGACGATCCTGCCTTATGTCGTGCTCTGGCCCTGCTTTTCGCCGATCTCAAGCTGGCGGTAGAGCCGGCTGGGGCAGCCAGTACGGCGGCGCTCTTGGGGCCGCTCGCCGAGCGCCTTGCCGGCCGCAAAGTCGGTTTGGTGGTCTGTGGTACCAACATTGATGGCGCTAGCTTCAGCCGCTACTTGCTGGCTGGTCTCGAGAGTACCGGTGGTGGATAGAATGGCTCGCTTGCTGCGTTGGCTGGCCGTACTGGTGGTACTGGCGGGCGTGTTGACTTGCTATCTGCTCTATCGGCCGACCAACCTATTTGAATTGTCGCGGGTGGTGATCCATTTCGGAGCTTCTGCTATTGCCCGGCCGATGGTGTGGGCGGCGGCGGCCTTGTTCGCTTCTAGCAGCCTGGCTCGCTGGTGGGTCGAACGGAGGCTGATTTTTGAGACCGAGCCGGCTCGTCGGCATGTCTTGCAGGTGGCCACCGAGCCGGCCGACTCTGCGGTTGAGGGGCTTCGGACGCCGCCGGTGGCGCGGGCTGATGACGACTCCGTAGACCGCTTGCGGCAGACCTTGCTGGCGGCTCTCGACCGTCGACCTGACGTGCCGGCGCTACTCGATCGCTTGCTGGCCGGGGCGATCACGGTGGCGGCCAGCGATATCCACATTCAACCTCTGGCCGAGGCTACTCGGGTGACCTTGAGACTGCGGGGGGAGTTGCACGAGATCGGCAACTTGCCGGTAGCTTTGCACGATCCACTGCTGCGCCGCTTGAAGGTGCTCTCTGAGCTGGTGTCATATCAAACCAGGCAGCCGCAGGATGGGCATTTTGTGGTCTCAAGCGATGCCGGGTCGGTGGATTTTCGGCTGTCTGTCTTGCCCACCCAGCATGGTGAGCGGGCGGTGCTACGGCTGGCCATGCGCGGCGCGGCGCGGCTCGGGCTCGACGATCTCGGGTTGCCGGTGGTCATGCTGGAGGAGTTGCGCCAGTTGCTGGCCGAAACCCAGGGGATGATCCTGCTCACTGGTCCGACCGGCTGCGGCAAGACCACCACTTTGTATGCCGCCCTCGAGCACATCCACCAAAGCCGGGGTGACACCGTCAGCCTGTCGACGTTGGAAGATCCAGTGGAGGTCGAGCTGCCCTTTCTCAACCAGACCCAGGTGCAGGGCAGTGCGGGCCTGGGCTTTGCCGAGGGCTTGCGAGCGGTGCTGCGCCAGGATCCCGACGTGTTGATGGTGGGAGAGATCCGCGATGCCGACACCGCTCGTGTCGCGGTGCGAGCGGCGCTCAGTGGTCACCTCATCCTCAGCACGCTGCATGCGGAGTCGGCAGCCGGGGTCTTCAGTCGCCTCTACGACAGCGATGTCGAGCCGTTTCTGGCCGCTTCGGCGGTGCGGGCGGCGATCTCTCAACGCCTGGCTCGCGGCTTGTGTGTGGCTTGCAGCCAGCCAGCGGCGGTCGAGCCCGCCCAACTTGAAGTGCTGCGCCGTCGCCAAGTTCACTTCGAAGGACTGGTCTTCCAGCAGGCGGCGGGCTGTAGCGAATGTGCCCAAAGCGGCCATGGCGGCCGGGTGGCGATATTCGAGTTGCTGCGGATGGACGACGATCTGCGCTTGCTGGTGCTCGACCGGTCGACGACGCCGCAGTTGGCGGCTGCCGCTGCCCAGGCGGGCGCGACTTCCTTACTCAAAGCCGCGGTGGGTCTTGCCGCGGCTGGCCGGATCAGCCTCGAAGAAGCGCTGCGGGTGGCCGGATGAGCGATCCCTGGCGTTGGGCGGCGCGATGGCGACTGTTGTCGGCGGCGGCGGCTCTGTGGCTGTCGGTGGCGATGTTTGCCGGACCGTTCGAGGCGGTGTTCGGCGCCCGCGCCAGAGTTTGGCTTTATCGCGCTGGTTTGAGTCGGCTAACACAGCCAGAGAATCCGGCGGCGGCCGGCTTTGTCCTGTCAGTGAAGTCGGCGCCGGCTGGAGCGGCGGTGTGGATCGACGGCGTTTCGCGCGGCATCACGCCGCTGATCACCAATGTCGCTTGTGAAGAAGGTCACCCAGTCGAGCTGGTGGTACGCAAGGACGGCTTGCCGCCGTGGAGTCGGGCTGTCGCTTGTCGCCAGGGACGCACTCTGATCGTCACCGCCCCGCTGGGCTGAGACCGCGAACTGAGCGAAATTCTTGGCGCCCACGGCCCTCCAAGGTGTCGTCTTCCGCTGCCAGCAATGCTAGTTTCAAGACATGGGTAAATGGATCATTCGTGCACTCTTGTTGCTGGCCGTGGTGCTGTTGGTGCTCTGGTTGCGCAACTCCGTGTTGGCACCGAAGCCGGTCGCCGTCGAGACGGTCGCGGTAGAACTCGGCCGGGTGGAGGAGACGGTGACCAATTCCCGCGCCGGCACGGTGCGCAGCCGGCGCCGCGCTCGGCTGTCGCCGGAAGTCGGGGGGCGGGTGATGGAACTGCCTTTTCGCGAGGGTGAGAGGGTGGTGGCCGGCGACTTGCTGCTGCGTCTCGAAGACGACATCCAGCAAGCTCGGTTGCGCCTGACCGAGGGGGATTTGGCGGTCGCCCGAGCTGACAACGAGCGAGCTTGTCTGGCGGCCGACCGGGCACAGCGCGAACTTGAGCGCAGCCGGCTACTGACCGACATCGTCTCCGCCGATCGGCTCGACCAACTGGCCAGCCAAGCCGAGACCGCGGCGGCATCCTGCCGCGCAGCCGCCGCCGGTATCGCCCGGGCTGAAGCGGCGGTGGTGGTGGCGCGCACCGAGTTGCGGCAGACGGTACTGCGAGCGCCTTTTGACGCCATCGTCGCCGAGCTGTCGATCGAACTCGGCGAGTGGTCGACCCCCTCGCCACCGGTGATGGCGGTGCCGGCGGTGATCGATCTGATCGACCCGTCTTCGATCTACGTCAGCGCACCGATGGACGAGGTTGATTCGGCACGTATTTTCGCCGGCATGGAGGCCCGCTTGACGGTCGATTCCCATCGCCACCGATCGCTCGCCGCCCGGGTGGCGCGGGTGGCGCCCTACGTGCTCGATGTCGAGCAGCAGAACCGCACGGTGGAAATCGAAGTCATCTTCGACGACGCCGAGTTCGCCGCCAGTTTGCTGCCCGGTACCTCGGCCGATGTCGAGGTGGTGCAGGAGGTGCGCGAGGAATCCTTGCGCGTGCCTACCCTGGCCTTGATCGATGGCAGCAAAGTGCTGATCATCGACGGCGACCATTTGACCGAGCGAGAGGTCGAGGTCGGCTTGCGCAATTGGGACTTCACCGAGATCTTGAGCGGCGTCAAGGCTGGTGAGCAAGTGGTCACCTCCCTCGATCGGGCCGAAGTTATCGCCGGAGCTCTGATCGAGTCCGACGACGAGGTTGATCGGTGATTCAGCTGCGTGGCGTGTCGCGCACTTTCGAGGTCGGTGGCCGGCCAGTCAAGGCGCTGCGCGAGGTCGATATCCACATCCGTCCAGGGGAGCACGTGGCAATCATGGGTCCGTCGGGATCGGGCAAGTCGACCCTGCTGAACATTGTCGGCTGTCTGGATCAGCCCACCGCGGGTACTTACACCCTGGATGGGCGGGCGGTGGGGGAACTCGACGACAGGCAACTCACCCTGGTCAGGCGCAATCTGATCGGCTTCGTCTTCCAGTTCTTTCATCTGGTGGAGCGTCTCGATGCCGCCGGCAATGTGGAGTTGCCGATGATCTTCGCCGGCATTGCCCGGCGCCAGCGGCGCCAGCGGGTGCGAGCGCAGCTCGCGGCGGTAGGGTTGGCGGATCGAGCCGATCACCGGCCCTCGCAGCTGTCAGGCGGTGAGCGCCAGCGGGTTGCTTTGGCGCGGGCGACGGTGATGGGGCCACGAGTCCTGCTTGCCGACGAGCCGACGGGCAACCTGGATTCAGGCTCTGGCAAGCAGGTCTTGGAGCTGCTCGAACGGCTTAACGAGGATGGTCTCACCCTGGTGGTGGTGACCCACGATCCGAAGGTGGCGCGCCGCGCCGACCGCATCTTGGTGCTGGTCGACGGTCGGGTGGTCGAGCAGGTACCGGGTGAGGAGGTGGGTCAGGTGGTCGAGATCCTGCTCGGATCGGTGGACGACGACGCTCCCGAGGAGGCCAAGGGGTGAGCTTTGCCGACTTGCTGCGCTTTGCCGCCGGGGCGCTATCTGGAGCGCGACTGCGCAGTCTGTTGTCGCTGCTTGGGGTGAGTATCGGGGTGGCGGCGGTGGTCATCTTGACCGCTCTTGGTGAAGGTGCCCGGCGCTATGTGGTGGATCAATTCTCGACCCTCGGCACTAATTTGCTGGCGGTGGTGCCGGGGCGCACCGAAACCACCGGGGCGTTGCCGGGGGTGATCGGCACCCCCAACGATCTGACTCTCGACGATGCCCGTGCAGTGGCTCGGCGGATCGCCCAGGCGCGCCAGGTGGCGCCGATCGCCATGAGTACCGATGTGGTGTCTCACGGCGAGTTGCAGCGCCAAGTGGCGGTGATCGGCACCAATCACCAATACCTCGAGGTGCGCGATCTGGAGCTGGCCTATGGCAGTTTTCTGCCGGTGGGCGAGGTCGATCGCGGCACCGCGGTGGTGGTGCTGGGTCACGCCGTGGCGCGAGAGTTGTTTCCTCTCGACGAGCCGGTCGGTTCGGTGGTGCGGGTGGGTGAGTTTCGCATGCGGGTGATCGGTGTGCTGGCTCCCACCGGCACTCAGCTAGGTATTGATCTCGATGAGTTGGTGATGGTACCGACCGCCACCGCGATGCGCATGTTCGACACGCACACCCTTTTTCGGCTGTTGATCAAGGTGGGTGCCTACGACGATATCGAGAGATCTAGAGAGGCGGTGCGTCGGCTGCTGCTGGAGCGCCACGGCGAGGAAGACTTCACGGTGCAGACCGAGGAAGCCTTGGCCAGCACCTTCTCGTCGATTCTCGGTGCCTTGACCTTTGCATTGGGAGGTATCGCCGCGGTGTCGCTGTCGGTCGCCGGTCTGGGCATCATGAACGTGATGCTAGTGGCGGCTTCCGAGCGCACTTCGGAGATTGGTCTGTTGCGGGCTCTAGGGGCCGCCAAGCGGCAGATTTTGGCCGCCTTTTTAATCGAGGCAGTGATGTTGTCCGGCTGCGGCGGGGTGCTGGGGCTGGCCCTTGGCGGCTTGGCGGTGCGGCTGATGGTGCGCATCTTCCCCGCCTTGCCGGCGGCGCCGCCGCTGTGGGCGGTGGTGTCGGCCTTCACCGTGTCGCTGCTGGTGGGGGCGATTTTTGGCTTGTTGCCAGCGCGGCGGGCCGCGGCACTCGATCCAGTAGAAGCGCTGAGCAAGGGCTAGAACGATGATCGATCTGTGGAAAATGACCGCTGGCGCCATCTGGGGGCATCGTCTGCGCTCTGGCCTGTCCCTGCTGGGAATTGCGATCGGTATTGCCTCGGTAGTGCTGCTGACGTCGATCGGCGAAGGCACCCGACAGTACATGCTCACCCAATTCACCCAATTCGGCACCAAGTTATTTCAGGTCAATCCGGGCAAGACCGAGACCGTCGGCCTGCCAGGAGTCTTGGGGGGCACCACCCACCAGCTGACAATCGATGATGCGGTGGCTCTAGAACGCATACCGGGGGTCGAGGGAGTCGTGCCGCTGGTTGTTGGCACGGCACGGGTGGAAGCCGGCCCCCGGGGGCGTAGCGTGGTGGTTTACGGCAGCACCGCCGCCGCTCCCAAAGTGTGGCAGTGGGGGGTGCGTCAAGGCACCTTCCTGGCGCCTGGCGATCCGCAGCGTACCGCCCCTGTGGCAGTGATCGGCCCCACCCTGAAGCGGGAACTCTTCAGCGATCTCAATCCATTGGGACGCTGGTTGCGCATTGGCGGCGGCAGGTTCCGCGTGGTCGGAGTGATGGAGCCCAAGGGCCGCATGCTGGGTTTCGACATCGACGACGCCGCTTACATTCCAGTCGCCAGCGCCCTGCGGTTGTTCAACCGCGAAGAACTCACTGAGATCGATATTCTCTACGGCACTGCGCGCCAGGCAGAGCAGGTCGAGAAGGCGATTCGCGCAGTGTTGATCGAACGCCATGGTGGCAACGAGGACTTCACCATCATCAGCCAAGCGGCGATGGTTGAGGTCTTTGGCAATGTCATGGGAATGATCACCGCTTCGGTGGGCGCCATCGCCGGTATCTCGCTGCTGGTGGGGGCGGTGGGCATCTTGACCATGATGTGGATCGCGGTCGGTGAGCGCACCCAAGAGATCGGCGTGCTGCGCTCCCTGGGCGCTACCCGGCGACAGGTGCAAGGGCTGTTCCTGGCCGAAGCAGCTTTGCTCTCCACCTTGGGTGGTTTGGCCGGCTTGGCGGCAGGGTGGTTCGCCTGTCTGCTGCTGCGCGCCGCGGTGCCGGCATTGCCGATCAGCACACCGCCGCAATTTGTCGTTGCGGCGGTCGCGGTCAGTGTCTTGACCGGCTTGGTCTCTGGCGTCCTGCCGGCCCGCCGAGCGGCTCGGCTGAGCCCTCTAGAGGCCCTGCGGGCCGAGTAGGCTGTCTAGAGAGGCTTGGATTGAGCCGAGGTGCTGTCACATTCGGTAGGGGGGTGCGAATTGAGCTACCGCAATATGTTGCGTTTTCTCTCTTTTTCTGCTTCGAGCGCTGCTCGCTTCTGCCGCGCCCTGACTCAGAGAGTGTTCCATGTGAAACATAACAACGCGTGGAAGTGTTGAAAGTACAGAAGTTAGCTCTGCCGCAGCGCGGCACAAGGGGTTTCGCAAGTGATCAGAGGTCGAGCGTGTCGGCGCGGACCCGCAGGCGTTTCATCATCTCGTGCAGGGTGGTGGGCTTGACTTTGAGCTTCTCGGCAGCCCGCTTCTGCACTCCGCCGGCGGCGCGCAGAGCGTGGGTGATCAGCAGCCGCTCGTAGCTCGCTACCGCTTCCTTGAAGGAGATGCCGTTTTTCTGCAGGGTGGGGGAAGGCAGGTCGAAATAGCGCGGTTCTCGCACTGACGGGGCGAGCAAGTCGACATCAACGCTGTCACCGGTGGACAGCACGACGGCCCGCTCAATGATGTTCTCCAATTCGCGCACATTGCCGGGCCAGCGATGGTCGATCAGCATTTCCATGGCGCGGGAGGTTATGGTGTCGATCTGCTTTTCGTTCTCGCGCGCATAGCGGCCGAGAAAGTGCAGTGCCAGCAGCGGAATATCCTCGGCCCGTTTGCGTAGTGGCGGCAGCTGCAGATTGATCACGTTGAGGCGGTAGAAGAGGTCCTCGCGGAACTTGCCATCGCGAACCAGAGCCTCCAGATCCGCGTTGGTGGCGGCGATCAGGCGCACGTCGGCCTGCATGGTGTCAACGCCGCCGAGGCGCATGAACTCCTTCTCCTGAATCACCCGCAGTAGCTTGGCCTGAGTCTCGATCGGAATGTTGCCGATTTCGTCGAAGAAGATCGAGCCGCCGGCGGCCATCTCGAAAAGTCCCTTCTTGCTCGCCACGGCGCCGGTGAAGGCCCCTTTGATGTGGCCGAAGAGGTTCGATTCGAGTAGCTCGTGGGGCATCGAGCCCGAGTTGACGGTGACGAAGGGTCCGCCAGCGCGCCGCGAGTGGTGGTGGATCGCCTTGGCCACCAGTTCTTTGCCGGTACCGCTCTCGCCGAGCACCAGGATGTTGGATTTCGAGGGTGCCGCCAGGCGAACCAGCTCGAAGATTTTCTGCATCGGTTTCGACTTACCGATGATGTTGTCAAAGCCATAGACCTGGCGCAGTTGTTGGCGCAGCTCGCGGTTTTCCCGCTTCAGCCGGCGTTGCTCCAGCCCCTTGCGAATAGTGATCAGCACTTCTTCGTTTTTGAACGGCTTGGGGATGTAGTGAAAAGCGCCCTCGCGCATCGCCTCGATGGCTCCCTCGATCGAGGAGAAGGCGGTGATCACTACCACCACTAATTCAGGGTGCTCGGCCCGTAGCTGCTGAAGAACCTCCCGGCCAGACAAGGTGGGCAACATCATGTCGAGCAACACCAGCTCGACGTCTTCGGTCTCGAGCAGGCGGAGCCCCTCCTCGCCGCTCATTGCGCGGATGGGATTCCAGCCCTCACCGCGCACCAAGGCGCCGAGGATGTCTTGCAGGACTTCTTCGTCGTCGATAATGAGGATGTTCATACAATGATGCGAGTATTCATCTGCAAGAGCTGGTGTCATTGAGCGGTCTAGCCGCGGTTGCCGGAGTCGCTGCTCGGCAATTCGACGGTGAAGGTCGAACCCGTTCCCTCGCGGCGATTTCTTGCTCGCAGGGTGCCGCGATGGCGGCGAACGATGTTTTGGCAGATCGCCAGGCCCAAACCGGTGCCGCCGCGCCCCAGTCTACTGGAGAAGAAGGGCTCGAAGATGCGCTCGATCCGTTCTTTGGCAATCCCTGGGCCTTGGTCACGAATCTCGATCAGTAAGCGCTGGTTTTGCTGTCGGGCACCGATCTGTAGACGCCCGCCGCCAAGGGGTGCCATCGCTTCTACGGCATTCGCTAGCAGGTTGGTGAACACTTGGCCAAGTTCGCCTTCATTGCCGAGCACCCGCAGCGGCTCGGTCGGTGGATTCCACAGCACCTCCACCGCGGCTTCGTAGGTTCTTGGGGCGAGTTGTTCCACGCACTCGCTGAGCACCCCGACCAGATCCACCAACCGCGGCTCATGACGCCGATTGCGGGAGAACTCCAGCAGGTTGTTGACGATCTGTGAGGCGCGGAAAGTCTGTTGCTCGACCTTTTTCAGCAGCTCGCGGCGGGGATCGTTCGCCGTCATCCCCTGCATCAGCATCTGGGCATAACTCGAGATGCCGGTCAGAGGGGTGTTGACCTCGTGGGCAACTCCGGCGGCAAGCATGCCGAGGGCGGCCAGGCGTTCCTTTTCTGCCAGTTCCTGTTCTAGCGCCACCCGCTCCGACGAGTCGTGTAACACCAAAATGCGGAATCCCTCGGTCTGCGAATCGGGGCTATTGAAGGGGGCGATGCTGAGCCGCAGGTGGCGCTCTCTGCCGTTCATTTCGCAATAGCTGACTTCCACCGAGCCGCCCTCGACGAGGGGCAGGGGGGAGACCGGTAGGACTTCTTTCAACGGCTGCCCTTCGATCGCTTCGCGGCAACCGACGATCGCGCAAAAAGCGCGGTTGGCCGAGGTGATTCGACAGCCAGCGTCGAGCACCACGATCCCCGCCGGAGAGGATTCAATAATGCCTCGACTGTGCTCCCGAAGCTGGGTGACTTGGGTTAGCTGCTGGCGAACTTCCCCCAGCAGGCGCGCGTTTTCGATCGCTAGCGCCGCTTGATTGAGCAGCCCGCGAGTCAAGTTCAAATCGTCGTTCGACAGCGGCTCTTGGTCGGTGTGGTAGCCGGTGACTAGTACCCCGATCGGGTTCGGATCTCCATCGGGATGGCGGGTGAGCAGAGGAAAGGCATACCGGAAACCAAGTAAGAACAGTTCTTGCGTGCTGGTTAGCTCGCCCTCTGAAAGCTCGACCGGAGAGAGGCTGTCGACTTCACAGTTCCAAAATCGGCCGGTGAAGGATCCTCGGGGTAGGCGAGATAAATCGGCCTGCGGTGCCGAGGCCACGAATTCACCGGCGGCGTTCTTCAAGTAAAGCTCCACCGGTTCGACGGCGAGTCCGCTGGCCAGGCTGTCGACCAGGCGTGGTGCCAGCTGGGCTAATTGGTGCTCACCGAGCAACTCACGGCCAAGTTCGTGAAGGGCTCGTCGTGAGCCTAGGTGGTTGCCGTACTGGAGCCTCTCGAGGCCGGCTGAAACCGCCGAGCGAAGTGGCAATAATACGCCGGCAATGGCCAGGCCGCCAGAGAAGGTCAGTAGGTTACGGGCCAGCTCTTGAGAATCTGACAGCGCCCGTTCCAGTCCGAGCTGCAGCAGTGCAAAAGTAAACAGACCGGCGATGGCGGCCAAGGTCAAGGCCACGCTCTGGCGAACGATGCTGCCGATCTCGAGCAGTTTGTAGCGCAGAATGGCCCAGGCGAAAGTCACCGGTACCAAGCCGAGGAAGAGAACCGCCAAAGTGCTGGTCCAGCCGGGCCAGGAGAGTCCCAGGCTCCACGGGGCGACATAGAGGACTAGGAACGGTCCGTAACCGGTCACCAGGCCGATCGCCATCCACTGCATTTGCCGGCGGGCTTCCCAGCCTTTCTGGCGCGCCCGGCGAAAGGCCAGCACGATCACCGCCAGCGCGGTGAATGCCACTAGCAGCAGCAGGTCAATCCGGTCTAATAGTTGCAGTTTCGCTGCCGAAAGAGAGCCTGCGAAATAGCGTCCTTGAAAGAAAAACAAGTCGCTATGCAAGGCGGTCAGCAGAGCCGCTGGCAGGTAGAGAAATGGCGTCGCCCGGCGCAGCCAGGTGATTGCCGGGCGGTTGGGAAAGACCAGAAATAGATGCAGGGTCAGAGCCGGCAAGAGGAGTCGCGCCAACTGCTCGACCAGCAAGATCGCTTGGTCGGCTCGGTCCGGCGGGCCAAGCCGCGGCGACAAGATGAAATAGGCCGCCGCCGCCAAGCACCAAAGGTAGAAAATACGAACGGTGGCCCCGCTGCCCCGCAGCGCGGTGTAGAGGCCGATCAGTAGGTACAAGAGCCCGCTCGCGGTCAGCAGCAAGTAGGCGAAGTCGATGTTTAGCGCCGGGCGTTGATAGCGGATCGTCGGTGCTCGTCCTGCGCCTCGCTGCACCAGAATCTCACTCTGCGGCTGGCTGGTCACCAAGGTTGCCAGATGGTCGTAACTCTGCGGTCGGGTGCCATTGACCAGCAGTAGGAGATCGCCAGGCTGCAGCTCGCTTGGGGTGCTGTCGACAGTCAGGATTCGCCAAGGCTGGCCGCTGTGCTTGCCGCTACCGTGCTCGACACTAAAGCCCAGCGGCTGAAAGCCGTTTACTCGGCGTTCGAAGCTCAGCGTACCGAGGGCCGCCAGGCCGATTGCGAGCAGCAGCGCGAAGCCGATGGCGATCAACCGGCTGGTGGTCATCTCCCGGTGGCTGGCGGTGATTTGTGGCGCTGCGTGCATTTCCTCTCCCTGCCCAGGCGATGTGCAGGTTTTATGCCATCACCCCAAGGAATTGGATAGCCAAAGGAAACACCGTATTGCTGGGCCTGGCCGATCTTTGGGGGGAACAACCTCCAATCTAGTGAATGCCATACAGAAGGCTGGATTCAAAAAGACGGCGGGTTCTTTTGCAAAACTCATCGACCCCACCAGAACCAAGAGGGTTCGGTCCAATCTGCAAGTTCTTCGGGGCAAGAGGGAAGCTAGAAGGAAACCGAAAATCCAGCGGTTAGTTTCTTGAATAGCTCGTTATTGTTGGTCAGCTGATACGGCGTCGAGCCGCGGCTGACTTCCATGTTGACCTGCACGGTCCAATTGGCAGCAAGATTGGCGAGCACACGCAAATCCTGAGTGAGCATCAACTCTAGTCGCTGAATATCAAGATTTGTGCCCGAGGTGGAATCTTCCAGACCCTTTTCATCAAGCGGTTGGTATTCCTGCTCGAGATGGTGGAAGGCGACGAAAACCCCGGTAGAAGTTTGCTGAAAGCGAGTGTCGAGGGAGGTCACCAGGTAGCGCACCGAATTCTCGTAGGGTCGTTGGTCGGTGGCGTAAAAGATCCCACCACCGCCCGCGGCCAGATTTGACTCTAGGCGGGCAAGAATCTTGGGTGCCAATCTGCGCACCATGCTGAATTGGAGTTCCGGTAGCACGTCGCCACGCACCATGTAGAGGCTTTCCAGGCGGTCAAAGAAATCGCGGCTAAAATAGACCCGCAGGGTTTCGGCGTACTCCCGATGTACGGCGCCAAGACGAATCTCGTCGTCGCTTTGCCCCTGGTGAGTGAAGGACACCTCATAGCAACTCTGACCGACCTCATCACAGGTTTGACGGTCGCTGTAAAAGGCGGAATGAAATCGCTGATAGGGCGAGGAACGCTCATCGAGTGTGCGGTTGGAAAATGCACTGCGCGCCTTCCACGTATTGCCGAGATCGACCACCAGGCCGACGTGGGGCATCAGCGAGAGGTCACCGTCTTGATACTGGCTGTAAAGGCCGTATTCCACCAACACCCGCGGCTGAATCTGGGAGCTACCCTTACCGAAGAGACCCATGGTCTCCTCAGACATCTGCTGATCGAAACTGCCTACCGCGGCATCGCTAGTCAGTCCACTCCGTTGCCGGAAGCGAACGCCGGTCTCGAATTTGGTGCGGGTGCTGAGCTGGCGCTGATAAAAGGCTTCCAGGTCGAGAGTCTGGGAGGCGCCGGGGACGTAGGCCGGGTCAATCCCACCGCTGGTCTGGTAGAAGTTGCTTTCGGCGATGTAGTTGGCGGTCACTCCACTCTGCGCTTTCTTGCCGGTGGGCCCGGACCACTGCACCTGGTAGTGCTCCAAATCGACCGCGGCAAGCTGGCCGACCTCACCACGCCCAGACAGATCGGCGGCCGAAGTGACGATCCTGACCCGTGAATTCTGTGGGCTGTCGATGCGAACTTCCAGTTGACGCCGCGTGCCCTGGGCGAAGGAGGGCCCCGGCGCCTTCGACTCCATTTGCTGGATCTGGCCGCTAACATCGAATTCCAAGTTGCCAATCTCGCCGCGCAGGCCGACGCCACCGCCCGTCATCTGTAAGTCGCCGAAATCGCCACCGAGTCTCTCGATGCCGCTGTGGACGATCATGTTGGCTTGCAGGCGCGAATCCGAGGGGGTGAGCATCGAGTACTTCCCATCTCCGCCAGCGATCTCTACCGGCTGTAGCAGGTGCTCGCGCCCGACCAGGTCGGCGATCGAGATGTCGCGCAATATGTCCGCCGGAATGCGGCTGCGGACCTCCCAATAGCTTTCCAGCTGTGCGATATCGCGCGGATCCTCCGGGATCAGAGATAGCTTTAGAGTCTGTTGCAGATCGGCATGGTCGCGAACCAGCTTCTCGACGTGGGGCAAGAAGCCTTTTTTGGAGGCGATGATCTGGAACAGCCCAGCGGGTAGTCGAGAAAGTAGGAAGCGCCCGCCGACATCGGTGACCAGTTTATGCAGGTAAGCAGTGTGGGCCTCGTAGACATAGACGCTGGCTGTTTCGAGTGGCTCTTTGCCAGACAAAACCAGGCCGCTCAAAGCCACGGGCTCAATCTCGGTTTTGCTCTTGGGTGGTTCTGCTGCGCTGGCCACAGGGGTCCAAGCCAGCACAGTGGTCCAAGCCAGCACAGTGGTCCAAGCTAGCACAGTGGTCCAAGCCAGCAGGCTCGGTGCCCCGAGTCCCCACCGCTGGGTGGCGATCCGAGAGCGCAAGCTAATGTCTGTGGATGAGCGCTTCATGGCTAAACCTAGAACTTCTGACGCCAGACTATACGCCTGATACGTGCGAACGACAACCCAGGATGCATGAAACGCGGTCATGGTGGGACGAGTTGCTGTCTCCTCAGGCTGGCAGCGCGATCTCCCGAGTCGGAAATCTGTCGCCTGCTCAGCTGCTGGAGGCCAGCCCTCCCTCCGCAGGGGTCCGAGCTACCGTGACCCCGATCACAGATTCGGCGCCTGTGGCCAGCAAAACGTGGGCGGCTGCCTGCAAAGTGGAGCCGGTGGTGTAGACGTCGTCGACCAGCAGCAGACGGCGGCCTAGGCAAGCCGCTGGACGACGCACTACGAAGGCGTCACGCAGGTTGCGCTGCCGCGCTCGGCGGCCGAGGCGGCTTTGCGCACGAGTAGGGCGTCGCCGACGCAAGAGAGTCGCCAGGGGGAGGTGGCGTTGGCGAGCCAGAGTGCGGGCAATCTCTAGCGCCTGGTCGAAGCCGCGGTTCCATCGGCGGGTCCAGTGCAGGGGGATCGGGCATACCAGGTCGCAAGGCGCCAGTGCTTCGCCAAGACGTTCGCTCAGCGCTTTGCCGAGTTGTCCTCCGAGGTAGTCCAAGCCCTCAAACTTCAGTGAGGTCAGCACCCGATCCAGTGGCGGCTGGTAGCTCCAGCCGTTGAGCAAGCGGCTGAAGGGCGGAGGCTCTAGGCGACATTGGCCGCAGATCTCGAGTGGTCCCAGGCCACCACAACGGGGGCAGCCGGCCGGCCAAGGCTCGAGCAGCTGACGGCAGTGGTTACACAATCCCAGGGTGGTTTGTGGACTCTGGGCCGGTGCATCGCAGGCCAGGCAGGGGGCTGGAAGCAGTAGGTCCAGTGTTGAGCTGAGCAAACGGCTTGTGACACCGCGCCAGGCTGGCGCGTATGAGCTATCGACACCGATGGCGGGAGAGCGGGCAGGGTTGTGGCGGTGGTTTTTCTCCATACCCCCAAGAGACGCGAATCAGGTCCGCGATCTTAGCTGTCTGACGGTTGGCCTGCGGCGCCGGCTCTGCGAGAATGCAGCGGTCGGTGCGAGCGAGCAGAATCGGCATTCGTCCATCGAGCCCTCATCGTTGCCCGAGATCTAGTCGTCACCTACAAGGAGGCCAGCCGTTGATCCACAGAGCCAGCGCAATCCTGCGCACCATGCCCGTTGTTTTGGGGCTCCTCATCCTATTGCTCCCGGCAGCCGCGGCGGCGCGGGAGTCCCATAGCTTCAAGTTTGCCCTGATGGGGGGCTTGGGTGGCGCCACTGATGCCGAGCCCGACGTCGATCTCGACAATGCAGGTTTTCAGCTGATGTTCGCGATGACTACCGACAGCGATGTCAATTTCGCGATCCGCGCCGGCCGCCTCGATATGGAAGCCGGTGAAGGCAGCGGCTTGTTCGACAGCGAGTTGACCTACGTCACTTTGACCGGTGAGTACATGGTCACCGCCGGTTACTACGAATCGGGGTTGTTTTTCGGCATTGGCGTCTACGATCTTGACGACACCCCGCTGATCGAGGGCGAGAGTGCCTTGGGTATTACTTTGGGGGTTAGCGGCGATTTTCGCCTCTCCGACCGCTTCAGTTTCCTGGCCGAGTTCTCGGGCCACTATGCCGACTTCGATCGCGCCAACGTCTTCTTGATGGGCCACGCGGGCTTGGCCTTCAAATTCTGATTAGCACATTCTGATTAGCACCTTCTGATCAGCCGGCCTGGTTGGCTTCGGCCAAGGCGTCCTGAATCTTCTGCCGGATCTTCGGATCATCCCAGTTGGTGGCGCCGATGAAGCTCTCGACAATCTCGCCGCGCACCACCAAGTGGGTTTCCGGCAGCTTGCGAGTGTCGTAGCTGTGGGCCAGCTTCCAGCCTTGGTCAAATAGCGAGTCATGACCGAACTCGCCGAGGAAGTTTTTCACTTTCTCGTGGTCGTCGTTGACCGCGATCATCAGCAGAGAGAAGTTGTGATTGCCCGCCATGTCGGTGTTGAGCCGCCGGATCGAGGGTACTTCTTGGAGGCAGGGCGGACACCAGGTGGCCCAGAAATGCACCAGGGTGACCGGCGCCATACGCGATCCCAGGGTCACTTGCTGGCCGGTGGTATCGATCAGCAGTCCCGGTGGGCCCGGCCGGCGGCCATCACCCTCCGGCCAAAACAGCACCGCCAGCGCGGCGGCGGCGATCACTAACACTCCCACCCGCTGCAACCAGGAGATCACTTTAGCTTCGCCGCCAGCTTCGGTCTTGTCGGGGGTTTCGTCGGCCATCCTTGGACCTTAGCCCATCCCACCCGCCATCGGGAAGCGCTGACGGCCCATTTCGCCAAGCAACAATTGACAGCCTGTCCCCGCTCTGGGTACACTCCGCTCCCCGTGGGGCCGTAGCTCAGTTGGGAGAGCGCTTGAATGGCATTCAAGAGGTCGTGGGTTCGACCCCCATCGGCTCCACCAGTTATAAGTCTCTAGCAGAGAAGCAGTTAACGCCGCCCGCCGAGGCGGCGTTTGGCGTTGGGTGTATCGGATGCAACGCCGATCAGTTCTCTCTGGAGCAGACTGAGCGGATCCTCCTCGCCCCGCTACAGCCGGGAAACTTGACACTCCGGCAGAAGCACGTCACCGTTGACGCACGTCAGATTAGACGTACGTCAACAACAGAGGAGAAATCTATGAAAGCCAATCCAGGAGGGCTCGTCTCCCCACAAAATGTAATCGGGCGCGAGCGGTTCATTGAGCGTCTTTGGGCTACTCTCAGCCAGGTCGGAGTGATCATGGTGTCTGAGCGGCGAATGGGAAAGACCAGCATCATCAACAAGATGGCCGCAGAGGTACCGCAAGATTCTCTGGTCCTCTTCTCCGACGTGGAGGGTGTTAGTCGAGCCCATGAGTTCGTCGAGACCCTGATCAGCGATATGCATAGCTACCAGAATACCGCCACAAAGACAGCTACCCATGTCAAGACGTTCTGGGAGTCCATTGGAGGAACAGAAATCGGTGGCGTGCTCAGGTTGCCGCAGGCGGCGGTGCCGCATTGGAAAACACACCTGGCAAAAGTGCTCAACAATTTTGTCAAACATCAGGACCGGCGTGTGGTCTTCATCTGGGATGAGCTTCCTTGGATGCTGCAAAAGATCGTCCGGGCGGAAGGCCAGGCCGCGGTCGTAGACCTACTCGACGTGTTGCGGGCCCAAAGGTAGAAAAATAACAATCTGCGCATGGTCTACACAGGCTCCATCGGTCTTCATCACGTCATCAGGGGGCCGCATGATGGCGAGTACGCCACCTCGGCGGTGAATGACCTGCGAACCGTCGAAGTGCCGCCACTCAGTCTCGTGAGCGCTACCTCCCTCGCCAAGGTCCTGCTGCACGGCGAAGGGCTGAAGTCTGACCCACAGGGCAAGGCTGCCGAGGCAATTGCTACGCTGGTGGACTGTGTGCCCTATTACATCCATCATGTCGTTGCGAGCTTGGCTGACCAGGGCCAGGCCGCAAGTCCCGAGTTGGCTGCCGAAGTGGTCAAACGAGCGCTTACCGGGGCGCAGGATCCATGGGACTTAGAGCACTACCGAGAACGGCTGCGACCGTATTATGGTGAACAAGCAGGAGTGGCCAGAGGAATTCTCGATCAACTTGCCGAGAGTCCTCTCAGTCTCGAAGACCTACAGGACCGCTTGCAAGTTGGCTTCCGTGCCGACAATGAGGCCTCCCGCCGTATTGCCGAAGGCAGCCCCGAGAACCTGCGTGCGTTGGTGAAGCTCATGCGGCGCGACCACTACCTTCACCTGGGGGATCACGGGGAATACTCCTTCCGCTCCAATCTCATACGTCGCTGGTGGCGTTTTGAATTGGGGATACGGTGAACACCGACTATCACTCCACTTTCACGCCCAGCGAAAGTGACCCGCAGACGTTGGAGTATCTCTTCGTTGCTCGTGAAGATCTTGCTCGGAATGTTATGGAGGGTATTGCTGAAAGTACGAACTCTGGCAACAAACATCAACGCCTTCTGATCGGACCTCGTGGGATAGGAAAGACCCACTTTGTTTCGCTGATCTACAACCGGATCTTCGCCGAAAAGAATTTAAGTAAGCGACTCAGGATCGCTTGGCTACGTGAGGATCTCTATGTCGCTGGCTATCCTGATCTCTTGTTGGAAACCCTACGCCGGCTGATTCTGGAATACTCTTTGCCGGAGCTGGAGTTGCGTCTCGATGGGGCTCTCGATCTCACCGAGTCGCGGCAGCGAGAAGCTGTCCTAGAACAGTTGCTTGTGGAAATCATTGGCGATAAGACTTTACTCATTGTCGCCGAGAATCTGGACGATCTACTGACCGACTTGAAGGCGGAAGGGCAGCAGAAGCTGCGCGCCTTCATTCAGAATCAGAGATCGGTGACGATTCTGGCTACCGCTACCAGCCTGGTAGAAGCTGTGACAGAACGCAAGGAGACGTTCTTCGGGTTCTTCAGGATTCATACGCTTAGCCCTCTCAGTGTTGATGAAGCCGCAGAATTGCTCGTTCGTCTGGCAAATCGAGTTCATGATAGTGAACTCGCCGGCGCCATTCAGAGCCAGATGGGCAAAGCGCGGCTTCGCGCCATACACTATCTGGCGGGTGGTAATCCTCGTATATACGTGATCTTTTATGATTTCCTCAATCGCGACTCCCTGGATGACCTAGCAAGGCCATTCATGAAACTCATGGACGAACTTACGCCTTACTATCAAGCGCGGATGAGTCGCCTCGCTCCGCTCCAACGACGCATCATCGACGTCCTACGACGCTTGCGAGGAGCTTCCAATGTGTCGGAAATCGCTCGCCAGACTATGAGTAGTTCTCAGACTATTTCCAAGCAGCTCGGTAAGCTCAAAGGCCTGGGCTATGTCATCCAAGTAGATTCTCTGGGACGCTCGAATTACTACGAGATGCGGGAGCCCCTGATGCGACTCTGCCTGGACGTGAAGGAGCAGAAAGGACGCAACGTAGAGATTTTCGTGCAGTTTCTTCGTGTCTGGTATTCGCAGGCAGAGCTTGGTCGATTGGCAGACGCCGAGTCTGCGGACTCGCAGGTTGCCCAGCTAGCGATGTCCGAGAAAGATCCCCTGCAAAGCTCGCTGTTGCATGAGTTCTTCAGCTACCAGGCAGTCGGCAACTACGAACAAGCACTGGTGGCGGCTGAGCATTCTACTAGTCGGAATCCAGAACTCAAGGAGAATTGGACACGGAAGGCGCAATGTCTGGAAGCGCTGGGTGGCGATCTCCACGAGCGTCTCAAATGCTGGCAGCGTGTCGCCGAGATCGATCCAGAAGACTCACTAGTTTGGAATAGACAGGATATCATCTATACTGAGCTAGAGCGCTTTGAGCGTGCTCTAGAGGCCGCGGAGAAGGCTTTGAAGCTGAAGCCGGCCGATTCAACAATCTGCCGAAACTATAGTTCAGGTCTGGCCAGAGTTGGCCGCGCTAACGAGGCGAGAGAGTATCGTAGGAAGGCCCTAGCCCTGAGCGGTAACCCATCCACGGCCTCCGACTGGGATTGGAAGGCAATTGATCTTTGGGAGTTGGGAAAGGTCGATGAATCGATGGATGCGTTTCGTAATGCACTTGAGCTGGATCCTCATCGAACTTCTACGTGGGATCACTTGTGGGGTGTGTTGCAAGAGCAAGGGAAGTTTCTCCCAATCATGAGAATGACTTCTCGCTTGGTCGAGCTTTTTCCACAGGAGGCGTTTTTTCACTCTAAGCTCGGAACTGCCTATTCAGCTAATGATAAATTTGAGAAGGCGCTGACCTCATTTGAGGCAGCCCTGGAGCTTGATCCGATGTTGGATCAGACTGGGGAACCCGCGTTGCTGTATCAGGCAATAACCCTCGACGATCTGGGGCGGTCTCAAGAAGCTCTTGAACTTCTTGAGAAGAATATGCCCATAGAAGCTGGAAGAGCTAGGCGGAGGTTCGAAACTGCTCGTATGAAAATGCAATTTAATCTTGGCGACTGGGAGGGGGGGCGAGGGGAGTTGAACCGTATTCTGGAGCAGTACAAGCCGCGTTTCTGGAGCACGAAGGAACTTGGTGGGCTTGTAGGTGGTCCGTTAATAAAGAGTCCAAATTCGAGCGTCTGGAGATCTTTTATTGCGGTTTGGCTGGAACTATTTCAGCGCCATCATGGCCTCTCCGAACTCGGCAAAGGTCTCGTCTATAGTTTGAGGGTACTGCGGCGGCCTCAGATCAGTGATGAAGTAGCTAAGACCTGGTACGCGACTTGGCAAGAGCGAGCTGGCGATGTCGACGAGTTGGCTGTGCCTTTGAGGCTGCTTGCTGCCGGGGTCGAGTATCGTACCACGGGCGATCGCCGCGCCCTTCTTCGCTTGGCCAGGGAAGAACGAGGTCTGCTCGAGCCTTGGATAGAGAACCTGTTTGAAGAGGAGAGATCGGTCGAGAGGTCAGGCTTCCTGCGCGCAGCGGAGAAGAGGCTGGCGGAAGAGGCCGAAGCCGAGAGCAGTAGGGAGTTTTGGCAGTCGCCGACCCCTGATCTCGAGAGTCTCGATTTCGACCGCCTAATGAGCGACTATTGCGGGACTCCGTTTCTCCGGCCGCTCCGCTTGCTGCCGGATTCCTGGGAGGCTTTGGGCCAAGTCGAGGCCGAGCGCCATTTACGACTCGCGGCGGCCAACGATGCCCGTGCTTGGTCGAGGCCAGATGTCAGAGTTCTTGCAGTAGATCAGCGCCCTCTCCGTTTCAGTTCCTGGTCTCTTTTCCAGATCACGGTTGCTGAAGGGGGCCAGATTGGAGCCATTGACGTGATCGCCTCCGCGAGCCGGGCAGTTCTACTGGATGGTCAGAGTGTGACGGTCTCGACACTCATCGAAGATGGGGTGATTCAACTCGAGAGCAGCCAGGCCCAGTCAGAATATACGAGGTTTTTCTGTAGTAGCCTTCGCGCTGATTCCGGTCGCTTTCAGATTGTCGACAGCCTTGCGGATCTCCGACTCGGGGAAAGGGTCGGGCTGGCGGACGGAGTACGGATTCAGCCATGGGAGCCGGTAGCATCGGCTTCCGCGGTGAGCGATCCGACCTATGTTGGTACCGTGTTCTATTCTGGAGGCCTGTCCCGGGCCGACTTCAGGTTGCGGCTCTCTGCGGCGAGTGCAGTTGATATGATTGAAGACGAACCTATTGAAGAGGCTCTTGTAGGCGGTCGGGAACGGTTCGAGGGTCCCATTCGATTCGATCAGCGGGTGGAGGAAGCCGGCTGAGGTGGTACCAAGGGAGGTCGCAAGGAGAAGCCGGGCCGATCGGCATCTAGTCTTCTCCGGGCGCTTGCCGAACGTGCTCGATACCCTCCTAGTTCTCCTCCCCAGCGAAGCAGAAATCGGCCTGCCAGACCCAGACACCGGAGCCACCGAAGCCGACGATGTCGGCGCGGCCGTCGCCGTCGATATCGGCCAGGGTGCGTAGGTGCTGGCTCACCTTCCAGCCGGCGTCGACACCGAATTCGTTGATCCACGGCCGAGACTTGGTGAAGGTGGTGAAGGTGGTGCCGGTGGAAAGGGCGAAGTAGGTGCCTTCGTAGCCGCCGAAGGCTACCGCGTCGGCCCTGCCGTCGCCGTTGATGTCGGCCATGGTCACGGTCTCAGAGACGGTGGCGGGTTCCAAGATGTCGACGAAGTCGGCCCACTCCCTTGGCGTGGTGAAGGCGCTGCCGGTCGATGCCGAGACCATCAGTTTCTGGCCGCCGCCTGGGCTGAGACCAACGATATCGGCCTTGCCGTCGCCGTCGACATCGGTAACGAAGCGCGGGTTCTTATCGACTCTCCAGCCGCCGGCCGAATAACCGAAGTCGTTCAACCAGATCTGTGGAGGGGCAAAGCTCGAACCGGTGGAAAGGGCCACCCACACACCGGCGTTGCCAAAACCGACAATGTCAGCTTTCTGATCGCCGTCGACATCCATCAGGTAGCGCGGGTGACGATCGATCCGCCAATTGTGGTTGTAGCCGAACTGGTTCACCCATTTTGTCGAAGTGGCGAAGCCGGACCCGGTCGAGAGCGACACCTAGACCCCTGAGTGGGCGAATCCAACTACGACCATGCGTTCGTCGCCATCTACTTCGGCCAAGACTCGCAGATGTTTGTTGAGTCGCCAGCCGTTGCTGTAGCCGTAGCCGCTGACCCATTGGCTCATGGGCAGGAAACGCGAGCCGGTGGAGGGAGCAACCCAAACCCCGGAGTTACTAAAGCCGACCACATCGTCTTTGCCGTCACCGTTGACGTCCGCCAGCACTCGCGGGTGGGTGTCGATGCGCCAGGAGCCGGTGGAGGCGCTGTAGCCGAAGTTGTCGACCCAGCGCTCGGCTTCGTTTCGATACCAGAAGATATCCGTGTCGCCGTCGCCATCGAAATCACCCGCCACCGGCCGATAGCCGGGACCGAGATTCTTGGTTTCCTTGGCGAAGGAGAACTCACCGGTGAGCTTGCCGTTGGACCACCAGAGAAAATCGTCCTGGGCTTTACCGAGCAGGGGGCGGTTCGAAGTCAGACTGGACTGCGACGCCCCTACCGGCAGGGTGCCATCGGCGCGCTCGAAGAGATCTATGTTCTTCTGAATGAATGGGTGCTCGAAGTGCAGGAAGTCGCCGATGACCTCGAGTTGCGACTCGCTGAAGTGGCGGGGGACCCGGCCATCGGGACCAGCGCTACCCGGTGCGTTCTTCCAGCCGGTCATCAGGTTGAGCGAATAGCCCCACTGGTTGGGGGGCAAATGCGCCAGGCCGGTGGGCGCGGCGATGACCTGAGTCTGCCAGTCAGAGGTCTGGAAGGTGGCGCCGCCGATAGTCAGAGTCGGCATGCTGGAAGAAGTAGCGTAGTTGGTTAGCAAATTCGGCGCGATTCGCTTCAGAGCCGAGTTGTTGCATCCGGTGCTGGTTGGGCTGGGGAAAAAGGTGGGTGGGTTGCCCGGCAGATAGAGTTGGTCTCAGAAATCGCAATTGCTGTACGGCTGGCCTGTTTGCGGGTTGTAGAAAACGTTGCCAGGTCCGCCATCGAGATGAGTCAAGCCGTGAAAATGACCGAGTTCATGGGGCAAGAACGTAGATGCGGTTAGCGGATCTGAACCGCCGACGTGGTTGTAGCGTAAGTAGACTACCTTGCCACCCCACGGTCCCTGGCCATAGCTGTAGTTGGGCTTTTCCTCATGGAGGATGACCACCACCTCGGTCGGATCGCCCCAGAAAATCGTTGCGGCTATCATCCAATGATGCCCTCTCTTGGTCTCGCTCGGGGTGTAGGCATTGAGGAGGATGTTCGGAAAAACCTGGCTCAACTCGCCTCGAACCTGTGCCCAGGAGTAGTCGTTGACCGTGTCGTGGAGTCGTGTCAGAGGCAAATCGTAGTACTCGATGGATTTGATCCAGAAGCGAATGCCAGCAGCTTCGAAAGTCTTTGTGCCGCGCTGGACGGTAGCCTGGAAACTCTTGATCGAACTGCATCTTGGGCTGGGATTCGCCAGCACATCACAGGCATAGGGCTGGATGATGCGCAGCGGGATAACCCTTTGCGGCTGCGGTACGACCTGAGCCATTGCCGGGGCTGCTATTGCGACCCTCGAAAGGAGCAAGAAAACCAATAACCACCGTCGGCCCAGTGTCCTAGGGGTGCGGTTGATGGAGTTCTTGCTGGTTGAACAGCGTTGCAAGTTCATGGGTGCTTCTCCTGAAGTTGAGATAGAAGTGAGGAACGCGCAAGATCGGCCCTGCGGGCTCGTCGCCGTTCCTTGTCTATCCACGGGAATGCAGGAGTTTTTCTGCCACTGAATTTCAACCGAAACGCTCAATGCTCTGGATTCGGGTACCGACAGCAGGTTCTGGACACGCAGGTCGCTACCAGAACTCTCGGCTCGGTTGCAAAGTTCGGGGGTGTTAGAGGCAGGACTTTAAGCGCTGGGCAAGATCAGTCAGCAGAGGCTGTCATATTGCCACTATGACATGGTGAATCTTGACAGCTGTTCGCTTGGGCTTGTCCGGTCGGTAAGCTTCTGCGGTGCAAGCTCAGGCCACCGCGCTGCGGGCCTCGTCTGAGAAGGCGTGGCGCAGGCGCTGACGCCAGATTTCGTAGTCGGGCAACTCCTCGGATCCCGGCGGTAGGTCGCAACCGGTTTGGCGGGTAATTTCGACCACGGTCGCGGCGTCTCGCCCACACAGCACCTGGCAGGCGAGTTCAGTGTGTGGGCCGAGATTGCCGGCGAGCTGGCGGGCTTCGGCGCCGAAGGCGGCTCCCTGGGCTAGCTCGGCGGTGCAGCCGCGGGCGGCGGCGCGCAGGGTTTCTAGTGCCGCCCGGTCGACGCCGCCAGCGTAGGCCGCGGCCAATCCGATACCGCTCCAAAGATCGTTCTGGCGGTGGTCGGCAAAGCTGGCGATGGTCCGTGGGATACGTGCTACTTCGGTACCTTCGAGGAACCACAAGCTGCGGCCGAGACCCTGGTCGAAAGCCCGTCGGGCATAGCCGCTAGCGACCCGGCGCGGTATTTGTTGCCGACCTTCGACAGCCTTGTGCCAGACAAAGAAGCCCTGGTGAAAACCCCAACCGTCGTAGGCCAGCCAGCGCAGGGTGGGGTCGAGGCGGGCTAGCAAGCTCGCGCCGCCAAAGGGTAGGCGGGCCAGAGCCCAGCCAGCGCCGACGTGGGCCATGTAGACGTGGTTGGCGCCGCGGTCGGCGAGCAGCCGGCCGAGACGATTGCGGCGGCCGGGTACCAGGGTATCGAGTATGGCCAAGGCCAAGGCCGCGCCCTCGAAGACGAATCCGCGGTGGTTCTCGGGCGCAGCTTCCAACCTGGGCACTAGTCGGTCGAGTCGTGGGTCGAGTAGGGCCGCGTGATAGCCCTGGAGAAAGCTGCGGCCGATGGTCTCGATGTGTTCGCGGATGGCAGGGGTACCGCCGCGGAAACCGCGATGTTCGAAGTTCACCTCGCGTTCTGAGAGGCCGAGTAGCCGGCGGGTCAGTCGGCTCATAAATTCTCCTGGGCGTCGGTTCAGTGGACTTGGCCAGGGATGGCTTGGGGTCTCTCAGTCAACACTCTGGCCTCTCAGACAACACGGCGAAGGCGGTAGCCGGGCCGCCGTCTGTGGCCGGCATGACCACGCTGGCGGCCCAGTGGCGGCCGGAAGCGAAAGTCAGCCAGCCGTCTTCGCTGGAGTCGACGAGGGTCAACGGCGCGTCGGGCGCTCGGCCGGCTTTCTTGAGGCTCTCGAGCACCGTCCACAGCCGGGTCGCGGCGCGGTCGCGATCTTCGCTGTACTTGCGCATCATCAGTTGCAAGAGTTGGAGTCTTCCTTTTCCGAGCAGATCACTCCACAGTTCTTCGGAGCGCTCCGCCACCGCTTCGACATCGCAGCCGATCGGGCCACAGCTGCTGACCGCCATCAGCAGATCGCCCGCATGGGCAATCGATACCTGATGGCCGCTGGGCAGCTCGGGCTTGCCATCGGGACGGCGGAAGATCTGCTGCCGCACCCCGACCAAGCGCTTGATCGCTTGATCGCTCCGTTGGCGGCGCTCTGCCTGCGGTGTCTGGTCGCGATTTATCACCACTGAAAGCTCTGCCTCGGGCAGCAAATCGCCCAGGCGGCGTTCCAAGTAGGGTCCTAGGAGCGGCTCTGCCAAGGGCGGAGCTTGAGTAGCCTGATCGACCACCCGCAGTTCCAACCCCCTCCATCTTTCAGCCAAGCGGCCGTCAGCGTAGCGCACCTCTAAATCGTAGATCAGGGTTTTTCCGTTGCGCTGGCGCTCCCAGGCGCCGAACACCCGGCGTTCGCCGAGCCGCGCTTCACCGAGTTCCAACTTGGCGAGCGCTACCGGCAGTACGGTGGCGTGGGGAATGCAGGCTTGGATAGCGTGAATGGTGGCGTCGCGAGCGCCGGGGTCGCCCAGCAGCAGCTCGCTCGGTAGGTAGGTAGAGAACCACTGGGCCCGCGGGTCGCCTTCGACCTCGGCTAGGCAAGCGCGAGCACGTAGCCAGCGGTAGCCGCGCAGACGCTGGAACATCCCTTGTTGAAATAGCACCGGTCCGTAGAGGTCGCGTTGGGGTTCGAGGGGTAGCAGCTGGCTTTCAGCCATGGCGACGGCGCAGAGGTCATTGACGTCGTCGTCGGCCCCGTCCTGGGTAGCAGGGTCCGCGACGGGCTCGAAGATGGCGCGGAAGTGATCGACCGCAAAGCCGGTCGCTGCGCTGCGCAGCACTACTTCGGTGGCACCGTCGGGTCGGGTCAAAGCCGCCAATCGCAGTTGCGCGGTGCTGCCCTTGGCAACGGTGATCGGGTGAGCGAAGCGGATGTCGCGGATCTGCGGTGGGCCGCTGCCGCCGGTGAGCGCGGTCCAAGCCTGAGTCATGGCTTCTAAGCCCATCACCGCTGGGAACAGGCGCTCGCCGTCGAAAATGTGGTCGGCCAGGTAGGGGTCGGTGTCTTCTGATATTGCACAATCGACCACTAGTTCGACGTCCGGGACATGCACCCGGCGGCGTTCCAGGAAACGCAGCAGCGGCATCTCTGGTCGTTCGATCTCGAGGGTTGGCGGTTCGCCGAAGCGGCTGCTCACCAGCACCGCCACCGGCGTCGGCCGTTCGAGCAGCTGCAGCAGCGCGGCGACCCCGTCGGCGAGGGGAATCGGTGTGATGCCCTGGCGCGCCAGAGCTTCGAGCTGGCTCAGCCGCTCGCCCATGCCCACTCCCGACCACACCGACCATTCAACACATAGGCTGCGGCATTCCGGGAAGAGTTCAGCGAAGCCCTCGAGTCGCCGCCGCAGGCGTTCGTTGGCCAGCGCGTAGTGGGCTTCTCCCGGCATTCCCGAGCGGGCAATGATCGAGCCGAAGCCGACCAACAACTTGAGTGATTCACAGTCGATCGCCGCCAGCAGGTTGTCGAGGCCGGCCACTTTGGGCGCCAGGGTACCCTCGACATCGGCTCGCCCCAGGTTGGCCAGTAGTTGGGGACGGTTAGCGCCCGCACTGTGCACCAGGCCGCGAATCTCCCCCAGCTCGGCTCTGGCGGCGCTGATGGCATGAGCCACGGCGGTGGCATCGCCGACATCAGCGACGAAGTAGCGCGCGGTGACCCCTTGGGCGGCAAAACGTTGCAGGTTCTCCGCCAGTTCGCTGTCTTGCTGGGGTTCGGAGCGACCGAGGATCGCCAAGCGCACGCCCCAACTTTGGGCCAGGGCGAGGGCACATTCGGCGCCGATGCCTTTGCCGCCGCCACTGACCACCAATACCTCGTCGGCTTCGAGGGGCGGGGCTTGGGACTGCTGCCCGGGCGGTTCGGAGAGAGTCCGCAGGCGCGGTTCCCAGCGTTGCCCATCGAGGTCGTAGGTGGCTTCGCGATAGCCCTTCAGGCCCTTGGCTTCGGCGGCGATCCGGTGGCACCATCCTTCTTCTTCGCCGGTGCCGAGCAAGGCCGGTAGACAGATTACCCCGACCGCGGTTGAGGGCGATTCGAGATGCAGGGTACGGGCCATTGCGGCCGCCGAGTGGCCGTGGTGGACCAGCAGGAAGCGCTCGAGGTCGAGCCCGGTACGGGCCGCTTCGAGGATCAAATCGAGCTGTCGGTCGGTATCGCCTACTGCTAGCAGCAGCACGATGCCGCCGCCCGGCGCGGCTTGCGCCAGGACTTCAGGCAAGGTCGCGCGCAGTGCATGTCGATCGCTGCCAAACACTTGCCACCCGCCCTGGAGCATCTCGCTGGGGCGTTGTTCGAGGTCTCGGGCGAGCAGCTCGACAGTGAACGCCCGGACCCACTGGTCGACCCCGGCAGGCAAGGTGTCGCGATCGGTATTGCCCCCGCCGCCGCCGCTCTTGAGCTGCTCTTCGAAGGCTTGAGCGATGGTGCCGAGGGTGGCGTTGGCGTATTCGTTGGGAGCCGCTGGCGGCGGCAACTCGAGCTGCCGCGCGGCCTCGGAAACCAGTGCCCCGACGGTGATCGAGCTGAGGTGCAAGTCGCTCAGCATGCGGCTGTCCGCGTCCACCGCGGAGATCGGTAGCTCGGTGCGTTGACAGACCAACTGGTGGACCACTTCGAGGGGCGAGGTCGCGCTGCTGACGACTGTTGTGGCGAGGCTCGGTGGAGCAAGGTCAGGGTCGTCGGAGGCTGGGGGGTTGGGCGGCCGGGTGGCTCTGGCCAGCGCTTCGCCCAGTCGCGGTGCCTCTTCGCACGGATTGCTCAGCAGGGCGGGTTGGTGGTCCAGGTCCA
Source organism: Candidatus Multivoradales bacterium (assembly GCA_965248925.1). GTDB lineage: Bacteria > Acidobacteriota > Thermoanaerobaculia > Multivoradales > J023 > CBDFLE01. Next base: position 1,979,002 of record CBDFLE010000006.1, on the reverse strand, counting down.
ACGGCCGGTGGTAGCGATCGGCAAACAGAACCGCCGGCCGGATCGATGCTCCTAGAGCCCACAGCGCGCCGCTAGCTTGCAGTAGGCCGGCTAGTGACGGTCCGCCGACATCGAGGGCAAGGATCGGCTGGGTGACGGTGGCCCTGGCTAGCCCAGTCAAGACTTCGCCAGGGCCGACCTCTAGGAACACGTCACAGTGTTCGGCGGCGAGCTGCAAGGCCTCGACGAATCGTACTGGCGAGGTCACCTGCGCGGCGAGTAGCGGCGCTAGGGTAGCTTGCGGATCGAGCACTTGGCCAGTGATGGTCGAGATCACCCTTCGCCGTGGCGTCTCCCAAGTCTCAGCCGCCAGGGCTTCTTCCAGGCGCGGCACGGCGGCCGCCACCAGGGGTGAGTGAAAGGCGTGCGAAACCGCCAAGCGGGTGGTCTGCCAACCTTGTTTGGCAGCCTGCTCGAGGGCGTTGACAACTTGCTCCGCCGGTCCCGAAATGACCGTTTGACGCGGCGAGTTGAGGCCGGCCAGGGTCAGGTTGTCGACCCCAAGGCGGTCGATCAGCCGCGCCACATCAGCCGCCGAGGCGCCCAGGCTGGCCATCGCGCCGGTGGCCTCACCGAGTTCGGCCATCGCCTGGCCGCGGGCATGAGTCAAGCGCAGCAGAGCGGCGCTGTCATAGGCGCCGGCCCACTGGAGGGCGATCAGCTCGCCGAGGCTATGGCCGATGGCGGTGGTGGCGTGGACGCCGAGGCTGTCCAGAACCTCCAGGCCGGCCAGTGCCGCGGTGGCGATGGCAGGCTGAGCGATGGCGGTGTCCACTCCATCCCCGGCGCTGGGCAAGTCGCTGCCGGCATAGACCTCGGCGGCGCTGGCAAAGCGTTGGCGCCATAAACCTCCACCGAGCCTGGCGGGCGAGCCCTGACCAGGGAAGAGCAGGCCGATCCGTGGTGGGCGGCCGCCATGACCGAGGAACAGGCCATGCTCAGGGTCGAGATGCGAGGCACCGCGGGCCAAGGGGTGGTCGAGGGCCTGGCGTAGCTTGCCGAGGCGCTCTTGCAGCTGCTTGGGAGTGGCGGCGATCAGCGCGCACCGGTAGTTGGCGTCGGCCGGCAGCCGGCGGGCGAGTTCGGCCGCCAAATCGCCGAGTTCGGCGTGGGTCAGGCTGGTCACCCGTACTTTCACTCGCTCGACTTTCTGTTTCAGTTCCGCGCTATCCGCGCCGGCGAAGAGCAGCATCTCGCAGTCTTGGGGGGTGGGGCCGAAGCGGCTGTCGATGCGCCGGCCCGAAGTTCGCCGAGGCGGCTCGGCACTCTCCAACACCAGATGGCTGTTGATGCCGCCAAAACCCATCGCGCTCACCCCGCAACGCAACGGCCGCCCAAGAGGCCAGGGCTCGGGTTGGCGCAAGGTCCGTAAGGTTGAGGCGGGGCCGGTGATCTGGGTGTGGGGCAGCTTGCAGCCGGTGGTCGGTGGCAGCACTTGAGAGTCGAGCGCCAGGCTGGCTTTGATCAAGCTGGCCAGGCCGGCGGCGGCTTTGGTGTGGCCGATGTTGGCCTTGATCGAACCCACAGCAGCGTGGTGCGGCGTGGCCTCACCGGGGGTAGAGTTGCGCCGGGCGCGGTTGAGGGCGGTGAGTTCGGTGGTGTCGCCGACCGCCGTGCCGGTGCCGTGCCCCTCGATCAAGTCGACGGTGTCGATACCGAAACCGGCCCGCTGGTAGGCCCGTTGCAGAGCCAATACCTGGCCATCGACCTCTGGCCGGGTGATGCCGCCGCTGCCATCGGAGGAGATCCCCCAACCACGGATCACGGCGTAAACTCGCAAGCCTTGGTGCAACGCATCGCGATGACGCATTAGCACTGCGAAGCCGCAGCCCTCGCCGGGCAAGAAACCCTGGGATCGTTGATCGAACACCAACATTTCGCCGGGCGAAAGGGCGCCGTTGCGGGCAAATCCGACCAGCTCGAAGGGATCCAGGCTGAGGTCGACGCCGCCGGCCAAAGCCATCTCCAGGTCGCCGTTGGCTAGTGCCGTGCAGGCTTGAGCGGTGGCCAGCAGGGACGAAGCACAAGCGCCATCGACGGTGTAGCCGCCGCCGTGGAGATCGAAGTGGTTGCAGATGCGGCCGGCGATGGTGTTCGCCAGGCCGCCGGCCAAAGTGTCTTCGGTGGGTGCTGGGAAGGGTGCCTTGTAGTTCTGCTCCAAGCGGCCGAGAAAGGCACTGCTTCGTTGCTCGTCCCAGCCTTCGGCGGCGAGCTCGGCGGCGACCTGCCGGCGAACGTAAGGCCAGCGCAGACGCATTTGCTGGGCGCGGGAGAATTCGCCGGTCAGAGTGTTGCCCACCAGGACGCCGACGCGGTCGCGGGGTAGTCGATCGCCGTTGGCGAAGCCGGCGTCGGCGAGCGCACGTGAGGCGATATCGAGGGCCAGCCAATGGGCCAGGTCGGTGCTGCGATAGGTGCTGCCGCTGACGCGGAACTTCACCCGATCGAATTCAAAACCATCGAGCAGCGCTGCCTCGGCGACATAAGTGCCGTCGGCCTGGTCACTGACCAGACGGCCATAGTCCTCGAGATCGAGGCGCTGTGGCGGGATGGCGCGGAATGCACGGCGCTGGCTGAGCGCGTTTTCCCACAGCTGGCGAGGATTGCGAGCGTCGGGATAGTGGCAGGCGAGGCCGACGATGGCGATGGCTGGGCTGCTGTGATTCATCTTTGAGGACCTATCGCTGGTAGTCCTTGTGCGCTGTTTTGACACCCAAGAGGGGGGCATCGTCCCGTGTCGCTGTCGAGCAAGGACGATGCCGCCGGAGTTCAGCTACCTGGGGCTGAGCACCACCGCATCACAAGCGATGAGGTTGACAAAGCCGATCTCGCCAATCTGCGTGCTGGTGGCCTTGCCACCAACCTGCTCGTCGCCGAACTCGGTGAGATCGATCTCGATCGGCCGGATGCTGCACTTCTTCTTCGGCGCCTTCACCTTGTGGGCGTGAGTCGGCGCCTGATGGGTCGGCGGGCTGAAGGTCGGGTTACCAGTACCGCCGGCCGGTGCACACCAGCCCGGGGCGAAGTTCGAGGTCCCCGGCAGGGTGAGGTCGATGATGCCGTCGCCGTCACTGTCGACGGTCACCGGGCCGTTGACGACAATGCCGCCGGGGCCCGGAGTGTGGTTCCAGCAAGCGGTCGTGGTGGTCAGGACGGTGCTGTTGGTGATCGTCTTGACATCACCGCTCACGGTGTTGGTGAAGATCACCTCGGTCTCTACCGGTAGCACCGAGTTGAAAGTACCGCCGGTGGCCATCGAATGGCTGATCGTAATGCTGCCCTGCGGCTGGCTGATCGACTGGTTGAGCCGTACGAAGACGTCGTAGCTCGATCCACACTCGGGAACCGAATGCGGTGTCACGTCCTGCAACGATAGAACCCTGAGGACCAGTGGAACCGTAGCTACCGAACCCAGCACCGCGGTCACTGGCCGCTCGAGGATCGTGTCAGCTCCCTGCAGACCCATGTTGGCGGCGATGTTCTTGCCCTTGAGCGAGATCGAGCCGCTGAACGAATTCGAGCCGGCGCAGAAAAATCCGGCGGGGATGGCCTGACCCGAAAAGTTGACACTGGTGCCGTTGGCAACGGTGACCCACAGGTCGATGCCGGAGTTGACGTTGGATGCCGCGGCTGGCACCGCTAGCAAGACGAGAGCGGCACAGAGGCACAGAATTGACTGGGAATGACTTCTAAACATGTTTTCCTCCAAACGTTAGAGCCGCGGTTTGCGAGTCGCCAACAACGGCGCTCGCCGGAGATCAGCCTTCGCCTGCTCGCCCACTGTGACGAGCGCGATAGAGATGACCTCACCGTGGCTAGATTGCACCCCATCTGGCTCTTGAGCAGCCCACCAGCGAGAGGTCTCTCCGGCTGCTGCCTCATTGCTAAGATAAGAACCATCGGCCCCGGGCCTCGGCTGGGAGAGCTGCACGTCAGCTGCCCCGTCGGGGGCTTGGTTATCGAGGTGTCCGTCACCGATGACGCGATCAGCTCGACCAACCTAGAACCCGGGAACGATGCCTACCTCCGGCGGGGGGCGGCTCGTGGACGGCAAACCAAGATGCCGCCTCCCCGTCGGATTTCTACTGGTTCAAGACCTGGCAGGTCTCGATAGCGATCGCCTTGCCGAACTCGTCAAAGCCGAACTCGATCCCAATCCAGTCATCGACCGGCCGGATGCTGCACTTCTTCTTCGGTGGCTTGGTCGGGTGAGGACCGGTGTGGTTGATCGTCGACGCGGTCGGCGGGCCACTGCCACCGGACGGCGGGCACCAACCGGCGTGGAAGTTGGAAGTGCCCGGCAAGGTGAGGTCGGGAATGCCGTCACAGGTGGTATCGACGGTCACCGGGCCGGAGACCGTGATGCCGCCGCTGCCGGTGGTGTGATTCCAGCAAGCATTGCTGGTCTGCATGACGATGTCGTTGGAGATCGCACGTACCACACCGCTGCCCACCTCGGTGAACACGACTTCGCCCTTGACCGAGATAGTGGCGCTGAAAACGCCGCCGGTCGAGGCCGAATGGACGAAGTTGATGTTGGTGTTGTCCTGGACGCGGCTCGGGTCGAGCCCTACTTTGACGGTGTGCGAAGTGCCACACACGCCGGCAGAGAACTGCGTCTTGCCTTGCAGCGAGAGCACCCGAACGATCATGTTTGCGTTGCCGTTGACGTCTTCGTCTGTGGTGCGCTCGATGACGGTGTCGGCACCCTGCAGGCTCTTGGTGGCGGCAATCGCCTTACCTTTGAGAGCGATCGTTCCCGTGTACCCGCCATAGCCGGCGCAGAAGAAGTTCAGCGGGATGCTCTGCGAGCTGAAATCGACGTAGGTACCGTTGTTGGCGCCGACCGTCTTCCACAAGTCAATGCCGGCGTTGACATCGTGTGCCTGGGCCGGGACGATCAATAGGAGGGTGGCTGCGACAAGGCACAGAACACCTAGTTTGAAGCTTCTCTTCATCAGGATCTCCTTCCTGGGAGGATTGATTTGAGCGTTTCGACGAAGGTCGAAAGCTCTTTGACGACGGGCCTTCCGCTGGACTCTCGATCGAGTCGAGAACGGTTGGCCGGACACCTCTTACCTTCTCTGCTCTAAACGGAGTCAGCCGCGGCTCGCCTTGACCCCCGGCAGGGAAGATAGAGCCTCAAGAGGAGGCTTTGGGTGGGGTCGTCTCAGATAGATTCCAAGCTCTTTGCCGCCGGCTCGCCGCGAGTTTCCAACAGTGCGGCTAGGCCGAGCAGAGTCAGCAGGCAGGCGGCGCCTAGAGCCAGCGCCACCAGCAGGCCCAAGCGGGCGTTGGCCGGCACTTGCGAAAAACCGAGTAGGCCGAAGCCTATGGCGATCGCCAGGCTGTCGGTGATGATCGCCGGGCCGGCTTCGGCCAGCGCGACCGCCACCGGTTGCTCAGCGCCGTGGCTGGCCGCCAGTCGGTAGCGCTCGAAGAAATGGATGCCATAGTCGACGCCAATACCCAGGGTGATGGCGCAGAACATCGAGGTGGCGACGCCTAAGGGAATGCCGGTCCAGCCCATGGCGCCAAAGGTCCACAACACCGCCACCATGGCCGGGCCGACCGCTGCCAGCGCCGCCGCCAGCGAGCGGTAGATCAGCGCTAGCAGCAAGGTCGCGCCGCCCAAAGCGAGCAGCAGAGACAGCACTTGAGTCTTGACGATGGCGGGGATCATTGCTTGGCTGACCGCCACGTCACCAGCTAGCCGCAGTTGGACGAGACCGGCTTCCAGATGCTCCTCAGCGTAGCTGTGCAGCGCTTCCATCAGAGTCTCGGTCTGGCGGTAGTTGGCGTCTTTGAGGAAGATCGTCACCACCGCCTGGTCGAGTTCGGCGTTGATCATCTGCCGCAGCCGCAGCTCGCCTTGAGCGGTCTTGAAGTGGCCCAGCAGTTTCCACACCCAATACACCGTGTCGGGGATCCGGCGGTTCTCTTCCTTGCGGCCGGTGAGCAGCGCGTTGGCCGCCGCCAGCCGGCTGTGCGGCCCAATCACGCCGCCGACTTCGGGCCGTTGCCGGGCGAAGGTCTCGAAGCCGCCAATCTTGTTTAGCAGCTCCGGGTCGAGAAGCGGGCCGCGGTGATCCAGGACCGCCGGGATTTGCTCCTCGGGGGTGTTGAAAGTCAGGTGAGCGAGGAGCAGGTGGGTGCCGAAAAAGCGCTCGTTGACCTCGTCTGTCGCTTGCCGGAACGTACTCTTGGGGGCGAAGCCATCGATCCAGCTGTCTTGAACCTGGAGGCGAAAAACTCCTGCTCCCAAGCCCAAACTGAGCAGTGCCAGCAGCCCCAGAACCCAGCGTGGGTGGCGGCTGCCGAGAGTCAGCAAGGAGTGCCGTGAGGGCTGACGCGGAGCTCGCTTGCGGAGCAGCCAGCGCTTCGGTGACAGCACCATCAACGCCGGGACGGCGACCAGGGACCACAGCATGCAGAAGAGGATGCCGAGGGCGGCGAACAAGCCAAAGAAGCGCACCGGGACGATCGGCGAGAGCAGGAATGAGGCAAAGCCAAGACTGGTGGTCAGAGTGGTAAGGACGATCGGCCGGGTCATGGCGGTCATCGTTGCGCGCACGGTTTGCCGCCGACTGACCCCTGCCGGCTCGCTGGCCAGTTCTCCTTGCTGGTGCCACAGCAGATGGATCTCGTCAGCTAGACCGATGGTGGTCAAGATTACCGGCAAGACTGCCAAAGTGAGGTAGACCGGCACCCCCGACCAACCCAAGAGGCCGAAAGTAAATAGCTGACAGGCACCGATCTCCATCATTCCCAACGCGACTCCCCAGAGTCGCCGGCAGCCCAACCACATCACCGTGGCGATCAACAGCATGGACAGGGGTACCAGCAGGACAAGGTCCTGCAAAAGGTGCAGGCCGAGCAGGGCCTCGGCGGCCGGCGCCCCCACCACCTCGATGCGATCGAGCGGGCTTGCGAAAGCCTTGGCGGTGTGCTCCACTTGGCGGAAGATCGCCACTCGGTCGAGCGCTCGGCGGGCATTGTCGGAGGTAGTCGTGGGCACTCCCACCAAGATGGCGGTGGCGTGTTGGTCGGTTGACACCAAGGTGCCCTCAAGCAGGCCGACGGCGGCGATGTCGCCGCGCAGCTGGTCGAGCAGCCGGCGGTCCTCCGGCAGTGGATCGAGGTAGGGGCGGAAGTTCAAGGTACCCTCGTAGACTCGATCGCGACGCTCGGTGGCGAGACTGGTGACCCGCCCCTCGCCAACCTCTGGTAGCGCCGCCAGCGCCTGCGACAAATTGCGCACTCGGCGCATCGTGGCGGCGTTGTAGATGCCGTCCGGATGGGAGGTGCTCAGCATCACCACCAACGGATCGCGCAGCTTGAAGTGCTGGCGTACTTGGCGGTCGAAAAGCACCACCGGGTCTGCCGACGGCACCAGCGCATGGCCATCGGTGCGCAGCTCGAGCCGCCACAGGCCGGGTAGCGCCAGCAGGGTCACCAGTAGCACGCTAGTGAGGGCCAATCGAGGCCGGCGAATCGCCGCCTCGCTGAGCCGCAGGAAAGGTCTGGCGAAGCTGTCCGCTGTTCGGTGACTCACGGTATTGAGTTCCCAAGCGCTAGGTTCTTGAACATCGGATTCCCAGGATCGAGGGAGTCCTTGTTCTAGTCGGAGTCATTGTCTTGGATTTTTGTCGCCGATGGGGGGAAATTGCCGGTAGGTGGTGGATAAAGATCGTCTGGCGACACTCCCTTTTCAAGTAGAGCAACTCAGTAGGTGGTCTCGGCTTGGCCCGCAGAGGCCCAGCCGCGGCTACCCTAGCGACTACTTACCGCCAGGCCACAGTGGCGGTGCAATCGGGAGACCGACCTTGAAGACTGCCCCCCTCCATTTCGCCGTCGCGAGTCTTGTGTTGCTCGTCGGGCTGTTGGCCGTCGCTCTGGTCGTCGTGCTCGGTGGTTGCGCCGAGGAAGCCCATTCAGGGCTGCCAGAGGCGGAAGAACCGCTCTTCGTCGACGTGGCGTTGAGCGCGGGGATTACCCACCGCCATCATCGGCCGGTGTTGGACGCTCAGTTGTCGAACATCATGTCGTGGATGGCGAGCGTCGGCGCGGCGGTGGCCAGTGCCGACTACGATGGCGACGGCTGGCAAGATTTCTTCGTCACCGAGTCGCGCAAGGGGGAGCCCAACCTGCTGTATCGCAACCAGGGCGACGGCAGCTTCGCCGAGGTGGGGGAGCAGGCCGGCTTGGCGCAAGCCAACGATGCTCGCGGCACCAGCATGGACGCGGTGTGGGGGGACTACGACAACGATGGTCTGGTGGATCTTTACCTGGTGCGTTGGGGCACGGACTCGCTATATCGCAACCAGGGCGACGGCACCTTCCGTGAGGTCACCGCCGAGGTGTTCCAGCGTCGCGATGGCCAGCCGGGCACCGAGTGGGCGAATGGCAACGCGGCGATCTTTCTCGATTTCGACCGCGATGGTCTTTTGGATATCTACGTTGGCAACTACTTCCGCGAGGTCGATCTGTGGCATCTGGGGTCGACCCGGATCATGCACGAAGACTTCGAGCGCGCCCGCAACGGCGGCGCCAACTACCTCTACCAGCAGCAGGGGGACGGCAGCTTTGTCGAGGTCGCCGAGAAGCACGGGGTCGCTGACCCGGGCTGGACTCTGGCGGTGGGAGCGGCGGATTTGGACGGCGACGGCTGGCCCGATCTCTATGCCGCCGACGATTTCGGTCCCGACCAGCTCTTCCTTTCAGACGGCGAGGGCAGCTGGCGCAACGCCACCGAGAGTGCTCTGGGCTACGACACCAAGAAGGGCATGAACGTCGACTTTGGTGACTTCAACAACGATGGCTGGCTAGATATCTACGTCTCCAACATCACCACCGCCGAGTACCTGCAAGAGGGCAACATGCTCTGGTACAACGAGGGCCCGGACGAGTCGGGCGAGATCCACTTCACCGATGTCGGCCTGGAGGCGCGGGCCTACGATGGCGGTTGGGGTTGGGGGGCGAAGTTCTTCGACTACGACAACGATGGCGATTTGGACATCGTGGCGGTCAACGGCTTCATCAGTGCCGGCGAGGGCAGCTATTGGTACGACCTGGCGTCGTGGACGGTGACCGGCGAGCATTCCGACGACGCCCGCAACTGGCCGGCGATCGGCGACCGCTCGTTCTCGGGCTACGAACGCACTCGGCTGTGGCGCAACGAGGGGCTGCTAGCCTTCACTGAAAACGCCGGCCCGACCGGCCTGGACAGCGACCGGGATGGCCGCGGCATCGCGGTGGTGGACTATGACAACGATGGCGACCTGGATCTGTTCATCGCCAATCAGGGCGACGCTCCGCAGCTGTTTCGCAATGGTTTGCTAGATCACCGCCAGACGGCGGCAGGGGCGCATTGGCTGCGGGTGGCGCTGGTGACCGATCCGTCGAGCGGGGTCAATCGCGACGGCATCGGCACGCGGGTGACCCTGGCGACCGCGGCCGGGGTGCTGGTGCGTGAGCGCGATGGAGGCAACGGTTTCGCGGGGCAGAGCGAGCCGAGACTACATTTTGGTCTCGGTACGGTGGATCTGGTGGAGATGCTGGAAGTACGCTGGCCAGACGGCGGTTTACAGTATTTCGAGGACGTGGCAGTCGATCAAATACTCACTTTGCACCAGGATCCCGGCAGCTATGCCGAGCGGCGGGAGCTGGAGATCTCCCAGCCGCGGCGCCTGAGTCCCTTGCCGGGCACCCAGGTAGCCAAGCGGGCGCTGCCCTCGGCGGCTGAGATCGAGGGTCAGTTGGCAGAACTTGAGAGCCTGCTGAGAGGTGTCTACCAGGCTCGCGAAGCCAGCGACTACCGGCGTCTGGCGGCCGAGTACGATGCTCACGACCGGGCGATCGCCTTTCTTACCGAGCGCGCCGACACCACCAAGAACCCGGCTTGGCGGATCGAGCTGTCGGTGGCCTACGTCGACAAGATCCCGGCCTGCGGCGGGCTGGCGGCGATCGTCTGCAAGGGCAGCGTGGCCAAGCGCGGTCTGGACGAGGCCGACAAGGTGCTGGCGGCCCAGCCGGATTCTTGGCTGGCGCTTTACTCGCGGGGGATGAACCATCTGCATTGGCCGCGGGCGCTGCGTCATTCCGACGACGCTGCTCGCGACCTGGAACGCTGTGCCGAACTGCAAGAGCAGAGCGGAGTGGTGGCGCCCTACCAGCAGCGAGTCTACGTCGCTCTCGGCCAGGCCTATGCCAAGGCGGGCCGCTACGACGAGGCCCGCCGTGCTTGGCGGCGAGGGCTGGGGCGCTTTCCTGGCGCCGACGAACTCGAACGTCACCTAGAGATCGACAGCGACGACGAGCTGCTTTCTTTTGTCAAAGAGAAGCGCAGCCTGCAAGCGCCGGTCGATACCGACCTATCGTTCTACGACAGCGAAGGCAGCTGACCAGAGTGGGGATTCTCCGTCCCACCGGGGACGTCATGATCTAGCGAGGGGTTTCGTCCCCTAGTCCTCTCGCCCCCCGGCGTAGCTGGGCGGAATTCGCCACCGCCCCGATCTCCTCAAAGCCAAGAGGCCCCGGCATTACTTGCCGAAGCGCCAGGGCGCCAAGTCTTTACCTATCAGGCTTGAAATTTATCTCTATTTTGAGAATCAGAATTTCTCCAGTACTCTCATAGAGACCTATCGATGCATTAATCGCTGTTCGAGTTGTTATTCGCACTCTGGCTCGCTCTTTCTGGGTACCAGTTTGCTTAACCGTGGAGGTTGATTCTGATGCCGAATGTTGGCAGTGCTACCACCGCCGAGGCGCTGTGGCCTTCCCACCAGGTGGCCCACGAGGAAACCCTCGCTAGTCATCAGCAAGCTATCGAACGGGTCGTCAAGCACATGCACCAGCACCTGACCGAAGAGGTCACTCTCGACGAGATGGCTGACCTGGCTTGCATGAGCCCCTACTATTTCAATCGCATTTTTCGTGAGCTAGTCGGAATTCCACCGATGCAGTTTCTCGGTGCTTTGCGTTTGGAAGCAGCAAAGAAGTTGTTGATGACCACCGAGCAGAGTGTGCTCGATATCTGTTTCGAAGTCGGCTACAACAGCCTGGGAACCTTCAGTAGCCGATTCACTCAACTGGTGGGTTTGGCGCCGGGCCAGTTTCGCCAGTTATGCCGGGTGTACGCCACCGATGCCGAACAAGTGCAAATGTTGGTGGAGCCCGAGGTGCCGAATACCACGGTAGCCATGCTCGAAGGTACGATTGAAGCCGAGCAGCCGTTGGCGGGATTTATCTTCATCGGCCTGTTCGACTCACCGATTCCGCAGTCGAGACCCCGATCTTGCACCATTCTTTCGGCCATCGGCGACTTCAAGCTGGCGATTCCTCCGGGTGAGCGATTCTTTGTTTTTGCCGCCGGCATGGACCGCTTTGAAGGGCCGCTCGATTTTCTGCGCCACAGCGAGGCGATCCGTGGGCTGGCCAGTGCCGGCCCTTTCGAGCCCGACGCAGCGGGCCAATTGACCGCCAGACCTCACTTAGTGCTGCAACCTCCACGGCTGCTCAATCCCCCACTGTTGATGGCTCTGCCGCTGCTGATCGACGAACGCCTGGCGCAGCGTTTGGAACTTGAGATGGAGAGTTCCGCCTAACTAGACGGCCAGCAATGATTTTTCTTTTGTTCTTGAGGAAGTGCTCTCGTGCTGTTAGCTCATCCGGCAAGCGTTGGTGAAACCCGCTCGGTGTCCGAGCCGAGAGGGGAACAACCTGTCGACTTCATGGTTGACTGGATTGCGACTCTGTTGTCGGCTGGGCTGGAGCAGGGGGTTCTCATATCTCTTGGGAGGCTTATTTGACTTCTTCGATCTTGCGAAATAGCGTGGTTTTTTCGGTCAGCAAAAGAGTAGGGAAAAACAACGCTAATTGATGTATTCGTATATAGTCACTCCTCTAATTTGACTCCGCCTGGGTTCTTTTAACACCTAGAACGGGAGGATTGATGGGCAACCACCGGATCGCTGTTATTGGACTCGCCTGCCGCTATCCTGATGCTGATACACCACTCACCCTCTGGCGCAACGCCCTCGCTCAACGTCGCGCTTTTCGTCGCATACCTGCCGAGCGACTGCGTCTGGAGGACTACCGCTCTACCGAGAATCCTGCAGATTCGATCTACTCTCGTGAGGCCGCTGTACTCACCGACTATGAATTTGACCGGGTTGCCTTTCGGGTCGGCGGACGGAGCTATCGGGCCGCCGATCTGGCCCACTGGCTAGCCCTTGAAGTGGCTAGCGAAGCCCTGGCGGACGCTGGTTTCGAGCATGCTGATGGCTTGCCTCGCGACGACGTTGGCGTGCTGGTGGGCAATACTCTAACCGGCGAGTTCTCTCGCGCCCAGCTGCTGCGCCTACGTTGGCCTTATGTTCGTCGCCAGGCTACCGCGGCCCTGGCGGAAGAGGGCATGGAAGACTCGCACATCGAGACCTTTGTCCGCCGCTTCGAGACCCTCTACAAGCAGCCCTTTCCCGAGAACACAGAAGAGAGCTTGGCCGGCGGTCTGGCCAATACCATCGCCGGCCGTATCGCCAATCACTTCGATCTGCACGGTGGCGGTTTTACCGTCGACGGCGCCTGTGCTTCCTCGCTGTTGGCGGTGGCGCAGTCTTGCTCGGCGCTGGTCGCGGGCGATCTCGAAGTGGCGCTGGCGGGGGGAGTGGATCTTTCTCTCGATCCTTTCGAGCTGGTGGGATTTGCCCGCACCGGGGCCCTGGCCAAGGACGACATGCGAATCTTTGATCAGCGGCCCAGTGGCTTCATACCGGGCGAAGGCTGTGGTTTTGCGGTGTTGATGCGGGAGGACGACGCGCTGGCCCGTGGCTGCCGAATCTATGCCGTCATCCGCGGCTGGGGGATCTCCTCAGACGGCAGCGGTGGGCTGACGCGGCCGGAGGTGGAGGGCCAGGTCCTGGCGTTCGAACGAGCCTACCGTCGAGCCGGCTACGGCATCGATTCGGTGCAGCTCTTCGAGGGCCACGGCACCGGCACCGCGCTGGGTGATCGGGTCGAGTTGCAGACTCTCAACAAGGCTCGCTCGGCAGCCCCTCCCTGCTCTCGCCAGGCCGCCCTGGGCTCGATCAAAGCCAACATCGGCCATACCAAGGCGGCTGCCGGGCTGGCTGGATTGATCAAGGCGGTACACGCTCTGCATCATCAGATTTTGCCACCTACCACCGGCTGTGAACAACCCCACGATGAGCTCACCGATCCGGCGAGTTCGCTGCGCGTTCTGCGCCGCGCCGAGCTGTGGCCGGTCAGCGAGCCGTTGCGGGCGGCGGTTAGCGCTATGGGTTTTGGCGGTATCAACTGCCATCTCACGTTAGAGAGCAGGTCCGAGACCCGGCGCCGCAGCTTCAGTGCGGCGGAGAAGCTACTGACAGCGATCCCGCAGGGGGTCGAGGTGCTACTTTTTGAAGCTGCCGACATCGATCAAATGCGCCGCCGCTTGCAGCCGATGGCTGAGTTGGCGCAGCAGATCTGCCGCTCCGAGCTCGCCGATCTGGCCGCCGAACTGGCTCGTCAAGTCGACCCTGAGCCCCGTCCGTCGAGTTGGCGGGTGGCGATTGTCGCCAGTTCACCGCGCCAGCTTAACGAGCGTTTGCTGTTGTTGCAGTGCTGGCTGGACGAGCCTTGGGATCCGGCTTGCCGGCAGCGGTTGCAAGCGCGCCAGGGAATCTTCGTCGGGCAGGTGGGTGAAAGGCCGCGCATCGGCTTGCTATTTCCTGGCCAAGGTTCACCGTCACACCTCGATGGAGGAGTGTGGAAGGAGCGTTTCACCGCTGTCGAGAAGCTCTATCGGCAGGCGGCTCTGCCGACTTCCGGCGATGCCGCCGAAACTGCGATTGCCCAGCCGGCCATTGTCACCGCCGAGTTGGCGGGTGTCCGCCTGTTGGACATGCTCGGTGTCGAGGCGGTGGCTGCTGTCGGTCACAGCCTCGGTGAGTTAGCAGCCCTCTGTTGGGCTGGTGCTTGGGACGAAGCCACGGTGCAGGGTCTTGCCGCGGCTCGCGGGCGCGCCATGTCCGAGTTGGAAGATAGCACCGGGGCGATGGCCAGCCTCGGTGCCGGTGCCGCAGAGGTTGCAGAGTTGATCGGTCGATGGCCGAGCGAGGATCTCTGCATCGCCAGTTTCAACACCCCGACTCAGACCGTCGTTGCCGGTGCCGGCACGGTGGTGGACGAGGTGGTCGTCGCGGCCCAAGAATTGGGTTGGAACGCCACCCGCCTGGCCGTTTCTCACGCCTTCCATTCGCCGCGAGTTGCTGCCGCCGAGCCGCGTTTAGGCGCCGCCTTAGCCGCCGCGGGGGTAGGGCATCTGCAACAAGCCGTGGCCTCGACGATCAGTGGTGGTTGGTTGCAACCAGACCAGGACCTGGTCGCCTTGTTGCGCCGTCAGGTGACCGCGCCGGTGCGCTTCGTGGAAGCGCTCGAAGCTCTGGCCGCTGATGTCGACGTGTTGGTCGAAGTAGGTCCAGGAAGGGCGCTCAGCGGGTTGGCGGCGGGCACTAGCGATTTGCCGGTAGTGACCCTCGATGTCGGCGCGGAGGACTTCACAGGTTTGGTAGAGACCGTGGCACTGTTGTTCGCCATGGGTGCTCAATTCGATCCGTCGCTGCTCTTTGTCGATCGGCCGATCCGCCGATTTTCCCTCGACTGCCGGCCCCGCTTTTTGGCCAACCCCTGCGAGTCGGCGCCGTGGAGCGAACTCGCGGCGGCGGATCCCTCGGCGGCAGATGATCAGGCGCAGAGCCAGGTCGCGGTTGCCGAGGGTTCCGCCGCTGCTGGCGAGGACGCCGCGAGCGAAGATCCAGCGCTCTGGGTACGGCAGTTACTGTCACGCCGGGCGGAGTTGCCGATCGAGACTCTCAGCGACGATCTACGGCTATTGGGTGACCTGCACCTGAGTTCCATCGTGGTCAGCGAAGTGGTCACCGAGGCGGCCCGCCATCTCGGTGCTGCGCCGCCCCTAGCACCGGCCGAGTACGCCAACGCCACCGTGGGCGAACTGACTACGGCTCTCGGCGAGCTGGCCGCGGCAGCGGTCGAGCCCAGTGCTGATCAAGGGGTGCCGGCCGGCCTCGACAGCTGGGTGCGCTCTTTCGTCGTTGAGCCGTTCGAGATCGACGCATCAAGCCCCGCTGGGACGCTACCGGCGACCGTCGAGTGGCAGTTCCATGGCGAGATCGACGATCCTCTGCACTCTTCCCTCGCCGCTGCTCTGGCTGCTGTCTCTCAAGCCGCGGACGCGGATCGGGAGGCACCGCCAATCGCTGGTACCGTCCTGCTGCTGAGTGACCAGAACGAGCCGCTCGATGCCTTGCTAGCCGCGACCCAGGCGGCGGTCGAGCAGCGCAGTGGGTTTTTCCTCTTGGTAGGCCCGCGAGCACATCACAACGCTGCTGCCGCTTTTGTTAGAACTCTACATTTGGAGGCGCCTGAGGTAGCGGTCACTGTGGTCTCGTTGCCGTTGGGCGAGTTGCCGGACTTGGCAACTTGGTGTGCTCGCATCGCTGCTGTCGCGCTGGCTACGCGGCGCTTTCGCGAGTTGCGCTTCGACCTTGACGGAGGTTGCCGCGAACCGCGTTTGGTGCCGCTGCCGGCCACTGCTGAGATCGCTGTACCAGCCTTGGCGGTGGGCGATCTGGTGGTGGTTTCGGGAGGAGGCAAGGGCATTGGCGCCGAGTGTGCCCTGGCCTTAGCACAGCGCTACGGCGTGGTCCTGGCGTTGCTCGGCCGATCCTCGGCGGCCAGCGACAGCGAGTTGACCGCCAATCTCGAACGGTTCGCCGCCCACGGGGTGAGTTGTCAGTATTTGCAGGTCGATGTGACAGACCCCACCGCGGTGACTTCGGCCATGACTGGCCTGACGGGCGAACTCGGACCGATCCGGGCAATCTTGCACAGCGCCGGTGCCAACCAGCCGCGACTGATCGCCGATCTCGACCGCCGATCAATCGACCGGTGTTTGGCCGCCAAGGTCGAAGGATTGGCCCATCTGCTGGCAGCGGTCGATCGGCAGCAGTTGCGCTTGGTGGTTGGCTTTGGCTCGATCATCGGCCGCATGGGTCTCCAGGGTGAGGCTCACTACGCCCTGGCCAATCACCGCCTGCGGCGGGCAATCGAACTCATTGCCGAGCAATATCCCGCTTGCCGGGCGCTCTGCCTGGAGTGGTCAGTGTGGTCCGGAGTCGGCATGGGCGCCCGGTTGGCGCAGCTCGACGTACTCGCCCATCAGGGCATCACGCCGATCCCGCCGCAAGCGGGTGTTGCGGAGCTGCTGTCCTTGCTCGACCGGCCGTCGCCGGTAGCGGTGGTGGTCAGTGGCCGATTCGGCAGTCTACCGACTCTGCGCTGCGAAAGTCCTGAGTTGCCATTACAGCGCTTTTTGGAGACTCCCAGGGTGCATGTTCCGGGAGTTGAGTTGGTGGTCGACGTGGAAGTCTCGCTGGCGACCGACCCCTACCTGGCGGATCACATCTACGGCAGTGAGCGGCTGTTTCCGGCCGTCCTCGGCCTGGAAGCAATGTCCCAGGTTGGCTTGGCATTGGCCAATCGCCCTACTGCCGACGGCCTGCGCTTGGCTTCCATTCACTTCGAAAGTCCGGTGACGGTGCCCGAGAACCAGACGGTTACTCTGCGTCTAGTCGCCTTGCAGCACCCGGACGGAACGGTCGGAGTAGCCTTGCGCAGCTCTCGCAGCTCCTATCAAGTAGATCACTTCAGTACCGTTTTGGTCTTTGATGAGCGGCCGGATCAGAGTGTTGTGCCGGCTCCGCAGGAGGGACGGCTGGCCCTTGAGCCCGAGGATCTCTATGGGTCAGTGCTCTTCCAGAGTGGCCGCTTTCGCCGCCTGCTCGGCTACCACTGGCTGAGCGCAACCGAGTGTCGAGCGGAGGTCGAGTCTGATCCCGCCGCTGGCTGGTTCGCCCCCTTGTTGCCGGCCGATTTGTTGCTGGGCGATCCGGGTGCTCGGGATGCTTCGTTGCATGCGGTGCAAGCCTGTATTCCCCACGCCACAGTGCTACCGGTCGCGGTCGAGAGTTTGCAGTTTGGGCCGGCGGTAATGGAGGCAGGGCGGCGCCAGGTCAGTGCTATCGAGCGTCAGCGTAACGGCCGAACCCTGATCTATGACCTCGAGGTGCGCAACGAGAGGGGCCAGCTGGTCGAGCGTTGGAAGCGGCTAGAACTGCGGGCGATGGACGAGCCGGGTCGCCGGCCACCTTGGGTGCCTGCCCTCTACGGACCCTACCTGGAACGGCGGCTGGCTGATCTGCTGCCCGCTGCGCGGCTGCGGGTCGCGCTGAAAGACAGTGCCGGCAGCGATCCGCGCCGCCTAGGTCGGCAGGCGATCGAGGAGGCCATGGGAGATCCAGTCACTGTCCTCCACCGTCCGGACGGCAAGCCGGAAACCCTGCTAGCCAGCGATTTGCTGGCCGTGGAGCCGGTCGCCGGCAATGGTCGGCGCAACGGCAGCAACCATTGCCAGGTGCCTTCGACCTCGGTGTCTTACCTCAGCGAGTGGGTTCTGGCGTTGGTGGGTCGAGGAGAACTCGGCTGCGATATCGAGCAGGTTCAGAGTCGGTCTGCGGCAACTTGGCGAGACTTGCTCGGCGAGCGCCAGAAGCTCTTGCCCGTCTTGGCGCAACACAGCACCGAGGATCCTGATGTCCTGGCCACCCGAGTCTGGACGGTGCTGGAGGGGCTGAAGAAGGCCGGTTGCTCGCCACTGGCACCGCTGGTGTTTGCGCAAGCCACGGACGATGGCTGGATACTGTTCTCCTCGGGCCGCTACCGCGCGGCCACCGTGGTCTTGCCACTGGCTACGGCAGGTGAGCAGGTGGCCGTGGCCGTGGTTTCCGAACTAGCCGCTGGTGAGATTGCAGCTGGCGAGTTCAATCCCACCGGGCCCCAACAAGCGGCTAGCGAACCCGTGGGAGAAGAACTATGGGAGCATTGACCCGTCGCTTATTGTCTCTGTCTACCGATCAGGTGCGTTTCTCTCGGCGCGGATTTCGTGGTGGCGATGCCCAGGTTTGGGAACGGATCGAGCGGGTTGGTTTGACCTTCCTTGAGGGCTATCACGCGGCGCTTGGAGAAAGTGCCAGTGTTCCCCTCTGCCGCCAGCTTGACGAAGTCGACGAGGAATTTCGCGGCTTTGCCTACGAGGGTGCGGCGATGTCGCTCTTTTTGGTGGATCGCTTGAGCCCTTGGCCACGACGGCGTTTCGAAGAATTTTGCCAAGGGGGCGGTAGCGCCCACATTTACATGGTGCAAGTCGGGGCTGGCTGGGCGTTGGCTCGCCTGCCATTTGGCCTGCAGCGCAACGTGGCGCGGCTCGATCCGCTACTGGTTTGGCTGGCCTACGATGGCTATGGCTTTCATCAAGGGTTCTTCCATGGGCGAAATTCTGTAGACGGGCCACAGCGGATTCCTCGGCGGGTGCGGGGCTACGCTCGGCGGGCCTTCGACCAGGGCCTGGGGCGTAGTCTGTGGTTTGTCGAAGGCGCCGACGTGCGGCAAATTCCGCGGACCATCGCTACCTTCGCGGACACTCGCCACGCTGATTTGTGGGCTGGAGTCGGTCTCGCCGCCAGCTATGCCGGCGGCGTCGACCGGGTGGCTCTCGAAACCCTGCGCACCGTGGCGGCGGACTTTGCTTCGGCTCTCGCCCAGGGCGCCGCTTTTGCCGCCGAGGCCAGGATACGGGCGGGCATTGTCACCGAGCACACCGAGCAGGCTAGCCGCGTCTTCTGCGGCATGAGTGCTGGTGAGGCGGCCGAAGTGACCTCTCAAACGCTGCTCGGTCTGCCTCGGGGCAGCGCAGAGTTGCCCGCTTTCGAGGTCTGGCGACAGCGCATCGAGGCATGTTTCTTGCCGGATGTTGCCGTTCCCCTGCCCTTCCCTGCTACTGCCTAACCTCGTCTGGAGGCCGTCCGTGAGCAAGAGCTTTGTGACTCTTAGTGTTTGGAATGGCTGTTTCAAGAAATTCGCGTCGGTGACTGCTGTTGGACTTTCGACCGTCGGGTTGTTGCTGCTGGCAGGCTGGTTTGCGGCCTGCTCCTCGCCCTCGCAGTCGTTACCGCCAGAGGCGGAAGAACCGCTCTTCGTCGACGTGGCGTTGAGCGCGGGGATTACCCACCGCCATCATCGGCCGGTGTTGGACGCTCAGTTGTCGAACATCATGTCGTGGATGGCGAGCGTCGGCGCGGCGGTGGCCAGTGCCGACTACGATGGCGACGGCTGGCAAGATTTCTTCGTCACCGAGTCGCGCAAGGGGGAGCCCAACCTGCTGTATCGCAACCAGGGCGACGGCAGCTTCGCCGAGGTGGGGGAGCAGGCCGGCTTGGCGCAAGCCAACGATGCTCGCGGCACCAGCATGGACGCGGTGTGGGGGGACTACGACAACGATGGTCTGGTGGATCTTTACCTGGTGCGTTGGGGCACGGACTCGCTATATCGCAACCAGGGCGACGGCACCTTCCGTGAGGTCACCGCCGAGGTGTTCCAGCGTCGCGATGGCCAGCCGGGCACCGAGTGGGCGAATGGCAACGCGGCGATCTTTCTCGATTTCGACCGCGATGGTCTTTTGGATATCTACGTTGGCAACTACTTCCGCGAGGTCGATCTGTGGCATCTGGGGTCGACCCGGATCATGCACGAAGACTTCGAGCGCGCCCGCAACGGCGGCGCCAACTACCTCTACCAGCAGCAGGGGGACGGCAGCTTTGTCGAGGTCGCCGAGAAGCACGGGGTCGCTGACCCGGGCTGGACTCTGGCGGTGGGAGCGGCGGATTTGGACGGCGACGGCTGGCCCGATCTCTATGCCGCCGACGATTTCGGTCCCGACCAGCTCTTCCTTTCAGACGGCGAGGGCAGCTGGCGCAACGCCACCGAGAGTGCTCTGGGCTACGACACCAAGAAGGGCATGAACGTCGACTTTGGTGACTTCAACAACGATGGCTGGCTAGATATCTACGTCTCCAACATCACCACCGCCGAGTACCTGCAAGAGGGCAACATGCTCTGGTACAACGAGGGCCCGGACGAGTCGGGCGAGATCCACTTCACCGATGTCGGCCTGGAGGCGCGGGCCTACGATGGCGGTTGGGGTTGGGGGGCGAAGTTCTTCGACTACGACAACGATGGCGATTTGGACATCGTGGCGGTCAACGGCTTCATCAGTGCCGGCGAGGGCAGCTATTGGTACGACCTGGCGTCGTGGACGGTGACCGGCGAGCATTCCGACGACGCCCGCAACTGGCCGGCGATCGGCGACCGCTCGTTCTCGGGCTACGAACGCACTCGGCTGTGGCGCAACGAGGGGCTGCTAGCCTTCACTGAAAACGCCGGCCCGACCGGCCTGGACAGCGACCGGGATGGCCGCGGCATCGCGGTGGTGGACTATGACAACGATGGCGACCTGGATCTGTTCATCGCCAATCAGGGCGACGCTCCGCAGCTGTTTCGCAATGGTTTGCTAGATCACCGCCAGACGGCGGCAGGGGCGCATTGGCTGCGGGTGGCGCTGGTGACCGATCCGTCGAGCGGGGTCAATCGCGACGGCATCGGCACGCGGGTGACCCTGGCGACCGCCGCCGGGGTGCTGGTGCGTGAGCGCGATGGAGGCAACGGTTTCGCGGGGCAGAGCGAGCCGAGACTACATTTTGGTCTCGGTACGGTGGATCTGGTGGAGATGCTGGAAGTACGCTGGCCAGACGGCGGTTTACAGTATTTCGAGGACGTGGCAGTCGATCAAATACTCACTTTGCACCAGGATCCCGGCAGCTATGCCGAGCGGCGGGAGCTGGAGATCTCCCAGCCGCGGCGCCTGAGTCCCTTGCCGGGCACCCAGGTAGCCAAGCGGGCGCTGCCCTCGGCGGCTGAGATCGAGGGTCAGTTGGCAGAACTTGAGAGCCTGCTGAGAGGTGTCTACCAGGCTCGCGAAGCCAGCGACTACCGGCGTCTGGCGGCCGAGTACGATGCTCACGACCGGGCGATCGCCTTTCTTACCGAGCGCGCCGACACCACCAAGAACCCGGCTTGGCGGATCGAGCTGTCGGTGGCCTACGTCGACAAGATCCCGGCCTGCGGCGGGCTGGCGGCGATCGTCTGCAAGGGCAGCGTGGCCAAGCGCGGTCTGGACGAGGCCGACAAGGTGCTGGCGGCCCAGCCGGATTCTTGGCTGGCGCTTTACTCGCGGGGGATGAACCATCTGCATTGGCCGCGGGCGCTGCGTCATTCCGACGACGCTGCTCGCGACCTGGAACGCTGTGCCGAACTGCAAGAGCAGAGCGGAGTGGTGGCGCCCTACCAGCAGCGAGTCTACGTCGCTCTCGGCCAAGCCTATGCCAAGGCGGGCCGCTACGACGAGGCCCGCCGCGCTTGGCGGCGAGGGCTGGGGCGCTTTCCTGGCGCCGACGAACTCGAACGCCACTTAGAGATCGACAGCGACGACGAGCTGCTTTCTTTTGTCAAAGAGAAGCGCAGCCTGCAAGCGCCGGTCGATACCGATCTGTCGTTCTACGGGGGCGAAGCCTCCCGCAGACTCCCGTCCATAGGGATCGAAGCCATCCTTCGCGGGCCCTAAGTCGCTGACTTCATCGGCGGACCGTGTTCGGGGGATGCACACCCGTAGGGTCACATGTCCAACTTTCGGGCCAACGTCGAGCGGGAGATTCCAAGAATCGCCGCCGCATGGGTGCGGTTGCCCCCTGAACTGGACATGACCGCGGTGATATGGCGGCGCTCGACTTCCTTCAACGTGGGTAGGTCACGCTGGGATGAGGCTTCTCTTGTGATCGGCTCGCGAATGGCTCGATTCGGTAGCTCGAGGAGTTCCGGAGTCAAGGCTTCACCCTTGCTCAAGAGCACGCTGCGCTCAATGACGTTGCGCAACTCACGAACGTTGCCGGGCCAGGGATAGGCCATCAGCGCAGAGATCGCCTCAGGTGTTAGATGGGTCTCGACACCCGAGGCGCGGACCATTCGTTGGCAGAAGTGCTGGGCCAGCAAGCGAATGTCCTCACATCGCTGCCGCAGCGGCGGAATGACGATCTCAATAGTATTCAGGCGAAAAAGGAGATCCTGGCGAAAGCGGCCGCTCTGGGCGAGGTCGTTGAGCGGCTTATTGCTCACTGCAATCGTTCGGGCATGGGTTTCGAACTCTCTCGATCCACCCAGGCGGCGGAAAGTGCCGTCTTCGAGGACTCTTAGAAAGAGCGCTTGCACCTCGAGAGGCAGCTCGCTGACCTCGTCGAGCATCAGGGTTCAGCGGCTCGCCAGTTCAAAGAGCCCGACTCGACGATCTGAGGCGCCGGTGAAGGCGCCACGCTCGTGGCCAAACAACTCGGAGCGCAGGAGACCGCGGTCGAGTTCGGCACAATTCACGGCAATGAACGGCTCATGCGCACGGGGGGATTCCTCGTGGATGCGGCGACATATGGACTCTTTCCCGACGCCCGTTTCGCCAAAGACCAAAACCGGCATCGAATCGTGTTTCGCCACCGCGGAAACTCTTGCCAGAACCGCGGTCATAGCAGCGGATACTGGCTCAATCGTCTTCGAGCTCGCACGCGAGAGAGTCCCCTGGCGGCGAGTTACCAGTCGGTCCAGGCTCGCCGCCCGATGTTGAAGTGCTTGCCGAATCCGGTGGCTCAGTAGCTCCAGGGAGAACGGCTTCGGCAGGTAGTCGCTGGCACCGCTGCGAACCGCTTGCACGGCAGAATCGAGCGTGGTATCCGCGCTCAACACTACGACCGCAGGTGCCAGTGGCTCGCGGTCGAGCTCTTGAAGTAGTTTCAGCCCCGATCCGTCCGGCAGTGAGAGGTCGAGCAGTATCAGGGCCGGGTTCTTGGCCCGCAAGAGTTTCCTCGCTCCGGCCAGGGTGTCCGTGGCCTCCACAGCGTAGCCATCCGCCATTAGCTGATCCCTCAGGGACTCCCTCAGGAACGGCTCGTCCTCAACGATGAGGAGAAGGTCTCGGTGATTCATCGGCCAGCCCTCGATTCTCTGGTTTGCCTTCGGGGAGCTGAACGGTCACGGTCGTCCCCTCACCGACCTGACTGTCGATCGCGATGGTACCACCCATCTTTCTCATCAGGTAGCTCGAGTAAGCGAGCCCGATACCGGCACCTTCGGCCTTGGTAGTAAAGAAAGGCTGGAAGATGTTGGCCATCTGGTGCCGGCTCATTCCTCGACCGGTGTCGCGGATGAGGATTTCAACCTGATCTGCCTCTGAGCGAGCACAGAGAGAGATCGACCCGCCAGCTGATGTCGCGTCGAGGGCGTTGCGCAGGACGTTGATCAACACTTCCTCGGCTGCCGTCGAATCGGCGAAAGCAAAGAGCTCCGGAGAGGAGAAGGGCTTGAGCTCCAGATGGACTCCACGGATCGAGACCTCGTCCTGAAAGAGCCGGTACATGCGGCGCAAGAAGGCTTCGAGATCGAACACCTTGGGCGCCAGGTCGGTGAACTGTTGGTCGCGGATCGTCCGCTCGACGATGGTCTGAATCCGCTGGGTCCCCTCCAAGATCCTCTCCAGGTAGGTGTTGACCTTGGCGGGCTCGAACCGGTCTATGTTCGCCGCCAGAACTTCGGTCGTCGTCTGCATCGCGGCGAGAGGATTGCCAATCTCGTGAGCGAGGTTGCGAGCGACGATGTGGAGCGCCTCGAAGCGAGTCCGGCGGCCTTCCTGGATTCGCCGCTCGCGAATTTCGGTGATATCGCGAACTGTGAGTAGACGGTAAGGTGTTGCGCCCTCGGTGAATGGCTCGAGGGCCATGTGGATCCAGCAACCCAGCTTGGGATCGAGAAGCTCGGTTTCGATCGTTGGGCTCTTCTCCGGGTGAAGTCGCAATAGGTAGCACGATGGATCATCGCAATCCCGATGCAAGAGACGATGAACATCCATGCCCTGCACCTCGAAGACCGAGACCAAGGACCAATGCTCAACCGCCCGATTCGCTCGCATTACCTTGCCGCTGCTGTCCAGCAAGACCAGCAAGTCACTGATGGAATCGACCGCAAGCTCCCACTGCTTGAAACCGTTCTCCCCAACCGCCCTGTTCATGGTTCCGCCCCTTCTTGCCTGGTCCCTACCATTTGTACCATGAGACGCGAGTGAGTCTATCTGGCAAAGGGTATTGGCCAGAGAAACTCATCAACCAAGGCTTCTCATGGGTTGCGCCCAAGGTCTAGAGCGCTGGCGAGGGTGGAGAGTTCGTAGCGAGCCACTGCAAGATTCGCTTGGGCGCGATCTAGAATCAGGTAGAGCACGAGGTCCGGATTCGAATCGATGAGGCATAGGAGGTGATACTGCCTTCCCAAGCTGATCAGGATGTCCTCAATTCGATCCTGGAGCCCAAGGGAGACTAGAGTCGCTCTCTCGGCTCGGATCACCTCGGTGTTGCATGCCGCGGCAACTTCGACGTCGAGAGATGCTGCGCTCCGCGCGCTGAGAACTCTTCCGCTTTCACTGTTCATCAAGCAGGCGCCGAGGTAGCCGTCGATCCCAACCAAGGCATCGAGGCCGGCTTGGGCCAGAGTCTCCTCGGATTGCGCCGCTAGAGGTAGCTTCGGGGCTGAGGAAACCTGGAGCGGCTCTTTCGCCGACAGCAATGAAGATTCACTAGGGACGCTCCTGGTTGGTTTCTCGGTATCTCCATCCTTTTCGTCGAGGATCCGGAGAGCCTCGTGGACCAGGAATTGAATCGGCTCCTCAACCGTGGTCCTGGGGGCCTTCCTCAAAGTCCTGATCTCGGCATCTCGCCTCTGCCACCGCACCATCTCCATGAACGCTGCGATGCCTTCTTGACCCCCAGCGCGGGCATGGATCAAATCGCCATTGACGAGGCAGATTTCTCCGCGAGTCGCGCCTCGTCGAAGGTGAATCTCCAGGCTCTTCTTCCCCAGATTGGCAAGCTGAACCAACTCGAGAATCGACGTGTCTTCGCCTTGGCTCGAAGATCCGTTGCGGAGAGCTTCCCGCACAGCTTTGACCAGGTCGTGCAGTGCGAAAGGCTTCTTCAGCAGTCGAGTGGCTTCGTACTCGCTCGCTTGCGCGTAGGTTGCAACGTTGGCGTAGGCCGTGATCAGAATGAACCGGATGCCCGGCCAGAGGTTCTTGGCAATGAACAAGAAATCGATACCGCTCTTACCCGGGAGCCGGATGTCGCTGATAATTAGCTCTGGCTGCTGACCCTCGATGGCCTCCAAGGCTTCTTCGACAGTGCCATGGGCGCCGAAACTAGAGTCGGGGAAAGCCACCGAAAGACCCTCCAGTAGAGATTCTCGCAGCCCGCTCTCGTCTTCAACGATAAGGATCTGTGCCATCGTGAACGGATTACGAGCAAGCTCGATGCCAGCACGCTCAGCGGGCGCAGGTTCGATCACTTCGGCACTCTTGACGCTGCGTAGCGTCTTACTGTAGCAAAACGAGTCACCCAATTTGCGACGTTTGGCCAAAGACAGGGCAGCTTGGATGCTCGCGGGCTAGCCATCAGAGGTCAGAACAGCCGCGAAGCCACCAGCACCTTCGGGCCTTCAGCAGATGGGTTTCAGCTGGGAAAGGTGATCACAGCCAGCGCGTCTGGGCGGTCCGCTGGCGCGACTTGGCACGGCTTCTGCACAACTGCTGTGGGGTGTGCAAAATTTGATTGGGGCTCAATGCAATCCCTGCGGAGGCGCTGGTGAAGAACAGAGACCCCCCGCGGGAGACCCAGCCAGTTCCACTTTCGCAATCGGCAATAGTTGCCGGGCGAAACACCAACTCATTGAAGGAGAGGCAAATGGCTGACATTAAACAATGTCTATCTAAACTGGCAGAGATCGACGGCTTCGTGGGCAGCTGCATCGTCGACAGCAACAGCGGCATGACGCTCGGTTCCGAGGGTGGCGGCGGCGTCATTGACCTGGAGCTCGCGGCTGCTGGCAACACCGAAGTGGTCCGTGCCAAACGCAAGACGATGACCACGCTTGGTCTGAAAGACTCGATCGAGGACATCCTCATTACCCTCCAAAAGCAATACCACTTGATCCGTCCGATCGAAAAGAAAGAAGGGCTGTTCATCTACTTGGTTCTCGACAAGAACAAGAGCAACCTCGCTATGTCTAGGCACCAACTGGCCTCCGCTGAGGGTGACTTGGTACTTTGACCGACTAGGAGAAATACATGGCTTCAGAAAAAGACTACATTTCCATTTTCGAAAGCATCGCCACTGAGGTCCCGGGATTCATTGCCGTTTCACTGGTCGATCTGGACACAGGAATGACCCTGGCTGTCCATAGCGTTCGTCCTGACTTCGATCTTCCAGCAGCCAGCGCGTTCAACAGCGAAATGGTGAAGCAAAAACTCAAGACCATGAAGGCCTTGAAACTCAACTCGACTCTAGACGACATGTTGTTGACACTAAGCGACCAACTTCATCTAATCAAGATGGTAGGCAATTCAGCCTTCCTTTATCTTGCCGCCGACAGCGCCGGCTCGAATCTTGCGATTGTTCGCAACATTGTCAACAAGCACGCCGAAGGACTTATCTGATCCGCCTTTGATCGGGGACGACTTGGAACCAAGGTTCTGTTCAAGAAACGGACGATCCTGAAGAGCCTCTAGAAGAACATGGGACGCCCAGCAGCGTCCCATGTGTTGCAACCGAGCAGACGATGTCGAGCAAGGAAACAGAGACCGATTGCTACGTCCTGAAGATCGCCTACGACGGAGCCAGCCAGGCGGGAAAGACGACGACCCTTCGGGCCTTGGCGGAACTCCTTGGAGTCGAGGTCCAAACCCCAGAAGAGACGCAGGGACGGACGCTCTACTTCGACTGGCTAGAGTACTACGGAGGAAGGTACGAGGGCCGAACTCTCCGCTGTCAGGTGGTATCGGTCCCCGGCCAGAGCATTCTCCGCAAGCGGCGCGAGCACCTGCTGCGGGACGCGGACGCGGTGGTTTTCGTCGTCGACTCCTCACCCTCGGGATGCGCGGCGGCCGCCGGACCCATCGAGCAACTGCAGACTCAACTTTTAGAGGATTCGCCAGCGGCGAGTTTCCTCGTTCAGGCGAACAAGCGCGATCGCAGCGACTCGCTGTCCGTGGAAGCGCTGCGATCGCGCTTGAATCTGGCTCCGACCGTCGCTATTACGACGACCGTCGCGAATCGCTCTGAAGGCGTACGCGAGACTTTCGTCTTCGCAGTTCGGCTAGCACTGGACCGGCTGGCGGCAGTTCCAGAGTTCGCCCGCCTGGCGACCTCGAATCTACGCGCGGAGGTTCCTGAAGCGCTGCTCGCTGAGCTTCGGAACTTGGACCTGACGCCTGCAAAAACCGCGACAGCGTTGCCCGAGCAGGGAGCTGCGTCGGGGCCGAGCTTGCCCGATGCGCTTATTCCGTTAGGTCACATCTGGCCGCCGGTGGAAGGCCGCAAGCTGCTCCTTGAAGCACAGCGGGAAAGTGCTGATCTCAACCATGGCGCCGATGGCGGCTGGCTGGCAAGAGCACGCGGTTGGCGCTATCGCTCCGAGGGAACAGCCATCTTTCAGGACCGCGAGGCTGGCCTGCGCCGGTTGCTCGATTGGGCCTACTGGCACCTCCAACACAGCTCTGTACTCTCCCAAGGGAGACTACTGGCTCTGTCTCCTGATGGCCGCGAGAAAGTATGGCGCCTCTGGCAAGTAATACGCGCTGAGACTCCGCTCGTCGTCGCTCTGCAGCAAGCCGCCGACAGCAAGAACTTCTCAGCGGTCGAAACAATGCTTCAAGAGGCTTCCGAGTGGGGACACAAGGCTGCGGATTTTGCGGGTGCTAAAGAGCTGCTGGCCAGCGCCGAGCTCAGCTCTCTAACAGTGGTCGCAGGCCGGACGCAGTTTAGGGGCTTTGTCCCAACCGGTGACAGTGCTAGCTTCTGTGACAACTCGGCTCCTGGTGAAAACACCTTGACCTACCAGATCGACAGTTTTGCTCGCAAACACCGATCGAAGTTACTTACCTGGCGCCACGGAGCAAGCCTCCACCCCCGCTGAGGTCTCCAAGCCCTCCCGGCAGAACAGCGGATCGAGCAGCTTGCCAGAGGTGCGCCGCGCCTGGCGCCGCGGCCTGGAACGCTTCCCCGGCGCCCCGGAGCTCCAGCGTCACTTGCAAATCGAGGGCGACGACGAGCTGCTCTCCTTCGTCAAAGAGAAGCGCAGCCTGCAAGCGTCGGGTCGACTTGGAAGTGGTCAACTGGCAGGCCGTTGGTCAGTCCGAGCTACTCGGTGAGCTCAAGTTCAGCATGCGTGAAGGCCCGGCCAGCGCAGAGAGTTGGATCGAGAGCTTCCGCAGCTGAAATGTCGAGCAACCGCAGGACTTCCCGGCGCTGGCTCAGTTCGCGGTGCCGTATCAGCTCGAGACCCAGTTCGGTAGGGTGACTGGTCTCGATGGCGTGACCCGTGGTCACATTCACACCTTCCAAGGGCGACATCTTCACCATGGAGAAGGGTGATACCGCGCAGCTGATGGCCGCTCTGATGCCAGAGCCGGTGTCTGCTCTGTCGGCAGCTGGTGAAGTGATTCCTGTGAACGTCTCGGTGCGGCCGGCGGACTGTCAGCCGCAGTGATCGATAAGTTTATCGCGCTCGGCCAGTGACCGCTACAACAACCGCAACCACAGGGGCCGGTGCGATGATAATCGCCTGGCCCCTTCTAGATTGGAGCCGAGATCGATAGCGTCGGATAGGAGGTAGAGCACCGCATCTTTCGGAAAGTGGACCGGCAGGGTCATGCGGCTGGCGGCAAACTTGGCGGTCTCGGAGGCTTTCCTCTACAACGACTGTCGAGTTGGCTATTGGAAGCTGCGACCGTCTGCCTGGGAGTTTTCTCAACGGGGGTGCCATGAGCTACGCCGAGATCTCGTGTCAGAACATTGTTGATCCGATGTTGGCGGGAGAAACTCGACGAGCTTCTTGCAAGATCTCCGTTTCGCTGGCCGAGGGCTGCTGCGCAACCCCTCGTTCACGCTGATCACGGTGTCCACCCTGGCGCTGGGTATCGGCGCCTCGACGGCGATCTACTCGGTGGTCAACAGTGCATTGCTGCGGTCGCTGCCTTACAGCGATTCCATCAGCCTGTCGGTGTTGTGGTGGGCGAGTCCGGCGAAGCGCACCATTCCCCTATCCCTTGCCGACCTGCGCGACTGGCGCGAGCAGAGTTCCTCGTTCGCAGCTATCGAGGGCTATCATCCCTGGGAATACACCCTGACCGGCAACGATCAGGCACAACGCATGCTGTCTGCCGTGGTCACCGCTGGGATGTTCGATTTGCTCGGTGCCGAGCCTCAGCTAGGCCGGGGATTCGACTCCGATGGCTCCGGCACCCTCGATACCGTGATCCTCAGCGCTGGGTTGTGGAAACGGCGCTATGGCACCGATCCGGAGATCATCGGTCGCAAGCTACTGATCGACGGTCTGCCGATCGAAGTTCTCGGTGTGATGCCGGCCGAATTCAGCTTTCCGCTGGCCAACCCGGCCGACTCTTGGCGACCGATCCTCGACGGCCCGGAGTCCTACCCTCGCGCCACCCGGTATTTGCGAGTGATCGGACGGCTGGGGCACGGCGTCTCGCTAGCCGCAGCTCAGGCGGAAATGACGGTCATCGCGGAGCGCATGGCAGAGCAGTACCCGGAGACCAACACCGATTTGTTGAGCAGGGTAGTGCCACTGCGCGAAAGCGTGGTGAAAGACTTTCGCCAGGTGTTGTTGCTGCTGGCGCTGGCCATCGCCTGCCTGAACGTGGCGGTGTTGCAGTTGGCCCGGGCCACGGCTCGTCGTGGCGAGGTCGCGGTGCGGCTAGCTTTGGGCGCCAACCGCGCGCAGGTGACGCGCTTCTTTTTTCTCGACAGTCTGATCCTGAGTGTCTGCGGTGGCGCTATCGGCTTGCCGTTGGCCGCCGTGGCGATGCGCTTGCTGATGCGCTTCGGACCGAGCGAGCTTTATAGTCTGGAACAGACACGACTCGATCCGCGGGCTCTAGTCTTTGCTTGTGGTCTGACTTTGCTGTCTGGCCTGATCTTTGGCTTGGCGCCAGCGTTGCGTTGGCGTCGGCTGAGCCCGGGCTTGGCGCTACGAGCCGCGGGCCGTGGCACCAGCGGTAGCCTGTGGCTGCGGCGGCTGTTCGTTTTCTTGCAGGTGGCGATCACCTTGGTGCTGCTAGTCGGTGCCGGTCTACTGATGCGCAGCTTGGTCAAGCTGAGCAACGAACCGGCGGGATTCAGCACCACCAATTTGCTGACCCTGCTGGTGACCCTGCCCGAGGGGCAGGCCAATATCGAGTCCACAACTGGCTTTTATCGCCAGCTCGAGGAGCGCATCAGCAATCTCCCAGGAGTGATTTCGTTTGCTACCAGCGTGTCGTTGCCGCTGGCCAGAGGGATGAGCGTCGGCAGCGAATTCGACATCGAAGGCCATGCGGCGGTCGAGGGCGACTTCAAACGCTACGCCCAGGTACGGCCGGTCAGCCCAGGTTTCTTCGCCACCCTCGGCATGCCGTTGATCACCGGTCGCGATTTCACCGAGCAGGACGACAGCCAGCGACCTGGTGTGGTGTTGGTCAATCAGGAGTGGGCACGGCTGTTCTTCAACGGTGCCGATCCGATCGGCGAGCACTTGCTAGCCCAGATCGAGCTCGGCACTTTCGGCCGTTTCTCCCAGGAGAAGTGGCGGGTTATCGGCGTGGTCGGCGACATCAAGACTCGCGGCCTGGAAAGCGATGTTCAACCCGAGATCTACTTCTCCACCCTGCAAGGACCATGGATTCGCCACCAGCTGTTGGTGCGCACGGCCAGCGAGCCGCTGGCCCTGGCCAAGCCGGTGGCCGATGCCATCCAGGCGATCGATCCGAGCCTGCCGGTGGTCGATGTCAAGAGCATGGAGCAGACCGTCGCCGAGGCTCTTGGCCAGCCCCGCTTCAGTACCTGGCTGCTGGCAGCTTTCGCCACCTTCGCTCTCGGTCTGACGGTGCTTGGGCTGTACGGCGTGCTGTCCTACCCGGTGCATCAACGCCGCCGCGAGATCGGCTTGCGAATGGCCTTGGGAGCCGCTCGGCAGGACGTTCTCTGGCTGGTGGTCAGCCGCGGTCTGCTGGTGACTCTGGCGGGTTTGGCCGCTGGGTTTGTCGGCGCGTTCTTCATGGCTCGCCTGTTGGTCGGCCTGCTCTTTGGCGTTGCTTCGACCGATCCACTCACCTCCGCCGCAGTCAGTGTCTTACTGCTGCTGGTGGCCTTGGTGGCGAGCTACCTGCCGGCTCGCCTCGCCGCCGGCCTGGATCCGATGACCACCCTGCGCTACGAATAGCATCCCCTCCCTGGCTGTGCCTCGGGTTGGGCTGCGCCGCGCACTAACCCTCGAGGCAAGCCGATGCGAGTATCGAACGCTTTCGCTAGCACGATTCCCAGTAGAAGAAGCCTTGTCCCCACCCTGGTTCTCGGTGCATTGCTCGCCACCGCGTTCGCCACCGTGTTCGCCTCCACGCTGGTTGCGCAGTCTGTGGCGAGCGAGCCCCTGAGCTTCCGTGCTCACACCTTCGAGTTCAACGATGGCCAGGCTATCGAGGCGCAGTGGGGCACGTCAGTTGGCCGCTCTAAGTCGCCGATTTCATGGGCGGACCGCATTTGCAGGATGCACAGCTAATTTCCAGCTCAGAATTGGTGATCTAACGGTCGTTTCCCAAGCCATCATGTCGAGATCTTGGTTGCAGGTCCCAATCTTCTTACGGGACCCAGACGCTCCGTACATTTTGCGAAGCCTCACTTTCACTCTCGAGCTCAGCGGAGACACCGGTATTCTCGATGGCGGAATCACCACTGATATGTTGGCGGTCAGAGGATTCACCATCGGCGATCTGACCGGGCTAGCCGATCCCGGTGTCAACTTGACCAACAACAACAATGGGACCGGAACACCTTCATGTCCATTGGTGTTCAATCAGGCGACGGCGGATCTTGGTCCAACGGTGGACTTCACGGCTGGGGCGCAGAACGGCAATTGGTTCGTGAACAACAACCAAGGAGGTATCGGCCGCAAACAGGGTGTCGTGGTCAATCTGTCGGCGCTGCCGATTGGCTCCACAGTGCAGGGGGAAGAGTTACTTCTGGGGGGTTGTGGTACTGCCGGTCGTTGCCAATCCAGGAATCTCACGCTTGCTGTTGACGGCAACCCCGAACACCGTTCTAGTGGGCGCCAACGAGTTTACCTCGCAGCAAGGCGGTTTGCTGGTCATCGATGAGCTTGACTTGACTTTTGTTAGTGGGGTGGTCGAGATCGCTACGCCAATTTTTCTGGATGGCTTTGAAAGCGGGGACACAGCTGCCTGGCAATAGTCACGGATTCCGGACATCATATTTTTCTGAAGAGCGCCTCTCAGCGAAAAACCGAGCGGCTGGTGGCTCAACATCGAACTCCGCCTAGAGATCAATAGCGATGCCGAGGCGCTCTCCTTGGTCAAGAAGATGCGCGGCTTGCGAGCGCCGGTCGATACTGAGCTGCCGATCCACGACGCCGGTTGACGAAGATGAAAAAATTGGCATGAAAGTGGGGCGGAGTCGAACTTGCTCGAATTCCGCCCCGGTGGTCCCGAGAGTCCATGACTCGTCGAACCCACTAGTAGCTTGGATCCTCTAAGTCACTCTCGAGACGGTGGTCGCTCGGGTCTTTATTGAGGCAACTCGTTGCCGATGGTGGTGTCATCTGCGGGTACGGTGCCGTGCCTGTGATGGCAGTCGGGTGGGTCGTCGCAGTGGTAGATGATACCGCCGATGTTCACGTAACCTTCGTTGTCGCCTTCGTCAATGACCACATCATCGGCGAGC
This sequence comes from Candidatus Multivoradales bacterium, assembly GCA_965248925.1. GTDB lineage: Bacteria > Acidobacteriota > Thermoanaerobaculia > Multivoradales > J023 > CBDFLE01. Next base: position 1,946,120 of record CBDFLE010000006.1, on the reverse strand, counting down.
TGTTTGTTGTTAGCGGTTCCTTTGCCGGCCGCTACGCCCCAACCGGCGGCGAAGTTGGAGGTTCCGGGAACCCAAAGGTCAGTCTCGCCGTCGCCGTTGGAATCGACGTAGACGGTGCTTTTCTGCTGGATGCCGCCACTCCCTGGCTGGTTGTTCCACAGCGCTTTGCCGCTGGGTGCGAACTTGAGTTCACGCTCGATCTCGACGACCTCACCGGCAGCGTTCTCAGGCAAGAAACTCATCTTCACCACGACATGGATCGGCGACAGGAAGAAGCCGCCCTCGTCGCGGGTGCGGATGATCAGCATCTCGGTGATCGGCTGCTCGCCCGCCAAGCTGACCTTGACGTTGTAGCTGCCGCAGCTGGTTTTCACCGGCGCCAAGCTGTTGAACGCCAATGCCTTGAGCTGGATCGGCGTGCGGGCGACGCCAAAGCCGTCGAAAGTCGCATCGGCGAGCCGCTGGACGATGGTGTCGGTATTGCCGAGTGCCTTCGCCGGGCTGGTGGCGAGTTCTGCCCCTTCGAAGACGATGCGGCCGGTGAAGGCCTTGGAGCCGGGGCAGAAGAAACCGGGGGAATGGGCTCTTTGCTGAAGTCGGAGTAGGTGGAGCCGTCACCCGGTGTTTTCCACAGGTCGACACCGCTGAAGATCACTGAGTCACTGGCGATGGCTGGCAGAGCCAGCAAGACCAGAAGAGTGAGGGTAATCCATACCTTAACAGTTGATTTGAAAGACATCTTCAATTCCTTTTTTTTAGGTTGTCATAAGAGTGGCCTTGAATAGGCCGAGGTCGAAAGGCGATCGTAGCGCGGGACGAAGCGGGCCGCGAGCGCGGGCTTCCTTGTTTCGCTGTGGGAATAGGTCGGTCATGGCTCCGTCCAGAGTGTGGCCCGGATGCCTTTTGAAACCTTTGATGTATTACTTTTTGGAGTACTCTGCTGCGGCACTACGGGCGCTGGAAAACTAGCTCGGTGAGTAGTCTAGGATGTGGGTGGTCGTTGCCGCTTCTTCCAGCTTGCGAAAAGTGGCGCCAATCTGCGGTGTTCGAGGTCGAGGAAGAACCTGTCAGATTCTTCTGGCAACGGTTCGATTCGTTGGCGGGTCTGAATCCTTCCCTCTGATCATCTGCCGCCCCTAGAAGCCTCTGGTTCGGCCACTCCACCGGTGCGCCGGGTGGCTCGCTGCCAGGTGGGGTCGCTAGCGGCCAGCTCGATCGGCAGTGGGCCGACGCGGTCGCCGTCGATGACGTTGTGGTCGCCGTCTTTGTCCCAACCTATCGAGTAGAAGAAATACGTTCGTTGGCCGCCTTGGAACCGGGGCGGTAGGGTTGAGGTGGGGAAGGCGAGTTCGATGGCGTCGCCACCGGCGACGATCACCAGGCCATGTTCAGCACGGGTCAGCAGGTCGAGCACATCGCCGTAGGCGGTGGCCCAGCCGCTCGGGGAGTGGCGCCAGGGTGGCTGGTTGAGCAGTTCGGCGAAGGCCGGGGTGGAGGGATGTTCGGGAGCCCGGCTGGCCATCGCGGAGAAACCACGCCAGGCGAAGTCGGCGCGAACCGGATCGATCACTGTCCGCGTGAGGATGCTCAGCGGCAGGCGTTGACCAAGAGCGATGCGATCCCAACGAATTTCCAAGCTGCTGCTAAGCCGCAGCCGCCTGGCGCCGCGCGGCAGCTGGCCGCTGAGATCGACCAGGATGGTCTTGGTCTTGCCGGCCGGTACGCCGACCACGACGGCAACTTGTTGCCAGTCGCCAGCGGCGGTCTCGACTTCGAGCCGCGGCGGCAGGGCGGCGGAACTGGCGGCTTGGGAGAGAGCGATGTTGGTGCTGGCGTCGCCGTATTGTAGCCAGCCGGTCAGGGCCAGGATCAGCGGCTTCGACGTTTCGAGGGGGCCAAAAGCGAGGGTTAGTGAGAGGGGCTGGGTGACGCCGCGCAAGGGCGGTGGCAACGCTATGCCCGGGGGGGCAAACGTGCCGTCGATGGCGCTCAAGGCGGCACGGCGGTCGAGGCCGTCGCTGCTGTCGACCCGGCGGGCGGTTCGCAGGTCGCCTAGCGGCACGAGTTCGGAAGGGGGAAAGGGGGCTGGACGCAGCTTGTCGTTGGGGTGGACTTCGACCCCCGGTGGATGATCCACCGCCACCACTCGCACCTGATCAAGGTAAAGAACCTCGCGCATTTCCTCAGTCACCATGAGCAGCAATTCGCCGTCGCGGGCGGGCCAGTTGCTCGCCGGCCCGATCTCGACGTACTCGTCACGGTCGGCGTCGAGGGGGACGCCGCGGCGGATCTGCAGACCCACCGGCGAGTTGCCCAGCAGGTCGGTGACGAAGCGGTAACCCTCGCCATCCCAGGCATAGAGGAACGGACAGGAGCCGGTGGCGACATTTTTCTCCACCACGGTGACCGCGCCGGCGGCAATGTCGAGTTGATTGTCGACCACGCCGTTGGACCAGGTCACCTGCAAGGAGTCGAGGGTCGGGGTGGCGCCATCGGTGGTGGTGCCGAGACCGATCACGATCGGCAGCTCAGCGACCGTGCGGTTGATCCGCTGCCTCCCGCGGCGTAGTTCGAGGCCGACTCCAAGGCCATCGGGATTTGACTTGCCGCCCACCAGGCGCAGCTTGAGTTGGGCCGCGGCATTGCCGCCTTCGTTGCGCAGCAAGCGCAAGCCATCGTCGGTGACCAGCAGTAGATCGCTGTCGCCATCGAGATCCAGGTCGGCGCTCAGCAGGTGCTGGATCGGTGGTAGCTCCAGGGTGTCGAGGCCAGCGACCGGGCCGAGGGACTGCCAGCTGCCGTGGACGCGGCGCCACAGCTTCAGGCGTCCTGTGGTTGCAGATTCATGGCCGCTGCCGGTGTGACCGGCGAGGAGAATCTCCAGAGTGCCGTCGTTGTCGAGGTCGGTCAGCCGTAGCGCGGTCGCTGCGAAGTCGGTGAAGTCGAGCTGCTGACGGTCGCCCCCGCGTCCGGGCACGATCACCAGGTGTTGCTCACTCACTAACACGGCGTCGGCGTGGGAGTCGCCGTCGACATCGTCCAGAGCTACCAGCCGGGCGCTGGGCCAGGGGCCGGCGGGGGCACTGCGGCGAGCGTAGGAGCCGGTGCGCTGGTTGTCGAATACTTGGCTCGGGGTGGTGGCGTGGGCCACCACCAGGTCGATGGCCACATCGTCGTCGAAGTCCACCGCTGCCAGATCGCTGGCCGGGTTGGGGTCTTCGAGGCCGATTTCCGCGCTGACCTGGCGAAAGGTGCGATCGCCGTTGTTCTGCCAGATTGCCAGCCCGGCGGGGCCGGCGATGGCCAGGTCGATGTCGCCGTCGTGCTCGATGTCCAGCCAGCGGGCACGCCGGCCGCCGACCCCCACTAGTCCGGCGCTCTGGGTGAGATCTTCGAATTCGCCGTCGCCACCGCCGGCCAAGAGCACCGAGCGCTCGGCGCCGAGTAGCAGCAGGTCGCCGTGGGCGTGGAGTCGCGGATCGTAGGGTTTGCCCGCGGTGACTACGTCGTGAAAATTGCCGCCGAGCGCCTGCACTTGATTCCCAAGATCTGGCAGCGGCAGCGCCAGCGCATGCACCACCGGGCCGGACGAGGCGGCGGTGAGCAGGAAGGCGCGGCCGTCATCAGTGGCGACGAAGACGATCGCCCGGCCGTCCTTGTCGACTTCGAAGACGGTGGCGGCCCGAGCCCGTGTGGCGAGTTCCGAGGCGCTGTCGTCGGTCAGCCAGATATCGCTAGCCGGGATCAGCCGTGGCCGCCATTCGCCGGCTTCATCGCTGTGCTCGGCCACCCCTTCCGGCAAAGTGTGGAAGCAAGACTCGAGCGCCTCGGCCGAGCGGTTTTGCTCGCCCAAGAGCTGCCGCAGTCGTCGCACTTCCCCTTGATGTAGAGCTTGCGCTTGGCGGTCGCCGTTGCCGCGGGCATAGCTGGCCAACAGGAAATGGGCGCTGCCGTGCAGGGGATCGAGTTCTAGGGTGGCTACCAGCTGCTCGCCCGCCTGCTGATGGCGCGCGGTCGATTGGTAGGCGCTGGCCAGTTGGTAGCGTAGGGCTGCGGTCTTGGGGTCTAGCTGGACTGCCCGTTCGAAATGTGGCAGAGCTTCCTCGAAACGTCCCAGCCGCGCCAGGCTGATGCCTTTCAAGTAGCTGGTCGAGGCATTTTCGTCGTCCAACTCGGCGGCCCTGCCGAGACTTGCCAATGCCCCTTCGGAGTCGCGCGCCAGTAGCAGGGCGCGGGCCAGGTTGCGCCGCGCCGCGGTCGAATCAGGGTCGAGACTGACGGCCTGGGTGAGCTGGTCGATGGCGCCCTTGGAGTCTTTGTTCTCCAGCAGGGCCTTGCCCAGGTTCATCGCTCGCACGAAGTCGTTGCCAGGGGGGTCGGCGGCCGGAGTGCCACAATCAGTGCTCAGTAACAGGCCCAGTAGCAAGCTCAGCAGCATGAGGGCTGGCGGCAGCCGTTGGCGGCGGACTGTCTGGCGGTAGCTCACGATGCTCTGAAGGGTTCGAGCGCCGCACGCAGCGCGTGGGGCACTGGGGTGGGAACGGCGCGCTCCTCGGCGCGCTGCATGCAGGCGATCTGCTGCTCGCCGCGGGCTACCAGTTCTTCGCCGAGAGGTCCCACGCGGAGGTATTCGTAGAGCATGGTGACGCGGTTTTGTACCACCTCACCCAGGCGCATGCGGATCAAGACCTCATCGAAGGGCAGCAGCTCGGCGAAATATTCGCAGCCGCAGCGCACGGTCACCAGGGCGAGTCCCTGGTTCATTTGTTCGAGGATCTCCGGGCAGTGAGCGCGCAGGAACATCTCGCGGCACCTGCCTTGCCAGCGAATGTGGTTGGCGTAGTAGACATTGCCGACCAAATTAGTTTCTTCGAAACCCACCACATGGCGGTATTCGAAGGCTCGAGCAGTGCTCAAAAGTTCGTCCCCCGAGTTGTCCGCGATGACTCAACTTCAGCGCGGCGCGATCTCCACCGTGGACTGTCTTCACGGTGTACGGTTTTCGCAATGTACTCTCAATGTGCTCTCGACCAGTTTCTATGTTACTTCATCTATGTCTCGGGATCACGGCCGGAAAGGCCGCCTGGCGGGGCCGTTCGAGTTGGCTCGCAGGCTCAGAGGACGTCTGCCGCTGGCACCCGCCCGGTCTGACGCAGAAAATCGCCGCGGTCTCCTGCGGGGGTCACACGACATCGTGGGCCGAACGAGTCGTCTGACAGTCGGTCGGCAGAACTACCGTTGATCCTCAACTGCAAGAATCTCTCTGCCCGCTGATGGCCCAACGGCGACGATGCTAAAATCGCAAGCACAAGGGATCCGAGCACTGGGCCCAACCGGGCGCGGCGTTGCCAGCTGAGTGATTCCGTCCTAAGGGACGGAGGCTGAGACGGCGCTGACTGGGGTGTCGAAGAGACAATGAGAGCAAATTCTGGGAGTCCGGCGGTGCCGCAGCCGAGCAGCGGAATAGTACTGCGGCCGACGCGGATGCTGCGCTGGAGGCATGCTTTGCGGCGGCTATGGTCGCCTCCCGATCCGGAGCTGGTAGATGCCGGTCGCCAGGGCGAGTGGCTACTCGCTGGTATCCGCCTCTTGCTGTTGGTGTTGGTGCTCTACTTTCCGCTCAGCCGATTCGTCGACGCGCCGGGCGAAGGATCACGGCAGATCGTGCTGTGGGTGGCGCTGGCGGCCCTGGCCGAAGCCTTGGTGGTCTACACCGCGGTTCGGCGCAGTTGGGGTCGTCGCTGGATCGGTTTTTTTAGTGGCGTCCTCGACATTTCCCTGGTCACCCTAAGTTTGTGGATTTACCTGCGACTCGACCGTCCTATCGAAGCTACCGGCGACCTGGTGATCTTCCCGGTCTACCTGTTGGCCATTGCTTCCACCAGCTTGCGCTACGACTGGCGGATATGCGTGATCACCGGTCTGACGGCGATCGGCCAGTACTCGATCGTGGTGAGCTACGCGGTTTGGCAGTGGGATCTACTGCTGGATAGCGATTTCAATTGGCAGACCCAATGTTGGCGATTAGTGCTCTTGGCGATGGCCACGCTGCTGAGCACCACGTTGGTGATTCGTGCCAACGAGCAGCGCAAGTTATCGATCCGTGATCGCCTGACCAATCTTTCCAACCGCGGATTCTTCGATGAGAGTCTGCAGCGGATTGGCGCGCTGGCAGCACGTTCCGGCCAGCCGGTGGCGGTAGCGATGATCGATATCGATCACTTCAAGAAGCTCAATGACACCTACGGTCACTTGGCCGGCGACGAGGCTCTGCGCAAGGTGTCCGATCTGCTGTCGAAATCAGTGCGAACCACTGACTTGGTAGCGCGCTATGGTGGTGAGGAGTTTGCTTGCCTGTTTCCCGGCATGCAGCCGCTCGATGCCCAACGCCGCCTCGACGATCTGCGGCTGGCGATCGCTGAATGCCCGATGCAAGTAGATGCCAAGGGGGGGAGCACCCATCTCACGGTGAGCATCGGGGTGGCGGTCTTTCCCCAAGATGGTTCGAGTTTGGAAGAGACTCTGGCGGTTGCCGACCTGCGCCTCTATCAGGCCAAGAACGGGGGCCGGAACCGAGTGGTTGCACCGCAAGAGGACCCGGCCTGAACTGATTGCCGATGGAGGATAGCTATGCCGATTTATGAATATCGTTGTCAGTCGTGCGAGCATGAGTTCGAGATTTTACAGGCCCTGGGTGCCGATGCCGCCGAACTCGACTGCCCCGGCTGTGGTGAGCGGAGACTGGCTCGCCAGCACTCCACCTTCGCCGCTTCGGCTGCGTCTTCCGCGGCGTCCACCGCCTGTGCCCAGCCGGGTTGCAGCAACACCGGCTTTACCTGAGCGAATTGAGTCGCAGACGGCCTGGAGGGCCGTCCACCGATCTGCGGCGGCCGCTGATGCTATCCGTCGCTAAGAGAAAAAATACTGTGGGCCGCAAGAACGGCCCGCGCCGCGTGTTGCACCCTTGTCCACCGGCCCCGAGGGGCCGATTGCACGAGGAGGAGCGATGCCCCGATCCCGCCCGATGTTTGTCCGCCTGCTGCTGCCTTGTCTACTGCTGGCCACGCCGCTAGTGGCCGACACCTTGCCGTGGCGTCAGGCCGGTCTTGACCAGCGCCAGGCCGCCGCCCACCTGCTCGATCGTTTCGCCTATGGCGCGCGGCCTGGCGATGTGGATCGCATAGTCGCGCAGGGGCTCGAGACCTGGCTCGACGGGCAGTTGGCGGCGCAGCTGCAAGAGCCCTCGTTGACGACTCGACTCGGGGGGTTGGTCAGCTTGCAAATGCCTCTTGAAGAGATCTATCTCACCTATCCCAATCCCGGCCAGGTGTTGCGCCAAGCGCGCGCCGCCGGCACGATCAGCGATCAAGATCTGGCCGGCCGCGAGGATGCCCAGGCCGTCACCGATGCGGCTGGCGGTGAGCGGCGCCGGGCTCGGGGGGGGCGGGAAGTGATGGCCTTCGCTCGTCAGCAAGGCTACCGCAGCCAACGCCGGTTGCTCAGCGAGTTGATGACCCAGAAGCTCTACCGCGCGGTCTATGGCGAGAATCAGCTGCAAGCGGTGTTGACCGATTTTTGGTTCAACCACTTCAATGTCTCGCTGACCGACAAGGACGTGCGAGGCTTGCTGACCGCTTATGAGCGCGACGCGATTCGGCCGCATGTGCTTGGTGATTTCGACGCCCTACTAGTTGCCACGGCCAAGCATCCGGCAATGCTGCTTTACCTCGACAACGCACGCTCGGTAGCCGCCAGCGGGGTCGCGACGACCCTTGATCGACGGCGGCGTCAAGCTGTACGCAGTGGGAGCCGCGGCAGTGGAGGCCAACGCCGTGGGGGTGGACGCCGGGGGCGCTTTGCCAACCCTCGCGGCCAGCGTCGGCAGGCCGAGAGTCCGCCGCCTACCGGCCGTCGGCTACAAGGCTTGAACGAGAACTACGCCCGCGAGTTGCTCGAGTTGCACACTCTTGGAGTTGATGGCGGCTACGAGCAACAGGACGTGGTCGAGGTTGCCCGTGCCTTCACTGGCTGGACGGTGTTGCCGCCAGCTAAACAGGGGAATGTTCAGTCGCGGTCGGCAAGGCTGGGTAGAATGGGTGATCGGGCCGGTTTCGTTGTCGAAGGCAACTTCATCTTCCGCGCCAACGCCCACGACGCTGAGGCCAAGATGGTGCTCGGCCAGCGGTTACCTGCGGGTCGCGGTATCGAGGATGGCTTGGAGGTGCTCGGGCTGCTCGCCGGCCACCGCTCGACCGCCGAGCACCTGGCCACCAAGCTGGCGATCAGGTTCGTTGCCGATCGGCCGCCAACAGCACTGGTAGAGCGCCTGGCGGCGGTTTTTCTCGACACTGGCGGCGACCTGCAGAAGGTGATGCGCACCTTGGCTTACGCGCCAGAGTTCTGGGCTGCCGGTTATCGCCACGGCAAGATCAAGACTCCCTTCGAATTGGTCAGTTCAGCGCTGCGGGCGACCGCGGCAGAGATCGACGATCCGCAACAGCTGATCGACTGGTTGCGCCGCCTCGGCCAACTACCCTACGCCTACCAGGCACCCACCGGCTATCCAGACACAGCCGACGCTTGGGTTAACACCGGTGCCCTGTTGCAGCGCATGAGCTTTGGTTTGCAACTCGGCAATGGCTCGATCGATGGCGTGCGCCTCGACCTGGCAACCCTCGACGGAGGTCGAGAACCAGAGTCGCTTGCCGCCGCCCTGGCCAGCTACGTGCCGTTGCTGCTACCCGAACGGGATGCGCGAGAGACGGTGCGCTTGTTGCAGTCGATGGTGGGTGAGCACCAGCTCGCCGCGCGGCTTGAAGCGCGGGCGCCTGAGGCGGAAAAGGAGAGTCCGCCGCCGGCTAATCTCGAAGACCTATTTGATGACGCCGCGCCTCTAAAGTTGACTGCTGAGGGCGCCAAGGCCGGCTCCCTCGGCCAGGTCGTCGGGGTGATTCTAGGGGCGCCAGAATTTCAACGTCGCTAGCGGTGCAGTTCTTTGCCGTTCGAGAAATAGAAGGAGAAAGGTCATGCTCGATCGAAGAGCTTTTCTGAAGTCCGGTGGAGTCGCCCTGGTGACTCTCGGTGCTGGACCGAGCTTTCTCGCCCGCGCGGCCGCTGCCAGCCAAGCCGCTAGCGGTGGCCGGCGCAAGGTGTTGGTGACCATTTTTCAACGTGGGGCGATGGATGGCTTGATGGCCGTGCCGCCGCTTGGCGAAGAGGCTCTGTTGAACCGCTTGCGGCCGCGCCTGGCGATGGGCGGGGCCAAGGCGGTGGCGGCCGATGCGGTCCACGACTTGGGAGTTGGATTTGGCCTCCACCCCGGTTTCTCCGACCTCCTGCCCCTGTGGCGCGATCGGCGCTTGGCGGTGGTGCACGCGGTGGGCTCGCCAGATCCAACCCGCTCTCACTTCGATGCCCAGGACTATATGGAGACCGGCACTCCTGGCCGCAAAGGTACTGCCGACGGTTGGCTCAACCGGGTTGTCGGCGAACTCGGCCACGACGCCTCCCCTTTTCGTGCGGTGGCGTTGACTCCGGCTTTACCGCGTTCGCTCTATGGCTCCGCGGCCTCACTGGCGGTCACCGATCTGCGCGACTTCCGCGTCGATCTGCCAGGTGCGCAGGGCGCTGCCTCGGCTGCTGGCAGGGGATTTGAAGCTCTCTACGAGCAGACCTCCGCCGAGCTGCTGCGCGATACCGCGGCCGAGACTTTTGCCGCGGTCGACACCCTCGACAAGCTCGATGTATCCAACTATCGCCCGGTCGCTGCGGCTCACTATCCACAGAGTCCGTTTGGCCGGGCGCTGATGCAGATAGCTTTTCTGATCAAGTCGGATGTTGGCTTGGAAGTGGCCTTCGCCGAAAGTAGCGGCTGGGATACCCACGTCCGCCAAGGCACCGGCCAAGGCACCTTCGCCCGCAAGGCCCGCGATCTGGCGGCTTCGATCCAGGCTTTCTGGACCGATCTCGGTGCGGCCAGAGACGAGGTAGTGCTGATGACCATGACCGAGTTTGGTCGCACCGTGCGTGAGAACGGTAGCGGCGGCACCGACCACGGCCACGGCTCGTGCCTGTTCGTGCTCGGCGGCGAGATCGACGGCGGCAAAGTGCATGGCAGCTTGCCCCAGCTCGATCCTGATGCGCTCTACGAAGGTCGCGATTTGCCGGTTACCACCGACTTCCGTGCGGTGTTCGCCGGGGTCGCCGGCCACCACTTTGGTATTGCCGACGATGCGGTGCTATTTCCTGGTTGGAGTGGTGCGCGATTGCCGCTGACTCGAAGATCTTAGGTGTAGCATTCGCGGCATGAAGCACCCGACCGGTCTGACTCATTGCGACGCCGCGTTGCGAGTCCATCCCGAGGTTGCCACGGCCTTGGCCGCCGCCGGCCCGGTGGTGGCCCTCGAATCGACCTTGCTAGCGCACGGCCTGCCCTTTCCGGAGAGCTTAGAAACCGGCCAACGCCTCGAAGCCGAGATCCGCGCTGGCGGTGCCGTGCCGGCGACCGTGGCCATGCTCGAGGGTCGGTTGACCGTCGGCCTCGATGCCGCCGAGTTAGAACAGATAGCCCGCGGCCAGCAAGTGCTCAAGCTAAGTCGCCGCGATCTCGGTTTCGCCGCCGCTCGCCAGCTCGACGGCGCCACCACCGTAGCGGCCACCCTTTTCGCCGCCGCGCGGGCAGGTATCCGGGTTTTCGCCACCGGTGGAATTGGTGGCGTTCACCGCCAAGCAGAGCGCAGCTTCGATATCTCCGCCGATCTCGCTGAACTGGCTCGTGCGCCGGTGGCGGTGATCAGCGCCGGCGCCAAATCGATCCTCGATCTAGGCAGGACGTTGGAAGTGCTGGAGACCGTGGGGGTGCCGGTGGTGGGCTATCGCACCGATCGATTCCCGGCCTTCCTCTGCCGCGACAGTGGCCATGAGGTGCCCTACCGCGCCGACTCCGCGGCCGAGCTGGCCGAGTTGCTCGCCGCCCATTGGCACTTGGGTCTGGGCGGGGTGGTGGTCGCCAACCCGATCCACCCTCGCCACGCGCTACCCACCGCCGAGACCGAGAGCGCCACCGCGACCGCGCTAGCTGAAGCCGCCGAGCAGGCTATCGGAGGCAAGCGCCTGACCCCGTTTCTGCTCGACCGCCTGCGCCAGCTCACCGAGGGTGACAGCCTGGCCGCCAACATCGAGCTGGTGCTGTCCAACGCCCGCCTGGGCGCCGAGCTGGCGGTCGCCCTCATCGCGCGCGAGTTCAGTTGAGAGCTGAAAAGCACGCTACTTACTTTCACGAAGCCCTTGGAGATCTCAGCGATGACGCTGTCCTGGCGGCCCAGGTTAGAGACCCTGCACTACTTCAGCCGCTATTTGCTGGCACTACACCTCTCGCCGAGGCCGAGAAGCTGCACGGACCGCTAGAGCGACCGCCAACGCTAGTCACCGACAATGGCTCCAACTCCCTGGCTCGGCGGTTCCAGAGACACATCAAGGGTGTGCTGAGCCAGGTGCGTACGCGCTGCCGCACACTTCAGCAGCTCGGGCTGCTCGAGCGCTTCCACCAGACGCTCAAGCAGGAGGAGGTGTACGGGGACATCTATCGATCACCGGGCGAGGCGCGCGACCGGCCGGTGGCCTTCCATCAGCGTTACCACGAGGTCCGTCCGCATTGGGCGCTGGTGCCGCTGGAAGGCGGCGATCCCATTGCCCTGAATGAGGTCTACCGTAACGCCACTCCGATCCAGCTGCCGGCATGCCCCCAAAACTAGTTGGCGGTCGGTTGCGAAGGTGGCCCATCGAGCCATCGCCTGACCGTCACCTCCCAGCCGATGAAGGGATTGCCGGAAGTGTTGTATCGCGGGTCGTTGTAGCAGGCCCAGTCGGTGCTGGTGTAGAAGATAAACTCGCGGCTGCAGTTGCACGCCGGAGCGTAGACGTAGTGGGGGTGGGGCGCGGTACGACCGAAGCTGTTGAGCGAGGCCCAGAATTCGACCATCGGTCCCCCTGAGAGGTCCGCATAGGCCAGACTCGAGCCGCGCTCAGTTTGATAAACCTCTTCGCAGCCAGAAGTCGGATTGGCAACCGACTGGGAGCCCCACAGCCTCCAACTAGAGGTCAGCGGGCTGTACTTCACGGCACTGTAGTCGCCCATCGGGAACTGCGACCGGAAACTATCCGGCACCACGGGGAAAGTTCCATCCTTGTTCATGGGGATCCAGCTGCTACCGCTTTTGAAGTGGAGTCGCGCGCCGGTGGGCCGGAGTCCCCCTGTGTCCGTCAAGTAGACCGCGGCCAGACGGCTGGGCAGGCCGCCACTGAGACAGGTCGGTATCTTCGTCGAGGTATCCCATTCATGGCAAATATTCCCAAATTCCATGAACCCGAACAGCACCGCGCCGCGGGCGCCGATGCCCGCAAAGATCGGCAAGCTCTCGACCGAGGAATCGTAAGCAGCGAGTAGCGGCGGCAGGGCGGAGAACGTCTTGAGTTGACCGTCCGCCGGGTCTTGCAGGTCTTCTGTGAGCTGGACCAAGGGGACCCAGTTCCAGGCCAGGGTTGGTGTGCAAGTTTCGCTGAAGGGCGGTTGCAATTCGCCACGGCAAGTCCCGCTAGAGGATATGGGCCGGTGTAGAGGGCTGTCTATGGAGCTATAGGCACCGATGAAGATCTGATCGAAGTCACCAGACGCCCAGGTGGTGCCAGTGGAGGCGAGTTCAGCCGGGTCGGTGCTGCCCGGGACCCTGCGCCCACGCGTGCGGTTGACAGTGAAATAGTATTTGCTCTTTACTGGAGAGTAGACCAGCGCACCGCCTCCGTAAGCGTGGGTCCGATGGGCTTGCTCCGTCGGCTCGCCGAAACGCCCGTCGAAGCAAGGGGAAGCGATCCGCAGCCGGGTGAATTGCGGGTTAGCACTCTGGAGGAAGGAAAAATCGTTGGCACCTTCGTAACCCACGACGTTTTCGCCAATGCTCCGATCCTCGCCGAGCACGGAGTCGAAGTAGCGGCAAATCCCAGGGGGTCTGCTCACCAAGCCGAAGTAGACGTTTGTCGAGAGGATGTAGTAGTTGCTGCCATCGACCGCCCCCGTGCCCCAAGAGGTAAATGCGCCATTGCGCGAGCTGGCGCCACCCTCGAGACGGCCACTGGCGATCGGTTCGTCGATCTCCGGTGGGACAGCATCGGCCCTTCCTGCAAGTAGAACCGAGATCAAAAGTAAGGTGATTTTCTTCATGGAATGTCTCCTTGGTGTTGTGAATTCCAAGGTCAGGATTCCTCACCCCTCCAGCTCGGGTCAATTGCTATTGGCTGTTTTGTTCCTATGTCTTAGGTAAGCTCTCAAATCGTTTGAAAAGAACAGTTTGCGGAGGATTCTAAGAGGCCGAATGGGGCTTCGCTAGGGCGGTAGAGAGCCCACCCGTCGTTTGAGTTCTTCAAATCGGGGGATTCCTCGTCAGGAGTCGAGCTCGGGAGCTACCCTGATACGCACCATATAGCTCGATCGTTCGGCCAATGCCCGCTCCAGCCACCCGAGGGCTTTCTCGGTGTCTCCGAGCTGAGCGTAGAGCCCAGCGATCTGGCCTGGATGGCTGGTGCCGGCCTCCGCCGCCCGGAGAAGGCTCGCGAGAAGCCAGCGCAAATACTCCTGCACCGCTTCTTCAGGCGGCGCAGCGGCAATGGCCTCGACCACTCAGCGAGAGCACAGGATCGAGGGAGATTGTGCGCTGGATCTGGGCGATGGCTTCCTGATGGCGCCCCTGGATCGACAGCCAATAGGCGTAGTAGGTGCGCGGCGCGAGGGCGGCAGGATCGAGTTCGATAGCTCGCAGAAAGGCCTCCTCGGCGATGTCCCAGCGCCAATCCACCTGCAACGCGAGCTCGCCGCGGAGGGAGTGAGCCTCTGCCAGGCGGCCGTCCAGCTCGAGAGCCCGTTGCACCGCGTCCCGTGCCAGTGCGATGCGACTTGGCTCCCAGGGAAGCGCTAGGTAGGCGTGCGCAAGGCCGGCGTGGGCTGGCGCATAGAGAGGATCCTGAGCGACGGCCTGGGCGAAGAAAGGTAGGCTGCGCTTGGCGGCCTCGGCGGTGTTCTTATTCAGGTGGTACCGGCCTTTGAGATAGGCCTCGCGGAATCGCGGTTCGGGGGCGGGCCTCGGTTGACGCCTTGGTAGCTTGAGGGCTAGAGCCTCCGAAACCCGCTGTCCGACTTCCCATTCGAGTGCCAAGAGATCCTCGACTCGCCAGTCGAAGCTCTGTGCTCACAGACACTCACCATCCGCCCCGCGCAGCAGACGCACCGCCAACCTCAGCTCTTCCTCTTCGCGCCGAATGCTGCCGGTGAGATAGTGGGTAAGCCCCAGCTTTCTGACCAGGACTTCTGGTGAGGAAGCTTGCCGACCCGTTTGCCCGGCTGCCTTGTGGGCGATCACTCGCAGGCGATCCGGAGCGAGGGTAGCTAGCTCGGTAATCAGCTCCTCCGCCAAGCCCTCGGCAAGGAAATCCTGCGGCGCTCCCAGGCTCAAGTCCGTGAAGGGTAGAACCGCCAGGACCCACGGTTCAGCCGCGAAGTATGGCGCCTGGCGGGGCCAGAGAACCACGGCACCAGCGAGCGCTAGAACTAACGCGATCCAAACCCGTGGATTGCCCTTTGAGATGGGCCCGGCAGGCCGGTCGCTCCGGTTGCCCTGAGTGACACCTGCCGCGGTTACCGGCGCGATGAAGCGGTAGCCTCGTCGAGGCACGGTTGCTAGAAAAGTGGGAGAACCGGCCTGGTCGCCCAACGCAAGGCGAATCTGACAAATGGCATTGTTCACTCCCTGGTCGAAATCCACCACATCGCCGGCCCACAGGCAGCGCTGAATTTCGTCGCATGAAACCAGCCTGCCGGCCTTCTCGACCAGCAGAGCAAGGACTGTGGAAGCTTGCGGTGGAAGCCGCATAGGGCGACCGTGGCGGCGCAACTCGCGACTTTGCAAGTCGAATTCGAAGACACCGAAATAGCGACTGGTATTGGACTCCATGACGGACCTCGCCTCTAATCCCCCTCCGCGGCCGAGGGCTCGATACCCTCGAACCAGCCGACTAGCCGAATTCACTCAACTGGAGAGTCTAGCGCTTCCAGCCTCCGCCCAGGGAACCGGCCATCCCCGGATCCCGCCGATCCGAACCTGTGTTTCGGTGCCTGCCGGTCGCGGTGCTGTCCAACGCTCGCCTCGGCGCCGAGCTGGCGGTCGCCCTCGTCGCGCGCGCGAATTCAGTAGAGAGCTGAACAGGCGACTCGCGGCCAGCATGCCAGGCGGATACAATGCCCTCGGGGAAGCGCTCAGGGGCTGGTGCCTCTCGCGGTCTTCAAAACCGTTGTTCGGCGGGTGAATGCTCGTCGAGGGTGGGTTCGATTCCCATGCGTTTCCGCCAGTTGGCTCGATGGTGAGGGGCACTACTTTCTTTCGCAGTGCTACTTGGTGTCCGGGCCAACCTGGTCGGGGCGAGCTTCGCTCCAAGCCAGGTCTTGAGTCAGGACAGGAGATCCTATGATGACCGGTCCGGCCAGATCGATGACAGATTCCGTACCAACGACGGCCCAGAGTCCGACCCACATGGGCAGACCAGATCGCTGGTCCGCGCCTCTGTCGACGGATTTCGACGATCCTGAAGCTGTTCCCTACTTTCTTTGGGACGAGCCGATGACCGTAGGCGATTTACGTCGGCGATTGAACAAGGCGTCGATGCCGGAGAAGGCACGGCTGCTCGGAAAGATCTTGCGCGAGGCCAGGGACTGGGAAGTATGGTATTTCACCACCCCCGATGAGGTAGCGCGGCTGTGGCCGAAGCTGGTCAAGCATCTGGGCCGGCGACGCCCGTTCTGGGAGTTCCTGCTCGGCGAGTGGTGGCAGCAGGGCCGGCTTGCCATCCATGTCTCTGGATAGCTTCCAGCGGCGTGTTTTGGAGGAGTTCTTCGAGCGGCAGAGCCGGTTCTTCTTGACCGGTGGAGGCGCTCTGGCAGGATTCCACCTCCAGCATCGACGGACCAAAGATCTGGATCTCTTCACGGTCGAGGATGCTCTCGATCATGGAGTGGCCTCGCTGCATGAGGTCGCCAGGTCTCTCGGTGCTTCGATCGAAGCTCTGCGAACGGCGGCCACCTTCAGACGTTTTCTGCTTCGCCGCGGCGGCGACTCGGTCATGGTCGATCTAGTACAAGATCTGGCTCCGCAGCTCTATCCGGACAAGCTAATGATCGGCACGATCCGTGTTGATCCGCCTGAGGAGATCCTCGCCAACAAGCTCTGTGCCCTACTTTCTCGAGCCGAGCTCCGAGATTTGGTGGATATCTACACTCTCGCCAAGCGTGGCTTTTCCATCGAAAAAGCGGTGGCGGAGGCGTCACAGAAAGACGGCGGCATGTCGCCCGGTCAGCTTGCTTGGGTCCTCTCCGAGATCGAGCTGGGCGACGATGCGGTGCCCCCTGGCGGAGTCACAGTTGACGAGCTACGGGCTTTCTTGCGGCAGTTTCGGAAGGAGATGTCGGAGCTATCCTTCCCGGAGTAGGTTCGCAGAAGTTTGGTGTCTGTTTTCGGAGACAGTTTTGAAGAACATGATCGATGGATTCGGCCTTGCGGGCTACCGGAGCTTTGGTAGCGAGCTACAGCTGATTGGCCCTTGTAAGAAAATCAACTTGATTATCGGACAGAACAACTCGGGCAAGTCCAACATCTTGAGATTTCTGAAGGAGCACTATGGCGGTGTGATCGAAGCCATAGCAAGCCGCGCTGGCTACGCCGGATTTGATGAGCTAATCGATGCTCACCGTGGGGTGAAGCAGTCGGTCAATTTTAGTATGGCAATCGCGTTAGGAAAGGACAGCCAAAATCTCGGAAAGTGGTGTGAAGCTATTCGGAACAGGGGTAGAATATCAGCAGACATTCAACCTGCGCTCTCCGATCTGCTGAACCTGGACGTCGTCCTAAGGGGTACGAAATTGCACTGGTTCCAATACTCCGCGAGTAGTTGGGCTGGGCATTTTCGAATTCCTAATGAGATTGCTGAAGCTGCCACAGGTATCTATCGATGTATTGACAGGATCACGCGAGTCGTAAATGGGCTGGATAACTGGGATCAAGTTAAGGGCAGTAGAGAGGACACGTATTTTATTTTAGCTAGGCCGCTTCTCGACTTTGATCCCAAGGTCAGCTTCGTGCCAGCTATCCGAGAAATTACTTCTGGTGATGGTCCTGCCGCCGATGTATTGAGGGGTAGTGGGCTTGTCAAGCGCTTGGCACAACTGCGTGATCCAGAACACCACGAGTTGGAGAAGCGAGATGACTTCAAGAAAATTAACGACTTTCTTCGTAACGTCACAGGTTCCCTTTCAGCAATGCTAGAGATTCCCTCCCACCAGAACTCACTGAACGTAGCTATGGACGGGCGCACTCTTCCATTGGAGAGCCTTGGTACCGGAATACACGAAGTTGTGATACTGGCGTCTGCAGCAACGGTAACCAAGGATCAAGTGCTCTGCATTGAAGAGCCAGAGATTCACCTCCATCCAGTGCTGCAGCGCAAGCTCCTGCGTTACTTAGACGAGGAGACCGACAACCAATACTTCATCGCTACGCACTCGGCGCATCTGCTCGATTGTCCTGGTGCGGCAATCTTCCATGTGCGGCTGGAAGATGGGGCGTCGAAGGTCCGGCGCGTAGAGAATGACCGGGAGAAATCGGCGATCTGCCTTGATTTGGGATATCGCGCTTCAGACCTGCTGCAGGCCAATTGCATCATCTGGGTCGAGGGGCCTTCAGACCGCATCTACCTGAAACGCTGGATTGCGTCGTGGGTTGAAGAGCAGGAGTTGGAAACGCTGGTCGAAGGCACGCATTACTCGATCATGTTCTATGGCGGTCGCCTCCTCTCCCATCTGACGGTCAAAGATCCGGAGGTGGACAAGTTCATCTCTCTGCGCCGCCTCAATCGACATATTGTTATCGTCATAGACAGCGACCGGAAGAAGCCGCGAGCGCATCTGAATGCCACGAAGAAGCGGATCCGGAGTGCGTTTGACGACGACGACGAGGGTTTTGCCTGGGTGACGAAAGGAAAGGAGATTGAGAACTACCTGCCGGCAGATCTAGTGGTGGCGGCCATTCAAGCCATCCACGATGATGTTGTGAAGGTACAACAGTCGGGTCAACACAAGGCCGTGTACGAATACCAAACGAGCAAGACCCCGCGGGGAAAATGGAAGCAAGCCGATAAAATCAAGCTCGCCCGTAACTTGGTCGAGAACAAGCCAGACTGGACGCAGCTCGATCTTGGGCAGCAAGTTGGTCGAGTCGTGGCGTTCATTCGTGCAGCAAACGGTTTGAAGGAGTAGCCTCCGCCGCTTCTCTGATCTACCACCAAAGAACTAGAAACCTTGCTGGTCCCCTGAAACGACAGGGGTTAAGGTCACTGCTGTCCCGTTAACTTCCGACGATTACCAGTTGTCTTTCGTCTAGTCCTGGGATCGGCGGCGGCTCTCGTTTCAAGAGGGCCATGAGGTCGCGGCGCTCAAAGAGGTTCAATTGAAGGAGGCGCAAGGCCTCCCGTAAACTACTGGAAAGACGGTGCTTGTGCTTGATGAAAGCGAGCAATAGGTAGACGCACATGGCGATCCAAAGCTGAGTCAGCACGGCGTTGCGGCTGGTGCCGACGAAAGTCTTGATCTTCAGATTCTGCTTGATCCACTTGAAGAAGAGTTCAATTTGCCAACGTTCGTGGTAGATATCGGCAATGGTCTGAGGTGACAGGCGGAACAGGTTCGTCAAGAAATAGTAGATCTTGCCGGTCTCAGGGTCGCGATAGCCTACTCTCCGCAGAGGCATCGGGCAGTCACGACACGCCTTCACACCGGTCCATTCGATCGTTTGGTCGCTCATCAAACCCTTGGAACGATTGACTCTTCGACGTTCGGTCACGCGGTACTTGGCCCCGCGCTTCAGACGGGTCACAAAGAAAAGACCCTTCTCGCTCAGCTGACGAAACCAGCTGTAGCTGTTGTAACCACGATCACAAGCTACGATGCTTCCTCGTGGCAGCGTCAGGTGTTAGCGGCTACGGGAAAGCGTACGTAGTTGGTGTAGAGCGCAGACCAGCACCATTCTCTAGATCCCGCCCAACGGAATCATCATCCCCGCCGCAGGCGGGTCCGTGATCTTGCAGAATAGGGCTGTGGACGGAAGAGACGAAGGTCCAGGGGCAATTTGACTAGGCGGTCGAAACCCCTGGACCTCCCCAAGAAGCGCGACCGATAGGCCGGCTCGCGCTAAGTATCTTCGGAAATCATCGTCTCGTCTACCCTCTGTCCAGCTGGAGACGGTGCGCGAGGACTACCGGTGGTATTTCTGTGCTGGGTGTCGAGCCTCGGTCGAGATCTGCTCGCACTGTGACCGGGGGCAGATTTACTGTGGCCAGGAGTGCTCCAGCGCCGCCCGCCGCGAGTCCTTGCGAGTTGCTGGTTGGCGCTACTGCCAGACCCCTCAAGGTCGCCGAAATCAGGCCGAGCGGCAGGCCCGATGGCGTCAGCGCCAGCAGGCCGAAGCGCAGAAAGTAACGCATCAGGGTACCCCACCCCCAGAGCCCCCAGTCATCCTCACTACGCCACCCCCGAGTGGGTCCAAGGACCGCCTTGCCCCGCTCGGCGAGCCGCGATGCTGCTTCTGTGGCGTTCTCTGCCGTCCATTCGTCCGTCTGGATCCCCTCAGACGACGACGGCGGCGCAAACGGAGAGATCGAAGATGATTTCAGAAGAGAAGAAACAGGAGATCCTGCGCTACCACTTCGTGGAGAAATGGCGGCCGGGCACGATCAGCCGGCAGCTCGGAGTTCACTACGAGACGGTGCAGCGAGCCCTGCGGGATGCCGGGGCGCCGACGGCGATTTCGACCCGCAGCTCGATAGTTGATCCTTACCAGCCCTTCATGCACCAGACCTTGGAGAAGTTCCCGAGCCTCCCGGCGAGTCGGCTCTACCAGATGGTCAAGGAGCGCGGCTACTCAGGAGGTGAGGATCATTTCCGTCACCTGGTGGCTCGAATAAGACCTCGTCGCAAGGCTGAGGCTTACCTGCGCCTGACCACCTTGGCTGGCGAGCAAGGGCAAGTGGATTGGGGCCATTTCGGCTCTATCAAGGTGGGAGGCGCGGAGCACAGCCTGATGGGCTTCGTTCTGGTAGCGAGCTACTCGCGTCGGATCTTCCTCCGGTTCTTCCTCAACGCGCGGATGGAGAATTTTCTGCGCGGTCATGTGGCCACCTTCGAGAGATGGCAAGGTGTCTTCAAGATCTTGCTCTACGACAATCTGAAAAGTGTGGTGCTCGAACGCCGGGGCGAGGCGATTCGCTACAACCCCAAGTTCCAGGAATTTGCCGGCCACTACCGATTCGAGCCACGGCCAGTAGCGATCGCTCGGGGCAACGAGAAAGGACGTGTAGAGCGCGCCATTCGCTATATCCGAACTTCGTTCTTCGCCGGTCGGGAGTTCAAGGATCTCGACGATTTGAATCGTCAAGCCGAGGCATGGTGTGAGGGCTGGGCAGATCGTCGGAAATGGCATCAGGACCCCAGCAGAACGGTCAGCGAAGCCTTCGAGGACGAGAGGTCCTACCTGATCGAGCTGCCCACCGAGCCGTTTCGGACCGAGGAGCGCGGCGAGGCTCACATTGGCAAGACGCCGTATGCACGCTTTGATCGCAACGATTACTCGGTGCCGTTCGATCGGGTGCGCCGCACTCTGACGGTGCGCGCCAGCCTCTTAGAGGTACGCATCTTCGACGGTCACAAGGTCGTGGCGTGCCATCCCAGATCCTTCGATCGCAGCCAGCAGATCGAGAACCCCGAGCATATCCAGGAGCTTGTCGATCACAAACACCGGGCGAAGAAACATCGGGGGCTCGATCGTCTCAGGCGCGCGGCTCCAAGGTGCGAGGCGCTGTTGCAGCGACTCGCCGAGAGAGGGCTGCCTCTGGGAACCGCTACCGCAGCACTCCTGCGTTTGCTCGACCACTACGGCACCGAGGCTCTCACCTCGGCCGTCGAAGAGGCGCTCGGCAACCACTCCTGCGACGTCCAGGCCGTTCGCCTGGTGCTCGAGCGCCGTGAGCGCGAGCGTCAGGCCACGCCGATGCTTCCTCTCCGCCTACCCAAAGATCCCAGAATCCGGGATCTCGACGTGCGCCCTCATGATCTCAACGACTACGACCGTCTCAGCCGCCAGGAGGATCCTCATGACGACGACTGAAGATCTGCTCATCCGGGCCAAGAAGCTCGGGCTGCACGGTCTGGTCGAAGATTGGAGTCAACTTCAGAACCAGCCTTGGGTGCTGCCTTTGATCGACCGAGAGGAGATAGTGCGACACCAGAGGAGCCTCGAGAGGCGAATCCGCAACGCACACATCGGCACCTTCAAGCCGATGGCCGACTTCGACTACAAGTGGCCACGAAAGATCGATCGCCTGATGGTGGAAGACCTCTTCAACTTCCAATGGCTCGAAGAAGGAGCCAACGTCATCCTCTTCGGTCCCAACGGCGTCGGCAAGTCGATGATCGTTCAGAATCTCACCTACCAGGCCTTGTTGCGTGGCGCCACCGGACGCATGCTCACCGCCAGCGAACTGCTCAACGACCTCGCGGCACAAGAGAGTTCCAGGGCTCTGCAGCGGCGCCTGGCCCTCTACACCCGGCCCGATCTGCTGGCCATTGACGAGCTAGGCTACCTGTCCTACGACCATCGCCACGCCGACCTCCTCTTCGAGGTGGTAAGCCGGAGGTATCAGAAGAAATCTATTCTGCTGACCACCAACAAACCCTTCTCCGAGTGGCAGAGCGTCTTCGCCTCGGCCACCTGCGTGGTCACCCTTGTCGATCGGCTCGTACATCACGCCGAGATCGTCACCATCGAAGGCGACTCCTATCGGCGCAAAGAAGCAGAAGAGGAAAAGAAACGGCGAGCACAAGACCGCGCGCGGCGGCGAAAGGCGAAGGTGTCATGAGCAAGTGCGACTACGTCCAGGCGATTCTCAGAGCTTACCTTGAGCAGCAGGAGACCCCTGCTCAGGCAAGACCCACTGACCGCGTACTCGCTCTTGATCTCTACCAGCAGCAAGTCTCCATCGATCAGATCAGAGCAGCCATTCTCCTCGCAGCCGGTCGACGAATCCAGCGATCTCCAGAGGCACCCAAGCTAGCCAAGATCCGATCCCTCGCCTACTTTGCGCCGGTGATTCGAGAACTCGATGGCCTTGAAGACATCGAGGGGTATCTCAAGTATCTCCAAAGCACCGCTCGGCGCGAGCAGGGGCTGCACACCGGCTCGGATTACACCGAATAGATACGTTCTTGCTCAGCCGCTAACATCAGGCTCTTGCAGCCCGCGATGTCACCTGTTTTTCCATCCGAGATCGCAACGAAGGCAGGCAAGTAGCCACCGTGATCCAACCCCACATGCAGCTTGATCGCTCCCTTGGTCGTACGAAACTTCGCCCACGGGAATATCGACAGACAAAGGTCTATCACCGAGGCGTCAAGCGAGAACAAGCGGTTCTTGAACCGGAACGTATGCTTGGGCGCCACTGCTTGAGCACGGCCCAGAAGTCTCCCAAATAGCTCTTCAAAAAGGAGATAGGGCTTCTCTTCGTTGATCCGTGCCAAGTTGGATCGCGACAGGACTCGGCAGCCGAGATGGTAGAGCTTGTGCCGCTGCGCTCGTAGATTGTCAACGATGTCGCGCAAGCTAGAACGCCCGGACAGCTGGGCCATCATCAAAGCCACCAGCTGCGACCAGCGGCTCGCAGTGCGGAACTGGCGACCGGCGTGGTGGCGTTTTGCGAGGGCCTCGAATTCATGTCTCGAAATCAGTTGCAGTAGCTGGGCGAAGACGGTGCTATGATGTGCCAAGGCTCAGATCTCCCTTTGATTCAGCCGTTTAGCGATGACTGATTCTATCAAGACCAGGGAGGTTTGAGCCTATTTTTCTGCGAAGTTAACGGGACAGCAGTGGGTTAAGGTCAAGTTACCAGCAACGACCCCGGCACACGATACCACCCTAACCGTATTCGATTGTTCTCAACGACTTACACCACAGGTTTCTAGGACGTCGCGAGTTCCTCGCGCAGCACTTTGCGCAGTGTGTCTTCATCGACCGGCCGCGAACCAACCGCCTGGCGGAGTGTCTGATTGATGAGGGTCTGATAGCCGATGCCCTCGGCGTTCGCCCGAGACCGAAAGGCCACGAGGACATCGTTGTCCAGCATGATCGTGATCCGGCTCTTGCCCTTCGCCTCGGCTTGAAGCCTAGCCAGGTGCGGGACATCCTTCGCTCTCTTTCCCTGCGAGAAGTCGTACTCGTCACGCATAGCTGTACCTCTCCTTTCGGGTCGTTTTCCGGGCGGAGATCAGCCGAATCCGGTCTTCGCCGCGGAGCGCGTAGACAATGGTGAGGAGACTCGCGCGGGTGCTCAACCCAACCAGGACCCATCTCGGTTCGCCCGCGCTCGATTCATCCTCGGTGACGAGCGCGTTGGGGTCGAGCAGGCACGTCGCCGCTTCCTGGAAATCGACTCCATGCTTGCTTCGATTCGACAACGCTTTGTCGGGATCCCGTTCGATCTCCATACAGATCCAGTATGCATGAGCTAGTCGGAGAAGGCAATACCAGGACAGCCACCAGCTCACGCCGATCAACAGTCGCTGTGTTACAGTACTTTTACTCACTTGTTTTCAACGATTTACGGCAATCCTGTGAACCCTTGGCCGTAGTGTCGAGAGCCTGGGCTTTCTACTGGCCCAGACGAGCGCGACAAGCCGGCCTCTGCACGTTCTTCACCGCTGTGGTCAGCGGCACCGCCTTCGAGAACAGGCTCGGCATCGATGGATTCCAGGCAGGAGCCCTGGCCATTTGCGGGTGCGCTACACTAACCATAATACGCATTCTGATCTGGAAGTCGCTGCGCTGGTGGGCGGGTGACTTTCGGGCCTGTGGCCAGTCTAGAGCGGGTGAAGGTAATCTGCCGACAACGTCGCCCTGGCCAACCCTGCCTTGGCCACTCTTGCTGGGAGCTGTCTTATGAAGCGCGGAACGATATTGCTGTGGGTCGTCTTGCTCTTGATCTTGATGCTGATCTGCACTTGCCATCACGCCAAGAAGATCGAGCAGCAATTGCACGATGAGGCGGTGAGCGCGGTGGCTGCCGCCAGCATCGCTGGCCAGGACTTGAATTTCACCATGGATGGCCGGCGGCTAACCCTGACCGGCACGGTCGGCTCGCCGGAGATCAAGAACCGCGTCTACGAGCTGGTGTCGGCGGTCACCGGTATTCGCGGAGTGGACGACCAGCTCGGCCTTGCCAGCGCCGTAGCCAGCTCGGCGGTGGCAAGGCCGGCGGTGGTGGAGAAGGTCACTGGCGCGGTCGAGGCCATCACAGGACTTAATGACGTCACTTTGCACGGTCGGGTGCCCGACGCGACGGTCAAGAGCGGCTTGATCGAAACCGCGGGCGAGATTTGGGGTGTGGAGCGGGTGATCGATGAATTGGAGATCGATCCATCCGTTACCCTGGCGGGTGATTTGCGGGGTTTGTTGCGCCTACTGGGTGATCAGATCGATGGGGTTGGCTTTGCTGCTGATGGCGAAACGATCACCCTGCAGGGGGCGGTGCCCAGCGCGCAAATCAAGGAGCGTCTGGTCAAGGCGTCTGAGAATCTATTTGCCGGCGTTGCGATCCGCAATCTGCTGCGGGTCGAGGTTCGCGAAGCGGCAGCCGTGCAGGCCAATCTGGAGCAGATCCTGACCAACGGCGTGGTGCGCTTCGAGAATAACAGCGATGTGCTCACCGCTGAAGGGCGGCGAGTTCTCGATCGCATCACAGCACAACTACGCGGTACCGGTTCGCAGGCCATCGAAGTGGCCGGCTATACCGACTCAAGAGGTGACAACGCCTACAATCTCGATCTCAGTCGGCGTCGGGCGGCGTCGGCGGCGGCGTATTTAGCCGGTCGGGATCTCGACCGCCAACGCTTCCAAGCCGAGGGTTATGGCGAAGCCGATCCGGTGGCTGACAATGAGACCGCCGCAGGCCGGGCTCTGAACCGCCGCATCGAGTTCCGCCTGCTCGCGGGTAGCCAACCCTGAGACGGGCTAAGTCGTTAGCTCAGCAGACCAACGGCAGCACTTCGCAGCCGCTGCCGGTGGCGGCTGGCGCCGCGTCGGGTCGCAAGCGCAGCAGGCCACGGCCATGACCGTAGGCGGCGACGTCGTGGGAACCGCGGGGTAGATGGGGAGTGGCCAACACCTGGCCCTCGCGGTATTCGAGGGTGGTGTCTAGGAAGCGGTCGCGGGCCTTGTTGGCCGGTAGGGGAGTGCTGAGTCTGGCATTCACCGCCCCTTGCCAGAAGCTGTCTGGATGGCCCTGCAAGCGGCGCAGGACCGGGCGGACGAAGAGCCAAAAAGTACACATCACGGACGCCGGGTTGCCGGGCAAGCCAAACACCCAACCACCTCCGTAGTCGCCACTGCCGTGGCGCGCCGCCAGCAGCGGCTTGCCGGGCTGGATTCGTACTCGGTCAAATAGGGCTGCGCAGCCCAACTCGGCGAGAATGTCGGCGACGAAATCGAACTCGCCCATCGACACTCCTCCCGATAGCAGCAGAACGTCGCTGGCCAGGCCCCGCCGGATCAGCTGCCGCAGTTCCGTGGGTCGGTCAGGAGCGATTCCTAGAAAGTCGAAATCTAGACCCAGGCTGCGGCCGGCGGCGAGCAGGAAGGGGGAGTTGGAGTCGCGCAGCTGGCCGGGTCCGGGAGTTTGATCGCTGGGCACGATCTCGTCACCTGTGCAGAGCACCACTACCCGAGGTTGGCGGTAGGTCAAAATCGAGCCGTGGCCGTGGGCGGCGAGCAGCGACAAAGCGGCTGGAGTCAGCTGCGCGCCGCTAGCTAGCAGGGAGTCGCCACGCCGCAAGACTTCGCCTTGGCGGCGGATGTGTGCACCCACAGGCGCCGCTTGGGTAAAGGTGACGTTCTTGGCACCGCCATCGCTGAGTTCTACCGGGATCACCCGGTCGGCGCCCCGAGGTAGTACCGCGCCGGTCATTATCTTCGCTGCTTGGCCCACCTCGACGGTGAATTCCGGCGGCGCCCCGGCCGCCGACGTGCCGATCACCGCTAATGAATGACCTGCTTCGACGGCGCCGCGGCAGCAGTAGCCGTCCATCGCCGAGACGTCGGCTTGGGGCAGGTCCATGGTCGCTGGTAGGGGTGCAGCCAGTAATCTGCCCTGCGCTTTGGCGGGATGGATAGGTTCGGTGTCGAGTGGCTGCAGATGGGGTTCGATCAGGTCCCACGCCTGTTCCGGGCTCAGCATATCGTGATGCTAGCGCAGTTGGCGGCCATCGCGGAGGTCGCCTGCGGCGCCAATGCTATAGTGCGCCGATATCGTGAGTACGACATGGTGGAGAAGCCGCTGTAGCGCGATGTCCCTCTGCCGTTCTCTGCCGTCGCTGTAGGCAGTAAGACCAGGAACTCTACTTTGGGGAGTTGGGTTCCGTGGAAAGCAAGCCGATGAGTGAGCGCTTTTCTGTCCAGGTATGGTGACCAAATTTCATTTTCGCGAGAGCCTTGCCGAGACCTCGCTGGCGGAGCTTTTCTATACGATCTACCGGCATCGGGTGCCGGGGTTGATCGAACTCACCAAGGATGGGATCCACAAACGAGTCTTCATTAGCAGCGGCAACGTCATCCATGCTACCTCTACCGACAAGACGGACCGGCTCGGGGTGCATCTCTACCGGAGTGGCAAGTTGTCGCGGTCGGTGCTGGAACAGACCATGGCGAAGCGGGCTCAGTCGGGCAAGCGCCATGGCGAGCTGCTGATCGAGGATCGGTTGCTGGCGCCTAACGAGCTCGCCGAGGCGATTCGCGGTCAGATGGCGGCGATCGTGTGGAGCGTCTTCTCCTGGCAGCAGGGAGAAGTGACTTTCCGCATCGGCGAATTCGAGGACCCGCTGATGATCAAGATCCACTTGCCGATGCGTCAGGTCATCTTGCGCGGGATTTCGCGAGTCCCCGATCCCAAGGCCCTGGTGGGCAAGCTAGGTAGCAAGGGAACGGTCTACAAACCCAACTACGGCACCGAGGATCTGGTGGAGATCGCCCTGAACCGCGATGAGTACCAGCTATTGACCTTGGTAAATGGCCGTCGCCGGATCTATGATATCTGCGCCGAAGGGCCGTACAGCATGTCGGAGAACGCCCGCCGCTTGTACGCTTTCGGCGTTTTGCAGCTAATTCGCAAGGTCTCCGGAGATACTGGGACCGGCCAGGTGATGATTCGCATGGCGGACAAGAAGATCAGCAGCGACTCCGGGCCCTGAAAGACCGTTGCTTGCGACCTGTTTCCCGATCCACACGAAGATACGACTTAGACCGCCTACTGACCGGCAGCAGCGGCCGGCCCTTGAGCTGTTGACCCTGAGCAGACGGGCCGTGACCCTCGCTACCGACGGAGAATTTAGCGATGCCGATCTACGAATATCAATGCCAAGACTGCGGCCGCAAGAGCGAAGAGCTGCAGAAGATCGCCGACCCGCCACTGACCACCTGTGAGGAGTGCGGTGGCTCGTTAACCAAGCTGATTTCGGCGCCTTCTTTTAAATTCAAGGGCAGCGGTTGGTATGTCACCGACTATGCCGACAAGGACAAGAAGTCAGACAAGGACGACGGCGGTGGCTCGAAATCGGACGACTCGGGCGCCAGTGATTCGGGATCGAGCGATGGGAAGTCTAAGGAGGCTAAATCGGACGGCGCGAAGGGCAGCGACTCGAAGTCATCTGCCAAGACTGCCAAGACACCCAGCAAGTCCGACTAGTCAGCTACCCGAGATAACCTAAGGCGCGCAGCTCTTGCTCGATTTCGCGGGCGCGATCGAGACGCCGCTCCAGGGCCTCGCCGCCCTCCGCTGAGCGGTTCCAGCTTTCCAGCTCTTGGCGCAGGCGGTGGAACTGCGGCCGCCGCTCGGGTAGCAGATCGTGCAGTTCTTGCGGATCTTCGAGCAAGTCGAAGAGCTGATAGGACTGGGCGGCTAGGTCGAGGATCAGCTTGTAGCGCTCGTCGTTGACGCTGCGGTAGGCACCGGCGGCACTGTAGGCCAAGCCACCACCGCCCTCGCTCGACTCGATGATCGGTCGCAGGCTGTGGCCGGCAATCTCTGGCAGCGGGTCGTCGAGTAAGCCTAGATAGTCCAGCACGGTCGGCAAGATATCCAGATTCTGTACCGCCGCGCGGCGTTCTACCGGGCCTGCGATGCCGGGGATCCAGAAGAGAAGAGGAACCCGCGTTTCGACATCGTAGACCGAGTAGCAGTGTTTCACCGTGCCGTGCTCGTAGAAGCCCTCGCCGTGGTCGGAAGCCAGAATTACTAACGTTCGCTGGCTCAGCTGACGGTGGTCAAGCTGGTCGAAGAGCTGGCCGAGCCCGCGGTCGAGCCCCAATATCTCCTCGTCGTAAAGGTCTAGTAGGTGGGCGAAGTCGTCCGGGTCGAGGTGTTGGTCGACCAGGTTGTCGCGAATCAACTGCCGCACCGGGTTGGGGTTGCCGCGGGTGATGTAGGACGGGCCGTCTGGGTGGGGCCGTGAGAAGGTACCGCGCAGCTCGTCCTCGGGGCGGTAGGGGTCGTGCGGATCCATGTAGTGCAGGTAGAGGAAGAAGGGCTCGGGCAGCTGGTCGAGCAACTTGCTGGCTCGTTCAGTGACGCAGCTGGCCTCTTTCCACTCACAGCTTTCGTCAAAAATTTTGAAGCCGCCGCCAAAGCCGCCTTTGGGATTGTGCTGGCCCGGCGAGCGGCGGACAATCGGGCTGGCCGAGACCGCCGCCGTCGAGAATCCGTGATCGCGCAGCAAGGTCGGCAAGGTGGGTACCGAGGAGGGGATGGTGGGTCGCGTAGTGGCGTCCATGAACTCGAAGGTGTGGCGCGAGGTCAGCAGCGAGTTCATCGATGGGAAGGTGCAGGAGGCCTGGCTGCGAGCCCAGCTGAAGCGTACTGCTGACTGTGCTCGCTGGTCCAATCGCGGACTGGTGGGCCGTGGGTAGCCGTAAACTCCGAGATGATCGGCGCGCAGGGTGTCGGCCAGAATCAGGATGACGTTGCAGTCCTGGCAAATCACGGTTGGCGGCAGTGGTGCTGAGCAACTGGCCAGTAGCAAGGACAAAGCTATGGCGAAAAACACGGCGAAAGGTCCGGTGAAAGGTAGGCCGAGGGAAGTGAGGAAGAAGCGGTACATCGGTGGTCGGCACACTCTATCGCAGCCCACGTGCGCTGGGCGTTGGGGGCTGGCTCAGTGCCTTGCCGGCCGGCCGTGAGGTAAGCTCACGGCGATGATTCCAATTTGTGATTTGCAGCGGGCCGCTAGAGCCTCCACTCTGGCTGGCCGCGGGCCACGGGTCAGGAGTGACTGGTGAAGCGCCGGGCTGATCTGCTGCTGGCAGCTCTGCTGCTGTGGTGCGCTTGGGGAGCCTCCCGCGAGCTGTACTCGAGCTGGTGGCTGGCGACGGCGGATCCCTGGACCGCGGAGGCCCCCTCGACCTGGCGTTTGGGCAGTGCTCATGTCGAGCGCCTCGGGGGTTTCCTGC
Source organism: Candidatus Multivoradales bacterium (assembly GCA_965248925.1). GTDB lineage: Bacteria > Acidobacteriota > Thermoanaerobaculia > Multivoradales > J023 > CBDFLE01. Next base: position 1,916,490 of record CBDFLE010000006.1, on the reverse strand, counting down.
GACGGCTCGAAGCGCGCTTGCCAGCGGGTAGCGTGGTGGCTTTTTCGTCGGACCCGGGTCCCGATCGCGAGCGTTTCTTCCGCTATCTCTGGTGTGCTTTCCTGCTGCCCAAGCAGCAGGTGCGCACGGCGTCGACCTCGGCTTATGGAGTGCAGGCGGATTTCTGGATCGCCTATGGCACTCGGTTGTCCAATCCCACCCTGGAAGTGCTCTACGAGTCTTTCGAAGGCACCCTCTACCGCATCCGGCCGCTAGAGGACTGAGCCGTGGGTTACCTCGCTTTTGCGCTGGTCGTGCTGGCGGCTACGGGCTTGGGAATCGGTTGGCGGCGGCTCGGTGGAGTGCGGCGAGCGTTGGTGGGTGACCTGGCCTTGGCGGAGTGTGTGTTGGCCGGCTTGCTGGGGCTCTTTCTGTGGTCGACCGGCTTGGGGATTCTTCGACTGCCGTGGACGCGGCTCAGTTGGGCTCTGCCAATAGCGGTCGGGTTGGCCATCCTGGTCAGCGAAATACCACGCCGTCTGACCCTGCCGAGGGGACTGGAATGGGGTGATGGGCTCGCCTTGGCGGCGGGCCTGGCTTTTGCCGGTGCCACCCATCTTTTGTGGAACACCAACCCTGATTTTATCTATCACTGGGGCATCAAAGCGCAGAAATATCAGCTTGCTGGCGGGGTGGATCTAGAGTTTTTGCAGCTGCCTTGGAACGGGCATGTTCATGCTGATTATCCGAATTTTCTGCCTGTCTTAATGGCTTTGCCGGCGGTCGTGGTTGGCAGTTTCGAAGTGGCGCCGGCACTGGCTTTCTCCACCCTATTCTTTGCCTTGGCGGTGGTGGCGGCGCGGGCGTTGAGCCGCTCGCTCAAACTCGGCCGATGGGCGCGCAATGTCGCGGTGGCGGTGGTTGCATTGCAGGGCGCCATGTTCGGTATCGGCTACCTTTCGGCGGGTGGCGCTGACTGGCTGCTGACGCTGGCGGTATTGCTGGCGGCAGCCGTGCTCAGCCGTCCGCTCAGTGGCTCGGCGGACCGGCTCTTGGCGGTAGCCGCTGCGTTCGCGGCAGCGAGCAAGATCGAAGGTGTGGCGTTAGCGGCGGCGATGATCGCCATCCAAGCATTGCGCCACTATCGTCAGCGTGGCCGCCATCCGCTATCGACCCTGGGGGTTTTGGGGTGGCCGGCGGCGCTGATGGTCGTGCCGTGGGTGTTGCAGGTGCTGCGTCACGATTTGTTTCAGCGCGCCAATGTCGGTGGTTTCGCCTGGAGTAAGGCCGCGGTCGTGCTGGCGGAGCTTGGACACAGTCTGCTGACTCTCAACTGGCACTATTTGAGTCTGGTCTTGCTCACCTTGCCTCTGTTGGCGGTCGATCGGCGTTTACGGCCGATGGTGGCGCTGGTTGCCTTTCAGCTTGGTTTCTACGTCTTCGTCTACATGGCCGGCTCGCACGATCCGCGGCAGTGGATCCGCACCAGCGCGGCGCGACTCTACTTCCATCTGGTACCGACTGTGTGGGTCGCCTGGGTGGCCTTCATCGATCACTGGGGCGATAGAGTGACCTGGCTGCGAATCAGGCCAGGGCGAGGGAACTGGCGATGACGGAGCGGGGGTTACAAGGAATCACCCAGCTGTTGATCGAGTGGCGGGCGGGCGATCGGCAAGCTCTCGACCAACTGACGCCGATCGTCTACCAAGAGCTGCGCCGACTGGCCCACCACTACATGAAGGGTGAGCGGCCGCTGCACACGCTGCAAACCACTGCTCTGATCCACGAAGCCTATATACGGCTGATCGATCTCAAACTAGGCTGGCAAGATCGCAATCATTTCTTCGCTGTCGCGGCGAGCATGATGCGGCGTATCTTGACCGACTTCGCGCGCCGTCGAAAGGCCGCCAAGCGGGGTGGCGGGATCACCGACCTGCCACTCGACGATGCGCATATAGCGGCCCAGCCGGCCTGGTATCTGGTGGCGTTGGACGACGCGCTCAAAGACTTGGATTCGTTCGATCAGCGTAAGAGCAAGATCGTCGAGCTGCGCTACTTCGGCGGCTTGACCATCCAGGAGACCGCCGCGGTGCTTGAGCTGTCACGGTCCACTGTTGATCGCGAGCTGAAGATGGCCAAGGCCTGGCTCTATCAGGAGATCGACAACGAATCGATGGCGGCGAGCCCCTGAGCAGTGGCTGGCGATCTCGATGCCGAGCGTTGGCAGAGACTGCAAGAGCTGTTTTACGCTGCTTTGGAACTCGAAGCGTCGGCGCGACCGGCTTTTATCGATCAGCAATGTAGCGGCGATGCGGACTTGCGGCAGAGGGCCCTTGACCTACTGCGGGCGAACGACAAAGCCGAAGGTCGTTTCGAGAGCGTCATTCGCCACACTTTAGCATTGGCCGCCGATGAAGTTGGCAGCCAAGGACTGAAGGAAATCGGCCCCTACCGGGTGCTGAGCGAGCTTGGGCACGGTGGCTTGTCGACGGTCTACCTGGCTGAACGGGCCGATCAGCACTTCCACATGCGAGTGGCAATCAAGGTGGTGCGCCAAGGGATGGACACCGACGACATCCTGCGCCGCCTGCGTCAGGAGCGTCAGATTCTGGCCAGCCTCGACCACCCCAATATCGCCCGCTTGTTCGATGGTGGTACCACCGAGGAGGGCTTGCCCTATTTCGTTATGGAGTACATCGAGGGCGAGCCGATCGATAGTTTCTGCGATCGCCGAAGACTGCCCGTGCGCCGCCGTCTGGAACTCTTCGCGCAGGTGTGTTCGGCGGTGGACTTTGCCCATCGCAGCTTGGTCATTCATCGTGATCTCAAGCCGTCGAACATCTTGGTAACCGCCAACGGCACCCCCAAGCTGCTCGATTTCGGCATCGCCAAGGTTCTACGGGCCGAGGCCAGTAATGAGCCCCTGGACCCCACCGCGCCAGGCTTGCGGATGCTGACTCCGCGCTACGCCAGCCCGGAGCAAATTCGCGGCTTGCCTCTGACTACCGCAACCGATGTTTACTCCCTCGGCGTGCTGCTTTACCAACTGCTCACCGGCCGCTTGCCCTATGACTTGACCACCCGTGACCCAAGTCAATTGGAACGTCTGATCTGCGAGGTAGAGCCGCGGCGTCCCAGCGCGACGGTCGACGGGACCACGGGGGAGAGTCCTGGCGAGGCGGAGGGGCCGCAGCCGGCAATTCCCACTGCCGCGTCGTCGCCGGCCAAACTCCGCCGCCAGCTGAGTGGCGATCTCGACAACATAATCCTGACTTCCCTGCGCAAGGAGACCGACCGTCGCTACGGTTCGGTGGAGCAGCTCGCCGAAGACCTGCGCCGCCATCTCTCGGGTTTGCCGGTCTTGGCACGTCCTGACACCGTCGGGTATCGGCTGCAAAAATTCACTCGCCGGCATAGCGCGGGGGTAACGGCAGTGGCCACCCTGGTGGCGGTGGTCACCAGCTTGGTGGTGTTTTTCACCGCCCGCCTGGCCGCCGAGCGCGACCAGGCGCAAAAAGTAGCGCGACAGAAAACGGCGGTGGTCGATTTCCTGGTGGGCATTTTCAAGCATGCCGACCCGGAGCAAGCCCGTGGCGAGCAGCTGAGCGCTCGCCAGATTCTCGACCGTGGCATCGAGGGTATTGACGAACTCGCCGATCAGCCCGACATACAGGTGCAGCTGCTCACGGTCAGCGGCGACATCTATTTCAATATTGTCGCTCTGGAAGAAGCCGAGAGGGTCTGGCGAGCGGCCTTGAGCCTACAGCGGAAGCGTTTCGCAGAGAATAGTCTCGAGGTGGCCAACGCTCGGGTTCAGGTTGCTCTGGTCTTAGCGCGCCAGGGAGATAGCGAGGCGGCCCGAGACATTTTCGAAGAAGCGTTGCCGATTTTGCAGCGTCATGCGGCGGCGGCGCCGCGGAGCTTCGTCTTGGCACTGTCGAATCTGGGGGCCATCTTGTTTTCCGTGGGTGAGCTTGGGGAGGCCGAAAGGTTAGTGCGAGATGCTTTTTTGAGACAGACCGAATTGCTCGGTCCGACTCATCCCGACACCGTCACTTCTGAGAACAACCTCGGCATCATCCTGCAAGAGCAAGGCAAGCTCGACCAAGCGGAAAAGCTGCTGCGCAAGGGTCTGCGGGTCAAAGTCGAAGTCTTTGACCAGGATCATCCGGACGTGGCGGTGGCCTATCAAAACCTCGGCCGGCTGTTGGCGGAGCGGGGTAAGCACGAGGAAGCGCGCACCCATCTGCTGGCCGCGTTGGAACTCAAGAGCCGTCTCTATGGGCGCCAGCACCAGAAGACCATCGGCACCAGCCACACCTTGGCCAAGGTGTGCCAGGCGTTGGGACAACAGCAGCGGGCCGAGGAGCTATATCGCCTCGTTCTCGGCTGGCATCGAGCCCACCGGCCACCAGCCTCCTGGACGGCTGGATTGTTGACCGACTTTGGCGGTTTCCTCACCGCCAAGGGCACTCTCAAGGAGGCGGTCGAGCTGCTCGAGGAAGCGGTGGCACTGCTCGCCGCGGCGGGCATGGAAGGCTCCCTCGAGCAGGCGCTTGCCGATGCGGCCTTGGGTCAAGCTCGCTGTTGGCAAGGCGACGCTGAGGAAGCCCGCCGCTCTCTCGAAGCCAGCTTGCCAGTGCTACGGCACCACCTCGGTAGCACTGCTCCAAGGACCCAGCGAGTTGCCGCGGCGCTGGCTGCGCCCTGCGACGACTCGCACTGAGTCGGTTGATCAGGGGTAGGGCTCAAGCTTGATTCGGGTTGCGATGTCCACACCCGGCGATAGGATCAATGAGACGTTGTCGAGCACGGTGCAGTTCGAAGTGGCGTCCTGCTGCCAGACGTAGGTGCTGCGGTAGTCAGCGCGAGCGAAGGAGTCGCCAGTGGCCTCGGTCACCACCCCGCCGACAGCGCGGAGCGAACCGGTCTGGGGCGCGGCTGCGTTCTCGGTGACCACCTCGCGGGTGAAGTCGACAAAGTCGGCAGCTTCCGCCAAGGGGCCGGGTTGCACTAGCGCCGTCCGCCGTGCGAAGAGCATCAGCTGGTCATCGAGGGTGAAGTAGAGATCTTCCCCTGCCCAAGCGCCTGCCGAGCCAAGGCCGATGTTGGTGGCTTGCGCCGAGATGAGGCCAGTCAGCTGGGCTGACTGCGCGATGTCGCCTGCACAGCTGCAGGAAGCCGCAGGGCCGAACCAGCGTCGCACCGAGAACTCGGTGGTGAGGGCCTCGTCGGTCACCCGAGCCACCTTGAACTTGACACCACCCTGGGCGCCATCGCCGACCGCCAGCGTGTCGATGCAGTGATCAGCGTTTTTCTCCGTGACAAGTAGCTCTACAAAGCCAACCGGCGCCTCCTCGTATCGGGGCCGCCCGTCTGGAAAGGGGCCGTTGTAGAACTCATTGACAGCTCGCTGGCCGAGAACCACGACTTGCCAGAAATGCTCGCAGCTAGTCGTTTCGCTGTCGTCATCGAGGCGGGCGAGTTCGGTCTGCAAGGAGATGGTCTGGCATCGGATCACCGGATTTAGGTTGTCATCTAGCAGCAGAGTCGCTAGGTAGGTTCCCAAGTGGCTGTAGGTCGCTCCGTCGAGAAGGAGGTCGAGCTCGTAGCCCATCCAAACGGCTGTCGTCTCGGCACGGCCGAAAACCTGGCCTTCGCAACCCTGGGAGGTGGGCACCCACTCGATGACGAAGGAGTAGCGGTTGCTGAAGACCTCGCCCGTCGCGGTCTCCACCGTCAGGCGGATGTGGATGCCGGTGGTGGCGATGTCGCCAATCACTGCTGTCAGAGTCTCGGTGATCGGCGTCCCCGCCGGTACGGTGCCGGAACTCCCAGGCTTAGCCTTGCCTCTGGTCTTATTCGTCGGCTCGACGAGGGTCGAGCTGATCGGCGTGCCGTCGAGTTCTCTGGCTGTCAGATAGAGAGGCACTCCGGGGTCCTGGCGCCACAGCAGATCGGCGAGGAGGTCCTTGCTGCCCGCTTGCGCCTCGACGGCGCGGACGATCTCGACCGCCGCCGAGGGTGGTAGCAGTGCTGCCGCCGGCCAGGCGACCTGGAGGCCAAGGATCAGCCCGCAGAGCAGTAAGGGGGTGGAGTGGAGGATGGTATGGGGTCCTCGATATTGCAGTTTCTGGTCTTGCATGCGTTCTCTCCTTTGTGATCAAGGTCTAGCCTGCCCTCAGCTCGGCTTCTGATTTATTGCACTACTAAGGTAGGCGTAAGGATCGGTGCGGCAACACCAGTCGATTTTTGGCGAGTAGCGAACTGGTGTTCAACTGCCGCATTTTTCCCTTTGCTTTGTGCGGAGTGGTGGTTTGTGGGGCAACGGATGAGAAGATTGCCGGACGGTAAACCCGCCGTCAGGGATCGTCACAGCAGAGTCTGGAGGTCAGACCGTGAGCAGGGACGGAGAGTCGAAAGAGCCGGGAGGCGAGAGGCCGAGAACACATCTGGCACCAGAACGTTGGCAGCAGATGCAAGACCTCTTCTATGCCGCCATCGAGCTGCCGGCCGCTGAACGGCCACGGTTTCTCGCCCAGCAATGTGGTGACGATGTGGATCTGCACCGCCGCACCAAAGGCTTGCTCGAGGCGAGCGACAAGGCCGAGGGGCGGTTTGAAGACGTTATTCGCCACACCTTGGCACTGGCCGCGGATGAACTTGGCTCCGAGGTGCCGAAGAAGATCGGCTCCTACCGGGTGTTGCGTGAACTGGGCCGTGGTGGGCTGTCGACCGTCTATCTGGGTGAGCGCGATGACGATCAGTTTCGCATGCAGGTGGCGATCAAGGTGGTTCGTCGCGGCATGGACACCGAGGACATCCTCAACCGCCTGCGCCAGGAACGGCAGATCTTGGCCTCCTTGGACCATCCCAATATTTCTCGCTTGCTCGATGGCGGCACCACCGCGGAAGGTCTGCCCTTCTTTGTCATGGAGTATATCGACGGTCTGCCGATTGACCGCTTCTGTGATCGCCATGGGCTGAGCGTGGTCGCCCGTTTGGATCTCTTTCGGCTGGTTTGCTCGGCGGTGCACTACGCCCACCAGAATCTGATCATACATCGTGATCTGAAGCCGTCGAACATCCTGGTCACCCGGGAGGGGGTTCCCAAGCTGCTCGACTTTGGTATCGCCAAGGAGGTGCGTCCCGAGCCCGGTGTCGAGAGCCTGATTCGCACCGCTCCAGGGATGCGGCTGCTGAGCCCGCGCTATGCCAGCCCGGAGCAAGTCTTGGGCCTACCCCTGACCACTACTAGCGATGTGTACTCCTTGGGAGTGCTGCTCTTCCTGATGCTCACCGGGCAGCTGCCTTACCGGCTGAATAGCGACCATCCGCGAGAGCTCGAGCGGGCGATCTGCGAGACCGAGCCTGAACGTCCCAGCACGGTCATCGGCCTGCCTGAAGAGAGTACCGAGATCGCTCGCGCCAGCAGCGACTTCGATTCCTCGCGAATGGCTCGGCCGCCGCTCGAACCGCGGCTTTTGCGACGCCGTCTAACTGGTGACCTGGACAACATCGTGCTCGAAGCGATGCGCAAGGAGCCGGAGCGGCGCTACGGCTCCGTCGAGCAACTCTCCGCCGACATCCGCCGTCACTGCCAAGGGTTGCCGGTGCGGGCACGGCGGGCGACGATGGCGTACAGGTTGCAGAAGTACCTCCGTCGCCATCGCACCGGGCTGGTGGTGGCTGGTGTGCTGAGTCTGTTGCTGGCGGGTCAGTTGACTTTTTTCACTGTGCGCTTGGCCAGAGAACGCGACCAGGCGCAGGCGGCGGTGGCCTACCTGCAATCGGTGTTTGAATCGGCCGATCCGCACGAGGTCGGCGGCGAGCCTTTGGGGCCGGTTGAGATGCTCGAGCGCGGTGTCGCCCGACTCGATCTGGAGCTCGGAGGAAAGCCTAGAGTGCAACTCCAGCTATTGTCGACGTTGCAGGGGATCTACCGTGGCATGGGAGCCTATGAAGCAGCCATGCCACTAGCTGAAAGAGCTCTCGAGATGGCGCGAGAGCTCTATGGCGAGCGATCTCGCCAAACCGCTGATGCCTTGAATGCCTATGGCGCCTTGCACCACGAGTTCGGTCATGAGGAGGAGGCTCGGCGCCTACTGCAACGATCCTTGGACATCCGTCGCCGAGTACTGGGTCCAAATCACCCGAAAACCGCCCGCAACCTTTGCAGTTTGGCGGCCATCGTCCGCTCAAGCGACCTTGATCTGGCGGAGTCCCAGACCCGCGAAGCGTTGGCCATCCAGCGTTCACAACTCGGCGACGAGGACATCGATACGGTGACGACGCTCAACAATCTGGCGGTGATCGTCCACGACCAGGGGCGCCTCGGCGAAGCCGAGAAGTTGTATCGCGAACTGCTGACGCTGAAGCAAGAGACGCTCTCCGAGTTTCACCCGGACATTGCTGCCGCCTGGCACAACCTCGGTTCGTTGTTGGTCGACAGTGGTCGTTACGACGAAGCCTCCGAGATCCTGGAGCGGGCCTTGGGAATCTAGCGGAAGGTCTTGGGGGCTGAGCATCGAGACACCATCGGCACCAGTCACAGCCTGGCCAACGCCTTGGCGGCACTGCATCAAGACCGGGCCGCCTCGGTCCTCTATGAGCGGGTGCTCGCCTGGCATCGCCAAAACCGGCTACCAGAATTCTGGGCCGGCCGATTTTTGCTCGATTTTGGTCGTTTCGAGGCCGGTCGCCAGGAGTTCGAAGGCGGCGAGGGTCTGCTGCGCGAAGCAGTCAATTTACGCCGTGCCGCGGGTGCTGGCCCACTGGCCATCGCTGAGGCGCTGGGAGCGCTAGCCCATTGTCTGATCGGTTCGGGCAAGTCCGAGCCGGCAGCGGCTCTGCTGCGCGGGGGTTTGCGGGAAATCGCTGCCGATCTGGAGGTGGATTCGGAGCCGTCGACACGGCAGATCTCGCCAGCTCAGCGGCTGCTGGCCGAAGGCCTGGCGGAACTCTACGAGGGGAGCGGCGAACCGTTGGCCGCCGCTCCCTATCGCCGCTGGCTGGCAGCAGGAAGCAGCCTAGGGATAGCGTTGTAGCTTGATCCGGGTACCACCGCCGGCGGGGTCGATGGCCCCGTGGTACTCGAGCGGCACCGATTTCATTGTCATGTCCACCACCGGCAAGGCCGCGCAGCTGGCCTCGGCCTTGATCAGCCAGAAGTAGTCGAGTCGGTACTCGGCCGTGGCGAGGGTTGTAGAGCTGGAGCTGGAGGTGGCGGTCACGGTGAGGGTGCCTTGGGCGGGTTGGGAGACCGCCGGCGCGCGAGTAGCCTTGGTGGACAGTTCGTAGTCGAAATCACCCAAAGGTGGGGTGGAACTCACTTCGGCGGCGACGGTCACGCTCGAAACCAGGTTGGCGTCAGTCAAGAAAGTGACCGTCTGTGTGGTGCTGGCGGAGGCGGTGCCCGTGCCGAAGGTCTGATCCAACAGGGCGAGGGTCGAGGCCGAATAGGCGGCGCCGTAGAGCACCGATCCAGCGCAAGTACCGCAGATGTCCTGGCTACCGGTCCAGCGGCGAGTGGCGAAATGAACGTTCAGCTGCAGGTCGGCCGACTCGCTTTCATAGAAGATCTCCGCACCGCCGTTCGGGCTGTCTTCCCTGCCCTGTGCCCGAGCTGTGACGCAGTGTGGTGACCTGGCTTCGTAGCCGCCGACCTCGGCGAAGCCCGGCATGATGTCGTGCACGAAATCTGGAGAGGGCCTGTAGGGACCGCGATAAATCGGCCGATTTTCGAGGTTGCCGCTCAGCATGGCTTGCCAAAAGTAGGTGCAAGCCAGTTTGCCGTCGGCGCTGGGATCCAGCTTGCCCATCTGGGAGAGAAGGCGCAGCAGGTAGGTCTGCAAATTCTCGATGTCGCAGCTAAGTTCCGGGTAGCTACTCTCGATCTCTTGTAGGTCCTGCAGTAGATCGTAGTAAGGGTAGGTGTCGAGCACCTCGCTCAGCGCTTGGCTGATTAACACGGCGTTGGTGTCGATGCCGGATTGTACCTCCTTGTCACAGCCATTGGGACCGGTTACCAGGCCGACAATGATCGGCAAGACTGGGCTCAGTCTGTTGCCCTGACCGTCCTCGACCGTCAGATCCAGATGCGTCTGGAGGGTCAGCCCTAGCAGGTTGGGCAGTACATAGGGCACGGCTTGAGGTTCGGTGATCAAGTCGGGGGTTTGCTTGCTGGGTGCCAACACGGGCTTGCTGGTGGTGGTGCGGGCCAACGGGGTGCCAGGGCTTTCGTTCCCGTCCTGTTGAATGGGGATCGTGGTGATAGGTACGGCGAGGATCTTGCTTCCGTCTTCGTGGCGAGCGACCAACTCGCTGCCGTCCTGCACGGCGCCCGAGAGCCACACCAGCCAAACCTCGAGGTCGTTGTCGAGGGCCTGGGCTTCGAGGATCTCGGCGAGGTAAGGTTGAGCGCCGAGGTGGGCCGGGCCGAGAGTCAAGGTCAGCAGAAGGGCTCCAATCACGGCAGCTGATCGATGGCAGCTTGACGGCGAACTAGTAGCGAGAGACAGGTAAGGCATGGTCTTCCTCCTTTGCGAAGAGACTCTCCAGCTGCGCCATTGCGGCGCCGCCCCGGTTCTTTGCCGGGTGCGGAGCGGTGGTCACTGCTCTAGGTCTCAGGGGTAGATTGTCTCAGAGATGGCTCAAATGCTGCTACTAGACTAGGCGCGAATTGCTGCCCTACAACATCACGCCATCCGCAATTTGCCAGCAGCGACTGCTACGAGCAAGAAAGGCGCGCTGACGGCCCCCGTGCCGCGCCGGTTCGCGCGGCGATGAGCTTCACTTGGCTGGTGCGGGATACTCTATTTCACTGCCGGAGTCGGCAGCGACGCCGGTCAGACCAAGTTTCTTTGCGTAGTAGCGAAAGGAACGAAAGGTCATTCCCAAGAGCTGGGCAGCCTGGGTCTGCACGCCGCCACAACGATCCAAGGCCAGGCCCATCAACTGGCCACGAATGTTGTCGAGATAGCATTCGAGGTCGAGGCCCTCTTCGGGCAACTCCAGAGCCTCTGCGGGGCGCTGATTCTTCGACAGGATGTTGATCGGCAGGTCTTTGGTGGTCAGGGTTTCGGAGGTCGATAGGGCCAGTGCGCGTTCAACAGTATTCTCGAGTTCACGCACGTTGCCGGGCCAGTCGTAACCCTCCAGCACCTGGAGAGCAGCCATCGAGATCGGTCTCGTTGCCAAGCCGAGTTCGCGCGAGTATTTGTCGATGAAGAATTCCGCCAACAACGGAATGTCCTCGCGTCGCTGGCGCAGGGGTGGCAGCCGAATGGGGATGACGTTGATGCGGTAGAACAAGTCTTCGCGGAAATTGCCTTCGGCGATACGTTCTTCAAGATCGCGGTTGGTGGCGGCGATGATCCGCACATCGATCGCCTCTTCCTCGTTGCCGCCGACCCGCCGGATCTTTTTCTCTTGCAGTACTCGCAGCAGTTTCACCTGCATCGACGGCGACATCTCGCCGATTTCGTCGAGGAATAGGGTTCCTTGATGGGCCTCTTGAAACAGACCCTTCTTCTCTCGTACGGCGCCGGTGAAAGCGCCCTTCTCGTGCCCGAATAGCTCTGATTCGAGCAGGTTTTCGGGCAGTGCGCCGCAGTTGATCGACAGGAAACGGTCGTTGGCCCGTGGTCCGGAGAAGTGAATGGCGCGGGCGATCAGCTCCTTACCGGTGCCCGACTCACCGCCCACCAAGACCGTCGAGTGGGTCTTCGCGACCCGCTCGATGAGCGAGAAGATCTCCTGCATCTTCGGGCTGCGGCCAATGATGTTGGAGAACTGATACCGCTGCTCGAGTTCGCGCCGCAAGTAGACGTTCTCGGCTTCGAGGCCGGTCTTCTCCAGCGCTTGCTGGGCAACAACCTTGAGTTCTTCGACATCGAACGGTTTCGACAGATAGTTGTAGGCGCCGAGTTTCATCGCCTCGATCGCTGATTTGGTGGAGGTGTAGGCGGTCATCATGATCACCGCTGTCGAGGGTGATACTTCCTTGATTTCGCGCAGCAATTCGAGGCCATTGCCGTCTGGCATCAAGATGTCGCAGAGCACCAGATCGAAGTTATCTTCGGTGATGCGCTGGCGTGCCTGCTTGACCGAGCCTGCAGGGCATACGCTGTAGCCCTCCTCCTCGAACAGCAGGTGCAGAAATTCGAGGAGACTGGCCTCGTCGTCAACAATCAGGATCCGAGCTTTCAACGCCTTTACCTCTTCATTTCAGGTCTTGGGACTCGTTCTGGCCGGCAGATCGACACGGATGACGGAACCCCTGCCGGGCTCACTGTCAATATGAATGGCGCCGCCGTGTTCTTCGACGATCCGGTAAACAATAGCCATGCCGATGCCCGAGCCTACATCGAAAAACGACTTGAAGGGGTGGAACAGATTGGTGCGCTCTTCGGGTGTCATTCCGCTGCCGGTGTCGCTGAACTCGATCTGGTAAAGGTCCTCTTGCAGGCGCCCACTCACCGTCAGAGTGCCGCCGTCGGGCATTGCCTTGAGCGCGTTGCGGGCCAGGTTCCAGAAAATCTGACTGATCTGGTCCGGGTCGGCGGTTACCATGGCGCTGCGCGGATTCATGACGGCATCGATACGGTGCCGCTCGTCAATCTCGTCACTGTTGCTGAGCAAGGCAATCTCTTCAACCAGCAGCCTGGCGATGTCGAAGCGGGTTGGGTGGCGTTCGCGCGGGGTGGCGAACTTGAGGAACTGCTTAACCGTGCGGTCCAGCCGCTGGCTCTCTCTGAGGGTGATTTCGAGCAGTTTGCGACGGGCTGGGTCCGTGTCCTCTGAAGCGGCCATCATCTGCACCGAGCCCGAGATCGCCGCCAGCGGATTGCCCACCTCATGGGCTAGGCCGGCCGCCATCTCGCCGACTGCCGCCATTCGGTCGCTGATCCGCAGTCTTTCTTGCATCTTGCGGTGTTGCGACAAGTCCTGGAATATCAAGCTAAAGCCCCGCCCGGCACCCTCGGGGTCGCGCAAGTGGTTCAGATGGTAGCCGACGTAAGTGGTTTCGCCATCGCGGTTTAGTTCGACCTCGGTGCGTTGATTCGCTTGCTCGGTGTGGGTCAGGCGGTGCCAGAGAGCGCTGTCGAACAGGCCGGTGGAGGTGATTGGCTGGCCTAGTACTTCACTCTCTATGGTGCCTAGGATCTCGCCACCAGAGCGGTTCAGGCTGGTGATGCGTCCGCTCAGATCAGTGGTGATCAAGCCGCTCGAGACCGACTGTACGATGTCGCGGTGGAGGCGTTGTAGAGCTTCTAAGCGAAGGTGTTTTTCATGCAGCTGTTCCTCGGCTCGGGCGACGTTTTGGGCCAGGTAGGAAGTCAGCACGGCGACGCCGAAGAAACCGCCAAAATGGGTCAGTAGTGTCTTGCTCAGCTCGACTTTGCTCAGCATCTCGAAGGGGCCGTAGAAACCGGCCAAGTGGATCGGCAGCGCGTCCGCGAAGGGGCTCGCCAATAGAATCAGCATGGCGCTGAACATCAGCATGGCGCCGCCAGCGACGAACAGCGCCGCCGAGCGGCGCAGGATCACCGCCGCAACACTGATGGTCACCAGATAGAGGATCGAGAAGCTACCCGCGGGATCGCCAAGGCGGGGAATCAATAGGGTAATCAGCAATAAATCGCCAAAAAACTGGAGGTAGGCCTGCAAGGCGTGCCGGGCTGGCATCAGGCGCGATATGGCAATGTAAAGCAGGGTTTGAATCGACACAAGAGCAATGACGAAGCGCAGGGCTTGCCCTTGTCGAGTGTCGAGCGCCATAGCGCCATAGAAACCGCTGGCCGCGGTCCTCTCTGGCGGTCCTTCGAGCGGCTGTTCGGCGGCGGCGCCAGCTTGCTCCGGTCCCTCGCTCCGGACCACGCCCGCGGCATGGGCGGTGGCTTTGGCGGCGCGTGAAGGAAAGATGCTGGCTTGGTAAAGAAAGTAGGGTAGAGCAATGCTGAGCACTACCAGCACGCGGTAGGCAATCAGCAGGCGGAGCTTCTTGTCGAGCTCTGGCAAGGAGGCTCCTAGACCGGCGCCGGACGGAGCGCGCCGGTCGTATTTGCTAGCCGATCTGCGAGATCAATGAGTACATCGGCAGGTACATGGCGGTGACGATGACACCGATGACGACACCGAGGAAGACGATCATTAACGGTTCAATCAGTTTCATCAAGCCGGCGACCGCGGTGTCGACCTCTTCTTCGTAGAAATCAGCGATCTTGGACAGCATTTGATCGAGGGCACCAGTCTGCTCGCCGACGCCGATCATCTGCACCACCATCGGCGGGAAGACCTTGGTTTCTCCAAGGGGTCCACTGATCGTCTTGCCTTCTTCGACGCTCTTGCGGACACTCATCACCGAGTCTTCGATCACCGCATTGCCCGAGGTCCTGGCGGTAATCTCCAAGCCATCGAGAATCGGCACGCCGCTCGAGGTCAAGGTCGCCAAGGTGCGGCAAAAGCGGGCGATGGCGATCTTGCGCAGCAGCATGCCGATAATCGGAATGCGCAGCGAAGCGGCGTCGATCATTCGCCGCCCACGGTAGGTCTTGTGCCATTGGCTCAGAGCGACCGAGGACAGCACGATAAAGAGGATTATCCAAACCGCATAGGAGCCGACGAATTCACTGGCCGCCACCACCACGCGGGTCAGGTAGGGCAGCCGCGCACCGAGGCCGGCGAACAGTTGTTCGAAGGTCGGGATGACTTTCCACAAGATGATGAACACCACTCCGGCGGCGATGACGATGACCGTTACCGGGTAAATCAAAGCGGCTTTCACCTGTCCTTTGAGCTTCACCGACTTCTCGATGTAGGTCGACAGGCGTTGCAGGATGATGTCGAGGATACCGCCAGCTTCGCCAGCGGCGATCATGTTGACGTAGAGGTTATCGAACGCTGCGGGATGGCGCTTCATCGCTTCGGCCAGGGAGGTGCCACTCTCGACGTCCGTGCGGACCGAGTTGATGATCTCCTTGAAGCGCTTGTCCTCTTCTTGCGCGCCGAGGATCTCCAGGCATTGGACCAGCGGCAGGCCGGCATCCAGCATGACCGAGAACTGACGGGTGAAGATCGCCAGGGACTTAGAGTTGACGCTGCCGCCAAACTTCGGCAACAGTGGGATGCGGCGCTCTTTCTCGCGCAAGCTGGTGACCTGGATACGTTGGCGGCGCAAGATGGCGCCGGCGGAGTCGCGGGAGTCCGCCACCAACACACCTTGTTCGATCTTGCCGGCTGTGGTTCGGCCCTTCCAGACGAAGCTCGCCATCGACTACCTCCTCGCGCTTGCCGCCGCCTGTGGCGACTGCAGATTCGGATTGAGCGCGGCGGGTCCGCGCGAAATGATGTCTTGGAGTTCTTCGGCGCTGCTCGATCTGCCGAGGACACTTTGAAGCGTCGCTTGCCGCTTGAAATAGAGCGAAGCCAGCGATTGGTTGAAGGTCTGCATGCCGTGCGTCGACTGGCCGGTCTGCATCATGCCGTAGATCTGATGGATTTTGTCTTCACGGATCAAGTTGCGGATCGCCGCTGTCGGTATCATGATCTCCATCGCCATTACCCGGCCAGTGCCGTTGGAGCGGGGCAGCAGGGCCTGACAGAGGATGCCTTCAAGCACCAACGATAGCTGTGCTCGGATCTGTGATTGCTGGTGCGCCGGAAAGACGTCGATGATCCGGTTCATGGTCTGCGCCGCCGAGTTGGTGTGCAGGGTGGCGAAGGTCAAGTGACCGGTCTCGGCGATGCGCAGCGCCGACTCGACGGTCTCGAGATCGCGCATCTCGCCGATCAGCACCACATCAGGATCCTGGCGCAAAGCAGCGCGCAGCGCGTTCGAGAAGCTGTGGGTGTCGGCGTGCAGCTCGCGCTGATTGACCAGACAGCTCTGGTGCTCGTGCAGATACTCGACCGGATCTTCGATGGTGATGATGTGCTCGTGGCGCTCGCGGTTGACCTTGTCGAGCATTGCCGCCAGTGTGGTGGTCTTGCCCGAGCCAGTGGGGCCAGTGACCAGCACCAACCCGCGTGGCTTCTCGCAGATGCGCTCGACGACCGAGGGCAGGCCGAGTTCACGAAAAGTGCGGATCTGGTAGGGGATGGTGCGAAACACCGCCGCCACCGCGCCGCGCTGGTGAAAGACATTGGCACGAAAGCGAGACAGGCCGCGAATACCGAAGGAGAAGTCAATCTCCAGATCCTCTTCCAGACGGTGTTTCTGCAAGTCGGTGAGGATCGAGTAGGCCAACCGCTTGCACTCGGTGGGCTTCAGGGGCGGCAGGTTGAGCGGCGTCAGCTTGCCGTCGACGCGGATCTGTGGCGGCGAATTGATGGTCAAGTGGAGGTCAGAGCCCCCCTGTTCGACCATACTCTTGAGTAGGGCATTCAGCGTCGCCACGGTCGGATCCCCTTGAACTGGGCTCGATAGCGCATCGAATCCTCTTCGAGCAAACTTAGATTTTGTAGAGCTTCCTTGGAATCGAGTCGCTCCAGGCGCACGCCTTGCGGCTGGCACCCGCAGTGTCTCAATCGATGGAAGTCTATACGATGGCCGGCAGCACGCAAAGCGGGCAGCTGAGGAAGGCCCTCGCGACCGTCGATCTGCGGTAGTTCATTGCGGTAAGGTGCGGCGGCTATGGTGGAGCAGGCGACGATTCAGGAAGAAAGCGCGGTGGGTAAGGTCTACGACGCTCGTCTGATGCGCCGTCTGCTGGTCTATTTGCGTCCCTACCGCGGCATGGCGGCGACGGCTGTAGTGTTGATCGTGCTGTCGTCGCTGCTGCAGTTGGTGGGGCCGCTGGTCACCGCGGTGACCCTCGACCTGTTCATTCAGCCGTTCGGAGGACGGGACGGGGCCTCGCCACTGTCACAGTGGCTTGGTGAGCAGCTGTTGGCGGCGGGCTTGCCGACGGATCCTCTGGCCGGAGTCACGCTGATGGCCGGGGTCTACCTGGTGGCCTTGGCGCTGATCTTCGTGGTGCTGTTCTGGCAGGCCTATGTGATGGAATTGATGGGGCAGCTGATCATGCGCGACCTGCGACGAGACATCTTCACTCGCCTACAGCGTCTCGATGTGGCGTTTCTCGATCGGCGACCGATTGGCCGCCTGGTGACCCGTGCCACCACCGACGTGGCGTCTCTCAACGAACTCTTCACTGCCGGTCTGGTGTCGGTTTTTGGCGATATTTTTCTGCTTCTCGGCATCGTTACCATGCTCTTCTTGCTGAGTTGGAAGCTGGCCCTGGTGAGTTTCTCCATCTTGCCGTTGCTATTGGCGCTGACCTTCTGGTTCAAGATTCGCGCCCGGCAGAGCTACCGCCTGGTGCGGGTCAAGATCGCCGCCATCAACGCTTTCTTGCAGGAGCACATCGGCGGCATGGCGGTGGTGCAGCTGTTTGGCCGCGAGCGCCGCCAGGCAGCCGCCTTCGCTGAGATCAACGGTCAGCATCGCGATGTCAACGTGCAAGCTATTGGCTACTACGCTGTTTATTACCCGGCGGTCGAACTGGTTACCGCGATCGGTCTTGGGCTGATCGTTTGGTACGGCGGTTTGCAGGTGATGGGCAAGATTTTGTCGTTGGGGGCGCTGGTGGCTTTTCTGCAATACGCTCAGCGCTTCTACCAGCCTCTTGCCGACCTCTCCGACAAATACAACATCTTGCAGAGCGCGATGGCCAGTTCGGAACGGATTTTCGAGCTGCTGGATAGTAAATCGCTGATCACCACTCCCACCGACGCCTACAGTCCGCCGGCCATAGAGGGGGCGATCGAATTCGACCGGGTGAACTTCTCCTACCGAGCTGGCGAGCCGGTATTGCGGGATATCTCCCTGCGCATCGAGCCCGGAGAGATGGTTGCCGTGGTCGGGCACACCGGTGCCGGCAAGAGCACTCTGGCCAATCTGCTGCTGCGCTTCTACGATGTCGATGAGGGCGCCGTTCGGGTCGATGGGGTCAATGTACGGCGTTGGGATTTGGCGCGGCTGCGCGCCGGCATTGGCATGGTTTTGCAGGAGGTTTTCCTGTTTTCCGGCGACATCGGCAGCAATATCCGGCTGGGCGAGGCCTCGATCAGTGAAGATCGCCTACGCCAGGCCGCGGCCGAGGTGGGTGCGCTGGCCTTTATCGATCGTTTGCCGGAGGGTTTTGCCGCGCCGGTTCGCGAGCGTGGCGCAGGGCTGTCGGTGGGGCAGAAGCAGCTGATCGCCTTTGCCCGTGCCCTGGCCTTCGATCCGCGAGTGCTGATCCTCGACGAGGCCACTGCCTCGATCGACACCGAGACCGAGCAGCTTATCCAGGCAGCTTTGGAGCGCTTGCTAGCTGGCCGCACCAGCCTGGTGATCGCTCACCGCCTGTCTACCATCCGTCGCGCCGACCGCATCTTGGTGCTGCACAAGGGAAGGATGCGCGAGCAAGGCACCCACCGCCAGCTGATCGAACTCGGCGGCATCTACCATAAGCTCTATGAGTTGCAATACCGCCAGCAAAAGGAACTCGGGGGGACGTTTTGAGCCAGGCGGCCAGAATCTACGGTACTTGTCCAGCAAGGAGCTATTGCCATGCCTGATCTGGATCCAGACGAGAACGAGATCCTCGCGGCCTATCAGGCTGGACGGCTGGAACCCGTAGTGCCGTCTAGTGCAGTGATCGAGGGTTACCGGGCTGCCGCTCGGACAGTGAGCCGCAAGGACGATGCGGAAATCTCTCGGCCCGGTCGGTAAGCTCGCTATGCAGATTTTCCAGAAACTCGCTAGCGTTACCACTCCCGACGGCCAGGATCTGACTTTGCACGGTCGTGGTAAGGATTTCTTCGTCTACCTCGACGGCGAGGAGCTGATGTCGACTCGGCAGCCTGATTCTGAACGCCGGTTGGCTGAACTCGGCTGCGAGCATCTGCCCCAACGCCGGGCGCCGCGGATGCTGATCGGTGGGCTTGGCCTAGGTTTTACCCTGCGCGCGGCACTCGATCTGCTGCCGGTATTGGCCGAGATCGTCGTCGTGGAGTACTTTGCCGAAGTGGTCGAGTGGCAGCGCCGCTACCTGGTCGAGCTGCACGGGCAACTGCTCGCCGACCGCCGGGTGCGGGTGCAGCTGGGCGATGTTTGGGAGTCGTTGGCGGGTGAGCAAGAGTACGATGCTGTCTTGCTCGACGTCGACGACGGCCCGGCGGCCTGGTGCCTGAATTCCAACGGCCGGCTTTACGGCGAGGATGGGCTGAGGCGAATCCACCAGCTGCTACGACCCGAGGGAGTGCTGGCGGTGTGGTCGGCGCAGGAGGATCCGAAATTCGTCAAGCGGCTGCGTAAAGCTGGCTTCGAGGCTCGGTCGATCAACGCCCGCGGCCACCAGCGGGGTGGTGTGCGGCACACCATTTTTCTCGGCCGCAAGGCATCCCGCGCGCCCATCTCGACTTCTGGAAAGCGGCGGTTGAAGCGGGGCGGTAAGAGCAGTAGAGCGACAGCTGGCCCGACCCGAACCTAGACTTCCACCGCGGCCGTGTAGGGCGGCGGTGGAGATTCGCGGACCTCGTCGATCCGTTCCTCGGCGGGCACCGGCAGGGTGAAGATCTCGGACAGGTCTAGGGTCAGCTCGGGGAAGGTGGGGCTGAGGAGGAGGTCGCGGTCGGTGTAAACGCCAGCGATGCGGTAACTGTCGCCATCTAATCGAAGTACCTCGACCACCGCTGGGTAGGGCTGGATCAGCCAATATTCGGTGACACCGGAGCGGGCGTAGAGGCCCAGTTTGCGCACCCGGTCGTGGCGCCCGGACGAGGGCGAGAGGATTTCCACCACCAGTGCTGGTGGCCCGTCGATGTGGGTCTCGCGGATCTGTGAGGGGTCGCAGACCACTAACAGATCCGGTTGCACAATGTCGTGAGCCGTCAGCTTGAGGTCGATCGGTGCGATGAACGGTCGGCAGGCTCTACTCTTGAAGTGTTGGGTGAGGAGTGCGCCGAGATCGAGGGCGATCGCTTGATGCCGGCTGGCCGGAGCGGGTGACATGCAGTAGGGCTCGCCGTCGAGCAGCTCCCAGCGCTGATCGTCGTTCCAGCTGCGATAGTCGTCCCACGACCATCGATCTTGCCGCGCGGTTTCCATGGCCAAGAGCCTATCAGCCCATATGGTCGCGATTCGATATGCCAAAAGTGGTCGCGGATTCCGTTCAGAACTTTGCGCTCAAGGCTTGGCTTCGAGCAGGGTCTGGCGCTCGACCACGCGTTCTAGGGGTTCCAGGCGGCGGTTGAAGCGGTAGGGCTGGCGGCTGGAGAGGTCGAAGCGATCACCCGCGGCGAGGAAGTAGAACGAGCCCCCGGTGTCGATCTGGCGCTGACTGTCGTAGATCGCGACGTAGCTTTGGCCGATGACCTCAAAGAGGCCGTCTTGCACCACGATGGCGGTGTTCTCATCGAGACCGATGCCGAGTAGCTCAGGCTTGGCTCGAACGATCTCCAGCAGATCAAACTGTCGGTTGCGAGCCAGCAAATGCTGATCGATGGCGACGTTTTTCAGCAACCCCAAGCCTTCTTCGTGATCGCCCATCATGATCGTATTGGTGTGGCTGTCGCCGCGTGCCAGATACGAGCCTTGGATAGTGGCGCCGGCTGAAGAACCGCCTACCACGCCGCCACGATCGAGCAATTCCAGGATTTCTTGATGCACTCGAGTACCGAGGTAGGAATCGGCCAGTCGCCACTGACGGCCGCCGGAAAACCACACTCCGCTGGCCTTTTTCAACGGTGCAACAAAGGCGGTGTTCATCGCCACTTTTCGCTGCGTGGTGTGCAATACCGTCAGATTTGTTGCACCTGCTTGGCGCCAAGTGCTTAGCCCAGGCCAGCTTTGATCGTAGATCTCTTGGCCGCCAGCGGTGGGAATGACCACGATCGACGCATCGGGGCCACCGGCGAGGTCCAGGAAACGTTGGTAGATCGCCGGGTCGCTCACCGCGCCACCAGCGATCAACAGAGAGCCGTGCTCGGGGGCGACAGCGGCGGCCGGGCTCTGCGCTTGGGCAGATGGGGCCAGCAGGTAGAGCAAGAGCAAGCCGAGAAGGTAGGAGCGGAGATGAAAAACAGTTGTCCTCGGTATGCCTTAGCCTGTGCTGGTGGTCGGTTTGCGGAAAAGGGGCACTAAGCTCCGACCGTTCCTGAGTCGTAGGGCGGTGGCAGGGACTCACGGATCTCATCGATCCGTTCCGCGATGGGAACCGGCAGAGTGAATACCTCGGCCAGGTCCAGGGTCAATTCAGGGAAGGTGGGGCTGTAGAGGTGATCGCGGTCAGTGTAGACACCAGCGATGCGGTAGCTGTCGCCATCCAGCCGTAGTACTTCGACCACCGCCGGGTAGGGCTGGATCAGCCAGTATTCAGCAACGCCAGAGCGGGCGTAGAGATTCAGCTTGCGCACTCGGTCGTGGCGTCCGGAAGAGGGTGAGAGAATCTCCACGATCAGCGCAGGTGGTCCTTCGATGTGAGTCTCGTGGATCTGTGACGGATCGCAGACCACTAGCAGATCCGGTTGAACGATGTCGTTTGCCGTCAATTTGACGTCGATCGGTGAGACCAACGGCCGGCAGACCTTGTCTTTGAAATGTTGGGCCAGTAGTACGACGAGATCGACCGCGATCACTTGGTGCCGACTGCTTGGAGCAGGCGACATGCAGTAGGGCTCGCCATCGATCAGCTCGCGGCGCTGGTCATCGTTCCAGGTACGGTAGTCGTCCCAGGTCCATCGCTGCTGGCGGATCGCTTCCATGAAGACCAGCCTATCAGCATCTCGGATTGGTCTCGTCGGGTCGGGGGTGTGGGAGAACCTGCTAGTCTCGCGGCGTGTCCGAAACCGACCACTTGAGGTTGCGCTTCGAAGATGGCCGGCGGCTGGTCTTCGCCCGGCGCAAAGACCTCCCCGCCGCCCAGACGCGGCGCTGATCGCCCTTTGCACAAGAAAAGCCCGCCGACCCGATAGGGGTGGGCGGGCTTTTCGATTAATAGGCTAGTTGTCTACTGCTCTCTCAAGGACGGTCGAGCCAGAAGTCGTAGCCGCCGCCGCCGCTGTAGGAGAGGATCTTCCAGTAGTAGTAGCCCGAGGCGCCGTTGTAGCTGATCTCTTCCGAAGAGCTGGCGCTGGCCGATGAGGCGACCTTGGTCCAGCTGCCGGTCCAGCGATAGAGCTCGAGATCGAAGTCGGCCGCGCCTGGGCCCTCGAGCCAGCCATGGTGGGTGCCCGAGCTGCCGGAGAAGTAGTAATTGCCGTTGGGCTGCACGTCCGAATCGCCGGTGCCCGAGAGGCTCCCTGAATACTGGTCGCAGCCAGTGCAGGGGGCACCGCTACCGGGAGGGGTGAAACTGCCGGTCAGGGAGGTGCCGCTGTAGCTGCTGTAGGCGTGCAGCAGCACGTAGTAGGTGCCGGCGCTCGGCGCGGCGAAAGTGCAGGTCTCGGTGTTGCCCGTGGCCCAAGAACGGCAGTCGTAATTGGCGGTAGTCGGCGCGCTGTCGAATTTAACGTAGAGGTCGGCGTCGCCGGAACCGCCGGAAGTCTGGAAGACCAGATCGGAGGCGCCCGCCGGCACCGCCAGGGTGAAGGACAGGCCGTTGCCGGTGCTGGCGTTGAGACTGGAGACAGTCACGCCATTGGTTAGGGCGGCGGTTCCGCCACCACCACCAGCCGCGGCCACCGCTGCCTCAGCGTCGACCCGCGGTTTGCTAATGCTGTTCTTCGGGTCGCTGATCGCAACGCCGGTTGAACTCAAGGTCGAGCGTGCCTCACTCGGGGTCAGGACGGAGTCCGTCTCATAGAGCAGCGCGGTGACGCCGGCAGCGTAGGGGGTGGCTGAGGACGTGCCGCCGAAGCAGGTGTTCTGACCGCCACCGGCCTGGGCGGTGAGGGCGCAATGCGAAGGCGCCAAGATGTCGATCGAAGCGTTGCTGTTGGAGTAGCAAGTCACCAGGTCGGCGGAGGTGGTGGTGTCGTTGCAGATACCGAAGTTGGCGCCGCCGATGTTGGCGTCGTAGGTGGCGCCGACGGCGATTGCCCCCGACAGGCAAGCTGGGCGAGAAATCTGGCTCGCCGAGCCGTCGTTGCCGGAGGCGGCAACGACGGTGATGCCGGCGTTGACTGCGTTGTTCACCGCGGTGGCGTAGGCCGAGCTGGAGCTGTCGCAATTGCCGGAGAAGAGGCCGCCTCCGAGGCTCATCGAAATGATCTTGATCGCCGGTGAGAAGGTGTTGCGGTTGGCGACCGCCCAGTCGATGGCGCCGATGATGTCGCCGTCGAGACCGCTCTGGCCGCAGATCGAAGCCGACTGGATCTTCAGGAACACCACTTTGGCGCCCTTGGCCGAACCGATGATGCCGCCGCCATTGCCAGTGGCGACGCCGGTGGTGGCGGTGCCGTGGCTCTGGCTGGTGCAGTCGATGCGGGGGTTCGAGTCGTTGTCGGCGAAGTCGAAGCCGCCGAGGATTTTGGCGTTGGGCCACGCCGTCGAGCCGCCGAAGGCGGCGTGGTCGTGGTCGATGCCGTCGTCGATGATGGCGATGGTGACTCCCGCGCCGGTGGTGCCGTTTGAGTGAACATTGTCGACGTTGGTGATGGCGTGGGCTTGGGCGTCCATCTTGTGATGCATCGGCATCAGTTCCAGGTGCTCGACAGCGCTGTTCGAGGCCAGGTCGAGGATGGCGGCGTCGGTCGCCAGCATCGAGAAACCGTAAACCGTCTGGTAGCGGTGAAGCACCTGCAAATCGCCGCGCCGTTGGCTGCGCAGGACCGCGTCTTGGGCGCGAGTGATGTTGGCCTGCAAGCTGAGTTCCCGAGCGGCGCTGGTGAAAGCGGTGGCTCGCTCAGCGGCGGTGTCGAGGGGCGCCAAGGTGACGATCACCCGATGCATCTCTTTGCTACGGCTGTTCTGCAGGCGAGAGAGCAGCTCTCTGTTGATCTTCTCCACGCCAGGAGCGGCGACGACATCCTGGGCGAAAAGGGTCTGCGGCAACATCAGTACCATCAAAGTGGCAAGGGTCATGAGAATCTTGGATCGCATTCGGTTTTCCTCTCTCTGCGGTGGGTTGACTGACCCGTAGGCGCTTTCTTGCGGGCACGCCCTTCTCCGGTACTCCCGAGGTGTCGGCAGCCGCGGCTGATCTACAGGTCGAATTCCGGACACTTCGGATGTAGAGCAAGAGGTGTGCCCGATCTCCGACCGACCGACCGTTTTTGCTCCTTATCTAGAACTCCTGATTGGCTTTCTCGCCTCTTGGCCTAGTCCGCGGGTAGTGGGGAGCAGAGCTCTTTTCTCAACTTTGAGACAGCACCGTTTGCAGATGTGAGAATATCGAGCCGTTCGTCTTGCGGGGATTGTGTTCTTGGGATCAGAGCTAGCCGGTGTCCAGGGGGTACCGGTTGACGGGTTGTGATCGGCGGATTGGAAAGGGGGATTGCAATAGATGGCGTATCGAATAGTCGCCAAGTTCGGCGAACAAACGCTACGGATGACACTGGCCGAAGGCCGCACGGAAATCGGTTCTGACCCTACCTGCGGAATCTGCTTGCCCAATAGCACGGTGTCGCGCCGGCATGCGGCGGTGAGCCATGGTCCCCGCGGTTTCGAACTCGAGGATCTGGGCTCCCTCAATGGCACCCTATTGCGCTCGCGGCGGGTTGAGCGAGCGACTCTGGAGCCGGGTGACATCTTTGTCATCGGGCGGGTGGTTCTGTTGATCGAAGAGGTCGCCGACGAGGACCTGGAAGCGGGCATCGTGTTACCGATGTCGGCCCTGCCAGAGGCCGACGGTCGCGGCCTGGTCCCGGGCGGGCAGACGGAGATCTGTGGGTTGCTGGATCGCTTTTCGCTGGAGTTTTTACCGCGGTTGCTCGAAGAGCTGCATTCGGGAGCCAGCTTGCAGCGGCTGGCCCAGCAAGTGGGCTATTCCCTTTTCGAGGCCCTGCCGGTGTTGGCAGTCGAGGTGATCGAGACCTGGAAAGGGGAACGGGGGGTGGTGTACGCCGCCGAGCGCGAAGGTTGTGAAAGCTCGGAGTGGGTCGAGGCCATCGCTGGACCTTGTCGGGTCAGAGCGCTTTTCGAGAGTCCGTCCAACGGTCGTCACTACCGTCCTTTGGTCGACAGTGTGGCCTTGCTGCTGTCGTTGGTTGGCCGGCTTCAGCAGCCCATCGACGAGACTGAGTTGCCGGCGCCAACCTTGCTGGTTGGCAAGCGGGCGCAGCGGCCGCAGCCCGACAGTGTGGTGCCCGAGCTGCAAACGCTCTACGATCAGGCTGAACGAGTGGCGCGGGGAGATGTTGGCGTGCTGATCTCCGGCGAGTCCGGCACCGGCAAGGAGGTGCTGGCACGTTTTATCCACAGCTCTTCGCCACGGGCGGCGCAGCCGATGGTGGCGATCAACTGTGCTTCTCTTCCCCGCGACTTGTTGGAAGCCGAATTGTTCGGGGTTGAGAAGGGTGTTGCTACCGGTGTCGAAGCGCGGCCGGGGAAGTTCGAGCTGGCGGATGGCGGCACCATCTTTCTCGATGAGATCGGCGACATGTCGGCGGAGACTCAAGCCAAGATTTTGCGGGCGCTGCAAGAGAAAGAAGTTTTTCGCCTCGGTGGCAGTCGGCCACGGCCGGCGCGAGCGCGGGTGATTGGTGCGACCAACCGGCCGATTCAGCGGATGCTCGCCGACGGTACCTTTCGGAGTGATCTCTACCACCGGGTGGCGACTTGGGAAGTGGAGCTGCCGCCGCTGCGCCGCCGCCGAGCGGATATCCCCAATCTGGCGGCCCTTTTCTTGGCTCGCGAAGCGCAACGCTGCTGCGTTCGTATTCACGGTATCTCGCGCGCAGCACTGAGGGAGCTGTGCCAATACCGCTGGCCGGGCAATATTCGCCAATTGAAGAACGAGATCGCTCGGGCGGTGCTGTTTCTGGAGGATGGCGAGCTGCTTGATACTTCGCGGCTCGGGCCTAGCGTGCGTGCTGGCTTGCTGGCGGGTACAGGTGGAGCTTTGCAGCGAACTCTGGAGATTGTCGAACGTGACGAAATCATCGCCGCCCTAGAGCTGTGCCGCGGTGACACGGCGGCGGCGGCTGAGCGGCTCGAGATCAGCCGCCCAACTCTCTATCGGCGGATCAAGTCACTCGCCATCATCAACTCAAGAGCGGCTAGCTAGCCGTGAACGGTGGCTACCTTGCCACCTTGGCGGCTGAGCGTGGCTTCGTGCTCGAGCCAGCTTTGCCAGCGGCTTGCGAACTGCTTCTGCTCGAGTTCTCGTTGGGCGAGGCGGTAGAACATCTGCCAGTGGCGTTTCTCCGCCGGTCCGAGGTCGTGCAGCAGTCGGGCGACTTCGGGATCACGGTCCTTGATCACCTCCAAGAGGCAAGTAAAGCGCTCGCAACTGCGGGCCTCGATCAAGGCACCGACCAAGAGGCGGTCCACCTTGAGCAGTGGCCCACGATCGGTCTGCATATGCCCTCTGAGGCCCGCTACCCAAGGGTTCTTGCGCTTCTTGCCGGGCTTGAAGCCGCGTTTTCGCATGAGTGTCGTGACTCGCCGCAGATGTGCGACTTCCTCGGCAGCCAAGGCGCCCATTTCATCTACCAGATCTGGGTCGTCAGGGTAGTTGCCGATCAAGGACAGACCGAACATCGCGGCTTGCTGCTCGCAGATCGCGTGATCGGCGAGGAAGACCGGTAGCTGGCTAGCGGCGAGTTCGGCCCAGGAAGCAGGGGTCCAGGCCAACAAGGGCAGTTGGCGACGAATATCGCTCTCGGTTTCTGGTGCGGTACTCATCGGTAGATGATAGCGAACCTGTAGCGCTACTTCCCAGCTCTAGTGTTGTTCAGCGGCTGGCGACCGCGGTGGGCTGTTGCCGCGCGAGGGCGTTGAGCAGCAGCTTTGAAGTGGTCGGCGGGGCGCCGGTACGCTCAATCATTTCGGCGATGCGCAGGGCCGCGTCGAGTACCGCCCGCCGGTCGATACCGGTCTCGACGCCGAGGCTATCGAAGAGCAAGACCAGCTCTTCAGTGGCTAGATTGCCGACCGCGTAGGCGATCTTTGGGTTGCCGCCGACGCCGCCGAGGGAGGCGTCAAAGCTACGCACCCCGGCGCGGTAGGCAACGTGGGCATTGAGCAGGCCCAGGCCATAGCGATCGTGGAGATGAACGCCCAAGGCGGCGAACCCCAAGGCCTCGCCGAGGCCGCCGATCACTCGTTCGATGTCTCGGGGGGTGGCGCGCCCGTCGGTGTCGGAGAGGGCGATCACCTCGCAACCCACCTCCAGCAGCCGGCGGCAGATGGCGACCAAATGGGCGATCGGCTGTTGGCCTCCGCCGCTGTCTTTCATCTCGCGGAAAGCGTAGGACAGGTAAGCGCGCAGCCGGTAGCCGTCCTGGCTCGCGGCCTCGCCCACCTTGCAGCTGGCTTCCAGTGCGTCTCGGCAGGGCATGCGCGTGTTGAGCCGCGAATACGAGTCCGAGGCCGACGCCAACAGCGCGACGGTGCCGAAACCACCCGCTTGGTGGGCGCGTTGGTATTGCCTCCAGGTCGGAACCAGCACCGCGCGGCGTTCCACCGGTCCAGCCAGCCGCCTTAACATCTCGGGCGTGTCCTGCATCGAGGGCATCACCTTGTGGCTGACGAAGGAACCTACTTCGACGTAGGGCAGACCGGCATTCTCGATCGCCGCGACCAGTTCGAGGCGATCGTCGAGGGAGATTCGCAGCTGGTGGTTGAGCACCTGCATGCCATCGCGCAACGACATCTCACAGATTCTCACCTGCGGGCTCGGGCCAGATTGGCGGCTGGATGAGTGTGCGGGCACCTGCTAGATCCTCCATCGCGGGGTCGACTGAGGGAGCGTTGCAAGTCGGGACTGGGCGGACCGCGCGAGGCGGAGAATCCCAATGGCGAGTCGCTCGGCCGGCGGCAGAGGCGATCGCGCGCTTGCTCTCCCAAAGCATGTTGACATCGAGCCCAGAGCACGTCAACCTGCCCCAGATTTCACGACTTGATCTCCAAATAGTGCAACAAAGACACCCCTCAAGCGGCGAGCATTGGGATAGAGCCGCGAGCGATACCGACGATGAATGAAAGCCAATCCGAGCTAGGTCCGACCCTTTTCGACACCTTGCAGCTAAAGCGGGCCGACGACTTGCTGTGGGTGACTCTCAACAATCCTCTCAAGGCCAATGCCCTGGCGCCGCGGATGATTGCCGAGCTCACTGATCTCTACAGCCGCCCCTTGCGTGCGGAAGGGGTGCGGGCGGTGCTGTTGCAAGGAGCCGGCAAGCACTTCTCGGCTGGCGCCGATCTAGAGCACCTGGAGCAGGTGCGCCACTGCGGTGCGGAGGAAGACCGGCTCGATTCCGAGCGCCTGCGGGACTTGTTTGCCGCCATCCTCTACCAGGACGCATTGACCGTGGCGCTGGTGCAGGGTTCGGCGGTTGCGGGTGGTTGCGGACTGGCGACTGCTCACGATTGGGTGGTTGCGGCCGAGGATGCGCGCTTCATGTACAGCGAGGTGCGGATCGGTTTTGTGGCGGCACTGGTGGCCACCTTCTTGCCGCTGCGGGTCAAGGGGAGAGACCTGCGAGAGCTATTGCTCGACCCTCAGTTTCTCGATGCCCAGCGAGCGCTCGATATCGGCCTGATCAACCGGGTGGTGCCGGCCGCCGAGCTAGCCACTGCTGGTGAAGAGTTGGTGGCGGGAATCCTGTGCCGCTCGAGTTCAGAGTCGATCGCCCGCACCAAGCACTTGCTGCTCGACATGATCGGCCAACCTCTACGGCAGGTGCTCGAACATGCCGCGGTAGTCAACGCAGAGACGCGCGCTACCGCCGATTGCAAGCACGGTATCGCCACCTTTCTCGACACCAAGAAATCGCCGCGTTGGCGCTAGAGCCTAGCCGCGAGGAGAGCTTCCAACTTGCCACGTCACCTGTTCCTATTCGACATTGACGGCACCCTACTGCGCTGCGGACCGCAGGTGCGGCCACTCTTCGTGGGTGCTCTGAAGCAGGTCTTCGGTGCCTGTGCCGACCTTGAGGGCTACCATTTCGCCGGTAAAACCGACCCGATGATCACCCGCGACCTGATTCGCGGCACCGGCCTGACGGACCACCAGATTCTGCCCCGGCTGGCGGAAATGCGCGATGTCTACACCGAACGCCTGGAAACCGGGCTCGATGCTGAACGCATGCGCCGACTGCCAGGGGTTGTCGACTTGCTCGACAGGCTGCAAGCGCGGCCCGATGTCTTACTCGGGCTGGTGACCGGTAATTGGCGCCAGAGCGCTGGCGTGAAGCTGTCGCGATTGGGTCTGGACCGCTACTTCGAGTTCGGCGCTTTCGGTGACGATGGCCTTGACCGTCGCGACCTGCCGCCCAAGGCCTTGCAGCGCGCCGCCCGCCGCGCTGGCCGCGATTTTCGTCCCGAAGAGGTAGTGGTGATCGGCGACACGGTGCTCGATATCGACTGCGCTCGTGCCGCCGGCCTGCGGTCGCTAGCCGTTGCCACCGGCTTTACCGCGATCGAGGAGCTGGCGGCGGCGGGGGCCGATTGGGTGTTTCCCGACTTGCTCGCGGCGGCCCGCGAGTTTCCTCCGTTCGGAGCTTGAAATAGGCGCTGCAATAGCCCCTTCGAGCCGCGGTCAGCTGCACGTTCCACCCCAGGAAAGTGCCAAGTGCCATTTGCCGCCAGCGCTCTCGATGGCGTCAATGTCGGGCTCGGGAAGCAAGGCGGCGGTGGCGCGATTTTCGAGCTTGAAACCCTCGGCGTGATCAAAGCAACCCTCGCTCAGAACCAACCGGTAAGTGGCGAAATCGTCGATCAGTGCCCACAGCTCCGGGTGATCATCGAGAGTGTCCTCATCGGCTTCGTTGAGCCGTAGTTCGAGCGCTAGGCTGCCCTCTTGACCGTCGCCTTGGAGAGTGATTCTGGCTGGCACGCCAAGCTGCCCGAGCAGCGTTTCAGCGAGTTCGGCGGGGCTGGCGAAGCGCGCCTGGGTGAACACCACGAACGGCCGCCGGAGGCGCAGAATGCGGCTGCTGACGGCTTGGCCGCCGAGCTTTGCAAGGGCCTGCGCCACCGTGTGGTCGTGGTGATGGGCCGCTTCAATATACTCGCGCTCTTCGGCGGCTCTTTGTTCAACATCGGCGTGGGTCGAGTGAACATTGTGTTCGAGCACCATCCAGGTGACCGAGCCGTTGGTTTCGAGATAGAGCACCTGGCGGGTCTCGGAGCTGAGGCAACCGCCGAGGGCCAAGGCGAAGATCGTCAAGGCGGTCAAACTCAGGATTCTCAGATTCAGCGTTCTCAGATTCAGTGTTCTCAAATCCAGCGTTCTATTCATGGTGTCTCCTTGCGCCTGGCGCCTTGGTTGGTTGCACAGGCCCTTGGTTGATTAGACGACGTTGGCCAGTGCGACCGAACGCTGGCCGGCTTCGGTGGTGATAGCGTTTCGACCATCATGGATACCGAAGCCGGAGCTCAGCTCTTGCAACGCGCCCGCGGTGGGTCGCAGGCGGCGGTGAACGAGCTATTCGCCAGTGTCGGCGATCGGCTATTGGCGTTGGTGCGCCTTCGGATGGGAAATCGGCTACGCCGCCGATTGGAGTCGCGGGACATCTTGCAGAACATCCTGCTCAAAGCCTTCAGCCGCCTCGATGGCTTGCAGGCCACCTCGACCCGCTCGTTGATGGCCTGGCTGGGCCGCATCGCCGAGAACGAGATTCGTGATCAGGCGGCCTTCCATGGTCGCGCCCGGCGCGCGCTGGACCGCGAAGTGCCGATCGACGGACAGGGCGAGATGTTGGCCGCTCAGCTACGCTCGGCGACCCAGAATTTGGAACGGAATGAGCATCTCATGTGTCTCGAAGTAGCCCTTGAGAGCCTGCCCGAGGACTATCGCGAGGTGATCGTGCTGCGCCGTTTGGAGGAGCTGACCTACCCCGAAGTAGCACAGCGTCTCGAGCGCAGCCCCGACGCCTGCCGGCAACTCTACGGTCGGGCAATGGCCATGCTGGTGCTGCACACAAAGGAGATGGGATGAGCGAAGCGGAGCGCCTGGAGGAGCTCTTGGCGGCGGCTGTCGAGCACCGTGAGCGGCATGGCGAGCTGCCGTCGCTGCCGCGGTTGGGGGCGCAGGATCCGGCCCTACTGGAACAGCTAGAGCAGGCTCTTGGCGAACTTGCGATCCTCGAAAACACGCTGAGCTTCGGCGAACCCTCGCCAGCCCTCGATTCGTTGAGCGAAGCGCTACCCGAAATCGATGGTTTTCGCACCATTGAGCGCCTCGGCGCGGGCGGCATGGGCGAGGTCTTCAAGCTGGTCGATCTGAACCTCGGGCGCACGGTCGCGGCCAAGATCCTGCGCCGTGATCGGCCGCGCCTGCGGGCCTATGAGCAGTTCCTCCGCGAAGCGCGCTCGCTGGCGTTGTTCAAGGATCCGTCGATCGTGCAGATCTACGAGTTGTGCACTGCTGCCGAGGGGCCGGTGATCGTAATGGAGTACGTCGACGGCTTCGAACTCGGTGAGATCGGTCCTTCTCTCGACCTGCCGCGGCGGGTCGAGCTGCTCGCTTGCGTCGCCGAAACCATTCATCGGGCACACCAGCTCGGTATTCAGCATCGCGATCTCAAGCCGTCCAACATCTTGGTCGATGCTGAGCTGCGGCCAAAGATCGTCGACTTCGGCCTCAGCGATGGCGAGGGTTGGCGCGGCCACGGCCAGGGCACGCCAGGTTATGCCGCCCCCGAGCAGCTCGTCCGTGGCCGGGCATTGGATCGGCGGGTCGACGTCTACGCCCTCGGGGTGGTGCTCTACGAGCTGCTCTGCGGCCAGCTGCCCTTTGCCGGTGAGGATGCGCCAGCGGTCGAACGGGCGGTTTGTGCCGGCCGACCGCCGCTACCGCTGGAGATCGATCCGTCGTTGCCCGAGCCGTTGCAGGCGATCGCCTTGGCGGCGATCGAAGTCGATCCGGAGCGGCGCACCGTCAACGCCCTCGAGCTAGCTCGGGACCTGCGGCGATTCTTGGCCGGACAACTGGTGCGGGCGCGGCCGAGTCGCTACGCCGCGGCCCTCGCAGAGCGCGTCCGGCCCCACTTGCGGGAAATCGAGCGCTGGCGGCGGTTGCGGCTGGTGGGTGCTCATGAAGCCCGCCGCTTGGCCGATGCCTACGGCCGCTTGCGGGCCTCGCCCGGTGAGTGGATTGTTCATGGCCGCAGTTTGGAGTTGTCGCAGATCGCCCTTTACTTGGGCGCCTTTCTGCTGCTAGCCGGCGGTTTGTTTTACTTCGCCGCCCATCGGCTGTTCGAAGCCGGCCATGGCCTGTGGCAGGCTCTGTTGGTGTTGGGTCTGCCGATCGCCTTCCTGCACCTCACCGCCGAGCGCTTGAGTAGTCGTGATCGGCGGGCGATTTCGGTGGCGTTTCACCTGGCCGGGGCGGCCCTGGTGCCGCTGTTGTTGTTGGTGATTTTCCACGAGTTGGGGCTGTGGCCAGGGGGTCGGGAGCCGTTCTTTGGCGATGGCTCGGTGTCTAATCGGCAGTTGCAGGTGGCGATGGTGCTGGCGGCGCTCTGGTCACTGTGGCTTGGGCAGCGAACGCGGACCTTGGCGTTGGGTTCCCTATTTGCGAGTTGCGCGGCGCTGGCGATGTTGGCGATGCTGACCGATTTCGGTCTCAGCGATTGGTTGCAGGAGGGGCGTTGGGACCTATTGGCCTTACATCTACTGCCGCTGCTGGTCTTCAATTCTGCCCTTGGCTGGCAGGCTGAGCGTCGGCGCTTGGATTGGTTGGCCCTGCCGCTCTATCTGTCGGTTGCCTGGTTGCTGGCCGGGGTGCTTGAGCTGCTGGCGCTCAATGGCCGTGCCGCAGCCTACTGCGGCTGGACTTTCGCCTCTCCGGCGGCGGCCGATCTCAGCGATCCGACCCTGCTGGCGACTGTCGTGGTGATGACTCTGAACGGGGTCTTGATCTACCTGGTGGGCTCGGGTTCGGAGAGCGCCAACTCCCCTTTGTTGCGGCGCGCCGGTCGGCCGTTGGTTTGGCTGGCGCCCTTCGCTTTGCTCGAACCGGCGCTGTATCTGAGTTGGACCGGTGAGTATGCCACGGTTTGGCTGTGGGGCTGGCTGGCGCTGGCCCTCGGGGTGGCATTCCTGAGTCACTTTCGCCAGCATTTTGGTTTTTACTTTGCCGGACTCACCAACGTTGGTTTGGCCCTGTTACTGATCGCCGATCGCTATGAGTGGCTCGACGTGCCCGGCTGGGCGATGTCTTTGATGGCGGCAGGTATCCTGTCGTTGGCGGCCGGTGTGGCGCTGGAGCACCGCGAGCGGCGTGTTGGTTTGGCTGAGCGCGGTGTCGGTGTCCTCTCTTGATGGTCTGGCCTCGAGGTAGCCTCAAGGCCTCATATGCTATCTTGAGCCCCCCCCCAAAAAACCTACGGAGCAAGCAGCCCTTGGATAGCTACACCCTCCATGCCTGGGCGCAGGCGATTGTGCGCTGGATCCATGTCTTTGCCGCCATTCTGTGGATTGGCCAGACCTATCTCTTCCACTTCTTCGAGCGCCATCTCGAGCGCCGCAAGGACGCTCCCGAGGGAGTGATCGGCGACCTCTGGATGGTGCATGGCGGTGGCTTATACCGATTGGAGAAGCAGGAATATAGGCTGCCGTTGCCGACCAAGTTGCATTGGTTCAAATGGGAAGCCGCGGCGACCTGGTTGAGCGGCCTGGTGTTGATCGTACTGACCTACTACCTGGGCGGACTGCTGGTGGCGCCGCAGGACGATTTCGGCATCACTGAAGCTGGGATGAGCTATGGCCGGGCGGCGTGGAGCGGTGCCGGCGCGGTCTTTGGCGGTTGGTTAGTCTACGATTTGCTGGTGCGCTCGCCTCTGGGCCGGCGGCCGACTTTATTTGCCGGGGTCGGTCTGCTGCTGTTGCTGGGGATGTTCTACGGTTTGCGCGAAGTGATGGAGCCGCGAGCGGCGTGGATCCACCTCGGTGCGGTGATCGGCACGGTGATGGCGGCCAACGTCTGGATGTGTATCCTGCCGGCGCAGCGCCGGCTGCTGGCAGCGGTTGCGGCCGGGGAGGAGCTGGATCCGGCGATCGCCGCTAGCGGTCCCCTGCGCTCGAAACACAACTCCTACATGGTGGTGCCGCTAGTCCTGGTGATGCTCGCCGGCAACCAGTATCCGACCCTGACCTACAGCCACTCCGACGCCGTACTGGTGCTCGGCGGCATCATTCTGGTCGGCTGGCTAGCAGCTCGCTGGATGCTGGGCCGCTGAGGAAATCGTTGAGACTTCATCGCAGGTGCTTGAGCAGCCAGCTCTGGGTAGCATTCAACGCCTGAATCAGCGCCGGCGTTGGGCCGACGAAGGGATGTTTGGCGCCGAAAGTGTGGTCGGCTCCCGGAATCACCAGCAAGTCATGCTCGCCGGTGGCGGCGCTGGCGAGCTGCCGCGCCTCCGCGGCGGCGACCACCGGGTCTTCCTCGCCATGGACGATCAACCAGGGCGCCCGCAGCCGACTGGCGGCGGCCATGATGTCGATCACTTCCCGGTGGTTCTGTAGGTCGTCCCAGAGGTCCAGGCCCAGCGGTAATTTTTGGCCGGTGCGGCCATTCTCGATCTCGATCACTTCGCCGCGTTGCCAGCTCTCGGCGGCAGCTTCGCCAAAGCGGTCGAAGGTCGAGACCGCTGCCCAGGTCACCAAGGCCGCCAGCTCTTGACCAGCCTCACTCGCCGCGGCTAGTACCGCACCGCCGCCACCACGACTGTGACCCACAAGTGCCAGCCGACGGCGGTCTACCCGCCCCGGCGCCAGCTCTTTGCCGGCTGCCGCCAGTACGTTGAGGATCTCGCCCAGCTCCTGGCTGAAAGTGCTACGGCGGAAGGCGTCGAGGTCGGTTACTAGCTGATCGCCGGGCTGCATGCCACTGCCGGAGAAGTTGAATCGCAGGACGGTGAAACCACGATCGCTGAGCAGTTCGGCCAGCGGCGGGAAGAATCCCCACTCCATGAAACCCTTGAAACCGTGACAGATCACGGCGGTGGGCCGTGGCCCATCTTGAGTCGGTGTGTGGACGAATCCCTTCAGGCGCACGCCTTGGGGGGTGTCGAGGACGAAGGGCTGAGTCTCTTTCATGGCAGCTATTCTAGATCGTCTTGGCGGCAGCGGGTTAAGATGACCTGATGCCAGAAACCACCTCCGATTCTCCTGTTCTGACTACCGAAGCAGCTGCCGTTGAGCAAGTCCACTTGCGGTTAGGTGGCCGCCTGGCGCCATTCCTGGGTGTTCAGGCGGTGGCCGACTATGGCTCTTCAGAGGCCGAACTCGAAGCGCTGCGCGATGGCGTCGCCTTGATCGACCGCACCTGGATCGATGCGCTCGAACTCACCGGCGAGGACCGTTCACGCTTTCTCGGTGGCCAGCTGACCTCCGATGTCGCCGCCCTCAAGCCCGGCGGAGTGCTCTACGGCTTGCTGGTTTCCGCCAAGGGGCGGGTAGAGACCGATGCGGTGGTGCTGGCGGCTGAGGATCGCTTGTTGCTCGAGTTGCCAGCGGGTCGCGCGCCGTCAGTGGCTGAGAGGTTGGCCAAGTACATCATCGTCGACCGGGTCGAGATCGACTCTGCGGTCCGCTGGCGAGCATTGACGATGGCCGGGCCGCGAGCCGCCGAGCAGTTGGAGCAGGTGTTGCCGGGAGCCTTACCTGGAGGGCCGTGGCGCCATCGATCGGCGACCGTCGCCGGTTGTGAGGTGTGGGTAGCGCACCAGCCATTGTTCCGCCAACCGGCCTTTACTCTGTGGGTGTCCTCTGCCGCGGCGGCCGATGTGTTGGCGTTGCTAAGTGCTAGGGAAGAGGTAACCCTGGTTGGCTGGACTGCCTATGAGGCGCGCCGTGTCGAACTCGGTTGGCCGACCTTTGGCCAAGACTACGGGGCAGACTGCTTTCCCCAGGAATGCGGCCTGGATGGCGACGCGGTGAGCTACACCAAGGGCTGTTATCTAGGCCAAGAGGTGGTGGCGCGGATTCACTATCGGGGCGGCGTCAAGCGGCGTTTATGCCAGCTACGGATCACTGGCGACTGCACCCAGGCCACGGGTCAAGGGCTCACCGTCAACGAGCGCGAGGTAGGGCGGTTAACCAGCATGGCCCGGCTATCGGAGGGCAACCTCGGACTGGCGATCTTGCACCAGCGAGCCGCCACCGGGGCGCTCCTCGACATCGCTGGCGGTGGCGTGGGCGAGGTGGTTGAGCTAGCGCCAGATTCTGGCGTCTAAGTAGAGGATCAAACGGCGAACGACGAGCCGCAACCGCAAGTGCCCACGGCCTGTGGGTTATGGAACTTGAAACCGGCGCCGGTGGTGCCGAGAACGTAGTCAATCTCGGTGCCGGTGAGGTAGCGGGCGCTGATCGGATCGATGAACACCTTCAAGTCGCCTTGCAGGTAGACCTGGTCCGTCGGCCGCTCCTCGTTC
Organism: Candidatus Multivoradales bacterium; assembly: GCA_965248925.1. GTDB lineage: Bacteria > Acidobacteriota > Thermoanaerobaculia > Multivoradales > J023 > CBDFLE01. Next base: position 1,880,037 of record CBDFLE010000006.1, on the reverse strand, counting down.
TCGAAGTCGAGGGCGTATTCGAAGCCGCTACAGCCGCCACCGCGAACCGCAATGCGCAGTGCATGGTCAGCATCGATGCCTTCTTGCTCGCGGGTGATTTTGACCATGTTTACGGCCTTCTCGGTCAGCATCACCGGTCCTTCGAGCGGTAGGTTGACGGTGGCGGATTCTGTCGTCGGAGTGGTATCGATATCTGGCATGGGATTTAGTCTCCTGGTTGTTGGCCAGCGGTGGCAAGCAAGCGCTCCCGCAGGCCGATGGAGAAGCTGCCGCTGATCCAAGATACCTAGCGCTTTCATCCTAGTCAACCACGGTCGCTCGGTTGGCTGGCTAGTGCCAGTCTACTGCGCCATCACCGCACCGTCACTGCGCCGTCACTGCCCCGGTTCACTTGGGTGCCGCGGACGGGCTCTTCTGAGTTATCATTAGCGGCCCATGCGGGCGATTCTCTTTGACTTCAACGGTGTCATTGTCGACGACGAACCATTGCACCTACGGCTGTTTCAGCAGGTGCTGGCCGCCGAAGGCGTCGAACTCGCTCGCCAGGACTATTACGATAAGTACCTCGGCTTTGACGACAAAGGCTGTTTTGCCGCCGTCTACGAGGCCGCCGGCAGGGAGTTAGGTGCAACCGAGCTGTCGCGCCTGATCGTGCGAAAGTCGATGTTCTATAGCCAGGCGATTCGCCAAGCCGGCTTTCCGGTTTTCCCCGGTGCAGCCGAGCTGTTGCGGACGGCGGCGGCAGCCGGCTTACCCCTCGGCGTTGTTAGCGGTGCATTGAGGAATGAGGTGGTGGCGGCGCTCGAACAATTGGACCTCCGCCCGGCCTTCAAGATTCTAGTTACGGCGGAGGATGTAGCTGTTGGCAAGCCTGATGCCGAGGGGTACCGCCGCGGTCTCGCGGGGCTCAACTCGTTGCAGCCGTTGCCGGCACGCTTGCTGCATCCACACGAGGTGTTGGCGATCGAGGACTCGCCGGCGGGTATCGCCGCGGCCGCGGCTTGTGGCCTGCAGACCTTGGGGGTCGCTCACACCTATCCGGCCAGTGCACTTGCTGAAGCCGACCGGGTGGTCGAGTCGCTCGCCAGCGAGTCGTTGGTGGGTTTGCAGAGTCGTTTCGCCACCACTGATTGACGGAGCCTTGTTAGATGTACGAACGGTCTAATGGCCACATCGAAGCTATCGCTGGAGGGATGTTCTCCGGCAAGAGCGAGGAGCTGGTTCGGCGCCTACGCCGGGCGGTGATTGCCCGTCTGCGGGTGCAGGTGTTCAAGCCTACCGCCGATACCCGTCATGGTCCCGAGCGGCTGGTGACAAGGGATAATCGAGAACTCGCCGCGCTCGCTGTGGTTGATAGTCAAGAACTGCGTCAGCGGCTCAAGATTGGCGTGCAGGTGGTGGGTGTCGACGAAGCACAGTTCTTCGACGACGGCTTGGTCGCGGTAGTGGCGGAACTGGCCGATGCCGGCGTACGGGTGATCGTCGCGGGCCTTGACCTCGACTTTCTACGCCAGCCCTTTGGCCCCATGCCGGCGCTGCTGGCCGCGGCGGAATACGTCGACAAGATGCATGCTATATGCCTGCGCTGTGGCCAGCCGGCGCAGTATTCGCAGCGCATTGCCGGCACCGCGGAGCAAGTTCAGGTCGGTGACCTAGAGTCTTACGAGGCTCGGTGCCGGCAGTGCTATGAACGCTACGATCCGGCGGCGGAGGAGGTTGTGGTCGCTCCCGCCAAGCAGTCCTGAAGGCTTAGCTTTCATGGCTTGTGACGGCGCTGGTGGAATAGGAGCCTGGGGCCATTCTGTTGTTGAAGGTGTCCGCCTTACTCGCCCCATCACTCCACCGATTTTCGGCGTCTTGCCGTTTCGAGATCTCGAGGGATCTGTCAATCCAGCTCAAGGAGAATTGCCTTATGGACTATCTACTCTTCATCTTGCCTGGGATCTTCTTGTCGATGTGGGCCAGTTGGAAGACCAAGTCGGCGTTCAAGAAATACTCTCGGCAGCGAGTGACTGGCGGCCTCACTGGGGCGCAGGCGGCGCAACTGATGCTCCAGCGGGCGGGGATCAACGATGTCAAGATCGTTCCCACTCGGGGCTATCTCTCGGATCACTACAACCCGACTAACAAGACTTTGGCGCTATCGGAGCCGGTCTATTCGCAGCCGACGGTAGCGGCGGTCGGGGTGGCCTGTCACGAGGCTGGGCACGCGATTCAGCATGCCAATAACTATGCCGCTCTCGGTTTGCGGTCGGCGTTGGTGCCGACTGCCAAGATCGGCTCTGGGGTTGGCATGTGGGTGATGATGGGTGGTTTGATCTTCAATGCCACCGGCATTGTGCTGCTTGGCGCGATGTTGTTTTCCGCCGTGCTGCTGTTTCAGCTGGTGACTTTGCCGGTCGAGTTCGACGCTACCCGACGGGCCAAGAAACTCGCCGTTGAGCATGGCATCGTTAGCTCGAGCGAGCAGCGTGGCATGAACCAGGTACTGGATGCCGCGGCGCTCACTTATGTCGCGGCCGCGGTTTCCTCGCTGATGATTTTGCTCTACTTCCTGATGCGAGCCGGCTTGCTCGGTGGCCGCGACTGACCTGACGCCGTGGATCGGCGGAGGGATCTCGTGGGGATCAGTCTGCCGGTTCGCCGAGCAACTCCATCAGCTGTGCCAGCTTCTCTTGCAGTTCGCGGTCGTCGGCCGCTTCGGCGACCAGCCGCAGGTAGTTCTCGGTGTTCGATGGGCGGACGTTGAACCACCAGCTCGGGTACTGCACGGTGATGCCGTCGAGATAGTCGATCTCGCCGTCCGCGTAGCGCCTGGCCAATTCCTCGATCTTGCCCGCCTTGTCCACCACCTCGAAGTTGATTTCTGGGCTTTTTGCGTAACGCAGCAAGGGCGCGACCAACTGGGACATCGAACGGCCCGATTTCCACAGTAGGTTGAAAATCTCGAATACCGCCATCAGTGAGCAGTCGGCGGTGTAGTGATCGCGGAAGTAGTAGTGGCCGGCGAGTTCGCCGCCGAAGATGCCGTTATTCTCGCGCAAGGTCGCCTTGATGAACGAATGGCCGACCCGTTCGCGAATCGGCCGGCCGCCATGGGTTTCGATGTGCTCGGCCACGGCGCGCGAGGAACGTAGGTCGTAGACGATGGCCTTGCCGGGCTCGCGCAGCAGAATCTCGCCAGCGATCAACGCTGTTGAGAGGTCCGAGCCCACTGGCTGGCCGCGCTCGTCGACGAAGGCAGCGCGGTCGGCATCGCCATCGAAGCTGACTCCAAGATCGGCGCCGACCCGTAGCACTTCAGCTTGCAGGTCGCGTAGGTTGGCCAGCTTGAGTGGATTAGCCTCGTGATTCGGAAAGCTGCCATCAAGTTCGAAGTAGAGCGGCACCAGCTCGATACCGGCGCTCTCCAATAGCTTGCGGTAGAGCACCCCCATGCCGTTGGCGGCGTCCACCACCACCTTCAGCCGACGGGCCTTGTCGGGTCGGCGCAGGAAGCTGCGTAGGTGCTTGGCGTAGGCTGGGCCAATATCGTGTTGTTGGATCTTGCCCGCGGTGTCCGCAGCCGCCGTGTCGCCAGCCTTGACCTTCTCTTCGAGCAGTGGCAGACCGTGGTCGCCTGAGACCGGCCGGGCACCGTGGCGGCTGAGTTTGAAGCCGTTGTAAGCCGCCGGGTTGTGGCTGGCGGTAACTTGGATGCCGCCAGCTGCCTGCAAATGGCCGACGGCGTAGTAGCCCATCGGCGTGGTCGCCAAGCCGATATCGATGACGTCGAGGCCGGCCTCGGACAGACCGCGGATCAACTCGGCGGTGAGGGGCTTGCTGTGCGAGCGCATGTCGTGGCCGACCACCACCGAGCGACCGTGGACGAAATCCTCGTCGGTTAGCAAGTTGGGAAAGGCTCGCCCGATCTTGTAGGCGGTGGTTTCGTCGAGCTGGTCCGGGTAGGTACCGCGGACGTCGTATGCCTTGAAAATGCCGGCCATGGGGTCGTCACTCCTGAAACTGCGGGTTGGGGGAAGGGTCGATGGAAAGGCCTTGCGCCGCTCAGCTGGTTGGCTCGCCGAGGAAGCTATCAAGTTTGCGGCTGAATTCTTCGGGGGACTCGGCGTGAGGCAGGGTGCCGCAACGCTCGAAGACGTCAAGGTCGGCGTTGGCCAGCTGGCGCAGCCAGAGATCGGCGGACTCCACCGGCGGACTGACGGCGCGCCGACCCCAAGCTAGCCACACGGGTTGTTCCACCCGTCTCAGCACGGTGCGGACGCTGTGATTCAGATAGCCGCTGAGCAAGGCGGCAAGCGGCGCCGCTGCGCCGTCCTCGTGGCTGGTGCGGTAATGCTGGTCGATCAGAGCTTCGTTGACCAATACCGGTGAGCCGTAAACTTCGCGGCGCAGATAGGAGGCGATGCCTGAGCGGCTGGTGTAGAGGTTCATTGCCGAGGTACCGAGTATTGGCAGCCGCAACAGGCGATGCACCACCGCGTCTTTGAGGTCGGGTTCGTCGCTGTGCAGCTCGATGCCTTGCGGTACCACCAGGGCCAGGCAGCGCACCAGCTCCGGGCGATCCACCGCCAGCTGGAGGGCATAGGCTGTTGGCAGACCAGCAGCCGCAATGGCGGCTCGTCCACCCACCACGTCGGCCAAGAAGTCGGTCAGTAGGTGGATGTAGAGTTCGTCGTCGTAAGCAATTGCCGGCTTGCTGGAGTCGCCCCAACCCAGTAGATCGAGAGCGAATACTTGGTGATTCTCAGCCAATAACTCAGCGGATCGGCGCCACTCGGCAGAGCTGTGACCCGGTCCCAGGGAGTGCAGCAGCAAGAGCGGTTTGCCATCGCCGAGGCGCTGGAAGACAACCTCGCCGTGACGCCAAGCATAGCGATCACCGCTGCCCCAGGTGGCTGCCGGCAACTGCCGAGCGCGCCGCCGCACAAGAAGGTTGGCCAAGGCCGGTACGCCGATGGCCGCGCTCCCCATCAGGAGCCCTCGAATCAAACGCTTGCGGCGTCGCTTGCGGTGTTCTTCTTCGCGTGTCTGGGCAGCCATGACGGCGCAGGATATCACGCCAAAGGCCTCCGACGCGCGCCGCCCGGCGGTGTAGAATGTGCGGCAGGAGACGCTGACTGATGGCCATTCGCCCAATTGTTCGCCTTGGACATCCTGCCCTGCGCATTCCAGCAGAGGCGGTCGACCCGTCGATCCTCGGCGGCGAAGAGATGCAGGCCTTGATCGACGATTTGTTCGACACCATGGAAGACGCCAGCGGTGTCGGGCTGGCGGCGACTCAAGTAGGACTTGGGTTGCAGCTCTTTGTCTATCTGGCGGTGGATCCGGAGGCCGCTGACGACGCCCCGCCTCCCAGCCGTAAGGTGCTGGTCAACCCGATGCTCGAGCCACTGGCCGGCGAGTTGGCCTACGATTGGGAGGGCTGCCTGTCGATTCCAGATATGCGGGGTCTAGTGCCGCGCCACCCGCAAGTCCAGGTTCATGCCCTGGATCGCCAAGGACAATCGCTGAAGCTGCGCCTCGACGGCTACGAAGCGCGGATCGTGCAGCATGAGTTTGACCACCTGAACGGCATCGTCTTCCTCGACCGGATGCGGGATTTGCGCTCTCTGTGCTTCACCGAAGAGTGGGAGCGCTACCTGACCACCGACGACGAAGAACCCGCCGCCGTCGGCTGAGCGGTCGAGAAGCCCTTGGGTCGGGAGATCTTGATCGTCTGGGCAGGGCGCCATCAGCGGCCGCCGTGGGACGAGCTGTGCGCTGAGTACCGGCGGCGAATCGAGCGCGAGGTTCCGGTGCGCGAGGTTCCGGTGCGCGCTCGCGTCAGTGGTCGCAATGCCGCCCGTCTGGAGTTGGAAGGCAAAGCCCTGCTCGATGCCCTGCCCGAGCCCTGTTGGCCGATCGCCCTCGATCCTCGGGCCCGAAGTCGTTCCTCAGAACAGTTTGCTGAGCACCTGGGCGCTTTGCGTGATCGTTGGCCTCACCCCGTCGCGTTCCTCATCGGTTCAGATCTTGGCTTGGATCAGCGACTGCTCGCCAGTTGCCGTGAGAGGCTCTCTTTCGGGCCGATGACCTTCGGCCATGAACTGGCTCGCTTGGTGCTCTACGAACAGCTCTATCGAGCAACTTCGATTCGCCGCGGAATAAATTACCATCGCCAACCGGTTTGATCTTGTCGACGGCGTGCCCTGGGGATTTCCCACTACTCGAGGCGCCAATCCCTCGGATCTCCAGCTGGTTACCAACAGCCGGCTGCTCGAACTTTGAGGGGATAGCCATGCGAAACTCGAAAGTTCAGGTTGTCAAGCGTCAAGACGCTTCGGATCTAGCAGCCCTGCGCGAGAGCCTGGACGATAAGCGTAGCGAGTTACTCAGCTTCTACGAGCATGATATTCGGGCCGGCAAGGAAACGAGTGATGTCAGCTCGGATGACTTTGCCGATCGGGCCAATAACTCCTATCACCGCGAGTTGATGTTCTCGCTCTCCGCTACGGAACGGGGCATGTTACTGCAAGTAGAGGCAGCTCTCGAACGGTTGGAGCGAAGCGATTTTGGCCAATGTGCCCACTGTGGCTCGTCGATCGGCAAGCCGCGGTTGGACGCGGTGCCTTGGGCGCGTTACTGTATCGAGTGTCAGAAAATGGAAGAGAAGGGCCTGCTTGAGGACTGAGTTCCGCGCCGCCGCGGAGTCCGTGGGTAGGCGAGGAGCAGGGTTTTGCGGCAAGCGATAGACCCCCGATTGGGGTGCCCCGGAGGTGTGGAGCGATGAGATCGAGAACTTACATCGGTTTCCTCTGCGGCCTGCTGGTGATGGTCGTGGTGGCTTTTCTCGCTTCGTTGAATCGCGAGTTGCTGACCACTCCCTTTGAACTCTCTTCGCGGCTCAGCGTCCCGGCCTGGGTCGCTTTTCTCGGCCTGTTGTTGGTAGGTTTCCTGCCTAGCGTTACCGCTCTCTACTTGCAGTCCCTGAAACAAGATCTCTCGCGCCGCCGCGCGCGCCGCGCGCGCCGCGAGGCCGCCAGCTTGGGACATCGATTCCGGCGCGCGGTCGATTTTCATGTCGATGGCCAGTGGACCAAGGCAGCGACCGAACTCGAGATCCTGCTCACCGATCGGCCGGAAGACTTCTCGACCCTGATTCGCTATGGCGAAGTGCTGCGCAATCAAGGCAAGCTCGACGAAGCGTTAGAAATCCATCGCCGAGCTTCCGTGCTTTACCCTCACTCAGTCTCGCTGCTCTACCAATTGGCCGAGGACTACGAGGCTCGCGGCGAAGCACCGGTGGCGCGGGAGATCCACAACCGGATCTTGCGCGATTTTCCCGATCACGGCTTGCAAGTGATGCGCCGTTGGCGTGACCTGGCATTGGTCGAGCGCGACTGGGAAAACGCCACTCGCTGGCAGGAGAGGATTGAGACCTTCCTCCGCGATGCGGGTCGAGAGAGCCTCGACCGCCAGTCCCAAATCACTATCGGCCTGGCCTATCAGCGGGGGGTGGAGCTGCTGGAGAAGGACCGCTCGCGGGAGGCTTCGCAGGCTTTTCGCAAGCTGTTGCGTGAAGAGCCCCGTTTCATACCGGCGGGCATCATGCTGGGCGAGGCCGAGCTGCTGCAAGAGGATGGGGATGGCGCCATTGACGCCTGGCGCAGCGGTTTCCGAGCCACCCACAGCCCGATCTTTCTTGAACGCCTCGAAGACTACTTCATCGAAAGTGGGGATCCGGCGCGGGGAATCGAAACCCTGCGGCGGCTGATCGCCGCCAGCGGTAGCGACCTGCTGCCACGCTTCTACCTCGGTCGGCTTTACTATCGCCTGGAGATGCCTGAAAAAGCGCTCAAGGTGCTGGAAGATCTCAGCGAAGCGCTGGATGGCTCGCCGACCTACCACTACTTGCTTGGGCGCCTCTATCAACGGCGTGGCGACACCAGCCAGGCGTTGGCTAGTTTGCAGACCTGCGTCCAACGTCAGGGTGTCCCCACCGCGGCCTTCCTCTGCGCCGCTTGCGACAGCCGGCATCACGAATGGAGTGACCGTTGCGAGCACTGTGGCACCTGGAGTTCGATCGACTTCGATCTGCGGGCCGAGCAGCTCTCGGCGGCCGAGCTGGGGTTGCGCGAGCCCGCTTTCTGGGGCGGCTATGGCGGCCCAGATGAACGCCCGAGTGGCGGCCGGGGCAGTGCTGAAGACCGGATCGAGATCGCTTGACTGAGCCGCTGATAGACAAGTTTTCGCCGCAGCGGTAGATTGCCGCCATGGCACGCCCTACTGTTGATTCCATCCTGAAAGAGATTGCCAACGGCAAGGTGCAACCCTTGTATCTGGTGGGCGGCGACCTGGTTCTCGCTGAGCCCGCCGCCAGGCGCCTGGCCGAGGCACTGGCCGCGCGGGCTGGTTGCGATATTGAAACTCACCGCCGGCCGGCGGCGCTGATTGACCTGCTCGCCGACCTGAAGACCTTCTCCCTCTTCGCCAGTGCCAAAGTGCTCCTGGTTGTCGACACTGCTCAGTTTAGCGACCGGCGAGCCGCCGCCGATCTAGTCGATCAGGCCGAGGAGGGTTTGCCGTCAGACGCTGGCGCTGAACTCGATGGGGCTGAACGGGAGGCTGCCTCTCGCCTGTTGCAGGCGATCCGGATTTTTGGCGTCGACCCCAAGGTTGGTACCGCAGAAGAAGTTCTCGAGAGCTTGCCCAAATGGGCTTTCGAGGGCGGGCAGGCGAGGCGCAAGCGACACCGCAACCGACCGCGAGGAAAGCGTCAGGTGGCTGATTTGCGCGAAGGTCTGGCGCGGTTGCTCGAGGGTGCGCGAGCGGCCGGATTGCAGGGTTTTGCTGAGGGAGACTTGGCTGAACTCGGTGGCATGTTGCAAAAAGGGCTGCCGGAGGGCCACGCTCTGGTCCTAGCGGAGCATTCCGTGGCGACAGATCATCCATTGGTGGAAGCGCTAGTCAAGAGTCAGGCCGCGGTGTCGGTGGGCCGGGTCGAAGTCGGTAACCGAGGTCGTTTAGAGGGAGTCGAGCAGCTGGTGGAAGGTTTGCGTAGTGAAACCGGAAACGCTATCGACCGTGACGCTTTGGCCGAGCTCACTCGCCGGACGCTGCGCCAAGTCGGAGATTTCAGGGCGAGGCGGGTCGAAGCCGACTCGACCGCTCGTTTCGCCGCCGAGTATCGCAAATTGGCGGAGCTGGCTGGGGATCTACCGATCAGCAAGACACAAGTTGAGGCCACGGTCCAAGATCGTGGTGACGAGGATGTGTGGAAGATTATCGATGCTGTGGGCTCGGGTCGCGCGGGGGAGGCTATGTCGCGCTATCGACGGCTGATCATCGGGGCCGACGATGCGATGGCCGCAAGGTTGTCTTTCTTTAGCCTGCTGGCCGGCTTTTGCCGTCAGCTTACCGCCACGGCGGGCATGATGCGGGCAGCTCGAGTGGGCCCCGGCGAGACTCACTTTGGGCGTTTCCAGAGTGCGTTGGCGCCCAACCTGCAACAGGCTTTACCTGGTGGCGCGAAGAATCCTCTGGCTAGGATGAAGGTCTTTCCTCTGCACCGTGCCTATTTGGCAGCATCCGGGCTTGGCCACGCGGCCGCGGCAGACTTGCCGGCGCGAGTACTCGATACCGAACTCAAGATCAAGGGAGAGAGCAGCGACTCGGATGCCGCGGTGGCGCAACTCTTGGCGCGAATTGCTGGTGGTGTAGCCGCCAGTCGCTCGCGGGGTCCTGGGCGAAGCGGCCCGAGGGGTTTCAGGGGCTCGCCGGGCCGGCCGGCGTCGGGGCGTCGAGGGTGAAGATTACTCGACTGCCGCGGCGTACGAACTCGCAGGTCGTACCGGCGAAGCCGAGAAAGCTGACTGCTCCCATGTAGAAACCGGCGGCTGAGTAGAGCGCGGCGTCGAAGTAAAGGCTGGCATCGAGCAACAGTAGCTTGTAGCGATCAGGTAGCGGGTTTTCTTCAATGACGATCCGACCGCGGGTGAACATTCGGTTGTGCAGGCGCGGCAGCCGTTCTAGAAAAGCACTGAGTCGTTGATCCCAAGCGAAGGCTTTGTAGACTCCGGAAAGAGACTCCTGAGCCCAGGAAGCAGACAGGTCTCGCAGCTTGCGAATGTCGCCGCCAAAGCACATCTCGGCGGTTTGCCGCAACAGCTCATTGTAGAGGTCGACCGGGTACCAGGAGCCATCGAGGATCGGGAATAGGGCACGACCTTCGAATTGCTGCGCGAGCTTCTCGACCGACTCCTTGCCGAGACAAGTTTCAATGTAGTCGACCTTATAGCGCATGGTCGACCCTTTGACGCGGAAAGACTCCATGAGAATGGCATTATCACCCTTTCTCTGTTTGCGTCAGCAAGGTCGGGAATGCAGAGATAGCTTGGCTAGGGAATTTGCCGAGCAGCAGACCGAAGTGAGACCTTTGCTACGGGCTGCTAGCCTTCAACCGCGGCCGGGCAAACCGCGCGGAAAACCATATTGAAGCCTCAGCCGGTGGCAGGATTGGAGCCACTGCTGGGCTTGTTCCGGAACCGCCACGGCTGGCCGCCGCAGGGCGGCCCAACCGCGACGATCGGAATCACCTGAACACGGTGGCAGACCGACGACATCCTCGGCACCGTGGGTGCGGGCAGCCGCAAACGAGGCTTCCACCACCTGGTCCGAATGGTCGAGGTCTACAGACCACGGGATGAGTACGCGGGTCAGTAGGCCAGCGGCGGACAAGCAGCGTATTGCCGACCAGCGATCATCGAGCCAAGCTTGGCGTTCGCCGTTCTGCTCGCCGCGCCTCGGACAGAGGCTCGGAATCAGCAGAGAGACTTCCAAGGCGTGCCGTTGATCGAGGAGTTCGAGGGTGGGAAGCTCGCCGAGGATCTCTGGCGAGTCGGTGGTGATCCGCAACAAGCGGCCTTCGAGTGGCTTTAGGTCGGCGAACAGGATTCGGGCCTGCTCAAGACCTTCAGTGGTCGGTATCCACGGTTCCGCCGGTGTGCCGAGGTTGATCGGCAGCCGGCGCCGCAAGGCCTTGCGTAGATGCCGTTCGAGAGTAGGCCGTCGCTGGCGGGTTTTGGCGGTCGAGGGAGTGGCGCGCCAGCCTTGCAACCACCCCGAAGGGAGGCTTGGGCCGGTGGCGGGGAGGAAGGTGGGCGGGGCAAAGTATGTCGTCGTTGCGTTCATGGCTTAGGTGGAACTTACGCCATGTTTACGCCATCTGTCAAGAAGAATTTACGCTACACTACCGCCTATGCCTGAATTGCCCGAGATCGAGGTTCTGCGCCTCAGTCTGTTGCCTTGCCTGCCGGGCCGGCGGGTGGTGCGGGCAGAAGTGCGCTTTCCTAGTTTGCGCCAACCTCTCGATCGGCGCAGTCTGCGCCGTCACACTGAGGGGCGGATGGTGACCGGGGTTCGCCGGCGGGCGAAGTATTTGCTGATCGACTTTTCCGGCGATAGCACCTTGGTGGTTCATTTGGGGATGAGTGGACAGCTCACCCTGGTGCCGGCAGCGACCGCGGTCGAGCGTCACGAGCATGTGGCCTTTCACTTCAATTGCGGGGAGCGACTGCGGTTGGTCGATCCGCGTCGCTTCGGCATGGTCTTCGCCACTCCTTCGGCGCGCCTTGCGGCGCATCCGAGCTTCGCCCACCTTGGAGTCGAGCCGCTCGCGGGTGAGCTCGACGGGGCCTATCTGGCCGCACAGGCACGCGGCCGGCGGGGGCCGATGAAGAGCTTCTTGATGAATGGTCGGATCGTTGTCGGGGTGGGCAACATCTACGCCTCCGAGTCCCTGTGGCGCGCCGGAGTGCATCCGCTGCGCTCGGTAGGGAGAGTCTCGCTGGCTACTTGGGGGCGACTCGCGGAGGCTGTTCAAGCGGTACTCGGCCAAGCCATTGAAGAAGGGGGCACCACACTGGCTGATTTTGTCGATGGTGGTGGCAATGCTGGCTACTTTCAAGTGTCGCTGGCGGTCTATGGTCGTGAAAAGGGGCCTTGTCCGTCTTGCGGTCGACCGATCAAACGCCTGGTGATCGGTGGCCGGAGCACTTTTTACTGCCCTGGCTGTCAGCACTGAGACCGCTACTGAGACCGCAACCGAGTTGGATTCACCGCCGTAGGATCGCCTCGGATACAATCGTCCAATGCCTGAATTGACGCCTGTAATTCTTGGTATCGCGGGGGGTACTGGTAGCGGCAAGACCACTGTTGCCCGGGCCATTCTCGATGCCGTCGGCTACCAGCGCATCGCCTTTCTGCCGCTGGACAGCTACTACTACGATATCGACTGGCATGGTGGCGAGCAGCCCCAGGGCCACAATTTCGACCACCCCGATGCCCTCGATTTCGACCTCTACGTCAACCATCTTCAGACCCTCAAGGCCGGTACTGGAGTCGAGGTGCCGGTGTATGACTTCGTCGCTCATCGGCGTGCGGAAGAGACTCGGCCGACGGCCCCTCGTTCGGTGATTCTGGCCGAGGGAATCCTCCTACTCGCCGAGCCGCGAGTCCGCGAGTTGCTGGATTTTAAGATCTATGTCGACACTGCTGCCGATGTGCGTTTGGCACGGCGCATGCGCCGCGATATCGAGGAGCGGGGACGCGAGGTGGAGGAAGTTCTGCGCCAGTACATGGAAACCGTGCGACCGATGCACTTGGAGTTCGTCGAACCATCGAAGCGCTATGCCGACGTGATTGTTCCCGAGGGGGGCGAGAACCGGGTGGCGCTAGGCATGGTCACGGCGCGGGTAGAACAGCTGCTAGGGCCGCCGATGCCTTGAGCAAGCGAGGAAATAGCGGGCCGGATCTCAGAGCCATCCAGCCTTGAGGTTGCAGGCGACCAAAGGCATTGGGAACGAAGGCTGCCTGCCTGCTCGATCGACCTACTTCTCGGTCAAACTACGGTAGATCAGCGTGGTGATTCTGGCGCCATCGATGAATTGCCAAGACCACTCTTCGTCGAAAGCCGCGGTAGGTTCGGCGGCTAGCGTCTCTTCCAAGCTCTTGCCGGCGGCGACTTCCACCCCTACCGCCAAGCGAATGCTGGTCAGCAGCGCGTGATAGGCGACCAGGTCTTGGCGGTTGGCCAACGGCCCGTGGCCAGGGATGATCTGAGTCTCCGCATTGCACATCTCAAGCATCTGCTCGACAGCGGTGATCAGACCGTCGACCGAGCCGCCGCTGTCGACGTCGACAAAGGGGTAGAGGCCATTGAAGAACAGATCGCCCATATGCACCACGTTGGCGTTGACAAAGTGGACCACGGAGTCGCCATCGGTGTGGGCCGGCGCCACATGGAAGGCGTGGATGGTCTCGCCGTTGAGGTGAAAGGTCACGTCTTTATCGAAGGTCACCACCGGCAGCGCCGCTGCCGGTGAAGCCTCGACGTCGCGGTCGGCGAGCATGCCGTCGATTGACATCCGCTCACGGACATTGTGGTGAGCGACGATCAAGCTGCCAGCTTTGCCGAGGTTCTCGTTGCCGCCGGTGTGGTCGCCGTGCCAGTGGGTGTTGAAGACGAAGCGCACACTCCGCGGGCCGATGGCGCTGATCGCCGCTTGAATCTTCTCGGTCAAGGGGGCGAATTGATCGTCGATCAAGAAGGCGCCGTCCTCACCGGTCGACAACCCCAGGTTGCCACCGGCACCGGTCAACATGTAGAGACCGTCAGCGAGCTTGGTGGTCTCGATCTGAACATCTTCGAGATTATCTTGGGCGGTCAATGGGAACGCCAGGAGCAGAAGAGAGAGGGCGAAACCGGTGGCGGCCAGACGCTGGAAGGGAGTATGCACGTAGAGAACCTCCGTCAGATGCACCAGCTGGAACCGGCGCATCGCGGTAGAAGTAGTGGGTGTGGCGAAAGACTTCAGATCATCAATCTTAACAGCTGCTACCCGCCGGGCTCAAGAGGTCCGCCCTCCATATCTGGAGCAGATCCCTGGGTTGGGTAACTGCCGCGGGCTGCGAAGTTCCGGCACCTGTTGACAAGGATCAAATCCTTGTTAGAGTAAGGAAATGTCTAAGGTCACTAGCAAACTGCAAGTTACGATTCCGAAGGCGGTCGCTGAGCGCTACGGCATTCGTCCTGGCGACGACATCGAATGGCAGCCCGCCGGCGCGGTCATTCGGGTGATTCCGCCCGGTCGCCAGCACGGACCTAGGGAGGTCAGCGAGCGGCTACGGCTATTTGCCGAGGCGAGTGCTCGTCAGGATGAGCGCGAAGCCCACCAGCCTCTGCCCCTAGAGCCGCCGACCGACCGTGGTTGGCAGCGGGAGGAACTCTATCGCCGTGGCAGCTCTGATTGATACCAACATCCTGGTCTATCGCTACGACCCTCGTTTTCCCAACAAGCAGCGCGTTGCTCGGCGGCTGCTGGCTGAGGGCATCGAGTTTGGTTCCGTTTGCCTGCCGCATCAGGCGGTGATCGAGTTCGTTGCTGCCACCTCGCGCCCGCAGGCCACTCTCGATGGGCGCCCATTGCTAACACCGCATGAGGCCTTTCGCGAAGCGGAGAGCTTCTTGGCCCAATTCACGGTGTTGTTCCCGAACGAGGAGATCGTACGCACTGCTCTGCGTGGCGCCGCCACCTACCAGTTGTCATGGTTCGATGCTCACCTGTGGGCCTACGCCGAGGTCTACGGCTTGCCAGAGCTGATCTCAGAGGATTTTCAAGACCGCCGAACTTACGGCACAGTGCGGGTGGTAAATCCCTTCCTGGCAGTGGTTGATACGGTAAATGAACCCGTGACCAAGTACGGCTCCGCAGAGTGAGTGAGGGGCGGTGAGGGCCGGTGACGCCGGCTCGGCTTTTGATACAGTTACTATCCGGTTTTTCCGACTCATCAATCTCCGGCCAAGCCCTCTCTTCGAGCACGGGCAGCGGCCTCCACATCGCCGAGAGGACTGCAAAGGTGGCGCGTAAGAAAAGGTTCGGGCTTCCACTGTGGCTGTGGATCTTCGGCTGGATGGCATTGCTGTTGCTTCTGACCCTCGGCGCTGCCTACTTGGTGGTCTCGCAGCTCGACTCGAAGCCTACTGGCGGAGGGGTCGACGAGCGATTGGCGGGCCATCTGGCGGTGCACAACGCTTTTCAACAGCAGCGCTACCAGCAGTTGCGCATGGTGGCGAGAATCTTCTCGACCGATCCGGCGCTGACTCGTTACATCGTCGAGGCCGTCGAGGCCAGCGACGGACGCAAAGTGCTCGATCTGGTCGAGGAATATCAGAATCGGCTGCATTTTGATCTGGCGGTAGTTCTCGATCGCAACAAGCGTACCCTGATTCGTACCGACGATCCCGACCTCGCGGGCGAGGACTATTCCGGCAATCCCTTACTCGATGTGGCGTTGCGCGAGGACCAGGCCTTTGGCGTCTGGGCCCACGAAGGACGCATGTTCGATACCTTGGCGGTGCCCCTGGCGCGTGACTTTGATTTTATCGGCTACATGCTGGTTGGTTTCGCAATCGACGATGCCTTCTATCGGCAGCTCAAACGCAGCGACCAACTCGACACCGTTTTTCTCAGTTCGATGGCGGCTGGGCCGCGGGTTTTGGCCAGCACCCTGTCGCCGGCTGAGAGCGACCAGCTGATGCCGGCTCTGCGCCTCGCTGGGGATGCTTTGTCGCGCACCTTGGAGCGCGGCGAGCGGGTCGATGGTATCGAGCTGGAGCTCGATGAGCAGCAGCGGACAGGCTTGTTGATACCCTTGCATGATGCCGTCGAACAGCCCATCGGCGGGCTCTTGGCGCTCACCTCGCCGACGGGCCGGAGCGCCGTAGGTGATTTGCAGAGAGTATTGCTGCTACTCGGTGGGCTTGGCTTGATCTGCGCCTTGCTCTCGGCGCTGTTGATCTCCCGCCGCACTCTGGCACCGGTGCGACAGCTCGTCGCGGTAGCTCAGCAGGCCCGTGCCAGCCATTACGATCTTGCGCTGCCAGCGAGTGCTGAAGGCGAGGTTGGCCGCTTGGCCGATTCGCTGTCGGACTTACTGAGTGATCTGCGCGAGAAAGAAGCTCTGGGATCGCTGGTCAGCCATGTTTCGCGTCATTTGCCGGAGCCCTCTAAGAGCGAGGTGATCCAGCGCCCAAGGGTCAAGAATGCGGCCCTGTTGGCGGTCGAGATGCGCCGTTTCGCCAACCCCAAACTGGGCTACGATCCCGAAGAGAGTGTCGATCGCCTGAGCCGCGATTTGCAGCGTATCGGCTCTGCAGTGGCGGCCCATCGAGGGCGTCCCGAGGCGGTTTTCGGCCATCGGGTCCTGGCCAGTTTCGAGGGCGACGACGCTGCTCTGCAGGCGCTGGCGGCGGCTACCGAGGTGGTGTTGCTGCTGACCGAGCGTGAGAACGTCTTCGACGATCCGCAGCCGCCGTTGGTGGCGATGACCTCTGGTCCAGTGGTTAGCGGCTCGGCAAATTGGGGCGACCGGCAAACCAGCGCCGTTCTTGGGTTGCCGATGCAGCAGCTCGAAAGCCTGCTGCGTGAAGCTACTCCCGGGGATCTGCTGTTGTCGGCGGCGATCTACGGCGAATTGGCACCCGCTTTTCAGCGCGCCGAGGTGACGATCAACCCGCAACGGGGCCTGGTCAGCACCCAGGCCCTCTACCTGGTCAGTGCCGAAATTGCCGGCCGAGTGACCGGTGTGCAGTCGGCTCAGCCACTGGAGAGCCCACTCGGTGGTGATGCTAGGAGCATGGCTGAAATTGCCCCCGGGGTACTGCTCGGCAATCGTTTCGAGGTCTTGGCGCAACTCGGAGCCGGCCGCTCGGCGGTGGTCTACAAGGTTCGGGATCGCGAGACTCACGACTATTTGACCCTGAAGATGCTTCGTCCCGAAGTGTTGGTCGACCCGCTGCGGATGCAGCGGCTGAAGAGCCAGATTTTGCAAGCACGGGGTATTCAGCATCCGAATGTGCAGACCATCCTCGATTTTGCCGAAGTCGATGGCTTGCCCTTTGTCGCCACCGCGTACGTTCGTGGGGTCAATCTGCGCTACCTGCTCGACCAGAGTAGCCGTCTACCTCTGCTGGCGGCCTTGCAGCTGGCCCGCCGCATGACCGCTGGTCTGGCAGCGGCGCATCAGGAGAAAGTACTACACCTGGGTCTGAAACCCGAGAATGTGTTGGTCGAGCCCAGCGGCAATCCACAGTGGATGGATTTCGGTTTGGCAGTGCCGCAGAACATCGCTGGTGGCGAGGTGGTTGGATCGCCTTACTATCTGGCGCCGGAGCAGATTCAGAGTCGCGAACCTGGCGCCCACACCGACCTCTACTCCCTCGGGGTGATGTTCTACGAGATGTTCACCGGCGAGCTGCCGTTCACCGCCGGCAGCCCGGCGGAGATTTTTGCCAAGCATGTCGGCGAGCAGCCGGCGGCCCTCAGCAGCCTCAGCGATGAGGTGGGGCCGGATCTTGAGCAGTTGGTGTTGCACTGCCTGGCCAAAGCCGCCGCAGATCGCCCGCGAGCGGCACATGAGGTTCTCGAGAGGCTCGACCAGATCCGGCTCTGAACACGGGAGCCCGTAGTGAAAGTCAAGTCACGCTGCGAGCGGCGCCTTGGGGCCAGCTTAGCGTTGCGAAATCTTGAGATAGCATCGATATTTCCACGATTCCGCGCCGTGATCTGGCCCCAAACCCCTCGCTCTCGCCTGTGCCTGACTTTCACCCCGGTCTCATGGGCCGGAAGATCGGCCGCAAGAAAAGACCAGTTGGCGGTTTGCACCGTGCATGGAGATCTCGGCAAGCGGCACGGTTATTTGCAGAGCCGCAGCTTCCTGGGCGCTCGGACCGGCCACAAGTAGAGCGACAATGACTGTCGAAGAGCCGCCAGCTGCTGCCGAGGTGGATCAAGATCTACCCTTGATCGAGCGGGTGGCACAGGGCGACGCCGAGTCGTTCGCGATCCTGGTAGAGC
Source organism: Candidatus Multivoradales bacterium (assembly GCA_965248925.1). Classification (GTDB taxonomy): domain Bacteria; phylum Acidobacteriota; class Thermoanaerobaculia; order Multivoradales; family J023; genus CBDFLE01. The sequence continues at coordinate 1,862,140 of CBDFLE010000006.1, read as the reverse complement.
GCCACGGAGAGCGCTTGGCGAGGCTTTGCCAACGCATGCTGGGGAATGCCGAGGAGGCGCGCGACGCGGTTCAAGAGGTTCTGCTCAAAGCCTATCGCAACGCCGGCCGCTACCGGCCTCGGGGCAAGGTTTACACCTGGCTTTATCGGATCGCCGTCAATCACTGCTTGAATCGCTTACGGCGGCGCAAGGTAGTGCGGTTTCTGTCGTTCGCCGAGGTGCCACGGGTGGCTGAGAAGGGACTCACCTTCGATCCCCCCGATGCGGCGCCGGATGCGGCGCGGCGGCTCGATTCGCGGCGTCGCTGGCAGCGCACGCGGCGAATGATCGACGGCTTGCCGGCGGGGCAACGGGCGGTGTTGGTATTGGCTCGTTTCGAGGGATTGAGTTACCGCCAAATCGCAGCGGTTCTAGAGATCACCGAGAGCGCTGTCGAGAGTCGCTTACACCGCGCCATGACCCGCTTGCGCAAGGAATTCCGAGACCAGCCGGCAAGACCGCTGGTGGGTCGAAAGAGAAGCAGATGAACCAAGCCATCGACGAACGTCAGCTGCTGCGCCTTCTCCACGACGAGTTGGGTGGTGCCGAGGCTGCTGAACTGCGCCAGCGGCTGCGGATGGACGTTGAGTTGCGGCTGCGGTGGCAGGAACTCGAAGGCACCTGGCAAGGGCTCGAGCTAGCGCCGCTGAGCCCGCTGCCGGGGCATTGGCGCCAGCAGGTGGTCGTGGCGGCGCGGCGCGGCGAGACCAGTTGGAGTTGGGCAGCCGCACCGCGGTGGGCGCGAGCGGCTGCCACCGTGGCGTTGCTTGCCGGGGTGTTGTTGGGCAACGTGGTGGTAGGCCCCGGGTTCTCAGTGGGAGGTGGCGCGGCTGACAACGACGCCGGTTACGACGCCGACTTGCTGAGCCAGCTACTCGACGCTCCGGGATTGGCAGAGTCCTACTGGCAAATCTTGGCCGAAGACCCTAGGCTTGATGCTGACAAGGACTCGCCGTGAAGCGTTGGTGGCTGTTAATTCTGCTGCTGCTGTCGGTGGGTATCAACATCGGCCTCATGTTGGCCTTCGCTTCTGGCAAGTTAAGCCAGAAACTCCAGCCGCGACAGTCCCTTGCCCTTGAGCAAGAGTTGTCACGGATCGAGGGGCGGATCGGACCGTTTGTGAGGCGAATGGCCGATGAGCTTGGTTTGCAAGATGAGAAGCGGCGCCTGTTTTCTAGGCAACAGCGCCGTTTTTTCCAGAAAACGCTGCAAGCTCACCGTCATTTTCGCGAAGTGCAGAAGCAGTTGGTCCACGAGATCGCGGCTGCTGAGTCCGATCGCCAGAGTATCGACCACTTGCTCGATGAGTTGGTTGCGGCTTACGCCGCTCAGGAGCGGGCCTTTGTCGACAACATGGTGGCGACTCGCGAGTTGCTCGACGACCAGCAGCGGCAGAGGTTCAGTCGTTTTCTCGCCCGGGTGCGGCAATTGGCCCAAGGCGGCGGACGGTCCCGAGAGCGCCGCGCGCGGCAGCGGTTGCAAGAGCGTCAGCGCAGCCACCGCCGTAGGCCGGCGGCCGCGCCTCCTGGCTAGCTCTGATTGCAAAAGAAAAGCCCTACAACAGCAGGGCGAAAGAGAGAGTCTTGAGGATTGGGGAGATTCAGGCGGGGACCAAAGCCGCGCCATGCTCTTCTGACATGTTCTTACGGAGCTTGCTCGGCTCGCGTCTAGGTTCTGGTCACAGTTGTCTTGCTGAGTGCTCAGCACGGCGGCTGTCGCCGCCATACCCACAACGACACCAAACCCAGGCCGCTGAGCAGCAGGCCAAGGCCGATCCCGTGGGGCCGGTAGATCAGCTCCAGGTGGCCCTTTCCGGGGCCGACCTCGACGGCGAGGAAGACGTCGTCCTCCAAGCCGAGGCTGACTGCACGGCCATCGATCCGCGCCCGCCAACCTCGATCCCAGCACTCCGCCACCACCAGCGTGCGCTGCTCGGCGCTCTGCCAGGCGAGTTTCCAGTGGCCGGGCTGGCGCGTCTCGATGTGCAAGCCGGCGGTAGCCGCGGATCCTTGCCAGCGCACCAGCGGCAGGGCAGTGGGGCGTTGCCAGACCCGCCCGTCTTCACCCTGGTAAGTCAGCTGCCAACTTTGATCAGGGGCTGGCTGGTGGGGGCCGCCGAGCACCCATTTCAAGCCCAAATCGTCGAGTCGCGGTTGCCGCCACTGGCTGATCGGTAGCGAGTAGATCGGCTCAGGCCGGGCGAGAGCCGCGTAGTAGCGCTCGTAGCGCTCCATCTTGATCGACTCGTCGCCGCGTGGGTCGTAGAGGTCATAGACCATCGCTGCGTTGGCATGAAGCGCCGGGCCGAGGCCAGCGACCCGGCCGTCCTGCTCTTGTAGGAAACTGATGGCGGCGGTTGGTGGATAGAGGCGGTCGAGTTCAAGAGTCGAGTTGGCCTGGTGGTGAGCGAGCGCCAGATCGGCGGCTAGCAGCAGAGGTAAGAGCGCCGCCAGCCGCTGGCGGAAGACGAGTCCACCGCGGCTAGCCCAAGCCAGAAGGCCGGCAATCAGTAGGGCGCCAACGGCCCACAGCGCTTGCTCGACGAGTTCGCCGCGAGCGTGCCACTGCCGGCCCAGGTGCCAACCACCGCTGGCGATCAGCAGCAATAGCAGGCTGCCGCCCGCCAAGGTCCCGCGCTGGCGACCGCCTAGCCAGCGGTCGTAGCCAGCTGCCGCCAACACTGCCAACGTCAACTCGACACCGAAGATCAATCGATGGGGCGGAGCTTGACCGACCAGCGGCAGGGCGCCGAGAAGCTCGCTTGCCACGGGGAGTTGATAGGCACCCGCCAAGGCCACGCCGCCGAGCGCTACCAAACCCCGCCAGGGCGCCTGGTGCCGGGCCGAGGCGATGCCAGCGACCGCCAGCACCAAGCTGACAATACCGACATACGCCGCACTGGCCACCCACGGGAACACACCCCAGTAGTCGTGCTGGCTGGGCATGCCCCAGGGGCTCGGCCAAACCCAGCGCAGCAGCTGCGGAGCCACCTCGCTGAAGTTCAACGATCCTACTTCGGCCGCGTGCTGCCAGCGGCTGCTGTCGAATAGGGTGCTGGCCAGGGGCACGATCTGCACCGCCGCCAAAGCTGAGGCCGCCGTCCAGCCGCCGATCAGGCCGGCCCAAGCGCGTCCGCTAGCACCGCGGCCCAGCAGATAGACGCCGCAGAGCAGCGCCGTGTGCAGACAGGTCTCGGGGTGGCCGGCGAGCAATTGCAGGCCGCCGGTCACCGCCAGTGCTCGCCAACTGCCGCGTGCGCTGGCCAGCCCTTCCACCGCCCACAGCACCCACGGCACCAGGGCCAATGCATTGCCCATGGGAAACAAGGCGTAGCTCACCAGCATGCCGGAAAGAGGGTAGGCGATGGCCGGCAGCAGTGCTCCTTGCTCGCTGGCGCCCAGGCGACGGGCGAGGCAGAAAGCGCCGCAACCGCCGAGGACGATGCGGGCGAATGGCAGCACCACGAAACCGAGGCCCAGCGGCAGGGCGGCGAAAAGTAAGTGCAGCGGGAAGAGCGGCGCCGCCGAACCGTTCGACCAGAAAGGCATGCCGGCATAATGGTGGGGGTTCCAAAAAGGGGGTCGCCCGGCGCGCAGTTCGTGCCGCAGGTAGATCAACCACGGCTGCACCTGGAAGGTCACGTCGCGCATTTCGGGATTGCCGCTGGCCGCGTCGCCGGTCGCTTGCCAGGGTGGCAACGAAGCCAAGCTGCCGGCCGGGCTGGGGATAGTGCCGCTGCGCAGCAAAGTGGGAGAGAGCAGGAGCAGACCCGCCAGTCCCGCCCACAACCAAGCCCGACCCAAGCCCCGATCACGCCACAGCAACCCACTCAAGCATAGTGGCAGCAGTAGCCAAAAGGCCCCGTTGATCACCTTCAGGGTTCCTTGCGAGCGGCGAGGGCCAGGGTGGTGGCGGGAATCCACCAGCTGATTTCGGCCCAACGGCGCTGTACTTTGAAGCCTAATTTGGCGGCCACCAGGGCGAGGGGGAAGGCGTGGGGATAAGGGATTTCCGTGGTCTGTCCGAGGCCGGCGTGGCGCAGTAGCCGACCGAGGGTCTGGCGGTCGAAGTAGGTGACGTGCTCGGGGATCTTGAACGATGGCCAGCGGCGGCCCATCAAGCGGCGCCAGGCACTGCCCATGTTCGGCGTTGCCAGCACTAGCCAGCCGCCCGGGGCCAGCAGCCGGCTAGCCTGCTCGACGAACAGGCGCGGATCGTAGACGTGCTCGATTACCTGGGTGGCGACGATGGTTTGGTAGCGGCTACCGTCGTCGACCGCCGGCAGCCCGCCGAGGTACACCCGATCGGCCAGCTGGCGGCTGCTGGCCAACGCTTCGCCGGAGAAGTCTAGTCCTGCCCGTTGGGTGAAGTATGGGCGTGCTTCGTCAAGCAGGAATCCGTAGGCGCACCCCACCTCCAACAAGTCGCCGCCGGCCATTCCCGCGGCTTGTAGGCGGTGCAGAAAGCGGCGGAAGGTCAGCCGCAGGGCGACCTCTTGGGCGCGGTAGTCACCGTAGCCGCCGCCGTCGGTTCCGGAGTAATAACTGTCGGTTTGGTAGAGGGCTACGGTCTCACCTTCGGGAGCTCGGGGACGCAGATACCAAAGGCTGCAATCGCCGCAGCGAACCACCCCGAACGGTGGAAAGCTGAAACGGACCGCAGAGGGGTGCCGGCTACCGCAGAGGGGGCAGCTACAGTGGTCTAGATCAGAGTGATCTAGATTGCGGTGCTCGACTGGCCGAGAGGCTTGGGCGCTGGACATCGTGGCGACTCTAGCCCGAAGTTCTTGCCTACTTCAACGGGGCCGGGTTCGGCGGTGCGGTGAGGCGCTCGATTTCCGCGGCGACGCTCTCAGCCCACAGCACGATGCCGCGGTGGTCGAGGTGCATGGAATCTTGGGAGTGCATCAGCTGGGCCGGATCGAGCTGTTGCCGGCTGACCTCTCGGGGAAGGGAGAGGAATGGGATGCCCTGAGCGGTGCAGTGCTGGTCGAGCTGGCGGGTCACGCGGCCGAAGTCGAAAACATCGCCGTAGCGCCGGATCAGTGATTTCTTGCTGCCTAGCTGCATCACCGGCCGGTAGATTCCTTCCACTACTAGCAAACGCATGCCGCGGGCTTTGGTAAAGCGATCAAGAGCACTGATCAGCCGCCGGGTGATCTGCCAGCCGCTCTGGTCTTCGGCGTCGTAGTGCCGGCGGTAGGGGCGGAGTTCGAAATGCTGGTCCAGGGTGACCGCCGCTGGCGTGCCACCGCGGAGGCGAGCGAGCTTGGGTAGTAGGCGGCCACGTAGCGAGCGAAAAACCCAGGAGTGGCTTTCGAGCCAGCCGCGGCCGCCACCGCTGAGCCAATCAGCGCCCGCCCGCACCGGGAAATTCTCCAGCCGCAGGCCGTCGGATTGGCTCGGGTCAAGGACAAAGTGGGGCCGGTTGTCGGCCGTCAAATTGTCGCGGATGTCGTTGATACAGAAGGTGTAGACCACCACCTCGGGGGCAAAGTGGTGGCCGAGCAGGGAGAATTGCAAGAAACTCTGGTCGGTACCAAAGCCACGGACGCCGAAGTTGAGCACCTCCCAGCGATTGTCAAGCAGGTTCTCGAGCAGATACTGCCCGCGATCTTCCTTCGCCGCTTCCCAGAACTCGGTGGTCGAATCGCCGATCAAAGCGATGCGCGGCCTGTTACCGCGAACCTCCCGCGGCGAATCGGCAAAGCCGTGTTGATTGACCTCGACCTCGAACCGGCTGCCGTCCGCGTAGCGATACCAGGTGCCCCGAGTGTTTGCTCGGTGAGTGTGGCCGAGCAGCCGGCTGCGGTGGAAAAATCTTTCCGGCGCGTGGCCGGGCAGTCGGATCTTGAAGGCGAAAAAGGCCGCCAGGTCGATCGCTGTCCAGACCACCAGAATACTGACCAGCGCCAACGCCAGGTTGGCCCCCCAGCGGGCTGGGCGACGGAGTCCGCTGCCTTCTGTCAAGCGGGTCTTCATCGGCTTGGCCACAAGATTGAGATCAGTCGGATGATTGGATCCACACTCATGGTTGCTCGGCGCTATCCTCTTGCTAGTCTGTGGCTGGCCGGTAGGCTGGCCGGTAGGCTGGCCGATCCGTTGGCTGTGCGAGTTTACCGCGAGAAACAAGGTGATTCTCCGCCGGTACCGTTGCCATCCGCACTCTCTATACATAGAGGTCGAACCATGGCGCAGTTTGTGTTGAGGATATGCGAACGTTTCGAGGCGGCTCATCATTTGCGCTCCTACCGGGGCGCGCCGGAGCCGGTGCATGGTCACAGTTGGCGAGTCGAATTGTTGCTAGAAGCGGAGCAGCTCGATGAGGAGGGCATGGCGTTTGACTTCGTCGAGGCCAAGGCGGCCCTGGGTGATCTGGCGGCGGGTTTTCACCATTGCGACATCAATACGGTACCCCCTTTCGATCGGCTCAGCCCCACCACTGAGCACCTGGCGCGTTGGTTTCACCAGCAGTTGGCGACTCGTCTGCCGGCGGCCGGGGTGGCCGCTGTGACCGTCTGGGAGGGGCCAGATTGTTCGGCTACTTACCGTCCGCAGGGCAGCTGAGCGGAATTTTGCCGGCGAGCCATGGGTTCTTGCTGCTATGGCCACTGAGGTCGAGACTGCCCTTTCCTCGGCCCTGCCAGAGGAACTATGCGCCGCGCCCCGGTCTGCGTGCGAAACCGCGTCTTGGGATCTGCGGCGTTCGCTGCGCTATGCGCTAGGCGGGGCGGCGGTGGCCGGCGCGGTGGCTGGCCTCGAGTTCATTCGTAGCCGTTTTCAACAGCGGCAGATGTTTGTTCCCAGCCGCTATCCCACCGGCATTTGGGAGCCCAGCACCTATGGCCTGCCCTATCGCGACATTTGGTTCGAGAGCGAGGATGGAGTCGCCCTGCACGGCTGGTGGATCGAGCACGAGAAGGCGCGGGCGACGGTGGTTTACTGCCATGGCAATGCCGGCAGCATCGCAGATCGGCTGGCGATCTACCTCGAGCTGCGTCGGCTGAAGATCAACATCTTCACCTTCGACTACCGTGGCTACGGCCGCAGTGCTGGCCGGCCGACTGAAGATGGGGTGTGTGCCGACGTGCGGGCGGCGGTCGACTACGTCACCGGTGAGCTGGGCAAGGCCCCTTCTCGCACCCTGCTGTTTGGTCACTCAATGGGTGGGGCGGTGGCCATCGATGGCGCCCTGCATCGGCCGGTAGCCGGCCTGGTGGTGCAGTCGAGCTTTACCGATGTGCGCTCCATGGCGCATCATTTCCATCCCTCTTCGCCGGTCCGCTGGTTGGCGCGCAATGCCTTTCGCAGTATTGAGAAGGTGCCGCGGCTAGCCCTGCCCAAGCTGTTTATCCACGGTACCGCCGACGGCACTGTGCCGTTCTCGATGGGCGAGCAGTTGTTCGCCGCGGCGGTCGAACCCAAGCAGTGGCTGGCGGTTCCCCAGGCTGGGCACAACGATGTGCATCGACACCGGCCGTTGCGTTACTACCGAGCGATAGGGCGCTTTTACCGCGGCTGTCTGTAGCTAACTCTTCGCAGGCGGCCAATTCCCCGTCCCGAGCCCTACGTGGCGCCGCGGCCCTGGTTCCCAGCGCTGGCGAATACGGTTAGGATACGCCCATGCTACACATCGATTTGCAGGGGAAGCGTGCCTTGGTTATGGGCATTACCAATGCTCGCAGCATCGGCTGGGCGATTGCCGACAAGTTGCACCAGGCGGGTTGCGAGATGGCCTTCAGCTACCAGGGCGAGCGCCTGCGTGGCGAGGCGGAGAAGCTCACCGCCGGCATTCCCGGAGTGCGGCTCTATCAGGTAGACGTGACCGACGAACAAGAGCTAGGCGGGCTGTTCACCGACCTCGGCGAGGCCTGGGGCGGTATCGACTACATCGTCCACTCGATCGCTTTCGCACCGCGGGCAGCAATGGACGGACGCTATGTCGAGACCACCCGCGCCGATTGGCTGACGGCGCTCGAGGTGTCGGCCTACTCCTTGGTGGCGGTGGCGCGCCACGCCGAGCCGTGGCTGGCCGAAGGTGGTTCGATGATCACCCTGTCGTACTACGCGGCCGAGAAGGTAGTGCCCAAGTACAACGTCATGGGAGTCGCCAAGAGCACTCTCGAGGCCAGTGTTCGCTACTTGGCCTACGATCTGGGAGCCAAGGGTTTGCGGGTCAACGCGGTCTCAGCTGGCCCGGTCCGGACGGTGGCGGCGCGCAGCATTCCGGGCTTCACCAAGATGTTCAAGCGAGTCGGCGCCGCAGCGCCCCTGGGTCGCAACATCACCCACGAGGAAGTGGGCAACTTGGGCCTTTTCCTGCTCTCGCCGATGGCTTCGGGCATCACCGGCGAGACGGTCTACGTTGACAGCGGCTTCCACATCATGGGCATGGATTTGAGCGATTAGCAGGTCGACTCAAGCTCCGAAGAGATAGACCACGTAGCCAATATAGACGGTCAGCAGCACCCCACCCTCCCAGCGCACCAGATGGCGTTGGGTGCGCATCATCACCACCATCAGAATGCTCAGGCCGAGCATCAGCCAGAAGTCCAACCGCATTGCCTCGGCTGGTACTTGCAGCGGTCGGACTAATGAGGTGGTGCCGAGAATGCACAGCAGGTTGAAGATATTCGAGCCGACGACGTTGCCGAGCACGATGTCGTACTGCTGCTTGCGAGCCGCTGTCAGGCAGGCGGCAAGCTCCGGCAGGCTGGTGCCGAGGGCTACCACGGTGAGCCCGATGACTCGCTCCGAAATACCAAAGGCGGTAGCGATGTCGACCGCGCCGCTGACCATCAGCTGGGCGCCAACCACCAGCAGGCCGAGGCCGAACATCACCCCGCCCACCGACCGCCAAAGTGGCGTCGGCTCACCTACAGGGTCGGCTTCATCCGGCGAGTCTTGCGGCGCCGGTGATTTGATCAGTACGTAGAGGAAGACGGCCAGCAGCACCAACAGCAGAATTCCCTCGAACCGGTCGAGCAGGCCACCGCGCATCAGCGGGTAGATGAAGATCGTCACCAATACCATGAAAACCGCCTGGCGGCGCACCGACGGCCAGCTCACCAGCACCGGATAGAGCAGCACCGAGAAACCCAGGATCAAACCAATGTTGGCGATGTTGGAGCCAAAGGCATTGCCGATGGCCATTTCCGGCACACCCTTGAAGGCGGCCGATAGGGTGGCGGCGAGTTCCGGGCTCGAGGTGGTGAAAGACACCACGGTCAGGCCGATGACCATCTGGCTGACGCCGAGCCGTTGAGCCAGGTTGCTGGCGTGATTGACCAGCAGCTCGCCGCCGAAGTACAGCAGGGTAACGCCGACGAGGATCAGCAAGAAGGGAATCATTTGGCTGTCTCCACGCTGGACGCCGAGTCGCTCGGCGCCAGCCCCAGGTCTTCGTAGATCGATTCGGTAAGTCGGCGAAAACGCAGCGTGTGCGCCACTTCGCCCGGGTTGCCATTGACCGCCAAGGCCACCACCAATCCCCACCGCGGATCGGCAAAAGCAGTCGATGACTGAAAGCCGCTGTGGCCAAAGGTGCGCCGTGAGGCGTGTGCCCCGTAGCCATAGGGAACGGTGTCGACGGCGTAATGCTCAGAGTTGACGATAAAGCCCAGGCCCCAATCGATCCGGTGTTTGAAAGTGTGGTCGATCATACCGACCCGCTGCGGTGTCGTCAGCGCCTCGACGGTCTGCGGCGAAACTAGCTGGCGGCCCTCGAAGGTGCCGGGTGGTGAGCCGTCGCGGCCGAGCAGCAGCTCGTAGAAGCGGCCCAGCTCGGCCAGCGGGCCGTAGCCGTTGCCTCCCGGCGAGCAACCGGTGACATTGGCCTGGTTATGCCAGCGTCGCTCCAGCCGTTGGCCATTTTCCGTGCCGTAGGTACGGCCGATGCGCTCGTCATAGCCAGTGAAGCGCTGCTCCGGCATGCCGATCCAGCAGTCCATCATGCCCAAGGGCTCGAAGATCTCCTGGCGTACATAGTCGCTGAAGCTGCGGCCATCGATGCGGTGGATCACCTCACCGAGCAGGAACCAACTCGAGCTCAGGTGGTAGCCGGCTTTCTCGCCTGGAGTCCAGCGGGGCTCGGGGCGGCGGGCGCAGATGGTGGCAATAATCTCGTCCCAACTGGCCTCCGGCCAGCCGGTGGTCAGCATGCGAATGCCAGCGGTGTGGGTCAGCACTTGGCGCAGGGTGATGCGCTCTTTGCCATAAACGGAGAATTCCGGCAGATAGCGCACCAGCGGATCGTCAAGCTGTAACAGGCCGGCCTCCCATAGCTGGGCCAGCGCCACCGCGGCGATCGGTTTCGACGCCGACAGCCAGATCATCAGTGTGTCGGCGGTCATCGACTGACCGGGTTGGTGTTCGCCGAAAACCTGGGTCTGACAACGCCCATCGGCTAGAGAGACATAGAGCTGGCCACCGAGATGGAGGCCCTCGTCGATACCCTGGCGTAGCAGGCGGAGGGTTTCGGGGAGTTGGATCGATGGGGAGATCATGACGAATTTCGGCGGCGGAGCAGCATACCAGCCTCTCTTAATGGTTTCTTGGCACCGCAAGCGCGGGCTAGAACAAAAGTCTCGCCTAGGTCAGGATGGAGCGATGCCGAGTGTTCAACTTTCGCTCCTAAAACTTCCCACCCCGGCCTTGGTGCTCGATCTGGACCGTCTGCAGAGCAATATCGAGTGTATGGCAAGCCATGCCGCCAGGCTCGGGGTGGTTCTGCGGCCGCATGTGAAGACCCATAAGTCGGTGCAAATCGCCGGAATGCAGATCGCCGCCGGTGCTCAGGGTTTGACCGTTTCGACCCTCGAAGAAGCGGCGGCGATGGCGGCGGCGGGCTACGACGACCTGACCTGGGCCTTACCGGTGATCCTCAATCGGCTCGATGAAGTCCGCGAGCTAGCGGGCTGGGTCAAGCTGCGACTGCTGGTCGACAGTCCGCAGGCGATCGCTGCTCTCGAGGAGTGTGATTTCCCGTTTCATGTCTGGTTGAAAGTCGACTGTGGCTACGGCCGTGCCGGTGTCGATCCCCGTTCCGAGCATGCCGTCGCGTTTGCTCAGCGATTGTCCAACTCGCCATCGCTGCGCTTCGACGGCCTATTGACTCATGGTGGCCACGCCTACAGCGACGACCGGCCCACGGTAGCAGCCGAGGAGCGGCGGGTGATGGTGGAGCTGGCCGCGAAGTTGCGCGCCGCGGGTATCGCGGTGCCGGCGGTGAGCATCGGCTCTACTCCAGGGATGACCGCTTGTGAAGATCTTCAGGGGATCGACGAAGCCCGGCCCGGCAACTATGTTTTTTTCGACTACAGCCAAATTGCCATGGGTTCCTGCGCGGTGGCCGATTGTGCCCTCACCGTGCTTGCCAGCGTGGTTTCCTGCCAGCCAGACGCTAGCCACTCCGTGGTCGATGCAGGCGCCTTGGCGCTGTCGAAAGACCCAGGGCCGGACGAGCCACCGACCTTCGGTGCGCTCTACGCCAACTATTCGCTTGGCAGCGCAGCAGAAGCACCAGAGTTGTCGTCAGCACGGTTGAGTGGGTTGTCGCAGGAGCACGGTATCGTCGACCGCCCCTTGCCGGTTGGCAGCCGGGTGCGGATTCAGCCCAACCATTCTTGCCTGGCGGTAGCTTGCTTCGACCACTACACTGTGGTGCGCGGTGACCGGGTGGTCGACCGCTGGAAAATCCACCGTCAGCGTTGAGGGGTGGAGCGGACTACTCGGCTAGTGCCCCTACGGACCGGTCTGGCATTCCGGTTGGCATTGGCGGCTGGTTGGCGGCCGGTTGGCGGCTGGTTGGCGGCCGAGGGTTGTTTCACTCCCCCACTTCTTCTAGTGCTGCGTCGAGCAGAGCAGGCACTAAACGGATTCCGGCTTTGCTCAAGCTCTCTACTATCGGTCGGGCCGCTGGGATGAGGCCCAGATGCCGACACTTGATCACTACTCCGAGGGTACCGATCAGCGCAATACCTAGGGATTGGGCGCATCTCCTGGCTGCGCGATCGTCCAAGACCGCTTCGTTTTCGCCAGATCGCAGGGCGTGGGATAGAACCTGAGACTCTCCGGGTCCAAGCCTCCAAGCCTTCACTTCCTCGGCTACTTCGAGGTCCGGTACGATGCGAATCGCTGAGACTCCCCGCACAACCTCAGCGGCGTCGTCATGGTGGGCGCCAGCTTGAAGCTCAGCCATCACCGCCGCCGGGACCTCAAGGGTGTCCGCCAGGGCCACCAAGAGGTCCAGCCGACCGATTCGCGAGAACAGGATCAAGGGAGAAGCGTTGACGACGAAGGACTTACTCACGCGCGAGCGTTTCCCGGATCTCTTCGAGGGTCTCTTGAACCGGCGACACGCCACTAGCCGAGAGCGCATCAATGAACTCCGCTCGGCTCAGCCCAGCAAGTTCTGCCCCCTTTCCTTGGGAAATAGTGCCCTGGGCGTACCACACGATTGCAGCTGCGCGACGCATGTCGTCAGAAACCTCCTGCGGAGACTTGCGCAGGGTCGAAAACACGTCGGTGTCGAATTTCACTTGCACAACAGTCATGGGGCATCTCCTTGGCCCGGTCGCCGTCCAGAACGACGACTAATTGGCCGGTGTGCCATCAGCATAGCCCGCGGAAGAAAGAAGAGCCAGGAACCAGCCAGCCGCAGCTTGTGGTCCATCTGCTCTGGGGAACCGTGACCGCGGATGGTGGTTCCTGATGTGAGGGCGTGCGCGGTTGGCACCTAGTTCGGTAGCACCTAGATTCCGGGGGCATCGAATCCGCCGCACTCTTCGGCTGGCACGTTACTTGGCGTTCTATCGCCGGCTGTTATCCTTCGCTCCAAGGTTGGGAAGGATGCCGGGACCGAACGACGATTGGATCAAGTACCGTTTGCGAGAGGGCCTCGCGCCCGAGCGCTTCGAGGAACTGTGTTTCGCCTTGCTCGAAGCCGAAGGTCACACCGCGGTGTCGAACCCCGGTGCCGCGGGTGCTGACCACGGGGTCGATCTCGCCAGCGTGGGTCCTGATGGCCGTCGGTGGGTGGTTCAGTGCAAGCGGGTGCGGCAGTTCGGCCCCACACCCGCTCTCGCAGCACTTGAGGAAGTCTTCCAAGACCCTGGCGATTCGCCAGCGCAGGTCTACCGCTTGGCGGCCACCTGCAACATCTCCACTGAGACTGAGTGCCAGCTACGCCGCCGCGCCGAGGGGGCGCTTGAGATCGGTTCGACCTGGGCTCTGGGGAACCTTGTGGCGCTGCTGCGCGATCGACATCCGGATCTCTTACCGAAGTTCATTGGTTCGACCGGGATGGAGCCGCCGACCCCGGAGCACCTCAAGCTTTCGCGGCAGCTGGAGAAGGCTGAAGAAGAACTCGAAGCTCTGCTCGAATCCGGCGGCCCAGCAGGAGCGGTCGAGCGCACCATCCGGCGGCTGAAGCGACGTTTGCGCGAGGGCGCTCAGCTGCGCCCTGGAGATCTCCTCGGCGGTGTCTACCGGTTGAAGGTGCCGGTCGGGCAGGGTGGATTTGCCACCGTCTGGCGGGCCCGCCATCGCAAGACGCGCCAAGTGGTCGCGGTGAAGGTGCTCCATGGTCAGTTCGCCCGCGACGAGAGCCGCCGCCGCCGATTCTTCTGCGGCGCTCGGGAGATGGTGCGTTTGGGCGAGCATCCGGGGATCGTGCGAGTGCTCGTGTCCGAGGCCCAGGATGAGGGCTTTCATTACTTCGTGATGGAGTATTTCGAAGGCGGCGATTTTCTACACGCCCGGCTACGGGGTCGCTGGTCCGAGGCCGCGGCTTTGAAAGTGATCCTGAGTGTTGGCAACGCGCTGACGCACGCTCACGCTCGGGGTATTGTCCATCGCGATGTCAAGCCTGCCAACATTGTGTTCGACGGCGATGGCAGGGGAAAACTCACCGATTTCGACCTGGTGAAAGTGAGTGGAGATAGCACCGGCAACACTCGCACTGAGGCAGCCATGGGCACCTTCGTCTATGCGGCTCCCGAATCGTTGATCGATGCCAAGCGCGTCGAGGCTTCGGCAGATGTGTACTCGCTGGCGATGACGGCGATTTTCGCCCTTCGCGGCCAGCAGGTGCCGCACTCGGCAATCAACGCTACCGCCACGGTGATAGCCCCCCTCACTTGCTCGGAGGCTCTCAAGCAGGTTCTCAAGCGCGGCACCCTATTTGATCCTGGTCAACGCTATTCGACAGTCGAGGAGTTCTGCGCTGCTTTGCGCCATGCCCAAGAGCAACCGGCCCTGGAGACAGTGCCGACGAAGCCGGCCCCGAGTCTCCAGCCTCGGGTCTCCTTTGCTGTGCGGCTTGGCTCACTCAAGGTTCGAGTGGTTGATTCTGGGCAAGATATCTACGGCCGCTGGGAGACGGTCAGCTTCGCTCAGGTGAAGGTTCGATTTCGCTGGATCGAGCCGGGGACTTTTCTGATGGGGTCGCCGGAAGAAGAGCCGGGGCACTTTGCCCAGGATGGTCCCCAGCACGAAGTTACTCTGAAGAGAGGTTTCTGGTTGGCTGAAACACCGACAACCCAAGCGTTTTGGCAGGCTGTGAGCGGGGCAAATCCGAGTCAATTCAAGGGCAAGAATCGGCCAGTCGAACGCGTGAGCTGGAACGATTGCCAGAGTTTCTTGGCGGCCGTGAACGAGGCCGCGCCAGAGTTGGACGTTCGTCTACCTGCCGAGGCAGAGTGGGAATACGCTTGCCGAGCGGGTACCACGACGGCGACCTATGAAGGAACCTTCACGGCTGATGCCCAGGGTAAGTCGCCAGAACTCGATGTGATCGCCTGGTACCGGCACAATAGTTCTCGCGAGACTCATCCTGTTGCTCAGAAACGACCCAACGCCTGGGGCTTGCATGACATGTTGGGCAACGTGTGGGAGTGGTGCCACGATCGTTGGCGACCCGACTATTCATCACCTTCCGAAGGCGCCTTCCGGGTCATCCGCGGGGGTGCGTGGAGCAGCGGCGCACGCGACGTGCGTGCGGCTTGCCGCTACTGCAGGCACCCGTCGGGCCGCTTCGACTACTTGGGCTTCCGCCTTGCTCTAGGTCCTGCGCCAGGGCCGGCGGAGCCGGCATCCAGACGGGCGGAGCCCGTGGGTGCGGAGCGCCCTCCGGAGGGTTGAGGCGCGGGACGCGCCGGTTATTTGGGAGCGGGTTGTTCGGCTGGCGCCCCGCCTTGATGTAGGGGCGCACGGCTGTGCGCCCTCTACGATTCACCGCGTTGAAAATGAACCGCGGGCGCAAGCCTTGCGCCCCTACGGCTCTTCGATGGCTGGTGGACTATTCGGCTGGCACCCGGTTTTGCGGATCGATTTTTCCCCACCACTCGGCGGCCAGCGCCGCGACTTTCTCGCGCAACTCTTCCATGCCCCCGTTGTTTTGCAGCAGTAGGTCCGCGCCCGCGCGGCGCTCGCTACCGTCGCCCTGTGCGCTGAGGCGGGCGCGGGCGGCGGCTGGGTCGAGGCCGCGGGCGATGGCGCGGCGTAGGCGGGTGGCTGCTTCGGCTTCGACGGAGAGCACCAGGTCGAAGTTGGCGGCGGCGCCGGACTCGACCAGCAGGGTGGCTTCGTAGACTACTACCCCAGTGGCTTCGGCGGCGATCTTGGCGAAGCGTTGGCGTACCAAGGGGTGGACCGCCGCCTCGAGCTGCTGCCGGGCCTCGCTGTCGGCAAAGATCAGCTTGGCGAGACGAGGTTTGTCGACCGCTCCCGCGGCATCCAAGAAGTCAGAGCCGAATAGCTTGGCCACCGCAGCGGCGCCGGCTTCGTCGGGGGCGTAGAGCTCGGCCACTAGCCGGTCGGCATCGAAGACCTGGCAACCGTGCTCGCGGAGTAACTGGGCGACGGTTGATTTGCCGCTCGCCATGCCGCCGGTCAGGCCGACTAGTAGCCGTTTCAAAATTGTTCCTGGCGCCGCTGGTAAGCGCGGAAAGTGTTGACGATGACCTGCGCCACGGTCAGCGGGCCGACGCCGCCGGGTACCGGGGTGATGGCGCGAGTCCGTGGCGCGACACGGTGGAAATCGACGTCGCCCACCAACGTGTAGCCGCGGCGCTCGAAGCCGGCGAGTCGCTGCTCGTTTCCCGGATAGAGTTCCCGCACTCGCTGAAGGTCCTCGACTCGGTTGATCCCGACGTCGATCACCACCGCGCCTTGGCGAACGTGCTGCGGCCCGATCATTGCCGGCCTGCCGACCGCCGCGATCAGGATGTCGGCGCTGCGGCACACCTCTTCCAGGTCGCGGGTGCGGGAGTGGCAGACGGTCACCGTGGCATGGTGGCGCAGCAGCAATCCGGCCATCGGCTTGCCGACAATGGCGCTGCGTCCAACCACCACCGCATGGCGGCCGGAGATCTCGATGTCGCAACGGCGGAGCAGCTCGATAATGCCGGTCGGGGTGGCTGGGGTCAGCCCGCTCTGACCGAGCCACAGGCGGCCGATGTTGACCGGGTGGAAACCATCGACATCCTTCTCTGGCGAGACCCGCTCGAGAACCGTCCTTTCGTCGATCTGCCGGGGCAGTGGTAGCTGCACCAGGATGCCGTCGACGGATCCGTCGACGTTTAGCTGATCGATGGTGGCGAGCAGCTCAGCGGCGCTGATCGAAGCCGCTAGACGTAGAGTTTGGCCGGCGATGCCAACTTCCTTACAAGCCCTTGCTTTGCTGGCAACGTAGGTCTGCGAAGCCGGGTCGTCGCCCACCAGCACGGCGACTAGCCGCGGCTGCCGCTGGCCAGCGGCGATTAGCTGTTTGATCTCGATGGCGACCTCGTGCCGCAATTCGGCGGCAACCTCCTTGCCATCTAACACGGTGCTGGTACGCAGCTCTCCCGCGGGCTTAGTGTTCATCGGCTTCTCACAGGCTGATTTCATGGTGGATTCCTCATCAAAACAGGGTAGATTGCCGCTCCCGACAGGCCCTGGGCCGGTGCCGGCAAGTGTATCGTTGGCCGGCCCTCGCCGCGTCGCGAATCGGTCGCGAAGAGTGCTTGACAGCGTGCAAGTCACTGCATATGCTCAGCGGCCCTTCGCAACGCGAGGGGACGGCCCTACTGTGCCGACTCCTGTTGTTGGCAGATCCCGTCATTTCGAGATCTAAACAGCCGAGATCTGAATAGCATAGTCGCGAGATCTACCGAGATCTGCCGAGACTCCTACGGAAGTCGCTCGTTATGAAGACGTACAGTCCGAAAGCCTCTGAAATCGACCGCCAGTGGTTCGTCGTCGATGCCGCCGGGATGCACCTGGGTCGCCTGTCGACCAATGTGGCGCGTATCCTCCGGGGAAAACACAAGCCAACCTTCGCGCCGCACCTCGACACCGGTGATTTCGTCATCGTGGTCAATGCCGAGCAGGTGGTGCTGACCGGGAAGAAGGAAGATCAAAAGGTCTACCATCGCCATTCAGGCCGCCCGGGCAGCCTGAAGACGGTCACCGCGCGCAAGATGCGACAAACGCACCCGACCCGGCTGGTCGAGCATGCAGTGCGGGGTATGTTGCCGAAGAATCGCCTTGGCCGTCGCCTCTACACCAAGCTGAAGGTCTATGCCGGTGGTGAGCACCCCCATACCTCTCAGCAGCCCACTATCCTCGAGTTGGCAGACGCCAAGCTCTAGAGCAGGGGAGAGATTCTTGAGCGAACTCATACACTACGGAACCGGCAGGCGTAAGCACGCGACCGCGCGGGTCTACATGAAGCCGGGTTCTGGCGATATCACGATTAACAAACGGCCGATCGACACCTATTTTGCTAATGAGGTGTTGAAGATGGTCGTCAAGCAGCCGCTGCAGCTGACCGAGACCGTCGAGACTTTCGACATTGTGGTCACGGTGCGCGGTGGTGGCAGCGCTGGCCAAGCTGGCGCGATTAGACACGGCATCACCCGAGCCTTGATGGAGTACGACTCCGAACTGCGACCGCGGCTCAAGACCGAAGGCTTGGTGACCCGTGATCCGCGAATGAAAGAACGTAAGAAATACGGGCTCAAGGGTGCCCGCGCTCGCTACCAGTTCAGCAAGCGCTAAGGAGGACTTGCCTTGGTTCAAGTCAGCATGAGAGACCTGCTCGAGGCTGGTGTCCACTTTGGGCACCAGACCCGTCGTTGGAACCCCAAGATGCGGCGCTACATTTTTGGTAAGCGCAATGGCATCTACATCATCGATCTGCAGAAGACCCTGCGGCACTTCCGCGAAGCGGCGGAATACGTTGCGCGTCTTGGCGCCTCGGGTGGGCGGCTGCTCTTTGTCGGCACCAAGCGGCAAGCGCAGGAGCCGATGGCGCAAGAGGCTGCGCGTTGTGGTCAGCACTATGTGACCCACCGTTGGCTCGGTGGCACATTGACCAACTTCGTTACGATCCGCAAGTCGGTCGAGCGGCTCAAGGAGCTAGAGAAGAAGCTCGCCGACGATGAGTCGCAGCTGACCAAGAAAGACTTGCTGCGGATGGATCGTGAGCGATCCAAGATCGATCGTAACCTCTCGGGTGTGCGCGATCTCAATCAGTTGCCCGATGCGTTGTTTATCGTCGATCCGAAGAAGGAGTCGATAGCTATCGCCGAGGCCAACAAGCTTGGTATCCCGGTCATCGCCATTGTCGATACTAACTGTGATCCGGAGAAGGTCGACTACGTCATCCCAGGCAATGACGACGCTATCCGCACGATCCGACTGTTCGCGGCGCGGATTTCTGATGCCTATCTCGCGGGCGCTGGCAGGCTGCAGCAAGAGCGCATGATCGAGGCTAAGGACGCGGCTCCGGCTGCGGTCGCTGAAGCCGCGCCGGTTGAAGCTGCGCCGGTTGAAGCTGCGCCGGTTGAAGCTGCGCCGGTTGAAGCTGCGCCGGTTGAAGCTGCGCCGGTTGAAGCTGTGGCCCCTGGGGTCGAGGCGGCTGTGCCAGAGGCGGAGTCGTCGAAACCGGCTGCCGCCGAAGCCGCTGCCGCTCCCGAGGCGACCGCCGACGAGAGTACGGAAGTCGCTAACTGAGAAGGGGCCACGGGCCGGAATTTCGTTAGTGCGGCCCGTGGGTCGCTCAGAAAGCAAAGGTCAGTTCTTAGAGCACTGGCCTTTTGCTGTGTCTGGCAAATGCCAGGCGTCACCCCAAAGAGATTGCGTGGCCCTTTGGCTGGGCTACTGAGGAGTAGTAGAAATGCAGGTTACCGCTCAGATGGTCAAGGAGCTGCGGCAAGCGACTGGCGCCCCGATGATGCAGTGTAAGACTGCCTTGCAAGAAGCTGAAGGCTCGATCGACAAGGCGGTTGAGTTGCTGCGCAAGAAGGGTCTTTCTCAGGCCGCGAAGAGGGCTGGCCGAGTGGCTGCCGAGGGCGTGGTGGGTTCTTACATTCACGCCGGTGGCAAGATCGGTGTGCTCGTCGAGATCAACTGCGAGACCGACTTCGTGGGTCGCACCGATGATTTCCAGGCGCTGGTGCGGGACATAGGCATGCATATCGCCGCCAGCGATCCGCGCTTCCTGCGGCGGGAAGAGGTCACTCAGGCCGATCTCGATAGCGAGCGGGAGATTTTTCGCGAGCAGGCCTTGGCCAGTGGCAAGCCGGAGAAAATCGTCGACCGCATCGTCGAGGGCAAACTGGAGAAGTACTACTCTCAGAACGTCTTGATGGAACAGCCTTTCGTCAAGGATCCGGACAAGACCATCGGCCAGATGATCACCGAGAAGGTGGCCAAGATTGGTGAGAACATCCAGATCCGCCGCTTTGCTCGTTTCAAGCTTGGCGAAGGCATTGAGAAGAAGCAGGAAGACTTCGCCGCTGAGGTAGCCGCTGTACAAGCGGGCGCTTGAGCGGGGGACGTCGAATGCCCGTCGCGTATCGCCGTGTTCTGCTGAAGCTATCCGGCGAAGCTTTGATGGGACAGAAGAGCTTCGGCTTGGACGCTGACATCGTGGGCTCGGTCGCTGATGAGCTGAAGGAAGTTTGCGCCCTTGGCGTCGAGCTGGCGATCGTCATCGGTGGTGGCAACATCATTCGCGGTCTGGCTGCCAGCCAGGCCGGTATCGATCGCGTCGCTGGCGACCATATGGGGATGCTGGGGACGGTGATCAACGCTATCGCGCTGCAGGATGCGTTGGAGAAGCGCGACGTGGATACAAGGGTGCAGACCGCTATCGAGATTCGCGAAGTGGCGGAGCCGTTCATTCGTCGTCGGGCGGTGCGTCACTTGGAGAAGAAGCGGGTGGTGATTTTTGCCGCCGGCACCGGCAGCCCGTATTTCACCACCGATAGCGCGGCCGCCCTGCGCGCCAACGAAATTGGCGCCGACGTGCTGCTCAAGGCGACTAGTGTTGCCGGGATATACACCGCCGATCCACGGCTCGATCCCGACGCGGTTCTGTTGCCAGCGGTTACCTACCAGCAGGTACTTGAGCGGAATCTGCGCTTTATGGACGCGGCGGCGATCAGCCTGTGCCGGGAAAACGATCTGCCGATCGTGCTTTTCGGCCTGCAGCAGAAAGGCAACATCCGTCGCGTAGCGTCTGGCGAACGGATCGGCTCAGTGGTCTGTGCCCAGCTCTCAGCTTAACCTCGGCTGCAGGTTGACAGGCTGCCGCGAAGCGCGGCAAGATTTGAGCGTCCAAAGAGCATTTCTTAGGCATCAAGCTGACTCTGCTGGTGTCAGTCGCAGACCGTTCAAGGAGGTCCAATGAAGGAGTTCTACCGCGAGATCGAAGTCAAAATGAAGCATGCCGTCGATCATTTTCGGGAAGAGCTCAAGACGCTGCGTGCAGGGCGCGCTTCGCTGGCGATCCTCGATTCCGTGAGGGTCGACTATTTCGGCACACCGACACCGCTGAGTCAGGTTGCCAACTTGTCGGTCGCCGAAGCTACGCTGATCGTGGTCCAGCCGTGGGACCCATCGTTGATCGGTGACATCGAACGCGCTGTCCACTCCTCCGGTATTGGTCTCAATCCCGCCAATGACGGCAAGGTGATTCGCCTGCCGATTCCGCCGCTGACCGAGGAGCGGCGCAAAGAACTGGTAAAGAGAGCGCACGACATGGCCGAAGCAACTCGCAACGGCATTCGCCAGGCCCGCCGTGAAGGCAATGATGGTCTGAAGCACAAAGAGAAGGACAAGGAGATAAGCCAGGACGAGGAGCATCGGGGATATGACGAGACGCAGAAACTCCATGATCACTACATCGGCCTCACCGGTTCGATTCTAGAAGTCAAAGAAAAGGACATTCTGGCGGTCTAGCGGTGGTTTTCTCCCCTTTCCAGCTTCGCGCCAGCTAGCCCGAGATGAAATCCCCCCGCAGCGAGCTGGTCTACGGCTACCACCCGGTACGCGAGTTGCTGCGCCACCGCCCGCAGCGGGTGCTGAGAGTGCTGGTGTCGGCGTCGCGGCGGGCTGACAAACGGCGTCTTGAGATCGAGCAGCTCGGCATGCGACGGCAGGTCGGAGTCGAAACCGTCTCCGAGCATGAGTTGAAGACGCTGGCCGGCAGCGAGCACCACAATGGCTTTGTGGCTGAGGTTAGGCTGGCGGTCGGTGAGACTCACCGTGGCGCCGATCCGGGGCTCCAGGTGTTGGTGGAAGACATCCAGGATCCACACAATCTAGGAGCGATGATCCGGGTTTGCGAAGGCGCGGGTGTTGGCCAACTAATGGTCCGCGACCGGGGTTCTGCCCCGCTGGGAGCTACCGTCGCGAAGGTCTCTGCCGGTGCTAGCGAGTGGCTGTCGGTGGAGAGGATCACCAATAGTTCGCGCACTATCCGCGAACTACAGGCCAAGGGGTTCTGGGTCTATGGTGCAGATGCGGCCGGCATGCCGCCTTGGGAAATCGATTTGACCGGCAATCTGGTGCTGTGCTTCGGCGGCGAGCAGAACGGCTTGCGCGAGCAAACCAGGCGGTCTTGCGACGCGTTAGTAGGTTTACCGATGCGCGGCAAAGTCGAGTCGCTCAACGTTTCGACGGCGCTGTCGGCGGTGCTCTACGAGGCCCTGCGGCAGCGTCTCGGAAAAGCAGCGAAAAAGAGCTAGAAGGACTCTTGCAACCCACTAGGTGAGTGTATAGACTCGCCCGCTCGCTGACGGCTTGCGGATTCAAGATTCTTGGCTCTTCCAGGAACCCGCGTGCGGCTCAGAGGGCGCAGCCGCCGGCATAGCTCAGCTGGTAGAGCAACTGACTTGTAATCAGTAGGTCCTCGGTTCAAATCCGGGTGCCGGCTCCACTCGAGCGAGTTTGGATCTTTGAAGCATCGTCTGAGGAAATCGGGGGAGACTCCGTCGCTTCAGACGGGCATACCGAAGAGATTTCGGGGAGGTGTGGCCGAGCGGTCAAAGGCAGCAGACTGTAAATCTGCCGGTGTAAACCTACGGTGGTTCGAATCCACCCGCCTCCACCAACTGGAGCTGCGGGTCCGGTGAATCGGGCTCGTTCCGGCGGGAGTAACTCAGGGGTAGAGTCACAGCCTTCCAAGCTGTTGGTCGCGGGTTCGAATCCCGTCTCCCGCTCCAACTTGGCTCGCCGCCAGCGGAGCTGGCCTCGTAGATAAATCTCTGGACAGGGAACAGGGCGGCTGGTAGGGTGCGCGGACTTGTCTTCGGCGCTACCTCGGGCGGGCCGTCGATCAAGTCAGCTTGATCGCGGTGCCGAAGTCGGGAACCGACGAAATACCGAATCCAGAGTTTTCGAGGTCCAGGAGGATACGGAGCGCTTGGGTGGCTCGCTAGCCAGTCGCATACCCTTGGTGACGACGGCGCACAAACTTCGGCCCACGTGGCTCAGGGGTAGAGCACTTCCTTGGTAAGGAAGGGGTCACCGGTTCAAATCCGGTCGTGGGCTCCATTGGATTGGTCGCTAAATCGTTAAGGGTCGAAGGTTTAGCCAGAGATTCGATCGGTAGATAGCATTCTAGAGCCAGCTTGGCGTCAAGTTCCTGATTCTCGGAGCTGGTCGCGAAAGTCGGAAAGCGACTCGCTGAGAAGCGGGTCCGGCCAGGATTCGTCAGCGCCTCAAGATTGGCTCCGGAGGGGGTTTCGTGTTGAGAGCCCTGCGGTCAGAGTTTTAAAGACGATTGGCAGCGCACTCGGTCGGGGGCAGCTGCCAACAACTCAGTTTTGAGGAGTTTGAAGCACCATGGCTAAGGAGAAGTTCGAGCGGACGAAACCGCATGTCAACATCGGCACGATCGGCCACGTCGATCATGGCAAGACGACGTTGACGGCGGCGATCACCAAAGTTCTGGCTGACAAGGGTCTGGCGGAGTTCACCGCTTTCGACAATATCGACAAGGCTCCTGAAGAGCGCGAGCGTGGCATCACCATCGCTACCGCGCATGTGGAGTACGAGACCGAGAATCGGCACTACGCTCACGTCGACTGCCCAGGTCACGCCGACTACGTGAAGAACATGATCACCGGCGCGGCGCAGATGGACGGCGCTATCCTGGTGGTCTCGGCCGCTGATGGCCCGATGCCGCAGACTCGCGAGCACATCCTGTTGGCGCGTCAAGTAGGCGTGCCTTCGATGGTCGTGTTCATGAACAAATGCGACGTGGTGGACGACGAAGAGCTGCTGGAGCTGGTCGAAATGGAGCTGCGGGAGCTGCTGAGTTCCTACGACTTTCCCGGCGACGACATCCCGATCATCCAGGGCTCGGCACTCAAGGCCCTTGAGGGCGACGAGGCCTGGAGCGAGAAGATCATGGAGTTGATGGCCGCCTGCGATGAATACATTCCGCAGCCGGAGCGCGAGATCGACAAGCCTTTCTTGATGCCGATCGAGGACATCTTCACCATCCAGGGCCGTGGCACGGTAGTGACCGGGCGGATCGAGCGTGGAGTGGTCAAGGTCGGCGAGTCGATCGAGATCATCGGCATCCGCGACACCGCCACGACGGTGGTCACCGGGGTCGAGATGTTCCGCAAGTTGCTCGATCAGGGTGAGGCGGGGGACAACGTAGGCATCTTGCTGCGCGGCACCAAGAAGAACGAGGTCGAGCGCGGTCAGGTGTTGGCCCAGCCCGGCTCGATCAACCCGCATACCAAGTTCAACGGCGAAGTCTACGTGCTGAACAAAGAAGAAGGGGGGCGTCATACTCCGTTCTTCAACGGCTATCGGCCGCAGTTCTACTTCCGCACCACCGACGTCACCGGTGCCTCAGAGCTGCCCGCAGGGGTGGAGATGGTGATGCCGGGCGACAACGTGGCGCTGTCGGTCCAGTTGATCGCGCCGATCGCCATGGAAAAGGGCGTGCGCTTTGCTATCCGCGAAGGTGGCCGCACGGTTGGCGCCGGCACCGTTTCCGAGATCATCGAGTAGGTGTGAAGTGATTGGCGTTGCGCCGGTGTTGCCGGTGTTGCGCCGCAGAGTTTCTAGGCCAGTAGCTCAATTGGTAGAGCACCGGTCTCCAAAACCGGGGGTTGGGGGTTCGAGACCCTCCTGGCCTGCCAGGTGACATCTAGGAAGCTGAGACGAGCGATGAACAAACTGCGCTACTTTTTCAGAGAGTTCCTTCCCGAGGTCAAGTCCGAGTGGAAGAAGGTCACCAAGCCGGGGCGGCCGGAAGTGATTTCGACCACGATAGTGGTGGTGGTGACCAGCGCCGTCTTCAGTATCTACCTGTTCGCGGCTGACTGGATCTTCGTCCGTGCATACCAGCTCATCTTCACTGTTTTGGGGATCTGATGGCCAATTTGCAGTGGTTCATCGTGCACACCTACTCCGGCTTCGAAGAGCGGGTGGCTGAAACGCTCAAGCAGCGAGCCGAAGCGCACGATATGGGTGAGCAATTCGGTGAGGTGCGGATTCCTACCGAGACCATTATCGAGCTCAAGGGAGGCAAGAAGCGCGAGACCCAGCGCAAATTCTTCCCCGGCTACATCTTGGTCGAGATGGAGATGTCCGACGCGGCGTGGCATGTGGTGAAGAACACGCCTAAAGTCACGGGCTTTGTAGGCACCGGCAAGAAGCCGACGCCGCTGACCCAGCAAGAGGTCGATCAGATTCTCGAGCAAGTGATGTCGGCGCAGGAAAAGCCGAAGCCGAAGTACATTTTCGACAAGGGTGAGACGGTTAAGATTGTCGATGGTCCGTTCAACAACTTCACCGGTATCGTCGAGGACGTCAATCTCGATCGCAGTACCTTGAAGGTAATGGTGACCATCTTTGGTCGTCAGACGCCGGTGGAACTCGAATTCCTTCAGGTGGAGAAGCTCTGAGCCGCGGGCTCTGAGCTTGAGAGGTTAGCCAATGGCCAAGAAAGTCATCGGGCAGATCAAGCTGCAAATTCCGGGTGGTCAGGCCACGCCGGCTCCGCCGGTGGGTCCGGCGTTGGGCCAGGCGGGGGTCAACATCATGGACTTCTGCAAAGCGTTCAATGCCCGTACACAACAAGATCAAGGGACGATCATTCCGGTCGTCATCACGGTCTACGCCGACCGGTCCTATTCGTTCATCACCAAGACACCGCCGGCGGCGGTACTGCTCAAGAAGGCGGCCGCTATTGCCAAGGGCAGTGGCGAGCCGAATCGCGAAAAGGTGGGCACGGTGACGGTGGCGCAGGTCGAGGAAATCGCCAAGACTAAGATGGTCGACCTCAATGCGGCGTCGCTCGACGCCGCGGTGCGGATCATCTCCGGCACCGCCAGGTCGATGGGCATCGAAGTCGAAGCCTGAGTCGGGAGATCATAAGGTGGCGAAAAGAGGCAAGAAATACAACAGTGTCCTCAGCAAGATGGAGGCCGACAAGGTCTACCGGCTGGGCGAGGCGATCGAGTTTCTGAAGCAGCATTCTTATGCTGGCTTCGACGAGACGCTGGAGATCAGCATGCGACTCGGGGTTGATCCGAAGCATGCCGACCAGATGGTCCGAGGCTCGGTGGTGCTGCCCAATGGCACCGGCCGCAGCGTGCGGATTCTGGTTTTCGCTAGCGGCGAGAAGGTCAAAGAGGCTGAAGACGCTGGCGCGGACCATGTTGGCGGCGAAGATCTGGCGAAGAAGATCCAGGACGGCTGGCTTGATTTCGATGCCGTGATCTCGACTCCAGACATGATGAGAGTGGCGGGCCGGCTGGGTCGCGTGTTGGGTCCTCGTGGCCTGATGCCCAATCCCAAATCTGGCACCGTGACTTTCGACGTTGCCAAGGCGATCACCGACATCAATGCCGGCAAGGTCGAGTACCGTGTCGACAAGGCGGGGATCATCCAAGCGCCGCTGGGCAAGCTCTCGTTCCAGGTCGAGCAATTAGGTCAAAACGCAGAGGCGTTGATCACCTCGGTGGTCCGTGCCAAGCCGGCAGCAGCCAAGGGGCGCTACGTCTTGTCTGCCAGCCTGACTTCAACCATGGGGCCGGGGCTCAGGCTAGAAGATAGCCAGCTAGTGGCGGCCGAGGCTTAGGAGAACAACCATGGCTCTGAGCAGGACGCAGAAACAAACGATGATCGAGCGGTACGAGGCTGGCTTCGCCTTGGCCCCGCACGCTTTCTTGCTTGACTTCAAGGGTGTCACCGTTACTCAGGCTACTGAGTTGCGGTCTCATATTCGTGCGCGCGGTGGCAGCTACGAGGTGGTCAAGAATACCTTGGCGGTCCGGGCCGCCGAAGGTAAGCCTCTGGCGGAGCTCGGTGAGCACTTCCAGGGGCCGACCGCCGTCGCCTACACCGATGAGGATCCGGTCGGGTTGGCGAAGGCGCTCACCGACTTTGCTAAGACCGTGCCGGCGATCGAATTCAAAGGTGGCCTACTGGACAGTCAGGTGGTGGCCGCCGAAACGATTCAGGAAATTGCCAAGATGCCGAGTCGCGAGGAGCTGATCGCCAAGCTGCTGTTCTTGTTGCAGTCGCCGGTGACACGCTTCGTTCGTGGCCTGTCGGCCATCAGTCGTG
Organism: Candidatus Multivoradales bacterium; assembly: GCA_965248925.1. Taxonomy (GTDB): domain Bacteria; phylum Acidobacteriota; class Thermoanaerobaculia; order Multivoradales; family J023; genus CBDFLE01. The sequence continues at coordinate 1,835,234 of CBDFLE010000006.1, read as the reverse complement.
ATTTCGTGGTCGTGCTCGACCAGATCGCGCAGCAGAAGGAAGGTTGAGTGGGCTTGTCGCTCCACTGAGAAGAGATCGACAGACGAGATTAACGGGAACCCGGCATTTGCTGCCTGGGAACTCGCAAAGAAAACGCAACCAGGCAGAATGAATGGGCCCCGGGCGCGGGGACCTGAGGAGACAGAAATGGCGATTGCGACCGAAGAATTCATCCAGCAGATAGACGGCTTGACGGTGCTCGAGCTGAACAATCTCGTCAAGGCTCTCGAAGACCACTATGGGGTCTCGGCGGCTGCGGCCGTAGCGGCGGCGCCAGCTGCTGGTGGCGGTGATGCCGCGGAAGAAGTCAAAGACGAGTTCGACGTTGTCCTGACCTCGTACGGCGACAAGAAGATCAACGTTATCAAGGTCGTCCGCGAGATCACCAGCCTAGGTCTAAAAGAGGCCAAGGATCTCGTCGAGTCCGCCCCGACTCCGGTCAAGGAAGCGGTTTCCAAGGACGAGGCCGAGGGGCTCAAGAAGAAGCTCGAGGATGCTGGCGCCCAGGTCGATCTCAAATAGTGCCTGAGGCTCGACAGGTGCCCGGTCGGCGATCGGGTACCACCGCGATGGCGGTTGGCGTGAGGTCGCTCCCGGTGGGGGAGTGGTTTGATTGCGCCGGTCGCGTCGAAACCACCCCCGATCTTCGCTGGCGAAATCCAGTGAAGTGGGGTGTGGTGTCTTCTGTTTTTGAGATTTTTTCCAGCCTGTCTCGGAGCGAGACCCCCCTCGCTACTGCTTTAGCACGTCGCCCGGACAGGCTCGATCCGCAAGGAGCGTGGTGATTCTCATGAAGAACGGTTCCCAGACCCCCAGGCAGGCGCTTGCCGGAACGCGCGTTGACTTCTCGGAGATCGAGACGACGCTGGCGATTCCAAACCTGATCGATGTACAGCGTCGATCTTACGAGCGTTTCCTGCAGATGAACTTGCTGCCGGAAGAGCGCGCCAGCCACGGCTTGCAGGCTGTCTTTACTAGTATTTTTCCGTTCTCGGACTTCCGCGAGACCTGTTCGCTCGATTTCGTCAAGTACGCGATCGGCGATTGGCAGTGCAAGTGCAGCGCTCTCAAGGGGCTTGAATATCTGCGCATGACCTGCAGCAATTGTGGCTGCAAGGTGATGACCGAGCACCCGCACGAAGAGACGGTGACCTGCGGCGAGTGCGGCTTCGTCAACAAGAATCGGGTGGTTCGCTGCGATATCTGTGGCGGTCCGGTCGAGCTGCAGCTCAAGTATTCGATCACCGAGTGCCAAGAGCGCGGCATGACCTTCGCGGTGCCGCTCAAGGTCACTTTCCGGCTCTTTGTCTACGATAAAGATCCGGAGACCGGCACCCGGATGATGCGCGACGCCAAAGAAGAAGAAGTCTACTTCGGCGAGATTCCGCTGATGACCGACTACGGCACTTTCGTCATCAACGGGACCGAAAGGGTGATCGTCAGCCAGTTGCATCGTAGCCCTGGCGTGTTTTTCACCAAATCCGGCAAGCGTACCTATCTCTCCAAGATCATCCCCTACCGTGGTTCGTGGGTGGAGTTCGAATACGATCAGAAAGAGGTGCTGTCGGTCCGCATCGATCGCAAGCGCAAATTTCACGGTACGATTTTCCTTCGCGCTCTCGGATTGGAGACCAACGAGTCCATCCTGCGCCAGTTTTACGTGCCGATCGGGCTCAAGTCGGCCGGCAACGGAAAATTCGTCCTCAGCTTGCCGCCCACGGTGCTTGAGCAGGAACGCTTGCGCGATCGCCAGACCCACGGCATGCGGGCCAAGTACCAGCTCTTTGCCAACATTGCGCTGACCGACAAAGAGGTCAAGAAGCTCGATGCCGAAAAGACCGTTGATCGCAAGGTGACAATCGCCGAACTCGATCGCGCCATGTTCGTAGCCGACATCGTGGATCTGGAGACCGGCGAAGTGCTCTTAGAGGCCAACGATCTGGTGCCTGAGGATCTGGAAGAGCGGGTCAAGGATCGCAACACCAACGAACTTGAGGTGTTTTTCCCTGATTGGGAACTGTGTGGCAATTTGCTGTCTAACACCCTGTCGAAGGATCAGACGCGCACCGCTAAAGAGGCGTTGATGGAGATCTACCGCCGCATGCGGCCTGGAGATCCTCCGACGCTGGAGAGCGCGCGATCATTGTTCTACGGCATGTTCTTCGATGCCAAGCGCTATGACTTCTCCCGCGTTGGCCGGTTCAAGTTCAATATCAAACTCGACACCGAAGTGCCGGTGGAGCAAAAGACCCTGTCGGCGGATGACTTCTATCGGGTCATCGGCTATCTGATGCGTCTGCACAAGGACATCGGCCGGGTCGACGACATCGACAATCTCGGCAATCGCCGGGTGCGGGCGGTAGGCGAGCTGTTGGAGAACCAGTTCCGCATTGGCTTGGTGCGCATGGAGCGGGCGATCAAAGAGAAGATGTCGGTGCATCAAGACATCGACTCGGCGATGCCCCATGACCTGATCAACTCCAAGCCGGTGATTGCCGCGATCAAGGAGTTCTTTGGTTCGTCGCAGTTGTCGCAATTCATGGACCAGACCAATCCGCTGTCCGAGGTCACTCACAAGCGACGCCTGTCGGCCCTCGGCCCAGGCGGTCTGTCACGGGAGCGGGCTGGTTTCGAAGTTCGCGACGTCCACGCTTCCCACTACGGCCGAATCTGCCCGATCGAGACCCCTGAAGGGCCGAACATCGGCTTGATTTCGTCGCTGGCGACCTACGCTAGGATCAATGACTACGGCTTCATCGAGAGCCCTTATAGGAAAGTGGAGAAGGGACGGGTGCTCGACCACTTCCGGGTCACCAAAGTCGGCGAAGGTCCCTATAAGCTCGGCGAGATCACCACCGGCGACGAGTTTGCCAAGGTGAACGCAGGGCTCAAGAAAGCCAAGAAACTGCTGGTCGATGCCGATCCCTTCGCTTTCTACCTCACAGCTTGGGAGGAAGAGAAGTACGTTATCGCCCAGGCCAACACTCAGGTCGAAGCCGACGGCAGCTTCTCCCAAGAGCGGGTTATCGCTCGCGCCGGTGGCGACTTCATCACCATCGAGCGGGATCGGGTCGAGTACATGGATATCAACCCCAAGCAGTTGGTGTCGGTGGCGGCGGCGTTGATTCCCTTCCTCGAGCACGACGATGCCAACCGCGCCTTGATGGGATCCAACATGCAACGTCAGGCGGTGCCTCTGCTGCGCAGCGATTCGCCAATCGTCGGCACTGGGCTCGAAGGAACGGTCGCTCGCGATTCAGGAGCCGTGGTCTCGGCGCGGCGCGCTGGAGTGGTTGACTCGGTAGATGCCGAGCGCATCATCGTCCGGGTCGAAGGCGAGAATCGGCAGACCGGGGAGCAGGAAGACTTCGGTGCCGACATTTACACCCTGACCAAGTTCCGCCGTTCCAACCAGAACACCTGCATCAGCCAGAAGCCGGTGGTCGAAGAGGGGATGCGGGTCGCCAAGGGGCATGTGCTGGCCGACGGGCCGTGTACCGAGGATGGCGAGCTGGCCTTAGGACGCAACGTCTTGGTGGCATTCATGGCCTGGCGCGGTTACAACTTCGAGGACGCCATTCTGGTGTCCGAGAAGTTGGTCAAAGAGGACTACTACACTTCGATTCACATCGAAGAGTTCGAGATCGAGGCTCGCGACACCAAGCTCGGGCCGGAAGAAGTCACCCGCGATATTCCCAATGTCTCAGAAGCGGCACTCAAGGATCTCGACGAAAGTGGCATCGTGCGCCTTGGCGCCCATGTTCGTTCAGGCGACATCCTAGTAGGCAAGGTCACTCCCAAGGGCGAGACCCAGCTGACGCCGGAGGAGAAGTTGCTGCGGGCGATCTTTGGCGAGAAGGCCGGCGATGTGCGCGATGCTAGCCTGAAAGTGCCCCCCGGCATCGAGGGTACGGTGGTCGATGTCAAGGTGTTTTCCCGCAAGGGGGTCGAGAAGGACGCCCGGGCGCGGGAGATCGACGAGGAAGAGATCGCTCGTCTGCAGAAGAACATCAAGGACGAGGCGCGGATTCTCACCGAAGAGCGCAATAAGAAGATCCGTGACCTGCTGGACGGCCAGAAAGTTACCGCTGAGGTCAAAGCGCGTGATGGCGAAACCTTGCTCGAGAAGGGTGGGGCGGTCAATCACGAAGTTCTCGATCGGCTAATTCGGCAAGAGGTCCTGCGCCTGCCAGTGCGCGATTCGCAGATCCTTGAAGTGGTCGAGAAGATCTACCGCAAGACCGACTCGCAGATCGATGTCATCCACCGGGTGAACGAGGAGCGGGTGCAACTGATGCAGAAGGGCGACGAACTGCCGCCGGGAGTCATCAAGTTGGTCAAGGTCTTCGTCGCCATGAAGCGCAAGCTGCAGGTGGGCGACAAGATGGCGGGTCGGCACGGCAACAAGGGTGTTATCTCGCGGGTTCTGCCCGAGGAGGACATGCCCTACATGCCGGACGGGACGCCGGTCGAGATCGTGCTCAATCCGCTCGGCGTGCCAAGTCGGATGAATGTTGGCCAGATCCTCGAAACCCACCTCGGTTGGGCTGGGCAGGTTCTCGGCTTGAAATTTGCCACGGCGGTCTTCGACGGTGCCAGCGAAGCCGACATGAAGAGGTACATGGCGGAGGCAAACCTGCCGCCCTCGGGCAAGACCACCCTTTTTGACGGCATGACCGGAGTGCAGTTTGAGCAGAAGGTCACCGTCGGCTACATTTACATGCTGAAACTGTCCCATCTGGTGGACGACAAGATCCACGCTCGCTCGATCGGCCCCTACTCGCTGATCACCCAGCAGCCGTTGGGTGGTAAGGCCCAATTCGGTGGCCAGCGGTTCGGCGAGATGGAGGTCTGGGCAATGCAGGCCTACGGCGCCGCCTACACCTTGCAAGAGCTGCTGACGGTCAAGAGCGACGATGTCGAAGGCCGCAGCCGAGTCTATGAGTCGATCGTCAAGGGCGAGGTGCCGGACGAGCCCGGTCTGCCCGAGTCGTTTAATGTGCTAGTCCGTGAACTACAGAGCCTTTGTCTGGATGTCGAACTGCTGAAGACCTGATACGCGGAGCGCGAGAATCGAGCAGCGCAGCCCCGCAATCGAGCACTACACGGTCTGAGGCAGGCCATAAGGAGGTCACCCTTGCAAGCGGTCAACTTTTTCGAGAAGCCGCAGTCGCTCCGAGACTTCAACGCGATTCGCATTTCGATCGCGTCACCGGAGAAAATCCGTTCCTGGAGTTATGGTGAAGTCACCAAGGCGGAGACCATTAATTATCGGACGTTCAAGCCCGAACGGGATGGTTTGTTCTGTGCCAAGATTTTTGGTCCGATTACCGATTGGGAGTGCTTGTGCGGTAAGTACAAGCGGATGAAACATCGCGGGGTGGTGTGCGACAAATGCGGTGTCGAGGTCACCCGTTCGCGGGTGCGTCGTGAGCGCATGGGTCACATCGAGCTGGCTAGTCCAGTGTCCCACGTCTGGTTCTTCAAGGGCTTGCCGAGTCGTATCGGCCACTTGCTCGACCTCTCGCTGCGACACCTAGAGCGGATTCTCTACTTTGAGAGTTATGTGGTGGTGGATGCCGGCGAGACTGAGCTCAAGGAGAATGAGCTGGTCACCGAAGAGCGCTTCCGTGAGCTGCGCGAGGAGTTCGGTGAGAGCGCCTTCGAAGCTCGCATGGGTGCTGAGGCGATCAAGGATCTGTTGTCGCAGATCGATCTCGATGAGCTCTCGGAAGAGCTGCGCATCGTGATGAAGACCGACACCAGCCAGATTCGCCGACTGAAGGCGGCCAAGCGGCTGAAAGTGGTCGATGCCTTCCGTCGCAGTGGCCATCGTCCGGAGTGGATGATCCTCGACGTCATCCCGATCATTCCGCCAGAACTGCGGCCGTTGGTGCCCCTCGATGGAGGGCGCTTCGCCACTAGCGATCTGAACGACCTTTACCGTCGGGTGATTAACCGCAACAACCGGCTCAAGAAGCTGCTTGAGTTGCGGGCACCCGAAGTCATCGTGCGCAACGAGAAACGCATGCTGCAGGAAGCAGTTGACGCCCTCTTCGACAACGGCCGCCGCGGTCGGGTGCTCAAGGGCTCCAACAACCGGCCGCTAAAATCCCTATCCGACACCCTCAAGGGCAAGCAAGGGCGCTTCCGCCAGAACCTGCTCGGCAAGCGGGTCGACTACTCCGGTCGTTCGGTGATCGTCGTCGGTCCCGAACTCCAGCTTCACCAATGCGGCTTGCCCAAGAAGATGGCATTGGAGCTGTTCAAGCCATTCATCTACAACCGGCTCGAACAAAAAGAGCTGGTCGGCACCATCAAGGCAGCCAAAGAGATGGTGGAGCGGGAGGAGGACGAGGTCTGGGACGCTCTCGAAGAGGTCATCGACGACCACGTCGTGCTACTGAATCGCGCTCCGACCTTGCATCGACTCGGCATCCAGGCTTTCCAGCCGGTGTTGATTGAAGGCAAGGCGATTCAGATCCACCCGCTGGTCTGTGCCGCCTTCAACGCTGATTTCGATGGTGACCAGATGGCGGTGCATGTACCGCTGTCGCAGAAGGCCCAGATTGAGAGTCAGGTGCTTATGCTAGCGGCCAACAACCTGCTCAGCCCGGCCCATGGCCGGCCTCTGGCGGTGCCCAGTCAGGATCTGGTTCTAGGTGGTTTCTGGCTCACACTGGAGCGCCCAGGTGCCAAGGGCGAGGGACGGATTTTCCCGGATGTCGATACCGTGCTGCTGGCCTTCGAAGCGAAGGAGGTGACCACCCAAACACCGATCAAGCTGCGCTACACCGGGCAGTACATCGATCTGCGGGGGCAGTACGACAACCAGGACATCGTTCACGCCGAGCTGCAGGAGCTCTATGGCCAGTTGATTGACACCACGGTCGGCCGGGTGATCCTCAATATGCATCTGCCCAAAGAGATGCCCTACCTCAACGGTTTGCTGAAGAAAAAGGGCCTGCAAGGCCTGGTGAGCTACTGCTTCATCAAGAACGGCAATGACCTGACGGTACGAATGCTCGACGAACTCAAGGAAGTTTGCTTCTACTACGCCACCTTGGCTGGGATTTCGATCGGTATCGACGACATGGTGGTGCCGGAATCCAAAGGGAAGATGATCGCCAAAGCGGAAGTCGAGATCTTGGCGATCGAGAAGCAGCGCACCGGCGGTGTGATCACCGCTGGTGAACGCCACAACAAGATCATCGACATCTGGCACCGGGTCACCGAGAAGGTCTCTGAGGAGATGTTCAAGGCGATGAAGCACAACGAGATCGCCGAGCAGGAGTTCAATCCGATCAAGATGATGGCCGATTCCGGCGCCCGTGGTTCGCGCGAGCAGGTGCGGCAGTTGGCCGGCATGCGGGGATTGATGTCGAAGCCGTCCGGCGAGGTCATCGAAACCCCGATCACCGCCAACTTCCGCGAAGGTTTGTCGGTTCTGCAGTACTTCATCTCCACTCATGGGGCGCGTAAGGGTTTGGCCGATACGGCACTCAAGACCGCCGACTCGGGCTACCTCACTCGTCGCTTGGTCGATGTGGCGCAGGACGTCATCGTTCGCAGCGATGACTGCGGCACCATCGACGGAATCTACGTCAGTGCCATCATGGAAGGCGGCGATATTTTGGAGCCGCTGCGCGATCGCATCGTGGGCCGGGTCAGCCAGGATGACATCTACGATCCCCTGACCGGCGATCTGATGCTTAACATTGGCGAGCCGATCACGGTCAATCTGGCTAACAGAGTGCAGTCTGCTGGCATCGAACGGGTCAAGATTCGTTCGGTGTTGACTTGCGAGTCGCGTCGCGGGGTGTGCATCAAGTGCTACGGCCGCAACCTGGCGAATGGGAAGATGGTCGAGATCGGTGAAGCGGTGGGAGTCATCGCCGCCCAGTCGATCGGCGAGCCGGGTACCCAGCTGACCATGCGCACCTTCCACTATGGCGGTACCGCCAGTCGAGTGTCCGCGGAGTCGAAGCACGAATCCCGCAACGAAGGAGAGGTGAAATTCCTCAACGTGTCCACCGTCGAAAGTGCCAAGGGTGATCTAGTAGTGATCAACCGCAGCGGCAAGCTGGTGCTGGTCAACGACCAAGGCCGCGAGTTGGAGCGCTACGCTCTGACCTACGGCTCCCACCTCCGAGTCCGCGAAGGGCAGATGATCAAACCGGGTACAGAGCTGGTGGAGTGGGACCCCTTCACCTCCGCCATCCTCACCGAAATCTCCGGTACGGTGGAGTACCAAGATATTGTCGACGGCGAAAATCTGCGCGAGGAGAACGACCGGGTCACCGGCCTGTCGCATCGCATCATCGTCGAAGCCTCGGCGAACGAGAAGCGGGCGCCAGCGATTGTCGTCAAGACCAAGGATGTCGAGCGCCGCTACCTGCTGCCGTCGGGCTCCCACTTGGTGGTCAACGCTGGCGACAAGGTGGGTCCTGGCGACACCTTGGTCAAGATCCCGCGTGAAACCACCAAGACCAAGGACATCACCGGCGGCTTGCCGCGGGTGGTCGAGCTGTTCGAGGCGCGCAGTCCCAAAGAGCCGGCGATCATTAGTGAGATCGATGGCTCGGTACGGCTGGGTGACATCGTCAAAGGCATGCGAAAAGTCATCGTCGAGAGCGACTCGGCTGAGGTCCGCGAGTATTTGGTACCGCGCTACATCCACGTCAACGTGCAGGATGGTGAGCGGGTCAAGGCTGGCGAGCCGCTGATCGACGGTCCGATCAACCCCCATGACGTGCTCCAGGTTCTCGGCGAGAAGGAGCTGCAACGCTACCTGACCGACAAGATCCAGGAGGTCTACCGTTCGCAGTCGGTGGCGATCAACGACAAACACATCGAGGTGATTGTCCGCCAGATGATGCGCTCGGTGAAAATCAAGGAGGTCGGTGACACCAACTTCCTGATCGACGAGCAGGTCGACCGCTTCCGCTTCAGCGAAGAGAACGAGCGCGTGGTGGCCGCCGACGGCCGTCCAGCCATTGGGCAGCCGCTGCTGCTGGGCATCACCAAGGCGTCGCTGTCCACTGACAGCTTCATCTCGGCGGCCTCCTTCCAGGAGACCACCAAGGTGCTTACTGAGGCGGCGATCAGCGGCAAGGTAGATGGCTTACGAGGTCTGAAGGAGAACGTCATCGTCGGCCGGCTGATCCCGGCAGGAACCGGCATGGCGCACTACCACGACTTCCACATGGAAGCCGAGACCTACGTCGACCAGATCTCCGACGACGACGAGGTCTATTTCGAATTCGGTGACGAAGAGATTCGCACGCTGCCCAGCGTCGCCGAGCAGCGTGACTGATCGCCTACTCGCCTATACTCTGCCTTGCATCCAAGGGCCGGCTCCGCGGAGCTGGCCCTTGGTGTAGGGTGTAGAACCGTCTGATAGTAGCGTTAAGCCTGGGCGGGCGGGATAAGGCTCGCTTTGGGCCTGGGCTCTCTGATACAGTACCCTCGGGGAGATCAGCGGAGTTGGTGAACCGGCCGCAGACAAACCGCAGTGAAGATTCCTTCACTTGAGGGTTGACGCCTCGGTTTGCCTTTGCTAAATTCTCCCGTCCCGCGGCAAGGAGTTGGTTCAGTCGGGAGCGCTCTTCCGGGCGCTTGCCTCTCGATGATGGCCCTCTGACGATCCTTCCTCTTCGCCACGCTTTTCGACAGCTCGACTGGCAAGTGTTACCCGCGATTTCGCGCGGGTGCTTCAGAGACAGACGAGTCACTGTAGGTCAAGGCCGTAAGCCTGCTCGGGGTAGGTGCGCGGTACTAGGAGATTTGGTCGGATGCCGACGATTCATCAACTGGTTCGCAAAGGGCGCAAGCGCCAGGTGTCGAAGACCAAGAGCCCAGCGTTGCAGGCTTCGCCGCAGAAGCGTGGTGTCTGTGTTCGGGTCTACACTCAGACGCCCAAGAAGCCGAACTCGGCGTTGCGTAAAGTAGCTCGTGTTCGCCTGACCAACGGGATCGAGGTTACGACCTATATTCCCGGGGTCGGCCATAATTTGCAGGAGCACTCGATTGTGCTGATCCGGGGTGGGCGGGTGAAAGATCTGCCTGGAGTGCGCTATCACGTGGTTCGCGGTACGCTCGACGCTGTTGGTGTCGAGGGGCGGCGGCGCGGTCGTTCCAAATACGGTACCAAGCGGCCCAAGGCCTGAGTAGAGCAGGAGGCGAGTAGAAAATGCCCAGGCGTCGTGAAGTTCCCAAGCGCGAGATCCTGCCGGATCCGGTTTATAAGTCGCAGCTGTTGACCAAGTTTGTCAACGTGATGATGGTGGACGGCAAGAAGTCGATCGCCGAGCGCATCATGTATTCCGCTCTAGCGTCCATCCGTGAGCGCACCGAAGACGATCCGATGAAAGTCTTCAAGAAGGCGGTCGAGAACGTCAAGCCCGCTGTTGAGGTGAAGTCCCGTCGGGTCGGCGGTTCGACCTATCAGGTGCCGATTGAAGTGCGACCGGCTCGGCGATTGGCCCTGTCGATGCGTTGGTTGATTCAGAGCGCTCTGCGGCGTGGCGAAAAGACCATGCGTCAGCGGCTGGCCAACGAGTTGATGGAAGCGGCTGAGAATCGCGGCGCCGCGGCGAAGCGGCGTGAAGATACTCACCGCATGGCGGAAGCCAATAAGGCGTTCGCGCACTATCGCTGGTAGATCGCTTCAGTTCGAGATTTTGGCCGCGGTCCCCTGGTGGGGGCGCGGGCCGCTAAATATCGAGAGAATCATTGCCGCCTGTAAGGGTGGGTTTCAGAGATCGCAGTCATGTCACGTCGAGTTTCATTAGCCAAAACGCGCAACATCGGAATCATGGCCCACATTGATGCCGGTAAGACGACCACCACCGAGCGCATCCTCTTCTACACTGGCATCAACTATAAGGTTGGTGAAGTGCATGAAGGGACGGCGACGATGGATTGGATGGTTCAGGAGCAAGAGCGCGGGATCACCATTACTTCGGCGGCGACCACCTGTTTCTGGAACGACGTGCGGATCAACATCATCGACACCCCGGGTCACGTTGATTTCACAGCAGAGGTGGAGCGTTCCTTGCGGGTCCTAGACGGGGCTGTAGCGGTATTTGACGCGGTTGCCGGTGTAGAGCCACAGTCGGAAACCGTCTGGCGCCAGGCTGATAAGTACAAGGTGCCGCGGATTGCTTTCGTCAACAAGATGGATCGGGTCGGTGCTGACTTCGAGCGCTGCGTCGAAATGATGCGGTCGCGTCTTGGGGCTTCGCCGGTGGTCGTGCAGCTACCGATCGGTAGTGAGGACAAGTTCCACGGGATTATCGACTTGGTGCGCATGCAGGCGGTGGTCTATGAGTCAGACGTGCTGGGTGCGGACTTCGAGACGGTTGAGGTGCCCGCCGAATATGTCGAGATAGCGGCGAAGGCGCGCGTGCAGATGATCGAAGCGGTGGCTGAAACCAATGACGATTTGCTCGAACGTTACCTCGGCGGAGATGAGCTTTCGGTCGACGACCTGATCGCTGGCTTGCGAGCTGCGACGATCACCAATCGCCTGCAGCCGGTGCTCTGTGGCACCGCGTTTCGCAACAAGGGTGTGCAGCCGCTGCTCGACTGTGTGGTCGACTTGCTGCCGTCACCGCTCGATGTGCCGTCGATCGAGGGGACCGACGAGGAAGGGGAAGGCTGCTTGCTTCGCAAGCCTAGTGATGACGAGCCTTTCTCGGCCTTGATCTTCAAGATCATGACTGACCCCTTTGTTGGTCAGCTGGCTTTCTTCCGGGTCTACTCTGGCTGTATCGAATCCGGCGCTGGGGTGCTCAATGCGCGATCCAGGCGTAAGGGTCGGGTCGGTCGTTTGCTGAAGATGCACGCCAACAAGCGCGAAGAGATCAAAATGGTGCGGGCTGGCGATATCGCCGCCGCCGTCGGTCTCAAGGACGTCACCACCGGTGACACGATTTGTGACCCGAAGCATCCGATCGTGCTCGAATCCATCACGTTCCCGGAACCTGTCATCTCGGTCTCAATTGAGCCTAAGACCAAGGTGGACCAGGACAAGCTGGCGGTCGCCCTCGGCAAATTGCAGCGCGAGGATCCGACCTTCCGGGTGCATACTGACCAAGACACTGGTCAGACATTGATCTCGGGCATGGGTGAACTCCATTTGGAGATCATTACAGATCGTCTGTTGCGAGAATTCAAAGTGGGGGCCAGCATCGGCCGGCCGCAGGTGGCCTACAAAGAGTCGGTCACCCGAGAGGCGCCGGGCGAGGGTCGCTTCGTGCGCCAGTCGGGTGGACGCGGCCAGTATGGCCATTGCAAAATTCGACTGCGGCCCTGCTCTGAAGGTGATCTCACCTTCAACAACAAGATCACCGGCGGCACCATCCCACGGGAATTCATCAAGCCAATCGAGGCTGGGATGCGCGAGGCGATGGACAATGGTCCATTGGCGGGCTTCCCGATCTCAGGTGTTGAGGTCGACCTCTACGATGGCAGTTTCCACGATGTGGACTCTTCGGAAGTCGCCTTTAAGATCGCTGGCTCAATGGCCTTCCAGGACGCCTGTAAGCGAGCCAAGCCAGTGCTTTTGGAGCCGGTGATGGAGGTCGAGGTGGTGACCCCTGAGGATTACTTGGGTGATGTCATCGGCGACCTGACCTCCCGCCGAGGCAAGGTTCAGCAGATGGAAGCGCGCGGCAATGCGCAGGTTATTACCTGCAAGGTGCCGCTGTCGGAGATGTTCGGCTATGCCACTGATCTCAGGTCGGTGACGCAGGGTCGGGCCAACTACACGATGCAGTTCGACAACTATGAGCAAACCCCTCAAAGTGTCAGTGAAGAAGTCATGGCAAAGGTTGCGGGCTGAGGTCTGGTTGTAGCGAGTAGATGAACGAGGATCCCTTTTTGGCTCGTAGTTAGAAAGCCACCGGTGCTGGGTGCCGAGGCGGAGCGGGCAGGCGAGGAGGAAGCGATGGCGAAAGAGAAATTCGAGCGGACGAAACCGCATGTCAACATCGGCACGATCGGCCACGTCGATCATGGCAAGACGACGTTGACGGCGGCGATCACCAAAGTTCTGGCTGACAAGGGTCTGGCGGAGTTCACCGCTTTCGACAATATCGACAAGGCTCCTGAAGAGCGCGAGCGTGGCATCACCATCGCTACCGCGCATGTGGAGTACGAGACCGAGAATCGGCACTACGCTCACGTCGACTGCCCAGGTCACGCCGACTACGTGAAGAACATGATCACCGGCGCGGCGCAGATGGACGGCGCTATCCTGGTGGTCTCGGCCGCTGATGGCCCGATGCCGCAGACTCGCGAGCACATCCTGTTGGCGCGTCAAGTAGGCGTGCCTTCGATGGTCGTGTTCATGAACAAATGCGACGTGGTGGACGACGAAGAGCTGCTGGAGCTGGTCGAAATGGAGCTGCGGGAGCTGCTGAGTTCCTACGACTTTCCCGGCGACGACATCCCGATCATCCAGGGCTCGGCACTCAAGGCCCTTGAGGGCGACGAGGCCTGGAGCGAGAAGATCATGGAGTTGATGGCCGCCTGCGATGAATACATTCCGCAGCCGGAGCGCGAGATCGACAAGCCTTTCTTGATGCCGATCGAGGACATCTTCACCATCCAGGGCCGTGGCACGGTAGTGACCGGGCGGATCGAGCGTGGAGTGGTCAAGGTCGGCGAGTCGATCGAGATCATCGGCATCCGCGACACCGCCACGACGGTGGTCACCGGGGTCGAGATGTTCCGCAAGTTGCTCGATCAGGGTGAGGCGGGGGACAACGTAGGCATCTTGCTGCGCGGCACCAAGAAGAACGAGGTCGAGCGCGGTCAGGTGTTGGCCCAGCCCGGCTCGATCAACCCGCATACCAAGTTCAACGGCGAAGTCTACGTGCTGAACAAAGAAGAAGGGGGGCGTCATACGCCGTTCTTCAACGGCTATCGGCCGCAGTTCTACTTCCGCACCACCGACGTCACCGGTGCCTCAGAGCTGCCCGCAGGGGTGGAGATGGTGATGCCGGGCGACAACGTGGCGCTGTCGGTCCAGTTGATCGCGCCGATCGCCATGGAAAAGGGCGTGCGCTTTGCTATCCGCGAAGGTGGCCGCACGGTTGGCGCCGGCACGGTCTCCGAAATCATTGAGTAAGGAAAGGTAGCTGCAAGGGATCACCGCCCGGCTATAAGGACAGAAGATGGTCAACGAAAAGATACGGATTCGCCTCAAGGCGTTCGACTACCGCATCCTCGATTCCTCCACCTATGAGATCGTGGACACAGCTCGCCGTACCGGTGCGCGGGTGGTCGGGCCGATCCCCTTGCCGACGCATATCGCGCGTTACACCGTGAACCGTTCGCCGCACGTCGACAAGAAGTCGCGCGAGCAGTTCGAGATTCGCACCCACAAGCGCCTACTCGATATCTTCGAGCCCACCAGCCAGACCGTCGATGCTTTGATGAAGCTCGAGCTGCCGGCCGGTGTGGACGTGGAGATCAAGGCCTTCGGGAAATAAGAGGAGCGACCCTGATGAAAGGCATCCTCGGCATCAAAGTCGGAATGACCCAGATCTTCGCCGAAGACGGCAAGGTGGTTCCGGTGACGGTGGTCAAAGCGGGACCCTGTAAAGTGGTTCAGCGCAAGACCGATGAAGTAGACGGTTACGAAGCTGTGCAGATTGGCTTGGTTGAAGACCGTCCGCCGCGCAACGTCATCAAGCCCTTGCGTGGTCACTTCGAGAAGAACGGCGTCGAGCCGACCCGTCGCATCGTGGAGTTCAAGGTAGAAGCTGATGATCCGGCGCAACCTGGAGACGAGATCGTGGCGACGGTGTTCGCCGAAGACGACTACGTCGACGTTGTTGGAACCAGCAAGGGGCGCGGTTTCCAAGGGGTCATCAAGCGTCACGGCTTCAGCGGTGGCGGGGCGACCCATGGTTCGATGTTTCACCGCTCGCCAGGTTCGATCGGCCAAGCCGCCTACCCCTCTCGGGTGTTCCCGGGAGTCAAGCTGCCGGGTCGTATGGGCGGCAAGCGGGTGACGGTGAAGAACGTGAGAGTAGTGAAGGTCAACGAGGAAGAAAACCTCATCTATCTCAAGGGCGCAGTGCCTGGTGCGCGCAATAGTTTCATCGCTTTGCGACCCGCCAAGCGCGGTTGATGGGGGGTTCTACGGTCATGAAGATCACGGTCAAGAGCTGTCAGAGCAAGAAGGTCAAAGAAATTGACCTGCCAGAAGAGGTGTTCGCCTATCCCTATAAGGAACACCTCATTCACACCGCAGTGCGCGCCTACATGGCGGCCCAGCGTCGCGGTACCCACAAGACCAAGACCCGCGCCGAGGTTGCTGGCTCTGGCCGCAAGCTGTGGCGGCAGAAGGGCACTGGCCGTTCTCGGGTAGGCGATGCGCGCAGTCCGAATCGGCACAAGGGTGGAATTTCCCACGGGCCTCAGCCGCGCTCCTACGTCATGGGGCTGAGCGTGCGGGAGAAGAAGAACGCTCTCAAGTCGGTGTTGTCGCGCAAACTGGCGGACGAGCAGATTCTGGTGCTCGACAGCTTGGAGTTGCAAGATCATCGGACTCGTGGGCTCGCTTCCGTGCTCGCCGGCCTGGGTCTTGCTGCCAAAACTCTCTTGGTGGATTCGCGGGACAACGACAACCTCCGGCTAGCTGCCCGCAACAATCCTCAGGTGAAGAGTGTCGATGCGTTGGCGGTCAACGTCTACGATGTCATCGATCGAGAACATCTGGTGTTGAGCGAGGCGGCTCTCGCAACCCTGGTAGAGGTGCTCAGCAAATGAGAGTGCAAGATGTCATTCGCCGGCCACTGATCACCGAGAAGGCTACTGTGATGCGGGAAACTTGCCCGATCTATGCCTTTGAGGTAGCCCGTGACGCCAACAAGATCGAGATCCGCCGGGCCGTAGAAGTGCAGTTCAAGGTCAAGGTGGCGGAGGTTCGGGTCTCCCGCGTGCATGGTAAGACGCGCCGGCAGGGTCGCTTCGTCGGCCGTCAACCGGACTGGAAAAAAGCCTACGTGCGGCTCGTTGACGGCCAGAAGCCGATCGAGTTCTTCGAAGGGGTCTGAGCATGGCTGTCAAACAATACCGTCCGACTAGCCCTGGTAGTCGCTTCAAGACGTCGGCGACTTTCAAGGAGCTGACTGCCAAAACCAAGCCTGAGAAGGCGCTGACCGAGGGCAAGAAACGGATTGGTGGGCGCAATAACCGCGGTCGGATCACCGTGCGCTTTCGCGGCGGCGGTCACAAGCGGCGGTACCGTATCATCGATTTCCGGCGCCAGAAGCACGGCGTGCCGGCCAAGGTAGCGACCCTCGAGTACGACCCGAACCGCTCGGCGCGGATCGCGCTACTGCACTACGCGGACGGCGCCAAAACCTACATCCTTTGGCCCAAAGGGCTGGAAGTTGGGAGTTCGGTGGTCTCAGGACCAGAGGCGGAGATCAATCCCGGCAATGCCTTACCGCTACACAGGATTCCCCTCGGCACGTTGATTCACAACATCGAGTTGAAGATCGGCAAGGGCGGGCAGATGGTGCGCAGCGCCGGAACTTCGGCGCAGCTGATGGCCAAGGATGCGGGATATGCGCAGGTCAGGTTGCCGTCTGGTGAGGTGCGCAAGGTGCACCTGAACTGCTATGCAACTATCGGTGAGGTTGGCAACTCAGAGCATGACGTGATCTCGCTTGGCAAGGCCGGTCGCAAGCGTTGGCTCGGGCGACGGCCACACAACCGTGGCGTCACCATGAATCCGGTAGACCACCCGATGGGCGGTGGTGAGGGGCGCTCAAGTGGCGGTCGTCATCCCTGTACGCCCTGGGGTGTGCCCACCAAGGGCTACAAGACCCGTAACAACAAGCGGACCGACGGCATGATCGTGCGTCGGCGCAAGAAGAAGCGTTAAGGGGCGGCTATGTCCAGGTCATTAAAGAAGGGATTCTTCGTCGATCAACACCTGATCGTGAAGGTAGACAGAATGAACGAGAGCGGTCAAAAGCGGGTTATCAAGACCTGGTCACGACGCTCGACGGTGACGCCGGATATGGTCGGGCACACTATCGCTGTGCATAACGGGATCAAGTTCATCCCGGTCTACATCAGCGAAAATATGGTGGGTCACAAGCTCGGCGAGTTCGCCATGACACGGACTTTCCGCGGTCACGCTGGACGTCGTGAGCGCATGGCGTCGGCGCGCCGCTAGAGGAGTCGGCGATGGAATTCACAGCACGTCTACGCCACCTGCAGTCCTCACCGCAAAAAGTTCGGTTGGTAGCCGATCTGGTGCGCGGTCGGGATGTACAGGAAGCGGTTGACATCTTGCAGAACACCAAGAAATATGCGGCTCTGCATTTGGAGAAACTGCTGCGGGCAGCAGTTGCCAACGCCGAGAACCGCGACGACGAGCTTGATGTCGATCAGCTGTACGTCAAAGAGATCTTTGTCGATGGCGGCCCGGCGATGAAGCGCATCTGGTTCACTACCATGGGCCGTGCCTACCGCAAATTGAAGCGGCAGAGCCACATAACGGTCAAGCTCGAGACGCGCAAAGTCGACGAGTCGGAAGGAAGGAGATAGAGCGTGGGTCAGAAAACGCACCCCTACGGGTTTCGCCTGTCTTACAACAAGACTTGGCGCTCGCGCTGGTTCGCCGAGGGCGACTACGCCAAGATCTTGCATCAGGATCTCGATCTGCGAAAGCGGTTGAAGAAACGCCTGTCACACGCTGGTGTGAGCGAGATTGACATCGAGCGCGCTGCGGATCGCCTGCGGGTCACCATCTACACCTCTCGTCCGGGTATCATCATCGGCCGTAAGGGTGCTGAGGTGGACAAGCTGCGTGACGATCTCCGCAAGCTGACCGGCCGCGAAGTGCACATCAACATCCAGGAGATTCAGCGTCCCGAACTCGATGCCCAGTTGGTGGCGGAGCAGATCGGTGGCCAGCTGATTCGCCGGATTGCCTTCCGGCGGGCGATGAAGAAGGCGATGGAATCGTCCTTCCGTTTCGGCGCTAAAGGTGTCAAAATCATGATTTCCGGGCGTTTGGGCGGCGCCGAAATCGCGCGCCGCGAGTGGTATCAGGACGGCCGTCTGCCGCTCCACACCCTCAAAGCGGACATCGATTACGGCTTTGCCGAAGCGCGCACCTCCTACGGCGTGATTGGCGTCAAAGTGTGGGTCTACAAGGGAGACTTGCTCAAGGAGAAGACCCGTCGCCCGGGTTCTTGAGATTCTAAGAGGTTGCTGCCATGTTGATGCCGAAGAAGGTCAAGTTCAGAAAGCACCACCGCGGTCGAATGCGCGGGCGGGCCAAGGGTGGAGACAAACTCTCCTTTGGTGATTACGGCCTGCAGGCGTTGGAGCCCGGTTGGGTTACCGCCCGGCAGATCGAAGCCGCGCGTATTGCCATTACCCGGCATATCAAACGTGGTGGCAAGGTGTGGATCCGGATCTTTCCTGACAAGCCGATCACCAAGAAGCCGCTCGAGACCCGGATGGGTAAGGGTAAGGGTAGCCCGGAAGAATGGGTCGCGGTGGTCAAACCCGGCCGCGTGCTCTACGAACTCGAAGGTGTAGATCCAGAGCTGGCGCGCGAAGCTATCTTGCGGGCACGGCATAAGCTGGCAATCAAGACTCGGTTCTTGAGCCGGCATGAGAATTAGTAGGGGTTGACGATGAAAGCGTCCGAGCTACGTGAAATGACCCGTGAAGAGTTGCGCGACAAGGAGAACGACCTAGCGCAGCAGCTATTCACTTTGCGACTACAGAAGACCACCGGTCAGATCGAGAGTCCAGCGAAGGTATCGCAGGCTCGTCGTAATCTGGCTCGAGTGCTGACCGTGCTGCGTGAAAAGGAAGCCTCGTCGTAGGCCTCGCGGCCCGGCAGGAGAGAGGAGTTACTAGCGATGACGGAAACGTCAGACCAAGAAAGAGGTCGTCGGCAGGTTCTTACGGGAACCGTGGTCAGCGACAAGATGGACAAAACCGTCACGGTGATGGTTGAGCGCACGATCATGCATTCTCTCTACCAGCGCTACATGAAGCGGACCAAGCGGTTCACCGCTCACGACGAGAGCAACGAGTGTCGCTCCGGCGATCGGGTGGTGATCGTCCAGAGCCGGCCGCTGTCGAAGCGCAAGCGCTGGCGGGTGCGTGAAATCGTCGCGCGCGCGGTGGAGAGCTAAGCCATGATACAGATGGGAACTATTCTCGATGTAGCCGACAATTCTGGTGCCAAGAAGATCTTCTGCATTCAGTTGCTCGGCGGCTCGACCGGGCAATATGGAGGGCTGGGCGATCTCTTTACGGGCTCGGTCAAAGAGGCCATTCCAGACGGGACGGTGAAAAAGGGCGAGGTGGTAAAAGCGGTCATCGTGCGTACCCGTAAAGCGTACCGCCGCAAGGATGGTAGCTACATCCGCTTCGACACAAACTCCGCCGTGCTGGTCGATGATTCCCGCGAGCCGGTAGGTACCCGCGTTTTTGGCCCCGTGGCACGGGAGTTGCGGGAGAAGAAGTTCATGAAGATCGTCTCTCTCGCCCCCGAAGTTCTCTGAGCCAAACCGACGAAGCTAGAGGAAGGCAATGCCGAAGCTGAGAATCAAGAAGAATGACCAGGTGCTGGTGATCGCCGGTCGCGACAAGGGAGCCAAGGGCCGTGTGCTCAGGGTTTTCCCGCGAACTGGCCGGGTTATCGTCGAGCGCGTGAACCTGGTGAAAAAGCATACTCGCCCCAACCCGCAGAAGCAGGTGCAGGGTGGAATTGTCGAGCGCGAAGCGCCGATCCGGATCTCCAACTTGAAAGTGATCGACCCGGATTCCGGCAAGCCGACACGCATCGGGCGCAAGCGACTCGAAGATGGCCGCGGCGTCCGCGTGGCGAAAGTTTCAGGAGCCGAGCTCAACTGAGCCGGGTTCTGTGGAGTAGCTGTAAATGGCCAAAAAGAAAGCCGCCAAAGGCGCCGCCGGTATCAACTCCGACGGTCGAGATGTCGACGCCAACTACGTGCCGCGTCTGAGTGCTCAGTACTGCAATGAAGTGCTGGCGAAAATGCAGAAGGAATTCGCCATCGGCAACGTCATGGCGGTGCCTCGCTTGGACAAAATCAACCTCAATATCGGCCTTGGTGAAGCTACCCGCAACATCAAGCTGCTCGACGACGCCCAGGTAGAGCTGACCGCGATCGCCGGCCAGCACGCCTGTATTACTCGGGCCAAGCGGTCGATCGCAGCCTTTAAGCTGCGCGAGGGAATGCCGATCGGCTGTCGCGTTACCCTGCGTGGCGGTCGTATGTGGGATTTCCTTGATCGGCTAATCTTGAGTGCCTTGCCGCGAGTACGTGACTTTCGTGGGGTACCGAACCGCAGCTTCGACGGCCGCGGGAACTACACTCTGGGAATCAAGGACCACTTGATTTTTCCCGAAGTCGACAGCAGCAACCACGATCGTTCGAAGGGTATGAACATCACCATCGTCACCACCTCGCCTAACGACGAGCGTGCTCACTTCTTGCTCAAGGAACTGGGTATCCCGTTCGCCGAGCAGGGTGCTCCCTGAGCCGAGACGGATAGGAAACGGAGAAGCCAGCATGAGCATGACAGATCCGATCGCGGACCTCTTAACGCGAATTCGCAACGCGCTGATGGTCAAGCATGACCGTCTCGACTTGCCAATCTCGAGAATGAAGGAGCGCGTCTGCGCGGTGTTGGTCGAAGAAGGCTACATCGATGGATTCGAGCGCATTGAGAACCAGCCGCAGGATGTCCTGCGGATCTTCCTGCGCTACAACGAAGCCGGTGTGCCGGCGATTCAGCGTTTGGCGCGAGTCTCCAAGCCGGGGCGTCGAGTCTATCGCGGTGCGGACGACATCAAGCCGATACTCAACGGCATCGGTGTGTCGATCATCTCCACCTCCAAGGGTCTCCTCAGCGATCGGCAGGCGCGCGCCGCCCGTATCGGTGGCGAGGTCCTGTGCGAGATCTGGTAAGGAGCCCGGTTTTTCTCCGGGAATAGTAACGATGTCGCGAATCGGAAAACAGCCGATCCCGCTGCCTAAGGCGGCGAAGGTCAAAATCGATGGTGATGTGTTCACCGCTGAAGGCCCCAAGGGCACGGTCACTGCGCCCGTGTTCCGCGAGTGCCCGATAGAGATCGAAGACGGCCAGATCAAAGTCGGCCGGATCAACGACTCCGGCGCGGTGCGGGCAAAACACGGCTTGTCTCGGGCGCTGCTCGCCAACGCCGTGCTTGGGGTCACCGAGGGTTTCGTCAAGAGCCTCGAGATCGTCGGTGTAGGCTACCGGGCCGAGGTCAAGGGCAAGGAGGCACATTTTGCCCTGGGCTTTTCCCATCCAGTCATCTTCTCGATCCCCAGGGGAATCGAGGTAGAGATCGATAAAAACAACAAGATCACCGTGCGTGGTGCCGACCGCCAGGCGGTAGGGCAAGTGGCGGCGGAGATTCGCAGCCTGCGGCCACCGGATCCCTACAAGGCAAAGGGCATTCGATACAGCGGCGAGCATATCCGCCGCAAGGTCGGCAAGGCTGGTGCCCGTTAGCTCCGGCCGGGAGAGAATTCGATGAGCGATCAAGGAAAGAAAGTCCGCGCCAAGCATCAGCGGCGCAAGCGGTCTCACCAACGCCTGCGGCAGCGCGTCCAAGGCAGTGCCGAGCGTCCGCGCTTGGCGGTCCACAAGTCGTTGCGGTATATCTCCGCGCAGGTGATTGACGACCAGACTGGGCGTACTTTGGCGCAGGCCACGTCCGCTGAGTCGAGTTTGCTCGCCGACGTAGAGGGCTCGACGTCGAGCCGCAGCGCGGCCAAGGCTGTGGGTGAGGCGATTGCCGAGCGGGCCAAGAAGAACGGTGTCGAGCAGGTGGTTTTTGATCGCGGCGGTTACGTCTATCATGGCAAGATCAAAGAGTTGGCCGACGGTGCCCGCGGCAAGGGCCTGGTTTTCTAGGCCCTGCTGAAACGGACAAGGAGTACGTAGAGTGGCTAGGGATTTCGATCGCGAACGCGATTTCATCGAGCAGGTCGTATACATCAACCGCGTGACCAAGGTGGTCAAGGGCGGCAAGAATTTCTCCTTTTCCGCGCTGATGGTTATCGGCGATGGCTCCGGCCGTGTTGGCTGGGGGCAGGGCAAGGCGAAGGAAGTTCCGATGGCCATTCGCAAGGGCATCGAAATAGCGAAGAAGAGCATGATCACCGTGCCGGTCAAAGACGCGACCATCCCGCACGAGATTGTCGGCATCTTTGGCGCCGGTAAAGTGCTGCTCAAACCAGCATCACCGGGTACCGGGGTGATAGCTGGCGGCCCGGTGCGAGCGGTCATCGAATGTGCCGGAATTCACGACATCCTGACCAAATCCCTGGGCACCACCAACCCTCAGAATGTCGTCAAGGCGACCTTCGAGGCCCTGCGCAACCTACGCCAAGAAGCCGATGTGCGGCGCTTGCGTCGATTGCCGCCCAAGAACGCGGAGAATGCCGAAACTGGCACTTAGGTGTGCTGGCCGAGGTAGCGCAAGAGGATTAGGTACATGGCGAAGAAGAAAACCAACACGCTCACTATCGAGCAGGTTCGTAGCCCAATCGGCTACCCGAAAACGCAACGCGAAGTGCTGCGCAGCTTAGGTTTGCGCCGGATCCGTCATGTCGTACAGCGCGAGGACACTCCTGCGGTGCGCGGCATGGTAAAAAAGATCGCTCATCTAGCGCGCATCATCGCGGAAGAGTAGGAGAGTTTCGTCATGAAGCTTCACGATCTCAAGCCTGCCAAGGGCAGCACAAAGCAGCGCAAGCGGCTCGGCCGCGGACCCGGTTCGGGTACTGGCAAAACCGCCGGCCGCGGCCACAAGGGTCAGCGTTCGCGGGCTGGTTTCTCCCAGCGGCTAGGTTTCGAGGGTGGCCAGATGCCACTCATTCGGCGGGTGCCGAAGCGTGGTTTCAACAACATCTTCCGCACCGAGTATTCTGCCGTGAACCTGCGTCAGCTAGCTGATCTGGAAGGCGAAGTCACGCTGGAGACGCTGGTCGACAACGGGCTCGCCCGGCGCGGCGCCCGGGTCAAAATTCTCGCCGCGGGCGAAATCACCACGGCCCTGCAAGTCAAAGCACATCGCTTCAGCAAAGCAGCGCGCGAGAAAATCGAGGCCGCTGGCGGCAGCTGTGAGGAGATCCGCTAGTGCTCGCAGACAGCGTGCGCAATATATTTGCGATCCCAGATCTCCGGAAGCGCATTTTCTTTACCTTTGCGCTGCTCGCGATCTATCGGATCGGCTGTGTGATTCCGACGCCGGGGGTCAATCCACAGGCATTGTTGGAAGTTGTGGAGAACTTCAAAGATTCCGTGCTCGGCTTCCTCAACACCTTCTCTGGTGGCAGCATCGAGCGGGCGGCGATTTTCGCCCTCGGGATCATGCCGTACATCACGGCGTCAATTATTCTCCAGCTGCTCACCGTCGTTGTTCCCTACCTCGAGAAGCTGTCGAAAGAAGGCGAGCTTGGGCGGCGCAAGATCACCCAATACACCCGTTACGGCACCTTGCTGGTCTCGCTGATCCAGTCGACCGGCATTGCTATTACCATCGAGCGGATCACCGCTCCGGGTGGCGCTCAGCTGGTTGAGAACCCGGGTTGGGGCTTCCGCTTACTCACCATCTTGACGCTCACCACGGGCTGTTCGTTCGTCATGTGGCTAGGTGAACAGATTTCAGAGCGCGGCATCGGCAACGGCATTTCACTGATCATTTTTGCCGGAATTGTGATCGGACTGCCGAAGGCGATTGCCAGCACTTTCCAGAAGATGGGCAGTGGGGCTATCAACCCGGTGCTGATTGTCCTGTTGGTGGGCTTCATGCTGCTGGTCACCGGCTTTATCGTCTACATGGAACGCTCGCAGCGGCGCATTCCCGTGCAGTATGCGAAGAAGGTGGTCGGCCGGCGGGTCTACGGTGGGCAAAACACCTATCTGCCACTGCGGGTCAACACCGGCGGTGTCATCCCGGTGATCTTCGCTAGCTCGGTGGCGATGCTGCCGCCGACCCTGGCTGGCCTGTTCTCCGGACAACGCTGGGCGCTAGCCTTCCAGGATTTCCTCTCCCAGGGTCAGCCGATTTACTACCTGATGCTGGCGACAGCGATCATCTTCTTCTCGTATTTCTACGTCTCGATCATCTTCAATCCGCAGGACACCGCAGAGAACATGCGCAAGTACGGTGGTTTTATCCCCGGCATTCGCTCTGGCCGGCGGACGGCGGAGTACATCGACCGCATCCTCACTCGATTGACGTTGATCGGTTCGCTGTATCTAGCCGCGGTTTCGGTCTTGCCGGAGCTGCTGCTCTTCGGCTTCAAGGTCGAAGGCATCCCCTTCATCGGGCCGAAGATCGATCCATTTGTGCCGAGCTTCATCAGCCAAGGGCTGGGGATCGAATTCTACTTCGGTGGCACCTCGCTGCTGATCGTGGTCGGGGTGGCGATGGACTTCGTGCAGCAGATCGAGAGCCAGCTGGTGATGCGCAACTACGACGGCTTCCTCAAGAAGGGAAGGCTCCGTGGCCGCCGCTGAAGCAGGAGCACGAATCGTCTTTCTGGGCCCGCCGAATTCCGGCAAAGGAACTCAGGCTGGACGATTGGCCGCGGCACTTGGCATTCCGGCGATTTCGACCGGAGAGATGCTGCGCGCCGCCGTTGCCGCGGGAAATGCTCTTGGCCAGCAGGTGGAGAGAATCATGGCCAAAGGCCGGCTGGTTTCTGATGAGTTGATGGCCGAGATAGTGCGCGACCGTCTGCGGCAGGCTGACGCGAGCGGCGGCTTCCTGCTGGACGGCTATCCGCGGACAACTTCTCAGGTCGAAACTCTCGAAGGGATTGTCGCCGCGGCGGGTCGGTCGATCGACCATGTGGTGCTGATCGATGCTCCTGAAGAGGTGCTGATCGCCAGGGCTCTGGGCCGCGGGCGGGATGACGACAGAGAGGCCGTGGTCCGCAAGCGATTCCTGGAGTACGCCCAGAAGACAGCTCCCTTGATCGAGCATTACGAAGGCATCGGTCTGTTGCGGCGAGTGGACGGCAACCAGTCCATCGAGCAGGTGCAGCAGAGTGTTCTCGAAGCGGTGGGAGCGGCCTGAGCGATGATGGTGCTCAAGACCCGCGGCGAACTCGAGCTGATGGACGATGCCAACCGCATCGTCCATGAAGTGCTTGAGGGGCTCGCCGAGCGGGTTGAACCAGGGGCCACCACCCAGGAGATGGACCGCTGGGCCGAGAACCTCATTCGTACCCGAGGTGGGGTGCCAGCCTTTTTGAATTACCGGGGATTCCCAGCGACGCTGTGTACCGCCCTGAATGATGTCATCGTCCACGGAATACCCAACCGGCGTAAACTCGAAAAAGGTGATATCATTGGTTTCGACTGCGGCGTTCTCTACAAAGGCTACTATGGAGACGCCGCGCGAACCTATGCCGTCGGTCAGATCTCGTCGCCAGCCGAGGATCTCTTGCGGGTCACCCGCGAGTCTCTCGAATTGGCGGTCGAGTGTGTTCGCCCCGGGGCGCGATTGACCGATATCGGCCACACCGTCCAGCGTCACGTCGAGCAGCAAGGCTTTTCGGTCGTGCGAGAGTTCGTTGGCCACGGTGTCGGCACTGCATTGCACGAGGATCCGCAGGTGCCAAACTTTGGCCGCGCCGGCAAGGGGCCGAAGCTGCGCGCCGGCTTGGTACTGGCCATCGAGCCGATGGTAAACGCCGGTTCTAAGGCGGTACGGGTGGATGCCGATGGATGGACGGCCCGCACTCGAGATGGTTCGTTGTCGGCCCATTTCGAGTATTCAGTGGCAGTCACTGAGTCGGGGCCGTGGATCCTGGGAGTCGATAGCGAGGTCGACACGAGGGTTGCAGCATTTGGCTAGCTATCTCGCCCCGGCGGAAATCGCCGAGCTGGATGGCCTAGCCGCCAGGCGCTCCGCGCGAGCCGCTTGATTGAGGACGAGGAAGAAGAACTTGGCTAAAGAAGAAGCAATAGAGGTCGAAGCGACTGTCGTAGACACCTTGCCGAATGCGATGTTCAAAGTCGAGTTCGAGAACCGAGAGCAGACGCACAAGGTGCTGGCGCACATCTCGGGGAAAATGCGCAAGCATTTCATTCGAATCTTGCCCGGCGACCGGGTCAGGGTCGAGTTGTCGCCGTACGATCTTAGCCGGGGGAGAATCACCTACCGGCTCAAGGACACTCGGCGTTAGAACCATGGGCAGGTGCCCAACGCGAAGAAGGTGTGAGTGATGAAAGTTCGCGCATCGGTCAAGAAGATTTGCCCTAAATGTAAGGTCGTCCGGCGGCGCGGTGTCGTGCGGGTGATCTGCGAGAACCCGAAGCATAAACAGCGTCAGGGTTGACCACAGGATAAGAAGCGATGGCACGCATAGCAGGAATCGATCTGCCGCAGAACAAACAGGTCTGGATAGGCTTGACTTACATTCACGGCATCGGCGTCACGACCTCGAAGCAGCTTCTCGCCCAGGCTGGCGTCGAGGAGACTGTCAAGGTGAAGGATCTCACCGAGGACGAGGCGCGTAGGATCCGCAAAATCGTCCAGGACGACATGCGAGTGGAGGGCGATCTTCGCAAGGAGGTAGCCACTCACATCAAGCGCTTGATGGAGATCGGCAGCTACCGTGGCGTGCGCCACCGCCGTAACCTGCCGGCGCGTGGACAGCGAACTCACACCAATGCCCGTACCCGCAAGGGTCCAAAGCGGGTGACCGTGGCCGGTAAGAAGTTGGCCCGCAAGTAGGGAGATGTAAGAGCGATGGCCAAAGTCAAAAAAGACCGCAAGTCGGGCAAGAAGAAGGAAAAG
The DNA here is from genome assembly GCA_965248925.1 of Candidatus Multivoradales bacterium. Classification (GTDB taxonomy): domain Bacteria; phylum Acidobacteriota; class Thermoanaerobaculia; order Multivoradales; family J023; genus CBDFLE01. The sequence goes on along the minus strand of CBDFLE010000006.1, from coordinate 1,808,323 downwards.
CGTATCGTGCCGAGCGCGGTGGCGTTTATCCAAGCAACTTTCAACAACACCTTGATCTCGATCACCGACCCAGAGGGCAATGTTTTGGGCTGGTCCTCGGCCGGCAAGCTGGGTTTCAAGGGGTCACGCAAAGGGACGCCGTTCGCGGCCCAGGTGGCGGGGCAGAATGCCGGTCATTTGGCGCGCGACATGGGTGTCCGTAACATCGACGTGATGGTTAACGGGCCTGGTGGTGGACGCGAGTCGGCGATCCGAGCGCTACAGTCGACCGGCTTGGTGGTGAAATCGATCAAGGACGTGACGCCTATCCCGCACAACGGCTGCCGGCCGCGTAAGCGCCGCCGGGTCTGATCGGCTGACAGTGAATTTGGTGACGGTGAGATTGGTGACAGTCATGCCTGCGAATTTTCAAGAGTAAGGAGAGCAACCTTGGCGAGACATACAGGATCCGTTTGCCGGCTTTGCCGACGCGAGCGGATGAAGCTGTTCCTCAAGGGGGACCGCTGCTTCAAGGAAAAGTGCGCTATTGAGAGGCGTAACTATCCGCCTGGCCAACACGGCCAGCGTCGCGGTCGTCGTACCATGGGTTACGGTCTTCAGCTACGTGAGAAGCAGAAGGTCAAGCGGATCTACGGCATCCAAGAGAAGCAGTTCCGCAACTATTTCAAGAAGGCAGACCGCAAGAAAGGCATTACTGGCGAGAATTTGCTGGTGATGCTGGAACGGCGGCTCGACAACGTCGTCTACAGTCTGGGCTTCGGCGCTTCGCGAGCGCAAGCTCGCCAGTTGGTGCGCCATGGCCACATTCGGATAGACGGCAAGAAGGTGACGATTCCTTCCTATCAGGTGAAGGCCGAGCAAGAGGTCCAGGTCAAGGAAGGAAGTCGCAAGAACGAACTCATCAAGGCCAGCGTGGAGACCGCGCGAGGTCGTGGCGTGCCGGAGTGGCTGCAACTCAATCCGGAGACTTTCTCCGGCAAGGTGACTGCCATGCCGACTCGTGAAGAAATCAAGCTGCCGGTTCAGGAGCAGCTCATCGTCGAGCTCTACAGCCGTTGAGGCTGGTCGCGGCCCGGCTTTGCCGGTCGCGATGCTCGACTCAGAAAACTGTTCGATCGGCCCACGCCGGTACCGGAGAGGTGTCCCCGCCAGGGCGGGGTGCTTCGCTCTCTCCGGGCTGGTTTCGACGAAGGAGACTTCCTATGCTATGGAAGGGTTTTCAGCGACCCAAGCGGGTCGACATCGATAAGAAATCCGCGACCTCTACCTTTGCGACCTTCACGGCGCAACCGTTTGAGCGTGGTTTTGCCACTACCGTGGGTACTGCCTTGCGGCGCTCACTGCTGTCTTCCATCGAAGGCGCGGCGATCACCGCGGTGCAGATTGAAGGCGTGCTGCACGAGTTCTCGTCGGTGTCCGGCGTGGTCGAGGATGTGACCGACATCATCCTCAACCTGCGTCAGGTGCCGATTCTGCTCGAGACCGAGGACACCAAGTATCTCAGTCTCGATATCAAGGGCCCAGGGGTGGTGATCGCCGGTGATCTAGCGGGTGATCCCAACGTTGAGATCTGCGATCCGGATTTGCCGATCGCGACGCTCAACGAAGAGGGCCACCTGAAACTGCAGGTGCAGGTGAAGAATGGTCGGGGTTACGTCACCGCTGACAAGAACTTTGACGATTCCATGGGCATCGGCTGGATCCCGATCGACTCGGTCCACAGCCCGGTCAAGAGGGTGAACTACCGCGTCGAGGCAGCCCGCGTAGGCCGCGATACGGACTATGAGAAGCTGACCCTCGATATCTGGACCAACGGCACCTTGCCGCCGGAAGAGACTCTGTCGCTAGCTTCCATGCTACTTCGCGATCACTTGGGGATCTTCACCCATGCCGAGGAGAGCCTGCGGGAAGAGGCGCCGCCAGTTCAGGTCGAAGAACTCAGTGGGTTGGACAAGCTGTTGGGCCGCAATATCGACGAACTCGATCTGTCGGTTCGCTCGGCCAACTGCTTGAAGAACGCCAACATCCACACCCTGCGGGATCTGGTGCGCAAGTCCGAGAAGGAAATGCTCGAGACCAAGAACTTCGGCAAGAAGTCGCTCGAGGAACTGCAGGATGTGCTCGGCAAACTCGGACTCGAATTCGGCATGGACGTGCCGGCCGAACCGCCGGCCGGCCTAGCGGCGAGCCTCTAGGCGCGGCGCAAGATCTGAGGAGCCAAGTCAATGCGTCACGCAGTACACGGAAGAAAGCTCGGTCGCACATCGTCCCACCGGCGGGCGCTGTTCCGCAATCAGTTGGTCTCGTTGATGATCAGCGGTCGCATCGTCACCACCTTGCCCAAGGCCAAAGAGTTGCGGCCAATCGCCGAGAAACTGGTCACCAAGGGCAAGACAGGTACGTTACACGCTCGCCGTCAGGTACGTCGTTGGATCTCTGACCGCAGTGTGGTTAAGACCTTATTCGATGACATCGCGCCGCGTTTTGAGGACCGCTCCGGTGGTTATTTGAGGATCATGAAACTCGGTCCCCGCCGCGGTGACGGTGCCGAAATGGCGATCATCGAGTTCGTCGATTACGAGCCGGCGTCAGCTAGCGGCGACGACTAGGTTCCGCGCACTCAGCTGAGAATCCCCCCTAGGGCGTCGAGGGAGCAGGCAAGAGGCCGGCGATTGCATTCGCCGGCCTTTTTTGTTTTGGGCGCGAAAGAAGAGCACTCCATCACTAGCCGAGAGCGCTCCCGCTTGGCAAAGAATCGCCGCAGCGAAGTCTCGGTAGTTGCGACTTGCAAATGCTCCAGCACCCGGCCGCGGGAGGAAAGAACGCAGATCTCGCTGTACTTTGTGTGAACGTCGATGCCAACAACGTCCGTGGTCGGTTTCCTTGCGGGCACCACCCAGACTTGAGGATTTTCTCGCACGCAGGATGTCACTGATGGGAGACCGGCCGACTCATCTCACCTGGCACCTCTGTAAAGTGCTGAAACAAAAAGCCCCGGCTGGGAGCCGGGGCTTTGGCGGACGCTAGGTCAGCGATTAGAAGCGGAAGCCTACCGAGAAGCGGAAGGTCCGCGGCTGCTGGAAGTCATCCTCGTTGATCGCCTGGCCGAAGTTCGGACCGAGGTCGTAATGAATACCCTCTACCGGAATTTCGGTGAAAGGGTTGAACGCAGCCAGACCACTGTTGGTCGCGTCGAGCACCGTTACATCGGCCCGTTGCACGCCATCCTCATCGAACAGGTTGACGACCTCAGGCTGGAGGAAGATCTCGAACTGCCGGCCGAAGAAGGGAACCTGGAAGGCGTAGTTCACCGTGAAGTCGGTACGGGTGATGTCGTCGGTCTTGAAGGCATCACGGCCGGTGTAGAAGTACTGCACCGTAGGCGGCGGGAACAGGTAGCCAAGCGCGCTGTTGTCAACGAAGTTGGTGCTGGCAACGTTGCCCTGAGCGCCGAAGGGGCGACCCGAAGCATAGTTCTGCAGCAAGCCCAAGCTGAGGTTGTGGCGCTCGGTCTGCAGCAACTCCCACACCGCCCACAGGCTGATCTTGTGGCGCACGTCCACGGCCAGACTGCCGCGCGGCTCGTAGTTGGCGAAATCGCGGTACTCGGGGTAGGAAACGATCGCCGAGGCGATCGGGCCCTGGTCCCGAGTCTCACCATTCCAGTTACCGCGAGCGTGGGACCAGGTCCAGTTACCAGCGACGTTCAGCTTGTCGTTGACGCGGTAGGCGAACTGGGTGTGCAGCCCGTCGTACTGGCGCGACAGCAGGTTGTCCTCGTTGACCACCAAGACCAGGTCGGCGAGGCTGCCGTCAGGATTGGTCACCGTGCCGGTGCCGGTGTCGACGCGCTGGGCGTAGAAATCGTTGAACTCACGCTTCACGTAGTCGGCCCGGACCAGGCCCTTGCTGCCGAGCCGCTTGGTGATGCCGAGGGAGAACTCCTGCGATGAGGGCGAAACCAAGTTGTCGCCGACCTGGGTGCTGACGCCCGGGATCGCCACGCCGATCAACTGCGAGGTGTTGGCGGTGTCGCCGATCGATGCGAACCAATCGAAGATGATGCGCAGGGCATCGTCCTGACTGATCAGCTGATCGGTCGGGGCGTTGGGGTCGGGGTTGATGCTCGGACCGTTGTACAGCCACTGGAAGGTCGCCAGAGCGCCAGCGCTGGCACCGGCGCCGCCAGTGTTACCGCTGTTGCTGATGCCGGTGACGTAGTCGCCGAAGCTGGCGTTGACCACCCAATCGCCATCGCCTTTGACATCCCATGTGGCGCCGAGTCGCGGGCTGATCTTGTTGTCGTCCGAGACCGTGCCGCCGCCGGAATCCACCGCGTTGTTCTCGTCAAAGCGAACCCCAAGATTGAAGCTCCACTTGTCGTTGAGCGTCCAGCGGTCGTTGACGAATACGGCGTCTTGCTCGAAAAACGAGCCCTGGGTCGGATTGAGTACTGGGTTGAACCACAGCTGGTTGGCGCCGTTGTTGCTGAAGGCCGGGAAAACGGTGGTGCCGCGCAAGATGAAGTTCTCGAAACCCCACAGCGAGAAGTCGCTACCGGACTGGTGGTTCTCTACGATCACGATGTCGGTGAACGTGTCGTAGCCCGCGACGAAGTCGTGCGAGCCCGAACTTCCGGTGTTGAGGAAGTAGTTCCCCTTGACGAAGAAGTTCTCATTGTCGCGCTTCTGCGGTACGCAGACCGCGCAGAACACCGGCGAGGCGATGAACTGGAAGGTCTGTAGGTCGACGAACCAGGTGCCGCCGATGCGATCCGTCGTGCTGGCGCCAGCGCCGTCGGCGATCGTGAACTCACGCTCTGAGTACTGTGCTTCGACGAAGAAGTTCGAGCCGAAGATGCCGGTGTAGTTGGCTGAAGTCAGTTCCTGTGGATCAGCTCGGTTGTTCAAAGTGGTGAAGTCCACCGGCGAGAAACCGACGTTGGTCTGTTCCTGTTCGCGATCCAGGTAGGAGGCAACCAGCGAATGGCTGGGCAGCGGAGTGATGGTCAACTTGCCTTCGAGGCGCTCTTGGGTCTGCGGCTGCGAAACGGTCAGCCCGGTCAGCTGCAAGGTCGCCGAACCGGCGCGCTCGAGATCGCGGCCGGCGGCGAAGAACCACACCTTGTCGCGGATGAGGCGACCGCCGAAAGTGGCTTCGTAAGTCTCATTGACCGTGTTGTCCCGGGCGTTGGTCAGAGCGGTGGGCTCGGCCCAATCTTGGTTGGTGTAGTTGACCCGCAACGAACCGCTAAAGCTGTTGCCGCCAGACTTGGTGATGGCGTTGATCACGCCACCGGCGAAGCGGCCGTACTCGGCGGAGACGCCCGAGATGGTGGCGGTGGTCTCAAGTACCGCGTCCTCGATGTAGAGGTCCAGGGCCTGACCGCGAAGATTCTCGTTGATGGTCACGCCATTGACCATGAACAGGTTCTCGGAGGTCTGCGAGCCGGCGATCGAGATCGCCAAGCCACGGCCGCCGCCGATCGCCACGCCGCTCTCCTGGACGCCGGGGGCGAGCAAGGTGATGTCGCGCACGGTGCGTCCGGTGGGCAGTTTCTCGATCAAGCTCTGCTCGTAGGTCGACTGGGCGGCGACACTCTGCGAGATGGTGCTGATCTCACCGGTGACGATGATCTCCTCGCCAAGGTCGGTGGTCGACAAGCCCAGGATGATGCTGGCGCCGGTGAGCTGCTGCACGGAAACTTTGAGCTGCTGCACCACCGGGTCGAAGCCTTCCAGCTCGAAAGTCAGGGTGTACTCGCCGGGGGACAGGCTGGGGAAGACATAGCCGCCGCTGCTACCGGTCTGAGTGACCCGGGTCCCCTGGAGGGACGGTGAGCTGGCGGTGACGGTGACGCCCGGTAGGCCATCACCCTCGTTGCTGGTAACGGTTCCCGACACCTTGCCGTGAGTACCACTCTGGGCAAGTACGACGCCGGTAAACGCTAGCGACAGAATTAGTGTGAGAATTAAAACCCTCAACCTCATGAAATTCTCCTTTTGGTGCAGGTGCTGAGGAGGCTGGAACGCTCTACCTCAGGTGGTGCCGAAGTCTGTAGGTTAGTTTTGGTCCACGCTGCTCAACACAGCAGGTTCCGTGCCACTCGCTAGCGGTCTGCAGCGGTGGCCCTTAGTCGTTGCAGTGCTTGAAGATAGCACGGCCGCGGCGATGAGTGAGCAAGACCGGAGGAAGCAGGGAACCACCAAAAATTTGAATACCTCGGCGGAATCTTGGATCGGGCTAGCCGGTGAGGGCGCCATGTTAGGATTTGCCGGTCAGAGGTTCGCTGCGGCCTGCCCCAATGCGGCATCCGCCGCTCAGCCGTCGGATGGGTCCGCCACCCGCCACCCCGAGCAGAGTTTCCTGGAGGATGCGTCACCCCATGTCCGATCCTGCGTTCGCATTCCCGTGCCGGGTCCCAAGCGCGCAACTCTTGTGTTTGCAGGGCTTGGCTGTGTTCTGCTGGCTGGTCAGTCTGCCGGGGACTCTTTCGGCAGCGGCCGCGGAGCCGACGCCGATCGCTCCGGGCGAGCCGGTCTTTGTCGACCGAGCGGCCCACAGCGGGCTCGATTTCACCCATTTCAACGGCCGCTCCGGCCAGTTCTACATGCTGGAGATCAACAGCCCGGGCTGCGGTCTGTTCGACTACGACAACGATGGCGATCTCGATGTCTATCTGGTGCAAGGCAGCCGGCTGGGTGAGCAGGCTGGCGAACCGCCGGCCGCGGCCTTGCCGCTAACCGATCGGCTCTACCGAAATGACCTTGAGACCGGACCTGATGGCCGCCCACGGCTGCATTTTGTCGATGTAACTGCCGCCAGCAAGCTGGCGGCCAGCGGCTATGGTTTTGGCGTCTTCGCGGCGGACTACGACAACGATGGCTGGGTCGACCTCTACTTGAGTCAATTCGGATCGAATCAGCTGTGGCGCAACCTGGGCAACGGCCAGTTCGCTGACGTCACCGCCGCTGCCGGGGTCGACGATCCACGCTGGAGCGTGCCGGCGGCTTGGTTCGATGCCCAGGGAGACGGCTGGCTCGACCTCTATGTCGGCGGCTATCTCGACTTCGCCTACGACAACAACAAGATCTGCCGCGCCGCCACCGGCGCCCGCGACTTCTGCGGCCCGAATTCGTTCAACGGCATCAGCGATCGTTTGTTCGTCAATCGTGGCGACGGTACCTTCGCCGACCGCTCGCTGCGTAGCCGGATTGGCGCCCAGTCGTCCAAGTCCCTCGGCGTGGTGGTGGCTGATCTCGACGACGATGGTCGGCCCGACCTCTACATCACCAACGACGGCAGCCCGAATCAGATGTGGTTGCAGCAGGCCGATGGCACCTTCCGCGACGAGTCGCTACTCGCCGGCACGGCGGTCAATGCCGATGGCCGGCCGGAGGCCTCGATGGGCGTCGATGCCCAGGATTTCGATGGCGATGGCGATCTCGACCTGTTCATGACCCACTTGGCCGCAGAGACCAACACTCTCTATCGCAACGAGGGGGATGGCTTGTTCGAAGACGTGACTCAGCAGAGCGGATTGGGTTTGCCGAGCTGGACCTACACCAGCTGGGGCACCGCTGGTATTGACTACGACAACGATGGCTGGCTCGACCTGCTGGTGGTCAACGGCGCCGTCCGCTCGGTCGAGGCCTTGGTGCGGGCTGGAGATCCATTTCCCTTCCATCAGCGCAACCAGCTATTCCGCAATCTCGGCGGCGGCCGTTTTGTCGAGACCACCGCCGAGGGAGGACCGCCGTTTGAACTCTCCGAGGTAAGTCGCGGTGCTGCCTTTGGCGATATCGACAACGATGGCGATATCGATGTCTTGATGAGCAACAACTCGGGGCCGGTGCGCTTGCTGATCAACCAGATCGGCCACAACCGACAGTGGTTCGGTATCCGCCTGCTGAGTCACGGCCGCGATGCCTTGGGGGCTCGCGTGGGGCTCGAGCGGCCCGGCAAGCCGACCTTGTGGCGGCGGGTGCGGGTGGATGGCAGCTTCGCCTCATCGAGCGATCCGCGAGTGGTTTTTGGCTTGGGCGACTCGAGCGTCATCGGCAAGCTGACCGTGCGTTGGCCCGGCGGTCGGGTGGAAACCTGGAGCGGCCTGGCGGTCGGCCGCTACACCACCTTGGTCGAGGGGCAGGGCAAGGCTCCGGCCGAGGAGGTGAAGCGATGATTCGCCGCTGGACTCTGGCGCCAGGGCCGGTGGTATTCCTCCTCGCCTGCGTTCAGCTGCTGGGTGCGCCAGCGCTGCTCTGGTCGCTGCCGGCAGAGCGGCTCGAGCCCCTGCCGGTGCCGGACCTGAGCGGCATCGAGCCAGGGATTCGGCAGCGGGTCGAAGGTCTGCGGCAGCAGGTCGAGCAGGCGACAACGGTGAATGATCTGACCCGCCCGGAGTTGGCTGAAGGCTATGGCCGTCTGGGGCAGTATTACTTGGCCTACGACTATTTCGAGGCTGCTGGCGCTTGCTTTGCCAACGCCCTTGAGCTGGTGCCTGGCGACCCACGGTGGACCTACTTTGTCGGCATTATCGAGCAAGCCGCCGGCCAGCTGGATATTGCAGTTAGCCACTATCGCCAAGTGCTCAAGACCTCGCCCGACGACTCCGCGACGCTGGTGCGGTTGGGGCGGGCTTTGGCCGATCTTGGCCAGGCCGAGGCAGCTGCCGTGGTTTTCGAACAGGCCGCCGGGCTCGACGATTCGCGGGCGGCGGGCCGCTTTGGACTCGGCAAATTGGCCGCCAAGGCAGGCGAACACGCAGCCGCGGTGGAGCATTTCGAGGCGGTTCTGGAGTTGGCTCCGGAGGCTTCCCTCGTTCACTACCCGCTGGGTCAAGCCTACCGTCGTCTGGGTGACATCGACCGCGCGCGAGCCGAGCTGGCGCAACGGGGCCCGGTCGATGTGCCCTATGAAGACCCTCTGGGCAACGCCGTGGCTTGGCTTAAGACCGGCACTGCTTTCGAGGTTCTGCAAGCTCTGGCGCGGGACAGCAGTGATCAGTTTTCGGATGTGGATTTTCTCGGTTTCGCCCTCACTCAGCTGAGTGGGGTCGAGGGGGCGGTAGAGAAGCTGGCCGAGGTATTGCGACTGCGGGGCACGTCCGAGAGCCCTGAGCAACGGCGCGAGAACGCTCGCGTGCAATATGTTCTCGGCGGCTTGCTGGTCGATCGCGGTGCCGATCTGCGGGCCCTGAAGCGATTTCAAACCGCGGTCGAACTCGATCCGAGCTTGCTCGATGCCGGCATCAAACTGGGCAACGTGCTGGTCCGACAGCAGCGCTTCGAGGCCGCCGAGGCGGCCTACAGCCAGGTGCTGGTCAGTGATCCCCAACATCCGGCGGCGTTGCTCAAGCGGGCCGCTCTGTGGATGTCGCAGCAGCGTTTCACCGCCGCTATTGGCGATCTCGAGAAGTTGACCAAGATCGATGCGGACAGTGGTGAGGTTTGGGTTCGGTTGGCTACTTCGTACCAGCTCAGCGGCAACGCGGAAGGTGCTCAGCGGGCTTTCGCCAGCAGCCTCGGGGTCACCCTGACCGCTTCCGAGCGGGTGGGTGCGCTGTTCGAACTCGGCAACCTGGCGTTGGCCAGAGGGCAGCTCGGGGAAGCCGCCGGGCACTACCGAGAGGTGCTGGGCATCGAGCCCGCCAGTCCACGGGTGAGTTTCGCCCTGGCGGGTGTACTCGGGCAGCAGGGTCATTTCGCGGCCGCGGCCAAGCAATACCACGCGGTCACCGAAAGCGACCCTGAGAACAGCGCCGGCTGGCGCGGGGTTGCCACCTCGCTGCTGCTTGCCGGTAACCCCGGAGCGGCTCGCGACCGGCTGGAGGTGGGCCTGGTGGCCTTACCGGAAGACCTCGAATTGCAGCACAGCTTGGCCAGATTGTTGGCCGCCAGCCCCGAACTCGCGCTGCGGGATGGCGCCCGTGCCTTCGACTTGGCGATCAAAGTCTTCAACACCGCGCCGACCTTCACCCACGGACTCACCGTGGCCATGGCCCTGGCTCAGGCCGGGCGGCACGAGGAAGCCGTGCGCATGCAGCAGGAATTGCTCGATCAAGCGGCACAGCGTGGCGATTCCCCGGCGGCGTCTCAAGCGCGGCAGCATTTGCTGCTCTATCGCGAGGGCCGTGCTTGTTGTGGTTGAACTTTCACAGCGAGTCGTTGGTGTTTTCCCCATGGCTGATACGGCCAATGCGCCGGACCCAAGCAGGAAGGTCTTTTCGCACTGCATGGGATGCCTGTAGGCACCCACTGCTGCTTGGGGGCTCTGCTAGACTCGGGCTGACACGAAGGAGGCCAGCATGAACATGACTCGGATTGCGGTCGATCCAAACAAGATGGGCGGAGTACCTTGCATTCGCGGTCTGCGGATTCCAGTGGCGACGGTCGTCGCCATGATTGCTGACCGGATGAGCGAGGAAGAGATCCTCGAGGCGTACCCCGATCTTGAGTCCGAGGATATCCGCCAAGCCCTGTATTTCGCTGCTCAGGCCGTCCAGGAGCGCGAGTTGCCTCTTGCCTTGGCCTCGTGAAGTTTCTGATCGACAACGCTTTGTCGCCGGTGATCGCTCGAGCTCTACGGGAAGCGGGATACGATGCTGTCCACGTTCGCGAGCTAGGACTTGCCGCTGCGGATGACCCCACTATCTTCGATCGCGCCGCAGCGGAGGATCGGACGGTGGTCTCTGCCGATACCGATTTCGCAACGATCCTGGCTCAGCGTGCGACCTCGAAGCCCTCGGTGGTGCTGTTTCGTCGACGGGCGGAGCGGCGGCCTGCAGGTCAAGTAGCTCTTCTGCTAGCGAATCTAGAAACGATTGAAAATGACATCGACCGAGGCTCGGTCGTCGTCTTGGAGCCTTCGCGGATTCGGGTCCGGACTTTGCCAATCTTGATGTGAGGCGACTCAAGGCCGAAGATCCTGATCCTTACCGACCAAGGTCCCTACTGTTGGCGTCTGCTGCCGGCAGCGGTCACTGCAGGGGCAGAATGAGGTAGTCAGGGTTCTGTGATCGAGTAGGCGCGGCCTGCCAGCTCCGCTGGTGGCGCTTACATGTGCTAAGGCGGAGCCGGCCGTGGCCGGCCGTCGAAATAGCCCGCCCGAGTACGAACTTTGGCGCCGCGACTGTTGGCGACGACTTTCACCCGGTGCCACGATCCGTCGTTACGATCGACGGTCGGGTAGTAGCCGAAGACGTACTGTTCGCGGAGTTCGGCGAGGATCTCGCTGAAGGCCGCGCTGGTGTTCTCGAGGCGGTCAATATCGAGGATCTGGCCACCGCTCGCGCGGACCATTTCTGCCAGCGCCAGGAGTTCCGCGGCGTGGCTATCGGCGTCGCGCCAAGCAGAGTAGTTGCGCCCCCGTCGCAGCTCACCGCCGCCGGTGCGGATCCAGTACAGCTGCGCTTGGGTGTAGTTTGCCGCGTTGCGCAGGTCTTGGGTGTCGAGCACGCTTTCGACATCGAGTCCGTCGCTGAGCAAGATCACGACCCGCCGGCCTTGCTCGACCTCCAGTCGGCTCAGGGCTTGGAATAAGTGGTCGTTGATGGCTGTGCCGCCTGCCGCGACGGCCCCAACCAGCGCCCCGCGGATGGCGGCCGGGTCGGCGGTGAACGAGGTTTCGGCGAGCAGCCGATCAGAGAACAACATCACCTTGGCACGGTCGAGCTGGTGCAGGCCGGCGACGAAGGCACGAGCCCCGGCCAGCGCCGTCGCCAGCGCTGCGCCACGCATGCTCCAGCTGGAATCGATCAGCAGGATGGCGCTCAGCGGCACATTGCCCCGTTCGAAAGTGATGATCTCCTGCCGTTGCCCATCGTCGAACAGGCGAAAGACATCGCGATCAAGGCTCAGCAACCGCCGGCCGCCGCGGTCGACGGTGACATAGAGCTGTTGCAGACCGAGGTCGACCTCTTGGTCGACGGTGAGGGGAGGGATCACCACTCGGCGCTCGGCGACTTCGCCGGCGGTAGAACGTGCGCGGATGGTGATCACTTTCTGGCGATTGTCTTCGCCGAGTTGCACCGTCCAGCGAAAAGGCGGCGCGGACCGCTGGCCGACGAGAACGCCATCGAGTTCCACCACCACTTCCTGCAGCGGTGTGCCGCTCAAGATCTCTACCTCCAACTCGACGCTGCCGAACAGGGGTACTCCCTGTTGCGGGCTTCTGACGAAGATATCGACCGCCGCTGCGGAAGCCGCCAGCCAAACACCAGCGATCAAGCAGAGCAGAGAGCGTCGCCGGCCAGCCATCAGTCGGTCTCATCGGTCAACGCTGCCGCCAGCACCGCCAGCCGAGCGTGGGCGCCCCGTTGCAGTCGGTGCCGCGGTTGCCTAGCCTGCTGCTGCCAGCTGCGGTTATAAAGAAAGCGCGCCGAGGGGGTGCTGGCCGCGGGGCTCACCGTCGCCAACAAGGCACGGCTCTCGGCACTCCGACCCTGCTGCTCAAAGACGAAAGCCCGCTGCAGTCGCAGTCGAGAAGCTTGCGGCAAGCGGCCGATGGCGGCGTCCAACAAGCTGCCGGCGTCGTCGGTTCGGCTGCTGCCCAGGTATAGCCTGGCCAACTCCTGATAGGCGATCACCAGGTAGGGATCGTTGCCGTGACCGAACTCATCGACCACCGCCCGCAGCAGCTTCTCGGCCCTCTTCTGTCGACCGAGGCGCCGCAGGCTTAGGGCCAATCTGACCCGAGGTTCGAGAGCGGCGCTGCTGGCCACCAGCTGCCGCAGGTAGGGCACGGCCGCGGCATAGCGTCCATGGGCCTCGTGAAAGATCGCCAGTTGCAACAGTGCCGAGGGGCACTCAGGATCCAGGGTCAGCGCTTCTTTCAGCAGCTCGCCGCCGGGGTCCCAGAGGCTGGCTGCTTGCAGGTAGATGCCGAGCCCGGCCAGTGCTCGCGCGGCCAGCGCCGGCGCTTGGCCACTGGTCGAGGAAGTGGCGTAGAGCCGGGCTAACTGAGTGATCATTTGCCGGTTGGCGGCGGCGAAGGGAAAACGCCGAGCGCGGGCATGGCGGGCGTGCTGGTCGAGGTGCAGCAGCAAGATCGGCGGCAGGCTTTCGGGGTGTTGCCGGGCGAGACGTTGGTGGAACTCTTGCAACTGTGCCGCCAGCGGCCCCCAATGCCCCTGGTGTTGCCGGGTGGCGGCTTGCTCGAGAAGGCTCAATTGCTCCGCCGCCAGCTTGCTAGCACCACTAGCCAGGGAATCGAGTACTTCGAGATATGCCTTCTGGTAGCGGCGCTGTTGCCGAGGAACGGGTTTGCTGGAGCCGCTGCCGGAGGTGGCTTCGCGGCGCGGCATGGCGGAAGAGACCGTCGTCGCCAGGCGCAGCGCCAGTGGCCAGCTGCTGGCCTGTTGGGCGAGGTCGCCAGCCAGCACCATGACCTGGCGTCTTGGGGTCCGGGTGCCGTTGTCGAATTCGATCTCCAACCAGTAGACGCCGGCAGCTATTGGTGGCAAATCGATTCGAGCCTGCCGGACTTGACCGAACTTATTGCGGGTAACGACGGCGGTCCAAGCAAGCCTTGCTTCGCCGACCGTCCGTGGCTCCTGGTCGGTAGCCGCGAGCAAGCGGGCGGTGGCGCCGTCGCTGCTGTGGGTGTCGCTGCTGTGGGTACCGCCGGTGAGCAGCTCAACTCCGATCGAGCGACCGGAATAGAGCAGCGGCAAGGCGGCTGGGATGCTGGCGGTGGTCAATGCCCGCGGAGCACTCGCCGTGACTCTCAGCCAGCCCTCCTCGCTGCCCGGAAGCGACAGGGCCAGCGCTTGCCGGGGCTCAGCGTCATCAGGGATGAGCAGTTCGAGTTGGCGCAGGGCGCTTGCCCCCGGCTCGCCGAGTAGGCGCACTAGCACTCGCAGCCGGTAGCTACCGGGCTCCAGGCCGTCGAGATGGCCGGAGAAACGCACGCCAGTGGTGAGTAAGAACTCGCCCCACGGCTCCAGATCGATGGTGAAGCTCTCTGCAAGATATCCAGGCACTTGGTCCTTGGAGTCCACGGCGTAGGCGTAGATCTCCAGTTTCAGGCTAGCGCTCGGTTGCATCTCGCCGCTTGCCGCGGCGAGTAGCTCCGCGCCGTTGATCTCCAGCCAGAGTTCGGCGCTGCCCGATTTGGTGAGTGATGGCAGGGCCACCGCCGAGATGCCGAAGGCGCCCCCTGGTCGACCGCCGAGGATCAAACTCGCCACCTCTCCTTTGAGGCCGATCAACGGCTTGGCTCGTGGCTCCTGCGCTTCGACTGCCAGCCACCCCGGCAGCATGGCGAGCAGGAGAGCGCCGCTGACGAGGGAGACGCCCCGGAGCTTGAGCCGGATTCTCATCACCTCTTCATCGCCGCCGCTTGCCGACCCGCAGCGGCAGGCGCAGGCTTGAGTTTTCGCCGCCAACGTCGTCACGGATGCCCACCACCAAGACCTGTTCGCCGCCGCGCATCACCAGGCGGGTGGTGAACGAGGCATCGTTGGCCATCGCCGCCAGCAGCTGTGGGTTAGGGATTTCGATCGGCACCTCGAAAGTCGCGGGGTCAGAAATCCTGCCGCTCTCATCGCGGGCCATGATGAGGATCGACAGTCGGCCGAAATGGCTCCCACCGCGGGGCAGCAGCACCAGATTGGCCAACGGCCAAAGGACGGTGATCGACACCGCGAAGCGATCTTTCTCGGTCTCTTCGATGCTGTCTATCTCTACCCGTGCCTCGAGCCGATTCTCAGTGTTGGCAAAATAAAGCGCCGCCAGGGTGCGATCGCGCATCTGCTGCTGGGCATTCTTGTCGTGGTAGTTGGCCAGGTGATGGAGGCGAAGATCCGCATCGCGCAGCTTGATCTCGACGTGGTGGTTGCCATCGTCGCCGCCGTGGGGCGACGGATAGGCCAGGGAGTAGTAACTCGAAAGATCATGCTGCAGCTGGCCGAGCAACTCGGCTCCGAGGCCCAAGCTGTGGCTGCGACGACCGCCGCTGGTGCTGGCCAGCAGCCCGAGACCCGCAGCGTCAGCGGCCAAGGGGCCAAAACCTCCTCGGCCGCGTCGAGAGGCGGAGCTGAGTTCGACACCCGAACCGCCCGCCAGACTGGGCAAGTCGCCCATGGAATAGAGGGCCACCCGTGCCGCGCTGGCACTGGCGGCTAGTTGAGCGAACTCAATGCCGGCGTCGACGCGTTGCAGCACTTCCTCGGGGGAGTGCACGTTGTTAGACAGTCCAAAAGCCTGGCCGTACTTGGTCCACCATTCTTCGACCAGCTGTTCGCCAGGTCGAACCGGCAGCTGATCGCAGAGATAGAGCATGGCTTTGCGCCGCGGCAGGCCGGCCATCGAGCCGAGGAAACGTTCCAGCGAACGGTTCGAACGGCTGACCTCGACCCGTACCTCTTGAATGTGACCGAGGATCTGCCCCCACAGCACCGCCGCAAGGTGCTCGACCATGTCGGCGCGCCCGGAAGCGTCCACCGTGTTGACGCTGGGCAGCGGTCCGTTGCGTATTTGGATTTGCAACGAGCGCCCGGCGGCGCGCCCCAGAGCCAGGCTGCCGGGACTTTTGGCTAGACGGTCGAGAGTGCTGGCCAGGGCCGCGCGGTCGGCGGTCAAGGGTTGTTCGACGATCACGCCACGATCCTGCCGGGCCACCAGAATCCTGGCACCGGCGGCCAGAAGAGAATCGAGCTGCTCACTCACCAAGCCCAGGAGAAGGCCGCGGCTGCGACTGGTGAGGAAGCGATCGTCCACCAGGATCACCAAGTCGAAGGGCTCGATCTCAGGGTTCTCCGCAGCATCGCCAGTGCTTTCACCGGCATCTACTGGCAGCCGCCTTCGGCTTTCCTCGATGGCATAGAAATTGGTGATCTCCACCGCTTGGCCGTCGTCTAAGACGATGAAGTCCTCGACCGTCAGGCCATGCACAGGCTCGCCATCGCGGCTGATCACCACCTCCAGGTTAATCAGGTTGACCTCCACATGATCGCCGAAAGCAGCTTGTGGACGATCTTCACTCTCGGCCCGCACCAAGGTGGTAAGGAGGCTGGCCATTGCCAGTAGGAGTGTGCGGTGTTTGATCTTCATAGCGCAGCGTCAGGCGGTCGGAGTAGCCGCCGCCAGAGCCTATCGGAAACTGGGTCTGATGATCGAGCTTGCGCCGGGCCTGCTAGCATCGCCGGGTGATCACCAACGAAGAAAAACCAAGCCCCGTCCCGTCTCCCGCCGCCTCGACCCGGAAGTCTAGTGCCAAGCCTCGGTTGAAGGATCGTCTGCCGGCGGCGCCGATCGACGATGTGGACGAAATTCTCGATCGCTTCCTCTCCTGGGTGGCGGACTATGGTTTTGAGCTCTATCCGGCGCAGGAAGAGGCGCTGCTGGAAATCATGGCCGGCCGCCATGTGGTGCTCAACACCCCCACTGGCTCGGGCAAGTCGCTGGTGGCGCTGGGCATGCATTTCAAGGCAATGTGCGAGGGCAAGCGGTCGTTCTACACCAGTCCGATCAAGGCATTGGCGAGCGAGAAGTTCTTCGATCTCTGCGACAACCTGGGGGCTGACAATGTCGGTATGAAGACCGGCGATGCCAACATCAACTCGTCGGCGATGGTGGTGTGCTGCACGGCCGAGGTGCTGTCGAATATGGCTCTGCGCCAGGGTGCCGAGGTGGGTGCCGCCTATGTCGTGATGGACGAGTTCCACTACTACGCCGACCCTGACCGCGGCGTGGCCTGGCAGGTGCCGCTTCTGACCCTGCCCGATACCCGCTTCTTGCTGATGTCGGCAACTCTGGGCAATACCCGGCCGATCACCGAACGGATGGAGCGCCAGGGCGGCATCGAGGTGGCCCATGTCTACTCTGACGAACGCCCGGTGCCGCTTGAGTTCGACTATCGCGAAACGCCTCTGCACCGCACCGTTGAGGAGCTGCTGGAGGCTGACCGCGCGCCGATCTACATCGTCAACTTCACCCAGCGCGAGTGCGCCGAGCTGGCCCAGGCACTGACTTGCGGGCAAGTGGCGAGCAAGGAGGTGCGGCGTGCAATTGCTCAGCAGATTGCCGGCTTCCGCTTCGACACTCCCTATGGCAAGGAGTTTCGCCGCTTCCTGAGTTTCGGTGTTGGCGTCCACCACGCGGGTCTCTTGCCCAAATACCGACTGCTGGTCGAGCAATTGGCCCAGCAGGGGCTAATGCGGGTGATCTGCGGTACCGACACGCTGGGAGTCGGGGTCAACATTCCTATCCGCACCGTGTTGTTCACCAAGCTGGCCAAGTACGACGGTCGTAAGGTGAGCTTGCTCAAGGTGCGCGACTTCAAGCAGATCGCCGGTCGTGCGGGTCGCCGCGGATTCGACGACCACGGCTGGGTGGTGTGCCAGGCGCCGGAGCAGGTCATTCGCGACAGGAAAGCGGCCGCCAAGGGTAAGAAGAAAAAGAAGTCCAAGCCTGCCGGTCGCCGCCCTGGCCGTCCGGGCGAGAAGGAAGTGAGCTGGAACGAGCAGACCTTCAGGCGGTTGATCGACCGTCCGCCCGAGACCCTCAAGTCGCGTTTCAAGCTCTCCCATGGCATGTTGCTCAACTTGCTGCAACACGACGCCGAACTCAACGATCCTGGAGCGGGTAATTTCTCCACCCTGCGGCAGATTCTACGCGACTGCCACGAGGACGATCAGAGCAAGCAACGGTTGCTGCAAGAAGCGGCTGTTCTGGTGCGCTCGCTGTATCGCTCGGGGGTGATCAAGATGGCTCGCGATACCGATTCGAACTACCTCTGGGCCGTGGTCAACGAGGATTTGCAGTGGGACTTCTCCCTCTTCCAGGTGCTGTCTCTTTTCTTGGTCGAGACCCTCGAAGATCTCGATAAGGAGAGTGAAACCTATGCCCTCGATGTGGTCAGCTTGGTGGAGTCGATCCTCGAAGATCCGCGGATCATCTTGCGGCGTCAGGTCGACAAGTTACGCGGCGATCTGGTGGCCCGGCTAAAGGCCCAGGGAGTGCCTTACGAAGAACGCATGGAGAAGCTCGACGAAGTGATCTATCCGATGCCCAACGCGGCCGAGATCGATACTGCTTTTGATACTTTCCGCCGCGCCCATCCCTGGGTGCGCGGCGCTGATGTCAGCCCGAAAGGGATCGCTCGCGATCTGTACGAACGTTACGCCAGCTTCCAAGACTACGTGCGCCTCTATGGCTTGCAGCGCTCAGAGGGGGTTTTGGTGCGCTATCTGAGTCAGTTTTACAAGACTCTCAGCCAGAGTGTGCCCGAACGTTCACAAACCGCTGAGGTTTATGACGTCTTAGCCTACTTCCGCACTATGATCGAACGTATTGACACCAGCTTACTCGAGGAGTGGCAGAGTCTGCTGCATCCGGAACTGGCCCTTGAGAAGCCGGAGAAGAGTGAGCAGGCGCGCCGCGACTTATGGCTTTATGAGCTGTTGCACGACAATCGTGCCTTCACCTCGCGAGTGCGGGCTGAGTTGCACGAGTTGGTGCGTTGCTTGTCCCAAGGCGAGTGGTCGGCGGCTACTGGCTGCGTGATCGACGATCCCGAAGCTGCTGAATACCGTTGGGACGAAGAACGCTTCGAGAACGCAATGGAGCCGTTTTTCGAGCAGTATGGCAAGTTGAAGTTCGACCATGCGGCGCGGCAAACGCAGCACACCCGAGTGGAGAAGACCGGGCCGCGCAGCTGGCAGGTCAGCCAGGTCTTGATCGACCCCGAGGGTGACCATCTCTGGTACCTGGGCGGTTCAGTCGATTTGCATGCCGAGCGCGAGGCCGATGGTCCGCTGGTGCGGCTCGAACATCTTGGAGTTTGAGGGGCGGGCTCTCAGGCTTAGCGGGGTGAAAACCAGCCGTGGAAAGAACGGGGTGGTCGCCCTATAAGGTTCATCGTTAGTATCACCGGGCTTTGCCGGAGGATCTAGATGCAGGAGAAAGATGCACGACAGCCGATGCTCGGCCGCTGGCTGCTGGCCGGCCTGGGCTTGGTCGCCCTGGTGGCGGCCCATCTCTACCGCACAACCAGCACCGAGTTAGTGCTTGGCTGGATGCCGGTGGAACTGGCCTACCGCTTGGTGTGGATGATCATGGCCTGGGTTTTTCTGCTTTTCTTCACCGCCCGAATTTGGGGTGAGGGCGAGGAGTCGTGACGCTGGCCAATCTTCTACTGGCGGTGCTGATCTACGTCACCGTGGTGGTGGTGCTCGGTGTCCTGGCCAATCGGCGGGCGTCGAGTTCGCCGGATGAGTACTTTCTCGCCGGCCGCAAGCTGGGCACGGTGGTGCTGTTCATGGCCCTTTTCGGCACCAACAACACCTCATTCGTGTTGGTGGGCATTCCTGGCCTGGCCTATGGCCTGGGATTGGGGGTGTTTGGCCTCAATGCGCCGCTGGTGGCGTTGGTGATCCCGTTGACTTTCTGGGCCATCGGCTCGCCGGCGCGACGCATCGGCCAGCGGCTCGGGGCGCTGACTCCGGCCGAACTCTACGCCAAGCACCTCGGCTCGCTGGCGGTGGGCTACCTACTCTTCGCCCTCTACACAATCTACACCGTGCCCTACATGGTACAGGCGGTCAAGAGCGCAGGCTTGATCTTGTCGCAATCGAGCGGCGGCCAGCTGCCGGCCTGGGTGGCGGCTCTGGGGGTGGTGCTGGTGGCGCTGCTCTACACCAGCCTCGGTGGGATGCGCGCCACGGCCTGGACCAATGTTTTCCAGGGGGCGCTTTTCCTGCTCTTCGTGGTTGCCGCGTTCTTTTTTGTGTCGCGCTCTTTGGGTGGTTTGGGGGCGGCGATGGAGAGTGTGCGCCAGGTCGACGAGGGCTTGTTGAGAGTCGGCTCGGGTGGTCTCTTCGATCAGCGGGCGTGGCTGTCTTGGGGCATGGTGGTGTCGCTGACGGTGATTGTCTTTCCCCACATGCTGGTGCGGCTGATGGCGGCCAAGGACGAACGCGCTCTCAAACGGGTGAGCCGGCTGTATCCACTGGCGATGATCGTGCTGTGGGTGCCGGTGGTGTTGCTGGGAGTTTGGGGTCGAGCGGCTTTTCCGGAGGTCGAGCGCTCGGATCAGATTTTCCAACTGATGGTCGCCAACCACATGCCGGCGATCCTCGGCTCGGTGGGCTTTCTGGCGGTGCTGGCGGCGGTGATGTCGACCCTCGACGCGCAGCTGCTGACCCTGAGCTCGATGGTGGTGCGTGATGTCCTGGAACCGTTGCGCGGTGGTCGAAAGGTCTCCGAGGTGTGGGTGGGCCGCTGGTTCGCGGTGGCTATCGCGGCGGTGGTTTATGCCTTGGCGATGATCTGGGATAACTCAGTGTTCAGCATTTCACGCAAGGCTTTCGAGGGCTACACGACCCTCTTCCCGACCCTTTTGCTCGGTGTCCGTTGGCGCCGCTTCACCGCTCGCGGTGCGCTGGTTTCGATGGTGGTGGGCAATCTAGTGCTGGTCGCCGGTTGGCTGGATTGGTTGCCGATGTTCGGCTTCCTACCCGCGTTCTGGGCCATTGTCAGCGGCTTCGTCGCCGGCATCGGGGCCAGCCTGCTGTGGCCGAAGGAGGCCGCATGAACCCGGCCAAACAGGCCAGGGCTGGCGCCGGCTATTCTGGCACGCCTCTGGCCAAGAAGTTGGGTATCAAGCCAGGAGTCAAGGTAGTGGCATTGCGCGCCCCGGAAGGCTACCGGCAGCTGCTCGAGCCGCTGCCCGAAGGGGTTCGCATCGTCAGCCGCCTACCGCCTCAGCCGGCGATGTTCATTCACTTTTTCGCCAGCTGTCGCCGCGATTTAGAAGGGGCCTTGGAGCGCCTCGAAAGACGCCTCGACAAGGCCGGCATGTTGTGGATCTCGTGGGCCAAGAAAAGCTCAACCCTGGCCAGCGATCTCGATGGCGGTGGAGTGCGCTCGCTGGGCCTCGCGGCCGGCTTGGTGGACGTCAAGGTCTGCGCCATCGACAGCGATTGGTCGGGGCACAAGTTTGTCTATCGGCTGAAGGATCGTTGAAGTTCCGCGCGAACCAGTAGTGGTCGATGCGGCCAAAATTGGACCGCGGGTAACGGAATTGGTCCTGCCATGGTACCATGGCAGGATGGCACAGGAAATTACCATCGACAATTCAGGCCGCCTGGTGATTCCCAAGCGGGTGCGGCGGGCTCACCGCCTCGAAGCAGGGTCTCGGCTGACCCTCATCGATGAGGCTGATCGCTTGATTCTGGTTCCTCAACACCGTGAGGCGCAGTTGGTTGAAAAAGACGGTCTATTGGTCGTCACTGGTGTCGAACCGATGGATATTCCTGATCATCGAGCGCTTCGGGAGCAACGGCTCAAGGACCTTGGCCCGGCGGAATGAAGCTAGCATTCGACACCTCGATCCTGGTCGCTTCTGTTCTTGAGGGTCACGAACACCACTTACGGACGAGGCCTTGGACGCGGGCCGTAACTTCGGGCAAAGTTGAGGCTCAGATCACTTGGCACGCCGCCGCTGAAATCTGGTCGGTTCTTACCAAGATTCCCGGAAGCCAGCGCCTTGCACCCGCCGCCGCGAGCTTGGTGGTTGACCGAATCCTTGAGAGTTTCCGACCCATTGAGGTTTCCGGTGCGGTCTATCGAGCTGCTATTCGTCGTTGTAGCGAGCGCGGTCTCCGCTCAGGCGTTCTATTCGACGCTATCCATTTACTCTCTGCCGAGGCTGAAGGAGTTGAGGGCTTCGTAACCTTCAACAAGGTCCATTTCGAGCGGTTGCGGAATTCGCACTCCCCAAAGATCCATGTCCCTCCAGAGCCATCGGCCTTCACCCTCTAATGCCCGGCGAAACTCGAGAATCGGGTCGAGTTTCGTCGGGCTTGGAAGTGCAAGAGAGAAGTGTCTGGCGGTAACCTGCTAGAGCTTGGCGCTCTGCTCGGCGCCGAGGCCGAGGTCGACTTCGACCTCTTCGCCAGCGGCGACGGTGACTTCCACCTTGCGTGACTCGTGACGGGGGTGGACGATCTCCAAAACGTGCTCCCCGGCATCGACCAGCAAGGCCGCGGCGTTGCCGCCTACCAGATCACGACCGGTACCGACGAATTGACCGTCGAGGTAAATCGAGGCGTCATCCATCGCTACGGTCAGGCGAATCCGGCCGGGCTTGGCGCGAGTGTCGATCACCGGCGCTGAGCCTGGTTCCAAGCCTTGGGGCGGTGGTTGGGCGCTGACTTCGCGCCACCACTCGGTACCGACTTCGACCCGCTCGTCGGCGGCCGGTTGAATGGCCGACAGCTCTTCCGGCAACACGGCTTGGCCCGGCTGCATGTCTTCTTGCACATCGATCACTACGCCGGTGACCACCTCGATCTCACGAAGTACGGTCTCGAAGCCTTCGAAATAGAAGATCACCTCATAGACCCCGTCTTCCAGCCACAGATAGCGCGGGTAGCCATCGAAATTGCCCGCCTCGCCGACAAAGTTGCCGTTCAGGTAGACCTCGGTCGATTTCGGTCGCACATTGAGATCGAGACCGCCAAGTTCTCGGCCTTCGTAGCTCTGGTGGGGGTACCACGGCGCCGGGTAGCGGTAGTTGCCGTAGAAAGTGAAGTTCCAGAACGGGTTGTAGTGGCCGTAGTAGCCGTGGTGCCCGTAGTGATAACCGCCGTAGTACGGATAGTAGGGATCATAGTTGCGGCGGTGAGTGGGGCTGTGGCGGCTCGGGTTGTTGTCGGGATGCCATTTGCGATCGCGGTAGCGCGAGGGCGAATCGCTAGCTTGGGTGCGGCCTTGTGAGCCGCCGTTGGAGCGATGGTCGATGGTGTTGCGCCACTTGCGGTTCGACCCTGAGGGGGTAGTGCTCGGTCTTGGGCTGCTGCGTTTGGCGCCGCTGCCACCGCTGCCGCGTGAAGAGCCGCCGCGGTTGGAGCTGGTCTTGCTGCGCGATGAACCACCGCGATTGGAGCTGCCAGCGCTGGACCGGCTGGAGCCCGAAGAGCTGCGGGCGCTTGAGGACGAACTGCTCGATGAACCGGAACTCTTGGCGCTGGTTGAGCTGGGTCGCTGCTGTAGCTGGCCGCCGGCCAACACCGGAGCGGCGATCCACAGTGCCACCGCAGCTAGGCCGACGAGCCAAGACCCGCGGCCGGAGCGTGGTGAAGTTGACTGTGTCTGAAACATTCCTAATCCTCCTAATCGGCCGAGCGGACTTCTACGGACCCTCACCAGCGGACGGTGGGGCAACCGGAGCCTACTCAGTACACCTCATCTAGGGCTCAACTGCAACTTCCAGGCCAGGATCAGGCGGTGATTTGCAGCATTTCTAGTGCTCTTCGGCGGTTCTAGCGGCCTCAAGCCAGGACGGCGGTGTCGTCCGCAGTGGTCATGGCGACCGCGGGGGGAGCGTGAACAGTGGGCTTGCACGGCAGTGGTCAGTTGGGGCAAGGTAGGCGCTGTTCAGCTCAATTGAGCGGTGTGGCCTGGTGTTTGGCCGCCGGCCGAGTAGGTGGCTCGATGGGTGAGAGGCTCTCGCCGTGGTTTTCAGCTCCGTAACCTTCCTCTTCTTATTTCTGCCGCTGGTGCTGGTGGTGCATTTTGTGCTGCCGGCGAAGCTGCGTAATTTCTGGCTGCTGCTGGTCAGCCTTTTTTTCTATGCCTGGGGCGAAACCGCCTACCTGGCGCTGATGCTGGCGTCGATCGGCGCTAACTACTTTCTCGGCCGTTGGGTCGAGGGGGCGCGGGGTGGCAGTCGCGCCGCCTGGGTGGTCGGTGGCGCGGTGGGTCTCAACCTGACGATGTTGGGGATTTTCAAGTACGCCGATTTTGTGGTCGGCGCTCTCAATGTGCCGTGGGTGGGGTTGGGCATGGAGCCGCTCGAGCAGCTGTCGATTCACTTGCCGATCGGCATCTCATTCTTCACTTTCCAGGCAATCTCCTATCTCATCGACGTGCATCGCGGGGTGGTGCCGGCCCAGCGCCGGCCGGTACATCTGGCGCTCTACATTGCCCTTTTTCCGCAGTTGATCGCCGGTCCGATCGTGCGCTACAGCCATGTTTCCCGGCAGCTACTTGAACGGCGAATCGATCTCGAGGGCTTTGCTCTGGGGGTGCGCCGCTTTGCTCTCGGATTGGGCAAGAAAGTGCTGTTGGCCAATACTTTCGCCGGCCCGGCGGACGCTATCTTTGCTCTGCCGGCAGCTGATTTGTCGCCGGCCGTGGCCTGGCTCGGGGTGGTCTGCTACACCTTGCAGATCTACTTTGACTTCTCTGGTTACTCGGACATGGCGATCGGTCTGGGGCGGATGTTTGGTTTTCGCTTTCTGGAGAACTTTGACTACCCCTACATCGCCCGCTCGGTGCGCGAATTCTGGCGCCGCTGGCATATCTCGCTGTCGAGCTGGTTTCGCGACTACTTGTTCATCCCGCTAGGGGGCAGTCGGGGCTCGACAAGGCGGACCTACTTCAATCTGCTACTGGTTTTCTTCCTCTGCGGATTGTGGCACGGAGCGAGTTGGACTTTCGTCATTTGGGGACTCTTCCATGGCCTGTTTCTAGTGCTCGAACGGCTGGGATTGGGGGCCTTTCTAGAACGTCTGCCGTTGCCTCTGCGGCATCTCTACACTCTGCTGGTGGCCATGGTCGGCTGGGTGTTCTTTCGCGCTGAGACCTTTGCCGGAGCGGCGGCCATGCTGGCTAGCATGGTGGGTTGGCGGCGGGGCGACGACTATTCCCACCGCTTGGAGTTCTACATGGATTCGCCCTTGTGGGTCGCCTTGGTGGTAGGTGTGGTGGCTGCTCTGCCGGTCGCCCGCTTCAGTTTTTCGAAGCTCAGCGGCCGAGGTTGGTCACCGACTTCATTAGCTGCTGTCGAGACTCTGGCCAGTACATTTGTTCTGGTGCTCAGCGTCCTAGTGGCGTCGGCTCAAACCCATGATCCGTTTATCTATTTCCGCTTCTGAGATGCGGTCGGAACTTCCCAGCAAGGATCGAGCTGCCGGCCAGCACCGCTGGCGGGTGCTTTTGGTGCTGTGCTTCACCTTGGTGGTCGGTGCACCGTGGGTGGCTGGTTTGGTGGGTTTCGATTCGGGGGTGCGCCTGGTCGAAAAGCGGCGCAAGACGAAGCGGCCGGCACCGCCGACCGATGCCCACCAACTGGCGCACTACCCGCGGCGTTTCGATGCCTACTACAAGGACCACTTTAGCTTGCGGCAGCCGTTGATCGTCGGTCACCACTGGATCAAGCGGCGGCTGCTGGGTGTTTCGCCGGTGCCCAAGGCGTCGATCGGTCGGCAGGGCTGGCTGTACCTCGCCGGCTCGCCGCTGATCGACTACCAACGCATGCGGCCGCTGAGCGATACTCGGTTGGAAATTTGGCGGCAGGCTCTCGAAACTCACTACCAGGCCTGTCGTCAGCGGGGTGCTCTTTTCGTGTTGGTGGTCGCGCCAAACAAGCACACCATCTATCCGGAGTACCTGCCCGCCGCCGCGCGACCCCTATGGCGGCAGTCCCCCCTGGATCAATTGGTTGAGCACCTGGCGGCACATTCAGAGGTGCCTGTGGTCGACATGCGGCCCGCCTTGCTGCAGGCCAAGCAAGCTGGCTGGCAGGTGTATCGCCGCTACGATACGCATTGGAGTCCGCTGGGCGAGTTCGTTGCTTATCGTGAGTGGATCAAGATCCTGGGGCGCTATTTTCCCCAACTCCAGCCTCTTCCCTTGGCGGCGTTCACCAGCGCTCCCAAGGTCAAGCTCGGTGGCGATCTATCGTTGTTCATGGGGACTCGCAACCAGGCCCGCGAGGAGGTCTTACAACTAACTCTCGCCAATCCCGCAGCTCGCCGCGTGAAGTCGGTGCGGCCAGACCCCAGACGGGGGTTGGCGCTGGAGGTCTTCGAGGCCCCAGAGCAGCGCTTGCGAGCGGTGATGGCGGTCGACTCTTTCGGCGATCGACTCAAGCCCTACCTCGCTGAGCACTTCGTTCGCGTGGTCTTCAATCCCGGCATGCGCCTGCCTTATCGGCTGATCGAGAAGGAGCAGCCCGATATCGTGGTGCTTGAAGTGGCGGAACGCTTCTTCGGCGATCCGGTGCTGTTGCGCCACTTGCTAGTGGCCGCGGATGGTGCCGAGCCGGGGGCGATCTTCGCCGATGGCTTCGAGAACGGCGACCTCCGGCAATGGGCGGGAAAGCGGCCCTGAGAGAGAGTGGCGAGGAGGACGGATGGGTGTCACGCAAGTGACATTTATTGACATTTGTTTATTTAAATAGAATGATGTGCTGGTTTCGTGTTGAGCCTGAACTCTGATCTTGGACTGATCGCGTCAGTGTAAAATACTGATATCTAGAGTGTTGTCTCTCTGTAGGCATAGTTTCTGGGCAATCAACCACGGCTTCGAGGTGGCCACCTGACTGGCGTGTTTATTGCTTTCTAGCATGGGAAGAGGTCGTTCTTCTTCGGCTCGGCGTGGCTGGGCATGGGGATTCGCATCGGTGCAAGGACACTATTCATCTGGACAGAGAGAGTGGAGACACGGTGGTGAGAGATTCCTCAAGGAGAGAGTTGTTGGCTGCTTCCCCGGTTGTTACCGGGGTGGCGGTAGTGTTCACGGTGGCGGTGCTGGCGGCGGCAGTTTTTGCGGCGCCAGCGGGCGCTCAGACCATCCATATTCCGGCTGATCACCCCACGTTGCAGAGTGCCATCGCGGCGGTGGTTGATGGCGGTACCATCGAAATTGCCGGCGGCACTTACCTGGCACCGGCCGGGGGGACGCTGATCAGTGATGTCAATAAGCGTTTCACGGTGCGCGCCGCGGCCGGCGCCAATGTGGTGCTGAGCGGTGGTGGCACGCGGCCGATCGTGGTCTACCGCACGGTCAATGTGGCGCTGCGTGGCGGGGTGGTTTTCGAAGGCATTACCTTCCGCGACGGCCGATCGACCACCGATGCGATCGGTGGCGCGATCACCATGCGCGACGGCGAAGCTTCGTTCATCGACTGCGTGTTCGAGGACAACACCACCGCGGTGCCCAGCACCGGTGGTGGGGCGGTGTTCGCGGCACGAAACTCGGAGCTGCACGTCCGCGGTACTCGCTTCGAGAACAACGTCGCCAACAATGCCGGCGGTGCGATCTGGCTGTCGGTGGACTCGGTGGCCTACGTTCACGACTCGGTATTCCTCAGCAACCGGACCAATCCGCCAGGCCATCGCAACACCTCGGCCGGCGGCGCGATCTCGGTGGTCGACTCGACGCTGCGGCTGACCAACTCGCGTTTCGTCGATAACCAATCTGGTTTTGCCGGCGGCGCGGTCTATGCCATCGGCACCTGGCAAACCCCGGTGACCACGCCGTCCGCAGATGTGACGATCGCCAACTGCACTTTCATAGAGAATTTCAACCTGCCGGACGAAAGCGTGACCCCGCCCACCGCCACCGAGGGTGGCGCGGTGCATGCCGAGAACCAGACGACGATCCGGATTCACAGTTCCCGTTTTGAGAAGAACCGCTCCGAGAACGGCGGCGGGGTCAATCTCTACCGGGCGATCGTCACCATCGACGACTCGGTGTTGCGCGGCAACCAGGCGACCGGCACCGGCAATCGAGGTATCGGCGGCGGCATCTCAATCATCTCCAACGACACGCCATTGGATGTGGGAGTGAACCGGCGGACCGCCAACCTGACGGTGCGTAACACCTTCATCCAAGGGCGTTTCGATGGGGTTGGTGAGGTCGGCCAGAAGGGTGGCTGCCTGTCGACCATCGGCGACGGCAACCGCCAATATGGCCTCGGCGGTGTGCCGGCAACCCCTAACGCGCCGCTCCACCGTGCCTTCACCCTGCTGCAGAACGTCATCTTTGATGATTGTGACGTAGCGGTAGCTGGTGGCGCCATCCATGCTTATCTCACCGATATGACCATCGAAGACTCCCTGCTACAGCGCGGCGATACCAGTGGCGCGGGTAGCTCTGGTGGTGGCTTGTGGGTGGTGTTCGAAACCGATGCCACGGTCACCAACACGACCTTTGCCCGCAACAGCGCCAATACATTTGGCGGCGCGCTCTATGTGCAGGGGGCGACGATCGACGTCGATAGCTGTCAGTTTTTCGACAACGAGGTCAGTCCCGGCGTCAGCGAAGGCTTATTCCAATCCCACGGCGCCGACATGCACAGTGGAGTGTTGTTGAGTCCAGCGGTTGGCGCCACCGGCACGATCGCCAACTCAGCCTTCTCGAGCAGCATCGGTCTGCCGATCTCAGAAGGTGATCAGCACAACGGGCCGATCAACGACATTCGCTACAACGGCAACACCTTCTTCAACAACACTTTCGGTGGGGATATCTTCCGCAATGGTTTGGCAGGGGCGGCTACTGCTGCTGAACTCGACAGCTTGGTGGTGACCCGCACTGGGGCAGCCAACACTGACAAATCGCAGGTCAATAGCATCACCGCCGGCTCGGCGCCGGTGATGGGGGCATTGCTGGCGGCACCGCTGGCGATCATCAACCTGGTGGCTGCCGACGATCTGGCGAGTTCTACCGAGTCATTCTTGGGCTATGCCTGGAGCGGCGCCAGCGCCACCCTGGACGGTGGCGCCATCGGTGGTGGCGCGGCGGCCTTCCAGAGCACCGGCGTGGGCACCCACACCTTGACGGTCGGAGGCACGGAAGACTTTCTGGCGACGGTCAATACGGGGGCGGTGCCCAACGCCGATTTCCAAGCCTCGCCGGTGTCGATCGATCTGGGTGAGGTTTCTACCTTGTCGTGGTCTATCCTGGCCGGCAGCTTCCTGCACCAGTCGGTGGATCGCAGTGTGATCCTATCCGGCAACTCGGCTGGTTCTACGGCTGTGATGCCAGCGGGCACTAGCACCTACCGCATGTTCATGGTCACCCGTCAAGGTGGGGTGTCGACAGACGCGACGGTGTTCGTGGGCGAGAATCCCGAGTTGATCTTCACCGATGGCTTCGAGTCTGGTAACACCAGCGAGTGGACCGCCTCGGTGCCTTGAGCCCGCCCGCCGTGCTGGCGCTGAAACTCACCCCCGGCGTGCCAGGCCTACTTGCGGCCGACCGTCTTTTCCAAGAACCGGCGGATGATGTCGAGGGTCTCGGGCCGGCTCCAGACTTCCACCACCTCGTCGTCGAGGGCCGCCATGGCGGCGGTACGATCCACCGCCGGTTGGCGTAGCTGGCGCTTGGTCAGTGCGAAGCTGTCGCGCGGTATGCGGGCGTAGCTCCGGGCGATCTCGATCGCCCTGTCGAGAGTCGCCGCGGGGTCCTCGGCAAGCTCGTCCACCAGCCCGCAGGCCAGCGCTTGCTCGGTGTCGAGCATGCGACCCGAGTAGACCAAGTCCTGCACCAGGTGATGGGGCAGCAGCCAGCGCAGAGCTTCGAGCGCCATCACCGGATAGGGCACTCCGACCGCCAGCTCGGTGACCCCGATCTTGCCTTTGCCCCGGCTCATCACCCGACGATCGCAGGCTGCCGCCAGGATGCAGCCACCGGCCAGGGCGTGGCCATCGACCGCCGCCACCACCGGCAGGGGCAAGGTGAAGACTTTCTGCACGCTGGCCGATAACACCGGCAGGAAGTGGCGCAGGTAGCCGCTGCCCCCCGCCAAGACCTGGAAGAGATCGACACCAGCCGAGAACAGCTTGCCATTGCCGGTCAAGACGATGGCCCGGGTGTCTGCATCCACCGCCTGATCGAAGGCCGCGTCGAGAGCGTGAAACAGCTCGGTGTCGACCGCGTTGGCCTTGCCGTGCTCGATGCGCAGGATGGTGATCGAGTCGCGTTGCTCGGATTGAATCAAGGGGGGCTCCTGTCGGTTGATGAGTCGGTGGGTCAGATCTTACCTGTGCCAGATTGGTAGCGACACGGATCGCCGAAGATGTGCGATCCTGGGTGGATGGAACGAGCTGAGGTCGCTATCTGCGGCGCCGGCATCGCCGGCATCGCGACCGCCTACTACCTGGCGGCCAAATATGGCCAGAGACGGATCGTCTTGATCGACAAGCTGTTGCCGATGTCGCTAACCACCAGCAAGTCGGGCGAGAATTTCCGTGACTATTGGCCCCAGCCCTGCATGGCATCGTTCGCCGGCCACAGCCTGGACTTGATGCAGGAGCTTGCCGAGGAGACCGATAACGCCTTCGATATGCGGTGGTTCGGCTATGCCTTCGTCAGCGAGTCGAAAGACCGGCAGGTCTTCCCTTCGGAGCATCTGCGGCGCCCGCGGTCGGGCATTGAGCAAATTCGCGACGCCGCGGCGATTCGCCGCCAGCATCCCTATCTGGCCGAGACGATTCGACAAGTTGTGCGCATCGATCGCGCCGGCGCTTTCGATGTTTACGCGCTGGGCTCCTTGCTGCTGTCGCGGGCGAGGGGCCTCGGTCTGGAGCTGCTTCAGGGCACGGTCGAGGGGATTGAGCGGGGCTCGGCCGGCTACTCCTTGCGCCTGACGACGGTTGACGGCAGCGCAACGATTGTAGCCAACCGGCTGGTTCTTGCCTCCGGACCATTCGTCCAGGAGCTGGCCGGAATGCTGGATATCGATCTGCCGGTACAGTCTTTCCTGCAGCGCAAGATCGTCATTCCTGATCCGGACCAGATCATTCCTAGGGATCTGCCATTCACCATCTTTGCCGATCCTCAGACGTTGCGTTGGAGCGACGAAGAGCGTGAGCTTTTCGAAGCCGACCCCGAGTACCGCTGGTTGTTGGGCGAGCTGCCTGCCGGATTGCACGTCAAACCTGAATCTACCGCCCAGATCAAGCTAGGTTGGGCCTATAACCGTACGCCGGAGGACCCGAAGTGGCAGCCGCAAGATGACATCGCTTTCCCGAATATCGTCCTGCGGGGCGCTAGCCGGTTTATCCCGGCGCTGGGCCGCTACGTCGACCGAACTCCCACCCCGGTCGTGCAATACGCGGGGTATTACACCCGCACCCGTGAGAACTGGCCGCTGATCGGGCCTCTGGAGCCTGCGGATTTATACCTCGTGGCGGCGCTCTCAGGCTATGGCACCATGTGTGCCTGCGCTGCTGGCGAGCTGTGCGCGGATTGGATGATGGGGGGCTCCTTGCCCGCCTACGCCAGAAATTTCCACCCAAGTCGCTACGCCGATCCAGCAATCCAGGCCGAGATCGCGGCGCTCAGGAGCGATGGCCAGCTCTGACCTGGTTGGCTCTACATTGGCAATTGGATGAAGCAGTGGTGGGCGGAGAGTCCGGTGCTGTCAGCTGTGTGGCATCGAGTGTGCTCGCCACGCTACTCGGAGTCATCCAGCTCTTCCAGCCGCAGTCTCTGGTGTCCTTCGAAGACCGTCAGAACGTGAATCTCATCCTCCAAGACGCGATAGACGATGCGATAGTCACGTTCCAGGATCTCTCGAATGTCCTCACGGCCAAGCTCAGGAACACTGCGGCCCGAGGATGGCAGCTCCGCGGCCTGTAGCGCTCGCTGCCGGAGCCTAGCCAGCCAATCGCTTGCTGCGCCAGGTTTGTCGCGGGCGATGAAGCGACGGATTTCGAGTAAATCGGCCCGCGATCGTTCGGTCCAAAGAAGCTTCACGAGTCGAGAATACCGAGTTCCGCCGCCACCGCTTCGTCGTCGATCAGCCTGTCGGCCTCTGAATCCGCCAGTCCTACCTGAATCGCGGCCAGGAAGCGGTCATGCTCCAGCAAGCGGTCGAACTCCTCCGGGGTGATCAGCACAGCGGCTGGCTGACCGTTCTGGGTGATCACGACGGGCCGCTGCTCCTGGTGTAACTGGCGGAGGATGAGCGACGCTTGGGTCTTGAAACGAGCCAGGGGGACGATGTCCTGGGAGATCTGTAGGGGCCTCATGAGAGTTCCTCGAAGGGCTGAATTCGAAGCCGATTCTAAATCTCTTTGTGGATTTCTTCAAGCAGGGAGCTGGGACTCCGTTTCTGACTCTACGGCACCAGAGGATACAGTAGGATTGCAGTGCCGCTTGGGCTGCGCGCATGATGACGCCCTAAGTGGCGGGAGCCAGCCATGCAGCTTGACTTCGACTTCTTCACCGCGGAAGATATTAGGATCAAATGGACGCGAATCGGTATCGACTCCGTCCTCTACGATTTCATCCATCGCAGTTAATCCCCCGAGACGATCACCCGCAGCTATCCTTCCCTCGATCGAGAGAAGGTCTACGCGACGGTTACGTACTACCTCCACAACCAGAAAGAAGTCAACGCCTATCTGGAACGGTGGCTTGAGCACGGCCAGAAGATGCGCGCCCGGCAGGCCCAGAACTCCACACCACCGATGCTTCGGCTGCGCATGATTCGGCAGGAACGTAACGCTCGACGAGCGCCGGTAACGGGATCTCCGTGAACGAGATCAGGTACCTGCTGGACGAGAACGTCAATCCTCGTCTTCGCAGGGCATTGGAGCAGGCCAATCCCCAGATACGACCGTCTGGGTGGACGGCGACCCTGGAGCGCCCGGACACGGGACCCTGGACGCGGAGATTCTGGTCTGGTGTGAAGCCAACTTTTTCGTGTTGGTAACGAACAACCGAGCGTCGATGCCTGTCCATCTCCAAGATCACGCCAGCGCTGGACGGCAGATGCCGGGAATCTTCATTCTCAATCCGTCGATGACCATCAAGGACACCCGCGATGAGCTGCTCTTGATCTACAGTGTTTCGGAACCCACCGAGTACATCAACCGGATGATCTATCTACCTATCAGCTTCTAGGACTGAATAGCGGGAAAAGATGGGCCAAGACCTTGGGCTGAGTCGCCTGGCTGGCCTCCTTGGTTCCCAGAGGGAAGCCTTCCGCTAAAATCGGGTGCGAGGTTCAGGGGGTGGCAAGCCAGGCAGTTCCAGAGTCGAGTGTAGCGCCCTCGATGGGGTACTCTAGGCCCCTGGGGCGCAACCTTCCACGGAGCGGCCGGATCCTCACACCGTAGGAGCGACAGCTGCCGAGGCACAGTTTCGGCCCACCGGAGCAAATGCGGGGCTGCTATCACGAGAGTCCGACGGAGAGATGAATGGTGCCGCGACTGAACAAGATGCAGCGGGAACAGATCCTAGAGCTGTTGGCAGCTGGCTCCCCAAAAGGGTGAGATCGCAGACCGGCTGGGGGTTACCAAGGGGCAGGTCGCCGCGATTGCTGCCCACGTAACAATGGGCTCGTACGAAAACGCTGCGTTGCCGTCGAGCCCACCGGAGTTCACTCCATCACTAGCACACTCACCGCAGCTCAGCCCCTCGGTTTCACAGACGTGGCCTGGGGTCGAGCGGGTAGCAGCTCCCTCTGCGCCCCATCTGCTTCCACCCGATCAAGAGCCGCAAGGACGGACGGCTATCCCTTTGGGCACGGTTGTAGGATCTGAGACTCGTGCGTGGTGGTTCCCCGAGCCATCGTCCGGCGCACCGAATCCCCACATGGTTGTTTGCGGCGCTAGCGGTTTTGGAAAGACCTATTTGTTGACGAGCTTGATCGCCGAGTTGGCCCAGCGCGGGCTGCCCGCGTTAGTATTCGACTTCGGGCAGGGCTTCGCGGAGAGCGAACTCCCACCCGAGGTTACTTCCCATGTACGATTTCAGCAGATTGAAGTGAATAGCCAAGCTGTCGCCATCAATCCGCTGGCGTTGTTTGACTCCGATGTCCGGGGCCCAGTGAATGCGGCACAGCGCGTCGCCGATACCTTCCAACGGGTTTATCCAAAACTAGGTGTTCAGCAACATTCACAGATCCGTGATGCTGTCCTCGACTGTTTCGAGAATGCAGGAATTCGCCGGAAAGAGCCGTCAACCTGGAGCCGGCCAACTCCCCCCTTCTCAATGCTCCGAACGGCTTTGGAGCTTCGCGCTGGGGATCGCGACAACCCTGGCCACCGCGCGGCAGGTATGGCAGCCTCGCACATCTCGACTCTATTTGTTTTCGAAGTTTTTACTCGGCGTGGCTTGGCTCTGGACTGGGGCGGATTCCTCCAAGGGGGCTCCCCATGGGTCATTCAGCTCGCAGGGCTCGAGCATTCGGTGGCGAGAGCTACTGCCTAATTTCTCCTCTGGAATTTCCTCGGGTTCATCGAGGCAAGAGGCCCTGCAAAACTTTGTAGCTATGTGGTTCTCGACGAAGCCCATCGGCTCGCCATTGGTCACGAATCGCCGGTCGAAAGACTGCTCCGCGAAGGCCGCAAGTTCGGTGTAGGCCTGCTGCTCGCGTCACAACAGCCGCAGGATTTCGATGACCTTGTATTCAGCAACTCGGCTACTCAGGTGATCTTCCAGGTTGACGATGCGACAGGCCGACTGGCGCGCCGACTGAGCAGAAAAGCGAGCAACAACAACACTAATGAAGTGACACGGCTTGTCGGTCACTGCGGGAGAGGGCGGGCTTACGTCGTGTCCCACGGGGTCGGCGTTTCAGTAGGTGTACTTCGGATCGATGTCCGCGCAGCGCAATGGACGAGCACTCATCGTTGGAGGGAATAGAACGACATGGCATGGAAGCATATTGAGGACGAGATCGACTGGCATGACATCGGGAGTCAGTTGCTAGATAACCTCGCGAAAGGCATTTACACGTCGGAGGCAGTTCTTCGTGAGTACGTTCAGAACGCTCGGGATGCCTATCTGAGGCTAGATGATCCACCAAAAGATCCCCAAATCACGATCACTGCCTACCCGGAAAAGTCCCTTCTCCAGGTTACAGATCTGGGGGCTGGAATGGACTTGGAGGGTATTCGAGCGGCCAAGAGGATAGCTGTGTCAGCTAAGGCGCTCGAGGATGAGATGGCTGGGTTTAGGGGGATCGGAATCCAGAACTCCTGACATACCCTTTTTCTCAAATGTCCGGTTGAGCCTCTCCGGAGGTGTTCCGAGGCCCTGGGAAGGCCAGGCTCCGGGGTGGCGCCTTCTTGATCGCGAACCGCATCCGTAGCTCGGTGCCGGGGAAGTGGGTGGCGGTAGCGTTGAGTTCTTCGCAGACGGCGGCGATCGCCGCCGTCTTGTGGGGAGAGCTGAGCGGGTCGATGGAAAGGAGCAGCACGGTGTCGGTAACCTCCATATCGCCGCCGGCCGCGAAAGCGCTTTGGATCAGGGTGCGTCCCTCCTGCTCGGTGCGGCGGTAGTGGGGTGATAGGAGCCGGAGAAGATCACCTTCGGCCTGGTAGGCGACCATCTTGAGAATATCGGTGAGGTGCTTGCGCTCGACGGACAGCTTGATGACATCCGCTTCGACGACCTCTTGGACGGGGACGCGGACGGGGAGGGTCGCGCGCTGGTTCTCGAGTTCGGTGATCTGCTCTATCGCTGCCCGGACCCTGGCGGAGATGGCGGCGTTGGCGATCTTGAATCCGCGCATCGTGCGCCGCCGATCCTCGCGGTTTTCAAGAGCAGCGATCCCGATGTGGGCCCGAAGCTGCTCGAGATGTGCGTGAGCTTTGCGCAGCTCTGCATTGATCTTGCCGCGCTCGGGATTCGGCACATCGCGGGCGGCGTCCGCTGGCTCGGTGCCATAGTCCACCAGGGCATCGAGTGCGAATTCTTCGCGCAGGTATTTGAAGAAGTTCTCTTGCCTCCAACGATCGAACATGCGGTAGGCGACCTCGAGTGTGGAGAGGTCGCGGCGGGAGGTGATGATGGACGTCTGGTGGCCGTTGTCGCAGAGGCGGGTGACCTGGCGCAGGTACAGCCGCTTGCGCTTCTTCCTCGGGCCATACTCGAGGTAGATACGCTGATCGGCGAGGAGGTACTCGAGCTTCCGCCCGTGGATCGTGTCCTTGATCTGCCCGAACTTGCTCAACGGCACCGGACGAAAGGGGGCCTTTCGGTATGTGAGGATGTCGAACTTCTTGGCGATGAGCTTCGCAAACAGCTTCGGGCTCCAACCCCCACGGTCGAAGACGACGGTGACTCGCCGGTCTCCGAGTAGCTTTCGTACCTCTTCGAGAATGAGGGGAAGCATCGTCGCAAGCCCCTTGTTGGCCTCGGTGGGGACCACGAAGAGAGGCTCGCTCTCAGCATCGTTGACCCAGTAGTCGGTGGTGGCCGGCATCGCGATCCGCATCCGCGCTACGTGTGTCTTGGGAATCTCTCGGCCACCGTGGTAGGCGCGCACATGCCCGTCCACGTAGAGGAAGCCCATGGCATGGCCCCTGGTGGCGACCCGGCGCTGAGCGAGGGCGCGACCGAGATCCGCGGCCAGGCCATGCGCGGCCAGCCGAGCGAGCTTGTTGCGCAAGGTTTTCACTTCCGGCGCTCGGTCGAGCCCGAGAAGCTGACCCAAATGCCGGGGTGAGCGCTCCTTGAGCCCTTCGGGTCGCTTGACCCGCAACAGTGCCATCAGCAGCAGGGTTACCAGAGTGGTGCGCAGCCCATAGAAGGCCGGCCCGATGCTGCCGTACAGCTCCTGCGCGATGGAGAGCACGCCGCTGTCCACCAGGGCGGGAATCGCCAGCAGAGCACCGGCGCCCGGTAGCTGGGTCGCCGCTCCGAAGATCGGCGCCGCATCATCGAGGAATCCCAGCCTCGCCAGCAGCCGATCGCTGGCGCGATCCGCTGGATCGAGGTCCAGCGAGAGGGGAACCTGATCTTGCTCGGACGCAGAAGCGGACAGTTTTGGGTCCGCAGCCGCTGGGTCACCGCCACCCTCAGCGTCGAGCGCAAGATCCGCAGTTTTCAGGGGGCCGTCGACCTGCTGCTCATCAGAGGCGGACAGTTTTGGGTCCGCACTCTCGAAGGGCATCGTCATCTGCACTACCGACCGCTCTTTCCAGCCCAGGCGCTTGGCGAGCTTGCGAACGGCCTTCTCATCGATGCCCAGCCGCCGGCCAATCTCGCGATTCGACACACCCTCGGCCTTCCAGCCGTTGACCGCGTCCAGGCGGCCCTGCGCTACCCGAGACTGACCCCGGGGAAAACCGCGCGGCCGGCCCAGAGCAGCCAGCCCACCTTCTTCGAAGCGGCGCTGATTCCGGCGCACAGTCCGCACATCACAAGCGAACGCAAGGGCCACCTCGCGTTGCTGTGCCCAGCCCAATTCAACGAGACTCACCATCGCGTGGGCCTCGCCTGTCCTGTCGCCGGCAGCGAAGTGAGCGAGCGGCATGCCGCTGACCACCACCACCCGATAGCCGCCCCTCTGCTGGAGGCGGCAGCGGTCGTTGATCACCACAACCCCATCGGGGACCCCGGCGTGGTCTGGGAACAGGACGGTGTGCTCGCTCGTCAGTGCCATGCTCGATCATGCCTCGGCACCGAAAAAAGCGGACAGTTTTGGGTCCGCACCACCTCTGAGGGGCGGTCCTGTGTTTTCAGAGGGTTAGGAGGGGTAGGTCAGGAGGTCTGGAATCTGGGCTGGGTACGAAGCTTGTGA
Source organism: Candidatus Multivoradales bacterium (assembly GCA_965248925.1). GTDB lineage: Bacteria > Acidobacteriota > Thermoanaerobaculia > Multivoradales > J023 > CBDFLE01. The sequence continues at coordinate 1,771,048 of CBDFLE010000006.1, read as the reverse complement.
CAAGCTGATCATTAAGTCAACTACCAAGGGAGATAAGCGTCTCTATCAGCTGACAATTGATTTTGCGGGCATTCGTAGATCCATCGATACGCAGAGTCACATTAAAGAAGTGATCGATCCTCACTACAAGATCGAGACTGAAGAGGATGAAAGAAGTCGGCACTTCACTCAAGTTACCCTTTGTGGCGTCGATGATTAACTCCTTCTAACTCGGGATGAACTCGTCCGCATGGCTTGTACAGATTTCCCGTGCAGGATCGATCCCGGTTTTGAGTTTGGAGAGAGAGTTCGGAGAGTCCTAAACGGTTTTTCTGGGTATCAGGGGTTTTCGATTAGAATAGTCTCGCCTGATGGAGAGGTTGAAGCGCTGAGGCGCTTTCCGAGCGCACGGTTGAACCGAGAACAACAATCTTAAAAAGTTCTTCTGGGGTGGAGCTGGCCCGGGTGTGGTGGTGTGCAACAAAAGACAAGCAACTGAAGGAGGAGAAGGTACCCAAAGTGGAGCGTCGCGGGTTCCGGATACGTGAGAGTAATATCGCTGTACGGAGAGTCGATGCCTATTCGGCCAAGAATGGCTATCAGTGGGGCATTGGGAGGCATAGTGAGCTGCCTGCAATGCTCAAGCTTGACTGGTTCTGTGGCGAAGTCCATATTACCTAGATTGAGCGGTTTAAACCACAATAATCCCCCACCTGCTGTGCTAAACTGCCGACATTGAAACCGTTAGCAGTAATTGGCGGTGTGACTCGCCACAACCCAACAGGTGGGAGATCGAGATGAAGTCTACCACGGCCCCGAAGAGCCTGCACGCCATCACCAAGATTGAGGTAACCCCCGATTCTCTGACTGGCCGAGCAGGGCTGAACCTTTTCGTGCAATACCTGGACAGCATTTGTATCCAACCGCTTCTGCAGCATCTATTCGGCCGACTGCGCAAGAGCAGCAAGGGTCTGCCGATCGTCGACATCTCCAACAGGTTTTCCTCTTCTTGCTCGATGGAACGAGTCGTCACCTCAACTACTTCGATGCGCTGAAGAAGGATCCGGCCTACGCCAGCATCGTCGAATGCCACCAGCATCAGTTGCTGTCTTCCCACTCTGTAAAGCGGTTCTTCAAAGCCTTCTCACTCCCTGTCATTCACTTCTTTCGCAAGCTTCTGCGCGAGCTGTTTGTGTGGCGGCTGCGCCTTGCAGCACCTGACGTCGTTGTCCTGGGCCTCGATTCGATGGTCATGGACAACGATGATGCTATCAAGCGGCATGGGGTCCAGCCCACCTACAAGAAAGTCAAGGGGTTCCAGCCTCTCCAGCTGACTTGGCGGCGATTCATCATCGATGCGGTCTTCCGTCGAGGTGACCGGCACTGCAACTACGGCAACGACGCCGTCAAGATGATTCGCCAAGCGGTATCCGCCATCCGTACTCACCTCCAGGCCGATGTGCCGATTATGCTGCGCATGGACAGTGGATTTTTCGACCAGGCGATCTTCGTCGCCTGTGAAGAACTGAAGATCGGATACGTCTGCGGAGGAAAGCTGTACCAGGGAATTCGTGACCGGGCCCAGGAACTCCCAGAAGAGGAATGGAAGCTCCTCGCCCGAGAGCCCCAGCAGTGGCGCTTCTTCGAATTCGAGGATCAACGCGGGACTTGGAGCCAGACTCGAAGGGCGATCTTCTGCCAGCCGCTCTACAAGGATCGCCAGCGACTCCTGGCGTTCGCCCGGCCGGACACGGTGATCTATACCAACCTGGGGCGAGGACAACACATTGACGGGTTGCTGCGCGAGGCGGGGTACGCGAACCGCGGGGATGCAGCCAAGGTGATCGGCTTTTACCACCGACGTGGAGCGGATGAGCTGGTTCATCGCGAGCTGAAAGACTTCGCCAGCGAGCGGTTGCCTTTCCTGCGTTTTGGCCCCAACATGGCGTACTACTTCACCATCCTGGTTGCGTTCTTCCTCTTCGAGGCGTTCAAGGAAGATGTTAGCGCCGAAGTGATCCCTTTGGAATCGTACCCGACCACGGTCCGTCGGCGGCTCTTCGACCAGGCCGGAAAGATCGTCTGCCACGCCGGGGCGATAGCGCTCAAGGTTACGCAAGTGCTGTGGGACCAACTCAAACTTCCCGTTCTCTGGCAAAACGCACATTCGGCGCCCCGAATCAACCCCTCGGTTATTCTGCTTCAAGCTCAGAACCGCTCAGTTTAGGTATTACAAACCCATCGATCCGTCCAGATACACCCCGCGATGCCCTGGAACAGACAGACGAGTCGCGTGAGTTGATCGCTGAATTGAGGGGGTTCTATCACGAACGCCTGCTTGAGGCTCGCGGGCGCAGTGATTTCAATAGTCTCAAGAAAAAGCTAGAGAAGGCTGAGGACTTTGCAGAGGCATACAAGGCCGGGGTGTCTGTCGATGAGGTGGAACTGACTAAGCGGCGAACAGAACAGATCACTAGTTTAGGAGCAATTTCTAGCAAGAGGAAGGGGCCCGCGGCGAGCGAGCAGAAAAGAATTTTGGTTGAACTTCTTAAGAACAAGGATTTTGAGTCACGACGTAAGAAAGCATTGAAGTCGCTGAAGTCGATAGTCGTATCTCAGCCAGTTTCAAGTGGAGCAAGTGAGAAGATCGATACGGGAAATGGAGACGGTGTTGACCTGGGTAACTCTGGAAGCGAGGTGGAGGATACGGGCGGTGAATGCAGTACGCAAGAGCTTGGCGATGGGCCGGGTGCCGGAGAGAAAAGCGACGACGATGCGAAGACAGCGTCGGTCTCAAAGTTGAATGTAGAAGAACTCGTTTCCACCGTTCTCTGGGCCATAGAGAACGTGCTCGGCGATGGGCACGAGGACTTTGTGCAGGTTGCCAAGCGTGTCGAGGAGGCGATTGGAAGATGGGCGGATGTATCTGACTAACACATTTCCGGACTCGAAAGAGAAACGGGAACTTCGACGTCGAGACAGGCGCCTACTGCGGGAGTTCATGGTTACGGTAAAAAAATCAGGGCTTAGGTACTGTGGACTTCCGAGCATCGAGTTCCTCGATGTCCGAGCGTGGTCTGCGCTTATCTCTTCGGTGGTTGCGGTTGAGAACGATCCGAAGATTGCGGATGCGATGCGTCTTGCGATCGACCTGGGAAATTTTGGAATACCGGTGGAGCTAGTGCAGCAAGACATCTACAAGTACGTCATGGGTCCTGGGGTTTTCGATGTCTACAATTTGGACTTCTTCAAAGGCATGACGTACGGGCGAGAGTCGAACATTAGCGATTGCATCGAAGCTGTTGCCTGCACCGACGGAAACCGACCACCGATTCCGATTGAAAGTGACCAGTGATTCCAACGGAATCTGACCATCGATTCCGATCGAAAGTGACCACTTTTCCGGGTCGATCGGAATGGGTGGTCAGATTGGATCGGAATCCTGGCCACGGCGGAGTTCGACGGTAGCGCGCTCCTCACAATTGGGGTATTCCAGCCTCCTTGAAAGGAGGATTGGATGCCGAGAGTGAGGACATCGATGCGCAAGATACGCGAGGTACTGAGACTGAAATGGCAGCATGGCCTGTCGCACCGCCAGATCGGACGGTCGGTTCGGCTGGGCCACGTGACGGTGTGCAACTACCTGCTGCGAGCCAAGGTTGAAGGCCTGAGCTGGGAGCAAGTAGCAGCTTTGAGCGACGCTGAGCTGGAGCAACGCCTGTACCCTCGGCCGCAGCCGCTTCGGAGGGGTGGTCAGCGAGCCTTGCCCGACTGGACCAAGGTGCATGGCGAGCTGAAGAAGAAGTGCGTAACCCTGTCGCTGCTGTGGCAGGAGTACCGGGAGGACCATCCTGACGGCTACGGTCTCAGCCGCTTCTGTCAGCTGTACCGGATCTGGGAAGGGCGCCTGGATGTGTGCCTGCGCCAAGCCTACCGGGCGGGCGAGAAGCTGTTCGTCGACTATGCCGGACAGACCGTGAGGGTGATCGACCCGGCGACTGGCAAAGCGCGCGAAGCGCAGATCTTCGTGGCGGTGCTGGGGGCGAGCAACTACACCTATGCCGAATCAACGTGGAGCCAGGGCCTGGAGGACTGGATCGGCTCTCATGTGCGGACCTTCGCGGCTCTGGGCGGGGTGAGCGAGCTGGTGGTGCCGGACAATCTGAAGAGCGGCGTGACCAGCCCGTGCCGCTACGAGCCGGAGATCAATCGCACCTACGCGGAGTTGGCCGAGCACTACGGCGTGGCGGTGGTGCCGGCGCGGGTGAGGAAGCCCCAAGACAAGGCGAAGGTCGAAAATGGTGTATTGCAAGTGGAGCGCTGGATTCTGGCCCGGCTGCGTAACCAGCAGTTCTTCAGCCTGCGAGAGCTCAACGAGAGCATCGCGAAGCTTCTGGTCGAGCTTAACGACCGTCCGCTGAAGGTGTTGGGCGTCTCGCGCCGAGCGCTGTTCGAGCAGGTCGATCGTCCTGCTCTGGGTGCTTTGCCGCTCCAGCCCTACGAGCTTGCCGAATGGAAGAAGGTACGCGTTGCCCCGGACTACCACGTCGAGTTCGAGGGCCACTATTACAGTGTGCCGTACCAGCTGATCAAGAAGCAGCTCGATCTGCGGGCGACGGCGCAACTGGTGGAGGTGCTCGATCGCGGCAAGCGTGTGGCTGCTCATCGTCGCAATCGGTGTCGGGGTCGGCACACGACCCAGAGCGAGCACATGCCCAAAGCGCACCAGGCGTACCTGGAGTGGACACCGACACGGCTGATCAGCTGGGCGGCGAAAACAGGCCAGGCGACGGCCGAACTGGTGGAGACCATCATGCTTAACCGCTCCCATCCTCAGCACGGCTTTCGCTCGTGTCTGGGGCTGATGCGCCTGGGCAAGACCTATGGTGCCAATCGTTTGGAGGCTGCGTGCCGCCGCGCGCTCGCCATTCACGGCCTGTCCTACAAGAGCGTGAAGTCGATCCTGAAGAGCGGCCTGGACCAGCAAGCAGCGCCCGAGCCCACCGAAGTGACGGCGCCGATCGAGCACCGCAACGTCCGCGGCGCCAGCTACTACAGTGCCGCGCGCCGCGAGGAGACGCCGCCATGCTGAGGCACGCGACGCTCGATCAACTCGCCGCGCTCAAGCTCCACGGTATGGCCAAAGCCTTTGAGGAGCAGCTGTCGATGGTCGATGTCTCAGAGCTCTCCTTCGAAGAGCGCCTCGGGCTGCTGGTCGAGCGCGAAGCGACCGAGCGATCCAGCCGCCGCTTGATAGCGCGGTTGCGAAAAGCCAAGCTGCGCGAGCAGGCGGCCATCGAAGACATCGACTGGCGAGCCAAGAGGGGCCTGGACAAAGGCCAGATCCTGCGCCTGGCCTCGTGCCAGTGGATCGCCGAGCATCTCAACGTGCTGATCACCGGCAAGGCCGGGGTGGGCAAGACCTTTCTCGCCTGCGCCTTCGCGCACAAGGCATGTCGGGAGGGTTACACCGCTTTGTACCTGCGGGTGCCGAGGCTGTTTCGCCAGCTCGCCATCGCGCGGGGTGATGGTAGCTACGAGAAGCTGCTCAAGAGCTATGCTCGCACAGACCTGCTCATCCTCGACGACTGGGGGCTGGCGCCGATCGGGGCCAGCGAGCGGCGCGACCTGCTCGAGATTCTTGAGGACCGCTACGGCAACCGCTCCACGCTGGTGACCTCCCAGCTACCGGTTGAGAGCTGGTACGAGGTCATCGGCGATCCGACCTTGGCCGACGCCATCCTCGATCGCATTGTCCACGGCGCCTACAAGCTCGCGGTGGACGGTGACTCCATGCGGGCGAAGAGAGCCGGCGGTATTCGCAAGGCCGCCCAGCGAGAGGCAAGGTGAGATCCAAGAGCATGCTGAAGCGATCGCCGATCCTGACCCATCAGCGGGCCTGCGGCCCGATCCGGACCCGACCCAAGATGGACTGTGGAAGCTGCCGCGGTTGTGGAAATCGCTCTGCGATTCCCACAACCGCTTGGAAAACGCCCCCCTGCCCCCTACCTGCGTTTCCCACAGCTACGCACAGCCCCGACGACGGGTTATTTGAATACAATCAATCAAGAAGAAGAGCCGGAAGGAGGCCTCCAGCTACAGCGAAAGTGGACACCTACAACTGAGGAGAGCGCCAGCGTCGCTTCGCTCCGACAAGTGGTCGGTTTCGATCGGAATGGCTGGTCAGTTTCGTCGGAATAGGCAGTCTGCACGCCAACCGCTCATTCTATGGCTGGCAGCATCGCTTCCTGTGGAATCGAGAACTGCTGGGCCGGGCGCTTGAGGTGTGCGGTTTCGGGGATCTCTCCTGGCACCGCCATGGGCACAGCGACTTGCCGCTGTTCGTCGATATCGAGCGCCACGAGATTTATCCGGACAATCCGCAGATTCCTCATGTGTTGATCGTCGAGGCCCAGCCGTCGGTGGTGCGTCCCGAGCAGCTGGCCGAGTTGCGGTGCTTGGTCGAAGAAGAGCTGCTGCGCTATCGCGAGCCCTAGTCGACTCAGTGCACGTCGTCTCTGGTGAGGTTCGTCGGTAGCAAGGCTGAAGCTGGCAGCAAGCATGATTGCCGAGCAGGCCGCTCGTCTTCAAGGGGCGACGGTCTTTCCCCTTGTCTTCTTGCCTATCTGCGGGCTATGTCCCTGACGCACGGGCAGTTGCTGGCCGCCGCCAGCCGTAGCTCGGGGCGATGGGGTAAGCTGAAGCGCACTTTCCCGAATAGCTGATCGCCATCCCGGACATCGTTTCGTGACGGTGAGATCCACTTCGGAAAGTGATGCCGCGAGCCAAGGAGAAGCGCCTTGTTGAGAAGCCTGTGGGAGAAGATGGCGCCGGCCCCTGACGCTCAGGTGATGGAGAAACTGGCTAGGATCGATTTCTTCAGTCACCTGGACGACGCCAGTCTTCGGCAGATCGCCAGGCTCAGTGTGCAGCGCTCGTTCCCTACCGGCAGCCTGGTTTTGCGTCAAGGCACCGTGGGTTTGGGTCTGCTGTTGATCACCCGTGGCCGGGTCGAGGTATTTGTCAGCGAGGCTGAAGATCGCTTGGTGGTCGCTGAGCTTGGCTGCGGTGCGGTGGTTGGTGAGATGGCGCTGATCGATGAGCGGCCGCGGTCGGCCAGTGCTGTTGCCCTTGAGCCGACCGAGGTTCTTCTGCTTACCCGCGAGGGCTTCCGCCGGCTGCTGGATCGTCATCCGCGCATCGCTTGGAGCTTGGTGCCGACCCTGGTCGACCGATTGCGCGACCTACAGGATCGCCTGCTGCATGCCGAAGGGGCCGCACCGGCTGCGGTGATTGCCAGCGCCAGCGGATCGGTGGGTGAAGAACCTCCGCCAGCCGCCGCGACGGCTCGGTTGGTCGTCTCGAACCGCTTGGGGATAGACAGCGTGCTGCGCCTACCAACGGCGATGATCGCTTCAGGAATTGTCGGCATCAGCGGCTCGGTCAGTGCTTGCCGACAAGTTACACGGACGCTCAAGGACGAGCTTGAACTCGAAGGCGATCGTCCGCTGGCGGATTTGGCCCGCTCATTGCCCATGGGCTTTTGGCGAGCGGGCCGGGAGGCGTTCGACCAGGGGCTGCACCTGCCGCGGCGGATGGTCGGTTCTTTCTTCGACGACTTGCGCGGTGGTGCGGGTGAGGTCGATCAGTCTGCTGGTGGTCGGCGGCGTGACCCAGCCTGAATGAGCCGATGATTCGTCGAGAACATCAGCAACTCCTCTTTGCCAGGTCCCGCGAGCAGCTCTACCGCCAGCTGACTTCCTACCAGGACTTCCCTTCTTGGCTGCCGCCCGTGGACAGTGTGCGTTTGCTCGCTCGCGAGGCTGGCGTGGCGATTGTCGAGTTCGCTCTGTCCGCGCCGGCAACTTGCCGCAAGGTCTTTGAAGTTGTCGAGTCCCCCCCCGACACGATCACCTTCCACCAGGTAGATGAAATTGGATCGGCCTACTCTGGCCGCTGTTCCATGACCCCGGCGCCAGGAACCCAGCAAACCCTTCTGGAGTTCAGTCTGGCGGTCTCGACGTCACCCCTTAGATTTGGCCTGCGGCGCCACCTGCGTGTTGTGCTGACAACCTTCTTCGACGCTATCCGTGCCTCCAGCCCGGAAGTCCCTCCCGCGGTACAGGCGGTGAAACCAGCGACCGACGCGGATCATGAACGGCTCTTGCTGCGGTTGATCGAGACTCCCGAGGGTGAACTCGAACTGGATCTTGCAGGGGTGGTTTGGCGCTACCGGGCGGGCCGAGGCTGGCGCCAGTGCTAAAGCTAGTGGGGCACCTACCGGCGGCCCCTGGGCGGGTGGCGGAGCTATTCGAAGATGTCGAATCCTGGCCCCGATGGATGATCGATATTCGACAAGTGCGGGTCATCGACCAGCAGCCAGAGTGCATCATCGCCGAGTTTCAGCAACGGCAGCTCGGCCGCGAGTTGTTACAGCGAGTAGAGCTGCGCCGCCGCGAGCGCGGCTTGATGCAGGTCCAGCGCAGCGTGGCGATGCATTGGCAGGGTGGGTGGCGTTTCCTGGTGCCGCCCGACGGTCGAGGTACCACTCTGTCATTGCAGGTCGATCTAGAGCTGCTCGGCTTGGGTCGTTGGCTGCCCGATCGCTTGCTGCGCAGCACCATGGATCAATGGTTCCAGCAGCTGCTTGCGGGCGCCGTGGGGGCGCTAGCCGAGCGCTCGGCGGCAAGGCCACCCACCCCGGCAAAGGCGCCGAACGCCTTGCTCGAGGTGATAGATGGCGGCGCCGGGCTAGGGGTCCGTTTCGTTGGCCGCCGGATATCTCTGAGCGGCGGTGGGGCAGAGTCACGGAGAGTCGTGCTCGAGCTGTGGCAGACCCCTCGCGGACTTGAAGTAGATGTCGATGGACGTCGCCATTTGATGAACTCCTGGGGTGGTTTCGAAGGAGGGTGAGCGGTGGTTGGTCGGCTTGCCTGGTCAGCTTCTTTGGACTTGTCAAGAGGGTCTGATGGAGGCCGCGCTGCGGTGGCAAGCTTGCGCTCTTACCCTCTCGGTCAGCAGGTGGCGGGCGCGGTGCAGCTGAACTCTTACCGTCGCTGGACACAAGCCGAGTGGGCGGGCGATTTCGCGAGTATTGTGTTGGTCGTAGTAGTAGAGCCTGGTGCAGCGGCGCATCTGCACGGGCAGGGTGCGAATCGCCTGGCCGAGCAGCAGCCGCCGCTGGTGGTGGATGGCCTGTTTCAAGGACTCCGGGCCGGCCAGCTCTTCGAGCTGGGGGCGGCTGGCGAGGTTGGTTAGCGGCACCTCTCTACTCCCGCGCCGCTGTGTCGAGCGTCGCCGTAGCCAGCTGCGGTAGCGGTTGCTGGCCACTCCCAAAAGCCAGGAACGGATGGGGGATCGCCAATGGTAGTTGCCGATGCCAACGGCCACTGCCAGGAAGCACTCCTGAGTGAGGTCTTCCGCGTCCCAGGGGTCGAGGCCGCGGTGGCGGTAGTAGTTTTGTATCTGTCCGCGGTAGGCGCTAACCAAGGTTTGGAAGCAGAGTTCGGTGTGTTGGCTCACTTGCAGATGCCAGATCGCTTGCTCGACAAGCTCGGGGGGCGTTCGTTGCATCATCTGTTCCTCGTTGATTTTCCCATGTTGATGGCCGTGGCCCGATGACCGGAGGTTGACGGCCCCTTCACCCTACGAACCAGCGACGAATCGCGGCGATCGGTGTCAAATCGGCGAGCAGGGAAGGCGTTGGTTGGGTGCCGCTGAGATGCCGCGGTTAGCAGCAGATCAAAGTCGATGATACAAACGGCCGAGGATTGTCGCTGAAGAGTAATGACAAGGGGAACCGTGGGCGACCCCTGGCCGGCGCAGCGGGCACCGCTGATCCCAGCTCGGCAAGGCAGCAACGGTCGATAACAACAAGTGAAACCAAGGGGAACAACATGCCCACTATCAGAACTCATCCGAAGACCATCTTCTTTTTCAGTGCCGTCTTCAGTCTCGGACTGATCCTCCTGCTGGCGATGCCGAGTCAGGTGCAGTCGATCGAGTATGGCTCCGGTGGCCATTCGTGGATTTCGACACCGTTATCGCGAACCAATAACGCTTTCTGCACCCAAAGCGTGCCTGATGCAACTTGCAAGGAGTTGTGTTTGATCAACAATGGCCTGGCGGTGCCCACAGGCACCTTGTGTTGCATGGATCCCGGTGCCGAGGAGTGTCCGCCCAGCAACACCTTTGCGGGTTGAGGGTCGGTTGTTCCTGGGGGCCTCCAATCGCTTAGACTTGAATTCGATGGTGATCGAAGGCCCCATGGATATCACCGGCTTGCTGACCGCATGGCGCAATGGCGATGCGTCGGCCCTGGCGGAGTTGATGCCGGCGACCTAAAGCCACCTGAAGGCGGTCGCCGCTCGCTTGTTGCGTCGAGAAGGCCCCAGCCAACCCTTCGAGACCACCGCGCTGGTGCACGAGACCTACCTGCGATTGGCCGAGTTGGAACGCATGGGATGGAAGGACCGGGCGCATTTCTTCGCCATGAGTGCGCGCCTGATGCGCCAGATCCTGGTCGATGTGGCTCGCGCCCGATTGCGCCAGAAGCGCTCCGCTCTGGTGGTCAATTTGTCGCTCAGCGAGCTGGGCTCGAGTCCGGCTCCCGTGCGACCCCCTAATCTGTTGGATCTCGACGATGCGCTGCGAGATCTTGCCGCTGCCGACGGCGAACGTGCGCGAATCGTCGAACTCAAGTTCTTCGGCGGCATGGGCCGGGAAGAGATCGCCGAGGTGATGGGGATCTCCAGTGCCACGGTGTCGCGGCGTTGGCGCTCGGCTCGAGCTTGGTTGCTGCACTACTTAGCCGAGCAGGCGAAATGACGGTGACGGGTTGGGAGCGGGTCTGGAGCCTCTTTGAGCAAGCTCTCGCCCAGCCGGTGGTTGAGCGGCGGGCGGTGGTCGAGAGGTGGACCGCCGAGGACCCGGAATTGCGCCGGGCGGTGCTGGGCATGCTCGCCGCTGACCACGCCGGGGGATCGATCCTCGATCATTCCGCGGTTCAGCAATCGCGGGTCGAGGCAGCCTCCGACTCGAGTCAGGAGCCGAGCGATCCCGCCGACCACACCCAGAATCTTCCCACCGGGCAGTTCGCTACGGGCGTACCGGCCAACCAGCGCTTTGGTCCCTATCGTGTGCTGCGCGAGGTCGGCCGTGGGGGTACCAGCACCGCTTATCTGGCGCTGCGGGATGATGATCAGTACCGGCGGCAAGTGGTCATCAGGGTGGTGCGGGATGATCGCCAGCGGGAGGTCTTGCTAGAGCGCCTGCGGGCCGAGCGGCAGATTCTCGCCAGTCTCGAACATCCCAACATTGCTCGTCTTTACGACGGCGGAGCCACCGCCGACGGCTTGCCGTATTTCGTCATGGAGTACGTGGACGGATTGCCTATTGATGACTATTGCAGTCGCAACGGTCTGGCCGTCGAAGCCCGGCTCGAGCTGTTTCGGAAGGTTTGTGCTGCGGTGCACTACGCGCACCGAAATTTGGTCGTCCACCGCGACCTCAAACCCTCAAACATCCTGGTCACGGCGGCGGGTGAACCCAAGCTGCTCGACTTCGGTATCGCCAAGGTGCTCAATGCCGATGTCTGGTCTTTGAATCTCGTGGAGACAGCCCCTTGGGAACGCATGGTGACTCCCAGCTATGCCAGCTTGGAGCAGATCCAAGGAGGGCCGATCACCACCGCTAGCGATGTGTATTCGTTAGGAGTGCTGCTCTACAAGCTACTCACCGGCCGTCTGCCGTTCGACTTCCCCGGTCATTCGATGCTGGAGATCGAGCGCATTTTGCTCGACACGGTCCCGGCTGCGCCCAGCGCCGCCCGGCGTGCTTCTCAGACAACAACGAGCGAATTTGAGCCCATGGCGGCGGAGTTGCCGCCGTGGCGCGGTGCCTGGCAGGCAGACCTCGATGCCATCGTGCTCACTGCGCTGCGCAGCAAGCCCCAGGAGCGCTACGACAGTCCGGCGGAGCTGGCCACCGAGCTAGGCCGCTTGCAAGCGGGGTTGCCAGTCGCGGCTCGCCGCGGTTCCTGGCGCTACCGAGCGGGTAAGTTTGTCGGTCGTCATCGTTGGGGGGTGGTGGCGGCGTTGCTCTTTGCCCTGCTGCTCAGCGCCACGGCGGCGGTGATCTTGAGGCAGTCGGCACGGGTCATGAGCGAGCCCGATCTGGCGCAGCGAGAACGCGATCGTAAGCGTAGTGTGCTGGAGGTGCTAGGGGAAATCGTTGCTTACGCTGAGCCGTTCAGCGCCGCTGGCCCCGATACCAGCTTGCGGGAGATTCTGCTCGCCACCGGGCCGATTCTCAACGGACGGCTGGGGGCGGAGCCTGAGCTGCGGGCTGAGGTGCTCAACACCACGGGCTCGATGTTGCTGCGTTTGCAGCTATTCGATCAAGCCCAAGCGCAGCTCGAAGAGGCCTTGCGGCTGCGCCGTGTTGCTCTTGGCGACCAGGATAGGTCGGTGGCTGAGACCTTGAAGAGGCTGGCCTTGGTACGCAAGCGCCAGGGGCAACTCGAGGAGGCCGAGGGGCTGGCTCGCCAAGCACACCAGATCGTTGACCGACTGGTGCCGCGGGAAGAAGAGCTGGAAGCTGAGATTCTCACCGTGCTGGCCTCGGTTCTGTGCAGTCGCCACGCCTTTGACAGTGCCGAGGTGACCATTGAGCAAGCCGTGCGGCTGCTCCGCGAGAGCGATCTCGAGTCGCCGGATCTGCACATGGGGTTGCTCGACTACGAGGCTACGGTCCACACCCACTACGGCCGCTACCAGCAAGCGGCCGAGGCCCTGCGGCGCAGTCTGGAAATTCGCCAGCAGCTCTACGGCCAGGATCATCCGACGGCGGAGAACTCACTCAACAACCCGCCTCTCCGGCCATTGGATGTTGGCCTTCGCCGATTGCCTGCTCGGCGAGGCCGTTGACCTACAGGGGCGTCCCGAGGAAGCTGAAGCGTTGTTGCGAGGCAGCCTGCGTCGGTTGATTGCCTTGGAGGCAAAGTACCGCTATCAGCGAGAAGCTTTCGATAGATTGAGTACCTTGCTCCAAGACCTTGGTCGAGGAGAGGAGATCGCTGCCCTGCAAGCTGCCCTTTCGGGCTTGGAGTCTTAGTTGGAAGCTCTTTGAGGGTATTGCGATGGTGGCCGACCCATTTCTCCTGACACCATTTCTCCTGACACCACTCTCCTGACACCACGCTGTCAGGAGGAGTCTGGCACAGTGCCGCCAGCTTGAGAATCAAGCCTCGTCACCCCCCTCTCGTCACTTTAACTTGGAGAATTCAAATGTCGGCACAGGAAATCGGTCAGCAGCTCGTCAGTCTGTGTAAGGAAGGCAAAGGCATGGAGGCGATCGACACTCTCTACGCGGACGGTGTGGTCAGCATCGAACCTATGGCTATGGGTGAGATGCCGGCGCGGATAGAGGGCCTGGAGGCGGTCCGCGGCAAGAGCCAATGGTGGTACGACAACCATCAAGTACATTCGCTGGCGGTCACGGGTCCTTTTTGTGGCAACCGGAACGATCAGTTCATGGTTGATTTCGCGATCGATGTCACCAACAAGCCATCAGGCGAGCGTTCGCAGATGCGCGAGGTGGGCCTCTACACGACCGAGGATGGCAAAGTCACGCAAGAGGAGTTCTTCTATTTGATGGGCTGACGCTGGTCAGCGCCTGGGTTGGGGACCGACTCCGGCTGCCTGCTCGGCGGGCTAAATGGACTATGCGCTTGCGCTATAACTTCGTGGGAGCTAGTACCTGCCACGCAAGCACACAAGTCGCCCGCCGAGTTCGCCTCCTTTGCCGCGGGTGGGCATCGATCAAGGAGTTCATAGCTTGCTGTCGAGTTCGAACGGCTATTCACCCGCCAATTCTCCATCCCATGAGCATGAGCTGAAGCTGGTGCTGAAAGCGCGGCGCAGCCGCGCCGCGCTTGCCTGTTTGCGAGCCTTGTGTCGAGCTGATCCGGAGCCCATCCCTCGGTTCTGGTGGTGAGCGTCTATTACGATACCAGCGGTCTTTCATCGCTCGCTGAGAAGCTCAACAGCGATCGCTTCAAGACCAAAGTTCGGCTGCGTTGGTACCAAGATCCGGCTAGCGGTCGCCGCTCACCGGCGAGTTTCCCCGAGGTCAAGCACCGCTGGGGTTGCGAACGCGAAAAGTTGCGCTTGCAGACCTCGTATTCGGCCGATCAGCTCGCCTCCTTGCCGCTACTTTGCGTCACTTGGGCCACTTTGAGCGGCTGCCCTTTGCGCTGCGCTCGCAGGTGCCGTGGGGTGCCGTGGGTGTCGATACCTACAGTGCCGATCCGTTGGGTGGCCGCGAGCTGACCCGCTTGCTGATGGTGGATCCGCGATGGTTCGCCAAGCCGGTCAGCGTGGTGTCCTTGCTGATCGATCCCGAAGAACTCGACGACCTGCTAAGCAACACCATGAAGTGTGGCCGAGTTTGGGAGCGGTCGGCCCATTTCGCTCTGCTGCGTCACGGCGAATTGTTCTTTGCCTCACCGGCGGGGCTGCGCATACATGGCGGTGCTAGTCGGCAGCGGCGTATTCCCAACTTCCGCCTATATTTCCGAGGCTCCTACGACTCCAGACCTCCTGACCTACCCCTCCTAACCCTCTGAAAACACAGGACCGCCCCTCAGAGGTGGTGCGGACCCAAAACTGTCCGCTTTTTTCGGTGCCGAGGCATGATCGAGCATGGCACTGACGAGCGAGCACACCGTCCTGTTCCCAGACCACGCCGGGGTCCCCGATGGGGTTGTGGTGATCAACGACCGCTGCCGCCTCCAGCAGAGGGGCGGCTATCGGGTGGTGGTGGTCAGCGGCATGCCGCTCGCTCACTTCGCTGCCGGCGACAGGACAGGCGAGGCCCACGCGATGGTGAGTCTCGTTGAATTGGGCTGGGCACAGCAACGCGAGGTGGCCCTTGCGTTCGCTTGTGATGTGCGGACTGTGCGCCGGAATCAGCGCCGCTTCGAAGAAGGTGGGCTGGCTGCTCTGGGCCGGCCGCGCGGTTTTCCCCGGGGTCAGTCTCGGGTAGCGCAGGGCCGCCTGGACGCGGTCAACGGCTGGAAGGCCGAGGGTGTGTCGAATCGCGAGATTGGCCGGCGGCTGGGCATCGATGAGAAGGCCGTTCGCAAGCTCGCCAAGCGCCTGGGCTGGAAAGAGCGGTCGGTAGTGCAGATGACGATGCCCTTCGAGAGTGCGGACCCAAAACTGTCCGCCTCTGATGAGCAGCAGGTCGACGGCCCCCTGAAAACTGCGGATCTTGCGCTCGACGCTGAGGGTGGCGGTGACCCAGCGGCTGCGGACCCAAAACTGTCCGCTTCTGCGTCCGAGCAAGATCAGGTTCCCCTCTCGCTGGACCTCGATCCAGCGGATCGCGCCAGCGATCGGCTGCTGGCGAGGCTGGGATTCCTCGATGATGCGGCGCCGATCTTCGGAGCGGCGACCCAGCTACCGGGCGCCGGTGCTCTGCTGGCGATTCCCGCCCTGGTGGACAGCGGCGTGCTCTCCATCGCGCAGGAGCTGTACGGCAGCATCGGGCCGGCCTTCTATGGGCTGCGCACCACTCTGGTAACCCTGCTGCTGATGGCACTGTTGCGGGTCAAGCGACCCGAAGGGCTCAAGGAGCGCTCACCCCGGCATTTGGGTCAGCTTCTCGGGCTCGACCGAGCGCCGGAAGTGAAAACCTTGCGCAACAAGCTCGCTCGGCTGGCCGCGCATGGCCTGGCCGCGGATCTCGGTCGCGCCCTCGCTCAGCGCCGGGTCGCCACCAGGGGCCATGCCATGGGCTTCCTCTACGTGGACGGGCATGTGCGCGCCTACCACGGTGGCCGAGAGATTCCCAAGACACACGTAGCGCGGATGCGGATCGCGATGCCGGCCACCACCGACTACTGGGTCAACGATGCTGAGAGCGAGCCTCTCTTCGTGGTCCCCACCGAGGCCAACAAGGGGCTTGCGACGATGCTTCCCCTCATTCTCGAAGAGGTACGAAAGCTACTCGGAGACCGGCGAGTCACCGTCGTCTTCGACCGTGGGGGTTGGAGCCCGAAGCTGTTTGCGAAGCTCATCGCCAAGAAGTTCGACATCCTCACATACCGAAAGGCCCCCTTTCGTCCGGTGCCGTTGAGCAAGTTCGGGCAGATCAAGGACACGATCCACGGGCGGAAGCTCGAGTACCTCCTCGCCGATCAGCGTATCTACCTCGAGTATGGCCCGAGGAAGAAGCGCAAGCGGCTGTACCTGCGCCAGGTCACCCGCCTCTGCGACAACGGCCACCAGACGTCCATCATCACCTCCCGCCGCGACCTCTCCACACTCGAGGTCGCCTACCGCATGTTCGATCGTTGGAGGCAAGAGAACTTCTCCAAATACCTGCGCGAAGAATTCGCACTCGATGCCCTGGTGGACTATGGCACCGAGCCAGCGGACGCCGCCCGCGATGTGCCGAATCCCGAGCGCGGCAAGATCAATGCAGAGCTGCGCAAAGCTCACGCACATCTCGAGCAGCTCCGGGCCCACATCGGGATCGCTGCTCTTGAAAACCGCGAGGATCGGCGGCGCACGATGCGCGGATTCAAGATCGCCAACGCCGCCATCTCCGCCAGGGTCCGGGCAGCGATAGAGCAGATCACCGAACTCGAGAACCAGCGCGCGACCCTCCCCGTCCGCGTCCCCGTCCAAGAGGTCGTCGAAGCGGATGTCATCAAGCTGTCCGTCGAGCGCAAGCACCTCACCGATATTCTCAAGATGGTCGCCTACCAGGCCGAAGGTGATCTTCTCCGGCTCCTATCACCCCACTACCGCCGCACCGAGCAGGAGGGACGCACCCTGATCCAAAGCGCTTTCGCGGCCGGCGGCGATATGGAGGTTACCGACACCGTGCTGCTCCTTTCCATCGACCCGCTCAGCTCTCCCCACAAGACGGCGGCGATCGCCGCCGTCTGCGAAGAACTCAACGCTACCGCCACCCACTTCCCCGGCACCGAGCTACGGATGCGGTTCGCGATCAAGAAGGCGCCACCCCGGAGCCTGGCCTTCCCAGGGCCTCGGAACACCTCCGGAGAGGCTCAACCGGACATTTGAGAAAAAGGGTATGTCAGGAGTTCTGGACTCCGACCCGCTTGTACCCGCCGTCTTGCCGGGGCGCCGGGATGGTCAGCTTCGGCAGTTGGTGGTGCGTCTGGATGTAGGGGGTGGCCCCAACGGTAATCACTGGCAGTTCATGAGCCTTCTGGCCTACGATATTGGCCGCCAGATAGGTATCGTCACCCCTCTGACCGAGCCCGCGGCGGTGTTCCTCAACGGTCGTTACCTAGGCCTTAGGGCATTGACCGAATACCTCGACCAGGACTACCTCCGGGCTCGCTTTGGTCACGACCGTCTCGTTGTCATGCACACCCAGTTCAACCGCAATGCACCGCTGCCGCTGGTGCGAGCTGGTGACGCTTCCCGGTATGAGCATTTGATGAGCTGGCTGCGCGCGGCCGGTCCTCTGTCCCTGGAGGAGGCCGAGAGGAGGGTCGACCTCGACAACCTCAGCCGCTGGTTCCTGACCATTCACTTCTGCGCCACCAACGATCGTCTTCAAGGACTGCTGATTCTCGACGAAACTCGGTCTGACGCTCGTTGGCAGAGGATTCCGTGGGATATGGACATGAGTTTTGGTCTGCCGCACGGAGCCGGTGCGAAGGTCGCGGGGCTCGACAGCCTGAGTTCGTTCCTCGACGTCGGCGGGCCGGGTGGTGACGGTCCACGGGTGATGTTGTTGGGTGACCTGTTGGCCAATAGCGCGGTGTTTCGGCAGCGCTTTCTGACGCTTTCCTGCGAGGTAATGAACCATCGGCTAACGGGGATTTCCTTGCCGGCCGCCTCGATCACTACCGCACTTTGGCGGCTGAGTTTGGTGTCGGGTGACGGTTCGAAGCAATGGCCAAGGGTTTGGAGGGCTTCTTCGCCGCCCGTCCGGCGACCCTGCGGCGGCACTTGGCCCGCTTGCAAGCCGGGCGGGCGTTCGAGGTCAAGGTTCAGGGGCCACCTGGAGCAGGGGAAGGGAGTGACTAGGGCGAGTCAGGCAGGCGGCCAGAAGCCGAGTTCTCGACACAGGGCTGCAAGTTCCTTGGCGGCGGCTCCGCGGGGCTCGAACTCGCGCACCGAGAGGCCCTTGGCGCTGGCCATCTTCCAGGCTACCCGGGCGTGCAGCCGGCTATCGAGCAGCTGCGCCGGTTGGTCGTCGAGCAAGTCGTCCAAGGCGTCTAGCGCCTCGCGGGCGATCACGGTGCGAGGGATTACCATATTGAGCAGCACCCGAGTGCGGAGATGGTCTCGGCTAGTGCCGATCTCTTCGATCACGGTGAAGACATCTTCGCTGGCCCAGATGTCGAAGGCGCTGGGGGTGATCGGAACCAAGATGGTATCGGCGGCACTCAAGGCCGAGCGAAAAGTAGCACCTTCTCGGCCCATGGTGTCGACGATTGCCAAGTCGTAGGGCGCGGTGAGCTTAGGCAACTCACGGTGCAGGATTGGCTTGGTCAGCTGCACCACGCTGAAAGCGGGGCGAGACGGGTCGCGGGTGGCGCAGAAGAGGGTGCTCGACGCCTGTGGGTCGGTATCGACCAACAGCACTCGCAGCCCGGCGGCAGCGCCCTCGACCGCCAGGTGAGTGGCGATCGTCGACTTGCCGACTCCGCCTTTGGAGTTGGCGATTGAGACAATGTGGCAACTGGCAGTAGCCATCTTTGCGCCCCCTGAGAAGTCAATTGAGATCTGCGTCCGATTCTACCCGCAGACCATGCTTCGCGGTGGGTCGTCGTCGATCAGGCGTTGCGGTGGTGCCTGTGGCGATCGGCATCATCGCTCGCGCCCAGCTGCGCCATCTGGTGGAGATCCATGCTTTCGGCGGCCTCCTCAACCACCGTCACTTCCTCCTCGGAGCCGCCAACGTCAAAGATCTATCCGGCTTCATGGAGTACGTCAACGGCAAGCTTGCCCGCGCAGCAAATCTCATTGTCGACTGGCCGGAGAAATTCTGGGGGCGCCGGTTCCGAGGTATCGAAGTCAGCAGCGAAGAGGCGGCGTTGGTTTCCAGACTACGTTATGTGATCAGCCACGGCCCGAAGGAGAATCTGGTGCTCCGCTGCCGGGAGTGGCCAGGGCTGCTGTGCATCGAAGCTCTCACCCAGGGCAAACCTCTAGAGGGGATTTGAGGTGACCGCAGTCTCGAGTACGAGGCCAACCGCCGTGACCAGGAGGTCAACTCTGAGACCTTCACCAAACGCCATACTATAGGGTCCCACGCGGTTTCGTGACCGCCATGGCTTCAGGTTCCAGATAGGGCCAAGTTCAGCTAGATTCGGGTTTGGCGCATCGCGGATGATCGGGGTGTGCAAAAGGGGAGGCCACCGCGGCTTCGATGGTTGGCGCCAGACGTGTCCCACGGCGACCTCCCAGAGGAGTCGTGATGCTATGTCTGGTCGGCGTCGGTAGCAAGGCGTACATCGCTGGGTGGTCTCGCGTCCTTCAGTGTCGGTCGCAGCTATCGTGCCCGGACCCTTTCAGGGTGCCACCCAAGTCGTATTCCCTTATTTTCAACAGCTTACACTCTACACAAGATGTAGCGCACCAGATCTTCCGCAGGGTTTTCGAAGTTTCTCGCCCGAACCGACAAGATTGGAGTCCCTCCTGTCGTCTCTGGGGGGTATGGGAAGACAACTCCGACACATTCGCCCCGGCGGCGCCATCTTCGAAGTCACGACGCGCTGCCTCCAAAGCCGATACCTGCTACCTGCTGGCGAGCACTTCCGCAGCATTGCGATCGGCATCATCGCCCGCGCCCAGCAGCTCCATCCGGTGGAGATCTACGCTTTCGGTGGCCTCCTCAACCACCTCCACTTCCTGCTCGGAGCCGCCACCGTCAAGGATCTGTCCGGCTTCATGGAGTACGTCAACGGCAACCTTGCCCGCGAAGCAAATCTCATTGTCGACTGGCCGGAGAAATTCTGGGGCCGCCGGTTCCGAGGTATCGAAGTCAGCAGCGAAGAGGCGGCGTTGGTTTCCAGACTGCGCTATGTGATCAGCCACGGCCCGAAAGAGAATCTGGTGCTCCGCTGCCGGGAGTGGCCTGGGCTGCAGTGCATCGAAGCTCTCACCCAAGGCAAACCTCTCGAGGGGATTTGGCGTGACCGCAGTCTCGAGTACGAGGCCAACCGCCGTGACCAGGAGGTCAACTCTGAGACCTTCACCAAACGCCATACCCTGCGGCTGGATCCGCTGCCCTGCTGGCGGCACCTGCCGTCTGATGAAATTCGACGGCGTCTTACCGAGATGGTCGCGGAGGTCGATGCTGAAAGCGCCCGACGGGTGGTACTCGGCGGCTCCGTACCCCTGGGTGCGGCAGTGATCCGCAAACAGCACCCGCACAAGCGGCCTGCTCGCACCAAGAGATCTCCGGCGCCAGCTGTCCATGCAGCATCGAGAGCCGTCCGCAGGCAGTTGAAGGAGGCTTACCGCCTCTTCGTCGAGGCATACCGGCAGGCGGCCGGCCGCTTGCGGGCAGGCGACTACTCGGTAGAGTTTCCGCCGAGCTGTTTTCCGCCCCCACGGCCCTGTGTTTCGAGTGACTTTGAGCGACCAGGAAGTAGAGCGGGGCCGATCCGGGTGCCTGGATAGGCTGCTACTTCACGAGGGTCTCTGCTGCCAAGAGAGATCGCAAACAACCGGAATTAACTTCTCAATCAACAGGGTGAGGTGTGTCCCGATCGCACCCGAAGGCAATGACGAGCGGTTGGCAGACTTGCTCAATGGACAATCGCTAGGCTAGGAACCACGAATTCTCGTCGATGGGCACCCGATAAGAGCACCCATCGACGAGAGAGTGAACTTTGCGGAGCTGAGAAACAGAGGCTGTAGTGAATTTTTGCCGAGGTGGGTGGCACGCTGTTGGCACGCTGTTGGGATGGCACCTAATCTAAGACACACAAAAGCCCGACCAAAGCCGGGCTGCTACGAAACGACTGCCAACTAGCCGGCACCTCTGCCGGTAGGGACAGCAGTGAGGAATCTTAGTCTACGAGGAGTCGGTCAATCATCTGCTCTAGTTTCTTCCCTTCTTTGGTCGGCTCGTAATTGAGCCCAATGCCATGCGTTTGAAGCCGCTCCCCACAGAAATCTCGGATCGTATCTGCCGCTCTATCTTCGAGAGTACCTCCCTTCGCTGAAGCACGTTCCAAGCTCTCGATGAGACTGGGCGGAAGCACAAGTATTCTGAGGAGAAAGTCGATATCCCCTTGGGACAGCCGAATCATTGGTCTTCGAGTCTCCGTAGAAGCCGCTGGGCCTTCTTCGTTGAGGTTGGATTTACCGAGATAATCTCGCCAGTCCGAGGGTTCCGGACAACCTCAGCATTGCGGCCTACCAAACGCTGGCTAGATCTGCCTAGTTCATCGGAACCCATGGATGGATTGGTATCCAGCTCTGAAAGATCCCTGTCTTGAAGCCTCCTTCAAAGCGCTCCCTATCTTGTTTCACTGCTGTCCCGTTAACTTCCAGCAATTACCAGTTGTCTTTCGTCTAGTTCTGGGATCGGCGGCGGCTCTCGTTTCAAGAGGGCCATGAGGTCGCGGCGCTCAAAGAGGTTCAATTGAAGGAGGCGCAAGGCCTCTTGTAAACTACTGGAAAGACGGTGCTTGTGCTTGATGAAAGCGAGTAAGAGGTAGACGCACATGGCAATCCAAAGCTGAGTCAGCACGGCGTTGCGGCTGGTGCCGACGAAAGTCTTGATCTTCAGATTCTGCTTGATCCACTTGAAGAAGAGTTCAATTTGCCAACGTTCGTGGTAGATCTCGGCAATGGTCTGAGGTGACAGGCGGAACAGGTTCGTCAAGAAATAGTAGATCTTGCCGGTCTCGGGGTCGCGATAGCCTACTCTCCGCAGAGGCATCGGACAGTCACGACACGCCTTCACACCGGTCCACTCGATCGTTTGGTCGCTCATCAAACCCTTGGAACGATTGACTTTTCGACGCTCGGTCACGCGGTACTTGGCCCCGCGCTTCAGACGGGTCACAAAGAAAAGACCCTTCTCGCTCAGCTGACGAAACCAGCTGTAGCTGTTGTAACCACGATCACAAGCTACGATGCTTCCTCGTGGCAGCGTCAGGCTCTTGCAGCCCGCGATGTCACCTGTTTTTCCATCCGAGATCGCAACGAAGGCAGGCAAGTAGCCACCGTGATCCAACCCCACATGCAGCTTGATCGCTCCCTTGGTCGTACGAAACTTCGCCCACGGGAATATCGACAGACAAAGGTCTATCACCGAGGCGTCAAGCGAGAACAAGCGGTTCTTGAACCGGAACGTATGCTTGGGCGCCACTGCTTGAGCACGGCCCAGAAGTCTCCCAAATAGCTCTTCAAAAAGGAGATAGGGCTTCTCTTCGTTGATCCGTGCCAAGTTGGATCGCGACAGGACTCGGCAGCCGAGATGGTAGAGCTTGTGCCGCTGCGCTCGTAGATTGTCAACGATGTCGCGCAAGCTAGAACGCCCGGACAGCTGGGCCATCATCAGAGCCACCAGCTGCGACCAGCGGCTCGCAGTGCGGAACTGGCGACCGGCGAGGTGGCGTTTTGCGAGGGCCTCGAATTCATGTCTCGAAATCAGTTGTAGCAGCTGGGCGAAGACAGTGCTATGGTGTGCCAAGGTTCAGATCTCCCTTCGAATCAGTTGTTTAGTGTTGACTGATTCTATCAATACCGGGAGGTTCTGAGCCTATTTTTTTGTGAAGTTAGCGGGACAGCAGTGATCTTGTTTAGGTCCTCTGACGAAAAATCGCCGTTGGTCTGTATCTTCTCGAGAATCGCCGGGTTTCCTCGCAGGAAACGTCGAATTACACCCTCGGCCTGGCTGGCGACAGACTCTTGAATGATTCCCTGGTATGCGGAGAAGTGATTCCGCCCCTGAGATCTAAGAGAAGTGTAGTTTTGAAAGTATGAAAAAAAGAACAACTCTGAACTTAGGTGCCGGTACTGCAACGTGACTGGGGCTTCAGTCAGTTCAAACTACAATAATTTCATTTCCGCGCTTGATCTGATAACTCTCGTACTCTCCTGATGAATCATGGATTACCAAGCCAGTCCCCTTTGCGAACGATAAATGGATTGTACCATCTGAGGAACCACGAACTCCTGTGATGGTGTCCGAAATGAGCTTTGCCAACGTAGCAGCCGATGCTGGGCCAGCCTCCAAAGTGACACTGCTCTGAGCAGGGGCAAGAAAATCTAGTCTGGACTCGATCGTGATCGAAATACCTCTGCTGAAATTCAATATCACCTCATTGGAACCGATGCAAAGCTGAAGCAATTTGACACCTTTAAGAAAACCTAGATTCTCGCCCTTAGAAAGCCCGTACATTAACCACCTCCTTCTGGCGGCAAGTCAATATGTGTCTGCGCTCTGGCTTCTGCTCTAGTCACATTCGAGGGAGGTTTTCCTGTGGCCGGATTCACCGGTTGGCCGTGTTGATTGTACTGCCTCCAGTAACCGTTAGGGTATTGTTCTGTAGGCGGCATGCGTCTTACCGAGTGCCCAGCTGGAAGTGACGAGGGAGGGTCTTGCGGGGAGTTGGTCGGCCGACGGAAATTCGGCGAAGCATTCGGCGAACTCTTAGATCCATTCTTTCCACTACGTAGAAACTTACCAAGCCGCGCAAATGCCGCACTTACCCTTCCTGCAAGACGGGGAGCTACCTTGCGAGTAGCAGCGACAACAAGAGTCGTCTCGTCGACTGGCGAGAGAAGACTGGCAGCCAGCAACGCACCTCTGCCGCGAGCATTGATGTTCTCAATGTACTGCTCCTGCGTGATCTCTCCTTTCAACAGACGTTGAATGTCCATTTCCAACGCTAGAGCTGCACGGCTCTCTCGCCCATCGACATCGATCTCGTTGATCGGATTGTTGGCCGCATAGGAATAGCGGTTCCAGCTTCCCGGGGCGCCGGGCTTGGCGGACTTCGCCGGATCCACACTCAAGAACCGCCCCACCACCGGGCTGCAATGCCGCGCATGCATATAGTCCAGCTCGCTCCTCACCCCGGTCCCGGTCTTGTCCCGCTCATGCCCTGTAAATTTCAGCTGAATCTCATCAGCCCCCGCGCTGGTCGCCTCTTGACCAAAGGGGTAGTAGTTGTGCAACGTAACTTGCTGACCACCACGTGTGATCTGCCGTGGTGTGCCCAGGTGATCAAGGTGCAGGTGCGAAGTCAGCTCACCTCCGCTGCCGTCGGGCTCGATGGTGGCTAGCGGCCGGCCGCCTCGGTGCACATAATCTCGACTCCAGCCGAATGCGCCTCCGGCTGGCTGATCATAGACTCGCAGAACCTCGTTCTGTAAGCCGCGCAGGGTCCAGGTGAGGCTGGCGGGCTGGGTGGTGCAAGTGCTGGTGGCGCCGGGGCCGAAGCAGTCGAAGGTGAGGATCCGCTCGTCGCTGGCGTTGTAGATGAAGACCCGCGCTTGATCGGTGTTCGAGCGCAAATGCTTCATCATGTTGGCGCCGTCGAAGGCATAGTCGAAGCTCTCGCTGCCGAGGGTGATGTCGGTCAGATTGTCGGCAGCGTCGTATTGGGCGCCTGAGAGGCCGAGGCGGTTGGTGGTGGCGCTGGGGTTGAGGTTGAGAGCCGCGAAACCGGGTGTTGATAGTTGCTGGATGTTGCCGAAATTGTCATAGGTCGCCGTCTGGGTGAAGCGGGTGGCGCCGACGGAGGTCTGGCCGGAGCGTAATCGGCCGAGGCGGTCATAACGGTAGTCCAGGTTGCCGATGGCGGAGATATTGCCGGCTCCGTCGTAGGCGAAAATGCCGCTGCTCCAGCCCGCTGAGGTGGTCAGCTGGTGCGGCCGGGCGAGGCCGTTGGAGCTGCTGACTTCCTGGGTGTCGACCACACCATCGCCGTGGGTGAGCTGGTGCAGCATGCCACCGCTCTGGTAGGTGAGGTTGTTGGCGAAGCCGGGCACGGACCTGAGCATACCCTTCTCGTAGTTGAAATTCACCGTGCGCTGCGGATCGTTGGTGGCGCAGCCGCCGTCGGCGTGCTGACAGCTGGGGTAATCGAGTTGTGACAAATTGCCCTGGGTGTCGAAGGCGAAGCCGGTGGTGAAGGCGTAGTTGCCGGCGAAGAATTGGTAGCGGGTCTGCTTCTCCGACATCAGGCCCTGGCGACCGGTGTAGCGGAAGCTCTCGGAGAGCTTGACATCGAGGGAGCCGGGCTCGGGGGCCAGGGGATTCTGAATGTCGACCCAGTTGTGGCGCACTGTCTGCACCAGCTTGCCTGAGGGGAACCACGGTAATCGATGGCACCTCTTCCAGGGTAGTTGATGGTCATCGCCAGATGCAGGGTCCGGTTACCGCGCCTCTGGCGCGGGATGATGTCATTTTTGAGCAGTTTCTACTTGCCCTGAGCAACAGGCATGCCAACTGATTCTGCTGCAAGTCACTGACAATAAAACACTTATAGTGGTCACGATAGTTGAGGGGGAAAAGGCCTCACCCGTCGCTATTTTTGATCAGAATCAGCCATTTACCCTCGATTATTGTGATCATGCTCACAATGACGAGCGGTTGGCAGCCGCGCTCGATGGTCGCTGCTAGGCCAAAGACCACGATTCCTCGTCGATGGACACCCGATAAGAGCGCCCATCGACGAGAGAGTGAGTTTTCCAGAGCTGAGAATCAGCGGCCGTAGTGGATGTTGCCGAGGTGGGTGGCACGCCTGTTGGCACGTTGCTGGGATGCACCTAGCTCCGGGCTCGGTTCATCCAGCGAAGTCGCTCTTGATCTCAATTAGAGGTGTTGTGGACACTAGACCTTCCCAAACCCTTCGGTACGCTCTGGCCAAATTCCTTCCGCACCAAGGGCAAAATGTGATGTGGCTTTGAGTGACCAAGGAAACTGCTATCGGGATTGAAGGCAACTTCCCAATGTCCTGAAGGTCTACAGCACGACTCTGCAAGACGAATCTCGGCCTATTGACCTCTTGTCTGCCAATAAGAACCGCGATGCCTCTTTCCCCTTGTTCGTTGTAGTGATCCTTGAATCGAGCACAGCACCAACTCTTGCATTCCGATCTCACCTTGGCAGATCCTCCACTTTCTTGAATCGTTTTGCGATTTCAGCTACCGCTTCGGGCGAGATACGCAATTCAGTTCCTACCACACCTCCCATCTCTGTCGTACTCTCTCGCAGAAATTTACTGAGTCGCAATTTCGGCGCCGTCGTAGGCGTAGTCGAGGCCTTCGGTGCCGGTATGAGTTGCGTCACCGACGGCCGGATTCGCCGACACGTTCGCCGCGATGAGCAGGCTCACAACGATGCAATCAATCATCAAGACCGACAGATAGGGTCTCGTTTGGCCCAATAGAAGTCTGAGCCCAATCATGTATTCTTGCCGAGAAAGAAACGATCTATCAAAACCTCAAGAAACTTTCCTTCGCTAGTGAGTTCATAATCCGCACCGAAACCAACCTTGGCCAAGTGATCGGTAAAGGCAGATCGAAACTGTTCGGCAACTGCACGGGCAACAATAAAAAGCCCTGCGCCGTCGCTTCTGTGCTGCGCCATCTCAAGGGTTCGCAAGAGGGGCTCGGGCAAGAAATCGGCGTCTTTGAGATAGGCTAGCTCGTTTCCGGAAAGCTCCAGAGACACTCGTTCTTCTCTCGTTGGGTCTCTCACTGCGCACCTGCCTGAGAAAGTGGGTTCGTGGACACGATACGGCCAGACTTTGGATTCACGACCACACGCGCGTTTTGCCCGTGAAATATCCGGAAGGGACGTCCCAGATCGTCTACACCATCGACAATCTTCACTGGGTTCTTGAGAGCATCGAGTATCGCTCCCGGCTTGACACCAGATCGCGACACTCCATCGCCGATGGCACGATTGACACCATGACGAGTAAATCCAGTGATCTCGGTGCCATTGTTGGCTACGATCTTGCCAGGTTCCCTAGCGGCTCTTGCCGAGTCAGCAGCTGCTGCTGAGTTCTTAAGCTTCTTTGCATTTTTAGCTGCTTTTGCGAGTTTCACTCCCCTACCGGCAACCTTCAATAGCCCAAGACCTGTGGCACCGGCCACAGCCCCAGTGACGAAAGCCCCGGCTACGCCTGTTGTGAGCTCTTCTCCTGAAAGCGCGTTGCTCGCAATTTGAATCCCAACATCTACGACTCCGCCAAGAAATGCAGTTACCAGAAACCCAAGCCTTCCGTCCGGGTCTACCTGGTTGATTGGACTGTTGCTGACGTAAGAGAAACGATTCCAACTCTGCGGTGATGACCGGCTGCCCAATGATGGATCAACACTCAAGAACCGCCCCAGCACCGGGCTGCAATGCCGAGCATGCATGTAGTCCCGCTCGCTCCTCACCCCGGTCCCGGTCTTGTCTCGCTCGTGCCCGGTGAACTTCAGCACAACCTCGTCCTGGGCCAAGTTGGTGGCCTCCTGACCAAACGGGTAGTAGTTGTGCAACGCCACCTGCTGTCCGCCTCGGGTGATCTGCCGGGGTGTGCCCAGGTGATCAAGATGGAGATGCGACGTCATCTCGCCACCGCTACCCTCGGGCTCGATGGTGGCGAGGGGCTGCCCGCCGCGATGGACGTAGTCTCGACTCCAGCTGAAGGCGCCGCCAGCTGGCTGATCGTAGACTCGCAGGACTTCGTTGCCGAGACCGCGTAGGGTCCAGGTGAGGCTGGCGGGCTGGGTGGTGCAAGTGCTGGTGGCGCCGGGGCCGAAGCAGTCGAAGGTGAGGATCCGCTCGTCGCTGGCGTTGTAGATGAAGACCCGCGCTTGATCGGTGTTCGAGCGCAGGTGCTTCATCATGTTGGCGCCGTCGAAGGCGTAGTCGAAGCTCTCGCTGCCGAGGGTGATGTCGGTCAGATTGCCGGCCGCGTCGTACTGAGCGCCCGAGAGGCCGAGGCGGTTGGTGGTGGCGCTGGGGTTGAGATTGAGAGCCGCGAAGCCGGGTGTTGATAGCTGCTGGATGTTGCCGAAATTGTCGAAGCTCGCGGTCTGGGTGAAGAGGGTGGCACCGACGGAGGTCTGGCCGGAGATCAACCTGCCGAGGCGGTCATAGCGGTACGCCAAGTTGCCAATGGCGGAGATATTTCCAGCTCCGTCGTAGGCGAAGTTACCGCTGCTCCAGCCCGCAGAGGTGGTCAGCTGGTGCGGCCGGGCGAGGCCGTTCAAGCTGCTGACTTCTTGGCTGTCGACTACACCATCGCTGTGGGCGAGCTGATGCAGCATGCCACCGCTCTGGTAGGTGAGGTTGTTGGCGAATCCAGGCACGGACCTGAGCATACCCTTCTCGTAGTTGAAATTCACCGTGCGCTGCGGATCGTTGGTGGCGCAGCCACCGTCGGCGTGCTGGCAGCTGGGGTAGTCGAGTTGTGACAGATTGCCCTGGGTGTCGAAGGCGAAGCCGGTGGTAAAGGCGTAGTTGCCGGCGAAGAATTGGTAGCGGGTCTGCTTCTCCGACATCAGGCCCTGACGACCGGTGTAGCGGAAGCTCTCGGAGAGCTTGACGTCGAGGGAGCCGGGCTCGGGGGCCAGGGGGCTCTGAATGTCGACCCAGTTGTGGCGCACGGTCTGCACCAGCTTCCCGGCCCGGTGGTCGCTGCCAGAGTTGGCGCGGGCGTAGCGGAACTGCTTCTGCAGACGCGGGGTGCTCCCCGCGCCATTGCTCGATTCGAGGACTCTGATCAGTCGGCCGGCGGCGTCGAAATCGAAGCTCAGATCGAAGGCGGTGCTGCCGATCAGATCTTTGGAGGTGGCGTTGCCGCCGGCGTCGAAGCGGTAATCGATGCGGCCGTTGCCCGAGGGTCCGATCTCGGGATGGGTCTCGGAGAGTAGGAAACCGCGACCGTCATAGTCGAACAAGCGGGTCTGGCCGCAGGTCGAGCCGCTGAGGTTCTGGCACACTTTGGTCAGTCTGCCACCATCGTCATAGGAATAGCGGGTCAGCAGACCGCCACCACCACAGCTGCCAGACCAGGCGGCGGAACTGCCCTCGCAGACCTCGGCCAGACGGCCCTGGCCGTCCATGATCTCGGTGACGTAGGTGTCCTGCTGGCCACTGGTCAGCTGCACTTTGAAGCGCCGGGTCTGCACCCGGTCGCCTTGGTAGGTGAAGAAGGTCGCCGGCTGTTCTGGCGGCTGGACCCGGCCGGGGCGGCCGAAGCGGTCGTAGGCGAGGTAGGTCGTGCGCCGGCTTTCGCCGGCCGCTGAGGCGGTGGTCCACACCGACTCGTCCGTCTTCCAGTGACGCTGGTTCCAGGTCGTGTAGCGATGCCAGAGCTCGGTCTGGCCAGCGTTGGCGACGGGGATGCGCACGGTTTCTTGCAGCCGCCGGCCGAGGCCGTCGTAGCGGTGCTCGCGGAAGCTCATCAGATCGGTGCCGGCGCAGGAGGTCTGGAAGGGCTGGCACTGTTGTTCGGTGAGCTTGGGGGCAAGACCGGGGTTGGCGGTGGTGGGCAGGGTGTAGGTCCACTGGGTCCAGCCCAGCTCGGCCGGGCGCTGGCCGGTCAAGCGGCCTAGGCGATCGTAGGTAAAGCTGGTGCCCAGGCCCGCTGCGTCGCGGCTGGTGGCCACCAGGCCGGTGTCTGAGTCGATGTCGTAGTCGGCCAGGGTGAGGATCGCGGTGCCTGTGCAGTCCACCGCCGTCGACTTGCGCAGGCTGCCACTGGCGTAGACGTGGTCGGTGCGGTAGGTCGGGCCGGACAAGCCGAGGCTGCACAAGGAGCCGGTGCCGAGGTTCTGGGTGTCGCCGCCATAGACCCGCTCGCCGGTGACGAAGCCGTTGGTCGAGGTGAGGAGGCTCACCACGTCGCGGCTCTGGCGACTGCTGCCAGCCAGCTGGCGGCGGCGTTCGAGGAAGCCGGTGGTGCTACTGAAGCAGAACTCGGCTTTCTCGGTGGTCCCGCCTTCGCTCACCGACTGCTCGTCCCAGGTCTCCAAGATCCAGCGTGCGTTGTGGCTTGGCAGCACGAAATCGGTTGCCGGATCGATCGAGCTGTCGTCGGGGTTGGCGATGATGTAGGTGCCGCTGTTGGCGTTGTAGGTGGTGCTGCTGGTGCGCACGTCGGCGGCGCCGAAGCTGCCGCCGGTGGTCATGGTGCGGAAGTGGCCCAGGCCATCGAAGTCCGAGAAGGTGACTTCGCGGAACTTGCCGCCGTCGTCGTGGAAGGTCTCCTTGCGATAGCGCAAGCGGTGAGCTTTCTCGTTGTAGTTGCCGGCGTCGCGGCCATCGCTGTCGAACTCAACGAAGATCGAGCGGAGCTTGGTTCCGTCAGCGTTGAAGAGTTCTTGGGAAAGGAAGGGGCCGGCTTCTGAGAAGCTGCCACTGATGGGATCGCAGTAGGTGTAGGGCAGTCCGTAGGACCAGCGATTGTTGGCGCCGACGGTGGAGAAATAGCTCACCGTTTCGAAGCCCAGCGGATCAGTCACTTTCATCGAGTGGAAGCAGGGGTGGCCCAGCGGATCGCCGGGGGCTTGCGGGTTTGCGGTGTCGTAGCTGTAGCTCCAGGTGGCGTAGGGGGTGGTGTCGCCGTCGTCGAGGAAGAGATGCTTGCTCTTCACTCCCCGCGCCACCGTGCCCCAGTCAGGAGCATGGAAGAGGTCGGCCAGCTGGGTTTGGAAGGGGAAGAGCTGGTAGTCGTAGCCGTAGGCGCCACCGGTGGGCACGCGCAGTTTCGACAGGCCACCGGAGAGCAGGTTGTCGACGGTCAGGTAGTCCATCTCGTAGAACGAACCGTCGGGCAACACCACCCGATCAAGCACCTGGGTGGTGAGGGTGTGCTCGGCTATCGGCACGCAGCCGGGACGGAAGCCGAACTGCCGTTCTAGAGTTTCGGTGCGGTACTGAAAGAGGAAGGTCGAGTTGCTTTGGCTGCCGAAGGCTTCGAGCCTCACCGTAGCGACTCTGCCACCGACAAAATCCACCGTGTGAGTGCGCCCTTGGCTGTCGGTCAATGTCCAGTCGCCATCGTTGGCATAGCGCACATTGATCCAATTGCCGAAGCGATCCTCCATCCGGGTCAGGCGCCAGAGATCGCCGACTGAGGCGTAGTTATGGAACTCGTGCAGCTCGCCGCCAGAAAATTCTACCGAGTAGCAGCTCTGATCGACAAAGGTGCCAGACGGCAGCTCGCACACCCCCGGATTGCGCTTGCGTAGACGCAAATAGGTACTGTCGTTGGTGAACCAGGTGCTGGGCTGCGGTGTCGCTGGAAAACCGCCGGGATGCAGCTCGGTATAAAACCTGTGCTCGCCGCCACTTGGATCGACGTAAATCTCGGGCGTTGTAGTTGGACTGTTACGTGGCGCGATCAGCTCTCCTAGGCTGACTCTCCAGCCGAAGCCGGCCTGCGTCTTGAGATCCTGGATCGGCAGACTGTAGGTACGCAGCGCGAAGGGCGGATTGATGTCTTGACATTGGTGATTCTCATCGTACTCCCAGCCACCGGAGCTGTACGAGGCGGTCAGGCTGAAGCTGAGCGACGGGCCGACCGGATAGGTGATGCCGATCGGCAGAGATACGGTCAGGCTGCCGTTGAAGAGATTGATCTGATCCAGGTCGCCAATCTGGTAGGCGGTGTCGGCGGTCACTCCGCACTGGTGGCTCGGGGGGAGTTGCGCGGTTAGCGGCAGGGCGATGCAGAGGCCGAGAAGGATGGAGCTGAGAGGTCTAATTCGCATGATTGTTCTCCCCTAGCAGCTGGAGCTGGCGCAAGTTTCGGTCCACTGCGAGCTATTCCCGGTTTCGAAATTGTCGGCAAACAAAGGTCCGTTTGGGGTCACCTCGATAGTGGCCATGGCGAAATTCTGCGACTCATCTTCGATTCGGTAGGTCACCGTGCAAGCCGTTCGCACCGCCGGGGTCGGGGTCAGCCGGACGACATCAAAAAGCACCTCGAAGGCCAGTGGACAAGTGGTCGAGAGGACCGTCAGGCGGAGGGCCTCGCCGTCGGGCTCTTGGTCATTGGCCAGCACGTCGATCAGCACTGGAGTGGCGGCGAGCAGCACTTCGTCGTCGATGGCGATCGGATTGTTGTCGCATTGAGCCAGGAGTGGGGCCGTGGCCAGGCAGGTCAGGAGCAGGAGGGGGGTAGTACTCAGGCAGACTCTTCTTCGGTGCATCGCTTCACCCTTCAGTTGGTTTTGTGGCTAAGTTGCTTTCACTACTTATAGGCGCACGAAGAGCCGAGAAGTTACAAGGTTTCGATATTTGGTGGTTTTTACTGTATGGGTATTTGAAAGGAGAGAGTTTAGGATTTGAGATCAGCTCGCTGCTGGCAGGCGTTTCAGTGAAATCTGTCGCGTCATTGGGTCGAGGTCCAAGCTCCAGGCTTTGCGCTCTGGGTAGTAGTCGATCTAGTAGCCATCTTTGCGCCCCCTGAGAAGTTAATTGAGATCTGCGGCCGACTGCGACCCGCAGACAGTGCTTCCCGGTGGGTCGCAGTCGATTAGGCGCTGCGATGGCGCTTGTGGCGCTCGCCCCAACTTGGGTTGGCGAAGATCTCCGGTGCCGCTTCGACCACTCGCGGCAACAGGTGAAAGACCGACACCTGGCTCCAAGGGGCACCGGAGCGGGTGCGGTAGCCGCGTTGGTTGAGTTCGACGGCGACATCGGAGAGGGAATTCTGGTCGTCGATCACCCGATCGAGGGTCAGCTGCAAAACATCCTGCTCGCCGGGATCATTTTCGATCCGTGCATCCCCGGAACCGGCGACACGCAAACCGTAGGGCACCGCCGCGGCGGCGACCTCGGCCGCGGTCTCGGGTTCGTCTGCCGCAATCTCGCGCTGCCATTCGACGGCCGCCAAGTGCCAGCCGCGAGCGGCGCGTTGTTCGATCTCCTCCGCTGTCGGTAGGCGGGAGAGGGACTCGCGAACAGTCTCGATCTTTGCCATGGTGCCTCCATATGCGCTGCCGGTTTGAACATAGCTACGCAGCGCGCTGCTCGGCGTTTCATGGTCGGGCGGGAAATGTACCGACTCAGGGTCTGGCAGAACAGCACTTCATACGAAGGGGCACTTCAAGGCTGTTTCGCGACCGGTGCCGGAGCCACTTCCAGTTCGACCGCTAGCCCATTGAGCGCCGCGTTGCCGCTCAGCAGGTCGAGGCATTCGGGATCAGTCAGGTCATTGATGTTGATGCCCGGGTGTTGGCGGGCGACCTGTAACTCTACTCCTGGGCGGCTGTGCCCCCAGCCGTGGGGTAGGCTGACCACGCCGGGCATGATCTCGGCACTGATCTCGACCGGCGCGACCACCTGACCGACTCTTGAGCGCACCGCCAGGTGGCCGCCACCTGCTACTCCGAGCCGCTCGGCATCGGTCGGGTGTAGCAGCAAGGTGCAGCGGTCTTTGCCCCGCATCAGCCGTGGATAGTTGTGCATCCAGGAGTTGTTGGAACGCACTTGGCGACGGCCGATCAGCACGTAGGGAGGTGGCGCGCTGAGTTCGCCGAGGCGCTGTTCGAGGCGCTCGAGGTCTCCGATCAGCACTTCGGGAGCGAGTTGGATCTTGTGATCAGCGGTAAACAAGCGGTCTGGCAAGCAGGGTTCTAAAGGGCCCAGGTCGAGGCCGTGGGGGGTTGCTTTCAGGTCGTTGAGCTTTAGCGGATAGGGGCCGCGACGCAGCAGGTGGTCGAGTATTCCAGCCGGTTCGAGTTGGCGGTGGAGCTGGCGTTCGGCGGTATTCTTGAGCTTCTTTGTGAGCTTCTCTTTGGGGGTCAGCCGGCGGGCTAATTCATCCAAAATCTGCCAGTCGTGGCGAGTATCGGCGGCGGGCTCGAAGATCGCTGCTGAGTAGCGGGCGGTGTTGCGAATCGCTAGCTGGTGGAAAGCGAGGTCGTAGTGGTCGTGCTCCAGAGCCGCGGTCGGCGGCAGGATGAGGTCAGCGTGTCGGGTGGTTTCGTTGATGTAGAGGTCGATCGACATCATGAAGTCGAGCCCGGCCAGGGCGCGATCAAGCCGGCCGCTGTCGGGAGTCGACAGCACGGGGTTGCCAGCGTTAGTGATCAAGGCGCGGATCTGGCCTTCGCCGGGGGTGAGGATCTCTTCGGCCAGGGTCGCAACTGGCAGTTCACCGCTGAACTCGGGCAGGCCGCGGACCCGGCTGTGCCAGCGGCCGAAGTGTCCCGGTGAGGAGCGGGGCAGGGTGTCGGCCGCCGGTCGGGTGAACATCATGCCGCCCGGCCGGTCGAGGTTGCCGGTGGCGAAGTTCAGGCTGTTGATCAGCCAATGGGCCAAGGAGCCGAATTCGGTGACCGAAACCCCCATGCGGCCGTAGACCGCCGCTGACGGCGCGCTGGCCAGCTGCCGCGCCAAGCGGCGGATGGTGGTCGCTTCGAGACCGCTAACCGGTGCCACCCGTTCCGGCGAATAGGGTTCGACCGCGCGGCGCGATAGCTCGATGCCGTGGGCGATATCAGCAAGCCGGCCGGGGTTGTCGAGCCCCTCGGCGTAGATTGTGTGCAGCAAGGCGGCCAGCAGATAGACGTCGGTGGCGGGGCGGATGAAGTGGTGCTCGTCGGCTAACCGGGCGGTCTCGGTGTGGCGCGGATCGATCACCACCAGCCGGCCACCGCGCTGGCCGATAGCCTTGAGCCGCTGCTTAATATCCGGCGCGGTCATGATGCTGCCGTTCGACACCGCCGGGTTGCCGCCCAGCACCAGCAGGAAGTCGGTGCGGTCGATATCGGGAATTGGGATCAGCTGCTGGTGGCCGAACATGAAGTGGGCGTTGAAGTGGTGGGGCAGCTGATCGACCGAGGTCGCGGAAAAGCGGTTCTTAGTGCGCAGCGCTCGCAGCAGTGGCGGGCCGAAGAGCAGGGAGCCGTAATTGTGGACCGTCGGGTTGCCGATGTAGCTGGCGACGGCGTCGTTGCCGTGAGTCTGCTGTACCGCCCGCAGGCGTTCGCCGGCGAGGTCGAAAGCCTCGTCCCAGGTGATCTGCCGCCAATCTGAGCCCTGGCGCAGCATCGGCTGTCGCAGGCGGTCGGGGTCTTGGTGAATGTCTTGTAGGGCGACCGCCTTGGGGCAGATGTGGCCGCGGCTGAAGGGATCTTGGTGATCGCCGCGGATCGAGGTGATGCGGCCATCTGTGACTTCGATGGCCAGGCCGCAGATGGCTTCGCAGAGGTTGCAAGCGCGGAAATGCACGGTGCTGTCGGGCTGGCCCATGGGTGGTCTCTTCCTCGATCAAGCGGTGGTTGGCGGGCGAGTCTACCGCGCTCGGCGGCCCCTCGCCGGTGTGGCCTCGCCGAAGGCGCTAGACTCCAGACTCTCAACCTGCTTCAGGAGAATCCGCATGGCCCTTCCCATTGTTCAGATAGATGCCTTCACCAGCCGCCCTTTCGCCGGCAACCCGGCCGCCGTATGCCTGCTCGACGAGCCGCGAGAGCAGGCTTGGATGCAGCAGGTGGCGGCGGAGATGAACCTCTCGGAGACCGCCTTTCTGCTGCGCCGCGACGACGGCTTTGGGCTGCGCTGGTTCACTCCAGCGGTGGAGGTCGATCTCTGTGGCCACGCTACCCTGGCAAGCGCCCATCTGCTGTTCGAGGACGGCCATTTGGATGCAGCTGAAACCGCCCACTTTCACTGCCGTAGCGGGTTGCTGACCGCCCGCCGGTTGGGCGCGGAGATCGAGCTCGATTTTCCCGCCCAACCGCCACGGGCAGTGGAGTTACCCAGCGGCTTGGTGGAGGTGGTGGGGGGTGCGCCGGGCTGGTTGGGTAAAGACGACTTCGGTTACTTTTTCTTGGTCTACGATAGCGAAGCCGAGATCCGTGCGCTGCGGCCCGAATTTGGTCGCCTGGGTTGCCTGACCAGCCACGGGCTGATTGTCACCGCGCTAGCCGATAGCGACGACCTGGATTTTGTCTCGCGCATGTTTGCTCCGGCGGTGGGGATCGATGAAGACCCGGTCACCGGTTCCGCCCACTGCGCTCTGGCACCTTATTGGGCGGCGCGACTGGGCAAGAAGAGGCTGCGCGGTTTTCAGGCTTCGGCCCGCGGTGGCGAGGTGGAGGTTGAGCTGGCAGGCGAGCGGGTGCTGCTGCGCGGCCGGGCGGTTACCGTGCTGCGTGGCGAGTTGGTTGGCGGCGCCGCGGGCTAGGCCGCTCTAGAGCTTGGCCAGCGCCGCCTGCAGCTCGTCGCGCAACGGCTCGATCACTGTTGGATCTTTGATGTCGATCACCGGCGTGCTGTCGTATTGCTCGAAGAACAAGCTCGGGGCGAGATCGTCCGCGACTTCGAGCGCGCGGCGGAGTTTGCGGTTCTCTGGCACGAAGCCACGGCCCATCAAGCGGCTAATGGTCTGGCCGATGGTGCCTTGGAGACCGCAGATAAAGATCGCCGTGGTCTTGGCGGTCAGTTGGCCAGGATCCAGGCCAATGCGTTGCTCGAGCTGGCCCAGGCGGTCGGCGAGGAAGTAGTCCTCGACCCGGCCGCAGTCTCCCTGCCAATGAGGTGCTTCTTTGGGCCGGCTGATGGTGGTCATGTAGCGCAGGCCGTTGTGCTCGACTAGTTGGCCGAGTTCTTCCTGGTAGCCCAGATCATCGGGGTAGGAAGCGCCGTGCAGGATGGCGTAGGTCGACAAGTCGGCTGCCGGGTCGCGCAGGGTGTCGCTGCGCACCATGCTGACGAAAGGCGCCAGCCCGGTGCCGGCAGCAACGCAGATCTTGATCCGTGGATCGTCCTCGCCCACCGTGTGCGGCAGGGTGAAGCGGCCGACCGCCTTAGGGCGCATGAAAATGCGGTCGCCGGCTTGGGTCTTCCACAGTAGGTGAGTGAGCGGATTGTCGGACTCCGGGTGGTTGACGAAGCGGATGTAGAACTCCATGACCGCGCTTTCTTGCGGCGCCGAGACGATCGACATCGGCCTTCGCACCGAGCCTAGCTGTGGCTGTTCGAAGTTGTTGAGCCCCAGAGTGACGTACTGGCCGGGGACGAACCAGGGCGCCTCGTCGGTATAGGGTTCATCAGGTCGAATTTTGAAGATCGCCAGCGAAGAAGTTAGATCCTGGCGTTCGATCAATGTCGCGTCGTAGGTCAGCGGTTTGGCCATTGCCCGAACCTATACCGATCGTCGAAAAGCTGAAAGGGGTAGCTGATATGGTTCTTGGGGTCTCTGGATCTCTTTAGTTCGTCGGCCTGCCATGCAGCTACAGAGGATCCACCCCTGGATTTTCGGCCTTCGGGATGCTGGCTCAGTCGATAAGTCCCCCGCCGAAGGCCAAGAACAACAGCACCGAGGCCACAGCGATGGTGGCGATCGAGCGCCACCGTGGTGCCCTGAGAAAAGCCCGAGGACCGTCCTCCAGCCAACGAGATAGAGCGCCGCTAGTGTACAGAAACAGCACTGGTAGCAGTTGAATGCGGTAGCGCGGCATAGCGTGCAGAAAAAGAAAAATCACCAGGTTGTAAGACACGAAGGCGAGTGCCAGCCACAGCCCAGGGTGGTGCCGTGGCCGCAGGTGCAGCACGCCGATGGCGCCGAGCACCAGGAGCAGGCCGTAGAAGACGGAGCTAAATCCCGCCAATGCCTTGGTCAACAACCGTGGGGGGCCGCCGTAGCCCCGCCGCGAATTGGCCAACGGGCCGCCGGGAAGCTGAGCGCTGAAGTAGTTCTGATGGCCGAGCAAGCGAAAATATTGGCGACTGATCTGGGCCGCGAGCAGCGTTGGGATTCCTCGCTCAGCCACCAGCTGTTCGATTTTCAGCTGCAAGATCGCGTTGCGCTCGCCAAAGCTGTCGGCACTGTCGCGATACTCGACGAAGGTCTGCCACACCCGCCGGTCGGGCAGCGCTCGGCGCGTCGGTGCGGTGAGACCGAGCAACAGATTGAAGCGCGCGCTGTCGGCGATCATCAACTCGCCGGTGGCGCGTTGGTTAGCCAGCAGGGTCGGCGCTATAGTGACTCCGAGGGCGAGCCCGACGAAGGTCAAGCACAACAAGGCGTGGCGGAAACCTCTGCCGATCAAGAGAGGAGCCAACAGCAGGGGCAAGAACGGCCCGAGCAGGCTCTTGGTGAGCAGTGCCAAGCCGAGAAGCAGACCGAGGATAGGCATCCAACGCAGCTCTCGTCGCCGGGCGAGGAGGATCCACAGGCTGGCGACAAACAATGCCAGGTGCAGGATCTCGGGCCACAGGTAGTGCGAGAAGGCCACCAAGGGCGGGTAGGCCAGCACCAGCAACGCCGTCAAGTCGCCGGCTCGCGTCGAGCCGAACAGGCGCCGAGCAATATCGCGCAGGATCCAAGCGATGGCCAACAGCAGGACGATTTGAACCGCTTGTACCGGAATCAGCGAGCCGCCGTCGGCCGGCATCAGCTGGGCGACGAAGCGAGGGTAAAGCGGAGGCCAGAGGGGGTCGAGCTGAGCCTCCTCGCCAGCCAGCAGATGGCGGGCCGCCGTCAGATAGATGCGCTCATCACCCACCGCCTGTTTCGGGCTGGGGAGGTAGTAGATCGCCAGCAGGGAGCAGTGCACGGTCAGTACCAAGAGCACCGCCCCGAGCTTCGCCCAAGCGGGCCAAAGGGGATCGACCGGCGAGGGGACTGGGAGGTGAGATTTCATGCTGCTGCGGGCCAACTTATCAACAACCGCCGCTGGCGGGAGTCTGAGATCTCGGCCCGCAGACGATTTGTTATCAGCTGGGCGACGGGACGAAATGACCCGTGTAAGGTACGAAGGGTAGAATCACCGCTCAGCTCTTCTCAGTGTTGCCCAGGCTATCTCTAAGCATTCAATCTTCAGGATTTGGCGGCGGAGCGCTCCGAAAACCCGTGAACGAACCGAAGGATCCCCTACTCCTGCGGCCAACCGCGACGCTGACTTTGGGCGAGGCCAGCGCCGCGGCTGCCGTGCCGACCGTTCTAGAACGCGGCTCCAGCCTTGGTCGTTATGTCGTGCTCGATCTGATCGGCGGTGGCGGCATGGGGGTCGTGTACACCGCCTTCGATCCGGAACTCGACCGCAAGGTGGCGCTGAAGCTGTTGCGGGTCGAGCTTTTCGAGTCGTCGGATGGCTATGAAGCGCGTATGCGGCTGCTGCGCGAGGCACAGGCACTGGCCAAGCTGGCCCATCCGAATGTCGTCGCGGTGCACGATGTCGGTACCTACGAGGGCCAGGTCTTCATCGCCATGGAGTTCGTCGAGGGACGCACCCTGAGTGAATGGGTGAGCGACGAAAAGCCGGAATGGCGAGAGATTGTCCAGATTTTCCTGCAGGCCGGGCGCGGCTTGGCGGCGGCGCACGCGGCAGGCCTGGTGCACCGTGATTTCAAACCCAGCAACGTGGTTCTGGGAGAAGACGGCCGGGTCCGAGTATTGGATTTCGGCTTGGCGGCGCCGCTTGAAGCGCTGTCGACCCGCGGTCAGAAAATCGCCGTCGAGAGCATCATCGAGGCGCGTCGCAAGGAGATCGCCAGCCCGCTGACCGCCAACCTCACCCGCACCGGATCGACCCTCGGAACCCCGGCCTACATGGCTCCCGAGCAGCACCAGCAGCAGAACTCGGATTCGCGCAGCGACCAGTTCAGCTTCTGCGCCTCGCTTTACGAAGCGCTTTACGGGGAGTTACCGTTCGTTGGCGCCAACCTCAAGGAACTGCTGATCAATATGCGTACCGGCGGAGTGCGCGAGCCGGCGGTGGGATCAAAGGTGCCCTTGTGGTTGCGGCGAGTGCTGTTGCGCGGTTTGCAGCTGGAGCCTGAGAAACGCTATCCCTCGATGCAAGCCTTGCTGCAAGGGCTGACCGAGGATCCTTCAGCTCGCTACCGGCGATGGGGGTTGGTGGGGGGTGGGCTGCTGCTGGGGGCTGTCGCTTTTCTCGGTCTGTACTTGCTGCAGCAGAGTCGCGTCCAGCTGTGCTCGGGTGCCGAAACCCGGCTGCAAGAAATATGGAATGGGAGCCGTCGCGAAGCGGTGCGCACGGCTTTCTTGGTCACCGCGGCGCCGTTTGCCGCCGACACCTGGAATCGGGTCAGCAGCTTGCTCGACCGTTATGGCGAGCGCTGGGCCAGCGGCCACCAAGAGGCTTGCGCGGCGACTCGTCTGCGGGGCGAACAGAGCGAAGAGTTGCTCGATCGGCGGATGATCTGTCTCGAGGGTCGGTGGCGCGAATTCGACGCCTTGATCGGCCTGTTTGCCCATGCTGACCGGCAGATCTTGGAGACCTCGGTCAAGGCAATCAACAGCCTCAGCCCGGTGGCCGGCTGTGCCGACATCGAAGGCTTGAACGCGCAGACGCCGCTGCCCGCGGATCAGGGGGTGCGGCGCCAGATTGCCGCCGTCGAGGAACTAGCGGTTGCCGCCAAGGCGCAATATTCTGCTGGCAAGTAT
Source organism: Candidatus Multivoradales bacterium (assembly GCA_965248925.1). GTDB lineage: Bacteria > Acidobacteriota > Thermoanaerobaculia > Multivoradales > J023 > CBDFLE01. Next base: position 1,730,679 of record CBDFLE010000006.1, on the reverse strand, counting down.
CAGCAGTCGGAGGAGCTGGGTCGGGCCGCGGTCGCCAAAGGCGACGGGGTCGACTATCCGCCGGGCCTGTGCGTTGCCTATTTCGAACTCGGTCGGGCGTTGATCGGGACCAGCCAGTACGCAGAGGCTGAAAACGTTTTGGTGCGGGCTGCCAGTCTGGCCGACGAAGGCGGTCTGCTGACGGTGCGGATCAACGCCATGCTGGAATTGGTTCATCTGCTGGGCAATCGCCTCGACCGTCGCGGCGAAGCCGAGCGCTATCTCGAGTTGATCGAGGGGGTCACCCGTCGCCGCGCCGGCGGGGCAGTCCAGGTGGTACACCTGAAGCGCCAGGAGGCATTGCTCGAACTCGCTGCCGGCAATTCCGAGCGTGCCAAGGAGGTCGCGCTTGAGGCGTTGCAGAGCGTGCGCCAAGTCTTTGGCGATCAGGAGATCAATACCGCTCTTGTGCTCGAGTTGCTCAGCGCCATCTACTTGCAGCGGCGCGAGTTGGCGGCGGCGATTGAAAACCAGACCGCGGTGCTCGAGATTCGTCGAGCCCGCCTTGGGCCCGACCATCCCGACGTTGGTTTGGCCGAATCCAATCTGGGCATCGCCAAGCGTCTCATCGGTCGCTACGAAGAGGCCATCGAGCTGCAGCAGCGGGCGTTGCCAAAACTGATCGATAAGCATGGTGAAAACAGCTACATTGTGGCGCGGGCATTGACCAGCCAGGGACTCAGCTTGAGTTCCCTGTCGCGTTGGCAGGAGGCCCTCGAGATGCACCGCCAAGCCCTGACGATCACCGAGCTGCTTGGCAATGCGCGCGAGATCAGCCGGCCGCTGAACAACATTGCTCTAGTGCATTGGGCGCGGGGCGAGTATTCCCAGGCGGTGAGCTATTTCCGCCGGGCGCTGGCGATTCGCGAGTCGATCGAGAACGAACACGAGAAGCAGCGGGTCGGTCTGCTGTCCAATCTTGGCCGCACCCTCACCGAGGCTGGGCAGGCACGCGAGGGGTTGCATTTTTCGCGTCGCTCCCACCGCTTGGCGGAGGCCTGGTACGAGCCGAGTCATCTCTGGTGGTCAGACTCGCTGCTGGGGGTCGGTGAGGCGCTCGAAAAACTTGGCCGAGACGCCGCGGCTCGCGAGGCCCTGGAGCGCTCCCTGGACTTGTTCTTGGTCAGCGAGAGCCCGACCGGCGAATATGTGGGCGACGCTCGCAGTGCACTGGCTCGACTTTTCTGGCGCCGCGGCGAGCACGACCGCGCCTTGGTCGAAGCTGAGCAAGCTGCGGCCAGCTATCGCGGCCTGGGCACCAGGGGTGAGTTCAAGGCGGGTCGGATCGCTAATTGGTTGGCAGAGCATGGCTCGACAGGTGGCGGATGAGCGGGTCGGCCGATCACCCGACACCAGCCCTGGCGGGGTTCCGTCTGAGCGGTAGAGTCGAGGGCCGCGCGGCCAGCTACCAACTGGATTTTGGTGAAAACCGCCTGGGCAGCGCGCCGAGTAACGAAGTAGTTTTGGCCGAAAGCGGTGTTTCGCGCTACCACGCAACGCTGCGGGTGGGCAGCTCGAGCATCACCTTGCGCGATCTGGACAGCAAGAACGGCACTTTCGTCAACGGTCGCCAAGTGCGGTCGGCGGCGGTGGTGCCCGGCGACGAACTGGGCTTTGGCCGAGTCCGGCTGCGGTTGGCGAAGGTCGATTCCCAAGATGCCGAGATCGCTTTCGAAGTGTCGTTGGGCGCCTTCGCCAAACCGTCCACCGCACCGGCCCGCGACACCACCCGAGTGATCAGCGGCTCGCGGCGGCTCGATCCCCTGTATTGGCTGCAATTGGTGGAGCGTCTCGGCGAGCGCCTCTGCCTGGCACCGAATGCCGACCTCGGCGGCGCCCTGACCGAATTGGTGCAGACTCTTCATCTGTTGGCTGCATTTCTGGTCGAGATTCCGCCGGTTGGCGAAACCACTGTCCTGACCTCCGCTGGAGAGCTCGACGACGGTGCCTTGGAAGCTGGCCGAGCAGCCTGGGCAGAGCATCTGCAGCAGCGTGAGGAGCGTGGTCAGCGCGAGCGTTTCGAGAGTTTCAGAACCGCTGGCAAGCCGGCGGTCGCGGGTGCTCTAGTGGAGCGACCCGACGGGGTCTTCTTTGGCCTCCTACTGGTCGGTGAGAAGAACATCGGCCGAACGGGCGAGGCCCTCTTGCGTTCGGCGGTGCGCTGGATCGATCGTCTGCGGACTCGGGTGCCTGGCCCGCCGGTGGCCGAGCAACCGAGCAAACTGGGATCGTTACACTTCCCGGAAGGGTATGTCGTCGGTACTTCGGCGGCAATGACCGCGCTCTATGCGCAGATGGAGCCCCTGGTGGTCGGCGATCTGCCGGTCTTGATCTCCGGCGAAACCGGGGTCGGCAAGGAGTATCTGGCGCGTATTCTCCACGTCTCCTCAGCGCGGGTAGACGGACCGTTCGTGGCCATCAACTGCGCCGCTATTCCCGCCGACCTGCTCGAAGCAGAGCTCTTCGGCATCGAAAAGGGCGTGGCCACCGGAGTCTCCGCTCGCCAGGGCAAATTCCAACTCGCCGCCGGCGGCACTCTACTGCTCGACGAGGTCGGCGATATGTCGACCCGGTTGCAAGCCAAGCTGCTGCGCGCTTTGCAGGAGAAGGAGATTCACCCGGTGGGTGGAATGCCGATCAAGACCGACGTTCGCCTGGTCTCCTGCACCAACACCAAGCTCCAAGCTCGGACCGCGGAGGGTACCTTCCGCACCGACCTCTACTATCGCCTGGCGGGTTTCACCCTGTGCGTACCGCCATTGCGGGAGCGCCGCGACGATGTGCCGGTGTTGGTGGAGCACTTTATTCGGCGCTTCGCCGGCGAAATCGGCAAGCCGATTCGCGGGGTCACGGTCAAACTGCTGCGCAAGCTGATGGACTACGACTGGCCGGGCAACGTGCGCGAACTCGAGCACGAGATCAGGCGGTTGGTCTACGCTTGCCATGAATCTCAGCCGCTTGACTCCTCTCTTCTATCGCCGACCATTTCGGGGGCACCTCCCTATTTGCTGAGCAGCAGTCCGCGCCAGCAGAGCGCGCAGCAGCAGGCGGAGAATCAACGCGGCGACTTCAATCTAGCTGGCATCGAGCGCCACGCCATCGAGCGGGCGCTGGCCAGCAGTAGCGGTAAGTTGGTGGCCGCGGCACGCTTGTTGGGCATCTCCCGCGATGCTCTGCGACGGCGGATCGACCGCCATGGGCTCGCGGTTCAGAGTGAGTGACTAAAGTCATCTGGGTGAAAATCGAGGGAAGGCGCGAAATCGCGCTTCGAAGGCGCGAAATCGCGCCCTTTTTTCACTAATGTACTGGCCGCAGCCTTCTAAATAGACTCGCAAACGCTGAGAATAATGGCAGTTGCTCTTCCGTAGCTAGATAGGGATAGGTTGGCGCGCGCCTTGCAGTATGTTAGAGCAGCATGTTTTTGCAAGGGAGATATGCCGATAGGGCTTTTCGATAGACGGAGACATGGAGATTACGATGATGAAGAAACAACAAGTCTTCCGCACACTACTACTGGGGTTCTCAATTTGGACTTTTCTGGTCGCCGCGGTTTCGGCGGTTGGCTTTTCCAGTAACACCTGGGTGCAGTTCTCGGCCACCAACTCCTCGGGTTCGATTCCGTTGGCGGTGGCTTTCCAGAACAACACGATTCTGCAAGCTGTTGGGCTGACTTATCGCTGGGACTTTGGTGACGGTGCGGTCAGTAGCGAAGAGAACCCAGTTCATACCTACACCTCGGTGGGCATGTTCGATGTCACCCTGACTATTACCAGCGCCGCCGGCGGTTCGTTCTCGGGTACCCGCCGCGGCTTTGTCCAGACCCAGAACCTCATCATGCTGGCCGATTTCGAGGACGAAAATACCTACGCCGACCTTTGGGACGATGTCAGAGGTCCATTGCACTGGACCGACAGCCCGGCGTTGTTAGGTGTGGGTGGCCTCGCGGTCGCTATCGAGTTCGCTAACGGACTCTGGTTTCCAGAGCGTATGCAAGGCGATGACGGCATGGTAGTTGCCGGGGGTGGCAGTGGCAGCGGCTGCCCAATTCCCACCATTCCTTGCTTTGTCTTCAATCAGGATGAGCCCTATGGCATCTTCTCGTTTAGATTCTCTCTGGCCGAGGTCGAAGCTGAAGATGGAGCCTGGTTTCGGATCTTCCAGCTTTTCGAGGGCGACGAAAGCGGGGCTTCGTTGGTCGAAGTTCTGGTGCATAAGGCCTCCGGCAATTTCTACCTCGAATACGTTGTCGACCAGAACGGGCAGGCGCTAGCGGCGACCACCGGGACGATCTCTGCCAACACGACCTATGAACTCGAACTGTCTTGGATGGCCGGCCGTGCGATGCAGAGCGCCAGTGGCCAATTCCATGCTGAATTGCAGGTTGTGGGGACTGGCATACTGAGCAACAACGCTGGGCAAATGGTCTCAGTCTTCAACATCGACAACCACGACCAAGGCTTCGATATCTGGCGCCTAGGTATGTTCGATAGCTTCTTTCCATTGCACGGTGGCGGTCGACTGTTTCTCGACCAATTCACCGTCCGCCGTACAGTGCCCGCACAGTTCCAGAACGACTTGATCAATCCGTGATGAACCAGACATTGGTTGTCGGTTCGAATCACTGTGTCGATAGTAGAGAGCAGGAGATTTACTATGAGAGCTAAGCAAGCTTTGCGCATGGGCGCTTTAGGGTTAAGTTTTTGGGTCTTGCTGTCGGTGCCATCGGCCGCGGCAGTCAAGGGTGAGCAGCAGAGTCGCCTGGTCAACTTCTCAGTAGAGAACAACATGGGCCTGGCGCCCTTGAGCGTGGAGTTCACCAACGAGTCGACGGTCAGTGGCTCGGGGCTGGTCTATCTGTGGAACTTTGGTGATGGGCAGACCAGCAGCGAGGAACATCCGATCCACGTCTATGAAACGCCTGGAACTTTCGACGTGTCATTGACGGTCACTTCTAGCCATGAAGTACATGCAAAGACTCAGGCGGATGCGGTCGAAGCGCATACCATTTTCATGTTTGCCGACTTCGAAGATCCCCTGTTCTATGACCTGTTCTGGGTGCCGAGTGGGCCGGTGCACTGGACCAACTCCCCGGCGCTAGTTGGTAGCGGCTCGATGGCGGTCGATATCCACACCATGGGTGGCCATGCGGAGATGCAGGGCGATGACGGTATCGTGGTCGCGGGTGGTGGTAGTGGTTCTGGCTGCCCGATCCCGCCGCTCAATTGTCGCGACGACATCATCGCCGAGAGCTACGGTACCTTCTCCTTCTACATCGACCTTGGTGGTGTGGTCGCTGGCGGCGGCTCTGATTTCCACATCTTCCGGCTCAGCGAGGGTTACGCGACCGGCCCCTCGCTGGTCGATGTCGTGGTCAACAAGGTCGGTGGCGAGTTTCTTCTTCAATACGTAGTCAGCCAGACGGGTGGTGCGGTGGTTTCTTCACTGGTGCCATTCGATGCGACCAGTCCGCAGTTTCTCGAGATCAGTTGGGTATCGGGCTCGCTCACCACCTCGGGCTTGGGGCAGTTCCATGCCAAACTCAGCAACGGTAGTATGATCACCAGCGAATCGACCTCGACCCTGACTTCGATCTACAACCTCGACAACTCCAGCGAGATGTTCGACTACTGGCAGTTGGGGATGTTCCAGAGTTTCTTCATTCAGACCGGTAGCGGGCAGGTGGTGTTCGACCATTTCATGGCCGAGCGATCGGTCTCGGATCAGTATGGGGTCGATTTCGCTCCTTGATCATCGGTCTAGTTTCACCTAGTTTCACCTAGTTTCACTGTATCTGCGGCCTCGTCTCTCGGCGGGGCCGCAAGTGTATGTAAGCGCAGGGGTTGCAGCCATCGATTCAGACCTAGATCGCTGCTGGTCGCGCCTTTGATGCCGCTGCCGGTTGTTTTCGCCTCGCCGGTGTGAGATTTTTCGACTGTTAGCGACCACCTCAGTGCAACCTTGGCCGGCGCTGTGCGTTTCTGAGGTGTCCGCACTGTGACAAATCATCGAACATCTAGAGGCCCTTTTGGGCGGCCTGTGCGAAGCGTCAAGGGGATTTCATGTTGAGAAGAAACCAGCTCCGGGCCCTGCTCGTCATCGTCCTGCTCGCCTGGCCGGCGGCGCTTGCCCCAGCCGCAGCTACGGAGGAGGTCTCTACCGAGGCTCGTCTACTGCGTTTTCCGGACATCCACCGGGATTTCGTGGTGTTCGTCTACAGCGGTGATTTGTGGCGCGCCCCGGTGGCTGGCGGGGTGGCTCGTCAGTTGACCTCCTACGTCGGCCAAGAGCTGTTCCCAAAGATCTCTGACGATGGTCAGTGGATTGCCTTCACCGCCGAGCACAGTGGATCGCGGCAGGTGTGGGTGATGCCGGCGGCTGGCGGTGCGGCCCACCAGCTGACCTTCTACACCGATGTTGGGCAGATGCCGCCACGGGGTGGTTGGGACAATTGGATTCAAGGCTGGACCCCCGAAGGCAAGATCTTGGTGCGCATGAACCGCACACCCTTCGGTCGTCGGGTGGGGCGCTACTTCCTGGTCGATCCCGCGGGCGGCCTGGAGACCCCGCTGCCGCTTTTGGAAGGTGGCTCGGCATCCTTCTCGGCCGACGGCAAGCGCCTCGCCTACACCCCGATCAGTCGCGAGTTCCGCACTTGGAAACGCACCCGCGGAGGGCGTGCTCAAGATGTTTGGATCTACGACTTCGAGGCTAATTCCTCGACCCGCTTGACCTCAGACCGGGGTACCGACAACTTCCCGATGTGGGCCGGCGGGAAGATCTATTTCACCTCGGATCGGGCCGATAAGCTCAATCTCTACTCCTTCGATCTCGGCAGCCGGGCGCTTGAGCAAGAGACCCATTTCGAGGCTTGGGACGTGCTTTGGCCGAGCCAGGGACCGGAGAGCATCGTCTTCATGAACGGTGGCTACTTGCACCGTTTGGATTTCGCCAGCGGTGACAGCCGGCAGCTCGAAATTCACTTGCAGGCCGCTTTGCCGCATACCGCGCCGCGCTTTGTCGACTTGAGCGCGAACCTCGAGGACTTCAGCGTTTCGCCATCCGGTGCTCGGGTGGCGGTGAGTGCTCGCGGCGAGCTGTTCTCGGTACCGGCCGAGAACGGCCCCACTCGCCGTTTGACCCACAGCCCCGATCATCGTGAGCGCAACATTGCCTGGTCGCCCGACGGCCTCCTGCTGGCCTACTTCTCAGACGCCAGCGGCGAGTACGAGATCTACCTGCTGGCGCAGGACGGCAGTGGCGAGCCACGGCAACTGACCGACGGCCTGGAGGGGTGGCCCGATGGCCTACTGTGGAGCCCGGACTCAAAACACCTCGCCTTTAGTGACAGTGAGCGCTGGCTGCGCACGGTCGCGGTCGAAGAAGGGCAGGTCGCAAACGTCGCCCGCGGCCGGGTGGGCAACATCGGCAGCTACGAATGGTCGCCGGACAGCCACTGGTTGGCCTACGAGCAAGAGCACCCCAAGTCCTTGCTCGGCGGCTTGGCCGTCTACTCGCTCGACAGTGGCGAGAGCATGCAGTTAGGCGACGGCATGACCACCGACCGTGAGCCGGTGTGGAGCGCCGATGGCAAACACCTGTTCTTTCTCAGTAGTCGAGACTACAACCTGAGCTTCAGCGCCTTCGAATTCAACTTCATCTACGACCGCGCCACGCGAGTCTACGCCGCCGCTCTCGATCCCCAGGCGCCGCCCCTCTTTCCCCGTGAGAGCGACGAAGAGGAACCGGCGGAAGAGCAAGAAGAGGAAGGGGGGGAACCGGCTGACAAAGAGAAGAAAGGCAAGGGCAAGAAAGACAAAGACTCAGTGGAAATGGCCGCGGAGGCTTTGCGTATCGAGCCCGAGGGTTTCGTTGCCCGCACCATCGCCCTGCCTGGAATTGAAGCCGGTGGCTACGGCGGTTTGTTGGCCCGCGAGGGCGCCCTTTACTTCGTCGCTCTCGCTGGTTCGGGACCGCCCAACTTGATGCGCTATGACTTGAAAGAAAAGAAGGCGGCGAGCGTTGTGCAAGGGATCAGCTCTTACGACGTGTCGGCTGATGGCAAAAAGCTGGCCTACCAAAGTGGCGGCAAGATCTTCCTGGTGGCCGCCAAAGCAGGCGCCAAATCAGGTGATGGGCAGCTCGATCTATCGCCGCTAACGGTCAAGCTTGATCCGGTTCGCGAGTGGCGGCAGCTCTACCGCGATGGCTGGCGGGTGGTGCGGGACCTGTTCTACGACGCCAAAATGCATGGCCTCGATTGGCCGGCGATGGGCGAGCACTACGCCGAGCTGCTGCCCCATGTGTCGCATCGCGGTGAACTCGACTTCATTTTTGGCGAGTTGATCGGTGAACTCGAATCTGGTCACTCCTACGTCCAGAGCGGCGACGAACCCTCGGTGGATCGCGTCCCAGGGGCCATGCTGGGCTGCGAGTTGGAAGCCGACGACAGCGGCTTTTACCGCATCTCCCACATCTACGCCGGTGAAAACTGGGACAGCCGCTACCGTTCACCGCTCACCGAGCCGGGGGTGGATGCCAAGGTCGGCGACTACTTGTTGGCCATCGATGGCCAGCCCCTGACCACCGCCGACAATCCCTACCGCTTGTTGGAGGGCAAGGCCGATCAGCTGATCCGTCTGTCGCTGTCGGCCGCCCCGACGACCGCCGATGCACGGCAGGTCGACGTCGAACCGATCAGTTTTGAAGGTGACTTGCGCTATCTGAATTGGGTCCAGGAGCGGATGGCGATGACCGACCGCCTCTCTGGTGGCCGCATCGGTTACATCCACCTACCCAATACCGCCTTCGACGGCAATCGCATGCTGCAGAAGCTGTTCTACGCCCAGGCGCGGAAAGAAGCCCTGATCATCGACGATCGCTACAACGGTGGCGGTTTCATTCCCGATCGGATGATCGAGTACCTCACGCGGCGCACCATGTCCCTGTGGGCACGGCGCGACGTCAAAGCTATGCGCACTCCCAACTTTGCTCACGATGGGCCGAAAGCGATGTTGATCAATGGTTATTCCTCCTCCGGTGGCGATGCCTTGCCCTACTACTTCCGCCAGGCGGGCCTGGGGACCTTGATCGGCACCCGCACCTGGGGTGGCTTGATCGGTATTTCGGGAGCGCCCTCGCTGGCCGATGGCGGGACGGTGCTCCCGCCGACTTTTCGCTTTTATGATCGCGAAGGCAAATGGGTGGTCGAGAACGAGGGGGTGAGCCCGGATATCGAGGTGATCGATTTGCCCGAGCGGCTGATCGAGGGCGGTGATCCCAGCTTGGAGAAAGCGGTCGAGGTGTTGTTAGAACAGCTCGAACAGGGTTCTTACGGCGATCCGCCGCCGCCGACCCCCCCTGACATGACTCGTTGAGCCTGCTGTCGGCTCAGCCGCTGGTCGCCGGGCGATAGTGCTCGGCGCTCAGCGCCAGCCGGTCCGCCGTCCGCATGAAGGCTCGGTTGCGGATCCGCCGTAGTGGCTGATCAAACCGTGAACCGGGAAGAGTGAACAGCGATATGCAGTCGATCAGCCGGCGATTCTTGCCCCAATTGATCAGCTCTTGGCGGATGCAGACCAGGCCAGCCGCGCGGCACAACTCGGCAAAGCGATCGGCGGTCAGGCTGCGGGCGCGCCAATGATCCAGATCCACCAGGCCAGTTTGGTAGAGCTTCATTTTGTCGACCGGTAGCCGGTCGAGCAGGGCGAAATAGCGCCGGTACTGGCCGAGGTTGGAATGGTGAAATAAGCCCACTCCGTCCGCAGCTAGCACCCGGCCGAGATCCACCAGATAGCCGCCGATGGCGTCGGCCTCGGCGTGGACCAGAGAATCAAAACTGAAGGCCAGGTCGATCGAACCGTCCGCCAGCATGCTCAGGCTGCGGCCGTCGTTGACGTGGTATTGCAGATGAGGGTCGCTAGCGAAGCGCAGAGCGCAAGCATCGATGCACTTCTGCGACAGATCGACCAGGGCGAGGTGCTGGCATTGCTGTTTGAGAAAGGCCGTCCAGCGGCCAAAGCCGGGGCCGATCTCGAGCACTCTGGCGGCGGGCAGAAAAGCGGCCAAGCGAGGCATCAGCACTCCATGCCACTGCACCGTGCTTTCGCCCCAGCGCCACGACCACTCTTCGCCGCCTTGCGACCAATCGTAATCCTGATTCCAGTACTGGCGATTCTCTTCCACGCTGGGCATGTTGGCGACCTCGGGGCGATGGGCCGGCAGTATAGCGCCGCAAGAGCGCGGTTGGCGGATGCTATGATTTGGCAGTTTGCAACAACAGTCAGGCGAGCGCGGACTTTTGCGGGTAAGCATGGGGAGAGTTCGCCCGTCGACAACCAGCCTATTGAGCAAGGAGCCTAATGATGCGATGCAGAGTGTTGCTGATGGTCGTCCTGATGGCAGCGGCAATGGTGATCACACCGCCGCTGGCGAATGCGGAAACTCACGTCGAGCTACGGCTGCCCGAGGCCGTCGTGGCAGGGCTGGAAAGGCCCGCTCGGGTGCGTCGTGATGGCAACGACATTCCGCATATTTTTGCCTTGTCCGAGGCCGACGGCCAGTTCATGGTGGGCTTCGTCCACGCGCAGGATCGCTTTTTCCAGATGGACACTCTGCGGCGCACCTTCAGTGGCACCCTGGCTGAGCTTCTCGGCGACGCGGTGTTGGCTCAGGATGTCCAACTGCGTAATTTGGGATTGCGCCGTGCCGCCGAGGCCTCCTTGCCGGCGTTGACGGATGCCAGCCGGGCCTGGTTGGATGCCTACGCCGCCGGGGTCAATGCCTGGCTCGCCTCGACTCCTGCTTTGCCGCCGGAGTATGCCGCTTTGGAGATCACCGAGGTGCCGGCCTGGAGCCCGATTGACTCCTTGGCGGTAGTCAAAGGACTGGCCTTCGGCCTGTCGTTCGATCTTGACGACATCGATTTCACCCAAGCTCTGCTGACCTTCCAAGGGGTGGGGGCGGCGGCCGGTTTCGACGGCGCGGCGCTGTTCTCAGAAGATCTCTACCGCACCGCGCCGTTCGATCCCGCGATCTCCATTCCCGATGCTCCGGGCCCCGCGGCCCCAGCGATGATGCCGAGCCCGCCGCTGAAGGTAGCCAACTACCTGGGCGAGAGCACCCTGAGGTTGATCCGTGGCTTCAAGGCCAAGGCGGAGAGCATACCGCTGCTCAAGGAGGCTTTGGATTGGCGTGATTCACCCAAGGGAAGCAATTGGTGGATTCTCGGTGGCAGTCGCACCGAATCCGGCTACCCGGTGCTGGCCAACGATCCTCATTTAGCCCTGGACACGCCGTCGACATTCTACGAATCACATGTGCGGATGCGTACCGAGGACGGCTTGCCGATCAACGTCAGCGGCATCGGTTTTGCCGGCGTTCCAGGGATCGTCCTGGGCTGCAACCCGTGGATCTGTTGGGGCGCCACGGTGCACCCGATGGATGTCACCGACGTCTATCAAGAGCAGCTGGTGGTCGATCCCAACACCGGCTTGCCGATCGGCACCATCTTCGACGGCAACACCGAGCCGCTGGTGCTGATCCCGCAGACCTTCTTCGTCAACCTGGTTGGCGACGCGGTCAACGACAATCTGGTCGACGCCGGCCTTGGCCCGTTGGACGGTGGGCTTACCTTGGTCGTGCCGCGGCGCAACAACGGACCGATCGTGCAGGTCGATTTCAGCGATCCGCTGGCGCCGACCGCCCTCAGCGTGCAGTACACCGGCTGGGGGCCGACCACCGAGTTGGATGCTTTCCGTGGTTTCGGCATGGCCCGCAACATCGATGAATTCGCCGCCGCGGTGCAGTATTTCGATGTCGGTTCGCAGAATTTCGGCTATGCCGACATCGACGGCAACATCGCCTACTTCACCAGCGCCGAGATGCCGATCCGCGAAGATTTGCAGAACCTGAATTTTCCGGACGGAGGGATCCCGCCTTACTTCATCCGCGACGGCACCCACTCTCTGGCCCACGAGTGGTTGCCGGTGGTTAATCCGCAACCGCAGCAAAGCCTCCCTTTCGAGATTCTGCCCTACGCCGAGATGCCGCAAGTGCGCAATCCCTCGTCTGACTACATCTTGAATGCCAACAACGATCCGCTGGGCACCTCGCTTGACAACAACGCTCTCAACCAGGTACGTCCCGGTGGTGGCTTGTATTACCTCAGTCCGGGCTACGCCAGCGGTTTCCGCATGGGTCGCTTGCAGCGCCTGATCGACGGCAGCATCGGCCAGGGGGTGGATCTGTCGGTCGATGAAATCGCCGCGTTCCAGGGCAACAACCAGTTGCTCGATGCGGAGGCTCTGGTGCCCTTCTTGCTAGCCTCTGCCGCCAACGCGGGGGTGATGGGCGCACCGGGAGGATTGGCCGCTCTGGGCGCCGACCCGAAGATCGTTGAGGCGATCGCTCGTCTCCGTGGTTGGGACTACAGCACTCCGACCGGGATCACCGAAGGCTGGGATCCGGGCGACGATCCGACCGCCCTGGCGCCGCCGAGCCAGGCCGAGATCGACGCCAGCGTCGCTGCCACCATCTACTCGGTGTGGCGCGGCCAAGTCGTGCAGCAGGTGATCGACCCGCCACTGGAGAACCTGGGTCTCGATGAGTTTGCCCCCGGTAGTGCGCTGGCGATGACCGCCCTGCGCAACCTGCTCGATACTTTCGACGAAAACCAGGGAGTCGGCGCCTCGGGCGTCGACTTCTTCGTGCCGCGACTAGGGCCAGGGCCGCCGCAACCGCCAGAGGTCAATCGCGACCTGGCGCTACTCGGCGCCTTGCGCGACGCCCTCGACCTGCTGGCCAGCGACACCTTCGCCGACGCCTACGCCAACTCCACCGTGCAAGACGACTACCGCTGGGGCTACCTCCACCGGATCGTCTTCGACCATCCCCTCGGCGGTCCCTTCGACTTACCGGCGGCCGGTGGGCCGGACAACCTGTCGGACGCTCTCCAGGGCTACGCCAAGGCTGGTGGGTTCGGTGCTCTTGACGCTTCATCGCACAGTTCCCGTGCCGATGGGGTCAACGAGTTCATGTTTGGCGCCGGCCCGGCGCGGCGTTTTGTAGGAGAGATGACCCCCGCCGGTCCAGATGCCCGCCAGGTTACCCCGGGTGGGGTCAGCGGAGTCCTCGGCAGTCCCTACTATGCCGACCAGCTGCCCTTGTGGTTGAGCGACAGCTACCACCCGCTGCACCTGACGCCGCAGTCGGTGCTACAGGGTGGCCGCACCTTCCAGCGCTTCGTACCGGCGCCGGTGGGCGGCGGCGGTTGAAGTCAGACGGGTGCCGCCGGAAGCTCGGGCGGCACCCGGCGGGTTTGGCCATCATCAGTCTCGCCTGGACTCTCCAACTTTTTCCAGAGCAACTTCCATCAGCGAGGGCTTGAGGCGCATTCCGGCGCTTCTCAAGGTCTCGAGAAGTGGACGGGCAGCAGGGATCAGCCCGAGGCGGCGGCAGGTGATGGTCAGCCCAAGCGTACCCAGCACCGAGATTCCAAGACCGCGGGCGCAGTGCCGTGCTGCTCGATCATCGAGAATTGCCTCGCCTTTCTCGATTTTCAGTATCCGTGCGATCACCTGAGACTCGCCGGCACCGAGGTTTCAGACTTGGATCGCTTCCGGAAGCTCGATGTCAGGGACGACCTGGAGGGTGCCGAACCCGCAGACGGCGGTACCGGCACCGTCGCGCTCATTCCCAGCCTCGACCTCGCGCATTACCGCTCCCGGTACAAGCACAGTTCTTGCGACAGCAGCGAGTAGGTCGAGGCGTTGAATGCGAGCGAGGAGGATCAGCGGGGAAGCGTTGACGACAAACGTCCTAGGCACGCGCCAGGGCCTCGTCGAGATCTTCGGCAGTTTCTTGGTTGGCCGAAATCTCGCTGTCTGCCAGCGCATCGATAAAAGCGGACCTGCTCAATCCAGCGATCTCCGCTGCTTTGCCCTGGGAGGCCAATCCCCGGGAGTACCACAGGAGCGCCGCCGCAAGACGCATCTCGGTGGCCACCTCGTCCGGAGACTTGCGCAGCGCCGCGAAGATGTCGGTGGCAAACTGAATATTGACATGGGTCATCGCATTCCTCCGTTTCCTTGGCAGCCGCGACTAGAACCTCATCCAGTCTACCAGTCTGTCCATCAGCAACAAATCGAGTGGGACTTCGTCCGAAATCAGCGAGGGATATCGGCGACCGCCGGCTTCACATCGAGGAGGGTCTTCATCCCAGCGGCGGCGTGTTCGAGGATGTGGCAGTGCATCAGCCAGCGGCCCTCGTCCATCGGCACGGTGCCGATTTCGATGGTCTCGCGGGAGTGGACCAAGACCGTGTCGCGCCAGAAGGGCTCGTTCACCGCTTGGCCGTTGCGGCTCAGCAATTTGAAGAACAGGCCGTGGATGTGCATCGGGTGCAAGCGAGCCGAGGCGTTGATGAAACGGATCTTGGCCCAGCGATCGGTGCTCAGCAGACCGGGTGAGACTTCGGGGTAGGCTTCTCCATTCATCGTCCATTGGAGGCCGTATTCGCCGCCTCTTTCGGCGTTGAGCAGGTATTGCAAATCAGGTTCCGCCAGCTCAGCGCCCTGCCAAGCGGGAATAGATGCCTGGGCCGGGGATGGAAACGACGGCGTTTCGACCAGCTCTTGCAGAATCCGAATGCGCGCGATGCGAAAGGCTGAACGGGTGAAGCGATCGATGATCGCCAATTCCTCTCCAGCCTGCTCTGTGGTGAAACGGATGTCGAGGTCGAGCCGATTGCCGGGAGCCAGTTCGAATTCCTGGGGATCGAAGGGAGCCGCGACGTACATACCGTCGACGGCGATGACCTGGGCATCGAGTTGGGAGAAGTCCGGCTTGAAGACCCTGCCATTGGCAGCGTTGACCAGCCGCAGGCGGATTCTCTCGCCGGCCTTGACAGTCAAGACCTGGTCGGTGCGTGCATTCACCGTCGCCACGTTGCCCCAGCGCCCGTCGTGGGCCAGGTCGCGGCGGGTGACGAAATTCGGGTCGATCACACCGTCGCGGGTGATCAGCCAGTCGTCGAGCACCCACAGCACATCCTGAGTGTAGGCAGCGGGCTTGGCGTCTTCGACAATCAACACTCCGTAGAGACCGCGCTCGACCTGCTCGGCGCTGCGCACATGGGGATGAAACCAAAAAGTGCCGGCGTCCTTGGGCGTGAACTCATAGACAAAGCTGCCGCCGGCAGGCACCGGCGGTTGGGTGACATCGGGAACCCCATCCATGGCGTTGGGCACCCGCACCCCATGCCAGTGAATCGTCGAAGACTGCGGTAGCTTGTTGGTGAACTCGACCCGGACCGTCTCCCCCAGGCGAAGGCGCAAGGTCGGGCCGGGAACCTGTCCGTTGTAGGCCCACACCGCCAGATCATGACCGTTGAAGACCTTCACCTCGCTGGGAGCGGCGACGATAGACCAGGACTTGGTGGCGGTCGAGGGCGGTGCTTGCTTGGGTAAGAGCCGGCGAACTCTTGCTGGTACAGGTGGATATTCTGAGCTGGTGCGGCAGGAAGTTCGGGGGTGGCCGTTGGCGGATCTTCGGCGCCAGACTGCCCGGTCAGCAGTGCCAGGGCGAAGCTGAAGAACAAAGCTAGAGGATTGCTTTTCCCAGTGGCTCGATAGTTTCGCATGATTTTCCTCCCCAGCGAGTCAATAGCCTATCGACTTTGGTAGACCGCGTCCACGGTTGGGGAGATTTCTAGCGTGACTGGCGAGTGCCGCCAGTTTAGCGCACTCTGGCACCTCCTTGGGTCAAGGGTCGAGCCCTTGGGCAACCGTCGTTGGGTCGTCGATGCGGACCCGTAGGCGCTTCAGATTGATCAGGGTGCCAATCAGAGCGACTACCTCATCGTTGAAGATGTCAGTGTGTTTTCGCACGATTTTATGATCGACCGTCATCACCCAATAAGGAGATAGGTTCAGGGTGTCCTTGCTGCGTTCGATTATCCAGTTTTGGCCGCTCTGGTCCGTGTAGTTTATGTGTTCGATACATCGAGGGACATCCTCTGTAGTCTCGTCCGACACTCTCTCTTCGAGAGATTGTAGTCGATCCTTGTAGAACTTCTCATGGCGCGTGAAAAGTTTCTTTCTCGACGTCGTTGCTGCACTTTCCACGTCTGCTGCTGTGGGTGGGGAGCAGGCAGTCTTTGCCAGGTGCACGGTTGGTAAGGGAGCGGTGCTCCAGACGGGAAGCTCGAACGGCGGCCCCTCGTGATGATCTGTCACCTTGTGGCTGACCAAAGAAGGTAGCTTTGAGAAGCCGGGGGTGTGGGTGTAGAGAAATCTCTGCTCCGGATCCCTGAAGTGCTTGAATAAGGTCTTGAATTTCTGGCTCAGCGGAAAGTAGTAGCGCACGGCCTTGTCGCCGGGCGAAGCGAGGGAGACGATTAGAGGGATCTCCATTTGTTTCCAAGCATCGATGGCGCGAGGTGCTGGGGGGCCGAGGGTGTCGACCACCTGCTGTGCCAGTATGGCCTCGTTGGCCGAGTTAATCAGAATAGCGAGGTCAGCCGGGAGCAGTTCCTGAAGCTCGTCGCTTTCGGCCGTCAAGGAGCGAGTCAGGATGTTCTCGAGGATCACCGCGCCCAGCGAATGACCGACCAAGACCGAAAGAGAATTCTCGTTGAAATCTTTCGTCCAGTTGCCGATCCGATGAATTGCGTGGGAAGCGGCGACCCTTCCGACGCGCTCTGCGGCCTGCCGACGGTTGAAGATTGTGAACTCCTGCAAGAGCGGAATGCCAACGAAACTCTTGCCGCGCCAACCGAGGTAGATTCCGACGACCTCTCGCCGCGCAATCTCACACCTTCCATTTTCCTTGCTATTTTGGCAGATCTTGGCGCGTTGAGTCTCTGCGCTGGCAGTTCTTGCCAGAACATCGTGAAAGCTGGAAAGGTTTCCGCCCCGGTCCTCGTTGCGCGGCGAAGCGTTGTGTTTCCAGCCGTGGACGTAGACCATCACGATGGCTGGCCGGATGCCAAGGTTGTCGGGCGCGGTGGGGATCACCAGCTTCTGGCAAATCTTGTTGCGCTCCACATCTTTTTCCCCGGTTAGCTGGTAGAGCAGGCATTGCAGGTCTAGATCCAGCTGGTCGCGGTTCCAGAACTCACCTTGATCGTCGAACTCCACCACCGCCAGGTGGTAGCGCCAAGGTTTCGGCTCGCCGTTAGCCGCTCTGTCCTTGCTGAAGTCGCTCGTCGGCAGGCAGCCCCGCTGTTGAGGAGTGAATAGCTTACCGTGGTCGGCGATCGTCGCCGGGCAGGTCACCAGAGCAGGCCGCATTCGCCTTCGCTTCTTGGGCACAGCTTCTCCCGCCGCCAGCTCCTCTTGGAGCAGACGATACTCCGCAACCGGCAAGCGATACTGTGCCAGCGGCACACAAGCCGTGACTGACAGACAAAGGAAGGCACCGAAGGAGACCAGCGTCCCGCAGCGGATCCGCGAACCAAAAAAAGCCCAAAATGTCATGTCTTGCAACCTCCTCGGTGAGTTCACCGACTACAGCGCAAGTGGAGTGGCGGATCCCCCAGGAAGTGCCTGAATTTGCTACTGCAAATAACCCAACGCCCGCAGCTTGCTGCGTTCTTCATCGCTGAGGCCGATGCGGGTGGCCTGGGCGCGCCAGGCGTCGGCGCCGGCCTGGTCGAAGAGCTGGCGACCCTCGGGGTCCGTGGGCGGGCAGGGGGTGGGGCGCCAGGCGCCGGTGCCGCCGCGGGCGCAGAGGGTGCCGTCTTCCCAGGCGATTTGGCGGAAGGCTTTTTCTTGGCGGCCGTAGGCGTCGGCGCCGTGGCGCATGCGCTCGGGCAAGCGGTGGAAGTCGCTGTCGTGCTCTTCCATCCACACGGCGGAGCGCTTTTCGAGGGCTTTTGCGGCTTGTAGGGGCAGGCCGTCGATGTTCTCGGGTAGCTCGATTCCGGCGGCGCGTAGCAGGGTGGGGAAGAGGTCGACCAGAGAGACTAGTTGGTCGCGCCGGGCGCCTTGCTGCTGGCCGGGCCATTTGATAATCAGCGGCACTTCGACCAACTCGGGATCGAGACGGGCAGCGTGGGAGACGTGCCCTCCTTCCCCCAACAATTCGCCGTGGTCGGCGGTGACGATGATCAGGCTGTCTTGCCAACGATTGTTGCGCCGCAGGTCGTCGAAGAGCTTGCCGAGCTGTTGGTCGGTGAAGGCGATTTCGGCGCGGTAGGCGGCGCCCAAGGCGTCGAGGGCCTCGGCGCTGTGGGCGACCTCACCGGCGGTGACTCGCAACCAGGCTTCGCTGGAGCCGGCCAGGGCTGCAAGCCACAGCTCGGGACCTTGGACGCTGGCGATCTTCTGATCGACTTGCTGGGCGGCGCGGAATCCCTTCGGGGCGGCGTAAGGGAAGTGGGGGTCGAAGTAGTTGATGAACAAGAACAAGGGCTGCTCACCGCTGTCGGCCAACAGGCTGCGGGCATGGCTGTTGATCTCGTCGGCCGAGGACTCGAAACCGGTCGGGTCGCGGAATAGGGAGAACCCTTGGGCAACGCCGAAGCGGTAGGAGGAAAGCAAGCCGCCTGCGAATCCGGCGGTCAGATAGCCCCGCTGCCGCAGCAGCTCGGCGACGGTGGTGAAGCGTCCTTCGAGATGATCGCCAGCGACCCCAGCACCGTGGCGCGAGGGGTAGAGGCCGGTGAAGATCGAAGCGTGCGAGGGCAGGGTCCAGGAGGAGGGGGCATAGGCGCGCTCGAAGACCGTCGCCTCGGCGGCCAGGGCGTCCAAGGCCGGGGTCAGGCCCGGCGCTCCACCGTAGGCCCCGAGTACGTCGCGGCGGGTAGTGTCGAGGGTGATCAGCACCAGCGACGGCAACTCGCTGCCGCCGGCTGGGACGAAGGTTGGCGCACCCCAGAGGAAGAAGCCATTGGGGTCGCCTTCGACACTGAGGATGAGCTCTCCCGAATTGGCTGGCACCTCTCCCGGCACCTCTCCCGAATTGGCTGGCACCTCGATTTCGAAGGTCTCTCGCTGGTGGGCGCCGACCAGCAAAAGGTCGCCTGAAGACTGGACGGGTAGGGTAAGAAAAGCGACGTTCACACAAAACACGCCCTTTTGGGTCCAACCGAACTGCGTGGCAAGACAGCTGCTCGGCGCTTGGGGTAGCTTGGACACCGTCTTGTCCATTGAGCTGTCACTGTGATCCGTCACGCGACGCTGGCGCGCGCGGTAGTGAGCCTGGCGTGCCCGCTGTAATTTACGCCCCCGGTGGGTTGCCTGGTGCTGCCGATTCGCTTCAAGGTGGGCCTTGAGGCGAGCCTGACGAGCGCACTTAGGGCCGCAATAGCGATTGCCCCTGTCGCAGCTCCGGAATGTGTCAATGAAAGTGAGACACTTTCTTCTGGGAATTAGTACGGAATCGGTAGTGGCTCCGGCACCATCGCTTTCAGCGAGGGCGCGCAGCCAGGGGTCTCGCCTGGTGCGTCGTTGTGTACGCGGTGTGTCACTACGTTCTCGGTATCGACTGGGTCAGTGCTGGCGGCGGTGGTCGGCGGGTTGATCCAGACCTTGTCACTGGGCTCCGGCAAAGCCGGCGCTCGCCGCTTGAAGCGGCTTGGATGAGCGGCTGAGGCGGCGGCGAGGACTTCTCGACGTTGCTCCAGTACTGAGGCCGTGAGGCCGTAGTGGACGGTCTCTGGCGTCAACAAGCCGAGTCCTGTGTGGTAGTGCTGCGTGTTGTACCAGCCGATGAACGAGCGGCAGAATGCTCGTGCATCTTCCAGTGATCCGAAGCGGTCGGGAAAGCTCGGATGGTACTTGAGCGTCTTGAACTGGGCCTCAGAGAACGGATTGTCGTTGCTCGTGTAGGGCCGGTTCAGCGACCGTGTCATCCCGAGATCGGCCAGCAGTAGAGCCACTGGCTTGGATGTCATGCTCGAACCGCGGTCCGAGTGCAAGGTAAGTCGATCTCGCTCAACACCTTGCTTCTCAACACTGTCGGCGATCAACCGCTTCGCGAGCCCTCCGGACTCGCGGCAGGCGAGCATCCAGCCGACGATGTAGCGGCTGAAGACGTCCAGAATTACGTAAAGGTAGTAGTGGGTCCACTTCACCGGGCCCTTGAGCTTGGTGATGTCCCACGACCACACCTCGTTCGGCCCTGTGGCCAGCAGTTCGGGCTTGGTGTAGTTGGGATGACGCCGCTGACGGCGTCGCTCGCGCAGCTCGCCCTCAGACTCCAGGACCCGGTACATGGTGCGCACCGAGCAGATATGGCGCTGATCCTCGTCCAGCAGCGCCGCCCAGACTTGACGCGGCGAGCGGTCGACGAAGCGCTCCGAGTGCAACACATCGAGGACCTCCTGGCGTTCAGCGGGCGTCAATGCCAGCGGCGGTCGAGGCCGCGTTGATAGCTGCGGCCCTGCGCTCTGCTGCCGACGGCGGCGATAGAAAGTGGCTCTGGGGACCGCCAAGGCGACGCAGGCTGCTTGCACCCCCACCGTCTCGGCCAGCGGCGCCACAGCGCTCATGGCTGGCTCTCGCTCGGCTCGATCCCTAGCAGCCGGGAAAGTTTTTTTTGGACATCGATGATCGTCTCGGCTTTGTACAGCTGATGCTTGAGCCGGGCATTCTCACGCTCAAGCTCCGCGACGCGGCGGGCCTCGGCAGAGACCGGTCGACGCTTGCGACCGCGCTTCTTCGACAGACCGGCCAGAGCACTGGCATCGCGTTGCTGGCGCCACTTCGATAGGAGTGAGGAATACAGACCCTCCCGGCGAAGCAGGGCGCCAATCTCGCCGGCTTTGCTACAGGCGTCGGCGGCCTGGACGATGCTCAGCTTGTACGACGCGCTGTACCGCCGCCGCTTCGCCTTCTCAGTTACCTCGGGATCTGGTCGGTCAGCACTCATATCTCGCAGCTCGTGGCTTGGACTCGCCATGGTGTTTGCTCTCCACGCCCTCACTAATTTATCGGTACGGGAGTGTCTCACCTACATTGGCACAGAGGGCTCTTGCAGATCGAAACCCGCCGTTCGCAGTGGTTGCCGAAGAATGAGGCGATGGCTTTCAGGCTCAGTCATGGTCGCCATTCTATCGTGCGTTATACGCCATGCACTTCACGCGAAGCCCGCCTTCGGCGGGGATGACGATGCCGGTTAGCTGGATCTAGCGGACGGCGCTGTTCTGCGCTTTACACCAACTACGTACGCTTTCCAACTGCCGCTGACACCTCCTCGTAGGAACTCAGCACCAGGGCTGATTCGGCCGCCAAAAAGCGGCGGAACAGCGTTTCTGGATGGGATCTTGCTAGAGTCGCCTGACCTGCTGAGTGGCATCCTGCGGGTCAGCATTCGAGCATAGGCGAGCTCAGCGCGGCTGACGCTTCGGCTCGGCCTTCATCAAGGAAAAGAGATAGGGGATACCCGCGATGTTGACCAGCAGGAAACCGAAGAATCGGCCCCAAGCGATGCCGACATAGGAGTACTCCGGTACGAGCCAGACAGCGAGGAGATAGCAAGTTGCCACGGCAGTGACGCTGTAGAAGGTTCCCACCTGGGGGCGACCGAGTGCCACGGCGCATGGCGGCAGCAGTCTTGCCGGTACGTTGATCAATAGGGTGGCGCCGGTCACTTGCAAGAATATGACTTGGTCTGCAGTCGCGGCTTCCCTGGAAATGTCGAAGAAGCCGAGCGCGAGAGCGGGCGCTCCGATCAAGAGCAGGCCGGCGACGGCGTAAAAGATTCCGACGAGACTGGTGCCGCTCCAGTAGATCATGACCAGCCGACCCCACCGATTCAGCGCCAAGTAGGCCCCGGCCACCGGGATTATCCCTGCGGCAATCCCTCGGGTCACCTGGATGAAGACCAGCGCGAGCTGATCGGCGATCCCGATGGCGGTGATCGCCTCGGGCCCTTCGAGCGCTGCCATGCGGCGAAAAAGAAAGTCGCTGACCAGAAACGCGCTGGTTCCGGCGGCGATGAAGAATCCGGTACGCAGTTGTCGCCATATCGGCTTGCCGAGTCGTCGGAGACTCAGCGGCTGGAGGGTCAGCCCGGGAATCGCGCGAAGCCCTCGAATCGCCGCTAGGTTCGCGGCCAGATAGGCAATATCCGCGGCGATCGCCGCACCGGTGATTCCGAGGTCGAGCCCGAAGATCAGAACTGGGTCGATGGCGAAGTTGACCGCGGCCAAAACGGCAACGGACCGATTGGCGCGGGCAGTTTCGCCCCTCGCCACCAGGGTTTGCAGCAGGCAGCCGAAAAGCAGGTAGAGGGGAAGGGTAGGAAGGATCCATCGCCAATACGCCGAGAAACCCCTAGCAAGCTCCGACGATGAATCGAGGCGATACCACGCGAGTATCGAGCTAGTGCCGAACAGGGCGACTGCCACCAAGACCAGCCCACTGGTGAGGGCGAGGGTGACCGCTGAGGTGAATTCAAGATTCCCTCTCTCAGGTCTACTGGCCCTTGCGTATGCGTTGCCTGCGGCGGCGGCCAACGACGAAGCGAAGGCGCTAACGAGCGTCATGATCGGCAAGGCCATGGCAAGGGAGTTGAAGGCTCGAGTCGAGTAGTGCGAGACGTAGACGCTGTCGACCAATGGGATGCTGGCCACGGTCAAGAGCCCGAATAGCAGGGGTAGAGAAGACCGCCAGATTGCCACTGGGATCGGGAGGGTTACCAGCCTGTTGGGTGTTTCCATAGACGGCAGCTCGCGGGGAGTCAGGAGGGTGGTCGGGATCGGGACCCCTTGAGCCCCGAGGTCTTCTAGCGTAGACTCTCATATCGGTGCTGCATGATTGCTTCCGATTAGCTCATCTTGAGTGAATATCTTAGTTAGTGAATAGCAGATAATGAATAGCTGGGAGGTAGAGGTTGGGGGAGAGACGAAGTCATTCGGATCTCTCGACCAGCAACCGATTGTACGCGTGTCTGACAAGGAGCTGGCGGCGGCGCTGGGCATCCTAGCCGACTACCATCGCTCGCTTCCCTTCTTCGCCGCGGACTTGCCTTCCGCCAAGCTCCTGACCCACCTCGGTACCTCGGGGTTGCTCGAATCATGGAACTACACTCACTGGAACGAGCACCTCGGAGAGAACGTACCGAATCTCGATGTTCCTCGGCTGCCGAGCCGGGGCCTGCGGACTTGTGTAATGTGCAACCCGCCGTTGGCTCAGGAGCGGAGACTGGCCTGGCGGCGATACGAGATCCCGCCCCATCCGAAACCCTACGAAGGTCAAGACGGTGTCCAATTCACCGTGGTGACCCCCGAACACCGTGAACAGGCATGGCTGTCCGAGTCCGAGATTGCCGACATGATTGCTTTGACCCGAGCCGCTCAGTCGGATCGGCCATTGGTAGCTTTCTTCAACGGTACTGTCAGCAATAGCCAGGATCATTGGCATTGGCAGATTATGCGTGCCGAGCTGCCCTTGCAAGCGGCGCTTCGCGCGCGTCGATCCGAGCTGAGATGTGTCTTTTCTGGAGAAGGGATCGAGGTCGCGAGCTATCGCTTGGGTCCTCTGTCGGGCCTTTTCTTGGAAGGTCGGGACTCAGCGGTCGCTCGAAGTTTGGCAAAGCTGGTCGCGTTTCATGACAGTCGAGCCGGCAATCCCGGTTTGTGGAACATGTTGATTTTCCCTCCTGCAGGCCTTCTCACGAGCGCTGTTTTCGTACCCAGACATCGCGGGACGACAACCGTCGAATTGGGCGAGAGGGGCACGCTTTGGATGGCGGCGCCCGGCGTCGCGGGCAGGTTGCTTTCCTATGTTCCCGAGGTTGCACCGTGGCTCGACGCGGTGGCTGACGAGGCGGTGCGGGCGGCAATCGACGATCCGCATGGCCGCTCGTTGTCTCGTCTGTTCCCTTCTAAGAACGAGCTGTCGAAAGTCACAGTCGCATGACGGGCAAAGGGCAATGGCCCGAGACTACGTTGGCGGCTCGGGAACGGTTCGAACGTGGTCTGGGGCATGCGCTGGCCGATCACCCGATCGCTTCGAGATCGGCGGGAGACATGCTGCAGGCGGCGAATCGGTATATCGAGATCCGGGCCCGGGCTCTCGGCAGGCGTCGCGCCGCAGAATCCCGCTACGCGCTGATGCGACGCTGTGCTTCTCCGCTCGAAAGCCATTTCGCCGGTCGAGTCGGGGACGGCGAAGCGGAGCTGCGTTGCGTCTTCGCGGGCCGAGGGAACCTTCGCGAATCGATGGCACACCTCTGGCTCTTCGTTTGCAGGCTTCTTTTCGAAGACCTTGCCGGCCCCGACCGCCTCGCCGATGGATTGAAGCTCGCAGCGGACGCTGGTTACGACATCCAGCTGTTGCGCTCGATGCTCGATCAGGCGCTGCGACGAAAGAGCGAGATTTCACGACACCAGAGCATTCGACTCGCGAGTCTGGATCCTTACGAAGACTTCGGGAAGATGCTCTGGCACCCCCTCCGTCGACAGCAGGAGAACTCCCGGCAGGCGTGCCCCACGGACGCGGAAGAGATGATCTGGTCGCTGCAGTCCCGCTCCGACTTTGTCGCGGAAGGCGGCCGATTCGATAGCCGTGAACGCAAGTTGATGAATCCGTTGGGTAACGACCTCGTACCGTGGATGGATCCGCGGCGGCAGTGGCGCCCCAATCCAGCGGACGCTTTCGTCCGCGCTTCCAATGCAGCGGCGATGCCGCTGGCCACCGGCTTGTCGGGCGTCACTATGCAGTACCTGCAGTTTGCTCGAATCCTCCGGATGAGCTCGCTGTTGAGAGTTCGGGTCGCGGTCTTGGGTTATTTGATGTCGATCAAAGCGCACAGTTTTCACGAGATCATGACTACAGCGCGATACTTCGGCTGCCCCTATGCGGGGCGACTGGAGTATCACGACCTTCCTCCGCTCAAAGCAGACGAACTTTCAATACTCGGCCTGGACCTGCCTCCAGGGGTAGATGTGAACGCGGGCGCAACCACGGCGGCAGCCATCGGAGCGCTTGCGGATGGCCGATGACGACGCTGTTTACCGAAACCAGCGGGGTGCTGTTACTGACCGCCAGATGTGGCCGATTCGACCAACACGGCTCCTCGGACGAACGCAACGAACCAGTTGAAGTAGGAGATGGAATGACGACCCTATCGACCGAGCTTTCCCCAGCGGAGCTGACCGATATCAAGCTACGTATCTTGTCAAACGGTATTAGCTTCGCTCCGGGATTCCTCGAATCCTACCGGCCCGAGTTCATTGAAAAGCGCTGGGCCTACGGTGCCAGCGACGCTTTGCACTTTCAGGCGCGGATTCCGCAGGAGATCTTGTTGCCGCAGGTAATCGCTCCGATTCACGTTGTCGAGAATTCGCCCTATCAGCTGGCGGCGGACGGTCTCGAGTATTTCTTGCTGGAGCACGGCGAGCCGATCACTCCTATCACCTTTCCGAAGCGACCGAGATTCTACGAAGCCTCATTCGCAGACGGTACACCTTGTCGGGAAGTTGGAACGCTCTACGGCGGCGGCTCGTTGGGCATCTTCGCTCTCGGGACTTGTTACTACTTCTCAGTAGGGAAACAATGCGGTTTTTGTTCCCTCGAGCCGACCCGGTCGATCTATGGGGATCATCTCCTGGATATCAAGGCGGACGACTCGGCGGAGATGACGAGGATCGCGCTGGAGCAAGACCCGGACCTGATCCGTCAGGTCATGCTCAATGGTGGCAATCGCCGAAACAACGATATGGGTTTCCGCCGCCATCTCGAAACGGTTCGGCGCGTGGCAGAGGTGGTGAACGAGTTGGACCGCCAAGACGAGGTGGAGGTGCACTTGATCACCATGCCCCCCGACAACCTGGAGCTGCTCGCGGAATTGAAGGGGTTACCGGTCAAGGTGGCGATGAACCTCGAGGTTTTCTCGCCGTCGCTGTTCCCGGTCATCGCACCGGGCAAGCACGATCTCTATGGACGCGAGAAAGCCATCGAAGCCCAAGTGCGGGCGGCCGAGATTCTCGGCGCGGGCAATATCTACACGATTTTCGTCGGCGGGCTCGAGCCGGTCGACTCCTTGGCCGAGGGCCTCGACTACGTGGCCGAGCGGGGTGTCGCGCCGGTGATCAACGTCTTTCATCCGGATCCGGGTGTCCGGCTGGCGGATCACCCGCGGGCATCGCTCGAAGACCTGCGGGCCATGGGAAAGCATCTCCAAGCGGTGTATCAGAAATACGATTTTGTTCCGTTCTATCAGGATTGCGGCCGCAACTCCCTCGATACCGAAGCCGCTAATGGCTGGTTCCACTGACTTACTAGGCCTCCAGTCCCCGAGCCCTTCCCATGGCAACCCGTGAAACACCCAAGCCTATCGAGTCCCCTGGAGGTGCATCGATGTTCGAAATCAAGAGACGAGATGGCCGCGTCGAGGCGCTGGCCGGCCCGCGTCTGCGTTTGATGGTCGAAGAGATCGTGCAGGAATTCTGGCAGCCTCCTCATGAAATGGTCCGGCGCCTCGCGTCCGTTCTGGAAGAGACCGGCGGCCCCGAGCGGGTTAACCTGGTTGTCTCGGGCGAAACGTCCAACCTGAGCTTCTACCTGCTCGGGTCCGACGGCATCCTGCTAATTTGTCCCGGGACGACGATCGAATCGAATCCGCTACTGAGCGAGCTGGGGATCAGCCCGTCGCCGGTTCCAGATCTCGTGGGCGTGGCATTGATACCGCGGAGTCAAGCCTTGGTCGACCGGCTGCAGCTGCCAAAGGTGCTCCTGGTCAATCCGTGTGTCCTGGAGAATTTTCCGATTCCGAGGCTCTGCCTCAGCATCGGCTTGCTGGCCAGCCACTTGCGTCTCTTGCAGAAAGCTGACGTGCGCATCTGCGACATGCAGGTGGGCACGACTGTAGATGAAATTACCGACACAGCGGTTCAGCTCCGACCCGACTTGATCGGGATATCGATTTCGTACGGGCAGAAAAGCATCGCCGAGACAATTCTCCAGGATCTCTATAGGCACGTCGATGACTCTCTCCGGGGTACCACCTTTGTGTTGGGCAATATCATTCCGGCTTCCTGGCCCGATCTGTTCCTCGATCGCTACGACAATCTCGTGGTCGCCACCGGTGAAGGTGAGCATTCGATCGCCCTGCTCGTCGATTCGCTGCAAGGCCGTTGTCAACGCTCCGAGATTCCAGGACTGGCCTATCGCTCTGGCTCGAGCAGGGAGACGCGGCGAAATCCCCAGCGGCCCGTCGACGTGTCGACGATTCCGCTCCCGGCCCTGGATACTCTGCCCGCGATCGCCGACCAACGGGGCGCCCTGACCCTCGAGCTGAGCCGAGGTTGCCAGTGGAACAAGTGCACTTTCTGCCCGCGTCACCACAAGGCCGCGGACTGGAAGACATTCGCCCCCGATCAGATCGTCTCGCAATTCGCGCTCCTGAAGCGTGCAGCAGAACACTTCGGTGTTCGCAAGCATGTCTTCTTGGCTGACGAGGAGTTTGTCGGCGGAATCGACGGCGGTCGCGAAACCGCCCGCATCACAGGAATGGCCCGTGGGCTTCTGGCGGCGGAGATGGGGATGAAGTTCGACGCTGCGGCAAGAGTCGATCAAGTCTTCTCCCCCCGGATGGACACTCAATGGCACCTCGGCCGTGTGGAAATGTGGCATCTGAGCAGGCAGGCCGGGCTCGATCGACTCTTCATGGGTCTGGAATCGGGCAGTGAGTCGCAGCTGCGCCGATTGGGGAAGGGGATCAAGCCGGAGGACAGCGTGCGCGCCATTCGCATTCTCAGCGCGCTGGGGATTCCGCTCCGCTTTGGATTCATCACCTTCGACCCGCTGATGGCGAGCTTCGAGGACCTGAGAGAGAACATTCGTTTTCTCGAGCGCACAGATGCTTTCATGAAACCTTTGGATGTCGAAGAGATCGGCTATGCCGATCTCTTCGACAAGCTTTGCCGGGACCGGGACTTTGTCGAAGAGAACAAAGCGGACAAGCCGATTCATTCGAGCGTCTCATACATGCTGGCGAGCCTGGAGGTGCTGATTGACAGTCCCTACGCGAGGATGGTGGAAGGTGCGGAACGAAAGTACGGACTGCGCTTGTTCCTGGATGACGGGGTTCCGGACGTCAACATGGGCCGACAACGGGTCAGGTACCTCGATGAACGAATCGGGGATATCAGCGAATTCTCCCAACGTTGGATCGATCGGAATTTTGGACTTGCCTACACAACTAAGAGCCTCTACAAGGTTGCTAGCGATGCTGAGCGGCGCGATCTCCTCTCCTGGATGGTTGCCTATCGGAAGATCAGCTTGGAGCTGATCAAGGCCATCATCTTCGTTTTAGATGTATCTACCTCGGTCGAGGCGCAGCCTACGGGATCCGTCGAAAGAGGGCTCAGTTTGGAGCTCGAGCGCCTGCGGAGCCGGGGGCCGAACCGCTCCAGTTCCCGCCGAATCAGTACGTTGTTCGCCTGCCTTTCGTTCTTCGAAGATTGGGTGTGCGAGGAGAACCAAGTCTTGAGCCATCGATTGGCGACAGGCAAGCTCCGCGACAGCAAGGATCGGCAACTCGCCCGGGCACTCGACCGGTGGAATGAGCGCTCTAGTGTGTGGGAGCTGATCAATGGTCCGACTGAGGCAGCAGCGGGTTGAAGCGGCGTCAGCGCGCCGGCGAGTTGCAAAACGATGCCTTCGTAAGGGAATTCACAATGCGAACCATTTTCTCAAGTAGCGACGGGTAGCGAACATGCGATTCCAGGTGCCAGTGGCGATTCACATCTTCTTTGTCCGAGATCGAGAGGTACTGATGCTCCGCCGGTACAACACCGGCTTCGAGGACGGGAAGTATTCCGTGGTCGCCGGCCATATCGATGGCGGGGAGACGGTCTTGGCGGCAGCTGTCCGCGAATCGCGAGAGGAGGTCGGTGTTGAGATCCAAGAGAAGGATCTGCAAATGGTCGGAGTCATGCATCGACTATACGGCGAGGAGCGCATTGACTTCTTCGCCTCTATCGATCGCTGGAGCGGGGTGATTTCGAATTGTGAGCCCCACAAGTGCGACGATCTTCGATGGGCGCCGTTCGATGACCTGCCACGACCGACGGTGCCTTACGTTGCTCGCTCGATCAGCTTTCTCGAGGGTGGGGATTGGTTTCAGACTTTCGGCTGGGACGAGTGAATGAGCTAGCTATAGCTAGCGCCTGAGCGCTCTTGCGGGATCGATCAAGGTCGCTCGGCGGGCGGGGATTAAACCGGATATCATCGCGGTCACGGTCAGCAGAGCCCCGGAGGCCAGAAAGATCCGCCAGTCGAAGGATGGGACGCCGTGAAGGCAGCTGGCGAGAAAACGCCCCCCCGCGACCGCAGCGAAGATTCCCAGGATAAGCCCTAGGGTCACTAGGTGTGTGATTCGTGTCAAGACAGCGAGTAGAACCTGGGCGCGATTGGCGCCGATCGCCATTCGAACAGCGATTTCGGCTCTCGATTCGGCGACTTGGTACGCCAGCACAGAAGCAACCCCGGTCATGGCCAGGATCAGCGCGAGAAGTCCGACTACCGCCAGCATCTGGGTCAGCATCCGCGGTCGCCATTCCAGATCTCGAAGCAGCTGCGATAGCGTCGCAACGCTGTATACGGGGGCTTCAGCGCTGACGGTCCAGATCACGTCTTCGATCGCAGCGATGCTGGGGAATGGGCCATCGACCCGTAAAACGAACGACATGTAGGTGGTCGGATCCTGGGCGTGCGGCACGAAGAGCAAAGGCTGCGGGATCGGGTCTTCCGGCAGGCCCCGCTGATCGTCGACGATACCCACCACTGTTAGCGACTTGCGTTGACCACCTTGGTCTGCGATCACGCTTTGCCCGAGGGGATCCGAATCCCCCCAAAGGACTCGCGCCAGGGACCGGGTGAGGATCGCGACCTGCTGCCCGCCGGCGACGTCGGTCCGTTGGAAACCGCGACCTCGTACGAGCCCGGTTCCGAATGCCGCGAAGAATCCTGGCGTGGCCCGTAGGGTTGACGCTGCGGGCCAGGTCTCGCGGGGCCCGTCCGACCGTCCTGTGCCGAGGCGAGTGGCGGTACCGAAGCCCTTGGCAAACATCGGAAGGATCTCGCACGATCCCGCCGCGCTCACCCCGGGCAGGCCGACGAGTGTTTCGAGAATCCGCTGGTGAAACCTGGCAATCCCTTCGGCGTCCTCGAATTTCGGTCCGCGTGCGCCGGTACGCCCGCCAATTGCCGAGATCGGTTCGAAACCGAGGTCCAATCGGCGCAGATCCGCGAGTGCCTGTATGGTCAGGCCGGCGGCGAAGATCAGGATCATGGAGAGCGCAATCTCGGAAACCACGAGACAGCCTTGGGCGAAGCCTCGCGTGCTTTGCAACTGGCGATGAGACCGGCCGCCAAGGCCTTCCTGCCGGTCAGAAAGGGCGCCTAGGGCTAGCAGGGCAAGGAGAATCGCACCGGTGGCCGCGATGGCAAGGCCGGTACCGATCGAGAGTGCATCCAGTCGAACCTGGTCGAGCAAGGGCACGGTCTGGCTGAGAGGAGCCAGGCGTTTCAAAGGCTCGAGCGCAACGGCTGCAACCCCGAGGCCGATGGCTGCCGACAGGGTGCAAAGCAGCAGGGATTCGGCCAGGGCCATCCGCAAGAGGCGGAAGCGCTGGGCACCCAGCGCAAAGCGGACCGCAGCTTCCTGGCGGAGATCCGTGGCGCGGGTCATCCACAGGTTACCCACGTTGCTGAAGGCGATCAAGAGGATCAACAGGGAAGCTCCCAGCAAGGGTGCCAGTGCCGGGCGGAAGGCCTCAACCACAGACTCCTCCAAGGGGATCGCCTCGAGGCTCCGTCCGGCATGACTTTGGGGATACCGGTTCTCGAGATTGGTAGCCAGCCGGCTGAGCGCGTGGCTGGCGGTGGCCAGATTGGTGTCCCTGCCCATCCTTCCGATGAAGACGAAGTTCTCAGGGGCTTCTGGATGGGGACCAGCTTCAGAAAGGGGAAGCCAAAGCGCAGGCAAGAGCGGGAAGATGGGGTTCCGGAATTCCGGCCCGAGAACGCCGATGATCACATAGGGGTCTTCGGCGAGCTCGATGCTCTTACCGATTACCTGAGGATCGCCGCCGTAGTAGCTACGCCAGAAGCTGTGTTTGAGAACCACCACCCGCTTACACTGGAAGTGATCAGCATCGTCGAACGTGCGACCGAGAAGGGTTCGCACGCCCAGGGTTTCGAACCAACCCCTGGAAACCTCTCGCATCAGCGGATTGGTCGGACGATCCAGCTCGGTAATTGCCAGACCCATGTTGCGGGCGGAGCCCGACACCACAAAAGCGCCAGCGTCATCGCGAATGGCCATGATAGTTGCTTGGGACAACCGCAACCGTGATCGATCCGTGTTGCGTTCGGTGCCAAAGACGCGCACGAGCCGTCCGGGATCGTCGAAGTTCAGCGGCGCGAGAATCATGCCTCTGGCCCAGGCGACCACCAGCGTACCGAGGGCGATCACCAGGGCGAGCATGGAAACGACTGCAAAGCAAAACCGCGGACGGTGGCGGAGCCGCCGTGCGGCGACCAAGAGATCGTTCAACATCAGTCGATAGTTCGAGGTGGTAACGCCGATGGCTTAGGCTCGTGGGTACTTGAGCGTCTTGAACTGGGCCTCAGAGAACGGATTGTCGTTGCTCGTGTAGGGCCGGTTCAGCGACCGTGTCATCCCGAGATCGGCCAGTAGTAGGGCCACTGGCTTGGATGTCATGCTCGAACCGCGGTCCGAGTGCAAGGTAAGTCGATCTCGCTCAACACCTTGCCTCTCAACACTGTCGGCGAGCATCCAGCCGACGATGTAGCGGCTGAAGACATCCAGGATCAGGTGAAGATAGTAATAGGTCCACTTCACCGGGCCTTTGAGCTTGCTGATATCCCACGACCACACCTCGTTCGGCCCGGTGGCCAACAGCTCGGGCTTGGTGTAGTTGGGATGGCGCCGCTGACGGCGTCGCTCGCGCAGCTCGCCCTCAGACTCCAGGACTCGATACATCGTCTCGGCTTTGTACAGCTGATGCTTGAGCCGAGCATTCTCACGCTCCAGCTCCGCGACGCGGCGGGCCTCAGCAGATTTCGGTCGATGCTTGCGACCGCGCTTCTTCGACAAACCGGCCAGAGCACTGGCATCGCGTTGCTGACGCCACTTCGATAGGAGTGAGGAATACAGACCCTCCCGGCGAAGCAGGGCGCCAATCTCGCCGGGCTTGCTACAGGCGTCGGCGGCCTGGACGATGCCCAGCTTGTACGAAGCGCTGTACCGCCGCCGCTTCGCCTTCTCAGTTACCTCGGGATCTGGTCGGTCAGCGCTCATATCTCGCAGCTCGTGGCTTGGACTCGCCATGGTGTTTGCTCTCCACGCCCTCACTAATTTCTCGTTACTTGAGTGTCTCACTTACATTGGCACGGAGGGGTCAAGTCTTGGAGCTGACGCCAGGTCTAGTCGGCCTTGATGCGCTCAAACTCACGCCCATCCACCACCACCTTCCAGGGACGACTATAGGCGGGCGACTCGGTGTCGCTGGCTGAAAGGAAAATATCGGGGCAGCGTTCTTGTAGAACCCGATGCAAGCGTGCGACCTTCTTCGGGTCCGCTTCGCCGAGCAGTGCTCGGCGCCAGAAGGGGAGGGAGAGATGCTCATCGTTCCGCTCCTCTACCGGCGGGGCTTCCTGGTGTTTTTGCCGGCGATACTTCCGCGGCGTCACGCTGAAGCGTCGTTCGAAGGTGGCATGAAAGGTCGACAGGCGGGAGTAGCCCAATAGCTCGCCAATCTTGCGCACCCGCAAATCTTAGCGACGCAGTAGGAAAGCGGCAGGCTCCATGCGCCGATCGTCCAGGTAGACCTTCAGACTCAGAACCAACTCGCGCCGAAATTCAGTGGTCACCGAAGGATCGTGGATGCCGCAGGCTAGTCGCAACTGTTTGACATTCAAGCCCAGTTCGAAGAGGTGGTCTTCCATGTGTACCAGAAATTTTGAGTTTGCGGTTGACCTCAATCTGGTCCCGCCGAGTCTTCGCCAAGCTGGTCTGCGAGGCCTCCGCGAGCAAGGCGTGGTCTCGGTCGAGTCCCATAGTGCTCCTCCCCTGAATTCGAAAGCTCTCCGGATACGTCACCCATCTTATCAGAAGGGCTGGCCTTCCTCTCCTAGCCCCGACGGCTGCGTTTAGAGTGCCGCAAAGGCGCAAGGGAGTGGATGTTTGGTTGGCACAACGGCCGGAGTCGGCGTGGCAGCGGGAGTGGGCACCTGAACGTGATGCGAGACATGGTCTGGCGGTGGGATTGCCGACTACCAGGCCCGCAGTTGG
This sequence comes from Candidatus Multivoradales bacterium, assembly GCA_965248925.1. GTDB lineage: Bacteria > Acidobacteriota > Thermoanaerobaculia > Multivoradales > J023 > CBDFLE01. Next base: position 1,697,370 of record CBDFLE010000006.1, on the reverse strand, counting down.
AAGGCTTGGCACCATCACTTGGCGCTGGTAATGATGGCCTTGCTCTTTCTCCTTCAACAACGCCAGAAACTAAAGCTAGGTAGGCGGTAGCTCTTGTGCCGTTGCTCCTGAACTGCCCTACTGCAAATAACCCAACGCCCGCAGCTTGCTGCGTTCTTCATCGCTGAGGCCGATGCGGGTGGCCTGGGCGCGCCAGGCGTCGGCGCCGGCCTGGTCGAAGAGCTGGCGACCCTCGGGGTCCGTGGGCGGGCAGGGGGTGGGGCGCCAGGCGCCGGTGCCGCCGCGGGCGCAGAGGGTGCCGTCTTCCCAGGCGATTTGGCGGAAGGCTTTTTCTTGGCGGCCGTAGGCGTCGGCGCCGTGGCGCATGCGCTCGGGCAAGCGGTGGAAGTCGCTGTCGTGCTCTTCCATCCACACGGCGGAGCGCTTTTCGAGGGCTTTTGCGGCTTGTAGGGGCAGGCCGTCGATGTTCTCGGGTAGCTCGATTCCGGCGGCGCGTAGCAGGGTGGGGAAGAGGTCGACCAGAGAGACTAGTTGGTCGCGCCGAGTGCCGTGCTGCTGGCCGGGCCATTTGATAATCAGCGGCACCTCGACCAACTCAGGATCGAGACGGGCAGCGTGGGAGACGTGCCCTCCTTCCCCCAACAATTCGCCGTGGTCGGCGGTGACGATGATCAGGCTGTCTTGCCAACGATTGTTGCGCCGCAGGTCGTCGAAGAGCTTGCCGAGCTGTTGGTCGGTGAAGGCGATTTCGGCGCGGTAGGCGGCGCCCAAGGCGTCGAGGGCCTCGGCGCTGTGGGCGACCTCACCGGCGGTGACTCGCAACCAGGCTTCGCTGGAGCCGGCCAGGGCTGCAAGCCACAGCTCGGGACCTTGGACGCTGGCGATCTTCTGATCGACTTGCTGGGCGGCGCGGAATCCCTTCGGGGCGGCGTAAGGGAAGTGGGGGTCGAAGTAGTTGATGAACAAGAACAAGGGCTGCTCACCGCTGTCGGCCAACAGGCTGCGGGCATGGCTGTTGATCTCGTCGGCCGAGGACTCGAAACCGGTCGGGTCGCGGAATAGGGAGAACCCTTGGGCAACGCCGAAGCGGTAGGAGGAAAGCAAGCCGCCTGCGAATCCGGCGGTCAGATAGCCCCGCTGCCGCAGCAGCTCGGCGACGGTGGTGAAGCGTCCTTCGAGATGATCGCCAGCGACCCCAGCACCGTGGCGCGAGGGGTAGAGGCCGGTGAAGATCGAAGCGTGCGAGGGCAGGGTCCAGGAGGAGGGGGCATAGGCGCGCTCGAAGACCGTCGCCTCGGCGGCCAGGGCGTCCAAGGCCGGGGTCAGGCCCGGCGCTCCACCGTAGGCCCCGAGTACGTCGCGGCGGGTAGTGTCGAGGGTGATCAGCACCAGCGACGGCAACTCGCTGCCGCCGGCTGGGACGAAGGTTGGCGCACCCCAGAGGAAGAAGCCATTGGGGTCGCCTTCGACACTGAGGATGAGCTCTCCCGAATTGGCTGGCACCTCGATTTCGAAGGTCTCTCGCTGGTGGGAGCCAAGCTCTAGCACCGCTCGCTGCTCGCCAGCGCTGGCGCGGAAGGAGGCGGCGCCAAAGGAAGCATTCTGCAAGCGCAGGGAAAACTTGCCGCCGCCAGCCGAGGGCAGCTCCACGGCCACCGTGTGCAGGCCCTGGAAGACCATGCCGCCGAGTTTCTCGCGACCGAAAGAACCAGTGACACCGAAGCTCAGCAGGTCGGCCAGGAAGAGAAAATCTTCGAACTTCTCGGGCGGCAAGATATGTACCGAGTCGGGGCGGCGGTAGCCGATGTGCTGGAAGCTCACCGCCGTCTGCGCGGGTCGGTCGCCGCATTGTTGTAGCGACACCAGGTGGGTGCCGGGCCGCAGCTCACCCGGCGCGAAGGTGATCCGCAGTTCGCGCTCTTCCCAGCTACTGCGGTCGCTGGCGTCGTGGCCATTCCACGCCACCTCTAAGCAGGGGCGCTCGGCTCCCTCTTCGAGCAAGAAGCCCAGGCTCAAAGGTTGTTCGAGCGGTGTGTCTAGGTGGCAGAGCATCGACGCTGCCCGCGCCATAAACCAGATGTCGCGGTCGGCGTGGCGGCGCCAGGCACGGTTGGGCAGCACCAAGAGGGGCTGGTCGGTGAGCAACCGGCCGTCGAGTTGATCGAGCCGCAAGCGGTGATCGGCAGGCGGCAGGGGGAGCACTGGATCGGCCGGTGCGGCGCAGCCGGCGACGCTGGCCAACAGGGCTGCGCCTAGCACCCCGCGCGCCAACCTGGCGCAGGCATGGTGAGTCCGTGGCCTCGCGGGCCACCGCTGTGAGTGCAAACTGTTCATTGGTGCTGCCGAGCGTCTGAAGAACTCCCATGATAGCTATCCGCGGCCAGCCTGAGAAGGCATTCGGCTAGGCGGATGTCTCTGCGGTGTGCTGCTTTCTTGGTGGTGAATCTGAAGTCGGCCCAGATTCGCGGCGGCTGAGGTGGATGTGCTGCCATCGGCAGCGGTAGAGTGGATGGATGGACGCCGCCACTGACCTTTTTTTGTCGCTGACCCCGGAGAAAGTGCTGGCCGCCGTTGAGGCGGGTGGCTTGGCTTGCCGGCCGGTCTGCTATCCACTGAATTCGTTCGAGAACCGAGTCTACGAAGTCGAACTCGAAGATCGCAGCCGGTTGGTGGCCAAGTTCTACCGCCCAGAGCGCTGGAGTGAAGAGCAAATCCTCGCCGAGCATGCTTTCCTGGGCGAGCTGGCGGCGGAAGAAATCGAAGTTTGCACAGTGATGCCCTTTCCCGATGGCAGCACGCTGAAGAAGATCGACCACATCTACTACAGCCTGTCAGAACGCCGCGGTGGTCGCGCTCCAGATGAGCTCAGCGATACCGATGTGCGCCGCCTGGGCATGCTGGTGGCGCGAATGCACAACGTCGGTGCGCGCGGTTCGGCTGAGTTGAGGCCGCGGCTCGATGCGGAACGCTACATCCGCCGCGTGCTGCAATTTTTCGCCGCCCACGACACTTTGCCTGAACCGTTCGAGCGTCGTTATGTCGAGGCTGCCGTGGAGATTGCCGAGCACGCCGACCGGCTGCTCGCGGGAGTCGCCATCCAGCGCATCCATGCCGATTTGCACCTGGGCAACGTGCTGTTGCGCGACGGGGTGCTGCGGCTGCTCGATTTTGACGACTTCGTCGAGGGTCCACCGGTGCAGGATATGTGGCTGGCTCTGCCCGGTCGCGACGTCGAGGCCGAGCGCCAGAGGGAACTCTTTCTCGATGCCTACGAGCAGTTGCGCGGTTTCGATCGCAGCACTCTGCGCTTGATCGAGCCCCTGCGCGGCCTGCGCATGGTGCGCTACGCTGGTTGGCTGGCCCGGCGCTGGCATGATCCCGCTTTCCAGACCGCCTGGCCGCATTTCGGCAGCGATGAATACTGGCGCCAGGAGACCGAAGACCTCGAAGAGCAGCTGGCTGTGGTGCGGGGCGAGAGCGTCGCTGCCGACGCGGGATCTACCGCCAGCGTCGCGGCCCCCTCCGCCGACCCGGTCGAACTCACCAACAAAGACTACTTCTGGGATTGGGACGGCGACTGAGCCTGCCTCGGGTGGTTAGCGGCGAGCGGCGGCGTGGGCGGCGATGTCGGCCGCCAGGGTGGCGACATCGTCGCGGGCGCTGGCTTCGTCGAGGGTGGTCAGCTGGCGATCGCGCAGCAGCCAGCGGCCGTCGACCATGGTGTGGCTGACGTCGTCGCGGCCGACGGCGTAGACCAGCAGGGAGTGGAGATCGAAGCGCGGGGTGAGGTGCGGGCGGTCGAGATCGAGGAGGATCAGATCGGCGCGTTTGCCCACCTCTAGACTGCCGCAGAGTTGACCGATGCCGAGGTGCTCGGCGCCCTCGCGGGTTACCCATTCGACCACCTGACGGGCGTTGAACAGGGAAGGATCTTGCCGTGCGCCCTTGTGCAGCACCGCCGCCAAGCGCAGGGTGGCCCACAGGTCGAGGTCATTCGAGGACACCGGCCCGTCGGTGCCCAGGGTGATCGCCACGCCGCTGGCCTGTAAGTCGCTGAGGCGGGCGATGCCTGAACCCAACTTGAGATTCGACATCGGACAGTGGGCGATGGCGGCGCGGTTGCGGGCTAACAGATCGATCTCGCCGTCGTCGAGGTGGATCAGATGGGCCAGCACGGTGCGCCCCGCCAACAGGCCGAGCTGTTCGAGATGGGCCGGTGGCCGGTGGCCGCAGCTGGTACGGACGCTCGACACCTCGAAAGCGGTTTCCGACAGATGGGTGGTGAAGGGGGCGTCGAGTTCCTGCACCAGATCGCGGACCTGCGCCAGGTGCTCGGGGGTGACGGTGTAAGTGGCGTGCGGCATCACCCAAGGGACGATCAAGGGGTGGCCATGCCAGCAAGCAAAGAGCTGTCGGCTGCGCTCGATGCGCTCTTCCCAGCTCAGGTTGTCGGCGGCCGCGCCGCTGAACAGGGGCTGGCCGGCGAGCAGGCGGAAGCCCGCTTCGGCGGCAATAGTGGTCGAGACCTCGGGGTAGAAGAACATGTCGAGGGCGGTGGTCGTACCGCTGCGAATCATCTCCGCCAACGCTAGCCGAGTGCCCAGACGCACCGTGTCGGGACGCACGAAGGCTCGCTCTGAAGCCCATAGGCGCTCAAGCCAGGGTTCCAACGCCAGGTCGTCATAGAGACCGCGAAAAAGTACGTCTGCCAGGTGGGTGTGGGCGTTGATCAGCCCAGGCATGGTCAGCTTGCTGCTAGCGTTGATAACCTCGAAGGCTTGGTCGCGCCAGCGCGGCAGCAGCTCGGCGGCGCTGCCGATGGCGATGATTTCGCCTTGGCGGATGGCGATGGCACCGGCTGGATATTGGCTGCCGGCGCTATCCATGCTCAGCACTGGGCCGCCGTGGATCAAGGTGTCGATCGGCTGCATCTTGGGCGGCCTGCTTTCAGGCACGGGTCAGGGCGTCGAGGGCCAGGATTAACATCTGCTGCTTGCCGTCTTTGACCACCCGGCGGTGGGGGTCGTACTCGCTCATGTCTTCGGCGGCGCGGGTCGGATTCCCGTCGACGGTGAAGATGGCGCCAGCCCGCAGGCCGTGCAGTTGGGCAATGATAAAGAGGGCCGAAGTCTCCATCTCGACCACCTGTAGCTGGCTTGCCTTCCACACCCGCCAATCCTGGCCGAGGGCGGCTGAGGGGTAGAAGCGATCTTCAGTCAGCACCAGCCCACAGCTGACCTCGACCGCCGCCCGCTCGGCGGCTTGTTGCAGCGCGGCGATCAGCTCGTGGTGGGCGATCGCTGGATAGCTCAAGGGGATCAGCTTGGGAGTCAGACCTTCCTCGCGCACCGCGCCGGTGGCGATCACCAGGGCGCCGTCCTGGAGGCGGTCGTCGATGGCGCCGCAGGTGCCGGCGCGGATCAAGGTGGTGGCGCCGGCCCGTGCCAGCTCCTCGAAACATAGTCCAGCACCGGCCGCGCCGACGCCGTGGGAGGCGATGCTCACCCGCCGGCCGGCGAATTCGCCGGTGAATGTCAGGTACTCGCGGTTGGCCCCCACCCGGCGCGGCTGCTGCAACAAGCGGGCGGCATCGGCGGCGCGGTCGGGATCACCCACCACCAGCACCCGGCTGGCGATATCGTCCGGGTCGGCGCAGAGCAAGGGCAGTTCTTTCTCGGCCATTGGCGCGATGGTAGCAGGCGGAGATTGGGTTCTTTGCCGGGGCTCCCGATTGGGCGTAGAATAAGTAGGGCTAGGGTGCAAGAGCTGGTCGATCCGGGTCACGGCTGGCGGTGTTGGATGGGGCCAGGAGAGGTGCCCAGCCAAGCGAGGCGAAGGATTCTTGACTGCAACTAGGGTCGAAAGCGGAGGCTGAAATGGCGAACGCTCATGACGTAGCGGCTTATATATTGGAGCAGGCTGGGGCGATGACGACGATGAAGCTTCAGAAGCTCGTCTACTACAGCCAGGCGTGGTCCCTGGTCTGGGATGAAAGGCCATTGTTCGAAGAGCCCATTGAAGCTTGGGCCAACGGCCCGGTGATTCCCGAACTCTACGACCGCCACCGGGGGCGGTTCAAGGTGGACTCGTGGCATGGGGGCCAGACGAGCAAGCTATCGCAGCTCGAGCGTGAGACCGTGGATGCCGTTCTGAAGTACTACGGAGACCGGAATTCTCAGTGGTTGAGCGATCTCACCCACAGCGAGTCGCCTTGGCAGGACGCCCGCGCCGGTCTGCCGGCAAGTACCCGCGGTAACAGCCTGATCTCCCCCGCGGCACTGGCCGAGTACTACGGCGGGCTGAGTGGCACGGAATAAGAGGCGAAAGTCGAAGCGCCCAGCTGTCAAGCGGATGCCCTTCGCCACCGGCAAAATCCCCAGGGAAGCCGGTGGCGTTTTGCGTCCGGGCAAGAACCCCAGATCAGTGGCCGGCGAGGACTATTTGCGATCTTCGCCAGTTTGGAGCTTCGCTCTCTTGGATACAAGCGGACCATTTGGCTGGAAGCAGCTGAAGCCAGGAGAATTCGAAGAGTAGCTTGAGCGCGTTCGTCGGTGGGAGACCATGAAGTGGTCTGAGATCCTCATCCAGGGCAAGAGTCACAACCACGCAATCGAGACCGGTAGCTTCTCGAAGCTCGCTAAAGACCGGCTTGCTGTGATCGGCCAAGATGAGGCGGAAGAGCTGCTATCCCTCCGGGTCAACGCTCGGACCCGAGTCTTTGGCATTCTCGACAGAGGTACTTTCCGCGTCCTTTGGTGGGACCCCAGCCATCGGGTCTGTCCGACGCTCAAGAAGCACACCTGACGAATTGGGCCACCCCGTCTGGTCGTCGCTACGGCGAAACGGCTGGCACCTGGTTAGGTGGCAGATCGACGGTGAACATCACGGCTCGTCTATCGCTGGCTCGACGGTCAGCCAACGGCTCACCAGAGGGCGTCCCAGGCGGCTGGCAAAGGTGCCGACACGGTAGAGTTCGAGGTCGCCCTCGAGTCGATATTGGCCGGCCACCTCGGGCCAGGTGAGGGGAACTTCCAAGCGCAACTCTTTGCCTGGGTAGATGTCATTTGGCAGCTTGAAGGGTTCGCTGGTGAAAACTGGGGCACCCCCTTTGCGCTGGGTGAAAAAGCTCAGCCGCAGTCGCACCGGCATCACATTTCCAGCTTGCCAGATCATTTCGCTAGTGTTGAGCAGCTGGATCTCCAAAGTGGAAGTTGCACCCGCTCTGGCGGCTCCATGAAGACGAAAGTCTAGACGGCGGTAGCCGAAGCTACCCTCATTGGCGACCGGGTCACCGAGATAGCGTAGGCGGGCGCTGGCCGGCTCGCCGTTGGGAGTGAAGAGCTGCAAGCGAAAGCTGCGAATGTGGTAGGCGACGTCGGCAATCCACCAGAACTGATGTTGGCGCCAGGAGGTCGAGGGCTCGAGGTCCACGCGCACGCTGCGCGGGCCGCGGGCGATACCCAGGGCGAAAAGCTGCCCGCCGCCATAGTCGGTAAAGCGCAGTGTTGCCCGGGGTGCGTCGGTGGTCACCAGCAGGCGGATCTTCCCCGGTGGACGCCAATCCGCGGTCATCAGCTCGGCGGGTGGGTCGCCGGCCCGGAGTTCGAAGTGGTTTTTCTTCACCGTGCTGAAGGGGTCGACGAAACGCACGAAGTGTTGCGACCAATACTTGTCACGCCGCCCTGACAGTCCTTGCGCGGTGGACTCGTAGGGCAGCAGGCGGAAAACACCGCTGCGAGCGTGGCTTTGGCTCGAACGGTCGAACTCGTGGTACCTGACCACCGAGGTCAGCGCCGAACTCTGAGCGAGCAGCGCCAGCAGCCAGCTGGCTGCCAACAACCGCGCTCCGGGCAGTCGCTTCGGTGCCAGGAGCAAGGCCGGGTAGGCGGCCAGCAGGTAGCGGTTGCCGAGGAAAGTCTCGCCGCCGAAATAGTTCCATGGCATCCAGATCAAATAGAAAGCGGTGCTGCCGGCGAAGCCCGCTAGTAGCAAGAGGCCGTTGCGATCGGTACCGCGCAAGGCCGCCAAGCCGAGGGCCAGGGCAGCGGGAAAATAGAACAGCAGCCCGGTATGGCGACCGACAAAGAAGTAGAGCGTCGCCAACGCCGTGCGCCGGCCGCCGAGCTGCGGTTTGAGCCCGGTGCGATGGGTGGCGGCGCGCTCGACGAACTGCTTTCCCACCTCGCTGGCGCCGGCTCCGGAGGGGTAGCCGCTGCGGGCGCTGAAGGTGGTGCGCTCGGCGCGGTAGGGGTTGCTGGTGCCAGTCAGCGCTTGGCCGAGGGCGGCGACAACAAAGAAGGGGGCCAGCGCCGCCATGCCCATGCCGAGGGCCCGTCGCCAGCGCCGCTCGAGCAGGGCGGCGGCGGCCGGTAGCATCGCCAGCAGCACATTCGACAGCCGCTGGCTAGCGACCAGTCCCAGCAGTGCCGCCCCCAGCCAAGGAGCGCCGCGCCAAACTAGCCACCGGTCGAGGTGGTTAGCAAATTCTGGAGTGCGGCCTCGCCCGCTGGCGAATACCAGCACCAGCCCGGCCAGCGACAGGCTCGCCTGCAAGATGTCGCTCATCCGCCAGAAGACGTAGGGCAGCAACACCGAGGCGCCGAGGAAGGTCACCAGGATCAACGCCGCCTGCCCGCCAGGGGCCACCCGCCGTAGATAGGCCGCTGCCAGGGCGACGGCGAGTGCCAGTGCCAGCGCATTGAGCAGCACCAGCCCCCAGGCGTCGGCGAGGGCGAAGAACGGTGCCGCCAGCAGCGCGAACAGGACCGGTTTGGAGTACGAGATGCCGGCAGGCGTGCGTTGCAAGATCACCGTTGAGCGGCCGCTTTCGGCATCTTGCAAGCGAGCTGCGTCGTCCTCGTTGAACCAGAGATCGAAATCCTGGCTCAAGCTCTCGGCCATCGCCAAATAAGTGCCTTCGTCAGCCCACACTAGCGTCAGCGGTGCGCGCCAGGGCACCTGGGCTAGAAATAGGGCCACCGTGGCGGCGGCGAGCAGGACCGCTAGCCGGGCAGCGGTGAGTCGGCGAGCAGCGGAGGTTCGGCGGTTGCTTGGCTTTCGGATCACTGGGGGGTACCGCTCGGAGACGATCACTAGAAGTCGATTCTGCCCCTTGTGCCGCTGCTCTTCAAGGGGCTTGGTTGAGCCAGATTGGCTGGCCAGGCCGTGGGCTCAGTTGGCGTCGCGCTTAGCAAACGCGCGCCAGAGTAGGTAGATTCCCACCATCAGCAGCAAGATACCCCAGAACACTGCCACCGGCGGCAGCAGGCGCTCGAGCCAGGCGAGATGGGGTGCCAGGCCGGTCAGGCCAAGGCCCATGCCGCTGGCGCCGAGCACCAGCAAGGGGGGCTTCTTGCGCCCGCCCACCAGCCAACTGCTGAAGAAAGCGATACCAGCGATCAGTGGCACCGCCGACCACCACTGCCCGACCCGGCGCCAGTCGAGCACCTGGTAGACGAAGGCGAACATCAGCAGAGCTAGGCCGGCGGCGACAATACCGCGGCCTAGGGAGCTGGGTCGGCGACTGCCAACGAAGAAGTCGGCGATCGAGGCCAGGCCGCCGAGCAGCGGGAAGATAGGCCAGAAACGGCCCAGTGATGGCACTGCCACTCCCATCGAGTCGAGCAAGAGCCACAATGCCAGGGTGATGACGACGATGCCGGCGACCAGTGCCCACCGGCGCCCGGCGGAGTTGTCTGAGGTCATCTGGAGATCCTTCACGGTAGTTTGTTGCGGGTGGCAGGCCACCAGCCGCGCGGAAAGCGGTCGGATTTGTTGCCTGGGAAACGGAGGACAGGATATCAAGTGTCGGCGGCGGGGTTGCAGGAGCGGATCGCGGGCGGTGCAGTGCTACGATTCAGCGGTAAAATCTAGGCTCGCGCCGAGGTTTGGCCCGTAGTGACCCTGGCTGGCAGGCAGATTGCTCATCTGCGAATCGAGACCCTTCTAGGCGAAGGTGGCATGGGCACCGTTTACCGTGGTTTCGACCAGCATTTGCGGCGCCCGGTGGCGATCAAGGCCCTGCGGCCGGAGGTGGGTTTCGAAGATGAGGCCCGGGGCGCCGTCGGTCGAGGGTCGCCGGTTGCTGCTCCGCGCCGTGCAGCGTCTCGAAGCGGCGATCGAGCGCAACCCGCACCGCGACAGCGCTTTTGCCGGCCAGCTGGACGCGGCAGGCGATGCTCAGGGGGGCCTGGCGATGAAGCCGGTGCGGGGTGAACTTGGTTGGTGTCGGTTGAGTACTTTTACTCCCGGCACTCGTAAGAAGGGGATAAGGGCAAGGCTGGATACCTTGCTCGGAGAAGACTGACGGTGAGTTGAGGATGGATACTGTTTCCTCCCTAGGAAACGGAAAGGAGGCCTCAGTCATGACCGCAACAGAGACGGTCCACCCCGAAGTCACGGCTGCTCCTGCTCGGCAGCCCGCCCCCCTCAAGACCTCCACTGCGACCCAGCGGCAGCGTATGGAGACCACCCCCGAGGTGGTCGATTTGCGTTCCCTTATCGACAATCTTGAGCGCCGAGTGATGGGCCAGAGTCAAGCCCTGGCGCCTTTGGTCGACGCTTTCACCCGTTTGCTTTCGGGCTTGCATGACCCGCAGCGGCCACTCTTGACCGGTCTCTTGCTAGGCCCCACTGGAGTGGGCAAGACCGAGACCGTGCGGGCGATTGGCGAAGCGTTGCTGGGCAACGACGAAGCCATGGTGCGGATCAACTGTGAGGAGTATGGCCACGGTCACGAAGTTGCCAAGTTGCTCGGTTCGCCGCCGGGCTACGTCGGCCACCAGGTCGAGCCGCTATTCTCGCAAGCGAATTTGGACAGCGGTCACGAGCGCTTGCTGGAGAGTGGCAACCAGGCCCCTGCCGCCGCCCTGCTGGCCAAGCTCTGCGCCGGCGACCCGGAGCGGCGGATCTCGGTGGTGCTTTTCGATGAGATCGAAAAAGCCCACCCGCGGGTGTGGAACGCGCTGCTCGGCGTGCTCGAAGAGGGCCAGCTGACCCTGGGTGATAATTCCACCACCGATTTCCGCAACACGGTGATCCTGATGACATCGAATGTTGGCAGTGCCGAGATGGGTTCCTTGCTCGATCCCCAGCACATGGGTTTTGCCGTCGACGTACCGCTCGGAGTGAGCGATCCCGAAGCCCTCCACGAGACTGCCCTGGCAGCGGCGCGCAAGAACTTCCCGCAGGAGTTCCTCAACCGCTTCGACGAGGTGCTGGTCTACTCGACACTCAGCGAGGAGGCCCTGGCTGGGATCTTCGCCAAGTTCGTTGGCGACATCCACGGTCGCGCTCTTGCCGCCGACACCCCTTTGCTGCTCGACATCAGCTCGGCCGCCGAAGGTTGGATCCTGGAACGCGGTACCGATCCGCGGTACGGCGCCCGACCGCTGCGCCGCACCGTCGAGCGTGAGTTGGTGGCGCCTTTGTCGCGGCTCCTCGCCGCCGGCGAGATCGGTACTGGCGATGTGGTTGAAGTCGAATTCGAGGATCAGATCCTGACCTTCTATCGCCGCGGTCGCGAGCAGGCCGCCGCTGAAGCCTGAGCGGTGAGCGGGGCCGGGAGCCAGATGCTGTCCGGCTCGCGTGCCTCGCTGTGACCCGCTGTGCCTCGCTGTGACCCGCTGTGACCCGCTGTGACCCGCTGTGACCCAGTGCGGGGCTGCCGGCCTCTGCCGGCTGGGCTAGAATCGACACGCTGAGCGTCTTGTGGTAGAACTTGCGGCGGCTTCAGGCCAATGTTCAAGCAGGCATCGATCCGTCGGAACCCCAACAGTTCAGCTCTCTAGCCGGCCCGCGACAGCTCAGGTCCAGACTTTTGAATATCCTCGGCATCTCCTGCTACTACCACGACGCCGCCGCCTGTTTAGTGCGCGATGGCGAGATCGTTGCCGCGGCCTCTGAGGAGCGTTTCTCGCGCATCAAGCAGGACTCCGAGTTCCCGCGCCGGGCGATCGCCTACTGCCTCGAAGAGGCCGGTCTAAGCCACTCCGACCTCGACTACGTGACCTTCTACGACAAGCCTTTCCTTAAATTTGAGCGCATCCTCGAGACCTACATTGCCTCGGCGCCGCGGGGTTTGTCGTCGTTTCTGAAGGCGATACCGCTGTGGATCAAGAAGAAGCTGTTCATTCCCGACCTGATTCGCAAATCCCTCGCTGGTTTTGACGGCAAGCTACTCTTCCCTGAGCATCACGAGTCGCATGCTGCCTCGGCCTTCTATCCGTCGCCCTTTCAGCAAGCCGCTTTCTTGACCATCGACGGAGTTGGGGAGTGGGCCACCACCAGTTGGGGGGTGGGCAAAGATCATCGATTGAAGATCTGGAAGGAGCTGCACTTCCCCCACTCCTTGGGCCTGCTCTACTCGGCCTTCACCTACTACACCGGCTTCCGGGTCAACTCCGGCGAGTACAAGGTGATGGGGTTGGCGCCCTATGGCGAGCCCAAATACGTCGACCTGATCCTCGACCATGTGGTGGACCTCAAGGAAGACGGCTCGTTCCGTCTCGATCAAAGCTACTTCGACTACTGCGCCGGCTTGCGGATGACCAACGGCAAGTTCCACGACTTGTTCGGTGGCCCACCACGGCAGCCCGAGACGGAGTTGACCCAGAAGCAAATGGACCTGGCGCGCTCAGTGCAAGTAGTCACAGAGGAAGCGGTGATGCGCATGGGGCGACATGTCCATCGCGAGACCGGCCAGAAAAACCTGGTGATGGCCGGCGGCGTGGCCCTCAACTGTGTTGCCAACGGCAAGCTGCTGCGCGAGGGACCGTTCGACGACATCTGGATTCAGCCGGCGGCCGGCGACGCGGGGGGTGCCCTCGGTGCGGCGTTGGCGGTGTGGCACGAGTATCTCGATCAGCCACGCACGGCGCAGCCGCGTGGCAGCCAGCGAGGTTCTTACCTTGGACCAAGTTTCGACGATCAGCATATCGAGCACACACTCTCGCGCTTCGGCGCCCACTTCGAGAAAGTCGGTCTCGACGCGATCCCCGAGCGAGTTGCCGAGCTGATCGCGGCGGAGAAAGTGGTCGGTTGGTTCCAAGGACGCATGGAATTCGGCCCGCGGGCCCTCGGCGGGCGCAGCATCATCGGCGACGCGCGCTCCTCCGAGATGCAGACCACGATGAACTTGAAGATCAAGTTCCGTGAGTCGTTCCGCCCCTTCGCCCCGACCGTCTTGGTGGACGATATTGGCGAGTGGTTCGACCTTGATCGCGAGAGCCCCTACATGTTGTTGGTGGCTCAAGTGAGGGCAGAGCACCACACCTTGACCGATGACAAAGAGTCGCAGCTCTTCGGCATCGACAAGCTCAACGTGCCGCGTTCTACCGTGCCAGCGATCACCCACGTCGACTACTCGGCGCGGGTGCAGAGCGTACATCCCGACGACAACCCGATGTACTACCAGGTGATTCGCCACTTCAAAAAACTCACCGGCTGCCCGGTGATCATCAACACCTCGTTCAACGTTCGCGGCGAGCCGATCGTCTGCCAGCCGGCGGACGCCTACACCTGCTTCATGCGCACCAACATGGACTACCTGGTGGTCGGCCCCTACCTGCTGGCCAAGCAAGAGCAGCCGGAGTGGAACGAAGAAGGCGACTGGCGCGACGAGTTCCAGCTCGATTGACCGCCTAGCGAGAAAGCAAAGATGTCGATCCGAGCCGAAATCAATGAGCTAAATCCCACCGTCAGCGATTTTCGCAAGACCGGTTGGACCGTCGGTGGCGTGCTGCTGGCGATCGCCGCGGTGATCGTGGTGATGCAATGGCGACGCGGCGAAGAGATCCACCTACAACCGCTGCTAGTGGGGCTAGGCGCCCTGCTGGTGGTCTTGGCGATGGTGGCGCCTAAGCTGCTGCGACCCTTCTACTGGGGGTGGATGGGGTTCGCGGTGGTGATGGGTTTCTTCATGTCTCGGGTGATCCTGACGATCTTCTTCTTCCTGGTGATCACGCCGGTGGGGTTGGTCTTCAAATTGATCGGTCGCGACGCCCTGCACCGCAAGCTCAACCGCCAAGCGGCGACCTACTGGATCGACAAGGAATACCTGATCAAAGACCGCTCGCGCTTTGAAAAGTTCTTCTAGACCCTCACCCCGAGAAGGCCGCTGCAAGCGGCCGTTGGAGATGGCGCAATGGAGTTCCTAAAACAGTTCTGGCAGTTTCTCAGAGTCCGCAAAAAGTGGTGGCTCGGACCGATTGTGGGAATGCTGCTGCTGCTCGGCTTGCTGCTGGTGTTGACCCAGGGCTCGGCGATCGCGCCGTTCATCTACACGCTGTTTTAGTCGCTGTGTTCGGCAGCGGGCGGCTTGACGCGACGAACTCGTCCCGCTGGCGAAATCGTAGCCTCGAGGATTGTGTAGGGGCGCATGGCATGCGCCCCTACAAGAAGGCTCGTATTTCCAATGATTTGTATCGCACGATCGAAGACAAGCTCAGTTGCCAAACGGATTGACGATCTTGACCCCGAGGATCGTCTGACCATGATTGAGATCTTCGGTGTAAAGGGTCTTTGCGCCTGACTAACTCGCGGCGGCGATCAGCAGTGCGTCCCAGAAGGATATCTGGCTGTCGTTGGAAGTCGATACGGCTTGGCGAATCAGCGGGTAGTCGGGGCGGACGACTGGCCAGATCGACAGATCGTCCATGATATCTAGTGCCTGGCGGGGGCTCAGCGGACGTTTGATCTTCCGCGTCACCGTAACGTAGAACTCCTGAAAAACCTGGGTGCTGAGCCGCAGCCGATCGGTATCGATCAAATGAGCCAAAAGCTTGGCGCCGACCGCTTGCTTGGGATCTTCGCCACCGCAGGCGTAGACCAGCACATTGGTGTCGACGAAGGCCGGGGCCTCAGCGCTCATAGAGTTCTTCACGGGTCCAGGTCTTCTCACCCACGACGAGCGGTTTCTCGCTCATCATTCGCCGCAGCCGCTGTCGGGCCAGCCGCTTCTTGTCTGCTTTGGCGATCAGCTGGCTCAAGAATCGACGTACTAGCTGGTTGACGGTCGTATTCTGATCGCGAGCGAGCTTGCGAGCCTGGTGCAGAATGTCGTCTTCGATGGTGAGAGTGAGATTTCGCATATTTGCTTCCGCGGGTTCAGTGTAGCGCGGAACCCGTGACAGGCTGCCGACGCGGATGCTGGGCAATCCCGCTGCTCAGCTAGCTACCGCCACTGAGTTCGTAGCCAGCCGAGAACCGACCAACCGTTGATGCAAGGCGCTCAGCAACGGAGCGAATTCGACGCCGGCCACCAGCAGCAAGAAACTACCCGCGATCGGTCCGCAAGCGATCGCCAAGGGGCGCCCGCCAACCGCTTCAGCAGTCTGTCGGGCGAGGCGTTCTGTTAGCTCTTGATCACCCTCCACCCCGGCTAGAGCGATGGCGGTGAGATCGTCGTCCAGCTGGCCGGCCAGCCGCGGCTGGATGCTGGTGAGTTCCCTGGCTTGGCTTGCCGTCAGCCACAGTTCGAGACTCGGAGCCTGGCCCGGGCAGCATCGCAGGGGTGGTGGGTCGAGTCCCTTCAGCCAAGCCTCTAGTTCCGCCTCCGGTCGCTCAAGGCGCAGTCGCTGGACTTTGCGGTGGCCGCTGATGGCTCGGGCCAAGGGGTGGTCGCCGGGCCGGGTGGGCGGCGCGGTGTCGATCCGAGTGTAGGGCCCTTGCGGTCGCAGCGTGTTGCGGATCTCCACTGGAATGCCTCGCGGTCGGGCAGGCGATGGCATTACCGGGGATAGGGCGCGGGGGTGCAGCACGCGCGCACCGAAACGGGCCAGGAGAGTGGCTTCGGCGAAGCTCAGGTGCTCCAGGGTCTGCGGGCTGTCGATCCGCCGCGGGTCGCCGCTGAGCACCCCGTCGACATCGCTCCAGATCTGTACCTGCCGTGCGTCGAGGGCGTCGGCCAGGTGGGTCGCGGTCAGATCCGAGCCGTTGCGGCCCAAGTTGGTGGTCCGGTTGTCCCTATCGCGGCCAATGAAGCCAGGCACCACGGTCGCCGCCTGGGGTGGCTGCTGGCTGAGCCAGGCGCGCGCCCGGACTCGGCTCTCAAGCCGGCGAACGCGGGCATCATCGGAGCTGTGGTCGGAGCTGCTGTCGGTGGCCATCAGGCTGCCGTCTGCGGCGCTTCTGGAGTCGACACCCAGGGAAGCGAGGTGAGCGATCATCAGCGCTACCGCCAACCGTTCGCCGGTGGCGAGGATCCCGGCTCGGCGGCTGGCGGCCCGTCGGTGGCCAGCGGTCCCGCGAACACTGGCCAGGCGGCTTTGCAGCCGATCGAGTTGTACCA
This sequence comes from Candidatus Multivoradales bacterium, assembly GCA_965248925.1. Lineage (GTDB taxonomy): Bacteria > Acidobacteriota > Thermoanaerobaculia > Multivoradales > J023 > CBDFLE01. The sequence continues at coordinate 1,681,082 of CBDFLE010000006.1, read as the reverse complement.
CCAAGCTCCGTCTGGCGCGGTCGCGGGCATCTCCCGGAGGCATCTGCGCCAAGCATGCGAAGTGTTGGCGGGCGAGTTGGGGAGCCACCGCCAAGGCTGCGCGATCACCGACCGCGGAGCGCTCGAAAGCCCGCACCAACTGGTCGGTGACCCCGGCCAGGGCCGAGACCACCACCCAGGTGGGCTCCTTGGCGGCGGCCCGCTGGACGATCTCGGCGGCTCGCAGCTGGCGCTCGGCGTTGGCTAGCGAGCTGCCACCGAATTTGAGAATCTGCATGGCACCCTCTTCACGCCGGAACGTATTCGGCCAGGCGTTGGCGGAAATCAACCACTAGCCGGTCGAGTTGGTCGATGTCGATGAGGAATCCGTCGTGGCCGTGGATCGACTGCAAGCGGCCAATCTCGCCCTGGTCGAGCTGCTCAACCAGCTGCTCTTGCTCGGCTGGCGGATAGAGCATGTCCGAGTCCACCGACACCACCAGTGTCGGTATTTCGATCCGCAAGTCCGACCGATCCCGCCACAGATCGTGACTGTCCATGGCGGCGCTCAAGGTGAGGTAGGTGTTGGGGTCAAAACGCTGGGCCAGCTTGCCCCCCTGGCAACGCAAGTAGCTGGCGATCTCGAAGACACCATCCGGGCGCCGCTGGCGAGCGAAGCGTGCAGCGAAACTGGCGCTACTGCGGTAGGTGCTCATGGCGATCATCCGCGCGTTCGCCAAGCCGGCGGCCGGCGGCCGGGCGACGGGGTAGTGGCCACCCTGCCACGCCGGGTCGCTGCGAATTGCCTGCCGCTGAGCGGCGCTCCAGCCGATGCACCACGGGCTGTGCTGGGCGCCCACCGCCACTGCTACCAGGGTGGCCACCGGCAGGGGTTCAAGCGCCCCCCATTCGAGCACTTGCATGCCGCCCATCGAGCCGCCGATCACCAGCCGCAAGCGCCGCACGCCGAGTTCTTTGAGCAGCCTGCCTTGCAGTCGCACCATGTCGCGGATGGTCACCAGCGGGAAATCCGCACCGTAGGGCCGCTGGCCACCTGCGGCGGTCGAGGTAGGACCGGTGGTGCCATAGCAGCCGCCGAGGACGTTGGCGCAGACGATGAAGTCCCGCTTCGGGTCGAGGGCTTGACCGGCACCAAAGAGCGGCGCCCACCAGCGATCGGCATCGGCCGAGCCGGTGAGCGCGTGGCACACCAGCACGGCGTTGTCGGCAGGCTGGTTGAGCACTCCCCAGGTGCGGAAGGCCACCCGCACGCCGTCGAGCAACGCTCCCGACTCCAGCCGGACCTGCTCCGGCACCCGCCAGCTGCGGGTTTGCGGCGAGATGTGATCGTCCGGAATCACTGCGTCCACCGATCGCGGGTCTGCTCGAAGGCCTGGTCGAAGTCGGCCTTGATGTCTTCGAGATGCTCTATACCCACCGACACTCGCACCAGATCGCCGCTAACCCCGGCTTGGGCCTGCTCCTGTTCGTCGAGTTGCTGATGGGTGGTGGAGGCGGGGTGAATCACCAGGGTCTTGGCATCGCCGACATTGGCCAGGTGGCTGGCCAGCTCCACCGCATCGATGAACTGGCGGCCGGCGGCCACTCCGCCGCGGATGCCGAAGGCCAGCACCGCGCCGAATCCATGACGCAGATAGCGCTGGGCGGCGGCGTGGTAAGGATGGTCTTCGAGCCCTGGGTAACTCACCCAATCGACCGCTGGGTGTTGCGCCAACCAGCGCGCCAAGCCGAGGGAGTTCTCGCAGTGCCGCTCGACCCGCAGCGACAGGGTTTCGATCCCTTGCAGCAGGAGGAAGGAATTGAACGGGCTGATGCAGGGGCCGAAATCGCGCAGCCCCTCGACCCGCGCGCGGATGATGAAGGCGATGTTGCCGAAGTCGCTGCCGAGGCCGAAGACTTCGTTGAATTTCAAACCGTGGTAGCCGGGCGCCGGCTCGGTGAACAGCGGGAACTTGCCGCTGCCCCAATCGAAGTTGCCAGAGTCGACGATGACCCCACCGATCGAGCTGCCGTGACCGCCGATCCACTTGGTCGCCGAAGCCACCACTAGGTCGGCCCCATGGTCGAGCGGCCGGCACAAGTATCCGGCACAGCCAAAAGTGTTGTCCACCACCAGCGGGATGCCATGGCTGTGGGCGAGTTCGGCGAGGGCTTCGAAGTCGGGTACGTTGAAGCGCGGATTGCCCAGGCTTTCGACGTAGATAGCCTTGGTGTGCTGGTCGATCGCTGCTGCGAACACCTCCGTCCGGTCGCCATCGATCAGTTTGACGCCAATACCAAGCCGTGGCAACGAGACCTTGAACTGGTTGTAGGTACCGCCGTAGAGGGAACTGGTGGAGAGAATGTTGTCGCCCGCCTGGGCGAGGTTGGTGATGGCCAGAAACTGTGCTGCCTGGCCGCTGGCGGTGGCCAGCGCCGCCACTCCCCCTTCGAGTGCCGCGATACGCTGCTCGAACACATCGGTGGTGGGATTCATGATCCGGGTGTAGATATTGCCGAACTCTTCGAGACCGAAGAGGCGGGCGCCGTGGTCAGAGTCGTCGAAGGTATAAGAGGTGGTTTGGTAAATCGGCACAGCACGGGCGTTGGTGCCGGGTGCCGGTTGCTGGCCGGCGTGGACCTGTAGGGTCTCGTAACGGTAGTTCTGGTCACTCATCGGGTTCTCCTGGTGGCTGCGTAAGAGGTCTTCTAAATGCAAAAAACCCGCCGCGGCTGGTGCCGTGACGGGTTTTCTGGTTGCGAGCTGAGTTGCGATTTAACTCTTGCCCGACTCCTCAGGAGTCCACCGTCCGGCATCTTGCCTGCGCATACAAGCGCAGCTGCACATACCCATCCACATCTGCTTCTCTGGCTGGCCGCGGTGGCACGGCGCAGCGGCTGCCGCAGGGTAGGCGGAACTCAGGGGTGAAGATGTGGGGTCGGCGACCATGGTGGGAGAGTTTTATACTTGCTCCGGGCGGCTGTCAAGTCGGCCCAGCGCAATCCTTGGTGATCTTGCTAGTCTAGAAGCTACTGCTGAAATTTCTAACTCCGTCGCTCTGACCCCGGAGGTGAGCCGATGACCGAGAACCAGAAGGTGGCCGTGGAGCTGCCCCTCGACGATCCCCAGCTACTGCCCTATTTGCCGATGCTCTATGTTGCCTGGGCGGACGGTGAACTCGACGAGGCCGAGATCGACGATATCTGCCAACGGTTCACCTCGGGCGAGGAACCCGACGGCGGCTGTCACGCGGCGCTCGGCCGCTGGCTCGATACCCGCCGGCCGCCCACCGCCCTCGACCTGCGGCGGATGCTGACCATCATTCGCCGTGGGGCGCGCAGCCTGGAGCTGCCGGAGCGCCTCGATCTGTCGAGCCTGGGGCTGGCGCTGGCCCGCTCAAAGGGGCGCGACATCGCCGCCACTGAGCGCCAGGCCTTGGTCGAACTCGCCGGAGCCTTGGGCATTGCCAGCGGTGAAGCCGCGCGGCAGTTGGTTTTCTGGCAGCGACCCGAGGCCGCCGCCGAGCCGCCGCCGGCTTTCGAAACAGCTGTGCTGACCCGCCTGCTAGATGGTGCCCACCATCAGCTCAAGCAGCGGGTGCGGGCGGTGCTCGCCGAGCCGGCCTTCGCCTATCGCTACGGTCTGGGCAAGCGTGAGTATCGTGAGCAGGTGCTCGATTGGTGCAAGGTACTCGCTGACCGCGGCTTGGGTTCATTGAGCTACCCGGTGTCCTGTGGTGGCGAGGCGGATCGCGGCGCCAGCGTGGCGGTGTTCGAGGCCCTGGGTCACGGCGATCTCAGCATGTTGATCAAGTTCGGGGTGCAATTCGGCCTTTTCGGCGGCAGTATTCTCAACCTTGGTAGTGAAACCCATCACCGGCGCTACCTCGGCGCCATCGGTCGGCTCGAACTGCCGGGCTGCTTCGCCATGACCGAGACCGGCCATGGTTCGAATGTTTACGATATCGAGACCACCCTGACCTTCGATCACGCCAGCGGCGAATTGGTGGTGCATACGCCGAGTCGGTCGGCGAGCAAAGACTACATCGGCAACGCCGCCGCCCACGGGCGGTTGGCGACTGTTTTCGCTCAACTCGAGATCGACGGCGAATCCTATGGCGTGCATGCCGTGCTGGTGCCGATTCGCGAGCCCGATGGCACTCCGGCGGCCGGCGTCAAAATCGAGGATTGCGGCGAAAAACTTGGCTTGAACGGCGTTGACAACGGTCGTCTGAGTTTCGACCAGGTCCGAGTGCCGCGGCAGAACTTGCTCGATCGCTTCGCCCAGATCGATGCCAAGGGCGGTTATACAAGCCCCATTGCAAGTCCTTCGAAGCGTTTCTTCACCATGTTAGGTACCTTGGTCGCTGGCCGCGTTTCGGTGGCCAAGGCTGGGTTGTCGGCCGCCAAGTCGGCGCTGACCATCGCTCTGCGTTACGCCGCCCAGCGGCGCCAGTTCGGCCCGCCGGGCGAGCCCGAGATCCGCCTGCTCGACTACCTCAGCCACCAGCGGCGCTTGCTGCCACGTTTGGCCGAGGGCTACGCCCTGCACTTTGCCCTCGAACATCTCGCTGCTCGCTTCAGCGCCGACTCCGGCGAGGACGGGCGTCAGATCGAGACCCTGGCCGCTGGGCTCAAGGCGCTGGCTACACGGCATGCCACCGACACCATTCAGGCTTGCCGCGAGGCCTGTGGCGGTAAGGGCTACCTGGCGGAAAACCGCTTCGCCGCGTTGAAGGCCGATGCCGATATCTTCACCACCTTCGAGGGCGACAACACCGTGCTCTTGCAGCTGGTGGTCAAGAGTCTGCTGAGTGGTTTCAAACGCCAGTTCAACAACATGAATCTAGCTGGCCTGGTGCGCTATGTCGCCAGCGCCGCGATGACTCAGCTGGCCGAACTCAACCCGGCGGTGGTGCGGCGCGCCGCGGAAGAGCACTTGCGCGACCGCGAGTTTCACCTCGCCGCCTTCACCTGGCGCGAGCGCCATCTGCTGCAAGGCTTGGCCAAGCGGCTGAAGAAGCGCATCGACGCCGGTATGGCGACCTCCCAAGCCCTGATCGAGTGCCAAGACCATGCTCTAGCGACCGCTCATGCCCATGTCGAGAGCTTGGTCATCGAGCAATTCGCCGCTGCCATCGCGCCGATCGAAGACGAGGAGTTGCGACCGGTGCTCGAACGCCTGGCCGATCTCTACGCCCTGTCACGTCTCGAAGCCGACCGCGGCTATTTTCTCGAGACCGGCTATTTCGAAGGGGTGAAGGCAAAGGCGATCCGGGCCCAGGTCAACAAGCTCTGTGGCGAGCTCCGCCCCCACGCCCTGGGCCTGGTCGACGCCTTCGCCATCCCCGACCAAGCGCTGGCGGCGCCGATCGCCTTTGGTCGGCAGTAGGGCGGCGATCTGCTAAACTGCCAACGCCGCACGGGGCCTTTGAGTCCGGGGTTGGCGGCGGGCATTTTCGATGATTCTTCCAATCGCCCCTTGTCGCTCAACGGCGACCCATCCCTCTTTTCCGGCGCTACTTGGCGTTGCACTGACTTTGGCCCTGCTCTTGCTCGGCAGCTCCGGCTGTGCCTCGACCGCCTCATCGCTGCGCCCGGCCAGCAAGCCGGTGGTAGTTCCCAGCGGCGCTGGCGTCGAGCCTTGGCAGTTGCCGGCCGAGAGTTTCCCCACCCAGCGGCTCTTCCGGCTGAACTACGATGGGCCGGAGGGCAATCTGGATTTCAAGCTGACCCTCTACTTGACCAGTCCCACCCAGTATCGCCTGCAAGCGGTCTTTGGATTGGGGCGCAAGCTGTGGGATCTGGATATCGATGCCGGCGATCGGGTGCTGTGGGTGGATCATCGCGAGAAGACCTTCTGCCACGCGGGTGAAGCCGGCCGACTGGTGATCGTGCCGGTGGCCAAGCTGCCGCTAGCCAGTCTGCCAATGCTCTTGCTCGGCCGCTTGCCGACCACCCCAGCGAGTGAGTTGGCCCGCAATGCCAACCACCTGAGTTTCCGCGATCGCCAGGGCCAAAAGTGGAGCGCCGGCTTTGCTCCGGCTGGCGACGGCGCGCTCGAATGGTGGTCGTTGGAATTGGCAGGTGAGCCCGCCGTCTGGTGGCGGGGCGAGCCGGGCCAGGGAGTTTTCTCCGACCGGCGCGGCCAGCAACAGCTGCGTTGGCAACAAGTCGTGGTCGAGCCTCTGGTCGGCGCGGTGGCCACGCTCGAACCGCCTGCCCGCTATCGAGAGGTGAGTTGCGAGGGCTGAATCGTGAGATGATGCCCTGGTTCCCAAGGTCTCAGGAGTCAATTGACGATGGATGCATCCGCACCGCACCTGCAGCCGCACAATCTTGCTTTCATCGAGCAGCTTTACGCCTGCTTTCTGCAACAGCCGGACAGCGTCGAGCCCGAATGGCGGGCCTATTTTGAGCGCCTGGCGGCTAGCGACGGCGATTTACGTGCCGCCCAAACCGCGGTTGACGGGCCGAGCTTTCGGCCGCCGAGCATCTTCAACCCACCCGCCGCCAGCGTCGGATCGCCGGCCATCTCAGTCGGCGATTTGCCGCGGCTGCCGGCGCCAGTGCTCGATCGGCGGCTCCGCTTCCTCTCCGAGCTGCGCCTCTTTCGCGGCTTGCCAGACGAAGAGCTGGCGCTGATCGCCCGCCTCGGTCACGAAGAGAGCCACGCCGACGGCACGGTGCTCTTCCGCGAGGGCCAGCCGGGGCATTCGCTCTACCTGATCGCTGCTGGCAACGTGGTCGTGCGGCGCAAGAAACATGTGTTGGCGACCCTGAGCAGCGGCGACGTGGTGGGCGAGATGTCGGTGCTCGATCGTCAACCCCGTTCCGCCGACGCCATCGCCCACGGCGAGTTAGAAGTGCTGCGCATCGAGGGCCGTGATCTGCTCGCCCTGACCGAGCGCCGGCCGGTGCTGACCCGCGGCCTGGTGGCCCTGCTGTCGCGACGCTTGCGGGAGCGCAGCTCGCGCCAGGACATGGTCAACCGGCTGATCCACGCCTACCGAGTGCGGGGGCACTTGCTGGCCAAGCTAGATCCGCTGGGCTCGGTGGCCGATGCGGCCGAATTCCCTGAACTGAGCTTGGAATACTACGGCCTCAGCGAGCGTGATCTCGATGCCCTCTTCTCCTCGACCACCATCTCGGGGACCACCCTGCTCACCCTGCGGGAGATTCTCAAGCTGCTGCGGGTCACCTACAGCGATGCGATTGGCGTGCAGTTCATGCACATCGACAACCATCGGAAGAAAGAATGGTTGTTGACCCGGCTCGAAGACTCGGCCCACCACCGGCTGCTCAACCGCGATGAGAAGCTCAACATCCTCACCAAGCTCACCGACGCCGAGATCTTCGAACAATTTCTGCACCGGAAGTTCCTCGGCGCCAAGCGCTTCTCCCTCGAAGGAGCCGAAACCCTGATTCCGCTCCTCGATTTGGCGATCGACGAAGCCGGCGGCCAGGGCATTCGCGAAGTGGTGATCGGCATGGCCCACCGCGGTCGGCTCAATGTGCTGGTCAACATTATGGGCAAGAGCCCGCGCGACGTTTTCCAAGAGTTCGCCGACGACCGCCCGGAAAATAAACTCGGCCGCGGCGATGTCAAGTATCACCTCGGCTACAGCAACGACCGGATTTCTTCCTCCGGCCAGCTGCAGCATCTGTCGCTATGCTTCAACCCCAGCCACCTGGAATTCGTCAATCCGGTCTTGGTCGGCCGGGTGCGGGCCAAGCAGGATCGCTACCAGGATCGCGAACATCGGCACGCGCTGGGAATCTTGATCCATGGCGATGCCGCCTTTGCCGGCCAAGGGGTCGGCCAAGAGCTGTTCAATCTCAGCGACTTGCAGGGCTACCGCACCGGCGGCACCTTGCACATCGTGGTCAACAACCAGATCGGCTTCACCACCTCGCCCTCCAGCGCTCGCTCGACCCACTACGCCACCGAAGTGGCGCGCATGCTGCAAACTCCGATCTTCCACGTCAACGGCGAGAACCCCGAAGCGGTGGCGCAGGTCGTGCGGCTGGCGATGGACTACCGCCAAGAGTTCCGCAAAGACGTGGTGATCGACATGTACTGCTATCGCCGGCATGGGCATAACGAGGGTGACGAGCCCTCTTACACCCAGCCGCTGATGTACGACAAGATCCGCCGCCGCAAATCGGTGCGCGAGGGCTACCTCGACAGCTTGCTACAGCCCGGCGGTATTACTCGCGAAGAGGCCGACGAGATCATTACCCGGCGAACCGCCGATCTGGAAAAAGCCCTGTCCGAGGCCCGTGCCCAGACCTACGAGCTGCGCGGTCCGAACAGCGGCGAAGGGCTGTGGCGCCCCTACCGCGGCGGCGCTGACGCGGCGGTGCCGCGGGTGGCCACCAAGATCCCCAAGAAACGCCTGGTGGCCTTGCTGCGGCAGCTCTGCGAGGTTCCAGAAGGTTTTGCTCTCAACCGCAAGCTGAAGAGGTTTATCGCTAACCGGCTGAAGATGGCCGCAGGTGACCAAGGGCTCGATTGGGGCACCGCCGAAATGCTGGCGTTTGCCTCGCTGCTGCTAGAAGGCGCGCCGGTGCGTCTTAGCGGACAGGATTCGGGACGCGGCACTTTCAGCCATCGACACGCGGTGTTTCGCAGCACCGAGGATGGCTCGGACTACATCCCCTTGCAACACCTGGCGGCCGATCAAGCGCAATTTCGGGTCTGGGACAGTCCATTGTCGGAAATCGCGGTGCTCGGTTTCGAGTATGGCTACAGCCTCGACACTCCTGACGGGCTGAATCTCTGGGAAGCTCAGTTTGGTGATTTCTGCAATGTCGCGCAGGTGATCATCGATCAGTTTATAACCTCCAGCGAGGAAAAGTGGCGCCGGCTGTCGGCCCTGGTGATGCTGCTGCCACACGGCTTCGAAGGGCAGGGACCAGAGCATTCCAGCGCTCGTCTCGAGCGTTTCCTCAGCCTGGCGGCGGAAGACAACATCCAGGTGGTCAATCTAACCACGCCGGCACAGTACTTCCATTGCTTGCGTCGCCAAGTGGTGCGGCCGTTGCGCAAACCTCTGGTGGTGATGTCGCCCAAGAGCCTGCTGCGCCATCCGCAGGCTGTGTCGAGCCTCGCCGATTTATCCAAGGGCAAGTTCCACCGGGTGATTGGCGACGTTACCGGGATTGATCCGAGCAAAGTGCGACGGGTGCTGCTGACCAGTGGCAAGGTTTATTACGAACTCGAAGCGGCGCGTCACGAGCGCGGTTGCGAGGACATCGCCATTCTGCGCCTAGAGCAATACTACCCGCTCGACTTGGCCGACATCGAGCAAGCCCTCGGCCCCTACGCCGACGGCACGCCGCTGGTGTGGGTGCAAGAAGAGCCATGGAATATGGGCGCATGGTTCTTCCTGCGCTTGCACCTCCAAGACGATCTTTGTCGCCGCTGGCCGCTGTCCTGCGTCAGTCGGCCCGAATCGGCCAGCCCGGCCACCGGCTCGGCGGCGGCGCATAAGATCGAGCAACAACAACTGATTGACCAAGCGTTCGGCGAGGACTAGCGCCTGACAGGTACAGGGGAAAGGGACATGGCGATCGAACTCAAGATTCCGACGGTTGGCGAATCGATCACCGAAGTGGTGATCGGCGAGTGGTACGTCCAGCCCGGCCAGTGGGTGGCGCAGGACGATCCAGTGGTGATCATCGAGACCGACAAAGTCAACATGGACCTACCGGCCCCCGAAGCTGGCGTGGTGCAGAAGATCATCCTGGGCGAAGGCGAGAGCGCCGAAGTGGGTGACGTGGTGGGCCTCTTCGAGCCCGGTGCCGCGCCGGCTGGCGCTAAACCTCCTGCCGCTGCCGCTGAAGCTGCACCCGCGCCGGCTACTGCCAAGACCGCTGAAACCGTGCCGGTCAGCCCGGCGGCGCAACGCGCCTTGGCCGACGCTGGACTCGATGCCTCCCAGGTCGAAGGTACCGGCAGAGGCGGTCGCATCCTGAAAGAAGACGTACAGCGAGCCGCCGCCAGCGCTCCGCCTACTCCGCCTACTCCGACCCCAGCAGCCACTCCAGCGCCGCCCTCGATCGCCACCGCTCAGCCGGCCCCCGCCGGCCCGCGCCAGCAAGAAGTGGTCAAGCTCACCCCGCTACGCCGCACCGTGGCTCGTCGCTTGGTCGAGGCCCAGCAGCAGGCGGCGCTGCTGACCACCTTCAACGAAGTCGACATGACGGCGATCAAGGCATTGCGCAAGCAATACCAGGACACCTTTGTCAAGAAATATGGCATCAAGCTAGGCTTCATGTCCTTCTTTGTCAAAGCGGCGATCGAGGCCCTGAAAGAGGTTCCCGGAGTCAACGCCGAGCTGCGCGGCGACCAGATCGTCTACCACAACTACCAGGATATCGGCATCGCGGTAGGTGGTGGCAAAGGGCTGGTGGTGCCGATCATCCGCAACGCCGAGCGGCTGAGCTTTGCCGAGGTCGAGCAGACCATTGGCGAGCTGGCTCAGCGGGCGCGGGCCAATCGGCTCAAGCTTGAAGAGCTGCAAGGCGGTACCTTCACCATCTCCAACGGCGGCATCTACGGTTCCTTACTTTCCACGCCGATCGTCAATCCGCCACAGAGTGGCATCTTGGGTTTGCACAAGATCGAAGATCGACCGATCGCCTTGAACGGCGAGGTGGTGATCCGGCCGATGATGTATCTTGCTCTGACCTACGACCACCGACTGGTCGACGGCCGTGAGGCGGTGACCTTTTTGGTGCGGGTCAAAGAGCGCATCGAAGATCCCACTCGTATCCTGCTAGAGGTCTAGGTCATGGCTGAGAAAGTTGACAGTCGCCACCACGACCTGGTGGTCATCGGCGCTGGTCCCGGCGGTTACGTGGCGGCCATTCGCGCCGCCCAGCTCGGCCTCGATGTTGCCTGTATCGAAAAGGAACCCCTGTTGGGCGGCACCTGTTTGCGGGTCGGTTGCATCCCCTCCAAAGCCTTGCTCGAAGCCAGCGAGCGTTACCACGCCACCAAGAAAGATCTCAAGCGCTTCGGGGTCAAAGTCAGCGGCGTCGAACTCGATCTCAAAGCCATGCTGCGGCACAAAGACAGCACGGTGAAGGCCCTCACTCAGGGTGTTGCCGGGTTGTTGAAAAAGAACGGCATCACCCGCTACCAAGGCGCTGGCCGCCTCGACGGCAAAGGAGTGGTGATCGTCGAGGGCACCGACAGCGCGCGTCTCGAAGCCGAGCACATCCTGATCGCCACCGGCAGCGAAGTCACCCCGCTCTCGGGTGTCGAGCTCGATGGCGACCGCATCGGCACCAGCACCGAAGCCCTGGCCTACCCCGAGGTGCCAGCACACCTGGTAGTGATCGGAGCCGGCGTGATCGGTCTCGAACTGGGCTCTGTGTGGGCTCGCCTGGGCGCCAAGGTTACGGTGTTGGAGTATCTCGACCGCATCTTGCCAGGAGTAGATACCGAGATTGCCAAACAGGCGCAAAAGGTTTTCAAAAAGCAGGGCATGGACTTCCAGCTCGGCGTCCGGGTTACCAGCGCGCGGCTCGAAGGCGACGGTTGCATCGTCGAAGCTGACGGCCGCGACCCCCTGGCCTGCGACCGGGTGCTGCTAGCCATCGGCCGGCGGCCCTACACCGAGGGCTTGGGGCTCGAAGCCGCGGGCGTCGAACTCGACCCGCGTGGCCGGGTCAAAGTCGACGGTCACTATCGCAGCAACGTCGAGGGGATCTACGCCGTCGGCGATGTGATCCACGGTCCCATGTTGGCCCACAAAGCCGAAGACGAGGGCGTTGCTTGCGTCGAAGGAATCGTCACCGGTCATGGCCACCTGAACTACGACGCCATCCCCAGCATTGTTTACACCCACCCCGAAATCGCCTTCCTGGGCAAGACCGAAGAAGAACTCAAAGCAGCCGGCGTGCCCTACAACAAAGGTACCTTTCCTTTTCTGGCCAACGGTCGCGCCAGAGCCCTGGCCGACACCGGTGGCATGGTCAAGCTGCTCGCCCACGCCGACACCGACCGCCTTTTGGGCGCTCACATCATCGGCCCCCGCGCCGGTGATCTGATCGCCGAGTTAGCCATCGCTGTCGAGTTCGGCGCCAGCGCCGAAGACATCGCCCGCTCCGCCCACGCCCACCCGACCTTGGCCGAGGTGGTCAAGCAGGCAGCGCTGGCGGTCGATGGGCGGGCGACGCAGATTTAGGTGGGGCAGTGTTGGTCGGTGGTCAGTATGGTATTCTGGCGCGACTACCGGAGATCACGCCATGACTTTCACCATCGAACTCACAAACGAACAGGAACGCCGCCTCGAAGAGGGCGCTCTGCGCCATGACGCAGCACTGGTGCGCCAAGTGCTTGTTCAGGCTGTTGAGCCTACGGTGGAGAGGTTACTGAAGGGGTGTGTTCAGCCGACACCAGAGGCACGCCGGGCGATTCTCAGCGAGCTGGCTGCCAGCCTCTCAGACGCGCCTACCCTCTCTGACGATGCTGTCTCGCGCGACGGCATCTACAACAGTCATCCTTGATGGCCTCTTCGGCTCTCCTCGTCGACACCAACGTATTGTTGCGCCTAGCGGCGCCGCGAGAGTCTTTGCACGGCACCGCGCTCCGGGCCATCGAATCAGTCGGCTCGCGAGGGAGCGACTTGTTTGCTGCGGGCCAGAACTTCATCGAGTTTTGGAATGTAGCGACACGACCGGCAAGAGCCAATGGCTTTGGGCAAACACCTGCCGCCGCGGACCAGATGCTGCGACGTCTCGAGATTGCCTTCCCCCGTCTACACGAGACGCTCGACACCTATGAATACTGGCGAGATCTCGTCCTTCGCTTCGGCGTTTCGGGAGTACAGGTTCACGATGCCCGACTCGTCGCGGTCATGCTCAGCAACCAGGTTAATACCATTTTGACCTTCAACACCAGCGACTTCCGGCGTTTCGCTGATCTTGGCATCAAGGCGATTGATCCCGTAGATGTCTGAGTTAGAACCGTCCTGTCTCCAAGAGACGGCGATGTTCTAGATGGCGATTGCACCTCTCGGTAGTACCGATGCGGTGTAGGGGCGCACGGCTGTGCGCCCGTCTTTGATCGCATCACTGAAGGTTAGCGTCTTGCGCTAGGTTAGGCTATTCTCTGTCCGTAGGGATCAATAGAATTTGCAACAACGGTTCTGTCCGGTAGTAGCCGGCGGAGTAAATTCAGGGAGATTAGAATATGTCTGGAAAGCGAATCGCACTCGCAGAGATGATCGAGCAACTTCGTGAAGAACTCTCCTTTGCCAAGGTCGAAGGCAGTGGCCAGGGGATTCGGTTCGAGCCATTGGAGGTCACGGTGGAGGCTCAAGTGACGGTGAGTCGGGAGGTGGAAGGCAAGACCGGGATCAAGTTCTGGTTGGCCGAGGCCGGTGTTGCCGGCTCGGCGGCGAATAGCCAGACACAGAAGATCGTGCTCAAGCTAAGGCCGGTCGATGCCCAGGGCGGTAAGACCCTGCTTGGACGGGAACTCTAAGGTGCCGGTGCAGCAGGGCGACGCCGGTTCTGCGATGGACCTGCACCGCTTCGTGCAAATCATTTGCCAGGACAAGTCCGGCGCCCATAGTGGGGGAACGGGCTATTTGCTGCATGGAGATCGGGTGATCACGGCTCGGCATGTCGTGGATGGTGCGGCGGCGGTGGAGGTTCGTTTCGATAGGGTGACGGCTAGTGAGGTCCAGAAGCAGAGCGCCAGAGTGGTTTGGCGTGGCGAGGATGATCTCGACGTAGCCATCTTGGAAGTCAAGACCGGGCAGCGGTTGGCCCGACAGATCGTGGCGACGGGGCGGCTGGCTGAAGATCGGCCGTGGCGCACTCGCGGTTGGGCGGAGGTTGCGGAAGCTAACGGCCCGAGTGTGGTTGACAATATGGTCAGCCTCTGGGGCAAGGCTATGGCGCATACGGACACCACCCGTCGTTTCGAGATCTCAATCGAGGCAGCGCCTCAGAAGGTGACCGATTGGAGCGGTGTTTCGGGGGCGCCAGTGTTCTGTGATCGCCGTCTGGTGGGCATCCTTACCGATGGCCTCGAGGCGTTTGATGGGCGTCGCCTGAAGGCTGTGCCTTTGGCGTTGCTGTGGCAAGACGAGGAATTTCGGTCCAAGGCCGGCTATGAGCGGACGGTTGAAGAGAATAGGCAGTCGCGGCGACGGGATATCGAGACCGATCTCAGGAAGCTCTTGGAGCAAGATGCTTTAGCTGCTCGCGCCATCGCCACGGAAGGTCCCGAGAGCTGGCAACAGCTGCTCAACGGCGAGGATGGGTACAGCAAGCTCGCCGCGACCCTTTGCGACGCTCCTTCCTGGCGCGAGATTCTTGAAGTGTTTGATCGAGCCCACCAGAGGATGATGGAGGGTGACGCGGAAGAGCAGAATGCGGCGGCGGTTATCGAGCAGATCCTGGCGCGGGTTTTGCCAGAAGTCTATTGGGCAACTTCGATGTCTGTTCTTCCTGGCAATGACGGCGGACAGCTGGTGAGTCTACCGGTCGAGACCAGCACTTTGGCTGAGATCGCCATGGCAGCGCTTGAGAATCGGTCTTACAGCTTCAAAGCAGTGGTAGGGATGCATGACTATCCCGAACCTACCGCCAAGTTCCAAAAAGGTGACACCCGCTCGCAGCGGAAGGGCGAGGTTGGATTTGATTTCGGATCTCAAGAAGCGTTCTTCCGCTGGGTTCTCATGTTGGCTCGATGGATGAAAATCGACACGGCGGATTTGGAAGAGCTTTCTCGGGCAGAGCGGTTCGAGGAGCTTCTGCCACATGTGGACCAGCGCCTGGCCAAGGAGGTAGGGCGCTACAAGCTGCCACGGCGCTACTTCCTCTTCACCGACGACTTCGCCCACCAGCGCCGTGGATTTCTGAAGAGGGTCGAAGTTGGCTTGCCAAGTCTTGGTTTGACCCACCTGACGGGGAAGAGTCGGATCTCCGAACGAGACGCCTGTGAGTCCTTGCAGGCGATTCTCTTCCGCTCTTACAACGCGAGGAAGAAAAAGAAGTGAAGTATCTCGAATGCGAGCCACCCCACACCGAGACCATCGCCGCCTACGATACTTGGCCGCAGACCGCGCATGTCTTTGAGGCGGATCAGGTCGAGGCTGTCAACGCGGCCTTGGCTTGTCAGCGGCCGCTCTTGGTGCGCGGCGAGCCGGGAGTCGGCAAGAGCCAGCTGGCCCGCGCCGCCGCGGCAATGCTCGGTCGGGCATTCCTCCCTTTCACCGTCGATGCGCGGACTGAGTCTCGCGATCTGCTCTACTCCGTCGACGCGGTGGCCAGGCTCGCCGAAGCGCAGATCATCAGCCACCTGGGAGAGGTGCAAGAGGCGCGGGCGCAGCTCGACCCCAAGCGGTTCACCACCCCAGGTCCCTTGTGGTGGGTTTTCGACTGGGAGGGTGCCAAGGAGCAGGCCACCCTTGGCGGTGGGCTCGAACCCTGGACTCCTGAAGGTTGGACGGGGGCCGATGGTGCTGTGCTGTTGGTCGACGAGATCGACAAAGCCGATCCGGCGGTGCCCAATGGCCTGCTGGAGGCCCTGGGACAAGGCCAGTTTCGGCTACCGGATGGCAGGGTGGTCTCAAGGCCAGTAGAGGCGCTGGCGCCGTTGGTGGTGGTCACCACCAACGAGGAGCGTACCCTACCCGATGCCTTCATCCGCCGCTGCCTGGTGCTGCAGCTCAGGTGGCCCAAGAAGCGGTTCGAACTCATCGAGCGTCTTGTCGCCCGTGGCCGGGCGCATTTTGGTGACCTCGCAGAAGAGGTGTTGCAGAGCGCTGCGGAGATGGTGGCTGACGACCGCGAGGCAGTAGAGGGCCGCGGGCTTTGCCCACCGGGAGGCGCTGAGTATCTGGATCTCTTGCGAGTGGTCGCCAGCCGGTGGGCGGGAGACGCAGCGGCACAGAAGCTGGCATTAGGCAAGATCAGGGCATTTGCCCTGCGTAAGCACCCGGATGAGGAAGTCGGGTGGTAGGGCGGGGAGAGGTCCTCGGCTTGGTTCGCCGATGACGATACCGGCGGCCGGGACCGGCCGGGCTGATCTACTCAGAGCTTTCCACGCGCAGGGCGATGAAGCCCTCAGTATGATGGCAAAGCGACTTGGCTACGGGCGCGCGGTCACGTTTGCGGCCGACGCTGATCTGCCGGATCGCCTGTCCGCCGCTCGCCAAGATTTTTCGCAACGTCCAGAGCTTGACGAGTCCACAGCGAAGCTGCCACTTGCCGCGATCCCCTTCTGGCGACTCGAATCGATCGCCTACCGAGATCTCGATCCGAGTGACGAAGCCGAGCCCCGCGCGCAGGCAGAGCCGATCGGTTGGGAGGGCCTGGGCCGCAGGCAGGGCGAGGCACCAGCCGCTCCGCCGATCGTCTCGGATGCCCGCCTGTGGCCGCGCTTGCAACGCGCGCTCGCCACCACTCTGGTCAGTCGCGAGCTGGATGTCGACGCCTACATCGAGCACACCAGCCGGGGTGGGCTTCCCGACCGCCTGCCTTACCGCACTCTGCGCGCCTGGTCCCCCAGAGTTATGCTGATGGTCGACCGCAGCCTCCGCTTACTGCCTTTTTGGGAGGATCAGGATCGCGTGCTGAGGATGCTGCGAGCGCTGCTTGGCCGGCGGCGGATTGAGCAGGTTGTTTTCTACGAAGACGAGCAGCGGCCTTGGCAGTGGGGTGAAGAACGCAGTGCCAGGCCGCCGGCCTTGGCCGGAGTGCCACTCCTGGTGCTGGGTGACCTCGGCTGCTTGGCTGGCGCCCGGCAACGTGGCGAGTGGGCGGCGATTGGCCATCGCCTGGCGCGGCGCGGCGTGCGCTGTACCGCCCTGGTCCCCTGTCCCGCACGCCGCTGGGACTTCAAGGCGATGGCGGTCTGGCAGCCGGTGGATTGGGCGCGCCCGTCCGCTGCTTCGCGGCGGGTCGAAAGCGAAAACCCCGACCTGCGCGAGCAGCGTGCAGAGGACTTGCTGACCTTGCTGGCCTTTGCTTCCAACATCGAGCCGGGGTTGCTGCGGGCACTGCGACTGCTTCTACCCAGCAGCGACCTCGGAGTCGAGGGCGATGTGTGGATGCATCCTGAAGTCTACCCAGGGCTGGCCGATTCAGCAGACCTCGCGCGGCCGCTCAGAACCCGGCTACAGCAGAAGTTTCGCCGCCTGGCGCCGCGCCTCAAGACAGCCGTGGTGCAGACTATGCGGGCGTGGCGGGCAGGCAAGGCCAAGGAGATTTGGCTCGATGAGGTCCTGGCCTTCGACAGCGAAGCCGAGCTGCCGCCAGGCACCCTCAGCGAGGCGGAGATCGGTGCTGCCCACTTGCTGTGGCGCCGGGTGGCTGAGACCGTCGACGGTGGCGGGGCCACCGACGAAGAGGTAGTCGACGCGGTAGGTGCTTTCGCCGGCCGGGCGCTCCGCGACCGGCATCCGAGTTCCCTGTGGCAGAACGAATCGCTACGTCCCTACCTCTGGCGTGCCTGGAGGGCGACGGGGGATGCCGAAGCCTCGACTTCTGAAGGTTCGGATCGGATTCCTCCTAGTGATTCTCAGGGTCGCCTGCAACGCTGGCAGGTCTTTCACTACTGTCAGTCGATTCGCTTTGCGCCGGCTCTCAGAACGGTTCCCCCTGGCAGCTTCTTGACGGCGGTTGACAGTGTCGACCGCGTGGTCGGGGGCGCCGAGCCCGAGGCCGTACCGGTGCCGGTGCTGCTCTCAGAGTCCACTGAGATTCTTCTGCCTTCGGCACCGGCTGTGATCCTCCGCACCGATCGCACCGAGGCCACCCTCCACCAGGTCACCCGTCCCCCTTGGGCGAGTGCCATGGGCCGGGATCGCTTCGGTCTGTGGGCTTCATTCGAAGTCAAGGGAGTCAGTCAACGCCTGCGCTGGATTCCGCCAGGGCGCTATTGGATGGGGTCTCCCGAAGATGAGCCCGGTCGTTGGGACGATGAGGGGCCCCGCCATCTCGAAGTGATCCGGCGCGGGTTCTGGTTGGCCGATACCCCCTGCACCCAACGTCTGTGGCAAGTTGTTATGGGCAACAATCCAAGCAACTTCCCCGCGGACGACCGCCCCGTAGAGAAGATCAGCTGGGAAGATTGCGACAGCTTCTTCAAGACGCTGCACGAACAGAATCCCGGCCTCGAATGTCGCTTTCCTCTGGAAGTCGAGTGGGAGTACGCCTGTCGCGCGGGCACCGAGACGGCAACCTACCAGGGTGGGCTGACAATCGATGAGGAAGGTAGAGCACCAGAAATCGAGAAAGTCGCCTGGTACCACCACAATAGCGGGGGAGAGACCCATCCAGTTGCTGAGAAGCCTCCGAATCCCTGGGGACTGTTCGACATGTTAGGGAATGTCGAAGAGTGGTGTCAGGATCATTGGAGCGCTAGCTACGGAGTTCCACGAGAAGGCGCCGGCCGGGTCATCCGCGGGGGTGCGTGGTACGACTTCGCACGCGGCGTGCGTGCGGCTTACCGCCGCTTCAGGCTCCCGTCGCTCCGCAGCGGCTACTTGGGCTTCCGCCTTGCTCTAGGTCAGGGTGCGCTCAAGGCGGCGGAGCCGCAAGCAGAGCGGGCGGAGCCCGCGGGCGCGGAGCGCCCTCCGGATGCAGAGATTCCAGGGGCGAGTACGTTTCGCGACCCTTCGCGGCCGGAGGCCGCGGAAAAATGAAGATGAAATTCTTCGGGGTGCCGGCGCTCGCTCCCGATACCGCCGAGGCGGAGCTGAATGCCTTTCTCGGCAGCCATCGGGTGCTGTCGGTCAAGCGCCATCTAGTAGTGGGCGATGGGGCTGCTTTCTGGGCGTTATGCATCAATTATCAGGAGAGTTCAGCAGCAATTCCGGCGATCAGAAAAGGGAAGATCGACTATAGAGAAGTGTTGTCGAGCGCAGATTTCACTGTCTTTGCCGAGCTGAGAAAGCTCCGTAAGGAGCTTGCGCAGCGAGACGGCGTACCACCCTATTCTGTCTTCACTAATGCGCAGTTGGCTGCCATGGTGCGCCAGCGAATGCAGACCCCCAGTGAGCTGGAAGCATTGGCAGGAGTGGGCGCCAAACGGGCTGAGAAATACGGTGCCGCGTTCGTGGAGGCTCTGCGTGCCGCCTGGAATTCAGCCGCGGACCAGGAGGGGCGGCATGACTAAGCGGGCGCTGGTGCAACTAGAGGATGTTGCCTCGCTAGAACACCTCGGTGCAGCGTTTTGGCGTGCCGCCAAGGGCAAGCGCCAGCAGCCGGAGGTTCGGGCCTTCGAGGCGAATCTTCTGTCAGAGCTGGCACGTCTCGGGCGCGAAATACTAGAGCAACGGGTCCGGGTCGGATCGAGGCGTTCGTTCACCATTCATGATCCCAAGCGGCGAGTTATCCAGGCGCCTTGTTTTCGCGAGCGAGTGCTTCACCATGCGCTCATGGCCCGGGTAGGCCCGGTACTCGAACGACTGCTGGTGGACGATACATTTGCCTGCCGGCTGGGCAAGGGTACGCTGGCAGCTGTAAAGCGGGCGCAGTGTCATACGGCTCGCTATGGTTGGTTCGTCAAGCTCGACGTGCGAGCCTACTTTGCCAGTATCGATCATGCTATCTTGCGCTCCCAGCTCAGGCGGCGTATCAAGGGTGCGGCAACGCTGCACTTGATCGACCGGATCATCGCCAGCTATCTATCTCCGGCGACTGACCAAGGATCCAGAGAAGGGCTTCGAGGGTTGCCCATCGGCGCGCTGACTTCGCAGCACTTCGCCAACCTCTACTTGGCAAGCCTCGATCGCCTTCTGTTGGAGGGGCAAGGTGTTGCGATGGTGCGATACATGGACGATGTGGCGATCTGGGGGAACAGCCCAGCCGTTGTGCGGGCGGCGGCTCAGCAGGCCGTGGCACATGCAGATCAGGCTCTGCACCTGACGATCAAGCCACACTGGCAGGTCCAACCAAGCTGCCGCGGTCTGCCGCTGCTCGGCTTTCGGATCTTCGGCGACCGGCTGCTGCTATCCCGCCGCCGTCGGCGGCGCTATGCCACTGCCAGGCGACGTTTCGAGACCGCTTATCTTGCCGGTCTGATCGACGGTCAGCAGTTGCAGGCCGGCTATGCCTCTGTCTATGCCGTGACTGCGCATGCCGAGGCGCGAGCCTGGCGCCGCGAAGAACTCGTCCAGCGAGGTAGCATTGATGCCTAGGCGATATGATTGCCAACTCGGGCGCGGCCAAAAAGGCGCCAACCGGGTCATCCGCGGGGGTGCGTGGAACAACAACGCACGCAACGTGCGTGCGGCTTACCGCAACTACAGGCACCCGTCGAACCGCAACGACAACTTGGGCTTCCGCCTTGCTCTAGCGCAGACGCGGGCCGCAGTGCCCGCCACTGACCAGGCCGCCGTCCAGTCTGCTTACCCTTGCTATGTGGGCAGCAAACATGGTGACGGCCGCCGGTGTGTTAGTAGGGCAGCAGCAGCAGCCGCGAAAGCTCACCGGCGGCTGATTCTTGATCCCCAATTCCATGGCTGATTTCCTGGACCACCCACTCTCTTCTGGGAACCCGCCTAGCTGGGCCACAGCCTGGGGCGAGGATCGGTACGGGGTTTTTGTGGTTTTTGAAATAGGTGGGGTGGAGCAACGTCTACGGTGGATTCGGCCCGGTAGATTCTGGATGGGCTCGCCAGAGGAGGAACAAGGCCGCGATGACGACGAAATTCGGCATCGAGTCACCCTGACCGCGGGATTCTGGCTGGCCGACACCCCCTGTACGCAGGCACTTTGGCTAGCGGTCATGGACGGCGAAAATCCGAGCCGCTTTGTATCGCTCCAGCGGCCGGTAGAACAGGTGAGCTGGCAAGATTGCCAGGAGTTCTTGCAAGTTCTCAACCGGAGAGTCTCGGCACTAGAGCTTCGTTTGCCCAGCGAAGCAGAGTGGGAGCACGCTTGCCGCGCCGGTACTGAGACCGCGACCTACGCCGGCGACCTGGAAATCGTCGGTGCGAACGATGCTCCGCTACTCCATGATATCGGTTGGTATGGCGGCAACAGTGGCGTCGACTTTGATCTCACGGAGGGTGAAGATTCTTCAAACTGGCCGGAGAAGCAACATCCCCACCACCGGGCGGGGACTCGGCTGGTGGCTGAGAAGGAGGCTAACCCCTGGGGGCTCTACGACACGCTTGGCAATGTCTGGGAATGGTGCCACGACTGGTATGGCGGCTACGAGTCGGTTGAGCAGAGAAACCCAACTGGCCCTGAAGAAGGCGCCAACCGGGTCATCCGCGGGGGTGCGTGGAACTACGACGCTCGCTACGTGCGTGCGGCTTACCGCTACTACTGGCACCCGTCGCTCCGCTACGACTTCTTGGGCTTCCGCCTTGCTCTAGGTCAGGGTCTGCGCTCAGGGCGGTAGCCCAGGCGCGGAGCGCGGGGTCGCGGAGCGGCCCTGCTGGCGGAGCCAGCAAGACGCCGGAGGCGTCGGCGAGTTTCTTTTGTAACTTATCTTGACACGGAACTCGTGTTGCACTAATTTTTTGTGATGAAGAACGTCACCATCACATTGCCAGAGGAAGTTGCTCTGTGGCTCAGAGTTCGAGCTGCTGAGGATGATCGCAGTGTCTCGCGATGGCTGAGTGAGCGAATCTCCGGCTGGATGCGGCGCGGCGACGAGTATCAGTTGGCGATGGATCGCTGCCTATCCGCGGAGCCCGTCGGGTTGAAACGGCCAGAAGTTCGCTACCCGACTCGGGAGTCTCTCCATGACCGTGCCAGTCTTCGTTGACACCAACGTCTTGGTCTATCGCCATGATTCCAGCGAGCCTGCCAAGCAGCCGAGGGCCGCCGACTGGCTCAGCCTTCTTTGGCGCCAACGTTCGGGGCATCTTAGCTATCAGGTGTTGCAGGAACTTTACGTCACCCTCACCCACAAGCTGAAGCCTGGGATGGATGCCGGGCAGGCCCAGCAGTTGATTCGCGACCTCACCTCTTGGCGAGCCCTGCCGATCGATCTTGCGGTCATGGAACGAGCTTGGGTTCAGTACGAGCGCCACTCCCTTTCGTGGTGGGATGCGCTGATCATCGCGGCCGCCCAGATCTGCGATTGCCAGGTGCTGCTGACCGAGGATCTCAACCACGGCCAGCTCTTCGGTCAGCTGCGGGTGGTGAATCCCTTCGAGTCGCCGGAGCAAGCGCCGGCTGAGATCCTAGAGACTTTCGATTAGGTCCAGTCGGCCTAGCAAGGCGTCCGGCGTTGTCTTCAGATCTGCTGACCCAGACATCGAGATCGAGGGTTGCCCTGGGGTAGCCGTGATAGCCCACGGCATAGCCGCCGATCAGCAGGTACTCAACGTCGTTGGCGAGTAATAACTGTAAGAACTCTCTGAAGTCTGGGGGGATCTTCACCGTAGCCACAGACCACGCTCCGCATCAATTCCAAGGCCCTGAGGCGCTCTTCGGGAGTCTTGCTGCCTGTAGGCGGCATCGTCGTCGCTATCCTGCAAGGGCACCACTGCGAACTCGGCTCAGGGTTCGAGCAGCTCTCCGGCTGGAAGCGGCGCGGCGATGAGTATCAGTTGGTGATGAAGCGTTGCCCTGCCGTCGATCATCAGCCGTGGATAGGTGACCTTCCTTGGGCAGCAGCCGCGCCCGGCTGCTCGCTGGGCAGCCGACCAAAGGCCTCTCGCATTTCGGTGGCAATCACCCACAGGCGCTTACACCAACCCTTGAGTGGCCGGCTCAGCGGTGTCTCGCCAGGGTCCGGGTACTCACCGAGCGCTCGCAAGGCGTGCTCGATGTCGAGCAGTCCACCGCGGACCTCCCATTCTCGATCGTGCCCGGAGATGGCAGACGCGCCCAGCGCGGTGCAAATCAGGATGCCGAAGCGGCGCACCAGCTCCGCGCGGGCGGGTGAGAGTTCGGCCAAGCAAGATTCCCGGAAGGGATGGTAGAGGTAGGGGCGGAAGGCTTCGCCCTCTCGGGGGGCATCAGGCATCATCGCCTTTACCGGGTGGGCATCGAATGGCTGTGCCGGCTCGTAAGTGTCAGCCTCGGTGGCACGATCCTGTGGCCCGGCAAGATTCTGGGTCGCGGTCTCGATCGCCGCCAGAAAAGGCTCGATGAAACTGCTCAGCTCGGCATTCTGCACCTGGGCCTGGTACATTTTCGAGAGCACGCCGTGATGCAGCGCCCGCAGGCTGCTTTGTATATCTTCGGGGAAGCTCTCGAATTCGTCCGACTCGAACTTCTCCGCGACGTTTTCCATGAACTTGATCATGTAGAAACTGGTGTCCTGCGGGTCACTCACAGCATCTCCTCGCTGTTCGGTACCCACGCGCTAGGGTGGTCGGCGAGCGCGTCGGCGGATGGGTTGCAGGCACCGGCGGTCATGGATCTTCCTCCCGATTGCCGCCGAGAATCCGCAGCCCCGCTTCCACCGCTGCTGCCGCTGGCAGCGGGCGCAAGAGGCAGTCGCGCAGCATCTCTTTGGCTGGCTCGCAACCCTCGCTGTCGGGATCCACCGCCAGGTCGATCATTTGCAGCAAGGCTGCCACCGGCTTGATGTGGAGTTTGTAGAGGCCATTCAGCAGGATCGCCGCCAGGTCCACGGTGCTGATTGGACCGCTGATGTTGGCATCGGTGAGCCGGTGCAGGCGGGGATCGTTCAAACGCTCCTCAACCTCGACCAGCCGGTCGGTGCAGTGATGCACCAGCTGTCTTAGCTCGTGATCGCCTATCGGCAGGCTGCTAGGCGAGCGGCCGTGCTGCCGCTGGCTACTCACCGCGGATCACCAATGTGACGCCGAGCGCTCGGCTTTCGATCGCTCTGGCCAAAGAAAAGTGCCCTTCAGTCAGCTCAGAGGCTGAATCGCCGGGCAGCCGCGCACTCAGCGCGTCGTTCTTCAGGTGCAACTCGATCGGCAGCTGCTGGTGCTCCGCCAGCTCCAGGCTTTCGCGCAGGAAGCGGACGGTGGCAGCCGAGTCGACAAAGCGGTAATGGCGAACGATGGCTTGCTCCGTCTCGCCAGACTGGCGCCAGTGGATCAGGCTCTTGAGGCCGAGTTGAATGCGTTCGGGTTTCATCGCCGTCCCTCCTTCGAGGTGAGAGGTAGAGAAAAGTACCTCCTGACCGGCGACAGCAATCTCCGGCCCGGAGGGGGGAGGGACGCGGGCACCCACCCACAAAGTCTGGTGACCACCCATTCAAGGCGGGTCGAGAAGGCGAGCGAACTGAACTTCATCAGCCCCAAGCTCGATCGCCACCCGCGAGCCGCAGATCACGATCCCCGGCAGCAGGCCGGCCAGCTCGCCGAGGTAAAGCACCAGCTCGATAAAGATCAGCGCCTCACGCCAGTGGGTGAAGGCGTAGTCCTTGTCGAGAGTCGCCCGGCCATTGGACGAGTAGCGCCAGCCGGGCGGTGGCTGGGGGGTGGTGTTGAGTTCGGGGTCTTGCATGGTGATCTCCACAGGGTCGACCGGCTGCGGTGGCGGTCGTTCTTGCTGTCGAGATCTTCTGCCGGGGCGTAGCGAACGTCAGGAGCAAGTCTCTGCACAAAGTGGCCGCCAGCACTACAGAGATCAGATCCCCAGAATCGGCTCTGGCAGCCGACATAGCAGTAGGACACAGCAATCTGGCTGACCTCATCGCATTTCGGCAGCGCAATGTGGCGCCTTTGTCGCTAGGGTTCCCCCAAGCCGGTCGGGCAACAGGCTCATGCAGAGTCGGCTTGTGCCAACCGGGAGAAGGAGTTAGCTATGGGGAATTCGAGATCGAACGGTGACCGCCGACCGTCACCAGCAGATTGGGGGCCCGGCCTCGACCCTCTCGGAGGATCCCGGCAGAGGCACTACTTTATTCCCCGATGGTAGGTGGTAGCCGGAGCACCATTTGAATGGCCGCCCTGGCCAGCAACAGGCTCTCAAGAGCCGGTTGGCTGTGGGCAGCTGCCTTTTTCAGCAGAGCGAGGGCCTTGGAAACCTCACCTTCAAACTTGAACGCCTCAAGAACTGGCAGGGCCTCGGCTACGAATTCTTTCACTTCCGAGTAGCGACCCTGCCTATCGTGGAGGATTGCCAAGTCAAGAGCAACGCCGACCCGAGAATCGATCTCGCCACAGCGGCCGAAGGCTTCCCTGGCTGAAGTCAGCAGAGTCTCTGCATCGGCCAACGCCCCCTCCGCGCCGGCCACCAGGGCGTCCACCCAATCCAGGTGAGCGTAGACAGACAGGCTGGAGAATCCAACAGCAAGCACTTTGGCCCTGTCCACAGTTGCGCGAGCTAGTTGGTGCTGGTCATCGAGAGCCTGGGAAATTGCCAGTAGCAAGAGGGCGGTAAGCTCAAGCCGCCTCTGCGGCTTCTTTGCCAGATCCCGTAGAGTCTCGCCGAGCTCTTCGATCGCCATGGCGTCACCTGTATAGCAAAGGACGCGAGCCCGGAAAATCCGCGCTTCCAGGTAGCGATGCAGATCGTCCGACTCGCAGAAAATAGGCACCGCGCGATCGGCCAGAACGAGCGCTTCTTGGAAACATCGCTGATCTAGACGTAGCGCACCCCTACAGAGAAGAATCTCGGCTTTGACGAATTGCGGGTGGCGCCCAAACCGCTGCCCCAGCTCGATCTCTGCCCGGTCGAAGGCTTGTTCGGCGCCGGGGAAGCCGAGGGCCAGGCGACGGGCGTTGCCGACCCAGGCCCAGGCTTGGGCGCGCAAGATGCGGGGATCGTCGCCCAGCAGCCCAGCGCCAACGCTGGTGTCGAGGCTGTCGAGTGCCAAGAGGGCGATATCAACCCCACGTTGGCGGTCCTTGCGACCCTCTTCGCGGCTCTTGCGCAGCAGCAGACTGGAGAAAGCCTTGGTGTGGAACGCTACCTGGCACACTCGCTGGCGCTGCTGCTCCAGCGGTTGCTCGGCAATCTCTCGCCACAGCTCAATGGCCTTGATGCGCTCCCACTCGCGCCCGTCAACCCGCTCCAGGCGGGGCTCGGAATCGCTGTTCTGCCCTGGCGGGTTGGGACTGAAGGTTCTCGGGTAGACCGCTTGCAGATGATGGCCGACTTGTTCCTCTTCCTGCTTGTCGATCTGGCCAAGCATCACCCGATTCATGAACTCTTTGTCCAGCATCTTGTCGGACGGCACGCTGCGCAACCGTGAGCTTTTCTTCACCAGTAGACGCGAAGCTGTGGGGCTGGAGCCGTTCCACTCGGTAAAAGCTCGGGAGAAGCTCTGCGGCTGATCGTAACCCACCAAATCGCTGATCTTCGACACCGGCAAGGCGGTGTGGCGCAGCAGGCGCTTGGCGGTTTCCAGGCGCTTTTCTCGGACGTAGATCGCCAGCGGCGTACCCACTGCCTTGGCAAACTCACCGCTCACCGACCGGGCCGAGATTCCGCAGACTCGCCGCAGCTGCTTGACATCCAAGCCCGGATCGAAGAGAAAGTCCTGCAGATGCGCCAGCACCTGCTGGGGCCTGCCTTTGGCCTCCGCCAGATCCTTTCTGACCTGCTCCAGACTGGCTTCGGCAGCGTCACCGAGCAAGGCGTGGTCTTGGTCAAGTCCCATGCTGCTCCTCCCCAGGATTCCGATGACTCTTCAGCTGCGCGACCTACCTTACCAGAAGCCTTGCCCTTCCACTCTGCGCTTTCGAACTCACTGCAGCCACCTCAGGCTGCCTGCATCGTCTCTCGACTTCTCATTTAGGCGTATCATTTCGGCGGCGGCCGCAAAGGTGTCTCGCGCCATCCTCAGCAGAAGCCCTACTCTCTGTTCGGGGGAGCTATGGTCGAAACCGGTGAATGGGGAGAAAAATCAGGTGGCGTATCCTGAGTTGTTAGCCGAAACGATTTAAGCGGAGGTCGGCCCGTTTCTCGCCGAGCGCCAACAAGAGCGCGACGAGGCCGGTTGGCAGCGTCCGCGCGCAACGGCTGCCTGCCGGCGCGTGAGATCCAAACGGGGCTTGGCGGCGTGCCAATGACAGTGCCCCCAACAGACGTGCCCCCAACAGACGTGCCCCCAACAGACGTGCCACCCACCTCGGCAAGCACAGCTTGCTGGCAAATGTTAGAGTTTGCTGCTCTCCAACGTAGACGATCCCTGGAAGCGACCGTCAAGCACGAGAGTTTTAGCAACTACGCCACTAACCCAACTTAGGGGTGAAGAAATGCACCGAAGACTCGCACCACTCCTGCTCCTGGCCTGCCTGACTTCGGCCCCGCTTCTGGCCCAATGCGACAACCATCCGATCGCGGTTGACGACGAAGTGCTGCTCGTCGCCACCCCAGTACTGGTCGATGTGCTGGCCAACGACCAAGAGCCCGACGGCGAGGCCCTCAGCCTGACGGTCCTCTCGACCACTTGTCCGCTGACTTTCGAAGTGCTGTTTGATGTCGTCCGGCTGACCCCGACCCCGGCGGTGCGAACGGCTTGTACGGTGACCTACCGGATCGAGGACGAGTCGCAGAATTTTGCCACCGCCACCATCCAGGTGATGCCGCCCGAATCTCTCTTTAGCGACAACTTCGAGTCGGGGAATAGCACGAATTGGACCGAGACCTGTGCCACCTCTAGCTGCTGAGTGAGGAACAATTATGCGAATTAGACCTCTCACCCTCATCCTTCTCGGCCTCTGCATCGCCCTGCCGCTGACCGCGCAACTCCCCCCGAGCCACCAGCGCGGAGTGACCGCCGACACCGCCTACCAGATCAGCGACCTGGATCAAATCAACCTTTTCAACGGCAGCCTTACCGTATCTCTGCCGATCGGAATCACCTACCCCGTCGGCCCGTCCCTGAGCTTCAGCTTGACCGCCTCGTACAGCTCTGGCGGCTGGGAGTACGACGAGAACCACCAATGCCAGGACATCAACCCACCGTTCATGCTGCGCACCTACAGTCTGCCGATCCAGGATCTCCAGACCCGGGCAGGCTTCGGCTGGCGAGTCAGCCTCGGAGAGCTGATCGCGCCGCGTAACAGTCCGACGACAACGCCTGAGATTTACGTCGATCCAAGCGGCGGCGAGCACAGGTTTTACACCGAGCTACACCCCGGTGGCTTTCCAGCGACCCCGCAGCCCAGCACCTGGTTCACCAACGACAGTACCTATTTGCGCCTCCGCCGACGCAATCCGGGAGTGTGCGAGCTGCCCGCTGGTACGTTTGTCGATCAGAGCTGCTTCACCATAGAATTTCCTGGCGGCGAGCTGCATGAATTTCATAACTACGCTACCGTAAGGGACATTTGGCGCCTGACGCGGATGGAGGATCGCTTCGGCAATTGGATCAATGTGCGCTATGCCAACGATGGCGACTGGACATTGACCGACAGCCAAGGGCGCACTCACACGGTGGATTTTGTCGGTGGCAGAGTCGCTACGGTGAGGCTCGAAGCCTTCGGCAGCCAAAGCAACTCGACCTTCCTCTTTCAGTACCGCACCGAGACCCTCGAACGGCAGTTCGGCTTCCGTCCCGGCTGCGTGCCGATAGCCGAGCACACCCTCACCACCCAGGTGCTCGACCGGGTGGTGTTGCCCGACGGTTCGTTCTACGAGATGGACTACCTGACCGTCGACAACCTGCTCTCCGGTGGCCTGTCGAAACTGCGCCTGCCCACCGGTGGCGCCTACGGCTACGACTACCAGCTCTTCCCCTTCCAAACCCAGCTGGCCGACCTCTTCCATGCTCCTGACTGGGGCACGGTGGCGCGGGGAGTCAAGAGCAAACATCTCTTCCTCGACGACGGCGACACCACCCCCTACGCCACCTGGAACTACAGCTACGACACCGCAAACCCGCAAGCCCCCGGCGATCCGCTGGGCCACCCCTGCTTCCACTCGATGAAAGTGACTGATCCGCTGGGCTTCGAAACGGTGAGCTATTTCTCCACCGTCGGCGCCAACAATCGCTGGTCCTACGGCCTGCCCTACACCTACTGCGATCCCATCAGTGGCAGCTTCTCAGAAGCCGGCCCCTTCCTTTCCCAAGAACTCTTCAACGCTGGCGGAACCAAGCTCCGCTCGATCTTCGTTGAGTTCGACAGCGATGGCCGCGACGCCGGCAACTACAACGAGAAGGCCCACCGCTTGCGCTACCGCAAGGAGACCTTCCACGACGACGGCGGCAAGTTCCGCGAAGTCACCTTCTCGGACTTCGATGGCCTGGGCCACTTCCGCACCATGACCACCGGCGGCAGCTTCGGCGCCGCCGACGTGCGCACCAGCAGCACCACCTACAACGCCAACAGCGGCACCTACATCATCGCCAACCCCGACGACAGCTCGATCGATCCGGCAACCGATTTCGTGCTGCCAAGCCACAACGCACGCTGGATCCTGGAGACCTGGGACGAGCAGTCGGTGAGCGAAGGCGGAACCACAGAAAAGGCCGAGTTCTGCTTCAGTAGCACCACCGGCTTTCTCGAACGCCGCCGCCAGCTGGCTGGCAGCAGCCGTCAGAGCCGCGATGTGGTGAGCCTCCTCACTTCGACCAACGGCTTCGTCACCCGCCAGCGGATTTATGGCGGCGACACCCAGAACCTCGGCACCGGCTCCTTGTGCAGCCTCGGCTTGTCCGGCCCGACCTACCGCACCGACCACGTCTACGCCAGCGGCAGCCTGCGCAAGTCGACGGCGGTGGACTGCACCGGCACCGCGATACTCACCCTGGCCGACTACGACATCGACTCAGACACCGGCCTGGTGGCCACCAGCCGCGACGCGGCGGGCCTGGGCACCAGCTTCACTTACGATCGCTTGGGCCGCTTGACCGGCCAGCGCCCGGCCGAGCTGGGCTGGACCCAGTGGACCTACACCCTGCCCACCACCGCCAACCCCAGTCTTGCGCCCAAGCTCACCGAGCAACAGTGCCAGCCCTTCCAGACCTCCTGCAGCGGCACCGATCTGATGAGCTTCCGCGAGCACCGCTACGACGGCCTCGGCCGGCGGCTGCAACAGACCGTGCGCATCCCCGTCGCCAACGCTGGCCAGACCGAGCTCTGGCATCGCTACACAACCTGGAACCCCCGTCACTGGAAGACGGACGAGTCGGTGTGGACCACCGCCTCCGCGGCCGGCGAGAGCCGGCGCACGACCTACATCGCCTACGATCGCTTCGGCCGCCCCGGCCGGGTCAAGCCGCCAGAACAGCCGGCGACCTTCTTCACCTACCAAGGCGACCGGGTGCAGACCCGGCGCTTCAAAGTGCAGCTGACCAGTGGCCAGCAAGACACCTACGTCACCGAGATCATGGACGGCCAGGGCCGTCTGGCCGAGGTCTGCGAGGGCAGTTCCGCCCCCTGGTCAGGGAGCTGTGGCGGTGGCGGTCTGCTGACTCGCTACTCATATGACGATGGTGGCAGACTGACCAAAGTGTGCCAGAACCTCGCCGGCTCGACCTGCGGCCAGACCCGCTTGTTCGACTATGACGGTCGCGGCTTCCTACTCTCCGAGACCCATCCCGAGATCGGCCCCTCGGGCAATGGCCGCATCGATTACCGCTATGACGCCGGCGGCAACGCCACCTCCAAAGATCTGATCGGCAGCACCGCCTTCGATCTGAGCTTCGATTTCGACGCCGCCGGCCGACTGATCAGAGTCCTCGAATCGAGCAATGGCGCGGGGAGCACCCCGCGTC
Source organism: Candidatus Multivoradales bacterium (assembly GCA_965248925.1). Classification (GTDB taxonomy): domain Bacteria; phylum Acidobacteriota; class Thermoanaerobaculia; order Multivoradales; family J023; genus CBDFLE01. Next base: position 1,650,514 of record CBDFLE010000006.1, on the reverse strand, counting down.
TGCAGAAGCAGTTCCGCTACGCCCGCGCCAACTCTGGCAGCGACCACCGGGCCGGCAAGCTGGTGCAGACCGTGCGCCACAACTGGGTCGACATCCAGAATCCCCTGGCCCCCGAGCCCGGCTTCCTCGACGTCAAGCTCTCCGAGAGCTTCCGCTACACCGGTCGTCAGGGGCTGATGTCGGAGAAGCAGACCCGCTACCAATTCTTCGCCGGCAACTACGCCTTCACCACCGGTTTCGTCTATGACACCCAGGGCAATTTGTCGCAACTCGACTACCCCAGCTGCCAACACGCCGACGGCGGCTGCGCCACCAACGATCCGCAGCGCACGGTGAATTTCAACTACGAGAAGGGTATGCTGAGGTCCGTGCCCGGCTTCGCCAACAACCTCACCTACCAGAGCGGTGGCATGCTGCATCAGCTCACCCACGGCGATGGCGTGGTTGACACCCAGGAAGTCAGCAGCTCCAACGGCCTCGCCAGGCCGCATCAGCTGACCACCTCCGCGGGCTGGAGCAGCGGCATTTTCGCCTACGACGGAGCCGGCAATATCTCCGCCATCGGCAACCTGGACTACCGTTATGACCGCCTCGGCCGATTACGCTCCGGCCAGACCTCCGTTGGTGCCACCCGGTTCACCCAGACGGCGACTTATGACAATTTCGGCAACATCCAGCAGTTGTCGACACCCGGTTTCGTGGCTCTCAACCTCAACCCCAGCACCACCACCAACCGCCTCGGCCTCTCAGGCGCTCAGTACGACGCTGCCGGCAATCTGACCGACATCACCCTCGGCAGCGAGAGCTTCGACTACGCCTTCGATGGCGCCAACATGATGAAGCACCTGCGCTCAAACACCGATCAAGCGCGGGTCTTCATCTACAACGCCAGCGACGAGCGGATCCTCACCTTCGACTGCTTCGGCCCCGGCGCCACCAGCACTTGCACCACCCAGCCCGCCAGTCTCACCTGGACCCTGCGTGGGCTCGGGAACGAAGTCCTGCGAATCTACGATCAGCCGGCTGGCGGCGCTTTCAGCTGGAGCCGGGATTACGTCCATCGAGGTGGCCAGCCGCTGGCCACCATCGAGCCCGATGGTAGCGGCGGCGAGATGACCTCGCATCTGCATCTTGATCATTTGGGTACGCCCCGGCAGATCACTCGTGGCGGTCAGCAGGTGGCGTTGCACAACTACTACCCCTTTGGTCAGGAGGCGACCAGCGCGGGGGCAGATGAGATTCTGCTGAAGTTTACCGGTCATGAGCGGGACAAGACCGGGACCGGGGTGAGGAGCGAGCTGGACTACATGCATGCTCGGCATTGCAATCCGGTGGTGGGGCGGTTCTTGAGTGTCGATCCATCTCTGGGCAGCCGGTCCTCACCCCAGAGTTGGAATCGTTTCTCTTACGTCAGCAACAGTCCAATCAACCAGGTAGACCCGGACGGAAGACTTGCCTTTCTGGTAACCGCGTTTCTTGGTGGAGTCGTAGATGTCGGTTTTCAAGTTGCGATTAACGCGATAGCGGGCGATGATCTAACCACGGGCGTAGGCACAGCTTTTCTCACTGGGGCGGCGACAGGTGCCACAGGTGTGGGGCTTTTCAAGGTTGTTAGCAAAGGGGTGAAGCTCACAAAAGCTGTCAAGAGAGCGAAGAGAATCAAAAAGCTGCGTCAAGCGGCACAGGCAAGGAGGGGAGCGGAGGCTGTTGGCGACGCTCTTTCCGGCTTGCGAGCTGGGAGCAGTTCTAGCGTCAAAGTAGTCGAGTCGGCTGATGATTTAGGGGGCATATTTGGTCGCTTAAGCCGCGGCGGCACACCAGTCGACGCCACAAGGTATCCAGGTAAGCTAGTCAAACTGCCCGACGGTACGACGGTAGGCTTGCGCACTGGCTCGAAGTCTGGAGGGCCAACCATCGACATCAAGCTGCCTAGTGGAGCCAGGCGCAAGGTGCATGTACAGCAATGAGCCTGCACAATCTTGTCGAAGAGCTTCTGCGACGTGGTTTGGACGATTGGGTCGATGCTACGGAAGTTGCTTGGGTAGCACGCTCGGTCGGTGGTGCAACGAGTGAAGCCGAAGTTCGTGATCTCTCACTCCGGGTTCTTCGGGAGCTACTCGGGCGAGACTTGATGGATGTCGGGATGGTTACAGAGACAGGATTCACAGCCTGGAAGATTCCTGTTGACCAAGCCCTTCAGCAGATTGAAAGTGAGTGGCTGGCCTTGCCCAAGGGGCCGGATCTCGGCGATATTTGCTGGCTCAATCTCACCAAGAAAGGGTCCATAGAGGCGGGCGAGCTTTTGTCTAAGAGAGTTCCTCTTGACCAGTTGCCAGCGGATTGAATCAGACGGCGCTACAATACTTTGTGTGGGTAGCAATCACCGCCTGATGCTTTCAGGGTAAAGATCAAGACCACCAAGATGGAAGTAGATCGCGTTGCGGAAGCGCTCCCGGTTGCGGCATCCCCTGGCTGTGTACTTGACCCATTGGATCTTCGCGTTGATGCCTTCGGAGCGAGCATTGGTGACGCCGCGCACGATGGCGGTGAGGATACCCTCCAGGTGGCGTTTGACCATCCTCGCAACCTTCTTGATGGGCTCGAGCTGGGAACGGATCGCCCAGGAGTACCACTTGTTCCAGGCTTTGCGAGCACTGCCCCGGTATGCGTAGTACCACAGACTCATGGCGAGTTCTTTGATCGCCCATGCGCGGGCGGTCTTGAGGCTACTTTCCCGCAGTTCCTCAAAGCCCGCCCAGCGCTCATCGCTCATGTTGTCAGGGTTCTGGAGCCAGAGGTACTTGCTGCCTTTCAGGAACTCATCACCTTGGCTGACGAGGATCTTGTTCTCCTGTCGGCGAATCTTGTCCACGGCTTTGGACAGGTGCTGGGCTACATGGAACTTGTCGAAGGCGATCTTCGTCTCGGCACCGGGAATGTACTGCTCGGTCGAGCCGATGTACGCTGGCCACATGTCCATAGACACAGACTCGACAGCTTTCCTTTCTTTCTCTTCGAATCCCTTGTAGAAATCGTCGAGGCAGTCTCGGCCCCGACCGTCGGCTACATGCACAACGACACCTCTCTGCTAGTCACAGACCACGGTCACGTATTCGTGGCGCTTCTGGAACGAGGTCTCATCCACACCGAGACGCTGAGGGAGCTTGCGCTCTCGCAGAGCCAGACCCCTGGCCACGGATCGGGCCATAATTCGATCCACTTCGCCCCAGTCCAGGCCCACCAGCCGAGCGACGGCCGAGACGCTTGCTTCCTGGAGCCAATCGATCACCAGCGCCTCGAACAGCGCCGTAAAGCGAGAGCCGGGCTCACTCCACGGGACACGGACCTGGAGCACACCATGATCCGGGCACTCGATCCGAGGCACTTGGGCCAAAAGCACCGTCCGGTACTGGCAGGTATCCAGGTGCCGCCAGCGACGAGAACGGGTGTCGTAGTCGCTGCACGGCTTGCCGCATTCAGGACAGGGTGGGCGCTTCTCGCCGTTGACCAAGTGCACCAAAACCTCACCTTCATCCAAGGCCAGGTCTACTTCTGTGACTCGCCACGGCGATTCGACGCCCAAGATCTTCGCCTACAGGTCTTTGTCTCGCATCCAGCAAGCATATCCATTTGTCGGCCACGGCGCTATTTACCCACACAGGGAGACGAAGATCCAATGCCTTGAGCGGCTAGGTCGATTCTCACACGGCGATGCCAACGAACTCTGTGACGCAATGCCTTGAGCGGCTAGGTCGATTCCCACTTACGGCAAGAACAGGTCGTTCGTGGATATGGAGGGGAAGTCGCAATGCCTTGAGCGGCTAGGTCGATTCCCACAAGAGTCGAGCATTGCAGGGGTCACCAACGAAGACCTTGAGGTCGCAATGCCTTGAGCGGCTAGGTCGATTCCCACTCTGCCGCTCGACAAGATCAAGGATGCTACGTTGCTAAAGTCGCAATGCCTTGAGCGGCTAGGTCGATTCCCACTCGAGAGAAACGAACATGGGTGGAACAAAGTCTATAGAAGTCGCAATGCCTTGAGCGGCTAGGTCGATTCCCACGATGAAACTGGACTGGTGCGGGATGATGACTATCGGAAAGTCGCAATGCCTTGAGCGGCTAGGTCGATTCCCACTTATGACTCAGAGTAACAACAACGCCCTGATGGAAAGTCGCAATGCCTTGAGCGGCTAGGTCGATTCCCACTTCAACGCAGTGTGGTTCTGGTATGCGCCAACTACGAAGTCGCAATGCCTTGAGCGGCTAGGTCGATTCCCACATTTCGACCGCACACCCTTTGCTAGGTTTGTGGATGGAGAAGTCGCAATGCCTTGAGCGGCTAGGTCGATTCCCACCGGTTGCTCATGAACTCGGGCACACCTTCTTCTATCGTTTGGTCGCAATGCCTTGAGCGGCTAGGTCGATTCCCACAGCGGCTACTGTGCCTTGCTGAACTACTTCTCAAAGTCGCAATGCCTTGAGCGGCTAGGTCGATTCCCACTCGTACTCCATAAAAATGGGAAAACCACGTTTCTCAAAGTCGCAATGCCTTGAGCGGCTAGGTCGATTCCCACAGCTTCTTTGTGAGGCAACATGTCCATCCAGCATATTTGAAGTCGCAATGCCTTGAGCGGCTAGGTCGATTCCCACAAGCAGCATGACTTTCCAGGCGAGTTTCGGAAGATGCGAAGTCGCAATGCCTTGAGCGGCTAGGTCGATTCCCACTTGCATGACGCTCTGGAGATTAGTCAATTTATTGCAGAAAGTCGCAATGCCTTGAGCGGCTAGGTCGATTCCCACTACTTTGCTCTTCTCTAATCTTCGCAAGGTCTCAGAAAGGTCGCAATGCCTTGAGCGGCTAGGTCGATTCCCACCGACAAACTGTCGTGGTTTCTGGTAATGTACGGTATCGTGTGTCGCAATGCCTTGAGCGGCTAGGTCGATTCCCACCTTAGAGTTGCACTAGAGTTTTCTCAACCAATTCTAGAAAGTCGCAATGCCTTGAGCGGCTAGGTCGATTCCCACTTGTTCTCATGGTTGTCGGGCTCGTCACGCTTGGTGAAAGTCGCAGTGCCTTGAGCGGCTAGGTCGATTCCCACTGGTACAGAACAGCGACTGACCCAAATTTTAATGAAGTCGCAATGCCTTGAGCGGCTAGGTCGATTCCCACGCGACGTCCTACTGAACACTGAGAACTTTTCGGATGAAAGGTCGCAATGCCTTGAGCGGCTAGGTCGATTCCCACACGAGCTTGCTCATACTTTTTTCTACAACGTTTGCGAAGTCGCAATGCCTTGAGCGGCTAGGTCGATTCCCACGATTGGGTCATTGATCAGATGGTTCGTGCGTTGAAAGTCGCAATGCCTTGAGCGGCTAGGTCGATTCCCACTGTGGGCATCGCCGACTATAACGACACGAGGGGGCAGAAAGTCGCAATGCCTTGAGCGGCTAGGTCGATTCCCACACTCACAAAATGTCTTGGTGTATCCTGTCCGAATATTTATGGTCGCAATGCCTTGAGCGGCTAGGTCGATTCCCACTCTACCCTTTCCAGGCCCTTGAAAGCAAAGGACTTGCAGGCGGCTCTCAGGGGATCTCGTCAAAATGCGGCGCTGGACCCTCGATTGTGCCGGTTTCGTGTTTTCCGAAGTCTTGTATCCCATTGATATCATTGATTTTATCGTCTCTCAGGGGATCTCGGTCTGATCTTTCTCCCCTCGACCCATCTAAGTTGTTTGTTTCAAGAGCTTTAAGCCTTACGTGTGCCAGTTTGGCAGATTCTCCCTCGAGATCCCCGGAAACACCGTAGCGTTAGCCAGACGCCTTGCTCTACCCTTGACAACTCGCCCGCGGCAGCCAAGATTCTGCCTCCTAGCCACGGATCACCAGAGGATGATAGCTGTCTTGACGCCCGCTCACCAGCTCCCTGACCTGCCTGGCTTGGCGCACCAGCAGCTGGCGGTAGCTGATCGGTTCTTCGCCCTTTTCCGGGGTCAGCTGGGTCAGCATCCGGCGCTCGAAGGCGTCGAGAAACATCCGCCGCGCCTCCTGGGTCAGCAGCGCCGGGTAGTAGCCATCTGCCGACGGGCGAAAATCTGTCGGCTTGACCTGCCGGCGGCGGATCAATGTCCAGACCAACGACTCGACCAGGTGGCGGACTTCTTCCATCAGATCGGATGCCAAGGCGAGATGGGCGCCGCGGGGTTCGTGCATCAAGCCGATCCGCGGACTGAGGCCAGCCTCGGTCAAGGCCGTGGCAGTGTGGTTGTAAAGCAAGCTGTAGCCGAAGGAGAGCATCGCGTTGACCGGATCCGGCGGCGGTCGGCGGTGACGACCGGTGAAACCCCACTCGGAGTCGAGCGCATCCGCCAATGCTCCAAATACCAAAGCCATGCCGCGACCCTCAAGGCCACGGACCGAGTCGAGGCTTTGCTTGTTGACAGTTTCCCGCGCCAGCTGGCGCAGCTGAGCGGCGAGCGCCGAACCGCCGCCCCAGCCAAAGCGCACCGCCATGACCGCAAGTTGCGCAACCGCGCTTCGATGGTGGCCATGGCAAAACGCAGGCAGAGCTCCGGGTTGTCGGCGGCGCGGGCCTGCGCCAGCCAATTCGGCCACTTTTCTTCATAGGGACCAAAGACCGCTTCGAGGGTGCCGTCGACCTGGCAGAAGTAGGCCGGCACACCGGCCCGTGCGAGGCCGCGCAAGACGGGTACCGTCGCCCGCACCCGGCCCCAAAAGACGACGTGGGAAAGCGCCTCGATGGGTAGCTCGGCGGGCTCCTGTTCCGGGCGCTTCAGCACCACGGTTCGTCGCCGCAAGAACAAGCGGGTGTCATGCCCCACCACATAGAGGGGCCAACGGCCGGCGTCGAGGGCGGCGCCGGTGGCCAGAGGAACTCGTTCGAACCCGGCCACCGACTTGGGCCCGCGACGCCCGGAGAGCAGCTCCTCGATTCGTCGCAGGGACACCCCGGCAAGCCACGATCCAGCCGGCACGTCGTCAGCGTCGAGGGACACTTCAGCTGCCGAACCGTCGGCACTCGACGATGAGCGTTTCTCGATCACCATCGAGCGGACGAAGAGATAGCCGAGGTAGCTGAAGCCGTCGTCGATGGCACGAATGGCGGTCTCGTCTTGGTTGAGCGACAGGCGCAGCTCTCGCAGCACCCGCTCGGTGGCGAGCTTGGCGGCTCGTGCCCGGTCGAGATCCTTGGTCAAGACGACGAAATCGTCGGCAAAACGCACCAGCCTGAAGCCCTGGTCGATCAACGCCTCGTCGAGCTGGTCAAGATAGAGATTGGCCAGCAGAGGGGAGATGGGGCTGCCTTGGGGCAGGCCCCGTTGCCGGCGAATGCGCCGACCCTCGAAGATCACCGGCGCTTGGATCCACTGCCGCAGCAGCTCCACCAGCGGCTCCTGGGGGAAGAGCGCTTCGAGCTTGGCGAAGAGCAGCGACCAATCGACCTGATCGAAGAAGGCGTGGATGTCCGCGTCGAGGACATAGCGGTAGCCCTCGGCATAGGCCCGTTCTATGGCCCGCGCCGCGCCCTGCCGCGAAAACCCCCGGCGGTAGCCGAAGGAGGAATCCTCGAGCAAACCATCGATGATCGGTGCCAGGACCTCGATCGCCGCCCGCTGCGCCACCCGGTCGCGCACGCTGGGGACCGCCAGAGGGCGCACGCCGCCGTCCTTCTTGGGCAGCACGAAGCCGCTGAGCAGGCCGGGCTGGTAGCTGCCGTCGAGCAGCCGCCGCGAGAGATCGACGATCAGCCGGCCGGGGATCGGCTCATCCTCATCGCCCGGCAGCTGATGCTTGGTTTTCAGGTTCTGGCGCAGATGGGCGACGGCGTCCTCGAGCACCTCCGAGTCGGCGGCGTGAGCCAGCAGCGAGGTGCTGGGTAGAAAATGCTTGTCGCCATGGTCGAGGGTGCCCTCGAGGGTGTAGCGGCCAAAGCCAAAGTTAACGCTCTTGCCGAGGTGCAGGAACATCCCGGCGACCAGGCCTGAGCGCTCTTCCTCGCTCAGCCCGCCGAAGACCACTTGGCCGCGCACCCCTGCAAGGTTGTAAGAAGGCTTGTGCTCACCGGTGCCCCGAACCGGCAGATCAACCGCCAGCAAGTGGTGGGGTCGGGCCGTCGCACCCTCTCCTACCGCGGCCCGGGTCGACCGCTCTTCGGGCCGCGGATAGCGGCTGTGCTGGAGGAAGAAGCGGCGGCGCCAAAGTCGATCCAAGAAAGCCGCGGCCGGGAAGCAGTGTTGGTCGAAGATGCCGCCTCGTGCGCCCTGGGGAGTCTTTGGCCGCGGCAGGCAGAGGGGCGAGCGCAGCAGCAGCACGATCTCGTCTCGCTCGCCGAGCTGGGCCAACTCGGCGTCGAGATCGACGGCGGGCAGCAAGTCGGTGGCCTCGAGCACGAAATTACCACCCAAGACCGGTGCCGGCCCCTTGTCGACCCGGCCACCCACCGCGGCGATACCCGCCAGCAGTGTCTCCGCCTGGCCACGGGCCTCGCCCACCAGAGTGACCACCCAGCGATAGCGATCGCCGGCGCGGAAGTGAACCCGCCCCGACTCGGCGGCAAAGAGGATCAGTCCGTCCGGCAGTTGGTGCTGGCTCAGCGCCCGCGACAGCAAGCCACGCAGCACGCCGCCATGCTCAAAGGGCAGGACTATCGGCGCCGCCAGACGCAAGGTCAGGCAGTAACGATCGAATTCGGACAGGGGAGCTTGTGGCTTGGATGGGCGATATTGCACTGGATCGGACCCTCACGAAATAAGTTTACTATCAACCAAGAACTGGGTGCGGCGCAAGAACGCGACCGCTCGATCTGGTGAATGCCAGGGACTGTCCCTTGCTAGTCGCCGTCGACAGACTCTTTCTGAAGAACTAATTTTCTTCTTCTGTCGCCAGTAATAACATTGTCGCCGCTGTCCTGCGAGGGCACCACGGCGAACTCAATCCGATCGACCTTCAACAAGTCGGCGTTGGTGGATTCTGCCTGGTGAGCCATTGCCGGAGTCTGCCGGGTGGGGTCAAGGCCGCGCAAACGGACGAGTCTTCTTGACACGAAATCCATGCCGCACTATTTCTGCGGAACGAGGAACCCAGCGAGGTCGCCGAGGAGGCGTAGGGGCGCACGGCTGGGCGCCCGTCTTGGTTTAGCTCCCGATCAGCGGCGGTGCCCCTTCTCCCAGCTGCATCAGCACGGTGGCATCTTTGGGTAGAACATCAACCCGTGCGCCCGAGGCCAGCAGCTTGTCGGTTTCCATCACTTCGATCACTGAGCTGAGAATCTCGGTGTCCTGGCGGCCGATTTCGTTCAAGGTTGCGCCGACCACCGCCGGGCGGGCGGCGGCGGCTTCGGCGAGTCTTTGCGAGACTTTCTTGGCGGTTTCACTCTGGATCAGGCCGACCCGGTTGTCTCCGTCTTGTTTCATCGCGCTGGTTACCTGGACCAGGCGTTTGACTACTTTTTCGGTGATGTTCTCGACCATCGAGCGGTCGGTGAAGGCGACTTTGCGGATGTAAACCGAGCCCAGCTGATAGCCCCACTTTTCGCTCAAGGGGGAGACCGCCGCGCGCACCGTGCGGCTCAAACTGTGGCGATTCTCAAGCATCTCTTCCATCTGCAGATTGGACAGGGTCGAGATGGTCGAGCTGGTGACGTTGGCTTGGAGGGATCCTTCTGGGTTGGCGTTGGTGAACAGATAGGAAGTCGGGTCGTTGACGCTCATCTCGTACCAGATGCCGACGCCCATCGGCGTGCCTTCTTCGGAATTGACCATCTGGCTGCGCAGGTAGTGCTGGCGCAGCGCGGTCGATACCACTTGGCGGCGGCCGAAGAAGGGGATCAAGAACGCTTTTGGGCCGAAGCGGGCGACGGGAAAGCTCAGGCCGGGCTCGTCGAGCACTCCCAGAACTTTGCCGAAGAGGGTGAAGACCTGTGATTCGCATTCGCCGACGATGGTGTAGAGGCCGAACAGCCGCGCCAAGCGCAGCAGGATGGGGATCAAGAGCAGGCCGAAAAGGAATGATATTACGGGGAAGATTGGCATGGTTATTGTCCCCTCAGTCGCTGGTAATGACGACGCGGTTGGCACGTTCGAAGAGGGGCACGCGCATGTTGCGCAGGTAGGCTCCCAACGCTGCCGAGCCCCCCTGATCTTTAATCTTCGACAAGATGGTAGCTAACTCGCGCAGCGGCGCGACCTCGGCCTCGGCGTTGTTTTGGGCGATCTCGACGGCGCGCTCACTCAGGGTGATCTGCTGCTCGGCGTCGGCGCGGGCAGTGGAGATGTCCGCCGCCACCTGATTGCGGGTCGAGTTGATCGCCGATAGGGCGTGGTCGACCTCAGACGGCGGATCGATCTCGGTCACCAGGGCGGCGTCTAGCTCGATGCCATAGCGTCCGGCCGTCGAATGACATTGCTGTTCCATGTACTGATTGAGCAATGGCAGGTTCTTGCGTAGATCGTTGATCGATACCCCTTCTGAAAGCTCCGCCGCCGGCTGCTCATCGCCGTCGAGTTCGCTGTCGCTGATCAGGCTGGCGCCTTTTGGGTCGACGAAATTGGAGATTCTTTCGCGCAGCACCGAGACGAAGAAGCCCATGACATGTTCCAGCGGGCTGGTGACGCCAAAGAGGTAGGGATAGAGGTTGCTCTCGCTCACCCGGTAGCGCAGCTGGCCGTTGACGCCGGTGGTCAGGTTGTCCTTGGTCACCGATTCGATGGTGTTCTGCGATTTGGTCGGATCCCACACCAGATCGACCGCTTGGGTGGCCACCGACACTTTATGTACCTGCTGCCAGGGCATCTTCAAATAGGGACCGCCCGGTGGGATGACGCGGAGCTGCGGATAGCGGTAGCGGTCCTGCTCTTCAGCGCTGAGATCAGGAGCCCCGCTAGGTGCTCCCTCAAGTCTTTCGGCGCGGCCAAAAGAGGTTTTTACTGCCCGTTCATTGGGCCGCACGGTGAAGAAACCTCGCGCTCCAATGCCCAGGGCGACATAGACGAGCAATCCAAAAAGGAAGGCGAAAAAGCTCATCCTAAATTCCTTTCAGCTCTGGCTCGAGCCTTGATCTCCAGTTCCAGAGAATTGAGTTCTTTCAATCTTGCGAAGCTAGAACCGTAGCACACCGGCTTTCTGGCCGGCGGCGTGGGTTGACGTCGAGTGGCCTGCCCGCGCGCTTGGAGATTCGGGTCGGCGAGTTTCTCCCGCGATGTTTCGACGGCGCAGGCAATTAACCCGTCAGAGCCCGCTTGACAGCCTCTGGCTCTCTATCGATTACCGCGAGCAATATCCTGGCATACCGATTTGGAGGACGCCGCCCTTGTTCCCAGTCCTGCACCGCGTCCAACGTCAGACCGTAGCTGTTGGCAAAGGCTGCCTGGGACATGTTTCGCCGTCGCCGGACCTCCCGGACGTCGACTTCTGGAACTCTGCAAGCCCTGGCGAGCTGGCGAGCGGTCAGGGGCTGCGCGTCGGGGTCGCTCTCGGCAGCTCGGCGAACTTCCAGGTCGTCCATCGCGTCCAGCCGATGCCAGTCGGTCTCGCCCTTCAAAGTCTTGGTCTCGCCTCGCTCAGCGAGTGAGATTCTCGTAATACGCTGCTCGCTCATCTTGAGTGGCCTTTCTTGCCGAAATGATGCGTTGCACGGTGCCTCGCTCGGTGGTCACGACCAACAGGACCGCTCCCACGGTGATGCCGAGGTTCCACCAACGGTCTTCATGGTCACTATGTCGATCATCGAATCCCCAAAGCAGATGCGGATCGAGGAAAACCCGTACAGCGTCGCGGAAATCCACGCCATGCTTGGCCAGATTGCGATGCCGCTTGTGCTCATCCCATTCCAACTCCATAGATGATGACTATACGGCCTGGCCGTATAGTCATCAAGTCCTATCGCGCTAGAGAGGTGAATCGATGGGTGCGTAGGTGGTATCGGACGCGCCCATCGCACAGGGAGCCGGGCCTAAGGGCCGGCGAGCTCTTTGGCCTTGCCGGCAAATCGCTCAGCGTCGAGCCGGCGCTGTTTGAACTCGCGGCTGAGGTCGCCGAGTTGGTGTTCCCACCAATCTGGCTCGGGGGTTTCCTCGCCCCAGGTCTGACCTGGTTTGTAGAGCATCCAGAAGTCCCAGGCCGGTTGGTCGAGACCGGCGACCAGAGGCTGCACGGCGGTGCCGACGTGGCGGTCAGCGTCCCAGTAGTGGCGGACGTGGCCACCTTGCATCAGCTTCATCGCGTTGGCGACGTGTTTCTCTTTGGCGCCGAGCTGGCTGGAGGAGATGACAAAAACGGAGAGATTTGGAATGTTGGCGGCGGCCAACGCTTTGTCGACTTCGGAGACCCCCCGAAGACAGACCCCTCACGTAGGGCCCACCAGGAGGACGGCGCGGAGATGCTCGGAGGCGGCGTTAAAGGACTCGCGAAAGGGCTGCAAGTCCGCATCGATGATCTCGTAGCTCAGTTCGCTTTCTTGGCTAGCGGATGACGCCAGCGTTCTGCCCAAACCTACCAGGGCAAGGGTAGCGACGATCACCGCCAAGATGATCAGTTCGAGTTTGAGAACTCGTGTTATTCCCATCTATCCACTCCTCAAGGCGAGTAATTGCAGGGTGTTGGCGACCAAGGCCAGGAGCCACAGCAAGGCAGAGAACCACAGCACTGGCCGCACCATCAACGGCGGCCTGGCGGCGCAAGTCTCACCCTCGACCAGCGCTCGGCGGCGGTAGACGGTCCAGAACCCGTAGCCCAGCAGTAAGCCGGCGATGGCGAGAATGATCAGGCTGTAGGGTTTCAGGCCAGCGGCCCAGATCGAGCCGCTGACTCCCAGCACGCTGACCAGAAAGGGCGCGAGAATGGGAACGCAGCAAGCCGTCGCCGCGGTGGCAAGCACCGCGGCGCCAGCGCCGGTGGAGGCCGCGCCCCAAGCCCGGAGATTGCGTTGGTTGGCCATTGGCAACGCTCGCAGTGGCTAGGGGGCGATGAACAAGGCAGCACCGACGGCGCAGCAGGCGGTACACAAGGCGCCGCAGGCAGTACCCAGGGCGCCGCAGATCAGGCAGATCGCTGGCATGGGGCAGCTCCTTTCATCGAGGTTTCCTCGACAATTCGTTGGATGTCTCTGAGGCAGCACTTGCCGGTCGGGTTGCGCACCTCGCAAGCGCAGTTCTTCGCTTTCACTTGTTTGCGGATCTCGTCGAAGGTCGGGCTGCTGGCCAGGGTCCGCACCTCTTGCTCGATCGCCGAGCGAGAATGCTGGAAGCAGTAGCAAACCAGATTGTCGCCGCCAACTTTGAAACCCGGGACGGTGTGCAGGTCGGCACCCCGCAGCTCGAGGCCACTCTCGCCGAAGTAGACCACCTCGCAGTCCATATCGAGACAGAGCGAGATGGCCTGACGGGGGGGAATCGGCACCGCCGAGAGGGCCACCATGGTGGTCCACTTGACCGACTGTCCGACCCCTCCCGAGATCGGGCAGCGGCCGCTGCCGTTCTTGCTCATCGGTGCTCTACAGCAGTCGTCGCTCATCCAGGGATTCCTCGCAGCAAGTTCCTGGCGGTGCTTCTGTAGTCATTCATTGCCGGTCTGCTCCAGCAGATCGAGAATCGGGCAATCGCCCAACGGATCGTTGGTCTCGCACAGGGTGTGTAGCTCCTCGAGGGCGCGTCCCATGCGCTGCAGATCACGAATCCGTTCCTGCACGTCTTGCAGCTTGCCGCCGATCTGCCGCTGCACCGCGGCGCAGGGGGTGGTCGGCTCCAGCCGTAGGGCGAGTAGCTCCTCGATTTCGCGCAAGGAGAATCCCAGCTCTTTGGCGCGGCGGATGAAGCGCAGGCGGCGCAGAGTCCCCGCTGGATACTGACGATAGCCCGAAGCCTTCCTCGGTGGGTCCGGGATCAGGCCGCGCCGCTCATAGAAGCGGATGGTCTGGACCGCGATCCCAGCCCGCTGCGCTAGCTTGCCGATGGTCAATCCAGGCATGACCCCTAGTTTAAACCCTATACCTAGATGCAGAGTCAAGGGGCGTGAACTTCCCGTAGGAGCGCCAGGTGAGCCTGCTGGCTCGGTTGTCGAAGTCGAACACCTGCCATGCGTGCCTACAAACTCCCAGGGCTTACCACTCACCGGCTAAGCGCAGTGGTGTCAATATCTTGCTGCTAAACCTTTCACCTTGGTGCAGGGTTTAATAGGTTTTTTCTCTTGACCGGAATGGCGGACCTTCGTATAGTTGCATGTCGAAATGTACTAATTTTGTTCGAGAATTCGTTCTCAGACTTGGGAGGCTCCTTGCAACATCGCCTCATCGAGAGTGCGTTGCCGCGGCAGGCCAGAGCGCCGCCCTTACTCCCGTCAAAGCGAGATCTCTTTGGCGGCTGCCTGCCGACGTTCGCACTGTAAGTCAGTCAATCGTCAGGCGGGCCCATTCCGAACTATGTTCCTCCGGCCTATTCCCTAGGGTGAAATGGCCATGTGCGATCTTTCTAGTTTCTGGAGATGATGAATGATGAAAACGAGATCGATTAACCTCACTATCCTTGGATTTCTACTATCTGCGGTGCTCGCTAATCCTAGCCTAGCCATCATCACCGTTCAGCCCGAACCCGTGTTGCCCAACAAATGCCTCGATGCCACGAGATGTACCTTCTCGGGATTCCTCAATGTCAGCACTGGGGGGAGTGAGCTTTCACTGCTTTCTGTGCCGTCGCCGTCAGGGCAGCTTACGGAGGTGCTGCGGGTGAAGAACATGAACCCTGAAGCGCCCTTTGGAGTTACTCAGTACGTGCCCAATTCGATCGACATGGATACCCGTCTGGTGACTCCTAACTTCTCCTTGAGCCGTCGCGGAGCGAGCTTGTTGACCATACAGCGGGGAACGGTTGACGGCCTGGTGGACCAGGTTTTCTCGTCCTTCTCGGTCGACAATCGGGGCACCCGTTTGGATCTCGAAGCCAACTACTCGTTCATCGGCGCAAAGTCCTATCGCATCAAGCTCTACAATGGCGACTCGCTGGTTGCTGACGCTGCTGGCCTGCGGCGTGGACATATGTCGATTCCGATCGGCGACATCAGCGGCGAGGACTGCAACATTGACGACGATGGGAACATCATCATCACCGGCGATCTGCCGGACCCGACGATCTTCACCATCACTGGGGTGGGCGAGTTCTTGGCCGACAACTGGGAGATTTTCTCTGCGGGTCATAGCCGTCAGCCGCTGGTGCAGACTTCGATCGAGATGGTGGCCAGTAACCTGGATGAGCTGCAGATTCTGAAGGAAACCACGATCCCGCCGCCTAACGCCAAAGACTGCAACCGCAATGGTCTGCCGGATTATGGTGATATCGCCAGCGGCGCTTCGCTCAACGTGCTCAGCAATCGGGTACCGGACGAATGTGATCTGGCCTGGAAGCCAGCGATGCCCAATGCGGTGATCGGCAACAATGCCTGTACTTTCGACGGCTTCCTCAACACCGCTAGCCGGAACGTTACGCTTACTCTGGAGCAGCACGGTAGTCAAGAGGTGCTGAAGATCGATGGTACTGGCTCGCAGATGCGGCTGCTGCAGTATGTGCCCGAGACCCTCGACATGGATACTCGACTAGTTTCTCCCAACTTCTCCTTGAGTGCTCCAGGAGCGTCACTGGTGACCTACCAGACGGGCATCGTCGATGGCCAGCCGGGGCAGCGGTTTTCTTTCTTCAGGATCAGCAATGAAATGACCGAGGAGGGGCCGATGCTGCGCTTGAAGACCGATTTCTCGTACCTCAACACCGAGAGCTACCGCATCATGCTCTACAACGGTGCCTATTTGGTGGCCGACGAAACGGGTCTTCCGGAGGGTAGCTTCTGGACCCAAGTGATCGATATTAGCGGCGAGGATTGCCGCCTGGACCGCTGTGGCAACATCATTGTCACTGGCGGTGCGACGACCATCGCACCGCTGCGGATTCCCGATCGCGGGACGTTCCTGGCCGACAATTGGGAGGTCTTCTCCGAGGGTCATGATCGTTTGCCCACCGCCCAGACTGAGATTCTCATGGTGGCCAAGAACACCGGCCCACTGACCTTGCTGCAAGAGAAGACCGAGCCTGATCCGACGGCCAAGGACTGCAACGGCAACCGCATTCCGGACTGGACCGATATTTACCGCAAGAAATCTCTCGATCTCGACCTTGACGGCATTCCGGACGAGTGCTCCTAGCTGGCTGCGGATCCCCCATGGCCCTGGTAGCAATGTGGAAGGAAAGGGGCGGGTACGCCGGTGATCAGACGCACCCGCCCTGTCCTGGGGGCCAGGCGGGCGGCTAGGGGCAGGTCTGGAAGGCTTGGGTATCGAGGACCGGCTGGTAATCGGCGCCGATCAGGTTCTCGTACTCGCGAATCTGGCCGCTCTGAGTATCGGTGACGGTCAAGGTGACACCGACGTTGGTCAAGCCGGCGGCGAATACCCAGAAGCTGTTGAAGGTGCCGTCACAGGCATCGAGCACTTTGACCAACAGCTCGGTGTTGTCGCTGCCGAAGAACCAGAATTCGCCACTCGAATTGTTGCCCAGGAGGGCGTTGCCCAGGCCCTCGTTGCCGTTGGCTCGCTGCCAAGCCACTTCAACTTTGAAGCGGCCATCGGCCAGGCAGTGGGTGGTGGCGCCGGGCTGGCAGGGGGGTGGGGTGATGCCGATCAAGTCGAGATCGTCGTCCTTGACTAGACCGATACCATGGGCATACCACTTACTACTTTCGGCATCGGGTTCGAGGCCGGAGCCTTCTTCGATGAAAAGCAGGTCTTCGAAGGTGCCAGCGGGGACGATGAGCTGCTCGTCGAGGCTGATCACTTCGGCCAGGTCGAGAGCGATGCCGGGGGCCACCTCTTGGAAGTAGCGGGCGCCGAGAATCTGTGTGCCGAGGAGAAAGATGCCGGGTGCGGCGCCGTTCTGGCCTGCTCGCCAGGCCCCCTCGTGGCCGACGATCTCGCCGTCTTCATAGTCGTCGACATCTTCACCGAAGTACCAGAGATCGCCGGTCTCGCGGCACATGGCGATGAAGTTGCGCGATACCTCGACCAACTCACCATCCTCGCTCTCGACCTCTTCTAGGACGCGGGTCATGACGCCATCAACAAGCTCGGTGTCGGCCGTGATGGTAATGGTCAGAGCGATATCCACCAGCTCACCCTCGTCGTCCTCTTCTTGACCTTCGTAGTCCAAGACGTAGCCTGGCGTGAGGGGGAAGTAGGGGTTGTTGCCGGTGCTGGTGAAGGTACATCCCTCGCGGTTGAACTCGTCGGTGAACTCGTCGTCCTGGGCCAGTAGAGCCGGGGCCAGGAGCAGCAGGCCGAGAATCAAGACAGTGCTCCAGAGCTGTTGGGTTCGCGGTAGGTTCTTCATCTCTTTTCCTTTCTTGGGTCGCGGTAAGGGTCTCTCTAGTCCTCATGCCGCCGCCTGGCTATTAGCCGGTTTGGCTGCGTTTGTGATGAGTCCAGCTGGGCCGCGATCCTTCTCGCATTGGCGACGAAAAAGTGATCGAATAGTCGGGCGAAGGATTCACCAAACGCTGGACTCCATATCTACATGCGATTCTCACGGCAATCTCCGAGCCCGCCCGAGGCAGGTGATCGGGCCTTGGTCGAGCGCATGCTCGGTGGAGACGAAGCGGCTTTCGAGGACTTCTTCGAGGGGCACTTTCCGGGTCTCTACCGTTTCGCCTTGGCCAGGCTGAGCGACCCGGAGTTGGCTCGCGAAGTGGTGCAGACGGCGATCTGCAAGGCGATCGCCAATTTGCGTGGCTTTCGTGGCGACTCTTCGCTGGCGGGCTGGTTGTTTACTATTTGCCGCTACGAGATCAGCGGTCACTACCGTCGTTTGCGCCGGTCGCCGACGGCAGTGGAGCTGGTCGAAGAAGCGCCGGAGGTGCGGGCGGCGCTCGATGGGCTGGCCGCGGGCATCGACGGCCCTGAGCAGTCGTTGGAACGCAAGCAGGTGGCCGCCGCCGTCCACGCGGTGCTTGACGAGTTGCCGCCGCGCTACGGCCAGGCTCTCGAATGGAAGTACCTGGAAGGGTTGCCGGTGAAGGAGATCGCTCGCCGGCTCGAAGTTGGCCCGAAGGCTGCTGAATCGCTGCTGACCCGCGCCCGGCGCGCTTTCCAACATTCCTTTTCATCCATCGGCGGTGGCTGCGCGGCTTGGAGTGGAGCATGAACGAGCAATACAAAGGACCGAGATCTCTGGCTGATATTCCCCCAGGCGAGGATAGGGCGGTCGCTCGACTGCTGGATCTCGCCGGTCCCAGACCGCCGGTGCCGGCCGCGGTGGCGGCGCAGGTGAAAGCGGCGGCGCATGCCGAGTGGCGGCGCACGGTGGCGACGAATAGGCAGCGCAATCGCTTCCGGCGCGGCGCCTTGTTGGCGCTGGCAGCGATGCTGTTGTTGCTGCTCGGCGGTGGTCTGTGGCGCTGGTGGTTGCTGCCTTCTGGCTTGCCGGTCGCCACCGTCGAGAGGGTTGCGGGCGGGGTTACGTTCTTCGTCGACGGCGGTGCCGGGACCGTTGCACAGGGTGGTGTGGAGCTGGTCGCCGGAACGCTGATCGAGACCGCGGCAGCGGCGCAGACGGTGGCTCACACGGCGCTGCGGCTGGCGGCTGGCGGCTCGCTGCGCCTCGCTGCGGGTAGCCGGCTGCGCTTGCTCTCGGCGACTGAGTTCGAACTCGAACGGGGCGCGGTTTACTTGGATTCAGCGGTGGCGGGTGCGGCGTTCGAAGTGCGCACCGCCTTGGGCACAGCGCGGGATATCGGCACCCAATTCGAGGTCCGGCTGATGGCGTCGACCCGCTCACTACGGATCCGGGTGCGCGAAGGACGGGTGGAACTCGAGCTGGCTGATGACCGACATACCGCTGCCGCGGGTGAGCAGTTGGCGGTGCTGGCCGATGGCTCAGTAGTGCGCGGTTCTGTACCGACCTTCGGGCCGACTTGGAATTGGGTGGTGGTGGCGGGGCCGGGCTATGAGATCGAGGGTCGGTCGCTGGCCGAAGTGCTCGCCTGGGTGGCTCGCGAAGGCGGCTGGCAGCTGCACTACGCCGATCAGGCTTTGGCCGAGCTGGCGGCGGAGATCCAGATCTATGGCCCACCGGTGGGCGAGAATCTGCAAGAAGCGGTGATTTCGGCACTGACCGGTAGCGGACTCTCCTACCAGCTCGAAGCTGGCCGGCTGTCGGTATCAGAACTCCCAGCGGAAACCGAGGGAAGGTAGCAGACCGCCCCAGGTCTCTTCGATCGGTAGCAGCCGCACGGCGCCATCGTCTTGCAGCTCGAAATCGATCTCGACGTCAATGCCAGCTAGGTTCTTACGTGCGTAGAGGTTCTGGAGGTCGAAAAACAGGGTGATCTTGCCGTTGCGCAGTGACCACTGGCGGCTGATGCGCAGGTCGAGACGGTGGTAGTCGGGCAGCCGCTCGCCGTAGAGCGGGCCGAAACGCAGCACCAGCTCGGGCTCGGCCTCTTCCTCGTCATCTTCTAGTTCCCCGTCGTCGTCAAGTTCCAGTTCGCCGCTGAGGGCGGTGGTGCGCCAGCCGGTGTGGTAGCGGAAGGCTAGGTTGAAGGTCCAGCGAGGCCCTGGTTGATAGCTCAGGCTGGCATTCAGGGCGTGGGGTTGGTCAAAGCTGCGCGGCAGGTCGACGCCGTCAATCTCGTCTTCCACCCGCGAGAACGCATAGCTCGCCCACCACCCGAACTGGTTGCCCCGCGGCCCGCGGACGAAGAGTTCGACCCCGCTCGACCTGCTGTGTTGAGGCGCGAAGCGCACCCGGTCGGGCTCGATTTCCGGAAACAGGCTGACCGGGTCGAAAATATTTTCGTAGCGCGGTTGAGGATCCCTGATGTCGCGGCGGTAGAGGTCGAGCCGCAGGGTGATGCCGCTACTGAAGAGGTGCTCCAAGCCCAGCGCCAATTGTTCGGTGCGTTCCGAAGGTAGGAGTTCGGTCTCACCGTCTTCGACCCGCAGCTCGTAGAGTCGTTGGCTCTGAAAATAGTATCCCCAGGCGGCTCGCAGGGTGCTGGCTTGGCCCAGCGCCCAGACCAGGTTGAGCCGCGGGCTGAGGTCGCTGTCGGCGGTGGCGGTGTGGCGGTCAAAACGCAGGCCGAATTCAGTGGTCAGCTGTTGCCAACGCCAGCGATCGCTGAAATACAGGCTGTAGTGCTCGCCGCTCAACCGCTGGTGGAATTCAGTGGTGCCAACTCGGGGCTCGCTGCGAATCGCGTCGAAGAGATCTTCGAGTTGGCGATTGTTGAAATAGTCGTAATCCGCTCGCAGGTGGCGCAGGTCGAACCCCCAGCGTCGGTAGTGGCCGTCGCTATCGCCATGGGTTTGCGAGCTCCAGTCTTGCTTCAGACCGAAGATCTCCAGGTTGCGCTGGTCGCGCAGCTGGAAACCCTGATCTTCAGGCTCGATCTCGCTGGAGCTGCGCCCGCGCTGGACTCGGCCGCGCGACAGTACCGTGTCGACAAACAGGCGGTCGCCGAGCAGTGCTTGGTGGGTGAGCCATAGATAGGTGTTGGTGTATTCGGTTCGGGCCTGCTCCTGATCGCCTTCCTCGGTGACTTGGAATTGCAGGCTGTCCTCGCCGTGGAGCACTCGCAGGCCGAGCCGCTGGGTGTCGACGAGCTGGTATTCGAGCTTGCCAAAACCGTCGCCAAAATGGGGTTGCTCGTCTTCGCTGAGAAAATCCGACAGCAGCTCGAGCGAGCCGAGCCGGCCGACGGTGAACCAGCTGCCACGCTGCTGAGCGAATCTCCCCGAGTTGCTGGCCAGAACGCTGATGATGCCGAGGCCGAACTGGCCGTGGCGATCTGCCGCGGGTTCGGTGGTTCGCATGTCGAGTACGCCGCCCATGCGGTCGCCGAATTGAGCGGGAAAGCCGCCCAGGATCAAGTCCATCTCGCCGATCACCGGTGGTGCGATCAGGCTCAGCGCATTGCTGAAATCGGGTAGATGGTAGGGCTCGTAGAGTTCCAGCTGATCGAGGATTACCAGCACTTCATCGGCCCGTCCGCCGCGAATATTGAACTGGGCTGTGAGTTCGTTTCCAGAGACCCCGGGCAGCAGATCGAGGGCACGGAAGAGGTCGTCGCCGAGGTGGGGCAGGGCGGCGATCTCGTCCCGCTCTAAGGCCAGCTGGGGCAGGGGGTCGGTTCGCAGGAGGGAGATAGTGCTCGGGGTAACAATGATCTCGCCCAAGGCTAGCGGCGCGGGCACCAGTCCGACCGCTAGCTCGAGTGCCTGGCCGGCGACCACAGTGATCTGGCGTTGCTCGACCACGAAGCCGGCGCGGCGCAGCTCCAGGAGGTGTTCGTCGGCCGGTAGCTCGCCCAACTCGAAATGCCCGTCACCGTCGCTGACGGTGGCGAACGGGGTGCTGGGCAGCAGCACTTGGACTCCGGCCAGTGGGTGTCGCGATCGTCGTTCCCAAACCTGCCCTGTCAAGCTGCCGGTGGTCGGTAAGGGTTGTTTGATTACCACTAAAGTGCCCGCTGGCGAAAGCTCCACCGCGAGCCCGTGCGGTGCCAACAACTGATCGAGAATCTGTCGCTTGGAGGTCGCGGTGGGGGCCGCTTCGACCTGCATCTCGGGCCGAACTACCTGGCTGGTGAAGAGCAGGCCGAGCCCTTGCTGGCGGAGTTCGATCAAGGCCTCGGTCAACGATAGCTGCTGCCAATCCATCGACTGCTGGGCACTGCTGACCAACGCCAATTGGAGGGTGAGGAAGGTCAGCCAGAAGATGATTTTGTGCTGGGCCAACGTATCTGTCCTAAAAGCTGCGGTCCTTTGAATTGAGTTTTCGGCGCGATGACCGATCGGTGGATTCCGGGGCCCAGGATATCGCCAGCCAAGCCGCGGCGGGCGGCCTCATGGGCGCAGCAAGCGCAGCAGCTCATCGCCATAGCGTTGCAGCAAGGCGGGACCGACGCCACGCACCGCCCCCAGTTGTTGCTGATCGCTAGGCCGCGCGGCGGCAATGGCTCGCAGGGTCGCTTGGCGGAGGATTCTGAAAGCTGGCACACCGCGCTGCCGCGACTCGCCCTTGCGCCAGTGCTCGAGCTTGGCCACCAACTGCGTGGGAGCTTTGGCGGCGAGGTCTGCCGCCGCCTTGGAGGGTCGCTGGCGGCGTTTGGATCGACCGCTGGACGGCACCTCGTCGACCATCCGCACCCGTGCGCCGAGCATCGGTAGATCGCGGTAGCCGTCGGCGGTCAGGGAGGCGCGTTGGAAGTGGATGGTGCGGCCGTCCTTGTTGAAGGACTCTTCGCTGACTGCCACCAGCTCGGCTCGCACCAGACCGGCGAGCAGGGTGTCGAAAGTGCGCCGGTCGAGACCTCGGGGTTCACAGCTGGCGCGAAACAGCTGGGCTGTTCCTTGGCTGTCACGCTGGCGCAGGGAGGCCAAGATGCGCTCCATCGCGCCGACCTCGGTGCCGGTGGGCGGGCGAAAGGCCAGCGCCTGGCAGTTCTCCGGCGCGCAGTGGTCACAAACGTCACAGCGCTCGCCGCTGTCTTCTTGATCGCCAAAGTGGCGCACCAACACCAGCATGCGGCATTGGCGGGCTTGGGCGAAGCGGGTGATCTGGCCCAATTGAGCCAGTTTTTGCTGCCGTTGCTCCTCGTAGGCTAGCTGCCAGCTGGCGCCGGAACGGGTGCTGTTGCTACGCCGGACGCTGTCCTCGGTAGTTATTTCGACCCCGCCGTGGATCCACAACTTCTCCAAGGCGCGCTCGAAGGTGTCCTCGCCGAGGCCGCTGCGGACGGCCAGCGCCTCGCGGCCGAGGGTGGCCTGGCCGAGGGCGCCGAGTAAGCCTTGCAGAACCGCCACCTCGGGGTAATCGCGATCAAAAAAGAACTGGTGCGTGCGGCGGTCGCTATAGCCCCACAGTAGGGCGGCGCGGGAGGGTAGACCGTCGCGGCCAGCGCGGCCGATTTCCTGATAGTAAGACTCCAGGCTGCCGGGCAAGGCGGTGTGGATGACGGTGCGCACATTAGCTTTGTCTATACCCATGCCGAAGGCGATGGTGGCGACGACCACTTCCAGCTCGCCGCTCAGGAAGCCGCTCTGCACGCGGTCGCGGTGGCTGGCGCTCAGGCCGGCGTGGTAGGCGCTGGCCGGCAGCAGTTCGGCCAGCTCGGCTCCCAACCCCTCGGCTTCTTTGCGGGTCGGGGCGTAGACGATCGCCGGTCGGTTGGAGTCGTTGGCGAGCAAACGGCGAACCGCCCCCCGCCGCTCCGAGGGACGCAGCTCGACGCTCTCGATGGCGATGTTAGTGCGGCGAAAACCGTGGATGAATCGCTGGCCGCTGCTCAGGCCGAGTTGTTTGGCGATGTCGTCTTGCACCACTGGGGTGGCGGTGGCGGTGAGGGCGACCACCGGCGCAGGCCGCAGCTCAGGCAGACGTTCACCCAGGCGCCGATAGTCGGGCCGGAAGTCGTGGCCCCACTGCGAGATGCAATGCGCCTCGTCGACCGCCACCAGGCTTGGCTTGCGCCGCGCCAGCAGTTCGGGGAAGCCGCGCACGCCGAGTCGTTCGGGAGCGATAAAGAGAAAATCCAAGCGGCCATCGAGGTAGTCCCGGCAGGCCTGGCGCGAAGCCCCCCGGCCGCGGCCGGAGTGGATGCGCTCGGCGCGGATGCCCACCGCTTGCAGCTTGGCCACCTGATCTTCCATCAGCGCGATCAACGGCGAGATCACTAGCGTAGTGCCGGCGCGGGCCAGGCCGGGGAGCTGGTAGCAGAGGGATTTACCAGCGCCGGTCGGCATCACCAAGAGGACGTCTTGGCCGCTGGCGACGGCGCGGCAGACCGGCTCTTGGTAGGGGCGGAAACCGTCAAAACCAAATGGCTGAGTGAGCAGCTGACCTAGTTGGTCGGCGGCCAAGGCCGCAGTGGGGCGCCAGCTCTGTTCACTGGGGGACGATGGCTGGGTGGTGAGGCTCGGCGCCGGAATCTCGTTGGCTGGCGCTGGCCTACTGGATGCAGCGGTGGGCGTCGGCGATAAATGCCTGGAAGGGAAGGGCTGTCTGCCGGTGAACACCGGCCCACCTGCGGGCTTCCGAGCCTCGCTCTTTGCTTGGTGGCTGGTCTCAACCACCTGGGGTCGGGGTCTGCCGGTCGCTTGGCCGAGAGGGCGATGGCCGTGGGCGAGCATGCTGCGCACCACTTCGCGGACGTAGGTTTCGATCCGTGCCAGAAAGGTTTTCAGTTCAAGCTCGCCGCGCTCGACCCGTTTGAGTTCGGCCTCCCATTCGCCGGTCATCACCGGGCTTTTGACTTTCGGATGGACCCGGTCGATCAAGGCGATGCCTTTGTCGGTGGCGATGAGAGCTTTTTGCTGCCGTTGGGCGTAGTCACGGCGCAACAAGGTTTCGAGGGTCTCGGCACGGGTGGCGGGGGTGCCCAGGCCGCGTTCTTTCATCGCCGCGGAGAGTTCTTCGTCGTCGAGGCTGCGACCAGCGGTCTCCATCGCGGTCAGCAGGGTGGCGTCGGTGTGGCGGCGCGGCGGGCGAGTGGTTTTCTCGATGGCTTGGACGGCGCTGACCTGACGCGCTAGACCTTGAGCAAGTTCAGCTGGCAGAACAACCGGCTGTTCTTTCTTTATCTTCTTGCGTACTCTGATATCGAGCACGGTCCAGCCTTGCTCGAGAATGCTGGTGCCGCTGCTAAAAAAGTGATCGACGACTTCGTCTCCCTGCTCGGCGGTCTCTGGGCTGCTGTCGACGGTGGTGACCACTTCGACGATGGCGCTGACTTGCGGTCCATGCCAGGCACAGAGCAGGCGGCGGCAGATCAGGTCGTAGAGCTTGGCTTGGTCGGCATTCGGCCGGGCGCTTTTTGCCGCGGTCGCGGTGGGTAGGATGGCGTGATGGTCGGCGACCCGAGCCTCGTCGACGAAACGCCGTCCGAGGGGTTTCTCACCGCTGCCAGGAGCCATCAGCTCAGCATAAGGGCCGGCGATGGCGGCGACGATTCGCGGTAGCTCGGCGGCGACATCGCGACTCAGATGGCGGCTGTCGGTGCGCGGGTAGCTGATCAGCTTCTTGCTTTCGTAGAGACTCTGGGCGATACCGAGGGTCTTCTTGGCGCTCCAGCCGAAGAGCCGGTTGGCGTGCCGCTGTAGCTCGGTGAGGTCGTAGAGCAAGGGAGCTGGGCGGCGGCGGGTCTTGCGCTCGACGCTGGCGATTTTCGCTTCGCCGTTAGCCAGTCGGTCGACGATCCGCTGTGCTTGCTGGCCATCGGCCGGCAGCCGGCTGGCCTTGGCTGAGGGTTTGCCGCTGGCGGGCTTGTCGCCGTTGAACCAGGTGCCTTGATAAGCGGCTGCGGGGTCTTTGGCAGTGGCTGCGTTGGTGGTGGGCGCAAAGCTGGCGACCACTTCCTGATAGTCCTCGGGCACAAAGTTGCGGATGGCTAGCTCGCGCTCTACCAGCAGCGCCAGGGTGGGGGTCTGCACCCGACCGACCGAGAGGGTTTCGTCGGCCACCAGACTGATCGCCCGCGACAGATTCATCCCTACCAGCCAGTCCGCCTGGCTGCGACCGCGGGCGGCGTCGGCCAAGCCGTCAAACTGATCGCCGGCGCGCAGCTCGGCGAAGCCTCGGCGGATAGCGGTGGGGGTCAATGACGAAATCCACAGCCGCTGCACCGGCTTGCGGCAGCGGGCGGCTTCGTAGATGTAGCGGAAGATCAGCTCGCCTTCACGGCCTGCATCGGTGGCGCAGATGACCTGCTCGACGTCCGCCGCGCAGATCGTTTTCTTGACAGCGCGAAATTGCTCGCGAGTGCGGTGGCTCACTTGCAGCGGCCAGCGCTGGGGCAGCATCGGCAAGGTGTCGCGGCGCCAGCCCTTCCAGGCTGCTTCGATCTCGTGCGGCTGGGGCAGGGTCACCAGGTGCCCGATGGCCCAGGTGACGACGTAGCCGGAGCCAGAGAGTATTCCCTTGCCCTTCTGGCTGGCTCCCAGGACGCGGGCGATATCGCGCGCCACGGAGGGCTTCTCGGCCACCACTGCGATGGTCATCGGCGGCGGTCCTCGGCGGTCTGGGTGGGGAGTTGCATAGAGGAGTAAGTTATATCGCAGTTGCAGCGCTGCCAGGCTGCTGCCGCCCCTGGCAGCCTTTGGGTCGGATATCCTCGGCCTGCACCATGGAGCAACCAGCAGACGAATTCTTCAGCGCGGCGAATGATCGACCGGCGGAGTCCTTGCCACTGCGGCATCGGCTTTTCAATAGGTATCTGATCGGCAATATCCTCGGCCATCCTGGTGGCTTCGGCATCACCTACTTAGGCTGGGATGCCACTTTGCGTTTGCAGGTGGCGATCAAGGAATTCTTGCCCCGTCGGTTGGTGGCTCGGGCCAGTGACGGGGTGGCGGTCGAGTCGCGAGGAGTGGGTAGCGAAGGGAAGTTTGGTCTTGCCGTGGGCCGCTTCCTGACCGAAGCGAGGGTGCTGGCCAGCCTGCGCCATCCCAATGTGGTCAAGGTGCTCAATTTCTTCGAGGAGAACGGTACCGCCTACTTGGTGATGGAGTATCACCGTGGTGCTTCTTTGGCTCAGTATGTGCACCGGGTTGGCGGTCGGCTGCCTTGGCCGACGGCGTTGCAAACCCTGGTGGCGGTGTTGCACGGTCTTGAGGCGACGCATGCCAAAGATGTGTTGCACTGCGATATCAAGCCTCCCAACATCTATCTCACTGACGATGGCGAGATCTTGCTGCTCGACTACGGCGCGGCGCGGGTGGCGGTGGGCGACAGCGTTGGCCAGCGTGCCTTTTCTCTCACCCATGGCTATGCCGCGGCCGAGATGTACTGCGAAATCGGTGGCCCGGTCGGTCCTTGGAGCGATGTCTACGCCTGCGGCGCTACCCTTTACGAGCTGCTTGGCGGCCGCCAGCCCATGGCGGCGTTGCGGCGCTGGCGGGGGCAGCAGTTGGAGCCCCTGGCGCAGCTGCAACCGTCGCTGCCAGAGCCACTGGTGGAGGTGGTCGAACAAGCGATGGCGCTCGAGCCCAGCCGGCGAATCGCCAGTGCCCAGGGCTTGGCCGAAGCCTTGGAGCAGGTCCGCGCGGCATTGCCGAGGACAGATGCGGAGTCCGCCGACATAGCCCCGGCGGGTTTCTCGACCGCTACCACCGTGGCCAGCGATTCCTGGGGCGCGAGAACTGACACCGTCGGTCAGGAGACGGGCTTGGTGGCGAGTGCAGAAGATCTGGGGTCGTTGGCCCGGCGGGGCAGTTGGGTGATTCTGCTAGCGCTGGGCTTTGCCTTCGCGGTGGCTCTGGGCAGCTGGTGGGTGCCGACCATGGTGCCGACCTTGCGCAACCCTGGACCCAAGCCGGATCTTTCGGTCGGGCTCGGTTGGCAGGCGGCGGACGAAGTCGCCGGGCGCGGGCCCCAGGCGGAGCTGATCCGTCCCGTGCCTGTCGGCGAGCCGGAACTGGCCGACGAAGTATTGGGCCGGGTGATCGTCGAGGCGGTTCCGTGGGGAAGAGTGATGGAGCTGGGTGATGCCAGTGGCCAGGTGCAGCTGTTGCCAGATGGCTGTGAGACCCCATGCCAGTTTGAGCTGCCGGTCGGCAGCTACCGGGCGGTGGTGTTGGCCAGCGGTGGCGGTGGGCGCCGGCGGATCGAGCTGCAGGTAGTCGCCGAGCAGTTGGCGCTGGTTCGTGTCGAGTTCCCAAGTAGAGATCCACTGGAGTATTTCAGGAGCACCGGATGGTAGGCCAGGAGGGCTTCGCGCGCAACTTCTTGAGTTGGTGGTTGGTGGTTGCCTGGCTCGGCCTGGGGGCGTCTTCGGCGGCACCGGCCGATGGTGGCTACGGGGACTACGAGCAGGGCCTACGGCAGCTCGGCTATGGCCACCTGGAAGAGGCCCTGAACCTGCTGACAGCGACCGCGGCGCGCCGGCCAGAGGCTTCGGCCAGCTTGGTGACCCGCCCCTATGGCATGCGCTTCGAGCCCTACTTGCCGCACTTCTACCTCGGCCTCTGTCAGTGTCGCTTGGGCGATTTCGCAGCCGCCTTGGCGGCCTGGCGAGAAGCGGATCGGCAAGCGGTGGTGGCGCAATCTCCGGCAGCCACCGGTTTGCTGGCTGAGCGTCGGCAATGCGAGGAAACACTGTTGCCGGAAATCCGTCAACGGCTCGAGCAGGCGCGCTCGACCGCCCGGCGTCAGCTCGATCGGCTCGAGGATCGTTGGCGAGTGAGTTCCGCCCGCTGGCCGGTGGACCAGGTGGCGCGCCGAGCCCAACTGCGAGCGGCCTTCGATCGCCTCACCGACCAGGCGCTGGCGGCGAGCGAGTTGAGCCGTCTAGCCCAAGCCTTGCCCGAGTTGGTGCAGCTGCAACAGCAAGCCAACCAGCTGAGAGACCAAGTGGAAGCTGCCTTGCTGCAAGAAGTAGAAGCTCTGCAAAGCCAAGTAGCAGCTGCCGGCCGGCAGCTGGCCGAGCTGGCTGAGCAGAGTCGGCAGCACTTCGCGTCTGACCAGCTGCCCTTGCCATCGAGTCTGGTGCAAGAGCTGACCACAGCCATCACCCGTGCCGATCGGCTCACCACTCATCCAAGGCCGTCGGTGAACACCGCCAGCGAGCTAGAGGCAGAACTACAGCGAATCAATGCCTCGCACTCACAGCTCGAACAGCTGCGAGGTCAGACCCAAGATAGACGCCTACCCACCGGGTTGATGGCATTGGCCAGTGCCTATTTCGAGGGCCGTTACGACAGTCTGTTGGCGCGGGCTGACAGTGCTGACTTCGAGCGTCCCAGATCGCGAGCGCAGGCCCGCCTGTTCGCTGCCGCCGCTCACTTCGCCCTCGCCCAGCTGCGCCCGGCAGAGTCCAGCAAGCGGCTGGCGAGCGCGCAGCGTCTCGCCGCCGCCAGCTTCGCAGCAGACCCCGACTTGCGGCCCCAGGGGCCCTACTTCCCACCCGGTTTCAGGAGCTTCTTTGCCGCCAGCCTCGATCACTGAGCGGCTGCGCAGAGTCTGCGCAAGTGCTCAGCTTCTGAGCAGTTTGGTCGACTGAAATGGCTCCCCTAAATCCGCTCAATATCGCTAGCCCTAGCTGTTACAAGGGTTGGGCGGCGAGGCTGCCGACTGGCATCGCTCTTGCTCTACCGATCAACCCCAGAGATCCGAGACACTTCCCCTCGCCAGGCGCAGTTCGATGTCTCTACAGCGTAATCTTGGTTGTTGGGCACTGACAACGTGGGGACCATGATGAGTTTGCTGGAGTGCTGGTCGTTGGGTCTCAAGAAGGCTGTAACTTTTGCGGGCTTGGCAACGCCTATAGAAGGATGGGGGAGTGAATCTCCTACCTGAACCTAAGGGAGTAGAGTATGCGAATAGGATTGACCTTGGTGGTCTTCGCGATCGTGATGGTTTGTTGGCTGTTGGTGATCCGCAGGCCTTTGCTAGGTCAGCAAGAGTCGGTGCCGGGGCAGCTTGCCAGCGGTGAAGAGGATGAAATAAGCCAGATTCTCGCCAGGGTCCGTGCGGACATTGCCGAGCATGGCTGGCATATGGTTGCAGTTCCAGGGGAGGGGAGGGCGGGATTTCTCTTCACCATCGGCCTTTGGGAGTCTTTTAAGCACCCTGAGATTCTCGTCTTTGCAACGAGCGAGGATCCTGTGCCCCTGGGTGGTGTGGTCAAATCCTTGGTCAAGAGAATTTCCAGTGGTGAGAAATTCAATGCTGGAGACTCGATCGATGGGGCGTTTGGTGACTATCCAGCCAGGGTGCGGAGTGTCCTTCCCAAGTGGTTTGCGAGTTTCCTCGGGACAGCTTTAGGTTACTACCGCGGCAACAGCTTTCCGGTGGTTCAACTGTACTGGCCTGACAAGTCGGGGAACTTCCCCTGGCATAGCGCGTTCGATATCGAGGCCGTTGGTTACCAGCCGGTACTGTATCAAGACAATTTAGTCCTGGCGGGCGTTGGTTATGACGAGATTCGACTTATCACAGCGGACCTTGGTGCCGAGGCGCTTGATGACGCTGCTGGCGATCTCTTCATTCCCTTCGAGGCTGCTGAAAAGGGCGACTGGCTGGAGTCTTGGCGTTGGCGAGTGGGCTCTGATGTGGAAATATTTCGCATCACGGCTTTCGGAGACCTCATGTTGCGGGATTCGGACGGGAAGTTTCTCTTCCTCGAAACGAGTTCAAATGAGCTGTGGGAACTCGCTGACGATGTGGAGAGCTGGCGCCGAATCATATACGACTCGCCGGCAATGTTCTTTCGGGCACGCACCTTACTCCAGCTTCGAGATCTAGGGATCTCGCTCGAAGACGGCTGGGTCTACGACTGGATTACGGAATGGATGCTCGGCGGGGAGGAATCGGTCGACAACATTCAGCGGGTGTCTTTACTGGCACATCTAGCCGCTACGGGCCAGCTGGCTGAGAATCTCGATCGCGGTGGGGACTTCACTGGTGAGACCACGGAAGCCGAGACAGTCTACGTCGTGGTCTTGAACGAAGAAGAGCAGTATTCCATATGGCCGGCGGATCAAGAGGTTCCTTCTGGCTGGAGGAGGGTCGGCAAGACCGGGAGCAAACAAGAGTGCCTCGACTACATCGAAGAGGTGTGGGTGGATATGCGGCCGAAGAGCCTCCGGGAGGCTCTGGAAGAGAATTCGGATTCATAGCTAGACGATAAGTCCTGATAGACAATGGAGATCGGAATCATGAAGCAGCAAGATCAAGAGGTTGCCAACGGGAGCGGCCCGGCGGAGGCTGAAGAGAAGAAATCTCCAGGCTGCATGTTCAGACTGCTGGGTGCTATCGGCGCCGTCTCTGCTGTCTTCTTTGCTTTGGGGATTTATGGGTTATTAATTCTGCTCGTCGCTGCCTGGCAAACACCGAACTCTGCGCTGAACGTATTCAAGTGGATGTCCCTGGGGTCCGCCCTGCTCGGCTTCATATTTCCGGAATTTGTTTTGGGGTTCTATGTGGGTACACTGCTCGGATCGGCTGAGAGATTGTTCAAACTCGTTGTGCATTTGTTCGATTAGGGCAGCGCTGTACTCCGAATTGATAGTAAGCCGCCAACGGCTCTTAGTACGGAGCGAGCGGCTGGTCCGAATGTACATTCTACGGCCTAGGCTTAAGAGTTCTCCTTGCCAAGCCTTGACAGCGGCCTCAGATTCGAAGAGGGAAGATCAGTTTGGCGCTGGTCTTTCGCCGGGTCGGGCTGGCAGGGTGGTAGTGCCGGGCCTTTCGAGAGCCGCTCGCGGCGCCTTGAATCGGTACGCATTGGGCTCGCCGCCGCCGAGCGTGGCACACCCGGTCAGGCTGTAGAAGGTCGCCGCGACCTCGGCGGCTGCCTAAGTGGATCTCGACCTGATGACGACAGCTCGCGATTCGTTGCTGCATGGTGGATCTCCTCTTGAGAATCACCATGCAGCAG
Organism: Candidatus Multivoradales bacterium; assembly: GCA_965248925.1. Classification (GTDB taxonomy): domain Bacteria; phylum Acidobacteriota; class Thermoanaerobaculia; order Multivoradales; family J023; genus CBDFLE01. The sequence continues at coordinate 1,619,089 of CBDFLE010000006.1, read as the reverse complement.
ATCGGGCCGCTAGATGGGACGGGGTACGGCGACGTCTTACGCGAGACGTGTGCATTGGCCTCCTTCCACTCCGATTGCTGGAGAGTTTCCCCTACCCGATGGCCGAATACGCTGCTCAACAAGTGAGCAACCGCCCAGGTGTTGAGCAGGCGGAGCTGAGGTCAGAGGCGGGCCTGGTCTCGGAAGAAGTCTCTTAACTTTCATCATTGCAGAACTTACAGGATCTGCTTCAAGTTGGCACCTTTCTCGCTACAGGACTGTTGCGGCGGTCTGCTGTGGGCGGAGTTCGTTTTCGGCAACGGTCTATCGATGAACTCAACATAGGAGAATAAATCATGAAGCACTACCCATCGATGTACTCTTTCTCACCTCGATCATGCCTTGGCCAAGTCTGTGGACTGGCGTTGGGCTGCTTGACCGTGACTCTCTGCTGGCTGGGGTTGCCTGCTGTTGGTCAGGCGAAGCACCCGGCACAACCATCAGCTTTTCTGTCGCTGCGCTCGGGTCCGCTGCTCGGGGTGGGTGGCAAGTGTGTGGATATCCTCGGTGGAGACGCTGCCGTGGGCACGCCGGTGGTGCTCTATGGATGCCATGGCGAGGACAATCAACAGTGGGATCTGGTCACCGACGGCTTCGGCAATATCGGAATTCGGGGCTTGGATGATACCTGCTTGGTTCCCGGGGCGGTTGGCGCCTCTGGCTACTCGGAGATGGTGCTGCGCAATTGCCGGGTGGGTACTGAAGCACTAGACTGGGAGATTGTCGGCTCCTTTCCCGACGATTTCCAGCTCAAGCGGTTTTCAACGGACGAATGCCTCGATGTGTTTCAGGAAGGAACGGCCAATGGAACATCGTTGATCGTATTTCCCTGTCATGGCGACGTGAATCAACGTTGGTCTTTCCCATCCGCGCCACGGGATCAGCTGCTGCTTCCGTACTTCAGATTCGATGGTGGAGGTGGCCCGAAGAGTACTCTGTTGGCGATACGCAATGCCGGGGAATCACCCTTGACCCTCCGTTTGAGCCTCTTCTGGGAGCAGACTCCTTCGGTCAGTCCGCAGAAGACGATCACCGTCGAGCTGGCTGCCGGTGGGGTTTCGACCCTCAACCTGCGGCAGCTTGACTTTGTTTTCCGGGGCTTTCTGACTGTCGACGCCTTCGATCCGGAGACCCTTGATCCGGTCGACAGCCCGCCAATTTACGCCGACTACTTTTCCCTCGATTCTCAGGAGAACTTTGCCAGCGGTGGCTTGCTGACTCGCAAAGGCAGCTGGTCGAGTCCACCGGCGTTGTGCCGCCGCTGGGATACGCGGTTCTTGGTCGGCGGTGGCTTTAGCGGCGGTACGGTGTTTGACTTCTACGCCGTCGAGGGCGGTCGCACTGCCTTGCTCGCCATCGGCGAGGTCTTCGACGAGGCTGGCAATTTCATCAAGACGATCGAGATTGTCGCTCCGCACGCTGCGTCGATCACCGCCGCCTCTCTCGACCTCGGGGCCGCAACCGGGGTGGTCGAGTGGACATTTGTCGGTGGCGGGGTGGGGCATGTCGCTGCCACTTATAGTGCCAATGGGCGCTATTCAGTCAGCTTGCCGGGCCAGTGTCGAGATTGATCGTCGGGCTCTCCAGTCTCGGCTGCTTCTTGCTCGGAATCCTGCTGTCGACCGGCTGCTTGGTGGTCTTGCTAATCGCGATGTGGCCCTCGCTGGAGCTCTCACGGGGGCAGTCGGTCAGCCTACAGTCGTGGCTTGGGGTGGCGACACTCGCTTCTCTGTGGCTGCTGGAAAAGTGGGGGCTGGGACGGGCAAAGGCTGGCCGCGGTCCACACGCTCAGAAACGGTAGACCCCAGAAAGAGAGACCACTTCGGCGCGGTCGGAGAAGTCGCCGCCGAGATCGATTTGCAGCTGCTTCAAGGCCAGGCCGAGGCCGCCGGTGAGGTGGATTTCGTCCTCGCCAGGTAGAAAGCGGGGGGCGAAACGGTCGTTCGGCGGCCGGCTGCTGGTGCCGTCAAAGCGGAGTTGGTGGTCCGGGTCGTGCCAGGCTCCCAGGCGCAGGGCCAGCGGCCAGCGCCGCCGCAGCACGTATTCGATTCCGAGATGGGCTTCGAGGGCGTCGTCGATGCGGAAGCGGGCCAAGCGGTCGGTGGCGGTGGTGCAGGGCACGTCGTGGGGCTGCCCGTCGCGGCCGAAGCTGCCGCAGGAGCCGCCGTTGGCCAAGCCGAGCAGGAGGATATTGCTTTGCGGTTCGAGCCGGGAATAGCCCACCGCCACCAGTTCCACCGAGAGGGTGAGCGCCACCCGTGGGCGGATCATGGCGCCGAGGCTAAGCACGTCGGGGACGCGGAATTTGCCGCTGCCGGAGAGGGCTCGGGCAGTGGCCGGGTCGGTGAAGTTGAGGTTGGGGCTGGCTTCGATGATGCCATCCCCATCGGCGTCGCCAGCGGCGTTGGCGATCGCTCGCGCGCCCCACTCGAAGTCGTAGTCGAGGTCGAAGGTGGGGGGCAAGTGGTAGGCCAGGCCAACGCTCCAGCGATTGTTCTGACCTTTCCACAGGATGCCGAAATGCGCCGCCAGGTCACTGCTGTCGGCGCGTTGGGTATGGCGGTCGTTCTCGTTTTCGTCGACCAGCGGCACCCGGTCGAAGCGTGCTCTGCTGCTCGGATGGCGGGGCAGCAGGGAGGAGAAACGGTGGGTGGTGGCATGCATCGAGATCGAGAACCAGGAGATACCGGCGCCGAGCCACAAACGATCGTTGAAGCGGTAGGCGGTGGCGAGCGACAGGCTGTCGATCGCCAAGTTTATGGCGCCGCTGAGCGCCGACAGGCGGCTGCGAGAGCCGGCGCCGGCATCGCTGCGGATGAACGGCCCCTGACTTTCGATCTCGGCCTTGAAATCGGCCAGTTCGTGGCGATAGAGGGCGACGCGCCAGTCGCGATTGATGACCTGAACGTAGGACAGAAAAGAAAGCCCAGCGGTGCTGCTCTCGCGTTCGGCAAGAACCAACGAATCGACCGTATCGAGACCAATTCCAGTGGCCTCGCCGGTGGCGGAACCAGTGTCCGGGTAGCGGGTGCGGTAGGTGCGATGGCGGGTTTCCAGCGAGATCTCCGACTCGCTCAACCAAATCAACCCGGCGGGATTGGAGTAGGCGGCGGTGGCGTCGTCGGCTAAACCGCTGAAAGCGCCGCCCAGCGCCAGGCTGCGGGCGCCGGGGGGAGCGAAGCTGAGCTGGAGGCCGGCATTGATCTCGTCGTTGGTCTGGGCGGTCACGGGAATCGCCACCAGGCTCAGCAGGCTAGCCCCAACCAACACCTTCCAGCTCGATTTGGGGCGTTTGGGGCGCTGTTGTAATTCAACGGTCATCCTCTTCTCCCACAATTGTCATTCTTGGTGCCAGACCCTAGCAGCCTGCGGCGAATGGCGAATCTCAATATCAGATACGGTATTCTTCGCCCAAGACGGCGGCGCAAGGATCCGTTTGAACTAGCTCGGTGACTAGCGAATGACAACCCAGAAAGCAGCGCAACGAAACTCGTCGACCAGCTGGAGGTTGGTGGGGGCTCGCGCGGGCGATGAGCGCTTTTTCGCCCTCCGCGAGGTGGAGACTACGGTGGGTAGCGCCCCCTCCAACCTGATCGTCTTGGCCGACCGCAGTGTTTCGAGATACCACGCTCGGCTGACCGACCAGGGTGAGCAGGTGCTGGTCGAAGACCTGGGGAGCAAGAACGGCACTCGCGTCGATGGCCTGCCGGTGGACAGTGGCGTGGTGTCTTCCGGGGCAGAAATTCGCTTCGGCAAGGTAGATTTGCGGCTCGAAAAGGTAGACCGCGACGACGCCGAAATCGTGCTGGCGGTGGAGCAGACCTCGGTGGCGGCCCAGGTGGGCGATTCGCTGCGCAGTCGAGCGGAGACTCGCTTCACCGCCATGACTGGACTGAGTGGGGTCGAGACCGAGGCATTACAAGCCGTGGAGTTGTCCCTCGAAGCCGCGGCGAGGGTGGTCTCGGAGGCCGGAGCCGGGTTCGAATTCGGCCCTTCGGTCTTGCATCACTTGGTCGAGAAACTACGGCTTCATGGGGCGGCGTTGCTCGAGTTGTCGTCGGCCGAAGACCCTGTGGTGTTGGCCAAAGCGGGGGAGTTGCCACTGGCTGAGTTCGCCGTTTTGCCTGCGCTCGAAGGCCGCTTGGCGGAACGGCAGCCTGGCCAGGTTGTCTTCGAGTGCTCTGCTATCGGTGGGTCGTCATCGACCTGGGTGGTGGCCGGCCGCCAGGGGAGACCTTCCTTGGCGCTGGTGTTCTTGGGTGAATTTGAGGGTGCCGAGCACAGCCGGCCGTTGCTCGGGCTAGTGCTGCGGATTCTCGCTTTGGGCCTGCCCGGTAGCTCGGTCGATGGGCCCGTGCCACCCAGCGAGCCCGCCGTGCTGCGCTTTCCGCCGGGTTTTGTCGTCGGCAGCTCGGCAGCGATGGCGGCGCTCTTGGCCGAGGTCAGAGCGCTGCTGCGGGATGATTCGCCGGTCCTGATCACCGGCGAGACCGGCACCGGCAAGGAGCTGATCGCGCGGCTTATCCACCGCTCCTCAGCGCGCGCGGCGCAGCCCTTCGTCGCGGTCAACTGCGCCGCCATTCCAGCTGACCTGTTGGAAGCTGAGATGTTCGGTGTAGCTCCCGGCGCCGCCACTGGGGTGCGGTCGCGGCCGGGTGTCCTGGCGCGGGCCGGTGAGGGAATTCTCTTTCTCGACGAAATCGGCGACCTGGCTCTGACGTTGCAAGCGAAGTTGCTGCGTGCCCTGCAGGAGAACGAAATCACCCCGGTCGGTGGCCGGCCAACCTCTTTTGGTGCACGAATCGTTGCCGCCACCAACCGTGACTTACAGCAGGCGATGGAGCAGGGTAACTTCCGTCGCGATCTATATTTTCGCCTGGCCGCCTGCGAGTTGAGCCTGCCGCCGCTGCGTCATCGCCTGGACGATATGCAATCGCTTCTAGTGCATTTTCTCCGTCGCTTCGCCACCGCCGAAGGCAAGCACATACCGGGGTTGACCCGCAAGGCGCTGATGGCGCTAGAGCGCTGGGCCTGGCCGGGTAATATTCGCGAACTCGAACATGTGGCCCGGCGCCTGGTGCGCCAGGCGGTCGGCGGTCGGCCGATCGACTTCGGGCAACTGGAAATTCGTTTTCAGGCCACCCCCGCCAGCGTTGAGCGGCGAGCAGAGGTGGTGCCGGCGGATAGCGACCTCGATCTCAAGGCCAATACCCGCCGTCTCGAACACACCCTCATCCGCCGCGCTTTGGAAGTTGCCGCCGGCAATCGAAGCCGTGCTGCCCGCTTGCTGGGCATCGCCCGCAATACGCTGGCGAAGAAGCTCGAAGAGATTGATTGAGTGAGTTCGGTTTTCGTGTGGCGCGGGGCTCTCGGCAGTTTGGCAGTAGTGGTGCAGCCACCGCACTACGCTGTCGGTTACAATGAATGGAGTGCCCGCGGTGGGTGCCGAGGAGGTCACTAACCATGGTGCAGCTAGCGATCCAAAAGCAGATCCTTAACGACCTGAACAAACTTTCACCTGCCAAACAGAAGCGTGCTGCTGATCTCGTCCATGGCTTGGTATCACCCAGGGTCACCGGAGCTTCGGTCGAGGACCTGATGAAAGTTGCTGGCACTTTGGACGACAGGTCAGCCCGCGAGATGATGGAGGCTGTCGAGAAGGGCTGCGAGCAGGTGGATCTCGATGAATGGTAGATATCTGCTCGATACCAATGTTGCCATCCGCATGCTCAACCAGGAAGTGGACCTCGAATCTCGCCGGGGTAGTGGAATCGAGGTGCTCCTCTGCCTGACGGTCGTCGGCGAACTTCTCTTTGGAGCGGCAAAGTCAGCCCGCTCTGAGGTCAACCGGGAGCGGGTCGAGAGGCTGGTTGACCTCTGCTCGTTGCTACCGCACGATTTAAGAACGGCTGAACATTACGGAGCACTCAAGGCACAGCTCCAGAGAATGGGCCGGCCGATCCCGGAGAACGATATCTGGATTGCCGCCAGTGCGCTCCAGCACAACCTCATCCTAGCCACCCGAGACCGCCACTTCGACCAGGTCGAGAGCCTCCAGATCGACGCCTGGTAGGCTGAGGACAACCTACAGAACCCGTCGTGGCGGCAGCAGAACGTTAGCCATCAGCAAACCGGCGACCAAGGACACCGCCACTAGGGCGACGCCGAAGAGGGACTGCACGCCGGCCAGGGTATCGCTGGCCAGTAGGGCGGAGATGCTACGCAGGCCGAGGGAGCCCGGTACCAACAAGATCAGCGCCGGTAGCTGGGTAAGGGCGGTGGGACGATCGCGGTAGCGGGCCAGCAAGTTGCTGGCCAAACCAACCACCAGCGCGCCGAGGAAGGGCCCCAGGTCGGCGCCGAGCCAGGCTACCCCTAGCCGGCCACCGCCGATCGCCGCGGCGCCCACCAAGGTGATCCAGCCGAACTCCCGTGGTCGGGCTTGGAACAGCACCACGAAGCTCAAGGCCGCCAGCGGTAGTGCCACCAACACGGTTGGCCAGGGCGGCGGTTGCGGAATCACTATCGGTGCCGGCCCGGCCACCAAGGTGCCCAGGTGGCGGCCGAGAGCGGTGCCGAAACCGAGGGTCAAGAAAACCAGCGAAACGCCGGCCATTCGCGAAGCACCTGAGACCAGATGGCGAGTGGCGAGTTCGCTCATGGCGATGGTCAGGTTGAGTCCCGGCAGTAGGATGATCAGACCGGCGAGGGTGGCAATCGGCGCTGCCAGCTGGCCGCTGAGTGCGGCTATCGAAGTGGCCAGTGCAGCGGCCAGAGTCGCCGCCAGAATTTCGTACAGCCGGCGGCTGGCCGGTATTCGGTCGATCAGCAGGGTCATCAAACCGACACCCAAGCCGACGGCGCCGCCAGCGCCGATCTCGGGCCAGCCGCCGCCAAGAAAGTAGGCCGCGGTTGCCGAAGCCAGAGCGAAGGCCAGGGTGGTAGCCAAGCGGCCGTAGCGCGGTGCGGCCGCGACCACCCGGTGAATGTGCCGGATGGCTTGGCGGGGACCGAGTTCGCCAGCCAGGGCTCGGGTCAGCACCCGGTCAAGGCGCGAGAGTTTCTCCAAGTCGACTTGGCCGGGCTCGACCCGCAGCAAGCGGGTGCGTTGTTCGTCGCCGCTGCCCAGGGCGGCGAAGAGGGCGGTCGGGGTGGCGAAGAATTGGCCGGTCAGCCCCAGTCGCCGGGCCAGTAGGCTCATCGCTTCTTCAAGCCGGTGGGCCGGCGTGCCGTAGGCGTGCAGGGCTTGGGCTAAGCTCAGGATCAGGGTCTCCGCATCGTTCGCGGACTTCGACTTGGGGCTCATCGGCGGTCTGCCCGCGACTTCAAGGTGCAGCCGGCAGCAGGGTGCGCAGGTGTTCGAGTTCGTCGTGGAAAGCGCTGACAATGCTGCTCGGGTCGGGCACCAGCGCGGCGTCGGTGGTGACCCCGAGGCGGACCTGGCCGTTGTAGCTGGCGATGCTGATGCCGAGCCCCAGCCGGCCGGCTTGGGGGACCCAGAAGAGCATGTCGCGGATCGGATTGCCGCAGAGGTAGAGCTGTTGCCGCGGGCCGGGCACATTGGTGACCACGGCGGTCGCTTTGGTGCCGAAGATCTTCAACACCAAGCGATGAGCCCAGCGTGGCGAGTGCCCCAGGGCGTGGAGGACGCCGTAGACCACGCCGGCTTCGACTGAACCCTTGAGGGCCGTGGTGCGCCGCTGTAGCTCGGCGAGCCGAGAGACGGGATCGGCGATGCCTACCGGCAAGGAGAGGAAGATCAAACCGAAACGGTTGCCCAGGGCGCTCAAGTCTTCGAGTTTGCGGATCGAAACCGGCACCGTGGCGCGGAAGTCGAGCCCAGAGACTGATTCCCCCTTGGCTTCCAGGTAGCGCCGCAAGGCGCCGGTCAGGGCGGTCAGCAAGAGATCGTTCAGCGTCCCGCCGAGATGCTGCTTGATTGCCCGCACCTCGTCGAGATCGATGGACTCGGACCAGGCGACGCGCTTGTCGGTGGTCAGCGAGCCTTTGAAGCGGGTGCTTGGATCCGCCGAACGAAAGGTCAAACTGGTCAGCGAGCCCAACAACTTGAGTCCCAGGCCGAGCTTGCTGCCGCGCGGGCTGCCGCCGCCGCGACGGGTCATCAGGCCCATCACTTCGGGCATGATCTGATGGGCGATCTCCAGGCCACGGGGGTCGACCTCGCCGCCGCAGAGGAGGGTGCGGATTGGATTGTCGCTCTCGGCTTGAGCCGCCACCGGAGGTTCGAACTCGGTCATTGACAACAACACCAGCATCAGAGCGACACCATCGCCAATTGAGTGGTGCAGCCGCGACAGCATGACCGTTCCACCCTCGAAGGGCACCAACCAGAAACCCCACGGCGGGTGGCTGTCGTTCAAAGGGCGGCTCATCAAGCTGCCGACCGCCCTTTCCAGCGCTGCTTTATCGACCGGCGGATCTAGATCCAAGCTGTGCAGGTGATGGCCGATGTCGAAGGCTGGATCTTCCTGCCAGTGAGCGCGGCCGCGCGGGCCGACCACGATGCGGCGGCGGAAGAGGGGAATCGAGGCCAGGCGTTGGTCGAGCAGCTGGCTGAATTCGTCCTGCTCAAGCGGCCGCTCAAAGAACATCATGCCGGTGATGATCATCCGGTTCGCCGTCTCGTCCATGCGCAACCAGGAGAGGTCGACGGGCGATAGGCGCTGGCTCTTCGGGCTGCTGTCGGTGACAGGCTGGGTGGCCATGGGGGTCTTCTCCGCGGTCGGGCGTGGTCGGATTACGACTAGGATTCAATCACAACCGCGGAGGCGGTACGAGAGTGTTGTGGCAGCTGAACTCAGACTGCTTCCCAGCGCCGCGCCAAGTGGCGGGCGAGGGCGACGAAGCCCACCGTCATCGCCGCCAGCACGGCTAACTGGGGTAGCAGGTCGAGCAACGCGCCGCTCAGGCCAACCGCCGGATCGTCGTACCAGAAGATCTTCAGAAAGCCATCGAGAGCCCAGCCGTTGAAAGTCAAGAGTGCCGCCTTGTTCATCAGCTCGGGCATCATGAAGCGAGGAAACATGCTGCCGCCAATCGCCGACATGAGCAAGATTGCCACCGTCGAGGCGCCGCTCAGCTGTCCGCGGGTGAGGCAGACTGTCGCCAGCACCAAGCCGAAACCCGACGCCGCCAGAGAGGTGAAGAGGGCCATCACCAACAGGCCGACCAGGCGTCTAGGGGTGCTCAAGTCGAGGCCGAAGAACAGCGCTCCCCAGCCGAACATCAGCAGCACTTGGGAGTAGCCCATCAGGCCGTAGAAAAGCCATTTGCCAGCCAGCAGAGAGGTCATCGAGGCGCGGGTCGAGAGCAGCCGTTCGAGCACTCCGGACTCCTCTTCGTCGAGCAGCGAGCCCGCGGCGCCGCTCATCGAGAAGAGCAGGAACATGACACTGATGCCGGCGGCATAGTAGGCCACCATCGAGCGTTTGGGGCGGTTCGGTTTGGAGTTCTGGTCGAGGGAATGCACGTCGATCGCTTGTACCGGGACGATGCCCTGAGCGAAAGGCGAGTCGCTGCACCGGTTCACCGGTGGTGGTGAAGTCGCCAAAGCTGGCGCCGAAACCGGCTGGCAGGATCACCGCCGCAGGGTAGCGGCTACCGCGCACCAAGCGTTGGGCGGTCTCCAGGTCGTAGGGCGCTGGGTTGGGGTCGTCGTCTCTGGCCGATGGTGGCGCGCACCAACTCGTCGAAGGTGCCGGCAGCCACCGTGCGGCCGTGGTCGAGGATGACGATGCGATCGGCCACTTGCTGGGCTTCGTCCAGCTGATGGGTGGTGAGCAGCAGGGCGGTGCCTTGCTGGCGCAGGCCGTCGAGCATTTGCCAGATGCGCTCGCGACTCTGTGGATCGACACCGACGGTGGGTTCGTCGAGCAACACCACCTCCGGTCGGTGGAGCACGCTGGCGGCGGGCCTCGAGGTTGGTGGCGGTGAGGGTCTGACCGAAGAGGATCAAGCTGCCCTGATCGAGCCTTACCCTGCCGGCGATGGCGCGCACCAGGGTGGTCTTGCCGGCGCCGTTGGGACCTAGCAGAGCCAGCCATTCGCTGGCGTGCAGCTCTAGATCGGCGCCATCCAGGGCTTGGGTTGAGCCGAAGCGCTTGTGGGCGCCGGTGAGTTGGAGTGTTGTCGACAATGGGGCCTCCAGGTGGTGCCATTGGTCAGGGCGGTGGTAGGCGAGTTCGACGATTGCTGTGGTTAGCTACGCAAACCCCCGCCGTTGACTCACCGGCATTGGTCAGCGGTGGCCGTTGGAAGGTCAATGGTGGTCTGCGAAGTTGGAAATTTTGTCGCCAGTGTCGATATCTTCTCATCTCGTTCGTCATCTCATCGAATGCTCATCATTTGGGCGCCACGAAAAACCAACCTGTTGGCTGTGGTCATGCCGCGCCGACATCCCTAGGAGGTTTCTATGCCGAGTTACATTTTTCTACTGCGTGAAGATCCGGACGGTCTCGGGGACCTCAGCCCGGAGCAGATGCAGCAAGTGGTCGAGAGCTATCGAGCCTGGGCGGACGGATTGCAGGAGGCGGGTCAGCTGCTCGGTGGCGAGAAGCTGGCCGACGGCGAAGGCCGGGTGATCGTCCGCCAAGACGGCCGTGAGCGTTTACTCGATGGGCCGTACAGCGAGACCAAGGAGGTGGTGGGCGGCTTCTTCCAACTCGCCGCCGAAAGCTACGACCAGGCGGTGGAGATCGCCCGCAGCTGCCCACACTTGGAGTATGGCGGTAGAATCGAGATTCGCCGCATCGAAGAGATGGACTGAACGAAGGTCGAGCCGATGGACGAGAAAGCAGAGCCAGGGCGAGGCGGCGAAGTGCATGGCCTCGTCGATCACCTGTTCAGACGCCAGGCGAGTCGCTTGGTGGCTTTGCTGAGCCGTTCGTTTGGCTCGGCTCACCTTGGTCTGGCTGAAGAAGTCGTCCAAGAGGCGATGTTGCAAGCCTTGCGGCGGTGGCCCTTTAGCGGTATTCCTGAACGCCCCGTCGCCTGGCTCTACCGGGTGGCCCGCAACCTAGCCCTTGATCGGCTGCGTCGCGACATCCGATTGCGCGGCAAAGAAGCCGAACTACGCCTTCGCCTGGTGGCTGTGCCCGGCTCTGCTAGCGCGGCCGAGGTGCGCCTCGGGGGGGAGCTGAGTGACGACCAACTGCGCCTGATCTTCCTCTGCTGCCACCCAGAGTTGCCACGGGATTCACGAGTTGCGTTGACCCTGAAAGTAGTAGCTGGTTTCAGTGTCGCCGAGATTGCTGGTGCTTTTCTGCTCCCTCCAGCAACTTTGGCGCAGCGCCTGGTGCGGGCTAAGCGGCTGATCACGGCTCGCCGCTTGACCCTAGAAATGCCCACGGGTGAGGCATTGCCGGAGCGTCTCGAGACGGTTCTCGAGGTGGTCTATTTGATGTTCAACGAGGGTTATTCAGCCCACCATGGCGAGCACTTGGTACGGACCGAGCTTTGCTGCGAGGCCCTGCACTTGGCCGAGCAACTGGCCTGCCTGAAACTGACCATGCGGCCGGCGAGCCATGCTCTGGCGGCTCTGTTGGCCTTCCAGGCTTCGCGCTTGCCAGTCCGGCTAGACGCCGCCGGGGATCTGGTGCGGTTGGAAGATCAAGATCGCTCGCGCTGGGACCGCGGCCTGTTGCGTCGGGCTTTCGGTCATCTGAGCCAAGCGGCCAGCGGCCGGCAGCAGGGGGTTTACCATCTGCAAGCGGCGATCGCTTCCTACCACGCCATGGCGGCCTCTCCCGAGACTACCGACTGGCGGTCGATCCTGGAACTCTACGATCAACTCTTCGCGCTCAATCCCAGCGCCGTGGTGGCGCTCAATCGAGCGGTGGCGGTAGCGCGGGCGTTGGGACCGCGGGCGGGGCTTGGAGCGCTAGCGCAGATCGAGAGCCGTCCGGCAGTGGCCGGCTACTACCTGCTGGGTGCGACCCGCGGCGAGCTGTTGGCCGAGATCGGCAACCGGCAAGGGGCGGCGGCTAGCTATCGGCAGGCTTTGGCCTGTACCTGCAGCGCTCCCGAGCGTCGTTTCCTGGAGGCGCGGTTGGCCAGTCTGGGGCCTCTCTTGCAGCCGCTATCCGGGGAGCAGCGCGAGACCCGTGGATGAGTCGTTGCCGCTGGCCTCAGTGGCGTGGTGCCAGCACCAGGCGCCCGGCAACGGCGCGGTCTTCGAGCAATTGATGGGCGCGCGCCGCCTCGGCGAGCGGCAGAACCTCTGCAATCCAGGGTTTCACGGCCTTGCTCTCGAGCAATGCTAGGGCTTGGCGTAGCTCGTTCTGAGTGGTGGCGTAGGCGCCGATGATTTCCAACTCTTTGACAATCACCAGGCCGGGATTGATCTCGACCAGACCGCTCTCCAAATTACCCACCACCACCAGGCGGCCGCCTGGGGCCAGGCAGCGCATGCTCTGCTCGAAAGTGGCGCTGCCGACGATCTCCAACACCAGGTCAGCGCCTTCGCCATCGGTCAGCTGCTGTACCTGTTTGGAAAACAACAAGTCGGAGGCGACGATGACATCGTGGGCGCCGGCTTGCTCCAGGGCCGCGACTTTCTGCTCTCCCGAGGTCACCGCGATCACCCTTGCGCCATCGAGCCGGGCCAGTTGCACCGCCTGGATGCCGACCCCGCCGCTGGCACCGGTGATTACCACCGTCTCACCGGCCTGCACCCGGCCGCGGCTGCGCACCACATGCACCGCCGTGCCGGTGGTGCAACAGGCGGTGGCGGCGACTGGCCAGAGAACATCGTCGGGAATCTTGCCAATACCGGCGACCGGCGCGGTCATGAACTCAGCGTAGCCGCCGGGAATCTCTTCGCCAAAGAATCGGCGGTCGACCTTGCACAGGCTGGCCCGCCGACTATGGCAGCGGGCGCAGCTGCCACAGGACAGGCGTTGCAGAGTGGCCGCCCGATCGCCCACTGCCCAGCCTTTGACCCCTTCGCCGACCGCCACCACCTCGCCCGCGGCCTCGTGGCCGAGGATTGCCGGCACCGAGGTGCGGGGCAAATTGCCGCGCCGGTTGATCACGTCGTGGAAGCAGACGCCGCAAGCGCGGACCTGCAGCAGCACTTCACCGGCCCCCGGACTGGGGTCGGGCACGGTCTCCAGACTCAGTCCTTCAGGACCTCCGAAAGCTCTCAGCACAACGGCTTGCATGGCAATCTCTCCTGTGTTTCGGTCAAGCGACCAGGCTCTCACGCAGCCCGTCGGGGTCGATGGCGCGGATTGCCCGCAAATGCTCGGCGGACGGCTCGGGGGCTAGCCCCACCGGCTCGTTGGAGTGAAATTCGAAGCCGGTGGCGGCCTCGATCTCGGCCACCTCGGCCCAGGGGTAGCGCTGCACTAGGAGGGCGCCCGCCGGGCCGAGTTCGAAAGTGCCGAGATTGGTCATCAATGGCGTCGGGCGGCTGGCGTCGCTGGTCGAGATCACTTGCACCTTGGACACCAGACTGCGGCGACTCTGGCGGGTTACCAGCAGCACCGGCCGCTTGACCCAGCGGCGCAGCGTGCCGGCGCCGGCCACGCCGGGCAGCTTGTAGCGCGGCGCTTCGAGTGGGCCGATGGCGGTGAGGTTAGTGTTGCCGCGGCCATCGACCTCGGCGGCGCCGAAGAACATCACGTCGATGCGTCCGCGCCGGGCGTGGTCGAAGAGATCGGGAATGGTCAACTCGCCGCGCCGACCGTCGAGGTAAGCCAGGTCTTCGGAACCCAGCCGCAGCCGATCGATGTCCGGGTCGATCGCACCTACACTGGCCAGGTAAGTCAGGCGTGGTGCATGAGTAGCCCGCGCCACCGCGATGGCCAGGATAGGTAGCGAGGAAGCTACCCCGGTGGCCACCACCGAGCCATCTTCGAGTCGTCGGGCCATCGCCGCCACCAGGGTCTCGGCACGGCTGGCGGCGGTGTGGTCAGAATCGCTCAAGCCGCCTCCCCGACCAGATCGATCTGGTGAGTCGAAGGGCGGATCACTCGGTCGATGTAGCGTTGCTGCTCTCCTGCCTTGGCCAGTTTCAGATAGTGCAGTAGGTGCGGGTCGTCGGCTTGGTAGTGGCCCAGGCAGCCGGTGGGAAAAGCGCCACGGGGTTCTTCGACCACCAAGTCGACCATCAACCCCGGCACCGTGGCGACTCCCGGCAAGCGTTCCAGGCGTTGTTCGACGGTGGCTATGACTCGCTGGGCGGCGCCCGCTAGCAAACGTTCGGTCGCCGGATCATCGATCCACAAATTGCCTTCGCCATCAGCCGCCTGAGCGTGGATCAGCGCCACGTCGGGGTAGAAAGCCTGCTCCACCGGCACCTTCTCGCCGGTGAATGGATCCTCGACTTCGGGCAGCGGGTCGCGTTGCGCCAGGTCGGTGCCACCGAAGTCGGGAACGGGCAGAAATGGCAGGCCCAGGGCGGCGGCGCGCAATCGCTGGACCAAGCGATAGCCATCGTGCTCGGCCCATTCGATGGTGCCTTGCTCGATCGCTCGCTTGAGGCTCGGCATCGGGTAGACCCGGCCGGCGACGTTGATCGCGGTGAATAGGAACTCCACCTTGCGTGCCGCTGTTGCCGCTACCAGGATTTCCACCGGCAGCGGGTTGGGCAACGACAATACATGCAGATCACGGCGGTCTTGCCGCACCAACTCGAAGATCAGCGCCATTGGCGCGCTGCCCAGCATGAAGCCGCCGATCGCCAGGCTGCTGCCATCGCTGATGGTGCGCACAGCCTGTTCGAGACTGACCCAGGTGGCCCGACTCACGGCGATCTCCGGGTGCTCGCCGCGGCACTTTGCTGCTGAATTCTGCCGGGTAGATTCATGGGAGGGCCTCGACGGGTAGTAGAAAACAGACCGACCGTTCGTTTGGTATCGAGCAAGCGGCATTATATTTGGGATCTACTGGCTGTCAAGAGCCCCTGCCGCGCCGCGGCTAGTGCCAAGACTCGAGGTCGTCGAGGTACAGTGGACCGTCAGCCGTGCCTTGGGGATCGATGGCGCCAAAGCGCACTTCGCCGAGGTCTTGCGAGCTGTTGGCCAGATTCGAAACCTCGCCGATCAGTTGATTGCCGCCGCCGGAGCCATCGTCGAGCCAGACTCTCAAGCCGCCGTCATCGCTGCTGGTGTCGTCGGCTGACCACCAACGTAGCTCGACGATGAAGAGGGTCTCTGAGCTGTGCTCATCGATGCCCTCCAAAATGGTGGTTGCATCGCCAGCCGTCCAACTGAGCTGGGCCGGATCGAAGCTGAAACGGGCACGGTAACGGGGCAGACCGCCCACCGAAGGGGCTTCCAGGTAGGCTGGGAAGGGGCCGGCAACGTCGATTCCCAGGTTGCCGCTGATCGCTGCTAGACCGGTGACCGCGAGGTTGCCAGTGGTGGCAGCCCAGGCGTCGAGACCAGCTCTCTCGACGCCGTCGGCGAATATTGGCAGCAGGTGTGGCGAACTCGCCGGCTCGATCCAAGCCTCGATGCCGTCCAAGGCGAGGAGCCCCGAAGCGCCTGGCCCTAGGCTCAGTGCCCCGAAGCGCAGCTCGATGGTCGGCGAAGGGTCATCGAAGCGCTTGGCGTCGGGCAGGCTGGCAGCGACTCGGTTACCGACCTGCAAGATGAGTCCGCGATCGCGGTCCGCTGTTGCGCCCGAACTCCACCAGCGAGCAGCGACCGACTGTGGACTCTGCTGCAAGAGGGTTGAAATGGGGGTTTCGCCAGTGGAGCTACGCCGGGCTTTGAGCGAGTAAGAAGTGCCGTCGAAGCCGACCACCAAATCTAGTTGGCCGATGCTGGCGAAGGTGACCTCCTCACCGTTGATGAGAGTCATTTGGCCGGGATTGAGACCGGTCGTGACCTTGTTGCCGGCAGGCTTGACCGGTTTGCGGAGCATAGCCGAGACGAAGGAACTTTCGGCCTCCGTTCCCAAGCCGAGACGGTCGACGTTGCCCTGGGCGGCCAGGGTGCCCTGGCGGGCGGTGAGCCGGATGGGTAGCTCCAGCTCCAGCTCCAGATCAATCACCATCGTCGGCTCCGACAGTGGATCGGCCAGAAGAAAAACGATCGCCGATTCCTCCGGCAGCTGATCGAATCTGTAACTGAAGAAGTCCGTTCCCTTGCTCCAGAACTCGGCCTCCGGGTGGTAGACGAATCCGCTTCCACCTCGCTCCAGGGTGCCGCGGCTGGTGGTGGTGAAGGATACGACCTCGGCACCTTGGCCGTCGTTGCTCAAAACTCCGGATCTTGAATCTCGAAAGAGACAGGCAAGGACCCTGTTGGCTGAGGCACGATAAAGATGTCGTCAGCAGCGCGGGTCGGCGACGACAAGGATAGAATGCAACCGGTGAGAGTCAGAATTTTCAAGAGTTCAGAACGCATTGCCGAAGACCTCATCTGGGACGTATTGGTGAAAAGGGCAGTCAATTTGCCCGCACCGTGTTGTAACTTCCAAGGCGGCTCGAACGCCTTCTAGGTAGAAGAGGCGAGAATGAACCCCGAATCTGATCACTTGTTCTTCAACCTATTTCTTCCTGCGAGGCCGCGATGATCGAAGGTATCCCGCGGCGTGACGTCACTGCCGGAGGAGGTGCTGCCGGAGGAGGTGCCAGACACTTCTTCTGCCGGGTCTCGAAATCGTAGAGCCAGCTGTGGAACGCGCTGCACTAGATGGCGAGTTCTCTCAGCTCGATCTGGGCTTGGATAGTGGCGGGCGTTGCCGGTGAGCAGGGGCGCAGAGGCGAGAATTGCGGTGGCGCCAATCAAGGCATCGGGTAGGTGCAGAGTGATACCGCGGCGGCGGAAATCACGGATGATCTCACCCGCTCGGTCGGCGATTGAAGCGTCTACCGTCAACTTGCGGAGCGAGTCCAGCAGTTCGAAGGTGGATGCTCTCTCAGAATCTCGCATTCCGAGGATGACTTCGGCGCGGGTAATTGCCGACACTCCGAGTGTTAGCGTGCCCGGCGAGTTCTGTGACTTGCTCGACGATGGATGGATGGCCACGGAGGTGCTAGATCACCACATCCGTATCGAGAATAGCGTCGACCGGCATTTCAATCCCCGGCTGGGTTGGTTCTCGAACGACGGGCTTCGTGCCACCCTCGGCGCAAGGCGCGAACCTCTGTTCCCACATCGCCACGCCCCTCGTTGCTCCAGCTATTCGCGGCTGCGCGTACCGCTAGCTTTTGCCGAAACCGGTCAAGTTTCTCTTGCACAGCCTCGGCAACGAAGCGGCTACCCTGTCGGTTGGGTACCTGCTCGCGCAGCGCTTTCAAACAGGGTTCCGGTAGGGAGACGTTCATGCGTGGCATCTGGGGCTCCTTGTTGTGCGCATTGCTCAGCGCACAACAAGTGTACCATTCAATGAGCATCGCTCAGAACGGATTAGTGGCGAACACGCTGAGCTCAGGAATGAAGCCTCGCGGGTTCATCGCCAGCACCGCCACCACGGCTTCACCGATGTCTTCGGGCCGTAGTTTTTTGTCGCTGGTCTCTTGCTCGTAGCCAGCGACCTGGGCGAACTCGGTGATCACCTCGCTGGGGTTGATCAGCAGCACCCGCACGTCGTGGCGGCGCAGCTCCTCGCGCCAACATTCAGTCATGCCGCGCAGGGCGAATTTGGAGGCGGTGTAGACGGTGCCTCCTTGAAACCCTTTGGTGGCGGCGGTGGAGGCGATGTTGACGATCGCTCCCGAGCCTTGGTCGACGAAGTGACGCGCCGACTCGCGACCGATCAAAAAGGCGCCGATGACATTGGTGCGCAGCACCGCTTCCAGGTCCGCCAGCTCGGTCTCTATCAGCGGCGCGAAGGTGCCAAAGCCGGCATTGTTGATCAGGATGTCGAGGCCACCGAGGATCTCGACTGCTCTGGCGACGATCTGCCGGGCGTCGGTTTCTGATCCGACATCGCCAGCAACATGATGGCAACCCAGTTCGCTGGCGGTTTTCGCCAGACGCTCTTCATTGCGTGAGTTCACCACCACCGTCGCACCTTGGCGCAGCAAGGCTTCGGCGATGGCTCGGCCGATACCGGTGCTGCCGCCGGTGACCAGGGCGCGTTGTCCTTCAAGTTGGTTGTTGTTTGCGGTCATGGATGGTCTCCTAATAAGAAATTCGTTGGGAAAAGGAGTCGAGCAAATTGGCCCAAAGTTCTATGGCACTGGCGGCGATGGGTCAAGGTCCACCCCGATCGCGGCGCTGCCGCCGCCCGGCGAGTTAGGATGAGACATGCCCTTGCTTGAGCCAAGCCGCCTCCTGCGGTGGTGGATGTTTGCCGTGTTGTTGGCCTGCCCGCTGTTGCTCGCCGGTGAGCCGCCTACGGTGCCCCGCTATCTCAGCGCGAGTGAGCGGGTGATCGAACGCCGCCTCGAGGCCGCGGAGGTACAAAGCTACCAGGCCGAGCTCGACCCTCGCCATCGATACTTGGTGCAACTCGAGCAGCGCGGTATCGATATCATTCTCGAAGCAGAGCTGGCCGACAACGCTCCCCTGGTGGTCAATGCGCCGACCTACCGCCATGGCTGGGAGTCGATTCTTTTTCCACCGCGGGCTGCCGGCAGTTGGCGGATCACCGTCAAGTCGGCGTCGGCAGCGGTCGGTCCGGGTGCTTATCGCATCCAATTGGTCGAGGTTACCGATGCTGGAGCGGAGCGGTTGTTAGCCCTGGCGGCGGTGAGTGAAGCGGGGCAGCTGAACTTCCTGGCAACGGTCGAAGATCGGCGGCGAGCGACCGAGCAACTCGAACAAGCACTGTGCTCCTGGCGCGCCTTGGCCGATCGGCAGGGCGAAGCGCGAGCGCTCTTTGGTTTGGGTGCGTCGCGGGCCGCCTTGGACCAGCCGCGGTTGGCGATCACCGCTTACCGCGCCGCCCTGCCCTTGCTGCGGCAGCTGGGTGAACGGCAGGCCGAAGCGGTCGCCCTGAGTGATCTTGGCCTGGCTCATTGGCGGCTGGGCGAGAGTACCGAGGCGCAGACCGCACTCGAGGCGGCGCTGGCCCTGCAGCAGGCCCTGGGCAACCGCTATGGCGCGGCGATTGCGCTCAACAATCTCTGCTTGCGATCTCACTCGGAAGGCCGCTTGCGTGACGCCTTGGAGTGCTATCAGGAGGTACTTCAGCTGCTCCGTGAGCAGGGGGAATTTCGGCACGAGGCTCTGGTGCTCAGTAATCTGGGCAGCGCCTACAACAACCTGGGAGAGCCGCAGCTGGCGCTCGAACACCACGAACGGGCATTGGCCTTGCGGCAAGCGACCGGGGACCGGAAGGGAGAAGCCCAGAGCCTCAACAACATCGCCGTGGTCTATCGCCGGGGCGGTGAGATGCAAGCGGCTCTCGATCACTATCTGGGGGCTCTCGCAGTGCGCCGCGAGCTCGGCGACACGGGTCGTCAAGGGTCGGCTCTGCACAACATCGGCTTTGCCTACTTCAGCCTGGGTGAGCCGCGCCGGGCCTTGACCTTCTTGGGCCAGGCTTTGGCCTTGCGGCGCCAGGTGGGCGATCGGCGGGGTGAGTCGATCACCCTCAGTGTGCTCGGCCAGGTACGGTCGAGTTTGGCCGAGCATCGCCACGCGCAGCAGCTCTTCAGTCAGTCATTGGCTTTGCGCCGGGCGGTGGGTGATCGGCGCGGCGAAGCGAGCACGCTGAATCGCATGGGCCAGAGTCTGGTGGCGGCGGGTGATCCGCGCGCTGCACTCGGTCTGTTCGATCAAGTCTTGGCGGTATTGGCCAGCATCGAGGACCGCCGCGAAGCAGCCACTGCTCTGCACTCTCGCGGCGCGGCGCAGCTAGCCTTGGGAGAGCCGCGGCAGGCCCAATTCAGCCTCCGCCGAGCACTCAGCCTGCGCTTGGGGATGAGCGATCCCTATGGTGAAATCGAGAGTCTCACCGTGCTCGCCGAAGCCCAGCGTCAACTGGGTCAGTTGCACTCAGCGAGGCGCGATGTGGAGCAAGCTCTGGCTCGCGTCGAATCCCTGCGCACAAGGGTGAGCGCGGCCGATCTAAGGGCCACGTTTCTCGCCTCGCAAAGGCAGGCTTACGAGCTCGAAATCGACCTGTTGATGGAGTTGCACTCGCCTCAGCCGGGAGGCGAATTCGCCCAGCTGGCGCGGCAGGTGGCTGAACAAGCTCGCGCTCGCAGTCTGCTCGACATGCTGTCGGCTGCCGGCACCAATCTGGGCCGGCCCCTGGATCCCGACCTGCGCCGTCGCCGTCAACTGCTGCAGCGGAGGCTTGACGCCAAGGCCAGTCGCCGGCTGACCTTGCTGAGTCAGGGACGGGCAGAAGAAGAGGCCCAGCTGGAGCTCTACGAAGTGGTTGCCGATCTCGACTCTCTCGAGGCGGAGATTCGCCGGCAGAGTCCGCGCTACGAAGCGCTGGCCTACCCGCGACCCCTCGATCTGGCGGCCACCCAAGATCTTCTGACCGACGATACGCTGCTGCTGGAATACACCTTGGGTACCCGGCGGAGCTTTCTATGGGTGCTGACCGCTAGCAGCTTCGAAGTCCACGAGCTGCCCGGCAGCGCGGAGTTAGAGCAGGTGGTTCGCCCGGTCGTACAGCAGCTCGCTACCTTCGATCCGCGGGCCAGTGGCGAGCAACGGCAGGCTGCCAGAAAGCTCAGTGACCTGCTCCTGGGGCCGGTTGCCGAGCGTTTGTTGGGACACCGTTTGGTGGTGGTTGCCGACGGCGTGCTGCACTACCTACCCTTCGCTACCTTGCCGGCGCCCGCACGGCGCGGTGCGACCGAATCCGCCGGCCGGCCAATGCCCCTGGTGCTGGAGCATGAAGTCGTCCACTTGCCTTCGGCTTCGGCCTTGAGCATCCAGCGGGCCGCCACGGCTAGCCGCCTGCCGGCTCCGCGCTGGGCGGCGGTGCTGGCCGATCCGGTTTTCGACGCGCGCGATCCCAGACTGGGCGCCGCTCGGGTCCGGTCGGGCTCGCCGGCCGGAGCGGCAGGACTTCGCCAGCTGTCCTTTGATCGCCTGCCTTCTAGCCGTCGCGAGGCCACGGCGATAGCCTCCTTGGGAGCGCCCGCTGAGGTGATGATGGCGCTCGACTTCGCCGCCAATCGCCAACTGGTGCTCGGCGGTGAGCTGCGCCACTACAGAATCGTCCATTTCGCCACCCATGGGCTGATCCACGCCGAGACACCGCAGCTGTCGGGCCTGGTGCTGTCGTTGTTCGATCAGCAGGGCAAGGCGCGCGAGGGCTTCCTGCGTTTGCGCGATATCTACGACCTGCAGCTCGCTGCCGACTTGGTGGTTCTAAGCGGCTGCCAAACCGCTCTTGGACGGGAGATTCTGGGCGAGGGTTTGGTCGGCCTCACCCGCGGCTTCATGTATGCCGGCGTGCCGCGGGTGGTGGCAAGTCTGTGGCGGGTGGAGGATCGGGCCACGGCAGAGCTGATGGCCCACTTCTACCGCTCCATGTCGGTCGACGGTCTGACCCCGGCGGCGGCGCTGCGGGCGGCCCAGATCTCGATTCTCAGTCAGCGGCGCTGGGCCGATCCCTACTACTGGGGTGCCTTTGTGCTGCAAGGAGAATGGCAATGAGCGGAGAAATACTGAGATAGAACCGCGATTGGCAGCAGGTAGACAGTGAAAGACGGCGTTCAATGACGAGCTCGTCGGACCTGCGAGGAAATCGCGATGACTTATGGACTGAGCGTATCCACCGAGACCCGCCCGATTTCTCAGCCGAGCTGGAGCGAGAGGGCGCTAGTGAGGAATGGAGCGAGCATGTTGGGAGGACTAGGGTTCGTCAAGAAGTGGAAGGTCACCAGAGCATCGCCCAAGGTCGGTATGCCCATGACTCAGCAGTTCTTGATCTACGAGGTCACCGAGCCGGAGCGCAAGTACTTCAAGATCAAGGCGAGGGGGTCCAGAGATCGTATCGCTGAGGATTGGCGCCAAGCGGAACTCGAGCTGGTGGCTGGCAAGCTGGTGTTTCACTTCAAGCAGGTCGACACCTATTGGGCTATCTCACTGGAGTCGGATGGCAGTCTCCACGCTCAGGGACTGAAGGGCGGAGTCCATCCCCTGGAAGAACCTGGAGAGTGGGACGCCAACGAGGAATGAAGAGCAACGGGCTATGTTGAGCACCGAATACTGCGGTCGGTCAGGGGAACGCGGCCATCGACCGATCGCTCCTTCGCCATCCTTGTCGCACCGCGGTATTCCGGCTAGAATCTCTCCTCAACCGATGCGCGAGGATCCAGCCACCCAGGGCGAAGCTCAGACCGCCGCCTTTCTGGTACGTCGAATCGCTGCTGGCGAGCCGGCGGCGGAAACCGATATGGTGGCGCGCTACAGCCGCGGCTTGCTATTCATGCTGCGCCGCATGACCGGTAATCCGGACCTCGCCGACGATCTCCATCAAGATGCCTTTCGCATCGTGCTCGAACGCCTGCGCGGTGCCGGCTTAGCCGATCCCGAGCGTCTGGCAGGGTTTCTCAATCGCACGGCGCGCAATCTCTTCATCGCTGACTACCGCAAGACGACCCGGCGCAAGACCGACGACCTCGAGCAGGCCGAGCCACCGGCCGATCCGGCGCCGAACCAGCTCAGCCGAGTCTTGCTGGATGAAGAAGCCGCCCTGGTGCGGCGGCTGATCGACCAACTCGAGCCCGACCGTGATCGCCAGCTGCTCTACCGCTTCTACATTGTCGAAGAGGCCAAGGAACGGATCTGTGCCGACCTCGAGCTGTCGAGCCTGCACTTCAACAGAGTTTTGTTTCGTGCCCGGCAGCGCTACAAGTCATTGCTCGAGCGGGCCGACAAGCAGCGGCGCCTGGTCAGGGAGAGACGCTGATGAGTAGTCTTTGCAAAGCGCGGTGCAATCATGGAACATAGCTACATCGAAGAGCAGCAGCTGATCGATCGTTACCTGATGCACCAGCTGCCGGCCGGGGAGGCTCGGCGCTTCGAAGAGCACTACCTGGATTGCCAGGATTGCCTCGGTCAGCTCGAAGTTGCCGAGAAGCTACAGCGCGGACTCAAGCGGGCGGTGGCCGAAGACGCGACCCGCATTGCCACTGCTCAGCACTTGGGCCGGCTCGCCTGGTTGGGCCGGCTGCTACGCTCGCCGCGGGCTGGTTTGCTGGTCATGGCATTTCTCCTGGTTGCCCTGCTGCCCGCAGGTCTGCTGGTTCGCAACCAGCGCCAGCTCGGTCGCCAGCTCGACCACGCGCACTCGACTCTGGCCGCCCTTCGCCAGCACCAGCCGCTGGCCGCGGCGGTCCCGGATCGGGTCTACGAGCCGCAGATCAACACTGCCCTCTTCTCACTCAGCGCCGAGCGCGGCACTGCCCTGGGTGATCTTGAACCCAGCCACATCGTGCGCTTGTCTGCCGCTCCCGAGTGGCTGGTGCTTTCCCTGGAGCTTGGACTGGTCGAATACGACAGCTACCAGGTCACCCTGTGGCGCGGCGAGCAGCAGGCATGGCAACGCCAGGGTCTAGAACCCAACTATCTCGATTCCCTGGTCCTGAGCCTGCACTCGTCATGGCTCTCTGCTGGCGACTACGTGGTCCGGGTAGAAGCCGGTGATGCTACTCCTGTAGCGCATTTCTCCTTCCGCGTGCTGATCGCTCGCTGACCGATCTCCCCTTTTCCTGCCCTTCTGTCGGCTCCTCAGAGTCCTTGTTGGAGAGCGCTCCAGAGGGCTCTCTCGTTGTCGGTCGAAAGATTCTTATCTTGACCTGAGATAGCCCGCGATCTCGCAGCAGTATCCAGGCAGAACCTAATGCGACAGCACAAGGAAGATGGTGGCTCGTAGTCACGGTCTCCGCGATCGCAACTGAAACCGGCGGCCGGCATGATCGAAATGTGGGTGTTTCATCAAGTCGCTGTCACAATGAAAGGGATAATCAATGAGCACGACAACTTACGCCAAACCTCAAGTCAAGACCGCCGGAAGCTCCGGCGCAGATGCGATGAAGACCCTCACCGAGAAGTGGTACAACACCATGGTGACCGGTCTGAATCTCTCAGATCAAACGTTCCAGATCTATCAGAGCAATGTCCAGCTGGGCAACCTGTCGACCGCGCTGTGGGCGATCTACGATTCGATCCCGCCCCTGTCGGTCACCCAGATGGCCGAGCCTTCGCAGATCAGCCGTTTCTCGGACAACTACAGCGGCGTGATCAACACCATTCTGCCCTCCGGTGCGCTGGCCTGGAAGCAGGTTCTGGCCGACACCTACCCCGATTGGGTGACTTACCTCGACGGTTTTCGTCAGAGTGGCGATCCCCTACCCAGCGGCGGCATGCTGACCTTGTTCACCAACTGGGCGCAGCTGAACATCGAGGATCCCGCCAAGGCACAGAAAGCAATCACCCTTTACAGCCAGATTCTCAACGGAGTGGTGCCCACGGCCCAGGGTCGCTTCATCAGTGCGGCCGGAGTTTACGCGTACGACAAGAGCATCGACGACCTGCGCTCGGCGGTCAAGCAGGGGCCGAGCCAGGGATATTCCTTCGACAGCAGCACCGCCAGCAGCAGCATTCAGCACACCTGGGCCAAGGGCTCGATCAGCGGCGCCTTTCGCTTCCTGTGGGGTGGTGGCAGCAGCAGCTTCGACCAGGTCAATGCGACCTTCGGCGGCAGCGAGGTCACCATCGACGTGAAGTTTGACAACGTGATCTCCTTCGCCGCCGCGCCGCTGCAGACCAAGACTTTCGTCGGTAGCAAGGACTTCCCCGCCTGGTTCAGCTCGGCGGCGCTCAACTTCGCCTTCCAGAACAAGGGCAACGATGTGTGGCCGGTCGACGGCGCGGCCTCTTGGGACTCGACCTTCGGTGCCAGCGGCAATCTCAAGCGCTTCGCCACCAATCTGGTGGTCGGCGACGGCATGACCATGACCATGTCGTCGACGGCTACTTTCAGCACTGAGGAGCGGCAGAAGATCACCGGCCAGGCCAGTGGCGGTGTGTGGCCCTTCTTCCGCGCCGATGTCTCCGGTGGCTTCACCAACGACGTGACCTTCGACGACAGCGGCAAGATGGTGGTGACCGCCACCAGCCCCAAGGGTAGCCCGCTGGTGCTCGGCGCCAACGTACTACCGATCGAAGACATCTTCAGCTGAATCTCTGTGTCTTTGCCGATGTGAAGGCGAGCCCGGAATCGCTGCCAGCGATTGCGGGCTCGCGCTCTTTTCTCCGTAGAATATCCGGACTATCTGGCGAGGTTGGCGATGGCTCTGAGTTCGGGCGAGGATCTGCAGCAAGTCTGGTTTGACGCGGTGGTGAAGGCCTTCGGCCTGTCGCCGCTGAGCTTCTTGATCGCTGGCTCGATGACACCGCCGGGGGTGAGCTCGCGGGAGTTGTGGAGCTTCTACGACGTGATCCCCGCCGACACCGGCGGCCACTACTACGAGCCCACCTTCAGCCGCTTCTCAGACTGCTATGGTGCGGTGGTCAATCTGATTATTCCGCAGTTTGGCACAGAGTGGCGCCAAGCGGTCGGCGACGACTACCCGCGCTGGGTGAGCTTCCTCGAGTCCGGCCCCGAGATTCCAGCCGGTGGCATGCTCGAGCTATTCAGCGGCTGGGCGAGGAGCACGATTGCCGATCCGACGCGGGCCGAGCGAGCGATCAGTGCCTACAGTGGGATCCTCTTCAGCACGGTGCCGGTAGCGCAAGCCCGGTTCATCGAGGCCCACGGCAGCTACGCTTTCAGCAAGTCGATCACCGACGCCCGCGCCGCGGTGAGCCAGGCGCCGAGCTATCGTTTCTCGATCGATAGCACGCCACGGCTCGGCACCGCGAAGCCCGTTTTTCCCGCCTGGCTGGCCGGCAGTCTGGCCAGCATCTCCGATGCCCAGACCCATCGCCACACCAAGTCCGCGCTGCTCAAGCTGGCTGCCCAGCGGGTCACCGGCAGCGCGGTCTTCGACCATCAAACCGGAGTCGCTGCCCAGCCCCTGCAAAGCCGTCAGCAGGTGGGCGACAAGCTCTACCCGGCCTGGTACAGCTCAGCGGCCCTGGATCTGGCATTCCAGACCCACGGGGAACCGGTGTGGCCGGCCGGCATCAAGCCCACTTGGGAGCAGACCTTCGGGCCCTCGGGCAGCCTGCAGCGGCTGGTCACCAGAGTCGTGTTGGTAGACGGGGTCGATATCGAGCTGGAGTCCCACGCCGATTTCAGCGACCAGGAGCAGAAAGCCCTGCAGCAAGCGGCGGCAGAAGGCATCGCCCCCCTCTTTGCCATTCCGCCAGCGCCAGGCAAGAGTCGTCGGCCGACATTGAGTCTGTCGATCATCAAGCAAGAAGACGTATTCAAGATCTTCATAAAATCGCCACCGGGCCATGTGCTGGTCTTCGGCGTCGTCGCGACGCCGGTGGGGAGCATCGCTGGGTAAAGACGTTTCGTAGGTAGTGTTTGTTCTAGATCTGCAGAGCAGGGCTTCCCATTTCCACCGCCTATCAAGCGGTGACTGCCTCTGCTTCGACTTCAGCGCTGCGCAGGGTGACCGCCAGCTGGCCGTCTGCCAGCCCGACTTCGATGGTGCCTCTTTCGCCGATCTCGCCGGCGATCAGGGCGCGGCCGATCTTGGTCTCCAGCTGGTGCTGGAGGAAGCGCTTGAGGGGCCGGGCGCCGTAGACCGGGTCGTAGGCTTCGCGGGCGATGTGCTCGCGGGCCGCGACGCTGAGCTCGAGGCCGATGTGGCGCTCGGCGAGGCGGCCGCGCAGGTCTTGGATCAGCAGCTCGACGATCTGCTGCAATTCGTCGAGGTGCAGCAGCTTGTCGCGCTCGCCTTCGACCAGGCGGGTGGCCGGAATGCCGGTCCATTTGCAGACGATGTCGGCGATCTCGTTGGCGGTGACCTCTTCGCGCAGCAAGCTGTTGGCGGAGGCGTTCTCGGCCAAAGAAGTGCCGGCCAAAGAAGTGCCGGCCAAAGAAGAGCCAGTCACCTCCCGGGAGGCGGATGCTAGCGGGCTTGCAGCAGCTCCCGGATTCTCTCTCGGAGTTTGGGAATCTTGTTCAACACCACGTCCCAGACCAGCTCATAGTCAACTCCGAAGTAGCCGTGGATCAATCGGTCGCGCGTTCCTGCCATGGCGCGCCACTCGACGTCTGGATGGGTCTTGACGAACTCTGAGGGCATCTTCTTCGCCGCCTCGCCGATGATCTCGAGGCAACGGACGAAGGCCCGGCGCAGTGTCTCATCGGTCAGGAAATCTGCGCGACTGAGGTTTGCGGAGTGTGCGCAGAGGTAGTCGGCTTCGTCGAGCATGTGTCGCAGGTAGTCACGCGGCGAGTAGGACATCTTGACTCTCGCTGAGGATCCGGGGGCCAAGGTACGGACTGAGGGCCTCCCTGGTGACTAGCTCGACTCGCCGATGGAGGGTGTTTTCGAGTAACTCGGCGATGGCCATGAAATTGTCGAAGCTCTTGGCTGAGGGTTCGAATTCCACCAGCAGGTCCACGTCACTGCTGGCGTTCTGCTGATCGCGTATAAAGGAACCGAAGAGCGCCAGGCGTCTTACGCCCAGCTCCCGCAGCTGGCTTTCCAGGTGGTGCAGGCGCTGAGTCAGCTGTCGCTTGGTCTGGATCGGTTGGCTCTTCATGACGAAACTCTAGGGAATCTTAGCATTTGCTGGCAGATCAGCTCCGGTCTTCAGTAGGGCCAGGCCGCAGGGTACAGCCCCCAGCAGCCGCCCGACGCGAGGGGTTGAAACCCCTCGCTATGCGATGACGTCCCCAGGGGACGAGGAAAACGGCCCTCCTCAAGCGATGGCCGCCTCAGCTTCGACCGCAGCGCTGCGCAGGGTAACCGCCAGTTGGCCGTCTGCCAGCCCGACTTCGATGGTCCCTCCCTCGCCGATCTCGCCGGCGATCAGGGCGCGGCCGATCTTGGTCTCTAGCTGATGCTGGAGGAAGCGCTTCAGCGGCCGGGCGCCGTAGACCGGGTCGTAGGCTTCGCGGGCGATGTGCTCGCGGGCCACTTCGCTGAGCTCGAGGCCGATGTGGCGCTCGGCCAGCCGGCCGCGCAGGTCTTGGATCAGCAGCTCGACGATCTGCTGCAATTCGTCGAGCTGCAGCGGGGTGAAGAGCACGGTGTCGTCGACCCGGTTGAGGAACTCGGGGCGGAAGTGGGCGCGCAGCTCGGCGGCGACCGCCTGGCGGGCGGCGTCGCGGATCTCGCCCTCGGCGGTGACCCCGTCGAGCAGGTGCGGCGAGCCGATGTTGGAGGTCATGATGATCACCGTGTTCTTGAAGTCGACGGTGCGACCCTGGGAGTCAGTGACCCGGCCGTCGTCGAGGATCTGCAGCAGCACGTTGAAGACGTCTTGGTGGGCTTTCTCGATCTCGTCGAAGAGGATCACCGAGTAGGGCTTGCGGCGCACCGCCTCGGTGAGCTGGCCGCCTTCTTCGTAGCCGACGTAGCCCGGCGGGGCGCCGATTAGGCGCGACACGCTGTGCTTCTCCATGTACTCGGACATGTCGATGCGGACGATGTTGTCCTCGCTGTCGAAGAGGGCCTCGGCGAGGGTCTTGGCGAGTTCGGTCTTGCCCACCCCGGTGGGGCCGAGAAAGATGAAGGAGCCGATCGGTCGCCGCGGATCTTTGATCCCCGAGCGGGCGCGGATCACCGCGTCGGCTACCAGCTGCACGGCTTCGTCCTGACCGATCACCCGGCGATGGAGGATCTCGTCGAGGCGCAGCAGCTTGTCCCGCTCGCCTTCGACCAGGCGGGTGACCGGGATGCCGGTCCACTTGGAGACGATGTCGGCGATCTCGTTGTCGGTGACTTCTTCGCGCAGCAGGCTGTTGCCGGAGGCATTTTCGGCCGCTACCTTGGCTTCTTCGATTTGCAACTGGGCTTCTAGCTCGGGCAGCTGGCCGTGGCGCAACTCGGCGGCTCGGTTGAGGTCGTAATCGCGCTCGGCGATCTCGATGTCGTGGCGCACTCGCTCGATCTCCTCACGCACCGCCCGAGTGCGCTCGATGGCGCTTTTCTCGGCCTCCCAGCGGGCGCGCATGGCGTCGCTCTGGGCACGGTGGTCGGCGAGTTCTTTGCGCAAGGTGCCGAGGCGCTCTTTCGAGGCCTTGTCCTTCTCTTTCTTCAGCGCTGCTTCTTCAATTTCCAGCCGCATCACTTTGCGGGTGACCTCGTCGAGTTCGGCGGGTAGGGAGTCGATCTCGGTGCGAATCATGGCGCAGGCTTCGTCGATCAGGTCGATCGCCTTGTCGGGCAGGAAGCGGTCGGTGATATAGCGATTCGACAAGGTTGCCGCCGCCACCAAGGCGTTGTCCTGAATGCCGACCCCGTGATGAATCTCGAAGCGTTCGCGGATACCGCGGAGGATCGATACGGTGTCTTCCACCGACGGAGGTTCGACCAGCACCGGCTGAAAGCGGCGCTCCAGGGCGGCGTCTTTCTCAATGTGTTTGCGGTGTTCATCGAGGGTGGTGGCGCCGATGCAGTGCAGCTCGCCGCGGGCTAGCATCGGTTTGAGCAGATTGCCGGCATCGGTGGAGCCTTCGGTCTTGCCGGCGCCGACGATGTTGTGGACTTCGTCGATGAATA
Source organism: Candidatus Multivoradales bacterium (assembly GCA_965248925.1). Classification (GTDB taxonomy): domain Bacteria; phylum Acidobacteriota; class Thermoanaerobaculia; order Multivoradales; family J023; genus CBDFLE01. The sequence continues at coordinate 1,589,523 of CBDFLE010000006.1, read as the reverse complement.
GCAGCACCCGGCCCTCGGCTTGTTTGATCTCCGACAGCACCGCCTTGAGTCGCTCTTCGAACTCGCCGCGGAATTTGGCGCCGGCCAGCAGCGAGCCCAGGTCGAGGGAGAAGACCGAGCGGTCTTTGAGCCATTCGGGAACGTCGCCGCGGACGATGCGCTGCGCCAGTCCCTCGATGATGGCGGTCTTGCCAACTCCGGGTTCGCCGATCAACACCGGGTTGTTCTTGGTCTTGCGCGACAGGATGCGGATCACCCGGCGGATCTCCGCATCGCGGCCGATGATCGGGTCGAGCTTGCCGGCGCGGGCCTCGGCGACCAGGTCGATGCCGTATTTCTCCAGCGCTTCGTAGGCGGCTTCGGGGTTGGCGCTGGTCACCCGCTGGTTGCCGCGCACCTCGCGCAGAGCGCCGAGGAAGCGGTCGCTGCCGACGTCGTGCTCACTCAACAGACGGCCCGAGACACCGGCCGAGCCTTCGCCGATCATCGCCAGCAGCAGATGTTCGACGGAAACGTATTCGTCTTTCAGGCTCTTGGCTTGCTTCTGAGCCTTCAGCAGCAGGCGTTGCAGGGGTTGGGAGATGAGCATCTTGCCGGGCTCGGCGCCAGGGCCAGACACCCGCGGTCGCTTGCCCAACTCGTCGCTCAAGGCCGAGCGCAGAGCATCGAGCCGAACCTCGATCTTCTCGAGTAGCCGGGGTACCAGACCACTGGAGTCTTCGATCAAGGCTAGCAAAAGGTGCTCGACATCGACTTGTTGGTGGCCGCGGCGCACCGAGGTTGCCTGGGCGGCTTGCATCGCCTCCTGGGACTTCTGGGTCAGCAAGTTCATGTCCATAGTCTTATCTCCCGCGGTCGCTGCCGGTTGGCGTGGACCGTTGTAAGTACTCTAGAGTGCCGCTCGCCCTATTCGGGGGCGAAGCTCGACACCTGGGAAAGCTCCTCTAGCAGCTCACGCTCTGTGGCCGTTAGCTGACTCGGCACCATCACTTTGATCTCGGTGTAGAGGTCGCCCGGCTGGCCCTTGGGATTGGGGAAGCCCTGGCCCCGTAAGCGGATCTTGCGACCGCTGGAGGAGCCGCCGGGGATCTTCACCGTCACCGAGCCGCCGAGGGTACGCACTTTCGCTGGACCGCCGAGAGCCGCCAACCAGGGGGTGATGGGCAGGGGGGCGTGCAGATCGAGGCCCTCGAGGCGAAAGTGATCGTGGGGCAGCAATTCGACTTTCAAGAACAGGTCGCCAGCGGGGGCGTTGCCGAAACCCTGGCCGCCACGGCCGGCGAGGCGGATTCTCTGTCCGGCCCGTACCCCCTGGGGCAGCTTCACTGAAACGGTCCGTGGGCGACCGCTGGCCGAGTCGGTCAGAGTGAGTTCGCGAGCGCCGCCCCCGGCGGCTTGTTCCAAGCTGAGCTTCAACTCTGCCTCTTGATCCGCACCTTGGCCCCGCGGGCGGTTGCCACCCTCGAAGCCGCCGAATCCCTCGGCGCCAGCGAAAGGACTGCCGCCGCGTCCGCGACCGCCGCTAAACAGCATGTCGAAGAAGGAGCTGAAACCACTGTCGTCCCCAGCGCCCCTGGCGCCGCCGCCCATACCGCCGAAGTCGAAGCCGCCAAATCCTGGTGGCGGCCCGCCGCGACCGCTCTGGCCTTTCCAATTCGAGCCGAAGCGATCGTAGGTGGCGCGTTTCTGCGGGTCTTTCAACACCTCATAGGCCTCGCTGATCTCTTTGAATTTCTCCTCGGAGGCCGCCTTGCCCTGATTGACGTCCGGATGATGCTTGCGGGCCAGCTTGCGATACGCCTTTTGGATCTCCTCGGCGGGTGCCCCTTTGGAGATTCCCAGCGTGTCGTAGTAGTCCTTGTAGTCCAAGACCAGCCCTCCGTCAGCGGTCCCGGGCGGCGCGCCGCCCGGGCAGTCGCCCGATTTTCCTTAGTTGGGTGAGCGCCTTGGACTTCAAGAAACCTGAGTCGCCAGCCCTCATATCTGATAACAGAGGGGAGCATAACGGTATTCCTCCCATCCGGTAAACTGGTGCTTCCGTAGTTGAACTCTGTCCGAACCCAACAAGACCCGTGTCTGGATATAAACAGGTTTCTCCGTGTATAATTAACGCCTTGTTCACTAATGGAGGTCTTAGGTAATGCAAAAGCGCATTTTGGTTTTGATGCTTGTGGTTTCGATGGTTGCCTTGGGCGCGGTGTTCACCGTCAGTGCCGAGGAAGGTTCCTGGACTGGCGAGGTGATCGATGTTGCCTGCTACGTACCCAAAGGTGCCGCGGGCGCTGATCACGCCGGCTGTGCCACGGCTTGCGTCAAGGGTGGCCAGCCGATGGGCCTGTTGCTCGAAGATGGCACGGTGGTGATCCTCGCCGCCAGTCATGACAACGGCGACTCGTTCGCGGCGCTCAAGGACATGGCCGGTGGTAACGCCGAGGTCACCGGTGACCTGGCCGACAAGGGCGGGGTGAAAGTCCTGACCGTCAGCGGCGCCAAAGCGGCGAGCTAGTAGCCTGCCCGACCTACGGCCGCGGAGTCGCCATGGCTCTGCGGCCGTTCTCTTTTCTGCAGCTACCCTCCCTCATTCCTGCCAGAGAGTCCTGCCGCCATGCTACGTAGACGAACTGTTGTTGGGCTGCTGCTGATGGTGGCAGTGATCGCCGTGTTGCCTGTTGGTGTACGGCGCGTGCTTCACAGCTTGGAGTCCACGCCGGTGTTGCGAGGTCGTCAGCTAGCCGCGCAAGTGGGCTGTCTTGCCTGTCATTCTCAGACCAAGAGGTCGGAGATCCCCAATCCCGGCAGCCGCTGGGGGACCGTGCCCCGCTTTGGTAGTGGTAACGCGATGATGTACCAGCCCACTCGGCAGGGTATCGAAGAGTTCATTCGCTTCGGCGCGCCACGAAAATGGCTGGACGACGAAGCGATCCGCTTGCGCTTGGCGACCCAGCGCCTGCGCATGCCGGCCTACGATGAGCGCCTCAATGATCAGCAGATCGCCGATTTGGTGGCCTACGTCGCGGTTGTCGAGCGGGTGGATCAGACTGCTGGTGAGGCAGCAGCCGCTGGCCGCAAATTGGCTCGGCAGCAAGGCTGCTTCGACTGTCATGGCTTCGACGGCGCTGGCGGAGTGGCCAATCCGGGTTCCCTAGGTGGCTTTGTGCCGGGCTTTGCCGGTGGTAATTTTGACCATCTGGTGCGCGATCAAGAGGAGTTTCGCGATTGGGTGCGCACCGGCACCAGCCGCCGCCTACAGCGCAATCCTGTAGCGCGCTTTTTCTGGCGCCGTCAGGCTATCTCGATGCCGGCCTACGGTGCCGATCTGAGTGAAGAAGAACTCGACCTGCTGTGGGCCTGGGTGCAAGCAATCCGCGCCGCCGCGGGCAGCGATTAGGTAGAACGGATAGTAAAATTAAAAGAGGCGGCGAGTTCTTTACTCGCCGCCCCGTATCGGTCTTGAGTGACCGACTATCTCGCCTCGGCTAGAGGCAGATGTCGACCTTTGGCCGGAAGCCGAAGTCGGCGCCCCGATTGTCGATGCAGCGCAGTCCAGCTTCGCAGTGACTGTCGACATCGCAGTCGCCGAGGCCGAAGCCGCACTTGAACTCGTCGCTGCAATAGTGGCCGTGGCCGACCGGGAATCCGCGGTTGTCGATCGGTGTCGAGTCGCCGCCATCGCCGCCAGGAGAATCGCCGTCGCCATCGCCGGTCGAGATCTGGCCCTCGCGCTCGGCTTTGATGCGCCGCAGAGTGGCGCGATCGGGCACGCCGAGAGCAAAGCGTAGGTTGTTGTCGCCGCGGCGGGTGAAGAGAAAGCCGGCGTTTAAGTTGGCGCCGGTCTCGACGTTAGTGCCGACCCTACCGTCGGGGCCGAAGAAAAACGGCGCCAACGCCACCTGCGGGATGGCGCCGCCGAATTGAGCGTTGATCGCCTTGATGAACTCGTTGGCAACCACCGCATAACCGGTCGCCGAAGCGTGGACGCCGTCGTAGCTGAACAGGCCACCGGTGAGGAACTCGGTGGTCAGCGTGACACCGCCGATGCTGAGGCCGTTTCTGGCGATGCGGTTGAACACCACATTCATGTCGACCACCGCCGCTCCGACCTCCCCGGCGACGGTCCGGATGACCGAGTTGAAGCCGTTGATGCGGTCATTGATGGTCGCTACCTCAGCGCCTGAGAGCACCACGTCGTCGGTCAGCGCCAAGCCGCTGCCGCCGAACGCTAGCGGGATACCGCGTCCCTGGGCCAGCTGGCCGGGAGCGTTTAGGGTGAGGAAGTCGACACCGGGGGTGAGCGGTCCGTCAGGGCCGATCAGTGGCACCAGCTGACCGTTGACCAGCACCGGCAGGTTGGTCGCCGGGTTGACCAGCACCGGTGGCACCGCGGTGACGAAGGGAATCGCCGTCACGTCGGCAATGGTGGCCATCGCCAGCTGTGCGCCGACCGCCTGCAAAGTAGCGATGGCGGTGCGGAACTTGCTCTCGAAGTTGCTCAGGCTGGTCAAAGTAACGTCTTCGATCACCAGACCGGAGGTGGCCGCGCCGAGGGCGTCGTTGTTGCCGATCCACACGGTGACGAAGGTCGGTTGCTGGACCGCTGCCTGCTGCAGTTGGGTACCCAGGCCGCGCAGGATCAGGTCGTGCAGACCGCCGCCATCGCTGACCGTGTTGATCAGATCGTTGATATTGGCACCCGGCACCGCCAGGTTGCTGTATGGCCGCGGCAGAGTCAGATTGGTGGGCGAGCCGAGACCTGTGCCACTGGGAGTGATGGTCAGCGGTGCCAGATTGCGCAATCTGAGCAGCGGTGGGATACCCGGCGCCGACACCGTCGGCTGCTCGAATCCCTGGTTGCTGCCCTGAGCTTGGCGGGAGATCAAGGCAGGGTAGGACAGGGCCTGCACTTCAGCAACCAAGCCGCCGCTCATGAAGCCCGCGGTCAGACTGTCGCCGATCGAGACGTAGCGGGTGAAGTCGGCGCTGCCAGTATCCTGTGCCGGTGCCTGGGCGACCAGCAGTAGGCTGCTGAGAGTGGCCAGGGCCAAGGCACGACTGAGGTGGGTGCGAATGACTTGTCGAGATTTCATCATCGTGCTCCTCCCTATCACAGGGTTATGGTGAGACCGAGCAGCCAGCTGGTGGTCTCGTAGGTGCCGTTGAAGTCGTTATCGTTGGTGGTCGTCGTCCGTTCGTCAAACTGCAGATACATCAGCGCCAGGTCGTAGCGCTTCCACCCCAGGCCGAGGGTGATGCCGCCGCGATCGGAGTCGGGCAGCAGAGGGCCAACCGTTCTATCGGGTTGCGGTGTCTCGTCGAGAACATAGCCAAAGCGCCAGGCCAGATCTTGATGGACCTGCCAATTGAAACCAACGCGATAGAAGTAGGCGTCTTCGTAGTCCTCGGGGATCACTGAGCTGAACTGAGGGTTGTCGGGGAATTCGAGCACAACCTGATCAAAAGTGGTCCAGCCGGTCCAGCCGAGATCGACATTCATTCGCAATCGCTGGGTCAGTCCGAGCGAGAAGCCCAGCACTGCCTGATCGGGGAACTCGATCGAGGTGGAGATCGGCAGATCCTGGTCGAAGGGGATGCGGCCGGCGACGATCGCATCGAGCACCGGGTTGCCGGAAGAAAGCTGGGTGAAACGGCCCGAGCCGCCGTAGTCGATCTCGGTCTTGCCGTGGTAAGTGAAGCCCCAGGAGAACTGCTGACCGACCCGGTGCAGCCAGCTGAAGTGGTAGGTCAGGCCGGTTTCGACATCACTTCCGAGTACCGCGTTGGCGGCGTCGAACGTGCTCAGGGTGAAGGGATTGATCAACGGTACGCGGCGCGTTAGCTCGACATCGGAAACCCGCAGGCCGAGGCCCAATCCGAGGCTCAGGTTGTCCGTCACCTGCCAGCCCAGGCCGGCGGTGAGATCGATCACCCGCAGCTCTGCCCGGGTGCTGATGAAGCGGCCGGTGAAGGTGTCCTCGTTGGCCCACTCGGTGGTCAGGCCAAAGGGGCTGTTGAGGCTGAGGCCGAAGGTCATTCGATCATTGACCGGCTGCACGAAGTAGGCTTGTACGGGGAAGAAGATGAGGTCTTCTTGCTCTTCTCGGACGCCGCTGCCAGGGAACGGGTCGAGACCGGTGAACTCACTCGATTCGATGGTGATGAAGGTCACGCCGCCTTGCAGCTGGCGCTCTTTGATGAAACCGATACCAGCGATGTTGTGGAACATCGCCGAACCGTCGTCGGCCTGGCCGGTGAAGGCGCCGGCCATACCCATGGCCTTGGCTCCTTGCTCATAGATCGAGAAGCCGGCGCCGAAGGCCGGCCAGCTGGCGATCAGAACGAGGCTGACCAAAATTACGATGCGGCTGATTAGCTGCGCTCGCCGATGCATGCAGAATTCCTCCTCAGAATTGTTGGGTAGGTGTCCCATAGCTCCTCTCGCAGGGCGGGGGCGGGCTCAGCGTCCACCGCAACAGCCTCGGTACGAGCCGAGGGTTGGAGATGGTTCTAGGTGCTCCAGTTGTCGTAAGCTAGAGCCGATTCGAATAGTCGGCAACTTAATTCATGCCGCCGCCGCTGTCAACGAGTCACCGGCAACGAGCCACCGGCAACGAGTCACCGGCAGCGAGCGCCGCGCAACGAGCCGCCGGCAATGCTCGCTCGGTGCCGTTCCCAGCGCTAGCGACGGCTCGAAGGAGAGAAGATAAGAATGGAATTCAACAACGATCGCCATCGCCAAGCTTACGAGCGGGTGCAGACCTACCTGGGCGAGCTATTCGACGATATCCATCACGAAGAAGAAACCGGCCACTTCTATGTCCGCTATGGCAGCACCGTGTTGGAGGTTTCTGTCGACCCCTATGGCGCCGAGGATGTGGCGATGCAAGTGATGGCCTACTGCGTCCAAGGGGTCAAGGTCGACGACAAGCTGCTACGCGGCCTGCTGGAACTGAACCACAGCCTGCCATTCGGCGCCTTCTCGCTGGTCGGCAGCGATATTTTCTTCGCCTACTCGCTGTTTGGCCGCGCGGTCGAGCGCAGCAATGTGCTGGGTGCGGTGGCGGCGGTGGCGGAGATTTCTGACGAATGGGACGACCGCATCGTCGCCAAATACGGTGGCCAGCGGGCGCTGGACAGGATTCGCGACACCGGCGGTCGTGAACGTCGGCGACAAGCAATGCGTAATTGACACCGGGCAATTGCCGGCTCAGTGATCTAGTATTCCGGCTGCTCAACCGCCGCCGCGGCCGGCGTCTTTCATCGCTTCGTGCGCCTCACGGTCGAGTACTCGCAGGCGTTCAGTTTCTCTTTTGTCGTACAGCTTCTTGCCCTGCGCCAGGGCGATTTCGAGCTTGATTCGATTGCCCTTGCGATACAGCTTGAGCGGCACCACGGTCATGCCGCTGCTTTGCGATTTGCCATCCAAACGCTCGATCTCGCGTTTTTTCAGCAGTAGCTTGCGCTGCCGTTCCGGGTCGTGATTGTTGTAGTTGCCGTGGCTGTAGGGGCTGAAGTGGGCGCCGACCAGCCAGGCTTGGCCATTGCGGAACTCAACGTGGCTCTCTTTCAACTGCACATTGCCCAGGCGGGCCGATTTGACCTCGGTGCCGGTCAGCACCAAGCCGGCTTCCAGGCTATCTAGCAGGTGGTACTCGTGGCGCGCGCGGCGGTTGGCGGCGAGTTGCTGGATGTTGGGATGTTTTTCGCTGGCCATGGTGCTCGAATCGGGTAGCGGCGCGGCGGGGGCGCCGGGTTGTTGACGGCTGGATGATAGCGCCGATCGGCTTGTCTGTGTCGAGGCTGCTGCTCCAATCAGCTCCTGCTAGAGTGCGACTAACGATGAGATTAACAGTTGAGCCCTGCTGTGGTTGCCACGGCCTGCGAAGGGTTGTGGTGCTGCTTCTCGCTAGCTTGCTGGCGGGCTGGGGCAGTGTCGCCACGGCGGCCACCGTGGAAGACGTGGTGGTGGAGCTTGAGGGCGATCGGGTGCTGTTGTCCTTTCGCCTTGACCAGGCGTTTGACGACGAGGTGGTGCGGCGGGTCGAAAGCGGCTTGGCCACCGGCTACACCTTCCAGTTGCAGCTCATGCGCGACCGTCTGCGTTGGGCCGACAAGCGGATCGGGTCCAGCCGGCTACAGGTGGTAGCGCTGTACAACGCCATCAGTCGTGAGTATCTGATCAATCTCAAGCACGACGGCGACCTGATCGAAAGCCGGGTGGTGCGAGATCGCGATGAACTGCGCCGGGCGATGACCGAGATCGTCCGCCTGCCGGTGTTCAGCGTTGCCGGTTTGACCGGTCACAAGCGCGCCCTGGTGCGGGTGCGGGCCGAGCTTGGCACCCGCCAGCTGCTGTTTATTATTCCCTTTACCCAGACCACCGGCTGGCGCGAGTCGGCCAAATTTCACCTGCCGGCCGCGGTTCGCTGAGCAATGGCTGGCGACTCGGAACGGCGGGTCTTGGGGCGAGGTTCACGGCGCTTGGTGACCGTGCTGACCGCCCTTTTCGTGGTGGTCGCCGGGGTTTACTACCTCTTGCTGCGAAGTAGCGGCTTGCCGCCCGCGCTGCTCAACAACAAGGTCTTGCTCTTCGCCCTCTGGTACATCAACGTCATTCTGATCTTGGCGATTCTCTATTTCCTGGTGCGCAGCCTTTTCCGGCTGCTGCTGGAGCGTCGCCATCGTATCCTGGGCTCGAAGTTCAAGACCAAGCTGGTGCTGTCGGCGATTGCCCTGTCGCTGGTGCCGGTGTTGATCTTGTTCCCCTTCGCCACCCGCCTGGTGGTCGATTCGTTCGAACTCTGGCTCAGCCTGCCGATCGAACAGGTGGTGACCGAGGGCGACGAGGTGGCCTTGGCGCTGATCGGCGAGCTCGAGTGGCGAGGGTTACGGGATGCCGGGCGGGTGCTGCGCGAGATCGGCGACATCGATCTGCGCGACTTGTCGCAGCAAGCCGAGCTGCAGCGCCGGCTCCGCGCGCTGCGCGAGGAATTGGGCTTGCACTACTTGCTGGTCCACGACGGCACCGAGTTTGTGCAGGGTACCGCGGATCCTGGAAAGGGCATTGGCCGGCTGCCGGATGTGCGGCGGTTCAACCGTTTCTTGGGCGAGGCCATGGCCCAAGGTGAGCAGACGCGGGTGGTGCGGGAGCTCGGCATCGACGGCCATCTGGTGTTGGCGGCACGGGCGGTTCCGAAGTCGCCAGATGCCGACCCGGTGGCCGCCGGGGGGGAAGAGCCGACGGGGTCCCCGCAGTTTGGGTCAACACCGGTGGTCGTGGTCGGCACCCTGCTACCGCCCGAACTGGCTGGCAAGAGCGAGCGCCTGCGGGCGGCGTATCAGGCCTACCAGCAATTGTCGTTGGAGAAGGAAGCGGTCCGCGGTGCCTATTTGTCGATCTTGCTGATGGTCACCTTGCTAGTGATTCTGGCTTTCTCTTCCATCGGTCTGCGATTGGCGCGGCGGGTGACGGAGCCAATTCAGCTGCTCGCCGACGCCACCCGGAGGATCTCCTCGGGCGACCTGGATCATCGCGTTGAGGTAGCGGTCGACGACGAGTTGCGGGTGCTGGTGGACGATTTCAATCACATGGCTAGCGAGTTGCAGCGCAACCGCCAACTGGTCGACCGCGCCAATCATCGGCTGCTGAGCGCCAACGAGCGTTTGGCGGCGGTACTCGAGAATGTCGCCGCCGGAGTGGTTTCCCTCGATGGCGAGCAGCGCATCCTGACTTGCAACGGCGCGGCGTTGGGCATTCTCAGCCAGCGCGAGGAGGAGGTCATCGGCCAGCCCCTGGCGGTTGCCTGGGGTGACTCAGAACGCGCCAAGCTGGCGGCGGTAGTGGCGGGCGATCTCGATGGCACGACCGCTGGTGGCGAGCTGAAGTTGACCATCGGCGGGGTGTGGAAGACCCTCGATGTCAAGGTCAAGGAGCTTCCCGGCGGTATTCAGGCAGGCGGCCGGGTGGTGGTCCTGGAGGATCGGACCGAGCTGATCCGGGCGCAGAAAATGGCCACCTGGACCGAAGTCGCGCGGCGTATCGCCCATGAGATCAAGAACCCGCTGACCCCGATCAAGCTCACCGCCGAGCGCTTGCTGCGCAAACACCAGGCGCGGGCGGCGGACTTCCCCCAGGCCCTGGAAGCTGGTGTCGAAGTGATAACCCGTGAGGTGGCGAGCATGAAGGCGATGGTCGATGAGTTTTCGAGCTACGCCCGGATGCCGCGGCCACAGCCGACGAAGATCGATCTCCGGGTGCTCTTCGACGATCTCTTGCGGCTATACCGCGGACTCAAGCCGGGAGTCGCAGTGGAGCTGGCGGTAGCCGCCGACGCGGCCACGGTGCAGTTCGACCTCGGGCAGCTGCGGGGTGTTTTGATCAACCTGCTGGACAACGCCCTGGAAGCCACCGAGGCGTCCGGCCAGGTGACCTTGAGTTCAGAGCTGCGCGGTGCCGTGCTGGAAATTGCAGTAGCCGACACCGGCCGCGGTATCCCACGACAGGATACGGACAAAGTGTTCTTGCCGTACTACTCCACCAAAGGCCGAGGTACCGGTCTGGGTCTGGCCATCGTCCATCGGGTGGTCGACGACCATCAGGCGACCATCCGGGTCGAGGACAACAAGCCGCGTGGCACGGTATTCATTCTCGAAGTGCCGGTGCAATGACGCCGAGGCGGCTTGGCCGGGTCTTCGAGAAGACCCGGTACAATCTGGCTACAGTCCCTTCAGGAGGGTTCCCAAGGCGAGCAATACGAAGCCTAGGCAAACTAGTACGAACGAGTAGCCAGATATCGCTCCAAGGGCCGCGTAGTGTCCGACGATACCCACCACTCCAAGAATGACAGCGATCAGCCAAGTGATCTGTTTTGGTGCGTTCAGGTTCATTGGGTCTCCTTCGACTATGGGTAGAGGCCCGCGCACGGATCCACGGTGAGCCATGCGTCGGGAACGAATCCGAAACCAGCGGCAGGCAAATTCCAAGCCTGCCTTCCCCGTGCAGGAACGGTACACTTACCGCTGGCACCCCGCCCGCGGGTGGGAGCGCCATGGAGAATTCTGTAACGGACGGTCCCAAGGTAGCACAGTCCTCCAGCATGGTTATAATCGGCATCTCATGAGCACCCCCCAAGAACGTATCCAAGCCGATCTCAAGACAGCCATGAAAGCGCGTCAGCCAGAGCGCTTGGCGACTTTGAGAATGCTGCTGACAGCGATCAAGAACGACCAGATCCAGCGCCGGGAAGAGGTCGATTCCGACGGCTTCATCCGCTTGCTGCAACGCAGTGTCAAGCAGCGCAAGGAGGCCGCCGAACAATTCCGCAAGGGCGATCGCGTCGAGCTGGCCGAGAAGGAAGAGCGCGAAGCCGAGATCTTGTCCGAGTATTTGCCACAGCAGGTCGGCGAAGACGAGATCCGGCAAGCCATCACCGAGCTGGTCCAGAGCGAAGGGATGACCGGCTTGCAAGCGATGGGCGCGATCATGAAGGCGATGTTGTCGCGCTTCGGTGCCACCGCTAGTGGCTCGACCATCAGCCGCATCGCCCGCGAGGTGCTGGCGGGCTAGCTCGCCAGCACTGCTACCTTCCAAACCTCTAATCGTCGCCTTTTGCTTGCCATGCAGCGCGTCATCATCGGTACCGCGGGTCACATCGACCACGGCAAGACCCGCCTGCTCGAAGCCCTCACCGGCACCGACTGCGACCGTTGGGCCGAGGAGAAGGCGCGGGGCATCACCATCGACCTCGGTTTTGCCCATCTCGAAGACGGCGATTTGCAGGTCGGTTTTATCGATGTACCTGGTCACGAGCGTTTCTTGCACAATGCTCTGGCCGGTCTCGGCGGCATTCGTTTGATGCTGCTGGTGGTCGCCGCCGACGAGGGAGTCAAGCCACAAACCCGCGAACATTTGGCGATCTGCCGCCTGCTGGGCATTCAGGGTGGCGTGGTGGCGCTGACCAAGCGCGATTTGGTGGACGACGATCTCCTGGAGCTGGCGCAGCTCGAAGTCGAAGAGCTGCTCACCGACACCGCCTTTGCTGGAGCGCCGGTGATGCCAGTGTCGAGCACCACGGGTGAAGGGCTGGAGGAGTTGCGCCGGGCCTTACTCGTCAGGGCACGAGAAGCTGCGGTGGAGGCCGATCCGGAGCTGCCCTTACGCCTGCCGATAGACCGGGCATTCCACCTCCGAGGTCTCGGCGTGGTCGCCACCGGCACGCTGATCAGCGGCTCTCTAGAGAGCGGGCGGGCGGTGGCGGTGTTGCCAGCCGGTGAGAGCGCCAAGGTGCGTGGTTTGGAAGTCCACGGTAGCGCCCGCGACAAGGCCGAGGCGGGGGAACGCACCGCCGTCCAACTGGGCGGTATCGATCTGCAGCGGGTTGCTCGCGGCGTGCAACTGACTACGCCCGGGGCTTTCGAAGCCAGCAAAGGCCTCTGCGCCAGATTTACGTTGCTCGAAGACGCTCCGGAAGCACTGAAGTCCTTCGTGCCGGTGCGCCTCCACCTCTATTCCTCGGAAGTAATCGGCAAGCTGAGGCCGCTGGGTGGCCAGGTGCTGGAGCCCGGAGACGAAGGCTGGGTGGAAATTCGCCTGGCAGAGGCCATCACCGCCGTGCGCGGCGATCGCTTCGTGGTGCGTCGGCCTTCTCCGGCGACCACTCTCGGTGGTGGGGAGATCCTCGATCCCCGTTGGCGCCGCCGTCGCGGTCGCCAGTTGACGGCGGCGCTCAAGGCCCTCGGTGAGCCCGGCAAGGCATTGTGTTTGTGGGTTGCAGAAGGTGCTGAGCGGGGGATCGAGGCCAGCGTTGTCGCCCGTCGTCTAGGGTGGCCGACCGCTCGCGCCAGTGCTGCCCTCGACGAGCAGGTCAAAGAAGGCCGATTGTTGAGTCTCGACTCCGGTCGTGGTCGCCGCTGGCTTGAGCCGCGTGTCGTGCAGCGGGTTGCCGAACAGGCTCGGCAGGTGCTGAGCGACTACTTTGCCGCCGATCGTCTGGCGCGTAGCATGCCCAAAGCCGAGCTACTGTCGCGTCTGCTGCCCAAGAAAGCCCACGAACTCGCCGACTTCTACCTCCGTTGGTTGGCGGCCCAGAAAGTGCTCGAGAGCGCCGGTGGTCGGGTCAATCTTCCAGGGCGCGAGGCTCAGCTGAGCGGTGAAGAATCCAGGCTGGCCGAAGACTTGCTCGCCCGGGTCGAAGCTGCTGGACTGACCCCACCCCACCCCGATCAACTCGACGCAGAACTTGGCGCCAAGCGACAAATTGTCGCCGGATTGGTCAAATACTTGCTTGACGGCGGTCAGCTGGTGCGCCTTTCCTCAGGGTTGATGCTGGCGGCCAGATCGGTCGATCGACTGCGCGACGAGCTTGAGCAAAGCGGACTCGATCAGATCACCGTCGCACAGTTCAAGGAGCGCTTCGGCCTCAGCCGCAAGTGGGCAATCCCGCTGCTCGAGCACCTAGATTCGATCGGCGCCACCCGTCGGTTGGGCGATCAGCGACAGATCGTTCGCCGGTGAGCTGTGCCAACGATGCTGGGCAGGTCCCACGCACAATCTGCCAAGACACCTTCTTAGCACAGCGGCAGATCGCCCTCGATCAATGTCTAGATCGCGGTGGCGTCGAGGGGCCGGGCTAGTAGATAGCCTTGGGCGTGGTCGCAGCCGAGCTGGCGGACGCGGTCGAGCTGGGCCTCAGTTTCAACTCCTTCGGCGGTCACTCCGAGTCCCAGAACTCGCGCCAAACTGACCATGCTGTTGAGGATCTGTTGCCGTCTTGAGTGAGGAAGCTGCGGTCGATCTTGATCGCTCGGCAGGGAAATTGCCGCAGATAGCTGAGCGAAGCGTAGCCGGTACCAAAGTCGTCCAGGTGCAGTTATTCACCGCTGGCGGTGCGCAAGTCGCCGGCAGAGTCTGGTGGGGTGAGAGGGGAGGCAAGGGGAGGTTTGAGGGCAAAAAATGACCTCCGCGGCCGGCCGACGTGGCCGTTGTCTCTCCTACCGCGGAGGCAAACTGGGGTCGAGGATTTGTGTCCCTGCTTCGGCAGCTGCCAGTGCTCGCGGAGCAGCTGGCTGGCCGCCGAAAGCCTCCCGTCCGAGGACGGCAAGCTCGGGACCGCGGTTCCTCTGCTTAAAGAGGCGGATTAGTAGGTTGGATTCCCTCATTCTCGATGCAAGAAATAGAATTTTTTCGCGCGGCTCGCGACGTTGGAGTGATGGCCAAGGTCAGGGATTTTAGGCAGGAGAAATGATCAGATTCAAAGCTGATCTGAATCTCTTCCCCGTATCGCCGTTGAGTAGACCGACGAGCGTGGGAGGGTGGTTGCTTGCGGACTCGATCCCCACCACGAGTCGTGGCAGGCACTGCACATGGAAGTCCGGGGGAGGGAACTCTGGCGTTGTAGTTGAAGACCACTCGGGCTCTCTGGAGGGTGGGGTCTCCTGTAATTCACTAGCTGGCAGTGTCTTCAGGAGAACCCAGATCTATCTACCTAGATCTATAGCTGTGAGATCAGCACCGACTCTATCGAAGTCATTAGTGGTGATCTGGTCGGTGCTATCCACCTCGGCACGCCACCGCAATGTGGTGTGTTCAGTGACGACATCGATCTCCATCTTGAGATCACCGAGGCGCAGCTCGACGTTTGCAGCAATTTGCTGTTAGATGCTATTGACGCTCAGAACATCGAGTGTGACGAGGACGACCCGGGCGGTCCGGTGGGCTAAGTCCGAGGAGTCAATTGTCGCTTGCTCAAGACAATCGAGGTCCGGAGGGATGCCGCAAGGCGGGCTCCGGACCTTTGTCGTATCTGGCCAGCTGCCGATGAATCGGCTAGAGTCTGTCGTCCCGATGGACAAGATCACAGTACGCGGTGCCCGCGAGCACAACCTACGCAACATCGATGTCGAGATCCCGCGCAATCGCCTGGTGGTGGTGACCGGGGTCTCGGGCTCTGGCAAGTCCTCGCTAGCCTTCGACACGCTCTTTGCAGAGGGCCAGCGGCGCTATGTCGAATCCCTCTCGACCTACGCCCGGCAGTTCTTGCAGCAGATGGAGAAGCCAGATGTCGACGCTATCGAGGGGTTGTCGCCGGCGATTTCTATTGAGCAGAAATCGGTGTCGAAGAACCCGCGCTCGACGGTCGGCACGGTGACCGAGATTCAAGACTACCTGCGCCTGCTCTACGCTTCGGTGGGTGAGCCGCACTGCCCGCAATGTGGCCAAGTCATCCGGCCTCAGACCGTCCAACAGATGGTCGATCGGGTGGCGAATCTGAAGCAGAAGACGCGGGTGATCCTCTACGCTCCCTACATTCGGGGCAAGAAGGGCGAATATCGCAAGCAGCTGCGGCAGATGGCGCGAGAGGGCTTCATCCGCGCGCGTATCGATGGCGAAGTGGTGGATCTTGCCAGCCAGCCGCCGACCCTCGACAAGCAGAAGAAGCACAGTATCGACATCGTCATCGACCGGCTGGTGGTGAAGCCGGGAATCGAGAAACGACTGGCGTCGTCGATCGAAACAGCGCTCAAGGTGGGCGGTGGGCTGGTGCTGGTCGCCGCCCATGGGCAGCCCGAGGAGACGCTGTCTGAGAGCTATGCCTGTGCTGACTGCGGCACCGGCCTGACCGAGATCACGCCGCGGTTGTTCTCCTTCAACAGCCCGTATGGGGCCTGTACGACTTGCTCTGGCTTGGGCACGCTGATGGGGGTCGATGAGGACAAGGTGGTGGTAGATCCGCAGCGTTCGATTGCCGCCGGCGCGGTGGGACCATGGCGGGCAGGCTCGTCGTCGCACCAGATGCGGATGGTCGAGACGCTGGCTAAGCAGCTGCGCTTTTCGCTGCACAAGCCGTGGTGCAAACTGACCAAGAAGGTGCGTCAGGTGTTGCTCTACGGCAGCGGTGATCGGGAACTGGAGTTCAGTTTCGTAGGCAAGCGCTCTCGCTACCAGTGGAAGGGTTCGTTTGAAGGTCTGGTGACGCGGCTCGATCGCCGCTACCGGGAGACCGAGTCGGCGTCGGTGCGGAGTGAAATTGAGAAGTACATGTCGGTGCATTCGTGCCCGGCTTGCGCTGGGCGGCGGTTGCGTCCGGAGGCTCTGGCGGTCACTGTGTCGGGGCATTCGATCGATCATTTGTTGGCCCTGCCGGTGTGGGAGTTGCTCGAGGTGGTGGGTGATTTTCAGCTCACTGAACGGCAGGTGGTAATTGTCACCAAGGTGTTGCAGGAGATCCGCGATCGGCTCGGTTTTTTGCGTGATGTGGGGGTCGGCTACCTCACCCTGGACCGCTCTTCGGCTACTTTGTCGGGGGGCGAGAGCCAGCGTATTCGCTTGGCGACCCAGATCGGTTCCAAGTTGATGGGGGTGCTCTATGTCCTCGACGAGCCCTCCATCGGCCTGCACCAACGCGATAACGAGCGCTTGATCAGCACTTTGCGCGAAATGCGCGACCTGGGCAATTCGGTGCTGGTGGTCGAGCACGATGAGGACACTATTCGTGCTGCCGATTGGGTGCTTGACCTCGGTCCGGGGGCTGGCATTCACGGTGGCGAGGTGGTTGCCGAGGGCACCCCAGAGGATCTCGAAGCAGGATCTTTGGGTCTGACGGGCAAGTACCTCAGCGGTGAGTTGGCGATACCGATTCCCCAACGGCGGCCGCCAGAGTTGGAGAAGCGGCTGATCGTCAAGGGGGCACGGCACAACAACTTGCAGGGTATTGACGCGGCTTTTCCGATCGGTCGCTTGACGGTGGTGACCGGGGTGTCGGGCTCGGGCAAGAGCAGCCTGGTGAGCGATATCTTGCACCGTGCTCTGGCGCAGCATTTCTACCGTTCTCGCGAACGTTCCGGGGCCCATGATGAGCTGCTCGGGCTCAAGTATCTCGACAAGGTGATTTCGATCGATCAGAGTCCGATTGGTCGCACTCCGCGTTCCAACCCGGCGACTTACACCCAGGTCTTCGGCCATATTCGCAGTCTGATGGCCAAGACTCAGGAGGCGCGGACCCGCGGCTACCTGCCGGGGCGTTTCTCATTCAACGTCAAGGGGGGGCGCTGCGAGGCCTGCAGCGGCGACGGTCAGAACAAGATCGAGATGCACTTTTTGCCCGATATCTATGTCACCTGCGAGGTCTGTGGCGGCAAGCGCTACGACCGCGAGACTCTGGCGGTACGCTATCGCGGGTTGAATATTGCCGAGATTCTGGCCCTGTCGGTCGAGCAGGCGCTCGAGGTGTTCGAGAACATTCCGCCGGTGGCGCGGATTCTCGGCACCCTCAACGCTGTTGGCCTGGGTTATATCCGCCTCGGCCAGCCGGCGACCACCCTGTCGGGCGGCGAGGCGCAACGAGTCAAGTTGGCCACGGAGTTGTCGAAACGGGCTTCCGGGCGCACTCTTTATTTGCTTGATGAGCCGACCACCGGGCTGCATTTCGAGGATATTCGCAAGCTACTCGAGGTGCTGCAACAGCTGGTTGACAAGGGCAATACGGTGATCGTAGTGGAGCACAATCTGGAGGTCATCAAGACTGCCGACTGGCTCCTCGACCTCGGTCCGGAAGGTGGCGCGGGAGGGGGGGAGCTTGTGGCTCAAGGCACCCCTGAGCAGGTGGCCGAAGTCGTTGGCAGTCATACCGGCCGCTACCTCGGCCGGCTGCTCAAGCGTGCCGGTCGGGCAACCACCGCCTGAGCGGCCGGTGGCTCAGATGTAGGGCTCGATGCTGGCGATCTTGTAAGTCACACCGTCCGGTAGCTCGACCTTGTCGCCCGGCTTGGCGCCGAGCATTGCTTTGGCGAGATCTGACTCGTTCGACAGGATGTCTTTCTCGGGCTCGCTATTCCACGGGCCCAGGATGGTGACGATCCGGCCCCCACCCTCGGTCTCGAGGGTCGTTCGGCTGCCGATCACCACCTCCTTGCCGGACACCACGGAGACATCGATCGGC
This sequence comes from Candidatus Multivoradales bacterium, assembly GCA_965248925.1. GTDB lineage: Bacteria > Acidobacteriota > Thermoanaerobaculia > Multivoradales > J023 > CBDFLE01. The sequence goes on along the minus strand of CBDFLE010000006.1, from coordinate 1,571,593 downwards.
CGTACACGAGTGAGATCACCGCTCAGCGCGGCGGCCCGCGCCGACAGGTATTCATGGCGTTGGCGAGCTGCTTTGTACTCGAAGTTCTCGCGCAAGTCGCCCATGGCGCGGGCTTCTTCGATCGCCTGCCGATTGGTGGGGATCTCCACCTCCGCCAGGTTCTTGAGCTCGGCCCGCTTGTTCTCGATCGCTTCAGCGGTAGCGTAGAGCGGTGCCTGGTCTTCTTTCCGCAGGCTGGAGAAGCGTAGCTCGATGGCACTGACCAGCGGTTCGCGCTGGTATTCGGCCAGACCGCCTGCCTTGTCGATCGACTCGAGGGCGCGCTCAGCTTGGTCTTCGCTGAGGTGGTTGAGCAGCCGCGGCAAAGTGCCGCCGGACTCGCAAAGATTGACCAGGCGGGTGCGATAGGGGGCAAAATCAGGACTGTCGAGAGCCCATAGGATCTGCTGCAGCAAACGTAGTGAGTTGCGCTGTTGCCAAGCTTCTTTCTCTGCTGAGCGTTCGGCGAGCCAAGCGAAAGCTGCTGGGCCTTTGCGGGGTTGGCTCAGAGCTTGATCGAAGAAGCTGTCGAAGAGCTGCGGCGCTCCTTCGACCAGCTGGCTCGACAAGTAGTCCAAGGAGCGCGACTCGCTTTCGTGCCACAGCGCGGAGGCGAAGATCTCGCCCCAGTCTTGACGGGTTCGACGGGCGATCTCGTACCCGCTCTCGCGCCGCGCCCGATCTTGCATGCCACGAATCAGCTGGTTGGCGTCGCTGGATGCGGGAATCGATGCGTGGGGTGACCACGAAGGCTCGGTGGCGGGTAGCTTGCCGTGGCGATCGAGGGCAAACCAGATCTCTGCTGCCAGGCCTGGTTCTTCGGCCAAGACCTTGGCGGCGGTCGCTGCCAGTCGCTGTGACATGCGTTCCTTCAGGTGTCGTTCGCGACTTCCTTCGCGCCGCAGCAAGTCGATCTGGGCGCGTGGTTTAGCGGCCTCGAAGCTCAGCCATACAGCGTCTTCGGCGTCCTCGGTGGACTCCGCCCAGCGGTAAGCACGGCGGCCCTTGGCTTCGATCATCACTTGCGGATGCTTGCGCGCCGCGGACCACCAGCTATTCCATTTGTTGTCGGCGACGATGCCGGCCAGATCGCGGCGAATCTCGGCGCCGGTGCGGGGTCCGTCGTAGCTGCCTAGCAAGGCGCGCAGTAGTTCTGCCGGCGACTCGTCGCGCAGTTTGGCGAGGGCCTCGGGCTGTTCGAATTTGCGCCGCAGCAAGTGGCCAGGATCGAGGGGCTGAAGCATCTTACCGGCGGCACGGAAGCCCACTAGCAGGCCGGGATGGCTCTCGAAGTCGATCTTAAAGCTCTCCAGCGCCATGTTGATGTCGATGACCTGGCCGGCGCCCTTGCCTTCCATCAGCACGATCGAGCCGATGTCGTAGGTCAGAAGGGTTACCAGTCGGTCGACTTTCTTCCAGGTCTTGGGAATGTCGTCGATGGCTTTGCTTAGACCCACTTTGTCGACCATCTGCTGATAGCTGCTTTTTTCGCCGTAGAGTTTCTCCAGGGTCTCGAGAATGATCTCGTGCAGCTTGCCGGTCTGGGGCTGCATCAGCTGACCATCGCTGCGCAACATCTCCAGCCGGGTGCTCCATTTTTCATCGTCGGCCAGATGCTCATCGAGCAGGCCGACCAGCAGCTGGGTGCGTTCATGGTCGCCAGCGCGAGCCAAGGCGCGGGCGACACTGGAGAACCAGCGCAAATCGAACAGCCGATCGTTGAGGCGGTTGAGCCATGCTTCCTCGACCGCGTCGAAGTTAGCGGCGTTGAGGAGTTCTTTGATTTCGCTTGGAATGCTCATGACTCTCCCAAAGTATCAGATCGAGGCTGGTTACTTTCTACGGTGTGCTCGCGCATTGCCGCCAGATGTCGGGATTTCCCGTTAAGGTAAAGGCAATTGAGGTCGAAAGGCAAGCCGGACGGGGCAGGATGTTGGCTCGCAGCGGATACTGGCAGGTGATGGAGGGCTCGGCCCGCCCTTTTGCTGGAGGATTCTGGCCTTCTTGAGTGGCTTGTCGGGGAGGCAACTATGTGCTCGACGGCAGAGGTCCTCGGGGGTTACCCGGCGGACTCACTTTCGGGCTGGAGACGTTCTGCTAAACTGAGTAGAATCAACCGCTAGAAGCAAGGCGCGAAGATGGCGAACCGTCGGTAGAGAACGACTGAGTCGATCACCGGTCGAGAGCTTGTGAAGAGGCGTGGATGGATGACCGAAAGCCGACCAACTGGAAACCAGAGCGACGAAACTTCCGCGGCCCTTGACCCCGAGGGGCAAGGCTTTGGTACTTGGCTGCGCTGTCAGCGCGAAGGCCGAGAGATTACCCTGCGAGAGATCGCCGATTCCACCAAGATCAGCTTGCGCTACCTGCAGGCCTTCGAGGAAGAGAAATTCGAGGTTCTACCGTCGTTGGTATTTGCTCGGGGATTCTTGGGCCAATACGCTCGCTATATTGGTTTGGAGCCGGAGGAGGCGGTCAATTTCTTCGACCTTGCCCGCCGCGCTGGCGACAGCGAGGAGACGCAGGTAGAGCCGCGCAGATCGGTTCGCCGCACCCCTATATGGGCCTATTTGATGGCGATCGCGGCGGTCGCCCTGCTGCTGCTGGTGGTCTACTTGCTCAGTTGGTACAACGATCGTCGCCAAGGTGAAGAGCCCGCCTCTTCGCCGGTGGCGGTACCGAGTTCGGTGGTGCCACCCGTTTCGGCAGCAGCAGCTGCGGGTGAGGTGGCGGCAACGTCGACCCCGGCCGCGTTGGGGGCGTCGCCGAAAGTCGATGCTGCCGGTGCTCGGCCGATGGCTGAGGGTGTGGCGCCTGTGCTCGCGCCGCTGCGAGTGACGGTCGATTTCACTGGTCAATGTTGGGTCGAAGCGTGGATCGATGGCGTCCGGGCACTGAGCGAAATTCGGGTGCAGGGCGAGTCGCTACAACTCAACGCCGAACGTGAGGTGCAGTTGACCTTTGGTGATGCTGGAGTGGCCGGGGTCGAGGTCAATGAACGCACTTTCTCGCTGCCGATCAGCCGTGGCAAAGTGCTGAAAAATTTGAAGATCGATCTCGACACGGTGGCCTCTCTCATGGCTGCTGAACCGTGATCGAGCCATGAGCGAAAGCGACATTCTGCTCGAGCAGATTCTCTCGGGCCGCAGCCGCCAGCTGCAGGTCTTGGCAGCCTCTGGATTGGTGCCGCTGGAACCTGAGGTGTTGCTGCCGATTCAAGTTGGCCTGACCCGGAGTCCAGATCCAGAAGTCGCCGGTCATGCGCGCCAGGCGCTGTCGGCGATCGATCCTGGCGTTGCGGTGGCCTTTCTCGAGGGTCCGGCGGGAGCCGCTGAGCTACGCTATTTCGCCACCCGCGTACCCCATCCCGAGGTGCTGCGCGCTGTACTGCAGCGTCGCGACGTAGCCCCTGATCTGCTGCGTGAGCTGGCGCCGGTGCTCGACGCCGAGCTGCAAGAAATGTTGGTGCTGCGGCAGGAAGCGATTCTCGCCGATCCACAGATCTTGGTGGCCTTGGAATCCAACTCTCGGTTGGCTGCCTACACTCGACGGCGGATCTGGGAGTATCGCGAGCACCTGCTGCCCCGCGACAAGGTACCGCTGAAGAAGCCCGAGGAGATCGAAGCCGAGGCCGACAGCCTAAGTGCCCAAGATATTCAAGAGGCCATCGACGAGGTGCGTGAACAGGCTGGCGAAGGGGAGGTGGTGGATGAGAGCAAGGGACTGTCGGAGGGACATGTGCGGTCGTTGCCGGTGCCGGTGCGGATGCGCTTGGCCCGCAACGCCAACCGTCAGCTGCGGACAGTCTTGGTGCGCGATCAGAACGTGCAAGTGGCTTTGACCGTCTTGCGTAGCAGCCAGCTCAGCGACCAGGAACTCGAGCGCATCGCCAACAGCCGATCGGTGGTTAGCGAAGTACTGGCCGAGATTCCCAAGAAGCGGGAGTGGATTCGCAAGTACAACATCGTGCGCGCATTGGCCCGCAACCCGAAAACCCTCTTGCCGCAGGCGATGCGCTTGGTTCCACGTTTGACGACCGCGGATCTGCGCAGCATGGCGCGGGACAAGAATGTCTCCCAGGCGGTGCGCAGTCAGGCTTTGCGGCTCTATCAGAAAAAGCGCTGAGCGGCTCAGCTGAGGCAGCTGAGGCAGTGGTGGCAGCTGAGGCAGCGGTGGCAAGAACCAGCAAATCGACGCATATTCCTCCAACTGTTGTCGATGTAGGTAAAATGGCTGTCTCAGGTTCCAACCTCCAACCTGAAGTAGGGTGGGAGTTGATCGTGAGCGACGGCAAGGAGCTGAAGACTAGGAGCTAATGGCTGTCACCGAGAAGGCTCAGCCGCGGTTGGGCCGCCGACGATCAGGTGAGCAGAGGAATGACCCGCAAATGAGCACCGACCTTTTCTCTGTGCTGGCGGTTTCGCGCAGCGCGGACCGGGCACAGATCAAGCAGCGATTCCGCGAGCTGGCTCGGGAGCGCCACCCTGACCTTTTTCAGGGGGTTGAGAAGCAGCAGGCCGAACATGATTTCCAAGAGATCACGGCGGCCTTCAATGTGCTGATCGACCCGATCCGGCGGCGTCAGCATATCCGCGACCTCGACCGGCCCCAGGAACTCGAAACGCAGACTCCTGAGTATCTCTTGCGGGTATATATGAATAGGGGCATCCGTGCCTATCGCGAGCAGAATTTCATCGAAGCGGCGGACAACTTCAACCGCGCCGTCCACACCAAGGCCGACAGCGCTCAAGCTTGGCATCATTTGGCCCTGACCTCGCTGCAGAACGAGCGCTGGCTCGGAAAAGCGCGCGAGGCTATCGAGCAAGCGTGCGGTCTGCGACCGCGGGATGTCTCCTACTTGAAGCTGGCCGGCAAGATCTATTCCCGCAGTGGGATGACGAGCAAAGCCAAACAGTATTACAATCGGGCAATTCGAATAGCTGGGCAGGATCCGTCGATCCGCAAGGCTCTGGCAAGGCTCAAGGAAGACGCTGCTGGCGGCGGCCGGTAAACTAGCGATTCGACTGCTTATTTCTCCGGGAAGTCCTCACATGTTGCGCGTCAAGTCTTCAGGTCAGACCGACACCGGGTTGTTGCGCACCCACAACGAAGACTGCTTTCGAGTCGACGACGCTCGGTCTCTCTATGTTGTTGCCGACGGTATGGGTGGGCACAATCACGGCGAAGTCGCTTCGCGGATCGCTGTCGAAGCGATGACTCAGGTGATTGCCGACGTCGACAGTGGGCTACCGGCCGATCACGACGACTCTCTCCGCGATCACTCCAAGCGCCTTCAAGGTTCGATCCACCTGGCTCACGATCATGTGCTGCAAGCCATTCGTCAGGACGGCTCGTTGTTGGGCATGGGTACCACGGTGGTGGGAGTCAGCATGCAAGACGAGGTGGCCGCGGTTGCCCACGTCGGCGACAGCCGGGCATACCGCATCCGCGACGGTCGCATGGAGTTGCTGACCCAGGACCACACTTGGGTCAACGAGCAGGTGGTGGCGGGCTATCTTTCCGAGGAGCAGGCCAAGAACCATCCTTTGAAGAATGTCGTCACCCGCGCCCTTGGGGGCGATAGCGAGGTGGTGGTCGACGTTCTCGAAACCCGCTTGCGCCAGGGCGACCTCTTTCTGCTCTGCTCGGACGGCTTGACCACCATGCTCAGCGATCTCGAGATTCATCAGCGGGTGGTGGCCGGGGAGTCGATCGAGGCGGTCTGCCAGCGGTTGATCACCGACGCCAATGCTCGCGGTGGATTCGACAACGTCACCGTGGTAATGCTCGAGGTGGATGGCGCCGCCGATGACTCCGCCGATGACGACATGACCGCCGTCGGCGGTTGAACGAGCCCGCCCAGCTTTCCTCACAAGCCACCTGCTACGGCCTCAGCTGCCGAAGCGATAGCCTTGACGATAGCGAACCTTGAAGTCTCTATTGCGCGGCCTCACTTTTACCGAGCGATAGCCGCTCTCGCCCGCTGGGTGCTGGGCGCGGAAGCTCAGCAGGTAGTAGCCGTTGGCCTCGTCGGCGATCTCTCGCATCGGGGTCAGGAAGTTGATGAAAGTCTGGTGATAGAAGCCGCCGGTGTCGTTGGCCAGTTGGTTGAGAAAGTCACTCTGTGAGTGCTCGAACTCCGGCGGTGTCAGATCGATCGGATAGATCGCCACGTTGTTGTCGTTGAGCGCGTGCATCATCTGCGGATAGTAGCGGCGGTCAGGAGTGGCGAAGGGACGGACGCCGTCCAGCTGGCCGAAACCGATCGTGAAGAGCAGCAGATTCTTGCGCCCGAGGATGCCGCGGGTGGCCTCGGCGGTGAGGCGCAGGCCGTCGTACAGGCGGACGGTCTGTTTGCGGAGATCCTTGCCTTCCGGCAGGCTACTTAGCAGTGAGGGGCGGCCTTCGGGAATATCGGCGCGGCGCGAGCGCCATTGGTTGGTGGATTCCTTGCCGCGGGCCGCCCGGTCCAGAGCGCTCAGCAATGCCTCGCGGTCTTGGGTGAAGTCGTTATGGATCTTGAGTTTGACGTCATAGCTCACCACCGCCACCCAATCGCCCTGCAGCATCTCCTCAAGCACCCAGCGTTTAGACTGGCGGGCGGCGTCGAGCTGCTGGCGAATCAATCGCGTACCGGCGGTGTCGGCACGTCTCTGATCGTGGATGAAGAGGATGAAATAGCGGTCCGCGAGCACCTCGTTGGGATGCTGGATGCGCTGTTCGGCGGTGTCCTGCAGTAGAAAGCGATTGCTGTAGAACGACACCCCGGTCACTTTGACCGGCTGCCCCTCTTCTTCAATCACGAAGTCTTCGGTATCCAGGCCGAGAACCACATTGCCCTGGCGGTCAGTGACCAGGACATCGAGTAGCACCTCTGAAACCTCAACCAAGTCTTGGTAGGTGGCGGCCGGTGAGTCCTGGGCGTGAGCGCCGGAAACAGCAAGTAGCATGGCCGCGAGCATTGGGATGACGAGGTATGGGGCTGTGAGTCGGGTCATGGCAATCTCCAGAGTCGAGGGCGGTGGCCAATGGCATAGAGAGCATATCCGCCAGGGTGGTGCTGTGGTTCAGAGTAGCAAAGCTCGAGCCAAGTCGCAGCGCGCCGCGAGCGGGCCAAGGGGGGACGGCGAGTGTCCCTTGGTAGGTGCGCCGCCTGTCACCGGGGGAGGACGGTACATCGCTTCGGCGCGACGGGATTTGCTGCATTTCCAGACTTGACCACGAACGATTGCCGGAGGTATCCTTCACGGCCCGCGGCGGCGATTGTCTTCGCCGCTCGGTTCTTCAGTATGCACGGGGCGTAGCTCAGCCTGGTAGAGCGCACGGTTCGGGACCGTGAGGCCGGAGGTTCGAATCCTCTCGCCCCGACCATCTTCCCGCACTCAGATCCCAGTCAACAGACCCCTGGTCCCCCCTTCGCTGGCGGCTTGCGGTTGCCGCGGGTTCCCCGTATTCTTCCGCCGACGCTCGTGTCCAGCTCTTAACCTTCCCCAGCAGTGCGAGACATCTCCGCTGCGGTCGGTGGGTCGTCGACCGACCGCGACAAGCGGGGAATGGATCTTGCTGTGCATGGGGCAAGGGCCGTCCGCGTTGGATGTGGCTCACCGATGTCGACCAACCGGAGGAATCAGAATGAGTGAGGCTACCGATAGACAGTGGTTTGGGCATCCCCGAGGGCTGATGACCCTGTTCTTCACCGAAATGTGGGAACGCTTCAGCTACTACGGCATGCGCGCAATCCTGATCCTCTTCATGACCACGCCGGTAATCGCTGGTGGTTTCGGCTGGTCAGCAGCGAAAGCGGGGCCCATCTACGGTCTCTACACCGCTATGGTCTATATGACCGCGGTGCCAGGAGGCTGGATTGCGGACCGATTGATCGGTCAACGGCGGGCGGTCTTTATCGGCGGCGTGATTATCACTCTCGGGCATATCAGCCTGATGTTCCACGGTATCCCCCCCTTCTACCTCGGCCTGTTCCTCATCGTGCTCGGCACTGGGTTACTCAAGCCGAACATCAGCAGCCAGGTCGGTCAGCTCTACAAAGACCAGGATGCTCGCCGGGATGCTGGCTTTTCGATTTTTTACATGGGTATCAACCTCGGCGCATTTGGCGCCCCACTCGCTTGTGGGTTCCTGGCCCAGCATCCGTGGTTCAAAGGCTTTCTGGAAAACAGAGGGTGGTCGCCTGAGAGTAGCTGGCATTGGGCATTTGGCGCCGCCGCAGTGGGCATGACCTTTGGCCTCTTGCAGTACGTGCTGACTGGCAAGAACCTCGGTAATGCCGGCCTGGTGGCGCCGGGTCGCGGTGATGACGCTCAATTCGCGCGCAACAAGAAGCTCTTTTTGACCAGCTGTGCGGTACTCGCGATCGTGATAATTGGCGGGCTAGTCTTCAATGCGGACTCACTGTTCAACTCAGGCTCCGTAGACCAAGCGGTGGCGCTTGAGGGAGCGGAAGAGAAGCAGCCTGCTTTGGTGCGCTGGATGGGCTATTTGGTCATCGCCTTCCCGATCGGCTATTTCATCTTCCTCCTCACCCAGAAGGGCTGGTCGGAAGTCGAGCGCAAGCGCATCTACGCCATTCCGGTCTTTTTCTTCGCCGCGGCGTTGTTCTGGTCGGCCTTTGAGCAAGCCGGTTCGACGATGACGCTGTTTGCCGAGCAGTTTACCGACAACTCAGTGGCTGGACTGAGCTTCCCTTCTTCATGGTGGCAGTCGGCGAATGCTCTTTTCATCGTTCTCTTGGCGGCGCCTTTCGCCTTGCTCTGGACTCGCCTCGGTGAGCGCGAGCCCTCAAGTCCGGCCAAATTCTCCGGCGGCCTGTTCTTGGTCGGTATCGGATTCCTGGTGTTGGCCTTCGGAGCCATGTTCTCAGGGCCTGAAGGCGGTCGGGTGAGTCCGCTGTGGTTGTTGGCGGTGTACTTCTTGCACACGGTTGGCGAACTCTGTCTCAGCCCGGTCGGTCTGTCGACGATGACCAAGTTGGCCCCGGCGCGGATCTCCGGGCAGATGATGGGGGTCTGGTTCATGGCCGCGGCGGTCGGCAACTATGTCGGTGGGCAAGTCGCTGGGCTGTTCGACAAATTCCCGCTGCCGCAACTCTTTGGCGCGGTCTTCGTGACCTCGGTGGTAGTTGCTCTAGCGATGGCGGCGATCGTCAAACCCGTCCGTCGACTGATGGGCGGCGTTCATTGACCCGATTGTTGATGTAACCGACCATGCAGGCCAGCGGCGGTTCACGTAGCAGGTGGGGCGCTGGTCAGCCGCCGGGCCTGACGGCGATTTTCTTCGCTCAGCTCTGGGAGCGGCTGGCCTATTACGGTCTGCTAGTGCTGCTGGTTCTTTTCTGGGTCGATCCTCAGGCCGGCCTGGGGGTCGGTCTCGGACTGATTCCAGCTTTCTACGGCCTCTACTCAGCGACCGTGTTGGTGGCCATGCTGGCTGGTGGCTGGGTAGTTGATCGTTGGCTCGGCTGTCGCTGGTCACTGGTCCTCGGCGGTTTGTTGATCGTCGCCGGCCTGTTGCTCGCGGCCGGCGCCAACACCGTCGCTCTGACCGCCGGACTGCTGCTAAATGCCTGTGGCATTGGCCTCTTCCGACCTGCCTTGATCGTCACCTTGAGTGAACTCTACGGTAGGGATGACTCGAGCTGGCTCGGGCTGCGGCGAGCGGTGGGTTTTACCGTGGTTTACCTGGGTATCAACCTGGGGGCTCTGCTCGGCTATCCGCTGCCGGCCTTGGTGGGGGGGTGGTTTGGCTGGCCCTTGGGCTTTGTTGCTGCCGCTCTGGCGATGGCCGCGGGGCTGATGCACTTGTGGGCGGCGGCTCGCCACCTGCCCGCCTGGCGGCCGCGCGGTGGTCGGCCGGCTAGCTGGGTGGCGGTGGTCTGCTTGAGCTTTGCCGGTTTGGCCGCCTGGCTGAGCAGTGGCCGAGTGGTCTCAGTCCTGGAGGTCCAACACTCGACGCTGGGACTGCTCTTGCTGACCGCGGCCGTGGCGGTCTTCTGGCTAGTTCGCCAGTTGCGTCGAGATGAGCCTCCGACCTTGCCCGCCCGGCGAGTCTTGGGGGTCGTTCTGGGGGTGGCGTTGATCTACGCCGTGGGCCTAGAGCTGACCGCCGTACCGATCACCGACCTGCATAAGCTGCATCTTGATCGTTGGTTGTTGGGCTGGAAATTTCCGGCCCGCTGGCTGGTGATCAAAGATTTTCTCTCCTTGGCCGCCCTCTCGCTGGCCCTACTAGTGCTTTGGCGTCGCCTGGGACGGCGGCTGCCGGCCCTCTTCACTCGTTTGGCGGTGGGATTGCTGCTGGCGGCTGCTGGCTGGTGGCTAGTGGCGGTCGGCATGCTGCTTTCGCAACACCAGGCGCCGGGTGTTGGTTGGCTGCTGGTGATGTCGCTGCTCGCCGCCTGCGGTGATGCGCTGCTGGTGCCAGCTGGGCTCGACGCGGTCAGCAGTCTGGCCGGTCGGCGACAGGCCGGTCGGATGATCGCGGTGTGGCTTGCCCTGGGTGCTTTTGGCAAGCTCGCTCGCCTGGGGGCTGAGAGTCTAGGTTTGCAGCTCGCGGTGAGCCCCCTGGTGGTGGTGACCGTGCTGGTAGCGCTGCTCTTGCTGGCGACCCGGGGCGCCTTGGAGAGATCCTTCCGGCTCTGATCTCAGCTCAAGGAGCGGCAAATAACCAGAGCTGCTCCGGGGCTCCACTCTCGAGCCCCGAGCCGGTGACCCCCAACAAGCGAACACCGCGCTGGCCGGCGTCGGTAGCGCGCAGTAATTCGTGGGCCAAGGCGGTGAGACGGCTGGCCGAAGCGGTTGGCAACGGCAGAGTGCGCGAGCGAGTGAGGGTGGTGAAGTCCGGATAGCGCACTTTGACGGTCACTGTCCGAGCCGACAAGTCGCGAAGCTCTAAGCCGGCGGCCACCTGGGCGGCGAGGCGCTCAAGTTCCTCGTCCATCTGCTGGATTTGGCGCAGATCGTGGGCGTAAGTGCGCTCGTGGCCGAGGCTCTTTCGCTCGTGGTGGGTGCGCACCGGGCGGCGGTCGATACCGCGGCTAAAGTCGTAGAGCCCGCGGCCATGGCGGCCGAAGCGGCGTTCGAGCACCTCGACCTCCAGCCGCCGTAACTCGGCGATGGTGCGAATCCCGAGTTCGCCGAGGGAGCGCTCGGTGGCTGGCCCGACGCCGTGCAGGCGGCGGACCGACAACGGTTCGAGGAAAGTATCGATCTGGTCTGGTTTGACCACCGTTAGGCCGTCTGGTTTGTCGAAGTCTGAGGCGATCTTGGCGATCAGCTTGTTGGGCCCAACACCTACCGACACGGTCAGCTGGCGCTCGCTCGCCACCCGGCGGCGAATCTCTCGGGCGATGGCGGTGGCGCTGCCCCAGGGCTCCAGGTGCTCTGAGACATCGAGATAGGCTTCGTCGAGGGAGGCGGGCTGTACCAAGGGGGTCAGTTGGCGGAAGATCTCGAAGATGGCTTGGGATTCGTGGCGATAGCGCGGGAATTCGGGCTTGATGAAGATGAGTCGCGGGCAGCGCCGGAGGGCCTGGGCGGCGGGCATTGCTGAACGAACGCCAAACTCGCGGGCTTCATAGTTCGCCGCCGCCACCACGCCGCGTCCTTGTGGACTGCCGCCGATCACCACCGGCCGGCCGCGCAGCGATGGGTCGTCGCGCATATGCACCGCGGCGTAGAAGCAGTCCATGTCGCAGTGCAGGATCCGGCGGATAGGCTCGGGCTCGCTCACCCGAGGATTCTACCCTGATCTACGCCTCTTTACCGCCTGTGGGTCTGTGGTACCTTGTTTCGCTGCAAGCAATCGAACCCCACCGCGAGAAGCTAACTCTGATGAGTGAACAACCACCCGCGTCTTCCCACCGCCAAGCGGCGACCGCAGATATGGCCCCCGACGCTCGAGCGCTGGCCGGTGGTGGGTCGCCTTGGCCTTGGCGAGCGCTGAGCGCCCTGCTCTTGGTGGCGCTGGGCGTCGCCCTTTTCGCCTCTCGCGGAGCCTTGGTGCGGTGGCTTGGCTTGCCGCCTGTGAGCGCTGCGACAGAGGTTCCGGTGGTGCTAGCGGACCCTTTTCCAGCGGCTGCCGTCCCGCCTCCTCCCAAGCTACCGCCTTTGCCGAGTTTCCAGCAGCTCGAGTGGCTGCTGCTAGCGGTGCCACCGCAGCTGCAGGCTCTGATCGAGGAGGGGCGCGACGAGCTGCCGTCTTTCGTCGGGCTCAAGGGCGACGAATCGGTGCGCCAGCGTCAGATGTGGAACCGGTTTCATGCCTGGGGACCGATTTGGCACAACCGGCTGGCGGTGATCGAGCTGCAGCTACCAAGGGCTGAAGCCTGGCTAGCCTATGCTCCCTTACACCCCGCCCAGCAGACCCTCGAAAGAGCCTTCAAGCTCCTTGGCGAGGTCCCAGATGTTGGCAGCGTGGCGGCTGCAGAGGATCTGTTGACGTTGGCGGAGGAGGCCCTGGCGACTTTGCTGCCAGGTGAGTCGAGCGCCGAGGATCAAGCGGTGGTCGAGGCTCAGCCGTAGAGCGCCGGCTCTCGGGAGCGCCAGTGGCGCAGCATTCGGCCGGCCAGAAGCGGTACCCCAAGCAGCATTCCGGCTTCTAGGATCGCGGCGAGAAGCTGTCCCGGCAGACCCAGCAGAGCACGAGCCAGCAGGGCAATAGTCAAGGTGCCAGCCAGTCCGGTGACCAGCTGGTGGCTATCAACCTCCGCCAGCACCCAGGCTCTAGCATGGCGGTGAAAGTATGTAGCTCGCGAGCGGCCATAACCAGCGGCGGCGGTGCCGGCAACGACCCCCGCAGCGAGGCCGAGCCAAGCCAGCAACACCACCAGCAACCAACTGATCAGGCTGGCCGAATTTCCCAACAGACCCGCCGCGCCGCGCCACCAGACAAACAGCCCCAGCGGCGCCAGGCAGACCGCGGCCAAACCGAGAACAGTGGCGAGGTCCAAGAGGCGAGGCCGTAGCCTTGTCAGCGAGCGCCACTCCGGCAGGTCATCGACAACTTCCGCGCTGTGCCGCGCGATGGCCAACTGCGCGGCCAGGGCGATGAGTAGCAGCCCGAAACGAAGAGCCTTGGCTAGCGGTTCAAGCTGCTCGATCCAGCCGAGCAGCTCGCTTGCGACCAAGGCCCCGGCGAGGGCCGAAAGAGCCTGTAGACCGCGTCTACCGAAGCCTGGCAGCTGCTGCCGCACGCTAGCTGGCTGCGGCCGCGGTGGTGTCGCCGGCACCGGCTGCACCTGCTGCTGGGATTGCAGCTGGCGCTCAAGGGCTGCGCTCACGGTGCTCAGCTTTGCTTTCAGGCCGGCGAGCTCGGGTTCGATGCTCTCGGCTGTTTGCAGGCATTGCAGGGCTTCCTGATAGCGGCTGCCGCGCAGCAGGCGGTCGGCTTCGCCAATCTTGGCGGCGGCCTCACGCTGGCGTCGCTCGGCCCATTCGCGGCGGCGGACCGCCTGGACGCCGGCTTTGACCTCGTCGATCCGCCGCCCGAGCTGGCTGAATACCTGGTGCCTACCGAGCAAACTAACCGCTTCGCTGAGCCGCTGGTCGGCGCTGCGTAACTCGCGGCCAGCGAGTAAGCGCTCGACATCTCGCCGAGCTTCATCGATCGCTTGGGCAGTAAAATGGCGACCCTGCTCAAGTTCCAAACTAGATCGAGCTTGTTGGCGTAATTGCGCGGCTTCGCTGAGCTGCGGATCTTCTGCCAGAGCTCGGTCGAGTTCCGCCATCGCGCCGTGCCAGTCGCTATCCGCGAGCAGCTCGCGAGCACGGCCGAGGCGCCGGGTCGCGCGCTGGCGTAAGCGTTGGCGTTCGAGCTTGCGCAAGCGGTCTTCGAGCCGTTCAAAGGCTCGGTGGCGGCCGCTGGATAGGTGGGCTTCGCGCAATGCCGCACGGGCCTCCTCGAGCCTCTCCGCTTCGATCAGGGCTTCGATTTGCTGCGCTTGCTGGCCGACTTCGCGCTCGCGGGCCAGAGCCGCTTGGTGGCGGTTGAGCGCGCGCTCGGCCTGTGTCAGGGCCAGTCGCAGGTCGCCATCATGGGGCAAGAGCGCGCAGGCTTGGCGCAAGGCATCGACCGCCGAGCCGTAGTTGCCGCGGGTGAGCTGCTGCTGCGCCTCTTGTTCGAATTGTGCGACTCGTGGCCGGTGGGCTTCTTGCTCGGCCCGTTCGAGTCCACGGCGTAGTCGGGTCAGGGTGGGGGAGGCGCCCCAGCGCTTGACGGTGGCGTTGAAGATCTCTCTCGCCCCAGCGAATTGGTGGTCTTCAATGCCCTGTTGGATCTGAGCGATGAGATCGTCGAGAGATGGTTCCGGCACGGCAGCTCCGAGAGCGGGCCAAGTCTAGCTCCATGGCAGCACGCTCCGCGGGCTCACGATAGCGAGGTTCGACCAGGGCTCCGCGAATAGACCGGCCCAAGCTACGCCAGGCTCGCTGCTCTGTCAACGCTAACCGCGACGGCGGGCGCGGGTCGTGGTGGCGGCGAACCATCCTTCCCGGTCGGTAAGCTGGCGGGTCTAGAGCATTATGCGCTTGGCTGGGCCGCCGCACTCAGCTGCTGCAGAGGTCGTACGTCGAGGCCGTCTTCCTTCAGCGCGGCAATGCCTTCGACCGCCGCCATGGCGCCGGAGAGGGTGGTGATGCAAGGGATGCCGTACTTGAGCGCGGTTTGGCGGATCACCGCGTCGTCGTATTTCGATTCTTGGCCCAAAGGGGTGTTGACCACCAGCTGGATGGAGCCGTTAACCAATTCGTCGGCGACGTGCGGTCGGCCTTCGTGGATCTTGGCGACGATGCGCGCTTCGAGACCGTTGCCAGCCAGGAACTCCGCCGTGCCGCGAGTGGCGCAGAGTTCGAAACCGAGCCGCTCGAGCCGCCGTGCCACCGGCAGTAGAGCGGCCTTGTCGCGATCGTGGACCGAGAGGAAGGCGCCGCCTTCAAGGGGTAGTTTGTGGCCGGCGCCGAGCCAGGCTTTGGCGAAGGCAGTGCCGAATCTCTGGCTGGCGCCCATCACCTCGCCAGTGGACTTCATTTCCGGTCCCAGCAGCGGGTCGATGCCGGGAAAACGGCTGAAGGGGAACACCGGCATCTTGACGAAGATGCCCGGTATCTCGGGCTCTTTGGTGAATCCGAGATCAGCGAGCTTGGCGCCAGCCATCACCCGCGCCGCCAAGGCGACCAGCGGAATGCCCACCGCTTTGGCGATGAACGGCACGGTGCGCGAAGCCCGCGGATTGACTTCGATGACGTAGACGCCGCCTTCGTAGATAGCGAATTGAACGTTCATCAGCCCCACCACGCCGAGTCGCAGAGCTAGGCGATGGGCGATGTCGCGCATCTGATCGAGATCGAACGGCCCCACCCGATATGGGGGCAGCACCGCCGCCGAATCGCCGGAGTGGATACCCGCTTCCTCGATGTGCTGCATGATGCCGCAGACCACCGTCTGTTCGCCGTCGGCCAGCAGGTCGAGATCGATTTCGAAGGCGTCTTCGAGGAATTTGTCGAGCAACACTGGCTGGCCGGCGGAGACGGCGGTGGCTTCGTGCATGTACTTGCGCAAAGTCGACTCGTCCCAGCACACCGCCATCGCCCGGCCGCCGAGCACGTAGCTTGGTCGAACCACCACCGGGAAGCCGATCCGGCGAGCGGTGGCGAGTGCCTCGTCCATCGACAGGGCGGTGCCGCCCCGAGGTTGCAGCACGCCTTCCTCGGCGCACAGGGCGGCGAAACGCTTACGGTCTTCGGCCAGGTCGATGGAGTCGGGTGAGGTTCCCCAAATCGGCACCCCGGCCGCCTCCAGGCCGCGGGCCAGTTTCAGCGGGGTTTGGCCGCCGAGTTGGATCAGCACCCCCTCGGGGTCCTCGCGGCGGACAATGGCCAGCACATGTTCCAGAGTCAGGGGCTCGAAGTAGAGCCGGGAGGAGGTGTCGTAGTCGGTCGACACGGTCTCCGGATTGCAATTCACCATCAGGGTTTCGAAACCCTCTTCGGCCAAAGCATAGGCGGCGTGGACGCAGCAGTAGTCGAACTCGATGCCCTGGCCGATGCGATTGGGCCCGGAACCCAGGATCATCACCTTGCGGTTGTTGGTGGGATACGCTTCGTCCTCCGTGCCATAGGTGGAGTAGAGATAAGGGGTGATCGCTGGGAACTCGGCGGCGCAGGTGTCGACTCGTTTGTAGACTTTGCGAATGTCGAGTTCGACCAAGCGTTCGGCGAGTTCTTGCGCTGGGCAGACCAAGAGAGTGGCTAGACGCTGGTCGGTGATGCCGGCCTCTTTGGCTTCGCGCAACAGGGCTGGCGGCGCCGAGCGCAGATCCCAGCAGCCGAGTTCGGTCTCGAGTTCGATCAACGATTGGATCTCGCGCAAGAACCAACGATCGATATGCGACACCTCGGCTACTTCGTCGACGCTCCAGCCCTGGCGTAGGGCCGCAAGAACGGCGAAGAGGCGTTCCCAGTTGGGCTCCGCCAGGTGTTGGCGCAGGCGCACCGGATCGGCCATGCGTGCTTCGCGTTGGGCATCGGAGCCATCGAGTTCGAGCGCCGCCAGGCCTTTGAGCAAGGCTTCGCGGAAAGTGCTGCCGATCGCCATCACCTCGCCCACGGATTTCATCGATGTACCGAGCCGGGTCGAGGTGGCGGGGAATTTCTCGAATGCCCAGCGCGGAATCTTGACCACCGTGTAGTCGAGAGTGGGTTCGAAAGCGGCGGCGGTGGTGCCGGTGATGTCGTTGGGAAGCTCGTCGAGGGTGTAGCCCACCGCCAGCAAGGCGGCGATCTTGGCGATCGGGAAGCCGGTGGCTTTCGAAGCCAAGGCCGAGCTGCGGGACACCCGTGGATTCATCTCGATCACCACTCGACGGGCGGTCTTCGGGTCGACCGCAAACTGGATGTTGGAGCCGCCGGTGGCCACCCCCACCCGGCGAATCACCCGGAAAGCGTCGTTGCGCATCTCCTGGTACTCGCGGTCGGACAGGGTCTGCTGGGGCGCGACGGTGACCGAGTCTCCGGTGTGGACGCCCATGGCGTCGATATTTTCTACCGAGCAGACAACGATGGCGTTGTCCGCCTGATCGCGGACCACTTCGAGTTCGAACTCTTTCCAACCCATCACCGACTGCTCGAGCAATGCTTGGCGGGAAGGGCTGGCTTGCAGGGCAGTCGCCATCACCGCTTCGAGTTCGTAGCGGTTGTAGGCCACGCCGCCGCCCTCGCCGCCGAGGGTGAAGCTCGGTCGGATAATCAATGGATAGCCGATCTCGGCGGCTATCTCGACCGCTTCCTCAAGGTCGTGAGCGAAACCGCTGCGCGGCACTTCGAGCCCGATCTCCAGCATCGCTTCTTTGAAGAGCTGGCGGTCTTCGCCGAGCTTCAGGGCCGCAACATTGGCGCCAAGCAGTTCGATCCCCAGACGCTCGAGAACGCCTTCCTGGTCAAGAGTGATGGTTAGGTTGATGCCGGTTTGGCCGCCGACCGTCGGCAGCAGAGCATCGGGGCGTTCCCGCTCCAGAATCTTGGTCACCACCGCCGGCACCAAGGGCTCGATGTAAGTAGCGTCGGCGAACTGCGGATCAGTCATGATCGTCGCCGGATTTGAGTTCACCAGGATCACCCGATAGCCCTCGGCGCGTAGGGCGCGGCAGGCCTGGGTGCCTGAATAGTCGAACTCGCAAGCTTGGCCGATGATGATCGGGCCGGAGCCTAGAACCAGGATGCTTTGGATGTCGGTACGTTTTGGCATGGCGGCGGGACTATAGCAACCCGCCTAGAGAGTCGGCCAGACTTTCACCTCGAGCTCCTCGACCCGCTCGAAGTCTCGCCGGTTGGCGGTCAGCACCGCGAGATTGTGATTGAGGGCGGTGGCGGCGATGAGCAAGTCGTGGGCGCCGATCATCTCGCCGCGCTGACGCAGATCAGACCAGAGTTGAGCGTGCCGAATCGCGGCATCGAGTCCGAAGGCAAGTAGCGGAATCGAATCCAGGACAGCCGTGACGAATCGCTGGCGGCCAGCCCGCCGGGTTTCACTGTTAGCCCGGTAGACACCGTGCAACAGCTCCGAAGCGGTGATTGCGGCCAGGTAGGAAGCGCCGTCCCCCAGAGCCTCAGGGAGGTTCTCCAAGTTGGCACTCGCCCGCTCGATCTGAATGATGACGCTGGTATCGATTAGGAGGTCCATGGATCTCCGTCTATTGCAGGTTGCTGGGTCTGAATCTCGTCGAGGTGGGAGGCAAATTCTGGATCGGTAGAGCCCAGCGCCTCCAGGCGGTAGAGCAACTGGCGGAAGGTGCTGGGCTGTTTTCTCGGCGCTGTAGAGAGGTCGGGGCCGTTACCGAGCGGCGGGGTGGGCGAAATCACCTTGCTGAGTTGAGCAACTTCTTCGCCGTTGCGCACGATGACGAAGGTCTCGTCGCGGTAGCGCACTCGATTCAGTAAGTCGGAGAATTGGCGAGCAGCCACGGTCGCGGTGATGGAGTGAGTCATGGTTCTATGATAATCAAAAATTCAGATATTTACAAGAAGATCGGACGTCACTACAGGCGGCTCATTCTCCGGTAGCGAGCGAGTCCTCCTCGGCCCGTTCAAAGCCGTGGCAGCGCAGCACTGGTAGCCGTGGGTACCTGGGCCAGCTGCTGTCGTCGTCGTGGCGGGCGCAGCGGATGAAGGTGCTACGCCGCGAACGCAGCACTTGCAAGTAGACGCAATCGGCGCACAGGCCGCTGGTGGTGGTGGCGGCGCGGTCGCCAGCGGTGGTCGGTGGAATTTGCAGGCTCATGTGGTGGGGCTTGGAATTGGCCCGGTCGCCATCACGCCGAGCTAGCGGGCAATCCCGCGGAGTTGTGGATTCGTCACCGAAGTGTAAAGAAGATCGAGTAAAAGAAACAGATTGGCGCGCACGTTCGTATGTATCTATGGAAACGAGGTCGGGACTTTCCGACCAGATTTCTCGCCGGGGCTCACCGAGTTGCACTCGTGATTTCGGCATCAACAAAAAGAGCCCCAACGGCGGAGCAAGTAGCTTTGAACGAGTAGCTCCGTTCTTGTCCCATAACCTGCCTCTGCCGGACGCCCCTCACTCAACGGGCAACCGGCTCCATCCCAAGGGGACCGGTTTTCCGGTCCCCTTCGGCCGTTCAGGGTTGCTTTTCGCATCGCGGGTGAACAATCTTGGCGCGGGCTCCGTATGGGAGAGCGAATCCCTATTCTTTCTTACCTCGGTTCTGGTCCAAGGAGGAGCTTCCATGCAAGTGCAGAAAATGACCCCAGCCCGGATTCTACTAGGTCTACTCGGTCTTGCTCTGGCAGTGACATTGACACTGACTGGCAAAGAAGCTGATTCGATGCGGCTCGGCAAAGTCGAGCTGAAGTCGGTTGGCGCATTGGCGTTCGGGCCCGCCGGGGTGTTGTTCGTGGCCGATTCCCAAGGCGGCGCGGTGTGGGCGATCGATGTCGGCGATCCGCCGACCAGCACGGCTGAGTTTCAGGCCGTCGAGGATCTTGATCAGAAGATTGGTGCCATGCTGGGTACTGGCGCACGCGATATCAGCATCCAGGATCTCGCGGTGCAAAAGGGCAGCGGCCGAGCCTTTATCTCGGTCATGAGGGGACGGGGCGACGATGCCCGGCCGGTGATCCTGACCATCGGCCGCGGCGGCAAGATAGCCGAGTTGGTGCTCGACCAGGTGCGCCACTCGCGGCTGGTGCTCAATGACCTACCCAAGGCCGACGCCAAAGTGTACAAATGGGAATCGCGCAGCCTGACGGTCACCGACTTAGAATTCATCGACAGCGAGCTGTTTATCGCCGGTCTGTCGAACGAGGAATTCGCTTCCGTACTCCGCCGGGTGCCCTATCCCTTCAGTGCCAAGACCGTTGCCACTGGCTTGGAGATCTTCCATGGCGCCCACGGTCAGTGGGAGACCTTCGCGCCGATTTTCTCGTTCGCTCCCTACGAGATCGCTGGTAAGACCCATCTGTTGGCAGGCTATCTCTGCACTCCGTTGGTGACTTTCCCTCTCGACGAGTTGCGCGCCAGTGATCGAATGCGCGGCAAGACTATCGCCGAGTTGGGCTTTGGCAATATCCCCACCGACATCGTGGTCTACGAGAAAGGAGGTCAGCGAAATGTCTTGATCAACAATTCCTCGCGCGGGGTAATGCGCCTGAAGCAGGCCGACATCGAGGCCGCTGCGGCCACGGACGGGATCACTGCGCGGGCCAATCCTGGGGACGGTGTCGAGATCATGCAGGTACCGCTGGGCGCAGTTGCTCAGGTTGCCGACTACGATGCGGACAACTTGCTGATGCTAGGACGTTCTTTGGACAACGGTGCCCTGCGGCTAGCGACCACTCGGAAGTTCTAAGCGACGGCCGATCGATATGAGAATTCTGCGCCATCGCTGGTGGGTGATGTTGATCGGCGTCCTCGGCTGTGTTGCCGCCGAGCAGCCATCGGCGCCACCACAAGTGGTATTCGTGATCGATGCGGCGGGTGCCGGTCAGATCGAAGTGCACGGCCTCGATCCAGCACTCGTTCGGCAGTTTGCCCGGCGAGCCGATGCAGGTGGCTGGGCGGCCCGTTTTCCGGTTTACACCGGCAGTGTGCTGCCGGCTGCCGCGACTGACCAACCCATGTTGTTGGGCGACTGGCGAGTCGTCGACGGAATAGTGGGTTTCGATCCCCGCTTCCCACTGGTTCCCGAGCAGCCCTACGTCGCGGCCTGGAAGAACGGCGACACGGTCTTGGCCGAGGCCAGTTTTGCATTTCCGGCGCCCTTCGCGGGTCCACCGGCGAGGGTTGTAGCGGTCTATCCCAGCACCGATCGGCTGCCTCAGAACCAGCTGAGGTTCTATGTCCAATTCTCGGCCTCGATGTCGCGTGGCGAAGCAGCTCGGCAGATCAAGTTGTTCGACGCCACCGGTACGGAAGTGACCAACCCCTTCGTGGTGCCGCAGCAGGAGTTGTGGAATCCGGCCACCGATCGCTTGACGCTGGTCTTCGATCCCGGACGCATCAAACGTGGGGTGGGCCCGCACGAGGAGCTTGGCCCCACCTTGCAAGCCGGCCAGAGCTATCGCCTGGTGATAGCGGCGGGCTGGCTGGACGGCCGGTCTCAAGCCCTTACCGAGCCTTTCGAGAAGGTCTTTCAGGTGGTCGTGGCCGATCGGCAATCGCCACGGCCGCAAGATTGGCGGCTGCTAGCGCCAGCCGGTTCCGCGGCAGAACTAGTGCTGAACTTCGCTGAGCCACTCGATCATGCGTTGCTCAGTCGCATGGTGTGGGTCGAGAACGCTGCTGGCCAACGGCTGGTTGGCGAGGTCCAGATCGAGCCCGGCGAAAGCGGGTGGCGGTTTCTTCCCTCCTCTCCCTGGTCGGCGGGTGACTATGCAGTGCGCATTGACCCGGCGCTTGAAGATCTCGCCGGCAACAGCCCTCGGCGGCTATTTGACGCGCCGAGCAAGGGCTCGCTTGGCGCCCCGGGCGAGCCACTTGCCTTAGCGTTTCGAGTCTCCCTCGGCGGTTGACCTGCGCCTCGTCTCAGCCGCCGCCGGATCCGGCTGGCCGCGCTCGCAGAGTCATCACCTGCCGCCAGTTGGCGCCACCGTCCCCCGACAGTTCGGCCTGCCAGGCGAAGCCCGTGGCCGAAATCTGCGAGAAAGTAACCCGGATCAGGCCACCGGGTTCGAGGCGGTGTTGAAAGCTGATCTTCTCTTTGCTGACCTCGACCCCACCGAGGTCCACCGGGCCGAGGTCGAGCCAGGTCGAGGCCAGGGCATCGTGGAATTTCATTACCCAGCGCTTGCCGTCGGTGTCGTAGGAGCGGTAGGTGGCGCCGAAGTGCTGGAGTTCGCCGCCGCTGTCGTACTGTCGGTAGACGTCCTCAATCGCCAGGCCATCGAGGATGTAGCGGCCCACCATGGTGGCGCGAAAGGGCTCGAAAACGCCGTCTTCGGCCAAGACCACGCCGCTGCAATCCCAGGCGCCGACCAAGAAGGCGAATTGACGTAGCTCGGCAGGTGCTTCGGGGTGCGGCTGGCCGTAGTCGGCGGGAACTGCGGGTTGGTGGGGGGTGTCGGTTGCCGACGAGGCCGCGGCCAGGGCAGCGAGAAGTAGAATCAAATGGAGTGTCATGGTCGAGGGTCCTCGAGAGTCGGTCGCTGATCGATGATCTTTGCTCAATTCTATCCGCAGGCGCGCCCATAGATCCGCCAGCGGCACAGACTTTGGTGCTAGGACTCTTCGAGCACCCTGCTCGTGATAGGATTTATCTGACTATTGCTCTGTTGTTTCTGGTTCTCCCATCGCCGCCCAAGCTAGGCGGTTCCGGTGATTCCGGTGCGCGATCCCGCAACCGGGTCATTCCTATTCGCGGTTCAGCGGGAAGTAAGGTTGTTCTGGAGTCGTATCCAGGGCGCTGAGCGAATTCGTGGCGCGGTTCGGGCGCGGCGGCTTCGCTTCACTCAGATCATCCGACAGGTGTCGGCTGGGCGACTGTCCTTGCCGTGACCCGTGGGGAGGAGACCGATGAAACGGGTGCTCGATACCAGAACCTTCGTCGTCCTTGGCGAAGGCATGGCCGCCGGAGTGGGTCATTTCAGCCTCAGCGAGGACATTCAGGCCTACAGCTACCCGGCGCTGGTCGCCGAACGTCTCGGCCTTTCCTTTGCCCAACCGCTGCTGCAACCACCCGGCGTGGGCGATGTGGGTTTCCGCCAGCAGCCGGCGATCGTGCCCGACTTGTTGCAGACCTCCGTACTCTGTGATTTTCCTCGCGATGCGGCCGATCTATCGAATCTGTCGGTGCCGGGGCTGCGGCTCGCTGAGGCTTTGGGGCGCCGTCCAAGCGCGCCGCTGGTACAGAGTGGAGACGCCAAACAAACCCTTCTCAACCTGATTCTCGGGCTTCCGAGCCTGACTCGCGCGGGCGCCAAGCTGCCTACCCAATTGGAGTATGCCCGTAGCCGGCGTCCGACCCTGGCCTTGGTGGCGTTGGGCTATCAGGAGGTTCTCGAACCTCTAGCGGATGGCTTTCTGCAAGATCCCAAGGCGGCGGATTTGGCTGGCTTTGAAGACCACTACGGCCGGCTGCTGGCGGCCTTGGCGACCAAGAAACGCAGCTTGGTAGTGGCCACGATTCCTGACCCTTTGGCTACCGCCTACTTCTCTGATCTCGAGAGCGCGGCGCATATTATACGCACCGAAGCTTCCTTCTTGCGCGGTCGCTTCGCCCTGGCCGAAGGAGACTTGATCAATCTGCCGGCTTTGATCGAACTCGGGTACCAGTTCACCGCTCGGCAGCTGGGCGAGCAGCTAAACTCTGGCTCGGTGCTGTCCGCCGCCGATGCCGAGCGCGTGCGGCGCGGAGTGGCCAAGCTCAACCAAGCAATCCGCCGCCAGGCGCAGGCCCATGGCGCGGTGGTTTGGGATCTGGGCGGCTTCCTGGCCGACCTGGCAGAGTCCGGCGTCGAGGTGGGAGGCAGGCAACTCAGCACCTCCTACTTGGGGGGGCTGTACTTGCTCAACGGGGTCTATCCGGGTCGTACCGGCCACGCGTTGATCGCCAACGACTTGCTGCGCTTCCTCAACCAGACTTACGACCAGTCGTTTGCCGAGGTCGATGTCGAGGCGATCGCCGCCGCGGATGCCAACACTCTGTCGAAGGTCGCCGACGGGCCGACTTTCACCGACGAATACCTACAGCCGCGCACCGCCGCCGAGCTGCCGCCGCTGCCGCCGCCGGATCCGTCGCTGATCAACCTCTATCCGCCTTTCGAGCCGGACAAGCTGAATATCTTTCCCATCCAGACCACTTATCTGGATCCCCCCTTCGATATCGGCGGAGTGAAGCAGGCCAACTGCTGTGAGCCGGCGGTGGGTATTCCCGCCGGTGGCTTGTCCGATCCCCACCTGGAGGTTTCCCTGGTGCTGCCCGAGGGGTTGGAGCAGACGCTGTCGTTGAACAAGGTCGGCAGCTATTTTGGCGACGCCTTGCGGGCGGTGGACTTTCCTGAAGAAAAACCATTCTTGGAAGGTCTGCCGACCTTTGGCGCCAGTGGCAACACTTTCTTCGGTGGCTTGGCGATGACCGACAGCCATTTGCAGGGAGAGGTGAGAATTCGCTTTGCCGAGCCCGATAGCAGCCATATCAGTCGCTTCGAAATCACTCTGCCGGGTGGACTCGCGGGTGACGACGGCACCTTGGCGGCACCGAAGATGTTCAAGCTGCCATCGCAGCTAAATTTTGTTCAGGACGTGCCGGGGTTGGTGTCCTCGGGGGAGCTGAATCTCGACACCGGCGTGGTCACCAACCTGCGCTTTGCTACCTTATTCCTCAACACTCCGACGCTGACATTGTTTGGGGTCAATCCCAATTTGCCGGCGGCGCCGTTGATTTTTCCTGGGCCGCCCAATGCCGGTTCGACCTGGGCGCGTTTCGAACAGCGCTCGGACGGGCGGCTCGATTTCAGCTTCGCCGGCCACCTGTTCTTGCCCCTGGGCAAGGAATTTGGCGGCGATCCGATCCGTTTTCCCTTGCCTTTTGGCAATCCGCGGCTGCAGTGTGCCTCGATTGTCGCTCGTGGAACGACGCTGCATCCGCACCTGGTGCTGACCACCAAGGAGGATCTCGGGCCGCAGCTGCCCGCGGCGGAGCTGCCGGAGATTCCGGTCAACACGGTGATGGAGCTTTCGCCCGGGGTGCATAACACTAGTTTTGGCGACGTTTTCGGTCTCAATATCGACGAGTTGGGCGGCGAGGGCACGGGGCGCTCGCACTTGATGGGGCGGTTGCGGATGCAGTTTGGGCCGCGTTCAGGGGACACCGTGCCGCTAGCGCTGAGCTTCCTGCCGCCTGGCGGCTTGTTAAGCCCCGATCCGGAGCCCCTGCCCTATCTGCCTCCGGGCACCGCTCGCGGCATGGTGGGTTTCAACGAGCAGCTGGTTTTTCCTAGCGGCGTGACCTATAACCAGACCAAGCTGTCGTCGTCGCTGGATCCCAACAATCTGGCGATCGGAGCTATAGATCTACGCAGCGGACGCATCTTGGGCGAGTTGCTGTGTCGCTCGTTCGTGGTGCAGCAGCTCTTTGTTAACCTGGGTAAGGTCGAGCCTTGCACACCGGCCGATTCGTTCCTCTATCAGGGGCCGGCGCGCTTTGCCCGCGGTCCCGGGGGTGAGACGGTGTTTGGCTTTGCTGGCGAGGTCTTCATTCCCTATCCGCAAGGCTTCCGCTTTCCCTCGCCCTCGGCCGATGGCACTCCCCCCTTCGTGGTGGTGGAGGAGTCGCGTCTCGACCCCTTCTTGCGTTTGGAAGCGATGGTCGGTGGCACTGCTCGCAATGTGCTGTGCAGTCCCACCGGCAAAAAGGGCGGGGGCGAGCGAGCCTGGATCCAGAAGACCTCGTCGATCGGCGAGAAGTTCTCCTACCGCTTTTCGATCCCCTGCGATCCGGCGACGGCGGAGCGGGCCTTTTTCGAGTACGTCAACCATAGCGCTGGCGGCGAATTCAAGCTCAGCCGCTTGAGCTGGTTGCGAGCGACCAACTCGCGAACCTCGACCGCTGCATCAGGGGAGGCCGACACGGTGACTTTCGGTGGCTTTGGTAAATGGAGTGAAGATGCTGAATTGCACCAAGTCTCGGTGCAGATTTCAACCTCGGCCGAAGCACCCTTCATCGGTATCCAAGTCGACGGTGGCACCACTTCCAACGTCAATACCAAGCCGGTCGACATCGATACTACCCTTCCCTTCGGTGGTGAAAGCTAGTGTGGGACACTAGCTTGCGGCAGGCCGGGGGAGCGCTGGACGCGGCCCGCGCCAGGATCTGTGGAGGACGACGATGAGCCTGTTCAAAGAAGTGGCTACCAAGGCGGCCCAGAGCTTTCTTTCTCTCGACGACGTGGTGCTTGGCCAAGGGGTGCTCAGCAGTAGCCTGGGACAGCTCGGCCAGGCCGGCCGGTCGCTGGCCGGCTCAGTGGCCCTGTCTTCCAACGTCGCCGCGCGCGCGGTGTGTGTTGGAGTGCAGGTAGGGGCCAAGACGGCGAGAGTGACGGCGGGGGCGCTGCAGGGGTGGGTGCCCGGTGCCGGCCTCGCCAGCCGCTTGGCGCAGCAGCTCGACCAGCAGGCGGCGCGGGTCGGCGCGGAAGCCGCGCAACTGGCCACCCACGGTGTCGAGCTGGCTGCACCCGAGCCGGCTGACGGCGAGGGTAGCTCGCCGCGCAACCCTCTAACCGGTGAGCAGTGGCTCGCCAAAGGGCTGCCGTCGGGCTATGGCTGGCGCCAGTTGGCGGCCGATACGGCGGTAGATTCCTGGGGTCGTTTGGCGTTGTTGCCCGCCGCTTTTGGCCTCGACGCTCTACGTGTCGCTGCCGCGAGTCGCCCCGGTCGGTTGGCTAGCGAAACTACTTCGAAAGTGGCACACCGGGCCCTCGACACCTTGCCTGGGCAGGCGGCCAGCCAACTCGACACAGAAGATCTACGGCAGAGCCTACTGGCCTTGGCCGGCGCTTCCGGCGGTGCGAGCCTGCGTCAGGTGCTGGCTTTTGGTGAGGCTGGCTGGCGGTTGCTCTTCGGCGATACTCGTCGCCTGCGCCGAGTGATCAACGAAGGGCTCGACGAGATGGCCCTGCTGGCCGGCCATGGCGAACTAGAGGATCTGCTGCCGCTGCTGCCGTTGTCGCGGACTCTCCGCGAGAGTGCTCAGCAAGTAGTCGACAATCCACCGCGGCTCTTTCTTGCCGCCTTGGCCGGTGCCGATCCGGGTGCGCTGTTGACGGCGTTGGTGGACGATGCGAAGCCGCTGAGGATCTTCGCCATCTACTATCCCCAAGCCCTGAGCCTACTCAGCGCCCACGCTGGCCTGGCGGTTTCGGCGGGCCTCGGTGATGTTAGCGAGATCGAAGCCTATGTCCGTGGCGATAGCGACCGCCGTCCAGCGAGCGCTGCGCAACTCGAAGCCCATGTCGGCAAGGCGTTGGTGGGTGAGGCCCTGGGACGGCAATCGTCGACCCGTGGCGCCTTTCCACGCTCGGCCGTGCGGTTGGCTCAGGAAGTGGTTTTTCTCTACGCCAGTCAGGTGCTCGGTCGTCAACGAGCTCTGGAGCGTAGCGAGCGCTTGCACGGGGTGGAAGTGCGCCAACGCTTGGCGGCCGATCCCTCGCTCCGCGACGAGATCAGCGCCGCCGATGCGGGGGTTGCTGGTGAGCGGGCTATCCGCGCCCACATCGCCTCGTCGAGTAGCGGGCGGCTCAATCAAGAGCGCCGCAACGCCGAGCGCCAACTGGCCTCGCTGGAAGCCTTCTCCGACCTGTTGCTGAAGTTCCCGCCAAGCCTGGTCGAACGTCGGCTGAAAGCGCTGCGCACCTTCCTCAGCTTGGCTCATCAACGCTTGGCGCTGGCCGACCAAGTGAAACCCGGCGCGGCTCGTCGTGCCGCCTTTGCCGGGTTTAGCGCTTGGGTCGATGGCGGCTGATAACCCTGGTCGTTGTCAGTCGTATCAAAGAAGACGCGCGAAGAGCCATTGCAGATTCTTGGAGAGCCCTATGAAGACCCGTATCCTTTTGGTAGCAGCTGTTCTGTTCCTGACCATTGCTCCGTTCTCGAGTTTGGCGGCCGACGAAGCCACCATCCTTGCCGGCGAGTTCAACTGGACCTCGCAGGGAGTCAAGGGACCCATCGAAGCGCGATTCAAGGCTACTGGCGAGGATACTTGGGCGGTCAGCTTCTATTTCGACTGGCAAGGTAAGCCGAAGGTCTGGGAAGGCACCGCTGAGGGCAGCCTGATCGACGGTCCGCTGCAGGGGGAGGTCTTCAACTCGTACAAGCGGCGCAAGTTCGTCTTCGAGGGTCAGGTCACCGGGGGTGAGTTCAGCGGTACCCATGCTGAACTCGACGACGGCAAGCCCTTCGATACCGGCACCATCAAGCTCAAACGTCAGAGCTGAGTTCGTATCGTGTGGCGGTTTACTCGCAACACTGCTCTACCGCCAACACTGCTCCGCCACTAGCACCGTTCTGCCACTAGCACCGCTCTGCCAACTAGCACTGCTCTGCCAACTAGCACTGCTCTGCCAACTAGCACCGCTCTGCCGCCACTGCTTTGGCAACCAAGCGGTGCCTACTCATAGCGTAATGCGGTGGCTGGCCGCACTCGCGCCGCGCCAAGGGCTGGCAGGGTGGAGGCGGCGAAGGTCACTGCCAGGGCAAAGCCGACAATAGCCATCAGATCCGCCGCCTCGACCCGGAAGGGTACCGCGTCGATGAAATAGATAGCGGCGATTTCTGGCGGAAAACTAACGATCTCGAAGTAAGTCACCGCCCAGCAAATGGCGGTGCCCAGGCCCACTCCGAGAGCGATGCCAAGCGTGCCGAGCATCGCCCCATAGGTGACGAAGATCCACCACAGTTTGCGGCCTTCGAGGCCAAGGGCACCGAGCACGCCAATGTCGCGCATGCGCTCGCGCACCAGAATCACCAAGGTCGAGGCGATGTTGAAGGTCGAAACCACCACGATCAGGCCCAGGACCAGAAATAGGGCGAACTCCTGCAACGCCAGAGCGGTAAAAAGCTCACGATTGAGGCGCTGCCAGTTCGAGATCACGAAGTCGGCGCCGAGCAACTGTTCGATCTTGGCGGCTGTGGCGTCGGTGGTGGCAGGGTCTACCAGCTTGACCTCGAGTACGTTGATTCCGGTATCCCCCCGCAGCTGTTCGAGCACCCTGCGGTCGAGCACCATCCAGCTGTTGTCGAACTCGGCGAAGCCGGTGCTGAAGGTATCCACTACCCGCATCGAGCGATAGCGGAAACGGGCCCTCTGGCCACCCATGCCGAGCACCACCAAACGCAGCGGATCGCCCGCTTTGGCGCCCAGGCGCTGGGCCAGTTCGGCGCCGATCAATGCCTTTGCCAGGCCGTCGCCAGCGTTTGCGGGTTCCTCGCCATTGCCCCCGAGCAGCGCCGCCGAGTCGCCGAAGCTTCGGTCGACTCGCGGCTCAATACCCTTGAGAGTCACCGCCAGATCTTCACCACCGGCTGAGACCGAGCCCTCGCCATAGGCTGCGCGGCTGACCCGTGCCACTCCGGCCAGGGCCGTCACTTGCTCAATCTTCTGCCGCTGCCGGCTGAAAGCGTCGGCGGCCAGAGGTTGAGCGACGATCTCAGCTTGCAAGCCGATCAGTTTGCGTCGCAACTCGCCGGTGTAGCCGGTCATCAGTGCCATCGCCACGACCATCGCCATGACTCCCAAAGTAGTGGCTAGCAAGGCAGCGCGGGCGGTCGAGCCCAGCAGTTGGCTGCGTTGGCCGCGCATGTAGCGCCAGGCCAAAGCCCAAGGCAGCGGTAGGCGGCCGCGCAGCAGTGCTCGGTGGCTCAACTGGCGCTCTTTGCCGCCGCTGGGCGCAGGCTTCCGAGGAAGCGGCCGAAGAGGTCGCGAGAATCGTGTGGGCCGGGAGCAGCTTCAGGGTGGTACTGCACTGAGAACACCGGCCGGCCCTCCAAGGCCAGACCTTCTACCGTGTTGTCGTTGAGATTCAGGTGGGTCACCCGGCAACTTGTCGGCAGGCTGTCGGACTCCACGGCGAAGCCGTGGTTCTGGCTGGTGATGGCGATCTTGCCGCTGTCGAGATCGCGCACTGGCTGGTTGCCGCCATGGTGGCCGAACTTGAGTTTGTAAGTGCTCCCGCCGAGGGCCAGAGCGAGCAGTTGGTGACCGAGACAGATGCCGAACAGAGGCAAGCCGGAGTCGACCAGCTGGCGCACTTCGGCGATGATCTCGGTGAGTGGCTGGGGGTCGCCGGGGCCGTTCGAGAGCATGACCCCATCGACCCCCAATTCCAGGATCGTCTTCGCCGTGGTGCGGGCTGGAACGATAGTGACTCGGGCACCGTATTCGACCAGTTGCTCAGCGATCGACGCTTTGGCGCCGAAGTCGTAGAGCGCGACGTGGAAGCGGGCTACGCCGCTGCTCGGCTCCACCACGACCGGCCGCTCGCTGGTGACCTCGTCGACCAATGCCAAGCCGGCCATCGCTGGTTGTGCGGCGAGTTCGGCGCGTAGTCGATCGAGTTCGTCGACGGCGCTGGAGACCACCGCGCGCATCGCCCCGTGGGTCCGCAAGTGGCGCACCACCGCGCGGCTGTCGAGGCCATCGAGGGCTGGAATACCGTGGCTCTCGAGGTAGTCCAGCAAGTCCTGCTCACTGCCCCAACCGGAGGCGCGCCGGGTGAAGCGGCGGCAGACGAAGGCTTCAACCCAGGGGCGCCGCGACTCGCTGGCGCGGCGGCTAGTGCCGTAGTTGCCGATATGGGGCAAGGTCATGACGACGATTTGCCGGCGGTAGGAAGGATCGGTGAGGATCTCCTGGTAGCCGGTCATCGAGGTATTGAACACCGCTTCGCCGAAAGCGGTGCCCGGCACCCTGGCAAAGCCGGTGAAAACGGTGCCATCCTCTAGTAGAAGCAGACCTTCTCGGGAAGTATCGTAGGTCATCTGGAAAAATTCCGGGACGGTTCGGTGGCTGAAGAGCAGCGCTTGCGCATCATCGTCGGCGACCCCCGAGCGCGCGGCAGGTTATCATAGGCTCCGGATCCCGAACGCTGCCTCAAGCAGGAGAGTACAAGATGGCCGAAGAAACTCGCCAGGCGATGAAGAATCAGGGTGTGAGAGTGTTGCTCACGGCATTATTTGCCGTCTTGCTGGGTGCCTTTTGGGTGACCAGTCCGGCATGGGGCTATCTGATCTTCTTGAAAGACGGTACTCAGCTGAGTACTGAGGGTGAGTACCGCGTCGACGGCGACAAGGCCCATGTGACCTTGCTTAACGGAGTTGAAGCGGTGCTCGACCTGGCGGAAATCGACATTGCCAAGACCGAAGAGGTCAATAGAGACAACTATGGCCGTGCCAGATTGATCGAGACGCGGCAAGTCATAGAGTTGAAAACCAACAAGGCGGCCGCTGAGCGAGAGACCCTGGGCCAGTTGGTTCAGCGGACCGGAGGCAAGCTGGCCCTACCGTCAAACAAGCCGCCAGCGACCTTGGTCCGAGTCGCCGGTGACCCGGCTGATTTTGCCGCCACGGTGGCCGGTTTTGTCGATTTCCGCAAGCTGCGGCGCGAGCCCTATCCCCAAGAGCAGCTGGCCACTGAGTTGCTCAGCTACCTGCGCGATCAAGATCTAGAAAGGCTTGGCATCTACCAGGGTAGTCGCCCGAATTTCATGCTGGTCGACATCGGCACCGATACCGAAGCGACGGTCTTCAAGGCGATGCGCGACTGTGCCAACGCGCTAGTGCAGCTGCGCGAAGGCACGGCCAGCTCATTGGCCGGGCTCGAGATTTTGATGACCGCCAGCAACGGTGCCCGCGGTGGCCAGTTTACCCTCACCCCCGAGCTAGCCAACGTGCTGCTCAGCGGCACCCTCAAGCCCGAGGCGTTCTTCTTGCGTTACGTCGAATTCTGAGCGAAAGGGGATTCTGGTAGCCGCGTCGCAACCGGTGGCGCTGGCCAGCGACCGGCCAACCTCGGCCATTTTCTCTGCTGCCGGGCAGAGATCTCTCATCATATTGCCGGGGCTTTGGGTGACATCGCGGGTGGCAAGGGAAGGTCGTTGGTTGGGCGGCATGTTAGCAGGAGATCGTCCAGCTCCCGCCCGGTACGGCGTTCGAGTTGCTGGGCGTAGGATTCCACCTCGCCGACCTGCTCGTCGAGGAACAGCCGCTCGACCCGGTGCAGGGGGAAGAACACGGTCACCAGTCCGAGGTCGGGTTGGCCCTTTTGGGCGATGGCGGTCAGCCAGTCTTCGAAGCTCCCCAGGTGGATGCCGCGCAGGGTGACTCCGGCACCGGAGATGGCGAGTAGGCGGCCCCAGTATTTCTCGCTGGGGCTCTGCAGGTGAGCCACTACTACGCTACCGGGCTGCATCAGTCGACGGGGTCTGGGTCGGTCGCTGGTTGCGAGAGTTCAAGCAGCACGCCACCGGCACTCTTGGGATGGACGAATTGCACCCAGCAGCCACCGGCGCCGCGGGTTGGTTCAGGGCGTAACACCCGCAGGCCGGCATCGCGGAGGCGGCTGTCGTCGGTCTGGATGTCGTCGCTGGCCAGGCAGAGGTGGTGCATGCCGGGGCCCCGTTGCTCGAGAAAGCGGGCGATCGGCGAACTGGGCGCGGTGGGTTCGAGCAGCTCGATATGGCTGTCGCCGCATGCGATCATTGCCACCCGGACCTCTTCTTGGGGAACTTCTTCGATCCGCTCGATCTCCAGGCCGAGGGCTTCATAGAGCCCCCTGGCTTCATCGATCGAGCGCACCGCGATGCCGATATGGTCGATTTTGCCGATCATTTATTGGCCTCGCAGTAGCTGGCGAGCGATCACCAGGCGTTGGATCTCGCTGGTCCCTTCGCCGATGGTGCAGATCTTGGAGTCGCGGTAGAACTTCTCGGCCCGGTAGTCCTTGATGAAGCCGTAGCCGCCGTGAATCTGCACCCCTTGGTCGCCGCAGAACACCGCCGCTTCGCCAGCGTAGAGCTTGGCTTGGGCGGCCAAGCGACTGACCGACTGGCCACGGTCCATGGCGTGGGCGGCTGCCAGCACCAGAATCTCAGCGGCGGCGATCCGGTTGGCCATCTCGGCGAGGATGAACTGCACCGCTTGAAATTGGGCGATGGGCTTGCCGAACTGCTGCCGTTGCTTGGCATAGTCGCGGGCCGCTTGGAAAGCCCCCTTGGCGGTGCCCAGGCCGAGGGCGGCGATCGAGATCCGCCCGCCGTCGAGAATTTCTAGGGCTTGAATAAATCCGTCGCCGCGCTCGCCGAGCAAGCTGTCGTCACTGACGAAGCAGTTCTCCATCACCACCTCGGCGGTGTCGGAAGCGCGAATGCCGAGCTTGTTTTCCTTCTTGCCGGGACGGAAGCCCGCGGTACCCTTGTCGATGGCGAAGGCCGAGATGTTGTGGTGCCGGGGGCCGTCCGGGTCGGTGACCGCGAAGACCACGCAGACATCCCCCACCGAGCCGTGGGTAGTGAAGGTCTTCGAGCCGTTGAGGATCCAGCCGCCGTCCACTTTCTCTGCACGGCTGCGGGTGCCGGCGGCGTCGCTGCCGGCGTCGGGTTCGGTCAGGCTCCAGGCGCCGATCTTCTCTCCCTTGGCCAGCGGCACCAACCAGCGCTGGCGCTGCGCTTCGCTGCCGAACTTGTAGATGTGGTTGGAGCACAGCGAGTTGTGGGCGGCGATCGAGATGCCAACCGAAGGGTCGACGATCGATAACTCGGTGATCACCAGCACATACTCGACGTAACCAAGTCCGGCGCCGCCGTACTCCTCGGGGAAGATCACCCCGAGAAAGCCCAGCTCGCCTGCCTGGAGGATCTCCTTAAGAGGGAAGCGCTGGTTTTCGTCAGTTTCATCGACGATCGGATCGATCACGCCAATGGCGAATTCTCGCGCCGCTTCTTGGACGGCGAGTTGGTCTTCGGTGAGCGAAAAATCCACGGCGATGTCCTTTGAG
Source organism: Candidatus Multivoradales bacterium (assembly GCA_965248925.1). Taxonomy (GTDB): domain Bacteria; phylum Acidobacteriota; class Thermoanaerobaculia; order Multivoradales; family J023; genus CBDFLE01. The sequence goes on along the minus strand of CBDFLE010000006.1, from coordinate 1,538,046 downwards.
TTGTGTCTTTCAGGTGGCCGGAGAAGGCGGCCCAAGGCAGCGGAAACCGCTGGATGATATCGACGCTCGACCTGGTTGGCAACGCCTCAACACCGTCCGAACGACCGTTCAGGAGAGCCGTGGAGGCGGCCGACCTGGATCGGGGCGGGCCGCGCTGGTGTCAGTCGGGCTGCTGACCACCGGGCTCAGAATCGGCACTCGCCAGCAGAGAACCGAGGCGCCCTTCGATGGCGGTGGCCAGTTGGCGGTGGCCGGCGGCGGCGAGATGATCGTCGAGCACATGGTAGTGCTCGGTGGTGAGAAAGTCGGCGACGTTCATCACCTCGATCTGGCGTTCGATCTGGCGTTCGGCTAGAAGCCGGCGCAGAGCGTTGCCGAAACCGCGGTCGTTGCGGGCATAGCCGTTGATCTCAAAAACCAGCACTGGGACCTTTGGCGGTAGGGCGGTGGCGCCTAGCAGCACATCGAGAAATCGTTTTGCTTCCTCACCGTCTCGGTGCGGTGCCGGCAGCAGGCTGACCGGCCTGTCCTCGAGGCGCAGGCAGCTGAGTAGATATTGGCCGAGTCGGTAGCGTCGGTTCTTGAGGTGCTGGTCGACACTACGCTTGAAGCGCTTCGGTGGCTGCCGTTTAGACTCACCATCGGTTCCGAGGAACGAGCCATTCTCGTGGAAGTCGTTCTGGCCATACTGCACCACCAGCAGCCGCAGCTGGCTGGTATCGAGGCGGCGCAGCATGAGCATCTCTCGGGCGGTACCGTAGGAGGAGATGGCCGCGTTGAGTACCCGCAGGTCGGTCGAGCGTTCCAGTAACTGGGCGAAGGTCTCCTCTTGCTCGACCCCCCAGCCCATAGCGTGGGAGTCGCCCAGGACAATTACCTGCGGCCCTACCAGCGAGCTGCGATCGTCGCGCAATCCTGTCTGGTTGATCCGGTATTCGGTCGAGAACTCGACATTGCTAAACCGGCATTGGCCGGGGCGCAGGGTGTAGCTCAGCTCCTCATCCCAGCGGGCGCACTGCGCACTGGCTTGAATCACCTCGCGGCGCTGCAGATAGACCGATCGCAGGGCTCGCTTGGGTCCCCAGGAGCGAAGCCACTGCGGCTGTCGGGAGAGGGCGAAGATACCCAGTTCGAAGATGGCGAACAAGAGGATCGCCACCACCAGCGAGTACAAGGCCCAGAGCAGCCAGAAGTGCCGTAGCTTTGAGAAATCGGGGCGCATTGGCGGGCAGAGTACCACCGGCGGGTGCAGTGCTTGGGACTGCGCTAGAATGGTTGGCCGCTGCTATCCGACGCAAACGCTGAAGTTGGCCGAGAGGAAATGGAAATGTCTCCCGAACCCGTTCGTCTGGCGCAAGTCCGCGCCCCCGAGGATTCGTCCGAGCACACCCTGGTGCGCAACCCTGGCATCGCCTTCCAGGCCGACTGGCTGCGTGACGTACGAGTCAACAAGAGCGCCGTCGAACGTCGCGCCGCCACTCTCGGCGGCCGGCGAAGCGTCAAGAAAGATCACCAGGCCGGCTGGTTGCTGAAAGCGGTTTCGTGCATCGATCTGACCACCCTGTCGGGGGACGATACTCCGGGACGCGTGCGCCGCTTGTGCGCCAAGGCGCGGCGGCCGGTGCGCCGCGATTTGCTGCGCCAGATAGGTGTTGGCGAGCTGGATCTGAAGGTCGGCGCGGTGTGCGTCTACCATCGCTACGTGGCCACCGCGGTCGAAGCGCTCGCCGGCAGCGGCATCCCGGTGGCGGCGGTGTCGACCGGTTTCCCGGCCGGCTTGTCGCCGCGTCAGCAACGCATCGAGGAAATCCGCGCATCGGTCGCCGACGGCGCGAGTGAGATCGACATCGTCGTCACCCGTCAGTTAGTGCTCACCGGCCAGTGGCAAGAACTCTACGACGAGGTCAAGAGCTTCCGCCAGGCCTGCGGCGAAGCGCATCTGAAAGCGATTATCGCCACCGGCGAACTCGGCACCCTGCGCAATGTCTACCGCGCCAGCCTGGTGGCGATGATGGCCGGCGCCGATTTCGTCAAGACATCCACCGGCAAAGAGAAAGTCAACGCCACTCTGCCGGTTAGCCTGGTGATGGTGCGTTCGATCCGCGAGTACCTCGAACGCACCGGCCACCAAGTGGGCTTCAAGCCAGCCGGCGGCATCTCCACCGCCAAGCAAAGCCTCGCCTGGCTGATCTTGATGAAAGAAGAGCTCGGTCGCCGCTGGCTCGAGCCCGACCTGTTCCGCTACGGCGCCTCCAGCCTGCTCGCCGATATCGAGCGCCAGCTCGAGCACCACGCCACCGGACGCTATTCGGCCTTCTTCAGGCACCCGATGGCGTAAGAGTCGGTAGACTCGCGATGAACCATAGTCTGCCTCGCCGCAAGTGTCTTGTGCCGCCTCGGTCCGAGAATTGGATGCGCCTCTGAAGGAGAAGCCGTGAGTGTCCTCGAAGCCTACGAGACGATGAATTACGGGCCGGCCCCCGAGAGTGCCGACGATGCCAATGCCTGGCTCGACCGCCATGGTCGTGAGTTTGGCCTCTTTGTGGGCGGCAAGTGGGTGCCGCCCGCAAGTGGCGAGGTCTTCGACAGCCACAATCCGGCGACCAAGGGTCTGTTGGGACGGGTCGCTCAGGCCGGGGCGGAGGATGTCGATCGGGCAGTGGCGGCGGCGCGTCGAGCGCAGCCCAAATGGTGGAAGCTCGGCGGCCACGCCCGCGCCCGCTTTCTCTACGCCATCGCTCGCCAGGTGCAGAAGCACTCACGGCGGCTAGCGGTGCTCGAGACCCTCGACAACGGCAAGCCGATTCGCGAGACCCGCGACATCGACATCCCGTTGGTGGCGCGGCACTTCTACCACCATGCTGGCTGGGCGCAGCTGCTCGACAGCGAATTCCCCGACCATGAGCCGCTCGGGGTGGCGGCGCAGGTGATCCCGTGGAATTTCCCCCTGCTGATGCTGTCCTGGAAGATTGCCCCGGCGCTGGCAGCCGGCAATACGGTGGTGCTGAAACCGGCTGAGTACACCTCGCTGACGGCGCTGGCCTTGGCCGAGATCTTGCAAGAGATCGGCTTGCCGCCGGGGGTGGTCAACATCATCACCGGTGATGGCCGCACCGGCGAGTTGCTGGTCAATCACCCCGATGTCGACAAGGTGGCGTTCACCGGCTCAACCGAGGTCGGGCGGCTGATCCGCCGGTCGACCGCCGGCAGTGGCAAGAAGCTGTCGTTGGAGCTCGGCGGCAAGTCGCCCTTCATCGTTTTTGACGATGCCGATCTCGATAGCGCCGTCGAAGGGGTGGTCGATGCGATCTGGTTCAACCAGGGCCAGGTGTGCTGCGCCGGTTCGCGCTTGCTGGTGCACGAGGGGGTTCACGACCGGATGATCGCCAAGCTGCGCGCGCGGATGGAGAATCTGCGGGTCGGCAACCCTCTCGACAAGGCGGTCGACATCGGCGCCATTGTCGCGCCGGTGCAGCTCGAACAGATCAGCCGGCTGGTGGAGGAGGGGCGGCGCGAGGGCGCGACTTGTTGGCAGCCGTCGTGGGCGTGTCCCGAGGAGGGCTGGTTCTACCCGCCGACCTTGTTCACCGAGGTGGCCCCAGCGGCGTCGATTGCTCAGGTCGAGATCTTTGGCCCGGTGCTGGTGTCGATGAGCTTTCGCACCCCTGAAGAAGCGGTGGCGCTGGCGAACAATACCCGCTACGGCCTGGCCGCCAGCGTTTGGACTGAGAACGTCAACCTGGCCCTCGACATCGCGCCACAGCTGGTGGCCGGCGTGGTGTGGGTTAATTCCACCAATTTATTCGACGCCGCCGCCGGTTTTGGTGGCTATCGCGAGAGTGGCTTCGGCCGCGAAGGGGGTCGGGAGGGACTGTGGGAGTATCTGCGTCCGGCCTGGGAGCGGCGGCTCAACAAGCCCGCCAAGCCCACTTCGCCGCCCGTGCTCGAGGTGCCGGAGGCCGCTTTCTCACTCCCGGCGGTCGACCGCACCGCCAAGATGTACATCGGTGGCAAGCAGAAGCGCCCTGATGGTGATCGCAGTTACCAGGTGCTCGATGCCAAGGGTCGCCTGGTCGGCGAGGCCGGAGCTGGCAACCGCAAAGATATCCGTGAAGCCGTGGAGGCAGCGCGCAAGGCGGCCGGCTGGGGCAAGAGCACCGCGCATCTGCGGGCGCAGATCCTGTACTACATCGGTGAGAATCTCTCAGCTCGATCGGCCGAGCTGGCCGGTCGTCTGCGGGCGATGAGTGGTAGCTCGGCCAAGGCGGCGGCGCGCGAGGTCGAGGCGGCGGTCGATCGCTGGTTCACCTGGGCCGCTTGGGCGGACAAATTCGATGGTCAGGTCCACGCCACGCCGCTGCGCAACGTCACTCTGGCGATGCATGAGCCGTGGGGGGTGCTGGCCATCGTCTGCCCGGACGAAGCGCCGCTGCTGGCCTTCGTCTCGCTGGTGGCACCAGCGGTGGCGATGGGCAATCGAGTGGTGGTGGTGCCCTCGTCGCGACATCCTTTGGCGGCTACTGATCTCTACCAGGTGTTCGATACTTCAGATCTACCCGGCGGGGTAATCAACATTGTCACTGGCTGCCGTGGCGAGCTATCACCGGTGCTGGCGCAACACGACGAAGTGGCGGCGATGTGGTTCTACGGCTCGTCCGAGGGCGGCGCTGAAGTCGAGCGCGAGTCAGTGGGCAATCTCAAAGCCACCTGGGTCAGCCAGGGCAAGCGCTACGATTGGCACAACCGCACTCAGACCGCCGGCCGCGACCTGCTGCGCCGTTCCACCCAGGTGAAGAATATCTGGGTTCCCTACGGCGAGTAAGTGGTTGCCAGCGTGTCGGCTCGCAGGACTGTGTAGGGGCGCACGCCATGCGCCTCTACAAAAGACCTTTGTTGTCAGTGGATTGTGAGTTCCAGAGAGCTGTGGTCAGCTGCTGAAGTACCTCTGTATTTCTTGCAATATGAAAAGTGCGACCGGCAGATTGCAAGGGTAGTGATTCACCTAGCCCTATCCCGCGGCCCAGCGGATGAAGGGACGGATCAAACTGGCGATGAGAGCGAGCTGGGGCTCGGCGGTGGCTGGGTTGGGGAGACGCCCGGTGCGGATTGCCTTGGGCAGTTTCAGCCACCGGTCGGGGCCGAAGAGGCCAGGATTGAGAAAGTCGAGAACTCCCAGCAAGTTGTCCAACCGCTCTGTGGCCTGGGTGTCGAGTAGGGCCAAGCGGTGGCGGGCGGTCAGCGAGTGGCAGGCCCGAGTGGTCGCCGATCCGGCACTCTTGATGGCCTGTGCTTGGTCGAGCACCACGTAGTCGAATTCCACCCTGGCCAGTTGGGAGATATCCGAGCGTAGGATGGGATAGGTGGTGAGCAGGAGGTCGTGGTCTGCCAAGCAACTTTGCTGGAGGTGCTGCAACCGGCGCTGAGGTGGCTCAGTGTAGGTCAGCACTCGCATCTGCGGGGTGAACAGGCCGATCTGGTTACTCCAGCTTGCGAGGAGGGCCTTGGGAACAACGACTAGCGAAGGGCCAGGCTGCTGCTTTTTTGATCTTGACGAGTTGCCTCTTACTTGCCGGCGGGCTTCCAGTAGAGCCAGAATCTGCGCCTTGCCGCTTTCCCCAACGTCCTCGATCAAACAGGCGCCAAAGCCTGCTGAGCGTAAGCCATGCAGCCAGCCCAGGCATTGCTCCTGCTCTTCGCGCAAGCAAGCTTCAGCGGTTTCGGGTACTGGACTCGGCTGGGCCTGGCCGAGCTTGACGAAGCGCTGATGTGCCCGCAGGAGGGCTTCGTCAAGCTCGATCCCGAGTTCGAGAGAGAGGAGAGCGTCGAGCAGTCCCAGTTGGTTATTGTCGAATCTCAGGCGATGCCCGTCGACCTCTCCTATCCCGGCCAGCGGGCCGAGCTTGGTGAGCCAGTCTACGGGTACCACGCCACGGGTTTTCGCATCGACGGGTACAAATCTTTTGCCCTCACCGAGGGTTTGTAGCAGCTCTGGCAACTCGACGGACTTGTTGCTGCCGAAGCTGGCCGTACCCCGCAGCTCGAAACCGCCGCTTGAGCTGGCAGCGATCTGCAAGCTCAAGGAGCTACCCAGCTGGTGGTCGCCGGAGAAGCTGAGCGACCAGCCTTCGCTGGCCAGCGTATCGATCAGCGTCAGCAGTCGAGTAGCGGCCCGCGGCAGGGAAAACAGTCCCAAGTACTTGTCAGCGTTTCGCAGGCCTCCTATTCCAAGATCTTGCAGACGGCGGACGAAACCCGCTTCTGCCTCGAGGTCGCGCAGCACAACCCGGGGTGGCTCGCCCTGCACCATGCCCCGCTGTTGGGAGCGCCATCTGATGAACCTTTCGCCGTAGTGAAACTCCAGCCAGGAGTTGAAGGTCTCTTTCCCCCAAGGCTGGTCGGAGTCGACTATCACCAGCTGGGGTTGGGGAGTTCCCAGGATCTGATCGAGGCGTAGATCCTCAGGTAGATGGAGGGCCGGCGGCGGCGGTAGGTTTTCCAACGCTTCGATCAGCTGGTACCTCTGCTCGGCCGGAACGTACAGTTCCTCTTGTTGGCGCAGGAATTTGATCCAGACCGAACCCTTGCCTTGCTCCACGAAGGTCGCTTGGCGACGAAGAACCATCAGTCCGGAGGTGGTCAGTAGCTCCGGTGTACTGAGCGGTAATAGCTGAGCGTGCCCCACCAAGAAGCCCGCGAGGAGCAGCGCGCTTCCTTGGTCCTCTACCCTCACTTCCAGCCGCCAGGCATGCTCAGGATCCCAGCTCAGCGGCTCGGCGTCCTGCCATTCGGTGGTGAAGCACAGCAGGCGTCTGGTCTCCGCAGCTTGTTGCAACCACTCGGCCTGGACCGCCGCGGGAACCAACAGCCTCTCCGGAGAGCCCTTAGACTTCGAGGTGCTGAAGTGCCCACGGTGTCCGAGTTGCGCCGAGGCGCCGGCAATCATCGCTAAGAGTAAACAATCCGTAGCGTCCGCTAGCCGGCCGATAGTCTCGCGTTCTGCTACGCTTGACTCGAGCGAGCCCCACTCGCCATCCTCTTGGCGAGTCCGATACGCGAGCTGGATGATTACCGCGTCGTGCTGATTCGACCGTTCGAGATCTAACAAGTAGAAAAGCTGCCGCTCATCAGGCCAGGCTCTTCTCTTTGCTTTGGCTTGGGGTAGCGAGAAGCGAAAGTCCATCAGGTGATTTTGCCATCTGGCGGAAGCGGAAGAGGATAAGAGGTCCTGAAGATCTGTGGGTGGCTCTCCGCCCGCCTTCAGGAGCGGCTCAAGACCGTCGGACTCCGGGCCATCGTGGGTGTCGAACCACTCTTCGAAGCTCCCCGTCTCGTCCGCTGCCAGAATCGTTGCCCAGATATGGGCGCAGATCTCTCCTTGTCGGGCGAAGTTGGCACAGGTGCATGTACCTTCGAGGAGACCGCTCTCCGGCCGCCAGCGCAAGGCAACCGCGCAGCTCTCGACGGCGTAGACAACCGCACCGACCTGCCCCGGAGCCCGGTCAACGAGGATTGCCCCCGCTGAGCGCCAGAAGCTCTCTCCGCGCCGCTGAGTGGCTCTCGGGATCTGGATTTGAAGCAATGGGGCCAGCTTCGGGAGCTGGTGCGGTTTCGAGTCGAACCTGCTGCTGCTCATATTCTTACCTGCTGCTGCTGCTGCTGCTGCCGCTGCCATCTGAGGTGAATGCTCTAAATCAGACTTTTTTCCCCTTCGCCGAATAGCAGCAGCGAAATTGTTATCCCTGTTACTTGGCTTGGTGGATAAAGGGCTTGAGAAGGTTGGCCCAGAGAGCCTGCTCTGAGTCCCTTCCAGAGGTCAGGTCGCTGAGCCGGCTGACGCGGATTCCCCGGGGTATTCGCTCCCGCTTGTCTGAGCCGAATAAGCCCGGGTTGAGGAAGTCGAGAATGCTCAGCAAACCGCTCAGCCGATCAGCGTCTGACTTTCCAAGTAGGGCCACTCGGTGGCGAGCTGGAACCGCACGGCAGGTCTCGGTGGTGACTGATTGGTGCTTCTTGATCGCCTGTGCCTCGTCGAGCACAAGGTAGTCGAATCTCATTTCCTCAAAGCGGGAGATCTCCTGCCGCAAGATGGGGTAGGTAGTGAGCACGATGTCGTACACCCCCAACTGGTGCCGCCGCCGATGCTGGCGAGGCCCGGCATAGGTCAGCAGCAAAACCTCGGGGATCAATCGGCCGATCTCGCGATGCCAGGTGGAGAGTAGAGACTTGGGCACGACGATCAGCGAGGGCCTCGGCGGCTGCCTGTGGCGCTCTGTTGAGCTATCGAGAGACTGACGCCGCTCCTCCAGCAGGGCGAGGATTTGTTCCTTTCTACTTCCAGCATCGTCCTCGATCAGACAGCCACCATAGCCCGAGGAGCACAGGCCTTGCAGCCAACCCAGACCTTCCTTCTGCTCCTCGCTCAATGCTGCTTGGAGAGATTCTGGAATCTGGCCGGCCTGAGCCTGGGAAGGCCTGGCGAACTCTTGATGAGCCTCATTCAAGCTCTGGTCGATCTCGATGTCCGGCACGATACTGAGTAGCCCAACCAGCAGACCCAGCTGGCTGCGGTCGTAACGCATGCAGCGCTGGTAGAGGTTTCCGACCTCTACCAGCGGGCAGAACTTCGTGGGCCACTCCTTGGGTATCAGGCCAATGCTTCTATCATCGAAGTGCAGAAAACTCCTGTGGCATTGGAGGGCTTGCAAGAGTTCGGGCAAGTTTGCCACTTGATCGTCGAAACTGACCGTGCCGCGCAGCTCGAAGCCAGTCGAGTGGTTGGTGGCTTGCAAGCTCAGCGAACTCTTCGTCCGGTAGGGTCCAGAGACAAACCTGATTACCCAGCCTTCGCTGCACAGCGTCTCCTCCAGCTCTTGCAGGAAGAATTCGTAGACGCGAATGTTGTACCGATCGCGGTAGTCGAGGCGAGCTCTCCCGGGCTTTGCTCCAAGCTCCTTGAGGCGCTCCAAGAACTCGTTCTCGGCTGCGGCGTCGCGGCGCAAAATTCGCCGGGGCTCGGTTTGGAGGATGGCCCTGTGGTGGTCGCGCCAGGTCACCTGCTGGTCACCGTAGTCGAAGATCAACAAACCGAAAATATTGGTTCTCCTCGTCGATCGGGAGAAAGAGGCGAAGAGGTCGAGCCGCGGCTGAGGGACACCGAGAGCCTCTTCGAGGTCGAGATCCTCGGGTAGTTGGATCGCCGGCGGTTCGGGCAGACCGAGCAGCTGCTCGACCAGCAGGTGCCTCTGCTCAGCCGGGATCAGCAACTCCCCCTGTTGGCGGAGGAAGCGGACCCAGGGAGAGTTCTTGCCTCGCTCCAACAGAGCGATCTGACCCCGGTCGCCGACCAGCCCGGTCGAGATCAGCAGCTCCGGTTGGGTCAGAGGCAGTACCTGATCGTGTCGAACGAGGTAGCCCGCGAGTCGAAGATCACTGCTCCGCTCCTCGACTCTCACTTCCATCCGCCAGGCTTCGCTCGGATCCCAGCACAGCGGCTTGGCGTCCTGGCAGTCGCTCTCGAACGTTAGCAAGCGGCCAGTGTCAGCAGCTCCCTTCAACCACTCAGCTTGGATCACCGTGGGAACTGAGAAGCTCTCTAGCGAGCCCGCGGAGTGGGTGAACCGTCCCGAGAAACCAACCTCCGTTGAAGAGCCGCTGATCATCGCCAGCAGCAGACGATCCTCTGGATCCGGTAGCTGGCCCACGGACGTTGCCTCGGGCACTCTCAGCTCTAGTAGACCGAGCTCGCCGTTGGGTTGAGGAGTCCGGTAGCCCAGCTGGACGACCACGGCATCTTGTTGGTTGGATCGCTCGAGGTCTAGGAGGTAGAAGATCCGCCGCTGCTCGGGCCAGGTCTTCTCTTCAGGGCGGGGAAGCTGCTCTAGCAGCGAGCTGCCAAAGTCCTTCAGGCGCTTCCGCCAGGCAGTGGAGTCTGAGGAAGCCAGGGAATTCCACCGATCGGCCGGAGTCTCGAAACCTGGAGCCAGTCGCAGCGCTTGTCTTGGGGAATCAATCCAGCTGTCGCTGGTGTAGCTGCCGCCGAAATTGTAGGACTCGTCCGCTGCTAAGATCGTTGCCCAGATGTGGGCGCAGATCCCCCGCCATTGGGTGAAGAAAGAGCAGGTGCAGGTTGCGTGCAGGAGGCCACTCTTCGGCTGCCAGCGCAGGGCGACAGCCGCCCGTAGCGGACCCTGGATGAGGGCGTCGAGCTTGCCCGGCTCACCATGTGCGAGCACCGCGGCGGCGGTGCGCCAGAAGGTCTCGCCGCTGCGCCGGATAGGAATCGAAATCCCAGACTGGAGCTTCGGAGCCAGCTCCGACGGACTGCTATGCCAAGGTCCAAGACACATGCCGTGGATCTTGTCATCTCAGACCCGTGCCGTGCCTATTAGATTTAATCTCTCTGCGTCTTTCCCCTTCCCCTCGGGTTCGATGGAATTCGAATGCTGATCCCGAATGGGGTGATGGCGGCTGCCAGCGCGGGGACTCTCAGCCCGAGTTGGCCACTTGTGTTTGGCGATCGGGCGGTGATTTCAGTCGGCCGAATTGAATGCCGGTGTAGTAGTGGCTGAGGATGTCGCGGTAACTGTGGCCGCGCATGGCCATGCCGAAGGAGCCAGTCTGGCACATGCCGACGCCGTGACCCCAGCCGGAACCGGAGAACATCCAACCGCTTTCGCCGTCGCGGCGCGAAGCGACGCGATGGGTGAAGCGGGTGTCGGGTAGATCGAAGGTCCAGCGCACCGGCAAGCCTTCGATGGTCAGTTGACGGCCGTCGTCCCCCACCAGCAGAAGCTTGCCAACCCGGCCAGAGACTCCCCGTTCGAGGACTTCAAAGCTGGCGAAGGGGAAGGTCGGGTAGCGGGTCTGGACTAACTCGCGCAGCTGGGTGCGGGAGCGGAAATGGCGCCAGCTACCCACCGGTCGCCGTTTGCCGAGGACGACCCGCGAAGGAGCAACAGCCTGGCTGATGGCCACCAGCTGATGGCGATAAAAATATAGGTCTACCTTGTCGCCGGCCATCAAGGCGAGCGGCCCGGCGCGTAGCCCGCCGCTCTTGCTGGTGCCAAAGGTCGCCAGTCTGGTCGGCAGCTCGAAGCGCTGAAAGCTCTCCCCGGAGCGCACTTCGAGGGCGCCGTCTTCGAGCGTCAGAAAGCTGGCTGGCTGCCGTTCCAACACTCCGAAGTAGTGGGCTAGCCGGTACAGCAAGGTCTCGACCTGGCCGCTGCTGAGTTCACCGCTCGCGGGCGAATCGTAGAGGCCGCTGTGGAGCAAATACTCGACGAAGCGGCGGTCGCTGGAGGGCCAGCTAACCGGTGGGTGAGCGAGCAGTCTTTCGACAGTCTCGCGCCCTTGTAACCAGCGCGGGTCGAGGGCGAGATCGAATACTGAACCCAGGAAGCGGCGCAGCTCGCTCCGGTCGAGGGTGGCTAGCTGGTCGTGTGGGACCGGCAGGTTGGCGAGCCGGGCCAACTGTTCCAAGCGGCCTGAGAGCTGGCGCTGCCGGGGGCCATCTGCCGGCGGTAGCAGCTGACCCATCAGGCCGTCGGGGAAGCGCTCGCCAACGCGGCTATTGCCGGCCAGGGTGCGAACTCCCTCTTCCAGGCAGGGCACTCCTCGGAGATGGCCGCCCCGTTTGAGGGGGAATACGACTTCAACATTCTCGGTGTGGCCGCCGCAGGTGGAGCTGTAGAAGGTCTCGGCCAGATGCTCGCCATACAACACCACCTGGCCGGCGGTTTCTTCTACCGCGCGGTCGGAGGTCGGATGCTCGACTCGAGCGCCGCCGTAGACCTGGCAGCGAGGCGAGGAACAAAGGTCGTATCCCTCGTTGGCGAAGCCGTTCAAGTTGCGCAAGGTGTAGGTTCGGGCTGCCACCGCTAACGCTTTTAGCGCCTCGAGCTGGTTGTAAAGTTCGGGCCCCATCTCTTTCGGTACTACGCCGCGAAGATAGTCTTCGAGCGGAAGTTCGTTGATCAGATTTAGGCCACCTCGCTCGTTGAGGAAAACCAATACCCGGCCCCGGAAGCGGCCCCGGCGGTCGAGGTCGATGAGCTCGCGGCCAGCGCCGGGAACGATGCTCAGCCAACGGCCCCACACTTGGCGTTGTTCGCTGCCTTCGACCAGGCGCAGAGTGGGATTCTCCAAGCGGCCGCCCTCGGTGGCGATCCAGGCGCCGACCACTCCCAGGGCCTCGAGCCCGCCCCGCGCTTGCTCGGCCGCCGCTCGGTCGGCGAAACGACCCACCCGGACGCGATAGAGATCGGTGCCGGCGTCGAACACCGCTTCGGCTGGCAAGCCAGTGCTGTCGCTGAGTTTGGTGGCAACGCCGCGAGCCTGCAACTCGTCCTTGAGGGCGGTCACCTGCAAGCGGTAGATGGCCCGCTCGGCAAGCCTGCCGCCAGGGTGGATCAGCAGCCTCTGGCGCGGTTCCGAGATCGGCTCGCCATGGGCGGTTTGCAGAACCCAAGGATAGCGGCAGCAGGGCAGCTCCAATTGCTCCAGGTCGGTGGCCAAGCCGATGCGGACCAGCAAGCGCCCCTCGTCGTCTCGCCGCGGTCGCTGATTGAGGGCGGGGGTTGGGCTTGGCGGGGTGGCAACCGGGGGGCGCAGCGTCGGAGCCGGGGCTGGCGGAGTGGCAGCCGTCTGTTGGGCGCCGAGCCGAGTTTGGGGGCCGGTGACCAGCAGCGCGACTTGCAGCCACAGCAGCATCGCGAGCCAGGCGAAGTAGCTCTTTCGGCGGACAGCTTGCATGGCGGTTTCTGCTTACTAGCGCCGGCCGCTCATTTGCCGGGCAAGTTCTGAAAGTGCTTGACCTCGCGCCGGAAGTCCAGGCCGCTCACCTTGACCTTGCGCGCCATCTCGAAAATCCGGCTGACTAATAGGGCAGATATCCGGGTGTCGAGATTGGCGCTACCGTCGCGCTGGTGGGTAGCTGTACTAGGTAGGTCGAAGTTGGAGGTGAAGAGGGTCGGCAGCTTGCGGGTGTAGCGGGTGTTGATGATCAGGTAGAGGACATCCATCACCCACTGGCTGGGCTTCTGCGCGCCCAGCTCGTCGAGCACCAAAATCTCGGCGTCGATCACCGGTCGCATGATCTCTTCGCGGGTGCGCCGGGAAGAATTGTTGAAGGTCGCCTGGATCTGGTGCAGCAGGTCGGTGAACTCGGCGAACCGGCCGCGCACGCGGTAGCGCTCCACCAATTCGCGCAGCACGGCGGCCGCCAGATGGGTCTTGCCCACTCCCGGTGGGCCGACGTAGATTAACCCTCCGGTGGTACTACCGCGGCCGTCGGGGACGAAGTCGCGGACGTAGAGTTCGCTCGCCTCTCGGGCCCGTGTCAGACTGCTGGCCTGCTGCGACTCCGAGTAGTCGGTCTTGAAATTGCGCAGCCGGCAATGCTGGTAACGCTGGGGAATCTGCGCCAAAGCTAAGAGGTCGACCCCGCGCCGACTCTTGCTGCAATCGCAAGCGACAGCAGTACCGTTGCCGCCATCTGCAACTATTTTCCAACCGGTCCCGCCACATTGCTGGCAGATCCCCGGTGGGGGCTCAACGGCTGCTGGAGCCTTCTTCGGCACAGGTACCTGCATGGCCGCATGCTAGCACGCGGACGATCGCGGGCGGACCGCGGACGGAGGCTGCCGAGGGCTATTGCAGCACTACCAAGTTGACCCGCCGGTTGCGCATCCGGCCGTCGGTCGAGTCGTTGTCGGCAATCGGCGCCGCTTCGCCGTAGGAGATTACCGACATGCGGTGCAGGGGTAGGTTGTGCTGGCTGCTGAGGTAGCGGCGCACCGCTTCGGCGCGCGACTGGCCGAGTTGCAAATTGAGATCTGCAGCTCCGACCGAGCAAGTGTGCCCTTGGATCTCGATGTAAATCTGCGACTCGTAGCCTTTGAGGGTCTCGGCGAAAGCATCTAGGGCCACCGCGGCCTCCGGACCGAGGTCGACTTGGTTGAAATCAAAGCGCACTTTGTCGTTTGACAGCACTGCCTCATAGAGCAGTTTGCCCTGGGCCAGCTTGCCGGCATCGAGGGCCCGCTCGAGGGCTTCGCGGGCGGTCAAGGATAGCTCTTCGACATCGTTGGAGACCTCGGTGAGAGCGGCTTCTTGGGCGCTGATGCGGCCTTGGTTGGTTTCGATTTGACCTTCGACGTCATCCACTCGGTGGTGCACCTGGGCGACCTCAGCTCTGACCCAGCCGCGCTTGGCGCAGCCGGCCGAGGTCAGCAACAGCAGGACGAGTGACAGCAATGACAGCTTGTTCATCAACTTGTTCATCAACAGGCTCCTCTATGGGGTGGGGTTGCGGACCGGGAAAATGTCGCCGAGCGCGGACATCAAAAGCGGCGTCCGTGGCGGGCTTTGGTGACTTGAGGTTCGTCGGCCGAGCCGAGCCGGGCGCAGCGTACCGGGCAACGAACCGCGGTATCCCTGGCGGTGTTGTACGGCGAGTCGTGAGCGCTTCACCTGCACTTGCAGCGGGTGGTAGGCGGTGCCGCCGTCGGCGCGGGTTTGAAAACCGAGCACATACTGGTAGCGCAATTCTTCGGCTATGGCTTGGCAGGCTGCCAGCCAGCCGGCTGCTGTCGAGGCCTCGGTGGTGGTGGCGTCGGGGTCGATTGTGCTGGTGTTGATGGAGAAGTAGCGACCGCCGCTGGTGGCGGCCAGGCGCCGCAGCAGTTCGCGGTTGGCGCGGGATTCGCCGGGCCGTGGACCGCCGCTCAGGTCGAGCACGTAGATCGGCAGCTCGGCTTGGCGCACCACCCGGCGAGCAAAGGCCGGCGCGAGCTGGCTCGCGTTGTCGGCGCCATCGGTTAGCAGCAGGGCGCCACGCTTGGGGTTGCGGCCGGCGGTCTTGATGTCTGGTAACCAGGCGACGGCGTCGTGCAGAGCGGTGGTTCCCCAGCCGTTCCACTGGTCCATTTGCTGCCGCAGCAGACTTACCTGGTCGGTAAAGGGTACTGCGACTCGGGTGCGGCCGGCGGCGAAAGTAGCGAGGGCGAATTCGTCGCCAGCGGTGGCCCGATCGAGGAAGAAGCGCAGTGTCTGACGGCTAACCGCCAACTTGGTACCGTTGGCCATGCTGCCCGACAAGTCTTGCAAGTGGATTAGGCTGACTGCTTGATCGCCGCCGTGATCGAAGCTCTCGATCAGGATTTCCCGCTCGTCGAGCAGCAGCCGGAAATCACTGATTTCAAGATCCTCGACCAAATCGCCGCGCTGATTGCGCACCGTGACCGGCACCAACACCCAGGCGACCGAGGCTTCGTCGGAGAAGCTCAAGCTAGGTAGATTGGCTGCGCTGTCTTTGCTGGCACGGTCTTCGCTGGCACGGTCGTCAACGGCACGGTCGTCGATCGCGCTGTCGGCAATCAACGACTGCTGGCAAACGAGCAGGTAGATCAGCACCAGCAGGCCGCGCAGCAGCACGGTGGGCCGCCGCGGCACGGGCGCGGGCGGTAGGTAGCCGGGTGGTTCATGGGCATTTCTCATCGTCGTCTCCGGGTCGGGCTGCAACCCTCTTAGAGAATAATATCAATACAGCTCTAGGTCTAGTTCGCTAGATGGTCCGCTCCTGCCCTTTTTGCCTGGGCTTGGGCCATTGGACTCTGGTGCTGAGAGTTTCTAAGATCCCAGCTCGGATTCTATTCCAGGACGATCTAGATCGGGATGACAGCTCGCAACAAACGGACTCTGGACTCGACGGATGCCGAGGGCACCGCTGGGAGATATATGAATGAAGTCGAAAAGCCGCCGCTCGACACGAGTGGGCATAGTCAGATCAACATCCGCAATCTCTCGGTCAAATGCGGCCACTGCGATACCTACCAGACACTGAGCCATTTCCAGCCCCGGGGTGACGGCTGGAATACTTACACGTACGAGTGCGACAACGAGACTTGCGACCGCGAAGTCACCCGCACCCACCTCGAGGTGCCCGCTGATCTCGACGAGTATGCGCGCCGCGATAAGAATTGGCGGGGCGGCGAGCGGCATGCCGGATCAGGGCATTGAAGGCTGCGGCAGAAGCGATCGATGAACTTCCGCAGTGGCGCGCTGGTAGCTCCGGTGTGCTAGTCTCGCGCCGTCCGGGATGCCGCAAAAAACGGACTTCGCAGTGAAAATCAGCCTGCTGCCGACCCCGGCAGCGACCACCGCCAGGACTGCTTGTCCGATGCCCCTGGCGGCCAACCTGCGGCCGAGTGAGGACCGTGATGAAGACCATCGTTCATATCGTAGGTACCGGTACGATCGGCGAGCCGCTGATCGGCCTATTCACCGATTTCAAGAAGGGCCTCGGCATTGACGAGGTGACCTTTCACAAGCGCACTCCGCTGATTAGCGATCGCGCCAAGATCAACCATCTGATGGCCCGCGGTGCCAAGCTGGCCACCGATCGCGAGCGCCGCGACGAGTTCGAGTCGATGGGGCATGAGGTCACCTATGGGGCCCAAGAAGCGCTCGAACGGGCCACCGTGATCATCGACTGCACGCCAGCGGGCAACGAGAACAAGGAGACTTTCTACAACGCCCTCGAAGGGCCTCGGGGTTTCCTCGCTCAAGGCAGTGAGTTTGGTTTCGGCAAACCCTACGCCCGCGGCGTCAACGACGGTGCCTTGGATACTGCCGAAGACCGTTTCTTGCAGATCGTCTCCTGCAACACCCACAGCATCACCTCGACCATCAACACGGTGGCGGGGGAAGACGATGGCAGCTTGTCTCTGGAGCAGGCTTCCTTCGTTTGTATGCGGCGCGCCAACGACATCACCCAGGTGGGCAGCTTTATTCCCGCGCCCAGCGTCGGCAAGCACGATGACCCCGAGTTTGGCACCCACCACGCGCGCGATGCCCACTCTCTGTTCCAGACCCTGGGTAAGGATCTTGATTTGTTCTCGAGCGCGGTCAAGCTCAACACTCAATACATGCACTCGCTGTGGTTCAACCTCAAGTTGTCGCGTGACTTCACCCTCGAGGAGGTGACGCGGCGCTTGCGGGCCAACCACTTGGTGGCGGTGACCGACAAGCGGGAGGCCAACCTGATCTTTAGCTTCGGCCGCGACCATGGCTACTATGGCCGCATCCTGTCGCAGGTGGTGGTGGTGCTGCCGACTCTGTCGCTGCGTCACGGGCGCGATCTGCATGGCTTCTGTTTTACTCCCCAGGACGGTAATTCTCTGCTTTCGTCGGTGGCCGCGGCTTTGTGGCGGATCGACCCTGATTGGCAGAGCGTCAGCCGTCGACTCGACCCCATTCGCCGTTTCGTTTATCGCGAGATCTAGGCGGCACGGTGTGGGGTCTCTAGGCGACTGAGTGCAATGTCGACTGACTACAGAGAGCCGCGCTCGAGTGGGCCGCGAGCGGGCCGGCCGCGTCGGCGACGGGCTCGGGAACGATTGGCGGATCTAGACCAGCTCGAGCTGACCATCGACCAAATAGTCGCTGGTGGCGAGGGGCTGGGTCGTTTTGAGGGTATTCCCATCTTCGTTCCGCGCTCGGCTCCGGGCGACCGCTTGACGGTCGAACTGGTCGAACGCCGAGCCGATTTTGGCCGTGCGGAGATCGTCGAGATCCTCACTCCTGGCGCGGGTCGCCGGCAGCCGCCTTGTCCCCATTTCGAGCGCTGTGGCGGTTGTGATTTTCAGCATCTGGAAGAAGCGACGCAGCTAAAGTACAAGGTGGCGGCGGTGCGCGAAGCCTTGCGGCGCATCGGCGGCATTGGCGCCCCGCCCGAGGTCGAGGTGTTGGCCGGGCCCGCTTGGGGCTACCGTCGTCGGACCCAGCTTCAGATAGCCGAGAGCCCTGAACGCGGTTTCCAGACCGGCTATTTCGGCCGTCGTAGTCATCAGTTGGTGGCGGTCGACAGCTGTCCGGTGCTGGCCGCGCCGCTCGAAGAGTTGTTGCCCAAGCTGCCGACCTTGTTGCAGAGCGGTGGCCCCCGACGTATCGATCTGCTGCTCGGCGATGAGCAGCAGATCGCCGTCGCGCCGCCGATTGCCGGATTGCCCGGCGGGCGCTTGAGGATCACCGTGGGGGAGTTCCAATACCAGCTCGATGCTCGCTGTTTCTTCCAGGGTCATCTGCAGCTCTCCGCCGAGCTGGTCGACCGGGCCATTGGCCCATGGAGTGGCGAGTTTGCCTTCGACCTCTATGCCGGAGTGGGTTTGTTCAGCCTGCCGCTGGCTCACCGCTATTCGCGGGTGACCGCGGTCGAGAGCGACCGGATCGCCACCCGCTACGCACGAGCCAACGCCAAACAGCGGCCGGACGCGGCAATCGAGGTGATCGGGCAATCGGTCGACTCTTGGATCGAACAGTTGCCGCAGGGCGCCAGCCGGGTGCTGGTCGATCCGCCTCGAGCCGGCCTTAGTTCGCGGGTGGTCAGCTTGCTCACCATTCGTCGTCCTGAACGCTTGACCTACGTCTCTTGCAATGCCGCCACCCTGGCTCGCGATCTCAAGCGGCTGGTCAAGACGTATGAGCTGCGCAGCCTGGTGTTGCTTGATCTATTCCCGCAAACCGGACACATGGAAGTGGTCGCTCAGCTGGTGGCCAAGTCCAGCGCCGGGGCCTCGCTCGGGCTGGCTCACAAGACCGACGCGGTCGCCGCCGAGGTTGAGCATGGGTAAGTTGACCAAAGAGAGCCGCTTCACTCTGCATTTGGCCAAAGAAGATTTCAAGTTCTCCTGCGCCCACTTCACCCTCTTCGGGGAGCAGGATGCCGAGACTCTGCATGGGCACAATTACCAAGTCACCGCCGATCTTGAAGGCCGTGAACTGGATGCGTTTGGCTTGTTGGCGGATCTGGTGGTGGTCAAAAAACGTATCCGCGCCGCTTGTGAGCGCCTCGACAGCCTGACTCTGATTCCCACCGAGAGCCCGCATTTACGGGTTTCCAAGGTCGGCGACGGCGTCGAGGTCCTTTACTGCCAGCGCCGCTATCTGCTCCCCGCTGAAGATGTTCTCACCTTGAAGCTGGCCAACACCTCGATCGAGCTGTTGGCGCAGATGCTCTGGCGCGAACTCGCCGAAGTGCTGGTCGGCAGCCAAGTCGAGGTGCTGACGGTCAACGTTGGCGAGACCGCCGGCCAGAGTTGCTCGTTTCGCGCGCCGCTGAGCTGACGCCGCTTAGCCGGTCGCTTCAGGCCAGCCGATTGGCGATTTCAGTCGCCACTTCGCCGTCCTTGGGGAAGCGCCCCAGGGCTTTCTTGGAGAAGATCAGCTGGTCACGGAAAGTGACTTCGAAGGCTCCGCTGAGTCCCTTCTCTAACTTGGTCTCCAAGCCAAAACCTTCTTTGATTTCGGCCGCCAGACCGGCGGCACGGGGGCGGTAGTTTCAAACGACGCAGTATTTGATCCGCAGGTCGGCCATCGGGGGTCCCCTGTAGTTGGTCGTCGGGCATCGGCGCGGACTCGCTGTCCGCCGAATCGAGAGCCACCATTGTAGGATAAGATCGACCGATGGAGACACTGATCTACGATGATTGATGCTAACCCCACCCGGCAGATCAACCCTGAGCGTCTGGCCGGGCTAGAGCCGGCGGAGCAGCAGCGGCTGGAGCGAATCGCCGACCACGTGCGCGGGATCTTGACCGAACTTGGTCTCGATCTCAACGATCCCAATCTCGCCGAGACCGATATCCGCGTGGCCAAGCTCTATGCTGAAATGTTCAGTGGTCTGCAGGAAGGCAGCCAACCCAAGGTGACCTGCTTTCCCAATGACGAGGGATATAGTGGCATGGTGATGGAAAAGGAGATTCCTTTCTATTCCATGTGTTCTCACCATCTGGTGCCGTTCTACGGCCATGCCCACATCGCCTATGTGCCCACCGATTCCATCATCGGCCTGTCGAAGCTGCCGCGGACGTTGGAGTTCTACGCCAAGCGACCGCAGCTGCAAGAGCGCCTGACCGAGCAGGTGGCCAACTTCCTCGACGAAAAGCTCGCCCCGCTGGGGGTGATGGTGGTGATCGAGGCGCGGCATCTGTGCGTCGAGATGCGGGGAGTCAAGAAACCCGGCTGTGTGACTGTCACCTCGGCGATCCGCGGCATTTTCCACGAGCGTCCGATCCGTGAAGAATTTCTCGATCTCCTGCGTCGCAATTAGAGGCTGGCGGCGAGCGCCGGGCCAGCAACACGGTAGCTGGCTGGCCGCTCTGTTGGTCGCTGTGCTGGTGATCACTTGGGTGGCCGTGCCGGTCGAGGCCAAACGGGGCAAGAAGCGCAAACGGCCGCCCACCGCGGAGGAGTTGTTCAACCCTCTGCTCGGTGTCGACTACTCCCATTGGCTGGTGGGTCCGGTGGTGCGAATCGCTTCAGAGAACGAGATCGCAGCCTACCTAGCGCTGACCGACGATGAGCAAGCGGACGCCTTCATCGAGGATTTCTGGGCTCAGCGCAACAAGGGCACCGAGGTCTTCAAGAAGACTCCCCGACAGATCTACGCCGCACGGGTGGTCGAGGCCGACAAACGATTTACTCAAGAGGCCTACCCTGGCAGCCGTACCGATCGCGGCACGGTGTTCGTGATCTATGGCGAGCCGGAGGAGATCACCTACGAGACGTTGGACAAGATCGATCTACCGCCACTCGAAGTCTTCAACTACTCGAAAGACGCCGCGCCGGGGCTCGATGGTCAGCATCCGGACCACCGCTACCGATTTGTAGATTTGGGCGATCTGACGGTTCTCTACACTGGTCAGAAGATCCTCGACCCGATAGAAGCCAAGCGCCGTCGCTTGCAGCGCCGCGGTAGATTCTGAATCCAATTTTGCAGAAACCAGGCATGGCGCAACCGCGGTGCCGCAAGAACAGGGGGCTAGATGGCACAGAGTCGGGCTGTCATGAAAGGCTGCGGGGTCGAGGTCGCACCGCTCGAAATATCCAATGACATGTTGTCGCGGATTGTCGACACCAACGACCAATGGATCCGCGAGCGCAGCGGCATCCGCACCCGTTTCTATGTCGAGCCGGGAGTGGCCTCCTCCGATCTCGGCACGGCGGCGGCGCGGGCGGCGCTGGCCGATGCTGGCATCGAGGCCTCCGAGGTCGACTATCTGGTTTGTGCGACGATGACCCCGGATCACTACTTCCCCGGTAGCGCCACCCTGATTCAGCACAAGCTAGGACTCGATGCCCTGCCGGCGCTCGATATTCGCCAGCAGTGTGCCGGTTTTGCCTACGGCCTGCAGATGGTCGACATGCTGATCAAGAGCGGCGTGGCGCGGACCGTCTTGCTGGTCGGCACCGATGTTCACACCAGTCTGATGCCTTTTTCCGAGCGCACCTGGGACGTGCTCTACGGGCGCGTAGAAGAACCGCTCGAAGAGCAAGAATTCAAATGGAACAGCCAGTTCCGTCACTTGCTGGTGCTCTTCGGTGATGCCGCCGGGGCGATGGTTTTCCAAGCTTCGGACGCCGCCGACGATCGCGGCATCCTGGGCCACGCCCTCTACGGCGACGGCGCTCACATGAAGATCCTGCATGTCCCCGGTGGCGGTTCGGTACATCGGCCCTTCGTTACCCCGGAAATGATCGCTCGTGGTGAGACTGTTCCTTTTATGGAAGGGCGGTCGGTGTTCAAGTTGGCGGTCACCAAGATGCCGCAAGTCACCCGCCAGGTGCTCGAATCGGCGGGCTACGGGCTTGAGGATCTCGATCTGCTGGTGATGCACCAAGCCAATCTGCGCATCAACGAAGCAGCCGCCAAGCAGATGCGCTTGCCGCCGGCGAAGGTCTTCAACAACATTCAGAAATACGGCAATACCACCTCGGCCACCCTGCCCTTGTGTTTTTATGAAGCACGCCAGGCCGGCCTGGCCGCGGAAGGTTCGCTGGTGGCCTTCACTGCTCTGGGCGCAGGGCTGCACTACGGCTCGGTGTTGATGCGGATTTAGTACTTCACTCCGCCCGGCGCAGTAGCCAGGCGTCGAGTTCTCGATAGAGTTCCGGATCGTCCTCGGGCTCGAAGCCAGCGCGGGCTGCTCGTACCAGGTGGCGGGCGCCAGCAGGGTCGATATCGAGGGTAAAGAGCAGCTCTGCGAGGTCCAGTGCGTAGGGCGCCCAGTATGGACTGACGATCTCGGAATTGCCCAGGCCGGCGGCGGCTTGGAGCAGAATGGGGCGTGCTTCCGCGGCCGATCCGTGTTGCTCTAGAATCTGTCCCAGGCGGGCGAGAGCGGCACCGGTGGCCTGGCTGTTCTCGCCCAGGAGCAACCGTCGCTGCTCGGCACAGCGGTGAAAGTAGTCGATCGCCTCTGCTTTGCCCAGCAGCCGCAGCGCCTCGCCGCGGGCGCAGAGGTAGACGTGAAAGCCGGGGTGATGCTTGGCATTGAGCACCTGTCCGTCGGGCTCGACTTGGCGCAACATCTGTAGCGCTTCCTCGGGCCGATCGAGCAGGATGTACAGGCTGCCCAGATTGGTCAGCTGGGTGGAGCGTTCGATGTGGGTCTCGCTAGGTGCCAGGGCAATCGCGCGACCGATTAGCTCGCTACCGGTCTGGTAGTCCTCATCGAGAAAACCGTAGGCCAAACCCAGCAAGTAGAGTCGCCGCGCTTCCAGTCTTGGCGGGGTGCCGAGACGGTGAATAGCGGCCTCGGCCAAACGCGCCCATTGGTGCGCCGAGGGTGAATCGCCGTTGGCCGTATAGGCCTGGATCAAGTAGCTCATCGAGCAGGCGAGCAGTCTGCCATCGCCGGTTTCGTGCGCTAGGGCGACGGTCTCCAGCAGCAGTTCGACCATCTTCTCCGGGCCCTCGATGCGGCCACGAGCCCGGGCCAGTTGCATCAGAGCCTCGCCATGCACTGGCTGATAGGCAGACTCGCGAGCTGCTCGCTCGGCGTACTCAGCGCTCGCCAAGGCCTCGTCCCAGCGACCATTGGCGAGCAATACTCGCACTCGCGCGAGCTGCGCCCGCAGTTTCTCGACCCCGTCCTTGGCCGCCGGGTCGGGTGGCGCTGCCAGTGCCGACAGCGCTAGCCAGTCGAGGCAGCCAGCCGGTCCCGGCAGGTGGGCGGTCGATAGCCACGGCGTGCCGGGCTGTTGGGTTCTGGCCAAGGCGAGCAAGGCGTCGAGTTCCTGAACCCGGGTTTCGAGGCAGGCGACTTGGCGCTCGAAATCTTCCTGCGACTGGTCACCGTCGAGATAGGTGGCTTCGAAAGCGCGGTCCAGGGTGGTCCGCCAGGCACCGGCATAGGCATCTAGGTCTGAGATCAGGTGGTCGAGCTGAGGGGTTTCGAGCCCGCCGGTCGCGGTGTAAACGGCGCGTAGCTCGGTCCGGCTGTGTTCATTCCAGATCGCTTCCAAGCGGGCGGCGGTGCTGTCGCGGTAGAGCAGATCCTGGTCGCGATAGGTGCCGTTGTCGAGGGCCTCCAGAGCGAAGGCTAGCGGTATGCACAAAGCCATAGCGGCGGCGCCCCAAGCGGGTAGGTCCCGCAGCCACCGGCGATCCAGCCCACTCTTGAGCTCTTCGAGCAGACTGCGCATCGAGTCGAAACGGGCCTGAGGGTCGGCGTCCAGGCCCTGTCTCAGCAAGCGCAGCAACCAGGTCGGTACCTGCGACTTTACCGGCGGCTCGCGCAATCGGCCGTGTTCAGCATTGTGGCGCAGCTCCGCAAGGCTGTCACCGGTGAAAGGCAGTTCGCCGTAGAGGGATTCAAAGAAGGCCGCGCAAAAGCCAAACTGGTCGGCCAGAGGACCCGTGTCGTCGGCGTGGTAACGCTCTGGAGCCATGTAAGCGGGAGTGCCGACGGTGACTCCGGGGTCGGTCAGTCGGCGTTCAAGGGGACTGGAGTGGGTGTCGCCCAAAGCTGGATTCGGAGAGTCGGGAGCAGCTCTTGAGAGCCCGAAATCAAGCACTTTGACCCGCCCGTCGGCGGCCAGCATAACGTTGCTAGGTTTGAAGTCGCGGTGGGCGATACCGGCGTCATGGGCGGCCACCAAGGCTTGGCCCGCGGCGAGGAAAACCTCGACGATTTGGCGCCAGGTGCGCGGCCGCTCGGCCAACCAGACATCGAGAGTATTGCCGTCGATCAGTTCCATGGTCAAGAACGCGGGCTCGGTCTCCAACTGGACATCGAAGATCGTCACTACGTTTGGATGGGTCAGGCGGGCGATCGCTTGCGCTTCGCGTTGCAATCGAATTCTGGCCTCGCGGCCGCTGTGAGCGAGGCGGCGGCGCAGTATTTTTAGCGCTACCTTGCGCTCCAATTCGGGATCGTAGGCAGAGTAAATCCGCCCCATTCCGCCGAGACCGATCGGCGACAAGATGACGTAGCGGCCCAGCTGGGCACCGCGCGGCAAGGGGTCGCTATCCTTGTCGGGGTGAGTCGCGGGGGGAAGTTCCGAAGCATCCAGGGTCTTGGTGTCGCCGAGCATGATGAGGGCTCCTTGTTGCGGTCGGCACTTGGAACGAGCAGTCTGGCTGGCATCGGCCAGTTGGCGAGGGAAGCGTCCGGCGGCGGTCACGAACCGCGCCGGAACAGGAATAGGAAGTGGGTGGCTCAGACGGGAGGAAGCGAGTCACCGCGAGTATTCCCAGAACCCTACTACGGAGTTTAGTACGGCTGGGTGGCCAGGGGGTTTGGCAGGAAAAGAGGCCGCGTCGAAACGTGACCCTGAAAGGGCGGTAATCAACGCGCTTCAAGGCCCAGGCTAAGTGCTGATTTCATCCCAGGGCACACCACGAAAGTGTTTGATTGACTGGTGTTTGTTCCCGTCCTGCCCATGATGCTTTTAGCATACCAACAGACACCGGTCGCTATGTAAAAGGGCACTGGAGGGGTAGCACTCGGCAACAGAGCCGGTCAGATCTGGCTAACCTAGATCGCGAGCCGCAGGGTTCTATCACCTTTTGGGATGGGAGCAGGCCATGCAGTCCAGGCAAGACCAACAGCCGCCAGTCATCAGGCAGACCTGCCGGACTGCGCTTGCACCAAGTGCCCGGCTAGCGCCGCGCCGTCCGTTGCGAGGGTTTGGCACGCACGCACGCACGCGGGTCCTGCCGACCGGTGGAGGACTGCTACACGGCCGGAGTTGAAAACCGGAGCGTTTGGCCGCCATTCTTGACTACGACCCACCGTCCTGAGATAGTCGCGTCCGTGAGCCGTTCGCTTCTCCACCCTCTTGTCGCCTTGGTCCTCGTGATTCTGTGGGTCGCCCCTGGGGCAAGCGCACTAGCTTTTGGCCTTCATGTGGCCTTCGATCATCATCCCCTCGGCGATGAGCGGCACCATCTCTCCATAGCGGAGCTAGCACAGGATGTGGTGCATGGTCATCATCACGATGTTGCTACCGCGCCGACTCACGAGCACCCAGCTACCGCACGCGGACCAAGTCTGCCGCCCCGCCCGAGCTTGAGTTCCCTGGACGCGATCCTTCCCACGAAAGCTCCCGCCGCTGCCTTGATCGAAAGATCCAGGGCGTCAACGTGGCTTGCTCGGCGCGGTCCGCCGCCGCCGCTGTTTACGACGCACTGTTCGCTTCTGATTTGAGAGTCGGTTGCGACGAGTCCTGCCTTGGACTCGCGGCTCTCAAACCCTGAAAGAAGGGAGCTGGTATGCGTTCGTCTCGTTGAAACCGCTTCTTCGGAGACAACTCTGCTGCCCTCTTGGCGGCCCAGGAATCCCAAAAAGGCAATCGGTAGCCGAGTTCCTCACAGCCTTGGATGAGGATCGCTACTCCGTCGCCGCCTTGAGTGCGTGAGTGCTAGACAAGCCCCCTTCGAGGTGCTTCGAATCCGGGAATCTGGCTAGCCCTAAACTCCCAAGTCTTGCAGCACGCAGAGGCCGACATCCATCGAATAGCCCGTCGGCGAGGCTTGATGGGCGACGCTTGAACCTGAGTTCACGCCTCCAAACATCCACCAAGGAGTGAGGTAGAAGCATGATCTTTCGAAGTGACAGGAGACTCTGCTTCCTAAGCGGGACAGGGCTTTTCCTACTGCTACTTTCTTCGCCGGCAGCATCTGCTCTGGCGGAGGAACCAAACTTGCGAAGGTGGGAATCACCGCACCCACCGGGCACGGCTGCGGCTCTTGGATCTTCTCTGGAAGAGCGCGAATCGGGCTCTCCAGAAGCGGTAGAGCCAACCGAGGAGCTGACACTCGTGCAGGCTATAGCTCTGGCGCTTCTCCGGAGTCCGGACCTTGCGGAGTTCGCCTGGGGCGTGCGCGCCCAGGAGGCCAGGGTCCTCCAAGCGGGACTCCTCCCCAATCCGTCTCTGAGCACGCTGGTGGAAAACCTGGGGACGGGACGAGACGACATCACCGGCGGCGTTCAGACGACGATTCAACTCGGGCAATTGGTCGAGCTAGGTGGCAAGCGATCGGCAAGAAAGCAGGTTGCAGCTCTTGAGTTAGACCTGGCCGAGTGGACCTACGAGATCGAGCGTCTCGACCTCCTGCGCCGAGTCTCAAGGTCGTTCATCGAAGTGTTGGGCGCACAGCAACGCGTCGTCCTCGCGCAAGAGATAGTGCAGCTCGCGGAAAAGAGCGCCGACGCGGTCTTGGCAAGAGTAGAGGCTGGAAAGGAATCTCCTGTCGAAGAGATCAAAGCGAACGTGGCTCTCTCCACGGCCCGGATAGGGCTCGATCGAACACGGCGGCAGCTGGATTCGTCCCGCAAGGTTCTCTCCGCGGCTTGGGGGAACACGGAGCCGCTGTTTAGATTTGTCGTAGGTGATTTCGATACGTTCTTTACCTTTCCGGCCCTCCAGCGATTGACGCAGCTTCTCGTTGAGAATCCGCTGCTGTCTCTTTCGGCAGGGGAGGTGTTATTCCGCCAGGCGGAGGTCGACCTAGCGAAGGCTTCCCGTGTCCCAGATTTGACGGTGGGAGCCGGAGTCAGGCGCTACGAGACCTTCGGTCGAGACACCGACGCTCTCCTCGTTGGGTTCTCCATTCCTCTTCCTCTCTTCGACCGCAAGCAAGGTGAAGTCCTCGCAGCGCGTTCTGAAGTGGAGCGAGCGGCGGAGAGACGCCGTGCCACGGAACTTCGCCTGCGAGTCGCTCTGGCCGAGAGCTACCAGCTGCTCTCCTCGGCCTATTCGGAAGTAACGGCCCTTCGGAACACCGTGCTTCCAGGGGCGCAGAATGCCTTCGAGGCCGTCAACGAAGGATACCGACTTGGGAGATTCAGCCTCTTGGACGTTCTCGATTCCCAACGAATCCTTTTCGAGGCACGCCGTCAATACTTGCGGGTGGCTGAGGATTACCACAAGGCAGTGGTCGACGTGGAACGCCTCATCGGCGTCCGGCTCGATTCTGTAGAGCCAACACAAGACGGAGATTTGCCATGATCAGAATGAACGGAACGGCTGCCAAGCGCGTACTTCTCGGGCTAACGGTGTTGACTCTGCCGCTTCTCTCTTCTTGCGGGGGGAACGGTACAGGACCACGGAATACCGCTGCGCCAGAGGTCAGTGCAGATGCGGTTAAAGGCCCCCACCGGGGTCGGCTCCTCGCAGAAGAGGACCTCCAGATAGAGGTCACCATCTACGAGAGTGGCGTGCCCCCGGAATTCCGAGTCTACCTGTACGAAGCCGGCGAGGAAATTGTTCCGGAAGAGGTGCAGCTGACTATCCATCTCCAAAGGCTGGGTGGCCGAGTTGATGTGATCGCCTTCCAGCCAAAGGGTGGATATCTCCTCGGAGACAAAGTGGTCGAAGAGCCGCATTCCTTCGCTGTTGAAATCGAAGCGAAATGGAGAGGAAGAACCTACCGCATGGGGTACTCCCAGATCGAAGCGCGGGTCGAGATGAGCCCGGAAGCCGTTAGTGACTCTGGGATTGTCGTCGAAGAGGCGGGGCCCGCCCGCCTGCGGCTCGCCTTCCAGCTTCCCGGTGAGATCGCCCTCAATCCCGACCGGGTGGCGCACGTCGTGCCGCGCTTCAGTGGAGTGGTCACGGAAGTGCGAACGAACTTGGGCGACGCGGTAGCGCGGGGAGAGGTCATCGCCGTCATCGATAGCCAAGAACTCGCAGATTCCAAGTTGGTGTTTATCCAGGCTCTGCACCAGCTGAAGTTTGCTCAGGCATCTTTTGAGCGGGAAGAGCAGCTCTGGGCGAAAAGGATATCCGCGCTGGAGGAGTACCTGACTGCCCAGCAAACCCTTGAGGAAGCCGAAATCAGCACCGATGGCGCCCAACAGAAATTGAGGTCCTTGGGACTCCTAGCGGCGGAGATCAAGGGCCTCGCCGACAGGCAGCAAGCGAATCTGGCACGGTACCAACTCCGTGCGCCTATCCGGGGTGTCGTGATCGAGAAGCATGTCGCCCTGGGAGAAGTGGTGGAAGGCTATGCTGACCTCTTCAAGATTGCGGACTTGAGCACGGTCCTCGCCAAGGTCACTGTGTACGGGCAGGATCTGAAATCGGTTCGCGTCGGTCAGGAGGTACGAGTGGAGTCGGACGTGCTGGGCATCGAGACCTCGGGAACAGTGTCTTATCTGGGGTCCATCCTCGGGGCGGAAACCAGGACCGCCACCGCCCACGTCTCGATACCCAACCCTGAGGGGGTGTGGCGCCCCGGCGTCTTCGTCACGACCCAACTCGTCCGGGAGGAGACCACCGTCCCAGTGGCCGTTCGGCCCGAGTCGATCCAGCAGCTACGGGATTGGAGTGTCGTATTTATCCAGGACGGAGACTTGTTCGAAGCCCGCCCCTTGGAACTAGGTCGGCGGGATGGCGAGTGGGTGGAAGTGTTGGCCGGTCTTTCCGCGGGCCAGAGGTACGTTTCGAAGAACAGTTTCCTTGTCAAGGCCGACATCTTGAAGTCCGGTGCAACCCACGATCACTAGCCGTTCCAGCGGCTGGGAGAGGCGCGTAGCGCCCCTAGCCATTACTTGTAAGGAACAGGGGAAATCATGGTCGAACGCATACTGAGTTTCAGCATCCGCAACCGGTGGTTCGTCCTGGTGGGCGCACTTGCCATCGCTTTCTTGGGGGCTTTCAACTTCCAGCGGCTTCCCATCGATGCCGTACCAGACATCACCAACGTGCAGGTTCAGATCAACACCGAAGCCCCTGGGTTCTCTCCACTGGAGGTCGAGCAACGAATCACCTTCCCAGTGGAGACGGTAATGGCCGGTATTCCTGGGCTCGACTACACACGCTCCATCTCGCGCTATGGGCTTTCGCAGGTAACCATCGTTCTGCATGACGGGACGGACATCTACTTCGCCCGACAACTCATTAACGAGCGCGTCCAAGAGGTCAAGGGGATGTTGCCGCCAGGGATTGAGCCGGCGATGGGGCCGATTGCCACGGGCCTGGGCGAGATATTTCTCTGGACGGTGGAACCAGAGGAAGGGGCACTAAAACAGGACGGGACTCCATACACGTTGACAGACCTCCGGACTATCCAGGACTGGATCATCCGCCCACAAATGAGAAACGTTCCCGGAGTGGCCGACGTCAACACGATCGGCGGGTTTGTTAAGCAGTTTCATGTAACACCGGATCCCGCCAAGCTCATCGCCTATGGGCTCACATTCCAGGATGTGCTGGCAGCTCTGGGCAAGAACAACTCGAATGTGGGTGCCGGGTACATCGAGCATAGCGGCGAGCAGTATCTCATTCGCGCCCCGGGTCAAGTTCGCGGGTTAGAGGAAATCGGCAACATCGTTCTCAGCCAACGCGAGGGGGTACCCATCTATGTGAAGGATGTAGCGGAGGTCATCCTAGGGAAAGAGCTTCGGACAGGAGCTGCAACGGAGGATGGTCGAGAGGTGGTCCTCGGCACAGTCTTCATGCTCATGGGAGAAAACAGCCGGACGGTGTCACAGAGAGTCGCCGAACGAATCGAGGAGGTCAACCTGACGCTTCCCGACGGTGTCATCGCCAAGACAGTTTACGACCGCACAGATCTTGTCGACGCCACGATCGCGACCGTTCGGAACAACCTACTTGAAGGCGCTGCTCTGGTCATTGTCATCCTCTTCCTCCTCCTGGGAAACTTTCGCGCCGCCTTTCTGACCGCCCTCATCATTCCACTGTCGATGCTCTTCGCGGTCACCGGGATGGTGACAAACAAGGTGAGCGGTAATCTGCTCAGCCTCGGGGCGCTCGATTTCGGCATCATTGTCGATGGCGCGGTCATCATCGTGGAGAATTGCATCCGCCGCCTGGCCGACAACCAGCGCCGCCTAGGCCGTTTGCTGAGCCGCGCCGAACGATTCGAGGTGGTCTTCGAGTCGACGCGGGAGGTCGCACGGCCGAGCATCTTCGGCACGATCATCATCATGGTGGTTTACTTGCCGATCCTGGCTCTGACAGGCGTCGAGGGGAAGATGTTCACACCCATGGCTTTCACGGTGCTCGCGGCGCTTTTGGGGGCGATGATCCTCTCCGTGACCTTCATCCCGGCCGCGGTCGCTATCTTCGTCACCGGCAAGGTAGCGGAGCAAGAAAACTTCGTCATGAGAAAGATGAAGAAGGCATACGTCCCGGCGCTGGAGTTTTCGCTAGGGCACCGGGCTATCGTCGTCGCAGGGGCGTGCCTGTTGGTGCTCGGCAGCGGCTTCATCGCCGCAGGGATGGGAAGTGAGTTCCTTCCGAGCCTGGACGAGGGCGATGTTCTCGTTCACGGACTTCGCATTCCTGGGACGAGCCTCACCCAGGCGATCGAGATGCAGAAAGTGCTGGAGAGAGAAATCAGGGAACTCCCCGAGGTCGACTATGTCTTTGCGAAAATCGGAACGGCGGAGATTGCCACCGATCCAATGCCTCCCAGCGTTGCTGACATCTACGTGATGATGAAGCCTAGGTCCGGATGGCCTGATCCTGGGCGCAGTAAGGCCGACTTGATCGCAAACATGGAGGAAGAACTCAAACAGGTGCCCGGAAACAACTACGAGTTCATCCAGCCTATTCAGATGAGGTTCAACGAACTCATCGCCGGGGTTAGAAGCGACGTGGCGGTAAAGGTGTTCGGCGACGACATGGACGAACTGCTGGGACTCGGCCGAAACATCGAGAAGATCCTCGAGAGCATCCCCGGCGCTTCTGACGTCAAGTTGGAGCAGACCACCGGACTGCCGGTTCTGACCATTCAGATGGATCGCCAGCTGATGGCCCGCCATGGCCTCAATGTTGGCGATGTCCAAGATGTTATCGAGATCGCCATTGGCGGCAAGGGTGTCAACCAGATCTTTGAGGGCGACCGCCGGTTCGATCTCATCGTGCGCTTGCCAGAGAACCTCCGCAGTGACATGGAGGCAATGAAGCGCATCCCGGTCCTGCTTCCCAATACCGCAACCGGAAGAATGAACGGGAATGCGTCATCTACCCCTGGTTTCATGCCCCTGGGCGAGTTGGCTTCCTTCGATCTCGCCACGGGCCCCAACCAGATCAGCCGAGAAAACGGCAAGCGCCACATCATCGTCACTGCCAACGTGCGGGGACGCGACATCGGATCCTTCGTCGAGGAGGCGGGAGAAGTGATCGCCGAGGAGGCGGAGATTCCCGCTGGCTACTGGATAGACTGGGGAGGGCAGTTCGAACAATTGCAGTCGGCGACGAAGCGGCTGAAAGTCGTCGTCCCGCTGGCCCTCTTTCTGATCTTGTTTCTGCTGTTCGCGACCTTCGGAGAGCTAAAAGACGCGCTCCTCGTCTTCACCGGTGTGCCCATGGCACTCACCGGCGGAGTGGTCGCTCTCTGGCTAAGGGGCATACCACTATCCATTTCCGCTGGGGTCGGCTTCATCGCTCTCTCCGGCGTCGCGGTCCTCAACGGTTTGGTCATGATTTCCTTCATCCGGCAGTTGCGCGGGGAAGGCACGCCGCTCGAACAGGCCATTCGCGTCGGGGCCAGAACCCGCCTGCGCCCTGTCCTGATGACAGCTTTGGTCGCCTCGGTTGGCTTCCTGCCGATGGCCCTCGCCATGGGGGCGGGAGCCGAGGTTCAACGCCCCCTCGCTACCGTTGTTATTGGCGGAATTCTTTCCTCAACCGCCCTTACCCTGGTTGTCTTGCCAGTACTCTACCGTCTCTTTCACCGAGCCGATGAGATTGGGGAGCCACCTCCGGCGCAGGCACTTCCGAGCTAGTAGCGCCCTTTGATTATTGACCCGAACGGGCTGTGGCTTACCCCGAGTCCTAGCGGCCATTGATGGCTCAGCCGACGGCAGCGGTCCAATTGACCGTGTCGCCGGTCTCGAAGCCATCGGCAAAGATGTCCTCACCAAAGATCGGCGGCGTGTCGGGGCCCTGCACAATGCCCAGTGGCTGGTAGGTTTGCAGGCCGGGAAAAACCGTACCGAGCTGGTTGTTGCCCATGCGCCGGATCAGAATCTCTGAGAGCACCTGGCGATAGTCGGTGGTCACCGCCAAATCGGCACCGTCAAACAGCTGATCATTGTGCAGGCCCGGCCAGGGGCCGTGCAGGCCACCGGTGGCGTTGCCGCTCATCACCCACATCAGGTTGCCGAAGCCGTGATCCGAGCCGTTGTCGGCGTTCTCCGCCAGCCGGCGACCAAACTCACTCATCACCACCACCGTCAAGCGTGAGGTGTAGTTGTTGGCGCCGGAGCCATCGAGGTCGACGTAGAGAGCCTTGAGCCCTTCCGCCAGGTCTTCCACATGGCCAGCGAAATAGCCGCCGGCACCGTTGCCTTGGCCGTTGTGAGTGTCCCAGCCGCCGAGGTCGATGGTGGCTACTCGCAAGCCGAGGTCGAGTTTGACCAACTGCGCGATCGCTTCCAAATGGTTGCCAAAGGTGCCGCCTGGGTAGACTGCGCCGTTGGCCGGACTGTAGTTGCTGTCGACGTTGAGTTCGATGATGTCGAGCGCGTCGAGGCTCTGCAGGCCGGTTTCGTGCAGATAGGAATTGCCCTGCCGGTAGAGCCGTCGCAACGCGGTGCGCTGGGCGCTGCGCCAAGTCGACGGACCGGTGTCGAGATTGAAGGATGCGGGGTCGGACATGTTGACGGTCTCGAAGCTGCCGCGTAGGGAGGTTTGCTGCAGATTGCCCAGCGCCACCGAGGGCATGACGATCTCGGCTGGCAGGTTTTGCGCCGACTGCAAATGTCGGGTCAGCCAACCGGTGCTGGTGCTGGAGATTCCCGGAGTGCCCAGCTCCATGAACTGTTGCGCGTCGAAATGACTGCGCGAAGGATCCGAGGTCATGCCGACGGCGTGGATGATCGACAGCCTGTTGCTCTGATAGAGGTCGTGGATCGCCACCATCGAAGGGTGCAGGCCAAAGCCGCCACCCAATGGCAAGGCGGCGTCCGGGCCGCTGTTGGGCACTGCCAGGTCGGGTCGGGCGGCTTCGTAGTGGCCGCGATCGACGCCAGCGGTGGGCATCACCATGTTCAGCCCGTCGGCGCCACCGCGCAGGTAGATGCTGACCAGGATCTCGCAATTCTGGTCGCCAGGGCTGCCAAAAGCCAGGGTGTTGAAACGTGAGCCGGACATGGCGGCGATGGCCGCTGAGCAGCCGACGATGAATCCGCGGCGAGTAGTCTGTGACATTGGTCTATCTCCTGAATCTTTGGCTAGCGTGGATTCTGCGGACTCAGCGCCAGAGGAAATCGGGGGCCATGAACATCAGGCCGACCATCGAGCGCAGCCGGTCGGCAACGCTCGAGCTTGAATCGATCGGTAGATCGATGTCGGGGTTGAAGCCTTGAGCCATGAAGTCGATGTATTCCTGACGGTCGACGGTGGAGATCGAGTGGAAGAAGATCCGGCCGATCCAAAAGTCGGCGATCTCGGTAGCGGTGCGGAAATTGGCCGGAGTCTGGCCGACCACATCGAGGAAATAGTTGCCGTTGGCGTCGTCCCAGTCGATCAACCAGCTGCTCAACCGCCAGGTCATCGCCCGCGGGGTGGTGCTCTGCCAGGCTTCACGCACATCCGGATAGCCGTTCGGAGCCGGCCACCGGAACAGCCGCTGGCCGGCGCGGCTGTAATTGCTCAGGAAGGAGCTGGTTTCGCTATCTCCGACTGTGGCGGTGAAGTCAGCGCCGCCGGCGCGCAGGGCGCTCATCGTGATCTCGAACGGTCGCTTGATCTTCTCGCCATAGGTGGTGCGGAATTCGTTCGACAGCAGGATGAGGCGAATCACCTGTTTGAGCTGATCGGGGGCGTCTTTCTGGGCGGTGAAGAGAGTCGCTGCCTGGTCGATGATCGACTGTGGTGGGTCGTCGGCGATCAACTTGCGACACAGCTTGCGGGCGATGAAGCGGCCGGTGCCGGGATGGGCCGCCAACTTGTCGAGCACGTCGCGACCGTCTTTCAGATCGGGTTGATCCTGGGGCAGGAAGTCGCCGAGAACGAACTTCTGGAAGCGGTCGTGCCAGTCGTTGCGATAGAGGAAGTCGCCAGTGTTGCCAAAGGTGGAAGAGTTGTTCACCGTCCAGCCGGTGAGGCAGCGGGTGGTCTCGAAAATATCGCCATCGACATAGCCCAAGGGAAAACCATCGCCATCGGTGGGCACGTCCTGTTGTGGTATGACGCCAAGATAGTTCTCGGCCCCCAGGGTGTGGAGCTCGAAGAGCTCCCGCGAGTAGTTCTCGTTCGGTCCCGAGTTGCTGCTGGTGTAGTTGTCCAGGTAGTAGAGCATCGAGGTGCTGCGGGCGACCAGTTCGAGCATGTCCCGGAAGTTGCCAAAGGCATTGGCGCGAATCACCTCGCGGTCGTAGTAGGAGAATACCGGTCGCACCCAATAGTCGTTGGCGTCGACGCTGAAGTGGTCGTGCCAGAAGCCGGTGATCACTTCGAGCAGTTGGCGCTGGCTGTAGACGGCGCGGATGATGGTTGCCGCCTCGACCTCATCGCGGGGTAGGGAGCGGTAGCTACTGCCCTGATCGTTGTTGACGTTGTGGTCGGCCCACAGCTGCGTGCGACTCTTGTTC
Source organism: Candidatus Multivoradales bacterium (assembly GCA_965248925.1). Taxonomy (GTDB): domain Bacteria; phylum Acidobacteriota; class Thermoanaerobaculia; order Multivoradales; family J023; genus CBDFLE01. The sequence continues at coordinate 1,503,193 of CBDFLE010000006.1, read as the reverse complement.
AGGGTCTGGAAGCCGGCGGCGGAGAAGCGGATGTTGACTTCCGGATCGGCGATCGAATTGGGTTCGAGTTGCTGATCGACGTAGGCGGTCAGCCTGGAGTCCGGATCTCCTCCCAGCGCATTGAAGGCCGCCACATCTCCCTGCCGTGGACCAAAACCCATCCGGTTGAGTGCAATCAGACTCAAGTTTGGCAGTGCCGGCAACCCTTTTCCCGGCGCTTCCGGCCGCGCTAGGCGCGCACGGCGACGGTGGGCGCTGCTCGGCCGCATGTTGCTGGTGGGTGCTTCAGCGGACTTGGCGGCGGCGCTTGAAGCAGTCGTGGCGATGACGGCGGCGGTGGCTGCTACTCCCTGCAACAGCTGGCGTCGCGCGCCGGAACTCGGGGTGGCGGAAGGATCGTCCGGCATGCTTCTTCTCCTACTCGCGAATCGGATGATCAACAGACTCGGAGTCTGTCTACAAGAGTCAAAATAAGAATGCTCAGTGTATTCTGAAATCCCTATATGTTCAAGTGGCGCGTATCAGATGTTATTCGGCCACGTTGGCATCGAGCAGGCGGCTAGCGAATCGTTCGGCGGTTGGCGAGTCGCAAGTGAAGAGCAAGCCGGCTTCGTCCAGCAGCTCGAGCTCGCTAGCGTTGAATTCGCTCAGTCGGTGGTGGAGAGCCGTGAGCGCAGCCTCGACCTGCGATTCGCTGGCGGCGCTGGTTTCGAGCTGGTGCAGAGTCTCTAATGCCGCGACTTCAGCTGCCGAAGGCTCGAAAGGGCGTTCGGCGAGCGGCGGCGCGTTGGCCTTGGAACGGTATTTGGCGGCGAACTCGGCTGCTGTGGGGCAATAGCAGTGCAGCACCGATGGCCCGGCCAACCAGTGGCTGGCGCTGCGGGTCGGCTGCTGCGGCGACCAGCTGTGTACGCCCGCGGCAGCCCGGGCGGCGGTCACTCGTACCGCCGCTTTGCCATTGCGGTAGCTGTTGAAATAGGGCCGGTGATCGTCGGCGGACATCTTCAGATGTCGTTCCAGGTGTTTCCAGCCGCCGCTGCCGAGTATAGTCGCTGCCACTCGGGGGTGGATCTTGAATCGTGGCGAAGGCCCCTGGGGGCTGCTCAGCAACTCATGGTTGAGATAGCGCAAGAGTGACCAGCCAGCTTGCTCAGCGGCTGCCAAGTGCTGCGTCAGGTCTGCGCCGCCGCGACCTCTGCCTTGCAAATACAACAGCTCGTCGCCGTCAAGGTGCAGCAGCCAGTCGAGGGGCGTGCCGCCGAGTTGTTCACCTCGCGCCGCCTCCAATGCCGTCGAGGCGTTGAGGGTCTGCCGTGCGGCCACCGCGTAGGAGCTGGGGCCACCGGTCGCCAGGCGGCGTAGCTGCTGGTGCTCCGGGGTGGGATCGAGGGCCGGCCAGCCGCTGGCCAGCAGGTCGCCGCCAGACCACACTTGCAGCTGTTCGCGCGGCCAACGGCCTTGCAGTGCAGTGGCCAAGGCAGCCTCGGCCGGTTGTTCCAGGTGATCGAAAATCAGCAGCAGATGGGCCGCGCCGAGGGCCAGGTGATGATCGCACCAGTCGGCCAGTGCCGCGCCACAGCGGTAGACCGTACTGACCACCCCGAATCGTGAGCGCCGAGCCGCCGCCGATACTGGTGCCCGCACCACGGTCAGCTGGCCCCGTGGATCGCGGTCGTCGAGTTGGTGGAAGAGCACCCTATCGGCCGGCAGTGGTGGTGAGCTGATCAGCAGCAGCAGATCGGTGAGGTCGAGTTTGGGTAGCGCTGGGGTGGACGCTGTGCCGGACAGGTGATCATTGAACCACAGGGTCAAGGCCCATCTGGGAGGGCCGGGGCGTAGGGCTCGGACTTGGTGGGGGATCTTCCGTGAATCAAATAGCGCCGCCCAGCCCGGCCGTGGTTTGAGCACCGCCACCGGTTCTGCGGTGGTCGCGGTGCCGGCCGACCACAAGGCCAGCTCGCCGCCCTGGCAGAGGGCGTTGGCGGGATTGAGGTAGAGCACCAGGGTTCTGCTACGGCCGTTGTCGTGTTCCCCTCCGGGATTGTCCAGGTGGGGTCTGAAACCTCCTGAAGGAGCGGGATAACGGGCCAGCATGGCACGCTCCGGCGCTAGCGCGACTTGCCCTCTGCCGCCAATATCCAGTACCTCGGCGAACTCCACCAGAACACTTTGGATCAGCGCCGCGGCACGGGGCGCCACCGCCAGCAACTCGGGTTCAGTGCCATCGAGGTAGGCGACTTGGTCAGAGCGAGCCGTCGAGGTCAGGCCGTCGCTGCCGACCCCAGCCCGTTCCAGGGGCAGCTGGCCACCTTGGAAAGCGCCTTCAAGTTCGGTCGCCAGCTGGCTGACATAGGTCGGCCTGAGTAGGGTGTTGGTCGTCCACCAGCCCTCCCCGCTGGCCGAGAGGGTCTCGGCGAGCGGCTCGCCGGTTGGAATTTGTAACGCTTCTTGAAGCTCCCGACTGAGTTCTTCGAGCGCTGTCGGAGCCGGCAGCGGCTGCCACCACAGTGGGCCCTGCCAGGCATCGGCCCGCTTCAGCAGAACTCCCTGGAGATCGAGAAACTGGCGCAGCCTGCCCGTGGCGGCCAAAGGCAGAGCGCCTTCAGCGGCGGCGCTGGCAGCGGTGGCCACCAAGTCTGCCGGGGTGGGCCGCGCCCCCGGCCCGCGTCGCAGTAACAGGCGCAGCTCGAGGCCGAAGAGCCGTTCGAGGCTCGCGGGTGGCCCCAGCTCGGCGAAGGCAGTCGAGCCTTCTTCACCGAGCAGCCGGAATTCGAGCTGCTCCAGGCGTTTCGCCAGACTGGAGAACGGTAAGTTGCTCATCGACGATCAAGCTCGGGTCAGCAGGTTGCTCCGCGACTTTGCTGGCGCCAGTCTTCTACCGCGAGCCCGCTAAAATCCCGAAAGTCGGACACGTTGCTAGTCACCACAACGAGGTCATGAACCCGTGCTACGGCCGCTATCTGACCGTCGATGAAAGCCGGGGTCTTGCCAATCCGGCTCAAGCGCGCCCGCTGCTCTGCATGCCACTCGGCGGCGGGAGTGTCGTACGGTAAGACAACCAGCGAGGGCTCGAGCCAGTCGTGCAGATAGGCGCTGAGCTGCTCGCGTCGCTTCGAGGGTGGCAAGCGGTGGCAGCCGTAGAGCAGCTCGTGCCACACCAACGTGGCGGTGCAGACTTCGTTGCGGTGGCGTGCAAGCCGCTGCATGAGCGCCACATTTGGCTCGGGCTTTGCCGGCTCGGACAGCACGTTGGTGTCGAGCAGGTAGCGCACCGTTATAGCTCGGGTTCACGGCCCGGTGCTGGATCACGCACCCCGGCGTAGGCCTGGTCGATGTCGAGGAGGGCTAGATCCGCGCTACGGCGAAAATCTTCAATGGCTTCCCACAAATCTGACTTGCCGCGCTTCAGCTTCTCGTAATCGGAGCAGGACAGCAGCACCGCGACCGGTCTTCCACGGCGGGTCAGTTCTAGCGGCGGTCCGTTTTCCACCGCGTGAACCAGTGCGGGCAGGTTGTTGCGGGCAGTGGCTATCGAGTATTGCTTGGACATAAGGCTCTCCAGGTGGCTATCTAGATGTCTATCTTAGCGGGTTTCTGACCTCATGTGCAGCCAGGCTCTCGAGCAAAAGAAAAATGGCGGCCCGTTGGCCGCCTTGATGGAAGAGAAGAAGAAGGGCGAAATCCGGCAAAGCCGGGGGGAAGGAGCGGCCCGGGAGAGTCGAGGTCCGGGGCCGCTGGGGGTGAGTTAGAAGCGCAGGCCGACCGACATCCGGAAGGTCCGCGGCGTTTGGTAGCTAGTGGAGTTCGTGGGTTGGCCAAAGGTCGATCCGAAGTCCCAATGAACGCCTTGGATCGGGGTGTCGGTGAAGGGGTTGAAGGCCTCGAAACCGGCGGCGGAGGTGGCGTCTTGGACGAAGGTGTTGACCCCAGTAACCCCGTCGGCATCGAATACGTTGATGACCTCGGGCTGCACGAAGATCTCTAGTGCTTTACCCCCCAGGGTCCAGCCGAAGCTGTAGTTGAGGGTCAGATCGGTGCGGCTGATGTCGTCGGTCTTGAAGGCATTCGGGGCGGTGAACCAATAGGTCACGCCATTTGAGCCAGGTGGCGACTGGTACCCCGGATCATCGACGAAAGGTGAGGAATCAACGCCCCCCGCGGCACCGTAAGGGGTGCCGGAGAAGAAGCTCTGCAACAAGCTGATGTCGAGACTGTGGTGCTCGGTCTGGATAGCGTCGAAGAGCAGCCAGGCACGGGCCGTGTGACGGCGATCAATGCTCAAGTCGCGGCGCGGGTTGTTCTGCGCGAAAGCCTTGAATTCCGGGTACTGACCGACGGTGCCGGAGACCGGGCCGGTACGGACCGTTTCGCCGTTGAAGTTGCCGCGGGCGTGGGACCAGGTCCAGTTGCCACCCACGTCCCAGCGCGAATTGAGGCGATAGCGGAACGAGGTCTGCAATCCGTCATAAACCCGCTCGAGGACCGAGTCGTCGTTCTGGATCAGAGTGAGGTCCTGAGTTACCCCATTTGGATCGACGATGGTACCGGTGCTGGTGTCGGTGCGCTGGAAGTAGAAGTTGCCAAACTCTCGCCGGATGTAGTCGGCGCGCACCAAGCCTCGGCTGCCCAGGCGCTGGGTGAATCCGAGGGTGAATTCCTCGACGTTGGGTGAGTCGAGGGAACCATCGATGCGGCTGGTAGCACCCGGAATGTTGGTGCCGAGGTCGGCGAAGGCGTTCACCCCGCCGATCGAATCGAACCAATTGAAAATGATCGTCAAGGCTTCCTCGGCGGTGACCGGGTCGGCAGTGTTGGGATCCAGATTGATCCCCGGCCCGAAGTAGCTCCAACCAAAGAAGGCCGGCCGGCCCGCCGCTGAGCCACCATTGGCGACGCCATTGGCCAGGCGCGTGACATAGCGGCCGGTGGTGGCCCGCAGCAGCAGCGAGCCGTCGCCTTTCCAGTCATAGGACGCACCGAGGCGGGGGCTGATGTAGCTGTCGTCAGCAATCGCATTCCCTGCCGAATCAACCCCATCGTTCTGGTCGAAGCGCAGACCGAGATTGAAGCTCCAGCGATCGTCGTAGCGCCAGGTATCGTTGACATAGAGACCGTTGGAGACAAAATCGGTGCCGAGGCTCGATTCGAGAATCGGGCGGGAGAGGATGAAGGCGTTGGCGCCGGGAATCAGCACTGGGAAAACATCGCTACCGCGAATGATCACATTGCTCGACCAGATCGCGAAGTTGGTGGCTGACTGAACATTGTCGCCGGAAATGATGTCGTTGAAGGTGTCTATGCCGAAGATCAGGTCATGGGATCCGGTCTTTTCTGTCGGTAGGAAGAGTGAGCCCTTGACGATAGCGTGCTCCGTCTCGCGAGTGGTCGGATTGGGGCAGTTGCCACAGAAGAGCGGTTGGTGGTAGACCGCCGCCCCCCGTGATGCGTCGCGGAAGGGAGTGCCGGTGAGCAAGTTGCTGTCGAGGCCGCCGATGCCATTGAACTGTAACGAGCGTTCGGAATACTGCGCCTCGATCAACAACTTGTCGGTCAGGATGCCGGTGTAGTGAGCGGCGAAGGACTCCTCCGGAAAGCTGACGTTGTCGTTGACCGCGCCGAGATCGAGGGCCGCCCCCTGCACGTTTCCTGTGCGGTCGTCCTCGATCTCCAATACGCTCAGCTGCACTTCATGGCTGGCGGTGATCGAGGCCGTCAGTTTGCCTTCTATTCGGCTTTCCTCCTGCGAAGTGTCAAACGGTATGTTACTGAAAGAGGTTGAGCCGCCGACGGAGTTGTCGACACTGCGAGCGGCAGCGAAGAACCATATCCGATCTTTGATCAAGCGGCCGCCGAGGGTGGCTTCGTAGCGCTGATTGATGTCGTCGAGTCGGGTCTCTCCGAACGGTGACACCGAGGTCCAATCGTCATTCGTGATGCTGCTGCGCAGCGATCCCGAAAGCTGATTGCCACCTGACTTGGTCACCGTGTTGATGACCCCGCCGGTAAAGCGACTGTACTCGGCGGAGACGCCGGCGGACGACACGGTGGTTTCCGCGATGGCGTCTTCGATAAACAGGGTCGAAGCCTGGCCGCGCAGATTCTCCATCACTGGTACGCCGTTGATCAAGTAAAGGTTGTCGAATGACTGTGCACCCGAGATCGACAGATTGTTGCTCGGTCCGGTGTTGGCCGTGCCCGGCGCCAGAGTGACGATGGAGTTGATGCTGCGGCCGGTCGGCAGCTTGTCGATGAAGTCTTGGGTGAGGGTGGTGGAGGCAGTGGCCGATTCTGAAATCTTGGTTGAGTCTGCGACCACGTCGACAATGTCGGCGAACTCAGGAGCGTCGAGATCGACATCCAGATAGGTAGTCTGGGCAATCGATACCGCTGTTTGGCGTGTTGCCGGGTCGAACCCCTCGAGATGGAAGGTCAGGCGGTAGGTGCCGGGCGGTAGGGCGTTGACAAGGTAATCACCGCCGGCCTGGCTGAAGACCTGTCGCGGTTGCAGCAGACTGTCGGACTCGATCGAGATGCGGACTCCTGGAATGGCCTCGCCAGCGGATGTTATGCGGCCACTGACCTTGCCGCTAGGATTGCCTTGGGCGAATGCGCAAAGCACTATTAGCTGACTTAGAACGAGAATAGCGAGTATCTTTTTCGGGAAACTAGTCATGGGTCCTCCTGGTGTCGTAACCCCCCTCGGCTAGCACCTTGGTGCGGTGCGTCACCGATCTCTAATAGCAAGCCTTGTTCCCAGAACGGTGATAGTGGGATCGAATCGCCGTGCCGGTGACGAGCTGCCTCTCGGCTGCCGGGAACGCACGTCTAGCTGGGTCGAACGGGTCGGCCGGGGGATGACTGGTGGTGGCCAGGGGATAGGCTGGAGGACTGTTAGCGGCGCGGATGCCGCTGGAGATTAACTTTGCTGGATAAAATTCAGAAAAGTGGACCAACGCCGAGCGATCCGCTTGATGTCAAGGTGCGCTGGCGGTGAGAGGAGTGGCCGCATGGCGGACTTCGGCGGCGTCTTCCAACCAGCCGCCGGCTTCGAGACTGCTCGCCAGCGCCAAGTACCAGTTGCGGCGGGCAGTGGCGTCGAGTCGCAGATCGTCGAGGCGCCGCCGTTCGCGCAAGTACCCGCGACGGTCGCCGGCGAGTCTGTGGGTTGCCGCCAAGCGGACCACGATCTCAGCGTCCTTCGGTCGCCGGCTGGAAGCGTATTCGAGGTCGAACAGCGCTTCGTCGAAGCGTCGGGCCCAAACCCATAGGGTGGCGCGTTGTAGGCGGGCTTCCCGCTGCTCGGGATCGCTCTGGATAAGGTGAGTGTAGTGCTCGAAAGCGGCCTCGGAGTGGCCGGCGCGTACTAGTAGCCGAGCCAGGCGAAGTCTGGCGGCCACTAGCTCAGGTTGTAGCTGAACCGCTTGCTCGAGGTGGACCAAGGCTTGGGTGTCGTTGCCCTGAGCGGCTTGCAGGGCGCCCACCACCAGCTGCAAGCGGCCACGGAAAGTGTCTCCCAGGTAGCTCTTCTCGCGCTCCAGCCAATCGGCGATTTTGGCTCCCGCGCCGTTGACCCCGGCCAGATGGTCGAGCGCGAAATCGAGAGTGGCGGCGGCATCGAAGCGCGCCTGGGGTTCTGAGATCTGTGCCGCGATGACTTCGAAGACAGTGCGGTGGATGAGGTCGCCGAGTTCTGCCAGCAGCGGATCAGCCCACCGCACCTCCCGTTCTCCGCGCCGCTTAAGGTGCTGGCGAGCCAGCTGCTCCTGACCTTGGTGCAGCAGGGCGCGGCCCAGGGCGTAGTGGACGGCGCTGGCTTCTGGCTGCAATTCCAGAGTGCGAGTGAAGCGCCGTACCGCCTCCGCGGAGTCTTCATGGCGGCTTGCCAGGCGCCCAAGGCGTTCGTGGGCGGCGGCATCTTCAGGAGCCAGCAGGAGGGCCCGCCGCAGGGCCACTTCGGCGGCTGCTAACTGATCAAGTTCGAGCAGCACGCTGCCCAGGTGCAGCCAGCGCCAGCTGTCTTCGGGACTGCTGTGGGTGGAGCGCCGGAAGTAGCTGGCGGCGGCTTCGAGATTGCCGCTCTCAAAACTGACAATCCCCTGGTAGTGAGGCCAGCGGCCGTCGCTCGGGTCGAGGGCGGCGGCGTTGAGAAAGGCGCTAGCGGCGGCTTCGAGAAAGCCATAGGCGGCCAGGCGTTGGCCGAACTCGCCATAGGCTCCATCCTGGGGAGCGGGGTTGCTCCGATAGTCGTCCGTCGGCAGTGCGGCGTGCCAGCGACGCAGTTGGCTCGCGATCGCTGGGTGGATCTGTTCCATCGCTGGCAGCGCCACGGGCTGCAACTGGGCCGTCTCCTGGGCGCAGCCGCCCAGCCAGCAGAGCACGGCGCTGAGGGACCAGGTGAGAGCAGAACTTCTGACGCGCAAGGATCATCCTCCTTGCAGCTACCTACGGCGACAAGTGGGCCGACGTCGGCCACTTGGGATGGACCGCGGCCTTGGCGGTAGCAATGGGCCTCTGCCCTTGCCAGACCGCTGCCTCAGTTGGGGAGGACGCGGTGCTTGAAGGCCCGTTTGCCGGCGCCATAGTCCGCCGCCGCTTGGCCGCTGCCGCGCAGCAGCCAGCGAGTGGTCAGCAGGCCCTCGGCGCCAACCGGTCCGCGAGCGTGAATGCGACCGGTAGAGATACCCACCTCGGCGCCGAGGCCGTAGCGATAGCCGTCGGCAAAGCGGGTGCTGGCGTTGTGAAACACTGAGGCGGCGTCGACTTGGCGTAGAAAGCTCTCTGCCGTGGCGGCGTTGTCTGTAACGATCGATTCGGTGTGGGCGCTGCCGTAGCGGTGGATGTGGTCGACCGCCGCGGCCAAGTTGGCGACGGTCTTGATCCCCAGGGTAAGCCCACCCCACTCGGTCTGCCAGTCGTTGCTGCTGGCGGGCTCGACGGCGCTCAGGTGGGCACGGGCACGGGCGTCGGCACGCAGCACGACCCCGGCTTCGAGCAAGGCTCGGCCCACCGCGGGCAGCCGGGGGAGGAAGTCCTCGTGCACCAGCAGGGTCTCGGTGGCGTTGCAGGCCGCCGGATAGCCACATTTGCCGTCCACCGCCAAGTGTGTCGCCATCCGTGGATCGGCGTCGACGTCGACATAGAGGTGGCAGATGCCTTCAGCGTGACCCAAAACCGGGATGCGAGTAGCGTTTTGGATCGATCGCACCAGCTCTCCAGAGCCGCGCGGAATCACCAGATCGATCAGCGAGTCAAGTTCGAGTAGCTGGTGCACCGCCTGGCGTCCTTCGACCAGGCTGACGGCCGCCCCTGGCAGATCTTCACTGGCCAGCACATCGGCCAGGCATTGAGCCAGTAGGCGGTTCGATTGAGTGGCTTCCGAACCTCCTTTGAGCAAGACGCCATTGCCGCTGCGCAGGGCCAGGGAACCGATCTGAATGACCACGTCCGGGCGGCTCTCGAAGATGATCAAGAGCACGCCGATGGGACTGCGCACTTGGGTGAGTTCAAGGCCGTCATCGAGTTCGGTGCGGCGCAGCACCTGGCCCAGAGGATCGCCTTGTTCGGCGAGTTGGCGGGCGCCTTGGCAGAGAGTCGCGATTTTTGCCGGGGTTAGCTCCAGTCGGCGTAGTAGGGGGGGGGCCAGGCCGTCTCGGCGGGCGGCTTCAAGGTCCAGACGGTTGGCCGCCAGCAGTTCTTCTCGGCGCTCCTCGAGCAGGGTGGCGAGATTCCACAAGAGTTGCGAACGTTGGCTGCCCGGAGCGCTGGCGAGCTGGCGCTGAGCTTGACGGACTTGGTGAGCAAGGGGCGCTAGATCCAGTTTCATTGCAGGGCACTCCTTCAGCTGGGGGGAAGCACGATATCGGTGCGCGAAATTAGGGTTGGATCACCGCCGCTGGCGGCACGGCTACTGACGGCAGCGCTGCTGACGGCACGATTGCTTGTGGCACAGCGGCGGCGAGCGGCGGTCGAGTTCAGCCGCACCAAGGCGCGGCCGATCAGCTGATCATCGGCAGAGCGCAGCTCGACCACATCGCCACTGCGAAAGCGGCCGGTGATGCGCTCGACCCCAGCGCTCAGCAAGGAAGCGTTGTGTGCGCACAGCGCCTCGACCGCGCCAGCGTCCAGGTAGAGGGCGCCGCGAGACGGCGCGGTCAGACCGATCCAACGCTTGCGCGCCCCCAGCCAGCCACTGGCTGCTAACCAGGTGCCGATCTCATCACCGGCCACCGCTTGCGACAGACCACCGGCCCGCAGGCCGTTGGCGATTACCGTCTGGCAGCCGCCCAGGCAAGCGAGTCGCGCTGCTTCGACCTTGCTCTGCATGCCGCCCCGACCGAGGGCCGATCCAGGCTCAGGATCGACCTGTGGCAGAGCGTCGAGATCATCGATGCGGCTCAGCAGTCGCGCCGTGGAGTCGGTCTTGGGGTTGCGATCGTAGAGACCCTCGACATCGGTCAACAGCAGCAGCAGGTCGGCCGCAACCTCGCTGGCTACCAAGGCCGCCAGGCGATCGTTGTCGGTGAAGGCGGGGGTGGCTTCGGGCTCGCTGTCGTCGCCCAAGGCATCGTTCTCGTTCAGCACCGGCAGCACTCCCTGGTCCAGCAGGGCATCGAGGATGCGACGCAGATTCAGCGCTCGCTGGCGGTCGTTGAGATCGCGGTGGCTGACCAGGAGCTGGCCGCAGCTGAGGCCGAAAGGGCTACTGACCCGTTGGTAGAAGGTGGTCAAGCGGGTCTGTCCGACCGCAGCACAGGCTTGCCGCAGACCGCGATTGGGAGGCAGGCGATCGAGTCCCAACTCAGCGCGGCCCAGGGACACGGCTCCCGAGCTCACCAACAACACCTGGCGACCGCTGTGGCGCAGCGCGGCGGCGGTTGCCACCACGGCGCGCATACGTTGCTGCGCCAGGCTGCCGTCGTCGTTGGTCAACACCCGACTGCCGAGCTTGATGACGATCCTCTGCGCCGCCGCTACTGCCGGCCGGGCCGGTTGGGGAGCGGTGCCGGCGGCGGCGATAGCGGTCTTGGTGTGGGAGTTGCGCATGGTGAGGTCTTTCTGTGTTCGGACATTGCAGAAGCAAAAAACCCCCGTCAGCTTGGAGCTGGCCGGGGGTTCTGGTCGACGCTAGCAGATGTGGCGCGTCTACGGTCCTCCCGGCCTCGGGCATCGTGGACTGCGGCAGAGGCAGGGGCGGCGACGACCGCGATCCAGCGGCAGGCGAAGGTGCGAGGTGGTGAGGAGGAGGCCGTTCATGGTCTCCAGCGTAGTTCCGGCAGCGAGGCTTGTCAAGGATGGTATGCGCATTTGCGTATTCGAGATCTACTGCTTGGTAGAGGAAATGTTGGCCGCTGTGCCCACTACGTTGGCGGTCGGGGCCAACCGATTCTTGTGCTCAAGGCGAAAAGCCCTCTTGGTAGGCGGTGGTTCGCGAGGCCTTTTGTCTGGCTTTGATAACTGATTGCTAACTTGCTGTGTACAAAGGGTTTACCTCACTCTAGTCTAACCGCCCTAAGAAGCTGAGTGAGACCTAAACTTGGCATGCGTGTTGCGATGTTCACTTTCCCAGAACCCGCCATGACCCGCCTCTTGCTGTGTCTTGGGTCTCTGTCGGTCGCTGGTCGACTGCTATCTACCATGTGCTCCGTGGAGGGTCCCAAGCATCCTGCCTGTTTGCCGGCGGGTCCCTAGGATCTCTGGCCTTGGAGGCCACAAGATGAGTGATCGAGCCCAACCTCTGGGAAACTCCGAGCTATTGCCTCCCAGCCGTCCTTCGCGGCGCATAGAGACTGTCGCCAACCGGCTTTTCTTGGCCCTTTCGCCGCGTCTAGGCTGTCAGGAGCAGTCTCCAGCGCCGCCACATCTGGGGCCCTACTGTGATTTTCAGATCGCCCGCCGGGGCCGGGGTGGTGGTCTGGCGGCGCGGCTGTTCCCGGCGTCGGCACCTCGGGGTGCGGTGCTGTTGGTACATCCATGGCGACCCTGGGGCAAAGCCTATTTTCACACCCGCGGTCGGATTCAGGCCCTCCGCCAGGCCGGGTACCATGTGCTGAGCTTTGACTTGAGCGGTTTTGGCAGCAGCTCTCCGGTCCGCGGCTTTTTCGACCGCGATATTGCCGATGGGTTGCTTTGGCTGCGCGACTACGCCGGTGACTTGCCGCTGCACCTGTGGGGGGTTAGTGCTGGTGGCTATTGGGCGCATGCCGCTTTGTCACGTTCCCCCCTCGCCGTGGGGGCGATGTTCGAGGATGTTCCTCCTCATCTGCTCGAATGGTCACACCGCATGGCTCCTCGAGGTTGGCCGTTCTACAAGCTCTTTGAGCATGCTTTCGGCAGTGCCTATCGCTACCTCGATGCTCGCTCGCACGCTCCATTCCTGGGTCTCGAAGCAGTGGCCTATGTCAGCGGTGGCGAAGACCGCGGAGTTCGCCCCGAGGACACTCGCCAGCTGGCGAAGTTAGCCGGTGGCAGTTCCACGATCATCGATGGCGCGGAGCATTTGGGTTCGATTCGCCGTGCCGGGCGCCAGGTTGTTGCCCTGGCTCTGGACATCTTTACCCGCGCCGAGGTCGCGGCCACGAGCGGTGAGTCGGTTGTCGAGAGCAGGGCGAGTCGACTCTCGACGGCGCGGTCGGGTGAAGTCGAGTTCTCGGACCCCGAACCATGGTTAGCGGCGGATTGTTCGATGGTGGTGGGCGCTGCCGGCTGAGAGTGCGCCGTCGGTAGGGTCGCCCTGCAGGATCAGAAGCCCCGCAATGCTTCGTAGATCGCTCGCAGAAGAGAGTCACTGCGCCGCGCCCAGGTGGCGGAACTCATGCTGTCGGCGGCAGCGCTGAGGGTCACCACCGAAGTGCCAGCAGCTTGGTTGTAGAGCTTGATTCGCAAATCACCCCAGATCAGGGCCCACTTCTCGTTGGCCTCGATCCGAGGGTCAAAGGGCTCGCCGACCTGCTGCATCGCCTGTAGCACCGCGTTGAGCAGGCGGCCATCCTGACGATCGTAAGGCAGCTGAAAGCTGGCCGCGCGACTGTGGGCGTCGGCCGATGGGCGGTAGCCGTCGGTGACCAACAAGTGGCGGTACGCCTCGCCTTGCAAAAGGACAAACTTGTCGTCAGTGCGCACCTGCAGCCGCAAGCGTTCGTCGACTTGAAAAGCCCGGCGCAGGTGCTCGACCGCTTGCGATTCGTGGCCGCTGAGGGCGTAGTTGCCTGCTACCAGGTAGTGGCCGGTGGCGTCGCTGTGGTGGGCCAAGAAGGCAGCGAACTTGGTGCCAGCTTCGTCCAGACGGCCGAGCAGCAGGAGCACCGCGCCCTGATTGAGGTGGTTGCCAAAGTCGGTCGGGTCCAAGTCTTCGGCGGTGGCGAAGGCGGCCAGAGCTGCTGCATAACGCTGGGCGGCGATCTCTACTGCGCCCAGGTTCAGCCAACCCTGCCGCAGCCGCGGGTCGAGCTTCAGAGCGTCGCGCAAGTCAGCCTCGCCGGCTTCGCTGTCGCCGGTCATGATGCGCGCCGTGGAGCGCAGGAGCAGCGCTTGAGCGCCCTTTTTGCCCCGCGGCAAGCTACGGCCGAGCAGCGCCAAAGCCTGCTCGGGCTGGCCCTGGTCGAGGAGTCGCTGGATTTCGCCGAGAGGGGGATCGGCCGCAGCCGCGGCGCCGGCTATCGATGCCATCAGGCAGAGGAGTGCCAAGCAGCCTAGCTGGCCGAGGAAGGGTGGATGCGGACGCCTCATAGGGACAAATTTCTATCACAGCCCGCCGGCCGCTTCATCAGCAACACCGAACATTGAGCTGGCTGGCATGCTGCCGGTGGTATCCGTAGAATGGTGGGCATGTCCAGTAGCGAAGTGTCGGCCAAGGTTCCCAGCCCGAAGGAGATTGCCGCTGAGCTCGAGAAGAGGGTGATCGGTCAGCGCGAAGCGATTCGCGAGATGTCGATCGCCCTGTCGAAGAAGCTCGCCGGTTTGCCCCTCGGCAACTTGCTGATGATCGGTTCCTCGGGTACCGGCAAGACCACCCTGATGCGGGCGGTGGAGCAGTACCTCAGCCAGCGCCCGGAGTTGGCCTTGCGTTCGACGGTGATTCGCATCCACGCCAACGTGCTGGGTGAAGAAGCGGCCCGAGGGCGACCCGGTGAGGCGGTGCTGCGGCGCCTGCTAGAACGCGCTCGCGAGCAGCTCGGGGCCGCGACCCCGGTCGCCACCTTGCTCAAGCAAGCGCGTGGTGGCTTGGTGTTCATCGACGAGGTCGACAAGATCCGCGCTCACGTGGGTGGCCTGCCCAACACTGCCGGTATCCGGGCGCAAGAAGCCCTGCTTACCCTGATTGAGAACGAATCGGTGCCCTTCACTCTGCCGGATTGGGCTGGAGGTAAGACTTTGACAGTGGACTCAAGCGGCCTGCTGTTCGTCAGTGCGGGTGCCTTCGAGGGTTTGTGGGACGCGGTGTACGACCGGGTCACGGTCGGCAAGGACAAAGGCGCGCTACAGCCGGTAACGGTGGTTGAAGACGGCAACGTCGAACAGCGGCTCGAGTTCGCCCTGCGCGATTGGCTCAAGAACGAAGACCTTTTCGACTACGGCATGAGCCCACAGTTCTTGTCCCGCTTCGACGCGGTGGTGCTGCTCGACGACTTGACGGTCGACGAACTCGAGCGCATCTTCCTCGAAGTCCCCGACTCGGGCTACCACCAGGCGCGGCGCTACTTTGAGAGCCGCGGCTACGACCTGGCCCTCTCACCCGCCGCCATCCAAGCAATCGCCAACGCGGCCGCCAGCCAGCCGCGTTTGGGTGCCAGGGCTTTGCGCGAGGTTTTCAGGCGGGTGATCCGCGACTACGAGTTCGAGCCCGAAATCAAGGCCACGGGTCGCTCGGTGCTGGTCGATCGAGCGGAGGTCGAGGCGGCGTTGGTTTGAGCGGTGCCATTACTGTGGTAATGTGCGCTGATGAGTCTCGCTCGATCAAAGATTACCGCCCAGGGGCAGATTTCGGTGCCGGCCAAAGTGCGTCAGAGACTGGGGGCTGGCCCCGGCTCGGTTTTGCTCTGGAACGAGGAACAGGGGCGGATCGTGGTCAGTCTCGGTGGTGCTTATTCCTCCAAGGACATCAGCGCAGCTCTTTTCCCTCGAGGAACACCCCGACGTAGGAGCTTGGAGGAGTTGAAAGACGGTGTTCGTGAGTACGCCCAGCTGAAGCATGAACGCGGTTGATACGAACGTCCTGGTGCGGCTCATCACCAGGGATGACGCTGGGCAGGCTGATACTGCTGAAGATTTCATCGGCCGCGGTGCGTGGATCTCCCATCTGGTTCTCGCCGAAACCACGTGGGTGCTGTCGGCGGTTTACGAGTTGAAGCCGCTGGCCATCGCCACCGCCATCGAGATGTTGCTCGATCATCGTCAAATCGCGGTTCAAGAACGGAGCACCGTGGTGGCCGCGCTCGCCCACTTCAGGAGCTTGCCAGGCCTTGGCTTTTCGGACTGCCTGGTGCTGGAAATTGCTCGTCAGGCAGGGCATCTCCCCCTCGGCACTTTCGACCGCAAACTCAGCCGACTTGACGGGGCACAGCGGCTCTAGAGGCGCCTGCTCCGTGTATTCGCGAGGGGGTGGCACCTAGTTTGGGCACAGCGGCTCTAGAGGCGCCTGCTCCGTGTATTCGCGAGGCGGGTGGCACCTAGTTTGGCTACCACTAGGTGCGGCGTTACTTAGAGAGCCGCGGCTACGACCTGGCCCTCTCACCCGCCGTCATCCAAGCGATCGCCAAGGCGGCCGCCAGCCAGCCGCGTTTGGGTGCCAGGGCTTTGCGCGAGGTCTTCAGGCGGGTGATTCGCGACTACGAGTTCGAGCCCGAAGTCAAGGCCACGGGCCGCTCGGTGCTGGTCGATCGAGCGGAGGTTGAGGCGGCGTTGGTTTGAGCGGTGAAGAGGGGGGCGTTTGGTTCTAGGGTCGAAAAGGCCGTCCGCTTTTGGCAACGCTGGTCGGAAGGCTCTACAATGTTCCTATGGCTCGCCGTTTCAATACCGCTGGCATCTGTCGCCCTGACGACCATTTCATGGTGGCGCCCGAGGCGCGTCTCGGCGAACTTCGCCGGCTGATCGACGACAAGGCATTTTTCGTCATCCATGCCCCGCGCCAGAGCGGCAAGACGACCAGCGCCCGGCTGCTCGCCGAAGCGCTCACCGCCGAAGCCACCTACGCCGCCGTGCTCGCAAGCTGCAAGCCCGGAGCCGTCGCCGGCAACGACGTCGAGCGCGGCATCAGAGCGCTGCTGCACTCCATCGACTTGGAATGCCGCAATCAGCTGGTCAGCGAGCTTCGACCGGCACCGCTGAAAGAACTCGCAGAGGTCGTCGCTGAGACAAGGCTCGGGGAGTACCTCACTCGCTGGTGTGACCGTTGTCCGCGGCCCGTGGTGCTCTTCCTCGACGAAATCGATGCTCTGGTCGACGACACACTGCTCTCGGTCCTCGATCAGCTCCATGCCGGCTACCCTGGCCGGCCGGCGCGTTTCCCTCATGCCTTGGGGCTTGTCGGCTTGCGCGACGTTCGCGATTACAAGATTTCGCGCCGTGACGGCCTGGAGCGGATCGGTAGCTCGTCGCCGTTCAATATCAAGAGCGACTCGCTGACCCTGCGCAACTTCAACGCCCGCGAGGTCGCCGAGCTCTACGAGCAGCACACCGCGGAGACCGGCCAACCCTTCTCCGCCGCCGCCAAGGCCCGCGCCTTCGAACTCACCGGCGGCCAACCGTGGCTGACCAACGCCCTGGCGCGCCAGTTGGTCGAGAAACTGGTGCCCGATCGCAGCAGCGCGATCGAGAATACGGACGTCGAGGTGGCGAAAGAAGTTCTCATCCGCCGTCGCGACACCCATCTCGACTCCCTCATCGAGCGCTTGCGCGAAGATCGTATCCGCAAGGTGATCGAGCCGATCCTCACCGGCAACTCCCCACAGGATGACGTCTTCGACGACGACATCCAATTCGTCAAGGACCTGGGCCTGGTCGCACCGGGTGCCGGCATGCTGGAGATTGCCAATCCCATCTACCGCGAGATTATCCCGCGAGCCTTGACCGCGGCCACCGAAGCATTCTTGCCGGTGCCCCGCAGTACTTACATCGCCGAGGATGGTCGCCTGCTCTGGCACCAGTTACTCGATGGCTTCACCGCTTTCTGGAAGTCGAATGCCGAATGGATGCTCAACCGCCAACCCTACTCCGAGGCGGCGGCGCAGCTGGTCATCTCCGCGTGGCTGCACCGGGTGGTCAACGGCAGCGCCGAGGTCAAAGCTCGGCCGGCCGGCGTGGCGGCGATCGATCGCGAATATGCGGTTGGCAGCGGGCGCGTCGACCTGCTGGTGCGTTGGCCGCTGCCAGAAGGCGGCGTCGAACGTTTCGCCGCTGAGCTCAAAGTACGTCGCAACGGTGACAGCGACCCGCTCGAAGAGGGTCTGGAGCAGCTCGGCCAGTACTTGATCCGCCTGGGCCTCGATGCCGGCACCCTGGTGCTCTTCGACCAGCGTCAGAACGCGCCACCGATCGCTGAACGCTGCTCTCGCAAAGGGATCGAGCACAGCGGCCGGCAGATCACCGTCTTGCGGCTCTGAGGCTTCGCGGCTCTCTCAGTCCGTTCGGTGCGGTGCACAGAGTGCCTTTGACATCGTGCCAGTGGTGCGGCATTGAGTCCTTCGATCCCGCACAGTTCATTGCTGAAGTAATGTATCGGGATGAGTCTCGCTCGAGCTAAAGTTACGGCCCGGGGGCAGGTTTCGGTGCCGGCCAAGGTGCGCCAGAAGCTCGGGGTGGGTCCTGGCTCGATTCTGCTGTGGAATGAGGAGCAGGGGCGGATCGCGGTCAGCCGCGGAGGTGATTACTCCGCGAAGGACATCACCGCAGCTCTTTTCCTTCAAGGAAGTCCCCGGCGTAGGAGCTTGGAGGAATTGAAGGACGGTGTTCGTGAGTACGCCCAGCTGAAGCATGAACGCGGTTGATACGAACGTCCTGGTGCGGCTCATCACCAGGGATGACGCTGGGCAGGCTGATACTGCTGAAGATTTCATCGGCCGCGGTGCGTGGATCTCCCATCTGGTTCTCGCCGAAACCACGTGGGTGCTGTCGGCGGTTTACGAGTTGAAGCCGCTGGCCATCGCCACCGCCATCGAGATGTTGCTCGATCATCGTCAAATCGCGGTTCAAGAACGGAGCACCGTGGTGGCCGCGCTCGCCCACTTCAGGAGCTTGCCAGGCCTTGGCTTTTCGGACTGCCTGGTGCTGGAAATTGCTCGTCAGGCAGGGCATCTCCCCCTCGGCACTTTCGACCGCAAACTCAGCCGACTTGACGGGGCACAGCGGCTCTAGAGGCGCCTGCTCCGTGTATTCGCGAAGAGGGTGGCACCTAGTTTGGGCAGTACCGAGTATTGGGCCACTAGCGCCGACCGGGACTCGCCCACTCCGAGGCCGTCGAAGAGAGCCACCCCGGTGAAGACTACCGGCGGAATCGCCATCGCGACCAAGGCCCCAAGGGCGAGTACTGCCTTTACTGAAATCCGCATCGGGGCCGTATTCCGCCGTCTTTTCCGTCACCACGACGGTTGGCGATTCTCCACTGCGAAGTCCGTGGGCTGTAGAAGGTCATCGGCGAATCCAGACCTCCTGACCTACCCCTCCTAACCCTCTGAAAACACAGGACCGCCCCTCAGAGGTGGTGCGGACCCAAAACTGTCCGCTTTTTTCGGTGCCGAGGCATGATCGAGCATGGCACTGACGAGCGAGCACACCGTCCTGTTCCCAGACCACGCCGGGGTCCCCGATGGGGTTGTGGTGATCAACGACCGCTGCCGCCTCCAGCAGAGGGGCGGCTATCGGGTGGTGGTGGTCAGCGGCATGCCGCTCGCTCACTTCGCTGCCGGCGACAGGACAGGCGAGGCCCACGCGATGGTGAGTCTCGTTGAATTGGGCTGGGCACAGCAACGCGAGGTGGCCCTTGCGTTCGCTTGTGATGTGCGGACTGTGCGCCGGAATCAGCGCCGCTTCGAAGAAGGTGGGCTGGCTGCTCTGGGCCGGCCGCGCGGTTTTCCCCGGGGTCAGTCTCGGGTAGCGCAGGGCCGCCTGGACGCGGTCAACGGCTGGAAGGCCGAGGGTGTGTCGAATCGCGAGATTGGCCGGCGGCTGGGCATCGATGAGAAGGCCGTTCGCAAGCTCGCCAAGCGCCTGGGCTGGAAAGAGCGGTCGGTAGTGCAGATGACGATGCCCTTCGAGAGTGCGGACCCAAAACTGTCCGCCTCTGATGAGCAGCAGGTCGACGGCCCCCTGAAAACTGCGGATCTTGCGCTCGACGCTGAGGGTGGCGGTGACCCAGCGGCTGCGGACCCAAAACTGTCCGCTTCTGCGTCCGAGCAAGATCAGGTTCCCCTCTCGCTGGACCTCGATCCAGCGGATCGCGCCAGCGATCGGCTGCTGGCGAGGCTGGGATTCCTCGATGATGCGGCGCCGATCTTCGGAGCGGCGACCCAGCTACCGGGCGCCGGTGCTCTGCTGGCGATTCCCGCCCTGGTGGACAGCGGCGTGCTCTCCATCGCGCAGGAGCTGTACGGCAGCATCGGGCCGGCCTTCTATGGGCTGCGCACCACTCTGGTAACCCTGCTGCTGATGGCACTGTTGCGGGTCAAGCGACCCGAAGGGCTCAAGGAGCGCTCACCCCGGCATTTGGGTCAGCTTCTCGGGCTCGACCGAGCGCCGGAAGTGAAAACCTTGCGCAACAAGCTCGCTCGGCTGGCCGCGCATGGCCTGGCCGCGGATCTCGGTCGCGCCCTCGCTCAGCGCCGGGTCGCCACCAGGGGCCATGCCATGGGCTTCCTCTACGTGGACGGGCATGTGCGCGCCTACCACGGTGGCCGAGAGATTCCCAAGACACACGTAGCGCGGATGCGGATCGCGATGCCGGCCACCACCGACTACTGGGTCAACGATGCTGAGAGCGAGCCTCTCTTCGTGGTCCCCACCGAGGCCAACAAGGGGCTTGCGACGATGCTTCCCCTCATTCTCGAAGAGGTACGAAAGCTACTCGGAGACCGGCGAGTCACCGTCGTCTTCGACCGTGGGGGTTGGAGCCCGAAGCTGTTTGCGAAGCTCATCGCCAAGAAGTTCGACATCCTCACATACCGAAAGGCCCCCTTTCGTCCGGTGCCGTTGAGCAAGTTCGGGCAGATCAAGGACACGATCCACGGGCGGAAGCTCGAGTACCTCCTCGCCGATCAGCGTATCTACCTCGAGTATGGCCCGAGGAAGAAGCGCAAGCGGCTGTACCTGCGCCAGGTCACCCGCCTCTGCGACAACGGCCACCAGACGTCCATCATCACCTCCCGCCGCGACCTCTCCACACTCGAGGTCGCCTACCGCATGTTCGATCGTTGGAGGCAAGAGAACTTCTTCAAATACCTGCGCGAAGAATTCGCACTCGATGCCCTGGTGGACTATGGCACCGAGCCAGCGGACGCCGCCCGCGATGTGCCGAATCCCGAGCGCGGCAAGATCAATGCAGAGCTGCGCAAAGCTCACGCACATCTCGAGCAGCTCCGGGCCCACATCGGGATCGCTGCTCTTGAAAACCGCGAGGATCGGCGGCGCACGATGCGCGGATTCAAGATCGCCAACGCCGCCATCTCCGCCAGGGTCCGGGCAGCGATAGAGCAGATCACCGAACTCGAGAACCAGCGCGCGACCCTCCCCGTCCGCGTCCCCGTCCAAGAGGTCGTCGAAGCGGATGTCATCAAGCTGTCCGTCGAGCGCAAGCACCTCACCGATATTCTCAAGATGGTCGCCTACCAGGCCGAAGGTGATCTTCTCCGGCTCCTATCACCCCACTACCGCCGCACCGAGCAGGAGGGACGCACCCTGATCCAAAGCGCTTTCGCGGCCGGCGGCGATATGGAGGTTACCGACACCGTGCTGCTCCTTTCCATCGACCCGCTCAGCTCTCCCCACAAGACGGCGGCGATCGCCGCCGTCTGCGAAGAACTCAACGCTACCGCCACCCACTTCCCCGGCACCGAGCTACGGATGCGGTTCGCGATCAAGAAGGCGCCACCCCGGAGCCTGGCCTTCCCAGGGCCTCGGAACACCTCCGGAGAGGCTCAACCGGACATTTGAGAAAAAGGGTATGTCAGGAGTTCTGGAATCGTACACCTGCTGAAGGTCACCGGTAAAGCAATGGCTTACTTTGATGGTTTCGATCTCTACCCGGAGAGTCTCAGCCGGTGATCGTTACCCGGGCAAAGTGTAGTGGGCCATATTTTTCGGCGTAGGTGAGAGTTTTCTCTCTTCCTTCCGTCTTGTCTTACGAAGGGCACCAGCGCCGTTGAGTTTCGGGCGGATGTAACCTGGAGGCGGCGTGCCGTGGCTTTATATAGAAGCCAGCATAAATGAGACGTTGTATTGGAGGAACGCATGAAGAAACGCAGGAAGTTACAAGAATTTCTCATTCAACAGATCACCGGTGAACGCAATCAGGAGATGGCGGAGTTCGCTGCGAAGCGCAAGGAGGAGGAGAAGAGATGCCAGAGGCATTTGCGGTCAGCGCTCAAGGAGATCAAGGCCGCCGGTATCGATGTCGCTCGCTTGGATGCCTTCGAC
Organism: Candidatus Multivoradales bacterium; assembly: GCA_965248925.1. Lineage (GTDB taxonomy): Bacteria > Acidobacteriota > Thermoanaerobaculia > Multivoradales > J023 > CBDFLE01. The sequence continues at coordinate 1,481,572 of CBDFLE010000006.1, read as the reverse complement.
CGCAAGCTGAGTCGAGAAGCGGATGCGGAGACTGAAGCGACGGAAGCTCGGATGGCTGAGGAATCTCGGTCTCTGGTGGTGGCTGATGAGGATGCTGCCGAGTTGCACGAGTTGCGCGGCAAGGGGGCCAGGACTTTGCGGCCGGCCTGGACGGCGGACTTCTCTTCGGCTGACGACTCGGACCGCTTCGCGGGCTCGATCTCTGCCAAGGAAGTGTCCGGTCATTCGGCCAAGGCGGCGCTGCTTACGGGCGGCACTTGCAAGAATTACTACAACTGGGCCAAGGGTGCTGGCTCTGGCCTGTTCGGTAGTGGCGTGGGTAAGAACCAATCGTGGGTGGAGTTTGGTTTCTGGTACCGCCCGCGGGTGACCCGTTTCTACAGTGTCATTCCGCAGTTTCGATTCCGCGGTTTCTACGTGGTTCGGGCAGACGACGGGTTCTTCACCTCCAAGCGGGCCCGGGTAGCGGTCTCAGCTTGGACCAACGTCTACCAGTACAACTGGAAGGGGTGGAACCACGTCAACGTCCTTAACCGGAGTGGTTCGAACATCAACGAGAGCAAGCGCCTGGATGTCGACCGCCACACCTACAATAGCTATCTGCTCGGTGGTGGCGACTGGGCTTACATCCGCTGCACGATCGGCCTCTATGTCTACGCTCGTGGCAGTGGATCCCGCGCCCGCAACGACTTCGCGACGGGCAACGCGAACTACCTCTGCGTGCCTCACTGCCACGTTTACTAAACCTCGATAGCCGATCTGTAGCCGTGCGGAGGCGCCGTTCGAAGGTGCCTCCGCTACTTGCAGCTGCTCGGTTACCTAGTGGCTGCCGAGCCCACCTTGGAGGCTGGCCAGATGGACCCGCGCGAAAATCAGACTCTCCTCAACTTGCAGTGAGTGATTTCAGCCGGCAAAGGTAGAGAAATGCCCTGAACACCGGTGTTTACGGCACCTGAGCCTCTCCCAGCTCCTTGCACGCACGCCTGAGTCCCGGTCGCAGTCGCCGCCGTGTCAACGGCGGTTGAAAAGCGCGGCATTGCGGCGATCTAGCCGCGTTTCCTGATCTGAGCAGGTCAGCATCATCGTCGCGCTCGGGAGCGCGAAGCTAAGCTCAACCGGCTAGCTGATCCCCTGGCGCCGGGGCGGTAGGATTCCGAGTGTGCGAAAGGTCAAGAGTCACCGCCTGTTCTACTGTGATCGCTACAACCGGCTGGTGTCGGTCTGTACTCGGTGCGATCGCGGCAATCGCTACTGTGGCCCGGACTGTGCTCAGCAGGCGCGCAGGCAAGCCCGCCGGGAAGCGAATCGGCGTTATCGGGTCACTCCACATGGCCGGCAGTTTCACAGGCAGCGTCAGGCACACTGCCGGGCTCGCCAGCGTGCCAGGGCAAGCGTGACGGATCACTGTTCCTCGAAGGCGCGATCGCAGCGTGTCTGGACGCATGAGGGTCCTCGCTGGTACTACTGCTGCACCTGCGATGTCGGCCCGACCTATTTCCACCACACTCAACCACTTGCGTTTCGCCGAGCGCCCCGGCGACGCAGCCGCCTTCTCCGGGCGCCACCCGAGAAAAGCGCGGTTGGCAGCCGAAATACCCCGCTTTTTGGCAGCCGTTAACACCGCCGACCCTGTGGGAGGGGCGGTAAGCCGCGGCAGGGCGGGGGGTCTCCGGCTTTCCGCGCCTTCCACAGGGCATCTACAAAGCCACGAAGGAACCCGCTCCTAGTTGAGGAGAGCCGAAAATCATCGCGTTGCGGGCGAGAGTCAGGTTGGCTTTGGCTTGCAGCAGGTCGGCTTCGGCGTCGAGGAAGTCGGCAGGTGTACCCACACCGTTGTCGCGTCGCAGGCGCTCACATTCGGCCACCGCGGCTGATCCCCGGACGGCAATTTCGAGACTGGTTTCGCATGCCGGCGATGTCCGAGAAGGCGGTCATCATGATCGGGCGATAGCGGGTGGTCACCGCATCGATGACCGACCGCTCCAGGCTGGCTCCCTCGGCGCGGCGTTGCAGCACGTAATCAACCAGTACGATGCTGTTGTTAACCACCGGACCGGTAAGCAGGATGACGCCGAGCAACTTCGGCAGATCGACTTGGGGGATATTTGCCACCGCCTTGAGGGCGGCTTCGCCGACTAGTTCGAGGAGCGTTTTGCCGGCCATCGCCAGCTCGCCGGGATGGATCATGACCGCCTGGATGACACCGGCGAAAGGCGCCCTGACCTCGCCGTACCCACGGCGTGCTCGGGCCAGGGCCAGGACCTGCTCGCTCTCCTGAATACTGGCCCGCAAGCCATCGAGTCGACGAACGGTTTCGTCCAGCTTCTCTAGCGAGATGCTGCGGCCGGCGAGCAACCTGCGGTCTCTTTCGAGCTGCGGCTCTCGTTTTCGTCGTCAATGTGCACCAGGAGATCTCTCTGGGCGACCAACTGACCTTCGCGCTGCGGCACGCTGCGCACTCTGCCAGGTACCACGTCGTGCTCCTCGCCGCTGTACGCCCCAAGGACCTTCCTCCGCCGCAGGGCGATGGTGGCGAGTTTCTGGTGGTTCTCGTCGAGCAGGATAGACTTCCTTGGCCTCGCCCAGGACCGCGCTAGCTGGATGCTGGACGACCTGGTGAGTCGATGCCTCGGCGGTTGCCTCTTCGGCCATAACTGCCGGGGTCAGGGCCACCGGTTCGGTCTCCGCGGAACGGCATTCTCGACCAGCAGGGCGCGCGGCCGACCTTGGAGCTAGCCAGCGCCAGGGATTCCACCGGGGTGGCGGCGAGGCGTCGCGCGAGTGCGTTGCGCATGGCAGTCTCGGCCTCATCCAGACGTCCGGCGGCCTGCAAAGCGGTGCCGAGCAGGTGCAAATCGGTTGCCACTGCGGGGGAGTCCTCAGCTGCGGTGGCGATGCGCCGGGCCACTTGCTGACGCAGAAGCTGCTCGGCGCGTGCCGGATCTCCGAGGTCGAACAGCATGCCGGCGAGGATACGCTGGGTCCTGAGCACGTCGGGATGGTCGGCGCCCAGTTGGTTTTGCATGATCCCGAGCGCCCGTTCGACCAGCGGTCCGCCGCGGCTGCAAGATGTCCACTCCCTGCCCGCGCCCTGGTTGATCAAAGCGAGCGACTCCGACTTGGTGCCGGAGCCGCAACGGCGAAGCCTCCTCAGGGGCTGATTTGGATAGTGATCATTGCCGAGGCTTCGTCATTCACCCCATCGTTGATCGTGTAGCCGAAGGAATCACTACCGCTGGCACCGCTGAATGGGGTGTAGGTGCAGGTGTAGATCGGCCGCGAGCAGCTCAAGGTGCCCTGGCTCGGGGACCCGATGTCGGTGACCGTCAAGCTGTCGCCTTGCAGATCCCAATCGTTGGCCAGCAGGTCGAAGATCGACAGCTCTAACGCCATCCCGGCAGGGGTCGAGAAATGGTCGTCGGCGGCCGTGGGTGGATCGAAACGCTGGCCGACGTAGATCCTTACCCGCGCCTCATCGCTGTTGCCCTGGCCATCGTCCACGGTGTAGCGAAACTCCGTGTAGCCGCCGAAGTAGGTCGGCGGTAGGTATTGGCAACCAAAGGTCGAGCAGGTCAGTGAGCCCCGGACCTCGGAGTCGTCGACCGCGCTGACGGTGAGGGGGTGTGCCAAGGGATCAAAATCGTTGACCAGCATTGCCGCCAAGGGAATCCACTTCGGTTGGTTTTGGTAGGTGAAGACTTGATCACCTCGCGCGTCCGGTTGATCGGGCGGCCCGACCACCCACACCAGGATCTCGGCCGTGACATCGCTGTTGACGCCATCGGTCACCACATAGGTCAAGTGATCGACCCCGACAAAACCCGGGTTGGGTTGATAAGAACAGGCATACACCGGGTTTGAGCAAGTGACGGTGCTGTTCGGCGAGCTACTGATCGAGCGCACCGAGAGCACGTCACCATCAGCATCGGAGTCGTTGGCCAGCAAGTCGAAGAGAGTGAAGTCGAAGCCACTGCCCTTGGTGGTTGTAAAGCTGTCCTGACCGGCGATTGGCGCCGCCCGCCGCAGGCCGACGTAGATCTTCACTTGCGCCGTATCCTCGCCACCGGCACCGTCGGTCACGGTGTAGTCGAAGGTGGTGGTGCCAGCGAAAAAGGTTGGCGGTGTGTAGTGGCAAATTGTTCCGGTGCAAGTCAGCCAACCGTTGACATCGGTGCTCAAGCTGCTGATGCTGACCTGGCCATCGGGGTCGTAGTCGTTCCAAGTCAGCCCACCAAAGGTGAAGGTCAGCGGCTGATTCTGGTAGGTGAAGAGCTGATCTTCACGGGCGTCCGGTGCCAGATTACTGGCACCGTTAACAGTGATCGACACCCCCGCCGTGTCCATCCCAGCAGACGGGTCGCTGATGGTGTAGGTGAAGTGGTCCTGACCGATAAAGGCCGGATCGCTAGGCGTGTACTTCACCTGGGTCCCCAGGTTGGTAATCACCAAGCTGCCGTGGCTGGCAGCACCGACGGAGACGACGCTCAACGAATCGCCTTCGGGATCGGTGTCGTTGTTGAGCACCGGCACCTTGACGAAACCAGGCTGCACCATCTCGGCTACGTCGTCGTGAGCCGTGGGCCAGTTGTTACCTTCCACCGTGATCGTCACCAACGCTGCGTCTTGGGCCACGCCGTCTGACGCCGAGTACTCGAACGTATCGCTGCCGGCAAAGCTCGGCGGCGGAGTGTAAGTAAAGCCGAAGCCACCCTGGACCACGCCGCAGCAGCTGATCGAGCCCACCGTGGGCGCGCCAAAACCAGCCACCACCAAGGGATCGCCATTGGCATCCGAATCGTTGGCGAGCAACTGGATCGAAGTCAACCCCAACGCCGTTCCTTGGGCCATGGTAAAGCTGTCCGGTTGCGCATTGGGCGGCACGTTGGCAGGGTTTCTCACGGTCACGAAGACCATGCCGATGTCCCGTTGTAACGCCTCGTCGCGGATCTCGTAGCGAAAGTTGTCGACACCTTGAAAGCCGGGGTCGGGAAAATAGTCCCAGTTGTTAACGCCGCCGGCAAAATGGATCTCACCGTGCCGCGGATCGTCTTGGAACACCTGGAGGGGAGTGATCGGCCCCTCGTCCAGATCGTTCTCGACCAGCTGCCCGGTGCTGAAGCGCAAGGTCTCGGTGGAGCGCAGGGCGAAGAAGTCGTCGACCGCTATCGGCGGTAGATCTGGGACTACTTCGACCGTCACGGTCGAAGTAGCGGTCAACTGGCCGTCACTGACGGTGTAGGAGAATGTGTCGGTCCCTGCCTGCCCCGGATCGGGGGTGTACTGCACGCTCGTGCCGTCGAAGGTCACGCTACCGATCGAATCTTGGGTGACCGCCGACACATTCAACGGACCGCCGTTGCGATCGGTGTCGTTGTCGAGGACCCGGATCTCGACCGGCAAGTCGACCTCGGTGATAGCGCTATCCGAACGGGCCACCGGAGCGAATGGAGTTGCACTATTATCCTGGATGAAACCGCTGTAAAGCAGCCGGTTCGGAGAAAGGCCGATGTCCCCCAGAGGTGGCACTGGAACGGTCGCGTTGGCGACCAGCGCTTGCTCCACTTGAGTGGGGGTGGCATTAGGGTTTTGCTCCAGGTAGAGGGCCACAACGCCGGTGACGAAGGGCGAGGCGAAGGAGGTCCCGGAGAGCCACTCCTCCTCGGTGTCCGTACCTTTGGTCGCTGAGTAAATCCAAGCGGCGGGCGCCCACAGGTCGATATCAACACCGAAGTTCGAGCCACAATCATCGAAGTCAACACAGAACGTCGTGTAATCGGGGTCGGTTTCTTGCCGGCGCCAGCGTTGGTCCGAGAAATCGATGCCGCCAGCGACGATCACTCCGTCCACCGGCGCTTGGTCGGAAGGCGCGAAGTCCAGCGGGCTGAGTTCTTGATTGCCGGCGGAAACCACCACCGTAATGCCGTGCAACTCAACTAGGTTGCGTACCGCTTGGCTGAAGACCACTTCGTCGACATCGTCACCATCGGGATCTTTATCCTCATTCAAGCTGATGTTGACCACCGCTGGTCCAATGTTGTGATCCTGCCGATGCTGGCAGATGAACTCAAGGCCGTTGACATAGCCGGCGGTCGACGGGCCTCCGGTGTTGCCGGCGATCTTGACCGAATGCAGCCAGACCTCCTTGGCGACGCCGAACGTCTCCCCACCGATAATGCTCGCCACCCGCGTACCATGGCTCCGAGGATGGAGGTCGACGTGCGGACGGCCATCGGCGCCGTAGCCATCGAGCACCCGGTCGGCGAATTCCTGGTGGGTGTTGCGGACCCCCGAATCCCACACATAGACATGAACGCCGAAGCCCGTGGCACCCCACGAGTACTGCTAGTCGCGGACGCCAGAAGCTTGGTCGATCCGGTCGAGGCCCCAATTGTCCGTGCAGCTCGATGGCTTGTTGGGATCTGGAGAATCGCAATCGCAAATCTGCTGTTGGCCAGCCGACTTGCTCTCACAAGTGGCCGCGCCCAACTTGGCTGGTGCGGTGGCGAGGAGCTCGCCGGCGGTGGCTGGCAAACGGCGTTGGTTCTGCTCCACCCTCAGCACCCGCGGATCGAGCGCCAAGCGTTTGGCGCTTTGTGCCGAGATCTTCATCACGGCACCGGGCAGCACGCACTGCCAAACCGCCTGCACCTCGCCTTCATAGTCGTCGGCGAGCTTTCTGGCAATGGTTGGAGAACTGGCCCGAGAACTTGCCTGGTGGCACATCCCACAGCACCAGGTATTCTCCCTCGATGGCGCCCGGCCGGTGCTCCCCGATGTTTTCAGCCAACAACGGCGGCAAGGCCACGAACCAGACCACCAGAATAAGAAATCTTGATATCAATGACCACGGCTTTCGCATGTGCAATCTCCTAGTTGTGTCACCAGCAAACCAGCCGCAAGGGGACGCCTTACAGCGTCTCGACCTCTTGCCACGGGCTGTTGGGGGCGAGGAAGATCCCCGCCATCTCAGCGTCTTGAGGCGCAAGAACCGTTCCGGTCAACGGACCCACTGAGGCCGCGGGGACATCTCGCCTGCAGGTGGGGAACAAGGGTCTGATCCGAGGTGCGGATTGATGCGTTACGGCCGTCATCAACGTTCTCATCCCACCCTTTCTCGTCCTGCCAGGGTGACCGAGTGACCGCTGTCGATCAGCTGTCGGAGAGTTGGCGAAGAAACCTGTCCGCTTCTTGCAGCGTCGGCTGACCAAGTTGGCCACACCACCTCGCCGAGACATTCTCTGTTCTTGGTTTTCTCGGGTTGCAGTGCCTGCTGGGTGAGAGGCCACCTTCTTGGGATCTAAGAACTCATTCAGCCGCGACTGCTGTCGCGGCCCGCCGCGCGACGTTCAGCGAGCAGGTCGCGGTAGCGTTGCCGGCGGCGCCACCAGCGGCGGGCGGAGGAGAAACCGCTGAATGCCGCTAGCAAGATCCAGGTGGCAAGATACAGCCCCAAGACCGGTAACTGGCGCTCTTTGGGGGTCGCCAGCAGGGTGGCGACGAAGAAGGTGTGCATCAGGGTGGCGGGGGCCAGGCCGATCAACGAGGCGGCCAGGAAGCGCGGCAAGGGGATGCCGGCCAAGGCGGCACCGTAGTTGACCACTGCGAAGGGTAGGGGCATGAAGCGCACTTGCACCAAGGGCCAGAATCCCTGCCGGTGTAGCACCCGCTCGGCGCGGCGTAGCCGTGAACCGGCGAAATGAGCGACGAAATCGCGGCCCAGAAAGCGGGCCATCATGTAGGAGGTGCCGGCGCCGATGAACAGGCCGGCGGTGTTATAGAGGCCCCCCAGAAGGGTGCCGAAAACCGCGCCTCCGGTCACCACCAAGGGACTGACCGGCACTCCCAGAGGGGCGACTAACGCGAACAGGCCGATCAATAGCAGCGGTGACCACCAAGCGTTGCGCAGCTCGCCCAGAGTGGCGAGCAGTTGCTCGCGGGTCAGATGCTCGGCCAGCGGTGTGCGGGTCAAGATCAGGAAGCCGCCCACCACCAAGGCGATTAACAAGACAAACCGCAGCAGCACTTTGCGCGGCAGGACCGGTCGATCGCTGCTGGTGATGGAGGTTTCGCTATTCAAAGTGGATCCCGCCTCGGGTTCAGGAGGTCGGCGCGGCGGTGTCTAATTGAAGGAAGTCGCGCAGGTGTTGGGTCAAGGTGTCGAGCGACTGCGGTTCCATGAAATTGAGCTTCAGCTCGTTGATCACGATCACTTCGGTGTCCAGCCACTTTAGCCAGCATTCGGCACAAGTGTGGCGGCGGATCTCATTTCCTAGTTCACCGCCGTAGGTGACGTCCTCGGCGGCCGCCTTGTGGTGGCCGCAGCGCTTGCATTCGATGGCGTTCTCAGTCTCGGTCACGGGGACCTCCAGAAGTCCGTGGTGAAATTCGAGTCGACTGGCGAGTTGCTGCTGGTCGGATCTCGCGAATCCAGATCTGCTCAGCGCTAGAACGTTTCGGTGACCTGTCTCTCGGCGACCACGTTGCGGAAATAGGCCACCGTCTTGGCCAGGCCCTCGGCTAGCGTCACTTCCGGCTGCCAATCGAGCAGCTGGCGCGCCAAGCGGATGTCCGGCTGGCGGGTCTTGGGATCGTCTTCAGGCAGCGGCTGGTGGACGATCTCACTCTTGCTATCGGTCAGGCGGAGGATTTCGTCGGCGAACTGCAAGATGGTCATCTCGTGCGGGTTGCCGATGTTGATCGGTCCGGGATGCTCTGACATGAGCAAGCGGAAGATGCCTTCAACCAGGTCGTCAACGAAGCAGAATGAGCGGGTCTGGCCGCCATCGCCAAAAACGGTCAGCGGCTGGCCGAGCAGGGCTTGCAGCATGAAAGCGGGCACCACGCGGCCGTCGTTGGGTCGCATCCGCGGACCGTAGGTGTTGAAGATGCGGACGATGCGGGTTTCAAGGCCGTGGTATCGGTGATAGGCCATCACCATCGCTTCGCCAAACCGCTTGGCCTCGTCGTAGACCCCGCGCGGCCCCACCGGGTTGACGTTGCCCCAGTAGGTCTCGGGCTGGGGGTGGACCAGCGGGTCGCCGTAGACTTCTGAGGTCGATGCCAACAAGTACCGCGCCCCCTTCGCCTTGGCCAAACCCAGGGTGTTGTGGGTGCCGAGGGAACCGACTTTCAGAGTTTGGATGGGTAGTTCCAGATAGTCGATCGGGCTCGCCGGCGAAGCGAAATGGAGCACGAAGTCGAGTTCGCCGTCGATCTCGAAGGGCCGCGAGACATCGTGTTCGAGCAGCTCGAAATCGTCCCGCTCTAGCAGGTGGGCGATGTTGCGTTGCTGGCCGGTGAGGAAGTTGTCGACGCAGATCACCCGCTGGCCGGCGGCCAACAAGCGTTCGCAGAGGTGGGAGCCAAGAAAGCCGGCACCGCCGGTGACCACGGCCCGAGGCGCACTCTGGGATGCATCGTGGGTGTTGCTCTTCACAGTTTTCTCCACCTGATTACCTCCAGTATCTCGGCGAATATCTGCTTCAACTCTGTCGCCCCACGGAGACGTAGTGGAAGCCGGCCGCGGCCATCTTGGCCGGCTCGTAGATATTGCGCAGGTCGATCACCACCGGCGCCTTCAGCAGCGTTTGCAGGCGTCCCAGTTCGAGGGCCCGGAACTGATTCCACTCGGTGACGATCACCAGCGCGTCGGCGCCTTCGGCGGCTTCGTAGGCGTCCCCACAGTAGGTGATTTGGGGGTAGCGCTCGCGGCAGGCTTCGATCGCCTCTGGATCGAAGGCGCGAATCGCGGCCTGCTCGCGGATGAGTCCGTCGAGGATTGGCAAGGCTGGTGATTCGCGGATGTCATCGGTGTCGGGCTTGAAAGACAGACCGAGGATGGCCACGGTCTTGCCACCGAGACCGCCGAGGGTGTCGCGGATCTTGTCCAGCATGCGCAGCTTGGTGACTTCGTTGGCTTTCAGCACCGCTTCGATGATGCGGAAAGTGAGGCCCTTTTCTTTTGCCAGCTGAGCGACGGCGCGGGTGTCTTTGGGGAAGCAGGAACCGCCGAATCCGGGGCCTGGTTGCAGGAATTTCGGACCGATGCGGCTGTCGAGTCCCATGCCGCGGGCAACTTGCTCGACATCGGCGCCAAAGGCTTCGCAGAGGGCGGCGGTCTCGTTAATGAAGGAGATCTTGGTCGCCAAGAAGCCATTCGAGGCGTACTTGATCAGCTCGGCGGTCTCGACGTCGGTGTCGACGAATGGCACGTTGGCCACCCGTAACGGACCGTAGATATCGTGCATGATCTCCAGCGCCTGGGGGTCGCGAGTACCGATCACCACCCGGTCGGGATGCAGGAAGTCGTCGATCGCCGAGCCTTCGCGCAGGAACTCAGGGTTCGACACCACGGCGAATCGGTGCTTGGCATCGCTGGTCTTGGCGACGATCTCCTCGATCATCTGACCGGTGCCGGTGGGTACCGTGCTCTTGGTGACGATTACCTTGTAGCCGTTCAGGTGTTCGCCGATCGAGGTCGCCACCTGACGGATGAAGGTGAGGTCGGCGGAACCATCGGCGCGTGGCGGGGTGCCGACGGCGATGAATACCGCGATCGCCTCTTCGATCGCCGGCCCGAGGTCGGTAGTGAAGCTCAGCCGGCCTTCTTCCATGTTCTTGCGCACCAGGGTGCGCAGGCCAGGCTCGTAAATCGGAATTTGGCCCGAGTTCAGCGCCTCGATCTTGCCGTGATCGATGTCGACGCCGGTGACGTCCATGCCGAAGTCGGCTAAGCACGCGCCGGTCACCAGGCCGACGTAACCACTTCCTACTACGCAGATCTTCATGATTCGACTCTATGTGTACATTTGTACGCAGCTTGCCGTCGGGTACTTCGGGCTGCCGCTAAATCGATTAGGTGCGGGGCTTACCTTCTTGCCTACTAGAAATTGCCTGGTTGCTCGAGGTGGTAACTCGCCATGATCAGCTCAAGCTACCGTGGGTCGGGGGCTTCGAGGCGATTCGCGCGGTACCAGGCAACAAAGCGCTGCAACCCTTCTCGGATGGGAACCTTGGGAGTGTAGCTCAGCAGGCTCGTGGCTTTCGAAATATCAGCGTATGTTGCGGGCACATCGCCCGGCTGATCGGCAAGATACTTGATCTTTGGCTCGACGGCAAGCTCCTCCGCCAGCCAGCGCGCTAGATCGGCCAGGGTGGTAGTTGCAGCACCGCCCAGGTTGATCACCTCGAAGCCGCGGCGCAGTTCGAGCGCGGCTTCGATACCGTCGACGATGTCGTCGATATAGGTATAGTCGCGGCGGCTCGAACCGTCTCCGAAGAGGGTGATGGTCTGCCCTCTGGCAAGCCGGTCGGTAAAGCGGTGGATGGCCATCTCGGGTCTCTGTGCCGGTCCGAAAACGGTGAAGAAGCGCAGGCAGGTGAGGTCGAGTCCATAGAGATGGTGGTAGTTGGCACACAGCAGCTCGGCGCTGCGCTTGCTCGCCGCATAGGGGCTGATCGGCCGGTCCGCCGGGTCGTCTTCGCTGAAGGGCAAGTGGCTAGTGGCGCCGTAGACCGACGAGGACGAGCCCACCACCATGGACGGCGGCCCATGTTGCCGAGCCGCCTCGAGCAAGGCCAGAATGCCGAGGCAGTTGACCTCGAAATAAAGGGCAGGTTGCTCCAAGCTGGGACGAACTCCGCAGCGGCCGGCGAGATGCACGATGTGATCGAAGCGGCTGGTGGCGAACAAGCGGTCGAGCAGCTGGCGGTCGCGGATGTCGCCTGCTGCCACGGTGAGCTTGGGATGCTGGGCAAAGGCTGCCAGGTTGCGCCGCTTGAGCGCCGGATCGTAGAAGTCGTCGAAGTTGTCGAGCACTGTCACCCGGTCGCCCCGCCGCAACAGGCGCCCCACGACCTGCGAGCCGATGAAACCGGCGCCTCCGGTAACCAAGATATGGCGGGCCATCAGCGGAGTCCGAATCGTCCGGGTCGGCGGATCGGCGCCCAGGCCAGCGCATGCCAGGCGGCGAAGAGCAGATCGGCCAGGGCCAACGGCCACAGACCAGCCCAGGCGGGGTTGCTCGATGCCGCTGCCGCCATCACCAAAAAACCGGCACCACGGCCGCCGATGGCCACCGCCACGTTGCCGCCATAGGCTACCGGGTCGTAGGCGGCCAGGAGGTAGATCGCGCTGAGCATCAGCAGGAATACCGCTTGCAACCAGAGCAAGTAGGTTTCATCAGGAATCGGCAGGTCGAGCAGCCGGGCAGGAAGCTCGGGCAGGGCGACGATGAGCAGCGCGAAGAGACTGTCGTACAGTGCGCCGACCACCAGCCCAATTTGCAGCAGCAGATGGGCCCAGCGGTGGGGAGGATGCTGGACGATGCTCATTGGGGCGCATCCTAACAGCCATCTTGTGCAGGTATGCGGGGTCTCTTCGGTGAGGCGAGCTAGGCAACTCGCGAACCGGCTTTACCCGCTGCCGCGGTTCGGCGACAATGGCTTTACCGTGAGCCCAACGACTCCAGATTCGCCGGCCGCAGCGCCGGATAGCCGCTCTGTCAGTGTTTTCGAGGTGGTTTGGCGTACCGCCATTTGGAATGTCTATCTGGTGCTGGCGAGCCTATTCTTCGGCTTTCTCGCTTGCTTCGTCGGTTGGCTACCACCGCGGGGTGATTGGGCCTATCAGCTAGCCCGGATGTGGAGCCGTGGTTGGCTGTGGCTCGCTGGTGTGCGTCCCGAGGTCAGCCGGGAGAGCGAGCTTGATCCCAGCCAAGGCTACGTCTTCCTGGCTAACCATCAGAGCTACTTCGATATCCCTACCCTCATCCACACCTTGCCGGGGCAGACCCGGTTCATGGCCAAGCGCGGCTTGTTCCAGATTCCGATTTTTGGTTGGGCCCTGCACGCTGGTGGCTTCATTCCGGTGGATCGGCGCGATCGTAAGAGCGGTCGCGCGACTTTCGCTGCCGCCCTCGATCGGCTGTCGCGGGGCCGTTCGGTGCTGATTTTTCCCGAGGAAACGCGGTCCCGCGACGGTCGTCTGCTGCCGTTCAAGCGTGGCGGTATCTTGCTGGCGTTGAAGAGTGGCTATCCGATCGTGCCGGTGGGAATAAGTGGCACGGCCGCGGTGCAGCCGCCAGGCTCACTGCGGGTACGTCCAGGTCCGGTGACGGTGCGCTATGGCATGCCGATCGAGGTGGCGGATTTTGCGGCCGAGGAGCGCCGCGGCTTGGCTGTCCAAGTCCGGGCCGAAGTCGAGCGTTTGCGCGGGGAAGCCCCTTCTCAGGGTGTATCCTAAGAGCCTGCGGTCTCGCCTCCGAGCCGCGGCACAAGGGAGTTTGACAAAGCATGGCCAATGATCTGGAAACACAGGTCTGGGACGCTCTACGCAGCGTCAGATATCCAGGCATGAGTCGCGACATCGTTTCGTTCGGATTCGTCCGCAGCGTAGCCATCGACGGCGGTAGAGTCGGAGTTGGGCTGGAGATGTCGACCCATAACAATGATGCCGCTGAGCAAGTACGGCGTGCCGTCGAGGACGCGGTGGGGCAAGTGAGCGGCGTTGCGGAGGTCGCTGTCGAACTCCAGGTAGCCCGGCCAGCAGGTCGCGAAGGGGCACAGAAGAAGGTAGCCCGCGATCCGCAGCTGGTGCCTGGAGTGCGGCACATCGTTGCCGTGGCTAGCGGTAAGGGGGGGGTTGGTAAGTCGACAGTGGCTTCCAACTTGGCGGTCAGTCTGGCTCGCCTGGGTCATCGGGTTGGCCTGCTCGACGCCGATATTTATGGTCCGTCCCAGCCCACCATGTTTGGGGTTCATGGCCGGCCGCGGCTCGACGGGCAGAAGATGTTGCCTTTCGAGCGCTATGGCGTGAAGCTGATGTCGCTCGGCTTCCTGGTGGAGATGGACACGCCGGTGATCTGGCGTGGCCCGATGGTGATGCGCGCCCTCGAACAGATGCTCGGTGAGGTCGCCTGGGGTGAACTCGATCTGTTGGTGGTCGATCTACCGCCCGGCACTGGGGATGCTCAGCTGACCATGACTCAGCGGGTGCCTCTATCGGGGGCGGTGATCGTCACCACGCCGCAAGATGTGGCCTTGATAGATGCCCGCAAGGGCCTAGCGATGTTTCGCAAGGTCAATGTGCCGGTCATGGGCATCATCGAGAATATGTCCGGATTTTGCTGTCCGAGTTGTGGCGAGGTCACCGACATCTTCAAACGCGGCGGCGGCGAGCGCACCGCTGAGCTGCTGGAGACCGCCTTTCTGGGTAAGATTCCCCTTGACCCGGCGATCGTCGAAGGGGGCGATAGCGGGGTGCCGATCGTCGTTTCTGATGCCGACGGTTCTCACGCGACGGCTTTTCGCCGCATCGCCCAAGCAGTGGTCGACGAGGTTACTCGGCGCAGCCCTCCCAAGCTGGAGATCGTTAGCTGACGATGTCCACCGCCATTATCGCCGACTCCCACCTCGGCGGGCCCGGAGGAGCCGCGGGTCCGATGATCGAGCAGTTGCGAGCGCTTCCCGGACAGGGTTGCCGGCGCCTGCTGCTGTTGGGTGACATATTCCATGTCTGGGTTGGCTTCCCGAGTTTCGAGACCGAGGAGGTGCGGGCGGTGCTGCCGGTGCTGGCCGAACTGCGCCATGCGGGGATCGAGATCGACTATGTCGAGGGTAACCGTGATTTCTTTCTCGGTGAGGGTCCCTACGCCGGGCTCTTCGACCGCTTAGCTGGTGAAATCGACTTTGAGGTCGGCGGCGTGCGCTACTTGGCGGTACACGGCGATGGGCTCAACGATCGGGACCGCAAGTATCTTTTTTGGCGCTGGCTGTCGAAGAGCACCGTCGTTCGCTGGTTGATCAAAGGCTTGCCGACAGGACTGGCCCGGCGCCTGGTGGGATCTACAGAGAAACGGCTCTCGCGAGGCAATTTCAAGCACAAGATGCGGGTGCCCGAAACTGCCATTCGCGGCTGGGCCGTCGGCCGTTTGGCGGCAGGGCATGATGTAGTGCTGCTAGGGCATTTCCACGCCCCGCACAGCTGGCGGGTGGGTGATGGCGAGGTGCGAATCGTCGACGCTTGGTTTAATTCTCGAAAAATAGAGTGGCTCCAATGATGACCTCTCCAACTTGGATCGAGCTGCCAGTGGCGGGGCGCATCGAAGGCACCGTCGCTCCGCCAGCGTCGAAGAGCCTCAGTCAGCGCTACCTCAACCTCGCATTGCTCGGTCGATTGCCGCTAGAGCTCGAGCGGCCGCTGTTCTCGGACGATATCCACCGCTATTTGGCAGCGTTGCCGGCCTGCGGGCTGGCGGTGAGTCGCGGCGATCATCGGGTCAGTCTGCGACCCGCTGGGCCCGCTCGCGGTGGCACCATCGATTGTGGCGCCGGTGGCACCATGTTGCGTTTTCTGACTGCCGCCTTGACCGCCGTTCCTGGCCGCTGGCGGCTCGACGGGTCGACGCGACTACGGCAGCGACCCTTAGGGCCGCTGGTCGACGCACTACGCCAGCTGGGGGCTGAGCTGAGCTACCTGGGCGAACCTGGCTGTGCGCCGCTCGCTATCGTTGGTGGCAGTCTCAAAGGTGGGGTGGCCCGGCTCGATGCGGGTGCCTCGAGTCAATATCTGTCGGCTCTGCTGATGGCTGGCCTGGCGGCTCGGCGCGAGGTACGGATCGAGGTGGTGGCGCTGACCTCTTCGCCCTATGTCGAGCTGACCCTTGACGCCATCGCCGAACTCGGTGGCCGGGTCGAGCGCTTGGAGCGAGACAGTTTCCGGGTGCAGCCCAGTAGCCTGCGGGCGCGGGCGGTGATCGTCGAGGGCGACTTCTCCGCCGCGGCCTACCCCGCCGCCGCGGCGGCGCTGGCCGGCGGCCAGGTGCAGCTTACTGGTCTACGCCAGGAATCGCACCAAGGGGATCGCGCCTTTTTCGATCTGTTGCGCCAGATGGGGGCCGAGGTCAGCTGGCGAGACAAGGTGCTCGAGGTTGGCGGCGGCAGCCTACGGGCGATCACGGCTGATCTTAGCGAGATGCCGGATCAAGTCCCGACGTTGGCGGCGCTGGCGCCGTTCGCCGAGGGTACGACGCGGATCACCGGTGTGCCTCATCTGAGGCTCAAGGAGAGTGATCGGTTGGCCGCCATGGCGACCGAGCTAAAGCGCCTCGGAGTGCCGGTCGAGGAACGTGAGGACGGTTTGGTGATCGCGGGCTGTTGGGCGGCTAACGAGCCTCCCTCGACCGCGGTCGATGTGCGGACCTGGGACGATCATCGCATCGCCATGAGCCTCGCCCTGGTCGGCTTGCGCCGCGCGGGTGTGCGGGTCTGTGAGCCCGGCGTGGTCGCCAAATCCTATCCCGGCTTTTGGACTGATCTGGGAAGTCTACTCGGTCATCCTCTGGCCGAAGAACATTGAGTCTCTGAGCTGCCACCTAAGGTGAGCAGTCTGTTCTGTGTGACTTCTCGAGCGAGCTGAAACACCGGACCTCGCGGCCCTTTCTGGGTCGTCGAGTAGTTGGAGGTTTGAGATGGGGAATGACGACACTCGCAGTCTGGATCATCGATGTCTCGAGGACGGCTCTGGGGTAGCGCTGACCAGTGCTCGCTTGACCGACCGGCAACGCCTGGCGGTGGTGCTGCAAGGCGCTGCTCTAATCGCCCATCTAGAACAAGTTGGCTGGCATCTGCCCGCTGGATGGCAGCAGGTGCAGATCAGCGGTGCTGGCGAGCTGCGCACCGGGCGCGCAGCTCCAGGGCGTCAGGCTGAGCGGCCGCAGGAGCTGCTGCGCCGGCTGCTCGGCCGGGTGTTTCGTAGCTCGGGAGCGATCGCCGGTCGTGGTCAGGCGCGGCGGGCGGCGCGGGCGTTGCAGGCCCAGTGGTGGCAGAGTCTGACCACAGTCTCGGCCGATCAAGCGGTGGAAGATGTGCTGCGCTCGGCTGATTTCCTATGGCGAGACGACTTCGCCATAGCTCGGTTGGCTTTGGTGGCCGAGATCCAGCTTGGCGGGCAAACACGGCTCTGGGTCGCCGGGCCGGGCCGCTGTCGGGGTCGCCTGTTGCGCGCGGCGAAGGATCGGTCGGGGATCGAAGCCTGTTTGTCAGGGCCGGCCGCGAAAGCTCTTTGGGAGGGCTTCGAGGCAGGTGATCAAGGGGTCGATCTGGCTCGCCGCGGGGCTCTGCGACGAGCGGTCGCGGCTTGGCATCGGCAGCCGCCCAAGAGCGCCGAGGAGGCTTTGAGCCTGGCAGAGTGTCTTTTTCGGCTCGGCCGTTTCGGCCTCGGCCGCGAAGCTCTGGCCTCCTGGCGTGGCCTCGGCCCGCGATTGCTGCGCGCCCGCTGTCGGCTGGAGCTTGGCGAGTTGCCAGCGGTGGCTCGGGCGGTGCGGCGCTTGGCCGAGGAGAAACTCTCGCCCACTCAAGCTGTCGACCTGGCCGAGATCGCGGTGCGTACTTTGGCCAATCTTGGGGATCTCGAGGGTCTCGCTACCTGGGTCGCTCGAGCGCGGCGGGTGGCACGGGGTGAGCTGGCGCCCCGCGCTCGCTTGTTGGCAGCAGAGGCGGCTTGGGATGGCGGCCGGTTGCAGGAGATGGCTGATCATCTGCAAGCAGCTCGCAGCGCCCGCGAGCTGCCTGGTCAGATTTGGCGCTGGCACCAAGTTGCAGGCTTGTTGGCACTCAGCCGCAAGGATGGGCTGGGTGCCGCCGAGCATTTTGCAGCTGCGCTGACCGCTGAACGCCGGCTGCTGCCACGGCGCGACGCCGGCCGCTTGTGGAGTGAGCTGGCTCGCTGTCGGGTGTTAATTGACGACTTGGCCGGTGCGGAGCGCGCAGCCCGTCACGCTCTGCGCCAGCTGTGGTCCTGCGACGGACCGGCCGGAACTACCCTGGCGCTTTTCAATCTGGCGGAAGTTCGGCTGCGCCGAGGCCGGCCGGAGGGAGTGGAAGAGACCTTGGAGGCGTCGGTGGCGGCCAATCGTCGCAGCGGCAATCTGCGCGGCCAGCTGCACGACTTGGAGCTGTGGACGCGGCTCGAGCTGAGCCGTGGCCGGCCCGCGAGCGCTTTGGCCTATGTCCGGGAGGCGGAGCGGTTGGCCAGTCGATCCGACTTGCTTGAGCCGCCGGGGCTCGCCGCGCTCGCCGCTCGGGCTCATCTTTGGCTGGGACGGCAAGCACAAGCCCGCGACTATCTGCGCCGCGCCGATCCCGAAGGGTTGCAGGATCTCGAAGCGGAAGAACGACCCGCTCTAATGGCTCTGGCGGGTTGGCCAGAGCGCGCCGTCGAGTTGGCCGCTGGGACATCTTGGTCGGAGCTGTGGCAAGCCTTGGCCCTCGGCCAGGAACCTCCGCGTCGGCTCTGGGAGCAGCTCGGTGGGCTTGAGCCCAGCCGTGCTTCACGGTTGATATTCGACCTCGAATTGCTGCGCCGAGGAGTGGTTCCGGGACGGTGGTTACGCCGCGCCATGGCGACTCTGCGCAGCCTCGGAGCGAGGTCGCTGGCAGAGCAGCTTGAGAGCCACTCGTCGAGTCGCTGGCGATTGTTGCAAGACTACTTGCATCGGGCGGGAGAGCCGGCGGCGATCGCCGGGTTGTTCAGAAACTTTGGCTATGAAGAAGCGCGGCTGATATTGCTCCGCGAGGGTCGGCAGAGAATTCTGGTCGATGGGGTTGGAGGGGATCACAAGTTGGTGGTCGAATTGCCGTCTGCTCACCCTCCAGAGTTTCGACTGGAGCTTCGTGCGGGGTCGAAAGACGAGGTCTTGACTACCCTTCTGTCGCTGATTAGTCGTGACCTTGGCAACGATCAGCTAGCGCTCGAGGTCAACGTCGGTACCTTGTCAGAGCCATTGACTCATCGGTCGGGGATCATCGGTAAGAGCCCGGCTCTGACCGAGGTGTTGGAACGTGCTAGCAAGCTCGCGGCTGGAGAGTTGCCGATCCTGATTCTCGGTCAGAGTGGTACCGGCAAAGAGCTTGTAGCGCGGTTGGTTCATCAGCATAGTCCGCGCCAGGGCGGTCCCTTTCTGCCGATCAACTGTGCTGCCTTGCCCGAGACCTTGATCAATTCAGAACTCTTCGGCCATCGCCGAGGAGCCTTCACCGGTGCTGATCGGGATCACCCGGGGCTATTCGAGTCGGCCCGTGGGGGGACGGTATTTCTTGACGAGATAGGCGACCTACCGCTTTCAGTTCAAGGCTCGTTGCTGCGCGTGTTGCAAGAGAAGGAAGTGCGCCGGATCGGCGAGAGCCACGCGCGAAAAGTAGACGTGCGAATCATCGCCGCAACCCATCGAGATCTCGAACGAGGCGCCGCGGAAAAGACTTTTCGCGCTGATCTCTTCTATCGCTTGAAAGTGGCGACGGTGCGGCTACCGGCACTGTCAGAGCGTGGGGAAGACATCCTGCTGTTGACTGACTACTTCCTCGCCAGGGCGCGGGGCGCCGGCAAGAAGGGTGCCGGCAATCTACGATTAACCGCGGCTGCGCGTCAGGCCCTGTTGCAACATTCATGGCCAGGGAATGTTCGTGAACTGGAAAACGTG
Source organism: Candidatus Multivoradales bacterium (assembly GCA_965248925.1). Lineage (GTDB taxonomy): Bacteria > Acidobacteriota > Thermoanaerobaculia > Multivoradales > J023 > CBDFLE01. The sequence goes on along the minus strand of CBDFLE010000006.1, from coordinate 1,462,094 downwards.
TTGGCGGTGGCGGCAACGTTGGCTGATGATGATCAGATCGATTGCCGACACCTAGATCTACCGTTCAACGCCAATCCGGCTGCTGGATCCTATCCCACCACTTACCACGAGATTGTCGAACAGACCCGTCGTCGTACTTTGCAGAGTGCACTCGAGGACTGTGATGGCAATCGAACCTCGGCCGCTCGTCAGTTGGGTGTAAGCCGCCAGACCTTGTCCTATCTGATCAAACGCTTCTCGCTGGATGTGCGCCCGCGGTGAGTCGTTGTCGCGCACCTGTCTTCGCGCACCTGTCTTCGCAAACCTGCTGTCGCGGAAGGTAAAAGGCCGAGCAGTGCAGCTGGTCTACTGTTAACTGGTAGAGCCACCTTATCAATCAGTTTCAGTAGGGGAAACCCCCACGCCGTGAATTCGACCTGGACGAGCTTCGCAGACTGCCATGCCGATACTTGCTTGAGAATCGTTTGCTGAGGCCAGTCTGTTCGTGCAGTAGAGCCTTGTTAGGCGAGGAGTAGTCCTGTGGTAGGGGCCGTTTGTTCAATCTTCGTCAGGACTTGAGTGCGGCGAATCATCTGTGCATCTTGGTTGTTGACCCTTGACAGAAAGCCATTGGTGATCTAAGAATGAGCCGCGGGCTCTGAGTCCCTTACCCTTATCAATTCTGCGTATTTTGCAAAGGAGAGTCGTTTAATGGCTGGCAAGTTACACACACTGACGGAGGTGTCGAAGCGTACTGGCATTTCGATGCCCACGCTTCAGCGCTACAAGAAGCTGTACCAGGATCGCATTCCGTCGGAGGGAAGCGGTCGAACACAGCGCTACCCAACTTCGTCTTTAGCGGTATTTCGCCAACTCAAGAAAGAGAACATCGGTCGTCGCGGCCGGCCGCGTAAGAACCCTCTAGCGCCGGCCAAAGCCGCCAAACCCGCTAAGGCCGCGGCGAAGAAGCCGGCTGCGAAGGCCGCTGGTAGCGGCGGTTTGCTGACCTTGACCCAGATCGGCAAAACGACGGGGATCTCTTATCCGACCTTGCTGCGCTACGTAAAAATGAACCTCAAGAGCATTCCCCACTCCGGCACTGGGCGTGCCCGGCGGTATTTGCCGGATGCGGTCGCCATTTTTAAACGGTTGCGCGAGGAAAGTCGCCGCGGACGAGCGCCTGGCAAGGGCAAAAAGACAGCAGCCGCCAAGCGCGGTCCAATCCAGAAGGCCCTGCAGGCTGCCGCTGGTTCTGATGTCGGCGCCGAGTTGACTGCGCGGGTGAAAGAGCTCGAAAAGATAGTGAAGAAGCTCCAGCGTGAGCTGACCAGGGTCGAGAAGAGGTCAACCAAGCCTTTCCGTATCACTCTGCAACGTTGATCCTCGAGCAATAGTCAAAGCTAGCAAACGCCCCGCCGTACGGCGGGGCGTTTGTCGTAGAGAGCTGTTTCGCGCTTTGGTTTGCGGCCGGAATCAGCTGCCCTTACTAAGATGGTCCCAACCCACGGTAGGTAGTGGACGGCGCCGTCCTTGATCGACCAAGATCACTTGAGCAGGCTGTGTGATGTTGCCGATCTGCTGGCAGTGGAGGGCCGCGGGTGGTTGGATGCCTTCCGGCAAGCTGAATAGCAGGACGTAGTCTTCGCCGCCGCTGAGCTTTGTTGGTAGGGGGTCGCAATCGAGAGCTTGGCATAGGGCGGTGAAATCGGCCGGTTCCGGCAATCGCCGTGAATGAACGTCAGCCCCCACACCACTTGCTTTGCACAGACGGGCAAGGTCTTTACCCAGTCCGTCTGAAACATCGATGACGCCACCGCTTTCTTGTTGGGCGAGCCAAGCGCCCAGTGCGAGTTGCGGCGCGGGTTCGAGATGGCGCCGCAACGCTTGTTCGGCTGCCGTGGTGACCTGGAGCGCGGATAGGTCTGCTGCCAATGCGGTTCCTAACGCTCCCAAGCGCGCGCCCCGTTGTACCAATCGCAGACCTAGGGCGGACTCGCCGACGCTGCCGCCAAGCCACAATCGGTGGCCTGGGTGGGCGTCGTCGCGTCGCAGCCAACGGCCGCCCGAGGTCTGACGGCCGAGCAAGGTTGCTATTGTGGCGACCTGTTCCTGGCTGGAGAGGTCACCACCCGCCAGCCGCACTCCTGCCTCTTGGCAAGCCTGTTCGAAGGCGTCGAGGAAACAGCGGTGGTCGAAGCTCGCTGGCGCCGCCAGGACCAAGAAAGCAAAGGCTGGTTCGGCACCCATAGCAGCGAGGTCGGAGAGGTTGACCGCCAGCAGCCGGCGGGCTATCAAAGCTGGGTCAAGATCGGCTGGAAAGTGGCTTCCGGCAATTTGAGTGTCGGTGGTGACGGCCCAAGACTCGGCGGGCAAGATAGCTGCATCGTCACCGATCAGGCCACCGCTGCGGCGTAGGAGGGGCGCCAGCAGCCGATCTTCTACGCTGGTCTCTCGGCTCACCGCTAGTTCGCCGATGGCATTGCGGTGTCGTTGAGAACCGTCTTGGATGGTTTGTCGATCTTTCGCGCCAGGGCATGGGCGAGCACCTGTTCCATATGCTCGAGACAATGAAACTCGAGATCGTCAAGGACAGCTGGCGGCAGCTCTGGCAGATCGCGGTGGTTGAGCTTCGGCAGGATGACCTCGCGAATGCCGGCAGCCCGCGCCGCCAATGCCTTTTCTTTGAAACCGCCGATCGGCAAGATGTCGCCACGTAATGTAATCTCGCCGGTCATGGCTAGGGATCTCCGAACCGGAATACCGGTCAGCAGCGAGAGGATTGCGGTAGCGATGGTGATGCCGGCGGAGGGGCCGTCTTTGGGGATCGAGCCGGCCGGCGCGTGCACATGTAAATCGTGCTCGGCGAAGAACTTATCCGTCATGCCGTGACGATGGGCAAAGGTCCGCGCGTAGGAAAGAGCTGTTTGAGCGGACTCTTTCATCACTTCACCCAGCCGGCCGGTAAGCATCAGCCTGCCTTTGCCGGGCACCGCTACGACTTCTATGAACAGCAGGTCGCCGCCGGTGGCGGTCCAAGCCAGCCCGGTAGCGATGCCTACTCGACTGGTCGATAGCAGGGCCTCTTTGAAATGCTTTTCGGGTCCGAGCAGCTCCTCGACGGTGCGTACGCCTACGGTCTTTCGCCCCTTCGTACCCTCGGCTACCCGCATCGCCACTTTGCGGCAGATCGCACCTATCTCGCGTTCCAGGTTGCGCAGCCCGGCCTCGCGGGTGTAGCCGCGGATGATCTTTCTCAGGCCGCCATTGGTGAAGCGGATGTGTCTCGTCCGCAGGCCGTTTTCGCCAAGTTGTTTGGGCACCAAATGGCGGCGGGCGATCTCGAGCTTCTCCTCTTCGGTGTAGCCCGACAGTCGTATCACTTCCATGCGATCGAGAAAGGCTGGCTGGATCGGATCGAGGAGGTTGGCGGTGGTAATGAAGAGCACCCTAGAAAGGTCGTAAGGTACCGCCAAGTAATGGTCACGGAAGGAGCAGTTCTGCTCTGGGTCGAGGACCTCGAGCAAGGCTGAAGAGGGGTCTCCTCGATAGTCGGCGCCAAGCTTGTCGATCTCGTCCAGCATGAAGACAGGATTCGCCGTACCGGCTTGTTGAATGCCTTGAATAATCCTGCCGGGCAAAGCTCCGACATAAGTGCGTCGATGGCCGCGGATTTCTGCTTCGTCGCGTACTCCGCCCAGGGAGATGCGTACGAACTTGCGGTCGAGGGCGCGGGCGATCGAGCGTCCGAGAGAAGTCTTTCCTACCCCTGGGGGTCCAACCAAACATAGGATCGGCCCTTTGCTGTCGGCTTTCAATTTGCGCACCGCGAGCATTTCGAGAATGCGCTGTTTGACCTTGTCGAGGTCGTAATGATCTTCGTCCAACACCTTTCGTGCGTGCAGCAGATCTAGATTATCTTGGCTCTGCTCACCCCAAGGGAGGCCGGTCAAGCAATCCAAGTAGGTTCTAATAACCGAGTTCTCGGCACTCTCGGGGTGACTGCGTTCTAACCTGCGAATCTGTTTCTCGAGTTCTTCGCGAGCTTCCTTCGGCAGTTCTTTTTTCTCGGCGAGTCCGCGGTAGGATTCGATGTCTTGCGCGAACTCGTCGCCTTCATCGAGTTCATCCTGGATCGCCTTGAGCTGTTGGCGCAGAAAATACTCCCGTTGGCTGCGGTCGATTTCGCCACGAGCCTGGGAGGAAATCTCGTGTTGCATTCGCAGCAGGTGGAGTTCGCGGTGCAGATGCTCGCTGACCCGTGCTAGCCGCACCATCGGATCGAGAGTTTCGAGAATCTCCTCGGCGTCCTCTAGCTTAAGATCCAAGTTGCTGGCGGTGAGGTCGGCCAAGCGCCCTGGGTCGTCCAGGTTGGCGGCGATGACCATGACTTCAGACGAGATGCCCTTGCCCAGGTTCAGAGCCTTCTCGAGTCCTTCCTTGACCGTCCGAGTCAGGGCCTCGACTTCAATGCCGGCCGGTGGCGAGGGGGGCTCCTCGATCGCCGAGATGCGCGCTTGCAAGAAGGGTTTGGTCTGGCCGATGTGCTCGACCCGCGCTCGAGCGAGACCTTGAATCAAGATTCGTAAGCGACCGTCGGGGAGCTTCAGCATGCGCATGATCATGCCCACCGCACCCACTCGGTAGAGCTGCTCGGGGGTCGGTTGATCGATGCTGGGATCGCGCTGCGCCACCAGCATCACCAGGCGGTTTTCGGCCAGGGCGCGATCGACCGCCTCAACGCTGCGATCGGGTCCAATCGATAGCGGAACGATGATGTAGGGAAAGATGACCGCGTCTTTGAGCGGTAGCACCGGTAGCACGTCGGGGAGCTGGGGTACGTCGTCAGTTGGATTCTGGGCGCTCATCGATAGATCTCTCAGGGGCGCCGTCTGTGAGTTACGGCGCGAGGCGCGCGAGGCCGCGCAGGGACAAGATATCAGTCGGCTTCGGCGGCAGGGTCGGAAGGGGTGTTCGCGGGCTCGTTGTCGAGCAGGCTGCGGACTTCGTCCACAAAGGCGCCGATATCCTCGAATCTGCGATAGACCGAGGCGAACCGTACATAGGCGACCGGGTCGAGATCACGCAACTCCTGCATCACCAAGCGACCGATTTCGCGGCTCGGCAGTTCACGATCTTCCCGCTGGTGCAAAAGTCCTTCGGCTCGGCGGACGATGCCTTCGAGGTCGGTGGCCGAGATCGGACGTTTCTCGCACGCGCGGAGCAGACCCCCTAGCAGCTTATTGCGGTCGAATTCCTCGCGCCTGCCGCCGCTCTTGACCACCAGGTAGGGAATTTTGTCGATCTGCTCATAGGAGGTGAATCGGCGCCTACACTCCAAGCACTCCCGCCGTCGGCGGACGCTATCGCCATCACGACTCTCGCGAGAGTCGACGACTCGGTCACGGTTGATACCGCAGAATGGGCAGTTCATCGCTGCACTTGGTGAATTCGGTGAAGCGCCGGGCCTCAGGCAGAGGGGTCGACGGCAATGTTGAGTCGCAGCAGGAGTCTTTCGAGCGAGCTTGCATCGTCTATGTCGACGTGGAGATGCCGAATTTCGTCGACAACCTGGTGGTTGGCGTCTTCGATTTGCAGGCTTAGGGAAACCCGACGAGCGCGGCTGAACTCCTGCCGGGATAACTGAACCTGCAGGCTGCGGCGGATCTCGTGACCATTGCGGGCACTGCGGGCGCTGTGGGTCAGCTCGGGCTTGGCGTTCGGATGCAGCGCTTGCTGGCGAATCTTCTCGAGTTCAGCCAGGGCGTCGATGCCGCTGTAAACCTTTGGCTTGGCGGTCGCAGTGCGTTTTGCTGTCCGTGCCGCGATGACTTCGGTCGCCCCGGTCCGGGCAGTGGGTTGGGCGGTGAATGGGACACCGGGTTGGGCGGTGCTGGCTGCCACCGGTTCTTTGGCTGCCACAGGTTGGTTCAACGGTGCTTGGTTCCGTACTGAGACGGCGGTGTCCTCATCCGCTTTCTTGCTGTGTTCCTCAGCGGCCCTCTTCGTCCCCTCTGCGGTCACTTCTACGGCGACGTCTTCGACGATTTCTACCGCGGCCTCGTCACTAACCGCCAGAGCGATCGGCGGCTTGGTTTCGGCGACCACCGGATCCGGTTGCACAGCGGCGGAGGCAAGGCTCTGGCTGGTGGTGGTCGCCGCGGCTGCTGCCGCTGGCCGGCTCTTCTGCGGCGTAGGACTGGATGGGTTGGCGACTGCCTGCTCGCGAGGGACGGCGCTGGGCTTGGCAGTGATTGTTGGCCGGGGACCCGTCTTGGCTGCCCTGGGGGTATCCGACCTGCCCTTGGTAAGCCGCTTCTTCAGCGCCAACAGAGTCATCTTCGACACCGTCTTGAGAGTCTCGAAGACGCCGGTGCCGTTCAGCGCCGAACTCTCGACCGAGGGCCACTGACCCCGATTGAGCGCTTGGTTGAGTTCCTCTACGGAGCAGATGCCTGGCAGGTCGCGCTTGTTGTACTGCAAGACCAGCGGGATGTTCTCCAGCGACAGGCCCATCTCACCGAGGTTTTCCTCCAAGTTGTGGAAGGACTCGATGTTGGCCTGTAGCATTGGCCGCTGCGAATCGGCCACGAAGACCACTCCATCGACCCCTTTCAGCACCAGCTTGCGGGTGGTGTTGTAGAACACCTGCCCGGGGACGGTGTAGAGCTGGATACGGGTGCTGAAACCAGCGATCGAGCCGACATCGATCGGCAGCAGGTCGAAGAAAAGCGTACGGTCGGTCTCGGTTGCCAGGGAAACCATCTCACCCCGAGAGTCGTTCGAGGTGTGGTCGAAAATCCATTGCAGATTGGTGGTTTTGCCACAAAGACCGGGGCCGTAATACACGACCTTGGCGGCCATCTGCATGGTGCTGTAGTTAAAGAAAACCATAGACGGACATCCCTGGGTAGGGGACGGGGCAGCTTAGCATCGGCCCTGAATTAGGGTCAAGGGCTCATGCCTTTCCTGCGGCCCTGGTTCGGCGCGGTCGTCAACTTCGGGTCGGTTCTCTAGTTGGATCCTTAGAGGGGAAGATCAAGCGCCCGGAGCTAGTGCCACATCGAATCGGTTCGGTGATGGTTGCGGGCCGGGCGTTGTGGTCCTATGATCCGGCAGACTTCTCGTAGCGATCATACTCTCGTCGTCGACCCGGCTACGATACACTAAGAGCGAGGTTCGCACCGGAGTCTGGTTCGACCTCGGGTAGAGAGGCTGAAAGCCTCCAGCATTCGCAGCAACAGACCGCGATGCCGCGAGGCGATCGCGCATACGGATACAGAGCGACCCAGTGCCGGCCCAAAGATCTTCCACAGCATCCGCCGCAGAGCACCAAGAACTCAACTCGCGAGCTCGCGTCATCTTGAGGGATTTGGTGCACACGTATATTGTCAGCGGCCGGCCGGTGAGTTCGCGTTTGTTGTCGAAGGCTGATCGCCAAGGTCTGTCGTCGGCCAGCATCCGCAACGTGATGGCCGACTTGGAGGATTTGGGGCTGATCGAGCAACCCCATACCTCGGCGGGCCGGGTGCCCACCGAGGCGGCTTACAGACTCTACGTGGCCAGCTTGATGCAGCAGCGGCAGCTGCCGGTGCGGGAGCGGCGCTACATCGATCAGCACTTCAAGAAGGCGGCATCGGATGTCGACTTGCTGATGAGCGTTTCGACCCATCTCTTGTCCGAGCTGTCGCACCAGGTTGGCGTGGTGCTGACCCCGGCGGTGGATGGGACCGTGTTGCGGACGGTTGATTTCGTGGGTCTGCAAGATTGCCGAGTTCTCTGCGTGGTGGTATCTGAGGGTGGCTTCATCGATAATGTCGTGATTGAGACTGAGGAGCCGGTGTCGCGGGAAGATCTGATCCGCATCTCCAACTACCTCAACCAGAGCTTTGCCGGTTTGAGCTTGGCGCAGATTCGGGACCGGCTGCTGGCGTTGATGGCGGAAGAGCGGCGGCAGGTGGACAACCTGTTGTCACAGGCGATTGCTTTGGCAGAGCGAGCTGCCCAGGCGACCCACGAACGGGCGGTGCTGATGGAAGGCACCCGCAGTCTGCTCGACCAGCCTGAAATGTCGGATGTCGAGCACATTCGGCGGATGTTGGATGCCTTTGCCGACAAGGCTCACCTGGTGAAGATACTCAACCATTGCATGGCTGGTGGCGGGGTCAGGGTCTTCATCGGTGAAGATAGCGAGCTGACTTCCGAGCTCGATTTCAGTCTGGTGGCGGCTCCCTACGGCATCGGTGGCAACACAGTCGGGAGTTTGGGGGTCATCGGGCCTTCAAGGATGGAATACTCGCGTGCTTTCGCCTTGGTGAATTATCTGGGTAAGACGCTTTCGCGGGCGCTGACGGTCACTGAGGAGTAGACGATGAGCGCCGGTGTGGATTCGCAGGAGCTTGGCAAGATGGATGAGAAGAGCGCCGCGGCTGGTGGCGAAACCGACCAGCCTTATGAGCTCGATCTAGAGCAGGGTGGCGAATCGTCGATCGACGAGGTCTTCGAAGAGGCCTTGGCGTCGGTGGATCGGGACCAAGATGGTGCGGTACTTATTGAGGGCAGCGAGCCACCGCTGCTGGCTGCTGAGGACGAATCAGCAGCAGCTCGCTCCGCCGAATTGGAGGGTGAGCTTACCGAGTTGCGCGACCTGTCGCTGCGGACGATGGCCGACTTCGACAACTTTCGCAAACGATCGGAGCGTGAAAAAGCCAGCTTGAAGCGGTACGCTCTGTTCGAGCCGCTGAAGGATTTCGTGGCTGTCGCCGACAACCTCGAACGGGCTTTGGCCGCTGGTGGCAGCGCCGAGGATCTGAAGCTCGGGGTAGAGATGACCGTGCGGCAGCTCGCCGAGACTCTCCGTCGTCACGGGGTAGAGACCGTCGAGTCGGTGGGCAAGCTCTTCGACCCGACTGTCCACGAAGCGGTCAGCCGACAGGAGCGGGATGATCTTGATAAGCCGACAGTGATCGAGGAAATGCAACGTGGCTACGTGCTGCACGATCGCTTGCTGCGCCCCGCCATGGTGGCGGTGGGCATGCCGACCAAGGGCTCGACGAAGCCACGTCCCCAGGGCTCCGACGAGGGAAATGAGTCTGAGAAGTGAGACCGGTCAAGGGCCCGATTGGGTGGCGGCGAAATCTGCCGCAGACCTGATGGGCACCGCGCTCGGAGGCTGGAGAATTGGGTAAAGTCATCGGCATCGACTTGGGGACCACCAACAGCTGTGCTTCGGTGGTGGAAGCATTGGTGCCCAAGGTGTTGGCCAATCGCGAAGGCAGCAGAACGTCGCCGTCGATTGTCGCCTTCGCCGAGGATGGTGAACGCCTGGTGGGTCAGATCGCCAAGCGTCAGGCGGTGACCAACCCTGAGAATACGGTTTTCGCCGTCAAGCGGCTGATCGGTCGCAAGTTCCACGATTCCGAAGTGCAGCGGGCTCGCGAGGTGCTGCCCTACAGCCTCACCGAGGCTCCCAACGGCGATGTGCGCATTCAGATCCGCCAGCGTGAGCACAGTCCGCAAGAGATCTCCGCCTTCATCCTCAAGGAGATCAAGAGTTTTGCCGAAGAAGCTCTGGGCGAGGAAGTGACCGAGGCGATCATCACCGTCCCGGCATACTTCGACGATTCGCAGCGCCAGGCGACCAAGGACGCCGGCAAGATCGCTGGCTTGGAAGTCAGGCGGATCATCAACGAGCCGACCGCGGCAGCTCTTGCCTACGGCTTCGACAAGGACAAAGACGAGCATGTGGTGGCAGTCTACGATCTTGGCGGCGGCACCTTCGATATTTCGATCCTCGAGCTGTCGCGGGGCATCTTCGAAGTTCGCGGCACCTCCGGCGATAGCTATCTGGGGGGCGAGGACTTTGATCAGCAGATCATGGATTGGTTGATCGAGGAGTTCCGCGAGGAGACCCAGAACGACTTGCGCGGCGATCGGATGGCGCTGCAGCGTCTCAAGGAAGCCTCCGAGCGAGCCAAGTGTGAACTCTCCACGGCTGAGGAAGCAGCGATCAATCTGCCGTTTATCTCGGCCGACGACAGCGGACCGCGGCATCTCTCTCGCTCTCTCACCCGCGAACATTTTGAGCGCTTGGTGCAGCCGCTGGTCGATCGCACCGAAGGTCCATGTTTGGAAGCGCTGAACTCCGCCGGTATCGATCCCGGCGAGATCGACGAGGTCTTGCTGGTCGGCGGTCAGACCCGGTCGCCGATCGTCATCCGAGCGGTGGAGAGAATTTTCGGCCGGCCGGCCAACCGCGAGATCAATCCCGACGAGGTGGTGTCGATGGGCGCCGCCATCCAGGGCGGCATTATCCGTGGCGAGATCAAGAATGTGGTGCTGCTCGATGTCACTCCCCTGTCGCTGGGGGTCGAGACTCATGGAGGGTTGTTCACCAAATTGATCAACCGCAACTCAACAATCCCCACCAAAGAGACCCAGATTTTCACCACCGTGGTCGACAACCAGGACAAGGTCGAGATTCACGTCTTGCAGGGGGAGCGCGAGATTGCCGCGGAGAATCGTTCTCTGGGGCGCTTCGAACTGGTCGGCGTTCCGCCCGCGCCGCGTGGGGTGCCGCAGATCGAGGTCACTTTCGCCATCGATTCCAATGGCATCGTCTCGGTTTCGGCGCGCGACATGGCGACCAATCAGCAGCAGGGGATTGAGGTCAATACTTCGAGCGGTCTTTCCAGCGAGGAGGTTGATCGCCTGGTGCAGGAAGCCCAGCAATATGCTCAGGAAGACGCTCAGCGACGCGAGACTAGGCGGCTCAAGAACCGCCTAGAAGGGCTGATCTACTCCAACGAGAGGGTCTTCGACCAATTTCAGGATCAAGTCACGGAAACCGAGAACAAGAAGATCCACCAGTCGTTCTTGCGCGCTCGCATGGCGCTTAGTGAGGATGAGCGGGCTGACCTCGAAGCAGCAATCTTCGATCTCAACACCATCTCGCAGAAGCTCTCGCAACTGATGCTGGAGAGTTCAAGCTCGGGCTGAGATTATTGTCCGGCCGCCGCGTGAGGGGGAATTTTCCGCCTTCACCGGAGCTTGTCTTTGAGGACTCATCAGACCGAGAAGCTAGAGAACCTCTATGTCGAAACGCGATTATTACGAAGTGTTGGGAATCGAGCGGGGCGCCTCGGCGCAGGAGACCAAGTCTGCTTATCGTAAGCTGGCGGTCAAGTACCACCCCGACCGCAATCCGGACGATCCCGCCGCCGAAGCCAATTTCAAGGAAGCCGCCGAGGCCTACTCGGTGCTCTCGGACGACGCCAAACGGGCGCAGTACGATCGCTTTGGTCACCAGGGAGCCGCGGCAGGCGGTTTCGGCGGTTTTGATCCGTCGGTGTTTGGTGATTTCTCCGACATCCTCGGCGATCTGTTCGGGTTTGGGGGCTCGCGGCGGGGACGGAGCGGAACCCCTGGCGCGGATCTGCGCTATGACCTCGATCTGAGTTTCGAGGAAGCGGTGTTTGGTCGCGATATGGAGATCCGTTTTCCTCGTCTGGAGTCTTGTGACGATTGCGCCGGCACCGGCAGCCGCAGCCGTCAGCCGGAAACCTGCAAGACCTGTCGCGGGGCCGGCCAGGTGCGTTACACCCAGGGTTTCTTCAGCGTCGGCCGGCCGTGTCCGCAATGCCAAGGAGCGGGTCGCATGGTCTCCGATCCCTGCAAGGTATGTGGCGGCGAAGGACGGCGTGAGCGGCAGCGCACCGTCGAGGTGTCGATCCCGGCAGGGGTTGACGATGGCATGCGCCTGCGGCTGCGGGGCAAAGGTGAGCATGGTCGCGGCGGCGGCCAGCCTGGTGACCTGCATGTGGTGATCAACGTCGAAGCCCACGAACGTCTGGTGCGCGACGGCGCTGATGTGCACGAAGCTGTGTCGCTGGCCTACTCGCAGCTGGTCTTGGGAGCTCAGATCGAAATCGAGACCGTGCATGGAGCGGAGCACCTGCGGGTCGCGGCCGGAACCGAGCCCGAACACGAATTCCGCTTGCGCGGCAAGGGCGTCGCCCGTTTGGACGGTCGCGGCCACGGTGACCACGTGGCGCACGTCAAGCTGACCGTGCCGCACAAGCGAGACCTCGATGCCGAGCACCTCGAAACCCTCGAACGGTTGGCCGAGTTCGAAGGCAAAGTGGTCGACGGTGACCGCGGAGTGCTCGGCAAGGTCAAAGATCTGTTCGGCTGAGTCCGCCCCAGCTGTCGTGTCCGCTCCCTACCGTCAGCAGAGTTTCTTGCTGCCCCTGGCGCTCGAAGAGGACTTCACCGTCGAGTTGTGGGCAGCAGGTGTAGCCGGCCTCGAGATCTGCTCGGCGGGCGAGGAGATCCGCGTCGAAGCCTATTTCCCACCTGCCAGCACAGCGCCTTCGTCCCAGATCAACCTCGACCCTTGGGCGGCTCGTGGAGTGCGGCAAGTGGCCGATCGAGCGCTCGAAGATCGTGATTGGCTGGCTGATTACCGAGCCCAGGCGGTGCCCTTTGAAGTGGGTCGCTGCTGGTTGCTCGATCCCCGCGATCCCGACGACGATCCGACGATCACGGCTGGCGAGCGTGTGTTGCTGCGGATTCCGGCGATGAACGCCTTCGGCACCGGCAGCCACGAGTCCACCCGTTTGGCCTTGGAACTGCTTGAGGAACTCGATCTTCGGCGCCAGCAGGTGCTCGATGTCGGCTGCGGCTCAGGCATTTTGGCCTTCGCAGCCTTGCGCTGCGGTGCGCGCTCGGTGGTCGCCTACGATTTCGATCTGCCCTCGGTGATCACCGCTCGTGGCAACTCCCAACTCAATGCTCTGGCTCCTCGCTTGGTGGCAGGGACAGCCGCCTGCCTGGCGGTGGTGGAGAGCTTCGACCTGCTGCTGGTCAATGTCTTGCCCGAGCGTATTGTCGACGACCTGCCGCGACTTGTCCGCGCCCTGCGGCCCGGAGGCCGGCTGATCAGCTCCGGCAATCTAGCCACCAGGCGCAGCGAGCTACTTGCCCAATTCGCCGGCCTTGGCCTGGCGCCCTCTGCCGAGCGTTACGCTGAGGAGTGGGTCGCGTGGACTCTGGTGCGCAGCGCGGGAGTTCAGTCGTGATCACCCATCTGGTGGCTCAGCAGGCTTTTGCAGGCGAGCAGATCGAGATCCAAGGGGATGCCTACCGCCATTTGTTTCGCGCCCGTCGCTTGGCCGTAGGAAGCCGTTTACGGATCGTTGACGGTCGGGGCAAAGCGCGCTGGGCGACGGTCGAAAAAGTCGATCGGCATTGCGCCCAAGTGCTTTTGGCAGACTCGGCAGCGAGTCGCGAAGCGGCGTTGGAGCTGACCTTGCTGGTGGCGCCGCCTCGTCCCGAACGCGCTTCATGGTTGGTCGAGAAGGCCACCGAACTCGGTGTCGTGGCGATACGGTTCATCGCCAGCGAGCGCGCTCCGCGGCGCTACGGCAACGGCCAACTGGAGCGGTTCCGGCGGGTGGCGGCCGCGGCCTTGGAGCAATGTCACCGCTCTCGGTTGCCGCAGATTAGCGGCGTGCATGCCTGGGCCGAGGTGGCGGATCTGCTGGCCCCGGCAGAGGAACGCTGGCTGCTCGACGTTGGCGCGGTGGCTGCGAGTCCTCGGTCAACGGAGGGTTCGGTAGCGGTGGCGATCGGCCCGGAAGGCGGATGGAGCGAGTCGGAACGCGGCTGCTGGCAAGAGTTGAATTGCGCCGCGCTGGGTCTCGGTGAGCGCATCTTGCGCGTCGAGACAGCGGCGTTGGCCGCCGCCGCGAAGCTGCTGTGCTGAGCGGCCGATCAGCGTTCCATGATGAAAGCTGACTCACCTCATTGGTGAGAGATTCAGCATCCGGCCAGCCGGCTGGGTTAGGCTTGTGGGCAGAGCGCCTCGCTCAAGTGGGTATTCTCGCCTCAGTACAGCGGTCCGTTCTGGGGGCTGCTATGGGAAATTCTGCGCAGGATAGTGAGGCAGTAGCTTGCGGAAATAAGCCGCAATGTATTCGACTGAGACCTTTTGAGTAGATCTGAGGAGACAGGTGCGAGCCAACGAGACCAAACCGTCGTCCCGCCGTCGAACCGATTGCAGAGCTGGCGCTCGATTGCCGGTGCTGTTGTTGTCGACCCTTCTCGTCACCTGCCGAGCGCCGGGTCCGCCGAGCGAGCTGTCGCCGGCCGGTGATGCGAGCTGTATTCCGGTCGCCGCCGTTCCGGGGCCTGAGGATCTGGTCTTGGATGGTGATCGGTTGTTGGTCTCGTCGCATGATCGCCGTCGCGGTGGCGGTGCTGATGGCGCAGTCTACGCGCTTACCTTACCGTCGCCGGGTGTCGCGGCGCGGGCCGAACGACTGACCTTGGCCGGCCGTGACGCTTGCTCGTTCCGTCCCCACGGGCTGTCGCGGGTTGATCGCCTCATCGCGCCAGGCAGCAAGCCGGTACCGCTGCTCTACATCGTCAACCACCACCGGGCTGAGGACGCCACGCCGGCTGCCAACTGTCTGGCCGCGGCCAGCGAAGTTGCCTTCTACCGCCGTCCTTTCACTAGCGTCGAGGTCTTTGTCGTCGAGCGCCACCGGCTGCGCTTCGTCCAGCGGTTTGCTGAGCCACGAGTCCTGACCCACGGCAATGACCTGGTAGCACTTGCCAACGGCGATGTTTACGTCACCTCGCCGCCGCACGGTGCTCTGGCGCTGTGGCTTGAGCGCGATGGGCCGAATTCGAACTCCAAGATAGTGCAGATCCGCTGTCGATCTGAGGAGCTGATCTGCCACGGCACATTCAGTGTCATCTTCGAACACGGGCGTTTTCTCAATGGTATCGCCCATCGCCCAGGTCTCTTGGGCAAGTTCGGCAAGCTCTACGTCACTGCCACCTTCGAGGGCCGGCTCTACGAGGTCGACCTCGACGCTGTTCGGGACCGCCAGGGACTGCTCGAGGGCCGACCATTGGGCAAGGAGTTGCCGGGGCTTGACAATCTGACCTGGGCTGATCCGACAGCCAGCGTGCTGCTGGCTGCCGGCAGCGCCAACCTCCGCCGCCTCGCCCAGCACGCGATCTCCCCGTGGGCTGCTTCGCCGAGCATCTTATGGCGGCTCGAGATCGGTCCGCAGGGTGAGATCGACGCCATGTCGTTCGATCCCGGCGGTCTGGTCAGCGGCGCCTCTGTAGTCGTCGAACTCGAAGGAGCCAGTGGGTTAGTGGTTGGCCAAGCTTTCGGCGCTGCGGTCTACTACTGCTCGGCGCCGCCAGGCGGATTCTGGAGTGCCGGGTGAGCAACAACGAACAGGTAATGAACGCCACCACCGTAGAAGTGGAGGCGCCGCCAGAGGTGGAAGCTAGCGAGTCGTCGGGCTTGACGGAGGAGAGCTTGTTCGACAGTTGCAACTGCTGGGCGAGCCTGCAGCAACTCGAAGATGCCGACATCGAGAGGACTGACCAGGAATCGCCACAGCTGACCTGTCCAAGCAGTCAGCGTTTCCCCCGCTGGCGGGAGGAGGTTACGGCGCCGGAGCGGGTCGGCTTGGCACTTTCCGGCGGCGGCATCCGCAGCGCCACTTTCAATCTCGGTGTGCTGCAGGAGCTTGACAAGTTGAAGATCCTGTCGGGCGTCGACTACGTGTCGACAGTCTCCGGTGGCGGTTACGTAGGCGGCTTCTGGAGCGCTTGGCTGAAGCGGAGAAAACGAGAGGAAGAAAGAGAGATAGGGCCGGGAAGGAGAAACGAGGACGGAGAGAAGAAAGAGGACGAAGAACCCGCACCCATGTTCCCGAGCGGAGAGCCTGAGGCAGAGGAGATTCGTCATCTTCGGGAGTTTGCCAACTTCTTGCGACCGCGGATGTCTCTGTTTACCTTCTCGACCGGCCGCATCGTCGCGGGCGCTTTTGGTGCGGTGGTGCCATCGGTGGTGATCGCGCTGGCGGTGTTGGTTTTCGTGTTGGCGGCGTGGGCGGTGCTGTCGCAGTACTTGAGCGGTGCCGGTTGGGGACCACCAGGGCTGGCCAACGCGGGGTGGATGCTGGGGATCTCTGCAACGCTCGTGCTGGTCGGTGAAGCGTTGTGGTGGCGGCGGCCGGAAGCAGAGGCGAGCCGGGCCAACGGCGCCTACCTGGCCTGGAGCCTGTTCGCCGTAGTCTTGACGGTGACTGCTTGGTGGTTCTTGTGGCATCTGGTGCCGTTGCCGAGTTGGATGCTGCTCCGCTCGCTGCCGCCAGACGCCGCGCTCACTGCCGGTGGCCTGGTAGCCCTACCAGCCGGGGCTTGGTTGGTGACGGCCTTGGTTCTGGCGGTCTTTCAGACTTTTCTCAGCCGCCTGGCAGCTCAAGGGGAAAGAGATCCGCAACCGGCGCGGGCTCGGCAGGCGGCCCTGGGTCGGGTGCTGTCGTTGACTCTCCTCGGTGCGGCGACCTGGCTGGTCGTCGGCGGTTGCTGGCTGGGTGGCCAGTGGCTTGCGGCGGTTGGTGTCGAGGGCATTGTCGGTGCCGTTGCCACGGCGCTCGGTGGCGGTGGCACCTTCGCTTTCGCTCGCCGGTTGTTTTCGGCCCAGCCAAACAAGCCGAGCGGCGCTCGGTGGCGGGCTTTGTTGCGCCCCTGGCTGCCGCGGTTGATCGCCTCGATTACCATTCTCGCTAGTGCAACCTCCAGCGCTGCGCTGCTTGTACTGCTGGCCGAGTCCCTGGCATGGAGCCATCTGCTGTGGCCGCTGCTGGTAGCGGCGTTGCTGCTGGCGGTCGCGGCAGTGGTTTTCGACCCGCACGAAACCGGTTTTCACGCTCTCTATCGAGGACGGCTGACTCGCAGTTATCTGGGTGCCTCCAACCGCACCGCACCGCCGTTCGCCACCGAGGTCGCCCCTGGGGATGACCTTGGCGTCGACCAGCTGCCGAAGCGCCCTTTGCACTTGATCTGCTGCACCGCCAACGACCTTGCCAGTGATGAGCTGCCGACCTTGCACCGGGGTGCTCAGAGCGCCGTCATCTCACGCAACGGACTGCAGGTCGGAGACCGTTGGCGGCGCTGGAGCGAGACCGGTAAGAAGGGTGGGCGAGCCCCGTCTCTGGCTGGCGCCATGACCGCTTCGGCTGCCGCCTTCAACTCACTGATGGGCAGTGTGTCGATGCGGATTGGGCGGCCGTCGACTTTTCTACTGGCGGCCCTGGGCCTGCGCCTCGGTCTGTGGATCGAGGGGCCGAGCGGAGCTGGGCGGGCCTGGACTTCGATTCAGCGCAAATTTCCGGGCCTGCTGTTCCTGCGCGAGCTGTTTGGATGGAGCACTGCCCGCTCAGGCTGGGTCCACCTCTCCGATGGCGCCCACTTCGAGAACTTGGCATTGTATGAGCTGATTCGGCGTCACTGCCGCTATATCCTGCTGTCGGATTGCGGCGCTGATCCAGACGTCGCCTTCGACGATTTCGGCAATGTGGTGCGACGAGTGCGTGAGGACTTCGGGGTCGAGATCGATATCGACCTCGAGCCGCTGCGTTCCGCTGTTGGGTCGGCCCGCCAACCGATGGTCGCCGGTACCATCGAGTACCCGCGGGGAGATCAGGGAATCTTGCTTTATCTAAAGCCCACTCTGGTCGGCGAAGAGCCTAGCGACATCAGTCAGTACGCCATCCGCAACGAGGCCTTTCCCCATGAGACCACCCTCGACCAGTTCTACGACGAGGCCCAGTGGGAGGCTTATCGGCAACTCGGTCAGCACATTACCGGCAAGGCGCTGGCCGGCCTGCAGCCGAAGGGCAAACCCAAGGTCCACGACCGGCGGCATTTGATCCGGGTCTTTCTCGAGGCGCGGCTGGCCTGGCCGCCGACTCGCGGCGATGATGCCCCGACCTTGACAGACCTCGAGCGGGAATGGGAGACGATGGAAGCTCAGCTGGTGGCGAAAGGGCCAAGGGAACTCTACCGTCAGGTGTTGGGCTGCACTCCACCCCGCTGCTCGCCACCCGCTAGTCTGGACCTGGTCCTGTTCGAGGCGCTGCCGATCATCCAATGCGCGCTGCGCCTGATGCACACTCTCTGCGTGCGCAGCGGCATGAACGACAGTTCGGTGGCGGCCAGCCATCCGCGCTACAAGGGCTGGTTCAACCGCCTCGGACGCTGGGCGACCAGCCAGTTGTTTCGCGCCTGGTGGCCATGGTTGTCGCCACTCTATCCGCGCTCGTTCAAACTCTTTATGCACGCAGAGTTCCAACTCCCTCTACGCTTCGAGGTAACAGCAGCGAAATTGCAGCGTATCCGCGATCCTGATGGTGTCGGCTACACCCTCGAGCGGTGGCGTGCCAGGCGGCGCGAGTGGTCGTCCAACGACGGTTATCTGCTGGGTCTGACCCTTCCTCTCGGGCCAGATGCCCAGCGGATCCTCGCTGGCGTCGTCGAAGTCCGTATTGAAGCCAAAGTTGGGTGGGTTGACTCGGATCGGCTCTATGTCGGGGCTGGTCTATGGGGTGTGGGGGTCGGCGAACTCTTTGTCGAGAGGTTGATCAAAGAGTTCAGCGAGAGCCGGTTGGCAGGACTTCTCAGACATTCGACGGAGATCCACGAACTCCGGATTCGGGCTTATAACCTTGGTACCGTCACCAGCGCTTTATGGGCTGGCGGTGGTTTCAAAAGGCAAGCCGCCCCAGAGTGTCCGGAGGCTGCCCGGCGGTCAGACGGCACGAAGCCGAAGGCCGAGTTCGTCCTCAGTCTGAAAGACGCCAAGGCGTAGATGCTGTCGTCTTCGCCGCTGGCCTTGTGGTGATGTTTAGCACCGTGGTCGGTCCTCAGAGCATGCTGACAGAGTGAGATTCTGCACTCCGGCCTCTGTGCTAGCCTAGCTGCGGCGATTTCGCTGTTTTCCACTCCGCAACCACCCCCCAAGGGATGTTTCGATGAACATCAACGACCTCCTCAAGCTCGCAGTCGAGCGCAAGGCTTCGGATCTGCATCTGAAAGTTGGTAGTCATCCAGTGATCCGTGTCGATGGCGAGCTACAGCCGATGTCCGAACTCAAGCGGATGATGCAGGAAGACACCCTGTCGATGGCCTACTCGATCATGAACGCGCGGCAGAAGCAGCGTTTCAAGGAAGAGCTCGATATCGATATCGCCTATTCGGTGCCGGGGCTGGGGCGCTTTCGTTGCAACGTCTTTCAGCAGCGCAGCACGGTGGGCATGGTTCTGCGGGTCATTCCGGCGCGGATCAAGACCATTCGCGAGCTGATGCTGCCGCAGGTGTTGGAGAAGGTGTCCGAGGAGCGTCGCGGCTTGGTGCTTTGTACCGGCACCACCGGCTCGGGAAAGTCGACCACCCTGGCGGCGATGATCGACTATGTGAACTCGACCCGCGGCGAGCACATCATGACCATCGAGGACCCAATCGAGTTCCTCCACCGGGACAAGAAATCACTGGTCAATCAGCGCGAGATCGATGTCGACACCCGCACTTTCGCTCAGGCTCTGCGCGCCGCCATGCGTCAGGATCCGGATGTGGTGCTAGTCGGCGAGATGCGCGACTACGAGACCATCGAGACCGCTTTGTTGGCGGCCGAGACCGGCCATCTGGTGTTCTCGACTTTGCACACCTTGGATGCCGCTGAGACCATCAATCGCATCATTTCGGTCTTTCCACCGCACCATCAGAAGCAGATCCGCATCCAGCTCGGCCAAGTGCTGAAGGCGATCGTCTCGCTGCGCTTGGTGCCGCGGGCTGATGACATGGGGCGGGTACCGGCTTGCGAAGTGATGGTTACCACTCCCTACATCCGCGATTGCATCGAGAACAAAGAGAAGACCAAGTACATCCGTGAGCAGATCGCCTTGGGCACCAGCCAATACGGCATGCAAACCTTCGATCAATCGTTGTACTACCTCTTCAAGGGTGGTCTGATCACCCTCGACGAGGCTTTGCGCCGCGCCACCAACCCGGATGAGTTCAAACTCAAGGTGGCCGGAGTACAGTTCACCTCGGACGTGGCTCGCGAGGAGATGGAAGAGGGCATGGAGCTCGATGGTGGCGAGGACGGTGTGCTGCAGGAAGACTCAAGCTTCGAAATCGAACGCTTGGGCTGAGTTAGCAGATGGCTGAAACGCCGACCAGTTACGGCAAGGCGATCGAGCTGCTGGCTCGGCGGCCCCATTTTCGCCGTGAGCTGGCCACCAAGTTGAGCCGGCGGGGTTACGGGCGCGAAGACCTCGATGCCACTCTCGATCGCCTGCAATCCGCTGGCTGGCTTGATGACGCTTCCCTGGCGCGGGACTTCGCGCGCAGCAAATTAGCCCGCCAAGGGCTTGGCCGGCGGCGACTCTTTGCCGACCTGTTGCGCCGCGGGGTCGATGCCGAGATTGCTGATCAAGCTCTCGATGATGTCTGCCCTGAGAACGATACAGAGCTTGCCGAGCAGAGCGCTCGCGGCTGGTGGGCGCGTCGGCCGAGCGGCGAATCGGCGGCTTTGGCGCGCTATCTCGAGCGCCGCGGGTTCTCTCGCCGTGCTATCTTCGCCGCGCTCCGCAGCACGGGTCCCGAGTCCGCCGAACAGCTTTCAGAAGACCTCTGAAGAGCCCTGGGTCCAGCTCTGGCTCGTGATCGATAGCTTTCAGTCTTGGGAAATCTCACCATGAAGAGTCAGGATATCCGTCAGAGTTTCATCGACTACTTCAGCCAGCACGACCACCAGCCGCTGGCCAGCGCGCCGTTGGTGCCGCAGGGCGATCCGACACTGATGTTCGTCAACGCCGGGATGGTGCAGTTCAAAGACATCTTCCTCGGCAACGAGGAAGCGCCGCATTCTCGCGCGGTGACGGCACAGAAGTGTCTACGGGTGTCGGGCAAGCACAATGACCTGGAAAATGTCGGCCCCAGCCCTCGTCACCACACCTTTTTCGAGATGCTGGGCAACTTCTCCTTTGGCGACTACTTCAAGGAAGACGCCATTCGCTTTGCTTGGCAGCTGATCACCGAGGTCTGGGAGTTGCCGGCTGCGCGGCTCTTCGCCACCGTCTTCGAGGACGACGACGAAGCCGCCAAGCTGTGGCGCCAGCTGTCCAGTCTGCCGGCCGAACGCATCGTGCGCTGTGGCGC
This sequence comes from Candidatus Multivoradales bacterium, assembly GCA_965248925.1. Taxonomy (GTDB): domain Bacteria; phylum Acidobacteriota; class Thermoanaerobaculia; order Multivoradales; family J023; genus CBDFLE01. Next base: position 1,441,085 of record CBDFLE010000006.1, on the reverse strand, counting down.
CAAGGACAACTTCTGGTCGATGGGTGAGACCGGTCCCTGTGGCCCTTGCAGTGAGATTTTTGTTGACCTTCAGCCCGAGCTGCCCCAGATCGACTTCCATCTAGGCAACGACAACGGGCGCTATGTCGAGATCTGGAATCTGGTCTTCATGCAATTCGAGCGCACTGCCGACGGCCAGCAACAGCCGTTGCCCAATCCGTCGATCGATACCGGCGCCGGACTCGAGCGGGTGGCGGCGGTGCTGCAGGGGGTGGCTTCGAATTACGATACCGACCTCTTCCAGCCGCTGCTGCGTGCCGCCGCCGCCCTGGCCGGGACCGAGTATGGCCGCGACGATCGGGCCGATGTCTCCTTGAGGGTGGTTGGCGACCATCTGCGGGCGGCGAGCTTCATGCTTGCCGATGGGGTCATTCCCGGTCCCGATGGACGTGGCTACGTGCTCCGTCGGCTACTGCGCCGCGCGGTGCGCCACGGTATGGGACTAGGCTTTGAAGAGCCTTTTCTGCACCGCCTGGTGCCGTTGGTGGGAGAGATGCTCGGCCACCACTACCGCGAACTCGGTGAGACTGAAACCGCCACCACGGCCACCGTGCGCGAGGAAGAGCAGAAGTATCTCAACACCCTGGCCAGCGGCGCTCGACGAGTACAGGAAGCCATCGAAGGCGCGCGCCAGCAAGGGCGAGGAGTGTTGTCCGGCGAGGCAATTTTTCAGCTTTACGACACCTACGGCCAAGAACTCGACACGGTGTGTGAGATTGCCGCCGAAGAGCAGCTCGAGGTCGATATCGAAGGTTTCGAGCGCCATCTGGCCGCGCGCCGCGAGAGTTCCCGCCATACCACCGGCGAGCTACAGCGCCGCATGGCCAGTCTGCGCGAGGCGGTCTATGGGGTCGGTGAACCAGGGGCGACGGAATTCGTCGGCTACACCGCCACCGAGCTCGACGGTGCCATGGTGGTGCGCTTGGCGCGCCTGGATGCCGATGGTTCGGCGCGGGTGGCGACTAGTCTGGGCGGTGGCGAGCGTGGCGTGGCAGTGCTCGACCGCAGCGTGTTCTATGCCGAATCTGGCGGTGAGGTGGGCGACTGCGGCGAGCTGTCCTGGCCTGGTGGCCTGGCGCGGGTTATCGACACGCAGAAAGATCCCGCCGGCAGCTTCTTCCACTTCCTCGAAGTCGAGCGCGGCCAGCTGGCCGCCGGGCGGGCTGTCGACTTGCGGGTCGATGGCGATCGTCGCTTGGCGATCGAGCGCAATCACACCGCTACCCACCTGCTGCACGGAGCGTTGCACGAGGTGCTCGGCGGCGCGGCGCGGCAGGCCGGCTCGTTGGTGGCCGCTGAGCGGCTGCGATTCGATTTCACCCATCCCCGGCCGGTGACTGCCGACGAGTTGCGGCGCATCGAAAACCGGGTCAATCAGCAGATTCGCCGCGCCACCCCCACCCAGATCACCGAGCGCGGCTACGATGAAGCCCGCGAGGCTGGAGCGATGGCTCTATTTGGCGAGAAGTACGGCGATCGAGTGCGCACGGTCGAAGTGCCGGGCTTCAGCCTTGAGCTGTGTGGTGGCTGTCATGTGCGCAACAGCGGCGAGATCGGCCTATTGCTGCTCACCGGCGAACGCGGTGTCGCCTCTGGAGTACGGCGCATCGAGGCGGTCACAGGCGAGGGCGCGATGACTTTGCTACGCCGCCGCGAGGCACTGCTGGGCGAGGTCGAGGCCAGCCTTTCGACTTCGGCCGAGCGTGCTCCGCAGGAGGCCGCGGCGTTAAAGAAGAAAGTCAAGGACCTCGAAGCAGAAGTCACCGGGCTGCGGCGCAAGATGCTCTCTGGCGGCAGCTCCAGCGCTGGACAGAGCGACGTCGAGGGAATCCAGGTGGTGGCGCGGGAAGTGCCGGGGGCGGCGGTCAAAGAACTCCGCGGCCTGGCCGATTCAATGCGCGACAAGTTGGGCTCCGGAGTCGTCGTGTTGGCCAGCCGCGGCGAAGGCAAGGTCGGCGTAGTGGTGACCGTGTCCAAAGACTTGATCGGCCGGGTGCACGCCGGCAAGATGGTTGCCGAGTTGGCGGCTGTGGTCGGCGGCCGGGGGGGCGGCCGAGCCGATTTCGCCCAGGCCGGCGGCAAGCAGCCGGAGCAGTTGCCCGAGCTACTGTCGGCGGTGCCGCGGGTTCTCAGCCGGCAGCTTGCGGACAGTTGACTTATGCGGGCTGGACTGGCCGGAATCAAGCCCACAAGGGGGAACTGGTTGCGACGGGCGCTGCCGATCGTTCTTCGGATAGACTTACCGCGGCGAATCCACCCGGGTTGAGCTTGACCAGACACTGAGTGCGATTCGGAGATGGCGGCCGAAAATGACTCTTCTTAGTGCAAAACTACACAACAGGGGCGTCCTTGGGGTTGTCACCGCGGCCAACCTTCCCGAACGGCTTGATCTTGAGCGGCTAGATATCTCCAATCGTCTGGCTGCCGACCCAAAGCGACGTTCAGATCTCGGCCAGTTCTTCACCCCAGAGAGCGTGGCCCGCTTCATGGCTGCAATGCTACGGCTGCCCGAGCCGCCCAGCGAGCTTCGCATTCTCGATGCTGGAGGGGGGAACGGTATTCTCACGGCCGCGGCGATCGCCGAGATTTGCGCCAGACCCAAGAGTGATAGACCCTCAGCCATACACACTACTGTCTGGGAAATCGATGAGCTGCTGGCTGGAGATTTGGCCCGAACTTTCGAGCATTGTGATGCCGTTTGTCGCGCCGCAGGCGTTGGGTTCACCGCTGAGCTTCATCAGGAAAACTTCATTCTCGGTGCTACCCAGCAAATCATGGGCGGCAACCTCTTCGCGCCGCAGGAGCGCTGTTCCTTTCACGTCGCGATCCTGAATCCGCCATACCGCAAGCTTAGAAGCGACAGTGTAGAGCGGGCGCGCCTGAGTGCCGCTGGACTTGAGACTAGCAACCTCTACTCGGCGTTTGTTTGGCTCGCTCTCGAGCTTCTCGAGGAGGGCGGCGAGTTGGTGGCCATCACCCCACGGAGTTTCATGAATGGGCCCTATTTCCGCCGTTTTCGCCAAGCGCTATCCCATCAACTGGCGTTCCGCCGGGTTCATGTCTATGAAGCCCGCGATGTTGCTTTCGCCGGCGACGAAGTTCTGCAAGAGAACGTCATCTTCCATGGAATTCGGGGCGGTCCTCGTGGCGAGGTCAAGATCACCACCTCGCTCGGGCCCATGGATGAGGGCCCGGTCGAGCGCTCTATCGAGTCGACTGAACTGATCCTGCCCGACGACCCAGATTGCGTTTTCCACGTAGTTCCTGATGAGTTGGATGCATGCATTGCAGAAAAGATGCGGTGTCTACCGAGGTCGCTTGCCGAGTTGGGTATTTCGGTGTCGACGGGTCGTGTGGTTGGCTTTCGTGCCAAGGAACGCTTGCACAACATGCCCCAGGAGGGAGATGCACCGCTGATTTTCCCTCGGCATCTCGCTACAGGATTCGCCGCTTGGCCACTGAATTCTGACTCAAAGCCGAATGCTCTGGCCGTAACTGGCCCTGACGATGAATTGCTTCTTCCAGCGGGCTGGTACGTTCTCGTCAACCGATTCAGTGCCAAGGAGGAGAGGCGCCGCGTTGTCGCCGCGCTGTACGACCCTTCTCGCGTTGACGCCGAGCAGGTCGCCTTCGACAACAAGTTGAACGTGCTCCACCGCAAGCAGGCGGGGCTTCCCGAACTTCTCGCCAAGGGAATTGCAGTCTTCTTGAACAGCACCGCGGTGGATGCCTACTTCCGGCAGTTCAGCGGCCACACCCAGGTCAATGCCAGCGATTTGCGCTCACTTCGCTTTCCGGATGTCGAAGAGCTCGAACGATTGGGCCGCCCTATGGGGCAGTCGAAGTTGACCCAAGGTGAGATCAACCGACTTGTGAGGAGTGAGGTTTCGGTGATGAGTGGAGGAAACGACCCCGTTAGGGCGAAACGACGGGTGCGGGCTGCTGAGGACATTCTGAAGGCGCTGGAGGCGCCGAGGGATCAATGTAACGAACGGTCAGCACTTACTCTTCTGGGGTTACTCGATCTCGTTCCAGGGGCTCAATGGGTCTCGGTTGAGGCACCGCTGCGCGGTGTTACCGAGATCATGGACTGGATGGCCTCTAATTACGGCAAGAAGTACGCACCCAACACGCGGGAGACGATTCGCCGCTACACGCTGCACCAGTTCATCGAGATGGGCCTGGTTCTGCTCAATCCGGACGATCCTGAGCGGCCGACGAACAGTCCCAAGACTGTCTACCAGATCGAACCGGTGGCGCTTGAATTCTTCCGCTCTTTTGCAACGGAAGCGTGGGCTACTAAGCTAGCCCCCTATCTCGACTCGGTAGCCGAGAAGAACCGTCTACGGCAGAGAGATCGCGAGATGAATCGCATCCCAGTGTCCCTTCCTGGGGGTCGGACGCTAGAACTCACTTCGGGTGGCCAGAACCTGCTGGTGAAGGAGATCGTCGAGCAGTTTGCGCCGTGGTTCACCCCTGGCGGCAAAGTCGTCTACGTTGGCGATGCTGGCAAGAAGCACTTGCTCTACGAGGTCGACTATCTGCGAGGCCTAAGGGTGGAGATTGACCCTCATGGCAAGATGCCGGATGTGGTGATTCATCACGTTGATCGCAATTGGCTTGTCCTCATTGAGGCCGTCACCTCTCATGGCCCAGTGAATCTTGTGCGGCACCTTCAACTCAAGGACCTATTCGAAGGTGCCACAGCTGGTCTGGTCTTTGTGACGGCCTTCCTCGACCGGGTCGCGATGCGGGAGTATTTGCCGAAAATAGCTTGGGAAACGGAAGTCTGGGTGGCAGACGCTCCAGAGCATCTGGTTCACTTCGATGGCGAGCGATTTCTCGGCCCATACAGCGAAGGGCCGTCTTTGCCCTCGGTCTAGACGTCTACGCCGGCAAGATGGTTGCCGAGTTGGCGGCTGTGGTCGGCGGCCGGGGGGGCGGCCGAGCCGATTTCGCCCAGGCCGGCGGCAAGCAGCCGGAGCAGTTGCCCGAGCTACTGTTGGCGGTGCCGCGGGTGGTTGGCGAGCAGCTAGAAGCAGGCTGACCGGCCCCTGGCCCGCGGCTTGCGACGGTCGAATCCCGGCCACCCTGAGTGCTGAGTCAGGAGTGAAAATCGGTCAGGAGTTGGCGAAGGAGGTGGCCAGCGTGTAACATGCTGGGTCCGTTGGCCGAAAATGGCAGCGACTCGAACGATGCGATATCAAAATCTCAGACGACCTCTCCCTCTGGCCGGTGGCTTGTTGGCCGTTTGCTGTGTGATGTTGGGGTGGGTTGGGCAAGCCGCTGCCGAGATTAAAGTCAAGAAGCTGCCGAACGGCAAGTCCTTGATCTACAACGAGAGCCCTAAGCAGCTCGCGCGCCGGGCGTCGGCGCGACTAGTGGCGGTGCCGGACGCTGAGATCCAGCGACGGATCGAGTACCACGCCAGGCGCCAGAGCCTTAGTCCCCGCTTGGTGCAGGCGCTGGTGCAAGTCGAGTCGGGCTACAATCCGCGAGCACGCTCGGTCAAGGGGGCGATGGGATTGATGCAGTTGATGCCGCCGACCGCCGCCGAACTTGGGGTGAGCAGTGCCTATGATGTGGATCAGAATCTGCGCGGAGGCACTCTTTATCTGCGTCGCCTGCTCGATCGCTTCGGTAGTCTCGAGCTGGCGCTGGCGGCCTACAACGCTGGGCCCCATCGGGTGGAGCAATACTCGGGAATCCCGCCGTTTCCTGAGACTCACCAGTACATCAACAAGGTCCTGAGCCTCTATCGCGGCCAGCCGGCATCGGCGGACCTGCGGGCCGAGGCGCGTTACAAATCTTGGCGCAGAGCGCGGGAGCAAGAGCGCGAGGTGCGTCGCCAGAGACCCGCCGGGCGGCAGGTTTTCATCACTCGCGACGCCAACAACAGGATTGTCGTCACTACCGACCCGCCGCGCTGAGCGGTGTCCAAGTCGGGAATTAGTGGCTAATCAGCCTGGTAGAAGCCTGCCGCAATGACTCACCAAGTCGCGACCCGCGGTGGGCAAACCTCTGGACCTGAGACATTGACTTCTACTGACATCTCCGATCCGGCTACCGCGCCTGGGCCGATGAATCTGCCCAATATCCTGACCTCGATCCGCATCTTGATCGTGCCGATCTTGGTGGTGGTGCTGCTGACCAAGTTTGAGGGCAAAGAGTTTGTTGGTCTCGGCCTCTTCCTGTTCGCTGCACTGACCGATTTTTTGGACGGCTTTCTGGCCCGGCGCTGGGGACTGGTGACCCGGCTGGGCAAGTTGCTCGACCCGGCCGCCGACAAGATGCTCACTTCCGCGGCCTTCATCTCCTTGGTCGAGCTGGGCAGTGCGCCCGCCTGGATCGTGGTGGTGATCGTCTGCCGCGAGTTCGCTATCTCGACCCTGCGGGCGATCGCTGCCGCCGAGAATCTGGTGATCGCTGCTTCGTGGTCGGGCAAGGTCAAGACCACGGTGCAGGTGATCGCCATCTCGCTGCTGATCTTCGACACCCAACTCGGACCCCTGCGGCCGCTGGCCAGCTGGGCGCTCTATGTGGCTCTGGTGGTCAGCGTCTACTCAGGGATCGAGTATGGGGTGCGCTACGGTCGCATCTTCTTCGGTGCGAGCAGCCAGCCTCGCGGACACTGACAAAGTGGGCGCGGGAGGGTGCTTGCGCACCCGGTGCACGCGCATCAGATTGGTCAGCGGACGCTCGCTGACCGGCACTCCCATCAGCATAATCACCACGTCGCCGACTTCGGCCAGGCCCTCGTCGAGGAGCAGGCCGTCGACGATCTCGACCAGCTGGTCGTGGTGCTCAGCGACGACTTCGATGAGCAGCGGCCGAGCACCCCAGACCAGTTGCAGGCGTCGCGCTACCTGGAGGTCGTGGGTGACCACCGTCAGCGGAGTTCGAGGTCGGTAGCGAGCGATCATGCGGGCGGTGAAGCCGCTCTGGCTGAAGGCGATGATCTGGCGCAAGTTGAGCCGTCCGGCGGCCACTACCGCCGCTTCTGAGACAACATCAGGGATCTCCAAGTCGCGGGCCTTGTTGGGTTCGATGTGGGCTTGCTCGTGCAGGCCGGGGAGAATCGGCTCGCTGGCCTTGCCGTCGGAATGGTGATCGCGATGGGCACTGCGGTAGGCCTCGGCCTCGAGGATGATGCGCGCCATGGTGCGCACCGCGGTCACCGGGTAGGCACCAGCGGCGGTTTCGCCCGAGAGCATCAGCGCATCAGCGCCATCGAACACCGCATTGGCGACATCGGAAGACTCGGCGCGGGTGGGGCGCGGTCGTTCCATCATCGATTCGAGCATCTGAGTGGCGACGATCACCGGCGTGCCGAGGCGGCGGCCGATGGCGATGATGCGCTTCTGGTACACCGGTACCTGATGTAGCGGCACCTCGACGCCAAGGTCGCCGCGCGCCACCATCACCGCGTCAGCCTCTAGCACGGTGTGCTCCAGGCGGCGCATGGCGGTGGCGCGCTCCAACTTGGCGATCAACGGGATTTCGCCGCCTGCGGCGCTCACCACCTGTCGTACCGCTATCAGGTCGTCGGCTCCGCCGACAAAGCTGACCGCCAAGTAATCGGCTCGCTCGGCGACAGCGAAAGCAATGTCCGAGTGGTCTTTGTCCGAGATGGTGAACGGTAGCTCGGTATCCGGCAGGTTGATGCCCTTGCGGGTGGTGACGGCGCCGCCAGTGACCACCCGGGTCAGTACCTTTGCCTGACGCTTTTCGAGGATCTCCAGCTCGACCATGCCATTGTCGATCAGCAGACGCTCCCCCGGCTGGACGTGAGACAAGAAGCTCGGGTCTTCCACTGGTAGGTCGACCTCGCCCTCGCCGAGGGAGACTCGTTCCCCCTCTTCCAATTGTCGCAGGTCGAGCTGCCCGAGGCGGAACCGGGGGCCCATCAGGTCGGCGATTACTGGCACGAAGCGGTTGGCGGCGGCCGCCAACCGTCGCACGTTGTGGATCATCCGCCGATGATCTTCTTGAGTGCCATGAGAGAGATTCAGCCGCACCACGTCCATGCCGCTGGCGATCAGCTTGGCTAGAACTGCATCGTCAGCGCTGGCGGGGCCGATGGTCGCAACAATTTTGGCTCGACGTTCCACGGCGGAGCAGTATAGCGGTAGCTGGCGGCCCCCAGGGTGGCCGCCGCAAAATTAGCTAGCCAATCTGTGGGCCAGCCGCCTTGCTACGACACTGGCTTCTCGCCGGCCTCGTCCACTTCGCCGCCATCGGCTGCTTCCGGGTCTTCTTCTTCGTCGGTCGCGGCTTGCTCGTCGCCGGCAGTCGAGTCGCCCGCTGTTGGGTCGCCTTCCTCAGCTTCAGCTGCCGGCTCATCGGCCGGCTGCTCAGCGGCCTCGTTCTCGCTGGTGGCGTCGCCGGTGGCCTCGTCGCTGGGAGCGGTGGTCGGGGTCGCTTCTTGGCTGGTGGCATCGCTGCCGCTGCAGCCGATCAACAGACTGGTGGCCAGCAAGAGCAGGCAGGTTGCAAAAAACGCTTTGGTCATGCTCGGGTTCTCCTTTGATTTACGGGGCATGAAGTCTTCTTGCCCTCCACCAGAGCCGTCACCGGCGAGCCCACCGCTTGAGCGGCGGGGAGATCAGATCGGTGATGATACAGCAAGAGTCTGTAGACTCGGTGCTAGATCGGTTCCGGGGCGATATGGGATTGCGAGGATGGCGTCGCGCCCGATAGCATCAGGGGCTCTAGATGCCATGAGCCGTCCGCCGCTGGCGGCGCCGATTCCGAGGAGTGATTCGATGTTCGAAGGTCTGCAGGACAAGCTGCAAGATGTATTTCGTCGGTTGCGAGGCGAGGGCACCGTAACGCCGGCAACGCTCGCTGCCGCATTGCGACAGATCCGCGTTGCCTTGCTCGAAGCAGACGTTAATTTCCGGGTCGTCAAGTCGTTTATCGCCCGGGTCGGTGAGCGTGCCGGCGGCGCCGAAGTAATGGACAGCCTGACGCCGGCGCAGCAGGTCATCAAGATCGTTCGTGATGAACTCACTCAGCTGCTCGGTGAAGACGGTCAGGAGCTACAGCTCAAGGGCTCTCCGGCGGTGGTCATGCTGTGCGGCTTGCAGGGTTCGGGTAAGACCACCACCGCTGGCAAGCTGGCGCTGCGGCTGCGCAGCAAAGGCCGCCAACCGCTGTTGCTAGCCGCCGATTTGCAGCGCGCCGCGGCCGTGGAACAGCTGCTGCAGGTCGGTGCCCTGGCGCAAGTGCCGGTACTCGAACCGCAGGCCGGAGAGGACGTGGTCAGTCTCGTGCGGCGCGCGCTGGGCGCGGCTCGGGACCGTGGCCACGATGTGCTGTTGATCGACACCGCCGGTCGGCTGCATGTCGATGACCAGTTGATGGCAGAGCTGCGGCGGATGGCCGAGGTGGCGAAGCCGGTGGAGACCCTCTTCGTTGCTGATGCGATGACCGGCCAGGATGCGGTCAAGAGCGCCCAGGCCTTTGCCGCCGCGATGCCACTGACCGGAGTGGTGTTGACCAAGCTCGATGGCGATGCTCGGGGTGGCGCGGCGCTATCGATCCGCTCGGTGGCTGAGGTGCCGCTGCGCTATTTGGGAGTCGGTGAGAAACTTGAGGATCTAGATCTCTTCCGTCCCGAGCGGATGGCGTCGCGTATTCTCGGCATGGGCGACGTGCTGTCCCTGATCGAGAAGGCCGAGCAAGGGCTCGACGCCGACGAGACCGAGCGTTTGGCGAAGCGCATCGCCAAGAATGAGTTTTCTCTCGAAGATCTCCGCGACCAGCTGCGCCAGATCCGCCGCATGGGGCCGATGTCGCAGTTGTTGGAGATGCTGCCCAAGGTAGGGCCGCTCAAGGGCTTGGCGGGTGCCTCGGTCGATGAAAAGCAGATCACTCGGGTCGAAGCGATCATCAACTCAATGACCCCCGTCGAGCGGCGCAAGCCAGCAGTGCTCAACGCCAAGCGCAAGAAGCGCATCGCCCGTGGATCGGGAACCAGAGTGCAGGACATCAACCGGCTGCTCAAGCAATACCGCATGATGCGCAAAATGATGAAGGGGGTCAGCGGCAAGTTTTTGCGCCAGTCGATGGGCATCTGAGAACTCCCCCCGGAGTTCAGGTATCACCGACGGTGGAAACCTGCTATATTCCGCTGCTCCCTACGGCTCTTGGTCAAGAGTCCCGGTGGTGGTTTGTCTTTGCGGCACGGTTCGCGAAAGTGCCCTGAAAACATAGCCTCGCCGAGGAAGCCGTGGGTAACGACCCAGCGTACAGTAGTGCGCAGCAGTCCAGGCGAAGACGGGACTCGAGATGGTATCGAGGACACCCAAGCCTGACGCCTTAGTCGGGCCGCGTTAGCGCGGCTCGCGAGATTCTGGAGGTTCTAGAGATGCTCAAGATTCGGCTTCGTCGTATGGGTAGCCGACATCGCCCGTTCTATCGGGTCGTCGTTTCCGACGCCCGCAACGTGCCGACGGCCGCCGCGCTCGACGAGATCGGATACTACGATCCGTGTAAGAAGCCGGCCGTTGTCAAGATCGATTCCGAGCGCGTGGAATTCTGGCAGGGTCGCGGTGCTCAGCTGTCGAGTACGGTCCGTCGCCTGGTGCGCCAGGCAGCTCGCCCGGTCGCTGTTGCCAATTCCGGTTCGGCCGAGCCGGCGGCGAAGAAGGTTGCCGACAAAGCGGCCGCGGAGCCGGTAGTCAAAGTCGCGGAGAAGGCCGCTCCGGCTGCTGAAGCCGCCGCTAAAGAGACACCTGCTGCTGAAGAGTCGGCGACCGAGGAAGCTGCCTCTGAGGTGGCAACTCCGGCCGAAGCTGCGGCGGTGGCGGAAGATAGCCCGGCTAAGGAGACCGAGTGAGTCAGGATGTCACGCCGTTACACCGCGAGCTGACCCAACTGGTTCGGCTCATGGTGGAGGAGCCTGCCGAAGTGCGCGTCGAAGAGCGCCAAGACGGTTCCTTTACCCGCTTCAATGTGTGCCTTCCGAGTCGCGATCTGGGCAAGGTGATCGGTCGCCAGGGGCGTACCGCGAGAGCCTTGAGAGCCTTACTGGCGGCGCGAGGGGAGCAGAATGGCCAGCGCTACGGACTCGAGATCCGCGAAGCATGACCCCTCGCGCGATCTCCCGGGTACCTTGTTGGTCGCCAAGATTGTGCGCCCACACGGAATCCGGGGCGAACTCAAGATAGTCGTCCACAGCGATGTCGCGGATCGCTTCGCCAAAGGCCGAGAACTGATCTTGATCGAGCCCGCTGGCCAGCCGCGCGCGGTTCGAATCGAGGCCAGCAGGCAGGTTCGCGGCGGTCGGCTATTGAAGCTTGAGAATTGCGACAGTCGCGATGCGGCCGAGGGCTTGCGCGGTGCCAGTCTCGAGATTGAGCGGTGCGCGGCGCCGCCTGCCCCGAAGGGCTCGTTCTATCACTTCGAGCTGGTCGGCTGCCGCTGTCGCGATCATGTCGCGGGTGAACTCGGGACGGTGGTCGACGTAGAAGACAACGGTGGTGGCCTCCTGTTACGGGTCCAGGGCGCCGGCAGCACCTTGATGGTGCCTTTTGTCGAGGAATTCCTGGAGGCAGTCGATGTCGAGCGCGGTGAAATTGCGCTGCGGCTGCCGCCGGGGTTGGTGGCAACCTGCTCGAGCTGAGAGATGCGTTTCCAGGTCCTGACGATTTTTCCAGAGTTGTTCGGTCCCTTCGTGGAGACCAGTCTGGTGGGTCGAGCGGTCGAGCGAGGGTTGTTGACGATCGCGGTTAGCGATCTTCGGCACTACACCGACGATCGCCATCGCAGTGTCGATGACGAGCCTTACGGCGGCGGCGGCGGCATGGTGATGACCGCGGCGCCTTGGCTGCGGGCGGTCGAGCAATTGACTGTAGGCGCCCAGCCGTGGCGAGTGTTGTTGTCGCCGCAAGGGTCTCGTTTAGACGAGGCCAAGGTGCGGCAGCTGGCCGCGCGGCAGGATTTGCTGCTGCTCTGCGGGCGCTACGAGGGTATTGACCAGCGGGTGTTGGATGCGGTGGTCGATGAAGAGGTCTCGATTGGTGACTTTGTGGTTTCCGGCGGCGAGCTGCCGGCGATGTTGTTGATCGAAGCAGTGTCGCGCCAGGTGCCGGGAGTTGTGGGGTTGGATGCATCGGTTGAGCACGACAGTTTCAGACATGGGCTCCTCGACTTCCCCCACTACACCAGGCCACGGGAAGTTGCTGGCCGCCAGGTGCCGGCCGTGCTGCTGTCGGGGAACCACGCCGAGATCGACCGTTGGCGTAGTGGCGAAGCACTCCGCGCGACGCTGATCAAGCGGCCCGATCTGTTGGCCGGCGCCGCGTTGAGGGACGGAGATCGTCGCCTGCTGCGGCAGTTGGTCGGAGATCTTGAGCCCGGCTTGCAGAATGATGTAGCTGAGATCTTGAAAGAAAGAGTCGAATGACTCAATAATGAGGGGATACACCCCAGCATGAGCAAGGATTTGAGGAGCTGCCATGAGTGATTTGACGAGCGTAGAACGTCCTTACCTCAAAGAGGGTCTGCCGGACTTCCGGGCTGGAGATAGCCTGAAGGTCCATGTGCGCGTGGTCGAGGGAAGCAAGGAGCGGGTGCAGATTTTCCAAGGCGTGGTGATCGCCCGCCGTGGTGGTGGTACCCGTGAGTCCTTTACTGTGCGTAAGATTTCGGGCAGCATCGGGGTGGAACGGGTCTTTCCCCTGCATTCCCCGACTCTCGCTAAGATAGAGGTCGTGCGCCGCGGCAAAGTGCGCCGTGCCAAGCTCTACTACCTGCGGGAGCTGCGTGGCAAGGCAGCGCGTATCGAAGAGCGGCGGGATATCTGACCCTGTGAGGCAGCACGGCGCCGCCGAAGTCTGCTGCTATAGAGAGCGCAAACCATCGTTGGTTCAGACCAGTTGGTGGATTGGGAGCTGGCTGCTTTTGACGACTATGGCCCATCTGTTGGTAGAGGCGTACCGCCTCCGCCTCTTGCAAGGTCTCGAAGACCTGCTGCGGAGTAGTGGCTACGGCCGAGTGGCTGGCGTTGATGAGGTCGGTCGGGGATGTCTGGCCGGCCCAGTGGCGGCAGCGGCGGTTGTCGTCGAGCCTGGTATCGTGGTTCCAGGCGTGGATGACAGCAAGCGGCTTAGCGAAACGGCCCGAGAACGTTTGGCAACGGCCATCGAGAAGGCCCACCCGGTTCATGCGGTGAGCTTTGTTTCAGCGCGGGAGATCGACCGCATCAACATCCTGCAAGCGACACGCAAGGCCATGCGCGGTGCGCTTGCCAGGCTCGAACCAGCCCCAGATATCGCCTTGATCGACGCCGTGCATCCCGGAACCGCAGCCTTTCCCATCTTGCCAGTGATCCGCGGCGATCAGATTAGCTACGCCGTCGCCTGTGCATCGATCCTCGCCAAAGTGGCGCGAGATCACACCATGCGGCGGCTTGAACGACGCTTTCCGCAATATGGATTTGCCGCCAACAAAGGCTACGGCGCGCCCGCGCACCGCCAGGCATTGGCCGAATTCGGGCCCACCGCCGAGCATCGCCTGACTTTCCGTTCGGTGTTGCCACGGCTGCAGCTGACGGCTGAAGGTGGTGGCTGATGGCGATCAAGCGCGAGAAGGTCATCCGTGCTGCCGAACGCTATGTTTCCAAGGGCAAGCTGGAAGCGGCGATCAACGAGTACCGCAAGGTGCTGGCGGAGAACCCCACTGATGCCAACACCCTCAATCGGGTCGGTGACCTCTACGCTCGCATCGAGCGCTATGACGAAGCGGTCAAGCTCTTCTCGCAGATCGCCGAGCAGTACACCCGAGATGGCTTCTTGGTCAAAGCGATCGCCATCTACAAGAAGATCATCAAGCTCGATCCGACCACTCTGCCGGTCTACGAAAAGCTTGCCGAGCTCTATCACCGTCAGGGCTTGCTCAATGAGGCCCGCACCCAGTATCAGGTCCTTGCCGACTACTACCATCGTCACGACAATCCAGCTTCCGCCATCACCATCTACCAGAAGATGGTCGAAGTCGACGCGCAGAACCCCGCGCTTCATTTGCGTTTAGCCGAACTCTACGAGAGTCAGCATCTGCACGAGAAGGCGGTGCGCGAGTACAGCGCGCTGGCCCAGATGCTGATCGACAACGAGTCGGTCGATGAAGCTGGGCAGGTCTACATTCGGGCGATAGAGATCAACGCGAAGAATCTGGCTTTGGTGCGTGATGTAGTCGTTGAGCTGCGCGATGGGGGCCATCTCGATACCGCGGCGAAAGTACTGGAGCGAGCCGAAGAACTCAATCCTGAGGCGGGGAGCATCGGTCGCCTGCTGCGGGCCGACGGTGCGAAAGCGAAGCCAGAGCCGGTTCAAGAAGAGCCGGTCGTAGTCGAGGAGGAGCAGCAGGTTGAGCCGCTCCCGCTACCGGCACTTGAGGCCGAACCCGCGATCAGCAACCAGGGCTGGGCAGCACCGGAGGACGAAGACGCTGATGAGAGCGGCATCTTCGTCCTCGACCTGAACGACGACGAAGTTCCCGACAGTCTGGTCCAGCCGCCCGCGGACCTCCTGCCGGCGGCAGACCCGGGAACCGCGGAAGAACTAGAACTCGAACTTGAGAGCTTCGGCAGTTCGCAGCTGCTCGACCTCGATGACACCCTCAGTGAGCCCGAGCCCGAGGTCTCGTTCGACTTAGATTCCGCAGCTGACGAGACCTCCTTGACTCTCGATCTCGTACCGATGTTGGACGAGTCCGATTCCACCGTGCCGGCGCCAGGAGCGTTCGCCCCGGCACCGAGCGAAGAGGTGCTGGCCACCGGCGACGAGATCGAGTGGTCTCTAGAAGAGCTTGCAGATCTTGAAGTACCCGATGTCGGAGTGGTTGCAGAGTCACCAGTGGCATTCGAGCTCTCTGATCCGGAATTGGCCGAGGACGCGGTGGTCGGTGATTCGGGTGGTGGTTCCCCGGCACAGCGCCAGGAGGATCTGCTGGCGGAGGCCCAAGTCTTTGCCAAGTACGGTCTGATGGAAAAGGCCCAAGGGCGCCTGGCTGAGCTACTCAACATCACTTCCGACCACTTGGGTGGCCTCGCCCTGTTGGCCACGGTCGAACTTGAAGCCGGCGCCCACGAGGGAGTGCTGCTGCATGCCGGTGAGGTTGCCCGCTTAGCGGCTGAACGAGGCGAGGTAGAGGCCTGGGACGAACTGAAAGGGAAATTGCTGTCAGCAGGCTTTCGTTTCGACCACGGAAAGCTGGTCGGCGGACCGGGGCCGGCGGTTGACGAAGATGATCGGATCGCCGCGCTGCTCGAGGATCTCGACATCGAGGCGCCGCTGAGTGTCAACGATAGCCAAGTTATTCCCGTCGGTGTGGTGCCAGCCTTGAATCTGCAGGAGAAGGACGATCCCGTAGCGCCGAGTGGAACCTCGTCCGCCGAGCCTGAAGTGTTGCCCGCAGCCGCGCCCAGCCAGCCGGTGGCGGCCGCGGCGAAGCCCGAAGAGCAGCTCTTCTCGTTGGCTGATGAACTCGACCTGGAGCAACTCGATGACGAGCCTGAAGGCGACCTGGGCGAGCAGGTCGCTGCCGCGGAAGCGATCGAGCACGTCGATCCGCTCGACGAAACTGGTTTGAGTTGGTTAGACGACACCGGCGGCGAAAGTGCCCAACAAACGGCTTCCGAAGAATCCCTATTCGAAGAGGAAGACGATTTCTTCGACCTGGCTGCCGAACTCGAACGCGAGCTCACCGAAGATCAAGTCCAAGCTGGGCGCGGCGTGCCGCAGGCGGAAGAGCAATCGCTGGAAGAGATCATCGAGGGCTTCAAGCGGGGAGTGGCGGAGAACCTGAGCGAGCAGGACTACGACACCCACTTCAACCTTGGCATTGCTTATCGCGAGATGGGATTGGTCGACGAGGCGATAGGCGAATTTCAACTAGCCTCCAAGAACGAGCGCTACCTGGTCGAGTGCAGCTCCTTGCTCGCCTCGTGCTTTTTGGAGAAGGGCCTCGCCGATCTGGCGATGAAGTGGTACCGCAAGGGGTTGGATTCGCCAGCGATTGGCCAGGACGAGGTCTTGGGTCTGCTCTACGATATGGGCAATTCCTACGTCAACCTCGGCGATGGTGAGTCTGCTTACAAGACCTTTGTCGAGATTTTCGGCATCAACAGCAGCTACCGAGATATCAGCGAGCGACTCGAAGCGCTGCGCCAGTATCAGCCTGACTGATCGCTGATCTTGGTATTTCCAGACGCGGGCTTATAGCCAATGGACTCACGCTCTAAAATTCTCCTGGCTGCAGGAACGGTGATCGTTTTGGCATGGGTCCTGCTGTGGATGCAGCCGGCCATTGAGCAACGCTTGGCGCCCCAGCCGACAGCCGCCTGGGTCGCTATTGCAGTCGAGGACAACCCGTTGGCCGAAGTGGGCCCAATTGAAGTCCAAGCAGGAACTGCTTTCCGCTTGCACGCCGTGCTCGAAGCTCGAGACCGCCAGGGCGAATCGGTTTACTACACCGAGGCCAAACGGCTGAGCATCGCCGGCCGCGAGATCCCCGCCGCCCAGTTGCGGCAGTGGGATCGACCGCTCGAAGCGCGGGTGCGCTGGTTCACTGTCGAGGGGCGACGTCCCTTTGTCGCGCTCACTGCCAGCAGCGAAGTCGAGCTGGAAGTCGAGGAGCTGTTACGGGCGGATTGGCCGACTGCTTGGAGTGTGCCGGGTGAGATCGACGCTGCCCACGACAACCAGATTGAAATCGCCGGCGCGCTGACCGATCGGCAGCAGTTTGGCACCCTGCGCTACCAAGTCAGGGTCGAAATTTGGCGCGAGCAGGACAAGCTGGTGCCAGGGCAGATCGTCTCTTCGTGGGGCGCTGAGAAACTTTTCGCCGAGATCGATCGATTCCCGACCGTACGCTTGCTGCTGCCCGGTCGCTTGCGCGAGGTGTCGCGAGTCTTCGGCTTGACTCAGTTCGAGACCGCGGTGGGGGCACCAGCCGAACAACTCAGAGCGGTAGCGCGCTTGGCCGGTCAAGGTCTGGCCTTCAACCGCGCTACGGTGCTGCGAGACCTGCTAGCGGAAGCTGGCAGCCGAATCGACGAACTCGACTGGCGTTGGGTCGATCTGAGAGGTAGCAGCTCGTGGGACTCATCGCTAGCCGCTGGCGATTTGCTGCGGGTAGGTGCGCGGATCGTCGTACTGTACCGAGACCTCGGCAGCGTTGGCCTGCTCGACTACGAGGATCTGTGTTTTGATTTTGTCGATGGCGCCCGCATCCGGCCCTTGGGGCAGGTGTTTAGCGGCGAAGGCGAAGCAGTAGAGATGGCCCACTTGCCGGGTTGACAGCTAGGCTAGAAATGTTTGACTACCTGGGCCAGCCGCGGTTGGCGAGGAGATAGCGATGTCGAGAACCATCACCCTGCTACCGGGCGACGGTATTGGTCCCGAGGTGACTTCGGCGACGGTGCGAGTGCTACAGGCGGCTGGAGCTGATTTCGAGTGGGACAGTCATATTGCTGGCGCCGAGGCTGTTGCCCGAGGCAAGGAGCCGCTGCCCAATGAGTTGCTCGACTCAATCCGTCATAACAAGATCTGTCTCAAAGGGCCGGTGACCACTCCGGTTGGCAAAGGTTTTCGTTCGGTTAACGTGCAACTGCGCCGCGCCCTAGTGCTCTACGCCAACTTGCGCCCAGCGATCACCGTGCCGGGCATTGCCAGTCGCTACAGCAATGTCGACCTGGTCATTGTGCGAGAGAATACCGAGGGGCTCTATCGCGGCCTCGAGCATGAGGTGGTCCCAGGCGTGGTCGAGAGCCTCAAGGTGATCACCGAGGTGGCCTCGACCAGGGTGTCGAAGTACGCTTTCGAGTACGCCCGCAAGCACGGCCGCAAGCGAATTACCGCGGTACACAAAGCAAATATCATGAAACTCGCTGACGGTCTGTTTCTCGATTGTTTCCGCAAAGTCGCCGAGGACTACCCCGAGATTGAGGCCGACGACCGGATTATCGACAATATGTGCATGCAGTTGGTTATGCGGCCTGAGAAATACGACATGTTGCTGCTTGAAAACCTATATGGAGATATCGTTTCCGATCTGTGTGCCGGGCTGGTGGGTGGCCTTGGTGTAGTAGCTGGCGGCAACATAGGCGAAACCGAAGCCGTATTCGAGGCGGTCCACGGCTCGGCCCCTGACATCGCTGGCCAGGGCATAGCCAATCCAACCGCCTTGATGCGCTCGGCGGTGATGATGCTGCGACATCTCGGCGAGATGGAAATCGCCGACCGTTTGGCGAAAGCGATCTATCAGGTCATCGCCGCCGCAACGGATACCACTCGTGATATTGGCGGCCAGGCAAGCACCCAACAATTTTGCGAAGCGGTGGTGCGGCAGATCGAGGCCGGTTAAGCGGTGGACAGCGTTAGGCTCGGCCGATTCTGGTGTCTGTTTTGGTACCCTTGATCGCATAGAATCGAGACCTATCGGAGGTCTCTGTCATACCAGGCTTGTTCGATGAACCTATCGCCGACTCAGCGCGGCAAACCAGCGGCGACCCGTGCGGGACGCCGCTGGCGGAGCGCGCGCGGCCACTTACCCTCGACCAAATGGTCGGCCATCGGGCAGTGCTTGGGTCGCAAGGATTTCTTGCTCGAGCGCTGGATGAAGATCGTCTGCCATCGCTGATCCTGTGGGGGCCACCGGGCTGTGGCAAGACCACCCTGGCGGGAATTCTGGCGCGGCGTAGCTCGCTCCGTTTCGTGCCTTTCAGTGCGGTGACCTCGGGCATCAAGGAGGTCAAGCAGGTGATGGCCGACGCGGCCCGCTTTCGCCGCGCCGACGGCCGACGCACGCTGCTCTTCGTCGACGAGATCCACCGTTTCAATCGTGCGCAGCAGGATGCTTTTCTGCCCTATGTCGAAAGCGGCGACATCGTCTTGGTGGGTGCTACCACCGAGAATCCATCGTTCCAGCTCAACGGTGCCTTGCTGTCGCGCTGCCGGGTGGTGGTGTTGGAGCCATTGCGGCCGGAAGACTTGGTCGAGCTGATGCAGCGAGCGCTTAGCGACCGCGAGCGTGGTCTCGGTCAACTGTCCGTGGAACTCGATCCAGCTGCTTTGGCACAGATCGCCCAATTGGCTTCTGGGGACGCTCGGCGGGCGCTCAATTTGCTCGAGTTGGTGGTCGAAGACGCTGCTTCGACAGGCCATCGGCAAGTCGGCTCGGAGCAAGTGGAACGGTTGGCGCAGCGCAAGATCCTGCTCTACGACAAGGCCGGTGAAGAGCACTTCAATCTAATGTCCGCGCTGCATAAGTCGTTGCGCGAGAGCCACCCGGATGCCGCTCTCTACTGGTTGGTACGAATGCTCGAAGCGGGGGAAGACCCGCTTTACATCGCTCGCCGCTTGGTGCGTTTCGCCAGTGAAGATGTTGGCCTGGCCGACCCCGGCGCCCTCGGCCGGACTCTCGATGCCTGGGATGCCTACCACCGTCTGGGTTCGCCCGAAGGGGAGTTGGCGCTGGCTCAGGCCACCGTTCACCTCGCCTTGGCACCGAAATCGAACGCGGTTTACACGGCCTACAAGGCAGCCAAGAAGACGGTTGCCGAGCGCCCCGCTGATCCGGTGCCAAAGGTCATTCGCAACGCTCCCACTCGACTGATGAAGGAACAGGGGTACGGATCGGGCTATGTTTATGCCCACGATACAGAGGATGGAGTGGGCGGTCTCGATTGCCTGCCAGAGGCCCTGCGCGGTACCACCTTCTACCGGCCGACGGATCGCGGTACCGAACACAAGATCCGCCACCGCCTGGAAGAGCTGGAAGAACTCCGCCGCCGGGCTCGCCGTCTGGCAGAAGGCGAGTCAAGGCTAAAGCCGAGGAAGTGACTTCTAGTGGGTCCTAGCGTTGGAATGCTAGGATCTAGTGATGGTGCAATGCGTTCCAGAAAATCTGAAGAAAACTGGGAAACCCGGTGTGGAAGAACTCGATGAGGGAGACATCAGCCTGATTCGCTGGATGTTGGAGTTCAGCCCGGTCGAGCGTCTGAGAGTGGCACAGGATTTTGTGGACGGGGTGGCTCGACTGCGCAATGGCCGACAACGTCGACAATAATTTCCTCGACCTTTTGGCTGTCCTGGATCGTCATGGCGTCGATTTCGTTGTCGTGGGCGGCGTTGCGGCGTTGCGGCGTTGCTGGAGGGAGCCCCTCTACCTACCCTCGATCTCGACATCGTCTACGAGACAAGCTCAGAGAATATCGACCGTCTGTCCTCTGCTCTAGAGGCGCTTGGCGCTCTGTATCGAGATCCAGCTGGGCGCGAGATCAAGCCCGATTCCCAGCGTTTGGCGGCGGTAAAAGTCAGCCTGCTGAAGACCCGCTTCGGTTCTCTGGACGTTCTCCAAGTCGTGGGCGATGGGCTTCGATACGATCAATTGGTGAGTCGCTGCAATGACTACGAGCTGGAGGGACTGGTTATCAGATCCCTGGGCCTCCCGGCACTCATCGAAACCAAGGAATATGCCGATCGACCGAAAGATCATCGGGCGCTGCCTTTCCTGCGACAGTTACAGAGGATGAAGGCCGAAGAAACCGAGGAGAGCGACTGACTCCGTCAAGTGCTGAGGCCCACCCCCACCGGGCAGCTGACGCCGGTGCCGCCGAGGCCGCAATAGCCGCTGGGGTTCTTGGCCAGATATTGCTGGTGGTACTCCTCAGCAAAGTAGAATTCGGGGGCGGCCAGGATCTCGGTGGTGATCTCGCCATGGTCGGCGGCGCTCAGGTGCCCCTGGTAAGCCTTTTGCGATGCCTCCGCGCTGGCTTTCTGGGAGTCGCCGTAAGTGTAGACTCCCGAGCGGTATTGGGTGCCGGCGTCGTTGCCTTGGCGCATTCCCTGGGTGGGATCGTGGCTTTCCCAGAAGATCTGTAATAGCTGTTCGAAGTTGATCAGTGTGGGATCGAAAACCACTCGGACTACCTCGTTGTGGCCGGTGCTGCCAGCGCACACTTCTTGGTAGGTGGGATTGGGAGTCAGGCCGGCGGCGTAGCCAACGGCGGTGGTCAACACTCCTTCAGCCTCCCAGAACTTACGCTCGGCACCCCAGAAGCAACCGAGGCCGAACATCGCCAGCTCACAGCCCGACGGGTAGGGCGGTGCCAAGGGAGAATCGAGCACGAAATGGCGCTCTGGGACCGGCATCTTGCTGGCTCGTCCAGGCAAGGCGTCCGTGGCACTCGGTAAGCTGGTGTCTTTGGTACTCCAGAAACCCATCTTGGACTCCCTTCGGATCAGGTGGTTGAAGATCTCTCGCCGGTGCTAGTCGAAGCTCGTTTCGCGTACGATCTCTAGGGTGCGACCGAGGCCATCGCGGAGGCTTGGTCGAGGGCTCCGAGCACTCTGCTCTTGGTCAGCAGCTCACTGAAGACGTGGGGCTCCTTGCCTGGCCGATAGAGGGCATAGAAGGGAATCGATGACCGTCCGTATTGGGCCAGGTAGTCAGCGATCTGCTGACTGCGGTTGGTCCAGTCGGCTTTCATCGGCACCACGCCGAGGCGGTCGAAGGCTGCGGCGACCTCGCGGGTCTCGAGCACGGTGCGTTCGTTGAATTTGCAAGTCAGGCACCAATCGGCGGTGACGTCGACGAACACCAGCTGACCGCCCGCCGCCAAGTCGATGGCTTGGGCTTGGTCGAATGCCGTCCAGGGGATCAGTTTCGAAGCCTGGGTGGCCGAGCTTCTGCTGTCGGCCGTGGCGCCGGCAGCCAGCACGACGGTGAGCACCGCCGCTACCGCTACTGCAACACTGGCCAGGCGCCGCCCGCCGCTGCTACCGGCCTGGCGTTGCAGCCAGACGCAAAGAGCGACAGCGAGCAAAGCTAGCTGGATGAAGGCCAGGCGTTCGCTCGACACTTGGCCGGCGAGAATATAGAACAACCACACCGCCGCGGCTGCGAGCAGGAATCCCATCACCCCGCGTAAGGTGTTCATCCACGCTCCCGGCTTGGGCAGCAAATTGGCGATGCCAGGCACCGCGGCGAGCAGCAAATAGGGCAAGGCCAAGCCGATACCGACGGCGGTGAAGACGGCGAAAATCACCCCCACGGGTTGGTTGAGGGCAAAACCCACCGCGGTGCCGAGGAAGGGTGCTGAGCAAGGGGTAGCCATCAGAGTGGCGAATAGACCCGAGGCGAAGTGGCCGGCCAAGCCTTCGCGCGGTTGGCCACCCACTTGCGCCAATCTGCCCGGCAGCTGAATCTCGAACAGGCCCCACATGTTGAGCGAGAAGAGCACCACCACTACCGCCAGGAAAGTGACGAAGCCTGGCTGCTGAAACTGGATGCCCCAGCCCACCGTCTTGCCGCCGGCTTGCAGCAATGCCGCCGCGCCCGCCAAGGCCCAGAAAGAGACCAAGATACCCGCGCTCGAAGCCAAGGCTCCGGCGACCAGGTGGGAGCGGCCTTGGCTGGCGCTCTTGACCAAGCCGAACACTTTCAGTGACAGCACCGGCAACACGCAGGGCATGGCGTTCAAGATCAGGCCGCCGATCACCCCGAGGAGCAGGATCCACAGCAGGTTTGGCGCTGCCGCGGGTGCCGCCGCGGGGATCTCCAGAGACGGGCCGCTGGTGGCGGTGCCGGCTTCGCCGAAGAGCTCTGGCTGGTTGGCTTGGCCGCCGCTGCCGATCATCAGTTCGATGCTCGCCTCGCGGGTTGCTGGTGGCAGGCATTGGCTGTCGTCGCAGCTTTGGTAGCGCAGACTGAAGTCCACGGTGACGCTGCCCAAACCTGTGCCGGCAGGTATCTCGAGATCAGCGAAGAAGATCGTCCGCCCGTCGTAGACCGGGATCGGGCCGTCGGTGTAGGGAAACTTCTTTTGGTGCGGATCGGGATAGCTGATTTGCGCAGGCTGGCAGTCGGCCGGCACGATGGCGTCAAGCTCGGTGGCGACTACCAAATCGTCGAGGGGTTGCCAGCTGTTGATATGCCAGCCGTCTTCGATCTCCACCACCGCCGCGACGCGCGCTGTCTCGCCAGCCAGGTAGGCCGTGCGGTTGGCTTGCAAATCGAGGCCCGCCTTGTGCTGAATCGGGAACCCCTGGGCGCTGGCAACGGATAGCCCGGCCCAGCAAGGCCAGGTCAGCAGGATGAGGAATAGCGCGGTCGGACGGCGTCTGAGGAGCGAGCCTGGTTTCATTCCTTTGCCTCGTGCGGTCGGTATCGACGGAGTGCTGGAGAGCTAACTGGGCGGTCTCAGGTGCAGCGCGAGTCGTTGCCGCTCTTGATCAGATTGAGTGCTCGCTGTGCCCTACGGCTGTGGCTACTCGCTGGATGTTGGAGCAGAAAGCGCTCGAGGGTGGTCTTGGCGGTCAGGCAGTCTCCAGCCTCGCGAGCGATCTGGTAGTGCAGCAACTCGACCCGCTCGCTCAAGTCTTTGTGGCCGATCTTGCTCGCTAGCTGATGGGCCCGGCCAATGGCGGTAGTGGCCTGCTGCCATGAGCGGTCCAGGCGGTGGGCGTCGGCCAGCATGTAGTGGACCCAAGCATCGGCTTTCGAGCCCGCTTGCACCAACTCGCCGACCCGCCGGTAGACCACCACGGCGCGGCGTCCGTCGCTCTGCCCGTGCAGGGTCTCGGCCAGGCGCTGCAAGGTGCCTAGATCATCGCTGCTGCGATTGCTCTCGTAGTGGGTCAAGAACCTATCGTAGAGTTGCAGTTGGCGGCGTACCGTGGCGATCAACTCAGAGGTCGGCTGAAAACCATTGACGACGCCAGCTTGGGCGCGTTTCGGAGTCAGGATCAGCACCGTGGGTAGGGAATTGCCACCGTAACGGGATTGCAGCTCGGTGCCTGCCGCGCCGTCTTCGACATCGACATAGAGCAAGACGAAATCTTTGGCGAAGGCCTTGAACTCGGGGGTGGCGAAGACCTTGCGTTCGAGCACTCGGCACCAGCCACACCAATCCGCGTATAGGTCGACCAGCAACAAGCGATCGCTCTCGGCGGCGAGTTCGAAAGCGCGTTCAATGTCGGTTTCCCAGCCGGCGGGGGCAGCTTTGGCGGCGGTGGCCGCCAGCAGCAGGATCAGCGCCGACAGGGTGATCGATAGTCTCTGCATGGGATGACTCCGGTTCGGTGACTCTGAGGTGTTGCCGGCAAAGGCAGTAGCAGCGTGGGCATGACCAGCGGTAGCAGTGGCAAATAGAAGCAAGATCCGGGCCGTTGCCGCGTCGGGTCCTCACCCAGGCCGATGTCGCCAGCAGCAATGATACCATCCGCAGCCATGCGTCTTTCCAAGCGGGCCGAAGAACTAGGTGCCTCCGCCACCATGCAAGTGGCGGCGCGCGTAGCTCAGCTGCGAGCAAAAGGGCGCCGGGTAGTGGATCTTGGCGCCGGCGAACCGGACTTTCAGTCGCCTGAGTGTGCGCTAGAAGCGGTGCGACGGGCTTTGGCGGACGGCTACACCCGCTATTCCGAGAGTGCCGGATTGCCAGCGCTGCGCGAAGCTCTGGCCGAACGCTACCGCAGGCTTTGGCGGGCACCGTGGCAAGGCGACAGCTGTTTGATCACCGTCGGTGCCAAATCGGCGCTCTTCATGCTTGCTCAAGCCTTGGTGGACACCGCTAGTGAGGTGGTCTTGGCGGCCCCTGATTGGGTTACCTTCAGGGCTCAAGTGCGTTTCGCCAGCGGTCGACCGGTGGCGGTGCCGAGGGTGGCGGAAGATGGATTCGCCTTGCGCGCGGCGCCGCTAATAGCGGCCATCACCGAGGCTACTCGGGCGGTGATCATCTGCTCGCCCTGCAATCCCACCGGCGCGGTCTGCGAAGATGAGGAACTCAGCCGCTTGGCAGCCGGCTGTGCCGAACGCGGGGTGGTATTGATCGTTGACGAGACCTATGAGCGCTTCGTCTACGATCACCGTAGGCCGAAGAGCGCCGCTGCTTTCGCCAGCGACTATCCCAACACCGTGGTGGTGGTGGGCTCGTTCTCGAAGACTTTTGCGATGACCGGCTGGCGGGTGGGCTACGTGCTTGGCGCCGCGCCACTGATTGCCAAGCTGATCGCGATTCAAGGGCATATGAACACTCATCCGACCAGTTTCGCCATGCACGGCGCGCTGGCGGCGCTGGTGGGTGCCGGGAAGGAGATCGAAAGCCGCCGGGCAGAGCTCGAGCGGCGTCGAGACTTGGTGCTGGATCACCTCCGTCGCTTGCCTGGTGTAGTCTGTTCGGTGCCGCCGGGAGCCTTTTATGTTTTCCCACAGGTGTCCGCCACCCGTGGTTTTGCCGGTTCGCTCGAACTTGCCGACCGGATTCTGCTGCGGGCTGGGGTGGCATTGGTGCCGGGCGTGGCTTTCGCCGAAGATCATCACTTGCGAATTGCCTACGGCGCGGCGCCAGAAGTGCTCGAGGAGGGGCTCGCGGGCCTAGCAGCCGCTTTGGCTGAGTAGCAACACCGAATTCAAGGAGATATTGAAGATGTTTCTCGACCCTCTGAATCGCCGCCGGGCATTGCTCTCGACCCTCCAGGTGCTGACCCTGGCGATGCTGGCCGGGCTGGGCGCCGCTTGTGGCTCAGGCGAAGAATCCGCCAAGGTACCGACCGCCGAGGAGGCCGTCGCATTCTTGCAGCAGGCCGAAACGCAGTTGCTCGATGCCTGGATTACCGAAGGCACCGCGGACTGGGCGCACGCCACCGACATCACTGACGAGAACGAGCAGCGCACCGCCGAGGCCAATGCCGCGGCGATCGGCCTGACCATTGACCTGGCTGCGCAAGCGACCCGTTTCGACGCTGCCGAGTTGCCGGCGGAGCTGCGCCGCCGGTTGCAGTTGGTCAAGCTAAATCTCACGTTGCCGGCCCCGGCCAATCCGGCAGAGACCCAGGAGTTGCCGCAGCTGAAAGCCGCCATGGAGAGCATCTACGGCCGCGGCGAGTATTGTGACGATGCTGGCGACTGCCTCGATCTGCCGGCGATGACTCCGGTTTTGGCCGAGAGTCGCGAGGCGGATCGCCTGCTCGAGCTGTGGCAGGGTTGGCGCCAGGTGTCGGTGCCGATGCGCGAGACCTTCAACCGCTATGTCGAGCTGGGCAATAAGGGGGCTCAGGAGCTTGGTTTTGCCGACCTTGGTGCTATGTGGCGCTCAAAGTACGACATGGATGCGGACGATTTCGCCCTCGAGGTCGATCGGCTTTGGGAGCAGGTCCGGCCTCTGTACGAAGCCTTGCACTGCCATGTGCGGGCCCGCCTGGCGGAAACCTACGGCTCTGACGTCGTCGATCCCACGGCGCCGATTCCTGCCCACCTACTGGGCAATATGTGGGCTCAACAGTGGGCCAATATCTATGACTTGGTGGCACCGCCGGGGGGGAGTCCGGCTTACGATCTCAGCGAGTTGCTGGCACAGAAAGGGGTCGACGAGTTGGAGATGGTGCGCTACGGCGAGCGCTTCTTCACCTCGCTGGGCTTCGAGCCGCTGCCCGAGACTTTCTGGGAGCGCTCCCTTTTCATCCAGCCCAAAGATCGCGATGTGGTCTGCCACGCCAGTGCTTGGGATCTCGACTACGAGCAGGATCTGCGGATCAAGATGTGCATTCAGATCACCGCCGAAGACTTCAATACCATCCACCACGAGCTCGGGCATAATTTCTACCAGCGCGCCTACGCGCACCTCGATCCCCTCTACCGCGACAGTGCTAACGACGGTTTTCACGAGGCGGTGGGTGACACGGTGGCTCTGTCGATCACCCCCAAGTATCTGGTCGACGTGGGTTTGCTCGACGCAGAGCCCGACCCCTCGGCAGATCTTGGCCTGCTGCTCAAGATGGCGCTCGACAAGGTCGCCTTCCTGCCGTTCGGTCTGTTGGTCGATCAGTGGCGCTGGCAGGTTTTCTCAGGCGAGATTAGCGAGCAAGACTACAACGCCGGCTGGTGGGAGCTGCGTCGTAAATACCAGGGGGTTGAGGCGCCGGTTGAACGTAGTGAGGCCGACTTCGATCCCGGCGCCAAGTACCATGTGCCGGCGAATGTGCCCTACACCCGCTATTTCTTGGCCCACATTCTGCAGTTCCAATTCCAGCGCGCCCTGTGCGAGAAGGCGGGTTACGAAGGACCCTTGCACCGCTGCTCGATCTACGGCAACGAGGCTGCCGGTCAGGCGATGCAGGAGATGCTCGCCATGGGCATGAGCCAACCGTGGCCGGATGCTCTGGAGGCGCTCGCAGGCAGTCGGGAGATGGATGCTTCGGCGATCCTCGACTATTTCGCGCCGCTGCACACCTGGCTCGACGAGCAGAACGAAGGCCGTACCTGCGGCTGGTAGCGGTCGGCATTGCACCGCCGGCGCTTGCCGCCGGTGCATTGTAGTCTGTGCACCGCCAGCGCCTGCCGCCGGTGCATTGTAGTCTGTGCACCGCGATCTCATTCCACCATGGTTCCCCCCCCCCCCCCCCCGCCACCGCCGGTGATTGTCGTTAGCGACTGGTAGGGGATTCGCCGTTTCGCCGGACCGCCGCGCAATCCGTGCATTGACTGTGGATCTGTAGCGTGTGCTGGTCTGGGTCGTAACCGTGAGCGCGACAAATCTCGCGCTGCAGTGCACCGATCCCCAGGCTGACGAACTCGGCTACCTTGCCGCAGCTATCGCACACCAGGTGGTCGTGGCGCTGGCCGGCGTGGACATGCTCGTAAAGGAAGCGGTTGCCGCCCAAGCGGCGCTTTTCGACGAAGCCGAACCGCGCCAGGAGATCGAGGTTGCGGTAAAGGGTGGCGCGTGAGATTTTCAGTCCCTGGCTCTTCATCGACTTGAGCAAGTTTTCGGCGTCGATGTGACCGTGCTGAGCATAGACTTCGCGAAACAGCCGCAGCCGCTCCGAAGTGACTCGATGTCCGTGCTCTCTCAGCGCTTCGAGAAATTGGTCCAGTTCCGGGAACTTGGCCATCTGCTGTCTCCCATCGGTCCCCCCAACCTGGACAGAAGTCCATTCTAACCTATCCGGTCTCCTTTTTCTCGGCCGGGAGTTCTGTTGCACCCTGCTGCAAGCTGTACCGGGCCTGCCAGGTGAAGAGGTGTTGACAAACTAGACGGAGGCGGTCCAGAATCAACTACCAGCTAACGAGAATTGTTCTCATTAAAGAATTTAAACGTTCTCCTGCCCCAGTTCATCCTCAGCACCGGCTGGCTGAGGCTACGCCAACGTCTTTCTACTCGGTGCGGGTCCACCGAATGTTCAGGAGCTTGACCATGTTGCGAAGCACGAATGTGGTGATCTTTGTCTGTTGGGCCGCTTGCGGCTCGGTGTTGCTTTCTGGATGCGGCGTATCCAGAGCTTCGCAACTGAGCCCGAGTGCTCTTGTTGCCAGCGGGCCGGAGGTCGAGGAAGAGGTCGAGTTGGCCCGGTTGATGGGCGAGGCGCAGCGGCATTGCGCCAAGCTGGGTTACTCGATCGAGGGTCGCAATTTGCCGCTATCCCAGTTCTATCTGCATGAGTTGGAGGAGGTCTTCGGAGAAGTTTTCGTCCTCAAGGAGCACGACGGAATGCCGATCGGCGACCCGGCGGCGGTAATCATGCGACCTCTGTTGGTTGATTTGCAGGAACGAATGCCCGAGGCCTCTTGGCCGCAGACTGAAGCCAGCTACAGGTCTCTGATCGCTGGCTGCAACCGCTGTCACACGGCGACAGAGCACCCATTCATCGAGATTCTTCCAGCTACTGGCCCAGCCCTCTTCAACCAACGCTTTGCTGCCAAGACCGACGCCGCTGACTAAAATGCTGGGCATCCGCTGCCCCGCCGAAGGCAGTAGAATGCTCCAGTTAGCAGAGTAAACGGTCGCGGTGCGGACTTCCATTGCCTAGGCACTGGAAGCCATAAGCGTCGGCAGCGGCTTGAAATGGGGGCTTTCTACAACAGCATTTGCGCGCTGGATTCCAGCCGCGAAGAGGTCGAGCGTTCGCTTGAGCGGTGGCTTGGCGCGCGTGGTTTCGAGCCTAGTGAGCGGCCGGATCTGTTCGACCTCGACGGTGATCACGAGCGCAGTGCTTTCTTGGTCTCAAGTGAGCGCTGGGTGTTGGTTTTCTTTAGCCACTACGATGAGGAGTGGCGGCTGATCCACGAGTTGGGCGATTTGGGCGTGCCGCTGGTCTATGTCTGGGTCTACGATAGCGAGGTCTGGGGTTATGACCTCTTTGTCGATCGCGAGTTCGCTGGCTCTTTCAATTCGGATCCACGGGTTCACACGACGTTTCCAGATCAGACTTTGGCGGCTGAACGGCGGCCGTTGGCACGGGCAGAGCAAGTGGCGCAGACTCTGGGTCGTCCGCAGCTAGCAGCGGAGTTGCGGCGCCTGGAGGGTCGCCGCCGGACGTATCCGGATGATGTCTGCCGCGAGTTCTGCCGGGTGATCGAGGCTGAGCCAGCGGCCGCGAGTTTCGATGCCCTGGAGTGTGGCGTCGCCGACCTCCTCGAGGGTTGGCAGACCCGTCGGCTGTTGTTCGTTCGCCGCGATTTCGCGACCACTGTCGAGGTTGACCTCCATCAGCATCCGCTGACCCGCTGGCAGCCGCCCGCGCGGCAGCGTCAACAGGCGAGTTCGGAGTTGGAGATTCCGCCTGAGTTGTTGCGCGAGTTGCGCCGTGCGCATCGGCGCCGACGGTTGGTGATGATGGCTTTGCGGCCGGTCTCGTGGTTGGCGACGACTTGGCGAGTTCTGCGCCGGGCGTTGTCCGGTTGGATCGAACGCTGGCGCAGTTTTGGTGGTAGCGAGGAGTTCTCGGAGCTGATCTTGGGCAGTAGTTTTCACCGCCACGGTGAGTTTCTGGTCAACCCCCGTCACCATTGTCGAGTACGCCTGCCGGAGGGGGCCGAGCCGCTGACCTCGTCGTCAAAGCCGTCGGCGGTGTTTGCCTTTCAGCTGGCGGAAACGCATGTGACTTGCAGTGCCCGACGCTTGCACACCATCGCCGAGGTTCTGCGCGAGCCGGCCCGCTCAGAGTTGCTACTCGATCAATGTTACCGGGTGGCGGATCAGCCTGCTCGGCAGTTGCTGTTCGAACTTCCCTCACGCCAGGGCGGCGCTGGTCAGCGGCATTTTCTCGGTATTCACATTTTGCAGACTGCGGTGGCTTTCTATGTCTTTCTCTATCGTCGATCGGGAGCCGCTGACGGCGAGGTCGATCAACAAGTGCGGTCTGTTGTCGAAAGTTTCGCGCTGGACGATGGATGAGCCCCGGCTGGCGACAGCTTAGGAGCCCGTGGTGAAAATCAGATGCCGCTCGCGGCGCGACTGATTCCTCGGGCTCTCAGCGTTGGCGATAGGCCTCAAGGGAGACCACTTGGCTGCTGCTGGGCTGGTCCTTGATGTCCTTGATGGCTAGCGGCGCTTCGGCGGCGGCATTTTGGTCGGGGCTGGCGGCGGCTAGTTGGAGAGCAAATTCGGCGCCGGGGTCGACAAATGTGGTGATGGCGTCGAAGGGTATCGTCAGCTTCTGTTGGCTACCGCCGAAACTCAACGCTACGGTGAAGCAGTCGCCAACAACGGCCAAGTCCCAATACTGATGCTGGATGACGATGGTCATCTGCTCTGGGTACTGCTGCAGCAAATTGGGAGGCAGCTCGACGCCGTTGGCGTCGGTGCGAAAGCTGATCGAGAAGAAGTGATCGCTGGGTAGGCCGTGGCGGGCGACGATGTCGATAGCTTGTCGCACCACCCCCCGCAGTGACTCGCGGATCAGTAGTTGATAGTCGAGCGGATCTTGGTTTGGCGGCGGGTCGCTCATACTCACCTCGTCCGAGCGCGGTCGGAACTGGCCGCTGTCGAGGCCAGGGTAGTCGGCCGGGCGGCGGCAATATTGGCCTGGCCCTTGGCGCCGGGCTGCTCTGGCATTACGATGTGTCGGCCAGTCTCAAGACACCCTTGACCCTATCACTCAGACCACACGTTGCTGGTGAGCGGAAGACCAAGAGCCGATGCGCGTTGGCCGCGGTCGGGAGCCGTTCGCCGGAGCGGATCGAGGAGGTTTTCTAGGTATGTTGAAATGCACCAAAGTTTGGGTCCTGCTCTCTCTAGCGTTTCTGTTGGGCGCCGCTAGCTGGAGCGCGGTGGCGGCTGAGCCGACATCGGACAAGCGGGCCGTAGCCCTTGCCGAGGGCCTGCTCGAGGCGTTGGGCGGCGAGCAGAATCTGGCGGCGACGCGCTTTCTGCGCTTCGAGTTCTTCGGGTTCAGGCTGCATCACGTGGATCGCCACAATGGTCAGCATCGCCTCGAGGGCAAGACCGGCGACGGCGACGAGTATGTTGTCTTGCACAACGTCAACAGTGGCGAGGGAGAGGTCTGGCTGAAGGGTGAGAAATTGAGCGGAGACGACCGCGCCGAGTGGTTGAAGCGGGCCTACAGTGCTTGGATCAATGACACCTATTGGCTGCTGATGCCTTACAAGCTGCTCGATCCTGGGGTGACGCTGAAGTATGCTGGCCAGGAGACTCTGGACGAGGTGACCTACGACAAGGTGGAGCTTTCCTTCGACAGCGTTGGTCTGACTCCGGGGGACCGCTACTGGGCTTTCATCAATCCGACGACGGGTCTGATGGACCGGTGGGCCTACCATCTGCAAGACTGGAAAGCGGAGAAGGAGCCGACGGTTTGGCTGTGGGGATCCTGGCAGCAGCACGGTGGGATCCAGCTGTCTTCGCAGCGGATTCGCCACCGCGATGGGGCGGTGCAGACGCTGAGTAAAATCCGCGTCTTTGAGCAGTTGCCGGACGAGGTCTTCAGCTCGCCGAAGCCAGTTGCCGTCGAGTGAAGGGGCAACGGCGGTGAGCACTGTTGCCGGCAGGCGCGGGCTGAATGGGTGTCGGCAGCGTCCGTGAGGTCGACCTGCGCGCGGTGCTCACTGCGTTGCGCTCCGTGCTCGGTCACCTCACGGCGCCCTACCACCATGGCCGCGCCTGCCTCTCATCTTTAGAGAGGAGGGCTTGGGTGGATTCTATTGTTGCCAGTAGAAGGGGGCTCTTTTGACCTTGTTGGGGGCGATTTGGTTCATGCTGCTGGCTTCGTAGAGGCGACCGCCCAGCATAGTGTAGAGGACGTTTTCGGAGCTGCGAATGTCGGCCAGGGGGTTGTTCTCTAGCAGCACCAGGTCGGCGAGCTTGCCGGGTTCGATGGAACCTAGGTCGTTGTCGAGGCCCAGGTAGTGAGCGCCGTTGAGGGTAGCGGCGCGCAGCGCCTGGTGCGGGGTCATGCCGCCCTGGACGAACATCCACATCTCCCAATGAGCGGCCAAGCCTTCGCGTTGGCCGTGGGCACCTAGTTGGATGCTAACCCCGGCGTCGCTGAGCTGTTTGCAGCCTTCGGCGATGCGGATGTGGTTGTACTCCTCTTCTGGCGCCATCACCCGGCGCCGAGACGCCGCGTCGATGATCTCCCGTGGCACGAAGCTCAGCAGACGCTCGTTTTCCCACACTTTGGTGTGGTGATACCAATAGCGCTCTCCCCAAATGCCGCCGTAACCTACGACCAAGGTTGGGGTGTAGCCGGTGCCGCTCTCGGACCACAATTGCACCACGTCGTCGTA
The DNA here is from genome assembly GCA_965248925.1 of Candidatus Multivoradales bacterium. Taxonomy (GTDB): domain Bacteria; phylum Acidobacteriota; class Thermoanaerobaculia; order Multivoradales; family J023; genus CBDFLE01. The sequence continues at coordinate 1,408,517 of CBDFLE010000006.1, read as the reverse complement.
AAGGCGCTCCAGGGGCAGGGCGTGCTCGATGCCGGTGTGGCCGTCCACCACCATGGTCATGTTGTGCATGAAGAGGGAGCCGCCTTCGGGCACTACCATCATGTTGAGTTCGCGCGCCGCAGTGATCACTTGCTGGCGCTGCTCGCGGCGTGGCTGGTTGTAGCTCTTGACGCTGAAGGCGCCGGCCGCCTGCATGCGGCGCAGGTGTGAGCGGGCGTCGTCGAGGGAGTTGATCTCTGCTTTGAAGTCACCTGTCGCGCCGTAGAGGATGGTGCCGGTGGAGAATAGCCGCGGGGCGGTGATCATGCCGGCTTTGGCCAGCTCGGCAGCGGCGAAGAAGGTCGAAGTGTCGTTCGAAGGATCGTGGGCGGTGGTGACACCGAAGGCCAGGCTGGCATAGTTCAGCCAATTCTGTTCGGGGGTGATCTCGGCGCTGCCTTGGCGGCCGTGCCAGTGGACGTCTACCAAGCCGGGGATCAGGGTCTTGCCAGCGGCGTCGACGACGAAGGCATCGGCTGGCACTTCGATCTCTTCTCGGTTGCCCACAGCGACGATGCGGTCACCCTCGACCAACACCGTGCCGTCTTCGATGATCTCTTCACCGCGCATGGTGATCAACCGGGCACCGACGAAGGCCACTCGGCCGGAGGGCTTGTCGGTGGCCAGCTCGAAGCCGATGTCGAGACCGCTCCCGGCCGCTTCGGGGAGTTCCTCAGGGGCGCCGTCGAGGAAGGCGAAGGCGTCGCTGAGTTGGCGTTCGTAGAGTTCTGGACCCAGAGCCCAGTAGAGTTTGGAACTGTCCCCCGACCAATGCAAGTACTCGCCAGCGTCACGCGACACTTGGCGCAGCGGCAGGTTCTTGGTCTTGGGGCCCAGTGAGATCGCTTTGCCGGTGGCGACGAAGGGGGCCACGTAGGCGTTGAAATGCTCGCGGAAGGCTACCCAGAGGCCGTCTGGAGAAATCCGGTATTCGGTGACGGCCTCGTTCTGGAAGTGGCTGCGCTCATCGCTGCCATCGAGCTCGATCGAGCGTAAGGTGCGCTCTTTGGGGCCGTCGAAGCTCTGGAAGTAGACTCGCTGGGAGTCGGCCGCGAAGTGCGGGCGTACACCGTTCGAAGTCACTTTGAGCGGCTCGCCGCCATCGGTTGCTAGGGCGTAGAGACCCTGGTTGCGAGAATACAGCGGGCTGCGCACTAAACCGCCGCCGATCTTTCGAAAGACCACGGTCTTGCCATTGGGGGAGAACACCGGCTCTACGTAGTGGCCGGGCTCCGCGGTCAGGCTGCGGCTGGCGCCGCCGCTCGACGCGATGATTCGCACTGCGCCCAGTTTTTGATCATCCCAGCTGACGTAGACGATCTGCTGGCCATCGCGGGAGAACGATGGGTAGAGTTCGAAATGGTCGTTCTGATCGGTCAGCCTCTGGGGCTCGCCGTCGGGAAGCTGGCGGCTCCACAGTCGGCCCAGAGCTTGGAAGATCACCTGGTCGCCGCTTGGCGATACCTGTACCCAGCGCAGCATTTTGACTTTGAATTGGTCCGGCGCCACCTCCACCGGGAAGCGCAGGGCTGTGAGCAGATGGTGGGTTTGGCGTACCCGGAAGGGAATCACTTGCGATTCGCCGCTGGCGATTTCGATGCGGCGAATCTTGCCCTTGGCGTAGAACACGATGGAACGACTGTCGGGAGTCCAGGCGAAGGTCGGATAGACCCCGTGGATCGCCCAGGTCTCTTGCAGGTCCCGCTCTAGGTTCTCGTATAGCGGTGTGTTGCGGCCGCTTTCGAGATCGTGCAAAAAAAGCACGGTCCGGAAGCGCACTCGGCGCACAAAGGCCAGGTATTTGCCATCTGGTGAAGGGGTGGGGCGCACCGCGCCGCCGGGACCGGTGATGAAGGGCTCGATCTCGCCGGTGTCGCGGTCGAGGCGGCGGATGGTGTAGATCTCGTCGTTGGGGTCTTTCGAGTATTGGAAGGTGTCGCCGGGGGTGGTGTCGCGGCTGAAATAGACGTAATGGCCGTCGGCCGAGAAGGCCGGCTCGCCGAGATCCTTCTGCTCGTTGGGCTTCTCGGTCATCTGCATCCCATGGCCGCCCGAGCGATGGTAGAGCCAGATTTCACCCGCTCCCAGCGAGCGTCGTGAGGTGAAATGCTTGCGCGCCACGATCCACTCTCCGTCGGGGCTCCAAGCGGGTGAATTGAGCAGCCGGAAGTCCTCGCTGCTCACCGCTTCGGGATCGCTGCCGTCAGCGCCCATGCGCCAGATGTTGTCGCCGCCGCCCCGGTCGCTGGTGAAGGCGATCTGCTGTCCGTCCGGGCTGTAGCGCGGTTGCATGTCCCAGGCCATGCCGGCGGTCAATGCTTCGGCGTCGCCGCCGGTGATCGGCAGGCGGTAGATGTCGCCCAGCAGGTCGAAGACGATCTGCTGGCCATCGGGTGAGACGTCGAGGCTCATCCAGGTGCCTTCGTCGACATCGATTCCTACCGGGTAGGGATCGTTGCCAGGGGGATGGTCAACATCCCACTTCTCTTGCTTTTCGTCGCTCTCCTCAGCAGCTGTGTCGGCGCCGTGCTTGGTGCCCTTGTGGCCGTGTTTCTTCCGTCCCGGCAAGCGGCTGCTGGTGCTGGTGCCGTGCTCGTTGGCCGCTGCGGTTTCGCCGTGATCGGGGTGGGCGTCGACCGAGGGCGTGGCGAGCCCCGGTAGCAGAAGGGCGAGCAGGCAGACGAGCAGACGTGCAGGCATGAAACCTCCAGGACGATCGATTGGGTTGGGTTGGGTGAGCTTGCAATGGAGTCGCTGTGGCCGAGGATATCTGGCTTGGCGGGGCAGATAAAGCCTGGTCTACCCTCGTGGAAACCATCGGGATACCGACGACTTGCGGTTTCTTCTTTTAGTGCCTCCAGGCTCCATGCAGCGGGAGGCCTTCGCTGAGTCACGACTCACCGAGTTACGACTCAGTGATCTCGCGGAAAGCTGCCGCTCAGCGACGTCGTTCCCAGATCAGGTGACGCAGCTCGGGGATGATCAGCTGGTCCAATGCCAGCCGCACAGCGGCGACCGAGCCGGGCATGGCGAAGATCATCGTTTGACTGGCCAGGCCGGCGGTGGCGCGGCTGAGCATGGCGGCGGCTTGGATTTCTTGCCAGCTGAGCATGCGGAAGAGTTCGCCGAAGCCGGGTAGGGGTTTGTCGAGTAGCCGCTCGACAACTTCGATGGTGGTATCGCGGCGGGAGATGCCGGTGCCGCCTGTGGTGAGGATCAAGTCGATCTCGGTGTCTTCGATCCAGGCTTGCAGAGGCGCCTCGATCTTCGCCGGTTCGTCTTTGGTCAATTGGTAAGCGGCCAAGCGGTGACCGGCGTTTTCCAGGCGCTCGATGATCAGCCGACCGCCTTGGTCGGTTGCGGGGGTGCGAGTGTCACTGACCGACAGCACCGCGCAAGCACCCACCTGGCCGGCCGCGGCGGCGCGGTGGTGGGCGGTGGATTCACTCATGCTCGAACGAGATCTGCTCGCCCCCCACCCCCACCGCCATTTCATCGGCGGGCTCGCCGAGCATTTCGATGAGTTCGGCGCGGCTGAAGATCTTGGCTAGCTTGGGATCGTCTTCCTGCACTACCGATTCCATGAGCTTGCGTTTGCGATCGATGATCGAGGCGATTTTTTCTTCCAGGGTGCCTTCAGTCACCAGCTTGAAGACCTGTACGGCGCGCTTCTGGCCGTAGCGGTGGACACGGTCGGTGGCCTGGTCTTCGCGGGCGGCATTCCACCAGCGATCGTAGTGAATCACTACCGAGCCGCCGACTAGATCGATGCCGGTACCCCCCGCCTTCAGGCTGCCGAGGAACACCCGACAACTGGGTTCTTCGTTGAAGCGGTCGATCACCTCGCCGCGGGCAATGGTGGCGCCGGTCAACTTGGAGTAGCCCACCTTGAGCTGCTTCAGATGGCGCTCCATCAGCTCGATCATGCCCAAGTACTGGGTGAAGACCACTACCTTCTGGCCGCTGTCCAGGCACTCTTGCAGAATCTCGCGGTAGAGATCCCACTTGCCGGAGGTGTAGGCGTCCACCGCGTCGAGTTGATGCAGGGCCAGCGCCGGATGATCACAGATCTGCTTGAGGTAATTCAGCAGGGCGAAGATGTGGATGTAAGGCAGCGGCTGTTGCTCCTGGCGGAGCCGGCTCACCAAATCCGTCGCCCGGGTGTTGATGGCATCGCGGTAGAGCTTCACCTGATCGTCGGATAGGGAGCAGGTGCGCACGTCGTCGAACTTCTCGGGGAGCTCGTCGAGCACCGTTGACTTGAGGCGCCGCAAGATGAAGGGGGAGGTGATCTTCTGCAAGTCGCGCAAACCTTGGGGGCTGTAGGCGAGGTCGTCACTGCCATTCGGGCAATAGCGCGCGTTGAATTGGGCGGCGCTGCCCAGGTAACCGGGCAGCAGTAGATCGAACAGCGCTCTGAGTTCTTCGAGGGAGTTCTCGATCGGCGTGCCGGTCATGCCGATCTTGACCCGCGGCATCAGCTCGCGGGCGGCTTGATAGGCTAAGGTGCCGCTGTTCTTGATGTGTTGGATCTCGTCGAGGATGGCCAGGGAGAAGGGCAGCTGGCTGAGTTCTTCGATGTCGTTGCGGAGGATGCCGTAGGAGGTGATCAGGACATTATGCTCGAGGTAGCACTCCAGATCGCGTTCAGGACCGTGGTAGACGGCGGCCTTGAGCCCCGGGGCGTGGTCGCGAATCTTGTTGCGCCAATGACTGATGACGCTGGTCGGGCAAATCACCAAGAAGGGGTCGGTGACTCCCTGCTGCTCTTTCAGAATGGTCATTAGGGCCATCGCTTGGTGGGTCTTGCCCAGGCCCATGTCGTCGCAGAGCAGACCAGAGAGGTGATTCTCGTACAAGAAGCGCAGCCAGTCGACGCCGATCTGCTGATAGGAGCGCAGCTCGGAGGACAGTCCTTCGGGATGCTTGAAGGGCTCCGGCGGTTCCAGGCCGAGCAAGCGCTTGGTCATCTTGGTTCGTTGCGCGTCACCGCGGATGCGAATCTCGCCGCCAGCGGTGGCTTGCAGGCGCAGCAGTTGGCTAGGGGAGAAGCGCAGGGGCTCGGCCTTGCCACCCTTCTTGGAGGTGCTGCGACTGACCAGCGAATCGAGGTCGCGAAAGGCGGGCGCGTCAAGATCTATCCAACCCTGCTCGGTCTCGAGATAAGGCAACCCCGCGGCTTTGGCCCGCAGTATGTGAGCCAGGGGGATCGACTGGTCGCCGATACCGTAGTCCACCGATAGCCAATACCAGCTGCGCTCCAGGGTTTCTGGAGTGATCTCCAGATAGTCGTAGTCGCGAAAGATGGGTAGCTCGCGAGTGGTGTGCACGGCCGCCTCAGGATTGGCCTGGGCGAGTTGATCGGCGAAAGGATCGCGAAAGCTCTCGACCTGCGCCCGACGCAGTTTCATCGATGCCGGGGTGCGGAATTTGCGCTCTTGGCCAGGCCGCTCGAGTTCCGCGAGAATCCCTAGAGTCTTGATGTACACCAGATTGCCGTAGCGGAACTTGCGCAGATCCGGGCGCAGCATGAAGCGCTTCAGGCCACCATGCTGCAAGCTACGGATAATCGGCCGCGCCTCGACATCGAGTTCGGTGTCCTCGGTAATCAGAAAGATCGCCTTGAGCGGGATGGGCAGAAGGGCCAGATCGCTCTGTTCGGGATAAGCCTCGGCCAACAAGCGCAGCATCGATTGCACCCGAGTGCGGGGTACGACGAAGCGCACCACCGGTTTCTCTTTAGCGTCGCAGTAGGTGAAGCTGAATTCACCGCTGAGTTGTTCGATGGTCGGGTGAAAGGTGCCGGTCGCGGTGCCGTGTTCGCGGACCACATGGTAGGCCAGGCGAAACCAGAAGCTCTCTTCCCAAGCTTGGCGCTGGGCTTGCATCCCGGCCTGGCGTAGTTGACGCTCTTCGGGAGTGGCCTGGAACAGTGCTAGGCGTTCAAGAAGAGCGGCTCGATCCACCCGTCCGGGCTCGCCCGGCAGTTGGCCGCAGCGCTCGAGGAACCGGCCGCGGGCGACGGAGGGTTCCAAGTATCGCGCCAGCTCTTCGCCGTTGCTCGTGGTGACTCGCAGAACTTGCCCGGTGCTGCTCTCGGATGGCTTCTCGGCGCGCGTTCCCAAGCGACCGATCTCGATGGTCTTACAGGGTTGCGGATTGCCGTCGAACAGCAGTTTGGCCACCTGGTACCATACCGTGGTGGCGAAGACCTTCTCCCAATTCTTGGTCCGGTATTGCTTCTGGAAAGCGGCAACGCCGCGTTGCAGGTCTTTGAGGTGAACGCAGGTGGAACTCTTGCTCTGGGAACAGGTGCACGAGCGCAAAGGCAGAGAGCTGCCGGGCAGCTTGGCGATGAAGATCGCCGAGCCATCGTTGCCGCGAGTAGGCAAGGCGCCAAGGCCGTGGCGATGGAATTCGTAGCGCTGCAGCAGGGACGTCATGTAGCTCTCTGAAGATCCAGTTTTGTTTCGGTGAATTTTCTATTGTACCCGAACTTTTGCTGGGTCGGCAGCAGTTCCTTGATCACGAACCAGAAGATCCCACGCGGGTGGAGAGGCGTGCTTCTCCTTCTGGGGGGAGTTACTGAGGCTCGTCGCCGAGGATCTCGCGGGCTAGTTGGCGTTGTAGCTGTTCGAGCCGGGGGTCCTCGGATCCTGTGTCGAGCAGTTGCTTGAGCCGCTGCCAGGCGGCCACCGATTCTCCAGCCGCGCGCAGGCGTTTGATCTCCGCCAGGCTGGTGTCTGCTGGCGAGCGGCTGGTTTGACCAGCCTCGGCTTGGCGCAAGCGGGCCCGGATCCAGTCGTCTTCGGGCTCCAACTGATGCGCACGACGCAGCAGGGTCGCGGCTCGTGGCAAGTCGGCGGCCTCGAAAGCGCGCCCGGCGGCGCCGATCAAGTCGCTCACTCGGCGGCGGTGATGCTCGGCTATCTCGTCGCTCAGCTGAGTAAAGTCCGAGCGGCGGCCAAACCGGCTCTCCGCCACCAGCACCTGGCTCTCGGCAGTCTCGAGATCGTCGTGCTCGATCAGCTTGCGGATAGCAACGCACTCACGCTCGATGGCGCTGGTCTCCTGCTCGGCGGCCAGCCGTTTCTGGCTATCGCTAAGCAGGGCCTCGACCGAGGAGTCGCCAGGGCCTTGATCCAACACTCGTTCAAGTGCTTGGCTGGCGCGGCTAAAGTTGCCGCGCTCGGTAGCCTCGAGGGCCGCCGCCAGATGGTTGTAGCTAGAAGCGGGCTTGTCGGGGGAGGGTGCCTCGGCAGTGGGCGTTGGTGGTGAAGGTAGGGCGCTCGAAGTGGGCGGTAGGGTCGGTAGTTTGTCGCTCAGCTGGGCAACCAGGCGCTTGGCAGCGGTGTTCTCCGGGGCCAGGCTGAGCGCCGCTTGGGCCTGTAGCCTGGCTTGTTCGGAGCGGCGTTCACGCTCTAGACTCTCGGCTCCAGCCAGTAGCTCCCCGACCTCGCGCTCGATGTCTTCGAGAGCGCTGCCGGAGTCAATGTGTAGCGGCGTGGCGCCGGCGCCGAAATCTTGGTCGAGTTTGGCCTGGGTGGATCCTGGGGTCGCGGAGGGCAGCACTCGGGCACCGAGTGCGGCGAAGCGCCCGGCCTCGCTGGATTGCTCCGCTTCGAGAGGGAAACGGCGTTGCAGTTTGGCGATAGCTTGGGCAAAGTCCGCTGCCTGGGCGAATCGATCGTCGGGCCGCTTGGCTAGTGCCCGCATCACTGCTTGACGCAGCTCAGAGGGGATTTTTCCCGCTGGATCGCTGTCGGCAAAAGACATCGGTTCTTGGAATAGGTGCCCGGCGATCAGTTGAGAAGTACTTTCACCAGCAATCGGATAGCAACCGGTGATCAATTCATAGAGCACCACGCCGAAAGCGTAGAGATCACTCTGGGCGTTGACTCCGCCGGGTCCTTCGCTGCCGAAGTGCTCCGGCGAGGAGTAGCGGAACTTTCCCAGGAAGCTACCGCTGACGGTCAGTTGGCTAGTGCTGTCACGGCGTTTGGCGATGCCCAGATCAATGATCTTGACCAGCGGCTGGTGGTCGACGTCGAGAGTCAGCATCAGGTTGTCGGGTGACAGGTCGCGATGCACAAATCCGCGATTGTGGAGATAGGCCAGCGCCCGCAGTGCCTGGCGCGCGATCTCCAGAGCCAACCGCAACGAAGGTGGCTCGGCGACGGCAATCAGCTGCCGCAGGTCAATCCCGTCGATGTGCTCCATGACGATGCAGCCAATCCCCGTAGGGTCGACGCTGTAGTCGAAGATCTGCACGATGTTGGGATGTTTGAGCTGGATCGCGGCTCTTGCCTCGTGGGCAAACCTGGCCTTCAGATTGCTGTCCTTCTCGAGTTGTGGACGCAGCACCTTGACCACTCGAATCTCGTCGAGCAAGCGATGGCGCACCCGATAGATTGCCCCCATGCCGCCCTCTTTGATCTTGGCGACGATCTCGTATTTGCCTTCGAGCTGCTGAACAGGAAGAGCCATGGTGTGGGTGTCGCAGTGATTTTCGCTAGGGTTGTTGTAGTGGATCGAGGTGGTTGCAGAAACCACTTCAAGCTAGGATCCAAGCTTACTCTTTTAGGTTTGAGAGGATCATTGTAGCTGATTGGCGCCGGTCGGCCGGTGGTAAGAGCCGAGCGGTGCGCGGGTGAGGCACGAGCACGGTGGTATAAAGCCGCTATGAGTTCGGTGGCAGGCAAGCAGGAAGACCCGACGCCGGTGGCTGGCCACGGTTTCGGCTTCGCGGGTTCTCGGTCGCGCTCCTCCCACTCCCCGAGTCGCGGCCGTGGGTGGTGGCCTTGGGTGGCCTTGGTCGCCGCGCTACTGGTGGTGGTCTTGGTGCTCTATTCGCAGAGCGGTGGTGGCAATGCCTCGCGCCTCACCTTGCCGCGAAAGGGGGGGCTGGCGCTGCTGCCGATGGTCAACGCCCAGGGCGCGGTCAGCGTCGATTGGGTCGAACACGGTTTGTTGCGGGTGGTCGCTGAGTCCCTAGAGCGGACTCCCGGGGTCGACCTGATCGACTCCGAACGTTTGGCCGTGGAGCTCCGCCGCCGGGCGCTCGATGGCTCTACCGAGATGAATCACCAGAGTCAGCGTCGGCTGGCGCTGGCTTTGGGCGCCGAGTTTGTTACTCGAATCGAGGTCTCACGCCGCGACGGTGGCTGGTTGGCTGGGTTGACGCTGTTTGACAGCCAAGGGGAAGTCGGCCGGGCTAGCCTCGAAGGTGATGATCTGGTGGCGTTGGCCGATGGCCTGGTGGCGCTGCTAGCCGCGGCGGTGGGTACCAATGTCGAGCCGCCGCCGGTGGCCGGGTTGTTTATCGCCAGCCCGTTCTTATTGCGCCTCTATTCCATGGGAGTAGAGGCATTGGTCGAGGGTGAGCCGGCGATCGCGGAACGCCATTTCGAGACCTGCCTCGAGACCGCGGATTTCGTTGCTGCGCAGGCCGGCTTGGCTAGCGCTCGCGGCGCTCTTGGGCAGTTGGCCGAGAGTGCTGAGTTGTGGGCGGCAGTATTGCTCGCTGGGCAGCAGAGCGGTGATCGACGGCTTCAAGCCGCTGCTTTGGTCGGCCTGGCCGAGTTGGCGGTCGCTCAAGGTCGCCTGCGGCAGGCGGCCGACTTGCAGACGCAGGCTCGCGGTCTGCTCGCAGGACCGACAGAGCGCCGGGGTTTACTGGCCTTACTCCATTTGCAAGCGCGCCTGGCGCTGACGCGGGGTCGGACCGAGCGGGCTGAAGAGCTGTATTTCGAGCGTCTGCAACTAGAGCAGCAACTCGGCGACCTGCTCGGCCAGGCGGATAGCCTGTTGCAGCTTGGTAGCCTGGCGCAGGGGCGAGACCTGGCCGCCGCGGCTGACTTATTCGGCGAATCACGACAGCTGGCCGTTGGCTTCGAGGATGGCGAACTCGAGCACCGCGCCCTGGCCAGCTTGGGTGAGGTTCAGCGCCAACGGGGTGATCTGGCGGCTGCCGAGAAGAGCTGGAATCAAGCTCTGGCTTATCGCCTGCGGCTCGGTCATCGCCAACACCAACGGATACTGCTGCGGCGGTTGGCGGCTCTGGCTTACCAACGGGGCCAGCTAGATAGGGCCGAAGAGCGCTGGGAAGATCTCCTGGAGCTAGCCGAGCAGCTCGGTGAGACTGCCGACATCGGCACCGCCTCACTGCGTCTGACCCGAACCTCTCTCCGCCGGGGCTATCCTTTCCAGGCCCGTAGCCACCTCGAGCGCGCACTGGGCTTGGCAGATTGGAATGGTGAGCCGCTCGAGAGCCAGCGGTTGATCGCCTGGGTGGCTTATGAGGGCGGCCACTACTTGCTGGCTCATGAGACCCAGCGTGCTGCTCGGCGTCAGGCCAAGGATCGGTGGAGCGCTGAAGATGAGGCTTTTCTTCAGGTCTACAAGCTGGCTGGTGAGCGCAACCAGCGTTTGGCTTTGCCCAGGGAGCCGGGTTACCTGCCCGCCATCGGTGATGAGTAAACTAGGCTGGGGAATCGCAGCGGAATCTTCAAGCCGCGCTGCGACCACCGAGCAGCCGCGACGGCAGCATCAGAATGGCCTTCAAGAAGTCCAGCAGGGCATGGGCCGTGAACCCGAGGATGCGAAACGGGATCGATATCAGCCAGACCAGGGGATAGATCAGCAGCGCTAAGATCGCCACCGGCCACGAGATCACAAAGAGCAGACACCAAAGCAGAAACTTCACCATGTTCGATACCTCCTATCGCCGACTACGTGCGGACTTGCCGCCAGGTTTCGCACTAGTTCTCCAGTGCTACAGCCTACACCGCGCCAACTTGCACCGTGCTAGTTGGCACCGGCCGGATCGTCACGGGTTGGCGCAGAGTGAGCGATGAGCGCCACCGCGGACCCTAGTTTGACAACTGAAGACCCCAGCCTGGGGTTTGAGGTGCGGGCGGCGATTCGCGGCGCACAACGAGACTACACCCAGGGTAGCATCCCGCGGGCGGTGCTGTTGCTGGCGGTGCCGATGGTCTTGGAGATGTTGATGGAGTCGGTTTTCGGCTTGGTGGACGTCTTTTTCGTCGCTCGGCTGGGAGCCTCGGCGGTGGCGGCGGTGGCGTTGACCGAGACCATGATGACCATTGTCTTTTCGGTGGCCATCGGCCTGTCAGCGGCCACCACCGCGATGGTGGCGCGGCGGATTGGGGAGAAGCGCTTCAATGATGCTGGCACCGCCGCGGCGCAGGCTTTGCTGCTCGGCTTGTTGGCGGCGTCAATCACCGCCGTGATTGGCATTCTCATGGCGCCTCGGTTGTTGGCGCTGATGGGTGCCGAAGCCGAAGTAATAGAGGGCGGCTCGGCCTACACCACCATCGTGCTCGGTAGCTCTTTGGTCATCTACTATTTGTTCCTGATCAACGCGGTGTTTCGCGGTGCTGGCGACGCCGCCTACGCCATGCGCGCCCTGTGGCTGGCCAACGGTATCAATATCGTTCTCGACCCCTGCCTGATTTTCGGCCTCGGGCCGTTCCCTGAGCTGGGTCTTACTGGGGCGGCCATCGCCACCGCCATCGGTCGTGGCTGCGGGGTGCTATTCCAGCTCTGGATCTTGAGCTCTGGCCGTGCTCGATTCACCCTCGGTTGGCAGCATCTGCGTCTCAATCTGCCGATAATCAGCCGCCTCGCTCGGGTCTCCTCGACCGGTATCTTGCAGTTTCTGGTATCCACCTCGAGCTGGGTCGGGATGGTCAGAATCCTCTCGACCTACGGCAGCGAAGTTCTAGCCGGTTACGCCATCGCCATCCGGCTGGTGTTGATGGCGATCTTGCCGTCGTGGGGCATGTGCAACGCCGCGGCGACCCTGGTTGGACAGAACCTAGGTGCTGGCCAACCTGAGCGGGCGGAACGCTCGGTGTGGCTGACCGGGCTCTACAACCTCTGTTTTCTCGGCTCGGTGGGGGTGGTGTTCGTGATTTTCGCCCGGCCGCTTGTGGACCTGTTTACCGACGATCCGGAGGTGTTGCGTTGGGGGGTGCAATGTCTGCGCTGGGTGAGCTTTGGCTACCTGTTCTATGCCTATGGCATGGTCATGCCGCAGGCTTTCAACGGGGCGGGCGATACGGTGACTCCGACCTACATCAACCTGTTCTGTTACTGGCTGGTGCAGATTCCGCTGGCCTACTTGCTGGCGCAGCATTGGGGCTATGGCCCGGTGGGGGTATTCGCCGCCATACCCATTGCCGAGGCTTTGGTGGCAGTGGTGTCGGTCTGGGCCTTCCGCCGCGGTCGGTGGAAGACCCAAGTGATCTAGGCGCGTCGCTAGTTGGCGGCGAAGCGTGGCGCGGAATTCAGCTCGAAGTTGACCGTAACGACGTAGAGCAGCTCGACCGGCCGGCCGTTGACCAGTGTTGGCCGAAACCGCCACTGTTTGACGGCGGTGACCGCCGCTTCGGTGAGGCCCAGAGGTAGTTTCTTGCGCACCACCAAGTTGGTGACCAGCCCTTTCTTATCGATCGTCAATTGCAAGACGACCTTGCCGCGCAACTGAGTGCGGATGGCGCGGTGAGGGTATCTCGGTTTTACGAAATGCAGGCGATCCGGCGCCTCGATGTCGACCCCGACCCGCAGTGGAACATCTGGCGGCGGAGTGGCCGGCAGGAGCGCTTCGCTGGGCGCTGGGGGAGCCTCCGGCACGCCGAAGGACAGATCGAGAGCAGCGAGTTGGAATTCTGGCAACGGATCCTCAAGGGGCACCGGCTCGGGGTCGTCGGGAGTGATGTCGGGTACCGGAATGCTCGCCTGTGGGGTGGGGGGCGGTTCCGGTGTAGGCGGTGGTGGGGGTCGGAATCTCAGCGGATTCAACATGTAGACCTTGTCGTCGGGTGCTTCGGCGACCAGATCCTCCGAGTAGAGCTGGGGCACGGTGACCGCTAAGACCAGCAGGTGGAGGGCGGCGGCGATCACCAGGGACGTGCGCTGCGAATGGCCCTGGTCCTCGGCATCCAGGGTCTCGAAGTAGGCCGGCTGAGGAATCGCGGTAGGGGTGGCTTGGGGGACGGAAGTTCTGATTTCTTTGGACATCGGCAGCTCTCCTCGGCGCGACGCCCCGCGCCGGTTGGCTTTCTGGGCACCCGCCACGGCGGCTGGCGGGCGGCGAACGACGGTGCGGACCTTCGCTCTGTTCTGATGTCCTCTTAGACCAGCGTCCCCGAGCTTGGGTTCCCAAACCCGGGGATCTTTGTCACTGGCAGACGTCGACCGCCGGCGGGAAGCCGAATTGGGCGCCGATGTTGTTGACGCAGGTCAAGCCCGGGGCGCACTCGGCATCGTTGTCGCAGTCTCCTTGACCCGCGGTGCAAGGACCACATTCGGTGCAGAAGCGACCGTGGCCGGCTAGCCGAGTGCAGGAGGTGGCGTCGCCGGTGCAGACGTCGATATTGGGGTTGAAACCGAATTGGGCGCCGACATCTTGGCTGCAACGCAGGCCGGGAGCGCATTCGGCGTCGTTATCGCAATCGCCCTCGCCAGCGATGCATGGACCGCAGTCGGTGCAGAAGCGGCCGTGGCCATCGGGGAAGGGGCAGCCGGTTGGTGGCGGTGGCGGTGGCGGTTCGCCGCCGGGCCGTTCGCAGACGTCGATGTTGGGGTTGAAGCCGTGCCGGGCGCCGACATCGAAGACGCAGATCAAGCCGGCGCCGCATTGCGCGTTGTTGTCACAGTCACCCTGGCCGACACCACAAGGGCTGCACGAGGAGCAGAACCTGCCATGGCCGGGAGGCAGCGAGCAGGGGGCGGCTGAGAAGTTACTTTGGTAGAGGTAGCGCAAGCCTTCCACGTCGTCGCCACCGAGGGTGGCGCCGCGGCCGTCGTCACTGATGAAGGCGCCCAGGATGGCGTCGTCGAAACGGCTGCTGCTGCCACAGTCGGGGCTCGCGCCGTCACCACAGGCGTGGCCCAATCCCAGGGTGTGGCCGAGTTCGTGGGTGTAGAGTTCTTCCGCCGCTGACTGGTTGTTGCTCAAGATGCAGGAGACGCCGTCGTTGATGACAATCGCAGCCTCGAAGATCGGCCGCCACTGCTCGCCTTTGAAGGAGCGGTTGCCACCCTCGACGAAGGTGATTCCACCCACCGCCAGGGTGCCGCCGGTGCGGCAGCTGAAGTTCGAGCTGATGTCGTCGTTACGGTCGTCGAAGAGGATCACGTTCTCGCCCACGGGGGCCGTGGCGGAGAAACCCAGGTCGCTGGCGGTGGTGCCGGCGTTGAGATAACGCACCGGAGTGTTGGGCTCGTTAGTCCACGCCCGCAGGGCCCGGACGATGGCTAGTCGCCCACCATCGGACAAACCGTCCTGGCCATCCACATGGCGCCGCCAGCGCACTGAAACATTGTCGTCGAACTGGAACCAGCGGAAGAACGACTGGCCGCCGATCAGGGTGAACTCACTCCGAAATTGGTCACGATCCGCCGGCCGTGGCAGCCGGTAATCGGCCTGTCGCTCGATGCCGGCCACCCGGTCGCGCAGCCAATGGACAAAACGATCGGCGTGGCGCCAACCGTCGCCATCAGGAGCAGCTTCGGTGGACACTTGGTCGCTGCTGTCGGTCGCGCCGCGGGTGATCTTCAGCACTCGAGCTTCGCTGGTGTCACGGGCAAACAGAGCTTCGCCGTCTTGCCGAACTTCGTAGAACGCTCCCTGCAAAAAGTGCTGTAACCGATAGCTGCCATCGGCTTGAGCGACGAGGAATAGGAGCGCCTTTTGGCCCAGACCGAATTGGGGAGCGCCAAACACTTTGAGACTCATGCCGAGTTCCGGAGAGCTGCCGCCAATCACCCGCAGAGTGAGGTGTGAGCCGTTGGTTTGGCCCTTGATCAGGTCGAGGATATTGACGTTGTATTCGGTCATCACCCGGCCATCGAAGCGGTCGACTCGGGCGTCGCCAATCTCGACCCGCGCGATCAGGTCTGCTTGCACCGCCAGATGCTCATCGGCCACCGGCATGTAGGTGGTAGCTTGCAAAGGCAGACTGGCCAAAGCGAGCAGGGAGAGGGCGGTGAAAAGTAGGGGGTGGCGTCGGATAGAATAAGCAGGCATCACAAGACCTCCAGGAAATTCGCAAATACGAGTGTAGATAGCTCGATCGGACACGCGCGAGGGCAAGAAACAGAGAGAAAGTCACGCGAGCCGGATGTGCATTTCAGTATATAGGTCTTCGGGTGATCGGTGGAAGGCTAGTTGCCAAGACTGGAGTCCACCGTTCTAAGTCGCATTCTTTGTCAATGATTGGCCGCCGATCGAGAGGATAGGCATGCAGCTCACTAGTGCCCAGATTCAACAAGCCGACAACCTGGAGATCGGTACCAGCGATTGGTTGCCGATCGATCAAGAGAGGGTCAACGGTTTTGCCGAGGTGACCGAGGATCGGCAGTGGATTCACCTCGATCAAGAACGGGCCAAACAGACTCCCTTTGGTGGCACTATCGCTCACGGGTTCCTCACCGTGTCGTTGATCCCCCACTTATTTTCGCAAGTGGCTCAATTCCCGCCTTGCGAGATGGTGGTCAACTATGGCTTAGAGCGGCTGCGTTTCATCCAGCCGGTGGTGGTGGGCGACGCTCTGCGTCTGCGGGTCTGGCTGATCTCGGGCAAAGAACGGTCGCGGGGCTTGATGGTTCGGTTTCGCTGCGATCTCGAACTCAAGTCCAGCGGTCGCCGGGCCGCCGCGGGAGAAATCCTCTTTCTGCTGGTTGGACTGCGGGACATGACTCCTCAAGCAACGCAGTGAGCAGACACCCCGTCAGCAGACTCCTAGTCGCCAGCACCCGGTTTCAGACGGTGGCTCAGCTGCCTTGTGCTCCATCGTCGAGTTCTTGGTAGCGGTCGATTTGGGCTGCACAAAGCTGGCGCGCGTCGTCGCCGGCTGTCTGTTGGCGGTACCACTCCGCCACCCAAGCCAGGGCGTCGTCGAGTGCCAGTCGAGGGCGCCAGCCGAGTAGGGTGTGCGCTTTGCTGGCGTCGAGCCTCAAGGTGTGGGCCTCGTGCGGCTGCTCGCCGCCCTGGTGTTGCCAGGTGAGCCCCGGCCCCCAATGATCGGCTAGCCGTTGCAATACCCAGCCGACGGTGCGCGAGTCGTGCAGCGCCGGGCCGAAGTTCCAGCCTTCGGCAAAGCTTGCTCCGTCGTCACCCGCGAGCCGCTCGGCGAGCCGCAGATAGCCAGCCAGGGGTTCCAGCACATGTTGCCAAGGACGAATGGCGGCGGGGGAGCGAATCTCTGTGCTGCGGCCGGCGGCAGTGGCTCGCATCAGGTCCGGAATCAAACGGTCGCGGCCCCAATCGCCACCACCGATCACATTGCCGGCGCGGGCGCTGGCCACCGCCGGGGCGTCGGCGCCGGCCAGGAACGAGCGGCGGTAGGCGGCAGTCACCAATTCGGCGCAACCCTTGCTGCTGGAATAAGGATCGTGACCGCCCATCGGCTCGTCTTCGCGGTAAGGCCACAACCACTCCCGATTGTCGTAGCATTTGTCACTGGTCACCACCACTACCGAGCGGACGCTAGTGGCGCGGCGTACCCTGTCGAGCACCTGTACCGTGCCCATGACGTTGGTGTCGAAAGTAGTTACCGGATCTTCGTAGCTCGGCCGCACCAGGGCCTGGGCGGCGAGGTGCAGCACGATTTCCGGGCGACTGCTGGCGAAAGCCTGAGCGAGGGCTGACGGATCGCGAACGTCGCCGTGGAGCGAGTGGCAGAGCTGGTCGAGGCGAGCGAGTTCGAAGAGGCTGGGCTGCGAGGGGGGGGCGAGGGCGAAACCTGTCACCTCGGCGCCCGCCCGCGCCAGCCAGAGGGTCAGCCAGCTGCCTTTGAAGCCCGTGTGACCGGTGATCAGAACCCGGCGTCCGTTCCAGAAGTCTGCGTTCATGGCCTGAGGATAACCCGTGCTCGATCGGCGGGCGAGCGATAGTCGAACCCGCGACAACTCGGGATAAAGTCGGCAGATGCGACGAGGTGCATTGACGCTCAAGATTCGGCCACCGGGCCGTGGGCTTCTCAGCCTGGGTCTGCTGGCCCTCAGCCTGGGCACCGGTGGCTGTTCCGGGCCCTCAGCTGAGCCGCCACCGCTAGCGGTACAAGGGGTGGTGCTGATCACCATCGACACCTTGCGTGCCGATGCCCTGGGTTTTGCCGGCAACCCGTCCGTAGAGACCCCTGCCCTGGATCGCCTGGCCGCCGCTGGCCGGGTCTTTGAGCATGCCCATGTGCACAGCGTCACCACGCTGCCGTCGCACGCCAGCCTGCTGACCGGCCTCTATCCGACCGAGCATGGTGCCCGGCGCAACGGTGCCACCACCTTCGACGCCACGGTGCCGACGTTGGCCAGCCGACTGTCAGCCGCCGGTTTTCGCACAGCAGCCTTTGTTTCTGCCTTTCCCCTCGATCGGCGCTTTGGTCTAGATCGCGGTTTCGAACTCTATGACGACGAGTTCGGCGCCGTTTCGGGAGGCTTGCTCTACGCTGAGCGGGCTGGCGATCAGGCGGTTACCGAGGCTTTGCGCTGGTGGCGTTCGCGGGCTGGCGAGCGCCGCTTTCTGTGGTTGCACTTATTCGAACCGCACGCCCCCTACGACCCTCCCGAGCCCTTCGCGACCCGCTATGCCGCGGATCCCTACCTCGGCGAGGTGGCGGCGGTGGACTCCTACTTGCAACCTTTCCTCAGCGAGCTGGAGAAGAGCGCTGGCGACACCCTGGTGATCTTCACCTCGGACCACGGCGAGGCCCGTGGCGAGCATGGCGAGGCGAGTCACGGCTTGTTCGCCTACGAGGCCACCTTGAAAGTGCCCTTGGTGCTGTGGGGGGTGGGTGTCGAGCCGGCTCGCGACCGCCGGCCGGCGCGGTTGATCGATGTCTTTCCCACGGTTCTTGAGCGGCTCGACTTGGAGCTGCCCGCGGGCTTGCCGGGTAGTTCTCTGCTGGCTCCGGCCGGGGCACAGCCAAGCTCCTACTTCGAGGCTCTTTCGGCTTACTACGACTATGGATGGGCACCGTTGCGGGGGCAGTTGCGAGGTGGGTTCAAGTATCTCGACCTACCTCTGCCTGAGCTCTACGACCTGGCTGTCGACCCGCGTGAGTTGAGCAATCTGGCGCTTGATAACCGTCGGCTCAAGGCCGAGCTAGCGGCGCTCTTGCCAGACACCGGCTGGCCACCGGCGGATGCCGCGATCGCGCCGGAGAATGCGGCGCGGCTGCGCAGCTTGGGCTATGTAGGAGGGGACGCGGGGTCGGCGCGGGTTTTCGGTCCGGAAGACGATCCAAAGAACTTGCTAGAACTCGATCGGCGGGTGCAGCTAATGCTTGACCTGCGCCTGGCCGGCCATACAGAGAAAGCGATCGCCATCGGCCGCGAAGTGCTCGCCCAAAGGCCGACGATGACCGTTGTGGCGCTTCATGTCGGCACCTTTCTCAGCGCCATCGGCAAGCCGGAAGAGGCCGTCGAGGTATTGCGCCGGGCCGCCGCGACACCGCCTTTGCTGCGCCAGCTCGGTCTGTCGTTGCTCGCTGCCGGTCGGCCCGGAGAAGCGTTGCGCGTGCTCGAACCCCTGGCGGATTCGGCGGCGCGCAATCACCGTGCATTGGCGCTGGCCTACCTGGGGCGTGCGGGCGAAGCGCTGGCGAGTCTCGAAGCGTTGGCCGAGGAAGCGCCCGACGAGCCGCTGACCTTCGAAAACCTCTCCTACCTCGCTCTCGAAGTGGGCCGCGGCGAACTCGCCGCCGAGCACGCCGAGCGGGCCGTGGCCCTCGATCCTGGACGGCTGGCGGCGTGGCGCAATTTGGGGCAGGCGCGTTACCAGAGCCAGCAACCCCAAGCGGCCCTCAAGGCCTGGCGCCGGGCGCTGGAGCTGGCGCCGCGGGATTGGCAGCTGCTGCTCAACGTAGGCTTGCTCGAGCGCGAACTCGGAGTGGCCGACGCGGTCCATACCCTGCGTCGGTTCGTCGAACTGGCGCCGCGGCCGGCCTACGATCCGCAGCGGCGCCAGGTCGAAGCGCTGCTCGGCGGCTGAGAGCGGCAGCCCAGGTCGAGCTCGTTCCTTCCTGGGTGTCAATGCTCTGTGCCGCGGCGGCTTCTTCGGGTATCCTTGGCAGGTCGAGGGTTTGCCACTTCAATTCCCAATCTCGCCGTAGCTCGTCGAGTGTGCCGCCGGGGCACCCAGGAATACGCCTGCCCGCGGGCATGGGTGGTCAGACTCCGATCGTAGAGATGGAAGGAAACTCATGAAAGCTCCAGATAGCGACGCCCAGGGCGAGTCGGACCTCGAAAGCGACCCCGAACGGGCCACCGAATCGTCGAACGAAACAAACACCGAGGTTGAGGAAGCAGCCGTGATTGGCGATTCTGCGACCACCGAAGAAATAGCGGCAGAGCCGTCCGCGACCGCGGGCGAAGCCGAGTCTGCGGCGGCGAATGCTGCCGAGCCTGCCGAGACCGAAGGCACAGAGCCGGCAGAGGTTGAAGCGGAAGCCGCAATTGAAGCAGAAGTAGAAGCAGAAACAGAAGTAGAAGCAGAAGCAGAAACAGAAGTTGAAGTAGAACCGGCGGCTGAACCTGCCGAGGCGCAAGCCACCGTCGCCAAAGAGCCTGTGCAAGAGCAGCCGGTGGAAGAGCCTGGTACCGACCCCGCTGCTGCTGAAGTGGCGGCGGAGCCAGCCGCGGCGGATGTGTTTGCCACTCTGGCCAAGCCCCTCCGTCGAGCCCTGGAAGGCCGCGGCTATCACCAGGCGACGGCGGTACAGAGAGCGGTACTCGAAAGCGAAGTCCAAGGCCGGGATGTGCAGATTTCCTCCCAGACCGGCTCGGGCAAGACGGTGGCGTTGGGCATGTTGATGGCTCCCGTGTTGCTCAATGACGAGGAGTACCACGGCGGTACTCAGGCGATGATCATCGCGCCGACCCGCGAGCTAGCGGTGCAGGTCTGCGAAGAGCTCGCTTGGCTATTCTCCAAAGTCAGTGGTTTGCGGGTCGAGTCGTTCACCGGCGGCACCGATATTCGCCGTGACCTCCGACGCCTGAACCGGCCGCCACAGGTGGTGGTCGGTACCCCTGGCCGGTTGCTCGACCACTTGCGGAATGGCGCCCTTGACGGCTCGGGAATTACTCAGTTAGTGCTTGACGAGGCCGACCAGATGCTCGACATGGGCTTCCGCGAGGAGCTCGAGGCGATCCTTGAGACAACTCCCAAGGAACGCACCACGCATCTAGTGTCGGCGACCTTCCCCGCCGCCATCCGCCGGTTGGCCGAGCGCTACCAGCGCGATCCGATGCACATCGAAGGCACCCGCCTGGGCGAAGCGCACGAGGACATTGCCCACATCGCGCATGTGATCTATGAGCGTGACCGCTACCCCGCGTTGGTCAACCTGCTGCTGATGACCGGCAGTCAGCGGACCCTGGTGTTCGTCAAGACGCGGATCGACGCAGCCCAGGTTGCCGAACGTCTGGCCAAAGACGGTTTCTCGGCGCTGGCCATCAGTGGCGATTTGCAGCAAGCTCAGCGCACTCGCACTTTGGCGGCTTTTCGCGCTGGGATGATCAGCGTGTTGGTGGCCACCGATGTGGCGGCGCGGGGGCTCGACATCCCCGACGTGGCGATGGTGATTCACGGCGATCTACCGTTCGACGGTGAGAGCTACACTCACCGGAGCGGTCGCACTGGCCGCGCCGGCAGCAAGGGGCGTAGCGTCTTGCTGGTGCCGGTGCACCAGGTGCGGCGCGCCCGCCGGCTACTCTTCGAAGCACGGGTCGATGCCGGCTGGAGCGAGTTACCGAGCGCCGCCAAGATCAGCAAGAAGATCATCAAGCGAGCGCGTCGCGGGCTGTACCACGCGCTGATCGACGATTCACCAACCCCTACGGAACACCTGGCCTATGCCCAACGCTTGATCGAGGATAACGATCCCGCGCGGGTCGTCGCGGTGCTGCTGTCACGCCAGCCGGGGCCGCCGCGAGAGCCCTTCGAATTGCGCGTTCCCGAGATGCGCTCGACCAGTTGGGAAGATCGTGGTCGCGGTTCTGGCGGCGGGCCTCGCGGTCGCGGGCCGCGTGGCAGTGGACCTCGGCCACGCTCTGGTTTTGGCGGCCCGCGCGGCGGCTTCGGTGGCCCGCGAGGAGGTTTTTCGGGTCCGCGCGGTGGCCCTAGGATGCCGCGAAGCGGTGCGCCGGGTGGGCGGCGAAGTGGTGATTTCACCAGCTTCTCGATCAATTGGGGCTATAGCAACGGGGCCAACGCCAAGCGGCTGCTGGCGCTGCTCTGTCGCCGTGGTGGGATCAGTGGCCGCGAGGTCGGCATGATCGACTCCAAGGCTCGCTCAAGCAGCTTCGAGATCTCCGCGCGAGTGGCGGGTGAGTTCGAGAGCAACTTCCGCCGGCCTGACGACCGTGACCCAGGATTCGAGATTCGCCGCGGCAAATAAGAGGCTTGCCCCGGTCAGGGCAGTTGTCGTCCCGGTGACGGTCGTTGGGCACTGCGGGGTCCTGATCGCGGGGTCGGAATCAGTGGCCCATCAAAGCCTCTTGCACTGCCGTGGGTAGGGTCGCGGGGCCGCCCTCGGCGTTTGGCTGACGACATACCGGGCTCTCGGCCTGGGCGAAATCGCAGAATATCTGGCGCTGTTCACCGGTGACGAAGAAGGCATATTGTGCCCAGCTCAGTCGGCATTGCACGGTGTCGCCTTGAGTGCTCTGACGCTCGCCCAGGGCGGGGAAACCGGCACAGGTTGCCAGGCATTGCCGTTCGCTGCCGTAGCTGCTGTCGCAAGTAAGCCAGTCGTTGTAGCACAGCTCCTGACAAGGATCGGTGGCGCGTGTTTTGTAGTAGTCGCCGAAAGTGCTGCCCTGACACATCGTCGAGGAGACTGGATTGGCGTTGCCGCAGAGACTGTCAAGCTGGGTCGGGTCGCTGGTTCGGTGAGCCATCAAGTAGAACTGCATGCGGCAGTTGGCGCTGTCGCCACTCATCTCCCAAGCCTGGCCGGCACCGGCGAAAGTGGCACAAGTCTGCATGCACTCAGGATTGGGATGGAAAACATTTTTCTCACCCATTTCCCCGATACTCGACCCCCAGAGATCTTCGAGTAGGGGGCAATCGCCTTCCTCCACCCGGTCGTAGTAGAACAGGCAGTAGGCCTGACAGGGGCTGCGATCTATGCAGACTCCACCGCCGGCCGGAGAGGCATGGGGACAGTGCTTCTTGGGTCCCTCGACTCCCTGGGCTAACTTGGCGTGCTCGATACGGCATTGCACGCTGTTGCCTGATACCGCGTCGGCCACTCCATCGGCTGGAAACTTCGCGCAGGTGTCGAGGCACTCGCCGAGGGAGCTGTAGAGCTGGTACTCGCCGGTGCAGACTCCCGGCTCGCCCATCACTTGGTAGCAGTAGTCGGCACACAGATTCTCGGCTGCCGCGGTCTCCACCACGGCTGAACACCAGTTGCTGGGCGGCTGGCTCAACCCCATGCTGGAAGCCAGCACTTTGTTGGCGGCGAGGTCGGCGCCGACGGTCGCTGCCGACCACAGGGTTTCGCGGCAGCTACCCAGGTCGCATTGGCCCCCTTGGGTGGCGAAGGGCTGGTCGAATTCATTGTCGACTATCGCGCACGTACACGAGGCGCGGGTCGGATCGTCCAGGTCGACGATGCAAGGGTAGCCGAAGCAGTCGGTGTAGGCACCGCCATCGCAGATCATCGTCGGCTGGGTGGCCATCAAGCCGAAAGAATAGGTCGACACCAGCCGACCTTGGTCCACTTCCGCTTCCCGGTCGGCGCAGCTGCTCGGCCCAACATTGGCACCTTGGGCGACCACGCAATCACACACCGCTTCGGTCGGTGCGATGCTCTGGCCCTGTTCGTCGGCCAGGGGTGTCGGTGTGCAGGGAGCGGCGCTACACAGCGCGTAGGATCCATCGCAGACGGTGAACTCAGAGTCCGCGGCGAACAGGTGTTCACCGCTAAACACGAGCAGCAAGAGGGTGATGGTCAGCTGCAGGAAAGACCTTGCTGGCCTCCTGTGAGCCGCCGAGTGCAGAGGCTGGGGGCGGGAGAGCGGACGAGTGCAGGTCATGGTGGCACCTCCTTCTAGAGTGCAGCGGGCAGAGCTCACCCAGCGGCGGCTACCGCTGCTTGAAAGTTCTTTCTGGCAGCCGGTGGGCTGCTACTGAGCAGGCTACCGACCGCGGCGATCAGAGGTTGTAGCCGAGGTTGCGAAGATTGTCGTCAGGGGTGTCGGCAGTGTCGAGAGATCTCGGGAACGACTTCTTCGCTGGCTCGCTAACCGTCGTCAGGGCGGCCATAAGCAGAAGGCGACGTGCCGTATTGGTCGCGGAAACACTGAGAGAAGTGCGACAGACTCTTGAATCCCACCTGGTAGGCAATTTCGCTAATGCTTCCTGCCTGGCCGAGAATCAGCTGCTCGGCTCTGGCCAAGCGCAGTCGGCGGAGGGCCGCTGAAGGAGTTTCTCCGAGCAGGTCGCGAAGTTTGCGAAACAGATAGGAGCGATCGCAGCCAAGCCTGGAGGCCAGCGACTCGACGCCGAAGTCCGGGTCGGCGAGGTTCTCTTCGATCAGGTCGCCGACTCGGCGCACGAAGTCCTGGTCGGCCGCCTGCACCTCGATTTGCGGCGGTACCAGCGACAGCCGGGTGATGGCAGTGAAGTGCTCGAGCAAGCGTCGTCGACCGTCGATCAAGCCGCGAACGCGGCCGAGCAGCTCCCGGGCGTTGAACGGCTTGGTGAGGTAGTCATCGATGCCGATCTCCAGCCCTTGCAACTTGCTTTCCATCGATCCCTTGGCGGTGAGCAAGATGATCGGGATGCAGTCGAGTTCAGGATCCTGCCGCAGCGCTCGGGCGAGGGCGAAACCATCCATGCCGGGCATCATCACGTCGGAGAGGATGAGATCGGGCAGTTGGGCAGCCGCGCAGCGCAGCGCTTGCCCCCCCTCGGCTGCCTCGATGACGCGATAGCCTGGCAGGCTGCGGCGGACATAGAGGCGGATCTCGGGATCGTCGTCGACCACCAGCACTTTGGCCCGATCTTGGAAATCTTCTTCCAGGACCTCTTCGGCATCGCTAGGGTCGGCCGCACGAGGAGCCGTAGACCAGGTTTCTTGGAGCAGCGAGCAGGGCTCGGGCTCGGTGCCTTCCGCGGCCAGCTCGTCCGCTTGGAAATGCTCGCGACCCAGCCTCAGAGAGACGGTGAAGGTCGCTCCCTCCCCTTCGCTGCTGTCGACTTCAAGAGTCCCTCTGTGTAGCGCGACAAGCTCCTTGGCCAGGGCCAGACCGATGCCTGTTCCGGTCCACCGACGCGGTGTGGTCTGGCCACTTGGACCCGCTTGCCGATCCGTTCCTTGCTGGAAGCGGACGAAGATCCGCTCCAGGCTTTGTGGTGGAACTCCGGGACCCGTGTCGCGGACCCAAATGCGTAGCCACTCGGGCGCATCGACCGTCAAGCCGAGGGTGACCGTGCCGCCACCAGGGGTCAGGTTGAAGGCGTTGGCGAGCAGGTTGTCGAGCACCTTGGCAAGCTGTTGGGGGGCGAACCAGGCGGTGAGCTGATCGACCGGCGACTCAAAGATCGAGCTGATTCCGCTGCGTTCGCCGAGAGCCCGGAAGCTCTCGAACCGTTGCTGGACAAACGACACCACCTCGGTTTGCCGCACCCGCAGGCGGACTTCACCTGATTCGAGTCGGGCAACTTCGAGGATTTGGTTGATCAGTCCCAACACGCGGCGCGAATTGCGCAGCGCCAGCGCCACATCTTCCTCGACACCTGGCTCAAGGGGGCCTTGGGCGCCATCGAGCAGATCTTGCAGCGGGCCAATGGCCAGGGTTAGCGGCGTTCGAAACTCATGGGAGACGTTGGTAAAGAGCTCGGATTTGAGACGGTCGAGCTCGCGCAATTTCTCAGCTTGCTCGGCGATCACCGCGGTGCGTTGGACCACCAACTGCTCGAGTTCACGCCGCTGGGCTCGCTGGCGAGCATGTTGGCGTCGGTGGCGGAATTCGAGCAGAGCGCTGGCGCCGCCGAGTAGAGCGAGCAAGGCTATGCTGCGAAACCACAAGGTCTCATAGAAGTAGGGGCGGATGGTCAACGTCAGAGCGGCTGGGCTCGGGCGGGTACTGCCGCCCAAGCCATGGGCTTCGACGCGAAAAGTATAGGTGCCGGCCGGCACTTGGGTGAAGATCGCCTGGCGCCGGGCCCCGGCGAGAGTCCATTCCCGGTTGTAGCCCTGGAGTCGATAGCGAAAGCGGGCTCGCTCGGCATAGCGTGAGGTGGGCAGGGTGTAGTCGATCAAGAAGGAGCGTTCGGTGGCGGCTAGCACAAGGTCCGCATTGCGCACCTCGAGCTGGCGCCCTCCTTCCCCTTCGATCCTCAGCCCCTCGATCAACACCTTGCTGGGGAACTCGCCAGTGGCGAACAAGTGGGTGTTGGCCGGATCGATCATTGCCACGCCCCCTTGGGTAGCGAACCAAAGGCGGCCATCGCTGCTGCGCAGACCGGCATTGAGGGTGCCGCCGTTGGCTTCTCGATTGCGCAGGCCATCGCTCTCGCCGAAGGCCAAGCACTCGATCTGTCGCGCCCGCCCTGCCGCTACTTCTTCGAGCTGGGCGCGCTCGACTCGAAATATCCCCTGGTTGCTACTCATCCAAAGATAGCCGAGACCATCTTCCAGAATGGCGTGGATGCCGTTGGAGAAGAGCCCGTTGGCAGTACTGAAGACAGTGATCGCCGGCCGCTCGGTGGGGTCGAATTCGGCTGCACCGAGGCGGGCCAATCCGCCCCCCTCGGTGCCGATCCAGAGCACCCCCTGAGAGTCGAAATGCAGCGCCCGAATCAGCTGGTTGGGCAGTCCGTCGGTGGTGTCTAGGGTCCGCCATTCGCCGTCGGCGTAGCGGCCCACTCCGCCAGCCGTCGCCACCCACAAATGCCCCTTGGGTGAGAAGGCGAGGCTGCGAATCTCTGCCTGCGGCAGTTCGGCCTTACCGACTCGCTGCCACCGTGCTGGGCTATCTTCAGTGCCTTTCAGGCGACGGTAGAGACCCGCTTCGGTGCCAGCCCAGATCTGTCCAGATGGGTCTTGCAACAGGGCGTTCACCGACCAATTGGGCACTTCTCCTAGCTCATCTGTGACCCGTTGGAGCTGGCCATCGGCGAGCTGGTAGATGCCCCCCGACAGTCCTCCCGACAGGCCCACCCACAGGGTGCCTTGGTCATCCTCCAGGAAAGCGCGGGGAAAGTTCCGCAAAAGTGTTCCCGGTGCCTGGTCGATGGCGGTCAAGTGGTTGCCGGTTAACCGCCAGGCGCCGCCTCCGTGGGTGCCGATCCAGATTTGCCGGGAGCGATCCTGGTACACCGCATAGGCGTTCTCCGTGGCCAGACCACGGCTCTGGTCGATCAGCGCGAAGACTGCTGGCACCAGCGCGTGCAGCCCGTCGCTGGAGGTCGCCATCCAAACCGTGCCCTCCCGGTCGATAGTCAAGGACTGAATACCGCTGTCGCTGTTCAACTCAAAGATCAGTTGGTCATTGCGATACAGCTTGGTGCCCAGGGCCAGCCAGTGGTCGCCATTGGCCTGGCTGGCGAACGAATTCTTCAACGATAGTGGCCTGGCTGGTACTTCGACGAATTCCAAGCGGCCATTCTCGGCCTGGAAATAGCGACCGCCGTTGATCAGCAGGCTACCGCCCCAAGGTAGCTGGGCGACACTGCTGGTGCCGTGCAGTTGGATCCCCGGGGCGATCTCCTGGGTCCAAGGGTGCCACTGGTCGCCGCGAAATTCGAGGGGGACCGCGTCTTGGCGGAAGAAGAGCATGCCCTCGCCCAGGCGGACCGCCCCGAGCACCCGGCTCGAGGTTTCGTGCCAGCGAAGCTGCTCTCCTTCGAGCCAGGCAATGCCCTGCGAAGTGGTCAGCCAACGCCGTCCGCTGAGATCGTCAGCGAAGCCGGTCAGATCACGGTCGTTGGGCAGGCGTTGAACGCGCTCCAACTGGCCGTCGTCGCCGACCCGGAAGAGGGCATGCTCGGCCACCACCCAGAGCTCGTCGTCCTGCTGCTTGAGAAAGCGGATCAGCCCATCGGCAGGTTCCCAGCCCACCGGGTCCGAGAATCTTCCTTGGCGATACAAAGTCAGCTTGCCGGTGCTGGTGAGAATCCAGATACCGGCCATGGACCTGGTGAGGTCGCGGATTCGGGGGCTGCCGAGCTGCGGCACTCGATCAGGCATGAAGGTGGTGAATCGATGGCCGTCGAAGCGGATCAGGCCGTCATAACTGCCGATCCACAGATAGCCTTCAGAGTCTTGCAACACCCCGCTCAGGGCATGAACGGGTAGGCCATCGTCGGTGGTCCAGTGGCGGTGGACATAGCCCGGATCGAGATCGATCTCCTCGCTCTGGGCTGCCTCGCCAAAGGCGCTCGCCCACGCCAGGAAGCTCAGCCAGTAGCAGAGGGCAAGGAGGGTCCAAGGATTGGGTTGGTTGACCCTGGGAAGCAGACGAGGGTTCATAGGCAACGATTCTAAAACCACCGCCGGGCCGGAGAGAAGCTCTTTTGCTTGAGCTACCCGCTTTGAGCCAGCGACCCCGCCACCGTGGCGTTGGCTGAGCCCAAGGTCAGAAGCGCGAAGTCGAACGCAGTGCCAGCAGACCGGCGACGAGTAGTAGAACGACCAGCGTGGCCAGCCCGCGGCAGTCGAGCACCGGCACCTCAAGGACCGGCTGCGAACGGCCAAAGCCGCGGATCATCCAATTGCCCGGAATCAGATCGTCGACCAGGTTGAGCTGAACGTCGGGCGGCAGTAGGGGCTGGCTCGGTGGATCGCCGCTCCACAGCGCGATCCACGAACTCTGCTGGCTGCTGTCGATGTCGAGGGCCGCTGGCAGGGTCGCCGGAGTGACGCCGGAGACGATGAATCTCGGAATGACCCCGAGGTAGACGTTGCCCTCGCCAACGGTGAGTGGTGCAGCCAGAGAGTAGATCGAGAAAGTTACGCCATCGTTCTGCTGAATGACCTCGGGGACCACCGTCAGCAAATTGGCACCGTTGCTCGGATCGCCGTCCGCGTCGCCAAAGACCACCAGATCGATCGGCTCTCCGACTTGAATATTGGTGCCACTAGGGAATAGAACCCAGATCTCCTCGAGCAAGAGGTTGCTGCCAGCAGAGAAGCTGTTGAACCACATGAATTGCCGCGCCGTGCTGGCGCCGGCACCGAATTCGCCTTCGGCGGTGCCGTCGTCCAGCACCAGCTGAACTTCAGTGCCGCCTGCTGCCGCCAACTCTGGAATCGCTGGCAAGACTTGGGCGCTGGGGGAGAATCGCCAGCTGGTACCAAGTTCGTCGGCGGAGACAGAGGCGCCGGTCATGGCCAACAGGCAGAGCATCCCGAAGAAGGCGGCGGGGCGGCACGGGGTTCGCAGCAGCTGTTTCATTGGTCGATTCTCTTTCATATCGATCTCACGCGCCGGCAGGAAGATCACGGCGCCACCGCCGTCCAAGCCGCGGTATTACCGGTCTCGAAGCCATCCGCGAAAATCGGGCCCTGAGCCGTGGCTCGAGCGAATAAGCGGTCGACGTAAAGATCCACGGGCTCCATGTCGGGGGAGGAAAAGGTGAAGGCACAGAAGGCCGAGGCCCCACTGCCGTGTACTTGGACAGAGGACTCGCGAGCGGTGAAGCTCATCGCGGTGTCCTCGAACAACTCGATGCTGAAGAATGAGTCAACAATCGCCCCGTTGCAGCTCACCTGGTTGAATATTTCGCAGCCGCGGATCAGACCCACTTGGACCTGGGCTGGCGCATCGACCCGGAATCTGCCGCCGAGGCGTAGCTCCGCGCCGCCGCTGACTCCAATGCACTGGCTGATGGCCAACTCTGCGGTGCCGTCCTGCAGAACTTGCATAGAACCCGAGTCTGCCGAGTCATCGGCGTCGACCGCAGCGTGCTGCAGCAGAGCGGTTCCGGGTGGATCCAACCACCACCCTTGCAGATCGCAGTCGAAATGCCCATTGTGGAACAGATTGAGCGCATCGGCACGGAAGTCGAGGCTGAAGTCGCCGCCCTGCAGCGGGTTGCCCACGGCGTCGGCGAGGGTGCCGCAAGCCAGCAACCGGTAGTGGTTGTCGACCAACGGCTGCGCCAGCTGAAGTCTGGCGGTGGCCTGCTCGGCGCTGGGTGAGCCTGCTTGATAGACGACGCCGGTGATGGGAATCTGACTGTCGTCGCCGCTGAGGGCCAGGCAATCCGAGGAATCGAAGGTGTGGTCCGCCCCTGGGGTGATCAGTCGATAGTTGGCGGGATTGTCGGCCGCCGCGGACCCACCACCCGCCCGCATGGCCTCGTTGAAGACGACGCGGAGTTCTGAGACCACCACCTGCGCGGTTTCGCAGTAGGTCAGCTGGCCGTCTCCGGTATCAGGCGTCGAACCGATCAGCTCGACCCGCGGGGGGACATCGTCGACCACGATCTCGTAGTCCTCGACCTCGCCGTCGCTGGCCAAGCCGTCATAGCTCAGTCCGCCAGAACTCGACAGGCGGAAGCGGCCGACCACTCGTGCGGCGAGGGTGCCAGGCACGTTGATCGCCAGGTTGTTGAGGCCCCCGATCAGTGGCTCGTTAGCGAAGATCTGCTCCCCCGCACCGGCCCACGAGCCATCACCATCGAAGTCGATCCAAGCGTCGAGCAGGCCGGCTTGCGACGCTGTCACTTCGATCATCGCCGTTATTCCGGGCGCTAGAGTGCTGGTGAAGGCGACGCCGTCTTCGTCGTCATTGCCATCGGTGTCGTCGCCAGTGGCGGTGGCGTCGGGCTGGCCGTCGGCCTCGGCGTCGACCCCGGCGCCGAGGAAGAAACCGGCGACGATGGTGTGGCGCGCGCCGTCGTTGGCCAGCAAGGTCGGGTAGCTCGGATCGGCGGCATCGCCCCAATCGGTGCCGGTAATGGTGACGGTGGCCGAGTCGTTGGGAGTGATGGAGTTGCCGTCGTCGTCGGAGAGCGTGGCGGTGACGGTGTCGGTTTCACTATCGCCCGCGTTGCCATTGACGGCGGCGGTGAAGCTGCATTGGTAGAAGCCGCCGGCGGCGACTGTCTGCGGCACGGCACAATCGCCCTGGCCGTTGAGGTCGCCGTGGATATCGTCGTCAAGGGCGCTGAGTGCCAGCGACTCCGCGCTGCCGGTGTTGTCGACGCGGACGGTGAAGGTGATGTTGCCGCCGGGCTCGTCGATGGAGGTCGGGTTGGCGGTCTTGGTCACCGATGCGGTGGGTAGAACATCGGTGACGGTGACCGTCGCCGAGTCCTGTGCCGAGACCGGATTGGAATCATCGTCAGTGCCCGACGCGGTGACGGTGTTGGTCTCGCTGTCGCCAGCGTTGCCGTTGACGGCGGCGGTGAAGCTGCACTGGTAGAAGCCGGCGGCGGCCAGGGTCTGCGACACGGCGCAGTCGCCTTGGCCGGCGAGGTTGCCATGGATGTCGTCGGACAGGCTGGAGATAGCCACGCTGTCGACGGTGCTGGTGTTGTCGACTCGGATGGTGAAAGTGACGGTGCCACCCGGTTCGGCAACGGAGGTCGGTGAGGCGGTCTTGGTGACGCTGATCGAGGAGGCCACGTCGGTGATGGTGACCGTCGCCGAGTCGCTGGGAGTGATCGTGTTGCCATCGTCGTCCGAGAGCGTCGCGGTGACGGTGTCGGTCTGAGTATCACCGGCATTGCCATTGACGGCGGCGGTGAAGCTGCATTGGTAGAAGCCACCCGCCGCCAGAGTCTGCGGCACGGCGCAGTCGCCCTGGCCGTTGAGATCGCCGTGGATATCGTCGTTGAGGGCGCTGAGTGCCAGCGACTCGGCGCTGCCGGTGTTGTCGACCCGGATAGTGAAAGTGACGTTACCGCCGGGCTCATCGACGGAGGTCGGGCTGGCGGTTTTGGTCACCGAAGCAGTAGGCAGTACATCGGTGATGGTGACCGTTGCCGAGTTCTCTGCCGAGACCGCCAGACCGACCGAGGTGCCCGTGGCAGTGACCGTGTCGGTCTCCAAGAAGCCAGCGTTGCCGTTGACCGTGGTGGCGAAGCTGCATTGGTAGAAGCCACCGGTGGCGAGGGCCTGCGGCACGGCACAGTCGCCCTGGCCGTTGAGATCGCCGTGGACATCGTCCACCAGGCTGCTCAGCGCTACGCTGGCGGTGCCGGTGTTGTCGACGCGGACGGTGAAGGTGACGCTGCCGCCGGGCTCGTTGAGCGAGGTTGGGTTAGCGGTCTTGGAAACGCTGATCGAAGGCGCTTCGATCACCACCTGATAGTCCTCGACCTCGCCGTCGGCTGCCAGGCCGGTCGGGTCGGAGGTGCCGGCCGAGCTCAGCCGGAAGCGGGCCACTGTGGCACCGGTGGTCGCGGAGCCCGGCACGCTGATCGACAGGCTGTTAAGGCCGCTGGTGAGTGCCTGGCCGGAGAAGACTTGCTCGCCGGCGTCGGTCCAGGAGCCGTTGCCGTTGAAGTCGACCCAGGCATCGAGCAGTCCGGCTGCCGAAGCGGTGATATCGACCCCGACCGACATCCCTGGTACCAGAACACTCGCGAAGGCGACGCCGTCTTCGTCGTCATTGCCATCGGTGTCGTCGCCGGTGGCGGTGGCATCGGGCTGGCCGTCGGCCTCGGCGTCGACCCCAGCGCCGAGGAAGAAACCGGCGACGATGGTGTGGCGCGCGCCGTCGTTGGCCAGCAAGGTCGGGTAGCTCGGATCGGCGGCATCGCCCCAATCGGTGCCGGTAATGGTGACGGTGGCCGAGTCGTTGGGAGTGATGGAGTTGCCGTCGTCGTCGGAGAGCGTGGCGGTGACGGTGTCGGTTTCACTATCGCCCGCGTTGCCATTGACGGCGGCGGTGAAGCTGCATTGGTAGAAGCCGCCGGCGGCGACTGTCTGCGGCACGGCACAATCGCCCTGGCCGTTGAGGTCGCCGTGGATATCGTCGTCAAGGGCGCTGAGTGCCAGCGACTCCGCGCTGCCGGTGTTGTCGACGCGGACGGTGAAGGTGACATTGCCGCCGGGCTCGTCGACGGTGTTCGGGCTGGCGGTCTTGGTCACCGATGCGGTGGGCATTACATCGGTGACGGTGACCGTCGCCGAGTCCTGTGCCGAGACCGGATTGGAATCATCGTCAGTGCCCGACGCGGTGACGGTGTCGGTCTCGCTGTCGCCAGCGTTGCCGTTGACTGCGGCGGTGAAGCTGCACTGGTAGAAGGCGCCCGCGGCGAGGGTCTGCGGCACGGCGCAGTCCCCTTGGCCCGCGAGGTTGCCGTGGATGTCGTCGGCGAGGGAGGAGATAGTCACACTGTCGACCGTGCTGGTGTTGTCGACTCGGATGGTGAAGGTGATGGTGCCACCCGGTTCGGCGACAGTGGTTGGCGAGGCGGTCTTGGTGACTGTGATCGAGGAGACCACATCGGTGATGGTGACGGTGGCCGAGTCGCTGGGAGTGATGGAGTTGCCATCGTCGTCGGCCAAGATGGCGGTGACGGTGTCGGTTTCCGAGTCTCCGGCGTTGCCGTTGACGGCGGCGGTGAAGCTGCACTGGTAGAAGCCACCGACAGCGATTGTCTGCGGCAGGGCACAGTCGCCCTGGCCGTTGAGGTCGCCGTGGATATTGTCGTTAAGGGCTGAGAGTGACAGCGACTCGGCGCTTCCGGTGTTGTCGACCCGAACGGTGAAGGTGATGTTGCCGCCGGGCTCATCGACGGAGGTCGGGCTGGCGGTTTTGGTCACCGATGCGGTGGGCAGCACATCGGTGATGTTGACCGTTGCCGAGTCCTGTGCCGAGACCGCTAGACCGACCGAGGTGCCCGTGGCAGTGACCGTGTCGGTCTCCAAGAAGCCAGCGTTGCCGCTGACCGTCGTGGCGAAGCTGCATTGGTAGAAGCCACCGGTGGCGAGGGTCTGCGGCACGGCACAGTCGCCCTGGCCGTTGAGGTCGCCGTGGACATCGTCCACCAGGCTGCTCAGCGCTACGCTGGCGGTGCCGGTGTTGTCGACGCGGACGGTGAAGGTGACGCTGCCGCCGGGCTCGTTGAGCGAGGTTGGGTTGGCGGTCTTGGTAACGCTGATCGAAGGCGCTTCGATCACCACCTGATAGTCCTCGACCTCGCCGTCGGCTGCTAGGCCGGTCGGGTCGGAAGTGCCGGCCGAGCTCAGCCGGAAGCGGGCCCCTGTAGCACCGGTGGTCGCGGTGGCCGGCACGCTGATCGACAGACTGTTGAGGCCGCTGGTGAGTGCCTGGCCGGAGAAGACCTGCTCGCCGGCGTCGGTCCAGGAGCCGTTGCCGTTGAAGTCAACCCAGGCATCGAGCAGTCCGGCTGCCGAAGCGGTGATATCGACCCCGACCGACATCCCTGGTACCAGAACACTCGCGAAGGCGACGCCGTCTTCGTCGTCATTGCTATCGGTGTCGTCGCCGGTGGCGGTGGCATCGGGCTGGCCGTCGGCCTCGGCGTCGACCCCAGCGCCGAGGAAGAAACCGGCGACGATGGTGTGGCGCGCGCCGTCGTTGGCCAGCAAGGTCGGGTAACTCGGATCGGCCGCGTCGCCCCAATCGGTGCCGGTAATGGTGACGGTGGCCGAGTCGTTGGGAGTGATGGAGTTGCCGTCGTCGTCGGAGAGCGTGGCGGTGACGGTGTCGGTTTCACTATCGCCCGCGTTGCCATTGACGGCGGCGGTGAAGCTGCATTGGTAGAAACCGCCGGCGGCGACTGTCTGCGGCACGGTACAATCGCCCTGGCCGTTGAGGTCGCCGTGGATATCGTCGTCAAGGGCGCTGAGTGCCAGCGACTCCGCGCTGCCGGTGTTGTCGACGCGGACGGTGAAGGTGACATTGCCGCCGGGCTCGTCGACGGTGTTCGGGCTGGCGGTCTTGGTCACCGATGCGGTGGGCATTACATCGGTGACGGTGACCGTTGCCGAGCCCAGGGCCGAGACCGGATTGGAATCATCGTCGGTACCCGACGCGGTCACTGTGTCGGTCTCGCTGTCGCCAGCGTTGCCGTTGACGGCGGCGGTGAAGCTGCATTGGTAGAAGCCGCCGGCGGCCAGGGTCTGCGGCACGGCGCAGTCGCCTTGGCCGGCGAGGTTGCCATGGATGTCGTCGGACAGGCTGGAGATGGTCACGCTGTCGATGGTGCTGGTGTTGTCGACTCGGACGGTGAAAGTGATGGTGCCACCCGGTTCGGCAACGGAGGTCGGTGAGGCGGTCTTGGTGACGCTGATCGAGGAGGCCACATCGGTGATGGAGACGGTGGCCGAGTCGCTGGGAGTGATGGCGTTGCCATCGTCGTCGGCGAGGGTGGCGGTGACAGTGTCGGTCTCGCTGTCGCCAGCGTTGCCGTTGACGGCGGCGGTGAAACTGCATTGGTAGAAGCCACCGGCGGCGATTGTCTGCGGCACGGCGCAGTCGCCCTGGCCATTGAGGTCGCCGTGGATATCGTCGTTAAGGTCGCTGAGCGCCAGCGACTCGGCGCTGCCGGTGTTGTCGACGCGGACGGTGAAGGTGATGTTACCGCCGGGCTCGTCGATAGAGGTCGGGCTGGCGGTCTTGGTCACCGCTGCTGTGGGCGCGACGTCGTTGATGGTGACGGTTTCCGAGTCCTGGGCCGAGACTGGCAGAGCGACCGAGATGCCCGTGGTGGTGACCGTGTCGGTTTCCGAGAAGCCGGCGTTGCCGCTGACCGTGGTGGCGAAGCTGCATTGGTAGAAGCCACCGGTGGCGATTGTCTGCGGCATGGCGCAGTCTCCTTGGCCGCTGAGGTCGCCGTGGACATCGTCCACCAAGCTGCTTAGAGCAACGGTGGCGGTGCCGGTGTTGTCGACCCTGACGGTGAAGGTGACGCTGCCGCCGGGCTCGTTGAGCGAGGCCGGGCTGGCGGTCTTGGTGACGCTGATCGAAGGCGCTTCGATCGCCACCTGATAGTCCTCGACCTCGCCGTCGGCCGCCAGGCCGGTCGGGTCGGGGGTGCCGGCCGAACTCAGGCGGAAGCGGGCCCCTGTGGCACCGGTGGTCGCGGTGGCCGGCACGCTGATCGACAGGTTGTTGAGGCCGCTGGTGAGTGCCTGGCCGGTGAAGACCTGCTCGCCGGTGTCGGCCCAGGAGCCATTGCCGTTGAAGTCGATCCAAGCATCGAGCAGCCCGGCTGCCGAAGCGATGATATCGACCCCGACCGACATCCCTGGTACCAGAACACTCGCGAAGGCGACGCCGTCTTCGTCGTCATTGCCATCGGTGTCGTCGCCGGTGGCGGTGGCATCGGGCTGGCCGTCGGCCTCGGCGTCGATCCCAGCGCCGAGGAAGAAACCGGCGACGATGGTGTGGCGCGCGCCGTCGTTGGCCAGCAAGGTCGGGTAGCTCGGATCGGCGGCATCGCCCCAATCGGTGCCGGTAATGGTGACGGTGGCCGAGTCGTTGGGAGTGATGGAGTTGCCGTCGTCGTCGGAGAGCGTGGCGGTGACGGTGTCGGTTTCACTATCGCCCGCGTTGCCATTGACGGCGGCGGTGAAGCTGCATTGGTAGAAGCCGCCGGCGGCGACTGTCTGCGGCACGGCACAATCGCCCTGGCCGTTGAGGTCGCCGTGGATATCGTCGTCAAGGGCGCTGAGTGCCAGCGACTCCGCGCTGCCGGTGTTGT
Organism: Candidatus Multivoradales bacterium; assembly: GCA_965248925.1. Lineage (GTDB taxonomy): Bacteria > Acidobacteriota > Thermoanaerobaculia > Multivoradales > J023 > CBDFLE01. The sequence continues at coordinate 1,372,810 of CBDFLE010000006.1, read as the reverse complement.
CGACGCGGACGGTGAAGGTGACATTGCCGCCGGGCTCGTCGACGGTGTTCGGGCTGGCGGTCTTGGTCACCGATGCGGTGGGCATTACATCGGTGACGGTGACCGTCGCCGAGTCCTGTGCCGAGACCGGATTGGAATCATCGTCAGTGCCCGACGCGGTGACGGTGTTGGTCTCGCTGTCGCCAGCGTTGCCGTTGACGGCGGCGGTGAAGCTGCACTGGTAGAAGCCGGCGGCGGCGACAGTCTGCGGCACGGCGCAGTCGCCTTGGCCGGCTAGGTTGCCGTGGATGTCGTCGGACAGGCTGGAGATGGCCACGCTGTCGACGGTGCTGGTGTTGTCGACTCGGACGGTGAAAGTGACGGTGCCACCCGGTTCGGCAACGGAGGTCGGTGAGGCGGTCTTGGTGACGCTGATCGAGGAGGCCACATCGGTGATTGTGACGGTCGCCGAGTCGCTGGGAGTGATCGTGTTGCTATCGTCGTCGGCCAGTGTGGCAGTGACGGTGTCGGTTTCACTGTCGCCGGCGTTGCCATTGACGGCGGCGGTGAAGCTGCATTGGTAGAAGCCGCCGGCGGCGACTGTCTGCGGCACGGCGCAGTCGCCCTGGCCATTGAGGTCGCCGTGAATATCGTCGTTGAGGTCGCTGAGCGATAGCGACTCGGCGCTGCCGGTGTTGTCGACCCGGACGGTGAAGGTGATGTTGCCGCCGGGCTCATCGACGGAGGTCGGGCTGGCGGTCTTGGTCACCAATGCGGCGGGCAGCACATCGGTGATGGTGACCGTTGCCGAACCTTGCGCCGAGACCAGGTTGCCGTCGTCATCCGATCCCGAGGCAGTGACGGTGTCGGTCTCGCTGGTTCCGGCGTTGCCGCTGACTGTCGCTGGAAAGGCACATTGGTAGAAGGCGCCGACGGCGATGACCTGCGGTATGGCGCAGCTGCCTTGGCCCGCGAGGTTGCCGTGGATGTCGTCCGTCAGGGCGGTGATCGTCACCACGTCGACAGCGCTGGTGTTGTCGATCCGGACAGTGAACGATACCGCGCCGCTCGGTTCGGCGACGCTGCTCGGTGTTGCCGTCTTGGTGACGATGATCGAGGAAGGCAAGTCGGTGAAGGTCACCGTCGCGGAGTCTTGGCCGGTGACGCTCAATCCTCCCGACACGCCGCTCGCGGTCACCGTGTCGGTTTCAGATCCGCCGCCGCCGCCAGTCACGGTGGCGGTGAAACTGCATTGGTAGAAACCGCCGATCGCCAGGGTCTGGGGCACGTTGCAGTCGCCTTGGCCATTGAGATTGCCGTGAATATCGTCGCTCAACGCAGTGATGTCGGCGCTCTGGGTGCCGGTGTTGTCGATCCGCACGGTGAAGGTCACCGTTCCAGAGGGCTCGGTGATGCTGGTCGGACTGGCGGTCTTGGTCAGGGCAATGCCCACCAAGCCACCGACAATATCGACCGTAGCAACGCCAGAATCGGAGAAGTTATTACCGCCGCTGGTGCCAATGGCGGTCACCGTCCTGGTGACTGACGACCCGGCCGCGCCGTTGACCGAGGCGGTGAAGCTGCAGCTGTAGGAGGTGCTAGGGGCGAGAGTCTGCGGCACGGCACAGCTGCCGACGCCGTCGAGGGAGCCGAGCAAGCTGTCGCTGAGGCCGGTCAGCGACAGCGTTCCGGTTTCGAAGTTGGTCACCGTGACTTTGTAAGTCACTGTGCCGCCGGGTGCCGGCACAGTGGTTGGCGCGGGCACTACCGACACCGCTCCGCCGCCGAGGTCATAGTGCAGGGTGCCGTTGAAATTCCGCACACTGAAAGTCAGGCCGAAAGGGTAGGACTTGCCGACCCCTTCAAAGACCGTCAGGTTGGCGTCGCCAGCGAGGAAATTGCCGACCGCCGTGCCATCGGTGTAGGAGGTGCCGCCACCGAAGTCGTTGGTGACGTAGAAAGCGTAGGTTTGGCCGGCTGGAATGGTGATGTCGACCGGGATTGGAATGGGTGTCGGAAGGTCGCTTCCCAGCGACGTCAGTCCGGTCGTTGTGCCGATCAGAGTCCAGGCGGCGGCGTTGGTTTCGTTGCCGACATGGCTGCCGGCGCGGTAGTAGATCTCGTAGTTGGCGGTGGTGCCGACGTAGAGATTGGCATCGAAAGTACGAATGGTGACCGTATTGGTCGCGGCGACGTCGAACATGGCGCCACGCTGGCCATTGTTGCTGTTGTAAGGGGTGGCGAGGGTCAAGGCTGCCGCGTGGGTCGGCAGGGCGAGTAGCACGGCCAAAGCCGCCCAGAGCCAGAGTCCTAGTCTCCCGAACCGGTTCTCGATCCGAGATTGCCGTGTCAGCTGTACCCGTTGCGACATGCTCATTCCCCTTGTTGCTCTTCGCGTTTCCTACCGTCCTCCCGAGAATCAAGAAAAATGCTGACCTGCCGACACAGAGTGCGGCGGTCAAAGGGCCTCGCCAGCCAGCTCTCGACCCCAGCGGCGCGGGCCTGCTCAGGTCCGGGTTCGCCGGACACCACCAGCACCTTCGGTGGCGAGCGTCGGGCGCCAAGGCGTCGCAGCAAGGCCAGGCCATCGAGCCGCGGCATCACCACGTCGGTGATCACCAGGTCGACTTGCTCGCTGATGGCAAGTTCGAAGGCGGCCTGACCGTCCGCTGCTTCAAGGATGGTCCCCAGACGATCCTCGAGCGGCTTCAGGCAGCGGCGCAAGTAGTCGCGCATCTCGCGGTCGTCGTCGACCACCAACACCACCGGCCGCGGTCTTGTCGCCGCTGGCCGGCTGGGTGCGGTGAGTGGGTTGGTGCTGCGCATCCTTGCTCTCAAGCCGGCCGAGATGATCCCAGCTCGTCAATCAAGCCAGGGTCGCTACCGTGGTCGAGTCGAGGGTAAAGAAGTGCGCGCGGTGGGTCTGTTGCTCAGGTTGCGATGTTTGTCGACCAGGTTGCTGGCAACCGAGGTGACGATGATGGCAACCAGGGCGACAAGGTGGCCGAAGCTATCTAGTCGTGCGGGGAGCCACGCGCTGGGAAGCGTAGGAGGAGGGGGTCGCAGAGTAGCGCTGGCGGAAGCATTGGGAGAAGTGCGACACGCTCTTGAAGCCGACGGCGTAGGCGACTTCGGCCACCGAGCCGACCGCGGCGCTTAGCAGCTGCTCGGCACGGGCCAGGCGGAGCTCGCGAATCAATGCCGACGGCGTCTCACCGATCAGCTCGCGGAGCTTGCGGAAGAGGTAGGTGCGGTCACAGCCGAGGGTGCTGGCCAGCGCTTCGACACCGAAATCTGTGTCTTCCAGACGTTCGGCAATCAGCAGATGAACCCGCTTGAGGAACGCCTGGTCGGCCGGTATTAGATCGATCGCCGGCAAGCGCATCACCAGCCCTTCTTCGACCTCAAAACGTTGGAGTAGTCGCCGCCGACCGTCGATCAAGTTGCGCACTCGGGCGCGCAGCTCGCGGCCTGCGAAGGGCTTGGTCAGATAATCGTCGACTCCCTCTTCTAGCCCCGCGATTCGGCTGCTGGCCGATGCCTTGGCGGTGAGCAGGATCAGCGGTATGAAGTCGAGTTCAGGATCGGCCTTGAGAGCCCGCGCCAGCCCATAGCCATCCAAATTCGGCATCATCACATCGGAGACGATCAGGTCAGGAACTCGGTCGCGGGCCAAGAGCAAGGCCGTGGCACCGTCTTCCGCCTCGAGCACCCGAAAATCGGCCTTCAGCTGGCGCTTTACGTAGCGCCGGACTTCGAGCTGATCGTCGACCACCAGCACGGTCGGCAGATCCTCTTCTCGTCCTGGTTCTTCAATCTCCTCCACCGCGGGTGCCGGGCTGGCCACGGGAGTCTTGGGCAGTGCTTGCTCCGCCACGGCGTCGACAGAGTCGGAGGGGTCGATCTCGCCGTTCGGGTCGACTAGTTCAGCGTCGACTAAGTGGTCCCGGCCGCGGCGTAGACGCAGAATGAAGGTGGCCCCCTGACCCTCGACGCTTGCGGCCCGGAGGGTGCCGTGGTGCAGGTCGACGACTTCTTTGGCCAAGGCCAGGCCGATGCCGGTGCCGGGCCAGCGGCGGTGGCCGATAAGAGTCTTACCATTGGCCTGACCGGCGTCGACTTGGTGGAAGCGGTCGAAAATCTTCGCCAAGGCGGCCGGCGGAATTCCGGGGCCGGTATCGCGGACTTCGATCCGCAGCCAATCCGCTGCTTCGGTCGCCAGGGTCAGCCGCACGGTGCCGCCGCTGGGGGTCAGGTTGAAGGCGTTGGCCAGCAAGTTGTCCAGCACCTTCTTCAGCTGCTTTGGATCGACGAAGGCGCTGCATTCGGCCTCGGACTGATCGAAGATCGCCTGGACCCCGTTCCGTTTGGCCAACAAGAGAAAAGCGTCCAGACGGTGCCGCAGCCAAGGCCCCAGATCCAGTGCCTCAACCCGCAGCCGAACCTGGCCGGCTTCGAGCCGGGCCACCTCGAGGATCTGGTTGATCAGACCGAGGACGCGCTGCGAATTGCGCAAGGCCAGCGCCACATCCTCTTCGACTCCACTGTGTAATGGGCCGCGAGCACCGTCGAGCAGATCTTGTAGGGGGCCGATGACCAGGGTCAGAGGGGTGCGAAACTCGTGCGAGACATTGGTAAATAGGTCGGACTTGAGCCGATCGAACTCGCGCAGCTTGTCGGTCTGCCGGGCGATCACCGCGGTGCGCTCCGCCACCAGGTTTTCTAGCCGCCGCCGGTGAGTGAGCTGGCGGCGAGCCTGAAAGCGCAGGGCGCCGAGAAAAGCGATCAATACACCGGCCGTTGCCAGCGCTTTGAACCACCAGGTCTCGTAGATAAGAGGTTCGATCGCCAACGGCCGAGATGCCACCGCGCCGCCCCAATCCTGGCCGACGACCCGGCTTTCGACTTGGAATGTGTAGCTTCCTGCTGGTACGCGGGTAAAGAAGGCTTCGCGCCGCCGACCCGCGTCAATCCACTCCGCATCGTAGCCCTGCAGGCGATAGCGAAAGCGCATCTGCTCCGCCGAGCTGAAGGTGATGGCGGTGAAGTCGATCGAGAAGGTCCGTTCGCCAGCTGCCAGGCGCAGGCCTGACGACGGCCAGTGGCGCTCTCGCACCCCCAGGCGCAAGCCCTCGATGCGAGCTGGCGGTGCCGCGCGGGTCTCACCCACCAGGGTGGGTGGGTCGATCACCACCAGGCCGGCCTGAGTGGCAAACCACAGTCGTCCATCGCTAGCGCGCCAGCCAGCGTTGCGGCTGCCACCGTTGGCTTCGCGGTTGCGCATGCCTTCGCGTTCCGTGTAGCCGACCGACTCGAGGTGGCTGATCTCGTCGCGGGCGAAGGCATCGAGTTCAGCTCGCTGGACGCGAAAGATTCCCTGGTTAGAACTCATCCACAGATTGTCGATGTCGTCTTCCAGGATGTGGTGGATACCGTTCGAGAATAGGCCCTGTGGGGTACCAAAACTAGCGATGTCTGGACCGCCCGGCCGAGCGAAGGAGGTGGGGTCGAGGCGCGCCAGCCCCCGGTCCTCGGTGCCTATCCAGAGGATGCCGCGATCATCGATGTAGAACGCGCGGACCAGGTTGCTGGGGAGTCCAGCCTGGCGATCGATGATATTGCTAGCTCCGTCCTTCAGCCGGGCCAACCCGCCGGCGGTGCCGACCCACAGGGCGCCGTCGTTGGTCTCGGCCAGGGTGCGGATGTTGAGGTGGGGTAGCAGAGCAGGATCGATCCGCTGCCAAGCGTCGCCCGCTGCAGTATCCACTGCGGTATCCACTGCGGTATCCACTGCGGTATCCACTGCGGCGTTGCGCCGATAGAGGCCAGCGGTCGTACCCATCCACAGCCGGCCGGTCCGATCGGCCAGAAGGGCATTGACGCGACCGGTGAAGACCGGCGTGCCGGCCTGCGTCGCCAGCACCAGCTCACCATCCTCGACCCGGTAAAGCCCGCCCAACAGCCCGACCCACAGGTTGCCCTCCGCATCCTCGACCAAGGCTCGCGCATACGAGCTTTGCTTCTCCCCCTGGCGTTTGCTGAAGGCCACCAGCTCGCCTCCCCTGAGCCGCCACAAGCCGCCGCCGTGGGTGCCGATCCACAGGCTCTCGTGGCGGTCCTCGTAGACCGCAATGACATTTTCGTTCGGCAATCCCTCGAGCTGCCCGAGGACGCCGATCAACGCCGGTCTCAGGGCGTGCAAGCCGGCGTTCTGGGTAGTCATCCAGAGGGTGCCTTCACGGTCAAAGGCCAGATCGGTGATGGCCGCGCCAGAGGCCAGCGTAAAAACCGTCTCGCCGTCTCGGATCACCCGCTCGCCGATCGTCCACCAATGGCTTCCGTCCGGCCCGATCGCGGCCCCCGATCCAAGTAGGGTGGAGCCTGAGTGGTTCGCCAAGACCTCGACCCGACCGTTTTCGAAAGCGAGTAAGTGCCCGCCGTTGAGCACCAAAGAGCCCCCCCAGGACCGTGGCGTGATGAAGGCCGCGCCGCGTAGCAGCACCCCCGGCGAGACCTCCTCGGTGAGGCTACGCCAACGCCCCACTCGATACTCGAGCGGTGCGATGTCTTTGCGAAAGAACAACATCCGGTCGCCATCGGCCAGAATCACTTCGACGTCCGGGGTGTTGCGGACGCGGCGTAGCTGGTGGTCTTTGAAGGTGGCGATACCGCTGGAAGTTCCGAGCCATAGGGTGCTGTCTCGATCCACGGCGAAGCGCAGCAGAGATTCCCCCTCGGGAAGCCTGAAGCCGAGTTCCTCCAGGCCGGCCGGACCAGCAAGATAGAGGCTGCGCGGGCCGGCGATCCACAACTCGCCAGCGGTGCCGCGAACGAAGGCGGTAGGGCTGGGATGGTCACCCAACGAAACATCGAGGCGCTCGAAGACTCCATCGCGCAACCGAGTCAGGCTTCCCGGCTCGGTGCGAATCCACAGGCCGTCGAGGGTTTCTGCGAGCGCGATCACCCGGTTGCTGCCCAGCGCCGGTAGGTTGTCAGTCCGCAGGACGGTGAAGCGGGCGCCGTCGAAGCGCACCAACCCGTCGTAGGTACTGATCCACAAATAGCCATCCCGGGCTTCGAGGATTGTGCTCAGGGTGTTGACCGGCAGCCCGTCTTCCACCGTCCACTGTTGATGGACCCAGCCCGAGGTTGGGGCGACTCCGCCGCCAACGGCGAACAGCGCCGAGGTGCCGGCAAACATCAGCCAGCAGAGCCAGGCAGCTAATCGTTGCCCGCGCCCTTCCGAGAAGCCACTTTGCATGGCACCTTTAGAGCGGATTCTCTACGGATTGTCAACCTCTGTTCAGAGTTGCAGGGCAATCGCCCACGGCTCGTTTTCTGCGGTCGTCACGATCTAGCGAGGTGTTCAACAGAGAGCAGGGTGGCCGTGGTTACGGTGCCAGGCACTTCACCTAACCAGGACTAGCCGGTGCCACCGACTGGTGTGCCAGTCACTTCTCCAGCTCTTGAGATTCTAGGCTGGATTCAGGAATCAGCAACTTCATCCCCAGCTCCCTGACGTTTTTCTCCAGGCGGAAGGTCGGCGAAGTACCAGGGTATCCGCGCAGCCAGAGATAGTGCTCGCTGACCACCAGTTGGGTCAGCTTGGCGGAACCCTTCGCTGCCTTCGGCAGGGCAATTGAGATCCTTGTTACTTCACCGGTGTTGGGGTCCAGCCAATCGATCGCGGCGTGCTCGCCCACCGCTCCGCTGTCGAGCAGGATCACCAAGAGGCCGGCGCTATCATCCCAAGCGATGTCCAGGATGACAGGGACAAGATTGAACTTGACGAAACTTCCTTTCCTGCGCTTTGAAGCGTCACTGCTCTTCAACGCGTTCTTACCCAGATTGAGGTCGGGCGGTGCACTTTCCTCGTCCGCTTCGTTCTCCCCTTCGGCATCGGGTTGGCCCTCGACCTGCTCGCCTGACTCGCGGCCTTCTTCTAGAAACAGCTCCGGGTCGCGAAAGCTGTTCACCTCTTCTAGGCTGCTGTCGAGTTCGTAGATCTGGTAGTTGGCCAACTCGGCAGCGTAGAGTTTGCCATCGCCCCAAGCCAACCGCAGGGATCGGCCGGCGGCAGCACCGCCACTGTGCTTCTGATCACTAGATGGCAATCCTTCTTCTGCGGTCTCCAGCTGACGATCCACCATCAGTAGTTGCGCGGGCAGATCGCCTTTTTTGGTGGTACGGAAGAAGAAGCGGCCAGGGATCTTGGGGTGGGGAAGATTGAGCAACGAAACCGCCCAGTGCGACCCGAAATCGCTGACAATATCTCTCGCCTCAAAGGTCTCTTTCTTCTGCTGTAGATATCCTTTCCTGTTGAAAAGATAGAGGCCCTTTGGGCCGACGAACGCGAAACTCCTGTTGGCGACCGCAAAGCTGCCAAACATCGGCAGTGATGAAACTCCGTCACTCTGAAGTCCAACGTGGTCCCCCCAGGAGTCGCCGTCCTCCAAAAAGGTCCAGATTGCCTCGTCTTGCGTGTTGAGTACGTAGATCTCCTGCCCGCCAGCCTCGGTAGCGAGCAAGAGTCGCCCTTCCGATCGCAATTCGCCCAACGCTCCGGGCGCCAGTTGCAGGGTGACGGTGGGTGCTTTCTTTGGCTCATCTTCATCGGCCGTCGGCGACTCCGCTACTTCAGCGCCCGATCGAAGCGAGCAGGCAAGCAACGCTACCGCTGTAGCTGCTTTGACGAACCTGCTGTGCAAGCGGCGCCGGGCCAGTATGTTGGGAGACGGTCGAGGGAGATGCCGCGGGAGTAGTTGGAGCTGCCGCCGTAAGGTGTGCAAATCGTGGATCCTTCCAAGCATCTATTCTTGTGATCAGAGGAGCAGGCAAGTATCTGCCCGCATCTAGCTGGCGCAGCTCTCGGTGTCCCGCTGAGCGCGCGACACGGAGAGTTCTACCGGTGAGCCCAGGGGTCGAATTATTCCTGCCGCGTCTTCGAATCGGAAGCCGTCAGCAAATACTGGCATTTTCTACATACAAATACCCTGTATAGACTCCATTGTCGTCATGGAATGTGCAGATATAGCTTCCTTCCCAGCAATTGCAACGAGAGGAAGCGGCGAAAGAGACTGTGGGTAGCGCTACGATTAGGAGGCAAACAATTGCGGTCAAGATGATTGTGGATCTGTGAAATTTCATTGGATTCTCCCGAGTGCGTTATGGCTGGGCAATGGATTCTGAGTCTATTATCTTCAGCGCCCCGGACTGTGTTACTTCCCACGAGCAATTCGCTTGCTGGCAAATCGCGTCGAGAGCTTCACGAACTGGTCGGTCATCGATTGTGGCTAAGAATTTGCCTGCGAAATCAGGACTGATGATCAGCTGCCCACTAAAGATGGTTTGGGCGATCACCTGCAGAATGTCCGATGCCTCCATGCCTTCTTTACCTGGCAGAGACTGGATCGTGATCCGCCGATCAAGGTTGATGCCGCCGCTAGATTCCCCATTCTCCAGCTTGGCTGCTGTAGTGGGCGACTGCTGGGTAATGTCTTGCGGAATCGGTGAATCGGAGAGGGGCATAGTAGCGCAGCCAAGCGACGCGAAACCACAAGAAGAAATCGCGAGAACTACCTTATACTGACTAGCTCTACTCAAATCATCATCCCTCCATCTCCCCGAATAATCATCCCTCCATCTCCCAGAATATTGCTGATCCTAAGTATCTCAAATATCCTAACAGGAGTCTTTGGATCGTATGCTTTTCGGCATAGTACCTGTCGGTGATGGCGATGTCAACTGTGGCTAATCAGCGCTATCGCCGTAAGACATCGCCGCGCCCCGTCTGGCCAAGCGGCCGGATCTGTTGCATGGTGATTCCTCAAAAGGAGGAACCGTTATGGAACAACGAATTGCGAGCTTTCGTCATCAGGTCGAGGTCTACTTTGGCTGCCGCCCAGGCCGCGGATGTCGGTATCCGGCTTCCCTTCGGGCAGAAGCCGTGGATCTGGCTTTGGAAGCGCAGTCCAACGGCGATCGGTTGGGCCGGGTGGCCGCTGCTTTGGGAGTCGGCGTCGACACGCTCCGCCGCTGGATCGAGGCAGCGCCGCCGAGGCCGATTCAGCTGCGGGCGGTCGAAGTCGTAGAGGCCGACGAAGTAGCAATCATGAATCGAAGCCATCGAGAGGGCTTGGTCCTGGTGACTGTCGCTGGCCACCGCGTGGAGGGCCTGGCTCTGGCCGACGTGGCATTGCTGCTGGAAGCGCTCGGATGATCGGCTCGACCCGCCGGGTCAGCGTCTACGCCTTCGGTGCGCCTGCCGACCTCCGCAAGGGGTTCGACGGTCTCTCGGGTCTGGTGACCGGCGAGCTTGACCAAGACCCTCTCTCAGGCGATCTGTTCCTATTCGTCAATCGGGCGCAAACCCTCGCGAAGGTTCTGGTCTGGGACGGTACCGGGCTCTGTGTCTACAGCAAGCGGCTCGAGCAGGGGCGGTTTGCCTGTCTGTGGCGCGAACGGGAAGAGGACCGGCTGCGGCTGACTATGAGTGAGCTGGCCTTGTTCTTGGAGGGCAGCAAGCTGATCGGAAAGATGAGGCTCTCGCCGCCCCTATTTGTGAGGAAAAAGGTTGCTGACGCAGCCTGATTTCTGATCTATAATAGACGCATGCTTCGGATCGAGAACGAACAGCGCCCCGACGTTCTGCGTCAAATTGCGCTGCTGCTCGATCGCGAGAATCGACACCTGCACGAGCGCATCAAGAATCTGATAGTTAGCAACGCACATCTTGCAGGGGCCGGCGCTGCTACCCTGCAACTTGAGCTTGAGCAACTGCAGGAGATTCTCGCTCAACGCGAGCGAAAGATCTTCGGCCCGTCCTCGGAGAAACGCCCCAGGACGCGGACCCCAGCGTCGGAGCGTAAGCCGCAGACCGGCCACGGGCCGACTCCGCAGCCCTTGCTGCCAGTGGTCGAGAAACTCCTCGAGCTACCCATTGCAGAGCAGGTTTGCCCGACCTGCGACGGCTCCCTTCAGCCGATGGGTGATCAGACGGAAGATTCCGACGAGATCTCCGTAGTCCGGCGACACTTCATCATGGTCAAGCACCAGCGTCAGAAGTATCGCTGTCGCTGCAACGCGGCAGTGGTCACGGCGCCAGCGCTGCCAAAGCTGATCCCTGGAGGGCGCTATGCACCAGAGTTCGCGGTCGAGGTGGCAATCAGCAAATACCTTGACCATGCACCTCTTGAGCGCCAGAGCCGAAGCATGGCGCGGGAAGGGCTGAACGTCAGCTCGCAGACTCTGTGGGACCAGATCGAAGCTTTGGCCAGGGTGCTGACGCCGAGCTACCTGGCTCTGCATGACAAGGTGCTCATGGCTCCGGTGGTCCACGCCGACGAGACTCACTGGCGGCTGGTGACTCGTCAAGAAAATTCCAAGTGGTGGGTGTGGAGCGTGGCCAATCGGCAGGCGGTGTTCTATCGATTGTGCGGAACTCGCTCGGAAAAATCTGCCAGGTCGATCCTCTCTGGTTATCAGGGCATCGTGGTGTGCGACGGATACTCGGCCTACAAGGCTCTGGCCAAGAGTGAGGCCAAGAGGGACGATCAGTCGGCATCCCGCGCCGGCCCTCTGTGCCAATGTAAGTGAGACACTCCCGTACCGATAAATTAGTGAGGGCGTGGAGAGCAAACACCATGGCGAGTCCAAGCCACGAGCTGCGAGATATGAGTGCTGACCGACCAGATCCCGAGGTAACTGAGAAGGCGAAGCGGCGGCGGTACAGCGCGTCGTACAAGCTGAGCATCGTCCAGGCCGCCGACGCGTGTAGCAAGCCCGGCGAGATTGGCGCCCTGCTTCGCCGGGAGGGTCTGTATTCATCTCTACTATCGAATTGGCGCCAACAACGCGATGCCAGTGCTCTGGCCGGTTTGTCGAAGAAGCGCGGTCGTAAGCGTCGGTCGGTCTCTGCTGAGGCCCGCCGCGTCGCGGAGCTTGAGCGTGAGATTGCCCGGCTCAAGCATCAGCTGTACAAAGCCGAGACGATCATCGATGTCCAAAAAAAACTTTCCCGACTGCTAGGGATCGAGCCGAGCGAGAGCCAGTCATGAGCGCTGTGGCGCCGCTGGCATTGACGGTGGGGGTGCAAGCAGCCTGCGTCGCCTTGGCGGTCCCCAGAGCCACTTTCTATCGCCGCCGTCGGCAGCAGAGCGCAGGGCCGAGACTATTGACGCGGCGTCGACCGCCGCTGGCATTGACGCCCGCTGAACGCCAGGAGGTCCTCGATGTGTTGCACTCGGAGCGCTTCGTCGACCGCTCGCCGCGTCAAGTCTGGGCGGCGCTGCTGGACGAGGACCAGCGCCATATCTGCTCGGTGCGCACCATGTACCGGGTCCTGGAGTCTGAGGGCGAGCTGCGCGAGCGACGCCGTCAGCGGCGTCATCCCAACTACACCAAGCCCGAACTGCTGGCCACAGGGCCGAACGAGGTGTGGTCGTGGGACATCACCAAGCTCAAGGGCCCGGTGAAGTGGACCTACTACTACCTTTACGTAATTCTGGACGTCTTCAGCCGCTACATCGTCGGCTGGATGCTCGCCTCCCGCGAGTCCGGAGGACTCGCGAAGCGGTTGATCGCCGACAGTGTTGAGAAGCAAGGTGTTGAGCGAGATCGACTTACCTTGCACTCGGACCGCGGTTCGAGCATGACATCCAAGCCAGTGGCTCTACTGCTGGCCGATCTCGGGATGACACGGTCGCTGAACCGGCCCTACACGAGCAACGACAATCCGTTCTCTGAGGCCCAGTTCAAGACGCTCAAGTACCATCCGAGCTTTCCCGACCGCTTCGGATCACTGGAAGATGCACGAGCGTTCTGCCGCTCGTTCCTCGGCTGGTACAACACGCAGCACTACCACACAGGACTCGGTTTGTTGACGCCAGAGACCGTCCACTACGGCCTCACGGCCTCAGTGCTGGAGCAACGTCGAGAAGTCCTCGCCGCCGCCTCAGCCGCTCATCCGAGCCGCTTCAAGCGGCGAACGCCGGCTTTGCCGGAGCCCAGTGGCGAGGTCTGGATCAACCCGCCGATCACCACCACCAGCACTGACCCAGCCGATACCGAGAACGAGGTGACACACCGCGTAGACGACGACGCACCAGGCGAGACACCTGCCTGCGCGCCCTCGTTGAAAGCGATGGTGCCGGAGCCACTACCGATTCCAGACCTCCTGACCTACCCCTCCTAACCCTCTGAAAACACAGGACCGCCCCTCAGAGGTGGTGCGGACCCAAAACTGTCCGCTTTTTTCGGTGCCGAGGCATGATCGAGCATGGCACTGACGAGCGAGCACACCGTCCTGTTCCCAGACCACGCCGGGGTCCCCGATGGGGTTGTGGTGATCAACGACCGCTGCCGCCTCCAGCAGAGGGGCGGCTATCGGGTGGTGGTGGTCAGCGGCATGCCGCTCGCTCACTTCGCTGCCGGCGACAGGACAGGCGAGGCCCACGCGATGGTGAGTCTCGTTGAATTGGGCTGGGCACAGCAACGCGAGGTGGCCCTTGCGTTCGCTTGTGATGTGCGGACTGTGCGCCGGAATCAGCGCCGCTTCGAAGAAGGTGGGCTGGCTGCTCTGGGCCGGCCGCGCGGTTTTCCCCGGGGTCAGTCTCGGGTAGCGCAGGGCCGCCTGGACGCGGTCAACGGCTGGAAGGCCGAGGGTGTGTCGAATCGCGAGATTGGCCGGCGGCTGGGCATCGATGAGAAGGCCGTTCGCAAGCTCGCCAAGCGCCTGGGCTGGAAAGAGCGGTCGGTAGTGCAGATGACGATGCCCTTCGAGAGTGCGGACCCAAAACTGTCCGGCTCTGATGAGCAGCAGGTCGACGGCCCCCTGAAAACTGCGGATCTTGCGCTCGACGCTGAGGGTGGCGGTGACCCAGCGGCTGCGGACCCAAAACTGTCCGCTTCTGCGTCCGAGCAAGATCAGGTTCCCCTCTCGCTGGACCTCGATCCAGCGGATCGCGCCAGCGATCGGCTGCTGGCGAGGCTGGGATTCCTCGATGATGCGGCGCCGATCTTCGGAGCGGCGACCCAGCTACCGGGCGCCGGTGCTCTGCTGGCGATTCCCGCCCTGGTGGACAGCGGCGTGCTCTCCATCGCGCAGGAGCTGTACGGCAGCATCGGGCCGGCCTTCTATGGGCTGCGCACCACTCTGGTAACCCTGCTGCTGATGGCACTGTTGCGGGTCAAGCGACCCGAAGGGCTCAAGGAGCGCTCACCCCGGCATTTGGGTCAGCTTCTCGGGCTCGACCGAGCGCCGGAAGTGAAAACCTTGCGCAACAAGCTCGCTCGGCTGGCCGCGCATGGCCTGGCCGCGGATCTCGGTCGCGCCCTCGCTCAGCGCCGGGTCGCCACCAGGGGCCATGCCATGGGCTTCCTCTACGTGGACGGGCATGTGCGCGCCTACCACGGTGGCCGAGAGATTCCCAAGACACACGTAGCGCGGATGCGGATCGCGATGCCGGCCACCACCGACTACTGGGTCAACGATGCTGAGAGCGAGCCTCTCTTCGTGGTTCCCACCGAGGCCAACAAGGGGCTTGCGACGATGCTTCCCCTCATTCTCGAAGAGGTACGAAAGCTACTCGGAGACCGGCGAGTCACCGTCGTCTTCGACCGTGGGGGTTGGAGCCCGAAGCTGTTTGCGAAGCTCATCGCCAAGAAGTTCGACATCCTCACATACCGAAAGGCCCCCTTTCGTCCGGTGCCGTTGAGCAAGTTCGGGCAGATCAAGGACACGATCCACGGGCGGAAGCTCGAGTACCTCCTCGCCGATCAGCGTATCTACCTCGAGTATGGCCCGAGGAAGAAGCGCAAGCGGCTGTACCTGCGCCAGGTCACCCGCCTCTGCGACAACGGCCACCAGACGTCCATCATCACCTCCCGCCGCGACCTCTCCACACTCGAGGTCGCCTACCGCATGTTCGATCGTTGGAGGCAAGAGAACTTCTTCAAATACCTGCGCGAAGAATTCGCACTCGATGCCCTGGTGGACTATGGCACCGAGCCAGCGGACGCCGCCCGCGATGTGCCGAATCCCGAGCGCGGCAAGATCAATGCAGAGCTGCGCAAAGCTCACGCACATCTCGAGCAGCTCCGGGCCCACATCGGGATCGCTGCTCTTGAAAACCGCGAGGATCGGCGGCGCACGATGCGCGGATTCAAGATCGCCAACGCCGCCATCTCCGCCAGGGTCCGGGCAGCGATAGAGCAGATCACCGAACTCGAGAACCAGCGCGCGACCCTCCCCGTCCGCGTCCCCGTCCAAGAGGTCGTCGAAGCGGATGTCATCAAGCTGTCCGTCGAGCGCAAGCACCTCACCGATATTCTCAAGATGGTCGCCTACCAGGCCGAAGGTGATCTTCTCCGGCTCCTATCACCCCACTACCGCCGCACCGAGCAGGAGGGACGCACCCTGATCCAAAGCGCTTTCGCGGCCGGCGGCGATATGGAGGTTACCGACACCGTGCTGCTCCTTTCCATCGACCCGCTCAGCTCTCCCCACAAGACGGCGGCGATCGCCGCCGTCTGCGAAGAACTCAACGCTACCGCCACCCACTTCCCCGGCACCGAGCTACGGATGCGGTTCGCGATCAAGAAGGCGCCACCCCGGAGCCTGGCCTTCCCAGGGCCTCGGAACACCTCCGGAGAGGCTCAACCGGACATTTGAGAAAAAGGGTATGTCAGGAGTTCTGGATTCCGTACTAATTCCCAGAAGAAAGTGTCTCATTCTCATTGACACATTCCGCGGTCCTGGATTCACACTGGCCCACTGCTGGGCACACGCACGAAGAAAATTCGCCGACGCAGAGCACAACTACCCAAAACACTGTGGTCAAGCGCTGGACATGATCAGCGATCTTTTCAAAGTGGAGCGGAAGGTACCGGCTATCCAAGTTCCGGAGCCGCAAGAGCTTCTGGATCTGCGCCTGAAGCTGCGCGCCGAGCACTCCGGGCCCATTCTCAAAAAGCTGCAAGCTTGGGCTATGGAGACCAGACCCGTAGCCCTGCCGCGCAGCGGATTGGGCAAGGCAGTCAACTACCTGCTCGGCCATTGGAAAGGGCTAACGCGTTTTCTTGAAAACCCCCTAATTCCCCTCGACAACAACCTTGCAGAGCGGGAGCTGCGAGGCGTCGTCATCGGACGCAAGAACCACTACGGGTCGCGCTCCAAGCGGGGAACCGAGGTCGCGGCGATCCTCTACAGCCTCACCGAGAGCGCCAAGCTTGCCGGCGATGAGCCCTACGCGTACCTGCTCAAGGCGACTCGGGCCGCTCTCGAAAAACCCGGCACCGTCACCCTGCCGGCCATTCCCGGCGATTGACCGCCGAACGACGCAACTCGCTACCCGACTGAGGCCAATCTGTCCAGGTGGGGCGGGGCGAGGTCTTACGGCATAGCGCACATTGAGACTCTCCTCAACTTGCAGTGGGTACCGGAGGCTGTAGTTCGATGCCGCCACAGTTGAGGAAGATCATGGCAGAGAGTGCTTGATGGGAGTGGAATCCAAAAGCACGCCGGGCGATCATTCTGATCTTCCCGTTGATCCCTTCGACGAGTCCATTGGTGAGGCGTGTTCTGATGTAGGCGAGAATGCCGACCCGGTGTTTGCGGATCGTTCGAGCGGCCTTGACAAATGGCTTGAGCTTAGATCTCGACGCCCAAGCCAGCCATTCGCCGAGTGCCATCTCTGCCCGCCATGGTTGGCGATAGTCGAGGGCTTGAGCCAACGTCTCTTTGAGGAGGTAAGCTCGGTACAGGCGCCGGTTCGTAGCTTGGATTTCCGCGAGCTTACTGCGCTGGGCGAGACTCAGGTTCCAAGGATTCTTGAGCAGGACGTAGCGGGTGCTCTTGACGGCTCGAGCCCTCTCGGGATCGATCGCCAGCTCGCGGACGATGCTGCGCCGCACTCCGTCAACCGCGGCGGAAGCCAAGCGCTGTACATGGAAGCGATCGAAGACGACTTCTGCCTTCGACAGCCCTTCACGGGCGGCCTTGATGAAGGCTGCGGAAAGGTTGATGGTGACGGTCTCGACCTCCTGGCACCGCTCCTTGCCCAGGAGTTCGAAAAAGGGTGCCAGTGTCTCGGAACTTTTGCCTTCGCCCGTCCAAACGACGCGCCGGCGATCATGGTCGCCGACAATCGTCAGGTACCTATGCCGCTTACGATAGCTGAACTCATCGATGCCAATCCGGCGCAGGCCCAGGAGGCGCTCAGGATCGAGGCGACGTGCCACGACCCGCTTGACGATCGAGCCGACGGTCTGCCAAGAGATGGCGAGGAGTCGTTGGACTTGAGTCTTGTCAGTGACCTGTGCCAGGTAGGCTGCCAACTCTTCAAAGTCGTAGGTGAAGCGGCTACCCTGGTCGGCCCACGGAACCAGCTCGACGCGCACACCGCAATCGCGGCAGTTCACCCGCCAAGGCTCATAAATCAGCTCCACAGACGCCCGTCCCCATGGGACATGCCGCCACCGGCGCACAGGTCGGCGATCATACCGCGAGGCCTTCCGGCCGCAGTGCCCGCACCGGGAAACACGCCAGGTCGGCCGGACCTGGATCGCGAGTCCACCCTCGACGGTGAACGCGACGTCTTCGACGTACATCTTCGTGACAGCCAGAAGGCGACGGAATACAGTAGTGATGCGCATGGGGTGACCCTTCCTCCTCGGTTCGTAGTACTTCCAAGGAGTACAGGAAACCCTGTGCGTTTTCAACTACTTGCCTATTCCGACGAAACTGACCAGCCATTCCGATCGAAACCGACCACTTGTCGGAGCGAAGCGACGCTGGCGCTCTCCTCAGTTGTAGGTGTCCACTTTCGCTGTAGCTGGAGCCCTCCTTCCGGCTTTTCTTCTTGGTTGATTGTATTCAAATAACCCGTCGTCGGGGCTGTGCGTAGCTGTGGGAAACGCAGGTTGGATGGCCGGGGGGCGTTTTCCAAGCGGTTGTGGGAATCGCAGAGCGATTTCCACAACCGCGGCAGCTTCCACAGTCCATCTTGGGTCGGGTCCGGATCGGGCCGCAGGCCCGCTGATGGGTCAGGATCGGCGATCGCTTCAGCATGCTCTTGGATCTCACCTTGCCTCTCGCTGGGCGGCCTTGCGAATACCGCCGGCTCTCTTCGCCCGCATGGAGTCACCGTCCACCGCGAGCTTGTAGGCGCCGTGGACAATGCGATCGAGGATGGCGTCGGCCAAGGTCGGATCGCCGATGACCTCGTACCAGCTCTCAACCGGTAGCTGGGAGGTCACCAGCGTGGAGCGGTTGCCGTAGCGGTCCTCAAGAATCTCGAGCAGGTCGCGCCGCTCGCTGGCCCCGATCGGCGCCAGCCCCCAGTCGTCGAGGATGAGCAGGTCTGTGCGAGCATAGCTCTTGAGCAGCTTCTCGTAGCTACCATCACCCCGCGCGATGGCGAGCTGGCGAAACAGCCTCGGCACCCGCAGGTACAAAGCGGTGTAACCCTCCCGACATGCCTTGTGCGCGAAGGCGCAGGCGAGAAAGGTCTTGCCCACCCCGGCCTTGCCGGTGATCAGCACGTTGAGATGCTCGGCGATCCACTGGCACGAGGCCAGGCGCAGGATCTGGCCTTTGTCCAGGCCCCTCTTGGCTCGCCAGTCGATGTCTTCGATGGCCGCCTGCTCGCGCAGCTTGGCTTTTCGCAACCGCGCTATCAAGCGGCGGCTGGATCGCTCGGTCGCTTCGCGCTCGACCAGCAGCCCGAGGCGCTCTTCGAAGGAGAGCTCTGAGACATCGACCATCAACAGCTGCTCCTCAAAGGCTTTGGCCATACCGTGGAGCTTGAGCGCGGCGAGTTGATCGAGCGTCGCGTGCCTCAGCATGGCGGCGTCTCCTCGCGGCGCGCGGCACTGTAGTAGCTGGCGCCGCGGACGTTGCGGTGCTCGATCGGCGCCGTCACTTCGGTGGGCTCGGGCGTTGCTTGCTGGTCCAGGCCGCTCTTCAGGATCGACTTCACGCTCTTGTAGGACAGGCCGTGAATGGCGAGCGCGCGGCGGCACGCAGCCTCCAAACGATTGGCACCATAGGTCTTGCCCAGGCGCATCAGCCCCAGACACGAGCGAAAGCCGTGCTGAGGATGGGAGCGGTTAAGCATGATGGTCTCCACCAGTTCGGCCGTCGCCTGGCCTGTTTTCGCCGCCCAGCTGATCAGCCGTGTCGGTGTCCACTCCAGGTACGCCTGGTGCGCTTTGGGCATGTGCTCGCTCTGGGTCGTGTGCCGACCCCGACACCGATTGCGACGATGAGCAGCCACACGCTTGCCGCGATCGAGCACCTCCACCAGTTGCGCCGTCGCCCGCAGATCGAGCTGCTTCTTGATCAGCTGGTACGGCACACTGTAATAGTGGCCCTCGAACTCGACGTGGTAGTCCGGGGCAACGCGTACCTTCTTCCATTCGGCAAGCTCGTAGGGCTGGAGCGGCAAAGCACCCAGAGCAGGACGATCGACCTGCTCGAACAGCGCTCGGCGCGAGACGCCCAACACCTTCAGCGGACGGTCGTTAAGCTCGACCAGAAGCTTCGCGATGCTCTCGTTGAGCTCTCGCAGGCTGAAGAACTGCTGGTTACGCAGCCGGGCCAGAATCCAGCGCTCCACTTGCAATACACCGTTTTCGACCTTCGCCTTGTCTTGGGGCTTCCTCACCCGCGCCGGCACCACCGCCACGCCGTAGTGCTCGGCCAACTCCGCGTAGGTGCGATTGATCTCCGGCTCGTAGCGGCACGGGCTGGTCACGCCGCTCTTCAGATTGTCCGGCACCACCAGCTCGCTCACCCCGCCCAGAGCCGCGAAGGTCCGCACATGAGAGCCGATCCAGTCCTCCAGGCCCTGGCTCCACGTTGCTTCGGCATAGGTGTAATTGCTCGCCCCCAGCACCGCCACGAAGATCTGCGCTTCGCGCGCTTTGCCAGTCGCCGGGTCGATCACCCTCACGGTCTGTCCGGCGTAGTCGACGAACAGCTTCTCGCCCGCCCGGTAGGCTTGGCGCAGGCACACATCCAGGCGCCCTTCCCAGATCCGGTACAGCTGACAGAAGCGGCTGAGACCGTAGCCGTCGGGATGGTCCTCCCGGTACTCTTGCCACAGCAGCGACAGGGTTACGCCCTTCTTCTTCAGCTCGCCATGCACCTTGGTCCAGTCGGGCAAGGCTCGCTGACCACCCCTCCGAAGCGGCTGCGGCCGAGGGTACAGGCGTTGCTCCAGCTCAGCGTCGCTCAAAGCTGCTACTTGCTCCCAGCTCAGGCCTTCAACCTTGGCTCGCAGCAGGTAGCTGCACACCGTCCCGTGGCCCAGCCGAACCGACCGTCCGATCTGGCGGTGCGACAGGCCATGCTGCCATTTCAGTCTCAGTACCTCGCGTATCTTGCGCATCGATGTCCTCACTCTCGGCATCCAATCCTCCTTTCAAGGAGGCTGGAATACCCCAATTGTGAGGAGCGCGCTACCGTCGAACTCCGCCGTGGCCAGGATTCCGATCCAATCTGACCACCCATTCCGATCGACCCGGAAAAGTGGTCACTTTCGATCGGAATCGATGGTCAGATTCCGTTGGAATCACTGGTCACTTTCAATCGGAATCGGTGGTCGGATTCCGTCGGTGCAGGCAACTACTTACAGCCTCATCATTTCGCTATGCTTGCTGCCGGCCGGCCTCGCCCGTCTATGGGCGGCCGGCAGCAAGTGTGGCGAAATCCACCCACTCCTATTTGAGGAGAGCCAAATCTTCCTGCTCAGGATTTCCTTTGCGCTCTCTCTCGCAAGCCGTTCCACGGCTCCCCTCCGACTGGTCTTTGGTACGTGAAGTTCAGCGAGAAGTCGATCAAAGAGCTGGCGAGCTTCGCCGACCTCCGCCTTGGTCAGTCCTGCGAGGATCCTCAGTGAGGGCGAATCGCAACCCTCTTCCAGTGCATCCACGGCAGCGCCCTGAAGATCCTCCGGCAGCAACAACCCAAGCATCGCCTTGGCCGCCACAAGCTCGAGGTTCACTGCCTTCATTTGAACTTAAAGCCTTGGCGAACGCACGTTTCCAAGTTCTTCCAGTAGTGGATGACCGTCTGGGTTCCGTCTGGATTCTTGAGGACATGTTCCATCTTCGCCTACATGTTTTCCGGGATCCTCGGATCTCTGATCTTCCCTTGCATGATCCGGCAGCCCGCTCCAGCTCCCGCTTCATCGAGCGCTAGCTTCTCTGAGAGATCTTGTGGCGCAGTGCGAACCCTAGCTCTAGCCGCTGTCCCCCTTGCTCCATGATGTTATCAGTTGAACATCACTACCTCATCCAAAACCCTTGAATCCTCGAGCCCTCGGCGGAGCCTGAGACAAAAGCTGGCACCAGTCACCGGACAGGTCGCGAGGTTCTCGCCAAGGGGCAGACCACTCGCAGATACTTCGCGCACCTCAACGGTGTCGAAGGGCTCGCTCATCGTTCCGAATGCATGAAACAGCCAGCGGCCTGATCGTAAGCATGGATGAGTCACCTCCAAGGTGCTGTGGTCTGTGTAACTTGCAAGTACCAAATCGTAAGGGGACATGCGGAATTCTTCTTGTTTGTCGTGGGGTAACGACCACCGGAGTACCTTCACGACTAGCTCGTCGAAGAGTGTCGAAGCGATGGCGTCCCACTCATCGTATGCGTCTGGGCGCTTCCAGGGAATGCCTGCGCGCTCTACCGAAGGCACTAGAACAATCAGCGCGTGCCTGAAGTTCAGCAACACGGAAGCAACTGTCATGACCCACTTCCCAGCATTTGCTGCAAGATGCCCAGCTCCTCTTTCGTTGGGGCCCTCTTCGGCCCGAAACCCTGTCCTGGAGTCACCGGCTTTACTCGATTCTTCGTGATGTCGAGAATGACTTGCCCCTTATCGTTGGTCACGAAAACCCGTTGTCCACCACCGCGAACGGCAGCGTTCGGAGGCCCAATAAGAGACTTCACCTTACCTCCGCCTCGGCCGCCAGACAGTACTGTTTGGGGGTCTATCTTTAGTTTCGAGAGGGCACCTCTCCCCCTTGCTCCTCCGCGCGATCCCCGTTGAAAGACCTTACCAAGTCGAGCAAAGACAGCAGACAGCTTTGACCCAACACTAGGAAGTGCTTTTCGAGTAACAGCGACAACAAGAGTCGTCTCGTCGACTGGCGAGAGAAGGCTGGCAGCAAACAGTGCTCCCATTCCCCGAGCATTGATGTTCTCAATGTACTGCTCCTGGGTGATCTCGCCCCGCATCAAGCGCTGTATATCTTGTTCGAGAGCCATCGCCGCACGGCTTTCTCGCCCATTGGGGTCGATCTCGTTGATCGGGTTGTTTCCCGCATAGGAATAGCGGTTCCAGCTTCCCGGCGCGCTGGGCTTGGCGGACTTCGCCGGATCGACACTCAAGAACCGCCCCAGCACCGGGCTGCAATGCCGAGCGTGCATGTAGTCCAGCTCGGAGCGGCTGCCGGTCCCGGTCTTGTCCCGCTCATGCCCGGTGAACTTCAGCTGAATCTCGTCAGCCTCCGCGCTGGTCGCCTCTTGACCAAAGGGAAAGTAGTTGTGCAACGCCACCTGCTGACCCCCTCGGGTGAAGGGGACAGCCCGACGCGGTTTCCAGCTTGAGAGCTGGTAACCCTCTATGCCTGTTCTACTTAAGCCTCGCTCGGCCCTACTGCCGGCGGGGTCTTGGTGCTCGAAGGTCCAGAGGCGAGTTTCGGCGTAGCTCGACTCGGAGATCGGCGCGATCGCTGTTGCCGGCATCGTCACCGCCAGGAGCGCGACGACCAGCCCGAGCGCCATCGTCCAAGTGCTTCTTCCTTTAGCTGCCTGCCTCATGCCGGGCCATTCTACGCCGCGGGTGGCGCTCGAAGACAGCGGCTAAAGGAGGAAGGGTGGTTGGTGCGGAGGCGAGATGCGGTTTTCTTAGGCCGCTTTCTTCGGGCAGTGGGTGTTTTCTTAGGTCGTTTTCGTCGGGCTGGTCGTCGGAGCGAGCGCGGGTCTTTCCGGCAGTTTGGTGCCGGCGGCGCAGCCGCCAAACCAATCTGCACGTTGGGGGCGTGGTGGCGGCGGGGCCGGAGCCGAGCACGGCGACCGCAGGGCGCCGCGCGCAGGGTACGGAGGCCACGACGCAGGGCGGGTCTTGGGAGGAGGATGGGGAGCCCCCTTGAGGGGGCGGACGGGGCCGGGCCGAGCCGTCGCAGTGCAAGTCGGTGGATCTCGGCAAGGAGGCCAAGAGCGGGGCGTGCTTCCGAAGCCGCTGACCTTCGACGGCCACCAACGTGCTCGCCCCGGCGGAGCTTGGGGTGAGCTTTCGAAGAGTCTTCTCTTGGACTACTTGAAGCCCCGCGCCGGGCCGGTGATCGGAGGGCTCAGGTGGTGGATCGCAGATGCTCGGGCCGGGGCGGGCAGGGGTGACAAAACAAACACCGCCGAGGGCTGCGTGGCCCGCGAGCGGAGGACGGCGCAGCCGGCCGCAGCGCGGGACGCGCAGACCCGGACCGCTTCGGGTGGCGGGCGGGGGTCAGTCCTCCGCCTCGGTCTCGACTACATCGAGTAAGTCCTCGGCGGTCACTTCATCGCTGCCGTCTTCTTCTGTCGGCGGTGCCACCCGCCGCCCCAGCTTCGCCCCTGGATGGGTTGCCGAGTGGATCGACTTCAGTTTGCGGATCGATACCTGAGTGTAGATCTGCGTTGTCTCCAGCTTGGCATGGCCGAGCATCTGCTGAATGAAGCGGATATCCGCGCCGCCTTCGAGCATCAGCGTCGCCATCGTGTGGCGGAAGAGATGGCAAGCGCCCGACTTGCCGAGATCGGCGGCGAGCACGTAGCCGCGCACCAGCTGAGTCATTCGCGACGGCGCAAACGGCGTCCCCTGGTTGGTGAGAAAGAGCGGCCCGCCGTCCGGCTCGACCACCAGCGACGGCCGTACCGCAGTGACGTAGCGATCGATCCAGGCCAACGCCCGCTCGCCGATCGGGATCATCCAGTCTTTCCGCCCCTTGCCCTGGCGCACCATCACCGTCCCGCGCTCGATGTCGAGATCGTAACGGCCGAGGCCGATCAGCTCAGCCCGGCGCATGCCCGTGGAGTAGAAGACTTCAAGGATTGTTCGGTCGCGCATCCCGAGCGGCTCCGTGGTGTCGGGCTGGTTGAGCACCTGGTCGGCTTCAGAGGCGGTCAGCACCGCCGCCGGCAGCCGGTGCTCCAGCTTCGGTAGCTCCAGCTCCGAGGCCGGGTTGTAGAGCAGGTGGTTGGCCCGAGCCGCCCATTTGAAGAAGGCCCTTACCGGCACCAGCCGCGAGTGCTGAGCCCGGAAAGACAGCGGCCGCCCATCCTCGGGCTTGCGGTAGTGGTAGAGCCACCTGGCGTAGCGTTCCAAAATCGGCTTGGTCACGTCCGACGGCCGCGACACTCCACGCTCTTCACACCATGCGATGAGAAACGAGAGGTATAGATGCCGGTTCTCAACGGTTCGTGGGGAGTAGTTCTTGATCGCCATCCACTCCAGGTACTGACCCGCCATCACCGCGAAACCCCGAGGGTCGGTTGGATTGCCCGGCAAGAGGCGGATCTTGCGCTCGCCACGGCGCGGCATCAGGCCCCCTCGGCCGCCGCCGAGCTGCCGGTACGACTTCCCGGTTTACGACATGACGGGCCATTTTCTCGCTCCCCCTTATATGCGTTTTTTGCAGAAACTCCACGATTTCCGGCCGAAGTCTTTGATTCTGCTTGGGAAACTGCACCCCGCGACTTCCCCGCAACCCCCCCGCGTTGGGGCCGCGTTGGCCCCGCGTTCTCACCCCCTTGACCCCGCGAGGTTGCTTCCAGACCCCGCGTTCTTTTCGTCGTACCCGCAGATTTGAGTGCCTCCACTTCGATCAAGCCGGGCAGCTGCGGGCGGTCTTCCTCGCCACTCATCTCGATCACCAGCTCGTAGACGAAGCTCTGGCCTCGCCCTCCTTGATGCACCAGCAAATACTCCATCGACACCAGCCGCGCCAGGTGCAGCCGCAGCTGTGTGTCACCCCAGTCGGTGTGCTCACGCACCGCCCGCCGGCTGAAACGGTAGTCCGGCCGATCCATCGCCAGCGCCTCACAGGCTTCGCTGACCATCTCGTCGATCAGCCCCAGCAGGCGCCGCGTCTGCGGCGGCAGCTCGTCGAGCGATCTCCCCAATACCTCGTGCGCTAGCCGGTTGGCTGTCCCGATGTCCGTGGCCACCACCTCCACGTATTCCACCTCTCGCCCGTCGACCACCGCCCGCTTCACCTCCCGCTGGTACTGATGCAAGAGAGCAATCACGTCGATCAGGGTCAGGTACTTCTCGTGGTCTCGACGGGTTCTGATCTGCGTATCGAGAAAGGTCAGCTCGGGAGCGAAGGGATTGACCACCGCCAGCGGCCGCAGCAGCCGCTGCGCGTTCTGGTGCAATGCCATCACCCCGTCGCGTCGGGTGCGCGACAACAGCCCCTGGAGCGTTCGCCGCTCTCGCTGCAGCCGGTGAATCGCCCGAGTCTGCTCCCGCGCCTCGTCTACCGACAGCACCAGACACCGATTCAGCAGTTCTTCATCGATGTCGATTGCCGTGGTCGTCAAGAAGATCATCACCGGCCCTTCGACGTGGTACTCGTGCGTCACCAGCTTGCCCGTTGAAGCGTCCTTGCCGGTTGAGGCAATCGTCAGCTCGCCTTCCGATTGGAGCAGCTTCAAAGCGTAGCTAGCCCGCTCGGCGCCTTCCTCCTCGACGATCGCCAGAATCTTGTGCTGCAAGTTCGTCTCGCCCATGTAGAACAGCGATTGCCCGGTCATCGCCGAGTACTTCACTTGCTCCTCACCCGGCATCAGCGACAGAACCGCATCCATCAGCGCCGACTTGCCGGCCGCCGAGCTCGACTGCACCACCACCGCCAAAGGCCGATCCAGAAAGCGCGAGGTGGCCGCCATATAGCCCATGAGCTTGTTGGTTTCCTCGCCCACCACCCCGCAGCGCTCGAAGTCCGCGAGGATGCGCACCAAGAGATCTGGTGAGCGCAGCAGCTCAAGCGCCGCTTCCTTCTCTCCCTCTGACAGCTCCACCGCCGTCGACTGCGGCTCGAGTGCTGAGCGGATCTGCTCGTCCTGCAGCTCCTCGAGCTTCAGCAGCACCTTGCCCAGATCCTTCTTGACCACCTGCTCCTCGACCCCCAGCTCAGCGGCTGCCGCCCGCTGAAACACCGCCCGCGGCCGCGCCGCGTAGAGATCGAAAGTGTCGACGTGGAAGGCGTCGCCCCGCGACGCCAGGACGTTGACCTTGAGCACGTCGTAGGCCAGATTCTTCGGCAGACCGCGAATGCGGTAGCGGCGATCGCCGAGCGACAAGACCACCTCCTGGTCGCGCACCTCAGCCGGCATATCTGGCGGAGGCGGTGCGGGCAGTGGGGAGGCTTCGGCCGGGGCGGGCAGTGCCAATACCGCCTCTCCGGCGGTATTCGATGATGTCAGCTGCTCTGTTGGTGGAGCCATTACCGCCTCTGCGGCTGTGTTTGGCCGTACCGTTGGCGCGATTAGGCCAGCTGTTGGCCCAAACCCCGGTTTCACGCCCGGCGGCTTGCCTTTGCCGAGCCACTGTGCTTTGCGGATCACCACCCCCAGCGACTTCGCCGCCGGGGTCACCTTCAGCGCGTACTCGTTGGCGTCCATGCCACGCGGAAATTGGATTCGGTAGCAGTCGATCCCGGCACCCACCAGCTTCTCGGCCAGCTTCCCGGCGGCCTTCTCGCCGGCATCGTCACGGTCGTAGGCGATCAGCACCCGCTCGACTCCGTGGCCACCGAAGGCTGCCAGCATCTCCGCGGTGAAACCCTGGATGCCGTAGGCGCTGGTGACGTTACGGTAACCCGCACACCAGAAAGTCAGAGCGTCGATCAGCGACTCGCAGAGGATGATCTCGGTCGAGGCCACCAGAGCTTCCGCATTAAAGATCCCTCGATGTGGACCCGGCAGATAGAGATGCAAGGGCGTCCCCTTGCGAAGATTCAGTGTGATCTTGCGCCCGTAGATCTCCACCACCCGGCCACCCTTGAAGACCGGAAAGACGATCGAGCCGTTGAAGTGCTCATGACCCGACTTGCGCAGCACGCCGAGCTTCTGCAATCGACCCCGCATCTCCTTACCCGCCTTCAGCTGCTTCGATGGCAGTCGATAGCCCAGCGTCCGGTTGGCGAAGCCAAGCCTGAAATGCTCGATCATCTCCGGGTGCTTCAGCCCTCTGCTCTCCAGATAAGCCAGCGCCTCCGGGCTCTCCTTCAAAGCCTCGTGGTAGTAGCCGACGACCTGGCCGAGCAGCTCCGCGTCCTCGACGTCCGCCACCACCGGCGAAGGCAGAGCCGGCGCCGAAGGCCGCGCCTCAGTGACCGCCGCCGCCGGCAGATCCGAGCGCAGCAGCTCGACCGCGTGGCGAAACGACACCCCGCGATCTCGCATCACCCAATCGATCACCGAGCCACCCGCCTGGCAGGCGCCCAGGCAGTGCCACAGGTTCTTCTTCGGTGAAATGACGAGAGAGGGCTCCTTGTCGTCGTGAAACGGACAGAGGCCGAGTAGATCTGCCCCGTGCCGCTTCAGCTTCACCCCCCGAGCCTGGGCCAGGCGCTCTACCGACACCTCTCGCTTTAGCCGCTCCACCTCCGCTTCCGGAATCCTGCTCACCCCTACCGCCCTCCCCAAGCCGGCGTCTCATCGTCGAGCTCTCGCCGCACCACCTGCAGCCGCCCATCTTGCCCCGACACCCGCACCTCATCCCCAGGAGCAAATCCCGCCTCTGCCAGCCACGAGCCCACCAGCAGCAGGAGCGGCGATGGCCGCTCCAGAGCCGGCGGCGCCGGCCAACCGGGGCGATAGAAGCCCGACACCCGAAGTTTCTGTTCAGACATCCGCTGGCTCCACCACCAGGCGATCCGACTCGACCACCACCCGCACCTTCGAGCCAATCTCAAATCCCGCCGATTCCAGCCACCGGCCTGAGAGCCGCAGGAAGGGCACCGGATGCTGTCGCCGAGACTGGCGTAGTGAGCGATAGCCCGAAGGGAATGATGAGGCTGGGTAGAGGCTAGAGACGGTCAAAGTGCGGTCGATCATGGGTTCCTCCTCCGGGCGGTGCAGGCCGCCGTAAACTGTCAATGGACTCTTTCGTCATGATTATTTAACTCAGGACGGAAAAAGGCGTACAAGAAAGGACTGGAAGGTTCTATGAGCCAAGAAAGCGGCACGATCAAGACACGGTTCGGCAAGCGAGTTCTTGAGCTACGCAAGACTCGCAGCTGGAAGCAAGACGAGCTTGGCAAAAAGCTTGGCACTTCGGGCGTCGTCATCGGGCGCTACGAGCGAGGCGAGGTGATGCCGTCGATCAAGGTGGCTCAGAAGATGGCCGAAGTCTTTGGTGTGACGCTCGACTATTTGGTGGGTGAGCAGGAGGTTCCCAATCTGCTCACCCAAAGCGAAATGGTCGAACGGTGGATGACTCTCGACGCTTTGGCGACGAGCGACCGGGACCGTATCCTCTACGTCGTCGACTCGCTCATTAGGGAAGCCAAGACCCGCTAGGCTTTCGGCGCCTCTTGATCCAATATAGACGGAAACCCGGCTCTCACCGGGCTCGATCAATACAGCTCGCTGATTTCAGTTGGCTTGCGGCGAAACGCCTTCTGGCACCTCCGCAGCAGGCCGATGGACTCATCCGAGACGCACGTACCCGGCGATCCTACGCCGCTACTTGAGCCCAGATGCACGAAAGCCCGGCATCAGCCGGGCTTTCTGCGAAACGGTTGGCACCTCGCCGCTCAGCCTTTCGCGAAGAGGGCTAGGTGCTTTCATACTGTCGGCACACCCCAACAAGCCGAGCCCTCTCAGGCTCACTCCAAAAACTGTCACTTGCGAAGACTTCGAAGTCAGAACGTGCCTCAGCGACTTCCTTTCCTGTGACGATCTCCACAAACTTTTTCGAACCGGCCACCAGATAATAATCGTCCGTTGTACATATGACTGCAAAAGACTGATCTTCTGGGAGAAGGGCAAAGTTAAAGTGTGCACACTCTCGATTAAACAGGAGTAGCCCTTCCTTCGTGGCTTCTACCTCTAGGTGACTCCTGACCTCCTTCAAGCCTTCGAGCAGAACAGCTCTCAGCTTCGTCTTGCCTAACAGAGACGCCGCTCTGGCAAGACGCTCTGCGTCGTGCTCATCGATATGAAGTGCCGACTCGACCGGGACTACCACCCATCCTCGAACTCGCAGGAACTCGCGCGTAAGCTGATAGGTGTTGTCGAGAGCTCTTTCAAGCCATTTCTCCGCCAAAGATGCTTTTGCCCCGTTCGGTGCGCGTTTCAGGGCTCTATTCTTCATACCTCACCTTGATCGGCTTCCCAGCAGGCGGGTTGATCTGGATCGTAGGGGATCCCTGAGTACTGCCGGGGCGGACGCTGATTGTCGACCCGTCAGGGAGCTTTGCCGATCTAATCCCGCCACCCTGGCTCTTCATGGCCCCGCTACCAACGAGACTGTCGAAATCCTTGTTGGCCTGGTCAATGCCACCGTTCCTACCGAACTGCCGACTCCTCCCCGTCTTGCCTTTGGTCGCTCCCCTGATGAGATCGTCGACTCCCGCTGTTCCCCTTGCGCCCGCTCTTGCTGCGCCAGCAGCAGCAGTTGACTTCTTCAGTTTCTTTGCATTTCTAACGGCTCCTACGAGCTTCGCTCCCCTACCAGCCACCTTCAATAGCCCAAGACCTGTGGCACCAGCCACTGCTCCGGTGACGAAAGCCCCGGCTACGCCTGATGTGAGCTCTTCCCCTGAAAGCGCGTTGCTCGCAATTTGAATCCCAACATCTACGACTCCGCCAAGAAATGCAGTTACCAGAAACCCAAGCCTTCCGTCCGGGTCTACCTGGTTGATTGGACTGTTGCTGACGTAAGAGAAGCGATTCCAACTCTGTGGTGAGGACCGGCTACCCAGAGATGGATCCACACTCAAAAACCGCCCCACCACCGGGCTGCAATGCCGAGCATGCATATAGTCCAGCTCGGAGCGGCTGCCGGTCCCGGTCTTGTCCCGCTCATGTCCGGTGAACTTCAGCTGAATCTCGTCAGCCTCCGCGCTGGTCGCCTCTTGACCAAAGGGAAAGTAGTTGTGCAACGCCACTTGCTGACCACCGCGCGTGATCTGCCGAGGTGTACCCAAATGATCAAGGTGCAGGTGCGAAGTCATCTCGCCGCCGCTGCCATCGGGCTCGATGGTGGCGAGGGGCTGCCCGCCGCGATGGACGTAGTCTCGACTCCAGCTGAAGGCGCCGCCAGCTGGCTGATCGTAGACCCGCAGGACCTCATTGCCGAGCCCGCGCAGGGTCCAGGTGAGGCTGGCGGGCTGGGTGGTGCAAGTGCTGGTGGCGCCGGGGCCGAAGCAGTCGAAGGTGAGGATCCGCTCGTCGCTGGCGTTGTAGATGAAGACCCGCGCTTGATCGGTGTTCGAGCGCAGGTGCTTCATCATGTTGGCGCCGTCGAAGGCGTAGTCGAAGCTCTCGCTGCCGAGGGTGATGTCGGTCAGATTGCCGGCAGCGTCGTACTGAGCGCCTGAGAGGCCGAGGCGGTTGGTGGTGGCGCTGGGGTTGAGGTTGAGAGCCGCGAAACCGGGTGTTGATAGTTGCTGGATGTTGCCGAAATTGTCGAAGCTCGCGGTCTGGGTGAAGAGGGTGGCACCGACGGAGGTCTGGCCGGAGATCAACCTGCCGAGGCGGTCATAGCGGTACGCCAAGTTGCCAATGGCGGAGATATTTCCAGCTCCGTCGTAGGCGAAGTTACCGCTGCTCCAGCCCGCAGAGGTGGTCAGCTGGTGCGGCCGGGCGAGGCCGTTCAAGCTGCTGACTTCTTGGCTGTCGACTACACCATCGCTGTGGGCGAGCTGATGCAGCATGCCACCGCTCTGGTAGGTGAGGTTGTTGGCGAATCCAGGCACGGACCTCAGCATACCCTTCTCGTAGTTGAAATTCACCGTGCGCTGCGGATCGTTGGTGGCGCAGCCACCGTCGGCGTGCTGGCAGCTGGGGTAGTCGAGTTGTGACAGATTGCCCTGGGTGTCGAAGGCGAAGCCGGTGGTAAAGGCGTAGTTGCCGGCGAAGAATTGGTAGCGGGTCTGCTTCTCCGACATCAGGCCCTGACGACCGGTGTAGCGGAAGCTCTCGGAGAGCTTGACGTCGAGGGAGCCGGGCTCGGGGGCCAGGGGGCTCTGAATGTCGACCCAGTTGTGGCGCACGGTCTGCACCAGCTTCCCGGCCCGGTGGTCGCTGCCAGAGTTGGCGCGGGCGTAGCGGAACTGCTTCTGCAGACGCGGGGTGCTCCCCGCGCCATTGCTCGATTCGAGGACTCTGATCAGTCGGCCGGCGGCGTCGAAATCGAAGCTCAGATCGAAGGCGGTGCTGCCGATCAGATCTTTGGAGGTGGCGTTGCCGCCGGCGTCGAAGCGGTAATCGATGCGGCCGTTGCCCGAGGGTCCGATCTCGGGATGGGTCTCGGAGAGTAGGAAACCGCGACCGTCATAGTCGAACAAGCGGGTCTGGCCGCAGGTCGAGCCGCTGAGGTTCTGGCACACTTTGGTCAGTCTGCCACCATCGTCATAGGAATAGCGGGTCAGCAGACCGCCACCACCACAGCTGCCAGACCAGGCGGCGGAACTGCCCTCGCAGACCTCGGCCAGACGGCCCTGGCCGTCCATGATCTCGGTGACGTAGGTGTCCTGCTGGCCACTGGTCAGCTGCACTTTGAAGCGCCGGGTCTGTACCCGGTCGCCCTGGTAGGTGAAGAAGGTCGCCGGCTGTTCTGGCGGCTTGACCCGGCCGGGGCGGCCGAAGCGGTCGTAGGCGAGGTAGGTCGTGCGGCGGCTTTCGCCGGCCGCTGAGGCGGTGGTCCACACCGACTCGTCCGTCTTCCAGTGACGTGGGTTCCAGGTCGTGTAGCGATGCCAGAGCTCGGTCTGGCCAGCGTTGGCGACGGGGATGCGCACGGTTTCTTGCAGCCGCCGGCCGAGGCCGTCGTAGCGGTGCTCGCGGAAGCTCATCAGGTCGGTGCCGCTGCAGGAGGTCTGGAAGGGCTGGCACTGTTGCTCGGTGAGCTTGGGGGCAAGACTGGGGTTGGCGGTGGTGGGCAGGGTGTAGGTCCACTGGGTCCAGCCCAGCTCGGCCGGGCGCTGGCCGGTCAAGCGGCCCAAGCGATCGTAGGTGAAACTGGTGCCCAGGCCCGCTGCGTCGCGGCTGGTGGCCACCAGGCCGGTGTCTGAGTCGATGTCGTAGTCGGCCAGGGTGAGGATCGCGGTGCCGGTGCAGTCCACCGCCGTCGACTTGCGCAGGCTGCCACTGGCGTAGACGTGGTCGGTGCGGTAGGTCGGGCCGGACAAGCTGAGGCTGCACAAGGAGCCGGTGCCGAGGTTCTGGGTGTCGCCGCCATAGACCCGCTGGCGGGTGACGAAGCCGTTGCTCGAGGTGAGGAGGCTCACCACGTCGCGGCTCTGGCGATTGCTACCGGCCAGCTGGCGGCGGCGTTCGAGGAAGCCGGTGGTGCTGTTGAAGCAGAACTCCGCTTTCTCGGTGGTCCCGCCTTCGCTCACCGACTGCTCGTCCCAGGTCTCCAAGATCCAGCGTGCGTTGTGGCTTGGCAGCACGAAATCGGTTGCCGGATCAATCGAGCTGTCGTCGGGGTTGGCGATGATGTAGGTGCCGCTGTTGGGGTTGTAGGTGGTGCTGCTGGTGCGCACGTCGGCGGCGCCGAAGTTGCCGCCGGTGGTCATGGTGCGGAAGTGGCCCAGGCCATCGAAGTCCGAGAAGGTGACTTCGCGGAACTTGCCGCCGTCGTCGTGGAAGGTCTCCTTGCGATAGCGCAAGCGGTGGGCCTTCTCGTTGTAGTTGCCGGCGTCGCGGCCATCGCTGTCGAACTCAACGAAGATCGAGCGGAGCTTGGTTCCGCCAGCGTTGAAGAGTTCTTGGGAAAGGAAGGGGCCGGCTTCTGAGAAGCTGCCGCTGATGGGATCGCAGTAGGTGTAGGGCAGGCCGTAGGACCAGCGATTGTTGGCGCCGACGGTGGAGAAATAGCTCACCGTCTCGAAGCCCAGTGGATCAGTCACTTTCATCGAGTGGAAGCAGGGGTGGCCCAGCGGATCGCCGGGGGCTTGCGGGTTTGCGGTGTCGTAGGTGTAGCTCCAGGTGGCGTAGGGGGTGGTGTCGCCGTCGTCGAGGAAGAGATGCTTGCTCTTGACTCCCCGCGCCACCGTGCCCCAATCGGGAGCGTGGAAGAGGTCGGCCAGCTGGGTCTGGAAGGGGAAGAGCTGGTAGTCGTAGCCGTAGGCGCCGCCGGTGGGCAGGCGCAGCTTCGACAAGCCGCCCGAGAGCAGGTTGTCGACGGTCAGGTAGTCCATCTCGTAGAACGAACCATCGGGCAACACCACCCGGTCGAGCACCTGGGTGGTGAGGGTGTGCTCGGCTATCGGCACGCAGCCGGGGCGGAAACCGAACTGCCGTTCGAGGGTCTCGGTGCGGTACTGAAAGAGGAAGGTCGAGTTGCTTTGGCTGCCGAAGGCTTCGAGCCTCACGGTGGCGACTCTGCCACCGACAAAGTCCACCGTGTGAGTGCGCCCTTGGCTGTCGGTCAATGTCCAGTCGCCATCGTTGGCATAGCGCACATTGATCCAATTGCCGAAGCGATCCTCCATCCGAGTCAAGCGCCAGAGATCGCCGACGGAGGCGTAGTTATGGAACTCATGCAGCTCGCCGCCAGAAAATTCTACCGTGTAGCAGCTCTGATCGACAAAGGTGCCAGACGGCAGCTCGCACACCCCCGGATTGCGCTTGCGTAGACGGAGGTACGTGCTGTCGTTGGTGAACCAGGTGCTGGGCTGCGGTGTCGCCGGGAAGCCGCCGGGATGCAGCTCGGTATAAAACCTGTGCTCGCCGCCACTTGGATCGACGTAAATCTCAGGCGTTGTCGTCGGACTGTTACGTGGCGCGATCAGCTCTCCTAGGCTGACTCTCCAGCCGAAGCCGGCCTGCGTCTTGAGATCCTGGATCGGCAGGCTGTAGGTACGCAGCGCGAAGGGCGGGTTGATGTCTTGGCATTGGTGGTTCTCGTCGTACTCCCAGCCTCCTGAGCTGTACGAGGCGGTCAGGCTGAAGCTCAGGGATGGGCCGACCGGATAGGTGATGCCGATCGGCAAAGATACGGTCAGGCTGCCGTTGAAGAGATTGATCTGATCCAGGTCGCCGATTTGGTAGGCGGTGTCGGCGGTCACTCCGCGCTGGTGGCTCGGGGGGAGTTGCGCGGTTAGCGGCAGGGCGATGCAGAGGCCGAGAAGGATGAAAGTGAGAGGTCTAATTCGCATGATTGTTCTCCCCTAGCAGCTGGCGCTGGCGCAAGTTTCGGTCCACTGCGAGCTATTCCCGGTTTCGAAGCCGTCGGCAAATAAAGGTCCGTTCGGGGTCACGTTGATTGTGGCCGTGGCGAAATTCTGCGACTCATCTTCGATTCGGTAGGTCACCGTGCAAGCCGTTCGCACCGCCGGGGTCGGGGTCAGCCGGACGACATCAAAAAGCACCTCGAAGGCCAGTGGACAAGTGGTCGAGAGGACCGTCAGGCGGAGGGCCTCGCCGTCGGGCTCTTGGTCATTGGCCAGCACGTCGATCAGCACTGGAGTGGCGGCGAGCAGCACTTCGTCGTCAACCGCGATCGGATTGTTGTCGCATTGAGCCAGGAGCGGAGCTGTGGCCAGGCAGGCCAGGAGCAGCAGGGGGGCAGTATTCAGGCAGAATCTTCTTCGGTGCATCGCTTCACCCTTCAGTTGGTTTTGTGGCTAAGTTGCTTTCACTACTTATAGGCGCACGAAGAGCCGAGAAGTTACAAGGTTTCGATATTTGGTGGTTTTTACTGTATAAGTATTTGAAAGGAGAGAGTTTAGGATTTGATATCAGCTCGCTGCTGGCAGGCGTTTCAGTGAAATCTGTCGCGTCATTGGGTCGAGGTCCAAGCTCCAGGCTTTGCGCTCTGGGTAGTAGTCGATCAACTCCTGGTCGCGTGCTCCCATTTGCCGCGCCCAGACGATTTGTGCTCGGTCGATGTCGGCTGCGTTGTAAACCCACTCGGCGCCAATCGCGGTGTAGTGGACGAAAACCAGGTGTTTGCCGCCATGGGCGTGTAGCTGCTCTTCAATGCGTGCTCGGCGCTGGCCGCGTTCTTCGGCGGCGGGGCGCAAGAAGGGTAGCTGCACTACCAGGCTGGCCACGCAGATCGACAGGGCGGCGATGGGCAGCCACCGACCCCGCGCTTGGCGGCGGTGCCAGGCTCGCGCATGGCGCAGGCAGATCAGGCTGAGAGCCAGCAATGGCACAGCTAAGGGTGCGCTGTAATGCGGCCACCAGGCATGGCTAACCGCGTTGGCCAGAGCGAGCAGGGCGCCACTGCCGACTAGTAGGCGCGCCCAGTGCCGGTGCCAAGCCAGGGGCAAGGCCAGCAGCGCTGGGACAAGTCCGAGGCCGAGCACGAAGTAGAGCTGAGTGGCGACCCTATTCCAGCCACTGACTAAGGCTCTCCGGGGCCAACTTGGTGTCTGCGGCACTCGGCGGGCGTAACCCAGGTGGTAGTCGCGCATCTCCGGGTGGCGGTACTGGGGCTCGGGACGGAAGTCCTGCCACAAGAACAGCGGGCGTACGGCATAGGTCGCCTCGTGGACTTGGTAAGGCATGCGTAGCGCATCGCCGCTGCCGCGCTGGTTGTAAATCAGCATGCAGGCGACGGTGGCGAGCAACACGCCGCTGGCTGGCAGGAGAAATCGGCTCGTCGCTCGTTGGGGTCGATGTAGCAGCCAACCCGCCAAGACCACCGTCACCGGCAGGCAGACCACCAGACCCTCCCACGGTCGAGTGTTGGCCAGCAATGCCACTCCGAGGGCAAGCAAGACGGCGTCTCGGGGGCGTGGCCGTTTGAGCAGGCGGGGCAGGGCACCGTAAAGCAGCGCACCGCCCATTGCGGCTAGCGAGCCTCCCCAATAGGTCTGATTCCAATAGCTGCCGATGCCGAGGTGCAGGGCGACCCACAGACTGCCGTAGATCGCCCAGGGAGGCGGTAGCCAGCCGAGTAGCATCCAGCCCGCTGCTGCTACCAGCAATGCCGAACCGAGCCACAGTCCGACTCCAGGATGGCCGCCGAGTCGTTGGCCAACGGCCAGGAGCAAACCTTGAGCAGGTGGGTATTTCGAGCTGTGGGTAGGGTCTTGGATTACATGCAGCGATTCGAAGTGCTGCCACATTGGGTGCTGGGGGTTGGCCAGCCGGCCGTGGGCGAAGGTGTCGGCGGCTAGCAGATAGCTGAACTCGTCGGCCACGTCGGGTTCCGGGAAGCCAGCTTGCCAAACCACCGCGGCGTTGCCGGTGGCGGTGGCCAGGGCCAGGATCAGCAGGGTTCGGCGAGGTCGCCGCGCCCAGCGCCTGAGCCATCGGTTCAGCCATCTGTCGAGGCGCTCGCCGAGTCGCGGTCGATATCCGGCCACGGTTAGCCAAGCGAGTAACAATCCTGCTTCGAGCAAGATCGCCAGGTGAGCCGGGAAGGCGTTGGTGGCGGGGATCATCGGCCAAGCTCGTGGGTCGGCGGCCGGGCGACTGGTCCGGCTCTCAACGAGGCCAACTCACCGAAAATCGGGTGTAGGTCGGCTTCGATTCCTTCTTCCAACCGGCGTAAGGCGGCTTCTAAGGCGGCCTCGCCTTGGGGTGGTAGGGGTGGCCAGAGCACAGTCAAGCAGTTTAGACCTCGTTGCAGGTTCTCAGGCGCCACCACCAACGCCTGTTTCTGCCAGCTACAGCCGAGTTGCTGTTGACCGATCGGACGGCCGTTGAGCTGCCAGCTGGCGCTGCCTCGACGATCTGGGTCAAGGCCAGGGGTGGGTGCCAGGCGGGCGACGCTGTGCAGTGCCAAGGGTGACTCGCCACTGGCGATCAGGCATAGCCGGGTGGTTGGCCAGGCGGAGCGCAGCATCAGCCGCAGGGCGCTGCTGTCGCCGATCGCCGCGGGAAACAACTGGGCAAGTGGCTCCCACAAGTAGGGCGCGGTGGCCAACTGGCGAGGGTGCTGGTCGGCAGCATGGTGTTCGACCAACAAGTTTGCCAACCATTGCCGGATGTTGGCTCTTCGGGGTTCGAGTGCTTGGCATATCGCTTCTAAGAGATCACAGTCGAGATGCTCCCAGCGCCAGCCATGCTGGAGCCCCAGCGGATAGGGTGAATCGAGATTGCGACGTTGGGCAGCGCTCAGCAGCTCTTCTCCGGGTAGGCTGATGCGGGCTTCGAGCAAGTCGAGCATCGCTGCTTCGCAACCGGGATCGGCGCTCAGAGCGTCTTCGAGCCAGGCTCTCAGCGAGGCGACTTTGTCGCCGCTGCTCAGAAGACGATGGGCGCTGTGAACCGCCGCTCCTAAGCAGGCGGTAGCCTCGACGGCGGCGGTTGGAAGATCCTCAGTTTCATCTCTCGCACGGTGATCTGGACCGGCTACCGCTGAGCCTGGCAGCACTTCATCGACCACCGCGGTGGCCAATAGGCGCAGCCCATCCGCCTGCAAATGGCAGTAGTCGAGGAATAGGCGGCGATCGGCGAGTCGCTGAGGGTCTTGCCGCTCGATGATCTGTGGCAGATCGACTAGTTGCCAACCTCTGTCGGTCACGGTTTGGCGCAATAGTTCGATCACCGAGCTGTTGGCTTGTGGTGCCGCCAGCATCGCCAGATTGGCGTAGGACTGCCGGTCGATAGCGGCGCGCGCGGCTCGTCTGGCGGCCACTGGACGCTGGGCCAAGAGGTGAGCCTCGGCTTGCAAGCGGTAGGGGGTGGGGTTATCGCCCTGGTCCAGGTCGCTCATCGCTTTGGCGGCTCGCAGGATCCGGTCAAGGTCCTTGGCGGCTAGCCCTTGGCGAGCGTCTTGGTAGAGCCGGTGCCAGCGAGTGGCGCCATCGCCTGCTAGCCAAGTCGGCGGCTGAGCGGTCTGCCAATCCGCCAGGTTGACTTCTGGCACGACCCAAAGCACCGGTGTACCGTCGGCTAGTCGCTTGAGCTGGTCCAGGGCGGAGAGGATCCGTTGCTCGAGCTGCTGCTGAGCTTGGCGGCGGGGGCCGCTGGGTCCGTGGCGCCGCCAGGCCGCCGCCCAGCGTTGGCGCGAGCGGATTCCGGAGTGGTAGGCCGAGGTCTCGGGCATTTCCAGCAAGGGCCAGTTGTTGCCGGCGTAGATCACCCACAGGTCAAGATCGAGTTGGCGGGCGGCGTCGATGCGCTCGATCATTGGCGCCAGTCGCTCGTTGGTGCGGGCGAGATCGATCACCTGCCACGGCTGGTCGGCGCGATGCGCCAACTGTCCTTCGATCAGCTGGGCCGGTGTCCAGTGAGGAGCATAGAGGTAGCCGGCGGCGGCTGATTCGCCAAACCATCCGAGGCGCCGGCAGCCGGCCGGCTTGGTGGCCCGCAGCTGGTGAATGCTGGCGTGGTGATCGCCGAGTGGCGAGAGCGGCGGGCGCTCGAAGATCAGTTCACCGTCGAGCTGCCGCGGCTGCCAGATGCCAATCGGTCGCGGGGCGGACTTTGGCGGCTCGGGCTGGACCTCGGCGATCGCGACCGAGGGTTCATCGGCGAAGGTTCCGAGCTGTTGCAGCAGACGGGCGGTGCGGGCGCCTTCCGGGGTGTCTAGAAGCTTGGCGAGTTCACCGGCGGCGCGGTGTCGGGGGGAACTCTGGCGACTGTCGTTGGCGGCCATCAGACGAAGGTGTACAGCTGGCCACCAAGACCATCGGCGCCGCTGCCGAGGGCTTGCGGGCGGCGGCGATCCCAGGCCGGTTGCAGTTCTTGCAAAATATTCGGTAGCGCCCGACCATCGATTAGAAAGTCTTCCAGCACCAGTGCATCGAGGCCGCTTGTAGCGGCGGTCAATAGAGCATCTTGGGGTGTTGCCACGATCGGCTCGCGCCGCAGGTTGAACGAGGTGTTGACCAGCATCGGGCAGCCGGTGCGGCGGGCGAAGGCATCGATCAGGGCGGCGAAACGGGGGCAAGTTTGCCGGTCGACGGTTTGCGGCCGAGCTGAGCCGTCGACATGGGTGATCGCCGGCAGCTCTAGCGGTGAGCGCACTTGGCAAGTTTGCAGCATGAACGGCGCCGGCTGGTCGAGTTCGAAGTGATCAGCGGCGGCTTCGGCCAGTACGCTGGGGGCGAAAGGACGGAAGGACTCGCGCCGCTTGACCGAGACGTTGAGCCGCTGCCGTGCTTGTGGATCGAGCGGGTTGGCCAGAATCGAGCGCCCGCCGAGAGCTCGCGGTCCGTGTTCCATGGCGCCGTGAAACCAACCGATGATCTGCCGTTGGTCAAGCCGCCGGGCTACTTCTTCTAGCAATTCGTCGCTACGGTGGCGAAAGTCCTCGGCCGCGATCTCGCAACAGGCCAGCAGTCTGGCGATCTCTCCGTTCGAGTAGCGAGGGCCGAGAAAGGTGTGCCGCTGGCGCTCTCGGGGGCGTTTGCCAGTGAGTTCGATCTGCGCCAGGGCGGCAGCTCCCAGGCAGGCTCCCGAGTCGCCCGCGGCGGGCTGCACGAACACCTGGTCGAAGGGGCCTTCGCGTGCGATCCGACCCATGGCGACCGCGTTCAGCGCCACGCCACCGGCCATCGCCAGCTTCGTCGCCCCGGTCCGTTGGGCCAGATAGGCGGTTTTCTCCAGCAGGATCTCTTCGACCACTAGCTGTAGGCTGTGGGCGATGTCTTGATGCACTTGCTCGATCGGCCCCTCGGCGGTCCGCGCGGCGATACCAAGCAGCTGTGGCAGTTGGTCGCTCCACATGCGCGGGCCGCGCAGGAAGTCGAAGTAGCGCAGATGGAGAGCCAGTTGACCCTCGGCGCCGACGCCGATCAATTGGCAGATCTGATCGATGAATCGGGGTTTGCCATAAGGTGCCAAGCCCATCACTTTGAATTCCCCACCGTTGACCCGAAAGCCGAGGAAAGCGGTCAGAGTGGAGTAGAGCAAGCCCAGCGAATGAGGAAACTGGACCTCCTCGAATAGCTCCAGCTGAGTGCCTTCGCCACGACCATAGGTGGCTGTGGCCCATTCGCCGACCCCATCGCTGGTCAGCAGGGCGGCATCTTCGAAGCCGGAGTAGAAGAAGGCACTGGCGGCGTGCGAAGCATGGTGGGGAAAGCTCAGCAGCGGCCCCTCCCATCCCAGCCGCTCACGAACGGCGCGTTCGGCCCGCCGCGGATCGAGCCAGCCGAGATCGTGATCCCCCCGCGGTACCCCGGCCCACAGCTGCCGCGCCAACTTGTCGACCGGCTGCTCGTAGTAGGCCACCGCATCGAGTTCCGTCAGGTCGATGCCACCGCTCTCCAAGCAGTGGCGCATCGCCGCGACGGGCAAACCCGAGTCGTGTTTGCGGCGAGAGAAACGTTCCTCGGCCGCTGCCGCGACCAGCTCGCCATCAGCCAGCAAGCAGCAAGCTGACTCATGGTAGAAGGCCGATAGGCCGAGGATCCGCATGGACGGATTATGTGCCGGATCGGGGCCGCTTGTCTCCGTCGATCCGTCGTAGTCGATAGCGGTGCCGCGGCTTCCTAGCTCTGATCGCGCTCGGGAACCAACCCCACCGGCGCCCGCAACCACTGGAAGATCTCGCGGATCTTGGGCGGCTTGCCGGTCATCAAGATACCGATGCGGAAGACCTTGGCCGCCGCCCACAAGGCCACTCCGACAGCTATCAACAGCACCAGGGTTGAGACGAGGTATTCCATGCCGGTGGGGGGTGCCGCCGCTCGGTTCATCATCACGAAGGGAGTGAACGGCGGGATGTAGGACAGAACCTTGGCCAAAGTGCCGTTGGGGTCCTCGACGATCGGCATCATGGTCATCAGTGGTACGAACATCACCAGCATGATCGGCCCCATCAGGTTTTGGGCCTCTTTCAAGCTATTGCACACCGAGCCGATGCCGACCAGCACCGCGGCGTAGAACAGATAGCCGAGAACGAAATAGACCACGAACGAAACCATGAAGAACGGATCGGCGGTGATCACCGTGAGGTCGAAGTCGAGGTCCAAGCCGAGCAGTCGCGGCAGCAAGCGGGAGCCAACGATGAAGAAGAGCACCCAGGAACCCACCAGGGTCAAGCCAGTGGCGGCGATGCCCATGATCTTGCCGGCCATCAGCTCGATCGGCGAGACCGAGGACAACAGTACTTCCATGATGCGATTGGATTTCTCCTCGATGGTGTTGGTCATCAGCATGTTGGCGATGGTGAAGATAGCCATCCACAACAAATAAACGAACACTGCCGGTGCCCACTGGCGCACCATGTCGCGCGCTTCGACCTGCTTCTCGATTCCGCCCTTTCCCACTTGCTTGGCAGCAAAGCGCAGCGGCTCCTGCACCCAGCTGGCGATTTCCGGGTTGATGTTCTCTTGCGCCAAGCGCCGGTCGCGGACGGTTTCCGACGCCAGTCGCTGGAACCAGTCGCGCAAGTCGTCGTCGGTCAGGTTTGCCGATACATATTTGGCGCCCTCCGCGCCCTCCACGGGGTCGGCGTTGATCACGAAGTAGGCGAATAGCTCGCCATCGCCGACCCGTCGATTGAGATCCTGGATGACGGCCTCGTCGCTACCTTCGACCGGGATGCGTGCGTAGCGCCCTTTGGCGGTGCGGCCGTCGGCGAATTCCTTGGCCTGATCGGCCGGCAGATCATGCCACCAACGGCGAATTTCGTCTTTGAGCAGATTGAGGCTGGCGATCACCTGCTCTGCTTGACCAGCGCCGAGGCTGGCCAGCGGTCCGCCCTCAGCGCCGCCGACGCCACTCAGCAGGCCGGCGAAACCGCGATAGATGTTGTCAGCCATCGGTGACTCGCCGCCGTCCTGGTCGACCATGGAGGCCAGCACGGTGTTGAGTTGAGTGGCGGTTTCGCGCAAGGCGTTGGGCAGCGTAGCTGCTGCTTCGCCGCCCTTGCGGACTCGGCGTACGGCTTCGCGTAGGACTTTTTCCAAGTCGGGCAGGGTGGCCCGCTCTTCGACTGCCTCGAGCAGCCAGCCTGAGTGATCGATCACCACGTACTCTCGCGCCGCCTTGGCGCGGTCGAAGAAGGAAGGCACGATAAAAGCCAGAGTCAACATGACCGGAAAGACCAAGATGCCGATCCAGAAAGCCTTGGTGCGGACGTTCTCTAGGAACTCACGTTGCGCTACTAAAAAGCTCTTATTGGACATGGCTCACACTCCCGTTGTTGGCCCTGCTGTCGAGAGCCTCGTTGGCCGAACCCACCGCGCGGACGAAGATCTCGTGCAAGGAGGGCTCGCGCAGGTCGAAGCGGCGGATGGTAAGCCTGCCGACCAGCTGCCGCAAGATCTGCTGCGGATCAACTCCCTCCTCGAGGTAAATCTCGGCCTGCTTGCCGGCGTCGTTGACCCGCCTGACACCGGACAGAGCCGCCAGCACCGTACTGTCGCCGTCGTAGTCCAGGCGAATGCCTTGGTCACCGCCGCCGCGGATCTCTGTGAGAGGTCCGTCAAGCACTTTCTTGCCCTTGTGGATCATGAAGATCGAGTCGCAGATCTGCTCGGCCTGCTCCATGATGTGGGTCGAGAAGATCACCGTGCGACCTTCGCGTTTCATCTCTAGGATGACCTCGCGCATGGTCTCGACGTTGACTGGATCGAGTCCCGAGAAGGGCTCGTCGAGGATCACCAGCTCGGGGCTGTGGATTAGCGTGCCGAGCACTTGCACCTTCTGCCCCATGCCTTTGGAGAGAGCCTCGCACTTCTGCTGAATCCACTCCCCCAAACCAAAACGCTCAAGCAACTCATGGGCGCGCTGCTTGGCGTCGCGCCCCGACATGCCCTTGAGACGTCCGAAGTAAGTCAGGATCTCGCCGGTGGTCATCTTCTTGTACAGCCCCTTCTCTTCCGGTAGATAGCCGAGCCGGTCCTTGATCGATTCTGAGTTGGTTTGGCCAAGGATGCGGATCCGTCCTTCGTCGGGGTAGAGGATGCTCATGATCATCCGGATGGTGGTGGTCTTGCCAGCACCGTTCTGCCCCAAGAAGCCGTAGATCGAGCCCTGTGGGATGGACAGGGAGATACGGTTGACAGCGACTAGCTCACCGAACCGTTTGGTGACCCGGTCAAGGGTCAGTGCGTCAGACATGGGTAAGAAACTCCTTCGATTGACTGCGGTTGGGGCTCGGTACGGTGTTGAGAGGCAGGCTATTCGACTTCGGGGTGATTG
This sequence comes from Candidatus Multivoradales bacterium, assembly GCA_965248925.1. Lineage (GTDB taxonomy): Bacteria > Acidobacteriota > Thermoanaerobaculia > Multivoradales > J023 > CBDFLE01. Next base: position 1,329,553 of record CBDFLE010000006.1, on the reverse strand, counting down.
CCAAACATTGGCTCGATGAGCAGCTGCCTGCTCTATGTTATTGTCACCAGTTGAGACAACTTAGACTGTTGCTAGCGAGCCTGCCTGCGGCGATCGTGCGCTCGGGACCCTCCACGCGACTCTCGCGAGGAGAGCAAAGCAGCTATTCATGGTGGGCAGGAAGAGGAGAGCAGCAGTGCCTAGAATCTTGGTGGTCGACGACGATCCCGACCTGTTGCTGATGCTGGATTCGACTTTGGAAGCTGCTGGGTTAGAGGTCACCACCTGTCGTGATCCGCGCAGAGTGGATGGCTTGGTCGCGGCGCGCGATTTTGATGCCGCGGTTCTCGATGTGTCGATGCCTGAGATCTCCGGTCTCGATCTGCTGAAAAGCCTGCGAGCACGGTCCGAAACAGCCTCCCTGCCAGTGCTGATGCTGTCCGCTCTGGATACCAAGGCAGATCGGGTTCGGGGGCTGCGGGCCGGCGCTTCGGACTACTTGGCCAAACCCTTCGACCCGGAAGAGCTAGTGCTGCGGCTCGAGCGCCTGCTGGGCGCCAGCTTGCCGAAAGCCGATATCTCGGGCAATTTGGACACCTACCCCTGTTGGGAGCTGATGCAGTCGCTCGAGCGCAGCCGCCGCACCGGCACGCTGCGATTGTCGGTCGAATTGTCGCCGGCAGAGGTGCGGTTTGGCCGCGGCCAGATCGAAGCCGCCACCTACGGCATGCTGCACGGCGACGAAGCACTGCTCGCCTTGCTCGACCTGGGCGAAGGCTCATTCCAGTTCCGTCTGGGCGATGTCGACGATTCCTCGGTGACTCTGTCGACCCTGCCGATGGCAGATTTTCAATCGATGTTGCTGCGTCATTCGTGGTTGCAGGACGAGCTGCGACGAAGGAAGGATAGCTTGCCCAGTCGCCATGCGGTGCTGCGCTCGGTGGTTCGCGGAACGCCTCGGCTCGAACACGGGCTTGACTCCCTACCGGTGGAGTCGGTTCTGGGCTTCCTGCGACAGCGAGGGCCGAGTTCGTTTGCCGCGCTGCACGAGGCGGCGCTGGCGGCACCGGCCACCCTTGACGCGACCATTGCAGTGTTGGTCGAGGCCGGCTTCGTGGTTGCCCAGGACGGCGTCACGGTGGGGCTTGAGAGCCCGCCTCAGGATAGAGATAGAGCCACCGTGCGCAAGATGTATGCGGCGGTGCATAAAATTTGCAAGGCCGCTGGCGACAGCCACGTGCACTTGCTTTTCTTGGCCGAGGAGAGCTCTTGGCCGTTGATCGTCGGTCTTGTCTTGCAGTTGCCGGACAGCTTTGCCGAGGATGCTTGGGGGCGCTTGCGCGAACAACTGGCGACGACTCACGGTGGCACTTGCACGGTCGAGAATGGTGCCGGCCGGTTATCGCTGCACCTCTATCCGCTGCGTGGTGGTTTGGACCAGCACACGGCGGTGCTGCCGCTATGCTCTGGGTTGGTGATTTGGCTTGGTAGTGAGGACCAAGACAAATCATCTGACCTGGCCTTACGCAAGTTGGTAGCCAGGCTGACCGCTCCGGGCCGCCGTCGTTCGGGTTTGGTGGTGGCCGCGGATGAGAGGGTTCGTCGGCGCGCTCAAGAGATTATTGCCAATCTCGAACAGGTGCGAGTGCTATCGAATACTCCTGCCGATCTGGCGAGTCTTTTGGGTCTTTTCTGAGCCTTTGGATCGGACGATGTCGCGACCCGTAGTCATGATTGTCGACCCGCAAGCCGAGAGCCGGCGGGCGTTGAGCGTCGGCCTGACCGAAGCCGGTTACGAAGTTGTGCCGGTAGGCCGTGCCGCAGACGCGGTGCGTTTCGCCGCCGCCCTTGAGCCGTGGATGGTGGTGATGGCCAGCGAGCTGTTGCTCGATGCCAGTGAAGGTGCCGAGCTGCTCGAACTGGCGCGGGCGACGCCAACGCCGATCTTGGCGGTTGGGCGCAGCCAGCGCGAGGCGAGCCAGCTGCCGGACGAGGTCTTGTTCGTCAGCCGGGCAGAGCTGGGCGAAGGCGATCTGCTAGCCCGCCTGCGACTGTTGATGTTGGGCCGAGAACTGGGCGTCGAGCCCAACCTGCATGCCAATTCGTTGGTTGGTGATCTGGGCCGCAAGCCCTTCTTCGAGCTGATTCCAGCATTGGTGGAAACTCGCTTCACCGGTCAGTTGCAGACCCGCTATGGCTCGATCGCGTTGCAGGCCGGCGAGCCGGTGGCGGCCCGTACCCGTCGCGCGGCGGGGCTCAAGGCTTTCTGCCGCCTGGCGCGGCATGGCGAAGGCCCCTTCCGGGTGTTCCCAGACCCCACCCGAATTCGTCGCAACCTGCATCTGGGCAGCGACGAACTGCTGGCGCGGGCAGTCGAGGATTGCTTGGCAGATTTCCCTGATCTGCGCAGCTGGGTATGTCCCCAAGCTGGCGCCAACGTGCTCGAGCGTCAGCTCGAGCCGGCGGAGATGGAGATCTTGGTGGCGCTGCATTCCCTTTCCGCCCTCGGTGAGTTGCTCGACGCGTTGACCGAGACTGATAGCCGGCTGATCGCTGCCTTGCGTCGCCTCGAAAGTAGCGGCTTGCTGCTGTTGTCCGACCCTGAGCCGACAGTAGCGGTGGTCACCGATTCGACCGCCGACCTGCCCAAAGAGCTTGCCGCGGCACACCGGATTCACGTCGTGCCACTGACCGTGACCTTTGGTGACAAGGTATTTCTCGACGGTATCGACCTGAGTAACAGCGAGTTCTATGAGCTGCTGCAAAGTAGCGGCGATCACCCTTTCACCACGCCGCCATCACCGCAGGAGTTCAGTGCCCTCTATGCTCAGCTGACCGGCGAGAAGGAAGTGGTGTCGGTGCATATCTCGAGCAAGTTGTCGGAGACCTTCAGACATTCTTGGATGGCTGCCAAAGGTATGTTGCCCGTTGCTTCTACGCCCTCTCAACGGCTACAAATCCAAACGGTGGACAGTGCTCAAGTCACTATCGGCTTGGGTTTGCAAAGCCTGTTCGCGGCGCGCATGGTAGAGCGAGGATTGTCGGCCGTCGAAGTCGCCGAGCGCCTCCGCGGCATGGTCGAACGCATGCCTACGTTATTCGTGGTCGACACATTGGAATACCTGGTTCGTGGTGGCCGCATTGGTAGAGCGCGGGCGTTGGTCGGCAAGCTGCTCGGCATCAAGCCGGTGCTGGGAGTGGTCGGTGGAGAGATCGTGGCGGTGGATCGTGGTCGTGGCAATCGGGCGGCTATCGAGCGCATGATGCAACGATTGATTGAGGCCACCGACCCCGACCTACCCACCATCGTCGGTGTTGCCCACGCAGCCGCCCCGGTCTGGGGGGATCTGCTGCGCGAGCACATCGAAGCGCAATTCAAGGTGCAAGAGCTGATCGTTGGCGAGATGGGGCCGGTGGTAGGCGCCCATGTTGGGCCGGGGGCGGTCGGTGCGGTGCTGTTTCAGCCGCTCGAAGACGAAGTCGAAATGCTGGCGCCACTACGCTAGTCGGCTACAGATACTGCCAACAGACCAAATAGAGAGGGCGCCGGCCACCCAAGAGTGGCGCGGCGCCGAACAAACTCGAATCGGCATACCCTTCACCGTCGACTCAGGATCGCCGATCCGACAGGATCAGGACTACTGGCAAATCTGCACGTTGCCGAAGGAGGTATCACCACAGTCGTCGTCGATTGGCACGCCGATGCAGTGCACATGACCGCAGGTCTCGTAGTCACAGTGACAACCGTTGGTGTCGGCCAACTTCTGACCTGGCGCCGCGGGTGCTGAGGAGGAGGGGTTGAAGTTCGAGGTGCCAGGCAGGTAGGTGTCGGGCTCACCGTCGGCGTCGGTTTCGACCACGACGAAGCTCTTGGCTACGATGCGGCTTTTGCCCGGGTTCTCGGTCCAACTGCCGTCGTCCATCGCTTTGAAATCCAAACGCCGGCTGATCACCAGGGGCTCATGGCTGCCGCCATCAGAGGCGGTGAAACTGAGCTTGATGATGACCGAGATGGGCGAGAAGAAGCGGCACCCTCGGCGCTATCGCGGAGGATCTCCATGGTCTTCCACAGATCGATACCGCTATAGATCACCGAGTCGGCGACGGCCGGCAGGGCAAGAAGCAGCACAGCGAGGCCGGTCAAGAGCAAAAACTTACGCATTTCGAGATTCTCCCTGCGAACAGGGTTTTGCACGCTGCACGCCGACGACAGAAGGTCGAAAGCACGAGACGAGCGAGGTAGGCGGCTGCTGGCCGCCAACTAGGAACCGGAAACATCCGACAAACCGATAAACGTGAGAGAACGTTAATCCGAATTCCAGGCGGGCGCTTTTTTCATCTTGCGAATTGTCCAAGGTTCGGACAGCGCGGAATCACTCCAACCCGTCGCGGGCCACGTCGAGCTGTTGCCACCATGAGATCAGACGTCAAAGACACCGGCCACCGAAGGGGGGTGGTGCGGCGCCCTTGCCGAACCGGCATTAGCGGTCAAGTGACCAAGTGCCGGAATTGCGGGTATTGCTTACGGACACGCGTATTGGGTACCACCGCCGCAATTGGCGATGCAGTGGCGATGCCCGCACGACTCGAACTCGCAGTGGCAGTCGACCGGCGCGATGATCGCCTTCTGGCCTAAGCCGTCGATGTCGACCGAACCAGCATGGGCATTGAAGTTCGAAGTACCAGGCAGGTAGGTGTCGGGCTGGCCGTCGGCGTTGGTGTCGACCAGCACGAAGCCCTTGGCGGTGACCTGGCCCTCGAACGCTTCGCTAGTCCAGCGACCGTTGCCCATTGGCGCGAAGTCCAGCCGGCGGCTGATGGACAGTGGCTCGTGCAGGCGACCGCTAGCGTGGCTGAAATTCATGCTGACCTGCACCGAGATCGGCGAGAAGAAGGCGCCGCCTTTCTCGTTGTCACGCAAGATCCGCATCTTGGTGATCGGCTGCTCACCATCGAGCACCACGGTGACGTTGAACTTGCCACAGGTGGTATCAATTGCCTCAAGGCTCTCGAAGGCCAGGGCGCGCACCTGAATACGGGTATCCGCGATGCCTTTGGCGCCGAAATATGCATCGTCGAGGCGATGCACGATGGTGTCGACTTTGCCCAGCAGTCCGGCGGGCTCGGTTGCCAACGGCTGGCCGCGGAATTTGATAACACCGGTGAACGGCTCCGAGCCGCTGCAGAAGAAGTTGGCCGGAATCGCTTCTTCGGCGAAGCTTGACTGTGTCGAGCCGTCGCTTGAGCTGGTCCAGAGGTCGACACCGCTGTAGATCACCGAATCGGCGGCGGCAGGTAGGGCGATGAGAAGTAGGGCGAGGCCGGTCAAGAGCAAGAACTTACGCATTCTAGTTCTCCCTAGGACGGGGTTCAGCGCACCTTCTACCAGCGGCTACGAGCCGGTAGCAGGTCGGTGCGCATGGTAGGCGGCCTTCGACCGCCCGCTAGGTGCCGGATAAATCCGATCCAACGATGGGGAGAGGTTAATTCAGTGATCGGCCGGACGCTTCTTCCGTCTTGCGAAATGCTCATCTTCGAGGACCCAGTGGCCTGGTCTTTCGGATCGGCACGCCGCCAACCGCTGCTATTGAGAGATCGAAAGAAGAAGAGGGCGCCGGCCACCCACAGGTGGCTCGGCACCGGGCGAACTCAAGATGGCTCGCAGTTCAATATTGGCAGCGGATGACCGCCGACCCTAAGTTGACCAAGCTATCGGCGTTGACTAGCGACACACATAGCCGCCACAATCGTCGGTTGGCACGGTGATGCAGTGCTGATGGCCGCAAGTGGCGTATTCACAGTGACAATCACTCGGCTGTTGGATGATCGACTGTGCCTTCTGACCGGGAGCTACGGGCTCGCCAGCGCTAGCGATGAAATTGGAGGTGCCAGGCAAGTAGGTATCGGGATCACCATCGGCATTGGTGTCGACCAAGAGGAAGCTCTTCGCCACTAGGTTGTGCTTCGCCGGGCTCTCGGTCCAACGGCCGTTGTCCATCGCTTTGAAATCCAAGCGGCGGCTGATCACCAGCGGCTCGTGCTTGCTGCCATCGGCCGCGACAAAGTTGAGCTTGACGATCACTGAGATGGGAGAGAAGAAACGGCCACCCTCGGTGCTATCGCGGAGGATCTGCATCTTGGTGATCGGTTGTTCGCCGTCCAAGGTAACGGTGACGTCGAAATTGCCGCAGAGGGTCTCGACCGGCTTCAAGCTCTCAAAGGCGGGGGCACGAACCTGGACGCGGGTGTAGGCGGTGCCTTTGGCATCGAAGAAAGCATCGTCGAAGCGATGCACGAACTTCTGAACGCTTCTCGTCGGCGGCGAAGGGCCGAAGACGTTTAGCGAGCAAGTGTAGGTGGTCAGCGACCACCCGCTAGGAACCGGATGCACCCGATGGAAGAGTGGCTACTCTAGGCTAGCTGGAAGTTGGGGTCTTTCTTCCAATTTGCGAAATGAAAGATATTTTACTTGTACTTAGGTCTTGGGAAGTGGGTCAAACATAGGTCAGCAACCGATCTTCCTGTAGATGGGGAACGGTATTGAGGGTGTGGAGCATCGCCTGGTGCTCGCGGAACAGGATTTCGTTGATCGAAGCGTTGCGAATCCGCCAGCTGAGCTCGATCACTGGCGTCGGTGGCAGCTTGAAGACCGTGCCCACCGCTGCCGCCACCACTCCGCCGGAGGTGAATGCCACCACCCGTTGGCCGCGCTCAGTAGTGGCGAAGATCTTGTTAAGCTCGCTTCGTACCCGTTGGCGAAAGGCTGACCAGCTCTCGAGTTCGGTCGGCGTTGGTTGCTCACCGCTGGCCCAGCGCCTGCTCCAGCGGGTGAAGATCGACGGGTCTTTGAGCATCTCGCTAAAGCTGCCGTCGGCGTTCTGTGCGCCAACGCCCTCATGCTCCAAGTCGCCGTTAGCGATCGCTTGGCGGAGGACCGTCGGGCCGTGGTGTTCGGCCAGGGCATCACAGGTCTCGGGCAGCGGCCAGCTCTGGCCCTGTCGTTGGTAAGCTTGGCGCACCGCAGCGTGAGTTTGGCGTTGGCGGCGAAGCGGCCCGACCAAGACCCGGTCGAAGCGTTCGCCGCGAGCGGTCCAATATTGGCCCAAGATCCGAGCTTGTTCTTCGCCGAGGGGTGATAGGCGGTCGTAGTCGTCGGTGTGGGCCGATGCCTGACCATGACGAATCAGTACCAGCACGCTCATCGCAGTTGCCCTCAGTCAGCGTCGGGCAAGCGATAGTCGGCCAGCTGGCGGCGCAGGGTTCGTTTCGAGACCTTGCCGGTGGCGGTGTGGGGGAGTTCGTCGACCAGCACCATGTCGTCCGGCAGCCACCATTTGGCGACCCGCCCGTCGAGGAAGGCGAGCAGTTCTTCCTTGCTCGGTGGATCGCCCTTGACTGGCACCACTACCAGGATCGGACGTTCCGACCACTTGGGGTGAGGAACGCCGATGACCGCCGCCTCGGCGACCTTCGGATGGGCGGCGGCCTCGTTCTCCAGATCGATCGAAGAGATCCACTCTCCCCCTGACTTGATGACATCCTTGGCGCGGTCGGTGATCTGCATGAAACCATCCGCATCGAGGGTCGAGACATCGCCGGTGGCGAACCAGCCGTCCGCGGTTAGGGTGGGACTCCCCTGATGGCGAAAATATTCGCCCACTACCCAAGGCCCGCGTACTTGTAGTTCGCCGAAGGCTTGGCCATCGCGCGGTTGCTCGTTGCCATCCTCATCGACGATCCGCATCTCCACGCCATAAAGCCCGCGACCTTGCTTGAGCTGGAGGGCTAGCCGTTCCTGAGCACTCAAATGGCGGTGCTTGCTTTTTAGAGTGCCGATGGTGCCCAGTGGACTGGTCTCGGTCATTCCCCAGGCGTGAATGACCTGGGTGCCGAACTCGTCCTGGAAAGCCTCGATCATCGATTGCGAAGCTGCCGAGCCACCGATCACCACCCGAGCGACGGTTTTGAGGCCGAGGTCATTCTCCCGCATGTAGTTGAGCAGCATCAGCCACACTGTCGGCACTCCGGCGGTCATCGTCACTTGTTCACTGTCGAGTAACTCCCAGACGCTGGCGCCGTCGAGCAGGGCGCCGGGCATCACCATCTTGGCGCCGCACATCGCACAGGCGTAGGGCAGTCCCCAGGCATTGACGTGAAACATCGGTACTACGGGCAGGATGACATCCTGCGAGGAGATGCCCAGGGTGTCTACTTGGCAGGCCGCCAGCGAATGCAGCACGGTCGAGCGGTGGCTGTAGAGCACTCCCTTGGGATTGCCGGTGGTGCCGGAGGTGTAGCACAAGCTGGAAGCGGTGCTCTCGTCGAATTGCGGCCAGTCGAAATCGGTGCTGGCGGCGGACAGCAGATCTTCGTAGCACAGCGCACCCGGCAGTGAGGTGTCGGGCATGTGCTGCCGATCGGTCATCACCACGTAGGTGGTTACGGTGGGTAGTTGAGCGGCCACCGCTTCGAGTAGCGGGACGAAAGTCAGGTCGAGGAAAATGACTTTGTCTTCGGCATGGTTGACGATGTACGTCAGCTGGTCGGGGTGCAGCCGCGGGTTGATGGTGTGGCAGACCGCGCCCATGCCGGAGATGGCGAAATAGAGTTCGACGTGGCGAAAGCCGTTCCAGGCCACCGTTGCCACCCGATCGCCGAGTTCGATACCGAGGCCGGCCAGGGCGTTGGCCAGCTGCTTCGAGCGCTTTTGTACCTGCAGATAGGTGTAGCGGTGGATCGGCCCCTCGACAGTCCGCGACACCACCTCGATCTCGCGGTGGTAGAGCGCCGCGTGCTCGATCAGCGACGAGATCAACAGCGGTCGGTCCATCATCTGTCCACGCATCGGCAAGTTCCTCGGGATTCCGGGTTGGCGGGTGAGGCCTCAGTGTAGGCGGCTCAGCTGTAGGCGTAAAGAGTGGCAGGGAGGGGAATCTGCCGGTGATTGCCTGCTGACGCGAACGGTTGATCGCCTTGCCCAGCTCTACTTTGTCAGATTCCCAGAGCCGGGAAATGTCCCGTCTCGCGCCTGTCCTTTCTGGTAAGCGGACCTAGTAGCAGCCTGTCGTCGCTGATGTCGTTGTTCCATGAGATGTAGCACTTCATCAAGGCCAACATCCCGTCTTGGTAGGACCTTGGCCAACAAGATCTTGAGGTCAGTACAGCTGAGCAAAGGGTGGGTCGATTGATGTTTCTGGCGTTGTTGAAGGAGAAAGAGCAGGGCCATCATGACCAGCGCCATGTGGTGATGCCAAGCCTTCCAACTGCGGGCCTGGTACTCGGCCATTCCGGCCTCTCTCTTGGCGTCTTGAAAAGTGCGCTCGATCCAGTAGCGCTGACGCTGGATCTGGGCGAGCCGGCCTGCCGGGGTTTCAGCGGGTGCATTACTCAGGCTGTATTTCAGGCTCGCAGGATCGCTGGGATCGCGGGTCACCAACAGGTGCCAGCAGCGGGCCGAGGCTTCTCGGCCATCCCACAGCCAGACCATGCCTCGCATCACATCCAGGTGCAACTCGCCTTTCGTCGTATGACGAATCCACTGCCGCTTCCAAGCCGACTCCGGCCGCTGTGGCAACCAAGCATCCACTCGCATAGGTTTCATCTGGGTAACTCGTCGGCGAGAACGTCCCGACGGCGAAGTCGGAATCTCCGGCTTCGGGTCTTCGGCGTAGATGCGTTGATCGCGATGGATATCGATGACGAAGACTTCGCCCGCATCGTCCAGGCCCTGAAGAAATGCTGGGTTGTTCCCATAACCACCATCAGCGGCAACCCAACGAAAGCGAAGGCCCTGAGCCCGCGCTCTGTGGACCATCTCAAGAGCCAATTCCGGCTTGGTTTGAAACGTTCGTGCCGATTCCGGAACACCCGCTTGACGGCAGCGCTTCGGCGAGTTGGTCCACTCGCGGGGCAGGTACAACCGGGCATCGATCAAGGACGCGCGATTGCCGTGACCGAGGCTGGCGAAAACGCCCACCTGACAGCTGTCGGTCTTGCCCCGAGTTCCGCACCATTGCCGGGCCACCCCGACAGATTTCTTCCCCTTCTTCGGGAAACTCGACTCGTCGATAACCAGGCACGAATCCAGGGTGCCGAATCCAGGGTGCCGCCCAGCTCGGCATCGACTCCCGCAGCAACCTGGTCCATAACCTTTTGACTCTCCCAGTCCGACACCGACAGGAAGTGATGCAAAGCTTGGGAATCGGAATCGGGGACAACTTCAGCCATTTGCAGCATGGTAGCGCGTCGCGCCTGCATTAGGCCGCAAAGATACTGCCCCGCCTGCGGCAGCACACTGCGTGTAAAGCGAGAGAAACAAAGGGCAAAGCCCTGGGCAAAATCCCACAACTCGCGCCCCAGATTTTGGTAGGAAACTGGGGCATCGCTGATCTCCGAACGACTAGGGAACTGGGGGCTCAAGCTGAGCCCTGAGTTCCTCCATGGGTTTAGTGACGGCCTTCATCGGGGCCGCCAATACAGGTTAAAGCCTTTGTCGTCACCAATTTAAGTAATCTGACAAAGTAGAACTAAGTGGAGTCGCTGCGTCCTTTGGGACGACGCTGTGCGTGGTCTGGGCCTGCGGACTACCCCTGGCGGCAAAAAGAGCTTTATCCTCCTCTACCGGGCCGGTTCACGCCACCGCCAGATGACCCTGGGCACCTACGGCGTTCTGACCCTGCCACAGGCCCGAGCCAAAGCGCAGCAGGTGCTTGGCTCGGTGAGTATGCGAAGCCCTACCTGGCCAACCGCGTCCTGGCGTTGGTGTCGAAGATGCTGAATCTGGCCGAGAAATGGGAGCTGCGGCCGGACGGTTCCAATCCCTGCCGCCATGTCGAGAAGTTCAAAGAGCAGCCGCGTGAGCGCTACCTGAGTCCGGACGAACTTTCCCGCTTGAGCAAAGCCCTGACTGCGGCAGAGGACTCCGGACGTGAAAGCGTCCATGCCCTCGCGGCCATCCGGCTCTTGATGCTGACCGGCTGTCGGCTCCGCGAGATCTTGCACCTGCGCTGGGAGCACGTCGACTTCGAGCGCGGACAGCTGCATTTGCCGGACTCCAAGACGGGCGCTAAGGTCGTCTTCTTGGCCTCGCCAGCACAAGAGATCATCGCCAACCTGCCGCGGACGCAGGGAAACCCCGGGTCATCGAGGGCCGCATTCCCGATTCCCATCTCTCCGACCTCAAAGGCCCCTGGCGGCGGATTCGGGCTGTGTCTGAGCTGGAAGATGTGCGGTTGCACGACCTGCGCCACACCTTCGCCAGCATTGGGGTAGGGATGGGCGTCTCGCTCCCGATCATCGGCAAGCTGCTCGGGCACACCCAGCCGCGTACCACTGCCCGGTATGCTCATCTGGCGGCGGCCCCGATGCACGAGGCGGCAGAGCGGATTGGGGCGCAGCTACAGAATGTGTTGGGAAGCTGAGAAGGCCAGCAGCAGCCAGCTTCTCGGCCACCCTTCCGAGGTGTTCTTCCAAGGCCTGAGCAACACTCTTCAGCAACCGTCTCGCTCGAGCCTTTTCGCTGCGGAGTTCGACGCCTTCCCGGACTCTTCGGGAAGGCAGCCAATCGCAGCTATCAACTGCGTAGTTCAAACGCACCGGCCTCACTGAGACAGACCAGCTCGGACGCTGAATCTCATGGCGTTCCCTAGTGTTTCCCTGGCTGCAGTGCAGCCCGGGAGCGGACAGCGGAAACCGCGAAAAACAGGTCTTGGCGTCAAGGTCGAAAGGCACCCAAGGGCTGTTCTGCTACCAGCTTGGTAGCGCCGCTAGACCCTTGACTAAATGCGACTCCCATCCTTAGTTTGCCAGGCCAAGCGCCGCAGGCGAGCCATTGCTAGCAAAGCCAGCATGGCGGCGAGTGCAGCGAAACCGATCGAGCCTAGGGTGGGGATCTCGATGATCGAGATCTGGAAGATGATCTCGGTGGGATCGTCGTTGTTGCTCGGATCTCCGTCGTTATCCGGGTCGGCGTCACCACCGTCCTGGGAGACATCCGTCACGCCGGTGCCAGCAGGGCTGGTGCCGTCGGCCAGGCTGGAGCAAACGTACGGCCCCGCGTTGCTACCCGGCATCACCAAGACCTGCAGCAGGATGGTGCCGGTCTCACCGATGTCGAGCATGTCGGTACTCTCGAGCACCAGCGGGTCGCCGTCACCATCGAAACTGCCACTGATGGTCAGGTCCGAGCTGCTGGCGAAGTCGAGCGCGAAGCCCTCGGCATCGGCGAAGGCGGTGGCCAGATCGACCGTCACCTGCACGTTCGACAGTTTGACGTTGCCCAGATTGACGACGGTGATCTCGAACAGCGCAGCATGCTCGCCAGCGCCGAGATCCTGCACGGAGATCAGCTCCTTGCTGATCCCGATCACCGGGTCTTCGACGCCGATCGCCACCGGATAGTCCTCGATCTCACCGTCCATCGCCAGACCGGTGGGCAGTAAGCCGCCAGCCGAGTCGATGCGGAAGCGGGAACAGCTCATACCGTCAGCGATGCCGGCTGGAGCCGCCACCATCACCACCTCGCTGGCGCCGGCCGCCACTGGCAAGTCGGTAGCGATCTGCTCGCCCGGATCGTCCCAATCGCCGTCCTGGTTCCAGTCGATCCAGGCATTGACCAAGCCGCCGGTGGCACCTGCTGTGAGCGTGACGTCGATCGGACCGCCGCCCGGCACGAAGACGCCGGCAAAAGACACGCCGTCTTCATCGTCGGGCGAACCGTTCTGGTCGTCGCCCAGGTGGCTGGCAGTGGGTTGACCGTCCGGCTCGGTGTCGGGACCACCAGCGAGGCTCGGGTTGGCGATCGGCTGCACGACGTGTCGGGCACCGTCGGAGACGATCAGCGTCGGATAGCCATCGGCTTCCGGCGCGTCACCCAAGTCGAGGCCCTTGGTGGCGAGTTCGTAGTCCTCGACTTCACCGTCCATCGCTGGTCCACCGGGGAGCAGTCCGCCCGCGGTGGAGAGGCGGAATCGCGCGTAGCTTACTGCGGTGGTGGCGGTGGTACATGACACCGCGTAGGGCACCGCGTTGGCTCCCGCCGTGACCGCCTGGCTGGCCAAGATCTGCTCGCCCGGATCGGCAAAGTCGCCGTCACCGTTGAAGTCGATCCAAGCATCGAGCAAACCAGTCTGGGAAGCCGTCACGGTGAGATTGGAGGTCCCGCAGGCGATCACCATCTCGTCGAATATGACGCCATCCTCGTCGTCATTGCCGGTACAGGTACCGAGCACTGACGAGCCGACCCCGAGGTCGTCGCCATCAGCTGGATTGCCGGCCATCACCGGTTGGCCGTCGGCTTCGGTATCGACACAAGCACCCAGGAAGAGCGGTGAGCCCAGATCCACCACGTGGCTCGGTCCGCTGGTCGACTGCGAGGTGCTGTAGGAATCTGGCGCGTCGCCGAAGTCGACTCCCTTAGTGGCCACCGCGTAGTCCTCGACTTCACCGTTGAGCGCCGGCCCGCCGGTGGCACCGAGGCCGCCGACTGTCGAGACGCGAAAGCGGGCGTAGGTCACGGCATTGATGGCCGTATCGCAAGGCACAGCGAAGGCCTCGCTGCTCGTTCCTGCGGCGAGCGGTTGGGCGACGAAGATCTGCTCGCCGGTGTCGGCGAAATCGCCGTCACCGTTGAAGTCGATCCAAGCGTCGAGCATGCCGGCCTGGGAGGCCATCACCGTCACATCGGCAGTACCACAAGCGGCGATCATGGTGTCGAAGGTGACGCCATCTTCGTCGTCCGCCCCGGCGCAGGTGCCCAGGGTCGAAAGGGCAGCCCCCAGGTCGTCGCCATCAGCTGGATTGCCGGCCATCACCGGTTGACCGTCGACTTCGGTATCGACACAGGCGCCCAGGAAGAGCGGTGTATTTGGATCGACCGCGTGGCTCGGACCGCCAGCACCGGCAGAGGTGCCGTAGGTATCCGGGGCGTCGCCGTAGTCGAGGCCCTTGGTGGTGACCGGGTAGTCCTCGACCTCACCGTCCATCGCCGCACCGTCGAACGACTGGCCGCCCGCAGTGGAGACGCGGAAGCGGGCAAAGGTATCGCCCGACTCCGCATCACACGGTGCCATGTAGCTCAGGGTGTCGCTACCGGTTAGTGCCTGACTGGTGAAGATCTGCTCGCCAGCGCCGGAGAAAGTTCCGTCACCGTCGAAGTCGATCCAGCCATCGAGCAACGCGCCGCTGCCCACCGAGGTCACAGTGACCATGTTTGTGGTCGAGCAGGCGACGATCATGGTGTCGAAGGTGACACCGTCCTCGTCGTCGTTAGCGGCACAAGTTCCAACAACCGATAATCCCGCGGTGGTGTCGTCAAGATCAGCGCCAGCCCCCGGCTGGCCCAGCAGCTCGGTGTCAACGCAAACGCCCAAATGGAGTGGCGTTCCTGGATCGACCACGTGACTCGGGCTCGCCGTGGTGGTGTAGGTGTCCGGCGCATCGCCGAAATCGAGGCCCTTGGTGGTGACCTCGTAGTCCTCGACCTCACCGTCCATCGCCGCGCCTGCCGACCCCAAGCCGCCGGTCGAGCTGACTCGGAAGCGGGCATAGGTGGTGGCCGACTCGGCGGTACACGGCGCGGTAAATGCCAGCACATCGCTACCGGTCAGGCCCTGACTGGTGAAGATCTGCTCGCCAGCGTCGGCGAAGTCGCCGTCGTCGTTGAAGTCGATCCAGCCGTCGAGCAGACCCGTGCCGACCGAGGTCACGGTGACCTGGTTAGTGGTCGAGCAGGCGACGATCATGGTGTCGAAGGTGACGCCATCTTCGTCGTCGTTGGCGGTGGTGCAAGCTCCGACGGTCGAAAGACCGACTCCCGAGTCGTCACCCGTCGCTGTGGCGTTGGGTTGGCCAGCCGCTTCCGTATCGACGCAAGCGCCCAGATAAAGCGGGGTGCTCGGGTTGACCGGATGGACCGCGGCGGTAGCCGGGTTCATGGTGCCGTAGCTGTCCGGCGCGTCGCCGAGGTCGATGCCCTTGGTGGTCACCTGGTAGTCCTCGACTTCACCGCTCATCGCCGCCCCGCTCGAGCTCAGGCCGCCGGTTGAGCTGACCCGGAATCGTGCGTATGTCAGGCCCGATTCGGTGCTGCAGGGAGCGGCGAACATCAGCGCGTCGCTACCGGTCAGGGCCTGACTGGTAAAGACTTGCTCGCCGCCATCGGCAAAGTCGCCGTCGCCATCGAAGTCAATCCAGGCATCGAGCAGTGCTCCCGCGCCGACCGAGGTCACCGTGACCTGGTTGGTGGTCGAGCAAGCGACGATCATGGTGTCGAATGTCGCGCCGTCTTCGTCATCCGGCCCAGCGCATCCGCCAACGTCACTCAGACCCGCTCCGATGTCGTCACCGTTGGCTGGGTTGCCAGAGGTAGCCGGTTGGCCATCGAGCTCGGTATCGACACAGGCGCCGAGATACAGCGGTGTACCGGGATCGACGACATGCCTGGCGCCGGTACTCCCGATCAAGGTCCCATAGGAGTCTGGGGCATCACCCAGGTCGAGACCCTTGGTCGTGACCAGGTAGTCTTCCACCTCGCCATCAGCCGCCGGTCCGCCGTCGAAAGACAGTCCACCGGCTGTAGAGAAACGGAAGCGAGCGAAAGTATTCGCGCTTACGGCGCCGCAGGGGACGGTGAACACCAAACCGGCATTGGCTCCGGCGGACAGAGCTTGGCTCGTAAAGATCTGCTCTCCGGCGTCGGACCAGCTTCCGTTGTCGTTGAAGTCGATCCAGGCGTCCAGCGCACCTGCCACCGAGGCGGTAACCGTCACGTTGCTCGTCCCACACGCGACAACCATGTTGTCAAAGGTCACACCGTCCTCATCGCTCCCGTCGCCCGTAGCGGCTGCGGAAGGTTGCCCATCGGGCTCCTCATCGACCGTGCTGCCGAGGAACGTCCCGACAACAACCGTATGCGACGCCCCGCTGCTCGCTGCCAACGTGGGGTACGTTGGATCCGGCGCGTCACCAAAATCGTCGGTTGGTAAAACGTTGACAAACCCTAAATCGTAGGTGTGATTGTTGGCTCCGGAACCGCCAGTAGTGAAATCCACTTCAACATTGCCGCTGTTGTTGATTCCATCTGAGTCATGCAGATCCCCATTCGCAGCCGGGTCAGCATTCGGCGGTGCGACCGCCAACACTCCTCCGCAAGAAGCGGCGAGATCGGCCAAGGTGACCTCGACCCGACAGAGCGTTCCCGTGGGAACTCCACCGGTGACATTGGCGTCATTGAACAGGTACTGACCACCACTCATCGTGGTATTCGCAGTCAAATCAGTACCCGTGCCGATGCCGTTATTGTCGACGTCGCAGATCAGGCGGAACTGTACGCCGTCGTTGACATTGGCCTCTCCGGGATCCTGGATGCCGTTGATATTGCCATCACACCAGGCCCGGTTGCCGATCTCGATCGGCGCAGCGGCACAAAAAGCTGCAACATCGCCGAAGCCGTTGGCCTTTCCGAAGGGACCTAGAGCCGGCGTACCACCATTCACCAAATAAAGCCGGGCTCCTTTGTCCTTGCTCCCGTCCGCATTAGTGTGCCAGACGAGACCGCCGGAATTGAACGTATTCGTCGGATTGATGCTACTCGTCACCACTTCAGCACGACCGGGGATCTGCAGTAAGCCACCTACTCCCTGTTCGCTATGAATCGAAATACTATCCTGATAGTAGTATTCATCGATGCTCAAACCACCACCCCTATTGGACGATGTTCCCGCTGTACCGCAGCCAGTGTTGGCCGGATCGATCAGTTCCTCCATTCCCCAGCCACCGGCGCCGTCGGCGCAAGCGCGAAGCAAATCACCACCGGTGTTCATCGGGCCGAGTGTCCCTTCACCGCCGAGTGCATTTAGCGGATGAACTGGTGTCACTGTAGCGGGCCCGGCCTGATGGCCGAAACGATCCACTAGGCCAAGTATCATGTCGCCGCTGTCGAATTCGATGTCTGAGATAGCCGGCATCGAGTAGTGACCCGAGTGAGCTAATCCTTGACTCTGATTGGCGTAGAAGGGGTAGGTATCAATCCAGGCGTTCCAGCGGGCATCAAAGGAGTTCAAGCAAAGACCGTTATTATTGTTATTGCTGCAGCCCCGCTCATAAACCAGAGGAAAGTCCAAGACCTCGGAGAAGCTGCTCCCGCCGTCCCATAAGAAGACATACCCACGCAGTTTGGCTTGGTCACCTGGCCTGGTGATCACGATGTTGTCGGTCAAAGGACCCTCGATCGGCAGTTCCGTGGCCTCGTCGACAGTTGATTGGGCTGAACACACCACTCCGAGGTAGAGTTGACCGTCATTGATGCCGAGACCGAACGGGCGCAGATCTTCAGCAACAAACGCGCTCGTATCGTCAGTGCATTGCGCCTGGACATCGGCTGTGGAGATAGCAGAGACGATGTCTACCATCGTCGGAGTACCTGGGCTACCGTCCGCATTGATGGGAATTATGACGAGCTCGCGTGTGCCCAGGTCCACAGCATAGAGCGTGTTGCCATCCTCGGAAATATCGACGTCGCCCAGGCCGTCTTTGAGCACATCGTCAAATGTCCCGAAATCACGTAGAAAATCGGCCGTCGCGTTGGGATGAGGATCTGATCGTGCTGCATCCAAAGTCAGCCATTCGCTGGTGACATTGGTGTCCAGGTCAGTCACATAGATCGTCGTTGGATTCTCAATCGGGCCCAGTCCGACATGGCGTTTGATGAACGCGCCGCTGTACAACACGTTGGTTTGGCGCCGATACGCCAAGCCCCAGACAGCACCGATATCCTGAGCAGGGAGCTGCAGGGTCTTGGGCGGCGAATTGCCGCTTGCTGTCTCAGCGAGAGCGACCAAAGCGTCGCCTGCCGCAAAGGGTCCTGTTAACTGGTCGCCGTACAGAAAACAGGGCGTAGCTACATCCACCGTTGAAGACTCGCAATGTTCTCCAGGGTTATTGAGACCCACGTCGATGCCAGAGTCGCCACTTTGGGCAAAAATAACCGTAGTTCCCGAAGCAGATCCGAAGGGCCCCGGCTGCAGGAAAGCAGGCAGGCTTGAGAACTCGACGCGGATATCCGTGCCCGCACCGACGGTCAATGCCGCCGAATATGTTCCGTTGGGGAGAGTCGTTGCGGACCCGGCGCTGGCGCCAGTACCATCAAACACGTCGACCGTGAT
Organism: Candidatus Multivoradales bacterium; assembly: GCA_965248925.1. Classification (GTDB taxonomy): domain Bacteria; phylum Acidobacteriota; class Thermoanaerobaculia; order Multivoradales; family J023; genus CBDFLE01. Next base: position 1,311,413 of record CBDFLE010000006.1, on the reverse strand, counting down.
GCCGCCTACACCCGGCTCCGAAATGTCGTTCACGCCGTCGGCGTCATAGTCCCGAAAGACAGTACCGTCGATGGTCTGTGCCAGAGCCATCGGCGTTGAAAGCATCACAAAAAGAGCAGCCAACCAGGTCCCGTTGAACCTCACGTCCTCACCTCCCGGCCTGCGCGCAGAACGCCCAGGGAATGCAGTACTAATAATCAAACTAAAGCCTTGCGCCGCTGAGTTTCTATGTGTCCAACTGGGTTCTCAACCGCGAATGTCGCAATTGTCGCAGCAGCCGCGAACGTCGCCAACGCGCCTTCTGCCTGTCCGGAGACAACTGCAAAGTCAACTTTCCCAGGTGACGGAAACAAGTAGCTCGACAAAGCTGGCACGCAGGACCCACAACCGGCGGCCCAGGCGGAGAGCTCGGACTTGACCAGACTCACCCAGCGGTGGATCGTGCGCGGATTCACTGCCGCCAGATCAGCCGCTTCGCGGACCGACAGGAAAACGCTAGATCGCTCACTAGGCTTGGTGTCCAGGAACAAAGACAGGAACTCATTGATCGGCCTCCTGCCATCTGCTGTCATCACTGCTTTCGTCTGTGCCATTCGGCCCTTCCCTCGCAATCTCAGAGTCTGCCCGTTTGACCTGCCGGATGTCTTCTAGGCGCTACGCCTCGTTCCCTGCTCCCCAATCCGGATCCTGTCGCGTTTCGCTTGGGCCTCTTTCTTGGGGAGCAGCCTGAAGCCCCTCGCGGCAGGGCCAACTCGCCTCCTGAGTACCTGTAAACTTGTTCTCAAAGGTGTGGCGCGGAATCCTCGGGTCGATTTTTGGAGTCGCTCGATCAGATGCCCCAGATCCCTAATCACGCCACGCATCTGATGCCACAGGGCAAGTCGGGTAGCTGTGCTCTCACTGTCAGAATCGTCCGGACTGTCTAGGACAACTTCCAGTGCGTAGCGTTGGAGCTGCGCGCGAAGACGGCTGAGGGCCAGGACCGCCGTCGCAAGATCCTGCCGGCCCGCCTGTGCCTCGCGCAGCAGGACTTTGGTTTCAGTAGGTTTGAGCTTCGCCAGCTCTTGAGGACTCGGGCTCCGGTGCGATAGCTCCACCGCAGCCAGGACCAGGCGATAGATCTGGTCTAGATCTATCGCCGCCAATCGAAAACGCAGCTCTTTAGGAATCTTCATAGCCCTGCACCGTCCTATCCTCCCTTGGCGTGCTGGGCCGATCCACCAGAACACCTTCCCAAGACCGCATCTCTCGAACGCCTCGCTTCAAGCATTCGCGAACATCGTCAGGCTGCTTCTCGAGAAGGCTACCAGAGAAAAAAGTTTGCTGGCAAATACCTCATTTACCGTACCCAGTCTCCTTGTCAAGTCGCCTTCGACAAGGAGACTCCGGCATGGACTTGTATCCCACCATTATGTTGTGGAGCGGCTCCCACGCCGCGTTCCTCTAGAGAAGATCTTAGGATCTAGCCGCGATCATTCGAGCCTTCGGATCCTCACCACCCACCCCTCCTCCGCAGCGCCACCCACCGGCCTCTTTCCCCAACGATGATGTGGTCGAGCAGCTGAATGCCGACCGCTTCACCGGCCTTCACCAGGCGTTCGGTCGCGCGAAGATCGTCTGCTGAGGGCAGCGGATCACCTGTCGAAGGGTGATTGTGGCCGACAATGAAGCCGGCGGCGTTGCAGAGCAGCGCTGCTTGCAGGATTGGCCTGGCATCGAAGACGTCCTTGGTCAGGGTGCCAATAAAGGCGTGTTGCCAGCCGATCAGGCCGAACTGGGCGTCAACGAAGATCGCCAGGAGTTCTTCCTGCGCTCGATCCTCGAGCTGACGGGCAAAGAAGTCGGCGGCGACCACGGGATCATCGAGGCGATGCACCGGGCCGCGTCCTTCTTCAGCGAGGACGAGGGCAACGCGGTAGCGGACGGTTCCCGCGACTTCTTTCCCTCACCGCTGTGCCCCGCACCAGATGGTGCGAGGCGTCTTTGTCGCTCCTGCTCCGCTCTGGTGTGCTGCGGTTTCGACCGACGCTCTTGAGCTAGCGAGTGTTGGAGCTGCGGGTAGAGCTGGCGCTGGGCTTGCTCCAGCTGCTTCTGAATCGTCCGGAAACGGGACTTGGAGAGCCGGAACCGGCGGTGGCTGCCGACCTCGTTGGCGGAGATCAGCAGGTGGACGTGCGGGCAGTCGGTATCGAAGTGAGCCTTGGCGTAGGCGAGAGCATAGGGAGCGCGCAGCTCCAGGTAACGGCGGGTCAGATCCTCGAGGACGGCTGGGGTGACGACTTTTCGATCCTCAGCGGCGAAGCTGAGCACCTCGTGGTAGAGCAGGTTGCCGTTCTTGCGCGGTGGCAGCAGATGGGTATTGGCGTTGAACTCGCGGCTGATCGCCGCCCGATCATTTCCCTCACTGCGCAGATTGTGCAGCAGCGCCGGCCCGGCTTGCTCCGGAGTATCGATGTAGCTAACTCTACTTTGTCAGATTCCCAGAGCCGGGAAATATCCCGTCTCGCGCCCGTCGTTTCTGGTAAGCGGACCTAGTAGCGGCCTGTCGTCGCTGATGTCGTTATTCCATGAGATGTAGCACTTCATCAAGGCCAACATCCCGTCTTGGTAGGACCTTGGCCAACAAGATCTTGAGGTCAGTACAGCTGAGCAAAGGGTGGGTCGATTGATGTTTCTGGCGTTGTTGAAGGAGAAAGAGCAGGGCCATCATGACCAGCGCCATGTGGTGATGCCAAGCCTTCCAACTGCGGGCCTGGTACTCGGCCATTCCGGCCTCTCTCTTGGCGTCTTGAAAAGTGCGCTCGATCCAGTAGCGCTGACGCTGGATCAGGGCAAGCCGCCAATAGAGTAGCGCAAGATCAGGCCGCTGGGGTCGAGCAGCATCTCTCGCAGGGTCAGCAGCAGGCCGCTTTCGAGGTCGAGAATCACCTCGACTAGCTGGGCGCCCAGCATGCGTAAGCTCAGGCGGTGGGCGCGATGTCGCTGGCCACAGCTGGCACAGAAGTTGCCCTGGCGAGGGGCATCGCAGTTGGCGCAAGTTGGGATCGGCGCCGGAGTCTCGGCGTTGGTTGTCGACATTGCCGCTAGTCTACAACCAGCACCAGCCAGGTGAGAGGCGGCGGAGATCAGTGGTCAACAGGGATCAAGGTAGGCGTACCGTGGTCACCGGTCCGCCGGTGTGAAACACCTCCTGCCAGAGCTCGCCAGAATCGAGGACGGTGCTGAGGCGGTAGGTACCTGGGGCCAGGCGGCCAAGGGTAAGGGCGCCGTCAGCAGAGAATCTCAACTGCAAAGAGGCGGCGGAGAGAAAGGGAGCGAGGTCCACTCCATCGCTGGTGTGCAGGGTGAGGAGGTCGAGCCGCCGCCCGCCACAGAGACTCGGCTTGCAATCAAGCCGCAAAACGCTGCTCGGCCGCAGTTCAAAGGCCAGGCGGATCGGCTCGCGAGCCTCGCCGACGGCGAAAAAGGGCGAAGCACCGGCACCCCCTACCGAGTCTGACCAAGCCATGGCATAAGTACCCGCCGGCACGTTGCGAAAGCGACGCTTTCCTTGTGCATCGCTGAGTCCTGCCTGGGCTAACGGGCCGCTGGCACGGAGCAGCGAGATGGGTACGGAAGCCGCCGACAGGCCTGCTCCGCGCCGCAGGACGACTTGCACCTCTCCCCCTCCTCCAGCTGCCAGTACTAGCTGCACGGGTGCGCCGCCTTGTTTGACCATGACCCCCTTGGTCACCTGGGCTGCAAACCCTGGCGCGAACGCTTCGAGGGCATAGGTGCCGGGCTGTAGGTGTTGAAAAACGAAGCTCCCCTCATAGTCGGAACTCAGCTGGCTGATCAACTTGCCAAAATCATCAAGTAGCCGGACCGAAGCCTCCAAGCCCAATCCGGTCGCCGAACTGGTCACGGTTCCAACGAGGGCCGCACCAGCCAATTCGAGATGGATCTGGACACTGTCCCGGTCTTGAACCAGAACGCGTCGAGAGACACTACCGGCGTCGATGCCAAAGAAACTGAACAGCCACCACCCAGGTTGGATATCGGCAATATGAAAGGTGCCGTCGGCCAGGACATCGGCGATCGGTGAGGAATCTGGCACCCCCACCGAGATCTCCCCGGCGCCTTTCACATTCAGGAAGTGCTTCCCCAACTGCTCACTGGGGTCGATGACCGGTCGCAGGGTAATCAATCCTCTGCTGACCGGCTCGCCCCGGCGACTCACCCGGCCGTTCACCTGGGTGCCGCTGACTTGGAAGGTCAGCTCTTGCTCGCTCGTCCCCGCGGTAATGTGGATCTCTTGCGCCAGCAGTAATCTGCCTTTCGTGATCTTTACCCGGTAGTCGCCAGCGGCGAGACTGGAGCCGCCGAAGCGGCCCTCCTGGTCAGTGAGGTGCTCGAGGATGGGTACCACCGCGTCTGCCACGGAATCAAAAATCTCAATGAGGGCACCGCCCACCGGCTGCTCGTCTCGGCGGCTCACCAGGCCGTGGATAGTGGTCCCGGTATCCATCCACAGGCGACCCAGATCCTTGATCACGCTCTCCTCCAGCGCTAAGGGCAGGGTTAGTTCAGCGAAGCCCTGGCGCTTGATTCGCAGTTGATACCTGCCGGCTTCGAGCCCACCGATGTCGAGGTGCCCTTGCCGGTCGCTGACCGCGTGGTCGACGTGACGCAAGCGCAGAGCGTCGAGCAACGCGGCGCCGATGGGGAGGATCTCCGCTCGCGCTCCGACCACAGGTTCGCCATCTCTGGCGTCGGCCAGTAGGGCGCTGAGGCCGGCGCCGCGGTCGAGGACGATGGTGCCAAGATCGACGCTGGAGCCCGTCGCAATCCACGGCTGATTCAGGGTCACCTCACGGTAACCAGCGGCCAGCAGGCGCAGCGAATAGTGCCCCGCCCCATCGAGATCGAGAGTCAAGCGTCCCTCTTCGGTTTCTTGATGCCGCTGTTGTGAGGTGCTTTCGCCATCGTCTCGAAAGCGAGTCACCCAGGCGATCAGCCGCTCGATCGGCGTGCCGTCCGCCGCGAGCACCAGGCAGGTCAGCTGCTCGCCCCGCTGTAGCCGAACAACTTGAGCTTGCGCCGCCGAGTCCGCGAGCAGTTCATGGGTCTGAGCGCGAAAGCCGGTGGCGCTGGCTCGCAGCTGGGTGGGCAGGCTGGCCACTGGCAGCGCGAAATACCCTTCTTGGTCGGTCAAGACGCGACCGCCGGCCGCGTTGCGGACCTCGACCTCCGCCAGCGGTTTGCCGCCGGTCGCGGCGATCGTGCGACCGTTGATCAAGATTCCGCGTTCGAGCAACAACGCTTGGTGCATCTCGCCCTGTACGGTGCGCCGGAGGGGCAAGAAGCCGGGTGCTGAGACTCTCAGTTGAAAGGTTGTCAAGTCCAGGCCTCGGAGTTCGAACGACCCATCCTGCTCTAGTGTCGCACAGCGTGTCCAGGAGTGGCTGAAGTGCTCGCCTCGCGGCGCCGGTGTGTTCCAAGATGCACACGCCTTACCTATAAATGATGGATTCTCTCCGGCTACCCCGACTCGTCCTGGCCAGCGCCGCCCGGCTTGCAGAACCACCCAGCGCTGCGGGCTGTCGTCGACCAGCTCGACCCAGGGGGCAAAGTCGGGGTGATCGATGCGCAGCTCCAGCAGGCCCGATGCCGGCAGCCCGGTAACGCGACCCATGGCATCGGTGGTGGTGTACATGAAAGCAGGCATCAGCACGCGCCAGCTATCCACCTGCTCGGCGACTTCGATGACCTCCACCGCCGCGCCTGAGATCGGCATGCCGGCTTGATCGACCACCTGCGGCGGCCACGGCGGTGGCTCGGAGCAGCAGAAGAGGATCAGCAGGTTGAAGAAGGCAGTCATGCTATTAAGGTGACCGCTAGCGGCGCGGGGTCAGGGGGCGATGCTAGAACATTTTCCTAGCTGCCCACTGGCCTTAGTCTCAGGGTTGGTGATCCACTGGGAATCGATCAATAGCATCGAGGGGATCGGTTGGCGGGGAGTACCTTCGGCGGGCTCCTGCAAGCCCTGCGCCTCCAGCACCGCCCAACGCTTCGCGCCTGGAACGACGATCAAATGAGGCGCCACGGTGGGCAGATCGACAGTTTTCAGCAGTCGGTCTGTCCGTGGGTCAATCTGGTGCAGTTGCCAGAGTGTGGCTTCGGCTGTTGGCCGCCGGGTCAGCAAATAGAGGAACTCACCGTGGCCGAGGAGAGCCGTCGGCGTGGTCGACAGGGCGATCCGCCTAAACACGGCTGCAAAGCTACCGGGTCTGGAATGAGTCAGGGTCGGCAGCTGCTCGAAGCCAGGAGGAAAGGTCTTCAGTACCTGATGCGGCGGCGAGAGAGAGAAGATACTCGGCGGCTCGGCGAAGGACAACCCCCAAGCCCGGTCGCCAGCCACCGCCACCACGTAGGGGTGAAAGGCGTAGTGGGGTGCCGCTGGGCTGTCCCAGGGAATCTGGCGAATCTGCTCGACCAACTCGAACTTGGGATCGAGTCGGAAGTGCAGAAAGCTACGTACTTTCGAGGACTCACCCTTGGGCTGCAAAAAGCCGTAGGCGTAGAGTTCGGAGCCGATCAGGACGGGGTCGGTCAAGGCCAGAGAGGTGATGTCATCGGGAAGCTCTGAGGTGGAACTGTGTTGGCGCAGATCCCTGGCGAAGAGGGGCTGCATCTCGCCATCGTGCCAGATCAGACGATCGACCATCTCCAGGACGACGTATCCCTGGCCGTGGCGAAGAATCCGCGCTGGTCGGAAGAGTTCGTGCAGGTTCCGTCCGCGCGGCTCTACTCGCTCGACGAAGTTGCCGTCGATGGAGACTTTCAGTAGTGCTCCGGCCATGCTGTCGGCCAACCAGAGGGCCTCTTCGGCTGGACCCCAGACTGCTGACGCGACAATACCTACGTCGCCGGTGAGTTCAACTCGCTGACAAGATGCCTCCACAACGCCCAGGCTCAGTGGCGCGATACTCAGAACAGAGGCGAACGCAAGAACGAACACGAGTCCGCAGATTCTCATCGCGAGACCTCGGCTTAGTGTTGGACCAGTACTTGACCACCGCCGCCGCCGCTCGGGCAGGTTACGGTGCAGTAGGTGCAGTCGTTCGGGTATGCAGCTACTATGCAGAAGTAGGTGGGGTAGATCGTGTTGCCTTCCTGGCAAATCGTCTGGCAATCAGCTTGGCTGGCGAGATGCGAAGCGGAGAAAAGAGATACTAGCGCTACAAGAAAAAAGAGCCGACAGGCTTTCATCAGGAGATCCTCCAAGTATTTGCATAGAGCAAGACCGATACCATCTAATAAGGGACGGAAGAAGTATAGCCTAGGGTTCTCGCCTGTCAAGCAATCTCCAGTAATATTACTGCAAGAGCACGTTGTCGATCCACAACTCAAAGGAACCGCGCTCAGGGCCGGCGGAGAAGAGGAACGCTTTGAGGCTGGCCGCCTCGGCTCCGAGATCTTCGAACGATACCTCAAGACGCTGCCACTCACTGCTGATCTTGAGAATCTTGGAAGCCGGAATGGCAGCGCTGCCGCTGAACACCAGGAGGTTTAAGTGGTCATGATCGCCACGTACCTCGAAAGAAATTGAACGATGGACTGATAGGTCCACTGCCTGCATCGGTGGCTGGCCGGTGAACACCATGGCTCCGGCCCAGGGAAAGGGGTAGTCCGCGCTGAGCGTTCCTTGGATGTGTAGGGCCCAGTCGTCGCCATCGCTCCGCTGTGTAGTGTTCAGTTCGACCGTCGAGTCGCCGCCGCGCAAGCTGTCGTCCGAGGGGGCCCAATCGCTACCGAAGTCTGATGACAGATCGGCCTCGCCGAAAGTCGCCACCTGTCGCAATATCGCTGGGCCGCTGGGTCGCTGCGGTGCGGGTTGACGTTCTATTTCGTGGCCGCCTTTCCACACCCCGAGGATTGACTGACTAGCGCGGATGTCGACGGTTGGATCCCCTGCGACTTGGCAGAGGAGGCTGTGGTTGGCCAGAGCCAACGATCACCGATTCAGCATGACATCTTGACGCCTGAGAGAATGCATTCTGTCAGGCGTTGGGCTGAAGGTTGTTGGCCGAGGCTCGGGGGGTGGGGATTGTAGGGATGAAGAAAGGGCGGCCCACAGCTGTTGCCGGGGGCCGCCTGGGAGGTGCGGCAGGACCGCGTCGGGGAGGGTGAGTTCAGCAGCTTAGATGTTGGCGGGTTGGCCGAAGCCGCCCCTGCCCCCTTGGCCCGACCGGCCCCGCCGGCCTTGCCGGCCAAGGTGGTGGCGGCGATGGGGGAGTTCCTCAGCGTCCAATGTGCCGTCGGAGTTGCTGTCGAGCTGGCTGAAGATGGCTTGCAAGTCGTCGATTTCGAGGGTGCCGTCCTGGTCGCTATCGAGCAAGCCGCCAGGATGCCGCTGGCCGTGGCCGGGGTGGCCGGCGGTTGGGGGCTGGGGCCGGTCGGCGAATTGGCCTAGCTCGAAGCCGCCGTCAGAACCGATCTCCAAGCTGTCGACGAAGGTCCGCCATTCTTCAGCGCTGACCGTCTGGTCCTGGTCGGCATCGGCCAGCCTAACAAAGCCACCGTCGTGGTGTCCGTGGCCCCTGCCACGACCCCGGTGAGGGTGGCGGGTTTGGTCATCGGCGGGGCCGTCGCCGGGCCGGTCTTCTTCGCTCAGCATGCCGTCGTCGTTTTGGTCGAAGTGGGCGAAGAGTTCCTCCAGGTCAACCGGGGTCACCAGGCCGTCGTCATCGCGGTCCAGGAGCAGGCTGAGGCGAGTGGTCAGGCGGCGGTGGTTGACGATCTGGTGCAGGATCTGCGGTTCGATCTCGCCGTTGCCGCTGATGTCGAGGAGGGCGAGGAAGTCCTGCCACTCGTCTTGGCTGACCGCGCCGTCTTGGTCGACATCGGCGGTACGAACGAGCATGCCTCCCAGTCGGTGGCCAGGGTGGTGGGCTCCAGGTCCCTTCGCAGCATCGTCGCCGGCGGGCTGAGCCAAGGCTGAACCGGCGAACAGGGCGGCCGCGGTAGCGGCGATCGTAAACAGACTTGTGCGTTCCATTTTCGGTACCTCACGTTACATTGAGGGGTTGGGTGTTTTGCATCCTTCTGATTTCGGGCTGGTCAAGCAAGGCGTTGGCCGTGATCACTGAATTATCATAGGAGGACAGCGCGCTGCTGTCCCCAAGCTTTTGCAAGCTCTTTGTAAGGTTTGTAAAGCCAAAGTGTACTGTGGCTTGTGAAGCCTTCACCGAGAAACGAGTTATACTGAAGCAATGCGATCCACAGGGCTCAGACAAGTAGCTCCGGCGGTACTGGCGGCTGTCTTACTGGCGCTGCTGATCTTGCTGGCCTGGCTTCAGCACCGTTGGCTGGGACAGCTCAGCGAAGGTGAGCGAGGGCGCGCGCAAGCAGCCCTCGAAGCGTCGGCTCGGCAGGTTGCCGATGGAGTCGATCGTCAGCTCACCCAACTCGCCTTGCTCTACCGGAATGTGTCTGGCGGCAGTTCCGAGGAGTTGGCGCTGGCTTTGGCGCAGAGCGCCGAGCGCTGGCCTACTTTGGTCGAGCATCCCGAGCTGCTGCGCGAAGTGTTGGTGGTACGGCTGCAGGCAAGTGGACCGGTGATGGAGAGCTTGGATTCGACTAGCGGAGTGTTGGCGCCGGCCGCTTGGCCGGCGGAGCTGGCTGATTTGAATCAGCGTTTTGATGTCCTGCGCCGCCGCCGTGGTGAGCGGCAGCGGCGGGTGAGTGCGGGGCACGACGAGTTGCCGGTCTTTGTGCAGCCTCTTTTAGGTACCTTTCGTGCCGGCCATGGCTGGCGCGAAGGGGCGACTTTTCTGGTGTTTTGGATCGATCAGGAGCTGCTGCTCAGCAGTCTCTTACCGATCTTGGTGGAACGCCATCTCATCGCGACCGCCGATGGTGCCTATCGAGTGACGGTCGAGCGTCGCTCGGACCAGCGCGTGCTGTTCACCAGCGGATCGGTGGCGCGGCGCGCCGATGTCCAGGTGGGAATGTTTGCTTTGCTGTCCCCCGATTACTTCGGTTTGCCGCATCCACGGGTTGCCAAGCATGGGGTCGAGGGTCATGGCCCGTCGCGGAAGGAGACGGTTGGCGAGCCTCGGCATCGCCATCGTGCGCCCTTGGGTTTGGCACTGGCGTTGCGCGATGTGCCGCGGTGGCGCTTGTCGGTGACCCATCCAGCAGGGTCTCTCGAAGCGGCGATCGATCGTGCTCGGCGGCGCAATCTGGCGGTCAGCCTGGCGGTGCTCGCCCTGCTCGGCTTGAGCGCCTTGCTGTTGGTGGCGTCGAGCCGACGAGCGCAGCGCCTGGCTCAGCAGCGCCTGGAGTTTGTCGCCGGGGTCAGCCACGAGCTGCTGACTCCGCTGGCGGCGATGCGTTCGGCGGGCCAGAACCTGGCCGATGGGGTGGTGCGCGACGGCGCCAAAATTCGACAATATGGGCGGATGATCGACAGCGAAGGGCGGCGGCTCAGTGAGATGGTGGGCCAGGTGATGGAGTTTGCCGGCATGGAAGCAGGCGGCCGCGACTACCAACGCTCCGAGGTCGAGCCTCTGGCGGTCATCCAAGCGGCGCTCGAAGACTGCCGTCCAGCGCTCGAGCAGCGGGGGGTCGAACTGGAGCAACACCTGCCTGAGGCGTTACCGAGTCTGTGGGTCGATGGGGCAGCCCTGCGGCGGGCTTTGCAGAATCTGGTGACCAATGCCATCAAGTATGCCGGTGAAGGCGGTTGGATCGGAGTCGAGGCGACCATCGAGGATGGCTGTGAGCTGCGGGTCGCGGTGGCCGACCGCGGCCCGGGTATTCCGCTGGCTGAGCAGCAGAGTATCTTCGAGCCCTTTGTCCGCGGCCGGCTGGCGGCTGCGGGAGCTACCGGTGGCAGCGGTCTTGGGCTCAGTCTGGTGCGTCACTTCGCGGAAGGCCATGGCGGCGGGTTAGAGCTGCGTTCGGTTCCAGGGGAAGGCAGCCGCTTTACTTTGCGTTTGCCGCTGGCGATGCCAGAGGTTAGTCATGTTGGTTGAGCCGCGCCCACCACGGCGCCGTGTTTTGGTGGTCGAGGACGAGCCTAGCTTGGTGCTGACCCTGGAAGACCGCTTGCGAAGCGAAGACTACGAAGTCGAGGTCGCGACCGACGGCGAGCGTGGGCTGGAACTCGCCCTGAGCGGTCATTACGACCTGGTGATTCTGGATCTGATGTTACCGAAGAAGAGCGGGCTCGATGTCTGTCGCGACCTGCGTCGCCACGACTTGCGGATACCGGTGCTGATGCTCACCGCCCGCAGTCAGGTGGTCGACAAAGTGGTCGGCCTGAAGATTGGCGCGGATGACTATCTGACCAAGCCCTTCGAGATGCTGGAACTGCTGGCCAGAATCGAAGCCTTGCTGCGCCGGGCTCGCTCGCCGATCGAGCCTGGCACCGGCAGCTATCTGTTCGGTGATGTGCGAATCGACTTCGAACGCGGTGAAGTCTTGCGCGCGGGCCAGCCGGTAGACTTGTCGGCCCTCGAATTCCGCCTCCTGGCCTACTTTGTCGAGCAGCGGGACAAGGTGCTCAGTCGCGACCTGCTGCTCGACGAGGTGTGGGGCTACAGCGCCACGCCGCAGACTCGCACCGTCGATGTGCATGTGGCCGCGCTGCGCCACAAGCTGGAACCGCAGCCCGCCAAACCACGCTATATCCACACGGTTCGTGGACGCGGCTATAGATTTGTTGGCTAGCCACGGCTGCTGCTTGACAAAGCTTCGAGTCTCTAGCTACTATGCGCGTATGCGCATTGCAATTTAGCATTCGCAAACTTGCAGAGATCTTAAATGACTCGCCATCGTGCCAGTGCGCGCCGCTTGCTGATCCGTCGGCTGGTGGGCGGGCGGCAAATAAATCAGCAGTCCGACCTCGTCGCGCTGCTCGCCGAAAGCGGCCACCGAGTCACTCAGACCACCGTGTCGCGCGACTTGGCGGAGCTAGGTGCCGAGAAGGTCGCGGCGGCCGATGGCACGGAGTACTACAGCCTGCGGCGAAACCTCGGGCTGGCAGGCGGCTACACCGAGCTTGCTCGGATGCTGCGGGACTTCGTCGTCGAACTCGACCACTCCCTCAACCTGGCGTTGCTACGCACTCCGCCGGGGGCCGCCAGTGCCCTGGCGGCGGTTCTCGACAGTGCTGGTCTTGATGACGTGGTGGCTACTTTGGCTGGTGATGACACGGTGATGGTGGTGGCTCGCGGCCTCGATGGCGGCGCCAAGCTGGTGACCCGGCTGGAAGAGATCTTGGAGACCTGAGAACCATGAAAGTCTTGTTGGCCTACTCTGGTGGGCTCGATACGTCGGTAATCCTGCACTGGATTCAGCGCCAGTACGACGCTGAGGTGGTGGCCTACACCGGTGATGTTGGCCAAGGTTCCGACGAGCTGGAGAAGGCGCGCCGAGGAGCTGAGATCACCGGTTCCGATGGTCTGGTGATCGAAGATCTGCGCGAAGAATTCGTCCGCGATTGTATTTTTCCGGCGTTGCGCGCCAGTGCCATCTACGAGGGCTATTACCTGATGGGCACCGCCTTGGCCCGGCCGGTGATCGCTCGCGGCATGATGCGCGCCGCCAAGCGGCTAGGTTGCGAGGCGATTGCTCATGGTGCCACCGGCAAAGGCAACGATCAGATCCGATTTGAGTTCGCCGCCTATGGACTTGATCCCAACATCCAGATCATCGCGCCATGGAGAGAATGGGAGTACAAGGGCCGTTCCGACCTGGTGGCCTACGCCCAGCGGCACCAGATCGACCTGGCGGCGGCACCCAAGCCCGAATACTCGATGGATGCCAATCTGATGCACATCTCCTACGAAGGGGGGGTTCTGGAGGACCCTTGGGCAGCGCCGCCGGCGGATATGTTTCGCATGACCGTCGATCCGCAGCTCGCCCCCGACCAGCCCGAATGGGTGGCCATTCGCTTCGACCAGGGCAATCCGGTGGCAGTGGATGGCGAGGAGTTGGCGCCGGTGGCCTTGCTCGAGAAGCTCAACAGATTGGCTGGAAGGCATGGTGTAGGCCGGGTCGACATCGTCGAGAATCGTTTCTTGGGGATGAAAAGCCGAGGAGTCTACGAAACACCGGGAGCGACCTTGTTGCACCACGCTCACCGCGCCGTCGAATCGATCACTTTGGACCGCGAGGTCGCCCACCTGTGCGACGAGTTGATGCCGCGCTATGCGGCGATGGTCTACAACGGCTACTGGTTCAGCCCTGAGCGCGAGGCCCTGCAATCGTTCGTGGACAACGTGCAAAAGCGGGTCGGCGGCGAGGCACGACTGAAGCTCTACAAAGGCAACGTCACCCTCGAAGGCCGGCGCTCTGACGAGCACACCTTGTATGACGAGCAAACCGCTACCTTTGAGGCCGACGATGTTTTCGATCAGTCTGACGCCACTGGCTTCATCCGCCTCGGCGCGCTGCGGCTGCGGTCCTTTGGCCAGCGTCGCATCTCGGAGGGTGAATGAGTCGCTTGCGCGGTCGATTTGGTACCGCCACCGGGGCCGACATGCAGTCCTACTCGTCGTCGACCGAGGTCGACCTGCGGATGTGGCGGGAAGATGTCGACGGCTCGCTGGCCCATGTTCGCATGCTCGGCGAGCAGGGCATTCTCGACAGCGCTGATGCGGCGGCCCTGGTCGCGGGCCTCCACCAAGTGGCGGCTGAACTAACCGCCGGTGAGTTGCGCCCGGGAGACGCCGACGAGGATATCCACATGGCGATCGAGGCGCGGCTCACCACCCTGCTGGGCGAGGTTGGTGGACGGCTGCACACCGCCCGCTCGCGCAACGATCAGGTGGCGACCGATGTCCGTCTGTGGCTCAAGCGCCGCCTGGTGGAAGTTGATCGGGCCTTGGACGAGTTGTTGACCGCCTTGCTCGATCGGGTGGAAGGGGTCGACGGCCAGGTGTTGATGCCGGGTTACACCCACTTGCAGCGCGGCCAGCCGATTTTGCTGGGTCATCAGTTGCTGGCCCATGCCTGGGCGCTCGAGCGCGACCGTGGCCGCTTTGCCGATGCCCTTGCCCGACTTGATAAATGCCCCCTGGGAGCGTGTGCGATGGCCGGCACCCCGCATCCGATCGATCGCGAGCGCACCGCCGAGCTGCTCAGTTTTGCCTCCGTGGCCGTCAACGCCATGGACGCGGTGGCCGCCCGCGATCACCAGCAAGAGGTGGCGGCAGCGGCGGCGATCTGCGCCACCCACCTCAGTCGCATGGCCGAAGAGCTGGTGCTGTGGTCCTCCAGCGAGTTCGCCTTCGTGCGTCTCGGCGAGGCCTACGCCACCGGTTCGTCGATCATGCCGCAGAAGCGCAATCCGGATGCTGCCGAGCTGGTGCGCGGTAAGGCGTCGCGGGTGGTTGGCGACCTGATGGCTCTGCTGCACCTGACCAAGGGTCTGCCGCTAGCCTACAACCGAGATTTGCAAGAAGACCGCGAGCCGCTCTTCGATGCCGTCGAGACTCTGCAAGCGAGTCTGGAGATCATGGCCGGTTGTTGGCGCACTTTGGAGGTGCGAAGAGATCGTTTCGAGGCGGCTCTGCAGGGGGATTTCAGCCTCGCCACAGAACTTGCCGACCTGATGTCCGCCGAGGGAGTACCGTTCCGTCAGGCGCACGAGGTCGTCGGCCAGATCGTCCGCTGGTGTGAAGAGCAGGGCACCGATCTGTTGGCCCTGACTCCGGAGATCGCCGGCCGCTTCCACCCGACCCTGGCCACCGACTTGAGCGAGGTGCTCGATCCCCGCCGTGCCGCCGAGCGGCGCACTTCAGAGGGGGGAACTGCCCCCGAGCAGATCGCTGCGCAAGCTGCCACCCTGCGCCAGCGAATGACCGTTCAAGTCCTGGACTTGGGCAGCGAAGGATGACCGTCACCGCTCAAGAAACAGTGACTTGGATGGGTCGCAAGTTGAACCTCAAGCAAGCTTACGACCGGTTGGAGCGCCACATCGAGCGTCGATATGGTTTGCCGGTGATGATCTCCGATGTGGTCGCTCCCAACACCGGCGACTTCGATGGCGTATCGATCCGGGTCGACTAAGATCTGGATTTTGACTTGGCGGTATTTATCCTGGCCCACCTCTTCGGCCACACCGTGCAGTGGGCGGTGGACTACGATGCTCGCGAACTCGGCACTCGCTATGGGGTGTAGAAACCGCCGGCGCATTTGCTGGAAAAAGTGCGGCTTTACGAGCAAGAAGCGGCGCGCTACGCCTTGCAGCTTTTCCGCGAGGCGGGCCTGGCGGATTTCGATCAATGGCTGGGTGATTGGTCGGCCGCCGATTGGCGTTACCTCGAGCACTTCTACCGCACTGGCGAGAAGGTCGACTTCCGCCAACTCCTCGAGCCCGGCACTGAGCTGCTGGAGCCGCTGGCGATCCCGCCTTTCGAGCCGCGGCGCTGGGTGTCGCGGTTTAGCTTCTGAAGTCAGGCATACTCAAGGTCGGGGTTGCGGCGCAGAATCTGCTCCATCCAGTAGAGCCGCGCTTCGTTTCCCGCTCTGCCACCGCTGCCGCCGGGATCGAAGTCGAGAATCGCCTGGCGCCACGCCTCTTCGATCTCTGGACGCACTTTGCCGTCGGATTTGGCGGCCCATTCGCCGATAGCAGCGGTCAATGCAAGCTCCCGGTTCGGATGTTGGAGTAGCTTCTTCAAAGTGGCAAGCGGAATCTCTCGTCGCAGGCAGAGAGTTTCGATCAGCTGCGGATAGAGCACGCCAAGCTCCAGGGCTTTGCTCAGGAGAGCTCCTGAGTGGGCCTGCCTACGCAAGATCAGATCGATGGCTGCCCACGACTGGTCCCCGATGGCGAGCACCTTGTCGAAGGATCTCTGCCAGCCTGGCGGCTTGTACTCGGCGATCCGCTCCAGGAGTGGATGGAAGAGGTTGCCGGCGAGACCGCGGGCCAGGAAAGCGTCCAGCCAACGGATGGGCTCGGGCGCTTCAGTGGCCAGTAGCTCACAGAACCTGATTTGCCGACCGGACAGCCGGTGACCGATCAGGTCAGCTTGTTGCTGGTAGGTGGCCAGGCAGTCCGCAATCTCGGCTGGCCGCATCGTCTCGCTCCACCGGCGGGCCAGCTGCCGGAGCGGCTCCTCGTTGGGACTGGGCTGGATCATCGCCGGATCGGGAAAGATCAAGTCGAAGTTTCCATCAATGCCCACCTCTAACTCATGCCCGATTTTGCTCGCCAGTCGTGAGAGCCCAGTCGCCAGGCTGGGGTTAGCACCAATCAGTAGAGCCAGATCTTGCAGCATGACTCTGGCGATTTCCTGCATGACTTGAAAGTGGTCTGCCGGTACATTGGTGATGCAGGCTCGTCCAGGTTGAATCCAGTCCAACAGCGCACCGCTCAGAGACGACCAGACTTCGCTGTCGATATCGCCGATGATCTTCTGTCCTTTCTTCCAGATGCTCAGGATCTCCGACAGCTGTTCGACGGGCAGCAGGCGGTACCTGTCAGTGATTCTCTTGCCGAGACCAGGGTCGACCGTGGTCTCCGCGCAGATCGGAGTCAGCGTCAGGAGAAAGGCCCGTACGGCAACCAGCGGGTCTCCATCGCACTTGAGGTAGCGCTCGGCTTGATCCATCAGCAGCTGGCGCCGCCGGATCGACTTGGCAGGTGCGATCTGTATCTCCTGGAGCCACTTCCTGAGGCAGGAGTACGCCGGCTCGCCCGCCGCCGGCTGGCCATTGGCGGCAGCTACCAGGAGCTTCTCAATGGCGCTTGGAGCTGCTTGATCCAGCGCTTCCCGCGCGATGTTGATGACCGATCCAGGGTAGTGAGTCAGCGCCCATCGAGCTTCTTGCTCGCCCAGAGCGGCGTAACCTTGCCAGGCGTAGATGGAGTCGCTCTCGTGGATCAGCTGCTGTAGTTTTGGGATTTGGGCGCCGGTGCGTGCGGCGGTGACCAGCGCCACGATAGCAGCGGAACGATCGGGTGCGAGTTCAAGGATGGGTAGAAAGTTGTGATCGGTAGGCGAGCCACTGAAGAAGACCTCTGACAGCAAAGCTGAGCGGAGCGCGTCGGGTCTCACCACGAGGTTTTGTCCGTTCTCGAAGAGAACGCCGCCCGTGGCGAGGCCGTTCGCAATCTCGCGGGTCTCCACTTTGCTGAGTCCGAGGAGTTTCCCGACTTTATGCGGCACCATGCCAGCCTCGCCGCCGATTCCGAGCGCCGCCAAGAGATCGGTTGTGCCTTTGCCCATGAGCTGGCGAAGATCGGGAATCAGTGCCTGGCTCAGCGCTTTGCCCCCGAGCACCACGCGCCATGAGCCCCGCAACCAGAACCGTGCCAGGGTGGCCGCCAGGCCGGGTTTGTTCGACGCTTGGTCGACCAGCTCACGGAGGAGATCATCGTGTGCATCGACCCCGGCCTGTCGGTAGATCTCAAGGATCTGCTCGCGGGTCAAGAGTTCAAGCTGACGGCATTGCTCATCAGGCGCTTCCAGCGCCCTGGCTACCGCTTCCCGGCCGCTAATCCAAGTGCTGGCAATGATCGAGAATGAGTCCAGGCTCTCGCGCAGATGACGTAGGTATATGAGCAGCTCGGGGCCCTGGTGAGCGTCGTCGACAATCACCACCCTCGGTTGCTGGCTGCGCAGCGCGTTGGCTATCTCGTTGTGATCGTCGCTGGTCAAGAAGAGTCCGCCCCCTTCTTTGACCAGCTGTTGCAAGAGAAAGGTCTTGCCAGCCCCCGGTTGGCCAGATAGCACCCGATCTCCAGCGGTAGTCCTCAGCCACTCAAGGTCAGCGTCTCTGCCGATCAGCTCAATCTCAATGTGTGGTCGGCGTCGCAGAGGTACGATCGACAGTGCTGGTGGTGTACCGGCGAGCCCGAGCAACTCCTTGCACCAGTGTGGACTCCGGTAGAGGCGATCGGCGATGCCTAGTTGCTCGACAACCTGGCAGAGCACGAAACCCTTTTCCCTGGCGCGTTCTTCGAGGTTTCTTCTGCGTTTGGGGGTCAGAGCGACCGATGTGGCGAGCACCGCTTTTCGGCGCCTACCGCCTTTCTTCAGGTAGGAATCCAGGCTACGGGTGAGGTTGCCGATCACGTTTTGACCGGTGGTAGTGATCAGTGGATATGCTTCGCCCTTCCCATCCGCGAAGGCGCCGTCCGTGCCACTATCGCTGCCGCCGGGGACCGGCACCAGATCGTCGAAGGGCGCGCCCCGCAACAAGTCGCACATGCAAGCTTCGAAGGTGAGCGGGTCGAAGCGTTTCGATTCCAGCGCTTGAAAAATATTTTGGTAGAAGGGATCCTTGATGTCGGTACCGCTCATCCGGATTTGCTTTCGTTGAACAGCGCCAGCTGCTGCGCAAAATTGGTCTGCAGGTTCTTGCCGCGGTCGAACCCTCGTCGGGAGATCAGCTCCAAGGCATCCTCAGCCTGTCGCCGATCTTCGCTCGTTGCAGTCTCTAGCAACCGCTGAATGTCCGCCAGATCCTGCGGCCGGCTGGCCAACATCTTCAAGGCCAGGAGATGTCCAAGGCAGATGACGGGCACGACGACTTGCCGCAGAACCTCAAGTTTTGTGGCAGCTGCGACGATCTCGCGCTCGATACCGGAAGAGGCGAACATCAAGTCTACGATCAGGTGGTGGCTGGCGTGCGGTGGAGCGTGGAAGCGAACCGTGGCCAACCTACCAGTCTCGGTCTGCTCGATGGGTGGGGTCATCAGGCGGTAGCCTCGGGCGCGCAGATCCCCTGTGACTTGCTCAGCTTGAGGGTCTCCGGTGACCGCTAATGCAGCGTCCAGGTCCTCGGTAGTTCTGGGAATCGAGTGGACTGATACCGCCAGTCCACCGATCACAGCCCACCTCAGGTCAAGGGCCCGCAGATCAGCATCCAGCTGAATCAAGCCGCGGGTTAGGAGGCTCATAGGAGTGAGCCAAGGCGCTGGTAGGGGCCGGCGACGTGCTCGTCGAGTTCGATCGGGCGGTCTAGGTACCAAGCGGCGATGCGCTGCTCGACTTCTGCGTCGCTGAACTCGGGGTGGCGACGGCGGATATTCTGCCGCATCAGGTCTTCAGCGGCGTCGCAGAGGTCGAACATCCTCTCCATGCGGTCGAGCAGGGCCTGATCACGGATCGGCTTCATGGGCTCATTGTACCCCTGTTCTTGGCGATACGCAGCCTCCGCCGTCATTTCCCAGTGCCCGGTCGCCGGTGGCGGATTGGCGGGACTCCGAAAACCCACGGAAATTCTTGAAAATAATGTTGCGTTTCGCCTTCCTGGGACTCCCGCACTCCCAGACTCGTTCAATTCGAAGTCGTTGTGGGTCCGGTTGAAGTACCGGGCCTGGGGGGACTACTTGCGGATATCGAAGAGGTTGTCTTCGAGGAACTTGAGCTCATCGATGCCGGAGATGACGACCTCTGGGTCGGTGGTGAAGCGCTCAGGGTCGGGTTTAGCTGGAAAATCGACCTGGCTCAGAAAGTGTCTGATGCAATTCACCCGAGCCCGTTTCTTATTGTCCGAACGAATGATCGTCCAGGGGGTCAGGGAGCGGTTGGATTCTCCGAGCATCTGGAATTTCTTTACCGTGTATTGGTTCCACAAATTCTGCGCCTCGCGGTCCACTGGCGAAATTTTGTACTGCTTTAGGGGATCATTGGTGCGCGATTCGAAGCGCTGTAGCTGCTCTTCCTTCGATACAGAGAAATAATATTTGAACAGAAGAATGCCATCTTTGACTAGCAGTTTCTCAAACTGCGGCACATCCTTTAAGAAGCGCTTGTTCTGCTCGTCGTTGCAAAACCCCATGATCGGCTCGACCATGGCGCGGTTGTACCACGAGCGATCGAAAAAAACGATCTCACCAGCTGCAGGAAGATGGGCTACATAGCGCTGGAAGAACCACTGCGTTCGCTCGCGATCACTAGGTTTCTCTAGGGCTACAACCCGAGCGCCGCGAGGGTTGAGGTGCTGGGTAAAGCGTTTGATGGTGCCACCCTTGCCGGCGGCATCCCGCCCCTCGAAGAGCAACACAACCCGCAGACCCTGGTCTTTGACGTGGTTCTGGAACTTGAGCAGTTCGACTTGCAAACCGCGGAGGTCCTCGCTGTACTTCAGTCTCTTGTCGATGAGGTCATCGCCAGCGGCCGGCTCTTTCTCTTTCTCTTTCTCTTTCTCTTTCTCGGTCATGCGGTGGTTACCTGTGAGTTTGGGCGATTGCAGTGGTCGGCTTCGCGGGTGCTTCTAGGCCAAGAACCTACCGTGTCGGCGCCGCTGCCTGCGCATCAGTCGGATCTCCTCGTCGCCGGGGATCACTACCTCTGGGTCGAGGTCGAAGCTGAGCTTGCGGCTGCGTCCCCGATAAGGGATCAGCTTGAGAATCAGTTTGATGGTCTCTCGGCGAGCCAAGTGCTTTTGGTCCGACCGAACAATGTACCACGGGGTCTTCTCGGTATGAGTTTTCTGTAGCAGACGAAACTTCTTCTCGGTGAATTCGTCCCATAGATCCTGGGCTTGCAGATCCACTTCGCTCAACTTCCAATGCCGCAGGGGATCGTTGCGGCGCCGGTCGAAGCGGCGATTCTGCTCGTCTTTGGAGACCGAGAAGTAGAGCTTGATCAAATGAGTCGTGGCATCGGTCAAGAGGCGCTCTTCATAGCCCGTGACTCGGCGCATGAAGTCGCGATACTGCTTGGCGCTACAGAAACCCATGACCGGTTCGACCATCGCCCGGTTGTACCAGCTGCGGTCGAAGAGCACCATCTCGCCGGCGTGGGGAAGCTGCTCGATGTAGCGCTTCATGTGCAGCTCGGTCTTCTGCTCTTTGGTCGGCTTGCCCAGGGCCACCACGCGGTAGCGTTTCTCGTTCATGTAGCGAGTGACGCGGCGGATGGTGCCGCCCTTGCCGGCAGCATCGCGACCGTCGAAGAGGATGATGATCTTCTTGCCGGTGGCCTCGATGTGCTGCTGCAACTTGATCAGCTCGGCCTGATAGGGCTTCAGATCTTCACTTGCAAAGTAGCGTTCCAACGCCGCTTGTACTACCCGCTTGGTCTCTTTTTTCTTCAGCTGCCGGCGGGCCGTGCGCGCCGCCTTCTGCGGCTCGTCGGGCGATAGGTTGTCGAAAACTCTGGACACCGCGACGCCGATCTTGGACCCAGGATGGGCTGCGGAACGGGTACCGGGGTTGGGAGAAGAAGTTTGGGAAGTCTCAGCCATGATAGTCGCGGATTGTAGAACGAGCCGGCGAGCTTGACACTACCCGTTGGGATAGGCGCGGAAGGGGAGCTCCTACCGATCCTGTTGGGGCAAGGCTGTCAGGGGCAGGTGGCAAGAGCCGAAGTATCCTGAATCGGTGTGAAGGGGGTGCCCTGGTGGATTGCGGTAGGTCCGCACTTCGCCGCTCTGGCGGTCAAGTACCAGCAAAGAGGCTTCGACGTTGGTCAAGCTGGCAGTGACTACCCAGAAGTTGTCGAACTGGGAGCCGCAGGCGTCGATCACTTTGACGATCGCTTCGACATTACGGGACCGATGAAACAGAAGTAGCCAGTGTCGCGGATGGGGCGCTGCCGGGCGGTCGAATCAGGGCGACCGGTCGTAGATTCAGCCCTCCGCCTCGGCACCGTTCTCAGGTCGGCTGATCCCCAGCGTGTTCACCTTCTGGTGTAGGTAGGTGCGCTGAATGCCGAGATGCTTGGCGGTGGCGGTGAAGTTCCACCGGGCGCGTTGCAGCACGCTCTCGATGTACTCCCTCTCGACCCGGGTCTTGAGTTCGCGCAGGGGGATCGGCGGGAAGGTCTGCTCGAGGCGCAGCAGGTTGGCATCGCCTTGGCGGCCATCGGCGAACAGGGCTGGCGGTAGTTGATCAAGGGTCACCGGGTCGCAGCCGAAGACCACCAGGCGCTCGCAGACATTGCGTAGCTCGCGCACGTTGCCGGGCCAGGCGTAGTTTTTGATCACCCCGAACACCGGCTCGGCGACTTGCCGTGGGCGCATCCGGTGATGGCGACTGAAGTGGTCGAGGAAGTGCAGAAAGAGCAGCCTGAGATCGCCTTCCCGCTCGCGCAGGGCGGGCACGTCGATGGGCAGAGCGGCGAGGCGGAAGTATAGATCCTCGCGAAAAGCGCCATCCGCAACGGTCTGCAGCAGGTCGCGGTGGGTGGCGGCCAGCACCCGCACATCGACCGCCCGATCCTGGGTGTCGCCGACCCGCCGCACCCGGCCGTCTTCGAGCACCCGCAGCAGGCGGGCCTGGAGCTGGTAGCCCATGTCGCCGATCTCGTCGAGGAACAAGGTGCCACCGTCGGCCTCCTCGAACAGGCCCGGTTTGGCGCCACGGGCGTCGGTGAAGGCTCCTTTGACGTGGCCGAACAATTCGTCTTCGATCAGTTGTTCGGGCACGGCGGCGCAGTTGAGTTTGATAAAGGGTTTGCCGTGGCGCGGACTCTGCCGGTGCAGGGCGTCGGCGACCAGTTCTTTGCCGGTCCCCGATTCGCCACAGATCAGTACTCGGGCATCGGTGGGGGCGGCCCGTTCGATCAGCTGGAGCATTTTTTCGATCACCGATGAAGTCCCCAAGATGCGGGGTTCGAGGGCTGAGCGCAAGGTTTCGACCTCTAGTTTGAGGGCGTAACGAGTTTCGCGCTGGATCAGGCCGGGCCGACCTGTAAGTGGCCGGGCCGGTGGCGGAGTAGCTGCCGCTCGGCAGACCACTGACTCATGGTGACTGCTGCCAGCGGTGGTGCTGGAGGCTTTGCGGGCTCTCTGGTCGCCAAGGGAGGGAATCAATGTGCACTGGAAGATCACACTCTGCTTGAGTTCGAGGTCGATGGCCGAAACATCGCGTTTGCTAGCCAGGCAGATTTATGTGCCGACGGTCCCTTCGCATTCCAACTCGATTCCAATTAGGTAGGAGCCCTGCCTACAAAGTTGGTTAACCCAACCCTGAATCAAACGGAAGCTCTGTGCCGTTGTCTGTTCTCTACAGACTCCGGGACGCATCTGACCTGTCCCACTTAGTATAGAGATCACGTAGTCTCTGGCTTGCCTCACGAAACTGCCTTGGGCATGCGGCGCTCTGGGCCCGGAGGATTTTCAAAGTATCCGTCAACAGTTGTTCTGCTTCGGTAAACCTTTCCATTCCTGTCAAGACACCGCCGAGGACGCTTCGGGCGTCTGCGAGACGCCAAGAGTCGTCTTGCAAATTCCTCTCGAGTATTCTAATTGCCTGTCGGATTTTGAGGTCGGCACGATCGAAGGCCCCTTCGTCAACGATAAGACTGGCTTGATTGCGGAGAACTATACCAAGTAGAACTCCCTCGCTACCTGCCTTTTCTAGTATCTCAAGCACACTGTCAAAACTCTCTCCTGCCATCTCCAAGTCGCGGAGCAGATGCTGCGTTACTCCCAAGTTGTTCAGGGTAATGGCGATGCCGCGATTGTCGCCGCGCGGGAAGAGTCGTCTACGGATTCCAAGGCTTCTGTGAAAGAGATCAGATGCTTTATCAAGGTCCATCTGGCTTTGCATTAGTACTCCTAAGTTGCTCAGAGTTTTCGCCATACTCTGCGATTCAGTGGTCCCTAAGACTTCCCTCATCGCGATGGACTGTGTATAGAGTTCTTTGGCCTCCTCGTAACGTCCCTGTTCCGCAACCACAGCTGCTAGATTGTGAAGCCCCAATGCGACAGCAGGATGTTCTTTACCATGGAACTTGCGTTTCCGGTTGAGAACCTTCAGGTACAAGGTCTCGGCGGCGGCAAGATCTCCACGCATCTGGAAAATCGCGGCCAGATTGTTCTCGGCCTTGAGAATCCATGGCTGCTGGGCGCTGTCCGCGTTGCGCAGGCTCCGCAGACCCCGCCGGGTCAGCTCCTCGGCGCGGTCGAGTAGGCGGAGATCGGTGTAGAGGCGGCCTAGATGGATTTCGCTGTACGCTACTTGCTCGTGTTGCGGACCAAGTATCTCCAGTCGTGCCCTGAGGCTAGCTTCCAACAGCGGTCGCGCCCTCGAGAACAGTCCGAGGCTGTGGTACACGCGGCCGATCGTACTGCTCAAGGTACTTTGTACTTCGGGAATGGAGTCGAGTTCGTCCGGTACGAGCGCGGCGCCGCGGTCGAGCACATCGCGCAGGCGAGCGTTGCGCCAGCGTTCCTTGTCCGGATCTGACCCGGACAGGAACAGGATTAAGAAGTCTTCGAGCTTTTCCGCTTTTCGCGTTTCCAATCGCGCCTTTTTCTGCTGATCCATGCTGTGCAGGAGCTCTCGTTCCGCTTTGGCGCGCTGCATGCCTGCATACAGAACGCTGCCGAGAGCGAGGAATACGGCTAACAGGACGCCGATGGCGACTCGGTGGCGCCGCAGGAACTTGGCTGTTTTGTAGCCGACGGTCAGTCGTTGCGCAGATACCGGTCTGCCACTGAGGAACCGCCTCAGGTCGTCGAGCAAATCCGCCGCTGAGCTGTACCGATCGGACGGATTCTTTTTAAGCGCCTTGATAAGGATACTGTCGATGTCTCCGAGTAGCAGCTTCCGTAGCTTGCCAGGGCTGGTGGAACGGTTCTCGCTGACTTGCTCTGGCGTGATCGATTTCTTGCTACCGTCAGGGAGTAGCATCTCCTGGTGGCGACTCACGACGACGCTCGGGGGTACGGGCTCCTGTTCCTCCAACAACCGGGCCGCTTCAACCCACTGACTGGTGGGCAGGTGAAACGGACGCCGTCCCGTCAAAAGCTCGTATAGTAATACGCCGAGCGAGTAGGTATCGCTGGCAGTGGTGACTGCCTCGCCCCGGATCTGTTCCGGGCTGGCGTATGCAGGCGTCATGATGCGCAAGCCTTGGTCGGCGGTAAAATTACTGCCTACCTCTGGAGCGAGAAGCTTGGCGATGCCGAAGTCCAGGAGCTTGGGCACGCCATCGACAGTGACCAGTATGTTTCCCGGTTTGAGATCCCGATGGACGACAAAATTGCGGTGGGCGAAGTCCACGGCCTCGCAGATCTGGAGAAAAATCTTGAGACGTTGATAGGCGGACAGCCGGTGCTGATCGCAGTAGACGTCGACGGTGGTGCCGTCGACGTACTCCATCACCAGATAGGGGCGACCATCGTCGGTGGTGCCGCCATCATAGAGGCGCGCGATATGGTTGTGATTTAGGTTGGCGAGAATCTGCCGCTCGTTGCGGAAGCGGTGGACGATCTCAGCGGAGTCCATGCCACGCTTGAGAATCTTGATCGCGACTTGTCCTTCGTACTCTTGGTCGATTCGGGTCGCCAGATAGACCGCACCCATGCCGCCTCGCCCAATGGGCTCGCGTAGCTCGTAGGGACCGATGCGGAACCCCTGCTGCTCATCCGGATGCTCGATAGAGGAGAAGTCAGTAGTATCAGCAAACCGCAGCCTTAGAAGAGGGTCATCGAAGAATCGATCTACCTTCTCACGTCCCCTGAGCAGCGACTCCACTTCTCGCTGCAACGCTTTGTCGTCATGGCATAGCGCTACCATTAGGGACGGCAGCTCACCTTTTTCAACGTCGAGTGCTTGATCGAGAATATGCTTTACGAGCTGCCAACGTTTCGGTTCCACGGGACTCCATACCGTTAGGACCGTCTGTGGTAGACGAGATCCGTGACTAGATAGTGTTGTGCCTACGGGTATATGCGAGATCCTTCATGTTGGGAGACCAAGACTGAGAGCCTTTCTATGGTGAGTCTTGGCGCGCTCGGTTTGAAGCGACGGCTTAGTCTAAGTCTTCGAAGGTGAGGTGTCGGTCAGCTCCCGGATCAGCCAGAGTTTGGCAGTTCGCCAGTCTCGTTTGACTTGGGTAGCCGAGATACTGAGCTCTGCGGCGACCTCCTTGACTTCGAGGCCGGCGAAGAAACGCATCTCGACTACCTGGGCTTGTCGTTTGTCCATCAACTCCAACTTGTCGAGAGCCAGATCAAGGGCGATCAAATCGATACCACGCTCCCGGCCCAGTTTGTGGGCGTCTTCGATGGAAATTGTCAGCACACCTCCGCCGCGTTTTTGGGTTCCCAGGCTGCGAGCGTGGTCGACCAGAATGTGGCGCATCATTTTGGCAGCAACGGCGAAGAAGTGGACCCGGTTCTTCCAATGGACTCGTTGCTTGTCGATGAGCTGTATAAAGACCTCGTTGACCAGGGCTGTCGGCTGGAGAGTGTGGTCGTCCCGCTCGCTTCTGAGCCGGCTTGTCGCGATCTTGCGCAACTCGTCCAAAACAAGGGGGGCCAGACGATCGAGTGCTTCCGGCTCGCCGTTGCGCCAAGCTAGAAGTAGTTCGGTGATCTCGCTGTCTGCGGTGAGTTTGGTCATCTAAGGGGGGGAGTCAGCCGTGCTGAGCCCCGGAGTCCTTCCCACGCAATGGCGGCCCAGGACGCTCCAACTGAGGTTTTGCGGAACTGCCCATTGGAACCCCCGCTCGCACGAGTGCCGGGAAGGACCAATGGAACGTGTTGGCGCCGCTCCCTCAAGGCATCCATCTTCATTGTTGTACGAACGCCGACAGTATAGGTGATTTGCCTGCTGTTGTCAGCCTTGGATTCTGTGTGGGTCCTTCACCAGGCGACTACATCGATATGGGCCAGCGGTCTACTCCGCCTAGAGCCCTCTCTTGTCCTTCTTGGGCGTCTTGACGTTTGGATTTGCAGGTCTTTCAGCACCAGGCACCAGCCTCGCGATCCCCAAAGAACTCAACCCCGAGAGTTCCCAGCAAGATCGATGGTCCCTCGAAGAGGCAGATCTCGCTCTGGATAGTACCTAGTCAAGTGGAGTACTCAAGGAATGGCTGTCAATAAAGGAAGAAAAACGCCACCGCGGCAGCGACACGACATCACAGGCGGCCTGGTGGTCGTAAGCTGCGCGCTGCTGCTAGCGACTTGCGGCATGTTCGACAGTGACAGGATGCGAGTTGCGCGGGCCTCCCGACACGTGATCCAGACCGAGTTGCAAGTTGCCGTTCAGCCGCCGGTGCCAGTGGGTAGGTCCCGCCTAGTAGTGGATTGGACGAAGTCAATGGCGGGATTCGCGGCCCCAGACGGGCAGCCCTTGAGTCGGTTTAACCGCAGTTTGCGAGAACTCGCTGCAAGGCTGCCGAATCACCAATTGCTGAGTCATGGTCTGCGATCCGCGGGACTTGGGGCGTCTCTTGAGAACCTCTTGGTACCCCAACCGCTGGGTCTTGGCCGCGAGTTCGAAAACCCCGCCAGCTATAGCGGAGCCAACAACCACGACGACCTGCTGTTCCGCGCGTTGGCAAGCGAAGAAGATCCTCGCCCACTAGTGCTGGTTACAGACGCCGTCTTCTCGCCGGCCGAGGCCGCCGGGGTGCTACCGGTTGTGGAAGCGCTAAACGCACTGCTCGACGACGGTTGGGTCCTTGGCATCTTCGCGCTTACCAGTGAGTTCTACGGAATTCCATGCGAGATCCTTGGTAGCTCGTACTGTGCCGAGGCGGAACGCTGGTTTCACTCTGAATCGCGTGCGGTCAAGCGGGGGAGCCAGCTTATCCCCTTCCACTGCGGTAGGGTAGAAAGACCGTTCTACGTCTTCGTGCTCAGCCCCTCTGCGGATCTCCATTATTCCCTAGAAAGTGTCTTGAAGAGCGGCGAATCAGGAGAAGTATATTCCTATCTGCTTGCGCCTGCCGCTAAGACTCACATAGGGGTATCAACAGTTGAGTTTGACCCAGTGCCAAACTACGACATGGAAGGTGGCTGGCCCTGGCTGATGGTCGAGTCGACGAAGGTCACCTCCCCATTTGTCGCCACTGTGCGCCCAGCATTAGCACCCAGCTTCCCAGCCGACCTGCTCGATTGGGTGGTGGAACTCGAGCGCCATGAACTCAAGCAGAACAGTGGTTGGCAGCCGTGGGTGTCGGAAAGCTCCACTGTCGCCCAAGTGGTGCCGCCGGTGGCATACAGCGAGTCTTCTCTGGCGCGACGTGCCGTGGATTTCGAACCTCTGATCGGCAGCCGAACCTGCTCTGAGGACCTCTCCCGGCTGTACCGATCGAGCAGTTCCTTCTTGGCTCGGCGAGCAAACACCGGAGAAGAACTGCAGTGGCGGGCACTGAACAGCCTTTGTGCCCAGCCGCGCCGACTCTACTGCGCGAGTCTAGCCGCTAGCCGCCGCCAGATTGATGTCTTGAGCGATAGCGATCGTGAGCTGGCCCCATTCTTTATTCTCGCGGCCATCGATGCCTTCCACCGAGCTCAGTTGGAAGAGCGGACCTACTACCTCGAGCTCGCCGCCTCCGGTAGCCAGGCGGGGCTAGCTCCTCTGGTGAAGCAACTGAGAGGGCTCACCGGAAAGAGTGCGCTTTCTCGAGCGGTTGAACCGGCCTCGGAACTGACAGGCGATTCGTCCGCAATCGACGTACCAGATATAGCTGTTGAACCGACGGATGTCAAAATAAGCCTTAACATTGGCGGAATTGACCTGAAGTCCGGCCTCTATAGGATTCGTCTCGTGCCGCGGATTCGGGAGCTCCGCCCTGAGGTCTACAGGCTATCAACCGTAGACGATTCAGAACCATCGCAGACCCACAGAACCTATCGGTTTGCTGAGCTGATCGGAGCGTTGACCGCAGCCCATCTAGAGCGGGTGGCGGCGGAGGGCTCGGCGCCCGAACTCTATCTGACGGTATATCGCCCGTGAGCCATTCGTATCGCAGGAGGAACTGAACGTCATGGCCAGAAATCTTCGAAGAAGCGTTTCTCGATCCTTTGGGTTAATCCTACCCTTGCTGTTCGTTGTTGGTTGCAATGAAGAAGGGCTAAGTGGACTTGAGCAGGATCAGATCTTGGCTGGGATGTTTCCGAGTACCTTGCTGTATGTCGCAATCGCAGCAGCTGCGAGCGTAGCCTTTTTGCGAACGATCAGACATCGATCTGACCAGCACTATCCGAGTCAGGTGAGAAAAGTCACTCTGGTGTGCGGGCTGGCTGTTCTCGTCCTTTGGGAGGTGGTCTTCGCCTGGAAGGGTAGCAGTGTTGGTGGTGCCAAGGTCTGGACCGGCCTCTCTCTGTGGTTGAGTCTCCGGCATTGCCTGCTCTTGACTCTTTGCTTGGTGGGCTGGTACGGCCTTACTTGGAACTTTCTAAGGGTTTACCGCTGGTCTGGCAGGCGGGCTCTGTGGCCCCCTGTTCCCCGCCAGCCTCGGTCCTGGGACGAGATTGGAGACTCAGAATGACATATACGGTGATCGCGATCGGTGGTACTGGTGCCCGCTGCGCCGAGGCTATAGCTCATCTTGGCGCAACCGGAGCGTTCAGGGAGAAGCTCCGCTTTCTACTTATTGATCTCGACCAGAGCAACGGCAATCTCGATCGAACCCGAGAGATCATCACTCGATACCGCGAGTTGCATGGCCACGCTTCGGAAGGGAGGATGTTCAGAGATAAGATGGAGCTTCAAGTCTGGAAGGCGCCCGAGGCGGCAATGACCTTTGGTGAGGCTTTACAGTGGTCGTCTGTAAGCGAAGGCGGGCAGCGCTTCCTGCGCCTTTTTTATTCGAGCGAGTATGAGGAACTCGATCTCAGCAAGGGCTGCTATCAACACCCCGAGATTGGTTCGCTGATTCTCCGTCGGTTGTTGCGAGCTAGCCTAAGCGACGAAGAGAGCGGGCTTCGCCGCACGGTGAATGCACTCGCTGAAGAGTTGCAACATGGCCAGCCGACGAGAATTTTCGTGGTGGGTTCCGTCTTCGGTGGCACGGGTGCCTCGGGGTTGCCGTTCATGCCCGCATTTCTGGCTAGCGATGAACTGGCCAGCGTCAGGCCAGAGTTCGCAACTCGCCAAACACAGCTTTGCCTGGGCGCCGCCTTCGTGGGTCCATACTTCCAATGGCGAGGAGAAGGCAACAAAGGAGAGAACGGTCCGCAAGTCAACAGGTTGATTTCTCACGCGAGGTCGATTCTTCAGCACTACTCGCGCCACCTGCCAAAATATGAGCGAATCTACTTGTTGGGAGCCCCGCAGCTCCATGTCACTTGCGACAGTGCTGCCGAGGGTGGCAATCAGCAGCTCCACAGAGCTCACTATGTAGAGTGGACGACCGCCCTTGCAGCGCTTGATTTCTTCACTTCCAGCGAGCATCGTTCGGGCGTCTGCTCGTATGTAGAGTCCACTGTCAAGAGCGGGGACGGAGAGAGCCGTCGGCAATTGGGTATCAACTGGGGAACTCTGCCTGTTGAGGGGAAAAGCGAGAAGGACCGCGTCCGATCGGGCTTCTTGGAGCTGACTATTCTAACTAGCTTTCTCCGTGGTCACTTATTGCCGGGGCTACACAACGGACGGTTTGAGGGATACCCCTGGTACGAAGAAGGAGTTCAGCGTTCGTTGCCTGCCGACGATAGGAGGATCATAGAGGACGCTTGCGACGAGTACCTTCGTTGGCTCACAGAGGTCTTGCGCTCGGTGCCCTCCGGGAATGGAAGCAGTGACCACCCGAGCCTATTGGCCTTGGGTCCGGATCAGCTCAAGGCCATCGATCCGAACACTGACCTTGGGGCCAGCGCTGCCCTTCTACCTTCATTGCTGATGATCGGAGAAGCCGAAGAAGACTACTACCACCAGATCTGCACGGCGATGGATCGTATCTCCCCCACAGATTTGATGGGCAGCGACGCACGCCGCTCACCCCTAGGTCGTTTGCTCTTCTTTGCCTCTCCGGCGGTACAGGGGTTAGTGCAAGCCAACCTGGCGCAGGTCGGCGTTGTCCAACCTGGAGTAGTCCGCGATCATGACTCAAGCGTACAGAGCCGCTATCTGCCGCGTCTGGAGTGGGAGCCGGAGGTCTTCGCCCATGCTGGTGAGTTTACCCACGGCGGCCGAGAGCTTCTCGCCAAGATAGGAGATGGGCTCAAGGTGGGTGACGGAGACGCGGCCTTGTTTAATCCGATCTCCTCGCCCTGGGCGAGAGCCTATCTGTTCGAAACCAAGCTCCTATCTGACAAGACTGGCAGATCACGAACGGTGGCGCAGTGGCGCGGGTTGTTGGGAATCCTGGCGTTCCGCCGGCTACTGGGCGACGGTCAGGCTGTACAAGCGACAGGGATAGACCTCGCCGAGACAGCATCTTCGCGCAGCAACGCTTCGGCGCTCGAGGAATTTGTACGTGAGGCGTCAGCTGAAGGTAAGAAAGAATGGCTCCAATTCCACGTTCTGGAGCTACGAGGGCAGCCCGTAGCAGGGATTTCTCCCTTCACCTTCCTGTTTCCAGCAGCGGACATTGCGCAGGTCATGCGGAATGTGTCAATGAGAATGAGACACTTTCTTCTGGGAATTAGTACGGAATCGGTAGTGGCTCCGGCACCATCGCTTTCAACGAGGGCGCGCAGGCAGGTGTCTCGCCTGGTGCGTCGTCGTCTACGCGGTGTGTCACCTCGTTCTCGGTATCGGCTGGGTCAGTGCTGGTGGTGGTGATCGGCGGGTTGATCCAGACCTCGCCACTGGGCTCCGGCAAAGCCGGCGTTCGCCGCTTGAAGCGGCTTGGATGAGCGGCTGAGGCGGCGGCGAGGACTTCTCGACGTTGCTCCAGCACTGAGGCCGTGAGGCCGTAGTGGACGGTCTCTGGCGTCAACAAACCGAGTCCTGTGTGGTAGTGCTGCGTGTTGTACCAGCCGAGGAACGAGCGGCAGAACGCTCGTGCATCTTCCAGTGATCCGAAGCGGTCGGGAAAGCTCGGATGGTACTTGAGCGTCTTGAACTGGGCCTCAGAGAACGGATTGTCGTTGCTCGTGTAGGGCCGGTTCAGCGACCGTGTCATCCCGAGATCGGCCAGCAGTAGAGCCACTGGCTTGGATGTCATGCTCGAACCGCGGTCCGAGTGCAAGGTAAGTCGATCTCGCTCAACACCTTGCTTCTCAACACTGTCGGCGATCAACCGCTTGGCGAGTCCTCCGGACTCGCGGGAGGCGAGCATCCAGCCGACGATGTAGCGGCTGAAGACGTCCAGAATTACGTAAAGGTAGTAGTGGGTCCACTTCACCGGGCCCTTGAGCTTGGTGATGTCCCACGACCACACCTCGTTCGGCCCTGTGGCCAGCAGTTCGGGCTTGGTGTAGTTGGGATGACGCCGCTGACGGCGTCGCTCGCGCAGCTCGCCCTCAGACTCCAGGACCCGGTACATGGTGCGCACCGAGCAGATATGGCGCTGATCCTCGTCCAGCAGCGCCGCCCAGACTTGACGCGGCGAGCGGTCGACGAAGCGCTCCGAGTGCAACACATCGAGGACCTCCTGGCGTTCAGCGGGCGTCAATGCCAGCGGCGGTCGAGGCCGCGTTGATAGCTGCGGCCCTGCGCTCTGCTGCCGACGGCGGCGATAAAAAGTGGCTCTGGGGACCGCCAAGGCGACGCAGGCTGCTTGCACCCCCACCGTCTCGGCCAGCGGCGCCACAGCGCTCATGGCTGGCTCTCGCTCGGCTCGATCCCTAGCAGCCGGGAAAGTTTTTTTTGGACATCGATGATCGTCTCGGCTTTGTACAGCTGATGCTTGAGCCGAGCATTCTCACGCTCAAGCTCCGCGACCCGGCGGGCCTCAGCAGATTCCGGTCGACGCTTGCGACCACGCTTCTTCGACAAACCGGCCAGAGCACTGGCATCGCGTTGCTGGCGCCACTTCGATAGGAGTGAGGAATACAGACCCTCCCGGCGAAGCAGGGCGCCAATCTCGCCGGCTTTGCTACAGGCGTCGGCGGCCTGGACGATGCTCAGCTTGTACGACGCGCTGTACCGCCGCCGCTTCGCCTTCTCAGTTACCTCGGGATCTGGTCGGTCAGCACTCATATCTCGCAGCTCGTGGCTTGGACTCGCCATGGTGTTTGCTCTCCACGCCCTCACTAATTTATCGGTACGGGAGTGTCTCACTTACATTGGCACAGAGGGATGGGCCAGTCAGGAATTGTCCCCTGGTTCGACCGGGGAAGCGGTCGGCTTCTTGATCCAGCGGAGTATTTTGAGGGTTTTCATGATCATTCCCAGGCGGCGGAGCACCTAACAGCCCGTGGCAGAAGTCCGTTTCTACAAAATGTGGCCTAAATTGAGGCCAGCCGGCGCAGGTGGTCTGATCGAAGATCTTAGTGGCCAATATCCGCTCTCGTGCGGCAGAAGCCAGCTCAGCAAGCTACATACGGCGCGAAAGCCCTGTTCGAGAGCCGAAAGAAAGCCCTGAAGGGCCCGTGGAGTGCCGGCTCCATACATTTGACGAAGCAGCAGCCCAAGATTGAATCCCGCGATGTGAATCAGCAACCTTTTGCGGATGTTGTCGTGACCTCGAAGGTGGGTCCTTCTCATACCGCCAGTCTCGTAGCAATGGGCAAAGGTGCGTTCTACTTTCTCTCCTCGACGCCGCGACAGCTCGCGGCCTCGACGACCCTTGATCCGTCGACGGTTGGCATACACCGCTTGCTTCTCCGCCTCTTTGCCGCACCAGTTGCGTCGGCCTCGATCCGGTTCCGAAATATAGGTTCGAATCTTCCCTTGACGCTGTGCCTTCATGACCGCGTTACTGTGATAGCCCTTGTCAGCCACCAGCTCTGAACGGACTTTCTCGCTCAAGTGATCGCCAGCCTCCGAATCCTCAACGACATCTTCCAGCACCGCAGCGACTTCATCCAACGTCCGCAATAGGCTCGACGTGTCCCCTCGGTCTGCAGGTTGCACTGTCACCGCCACAACCGCACCCGTCTCCATATCCACCGCATGCTCGGCTTTGTGCGCCAGATGCGTCCGCCCATCCTTCATTCGCGTGACTTTGGCGTCGGGATCGTGGGGGTTCTTCCAGTCGCCGTTCGACGTCTTTTTGTTCTTCCTTTGGCGGTCAAAACGCGCCAGATCCGCTCGCGTCGGGGTCTCCACACCCGAAGCCTCGGCCAGGCGCGTGAGAAACTCTTCGTAGCTCTCGCCCGAGTCTCGACGCACGATGCTGCGCATCGCCGCGTTCGCCTCGAGGGTCGTCGCATCGATGCCCAGCGTCTTTCCCCGGAGCAAGCCAGCCTTCGCCAGTACTTGCAAAGCCCAAGCAAACACCGCCTCATGGGTCTCGAGATCGATCAGGCGACGGGTCCGAGAGAGCGTCGAATGGTCCGGGGTCTGGTCCGAGAGTTCGAAGCCCAGAAAGTCGCGCAGAGTCATCGAATCCGCAAGCCGCCATGCGATACCTCGCTCAGAGTCGATACCCTCGAAGAAGCCGATCAACAGCAACCGAAAATACACCGCGGGCGCCAGCGAAGGCCGTCCCATCCTCGTAGCGTAAAACCTCGCGCACTGCTCCTCGATAAAGCGATCGAAACCGTGCTTGTCGAGAATCTTGGACAGACGCTCGTAGAAAGGATGTCCTGGGGACTTGGCCAGCGCCTGGGTTTCCACCCAGAGCTGCCGCTGTCTTCGTTTGCTTCGCCTGCCCATCGCCATGGTCGCTACCTCCCTCGGGTGGAAAGATTCTACCAGGGAAGATCGCCAAGACGGCCGTAATCGGGACTTTCACCACGGGCTGCTAAGCCTTCTCAGTGTGTGGCTTGATGAGGTCCTACGGACATTCGACACAATTGGTGCTCGTTGCGGCCTACGCCAGAAGAATTCGATTCGCGCCGAACTCGAGAGCTGGCGGGAGAGCCCTGCACTCAAGGCTGCTACCTCAGCTGATGACCGAATTATCATCAGAGACGACTTTCTGGGCCCCTACTCTTTGCCCGCGATCTCAAGTGATTGGAGGAACCTGCGATGAACTCGACGAGCGATCTCCGCATCGACTGCGGCTCCCGTGACACCCTAATCGGATTCGCCGGTGGCGACGAGCGATGTCGCTCCGAGCTAGTCGATGAGAGCGGAAACCGCCGCTCGGATACAGGCTCTCTGCAAGTGCTGGGCCCCCACTTTCAACCAGTTGATGAATCTTTGCGCTGGGACCTCCAAGACCTGGTCAATCAAGAGGACATAGCGGTGGTCGCGGACCCTGCGACGCTACTGCTCGACG
Source organism: Candidatus Multivoradales bacterium (assembly GCA_965248925.1). Lineage (GTDB taxonomy): Bacteria > Acidobacteriota > Thermoanaerobaculia > Multivoradales > J023 > CBDFLE01. The sequence goes on along the minus strand of CBDFLE010000006.1, from coordinate 1,276,443 downwards.
AACTGGTGAAGGTCCAGACGAGCCCTGGACTCAAGGGCGTACTGCGACTCAGCAACCAGGACACTCTTCTTCTTCCCATTGGGCTCGAGTGCCTGGAACTCCTAGGGACTCCGGTCATCCGTTCAAAGGAAGACCATCCAAGCCGGCGCTCGGCTACGCTGATGGCCTGGAGAGAGAAACAAGGGACCTTTATCCAGCTCTGGATTCCTGTTCAGAAGAGACGATTCGTGAGGGCGACGCGCTGTTACGAAGATGCGCCATTGAACTTCTTTCGAGACACTCCTCTATTTGTTGTCTGGCCGGACTTCTACAGTACTACCTGGAAAGACTACTTCTTTTTTCAGAGCTTCTCAGAAGGGGGGCTACGCTTTGAGCCGGTGGCCAGGGGTGGGGGCGATTCAGTCGTCAAGCACAGTCGGAGCCGCAAAGGGCTACCGACCGCTATCTGGTCGCGATCCGAGAACCCGGTTGAGATCCTCGCGGCACTAGATCCATCCAGCCCCGAGCGGAACTTTGGGCTGATCCTCGGTCCCTTTGTAGAACCGTTGGATTCGCCTAAGAAGGAGTGGCAACTATCGGTCGACCTGGGCAGTACCCACACTCGTATGTTCTATCGCGAGAACAATTCCAGGCTACCCCTAGAGATTTACCCTCGAGCGCGAAAGTTGACTGGCGAAGGAATGCTTGAGCAGGATTTCTTCGCAGTCAGTGGCGCCGAATCCGCCGACCTGGAGATTCAATCTATTGAAGAGTTGCCGACGCAGATCGTGATGGCCAATGAGCCTCGAACCGGCGATGCAGTATCAGGCCTGTCGAAGAACTGGTTGCCCTATGATGGCTTGGCGGTTCTCGGGCGGATAGGCCAGGACTTCCACTATGACAGTGCCACGGCCAGCTTCTTTACCGAGATTAAATGGTCCAGCATCGACGGGCAGCGAGACCGGGCGAGGATCTTCCTATCCCACCTACTTCTGTTGGCCAAAGCCGAGGCTTTCCACAAGAATGCTCGTGTGGACTCCGTTGGTCATTCCTATCCGTCAGCCTTCCCGCCCCAGCTTGCGAATCGTTTCCAGTTGCGCTGGAAGAAACTATTGGAATCTGAAGGGCTAATTGACAATGGGAGTGAGGTGGAAGCGCTGGCAGTCGCGAACTATCTTGTGGACCGGCAGGGAGCCTCTCCAGCAGCACAGATGTTGGCTATTGACATCGGTGGCAGTACCTCAGATATCGCCATCTGGCAGAATGGCCAGCCGTCAAATCTCGACTCTGTTCGCTTTGCCGCTAGCGCAATCAGCACGTTTTGGTGCCTGGAGGGAAATTGGAATATTTATTGCGACTTGTTGAAGAAACGAAATTGCAGTGTATATACAACAGGTAGCGTCAGTAGTAGGCTAGGGATGGCTGGGCTGTCACCATCCGATCGCTTGCCCTATTTCTATGTTTCGTTAGAGCTGCTGAAAGAAGAGAACAGACTCGATGAGTTGATAGAGATGATTCGAGAGTCGGATGACCGCAGCCGTTTCCTGGGGCATGTTTCATTTATCTACGGAGCATTGGTTTATTATCTGGGAATTCTATCGAGGAAACTGATTGTGCAGGACGATAGTCAGTCAAAGTTCAAGATCTACTTCTGTGGCAAAGGCTCGGCTTTCCTCAGTTGGATCAAAGAGGACGACGAGTGGGACACTCTGGTCGAAGTATTCAAAGCGGCCATTCAGAACCCTTCCGTGGTGGAGGTGGAGTTTCACTTGAACCCGGAGCCTAAGTGGGAAGTTGGTTATGGTCGCATCGTACCGGCAAGTCCCGTGGTGATGCGGCAGGTCGAGAGCCGGAGAAATCGGAGGAACCCGTGGCCGGTTTGCGTCGGCGAGCAGGGGTATGAGGGTTTCGATGCGGTCGATTCGCTAGATTTGGAAGGTTTGGAAAGGCTCGTAGACTTGGGTGAGAGCGCAGTGCCCAAAGAATTCTTCGAGCTGAATAATTTCCTCTCTGCCTGGTCCAGTTCCTACTATCGCACGTCAACGAGCGCGGAGCTACCCTCTGGGTTTCGCGAGACGCTTCTGCAGCGTCTGCTCGGAGGTGTGGAGGGTAGCTGGGGGTATGAGATCAAGTCCAAGGACCGTCGGGAGGAAATGACCCTCGATCCCCTCTTTCTTCTTGAATGCAAGGTTTTCTGCGAGATGGCGTCCGGAGTGCCGGCTAGCATCTGGCAGGGGCTGGTCCGAGACTGAAGGAGTTCAGGGTGAACATACTCCAGTGGCACAAACAGGTTGAATTGATCAAGTTGTACTGGATTCAGGCGCTGTTGGCCTTGGCGTTGGTCTCGATTCTAGTATGGGGGATGCGGAAGTTATGGAAGGCAGCTGGGGTAACTATATCGGTGTCACCGCGAGAAAGTTCCCTCTCGAAAGAAGCAAGGAACCGGTTGGCAAGAGATATCGAGAGCGCGTTGGAGAATGCTCTGCGTCGTGTTCAGATTTCGATGGATACCCATGCGAAGCCTCTCCGTGTTCAATTTTCGGCAGAATCCGCGGATATTGAAGAGTGGCGTCCTCTGCTGGGTGAGATTGCCGAGATATTCTGCTCTGAAGAACCACGGCCTTCCGCCAGCGATTCACTCGTGGAACGGTCCGACGATCCAGGGGCAATCGACAGTTCGGATGACGTTGGAATGCACGAACATTCCGTTGGCCGTAGGCCTCAGAGAGTCTTCGTCGAAATCCGTTCGGAGGGGGCGTCGAGCAGCAAGCGTGAGTGTTTCTCGGAATGTTCGGATCGAGAGGCACCTCTGATAGTTGAGAGTTATGATGAGCGGGAGGGGCAGCTTACGGTTAATCCAAAGTCTCGGCACTATCACTCGGAGTTCACAAGTTGGTTTGGCATCAACAGTACTATGTGGGACGACGGCAAGAGGGACGCGGAACTTCGAGCAGTTGTAAAAAGTGGTGATCAGCGATGGCGTTTTCGTCGAGATTAGATCAGGTTGGAGGTTCGTTCGCAATTCTTTGTGACAACAAGGCTTTGGTAGGCGGATGGGTAGATTTGGCAAGTTAGTCTGGGGGTCAGTTTATGCGGCTGCTGAGACACTTCGCCACTGTACTTTCGCTAGCTCCTTGCGGAGGGGTAACTGCGTTCATAGCATATCACTGTTGGTCGGAGTCGGTTTGCTGGCTTGCGGTGAGTCGATCCCTCCCCAGTATACCGAGGTGGCGCTGACGGCGCCATGTCGACCCCCAACGGCTGAGCAGTTGGCTGGCAGTTGGGTTGGCACTATGTTCACAGGGGACGGTCACCAAACAGTGGTTCTAGAGATTCTGGCGATGGTACCTCAGAAGAGAGACTGGGCAGTGGGCTATCGCCTAAACCTTCCCGATCTACGGGAAGAGGGAATTGCGAGACTCCGCTTCGAGCCGGAAGCTGGTCACTACCAGATCTGCTTCTCCGGGCAGATCTGCGGCTGGCTCTTAGCAGATTCGGAGCGGGGTTTTCGCCTCGTTTCCGATCTGGACGAGGATTCGCCGTCGGCATGGGAGGTTGTGCGTTTGGGTGACCTTGGCATGTCGGGAACATCTGCTGAGGGGTTGACCTCTTTGGAGTTGCCAACACGATGAAGGCCGGGAGAATCAGCTACCTGTCGGCAGCGGTCTTGTCGTTGGTTTGCATGGCGCTCGGCTTCTGGAGCTGGTCGCATGTGCGGACACTCAGGCGAGTTGAAGCTGAGAACGAGCGCCTGCTGAAGCGGGTTGAGTGGGAGAAGGCGTCCTCGCGGTCGAAGGATGTCTATGTGGCGATCATCACTCAGGTATTGAACGAGGTAGGTGAGAGGGTCGAAGGGATGCAGGAGGAGAAGTTCGATCTCTCGAGCCAGATCTTGGCCAGCGATCTTGAGAATCGTCAGCTACTGCGGGAGAAGACCCTGCTCCAGCGTTTGCAGAGTCTCAGCGACGATGCGCGGATCAACGACGAGCAGATTGATCGTTTGCAATCACTGCTAAGCCTTGCCGGCGGAAATCTTGTCGACCTGGAGGCTATGGCGCACCGCCTGCGGGATCGGAACAGCGAACTGGAAGAGGACGCTGCACGGTTGCTGAAGAGGATTGTCTATCTGAGCCGGCGCGTGGAGCACCTGCAAGGGACGGTCGAGGAGTTGCAAACTGAAGTCGCCGAACAGGGTGAGTTCATCACCGAGCAATCGGAAGTGATCGGGGAGCAAGACGAAACCTTGGCCCAGCGGCAACTAGAGCTGTCTCGGGAGGAGCACCGCAAACTGCTTGTGTACTGGACACTTGGCACTCGGCAAGAGCTTCTCAAGCAAGGCATTCTGCAGGAAGAGAAGAGGATGTTTGGCTTGCGCAAGCGTCGCTTTCTTAATTCTACCCCGGATCTGGTGCGCGATCATTTTCTGGAGGCGGAGCGGAACTCAATGCTAGAAATTGTTGTGGGAACGGCTTGGCGCAAGATCGAGTTGTTGCCCTTGCGGCCTCCCGCTTCCTACTCGCTGCGACAGCAGGACGGCATTCTAGAGATCGTCGACCCGGTGCTGTTCTGGCAGAGCACGTTCTTGGTAGTGATCGTCTTTCCCAAGGCGGGGCGGGATTGAGGGACTTTCCCCGGCGGCGAGCCGCTGGCGATCAGTAGTAGGTGGTAGCTTCGGTTCCTTTGCCTCGGCCGGTGCAGCTCGCGGCGGGATGACCGTACGCGGTGTAGGCCAACCGGGTGGGGTCGGCTAGCCCACTGGCTTGCTCTCGGGCGTGGTGAAGGGCGCTTGCCAGGGTCGCACCCGTCAACCATTGAGTGTAGAACTCACGCATGTAGTCGAAGGCTTGCTCGCTACTGATCTGCCACAGACTGCCGATAAAGGCACCGGCACCGGCGCGAAGGAAAGCCGATGGCCAGCCGCCTATATCGACCAGAGAATCCCCGGCGCGGCCGCTGTAGCACCCGTTCATGAACACCAATGGTTGCGGGTCTCCGAAGGAGCCGCAGTTGCCCGCTAGGATCTGCGGCGTTAGGAACTTGCCATCATCGAGTGGGAATCCTGCTAAATGTGGGTCGTCGCCCAGCGAGCCGTGACCGCAGAAGTGCCAAGCGTCGAAATTGCCACTGCAAATGTGTTCACGGATCGTTTCCTCCTTGGCGGGAATCATCTTGACTTGTCGCTCGGGACTCAGGGAGAGGAGGAACTCAACCTCGGGCTTTTGCGCTCGCAATTCGGCCGATTGCGGTGCCACCACGGCGATACGCTTCGTCGGTAGAGTCATGGGCGGCGAGAGATGTAGCCGACCCTCCTTGTCCTCATGCCCGGCGGACGGCGGCCATCGTAGGAGGTTGAAGGCTTCGCAGAGGAAAGGGCCGCGACGCTCGCTTCCATTCCTCTGGTGCGGCTGCTGCAATTGTACGATCTCCCATGGGATCCAAGGTTCCTCAGACACTACCAGCAGAGCACCGCGGACATCGCGTGAGACCCACAGAGCTTCGCCCAACGGTTTTCGGAGAATCTTGTCGAAGAGCATTGAACCGAAGTTTTGGACTACGAGAGGAACGGACCCCCATTCTCCGATGGGTACGCGCGCGCGGTCGATCTGCGCCAAGAAACCTCTAATTTTCTCGCCAGTCCTAGGATGAAGGGTAAAAGGCTCGAATGATCTTGGTCCGGGATCTACTGGCGCCCCTTGCAACGCCAGCTCGATTTGCCATTCACTTGTAGTGCTAGGTACGCGGTGGACTCTCAGTTCCAGGTCGCCTGGGGGGGTGAGCAGGGGCTCTGGAGCATTGAACCAGCTGCTTTCGGTCTTGGCTCTTTCGGAGTCTGGCTCCGCATCTACAGATGGGGCGAGTTCGGTGGGCCCGTAGTAATTCTGCGGGCCGAACCGGAGTCCACCGTGGACCGTTCCAAAGCTGTTACGGTAACTGTCTCCGGTTGACTTTGGAGACGGCAGTTGAACCTCTGGCCGCTCAGAAGTGCCTTTCTTCGACACCTGAGTCCTCTCCAAAAAGCGGCGGATGACTCCATCTCCTCCCTTCCCTAGGCTCTCTAGTTGAGTCCTCAGCTCGCCGTCACTCAGGGAGTTCTGAGCCTCATAATTGTTGGCTTTTGCTGCTGTGCGGAGTCGCTCTGACACCTGGCGGCAGGCGTTCTCGAGTTCTTCTGTCAGGCCGTGATTCTTATTGCGCCAATAGGCGCGCAAGGCTTTCAGAGCTTGGTCCATTGTTGATCGGCCTCAGAAGATCATCTGCAATAGCATCACTAGTAGTATAAGGCCGGTGACTGCGAACAACAGCTTTCGCCACCGGTAGAGGTATTGGAATCGACGCAGGTAGCGACCCAGTAGCGCCGTGCGGCCGCCCTGAGCGCGCAGGGAGTCGAATACGGGTCTCATCCGCTGCAGATCCCGGCGATCCTGAACGATCAGCTCCGGGGTTAGACCACTCAAGCCGGTGCGGATTCGCTGTTCCTGCCATGTGGTCAGGTTGAGCAGCAGCTTCTGCACGCGATCAAGGAAACGCCGTCGGGGCGGATCTGTGACCCTTACGATGGTCTTGATTTCTTTGGCTTGAGTTGGGGATTCGGCGGGGACTTCGGGAGGTCCGAGTTCCTGTAAGTGACGCTCTTCTTCATCGACCGCAGTGGCCCGAATCTCGGCCAGTGCGGCCAAGGCGAGTTCCTGAGTCTCGGGCTGAGATTCATCAGCGAACCAGTCATAAAGCGTTACCTCAACCGTTGTCAGCGGGCGTAGGCCGGGTCGCGACCAAAGGACGAAGGATGTGCCCTTGATCGAGACCTTGAAGTCTCCACCTTCGAGAGACGCCCGCTGGCGCAAGTAAAGTCCCCGCAGTGCGGTGACGACTCTTGGCTTCTCTTCGAGTCGCAGTTCGGCCAACACTTGTTGGAGGCGTTTGGGAATCTCTTTCACATGAACGCCGATGCGCCGAGTCAAGGCACGAATCGCCCAATCTCGAACGAACGGGTGGTGGTTTTGCAGCAGCTGATGGATGCGCCTGAGGAGTTCGTCGGAATCCAGGGCTGCGGAACTTCCAACCTCGATTTCGCCATAGGTGGCTGCTAGCGTCGCTAAGCATCTCTCATTGCGTTCAGGTGGCTCCTCGGGATTGGCGGTCGCCGAAAGAAAGCGCCGGTGCCATTCTCGTATCAACTCTTTCCCTTCTTCGGGACGTAGCTCGAGGCACTTGGCCCAACCCATGGCAACAGCTCGGATCATTTGCGAATCCGTGACCAGTTCGATGATGAAGTCGTCCAGCTGGCGGCGGTGGTGGGCAACCGCCAGTGGGATGGTCAAAAACCTCAGTGCGGTCTGCACCAGGCGGTTGTGGTCAGGAAGTGCTTTCTCGATCAATCGTAGGAGCGGTTCTGCTAGCTGATTGGGCGGATCGTAGAGGACGGAGTAGCCGACGATTTCCATCACAGTGGCGCGAATTTGGGACAAACCTCGAGCATCCTCCTGCGGTGCTGCCCCCCTGGCTTTCTGCCTGGCTTCATTCTGCCAAGCATGCAGAGTTGCATAGAGCAGCTGGGGATGATCGGGATGCTCCTTCCACCTCGCCATGGCGGTCGCTGTGACCTGCCGCACTTCCCACTCTCGGTTAGCGGCTATCTGGTGAAGTGCTCGTTCAACGGCATTGCGTGAGAATGTGCCGAGCACGCTCAGCGCGTCGGCCAGTGCTTGCAGCAGCTTGGCCTTGCGCGGCACCGTGCTATAGAGTTCTCGCTCGGGGCCATAGTCGTGCCAACGCGAAACGTAACCCTCTCGAACCGCGCTCGGCTGGGCCATACCGCTGTCCTGGCCGTTGTCCTCAGCGCTGTCGCGCTGCTCTGCGTTCGGCGAGGTCCGGGCAGTGATCTGGGGTGCTGCTGCATGGCGAAAACTCTGGTTGAGCCACTGCGACGCTCGATTGACGAGTTCCGCCACCACCGGGATGGCGGCCAGGATCTGTCGTCTGTGAAGCTCCCAGGACACCTCCAGTAGTGCCTGCCGCTGCGATCGGGAGTTGGTGGACAATGTTAGGCCGCCGCGGTCGAGTGGGTTCTTGCGGACGTAGCTGCTGAGTTCGTTCAGGTCGTTGTAGTCATAAGCCGGTTGGCTTGGGTCCCTGTCACGCCATACCGCATCGAGAATGATGTCCAGAGTCGCAAAAAGCTGGTCGTCGAGCAGGCCGTCGAACAGGGCGATGAAAGTGATCAGCAGACGTTTGCGAGGATCGAGCTGCCGATACCACCCCTCGATCGCCGCCTTGTTGCCCTGCAGCCGACGAATGAAACGGGTGATCTGCTCTAGCTCGAGGGGTCCGCTGTGGCGCCGTAGCCAATCGGCGAAGGAGCGGATGCGGTCGGGAGACTGAAGCAGAGTGGCGGCGTCGAGAAGCGTCAAGCTGTGGATGAGCGGTGCGTTCAGTACGGCATCTTCATCTCGATTTGGTGGTGGCCCGTCGGGAAAGATCCCCTCCACTTCAACACCCTTCAACGTCTGGCGTAGACACTGGGCGAGGTAGCGCGGCGTATAGATCTTGGTCGTTGTCAGATTCTGCCAGACGCACTGGGAGAACCCTTCGGGTAGGGACCACTCGTCTACCGAGAAATCTGTCGTAATGAGGACAAAGTGGCCGTTGCGGCGGGCCAGCTCGCGAAGTCGCTGGGACGCGAATTCGAGGTGGATTGGCCGCGCTTGGTCAAGTAGATAGATCGTCGGCTTGGACCCCGTTTGTAGGAGCGTCGCAAGTCGGGGCCGATCCGATCCGCGCAGCCACTCCTTGGCGGCCAGTTCAACACCGTGGTCTGGGCCAGGCCGACAGGTAGTTTGCAGGTTCCAGATGACCTGGCAGGCCAGACTGTGTTTTTCGGCAAAGTCGGCACCACCCAGGATCAACAGGTGTTCGGTCTGCAGGCGGTTACTCAGGTCTACGACCGCCTGAGGCGGTTCAAGACCAGAGAATGGTTCCAGTGACTCTAGCCCTAGAGGGTAGAACTCCGCCGGTCCATCAATGTCACCCGTCGAGTGAGGGCGGTTGTCGACATAGACGTGATATTGGTCGCCACTCCGGTCACTGGGCTCGCCGCGTGATCTGCGGCTATCTGGATCTGCAGGTGGCTCCGCTGACGGATTCGGGGCTGAGTCCGAGCCGTGATCACGTCGCAATCGGAAAGCTCGGTTGACAGCTTTCCGCGGCGAGTCCCACATCGACCGGTATTCCTCGTCCTCCGCCGCACCCTCGTTGTCAAGATCGGGTCGATCTGAGTCGGGGGAACTCATGATCGCGTTCCGCCCAGTGCGGGAGCGACCGCGGGATCGCCGAGGACGATAAAGTTGCGGGCGTCTAGGTATTCCTGCCACAAACGGTCGTGGATCTTCTGCTCGAGCGGGCTGAGCCGATCCCAATCGTTCAAGGAGCGTAGATGTGCCGCTATCTGACCACGGCGCAGATCGATACGGCTGGTGGCAGAACCCACCGGGTGACCTGCCATCAGTCGGCGGAGGGTGCTATGGAAGCTCTCGATCTGCTGGTCATCGTCATAGCTCTGAAAAGCCGAAGTCCAAGTGCGCTCGACATGACTGACCACTGCCAGAGCTCCACCTGGCCGCCCGAGGAGGCTCTGGGCGAGGCGCGAAGTGAAAGGCTCCGGTGCTATCACGGGCGGTTCTGCTGGCGATTCGCCAGTGTTTCTGAAGAAGGTGTCCTGCCTTGGTGTTCCGGCGCCGTAGCAGGTGAAGAAGAAGGCAATTAGACCTTGCAGATCCGCTTCCGGACTCAGATCTCCGGCGGAGAAGATGTGATCGTGGCCAATGTGGTCACCCCTGACCTTGGCCCAAGCCGAGCTGACCAAAGATCCTTGCAGTTCACGCTGCAAAGCGTGGCCTGAGGTAAAGCGAAGGCCGTGGGCCGAGGCGAAGAGGATCGCCGGCGTTTCGCTACCGCCGAGTAGCTCGCCCAACTGTTCTTTGGTGCCGACTTTGGGATCAGACAAGTTTCGGATCTGCCAACCCTCAAGTTGCTTACCGAGTCGTTCGGCAAGCGCTGCCACCAGTTCTTCAGCAGTCGTGCGGCTCGCCTGGTCGCCTCGGGCTCCGTACAACGACACTTGGCGTGGGCGACGGATGCGGCCCTCCTCAGCCTCGACGACGGTGAGAGCGTATTCACGATATTGGTCGGCGTTGGCGAGATCTAGGCGGCCCACGGCGTACTGGAGATCGAGATCAAACTGGAATTGGAATGGGATCTGTGAAGGACTGCCCACCAGCAGGAGATAGTAGGGAATTCGGTCTGGATGGCCGGTTTCGCCCACTGGTACCCGGGCATCACTAAGAAACTCCACCGCACTGGTACCTGGACGGTAAGTAAAGGTCTGGTAGTAGTGTGGATGGCGGCGCCCGGCTAGGCGCTGGCGGTGGTCAAGCAGAGTATTGAGCGCGTGGCGAACGGCTGGCGGGGTGTCCTCAGCGAAGATCACCCCCCAGCCGGTCTCAGCTAGGCTACGTGGCTCGATCCCTTCAGGGGGATCGTGACGTGTTTCATCGTAAGATTCGGCCGCCAGCGCGGCCTCGAGGAAACGCTCCAGGAAATCGCCGGCCGGCTTGGCCTGCCGGACAGTTTTGATGCTCTCTCTCTCCTGGGTTGCCCTGCGGGCGCTTGTGGCGTTGCGGCTGTTGTTTTCGACGGAGTGTAGGTTTGCCGCCCCGCCGGAGCTGCCAAGATGGTCGCCCTGGGTGGGCATGTCTTGGTCGGAATCCGGATCGCGGTCGACGGGGCCAGCCTGGTCTTGGCCGATGTCGTTGGGTGGCAGTGACAAGCCTTGAAACTGGCGCCATTCGCCTTGCAAGACAAAGCCAGCCCAGTAGAAAGGCTCGGTCCAAGCGGATTCCTCTCGCATTGATAGCTGTGCGCGGCGAAGAGCGGCGGCGACGCCGGGCGAATCGTCTTGCTTGGGATCAAGAAGCTCTCGATAGAAGCGCTTCATGAGCTCGGCAGTCGCCGCGTCGTCTACCCGCCACAGACTGACCAGAACTCGAGGTGAACCCGCATACATGAAACCCCGGGTCAGTCCGATGAGCCCTTCGCCGCGAACTTCCGCGCCTAGCCCGGTCTGGCAGGCACTGAGTGTGACCAACTCAGCTTCCAGCCTTAGGTTGTAGATGTCCTGCAAGCGTAGGAAGCCATCCTGCGGATCACCGTTCTCGTCGATCAAAGAGAGAACCAGACCCGAGAGGCTGGGGTGCCTCCGGTTGAGTACACCGTGGGTGGCGAAGTGCAGCAGTGAATACGACTTTAGGTCGGTTTCCAGCAGGTGCGAGCGGGTGGCCGCGAAACCCAGCTCTACCGTTCGACGGTTACCCGAGAAGAGCCTGGAGATCTCTTCGACTTCGACCCGTGTGTGGGGAAGTCGTTGAAAGGTGCCAAGCTCCAAGTCTCGGGCGGCGGTCGAGAGGTCTTTGTGCCAGGCTGCACCTGAATCGACGGAACCGCCAGGAGCGCCCGCCAGGCGCTCATCGTCCGACTGGTAGATAGGATCCGCGAATAGCGCGATTCTCAACTCATCCCGGATGGGTCGCCTGCGCTGGCGGTCGCGCAAGGCCGCTAGCACAGATGCCGAGGGTAGGTGGACGACTTCGAACTTGTCGATCAACAAGTTGCGCCGATCTCCTGGAAGTGGCAGTACGGAAAAGGGAATTGTGTTGAGAATACCGTCGCCAACTACAAGGAGCCGGCGGGGAGTTTGACTCGCCGTGCTTGCCCCACTTGCACCCAAGGCGTCGGCCAGCGGCTCTAGGAGAAGGGAGCTGAGACGCTGCAGAGCCCGCTGGCGACGCTTTTCCTGTCCGGTGCTACGGGTTTGGAGGAGCCGGGAGACTTCACCGCCTGCGGCCTCGAGTTCTTGCCGCGGAGGAAGCTCGACGCTGGTCACTTGCTGCCGGGAAACCAGCCAGGCATAGGATCGTTCCTGGCCGAGGAAATACTCCACCAGTTGGGTGTCGGAGCGAAGTAACTCGCGCTGGATCGTCCTCGTATCGACCGGATTCAGTTGTGCGATGTCACCGTAACGCCGGCTCTGGCTGTGGATGCGAGCGTTCAGCAACTCCAGATCGAGTTGCAAGCTACGCAGTTGACTGGCGAATCCTTCTTGCTCAGCATGCTGGCTCGGCTCGGTCGCTTCCAAACGCTGTAGGTACAACTCGGCGATCCGCTGTCGCAGGGCTCGTTCTTCTTCAGCGAGGGCGCTTGGCACTTCGCTTTGCAAGTCCAGTCGAGCTTCGCGCAAGAGATCCAGCAAACTGCGTGCGCGCCAGCGTTCGCAAACCTCGAGTGCACGCTGGTCATGCTCAGCGTCAGGCTCCTCTCGATGTAGCGCCATAAGCACATGAACATAGAGTTCCCAATACTCGGACTTTGACGCGACCACTGCTACCCGAAGATCTGGTCCACCGCTGTCCTGCCTCAGGAGTTCGACAGTCGCGAGCGCAGCTCCGATGAGCGCCTCCGCGGTCCGCAGTCTGCCTCTCTGATATTCAGACCGCGCTTCGCCCAACAGGGTCGCGGCTTCGCCGGATCGATTGCCGACCTGGCGATAGAGCGCTAGTGCCTCCCGGTGGCGGGCAGCGGCTTCGATGAACCGATGCTCGGCGAAATGGTACCGGCCCAGATTGAGCAGACTGACGGCCTGATTCGCGGCATCTTGCTGCTGCTCGAAGAGGTCGAGTGCCAGTTGGTAGTGCTTACCAGCCTGCTTCGGTTGTCCTTGTTTGAGGTAGGTGTTACCGAGACTGTTGTGAATCACGCCTTGGCCAGACACGCTGCCGTCTTCTTGGTAGATATTCAATGAGTCCTTGAGAACCTTGAGAGCCTCCGGATAGCGGCCGCGGCGCTGCTCGATGTCGCCCAGGCTGCCCAAACAAGTAGCCTCTGCGGATCGGTCGCCGGACGCCCGGGCGCTTTCCAGACAGGACTCGAACAGATCTTGAGCTTGCGGCAGTTTGCCCAGGGATAGCAGCAGCTTGCCGAGGTTGATTTCCGTCGAGAGCTGGTCCACGGCGCGCTTCAGCTCCCGCCAGAGATCCACCGCACGGCGATAGCACTCGAGCGCTTGCAAGATCTCCCCTGCTCGCTTGTGGACTAGCCCGAGGTTGTTCAGTGCAGTGGCTTTGCCGAGAGGATCATCGAGCAACTCGAAGAGTTCCAGAGCGGCTTGATGGGACGTGCGGGCTCTCTCAACCTCGCCAAGCCGGAACCGCACGCTACCCAATTCGGCGAGCGTGATCGCTTGCAGGCGTTTTTCGCCGGCTTGGCGGAAGAGCGACAGGGCCTGGTTGAGTGCATCGGCGGCGGCCAGCGGATCCTCGTTGCGTACCAACTGCGCTGATCGTTGCCAGGTCCTGCCCTCCCAGGCTGGGTCGAAGGATTTCCGGAAGTGGCCCCGTGCGCCTTGGTACAAAGCGAGGGCCTCGGCGTGCTTGCCCTCGGCCAGCCGAGCCTCGGCGCGGGCGTAGGACCAAGTACCGCTAACCCGATGGCGCTCGGTTTCGTCGGCGTCGGAGTGGACGGTGGCAAGGTGAGCCACGAAGTCGCCGGACTGGCTGGGTGGGTCCAGCGAGCGCAACTCTAGGCGGTGCCTGCCGGCGCGCTGCGCGACCACAAAGACTTCCTCGAAACCTTGATTCCCCGTCGGGCTGTCGACGGACGTCAGGAGCTCGCCATCGGGTCCGTAGAGATTCAATTGGAGGTCAGCTCCGAGCTGCTCCACCCGGACGTGGGCGTAGTCGCAGCGGGCCAGTTCGACCGTCAGATCGCGACTATCGCCGCCGGCGAGTTCACCGCGAGTCGGGGTCTCGAGATTCAAGTATCCGCTAGGGAAGTTCTTGCGAGCATTTCTGGCAGCGGCCGGCTCCGACGAATCGGAGAAGGCGCTGTCAGCGTCGCAGTCCACAGGAGCGTTTAGATCGGTAGTGTCCACGGTGCCTCCTTGTTTGCCAATCAGATGCTCATCTTCGGCGGGTTGGCAGCCGCAGAGCCCCCCCAGCCCGAAGCTCAGCGGGCAGAGCACGAGGAGGCAGCGATAGAGCGCATCCAGGATTCGATGACGGAAGGCCCCGCGTCTCCGGGCTTCCCCGAGACACCCTTTCTTGGGCACTTGTTGATCCGACTCGCTCAAGTATCGGCTGGTGTTCATCACTAGAAACGGCTGCACTCGAAACAGAGGATCCCTTCCGTATTGTGGCCGTGCGGGATCTTCGCTTCGAATCACTCCTACAAGCGTTTTTTCCTGTATCCAGGGACCAAATAGTGGTGCCGATTCCGCTGTTGGCCTTGTCAAGGTGGTTACTGTCGGATTTCCAAGCGGCGGCTCTCTTGGTGTTCTTCGAATCCAGTCGGATCGACGGCATAGAGGCGGACGGAATAGACGCCGGGTGGGAACTTGCTTCGCGCCAGATTGACGGTCAGCTCGGGCTCGGTGCTGAAGACGGAGCTGTTCCAGAGGACGGCTCCTCGGCCGTCCCGGATTTCGATCCTCTGGCTTCCTGCTTCTGCCTTGGGCAGCAGGAAAATCAGCTGAAACCAAGATGCTGGCACCGCGAGCTCCAGATCGGTGCCGAAGCGATTGGACGAGCTAAAGGCCAGCTCGCCTATCGTAGGCTCGCGGGTGGGATTTGAGAATTGCCGTAGTTCCCGGCTCATGTCCACGTTGAACCAAGAGAGTGTGGCCACGCTGGTGCTGAGCAGCACAGCGGCTGCAATCATCCAGAGTCGCCGCGGCGGAAGGCGTCGCGCTGGCACCGCTGAATCCACGGGATCGGCCACCCGCCATCGCGATAGGATCTCGCACGCTTTCTCGATTTGCTGCCGCCAATCGAAATACTCTGGGTCGCTCTCCGCATCCTCCTGCAGGAGGCTCGGAGCGTCCGATCCCACGAGTTCCTGCCGCACCCATGTCGCCGCGTCGGCCTCCACTTGTCCCGTGAAACGTGCCTGCCGAAAGGCTCCCTCTTCGACCCAAAAGGCGAGAAGGCTGCGGACGCTTAGTGGGCCGCCCGGCTTGTCTGCCGGCACTTCGAAGTCGCCTTCGCCGAGCAATGGATGAGTGTCAACCGGTACGACCAGCAAGAGAGCAGTTAGCCGCTTGGCCGGCGTCGTGTCAACGATCAGCCACTCGACCGGATGGGCGGCGGTTGGAGGAAGGACCCAGAGGGTCCCTGACGCAAGACGGGTGGTCTGAGGCTGCTGGGCGTTCTCGGCCTTTTTGGTAGCCATCAAAGTGCGCGCTTGTAGGTCTTCGAATTTTCCATCCAGGTTCATTCCGCCCTCCGGATCAAGTCGTACCCTTGGACCTTGGGGGGTGCGCCAACTGTCGGCAACACTGCGACACCAGCTCGCGGAGAACCTCCAGGAGGCCGGGGACGCGATCTCGCGGTACCCGCAGCAAGCGGGCGAGCTTCCTAGCCGACGGCAGCCCCTGCTGCTGTGCACCATCCTTCGAGTTGGTGCTAGCGTCGGTCTCCGGTTGATCCGCGGCATACGCTCGGCAGAAGCCCCACAAGCGCAGGAGGTATTCCAATGTCCTATGGCGGCAGAGCCGCACCTCGATGCGGTTCAAAATGCAGCGATCGAGAGCACGAAAGCTCTGCAGATCCTCGAAACGGGTATCTGGCTGCAATTGGCGAAAGAGCGTTCGCGATGTTTCTCGGCTGATCCCAGTTCCGCTGCGCTCGCCGATCGTATCCCGCAGGATCGACAGCCAATGCTGGCGAACAGCGCCGATCAGGCTACGGTTGAGATCCGCGAATCGAAAGCTCTCTCCCAGACACCTGAGATCGAGAACGCGGTTGGCGAGCACTTGGATGATACGCCGCTGGGCAACGCCCATCGCTGTGACCAAGTCCGGCATTGCAGTGGGGAGCCAAGCGGAGACAGCACACAGTAGATCCTCTGCCGTAATCGGCGGTGGACAAGAGTCGGCCGCAGGGGTCGAGAACGTCAAGACCGTGTTTGGGCCGACGTTTGCATTTCCTGCAAGAAGAATGAGATCGCCGGTCTCGATTGAAGACCTCAGGGCGGCCCGTAGGGTTCTGAACAGTCTGGCTCCCAGAGGATCAGCAAGGCGTTGCCGCTCGAGCAAGAAATGTCGGATGTTCAAGACCACCAGTCCGTCAATATTGGGCTTGACTCGGAGTTGGGCCCGAAGACTCCTCAGGCGATCAAGGAAGATATAGACATAGCAGTCGAATGTAAGCTCGGCCAGAGCATCCTCCTGAGGGGGTGACACACCCGCCTCCACCCACTGTCGCCAGCCGAAGATCCCCAGGAAGGTCGGCGGATATTGCCACAAGCCGCGTCTTTGAATCTCGCGTTTGAGACAGAGTCTCAGAGCTTTCAGCACTCTGAAGAAAGCCTGGCGATCCGGAGGATCTCCCGACTCTTTGACGCTCAGCACGTAGCGCGTGAATAGGTACTCCTTACTAGGTCTCATGTGCATCCTGAATGATATCAGATCAGGAGTAGCCCTTCAGCCACCGCGCTGTGCAGGCTCGGTCGCCCCCTAGCTTCACGGATCTCGTCTTCCGCAGCCGTTTACCCGCAACCAACACTCCGACTGCCGCCAATCTAGCAATGGCGGTCGTTACCCCTTGTAACAGTTTGGGAGGCCCGTGGCTGACGCGGATGTCGCGATCAGAAGCCGAAGTGCTTAGTCCTTGGCGCGCCTCCCGAGAAAGAAGGCGACGGTTGCCGGAACTCTCTAGCAGATGGATGGCTGTCCACTGCTGAGATGCCAAACTAGGAGGTTTTCAATGTACTCGTCTGGAAACTCGCTTTGGGGTGGCGCTACCTATTGCGCATGTAAGAATGGCCCTTCTGTTCCCGCAAGGAGTGTCTGGCCGATCGGGCTAGCAATCCTAATGTCGTTGGCGCCTGCCGCCAGGTCGACAGGTGGAGAGTTCGAAGAGAGCCAGTCTGCCATCGACTGTGAACAGCCGGTCGAGCTCGACCTAGGTGAACGGAGGGCAATCGATCTCAATAGCAACTGTCGGACGCTGATTGCGGTGCGAAACGTCGCAGTCGGCACGGTGGAGATCCGCTTGCTCGAGAAGGAGGCAGGAAGTCCTGTTCCGGGATTGCGTTGGTTGCGAGACGGTGGTGCGTTTGGCGGCAGAAGTCTCGGATCTCTGCGCGGGCCCTCCGAGCTAGGCTACCGCGCCTTCATGGGGCAAGTGGCTATGCCAGGAGACCTGGTCTTTGCCGCTGCTTTGCCGCCGAGTGGCGGTAGCGCAATTTATCTGGCGTTCGCCTCCTGGGCCGAAAGTGATGCGACTGCTGAACTAGAGCGTTTGGCGGGCGAAGGGAGAAATTCAGTCGAAACTTGTCGGATGATCAAGAGCATTGACGACCCGGTCGATGAGACCGAAATTGAGACGATCTCAGGGACAGAGACGGTTGAGGACGACGAAGGATCAGAAAGCGACGAGGGTGGAAGGAACAGTGGCGACAAGCACCTGTCGAGTGGCCAGGGCGGGGCGGGGGTTGAATCGCTCTCTGCGCTACAACAGTCTACCTGGGTCTGTGAGGAACCCCTGCCTCTCATCGAAGGGCCGAGGGGGGATTTCTTCACTTTCGAGGTCGAAGTTGGCGGCGTGATCGTTGTCGAGTTCGAAGGCCCCCAGGAGCTTGTAGGCCGGATCTATTCGATAGATGGAGCCCTTCTAGCGGAAGAAAGTCGTTCGCCCACTGAAGTCAGCGACTCTCAGCTCTTCCGCAGCCTACCGGCCGGAAGGTACTTATTGGAGATTTCATGGGACGGCCCTGCGCCGTCGAAGCTCTGTGCGCGCTGGGCCAGATGGAACCCTCTGCCTGATTGAGGGACCAAGGGTCGGCAAACCTCTTACAGAGACTCTTGTGCCCGCAGCAGATTGGCGCCAAGTTCCGGCGCTCCAAGAAGAGGGCTGGGATGGTCCCTGGTCCGCGCGAATCTCGCTTGTGTTGTCAGCAATGAGAAATTGATTCACGGATCCAGGGCGGGCGGTCCGAATCGGCCTGGGACAGCAAGAGGAGCTGTGTCGTAGACAATGAGTGGATTGCAGAAGTTCTGTAAGGCTGTTGGCCTTCATCCTCTGGTTGGATTCGGTATGTTCGCGTTTGACTGGATGCTGTTTGGCGCCACGCTCGCCACGGGAGGCGCCGCGTGGTGCTTGTCGATTCCAGCAGCGCTTCTGTTGGCGATTCCTTCCGCGGCTCTCCAGCACTACAGCTATGGAGACAGATGGGGAGCGGCCATTGCAAAAGGAGCGCTAGTCGGGATGGTCACTGCGATCCCCACCGCGTTGCCGTCCGCATTCACGTTCGCAGGAGGGGTTTTGGGTTTGGCGACCAACCAACCGCAAAAAAAGGTCAAGGGTAATGCCCGTCCTGCCAGGCGAATTGTTGTTAGAAACAATGTAAGTAACAAAGAAATTCGGGAATGAGCGATAGCAACGATAGCTGTACGCAAGTGGGTTGCGGATGTGTCTTGATTTCGATTGCTCTCCTGATTGTTGCAGCCGCTCTCAATCTCGGTGACTCGCTGATTGCATCCGTAAAGACCTGGTTCTAATGAGTCTTTGCTTCGTTTTCCTGTGAAGTGCCGTGATCGTTTGTCGGGCTTTCTAGTTCAATGACCTAGTCGACTTTGGTCGGCAGATCGGCGGTTGAGCTGCGGCATGAGGTTGAGAATGAGACTCAGGGTCCGATTCGAAAGATTTGCAAATCACGTAATCGCGCCTATCCTATTGGGCGGCGCAGTCTACGTTCTCTGGAGGACGGAGACGCTGGTGATGTTCCGTTGGTTCGAGATGGCTGGCTTGTCCGACTGGGTCTCGGCTGCGCGACGGATGGCCGCCAATCTCGACTCAGTGTCTTTCCCTGGGTGGTTTCTGTACTCTTTTCCTGACGCGGCCTGGGTCTACTCGTTCTCGATGTTCATTGGGTTGCTTTGGTGTGACGTCGCCTCTCCCAAGCTTGTTGTTGCACTCATGCTGACAGGTCCAGTACTCGCTATCGCGGGAGAAGCAGGGCAGGCGTTTGGGGCGGTTCCTGGAACCTTCGATGTTGTTGACCTGGGGCTTTCGGCGACGGCTGCTCTAGTGGCCTTCAAGATTGTCAAGAAATTGGAGAGGTGTTAAATGACCAAGATGCTATATCCAGCTCGATCGATTCTTACTTTGGTCGGCGTAGTTGCTTTCGTCGTGCTCGCAATAGGCAGTAACCAACAAGAGGACAAGTCCTACACTTCGTTGCCTGACCCAAAGAATGCGGGCAAGGAAAGCGCTATAAGCTGGGTGACGCAGAATTCTGCCTTGCTAACATCCAAGTTTCGCGAGGTTGAAGAGGCTCGCTTAGACGCGCTAACCGAAGTGTATCGACTGGAGAATTTGAAGAGGCAGTTTCCCGAACAGAGGAGCAAGATTTCTAACACTGAGTCTAGGTGGCAACAAGTGGTCATTGATTTGGAGAGCTCCATCGAAGAAGTCAATCAGATGATTGCGAATGCCTACGTGGATTCCCAGGTCGGTGAAGGTGTGGGGAGCGATCTTCTGCAAGATATCTACGAAGAGTGGAGCCCTAGAGCTGACCGGGCGTTGCAAGAGTATGAACGGCAGCGAGAGCGTTCAGCGATTGAAGCGGGTGCTTAAGAGAAGTTGCATTGCAACCGCCCCTCCCTAGGAATCTGCCCATAGTTTTTGGCCTGATCCCGTTTTCTGGGTCATCTGTTGTTAGATATTGGAATCTGCGGACGAAGAAGACCGTCGGTGGGAGTTCTGAGAGCTGGTAGCGGCCGTGGTCGTCGGTTAAGGCGCGTTGCTCGACCTAGCCGCGGCCATCGATCGCCCAGACCTCCACGCCGACGATCGATGGCCGGTCGCGGCGGCGCGCAACTCGCCGTTGCTCGAGCTAAGTTCCTCTCCCGCTGCCGACCCGGCGAGCAATAGAGTGCCGACCAAGGTCAGCTAGGATAAGCCCGTGGGATGTTTGCTGCTTGCCCTGAACATGTCTGGTTGCCCTGAACATGTTGAAAACCTCCTGAGGATGGGGCGCTGCCGGGCGGTCGAATCAGGGCGACCGGTCGTAGATTCAGCCCTCCGCCTCGACACCGTTCTCAGGTCGGCTGATCCCCAGCGTGTTCACCTTCTGGTGTAGGTAGGTGCGCTGAATGCCGAGCTGCCTGGCGGTGGCGGTGAAGTTCCACCGGGCGCGTTGCAGCACGCTCTCGATGTACTCCCTCTCGACCCGGGTCTTGAGTTCGCGCAGGGGGATCGGCGGGAAGGTCTGCTCGAGGCGCAGCAGGTTGGCATCGCCTTGGCGGCCATCGGCGAACAGGGCTGGCGGTAGTTGATCAAGGGTCACCGGGTCGCAGCCGAAGACCACCAGGCGCTCGCAGACATTGCGTAGCTCGCGCACGTTGCCGGGCCAGGCGTAGTTTTTGATCACCCCGAACACCGGCTCGGCGACTTGCCGTGGGCGCATCCGGTGATGGCGACTGAAGTGGTCGAGGAAGTGCAGAAAGAGCAGCCTGAGATCGCCTTCCCGCTCGCGCAGGGCGGGCACGTCGATGGGCAGAGCGGCGAGGCGGAAGTATAGATCCTCGCGAAAAGCGCCATCCGCAACGGTCTGCAGCAGGTCGCGGTGCGTGGCGGCCAGCACCCGCACATCGACCGCCCGATCCTGGGTGTCGCCGACCCGCCGCACCCGGCCGTCTTCGAGCACCCGCAGCAGGCGGGCCTGGAGCTGGTAGCCCATGTCGCCGATCTCGTCGAGGAACAAGGTGCCACCGTCGGCCTCCTCGAACAGGCCCGGTTTGGCGCCACGGGCGTCGGTGAAGGCTCCTTTGACGTGGCCGAACAATTCGTCTTCGATCAGTTGTTCGGGCACGGCGGCGCAGTTGAGTTTGATAAAGGGTTTGCCGTGGCGCGGACTCTGCCGGTGCAGGGCGTCGGCGACCAGTTCTTTGCCGGTCCCCGATTCGCCACAGATCAGTACTCGGGCATCGGTGGGGGCGGCCCGTTCGATCAGCTGGAGCATTTTTTCGATCACCGATGAAGTCCCCAAGATGCGGGGTTCGAGGGCTGAGCGCAAGGTTTCGACCTCTAGTTTGAGGGCGGCGGTCTCCAAGGTGTTGCGCATCGAGCGCAGCAGCCTCTCTTTGGAGAAAGGTTTTTCGATGAAGTCATGGACGCCGAGCTTCAGGGCGGTGACGGTTTCGGTGATCGAGGCTTCGCCGGAGACGATGATGGTCGCTGGCAAGCGGTCGATGCCAGCCAGGCTGCGCACCAACTCGACCCCTGAGAGGCCCGGCAAGCGGACATCGAGCAGCAGCAACTCGGGTAGTTCATGGGCTTTGTCGCGCAGCTGGACAAAAGCCGTCTCGGCGCTGGGTACAGCGGTTGGCTGGTAGCCGGCGTCGCGGACTTGAAAGATCAGGTTGGCGCGGATCTTGTCGTCGTCTTCAACGATCAACACGGATCTGAGGCGGTTATTGGTGGAGTTGAGGCTCATGGTTGATTCCTTGCTCAGCTGGCGGCTTGATCGCTGGCTGAGGGTGGTGGTGGAAAGCGGAGGCGGAAAGTGGTGCCGGTGGCCGAGGAGTCGAGTAGTTCCAGGTCACCGCCGTGGTCGAGTTGAATTTTCTTGCAAATTGCCAATCCCAGGCCCATGCCTTCGCCGATGCCGCGGGTGGTGGTGTAGGGCGCGAATAGGTCTTCACGCACCGCCGGGTCGACGCCCGGGCCGTTGTCGCCAAGCTCCAGATAGATGCTGTCCGAGGGGCCGTGGGAGAGCCGCAGCTGGACCCGGCCAGAGTCTTGGCCGAGGGACTGCGAGCTGTTGTCGCAGAGGTTCACCAACACCTGACGCAACATGTCGCGGTCGGCCTCGACAGTGAAGGAACCGCTCTCTGGCAGATCGTCCTGGGACTCGAACTGCAGCTCGAGATTAGGCCACGCGGCAGCGAAGGTAGTGCTGAATTCCTCTACCAGAGCCCCGAGGTCGACCCGCTGAGTCTGTGGTTCCGGCAGCCGAGCGAAGGAGGTGAAGTGCTCGGTGAAGCGGACCAGGCGATTGAGTTCTTGCAGCACGCTCGATACCGCTCGGCGGGCCTCTGTTCCGCGCTCGCCGGTATCCTGCTCGGCCAGCTCTTGCAGGCGGATGAGTTCCAACCGGGCAGCGGTCAGCGGTGTACGCATCTCATGGGCATGGCGACGGGCGGCCTCTTGCCATGCCGATAGATTGCGCAACGAGCGCAGCCGCCGGCGGTCGCTGGCCATTACTCGCGAGGTGCGTTCGATCATTCGTGCCACCTGCCCTAGGGTGCCACCGCCGCTTTCTCCGAGTTCGAGGTCGGTGCGGCCAGCGGCGAGTTGTTCGAGGGCGTTACCCAGGTGTTCGAGGCGCCCTTCGAGGCGGCCCTGGCGCAGCACCCAGAGGGCTCCCACCCCCGCCAAGGTGATGACGAAGACCCCGAGCAGGGTCAGGTCATAACTGCGGGTTAGCTCGCCACGGCTGCGCGCCAAGATCTGCAGCCGGCCGCTCAGGGTGTTGATCTCCTGCGAGCGTTGACGATAGGTAGCCGTGTTGTCGCCATCGAGTTCCGCCAGCAGGCGTTGGTCTTCGATCGACGCGGCGAGGTGTTCGAGGGCTTCGTCAGGCACGTCGAGGCGCGGCCAGGCGCCGCTTAAACGGCGTTGAAAAGCAGCGAAGGCAAGGGTCGCCAGGGTGGCCAGCACCAGTGCCGTCAGCAGGGGGCGTCGCAGCCGCGCTGGCCATCTCATCGGCCCTCCTCCTCCGGCTCGCAGACCCAGCGAAAGGTCTGTAGAGGATCGCGGCGAATCGAAGTGGCGATCAGGGCATTCAGGGTCTGGCTGAGTGCTTCTGGGGTTTCGTCGCGTCCCTGGCCCACATCATCAGCGTTGCGCCGGCCGCTGGCCGCCTTGCTCAGTTTGCCGGCTAGCCAGCGTTCGGCGTCGCGTTCCTCGGCGGCGGAGAAAGGAATGACGTCGAGCACCAGGCGTAGGCGTTCGCTCTCGGCATCGGCCGCCAGTACCGGCAAGCGCAATGCTCGCCACCACAGCTGTAACTCGTCGAAGGAGCGCAGGGTGCGGCGGCGCGACTCGCCATCGCTTCCCCGGGCGCGGACGTGGTAGACCTGATCCCAAGGTTCGTAGCGTATTTCCAAGCGGGCTCCGCCCACCGGCTCCTTACCGCGAGGCTGCAAGCGCAGCACGAAGGTGGTGGTGAGGCCAGAGTCGAGATTGCGTCGCACCTCGGGCTCGCTCAACACCTGGGGCAGGGCCATCTGCCGTCGGCTACCGGGTTCGGCTGGCTCAGGACAGGGCTCGGCGCTGACCGTGGCGGCGGCCAGAGCGAGCAGCAGAAGGGCCGCGGCTAGCGGCCGGCCAAGGTTCAAATAAAAATATTCTCCAGGCTGACGAAGCTGAAGCCCAAGCGCAGTACTCCCCAGCGGTTGCGCAGCGCCAGTGAAGTAGTCAGGGTGGCTTGTTCGAGTTCGCTCAGCGGCAGCAAGCAAGCCGGCGACAGGTGGGAGTAGCTGTAAACCCCATTGGTTTCCCAGCGCAGTTCGCCCCAGCGCCGGTGGCGCCGCCGCGGCAGTAGATCGACCGATAGCCGACTGCTCAGCGCCAGTTCGATGACCTCTAGATCCTCAGCTGAAATGGTCGTGCCGAGGCCAGCCGGCAGGTTGCGAATCTCTGAGTGCCCAGCGGCCAGGCGGGCGCCCAGGCTGGCGGTGGTGCGGCGGTTGAGCGGAAAGTGCCGGGAGGCGCTGGCGAAGGCGCGCCAGAAGCGGTTGTCCAGGTCTGTCGGCGGACCCAGCACATCACTTTCGACGTCGGTTTGGGCGATCAGGTTGGCCTCTAACAGACCCAATTCGATGCCGCCGCTGAGCTCCAAGCCGCGACTTGGGAACAGAGGATCGTCGGTGGTGTCGAGGTTCCACGACAGGGTGATGTTGCGGTGGCGCAGGGTGTTGTAGGCCAGGATCGCGCCGAGCTCGGTCTGCAGCAAGCGCCGCCCTTGTTGATCGGAACTCTCGAGGTTGGAGAGGGCCAGCTGTATTGATTGGTTGCGGTTCAGCGGCACGCCGAGGGTGATCGATGTGCGGAAGGCGCCGTCTGTATCCCACTCGCTGAAAGTCGGGTCGAGGCCGAGCGGGAAAGCGGTCTCGCAACAGCCGTTCTTGGCCAAGGTGAGGCTGAGAAAGATGCCGCGTCCGAGCAGATCGTATTGAGTGAAGCCCAGCTGCGCACCGCCGCCGAGGCTGCCGCCGTCGACCCCGAAGGCGGCGAACAGCACCCCCGAGCGGCCGACGAAGAAACGCCAACCGAGTTGGGTGGAAGATTCCGTGTCAGAACTGTCTCGCGATTCCCGCACGCCGTTGTTGAACAAGGTCGTGGCCCAAGTGCTGGAGAAAAAGAAAGGACGGGTCTCGCGCACCATGATTTGCAACTCGTAGCGACCGCGCTGGCTACCCCGGCCGAGGGTGAAGTCCGCGTCGAGTACGAAGGGCAGCCGCTGCAGGCGGTAGATCGCGGCGCGCAAGTCCCCTTCGCTGTAGACCCGCTCAGATTCGAGCAGCGTCTCAGCGATGATCAGCTCGGGGGAGACCCGCTGCAAGCCCTCGACCCGCAGACGTTCGATAAAGAAGTGGGGTTCTTCCTCGCCGACTGGTTGGGCAAGAGCGGTGGTGGCCAGCAGCCCTGGCAGCAGCACGCCAACGAAGTGAATGACGGCCAACACTCCCCGCCAGCGGGCATGGACTAGGGACCGGGGGGTGGAATCGAAGCCAAGTCGGGTCATAGCGACAGAGTCTCCAGACGGCGGGGCAGAGTAGGAATGCACGGAACCCTGCTCCCAGAGTCGCAAAGTACGTGCCACCCGGCGGTACGGCAGAGGTAGGTCTGCGGGACCCATTCGCGGTAGGTGATCAGGAAATCTGTCAGAAAAAGTGGACGGTCCAGGGAAGCGTCGCGGACGCTGGCGAAGCAGCAGCCGAACCATGCGAGAATTGCACCGTCCACCGCTCGCGGCGATCCAGCCGCGGCGATGGGCCGAAGTTATCGATATGGGATTGCCGACTATCACCAGCCCCCGCGCCGCCAGTTTTTGGCGTCGTCTGCGGCGCGTCTGGGGTCGTTGGGCGGATCGCTTGCCGCCGACTGGACGCGGACTGTTGCTGACCACGGTCTGTGTGCTGGCGCTGTGGTTCTATGGCTTTTCCAAGCTCGATCGGGTGTTGTTAGTGATGGGTATCGCTGGCTTGGTGACGATGGCGCTGGCGATGCTGCTGGTCTCGGTCGCGGCTTGGTGGCTGGGTCGCAGCTTGGCCGCCGCCCAGAGTGGCCAGCCGACCCTCCTGGAAGCTGGCTCGCCGCTGACCACCGGCTTTTCTTTGCCGACTTTGGCGGCTTGGCCAATGATCGAGGTGGATTGGCAGTGGCTGGCTCCCGCCGGGGTCGAGGTGCGCCGCCGCCGCCGGGGTCGGCTGCTGCGAGAAGAGGTGGTGGCGCATCGCCGGGGGCGGGTCGCCGGGGTACGCCGCCGGCTCGAGATTTACGATGTTTTCGGACTTTGCCGGCTGGCGCGCGAGGTGGTCTCTGGTCAGCCGCTCACCGTGCTGCCCAATGTGGGCCGGCTGCGGCGCCTCGACACGATCCAGTCGATGGCCGCTGGCGAGGGGCTGCCTCATCCGGCAGGAGAGCCGGAAGGGGACCGTATGGAATTCCGCCGCTATGCACCGGGCGATCCGCTGCGTTTCGTGCTCTGGAAGACCTACGCCCGAACCCGTCAGCTGCATGTGCGCACCCCCGAGCGTAGCGTTGCCCGGTCGCGGCGCACGGTGGCCTATTTGGCTGCTGGCGAGGGCGATGAAGCCGCCGCCGCGGCCGCCAGAGTGGCGCTCGAAAGCGGTGTTTTGGGCGAGGGCTGGCTGTTCGGTGCCGATGGTACGTCGGCGGTGATCGACAGCCTTGAGCCGGCCCTCGAAGCGCTCGCCCGGTCGGCGAGCTGGAGTGGTGATGGGGGGGAAGGGCTGGCTAGCTTTCTCGAACAAACTGCCGCTCGGGGTGAGATTCACTGCATTGTCTTCGCCGCTGCCCGTCGCGGCGCCTGGACCGAGGCGGCGCTGGCGGCGGCGCGGGCGCGCCCGGGAAGACTGTCGTTCGTTCTCGGCACTGACGGAGTGCTGCAGAATCGGCCAGGAGCCCTGTGGCAGCGATTGCTGTGGACCGCCGCGCCACGCCTCGGCAGCTCGGTGCGAGAGATTACCGAAGTTCTGCGCCCGCTGAGCGGCGCGGCTTGCCCGGCGGTGGTGGTCGACCGGGTGACCGGCCGCTCTTTTGGTGAGGATCGGCGCCGTGCCCTGGGGGTGTTGGCATGAACCGGCGTCCGCGCCTGGTGTCGCTGCTGCGAGCTTCGATCCTGGGGCTGGCCGCGGGGGTCATGAGCTGGCCTTTGAGCGTTGGCGCGGGGGTGATGGCGGCGGTTCTCGGAGCGCTGATCGGTGCCTTGGCCGGCGACCGACTGAGTCGTAGTCGGTTGCGTACCGCCTCGGTGCTGAGCCTGGCCTTGGCCGCTGCGGTGTTCGCTGTGGTGGTTGCGCGGTGGTGGGTTCGTGCCTCCTGGCCGGCCGAGCTGGCCGGGCCGGTGATGGCTCTGGCGGCGGGCGAGGCCATGCTCTGGCTAGCCTTGCTGCTGCCGGGGGTGCTGGCGTTGCGCCTGGTGGCGGCGCGGCGACCGTCGATGGCGGTGCTGGAGGTGATTCTGGTGGGGGTGGCGTTGGTCGCCAGCGTCGCCGCTCACCGCGATCTCAAATTGCATCGGCCGCTGTGGCTCGGCGATTGGGCGTGGAGCCGTGGCCTGTCACCGGAACTACCACTCTTGGCCTTGGGGGGTCTCGGCAGCCTGGTATTGGCGGCCTTGTTGTTGCGGCGGGGTCGACGCGGTGGGGTCGTCGAAGCCGGCACTCTTGCCGGGTCGTTGCCTTGGGTGGCCGCTGGTCGGCAGCTTGAAGATTCGGAGACGACGAGTTCAGGCCGCCGTTTGCTGTTGCATTTTCTTCCGTTGCTTTTGGTGGCGCTGGCTTTCCTTCTGCTGGTGCGGCCGGAGGACTTACCGGGGCCGAGTGCCGGCGGTGGTCTGGGCTTGACCGGCGATCCGGCCGAGGCAGAGCCCGGGGAAGGGGGCCGCGGCCAACGGCGCGAACGCGGCGGCCAGAGCCTGCCGCAACTAGGGGATCTGCAATTCAAGGATCAATATCAGAGCGACGGTCGGCAGTCGCCGGTGGCGGTGGTGGTGCTACACGACGACTATGCACCTCCTTCCGGGGTCTACTATTTCCGCCAGGCGGTGTTCTCGCAATACAACGGCCGACGCCTGGTGCAGGCCACCCGCGACGATGTCGATCTGGATGTGGTGCATTATTTTCCCAGTTCCGTCTTGCGCCTCGATCACGCACCGCCTCTCTCTGAGCAGCGCCGCGCTTTGCACACCAGCACGGGCTTGTTGGTCGATCACGTCAAGCCGTTTGCCCTCGATTCGCCGGTCGAGCTGCGGCCGAGTCGCAATCCGAGCACGATGCGTTTTCAGCGGGCTTTCGAGGCGGTGTCGCATGTCCAGGTCTTGCCTTATCAGGAGATGCTTGGCCAGCGACCGGGGGCGGCGGATTGGGACGAGCAGGTTTGGCGGCATTACACCGAGGCGCCGAACGATCCGCGTTACGCCGAGCTGGCGGCGACTATGACCTCGATTTTGCACGAGGACTATCGCGACGATCCGCTGGGACAGGCGTTGGCGGTGAAGGCATATCTCGATCGCGAGGGGATCTACAGCCTGAACTCCAAACATGCCGGCGCCGCCGATCCAGCGGCCTCGTTCCTCTTTGGCGACCTCACCGGCTACTGTGTCCACTTCGCTCACGCCGCCACCTACCTGCTGCGCACCTTGGGAGTGCCGGCGCGAGTGGCTTCGGGCTATGCCGTTGCCGAAGCGGCGCGTGGGGGTGGCTCGGCGGTGATGATCCGCGGAGCCGATGCCCATGCCTGGCCTGAGATCTACCTCGAAGGAGTTGGTTGGGTGGTGGTCGACCTTGCTCCTGAGCGGACTCTGGATGATGCGGTCGAAGACCCCGATCAGGCATTGCAGCGGATGCTTGGCGAGATGATGCGCCAGGCTCGGCGGCCGCTCGAAGAAGATCAGTTGGCGGCGGCATTCAATCTGCGGCGTTGGGCCCGTTGGCTGGGGATTTTGGCCTTGCTGCTGGGGTTGGCGGCGGCCTTGGTCAAGCTCTACCGCCGGGTCGCACCTCGCTTCGTAGGCGCCGGAGAACTCTACCGGGTAGCCTATCGGGCAGCCCTCGATCGGCTGGCTGAAATCGGTTTGCGGCGGCGTTTTGGCGAGAGTCGCGAGCACTTTGCCCGTCGGGTTGAGGCGACTTCGCCGGCCTTTGTCGACCTGACCGGCGGACATTTAGCCGCCGCCTTCGGCAGCCGTCGGGTGGAATCTGAGGTTGCTTGGCGGCAATTGTCGAGCAAGTTGGGTGAGCAACTCCGCCATCGCGTGCCGGCTTGGCGCCGTCTACTGGGCCTGGCCAACCCATTCTCTTGGTTGGGGGTCCACTGATGAGCCCCGCAGCACTGCCGATAGATTCTCGTCCGCCTTTCATCTGTTTCATCTTGGAGATCCGATGAGCCCTTTCGAACCCGAAGATGGCCTCCCCACGGCACCTCTAGAAGATCCCTCGACCATGCCATCCTCGACCGTTGGTGATCCTGACGACCAAACCCAGACGATGCAGATCGATCTCGCGGAAGTCAGCTCCGGGGCGCTTGCTGATGTTGCGGTTGTGCCGCTAGTGCCGCTAGTGCCGCTGGTGCCGCTGGTGCCGCTGCTGACGACCGCCTCGCCAGCAGTGCCAGCAGTGCCAGCAGAGCAGGACTTTGACCTCGCTCTGGACGTTCTCAATCGTCTTCGCGCTCGCTTGCGAGCCCAGGTTCTGGGTCGCGACGAGGTGATCGATCTGGTGTTGGTGGCGCTGCTCAGCGATGGCCATGTGCTGCTTGAAGATTTCCCTGGATCGGGCAAGACCACGCTGGCCAAGGCGCTGGGTTTGTCGATCGTCGATCCGCAGAACGACGACGAGGTCATCGCCAACTTCCGGCGCATTCAGTTCACTCCGGATCTGCTGCCTTCGGATGTCACCGGCGTCTCGGTCTTTGACGCCACGCGCCATACCTTCGAGTTTCGTCGCGGGCCGATCTTCGCCCATGTGGTGCTGGCCGACGAGATCAATCGCACCTCGCCCAAGGTGCAGGCGGCGATGCTCGAGGCGATGGCCGAGAAGCAGGTGACGGTCGACAACGTGACCCATCCCTTGGACGACCTCTTCTTTGTCATCGCCACCCAGAATCCGCTCGACTTGGCTGGCACCTATCCCTTGCCGGCGCCGCAGCTCGACCGTTTCTTGTTCAAGATTCGCATGGACCACATCGATCGCGAACCCGAGATCGAGGTCTTGCGCACCTACCGCCAGCGCCGCGACCTGGCGCGTCTCGATCTGCCGCGGGTGAGTCGGCTGGAGGTGTTGGCGGCGCGGCGGGCGATTGAAGACGGGGTGGCGTTGGGCGATCCATTGCGGGAATGCTTGGTGGATATTTCGCGCAACATCCGCGCCGATGAGCGGGTGTTGCTTGGCAACTCGACCCGCAGCCTGGTGCTGCTAATGCCGGCGTTGCAGGCGCAGGCGGCACTCGCCGGCCGCGATTGGGTGAGCAGTGACGATATTCAGCTGCTGGCGCCGCGGGTGTTCGGCCATCGCCTCGACCTGGCGCCGGGGGTCACCGAACTGGAGGAAGTGTTGGCCGACGCGATGGCGCAACCGCTTGAGCGCCTCGCTCGCGGGACGCTGCGGCGGCGCTGAGGTGTTCCTTTCCGCGCAACTTTCCGCCCCAGCGGTATCTTGGCGCTCTGCCGGCCGGGTGCTGCTGCTAGTGCTGGTCGCCGGACTAGCGCTCAGCAAGGGTAGCGCCCAAGATGAGTTGGAGTCGATCGAGCTGCTCGATCAGACCGCTGGCCTGGGGCTTGATTTGCGCGCCCAAGCAGGATTCGAGACGGTGCGTGCTGGTGGCTACGTACGGGCGCGGGAGATTGCCGAGGAGATCCTGCTCGAAGATCCCGAGGCCTTCACCGGCCATGTTCTGCTCGGCATGGCCCAACACCGAGGCGAGGGCAATCTGCCCCGCGCTTTCTTTCATCTGCAACGGGGCCTGGAGCTGTTCGAGGAGCAGTACGGCGCCAACCCCGACTCCTCGGCACCTTGGTTTTGGCATGGAGCGGTGCTCGGAGAGCTGGCTCAGGTCAGTGGCGAGATGGGGCGGCATCAGCAGAAGATCCATTTTCTGGCCCTTCACGATCAGTCCTACCAGCCTCAATGGCCAGCGGATCGCGCTTGGCCGCTGATGCGTTTGCGGCATTACGAGGAAGCCCGGCGGGCGGTCCTCGAGGGAATGCTGCTGCTCGATCAACCCGACCAGGTCGCCACCGCCCTTACTGCCCTATGCGCCATTGAAGCTGAACTGCACGATCGTCAGGCTTCTTTCGACGCCTGCATCCAGGCCGTGCACTACGACCGTCAATCGAGCTTTGGTGGCCCGGCGGTCTACACCAACGCTGCCGAGAGCGCCCTCGGGGTGCTGCGGTTCGATCTTGCTGAACGCTACATTCTCGAAGGCACCGGCCGCTTCGCTCGCGGCACGGTGTCGAATCCGTGGATGGATCTCACCCAGCTATACCTTGCCGAGGGGCGCACCTCAGAGGCTCTCGACTCGTTCCGGCGGATGTTACGTTGGCGTCGCCGCCAGCCGGCGTTCATGGACGAGCAGAACCGTGCCGAGGCCGAAATGACCTCTGCGATCTTCATGCTGGTGGCGGGGCGTGCCGACGCCGCGGCCAAGATCACCGCCCGCACATTGCAGCGTCCCGACCGCACCGGTTTCACCAGCTCGGAGACTGAGCAGATGCAAGCGGCGGCGGCGCTGCTCGATGCCCTGGCCCAGCGCCTGGCGGCCGAACTGGCCGCCGAAGAGGCTTCCTGGGCCGAATTCCGGCCGGCGGCGAAGGCCCGGCTGGCTGGTTGGCATCATCGTTTGCGGGCCTGGGCCTCAGCCCGTCGGGCAGCTTCGCTACTGGCCGATGAGCGGATGTTGGTGGCTACTCTGCGACCCTATCTGGCCGGTGCGGTGGAACTCCCCGAATGGCTCGGGCCGGAGTTGGTGGGGGTGCTGGGCGCGGGGGTGGTGGCGGCGGCTCTCAGTCGAGCGCGGAGCGAGGAGGACCTCGAAGGTGCCAGCGGTTACTTCGACGCTCAAGCCGCCGAGATCGCCTATCACCAGGGCGGTTGGCGGGCAGCCTGGCGCGCCGCCGAGTTGGCACTGGCCGAGTTGCCCAGTAGCGAGCTGTTGCTGCGGGCGCGGGTGGCGGCGGTGGGTGGGGAAGCGGCTCGCCGCGACGGTGATGCCAAGCGCTCCCTGGCCCTCTTCGATCTGGCCATGCAAGCCGATCCGGGAACCGTGCGCCGCCTGGGCCTGCGCTTGCCGACGGTGTTTCGCAGCAGTGACTCGCCCTTAGCTAGAAAAGCAGTGGCTTTGCTGCGAGGTTCTCCCCGTTTTCGTCGCGCAAATTCGGGTTTCGCCGTCGAGGTCGACAGTGACGGGGCAGGGGGGCGGGCCTGCCTGCTGGGACCCGAGGACTCGGTGTTGAGCTGTGCCGAGGTCCGTCCCCGGGCTGGCGACACCGCCGACTCGCTGCCTCGTCGGCTGGCCGCCGAGTTGCACCGCATGGCTTTTGCTCCTCGGGTCGACCTCACCCAGAGCGACCTCGACACTTTGGACGGTTCACCCACCGCCGGTGGTGGGCGAAGCGCCGAGCGTCTCAATCGGGTGCTGTCGGGGTTGGTGGGCGAGTAGAGCGTGTCACTTTTCTTAGAAAAACTGAGATAGATTTTAGTTTTGAGTTTAGAAAAACTCAGAACTAGTGTAAGATAGTTAAATATTGTACGAATCGCCTGATTTGGGCTCGAAGGATATATCTCGGCAGAGGAGAACACGACCGCGATGGAAGTAGTGGCAGCAGGTAGCCGGTGGGTGGATCAGCTCAGTGACGAGGATCTGGCCTTTCTCAAGCGCTTCGTGCTGAGTTCCGGCTCGCTCAAGGAGACGGCCAAGTTGTACGGCATCAGCTATCCGACGGTTCGTCTACGCCTCGATCGGTTGATCCAGAAGATCGAGCTGCTGCAAGAACACCGGCGGATGGGGCCGTTGGAGCGTGAGCTGCGCAAGCGTTACGCCGACCGGGCGATCGACTTGGCGACGCTGAAGGCTCTGCTCGCTGCCCACCGCGAGGAGATGGAGATCGAATGATGAAACGAGCCGCCGCCAACGCACCGTTAACCTGCTCCTTGCTCGCCCTGTTGATGGCCGCCTCGACGCTGGCCGACGAGCGCTCCTTCTCGTGGATTGAGCTGGCGGCCGCGGGGCAGCTGAGCGCGGGCCGTCTGGCCACTGACCCCAGCGAGGGCAGGGTTCTCGAGCTCAGCGTCCCTCTGGGAGAGGCGGTCACTTTGCCCTTGTTGACGGTGCGGGATCCCGCCATCGTCGGCGACCGCTTCTCGATTCGCGGCCGGGTGCGCTACCAGGACGTAACGGGCATCGGCTATCTGGAGATGTTCAGCGTCTTTGCCGGCGAGCAGCAGTACTTCTCCCGCACCCTGGCCGAGCGGGGGGCGATGGGGAATTTGAACGGCTCTGCTGACTGGCGGGAGTTTCAGCTGCCCTTCAGGATGGTCGGCGGCGAGCAGCGGCCGGTTCGGCTGCAGCTCAACCTTTTTCTGCCCGCCGGCGGCACGGTCTATCTGAGCAACCTGCGCCTTCACGACTCGGCAGCTTCCGGTGGCGGCGGTGGGGCTGCCGGAGCATGGTGGGCTCGGCCCACCGGCAACCGGGTTGGCGGGCTGGTCGGTGCCGCTCTCGGGGTGCTGGGCGCTCTGCTCGGCGTGCTTTCGACGAAGCCACGTTTCTTCAGCCTGGTGATCTCCGCCGGCCGCCTGGCGATGCTCCTCTCGCTGATCCTGGCGATCGGCTGTGGAATCGCCTGGATGCAAGGCCAGCCCTTTTATGTAATCCATCCCCTGGGGTTGATCGCGGTGATCCTGGGGCCAATCAGCGTTTTCACGGTCATCGAGCTCAAACGCCGCCGAACACGCCACGAGCTGCGTACCCTGCGCGGCTCCGACCTGTCTTGAGCCTGCCGTGAGGCTCTGAGCCTCGCCTCTGCACCGCCGCTGAGCGAGAATAGCCGGATGGCTATGTTCGATGCTCCAAGTTGCCGCCGGAATCTCCTGCTCGTGCTCTGGTTTGGCTTGCTGCCGCTGAGCGCCTCTGCCCAGCTGCTGGCACCGCACCTGCCGCTGCGCATCCTGATCGTCAGCGACGAGGTCAACCCCCACGGCCTGCCGCCGGCGGAACTCACCCAGCCGGACGACATCTCGGAGCGTTGCTCGGAGTGCCCGATCTGCGCCTCGATGCGGCGGATGGCAATCCGCTGCTGGAGATACCCACCGATCTGATCGAGACCGCCACCACCCTGCTGGCCCTGCCACGCACAGATTCCGGTGCATATGACGTGCTGATCTACCTCGCCCACCGCACCCCGAACGGCGCCGGCTGATCAAGCGAGTCGGATCAAGCTGGACCACGGGCCGCACTCGTCAAGACGCACCTGGAAGGCGGATCCGGAGATCTGCTCTGGACTCCTCGCGCTCTGGACTTCTCAGCCTGCGGATTGAGTGAAAGCGCGGCAACAGAGAGCGCTCTGAGCAGCGATCTGCGTGAAGTGGTTGTCGACGTGCAACAGCTCGGCATCAGCGGCGATGGCGCAGGCGGCGATGATCAGATCTGTAGCAGCAACCGTGGTCGCCATCACCGGTGCCAGGTGAACCGTGACGCCGGCTACCGGCTGGCCGGGGTCGTCGACCACCGCGCCACTGAAGATGAGTGGCGCGCCCTGTCCGGGGGTGGCGGCCGCGAGGCTGCCGCAGGTCAGAGCGACCATGCATGCCACGGTTGGCCAGTGGCGCCATGCGGTCCGCGCCGCGTTGGCTGTCACGGTTGCCGATCGGTGCTGTGGGTTGCCTTGCTGCATGCTGAACTACCACCTCTGGTATGGCGGGATCTAGGTCGCCGCGAGTGAGACAACAACAGGCATAACAACGAAGCGGCGAAGGGAATGCCTCAAGTGGCATTCTCGAAAGACTTGACCAGAGGATTTACAGCATAGCGGCGGATTGCGGCAGGGAGGCGATCAGTGTCGATCGCCGTGGCGCCAGTTCTCGATGTCGAGAGCCGTGATGCGGCGAAACTCCTCGACGTTGTTGGTGACCAGTACCAGGCTACGGGAAACTGCCTGGGCCGCGATGAGCATGTCGTAGGGGCCGATAACCTGGCCCGATCTCTCCAGCGAGGTGCGGATAGGGCCGAAAGCCGAAGCGGCAGTCAGGTCGAAATCGAGGGGAGGAAACTCGGCGCTCAAGATGTCGACGCGAGCGTGGTTGCGGCGGACCTGCTGACTCTTGTCGGCGCCGAATCGAAGTTCCGCGACCACCACTGTGCTGAGCACCAGATCTCCAGGATCGGTGGCCTGGATCCGGCGGATGACGTTGGGATAGTGCCCATTGAGGTAGTCGACACAGACATTGGTGTCGAGCAGGTACCTCATTCGAATTCAGGCCCAGGCTCGGCGGTGGGTGGTTCCTCAGGATATGGGAACTCAGTAGCCGAGCCGGCCAGGGCGAGGAATTCAGGACTCCAGGAGGGGCGCTCACTCTCAAGGACGATACGGTGCCCTTGGCGGTAGATCAGGACTTGGTCCTGGTTCTTGAAGCTGTATTGCTTGGGTAGCCGCACCGCTTGGCTACCTCCACTCTTGAACAGTTTAGCGTGATCCGGCATGGGTTGACCTCCATGTCGAGTATATACTGAAAGTATCTACAGTTGAAGCCATCGCGAGGGATTGAAATCCCTCGCTGATGTATGACGTCCGCCAAGGGGCGGACGCCGAGTTGCCAGATTCGTAGGTGCGGCCTTGCGGTTCAGCTGTCGGCGTGGACCCAATCGGGGCAGCTGGGAAGGTCTTCGCGGGAGCGCTGCTGGCCGTCGTCGGCGAGCAGCTCGGCCATTGGCCGTTCATCGGCGTTCGAGGCTCGTGCCCAGAGTTCCTGGTCGAAACCAGGTAGCTCCGCCGGATCGGCGCGAGCAAGACACTGGCCACGGTAGGCGAAGGTCCATTCGGTGTCGATCAAGTGACCGACGATCTCGCGTCGGCTCCACTTGTCCTCGGCGTAGCGCCATCGCTGCTGGGTTTCGCTGAGGTCGCTGAGAGCCTGGTGGGTGATTTCCAGCTCTTGGGCGAGAATCTCGAGGATGTCGCTGTCTGGAGCCTGGTCGATGCAGAGCCCGTAGTAGGGAGCGTATTCGTCGGTAGCTATAGAATTGGTAGAACCAATTGAGGACCGCTACCTCGACGGGAAATTCACAGGCCATTGACAACAAGGGGTTTCTTGTAGGGGCGCACGGCGTGCGCCCTTTGGTTCGGCCATCGAAAGCGGGCGCATGCCATGCGCCCCTACACAGTTTCTCTTGTCTGGGTCTCGTTGCTCTGCCAGCGGCTGCGCCCGAGGGCGCTGACCTCGCCATCGCTGGCGCGTCTGACGGCGTGCAACTGATCGCTTGCCATATCGGGAGCGGTCGCGCTTTCGACGATCAGCTGGTCGCCCCAGCCGGCTTCTTTCTTGAATTCCAATTCGAGCGCTCGCAGCTGGGAGCTTCCTGCCAACTCCTCCGGGATGGCATTCAGACAGGCGGCGGCGTAGACGGTGGCGTTGAGGTGGCCGTTGGGATCCAGCTGCTGGCGCCAGATGGTCAGTTCACGCGCCAGTTCCGGCGGGTCGGGCCGGGGCAGGGGATCGAAGAGGTCGGCGATCAGCCGGTGGTTGCGAAGGCGGTAGCCCTGGCGTACCCAGGCCGGTAGGCGGATCAGGCGGCGGCGTTCGAAATCGACCACCATCCAGCGGCTAGTGGCACGGGCGACCGACTTACCGGCGGCATTCCAGGCTTGGATCTCCCGCACCGCGAAGATGCGATCAAGGCCAAAGGGCCAGGTGCGCACGGTGAGGTGGTCGCGATGCCCGGCGTCGCCATCGATTTGCAGGTG
The DNA here is from genome assembly GCA_965248925.1 of Candidatus Multivoradales bacterium. Lineage (GTDB taxonomy): Bacteria > Acidobacteriota > Thermoanaerobaculia > Multivoradales > J023 > CBDFLE01. Next base: position 1,240,146 of record CBDFLE010000006.1, on the reverse strand, counting down.
CAGCCGGTGGAGAAACCAGGCCAGTCCTCGTTGGCGCATCGCCGAGGGGCCGCGGTCGACGGCGTCGGAAGCGCCGGTGGCGGTCTCCAGCAAATAGCTGATCAGGCTGCTGGGGTCGAGTTGGCCCTGAGGGTCGCACTCGTCGAAGCGCACCTTGAAGGTGGCTGCGAAGATCTGCTCGGAGGTCATCGCTGTATGCGCTCTTCAACTTGTGGATTGAATGAAAGCGCGGCAGCGAAGAGAGCTGTTCGCCGCGATTAATGAGAAGTGATTGTCGACGTGCAATAGCTCCGCACCGGCGGCAATGGCACTGGCAGCGATGATCAGGTCTGTCGAAGGGATCGTCAGTCCGCTACGCCGCAAATCGAAAGCCAGGCGGGCCGCCTTGGCGAAGATCTTGATGTCCAATGAGAGCCAATGGAAGGCGGAGAAATCTGCGCTGAGGCGGCGGCGTTGTTGTTGGTTGGCGGCAAATCCAACAACTTCGACCTGGATGATTCCATTAGTCGCCAAACGATCTTCACCGATGGCCTCGGTGACCGCCGCCTGGACCGCCGGATTGCCATTCGGCCGGTAGAACTCGATCAGCGCCGAGCTGTCTGCGAGGATCACTGTTCAGCTCGTAGGCGAGCGAGTTCGGCCTGATCTACGTCGAGGGCGATAGCTCCCCGGTGCTCGAGGACCTTGGCCAGGCGTCGACGGCGGACAGCTTCGCTCAATGCGATGCGGATCGCTTCGGAAAGGCTGCTGACCTGCAACAGCTCTCGTGCTTCTTTGGCCAATTGGTCATTCAAGGTTATGGACATGCGGCTCATGAACACCTCCATGGTGAACCACTATGATGCACCACTTTGGCGCACCAATCAAGTGCGGGTTCTTGCCAAGGCGGCCAGTGGCGAAAGGCCCGGTCGCTTCGCAGTTGTAAGAAAAGTAAAAAGTTCTAGCTATGAGGCCACTTGCGCAAGGCCCCAGCTCGTAGCGAGGTAGACTCCAGTTTCTGCCGGGGCACCCCAGGGCGGATTCCCGACATCTCCAAGCTCTCCGGCCTTTCGCGAACCTGACCATGAGCCACCAACGCATCCACCCGATCGTCCGTTTTGCTGTCGAGCGGCGGGTGACCATGGGCATGTTGGTGGTGGCGCTGCTGGTGCTCGGCTGGTTGTCGGTGCAACGTCTGCCGCTGGAGTTCCTGCCGACGATTTCTTCGTCCAATGTCTCGGTGCGGGTGGGTTACCGCTCGGCTTCGCCGGAGGAGATCGCCCGCCGCATCGTGCAGCCGCTGGAAGATTCGCTGGGCACTCTCGACGGGATCGAGCAGATGACTTCCAGTGCCTCGGCGGATGCGGCGCGGATCGATCTGACTTTTGTCGACGATACCGACATGGATCTGGCCAATGTCGAGGTCCGCGATCGGGTCGATCGGGTGCGCCACTTGCTGCCGGATGATCTGCGGCAACTCACTATTCGCCGCTTCCAGACTTCGGATTTACCAGTGCTGCGGGCGCTGATCAGTTCTACCTGGTCTCAGGATCAGCTCTATGAGTTTGCCGAGCAGGAGTTGCAGCCGCGACTGGAGCGCCTTGCCGGGGTGGCGCAGATTGAGCTCCGCGGCCTGCGCAGCCGGCAAGTCTCGGTGCAGCTCGATCCTGATCGCCTGCAAGCCCACGGGGTCAGTCTGCGTGAACTCAGCGCCCTGCTGCGCGATAATCACCTGAATATCTCCGCCGGCCATATCGACGAAGGCAACCGCGAACTCCAGGTGCGGCTGCTGGGTGAACTCGAAACCCTGGAGGATGTGCGTCGGCTGCCGATCAAGGGCGGCCTGCGGCTGGCCGATGTTGCCACCATAGGTGCCGGCTATCCGGAGCAGGAAGAGTTCAACGTTTTCAATGGTCATGAGGCGCTGACGCTGAGGGTCTACAAGACTTCGACCGCCAATCTGCTGGCGGTGGCTGATCGGGTCAAGGCCGAGCTGGCTCAAATAAAGCGGGAGCCTGCCGCTGCCGGCCTCGACACCCGGATCTTCCGAGATGCGTCTATCGATGTCCGCCAGGGCATCGGCCAGCTGCGCTCGGCGGGGTTGATCGGCGGTGGTTTGGCAGTGCTGGCGGTGTTTCTCTTCTTACGCCGGGTGCGGACGACGTTGCTGGTGGGTATCGCCATCCCAGTGTCGGTGGTGTTTACTTTTGTGCTGATGTACTTCGTGCGGGTGGCTGGCTGGGCTGAGCTGACTCTGAATGTGGTCAGCCTGATGGGGCTGGTGTTGGCGTTGGGTATGTTGGTGGACAATTCGATCGTCGTTATCGAGTCGATTTTCCGCCATGCTCACCAGCTGGGTGAGGATGCCAAGATGGCGGCGCTCTACGGTGCTTCGGAAGTGGCGTTGCCGATTGTCGCCTCCACTGGCACCACGTTGTGTGTCTTCATTCCGGTGGTTTTTCTGACCGCTGGGGGTGGGTTCTTCTCCCGCTATCTATTCGAGATTGGCTTGACGGTGTGCATCGTCATGGTGGCGTCGCTGCTGGTGGCGCTGACTGTGGTGCCGATGGCGGCGGCGATACTCTTGACTCACGAAGTGCCGCGGCAGACGCCGTGGATCGATCGGCTGGGACAGGTCTATGTCCGCATGCTGCGCTTCACCCTGCGCTTTCGCCTGGCTTTCTTTGTCGCTGCCTGCGTCTTGCTGTGGGGCTCTTGGCAGTTGTTCTCGTCGATTGAGCGCACCTTCTCGAGCCGTACGGTCGAGCGCCAGGTGACGGTCTATGTCGACACACCGCGCAATTACACCTTGCAGCAGACCCGCGATCTGTTCGTCGAACTCAGCGGGATTATCGCCGCGCAGCGCAGCGAACTCGACATTGCCGACTTCTCCTACGAGTATCACGCTGGGGGTGGGCGATCGCGGGGTGGCTTTGGCCGGCAACGCAAGATCGACCTCTACCTGCAGGACGAGAGCGTCAGTCGGCTGAGCACGGTGGAGGTGCGCGACCGGGTGCGTGCCCTGATGCCGACCCACGCTGGGGTCGAGCTGCGCATCGGCCAGGCCCGCAGCCGCCATGGTTCGAGCACCGGTGTCGAAGTGGCTCTGTCGGGGGATGACCAGCAGGTGCTGGAGTTGCTCGCCGACCAAGTAGCGGCGTCGATGGCCGCGGTCGTCGGTGTCGAGGACGTGGATTCCTCCCTCGAAAGTGGCGATGACGAGGTGCGGGTGTCGGTCGACCGGCAGCGGGCCTTGCAGTCGGATTTGTCGTCTCGGGACGTGGCTTCCACCGTCCAAGGGGCGCTGTCGAATCGCGCGGCGGCCTATCTCAAGACTGATGATCGAGAGATTGAGCTAGTGATGCGCTATCGCGACGATCAGCGCCAGACCCTGGAGCAGTTGCAGAAAATGCCGGTGCGAACTGCCGGGTTGAATCTGCCGCTGGGCAGCCTGGCGAGCTTCGTGAGGGTGGCCGGGCCGTCGGCGGTGGCGCGGGAGAATCGCCAAGCGAAGATCACTTTGACCGCTAATACTTCCTCGCCGCGGATGACCATGATGGCGATGCGCGGGGTCGGCCAGGCTCTTGCCGGCTTGCGGCTGCCGACGGGCTACAGCTGGTCGTTTGGGCGCTGGAGCCGGATGAATCAGCGCGATCAAGCGGGGGCCGATTTCGCCTTGCTGTTCTCGCTGCTGCTGGTCTACATGCTGATGGCGGCCTTCTTCGAGAGCTTCACTCAGCCGCTGGCGATTATGTTTTCGGTGCCGTTTGCCTTTATCGGCGTGGGCCTGGTGATGAAGATCTTCAGCCAGCCGCGGGACAACAACACTCAGCTCGGCTTCTTGATCCTGATCGGCGTGGTGGTCAACAACGCCATCGTGCTGGTCGATCACATCAACCGTTTGCGGCGACAAGGCCTGAGTCGCGAGCAAGCGATCTTGGACGGTGGCCGCCATCGTCTGCGGGCGATTTTGATGACCGCCGTGACCACTATCTTGGGATTGATGCCAATGGTGGCGCCGTTCCTCTTCCCGCAGTGGTTCGGCACCCTCGAGGGCCGTGCCGCGTCCTGGGCGCCCGTCGGCTTGGTGATTCTCGGTGGCTTGACCACCTCGACCTTCCTCACCCTGATGATCGTGCCGACTCTCTATTCAGTGGTCGACGACATCGGGCGATTCTGGCGTCGGGTGGTACGCCTGGCCTGAAGATCTCTCATTCGGTTGCAGCTAGTTGGAGCAAAGATTTGAGCAAGTGGAATTCTGTGGACGGGGCCCGTTGGCGGTGGAGCTGGCCGGCCTTGGGGTCGGTCGCAGTGCTGTTGCTGGCCCTACTGGCCGGCTGTGGCCAGGCCAAGGGCGATGCTGCCGCTGACGGAGCAAAAGCTGGTGGAGCGCCAGCCGCGCACGGCGGCGGTTCGGGGCAGGGTGGGGGGCGAGCCGGCGGTGGCCGGCCGGGTGGCCACGGTGGGCCGCCGAGCGGACCGCAGGCGGAGCGAGGAGTGCCGGTCGAAGTGGCGCCAGTCGAGCGGCGCGAGATCGGCTCGTTCTTCGAAACTAACGGCACCCTTGAGGCCGAGAATGAGATCGACCTGGTAGCCCGGAGCAGTGGGCCGATCACTCACTTGGCGGCCGAGGAAGGGCAGCGGGTGCGCCGGGGACAGCTGTTGGCGCGGCTCGACGATCGTGAGGCTCGCGCCCAACTGTCGGTGGCGGAGATCCAGCTGGCCGAGGCGCGGCAGGCCTACGACCGTGGCAAGGCGCTGCGCGACGACGAGTTAATCTCCGCTGAGACCTTCGAGCAGTCTCGCACTCGCTTCGAGGCCGCGCTGGGCGATGTCGAGAGGTTGCGGGTACAGCTCGACTACACCGAGATCAAGGCGCCGTTCTCGGGCCTGGTGGTGGCGCGCTATGTCAAGTTTGCCGAGCACGTCAGCGGCGGCACGCCCCTCTTCCGCTTGTCGGATTTCGACCCGCTGCTGTGTCCGATCCAGGTGCCAGAGCGCGAGTTGCGCCGCCTGCGGGTTGGCCAAACGGCTTCATTGGAGGTCGTCGCCTGGGCCGGCCAGCGCTTCGCCGCCCAGGTTTTGCGCCTCTCGCCGGTGGTCGATGCCGCCACCGGGACGGTCAAGGTGACGCTGCAAGTCGAGGGTGGCGGGCAGCTACGACCGGGAATGTTTGCTAGCGTCTACCTGGAGATGGAGAGCCGGCCCAACGCCCTGGTGATTCCCAAAGCGGCGCTGGCCCTCGATTCTCTGGGCGACACGGTCTATGTCGCCGAGGATGGGGTCGCCGTCAGGCGGGCGGTAGAACTTGGCTTTCGCAGTGACGACCGGGTGGAGGTGCTGGCCGGTCTGAGCGAGGGCGAGTCGGTGGTGGTGGTGGGCCAAGATGGACTCAGCGAAGGGACGCCGCTGGAGGTTCTCGCCAGCGCCAGCACGGGGGAGGCTGCGGCGCCAGCGGCGGGTCGGCAGCGAGCTGGCCGCGAGGAAGGCCGCGGTGTTGGTCGTGGCGCTGGCCCTCCGGGGGAGGCGGGACGACCGTCCGCCGAGCAGATCGAAGCGATCAAAGCGCGGATGCGCGAGCGAGGCTTAAGCGAGCAGCAGATCGAAGAGCGCCTGGCGCGCCGCCGCCAACGCGCCGCGGATGGCGGCTCGTGAGTCCGTCTCCGATCTTTTTTCCCAACTGTCGAAGCAGCTCGCCATGCGCCTGATCGAAACCTCTACTCGCCGTCCGGTGACCGTCTTCATCTGTGCGTTGGCGGCGGTGGTGTTCGGCTGGGTGGCTTTTAGCCGCCTGCCCACCGACCTGCTGCCCGACATCACCTATCCGTCGCTGACCCTGCGCACCGAGCTTCCCGGCGCGGCGCCGGTGGAGGTCGAGAGCTTGTTGTCACGACCGATCGAGGGCGCGGTCGGGGTGGTCAATAATTTGCTGCGGGTGTCGTCGAGTTCGCGCGCCGAACTCAGCGAGGTGACCCTCGAATTCAGTTGGGGCACGGCGATGGACCTGGCGGCCCTCGATGTGCGTGAGCGCCTCGACCGCTTGCAGTTGCCCGATGAGGCTGGCCCCTCGGTTCTGCTGCGTTATGACCCCTCTTTGGATCCGATCCTGCGCATCGGTTTGTCGGGCGACGACGATCTGGTGCGCCTACGACGGGTGGCCGAGGAGAAGGTCCAGCGGGTGCTAGAGCGCATCGAGGGGGTGGCGGCGGCACAGGTGCAAGGGGGTCTCGAGGAAGAGCTGCAAGTCGCGCTCGACGAGCGCCAGATGGCCAATCTCGGGCTCAGTATTGAGCAAGTGATCCGCCGGGTGGCGGATGAGAACGTCAATCTCACCGGTGGTCGCCTGCGCGACGGCCAGACTGAATACATGGTGCGCACCCTCAACGAGATCCTCCGCGCCGAAGATCTTGAACAGCTGGTGCTCGACACTCGCGGTGGCGCGGTGGTGCGTTTGGCCGATGTTGCTGCGGTGCGCCGGGGCCACCGTGAGCGCGATGTGATCACCACCATCGGCGGTCGGGAGAGTGTCGAAATAGCGGTCTACAAGGCCGGCGGCAGCAACACCGTGCGGGTGTCCGAAGCGGTGCGCGACCGCTTGGCGACCCTCAGTGATCAGCTGGAGAAGATCGATCCGCGCTTGCGCATGACCGTGCTCACCGATCAAGCGCGCTACATCCGCAGCTCGGTTAGCCAGGTATTGCAAACCGCGATGGTGGGCGGCGCCTTGGCCATCTTGATGTTGTTTCTCTTCCTGCGCAGCTGGAAGACGACGCTGGTGATCGGCGTGTCTATACCGATTTCTGTGGTGGCGACGTTCTTCTTGATGTATGTCGCCGGAGTGTCGCTCAACATCATGTCTCTCGGCGGCCTGACCTTGGGCATCGGTCTGTTGGTGGACAACGCCATCGTTGTGCTGGAGGCGATTCAGCGTCGCCGTGACCGCCTGGCCGCCGCCGGCACACCCGACGATGCCGAGGCAGCTCGCCAGGGAGCTTCGGAAGTGGCGACGGCGATCATCGCGTCGACTCTGACTTCGATCTGCGTTTTCCTGCCGATTGTTTTTGTCGACGGAGTGGCGGCGCAGCTTTTCGCCGATCAGGCATTGACCGTTACCTTCTCCTTGGGGGTCTCATTGTTGGTGGCGCTGACGGTGATCCCGATGCTGGCTTCACGCCGCGCCCGCGGCGCTGAGCACGTCGCGCAAGACGCCGAGGAGCCGCCGGGGCTGCTCGGCCGTCTACTGGCCAAGCCGGCGTTGCTGCTGGTCCGCTTGCTGAAGGGTCTAGCGCGGGTCGTGGCTTGGGTGGTGGCGCGGCTGACCGATGGGCCGGCGCGACTCTTCCAAAGCGGCTTGGCGATGCTGGCGCGCGCCTACGACAAACTGCTGGGCGGCGTGCTGGCCCATCCTTGGTTGACCGTGGGGGTGGCCTTGCTGCTGCTGGCCGGCGCCTCGGCCCTTTATCCGCGGCTCGGCCGTGAACTAGTTCCGGAGCTGGTGCAGGGGGAGTTCTATGTCGATCTGGAACTGCCACCGGGAACACACTTGGAGGTCACTCGGCGGCGGGTGGCGCAAGCCGAACGCAAGGCGATGGCGCTAGATGGAGTCGCCGCGGTGTTCTCGATCGTCGGTGCTTCGAGTCACCAGGGGGGCTCGGCGGCCGATCGACGGGAGAATCTCGGGCAGGTTTCGGTGGTGGTCCAGAAGCCTTTCTCGCGACCGCGGGAGGAGCGGCTGATCGCCGAGTTGCGAGCTGCGCTGGCGGCGGACGAAGAACTCGACAAGCGTTTTGGCCGCCCTTCCTATTTCAGTTTCAAGACCCCGGTTGAGGTCGAGATTCGCGGCTTCAACCTCAACTTGCTGACCGGCTTGGCCGGCGAGTTGGTCGAGCGAATGCAAGGCATGGAGGGGGTGACCGACATCGAATCGTCGGTCGAGGGTGGCCGGCCTGAGCTGCAAGTGCGTTTTGATCGTCAGCGGTTAGCCGCCTTGGGCCTCAGCTTGCGGCAGGTGGCCTCTGCAGTGCGGGCCAAAATCGAGGGCGAGGTGGCCAGTGAGATCCAGCGCGCCGACCGCACCATCGACATCCGCCTACGCGCCGGTGAGGAGTATCGTAATAGCGCCGCTGATCTCGAGCATCTGGTGGTCTATCAAGACGGTAAGACCGCCCTGCCGCTGTCGGCGGTGGCGACGGTGGCGGAGACCGTCGGCCCGGCCGAGATCCGTCGCGCCGATGGTGAAAGGGTGGCGATCATCACCGCTAATCTGCAGGGCCGCGACCTGGGCTCGGTGGCGGAGGAGATTGCTCAGGTGATGGCTGATCTCGATCTGCCGCGCGGTTTCGACTGGCGCATGGGCGGGCAGCGAGAGGAGATGGAGACTTCCTTCGCCGGCATGCGCTTGGCCATCCTGCTGGCGATCTTCCTGGTCTATTTGGTGATGGCTTCGCAGTTCGAGTCGTTGCTGCACCCATTTGTCATTCTGCTCAGCGTGCCGCTGGCGTTGGTCGGTGTGCTCGGAACGTTGTGGCTGTTCGACGTCGCTCTGTCGGTTGTGGTGTTGATCGGCGGCGTGCTACTGGCCGGCCTGGTGGTCAACAACGCGATCCTGCTGGTTGACGCCACCAATCGCTTTCGCCGCCAAGAAGGGATGGCCAAGTTGGCGGCCCTGCGGCGCGCCGGCCAGGTCCGGCTGCGGCCCATTTTGATGACCACCGCTACCACCGCCCTGGGTCTACTGCCGATGGCTCTAGGGCTTGGCGAGGGTGCTGAATTGCGTCAGCCGATGGCTTTTGTGGTGATCGGCGGCTTGTTGACCTCGACCCTGCTCACCCTGCTGGTGATCCCGGCGGTTTATCACCTGCTCGATCGGGGTCGTTGAAGGCGTTGAGTTCGGAGCTGACCTAATTCCTGTATCAGCTGATAGAGTCAGCGGTCCAGAATAGGGCGATTCCGCTCAACCCTCAGCTGGCTATCGGCCGGCGTACTCCAGAAAATTCAGGAGAGGAGACCTTTCCATGAGTCGTAGTAAATTTTGTTTGTTTCTCGCCACTCTCGCCTTGCTGCTCGCCGTTGGCTGCGCCAACCCGGCCGCCGATGCTCCCCAAGCCGAGGTTTCCGAGCCGCCTGCGGCAACCGAGTCGATGACTGAGCCGGCGGGTACGGTCTATCAGCTGTCGCCGGAGTCGAAGGTCGGCTTCGTGGGCTCCAAAGTCACCGGTTCGCACGAGGGTGGATTCGAGAAGTTCGAAGGCACCATCACCACCGACGGCACCATCGAGGGCTCGACCATCGAAGTGCTGATTAGCGCTGCTTCGCTGTGGGCTGATAACGACAAGCTCACCGGCCACCTGAAGAGTGCTGAATTCTTCGATGTCGAGCAGTTCGAGTCCGCCAGCTTCATGTCCACTGGCATTGCCGCCAACGAAGATGGTACCTATCAGGTCACCGGCACTCTCGACCTGCACGGCGTTGCCAAGCAGATCAGCTTCCCGGCCACCATCGAGCTCAGCGACAGCGGTTTCACCGCCAACGCCGAGTTCGCCATCAAGCGTTTCGACTTTGGCCTCGAGTATCCGGGCATGGCCGACGACTTGATCCGCGACGATGTGCTGATCAAGCTCGACCTACACTCTGCTAGCTGATTAGCGTGCTAGCTGATTAGCGTGCTAGCTGATTAGCGTGCTAGCTGATTAGCGTGCTAGCTGATCTGTGGGTTAGCTGAGAGCGCTCTAGTGGGCTGGCACAGCACTTGCTGTGTCAGTCCGCATGAGCGCCTCGATCCTGACCTCTACTTCGGCTAGCGAACGTCCCCGTAGACGTTACGATTCTAGCACTGGACTGCTCAATTCCCGCTCTTTCCTGGCCTTGCTCGACCGTCGTGTAGCTCAAAATACGGGCCACGGTCGGCAGCGTGGTGGCGCAGCTGCTTGTTCTTCGGTGGCGTTGCTGGTGCTTGAGCTGCGCGATAGCGAAGACCTCGATCAGCGTCTCGGGCGGCGCACGGCGGCGGCTTTGATGTCCGCCCTGGCCCGCCGCCTGGAGTTGGCGGCGCGGCCTGGCGATCTCGTGGCGGTATTGCGCCAAGGGCGGTTGGCGCTGGCGCTAAATGACGTTGGCGAGCTGCCTCAAGCTCGAGTCGCTGCCGGTCGCATCGCCGGTATCGTCGGTCAGGCTCTATCGATTCGCGGTCAGTGGATTGACCCGGCGATTAGTTGGGGGATTGCCCTCGCCGAGTCAGAGTATGAGGGCGCGGGTGATCTGCTCGGCTCAGCGCTGCTCGGCCTGCGGCTGCAAGCGGCACGCCAGGCTCTACGTATCCCGGTTTGAGTCGCCGCCACCCTTCACTGTCGGACACCTAACTCCGACACCTGCCCGGGTGTCTGACACTTTGTTGACAGGTTGAGTCCAAAGCACCCTCTGGGGAGCACCTGGCCGGGTGTATTCTCTAGCGGTGCCAGCCACCGCGCTTACACCGAGTGCCGAGTGAGCTGCATGGAGACCTGGGTTGCCATGTTTTTCGATTTGATCGATCTTCGCCTGCAAGCTTTCATCGCCGAGCAGAAGATGTTCTTCGTTGCCACCGCGCCGCGGCAAGGGCGGATCAGTCTTTCGCCCAAAGGGATGGACACTTTTCGCTGCCTGTCGCCGAATCGGGTGGCTTATCTCGACTTCACCGGCAGCGGCAACGAGACCGCTGCCCACCTGCTGGATGATGGCCGCTTGACGGTGATGTTCTGCTGTTTCGGTAGCAAGCCGAACATCTTGCGGCTTTACGGCCAGGGCCGAACCGTACAGCGCGACGACGCTGATTGGGCAGAGCTGGCGGCGCTTTTCGAGCTGCTGCCGGGAGTGCGGCAGATCATTGTTCAGGAGGTCGACTCGGTGCAGACCTCGTGTGGCTTCGGAGTGCCGCTGTTCGATTGGGTGGGGGAGCGCGATACTCTGCGCCGCTCTTGCGAGGCCAAAGGGGAGCAGGGGATGGCGGACTATCAGCGCCAGAAGAACCAGATCAGCATCGATGGGCTACCCACCGGCCTGGTGGTGGAAGAGGTAGAGGGATGAGTGATTCTCGGCATCGCCGGCCGCTGTTACCTGGCATCCTGACGGGGGTTTCTCTGATCATGATCGCCATGACTCCCGCCGCGGCGCAGCTGGCCGAGGTGGCTCTGCGCACTGATGCATTTGCCCAAGGCTTCTCCAGCCCGCTGTTCTTGACCCACGCCGGTGACGACTCGGGGCGGGTGTTCGTGGTCGAGCAGGGGGGGGTGGTGCGGATTGTCGATGCCGACGGTTCGCCGCGAGCGACCCCATTTCTCGATATTTCTAACCTCACCAGGGGTGGCGGCGAGCAGGGTCTGCTCGGCTTGGCCTTCCATCCGAGGTTTGCCACCAATGGCGAGGTCTACGCCAGTTACACCCGGCTCAATGGCAACTCGGTAGTCTCTCGTTTGCGCTTGTCGAGTGACCCCGATGTGGTCGATCTGAGTTCTCTCGAGGTGCTGCTCACCGTCGGCCAGCCGTTTACTAATCACAATGGCGGCCATTTGGCCTTCGGTCCCGACGGGTTTCTCTATCTCGGTCTGGGAGACGGCGGCGCGGGCGGTGACCCCAACAACAACGGCCAACGCCCAAACACCCTACTCGGCACCTTGCTGCGGCTCGATATCGACCGCGCCGCCACCGGGTTGGCCTACGCCATCCCCGCCGACAATCCCTTCGTCGGCAACTCTCAAGGGCGTGATGAGGTGTGGGCTTTCGGCTTGCGCAACCCTTGGCGGTTCAGCTTTGATCGCCAGACCGGAGATCTGTTCATCGGTGATGTGGGTCAGAACGCCCGCGAAGAAATAGACTTCCAGCCGGCGAGCAGCAGCGGCGGTGAGAACTACGGTTGGCGGCTGATGGAGGGTGGCGAGTGCTTCCAACCCAGCACTGGGTGTGAAGACCCGAGCTTGGTTCGGCCAGTCATCGACTACGGCCGTGACGAGGGTCTGTCGGTCACCGGTGGCTATCGCTATCGCGGCAGTGCCCAGCCGGCGCTGGCTGGGGTTTATTTGTTCGGTGACTTCGGCAGCGGCCGCATCTGGGGAGCGACTCCCCGGGCAGACGGCTCTTGGCAGCGACGACTGCTGTTGCAATCGGGGCTCAGCATCAGCAGTTTCGGTGAGGATCAGGCTGGAGAACTCTACGTCATCGACTATTTTGCCGGCACCATCCTGCGGTTGCTGGCTGCAGGTGCTGACTGTCCGGTCGAGCTGGGCCACCCGCGCTTCTGTCAGCTGTGCGGACCCTGTGTCGACGGCGAAGGCGATTGTGACAACGATGGCGAGTGTGCCGCTGGCACCCGCTGTGTGCAGAACATTGGCGCCCAATTCGGCTTCACCGCTGCTACCGATGTGTGTCGCGCGGACAACAGCGGCGGCTGCCCCTGGCCGCTGGGTGACCCTCGATACTGCCGCGACTGCGGCCCCTGCGCTGATGGCGAGGGGGATTGCGATGGCAACGTGCAATGTGTTGCCGGGCTGGGTTGTAGCCAGAATGTGGGAGCGGATTTCGGCTTTGCCGCCAATATCGACGTTTGCACCGCGCCGGATTCCTCGTGTCCTTGGCCGTTGGGCCATGGGCGGTTGTGCACCGACTGCGGCCCTTGCGCCGCCGGCCAAGGAGACTGTGATAGCGATCAGGAGTGTGTCCCGGGTCTAACTTGCGCGCAGAATGTGGGAGCAGATTTCGGCTTCCCGCCAGCGGTCGATGTTTGTGTCCAATAGTCCCTCTGAGGGCGCCGGTGGTGGTGTATCCGAGCGCGTGGTGTCCTTGCTCTTGGTGCTAGCGGCGCTGGGGCTGAGCGGTAGCGCCCTCGGCGGCTGGGGCTGGTGGCGGGCCGCTCGGCGGCCACCGAATGTCGCCGAGCTGTCCGCCGAAGACCGTCAGCGGCTGGTGGGTGAGTTGCGCGCCATCAGCCCTGGGGCGCATGTCTGGGCCTACTACGAGCCGCGCATCGGCTACACCTTGAAGCCCAACACTGAGCTGACCGTCTGGCAAGACACCTTTAGCGCCAATGACCTCGGTTTCCGCAGCGGCCCGGCCAGCAAGGCCGCTGGTACTCTTCGGGTGCTGTTTGTCGGCGATTCCTGGACTTATGGCATGGGGATCTCGGAGGCCGACAGCTTTCCCAAGATCTTCGAGGGGTTGGCGGCGCAGCACGCCGGCTTGCGGCAGCCGATAGAGGCTTGGACGCTGGCTTTGCCGGGCTACAACACCTTCAACCAGTTGGCGGCCTTGTGGTTTTTCTGGGATCGCTTGCAGCCCGATGCGGTGATTTTCTGCCCGACGGATAACGACCACCACTCCACCGCCACCATCTTGCCCAACGGCTCGCCGTGGCGTGGAGGCTTGTTGGCGGATCAATTCGGCGAGCCCCACTCGGTGACCTATCGCGGTTCGCGGTTCGATTCCTATCGCTTCGACCAACGCTGGTGGCAGGTGTTCGAAGCCTTGAGCGACAGTGTCGAAAGGCTCGACCGTCTAGAAGTACCGAGTGCTTTGTTCTTCGTCGCTCGCTGGCAGGAGCCACGGGTCCATCATTGGGTCGAGCAGGGGGGCATCGAAGCACCCTACGCGGTGCTGCCGGCGTCTCACACTCTGGGGCGTTGGCGCAATCCCATGCCCCTGGGTCATGGCACGGCGGAGGCCAATCGGCTCTACGGCCGGATAGTCTACCGGTTGGTTGCCGAGGTTCTGGGCTGGCCAGCCTTGCCAGCCGAGCTGCGGGATCCCGCGGCTCCCGAGGTGGCCATCCACCGGCGTCCGCCGGCCGGGCCTTGGGCCGAGCGTTACGGTGTTCAACTGCGGCGTTCGACCGCGCGGCAAATTCCTCAGAGCTACCGTCCTGGAGTTGACTCGCGGTCGCAAGTCGCGGGTCAGCTGGGGCTGCGAGACGGTCTGATGGGGAGGGCTACGACCGTCTTGGTGCGGCGGGCGGAGGGTGCGCGGCAGTTGGTCTTGAGACTGCGGCGGCTGCCCAATGCCGCGGCTCTCTACCCCCTGCGGCTGACCCTTTCGATCCCATCGCCGGAGGACTCCCAGCGGCGGGTTTTCGAGCTGCCGGCCGGTGGTGTCGAGTCGCTGTCTGTCGCGCTCGATTTGCCTCGCGACCTACGGCCAGGCGCCGCCCTTGATGTGGTGCTGGAGAGTGATCGGGTGGTGATGGCGCCGCATTTGCTGGCCGCTCGCTCGCTCTACATCGAGTCGATCGAGCAGCGCTGAGCAGGTCTGCTATCTTGAGCCGGCCAGGCTACCTTTCAGCTTGAGAAGAACCCCCGAGGACATCGATCATGGAGTTGCTCCACACCGTTCACGTGCCGGCCGGCGACGGCCCGTTTCCAACCGTTTTCGCCTTGCATGGCTGGGGTGCCGGCGGCCACGACTTGCTCGGCCTGGCCCCGAATTTGCCCGCAGGGTGGATGATGATCTGCCCGGAAGGGCAGGTCGAAGTGCCGATTGGTCCCGGGGCGGTGGGCCACGGTTGGTTTCCCTTGGTTCCTGGCCAGCCGCCTGATGCGCGGGCTTTCCGCCGCGCCTCGACCTCGTTGCGAGCCTTCGTCGAGTCGGCTCGGCTGAACTATCCGGTCGATCCGCGGCGGGCGGTGGTGCTGGGCTTCAGTCAGGGTGGCTTGATGGCTTACGATTTGGCCTTGCGCGATCCCCAATCTTGGGCCGGGGTGGTCGCTCTGTCGACCTGGTTGCCGGAGCTTCTAGCCAGCAATCTGCCGCGGCTCGAAGCGCAGAAGAGCCTGCCGGTGTTGGTGCTGCACGGCACCGAGGATCAGATGGTGGGTATCGACAAGGGGCGCCAATCGCGTTCAGTGCTCGAAGAAATCGGGGTCGACCTCACCTACCAGGAGTTTCCCATGGCGCACGAGATCCGCCCTGAAGCCTTGCGCACAGTCCTCGACTGGCTCGGCCGGCGGGTCTGAGCCGATGGCGCTGCGGCTGATCGCCACTTGTTCTTTGGGTCTCGAACCGCTGCTACTCGGCGAGCTCGGTGAGTTGGGAGTCCACGGTGCCGAGGAAGAGCGCGGAGCGGTGCGTTTTCGCGGCGGCTGGGCTGAGGTCTACCGCGCTTGCTGGCGGTTGCGCACCGCCAACCGGGTGCTGATCGAGCTCGACTCTTGGCCGGCGGCAGATGGTGATGCGCTCTATGCGGGGATGCGGCGGATGGTGGAGAGTGGCCGCGACCGTTGGCAGGGGCTGTCGGCAGAGCACCTATTCGACCCCAGCCTTACTTTTTCGATCCGCGCGACCTCAGCCCGCTCGCGCATCGGCGACGTGCGTTGGGCGGCGCTGCGGCTCAAGGATGGCCTGGTTGACGGCCAGCGGCAGCGCTACGGCCGCCGCGGCTCGGTGGAGCGTAACTCGCCGGATCTATATTTTCGCCTGTGGCTTCATTCCGACCGTGCCACTTTGCTGTTGGATACCGCCGGTGAACCCCTTGATCGCCGTGGCTATCGCCTGGAGAGCACCCGCGCGCCGCTGCGCGAACAGCTGGCGGCGGCCTGTGTGTTGGCCTCGGGTTGGGATGGCCGCGGGCCGGTAGTCGACCCGATGTGTGGCTCGGGCACTTTGTTGGCGGAAGCCGCCAGTTGGGCCTTGGGGCGCGCGCCGGGGATGTTGCGCCGGGGCTGGGCATTTGAGCGCTTGCCGGGTTTCAAGCCAACGTTGCTGCAAGAGGTACGGGCCGAGCCGCTAGCGGCTCCCGGCCCGGATGTTCAGCTGCTGGGGGTCGATCGCTCGGCAGGGGCGATTGCCGCCGCTGAGGTCAACCTGCGGCAGGCCGGCTTGGCGGAGCGCTGCCAGCTGCGGCAGGGAGATGCTTTCGAGTTCGAGCCGCCGGCGGGACCGGGACTGCTGTTGGTCAATCCAGCCTATGGCGAGCGCCTGGAAGAGTCTGATCAGCAGTGGCGACGGCTCGGCGACCTCTTCAAGCAGCACTACAAGGGTTGGCGCGCGGTGGTCATCGCTGGCGACGCCCGGCGCGGCAAGGGGATTGGCCTGCGGCCCGAGCGCCGCTGGCCGGTGCGCAACGGCCCGCTCGATGCCCGCTTGCTGGTGTTCAGCCTCTACTGATTGGAATTTCGTTGATGGGACAGCGCCAAGTTACCGGTCCGCCCGGTCCGACCGATGCCGACCAAGGGCTGTGGCGGGGACGGTCCATCGCTCGCCGGGCGACCTCTCCCGACGGCCTGATCGTGTTGGTCGGCCGCAGCGCCGCGGATAACGACTTGCTGTCGTTGAAGCTCGCCTCGCCGGGCGACTTCTGGCTCCATGTGGCAGGGGAGTCGGGCTCTCATGTGGTGGTGCGCAATCCCGATCGACTGGAGCGCTTGCCGCGCGACACTTTGAGGTTTGCGGCGGGGTTGGCGGCGGGATATTCCAAGGCCCGTCACGGGGGTCAGGTGGCGGTACACCTGGCCACTTGTGCCGAAGTCGCCAAGCCACGCGGCTTGCCCGCGGGCAAAGTGACACTACGTCGCCACAGCTCGGTGAGGGCGTCGCCGGTTCGTTTGGACGAGTGATCGTTGCCGCAGAAGGAGATTGAGCCATGGCCGAGAATCCCCCCGTCAAGCCACCGATAGCTGACCTGCATTGCGACTTACTGACCTATCTGGTGTTGGACAAGAAGTACACCGCGCACGACGCAGACGCGCGTTGTTCCATCCCTCAGCTGCGCCAGGGAGGGGTTGCCCTACAGGTGCTGGCGATTTTCGTGCCGCCGCTGCCCGGCGTCGATGAAATGGGGTTGGAGCAAGCCAAGATATTTCGCCGCCTGGTCAGCCAGGAGGATGATTTAGAAGCGCTCGAGAGCGTCGAACTACTTGCGCTAGAGACGGCGTCTGAGCAGCCGATTCGGGTGATCGCGGCGATTGAGAACGCCACCGTGCTGTGCGGCGATGACGGCCGGCTGGCCCCCGGATTGGAACGTCTCGACCGCATCGAGGCTGAAGTAGGCCGGCTGCTTTACGTCAGCCTGACCTGGAATAACGAGAATCGCTTTGGCGGTGGCTGCGGTTCGCGACGCGGGCTCAAAGATGACGGTCGGCATCTGCTCGATGTGTTGATCGACAAGGGTATCGCGATCGATTTTTCCCACACCTCGCAGTGGTTGGCGGCCGATATTCTGGACTACCTGGAGAGCCTAGGTGCCCAACCGGCGGTGCTGGCTAGCCACTCCAATTTTCAGGCGGTGCGTGACTTGCCGCGCAATCTACCGGACGAGATCGGCCGCGAGATCATCCGCCGTGGCGGAGTGATCGGGCTCAATGTCCTGCGCTCCTTTCTCGAGCCCGAGTCGGCGGATGGATTTGTCGCCAACGCCAAATACGCCCTGGAGCTCGGTGGTGCAGAGAACTACGTTCTGGGCGCCGACTTCTTCGCCGACAACACCCTGCCGCCGGAGCTTCGGCTCAATGCCCGTGATGGCTACTTCCTCGATGACTACGGCAACTCATCCTGCTATCCCGACTTGTTGGGCTACTTGGGCGACGCGGCCGAGTGGCCGTCGGGATTCCTTGCTGACATGAGATGGAACAATGCTCGGCGTTTTGTCGCTGGAGTGTTGAGCGGCGAGTAGTTCCTCCTCCCTGCCGAGCAGCCCTGGCCAAGGCAGCTTGCCGCGATCTCGTGTTGGCCTCCGTTCAAATAGCAAGATGTTCTTGGGCAAATGAGACTCCTTGGACCAGCTGCGTCACCCTGGTGTAGGATCGGCCCAACATTGGGGTAGTGAACCTTCGCGATTCAGAGGGAAATGGACGCGTGAATGGTGCAGCAGATGCCCGGACCTGGGGCGATAGGGGGAGTCTCGAGTTGGTGGCTAGGGTCGCCAGCTAGGGTTGGTTGGGCATGTCTATTGAGTTTGAGTGGCTAAGGGAACAACGTGGACAACCGCAGACGAGAGCGTGAATTTGGCCGAATTTATCAACGATATTACCGACGCGTAGTGTACTACTTCAGTCGTCAAGGACTCTCGTTTTCCGAGAGTGAGGAGTTAGCACAGGATACTTTCTTCAATGGCTATCGTGGTTTGGGTGAGTTTCGCGGCGAAGCGTCCTACGAGACTTGGATTTTCAACATCGCTCGAAATGTTCTGAGAAATCGGTTCAGAAGAAATACTGCCAAAATGAGAGATGGAGAGAGCGTGCCGCTGACCCTAGTCCGAGCAGAAAGAGGGGCGGCTGGCCGCCCGACGGACCCACCGTCAGGGCCAGATCTTCATCTGCTGTCGAGCGAGAAGACTAAGGTGCTTAGAGGTGCTCTGGTGGCCTTGCCGCCGCAGATGCGGCAGTGTTTGTTGCTCCGACTGGACGGCGACCTCAAGTATCGTGAGATCGCCGATGTCTTGAGTATTTCGATTGACACGGTCAAGTCGCATCTATTCCAGGCTCGGCAGAGGTTGCGTACTAGTGTTGGACCCTATTTTGATGCAGAAGATATCTCTGTCGCGAAGCGGCTATGACGCGTTCTGACCCGGAATTCTCGGCGGCGCTGCGCCAAGTCGCCGCCGAGACTCTCGAGGTCGGCAACCATCCCAGCCCGCTGGAGTTGCTCGACCTTGGCTGCGGTGAGTTGATCGACAGTCGTGCCGAGGAAGTGCGCGAGCATCTTTCTCTGTGTGCCGCTTGTCGGCATCGGTTCGTCAGCGGTAGCCAGCTGCCGGAGACGACTCTGAGCGCGGAATTCGAAGTCTCTAATGGTCGTATGGAGCAAAGCTGGCTCGACTTCCAGGCTCGGCTCGGCTCCTCCCCCCAGCCCTGGCTGCGGCGTCGGGGGAGGGTCGTGTTCCGTTTTGCGGCAGGCTTGGCGGCAGTGTTGCTGGTCGCGTTGTTGGCCCTTCGAATCGGCAGATTTGGCGCGCCGGACTCGGTGGCTGATCTTCCGGTTGCGGTGACTGTCTTGTGGTCGACCTACGGCGAGATCTCTCGTTCCGACCAGGCTAGTCGTCTAGATTGTCCGCCGACACCGGGCGCCTTTGTGCTGCTCTTGCCAGTGGCGGGGCAGCAGGGTCGCCCGTCTCTTGATGTGGTCATTCGCGGATCGGTTGGAGAATCATTGGAGTTTCGCCACGTCCTGGTGCATGAAGAGGAACGAATCTCGATCCTG
Source organism: Candidatus Multivoradales bacterium (assembly GCA_965248925.1). Classification (GTDB taxonomy): domain Bacteria; phylum Acidobacteriota; class Thermoanaerobaculia; order Multivoradales; family J023; genus CBDFLE01. The sequence goes on along the minus strand of CBDFLE010000006.1, from coordinate 1,221,015 downwards.
GTGCCGGATTCGGCACTAGCGGATGGCGACTATCGGTTGGAGCTCCAGGCTGAAGGCAGGGTGCTACGAGAGTTTGGCTTCACGGTTGCTTGCCAGGCTGACCGAGAAGGGTGACATTGCCGCCCCTGGTTCCTTTGGCAGGATGGCCGAAGCTCCTTGTTTCGGGCCTCCTCACACTGTCGCTATGCTGTGGTCCCGCGGCCGACAGAGGTTCTCGCCAGGTGCGCGAGCCGGCTTCCGCACCAGCTCCGCTAGAACCGACGAGAGAATCCCACGAGTCTGCCGTGGAGACGGCGCGATCCGCGGGCGATCCCCCAGCTTTGGCCGCCGCCTTGGAGCATTTCGGCGCCTTCTTGGCCAACCACGGCGAGCCCGCAGCGGCGATTCGCCGCTACCAACAAGCGCTGGCCATCTACCAGCGTTTGTCGGGGGTCGAAGCGGCGCTACGCTGTCACCGTTGGTTAGGGCAGTTGCATCGCTTGTCGAGTCACACCGATCGCGCGGCTGCGCACTATCGCCAAGCCTATCTTTTGGCTTTGGAATTGGGCGATGCAACTCTGCAAGCTCATGCCGCCAATGGTTGGGCGGTGCTGCACGAGGAAGCAGGCGACCTGGGGTCCGCGGTTCCCGCATTCGAGGAAGCGATGGCCCTATTTGAGAGCTCATCGTCGGCCGCGGAGGCGGCTCTCGTGGCGACCAACTTGGCGAGGTCCCTGACTCAGCTTGGGCTCGATCAGCAGGCGCAGGCATTGCTCACCAAGGCCGCCGCTACCGATCTTCAGCAAGAGGATGCGGGAGGCCTATTGGCGGTGCGCATCGAGCAAGGTTGGCTGCATATGTTGAGCGGCGAGTTGGAGGCTGCGGAGGAGGCGTTGGTCGCCGCTAAACAACTGTGGAGCAAGGGTACCAGCGCTCTTGATCGAGCCGGGACGCTGGGGCGGCTGGGTACTTTGAGGATGCTCCAAGATCGGCGTTCCGACGCTGCTGAACTACATGCCGAGGCGTTGCAGATTGCCGAGACTGAGGGTCTGCCGCTGAGTGCGGCATATTCTCGGATCAATCTCTGCCAATGGGCGGCCACAGCTGCTCAAGCGGCTGCCGGGTTGCGGGTCTGTAACGCGGCGGTAGCCGCAGCCGAAGCGACGGGCAATCCCGCGGTGGAGGCCAGTGCGTTGTTCTGGCGCAGCCGTTGGAGTCGAGCCTTTGATTCGGCCGCCGCCGCGGTGGGTGATGCACTCGCGGCGGTGGAGTTGCTGGAGCGGGCGGATGCGAACGTAAGTGGCCGGCGCAATCGCGTGAGATTCGTCTCTGATCGGGCAGATATCTATCGTCAGGTCGTGGCGATGCAGACGGAACTCGGCCACCACGAGCAAGCGTTGTTGGTCAGCGATCGACTGCGGAGCCGTGACCTGGCCGAAACACTGGCGCGAATTCCGACGCCGATCTCCGCCTCCGAGGCTGGCGAGTTTCGGCGCTTGTTGCTGCGGCTGGCCAAGCTGGAGAGGCAGTGGCGGCATCTTGGCAGCGGTGGGGACGAGGCTGAGGCGGAGCAGCTCGGTCGGGCCTTGAGGGAGGTCTATTCTCAGTACCAGCGATTCGAGGATCGAGGGGCCTCGGGCCAACAGCGATTGACGGTATTGGCGGCCTCTGCGGGTGACCTCGAAACCCTGCAACGCTGCCTGGGGGCCGATCAGGTGTTGTTGGTTTATTCGCTCGGAGAGACCAGGAGCTTCTTGTGGCAGGTCGAGAAGGACAGGCTGCGGAGCCACGTTTTATCTCTAGGGGAAGATGGTCTCGACGAATTAGTACAGGAATTCGTTGATCTGCTAGCAGACCCCGCGGGCTGGGCCATGGCCGACCAGTTGGAGTTTCTCGGAACTCGTCTCCGCGATGTCTTGTTAGCGCCGATTGCGGATCTTTCGCCGAGTGCAAGGTTGCTGGTGGTGCCCGATGGGGTGCTGCGCTACTTACCGTTCGCTGCCCTGTCGGTAGGCCGCAAAGGGAAATTCTTGATCGCCGATCACGAAGTGGTACAAGCCCCCTCTCTGGCTTTGCTGACGTCCCTCTGTCAGCGGTCTGGGAGTCCAGCAACCCGCACGATCGCGGTGCTTGCCGATCCGGTCTATGGTCTCTCGGATTCACGCTGGGGAGGTTCAAGAGCCGCCTGGGCCGGAGCGGAGTCATTTCCCCGATTGCGTGCCTCGGCGGACGAAGCAGAGGCGATTCGCGAGATCTTTGGCGGCGCCGAGGGCTTGTGGGCGACTGGATTTCAGGCTTCTGCCGCGGCGATTCGAGGCGGCGATCTCGATCTTTCTGATTTCCAGATTCTCCACTTCGCGGTCCATGGGCGGCTCGACCCGGAACATCCTGAGTTGTCGTCGCTAGTCTTGTCACGCTATGGCCGCGACGGCTCGTCGGTGGACGGTCATCTGCGGGTCGGCGACATCTTTCTCCTTGATCTCAACGCCCAGTTGGTAGTGGCCAGCGCCTGTGAAACAGGCCTCGGGGGAGATTTGAAGAGCGAAGCCTTGAGCGCCTTTGCTCAGGCTTTTGTCGCCGCTGGTGCCGAGCAGGTGCTGGTCAGCCTATGGCTGCTGAACGACCGGGCGTCGGCCCTGCTCATGGGGTCGTTCTACCGCCATCTATGGGCTGGCGGTAACCGGCCCGGAGCGGCTCTGCGGCTCGCACAGTTGGAATTAATGGCCGACGAACGCTACCGCTCTCCCCATTTCTGGGCGCCCTACGTGTTGCAGGGCACGGGTGCTCCTCTGCGAACCGCGACAGGAAGGATCTTCTCCGACTCCTGAACAAAAAGTGGCGCTCGGTGTCCATCCTTGAGATTGCAGAGCATGTGCTCTTCAATGACATTCGATTATCTCGAGTGAGGAGACCAATGATGGACCCCCGTAACCCAATCGATCCCTGCTTCAACGATCCGCCTGATCCCCCGCCGGACCGGGTAGGAGGGGATAAAGACCCGCTATCCAAAGGTGTCGGTTCATCGCTGCCGCCGAGCAGCGAAGGTAGCCGTCCGAGCGATTCCTAGCTTAGATCGCGGCCTCGGCCTGGCTTCCGCGTGAGGCTGGGCCGATGTTTCTTCGGCCCAGATCTCTTCAGCCATATTTTCTACTCGACGACTGAACAATTCTCGCTAGAGGGTCTCTACCCTCGCGAGCCTATTTTCAGCATGTTGAATCTCACCCCCTCGCAGGGGCGCCCAAGGGGGGCTGTATGAAGGACTTTCGCCATGGCTACGCGCTAGTGGTGGGTATCTCGGCCTATCGCCACTTGCTTCCACTCTCCGAGGCCGTACTACGAGATGCGGCTGATCTGACGAGCATTCTGCGCGACCCGGACCGCTGTGGCTACCCGGCCGCTCAGGTACGGCACCTGCGTGGCACTCAAGCTGCTGCTTCGGATATCTGCCGCGAGCTGCGCTGGCTGGCCGAAGTCACGGGACCTGAGGATACCGCCCTTTTCTTTTTCTCCGGCCACGGTTGCCAGTTCCAAGATCCACGGTCGGGGGAGTTGTCGAGTGCGCTAGTGGCGGTCGATGGTCGCTTTGATGATCAACCTGATGGGCTGGTCGGTGGTGAGGAACTCACAGAGCTGTTGCGGGCGATTCCTGCTGGCCGTCTGCTGGTGTTGTTCGACTCCTGCTACGCGGCCGGTACCAGCGAAGTCAAAGATGCTCTCGACGGTTTTCCTGGGATCAAGAAGGGGCTCAGTGAGGACTTCTACGAGCAGCTCGGCCGCGGCAAGGGGCGAGTGCTGATGGCTTCGAGTCGTGAAAACGAGCCGTCGTGGTTCGCCAAGGACGGGCGGCACAGCCGGTTCACTCACTACTTGCTCGAAGGGTTGAATGGCGAGGCGGCCAATCAGACCGGCACCGTCGGAGTGCTGGACCTCTTCGGCTTTCTGTCTCAGCGGGTCCTAGCGGATGATCCAGAGCGCCCCCAGCATCCGGTGATGAAGGCGGAGGTCGAGGACAACTTCTCTATCGCGCTAGCGCCGAAGGGTTGGCAGCAGAGAGCCAAGTCCAGCGATGGGGCCACCGGACCGGCGGCTAAGGAAGCAAGTCGCCTACCTTCCGCCAGCTTTTCTTCCTATCGAAATAACAAATTCGGTGATGTCACCGGCCAGGGCAGCAAGGTGAACCAGCAAATGTTCGAGCACGTCCATGGTGACGTCAACTTCAACTCCTGAGCCGAGCGATGTCCGCGACTTCAACGACGGTGAGTGAGCAGAAGAACCCTGTGAGCGAGCTGGTGCCTGAACAGGAAACAAAGGAAAGTGGCCTTGGAGATCAAGGTGGGATGGCGCCAGAGAAGGATCCCGTGATTGAGGATTCGCAGGGGAATGAGCGAAAAGAAGGTGAAGTCGAAGAGCTGGACGGGAACGGTGATTCTAGCAAAGTGACCCCAGTAGAGGGCGATGGTGGAGACCAGGAGGACGACAAACCAGTCGATAAGCAGTCGCAGAAGAACTTGAAAGGTGATCAACGCACTCCCCGGCCGCCAGAGGAACCGGTAGGACAAACGATCGCAGAAGAAGGTGGCGAGTTGGGCGACGACCCTATCTTTGAGTTTGCGAAGAAAACAGCGAGGACTTGGCGACAGTCAGAGCAGCCCGATGGCCAGAGAGTCGATGGGCGGTTCTCCGAGGTTCACGGCGACGTCAACTTTTACGGTGGCGCCAGAGGAGACCGCGAAGGGAGGAAGGGCTCCGGCAAAGCGAGCGATCCCACCGCGGAGCTCGAACATCGCCAGCTGAAGTTCCAGCCAACCGCAGAGCAAGTCGATACCTGGACCTCGCGTCTCGATGCGCAAGGCTGGGTCGTGCTGGTCAGCGAGGATGTCGAGATTGCCGCCACCTTTGCTTGTGCGGTGACGCGGCGCCCTGAGTACATTAACGAGTGCGCGAAGCGTTGGATGGAGATCGACTCGGAATCCGAGCTGGAGATTCGCAACTATCGCAAGTTGCTAGGTTGCGAGATCGACCCTCGCAACAAGGACCGCAAGCTGATCGTTGTCGATGCCCGAAGCGCCGCCGCGGAGCCCTTTCTCACCTCCTTGGTTGGCGCCAGCGAGCAGAGTCGGGCGCAGATCGCTGGTGCCCTGCGCAAGAAAAAGTGGTTGTGGATTGTCGCCACGACCCCCGGAAGGGTCGGTGAAACGCGATCGAGTGCTGACCTTGCATGGATTGACTTCTTACCCCCGCGACTACAGCGCGCCCATCCGCACCACTGGCGCCAGCTGCAGGAGCAGGTGGTCGAGCAACGCCGCCAAGGGCGCTGGCCGGCCGAGGACCAGCAATTCTTCGAAATCTGCGACAGCTTGCTGCGTCAAGAGCGTTTCGCTGAGGAGGTCGAGAAGCAGGCCAAGTGTGACATCGCTGAGCTGAAGCGATCTCGTCAGGCGGATATCGGTCTCGAAGGACTCTTGGATCCCGAACGTTACCTCGAGGCGGCGGTACATTTCGTCGTCACCTTCTTTCCCGGCCTGTCGGTCAAGGATTCGGATCGCCTGCTCAAGAGCCTGCTCGAGAGTAGGCAAGAGGAACGCGAGGTCAAGTTCGAGGCTGGTGTGGCGTGGAGCGAGGAGCGGCGCTCGTTGCTTGATGTGTGGGTGAAAGAGCGTCAGCGGATTTCGCAGGCTTGCGGACTGATTGTCCTGCCGCCCGGAACTGCGGCTGGCCGTCCGGGTCAGGGACGGCGCAAATCCCCAGCATTGGACTACCGAGATCCGCGCCTGCGAGTGGAGTTGCGAGAGTTTTTCTGGACCCAAGGACATGTCTTCTTCCTTGAGCAGCTCGAACATATACCGGCTTATTTGCTGGCAGATCCAAGCCACGAGATTCGCGAGTCCTTGTCGGAATTGGTGGCCGCTACTGCCGACGCATACCCGGAACATTTTGGCCAGGCCTGGTTGGCCAAGGTGCATCTGATTCTCAGCACTACGCCGGATGTCGCTGGCGGCTGGCGGCGGATAGGGGCTCTCGAGCTGCTGGTCGGTGCGCTACTCAAGCGGCGGCGAGCGCGACGCACGGTCGGTCCCTTTCTCAGCGAGCTACAGCAGAATCAGCCAGCGATCCACCGCGACCTCACTCGCCGTCTGCGTTTCACCAAAGGCTTCGACGCTCTAGAGGGCTGGCGCAAGGCGTTTGCCGGAGGGCGGTTGCTGTTGGTGCCGCAGCACGCAGTAGGGGGGCTGTCGGTCGAGGATCGCAGCACACTGGCTGCCTTCGGCGATGTCTTGGCCTATTGCCGTCATCCGCAGGGCGACCTCGAGCAAGTGACTTACGAGTTGCTCGATTGGCTGCAAGACGCGAGTTCCGCGACTCAGCGGTCGGCTCGTCTGGTGGCCGGTGCCACTCAGGTTTTGGTGCAGTTGGCCTTCGAGTCGGTCCTCGAGGGAAAGAGCGTTGTAACCGAACCGGGTCCAAACCAGGTTGAGCGAGGGGAGGGTCTTGATTCGCTGTTGGCGATTCTGTTGGCCCGCGAGGAGGGTGACGAACCGGTGGCTCTTCGGCGCTTGCTCGGCGCCATGTTTCAGTCGCAGGTTGCGGCTGTCTGGCAAGCAACTCTCGATCGACTCACTGCGGATGCCCTCGACCGCGCCCTGGTTGGTGGACCGGCGATCGACCAAGCCGGACATCGGGAACTCCACCAGGCGGTGCGCCGTGGCCTGGAGGTAGAGCTGCACCGGGCTTGGATTCGATCTGCTACCCAGGAGTGGTTGATCGGCCCTGGCCACCGTGGACTCAAGGCAGATCTTGGCCAGCAATGGCTCGAGGACTGGGGGCAAGGAGAGCGTTTCGGCAGCTTCGAGCTGCGCCAGGCGGTGGTGGTGGCCGATTGGTGGATCCGTCTCGAAGCCGTAGTCGCCAAAGACTCGCCATTGGCCGCGGCTGCGGGCCGCCTGCTGCGCCGGCTGCCCGCCGCTCTAGCAGACTCAATGACCGGTCCCCAGCTCGGCGCCGCGCGGCGCCACTGGAGTTTTCTCCGCCGGAGCCAACGCCGCATTCGCATCGAAATCCGCCGTCAGCGTCGCCACCGCGGTGATAGCTCGCTCGCTCTCAACGAGACCATCGATCGGCTCTCGGCGCGCAAGACCTCATTGGGCCGGCTCGACGCTGCCTGCCGCCAAGCGATCAGGAGAAAGGGACCTCGCCATGACTAGAAACGCTCTCGCCCAGGTGCTATACGAGATCGATGCCAGTAAAGCCGCCGCGCCATGTGACGGTGGCCGCTTGGTGGTTATCGATAACCAGACCGGGCGCACTTACGACCGCAAACCTCGGTTCACGTTGGGCAAGAACCTGCGATACTTCCGAGTGTTCAGCCGCTCGCTGGCAGCGGAGGCTCCGGGTCCCCGCTGCGAAATCCAAGGTGCCAGCTTTGCCGAGCGCCTGGAGCTGGAGATGGTCTACCGGGCCCGCTGTCCAGCGGGTGGGGAGGCTCGGCTGGTGGCGAACTTGTGCCAGGGTCGAGAGGGGCCCGGCGTGGCGCTGGATCGCTGGTTGCAAAGGCAGCTCGAGAGTTTCGTGCAAAAGCAAGGCTCGCCGTCTGAGGTCTTCCAGCGTTTCCCGCAGTTGATCAGCCGGCTGGAGCAGCATCTCGGGCAACTTGCCGACAGCGAACTCGGGCTGATCCTACAAGTACAGATCCGCGCTCGCGGCGAAGTGCGTCCACAGCGCATCGATCTCAACATAGATCGCCTCCGGGTTCACGCTCGCGACGCCGACGAGGTGATCGAGATCAACGTGGAAGTTCAGCTCGAAGTCGAAGATTCGGCCGCCGTGGCGCGCCATGGTGCTGAAGGTGAGGAGTGGCAGCGGCTGGTGAGCGAAGCGGTCCGGCTGTTCGTGGCCAAGGATGTGAGTCTGCACGAGTTGATCTTCCACTTGCGAACCCGCTTGCGGGAGCGGCTGCAGCAACATCTTGATCAGCACCTGCTGGTGCCCGCCGGCCGGCGCTTGGGATTCTTGCGGCTGGAGGCGCAGACCGCCACCGAGGTGCCGCCCCAGCATCTGCGTGAGCACTATCCGGTGACCTGCGACATCCGCGGCACGGTGCATAAGGTGGAAGTCAGCCACGTCGTGCAGCTCGAACTGCGGGATCTAGGCAAGCTGCGTATCGCCGGTATTGATGATATCAACACCTGGTTTTCTGAGCGTATCCAAGCGGTGACTCGCAGCCAGATGTTCGAGATGACCTATCGCGATCTGCTGGTCGAGTTCGCCCCCGGCCAAACCATCGGTGCTGAGCGCCTCAAGTTGGCCATGGAGGAACAAGTGGCCCAGGTAGGTTACTCAGTGCAGCAGTTGACGACAATTCCACAACTCGAACCCCTGCGTTGGAAGGAAGGGATCGCGCTCGAAATAGAAGAGACCTTCGCCACCTTGGATCCCCGGGTCGAAGCGCGGTTAGGAATTGTTGTCAACGGTCAGATCAACGACATCTTCGCTCCCGTACTGAGTGCCTACCTCGATCCCGAGGCTGCCTCTCGGCTCAGTGAAGACATCGAAAAAAAGGTCAGTGCCGAGGTCGCCAGGCATTTGCACGGAATGAGTCCGGAACGGGTCTACATGCGTCTTTTCCGCTCGGATCGGTCGACTGAGAAGCCGGTGGCTGACCTTTTGCGGCAAGAGATCATCGAGTTACTCAGCAAGGATTTCGCGATGGAGGGTGTTCGGGTCGTCATCAAACCCCTTGAGAGTGAACTCACCCAGCGGGTCGAGGCGTTGATGTCGCGGCTCCATCCGCTCAGTGTCGAGGTCTATCCGCTGCGCAGCCAGGGCCAGCGGGACACGGTGCGGCTGACTACTAATGTGGAAGTTCTAGGGGTTCATCGCCAAGGCTGGCATGTTTTCAGATCGCGACGCTTTGATTCACCGGAAGAGGAGATCGCTGAGATCAAGCGGGTGTTGGGTGAAGAGATCGAGTCGACCTTAGCCACCATGCCGAGTGAGTTTCTGCAATATGTCGACCGGGGCGATCACATGACCTTGCAGGAGGTTCTTGACACCACCTGCGAGACCATCGCCGCGAGCTTTGGCTTGTCGATCGCTTTTACCGGTTTCAAGCGTGCACAAACCCTCAGTGAGTCGCAGAGCGTGCGGGTCCTGACTGCGGAGGTAGAGCAGGAAACTCAGCTGCAGATCGGCGCCGGCCAGATTCGCCGAGATGCTCGCCTCAAGCAGTTGCAGGCGCAGGTCGATGCCGAGCGCGATTTGGCCAGGGACCTCACCGAGGAACTCGACCTGCTGCGCCAGCGCAAAGCCAAACTGCTGGCGGACGGGATCGATCCAGACGACGACGATGATGAGCTGCGGGCGGTCCAGGAGCGCATCGAAGCGATTCGCCAGCAGCTGCCGTCCTCCGAGATAGAGCGCCGTCACGATCCCCTCGACCATCTTGATCGCTGCAGCAATACCACTTTGAATCTGGCGGACTACGGAGTCGATCCCAGCCGCCGCAAGAAGCTAGGCCGTGGCAGGCGTGGCTCGCGCTCGTTGCCGTCGGCGGGAGAGAACCTTGGTTGATGTAACTCAGATTCCTACCTTCGGGCTGAACTGTCGTTGCTGTGGCCAGGGGGCGCCATCGCCACCACCCCTGGAAGGTTGTCCGAACTGTGGCGAGAACGATTGGCAGCGGCCGACGAGTGGCTTTCGCCGCGGGCTGTTATTTGCGGTGGTGCTGGCGGTGGTGGGCGTTGCGAGTTTGGTGGCTTTCTGGAGCGGGCAGGAGGGAGTGACCCCACCGGGCGAGGGCACCAAGATCGAGCAAGAGTCTGAAGACGACTCATTCACCGCAGTCCGCGAGGTTGACTCCTGGCGCCGCCGCGGTCGTCAGGCGGCGCAAGAGGGGCGCCATCAGCGGGCCCGCGATTCCTTCGCTCAGGCGGCGCGCCTGGCCCCTGACGACGCCCTTTCGTGGTCCGAATTGGCTGCCGCCGAGGGTGCCTTGGGTCGCGCCCGAGAAGCGCACCTGGCCTACGAGAAGGCTCTTACCCACGACCCCGATCTGTGGCTGGCGCATTACAACCTAGCTTTGTTGCTCGCTCGCGAGGGGCGGGTCGACCGCGTGTGCGAACACCTCGGCCGTGGCCTGGCGGCGTTGCGCCGTGAGCAGTCCCCTTACTTATCCCAGGTACTCAAGGATCTCGAGAGCAATGATGACTTCAATCCCATACGCAAGGCGTCCTGCTTCCGTGCCCTCAGCAAACGCACCTGAGCTGGCCAGCGGCCGGGTGGGTCGTGGCTCTCGTGGACCTGCCAGCCAGCGGCGGGTGTCATTGTTGTTGCTGGCGCTGGGCTGCGCGCTAGGAATGGTGAGCCAGCCCTTGATGGCAGTTAACGCTGCCTGCAACCGTGCGCGGCAGATGGTCGAAGAAGTAGCGGCGATGCCACGCCAGTCGGATACCGATCACCGGCAGATTCTGGTTCGGCTGGGAACAGCTCGGGAATTGTGCCCAAGCCTGGGCCAGCTGTGGCTGCTGTCCCACTGCAGCGCTCTGGCCCTTGGCGATGGGCGCAAGGCAGAGAGCTTCAAAAAGCGGGCCGCCTTTAGTGGGGTCGAGCAGATGATCTGTCCCGGAGCCGAGCCGCCCGCACCGGTGCTGGGGCCGGTGCGGCGCAAGTTTGCCTTGGTGGTCGGCATCGGCAGTTTTCTCGACAGCGCGATTCCACAGCTGCGATTCACCGCCAAGGATGCTACCGACTTTGCCAACTTCCTGGTGCAGCAAGCCCATTTCCCGGCCGGCTCAGTCACTCTGCTGACCGACCAAGATGCGACCCGAGCGAAGATCCTGAGTGCTCTGCAGCAACTGATCCTGGTCGCTGCGGAGGACGATCTGGTGGTCCTCTATTTGAGCAGTCATGGCTCGCCGTATCAGAAGTCCCAGGGCCTTAAAGGGGTTGGCTACTTGGTAACCCACGACACCTTTCTCGACAGCATATGGGTGGATGCTATCGAGTATCAGGCATTGGCGGCGAAGGTGGCTTTGCTGCAGGCTCGCCGGGTGGTGACTTTCCTCGACAGCTGCTTCAGCGGCCAGGCATTGGCCCGTGGGGCGAAGCAGCTGGTGGTGGAAGGGGCGGGCATCGACCAGCGCACGGCCGAGCGTTTCCTTTCGGGTGAAGGAACTTACGTGGTCACCTCAAGCCGCGCCGACGAGCGCTCGTGGGAGAGTGAAGAACTCGGCAATAGCTACTTTACCCACTACTTGATCGATAGTTTGCAGGGCTCGGTGCCGCCGACCTTGGGGGAAGCCTTTGCTCGGCTTGCCGACCGGGTCAACCAGGCAGTGGTTCGCGATCGCGGCTTCACTCAGCGCCCAGAAATACAGCCGAGTGGCGGCGTAGCCGACCTGCGCCTCGGTGTCGTGCCCCTGTTTCAGGCTCCCTGAGCAGTTTCCAAACCAACTCATTCCTAGATGGAGGATGCTTGATGAAAACGGTTATTCGAACCCTATCTATTTTCTGTTTGCTACCGCTCCTCGGCGTAGCGGAACTGGCCTCCAAAGAGGGTTTCGGGATGAAGAAGGCGACCGTACAGCTCGACCGTGTCAGGCCAGCGGATGTCTATATTGCGGGGACCCGCGTCGACGTGAGAGCGGATTCGTCGCACGCTGGCGACCCGCTGCAGAAGCAGCTGGTGACCTTGCTCGAGAGCGAGTTGTTGGGCAATGATTCCCGTCTAATCCTCGATGAGCGAGGTCCCGATACGGTGGTCGAGGTGGCGCTAGTGGACAACGATTACAGCGAGGGGTGGGAGACTCGAACGGTCAAGAAGAGTGTGCCGGCGGGCAAGGACTCGAAAGGGCGGCAACAGTACGTCCTGGTCGACAAACGGATCAAATTCAAGGTGCTCTCCCATGTTTTCGCCGTGACCTACAAAGTCACTGACAAGCGCAGTGCGTCAGTGTTGGCGGCGGAGACCATCAGCCGGCAGTGGAGCGAAGACTTCGAAGAAGGGCGCGGTGCTCCCAACCGCGCTGAGCTAGAGCGCCGATCGATCGACTCCACCGTCGCAGAAATTGCCCGCGGTTTGACACCGACTCGCGAGAGCATCGGTGTTTTGCTGCCCGGGGGTAGCCTCAAGGAGCTGCGCAATCTGGCCCGTGGAGGACTTTGGAATCCCTATTTGGAGGCCCTCGAGGCACAGCCTCCGCGGTCGAAGCCGAAAGAAGAGTCCTATCGCGAGTACTCCCTGGGCGTGGCCTACGAGGCTCTTGGCTACTTGGCAGAGGAGGCCGCGATCTCGATCCGCTATCTCGAAGAATCCACCGCTCACTATCAACGGGCGATTCAGTTCAACCCGGGAGAGAAGCTCTTTTCCGTGGGATTCAAGGGCAACGGGTTGGTGGCCATGGCCAAGGGATTGATGAGTCTTGACGCCGAGCGCAAACAGGCGATGGCGCCGATCGATCGAGCGCGCTCGGCCCTGGAGCAGTTTCAGCGGGTGATTGAATTTAGCGATGCCGACGCGGCGAGTGCGAATGCCGTGGCCAGCACTCGACCGCTGGGTGGCCGCCTGAGTGGTGCCAAAGGTCTGGGCTCGAAGGCCGAGCCGGCTCTGACCAATGCGGCGGTGATCGAGATGAGCAGGGCTGGGCTGTCGGACGAGATCATCTTGTCGGCCATCAAATCGGCTGATCAGGTGGCATTGGACACTTCGCCCATGGGTTTGGTCGAACTGGCCCGTGCCGAGGTCAGCTCAGGGATTATCGAGGGCATTCAGAACTTTGACGCTAAGCGGCGCTAAGGGAGGTAATTGTGGGACCCAAGACATCAATTCAGAAGGTGGGGATGGGCGCTCTCGTCATTCAAGCGTGGGTCTTTGGGCTGTTGCTCGCCGGCTGGGTGCCGGCCGGGTTGACCGCTGCTGAGTCCCAGCCGGCCCCGGCCTCCGCTGCTGGTGCCAAAGAGCTGTTCTTTGCTCCCGATGGCGGCGTGGGGGAGCTGGTTTCGCTGGCTCCGGCCAGCGATGTGAAAGGGGAGAGAGTCGCGCACCCTCGCACCGAGCCACCGGCAGGCAGCGAGCTGAGCGCTCAGCCCGTCGTCCACCGGCCCCGAAACCTTGGCTTGAGATGTTGGGTGGAGTTGGTCGAGGACGGGGTGACCGAGGTTATAGAGGTCAGTCCATCGCGGACGTTTCGCAGTGGTGAGCGCATTCGGCTGCACTGCGAAAGCAATCGCGATGGGGTGATTTCGTTGCTGCAACTATCGGCAGGCGCCGCGTCGGTGCTCTTCCCGGCCCCGCACAAGGGGCTTGTTGATCGCACCATGCGAGCCGGCATCGATCGCATCTTGCCAGGGCCCGATGCGTGGTTTCGCTTCGATCACCGTCGCGGGACCGAGCGTCTGGTGGTGATCTTGGCGCCGGATGTCGAGAGCCTTGAGCAGAGCATGCCGAGCAGCAGAGCGCCCGTGCCTGAGACTCACGGCGGGCCTCCCCGGCTGGTTGCTGGGGTTCAGCTGGCGCAACGCGCCGCCGGTGCCAAAGGTCTGGTGCTTGAGACCGAAACTCAAGTGGCTGCTGAGATCGGAGTCTATGCCGTCAATCCTGCGGGCGAGCCGATCGTGCTCGAGATACTGCTCGCTCACGAGTGAGTGAGCAGCAGGCTCGGCTGGACCACGCTACGGCAAAGGAGCCAGCGAGGTGTAGCTCAAGAAACAGGCTCGGTGCTTTTTTCTGCGCTGGCCTCGGGCAGCAGGACTCCCAGCACATAGTGATCGAGCGACAGATAGCGCTCAGTGGCTTCTTGCAGGTCTTGGTTGGTGACGCCATCGACCAGTTCGTCGTAGCGCAGCAGCAGCCGCGGGTCGGTGTCGAAGGTCAGGTAGGTTCTGCGGGCCGCTAGCCAAGAGCCGTTTTCCCGCAGCTGAGTTTCGCGGCGGCGGCGTTGGGCTTCTTTGGCTTTTTCCAGGTACTTCGGGTCGAGACCTGCGGTGCGGACTCGGCGAATCTCGGCGAAAACCGCCTCGGTGAGTTCGTCGACGTTTTCCGGAGAACAGCCAAAACCAATCTGAAAACCGTAGGTCGAGCGAGGTCGCCGGCTCAATTGACCGCCGACGGAGACGCCGTAAGTGCCGCCGAGATCTTCGCGCAGCACCTCGCGCAAGCGATTCCCCAGGGCGCTGCTGAAGGTGATCAGCACGTGATGCTCCTGGCGACTCCAGGGGGCGTCACCAAACCAGTTGATCCGCACCTGGCTCTTGGGCTCTAAGCCGCGTTCGACGACCACCTTTTCGAGGCCGTCAGGGCGCTCTACACCGACATCTCGCCAGGTCTCTTGCCGCCCCTGGGAGGGCAGGCCACCGCCGCATAATGTGCCCGCATAATGTGCCTGGCACCCGCATAATGTGCCTGGCACCTATTGCCCGGCACCTATTGCCCGGCTTGGTCTACCGCCGCATAATGTGCCTGGCACCTATTGCCCGGGTACCTATTGCCCGGCTGCTTGGTCTACCAGCTGCGGTCGGCTGCTGCCGAAGATCTTGGCGAGCCGCATAATGTGCCTGGCACCTATTGCCCGGCACCTATTGCCCGGCTTGGTCTACCGCCGCATAATGTGCCCGCCGCATAATGTGCCTGGCACCTATTGCCCCTATTGCCCGGGTACCTATTGCCCGGCTGCTTGGTCTACCAGCTGCGGTCGGCTGCTGCCGAAGATCTTGGCGAGCTGGTTCCGCGGGTGTTGGGATTCGAGGTTCAGGAGGCCTTCGCCAAGCGCCTGGTAGCGGCTTGTGACCGTGCCGGCCACCTGGACGAGATGCGCCGCCAGGTGAGCGCCAGGTTGCTCGCTGGCGAGTCGCCGGATGCTGAGTGGGCCCATGCCGGGATGTGGTTCGAGCCGCGGCGATTCGCCGAGCTGCTCGATCAATACCTGGTGCAGAACACTGCAATGACGCCGGGATTGCTACGCCTCCAGCAGCTCGACATGCTGCGCGACCGGCAGCAGATCCTCGACCTCGCTCGGCGTTTGCGGCAGCTCGACGATCCTCAGGCCGAATTTGTCGACCTGTTATTCTTTACCGCTCGCAGCGGACAGATCGGTGCTGCTGAGTTCCGGCGGCAGCTCGAAGATCACCTGGTCGCCCATCCCGAGCATGGCCTCTGCCGTTGGCAGCGCATGGAGCTACTGGCGAGTATCGCACCGACCGAGTTCTGGTCTGAGATCGAGGCTGAGAAGGAGGCCGGGGCGGGCAACCCCCTGGTGCGGGCTCGATTGGAGCACAGCGCGGCCCAGGCGCAGTTTGCGATGCCCGGCCAGCGGGCAGCCCTCGACTCGGCGGTGTCGGTGCGAGAGGTATTCGGCAACTGGCTGGCTGAGGACGTGCTCGAGATACTAGGTGCCGAGGCGGATTTCCATGCCGCGGCTGATCCTTCGGCGATCGATCAGGCGGTCGAGCGGTCGCTGGGCGACCCGGCGGCGCCGGCCGGCTTGGTCGCGGCCCTGAGGGTAGTGCGCTGGAGCGATCAGCTAGCACGGTCCGCAACGCTGGCCTACCGGGCCGATGCCGATCGCTGGCTGGAGCGTTTCTCAGCCAGTGCCGAGAGCTGGCCGCGGAATGACCGGCTGAGCCGGTGGCCTGGCGCGGCTCAGGATCTCAGCGGTCACCAGAAAGCACCGTTTGCGTAGAACTCGAGATCATTGGCAGTGCGGTCATCAGCTGTCGATGAACACCATCCTTGAAGACCTTGGTGAACACCTACTTGCCGGCTCGATTGTCGAGGCCGATGTTCCCTGTCGGGGAGCGCTGCAGAATCGGGGCAGGGTCAATGCTTTGCCGCTGCCTCCATGCGAGCTACTCGGAGGACCAGGGTTTGGTTCAGGTCCCGCAGGCCGGCGACTGTCTCCTCGATCGCTCGGGTTTCTCGTTTCAGCTCGGCGAGCTCTCTTTCGATGTCGCGGACGGAGCGATTCAAGGTGGCGACGTACATGGTGGCCGCGCAGGCACTTCCGACCAGGGCGACCAACGCCATCCCGATGGCGAGCCGACGGCGCCAGCGGGGCGAGATCGTGGGCGGCCCTGTCTTCACCTCTTCGCCCTCTGGGCTGTAACCCGTTGATCGCGCGCCATACCAGGTTGTGAGGGCCAGTGTGGTTTCGGCCATCGCTTGTAATCGGGGTGAAACCGCTATCCTCTTCCCGATCTGCCGGGAGGATTCGGCGTCCAGCTCGCGGTTTACGAAGGCATCCACGAGCTCATTCTCGAGCACTGCAAGCTGTTGGAAGAGCTCGTCGTCTTCGAGGATCGCGCGCTCGAAGTCCAAGCGCTCGGCTTCGCTGGTCTCACCGGTCAGAAGGCAGAGGAATCTCTCCGGCAAGTCAGGTGAGTGATTCATTCTTGACCTCCTCGACTGGGCTGCCGAACTTGCACATCTCGTCCTTGATCAACGACTCGAGCCGCGCTCGCAAGCGATAAGCTCGGATGCGTAGGTTGCTCGGTGACAGCCCAAGATCTGCTGCCAGCTGTCGCCGGTTGCGGATCCGAACGCCGTGGTCGCCGGCATAGTACCGAACGATCAAGCTGCGCTCATCGGTGGTCAGCCGCTTCAGGCTGGTCTCGAGGCCAACGAGTCGCAGGTCGGTGGTTTCGTGTCGGCCGGGGAGCCAGGGAGGTCCATGCGCCTCCCTGGGGTCCGGCCGCGCTCGCTTGACCTCTCGCAGGTGCTCCAAGAAGACTCGCTGGGCAACCGCCGCTGCATAACGGAAGACGTCGTTGGTACCCACCTCGACCCTATGATCGATCCTTCGTACAACACGATTGATGGTCTCGTCCGCCAGATCTTCGGCGAAAACGCAGCCACGCCACTCGAACAAGCGGATCAGCTTCTGTCGCAGGTTTTCGTATTTGTGCCCCGCTCGAACGATATCGGCGTCGAGCAGGATGAGGAACCGTCCGAGCGCCTCTGGGCTCAGAGTCCAGTGGCCCTCATCGCTATCTCTTGACATCGTCCAATCGATCCGAGGAATCGCTCGCCGCACTAGCCGCTGCTCCACCGACCCCTGCACCGACTCCTGGGCTGGCCTCGAGACCCGGGCAGGGTGACACCGTTCCGACCCTGGAGGCGTCCATGGAGGCGAGGACTTCCGCTTCGAGACAGGCCGCTTCGAGGCGCGGTTCGGCAAGCCCCAGGGTTCCGGCTTCGGTGGCAATACGGCGAGCTTCGGCAGTTACTTGGGCCGGTGGGCTGCCGCCGGACAGGGAGCATCGCGCCACCACGACCTGGGCGAGCAAGACGATCTTTCGGTGCTCGAGGCCGGAGAGGCGCGCCTCTAGAGCGTGGCACTTTTTCAGCAGGGTAGGCAAGTCGCCCAGGCTACCATTGTGGTCCGCGAGCCCCGCCTGGGTTACGACCGTCAGTGCCTCCACGGCGGTGTGCTCGATGCCTTCCAGATCGGAGAAAGTCAGCACTTCGCTGGCCAGCTTGCTGGCTTGAGAATACTTGGCACGGCTGGCCAAGATCTGGGCGAGGAGAAGGCGAGCCTCGGCGACCAGCAAGGCCTGATCGTGGCTCTTGAACACCTCGATCAGCGCCCGAGGTCGGCGCTCGGCCGCCGCCTCATCTTTCCGCGCTGCGGCGATGCGGATCAGCTCCAACTCGGTGGCATCTACGAGCCCCCCTTCAGAATGCTCGACAGCAGCCTGGCGTGCTTGCTCAAGACGGTTGCTGGCTGATTCGAGATCGCCCAGGTCGAGCCAAACCCGTCCAGCATGGTATGGCGCCCATGCCATTCCGATTTGGTCGCCGATCTGATCGAACTGCTCGGCCGCTTGCAGGAAGTACTCCAAAGCCTGCTCGGGTCGCCCCATCTTGAACAACGAGATGCCGATATTCTCCAGCGTGACCGCCGCTCCTTGCCTGACGTTGCGTTGGCGGTAGTTCTCGAGCAGCTGTTTCTTGAGGGCGAGGCCTTCTGCTAGCTGCCCGTGAAGGTCGTGGAGGATACTGAGTATGGACTTGCCGCGCGCTTGCGAGGGCAGATTGCCGGTCTCCTCGGCCAGCGCGAGCCCTTGACGGATGTAGGCCGAGGCTAGGTCGAGCTCACCCCGCTGCCTGGCACGTTCGCCCAGGGTCAGCAAAGCCTCGGTCTGGCCGAGCTTGTGGTCGACCTGCCGATAAAGGGCGAGAGCCTCTTCGAGTAGGGCCTCGACCTGACCCGCGGGACTGTCGGTGTAGACCCTGGTCAGGGCCTCCTGATCGAGAGCGCGGGCCAGTAGCAGGCGCAGGCCGGAACCGCGAGCAGCCGTCACAGCCCGCCCGGAGGATCGTTGGCTGCGGTGATAGTCACCGCTGTAATACGCGATCTTGGCCTCGGCCAGATCCAGCCGCGGATCGGCCCCCCAGGGCTGCGGCAGGTGCCGCAGCCTGTCGAGGGTGGCAAAGGCTGCCTCGAGGCGAGCACCGCGGGCCTGGGCGGACGTGAGATTCAAGCCATAGTCGAGATCGTCGGGGAAGAACTCGTGCAGGGCACGAAAGAGCTCTTCGGCTCTTCCCCAGTCGTCAAACCTCAGGCGGTACCGTGCTTCGACCGCCAGCTGCTGCTCTCGCGACAGACCTCCGGCGTGGCGAAACGCCTGCTCGGCGACCTGGGCTGATTGCTGGCTGTAGCCGAGGCGAGACAGAACTTCCGACAAGGCGTTCAGGATCAGCGGGTGTTCGGGCTCCTGTTCGAGCGCAGCTTCGAGCTTGCCGCGGGCTGCTATCGCATCGAACTCGCGGAGCGCCGCCAAGCCCTGAGCGTAAAGCAGCGCTGTCGCTGTCTGATGGGGCAGCTCGACACTTGCACTTTCTATCTGGAGCGCCGTGGGAGAGGCCAGCCGCAACTTTTGGCAGACCCGAGCGCCCGCCTGAGCGATGATCTCGCCTAAGCGGTCCAGTGAGCCGGCCAAGGCAAAGGAGTGCACCACTGGCTGCCCTTGACGGCTTTCGAGACGAAGATCGAGGGCCAAGATCAGATTCTGATCGGCACTGCCGAATTCAGTACCGCGGAGTTGAGAACCACGGAGCTGAAAGCTGCCCTGCAGCGTCCAGGCCGCATCGATCTGCTCGATCTCGGCGAGCTCCTGGATCGAGCCAGAAACGGGCGGCAGCTCGGTACGCAGCTCCTCTCGGTCGTCGACGTTGATCACCCGGAGACCTTCACCGGCGGCCAACAACGAGGCTATTCCCTCGCTGAGGGCAATGCCCAACCCCTCGGGATATGGATCTTCCTCCTTAGCGCGGAACGGGACGATCGCCAACGACGGGCGCACCTCGGCAGTGGGCAGCACTGTTACTGGTTCGACCGTGACGGCATTCGACTCTGCTTGCTGGCCCGATGCCAGCCAACCCAATACCAGCACCGCCGGCACCAGGATCCCGAAAGCCGCCCAAACCGGCCAGCGCTGCCACCCGCGCGGGCGCGCCTTCGGCTGCCCCTCTGGCGGGCGCAGGATCTGCTCGATCGCTCCTAACAGATGTTCCATCGATGGAAAGCGAGCGCTCGGCTGGCGCTCCAAACAGCGCAGGATGACCGCTTCGAGGCCTGGGTCGAGATCCGCGAGGTGACGCCTCGGCGGCGTCGGCTCCTGCTCGATACGAGCTAGAGCCATCGATATCGCTGTGGCGCCTTCGAACGGCCAGCCCCCGGTCACCATGTGATAGAGCAGAATCCCAAAGGAGTAGATGTCGGCGGCTTGGCTAACGACCTCTCCGACCACCTGCTCTGGAGCCATGAACAGGGGAGTGCCTTCGAGGCATGAGGGTAGAGGCGCGGTGTCCCCCGCCACGGTGCTGGGAACCTGAAGCGCCAGGCCGAAGTCCGTTACCACCGCACGGGTCGAGCCATCCGGCTGCTCGACCAGCAGGACATTGCTGCCCTTGATGTCCCGGTGGATCACTCCTTGGCGGTGGGCAGCACGGATGCCGCGGGCGACTTGGCTGGCAATCTCGAGACTTTCCTCTAGTTCGAGCCGGCCACGGCGCCGAATCCGATCGCGCAGAGTCTCGCCGGCGAGAAACTCCATGGTGACGAAGTAGAGGCTCTCGTGACCGGGGTCCTCTGCCTGATGGCGACCGAGATCGAAGAGCCGACAGACGTTCTCATGAGTCACCCGCCGGGCGAACGAAATCTCGCGCTGAAATTCTCGATCGCCTCAGGCGCCTCGGCGAACCTCGGGCGTAGGGTCTTAAGGGCGACCTTCTCACCTAGCTCGAGATCTTCGACCAGGTATACCTGACCGACACCACCGCGCTCGATCAGGCGCAGCACGCGATAGCGCTCGGCGACGATCTCGCCGTCGTTCAGCAAGTTGATCTCGGAGGCGAGAGGGCTCGGAACTGGGCCCCGTTGGCGGATTCGGCCGAGGATCCTGATCGCCACAGCCCGGGCCCTGACCCAGGTCGTAGACGCTTCTTCGGGAACCTCTTCAGTGAGTCGGTTCATGGTCTCGTCGGTTGTCCCCCAGGTGTTCCGGACATCCGGTCGGCGGTTGGCAGGAGCGCTCTCACCCACGCCCTGTCAAGGGCCCCAGTCGCCAGCTAAACGGAGGCCAACCGCCAAGGTGGTGTAACGGATCGAGGCTATCAGACATACCCAGTAGGCGAGGATTTCCTGTCATCCCGCCTGTAGGTATCGACGGGGAACGACCTTGAAGGAAGCGAGGAGCTGAGGTAATGAAAAAACTCCAGATGATCGGGCTGTCGATGGTGTTTGTCGGATTGGCGGTGAGTCCCTTGCCGCTACTTGCGGTCGTGGTCTCGGACGTCCCCGCCCTCCATGAAACGGCCCCTGGTGTTCCGGTATTCGACCTCGATCACGATGGCGTCGGTAAGGCCAGTGTCCATTTTGACGACGGCTTCGTCGGCACCTGCACCGCGACACTGCTACGAAGGGGCGAAGGACGATTCGCCATCTTGGCCGGGCATTGCGTCGGTGACGGCATCGGTTTCTCCGTCACCTTTGTCGAGGTGACCTGGGAGCTTGCCGGGGGGACGGTCTCTGCGGTCGCCTCGGTAGCGGCCGGCCAGATCCATATCCATCCGGTTTACCTGGCCAATGACCTCGACGTCTTGAAAGGCAACGACGTGGCGATCCTCGAGTTCTCGGAAGCTGTCGCGCCTGAGGTGCCACGCTATGGTCTCTACGAGGGTTCCGGGGAGCTCGCGAGCCCGTTCATCGTCATCGTCGGCTACGGATTGACTGGCCACGGCAGCACCGGCGCCATGCCGGGAACCGACGGCACCAAACGCTTCGGCCTAAACCGCTGGGAGGCCGTAGGCTTGGGCGCTCTGGGAGCGCCGCTGATCACTAACAACGAGGCCCAGCTGACCGTCGATTTCGATAACGGGTCTGTCTTGAACGATGCCTTTGGCGTCTTTTTCGGCACCGTGGGCACCAGCCCCCTGGGCGGCGATCCCATTTATGACGATCCGCTCGGCCTGGGCTCGGACGAAGTTTGTGGGGGTGTTGGCGATTCCGGCGGGCCGGGTTTTCTTTTCGACGAGGTAGGAGGCAGCTTTGAGATCGCCGGCGTGGCCTCTTATGGTACACGCTTGGTAGACGACTTCGGCATTATCCTCACCGAGCCGCCGGCCGACCCGCCCGGCTCGACCACCAGCGATGTTGATTCGACCGTCAGCGGCTCCTGGGGTGAGTTCTTCGTGCACAGTCGGCTCTCTCATCCGACCAACAAGCTGTTTCTCGATTCCGTCCTACCCCCTGAGGTAATACCGGACGTATTCGCCGATGATTTCGAGACCGGAGACACCTCGGCTTGGTCTTCGGTGGTCGGAGAGTCCTAGCCCGCAAGGATCAGTGCGCCGTGCCAAGGCGGTGATTCTCAGTGGGTGCGAATCCCACCCGGCAGCTGGTCGCTCCAGCCGGTAGCAATCGGAGCGGCGGAGGCGGTAACGAATCCGTCGAAGCCTCTGGTGCAGAGGGTCGCCTCGGGCGACTTGGCGAGCATGCAGGCCGAAACGTGAGTGCACGCTGAGCAGGCCTCGAAAAGGGTAATGCGAGAGCCGCCCCGGCTGATTTTCAGGGAAGGCCGCCGAGGCCCACTCGCGACGTTCCTGCCCCTTCCGCCATAATGTACCTGGCACCTATTTCCGCCATAATGTACCTGGCACCTATTTCCGGATACCTCCGAACCCCACCTGCTGACCGCCGTACCGCGAGAGGTCTAGGGAACCACCCTCGGAGTCTGGCTGCTCGACGCCGCCAGCGACTCGCTAGCCTACGTCGACCGCCCACTGACCTCGGCGGAGCTTCGCGTCGGCCGAGGTCGTTTCGACACCAAGTGAGCTCAGCGGTCTTCTGTCCCGCCTCTCTTGCCACGGCCCGCGGATTGCTGCCGGGTCGAGCAGGCATGCAACCGAATTCGGCTACTCGCCGTCGAAAGGGTGAATGAACGGCAACGGAGCACAGCGATCATGATTCCTTGGCAAACCTTGATCCTCGGCGTCTTCGGCCTCGGGGCGGTGTTGATCGCCTGGTTGGCCCACCGGTCACACCTTCGATTCAAGCTTCGCCAGATGGCGCACGAAGAACGCCTCGCGGCACTCCACAAACACCCTGAGCTAGTCCAGGAGGTTCTGAGAACCATGCAAGCACCCACCTTATCGACGGCTGACTCGCCCGACCACCAACTACTGCGAATGAGGAGCTTCAGCCTGGTGACCGGTCTGGTTTTTCTGTTCGGAGGGGCCGGCATCCTGGCCGGCCTGATCATCTCACCCAGGGAGAGCCTGAACTCCGTCTGGTCTCTTGGACTGATCCCCATCCTGATCGGCGTCGGCCTGTTGCTCTACGTCGTGTTGAGCGCCTATTGGCAGCCGCGGCCTATCCATGCCAAGCGCCCCACGGCGACCGACACCTAGTGACCGGTGTCGATAGCATGACCAGGCCCGGCCGCTGGCCTGCCGCTGGCGAGAACGCCGCCAGCCGTGACCTGTTGCGGACTCTGCGCGGCCCCCGGGCCGACGCCTCGGCCTATCAAGAGGCCTTCGCGACACTGGTCGAAAGATACCGTGGCCGGGTTTTTCGGCTGGCCCTGTCGATCCTCGGGCCGGCTTGCTCGGTAGAAGCCGAAGACGTCGCCCAGGAGGTTTTTCTGAAAGTCTTTCAGCGCCTCGACATCTTCCGTTCGGAGAGCCGGTTCTCCACCTGACTATATCGCATCGCGTACCGCAAAGCGATCGACTTTCGCCGCCGCGCCCGCTTCCGCTACCCCCACACCAACGACGAGGTGCTGGCTGTGCTGCCGACCGACGAAGGCGCCGGCAACCTGCCGATCGAGCAGCGGATCCGACTTTACGCCGCCGTCGAGGCCCTCGGCGAAGCCCAGCGCTCGGCGATCTACCTTCACTACTGGCTCGGCGAGACGGTCGACGATATCGCGATCCTCCTCGACCGCCGGCCGGGCACCGTCAAGTCCCTGCTCCACCGGGCGCGGCGCAAGCTCGGCCGGCTGCTGGGTGGCGAGATGTTCGACGAGGGAACGCTATGACCGCCACACTTGAGAAACGCTCCCGGCAAGCCAGCGCCGCAACTCCCGAGGCTCGCGTCGACACCCAGCTGCGGGCGCTCTTCGATCCCGCCCGCTCTCCCGAGCTGTTGCCGACCTTCGACCGCCGCTTGCAAGCCGGTCTGCGAGCGCAGCGAGACCGGCAGTGCGCCAAGGCTCGCCAGCGGCGACTGATCGGCCTGCTACTGACCTATGGGTTGCTGGTGATCGTCGCTTCGATCTGGATCCTCGTAGCCGCGCCGTGGCCCTCCTCAGCCAGCTCCCTGCCGGTGTTCCTGCTCGCCGCCGCCGCCTGCCTGGCCTGGTCGACGGGGCTGGCTTTCCTAGTCTGGCGCCCGCTGCGCCTGGCGCGTCGATAGGTGTTGAACTCCCGGCCGGCCAATCGATGACCGGCCGGTCGACCTGCGACGGGCATCGGCCGCTGCCATATAATGTGCCTGGCACCTATTTTCAGTGCCCATATAATGTGCCTGGCACCTATTTTCAGCGCCGGGGAGGGGTTGCCTTACCGCAGCATAATGTGCCTGGCACCTATTGCCCGCAGCGTAGCGCCCACATAATGTGCCTGGCCCCTATTTCTCCCACATAATGTGCCTGGCACCTATTTCTGCAGCCAATCGATGACCGGCCGGTCGACCTGCGACGGCCAGCATAATGTGCCTGGCACCTATTTCTGGCGAACAACAGCGGCATGCTCAGGGTCTGCGCATCTGGTGCTCAGTGTTTGAGCATCAGATCGGCTTGGTGGGGAGCGAGTACCGATCTATGAGCACGGTCATTTGCGCCTGGAGACTCACCTTACACGAGGATCTCGTGGTTTGAAACCAGAGGATTCTGTTTGGCATGAATACTGCTTGGTAACTCTAGCGGGCCGGCTTCATAATGTGCCTGGCACCTATTTCCGCAGCGGCGTGGGTGTCGAGGAAGGCTTTCACTGGGCCTTGTCCCAAGCATCGGCCCAGGAATTGTTCACCAACTCGTCAAAGCTGCCGTTCAGGATCTCGCGCCGCGGCAAGCTGTCCAGCTTTCGTCTCGGTGGATCCAGGGAGACAATCTGTAACCTGCGGCCTCGGCGGATCACTTCGCAGGGCTCTCCGGTTTCGAGCACCTGATCGAGGATGCGATAAACATCCTTGCGTAGCTGAGTGGCGTTGACGGGGTGCTTCATGAGTTCCCCTTCGATCGCAGGCGTACGCCCAGTCAGAAAGCGTACGCCTCAATCTACTACGCTGGACCACGTTACGGCAAGGGAGCCAGCGAACGGTAGCTCAAGAAGCAGGCTCGGTGCTTTTTTCTGCGCTGGCCTCGGGCAGCAGGACTCCCAGCACGTAGTGATCGAGCGACAGATAGCGCTCAGCGGCTTGCTGCAGGTCTTGGTTGGTGACGCCATCGACCAGTTCGTCGTAGCGCAGCAGCAGCCGCGGGTCGGTGTCGAAGGTCAGGTAGGTTCTGAGGGCCGCTAGCCAAAAGCCGTTTTCCCGCAGCTGGGTTTCGCGGCGGCGGCGTTGGGCTTCTTTGGCTTTTTCCAGGTACTTCGGGTCGAGACCTTCGGCGCGGACTCGGCGAATCTCGGCGAAAACCGCCTCGGTGAGTTCGTCGACGTTTTCCGGAGAACAGCCAAAACCAATCTGAAAACCGTAGGTCGAGCGAGGTCGCCGGCTCAATTGACCGCCGACGGAGACGCCGTAAGTGCCGCCAAGATCTTCGCGCAGCACCTCGCGCAAGCGATTGCCCAGGGCGCTGCTGAAGGTGATCAGCAGGTGATGCTCCTGGCGACTCCAGGGGGCGTCGCCGAACCAGTTGATCCGCACCTGGCTCTGAGGCTCTAGGCCGCGTTCGACGACTATCTTTTCGCGGCCGTCTGGGCGCTTTACACCGATATCTCGCCAGTTCTCTTGCCGCCCCTGGGAGGGTAGGCCACCGAGGTAGGTCTCGACCAGCGGGCGTATCGTGGCGGGGTCGAAAGTGCCGACGATGGCGAAGGTAAAGTCGGCGGCGTCGGCGAAGCGCTCACGGTAGATCTCAAGGGAAGTTTGCAGGTCGAGTTCGCTCAGCATCTCGGTGCTCAGAGGGCGCCGCCGCGGATGCCCTTTGGAGAGTACGCGGCGCATCTCGTCCTGGAATACCGCCGCTGGATTGGCTAGCCGGTTGGCGACGAAGGTGTCGAGCCGAGCGCGGTAAGCGGCATAGGCGTCGTCGTCGGTGCGCGGGGCGGTGAAGTGTAGATAAACCAGCTGCATCAGGGTCTCAAGATCTTGGGGCGAGGCGCCGCCCTGAACCCCTTCTTCGAGTTCGCTAATGAAGGCCGATACCCCCACCGCCTTGCCCGCCATGGCTTTCTGCAGCTCGACCGGCCCAAACTCGCCGAGCCCGCCTTCGCCGACCAGAGAGTCGGCAAACACCGCTGAAACATGGCGCGAGTCCTCGACCAAGGAATGGCCGCCGGGACTCCAGCCCGCTAGCAACACCTGGTCTTTTTTGAAATCGGTGGGCTTGAGCACTACTCGGACGCCATTGGCCAGCCGCCATTCGGTGAGGCCGAGTTCTTCGATGGTGGTTTCGGCGATCACCTTTCCCGGCGTGGGTGCGCTGGCCAGTAGCGGTGCGTCGAGCACGTGATCGACCCAGGGCTGTGGGTCGTCGAGGGCAGCGACGCGGTCAAAGGTGGCCAGCAGCTGAGCTTCGGAGGGCAGGCTGGCGGCGTCCTTCTCGGGTGCTTTGACCAGGATGACCCGGTTGTGCTCGCTGATCCAGCGGCCGGCCAGCGCGTTGATCTCCTCGAGCGAGATCTCGGGCAAGAAGCGCTGCGCCAGCTCGAGTTCTAGGGCGATGCCGGGGATCGATTCGTCGACCAGGAAGTTGCGCAAGTACTCACTAGCGAAGGATCTCGACTTGCGGGTCTCGCGCTCCTCCCAGGCGCGTTCGTAACCGCGCAGAATGTTCTTGCGGGTGCGCTCCAGCTCGCCAGCGGTAAAGCCGTGGCGGCGCACTCTGCGGGCTTCGAGAAGTAAGGCCTCAAGTCCTTCGAGGATGCCACCGGTTTCTACCCCAGCACTTTGCACGTAGGCGTCGGCGGTACGCACCAATGAGCTGTCTGAGGAGCCGGCAAAAAGGAACGGCGGGTCTGCGCCCTGACCTATCTCGGCCAAGCGGGCGTTGAGCATGCTGTGGTAAATCCCCTCGACGATCGACTGACGGTAGGCTCGGGCGGTGTTCTGTTCAGCTTGCGGATGCTTGTAGTAGACGCTGAAGCTGGTGCTGGTGAGTTCCGGGTCGGTCAGCACGGAGACCAGCGATTCCTGGTGCTCGGGCACCGAGAAAGTGGGTCGCGGGCGCGGCTCGGCCGGGCCCCTGATCGAGCCGAAGCGTTGCCGCAACAGCCCTTCGATGCGTTCAACATCAAAGTCGCCAACCGCAATCACCGCCATCAGATCGGGCCGGTACCAGTCGGCATAGAAGCGCTCAATAGCCTCTTTTGGGGCGTTCTCGATGATCTCTTTAAGGCCGATCGGCAGCCGCTCGGCATAGCGCGAACCGTGCAGCAGCAGGGGTAGCTGTTGATCGCGCAGGCGGGCGTCAGCGCCGCGGCCGAGGCGCCATTCTTCGACCACCACGCCGCGTTCTTTGTCGATCTCCGCGCTATCGAAAGTGATCGCCGTAGCCCAATCTTCGAGGATGTCGAAGGCCGTCTCCAGCACCTCGGGGCGGTCGGTGGGCAAGGTCAAGGTGAAGACGGTCTCGTCCATCGCCGTGTAGGCGTTGAGGTCTGGGCCGAAGCGCATGCCGAGATCTTCGAGGTAGGACACCAGCTCCTGCTTGGCGAAGCGGCCGGTGCCGTTGAAGGCTAGGTGCTCAAGGAAGTGCGCCAGGCCCCGCTGGTCGTCGTCTTCTAACGCTGACCCGGCCTTGATCGCTAGCCAGATCTGTGCCCGGTCGCGGGGCTCGGCACTAGCGCGCAAATAGTAAGTCAGGCCATTGGCCAGCCGGCCGCGGGTCAGCGAAGTGTCGATGGGCAGGGGCGCATCGAGATCGAGCTGTGCCGGGGCGGCCGGGGTTGTCCGGGGAGCGTTTGCTGCTACCGAGCAGCCGACGATCAGCAAGATGGCGATGGCTAGGAGAATCAAAAATGAGAAGCGCTGCTTCATGGGCTATGAGTTCCTCAATAGATCGAGCTGGACGAGGGGTTGACGATGGGCAGCTCTTGATCTGGTGCATGTTAGAATTTGATCGACCGAACAGATTCTATGCCAGGGCCGTAATGAAGACATCGCCGTGAAGATGTCTCCGCGGAAGCACTGCCGGTCCTCTCCAAGGAGTTACGGCTAGTACTGAGAACGGTTTGCTACTGAATTCTAAGAACAGGTGGTCCACCGCGCCATGATCGACCTTAGCAAACGCCAAAAGACCACCATCGCCGCTGCGGCAACCGTGCTGGCGGCGACTATTCTGCTCGCTGCCGTGGCCCTGCTGCTGTGGGGGGTGGGGAACTTCCTCGGCCGTTTCTCGAACGTCTTCCTGCCCCTGGCCGTGGCGGGAGTAGTGGCGTTGATCTTGAAGCCCTATTTTTCCTGGATCTTGCGCTATTTGCGGCATCCGCCGCTGGCGCTGCTGGCGCTCTTTGTCGCCCTGCTCCTACCGCTCGCCGGCTTGATGTGGTTTCTCGGTGATCGGATTGTCGATCAAGTTTCCGATCTAGCGGCCAGCCTGCCGGGCATCTGGGCCGGTATCGAGGAGGATGTCTCGGAGCTGGTCGAGGAACATCTACCGACCATCGAGGCGTGGTGGTCGAAGCATAAGCTGGAGGTCGAAGGGGCAGTGAAGGATGGTGCCGACCGCTTGTTGGGGGGCTTGCGGCAGATTGGAGATGTGGGATTGTCGGCTCTCGCTCGGCTGTTCGGCGCGGTAGGCGGGGTGGTGGGAGCGCTGGTGGGCTGGGTTGTGCTGCCGGTCTACGTCGCCTTCTTTCTGTTGATCGAGCCGCGGCGGGTCGAAGGCTGGTCGGATTGGGCGCTGCCTTTCTTCAAGCCCGAGACCCGTCGGGATGTGCATTATCTGGTGCATGAGTTTGTCGAGATCGTGGTCGCCTTTTTTCGCGGCCAGCTGCTGATCGCGCTCGTTCAGGGAGTACTTTTTGCCATCGGCTTCAGCATTGTCGGCTTGCGCTGGGGCCTGATCCTCGGCTTGGTGCTGGGCTTTCTCAACATCATTCCTTATCTGGGTAGCCTGGTCGGTCTCGGAGTGGCGTTGCCTTTGGCCCTATTCCAGGAAGGCGGCGGTTTGAAGACCGTGCTTTGGGTGATGGTGGTCTTCACCATCGTGCAGATGATCGAGGGCTACTTGCTAACGCCAAAGATCATGGGCGAACAGACCGGTCTACATCCGATGGTGATCATCATCGCTATCTTCTTTTGGGGCTCGGCGCTGTCGGGCATTCTGGGAATGGTGCTGGCGATTCCGCTGACCGCGTTCTTCGTCAGTGTTTGGCGTTTGGCGCGCGAGAAATACATCTCCGAACTGGTCTGATCGAGAGTCCGCGGCGTGGCCGAGTCCGGCAGCTAGCGGCCGTGCTGGCGCGCGACGCGAATCTCGTGCGCATGCAGACGAGGCAGCCACAGATCGGTAGATTCCCAACGGCTGAAAATCACGAACCCCCGCTGCCGCATGATGGCTTCAAGGCTCTTCAAGTGGGGCAGGTTGGTGCGGACTGCGATCGCTTGCAAGTCATAGTGTTCGATGGCCTCCTCGAACAATCGCAGCCGTAGACGGTTGTCGCCTGGTGGCCTGGTGACCAGCGCCGTGAGCCAGTTCCGCTGGCGCCGTTCCTTGGCTGCAAAAACCGCCGAGAGATAGCTTGGGCGAGTGACCAACGGGTAGGGGTGGTCGAGAAATGTCGGTAGCCAAGCAGAGATTTCGAAAGGGGCCAGCACATGGCTCCCAGGGGGGCTAACCGCCGCCATCTCCTTGGCAAGAGCGTAGACCGGGGGCACTCGCAGCCCGGGCAGGGTGAACCGAGTGCGCTGCTGCTGCCAGGTCCACCGGGGTACCAACAGCAAGAACGCGGCGCCAATCCATAGGCTGGTTTGCCAGCGTCTCCGCGCCGGCCACCCTTCCCCCCACCAGCCCAGGGGGGCGGTCAAACAGAGGGCTAGCAGCAAAGGCAGGGGCAAGACCCAGAAGACTCGCCAATAGGTGAAGGCACTGGTGCCGGTGCCGGCCAACCAGCGCGCCAGATAGGGGTTGAAGAGCACCACGGTGAAACCGAGCGCGATGCTCAGGCAGAAGCGGCGCAAGGGCCCTGGCCGGCACAACCAGCCGCTGAACAGCACCGCTGCCAGGCCGATCGAGCGCATGTCGCCCTGCCCCAGCACGTAGTCCGCCGATCGTTGCAGCAGGCCCATCGAGTCCACCCCGACGACACTGGCGTCGAGAACTTGGTGCATCTGCTGGCGAAGGACTAGCGCCACTCCCCAGGCATAGGCGGTGGCCAGCAGACCCCAACCAATTCCCGCCAGGCCGCGCCGGCTGCGGGGAGCGGCGGCGACCAAGGCCAGCGCCGAAACCGCTGGCGCGATCCACAATGCGGATGGGGTCAGGCCAATGGCGGTGACATTGGCCATCCCCAGACTCCACCAGCGCCGCCGCGATGGGCAGCGGGCGAGCTCAATGGCGTAAACCAGGAGCAGCGGCACCAAGGCAGTGGCGAAGATCGCCTTGCCCTGATGCAGGCGGACGAAGGCCATGTTGCCGTACCAGGCGTAAGGCCCGCCGGTAGTCGCCAAGATGACCAGCACGGTGACCAGGCAAGCCAACCAGCGATCACCGACCAGGCGCAGCAAGAGTCGGCCGTAGGCGGTCACCAGCAGCAGCGCGCCAATCACCGGGAAAAGAAAATGGCTCCAGTAGATCGGCGCCACGCCGGTCAGCCAGGCGAGGGCGCCGCCGAGCAGCTCGAGAGTGCGCAGCCGCTGGCTAGGGAAGTTGATCTCTACCCCGGGCTCACCGTGCAGCGAGTCGCAGCACAGCAGCGGTTGATCGGGTTGCTGGGCGGCGGCGACCGACAGATTGAGATAGAAAGTGTCGTCCAGGTCGGGCCGTTGCAGACCCAAGGCGGTGGCGATGGCGAGTACCACCAGCAACCAGACGATGGCGTCGTGCCGCGCTGTGGGATGCCTCGCGCTGGGTGGTTGGCTGGCAAGCTCGGTGGCGCCAAGCTCCTCGCGCACCAGTGCCAAGGCGAGGAAAAGCACCACCAGCCACCAACACCACAGCCAGGAGAGAGGACTTAGAGCGACGATCGCGGCGCTGGCCAGAGCGGCAAGGGCGCTGCGTCCCAACCAGGGCGATCGGGAGCTGCTGGCGGAGCGATTTACAGGCGGCTCGAAGGGCAAATCCAAGAGCGGCTTACCCAGTCCCAGCGAGCGTCCCTGCCGCGCTCTGACGGCTCCGAGAAGAACCAGACCGACGACCACTACCGCGGTGTTCCACAGCAGAGACCGCAAGCCGCCACCGGTGAGTACGGTCAGGTGGCAGAGAATCGTCCAGCCGGCGAATGGCCAGCACAGCAGGTCGGGAATTCGCTGCCAGGCCAGCCGCCACCGGACGCCAGGCTCGGCGAACCTGGCGCCCACCGTGGCGCCCATCGGGGCGTCCAAGGTGGGGGTTTGTGCAGCGCTAGAGTTCACCAGGGTCTTTGGCGGCACACCGCCTTGCGGCGAGATCGCCAGCTTTGCTTACGCGAAGCAGTGAGGGGCAGACGAGGGCAGCCTAACAGGCCAGAGCAAAAGCTGCGCGGCCGACCAACCCTTAGTGCTTTAGCTTCTTGTAGCGAATGCGGTGCGGTTGGTCGGCTTCGCCTCCCAGGCGCCGCCGCCGGTCGGCTTCGTAGGCTTCGTAGTTGCCCTGGAACCATGTCACCTTCGAGTTGCCCTCGAAGGCCAGGATGTGGGTGGCGATGCGGTCGAGGAACCAGCGGTCATGGCTGATCACCACGGCGCAGCCGGCGAAGGCCAGTAGCGCCTCTTCCAGGGAGCGCAGGGTGTCGACATCGAGGTCGTTGGTGGGCTCATCGAGCAGCAACAGGTTGCCGCCGACTTTCAACGTGCGCGCCAGATGGATCCGGTTGCGCTCGCCGCCGGAGAGATCTTTGACCCTCTTCTGCTGATCGCTACCGGTGAAGTTGAAGGATGCGGCGTAGGCCCGGGCCGCGATCTCGCGGCCACCGAGCATGATCGGGTCTTGGCCGTCGGCGATCGCCTCCCAGACCTGCTGCTCACCCTCGAGATCGTCGCGGCTTTGGTCGACGTAGGCCAGCTCGACGGTATCGCCGAGACGCAGGATGCCACTGTCGGGCTGCTCCTGGCCAACGATCATGCGGAAAAAGGTGGTCTTGCCGGCGCCGTTGGCACCGATCACGCCGACGATGCCGGCCGGCGGTAGGGCGAAGCTGAGGTCTTCGATCAGCAGCTGGTCGCCGTAGCCCTTGCTCAAGCCCTCGGTTTCGAGCACCAGATTGCCCAGGCGCGGTCCGGCGGGAATGTGGATCTCGTTGCTCGGTCCACGTTGGATCGACTCGCGGTCGTCGGCGAGCAGTTTCTCGTAGGCGTTGAGCCTAGCCTTGCCCTTGGCCTGGCGAGCGCGAGGCGCCAGTTGAATCCACTCGAGCTCGCGCGCCAGGGTACGCCGCCGGGCGCTCTGCTGACGTTTCTCGACCGCCAGCCGTGCTTGTTTCTGCTCCAGCCAGGAGGAGTAGTTGCCCTTCCAGGGAATGCCACGGCCATGGTCGAGTTCGAGAATCCAGCCAGCGACGTTGTCGAGGAAGTAGCGGTCATGGGTTACCGCTACCACTGTTCCGGGGTATTCCGCCAGATGCCGTTCCAACCAGGCGACGGACTCGGCGTCGAGGTGGTTGGTGGGTTCGTCGAGGAGCAGCAGATCGGGCTGATCGAGAAGCAGACGGCAGAGCGCGACACGGCGGCGCTCACCGCCGGACAGTTTGTCGACCGCCGCCTCGCCAGGAGGCAGACGGAGGGCGTCCATGGCGATATCGAGTTTGCGGTCGATCTCCCAGGCACCCACCGTATCGATCTGGTCTTGGACCGAGGCTTGTTCTTCGAGCAGCTTCTCCATCGCTTCAGGGTCGAGGTCTTCGCCGAAACTGGCGTTGATCTTGTCGAAGCGCTGCAGCAGGGCGCGGATGCTGGCAACCCCTTCTTCGACGTTGCCCTGGACGTTCTTTGCGGGGTCGAGCCGCGGCTCTTGCGAGAGGTAGCCCACCCGCACTCCTTTGCCGGGATAGGCCTCGCCTTCGAATTCGGTGATCTCGCCAGCCATGATGCGTAGCAGGGTGCTCTTGCCGGCGCCGTTCTGGCCCAGGACGCCAATTTTGGCGCCGGGTAGGAACGACAAGCGGATGTTCGACAGCACCTCGCGCTGTGGTGGATAGACCTTGCGCAAGTCGATCATGGTGTAGATGTACTGCTCGGCCATCGTCAGGACTCCTCTTGGCTGGCTTGGGGCACACCCCGAAGGAGGTGGCCGGTGGGGCGTAGCATTTGACGGCGGCAGAGTACCGCAAAGGGCATGGGCTGTGGGGGGCGGTGGTCAATCGGCGAAGATCGCGGTTCACGGCAGTTCTGCCACTGAGAGTGGCAGGATCTGCCGTAGGTAGCTGGCCAGCCCGCGTTCGCGCCGCCAGTCGCGGGGATAGCCCAACGAGACTTCATCGAAGCGCACCCCGTCAATCAGTCGTGAGCTGCGCACATGCAGGTGCCCGTAGACCACGGAGACAGCCCCGAATCGGCGGTGCCAGTCCTCGGTCTGGCGGGTTCCACACCACGGCGAGAAGCGGGGGATTAAGCGTAGCCGCACCAAATCGTGGCGCAGCGGGAAGTGGTTGACCAGCACCACCGGGCGGCCACGCAGCTGACTGGCCAGTCGCTGTTCGCTCAATGCCACTCGGGCGTCGCACCAGGCCTGCCGGCTGGGGTAGGGGTCGGGGTGCAGCAGGGCTTCGTCGGCGCACAGAATGTCGTGTTCCATCGACCATTCTAAGACCCGGTCGGCGGCGATATCGTTGGGTCGGAAGCTGTAGTCGTAGAGTACGAAGAGAGGAGCGATCAACACCTCTTGGCTGTCCTCGCCGCGCCACACTGGAAACTCGTCTTCCGGCGTCAGCACGCCGCGCCGCCGGCAGATCTCCACCAGCTCGAGATAGCGCTGTTCACCGCGGCTCTGGCTAGGATCCCGTGGCAGAGTCCACAGATCGTGGTTACCCGGAACCCAGATCAGCCGGGCGAAGCGCTCGCCGAGCAGATCCAATGCACGCCGCAGGTGGGAGGGGGTTTCGCCGACATCTCCAGCGATGATCAGCCAGTCGTCCGCAAATCTTGGCAGTTCGGCGACAGCCTCGTAGTTGGCTCGATTGCCGATATGAAGATCGCTGATCGCGAAGACTTTGGACAAGGGCACCTCGGGAGTTGGTGGAGAGCCGATTGTTGCAGGCCACCGAGAAGCTGAGAAGCCCCCCGCGATCACGGACTAGAATCGGACGATATTTCCAGCTTGAAGGAGGAAAGTCTTGACCAGCCCCAGCTCTTCTGCCCGCGACAAGGGCGAGCGTGTCTCCCGCTGGCAGCGGATCTATGCCGTGGTTCGGCAGGTGCCCTCTGGCCAGGTAGCGACCTATGGCCAGGTGGCGGCGCTGGCCGGACTGCCGGGGCACGCGCGGCAAGTTGGCTATGCCTTGCACGCTTTGAAAGACCCGTCGGTGCCGTGGCATCGGGTGATCAATGCTCGGGGCGAGGTCTCGGCCCGCTCAGAGCCCGGCCCTGAACCCCTGCAAGAGATGATGCTGCGTGACGAGGGGTTGGAATTCGATAGCCGTGGCCGGGTCGATTTGCGGCGCTACCGCTGGTCGGGGGAGGAGTTTGACTGATCGCGGGACTACCCACGGCGGGTGATGCAGACCACCGAGGAGCGTGCCGGCCGGCCAATTTTTCCACTGGGGAAGTTGCTGCCGATCGGCACCCTGCGCTGTTGCTTGAAGGGTTGGTCGGCGCGGTCGTGGATGGTGTGTTGGTGTTCTTGGTCGGCCCGGTCGGCGGTACGGATGCCTTTTTGTTCGCCGGGGTGTTGGACCGACAGGATCAGGGCCTCGCCGTCTTCAGTGAAGGTCGGGCCGCAGAGTTCGCAGTCCATCGGTCCGATGGCGAAACAGTGGGGCATACCGGTGGCCGGGCCGGCGGTGGGCAGCATGAACATGGCGTTGTTGCCGAATACGCCAGGGAAGAGTTTGGCGCCAGGGAGGGTGCGGTCGTCGTCCTCGCGACTGGTGGGAATGTTCAGCGCGGTGGTCGAGATGTCGGTCACCATCCACAGGTTGCCGGCTCGGTCAAAGACCAGGTTGTCAGCGTTGGCGAAGCCGCCTCCTTGCTCGGCGACCTCACCCGAGGCGATGAAGCGGCCCCAGGCGAAGCGCTCGGCCAGCGGATCTGAGCCCTCTTCTTCGAGGCGGAAAATTGCTCCGTACTGGCGCGAGTTCTGGCCCGCTGAATCGGGGAAGACGCGGCCATCAGGCGAACCGTCGCCGCCATCGGTGGCGTCGGTGAAGGCAATGAAAACGCTAGAGTCGTTGGGGTGAACTTCAAGGTCCTCCGGTCGCGCGGTTGGCGTGCCGCCGATGGCGTTGGCCATGGCGAAAGCGTCCAAGAGGAGAATGCCCTGCTCAAGTCGCGAACTTTCCTCGCTGTGGTTAGCCTGTGGCTTGACCAAGTCGCCCAAAGTGCACGCGGCGTAGGGCTTGCTGGTGAACTGCTCGATCGTCTCCAGCCAATCGGCTACCTCCAGGGTGGTGCGTTCGCGGGCAGTGTCGCCCACCGTCACGTAGCCACCGCCGGGGCGCGCGGGTAGCTTCATGAATCCTGTCGCGCACTGCTCGGGTTGCGGGACGGCCAAGGGGGTGGTGGCTTCAAGGGCGATCCAGCGCCCGGAGTAGTCGGCCTCGAAGCGTGCCACATAAAGGGTGCCGTGCTCGAGCAACTGACTGTTGGCCGGGTCGGTGGGGTCGACCACCACCTGGTCGGAGACGAATTTCCAGATGTGACCGCCCCGGCGGTCGTCACCCATGTAGGCCGCCAGCCGTTCGCCTGGTTGGCAACGCAGGGCGACGTTCTCGTGCCGCACCCGGCCCAGAGCGGTGTGCTTGTTCATTCCCCCAGTGGCGGGGTCGATCTCGCACACCCAGCCATAGAGGCGGCCGTCGAGGGGTTCCTTGCAGCCATGGCCGAAGCCGTTGAGACTGACCGGTTCGGCGACTTCGGTCACCAGCAGACCCTTGCTCGACTCACCATAGCCAGCGAAGGTCATGCGCCGCTCTGGCAGAAGCTGGCCGTCGGCGGTGACTTCGGCGTCGACGTAGTACTGGATATTCTCTTCACAGGTCAGGAAGGTGCCCCAGGGGGTGGTGCCGCCGGAGCAGTTGGAGATGGTTCCTGGTGGCGGTCCATCGAGCAGCGCGGCGGCGGGGCCGGTAAGTCCGAAGGGGTCGGCTAGATCGATGTTGGAGCGGCCATTGCCGGTAATGCGGCGGTGGTCGGGAGCGTCGCGGACCACCTCGAACCTGCCATCGGCGAGCCTTCTTACGTGCAAGATCGAGATCCCCATGTCGGCCAGGCCAGCTTCGCTGATCTGCTCTATCTGCTGCCTGACTCGTTGCGGGATCTCGACTTGCGAGGCTCCGGATGCCAGGCGCACCGAGGCGCCATCGGCCAGCCAGTCGCCAATCCGCAGCCGGCCCCAACGAGCATAGGCCGGGTTGGGATCAGCATGGACTGACAACCGTGGTAAGTCGCCACCGCGAATCTGACGATAGCCTTGGAGCCAGGGCCGCGGCGAGACGTACTCGTGGTTCACGATCATCCAGAACTCCCGTGGTCGGTCGGGGATCGCCACCAGGCCGGTGTAGTCGTTGTTGCTGCCGAAGATGATCTGCTGCTGCGGCTGGTCGGCGGGACCCAAGACATCACCCCAGCTGGCCAAGACGTCGTAGCGGAAACTCTCGGGCAATAAGAGCTCGTCGCGCACCACATAGCGCGCCAAGCGGCGGGCGTCATCGCCGCCTGGGTCGCCGGGTAGGGGCGTCGGATAAGCCGGGGGCAGCCACTTGGGCTGGCCGTCGGCGCCTACCCAAGGCGTGCCGGCGGTTCTCGGATTTGCCGTCGAGCAGCCGCCGAGAGTGCCCAGGTGGGCTGCCCCGAACATCGCCGTGGCTCCCGCGCCGACGAATTTGAGGAAGCTGCGGCGATCTAACTCCGTCGATTGCTTGGCCCGGTCTTTGGGGTGGTCGCTACGGGCTGGTATTGGGTCGCGCTGAGACATCTTAGGAAGCTCCTCGGAGAGTCTGATCGCCGACTTCTCGCGGCCGGGTGTGCGAAACAAGCGGCGCCGGAAAATGTCGGATTGCTGGCTTTTGCAAGCCGAGTTGGGCGAACCAGCAAATGGTATCCTCTTCGACGGGTCCGGGTAGGGCAAGTGGCACGGGGAATGGGCGCGGTGTTTTGCTGTGGTTGTTGGGTCGATCGGCGAAAAAATGTGCGTTGGGCACTTGGCAAATGCCAATGCAGCGGTTACCATCGGCGGCTCCAAGCCGGTCCTGTGCTTGGTGGGGGCTTTTTCGCCCCCGCGCGGTGATCCCTGCAGAGTGGTCCCCCATCACAGTGGGGTCTTCCATGGCAGCGGTCCCTCAAAACAGTGGCCGCTCAAAGAGGATCGAGACGATGCCCAGAATTTGCCAGATTACCGGTGTGAAGCCGCTCGCCGGCCACAACATCTCCCATGCTCACAACGTCACACCGCGTTTGCAGCGGCCGAATATCCAGAAGAAGCGTATCTTCGTGCCTGAACTCGGGCGTTGGGTGCGGCTGAAGGTTTCGACTCGGGCGTTGCGGACGATCAATAAGAAGGGCCTGCTGAGTTTCCTTCGCGACGAGGGGCTGACTCTCAAGCAGGTCACCGGCTGAGCACCGCCCGCCAACCAGATTCATGAGGAAGTCGAGATGGCTAAGAAGAGTTCGATCGCCAAGAATGAGCGCCGCAAGCGTTTGGTCGCCCAATACCGGACGAAGCGCGCCGATCTGAAGGCGATTATCAAAGATCCCAAGACTCCGGACGAGGAGCGCGACCTCGCATTCATCAACTTGCAGAAGCTGCCGCGTAATTCGAGCCCGGTGCGGGTGCGCAATCGCTGTCTGTTGACCGGTCGTCCGCGCGGCTACTATCGCAAGTTCGCTCTATCGCGGATCGCCTTGCGCGACCTCGCTTTGCGCGGCGAGCTGCCCGGCGTGATCAAAGCCAGCTGGTAGAGGAGTGGACGATGAAGAAAGAAATTCATCCGACCTACAATCCGGTGGTCTATGTCGATGCTGGTGTCGATAAGGAGTGGATATCCCGCTCTACCCTGACCAGCGAAGAGGTGCGCGAGATCGATGGGATCGAGCACTACGTGATCCGTCTTGAGATCTCCTCCGCCTCGCACCCTTTCTTTACCGGCAAGCAGCGCTTCGTCGACACCGCGGGTCGGATCGAGAAGTTCCGCCTCAAGTACGGCGAACGCAAAAAGGGCTGAGCCAAGGCATCAAGCTCAGCGATTCGGTGGTTCGTCAAAAGCGTGTCTCTCCCACTAGGGGTGGACGCGCTTTTTGCTGTCCTCAGATCTTCACCCGCTCCACTCAGTCTTCCGGTAGCTACAGCCCGAGCCAGGCAGTCGCCGATGAGTGTGCCTGCCACTTCTCCAATACCAGGCGTGGCCAGCTTCAGCGCAAGCTCAAGCTGAGTTCACCGCCGGGAGCGAGAAAGCCATCTGCGCAGCGGCGCGTGCTTCCATCTCGCGGCTTCGGCTCGCAGACTTCGTACAAGCCTGGCTCCATCATCGGCAGCACCATTTGTGCTAGTGACCAGGTGTCGTGAAATCTGGCCCAACTCTCAAAAATCATCAATGGAAAGTGGGAACCATCGCGGTGTAATAGTCCGCGTGCTTGCTGTCGAATAGCTTTCTTATCCTCCGAAAAAAGCAACTCCAACCGACCTGCGGATTGATCCAATTGTATTATCAAGACCTGCTCAGGACTCACTGATCGGCGCAGCAAGCGCACTGCAAAACCAGGCGAGAAGATCGCCAGGTGGACCTCTTTGATATCTTCAGGGATCTGACTTTCGAAGACTCCAGCCAAATCAGTCTTGCGGTTGGTGTGGCTATAGAATCGTGGACCCGAGCCGGGTGGAGATATTGGCAAGACCGATACTTGAACTCCCGGCTGCGGCTGACCGCCTGGGGTTAGCACTTGGCCGCTGATCGTGATCATGCGCTGCAACACGAGCAAGAGTTGCGTGGCGGGCTGTGATGGTTGCATATTAAGGACTACCGCTTGGCTGTTGGCCGAGCCCTCATTGGCCTTGACGGTTACCGACCCTGGCGCCACGCCACGGAGGCGAAATCTTCCTTCCGAGTCCGTCCGAGTTGCCTGCAATGCACCAAGGGAACCCTGTTGGATGGCCGTGACATAGCTTCGGCTTACCGGCTGGTCGTCAGCATCGACGACTCTGCCGCGAATCTCCGTGTCCGGTAGCTCCAGATCGAGGTGGGCATGATCTAGGCCCGGTGCTACTTCGATCTCTACTGACTTGAGTTGTAACTTGGAGTCTCCCTCCCCCTCTAGGCGCACTTCCGGAGACCATAGCGGTGGCTCGACCATCGGTAGGTAGGCGTCGAAACCCTTTTCTTGGTCGACAAAGAAGTGGATCTTTTTGTGCCCGTTGCTCAGCCATAGTTGCCCGGCCACCGACTCGTCGCCCAACTTGATCTTACCATGGACCCGCAACAATGGCAGTTGAACCAAGAACTCTCCCATATCGGGCTGGACTTCAACATCAATGTCTTGGAGACGATCGCCGCGATAGTTCTCTATCAAAAGGCGGTAAGAGCCCGCTGGCAGATCCTCCACTCGCCAGCGCCCATCAGCAGCCAGTGTGCCCTCGCGAATCTCGGGAAAGTCCTGCCCTTGCAGCTTTGCACGCCAAACTCTTTGCCAGGGATCGGTAGCCGGTTCAGTGATAATTTCAAGCACCACCGGTCGTCGAAGAATCAGTGGCGACAGCAATACGGCTTCACGGTCTGCGATAATGGTGATGGGCACCGCTTGCATGCTCGCATAGCCTTTTTGCTGCGCCTCAACTTCGTAACCACCTGGTGGGATCCCGGACAGCTGGAAGAATCCGCGCTCATTGATCGGCGAGACGGCTGGCCGTTGCCGTAGGGTAGCCGGAGGTGGTGGATCGGTACTGTAAGTTAGATCGGCCGGTCGAATGATCACTGAACCACGGATTGTATCGTGGTCCTCGGTTTCCACCCAGCCAGAGACGGACGCCCCGCCGCGCAGAGAGATTGGGCCGAGGGCCAGCCGTCCCCCGCCTGGGAACCGGTGTTTCCAGAAATATCGCGGTACCTTGCCATCGGCACTGAGTCGAAGATCGAAGATACCCGCCGGGACTTCACAATCCCACTTCCCGTCGGCATCGACAGGGCAGGTGAGGCTAGTCCCCGCAGGCCCTGCATCCTCGCCTTGCCTGAGCCAAGCTGGCACTTGCTCAAGTTTAAGTTCTATCTGGTCAGGCAGGCTGTCTTGGTCCAGCCGGATTGAGCCACTCACTGAACTGGCGGCGAAAACCTCAATGCGTGTTCCGTCGTCGGCCTTGCCCGGCAGGAGGATCTTGGGGGCAGCCCAGAGTCCTTCTGATATCACTGCAAGAGTAGCGATCTGGGTAGCGGGAAGCCGCAGCGCGGTCGTTCCTGGAATCTCGATAGTGTGCTGCTCGTCAATAGCGGAAGTCGGAACTTCCACTCTCAGGACAGCGGGCACTGGGCTCTCCAAGTCCAGTGTACTAGAGATCACAACTCTGACTTCGATCAGCGGCAACGCAACTTCGGAGCCTACCGTCAGACCACTTGCGAGCCAGCAGCTGAAGCCAATCAGGCCCAGGTACATTCCGTGTTTACCGAGCAGCTTATCCACCACTGCTGACCCTCGAAATCAATAATCGATCTTCCGCTGGTAGTGCAGTTCTTATGGCCAGGGTCGTCTGGGCCAGGATCTTCAACTTCCTGGCATTGGTAGAAGACTCCAGAATCATCGATCAGGTTGCTGAAGTATTCTCCGTTGCAATACTCGCAAGACTCGTCTGGATCCGGCGGTGGATCGGGGGGTGGGGGCGGAGGAATGACCGGGCCGCCTCCACCATTGCAACCATCGGACCCGCCGTAGTCGTTGAGTTGCGCCGCCGCGGGCGAGCAGATGAACGAGGCGAGCGCGATCGTGAAAAGAAAACCGAGTAGGACTTTACGCATGAAACACCTCCCTAGCAGAGATTCTCTGTGCGGAACGGTATGTAGAGTAATCCTCTGTGTAGGAGAAGTCAATAACAGGTGGGTGCTTCCGTTCACGCTGGCCGAATGGCAAGAAGGCTATTTGGGCGAGGACCTGCGGCCGTGGTACGAAGCAGGGCCGAACTCGGAGAGCGGAGTCACAGCAACTGGCGCCGCTTGGTAAAGCTCTTCAGGGCCAGCTTGCTCGGCACTGCTCGGAGTTCGGAAAGACTCCGGATTCTGGAGCTTCTGCGAGCAAGGTTGCAATGGGATAAAACACTACCGAGCACAGCGGCCAGTCTGACTGAGGACATTTCTAAGCCTCTGATAACAAGCAGGATAGCAGCGCAGCGGTTTCTGCCTGCGAATTTCTCAGGGCCGCCGGTAATACGCAAATTGCACTAAAAACAGAGATTGGGCTCGGCTTTGATGTGAGGCTTGCTAGGTTCCTCCTGTACCGCGCGAAGCGGTGGGCAACGCCGCTCATCGGGGATTCGCGGCGAGGAGGCGAGATGCGCAGGAGCGAGGAGTTTGTTGCTGTCCGTCAACCGGGGAATGGACGACTTGATCCGTCCGGAGGGATGGAACACGCTCCACTTATCCAGCCGGGCGGATAAGATGCCCGGTAGTGCGCCCTAGCGTCGAACTATCGCTTGCTAGGGCGCGCACATTCTCCAGCTGTGCCAGAGCTACTCGGACAATCGCCACGCTCAATTTACCGCAGATCACCAGACGCCCAAAATCAGTGATTGCTGCTTCGGCGACCGGATTCTTGGCGAGCGGTTTCAGGAATGCTGACATCGACTTTGCCTCGGTATAGGCCTGTATAACCTTGCCCTGCAATAAAAGCATGGCAACCAGCTTAAGGCCAGCAGATGAGCTGTCTAATGGATTGATGGGGCGTAGTAGATCTCTAGATTTCCTGAATAGCTGAGCAGCTGAGCGGTAGCTCTCTTCCCTCTCGGCAATCTCCCCTCTGTCATACAGGATAAGCGCGTGATCGTAGATGTTTGAGCGCCGTTTTAGCCTTTCTGCTCGGGCCACAGATTGGTCGGCCCGATCATCCTTGTCATCTCTTCTATATCCGATAGCGAGGCCGTGGAACGCAGCCAGCCGGTATCGCCTCATTCGCTGAGGTAGTAGTTTCAGAGCAAGTCTGTAGGATTCGATGCAGGGCCTAATCTTGCCCAGCCACAGGAGGCTGTTTGCAGTATCGACAAGGACTTGCCCTAGGCTGGCATGGTCGCCCAAACTGGCAAGGAGCCCCGCCATGACCTTGCAGACCTCGATCGCCTCATCGTATCGGGTCTGATCTTGCAGCACGCAGACGGCCCGTTGCAAGGCTCTGACATACGCTGGCGTGCCAGCGCGTGGGCTGATCAGCACCACGGTGCGCAGTACCCGTGCCGCGAGGTCAAGATTGCTCGCTACGCGATGCGCTGAAGCGAAGACTCCTGCCGCCTGGACGAATGTCTCCAGCGTCCGCGGTGCCGAGATTTCAGGGACGATTTCTACGGCCAGGATGTGGGACAGCTTCGCTGCTTCGCCCGGTTTGGTGTAGCGATGCTCATCGAGTATTTCTGCCGCTGCCCTGACGAAGGCTAGATTCTTCGCTTTGGGCCGGGTCAGGACTCCGAGGCGTTGTTCTTCGGTGCCGAGTCTGAACGCTCGCAGCAGGGACCGGCTGGGGGGCGGTTCTTTGGAGTCGAGAAGCGGCTTTTGATGGATGACTCTCTGCGCCGCCCAGCGTAGCTCGGCAGAGGCTCTCGGCTCTTCGGTGTCGTCGTAGAGGCTTTCCAGGGTGGCGAGCACGTCGATCGGTGCCGCCAGTCGCGCCAGGTAGTCGCGCCAGTTCTCGCCCAAGGCTTCGATGATTGCCTGCTCTTGATCGAGCTTCAAATCAACATCGCCCCGCACCACCTTGCCGACGTAGCCGGGCGCCCGCCGCAGCATCTCAGATTCGATCGCCGCCAAACAGCCATGGTGCAACTCGGCCAGGCGGGCGATCTCTTGGCGCGCACGTAGGGCGGCCAAGGGGCGGCGTTCACTGTTGGCTGTAGATCGTGAATCCATCGAAAAGGGGCGGATCGGAGCTTGTTCTTCTGCGCTTTCCTTCTGGACCGTAGCCTAGCGCACGAACCAGAGCTCAGTCCACCCAGGGAGCATCGTCATGTCAGGTGAAGGGAAAACCACAGCATCATCCGACCCAGCAAGGGAAGAAAGCGAGATCGATTTTGCAACTTTTGAAGACACCCTTTGGCGCGACATGTTGGAGGCCAGTTTCAGAATTAAAAGAGAGCACCGGCGACTTGCCAGATTGCTCGGTTCCGCTCTCAAGTTCAACAGTCAGCTGCGGGATGGCGAGACGGTGAGCGCGAATGGAATTCCCTTAGCCTCAGCCCCCTGCCAGGTGTTGGGGTTTTCCATGTACTTGCTCGAGTTCGTCGGCGAGGCTCTGCGCGGCTCGGCGCGGAAGAGCGGAAAGAAAACCACGGCCGGCCAAGGACCTGCTAACCAAGCGGCAGCAGCCGCTCCGTCCAGCGACGGAGACTCGCCGTGAGCCACCAGTCCCCAATCCAACTGGCGGATCTGCGCCGTGCCGGCCTGCTGGCCGCCGAGCACCAAATCCTCGCCGAACGGGCATTGATGGAACCCTGGCCCAGCGCCCTGCTGGCGCCGATCCCCCCCGGTGCTCGCTGGCAAGGCGACGAAGACCCGGCGCCGCAGCTCTACCCACTGGGCAGATGGGGCAACCGGATCGCCGACCTACGCCAAGACAGCGATGCCTTGCTGGGCTACATGGCCGCGTCGGATGCGGATTTGTGGGAGCAGTGGGATGCCCACGCCGCCGACAGCCAGTGTCTGCCCAACTGGCACCGTAAGACCGGAGCAGAAGTGTGGTTGGCGACCCGTGAGCACGACCTGCGGCGGCAAACTT
Source organism: Candidatus Multivoradales bacterium (assembly GCA_965248925.1). Classification (GTDB taxonomy): domain Bacteria; phylum Acidobacteriota; class Thermoanaerobaculia; order Multivoradales; family J023; genus CBDFLE01. The sequence continues at coordinate 1,177,138 of CBDFLE010000006.1, read as the reverse complement.
CCCTCGGTTCCGTCGCCCAGCTGATCAAAACCTGGCGGCTGATGCTGAGTGCTTGCGACGGCTCAGCGCCCGCCGAACTACTGGTCAGCGTGCGGGATCTGATTACCGAGATGCTGCTCTTTGCCCGCGCACCTCAAGAACCCATTTCAACCAGCGCCCTGAGCGACTGCACAGGCGTTGCGAGCCTTGGCGATAGCGCCGCACCCCGCGGCGCTTCGCCCTTCAAACCCGGTTCGGGGGTTGCTACCATGGCCTCCGAACCGGGTCCTTTTTCAACCGCTTGTAGGCAGGACTCAACAATGAAACCGGAGCGCATTCAACTCGGCATGAAAGACCTTTCTCATTGGCGGCAGGAGGGCGACTCAGCAACGTTTGTTTGCTCTCTGCAATTTGACGATCCGCAGGCGGCGCAGGATTTCTTGAAGACAATGCTGAAGATGGCGCGGAACTTGAGCGTCGAACTCGATGTTAACCTGCGCGGCCTCAGTCTCACACTGATTCTGCTGGCAACCCGCGAGAAGCTCAGGGAAGGCCATCTGTTGCTGGCGCGCGGGGTCGAAAGCCTGGTCGCCTTGTCCGACCAGGGCACGCGGTCCGAGGAGACGCCTTGAACGACTTGGCAATATTTCCTTGTGCTCTGAGCAAGAGCGAGATGGCGGCCGCCACCACCGACCGCTCCGCTCAGTGGTCGACGGCCGAGCTGAAGCCAAAGGACCGCTTGCTGCGGCACGGAGCGGCTGGGTTGACGGATACTGAACTGCTAGCAGTCTTGCTGCGCTACCGCTCGGCCGAGGAAGTGGCAGAGGGCCTGCTGCCATCCGTTGGCGGGCTCAGGGAGCTGTTTCGCGCCCAGCGTGTGGCGTTGGTGCGCAGTGGCGCCAGCGAGGGGCGAGCGGCTGTTCTGATGGCGGCGGGAGAGCTGATGCGGCGGCTGGCTAAGGCCAAGATCAGCCATCGTCGGCTGCTCGATGAGCCCTCGGTGGTTGCCGAGTTCCTGGCCCTGGATGGCAACTACGATCAGGAGGTCCTCGGTGTGCTACTGCTCGATGGGAAACTCAGACTAATCGCCAAGTGTGAGATATTTCGCGGCACAGCGCACCGATCACCGGCCACGCCAGCACCGATTCTTCGTGCCGCGATACGGCACAGCGCTAGCTCATTGATCGCATTTCACAACCACCCTAGAGGCGACCCTTCGCCAAGCGCCAACGATCTGTTGTTCACTCGCCAGTTGGCCGAGGCGGGCAAGCTGCTGGCAATACCCTTGGTCGATCACCTAATTCTCGGCGAATGTGGAAGTTGGGTTTCGCTGGCGCGGCGCAATGCTTATTAGGCGGACAATTCGGCCTCGGCTGGCCACTGACGGCGCCTTGCTCGGACTCGACGAGGGGCGCGGTGCCCACAGCGACAATTAGACCTGCGCGCCAAGCTGCGGGGTCTCAAGCACTTCTGGGTGTATTACCTGGGAACTCTGCCGGAGACGATCGAGCTCTACCAGCCCTACAACAATCGCGAGTGTCTAAACTGTCAGGGCGGCGGTCGCCGATTCGAGGCCGACGAGCTCCACCGCGAGGAGCGCGCCGAGATAGCGAGCGGCGAGACCTCTTGCCTGGAGTGTCACGAGCCGATTCACGACGTCGGGAATCTCGGCGAGTTCGAGGTTTGGGAGGGGAATGGCGATGGCTGAATCTGATCAAAGCCGGCGGCGGCAGCTGGCTCAAGCGGGCTTGTTGATCAGCGTCGGTTTGTTGGTCCAAGCGGTGACGCTCTTCTGGTCACACCCGACGGCCTTCCTGGTGTTCATCGGTGTCGGCGGCTTGCTGGTGGCGGCGGGCGGCGGCCGCTACTTGTGGGCGTTGATCGCGGGACCTGGCGATGGCGGGGACGCGAGAAGGTAGCTTGGGGGGGGAGTAGCCCGCCGTCGACACGATCGAGGCCACCGGCCCCGAGACCCGGAAAAACCCGCTCGAACTCAGGGAGCGGAGCAGGTGGCGCACAGGCCGTAGAGGATGATCTCGTGCGATTCGAGCACGAAGCCGCTCGGCGATAGATCTCCCAGGTCGCCGGGGCAACCTTCGACATCGAACACCGCGTCGCATTGCCGGCAATGAAAGTGATGGTGGTGTGACTTTCCGGCCACCTCGTAGCGATCGGGCTCGCCGGGCAGTCCGACCGCCCGCAGCCAGCCGTTCTCGACCAGCTTGCGGATGTTGCGGTAGACCGTCGCCAGGCCGAGCCGGGGCAGCTGGCGTTGGGCGAGGTTATGCACTTCCTGCGGGCCGAGCGGCCGGTCGGTGGTCTCGAAGGCGTTGCGAATAGCGTCGCGCTGTTGGGTGCGGCTTGGCATCCAACCTATGATAGCCCGCCGCTGAGGATGCTGCTGCCGATTCGTGGGTCAGCGACGTTGGGCGCGGGTCAACCGGGACCGGGTGGTTGTTGCCGGCGGATGGCGTGGATCATCTCATCGAGCTGCTGCAGAAAACGGGATCGGTCGTTCTTTCCTTGCGGTGCCGGCCCGCCGATCCTCTCGCCAGCGTCGCGCAGCTCGGCGAGCAGGTCACGGGTGGCGAGTGCCTGGCCGATGCTGTCTTCGGTGAAAAGCCTGCCGGTGGTACCGAGAACCCGGGCGCCGGCCTTCAGGCAACGGTCCGCCAAAGGGATGTCGGCGCTGATCACGATGTCGAGCGGCCGCAGCTGCTCGACGATCCAATCGTCGGCGGCATCGAGCCCGGAAGCCACGACTTCCAAGGTGATCCAGGGCTCGTAGGGGACTTGTATCCAGGAGTTACTAACCAGGGTCACTTGCAGGCCGTGCCGGCTGGCGACGCGATAAATCTCTCGCTTGACCGGGCAGGCATCGGCATCGACGTAGATGTGCAGCAAACTAGATCCTCACGGTTGCTGGCATTGAGGTGAAGCGGTGGCCAAGCTCGGTCGTCGCAAGGTACCACAGGGACGGGTTACCGGATCCAGCCTGCAAGCCGCGATCAGCGGCACCCCTGGCGGTGCTAGCATTCAGCAACTTCTCGCAACTACATCTGCAACGTCTGTCTTTCGACGGAGGATCCATGGGCATCCTGAAGAAGGTTTTTTTCTTTCTCCTGGCACTGGGGGCGCTAGTGATCGTGGCGGGGTTCTTCCTGCCAAAGTCTGTTTACCTCGATCGCAGTGTCGAGATCGCGGCGCCGCTGTGTACCGTTCAGGCCCAAGTAGACGGCTTCGAGCGCTTCAACCAATGGTCACCCTGGGCCAAGATCGATCCCAACACCGAGTACAGCTTCGCCGGTCCGGCCTATGGTGTCGGCGCCAAAATGAGTTGGAAGAGCGACCACAAGAAGGTTGGCAACGGCAGTCAGGAGATTGTCGAGTCGAGTTCGGGGATGGTTCGGGCCAAGCTCGACTTTGGCCCGCAAGGGGTGGCGGATTCTTTCTTCAAGCTCGAGGAAATCGACGCCGGAACCCGCATCATCTGGGGTTTTGACACCACCTTTGACAGCTTCATCGACCGCTACTTTGGACCCCTCATCGGTGGCATGCTCGGCCCCGTCTACGAAGAAGGTCTGGCTTCCCTCAAAGAGGTGGCCGAGGCGTTACCGGCTGACGATTGGTGTGCTTTGGAGGTCGAAGAAATCGAGGCGGAAGAGGTCTTGGTGGCCTACGTCAGCGGCACCAGTGGTCAGGACTCGGCGGAAGTGGGCGCGGCGTTGCACGCGGCCTATGGCCAGGTAATGGGCTTCGTCGCCCAGCGGGGTCTTGAAATGGCCGGTGCGCCGCGGGCGATCAACGACCATTGGAACGAAGAGCAAGGCTACGGCTTCGACGCGGCGATACCGATCGCTAGCGAGCCATCACGGCCATTGGCGGAGGATTCGCCCGTGCAGATCACCCGCACCTATGCCGGGCCAGTGGTGAAAATCGTCCACCGAGGGCCCTACTCTGATCTCGAAGCGACCCACGGCAAGATCGGAGCCTATCTGGCGGCCCGCGGTCTCGAGGCCAGTGATCGGTCGTGGGAAGAGTTCCTCTCCGATCCGGGCTCGACGCCGGAAGAAGAGCTGCTCACCCACATTTACTACCCGATCAGCTGAGTTCTTGGCGGAGCGTTTTGAGGATGAGCCAAGCGCGATCCATCGAGCAGCTGTTCGGCCTCCGCCGGGCATTGATCGGCATGCTGCATCTCGAAGCGCTGCCGGGGACGCCGTTGGCGCAGCGGCAAGTGCGACAGATCGCCGCCGCCGCGGTGGCCGAGGCCAAGCTCTACCAGGAGGCTGGCTTCGATGGCCTGATGATCGAGAACATGCACGACCGGCCGTATCTGAAGCGCATCGTCGGCCCGGAGATCGTTGCCGCCATGACCGTGGTGGCGCTCGAGGTCCGCGCCGCGGTCGATCTGCCCCTCGGGGTGCAGGTGTTGGCCGGCGCTGATCGTCAAGCGTTGGCGGTGGCGTTGGCCTCTGGCGCGGTGTTTGTGCGGGTCGAGGGTTTTGCCTTCGCCCATGTCGCCGACGAGGGTTGGATCGAGGCCGATGCTGGCGATCTGCTGCGCTATCGTCGAAGTATCGGCGCCGAGCAAGTGCAGGTCTGGGCCGACGTCAAGAAGAAGCACTCGGCGCACGCGGTGACCGCTGATCTGGACTTGGTGGAAGCGGCGCAGGGCGCCGAATTCTGCTGTGCCGATGGGGTGATCATCACGGGTAGCTCCACTGGCCGCCCGGCCGACGCCGCCGAGGTGACAGCGGTGGCCGAGGCGGTCGCCATACCCACCTTGGTGGGCTCTGGCGTCGACCCGCAGAACGTTGCCGACTACCGCGCAGCTGCCGGCCTGATCGTCGGCTCTGCGGTGAAATTTAACGGCCGTTGGCAGGAGGGTGTTGACCTCACTCGGGCCGTGGCTCTGGTGCAGGCTTTTGCCGAGGCGGCAGCGGAATGATCTTGAGATGAGTCCTGAGCTGGTTGTCTTCGGCAATCTGCTGGTCGACGACGTGGTCTATGCCGACGGCCGGACGCGGATGGGGCAGCCCGGTGGCGCGGTGCTCTACCTGGCGCTGGCGGCGCGGTTGTTCGGTGTCTCGGTGGGGGTGGTCAGCCGCCGTGGCGACGACTATCCCGCCGCTATCTTGGCGGCTCTCGAAGAGCGCGGTATCGATCTCGGTGGGGTGCGTCCTACCGGCGCTGCTGGGGTGCGGACTTGGTTGCTCTACGAAGGGCGACAACGCCGCGTTGTGCATCGGCTCAGCGGCCCCACCCACGATGAAGTGTCGCCGCGCTTTGCCGAGTTGCCCACCGCTTGGCGCCACGCCGCTGCTTTTCACCTGGCGCCGATGCCTCGGTCAGTGCAGAGTGATCTGGTCAACTCCCTTGGCGACAGGCGCCAAGCACTGCTGTCGATCGATCCCTACGATCTGCTCGACGAAGAGCTGCTGCCGCGGTGGCGGGCTTTGCTCAAGCGGGTCGATGTGCTCTTCCTCAGCGAAGACGAGATGCTGCTCGATGGCGATGGGGTGGCGGCCGCGGGCCGTTTGGCCGTCGGGCGAGATGCCCAGGTGGTGTTCAAGCGCGGTCGGCGAGGGGGTGTTTGGCTGCGCCAGGGACAGCGCCAAGAATGGTTGCCACGAGCTGCCGAAGAGGTCGATCCCACCGGTGCTGGTGACGCTTTTGCCGCCGGGTTCTTGGCCGCTCGCCTGCGTCAGATGCCGACTCGGCGAGCCTTGCAGCAGGGGGTGGTGGCAGCCAGTTTCGCCCTCGCCGGCCAGGGTCCGGACGGATTGTTGGCGGCGACTCCCAGCGCCGCCCGCGAGCGCCTCGCCCGTTGGTTCGCCAGCGGCTGAGCATTCATGACCGTCTGCCGGTAGTGAATTGTGGAACTCGGCGGGGCTCGGCCGAGTCCAAGGTTGTGAGCCGGCATTCGGCCAGCTCGCAAACTCCTCTACCAAGACGGCGTACAATAATGACTCAGACTCTAGTCCGGACAGCGACCGCCGCTGCGAAATTCAGCCCCCTAGCCGCTGACCGCCGGGCTTCGGCGGCTGAGTCTCCAGGCTGTCAATCATCCATCGACGCACCGCGACACTTTCCACCCATGATTCCAGACCTTTTGCACCTCGAACCTCGCCAAGCCCTCGACGTCGAGCTGGTCTCCGACCTGCTCGACCTCTCGTTCATGGGTAAGGACGCGGGTCTGCGCTATGACCAGCTGATCGCCGAGGCGCAGCTCGCCGAGTCGTCCTGGGATCCACAGTTCTTCGCCGCCGACCTTTTTGTTCGCGAGTTCATCGCTGACAGTTATTCGATCGTCTGTGCCGAGCGTCGCTACACCCTCAACGAGCAGTTCTTCTGGCGGGTGTTGACCCAGCCACCGACCGATCCGCGGGAGATCGACTTTCGCCAGCAGATCGCCGCTGAACTCGATTCTTCGCCAGCCCTCGTTGGGCATGCCGAGGAACTCTATTGCGGGCTCTACGCTCTGCTCGCCAGCCTGAAACTGCCCGGCCATGCTGCGCGCTTGGACATCAATGCCTACCGCCTCGATGTAATGCGCAAAGTGCGGTGGGCGGTGGATTACCTCACCGAGCATTTCTGCCGCACCCGCTCTGGCCTGCGGCGCCTGGGCACCGCGGGCGAAGCGATTCGCGCTTCAGATCAGTACGATCTGCTCGACGCCTTGCTCGATTGGCAGACCCGGATGTCGACCGTCACCCTGAACCTCGATATCGGCGCCGATGGCAAAGTCAACCGTTTGCAGGTGCGAGGAATCGAGGAGAACGTCAACAATCGGTTCTACAAGCAGCCGCTATCCCGCTGGCGCGATCGCCTGAGCTTCCTCTGGCGGGGCTACAACATGAGCCGCGACGATGTCGTCGGTCGGCTACTGTGCGACGTTTTCACCAAGATCTCGCCCACCGTAGTCCAGCTACTGCAACTGCAAAGCCATCTCGAGGTCTATCTCGCCAACCGCGGTTTCCGCGCCTATGCCAGCAAGCGGGGTCTCGCGGTCTGCTTGCCGAGCTTCGACAGCCAGCGCCCGATGAGCATGGACAAGCTGTTCAACCCGCTGTTGTTGGGCTTACCCGAGCCCACCGTGGCCTGCGATATCGAGAGCCCTGGCGACGATGCCATCAACCTGATCACCGGCCCCAACTCAGGAGGTAAAACCCGCTTGCTTCAGGCCCTGGGACTGGTGCAGGTGCTCGGCCAAGCAGGGCTCTACGCACCGGCCCGCGGCGCCAACCTGATGGCCAAAGACGGCCTGTTCGTGTCGCTGATCGAGCGCGAGGTGGCGGACCAGGCCGAGGGGCGGCTGGGCCGCGAGCTGCTGCGCATCCGAACTATCTTCGACAATATGGACTCAGGCGGCATGGTGATCCTCGACGAGCTGTGCTCCGGCACCAACCCGTCCGAGGGCATCGAAGTCTTCACCTTGGTTCTGCGCCTGCTCGATCGGCTGGGATCGCTAGGCTTCATCTCCACCCACTTCCTCGACTACGCCCGTGGCCTCAGCGAGCAGCCACCGCTGGCTTCACTGCGCTTTTTGCAGGTCGAAGTGGGCGACAGCGAAGCCTCGACCTACCAGTTCATCCCCGGCGTCGCCGCCACCTCCTTGGCCGCGGCAATGGCCCAGCGCATGGGCGTGACTTTCGAGAAGCTGGCTTCAGCGATCGATCGACGGGCGCAGCGCGGCGGGCAGGTCAAGGACCTGGTCAGCTAGTCAAGCCCGCAGCGGCTCGATCTCTTCTAGCAGCTGCTCGGCAGCGACCGCGCGGATTTTCTCGGCCATCGGGAAGGTCTCTTTGCCGGCGTGGATGACATCCAGCCGGTCGAGCTTGAGGTCGGCCAGGGCGGAGCGCATCGACGGGGTGATGCGCGGCGCGGCGGTGCGTTTGATCTCGAAGCCTAAGCGGCGTCCGCCGTGGATAATCAGCAGATCCAACTCGGCGCCGCCGTGGGTGCCCCAGAAGTAGCTTTCCTGGCGGCGGGCGCGGAGGTGTTCAAGTAGCTGACCGATCAGGAATCCTTCCCAGGATGCTCCGACCTTTGGGTGGCGGAGCAAGTCGTGGCGAGTTTCGATACCGAGCAGGGAGTGGAGCAGGCCGCAATCGTCGATATAGACTTTGGGCGAGCGAACCTGCCGCTTGGAGAGGTTCTCGTGCCACGGTTGTAGTTGGCGCAGCACCAGGCTGTCGGTGAGCAGATCGAGATAACGGCGCACGCTGCTTTGCGAGACGCCGAAGGCCCGAGCTAGCTCGGCACCATTCCAATTCTGTGCGTGGTAGTGGGCGATCATTGACCAGAAGCGGTGCAGGGTTTCGGCCGGGGTGCGAATACCCAGTTGGGGCAGGTCGCGCTCGAGGAATGACTGTACGAACTGATGCCGCCAGATGCTACTCTCGGCGTCTCCATGGGCTAGCAGGGAGCGGGGGAAACCGCCGCGAAGCCAGCGGCTGTCGAAACGCTCGCCACCCACTTCGTCGAGGGCGAAACCGCGCAGCCGATGATAAGCGATGCGCCCCGCCAAGGTCTCGGAACTCTGGCGCAGAAGTTCGGGAGAGGCGCTACCCAAGACCAGAAAGCGAGTTTTGGAATCGGGGCGATCAACCAACACCCGGAGCAGTGGGAACAGCTCTGGTACACGTTGGATTTCGTCCAGGATGACCCAACCTTCGAGGTTTTCGAGAGTGATCAGCGGGGCGGCTAGACGTGCCAGGTCGGCGGGATGTTCGAGATCGAAGTGGCTGACCGGTCCGGCAACTCGTTTTGCAAACTCCCTGGCCAAGGTGGTCTTGCCGACCTGCCGGGCACCGAGAATGGCGACTATCGGGAAGGTCTTGAAGAGCCAACGGAGGTGTTCCAGATGCCGGGTACGGGGGATCATTGGAGCATCTTACCTTGAAAATCCACCAACAGTTGAGGGATTTTCAAGGTAAGAGAATGCTCAACCCGCTAAATCGCGAGCCAGGGCGGCGTGGATCGACTGGATTCCGATGCCTTCGTTGGCGGCATAGGTCTCGTCATCTTGCGGCGGCTGGAGTTGTTTGAGCTTGCCCATTTGCTGGCTGCCTTTGTGGTGCAGGCCGATCAGCCTCCACTCGCGGTTGAACACCGGGCTGCCTGAGCTGCCGGGTTCGGTGGGGGTGCGGTAGTGGATGCGGACGACACCATGGTCGACATCCGCTGGATTCATCGGGCCGTGATCTAACAGCAGATTGTCTTGGATAGAAAACGATAGGCCGCGACCGCCGGGGTGGCCGATGACGTAAAGCCGGTAGGGCCGCCGCAAGCTCGGCAGGTTCTTCGCCAGGCTCATCGGGGTGATTCCGTCGACCGGCGGATCGAGGCGCAACAAGGTGGCGTCGAAGCGCCCCGGCGGGGAGGTCCAAAGTTGTTCGGCGACGTGGAATTCGCGGCGCCCGTGGTTTTGCGAAGCGAAAGTCACCACCACTTCGTCGGTCCGCAAGGCGTCGACTCCGGGATCGTCACTGATCACATGGGCGTTGGTCAGCAGCAGGGATTCTTCGCCGAACGACGGGTGCAGGTCGCTGCCGGCGATCAGGAAACCGGTGCCGAGCCCTTCGTCGGCCCGTCGGCCGATGCGGGCCACCGCCTTACTGGCTGCAAGTCCATCCAGCCACCAACTGACAGTGGAGAAGCGGTCGCGGCCGAAGACTTTCTCTAGTTCATCGTTGGATTTGCCAGCGAGAGCGCCGAGATCGAGGTCCTGGGGTTCGAGGTCGACCCGGCCGTCGGCGCTGTCGAGAGTGGCGGCGCGTAGGGCTTGCAACAGTCGACCTTCGGCCGAGGTGCCGCAACTGAGCTTCCACACTTCTCGCAGCTGGCGTTCGGTGCTGGCCAGGTGGAAGGCGGTGACTGAAGGATGGTCGGTGAAGCGCTCGATCCAGCGCCAGGCTTCGGCGATCTCGCCACGGGCCAGGCTGGCCTCGGTGGCGGTGGCGTAGTCCCAAACCGTGACCCGACCGCTGCGGTGCAGCCGTTCGACCCGACGGCGGATGTCTAGAGCGAATTCTCGAGCAGTGTTCTTGGGATCCTTGTCACCCTGGATCTGTACCCCTCGGCGGTCGGCGAGAATCAGCAAAGCAACGGCGTTGATGCCGTGCCAGAGTTGCCCCGGGTCGCGGTCGTAGACCTGCCGATAGTTGTTGATCGAACGTTGCAAAGCCCCACGGATGCGGCCGCCGGCAGGATGCTTGGCATTGAGGTAGATCTGTTTCTCGATCCGTCCCAGCAGGCCGCGGACCTCGCGATGCTCGCCCGCTTCGCGTTGAGCAAACCGCTTGCGCTGCATCAGCTTACGCAGCTGGTTGCGACCGGCATCGAGCAGGCTGTCGTCGATCAGTGCCTGGGCGTAGAGCCGCCGTATCTTGGCCGCGGTGTGGCCGCTCTGCAGCAGGCAGTCGGCGAGCTGCTCGACCAAGGCTGGGCGACGGGCGTTGCACAGCAGTTCGAGGGCCTCGAGGACCGGCTCGAGCTCCGCGGCGGGTAGGGTCGCGTCGAGCGAGCGCAGCTGATCGAGCAAGTTGCCGATCAGCGTCTCGACGGCCGCAAGATCTCCTCCGGCGAGCGCTTCGGCGAGCTGATCGACGAAATCTTCCAGCTGTGACAATAGTTTAGAACTCATCGCTTGTGGCTCACAATTCGAGCAGCTCGGCCAGCGCAGGGCGCAGCTTGCTGCCGGCCAGGTATTTGGTGATGGAGTGGCGCCAACTGCCCGAACTCTGCTGATTGATGTCCTCGACAATGAAGTCGCCGGCGCGGCGATAGTCGTTGGCCAGTTTGGGATCGAGGCCGGCCACCGGATCGAGGCGGTCGTAGATGTTGACCCAACGGCCGGAAACCCGCTCTGAGGGGAAGCCGTCCTGGCGCGAATAGCCAGGCTTCATCGGCGTCTGCATCTCTTCCAGACCCAGGGGTGAACCCAGGGTCAGCAAGGCGTCGACACCGGGGCAGCCCTCGACCTGCTTGAGGCAGTCGTAGGCGATTACCGTGCCCATGCTGTGGGAGACCACCACATGGGGACCGCTCTGGGCGGCCCCTTCTTCGAGGGCGCTGGTGAAGCGACTGCGCAGCTCCGGCTGTACCTGATAGGTCTCGCCGGGACGTGGATTGGTTTCGGCGGCGAAGAGATAGTGATGGACATCGCGTAGCAAGGTGCGCATCAGCCGTCGTTTGAGCCACCAGGGAAGGGGTATGGCTTCGAATTCGTGGCTCGCCGAACTGGGGTCGGCGGTGAAGCTGTCGTCGCCCCCCGGCGGTGCTGCTTCGATGCCGAGCTTGGTGACCAAGGTGTCCAGCCATTGGCGTTGGTCAGCGGTCAATTGTTGCTGCCAGTCGCCGCCATCGATGACCGGATCGGTATCTTCTTGGCTCAGGCTCTCTTGGGCTGACTCGGATCCGGCCGGGCTGGCGTACATCACGTCGGCCCAATAGACCATGGTCGAACTCACCCCCTCGCTGTCGAGATCGAGGCCGCCATCGCTGGCCAAGGCGTCGATCCAGATGTCCAGCAGGAGGTCTTGGGGAGGCTTGTTGGCGATTCCATGAATGAAGGTGACATGTGCCATCTGTGCAGATTCTCCGAGATCGTGGCGTCGAGCTGGTGCCGGTGGATGGAGTGGATTTCGCGACAGGACAAGTCTAACCGATAGGTTTTGATACCTGTAGCCGACCGACCTTTACCTGATGTTCACTGGTCCCTGATGTTCGCTGGTCGAAGTGCGCTCGCTGGGCGAATGCTATATCGCTGTCGGAGCTGGCAACTGCGTGCCACCTCCCGCTGATCTGGACTGGTATGAGGGTGAGTCGGGGTGGTGGTTTTATTTCCAGTTTTCTGCCCAGTTGGTGCCCTACAACCTATCGTGAGTCAGGTCGGCTGGAAATGAGTGGCGCTCAAGAGTTCGTGGCGAACTCGCGAGCCGCCTGACCGAGCCGTTCCCGGCTCGCCGGGTCTTCGATCAGGCGACAGCAGGCGGCGGCGATTTCCCAGGGCTGCTCGGCGTGCAGGTAGTGCCGCACATTGCCTTCAGAGCGACCGGCGCTAGGGTATTCCTGGCCGATCGCTGGGATACCGCGGATCGCGGCCCGGCGCAAGGCCTTGGCGGCGCGGTCGTTGAGTGGACGGGGCACGAGCACCACGGTCGCTTCGGCGAGAACATCCGCCGCCGAGTCGTCGGTTGCTACGACCCGTATCTTGCCGCTGTCTTGCAGTTGACGCATCTGGCGGCTGCCAGGATCGTCGACCAAGACCAGCCGAGCACGGTGAAAGCGCTGCCACAGCAGTGGCATCACTTCGCTTGCAATCTGTTCGATGAACTCTCGGCTGGCGGGGTTCTGGCCGCAGTCGAGGACCAAGACCGGGTCCATGGGTCCTGCGTCCGTCTCGCCCTTAACTGACGTAACCGCTGTGTTGTCCAGGACGGCCGCAGGGCTCATAGAACGCCAGCCAAGCCACTGCCGTTGGCGGCCGGTAGCGCCCCGCAAGTCCCCGAGATCGAGGCCGTGGGAGTGAGCTTGGCGGATTGCCCGCAGGTCGAAACAGGGAATCTCGAGGCTTAGTAGGCGGGCTGACAGTAGATGTTCGCGAAGGATCGCTTTGGCTTTGTCCTTGAAGCGCGGGAAGGTCTCTTGGTTGAGAGGGAATTGCGAGTGCCAGACGTCGTCCAGCTGTCCGTCGTCGGCCTCGCTGGTCAGCCAAGACAGAAGATTGGCTTGCAGGTTGGCGCTGATTGGCGCATCGGGGTGAAAGGGCTGCTCGGGACCGTGGCCGAACAGCACCCCATCGTCGAGGGGCCAGGCCAGCGAGCCAAGCTGCTGTTCTACCGCCACCGGCATGAACATCAGGCTGGTGCGAATCCAACTGTCGTAGTCGAGGTCGAGGATCTTCGAACTCTCCATGAAGCTGTCGATCCAGCCGACACAGGCTGACAGACTCAAACAAGCGTCGATCACTCGCTCATCGACCCACTGCAGAAACTCGTCGCCATAGGCCAGCAGGGCGTCGGTGGCGAAGAGCAGCAGGTCCGCCGACCAGCTTTGGGACTCGAGCCAGCGGGCGCCCCGATCAAAGGCCGAGAATTCCCACGAGCGGTTGTCGCCGCCAATATGGAACAGCGCGGCGCTGACCTGGTGCGACCAGTCGCCGGGCTTAGCGTTGTCGACCACCACGTAGAGGGCCTCGACCTCATGCAGAGCCGAGATGGCCTCGATCAGACGGGGTAAGGCCCGCGGGTATTTGTGCCGTTCATGCTGGACAAAGATCACCGCCAAGCGGGCCTTGTGCGGTGATCTCTCGCTGTCCAGCGGCATGGTGGTTGGCTGCTCAGCGTCCGTGCTGTCGCAGCAAGTCAGCGATCGCTCGCTGCGCGTTGGCGGGTGAGAAGCGAGCCTCGAACGCTTGCTGACCGTGCTTCGAAAGCCGCTGCCAGAGCCGCTGATCGCGATAGACTTGGACCACCGCCTGGGCGAAGCTCTCCGGATCGTCAGCGATCATCGCGCTGACTCCGTGTTCCAGGCCGATACCCTCGGCGGCGATGGTAGTGACCACCGTGGGCAGGCCGTAGGCGAGGCTTTGGGTCACTTTCCCTTTGACCCCAGCACCGTAGCGCAATGGTGCGACCGACAAGCGACAACCCTTCAGATAGGGCATCAAATCGGCGACGAAACCGACCACCTCGACTCCCTCACCGGCAAGTGCGCGCAGCTCCTTGGTCACCTTGCTGCCGATTAGGTGTAACTTCGCAGCGGGCAACTCCTGCCGGATTTTGGGCCAAATCTCTTCGCAGAACCAGAACATCGCATCCTGGTTCGGGGGATGTTCGAAGCCGCCGATAAAATAGAAGTCTTGGCGTTGGTCGTAGTCGCTGACCGGCGCGGCGGTATGGTGGATATTTGAGACCAGATGAACATCGAGGTCGGGAGCGTGGTGTCGCAGCAGCTCGCGCTCGACTTCGCTGACCACCAGGACCGCGTCGGCTCGTCGTGACAGTTCGATTTCGGCCTTGCGCATGCGTTCGGCTTCGGCGGCGAGTTCGGGATCGTTCTCGAGTTCTGCTTGCCGCTGCAAACGCAAAAACTGTAGATCAACCGTGTCGAACACCAAAAGAGCCGAGGGGCACAACTCGCGCACCATGTCGAGGGTGCTGGTAGCGATGTGGAAGCGCGAAACGATAGCCAGCTCGAAGCCCTCACCATGCCGTGCTAGATAGCCTCTCAGGGAGGTTTCCTCGGGGGTGATTACGACCTCGATGCCACGCTCTTGCAAGGGCTCGCAATAGGGTGGCATGGCGTAGAGGTTTTCGGGCAGAAAGGTGACCTGGAAGCCTATCTGCTGCAAAATATCCAGCAGACTGTCCATCCTAACCGAGCCTGAATCTTGATCAGGGGTTGGCAAGCGGTGGTCGAGGACCAGTGCGCGGCGGGCAAACCGGCTGGCGACGGCCGAGTGCGGCGGCGCTGCCGCCGGCATTGCCGCCAGCTCGGCTGGCCAGTGCCGGCGCAGTCTCCGCCGGCCTTTCTCTAGCGCCTGTGGATCAGTCTCGCTCAGTCCGCCGAACATCCGTACTCGGCAGCTGGGTTGGTAGTAGGTGCGAGCGCCTAGCTGGCGGGCCCGAAGGGAGAAATCAGCGGCCCTTTGCGAGCTATCCAGCAACTCGCTGTCGATCAAATTCAGGGAGTCGATCAGCCGCTGGTGAATCAACCAGCAGGCGTCGTCGCAGAACTCCACTTCACGGGCGAAGCTGAAGCTGCGGAGTTCGGGGTCTTCGCCGTTGCCGTAGGCGGTCACCGTGGCGTCCTGCCAAAGGATGCCGCCGGCGGCTAGCAGCTTGCCTTCAGGAAGTAGCAGGCGGCCGCCTACCAGACCGGCGTCGGGGTAGTGCTCGAAAGTGCGGCACAGGCTGTCCAACCAGCCCTTCTCGGGCCGACCGTTGCTGGCCAGCAAGAGCAGGTGTGGTGCTCGCATCTTTCTGGCGGCGAGCTGCAATGCAGCCGCTCTTCCAGGCTTTCGCGCGCGCCACAGGCGCAGGTCCTCGAGGCTCTCCAGCGCCGCGTGAACCGGCCCCGGCGGATCGAGGTGAATGGCGAAGATTTCGACCGCTGTCGAGTCTCCGGCGGTGGTGATTGAAGCAAGGCAGTCGAGCAGCTCAAGAGGCTCGGCAAAGGGGATCACGATCGCCACCTTGGGCTCGCTGGAAACTGTGATGGCGAGTTTCAACTCAGCGATGCGGTGGGCCACTTGGGTGGCCTGGGTGGCTTGCTGGCGCAGGCGTTCCCGGCGACCACTCGGCAGCTGTCGCCGGACGTGCTGGAGTCCTTGGCCGAGTCTGCAGTAGAGCCGCCAAGGTAAGCTGTTCCACAGTAGCTCCGCAAGGTGCCGAGTGTGGATCACCGACTGCTCGGTAGCGCCGAGTAACTGACCTTGAGCTTCGAGGGCGCCGTGCTGCTCTTCCAGGCGTCGCCACTGGTGGTCGAGGGCCGCAGATTGTTGATCCAGCTTCTCTCGCAGCAACTGACTGGTGGTGTCCTGGTGCTGTGCAGCGGTGTCGATGCGCGCTGTTTGACTGGCGACGAGGTGGCGTTGCTGCTGCTGCTGCTGCTGCTGCTGTTCGAGCAGCAGCGTCAAATCGCCGAGTCTTGCCCGAGATTCGCTGAATTTGGCCTGCTGCTGCTCGAGGCTCCCTTGATGGCGGATCAGGCTGTCTCGCTGCCAGGCTTGCTGGCCGCGCAGGGCGGCTTGGAGACGTTCTAGCTGTTCGGTTTTGACCCCGGTTTGCCGTTGTCGCTGCTCGAGGCTCTGGCGGAGTTGCTCAAGTCCTTGCCGTCGCTGATCGAAGGTCTCATCGAGTTGACGCGAAAGGGTCTCAAGGCCAACCCGCAGATCGTTCTCGAGCTGAGCGCTGGCCATGCCGAGTTTCTTATCGAGCTGTGATTCCAGTTCGGGCAGCCGTTCCATGGACTGGCCGAGCAGCGCGAGCTGATGGCGTAGTTCGCGAATGCGCTTTTTCTTAGCTTCGTTCTGAGTCTCAAGCTCAGTGGCCCAGCGCAGCCGTTCCTGGAGTTCGGCTTGTAGTTCCAGCACCCGGTGACCATGTTCGGTGGACTCGCTCTCTAGCCGCTTGGCCCAGCGGGTGTGTTCCTCAAGTTCCCCTTGCAGTTCTACCACTCGCTGACCGCGCCGCGAGGACTCGTTTTCCAGGCCCCGCGCCCACTGTGCGCGCTCTTCTAGTTCATTCTGCAGCTCACGGATTCGTAGGTCGCGGTCGCGAACCGCATTGGATTCAGCGATGTGAAACGAGTCGCTGGCGATCAGCTCGTCGCCGCTGCCGACGCTACAAATTGCGACGAAGTATTCGGCTTCGGTAAGTGCTCGGTGAGGCTGGTTCTGTAGACCGCCGCTGCTCTGCAAGTCGATCGATGGGTCGCTGCTGACAGCGGCAGAATCGCCCTGGAAGAGGACCCCTTCGGTGCGAGACTGGCCGAGAATGGTGACGGTACCGAAGAAACTCGACAGAGCATTGCGAAAGTCGTCGAGGGCGAATTCGTGGGTGTGGAAGGGGTTCGGCGTACTGTGTCGGGGGTCGTTGTAGGTGGACTTATTGGGTGTCGAAACCACGAACAGCCCGGTTTCAGGTAGTAGCCGGCGTACCTCTTTTAGGTAGCTTGGATAGGAGTCCAGGTGCTCGATCAGCTCGAAGGAAACGACAATGTCGAAGCTGCCGTCGGCGAACGCGGCACGCTCACAATCGCTGACACAGAAATGAACCCCGGGGACCCCGAAGTGGCTCTTGGCGTAGAGCACTGCTGCTGGCGAGTTATCCGAGCCGATCACCCGGCTAGCGCCAGCCCGTTTCAGAATGGCGGCACCGTAGCCGGTGCCACAACCAAAGTCGAGTACCTTCTTGCCGCGCACCCAGCGGCTGGCGAGTTGATAGCGGGTGGAGTGCTCGAGCTGTAGCTCGGGGTCGACCTTTCCTGGGACGACACGCTCACCGGTGAATTCGAGATCAAACATGATGAGTTAGGGAAGGTCTCTAGCGAACTGGAAAACCGCGCCAAAGCTTAATGTTCATACCAAGTTAGCCTAATCTAGCAAAGCCCCTCGGTGGGCTGAGTATGGCTCTTCGACATGCAGAAAGTCAATCATGCAAGTTGGGTTTTGGGAATTGCCCAAGGTTCAGCTGCGCTGCCATCTGGTTCGTTGCTCTCCTAGACCAGCCGCAGGGCGCCGTTGGTGAATCCCTGCGGGCCCTTGCCGGCGGAGTGGTCGCGGTCACGTCGTGGGATTCCTACCAACCACTCAATTGGAAAAACCCCGGCATAGAGCCGGGGTTTTCGCGGCGGGATGCCGGGGTCGGATCTCAGGGCCGGTGTCAGTCGAGGGCGTCGACTTTCTGCTCGAGGGCGGTGATGGCCTGCTGCTGTTGGCTGATCAGCTGCTGCTGTTGCAGGGTGTAGAGGGTGAGTTCCTCGACCTTTTCGAGCAAGGTGAGCTGCATCTGGGTCATGTTCAGCGAGCCGGCGTTGATCTCTTTGGCGGAAGGCACATTGGGGAGGTGGCTTTCTTCGGCGATGTAGGCCTCGAGTTTGTCCAAGGGCATCAGCTGGTAGTCGTCCTCGAAGACGTAGTCGGGAACCGTCAGGGTCATGCCGTTGGAGATGAAGTTGCCTTCGATGCTCAGGTCACCATCGGTCTCGAAGGTGAATGCCGGGCCGCTGAAGTTGATGAAGGCGAAGTTGCCAGTGCCGTTGAGCACGTCTAAGTTCCAGGTTCCGCCGGCGACTGAGTTGTTGATCATCTCCAACCGGGGGCGCTCGGCGGCTTCCAGGCTGAGCAGCTTGACGGTGCCAGTGGCGGTGGTCTTGACGTGGATGCCATCTCCGGAATCGGCGTAGAGTACGTTGAGTTCGGAGTCTGGCGAGGCGGTGCCGATGCCGAGATCACCGTTCGCGTTGATGTAGATTGAGTTGTCCGGCGCGCCGGGCTTGATGCGCAGGGGCAAATTGGAGCCGTTGGTGACGTCGCGGACGAAGAAGTTGGTCTCATTGCCGGCCAGGTCCCAAGTCTGGGGGGTGAAGCCGTCCGAGCCGTCCTGCTCCAAGCGCAGGGTCGGGGAATTGCCGCTGACGATGTGGTTGTCGACCACCGGCGAGGCGGTGCCGAAGCCGACCTTGCCGTCGGCTTTGATGAAGAGGGAGTTGCTCGGCGCGCCGGCGAGGATGGTGAAGGGGGTTTTGCCGCCGGTGACGTCGTCGATGGAGAACTTGTTGGCGCCACCGTTGCTGGAGTCGTTGGCGGTCAGCCGCCAGTCGTTGCCGGGGAAGCTGGCCGAACTCGAGGTGTCGTTGAAATGGATCCGCAGGTTGTTTTCTTTCAAGCGCAGCGTGTCGAAGCCGAAGCTCTCGCTGCTCGAGCAGTCGAAGCCGATGCAGCCGGAACCCTGGACGATCAAGTCGGTGGCGAACACCTGGGCCTTGGCGGTGGCGAGTTCGCCGTCAGCCTTGCCGCCCGCGTCCTGCTCCACTCCCGGCACCACCATCGAGCCACCGGCGACGGTGAAGTAGCCGGACTCGACGGTGTTGGCGAAGTTGGCCTTGCCGCCGCTCGCCACGACCGAGTCACTACCCTCGGGGCGGTTGTCGAGCTGGCGTTGCGAGAAGCGCAGCTCGTAGGTGTAGCCGCCGTCCACCAAGGCGTTGCCGTCGACGTCGAAGAGGCTGAAGGAGGGCGCCTCGTCAGCGGCGAAGCTCATCTCGTAGACCGCGCCCTCGGGACCGGTGACGGTCAGTTTTGAACCGCCCAAGTCGGCGCGGGAGGTGAAGATGAGACCGTCACCGGCGGTCTCGGCGATGGCTGCCGGAGTCAGGGTGAGGGCGCCGATCATGGCGCAGGTCAGGGTCGAGAAGTAGAGGCGGCGTAAGAGGGTGGTGCGAATCATGATCGTCTCTCCGAAAGTCTGGGTTGACTGAGTTTGTCTTGAGCCCCGTGAATTGGCTCGTTGTCTTCTTGACCCTTCCATGCGCCAGAAGTGGCAAGAGTGAATCATCGCCGTGAATTTTTTTCTGTGGTGTTCCGATTGCTTCCGAGCCCGGTTAGAGTTCCGTCATCACAAGAGGAAATCTGATGAAAACAGATGCTCATGTTCACTGGCCGCTGGTTGCCCTGGGGCTGGTCCTGGTCTCGTGCTCCGCGCCACCGGGCGCGGAGCGGCCCACGGCCACCGAATGGCTGCCAGCACACCCCGGCTTCAACGTACTGGTGGTCAGCTTTGATGCTCTGCGGGCCGATGCGCTGGGGGTCTACGGCTATCCGCTCGCCACCTCGCCCAATATCGATCGCTTTGCCGAACAAGCACTGGTCTTCGAGCGGGCTTACTCGGCGGCGCCGGTAACCCCTACTTCGTTTGCTGCCATGTTCACTGGCCGGCTGCCATCGCGCAGCTTTCGCGGTTGGCAGCTGGAGCCCTTGGCAACCCTCGCCGAGAGCTTCACCGGTGCGGACTACGACACCGCGGCCTTTCTCAACAACAGCCAGCTGACCCGCGAACGGGGATTCGACAGCGGCTTCGAGCATTTCGAGGTTTTCTCCGCCGCCCCTGATCGCCAAGTTCTGGAAGCCGCCACGGCCTGGATCTCCGAGCCGCGAAAGCAGCGTTTCTTCGCCTGGGTACATTTTCTCTCACCGCACTCCCCCTACGACTGGCGCCAGGGCTCGACCCACCTCTACGACGCCGACTACGAAGGGCCGTTCGTGACCACTACTGGCGCAAAATTCGCTCCTGAAGAAGCGGTTGACCGGGCTCGTTTACGCTCGCTCTATGACGGCGAGGTCTACTTCGCCGATCAGTTGTTCGCCGAGTTGATGGAGGTGTTGCGGCAGCAGGATCTGGAGCGCGACACCCTGATCGTGTTGACCGCCGACCACGGTGAAGAGTTCGCTGAGCGGGGCCGTTTCCAGCATTGGAGCCTGCATGACGAGGCGGTGCGAGTGCCGCTGCTGATCAAGCTGCCTCGCTCGTTGGCTGGCGGCCGTTCCAACTTGCCGGTCAGCAACCTGGATTTGTGGCCGACGTTGGCTTCGCTGGTTGGTGTCGAGCCGCCGCCGGCGGCTGGCGGGATCGATCTACGGCTCCAATCTGGTGCTGAGCGGTCGGTGGTCAGCGTCGCGATGACCGATTCGAAATACCGCGGAGTCAGTCTGACCAAGGGCGGCTGGCGCCTGATTCTGAACTGCCACCCCGAGCTGGCGCTCCAGCTCTACCACCTGGCCGCGGATCCCGGCGAGAAAGAAGATCTGGTCGCTAGCGAATCGCGCCGGGCCCGCCAGTTGCTGCAAGAGCTGGGCGCTATCTTGGAAGGTGATCCCTGCCAGGTAGTGCAGGCGGCGATCCGCGGTGTGGATCCCGCCGCCGGGCTGAGCGAGGAAACTCTCGCCGGTCTCAAGGCGCTTGGCTATCTCGAGTAGCGCTGCTCAGCGTCCAGCGGTCGCGGGTCAACCTGGGAACTTGCGGAAGGGTTGGTCCGGCATGCGGACGCAGAACTCTGGCGTCAGATGGCGGTAGCAGTTGAGCTTCTCCACCGCTCTGGTGCGCATTGCCGCGATCAGATGTGTGGGCTTGACCTCGCCAGCCAGGATCTTCTCTTCGTCAAGCTTTGCCACCCGGTGGATGAAGGCCGTATCGCCAGCATCGTCGGCATCGAAATTGTGGCCGAAGGCCCGGTCGATGAAGATGTCGATGATGTTGGAGAAGGCGAGGAAGGTGTCGAAATGGAAGTACTCCATCAATAGGGGCAGGATGTCCTGTGCCCGGATGCCCTCGTTGCCTTCCAGCGAGCAATCCCAGTTGTCGTACTCCGTTTCATGCCGCCGCAATAGGTGGTTGTACTTGTAGCGCCCGGGCATTTGCCGCCAGATCCCCTCCAGCGGCGCCTGCGCTTCGGGCCAGCGCATGTGGCCGTTGCGGCCGATCATGTCGTTGGTGAGGAAGATGCCCCACTGCGGGTCGAGCGCCTCGCTGATCTTGCCGAATAGGAGTTCGAGCTCGACGATGTGGTGCAGCGAGTGGTTGGCGAAGCACACCGAAAGAGGACGCTCGGGCCGCCATTGGTCGATATCGATCACCGCGAACTCGAAGTGCTTCTCCAGCCCCTTGTGACGGGCCAACTGGCGGCCGCGTTCCACCATGTGCGGGTTGAGTTCGAGGCAGTGGAAGCGAAAGTTCTCCACCCCGGCTTGGCGCGCCAACTCGGCCAGTTCGACCTCTTGATCGCAGTTGCCGGCGCCGACGCTGGCGATGGTGTGCTGCCGATCAGGGGCAGCTCGGCAGATGTCGAGGATGTAGCGCATATAGATCTCCTCGAGGCTCTGGAAGCCGCAGGCTTGCAACTTGGGCAGCAGGTAGTGGTGGCTCCAGGTGTGGAAGATCCGCGGTAGGTCGTGGACGTTCTCGCAATTGCGGTAGCGTTCAATCTCCTCTTCCGTCCGCCGTTGCCTGGAGGCCTCGAAATCCGGCGTTTGGCTGGTGGTGTTGGCGTTGGCCGTGGGGTTACGGCCCAACACCGGCCAGGGAGTTGAGCCGGGTCTGCTGGCGACCCCCGGCTCGACCGTCAGACCGCAGCTGGTGGCGGCTTCCGCTAGCCGCTCCGGAGTGGTGTCCGGCGGGCCCAAGAGTAAGAATCCGTGAGCGCCCAAATGAGCTTCTAGCTGTAGCAGCAGCTCGCCCTGGCGCGATCGATCCTCGCCGTCGAGGGCCTGGGTCGCGATGATGAAGTCGAAGTGACCGGTGAGCACTTCCCCCAGAGGCTCGCTGCCGAGAACCAATCGTGGTTGTTTGAACTCGATCCAGCCCGGGGAACATTGGCGCTCGATGGCATCTTCGACGATCTCTCGGTCGCTGTCGTAGGCGACGTAGTGACCGGGCCGCAGAAAAGCGATCAGCAGGCGTCCCAGGCCGAGTCCGCCGCAGCCGATCTCCAGCACCTTGTGGTGCTCTCGGAGTCCGTGGGCGGCCAGTAGGCTGAATTGCTCCGCGGCGTCGAGGTCGTAGCGTTCAGCCGGCCGCCGATGGCTCCCATAATTGACTCGCCGGTCGGTCGAGGAGCTTGGCTCGGGGCTCGCGGCCGGTTCCGAATCTATGATTGACATCATTCTCGATCTCCCTATTTTCAAGACTCTATCGCCAGCTCGCGCAGCCAAAACACCACACAGTGCTGGAGGTCTAATCCTACGTAGACGTAGTCCGAGGACTCCAGCCTGACGCTCAAGAACTCACGATTTCTGAGGCTGGCTGGGATTTGGAAGGACTCACGGATCGGAGTGTCCGTCCGCAGCTTGATTTGCCCCACTTGGTGAGCATCGACGAAGACCCGGACCACGGCGCCATCGAGTTCCGGCCGTGGGAAGCTGTGACCCAACAAGCGCAGCCGTCGCCCGTTCTCGTTGCGCAGCAGGATCGAGGCGTAGGGTGAGACCTGCCGGTCACGGTCGACGCCGCCGTGGATCTGACTGGCGGTGTACTCGTCGAGCTGAGCGAAATCGATAGCGGCAGCGATCCGTGGCCGGCCGTAGCGATGCAGCAGCTCAGCCGGGCTCTGATCGTGGTCCGGTGTCACCCGCTCGGCGGTCCACAGATGTTGGGCCGCCAGCTGCTCTGCCGCGGCCCAAGGTTCAAGCTCAAGTTTCGGCAGCAAGTGGTCGCGGACGATCAGTCCAAAGAGCATCTGTGCCGCCTGGCGATGGCCAGCGGGGTTCCAATGGAGGTCCTGCGCTGAATTCCAGTAGCGGCGGTCGTTGCCGAACTCCTCGCTAATGAACAATATCTGGCTGGGATTCAGCTGGCTGCCCAAGTACCTCCAGGTCACCGGCCAGAGGTGGCGGTGATGGAAAAGCAGGCGATACCCCGCGCCGGCCTGTTCGAGCGCCGCCGCCAAGCGGCTTAGATCGCTCACCGCCTCGGCGTAGCGACTTTGGCTTTCGTAGTCGAGTCCGTGCAACAGATAGCCCGGTCTGGAGAAGCCCAGCTCGCGCCGGCCAAAGGCGGCAGAGATCACGCTGTCGGCGTGCGACCGTTTCTGCGGCGAGAAACTCGACCACCCGCCGAACCCGCGAACACCGACGGTCTCATGCAGGTCGTTGGGCAATGAGAGGTGAATCACCAGATCCGGGGCGAGATTGCTGAGTTGGCGGCGCAGGTAGGCCGCCTCGGATTTGAAATTCCAGCTCGACACGCCGATGTGCAGGCATTCGACCCGCAGCTTGTCGTTGCCAGAACGCTCGCTCAACCAGCGCTCCAGATGGACCCCAAAGCGTTCCTCGGCGGCGACTCCATAGCCGAACACGAAAGAATCTCCGAGGAGCACGACGCGGACGACTCCGGCAGGCTTGGGTAGGGCGTAAGCGCGTTCGCGCAGGCCGAAGCCATTGGTCGAGACCAAGATATCCCTAGAGCGCTTGTGGTCCAATCCGGGCAACAGAATGCGGCCGACTTCGGCGTCAGTGTGCGAGTCATAGATGTCGGAATTCTGACCCGCCAGGCGAGCGACCACCCGGGCGCGAATGGCCGAGTCGCGCAAAGCATCGACGGATGCAATAGCGTCAGCGGGGGAGGGTCGCAGGAGCAAGAAAACGACGGTAGCGAGCAGTGCGCAGCAGACCAACAACAAGACCAGGACCGCGCGGTTAGCCTGGGCGAGGGAGTCTGTCGTGGCAGTCATTCGGCAGACTGCTCCAGGTCCAAGTGCAAACTGGCGATCCGTTCGGCCAACCCCTCGGCAAAACGCTGCTGCGCCTCGGCGTTGGGATGACTGTCCCAGCCGAGGCTGAATTTGGCTGTGAACTCGGCCCAGCTCTTGGCCTCGGGGAACAGAGTCGGCAACTCCAAGACCGGTACGCCCCGCTCCGTGGCAAGGATCTGGAACATCTGGCGATAGTCGCGCGAGCTGCAGAAAGGGGCGAGGACGACCGCAATGCCGCGACCTTGCGCCATCTCGATGCTCTCTCGCAGGGGGTCAAAGACAGTGTTGGCGAGGCGGGTAGAGACTGGACCAGGCGGCGTTGGCGCCATCCAATCCGCGCTCTGATCGGTGGCTGGCATCAGCTGATCGGATCGCGGGCCGGCGGTAGCGGCTCGCTGGCGTAGCCAAAGCCTCAAATAGAGCAGGGCGCGACTGTGCTTGATCCAGCCTGGTGGCTCCGGGGAGCTGATTTTTGCGATCGACTTGTCGACCACGCGGGTGTTTTCTTTGGCCGAGCCGTCCCAATGCAACCACCCTTCCGGGTCGACGAGCAGCGCCGGTTTGTGGTCGTTATTCGCCGGTACCAGGATGACCAAGTCGGGATCGAAGCGCAGCCCATAGTGTTGCAAGACGGCGAGTTGCTGCCGGCTGTTGTGCCCGTTGATGCCGAAGTTCAGCACCTCGACCGGCGGGCCGCCCAGACGGTGTAGAGCAGCGGCAAGCAGCTCGCCGGCGGTTTGATCGAAAGGCACGCCGAAGCCGAAGGCGATCGAATCGCCGATCAGCGCCACCCTCAAGGTCCCCCTGCTTTTTTCGCGCCGCCATTCCGGGCCGCGAAACCCCAAGCTGTTGGTTTCCAGATCGACGCCAAAAGCAGTGCCCGTGAAGCTCGGCATATAGGTGTAGGCAACCGCGGAGATATCGGCCGCGCGATAGATGTTGCTGATCGGCCAAAAGACCTCCCGTGGAATCAGCAGGCGGGTAAGCAGCTCGGTACCCAGGCCTACGGCGACCAGGGAAAGCAAGGTCGCCAAGGCGCAGAACAGGGCGAGGCGGGAACGATTTTGTGTTTCCATGCGCACTCAACAAAGAAAGGGTAGGCCCCAAACAGAGCCTACCCCATCTTGATCAAGAACCGTCGGCGGGTCTACCGCTCGCCGGCCTCGCCAGCCTGCTCCAAAGCCGCCAGGCGTGCTTCGAGGGCCGTGATCGTGTCCTGCTGCTGCAGCGTGTAGAGGGTGAGTTCTTCAACTTTCTCGAGCAGCGTCATCTGCATCGCAGACATGTTGATCGGACCGGTAAGCTCCTCGGCCGAGGGTACGTTGGGCAGGTGCCCATGTTCATTGATGAAGCTCCTCACTTCTTCGAGGACCAGGAGATCGTAGTCGTCCTCAAAGACGTAATCCGGGGCACAGGGACTGCCGGAAACGCAGAGAGTGGAGAAGTAGTTACCGGTGATGGTCATGTTGCCGCTGGTCGCCGCCAGAGTCATCGTCTGGGCGGTAACGGAGTTGATGAAGGCGAAGTCACCAGTAATGTTCAGCACATCGAAGTTCCAGACGCCGTTGGCAGCCGAGCCGTTGACCATCTCCAGCCTCGGCCGGGCCCCGGACTTGAGCGATAGCAGGTTGGTGGTGCCGCTGATGTCGCTGGTTTCGACCAGGATGCCGTCCCCTGAATCGCTGTACTCGATGTTCAACTTGGAGTCCGGCGAGGTGGTGTTTAAACCGATGTCACCGGTGCTGGCTTCGATGGTGATCGCGTTCGAAGGCGCGCCGGGGAAGATGCGGAAGGGCAGGGTCGAGCCGTTGCTGGCGTCGCGGATGAAAAAGTTGGCCTCGTTGCCGGCCACGTCCCAGGTCTGCGCGCCAAAACCGCTAGAGCCGTCCTGCTCGAGGCGCAAGGTCGGGGTGTTGCCGCTCTTGACGTGAATGTCGACCACCGGTGTCGAGGTGCCGAGGCCGAGGCGGCCGCCGTCTTCGACGTAGAGCGAATTCGAAGGCGCGCCCGCTTCGATGGTGAAGGGCGTCCGGCCGCCATCGATGTCGTCAATCGAGTATTTGTTGGCGCCGCCGTTCGACGAGTCATTGGCGGTGATCTGCCAGTCGTTGCTCGGGAACGAGGCCGAGGAGCTGGTGTCCTGGAATCTGACCCGCAGGTTGTTCTCCTTCAGCCGCAGGGTGTCGAAGCCGAAGGACTCACCGTTGACGCAGTCGAAGCCGGCGCAGATCGAGCCGTCGACGATCAGGTCGTCAAGGATCACCTGATCTTTGGGCTGCACGCTGAGCTGCGGAGCGTCAAAATTGATATCCTGGTCAGTGTTGTCATTGCCCAGGTAAGGGTTGGCGAGCAGACCATCGACGATGGTGAAGTAGCCGTAGGCGACGGTATTTGGGAAGTTGCCCTTGCCGTCGGTTACGGCTCGCTGATCGGCTCCCTCGGGGCGCTGCCGCACGCCGCCGGCCGGGGTCAGCCGCAGCTCGTAGGTGTAGCTGCCGTCCGGCCAGGCGAAGCCGCTGCTGTCGAAGACGCTCCAGGTGGGCGCCAGACCGCTGTCGAAGGTCTTCTCGAAGAGCTGCCCGCCAGGTCCCGAGACGGTCAGCTGGGCGCTCGACCAAGCGATCTGCGGCTGCCAAGAGATCGCGGTGCTGCTTTGGTCTGACTCAGCAACCGGTCCGGCGGTGAGCGGCAGGGCGACGAGAATGAGAACGAGGGTGAGGATCGAGGCGCGGGTGGATTTAGTCCGATTCATGCGTCAGTCTCCGAGGTCAAAAGGCCTGTCGTTTCCCACTGGGAAGCGGCGGTGTGTGGGGTCCCATGGCGCTCGGGCACTCGGGAAATCGCTCTGGCCCGCCTACCCATGGCGGTTTCAGAGTCTCCAGCGATCGATTCCTCGAACTTGTCAACGGATGCACCAGGTCCCCAATTGAGTGTCAAGCAAGACAATTAAAGAGGGTTTGTTCTAGTTATTCAGAACAGAGTGGTAGGTAGGGTCTCTACCAGCATATGTGGGTCGGAACATAGAGAAATCTCCGAGTTCGGATATCAGATGACAGCTCCACCAAGGAGCCGGTTCTTAACTCCAAGCTAACCACGCACGCTGGGAAAAGAAGAGCCTGGCTTGTGCCGTTGCAGGCAGTCCGCCATCAACGAGAGACTTATTGATATAAATATGAGTCATCTCGTCAAAGAAATATACCTCCATTAGAAGGCTGTCGAGGGCAGATGTCAAGCTCGTGGCCCAAGGCTCTCTCGATAGATTCTACTTTTCAGCTGGGCTCATCGACTGGGCGAGGAACGAAGAAGTTGGACGAGCCGAGGACGCCAGATCGTCTGCACTGTAAATCGTCTGCACTGTAAGACGTCTGCACTGTAAAACGAGACAAGGCGACCGACGGCTGTTGCCGCGGTCGCCTTGTTCGGCTGAGAAGTAGAGCGTCGCTAGCGACGCACCCGCCCTCAGTCTGCGATCGAGTCTGAACGCAGAGCGGCGAGGGCCGCCTGCAACTCGGCAATGGTGTCTTGCTGCTGGCGACTGTCCTGGGCCAGCTCGGTAATGGTGGCGTTCTGCTGCAAGGTGTAGAGGGTCAGCTCTTCGACCTTCTCGAGCAGCGTCATCTGCATCTGGGTCATGTTCAGCTTGCCGCCGTTGATCTCCCCGGCCGAGGGGATTCCAGGCAGGTGATTCTCAGCTTCAATGAAGGTCTCCAGCTGCTCGAGGGGCATTAGCTCATAGCTTTCCTCGAAGACGTAGTCGGGCACATTGAGGGTGGTGCCGTTGGAGATGAAGTCTCCAGCAATACTGAGATCGCCATCAGCTTCGAAAATGAAGGTCTCGCCACTGAATTTGATAAAGGCGAAGTTGCCGTTGTTGAGCACGTCGAAATTCCAGATCGCGTTGGCCAACGAGCCGTTGATCATCTCCAGCCGCGGCCGCTCGGCCGACTCTAGCGACAGCAGCTTGGTGGTGCCGCTAGCGCTGGTCTCGACGTGGATGCCATCGTCATTGTTGCCGTATGTCAGGTGAAAGCCGGCGTCCGGCGAGAGGGTGCCGAGGCCGACGTCACCATCCTGGTCGATGATCAGCGACTGGGACGGGGCGTCGGGCCGAATACGGAAGGGCAAGGTAGAGCCATTGGTGACGTCACGGATGAAGAAGCTGGTCTCATTACCGGCCACGTCCCAGGTCTGCGGCGCGAAGCCGGAGGAGCCGTTCTGCTCCAGGCGCAAGGTCGGGGTGTCGCCGGAGATGGTGTGGATGTCCACCGAAGGGGTCGAGGTGCCGAGGCCGAGGCGGCCACCGTCATCGACGTAGAGCGAATGCGACGGCGCGTTGGCCTCGACTGTGAACGGCGTGCGGCCGCCCGAGATGTCGTCGATCGAGAACTTGCTGGCGCCGCCATTGGCTGAATCATTGGCGGTCAGCTGCCAGTCGTTGCGCGGGAACGAGGCGGCGACAGAGGTGTCGTCAAACTTGATCCGCAGGTTGTTCTCTTTCACCCGGATGGTGTCGAAGCCGAAGGACTCGCCGTTGACGCAGTCGAAACCGATGCAAGCCGAGCCGTCGACGATCAGGTCGTCGAGGATCACGAAGTCTTTCGGCGCGGCAAGCCCACCTGGATCTTGGTCGGTGAGCTGACCTTCCTTGGCGTCGGTGGGGCGCGGATCGACCAGCTTGCCGTTCAAGACGCTGATGTTGCCGCCGACCACGGTGGAGTTAAAGGTGCGCTTGCCGTTCAGTACCGCCTTCTCGTCGTCATAGAGACCGCGACGCAGGAACTCGCCTTTGGGCATGAAACGGACTTCCCAGCCGTAGTTGCCGTCGCAGAGTTCGAACTCGACTTCGAAGATCGAGAACACCAGGGTCTCGCCGGGATCGAAGTACTTCTGGTGAATGTTGCCGTCCGGGGCTGAGACCACCAACTCGGAGTAGCCGAAGGTACCGATAGGCTCCCAGACGATCTTGGCCGAAGAGTAATAGACGTCGACTAGCCGACCGTTGGGTTCGCCGTTGCTCGCTGCCAGCAGTGGAGCGGTCAGCAGGCCGAGGGCTAGCAAGGAGAGAGTAAGGGTCAGAAGAGCAGAGCGAACGCGCGTCGAGTGCATAGAAAAAATCTCCAGGGTTGGACAATACCGCCCGAAATCAGGCAGAGAGTCAATCTCAAGTCCCCGTGCTGTGTTGAAAGGCGCCGCAGTCTCAGCGCGGCGGCAGGCCGCGAAGGGGGCGCCCAAAAGAATGTGTTAGCAGGTTACCGCTCGGGCGCCGGCTGGTCAACCGAGGCGAGGGCGGAAGGTTGACCGTTTGGCCTGGGCACTCTGTTGACCTCTTGGCGTGGGCGGCAGGATGGACGGGCGATGCGCCAGTCGCCGAGCTTGCAGCAGGAGATGACCACGGTCTGAACCGTGGTCATCTAGTAGTCTGAAACCCGGTGTCTTCAGGCGCCTACTCCTCGTCTCGAGCCAGTCGCAGCTGTGCCAGCTCCGCCTTCATCTCCTCGATCGTGGTTTGTTGTTGCAGGGTGTAGAGGGTGAGTTCTTCGACTTTCTCCAGCAACTTCATCTGCATCTGGGTCATGTTCAGCGTGCCACTGTTGATCTGGCCCGCCGAGGGCACGCCCGGCAGGTGACTCTTGGCCGCGATGAAAGTAGCCAGTTGGTCGAGGGACATCAGTTCGTAGCCGTCCTCAAAGACGTAGTCGGGCACGTCGAGGGCGATACCGCTGGAGATGAAGTCTCCGACGATGCTCAGATCACCATCAGCTTGGAAGGTGAAGGTCTCGCCCATGAACTTGATGACGGCGAAGTTGCCGTCGTTGAGAACGTCGAAATTCCAGATACCGTTGACCACCGAGTTATTTCTCATCTCAAATCGCGGCCGCGCCGCCGACTCCAAGGCCAGCAGCTTGGTGGTGCCCGCGGCGGTGGTTTCGACATGGATGCCGTCGTCGTTGCTGGTGTATCGCAGGTGCAGACCGGCATCCGGAAAGGCCGTTCCCAGGCCGATCTCCCCATCGGTGTCGACGAAGATTGTGTCGGTCGGTGCGCCGGGGCGGATTCTGAACGGCAGTGCCGAGCTATTGGTGACGTCGCGCACCAAGAAGTTGAACTCGTTGCCTGCCACGTCCCAGGTCTGTGGTGTGAAAGCGGAGGTGCCGTTCTGTTCCAAGCGCAGGGCCGGAGTATTGCCGCTGACCACATGCAGATCGACCTCTGGTATCGAGGTGCCGAGGCCGACGAGGCCACCGCCATCGACATAGAGCGAGTGCGAGGGCGCCCCGGCCTCGATGGTCAAGGGCGACCGGCCGGCATCGATGTCTTCGATTGAGAATTTGTTGAGGCCGCCAGCAAACGAGTCGTTAGCGGTCAGCTGCCAATCGCTGGTCGGGTAGCTGGTGCCGCTGGTGTCCTGGAACTTGATCCGCAAGTTGTTCTCTTTCAATCGCAGGGTGTCGAAGCCGAAGTTCTCACCATTGGCGCAGCTCAGGCCGATGCAGGTCGAGCCATCGACGATCAGGTCGTCGAGAATGACGTTGTCCTTGGGGGCGGCGAGGATGCCGCTTTCCTGGTCCGAGCCCTCAGCCTCACTATCGCTGGCCAGTTGCAGCACCAGCTGGCCGTCGAGGATGCCGAAGTTGCCGCTGACGACGTGGCTGGCCAAGTCGCGCTTGCCGTCGACCACCGGCTCGAATGAGTCGTTGATGTCGCGGCTGAGCGGCCGTCCAGTGGGCGCTAGGTGCAACTCCCAGCCGTAGTTGCCGTCGACCAACTCGAAGCCGGGGGTGTCGAGAACCGAGAAGACCGGGGTCTCGCCGGGCCCGAATTGGTGGCGGAAGATCTGGCCACCCGGGGCCGAGATAACCAACTCGCCGCCGCCGAAGGAGCGCTGTGCTTGCCAAGTGACCTCGGTGGAGTTGAATTGGGTGGTGAACAGCTGACCGTTCTCACTGATCGCTAGCAGTGGGGCGGTGGTGATCAGCAAGGCGGTGGCGACGGCAAGGCCGGCGAAGCTACGGTGGGTCAGACAAGTCATGAACTGGACCTCCAGGTCGGCTGATCCGCTGGGGATCGTCGGTAGTTGTCCCAAAATGACAGGTGCTAGCGATCAGCAGGCGGCGCTCGGACGGCGGCCTGAGTCAGCAGCGAAGGTAAGCAAGAGAAGACTTGTACGAGGCTAGACGGGGCCTTCTCCAGGATCAACCAGTGGAGGATTCATTTACGGTCTATTCGCTGCTGATCGGGTGGTCGAGGAACCGCCGTGGCCCAGCCCAGGTCGCGGGCTGGCCAGTTAGCCAAACACCGGCCTCGGTCATGGTAATCTGCCACCATCCTCGACCCAAGTAGAGAGTAAAATGCCCGTCGCCGCTAACCTCGTACCTGCCAGCTCGGCAAGGAATCATCATGCCAGCCCGATCCGAGACTCTGACCGATGATGAGTTCATCGATTTCTGTTATCGCAAAATTTTGCAAAGAGGCCCGGACGTAGAAACCATGACTAGCCACCGCCTCGCCCTGGGTTCAAGGCGAATGTCCCGAAGCGAATTGGTGATTCAGCTGCTCTCGAGTGCTGGGTTCGAGTCCCGGGAAGCGAATCAGGAGTTTGTCCCTCCCGGGCATTTCTATTCTGCCGTTCCCTCTGCCGAAGACCGGCGGTCTTTTGTTTTGTCCAGTCCGCCGGGCAATGAGATCTTGGGTGTCAGGATGAATGAGCGGCGGCAGATTGAGTTATTGGGGGAATTCAAGGTGTATCATGACAGCTGTCCGTTTCCGGAGCACAAAACAGCCTCGTTTCGGTACTACTTCGAGAACCCGGCTTACTCCTATACCGACGGTTTGACGCTCTACAGCATGATCAGAAAGTTCAAGCCGCGAAGGATTGTCGAAATAGGCTCTGGCTTCTCTTCGTGTGCGATGCTGGACACCAGCGAGTTGTATTTCGACAATAAGATAGAGTTTACATTTATCGAGCCCTATCCTGAACTGTTACTTTCTTCGCTCAGGGACTCTGACGACAAGAGTTCGGTAATCAGGAAAAGGGTTCAAGATGTGAGCCGAGAGGTCTTCAGCGGTCTGAGAGAGGATGATATCTTGTTTGTCGATTCCACCCATGTGTCGAAATTGGGTAGTGATGTCAACCGCATTGTCTTCGAAATAGTGGCCTCGGTGCGCCCGGGAGTGCTAGTTCATTTCCATGATATTTTCTGGCCCTTCGATTACCCCGAAGACTGGATTCGTGCCGGCAGGGCGTGGAATGAGGCATATCTGCTGCGTGCTTTCTTGCAGTTCAACGATAGCTTTGAGATTCTGTTCTTCGCTGACTACATGTTTCGCTTTCACCTTGATCGGCTGCGTCAGAACCTGCCTCTCTATCTCAAACATTCCGGCGGCAATATTTGGCTTAGGAGAGTGCGCGAATAGCTGGTGGCCCTTACCCATCAGCTGTCACGATATCGGCGGACGGCAGGGGCGGCTTTCCACATAGTGTTGGCGGCCACCTTCGAGGCCGGCAATACGGCTTTCCTCGCCATTCTGGCGGGCCAGGCCGAGGGCCTTGTCTTGCCACTCGAGGGCTTCCTCGCAGCGGCCCAGCTCGGCCATCGACAGGGCCACGGTCTCGGCATGCCAGGCGTTCCGCTGAGCTGCAAAGACCCTACTGGCGAGCTCCAAGGCGCGGTCGCCGTTACGCAGCTCCGGATCCGGGCTGGCGGCCAGTAGTCGTGCCAGTGAGTGAGCCAAGGAGCTGCTCTCAGGCAGCTGGACCAGGCCCTCTTCGAGGCGCTCGCAAGCTTCGCTGAAGCGTCCTAGATTGACTAGCAAGCCGGCTTCGGCGAGGCGAGCACCCTCGCTTTGGGGCACCAGCCTGGCGGCGCGGGCCGCCTGCTCCCAGGCGCCCTCGATTTTGCCCTGGCGGCGCAGCGCCTGGCTCAGCTCCAGGCGAGCGCGGGCATCGCTGGGTTCGAGGTCGATGGCTTCATGTAGGTGCTCTGTCGCGCTCTGAAGATCGCCGGCCTGGGCCAACAGAACGCCCAGGTTGAAGTGTGCCGATTGGGAGGTGGGAGCAATCTCGATGGCCTTGCGCAGTTCCGCCACCGCCTCGGCGCGGCGGTTCATTTGCGCCAGAGCAGCAGCGAGGTTTATGCGGCCTCGGGCGGCCTCGGGTTTGGCTTCGACCGCCGCGCGGAAGGCTTCGGCAGCTTCGGCCCAACGGCCGACATTGAAGGCCCGACGGCCGCGCAAGAGGTAAACCCGCTCACCCCGTTTGAGTTCTTCGAGTTCGCTGATCAGCGGGTCGATGCTCTTTGCCCCGATCTCACCGCGCAGCGCTAGGTGCTCTCGCGCCTGGTCGCTATCTCCCAATCCCCGGTAGGCCAAGGCCAGCGGATAGTGCAGTCGGGTGGCCTCCGGCAGTGATTCTAGGGCTGCTTCGAGGTGCTCGGTCGCTTGTTGATATTGGCGTCGGGAGAGGGCGATCTCGCCCAGGCCGGCCAGCGCCGCGGCGTTGCCTGGATCGTTGGCCAACGCTTGGCCGAAGAACATCCGCGCTTCAGCCGGTCGATCCAGGCCGAGGTAGACCTCGCCGAGATGAATGCGTGCTGAGACCGAGGCGTCCCACAGCACCAGAGCCTTCAAGTAGTGACGCTCGGCGTCTTCAAGGCGGCCTTCTTGCTGCGCCAAATAGGCTTGATAGTAGGGCCAGTTGAAATCGATCGGCGCTTGGCGAATGGCCAGCTGATAGAGGTGGGCAGCGGCTTCGTCGAGACGGTAAGCGTGGTAGAGCTGGCCGAGCTGACCGAAAGCACGGCCGCGGGCCACCGGGTCTTCACCGGCCTCGTCGAGTAACAGGGCGAGTTCGTCGCGCGATTCCACGATCTGCCGGGCCACCGCGGGTTCCAGGTGTGAAAGATCCGGATGGGGAATCTCTGCCGCGAGCTGGCCCGCTGCTTGGGCGGGAGAGCCAGGCAGTAGCGCGCAGCACAGGCCGAGGATCCACAGGGTGCGGATTGCGAACGGCGGTGCCTTGGGTGCTGAACTACTCAACTTTCTTGCCTCCCCCCTGGTGCAGGGTGGTGTATCGCCCCATCGGCGGGGCGGGAAAATCTTCTTGTTGGCCATCGGGCCAATTGACACGCAGGCCGCTGAGCTTATCGCCACCGCCGAGGCCGGCGAGAATGCGTGGGTCGTTGGCCGAGGCGTAGCTGCCGTCGGTGGCCACTCGGCGCCACAGACTGCCGGCGCCAACGCGCCGCACTTCGACCCGAGCGCCCAAGGCGTCGCGGCCGTTCCTGTCCAGCAGCCGCAAGCCGAGCCAGGGCTGGCCGTTGGCGGCGTCGTTGCGCAGCAGGCGGGCCGGGCCGCTGTTGTTGCTCACCAGCAGATCGGTGTCGCCGTCGTTGTCGAAGTCACCGAAGGCGGTGCCGCGACTGACCTCGACTGGTTCGAGAGCGGCACCAGCGCGGGCGCTCCAATTTTCGAACCGGCCATCACCCCGGTTGTGCAGCAGTTGGTTGGATTGATCGAGGGGGTAGACGTCACCCGCCCGAGCCAGCGGCTCCAGCAGACGCACTGCGCCGCTAGCGATCCACAGGTCGAGATGGCCGTCGTTGTCGAGGTCGAAGAAAGCGGTGCCGAACGAGGTCAGGGGTAAGCCGGAGGCGGCCAGGCCGCTCTCGGTGGTGCGGTCTTCGAACAGGGCGCCGCCGTCATTGATGTAGAGGGTGTTGGTCTCGCCCATCAGGTGGGTCATGAACAGGTCGAGATCGCCGTCGTTGTCGAGATCAGCGGCGTCAACCCCCATCGAAGCCTCCGGTTGCCCTTTGCGGTTGACCGCCACCCCGGCAAACAGCGCATCGTCTTCGAAAGTGCCGTTTTGGCGGTTGATCCACAGCTGGTTGGGCTGGCCGTCGTTGGCGACGTAAAGGTCGATCCAGCGGTCGCCATTGAGGTCGGCTGCCACCACTCCCAGGCCGGCGCCAGCGGTACGGCCGATATGCGAGATCAGTGAAACATCCTCGAACGTGCCGTCGCCGCGATTGCGCAGCAGTCGATCGGCCACCGGCGGGTAGGCCGCCGGGCCGCAGTAGTCGCGGCGCGAAGAGTCGGCGTAGCATTCCAGGTTGTTGTCGACGGTGAAGGTGACGTAGTTGACCACCAGCAGGTCGAGCCAGCCATCGCGGTCGAAGTCGATCCAGCTGGCGGTGGCCGACCAATGGGGATCGTCGGTGCTGCTCTTGGCGGTCCAATCTTCAAACGTGCCGTCGCCCCGGTTGTGCCACAGCTGGTTGGGGCCAAAATTAGCCAGATAGATGTCGACGTGACCATCGTTGTCGAAATCGCCGGTGGCGATACCCATGCCATAGCCGGTGGCTCGCAAGCCGCTCTGATCGGTGACCTCGACCAGCTGGACCCGATGCTCGCCGCTCGGCAGCACTTGCAAGTCATTGCGGTAGAGACGATCTCTGGGGACGCCCTTGCCGCCATAGGGAAACACCGCCTCGGCTGGCTTCTTGCCCGGTTGCAGAACCCTGCCGTCGATCAAGTAGAGGTCGAGGTCGCCATCGCCGTCGTAGTCTAGCCAGGCGGCGCCAGCGCCGGCCATCTCAGGAAAATAGAGCTGCCCGGTCATGCCGTTGAAATGCACGAAGTCGAGGCCGACTTCGGCTGAGACCTCGACCAGCAGCTTGGTCTTGATCGCTGTGGAATTGAGCCCGGCGGCGGCGAGCACCGAAGCGCCGAGCACTGCAGTGCCGAGCAGGATTGCTAGCGGGAAGACGGGTGGGGAGCGGTGAAGTACAAACATGCTGCGGCGATCATACCCGGCCCCCGTCTTCCCGCGTTAGATGCCGATCCGGCAAGACATAGCTCTGTCGGGCAAATTCGGAGTCGAGGGTCTCGGGGCGGTAGTAGTCGGCCAGCAAACCGGGTTGCCGCCGCAGCAACTCCGGATGGCGGTGGATGAAAACCTCCCAGGAGGCATCGTCGCCATCCACCGAAAGGCGCTCATGCACCGCCAGCACCCAGGCCCAAGTAATGGTCTCGTGGTATTTGCCCTTGGCACCATGGGTGCGGGTGAAGCGCCGTAGGCCAGACGTACTGCGGTCCAGGGCTTCGATCAACGAGTAGCGGCGGAGCAGGATCCAAGTTAGACGCAAGTGCAGCTGGTGATCCATCTGCGCCGGGTCGAGA
Organism: Candidatus Multivoradales bacterium; assembly: GCA_965248925.1. Classification (GTDB taxonomy): domain Bacteria; phylum Acidobacteriota; class Thermoanaerobaculia; order Multivoradales; family J023; genus CBDFLE01. Next base: position 1,141,222 of record CBDFLE010000006.1, on the reverse strand, counting down.
GAGCAGTCTTCAAAGCGAGCAAGCAAAGTGTCGGCGTTCATGAATAAATGGTACCTGGGTAACAAAGTACCGTCAAGCCCATGCTCCGCCCCCCAGCCAATTCTCTGCTAGCTCACCCCGACTCAGTTGTTTCGCCTGCTGGACCGGCGGCCGAGGCCGGAACTACTTCACAGGTCCATCGAGGAGATGCTCAATCAAGAGATCCCAAGTCCCCGCCCTGAAGGCTGTCGCGGTGGTCATCTTTGCCTTTGTGGCCTTTTCCAGCGGCATTGAAGCGGCACCGCCCGGAACTGCGGAGCACCAGCGTGAAGTCTAGGAGTGGCGAGTTGAAGCCGCCGAGCTGTAGCTCTTGCAGCCCGCCGACCTTCTCGGCCGCCGTTTCCTAGCCTGGCTCGGAATCTCCGAGCCGGGTCTCTTACCAGGAGGTAATCGGTGCGCCGACTCTCGACTCAGCTCCTCGGCTTTGCTGCCCCGTTGTTGTTGGTCGCCATCGCCTCGCTACAGATCTACCGCGCCCAGGTTTACGGTCAGAGCCCGTGGAAGGTTGCTGCTGTTCGCTGTCACTACCTACTCGGTGGCGACGGTGATTGGCTTCGCTTGGTTGCTGATCATCATGGCTATAGCCACCCTGCGACGAGACCAGCACGGTCTCCGTCTGGCCCATTTGACCGCCTTCATGCTGATGTTGGTCTACACCGGCTCTTGGTCCTCACTGCTGCTGCCGGCCCTCGGTTGGCTGGGCTGGAGCTAGATACGGCCGACGGACCTCAGCCTTTTTCGACCAACCGGTGGCTGTCACTGGCGTCGAGATCGAGGCCATAGACTTTCTTCAGGTTGGCGATCACCTCGAGGGTCGGATCGCCGAATGGCGCCTGGCCCTCGAAGGCGTGCAGCACGATGCCTTCCAGCAGATCGCCAAGACTGATGTCGAGGTACTCGGCCAAGCCCTTCAGCACTTTCAGCATTCGTTTTTCGATGCGCACACCGGTCTGCACGCGCTCTACAGTCTTGCGGGGTGAACTTTTTGGCATGTTACCAATGTACTACGGTAGTGGGCACTAGGCAATTGTTTCTGAACCTTCACTGTAACAAATCTGCCCTCGACTACGCCTCGAGGGTATGACGGAGGTCTTCTAGGATGGCGACGAAGGAGTGTCTGTCCCAGATGAATGGCGGAGATTCTTCATGCGGCGACTCGTTCCCTTCCTCATTCTGGCAGCGCTGAGTGCCTGGAGTTCTGGTGCGGAAAGTCACGCCGCCAGCGGGTCAGCGGCTACCGAGGTTGATCCGCCAGTCAGGGGCAGGACTATCGAACAGGTTTGTATTCGGTGCGCAGCAACAGTTTTGACAACGAAGTGGACGAACTCTACGACGACCTACCTTGCGCCAACGGTTGCTTTCTCAGCGTTGGCACGCGGGTGTCGCTGGAGCAAGGAAGCGAAACGTCCTGAATCTACAAGACTCCCTGAGGGGACGGACTTTACTTCCCTCGCAGCAGGCGTCCAGTGCCTTGCGACTTAGATCGAGGGAAAGTACCTGTTTGTTCTTGCAGCTTCTGGGGTTAGGCTAGTGCTCTAGAAGCGGCTTGGGATCTGATTCAAAGAATTGGTTTGAGCCCCGGCCGACTCATTGAAACAACTGTATTTCGCGATCTGTATGGCTGTTTTACATGGCTGGAGATTTCGGGAACATTTTTTTCGGGTGGTTGGCCTGGGAGGGAAAATGTCGTGTTGAATCGAATCTTGATGTTGTTCTTGGCTTTCGCGATTTCGATCACTGGCTTGGCTGGCGCTGAGGGCGACAGCGGAAGCAACAGTGATAGTACAACCAAAAAGGCAACTACGTTGGACAGTACTAGAGTCAAGGTACTGGTGGAGCGGAAGCTGGAGATCAAGGAGGAGATCCTCGGCGGCACCGTTGTCTGGCTGATGGATGGTATTGCCACACCGACCCACTCGCTGTTCTTCTTTGACCCTGAGGGTGAACTGATCTTCGCCGTTCCCGCGGAGCACTTTCCCGCCATTGGCGTAACCCTGAGCGATGGCCAGGCTGGTGACACGGTAAAGGTCGCGCTCCAGGGTCAGGTCATGGTGCGTAAACCAGTCGACCAGATCCTTCGCTCCGGCTCGGTCATAGTGCCCGGCGATGATGGTGTCGGCGCCCTGGCCATGCGCTCTTGGTGTGAAGGGGCGATTGTCGGAGTGGTGATCGAGGCGCAGGGCGAAGGCGAGGAACTCGTCTTGGTCGAGTTGCGTCTCAGTTCAGCTTTGGAGGCCTTTCAGGCGATCGAGAACTTCAGCACCTGCGGCGACAGCCTGGGCCAGGGGCGGCGCTGGCAAGACTTGGTTGGACGACTGCCAGAGTTGTCCGTCGGTGGGGTCTTTCCTTGGCTTGGCTGGGCGTCCGATCCGGATTCGTTCCAGAGAGAGTACGAGCATGCAGTGGTCGCTCAGCGGTTGCTCGTGGAGGAGCGTTCGCCGACTCTCGAAGAAGACTGACCTCTCAAAGCGGTGTTGCTGTCGCGGCCGCTGACTTGTGGCCTCCAAGGTAGAGCACCGCGGCGACGCTGGTTGCTAAGTTGAGGCTGGAAATGCCGGATCGCATGGGTAAGGTCAGTCGTTGACCGGCGGCGGCCAACAGGCTTTCGCTGAGTCCTTCGCGCTCGTTACCGAAGGCCAGCAGGGCGCGGGCCGGCAGCGGACCTGCCAGCGGCTGACCACCCAGTGCAAGCGCCAGTAACGGCCGATCGTGCTCAGGCAGCTCGGTGAGGCGGGCGACGGAGAGGGCGAAGTGCAAGCCCGCCGCGCCGCGCAAGGCCGCCGGATGCCACGGGTCGACACCGCCCAGGGTGAGCACCCCGGCGGCGCTGACCGCCGCCGCCACCCTGATCACCGCACCGATGTTGCCGTGTTGGGTGGGATTTTCGAGTAACACCAGCGGCGCGTCTCCAGGATCTCTCAACACCGCGGTTGCATCTACCGACGGTCGCCGCGCCAGGGCTAGAACGCCGGTGCGCGGCGCGCGGGGTGCTAACTGGGCGAAACAATCGGCTGGCACTTGGTCGACGATGTCCGTCAGAGTAGCGGTGAGATCTGGCGCCAGCTGCTCGCACAGCCGCTCGACAGCCGCCTTGTCGCGGCTCCTCGCATCGATCAACTCGGCACCGAAGCGTAGCGCGTGCTTGAGCGCATGAAAGCCCTCGAGCACGGCCAGAGTGGGATCTGCTCGGGCGCCGCGGAAACGTTCGATCAGAGTCATTGCGGTCATCGGCTGAGCCTACCTGGTCTGGACCTTGGGGGGCTGGAGGGCCGGTCCGGCCTTCTCGGCGTTGAATTTCCCCTAGGGCGGCTGTTGACGAAACCTTCTGGCAGCATTACCGTATTAGTCAACCGATACACCGAGGCACCTGAGGAGGCACTGCCTTCTGCCTTGGTCCCAAGTGAGAGCGACGAAGCGGTATGGCGATCATCACTATCGAGCCCTCTGACCCACGCCCGATCTACCAGCAGATCATGGACGAGATTCGCCGTGCATTGGTCGTGGGTAGCCTGCGGGCTGACGATCCACTGCCGTCGGTGCGCCGGCTGGCGGCTGATCTGCGGGTCAATCCGAATACCGTACAGCAGGCCTACCGTGAACTCGAGCGCGAGGGAGTGGCCTATGTGCGGCGTGGCATGGGCACCTTCGTCGCCGGTTTGAGTTCGCTGGCGGAGGAGCGGCGCAGGTTGGCCAAGTCCTTGGCTGAACGTAGCTTGCGCGAGGCCTACCGCCATGGCTTGGGGGTCGATGATTTGGTGACTGCGTTGCAGCAGGTGGCCGCCGCGGAGCCGCTGGAGGAGACATCGTGATTGAGGAATTGCTAGGAGAACTCGACGGTCCGCTGGCGGTTTGCACCACTGGTTTGGCCAAGAACTTTGGCCGCCAGTTAGCCCTGGAAAGCCTGGATCTCAGCGTGCCGGAGGGCGCGGTCTATGTTTTGGTTGGACCCAACGGGGCTGGTAAGACGACCACGTTGAGGGCCCTGGTAGGGCTATTGCGGATGGATGGGGGCGAGGCGGAAGTACTGGGATTTATGCTGCCTGAGCGCGGCGCCGAAGCTCGATCACGGATCGGCTTCGTTGCCGACAGCCCCGACTTCGGCTACCCGCGCTTGCGGGTGGGCAGGCTTCTGCGGCACCACGCCAGCTATTTTCCGCGCTGGGACCAGGCCTATGCCGAGCGCCTGGTAAGCGCTTTGGAAGTGCCTCTCGAAGGGCGTTTCGGCAAGTTGTCGAAGGGGCAGAAGCGGCGGCTGCAACTGATCCTGGCGTTGGCTCATCGGCCGGCCCTGTTGCTGCTCGACGAGCCGACGGACGGGCTCGATCCCTTGGCCCGCGACCGGGTTCTTGGTCTGTTGGCCGAGCACCTCGCGGAGAGCCCGACGACGGCGCTGATTTCGACTCACTTGGTGCACGAGTTGGAAGGTCTGGGGGACTGTTTGGGGGTGCTCGACAAAGGTCGCTTGCGAGCTCAGGTGCGCCGCGACTTGCTCGAACAGCGCTTGTGGCGACTGCGCGCTGAAGTTCCCGCCGACTGGCCCGGCGCCCCGTCGATCCAGGACCGGGTGCTCCGCCGGCAGGACCGCGGTCGGGAGATTTGCTGGACCCTCTGGGGCGATCCGCGGGCCCTGGCCGCGGAACTCACGGTGGCGGGGGCAACCGTCCGCCATCAAGTCTCGCCTACCCTCGAAGAAGCCACCCGCGACTTCTTGTCGATGGAGCCGTCATGAGTACCGCGGTGAACCCCGACGCGGGCTTGCCCTCCCTGGGTAGGGTTTTCCTCACCCAGCTACGGCTGATTCCGCCGCGCTCGGGAAGGGGAGTGCAGATTGCCCTGGTGGTGATCCTGCTGCAGCTCGCCAGCTTGGCGGCCGGGGGTGTAGTTTTTGCCATTCAGATCCAGATCAGCGAGGCTCCCAAGGGTGCTACCACAATGCTCTGGACCGACATCGGCCAGCTTGCCGAAGGGGTCGATTTCCCGCTGGACCGGGGTACGGCAGCGGTGGCGTTTGCCTTTGTGGTTAGCATGCTGTGGGGCTTCTTCGCGGCGCGGATCGTTTGGCGCGACGAACGGCCAGCGGGTCGTGGTTACCATTGGTCGATGCCGGTGGAGCGCTGGCTGCACGACCTGCTGCGCACCGCCGCTGGGGGCTGTTGGCTGGTGGTGGTGGTGGCTGCGCAAGCGGCAGTGGCGGTGCTGGCGGCGACCTTGGTGGGGCATGGCGACTTGATCTTCGCCACTTTCTCGTTCACTGCTTGGCTGAATCTACTGCTGGCGCCGCTGGTGCCCTATCTGCTGGTCAGTGCCGCTGTGGTGCGCAGCGATCGGCCTTGGGGGTGGTTCTTCGCCGTCCAGGGTACTGCTTTCGTCCTGTGGACCCTGGCTATGAAATCCGGCTGGGTGAGCTTCGTAAGCGTATTGGAATTCGCCATCATGGGCTTCCCGATGGGTCTTCTGGGAGTCTTGGGTGGGCCTATCTATCAAGATTTTTTATCGCTGCAACCGTTCGCCCTCGCCCCTTGGCTGGGGGGATTGTTGCTGTGGCTCGCCATCGGCGCGGCGTTGGTGACTTGGGCGGCGCGTTCCCGCCGCCACGGCTTGTAGCTAGTTGTTGAAGAAACGTGCTCTTCGAACTACCGGCCTCGCTTCCTGGGGACCGGCGAGGGGAGCCCTACGCTTGGTAAATAAGTCCTTGGAGATGACCATGTTGAAGATTCACGATTTAGTGAAAGTGTACCCTGGACCGGTGACGGCGTTGGCGGGCATTCGGCTCGAAGTACCCACCGGCATGTTCGGTCTTCTGGGGCCCAACGGTGCCGGCAAGACCACCCTGATGCGCATTCTGGCCGGCCTGCTCGAGCCCACCTCGGGAGCGGTGGAACTCGATGGCGAGGACATCCTCAGCGATCCGCGTCGAGTGTGGCCCAAGCTTGGTTATCTGCCGCAGGAGTTTGGTTTCTATCCTCATTTGAGCGGTGCCAAGATGCTTGCCCATCTGTTGCAGCTCAAAGGAGTGGAGGCTGCTGGCAGAAGTCTCGATGAGACGGTGGCGGAGCTACTCGAGCAGGTCAATCTGACCGCCGCGGCGGGGCGCAAGGTGAGTTCCTACTCGGGCGGCATGCGGCAACGCCTTGGGGTGGCGCAAGCGATCGCCGGCGACCCGCGGCTGATCATTGTCGACGAGCCTACCGCTGGCTTAGATCCGGAAGAACGGCTGCGTTTCTACCGCTTGTTGGCCGAGCTGGCCGAGCAGCGAGTGGTGTTGCTGTCGACCCACATCGTTGAGGACGTGGCGGTGCTCTGCCCGCGCTTCGCGGTGATCCGTGAGGGCCGCCTGCTGGTTTCCACAACGCCCACCGAGGCGCGACAGCGAGTGGCCGGCAAGATCTGGGAAGCCACCGTCGGACGTGACGATCTGGAGACCTTGCAACGCCAGCATCGCCTGACCCAATCGGTGTTGGTCGAAGGCCGTCATCGGGTCCGCATCTATCACCAGGACGGTTCGCCGCCACTCGGTTTCGAGGCCGCGGTGCCGACGTTGGAAGATGCCTATCTTCTGCTGATGCAAGACGCTGCTAGCGCCGCGGCCAATGGCGAGGCCCCAGCAGCGGCCGCCGCGGTAGGAGGTGGAGCGTGAAACGGGCGCCGTTCTGGGCGGTCTGGCGGCTCGAGCTGGGCTATCAACTAAGCCGGCCGATGACTTGGCTCTTGCTGTTGACGGTGGCCTTGATGACCTGGGGGCTGAGCACCGGCACTGTGCAGATCTCCAGTGGTTCGACCTCGGTCGGGGGTACCAAGGTGTGGCTGACCTCAGAGTCGAGCGTGGCTTTCTACATCTCGATGCTGGTAGCCACTCTCTACTCCTGGTTCGCCTCGATCTCCGCCGGTACGGTGGTGCTGCGCGACGACGAGCACAAAGTCGGCGAGCTGCTGCATTCGACGCCGCTCAGCGTTCGCCAATACGCTTGGGGCAAGGTGTTGGCGCTGACCAGCGCCTTCTTGCTGGTGCTGCTGGCGCAGCTGGTGATGATGATGGTCTTCTTCCATCTCGTGCCAAGTGCCGAGGCCGACAAGCTGCGCGGGCCGTTCGTGTTGTGGAACTACCTGCGCCCGGCGCTGGTGCTGGGGGTGCCGCCGCTGGTGGTATTCATCGGTGTGGTGTTCTATCTCGGGGTGCTCACCCGGCGGGCCGCGGTGGCGTTTCTCTTCCCCCTGGTGGCGACGACCCTGAGCGGTTTCTTGCTGTGGAACTGGGCACCCGCCTGGCTCGATCCGCGGCTCGACCGTCTGCTGATGGCGCTCGACCCCGCCGGTGTGCGCTGGCTCAACCGCAGCTGGCTAGATGTCGACCGCGGGGCTGAGATCTACAACACCGCCCGCTTGCCCTTCGAATCTTGGTTCTTGCTCAGCCGAGTGGCGATGGTCGCCATCGGCATCGGCGCGGTGGTGCTGGCGCAGCGCCGCCTGGCGCGGACTCTGCGCGGACAGGTGGAGGCGAAAGCCAAGCGGCGTCGCCGGCAGGCTCCGGCACCGCTGCCGGCGCTGACCGGCGCCCGGCTACGGATGTCTTCCCAGCCTCCCGGCTGGTGGCGTGCTACTCGGACCATCGCTTCGGTTGAGGCGGGTTCCTTGTTGCGCGAGCCAGGGTTGTACCTCTTTGCCTTCTTTGTCTTAGTCCAAACCGTGGCTGGCAATCTGCTGCAGCTGGGTCCGTTCTCCACCCGCCTGCTGCTCACTTCCGGTCAGCTGGCGGTGGGGTCGTTCAACACTTTGGCGCTATTGGTTTCTCTGTTGCTGATGTTTTTCCTCGTCGAGTCCCTGGACCGCGAACGCAGCGGTGGAGCGGCGCCGCTGGTCAGCAGCTCGCCACTGCCTACCCCGGCGATCTTGTTGGGCAAGGTTTTAGGCAATAGCGGAGTCGTGCTGCTGGTGCTGCTAGCCGTGATGATGGCGCACTGGATCGCCTTGGCAATTCAGGGGCAGACAAGCTTCACGCTGTGGCCCTATCTGCTGGTTTGGGGACTGTTGCTGCTGCCGACTTTCCTTGCCTGGTCAGCTTTGATCGCTGCTTTGCACGGCCTGTTCGGCAGTCGTTATCTGACTTGGGCGGTGGGTTTTGCGATCATTGCCTACACCCTTTATCGCCAGCTTACGGGCCAGATGGAATGGGCTTTCAACTGGTGGCTGTGGGGCGCTTTACAATGGAGCGATATCAGCCTCTTCGAGTTCGACCGCCGTGCCTTGATACTCAATCGGCTGACAGTCTTGGCGGCGGCGGTGCTCTTCAGCTTGCTGGCGGTGCGTTTCTATCGCCGCCGTCAGCTCGACATCGCCGGACTGATGGTGCGACTGCGCCCGCGGCCGCTGAGCCGCGTTGTCGTCGGTCTGCTGCCGGCGATCTTGCCGCTGCTAGTCACTGCTGGAATGCTGTGGGTCGGGGTGCTGCACGGTTCCCAGGGAGAGGTCGCCGAACAGCAAAGCAAGGACTACTGGAAGCAGAACCGCGAGACCTGGATCGAGGCCCTCCAGCCGTCCTACTCGGCGATCGACTTGCAACTCGATTTGCGGCCCGCCGAGGGCTGGTTGAAGAGCCGTGGCAGCTATCGTCTTTACAATCCCCACAACCAGCCGATCGACCGTTTTGCCTTGACCGGTGGACCTCATTGGCGGCAGGTGAGTTGGACCTTGGATGGTGTCGAGCAGACTCCCGACGAGCGTTCTGGCCTCTACGTTTTCGAGCTTGCTGAGCCGCTAGCCCCGGCTGCCGAACTCGAGTTGGGGCTCACTTTCGAAGGGCATTTTCCGGATGGGATGAGCAAGAACGGTGGTGGCGGTAACCAGTTCGTCCTGGCCTCGGGAGTGGTGCTGACCAGCTTCGGCACCGCCTTCATGCCTCAGCTTGGCTATCTGGAGGATATCGGCGTCGATGAAGACAACCGCACCGATCCAGCCGATTGGAAAAGCGATCTATATCTCGAGTCGTTGCCGCCAGCGCTCGGTAACCGGCGACCCTACTCCACTCGGGTGACAATCAGCGGCCCGGCCGAACTGACATACAACTCCGTGGGGGTCAAGCGCCGCGACGAGGTCGCGGCCGGCCGGCGGACCGTCGAGTGGGTCAGTGACCACCCGGTACGTTTTTTCAATGTTGTCGCCGGGCGCTGGCGAGAGAGGCAGGGGGAGGGGACAGTGATTCACTATCACGCGGACCATGCCTACAACATAGACGCCATGTCAGAGACTCTTGACGCAGCGCGCCGCTACTATTCGCAGTGGTTCTATCCTTATCCTTGGCAGGAACTCAAATTGAGTGAGTTTGCCGACCTCGCGACCTATGCTCAGGGATTTCCGACCAATATTACATTTTCTGAGGGGATTGGCTTTCTGACGCTGAGCGAAGATCGGGCCGATGCGGTGCGCATGGTGACCGCCCACGAAGCAGCCCACCAGTGGTGGGGTAATATTCTGACTCCGGGCGAGGGCCCCGGAGGGGCGATGTTATCCGAGGGCATGGCCCATTTTTCCACCATCCTGCTGCTCCAGCAGCTGGCTGGCGATAGCAGCCGGATGGGGTTTCTCAAGCTGATCGAAAAGCGCTACGGCGAGCGTCGCCGGGCTGATGACGAGCGGCCGCTAGTGCAGATTGACGGCCGATTGTCGGGTGATCAGACCGTAACTTACGATAAGGGAGGTTGGGTGATGTGGATGTTGCTACACGAGATGGGCCGAGAGCCGTTGCTAGCCGGGCTGGGTGAGTTCATAGCCCGCTACGAAAACGGGCCCGACTATCCGCTGCTCGAAGACCTGCTCGAAGTGCTGCGACCGCATGCCGCCGACGCCGGAGCTTTCGATCGTTTCACCGCCCAGTGGTTCTTTGATGTGGTCGTGCCCGAGTTCCGCATCCAAGAAGCCACGGTCGAGAAGACCGCCGTTGGCTGGCGCACCCGCCTGGTGGTCGAAAGTGTTGGCGGCGGTCAGTTGCCCATCACCGTGGCGGTGTCGAGCGGCCAGCGCTTCGACCACGATGGCCAACCCGACCCCAGCTATCATGATGCCCGCGTCCGAGTCGACCTCGGCCCGGGCTACGTCCGCGAGCTGCTGATCGACAGCGACTTCGAGCCCCAGCGAGTGGTGATCGACCCGGATGTGGAGGTGTTGCAGCTACGCCGTGAGTTGGCGGTGTTGGAGTTTTAGGGAACTTGATCGCTGGAAGTGTGTTTCGCCAGCTCGGCCTTCTTCGGGCCGGGCTGCGAGGTGGGGGGTGTAGTCCGGGGGCCTCTTGCGAGTTACCCTAAGTCTCTTGTGGAGTAACTCCCCTGTCTCAATAGTACTTGGCTTGGCATTGCTACACTTGGCGCCATGAAGGATTGCCAATGCGAGGGTCCTCTTCCTGTACTACCCACATCTGGGCAGGCTGTCCAGCTACGGATCCCGTAGCTGGACGTGCGGTTTCCAGTCGTGTAGTTTGGCTCCCTGAAATCGCCCAGCGATTCAACGATGCTCCGAAGCTACTGTTCCATTGGCTGTCGCACGAGGTACCGTGAGGACTCCTGACGGACTCCTATTCACCAAACCACCAGAGCAAACCATGGCTGAACAGAGACCGGAACCATCTTCCCATTTGCCAACTGGAACCGCCCGGTATGGGAGCCTGTGGGTGTCTCGCGCGGTATTGGCAATCGTCGTTCTGGTCGGGCTGGCGCTTCGATTGCGAATGTGGCTGGAAACTCGTTCTCTGTGGCTCGATCCAGCAATGCTGGCACTCAACCTGGTTGACAAGAATTACTGGCAGCTGCTGGGGCCTCTCGATTTCAATCAGGCTGCGCCCTTCGGCTTTCTCTGGGTCACCAAGCTGGCTGGAGAGGTGTTCGGCTATTCCGAGCGCGCATTGACCCTTCCTTCGTGGATTGCCGGGACTGCGGCCTTGTTGTTGTTCGTACCGGTCGCCAGGCGAGTGTGCGGGGAACAGGGTGCGGTGTTTGCGGTCCTGCCACTCGCGATGTCTTCCACGGCGGTTTATTACTCGGCTGAGCTAAAGCAGTACTCCTTCGACCTGCTGGCTACTGTGTTGATTCTCCTGGTCTCCCTCAAATGTCTCGAAGAGGGTTGGAAAATCTCCACCTCGGCGTACCTGGTGGCTGCGGGTGTGGTAGCGACTTGGTTCTCACACACAGCGATCCTCGTGATAGTTGGCGCTCTCGCATGTTTGGCCACGAAGGAACTTCTGCGGCGGCGAGGAGAGGTTCGGCTGGCGGCCCTGTCGGGCGTTGTCGTACTTGGCCACTTCGGGATCCTCTACACTCTTCTGATTCGTCCTGCGATCAACGCGGATCTCTTTGCCTACCATCAAAGTGGTTTTGCTCCCCTGTCGCTCTGGACGGATTGGGATTGGTACCTGAGAGCAGCAGTTGGATATCTTGATTACCCACTCGGTTTCGCTGGCTCTTTGGGCTTGCCGTTGCTTGGCCTTGGCTTGGGCGTGATCTTTTTGTTGAAAGATCGCAGGAAAGTGGCTCAGGGCTTGCTGCTGATCGCTCCGCTGCTGCTGCTGCTGCTGCTCTCTGCGGCCAAACGCTATCCAATAGTCGCCGGTCAACATGAGATCAACTCCAGGTTTTTGCTGTTCTCACTGCCCTTGACCTTGATATTGATAGGAGTGGGCATGGCCGCTCTCGCCAGTGGTCTGCGTAGCCGGTTGGCGGTCATTTTCCTGGCGCTGATGTTTGCCTATCCGGCGGCGCAGCGGATGGCCAATTGGCCGCAGTACATGCGGCAAGAGATGGGTCCGTTGGTCGAGCACCTCAATGACAGGCAGAGAGAGAATGACGGGATTTTCGTTTACTTTGCCGCAGCCCCGGCATTTCGTTTTTACACTCGCGATCAAAGTCTCAGAAATGTTAGGCTTGGCAAGCAGCCGGCTCAGCTTAGTCTAGGTGAGGATATCCAGAGAGTGAAGGGGGGGAGGCTGTGGGTCGTGATGGGCCATTTCTTCGGTAGAGAAGTGAAGATCGTCGATAACGCTCTCGCCGCCGTCGGTCGCCGAAAAGTCTCAGAAGAGCACTTCCCTGGTGTCATCCTCATGCTGTACTCGAAGGCACAGCCGCAGAACAAACCACCTGTGACAGACTAGGAATCTCTGAATGAAGATCCGAACATAGATCTCCCTTGCCCTCGCTTTCCTGACTCTCCAGCTGTTTGTTCCCTCGATCAAAGCGGTGCTGGGTACCGATCTCACTTGGTAGCCGCGGTAGACGGCGGCCTCCTCGAGGACCGCCGGCTCGGTGTTCAAAGGCTCGAGCCCGCTGAGGACTGGAGCCGGCTTGCCGATGAGCAACTCCGAGACTTCTTTCTCGGTTGCGGCGATGCGCTCGCGCACCAGGTGGTGCTGAGCCAGCCAGCCGCCGATGGCTAGGGTGACACCTAGCGCAACCATGGCAGCGCGGCGGAACAGCTCGGTCCTTTTGGGGCTGGGCAGCGAAGTGGGGATCTAGTCACAGCGATCTCTTGCGAGTTACCCTAAGTCTCTTGTAGAATTGCCCCTTATCTCAATCGTCCCTGGCCCAGCATTGCTTGGTTTGACGCGCCATGATGGATCGCCAATGCAGAAGTCCTCGTCCTGCACTGCCCACTTCTGGGCAGGCCGTTCAGCGTGTTCTAGAGCTGCAAGAGAAGGGCTCCGAACCGGCTGCCGTCTGGTCGGAGAAGAGGCTCGCCAGGGCACGAAACCTCGGCCTGACTTTCAGCCAAGTGCTGTCCTTACGAGGAACTTTGGGCCAGCCCATTCAGCGTGAAAGCGAAGAGCCTACAACGCAGGCGTCGGAATTGGCCCTGTGGATCGGCGCCCTGGCCCGGCAGGCCGCTCTGGCCCGCCTCACCTCCGGTCGCGCGGTCGATCTGGTGGTCAGCCGCTTGGCCCCTCGGCAAGGCGCTATCGCGGCCATGGCTAAGAGCTTGCCCGAAGCGGCGCGACAGGGATTGATTTTTCTTTATGGCGTGGTGTGGAACGTAGACGGTCACGCCTGGATTGCCCAGAGTCTCCAAGGTGATCGGGTAGCCCGAGACGCAGCCTACAAGGTACCTTTTCTCCTCAATGACATCGATGTCTTGCGTCGCGATCTCGCCGCGGGAGGTGACGCGGTGGCACGCCTGGCGGAGTTCGATAATAGGTGGTCTGCGCAGCAGCAGGCGGAGTTGCCTGCCGAGTACCGAACTCTGCTCCACGGCTATCGGCTCATTTATGGTAATTCGGTGGCCAACACCGCTGGCGGCACCGACACCGCGGAGACCGCGGAGGCGATCGAGCTGGCTCAATTCGATGCCACGCTCGGGCAGCTGCATGCCGTGGTGCGGGCCTTCGGGCCGTCGCGGAAAGCGGGGGAGGCGGTGGCTTTGGCGATGCAATCCCCCGCGGCGCCACGGCTGGTGGCCGCGGCATCCTCAGCGCAGCGGGTCGATCTGATCGTCGCCGCCAGGGCGGCCGAGGCGAGCGGCGCGGTAGCGACGATTGTTGCTCACTCGCCGAAGAAGGAACGCCAGCAGCTTGAACGGTGGGCGTCGAACGTCGCGTGGTTTCACCGCGACCTCCATGGCTGGGTGCTGGGTCGGCTGGCGAAGGACGCCTGCGGGCTTGAGGAGGCGCAGCGCACGGTCGAGGCCTTGCAACATAAGCGTTATTGGGGTGATGGGGTCCCGCGCCATGCGGCGATCGAAGACCGAGTACGCCTGGTCTTCGCCATCCAGGCCAAGCTGGAGCAGCACAAGGCCGACAACAAAGCAGAGCGTCGGGCGGAGGAGGGTCTGCGTCAGGCACGGGAGGCGATCTACAACGATGCCAGTGAGCGCGATGCTGGTGAGCTGCGGGCGGCGAGCAGCAAGGCGATTCGCTCCACCCCGGTGGCCAAGCGGGAGGGGTTGCTCTCATCTTTTGCCGGGCGCCTCTTGGATCTCGCCGTGGCTGGCTTCAAGAGAATTGCCCGCGGTCTCGGTATCGATGTCGACAAGCTCCTGGCGCCTTTCCACAAGGCAGGCGGCGGCGCGCTGAGCAAGCTGATCAAGCAGCCGGGCAAGGTGGCGTCTTATTTCGGCAAGGCTTTGGTCCGTGCCTTCAAGCTGGTGCGGGAGAACCTCGGCGGTATGCTGGTCGGCGGTCTCGCCGGTTTCCTCACGGGCGCTCTTGCCAAGGATCGCATCACCCTGCCTAGGGTGTGGAACCTACGTTCGATCGCCGGTCTCCTGCTGCAAGTGCTTGGCCTGGGTTACAACGGGCTGCGGGCGATCGCCGTCAAGGTGGTGGGCGCCGGCAAGGTCGATCGGGCGGAGGCCATCGTCGGTGAGCTGTTGCCGATGTTCGAGGGCGGCACCAGCGCCTTGCTCGACTCCGCCACCGCCAAGCTGGGTGAGATCAAGACGACGGTGATCGAGACCCTGCGTGGATGGATCATCGACAGTGTGCTGCAACCCTTGCTGGTACGGCTGGGAAAGATATTGATACCCGGTCTGGGAATAGTGACCGCGCTCAAGAGCCTGTGGGGGGTGGTGCAAATGTTGCTCGGCTGGGCCGATCGCCTCGGCTCGGTGGTCGACAAGATGCTCGACAGCGTCAAGCTGGTGGTCGAAGAGAAGGTCGAGCCCGCCGCCCAGGCGATCTACAACGCGGTGCGGGGGGTGGTGCCGGTGCTGATCGGTCTTGCCGGCGGCATGGTGCTCGGTTCCGGCTTCGGCAAGGCGCTGCGCAAAGCGATCGGGACGGTGGGTGGAAAAGTCCAGGACATGGTGCAATGGCTCCTCGAACGGGCGGCGGCTATGCTCGGGCTGTCGAAGAAGAAAAAGAACGCTCCCGAGGACAAGCAACAGGTGTCGTCTACCCCTGGAGCGTGGCGCGATCTTAGCTTGCCATTTGAGCGGGATGGCGAGCGTCACCATTTGAGCTTTCAGCATAGCGGGCAGTTGATCGTCAATAGTCGGACTTTGAATATTCGAAAATACATCGACGGCAATGTGCCTTCAGACGAGTCTGAGTTCCTCTACAGAGCGGTGGCAAATATTGTCGATATTCAAAAATTGGAGAAATCCGCTCGCGGTTACGCTAATATACGATATCAGGGTGGCCGGATTACGAAGATCATGCATTGGCTCGTCGAGAGATTGAATCAAGGAAAGCGCCCCGTCTATCACAGCATTGCGGAATTCGATGGCGGAGACTACGGTGGAACCGAAATGGATGCGATTGTTGCTTTCGGACCAGGGTCCCTACACGAGTCTCGACCCGTAGCTCTCGGTGCTCCGGTGGGTGCGTTGAACGAACGAATAGTTTCGGGGGATACCCGCAAGTGTCACCGTGCGCATCTTCTCGCTAAGCATCTCCATGGTCCGGGGTTCAAGCAAAATCTCATGATCGTTCCAGGGTTCTTCAACACGGGCGATCACAATCGCTCGATGAGGCCCTTTGAGAGGTTGGTTTCCGAGCAGATCTATCGCTATAATGAGCCGATTCACTATAAAGTCACGGTTGAGTACGGTCGTGCGCCCGAGCCGATCGAGTTGGTGCGATTCATTCCAAAGAAGGTTACCCTCAGGGCCTGGAAGGTAGTCGTCGAAAAAAGAGAACCTGCCAAGCAGAGGTTCAGGAACTGCAAGAACGGTACTCCGATTTTTTCTGCTCAGACTCTTGTCATCAATGACGATGACATTCCGAACTTGCAGAAAGGGAAGTGACTCAGAGAGTTCTTGGTGAGCGTCAACTCACCACCTCTCCCCTCTCTCCCCTCTCCCGACTGAGTTTGCGGGTCAGGAACATGGTCAGGGCGAGCACGGCCAGAAGCAGCAGCGAACCCAACAACAGAGCATAGTCTTGCTGTTGCAGCAGGATGTAGAACAGGGAATAGATAGCCGCCAGCACGGCGCCCATGGCTAGCCCCCGGGCGCTGTTGCGCAGTGCCGCCTTGGCGTAGAGGCCGACGATCACCACCACCGCGCTGGCCGCAGCCAGGTAGGCGGCGAAGAAGCCGATGTGCTCGGCCATTGAGATCAGCAGCAAGTAGAACAGGGCCAGGGCGCTGCCCACCAAGGCGTATTGAATGACGCTCAGGCGGACGCCGAGGGCGTGCTCGAAGAGGAAGAGGGCGAGGAAGGTCAAGCCGATGAACAAGACGGCGTATTTGATCGCTCGCTGAGAGGTGAGGTAGAAGTCGACCGGCTCGAAGAGCTTGACGCCGGTGTTCGAGCATTTGATCGACGACTTGTCCGGTTGGCTGTGCTCGACGGTCCAGGTCTGGGGATAGGCGCGGGTCAGGTGAGGGATGCTCCACTCGGCGCTGAAGCCTTGGGCACCGGTCTCATAGTCGGTGGGCAGGATGGCGCCACTGAAGCTGGGGTCGGGCCATGGGGAGGTGACCTTGGCGTGGGTCTGGCGGCCGACGGGGGTGAAGAAGAAGCTGTCGGAGCCTCTGAGCTGCAAGGAGATCGAGAACTCACCCGCTTCTTCCGCCGCCAGCAACTGGCCCAGCTCGGCGTGCAGGCCGCAGCATAGGAGGTCGTCGTAGCGCGCTCCGGGCGAGAAGCCGACCTGGCGCGTGTTCCAAGTCAAGGTGGCCGCGCCGTCGATCGCTCCAGTGTCGCTGAGGCCGAGGCTGAGGTAGGCGCCATCCCAGTCGATGCGGGTCGGTGTTTTGTCGAAGCGTGAGAAGTCGGGCGCGGCGAAATGTCCCTTCAGCTCGACCGCCGCGCGATAGACCAACGAGCTGTAGATCCCACGATGACGGAACTGTGGCTCGATCGAGTTGGTGATGTCGACCAAGTTGGGGAGGAAGACCGCCCGGTCTTGATGGGTGATGTTCTTTACCCGTTCTTCGATAGTTCCGTCTTTTTTCTCGAAGGGAGTCCGGCGAATCTCCTGGTATTCGTAAGGAACGATGAGCAGTGGGCCGGTCAAGGTCTGGGCCTGCCCCCAGGTCTTGGCGATCTCGCTCAGCACTCCATGGTAACGCCCGGCCCGCTCGCCGACCACCGACTTGACCAGTTGGAGGGGGATCAGCGAAACCAGTGTCAGGGTGGCCACCAGGGCGAAGCGCAGGGTCAGGGATTGGCTCAAGCGGAGCCAACGTTGAAGTCTGAGATCCGCGTCCATCGAGCCGAAGTACACCGCCATGCCAACGACGGCAGCAAGCAGGATGAGGGTGAGCAATACCAGCATGAGATCCTCCACGGTTGTGCGGCGCCGGTGTGGCGCGAGAACCGTAGGCTGGCAAGCCTTCAGGGCGAGACTGGGGCCGACTGTGGCGACTGTGGGGCGAAGCGGAGGCGATGTTCCGCTGTGAAAGTCGCCACAGCAGCCGTGGTGGCACTTGACAGAGCTGTGCAGGCGTTACAACATTGTACTAACAAGGAGGCGCCCATGGTCAAGACACTCAAGAAGCACGGCAACAGCCACGCATTGGTGATCGACAAGCCGCTGATGGAAGCGATAGGTATCCAAGCGAACAGTCCTCTACAGATTTCGATCAGTGGCAACTCGTTGATCATGACCCCGGTCGAAGTAGGAATTGGACGCGAGAGAGTCGAGGAATCTCTGGCTAAGCTTCGGCCTCGGTATTCCAAGATGTTGCAGCGGTTGGCTGAGTGAAATGCGCTTCCTCAGTGTCGTGGACGTCCTTCTCATCCAAGAGAACACAATCGCCCGTGAGGGAGGGCTGGCCGGGCTGCGGGATCCGGGACTGTTGGAGTCTGCCGTATTGATGCCGCAGCAGCAGTTCGGTGGCCAATGCTTGCACGATGGAGTGGCCGCCATGGCGGCTGCCTACTTGTTCCACATTGCCAAGAACCACGCTTTTCACGATGGCAACAAGCGCGCCGCGGCCTTGGCTGCGCTAGTGTTTCTGGAAGTCAACGGCGTTGACCCACTACCGGCCCCCGAGGATCTTGAAGAGATCACCTTGCGAGTAGCAACCAGTCGCTGCGACAAGCACGAGCTGACCGAGTGGATGCGCGGAGTGATCGGCGAGTAAGCGAACGACCGTCTCCAGCATTACTTCGGCTGGGGACGGTCGCTCATGAGGTGATGCCTTATGGACTGGCGGCAAGTACCGCCGCTTGGGCATCGAGCCGACCGCGGCCGATATCGCCCGCCAATCCAGGTATGCGTTCAGCTCCAGATAGCAGGGCGTTGATCCGGCTCTGCCGAGCGGTGGGGCCTGGG
Organism: Candidatus Multivoradales bacterium; assembly: GCA_965248925.1. Classification (GTDB taxonomy): domain Bacteria; phylum Acidobacteriota; class Thermoanaerobaculia; order Multivoradales; family J023; genus CBDFLE01. The sequence goes on along the minus strand of CBDFLE010000006.1, from coordinate 1,122,990 downwards.
TCGACCAGGTTGTGCAGCAGGGCCAAAGTGCCGGCGACGAATGGAGTGCTGAATGAGGTGCCCCAGCCGGCGGCGTAGAGGCCGCCGGGATAGGTGGAGATCACCGCCGAGCCCGGGGCGGAGAGGTCAACCAGCGCGGCGCCGAAGTTCGAGAATCCACTGAGCTGGTCGTTCTGGGTCGTCGAGGTGACGCCGATAGCGTCGGCAAGGGCGGCTGGATAGACCAGCACGCGCTCTCCTTGGTTGCCCGCCGCGGCAACGCAGGTCACCCCCTGGCCGCGGGCGTACTGCACCGCTCGCCGCAGCTCGGCCGAGGACTCCGCGACGCTGAAGCTCATGCTGATCACTTCGGCGCCTTGTGCAACGGCGTAGTAGATCGCCCGGACGATGTCGAAGACGTGCCCTTGACCCTCGCTGTTGAACACTCGTAGCGGCAGAATCCGGGCGCCGGGAGCGGTCAGCCGAACAATGCCGGCGACCATCGTGCCATGGCCGAAGAATGCTGGCAGGTCTTGGCTACTCAGCTGGGCGGCGCTGCTCGGGGCCACCAAGACCGCCATCGTGGTTCCGAGTTCCAGGGGCTGGGCGTTGCCCGCTGCCACCGCAGCGGCGGACATGCCGGCGACGGTAATCAACGTGTGTTCGACAATGGGCATCACGGATTGATCGAGAAACTCAGAAGCCGTCCCCGGAGTGTCGCTGAGAAAATCGAAGCCGGGTAGCAATGCCCCTTGCAAGACCGGGTGGTCGGGATCGACCCCGGTGTCGAGTAACGCCACGGTGATGGCTCCGCAATCCGCGGCAGCTTGTTGGGCCTCGTCGAGATGGATCCTGTCGCCGGCGCTTTGGTCGGCGTAGCCGCTCCACAGCGGAGTGTTGACCAGTTGACTGGTGCATGGAGTCGCGGCGCTGCCAAGGCGCAGCAAATCGGGCGCCAGACTGCCGCTGTCTTCGCGTTCGCTCCCGCCGTCAGCACTTGCCGGCAAGCGCGCTTGCAGGGCCGGCTCGATGGCGGTGAGGCGCGGGTCGCCGGTCAGCAGCTCGGTCAGCTGTTCGGCGGTCATCGAGCCGGGTCCTTCGACCAGGGCTAGATCGCCGTGCCGGCCAACGATGCTGAGGCCGTATTGCGCGGCGATCGCCTGATGCTGGCTGGCGTCGGCACGTAGCAAGGCTTGGTTGACCTGCGGGTTGCGGCGGTCGAAGTGGTTGCCTTGGCCGGGCTCCGCGAGCGTCGGTTCTACCAGGGTGGCAGTGCCCGCCAGCGCCGCCAGCAGCAGGGCGATCTTCAGACCGCGGAGAGATTCAATATGGATCGATTGCTCAAACACCCCAGTTCCTCCATCTCGCTATTCAAAAGCCTCGTCGAGAGGTACTCGTAGTCGCTCATCGTCGCTGATCAACAGGCAGAGGCTGACCGGATCCTCTCGCAGTCCATCCGCCTGAAACTCCCCGAAGGGCCCTGAGAGGGCTCGTCCGACGACCCGTGTTGCCGAGAACAACAGCACTGGTACTTGCCGCAGGGGGCGCGGATCACCGTCTTGCCGGTCGATGACTTGGCCGACCACCACGGTTTGCCCGGGATCGGTTTCGCGCTCGATTTTCAAGTCGAGCTGAATCTCAGCCGACTCGATAACCAGTTGGCGATGAGCGCTGTGCAGCCGTCGCGAACCGGCCGGCAGAGCATCGCGCAGGCTGTCGAAGACGACTTGGAAAGCGCGGTCAGTAAAGCCACTCTCTCGACGACCGCTTGGGCGGGTGCTTGAGAGCGAGTAGGCGCAGCGTAGAGCATAGGCCGGAGGCTCCTGCAGCTGGTCGGCGCGGGCCGTGGCCAACACCTGAGAGAACGCCGCGATGGTATCGCGGGCGGCAGCCGGCCCGCTGGCGAGCAGTTCACTCAAACGCTCCTTGCGTTGCGGATCTCCCACCCCTCGCACGTAGTCACACCATTCTGCCAAGTCAGGCTTGGACATCGAGAACGCTCCTATGAAAAGTCCCTCTACCTAGTATGGGGGTGATGCTGGCCGGCGAAAAATATAGTCGTTAAGAACTTTTCTTGTCCATTCAGCGGCCATCGGGCTTTCCCACCAGGGCGAACGGCGCCCAATAGTAGGGGTGCTGCTGGTGCTCGCGAGTTTCCAGCATCGCCTGCCGCAGGGCGGCGGCACGTTCGTTGCCGCTGCCCAAGTGGCGGTAGAAGCGGCGCATGAAATCAGCCGTGGAAGCGTCGTGGACATCCCACAGAGTGACCAGCGCCGATTGGGCTCCAGCGTAGAGCAGGCCGCGGGTCAGACCGACCAGCTCTTCGCCGCTGAGGACGGTGTTCAGACCGGTACCGCAGCCGCTCAAGGCCACCAACTCAGCGTCTAGCTGGAGGTCGTAGAGATCGAACAAACTGAGTCGCCCATCGCCCAGTTGAATGGCGGAGAACATTGGATTGTCCCGGCGGTAGAGGCCGTGGGTGGCGATGTGCACGAAGCGGCTTCCGGGACCCAACTGGCGCAGCGCCGAGCTGCTCGCCTCGCTACCCAGCAACAGGGTCGAATGAGGCAGACTGGAAGCAACCGCGCGAGCCTCGTCGAGAATGTGCGGCGTTTGTTGGTCAGCGATCCCGAGCACCAGCGACCGCTGGTTGGCCGCGGCTGATTTGCGGGCCGCCAACTGAAAAACGGAAGCACTCGGTGTGTAGGAGATCGAGTGATGGTCGATCAAGTGGTCGTGGCCATCGTAGAGGGCGTGAAACGGCACGTAGTGGAGGAAACCGTGCGGTGCCACGATCAGCTGCTGCCCGGCCTCCAGCAGGTGGGCGAGGGGGGTGATCAGGGCCTGGTAAAGCTCGCCCAGATGAGCGCTGGTGGCGGCGGCGATCAACGGGATGTTGGGACGCAGACGGGCTTCTCCTAGGGGCCATTTGGAGAGTTGGAGCTGCAGCAGACGGTGAACACCGCGCACTTTTTCGGCGCTGGCCAATTCGACGATGTCGATACTCCGCCGATCGACCACCGCGGCCAGCAGAGTGTCGCGAGCGATGAAGTACTCGACTAGCAGCTGATCGTCGCCGAGGGCTCCAGCGATCGCTTCGAGGTCGATCGGCGCCCCTGGCTGCAAGGAGCCGAGGTCTTGGTCGATGGCCAGGAGTTGGCGTTGCTGGTCGACCAAGGCACTCTCGCAGCGCCGCGCCTGATCGCACAGCTGGCGTAGTTGGTCCAAAGCGGGAGCGCCGCTGGCCAGCTGCAGGCGGTCGAGGTGGTGGTAGATCGTGCTCAGCTCGGCCCGCCGATTGGCGAGACTGACAACTAGCTTATCGCCCGCCGCTGAGGTCGAGGGTAAGTCGTGACTGCGAAACCACAGGAGATCGGTCAAGGCCCGTGACTTGGCCTGCTCGATGATCTTCAACACTTGCCGCCCGCGGCCGACGCGTTTGCGGTCGTGGGCGATCAAGCGCACTAGATTGCCGTAGACGGCGTGCTTATCGCTAAGAAAGGGGATCTTTAGGTGCTCGCCGTGGAGCTGACTCTGGAGTCGCTCGAGAAGCTCCAGAGAGCGCTGGTAGGCGGCGATGGCGCGAGGGTATTCGGCGGCGATCTCTTCGATCTCCCCGAGAGTTCGGTAGGCCTGATGCTCGAGTACCGGCAGGTCGTGGCCGGCGAGTTGGCGCAGAGCGTCCTCGGTGCTTTGGCGGGCCGCGGCCGCCTGGCCGCTGGCCAACTCGATCTCCGCCAGCACCAGAGCAGAGAGGGCTGCTTTGGGCGCCGTGGCCGGATCGGCGAAGGCGCTACGGGCTTGCTTCGCCAAGGGCCGCGCGGCGCTGAGTTCACCGCGTCGGTAATGCACCACCGCGCGGTAGAGATCGATCAGCGCCGGCCACAGCAAGTTGGCTTCGGCGCTGAACGCGAGCCGGGCGCTGACCAACCCGTCGAGCGCCGTCTGAGTGTCACCCAGCCGACTGCGCGCCAACGCCAGGAAGGTCTCGGCTTTGGCTGCTTCGTAGGTGAGCTGCTGGACAGTGAAACTCTGCCGGGCGTTGGTGGCGAGTTCGGCGGCCTCGTCGACCAGGTTCAGTTCGAGGTACATCTCGGCAAGATCCAGATCGCACAACGCCTGGTGGTAGAGATCTCCTTGGTCGGCGCAATCGCGACGGACGGTTTGGAACAAACGTAAAGCCTGCATGTACTCGCCGCGCAGGTAGTGCAGGTAGGCGATGTTGTAGTCGGCTTGCAGGCAGATGCGATCGAGTTGGTGAGCGTTGGCGTAGGCGCGGGTTTGGCGATAAGCCTCTAGAGCCTGGTCGAAACGGTGCAGGCTGATCAGGCAGACGGCCACATTGCGCAAGCAGATCGCGGCCTCGAGAGGTCGATCTAACTGTTCCAGCTCGCTCTGGGCGTGACGGTAGAGATCGAGCGCCTCGCTCCAGCTGTCGCGGCGGTAGAGGACGTTCGCCAGGTTGTGTTCGAGCACTGCCAGCCGCTGCCGATCGCCAAGCTCTTCAAACGCGCATCGCGCTGCCTCGTACCACCGCCGGGCGCCGTCGTAGTCGCCTAAATAGGCCAGATTGAGCAAGGCGCTGGAGCGTGTGATGGCGGCTTCCTGCTGCTCACCGGCGTCTTCGAGCAGTGCCAGGGCTTCGCCATACTGATCTTGGGCTTGCTCTAGTTCGCCCTGGAAATGGGCGGTGTTGGCGCGGGCGCGCAACGCCAGCGCCTGCGGCAGAGGTTCTTTCAAAACTCCCGCCAGCCACTGCGCGGCGCCGGCCAGGCGGTCCATCTGCTCCAGGTCGGCGCCGGCATTGGCGGCACTGGCCTTGCACAACTCCCGCACTCGAGCCCGGCACCTAAGCTCGGGATGGCGCGCCACGAGCCGCTGGCGTCCAGCCTCGTCGAGCTTGGCGAGGCGTCGGGCGAGTTCTTCTGCAGTGGCTGGGCGAATCACCCGAGCCCGCTTTGCTCGAGACTTCGTTGCAGCCTCTTCAGGCAGCGACCGCGAATGAAGCCGATCGAGCCAGTCGCCAGCCCCAAGCGCTCGGCGACTTGCCGGTAGGGCAGGGCCGGAGAGCGGAAGAACAGCATGCGGATCAGTTCTCGACATCGGTCTGGCAGCCCGACGACGGCTTGCCGGACTTGCTGGTGCCGTTCCAACTCGATCATGAAGGTGCCGGCGTCGGGGCCTTGGTCGGCCACGTCCAGTTCTTCATCGGTTCCTTGCTCGCGGCTCTCCAAGCGCCGCTTGTGACGCGTCGCATGGTAGCTCTTGTGGTGGGCCAATGAGATCAGCCAGGTTTTGAGGGCGCCACCCTGGCGCAGCTTGGGCAAGTCGTTGTAGGCATCGAGCCAGACCGTCTGGAAAATGTCGGCAGCTTGCTCGCGATCGTGGCCGCGTTTGAGCAGGATGGCGAAGAGCAGGTTCTTATACTTGTCGACCAACGCTCGCCAGGCGCGCTCGTCGCCTGCCAGGCAAGCGGCGACTAGCTTGGGGTCTTCCCAGCTCGGCTGTGGGCTCAATCTCGCGGTCATCGTCGCTCGGTTTGGCGTTCGCTCGGTTTAGTGTTTGCTCGGTGGGCTGAGCCAGTAGAGCTGGTCGGCGTTCCACAGAGTATGCGGTGCCAAGATGGCGGGGCGAAAGCCACCGAGGCGGCGGTGGGCGCCGACCAACACGTTGGGACTCAATAGCGGAACGAACGGCTGGTGCTCGACGACCAGCTGCTGCACTTGGTCGAACTGGCGCTTGCGGGCTAGCGGATCGAGGTTGATCAGCTGGTCCTCGAGCAACTGGTCGATCATCTTTTGCCAGGGCTCGATCCCGCCACCGCCAAGTTGCCAGAAGTGAGTGGCACCCTGCGAATGCAGCAAGGCGATCATCGGATTTGGGTCGGTATCCGTACCGCCGAGGCCGAGCAGACAAGTGTCATAGTCAAAGCTTGCCGTCACCCGGTCGACCAGGGCGCGGAATTCGAGCGAGGTCACCCGCAGGCGGATGCCGAGCTGGCGTAGGTCTTCCTGAATCAACGTTGCCGCGCCTCGTCGTTGACTGTTGGAAGCGCTGGTAATCAAGGATAACTCGACCAAATGCTGCTGCGAATCGAGCAGGTCGCCGCGGTCGTTCCAGTGGAATCCGGCGCTGAGCAGTTCGCTACGGGCGCGGGCGAGCGATCTTGCCTTCGGTGGTAAGCGGCTGTCATACCAGGCGCGGTTGCCGGGGCTAACCGGCGACCGCAGGGGCTGCGCGCGGTCGCGCCAGACCAGCCGGATGATCGCTTGCCGATCGATAGCGGCCGAGATCGCGCGGCGAAAAGCAGCGGAGCGAAACCAGCGCTGACGGTGGCGGCGGGCTGCCGAAGCACTGGCGGATAACGGGTTGAGATTGAAAAACAGAAACTCGATCTGCAGCCCCGCGCCGAGATCCTGGACTCGGAAATCACCCTTGCTCTGCGCCTGCCGGAGACGCTCGAAATTGTCGGCGGCGAGCCGTTCCACCAAGTCAGCCTCGCCGCTCTGCAAGCGAATCGCTTCGGCACTCTGGTCAGGGACGAAGGCAAAGATCAGCCGCTCCAGGTAGGGCAGCCGCTGGCCTGCGGAATCCACCTTCCAGTAGTGCGGGTTGCGCTCCAATTCCAGATATTGGCCGGCGACGTGGCGGCGCAGGCGAAAGGGGCCCATGCCGACGATCTCTTCAGCTGGCGTGCCCAAGGACCAAGCCTGGCGCAACCGTCCCTTACGGTAGGCCCGCTCTAGCTTGTGGCGGGGCAGGATGGCAATACCGTCAAAGAGGCGTTCGCCGACCGCATAGGGCGCAGCCAGTTCGATCTCCACCGCATAGGGACCGAGGCGGTGGGCGGTGATCGGTCGCCCAGCGACTTTCAGCAAGTCGCGACTCGGCGAGCTGACCTGGGCATCGGTGTAGACCGCGAAAGAGAACACTACATCGTCGGCGTCGAACGGGTGTCCGTCCGAGAAGCGCAGCCCGCGACGCAAGTCCAGGCGCAGCCGCCGGCCATCCTCTGAAGGGGTGCAGCGGTGAGCCAATGCGGGCACCGTGTGCAAGCTGTGGCGGTCAATCCGAATCAAGTTGGCCATGGTTAGGCCGGCGATGGCCAGTGAAGGACCGTCGGCACTGATCACCGGATTGAAAGTCTTGGGTTCGGCCCGCAACACAGCCCGTAGCAGGCCGCCGGGTTGGCCGCTTGGAATCTCGACTCGCAGTAGTTCGGCGGCGGTGTCTGCTCCTTGCACGCCAGCCGCGCTGGCTGAAAGGGGGAGTTCGGCCGCTAGCGGTTGAGGGCTGAACCACAGAGAACAGGAGAGCAGCAGCCAGCCGCACAGCGGCAGCCAACAGCACAGCGGCAGGGTGTTGCGCGGCTCGAGACCGGGGGCGGCCGGCTGGCTGGGTGACCATTGCATCAGAGGGTTGCCGGGGTCGGGTGCCGGATCGCGGTGTTTGATTTCACGGTGTTTGAGATCGCAGCGTTTGAGATCGCAGCATTTGAGATGGACCTCTGGTGAATGATAGCTCAGCAAGTCTACTCGTCGTTAGTGATCTGCTGATCCGATAGAACGGCGGTTTGTCGCTCAAAGTCATCGGCCAGCCGGTGATAGCCCCAAACGACTGCCGCCAAGCTGGCAGCTGGCAACCACATCCACCAACAGAGGGAAACCTCGTAGCGGCGCAGCATGGCCAGCAAGCCGCCCCAACTCGGGGCTGGCTCAGCTACTCCCAGGCCGAGTAAAGACAAGCTGACCTCCGCCACGACATAGCGCGGCACCAAGACGGTGAGCTGGGTCAGCAGCACCGGCCGCACCAGCGGTAGCAGATGATGGCGCAGCAAGTAGAAGTCCGCGGCGCCGAAACCGCGCGCGGCTGCGACATAAGGTCGATGACGCAGGCCCACGGTGACCCCTCGGACTAGCCGAGCAGTGCGCGGCCATCCCAGCAGACCGATCACTCCAATCAAGAGGGCGAACACTGTTGCCGGCGCCAAGTCGAGGGGAAGAAAGGCCCGTACCGCCAGCAGCAAATAGAGCCACGGCAGGGACAGGAAGAGTTCGGTCAGGCGCATTAGCAAGGCGTCGACCCGGCCGCCGTAGAAGCCTGCCAACGCCCCTACGGTCAGGCCGCAGACCAGCGAGAGCAAGGCCGCGAGCAAGGCTGCGAAGAGTGAAATCTGACCGCCCCAGATCAGGCGGGAAAGCTGGTCACGGCCGAACTCGTCAGTGCCCAAGGGGTGGTTCAAGGAGGGTGGCGCCAAGGGATGCTGGCGATCCTGGGCTTCTGGCGAGTGAGGGGCGGTCCAGGTGGCGCCGAGAACCAACAGATGCAACACCAGCAAGCCAAGCGCCAGACGCCGAGTCTTGGCCATCACTCGTGCTCCCGCAGCCGAGGGTCGATAACCAGCAGCAGGCCGTCGGCGAGTAGGTTGCCGGCAATCAGCAGAGTGGCTGACATGAGGGTGCCGGCGACCACTAGGTAGATGTCGCGGGCCAGCACTGCGTCGAGCATCAATGGCCCCAAGCCAGGCCAGCCAAGCACCACCTCGACGACCAGCGAGCCCGATAGCAAGCCGCCGATAGAAAGTCCAAGCAGGCTCGTCAGGCGGCCGGCGGCACTCGGTAGCACATAGCGCCAGAACAACCTTCGCCGCCCGATGCCATGGCCTCGGGCGGCGGCCACATGGGGTTCGCCGAACGCCTCGCTGAGTGCCCCACGCAGGTGCCGGTAAAGGGTTGGCAAGCCGGCCAGGATCAGAGTCGCGGCAGGTAGAAGCAGGTGGCGAGCACCGTCCAGTAGCGGGTGCCAGTTGCCGGTCTCGACCAGCGGCAGCGAGCGCATGCCGCTACTCGGCAACCAACTGACCCGAGCCGCCAGCAGCAAGGCGGCGAGTGCCAGCAGCGGTCGGGGTAGGGCCAGGAGCAGCGCGCAGCCAGCGGTGGCCCAGCGATCGACAGCGCCTCGCGGGTGGCGAGCGGCGGCGCTGGCCAGGGTCAGTGCCAGCAACCACAGCCCGCAGGTCGCGGTGATGGTCAAGATCAGAGTATTGCGAGCCCGTGGAGCGAGGAGTTCGACGACCGGCAGATTGTGGGCAAAGGAATGGCCAAGTTCACCCCGCCCGATCGCCATCAGCCAGCCCACATAGCGCTCGCTGAGCGGCCGGTCGATGCCGTGGAGTTGGCGCAGATGTTCGAGGGTCTCCGCGGAGACTCCTGGGTGGAAGCGCATCTCGGCGAGAAAGTCGCCCGGCGCCAGCTCGGCAAGGAGGAAGCTCAGGGCCGAGATGAGCAGCAGCAGCAAGGCGCTGGCGAGTAGCCGGCGAGCCAACCGGAGGATCATCCCGGGGGCTCCAGCAGGGCATCGATCAGCGCTTGGGTGGCCGGGTGAGCGGGCGCCGAGAGCACTTCTCGACAGGTTCCCTGCTCGACGATGCGACCCTGGTCGAGTACCGCGATGCGCTCGGTCAGCCGGCTGACGGTGTGCAGGTCGTGCGAGATCCACAGCAGTGCTAGATGGTGTTTGCGGCGTAGCTCGTCGAGCAGCTGCGCTAGCTGTGCGCGTCGTGGTAGGTCCAAGGCCGAGAGAGCTTCGTCGAGGATCAGCAGGCGCGGTCGGGCAGCCAGCGCCCGAGCCAATACCAGGCGCTGCCTTTGGCCACCGCTGAGTCGGCCGACCGGGCGTTGTGCCAGCTCGGCGCCCAAGCCGACCTCGGCCATCCATTCGAGGGCCTGGTGATGACGCTGTTGGTGGTTGCCGCGGCGGTGGATGAACAGTGGCTCTGCAACCGCTTGGGCAGCTCGCCAGAGCGGATTGAGGGCACTGGCCGGATGCTGTGGCACCAGCTGTACCTGGTGATGGATCCGTGCTCTGGCAGCCCGCTGGAGGCGGTGGAACTCCTCGCCATCGAGCAGGATCTGACCAGCGCTCGGCCGATCGAGCAAGGCCAGGCAGCGGGCTAGAGAGGTTTTGCCGCTACCGGTTCGCCCGACCAACGCCAGAGTGTCGCCGGCGGCCAAACGAAGGTTGACTGCGTCGACCGCGGGCCGTTCCGAGCGGCCGCGGGATGGGTGGATCTTGGTCAAAGCGAGTGCCTCGAGCAAGGGACTCCGAGAGCGCTCGGTGGTGATGGACCGCTGTTCTCGGGCGCTAGAGCGGGGTCCCGACAGGCCGCTCAGCAGGCGCCGGGTTTGGGGTTGCCGGGGGTGGTGGAGAACTTCGCTGGCGGCGCCCCGTTCGATCAACCGACCCTCTTGCATGACCAGCAAACGATCGCTGGTCGCCGCCAGTACGAGAGGATCGTGGCTAATCACCAGCAAGGCGGTTCGACGCTCCTGGCGCAGCCGTAGCAGTAGCCGCAGCAGGTGAGCGCGCGATACCGAATCGAGACCCGCGGTGGGTTCATCGGCGATCACCAATGCCGGCCGGCAAACCAGAGCTTGGGCGATCGCCACCCGCTGACGCTGGCCGCCGCTGAGTTGATGCGGGTAGGCCCGAGCGGTGGCTGCCGGATCTGCGAAGCCGACCTCGGCGAGCATTTGCCGGGCTTGCTGCTGTGCTTGCCGACCCCTGGCTCGATGGTGGGCGCGCAGAATCTGAGCGATTTGGCCGCCGACCCGCTGCAGCGGGTCGAGCGATCGATCGGGGTGCTGAAAGACCAGGCCCACCTCGGCGCCGCGGAATCGACGCCGTGCCGCGGCCGGCAGGGTATCGAGCCGCCGGCCGCGCCAATGCACTCCGCCGCTGGTGACGGCGCTTGCTGGCAGCAACCCGGCCACGGCAAGCGACAAGCTAGTCTTGCCGCAGCCCGACTCGCCGAGTAGACCCACTCCCTCGCCGGGGTGGATGTCGAAGTCCACGCCAGCGACCGCCGTGACCTCGCCGGTCGGGGTTCGGTAGCGCACTCGTAGACCACGGACCTCGAGCAAGGCGGCGGTCCGTGGTGGGCTCGCGGGCGTAAGTTGGTGATTGGGGCTGGGCACTTTGATCTCAGTGCTGACGATAGTAGCGCGCCCAAGCCGCCGGCTGAGTGGGATCCTCGGCCTCTGCTATCCTGCGGCGATGGCGAATATCCAGCTAGATAAGCTGCTGCTCGCGGTGTTGACTGTGAGCTTGGCGGTCGGCGCTGCCGCCGATTCTGCAATGGCTGAGCAAGCGGAGAGTCAACGCGGCCCTTCCTGCCCGGCGCCGCGGGCACGAGCGTTGATGGCGGGCGATAGTTGGGCCCAGTTCATGTGGGATGACGGTTCGCACAACGATGTCTTCGATCGTTTCGGCCACGCCGACAAGTTGATGTTGGCGCGTTCGCTGGATGTGGATCCGGGAGCAGGCTACGGCGGGTCGGAGTACGCCATTTCGGGCAGCGAGGCGCGGCAATGGGCCGACACAACCAACTATCCCTGGATCGCTAATCTGCTGGCCGAACTCGATGCTCAACCGGCGATCGATACGGTGGTCTTGGCGATCGGTGGCAACGATCTTCTTGCCGGCCGTTCGGACGGCGGTTGGTACAAGGATATGGACCTCGACCAGGCGGGTTCTGAAGCGGCTCTGTTCGCCACCATTCGCCAAGACACCACGACGATCATCGACTCCATTGCCGGCCATGCAAATCAGCCGACGGTCTTGCTGTCGAGCTACGAGTATCCGAATTTCAACGTCAACTTCCTCTGGTGTTGGATCTACGCTTGCCCTAAGCGGGATGATCTGTCCCGCGATCCAGACGGCGATCTGATCTCCGATCAGGAACTCAACTCGATGATGGTCGGCATCGAGAGTCGGCGCCTGGGGTGGACCTTGGACCGCGCGGGGCTCGAATACGATAATTCGGTAGGCCTGATGCACTATTACTACGGCGATGGGGTGGCCGCTCCCGGCGAGCTGCCGCGGCCCGGAATCGCCGCACCTCTGCACCATCCATTCCCCGGTGGCAACCCGCAGCGGCCGACCCTGCGGCAGAATTTTCGAGAGGTGGCAGGTATCTCGGCCGATCCGATCCACCTTGATTTCGATGGTTATCAATACAAGATCGCGCAGCAGACTCAGAGTTATTTCTTCGACCACTTTCGCGGCGGGCCGGCGGCAAGCTTTTTTTCTCAAGGTGGTGCCAACGATGGCTGGAGCGATGGCAGTGGCAGTGGCACGGAGGCGATCCGGGTTGGTGACGACGGCAGCGCGATTTACGCCGGGCTGGTATCTTTCGACACCTCAGGGCTGCCGGACGATGTGGTGATTACCGGCGCCAGTCTATATTTGCTACGGGCGGCGGCTAGTGGCAGCAATCCCTTCCTTTCGGGCGATTTGGGAGTGCCCCGGCTGGATGTTAAGCGGGGGACTTTCGGCGCTGCCGTGGTCGAGCCGGCAGATGCCACCGCCCCCGCCGATGCCGAGAATGCTGGTTGCTTCGTCGGTAGCCTTGGCGATGAGTTCTACGCTCTTCGGGTTGATTTGACCGCCGCTGGTTTGGCGGCGATCGATCCTACGGGTCTGACCCAGTTACGCTTGAGTTTCCCGCAGACTGATCCTGGGGTCGACCGGATCGACCTGCACACTGGCGACGGGCAGCTGTTGCGCGGTGCCGAGCGGCTGCGCAGCACGGTGCAGTGGGTCGAAGAGCTGGCGCCTGACGGCAGCGTGGTGCAGCGGCAAGTGCTGCTGCGCTCGATTGTCCACCAAGGACTGGCGGAGATTAACGGCAGCCCGGCACCGATGCTGGATGTTTTTTTGATCTAGGGCAGTACACCCTTTTCGTGGACGGTTTTGAGAGTGGCAGTACCGCACAGTGGACCGCTGTTGTCGGCAATTGAGAACTGCTGAGAGGAGTTGAGATGAAACGTATTGCCGGGGAGGCCGGAGGGCACGCGGTCGGTGACAAGGTGGCGAGCCTCTTCGAATCCGTGACCCGACTAGGATTGCGAGCCTCGACCCTGCCGTTTAAGTTGCTTCCCAAGGGTATTGCCACCGAGCCGGCTCGGCGACTGGCCCGCACTTCAGCGCTATTCCCCCGCGCCCTGTCCCGCGCGTTGTTGGAATATGCTGACGAACTCGAGGGGCTGATGGGTGATTTGCCGCCGGCAGCCGATGCCGAGAGCGACTTGCCGAGTTACACAACTTTCCGCGATCTTGGCCAGGAAGCGGCGATCATCTTCGTTCATGGATTCGGGCAGAATTCAGCGAAGACCTGGGGTGAGTTTCCCAATATTCTGCTCGGCGACCCACTGCTCCAATCGTGGGATGTCTACAGCATCGGTTATTCGACCAACCTGTGGCTCGATTTCTCCGGCTTGTGGACGGCGTCGCCGCCAATCTCTCGGTTGGGCAGCTTCTTCGGCACTATCACCGACCATTCGCCTTTTGCCAAATACCGCAGCTTGGCGGTCATTGCCCACTCGATGGGTGGCTTGGTGACCCAGCGGGCGCTGCTCGACCTACCCGAGCTGCGAGCGCGGATCAGCCATCTGATTCTGTTCGGAACCCCTAGCGGTGGTTTGGCCAAGGCCTCGCTAATGAGCTTCTACAAGCGCCAGATTCGCGACATGGCGCAGGGCAGTCCGTTCATCACCGATCTGCGGCAGCGTTGGCGGGAGCTCATCGGCAAGAACCCGCCGTTCGAGTTCTTGGCGGTCGCCGGTGACGAAGACGAATTCGTCGCGGCCGAATCGGTGCTCGATTCGTTTCCTGAGGATTTCCAGGCGGTAGTTCCAGGGGACCATTTGAGTATTGTCAATCCGCGTTCGGCGAAACAGCTCAGCGTCGAACTGGTCAAGAAACAACTGATCGGCGAAGCTGCCCCGGCGGGCCCTTGGAACAGCGCTCGGTTGGCGGTGGAAGGACGCCGTTTCCGCGACGCGATCGACAGTCTGTGGCCGCATCGCGACGAACTCGACGATGCCACTCGCGTAACCTTGGCTTTGGCCCTCGAGTCCGATGGCCGCAGCGACGATGCGATCGCGGTGCTCAAGAGTGCCAGCGGCACCGATCCCATGGGAGCTCTGGCCGGCCGCCTCAAGCGTCGCTGGCTGAAAGAGCGGCGCCAGGACGACGGGGCGCGGGCGTTACAGTTGTATAGCCAGGCTCTGGCCGCGGCCGAGGCCGCCAAGGACCGAGAGCAAGCCTATTACCACGCCATCAACGTCGCCTTCTTGCAGCTGGCCTTCCTGCGCCAGCCGCCAGCCGCCGAGGAACACGCCCAGCGGGCTCTCGAGCATTGCGCGGCGGCGCCCGAGGGCCTGTGGCGGTGGGCCACCGAGGGTGAAGCTTGGCTGGTCTTGGGCGCTGGCGAGAGAGCTCTGGAGGGTTATCGCCGGGCGGTGGAATGTCGGCCCCAACCGCGGCAGATGGCGTCAATGTTTCATCAAGCGGTGTCGGTGGCAGACCTGCGAAGTGAGGATGCTGTTATCCGCCGCTTGCGCCAGCTATTTCGCGCCGCCGACACAGCCAGTGGTTAGCGGCAGCTCGTCTCGAAGGTCGCGGTTTGGTCTTGTGGCGGGCGGCGTAGCTCGACATCTGTCGGTGAATGCCTGCCGCTGCCGTATCTCACCCGGCACGGGTTAGGTAGGTAGTTTGTCTAGCCGTGGGTATTTTACCGGGAAAAGATGGGATAATGGTCAGCAAGATGATTCAGCACCAGGCAAGTGAAGCCACTTCGACCGCGCAGCTAACCTCTCTCCGGCGTCAGCTGTTGGAGACCATCAAACAGCGTCAAAAAGCGAGTATTTCCGAGCTCGCGGCGGCAGTCGAGCTGTCCTATGAAGCGGTTCGGCAGCAGGTCGTTCACCTGCGTTCGGCGGGTTGGGTAGATCAGCGCGCCGAGCGACCTTTTGACCGCGGTGTCGGTCGCCCGACGGTGTTTTACCGGCTAACCATGGCCGGTGAGAATCTATTTCCCAAGAGCTATCACGACTTGTCGACCGAGTTGATCGATGTGATCGCCGAGCGTGATGGGCTCGAGGGCATGCGTCGGACGATGGCAGAGCTAGTCGCTCGGCGCGAAGAGGGTTGGCGGCCGATGCTTGAAGGGCTCGACCACGAGCAGAAACTCGAGCGCCTGCGCAACCTCTACCAAAGCGACGATCCTTACACCAGCGTCGAGCGCGGCAACGACGGTGCTTTGCGCTTGGTGGAACGCAATTGCCCATACCTCAGAGTGGCCAGCCGTCGGCCGGCATTGTGCAGTCTCACGGTCGAGACCCTGTCGCGGTTGCTCGGTCGGCGAGTGGTGCGGGAAGAAAGTTTCCAAAAGGGCGATGGCCGCTGCGTTTTCAAGGTGCTGCGGGAACGTCATCAGGAGCAGCAGCAATTCTGCTTCGAATCCGAGCGTAACCAACCCTAACCTGGCCGCCAGAACTAGTCCAATCGCAACTCGTGCAGGGCGAGGCCGAGCCGGCGTCCATCGTCGCTGGCGTGGAATTCGCGGCGGGGAATGTGGGTGCCGCTGCGTAGTCGCAATTCCAGCTGATCCGCTGGCGCGAGGCCGGCAAGACTGACGCGTCGCTGCCAGCTGGTACCGCGAATTCGGGGCACCCACTGATCAAATATCTCGTTGCCGTTGGCGGTGATCCTCAGCCGGGCGCCACGCGGTCCGGACTTCAAGATCTTCAGGTGCAAGGCTCGCGGCATCAAACGAGGGTCGATTGGGATGGTGATTCTGGCGTCGCCATCAGTCCAGCGAACGACGCCCTCACTCCACCTCTCTGCGGCAAAGAAACCGTCGTGTTCGAGCCCCAGCATCGAGGAAACCAGGTTGTACCTCCGGTCGCCACCGTGGCCCTCGGCGCCGTTTCGTTCAGCGATCGACCGTAGTTGTAGACCCTCCGGCCCCGTGGTGACAGCGAAAACCCTGATGGCATCTTGGGCAGAGGTGAAAGCCTGGTCGCCAACCAAAGCCGAGAAGGAGTGTTCGGTGCCCGAGGTGATTTGGGTAACCGCCCGCACGATACCCGCGACCGCTACTGCCAGGGCAGGCATCGGCGGGTTGTCAGGGGCGAAGATCCTGCCGTTGACCAACGCCGCGGCGTAGGGCGATGGACGGCCCACAACCACCGTCGAGACGGGTAACTCGAGGGCGGTGGTGAGTTGCGAGGGCGGCCCCAACTCAAGATCCTCGAGCCGTCTGCCGACCAATTCGGGGTGGGGGCCAAGAGCGAACGGGTCGTTGATTTGAAGTTCAGCTCCAACTTCCAGCTCGGCGGCGGTCAGCTGTAGCGACCGCTCGCCGTGTTGGCGGTGTGGGAAGACGGTGATGTGGGATCTTGACCAGGGGACGGTGAGCGAGCGGCCGTCAGTCTGCCAGGGTAGCTCGATGCCTTGAAGGGCGGCGACGGTCGGCAGAATGTCGACACTCTCGACCAGGCGATCGTCGACCTTCGCTCGCTGTTGGCCGGGAGCTTTGATCCACAAGGGAACGGCGAGGATCTGTGCTGCGTTCTCCGGCGCCAGATGGCGGCGGTAGCCCCCTGGCTGGTGGCTGACACCATGGTCGGCGGTCACTACCACGGTGGCGCTGTCGTAGACTCCGCTGTGGCGTAGTCGGGCGAGAATCTGGCCGAGGACGCGGTCGACCAGACCTACCTGCAGGAGGTGGCGTTGGCGGGCCTGGGTGATCGGCCAGGTCTCTTTGCCCCAGCGTTCTCCCTCAAGTCCAGGAATCGAGGGGGCGGCGCTGAAGATCTTGCCCGACGGCAGATAATTAAAGGGAGGATGGGGTAGCAGTACGTGCAAGAAGTGCAGAGTGGGCAGCGATGGGTTGTCGATAGCCGCCAGGAAGCGCGCGACCTGGTCCAGGCGGTCGGCACGACCTCGCCGGCGCCATTCGGCAAGCCAGCCGCCGGACCCGGCGAAGTGCCCCCAGCTTAGTTGGATCGGTGGCAACTTGGCACTCAGCACGGTGGGCAATAGCCGATGGCCGAGCACAATCCCCAGATCGTCGGCAAGTTGCAGTCGCCGGTCGACTTCGCTTCCGGGATCTGCGGCGCAGATGTCGACCGGACACAACTGGGTGACCGATTCGACGACATTCATCCGGTGACTTGCCGCTAGCAGCCTGAACAGGCTGTCGCGGTGGTGCGCGGCAATCGGTAAGCGGCGGCTTCTTGGGTAGCGGCCGGTGAGAATTGCCGGCACCGCCTGGACGGTGAAGTCGCTGACCGAATAGGCCCTAGGGTAGAGGGTGGCCGAGCAGGCGAAATCAGCGAATGACGGCAGGCGCTGGCGGTCAAGGCCGCCGTCCGGGCCGCTGAGCGATGCTACTGGCAGCTCGTCGAAGATTACCACCACGACCGTTGAGCCGGCCCCTGCCGCCCCCTCAGGGGTCGCGCCCACCGGGCGGCCTCCAATGTCTGGCCACAATGCCGAAATGCCCGGCGACAGCCAGAATACCAGGGGTACCACCAAGGCCGCTGGCCATAGGTAGGAAAGCCACAAGGACAGCGACTTCGTCCGCTGGACCCCCCAGCCGGCCGCGACACCGCCAAGTGCCGCCAACCCGATTGCCAGCGGACTGCCGAGAGGCAGCCCGCGGATCATGCCCAGCACCAAGAGAGCCACCAGCAGGCCGATGCTACAGTTGTGTATCCACCGCGCAAAAGATCTCGATAGGCGGCTAGCGGCGAATTCGACAGTGAGCACCACCACCACCGGCAGCAGGGTGGGCAAGACAGCGATGAGCAGCAGGTCTGAAGGGGTCGCGCGGTGAGCCACCAGTAGTTCCGGCGAGGCGCGCAGTAGATCGAGCAGGGGCTGGGTCAGCGCCAGGCTGGAGAGGCCGGTGAGCTGCAAGAAGCGGCCACGGCGGCTTGGTGGGTAGGTCGGCATCTGTTCTCGGATCATTCCAGTTCAAATCTGGAGTTCTTCCGCAAGAGGAGGTTCTTACCTTGTTGTCGAACTGGCTACAGACCCAATATCGCCTCTCGGAGGACCTGACGGTTGGTGGATAGTCCCATATAGCTCAATGAGTCTGGGGGGCTGAAGTAAGAAATTTACTGATTTTCTTCGAATTGGCATGGTGGTTGCTTTAGCTTAGGGGTGTTTGAGGCATGAGGTCGCGAGACCCCTCGGCCTTGTCTTTGCCGGCTGTTCGAAGCGCCGCCACCGTGAAGATTCACCCGACGGTTACCGCCGTGACAAGCTGGCCGGCACTTGGCCATGGTGGGAGGCAAGCGTCGCCAGCCGAGGCAGGTTGTTGGAGTGGTGTCGCGGATCATTGCATGCAGAGTTTGTGGTCTGATCTGCGGCGGTCTATCTTGAAGGATCACGTCCAGAGCAATAGACTATCGCGGCCCCTCCAGGGAGGGGCTGGGGACACACCAGCGGATGGTGCGAACAGCTGCGGCGGGCAATTGAAGCCGGTGAGGGAGACGAGATGATCAGGATCCTGATAGCTGACGACCACACGATGTTTCGCGAGGGCTTGAAGAGTGTTTTCGCCGCCGAGGAGAGTTTTGTTGTCGTCGGCGAAGCGGCGAATGGCCAAGAGACCTTGGAGATGGCGAAGAAGACCGCCCCGGATGTGGTGCTCTTGGATGTCTCCATGCCAGGTCGAGGGGGCCTGGAAATCGCTCAAGACCTGAAGAAGCGGAACAGCGACACCCACATCTTGATGCTCTCAGCCCTACCTGAGGATCACTATGCTATTCGCTGCCTCAAGGGTGGCGCTGATGGTTACATGACCAAGGACAAGGCGTCGGACGAGCTGATCAAGGCGATCCACCGAATTCGCACCGGTGGCAAGTACATTAGCCCGGCGTTGGCCGAGCAGCTGGCGTTCAGCTTGCAAAGCGATCTCGGCCGGCCATTGCACGAAACGCTGTCAGATCGGGAATTTCAGGTGCTGCGGATGATCGCTTCGGGGCGGACGGTTTCGGAAATTGCCGCCGAACTCGTCCTCAGCGTCAAGACCGTCAGCACCTACCGCGCCCGCATTTTGCAAAAGATGAAGTTGCGCAACAACGCCGAGATCATGCAATACGGCATCAAAGAGGGGTTGGTGGAGTAGTCAGGGCTTGGCCGTGTCCTCTGCCCGGCTGCTTTGCAGCATCTCGTTGACTTGGCGAGCCAAGGTCTGGGAGGTGAAGGGCTTTTCGAGGAAGAAGGTGCCTTCTTCTAGTAGGCCGTGTTGGGTGATGGCCTCGGTGCTATAGCCCGACATGAACAGCACCTTCATCGCCGCGGCGGTGTCTCTGACCTGGTTCGACAACTCGCTGCCGCTCATTCCGGGCATCACCAGGTCGGTAACCATCAGGTGGATCTGGCCGTCATACTCGGCGATCTTAGCCAGTGCTTCCGCGCCGTTTTCGGCTTCAAGCACCCGATACCCCTGGTCTCGTAGGACTTTTCCCACCAAGGTTCGGAGGTCGGTCTGGTCTTCGACCACCAGGATGGTCTCCGAGCCCCCGGGCAGCCCGGTGTCGCTGGGGCTAGTGATGTGCGGTTCGACCTCATCTTCAACCCGCGGCAGGTAGACCCGGAATTGGGTGCCCACGCCTTGTTCGCTATTAGCGAACACAAAGCCGCCGCTTTGCTTGACGATGCCATAGACCGTCGACAAGCCCAAGCCGGTCCCCTTGCCTGGGTCCTTGGTGGTGTAGAAGGGTTCGAAGATCCTCGGCATCGCCGCGGCAGCGATGCCGATGCCGCTGTCGCTGACCGACAAAACTATCCAGTGTCCCGGTTGCAACAAGGGGTTGTGCTCATTGTCGCCCCGACGGTGGTTGAGGTTCTCGGTCCTCACCCGCAAGCGGCCGCCAGCTGGCATGGCGTTGCTGGCATTGACCACCAGATTCATCAGCACTTGCTCGAGCTGGCCAGGATCGGCCTTGATCCGTCCCAGATCAGAGTCGAGCGCGGTCTCCAATTCGATGTTCTCGCGGATCAGCCGGCGCAGCATGCGGCCAAGATCGGAGACCACCAGATTAAGATCGAGGATCTGCGGTCGCAACACTTGCTGGCGGCTAAAGGCCAGTAGCTGGCGGGTCAGAGTGGCGGCTCGTTCGCCGGCTTTCTTGATCTGCTCAACGTCGGTGCGCGGCGGGCTGTCGCTGTCGAGGCGGCTGAGTAGCAAGTCGCAATACATGGAGATCACGGTGAGCAGGTTGTTGAAATCGTGGGCGATTCCGCCAGCCAATCTGCCGACAGCCTCCATCCGTTGGGCTTGGCGGAGCTGTTTCTCCAGCTTGTTGCGCTCCCGTGCATCGCGCATCGACCACTGCACCAAGGTGCGCTCGGCAACTTCGAAGGTGCTGGCCGAGATCTTCACCGGGAAGTCTTCGCCGTTCCTGGCGGTGAGCAGGGCGCCAAACTCCGAGGGGCCCTCTAGAGCGAGCTGACTGGAGATCTGCGCGGCCTGGTCGCGGTTCGCTGGCGAGAGCAGGTCAATAGCCTTCAGGCCAAGCAGAGTGGCCCGATCGAGGCCGGTCAATTCGAGGGCTTGCTGATTGACGTCGATGATCCCTCCCTCAAGATTTTGGATCAGAATGGCGCTGCTCGATTGATGGAACAGGCAGCTGTATTTCTCCTCTCGGACCTGTAGCGCGGCTTCTGCTTGCTTGCAGCGAGTGATGTCCTCGAAACTGCCTTCGTAGTAGATCTGGCCGTTGGCTTCACGAAAGGCCTGGCAGCGCTCTCGCACCCAGATGGCACCGCCGTGGTGGTGTTTCAGCCGCGTTTCCAGGCCCAGCAGCCGGCCTTCTTGTCTCAGTATCCGGTTATGGCGCTTGAAGTCCGCCGGGTCCTCGAACAGACCGGCGAAGTTGGCGGCCTCCAAGCTGGGTCGGGTCGGATAGCCGAGGACGGCAACCAAGGCTTGATTGACTTCGAGAAACTGCCCCTCGGGCGTGCAGCGAAAAAGGGGTACCGGAAGGGATTGGAATAGATCGCCGGGTTGCGCCGGTGGGGCGCTCTGATCTGGGCCGCTCATCTGTTGCCTTTGTCGAGCCGGAGGTGAGCGGCGGCTGTCGATTGAATGCTGGGCCGCAGTGAACGTATAAACATGTTTTCTAAAA
This sequence comes from Candidatus Multivoradales bacterium, assembly GCA_965248925.1. Taxonomy (GTDB): domain Bacteria; phylum Acidobacteriota; class Thermoanaerobaculia; order Multivoradales; family J023; genus CBDFLE01. The sequence continues at coordinate 1,102,021 of CBDFLE010000006.1, read as the reverse complement.
AAATGATAGGAGAGGAGTCCCATTTTCCGATCATCCATCGCCTCCGCTACTTCTACGGTAACATGAAATGGCAGCTAGATCTTCGTGTTGATCTCTTGATTTGATGATCTGTTGTGGTTTGGGAAATATTCTTTGTCGATAGAGATCAAAGCTCTTAGATCGTCAACCCAGTCGGTCTCGCAGCGCGGCTATGGTGGTGCGGAGCTGCTCTGCCTGGGCGTGAGCGCCAGCGACTGCAGCCGGGTTGGCGCGGCTGATGAACTGCTCGTTGGCCAGCCGCTTTTCGACCCCGTTGAGATGGCCGAGGGCTTGCTCAAGTTGTTTCTCGAGGCGCTGCCGTTCGGCGTTGCGGTCGGCCTGGCCCAGGCGGACCTCGACCTCGAAAGCGGCGTCGACGGCGGTGGCGCCGGCGCCGTCCAGGGCGACTTCCGGACCCAGCTCGAGCTGCTCGGCCCGTACTAGCCGGGCGACGATCTCGCGACAAGCGGCGAAGGTTTGGGCGTGGTCGTGGGTCCGAACCGCGAGTTCGATCTTGGCGCCGGGCTGAAGTCCCTGCTCGGCGCGGATGCGCCGTACCTCGGCGACCAGCCGCTCGACAGCGCCGACGCCGGTGGCCTCTTCGGCAAATTCGTGAGCCGGGTTGGGTTGTGGCCAGGAGGCGCTGATCAGTTGTCCCTCGCAGCCCAGCTCTTGCCACAGCTTTTCGGTGACGAATGGCATGTAGGGATGAAAGAGCTTCAGGTAGGTGGTGAAAGTGGCCAGCAACACGGCGCTGGTTTCTTTCATCTCGGCCAGCGGTTCGACCTTGATTGTTTCCAAATAAAAGTCACAGAAGGTACTCCAGAACGAATGGCGGATGTGCTCGGCGGCATCGCCGAATTGATAGGCCGCCAGCCGTCGGTCGACAGTCCCTACCAAGCGGCGCAACTCGGCCAGCATCCAGCGATTCATCGGGTGCTCTATGTGCTCTAGAGAGACATTGCTCAGCTGCTGGTCACCCACTGCTCGTTCGACCAGTTTGGCGGCATTCCAGATCTTGTTGACCAAGCGTTTGCAGCCGACGATGCGTTCTTCGGTGAGCTTCAGGTCTTGACCCGGAGCGTTGCCGACCACCAGGGCTAGGCGCAGGCTGTCGCAGCCGCTGTCGGCGATCGTGTCGAGTGGATCGATACAGGTTTCCGGTTTCGACTTCGACATCTTGTCGCCGTCGCGGTCGAGGATCAGGCCGTGCAGGTAGACGGTTTTAAAGGGCACCTGGCCGGTGGCATAGGTGGTCATCAGAATCATCCGCGCGACCCAGAAGAAGAGGATGTCGTAGCCGGTCTCCATCACCGAGGTGGGGTGAAAGGTACGGAAATCCGGGCTCTGTGCTAGCAAGTCAGCGAGATCCAACCGCTGATCGGCGGCTACTTCGGGGTCGATCAGGGTCGAGAAGGTCCACAGGGCGGAGGAGAACCAGGTGTCGAGGGTGTCGGGGTCTTGGCGCCAGCCCTCGCCGTCGGGCGCTTGGCTGCCGACGTGGGGTTGTTCACCTTCCCGGTACCAAACCGGGACCCGGTGACCCCACCAGATTTGGCGCGAGATGCACCAGTCGCGGAGGTTGTCGATCCAATGAAAATAGGTCTTTGCTTGGTGCTCCGGCACCAGTTGGATGTCGCCTGAACTGACGGCGTCGTGCAGCACCTGCTTGAGGCTCAGGGTCTGACCCTTCCAGGATACCGCCGGGCGCTCGACGTCGACGAACCATTGCTCTTTGGGCAGCGGCTCAATCGGCTGCTTGGAGCGGTAGCAGAGGGCGATGGGTTGGGTGTAGTCGCGCACTTCGGCGAGCAGACCGGCGGCGTCGAGCTCGGCGACAAAGGCCGCGCGACATTCCTCGACGGTCATCCCGGCATAGTATTCGCCAGCGGCGGAGGTCATCCGGCCGTCTTCACCGATCACCTGCACCAGCGGCAGATCATGGCGGCTGGCGATGTCGAAGTCGGCCTGGCTGTGGGCTGGCGTCACTCCCAGAGCGCCGGTGCCCAGCTCCGGGTCGACGTGGTCGTCGGCAACCACCCGGACGGTGAGGGTGGGCCCCTTGGGCCAAGCCACTTCATAGGTCTTGCCGATGTGCTCTTGCCAACGCGGGTCGTCGGGATGGACGGCGACGGCGGTATCGCCCAGCTTGGTTTCCGGGCGGCTGGTGGCGACCAGAAAGGGGCCGTAGCGCAGGGTGTAGAACTTTGCCGCCCGATCGACGTGGTAGACCTCGTCGTCGGACACCGTGGTTTGCAGCACCGGATCCCAGTTGACGATGCGCGGTCCGCGGTAGATCAGGCCGTCGCCATACATCCTTGCGAACACCTCGCCGACCAACCGGTTGAGCTGCGGGTCCATGGTGTAGCGCTCACGCGACCAATCGCAGCTGCAACCCATGGCGCGAATCTGCTGGCGGATGCGTTGGCGTGAGCCGGCGACGAAATCGGCTATCCGTCGCACCAGTCCTGCACGCCCGAGTTCGCCACGGGGGTCGGCCATACCTTCCTTCTGCAGCTTGCTGATGACCACGCTTTCGCTAGCGATCGCCGCGTGGTCGGTTCCTGGCAGCCACAATGCTTCATCACCGGCCATGCGTCGCCAGCGAATCATCATGTCTTCGAGGGTCAGCATGATGGCGTGGCCCAAGTGCAGGGTGCCGGTGGCGTTGGGCGGCGGCATCGAGATGGTGAAGGGGGGTTTGGTGGAGTCGGCGGCGGCGCGGAAGGCGCCAGAATCCTCCCATTGGCGGTAGATCTCGGTCTCGTTCTGCTGCGGTTCGAAGTACTTGTCCAATGCCATGGCCTGGGATCCTCAGATGCTGGGAGGGTTCTCTCGGTTCGGGTAATTGTATGGCAAGAGTGGCTCTGCTGCTGGGTGTCAGCCGCCAGTCCTGCTAGAGTCGCAACCAGGAAAAGTGTCACCAATGACTCTGAAATAGCACCGTGAGCGAACAGCCAGCCAAGACAGCCATCCGAGTCCTGATTGCCGACGACCACGATTTAGTGGGTCGCGGGATCAGCGCGATGTTGGGTGAGACCGAGGACATCGATGTCGTCGGCCTGGTGGCCGATGGCCAGGCGGCGGTCGAGGCTGCCGCGGAGCTCAAGCCGGATGTGATTCTGATGGACTTGCTGATGCCGGTGATGAGTGGTGTCGATGCCATCCGGGCGATTCTTGAGAGTGCCTCGCCGGCTCGCATTCTGGCCTTTTCCGGGGTCGGCGACGAGGCGCGAACGGTGGCGGCGATCCGCGCCGGCGCTCTCGGCTTTATCTCCAAAGACACCGCTTGGACCGAGGTGGTTGACGCGATAAGGCGGGCCGCTCGCGGCGAGACCGTCTTGTCTCCCGAGCTTGCCAGCCGTCTGGCAGAGCGGCTGGATGCTAGCCCGGCCCCCGAGGCGCTGACCGCGCGCGAGGTCGAGGTGTTGTTGTGGGTGGCACGGGGCTACTCGAATCAACGGATCGCCGAGCGCATCCACATCACCGGCGGCACGGTGCGAGTGCATGTCAGCCACATCCTTGCCAAGCTGCGGGTTACCAACCGCATCGAGGCCGCCCTGTGGGCCCTGCGCCAAGGTCTGGCGTCACTGCATGAGGAAGAGCCCAAGGCTGACTGAGCCTCCTGGACGGGTTTTTCGCGCCTTTCGTGACATCTTTTTTCTGCCTTTCTGCCACTCTCTCAAGTCATAACTTTCGGCAGATGACGATCCCTGGGTTCGGTCCTAGTATCTAGACGAATCATCAAAGCTCCTCCGCGGTGGATGGACCCCTTAAGGCTCAGCAGCCCGCTCAGATGCCGCGATAAAGAGGGGGGGAGCCCGTTCGCCCGGGGGGCCGAACGGGCTCCTCACCCCTTTTTCAGATTCCCTCCCAAGAATGGATCGAGACCTATGGTGTCGTGGTGGGTGCCAACGCGAAAGCCTTCGGCGTGGCGTGACGGTCGAGGTGCTGGAGTCGGCTCCAACCATCGGTCGCCATCGCTGTGACGTGGAGGGTCTCGGCAAAAGCGGCGCTGTCGCAGTCGGCGCTCAAGGGCGGTTTGTTACTGGTCAGCATTGTCGGCACCGGCACATTCTTGCGGAATACGCTCGCCGCGTCGCGCCCGAAGCCGTTGACCACCGCGCTGCCGACACTCGCCGCTGGCTGCCCCGCTTGGGGAGCCGAAGCCTCGGGCACGTCGATCGATGGGCCGCGGAAAGTGCTGAAGCGGAACTTGGCGAAGTTGTTCGGATGACTGGCGGTGAAGGCCAGGTCGACCGAAGCTCCCGCCTGATACTCGATAAATCCGCAATCGGCATCGACCGATAAGCCGCTACCGGTGGTGGCGATGATCTCCGCATCACAGGGGTTGTTGTCGACCCGCAGGGTGATGCGAAAACCGACCACGTCGCCAGCGCCGTTGCGCAACAAGTGCTCGTTGGGTGCCGGGATGGTGTTGACCGTGCCGGCGCCGAAGGGTGCCGGGTCGGCGGCCTCCTTGACCAGCACACTCTCGGTGGTGAGATTGGCCAGCGAGCCATTGCTCATAAACAGCTCCAATTTGAGTTCATAGTTGCCCGCCGCCGCCGCCATGTCGCCGCCGTCCAGCAGGTGGGTTTTGAAGAAAGCGCTGGCAGAGTCCTCGCGAGCGTCGATCGGTGTCCAGCCGATGGAGCCGGCCGGCGCATCGCCTTGAATCTCGAACAAGTTGAGCCCAGGGTGAGCAGGGTCCGGACCCAGGGTGTGGGGATGGAAGGTCAGGGGGAAATCAGGGGGGGTTGGATCGATCACCCCGTAGTGACGGATCACGGTGCGGTCCATGGCGTGCCACGAATCGCTCACCGCGCCGCCAACGGCGTTGGTCAGCCGCCGGTAGGACCAACGGTAGTGGTCGATGCCGGCGCTGGCCAGACCGCTGCGGCCGAAGACCACATGGGGCTCCAAGCGGGCGCCGAACGGCTGACCGTTAGTAGTCAGGCCCTCGGCGGTGCCCGCCGCCGTTCCCTGAATCTCGGCGATCGAGACCCCATTGCCGATCGACATGACGGCGATCTGGCGGCCGGGGGGCTCGTACGGGTCTTGGCAGATAGGGGCGCGCGGGTCGTGGGTGCGCAGGATCACCGGGCTACCGCAGTCGTAGTTCCAATAGGTGTTGCAGGCCAAAGGTGGTCTGTAGACTGTCGTCCAGCTGCCACCGACCATGGCTTCGACCCAGAAGTAGAGGTCAGGTTTGTCGCCAGCGCAGGGATAGTAGATGGTGGTATCGAAGCAGCCTTGGCTATCGGTTTCGACCACTCGCACCTGGTCGCATTTGAGGCGACGGAGGAACCACGGCCAATAGCAGAGATAAGGAAAAAGCAATCTGAAGTGCTTGATCAAGCTGCGGCGCATCAAGGTCACCGAATTCGATATCAGAGCGCCGTGCAGCTCAGGGTCGAGGCGTAAGCTGGAGATTAATTTGGTGCCGTCCAGAGGGTTATTGTCTAGCGCTAATTTAGCTTCGGCGCGGCTCAGGTCGGGCCGAGATCGTCGGCCAACGATGTTCATCGGGGTTGGATCGATCACCCGCGGGTCGAGTTGGAATGTCGGCGGGCCGGGCAACGGCCGGGGGATAGGCCGCTCGACGATCATCAGCAGATCGTCGCGCAAGCGAAAGATGTCCTCTTTTGGCAGCTGCTTTAGCAGCCAAGGAAGATAATCGACTTCGCAGATGTGTACCCGCGCGTGGCACACCGGCAGATCCTGCACCGTACCGCCGATATCGACCGGCCGCACCACCTGCCCGCGCACCCGGCACTGGCACCACCACCACCAAGCCCAATTCAGCTCTGGTATCGACAGCAGTTCCTCGAAGCGGTCGCTGCCTACCGGCCGGCGCACGGCTTCGAAGGCGTTGTAGCGTTGTAGTTGTTCTAGGGTCGGTGGACGGTCGGCACGCAGGTCGTCGGGCGCCGCTGGGCCCAGCAGCAGGCGAGCACGCTTGGCCTGTGACGGGTCGAGATCGAATTTCGCCTTGCCGTTCTTGATCGGTGCCTGGGCAAGAAACCTGCCTCTTGAATCGAAGGCGTAGGCCACCACCTGCAACTCTCCGTCCGGCTTACCGTCGTAACTTACTTTGATTTTCCAGCTCACGTGTAGCCTCCTCCCGATCTCGGGATGGTTGGTATTTATTGACGCTATGCACAGCACACTTAGCAAGCTACGTGCCGGGTTCTTGGTGGCCGACAAGGGGGTTTGGCGAGAGTGAAGAAACCTTTCTGTATCAGGCAGTTGCCGGCGCTTGTGGCATAAAGCAGCGGTGCTGGCGGACCCTCGGCGGTTGAATCCTTTGTGGTTCCCCGCCCAGCTCGTGGGCTAGGCCATTCTTAGATCACTGTCTACTTTGGTGTCTGTCCAACGACCGGGGGGGGAGCCAAAAGAGATTCGCCCTACGTCTTCCACCCTCGTCGCACTTGGGCTAGGCTCCGCCTCCGAGCCGGCGTTCGTCGGCGGAGTGGAGGCCGGCGATGAAATCTCGACAGCGAACGATGAACCAGGTCCTGGAGGCGATTCTCGGCCTGCTGCGGCAGCGTACCGAAGAGCCGGAGCGGAATCTGGCAGAGAGCTATGCCCGACGCTTTTTCGCCCACGTAGAGGTGGAAGACCTCGAGGGCATGGAGACCGCAGATCTTTGCGGCGCCGTGCTCTGTCATTTTCGACTCGGTCGCGCGCGCCAGCCGCGCCGGGCGTCGGTACGGATTTACAACCCAACCCAACAGGAGCATGGTTGGTCGAGCGACCATACGGTGATCGAGATGGTCAACGACGACATGCCCTTCCTGGTCGACTCGGTGACTGGCGAGTTGGCGCGGCGTGATTTGGCGGTGCATTTCATGGTCCACCCGCAGCTCGGTGTGCGCCGCGATAGCGACGGTCGATTGCAGGAGATCGCTGCCGAGGGTGACCGGGAGTCGCTGATCCACCTGCAGGTCGATCAGCTGACCCAGAAGGCGCCGCTGGTAGAACTTGAGACCGCTCTGTGCAAGATCCTCGACGAGGTTCGCCTAGCGGTCGACGATTGGCCGCTGATGCGTCGAGCGGCCGAGCACCTGCTGAGTGAGTTCGACGCCCAGCCGCCGCCGGTGCCCGCCGCCGAGGTGGCTGAGACCCGCGCCTTCTTGGTCTGGGTGACGGCCGACCATTTCACCTTCCTCGGCTATCGTGAGTATCGGCTGGCCAGTGATGGCGAGCAGCGCTTTCTGCGGCCGGTGGCCGAATCCGGCCTCGGCGTGCGGCGGCATGTCTCTCTCGAAGCCCGAGCCCGCAGCGAGCAGCCCTTGGGCCAGTTGGCGGCCCGTTTTCTCGATAGTGACCGCTTGGTGATGGTTTCGAAGTCAAATCACCCCGCCACCGTCCATCGGCCGGTGCACATGGACGTGATTTCACTCAAGCGCTTCGCCGCCGATGGCCAGCTGATCGGCGAGTACCGTATGTTGGGGCTTTTCACCTCGATGGCCTACGCCATCCCCTCGGGTGAAATACCGCTGGTGCGGCTGAAGGCGGCGCGGGTGATCGAGCGCGCGGCGTTGCCGCCGGCCAGCCACGACGCCAAGCTGCTCAAGCATGTGGTGGAGTTCTATCCTCGGGACGAACTCTTTCAAATCTCCGAGGACGATCTCTACCATTTTGCTCGCCGCATCTTGCGTTTGCATTTGCGGCCGCGGGTGATCCTACTGGTGCGCTACGACGAGTTGGAGCGTTTCGCTTCTTCGATCGTCTACGTGCCGCGGGATCAGCATTCGACGGAGCTGCGGCGGCGGATCGGCAAGATCCTCGAACAAGCCTTCGCCGGCGAGCAGGCTTCGTTCAGCGCGCGGATTTCTGAGTTGCCGCTGGCGCAACTGCACTATACCTTCCGCTTGCCGTCGGGGCCACTGCCGGAGATCGACCTGCCGAGCCTCGAAGCGCGGTTGTTGGAAGCGGCGCGTTCGTGGAGCGACCGGCTGCGGGCTCGGCTCGTCGGCGCCGGTGGCGAGGAAGGTGGCCTGGGTGTGTTCAGGCGCTATGGCATGGCATTCTCCGCTTCCTACCAGGAGCACTCTTCACCCGAAGTGGCGCTGGAGGACATTGCGGTGATCGAGCAAGTGCTGGGGCGGGGCCAGCTGGGGCTGCGACTCTATCGCCGGCCGGGCGCGGTGGCGTCGCGACTGAGGTTGCGCACCTTTGAACTCGCGGTGCCGAGGCCGCTGGCCGACTTCCTGCCCTTGCTCGAGAATCTGGGGCTCAAGGTCTTGGCCGAGATTCCCTTCGAGGTGCGCCCGACAGGTGCCGTCAACCCAGTTTGGGTGCGCGATTTCGAACTCGTTATCGCCGGCCAGGAGGTCGATCTCGAGGATTGCCAGCACCGTTTCGTCGCCACCTTCAGTCGCCTGTGGAGCGGTGAGATCGAGAGCGACGGTCTCAACCGGCTGGTCCTGGGCACCGGCTTGAACTGGCGGCAGGTGCTGGTACTGCGGGCCTACGTGCTCTACCTGCAACAAGCCAATCTGCCTTTCAGCCGGGTCTACATGGCCCAGACCCTGTTCCGCAATGGTGAGGTCACCCGCGGTTTGGTGGACCTCTTCGAGACTCTCTTCGATCCGGATCGGCAGCAAAGTGCGAAGCAGCTTGCCGAGCAGCTCGAGCAACAGCTGTGGGCGGCTCTCGACCGGGTCTTCAGTCTCGACGAGGACCGCATCCTGCGGGCCTTGATCGGTGTCGTCGCGGCGACTTTGCGCACCAACTTCTACCAGTTTGCCGAGGACGGCGGTCCCAAGTCCTACCTGTCGCTCAAGCTGGCGGCCCGGCGCATTGCCGAGTTGCCCGAGCCGCGGCCTGAGTTCGAGATCTTCGTCTACTCACCGGCGGTCGAGGCGGTGCATTTGCGTGGCGGCCTAGTGGCTCGCGGCGGGGTGCGCTGGTCGGATCGGCCGGCGGATTTCCGCACCGAAGTGTTGGGTTTGATCAAAGCCCAGATCGTCAAGAACGCGGTCATCGTGCCGGTGGGGGCCAAAGGGGGTTTCGTGGTCAAGCGGCCGCCTGCTTCCGGTGGTCGGGAGGAGTTGCTGGCCGAGGGAAAACGCTGTTACCGAACGATGATTCGCGGCCTGCTCGATTTGACCGACAACCGTCGTGGCGAGAGGATTGAGACCCCTCCACGGCTGGTGTGCCGGGACGCCCCCGATCCCTACCTGGTGGTGGCCGCCGACAAGGGCACGGCGGCTTTTTCCGACCTGGCCAACGAAATCGCACGGGAGTACGACTTCTGGCTTGGCGATGCGTTCGCTTCGGGCGGCTCGGTGGGCTACGACCACAAGGCGATGGGCATCACCGCTCGTGGTGCTTGGGAGTCGGTCAAGCGACATTTCCGCGAGCTGGACCACAACATTCAAAAGCAGCCCTTCACCGCCATCGGCGTCGGTGATATGTCGGGCGATGTCTTTGGCAATGGCATGTTGCTGTCTGAGCACACCTGTTTGTTGGCGGCGTTCAATCACTTGCAGATCTTTGTCGACCCGGATCCCGATCCGCAGCCTTCTTATGCTGAGCGCCAGCGTCTTTTTCGCTTGCCGCGCTCGACCTGGAGTGACTACCAGCGAGGCGCGCTGTCGGCCGGTGGAGCGGTTTTCGAGCGCTCCGCCAAGCGGCTTGAGCTGTCGCCAGAAGTTCAGCGGATGTTGGGTTTGAGCGAAACCCGCCTGACCCCCAACGACTTGATCTCGGCGATCCTGCGCTGCTCGGTCGATCTGCTTTGGTTTGGTGGAATCGGTACTTATGTCAAAGCACGCCAGGAGACCGACACTGAGGTTGGCGATCGGGCTAACGACTCGGTGCGGATCGATGCTAGTGAGCTGCGCTGCCGGGTGATCGGCGAAGGCGCCAACTTGGGCCTGACCCAAGCAGGCCGGATCGAATACGCCATGGGCGGTGGCTGCATCAACACTGACTTCATCGATAACTCTGGCGGTGTCGACACTTCGGATCACGAGGTCAACATCAAGATCGCCCTAGATTTGGCGATGGCTGAAGGGCAGCTCGATCAGGCGGCTCGCGATCAATTGCTGGCTGAGATGTCCGAAGAGGTCGTGGCCTTGGTCTTGCGCGATAACTACCTGCAGAGCCAGGCGCTGACCCTCTCCATCGCCCAGGGAGCCGAGCTGCTGGCTGAGCAACGCCATTTTCTGCTCCAGCTCGAGCGCGCTGGCCGTCTAGATCGGCGGCTCGAGCGCTTGCCTGACGAAGCTTCTCTGGCCGAGCGGGAAGAACAGCAGCGCGGCCTCACCCGGCCCGAGGCGGCGGTGTTGCTGGCCTATGCCAAGATCTACGTCTACGAGGAACTGCTCAGTTCCGATCTACCCGACGACCCGCAGCTGGTGGGCGATCTACTGCGCTACTTTCCCCAGCCGGTGGCCAAGCGCTTCCGCGGCTTCGCCGAGCGCCATCGGCTGCGGCGCGAGATCATTGCCACCTCGATCACCAACAGCATGCTCAATCGGGTCGGGCCCACCTTTGTCGAGCGCTTGCGCGGCGACACCGGCTTCCCGGTGCCCGACATTGCCCGGGCCTATACCGCGGCTCGCGATGCTTTTCGCATTCGTCGCCTTTGGGGGGCTATCGAGAAACTCGACAATCGGGTACCGGCAGAGCTGCAAGCGGAGCTATTCCTGCATTCGATCCGCTTGATCGAGCGGGCGACTCGTTGGTTCTTACGCTATGGCGATTCACCGCGCGAGGTGTCCAAACACGTTGCCGCTTACCGCGCGGCGATCGGTGAGCTGGCCGACAACTTAGAGGATCTGTTGCCGGCCAGAGCCCGCGCGGAGGTGCGTCGGCGGCGCAAGCGCTTCGAGACGGCCAAGGTTCCCAGGCGTCTCAGCCAGCAAATCTCGGCTCTTGATTATCTGGCCTGCTGTGGCGATATCGTGCGCATTGGCCGTGCTGCCGATGAGGAATTCGAGCGGGTCGGCAAGATCTACTTCCTCCTCGGTGAGCGCTTGGGCCTCGATCGCATCCGCCGTTGGGCGGCCAGGGCTGACCCGAAGAGTCGTTGGCGAAGGCAGGTGCTCAAGGCGATGGGGCTCGACCTTTTCCACCACCAAGCCGACCTCACCCGGCGGGCGGTGTCCGAAGCGGCTCGCCGGCCGCGCTCGGCGGTCGAGGGCTTTCTCGCCCGGCACCCCCAAGCCATCGAAAGGTTGGCCGGACTGGTCGGCGAACTGCGCCCCAACATCAAGCCCGACGTCGCCATGTTGAGCTTGCTAGAGCGCGAGGTGCGCCGGATCTGTGGCGGTTGGTAGGGAGTCTGGCGGGAGCCGCTCAGCGCGCTAACTCGCCACAATCGGCGTGTTGTCGCCTTCTTGACCGGCAAGTCGTCGCTCTTGACGACTTGCCGGTGGAATTCCGAGGTGCCAGTCGACGCTAGGCCGGAAGCTCAGGTGTTCAGCAGCTCCAGCAATCGTTCCACCGGTCTGCCGACCACCGCCCGCTTGCCGAGGACGCCGATCGGCCTTTGCAGCAGGGTCGGGTGGCTAGCCATGTGAGTGATCAGCTGGTCGGCGGACTCCTCGCCGGTGAGGCCGAGTTCCGCGTAGGCGCGGTCGCGGCGGCGCAGCACCTGCCGCGGTTCGACACCGAGCAGGGTGAGCACTCGTCGTAGCTCGGTTTCATCGAGCGGTTCTTGGGTGTACTCACGGTAGCGGTATTCAGCTCCGTGTTCTTCGAGCAAGGCGACCGCCTTGCGACAGGTGCTTCAGGTGCGTTTGCAGATCAGCTCGAGCATTGCTTTTCCTCAGGTTGGATCAGGGAGGGGGGAATATTACAGCGCCGGTGGTAGGTTTTGTTCTACCGTCAAACAACTTTTCAGAGCCCTCGCCGCCCATTTCTCGAAACCGCCGATAATGTGCCTACCGCCGATAATGTGCCTGGCACCTTTACCGATAATGTGCCTGGCACCTTTACCGGCACCTTTACCGCCGATAATGTGCCTGGCACCTTTACCGGGCAAGGTCGGCCTGCGCGTCGCGAATCCCCTTGATCAAGTTGACGGGATCGAGTTCGTCTCTGCACCGTCTCAGTCGAGCTTTGGTTTCTTCGGTAACGGTGGCATGGGCAAGGAGCCGCTCACACGGCGTCGCTGGCGCGAAGGACCGACGGTTCACCTTAGCACCGACTCGAGTTTTGTCTCGGAGTTTGAACGACGGCTGGAAGAAGTTCACGTAGAGGCGCGCGATATTGAACAACCGAGCCAGGGAATGAGCCGACGCCATTCCGGAGAAGCGGCCGTAGCCGTCGAGACGTCGCACCACGGAGCCATTCTTTTGCTCCTCCCACGCTTGATCCTTCTTGCGGTAAGCACGCGAACGGGTTTGCTCGATTTGGTGACGGGCGCAGTACCGCACCAATGTGCCGTTGATGAAGACGCTGTCATTGTCTGTGTCGAGGTCCCATAGCGTCACCGGCAGTCGCCCACTGAATGGGTCGAGGGCCACGGTTACCAGCCCCTGCTCGCGAAGTAACAGAGGAACGACCTCGGTCCAACCGCTTTCGATGTCGGTCAAGACGAAGCTATGCACGAAGCTGCCGGCCATCGACCCGCCACAGTGCGCGACCAGATCGGCTTCAAAGTAGCTGGGAGCCGGATCGGCCAATCGCCGCCGCCGATAATGTGCCCGCCGATAATGTGCCTGGCACCTTTTCCGCCGCCAATCGCCGCCGCCGATAATGTGCCTGGCACCTTTTCCGCCGATAATGTGCCCGATAATGTGCCTGGCACCTTTTCCGGATAATGTGCCTGGCACCTTTTCCGCCGATAATGTGCCCGATAATGTGCCTGGCACCTTTTCCGGATAATGTGCCTGGCACCTTTTCCGCCGGCACCTTTTCCGCCGGCCGATAATGTGCCTGGCACCTTTTCCGTCGGGTGAGGGTCTGACCGGGTGAAAAAAGAGCCTCCGGGCCGGGAGAGAGGCCCGGCCCGGAGGGAGGGCTCCAGCGACCTCAGGGTTTCTTCGCCGGATCCGCATGGGAGGTCGAGGGAGTGGGCATATTCGAAATGCCTGCTGTTCAGGCTGGCTGGGGGTCGGGGTCCGATCTGGACACTGAGCCGGCGGCCGACGATGACGATTCGCGGGGTGATGGCCAGCCGCTCGCCGGTGAAGAGCACGAAGTCGACGAAGATCATGGCGTCGCGCCAGGTGTCGAGCAGGAAGTGCTTGCCGATCGCTTGGACGTTTTCGGCGCGGTGCCAGCCGCTAAGGGGGCTGTACTCGCGCTGATCAAGCCGGTGTTCCGGTCCACCGTCTGGAGCACTTCGAAGAAGGGGAAGCGGCTGCCATCGAGTTTCAAGTATTGGCTTGAGCGGCCCGAGCCGTACCGCCACTTGTGCTCCAGGGCAACGTGGCTGGTGTTGTGCGCCGGATTCAGCGCGCAGACGTCGCCGGGCGCCGCCACGGCACCCGTATCTCCGCCGAAATGGCGCTCGACCACGGTTTCGACCTTACTCGCGGCATCGCGGACGTAGCTCATCGCGCGCACCACGTCGTCCGAGCTTGGCGAGGGGTTGGCCTGGCGCAGCCGCTCCACTTTCAAAAAGCCGGTCGCGGAATCGAAGCAGGTGTCACGGCGCAAGGTGGCGCCGCCGGTGTCGACGGTGGTCTGGTACGAGTAGGTACCGAGGATCCAGGCTTGGTTGGTGTTGAGTAGACAAGTCCGCTCGGTGGCGGCCGAGCAAGCAGTGTCCGGCCGCCACCGAGCCTTGGTTAGAGGATCAGAAGAAGGGATCCAAACACGGCTCTCTGCAGCTACTGAAATCAGAGTCCGAGAAGATCGGCAACAGCCCACCTCCAATCGTCGCAAATGTTTCGCAGCTGGCCCGAACCGGGCATGGAACGCCCTCGTGGGAGTTGTTCAGGATCGCACTGTTCCCATCGCTAACACAGCAGAAGGTAATATTTCTAACTACGTGAGGGATACAGTTGAACAGGTCGTGAGTAGTCTGCCATCGAATCGGCTCGGTTGCCCAGATCGCCGGAATAGTGCCTGTAACTTCTACTGTATAAATGAACTGTACCTGTACTGCGAGGGAGCAATTGGGCGCCATTGCCTGGGCGGTAACCGAGATAGCAATGGCTTGGGAAGCGGCCGGAAGACAAAGAGCCACCACGGTGATTATTCGAATCTTTCGCATAGCAAGCCTCCTTTGTTCAGTGTTCTTGGGTTGCGAAATGACGTTCGAAAGTTTCAGCGACTTCCCAGACAGAACTACCCACTAGAAACGGCTTGTCGCTCGTTACAGAAGTGTTCATACGCAGGTCTCGGTCCAGATAGATGTCAATTCCACTCGTATCGAGACCTATGGTCTTCAGATCCCGATCCAGGCTTGCATAGATCTCAGCAAGATGTCGCACTCGGTCTAGAGACCGCTCGTGATTTGCTTGTATCCTGGCATCACCCACCAGACCGGCTAGCTCAATCGAATCCGGAGCACTTGAATCTCCATATTTCAGAACCGTTGTCGAGCCGTCCTCTTCCTGTGTTTCACGCACAATCATCGGTTGACCATTTGTTACGATATCAAGATATCGGTTGGCTGCGGCGAGGAGAATCGAAGACACCCGAGGATCTTTGAGGTTGATTGATTGGAGCAGAACCTCAGTCGATCCCGAATGCTCGAGTTGAGTCGGGACGGCTAGGAAAAAATGATGCAACAGGATATGTTTGGGAATTTCCTGCTTATCGTACTTATACGAAAGGCCTGGCAGCTCACCGGCGACTTGCTGCGCGGCGGCGATCGTGGAGAAGAGAAGGCCGAGGATCGCGGCCAGGGTAGGGAGTACTTTCATCATTCATGCCTCCAATTGGGAGTTTATCGCGGTCCATCTAGCGCGAAATCAGATAGCGAGGGAAACGCTAGCAGATCTCGGCTTGCTTTTCTACGGACTTACAAGGAGCGCCTAAGGCTGGTCAGCGCATTTCATGTTTCCTCCTTAGGGTTCAGCGGGTTGTGTTTTCGTGCGCGCTTGTGAACGCCTCGCGATCGAGGGTGCAGCCCATAGACACCAGCACTCGATATCGGCCACCGGGGTGTCGGCCGCCAGGCCGACGGCGGTGGCCGCATGGCTGTCGAAGCTCAGGTCGAGAGCCTGGGTTGGGGATGGCAGGGCGAGCAGGGCGGTGAGTAGAAGAACCGGTAGGGCAAGAGGGAGGTGATGGCTCGGCATTGGGGTTTGCTCCTTTCGCGGACACGGGTTTCGGAGAATCGCTTCAGTATCTATAGGCGTAAATGGGCCGGCTTCGTTACAACGGGCGTCGAAAAATTTCACCGGCGGTCATTGACTTGGCTGTCGACCAGAGCTGTTTCGAGGGCACATTGCGTGAGGGTGTTGGCCAGTTGGTCCATGGCTTCGCAGCGGCGCTGCGGGGCGCGACTTCGAGTACGGGGTAGCTACGAGGCAGGGAATGCAAACGAGCGCAAGAGCGGTACAGTCGGGTGTCCAAACACGTTGACGCCTACCGCGCGGCGATTGGTGGGTTGGCCGACAACTTGGAGGATCTGTTGCCGGCCAGAGCCCGCGCGGAGGTGCGTCGGCGGCGCAAGCGTTTCGAGACGGCCAAGGTTCCTAGGCGTCTCAGCCAGCAGATCTCGGCTCTCGACTATCTGGCCTGCTGTGGCGATATCGTGCGCATTGGCCGTGCTGCCGATGAGGAATTCGAGCGGGTCGGCAAGATTTACTTTCTCCTCGGTGAGCGCTTGGGCCTCGATCGCATCCGCCGTTGGGCGGCCAAGGCTGACCCGAAGAGTCGTTGGCGGCGGCAGGTGGCCAAGGCGATGGGGCTCGACCTTTTCCACCACCAAGCCGACCTCACCCGGTGGGCGGTGTCCGAAGCGGCTCGCCGGCCGCGCTCGGCGGTCGAGGGCTTTCTCGCCCGGCACCCCCAAGCCATCGAAAGGTTGGCCGGACTGGTCGGCGAACTGCGCCCCAACGTCAAGCCCGACGTCGCCCTGTTGAGCTTGCTAGAGCGCGAGGTGCGCCGGATCTGTGGCGGTTGGTAGGTACTTCCTTGGTGGGAGCGGCTCAGCGCGCCAACTCGTCAGTCTTGGTGACCAGAAAGAAGTGTCTTGGATAACTCGTCATCTTTAGCGAGTTATCGGCTGCTCTGTCAGCGGCCCGAAGAGAGCAATGCGAGCCTATGCTGCTCTTGGATTCTCTTCTGCCTAGACTCTGTGACACCAGCCTGGCTCGCGAATTCAGGCCATCGCTCGACTGCCGAGTGGACTTCCTCCACCAACATCTCAGCCCGGCCTCGTTTCATGGCGGCCGTTTTGGCGCATTGACGGAAATCGTCCAGGGTAAACCCACGGCGTTTGCCGTTGAGGGTCATTTGGTGTTCCGAGGTCCACTCGCCTCGCTGGTTGAAGCTGTAGGTGAGGTCGAAAGCCGGTGAGAGTGTCCAGGTGCCCGTCCTATCCATCAGGAAAGCAATATTCTTGACGTGGTCGTCCTGATTCCGCGCCAGAATGTTGAACGCCATCCGCCGAAATTGCTGTTCGATCACGCGGGTCGAGAGACCGAGCTGGCGAAGAACCAGCAGCGCTTGCTCGTAAGAGTAGGCACCGGCCAGGTAGAAATCGTAGTGAGCCAGCGCGCCTAGCGACTGCATGTGTAGCTTGTCACCGCTGGCAGGCCGGTCGAATCGGCGGGTCATAAAATGGCGCCGGCCGTTCTCCTCGAACAGGCGGCACTCGCTCATCTCGATACCGGCCGCCAGGGCCATCAGGTAGTAGGCGTATTCGAGGGTGCCGAACCCCTGCGAATCGTCAGAGTTTTTGTCGCGGTCACCCGTGACTCCATCGAATTTGAGTAGCCAATGTTCAAAGCCGCTACCGCTATCGAGCTGTCCGGATCGGACCTCGTTGGTTTGCGGATTCCAAGCGATCACCGCTTTGGCTCGGGCACCACCGGCAGAGGTGCCGACGCGTAGGATGTCTTGAATCGCGGCTTGCTTGGAGGTATCGGAAAAAGAGCCGCGGAGTTGGGCTCGATCTGCCACCGCCTCGGCGGCGAGTTCGACCAGAGCAGCTACTTGGATCTCTGTCGATCGCTGCGGTTCGGGACCTTCCGCGGGTTCGAACTCAAGGGCTCCTATTGCCCGAGAACCGGCATAGCACAGTCTTTGAACGGCATTGAACTTCTCGGCCGGAAGGCCAACGGAGGCCAGCCATGCCTCGATCAGGGCATTGCCAAATCGGTCAGGTAGGGAATCTGCCAGCAGACCCGGCAAACCGTGAAAGCTTCTGGTCGGTAGCTCGCGAAAGGCATAGATCCGCCGTGCTGCCAGCGGCATCATGAGCGGTGCAATCTCGATGCCGCTGTGAGCGAATTCGAGGTCGTATTCGAAAGTTGCGTGGGTTGAGTCGTCGGACAACGAAACCGCACCGATGGTGCGGCCCCAGAGGCGAACCTCCGCGTTGGTGGTCAACTATCGCCCCAAACCCACGCGCTGGTAGGGGGTCTTGGTGGCTGAGATGAGGCCCGGCGGCGTTGCTTGCCGCCCAGCTTCAGCTGCTCCATGGGGCTGAGGGCTAACGCCGGGACCAGGCGGTCGAGGTCGTCGAGCAAGTCGAGTGCGCGGCACAGGCGAATAAAGCTCGACAGCTGGGCCGAGCTTCCCGCCTCGATGCGTTCGACGGTGCGCTTCGAGATTCCCGCTTTGTCGGCCAATGCCGCTTGGGTTAGGCCAAGTCGGAGTCGGTAGCGGCAAAGGCGCTCGCCAAGTTTGCTTAGGAAGGCATCGTCACTCAAATATTTAGTGATCATCTACAACTCGACCAGGCTGGCAACTTATCGACTGAATTGACCCTAAGTCGTCAGGTGTTACGAATCATATCTTCTGCCTACTGTCATTTCCAAGTCCAAGTCGTCTTTTTAGACGACTTATCGTCAGAGAAGGCGTTAAGTCGTCATTATTGACGACTTTGATTTGAATCTCCACAGTGGATTGCCGACGCTGGGCCGAAGACTCAGGACTGTAGCAGCTCCAGCAATCGTTCCACCGGTCTGCCGACCACCGCCCGCTTGCCGAGGACGCCGATCGGCCTTTGCAGCAGGGTCGGGTGGCTAGCCATGTGGGTGATCAGCTGGTCGGCGGATTCCTCGCCGGTCAGACCCAGTTCCGCGTAGGCGCGGTCGCGGCGGCGCAACACCTGCTGCGGTTCGACACCGAGCAGGGTGAGCACGCGTCGTAGCTCGGTTTCATCGAGCGGTTCTTGGGTGTACTCACGGTAGCGGTATTCAGCTCCGTGTTCTTCGAGCAAGGCGACCGCCTTGCGACAGGTGCTTCAGGTGCGTTTGCAGATCAGCTCGAGCATTGCTTTTCCTCAGGTTGGATCAGGGAGGGGGGAATAATACAGCGCCAGTGGTAGGTTTTGTTCTACCGTCAAACAACTTTTCAGGGCCCTCGCCGCCCATTTCTCGAAACAGTCTCAGCTGCCCACGGATCCGGGCAGCGCTGTGCGACGACCCGCAAGGAAGGACACTCAATGACCGTCAAGACCGAAGAAGCGCCGCAGACCGAGTCGCATCAATTTCAGGCCGAAGCCCGGCAGCTGCTCGATATTGTCATTCACTCGCTGTACTCCAGCAAAGAGATCTTCCTCCGCGAGTTGATCTCCAACTCCTCCGACGCTCTCGATCGGTTGCGTTTCGAGGCCCTCACCGAGCCCGGCATCCTGGAGCAAGACGAAGAGCTCGAGATCCGTCTCGAAGCCGATTCCCAGGCCCGCACCCTGAGGATTCTCGACAACGGGATCGGCATGAACCGCGAGGAGGTGATTGCCAACCTTGGCACCATCGCCAAATCCGGCAGCCGCGAGTTGATGCAGCAGATCAAAGAATCGAAATCGACCACCGCGGCGGCTGAGCTGATCGGCCAATTCGGTGTTGGCTTCTACAGCGCCTTCATGGTCGCCGACCGAGTGACGGTCACCACCCGGCGGTCCGGCGACGAGAATGCCACTGTCTGGGAGTCGACCGGCGACGGCTCTTACTCGTTGGCCGAAGGCAGTCGCTTCCTGCGCGGCACCACCATCACCTTGCACTTGAAAGAGGTAGATCGCGACGCCGGTCTCGACGACTTCGCCGAATTCTCCACTCTCGAAGGCATCGTCAAACGCTACAGCGACTTTGTTGCCTATCCGGTGCGCATCAAGCACGAGCGCCAAGAACCGGTACTCGATGAAGAAGGCAAGCCGATCGAAGGAAAGACCGAAGTGGTGGTCGAAGACAAGACTCTGAACTCGATGAAGCCGATCTGGACCCGGCCGGCGGCCGAGGTCGAAGACTCAGAGTACGACGAGTTCTACAAACACATCTCCCACGATTGGAGCGAACCCCTAGACCACCTGTCGCTGAGCGCCGAGGGGCGGATCGAATATCGTGCCCTGTTATTCCTACCTTCCAAGGCGCCGTGGGATCTCTACTACCGCGATCAGCAATTTGGTTTGCAACTCTACGTGCGCCGAGTGCTGATCAAGGACGCCTGCCAAGAGCTGCTGCCGAGCTACCTGCGTTTCCTGCGCGGGGTAGTGGACTCGGCCGATCTGCCGCTCAACGTCTCTCGCGAGTTGGTGCAGCAGGACCGCCATCTGACCCAGATGCGCAAATGGCTGACCCGCAAGGTGCTCGATCATCTGCAGAAGCTGCGCCAGGACGAGCCCGAGAAATACCTAAAGCTGTGGGGTGAGTTCGGCCGCGTGCTCAAAGAAGGGGTCGGCAGCGACCACGACAACCGCGACCGGCTGGTAACGCTGTTGCTGTGCCAAAGTTCGGCCGATGCCGAGAAGCTGACCACCCTCGACGAGTATGTCGAGAGGATGAAGGAAGGTCAGGAAGAGATCTTCTACCTGACCGGCGAATCGCGTTCGGTGGTCGAGGAGTCGCCCCATTTGGAGGCCTTCCAGTCCAAGGGATACGAAGTGCTCTACCTGGTCGATCCGGTCGACGAGATGTGGGTGCAGAGCCTCCCTGAACACGACGGTAAGAGGCTCAGGTCGGTTGGCAAAGGTACCGTCGAGTTGGGCACCGAAGAAGAGAAGAAAGAGGCCGAAGAAGCCCTCAAGGAAAAACAGGAAGAGTTCGGCGACCTGCTCAGCGCCTTACAGAAGCCGATTGATGACTGGGTCAGTGAAGTTCGTCTATCGACCCGCCTGACCACCTCGCCCGCTTGCTTGGTGGGTGGAGAGTTCGACATGAGTCCGCAGCTCGAACGCTTGATGCGTGAAGCCGAGGGCTCCGCGATGCCGCGGCAGAAGCGCATCTTGGAGCTCAATCCCAAGCACGAGTTGGTCTTCAAGCTGCATCAGCGCCTGCTCGCCGATTCGGGCGACAGCAAGCTGGCCGATGCCGCCCACCTGCTACTCGGCTACGGTCTGCTGGCCGAAGGCTCCGATCTTCACCAGCCGGCCAAGTTCAACCAGCTGGTGGCGGAGTTGATGGTGGGGAATCTCTGAGCGCCAAGACCAATATTGCGGTGGCGACTTGGAAGCGGCTCGCCGGACGGTGGCGTTCTGACCTCAGTGCCGGGGGCGAAAGCGAGGTCGATCTCCGGGCAGCGCAGGGCTGGGCGAGATGTCGAAAGGGAGGCTCCTCGACCTAGCAGCTGAGCAGCTGCTCCCCCGAGAATGGCTGATCGCATGGCGCGAACTTTTTTCCGCGGCGCTGCGTCTTAGGGTGTGAGATGGCATCGAGTACTCATTCCCCCGATCTTTTCCTGGCGCGGCGCGCGGCGCGCGGCGACGCTGCCGCCTGGGATCAGATTGTCGAGCGCTTCGGTGAACGGATCTACAACTTGGCCTTTCGCTTTGCTCGCCAGCCGGCGGAGGCTGAGGATCTGACCCAGGAGATCTTCCTCAAGCTCTTCAGCCAGCTGGGTCGCTACCGGGGCGAGGTTCCCTTGGTGGCTTGGGCTCTGCGGCTGTCGCGCAATCTGTGCATCGATCTCTATCGCCGCGGCCGGGCTCGGCAATTGGCAGAGACGGCTGGAGAGGAAGCCCTGGCGCGAATGCCGGCAAGCGACGATTCGGCCGCTCGCGCGGAGCGTCGCGAGCGTCGAGACCTGGTGGCGAGCGTGCTGGCAGAACTCCCAGAGCAGCTAGCCTTGGTCCTGACTCTGCGCGATCTCCAAGGTCTGGCCTACGACGAGATGGCTGCTTTTTTGGAGGTGCCCAGCGGCACCCTCAAGTCACGTCTCAATCGCGCCCGCCGTGAGCTGGTGCGTCGGTTGGACCTACGGCTCATCGCAGACTCCGCGGGGCTGGCGATGAAGCAGGTGTCACCATGTTGAGGCCCTCTTGCCGTCGCTTCCGCGCTGAGTTCGAGATCGGTCTGAGCGCCTCCCATCGGGGCCGCTGCGCGGCTTGTGCTGCCTGGGCGGCGAGTCTTGAAGGCGCCGCCGACAGCATCGTTCGCCGGCCGCTACCGGCGGCTTTGGCAGATCGGTTGCGGCAGATTCCCCGACGCGCCGCCCGCTGCGTGCAACAGCAACGCCTCTACCGGGCCGCCCGAGCCGCCGCTCGGGGTGAGCTGCCCACCGCGGAAGTGGTTGACCATCTTGAGCATTGTGGTCGCTGTAGGGATCTCTACGACACCCTAGTCACGGCCTTGGTGCCTCGCCGGTTTCGTCTGCCAGAGAGCCTGGCGCAGCGGCTGAGTGCGCTGGCTCGGCGACCGCCGCGGACACAGACTCCGGATCTGTGGCAAGGACTGGCAGCCTGCTGCTTGCTCACTCTCGGACTGATGGCGGCGGCTCCTGAGCTTGCCGAACCCTTGGGTACTCAAGCCAGACAAGCGCGGACCCAAGCTGTCGGCTGGGTAGCTAGTGGCTCAGATGTTGGTCACCGGACCTGGCGCAGCTTCAGCGGCGGTATCGGCGCTGCCTACGTCTACACCAGCAGCCATCTCGCACAGATTTCCCACCTCGGAGGCCGAGTCGTCGAAGTTAGTGGAGCAGTACCCGCCGCCAGAGAACTCTGGCAGAAGATAGATCAGACGCTGAACAAGAACAGCGAAGGAGATGAGCATGAGCGAGCACGACGAGATCCAGAACGAGACGGGGCCTGAGGAAGCCGCGGCGCCCTTAGCGCCGCCGCCACCAAGGCCCGTTTACCCAGGGCACCATGCCGCTGAGCCGGTGGGGGGCCATTACAAGTCGCCGATGTTGGCCGCGGTGCTGAGCTTTATGCCGGGCCTGGGCAATATCTACAATGGACTCTACTTGCGCGGCGTGGCTTTCTTCTTGGCCTTCGTCGGTTTGATCTCGCTGGTGGTCTCGGTGACTGGAGGCGATGCCCCAGAGAGTGAGATCGCCTTCCTTGCGCCGAGTATCGCTTTTCTGTTCTTTTTCAACGTCTTTGATGCTTTTCGCCAGGCTACGTTGATCAATTCTGGTCAGTCTACCGATTTGGGGATCGCCGATCGGCCGCAGGTCGGTGGCGGGGCGCTGGTCCCCGGAGTGATGCTGATGGTGGTCGGTACCTATGGCCTGATGCTGCGCTTCTTCGACTTCGACTTAACCTGGTTGGTCCGCCAGTGGCCATACCTACTGCTCGTCTTCGGCGGTTTCCTGGTCTTTCAGTCGCTCAAGGCTCGGCGCCAGGCTGATGCCGCTGCCGCTACGGACTACTGATCGGCGGCAGCGGTCCGTCGAGCGGTCTCGCTCAGGGGTGGGAGCCTTGGACCTCGACTTTGAGGCGCTCTAGCACGGTGCGCAGCAGATCCGGGGTCAGGGCTTCACGCAGGCGCAGCAGGCTGTCGAGTTGGTCGTCGCGACCGGCTAGCGACTCTAAGCGTTGGCGGGTCGCGGCGGGCATCTTGGTGGGTTGTTCGAAGGCGCCGAAGAGCATCCGGTAGGTCTCGAGAACAGTCCGCCGGTCGTGCTCGCGAACCTCTTCCCGGCGATTGATCTGCCGCAGCAAGCGGGAAAAACTGGCCAGATCTTGCCACAAGCGTAGGCCGGACTGCCGATCGCTGTCGGCCCGCTCTAGCCAGGCCATGATGCGTTTTTGCAGACCGCGAATTTCCAAGCGGTCAGAAATTCTCAGAAATGGGTAGATCTTGAGATCCCGCAAAATAGCGATTCGACGGGCTGATTTGCGCAGCCGCCGCACCAGTTCTTCGCGGTCCCGCGGCTCGCCGCCCTCGATTACGGTGCGGCGTAATTGGGTGTAGAGCAGGCGAATCTCTAGCGAATCTTCGAGTTCGGCCCATTGGCGCTCTTTTTGCGGCAGACCCTCGTACTCCAGCATGGCGCTTTCAAGGGCGATCAGGGCGCGCACGGTCTCGCGCACGGCAGTGTCGCTCAGGGCGGCTTGTCGCCAGTGGTTGCTGTCGATCTTAGCCCGTTGCAACTCTTCGCCCAGCTCGCGCACCTGGGCGTTGCCGACGAAGGCAACGCTGGCGATCTGCTGCGCAGCCACCTCGCTAGAGGTCGCGGCGGGCATCTGGCTCAAGCGGTCCAGAGCGTCGCCGTCACTCTCGGCGCAGAGCTGATCGTAGTGATCGAGGGCCGCGCTCATCAAGACGGATGAGCCCTCGAGCAGGGTACCAACCTGCTCAAGGACATCCTTGTCGAGCGAAAAAATACCGGTGTCGAAGGGCACGACCACACGCCGCCCTTGATGGCGTTCGATGATCAGACCAATCTGGTCCAGCAGTGGCGCGACTTCCATAGTAGCTCGGACTTCGTCACTCGATGGCGAAGGTATCCTCGGCGACCGGGCCGTTGATCACCGCCGATTCCAGAATCGAGGTCATCATCGGTTCGCCGTTGAAGGTGACGACGATCTTGAAGGCCAGCTCGAAGCCATCGATCTCACGGAAATCGGAGTTTACCTGATGGATCTCTCCAGGTGTGCTGCCCATCCCCGTTCCCTGGTGGGTCAAGGACAACACCCGGCCGCTCTCAGGCTCGATGCCCAAAATAGTGGTGTCGCCGTCGAACTCGACGTGGACCAGCTCGACGCTGCTGTCGCCTACTTTTGCCGTACCGCTGGCATTGGCAGTCAGGCTATCGTGATGGCTGAGCAAGATGAGCAGCTGCCGATTGAGGCTCTTCTTCAGATCGGCGACCTGTGACTCGGGCAGCCCCTGCCTACGGCCAGCCATCTCCATCATCCCTTTGTCGCCATTGAGAATCCGCGTCATGGTGCCCATTGGCAAGGTGATCTGGGCGCGCATCTGGTTAGGCAGCACCACCACTGACTCGACCGCCATGGACATCTCTCCTTGCGGCGTGGTTAGGGAATTGGCGGCTTTGACGCTGAGGGTCTTCAGCCCAGCCAGGCGCTCGCCGCCGCCGATCGTCGCGACCGCCTTGGTCAGCAGCTCGCGGCCGCGAGCCATGCCTTCGGCGGTGGTCTCTACCGCTTCGGCCTCGGGTTCGGGGATGGTGATGTCGACGATCTGCACTGTGCCAAAGTCGCTCAGCGGCCGATCCAGGCCTTCTTTGGGGCCGACCACTAGGATCGAGAAATCCTCCGGCCGTACATAAGTATTGGCGGCGGCTCGCACCTGATCGGCGGTGACTTGCTCGATGCCGGTGCGGTAGCTGCTCAGCCAGTCCAGCGGATAGCCGTAGTACTCGTAGACCATCTGCTGCCGTAGGATTTCGGCGGTCGAGTCGCTTCTGAAGACGAAGGAGTTCAAGATCGAGGTCTTGGCCTTGGCGACTTCTTCGTTGCTGGGAGCCTTGTCCACCAGGTTGCGAGCCTCCTCGATCAGCGCGTCGATAGCGGCGGCCGTGGTCTCGGTCTTGGTGCTCAAGCGCATCGAGAAAGTGCCTTCGTAATCCCACCGGGAACCGACGCCGCCGCGCACTGAGTAGGCCAGGCCCTTCTTC
Organism: Candidatus Multivoradales bacterium; assembly: GCA_965248925.1. Taxonomy (GTDB): domain Bacteria; phylum Acidobacteriota; class Thermoanaerobaculia; order Multivoradales; family J023; genus CBDFLE01. The sequence goes on along the minus strand of CBDFLE010000006.1, from coordinate 1,077,112 downwards.
GAACGCACATTCGAGAACAGACGCGAGGCGAAGGAGCCGCCGAAGATCTGGTTCATCACTTCGATCTCGAAATAGTGCGGGTTGCTGCGCAAGATGCCGGGATGGCCGATCCAGATGTTGCTCTGGGTGACGTCGTTCTTCTCGATGTAGAAGATGCCCGGATTGGCGTTCTGGCGATAGGGCGCCGCCGGCTGTTGGATTTGCGGGCCCTGCGGCCAGTTGCCGAAGGTCTGCTCGATCAACTTCTTGACCGTCTTCGAATCGAAGTCCCCGACCAAGCCGAGGATCATCTGATCGGGATGGTAGTAGCGGCCGTGAAAGGCCATTAAATCATTCCGAACGATACTTCCAGAGCTAGCGTAAGTCGGAATTCGCGTGTAGGGCGAATCGGCGCCGTAGCGAATCTCCTGGGATTCCCGGGAGAGAATTCCGCCAGCGTTGTCGTTTTGGCGCGAGATGCCGGAGATCAGCTGATTCTTGGCCACCGCCAGCTTGTCTTCTTCGAAAGCCGGGATCCGCAAGACGTCGGCGAGCACGACCAGGATCTCGGGGAGGTCGTCCTTGAGACAGCTCAGCGAAGCATTGCCGGTGGAGGTGCCGATGAAGGTCTCAATGCGCGCCGCGCGATCCTCAAGTAGATCGTCGAGTTCGTCACTGGCCAGTTTCTGGGTACCGCCACTGCGCATCATCTGGCCCACCAGGCCGGCCAAACCGATCTTGTCGGCGGGTTCCAACCGGGAACCGGTTTTGACCAGGACTTGGGCGTTGACCAAGGGCAATTCGTGATCTTCGAGCAGCATTACCACCAGGCCGTTAGCGAGTTCGTAGCGGCTGGGTTGAGGAACCTTGAACTCGGGCAGCGCCGGGTATTCGAGCTCTTCGACGCGGGTTGCCTGGGCGCTCGCGAGCGAAGCGAAGAGTAGTACGGCTAATAAGGAGCAGGCCGCGAAGCGGAGGATCGTAGTTCTAATTTGAGTCATGGTGAGGCTTCCTGTTCAGCGATGGCGCCATCGCTGTCGCTGGTTTCTTCTGCCGTCTGGGTGACGATCATGCCCACCGTGCGGTTGGATGCCACAAAGGTCTCGCGGGCGACCCGTTGGATATCCCCTGGCGTCACTTGCTGGATGCGATTGAGGCGGCGGAAAGACTCGCGCCAATCGCCGAGGAGGGTCTGCGTGATGGAGAACTGCCGGGCGATACCGATGTTGCTGGACAGCGAGCGGATTAGGTTGGCGGTAGCCCGCGTGCGGAAGCGGCGCAGTTCGCCGTCGCTGATCGGCTCGGTCTTGAGGCGTTCGAGCTCGACCCGCAGCGCGCTTTGAATTTCCTCGTTTTGGTGGTTCTTGGCGGTGATGCCAAGCGCACCCCACAGCGAAGGGTATTTGGAGCCGGGGAAGGAGCTGATCGAGAAGGCGAAGGTGGCGATCTTCTTGTCCCGCACCATCGAGCGGTAGAGGCGCGAGGTGCGACCGTTCGACAGCACGTCGTCGATCGCGCTATAGACCTCGTTGTCGGGGTGGCTGCCGCTGGGGCGGTGGTACATCTCGGCGTACCAGGGCTGCGAAGCGTCTTCGATCACCACCTGTTTCTCGCCGATCTGTTCGGGCTCGACGGTGCGCAATCGGGCGGGCTCGGCGCCGGCCGGAATACGGCCGAAGTACTTGTCCAAGATCGGAATGATCTGCTCTGCGTCGAGCTGGCCAACCAAGGCTGTCACCATGTTGGAAGGCACGTAGTGCAACTTGTAGAAGGCCTCGGCGTCGGTGGCGGTGAACGACTTGAGATCGCTCATGTGGCCGACCACCGGCTGCTGGTAGGGATGGGCGGTAAAAGCGGTGGAGACGGTCTGCTCGATCAACCGGCCTATCGGCCGGCTCTCGGTACGCAGTCGGCGCTCTTCCTGGACCACGTCGCGCTCTTTGTAGAACTCGCGGAAAACCGGATGCAGGAAGCGCTCAGACTCTAGGTAAGCGAAGAGTTCCAGCTTGTTGGCCGGCAGCGAGTAGAAGTAGCCGGTGATGTCGGTGTTGGTGAAGGCGTTCAGGTCAGCGCCGCCCTCGCGCTCGATAATGTCGCCGAACTCGTTGGGGATGACAAAGGCGAAGGCCGCTTCCTGCTTGGCGCGGAAAGTCTCCAGCAGCTCGGCCACCAGCTGTTCATCGACCTGTGGATTGTGATGCTCTAGTTCGTAGCCTTGATAGGCAGCCTCGACCTCGGCCAACGCCAGCTTCTCAGCCGCGTAGTCGGTGGTGCCGATGTTGGGGCTGCCCTTAAAAGCCATATGCTCGAACATGTGCGCCAGACCGGTGATGCCGGGCACTTCCTGGGCGCTGCCGACGTCAACGATGGTGGCGAAGCTGAAGACCGGTGCCACCGGCCGTTCGACAATGATGAAGGTCCAGCCGTTGTCCAGGACATGGACGGTGGTCTTGTCTTCAAAATCCTGCAGCAGCGAAGAGTCTGCCAGCGTCGGTAGGACGTTTAGCAGGATCAGTCCGGTCAGCGCCAGCGCGCAGACTACCGTGGGCCGCTGGCGGCCAAGCGTTCTTCGTTCCCTCATCTTTTGGACCTCGATGACGATTGGGTTAGCAGAAAAGGCTCTGGTTGAGCTGGGATAGACCCTAGTATACGGTTCAGGAAGCGAAAGGATTCTATGGCTGCCCTCGGCGCCAGTCAAAAGCACCGCTCGGCTGAGCTGGTGAAGGTCTAAGGCGCCGCCGCCGGCGACCTTTGCTCGATGCGGGTCTCAGCCGTCGAGATCACCTTCGAGTGTGATGGCACATCGCCGGTCACTATGGTGTTGACACCGACGAACACCCCATCGCCGACGGTGATTCCGCCGATCAGCCGAGCACCGGCACCGATGAAAACATCGTCACCCACCGTCGGCATCGCGTCGAGTCGCCGGCTACTCGACGCGCCCAGAGTAACCTGGTGCAGCAGCAGCGCGTTGCTGCCGATCCGCACTCGATCACCGATCACCAGGCCAACCCCGTGACTGATCATCAGTCCCGGTCCGATCGCTGCCCCAGGGGCGATGTCGACGCCGGTGAGAAACAGCGACAGGCGCGCGAACAACGGCCCCAACAGCGGAATGCCGCGACTCTTGAAGCCATGGGCAATGCGGTAGAGCACCACCGCCTGATAGCCGTTCTCGAACAGCAGAGACTCCAGCACGTACCACGGAAAGGACTTACGTTTGATCGCTCGCAGGCGTTTGCTGTCGGCGCGTAGATTCTCGAACATGGGATTCCTCGGTCGGCGGCAGGCTATCAGGCTGCGCCACCAGCTGCCGGGTGCTCAGATGGGGAGCTTGGGTTAGTCTAGGCCGCCGGGCGTCGGCCCGGACCTGGAATCGGCCCAGCCCGGTACCGGCTTGAGGGAGACTTGAAATTGCGCAGCTCAGCAGAGCGAATCGGAGTGAAGTCATGAAAGTGGTGATTCTCGCTGGCGGCCGCGGTACGCGGTTGGCTGAAGAAACCTCGTTGCGCCCCAAGCCGATGGTCAAGATCGGCAGCAAGCCGATTCTGTGGCACATCATGAAGATCTACTCGAGCTTCGGCATGCGTGAGTTTGTCATCTGCTGTGGTTACAAGGGCTACATGATTAAGGAGTATTTCGCCAACTACTTCTTGCACAATTCCGATGTCAGTTTCGACATGTCGACCAACGATATGCAGGTGCATCAAGCGGCGGCCGAGCCCTGGCGGGTGACCCTGGTCGACACTGGCGACGAGGTCGGCACCGGCGGCCGTTTGCGGCGGGTCCGCGACTACCTCGGCGACGAAGATTTCTGCTTCACCTATGGCGACGGCGTGGCCGATGTAGATATCGACAGTCTGGTGCGCTTTCATCGTCAGCAGGGTCGCTTGGCCACCATCACCACCATCCAGCCGCCCTCCAAGTATGGCGTGCTGAGCTTCGACGGCGACCGCCTGACCGGCTTTCAAGAGAAGCCGCAGGAGCGCGAAGGGGGCTGGATCAACGGCGGCTTCTTCGTCCTTTCGCCTAAAGTAATCGACTACATCGAGGGTGACCCGACCCATTGGGAGCACGCGCCGATGCAGCAGTTGGTGGCCGCTGGCGAGGTTTCGGCCTATTTTCATCATGGTTTCTGGCAGTCGATGGATACCCTGAGGGAGAAAGAGCTGCTGCAAGGGCTGTGGCAAGCAGGCAAGGCGCCTTGGAAGCTGTGGTGAGGGCCGAGAACGAGTCCCTCGGGTGTTTTTCCGATCGCTTGATCTTGGCGGTGCGGCGCCTTGGTCAACCTCTGTGTGTGGGCCTCGACCCGCATCTGGAGCGAATTCCGCTGCTTTTTCGCCGTGGCGAGATGCTCCCCGCCGATCCGCGAACCGCGCTGGCGGTGGAGGGCTTCCTTATCGCTATTCTCGACCGTATTGCCGGCAGGGTGGCGGTGGTCAAACCACAAATTGCCTTCTTCGAGCAGTTGGGTTGGCGCGGTTTGCGAGTGCTGGAGCGGGTAGTTAGGAAAGCCCGTCAGCTGGGTTTGCTGGTGTTGCTCGATGCCAAGCGTGGCGATATCGGTTCGACCGCTGCTGCCTACGCCGCTGCCTATTTGGCGCCTGGCGCGCCTTGCGCCGTCGATGCGATGACCCTCAATCCATACCTTGGTCGGGATACCCTGCGACCGTTCCTCGACGCGGCGAGGCGTTCGAGGGGTGGGGTTTTCGTGTTGGTGAAGACCTCCAATCCGGGTTCGGCTGATTTGCAAGGACTGCGGCTCGACAGCGGCGAGCTGCTGCACCAGCACCTAGCGACCGCGTTGGCGGCTGAGGTTGCCGCGCTACGTGGCCCCGAGACCGGCTGGTCGTCCCTCGGGGTAGTGGTTGGCGCCACCTACCCGCAAGAGCACCAAGACCTCCGTCAGCGCTTGCCCAACAGCCTCTTCCTGGTGCCGGGCTACGGTGCTCAAGGGGGCAGCGCGGCGGCGGCGGTGGGTGGATTCGTTGCCGGCCCCGGGGGGAAGCTAGAAGGCGGTGTGGTGAACTCGTCGCGGGGCATCCTTTTTCCGGCCGCGGCGGCAGCGGCCGACGCCAAGGCCTGGGATCGGGCGATAGATGGGGTGATCGACCAGGCCACGGACGAGCTTGCCAAGGCGGTCAGTAGCTGAGAATTCGCCGATTCACTGGCACAGAATTCAGCGGCGCAGGGAGGGGACTGACCCTACGGTCGCCCAGAAAGTTGCCGCGTGGCGCCGACGGTTGGCGGGGCTGCCAACCGTGTAGGCGATTTAATGCCCTCTACCTCCCTCCAGCGGGTGTTACCATTGGCACTCGTCTTGCACATACGTGTAGAACCAGTCTGCAAGTAGGATTTGGAGCGAAAGTATTCCTGCTTTGACTACGTGTCACCGATAGTCGATGGGGATCGGCTCGGTGGCCCGACCACAGAGAGCTGGGGTCGGGTAGTGGAGCTGGAGTGGAACGCGGCGAGATGGCTGAGCCAAGATCGCCCGATGGAGGTACCTAGAGGTGCGAAAGATACCGTTCTTGTTGTTGATCGCCGGGTGTGTAATCGTCTCAAGTGGTTGCACTCATTATGTGAAAGCCGATACTCCACGGATGGCGGGAGGTGGCCGCGAGGATTGTTCCGACTGTGAGCCGATCGCGGCTGGAGTTCCTTCTTATACCGAGACTCGCGTGGTGGAGATTCGCATCGCGCCTCGTTGTGCGAAGGGGGGGTGTAGAGAGGGTGAGGAGTGCAATACCGAGTGCATCTATGTGACGCCGGTGCATGCCAAGCTATTCTACAACCCGGAGTACGAAATCCGTTTCCTCAATACTCCGCCAGATAACCCCTCCTACCGGCCCGGCCTGGCCCGTCAGGTGCAGTGGGTGGTGAGGTGCTACAGCGCTCAAGACGGCAGTCCGAATGCTAGCTGCGAGAGTGATCCCAACGTCGATTGCGTGACCAGAGCGTGTCCGCAGGAGCTGCTCGACGCGGTAGTGATTCGGCCGACTCCGGCCGACAAAACCAAAGAGAAAAGGGCGGCGATGAAAGAGCGCTTCTCCAACGGCGCCAGCTACAGCTCTTCGCGCTACGCCCGGCGCCCGTCGATCTCTAAGAAAGAGATGTTGTTCAAGGGAGTTGATGGTGAGAAGTTTGTCATCAAAGCACCCTTCAACAGTGTTTACGGTGGCCTACCTCAGGAGCCTGACTTTGCTGGCGAGCCCGGAAGTCTACCGCGGCGGTTGGAGTGGTTCTACGATGTCGAGGTGATCAGGGATGGTAAGGTGATTATCCGCAAGGATCCGGAAATCTGGATCGAAGAAGATGGCTAAGGCTGGGTTCTTCGATCAGTAACGCGACCGAGGGATTTCTCGAAAAGAGGGTCGTCGAAGTACTCGCGGAATTCAATTTCGTTGCGCAGCAATTCTATCGAGATGCCCTTCTCTAAGACTTGCCGCAGTAGTCTAGTAGCGGGAGCGATCTGTTGGCAAAGAGCGTATGTCTTTGCCATGGTGTTCAGCAGATGAGCATCTGCAGGTCGCGATGTTGGTAGGTCCCGTTGGAGAGACAGTGCTTCGTTGCATCTGCCCAGCTTGGCCAGGTAGGCTGGTTTCCAGACGAGAGAGCGGAGGTCGTTCTCGTTGATAGCCAGCCGGTGCTCTACATTTTTGAGAGCTACCTCGTATGCCTGATGCGCTTCCTCGGTTCTGCCCAACATGAGAAGACTGTCGCCTAGTGCCGCGCGGTGGCTAGGGTCTTCGGGCTCAATGTCTGCAGCCAAACGAAAAAGCGGCTCGGCATCTGCGAATTGCCGGAGATAGAACAGGGCGGTTGCCTTGGTGTTCGCGTGATAGACCGACACGATGGGTGGCGGTAGCAGGTTGATGGCCGAGAGTGCTTCGGCGAAATTGCCAACGACGATCTCGTTGACGGCTAGAGAAATCGCTGGTCTATTGACCTCCGGCGGTGCTAGGCGAGCAGCTTGCCGGAGGATATGTCTGGCTGCCGCGAGATCGTGTTCAGCGAGTAGCACGGCGCCGAGCTGATAGCGGTAGCGCCAGAAACCTGGACGTAGCCTGATCGCTCTGCTGTAGCTAAGTTTCGCGCGCTCGTAGTGGCCGTCTTTCTTGAGAAATATCCCGAGTTCGTAGCTGGCAGAAGCGGCATCCGAGTCGCTCTCGATCAGATTCTCGAGAACCGAGTACGCTTCCTTCTTGGCGCCATTGATGAAAGCGACTCTGGCCTGCGCTATCTTGCTTCCGGGCAGCTCGGGAGCCACTCGTATTGCCCGATTTGCAATTTCCGAGAGTCTCGCATCGACCGCCGGTTGGGGCGTTCCCCGATGACGCCGATAGAGGGCCTCGTGTAGTCCGGTGATTGCAGGCCCAAAACCTTGTCCGTAACTCGCCAGCTCCTCGAACTGAGCGATAGCTCGCGGCAGGGTGCTCGGCTGATTGTGGTTTTCAAGTTGTCGCACTGCTTCGTCGAAACTACTGAGGAAGTCAGCCAGCCGTTGCGGCGAACTTCCTGCACTGTCGATCGTGCGTGCCATAGCGAGGGTCTTTGCCGCGCGAGCTGCTTGGAAAGCGAGTTCTGAGCTGAACAGCTGCCAATCTTCAGGGATTCCTTTGAACAAGAACGAGCGGTCCCATAATGTCAATTGACTGCTGGGGTCGACCATCCGAAGACCGATTTCTGTGGGCGCTGTTTTGCTGCTACAAGAGAATTCGAGTGTCACGTACTCGAGATTTTCTTGATCCACCGCATTCTTGCTAACAACTTCCGAGGTGGTCGTAACGATTCCTGGGGTTTGACCGAGTCGTCGCCGCAGCTGCTCGCTTAGCTGACGGCAGTGGGAAACAATCTCAGCATCATTAACATTTCCCAAAAAGCGGACGGCAATAGTCAAAGGGGCTGCGCTAGAGCGGTTTGCTGAGATGCTCCACCGCCACAGCCCAGCAGCAACCACCAACAGAAGCGCCAATGCCGTCAGGCCGAACGCCTGCCATTTCCTGCCGCCGGGCGAGCGGACCCTGGTTGCCGAACTGGTGATGGGTGGCGTGGGCAAGCCGACGGTTAGCTCATCGGTGGAGCCGCCGGCCAGGCGGCGCAGTGCCAGACGGACTTCATGTGCCGATTGGAATCTCTGTTCGGGGTCTTTTTGCAACAGCCGCTCGACGATCAGCTGCAGCTCGCCGGGGATCGCCGGGTTGGAGTTGGCTAGCGGTTCGGGCTCCTCAGAGAGCAAGGCGCGCAAGAACTTCACATAGTTGGTGTTCGAGAACGGCAACTTGCCGCTGGTCATCCGGTAGAGCAGGATGCCGAGGGAGAAAAGGTCGGTGCGCGAGTCGACCTCGGTACCCTCGGCCTGCTCTGGCGCCATGTAGCCCGGCGTGCCGACCATCATACCGGTGCGGGTGAGCTGGGGGCGGATCTGGGTCGGCTCACCGGGGCTGATACCGCCGTCATCACGGAAGCTTTTGGCGAGACCGAAGTCGACGATCTTCACCCGGCCGTCCTCGGCCAGCAAGATGTTGTGCGGCTTGAGGTCGCGGTGAACCACCTTCTGCGCGTGCGCGGCCTCGAGACCGGCGCTGATCTGGATGGCGATGTCCAGAGTTTCGTCGAGGGTCATGGCGCCGCTCAACATTTTCTCTTCCAAGTCGGCCCCGTCGATGAACTCCATTGCGATGTAGAGCACGGTTCGTGACCGGTGCTCGGTGTCGAGAGAGAGTTCGGCCTCGTCGACTTGGTGGACCGTGGCGATGTTGGGATGGCTGATCCGCGCCGCGTGCCGCGCTTCGGCCAAGAAGCGACTGCGTAGTTCGGGGTCAGAACTCACCGCCGCCGGCATCACCTTGATCGCCACCAGCCGGTCCAGGCTAGTGTCGTGGGCTTTGTAGACCACGCCCATTCCGCCCTGACCGACTTCTTGCAGAATTCGGTAGTGGGCCAGGTTGCCGATCGGTTGGGACATGTCTTTGCTAGCTGCTGGGAGGTGTCGCGGCAGGATCCAAGCCAAGGCGTTCGATCAGCCAGAGCAGGCGATCCAAGCTCATTCCTAGTTCCGCGGCAGCCAGGCGAGCATCGCCTCGGTGTTGCTTGAGAGCGGCTGAAATGGTCTCGACTTCGGGCTCCATGCCGAGCCGCTTCATCTTCTTGCGCAGGCCCTCACGGCTGATACCGAGGCGCTTGGCGGCGCGGGTCTTGTTGTAACCCTCGGCGCGCAACGTGTGCTCGATCAGTTCTTTCTCGTGCTCGGCGAGGCTGGTCGGTGCCCGGTCCTCAAGCTCAGGGTCGGTGCTTTGCCGGGCTGGTTCCGGCGCTGTTTCGGTGGGGATCGGCTGATCACCGAAGAGAGCCTTGAGCAGCCGCGGTGACAGCCGATCGACCAACAACGGCTCGCCTTCAGGAGTCACCGCCACTAGCCTGCTGACTTCGTTCTCCAGTTCCCGCACATTGCCGGGCCAAGCATGCTGCTGCAACACCCGTTCGAGGCGCGGCGACACCTCGGGAGCAGTTCTACCGGCACGCTGCGAAGTGCGTTTCAAGAAGTGGTAAAAGAGCGGCAGAATATCGTTCGGCCGATCGCGCAGCGGTGGTAGCTGGAGAGTGACCACGTTCAGCCGGTAGAGCAGGTCCTCGCGAAAGTTACCGGCCGCGACCTCGGCTTCCAGATCTCGGTTGGTGGCCGCCAGGAAACGCACGTCGACGGTGAGCGGACGCACCGCGCCCACCGGCTGAATCTCACCGAATTGTAGGGTTCGTAGCAGCTTGGCCTGCGCCGCTTGCGGTAGCTCACCGACTTCGTCGAGAAATACAGTGCCGCCGTCGGCCGAGGCGATCAGGCCCGGGTTGGCGCGGTCGGCGCTGGTGAAAGAGCCCTTCAGGTGGCCGAAAAGGGCCGACTCGATCAGCTCAGGAGCGATTGCCGCGCAATTCACCGGCACGTAAGCCCCTTGGGCGCGTGGACTGTTCAGGTGCAGGGCGCGGATGATTAGCTCCTTGCCGGTGCCGGAATCACCTTCGACCAGGATCGGCAGATCAGACTTGGCGACTTGCGCCACCTGCTTGAGCAGTTCTATGAATCCCTCGTCGGCGGTGATGATGCCGGGGAATTCGTGCCGCGCTAGAAAGTCCTTCTCTAGCAGGCTGAGGCGCTGCTGCAAGGCGAGCTGCCGGATAGAACGCTCCAGCGCCCGCTGCGAGATTTCCAGGATGCGCTGGAACAAACTGAGGTGGCGAGAGCCAAACAAGCGGCTCAGGGTGCTCGATTCGAGGTAAATCACCCCGCGAGCGCGGCCTTCGTCTTCGAGCGGCGCGGCCAGTACCGAGCGAATGCCCATGCGCAGCACGCTTTCTTCTTTGGCGAAGCGCTCGTCGGAGAGGGCATCTTCGATGACCACTGGCTTGCCGCCGGCGAGCACCCGCGCGACGATCGAGCGGCTGACCGGTTCCCCGCCGCCCTCGAGTTCTTCGCGACGCCAATTGCGGATCACTTTGAAGTCGTATCCCTCGCTCCGCTTGAGCACCACGAAGCCGCGGTCAGCCTCGAGCAGGCGCAGCGAATGGCGCATCACCGCGTCGAGCATCTGATCCAAATCTTCCAGTTGAAGAAGCTCTTGAGCGAGTTCCAACAAGCCGGCTTCCTGGGAAGGTGCGGTTGTCTGAGTCATGGTCTAAAGGTGCCCTTCACCCTTTGAATATAGCACGTCCAAGGAGGTTCGACGGTCTGTTACGACCGACAGGTCTGGCCCTGGTAGAGGACTCGCGGAGATTCCGAGGACGATGAAAGTACTGACCTTTGTAGTGGTCGGCGCAGGTCCCACCGGAGTCGAGTTGGCGGGTGCCTTGGCAGAGGTTTCCCGTCACACGCTGCGCGACCAATTTCGCCAGATCGACCCCGCCGCCGCCCGAGTGATCCTGCTCGAAGGAGCAGACCGTATCCTTTTGGGGTTCTCTGAGACGCTGGCCCAGCACGCGGTTCAGGGGCTACAGGGGTTGGGGGTCGAAGTTAGGGTAGGTTGTCAGGTAGAGGAGATCGGCGCGGGGGTGATCGGCATGCGCAGCCGCGGCGAGAGCGAGGAGCTTTCCTGCGGTGTCGTGCTGTGGGCCGCGGGCGTTCGGGCGTCGGCGCTGGGTGGTGATCTGGTGGTGGGTAGCGAGATCGAGTTTGGCGCCGGTGGCCATGCAGCAAGGGCGCTATGTTGCGCGGCTCATCCGGCGGCGCCTGGCCGGCCGGACCTGTAAGCCGTTTCGCTATCGCGACAAAGGCAATATGGCCACCATTGGCCGCCAGTTGGCGGTGGCCGTGATTGGCCGCTGGCGGCTGTCGGGTTGTTTGCCTGGTTGGCCTGGCTGTTCGTGCATCTGATGTACTTGGCAGAGTTTCAGAATCGGGTGCTGGTGTTAGTGCAGTGGGGCTGGGGCTACACCACTCGCAATCGCAGTGCCAGGTTGATCATCGGTGCCGCGGGTCGCCGGCCTCGACCGGGCGGTCCGTAGGCGGCGCCAAGGTGCGGCCATGGGCGAGCAGATAGAAGCCGCTCTGTGGGTCGCCGGCAGCGGGGCAGGTCAACACCTCCAGCCAATGGCTGCCGGGGGAAAGCCGCAATTCTAGATGCGGCCCGCGGCCGAGGACAGCGTCGACTCCCACCCGGAGTTCGATCAATTGCACTCCGTCGAGCCACATCACCGTGGGACCGGATGGCGCTATTTCGTAGTCGATCCGCACGGCTTGGTCGACTTCGAGTCGCCGGGCGAAGGCGGCGCAGCTGCCTGGGGGTACGACTCGCTGGGCATCGATGTAGGCTTCAAGCTGCGCCAGCTCGGGCTGGGGATGGCGAGGGTATGGAGCCAGGGTGTAGGCGTCGAGCCCGCTGCCGTTGGGTGGCGCTAGATCTGCTGGCAGCAAGCGCCAATCGCGCACGAAGCTGGCTGCTGGCGGCGGGCTGAAGCGCAGCAGCCAGTTGCTGCCGCGGTGCAAGGTCTCGATCCGCGGGTCCGCCGCCAGGCGATCGGTGAGCAGCGGTGCGGTACGAGGTATCGCCAGAGCGAGGTACTCGCTGTCCAAGTGCTCAGCGGCAGCGAGAGGAATATCGGTCAGGGTGCCATCGAGAATCGCTCGTTGGATGCGGTAAGCGCCGGGTTCAGGCACCGCCATGAAGGCCGGCTCCAACACATTGGTGTAAAGCCCGTGGGGCGCCCAGAGGGAGTAGATAGCCGTCTGCCCCCACGGCGCGATGACCCGCGCGCCAGCAGGCAGTGCATCGGCAAAAGCCTGGCGGTCGGCCAGGCGAGAGCCGCCGGGGCCGGGGTCGGTGCGCTGATCGAAGTTGGCCAGTTGGCGTCGAGCCTCGGGCAAGCTGACCAGCAAACACAGGCCCACCGCGAGCCAAGCCGGCAGGTAGCGGCGGCCTGGTAATCGCACCCTGGCGCTAGGCCGTCGGCCGCGGGCGGCTAGTTCCCACAGTAGCCACAGAGTCAGCAGCGGTACGGCATAGATCGAGAATCTTGCCATCAACAGATAGAGAGCCGCGAACACCACCCCCGCCACTCCCAGCAAGTCGGCTTGCCGCCGAGCCGCTTTCGGCACTTCGCCGTGCCGTCGGCTGGCTCGCCACAGCAGAGCCAGGCCGAGCATCCAACCGAGGTTGACCAACAGGGTCACATCGGTGGTGTTGGGGCGGATCTCAGTGCCCACATCGAGTTGTCCTTTGTGAAAGAAAAACTGGACGTTCTGCACCGCCCACACTTCCAGATTCTTGGGGAAGTTAGGGTGCAGCAGCAGACCCAGTCCGGCCCCCAGACATGGGTAGAGGGCCAGCCGCCACTGCCAGTCTCGGCGCGCCCAGCCGAGCCACAGGAAAATCAGCCCGAACAAGCCGACATAAGCGTGCACCGCGGTGTAGCAGAGGGCGAAGACCAGGCCCCAGACGCCGACCCAGCGGTAGCGTTCGAGCGCCGCGGCGCGCAAGGCCAGCAAGATCAGCAGCAAGGCCAAAAGTTCGGGCCGCAGGCGCACCAGTCGCCAGCTCAGCTCGGTCGAGGCCCAGGGCAACCATAAAGCCACGGCCCAACCCCAAGGGCCGATCGCGGTGCGGGCCAGCCAACCCACGGTGGTGGCCAAGGCGGCGCTCAGCAGGGCCAACGCCCAGCGGCTGCCGACCAGTGGATCGGAGAGACTGGCGAAGGGTGCCAGCAAAACGTGAAAACCGAGCTCTTTGTCGCCGAAGCCGTCGCGCAGCAGGCTGTAGCGCAGCCAGGGCAGCTGATCCAGGAAGCCTTCTGCGGCATAGAGGCGGGCGATGGCTAGGTGAAAGTAGGTGTCGGAGTCATAGGGCACTGGATGGCGGGCGTAGAAGGTAGCCGCCAAGGCCAGTGTCAGGGCGAAAAAGGCTGCCGCTTCGAGAGCTGTGGATCGTGAGTCGCGCAGTCTTTCGAACATAGACTTCAGGCCTTGTCGAGGAGTCGAAAAGCGGGTGGTGAGGGTAGCGCCACCGGGGGCCGGGCAGAAAGAAAATGGCGCAGCTTCTTGCTGATCGGCAAGACCATCGCCGTCGGCTGCCAGCGAACCGCCTCGCCGCTGCTCTGGTCGATCACTCTACCGTTGGCAAGAGCCCGAGTGGCCGCTGCCGTGGACAGGTCACCGAGGACCTCGAGCAGGGCTTTGAAGCGTTGTTCAGCAGCGGCTTCGAGAAAATGCATGTGGCCATGCCCGAGCTTCGCCACATGTAGCTGCGAAGGGACGAATATCAGTCCGTCCAGATGCAACTGCTCACCAGCCAGGGCCAGCATGGCGACTACATCGGCGACCACTCCGAGTCCGGGATGGGTCTGGCCGGGGAGGGCCCCGAGGCCCTCTGCGAATTGTCCGCGCGGGTTCTGCAGTAGCAACCAGTCGATCGACAGCAGTTCGAAACCGGTCAAACTTCGGCGATCGCGATTCAGCCGAAGCTCGGCCAGCACCTCGTGGTGATCGGGGCCGTCCCACATCCGCACCGTTTGGCCGGCAGGGTCGTGCAGATCGAGTTCTAGATCTGGAGCCGCATAGCCCAGGTCACGCAAGCGGTCGATCAAGCCACTGCGCTCGAGGGTAAGCTCCAGCGCCATGCGCGTGTAGTGTCCCAGCAGCCGGGTCTCCGGCTGCATCCCCCAGCCGGGAAGCACCAGATCCTCGGCCCGCAGATTGAAGTCGTCGGTCTGAGTACTGGAGCGTTCACGGCGCAGCAGCCGCTGCAAGTAACGGTAGCGTTTGAGGGCGATGTGCTCGCTCGTAGGAGGTTCGAGGGGTCCGCCGAAGCGCAGCAGCCCACTGAGAAAGCGGGCGCTATAGCGCCAAGCCTGGTGGCCGTAGCCGCCGGCGGGCAGCAAGACGGTCGGCAGGCGGCGACGGCCTTGGCGGGTCAGACGATCGACGTATTGGTCGCGTTCGAGCATCGCGGCTGGCGAGATGCGCCAATCACCCAGAGTATCGTCCTTGGCCGGGTCGCAGCCTGCCAGATAGAACACCAGTTCGGGTCGATGGTGCTCGAAGATCGCCGGCAGATGGCGGCGGATGGCGTCGAGATAGGTGGCGTCGTCGACTTTGGAGCCGAGTTCGATGCTGGTCGAAGCCAGCGCCTCGGTGTCACCCCAATGGCGAGCGTGGATGGAGAAAGTGTAGACCTCCGGGTCCTGGCGATAGATGGCTCGGGTGCCGTCGCCATCGTGCAGGTCGAGGTCGACCACCAGGACCCGGCCGTGCCAGCCTTTGGCCCGCCGTGCTTCGATGGCCACCGCGACATCATTGAAGACACAGAAACCACTGCCGGAACTCCGGTGAGCGTGGTGCAAGCCTCCTCCTAGGTTCACCGCCAGAGCTCGGTTGCGTAGTGCCAAGCTAGTTGCCAGCTGGGTGCCGCCGACCATCAGCCGTTGCAGATCCAAGATGCGATCGACTTGGCCGTGGTTGATCTCGCTGCCCATGATCGAGGTCAGCGCGCCGGTGTCTTGCACCCGGTCGAGATAGCCCTGGCCGTGCAGGCGTTCGAGGTCGTTGATCGAGGCAGCACGCGGAGGATGCACACAGCGCCGCAGTACCAGACCTTCGGAGGCTAGAAAGGCGAGGATGCGATCGGCCCTTAGAGGGTCGTTGGGTAGATCAGGAAAAGCGGCGTTATAGCGTTCATCCCAGACCAGGTCCACCGCCGGTCGCAGTAGTCTTCGCCAGCCGATGGCCAGCGCCCGCCGGGCAAAGCGCGGCAGTAGGTGAGTGGAGGGCTTCACCCGACTAGAGTAGCAGCCGGGGTCGAGAGTCAGGCTGCCAACGAGCGCGAGTTGCTGACTCGTTCAACCGCGGCCGGAGATCCACCTATTAGCTGCAGCGAGTTGGCTGGATCGGCCGCGGGTGGCGGCAACCCTTCAGGATGCCGCCACGGCAGGTTACTATCAGCCGATCCTGAAGGTAACCGTCTCGGAGCCGCAGGAGCTGACGACATCGAAGGTGTGAACGCCAGCAGCCAGCTTGTGAACAAACTGGGCACTGAACTGATCATAGAAAGTAGCCGAGCCTGTCGAGTTGCCATCAAAACCCCACCTGACTGTGTTCTGGCCACCTGGGCAAGTGGTGCTGAAGCTGGAGGTGAAGTAGGTCGAGCTGACCACGCCGATGGGCGTGATATCGACAATCGGGTAGGTACTACCGTCGATCGGATAGACGATGTTGACCGCTGCTTGGCCGAACGCGGCTACGGGCATTAGAGCCAAGGCGATAGAGAAGCAGAAAATGGTGAGTTGCTTCATTGGATAGCCTCCAAAAGAAAAAGTGTGCGGGACTTCCCCAGTGGACGGCTTCAAAAACCCGCCCAGAACATAAATGATCAAATGTGACGAAAAGACTCTCAATAAAAAAATGCGAATCAACTGACCGGCGAAGCGTACGCATATGGCTATGCGCAGTCAAGTCATTTTCCGCACCCGTCGGGTCTATTTTGGGTCTACCGGTGGTGTGCTCTTCAGGCGTCCCCCAGCTCCACCCAAGTCGCCCCCCAACCCCCCGTCTCGGGCGGCATATTGCCCCAGGCCAGTACCTGGGGATGGCGTTCCAGGATGGCATGCACGCGGCGGCGTTGTACGCCGATGCCTTTGCCATGGATCAGCCGCACCCGGCGCAAGCCTTGCTGCCAGGCTAGCCGCAGATAGTCCTCGACCAAGTCGCCGATCTCTTTTGGGCGGAAGCAGTGGAGGTCGAGCACGTCGGTGATTGCCATCTCCAACGGCTCGACCGGTAGGCGATCGGGTCGGTTCTCGGAGCGCGCCAAGAGCCTAGTTGCCGAATAGCTTGAGGAAGAAGACGCGGCCGACGAAGTCTTCGGCGGGCCCGGCGACCGGCACGCCGACTCGCTCTTGCTGCCGCGAGTGGTGAGATCAATGAAGCCAAGCGGCGCACCGACGTTCGCGCTATTCTCAAGACCGGAGAGCGGCCCTCACCGGCGCTCTTGCCCAAGAGTGTGGCACGATAATTGGGGCCATCGAGGCGGAGGTGAGGTGTAACACAATTGTCACGCAGCTCAACGTTCGTGAGTATCACCCGTCGTTACCAGAAGTACCTCCATAGACGGAGAGTTCGAGACACACGGCCATCATAGTAAGACCTTTGCTAAGCTCAGGATCGACATAGACTGACAAGGCGTTCGTTTCGGAGAAATCCTCCGGCTCGATGGCAACATCGAAACTGACATCAACGTTCAAGTGCTGTGCATTCGATATTGCTAATCGGCCAGCACGAATAAACTCCAGGATTGCGGCACGATGATCTGCCCAGCTGTCGGAGCTGGAGACGACGCAAACAAATCCGTCACCGGCCCGGCGCAGCCCGTTGTAAGCGCCGGGAAAAACACTATTCACTTCCGATCCGATGCACTCATACACACTCTGCGTCACAGAGTTTGACGTAAATCGGATAACCGTATACATCATTGCCCTCCTAGTTTCCGCCATTCGTCATAAGCCTCAAGAACCTGCTCTCCTGAGAGTTCAGGATTTCTTCGAGGCCCTCTTGAATGTCTCTGGCTAGGTTTGAATTCGCGGTGAAACCAGCGGCGAAACTCTTTGTTGCGACGTAAATCCTCTTCAGATCTCTTAATCGAGAGCTTGGTTTGCTTAGCTGACCTCACCCCCTTCCTTGCCGCCCTCCCCCCTTTGGCCGCCCTCCCAAGGATGTTGTCAACCGGCCCCGGGATTATCGCAAACACCGGCTCGGTTCCTAGCTCCGCGGTACTAGTCGGGACTACCAGGCTTGTGGCAGTCTCGGCGATATCTGCAATGAACCGCGTCTGATCCGCAACCGCGCGAATGATCGCCAGGTTGGGATCTCGGTAGTCGCCGTTCTTTCGTGCCTGAAATTCGCGCTTGAACAGCTCGTACTCGATACCGGCTTGGAAGGGCGTCAGGTACTCGCTCGGCGACGGCAAGTCGGCGACTACATCGATAACACCATCGCACTCCCAGCTTCCACAGGGGAGGAGTCCGAAGGGGTCGGTGAAGTTCAGCGGATTGTTGGTCACGTAGGCAAAGCGATTCCAGCTTTGCGGGGAGAGTCGGCTGCCCACCGCTGGATCCACACTCAAGAACCGCCCCAACTGCGGACTGCAATGCCGGGCATGCATGTAGTCGAGATCTCCTTTCAGGCAGCTGCTTCTTGCATTGACGACAACGAAGAAGGCGCAAACCCGTTGCCGTCTTAGCCGGCGGGCTGTGAGGGAGGCGGGGCGTTTCCCAGTGGGTGCGAGGCTGTCTTCTTCGGAAGATTTCCATGCCCCGCCAGACCGGCGACTGCTGAGAGTCGGGAGTCCCACTAGCGAACCCCCGATTCTACGCACTACTATCGTTGGACATAGTCCCTGGCAGCTCTAATTTGTGAGCACAGCATGCCGAGCCAATCTTCAGTTTCGCCGAGGACGGTGGAGATAACATCTCCTCTAGCGAGTTCAAAGATGTTCAACTGACTCCAGATCTCGATGTAGGCTGGGTCTGTCCCGGCGTCCCTTTCAACAAACCCCTTTCGCGTCACGTAGACACTGACGGAAACCAATACTCGATCGTCTTCCGCGCCGGCACGTTCTCTGGGCCATAAGTAGACATCAACATGAATTGAACCACTACCTCCGCCATCAATCACTGTTACGCCGCATTTTTTCAGCTGTTTTTCGAATCGCCCTCCGTTTCCGGCCAAATCCAGTTTCCGTGCCAGTGGTTTGAGTTCATCGTCAGCGCCGAAACTCAGGTGGGCGCTGAATCTGAACGTAGCCTCTGTTATCTCTACGAGATCATCGCGAATGACGGACGTTGCCGTCAATGGACTCACTAGTAGCACTGTAGTAAAAAGAAGAACATTGATGTAGTTTCGCATCGTTAACCACCTTATTGCCGTTACTTGTAGCTCCTGGCAAATCACCTTCGCCTGCATGCAATCGATCCAAGCAGCTCAACAGAACACGCTAAACCAGAAGAAGTTCCGTGTCGTTACCCATCCCCCTTCTTTTTCTTGGCCTTCTTGCCCTTTCTAGATTTATCACGCTTTGCAGCATTCTTAGTTCTACTTTGTCAGATTACTTAAATTGTTGACGACAAGGGCTTTATCCTGTATTGTCGGCCCCGATGAAGGCCGTCACTAAACCCGTGGAGGAACTCATGGCTCAGCTTGAGCCCCCAGTTCCCTAGTCGTTCGGAGATCAGCGATGCCCCAGTTTCCTACCAAAATCTGGGGCGCGAGTTCTGGGATTTTGCCCAGGGCTTTGCCCTTTGTTTCTCTCGCTTTACACGCAGTGTGCTGCCGCAGGCGGGGCAGTATCTTTGCGGCCTGATGCAGGCGCGATGCGCTACCATGCTGCAAATGGCTGAAGTTGTCCCCGATTCCGATTCCCAAGCTTTGCATCACTTCCTGTCGGTGTCGGACTGGGAGAGTCAAAAGGTTATGGACCAGGTTGCTGCGGGAGTCGATGCCGAGCTGGGCGGCACCCTGGATTCGTGCCTGGTTATCGACGAGTCGAGTTTCCCGAAGAAGGGGAAGAAATCTGTCGGAGTGGCCCGGCAATGGTGCGGAACTCGGGGCAAGACCGACAGCTGTCAGGTGGGCGTTTTCGCCAGCCTCGGTCACGGCAATCGCGCGTCCTTGATCGATGCCCGGTTGTACCTGCCCCGCGAGTGGACCAACTCGCCGAAGCGCTGCCGTCAAGCGGGTGTTCCGGAATCGGCACGAACGTTTCAAACCAAGCCGGAATTGGCTCTTGAGATGGTCCACAGAGCGCGGGCTCAGGGCCTTCGCTTTCGTTGGGTTGCCGCTGATGGTGGTTATGGGAACAACCCAGCATTTCTTCGGGGCCTGGACGACGCGGGCGAAGTCTTCGTCATCGATATCCATCGCGATCAACGCATCTACGCCGAAGACCCGAAGCCGAAGATTCCGACTTCGCCGTCGGGACGTTCTCGCCGACGAGTTACCCAGATGAAACCTATGCGAGTGGATGCTTGGTTGGCACAACGGCCGGAGTCGGCTTGGAAGCGGCAGTGGATTCGTCATACGACGAAAGGCGAGTTGCACCTGGATGTGATGCGAGGCATGGTCTGGCTGTGGGATGGCCGAGAAGCCTCGGCCCGCTGCTGGCACCTGTTGGTGACCCGCGATCCCAGCGATCCTGCGAGCCTGAAATACAGCCTGAGCAATGCACCCGCCGAGACCCCGGCAGGCCGGCTCGCCCAGATCCAGCGTCAGCGCTACTGGATCGAGCGCACTTTTCAAGACGCCAAGAGAGAGGCCGGAATGGCCGAGTACCAGGCCCGCAGCTGGAAGGCTTGGCATCACCACATGGCGCTGGTCATGATGGCCCTGCTCTTTCTCCTTCAACAACGCCAGAAACATCAATCGACCCACCCTTTGCTCAGCTGTACTGACCTCAAGATCTTGTTGGCCAAGGTCCTACCAAGACGGGATGTTGGCCTTGATGAAGTGCTACATCTCATGGAACAACGACATCAGCGACGACAGGCTGCTACTAGGTCTGCTTACCAGAAACGACGGGCGCGAGACGGGACATTTCCCGGCTCTGGGAATCTGACAAAGTAGAGTTAGAGTACTTGGTCGCGTACATTTCGCCAGGCTGTTTGTTGCGCGCCCTATTAGACCTTGTTGCTTTGTGGGAATCATTAAAGAACTGCAACCGGTCTCTAGCAAACTGATCGGCGTGCCCCAACTCATGAAGCTTTGCTTGGGCATCAGCAGCCTTGACTAGGCTTATCGTTGTGTTTTTAGAGTACGTCACTCCAGTGACGTACTCTGGAGTAGAGTCAAAGAAAACAGCTGCTCCTTGTTTAATTTTTGCATCCATCTCATCGATGTTCCCATCGTAAGAGACATCGGTCAACGTGGCCACGAATTCCCCTGCTATAAGTTGCCCTTCGGCTGTCCCAAGGCTACCCGAGACCTCCCGGATTGCCAGGTTCAGGTCACCCGAAAACAGCTCCAACGTCGCGGCAGCTAGAGAGTTCTTTGCAGCGGCTTTCTCGTAGAACTTCCGCAGGTTCTCAGTGGAGTAGGTTACTTCGAGACCATCTTCATCTATGAAAGCTAGTGGGTTCCCTAAAGCGTAGGCGAAGCGGTTCCAGCTTTGAGGACTCTGTACGTCGGATGACAGTATCGGATCCACACTCAAGAACCGACCCAACTGCGGGCTGCAATGCCGAGCGTGCATGTAGTCCAAATCATAGGTCCCGCCAGCAAAGTCCCGCTCATGGCCGGTAAACCTGAGTTGCTCGGAGTCGAAGGCGGCACCTACTTCTTCGCCATAGGGGTAGTAATTGTGGCTGAAGATCGGCGTGCCGTTGCGATCGGTGGTCAGTCGGGCACTGCCCAAGTGGTCAAGGCTGAAGTGCTGTCGCGACCGAGGGCTAGCCAAGTGGGTGTCGGCGGCCAGCTGCTGGCCGCCGCGGTAAACGTAATCCTTGAGAAAGCTCCAAGGGGTGGTGCCTTTGGGATTCTCGAAGATCGTTAGCACTTTGGCGTCGAGATCGCGGACGGTCCAGGTCTCGACCAGGCTCTCGAAGGAGCCCTGCCAGTGGAAGGTCCACAGGCGCTCTTCGTCGGCGGTGTAGATGTAGGTGTCTTCGGGATAGTTGCGGGTGCTCATCATGCCTAAAGCATCGTAGGAGTAAAGCTGCGAGCCCCAGGCGAGGATGTTGCCGCGACCGTCATATACTACCGCGCCGCTGAGCCGGTTGGTGGCGCGGTTGGTGGCCAGGGTGCGGCCGTTGACCCCGGTGATGCCGGTTAGATTGCCGAACGGATCGTATTGATAGCCTTGGTCGCCGGAGGAATCTTCGAAGACCTTGATTCGGTTCAAGCCGTCGTAGGTGTAATGATCGTCGAAGACGCCGGCAAAGCGGCGGCGGACCAGGTTTCCGGATCCATCGTAACTATGATCACCCAAGCTGGTGGCTACCGTGCCGGTAACACTGATCCTGCTCGGCCGGGGTCGGCCTAGATCTTCGTCCCAAACATCGGTGAGGCCATTGCTATGCACGACGTTGGCGATCATACCGCTTGGATGGTAGGTCAGCGAACTAGCGTAGCCCGGCACCGCCACCAGGTAACCCTGGGCGTGGGTGAAGCTGCGGTTGGGCGAGGGCGCTGGTCCGTTAGGTAGGTCGCAAAACATTGCGCATTCTTGACAACAGCCTACCGAAGAACTCGCCGACCGCTGCAGCGCCGTTGAAGTCGCTCATCAATGACAAATTTACGCTAAACATCGCATCAGACTCAACCCTGAATCTCTTGAGTTGACGACAGATGTCAACTTGCCGCCGCCCTGCTTGCTCTGATTCGGCATGAGCCGAGCGGCGGCGCGAAGCCCTAATAAGCTCGGTCGTTCATAAACTGCTCTATGCCACAGATCTTAGCGAAGTGCATGTCGAGTTCCTTGAGCAGCGACTGCTCTTCCGGGGAAAGCCGTTCAGGATAAAAAGTACTTTCACCGCCGTCAAAATAGAAACCCAATTCCTCAACATCAAACACCGAAGGGTCTTGGTTGTCCCAGAGAGCAGCACCACGGGCTAGCTCTAGAACTACCAAAACGCGCTCCATTTCAACTCTACCTTCGGTCTTTATCCCGCCTCTTCGGCAGGAACAATGCCCATCGCTGCGAATACTCAAGACTGTAGCTATTGGCGCGGGACCTCCCTCTAGATGAACCACCACAAGCGCTGGCCCGGAGAACAAGGACGCCAAGGAGCACCCAAGTGCTAAAAGAGCGCACGCCGATGCTATCCAGCACAACAGCTTTCTATCGCGAAACATAAATAGGCCCCTTGCTAAAAGGTAAATAGGGCTTTCCTGTCTGATCAGCCGCAGCAGTGTATTGACCTCTCATTTCCAAACCGAGCTGTTTGCGAATTTTGTTCATTTTGATTACCGTGGCACCTTTTACTGAGGGGTGCCTTATGGTCATGGATTTTGGTGGGTCTTTCAGGCCTAAGAAAACGTGTGCTAGTTCGTGCAGAAAGATCATTCCTGCGTCAAAAGTAGCAGGTGAATTGTTGCCATGCTTGATTCTTGCGATATCGTCATAGTCCAGAAAAATCAGGTTGCCTATCGCTCTTCCCATGAAAGTGGCGGTGGAACTATTTCTCGGCAGCGCTGAAAACACAGTGCTGCTATTGATCGCATCAGAGACAAAATCGGCCGCCAACGCACTGCCTTGGGAAGACCCGTCTGCGCCGGTGAGAGCCCCTCCTGAGACAAGTAACCCATCGTCGGTGAGGCTTAGATCGAGACCTGTTTTCTCCCTGAGCTGTTCCACAAGCTCTGTTTTTTGTTCGTCGGTGAGGCTCGCAAGAGAGATCTTGCGACCGTCTCGGTCAACGAATCGGAGTGGATTGTTCAACCCGTAGGTGAATGCATTCCAGGTTTGTGGTAGTCCTCTGTCGACATTCGCGGCCTCGGGGTCAACACTCATGAACCTGCCCAAATGCGGACTGCAATGCCGAGCATGCATGTAGTCGAGGTCAAAAGTCCCGCCAGCAAAATCTCGCTCGTGCCCAGTAAACCTGAGCTGCTCGGAGTCGAAGGCGGCGCCCACCTCCTCGCCATACGGGTAGTAAGTGTGGCTGGCGATCGGCGCACCGTTGCGGTCGGTAGTCAGCCGCGAACTGCCCAGGTGGTCAAGGCTAAAGTGCTGTCGCGACCGGCGGCTCGTCAAGGCGGTGTCGGTGGCCAGCAGCTTGCCGCCGCGATAGACGTAATCCTTGAGGAAGGTCCAGGGATTGGTGCCTTTGGGGTTCTCGAAGATCGACAGCACTTTGCCGTCAAGATCGCGGACGGTCCAGGTCTCGACCAGGCTTTCGAAGGAGCCCTGCCAGCGGAAGGTCCACAAGCGCTCTTCGTCTGCGGTGTAGATGTAGGTGTGCTCGGGATAGTTGCGGGTGCTCATCATGCCTAAAGCATCGTAGGAATAAAGCTGCGACCCCCAGGCGAGGATGTTACCGCGACCGTCGTAGACCACCGCGCCGCTGAGCCGGTTCGTGGCTCGATTGACGGCCAAGGTGCGGCCGTTGACTCCGGTGATGCCGGTCAGATTGCCGAACGGATCGTATTGATAGCCTTGGTCGCCGGAGGAATCTTCGAAGACCTTGATTCGGTTCAAGCCGTCGTAAGTGTAATGATCGTCGAAGACGCCGGCAAAGCGGCGGCGGACCAGGTTTCCGGATCCGTCATAGCTGTGGTCACCCAAGCTGGCGGCTACCGTGCCGGTGACACTGATCCTGCTCGGCCGTGGCCGGCCTCGGTCTTCGTCCCAAACATCGGTGAGGCCGTTGGTATGCACGACGTTGGCTATCATACCGCTTGGGTGGTAGGTCAGCGAGCTGGCGTAGCCCGGCACCGCTACCAGGTAACCCTGGGCACGAATGAAACTGCGGTTGGGCGAGGGCGCTGTCACGTTGGGGCAATTTGGGATGCCGGAGCAGCGCGGGTAGCCCAGCTGGGTTACCTGGCCGAGGCCGTCGAAAATCCACGACTGGTTGAAGTCGGTCACTAGCGTACCGTTGACCTCGGCGCGGGTGCGCCTGCTTGAGACCCGGCCGTCGCGGCCCTTGTAGGTGTAGATCTCGGTGACTTTCGCGTCGAGCACCTTGCCGGGGAGGAGGGGGCTAAAGACGTAGTTATGGCGCACCGCCTTCTCTAGCTTGCCTCGGCGTCGGTTGCTGCCCACGTTGGTGGTGGCGTAGGTCAGCTCTTTGAGCACCCTATTGCCGGCCGAGCCTTCGCGCATCAGGGTCAGTCGCTCGGCCCGATCAAAGGTGTAGGACAGGTCGACGCCGGCCTGCACCCGCCGGCGGGCCTTGCCGCGAGAATCGTGGTTGCTGTAAGTGATCTGCTGCGCCTCGGGGTGATTCTCGGAGAGGAGAAAGCCTCGGCCGTCGTACTCGAAG
This sequence comes from Candidatus Multivoradales bacterium, assembly GCA_965248925.1. GTDB lineage: Bacteria > Acidobacteriota > Thermoanaerobaculia > Multivoradales > J023 > CBDFLE01. The sequence continues at coordinate 1,052,680 of CBDFLE010000006.1, read as the reverse complement.
GTACGAATCTGGGTGGTACTTCCACCCTTCAGATTAGCCTGCTTCAGCCGATCGCCGGAGTCGTAGAAGTAGGTCGCCAGCAGGCCGCCCGCGGGCTCGGACACCCGCACCAGCCGGCCGTAGCCGTCATAGATCTCTTCGGTGGCAAACTGGGTTTGGTTCACGCTGCCGTTGCCAGCCACCGAGGTCCCCACCCGCCCCCAGCGCTTCACCCGCCGATCGCCAACGTAGGTCACTCTCACATCGTGGGTAGCGCCGTCTGGCGGCACGATCTTGGTCACCCGACCAAAGGCGTCGTAATCGAAATAAGTGCGGTGGACGGTGCCCGCGGGGCGGTACCACTCGGACTCGCTCTGAGTCCAACCTTCTCCACTGTAGGCGGTCACCCGGTTGGCCCACAGCCCGCCGGGCTGGCGCTGGCGCTCCAGGATCAGCCGGCCGATGCCGTCGAAACGTAGCTCGCGCTTGGCCAACGCGGCGCTGGTATCGCGGTCGATCTGACGGATCTCGACTCCGGGGCCGGCCGAGTTGAAGGTGTTGGTGTAGGCGTAGAGCGTCCATGCGCCATGGCCGGCGGAGGGCTTGAATTCGGTTCGGCGGCCAAGAAGGTCATACTTGAGACCGGTGACTATTCCAGAGCGGTCGGTGCTAGCACTGATCAGGCCGCTGTTCCGATCCACCGCCTGGAGCACTTCGAAGAAGGAGAAGCGGCTGCCATCGAGTTTCAAGTACTGGCTTGAGCGGCCCGAGCCGTACTGCCACTTGTGCTCCAGGGCAACGTGGCTGGTGCTGTGCGCCGGATTCAGCGCGCAAACGTCGCCGGGCGCCGCCACGGCGCCCGTATCACCGCCGAAATGGCGCACGACCACGGTTTCGATCTTGCTACCGGGATCGCGGTCGTAGCTCATCGTGCGCACCACGTCGTCCGAGCCTGGCAAGGGGTTGGCCTTGCGCACACGCTCGACTTTCAAGAAGCCGGTCGCCGGATCAAAGCAGGTGTCACGGCGCAAGGTAGCGCCACCGGTGTCGACGGTGGTCTGGTAGGTGTAGGTTCCGAGGACCCAGTCTTGGTTGGTGTTGGGCATGCCGCCGGGATGATATCGGGTGAACTGGTTGCGCGTCTTCACCCCGTCGAAGTTGTCCTTGCGCACTGTGCGCCGATAGTGGCCGACGCCGTCATAGCCCGACATGCGGTCCTCGGCGTACCTGTTGCCGTCGTCCTTGTAGATCGTGCGGGTGACGAACTTTCGTTGATTACGGTCACGCGCCGCGGGGGCGAGCTGACCACGGACCTGCTCATCCCTCACTGGCGCGGGGGCATCGCGTTTATAGCCTACCTCGACCCGGCGAAGGTCGGTGCCGCCGGCCGACAGTACCCGCTGCGACAGGCGCCGCTCACCCACCGGGTTCTTCGGCGTGAAGGGCAGCCCCAGATCGAGTTCGTTGGCAGTGGCGACGCTGGTGGTGCCCCCTTGGTAGGTCGAGAAAAAGTGGATCGTCCGCTGACCCGAGGGTGCCCGGACCGTGGTGATCGACTCGACCGCCGGGTTGCCACCCTCCGAGGTCACCACCTGATCGTAGGTCCACTTGCCCAACTCGCCGCCGGTAGTGTCGATCAGGCGCCGCGAGCTGACCCCTGAGGAGAGCTGAAACTCAAGCCGCGGACGCCCCGGACCGGTCAGCGGTTCGCCGTTGGTGTAGAACTTGTAGTTCTCGTACGCCCAGGCCACCAGGCCACCGGTGGGCAAATCGACCGCCTTGATCTGACCGACACTACGCGGGTCCGTGACACGCGACAGGTGATAGCGCTGTGCCACCGGCCCCATCTCGTAGCTCTGGCCGTGGGGCAGTGAGATCTTGGTCAGGAAGTGCGCTCTCGGCGCTGCGTAGGCGCCCGCGTTCGGCGACGGGACGGGTCGGTCGACGGTGGCGAGCTGGTAGGTGAAGTTCCAAAGTGCCCGCTGACCGCCGAAAGCCGCCAGGTTGGCGCGGGTGAGGTGCGGCACTTGGGCGCCGTCGAGCAACTTGTTGGCGAAGGTCAGGGTGTGGGTGCGGCCGGTGCTGTCGGCGATATCCCAGGTATTGGCGTCATAGCCGATGGTCAGGTAGTTGCCGAAGGCGTCCTCTTGCCGCCGCAGGTCGCCATTGGCGTTGAAGGTGTGGGTGACACCGCTGCCGTCTTCGAGCTGCCACTGGCTACCCGCCTTCTTGAGCCGCAAGTAGGTGCTGTCGCGGCTGTAGTAGACGTTGGCCACCGGGGCTTCGTTGGCCAGCGTGTCGTAAAAAAAGTGCTCGCTGCCATCGCTTGAAATGTATAACCAGCGAGGCGTGTCGTTGCGCGGCGGGGTCAGCGGCGGCACCAGCCTTCCGAGGGAAAGCTGCCAACCCAAGCCGCTGTTGCTGTCGCGGTTGGCCCAGGCCACCGAGTCGCAGTTTCCCGTGCCGCACTCGATTTCCCAATCCCACAATTTAGAGTTGTAGACCAAGGTCAGCGAGTAGGACAGGCCGCGACCCACCCGGTAGGTGGGGCCGATGGGGAGGGTCAGGGTGAGGGCGCCGTTGTAGAGGCTTACGTGATCGATATCGCCAAAGGCGTAGGCTTTCTCGGGGGTGAATCCACGCTCGCTGGTGGGGTGCTGTTGCGCACCATGAGAGATCGCTGGGAACAAGAGGAAGAGCACTGGCAGCAGAGCCAGAATCAAAGCCGGCAGGCAGCCGGTGGAGAGCAGACGGAAGGGCTGGGGGGTAGTTTTCATAGTTTTTTCCTCGGGGCTCAGCGTGAAGTGTCGGGCGATGGGTCCTTGAACGACTCGCGATCGATAGCGGCGACCCACAGACGTAGGTGGTCGGGGTCGGCCAGCAGCAGGCGATCACCCGGCCGCAAGCGCTCGGCGGCGGAGGGGGTCTCCTCATTCAGCGGCAGCAAATGCTCCACCGCCACGGTGACGCTGGCATTCTGTTCGCCGTCGGCATCGGCGTCGCCGCCATCGGTCACCAAGGCTGACCAGGCGCCGACGCCGGGACGGATCAGCAGGGCCTGGAAACGGCGGCCGGCGAGGGCCAGGCGGTCGGGGTCCAGGTCCACGGCGGGTAGTTCCAGCAGACTGGCTTGCGAGGCCGCTGGCCAGTCGAGCAGCAGGTCGCCGCTGCGGAGGTCAGCCAAGGCCCAAATCGATTGCTCAGGCAAGGGGCGCTCGCTCTGGAGCCGCACCGCCCCAGAGCGGTCGGCCAAGCCGGCGCGGGTTTCGAGTTCAACGCGGGTGGAATAGCCCTCGACCACCCGCCCGGTCCACAGCCAGGCCACCGGGGTGTCGGCCGCCAAGCCGACGGCGGTGGCCGCGTGACTGTCGAAGGTCAGGTCGAGAGCCTGGGTCGGGGATGGCAGGGTGAGCAGGGCGGTGAGTAGAAGAACCGGCAAGGCAAGAGGGAGGTGATGGCTCGGCATTGGGGTTTGCTCCTTTCGCGGACGCGGGTTTCGGAGAGTCGCTTCAGTATCTATAGGCGTAAAATGGCCGGCTTCGTTACAACAGGCGTCGAAAAAGTTCACCGGCGGTCATTGACTTGGCGGGGTGCCCGCTGCTCTCCCTCGGCGGCGAGGCTCTCGATGGCGCGGGCCAGGAAAAGGTGGCGCTCGGTGAGTTCGGTTTCTGGAGCACAGGGCAGGCGCACTTCCAAGGTGCTGCCTTGGAGGTGTAGATCGAGCGGCATCTCCAGCTTCTTGGCCAGCACTAGGCTCTTGCGCAGCAGGTCGCTGGCGCTGGTGAAGTCGGCGAGGCCGATCTGCCGGCTGATGACCTGGTCGGCGGTACTAGGTTGACGCCAGTGGACCAAGCCCTGCAAGCCGAGTTGGATGCGTTCTGGTTTCATTGCTGCTCTCCAGGTGAGTGTCATGACCGGGTGAAAAAAAAGCCTCAGGGCCGGGAGAGATGCCCGGCCCTGAGAGAGGGCTCCAGCGACCTCAGGGTTTAACCGCCGGATCCGCATGGGAGGTCGAGGGAGTGGGCATACTCGAAATGCCTGCTGTTCAGGCTGACTGGGGGTCGTGGCCCGATCTGGACACTGAGCCGCCGACCAACGATGACGATTCGCGGGGTGATCGCCAGCCGCTCGCCGGTGAAGAGAACGAAGTCGACGAAGATCATGGCGTCGCGCCAGGTGTCGAGCAGGTAGTGCTTGCCGATCGCTTGCGCGTTTTCGGCGCGGTGCCAGCCGCTAAGGGGGCTCAAGGCGGCTTGGATTTGGTTGTCGGTCATCGGGGCGATCTACTTTCGAGTGGGAACGATTCAGGCATGCCAAGAGCCTAGAGGGCAGGCGAATCTCTCTGAGCAAAATTTAGAAGAATCAGCAAAGATGCTGAGATCATCGCGGTATGGCGGCAGGTGGATCAGCATTCTTGCTGACTCGATTGTCTATCTGCCTGTCGTGTTAGGCTTCGCGGGAATCAAAATAGGAGCGTCATGTGATGGAGGGGAAGCTACTATCAAGGGTGATCGAAGTTCTGAGCCGGATGGTCGAGGCTCACGCGCTGCTGAAGGGAGAAATCGATGTCCGAGCTGGCCTCAGCACTGGCTATTTGAGTCGCGCGCTGAACACTGGCGCGATGAGCTTGCCCAGCCTAGATCTGGTGCTGGCGGCGATGAGGGTGTCGCCCAAAGAGTTCTTCAATAGGGTGACCGGGCTCGACCCCGCCGAGTTCCTCGGTACCAGTCGTGGCGATTCAGGGGTCAGTGCTGCTCTGCGTGCGGCGTTCCTTGGCGAGACTGCCTCCTGCTGCGCTACGGAGCCGCACAGGCTTCAGTTGCTGCTCGAAGTGTTACCGGAGGCGGCGCTGGCCCAGCATTTTCGAGAGGAAGAGTGCTGGAGAACGTTGCAGGCGGTGGAGGTAGCTTGTGAGCACCTAGCCTTCGTTCGCTTCAGAGATCCGGGTGCCTCGGCGGAGTTGGCCCAGTCTTTGGTCGAGGGGGTCGGAGGACGCGGCGGTTGCTGTGCGGGAGTCTTGAAGGCAAGCAGGGCTTTGGTAAGCGCCAATCAGCTAGGCGGCTGGATGACGGCTGCGAAGAGTGCGGCCTACAGCATGGTGGCGCCATCATGCGGGCGAGGTTCCTTCATTTCCTTTATGACCGGCGGGCAGATTATTTTCGCACTTGGAGAGTATTCCAAAGCACAGAGGTACTACAAGGAGGCTCGGCGGTTGGCGCTGGGCGACTCGGCTTGCTACCTTGAAGCAGAAGTAGCGACTGCTCGCTGTTTGGTTGAACTAGATGAAATGGACGATCGACTTCTCGGCTGGTACCTGGATCTCCTGAAGGGTTCTTCGAACTGGCTTCGATCAATTAGCATGCACCAGTGTGCTGCCGGTTGGTTTGCACGAAAGAAAATGCCGTTTGAAGCTGATGTTCAGTTGCAAACCGCGAGGACTTTTCTGCCGCATGGCGGTGCACCATATCTAGAGGCGTGGCTGCTCTGGACCGATGCAATGATCCAGCAGTCTATTGGTAACCTTGAAGCGGCCGAGGCACGTGTTTCATTGGCGATGGAGCTCTTCGCCGGTATCAATCCGATAGACACTGCTCTTGCAAGCGTGGATCTTGTCGAGGTGAAGATTGCTTTAGGGGAGCTGGGCGAAGCTAGGGCTGTTATCAGTGACATGGGAAGACTGATGATGTCCTGCGACACGAACGAAGCGGTGGAAGCAGCGCTGGTTGAGCTCAACCGCCTCGATTGGACTACTTCTGCATCGAGCGAACTAGAAACTATCCGCAAGAAACTTCGGTGTGGGCGAAGGCTGGGACTTCGCCCACAATGAAGAACGATCAACCTCCGGGTTCGAGCGATGTGCCAAATCTGAATTCACTTGGGACGTTCAAAGCGGGATCTGTAGCCATCGAATTCCCCTGTACCCACCTCTCCTGAGGCCGCTCCACTGCGGTCGCTCTGTGCAGGCGGTGCCACCAAGCTAGCAGCGGATCCGTACTTTGGGCTTCATTGAAGACTCTTCGCCTTGCTGCTAGGCAACTAGGCGAGGGACTTGAGCGATTCTCTCCAATTGTGGGCAGAAGCGAGAAGTCCGGAATGAGTACTTCTCTAGACAGGAGTAGACTCTCTGGCAAAGCAGAACTGGTTCAGCCGTGCCGGAAATTATCCCGCCAGGGTACACGGTAGCGGGCTGCTATGGCGTCAAGGCTCTGCGATGTACCCTGAGAGGGTCGGTGCATACCCTCAGTCATACTTCCTGCGGTCAAGATTGGACCGCTGGGCACTGTTGGTGGAAAGACGTGGGGAAAGGTCTTTGGTGGTCTGCCCGTTCTTTCCCAGCTCCACCCAAGTCGCCCCCCAACCCCCCGCCTCGGGCGGCATATTGCCCCAGGCCACCACTAGGGGCTGGCGTTCGAGGATGGCATGCACGCGGCTGCGCTGTACGCCGATGCCCTTGCCGTGGATCAGCCGCACGCGGCGCAAGCCTTGCTGCGAGGCAAGCCGCAGATAGCCCTCGACCAAGTCGCCGATCTCTTTTGGGCGGAAGCAGTGGAGGTCGAGCACGTCGGTGATTTCCATCTCCGGCGGCTCGACCGGCAGGCGATCGGGGCGATCTTCGGGGCGGCGGGCCAAGGACCTACTTGCTGAATAGCTTGAGGAAGAAGATGCGGCCGACGAAGTCCTCGGCTGGCCCGGCGACCGGCACGCCAAGGGAGAAATTGACCAGGGTTCGCCAGGGGCCGATCACCTGCCCCTCAAGACCCACGCCGGCCAGCAGCTCGCGGTCGAGCCCGGTGAGTTCATCGGTGGCCCACACCGCGTCGGCCTCGACTTCGAAGCGGAAAACGTCGCCGATGTTAAGGCCATAAGTCAGGTGCAGGCCATCGGCTTCTGAAGCGCGCACCAGGCCACTCTGGTAGCCGTTCACCGAGGTGTTGCTGAAGAACCCAAAGTCGTACTTGCTGAAGCGGTCGAGATCGGCGCCGTCGAGATGCTCGACCGCGATGCCGAAGGTGGTGAACTTGGGCAACCAGAAGGTTTTGGCCAATGACACGTTCCACCGCGTGTAATCTTCTTTTTCGGTATCGAAGTCCGGGTTGCCCGGCAACCCCCAGGGCTGCCAGTCGTCACGCTGATTCCAGCTGCCTTGGGCGGCGAAGCGCCAACCCCAGCGGCTGTAGCTGAGGTCGACCTGCACTGTCTGGGTGAGGGTGTCTTCGGGCAGGGTGAACTCTTCGGCGGTGTCGTCGGCGTCGGAAAAGGTTTCGAAACCTAGACTGTAAGTGAAATCTAGCTTGGTGAATTCACCCAGCGGCCGACCGAGGAAGACGGCCAAGAGGCCATTGGCGCTCTTGATCTCTTGCTCATCGATCTCGATCCCATCACTGTAGAGACTATCGTTGGTGGGCAGGAAAAAGCCGAAGACGCTGGCCCCAGCGTCCCACTTGCTGTCGAATAAACGCGGTTCGGCGATGTTGGCTTGCAACAGAGCACCGGCGAAGAATACGTTGACTTGATTGCCGCTGCCGCGGAAGTCGAGCGACAGGTAGTTGATGCCGGCTAGCGGCAGGGGGAAGTCGAGCGAGGGGTCGTAGAAAACGCCGCCGAGGAGGAAAACGCGATCGGCGTCGAAGCCTTCTTTGACCACCCGTTGGCCATCGTCGTCTTTGACCAGGTAGCGCAATCCCTGCTCGGTGTCGCGCACCATGGTGGCCGCGGACTGCCAAGCGGCGGCGCGGCGGCGCTCGAAGTCTTCGGGGTTGATAACCACGGCGGTGAGCCTGGTTTCTTTCTCGAGCTGAGTGGTGGCGTTGAGCACTGACAACAGCTGCTGGCCGAGGATGCGCAGAGGCAGGTAGAAGGCCTCGGCCGTCCAGACGCTGGGCTGCCCATCGGCAGCGACCGGCGAGAAGATCATGGTTTCTTCATTGGAGATCACCTCGCCTTCCAGGTTGACCTGCAGGGCTCGGGTCTTGACTCGGGCGAAGATCTCGCGGTCGACCCATACGGTGCCCTGGTGCAGGCCCGGTTCGGCCACCAGCGGTGCGAAGTCGATGATCCAGCAATCGCGGCCCTCGGCCTCGCCAGTACCGCGTAGGCGGTAACGATAGTCCTTGGTCAGGCTGATCTCGAGCGGCAGGGCGGCGGCTTTCTCGGGCTGGATCAGCGGTATCTCGGGCAGCCGGTCGCTCTTCCAGCGCACCCCATTGATGTACAAGTTCTGCCAAGCCCAATCGAATCCCTCGCCGCGGCGATAGAAGAAGTCGCCCTCGAATGTTGCTTCGATGGACCTCACCCCATTGCCGAGGCGAAAGCGCAGGTGCTGAGTGTTGGTGGCGGTGTAGTGGGTCAGCCGCCGCGCCTGGGCGTCTTCGAAAGCTTGCAGTCGGCGCAGAATCTCTTCGACTGGCAGTTGGCGCTCGGTCTCGACCGTGAGTTCCTCTTCGATTCCCTCGAGTTCGCTGGCGCTGAGCCGTTCGAGCCGCAGCAGGGCGACTTGACCAACGTCGGTCAACGGAAGTTGGAAGCCATCGCGGGTGCGACTCTGGCCGAATATAAGCCTCTCTTCACCGCTGCTCAGGTCGATCAAGGTCGGCGCCTTGAGTTGATTGTCGTCGAACTTCAACAGCGGCGATTCGTTGCTCGACTCGACGATCAGGCGCAACCCCAAGTCGCTGCCGCGGACAAAAGTCCAGGCGCCGTCGACACCGCTGGGAATCGAGTAGGGATCGTAGGCCAGGTCGCCCTGGAATTCGCGGGCCAGCAGTTTCAGCGGCAGCAGCTCAGCGGCCTCGCGGTCGCCGAATTTAAATAGGGTGACGGCGATTCCTTGGCGTGCTGCCTCGGCGGCCAAGGGAAGTGTGCGGGCGGCTGGGTTGGGCCAGTCGTAGGCGTCGAGCACCACCGGTTTGCCCGGATCGAGCTCCCTCAGGGTGGCCAGGGCTTGGCTCAATTGGGCTGGCGCGGCCGGGGTCAGAGCGATGCCGTCGAGATAGGCGGCTACTTCTTCGCCATAGAGAGTGCGCAGGTCTGCGGGTCGCGCCGGCAGGGGGCCGGCCAATACCCGAGCGTCGCTGTTGGTACCGGTGATGGTCACCGCGGCACGCTTGAGCAAGAAGGCCAGCTGGCCGGGGTCGGCGATCTCCCCAGCGGGTCGCCAGTCGATCTGGAAGTGGGCTCGCGGACCGGAGCCGCTGACCAGTCGGGCAACCTCCCGCAGCTCGCCTTCGAGGCTCGCCAAATGATCGAGCAGTGGCGCCGCGGTGGTGAATTGCAACACCACCCAAGGAGATCCGCCGGCGGCTGTGATAGCGGTGATCGGTGCGCTCTCGGCCGAGCCGTCGAGGGCCGCTTCCCAAGCGACATAGAGCCGCTCTTCTGCACCGAGGCGAGGCTCGGCGGCCAAGGTGTCGGCAAATTCTGACGGCTTGTCTACCCGGATACCAGCGCAAGGCGAGCAGGGCGGCGACTGCGCCCAAGCTGCCTGAGAAGTCAACAAAAGCAGACAGGTAACGATAGCTCTTGGAGTGCTCATTGGCTCAGCTTAGCGTTTCAAGCTGACCATTGTCAGTCCCGAAACTGCATTGTCAGTCTTGGATACAGCGGGTAGGATTCTGCTCCTATGGAATTTTCCGGTCGACTTGCATCTTTCCCGATGCCCGAGCTGCTCAATTGGGCGTTCAATGAACGCCGCTCGGGTTCTTTGGTGTTGCGCCGCGCCAGCCGTGAAAAGCGGATTTACTTTCAGCTTGGCCAAGTGGTGGCATGCGTGTCGGACGATCCGGCGGAGTATTATGGCCAGCACTTGCTGCTCAATGGGCTGCTCGACGAAGCCCAGTTGGTGAGCTGTTTGAGCCTTTGTCGAGCGCGCAAAAAACGGTTGGGAGTGGTGCTCATCGAGGAGGGTATTCTGTCGTTGGAGGTCATCCAGCGCACCCTGCGGCACCAGATCGAAGACCGGATCTGCGACCTCTTTCTGTGGAACCACGGCCTCTTCTTTTTCCAGGTCGAGGCGCCGCCGGAAGAGGAGATTTTGGCCGAGCCGATCGAGACCTTGACTCTGATCCTCGAGGGAACTCGGTGGATCGACGAGAAACGACGGGTGACTGAGGTGCTGGCTCACGATCACTTTGTGTTGGCGCGAGCAGCGGGTTGGCCGGGTGAAGAACTAGGGCCGCTGCAGCGGCGGCTGAGCGAAGAAATCGACGGCAAGTCGACCTTGAGCGAGATCTACGGTCGGGTCAGAGGCTCTCACTTTCAGTTCCTCATGGCTGCCTACCAGCTGCACCAGAATGGCATCGCACGGATCTGCGACGAGCGCGAGTCGCCGACCGCGAGTCTCGAACTGCGGGTGACCGATCTGCTGCTGGAACAAGCCGCGGAGGAGCAAATCTTGCACTCCAGGCGCCACCTGGCGTTGCCCATAGATGTGGTCGACAAATACGTTCCGCTGTGGGTTCATCGACCCTCGAACGAGGAATTCGACAATTTCTCAGAGAGTGAGCGTCAGTTCTACTCGCGCCTCGATGGCAGCCGCCGTCTGGGTGAGATCTTGTCCAAAGACGAGGCTGAGCGCATGCGCCAATCTGAACTCCTACTGCTGCAAATGCGCAAGGCCGCGATCGCCCTGTTGCCGGTTTCCTTGAGCGAGTTGGAGGCCCTACCGGAGGAGGTGGGCGGGGGCTGGTGGCGCCGACTTCTGAGTCGCTGATCGCGCCTGACGGGCGCAGCGAAATCAGCTCCTGGCCTGCAGTTTCTCGCCGCCGATCACTCCGCAGACCAGCAAGGCGGCGCCGAGCACCAGGGCCAGCCATGCGGGTAGGCCGAGGCCGCTACCCAGACAGCCGACAATAAGCGCCAGCGCACCGACGCTCAAGGCGTAGGGAATCTGGGTCCGAACGTGGGCGATGTGATCGCAGCCGGTGGCCATGCTCGACAAGATGGTGGTGTCGGAGATCGGTGAGCAATGGTCCCCCCACACGCTGCCGGAAAGAACCGCGGCGATGGTGCCGAGCATGTAGGCCATATATCGATCGTCGCCCACTTGCAGTCCGGCGGCGATCGATAGCTCGTGGCAGATGGGGATCACCAAGGGTTCGAGAATCGCCATCGTGCCCCACGAAGAGCCGGTGGCGAAGGCCACCGCCGCCGACAATATGAAGGTCAGGGCTGGCAACCACATCGGCGCTACGATGCCGTGGGTCAGAGCGACCAGGAAGTCGGCGGTGTGCAGCTCGCCGCAGACATCGCCGATCGACCAGGCCAAGGTCAGCACACATAGGGCCAGCAACATGGCTTTGAACCCAGCCACCATCGCCTTGATCGCGTCGCCAAGGCTGAGGATACGTTGAGCGACCGGCAGGATGAGGGCGATCAACATGCCGCTGAGGCTGGCCCAGAGAAGAGCTTGGAAGCTGTTGGCGTCGTTGAGCACGACGCGCAGCCAGTCCCCCACGCCGACATCGATTGCGCGCGTCTTGCCGGCGGCGCCGGTGGCGTAGAGCCCCCACAGGGTCACCAGCACGACGGTCAGAATTGGCAAGAAGGCGTTGCTGGCCCGCAGCGGCGCATCTGCCGGCGGCTCCATGTCCTGGGATGAATAGTCGGCGATCGGCACGGCGTCGGGAGGTAGAAGTTCGCCCCGTTCGGCGGCCCGGCGCTCAGCCTTGCGCATCGGTCCAAAATCGACCTGGCGCCAAGCCAGGGTGAGGACCGCTAGCAGGGCGAAGAGGGGATAGAAGCGGTAGGGGATGCTGCGGATGAAGAAGGTGTAGGCATCGAATTCGACCCCCAGATCGCGGAACGCCTGCTGGATCAAACCCAGCTCGTAGCCCACCCAAGTGGAAATTGGGAACAAGCAAACCACCGGCGCGGCGGTTGAGTCGACGATGTAAGCCAGCTTCTCGCGGCTGATTTTCAGCCGATCGGTGATTGGCCGCATGGTCGGCCCGACGATCAGCGTGTTGGCGTAGTCGTCGAAGAAGATCAGCACTCCCATGGCCCAGGTGGCGAGCTGGCCGCGGCGCCGATTGGTGGCGTAGGGGGCGAGGCGTTCGATGATCCCGCGGGTGCCGCCACTCTTGGTGATCAACCCCACCATGCCGCCGAGGAAGAGGGTGAAGACGATGATCGAGGTGTTGCTCTCCTCGGTCAGCGCCGGCACGATGAATTGATCGACGGTGCGGCCAAGGGCGGCGAAGGGATTCCAACCGTTGAGGATCAGGGCGCCGCCAAAGATCCCCAGGAAGAGCGAGATCAGCACATCGCGGGTGGCCAGCGCCAGGCCGATCGCCAGCAGCGGCGGTAGCAATGATAGCCATCCCGGCAGCAGCCGGCGCTCAGTGCTCGCGGTTCTGCTAGTCCGCCCAGGGCTGGCGGTGCTGATCTCTAATTGATGCTTGCCGGCGCCGAGTAGGGTGTCTTTCAGCACTAGCTGGCCGCCAGTCACCTTGCCACTGCCGGCCAGCCGGCCGTCGATCTGGACTTGAACCTCGGTCTGTTCATCGACTCCGGTGATGGTCAGCTGCAGCGGAGTTCCGGAGATCACGTTGTTGATTTCAACCGCGAGTTCGCTGCTAGCGCTGGTCTCCGGATGGGCGAGGAGTTTCGCGCCGCTCACCAGGAGGGTGCAGAGAGCGATCAGGCTCAATGAAGGGATGACAAGGCGGCGAGCGATCTTGGCGCGCATTCGGTAGTTTCCTCCATGAGCCTCGCCTTTGGCGGGCAGGCCAGGGTCCGCGAACTCGGGTGAGAGAAATGAGCCGGGTCGGGTCGAAGTCTAACAGGCGACCTGGCGGCCAGTTGGGCACTTGCTGGGCTGCACCGAGACCCTCGGCCGTGGTCGGAGAAGTCCAAAAGCCCAGTGGGTGAGTGAGGAGCCAACGGATCTGAGCCACTTCCTCGGTAGCCTACGCGTTCCCCTATGGGCTTGAGGGTTTTAACGACCCACACTGATTCTAAGGAGATCGAGAATGGCCAATGCGCGATTCTGGGGACCGAACGGGCAATTTCTAACCACCGTTTTACTGATCTCGGCGATGTTCGCCGCTGAGCCGGCCGTGGCTGGCGATGAGTTGGCAGTCGAACCGGGCTTTGCCGCCGTGAAACTGGCCGAAGGCATGGTGTCTTTTGTCGCGGTGGGTGAGGAAGAGCTGCAGTCGGTGCTCTGTGGAACCCCCGGAAAGCGGGCCGCACTGAGGGACGAGGTTTCATTCGGCGGGGCCGAGGGGCCGGTGATCGTCTGTACCGATCTCGAAGAGGAACTGGGTGATCAGATCTTGCAAACTGGTGGCTTGGTGTTCGACTTGAACGGTCCCACCATGTCCGGTGCCCGGCTGACACCGACCGATGTGAGGGTGGTGGACTTGTTCATCCCGCCGGCTTCGGTGCAGACCAGCTGCGGTGATTGGCAGCTGGTGGTCGAGCTTTCGCAGGCGTTGCCCAGCAACGGCCAAGCGCGGTTTGGGGTCCAGGCGGATGGACGCGGCGGGGCTTTCACGATCGAGGCTAAAGTTGGACAGCGGCTACGCTTCACTCGGCTGGCGGACGGTCTTGAAGCGGTGACCGAAAGAACCGCGGTCTACCTCGGTGGTGGCGAGTGGTCGAGCGTGGCTCAGATCAACGGCTATGTCGCTAAAACGGTCTATGTCGATAACAACATCCCAGACTGTGTTGCCGAGGCGCATCAGGGCCAGGCCGAGTAGGCACTCGGCCGATGCGGTGCGCCAGCCCTCGGTCTCTAGGGTGGCTCGGCGAATCTCAACCGCCTCGCGAAACAGCGGCTCGGCCTGTTCGGCTTGGCCCCTTTCCAACCAGGTGCGGCCGAGACCCAAGAGGGAAGTCGCCAGTCTTGGATGGCCGCTGGGCAGCACTCTTCGGCGCAGCCGTAGAGCTTCTTCGAAGAGGTCTGCCGCCTGCGCTGTTTCGCCAACTTCGAGCAGGTCTACTTGCAGGGTCAGGGCTTCACGGATCAGTGGCTCGGCGGTGACCAAGTCGCCGGCGGTGAAGTGGAGGGCGCCAAGGTTCGACAGCATCCGAGCAACTCGCTCGTCCCGATCACCCAGCGCTTGGCGGAAACCGGCCAGCGCCAGCTGCATCAATTCGCTGGCTTCCTCATAGCGCCCTTGCTCGGAGCGTAGTGCACCGAGTCGATTCTGGCTGTCGGCGATATCCAGTGCGTTGCCGAGTTGAAGCTCGATCTCCAGGGCCTGTTGCAGGTGGCGGTCGGCTTCGGCGTACTTGCCGCGGTTCATCAAGATCTCGCCATAAACATTGCGCAAGCGAGCGTGGACGGTGGGCTGCCCGGCGAGGCTGTCCAGGGTCAAGGCTCCTCGTTCGAGGGCTTCGCCGATTGTTGGCTCGTTGCCTTGAGCCAGCAGCGGATCCCAATTCTTGACCAGATCCACGATGTGGTCGGTGACTTTCTCGGCGACCTGGCGTTGCTGTTCGAACTCATCGCGTTTGCGCCGCAGCTCGACGCCCTGCCAGGCCATGGCCAAAGCGAAGACCAAGAGCAACACCATGGCCAGGGACAAGGCGTGGTTGCGATGGACGAATTTGTTCAGCAAGTAGAGAGCGGTGTCCGGCCGCGCGCGGATGGGCAGCCCGTCGAGGTGGCGGCGGACATCGTCGGTGAGCTGCTCCGCCGAGGAGTAGCGCCGTGCCGCTTCTTTGCGCAGCGCCTTGGCGGCGATGCGGTCGAGGTCGCCGCGCAAGAGGCGGCATAGCCGGCGCGGCTCGGTCGCCCGCTGATGGGCTTTCTAGGCTTGTTCTTGGGCGCTGAGTTCGGTAAAGCGGACATTCGCTGGCTTGGGGGATCTGCCGACACACCGCCTCCATCATCGCCGCCGGAGCCGAGTCTTCCAGGGAGTAGGCGCGGCATCCGCTGATCAGTTCGTAGAGCAGCAGGCCCAGGGCATCGACATCGCTGGCGGTGGTGATGTTCTCGCCCCGCAGCTGTTCAGGGCTGGCGTATTGCGGAGTCATCAGCCACTCGTCGTCGGCAGTGGCGATGACGGTGTCGGCGGTCAGTCCCGGATCGAGCAATTTGGCGATGCCAAAGTCCAAGAGCTTGGGAAGGCCGTCAGCGGTGACCAGGATATTCGAGGGTTTCAGATCGCGGTGGATAACCAAGCTCTGATGGGCGGCCTGGACTGCCGCGCAGACGGTGCGGAAGAGTTCTATACGTTGGCGCAGGTCGAGGCCGCGTTGGATCAGCTTGATAGCGACTTGTTTGCGGTAGGAATCGTCGTCTCGCAGTGCCAGGTAGACCACGCCCATGCCGCCCTGGCCGAGCGGCCGCAGCACCCGATAGGGGCCGATGCTGCGCCCTTCGTCGCTGGGTTGGCGATTCTTTGCCGCGTCCGACTGGGGCTTGCCGAGCACCGGATCGACCAGAAAACGGCTCGCCAAGTCGTGGGCTTCGAGCAGGGTCTCAATTTCTCGGCGTAGTTCGGCTTGATTTCGGCACGCACGGTCGAGCAAAGCTTGGCGCTCTTCGGTGGCACACTCTAGGGCGGCGCTGAAGATTTCTTTAACCTGCTGCCAGTCGACGTCCATCCGCAATGCTGGCTGCCCCGGGCTTAGCGCTGGCGGGTCATGTGCCGGAACAGCTAAGCGCGGGCCAGACTCCACTCTCGCTTGACCGTGGCGGGGGAATAGCCAACACAGTGGCGGTTTCGCGAATGGTCAGGCCGGCGCAGAAGCGGAGCTCGATCAGCCGGCTTTGAGTGGCGTCGACCGTCGCCAGAGCGTTGAGGGCCTGGTCCAGCTCTAGCAATCCAACTGCGGGCTCGATCGGAAGATCGCGGGCTTCGTCGAGTTCTACCTTTAGCGCGTCACCGCCCCGCTTGTCGGCCCGTTGGCGGCGCGAGTGGTCGACCAAGATACGCCGCATGGCCTGAGCGGCAACACCAAGGAACTGGGCTCTATATTTTGCCAGCTGATGCGCTTTTGGCCGGCGAGCCGCAGATAAGCTTCGTTGACCAGCGCGGTGGGTTGCAGGGTGTGGTTGCGACGTTCGTTGGAGAGGTAGATCCTGGCCAGGTGGTGTAGTTCTCCCCAAACTGCCTCGAGCAATCGCTCTTGACTCTGTGGATTGCCCTGCTGCCAGCCTTCGAGTAAGCCGTTGAGATCTTCGGCGATGGGTTTCATCGGACCATTGAGCGGTTGGCGGCGAGCGGCGGCGAAGTGGCCCACCGGCGCCACAATGGTATGCGACATCATGGCACTCCGCCATTTTCGTAGTGCATTTCTTCTCGATCTCCACGGATTGTTGCAGACCTTCCCTGAAAGGAACGCGCAGAACGGGTGGAAATCGGCTCAGCAGCAACAGCAGAGCCCGCCGCGGGTCAGGCCTTGACCGCGGTGTCGGATCCGGCCTTGGCCGTTTCGCTGGCCCGCTTCTCAGCCAGTGGCTTCATCCCCAGGGCCTGGCGCAACTTGGCGTAGATTTCGTCGGCCAAGTCTGGATTCTCACGCAGGAAGGTCTTGGCGTTTTCGCGGCCCTGTCCGAGGCGAATGTCGCCATAGGAGTACCAGGCGCCGCTCTTGAGCACTTCATTGTGCTCGACCCCCAGGTCGACCAGCTCTCCGGGGCGGGAGATACCTTCGCCGTAATCGATGTCGAACTCGGCTTGGCGGAAGGGGGCCGCTACCTTGTTCTTGACCACCTTGACCCGTGCGCGGCTGCCGACTACCGTGTCGCCGTCCTTGAGCGCGGCGATGCGGCGGATGTCGATGCGCATCGAGCTGTAGAACTTCAATGCTCGCCCGCCGGTGGTGGTTTCAGGGCTGCCGAACATGACGCCGATCTTTTCGCGAATCTGATTGATGAAGACCAAGCAGGTGCGGCTCTTGGCGACGATGGCGGTGAGCTTGCGCAGCGCCTGTGACATCAGGCGGGCATGCAGGCCGACGTGGGAATCACCCATCTCGCCCTCGAGTTCAGCCCGCGGCACCAAGGCCGCCACTGAGTCGATGACGATGATGTCGACCGCGTTGGAACGCACCAGCATCTCGGCGATTTCCAGCGCCTGCTCGCCGCTGTCGGGCTGCGACACTAGAAAATTGTCGATGTCGACGCCGATCTTCTGGGCGTATTCCGCGTCTAGGGCGTGCTCGGCATCGATAAAGGCGGCGGTGCCGCCTTTCTTCTGCGCCTCGGCGACCACCGAAAGGGCGAGGGTGGTTTTGCCGGAAGACTCAGGGCCGTAGACTTCGACGACTCGGCCATGGGGGAAACCGCCGATGCCGGTGGCGGCGTCGACCGCCAGCGAGCCGGTGGAGATCGCGTCGATGGCCACAATTCCGCGCTGGCCGAGGCGCATGATGGCGCCCTTGCCGAATTGCCGCTCGATTTGCTCGAACGCACTGTTGATGGCTTTCGATTTGTCGCCTGCCGGGTCGTTTCTGCCGGGTCTTGCCATGGTCGATGACTCCTTTTGTGGGTGCTGCTGAAGAATTTCGTTGCTGTTGAAGAATTGCTGTCGCAGGATCTGGCGGCTCTTAGCCGGTGCGCTGCGGATTGCTTCTGGGTTGACCGAGTCTGGCCGGACCGGCCTGCTCGTCAGAGGCCACCGTACTTTGGAGGTATACTGCCCGGCGCTGCCGGTGACCTGGAGCGATCGTAGTTCAAGGTATTGAGGTAGTCAAGAGATTTTACGCCTAACTTGCGCCTGCGTGAAGATGGCTGCTAAGCGATGATAAAACTGACGATTGTCATTCCTGCCTACAACGAGGTCGGCACGGTCGAGAACCTGCTGCTGCGAGTCGTCGAGGCGCCTCTACCGCCCGGGGTCGAGACCGAGTTGGTGGTGGTCGACGACGGTTCGACCGATGGTACGCGAGACCTGCTGCGGCGGCTTTGCGCGGCCAAGACGCCGGAGTTTTGCTACCTTGAGCATGTCGAGAACCGGGGCAAAGGTGCAGCGTTGCGGACTGGCTTCGAGGCTGCGTCCGGCGAACTGGTGCTGGTGCAAGATGCCGATCTGGAGTATTCCCCCAAGGACTATCCGGCGCTGCTGCAGCCGATTCTCGACGGTGATGCCGACGTGGTCTATGGTTCCCGCTTCCTGGGTGGACCCCATCGGGTGCTGTTCTTCTGGCATTTCCTGGGCAACCGCTTTCTCACCACCTTGTCGAATATGTTCACCGATCTCAATCTGTCGGACATGGAGACCTGCTACAAGCTCTTCCGCGCCGACCTGCTGAAGGGCTTGGAGTTGCGCTCGAATCGCTTCGGTATCGAGCCGGAGTTGACCGCCAAGCTGGCCAAGACCCAGGCAAGGATCTACGAGGTTCCGATCTCTTACAATGGCCGCACCTATGCCGAGGGCAAGAAGATTGGCTGGCGTGACGGCTTTGCCGCTATCTGGGCGATCCTCCGCTATAATCTCGGATCGTAGACTGGTAATTCAGGGATTCAGGCGCCGGTAATTCAGGCGCCGGCGTTGGCGCCAGCCCGTAGTGGGGAGGGCCGTGGCTTGTGGTGGGTTCGGTCTACTCTGGAGTCCAGGTCAGACACTTGAGCAGGGGCTTCGCGTCGCGGGTTGTTCGGTGAGCTTGCTACCGATCGAGCGTCTGGGAAGCCTCGGCTGAACCAAGCCGGCCTTGGGCCGCGCAAGGAGGTTGCTTTGAGTCGAAGAGTTCTGTGGATGCTGGTTACTGGCTGGTTGTTGGTCGCGCTGATGGTGACTGTTGGCTGCACACCGTCCGACCCGATAGAACGGATCGCCCAGAGCCGGCAGGATTACACCGTCGTACTCAATGGCTTCCTGATCCGGGAGCCGTCGGTTGCCGAGCCGGAGCCGATGATGGAGGGCGAACAAGCCGCGGGCGAGATGGAGACGGAAGCCACGCCTGCACCCGACGAGGCCGAGGAAGACGAGGGGATGGAGATCAGCGGATTCGAGCCGGAACCTGTCGGGCCGCAGCCGAAGAATATTTTCTTTGACCTGCTGGTAGGTTTCGATGGTTCGCATCCGCTACCGGGCCTGACGGTGGAGATTTCGCAGATCGATCCGTTTCAGAAAGAGAAGGCCACTTACCGCCACTATTTGGATTTGACGAGCCTGCAGAGCGGCAGTGTCCAGACCGACTTCGTGCTCGAAAATACGATGTTCGAGGACGGCGATGGATTCAGTGTCGATCTGCGGCTGGTGGTGCCCGAAGCCGAGCGTGGCGAGTACCAGGAGTTTGCCGCCGCCGGGTCTTGAGTGTCTGGCAACTAGTGATGGTTTGAAGGTCGACAACTCACCCCGGCGCCTTCGGCGGGGGACCTTTTTGCTCTCAACTTGCCTCAACCCTGACTGGGCCAAGGCCGTAGGATCTCTTGATGACCTCCTCGCAGTCCTTACCTGTTTCTCAGCGGCTTGTTGCCGGCGATACAATCGCCCGGTTGGAGGCCGCCGTCGCCCGAGTTGTTCGCGGCAAGACCGACGTTATTCGCTTGGCGGTGGTCACCCTGTTGGCTAAAGGGCACCTGCTGATCGAGGATGTTCCTGGGGTAGGCAAGACCACCTTGGCGCAGGCCTTGGCACGGTCGATCGGGGCTGTTTTTCAACGTATTCAGTTCACCAGTGACCTGCTGCCTGCGGACATTATCGGGGTCAGTGTGTTTCAGCGGTCGGCAAATAAATTTGAGTTCGTGCCGGGACCGCTGTTCGCCAATATCGTGCTGGCTGACGAAATCAACCGAGCGACGCCGAAGACGCAGTCGGCGCTGCTCGAGGCGATGAGCGAGGGTAAGGTCTCGGTGGAGCGACAACGCTACACTCTGCCGGCTCCGTTCTTGGTTTTGGCGACCCAGAATCCGCTGGAGCACCACGGTACTTTCCCGCTGCCCGAATCGCAGATGGATCGATTCTTGATGGCCCTCGAGATGGGCTATCCGCCGCATGAGGATGAGAAGCAGCTGCTGATGTCCGGCGGCGTCGAGAGCCTGATGGAGAACTCGCAGCCGGTGCTGGGTGGTGCCGAGCTGGTCGAATTGCAGGATCGGGTTCGTCAGATTCACATGGCCGATAAACTGGTCGACTACATCATGGCCCTGGTCACCGCGACCCGAACCAGCGGCGACTTCGCCTTGCCGGTTTCGACCCGAGGTGCTCAAGGCTTGTATCGCGCTACCCAGGCGTTGGCTCTGGTCGAGGGGCGTGACTATGGAATTCCCGACGATGTGCAGCGGTTGGTCCTGCCGGTGTTGGGCCACCGAGTCTTGGTCGAGCGTGGTGGTGGCGGACTCGACGAGGGGCGGGCGGCGATGGCGAAAGTACTCTCGGCCACTGCGGTGCCGATTTAAGGGAGCCGGTGCAGAGTCGACCGAGCAGCCGTCAGCGAACACGCCGCTCACCTTCGTCTGAAGGGATGCGGATCACCAAGGTTGGCTTGTGGTGGCTGGTGTTGACTTTCGTGGTCCTGTTGGCGGCCACCAACACCGGCAATAACGGTCTCTACCTGGTGCTGGTGACGATGCTGGCCACCCTGGTGGTCGGTCATTTGCTGGCGGTGCTCAATCTGCGGTGGTTGGTAGTCGACCTGCGGCTACCGGACGAGATTTTTGCCCAGCGCCCGGCGTCGGTCGAAGTCTCCCTGCTCGAGCGCAGCGGCTGGTTGATTCGCCGGATGCTGAGCATTGGGGTCGCGGTGCACGAAGAGGGCGACCCGGGGCAGCCGCAGCCGACACCCGATACCTTGTTGGAGCACTTAGACCGCAGCGCCGAAGGGCAGGTTCGGCAAGAGATTCTTCTCCGCCAACGCGGCCGTCACCAGCTAGGTCAGGTGCGGGTGCGCAGCCTGTTTCCGCTGGGCATGTTTCGTAAGGGACGGGTTTTTCGCGTCGATCGAGAAGTGCTGGTGTATCCCGAGATTTTCGAGCGTTCGGCGGTTCGTCCTCAAGTCGCGGGGGGGCTCGGGCAGGTGGCCACTGGGCGACAGGGTCAGGGGCAGGACCTAATCTCACTGCGCGACTTTCTTCCTGGCGATGATCCGCGCAACATTCACTGGAAGCAAACTGCCAAGAGCGGCCGGATGATCTTCAAGGTGCGCGACACTGAAGAAAGCCGGCGGTTGCTAGTGCTTTTCGATAACGCGGTGGGCGAACTCGGGGACGCCGCACGCCGGCGGTTCGAGCACTTGGTCTCGGAAGCCGCGACGGCTTCTCTCGACGCGCTAAGAGCAGGATTCGAGGTGGGCTTGAGCACTCGCGATACGGTGGTCCCATTCGCTACCGGACGGCGTCAGCGGCGTAAGATTCTGGGTGCTTTGGCTCTGGTGGAGCCGATGGCGCGGGTTGGCGAGCCCTTGCGGCCAGCCGATCCGGCGATCCCTCATCTCTGCTTGGCGATGGAATCCGCTTTGCTCGAAGTAACGGTGGAGCATTCAGCATGACTTTCGAACGGCAGAAGAAGCGGCTACTCGGCTGGTTGGCCTTGTTGGCGCCGTTGCCGCTGCCGCTGAACGAAGTCCTAGAATGGAGCTTTCTGATCGCTTTTTTGTTACTGGTGGTCTTTTTTCTCCACCGGGTCGACCGACGAGTTCCGACGGTTCTGCCGGTGTGGATGCTCAATCTGCTGGGCCTGTTGTATTTTCCGATTTTTGGCTTTGAGGTTCTGCGGGCGGTGCGCAGCGATTTCAACTCGTTCATCAAGGCGCTGCTGCATCTGATCTTGTTTTTGTTGGTGGTGAAGCTATTTTCGATCCGCCGGGAGGGTGATAAGTGGCATGTAGTGTTGGCGGTGTTCTTCATCTTCATCGGTGTGATGGCGACCAGCTCGCACCTGGCGGTAGTACTGTATTTGCTGGTCTTTCTCGGCGTGGCTCTTCACTTGCTGGCTCGCTTCGCTCAGTTGCATGTACTCGGTCAGCAAGGACTGAATTCTGACGGACCGCCGCTGCGTAGGCCGTTGGTGGTCAGCGGGTTGGCTATCTTGTTGTTGGCGGTGCCCCTGTTTCCGCTTATGCCGCGATTGCGCGAGCCGCTGGTGATGGGTGCGGGGGGTGCTACGAGCGCGATGATGCGCAGTACTGGTTTCAGCGACTCGGTCAACCTCAGTCTGACCAGCACGGTGCGGCAGAATCGTAGCGTTGCGATGCGTATCGAATATCAGCGCGTGGCGCCGCCGGCTGAGGAGATTCGCATCAAAGGAGCGACCTACGACTTCTACCGCGACCAGCAGTGGTTTCGTTCGCGGCGGCGGCAGAATCTGCTCAACTTCCCGGGTCGCGACATCGATCTGCTGCCCGCAGGTTCCAGCCGCCCAGAAACGGAGCAATCGGTGGATATCTTCCTCGAGCCGATCGGTTCCCGCAGTTTGTTGCTGCCGGTCGAGGCACTGAGCTTGGAACTCAGACAGCTGCGCGGTGTCGAGCGCGATTCTGGTGGCGCACTGCTGGTACCGGTGCCTTCTCGCGAGACCCTGGCCTATCGTGTTGAGCTGGCCGCCGAACCGGTGCTGACCGGTACCTTCGTGGCCAACGACGAGCAGCTCAATGCTCTGGACCGCGGCGGTTTGACGCTGCGGATGGAGGAGTTGGCGACACAGATAATGGGCGCGGCAGAGGATCCGGCCGGCGAGCGCGCAAGGCGACTCGAAATTCACCTGCAGACCAACTATGCCTACACTCTCGACTTCGTAGGTCGCGATGGCGAGAATCCACTGGAAGATTTCCTCTTCGAGTACAAGAGCGGTCACTGCGAGTATTTCGCTTCGTCGATGGTGCTGATGTTGCGTGGCCAGGGGGTGCCTGCGCGGCTGGTTACGGGTTTTCTGGGCGGCGAGTACAACCCGGTGGAGGGTTACTTCTTGGTTCGCCAGCTGAGCGCTCATGCCTGGGTGGAGGCCCTGGTCGACGGCAGTTGGCAGATCTATGACCCAACCCCTTTTGACGGTAGACCGCCGATCGCCGAGCAGAGTCTGGTGTTGCTCGTCAGCCAGCTTTACGATGCTCTGGTCTACCGCTGGGATCGCTATGTACTGACCTTCGGCGCTGACGATCAACTGGGTTTCTTTCAGCGCGCTCGTCAGAGCCTGGCGACTTGGTGGCGCCAGTTGTTGGCCGGTGATCAGGCCGAGGCTCCGGCTGACTCAGTCAGCAGTGAAGGCACTTCGGATGGTGTCACGGGAATGGTGGGAGAGGGACGGCAATGGCCCTGGGTGGCGGCCTTGATCGGTTTGCTGGCAGCTCTGGGGTTCGCCTATCGGAGCCGCTTACCACCGCGTTCGGCAGCGCTTGCCTACGATAGCTTTCGGCGGCGTTTGCGCCACGCTGGTCTCGAGGTGCCTGACTCGCTGCCGCCGTTGGCGGTGCAACGTCTAGCTGCAAGTGCAAACGCCGAGGCCGCGCTGCCAGCACGGCAGCTGGTGGGGTTGTATCTGCGCGAGGTCTTCGCCGGGGAGAGCCTCCGCGAGCAGGATCGAATGACCCTGCGCGAGGCGTTGCGAGCGATTGCTCTGGCTCTGAGCCGAACTCAATCGCCGGCCCAGCCAGGTGCTGGCAAAGGACCTTGAAGGGAGAACTAAAGAAGAACCAATTGCCGGCTGCGATAGGCCTGGATTCAATAAGCGTTGTGCCACAGGCCGCTGCGGAAGGTCATCCAGAGAATCTTGAAATCGAGCAGAATCGACCAGTTCTGGATGTAATAGAGGTCGTATTGAATGCGCTTGCGGATCGAGGTGTTGCCGCGCCAACCGTGGACCTGAGCCCAGCCGGTGATGCCGGCCTTGACCCGATGACGCAGCATGTAGTCGGGGATCTTATGCTTGAACTCGTGGACGAACGTGGGACGCTCGGGGCGTGGGCCGATGATCGACATATCGCCCCTGAGCACGTTCCACAGTTGCGGTAGCTCGTCGATCGACCACTGGCGCATGAAAGAGCCGATGCCGGTGCGCCGCGGATCGTCGCGGATTGCCCAGACCGGCCCGGAGGTCGACTCGGCGTTGATTCGCATCGAGCGGAATTTGAGGATCAAGAAGGACTTGCCGTCGAGCCCCATGCGTTCCTGGCGGTAGAACAAGGGCCCCTTGTCTTCCCACCAAATCAAGGCCGCCAGCAGCGGCAGGAAGGGCAGCAGAACAGCCAGCGCGGTCAGTGAGATGGCCACGTCCATGGCTCGCTTCATCAGGCTGTACCAGCCCTGAAGTGGCACCTGCGAGAGGTTGATCACCGGTGTACCGTCGAGATCTTCGAGACTGGCCTTCAGGGTGGCGTACTGCAACACATCGGGGACTAGCTTGACTTCGACGCAATGTTTGGCGACGTCCTCGATCACCTTCAGCATCTTGCGGTGAGCTTCGAGGGGTAAGGCGATGTAGACGTGATCGATGTGGTGCTCACCGACAACTTGATCAACGTCCGCCAGGCCGCCGAGCACCGGAATGCCGAAGAAGCCACGGCCAGATTTCCCCGGATCGTCGTCGAGGAATCCAACCACCTCGAAACCCAGCTCACGGTGGGCGAGCAGCTTGTGAGTGATCTCTTTGCCCAGCTTGCCTGCACCGACAATCAGCATCCGC
Source organism: Candidatus Multivoradales bacterium (assembly GCA_965248925.1). Classification (GTDB taxonomy): domain Bacteria; phylum Acidobacteriota; class Thermoanaerobaculia; order Multivoradales; family J023; genus CBDFLE01. The sequence goes on along the minus strand of CBDFLE010000006.1, from coordinate 1,028,189 downwards.
CGCAAGTTGTAGCCCCGCAGACGCAGCCGCTCGAGAGCCATCCGCAGGAGCATGCGCCCGGTGAGCACGAAGATCAGATCGAAGAGGGCGAACTGGGCCATGAAACCACGGCTGAAAGTGAGGTCGGTCGGTCGCACCCAGGCCAACAAGCCCGAGAGCAGAGCAGTGCCGACCACTACCGCCAGCAGCAGGGTCAAGGCCTCGTCGATCCGGCTGCGGTTGCGCCGACTCTGGTAGAGGCCGTGAAAATAGAACACTGTCGGCCAGAGGATCAGGATCAGCGACAGCAGCAGGGTTAGATAGCGACCGAAGTCCGGCACCCCCTTGGTCAGGGTGGGGAATTCGAGATGAAAACGAACAAACCAGGCAGCGAAAAACGCCGCGATGGTGGTGACCAAGTCGCCCGCCAGGTGAAGAGCGGCAGTGCTGCGGCGACGCATGCGGATCATGACAAACCTCGCTCCGTCTCTGCGACCCACCGGTTCAGGAAATCGCGCAGCTGTTGCAAAAATCGCGCGGGGGAGAAATCTTGGGCTCGGGAGTGCAGTTCCAAGGGATTGAACCTGATCTGACGCGATTTGTCAATCGCTTCGGCCAGAGCAGCAGCTTCCTGGTCGTCCTCGGTGGGCTCGTAGAGTACTCCGTGTTGGCCATTGGTGACGATGTCGAGCACCCCACCGCGCCCCAAGGCGACCACCGGTGTGCCGCAAGCCAGCGCTTCGACGGTGGCGATACCGAAGTCTTCCAAGCCGGGTTGGACGAAGGCCACCGCCCCCTGATAGAGGCTGCGCAGCCGCTGCCCTGAGACTTGGCCAAGGAGCTGGGTTTTGGTGCCGGCAAGCCGTTCGAGGCGGCCTCGCTCCGGTCCTTCTCCCACCACTTTCAGCGTGATCCCGGCGCGGTGGCAGGCCTCGATCGCTACCTCGACCCGTTTGTAGGGGGCCAGTGCCGACACCGCCAAGCAGTAGGGTGCTGACGCACCTTCTCGAGCGAGCGAGTCCGCGGGCTGGAAGTAGTCAACATCGACCGGCGGCGCCAACACCTCGGCATGGCGGCCGTAGTAGCGCCGGATGCGCCCGGCGACCCAATGCGAATTGGCCAAGAAATGATCGACCCGCGGTACTGCCGCCACATCCCAAGCCCGCAAGCCGGTGAGCACCAGATTGCGCAGCCTGGCCAGCGGCCCGCGGCGGCGCGGAAAATAGACGTGCTCTTGATCCCAGGCGTAGCGCATCGGAGTGTGGCAATAGCAGATGTGAAGCGCGTCGGGAGCCGGCTTGACGCCTTTCGCTACACAATGGCTACTACTGATTATGAGATTGTAGCATGAGAGGTCTAAATCTTCGATGGCGCTGGGAAAGAGGGGCAGATAGTGCCGATAAAAACGCCGGATTGCCGGTGCCCGTTGCAAGAAACTGGTGTGGATCGGGTGTGCCTCGAGGGCAGCGCTGGCGCTGCCTGGGAGGTGCAGCAAGGTGTAGATCGGCGCCTCTGGCACCAGTGAGGCGATCGCTTCGAGCACCCGCTCACCGCCCCGCATGCCGGTGAGCCAGTCGTGGACCAAGGCCACCCGTCGTTGACCGAGCAGCTCTGCTGGCGGACTCACGAAGGCGCCACCTCGCCCTCACGGCGCTCAAGCCCGAGGGCGGCACGATAGACCTCCAGGGTCTGGCGGGCGGCCTTATCCCAACGAAAATCCTCCGCCCGCCGCCGGCCGAGCTTGGCCAGGGTGGTGCGATGATCCTGGTCGCGAACGGCTTGGACGATGGCTTGGGCCATGCCATCGATGTCGAGGGGGTTCACCAGATCGGCATAGCCAGCGGCGATCTCTTTGAGCGACGAGGTGTCGGAGGTGATCACCGGTACGCCGGAGGCCATCGCTTCGACCACCGGCAGACCGAAGCCTTCGTAGAGAGTTGGGTAGAGAAACAGGGCCGCGCCCTGGTAGATCGCCGGCAGTGCTTGCTGGTCGACATGGCCGAGCAGCAGAACCCGGTTGCCAATGCCTAGTTGCTCGGCGCGTTGGCGGATCTTGAACTCAGTATTGCCGCGGCCGCCGACGCAGACCAGCGGATGGGGAAACTCATGACGGCGCAGCGCGGCGGCATAGGCCTTGATTACGTTGTCGAGATTCTTATGCGGCTTGGGGTTGCCGACGAAAAGCAGGTACGGTCTTTCGAGGCCGAGACGTTCCATCCAGCTGGTGAGTTCCGCCGCCGCCACCGGCCGGCGAAAACACTCCTCGATGCCGTTGTGGATCACCTCGATCTTCTCGCCGCCGATGCTGAAATAGTGCATCAGGTCGCTGCGAGTATTCTCCGACACGGCGATGATTCGGTTGCCGCGCTGCAAGCTGCGGTGGATCATCCGTTCGGCATAGTGAAACGCGAGCTGATTGGGCAGGTACTCAGGGTAGAGTAAGTGGATGATGTCGTGAATCGTCACCACCACCGGGCAGGGCACCATCAGCGGCAGGACGTAGTGGGTGGCGTGGTACAGGTCGACCCGCAGCCGCAGCAGCTGCCACGACACCTGCAAAAACTCGCGGATTGAGTAGACTGGTGCCTGTTGGCTGACCAGGCGAAAGTTCTCCGGCAGGTGCTCCAGCGCTTCCCGCCCCGCCGGTCCGGTGAGCAGCAAGTAATTATTCTTGCGGTCGATCTCGCCAATCCCACTGACCAGATTGCGGATGTACGTGCCGATGCCGAAATCGCGAATCTTGCGAGCATCGATGGCGATGGTGTAGGGCAATGGAGTTTCCGCTTGAAGGCGAACCGGCAGAGCAAGAGGCTAGATCCCCGGTGGAGCAGATTGTAGCCGTTGCCGCCAGCCAGAGGAAGGCATGGCAGAACATAACAGGGCCTAGGGACGGGTGGCTTGCTGGAGGGCGGCCGCCGAGTCTGTTGGTGATCCTTGTGCATAGGCTAAGCTCTTTGCCGAACGCGGCCCACGCTAAGTGCGGACCTGACAATGCCAAGAAGAATCCTCCACTACTTCCGCTTGCTGGTCGCCCAAATGCGTCCGCGGGCGATACGCGACCGGCTCAAGCGCATCGCCCATCGACTGGGTTTGTTGACCCATTACTGGCGCGCCCGTGAAGCCTGGCTGCGTTTGCGCAGTGCCTTAGGGGGGCGCCGACTGCGTTTCACTTGGCGCTGGTGGCAGCAGCTGCGCGCTGACCGCCGCCGCCGCCGCCGGCAGCCGGGGTTGACCGTCGCCGTCGACATCAGCCCCTTCTGGGAGCCCCTGACTGGCATTGGCTGGTACCTCTACCGTTTGTTGCAGCACCTTGCAGAGATGCCGGATCTGCATCTGCGGCTTTATGGGCCCAATTTGGTAGACACTCCCGATCTGCCGCCACCAGTGGTCGAGATCCCGCGGGGAAGCGCCATCGAAGTGGTCACCTATCCGGTCTCGGCCGAGCTGTCGATTTCTTATGTGGAGGTGGCCGGCTGGCTGCGTCGTCGGCAGCAGAAGCTGATCGCCAGCGATGCGAATGCGGTGCTCTTCGCACCCAATTACTTCTTACCGGCCGCTTTTGGTCTGGCCACAGGCCGCTTGGTGGCGACTGTCCATGACCTCGGTTTCCGCAAGGTCCCCGAGACTCTGCGTGAGATCACCCGCCGCGATCTAGCGGCTCATTTGGCGCAAACTCTGCACCGCGCCGTTGAGCTGCTGACCGACAGTGAGACGGTCCGCGGTGAACTGATCGAGGCCGAATTGGCGCCGGCTGAGCGAGTCCACGCGGTGCATCTCGGGCCGGGCTCGGTGGCCGGCACCTCACCGACCGAGCCCCCGGACGGCACCCCGCCTCGTTATGTGTTGCACGTCGGCACGGTCGAGCCGCGCAAGGGCTTGCCGACGCTGCTCGATGCGTGGCGCCTGCTGCGCGCTCGTGGCGCCGATCCACCGCCTTTGCTGCTCTGTGGCGGCTGGGGTTGGGAAACAGAGCAGCTGCGGCAGCAGATCAAGCGCGCCGAGGACGAGGGGTGGTTACAGCACCTTGGCTATCTCCCGGACGGACAGGTGGCAGCCCTCTATCGTGGCGCAGAACTGGTGGTGATGCCGTCGATCTACGAAGGTTTCGGCTTGCCGGCTGTCGAGGCGATGAGCGTCGGTGTCGCCTTGGTGGTGAGTGATATCCCGGTGCTGCGAGAGGTCGCCGGTGCTGCCGCTGTCTACGCGCCTCCGGGCAGTGCCGAGGGCTGGGCGGACATCCTCGGCGGCCTATTCGCCAAGCCCGAGGCGATCCGCGCCCTGGCCCAGCGCAGCGCCGAGCGGGCGGCGAGCTTCGACTGGCGTCACACCGCGGCGGCGACTCTGGCGGTCTGGCGCCAGGCCGCAGAGCGCCGCACTCCGGGCTTGCACCCGGTTGCAGGAACCAAATGACAGCGGGCAAGACAAGGCGACGGCGCCGCTTGGGCTGGTGGTTGTTGGCGCTGCTCCTAGGGGTGTTTGCCGCTGCCGGCCACGTGTTCTATTGGTATTTGCCGCGCTCTCGGCCGGCGATGCCGGAGATCGACTCGGCGGCGGTGCGGCTGACCACCAATAGTGACTTTCCAGTCGCGCTGTGGGTGCCCTTTCCACACCAGAATCTCAGCGTGCTCGGTGACCTCGCCAGTCGCGAGCCGCGCTACCTTGAAGCGATGCTGCGCTTGGCCGGTCTACCGGCGGTGCCGCTGCCGACTTTTGGCCCGTTCGCGGTGCCGCCGGCGCGCGACTTGGCGGTGGTTTCAGACCCGTCCGGAGAGAGTTTCGCGCTGGTCGCCAGGATCTATCCGCTGATGGCGATGCTGGCCAAACTTGGCGGCCGCTTGGCGGCTAACCCGTGGCTGGCCGGCGGCGAGGTCCATCTCGAAGACCGAGTGGCGTGGGTGCAGTGGCGGGGTTCGGAATGGTGGGTTACCAGCGATGGAATTCCCGCGCCTGGAGCCGCGCCAGATATCGACGCGGCAGCTTGGGCATGGGTCGAGATGCGCCGGCCGGCACCGCCGTTGCCACCGGGCTCCTACATGTTGCGCGGTTCGGTGGCGGCCGGTTTCGAGTTGGCGACAGTGGCGCCGGCGGCACCGGCGAGCCGCTTGCAAGGGAGTGAGTTCGGCCGCGACGAGGTCTTTCTGGTCACTTTGGCCGGCCGCGACAACTACCTGAACGAGCCAGTTGGAGCCTTGCTGCTCTTTGATCTGGCAGGGGATTCTCGAGATTTGCCGCGCGCCGCGGTGTTGTACGAACCCGGTGCAGAGCGCTGGCGGTTGCCTGGAGAGAGCATTCTCGAGTTCGGGGGCCGGCAACCGTACCACGGTGAGGCTGCCGGTTGGCAGATCGACGCCATCGATCGGGTCGCTCTCGCAGGCGGTCGTCGCCTGGCGGCCGCCCTGGCGCCTTTGACCGAGCGCGCTGGGCTAACCTGGGGTCTGTGGCTGGATATTGAGCGGGGTGGCGATGAAGTACGGCGGATCGCTGGTATGATGCGGCAGAATCCGCTGGTGCCGCCGCGGGCTACAGCTCGCTGGCAGGATGCCGGGTTGCTGCTCGAGCCCCTGGGACAGCGATTCTCCACCTTTGTGGTCGAGGTGCGGGCGTCGCCGCCGACGGCGCGCTTGGCGCTGCTGCCAGCCGATCCCGAGGGCTCGACCCGGCCGGCTGATGATTGACTTCGCCCACCGCCTGGCGTAGATTCCCCGCTCGGCTCTCGCAGGGAAGCTCCATGGAAATTCATCTTGAACGTCTGAGCGACAGTCCCTTCGAGTGGCAGGAAGAGCTGAAGATTCCCCGCGAAGAGTTCGAGCACCCCGATCTGCGGGCGATTGACCCGGTCGTTTGCAGCGGTCGGATCGAAGTAGTGGGTGATGGTTACGTTCTGCGAACTCGCTTGGCCTATCGCCAAACCACCGGCTGTATCCGCTGTCTTGGCGATATCGAGGGGCCGATCGAGGTAGCTGCGGACTACCTGATATTGATCAACTCGGTGGATGATTCCTCGGTTGACCGTGAACTTGAAGCCGACGAACTTGGATTGATCCGGCTGGCCGAACCGACTCTCGATAGCCGGCCTTTGGTGATGGAGCAGGTGCAGCTCAAATTACCGATGAAGCCGCTCTGTCGACCGGATTGTGCCGGTCTTTGCAGCCACTGCGGGGCCAATCTCAACAGCGGCCCCTGTGATTGCGGACCGTCAGTCGACCCCCGTTGGGCAGCCCTCGAAGCCCTGCGAGACGGCGATTGAGAACAACGTACTCAGCCTATGGACCTGACCCGTCCACGGCATTGGTTTCTGTGAAAGGTAGAAGTCATGGCGCATCCAAAAAGAAGACACTCCAAATCCCGCCGCGACAAGCGGCGCACCCACGACAGCTTGAGTCGTCCAGGGACCTCCAGCTGCTCCAACTGCGGCGAGACGAAGCTATCGCACCGAGTTTGCCAGCATTGTGGCAGCTACCGCGACCGCGACGTGATCGAGGTCAAAGAGTCTCTATAGAGATGGTGGGGCGACCTGTCGCACCGGCCCGTGGACGATCCTGATTCATGCACATTGCCGTCGATGCAATGGGCGGCGACTTCGCGCCGCGCTCGGCCGTGGAAGGTGCCGTCGAAGCGGCGGTGGAGGACGGTTCATCGATCCTGCTGGTCGGCGACCAGCGCCGGATTGAGCGCGAGTTAGCGCGCTTGCCAGATGCTCAAGGACGGATCGAGGTCGTCCATGCTTCCCAGGTCGTGGCGATGGAGGAACCGGCGGTGGCGGTGCGCAAGAAGCGCGATTCGTCGATCCGTGTCTGTGCTCGCCTGGTTCGCGAAGGGCGTGCGCAGGCGATGTTCACCGCCGGTCATACCGGTGCCACGGTGATCGCCGCCAAGACCGTTATCGGCGCCGTGCCCGGGGTGGATCGACCGGCCTTGGCCGGGGTCTTCCCAACCCAGCGCGGGCGCACCGTGGTGCTCGACGTGGGCGCCAATATCAATGCCAAAGCAGGGCACCTGCGCCAGTACGCCGTGATGGGCCATTTCTACGCCCAAGAGATCATCGGCACGCCGGCGCCGCGGATCGGCCTGATGTCGATCGGCGAAGAAGAGGGCAAGGGCACCGAGATTACCCGCCAGGTTTTCAAAGTGCTCAAGACCACTGGTTTGAATTTCGTCGGCAACGTCGAGGGGCGGGATGTTTTCCGCGGCACCGTCGATGTGATCGTCTGCGATGGCTTTGTCGGCAACGTGATGTTGAAGAGTTCGGAGTCGTTGGCCTCCTACTTGGGGTCGCTGCTCGGCGAGGAGCTACGGGGTAGTTGGCGTACTCGGCTCGGCTCGTGGTTGGTGCGGCCGGCCTTCGCCAGCTACCGCCGGCGGATCGATTGGAGTGAATATGGCGCCGCGCCCCTGCTCGGGGTGCGCGGCGGTTGCTTCATCGGCCATGGGCGCTCGAGAGCCAAAGCGATCAAGAACGCGGTTCGCCGGGCGCGGGAGTTCTGCGCCGCGGATCTACACAACGAAATCCAAGACAAGGTCGCCGAGCTACACATGCAAGAAGAACGATTGCTTGGTACCTAGCGATCTGCGGTGAGCGCTTGGAGCTAGCGTTCACCGTCATGGGGACCCTTCGATAGATGAGCGAAAACGTCAAGACAGTCTTCCTCTTTCCCGGCCAGGGGTCGCAGAAGGTCGGCATGGGTGGCGAATGGGCCGAGGCCTATCCGGTGGCGCGCCAGACCTTCGCTGAGGCCGACAAAGCCCTGGGTTTCGACCTGAGCCGGCTATGCTGGGAGGGACCGGAAGAAGAGTTGCAGCTCACCGCCAACACCCAGCCGGCGATCCTCGCCTGCTCGGTGGCGATTCTACGAGCGCTGCAAGAGCGCGGTGGGCCGACCCCGGTGGCGGTGGCCGGCCACAGCCTCGGTGAGTATTCCGCTTTGGTCGCCGCTGGTAGCCTCGACTTTGCCGCTGCCCTGCGCCTAGTGCGGCGCCGTGGAGAGCTGATGCAGCAGGCGGTGCCAGTGGGCGAAGGAGCGATGGCGGCGTTGATTGGATTGACTGATGAAGTGGTCGAGGAGATCGTCGCGACAGCGGCCCAGGACGAGGTTTGCGGGGTAGCCAATTACAACTCGCCCAGGCAGACCGTGGTCGCGGGACAGCGCGCCGCGGTCGAGCGGGCAGTGGTGTTGGCGCTCGAGCAGGGGGCCAAGAAGGCCAAGTTGCTGCCGGTGTCGGCGCCCTTCCACTCGCCCCTGATGGCGCCCGCGCGAGCTGGCCTACAGCCCCTACTCGAGGCGACGGATTTCGCCGCGCCACGACTGCCGGTGGTGGTCAATATCGACGCTCAGCCGGTCACCGACGGTGCCACGGCGCGGCAAGCGCTGGTGCGCCAGATCGACGGACCGGTGCGTTGGGTGGCTTCGATGCGCTGGTTGATCGACCAAGCCGGAGTTGAGCGCTTTGTCGAGGTCGGACCGGGGATTGTTCTCACTGGCCTCGGAAGGCGCATCGACCGCGGAGTGCGCTGGTCTGGCTTGGCCAAGCCGGCGGCACTCGACAAGCTGATCGACGAGAGTAACGGCATAGCGGCCGAAGCCTGAACTGGTTGGAGCCCAGGCAAACTCGATCCGAGACAAGGAGCTAGAGATGTTTGAACTCGAAGGCAAGCTGGCGCTGGTTACCGGCGCTTCGCAGGGTATTGGGCGGCAAGTAGCGTCGCGCCTCGCCAGCCAGGGGGCGCGGGTGGTGGTGGCGGCGCGCAGCCTCGACAAGCTCGAAGCGTTGGCGCAAGAGATCGCCGAGGAGGGAGGGGAGGCTTTCCCTCTGGCTCTCGATGTCGGCCAGCCGGCGCTAGTGGCTGAGCGGATCGAGCCGCTGGTCAAAGAACTCGGCGATGTGCAGATTCTGGTCAACAATGCTGGTATCACCCGTGACGGGCTGCTAGCGCGGATGAGCCTCGAGCAGTGGGAGGAGGTCCTGCGGGTCAATCTCACCGGCGCTTATGCGGTCACCCGGCAGCTGATTCGTGGCATGATTCGCCAGCGCTGGGGGCGGATCGTGATGGTGTCCTCGGTGGTCGGTCTGATGGGCAACGCTGGCCAGGCTAACTACGCCGCCTCGAAGGCCGGTATGATTGGCTTCGCCAAGTCGCTGGCCCGCGAGATTGGCGGCCGCAACATCACCGTCAATGTGGTGGCGCCGGGATATGTCGAGACCGAGATGACCAGTGAGCTGGGCGACAAAGTGCGAGATCAGTTAGAGAAGAGCATTGTCCTGCGCCGTCTTGGTAAGGTGGAGGACGTGGCCGCCGCTGTGGCCTTCTTGAGCAGCCCCGAAGCCGGCTATATCACCGGTGAGGTGCTCAATGTCTCTGGCGGCATGTACATCTGAATCAGCTGAGAGCGAAACACGAAAACCAGGGCGTCAGGGGGGTACCGAGAGGTTCCCAGGAGTCTCGGTCAGAGATCGGGCAAGGTCTTGCTACGTAGACCTCGGTGACGTCTTTATGCTACAACTCCTTCCGTTCCCGGACAAACTCTGGAGGTTTCCTGACCATGGCCACTAAAGACGCCACTAAAGACGCCATTAAAGACAAGGTCAACAGCATCATCGCGGAGCAGCTGGGCGTCGAGCAGGATGAAGTCATTCCTGCCGCCAGCTTCACCGACGATCTCGGCGCCGACTCTCTCGACATCGTCGAGCTGGTGATGGCGTTCGAGGAAGAGTTCGACCTCGAGATCCCCGACGACGAAGCCGAGAAGATCGCCAAGGTACAAGACGCGGTCTCCTACATCGAACAGAACGCCAAGGTGGACTAAGCCGGGTGGCCTCTCAGATGGCTTGGAGAATGGCCTTGCCGTGGAGCGCAACGCGGTGAGCGTCGGCGAAGGCGCCGGGTCTGGCTACCGGCGGCGGGTAGTGGTGACCGGAGTCGGCTTGGTGTCGCCCCTCGGTGTTGGCACCGCGGCGACTTGGGATGGGCTGATGGCGTCGCAGAGCGGCATTGGCCCGATCACTCGCTTCGACACCGAGAAGTTTCCTTGCCGCATCGCTGGCGAAGTCGAGGGGTTTGATCCCTTCGATTACTTTGAGCGCAAGGATGTCAAGAAGTGTGACCGCTTCATCCAGTTCGCGATGGCGGCGGCGCAGTTCGCGATGGAAGACTCTGCTCTCGAGATCAGCGACCAGAACCGCGAGCGGGTCGGGGTGTTGATCGGCTCCGGTATCGGCGGCCTGGCCTTTATTGAAGAGACTCACCGGCGGCTGCTCGAACGCGGTCCCGGCCGGGTCTCGCCCTTCTTCATTCCCGCTCTGTCGATCAATCTGGCCGCTGGCCAGGTGTCGATCCGCTACGGTGCTCAGGGGCCGAACTCTGCGGTGGCAACCGCCTGCACCACCGGATTGCACGCGGTTGGCGATGCCTTCAGGTTGATTCAGGGAGACTATGCCGAGGCGATGATCTGCGGCGGTACCGAAGCGGTGATCACGCCGTTGGCGGTGGCTGGTTTTGCCTCGATGAAAGCCCTGTCGACCCGCAACGACGAGCCGCAGAAGGCGTCTCGGCCGTGGGATCGCGATCGCGATGGGTTCGTCATCGGCGAAGGGGCCGGTATCCTGGTGCTAGAAGAACTCGGCGCGGCGCAGCAGCGGGGGGCGGAGATCTACGCCGAGCTGGTCGGTTATGGGATGTCAGGCGACGCCTACCACATCTCGGCCCCTGATCCGAGAGGCGGCGGCGCCGCTCGAGTAATGAACAGCGCGCTCAAAGACGCCGGTTTGGAGGCCGACTCGATCGGCTACATCAATGCCCACGGCACTTCGACGACCCTGGGTGATCTGGGCGAGGTGCAAGCCATCAAGCAGGTCTATGGCGACCATGCCTACCGGCTCGCGGTGTCGTCGACCAAGTCAGCTACCGGCCATTTGCTGGGCGCCGCGGGTGGGCTCGAAAGCGGCATTTTGGCCTTGGCCTTGAAGCATCAGCGGCTTCCCGCCACTCTCAATCTCGACCATCCGGACCCGCTGGCCGACCTCGACTTCGTGCCGCACCGGCCACGGGCTGTCGATCTCCGCTATGCGCTGACCAACTCATTTGGTTTCGGTGGCACCAACGGGGCGCTGATCATGGGCCGTTGGGACGACTAGCAAAAAGCCTCGATGAACCGCTGGATCGCCTGATCGCTGCCGCAGACGTAGAGTACGTCGTTGGCGTCGAAAGTGAATCGCGGGCCCACATCCACCAACACCTGATCGCCGCGCTCGACTGCTACCACCGAGCAGCCGGTGCGAGAGCGTAGCTTGAATTCAGCCGGCTGATGGCCGCCCAGACGGTGCCGCGGCAGCTTGGTAACCCGCAGTCGCGCGTCGATCGACACCGACTCTAGGCGCAACAGGCAGCGGGCTAGCACTTGCCCCGAAACTTGGCTGATCGAAAGCGCAAAATCGGCTCCCGCGCGGTGGATCCGATCCACATTGTCGGCGGCATTGACCCGCGCCACGATCGGCGTCTCGGTGGCGCGGTCGCGCAGGATGACGGTGGCAAAGAGGGTCGCCGGGTCATTGTCCAGCGCTAACACCACCGCTTGGGCAGAGTCGATTTCGGCGGCGTCGAGAACCGCTGGATCCAGCACATCGCCTACTACATCCACTCCGGCCAGGCGCTGGCGGTCGACCACGCGGACCGTTTCACCCGCCTGGTCGAGTAGTTCGGCCACCTTGCGACCGACTTCGCCGAAGCCACAGATCACGAAGTGCTCTGCCGGGCTTAGCTGCACCATGCTACCCGCCAAGGAAGCTAGGCGCTCGAGGCCCTCTTGCCTGCCGATAGCCACCAAGATGCCGTGGGGTTCGAGGCGCATTTGGCCATGGGGGCGGGTCTCTAGTTCGCCACCGATCCACTGGCCGATCACGGTGGTGCCGGTTTGTCTGTGGATCTCGGTCTCGGCCAAAGTCCGGCCGGCCAGCGGGCTTGCGGGGTCGATACGCACTTCTTCGACTTGCAGGTGCTTGCCGAGCTGTTGCAAGCCACTGACCCGCGGACTGACCTGGTGGCTAGCGCGGGCCGCCAAGGCCGAGGCCAAGACGTGGCGTGGGGTGAACACTTCGCTGGCGCCGGCCAAGGACATCGCTTGGCGGTGGAAGGGGTCTTCGACGATTGCGAGGATTTTTCCCTCAAAGCCAACCTGTCGGGCAGTGAGAATGATCGCCGCGTTTTCTTCGTCGCTGCCATTGGCGATCAAAGCTCTAGCTTCGCTCAGGGAGACCCTGTCGAGCGCCGTGGTGGGGTTGGAGCAGAACACCACCTGGCGGCCGGTCTCAAGCAACCGCCGGGCTTCACTCTCACTCTCCTCGAGGATCAGCACCGGCACTTCGGTACGGTCGAGTTCGCTCGCCAGGGTCTCGACCGCGGCTCCCCAGCGGTAGATCACCACGTGCTCGGAGAGCTTCGCCGCCCGCTGCGGCAGCCGGGTCTCGAACCGTCGCTCGAGCATCGGCAGCATGATCAAGGGCAGGATCAGCAGCAGCAAGAAAGAACCGGCGAACTGCAAGCCGATCACCAGCAGCAGCATCAGCGGGTGGCGCCAGCTGCTATCGGCGCCGTAACCCACTGAGGTCAGAGTCTCGGAGACGAACTCCAAACTGGTCAGAAAATCGCGCGGCGAGCCTTCGAGGTAGCGCATGCCCAGCATGTAGAGCAGCGTTGCGCCGACCACCAACAGGGGTAGCAGCAAGGCGAGCAGCAGCAGTGGGCGGCGCGACGAGATCATGGTCGTCGAGTGCGGCGGTTAGCCTTTGCTGCGGGGGTCAGTCAGCCGCCGCGGGTTGTTTCGGCGGGACATGGCCGATGCCGGTGAGGTGCTCCCGCTGGTTCGACATCGAGATGTTCTCGACGTAGTAGTAGTAGTCCTTGGTGGGATCGTTGGTGGGGTCGATCCAAGTGTATTTCTGCGGCTCGTCGGTGGTGCCAGCGGCGGGGACGGGTTCTGTTGTGACGCGCTCGAATGGGCCGTCTGGGCTCTCGCCGCGATAGATGTCGTAGCCAAAGATATCGACTTCGCTGGCGGTGGCCCAATTCACCCGGTTACGCAACGGGTCTCGACCCTCAGCGGCTGGGCTGCCGTCACCCTCGCTGTCAGCTGACCCGCTGGCAGCTGGAGGCGTGGTGGAGTTGGCGGTAGCGCCAGCATCGTTCGTCGGCTGGGTGCAAGTGACCAGCAGGAGAGCGAGGACCACCAACGGATAGCTCCAAGCTCGAGCAAAGCGCACAGTTTGAGTTTTGACCATGCATTCAGCATACCAGAAGTGCTACCAGGGCAGCGGTTTCAGGGGGCGTCGCCAAGGGCTTTCAGAGCCTGTTCGTGGAGCGCCATCACCGCCGCTGGGCGGTGCCCGGAAGTTCGCCTGGCAAGCTCATCGAAGGCGTCAAGGGCGGCCTCTTCGCGGCCCTTCTCACGGTACAAGGAGGCCAGTCTGAGGAGGCCGCGGAGGCAGTCGGGGGTGGGTTCTCGGTCGAGCCTAGAGCGGCAGGCTTCCAGTTCTTCGAGGGCCGCTGTCCGCTCGTTGGCCAAGTAGAGCAGCACTGCCAGATCGGCGGTCATGGCGCACCATTGCTCCGGCGCCTGGCGGCGTCCTTGACGCAGCGTGCGTTGGGCCTCGGCGCCACGACCGGTGGCCTGTCGCAGTTGGGCCAGACGGCGGTAGGGACGCGGGTCTTGCGGTAGGTGGCGTTGCACCATTGCGAGGTCACTCTCGGCGTCCGCCAGCCGGCCTTGGCGCATGGCCAAATCGGCGCGCTTCAAAAAGGCCACGGTCACCGCTTCGATCTCGATCGCGCGGTCCAGGGCCAAACGCGCCTCCTCGATGCGACCGGCTTGGAGCAAGGCACCGCCGTATTCCGTGTAGTTGAAGGCGGAGCTGGGATCGACCTCGACCGCTCGTTGCCACAGCGCCAGCTCCGAAGTCCAAGTTCGGGCGTAGAGGCTGGTTTGCCAGCCTAGTGTTGCCATCAACACCACCGCCGCGGCGGCCAGCCAGCGGCGGGCCGCGGTGCTGCTCAGCCGGGGCAGCAGCTGCTGCCAGGCTACGGCTAAGATTGATAGTAAGCCCAGCAAGGGCAGGTAGAGATAGCGATCATGCACCAGCTGTTCCTGGATGAAGGCGTCAATGTTCAGCGCCGGCAGCAAGGGCAGGGCAAAGAGCGCCGCTGCCATCCACACCAGCGGTCGGCGGCGGGCCAAGGCCAGGGTGCCGGCGGCGATCAGCAGCAGGCCGAGCAGAGGTAGCCAGAAGTTGCTCCAGCCGACCTCGCTGAGTTGGATGGCTCGCAGGGGATACGAGGGGCCGAGTTCCAGGGGCCACAAGCTCTGGCGTAGGTAAAAGGTCAGCAGCGCCGGAACATTGGCCGCCATGCCGAGCGGGCCGAGGCTCCAAGGAGTATCGATTTCGACGGTGCCGAGGACCCAGAAGCGGCAGATCAAGTAGAGCGCCACTAGAGTCGCGAAGGGTAAAGCGGTAAGAGCGGCCTGGCGCTTGCTCGGCGGGCCGCGTAGCCAACTGAGGATGGCCACCAAGATTGGCAGCATTACCGAATACTCCTTGGCTCCTAGCGCTACCGTCGCCAGCAGCAGCGCCACCGCCCGTCGCAGCCGTCGGCTGCGGTCAGAATCGAGGGGTAGGGCGAGCAATGCGCCGAGCATGGCGGCGGCCGCCAGCAAGTCGGGCGAGCCCGAAATCCACGCCACTGATTCGACATGTACCGGATGCACGGCGAACAGTCCAGCGATCGTCGCGGCGGCCCATCGGCCGAGCACTAGGCGACGCAGAAGGGCGTAGGCCAGTAGGCAGACCAAGGCGTGCAAGGCGAGACTCGATAGGTGCCACCCTAATGTCGATGCGAGGCCAAACAGGCGGTGCTGGAGAGTCAGCCAGAGCACGAATGTCGGTCGCCAGTAGTTGCTCCAAGCGGCCTCGCGCTGACTCTTGAAGGCCCACACGTCGGAGGTCAGCGCCCGGCCCAGGTAGGCGTTGTCTTGGATCAGGTGGTTGCCTACGATCTGGTGGCGGTCGTCATAGACGAAGTCGCCGCCGAGGCTGACGACGAAGGGCAGAATGGCGAGGGCCACCAAGACGAGGGCGATCCAGCCATCGCTGGTTGCTGGGCCGCCGTCCGGATGGGGGATAGACAGCGTCTTGGCGGCAGTCTTGGCGGCAGTCTTGGCGGCGGTCATGGAGGCAGTTTAGCAGCGGGTGAATGCTAAGATTGACCCCTGTTCTTACCTCGTAACTTAGTTGGAGAACCGCCGTGTACGTCAGGCTCCGCCCGTGAGCGAATCGCCTTCCGAGAGCCGTGCAGGCGGCGGCTGGCCGCGGCTTTCGTCTGGGCTCGCGGTGGCTTGTCTGGCGGTAGTCATCGGGATTTCCTTCGCTCCCACCCTGAGCCACGAGTTCGTCTGGGACGATCACGAGCAGGTGGTCAACAACATGCGCCTGCGCCAGGGGTCGAGCTTCGCCGATTTCTGGCGGCAAGACATTCTCTCGTTGTCGCGCGACGACGGCGAGCGATCGAACTACTGGCGGCCCTTGTTCTATGTTCAGTACTTGGCCATGTACCAGCTCTTTGAGCTCGATACCCGAGCCTGGCATGGGGCGGGTCTGGGGCTCCATTTGCTCGCTTGTTGGGCGGCTTGGTGGCTGTTGCTGCGGCTAGGATTTGGTCGCTACCAGGCGCTGGCGGTAGCGGCCCTTTTCGCGGTGCATCCGGCCCATGGAGAGTCTGTGAGCTGGATTGCCGCGGCTTACAACGATCCGCCGGCAGCGGCACTGCTGTTGGTTGGGCTGGCGCTCTGGTTGGGCTGGCGGCAAGCGGGCGGACTCTGGCGCTTGGCAGCGGCGGCGCTGTGCTACGCCGCTGCTCTCTGTCTCAAGGAATCGGCGTTGTCCCTGCTGCTGCTGCTGCCGCTGGTCGATGGCTTGCTAGCTCATCGCCGCGGCGAGCGTTGGCTGTGGCGGGCCTATGGCGGCTTGGTGGGTCTGATGGCAATTGTCTTCGCGCTGGAACTCTTCGCTGGCCAGGGACTGATGCGCCACCTCCACCTGGCGTTCGTGGCCGAGTTCTTGGCGCTCGGTGGCTTGGCTCTCGGCTGGCTGGCCTGGGTCAGACCGCGGGTTCCTGCGGCGCGCTGGTTCGAGCTGCGCCGGGTGGCCCTCGGCTACTTGCCTTTCCTGCTCCTCACCCTGCTGTGGATCTATGTCCGCAAGCTGGCGATCCACACCGTCTTTGGGGTCGTTGCCGGTGGAATGGAAATAGTCGAGGTGTTGCCGACCTTGCCTTGGCTGGCTTTGTGGTATTTGCGCTTTCTGTTCTGGCCCTGGGATTTCTCACCCAGTTATCCGGTGCGCTACTTGGTAAGCTGGGGCGATCCACGGGCCTGGGGGGCGTTGCTCGTGTTGGGGGCCTTGGTCGCCGTCGGTGGGTGGCTGTGGCGTCGGCGCCCGGTGCTGTTGTTCGGCGCGGCGTGGATCGGGGCCTGTGTTTGGCCGGTCTTCAACACCCGCTCTTTTCGGCCGGCCTATCTGGTGCACCAGCGATATCTTTACCTGGCGGTTCTAGGTTTTTGTGTCGGCGTGGTGTGGTTGCTCTGGCGCTTGGCGCCGCGTTGGCGGAATCTTGCGGTGGGCGCGCTGTTGGCGTTGTGGACCGTGAGCAATCTCTACCACGACCCTTTCTGGGCGACTGATTCGGCGCTGTGGCAACGGGTGGCGGTGGTGGATCCGGGAAACCCGGCAGCCTTCGATTGGCTGGGGGCGAAGGCGCTGGCAGCGGGTCGGGTAGAGGAGGCTGAAGCCTTGTTTCGCCAGGCCATCGCCGCCGACTCCGACTCTCCCCAGGGGCACCGCAACCTGGCTCTGTTGCTGCACACTCGTCGTGGTCAGCCGCAGCGGGCGCTGCCGCACTACCAGCAGGCGCTCGCTGCCTGGGCTGCCCGCGGTTCGCTGCAGGCCGCCGAGATGGGCCGCTGTCGGCTGAACTACGCCATTGCCTTGGCGGCGGTGGGGCGTGGCGCGGAGGCGCTAGGGATTTCGCTAGAGATGGCCGAGCAGCCGCCCTATCCCGAGGCAGCGGTGAGCAATGCTGCGATCCTCTTGCGGCAGGCGGGGAGGCTGGACGCGGCGGAGGATCTCCTGCGCCGCGCGGTCGCAAGAAACCCGTCTGCGGCTCGCCTAGGGCAAATGCTCGAGCAGTTGCGGCGGGAGCGGGTGGGTGAGCAGCGCTGAGCCCGGTTAGCCGATGCCGGGCCAGGGCTCGCGGCAGGGCCTGTCCGCCAGGTAGAGGTCGAGACTGAGTGGCAAATGCTCGGGCACTGCACCGGTGGCGCCTGCCAGCTCGATCGCCGCAAGCTGTTGGGCGGCGGCTTCTTCGAAGCGGCCCAGCTCGGCCAATGCCATGGCGTGGATTACCAGATGGGGCACGGTGCGCTGCCGTCGCAACAAGCCCTCGGCAAGAGCCAGCGCACGATCGCCATCACGCACCAACGGGTCGGGGGCCGCGGCCAGCAGTCGGGTCTGGGAGATGAGGATTCGCGGATCTTCGGCTAGCGTCTGGCGCCCTTTCTCGAGCCGGCGCAGGGCTTCCGCCCAGCGGCCTCTGCCGGCTAGGCTGCGGCTAGTACCGAGGTAGGCCCCGGCGTTGCCCGGATCGAGTTCCAAGACCCTCTCGAAGTGTAGATGAGAGTCGTCCCAGCGGCGGCTGTCGAGCAGCTGCTTGGCGAGGTTGAAGTGAGCGTCGCGATACGAAGGCACTAGCTCGACAGCTTGAAGTAGCTGTTCGATGGCCGCTGCGCGGTCGCCCTTGCCGGCTAGCAACGTACCTAGGTTGAAATGCGCCTGGGCGAGGTCGGGTTGCAGTCGGATGGCTTCGCGGTAGTGATGCTCGGCCGGCTCCGGCTGGCCGCTGAGCAGCAACGCCGAAGCCAGGTTCTGCCGCGCGTTGGCGTTGTCGGGTTCGAGTTCGACGGCTTTGGCAAAGGCCGCGGTGGCGGCGCGGTAGTCGCGCTGGCGAAAGGCGGTCACGCCCCGATTGGCGAACGAGCGAAAGCCGGTGGCCAGCTGACCGAGCTGCTCGATCAGCGGATCTTCGATTTGTAGCGGACCGTTACCGCGTTGGGCCAGGTGGTGCTCGGCATCATCCTCTCTTCCTAGCTGGCGGTAAGCTCGCGCTAGAGGCAGGTGGAGCCGGCTGGCGGAAGGTTGCAAGGCGAGGGCGCGTTCGAAGTGGTTCGCGGCGGCGGCGAAATCGCTGCCCTCGGCGTCAAGCTGGCCGAGTTCGAAATGAGCGACGGCACCCTCTTCCTCGGCCAACAGCTTTGCGAACGCGGCGCGAGCACCCGCCGTGTCCCCCATTTCGGCCAGCGCCTGTCCTAGGGCCAGGCGGGCAGGTCGGTCGTCAGGCCTGAGTTTGAGAAAAGCCTCGAATTCGGTAGCCGCCGCCGATGAATTCCCCAAGGTGGCGTGCAAGCGACCCAAGTAGTAGCGCCACTCGGCCATTTCGGGTTGCAGGGCGCGGGCGTACTGGTAGCAACCCTCGGCCGCGGTGTGCAACTGGTAAGCGTGGAAGAGCCGGCCGGCGGCACCGTATGCCTGGCCTAGCTCTGCGCTGCGGCCGGTGGATTGCTGTTGCAGGGCCTCCAAGGTCAGGCGTTGTTGGCGCAGTTGGGCGGCTATTTCGGGGGCCAGCTGATCGAGGTCGGGCCAGGGGATCTCGGCCAAGCTGGGCGGCGGATCCCGTGTCGTGGAAGGGGGTTTATCGCAGGCGGAACACAGGGCCAAGCACAGCGCCGCCAACAAGGGGGTCCAGCGCGAGCAGCCTGAAGGAGGAACGGTCATGGAATGGGATCAGAGCGGTCATTGAAGACAACTCATCCTACACCAGATGGTTGGGGGTCGAGGTCGGTGCCGAGCCGAGCTTCAATCCTTGGAGGTGGCCCCCTGTCCACGCTGCAACTGGTGATAGCGGCCGATTGAAGGCGGTGGAAAAGTCTCAGCTTGCCCGTCCGCCCAGACGACCCGCAAGCGATCGATCACCGGTTGGTCGCCCAGGCCGAACAGCAGCCGGGGGTCACTGGCGGAGAGGTAGCTGCCATCGGTTCGCACCACCCGGACCAAGGGCGCCACGCCTTGGCGATGCACCTCGGCACGGGCTCCTAGAGCGTCGCCGCCGGAGCGATCGACCAAGCGCAGACCGAGCCACGGCCGATCCTGGCCGATTTGGTTGATCAGCAGCCGTGCTGGACCGTTGCTGTTGACCAGCAGAATGTCACTGTCGCCGTCGTTGTCGAGATCGCCGATGGCGGCGCCGCGGCTGACCTCGGCCAGGCGCCAGACTTCCCCGGCGGTGGCGGTCCAATCTTCGAAGCGGCCGTCGCCGACGTTGTGAAACAGCTGATTGGTCTGAGCCAGGGGATAGATCGCGCCGGCCTGCTGCTGGGTGGGGTCGATACGCACCGCGCCGCTGACCGTGAAGAGGTCGAGCCAGCCGTCGTTGTCGAGGTCGAAGAAGGCGGTGCCGAAAGAGGTGAAGGGCAAGCTCGGTGCCGCCAACCCGGCCGAGCGGGTAGTGTCTTGGAAGTAGCCGCTGCCGTCGTTGGAGTAGAGGGTGTTGGTCTCGGTGCTCAAATGGGCTAGCAGCACATCTTGATCGCCGTCGCCGTCGACATCGCCGATCGCAATGCCCATCGAAGCTTCCCGCTCGGCGGCGCCGTTGTGGGCAATACCGCGTTCAACCCCCTGATCGGCAAAGGTGGCGTCGCCGCGGCCGATCCACAGCTGGTTCTCCATCGCGTCGTTGGCCACCATGAGGTCGGGGTGGTGGTCGCCATCGAAGTCGCCGGCGCTCACCGCCAGGGCCTTGCCATAGGCGGTCTGCAAGCCGGCCTCGGCGGTCCAGTCTTCAAAGATGCCGTTGCCACGGTTTCGCCACAGCAGGTCGGCAGCGGCGCGGAAGCTCTCCGGGCCGCAGTAGTCGAGAGCCGAGCTCGGCTGGAAGCACAGCTGATGCAGGGCGTAGCTCCAGTCGATGTAGCGCCCGACGTAGAGATCAAGGTCACCGTCGCCCTCCATGTCGAAGAGGCTGGCAGCGGTCGACAAGCCGTCTACCGCGACCCGTGAGTGCAATGTCCAGTCTTCGAAGCTGCCGTCGCCGCGATTGTGCCACAGCTGGTCGGCGCCGAGGTTGGTCAGGTAGAGGTCTAGGTGGCCATCGCCATCGACATCGCCCACCGCCACTCCCATGCCGTAGCCGGTGGCCTCGAGGCCGGCCTCTTCGGTGACCTCGGTGAAGCGCAGCGCACCGCTCTCGGCCAGCTCGTTGCGGAACAGCCGATCGCCGAGCGGTAGCTCTCCTGGCGGCGGCAGGACGGCCAGCTTGGGATCGGCCTCGGGGCCGAGCAGGTTTCCTTGGACCAGGTAGATGTCGAGGTCGCCATCGCCATCGTAGTCGAACAATGCGGCGCCGGAGCCCAGCGCTTCGACCGGGTAGAGCTCGCCGATCATGCCGTTCCAATGGGTGAAGTCGAGCCCCAGCTCCAATGCACGGTCGACCATTGGTGGGCGGCTGCTGACCGCTGTGCCAGAGTCGGCGCCGCTGAACTCGTTGGCCGGCGAGCCGCAGGCGACAGCGATGACCAAGTTCAGCAACGCGGTCAGGTAGGCAAGATGTTGGTGCTTGGGCATCCAGGCTCCACCCGTCGAAGCAAGTCTCAGGCGGCATAAACAACAAGAGCCGCCTCCGGAGAAGCGGCTCCCTCTCAATGCTCTATCAGAGTTCGGCTCAGTCGACGCTGAACTCGATCAGCTCCACCGGATCGGTGGTCACGTCGAGGGTCCAGGTCTGCAGAGTGCCGGTGTCGCCACCCCCGGCGTCGTCGATGCACAGCATCCAGGAGCCCACCGCATCCGTGCCAACACAGCCGGTCAGGGTCATCGCACCACCCACCTCGTCACCGTTGGAGAAATACGCCAGCGGACCGGAAGTGCCGACGCAGGACCCGCCAGCTTCGGGGGCGCCCATGGTTTCGGCATCCGTCGCGTTGCCATCGTTGAAGCCGAGCGGCGTCGCCGCGCAGAGATCGCTCGAATCGCCGGCGCCGACGCCGGCCGCGGCGCCCGGGCGGGCGTAAACGTTGAGTGGGCCACAATTCGGGCCGGTCAGCTGTAGGGTGGTGTCGCCAACCCAGGAGTGATCCACACCGATGGTCACCGTCAGATCGGTGATGTTGTCACCGTTGACCCCGTCGGCAGCCACCATCAGCGATTGGCAGGCGAAAGTGCCGGCGGAGTTGTCAGGGATTGGCACCGCGGCATCGCCGGTGGTGACGCTGCCGGTGCTCCAGGCGCTGCCGACCACCAGGCAGAGGGCGGCGGCGATCAAGGCAAAGCGTGCAATCTTCAACATTCCAGAATTCCTCCGATCCGCTGGTCTGAAAGTGAGACCGCAGAGGGGCGTTGGGGTTGGGTTGACTTTCTCCGCCGGCAAGGCACGGGGAGAGTGTCGAGCGGGCCTTGGATCTCCCTCAAGTTCCGCTAGTCTTTAATTAGTAGAGGAAGAATACCATGGATCAAACTGGGCCTGCAAGCAGCTCAAGAGGGCTTGTTCGGCGAGCCTTTGAAGCGCATTCCGCCGACCGCGTCGAGCTGTTGCCGCGGGTCCCAAGCATAGATCCGCACCGTGCCACCTGGTTCGCCGCAGTTTGCCGGACACGGCGCCTCGAAGGTGTCGCCGCGCACCTCGATCTGGTCGCTGTTGATTAATTCACCGCTGTAGCCGTGCCAGTCGACGATCGCCTGGCCGTTGAATTTCTTGGTTGGTAGCCGCACCTTCAGCACCTGCCGGTCGGCCTCTAGGGCCAACTCCAGATCCAGCTGAGGTCGTGCCAGGGGCAAGGCCGGGTCGCCCAGCAAGTTGTAGGTCTCGACTAGGTCGGCGTTGCGGATTTGCCGTTTGGCACGGCGGATCGCTTCGCCGACGGTAGCGACTTGGCGGTCGGTGAGTTCATGGGTCAAGGTCTCGCCAAACCACGAAGTTGGATTGTTGCGCCAGGAGGCGGCGAACACCGCGATGGCGCCGCGATCTGGCAGGCGCAGGAACTTCTCGCCGATTGAATCGGCCGATGGGTGGTCGAAGGGGGCCGAGTAGCAGGTCAGGCTGAGCACCACCGGCAGCCGGTCGTGGGGCTGTAGTTGATCGAGGTGATCGAGGGTGAAGAGGTCGTGGTTCTTGCGCACATCGGGCGGCCCGGTGCGCCAGATGTAGCGGCCGCCGTGGCCGATGAAGTGGACCAGGAGGTTGCCCTCGTCGAAGGCGTCGAGCAGTGCTTGCTGGTGGTGGACGTTGTCTTTCTCTTGCGGTTTGGGGTAGATCTTGGCCGCGGCGTAGCCATGGGCCCCTAGTTTATTGGCCAGATTGTCGTCTTGCTTTTGGTAGATGCGGTTCTCGTTGGTGATCCACAGCACCCGCCGTTTCCATTCGCCAACCTGGGGAGTCTCGACGTAGCGCTTGATCTTGGCGACGATCTGGGCGACTTCCGCCGGCTCGGTCACCGGCAAGCGACCGATCGCCAGCTCGGGGTGGAAGTTCTTCACTGCGTCGGCGTCGCCCTCCAAGCGGGCGGCGACATTGACAAAGAAGTTGTCGCTGGCGGCGTGGCCCTCGTGGGACTGGTAGTGCCAGGTTGGAATCAGGTTGCGGCTAGCGCCGCTGTCGTCGGCATAGGCGGTGCTGTCGTTCTTCCAGAAGCGCCGCACTTCGCCACCGCGGTAGGTCCAATCGGCGTAGTTGCGGTCCAGATTGTCCTCGTTGCGAGTATCCCAACTGGCGTCGCCCACCAGTAGCACGAAGCGTGGCCGCGGCGCTTGCCAGTGATGGTAGGCGTGGTCGATAAAGTCACGGATGGCCCGCGGCTCGACCAGGCCGTGGGAGAACTCGTCGTAGATGTCCTCCGCGTCGATCACCGTGACCGCCAAGCCGCGCTCGCGGTGGAGCTTGGCGAGGGGCTCGATCTCTTGCTTCAGACTGCGATGGGCGATCATCAAATAGTCGGCTTGGAGCTGGTCGTCGCGCAGCGAGGAAGGGGTGTCGATCAGCACCCTGTCCGCGGTCAACAGGGTACCGGTGGGTACGGCGTAGAGCCGTGCATTTTCGGCGGGAGGCAAGAAAGTGCCGTCCGCCGCCGGGTCGATTTCGATCCGGAAGCGGTCGCTGTAGAGCACCGGTGGAGCGTTGGATTCGAGGCGCAGGGGAGTTGCGAGATCGGCGCCGTCGAGGAACAGACGCTCCTGGACTTCGCTCAGTTGATCCGTGCGCGGAAATTCGATCTCGATCCAGTTCAGCATCACCACATCGACCAGGAACTCGTCCTTGTCTCCAGCCTTGCGTTGCGGTATTCGCAGCTTCAGAGCTTGCTCAGCGCGCCGCCGCAGGAGCTTGCGGGGCACTTGCGGAATGTCGATGACGAAGGCCTCTTGGCCATCCCACTCACCAGCGCCGATCAACTCTTGGTTAAACAGCACTTCGACGCGATGATCGGCCGCAGCGCCGGCCGGCTTGCGCGGCTGCTTCGACCAACCGCGCAGCTCAATGCGCAGGGACAAGGGCCGTGGCGATTGGCGATCCAAGGTCGAGAGGTCGAGCAGCTGCTTGAAGGGATGGTGGTCGATCTGAGTCAGCTTGGCCCAGTACCAGGGCTCGGGTGAGGTGCCCGTGCGGTCGCGGGCGAAGCGCAGCATCAGACGATCACGTTCAAGGTGCTCCCGAACACTGAAGAAACCGCTTGCCGAAGCAGCTGGGCTAGAGCTGCCGGCGGTGGTGGAGCCGTCTTGCAAGCGCTCGACGGCGCTGCCATCGAAGCTCAGGCGGTAGGCATTCCAGGGATCATGTTCGCTGAAATAGGACCTGTCTCCGGGGCGAGCTTGGCCGATGAACTCGAAATGGTCGCCGGGGTCGAAGTGGCCATCGCCGCCGTCGACCAACCAAATCGGCAGCGGTTCGCCGAGGTGGGTGACGCCGAGGTTCGCGGAGTCGGGGCGCCGTTGGCCGAGGCCGGCGAGGCTCAGCTGATCCCAGCTGACCGCATAGACCCCCGAGTGCTCGAGCAAGATTTTGAAGGCCGGTGGCTCCCCCGAGTCGCCACAACCCGCCAGCAGCAGGGTGGCGGCCAGCAGCAGACTGCCCACGGTCTTGGTGGAGAGGCGGAACACACCGGGCGATGGCGATAAGAAACGGGCAAGGCCTGAGGGCATAGAAAGAGATCCTCGAACAAGTAGTGGAAGGACGAATTCTAGTTGTAACCGAACCAGACCGCCACCGCCAAGGCCACGGCGGCCAAGGCCCAGGCCTTGAACATGAACGGCAGGATGAAGCGTAACCAGCGGTCGTAAGGGATCCGGGCCATGGTCAGGATGCCGATCAACACCGCGTTGGTGGGCACCAGGATGTTGGTCAAGCCGTCGCCGAATTGGTAGGCCAGCACCGCCACCTGCCGTTGCACTCCAACCAAGTCGCCGAGCGGCGCCATGATCGGCATGGTGACGTAGGCCTGGCCCGAGCCGGAGGGGATGAAGAGGTTGCACAGGCTCTGGAAGGCCAGCATGCCGCCCGCCGCCAGCATCGGACCGGCGTGGGTCAAGGGCAGCGAGATACCGTGCACCAAAGTGTCGATCACCCTGCCGTCTTCGAGGATGATCAGAATCGAGCGGGCAAAACCGATCAGCAACGCCGTGGTGGTGAGTTCGGCAGCGCCGGCACAGAACGATTTGGCGGCGGAGTCTGGACTCAGCCGGCCGACCAGCGCCAACACCACGGACAAACCTAGAAAGACAGCGCCCATTTCGTGGACGTACCAATGCCATCCCGACCACTGACTGAGGCCCCAGACGATCAGACCGATGGTCGCCAGCAGAATGGCCAGGATCAGCCAATGGCTGCTGGTCATCGGTACCCGCTCGGCGGCCTTGAGGCTCGGGTCGGGCTCAATGTCGGCCACCAGGCTCGCCGCCGGGTCTTTGCGCACTCGCTTGGCGTAGGACCAGACGTGGTGCGTGCCGAGTGCCACGAAGACGAAGAACAGCAGCGCGCGATAACCCAGTCCCGAGGTCGGCTGCAGCTCGGCGACGTCCTGGGCGATCAGCACGGTGAAAGGGTTGATCAGCGCGGTGCCATAGCCCACCCCGTAGCCAACGCAGAGGATGCCGATGGCGGTCACCGCGTCGAAGCCCAGGCCGAAGCATAGGGCGAGCAGCACCGGCACGAAGGGGATGTACTCCTCGGCCATGCCGATGGTGCTTGAGCCGACGGCGAAGACGAAGATGCCGCCGCCGATCAGCAGCTGTGGGGCGCCGCCCAGTTTGTCGAGCAAGAGGCCAATCAGCGCGTCGACGGTGCCGGTTTTGCGCAGCACGGCGAACATGCCACCGGCGATGAAGACGAAGAAGATGATCTCCGCCGCCGCTTCGAAGCCCCGAGGAATGGCGGTGAAGATGGCCAGCGGCGAGACTCGCTCGACGTCCTCGAGCATGGTGTAGGTGCCCGCCTTGACCTGCTGCCGACCGTTGGCGTTCTCGAAGCGCTCGAACTCGCCCTGGGGCAGGATGTAGGACATCAGCAGGGCCAAGACGATCATGGCGAAGAGCAGGACGAGCGTGTGCGGGACGCGGAAGCGGGCCATGGGCGGTCCTCCAGAGTTGGGTCAAAGAGTGGCGGTCCCTGTTTTAACACACCACGTTCTAGTCGACCGTCGCGGCTAGCTTGCCAGGACCCAGGCGAAGACCAGCGGCGCGACGATCGAAGCGTCGCTCTCGATGATGAACTTCGGCGTCTCCGGCGCCAGTTTGCCCCAGCTGATCTTCTCGTTCGGCACCGCGCCACTGTAGGAGCCGTAGGAGGTGGTGCTGTCGCTGACCTGGCAGAAGTAGGACCACAAGCCAATCTCCTGGTCCAGATCCTGTTGGATCAGCGGCACCACGCAGATTGGGAAATCGCCGGCGATTCCGCCACCGATTTGGAAAAACCCGAGACATCGCTCCGCCGTCTCGCGGCGGTACCAATCGACCAATTCCTGCATGTAGTGCAAGCCCCCTTTGACGGTGTCGAGATTGGCGATCTCGCCGCTCAGATGGCGGGCGACGAACATGTTGCCGAGGGTCGAATCCTCCCAGCCGGGGACGAAGAGGGGCAGGT
This sequence comes from Candidatus Multivoradales bacterium, assembly GCA_965248925.1. GTDB lineage: Bacteria > Acidobacteriota > Thermoanaerobaculia > Multivoradales > J023 > CBDFLE01. The sequence goes on along the minus strand of CBDFLE010000006.1, from coordinate 1,001,998 downwards.
CCCGCTGCGCCGCCGCCAATAGCCAGCAGTCGTTGGGATCGATCTGGTAAGCCTCCTCGAGGTCGCCGCTGAGTAGCAGCTGATAGACGAACTGGTGCGGCAGGTGGCGCTGGCCAGCGGCCTCGGCATCGTGCCACCGCAGGGCGATCAGCTGCTCGATCTTGCGCATCGCCTGGACTTCAGGGATACAGGTGTCGGTCACCCGGTTGAGGCCGTGCTCGGCGAGTTCGGCCTCATTCCCGGCGGTCAGCGAACGCCAATCGGCGATCCGCTGGTAGTGGTCGTGGGCGACCAGGTTGAACAGGTCTTCCTCGAGATTGGCGCCGGTGCAGCAGATGCCGTGGACTTTGCCACGGCGGATCATCTCGGCCAGCTGGAGGCCGATCTCGGCGGTGCTCATCGCCCCAGCCAGGGTGAGAAACATGTGGTTGCCCTGGCGCAGCTGAGCGACCCAGGCGTCGGCCGCCTCGACCACCGAGCGGGCGTTGAAGTGGCGAAAGTTGCGCCGCATGAAGTCGCGCACTGAGATATTTTCGTCGCTCAAGGGGCGGACTCCTCACGTCGGCTTTCCATCTGCCGCCGGCGGCTGTCGCGGCGCTTCCGCAGTGCGATCTTGCAGTGCGATCTTGCAGTGCGATCTTGCAGTGCGATCTTGCGGTTTCCGCAGACCTTGGCACGGTTTGCAAGACACCCTGCGGCGCCCGGGGAGCATAGCCCATGCAGGTAGAGCTTGGTCAGTCCAGCAGCACCTTGATCGTCGACCTCGAAGGCCGTCGGGTCGCCGGCGGCCTTGAGGAGATGTTTCGCGGAGTGATCAACGAGCTGATCGCCGCCGCCTGGCGGCAGATTTCTGAAGCCACCGCCACCGGTTGCTCGATCCCGGTGGAGCTGCAGAGCTTCAGGGTCGATTGACCGCCAAGCCGGGATGCGCTTGCGGGCAACGGGTCTCTGTGGTAGTAATCCCCTATCAGAAACGAACGACGGGTTTCCGTATCCGATCCTGCCGGGAGGTGGATGGTCGGGGCCATTGCGAGTTGCCTTGTAGTCGTGTGGCAAGGCCTACCTGCGTCCGCGCGGGTCGAGTTGCCGGTGACGCCGCGGTCCGCGGAGGTAGCCGCGCAGCAGCCCCTGGTGATCCACTCGACGGGGGAACTCGACATTGCCTGGGAGGCGACCACTGCCGGCCCCGGTTGGGTGTTCCGGCTCTACCGCCGCGGTGGCCTGGAGGACTTCGAGCTGCTCTACGAGCTGCCGGCGATCCCCGGCAACGCCGACTACCGGGTAGGTCATTCGGCTTCGGACGGAGTCCAGACCTACCAGCTGCGGGTCGCCGCGCGCGGTAGCGAGGTGATCGTCGACCGCGAAGTGGTGCTCGGCAGCTTCGACGTCCAGGTGCCGCGGTGTCAGGATACGCAATCCGCGACGTCGTCGCAGCGTTCGAGCCCGGCGGACCTCCGTAGGGTTCCCGGCCTGCCCGAGGCCTCTCTGGCGGCCTCGTCGGCCTCCGTACCGCTGATCGCTAGGCTATTTGAGGGCGCGCCGCCGGACCCGCCGCCCCGCCTCGCTTGAGATCCAGACCTAACCAGCCCAACAGATTGTTTGGAGATTGCCGAGCTTCGAGCCATGTGGCAAGAAAGCTTGAGTGTATGAGTACCTGAGATGGCCGTTGATCCGAGCCGTCTCGAAACAGAACTTTGGAGTTATTCATGAAGAGCTTCTCACGCCTCGCTTGTTTGCTAGCCATTGTCGCCTTGCTGCTCACCAGCCCTCTCGCCGCTCAGGACATCGACTGGGATCAGGTCAAATTGACCTGGCATAGCTTGACCCCGAGCGAGCGGGCCGCCTACCAAGAGATGATGCCAGCCGCCAAGGCTCCGGCCGGCACCGCGACCATCCTGGGTCAGAAGGTCCTGCCGATCAATCGCGCGCCCGCTGACATGTGCCCTGGCACGACGAACGAGGTTGGCGCCGTGCCGTACTCCAGTGGCGGTGACACCACCGCTCTTTCCGCCGACTATGACATCGCCGGCATCGGTGGGGTTTGTGACACGACTTTCAATAGCAGCGCCAACGACGAAGCCTGGCGGGTGCAAGTCGATGTCACCTGCGATGTCAATGCTCTGATAGATGGCGCTCATGACGAGGTGATCTACGTCGTCACCGACTGCACGAATCTGGCGGGAACTTGCATCGCTTCCCAGGACAATGGTGGTACCGGAGAAGACATTACTTTCACTGCCACCGCAGGGACTGATTACTTCTTGATCGCCGATGGCTGGAACACAGCTGCCGGAGCGTACACCCTGGACATCATCGAAGTCACCGCCACCGGCTGCTCGTTGGTGCCGGTCGAGCTGCAGGGCTTCACCGTCGATTGATCCAGATCGACCGCGGCTACAGCTTGTCTAACAAAAATGGCATCCTTCGGGATGCCATTTTTGTTGAGCGCAGCAGGCTAGGGTAGCTCTCGAATCGCCTCCTGCTCGCCCTCGATCAAGCGGTAGATCGTATTGCTCTCGAGATCGGTGAAGCGTTGCCGGCCCAGACCCGGAAGCGGCCAGCGAATGTTCACCTCCAGCAGCTCCGCGGCCGAGCCCAAGCCGATCTCCAGCTGCAAGCTCGACGAGCCGAAGCTGCCACCGGTGCTGACGGTGCGGAAGATCGAACGTTCGCCGCCGGGCGCCACCACTCGGACCTCGACCCTCGCGCCGATCGCCGATCGGTTGGCGCGCCTGCCTTCGAGGCGCAGGGTCAGCCAGCGGTTGCTGCTGCCCGGGTTGACGAACACCGCATCGGGGTAGACGTCGCCGGCATAGGCGCCGCCGATCACCGCGTAGACATCCTGGTCGCCGTCGTTGTCGAGGTCGGCGAAGGCGATGGCGTGGCCCTTCTGCAGATGGCCGAAGCCGGCGGCGAGCGAGACGTCGTCAAAGGTGCGGCCGGCTCGGTTGTGGAACATGCGGTTGGGCACCAGGGTCGAGAAGCTCGGCTCGCCGGTGCCGAAGTAGACGTCGAGAAAGCCGTCGTTGTCGAGATCGCCGTAGTTGGCGCCCATCGCCAGCAGCACGGTGTCGAGGCCGGCCGCCGCGGTGTGGTCTTCGAAGGTGCCGTCGCCGCGGTTGCGGTAGAGGCGCGGCCGCTCGCCCGCGGTCTCTTCGCCGAGCAGGTCGCGGACCACCTCGTCGAGCGACTCGGCGCTGAGGCCCGAGTAGGAAGCGGCGAGCAGGTCGAGCAGGCCGTCGTTGTCGTAGTCCCAGAACCAGGTGGCGAAGCTCTTGAGCGGCTGCGCCACCCCGGCGGCCCGGGTGACGTCGGCAAAGCGAAAACCGGCCGCCGGACCTTGGTTGCGCAACAGCCGGTTGGGCTGGCCGAAGATCGACAGGTAGAGATCAGGCCAGCCGTCGTCGTCGTAGTCGCCCCAGGCGACCCCTTTGACGAAGGCCGAGATGTCCAGCCCGAGCTGCGGCGCGACGTCCGAGTAGGTGCCGTCGCCGTGATTGCGATACAGCTGGCAGGGTGTGTAGGCGCCGCTGCCGGCCTCGTTGCCGATCAACAGATCGAGCCAACCATCGCCGTCGTAGTCGGCCCAAGCCGCGGTCTGGGTCGGGGCGTAGCCGAGCAGGCCGGCTTCTAGGGTGACGTTGCTGAAGGTGCCGTCGCCGTGGTTGCGCAACAGCGAGTTGGGATGCAGCCCGGCGGCGCCCAACCAGGCGCCGCGCAGCACCAGCACGTCGGGATGGCCGTCGTTGTTGTCGTCGGCGTGGATCAGGTTCAAGCCGCCCAGCTCATCTCCGAGACCGGCCGCGGTGCCAGCCTCGGCGAAGGTGCCATTGCCCTGGTTGCGGAACAACCGTAGCGGATCGTGCAGCCCCCATGAGGACACCATCACGTCGAGCCGGCCGTCGCCGTCGAAGTCCTCGGTGACGACGCCGCCCGAGAGTCCAGCTGCCGAGAGCCCGAACTCCGCCGCCCGGTCGACGAATCGCGGCAACTCGCTGGTTTCGCCCGCCAGCAGGCGGCGGGGGAGGCGGTGCTCGGCGGGAACCCCGTCGGGATACTCGCCGAGGGTCATCGCCGCCAGGTTCAGCAGCCAGCGCAGCCCAGGGGTGGGCTTCTCGGCGAGCAGCGCGATCAGCTCCGCCATGGCGGCCTTTGAGCCGCGTTGCTCGACGTGGCGAGCGTCCTCGGCGATCGGCAAGATGCACGAGCCCGCCCGGTGCAGCGCCAGGCAGTTCTCTTCCTCGCCCAGGCGGAGGTAGGCGATCGCCACCCATTTGCGCACTTGGCGGCGTTCCTCGGCATGCTCGGTCGCCGCCGGCATCTCGAGCGCCCCGCGAAAGGTCTTGATCGCCTCCTCGGTCTGACCAGCCCAGAGCTGCTCGCGGCCCAGCGCGACGGTCAGCTGAAAACGCTCGCGCGCCTTGCCGGCGCGATCCAGGCGGTCCCGGACCAGGGCGACCCGTTGCCGGCCCAGAGTCAGCGAGCGCATCGGGTCGGGGGCTTCGATGGCCTCGGAAAGCAGCTCCGAGAAGGGGGGCAGATCCGCATTGCCCGGCGGTCGGATGGGGGCGGGTCGATGGGGCTCTACCACGGCTGGCCGGGCCGGTGAGGTCGCTGGGAGGTGAGAGCCCGTAGGCTGGGAGCGGTCTTCGGCTTCACCGCAGGAGATCTGCAGGGCCGCCGCCAGCAGGCAGGCGCTGTACCGCCTCAACACCGCTCGGCCCTACCCCGGCGCCAACAGCGCCCGGTAGCGCTCCAAGCCGGCGGCGGTGGCGTCGAGGGCTTGCAAGGCCGAGAACGGTGCCAGTAGCTGCTCGAGGGTCTTGCCGGTCAGCAGATCGAGTCGGTGCAGGGTGGCGGCCGAGCGCCAGATATCTTCTGCCCCCGCAGGGTCACCGCTGGCGGCCAGCGCCAGGCCGAGCAGCAGCTGACTGTCGGCGTCCGAGCTATTCAGTGCGGCCGCGTGGCGTAAGTTGGCGATGGCCAGGTCTGGTTCGCCTCGCAACATTTGGCTGAAGCCGATGCCGAAGAGTGCTGGCGCTGATTCTGGATTCAAGGCCAGCGCTTGACGGTAGTGTTGCTCTGCCTGGTCCAGCTGGGAGCGGGATCGAAGGACGTTACCGGTTCGCCAGTAGGCCTCGGCCTGCCAAGGTTCGTGCTGGCGCGAAGTCGCGAAAGCTTGTAGCGCCAGATCGAGCTGCCCCTTCGACAAGCGGAGCATGCCGAGGAGAAAGTGCGCCTTGCTGTTTTGCGGATCGATCAGCAGGGTGTGGACCGTCCACTTGGTCGCCTCGCCGGCTTGTCCGTTCTGGCGGAAGAGAGCCGCCAGACCGAGGGTGGCGGTCGTCGATCGAGGATCCAGCTCCAGGGCTCGGCGATAGGACTCGACGGCCTCGGCGGTCTTGCGGGAGCGGATTTGCAGTATCGCCAATTGCAGGAAGTTGGCCGCTGTCGCGCCCTCGAGCAGGCTACTGCGCTGATAGATATCGAGTCGGTCGTGCAGGGATGCCTGCCGGGCGTGATGCCGCAAGAGAGCTTGGCCCTCGGCGGCTCGACCCAGCGCGCTCAAAGTCTGGCCGAGGTTGGACATCGCACTGAGCTGCCGAGGATCCTCTTGCAGAGCCTTGCGGAAGGCCTCCGCCGCCTCCTCGAGCCGGCCCTGGCGGCGCAGCAGGATGCCGAGCTCGACCCGGGCTGCTGCGCCACCGCTGTGAGACGCCTGGCGCAGTAGCGGCTCGGCTTGGTCGAGTTGGCCGAAGTTCGAAAGTGCCCTACCAAGATCCAGCATGACCTCGGGACGATCGGCAGCGATCTGCAATGCCTGACGGAGCTTCTCGATAGCGGCCTCTGCTTGGCCGAGCAAGGTATGTGCCGTGGCGCTGCCGCGATAGCTCGCCAGATGAGTCGGGTCGATGGCCAGCTCTTGCTCGAAAGCTGCCAGCGCCTGCCGGTGCCGGTCCGACAGGCCGTGCAACACGCCTATCGCGTAGTGGATCCGGCGGGCGTCGGGATGGGTGGCGAGAAAAGCCTCGGCCGCGGCGATGCCTTCATCGTACTCGCGCAGCGATTGCAGCTCGGTGATCCGGGCCATCAGCGCTTGCTCTTCCGGCGTCAGCTGGTAGGCCGGCGGCGGCGATGGATCGGCAGCGCAGGCAGCGAGCAGCAGGGCCGCGGCGCAAAGCACCCTCAGCGAGCGGGTCATCGGCCTTCCTCCGCGGCTGGCGCAGCCGGCTGGCGGAGGGTGTGCAGCCGGTCGAGCTCCAAGCCGGCGCCATCGAGCTGCTGGATTTCCCCCTCCGGCCAGCGGATCTCGATCCGGTCGATGCGATCGATCTCTCCCAGTCCGAAATGGACCCGCAGATCGCTCTGGGCGAGGTAGCTGGCGCCGCTGTGGATCTCGTCGACCCAGATCCGATCGCCGGCAATGACCCGCACTCGGCTGCCGATCGCGTCGCGGCCACCGTGGCGGCTCAGCAGGCGCAGCATCAGCCAGCGGCGCCCGCCGCCGATCAGCTCGCGCTGGTTGCGCAGCACCACGACCTCGCGGTTGGAGTTGGCGATCAGCAGATCGAGATCGCCGTCGTTGTCGAGGTCGCCGGTGGCCGAGGCCCGGCCGACCCGGCGGATCGTGAAATGCTCGCCGGCCTGCCCCGAAACGTCGACGAAACGGCCATCGCGATTCTCCAGCAGCTGGTTGCGCTGCTCGTAGTCGAGGGTCGGATTACGCTCCTTGGCGTTGTCGAGAATATGGCCGTTGGCGACGAAGAGATCGTTGTCGCCATCGTGGTCGAAGTCGAGGAAGTTGGTTCCGAAGCCGACCCGCGTGGCGCTCGGCGTCACCACCCCGGTCATGGCGCTGGAGTCGAGGAAGAGGTTGTTGGGGGCGTTGCGATAGAGGGTGTTGGACTCGAAGTCGAGGTGGGTCATGAACAGGTCGAGGCGGCCGTCGCCGTCGTAGTCGCCGGCGTCGAGCCCCATGCTGGCTTCGGTCAGGCCGCGGTCGTTGAAGGCGGCGCCGGCGAAGATCGCCACGTCCTCGAAGGTGCCGTCGCCGCGGTTGCTGTAGAGGAAGTTGCGAGTCGAGTCGTTGGCGACGTAGATGTCGAGGTCGCCGTCGTCATCGAAGTCGGTCCAAACCACCCCCAACCCCTTGCCCTGCTCGGGGTCGTGGTTGACCACCCCGGCGGCCTCGGAGACGTCGTCGAAACCGCCTGAGCCGTCGCAGTGATTGCGGTAGAGCTGGTCGGGCAGGCCGTCGTAGACGTCGGGCGAGCAGTAGGTGCGCAACTTCTCGGCGCCGCAGCGCAGGTGGTTCTCAAGGGTGAAGTTGACAAAGTTGACCACGAACAGGTCGAGGCAGCCGTCGCGGTCGTAGTCGGCGAAAGCGCAGCTCGAGCCATAGGCCGGGCTGTCGATGCCGGCCGCCGCGGTGACGTCTTCGAAGGTGACTCGGCCGTCGCTCAGGCCGCGGTTGCGCAGCAGCGTGTCCTGACCGAGATTGGTGACGTAGATGTCGATCCAGCCGTCGTTGTCGATGTCGCCGAAGCAGGTGCCGATGCCGTAGCCGGTGTCGCCGGCTCCCGAGCCCTCGGTGACGTCTTCGAAGTTGATCCCGTCGCCGCGGTGGCGATAGAGCTGGTTGGGTAGCGGTGTCTGATCGGCGAAACCCGGCAGCGGCCCACTCTGCACCAGGTAGGCGTCGAGCCAACCATCGTTGTCGAAGTCGAGCAAGCCGGCGCCGCCGGTCATGGTTTCGATCATGTAGCGCTCGCCGCTGCCGCCGTGCTGGTGGCGGAAGTCGAGTCCCGAGGTGTCCTGCACCTCGACGAACCACGGCGCATGTGAGGTGTCGCCGCCGCCGGGCGCCGGAGACTCTACCGAGCAGGCCAACGCCCACAGCCCGAGCGCCGCGGCGCCGGCCATGCGCCGCGGCCAATCTGCAGCAATGTTCATCGGCAAGAAGTCCAAGATTCTGGTGTTCATAAGGCGTTTGGTGGGGGGGATCGTATCCTAATGCTACGCAGCCAGGTAGACGGTCGATCAATCCGCCCTCGAGCCGCCACAAGCAGCGACCGCCAGCTCGCTCGATCCCTACTCGGTCGACCGCTGGGGCCGAGGGTTTTTCTCGATCAATCCGGAAGCCCACATGGTGGTCGTGGGGGACTAGGTTGAACAGCTCTTCCTCGGGGTAGGCGCCGGTGCAGCAGATGCCGTGGACTTTGCCGCGGCGGATCATCTCGGTCAGTTGTAGGCCGATTTCAGCAGTGCTCATGGCCCCCGCCAAGGTAAGGAACATGTGGTTGCCCTGGTCTAGCTGAGCAACCCAAGCGGCGGCCGCTTCGACCACAGAGCGGGCGTTGAAGTGGCGGAAATTCCGCCTCATGAAATCGCCTACGGCGGTGTCTTGCTCGCTTGCTCGCTCGGCCATCGACCCTCTCCCTTGCTCAACATTCCCTCTGCCGCCGAGGTTGTTGTGACGGTGCCCTGACGATCGCTTCACCGCCCTCTGGCCGTGCTATCCTGCGGCCTCCGCGAACCCAGGAGAGCTTAGCTTATGCACGTAGAACTTCGTCAGTCCGGCAAAACTCTGATCGTCGATCTCGAAGGCCGTCTGATCGCCGGTGGCCCTGAGGAGATGCTGCGCGAGGTGATCAACGAACTGGTTGCCGCCGAGTGGAAGCAGATCCTGCTCAACATGTCCGGACTCAGCCGTATCGATAGTGCCGGGGTTGGCGAGTTGGTGGCCGGCTATCGCCTGGCGGGCCGTTTTGGCTCGCGGCTCAAGCTGCTGTCGACCGCTGGGCGGATTCGCGACGTGCTCGAGATCAGCCAGGTCCTACCGCTGTTGGAATCCTACGACGACGAAGCCGAGGCGGTGGCCAGCTTTGCCGCCAGCGCTGATGACGCCACGACCGAAGAGGTCGGCGGATAGCTCGAAGGCATTGAAGCGCTCGAGGGTGTCAATCAAATCCCGTGGATCGTGGCGATAGTCAGCTTCGATCTCGTGCTCCTGGGTCTCATCGGGACCCTCCGGGGGATCCTTCAGGCCCGGCGTTGGGTGATGACCTGGATAAATGTCGGTAGCATCTCGAAGTGGTCTGCCAGCAGGTCGGTGAGCTGCTGGCGGTCGACCCGCAGCAGACGGCTTGGGCCGATAGAGGTGGCGTTGGCAACCCGTTTGCCGGATTCGAATACCGCGATCTCCCCCAGGACGTCGGCATCCGCGAGCAGCTTGAGGAACAGCTCCTGGGGAGCACTGCCTACCGTTTCGAGCAGCGCCCCGGCGGCCAGTGCCGTGACTTTCTCGAGGGTGTTAGAAGAGTGCTCGGCCTGGTCTAAGGATGCGCAGGGCTTCCGCGGCCCGCTGGCGCAGCTGAAGATCGCTCTCAGCCGCCTCGAACCGCTCTATCCCTGCTCGGAGCAGCCGCAGCTCGATCACCCTCTCCACCGCTTCGCTCCGGCTGGCCAGCTTCGGCGATCTCAGCAGCTCGGCCAGCGAACGGTTGAAGAACTCCGGCTCGACTCGCTGCAGCACGTTGAGCACTAGTCTCAGCTCATCGCGCTCGGCGCCCGCCAGCTGATTGCGGATGGTCTCCAGCGGAGAGTTGAGCAGCTGGCTAGTTTGCCGGTCGAGGGCCTCCAGGAGGTGTTCGCGATACTCGCTAAAGAGTGCCAAGCTGGCCGCCAACCAGGCACAGAGCAGCGAAGCCATGATCATCAGCCGTGGCCCCAGGCCGCCGAGGATCGGGCTGCGGGCCAGCAGCGCCAGCAGGCCACCGGCGCCGAACAGGCCCAAATGGCGCAGCAGGCGGCCGAGCCCGACGGTCTTGACGATCAACTCAAGAGTCTTAGTGGCGAAGAAGAACCAACCTAGAAAGCGGGTCAGCTCCCCCCGCTGCGGAATCGTTTGGCGGATCTCGGTTAGGAAGCTGTAGTCGACAAAATACTGCGTCAGGATGAACAGCAAGGTGACCGCGGTCATCAGGGCTAGGTAGCGTCGCGCCGCGCTGTTCTGGACTGCCGCGTCCGGCTCATCGGCGGATCGCTCGGCGAGAGTCTCGCCGCTGTCCTCGAGGCGTTGCCGGTGGCAGGCGAAGATCACCGGCAGTAGGAGTAGGGTCGCGAGTAAGGCGGCGGTGGCAAGAGTCAGCAGCAGCACGGCGCCGAAGCCAGCGTCGAAGAGCAACGGCACGGCGAGGAAGCTCAGCGCTGCTAACAGCACCTCGCCCGAGCTGACGACGCCGAGTAGGCGCTTGCTCTGTTCGAGGTCGAGCAGACCTCCGGCCAAACCCCCAGAAGCCGAGATCGAGCAAGGTCAGGATGGGGACGACGAAGACAATGCTGGCGATGCTGAGCAGGTCGCCGCTGGAGCGCCCGAATCCCACCGCGAAGCCCCCCACGACGAAAAATAAGCAGGCCGTATTGCCAAGCAGCAGCGTGGGTAGCGAGAGACGATGCTCGGCGGTAGCGAAAAGAGCCGCCGCCAGCGCTGCCACGACCCCCGAAGCCATATAGGCGAAGGGTAGGATCTGGCGCAGTTGGGAGAGGTCGAACTGGCTCAGGAAAGCGGCGTTGGCGACCGTGAAATAGAACCCTACGACAATGCCCGACAACGACGAGTAGAGCAGTAGCAGACCGATCGCAAGGCCTTCGCCAGAGCGAATCTCGAATAATTCGAGAAGCTGGCGCCGGAAGCTGAAGCGCATCAGTCGACCCTTGCGGGCGGCCCAGAATAGCGCAGTGCGAGACGCTTGGCGGGTAACCCCAGCAGGTGCGTAGTGGCGCTGTCTTCGGTGTAGGGCAGTAGGGCCACCGGGTAGAAGCCCCGCGCCTGGGCGGTCTGCAGAGCGGCCGGGTTGGTGCCATCGATCAGCAGATGGTCTTCGCCTTCCTGGCCGCTCCCCAGCTGTTGATCGAGGCAGGCTGGATCGATGCGGTAGTGTAGATCGGCAGCGCCGCTGAGCTGCGCACACACCGCCAACCGGGGCTCGCCGTAGCCCCGCAGCTGAGGGTAGGAGTGCTCTACCAGATGGCCGCAGTGGTTGAGAAAAGTGGCTAGAGACGGCAGGTTGTGGGGGCTGATGATCGCCCGCCGCAGGCGGCGCCTACCTTCGGCCACTGGTTCGACCTGGGATCGCAGATGCCAGGCCAGCGCACAGGCGCCGTTGCCGCACAGTTCGCCGCCCATCATCTGTAGTCGGGCCATAGCTTTGCCCGCTGCGGGCTCGACGAATCCGACCTGCTCGAGCTGCGGGTCGTAGCGCAGCAGGCGATGGGCGATCTCGACCTGCCGCGAGCGCTTCACCAGCGGTAGCACCAGCGCCGTGATGTTGCCGCTCGGCGAAGTCTTGATGAAGTCGACGCGAGTCGCTGGCCGGCTGCCCAACGGATTTCTTCGTGGTTCCACCGGCTCAGAATCCCACCGCCCAGCGGAGGAAGATGCTGCGCTCGTTCTGCGGCTGGCTGGTGGCGAACACCCTGCCATCGGCGCTGCGGACTCCGGGGTGCTCGTACTCGCTGTCGAGCAGATTCCGCAGCACCAGCTGCAGGCGGCTGGCGGGCAGTGGATCTTTCCAGGTCAGAGTGGCGTTGACATCGAGATAGGCGTCGATCTCGCGCAGCGGATTGCCGACAGTCGCCATCGCTGGAGGCTCGCCGTCTCTGGTGCCTCCACCTGGCAGGCAGTTGCTGCAAACATCGAAGGTGTCGCGGTCACCGACCCATGACAGCCGCAGGTCGAACTCGAAGTGCACCCGCCATGCCAGGTCGAGGCCCAGGTTGAGACGGTGCTCGGCGATGTCGCCAAGCCGCACCTCAGCGATTGGCCGGCCGTCGGGGTCGAGGTAGCGGTCGCCCGCGCTGTCCCTGGGCTGGAGGTTCTTCGGCTCGGTCCAGCTGTAGTTGGCGAACAGTCCGAAGCCCTCGCGCCGGTACCGCGCGGAGGTCGTCAGTCCGTGGATCTTGAGAGCGCCGACATTCTGGTTTTGGACGGTGCTGCCGCCCTGAAACGGCACCCGCACTTGGCCGACCGCGCCACTGTAGGTTGCCTGGTAGATGCTGGTTTGAGTGCTCCACCGGGCCGCCCCCTCCCAGCCCAGGGCGAGCTCAAAATTCTCCATTTTCTCAGGCTTGAGAAACGGGTTCTGCAGGTCCCGAATGCCGGCGGCGGTGGCGTACCGGTTGAAATTCGAGGCGTCCTTGAAGGCCTCTGCGTAAATCGCTTTGAGGACCAGATCACCGGGGCTGTAGACCACCGCCAGGCGGGGATTGAACTCACTGCCATAGCGCCGGTCACCACCAGCGGATTTCCCGCGGCGTCGAGCACCCCGACCCGGGCCCCGGCGTCGTTGTTGTCGAGGCGTCCGCCGAGCACCAGCTTGAGATCGTCGCGGGCGCGCTCGGTCTGCTCGGTGTTGAGGCCGCGGTAATTGCTGCCACCGCGCACCGCGTCGTTCTCCGGAGCGTAGAAGGACGGGTCGTAGTCCCAGTCGGCAAAGCTCGAGCGGTCAAACTCCTCCGAGCTGTAGAAGCGGCCGGTGAGGGTGAAGTCGACGCTGCCAGAGTCACTGCGCGCCGCCACCGTGGCGTCGACCCAGGAAGTCGACCAGCTACCACCGCCGGCCTCGGCGCGGAGCGCCATGCGTTCGCCCGCGGCGACTAGTTGGCGGGCGTTCTTGGTCAAGATCGAGATCACCCCGACGAAAGCATTGGGGCCATACATGGTCGATGCCGGGCCGTAGACCACCTCGATGCGGTCGATGTCGGACAGCGGGTATTGGCGCGAAAGATAGGCGATGTTCGACCACAGATCGTTCTCCTCCACTCCATCGATCAGAAAGAGGGTGCGATCGTTGCCCTGGCAGGATCGGCAGCTGATCGGGATTGTCACCGACATCATTGAGCAGTCGCAGCGACAGGCGGGGAGAGATCTCGCCACCGGCTACCGCCACTGGGCTTTCGATCGCCGCCCGACGTTCGTCACGGGTCATCCGCGGTACGAGGTACTGGCCTTGGTTGATCGCTTCTGGCAAACGGTGGAATTCGACACAGCTACCGAGGAAATCGGAGCGCATGGTGAGCACTATGTAGACTCGCAGATCGTCTGGCTTGGCGGCTTCAAGCAGCAGCTTGAGAAAGGCGGCGGCATCGCCCACCGCCGATTTGTTGGCGCTACGCTTGAAGCGGAAGATCTCCTCGAACTGATCGACCACCAACATCAGGTTGTCGTGCTTCCCCATCTTGGCCTGGCGAACCGCCTCGAGCAGGCCGCGGTTGCCGCGTCGTAAGGTTGCTTCGAGGATGCCGCGCAGCATCGCCGGCGGCTGCTCGGGATCACCGATCACCTCCGGATCGACCAACGCTTCGGCAAGGTTGCCGATCGGATCGTCGCCGGGCCTGAAGACGGTGATGCGCCAGCTCGAGCCGGCCTCCACCATGTAGCCGCTGTGCAGCGCCGGGATCAATCCCGAGCGCACCAGCGACGATTTGCCGCTGCCCGAGCTGCCGACGACGGTCAGGAAACGGGTGCGACGCAGTCGCCGCATCAGCTCGTCGACCTGCTCTTCGCGGCCAAAGAACAGATGCTCCTCTTCTGGTTCGAAGGCGCGCAGGCCCGGAAACGGGTTGTCGAGGTTGATTGGCTGAACGCAGCTCATCACTCGGGGGTTGCCAGATGTTCCAGGAATGGGCCGAGGAGGGCGTCGTCGAAGCCGGCCTCGGCATGGATCACTGCGGCCTCATGGGTGCGTAGACGCTGCTTGCGTGGGCTGGCTGGCGAGCCTACCCAGATCGCTTTGGCAGCCAGGGGCTGGCGGCGACCGTAGCCACCGATCTTGAGCAGGTCGCGCAGCTTGGCGCGGAGCCAGAACTCGTTGGCCTGACCCCAGAAGATCAGCACCGCCTGACAGATTTTGAGATTCTCCAGGTGGTCTTCGCGGACCTGCGCCTCGTCGCCGTCGAAGGCCGGCAGGATGACCTCGAAGCCAAGGTCAACGAGACGGTCTTCAAGGGTCGCGACGGCTTCGAAATCGCGCCGATCGCAGATCAGGTAGACGCGTTGCAGCGGGTCGCCATCGCCATCACTATCGCCATCGGTAGCTTCGTCTTCAGGTGGTGGGGCGAGCTTCTGATGCATGACCAGCTTGAAGTCTTCGAGCGTGGTCTCCATCAGATCAGCGCCGGTTTGAGCACGCGTGTCCTGGCGCAGTAGGTCGACGAAAGCGAGCTGACGCGGATCCTCGATCACCAGATCGGAGGGGATCCAGATCAACCGCTGCATGCCGCCCTCGATATGGCGAGCGATGGCCAGCTCATTCTGGATCTCCAGCACCGAGCAAGTGGCGCCTTCAGGAACGAAGCCGTAATTGGCGCCGATCGGGTGGATCGAGAGGGCCGTCTCGGCCAGCCCCGCAGCAACCGTAGCTTCGAGCTCCGGAGCGATCGGTGGCAAAGTGCGGTCGGGCAGCACGGTGTAGCAGTGCTGCTGCAGGTCGCGCTTCAGGGCGTCGCGGGACTCGCGCAGGTCGAAGGTGGTGTCGGCCAGATAGACCTTGCCCCGGTTTCTCTGGCCGGCTGCCGGGGTAGAGGGTGGGTCGTCGTCGGCAAGCTGCTCGAGCAGCTTGCCGATGTCCTGTGCCAGATCTTCGAAGCGAGCCCAGTATTCGCGCTGGTATTCAGATTCCTGTGATTGGCTGAGCTCGCGAACTCGCAGAGTTTTGGGGTCGAGCTTGAAGAAGTCGTAGCCCAGCAGGTCCTGGATCGGCGTGGGTTGCTCGGTGATCGGGATCGGTGTCTTGACGATCTTGAAAACCGTGGCCTGGTTGCCGATCCGCTCGCGGCCGGCGTAGCGGCTTTCGGCCAGGAAAGTCTCCAGCTCTCGCTGGCACTATTCGGAGCGGATATAGCGTGGCGTCAAGACCGGGATCAGGGTGGCCACGCGGGGCAGCTGCTCGCTGACCTCGTCGCCGAAGTAGTCGTTTCCCTGCAGCTTGGGATCGCGCCAGATCCGTGGCTTGTGACCCAGCAGCTGGGCCAAGCGGACTTCCAGAGAGCGGTGGAAGCATGAGATCCACCCTTCGGTCTCAGCTCCGACGACCTCGTTGTCGAGGTGGGCGTAACTGATGAAAATATCAGTCTCGATCGGCATCACAGCGGATAACTGAACCGCTCCACGGGCAGCGGTCCGTAAAAGAAACAGACCTACGAACCGAATAGAAACGCTTTTTTCCTAGTCGATAAAGAGAAATTACTAGATTGCAGACACTCAAGAACCCTTAGGGAGAGACCTCCACCAAGACCTCGCACTCCTCTTGACATCTGAATAGCTTGAATAGCTAACCTATAATTTTAGCATACTTAGATTGCTAACCGATAGGCTCCAGGTGATCACCCGGTGGTTCTCGGTGTTTCCTTCTAGAAGCTGGTCGACAGCCTTGCTAGAGTTGTAGATTGTCGTGGGCCGTGGGCCTCAGACCAGACTTCGATCACTGCCGGATCTTGTCGCCGAGGCCGTTCATCCGCGTGCTAGAACCCACTCCTTTCCTGGGATGGTTCCTTCTGCTGGAGGGTCGGATCGGTGGGTCAGATTCCGAGGGCGCCAGACCGCGAGGGCCATGCCGATGTCCAGCCGACTCCGAGCCAATGCCGCAAGACCGTCTTCGCGCCCCGCCGAGGCCTGCTGGACGATCAAAGATTCTCGCGAGCTCTACCGGGTCGACAGTTGGGGCCGAGGATTTTTCTCGATCAACCCCCGCGGCCACATCGAGGTGGCGCCGGAGGTGGTCGGTAGTGGCGGGCTGGATCTCAAACGGTTGGTGGATGAGATCGTCGAACGGGGCATCGATCCGCCGCTGCTGATTCGCTTCTCCGATGTCCTCAAGGCACGGTTGGCGGAGATTCAAAGTGCCTTCGCCAACGCCATCGCAGCCCATGGCTACCAGGCTGCCTATCGCCCGGTCTACCCGATCAAGGTGAATCAGAACCGCTTTCTGGTCGAAGAGCTGGTGGCGGCCGGCCGGCCGTTTCACTATGGCCTGGAAGCCGGCAGCAAGCCTGAGCTGCTGGCGGTGATGTCGCTGCTCGACAATCCTGAGGCTTTGGTGATCTGCAACGGCTACAAGGATGAGCAGTACATCGAGGCGGCTCTGCTGGCGTCGCGACTTGGGCCGCGGGTCATCCTGGTGCTGGAGAAGCCGGCAGAGCTGCCGCTGATATTGCAGGTGGCTCAGCGAACTGGGGTTGCGCCGCGGCTTGGCCTGCGCGCCCGGCTGGCGACCCGCGGTTCGGGCCATTGGCAGGCTTCTGCGGGTGCGCGCTCCAAATTTGGCCTCGGCGCTCGCGAGATGGTCGAGGCGGTGGCGCTGCTGCGCCGTCGGGGTTTGCTCGACCGGCTCGAACTGTTGCACTTTCACCTCGGTAGCCAAGTCTCTTCGATTCGCAATCTCAAGGAAGCCTGGCGTGAGGCGGCGCGGGTCTACGTGCAGTTGATCCGCCTCGGCGCGCCCTTGGGCTACTTCGATGTAGGCGGTGGTCTCGGGGTCGACTACGACGGCTCGCGGTCGAGCGCGGGCTCGTCGATCGACTACTCCCTGCAGGAGTACGCCAACGGCGTGATTTTCGGTATTCAAGAGATCTGTGATGCCGAGGGAGTGCCCCATCCGGTGGTGGTGAGCGAAGCTGGCCGAGCGACGGTGGCGCACCATGCGGTGTTAGTGCTCGAAGTCCTCGACGTGCGCCAGCCGCGGCGGGTTGAGATCCCGTCGGCACCTCCCGCCGACGCCGAGCCGCCCTTGGTGCATCTGCTGCAGGCCTTTCATGGGCTCAACGCGACGACCTGCCGCCAGGCGTATCACGACGCCTTGCAGTATCGCGACGAATGCCTCAGCCTGTTTAATCTTGGCCACTTGTCGCTTGAGGAGCGAGTGCTGGCTGAAGACATCTTCGAGGCCCTCTGTCGTCGGGTTTGGCAGTTGCAGCGTGCCGCCTGCGCCGCACCTGCCGGTGAGCTTGAGGTTCTCGGCCGGCGGCTTGCGGACATCTACTTCACCAACTTCTCCTTGTTCCAGTCGTTACCCGATACTTGGGCCATCGACCAGCTTTTCCCGCTGATGCCGATCCATCGCCTGGATGAGTTCCCCAGCCGTCGTGGTGTGCTGGCCGACATAACTTGCGATTCGGACGGGGTTGTCGACTGCTTCATTGGCCCGCCGGGTGGCCAGCCTGAACTCGAGCTGCACTCCCTCGACCAGCAGCCCTACTACCTGGGAGCTTTCCTGGTGGGTGCCTATCAGGAGATCCTCGGCGATCTGCACAATCTATTCGGCGACACCCATGCCGTGCACGCCTCGCTCGACCAGGACGGTGGATACCGGATTGAGCACGTCGTACCGGGAGATACCATCAGCGAGGTGTTGGCCTATGTCGAGTATGATGATCGCCAGCTGCTACGCCAGCTGCGTCGCAATATCGAGGGTGCCCTCGAGGCCGGCCGCATGAATCGTTCGCAGGCCCGGCAGCTGATCGACCTCTACTGCCAAGGCCTGGAGGGCTACACCTACTTGCAGCGCTGAGTCGGCGGCGGCCAAGGGCTCTTTGGCTCCGCGTCCATAGGCTGCCGCGCGAAGCGCGGGGGATGGCGGCGGAGGGAGAGATAATTGGCTTTGCAAATAGGGTTTTGACAGTCGCCGGCTGCTCGGCTAACATCCCCTTGTATACGTTCACTGAATTAGAGAGGAAAAGGTCATCGCAGCCAAGCTTTTCGTCGGCAATCTGAACTTCCAAACCACTCGCGACGAGCTCGCCACCCTGTTTGGCGACGTGGGTGAAGTCGTCGACCTGTTTATCCCCACCGATCGCGCCACCGGCCGACCGCGAGGCTTTGCCTTCGTCGAGTTCGCCAGCTCTGAAGAAGCCGTCAAGGCGGTCGAGAAACTTGATGGGCATGAGCTTGGCGGACGCCAGCTGCGGGTGAGCGAGGCGGCTGAGCGCCGTCCGCGTTCACCGCGAATGCCTCGTGGCCCGCGTTACGGTGGTGGCCCGCCAGCGGGCGGCGGCGATTTCTTCGAGTCCGATTGGGGCGGTGGTGCCCCCCGCGGCGGCGGCGGCGGCGGCGGCGGTGCCGGCGGCGGTGCCGCGGCACGTATCGCCCGGCCCAAGGGCAGCCGACGCAATCTGCGGCGCAAGAAGCGCAGCTTGTAGGCGTCTGCCGCTCCACCTGCTCGTTCTAAATGTACTGGTCCTTCCTGCCCGCGGGCTTTGGCTGGCGGGAAGGTTCGGCCTGCCCGGTTGCTCCCCCTGATGCTGCGGATTGCGCTGCCAGCGACGGCCATTTTGTGTCAGTCCCAGGCCCAAGAAGTTTCGCTCCAACGTTGTCGATCAGCGCCTTCATGGAGGGCGCGTAGTTGGCGGTCGAATCTGGTCGTCGGCGGTGGAAGATTCTCTTCGTGGGGCCGCTGGTGGCTGTTGGGCTGATAGATTCGGCCTTCTTTCGGATGGAGTCTATTAGTGAGCGAGAACCCAGTTGAGCCCGATGCACTAGACCAGATCCGCTACGCAGAGCCTGGCGCTCATGTGCAGCCGATCTATTTGTTCGCTGATAGCCAGCCGCTATTCTGGCGCCGCGGCGGCGAGTCCTTCCTCGGCTCGCTGTGCCGACAGCTGCCCACCCCGCGGCCGTTGGCGGCCTATGTCGGCGCGTCCAATGGCGACGATCCATCCTTCTACTCGATCTTCGAGGCGGCGATGGACGAGGCCGGTGTCGAGCAGCGGCGGATGATCCCGAGCGAGCTGGAGGCCGAGGATTTTCACTTCTTCGAAGACGCTCATCTGATCTTGCTCGCCGGTGGCGATGTGGAGCGCGGCTGGCGGGCTTTCGAGCGCAATGGCCTGGCATCTAGCTTGGAGCGTCGCCATCGCGAGGGAGCCCTGTTGATCGGTGTTTCCGCAGGCTCGGTCCAGCTAGGTCTGGGTGGCTGGAGTCCGACCGGTGAGTGGATCGAGACCTCCAAGATCCTGCCTTACCTGATCGGTGCCCACGAGGAGGCCAGTGGCTGGCGGACTCTCAAGGAAGGGGTTCAGCGAGCGGGCCCGCACACCCCAGGCTACGGGGTGCCATTTGGCGGTGCCCTGCTTTGTCACCCGGATCGCACTCTGGAGCCCCTCGGCAAGCCGACCTGCGAGCTTCGCCTGCGCGGCGAGGAGGTGGTCGAGAACCTACTCTTCCCAGCCGAGGATGAGGATTGAACGAAGGCGTTGGGCGCCGCCGGGCGGTGACGAGCCGCCCTACGGGTCTTCCGCTGCGCCGGTCGGCTGCCGGCGATCAATAGCCGCCGAAACGCCAACCGACGCCAGCGGTCAGGCTGAGGTGGCTCGAGGTGGCGCTGAAAGAATCCTCGGTCAACGACGACAGTTCCAGGCGGAAGTTCCCGCGGTCTTCATCGGCGAAGAAGAAACGCAGGCCGATGGCGGCTTGAAAGGCAAAACCGCTGTCGCTGGCGCGAAACAACTGACCGCGGTCGCTGAACTCGACGTCAACGTCAGTGGAGCCGAGGCCAAGCAGGGTGTAAAGCCCCAGCCTCTGGTTGGGGTAGAAATTCCACGTTCCGTTGACGAACAAGTTACTCGACGTGATGTCGACGCCGGCTTCGTCCGCCTCCATCTCGAAGTACTGCAGTTCGAGCTCGAAGTGGTCGGTCATGAAGCGTCCCGCGCGGATGCCAAGGCGGGTGCCGGAGTCGTCATTGGAGACGTTCCGGTCCCAATCAGTGAGGCCGAAATCGACCGCGACCTCCCAATCTCCATCGTCGAAAGGCTGAGCGGTAGCCGGAATGGCGACCCACAAGGTCAGACAGCAGAGGGTGGTCAGGGCGTGGATGATCGGCAGAGTGGAAACTCTCCGTTGAATATTCATGCTTTCGCTCCTTGGATGTTGATGGTCCGTCGCCTTGGGCGTTGCGCGACGAGCTTCGAAGCTTGGACGGTCTTGCCGAGTCCAGCTTGCAGCTTATCAGCCCCAGACTTCGGATCTCGGCGGCGAGTGAGCCGGTCTGAACCAGAACATGGTGGCTGCAACAGCAACTCTCGTGCCGTTCTGCCACGGCTTGGCACCTGCTGTGCCGGCAGCTTTTGGCGGGGCATGGCGGCTCAGCGGCAGACCGTCCAATGACGCCTGTGGAGGACACCATGCCGCTCAGCGGGGGCGCCTCCAACCCATTGCCGTCGGAGGGTTGGACCGGGCTGCTGGCCTGGGCGGCAGCTTTGATGACCCTGGCGGTGATCGTCGCCGGCAGCTGGGTACACAGCTTTCGAGGCGGATTGGCGGTACCTGATTGGCCGCTGACTTACGGTCGCTGGCTGCCGTGGGCCTGGCAAGGCAACGCTTCTTGGGTCAGCCTGCACCGGTTGGCGGCAGCATCCTCAGGGGTGTTGATCCTGCTGCTCGCTGGCCGCCTGGCCAGCTGCCGGTCGCGGCCTTGGCTGCGCCGTCTAGGTTTTGCCCTGCTGGTCGCAGATCTACTGCAAATCGGCCTCGGCGGTGTGATGGTGTGGCACTTCTTGCCGCCGTTGCTGTTGGTTCTTCATGTGCTGCTTTCGCAACTGATCTTCTCGGGAACTGTGCTGGTCGCCGTCGCCAGCTCGACTCGCTGGCGGTCGCCGGCTGATGCGGGCCTAGGGCGACGGGCGCGGCTGGTGCTCGCCATGGTGCTGCTACAGATCTTGCTGGGTGCGGTGGTGCGCCATCCGCCGGCCGATTCGGTCTATTTGATCGCCCTCGGCCTGCATGTGATGGGGGCGTTTGCAGTCCTGGGTGGGATCAACTTCCTGCTCGGCGGGGTGTCGAGTTCAGGCCGTCGTGGGCCGCTCGTGTGGAGCGTTTATGGATTGCTCAGTGCGGCGATCCTACAGCTGATGCTAGGTATGGCGGCAATGCTCAAAGCACCTCTGCCGAGCAGCGAAACATGGCCTCCCCCGGTTGGCTTTCCGCTGATTCACGCCGTCCACCAAAGCCTCAGCGCGCTGTTGTTGGCGATCGCCTTGACGGTAGTGGTGGTGTTGAGCGCGGGGTGTTCGAATGGCTCTTGGCAGCCCGTACTGGCCCCCCGGGCCCAGTGCAAGGTGCCGCCAGCCCCGAGTCCTTAGGTTTCGTCGCCACCGCCGCAGGCTTTGAGCAGTGCCTCCAGCTCTTCCGCATTGCGAAAACGCAGCACCCCGCCGCCAGTCCATCAGCGGCGGATCTCTACCTTCAGCCGGCCGGCGCGCACCGCCGGGTCGGCCTCTGCTAGCTCGCGCACCTCGCCTTCAGCGAGATCTCCGCGGTAGAGGACGATGCCGCGCAGCGAATCCTCCTCCGGAACCTCGAAGGGGCCGGCGACCAGCGCATGACCCGAGCGCCAGACTTTGGAGGGGTGCGCCAGGTGTTTTTTCTGGAGCTCGGCCCCAGCCTTCTCAGAGAGTTCCGGAGGGTGGCCGCCTTGCGGTTACTCCAGCAATTCGCCTTCGACCACGACCGCCCGATCATCAAGCACGACGGTCGGACGGTAAAGCACCATGTCCATGTGCACGGCGCACTCCACCGCGCCGCCGTAGAAAACGTTATCGCCAATGGCGATGTGGACATTGCCGCGGGCCTTCTTCTCTTCTTCGAAATCGCCGTTGCGGCGGCAGGCCGGGTTGAGGCCGATACCGATCTCGGCGATGTTGTCGGCGTGGTCGATAGTGGTGATGATCCGGCGCAAGGCCTTGGCCACCGGGTCGCTACCCTCTACCGTGGCGACTCGCCCGGCCTCGATGCGCAGGGTGATCGGCGCGCCGGGCAGTCCCAGGTGGGCAATCGGTCCATCGACGACCACGATCCCTTGGGCGGCGTTCTGGCGCGGCATCTGCGAGACCTCGCCGTCCGAGAAGGCGGCCTCCTGGCCCGGCCTAGTGGCGAAGCCGCATTCGATGATCACCTCTTCGCCAGCGATCGGTGCCAGCAAGTCGGTGCCGGCCGGTGAGGTGATACGAATACGTTCGGCCTGCTGCCAGATGCTGGCTAGCGCCAGGCCATCGGCGTGCAAAGCGTCGTAGTCGGCGAGGGCGCCGCCGCTGGTGAAGTTGTCGAGACTGCGCATCACCATCGAGATGCTGCGCAAGCGGCGGGCGTCGAGTAGGCGTTTCACCGATTTGGCGTAAGTTGGAGCGCCTCCCGAGCGGGTCAGGCCGATCAGGCAGTCGGCCGCTTCGAGGCCGCGCTCGATCACCGGACTGAGTTCGTTCTTGCGGGCGGTGTCGCGCGATGGCTGGCGCAATATGGTGAACTCGCCGGCCACCGCGTCGATCGCCCTGGCCAGGGCTTCCACCATCGCCATCTCACTCTCGTCGTCGCAGACCAGAGCGACTTGCTCACCTCGGCGGACCGCCAGCAGCCGCCGGACGATCAGCTCGGCACTGTTGTCGACGGCAGTGCGCGGAACCGGTGGGGACGCACCGCTCACGACTTAGCCTCCAGGTCCGAGCCTTGCCGTGGCTGGGTGACTCCTTGGCCTGCCAGCTCCTGCAACTCGGCCGCGCTACAGCCGAGGAGGTCGCCGAGCACCGCCTCGGTATCGGCGCCCAACAGCGGTGGCGCGGAGCGCACCGTGGCTGGCGTGGCGGAGAGCTTGGCCACCGGGCCGAGGAGATCGATTTTGCCCAGGGTGGGGTGCTCGGCCGACTGCACCATGCCGCGGGCTCGGACCTGGGGGTCAGCGAGCACCGCCGGAATGTCATTGACCGCGCTGGCTGGAATGTCCGCCGCCAGCAGCAGTCGCAGCCAGTCCGCGGTTGGCTTGGAAGCGAGTAGACGTCGTAGTTTGGGCACTAGCTCCTGCCGGTGAGTGACCCGTCCGTCGTTGCTGCGAAAGCGCAGATCGGCCCACAGATCAGGGCGGTCCGCGGCGTGGCAGAAGCGTTCGTACTGCTGGTCGCTACCGACCGCCAAAGCCAGCTGGCCGTCGGCTGTGGGCAGGGTCTCGTAGGGCACGATATTGGGATGAGCATTGCCGTGGCGGGAGGGCGGGTCGCCGGTGGCCAAGTAGTTCTGCGCCACGTTGGCCAGCCAAGCGACCTGCGAATCGAGCAACGCCACATCGATGTGCTGACCAGTGCCGGTTTGCTGGCGCGAGTGCAGGGCGGCGAGGATCGCGGTGGCGGCAAACAGGCCGGCGGAGATGTCGACAATCGCCACCCCGACTTTGTGCGGTTCGCCATCCCGCGGACCGGTGATCGACATGATGCCTCCTTGGGCTTGGATCATCGCGTCGTAGCCGGGTCGATCACTGTAGGGGCCGCTCTGGCCGTAGCCGCTGATCGAGCAGTAGATCAAGCCCGGATTGTCGGTGGACAGTCGAGGGTAGCCGAGCCCTAGACGCGCGGCGGTGCGTGGCTTGAAGTTTTCGATCAACACGTCGCTGCGCTTCGCTAGGCGGCGCGCCAGGTCCCGGCCGGCGGCTTGTTTAAGATCCAGAGTAATGCTCTTCTTGTTGCGGTTGACGCTCAAGAAATAGGCACTCTCGCTGCCCACCCAGGGTGGCCCCCACTGGCGGGTGCCGTCGCCGCTGCCAGGCTTCTCGACCTTGATCACCTCGGCGCCATAGTCGGCCAGCACCATGGAGCAGTAGGGGCCGGCGAGGACTCGCGACAGGTCGAGGATGCGAATACCGGAAAGGGCTCCCTGGGCAGCCGCGTCCGGTGGTTCGCTCATGCTCGCTCCGGGGCATAGCCGAGCGCTTGCGAAATCCCCTGTGCCGCTTTGACCACCTGCGGCGCCAGCTCCTTCACCAGCCGGCGGCGGGAGATGGTCCGTACATTGCCGGTGGCGTTGATCGCCGCCACCACTTGCCGCTCGTGATCCCAGATGGGAGCGGCCACCGCGCGCAGGCCAATCTCTAGCTCCTGATCGTTGAGGGCGTAGCCACGGCAACGTATCTGCGCGAACTCGCGGCCCAGGGCAGCCACGTCGATCTGACTGTGGGCGGTGCAGGGAGACAAATCACCGTCCTGCAGCAGGGTAGAGATTCGGTCTTCGGGTAGGTGGGCCAGCATCACTTTGCCCATCGAGGCGCAGTGAGCCGGAATACGCGACCCCAGCCCGAGCACCACGCCGACGATCGATCGATTGCGCACCCGGTCGATGTAGACCACCTCCAGGCCATCCAGCAAGCTCAGACTGGCGGTTTCGTCGGCCTCCTGGGAGAGCTGCTCGAGGAAGGGACGCGCGACCTCCTGAATACCAAGATTGGATAGGGCGGTAAACCCCAACTCGAGCACCTTGAGACCCGGTCGGTATCGCTGAGTATCCGCGTTGCGGGAGAGATAGCCCGCTTCTAGCAGAGTTCTGACGAGACGAAATACCGTCGACTTACTGAGGCTGGTGGCGATGGCGATCTCGGCCAACGAGAGGTCAGGAGTGGCGCGGTCAAACTGCGACAAGATATCGAGCCCCCGAGCTAGTGCTTCGACGCGGTAGGGCTGCGCGGTAGGCCTGCCAGATCGCGGCGGTTTGGGATTTGATCTCATCTAGTGAAACCTAGTTCCGGTCAGTGAAACGGCATGCTACACTGTCCCCGTTACTCCATCAAGCTTGCGGACGAGAGCCGGGGACAGCCCGAGGACAGCGTAGTGCTGCCGTGCCGACGTTAACGACGAAGGACCAAAGGAAGAGGGAGAGATGAACAGAAGAACCTGGAAGTTTTTGTCGGCGGCGACCACTGCCGGTGCGGTATTGATGGCCCAGGCCTTGATCGCCCAGCCAGAGGAAGATGCGGCCGCTTCAGCGGCCGAGGACACGGCGGAAGAAGTTGTTGCCGAGGAGCAGGAGGACTTCTCAGATGAGATCGTCGTGCTCGGCTCGCGCAGCACCAAGCCCCGCTCAGTAGCCGATTCGCCGGTGCCCGTCGACATCATCTCGGCAGAAGAATTCAACGCCATGGGCAATACGGCCGATCTCACAGACAACCTTAAGGCCTTGGTGCCTTCCTACACCGCGACCCCTGCTACCGGTGATGGCAGTGCTTTTGTTCGCCCCACCTCGCTGCGCGGCACGGCGCCGGATCAAACCTTGGTTTTGGTCAACGGCAAGCGCCGCCACCGCTCGGCCTTGGTGCAATTCTTTGCCCCGGCGGCGGGTAATGGCGCGCATGGCGTCGATGTTGGCATGTTGCCTGGTATCGCCGTCGAGCGAGTAGAGGTGTTGCGCGATGGTGCCGCCGCCCAATATGGCTCGGATGCCATCGCCGGAGTGATCAACTTCAAAATGAAGGATGCCTCCCAGGGTTCTGAAGTCCAGGTTCAGTTTGGTCAGCACTACGAGGGTGAGAATTCGCTCAAGGTTGCCGCCAACGGCGGCTTCTCGCTCGGTGAGACCGGTTTTGTCAATCTCAGCATCGAGCATGTCGATAACGATGCTCTGTCGCGGGGCGTACAGCGCCCTGACGCGCAGGCTCTAATCGATGCTGGGGTCCAGGGCGTCGGTGCCGATGCACCCTTCGGTGATACGCCCCTGGTGCAAACTTGGGGCCGGCCGGAAACTCAGGGCACTCGCTTCTTTCTCAACTCCGGCTTCAACCCGACCGAGAGCACCTTCCTCTACTTCCAGAGCAACTACGCCAAAACCGACGGCCGCTACCGGTTCTTCTATCGCAATCCCCAGCATTCGAGCTTGGTGCCGTTGCGCGAGCAAGGGTTCACCGGCTTGCAAGCGGGCTACACCCCCTTTCTCGATGGTGAGCAGACCGACTTGAGCTTGGTCACCGGGCTCACCGGCGTGTTCGCTGGAAACACCACCTTCGACTTCAGTATTAGCTACGGCGAGAACGAACTCGACTACACCCTCAACAACACAATCAATCCAGATCTGGGTCTGAGCAACGGCCAGCCGGCGCAGCGAGACTTCGATGCTGGTGGCTATCGGCAAGAGGAGCTGAATCTGAATGCCGACTTCTCCAAGCCGCTCAGCGACAAGATAAACTTGGCCTTTGGCGCCGAATGGCGGGAAGAGACCTACATTGCGATAGCCGGCGAGCCCAACTCGTTTCTAGGCGCCGGATCCAATGGCCTAAAAGGCATCAGTCTTGACGATGCCGGCACCTTTGATCGCGACAACATCGCACTCTATGTCGATGTGGAGCACGACATCAGCGACGACTTCTTGATGCAGTACGCTCTGCGATTCGAGGACTTCTCCGACTTTGGCAGCACGGTGAATTGGAAGATCGCTTCGCGCTATTCGGTCAATTCCTCGCTGACCTTGCGCGGCGCGGTGTCGACCGGTTTCCACGCACCGACCCCCGGCCAGGCTAACGTGCGCACCACCATCACCACCTTTGACGGGGTGACCGGATTGCAGGTCGAAGAAGGTTTGGTGCCTTCCACCAGCCCGTTGGTGGCGGCGGTCGGCGGCAAGGCACTAACCGAGGAAACGTCACTGAACTTCAGCTTCGGCTTCTCGAATAGCTTCAGCGACAGAACGACACTGACCGTCGACGCCTACAAGATCGAGGTCGACGACCGGATTTACCGCACTGGCGACATTGCAGTCCCTGACACCGAGGGTCAGACTATTTCGTTCTACACCAACGCTCTGGATGTCGAGTCGCAAGGTCTCGATATTGTTCTGACGTCTGGTTTCGACTGGTCACCGACCATTGATACCAGCTGGGTCTTGGCGTTTAGCTACAACGAGGTCGACGTGGTCGATCAGTCTCTGGTCTCGGGAGTCAATCCGGTCAGCGAAGGGATCATCGAGGACATCGAGAACAACTACCCCAACGAGCGCCTGGTGCTGACCGCCAATACCAGTTTGGGTGAAGATTGGAATCTGCTGGCTCGGGCCAACTACTACGGCAAGCACTTCGACGAACGCGGCCGCATCGGCGCATCCAGCTCGCCGTCCGCAGAAATCGGGGCAACCGTTTACATCGATCTTGAGCTTGGCTTCCAGGTCAATCAGCACGTCGGCATTGCCGTCGGGGCGATCAATGTCTTCGACGAATTCGTCGAGGAGATCAATGCCCCCTTTGCCAACCGTCAGAGCGTTGGCCTGCAATATCCCCGGCGCAGTGCCGCCAACTACGAGGGTGGCTCCTGGTACCTGCGGGGCAACTTCAGGTTCTAGGAAGTTCGCTGGAGCCTCGAAAGCCGGTTGCAACCAGGTGTGCAGCCGGCTTTTTGTTGCCTTGTGCGGGTGCTCTGCGCCGCTCTCGGCCACCGTCTTGAGGCGATCACTGTCGCTCTATCGGTTCCTCGTGCAGGCGATCTTCGGTCGTGAGAAGATCTATGCTGTGCGCCAGACCGAGTCCCATCCCGCCAGACCGTCAGTGATCTGCAGAGATGTTCCGTCGTGACTCGGCGGATCTCCATGCGGCGCCCGGCGAAGATGGAGTCTGTGAGATCAGTGCCGAATGGCGACCAGCAAGAGTTGGCTGAGAGTCGCGGCCGATTGCAGCGTCCTCCCCACAACAACGTCCTGATGTTGCAGAGGCTTGATCCTCTTTCGGCAAGCGGATGCAAGTGAATCCCGAATTAGGTGCAACCGCTGAGAGCGAAACGGGTGGCGGTATCGACCGCCGATCGAGGGGCTTGGCACCTTGACTGAGCTTCACCTGAGCCCGGAAATCGAGCACAAGTACGAGGTCGTCGCCAAGATGGGCGAGGGCGGTATGGGGGCGGTGTATAAGGTTCGCCATGTCTTTCTCGATGAACTGCGGGTGCTCAAGATGATCCGCTCCCAGTTTCGCGAGGATCCTGATCTGCAGGCCCGTTTCTTGCGCAAGGCGCAGGTGGCGACCCGGCTACGCTATCCGGGGATCGCCCAGCTCTATGATTTCAGCGTCGCCGAGGATGAGATCGAGGAGCCCTTGGAGATCGCCGGATGAGCTATTTGCTTTTCCTGGATGAGAGCGGTCACGACCACCGGACCATGCCCTACGAGGTTAGGGGCGGTGTGGCGTTGCATGCTTCGGAGCTGTGGTCATTTGTACAGGACATGCAGCGTCTGGAGCTGGACTCCTTCGGGACCACGCTGCATCAGTTCCGGACGGAACTCAAGGGCTGCAAGCTCTTGGACAAGGATCGCTACAAGTGGGCGGCCCAGGGGTCGAGGATGCCTGACGAGGAGCGCCGCAAGCATTGCCGGGGATTTCTCACCAAGGGGCTGGAGAAGAAGCCGCCGCTGCGGGTGGAGTTCACGGCTTACGGACAGGCGTCCCTGGAGATGGCGACGGGGATCTTTGAGCTGCTCAGACAACACAAAGCTCAATTATTTGCCGCCGCGATCCCGCGCAGCGTCATCAAGCCAGACACATTCAAGGCGGAGGAGTACCTTCGCAAGGATCAGGTCTTCCTTCTCGAGCGCTACTTCTATCTCCTGGAGCAGGAAAAACAGCACGGTCTGCTGGTGATGGACGAAGTGGAAAAGGCTGAGGACCGCCGCTTCGTCCGCCGCCTCCAGGGATACTTCCGGAGAACGAAGACGGGCCGCTATCGGTCGGCGTGGATCGTCCCGGCGCCGTTTTTCGTCTCCTCTGACATGACCTACCCGGTCCAGGCCGCAGACCTGGCGATCTACTGTGTGAATTGGGGTTTTCGGCTGCCGCCTCGAGGGATGGATGCGCCGACTCGAAAGGAGATCGCCGACGACTATGGTCAATGGCTCACTCAGCTTCAATTCCGAGGGAAGGGAGCCCGGGACGGGGTCGTTTTCGAGTCCTACGGCATCGTTTTTGTACCGGACCCGTACGAGGCCAGACGAGGTGGGGAATGAAAAAAGGAGGCAATGCCTTCAGAGCCACCCGAGAGCAGCCCCTGAGCCGAGCCTCCATGAGGAGTATTAGTCGTCGGTTCCGCGGAGTCAAGGGGGGTTCTCTCGACGATTCTGCGGATTGCCCCCGCGACCAGGTCTCCTGATTCCTTGCCGATGGCCTGCCAAGAAGACTCGAAACGCTTGGTCTACCGGGGCACAATACGCTCTGGGCTCATGAGGCCAGCGACAAGCACAAGGGAAGTTCGACCACCGATCGAGAGGCCACCAGCATGAGCGAGCTGCACCTGAGTCCGGAAATCGAGCAGAAGTACGAAGTCGTCGCCAAGATGGGCGAGGGCGGCATGGGCGCGGTCTATAAGGTGCGCCATGTCTTCCTCGACGAGCTGCGGGTGATCAAGATGATCCGCGCCCAATTTCGCGAGGATCCTGATCTGCAGGCCCGTTTCTTGCGCGAGGCGCAGGTGGCGACCCGGCTGCGCCATCCGGGGATCGCCCAGCTCTATGACTTCAGTGTTGCCGAAGACGGCACCGCCTACATGGTGATGGAGCTGGTCGAGGGCATGAACGTCGCCCAGCTGCTGGCCACCGACAAGCAGCTGGCGCTGGAGCAGGTGGTGGAGATCGGTCGCCAGGGGCTTGCCGCGCTGGCCTTCCTGCACGAGCAGAAAATCCTCCACCGCGATATCGCCTCCGACAATCTGATGCTCAGTTGGGTCGCCGATGGCAGCCCGCGGGTCAAGCTGATCGACCTCGGTCTGGCCAAGTCCCTCGAAGGAGCGCAGTTTCAGACCCAGACCGGCTTGGTGGTGGGCAAAGCGCGCTACGTTTCGCCGGAACATCTGGAAAGCAGCAAGGGGGAGGTGACGGTTGACGCGCGGAGTGACCTCTACTCCTTCGGCATCGTGCTCTACGAGCTGCTCACCCGCGAGTATCCGATCCAGGGTGATGACGAGGTGTCGATCATCGCCGGGCACCTGTTCCATCCGCCCAAGGCTTTTGACGAGACCACGCTCGGCGAGGCGGTTCCCGAATCGCTGCGGCGGGTGGTGATGAAGGCGCTTGAGAAGCGTCCCGATGATCGCTGGTCGAGTGCCGGGGAATTTTCGGAAGCCTTGGTCGGCTCCCTCTCAGGCAGTGGAGACAGCGGGGCCGACGATTTCACCGGGCTGCCGCCCGCGGTGCAGCCCATTAGGCCCCTGCGGACCCGGCCCGCGCCAACCGCCGCCGGCACCACGCCCAGCGACTGGAACCCCTCGGCACCGACCCTCGCCGAGGGTGGTGGAGCGCTGCTGGCTGCCGAGGCTCAGCCGCCGGCTAGCATGCCGTCCCGCCCTCGCCGCACCGCGCCATTGGTGGGACTTGGTGTCTTGCTGCTGTTGGCCCTGGTTGCTTGGCAGATGGGCTGGCTCGGTGGCGGCGGTCGGTCGCTAGAGACCGTCCCAGCGGTAGCCGCGTCATCAGCAGCAGGCGCACATGAGCTGGACGACCCAAGTCTCTATGCCGGGATCAACTTCGGCGCTTCCTACGCCCTGCTGATCGGCAACGATGAATACCAGAAGCTGCCGCGACTGGAAACCGCGGTCAACGACGCCAGCGAGCTGGCCGAGGTGCTGGAGACCCGCTACGGCTACAATGTGCGCACCCTGCGTAACGCCACACGTTACGAGATCGTCACCGCCCTCACCGAGATCATTGGCGAGGTCGGGCCGAACGACAATCTGCTGCTCTTCTACGCAGGTCACGGCTCGCTATTGCAGAAAGGGTCGGGCTACTGGCTGCCGATCGACGCCGAGCCCGAGGACACGTCGAATTGGGTAAGCGTCAAATTCGATGTCACGACTCTGATTGGCGACATCGCTGCCCGCCACGTCCTGGTGGTGGCCGATTCATGCTACTCCGGTGCCTTGGGTGACGAGGCAGAGCCGCTCGCTAGTGCCGATCCACCGGTCGATGCCGACCGCGTGCGTCAGTTGGTCGAGCGCCGGTCCCGTCTGGCACTCACCTCGGGTGGCCTCAGTCCGGTGCTCGATGCTGGGGGTGATGGGCGCAACTCGGTCTTCTCCCGCGCCTTGCTTGACGCGCTTCGCGGCAATCAGCGGATCTTGCCGGTGTCGGCCCTATTTCGCCAGATCGAGCAGCCGGTGGTGGATGCTGCCCGCCGATTCGAACTCGACCAGCGACCGCTCCTGGCTCCGATCAGGCTGACTGACGACGAAGGTGGCGAGCTGTTTTTCGTGCCGAGTGCTCGATGAACCGGCGCGCCGCCACCCTGCTTTGTTCGTTGGCCGTCGTTGGCTGTGTCACGACGCCTACCCCTGCCGCCCACCTCGAGGCTCGCGCCGCCGCCGCCGGCTATCAGCGCCTGGTGTTGGTGGGCGGCGACTTCCACCACGTGGCCTACCGTAAAGGCGGGAGCAGCACCGATCGACGGCTACACGTCTATCTCGAAGGCGATGGCCGACCCTGGATTGGCGAACAGCTGGTCGCCGCCGATCCGCACCCGCGCCGCGCCCTGGCCTTCGAGCTGATGCAACTCGATCCCGCCCCCAGTCTCTACTTGGGCCGGCCGTGCTACAACCGCTGGCGCCAGACCGACGATTGCGACCCTTTACTGTGGACCCTGGCGCGCTACTCGCCGCGGGTGGTGGCAGCAATGGAACAGGCCCTGCTCAGTTTGCTAGCCGAGCCTCCGGTCGAGCAGATCGTGCTGGTGGGTTACAGCGGCGGTGGTGTGCTGGCCATGTTGCTAGCCGAGCGGTTGCCCAAGGTGCGAGCCGTGGTCACCCTCGCCGCCAATCTCGACCTGGTCGCCTGGGCCGACCTGCACCACTACACCCCGCTGCTCGGTTCCCTCGACCCGTCTCGCCGTCCGCCCTTGCCGGCGAGCATCCGCCAGTTGCACCTGTTGGGTGAGGACGACGAGCGAATCCCGCCCGATGCGTCCCGCCGTCTGGCCGAGCTCTCAGCTGCCGAGCTGGTGATCTATCCCGGCTTCGATCACAGTTGTTGCTGGAGCGAGATTTGGCCTGATGTACTGGCCAAGATCGCTTCTCAGGACTGAAAGCGTGCTCCCGCCGTCAGGGTGTAGAGCCGTTGATAGTCACGCTCGAGGTCAGAGGCAAGAAGCGAAGAACCTTTCGCGTCTCTGTGGGTATGGGACGAAATCTACGCTATTTAGTCACAGCGAATTTGCTTGTCTACAAAATCACTGTAAGTTTATTGTTTTGAGGCAGTTGGATGATTCTCACAAAGTCAGGATATATGCTGCCCTGCCAAATTTCGGCCAAATTCGGCCACCTCGTTGGACAGGATTGGCCGAGATTCTCTAGCGCTCTTGGACGATAACGCGTCGGCGCTCGTCGATTTTTCCGGTCATTTCTTGGATGAGTTCGGTTGGCAAATCCTGCTCTGCGTACCGGATCAACAGATTGAGGCTGCTGTGCCCAACGTGGCGAGCGACAGCGTAAGCGCTGCTGCCGCTCGCTAAGGCGAGGGCGATGAACTGATTGCGTAGAACCCCGGCCGCTTTAATGGGCGGGTCTATTCCCGCTGACTTGCTAGCTTGGACCCATCGCCTGCGGAGTGAGTTCGTGCGCAGGCGTCGGGGCCTCGCTGTGGTCCCTGTGATGAAAATAGTGTCACGAAGCATTGCCTGTCGATCTGCATGCAGTGACCACAGCCCTCGCAGGATGTTGCCTCTCTCAGAGCTGGTTCTCCACGCGTTCAAATGATGGAGGATCTCGTCAGTCAGCGGGACGCTATGGCGCTGGCCTCGGAGTTTCTGGACGTCGAATTTCAGCAGCCCCCTTTCTCGGTCGACGTTGCTCCACCGAAACCTGATCCAGTCGCTCGGACGCGCCGCGGTACGCCAGGCTAGCTCTGCTGCGGTGCGCTCCAGGCTGCCCACGGGCATGCACTCCAGCCAAGAGAAAAATTCTGCGGCCGAGAGGATCCTCTTACCCCTCGCCTTGCTGAGGAAATGAGGTGCGCGCCAGTTGACTGTTATCTCGGCGTGGCGGAGGGCCTGCCGGAGGGTGCTGAGTTCAGTGCGCATGCTTGAGCCTCGCACCTTGCTAGTTCCAACCCTCGTCGTGTGGGTCCCCCTCCAGGCGCAATATTGCTCCACATGGGTTCGCCGCAAGTCTTCCGCGGCATACCTATCCATCCCCGTTTCTTCCGACCATCGCTGGAATGCCGAGATGTGGTTGCCATAAGTCCGTAGAGTGCCGCTAGTGATCGCGCCAGAGCACTCGCGGCGATCGATTTCGAGTTGGAACTGCTCCAGGACGCTGCCAAGATCAGGCCGGTAGCGCAGTACTGGAGATGCCCCGATTTTGCGGCACAGGTTGTCGGCCTCGATCTCGTCTCGCTTGGCTACTAGCTGGGGCAGATTGCCGTGGGTGACGACGACCTGACGGCCAAGCCCCATCGAGTAGATCCGGAGCTGCCAGCTGCTACCGCGTCGGCGGATATTCCGCTCGGCAAGGATAGGCTTCCTCACTGTACTACCAACAGATCCTACGCCCCGACAACACCGACAGGCTGGACCCGAGGACCCCGATGCAGTACTCGACGGCGGCCCACTGGCTCAATGTATGGACCCCACCGAAGAGACCGGGGCTTGTCGGAATTTTGCCCAGGCGGGTAGGGCACTCGCTTAGCGCAGAAGAAGGGGTCACTAGTTTCAGTCATTTAGGGAATATCCTCGCGATCTCATCGCGAAACGCATCCAAAATCAGACACTCGCCTGTTAGACGGCGATGAGTGGTCAATGGCGGCCACCCGGAACAATCAGGAGGAATAGCAGATGAAGAATCCATTCTTGATCGATCCGAGCGGCTAAGCGCCGGCACTGAGTTCGCCTTCGGCTGCCGTTTCGGAGGCGAACTGCTCGATCAAAATCTCGATGGCAATTCGGTCTTGGAGCTTCGGCGTGATCGTTAGGGCGTCTCGTAGCGATGCAATGCCATCGTCAAGGCGACCACGAATGATCTGCACGCGACCAAGGCTGGCCAGGATTTTTGCTCTGTCTTCCTGGGACTCAGCTAACGATTCGGCTCGCCGGTAGTGGGATTCTGCGGCGCCGTATAGACCCGACTCGACATCCACGGTTGCTAGTCCCAGATGCGCAGAAGCACGGTGGCGACGTTGAGACACCATCCGTCCCAACCCGGCCAAGGCTGTTCTCAGAACGTCCCTTGCTTGGTCGTTCTTCCCTGCTTCGACCAAGCAGAGCCCAAATTCTGTCTCAGCCCTAGCCCATTGAACCCTGTCTCCTGCGACCGCTGCGATGCAGGAGGCTAGTCCAAAGGCATCGCAGGCAGAGTCGAGCTTACATTGCTCTCGGCGCATCGATCCCAGTTGGCGCAAGAGCCTGCAATCCGTGCTCGGGAGCCTGTCGGGAGAATTTGCCGCAACCGACAATGCTTCTAGCGCTGACTGATCGTCCCCAGACTTGCGAGCCGTTCGGCAAATATCCAAGAGACTTTCAAAGAGACTTTCAAAGAGACCCTCTGAGCGCGCTTTTCCAAGCGCCAAGATCTTTGAGTGTTGGGACTTCTGGCCCATGATGCTATTCCTCTCCCGTTGCAGTGGCCGCTTCGGTGAGCATCTTCCGAGCCTCCTCCCTGAGGACTCTCAGTAGCTCACCGCGGCTAATCCCGGACATCAGATCCAAGGCAAGGCCAGTTACAGGTTCCGCCCCATCCTCCTTTTCGAGACTCTCCAGCGCGCTCTGGAGATGACGAAAATCGTAGCCCAGCACGCGCAGAAATTCAAAGAGGCTTGACGCGCTTGGCGTAGTCCGGCCATTCAGCCAGTTCGACATCGACGCGCTGGTACACCCCATCTTCCGGGATGCCACGGCTCTTGAGAACCCAGATTGTCTCAAGAGCAGCGCCATCGCTGCATTTATTAGCGAGTTATTCATTCGTATAAAACTTTAAACAAAACAATAGAAGCTGTCAATCAGAATTACCATTGACGATTCATACAGAGTCGTATACGATTTCGAAAGAGATGGATAAGAAACAGAAAGAGTCATGTAAGACACCGGGCAAGAGGCTTAGGCGAGCCAGGAAGACAGCTCGCCATACTCTTTCCAGTCTTGGGATTGAACTTGATATTTCGCCCATGCGCCTGTCCAAGCTTGAAAGAGGCGTAGTTGAGCATGTCTATCTCCGAGAGGCCCTGCTCTTTGAGCTAGTCCTCGGTGTTCCTCGGCAGCTTTGGTCAGCAACTTGTTTCCAGAGCTGGAGCGAAGCGGCCGAAGAGGCTCTACGTCGCCACGATGTCATCGTCGCCAGGGTTGCCGGGGAGGTCAAGTACGTAACGCCCGAGGTTGGTGGCTCTGTTTTGACGCTTGTTCCTGGCCGGGCTCCTGCTTTCCCGGCCTGCAACTGGCCTGGGTCGTGGTCAGCCTTTCTGGGGCGCCCGGTAGCCCCAATTGAAGTTCCTGGTCTGTGTAGCGATTTTCGGTGTTCTTCCAAATCAAGTTTCCACCTGGAACCTGAAATCCAGATTGGCGTTCAAGCGGTGGAGCTTGGCTCGTGAAGCGGACATGTGACAGCGAGCTTGCGAGGCACCAGAGAATAATGGCCGAGCTGGTCGCACTACGGCTTTGCCTTGCCGAGATGGCTTGTTCCCAGCATGTCGTCACTAAACAGCAGGTAATGGCGATGCTCGGCATCAAGAGCCGCACCACTGCACGCCGCTATGCCGACCAGCTGCCAGATTTCCACCCTCTCATCGTTGGTGACAGCGGTCGCGCCATTGCCGAGGGCTTGACTGGCGACGAATTTCGCTCATGGGCACTGCGCCAGCGTGGGCGTTTCGCGAATCCTGCACTTGCAAAAGCAGCCTGGACCGGAGGAGGTGCTCGATGAGCAGCTCCACCACCACCAAACCACACCGGCGCTTAGCAGCCGGCTCATCCACTCCAAAAATGCAGGGATTCCATATTCCCGAGCGAGTCCGGTGTGGGTGGGCCGACTGGTGCGCGCTGTTGCGTGCCTGTTTGGTATTGCGTTCTGGGCGAGTCGGCAGGTCCTTAGGTGGCCGGCTCGCCACTAGCGAGGAGGTGTGCGATGCAGCATCAGCGTGAGCCGGCGTGGACCGGCGCGGATACCGAGGCTGACCTCGGCGGCGGGGTGATCTACGGCGATGAGGTGAGCGCCGCCGAGCCTACTGCTGCCCGCCGCGCCACTGCTCGGCGCTTGGTGGTGGACCTCCGCCACTTATCGGCGTGCGACCGAACGGGGATAGACAGCCTGTTCGCGGCGGACTCTGCCCAGGGGCAGTTCGAGACAGCCGTTGAGGGCGGATCTAGGGGCCTGCCTGCTGAGATTGAGTTCCGGGGCCCGCTAGATTCTTGGGTGGTGCGGGACGGTGTCCAATGAGTCGCTCGCTGGTGGTGATCGACCCCGGTCACGGAGGTAGGGATCCTGGAGCGGTAGCGCACGATGTGAGCCCACGGCTGCGCGAGACCGACATTGCATGGCCAGTCGCTGTGGCGGTGGCAACACTGCTTCGGTGGACCGGCCACCGCGTCCGCTTCACGCGGGCACTTGGGCAAACGGCGGGGGTGTCCCATCGAGCCCAGCTCGTCAATCTGGTGGACGCCCAGGCGTTCGTCAGCATCCACACCAACGCTCACCAGGACCTTCGAGCCCACGGGCTCGAGGTCCTGCGCTTTGGCCCGGATGGGGCGGGGGCGCGCCTTGCGGAGCAAATCAAGGTCTCGCTGGTCGATGGCCTGCAAGGCTTCTCAGAGCACGATGACTTGCTCTGGGGTCGGCGCCTGGTACCTCCCAAGTGGCGCGGGATCAAAGACCGTCCGCGCCTCGGTGTCCTGCGCCTCACCTATGCACCGGCAGCGCTGGTCGAGCTGCCGTTTATCAGCAACGAAGATGACCGGCGACTGCTGACGGATGGCGTCGTCCAGAGCCTATTCGCCAAGGGCATCGCACTGGGCGTCGAGGATTTTCTCGTCCAGGAGGACCGGAGATGAACGCACCGGCGCTCATCCTGCCGGATGCCCGGCCGCTGCTCGGAGCCTCGACCCACCGCGTCGTCATGCACCGCGACCCGGTAACTGAGATTCCGCGGGCCACGGTCTTCGGCTGGCCTTGGTATCGCCACGTCGGCCGATCCGTCTACATCCGCCCCGCCGGTCAGCCACTGCAGCACGCTAGTGCGTGGCTCAGATGCCGCGAGCAGAGGCAGCTGAGCCATATCGCGTCGTGGCGCCTGCTGAGCAGGCTGGCCCTGGGCGCTCACCGCCACAGCTGCGCGGGGTACGTCGAGCGGCTGTCGCGCCTAGCAGAGGAGGAGTCTCGATGAGCGATCGTCCCGAACTCATACTCCACCTGATCAAGCTGCGGTGCGGGCAGCTACGCTTCGAGCGGGTCGGCGAGCTGTACGTGACCGTTGTCGTTCAGCAAATCGGATTCGACGATGTCACCTGGGAGTCAGAGCGCCACAGCGTGCGGCGCAATTCTGAGGTAAGGGTCAGTGATCTAACCACTTTGTGGACGCAACCAGCCGAGCGAGCGCTTATCCTGGTCCACCTCTGGGAGTGGGACGGCAAGACCAAAGAGCGAGCGCTCGACCTGGTTACTGGCGC
This sequence comes from Candidatus Multivoradales bacterium, assembly GCA_965248925.1. GTDB lineage: Bacteria > Acidobacteriota > Thermoanaerobaculia > Multivoradales > J023 > CBDFLE01. Next base: position 964,598 of record CBDFLE010000006.1, on the reverse strand, counting down.
CCTCAAGTCTGCGCCAGTGCGCGCCGTCTTGGGCGGCAAGCTGGTGGCCAAGGGTCTCAGCGAGCTGGTGCAACACCTCTCGCGCAAGATTCGTCGGCCAGACCTGCTCGGGTCCGCCGAGATCGTGTTAGCGCCTCGTAATCGGCGCCGAGTGGTTCTGGTGTCTGGCCGGCGCGGCGAGGCGACGCTCAATCTATTTCGCCGCGGGGGTTCGTAATGCCCCGCTGGGTGATCTTCGACGCGGACGGCCGCGAAGTCGACCGCGTCACAGCGGCGGATGCTGGCACTGCCCAGGTCTATGCACAGCTCCACACCGGCATCCCCGCTGCCGAGCTGCGAGCCGTCACCGGCATCCCCGCTGACGAGCTGCGAGCCATCGAGACGCTGCGCGAACCCAAAGCGCCGACTCGTCGCCAAGCGGTCTCGACCGAGGGGCCCGGCCGCCTGTCGCGGTTCGCGCGCCCGCTGTTGATAGCAGGGTATCTACCTGCCGCATTCGCGAGCGCAACCGCTGTCGTCGGTGCCATGTGGCTAGCGGCGCCGCCCTACTTCCTGGGTCTTGCCATTCGCAAGTTCGGCGATCGGAGTCGCGATGGCCGCTGAACCAGTCACGGTCAAGGCGGGGCGGGCGACAGACCACGCAGTGAGCCTGTATCACGCAGAGGAGTTTGCGAGGTGGTTTGACCAGTTCGGGCCTTTGTTGGTCGATGGTGCGCCGCGAGAGGTGGCTGCGGCAGTCTGGGATGCGGCGATCGAGGCCGCGTGGAGCGTAGCCGATGAGTAGTCACCCCCCGCCGTCTCAGATCAGGTTTCCCGTTGGCGTCGCGCTTCGAGCGCCGGACCGCATCGGATGGTGCGTCACTTGCGATCGGACCGTGGGTCAGTGGGGAGATTTCATCCAGCTGCAAGAGCTGTGTTCCTGCGGCCGCAGGTTCGCGATCTACTACCCGGCGAACAACTTTGGGGCCGCTGATGCTTAGCAGCGCCCCGTCTCGCATCACGAGCAGCGCATTGGTCGCCGGCCTGGTGCCGGCACTCGACATGGCCAACGCGCTGCTCGGGGGGCGAGACCTGTCCCCATCGCCCCCCGACACTCCTGCGGTTGGCGCCCTGGTGTACAGCCACCAGGGCGCCCTTTTTACTCGCCTCTCCGGGAGCGCATCGCGCACCAGCGGTGCTTTGCCGGAGGCGCGAGCGATCGCCGCTTGCCCTCAACCCTCCCCAGCTCGAGGCACCGGTCTACCAGGTCGGTGCCTCGCTTTTTCATCCGGCGCCCAGGTGGCCGCACCGGCGGATCGCTATATCGGGCGCGGAAACTCGATTGCTAGTCGCCCGCCGGCGCGGCCTTCTGTGCGCCGGATGCGTGGGGAGTCGCCGCCATGCACTTGACCTTCGAAGTGCCAGCGTGGCGTGCCGGCGCCCAGTCGCGCATCGTCACGGCCCTGGCGATCGACGGTCTGCGGATCGTCCATCCGGAGGGCGGCCCGGTCCGGGTGTCTGAGTGGTGTCGCGACGATGACGAGGGCATCGAGATGCACGATGTCTCGATCATCGTTTTCGGCGAGCGGATCCATCGGCCCACCGGCAGTGGGCGGGGAATCACACCCTGGCGGCTGTGGGTGACCGAGGCTGGCGCTGACCAGCTGATCACCGTCGCCCGCCGTCGAGGTTGGCAGTCGGTGCCGACGCAGGACTACGCCGAGACCGACTTGGAGCATATTTTTCTTTCGGGTCGAGAGCTCAACCTCGCGCAGCGCGCCGAGGACATCCACTACCAGCGAAAAGTCCGCGCCGCGGAGCGTGCAGCACAGGGCAAGCGTCCGCTGCGGGGATCCCGGAGGTACGCCCGATGAGCGTTCGGGTGGATCTGCTGCTAAAGCAGTTGGAGAGATGCTGCCCCGAGCACTCTGACGAGGAGCTGGGGTGTAGCGAGATCCATATCGATGGCCGGCTCCGGCTCGTGGCGCAAGCCAACTCTCGGCACCTCATCAAGATCGATCATCACCGGATCAGTCCCCCGGTGATGGTCATCCACCAGAGCGGATTTGAGCTGATCAGAATCTCAACGCTGCCAGCCCGCGAGGGGCATGTCTATTGCCAGATCACGGCCGCTGAAGCTGCCCGGCTGGTTTCGTTCCTAGCGATGCGCCACCGTCATGGCGCGGCGGTGTGGACCAACATCGGCGCCTCCTGTGAGCTGGCTGATCAGTACGTCGGCTCAAGAGTGATCGAGCCTGCGGTTTTCAGCGGTCAAACCTCCTTCGATCGACGGGCGATCCGCCGGACTGACGAGGAGCGTTTGAAGGCACGGTGCAACGACATGTTGCGCGATACCGAGAGGCGCCAGCAGCGGCCAGGGCGGAGGTACCACCGATGAGGTGCTGGCGGGTCGATGCAGGTGGATTCTGCGCGCTCTTCGTGATCGCTGCGAGCAATAGTCGCGCAAGAGCTTTGGCCTGGGATTATGGCCACGAGCTTGGTGCCGAGGATTACCTGGACCTCAACGCCGGGCGGTACAAAGCCCTCGACCACCTAATAACCAACACCGAGCAGGAGGGGGTGCTGGACTGGGCGGACTTCGGACACATCTATCGTAGCCAGGGATGGAGGAGCGAGAGCGAGGACGACGTCTCCTGCGATACGTGTGGCCTGTACTCGATGGGGTGTGTTGCTGGCGAGATCTGTGAGCACTGCGATCGATGTCACGAGTGCGGTTGCGCCCCCGATTGCTCGAGTCCGTGGAGTCCGCCGTGAGTCTCGGAGTGCGCAAGCAGCTACCGGAGGCGCGGCGGATCGCCGGCCACCTGCTCGACAGTCTCCGAGACTGCTGCGAGCGGATCGAGCTGGCTGGATCTGTGGCCCGCCGCGAGCGCCTGGTCGGCGACCTCGACATCGTGGCGATCCCCAAGCGCGAGCTTCGGGACTCGCCTGGCCAGGTCGATTTATTCGCCGGTCCGGCAGAGCGGGCTACCAACCTGCTTTACGAGCGGGTCAAAGAGCTGTCGGCCGAGCTGCTGCGCAGCGATCGGCAGCGCCTCTATCCGGTCTCGACTGTTGGCCGGCTGCCCGATTACGACGATCCGGAGGTCTACCAGCCCTGGTACGACCAGCCGGCGAAGTACAGCGAGAGCAAGCTTTGGCGCCTATGGCTGACCAGGCCCGCTATGGCAGTCGAGATCCACCTCTGCACCCCTGAGACCTGGGGCTGCCAGATGGCGGTGCGGACGGGACCGGCCGAGCTGTCGCGAGCGCTGGTCACGCGGTGGATCAAAGTCTCAGGCGGTGGGCATCAGCAGGACAATCGGCTGATGCTACCCAACGGTGACGTGCTCAAGACACCCGAAGAGGGCAATGTTTTCGAGGCTGTCGGGTGGGAGTGGCAGCCAGCGCACAAGCGGCGCGGGGTGTGGGGCATGCGGGGATGCAAGCGCCGTTGGGTCGTCGAGGCAGACGACGGCAACACGGTCCTGTCGTTCCGCGGCCGGAGGTTGATTTGATGGGTATCATCGTGCCGACCGGCACTCGCCTGCTGCCACCGCTGCTCTACGGCGAGCGCATCCTGCAACCCTGGCCAACAGATGGGACGCGGAATATGGCCGAGAAAGCGACTAGCGTTGATGGCGTCCCTCGGGCCTATCCGCCTGACGCTTTCGCCCACGAAGGCAAGAACTGGGTTCCCTGGCCATTGATCGCCAAGTACTTCTATCGGTTCGGTTGGACGATCAGAGCTACCAGGTGTATCGCGGTCGTTTCGATTGGCTATGACACGCACTTCGACACTGCGGAAGAACCCAGCACTCTCATTCGGCTCGCCGAATGTAGCCAATGCAAGGAGTTGAGTCTTGATAGTGAGCTTGCCGCTCTAGACCCCGAGAGGCTCGCCTAATGCGCGTTGCATCTCTATTCGCCGGTATCGGTGGATTCGATTTGGCCGCTGATCGCGCCGGATTTGATCCTGCGCTACAGGTCGAGATCAACACCAAGTGCAGATCGATCCTCGCTCGGCATTGGCCATCGGTCGACCGGTTGGAGGATGTCCGTGATGTTGAGAGCTTGCCAGCAGTTGACCTTATTTGCGGCGGATCTCCCTGCCAGGACGTTTCAGTGGCCGGCGCTCGTGCGGGATTGGATGGCGGCAAGTCCAAGCTCTTTTACGAGTTCATACGTCTTGCTGATTCGCGCCCTCGGGCGTGGATTCTGTTCGAGAACGTCCCTGGTTTGCTCTCCAGTAATTCGGGAGGGGATTGGGCGATTTCTTTGGAGGGCTTCACCGGAGTTCTCCCGGAAACTCCCAGGCGCTGGCAAACCGGAGGAGTTTGCGTTGGTCCCTACCGATGGGTCGCTTGGCGCGTGCTGGACGCTCAATATTTCGGACTGGCCCAGCGACGCAAAAGGCTGTTCGCTGTCGCAGGTCCTCGAGACTTCCCCGCCCCCGAAATACTTTTTGAGCCCGGTTGCTTGCCGGGGGATTCTCCGCCACGCGAAGAAACGGGGGCGCCAGCTACCTGCCTCACTGCTGGCAGCCCTGGAGGCAGTGGCTATCGGCTCGACGACGGTCAGCTCGGGCAACTCGTCGTCCCGCTGACAGCGCGGGCCGACTCCTCGGAGGACGGTACCAGCCGCGGTTCACCGCTGGTGGTGGACGTATCGCAGATCACCAGCCCAGACAACCGCAGCGTGCCCGGGCAGCAATCTCCGACGATCGCCGCCTCTTCGGAAATTGTGGCTTTCAACGCTCTACAGGACCCGATCAGCGGCCAGATACCCGGTGCCCTGGACTCAGACGGCTCTTCGTCCGCAATCGTGGCCTTCCGCGATCACGGCTTGGGATGTGTTGGTGACACACCGGGCCCCCTGGGATACCGCCCCGAGCGAATCGGCATTGCCCAAGAAACGATTGCACCCCGGCGGCTAACCCCGCTCGAATTCGAGAGGTTGCAGGGGTTCCCCGACGACTGGACGGCTGAGGGCGCTGACGGGGTGGAGATAAGCGACGCGGCGCGGTACCACGCGCTCGGCAATGCCGTCGCGGTCCCTGTCGTTGAGTGGATTTGCCGGCGGCTGGTTGTAGCGATGCGGAGGGCTGCGGCGTGACCGTCAACCGTCCACTGATGCGCTACTTCGGCGGCAAATGGCGTATTGCTCCGTGGATCATCACCCACTTCCCAGAGCACGGGTGCTACTGCGAGCCATTCTGTGGCGGTGCAAGTGTGCTGCTGCGTAAGCGGCCGGCGCAGCACGAGGTCATCAATGACCTCGATGGTGAGGTCGTAAACCTCTTTCGCGTTCTCCGCGATTCTCCCGCCGAGCTTCAGCACTTGCTCGAGCTGACCCCCTACTCGCGCGCAGAGATGATTGCCAGCTATCAGCTAGCAGAGGATCCGGTAGAGCGGGCTAGGCGGTACATGGTCAGAGCCTGGCAGGCTCGCGGGGGCCCTCGGCCGCAACGGCTGTCCGGTTGGCGGTTTTGCAGGTCCGATTCGTCACGCGCGAGCGCCGTAGGCTCGTGGTTGGGCGCAATCAAGATCGATCCGATCGTCAAGCGACTGCGGCAAGTGATGATCGAGCAAGACGACGCAGCGATTGTTTTGCAGCGCTTCGACAGTCCGCGGACGCTCCACTACGTCGACCCGCCGTACCTCGCGGAAACGCGGAATAAGCGGTGGGCAGAGAAGGGCTACGAGCACGAGTTTTGCGGCGAGTCGGATCATGAGGCGCTTGCTGAGGTCTTGGTCAATCTCAAGGGCTACGTGGTCTTGAGCGGGTATCCCTCTGGCCTCTACGCGCGTCTTTTCGAGGAGCGCGGGTGGACCTCGCGCACTCGGCTCGCCTTGACGGACCACGGCACCAAGGTTGAGGCGGTCTGGATCAATCCTAGATGCGCAGCAGCGAGTGGGTATCAGATGACCCTGGAGGCTGTTTAGTGGCCGGCCAGACCGTCAGCTACGGCGACACGCGACGCGTCTGGCTCTACGACGAGCTTCGGCGCTGGGGATGGGAGGGCGAGTGCCTGCGCTGCCAGCTCGTGCTACTGCTGTCGACGGCTGGGCACATCCACTGCCCTGGAGGTGATCCCGGCCAGCAACTACTGCTGATGCTGCCAGCAGGCATGCCAGCCGACATGGTCGAGATCGGACTACAGCAGTTGCTGGAGGCGGACTGGATCCAGTGGCAGTCGAAGGCCCGTTTGCTGACTAGCAGCACCTACTCAGACGGCCAGGACCCCAAGGTGTCCCCTGCGTCAAATCGAGCCCGGAACCGTCGCAAACGAGCCCTGGTACGAGACCGCGCCGCGCTCAAATCAGCGATGCTCGCCGAGGTCGAGGTGATTTATCACTCGATCGCCGGAGCCGTCGTCCCACCTCTCAGCGACACGCCACGGGTCGGCCGAGCGACACGCCACGGGTCGGTGACACGCCACGGGTCGGCCGAGCGACACGCCACGGGTCGGCCGAGCGACACGCCACGGGTCGGCAGCGACACGCCACGGGTCGGCAGCGACACGCCACGGGTCGCTGTGGGGGGTAGGGGGGTCAGAGGGGTTAGGGGTTTGGGGTATTCAAGATCTAAACCCCTACCCCAAACCCCTTCATCGGCTCCGGTCGAGTACTCCTCGGCGATCTGGCGAGCCTGGCTCACGGCGAAGCGGTTGGATATCGCCACCGAGTGCGCTCGGCACGAGCGGCGGCTGATTGCCAAGTGGTACTTGACTGGGGTCGCGGTGAGCATGTTCGAGGCGCTGTTGGGCGAGGAGACGGGCCGGCTGCCCGACATCGGAGCGATCGGCTATTTCAGCAAGCCGTTGAGCCGGTTGGTGACCGCGAGGGAATCTCCGGACTGGCAGGTACCGCCTCGGGACGAGTCGCGGTCGCGAGAATCACTCGACAGGGTGCTCGATCTACTGATTCTCCGGGCTGGTGAGATCGCGCCAGATTCGGTCGCAGAGTTCCAAGCCCTGAGGGGGCTATCAACCCACGAGATCCGGGAGCGCGTGAATGCGCTCGATTGCCACGAGATGAGTCTCGCAATCGCTGCATTTTTTGAGGATCTCGAACAACTGGAGGGATCCGATGCCAAAGTCGCAACGGGTTAGCAAAGTGACCAAGCCGCGGACGGGACTGCCCGACCACCACCCTTTGGTCGCCGAAGTGTCGGACTTGGCAGACCGTCTCGGTATACGGCCACAGCAGCCGCGGCCGACGCGGCAGCAGAAACAACCGAAAAATAAGGTGGCGCAGTGATGGATAGGTCGTATCGCTCGCCGGATTTCAGTTTCCGCGACCCAATGTTCTGGTTTGCTCTCGTCTCGGTCGCAATCGCCTTTTTGATACCGGCATGCCCGACGACTGCCGATGCGGCGCCGGCGAAGTTCCCCGGACGCTCCGATTGCGTCGGGGCTGGCCTGCAAGGGCTGACGCTGGCCGTCGATGGCCAATGCAACTGGTCCAGAATTAGCGTCCGAGGCTGCCTGGCGGGAAACCTCGACTCGCCTCCGCCAGGATCAGGCAATTGGCCGATCATGCTCGAGGCTGCGCTCGCCATGTGCGGCGAGCAGCTGGCCGTCGAGCGGCTGTTGCCGATGATCCGCGGCGAGGGCCGATGGGGTCACGGTGGCCGCGAGAGCGGGTCACTGGTTTACGAGGGGTGGGTCACCGCCTCTCTGATGGTGCTGCGCAAGCGGGCTATCGAGGCCGGCCGGCTCGACCTGGCCGAGCAGATCGGGATTTGGCTACGGGCCGAGTGGGGATTCCTGGCTCTTCACCGGGTGCCGTCTGGTACGCCCCTGCGAGGGTGGATCGGTGGGATTGAGGGGCACCGATCCACCCTTCGCGGCGCGTGGGTCAACCCAACCGGCGACAGGTCGGTGATCGGTCGCGACCCGTCTCGCCATCTGATCCCCGACAGGAGCAGTCTCAGCGTGCTGCTGAGGTGGTGCCTGGGCAAAGAGCCGTCGAGTGGATGGCAGCTCAACGCCCGGCGCTGGGAGTGGCCTCAAGCACTGCTGAGGCGCTCCGCTGGCCATGGGGGCGAGCGACAGTTGGGCGAGGAGTACTGCGCCCTCCAAGCATCCGACGTGCAGCTGCTGCGCCAGCCGATGGTGCGCAAGGGCAAGCCGAGCGCCGGGCTTCGGCGAGCGGCTGAGCTGCTGGCGCCGTTTCGCCATCCCGGCCGGCCGAAGTCCGGGCGACAGCGATCGCTCGCTGGCTGGTCTGACGGGAGCTGGATCAGCTCGCTCTCGGGCACCGCAAACGCTAACAAGCCCGGTGTCGCCTACTCCTGGTTCGACGCCCGCAAGGGCGAGGCTGGAGCGGTGGTGCCGAGCCCGTTTCGCGGGGTGGGTGCAAAGTCCGCATTCTCGGCTGCCCACTGGTCTGATCAGACCGTGGCGGCGTGGAGCAACAGCGGATGGAGGTCTACCTACGAGATGCCCGGCACTGGGCCTCCGGTCTGGACGCTGACTTGGTCGGGCGATGGCGTCGATCTGCTGTTCGACGGTGAGCAGCAGATTGACGGCGGTGACCCGCCTTCTGTCGAGGTGCCTATCCCGGCACCAGCGCCGCCACCACCGACCGGCACAGAGCTCAATCGCGCGAGGCGGCAATACCGCCGCCTCGTCGCGCAAGTCGAAACGAGTGTGCAGCAGGCTGAGATCCTGCTGCGCGACCTGAAACAGGTCCAGGCATACCTGGATCGAGCAGGCCGAGATTTCGGCCTTAGAAAGGAAAAGAAGAGATGAGTATCAAGATTCTAGACCTACTTGAAAGTGCGATGAAAAGTGCACTGGCCTTGATCGGCGACCTCGGGAGTGCGATCAAGGAGCTGAAGGGTGATGGCGAGATCGCCACCGACCCTCTGGGTGGGACCGACCCGCCAAAGCCCGGAGACAGGGAGGATCCAGAAAGTGGTGACTGGGGCGATCTGATGAAACGGGGCCCAGAATTTGGTATCTCGATGGCTGAGTTTCACGGTCTACAGGACACTGGACCATCGCCAATCGGATTGGCCCAGTTGCAGGCGCTCAATCGGCTTGCATCAGACCCCAGCGGTCATGTCGACGTTGATGCACTCGCGACCGCTGAGGCGGCGCGCCTATCGAAGGAGCACGCTGCAATAGTCGTACTGCTCTTGGTCGCCCGTCTCATCGCTAGGGACACTGAGGCGCGCGAGGCGCTAGAGGGAGCAGATGAGATTTACCGGTTCCGCCCTCGCACCATCGGTGGCGCGACGATCGATGGCCCCTGGCCCATCGTCTCGCGCGCAGGCCAGAGTTCTGCTGGCCAGGACGCGATCGAGATTGTGATCGATATTGGCCACAAGACTCGGCCGGTTGGCCGGGCCAATGTTCGCCTGAAAAACGGTGATGAGTGGTCGGCCCCCTGGGTCGATAGCATCGACCCAAAGACGGGGTTCCCGATCGGATTTGACGGCTAGTCTGATGGGCAGCTACGGATGGACTTCCGCCCAGGTCGCTGAGGCTGGTCTTGCGGACCGAGCTGTGGGTACGTCGCCGCGGGCTCGCAAGCCCAGTGACGACCTTCAGCAAGCCGAGAATCAGGCGCGGTACCACCGTACCAAAGCGCAGGTAGATGCAACCCTATCTGCGCTGCTGTCCCAGTTGGAACGGGAGCAGCTGCCTGCTCCAATCCTCGAGTCAAAGTTTGCAGAGTCCCTCGGTCGGCGGTTCTCCTTCGACCTCGCGTGGTCGGCGTGGCGCCTGGCCGTCGAGATCGAGGGTGGCGCTCATCGCACAAGGGAGCGGTTCCGCTCCGACATGGTCAAGTACAACTTGGCGCTCGTTTTTGGGTGGCGAGTGCTCCGGGTTACGCCCACTCAAGCCCGCAGCGGTATGGCGGCGCGGCTCATCGCTGCCCTGTTCCGTGGCGACGATGGGGCGGCGCTAGAAGTCGCGCAGGAAAAACCATGACAGCTTGGGACGATCATATTGCCGACCGAGGCGCTAGGACCAATACCTTGGTAGACCTCTACGCGTGGGATCGAGAGGCTGCCGAAGAGCGAGTGCTGCGGTACGCGATTTGGCCCTTCGCCACCGGCGCCAATGACTACCCGGCACACACCAGGTGGAGTGCTTTGCTTGATAGCGAGATCACCTACGACGGTGGCGATGTGCCGATCGGTACGGTGGCCGGATTCCTGGATCCGCGCAACCGTGGATCTCTAGTGCTGGGCAACAACGCCGGTGATTTAGATAGTCTATTTGCGCCCGGCCCGCTCGACTTTATGGGTCGGAAGTGCGTTGTTCGGCAGGGCGGTTATACACCCACGACAGGGCATCAGATGACCCTGGACGAATACCGAGAGGTTGACGGTTCGCCTTTTCGCATGGGCCAGCCCGTGCTCCAGCCAGACACGGTCACAGTGCCGATTTTCGATCGTGGACGCGACTTTCACTCCCGGTTGGCCGCGCGCACCTTCCGCGGCTGCGGCGACTGCATCGACCTGCCGCATGGCTCTCACGTAGTCCTGACCCAGCCGCCGAAGTTGCAAATAGTCGATGACCTGACGGTCGAAATGTGGCTATGGCCGGGAGATCTGGCGACCACTGGTCATCTGTTGAGTTGGCGTAGCCAGGCAACCAGTTGGCCGTTCGCGATGTTTGTAGGTACCGATGCCAAGATCAACTTTGATCGATCGGGATGGTCTGGCCCGGTTGTCTCTCTCGACACCCTCGATTTGAAGCGCTGGCACCATGTAGCTGTTGCCTGTTTGGGCACGACGGTAACCATGCACCTTCACACCCCCTCGACCGGGGCCGACATCAAGTACTCTTTCGAGCGGCCGGGAGTTGTACCGGTTGGCGACGGGGTACTGTCGCTCGGGGTTTTCTTCGATGGTTTTTTGCAGCAAGTCCGTTGCTGGAGTCGAGCGCGGACTGACGGAGAAGTACGTAAATGGCGTAAGCGCCCATTGACTGCCCACCAAGTTTCAGACGCCGACCTGGCCGCGTACTGGACTCTAGACGGCGATCTTGCCGATTCCAGCGGCAACGACAACAACGGGTCTGAGTTTGGCGCCATCGAATATTTGGCTGGCCTTGAGGGTGATGCTGACTCCCAAGGAGTGACAGTACCTGACCCGTGGGGAGTACCACGCAATGTGACGCCCTACCTGGTCCACCCACAGAGTCAGACCTATTGCGTGGCAGCGGCTGGTATAGAGGGCATTCCACGAGTCAATGACAATGGCGCCGATGTCACACTTGGCGTTGCCTATTTGGATATTCGATCGTTTTTGCAGGGCTCTACATTGCCTGGCCACTACGACATAGCGATTGATGGACCGGACGGCTCCTACTTCCGCCTCGGGTCAGGCACAGATGGCGTGGTGACGTGTGACTTGGAGGGATATCCTCAAGCTGGCCGCACTGCATCATCAATAGTTCAGCACGCGATCACCACTCGCGGCTATGTACCGCTCATGTTGGCGAGGCTGGATGCGCCTGCATGGCAACAACTCGACGCGGCCGCCCCCGGAGATCTGGAGTTCTGGGCACCTCCTGACAACGAGCTATCGCTAGTTGATCTGGTGCGCGAGGTGCTCGAAACAGTCGGCGCATCGGCTTGGTGGGATGACAACTTGCTCACAGTGGCACGCTTCGAGGGTCCAGCACCAGCTGCATCTCGCCGGCTCACCCAGCAGCATATTGGATCAGTTGAGGTTCTCAGGCCAGACCCTCATGCGTGGCGCTGGCGTTTAGGTTTTCGCCGTAACCACACTGTGATGAGTCAAAGCAGCATCGCTGGCAGCGTGCGCGAGACACCCTACGCGCTTTTCCTCGATCGTGAGTACCGCTGGGCCACCGCAGAAGACGACGAGGTTAGGAGTCGGTACCGCTCGGCAGCGACTATCCAGGTGCTAGAAACTCACTACGTCCAGCGAGCAGACGCTGAAGCGGAGGCGGAGCGTCGTCTTCAGCTATTCAGCGGGCCATCGCAAGGTCTACTCATCTCGGTAACAGGCGCCGCTCACGACGTGCGGCGATTCGACACCATCGAGGTTGCTTTGCTAGAGCGCGATGCATCTGGACAAGGAATGGTTCAGCGTCTCGGACTGGGAGCAGGTGAGCGCTTTATCGTGCTGGGTACTGGCCTTCGCGACTCTTCAGAGGGTGCTGCCAGGACCCTCACCCTTTGGCGGACAACAAATCAGCAGGGAGGCCAGTGATCGTGGGCGACCGTCTAGTACATATTGGGGCTGCGCCGAACTACTGCACACTGCCCCAAACCGTCATCACGTCTGGACCTACTCCAGGCGGCGATTTCGGCCAAGAGAACCTTCGAAGCGAAGACCCGAGTGAATCGATCCGATTGGCCGGCGGTGCCGACGATCTTTGGATTGGTTTTGACTTCGGTGAGTCGCTGAGGATCGGGATGATGAATCTGGTGGCGCACAACCTGTCTGGCGACGACAAGCTGCGCTTCCGTGCTTCAGAGTTCCCGATAGGCGGCGCGGCTCTCCTGCCTCCCGCGGTGATCGTAAGTCAGCAAAACATGACCGGTGGAATCGCCGAGATCGACGATAACCCCCACAGCCCAGATGCTCTAGCCTGGTCGGTCGACGTGCCTGGCAACTCGACTGCCGCTGTGGTGCGGTTCGATGTTGCCCCACTCGGTGGCGCGCACTTGACGGGGGGCGACGGCTTGCAGGTGATCCATGTGCTCGTGCAGCGCCAAGGCGGCCCGGCAGCATCGCTTGAGGTTGCATTGCTGGTCGGCGAGTCAGGAGGGCCACCGGCAAAGGAGGTAGCCCGCGGCGAGTTCGAGGGCGAAGATGGGGACAAGCTGTTGGTGTCCGGCTATCTATCGGCAGGCGATTTAGTCGACCCGACCGGAGCTGACCTCGAGCTGCACGTCGAGTGCTCTGGCAAGTCGGGCGCGTCTTTGACTATAGCGGCAGTTGGGTGGGAGGCGTATTCAGGCGCAACCGAGTACGACACAGGGCTAATAGGTGTACCTTTCTCCGCAGGCGACCCGCTCTGGTCTGACTCTGTGCCGCCGCCAACGATGTGGGGCCAGGCTTACGCCAACCACATTCCGCTCGATGCCCCTGTCGCCCGCCATGTGCGCATCGACTTTCAGCGTCGCAGCCGCGGCGGCGATGTCGAGGTGGGGGTAGTAAACCTTTCGCCGGCCTTCACACCCTCCAAGGCTGGCCATACTGCTGGCCCTCTAGTCTCTGTCGTCGATCCGAGCGACCGCGGCAGGACCAAGGGCCAGCAGGAGTTTGGCAGTAGTGCGCTCGTGCTCGCGAAGAGGCTCCAGCTGCACCTGCCAACTCTGACGTTCCGCGAGGGCGTCTCGCTCTTCCAACGTCTCGATCTGTCCAAGGGCCGGACCGGCGCGGTGATCGTGGTGCCGTACCCAGATGGCTCGCTCGAAACACAGCAGGCTACTACGGTCTACGGCACACTCTCTGATCCAGACAGCAGACCCTTAGAGGTCTCATCGAGCCCAGCTCACCTGGCCAAGGACCTCGAGGTCATCGAGCGTACTGGCGGAGGTCCTAGGTAGTGGGCAGAGCACTCCCTCGACCGTGCGCAGAGCCTGCGTGCCACCGCACTATCCGCAAGGGTACGAGGTGCAAGCAGTGCCAGGCGGATCACAATGCAAGCCGCCCCGGCGCGTCGAAGCGTGGGTACACCTCGAAGGCGTGGCGAGCGATCCGCAAGCGCCAGCTTGACGCAGAGCCGCTGTGTCGTCAGTGCCAGCAAGATGGCAAGCGTGCTGAGGCGACAGAGGTGGATCACATCCTGCCCAGGTCGCGTGGTGGTAGTGACGATGAGAGCAACCTACAGTCTCTCTGCAAGAGCTGCCACAGCCGCAAGACGGCAGAGGATTCCATAGCCGTCGAAGACAAGCCGAGGACTGTCGAGGTTGAGTTGGTTTGCGGCCCACCGGGATCGGGCCGCGAGGAGTACGTGCTAGACCATCTAACAGATGGCGACTTGGTAATCGACGACGAGGAAATCATGGCAGCGATCAGCGGTCTGCCAAAGTTCGAGCAAGTCGCCAGCCTTTTGCCAGCAGTGCAGGCAGCACGGTCATCGTTAATCGAGTCGGTTGTCATTCGACCGAGCTTGGCGCCAAAGGTTTGGATAATTTCCCAGGCAAAGACACCGGGCCAGGTCGGAGCAGCGCTAGGCCGTCTTGAACTGTCAAAGACCACAAAGATCACCGCATCTGCAAAGGCGTGCCGCGCGAGACTCATCGCGGATGAATTCAGCGCTCCTCACGTCGACAGGTTGATGAGTGACGGCTCGCCGTGGTTTACGCGCAAGAAGAGTTCAAGGGCGGCGAAATCGTCCACCGCGAAGCGCGGTCAGCGCAGAGGCTCTAAGTGATGTCGCCACTTGCGAGCCAATGCGCGCAGAGTGCCCAGAGCCTGTTCTGGTGGTCTGAGAGCTGTTACGCCATGTGCGCCCCTGGGGCATATCCGCGCAAAGCAGGTTCTAGAGACCTCGACAATAGGGGGCATGCATCGGAATTCCATAGGCAAACAGCTATGGAAACCGCGTCTCCCTCAACTGTGTGCGGCTGCGAATTTAGCAAAAAAAGATAGAGGATGCCTAGGAACCATGAAAAGAGGGCCTAAACCGAAGTCTGCCGCGCAGAAGGAGCGCGAGGGAAACCCCGGTCAACGGGCGATCCCTCCCGAGCCAGACATTGGCAGGTCTTGCGCCCCAGAACCCCCCGAGTTCTTCACCGCGGATCACCTGGCGGTCTGGCATTCAGTGGTCCCAGTGCTGGTGAAAGCAGGATCCATTGCTGTGGTGGATTTCTCAGTCTTGGTTGATTTCTGCACGGCCTACATCGAGGCGGTTGACCTAGAGCAGGATGTGAAATTGGAGGGTGTCACGGTTAGTGGGGCGCACGGGACGAAACGGAACCCTAAGGTCATGGTTCGAAACGCCGCATGGGGTCGGGTGCGGCAATGTCGGGCAGAGCTTGGCTTGTCACCGAGCACACGGGTTGGTTTGTCGCCAGCTCAAAAGTCCCCGTCTGTTGCCGACCGAGACCCCGCGATGTTCTCGACGCGACGTCCGGATTCGGTGAACTAATGCATGCATTACTTCGACCACGAAGCAGCCAGCAAGGCAGAGCGCTTCTGCCGGGACTACGTTTCCCATGTCAAGGGATCGTGGTCAGGTCGTCCGTTCGACCTCTTGCCTTGGCAAGTAGCTCAGATATTCCGGCCGCTATTCGGTTGGCGGCGGCGAGAGGACGGCTGGCGTCGCTACAAGACTCTCTACCTGCGGATTCCGAAGAAACAGGGCAAAAGCTTGATGGGCTCTGCGCTAGCGCTATACCTGTTGACTGCCGATGGGGAACCAGCGCCAGAAGTCTACTCGGTTGCAGGAAGTCGGGATCAGGCCAAGATCATCTTCGGCGACGCTCAGGAGATCATCAGGCAGTCGCCCGCACTCTCTCGGCTCTGCAAAGTGCAGGCAACCTCCATACTCTGCCCTCGCAACAACGGGGTCTATCGAGTGCTGTCGAGCGACGCGAAGCGGGCGCACGGCTACAACGCCAGCGCGGTGATTTTCGACGAGCTGCACGCTCAGCCAAACGACCGACTCTACAATGCGCTGCGCGGTGCCGGCGTGGCTCGCGAACAGCCGCTGCACTTGTACCTCACGACTGCTGGGGACCGTCGCGACGGCATCGCCTGGGAGGTCGATCAATACGCCCAGAAGGTCGCCGCGGGGCAGATCCAAGACGACTCGTTCTTAGCAGTGCTCTATGGCGCCGAACCCACAGACGACAGCTTCGACGAGGTGGTGTGGCGGCGCGCCAATCCATCGCTGGGCCACAGCGTCTCGCTCCAAGCCATGCGCGAGCTGGCAGTCGAGGCTCGATCAAGCCCTCGACGGGAACGCAATTTTCGCCAGCTGCACCTCAATGTCTGGGGGGAACCTCAAGCGCGGTTCCTGGGCGCTGGGCAGTGGGATGCCGGAGATTTAACAGTAGACCCAGAGGCCCTGCTGGGCCGGCCATGTTTCGCCGGCTTGGATCTGTCGCAAAATCGAGACCCCTCCTCTCTGTGTCTTATCTTCCCGGCCGACGGCCCAGGCGAGCCGCCTCTGCAAACCCTTTCCTGGAACTGGATGCCAGAGGAGGAAGTGGCCCTGCGAATCCGGCAGAGCGGCACGCCGTTCGACGCCTGGATCGCTGGAGGTCACCTCGAAACCTGCCCAGGAGCGACGATCGACAGAAGTCAGATTTTCGCCAAAGTCATCGAGCTGGCCGACAAGTACGAGATCCTCGAGATTGGGATCGATCCCTACAAATGGGAGGAGGCTGCTCGAGGTGTGGAGTCAGCAGGGGTCAAGGTGGTCAAAGTCCAGCAGCAGTACAAGGAAATGAGCGAGCCGACCAAGCGACTCGAAGAGATGGTGCTGCGCAAGCTACTTGCCCACGGTGGCCACCCGATGCTGCGATGGGCCGCGCTCAACGTGATTTGCCGGGAGGACGGGCGCGGCAACGTTATGCCGGACAGGGTCAGAAGTGTCGAAAACATCGATTCAGCGGTAGCTCTCATCATCGCGATCTCGCGATGGATGGTGCAACCAGAGGTCAAAGAATCGGTCTACGCCCGGCGAGGTCCGCTGGTCGCAACGATCGGAGGAAGAGCGAGTGAAGAGGATAGCGCGTAAGATCTCTCAATGGTTCGGATTCCGAGACGAGTATCCAAGTGGTCCGTTCATCACGATGGGCTCTCAGTCGGCACCGCAGGTTACCGAGGATTCTGCTATGTCACTTGCTGCCTACCAGGCAGCGGTCGGTTCTATCGCGGGAGCAATCTCAACGCTTCCGCTTCGGCTGTATGAGCGCACAATCTCCGGTGGATCAACCGAGGTTTTCAACCACCCGGCCACCTACCTGCTCAACACAGAGGCAAACCCAGATTCCACGGCGACGGTCTTCATCGACTGCCTGGTCCGGTCTATTGCTCGGGGTGGCAATGGTTACGCTGAGATTGTACCTGCCCGCAATGGTGAGCCTCGGGCCGTGTTCTTCGTCGAGCGCGAACGCACCCGGCCGGGCCGCCTTGCCAGTGAGTCGGGCTCGCTCCGGCACCGAGACGGTCAGCTGGTCTACATGGTCGACCCTCCGGACACCACTGGAGAGACCAAGCCGCTGTTTCGGGAGGAGATGCTGCACATTCCCTGGGTGGCGCCGACTGGATCGGTGGGAGTTTCGCCGTTGACCTACCACTACGCCACCGTGGTTATGGGGCTGTCGGTCGATGAGTTTTGCAAGGCATTCTTCCTAAACGGCCAGGTTTCTGGATATATCCAGCTGACCGATCTGCACAAAGGTATCAACAATAAGAGCTACCAGCGTCTGGTGAGTCGGTTCGCGGGAGCCATCGGCCCAGCCAATAGTCGGCAAATAGGAACTCTTGAGGAGGGCGCGAGCTTCCACGAACTCGGCGGCAAACCCGAAGACGCCCAGCTTCTCGACACTAGATCGTTCCAGGTCGAGGAGGTTGCTCGTTGTTTCAACATCGACCCCTTACGCCTCCGCTCCCGACAGGGCCAGACTCACGGAAACGCGGAAGCCAGCGCTGTCGATTTCGTTACGATCACGCTGCCCCCGTGGGTGTCGAGATTAGAAGAGGAGTACACTCGCAAGTTGCTCACTCGGCCGCAGCGTCGCAAGATGTACTTTCGCCACGACCTCGATTCCTTGTTGCGCGGGGCTCCCATGCAGCGAGCCCGCGTCTACGCCGTCCACCGGCAGAATGGCACCATGTCCAGAAACGATGTTCGCAGATCAGAACACTGGCCGTTGATCCCTGCCGAAGAAGGTGGCGACGACTACAGCCCGTCGCAGTATCCTCGAAGGAATTTCGGCATCGGCCAGGGCGGCGACGAGAAGGGTGCAGAGAAGGTAAAGAAAACGCCGACCAAAAAAGACGCTCTCAAGGCCGCAATGGACGCTTTCGAAGACCTCGAGCCCGCGCTAGAGGTTGCCGGTGAACGTGTGTCGAAATCGATCTCTGGCCGGGTGGCTAAGGCAGCGCGCCGCTACCTACCTGAGAATAAAGAGGGCTTCCAAGCCGAAATGGTCGAGTCGGTAAGCCGGCACCAGTCGTTTGCCCTGGCTATCTACCGTCCGTTGCTTCGCGCGGCCTTGGGATCGAGCGCGCGAATGCTCTCTCTGCCCGTCGCGGTTGATGGCGTGGACGGTCTAGTGGAGCATCTTCCGCTCGGCCTGAAAGCCAAAGGTGGTGAGGTAGGGTCTCTCATTGGAGGAGACGCAGTAGATAGCCGAGAGAAGGTGATCGCCGCCGTCGCCGCCTGGGCACCTCCAATGATCGCAACAGAACCCATGTTCGAGGCAGTGGTGAGATCACTGCTGCCCCATGTCAGGAAGGAGAACTAGTGCCAATCAAGTTTCAACCTGTTCAGGCCGCCGCCAAGGGCGGCAACAGATCCTTGTCGATTGATCTATATGATTACGTTGGAGGTTTCTTTGGCGTCACCGCCAGGGACTTCCGGCGCCAGCTCAAGAACGCTGGGGCTATCGACTCGATCCAGCTGAATGTGAACTGCCCAGGGGGTGATGTCTTCGAAGCGTTTGCAATCTACAACAGCTTGCTCCTTCATCCTGCGAAAGTCAACGTGCGCATCGAAGGCATTGCCGCCTCGGCAGGTTCCTCAATTTGCATGGCCGGAGACACGATCGAGATCGTCTCAAACGGGTATGTGATGATCCACAACCCCTGGGTGAACCTCTTTGGTGCGGAGTCCGGAGAACTCCGCAAGATGGCTGACCTCATGGACTCGATGGCAAAGAATCTCGCCCGTGCCTACAGAAGACACTCGAAACTCAGTGAGGAAGAGATTGTCTCGTTGATGGCCGAAACCACTTGGATGGACTCGGAAGAGGCCCTAGAACGCGGATTTGTCACCAGTGTTCTGGAGGATAAAGTGAAGATTACAGCTAGCATGGTGAAGCCGATGGCAGCGGAGTACAGAGAGCTGCCCAAGGCTCTCAGAGATCTGCTGCCGAGGAAGTCGAAGTCATCACCGCCAGACGCTGAAACCTCAGAAAGCAACGCGGTTTGCACTGAGCCTTTTCATCACACCGTGGCAGCTGCGGAAGTCGATCTGTTAGAAGCATCGATCGAAGCAGGAGAAATCTGATATGGTGTGAATCGGCGGCTGGGCAATGCCCAACTGCATAGAAAACTGAATTGGGAACATCGCGCTCAACGCCCAATGGCGAAACCGGCGCGTTGATCGTAGCAGGCCCCACCTCCGATGAGACGCAGCTTGTTACCACCTCGAAACCGAGGTCGGTAGCCAGTTGCGTTTTTTTGTTGTGCCTACCGGCCCACCAAACCGGAGGCACTACGTTGCCAGAAATACACCAAGAACGCACGCAACTACTAGCTCAAGCTCGCGCGATCCATACTCGCGCAGAAAGTGAAAACCGACCACTCTCAACAGAGGAGCACGAGCAGCACGTCCGGCTGCTTGATGACATCAAAAACTTGTCGCGCTCAATCCAGGCCGCCAACGATCTTGTCGCGCTTGAGCAAGCCCATGAGGGCGACGAAGAACGCTCCGAAATTCTTGCCGCGCTTCAGGGTCGTGTAACCAGTCCCAGCAACGAGCCGGACAGCGATCAGCACCCGCAGTCGTCCGGCCGTCAGACTCCCGATTGGCTCCCCGAGTTGCTCGATGATTCTGGTCTGACCGGCCAGGCGCGCCGACGTACGAGCCGGCGAGTAGTAGCTGCGCTCGCCAACTACAACGAACAGCTAGGTTCGGATGAGTACCTCCGGGCGTTTCGCTCGTCCTTGGTCGCGAATGTCCGCCCAAGCGAAATCATGGCGCTCAACCAAGAGACCGATTCCGGTGGACACTACCTGATGCCTCCTCCACGGATGTTGGCTGAGTTTCTGACGGAGGCTGATGCCAGCATCTTCATGCGACAGCTCTCTCGTATGTGGCCAATGCAGACGCTCCAGGAGATCGGGAGCCCTTATCGCAAGAAGCGGATCGGCGCACCGCGGCCAGTGCGTCCTCGGGGAAAGGGGGCACAGGGTAGCCTCGAAATCGGCGTGCGAAAGCTGAAGCCGACAATGACCAAGCTCAGCACGCAGATCGAAACAGTGATGCTTTCTGAGAGTGTCATCCCAGCAGATCAGCTCGTGCGAGAGCAGTTGAACTTGGAGTTCTCCGAGTCTAGCGAGCAGGAATACATGACAGGCAACGGCGCTGACGAGCCGCTCGGGATCTTCGTGCCGTCTCCCAATGGTATTTCAATCAGTCGAGATTTCTCGCTGTACAACACGCCCGACGCGCTGACCTTCGAGGCGCTCAGGCACGCCAAGAATCGGGTACCCGAGAAGCATAGGCAGAAAGGCACATGGGTTGGCCATACCGATGTGCTTGAGCACGTCGCCAACAAGAAGAACGGAAACGGGGACTTTATCTGGAAAGAATCAGTGGTCGAGGGTGAGCCGGACAAGCTGATGGGGCGTCCTGTACGTCTTTGCGACTTCGCTCCCAATGCCTTTGCTCCAGGTTCCTATGTTCTAGTTTTCGGCGATTTCTTCTACTATTGGATCGCCGAGTGGAAGGGCCTGCAGATCCAGGTACTTCATGAGAAGTACTCCGACACCAACGAAACAGGTTTCGTTGGCAGACTGTGGCGCGATGCAATGCCGATGAAGGACGATGCCTTCGCTCGTGTGAAGCTAGCAGATGTCTGAGTGGTTGCAGCCTGGCCATTCATCTCTCGACTGAAAGGAGAAAGAATTCATGGATACCGTACATCTCACAGGCGCCGCTCGCATCGACTTGCTCCATGGGGCCGAGGCGGCTGGCGGCACAGAAGTAACTTCTAACGCCGTCGATTGCACAGGCTACGCCGGAGTCAGTTTCTTTGTTCAGATCTCGGTTGCCAATGTTGCGAACACTGCCAGGATTGAGCAGCTGGACCCATCGTCGGCTCAATGGAAAGAGGTAGTTGGCAGCCGCCATGCAACCTCTACGGATGACATGCTGTTGGTTCTGGATTGTGCCCGGCCTCGATCCGGACCGTTGAGGTTCGTGGTCGACCGAGGCGGAGCGGACACGGCACTTGGCGACATCTACGCTGTTCGGTATGGCGGTCGAACTTTGCCGCCAGAGCCGGGGTCCGCTTCCGAGATTCACACCCTCTACACTCCGGACTTGGTGTCGTAATGGATTTACTTGTCAAGTTCACCAAGCGCTATTGCGGCGACCTTGGAACATTTCAGGTTGATGGCCAGGCATATCTATACCCCGATGATGCGGAGCTGTTGGCGAAGCTCCAAGTGGTCGATATTCTCGATGGAGGTGTAGTCGAGGGCAGCGAGACCGAGCCGGTGGAACCTAGTGGCGAGCAGCCCAAACAGCCCGGAGTTGACAACCCGGGCACTTCGAAATCTGCCGCGCGTCGTCGTCGCAAACCCCGCAGGGGATCGTCGGGCTGAGCCTCGTTACGCCTACGGGCGACCTTCTGACCGAGCCGGTTTTCGCCACTGCGGAGGACGTGGCGGCGCAGATGCGGCTCGATGTCGAAGCGCACCGCGTTGCGTTAGATGCCGTGCTGCGGTCGTCGGCCGAAGTGCTGCAAGGGACGGACGGCACCGTCCGTCCGGTGTTTCGTCGAGAGGTTGAAGAGCTGGTCACTCCTCCTGGTGGTGGCCAGCTCTTCCTATCCCATTGGCCGGTGACCGACGTGGTGCGGGTGGAGACTGTTGCCGGCGAGGAGATCTCGCCAGACCTGTACCAGGTTCGCGGCGATCGCCGGCAGACGCTCTACTGTCAGGAAGGGTGGCCGGTACCCACCGCCGCCCGCAACCTCCAACACCGAACACCGGCTGGCGGCGACCCCTACACCCACCGGGTGATCTACGCTGGTGGGTGGTATGGATGGGGCGACGGCGAGGGCGCCCCAGATTGGCAACAGCTTCCTGCAAACCTCCGCGACGCAGCCATCCTCACGGCCGAGAGCTGGTATCGAGGGGATCTCTCGCGACAAGCTGCCGTTCGACGGGTTGCAGACGAGCAAGCGTCTGTTAGCTATTTCGCAGGGCATGAGGGGCGCGTCCTACCGGCCGCTGCCGAGCGACTGGCTCGGAGATACCGATGAGCCTGCCAGGCCAGCTACAGGCGGCCATGACGAGCCTGGGTCGCCAGCTCGGCGGAGACTTCGTGCTGATCCGCCGCGAGCTGGTCGAGCTTGGGCCGGGTGAGAGCGAGTGGCGCAGCCTCGGCGAGGTGTCTGGCCTACGAGTGCGCCTCGGCACCGCGGTGCGGGAGCTGCGCGAGGGGGTCTGGGTAGAGACCGACCGCACCCGAGCCAAGGTGTCGCCCGAGGGGCTCGAGAATATCAGCCCCCGAAAGGGCCACCGTCTGCGCTCGCCCGCTGGCCGGCTGTGGGAGATCGCTGCTAGACCGAAGCGCCACGCGCCTGACGACACCACCCTCATCGGCTACACCCTAGAGCTGACGGAGGTGGCCGCATGATCAACGGTGCTTACGATCTCAAAGATGGCCGCAAGCTGGCGATAGCAATGGAGGTCCAGCAAGGAATTGCCATCCGAACGGAGATTGCCAAGATCCTGAAAGCGCTTATTGATGCAGCGCGGACAGCCTCCCCTGTTGGCAACACCGCAGCTTGGGGTAGCAACCATGCTCCCCCTGCGGGCTACCAGCCTGGTCGCTTCGCCGGGTCCTGGGCATTCTTCGTTGGCAGCGTTCCAGAGCCTCCTTACGGCGTAGGTGGTGGCGGCGCGGGCTTGGTCGAGATCTTGGTCAGGTGGAGACCAGGAATGGACCTTGGCATCGTCAACAACAGCCCTCAGGGGCGCCGGCTGGCATACCACAAGTGGTCCATTCAGATTCCTCACAATTGGGTCGACCTGTTCATCGCTGAAGCTCTGGAGAGATTCCGGTGATCACTTACGAGCAGGCGCGCCGATCGGCGCTCGATCGAGCACTTGGTCTCGGTGCTCAGATTCCCGTGCTCGATCGTCAGAACCTCCCAGGTGACCCAGAAAATGAGAGCCGCCCCCATGGGTATGCCCTAGCTGAGGTTAGCTTCGGATCAACGCAACAGCGAGGTAGCCGGGCTGGCAACAACACGTTTGAGAGCTTCGGCACACTGACCCTGATGTGCATGGTGCCCCGCGGCACGGGAACCGCAAAGCTCGATCGCTTGCGTCAGGCATTCGAACTCGAGCTAGCTAACACGCTCGAACCGCTAATGTTCCGCTCCTTCCGCGCCCACGACATGGGCGACGAGGTGGAGATCAACAAACACAGGACAGACTTCATCGCAACGTTTGTCCGCTACGACCAACGACCTACCTAGGAGATCGAGATGGCCAATATGTCGGTGCGCTTAGCGCTTGAAGAAACCTACGGTGTGCGTCCTGCGGGCGCGTTGCAGTTCTACGAATACACGGACTTCTCGATCCAGAGTAGCCTGAAACGAGGCACTCCGAACGATGCAAACCGAGACCGGCAGCGGCGGAGTAACCCAGCTGAGAAAATTGAGGTTTCAGGGTCGGCAACAGCCGACGCATTCTTGCAGACGCATTTGATAGAAATGCAGTCTGCATTCTGCAACACATGGTCTGAATCCGTTTCGGCCGAGGGTATTGATATCTCAGCTTCTGCTGTGGACAACAAGCTAGTAAAACCCGGTGGATGGGGCAACATCAGCGGCGGATTTGTTTGGGTCCAGGGCTTTGCCGTTGGCGTCAATGGGCCTGCCTTTCTAGCTCATGTGCTGAGTGTTGATGGAGACGACCTGAATCTAGACCCCGCATTCGATTTGGTGGTGGACGAAGCGGCCGGAGACAATGTCAAGGTTTACCGAACCAGAGATCTGGTGCTTGGCAAAGATCGACTGAGCATCACGGCCGAACAGTGGGACGCCACTCGAGGACGTGGATTCGAGTACAATGGCCTGGGTTGCAGTGCCTGGTCGCTGAAAGGCGGTGATGGCATCATGACGCAGGACATGAGCTTCGTAGGTGGTCGAAAGGAAAAGAGGCTGATTGCCCAGCTGCTTAATGGCTCGACCGAAGCTCCGGTAGACACCTCGTTTGATTTCCTGGCTCACGCCACGGACCCGCTCAACACTCCAGGAAGTAACCTCGGTCTCCGCTACGGCAATGAATTCACCGATCTTAGAATCGAAGAGCTTGGTGTTTCATTGGAGAACCCGCTGCTGGCTACCTACGGTGCAGGCGCTGGTGGCAACGGTGTCGACCCTGTCGACATGATTTTAGACGGCGAGTTTACTTGTAAAGCTGATCTAAAAGCGTTCCGAGACGGAGGCGCCGACATTGAAGCATTGCTAGACGCGGCTGAGGATCCGAACTCAGAAGAGCCCTTTGGGTTTGGCATTCGCACTCCAACCGGCGTGCGCTACATCTGGATGGAAGCCGCCCAGATCTCGGACGCAAAGAGCACTGACGGGCTCAAGAAGGACGGCGAGTCAATGGTAGACAACTTGACCTTCAATCCTCGTCATGTCTCTGGTGCTGGCCTGGTCCACGTAACCGACATCGTCTTTGCGAACTAGCGATGAGGCTGGGCAAGAGGCTGGCGGCGCAGCGTGCCGCGCGCGAGATCAGAGAACTAGACATGGGTCACGGGCAGTACCTAAAATTCCGCCTGCCCGATACCCGTGTATTCACTATGCGAACCGAGGCGCTGGCCGTTGAGTGGAGATCTGATAACAATCTACCCGTCACTGCGCCACTCAGCGCGACGGCTGGCTTGACGCTTTCGGTACTGGCTCTCAACGAGCTATCCCTCGTAGGGTGGCGCGGGATTGTCGACGAAGAGGGTAACGAAATCCCAGACCTTGACGACGAAGGGAACTACGACGCCGCGACTGGCTACGACCTCCTCAGCTTTGAGGATGTTGGACTAAAGCTGCTCACTGAAATAGCCAAGATGAGGCAACAGATCGTCAGTGAGGCTGCGGAAGGAAAAAAAGCCTCATCGTCGCGCTCCGGTGGCAAACCCGCGAGGGTCCGCACGCGGGCAAAGTCGAAGCGTGGCGGCGGCGCGACGAAGAAAAGTACGAGCACCGCAAAATCCAGATCGAGAAGATCGACGACAGTAAAACACGCAGCCGAAAAAGCGAAGAGCTAGAGCAGTGGTATCGCGATCGAACCCTCCAGGTAGTTGGCGAGATGCCCAGCTTTCCTGCCCGCTGGTTGCCTGCGTGGCAGGCTCTGTGGGCGCTGGATCGCGAACGGCCGTTGATAGTGCCGCCTATGGGCGGCACTGTGATCTTTCGCCCATTACCGCGAACGGTGATGCGTTCCGAGCTTGAGACGATGGAGCTTTCGCAATCCGAAGTTGCCTTGCAACTCGACTTGCTCGTTGAGCTGGACGTAGAGCGACTTGAAGGCATGAACCGTGGCTGACTTTAGGATCAAGGGCACCCTCGACACAACTGGCATCGTCCAGGGTGCCAGGAAGGGTAAATCTAGCTTCAGGCGTCTTGGCGACGCTGCCAAGAAGAGCGGGCGTAAGATCGTCCTGTCACAAGCCGAGAGCGGCCGTGCTTTCGACAAGCTGACCAAGACTGCGCTGAGGCAGAAACGAGCCTACCAACGCCTCGCCGGTCAGCTCGACCCCACCATCAAGAAAGCGCAGAACCTCTCTAGGGCTGAACGGGTCCTAGATCAGGCTCTCCGGCGTGGGTTTATCAGTCAGCGAGAGCATGTACGACTGCTCAAGCTAGCCAGAGAGCAGTATGCCGCCAACAGCAAAGGCGTACTGCGCCTATCGACTGCGGTCAAAGCGTTGGGCGCTGGGTACTTGGGGTGGCAGATAAAGCGGGTGCTCGATGAGGCGTACCAGGCTCACCAACGTTTCGAGACTGGCCTGGTGGGGGTGGCGAAAACCACTGGGTTGACGGCCGAAGAGGTCGCCCTCCTACAGGGCGAGATTGAAGACATGGCCCTCGGTCATATTCCCGTCGCTGTCTCGGGCTTGCACGAGATCGGCGAGGCGGCTGGCCAGCTGGGTGTTACTGGTGTTGAGAACATCCGGTCATATATTGCGACGATCGCCAAGCTTGAAGCGGCCTCCGACCTAGCGGGGAACGAGGGGGCAACGGCCCTTACCCGCATCATGAACGTGCAGGGAGAAGGGCCGGAAAACATCGAGCGGCTGGCTTCGGTGATTGTCCGCCTCGGCAACAACTCGGCCGCCAGCGAATCCCAGATTGCCAAGATGGGAACCGAGGTCTCGCTGTCAACTGCCCAGTTTCAGATTGGATCGACCGAGGTCTCAGCCTACGCCGCGGCTCTGGCTGAGCAAGGTGTGCAGGCACAGCTCGGCGGATCTGTCATCGGTCGGACCTACCAGACCATCAGCTCTGCTGTATCCCGAGGTGGCGCCGACCTGGTCCGCTTCGCGGAGATCGCCGGCACCTCGGCGGACGAGTTTGCCGCGGCCTGGCGCCAGAACCCAGTAGAGGCAGTCAACCTCTTCCTCTCGGGTTTGGGCCAGATTCCCGATGCCAGCAACCAGATCGGTCTAGTTCTCAAAGAACTCAAGCTCGGCGGTGCCGAGGTGCTAAAGGTACTCCCAACCTTGGCGGTGAACTTCGAGCGCCTTGCCGAAAAGCAGCGCTTGGCCCGCGACGAAGCCGCCGCCGTGACAGCTCTCACCATCGAAGCCGCTGCTGCATTCGATACCAGCGCCTCTCGCGCGCAGCGTTTGTCGAATGCGCTTGATATCGCGGGCGCAGCACTCGGAAGCGGATTTGCGCCAGCTCTCGACCAGGTCAAAGCAAAGCTCACCGAGCTACTGGGCAGCAACCAGGAGGTCATCAAGTCATTTGGCGAGGATCTCGGGGCGGCAATCCTCATAGCCGGGGACGCGCTATCGCTGTTTATCGATCACTGGGACGAGATCAAACTCGTCATAGCTGCGGTGACCGGCGCTGGGTTAGGGCTGTTTTTCGCCGCGGTGATCACTCAGGCTCCGATCGCTGCCGCGGCCGTTGCGACCTTCGCTGGTTCGTTCGGCCCTCTCTCAATTGCAATTGCTGCTGCGCTGGTTGTGGGCACAAAACTCAACCAGTGGATCAACGATTGGAAGGCCAATCTCGACGCGGCCATAGCTGCTGACGTCCAGGCCGGTCAGATGTTCAAGGCGATCTCAGAGGATGCGGACAAGGTGATCGCTAGCGGGTCACTCGAAGAACTCTCCGATCTGCTGGCAAGTTACCGAACCCGACTCGAAGAGCTGCAAACAGCCCAGGCCGCCAGCGAGCAGAGCGTCGAGACGTTGCGGCGAGCCTACGCTCGATCCGTCCGCGACAACGGCGAGTTTGCCAGGTCCACAGTCGATATCCGTAAGCGTCTCGATGAGGAAGTGAGGTCTCTTGGCGAGACCAAAATTCGCGCCGCAGAGTATGGCGAGCAAGTCGGACGGGTCATCGACCGCATGCGGAACTGGGTCGACGAATCGGTAGCGGTCTCGGAGGCCCTCGGCAGAGTTCGCGGAGCGCTGGCCGACATAAATGAAGTGGCTCGCCAGCTTGCGCTTCAGCGGGCGCTGATCAGCGCCCAAGAGGAATTGAACACTCTAAATCGAACCCTCGATTTGTATCGAGAGCACAAGGGCGACATTGAGGGTCTGGAGGATGTCTATCGGAGGATCGCCGAGCTTGGGATCGATCCTCAGAGCGTCAAAGCTCAACAGCTGATCCGTATCACGGTAGAGACCAATGCAGCTCGGGAAGCACTACAAGAGTATCTGGCGCATCTACAAGAGCTGCGCGAGGTCGTGCTGCCAGAGTTGGATTTCTCAATCTCTCCTGACGACTTGCCCGAAATCGATTTCGATGCGTTTCTTCCTGATTTCGAGAAATTGGCGAGAGAGCGGGCCGAGGACGCTTTCGATGCTCAAGTCGAAGAAGCAGAGCGAGCTTATGAAGAGATCGCTGAGCTGTCTGAGGATCTCATCGGCGCCGCCTGGAGGGCGTTGAGAGAAGAGGGGGTGAGCGCCTGGGAAGCGATCGGCGACGTGGCCATCGACCAAATCAAACGGATTGTGACAGAGCTAGCCACTGTATCGCTGACGCGGTGGCTTGCAGGGTCCGGAATCTTTGGCGCTGCCGTTGGTGGCGTCGCAGGTAGCCAGGGTGGTGGTGGTGGTGGTCTGGGAGTTTGGGGGCAAGTGCTGGGGGCGGTGTTAGGCAGCGGTGGCAGTGGCGGAGGGCTCCTTGGTGGCCTGGGTGGCCTTTTTACGGGTAGCGGCGCGGGTGCGGCAGCCACTGGCGCCGGTGCTGGCGCTGGTGCTGCAAGTGGTGGCAATGCACTCGGCTTGTTTGGCAAAGCAACGGTCAATCCAGCTGTCTGGGCGGGGCTTGCCGCCGCAGCTACTGTGATCATCGTGCAAGAGCTTGATGCCCGCTGGAGGGCGAAGCAAGCGGCTAAAAACTATACCAGTTTAGGTATTGGATACATTCAAGAAGGTGACCGGGAAGCTCATTTTGTTGGCCAGCCGCCCAATGAGCATATTGCAGGTTTCGAAGGGGCGCGCGAATTCACGGAGGGTATAATCGACGAAATCGAAGTGATAATCGGAGCCTTTGGTGGCGTTGTTGAAAGTTACGCGGGCATTGGTATACGCCTGCGCCAAGATGGAAAAGAATATATTGCCAAAGTAGGGGATGTCGAGAAATCGTTCGAGAGCTTCAATGATGCTCTCGACTTCGGGATTGTGGAATCACTTTCGCAATCGGAGTTTGGCAGCATCGGTCACAACGTGCAGCTGTTGCTAGATGGTCTGCACGGTGGAATCACCTCAGTAGAGGAGCTGGTCACTGAGGCGATCCCGCTGGCCCGCCTACTCGACGGGGTAGGCGGCGAAAACCCCTATCGCCAGCAGTACGTCACTATTGAGGCCGATGCCAAAAACCTGTTTGAGTCGATACGCAAGTATGGACTCTCCGTCGAGGACGGTACCCTGCTTGTCCAGCAGCAGCTCGATGATGTGGCCGCAGGTCTCAATGCCCAGATCGACGCCCTGTTTGGAGTCGACACTTCTCGATTCGAGCTGGCTCAATCTCTGCGTGAGCAGGCCAGCCAGCAGCTCGAGGCAGCGAAAGAGGTTGAAGAGCGCTTTGCCTCTCTCGGTGAGACGTTCGTCGAGCTAGGCGAAAAAATCGACGACAGCCCACTCAGGCCGCCTGGAGATCTCGGCGAGGACATCGACAGAATCGGGGAGGACATCGAAGGGTTCACCTCGCGCATCGACCTAGCCGGCACTGGTCTCGACTCCACGGCCGTGGCCGTCGATGGATTGACCCGGTCAATCTCCGACGCCGAAGAGGAGGCCGACAGTCTTGGCCTGACCGTGTCGGGGGTCGACCTGGAACGCCTGGAGGAGGGTATTCGAGCCTTCGCGGCAACCGTCGAGGGTGATGTGCTCGCCAGCCTGGGCCAATTGGTAGGCAGCCAAGAGGCCATCGCCTGGGCCGAAAAGATCCGTTTCGCCACGGAGCTAAGCAGGATCACGATACTGATTGAGCAACTGCGGCTGCTCGAGAGCACTGATCGAAATCTGCTGGCGTTCATGGAGCGCTTGCGCGACCAGGCTCAGAACCTGCTCGATACTGATTTCAGTGGCGGAGGCGGTGGTGGCGGAGTCGGTAGGCCCGGAGGTGGCAACATTGGCGGCAGCGGTAGCGGTGTGCAAGAGCGGGAGTCTCGGCGCCGGGATTTCCGCCGCGAGCTGTCCCTCATGCGCCAACGCGAAACCGGCATGATCACCGATCTGCAAGAAGCAGCTGTCGCTCGAAATCAGCAGATCGACGACATCATCGGCGAGATCCTCCGGTTGTCGATGGGGCAGGATTTCGCTGATGAGTTCCGGGCTGGTTTGGAGCAGGCGTACCTGACTGAGCTTCGCGGCGAGCACGACGCGCTACTACAGAGCTACCGCGACGAGGTCGACCAGGTCTCCCAGCTACAGCAAGCGGTGCGCTCCTCAGCCGTAGATTTCGATCTTGCGAGGCAACAGCTCGACCTCCTGGGCGAGAGCTACGACGAGGTCAACTCTCTGCAAGCGGCCTACAACGAGCAGCTGGGGGTTCAGTACCTCGACTCACTGCGGTCTCTGGGTGTCGAGACCGAGGGGCTCGCTGAGATCATGGTCAATTTGCAGTACGAGCAGGCTCGGCTGACCGCCATAGAGCTAGCGGCCGCGGGAGCTTTTTCCCAGCTCGGTTTGACCATTGAGGAGCTACTAGGGCAGATAACACAAGCGCATCAGGATGCGCTTGACGCGCTTCAAGATCCGGTCGAGCCTCCCAATATCGAGATCGTTGTGGGCGACGGGTCGGCTAGTGGCGACGGGTCGGCTAGTGGTGGTGGGTCGGCTAGTGGCGGGGGGTCGGCTAGTGGCGGCGGGGGGTCGGCTAGTGGCCCGCCAGAGCCACCTCCACCACCTGTCGACTTCTATCCACCGCCGCCACAGTATGGCGGCGGTGGATCCTCTGACGCAGACCGCGCGGCTCAAGCATTGGAGGAACTGCTCGAGCGGATGCGCAGTGGTTTCGAAGACCTCTACAACAGCCTGACATTCGGCGATCTCTCGCCCTTGACTGATGAGTTGCAACTTGACGAGGCGATGGCTCGTCTCGCCGAGTTGCGCGAGCTGGCCCAGGGGAATACTCAGGAGGCAGCCGAGGCCCGCCAAGAGCTATTGCGGCTGCTGCCGCAAATATTGCAACTGGGCCAGGCGAACTACGGCCAAGGCACCGAGTCCTACTTCGACCTCTTCGAGTTGATTCGGCAGATCGCGGCCGGGCTTGGCGGGGTCGATTTCTCCAGCCTGGCCGGCAGCATCTTCGGCGGCGCGATCACCACGACCCTCAGCCCTGACACCCTGCGCGCGCTGCATGCCAGCCCGGCTACCTACAGCAACACCGCCGCAACTTTCGAACTTGAGCGGCTGGCTCAGCACCTGACCGCGCGGAGACCGCAGCAGAGTGGGCAGATGACGCGAATGGTGCGGGGCCAGGAACTGGCAGCTGAAGAGCTGCGCCGGTTGCGAGTGGCAGCCGAAGAGGGGAACGCCATTGCCCGCGGGGTGCGAGGTGGCGTTGAGGGGCTGCGAACGCACGCCTCGTCACAAACACGGATCATGGATCGCCAGGCTGCACTACGCGGCGCCGGCGCCTAACGAGAGAGGGACCGAATATGTTTGACTTGCCAGGGTGGGTGGTGCCCATCACGCTGTTCTTGGCCACAGAGCTTGGCGCTGCGATCTGGTTCGCTGCCCGGCTCAAGTCGGCTGTCGACCATCTGAGCGACGAGGTGCAGGCGCTCAAAGACAGCAAGTTCTTGGCCCGGCTTACGGCTCTCGAGGTGCGCGTCGACGAACGCCAGCGACGGCTAGACGGGCCACTTGGGATATAAGCGTCGGCTACAAGGGTGGTACCCTACTGCGCAAACGTATTGCGTATCGTGGAGAGTTGTTCCGTGGCAGAGCAGATCACCAAGTATCGAATCTTCATTGCTTCGCCTGGAGGGCTCGGTCCTGAGCGCCAAGTAGTCCGCGATCTCCTTCCCGAAGTCTTCTGGGAGCAGCCTACGGGGATTTGGGCAAGGCCGATCGGGCGATCGAGCACTACGAGCCTGCACTGAAGATCTCTCGGGAGATCGGCGATCGCCGCGGCGAGGCGAGACACCTCGGCAACCTGGGCAACACTTACACGCGTTTGGGCGAGGTCGATCGGGCGATCGAGCACCACGAGCAGGGATTGGACAGGTGCCACGCAAGTGGCGGCAAACAAACGCAGATCCGAAATCTACGCTACTTGCCCCGCTCTGGGATGCTGGTCGAAGTCACCTGTCGAACCATCCAGGGCCGCTTTTTGTTGCGACCAGGACAGCAGTTGAACGAGATCTTCGTTGGCTGCCTGGCCAAGGCTCGCGGTCTGTTCGCCGTCGACATTCACGCCGTCGTGGTGGTCTCCAGCCACTACCACCTTCTACTTTCGCCAGTGGATAGCGAACGGTTGGCGAGCTTCATGAAGCACCTCAACACTAACCTGTCGAAAGAGATCGGCAAGCTACACGACTGGCCAGGGACGATCTTCAACCGTCGCTACCGTGCCATTGTGGTCGCTGATGAGGCCGTGGTTCAAATCGCTCGCCTCCGTTACTTGCTGAGCCATGGTGCCAAGGAGGGAGTTGTCTACTCACCAGCTTGTTGGCCTGGAGTGAACTCGGTCGGGACGCTTCTGACCGGCGAGCCTCTACGTGGCACCTGGTTCGACCGGAGTCGGGAATTCGCCGCCCGGCAACGGAGGGAAGCTCCATCTCCAAGAGAGTTCGTCACAGAGATGGAGGTCACGCTCCAGCCGCTACCTTGTTGGCGGCATCTGTCACCAGATGCACGGCAAGATCGAGTGCGGAGCTTGATTGAGGAGATCGAAAAGCAGACCCTGACCATGCACGCCGAACGCGGCACTGAGCCAATAGGTCCCCGTCGTGCTCGGAGAGTTCATCCCCACCACCGGCCGAGTCAGGTAAGAAGGTCACCGGCACCGCGTTTCCACGCCTGGAGCCGGCGCCAGCGGCGGCGGCTGGAGAGCGCGTATGCTGAATTCGTCGCCGCCTATCGCGTTGCTGCCGAGCGCTTGAGGGCAGATGATTGCTCTGCCAGTTTCCCCGACGGAAGTTTTCCTCCAGCGATGCCCTTTGTTCGGGCTCTGGAGTCCGTGGCGCCCGGATAGGCGAAGCGGCTTGATCGGCGCCGGGGTTATCGCCAGGCCAGGAAGTTTTCTGAGGATCACTGAGTGGGTGGAAGGTGCCAACGGCTACCCGGAAAGTGCCGGTAGGCGATATTTTGAGTCTCCCGGAGCGGGAACCAGAGATTCTGGCTCAGCTTGCCCTCCTAAATCGTGCCGAGGGGTGGGTGGCTCAGCCGATTCCAGGAGAGCAGGTGGTTACTGGACTCACCTCCTCCAAGAGATGTTTGGCACCTCTTTGGCAGACTCACCTCCTCCAAGAGATGTTTGGCACCTCTTTGGCAGCAGACTCACCTCCTCCAAGAGATGTTTGGCACCTCTTTGGCAGGACTCACCTCTTCCAAGAGATGTTTGGCACCTCTTTGGCAGCACCTCTTTGGCAGGACTCACCTCTTCCAAGAGATGTTTGGCACCTCTTTGGCACCTCTTTGGCAGCACCTCTTTGGCAGCACCTCTTTGGCAGTGCCGCCGCCCGGCATCGGCGCGGCCTCCGACCCGCCAAGCAGAGTGGCGGCGAAGCGGCTCAGGCTAGCTCGAAGATCCTCCAGCCGAAAGGGCTTGCGGATGTAATCGTCCATTCCCGTCGCCAGGCACTGCTGGCGATCCTGGATGGTGGCGTTGGCCGTGATCGCGATGATGTACGGCTGCGGCACACTGGTATCAGAGCGAATCCTCCGTGTCGTCTCCAGGCCATCCAGCTCGGGCATCTGTACATCCATCAAGATCAGGTCATAGGGCCGGCGGCGCATGGCGGCGATCACCTCGACACCGTTCTCGACGATCTCGACCTGAATCCCCAATCGCTCGAGCGAGGCCTCGGCCACCAGCTGGTTGACCGGGTTGTCTTCGGCGAGCAAGACCCACATCCGGCGGGGAAACCGCAGCGGCTCGGTCTCCGGCCGTGCCTCGATGCCTTGTCGCCGGGGCCCTTCTTTCACCAGCCCGAGAACCTCCGAGAGCAGCGCGTGGAGGCGCGCCGGCGCGATTGGTTTGGTCAGAAACGACTTACCATCGTCCACCTTCTGGGGCTGATCGACGATGGACCTCAAGATGATCATCGCCGCCTGGGAAAATACCGGCTCTTCCTGCAGCTCGGTGCCGAGTGCGACGCTCGAACGATCGACGATGATGCAGTCGAAGGGGTCCTGCGACGCGGCGAATCGCTCCACGGCCTCTTCGACGCTCACCGCCGTCTCCACTCGCACAGCCCACGCATCGAGGTGATAGCGCAAGAGATCACGGTAGATCGCCTGCTCGTGCAAGACCAGGACCTGACGCCCGGCGAGTTCCGAACGCTCGGGATCGAGGTAGTGCGGGCGTGGCTGCGGCGCGATCGGCGCCTCGATGGTGAACGAGAAGGTGGAGCCGACACCCGGCTCGCTCTGCACCCGGATCTCGCCGCCCATCGCCCGCACCAGATGCCGACAGATGGAGAGGCCCAGGCCGGTTCCGCCGAACCGCCGGGTGGTGGAGCTGTCTTGTTGCGAGAACGCGTCGAAAATACTGTCGACCGCCTCGGGATCGATGCCAATACCGTGATCGCGGACCGAGAACTCGATTTCGACGTGCCCGGCCCGGTCGTCCGAGAGCGTGCACGACATGGCGACAAAAACCTCGCCAGCGGCCGTGAATTTGACGGCATTGCCGATCAGGTTGTGCAGGATCTGACGCAGACGCGCGGCATCGCCAAAGATCGCGATCGGTACGTCGGTGTCGACCCGAAACTCCAGCTCGATGTCCTTCGCCGCCGCCGCCGCTGCCAGGACCTCGACCGACTGCTCCAGGCACTCGCGCAGGAGGACTGGGGCCCGTTCGAGGTTCAGCTCACCCGCTTCGATCTTCGAGAAGTCGAGGATGTCGTTGATCAGGGCGAGCAGAGTCTCTCCGCTGCTGCGCACGGTCTCCGCGAAGCGCATCTGGTAGGCGTCGAGACCGGTGCCGAGGAGCAGTTCGGCCATGCCGATGACCGCGTGCATCGGTGTGCGGATCTCGTGGCTCATCTTGGCCAGGAACTCGCTCTTGGCCTGGTTGGCCGCCTCCGCCGCAAGGCGATGTTCCAGGGCTTGCTGAGCAGCTTCGGCGAGTTCCGCCGTGCGCCGCTCGACGCGGCCCTCCAGCTTTTCGTTCAGCTCGTTCAACTGGCTGTAGAGCCGCGCGTTCTCTAGCGACACGGCCGCCTGAGCCGCCAGGATGTCGAGGATGTCGAGCCGCGCATCGGTGAAGGTATCCACCAGCTGCGAATTCTCGAACAACAAGAAGCCGACGATCTCGTCCTGTCGATGCATCGGCATGCAGACCAGGGACTTGACTCGGCGAGACGCGACGAACGGGTCCGCCATGAAAGTGGTGTCCTCGCTCGCATCGCTCAAGACTATTTTCTCGCCTGTCCGCCGGACGTAATTCAGGATCTGCTCCGGTACCGGCTCGGGCAGCGTGCCCCGGCCAACGTCGGCCCAACTCCGCGCCCGCTGAACCAACCGCCCGTCCTGTTCCTGGAACAGGTATCCGCTCTGGGCACCGGCGCTTTCCACCATGATCTCGAGCATCGTCTGGAAAAGGGAGTCGAGGTGCAGCTCCTCCGAGATCACGCGGGTTGCTTTGACCAGAGTCATGGCGTCGAGATGGACCGTCGGCGAGCTCCCACCAGCCACAGCTCTGTCCTGGTCGTTGCCAAGCTGAATTTCCGGGTAAGTCGCCTCCAGGTCCTGGACGCGACTGCCGGCTCCCCAGCGGGAGTAGAGGTCTCGCGCACTTCGCAGATGGGCCTTGGCGGCGGTCGCCAGACGCAACGAGGCGCTGTACTGGCCGGCCAGCAGGTGCGCCAGCGCCTCGTTGTGCACGAAACCGTGCTCGCGCGCCAGGTCGATCGACTCTTCATAGCGCACTAGGGCGATCCCCGGGCGGCCGTCGAAACGCGCGAGCTCGGCCTCGACTAGGAGCTTCTTGTGGCGGAAGTTCTCCGGACAGGATTGCGCCCATTCCCCCAGACGCTTCAGATGGCTTGCGATGGTGGCGCGAAAACTTTCCTGGCCGGCGGCGTCCACCTGCTCCATCTGGCGGCAAAGACAGATGGAGTAGTAGAAGGAATGCTCGGCCAGCAAGGGTTGGGCGGTCAGGAATCCCAGTGTCTGCTCCGACCGCGCCCCGAGAGCGCAAGCGTCCGCGTAGCGCTCGTGGATACACAACACCATCATTTTCAGCACGTGGTACCGGGCGACGCCGGCGCCATGGCTACGCGCCCGCAGGTCTCGAATGCAGGAGTCCTCGTCGAATCCCTCGCAGCTCAGGGAGGCCCGATCCGCGGTGGCGCCCTGTAGGTTGAGCACTACGTTGCGGACGATCTCTTCGAGATCAGCATAGGTCTTGTTCTTGGTCTGGCGAAAGAAGGCGAGAGCGTCGTCGGCTTCTTCGAGGATCCTCGGCAGATGGAGCCCCGAAAGCAGAGCGCTGATCACCAGGTAGTAGTAGGCCCAGCTGCCGAAGACGTAGTCCCCCGACTCGAGGCCGTGCTCGATGCTCTTGCGCAGCAGCGGGATGTTGGAGCGGATCGGGCGTGCCCAGTGGTTATTGAGACCACCAAGGATCCAGTAGAGCTTGCAATAGAGACTCGGTTCTTCCAGCCTCTTGGCCAGGGCAAGGGAAAGATCGCCGAGCTGGCGTCCGGTCTGGTAGTCACCCCGAAAGGTACCGAGGATGACGCCGAGGTAGCCATAGGCGAATGCAGATACCCGCGAGTTCCCGTGCCGGAGGGTCAGGTTGACCATCTTGGCGGCAATCAGCGGAAACCTCTCCTGGTCGGCGATATAGGTCTGGGTAGTCAGATTCATCATCAGCCGCATGCAGTCTGCCACCGCCTGATCCGTCATCAGCGGCAGGTCGAGCAACTCGGTCAGCTGGCGATCTCCGATCCGGCGTTGAATTTCGGCCAGCTCGCGCTCGATGGCATCGCGCAGATTGCCAGCCTCGTCGCTCAGGTGAATACCGTACAGCTCGAGGCCCTCGATCCCCGCGGCGATGGAGTCCTTGAAGCGCCCGACACTCGAGTAGAAGGCGATCCGGAGATTGTAGATCTGGGATTTCTCGTGCCGGTCGCGGGATCGGCGGAGGAGCATGCCGGAGAGGTCCTCGGCTTGGTCGAAGTCACCCAGCAAGTAGGCGCATTCCGTTTCGGTCTTGTAGAGTTCGAAGGCCAGATCGTAGGCCGTCTCCCAGGCTGAAGCCGGCAAGAATTGAATGCCCGCGCGCAGGTAGGCCAGTCCCGAATCGTAGGCCGTGGAGTTCTTCGCCTTGATGCCCGCCGACAGGTTGAGCTGGGCCATCAACAGCCGGTCCTGCGGTCGGTCGACCAGCTCGGCGCCGAGGTTGACGTGATTGACGATGTCGAAGAGTCGGCCTTCCGCCGCCCCGACCGTCTCCAACAATCGACGGCCGACTTGCAGATGCACCCGGTGCCTCTGGCCCTCGCCGAGCAGCGAATAGGCCGCTTGACGGACGCGATCGTGGACGAAACGGCAGGAGATTGCCGCGACGCCGTCGGCATCGGAAAAGTCGGGATTCCCACCGCCCCGGCGCAGCACTTTGGAGGCGTCGTCGAGCGGCAAGATCAGCCCATTCTGGAGGACCGGCCAGAGCCCTGTCATGACCTCATTGACGGACCGCGCCGCTACGATGGACAGAGTTTCGAAGTCGAACGTACTGCCGATGCAGGCGGCGAGGGTCAGCATGTCCCGGCTCGGCTTGGCCAAACGCTGAATCTTTTCCGCCATCAGCTCGACCACGTTGTCGGTGAATCCGACGGTCCGGATCCGTTCGAGATCCCAAGTCCATCCGTCCGCGGCCGGGTCGAAGACCAGCAAGTGGGACGAATGTAGCTCCCGCAGGAGCTGGCCGACGAAGAACGGGTTGCCCAGGGTGCGCTCGTAGACGAAGTGGGCCAGGCGGGCGGTGTCGCCGGCTTTCTGGCGCAGGGTGTCGACGACGAAGCGCTCGACGTCACAAAGGTCGAGGGGTTCGAGGTGGATCGATTCGAGCCTCGCCCCACTTTCTTCGATGCGCTTGAGGGTCAGGCTGAGGGGGTGGGCGGCGTCGACCTCGTTGTCCCGGTAGGCGCCGATCAAGAACACATGACTGCTGGCCGAGTCCGTACATAGCAGGTGGAGCAGCTTGAGCGTCGCCGAGTCGGCCCACTGCAGGTCATCGAGGAAGATCGCCAGCGGATGTCGGGGGCTGGCGAAAATCCGCACAAAGTCTTGCAGGACGCGATTGAGGCGGTTGTCGGCCTCGGCGGAGTCCAGCACTGGCGCTGGCGGCCGGTCGCCGATGATCAGGGCGACGTCGGGTAGCACGTCGACGATGACCTGGGCATTCTCACCCAAGGCGTCGATGATCCGTTGCTGCCAGGCCCGGAGTGCTTCCTCGCTCTCCGTGAGCAGCAGCCGAACCAGCTCACGGAAAGCCTGGATCAAGGAGGCGTAGGGGATGTCCCGCTTGTACTGATCGAACTTGCCGGAGATGAAGTAGCCCCGGTGACGGACGATCGGCTGGTGAATCTCGCCGATCAGCGAGGTCTTTCCGACCCCCGGGTGACCGGTGACCAGCATCATCGCCGTCGCCCCCTCGCTGACGAGTTCGAAGGCATCGAGCAGGGTTGTGACCTGGGCTTGCCGGCCGTAGAGCGTCTGCGGCAGATGAAACTGCTCCGAGCGGTCCCAGCGACCTGGAACGAAACCGTCGTCCTCGCCATGGGCCATGCCCTCGCAAACGACGAGATCGCGCAGCAGGCCGTCCGCGCTCTGGTACCGATCCTCGGCAGCCTTGGCGAGGAGTTTCATCACCACCTCTCCGAGGGCGAGGGGGCAGTCCGGCCAGGCCTCCCGCAGGGCAGGCGGGGTCAGGGCGATGTGACAGTGGACCCACTCCAGATCGTCACCGGCGTCGAAGGGTAGGTGACCGGTGAGGAGCTGATAGAAGGTGATCCCTAGGGAATAGAGGTCGGTGCGACGGTCGATCGCTCGATTCGTTCTGCCAGTCTGCTCCGGAGAGATGTAGGGCAGCGCGCCCTCCAGGACGCTCGGGCTGGTGTACTTCTGGATCTCGTTGTGCAGGCGCGAAGAGATGCTGAGGTCGACCAAGTGGGTGGTCAGGCTATCGTGGTGGACGACGATATGGTGCGGATTGATGTTCTTGTGGATCACCTGCGCCCCGTGCAGGTGGGATAGTCTCTCGGTCACCGATCGAGCGATGCGAAAAAACTGGGCCAGATCGGGACGGTTCGCCTCCATCCAGGCGCTGAGCGACAGTCCGCCCAGATCGTCCATCACCAGATGGGGGCGCCCGTCGTGGTAAAGCAGGTCACGCACACGGGCGAATCCCGGCAAATCCAACCGGCTCAGGATCCGATACTCGTGACGCAGAAGCGCCAGAGCCTGGCTGCTCGCGCGGCTATCGAGCAAGGATTTGATGATGACCAGCTCACCGCTCGCCACCTCGCGAGCCCGGCAGACCGCGCGCAAAGCTCCCTGGCGCACGACCGACACCAGATCATAGCCGAGCGGCAGGATCACTCGGAGACTCCCCGCCCCCCGCACTGTGAGCAGATCTTCGACATCACGAAAGCTCAGCCAAACGGAACCCTCGACAACCAATGGCACGCTTGAGCAAAGGTTGATTCTCCCATGGCGGCGGCCAACTTGTAAGCACCCTCTCCCTAGGAAAATGCCGTGCACGGATATTCAGTGAGGGGCTGTCCCTCGCCGATACTCCGTCCGCCAGTAGAATCAGTGAGTTGCGACCCATAGGCGCCAGCGCATAACTCTTGTCGGCGAGATCTTCATAGGGCAAGATCGGCTCATGATCCGCGCTCTTCTGGAGGGAATCTACATCTCCGACGAGCCTCTGCCATCGCGCAAGGGGTGTCGCTGCCCAATCTCGATCAGTTGGATTGGCTGAGGGTTCGGCCCGCTCCTCATCTGGACATCCTGCCGCTGGTTGCTGATCTGGGCCAAGGCGAACGAGAAGTGCTGTCGCTGGCCGCCGGTCGATCGGACGTGCTCGCCGTGCTCGACGACGGACTTGCGCGGCACTTTGCCAGGCACTTGAAGATTCCATTCACCGGCACACTCGGCGTGCTGCTGAAGGCAAAGGCCGAGGGGCACTTGGACGCGGTACAACCGATCCTGGGTCAGCTTCAAGCACTGGGATTCTGGCTCGACCCGGCAACTCGATCCACGGCGCTGCGGATCGCGGACGAGAGTTGAAGGCGATGCTGGTCCTCGACATCGTCGAGATGGGCCAGCCGCAAGGGGTGCCACCCTCTTCAAGGAAGAGCACTTCAGAATTGCAACCGTGCTCCTGCTGTCAAGGTGTAGAGCCGCAAGTCATCCCGCTCGAGATCGGTGTCGTAGATCAGGTACAAGGTCCGGCCATGGGGGAGGATCGCCGACAGGCCGGCCGCGAAGTTGAAGAAGTCGCGGTCGGGAGCGTCGGTGGCGATGACGAATTCGTTGCCTGATAGGTCTTGGGAGAAGCTGCCGCGGATCAGCCGGCTGTTGTCTTCGAATTCGTGCAGGTAGGAACCGCGGAGTATGGGTTGCAGTACCCCCCAGCTGTAGCTGATCGGCAAGCTCACTTCAGCACCGGTTTCTGAGAGCAGGGATTTGAGATTTTGGGCGGCCAAGTTCAGGTCGAAAGGGCCGGCGCCGAGTTCACTGTAGCCGTCGATGTCGGCATCGACCCAACTAAGCCGGGCGAAGCCGGTCAGGCGGGTGCTGCTGAGGGTGAAGTCGTAACCCGCCCCCAAGGTCGCCGCCAATTGGCTGGCGGCCGGCGTGCCGCGGGCGATGAAGCGGCGCTGGCCGCGGAAAGGGTGCGGTAGCAGGATGTTGCGTTC
Source organism: Candidatus Multivoradales bacterium (assembly GCA_965248925.1). Taxonomy (GTDB): domain Bacteria; phylum Acidobacteriota; class Thermoanaerobaculia; order Multivoradales; family J023; genus CBDFLE01. Next base: position 923,897 of record CBDFLE010000006.1, on the reverse strand, counting down.
GAGTTCGTAGTCGCTCCAACCATAGGTCACCACGCCGTCGAGGTAAAAGTGCTGAGCGAAGTGGCTGGCGTAGACCGACAGCGCCCAGCCATCGGCTTTCAGCGAGCCGCCTCCCTGGGCCAACTGGCTGTCGGTGGCGAAGAAGCCCACGGCGGCACCCAGAACACCTTTGCCGAAACGGTAGTCGGCGCCAGCGGTGAGACCTTGGACCTCGATGTCGAAGCCGGGATCTTGGCCCCGTTGTGGGCGCTTACCGAAGGACACTCGGCCGTTGACGAACACTCCCCAAGGGCTTTCATCTTCGGTTGACGGGTCGCTGGCCGGGTCGGCGCTGGCCGCTCCACCGCGGGGCTCGGCCAGCAACTCGCCCTGACCGGCGACGAGGGCGGCGTCGATCTGCTGGCGCAGCTGGTCGAGGTCGCTGCCGCTGGTCATGGCGATCCGCAGAGCGGCCGGATTGAGGCCCTGGCCTCGGTTGTCGAAGGCTAGTTGGTCGATGGTCTCGCGGGTGCCGCCGCGCAGCGCGTTCAAGCGGGCCAGTACGTTGCGTAGCTGCACTTGCGGTGCGTCGAGGGTGGCGGTGGCCTGTGCTTCAAGTTCGTCGTCGGGAGTGATCTGGTCGATCAACTCCACCTGGTCGACGTTGTCGAGATCGAAAACGTAGTCGCATAGTTCGCCGAGTTCGCCGCTGGCGCCGGGGCAGGTCTCGTCGAGCACGTCGGCGATGGTGTCGCCGTCGCCGCCGCCGGGGTTGCCGGTAACCTCGGCCAAGTCGCCTTCGGCGGTGAGTTCGAACAGTGCGCTGGCCTCGGTGCCGCGCACCGTCGCGGTGACCACGATCTGGTCCGGTCGCGAGCCGATCTTGATGCTCTGGCTGACCTCGCCAGCGCTGTCGCTGAGGGTGGTCGGATCGCCGCTGATCTCGGCCTCACCTGCGATCGACCAATCGACCAAAGCTCCCTCCACTGGCCGGCCATCTTCGCGGCTGACGCGGGCGCGCAGCTCTAGCAGGTCGCCGACGGTGGCGGTGGTCTGAGGTTCGCTGATCGGTTCGATAGTCATCGGCGTGTCGTCGTCGATCACTATCAGCTCCATCATCCCCGGCTCATCGATGGTTGCGTCGACCGGCTTGGAGAGTTCGATGCGAATGGTCTCGTCCCCTTCTTCGATGCTGTCGTCGACCAGAGGGAAACGAAATTGGCGGATACCGAGTTCGCCGGCCGGCCACGACAGGACCTGGGCGCGGGCGGCGAAGTCGCTACCGTCCTCGGCACTGCCGGGACTCGCCGTCACGGTCACTTCGACGGCGCGACCCGGCGGGCCGAAGCGCTCGACTTCGATCACCGCCTCACCGGCGGCCTCCTGGGTGTTGGCCGGGGGTAGCAAGCGTAGCCGGCCTAGGGCGACGTCGTCGTTGGTGATATGTACTCTGCCGGTGGCGTCGCTGAGCAGGCCGGCGAGGGGATTGGAGAGCACGATGGAGAAGCTCTCGTCGGGCTCTTCGGTGGTATCGCCCAGCACCTCGACGGTGAGCTCCCGCTGCACCTGGCCAGGAGCGAAGTTCAGCCGGCCACTGGTCGGACGGTAGTCATCATTGGCGGTGGCGCTGCCGTCACGGGTAGCGAAGTCGACCTGCACGGCCCGGCCGCTGGGTGCGCTCAATTGCACTCTGAGTTCGACTGCGGTGCTGCCGCTATCACCCTCTTTCAACGCCCTGTCGGCAATGCTGATGCTCGGCACGGTGAAGGCATCGTCGTTGAAGATGGTGCCGCTAGCGCTATCGTCCGACAAGGTGGCGCCGGCCGGGTTGGTGAGCAGGACGGTGAAGGTCTCGTCGTTCTCCACTCGCTCATCGCCGAAGACCTGCACCGCCACATCGATTTGCAGCTGGCCGGGCTGGAAGACCAGGCGCCTGGAGAGGGCCTGGTAGTCGCCGTCGGCAGTGCTGGCGCTGCCGTCTTGGGTGGCGATGTCGACCGCTACTTGAGTGTTGACGGCCGCTGACAGGCTGATCCGGAAGGTAGCGTTGCTGCTACCCGAGTCGCCCTCTTGCAGGGTGGCGTCGGCGACCGTTAACGAGGGCAGCTGGCCTTGGTCGTCGTTGAGGATGCGGCCCCGGCCGCGGCTGTCCATCAGGCTGGCGCCGCTGATCGCCGAGAGGTCAACAAAGAAGTTCTCGTCCCCTTCCAAGCGGCGGTCGCCGACCACCTGCACGGTGATCGCCTGGCTAGTTTGGCCAATATCGAAAGTCAGCTGGCCGGAGGCCGACAGGTAGTCGCCATCGGCCTCGCTGGCACTGCCGTCGGTGGTGCCATAACTCACCGTCACCGGACTGGAGCCGGCTGTAGACAGAGTGAGCTGGAACACCGCGTTGGTGTTGCCCTGGTCGCCCTCCACCACCTCCATGTCGCCGATGGTCAGCTCGGGCAGCGGGCCGCTGTCGTCGTTGGTCAGGGTCACCTGACCGCTGCCGTCGGCGAGAGTGGCAGCGCTGGGATTGGCCAGGTCGACGAAGAAAGTCTCGTCCATTTCGACGTCGCTATCGCCGACCGCGCTGAGTTCGATCGGCTGGCTCAGGCTGCCGGTAGGGAAGCTCAGGCGCCCGCTACGCGAAGGGTAGTCGCCGGGAGCGTTGGCGCTGCCGTCGCGGGTGGCGTAGCTCACCTCCACCGGCCCAGCGGCGGCGGTCGACAGGCTGACCATCAGCTGGATGCTGGTGTTGCCTGAGTCGCCTTCAGCAAGCGTCAGATCTGAGATCGAGAGAGCGGGGAGGGCTCCCTGATCGTCGTTGCTGAGGGTGGCGCGAGCGCGGGCGCGGGTGAAGTCGAGGCCGGCGCCCGAGAGCTGGACGAAGAAGTCTTCGTCGTCTTCCAGCCGCTGGTCACCGATCACTTCGACGCTGATCGCCTGCGCCGCGCTGCTGTCCACGTTGCTGAACACCAGCTTGCCGGCGGCGGGCCGGTAGTCCTGGTCGGCGGCCTGGGCGCTGCCGTCCTCAGTGGTGTAGTCAACACTCACGGTCTGCGCTTCGCTGCTGGTGACGGTAACGGTGAAGACCGCGTTGGTGGTGCCCTGGTCGCCCTCGGTGAGAGTGAGATCTGAGATCGTCACCTGGGCCGCTGGCGGCGGGGTGAGTTGGTCGTCGTTGCGAATCGTCACTCTCCCTTCGCCATCGGCTAGTTGGGCGGTGGCGGGGATCGAGTCGAGCATCACGGTGAAGGACTCATCCTCCTCGATCTCGGTGTCGCCACGGATGTCGACCGGCAGCGGGGCACTCAGCGAGCCGCTGGGGATGGTCAGGGTTTGGGCGCCGGGGTCGAGGTAATCGCTGTCGTCGGCGGTGTTGGGTTGCAGGCTGTAGCCGATCAACAAATCTGCCGGCAAGGCTTCTGAAAGAGTGACGGTGAGTTCCACTCGGGTGGTTCCTTGGTCTCCCTCGTCAGAGTCGGCGTCGAGGATCGAGACGAAGGGCGGCTCGTTGTCGTCGTTGAGAATGGTGCAGGTGGCGTTGCCGCCGACGATGACGAAGCCCGGCGCGTCGCTGAGCTTGACCAAGAAGGTCTCGTCGTCTTCGACTGTCGTATCGCCAAAGATCTCTACTTCGACAGTCTTCGCCACGTCGCCCGGATCGAAGGTCACCATGCCGCCGGTGACGCCGTAGTCCACGTCTTCGGTGGCAGTGCCGGCGCCGCGGGTGGTGCCCCAATCGGCCGAGATGAGCTCGGTAGTGGCTTCAGAGAGCAGCACGTTGAAAACGGCGGTGGTGCTGCCGGAGTTGCCTTCGACGACTACCAAGTCCTCTATCGACATGTCGGGCACGATCGGGCTGTCGTCGTTGAGGATCGTGCCCACCGCGTCGCCATCGGCAATCTGCACTCCAGTGGGATTGACCAGGGTGATATTGAAGGTCTCGTCGCCCTCGAAGTCAGTGTCGCCGAACACCATTACGGTCAGGGTCTGGCTAGTCGAGCCAGGGGGAAAGGGCAACTTGCGGTCGAACGGCGAGGTGTAGTCCTCGCCGCGAATGGCGCTGCCGTCGCTGGGCATCCAGTTGACATCGACCACCGAGCCGGCAGCTTCAGAAAGGGTGACGATGAAGACGAAGTCGGTGCTGCCGCTGTCACCCTCATTCATTGTCAAATCGGCGATCGAGACGAAGGGTGGCGCGTTGTCGTCGTTGAGGATGGTGCCGATGGCGACATTGGCGCCGGCCGAGCGGAAGATGCCGTTGACCGGGTTCGACAGCCTGACGGCAAAAGTCTCGTCGCTCTCAATGTCGGTGTCGCCGAAGACGCGAACCAGGATCTCGCCACTCGGGCTGCCGGGGGGGATGGTCAGGTTATCGGTTTCTGGGTTGTAGTCGGAACCAGGGCTAGCGGTGAGGCTTTCGGTGATGTAGTCCACACTGACCGGCAAGGTGGTGGGCTCCTCCAGGTTGACGGTGAACACCAGGTTCTGTTCACCGCTGTCCCCCTCGACGATCTGCATATCGCCGATGCTGATGCCGGGCATCACCGCGACATCGTCGTTGGTGAGGGTGACGGTGGCGTCGGCGAGGCTGATGCCGGCATGGGTGGAACTGGTCAGTCGGACGATGAATTCCTCGTCCCCTTCGAGTTCGTTATCGCCGTTGACCAGCACGGTCAGCGAGCGGGTCAGCTGGGCAGTGTCGGCGTCGAAGATCACCGTGCCGCTGGCCGCTTGATAGTCGCCGCTGGCCACCGTGGCACTGCCATCGAGGGTGGTGTATTGCACCGTGACGTTGTTGGCGGTCGGGCTGGACAGGGTCACCGTGAGGTTGGCATTGGTGGTGCCGGCGTCGCCCTCGCTGAGGGTGATGTCGGCGATCGACACCAACGGTTGGGGGTCGTCGTTGTTAATCGAGCCACGGCCCCGGCTGTCGATGATCTGCACGCCGGTGCCACTGGCCCCCAACAGGTCGACGAAATAGGTCTCATCAGGTTCGAATTTATCGTCGCCGTTGAGCAGCACGGTGATGGTTGCTGTCAGATCGTTACTGCCAAAAGCCAGCTGGCCGGAGGCTGACTGATAGTCACCATCGGCCACCCGCGCCGAGGAATCGGTGGTGGCGTAGGTAACCGTCCAGGGGCCGGCGATGTCGGCGGCCAGCTGGGTCGGCTGGGTCATGGTGACGGTGAAGACCGCGCTGCTGGTCGCGCCGCTGTCTCCCTCGACCAGCACCACGTCGTCGATCGATACCTGACGCAGGTCGTCATCAATGATGGTGAAGGTGGCTTGGTAAGTAGCGCTGCCCAGACTGAGGTTGCCCTCGTCGCAAGGCATTAGGCTGATTTCGGCGAGCGTGCTCTTGCCGATCCTGAGGTTGAAGAGCTCGTCCCCTTCCAAGATGTTGTCTTGGAAAATCGGCACGGTGATCACCTGCAGCGCGTTGTCTCGGCCGAGGATGAAAGGACTGGGCGATGGATTGCCGACATCAGAGGCTTCGGCTTCGTTTTGCAGTTTTACCACTTGTGCGGTGATTGAGAGATTGGCCTGCGGATTGGTGCAGCCGATCAGCGATACCGACACCTGCAAGAAGCCGGCGGCTTCTGAGACGGTGCCGCCCATCGGGGTGAACTGCAGATCGTAGGTTTGGCCCTCGGCGGCGCTGCCGGCCAGGCTGGCGAGTAGCGCGGTGGCGGTGGCGATAGCGGTCAGCCAGCGGCTGTTGTCGGTGGCGGAGGTTGGTCGGGTGATGGTGCTATGTTGAATCCCAGGGGCGAGAAGATCGAGCATTGGAGAATCCCTGCTGGTGATGAACTTTGGAGTGAACTGGTTGGTGAGCTTCTGCCGCGTGCTGCGACTTTCCTGGCTGCACCGGAACTGGTGGGAGCACGGTCCTCGGCCGGTCCCTCAGGGCCTCCTAGTTGGCCCGCGCTACGAAGAAGAAATCGGCGACGTTATTGCGCGTCCAACGCATCGAGGCGAACTCGGGCGCTGGGCGCTGGGCGGTGCTCAGGCGGTCATTGAGCTGGAAGTAGAGGCGCGAGGCTTCGAGCACTCCTTGGTTTTCTTCGAGCGCTGAAACGAAAGCCTTGGCGAACACCGAGCCGGCGGGATTCTCCCCCGAGTCGATGGGCCGCGGGGCGCCCGAGGTCAGGGCCAGCCGCGAGCGCCGATCGAGCATCAGGCGCAGGTGGTGGTGACGTTCCTCCTCGGTCATGCCGTGGGGCAAGCGGGCTACCGAAGAGCGGGTTCTGAGGCCGCTGAACACCGAGTCGGCCAGCAGCAGCACATGCTTGGCCGGGATCAGGTCGAGGTGTTCGGCGATCAGCGCGCTGGCAATCCAATTCGCCGGGCTGTCCTCCTCGGCATCCACCGGCTGCCAATAGGCGTTCTCGCCGCGTTCGTCGCGCCAGCCGTGGCCGGCATAAAACACCAGCAGGTTGTCCTCTTGAGTCAGTTCCTGGCGCAGTCGATTGAGGGCCGACATGGTCTCAAAGCGGGTGGCATCGGTCAGCAGCTCGACCTCGAAACCATACTTCTGCCGCAGCAGCGCAGCCACCTTCTCGGCGTCGCCAACGGCGGTGGTCAGCTCGGGCAGGTGCCGGTAGGCGCCATTGCCCACCACCAGGGCATGGTAGGCGCCAAAATCGAGATCGCTGGTGGCAGGTATTGAACGCTGGCTCAGCGGGTCTTGCTGCACACTGCGCTCCAGTTCGGCGATGCGTTGCTGGCTGGCGCTGGCCTGGTGGCGGCGCTCGCTCAGTTGCGCTTGTAAGCGGCCGAGGGTCTTGCGCAGCGTGGTGGCGGTCTGGCGTTCGCTGCTGGACTCTGATTCGAGACGCTCGATCTGCTGTCGCAGAGAGTCGACCTCCCGCTCCAGATCCTCGACTTCTTGGCTTTGCCCAGCGAGTTCCCGCTCAGCCTGGCGCAAGGCCTCGTAGTCGGCTTCGCCGAGCATCACCATGCCTTCGGCCAGGCCGGCGGCGGCGCGATACAAGTTCAGCGCCGCCAGCTCGTCGCGCTCAGTGCCGAGACCGATCTCGTAGAGGTAGCCGAGATTGATCTGCGCCGGGGCGTAGCCCTGCTCGGCAGCGCGGCCGTACCACTCGAGGGCACTGGCGTAGTCGGGCTCGGTGCCCAGCCCGCGCTCGAAAATCTGCCCGGTGTAGAACTGCGCCTCGGGACTGCCGGCGCGAGCTTGTGGCAGCCACACCTTGAGCGCGGTGGCCAGGCTGGCCTGATCCGGCGCAGTGTGTTCACCGCCACGGATGCGGCATTCGACCGCCGTGGCACGGATCGGTCGCCGCGGTTCGAGGTAGGTGTTACGTCGCCCCAGCCGGCGCAGCTTGGGCGGCAGCAGGCAGTCGACGATCAGCAGATCCTCGGCGCTGCGGGCGGCGAATTTGGTGGTGGAAGCGGCTTTCTTGGACCGTTTGGCCCCTGCCGCCGGTGCCAGCAGCTGAGCAGCTACTAGAGCAACGGCGGCGATGCCGCGCCAATTTGGCGACGGCAAAATTGTTCTCGAGAGCATCGCGGATCTCCTGGGGTGATAACCGGTGTTGTAGAGCGATGCATGCCCTGTCACAAGAATATACGCAAAGCAGCCGGCGCGGTTGCGCTGGTTGGGGGCGAAGATGGTGGCGGTAGGGTTCAGCCGCGGGGGAAGACCAGCTTGATGGCGTCGGCGGGGCAGTTCAGCCGGGCGCCGCCTGAGAGTACGGCCCAGCTTTGGTCGGCTTGGCGGCGTACCCAGGCTTCGGTGCCGGCGGGGAGTTCGCCGGCTGCGGTGGCGCAGGGCTGGAGCAGCACGCCTTGGGCGGGTCCCCAGCGGTCGAGGCCGTGGGCACCGAGGTAGAGGGCGGTGCCGAGTAGGCCGACCGAGAGGGCGGTCCACCAGGGGATGCGACTGGAGACGATCAGCAGCAGCAGGCCGAGCCAGGCGAGGCCGATGGCGGCCAGGCGCAGGCTGTTGGCCCAGGGTACCCAGCGGGCTAGCCAATTGCCCGGTGGCACCGCCTGGCTGCCCAGGGTGCGGCGGGCTAACCAGAGGTTTTCTTGCAACCAGGGATCGTCGGCGTCGGCGCCACGGTGGTACCAGAGGATGGCTTCGGGAATCTGATCCAGATGGTGCAGGGCGGTGCCCAGGTTGTAGGCCAGAGTGGGGTGGAGGATGCCGGGGCGGTAGGCGCCGCGGTAGGTCTCGACGGCGGCTTCGAGCTGACCGTCGCGAAAAAGGCGGTTGCCTTCGCGCAGGGCGACTTGGGGGTCGGCGCCATCGCTAGTCGGCGGGTCGGCGGCGAGTAGGGCTAGGGCGAGGAAAAGGGCGCCACTGAGCATCGAAAAACGCCGCGCGAACAGCCGCCAGGGGCGTTCGACGGTGGCGCTGGTGGCGGCGGTGGCTTTCATCGGCGTGCTTCCATCAGCGATCCTTCAACCGGCCAGGGCGCGGAGCAGGCGGCGGGAGCGCTCGATCAACTCGCGGCGTAACTCGTCGGTCGATGAGAGTTTGGGAGCGTAACGTAGATAGTGCAGATCATCGGCCAGCTGCACTAGGTCTTGGGCCGGCTTGGCGCCCGCGCCTTGCTCACTCAGTCGGCGACTCCATTGGGTGCTGGGGGTGCCGGGAGGGATCTGCCAACGTTGTTGCAGGAAGTCTCTCCAGGCTTGTTCGATGGCCGCGGCGGCTTGCCGTGGCCGTTCTTCGCTGGCGGCGCGATCGAGCGCGCGGCGTAGCTCTTGGCGCACCTTGCCGTGGCCGCCGCCGCGCTGGCGGCGTAGCAGTAGCAGCACCGCGCCGAGCAACCAGGGGAGGCCGAACAACCACGGCGTCATGCGGCCGAGGCCGCCTGTTGCCACCGCTGGCAAGGCGGCGCTGCGGATCGGGTGCAGGTCGACGGTGGCGCCGCTGGCCTGGGCCAGGCTGCGGCTGCCGCGCACTTCGAGCTCAAAGTCGTCGCCGCGGGCGACGCGAAAGGAGCCTTGGCGAGGATCGAAGTAGGGGATCTCGACCGCCGGTAGCTGCCAGCTGCCGGGACGCTCGGGGACCAGCACGAAGCTCCAGGTCCGCCGACCGACGACTTTTTTGCGCCGCACCCTCTCGCCGCTCTTCTGCTGCGGCGGGAAGAGCTTCAATCCCGGTATCTCCGGCAGAGTTGGGGTGGCGATGCCCTGCAGGTGCCCTTGACCACTGAGTTCAACGGTCAGGGTGGCGGCCTCGCCGACCTCCAGCTCGGTCGGTTCGAGGGTGGTTGTGAGCTGCAGCTGGCCTACCGCGCCACCAAAACCGGCGGGGGCTTCGGGCAGCGGTTGTACCTCGATCTTGACCACGTTGGACTGGCGGCGGATCTGCTTTGAGCGGGTGAAGAAGGAGAAGCTGCCACGCTCGGGAACCTGCGCTTCGAGAGTGAACATGATCGGCTCGATCTCAAAGCTGCCGGCGCGGCGGGGAAAGATGGCACGCTCAAGCAAGCGCACGCGGGTGTAGACCTCGTCTTGGAGTTCTACCCGGTCGGGCTCGGTCTCGGCTTGCGGTAATTCGTGCATCCAGAACCCTTTGAATCCGGGCAACTCATCCACTTGCACCGAGGAGATGTTGGCCTGAGTGTAGAGGTAGAGGGTGTAGATCACTTGCTGGCCGACGTAGGGGCGCGGCGGGTTGGCGAAGGCGTGCAGGGAGATTTTCGGCGGCGTGGTTGGCCGTTGCTGCCGGCGGGGTCGGCGGCGCAGCAGGTCGGCGAAGGGATCGGCTGAACGTAGGCTGGCGAAAGGGTCGTTTCTGGCGCTGCGCCGTCGCCGGCCGCCGGGTGTTTGCTCGAGCACGCTGATCTGCCGACCCTCGATGGCCACTTCCTGGTTGCCAATCTGCACCAGGATCTTGCCGATGGTCGCCTGGCCAAGCTCTGTGGCAATCAGCTGCCAGGTCAAGGAGCGACTGGTGGTGGCGGAGCCATTGACGATCTGCATGGCTGTCGTCGAAGAAGGACCGCTGCGTAGACGCAGGTTGTCGAGTTCGAAGGTGGCGTCGAAATGCAGGCCCTGTCCGGCTGAGCCTTCAATGGTGATCTCCAGTAGAAGGATCTCGTCGAGCCCAATCTCCTCGGCCGATAGGCGTAGGCGAGGGTTGAATTCTTGTGCTTGCAGGCCGCTGGCGAGCAGTAGCAGGAGACCGGCGATGGAGAGTAGGTGCCGCAGCATCACCAGTCCTTCTTACCGCGGGCGTTGGTGCGAGCAGCTTCGATGGCTTCCTGGCGCCGCCGCTCGCGCTCCTGATTCTCTACCGCTTCGAGAATCGCGGCGGCTTCTTCGGCAGTCATGTCGGGCAGGTCTTCGAATTGCGGCAAGCGGTCTTGTTGCTGCTCGGGTGGCTGCTGCTGAGGGTCCTGATTCTGTTCCGGGTCCTGGCTCGGTGGCTCTTGCTGCTGCTCGTCCTGATTTTGCGGCTCTTGCTGCTCTGGGTCTTTGTCTTCTGGGTCCTGCTGGTCTGGGTCCTGCTGTTGCTGATCTTGATCTTGTTGCTGGTCTTGCTGATCCTGGTCCTGGTTTTCTTGCTGATCCTGATCGTCTTGCTCTTGTTGATCTTGGTCCTGGTCCTGCGGGTCCTGATTCTCTTGCTGTTGCTTTTCCAGCTCGCGTTGGGCGAATTCCAGATTGTGCTTGGCGTCGGCGAAGGTGGGATCGGCTCGCAGCGCGTCCTTGTAGGCTTCAATGGCGCCGGGCAGGTCGCCGCCACCGTAGCGGGCGTTGCCCAGGTTGTAGTTGGCCAGTGGCCGTAGGCTGTCTTCGGCCCCGGCTGCTTGTTCGAGTAACTCGGTAGCGCCTTCGGCGCCGGCCACCAGCCTGGCGGTGCCGGCATTGAATTGGGCTTTGGGGTCGCTGGGTTGCAGCCGCTGCGCCTCGTCAAAGGGAGCTACCGCCGCCCCGGCTTGACCTTCGGCCCAGGCTTGGCGACCACGGCTGGTGCGTTCGCGAGCGTTGAACAGCCAGCGGTCGGTCCAGGCTGGCCAGCCGCCCTTTTGGGCCTCCTCGACGGCGCCTTCGACGGCCTCGGTTGGCGGCGCGGTGGCGGTCGCTGGCCAGCCGAGGGAGAAGGCTAGCGTGGCTGCGGCCCAGATTCTTTGGCGGCGGTTCATCGTCGGTCTCCGGCGAAGGGGGGCACCAACAAGAACAGGCAGAGGGCGACGATGCTCAGGCTGAGCGGCCATTGGTAGCGCTCTTCGAGCGCGCTGATGGTCTCGGCGCTGAAACGACGGCGTTCCATGTCGAGAATCCGACTGGCGATGGGCTCGGCGTTGGCGGCGGCGCTGGTGGCGCGCAAGTAAAGCCCGCCGGTGGCTCGGGTCAGGGCTTCCAGGTTGGTTTCCTGGAGGCGACTGACTACCACTTTGCCGGCTTCGTCACGTTTGTACTCCAGCGGCCCCCCGGCTTTGGTCGGCGGCAGTTCGAGGGGCTTGCCTTCCGGAGTGCCGATGCCGATGGCGTGCAAGACGGTGCCGGAGTCGCCCAGCCGATCGGCGATCTGCTTGAGATCGGAGCCGTGGTCTTCGCCATCCGAGACCAACACCAACACGCGGTGTTTCTCGGCTCCCTCGGGAAAGAGTTCCAGGGCTTTGTCGAGGGCCGCCGCCAGCTCGGTGCCAGGGGTCGGCAGGGAGCCGGCTTGGACGGCATCGAGCAGCAGATCGATCACCGCCGCGTCGAGGGTCAGGGGCACCATTACCACGCCGTCGCCCTCGGCTTGCACAAGTGCCACCCGATTCCCCGGCAGCGCTTGCACCAGGCTGCGAATCAAGGTTTGGCCGACCCACAATCGCGACGGCATCACGTCGCGGGTGGCCATCGACAGGGAGGTGTCGAGGACGAACACCACGTCGACCCCCTGGCGCTCCACCTGCGTTTCGCTCTCTCCCCAGCGGGGCCGTGCCAGAGCGATCGCCAGACCGAATAGGACCGTTGCCAGCAAGGCTACGGAGATGGCTAGACGGCGCGGTCGATAGCTGGGCAGCAAGCGACTCCACAAGCCGCGGGCGGCCCAAGCGGCGGTGGCCCGCAGCCGTCGCCGCCAATGCCAGGCCGCCAGCATCGCCGCCGCCGGGGCGAGCAGCAACAACCACAGAATTTTGGGATCGGCAAAGTCCATCGCGTCGGGTGATCTCGCTTCAGGGCTCGGCGGTCAGGCCCACCAGGGCGAGTGCCAGCGGTAGCAGCAGCAGGCCGAAGGCGGTCCAAACCAGGGGTTGAAAGGCTTCCTCGTAGCGCACGTAGCGCTTCACTTCGAGGGGAGTTTTTTCTAGCTCGTCGATCGCCGCGAAGATCTCCCGCAAGCTATCCGGGTCGGTGGCGCGAAAGAACTTACCTTGGGTGCGCTCGGCGATTTTCTGCAGCAGTTCTTCGTCGATCTCGACCTTCTGCTTCACCGTGCGGCGTTCCAGGCGACCGGTCAGCGGGTTTTGCACGGTGACCGGAATCGGCACCTCGCCATCGGTGCCCACACCGATGGTGTAGACCTTGATGCCCAGGCCTTCACAGATCGCTGCAGCTGAATCGGGATCGACGGCGCCGGCGTTGTTAACTCCATCGGTGACCAGCACTATGACTCGGCTGTCGGCGGTCGAGGCTTTCAAGCGGGCGGCGCTCGACGCCAGCGCCATGCCGATGGCGGTGCCATTGGGCAGGGTGTCGAGCTGTACCGAATCGACCAGCAGGCGGAGCATGCCACGATCGGTGGTCAGCGGCGCTTTGATTAGAGTTTCGCCGGCAAACACCACCACTCCCAGTCGGTCGGCCGTGCGCTTGTCGATGAATTCTTTGACCACTTCTTTGGCCACCGCCAGGCGGTTCTTGGGCTGAAAGTCTTCGGCCGCCATGCTGCCAGAGACGTCGAGAGCGATCTGGATGTCGATGCCCTCGGTGCGGTTCTCTTCCCAGGCGAAGCCGAGCTGTGGCCGGGCGGCGGCGAAGATCATCAGGGCTAACGCCAGCAGCCGCAGGTAGAACGGTAGGTGCAGCCGCCAACTGCCGCTCGCAGGTTGCGGTAAATGGCTGTAGGTGAGGGCGCCAAAGCTGCGCTGGCGGTGATGCCAGAAGGCCGCCAGCGGTAGCAGGAGCAGCGCGGTGAGCCACAGCGGACTGTGCAGATGCGGTAGCTCGATCACCCGGCGGCCTCCGTCAGCGGCTCTTCGACCGGGAGCAAGGCGCGGTCGATCTCGCGGCCCAGCTGCTCGGCTCGTTGCAAACGTTCGTCGGTGGTTCGATCTGCGACTTGGTGGCGGGCGAATTTGACCTCGTCGCAATCATCGAGCAGCCGTAGCAGGCGCTGGTTGATCGCTGGCGGCAGCGGCTGATCGCGCAGCAGACGGCGGATCTCGGTGGTGGTGCTCTCCAGGCCGTGGAAGCCAAAACTACGGCCGAGGAAGCCGCGCAGCGCCAGGCTGAGCCCGGTGTGGGCGGGCTCGGAACCGGCCTCTGGATCGACTTGCCGCAGGCGCTCAAGCAACTCCTCTAGCGGTGCCAGCAGGATCTTGTGGCTGCCACCGGCGAGTTGTCCGGCGAACTGCAGGCGGCGGAACATCCACCAGGAAGCCAGCCCCAGCATCATTGCCAGGGCGGCCGAGGCAAATGCGAAGGTCTGGTTGTCGCCGAGGGAGAGCGGTGGTACCGCGGGTCGCAGCTCGACGGTCTCTTCGGCGGTCTTCCGAACGTCGGCATCGACCGGGTCGGCCGGACCGTCTTCTGCCGCGGCGGGTGGCAGCACCGAAGCTACCGTGAACGTGAGGTCGTTCGGGGTTTCGATGTTCAGTGTTTGGTCATCGATCGGTACGGCGATCGCTAGCGACGGCAGCCTGACTTGGCCGACGCTGAAAGCGGTCAGCACCACCTGTTGGCTGTAGATCAAGCGGCCGGAGGAGTCGGTGGACGAGCCGACTTCGCCGATCGTCAGCACTTCGGCTTGGCCCCAGGAATCTTGCCAGGCGGGGAAGCGCGGCTCTCCGGGGGCCTCGCCACCGGTCCAAACCAGGGTCAAGGTGGCCTCTACCCGCCCGCCGACGGTGATTTCGAGGGGTTCGAGATCGACCGTCAGCACCGGCTCGGCTTGCGCCCTGGCGGCGGTCGGCTGCAGCCAACAGGCGAGGCCGACCACGGCGATCAGCGACGCGGCCAAGGATTGGCGGCCGGTGGTTTTGCGTGCAGTGGTTTGGCGTGAAGTGGTCATCGCCCGAGCCTCCGCCGCCGCCGTTCGAAGAACTTCATCAGCACGCCGAGGTAGGGTCGATCGGTGCGGATCTCCAGGTGATCGATGCCCAGTCGCCGCAGCTGTTGCCGCAGATCCCCGCGTTCGCGCTGCCGGCGGCGCGCGTAGCTGGCGGCCAATCGGCGTCCGCTGACCGTCGCAATGCGGCCCGTTTCGGCATCGCGCAATACCACCGGGCCTACCGCCGGCAGCCGGTCGTCGCGCGGGTCGACCAGCTCAAGCACTACCAAATCGTGGCGCGCCGCCGCTGCTTTGAGTGCTGAATCGAGGGGAGTATCGATGAAATCCGAAATCAAGAACAGCACCGAGCGTTGCTTGAGGGTCTTGAGGGTGGCCCATAAGCCGCGGTCGAGGTGGGTGCGGCCTTGGGAGGGGCGGCCCAACACCTCGCGCACCATCCGCAGCACATGGGTGCGGCGCCTGTCCGGACGCAGAAACAATTCTAATTTGTCGCTGATCAGCGCTGCTCCTACGCGGTCCTGATTGCCCACCGCGGCAAAAGCTAGCAGGGCGGTTAGTTCAGCGGCCAATTCGCGCTTGAGAATCGCCCGTGAGCCGAAGGCCAAGCTGCCGGAGACATCAACCACCAGGAAAACCGACAGGTCGCGCTCTTCGACATAGCGCTTGATGTGTGGGGCGCCGGTGCGGGCGGTGACGTTCCAATCGATGGCGCGGATGTCGTCGCCGGGCTCGTAGGGGCGGACTTCCGAGAATTCCACGCCGCGACCCTTGAAGGCCGAGTGGTAGTCACCCGCCACCCCCTGGTCGACCAGGCGTTTGGTGGAGATCTCGATGCGCCGCACCTTGCGCAGCAAATCGGCCGGCAACTCGGGCCGGTCGGTTGCTGGCGGCGCTGGGCGCTGGCGGCGTAGCAGTCCGAACATCGATTCAGGGAACCTCGACCCGGTCGAGCAGTCGCATGACCAGGTCGTCGGTGGAGATCTCCTCGGCCTCGGCCTCGTAGGTGGCCAGCAAGCGGTGGCGCAGCACGTCGGGGGCGATCTCTTTGACGTCCTCGGGGATGACGTATCCACGGCCGCGGACCAAAGCCAGGCCCTTGGCGGCGCGGGCCAGGAAGAGGGTGGCGCGGGGCGAGGCGCCAAAGGCGATCAGCTCGACCAAGTCATCGGCGCCAGCGGCTGCCGGGTCGCGGCTGGCATGCACCAAATCGAGGATGTAGCGCTGCATCTTGGCGTCGAGATAGACCTGATCGGCCGCCTGGCGCAACTCTAACAGGCGTTGCCGATCGACCACCGGTAGGACGTCGATCGGGCGCTCGACCAGCATCCGTTTGAGGATCTCCTCTTCCTCGGCGCGGCTTGGGTAGGTCAGCTTGATCTTCATCATGAAGCGGTCGACCTGAGCCTCGGCCAGCGGGTAGGTGCCCTCTTGCTCAATCGGATTCTGGGTGGCCAGCACCAGGAATGGATCTTCCAGAACGTAGGTGGTCTCGCCGAGGGTGACTTGGCGCTCTTCCATCGCTTCGAGCAGCGCCGATTGCACCTTGGCTGGCGCCCGGTTGATCTCGTCGGCGAGCACGATGTGGTGGAAGATCGGCCCCTTGCGGGCCTTGAAGTCACCGCTCCTTTGGTCGTAGATCAGGGTGCCGATCAGATCTGCCGGCAACAGGTCCGGGGTGAACTGGATGCGCTGGAAATCGAGGTGCAGGGTGCGAGCCAAGGTCTTCACCGACAGGGTCTTGGCCAAACCCGGCACCCCTTCGATGAGCAGATGGCCGCGACTCAGCAGCCCCACCAAGAGGCGGTCGATCAGATAGTCCTGGCCGACGATCACCTTGCGGATCTCGGTTTCGATCTGCCGTAGGGTGAGGGTTTCGCGCTCCACATCCTGGGTCAGCGTTGCGCTTTCCAGTTCCATGCTTGATTCTCCGCGGTGATTGATGGGCCGTCGTCAGCGACCGCTGGTTCGCTCAGGCGTGCTCTAGATTTGCAAGTCAGATGCCACCCGCCCAACCGCTCGCGGTCGGCATGTTAGCCCCATGGCCGGCACAGTGCGGCCGAGCTTAGCCGCAAGAAGGGCGTTAGCTGTCCAGATCGTGCGTCAATTTGGCGTGTTTGCCGGTTTGCCGCTGGCGTGAGCAGGCAGGAGGTTTTGGGTGATAATCAGCCCATGTCGCGAAGAGAGCCCGGCCGCGTCAGGCCCAGGACAGGACGCCAACGATCACCGAGGTTGAAGAAAGATCTTGGTCAACACCACTTGATCAACGGTCAACTGTGCCGGCCGCTATTGGATTTCCTGAAGCCGGCCGATCAGCGAGTGCTGGAAATTGGCCCCGGTGGTGGAGTCTTGACCGCCGAGTTGCTCGCCGCCGGCGCTCGGGTGATGGCTTGCGAGCTCGATTTGGAGTGGGCTTGCGAACTGAGTCGCGCCCATCGCCAGCCGGCCTTGACGGTGGTGGTGGCCGACGCCGCCAAGATCGACTGGCAGCGTCTTCCTGCCGCCACTCTGGTGACCGGCAACCTGCCGTTTAATGTGGGCACCCGCTTGGTCGAGAGCCTGCTGCCGCACGGTGCGCGGGTGCCGCGGGCCGCGTTCATGCTGCAAAAAGAAGTCGCCGAGCGGCTGGCGGCGCGACCCGGAGATCCGGCCTATGGCTCGCTCAGCGTGCTGGTGGCGGCGTGGGCACGCGCCCACCTGCTCGGCTGGGTGCGACCGGGCAGTTTCAGGCCCCCGCCCAAAGTCTGGGGTGCCTACGTCGGTCTCGAACTGCACCCTCCGCCTTTACCTCTGGTCGAGATGCCCGCCTTCACTCGTTTTGTACGCCAAGCCTTCGCCCAGCGGCGCAAGACCCTGCGCAACAGCTTGAAACCGATGGTGCCGCCTGCGCGGGTAGAGAAGGTGGCGGCCGACCTCGGGTTGGCGCCTACTGTGCGGGCCGAGTCTTTGCCGCTGGAGGTCTTTGTCGCCCTCTACCGTCGCGTCGTATCGCGCCCGCCTTGCGCCACAGGCTCCACAGTCCCGCCATGAGGATCGAGAAGGCCAGCGCCACCACCGCGCGGGGTGACAACACTGGGATATCAATGGCCGTGTTGAAATTCGCTCGGTAGAGGATGCCCTGTAGCTTGTTGGTCAGAATCCGTACTACCACGGTGTCATGGTCCGCGGCGGCGTCGATGGTTCTCACGATCTGACCCTCAATCACATCCGTGACTCCCAGAATTCGGTAGATCTTGCCGTCCGGGGTGCGGGCGAAGACCGAGGCAGCGAATTCTGGCTCCTTGGTAAAGCCTCTGAAGGTGAAGAGATTGCCAGCGCCTATGGGGATAGAAGCTGAGGTGATCGTCTGGCCGCCTTCCGTCTGCTGCCCAGGCAGTACTAGAGGCTCGATCTGCCCGCCGTGGCGAAGGAGGAAGATGCCTATGCCACCGCTGTAGCCAGCCGTGAACGCGATTCCGTCTGAAAGAGTGGTGATCGTCCCTACTCCTACAAAGGTGCCCTCTGCTCCCGGCACCGGAGTCTGGTCATCGATCAGCAGAGAGATCCCTTGTCCTTCCGACCAGCGATAAAGGCCCCGGGTGAGAAAACTCAGCGCTCGGAAGACGAGGTCCGAGCCCACCAGGCGCGGCGAGCCATAGCCCGTCACGGGAACGGTCTGTCCTGGCAGGATCTCGGTCTCGTCGGCGACGAAGATTGGCTCTCGGCCGAAGAATTTGACGGCCAGGGCCTCACCATCGCTCTGTGGATCCAGGTTACCGAGTATGCCCACGCCGTGTTGGTTGCTGCCGAGATCGAAGAAGGATCCAAACTCGTGGCCACCTATCGACATGCCACCACCCTGAATCAGATTGATTTGCCCGCCAGGAAGCCACTCATATACGCTGCTGGATAGAGCTGAGGAACCCAGAAAGACGTAGTGATCTCCGCCGCTGCAGCGGATGTCATCCAGATCCTGGAACTTATGCGGCGTCCCCGGAACGGCGGTGTTCCCATTTACGAACACCTCGACCCCACCCGGGCCAAGGTAGTACCCCCAGCTCATGCTCATGGTGGATTCGACCGCTCGAAAGACGATCCCTCGCCCGCACGGCAAGGGAGGTGGGCCTTCAAAAAAGAACGTTCCAGTGGTTCCTGGCAGCTGGACCGTGGTGTCGATCAACCGCTCCAGCTCGACGCCGGTCGGCCCGATGACCGGCGCCGCGGTGGCTACCAGCGCTAAGGCGTAGAGGAGGTCCATCGACTGAGGTCTCCTGTTTCGAAATCGCCGAAGAAGATCAGCCCTGCGTGGACTTGTAAGGCCTGATGAGCATTGACCCGTCCCCAGCCGTGCTCGGGATCCTTCCCCGGCGCACCCAAATCAACGGCTGAGGCCTTGAGGGCGAAGACTAGCTCTTCCTTGGTCATCGTCGACCGAATCGCGAAACCGAGGGAGGCGATGCCGGTGACCATCGGGGTTGAGAACGAAGTACCTGGGCCTACCTGTGACGCGTTGGCGCTGAAGGGATCACCGAATGAAGCGGTGTAGATGTCGACTCCGGGAGCGACAAAATCCACCTCGTCACCCGTGTTGGAAAACGGCGCGAGGGTGTCCGTGTCGTCCGTTGCCCCGACCGTGATCGTGGCTGAGTGGGCCGCCGGATAAACCTTTTTTGCGGATCCAAAATCGTTGCCTGATCCCGCGACTACCAGGGCGCCCGCTTGTTCGAGAGCATCGAGGCTCGTTCCGATCGGTGTATTGACGAGCGAAGCTTCCCAGCTCATGTTGACAACGTCGTAGTATTGGCTCGTCATGAGGAGATAGTCCAAGCCGCCCAAAACGTGGCCCAGGTCGAAACCGGTAGCTTGATTGAAGGCCCTTACCGTCAGCTGTCTGGCAAAATGATCGAACCCCGCGACTTGGTGCGCATTGTTGGAATTCGCCAGCAGGATCGAGCTGACCCAGGTGCCGTGGCCTACTCCATTGCCAAGTGGGCCTCCATCGTCATCTTCTATGTCCGGGTTGTTCGCAGTGTTATTCCAGCCGTTGATGTCGTCGATATAGCCATTCCCATCGTCGTCAACACTGTTCCCAGGGATCTCTCCAGGGTTCACCCACAAGCGGCCGACGAATTCGGGGTGGGCCGAGAGGATCCCGGTGTCCATCACCGCCACCACGACGCTTGCAGACCCTCGCGTGATGTCCCAGGCATCCGGCAGATCCAAATCGATGTCCGACGGCGCATCGAGATACCACTGCGCTCCGCTGGTGGAATGGGGATCGTTCGGCACGAAAGTCAGCCCGCCGCGGGTGTAGTTGGGCGACATCATGACTGTCTTGCCCGATTCCCAGAGATGCTGCAGGGTTTGCTCCATCGCCCGCTCATTCTGGGGTCCATGGAGGACGAAGAGCCCGAGAGGGCTCTTGCGGACGGCTTTGGACGCTCCCGCCTGAAGTGCGAGCTGAAGTACATCGGCGTCACTCAGCTCAAGCCGGAAGCGGGCGACGATCTCGCCCGGAAGATAGGGCTCGTCGTTGATGATTCTCGGCGATTCGGAGGCGTTGCGTAAGTCGAAGAGCGGAGCGACTCCCGGGAGGTGCTGGACAGCACTCATCGGAAGTCCGACGATCCGCGGTGGTTTTGTGGGGATCTCAGGCGCCTCTTGCCCGAAAATTTGTCCAGCGGAGCCGAGAAACCCGGCGAGCAGAACGAAACCAAATGACCGAGCTACAGGATTCTTCATCGATATTGTCCTCTTCAGAGTATTTCCTGACTACGAACTGTATTTCCTGACTACTAAGTCTACCAGCCCAAGTATGGCTTGGTGTCATGGTACCGAGTCTGCCCGATATTTAGTGGTGGCTGGCGAACTCGATCTGGCGTGGGTCTGCGACCTGCGTCGTGCCCATCACCAGCCGGCGTCGGTGGTGGCGGTGGCTGACCTCGGGTAGCTGCCATCGCTCGCGGTTGGTGCTCGGGGGCTTCAATGCTAGAATTCAACGCCACTTAGCCCTAATTCCTTCAAGTGTTGGTTGAAGTCGACCTGGGGCTTGCGCTGGGATACCCCGGTCGGCGATGTGCCGTCGGCCGGGGAGTGGGCGATTGGCACGGCGAACAAGGATTCTCACAGTATGGCAACCGCGGTATCGAAACGGACCCTGCGTCTGGGACTCTCTCCGGAGAAAGGCAACGAGATCTTCGGTCTGGTGCTGGCCGCGCTGATGGTCTTGCTGCTTTGCAGCCTGGCCAGCTACCACCCCCTCGACCCGAGCTTGCTGCAACGCAGCTCGGGTGAAGAAGTCGGTACGCGCAATCTGATTGGCCCCTTCGGTGCGCAGCTGGCGGATCTGTCGTTCTCTTTCCTCGGTGTGGTTTCGTTCCTATTGCCGCTGGTCTTTGGCACGGTGGCTTGGCGGCGACTTACCGGGCGCATGGCGCCGGCCGTTGCGGGGCGGTGGTTTGGCATCTTGGCGCTGGCCTTGTCTTTGCCGGCACTGTGTCAGCTGGTCTTCGGTGAGATTCGCTGGCGCGGTGAGCCGTTGGCCTCTGGCGGTGCCCTGGGGGTGGTATTCGCCGATATGTTGACCGCTTTGCTGAACTACGGCGGCGCCCTACTGGTGCTTCTGGCACTGTTGGCGGTGGGGGTCAATCTGATCCTGCAAGCCACCCTAGGGGAGGTCTTGCGCGGGCTGTGGCGGCGCGCCTCCGCGGCGATGCAGCGTTTGCGACTGGCTTTCACCCAACGTCGCGAGCGGCGGCAGAAAGAAGCTACCCGCAGGCGGGTGGTGGAGCGCCATGCGCGGCGCAAGGTGGCGGCGAGAAGCGCTCCTGAGATTCGCCAAGCGCCTGGCGAGCCGGTGGCTGAGGAGCCGGCTGAGCCAGTACGGGTGCGGACTAAGCAAGGCGCCGGCCACTTTGCGGTGCGCCGGGTCAAGGCCGGTACCGAGGCCGCGGCCGGGCGCTCGCGGGCGGTTAAGGCCGCCCCGGCAAAGGTCAAGCCAGCTCAGGAAGAGCTCGATTTTGGGCTCGACGCGCCGCAGGGACAAGCGTTGCCGCCGGTCAGTCTGCTGCGTACCGACTTGGCGCAGAGTTCCCACAATGAGGCTGAGCTAGTGCGCCGTGGCGAGCTGATCAAGCAGGCTTGCGACGAGTTTGGCGTCGCTGGCACGATCGACGGCATCAGTCCTGGACCGGTGATCACGGTGTTCGAATTCCAGCCGGCGCCGGGGGTCAAGGTGAGCCGGGTGGTGGGCCTGCAGGACGATCTGGCGTTGTCGTTGAGTGCCGAGTCGGTGCGCATCGACCGCATGCCGGGGCGCTCAACGCTGGGCATCGAGGTGCCAAACAAGAAACGCTCGACGATCCAGCTCGGTCGGTTGATCGGCGCCGAGGGGTTCAAAGCCTCGCCCTCGCCGCTGACCATGGCGATCGGGGTCGATATTTACGGTCAGCCGGTCTACACCGACTTGGCGACCATGCCTCACCTGCTGGTGGCCGGCGCCACCGGAGCGGGCAAGAGTGTCGGCTTGCAGAGCATGATCACCTCGATGCTCTACAAGTCGACCCCCGATGAAGTGCAGTTCATCTTCATCGATCCCAAGCGGGTCGAACTCGGGGTCTATGCCGATATTCCCCACCTCAAGACCCAGGTGGTGATGGATCCGAAAAAGGCCGCCAACGCCCTCAATTGGGCGGTCTCGGAGATGGAGCGCCGCTATCGCTTGCTGAGCGAGGTGCATGTGCGCTCGATCGGTTTCTACAACCGCGCCATCACCGATCCCAAGGAGCGCGAGCGCCTGGCGTTGGGAGAGGGCGAGAGCGAATTCAACGAAGATGATTTCAAGCCGCTGCCGAATTACGTGGTGGTGGTCGACGAACTCGCGGACTTGATGATGGTAGCTTCGTCCGAGGTCGAGACCGCCATCGCCCGGCTGGCGCAGATGGCGCGAGCGGTGGGCATTCACTTGATCATCGCCACCCAGCGACCGTCGGTGGATGTGCTGACCGGCACCATCAAGGCCAACTTCCCCTGCCGCTTGGCCTATGCCACCACCACCCGCCACGACTCGCGAACCATCCTCGACCAGATCGGCAGTGAGAAGCTGCTCGGCAAGGGTGATGCGCTGTTCATGCCGCCCGGCACCTCGCGCATTCAGCGTTTGCACGGAGCCTACATCAGTGAGCAGGAAACCGCTTCGGTGATTCGTTGGCTGAAGAAGAGCGGCAAGCCCAACTATGACCCGGAGGTGGTCGCGCCCACCAAAGAGGAGAAGGCCAAGGTTGGAGCGGTGGGTGAGCCCGGCGACGAACTCTACGACGAAGCCGCCCGGCTGGTGGTTTCTGAAGGGATGGCGTCGGCGAGCTTCCTGCAACGGCGCATGCGGGTCGGGTTCTCTCGCGCGGCGCGCTTGGTCGACATGATGGAGGCCGATGGTCTGCTCGGCCCGGCCCAAGGCTCGAAACCGCGCGAAGTGCTGGTCAAGCCCGATTTCTACGCCGAGATGGATCGCGCCAAGCAGGGGGTCTGATGGGTCTGCGGACGGTTTTTTTCGGCACTCCGGATTTTGCTGTGCCCACCTTGGAAGCGATGGCCGAAGCGGGTTTCGGTCCCCAGTTGGTGATTGCTCAACCAGCGCGCCGAGCCGGGCGAGGGCGCCACCTGCAGCAGCCCCCGGTGGCCCGCTGGGCGCTTGCCCACGGCTTCGATCTGGCGCAGCCCAAAAGCGTTCGCGACGAGGACTTTCTAGCCCGCTTGGCGGCGCTGCGACCGGCGGTGTCGGTGGTGGCGGCGTTTGGTCAGATCTTTCGCCGGCCCCTGCTGGAGCTGCCGCGGCAGGGCTCGATCAACGTCCACGCTTCACTGCTGCCGGCCTATCGCGGCGCGGCGCCGATCCAAGCGGCGATCGCCGCCGGCGACCGGACTACCGGTATCACCACTATGTGGATGGAAGCTGGGCTCGATACCGGGCCAGCTCTGCTGCGCGCGGAACTTGAGATCGGTGCCGACGAAACCGCGGGCGAGCTGAGTGAGCGCCTCGCCCGGCTGGGTGGCGAGCTGTTGGTGCGCACCCTGGTGGAACTCGAGGCCGGCACTTTGCAGGCCCAGCCACAAGACGATTCCCTTGCTAGCTACGCGCCGCGATTGCAAAAGAGCGACGGTCGGGTCGATTGGCGGCGGCCGGCGATCGAGATCTACCGTCAATTGCGCGCTCTGACCCCCTGGCCGGGCCTCACCGGGCGGCTGGGCGAGCGGCCACTGAAGTTGCTGTGGGGCCGGCCCGAGTCGGCGCTGGAGCCGGTGGTGGAGCCGCCGGGCACCTGTTTGGCCTTGGTCGAGGGGCGGCTGTTGGTGAGCGCCGGTGAGGGCACGATCTTCGCCCTCGAGAAGGTGCTGCGACCAGGCCGGCAGGCGGTTGCCGCGGCCGACTTCTGGCGCGGTGAACGACTGGTGGTGGGGCAGCGATTTGACCTTGAGCCGGCGCCGGAGCCGGCCAGCGGAGTGGGATAAGGTAGGGGCAATCGCTCGACCTCGCTGTCGATGACTCGATCACCTCCCGTCCGCCCGGACGCCATGTCGAAAAACCGCCTCGCCACTCACGGACGACCCCACAAGCGCTTTCGCGGCCGCCGTGCGCCTAGTGGGCGGACGCCGCAGGACAACGTGCGCGCCAACGCCGCTTGGGTGTTGGAGCGCACCGAGGCGACGCTGTCGCCAGCGGCGGTCTTTCTCGACAGTGCTTTGGGGCGTTGCGATCCCTGCGACCACGGTTTGTTGCGCCAGCTGACCCTTGGCAGCATACGTTGGAAGCGGCGCCTCGATCATGTCATTTCGCTGGCCAGCAACCGTTCCTTCGAGCAGATCGAGCCGGCGCTGTGGGCACCGCTGAGGATTGGCGCCTATCAGCTGCTGTTCCTCGACCGGATTCCGGCCCACGCCGCGGTGCACGAAGCGGTTGAGCAGGCTGGTCGGCAGACTCACCGCGGAGGAGCCAGCTTCGCCAACGCCGTGCTGCGCCGTATCGCCCGCCAGCGCCAGCTCAGCGATTGGCCAGTGGAGGAGAAGGATCCGGTGCCCCGCTTGGGGATCGAGCACAGCCATCCTGATTTTCTGGTGCGCCGCTGGTGCGATCGATTTGGCCGGGAACGCACCGAACGCCTGCTGATCGCCAACAACCAGCCGAAGGCGATGCATCTGCTGACCTTCGCCGATCGCGGTGGCCGCGAGCTGCTGGCCGAGACCCTGATCGACTACGGCATGCAGGTCGAGCCGTCGGCGATGTCGCAGATGGGTTTGATCGTGCGCGGTGGCAACCCCTTGACGATCGACGAGTTCGCCGCCGGGATGTTCTACATCCAGGACGAGGCTTCGCAAGCGGCCGCGTTGATTCCTCCTCCCCGACCCGGTGAGCGGATTCTCGACCTGGCCGCCGCGCCGGGGGGTAAGAGCTTCGCGCTGATCGCCAGCGAGCCTGCGGTCGAGCTGGTCGCTAGCGATGTCTCGGTGCAGCGCATCGATATTCTGCGTCGCAACCTGCGCCGTTTGCGGCGCTCACTCCGCTTGGTGGTTAGCGACGCTGGCAAAGGGGCGTTTGGCGGTACTTTCGATCGGGTGGTGCTCGACCTGCCTTGCTCGGGGACCGGCACTCTGCGCAAAAATCCGGAGTTGAAGTGGCGCTTGAGCGAGGCGGAGATCGATCGCCTGGCCCGCCAAGCGGGACGCGTGCTAGTGGGCGCCGCGCCACGGGTCAGAGCCGGTGGACTGTTGGTGGTGATCACCTGTTCCTTGGAGCGAGAGGAAAACGAGCAAGTGGTGGAGCGCTTCCTGGCCCGGCACCAGGACTTTTCCCTAGAGCCTCTGGCCGCCACGCTGGAATATCCGCTCGACCGCTGGCTCGACGGCCCTGGCCGCTGGCGGGTGTTTCCGGAAGAGCAGCATGATGGCTTCACCGTGCATGTGCTGCGACGGGCCGAATCCTAGGCAAAACGGCGCTTGGGGCCAGCAAATACGGCGTTTTGCCATTGACAGCCTCAGAGAAATACCGGTATTTTCCACCCCTGGAGGAGTTCTTCCGACAGGAAGTCGACTTCAGGGCCGAAATCAAGCCAAGACACCCATGACAAAGCTCGATTTTCGACGGTCCCGGTCTGGCCTAGGCGCCGTAGTTCGTCTGGCCAAGCCACGTTAAGATAGTTAACAAAACTTGTCGCCGGATCGTCTCGCGCCGCAATCAGGCGGCCCCTCGGCTGGCGACAGCGGTTTTCCACTGGATAAGCTGGAGAAGCGTAAGGAGGAGCAATGGCAGGCAAAAACGATCTGGCGAACCATCTGGCTGACAAACTTGGCCTCAGCAAGAGTGCCGCTGGCGAAGCGGTCGACGCGGTCATCGAAGGCATCTCGAACCATATGGCCAACGGCGAGAGGGTGCAGATTCCCGGATTCGGTACTTTCTTGACCAGCGAGCGTGCTGCCCGCACCGGTCGTAACCCAGCTACCGGTGAGACCCTCGAGATCGCGGCCCGAACCGTTGCTCGCTTCAAGCCTGGTAAGGCTCTGAAGGACGCGGTCAACAGCTGATCGCCACCGAGCGAGGCTTGGCCGCCTGCTCCGAGAAGCTCCGCCTGTGAGGGAACTCCTCTCTCGGGCGGGGCTTTTTTGTTGTCTCTCGTGAGCGCTATCAGCCGACCCGGCGGTAGAGCCAGGCCAGCCGGCGCGGTGAGACGCCGAGAAAGTAAAGCAGCCAGATCAACCAGTTGGTGGCGATGGTGCGGAAGATGCCCTGATGCAGGAAGCGCCGGGCGCCGGTGATCACCGGCGGGTCGAGCAGCACGGTGCGACCGTGCCGTTTGAGTCGGCGCGAGAAGTCGAGGTCTTCCAGGATCGGCCAGTCGCGAAAGCCGTCGAGGGTGTCGAAGGCGGTGCGGGTCACAAACTGTGCCTGATCGCCCAGTGGGCAACGAGTGAGGCGGGTGCGCAGGTTGATCAGCCGGGCACCGAGGCGGAGCAGGGGCCGGTCGTCGTCGAAGGTGACTTGGAAGCCGCCGCCGATCGCTCCTGCGGCGAGTGCCGCCCGGACCCGCCGACCACCACCTTCAGGCAAGCGGGTGTCGGCGTGCAGAAAGAGTAGGGCCTCGGCGGAACTCGCCCGCGCACCACGATTGAGCTGCGGGCCGCGACCGGCCTTGCCACTGACCACTCGCGCGCCGAGCAGCCGGGCCAGCTCGATGGTGCCGTCGTCACTGCCGCCATCGGAGATCCACACTTCGTCCGCCTCGGCCAGAGCTGCATTGAGATAGCGCTCTAAACGGGGCCGTTCGTTGAGCGTCGGGATAACGATCACTAGACGCATGAGGTAGTGGGAAAGCGGGTTGCGAGAGGCGCGGATCGTAGCATAATGGCGGCCCGCGATCCGCGCCACAACCTTTTCCACCCATTGGATGGGGGGCAGCCCAATGTCAGAGCCAGATCAGCCCGATTCCAGACCTCCTGACCTACCCCTCCTAACTCTCTGAAAACACAGGACCGTCCCTCAGAGAGAGTGCGGACCCAAAACTGTCCGCTTTTTTCGGTGCCGAGACATGATCGGGTATGGCACCGACGGCCGCCAATCCCGTCCTGTTTCCTGACCACGTCGGCTTACCCTATGGGGTCGTGGTGATCAACAACCGCTGCCGCCTTCAGCAGAGGGGCGGCTATCGAGTGGTGGTCGTCAACAGCATGCCGCTGGCTCACTTCGCTGCGGGCGACCGGGCAGGCGAAGCCTTGGCGATGGTGAACCTCGTGGATCAGGGCTGGGCAAAGCAGCGTGATTTCGCCCCTGCGTTCGGATGTGATGTGCGGACTGTGCGTCGGAACCAGCGTCGCTACGAGGAGGGTGGGCTGGCCGCCCTGGGCCGGCCGCGCGGTTTTCCCCGAGGTCAGTCTCGGGTACCGCAAGGCCGCCTGGACACCGTTAACGCCTGGAAGGCCGAGGGTGTATCGAATCGCGAGATTGGCCGGCGATTGGGCATCGATGAGAAGGCCGTTCGCAAGCTCGCCAAGCGCCTGGGCTGGGAAGAACGACCGGTAGTGCAGATGACCATGCCTTTTGCGAGTGCGGACCCAAAACTGTCCGCTTCTGACGAGCAGCAGGTCGATGCCACCCTGATAGGTGCGAGTTCCGCGCTCGATCCGGGGGATGGCAGTGACCCAGCGGCTGCGGACCCAAGGCTGTCCGCTTTGTCGCTCGACCAAGATGGGGCTCCCTACTCACAGAACCTCGACCCGGCGGATCGCGCTGGCGACCGGCTCCTGGCAAGGCTGGGATTCCTCGATGACGCGGCGCCGAGTTTCGGAACGGCAACGCAGCTCCCGGGGCTCGGTGCTCTGCTGGCGATTCCCGCCCTGGTCGACAGCGGTGTGCTGTCCATCGCACGCCAGATGTACGGCAGCATCGGGCCGGCTTTCTATGGGCTACGCACCACCCTGGTAACCCTGCTGCTGATGGCACTGCTGCGGATCAAGCGCGCCGAAGGGCTCAAGGAGCACTCGCCCCGGCACCTCGGTCAAGTTCTCGGGCTCGATCGAGCGCCAGAGGTGAAAACCTTGCGCAACAAGCTCGCTCGGCTGGCGGCGCAGGGCCGGGCCGCCGATTTCGGTCGCGCTCTCGCTCAGCACCGGGTCGCCACCAGAGGCCATGCCATGGGCTTCCTCTACGTCGATGGACATGTACGCGCCTACCACGGCAGCGAGAGATTCCCAAGACGAACGTAGCACGGATGTGGATCGCGATGCCGGCCACCACGGACTATTGGGTTAACGATGCCGAGAGCGAGCCTCTCTTCGTGGTCCCTACCGAGGCCAACAAGGGGCTCGCGACGATGCTCCCTCTCATTCTCAAAGAGGTTCGAGAGCTAGTCGGAGACCGACGAGTCACGGTCGTTTTCGACCGCGACGGTTGGAGCCCGAAGCTGTCTGCAAAGCTCGTCGCTGAGAACTTCGACATCCTCACTTACCGCAAGGCCCCCTTTCGCCCAGTGCCATTGAGCAAGTTCGAGGGCATCGAGGACACTATCCACGGGCGGAAGCTCAAGTACCTGCTCGCCGATCAGCGTATCTACCTCGAGTATGGTCGCAAGGGAAAGCACAAGCGGCTGTCCCTGCGCCAAGTCACCCGCCTCTGCGACAACGGCCACCAGACCCCCGTCATCACCTCCCGCCGCGACCTCTCCACACTCGAGGTCGCCTACCGCATGTTCGACCGCTGGAGGCAGGAGAACTTCTTCAAATACCTGCGCGAGGAATTCGCACTCGACGCGCTAGTGGACTACGGCACGGAGCCGGCGGACGCCACCCGCAAGGTGCCGAACCCCGAGCGCAGCAAGATCAACGCGGAGCTGCGCAAAGCCAACGCACACCTCGAGCAGCTCCTGGCCCACTTCGGGATCTCAGCTTCTGAGAACCGCGAGGATCGGCGGCCCACGATGCGTGGATTCAAGATCGCCAATGCAGGGCTCTCCGCCAGGATCCGCTCGGCGTGCGGACGGATCACCGAACTCGAAAAACAACGGGCGGTCCTCCCCGCACGGGTCCCGGTCCAGGAGGTCGTTGAAGCGGATGTCATCAAGTTGTCGGTGGAGCGCAAGCACCTCACCGACATTCTCAAGATGGTCGCTTACCAAGCGGAAGGTGATCTTCGACGGCTCCTAGCACCCCACTACCGACGCACCGAACAGGAGGGACGCACCCTGATACAAAGCGCTTTGTCGGCCACTGGTGATATCGAGGTCACCGACACCGAGCTGCTCATCTCCATCGACCCGCTCAGCTCCCCACACAGGACGGCGGCGCTTGCCGCCATCTGCGAAGAACTCAGCGCAACAGCGACTCGGTTCCCTGGCACCAAGCTACGGATGCGGTTTGCGATCAAGCCAGAACCACCCCGGTGCCTGGCCTTTCCAGGCCTTCCGGGTAGCTCTGGAGAGGCTCAACCGGACATTTCCCGAGGGGGGTAGTTCAGGAGGTCTGGAATCAGCGCGCTATGATGGCACGCCTAGGACGTACCCTGCCGGACGAGTTCAGCTTCAGACATTACTTGATTCAACAGCTGAACAATTCGCAAGATGGAAGAAGCACGCCGCCGGCTGCCCACATAAGCTGAGTCCTCATTGATCGAGTGCATCCCGTTTCCGAGTGGGCGGCCCCACCGACCGCTCTTGGCCCTCGCCTGAGCCGTTGCGGGGGGAATTCTGCTCTGTCTCGGGCGTACAGAAACCAGAACTGATGAGGAGTCCCAGCATGCGTAAATCTTTCTTTCTGATCGCGGTTGCTTTGTTGCTCGCCATACCGGTCGCCGCTGACACAATCTACAGCGGTGTCGACCTGTGGACCAGCACCAGCGACGGTACCACCCGCTCCAGCTTTGCCGATGAGCGGATCCCGGCAGACTTCTTCTGCAGCGGTTCGCCGACCTTCGATGGCACCATTCATTTCCGCGGCGCACCCCTGGCCACCCAGCCAGCGAACGCCTTGGGCAACACCGACACGATCGTCCACCGCCTCGACGACGCTGCCTTCGA
Source organism: Candidatus Multivoradales bacterium (assembly GCA_965248925.1). Taxonomy (GTDB): domain Bacteria; phylum Acidobacteriota; class Thermoanaerobaculia; order Multivoradales; family J023; genus CBDFLE01. The sequence goes on along the minus strand of CBDFLE010000006.1, from coordinate 894,191 downwards.
CGAAAAGGGCGTAGCTCACACCCGCGTCCAGGTGCGGGCGCTGGCCTTCGAGAGTATCGAACCGGTCAAGACCACCTGCGGCGCCTTCGATGTCGCCGTGGTGCTCGACGGCGAACAGCCCATCACCAAGATGCAGATCCTGCGCGACAGCGCCGAGGGCGGCAGATTCTTCTCGCCGATCTCAGTCATAGTGAAGATGATCTTCAGCAACACCGATGGTAGCCGGCACCAGCCGCTCGAGATCAGCCGCCGGCTCGACTTCGCGCCGATGGGCAACGGCCGCTGGACCGCTACTCCGCTCGAAGGCCAGGTAACGGCGAAGGGTTTCGTGCAGGTCGACACCAACGCCGATGGTCAGCCTGACACTTACCTGCCGGGCACCTCGAACTTCATCGCCAACGCCGGCGTGGTCGGCGACGGAAAGGCGTACAGCAGTATCGTCCCCTCGGTCGATTGCCACTGCGAGTATTCAGTGTGCGGCCACCAGCACTGCGTCTCCAGCAGCTGCAGTAGCTGTCAGATACAGTAAGGACCTGGCCTGAACCCCCGAGCAGCACGGTGACATTTACAGTCGCCGCTGCCGGGCTAAAGGTCCGCGAAGAAATAACTTCCGAGTACTGAGGCCGTTCGGGCCCGTCGCTCGTGGCGTTGCATGAGTGGCCGAATACCGGAAGGTATTTCTTTCGCGGGCCCCGTGGTACGGAGGTCGGCTACAACCGTCGCAAAAGAGACCAGCGAAGCTACTAACCGCTGTGCCAACAGCGTGCCCAACAGCGTGCCACCCACCTCGGCAAAATTCACTACAACCGCTGATTCTCAGCTCCGCGATGTTCTCTCTCTCTCGTCGATTGGCGCTCTTATCGGGTGCCCATTGACGAGGAATCGTGGTCTTTGGCCTAGAAGTGTCCGTCGACCGAGGTTGCCAACCGCTCGTCATTGCCTTCGGGTGCTATCGGCACACACCTCTCCTCCTGAATGAGAGATTGAGTCCGATGGTTTGCTATTTCTCTTGGCAGCAGAGACCCTCGTGAAGTAGCAGCCTATCCAGGCACCCGGGTCGGCCCTGCTCTACTACCTGGTCGCTCAAAGTCACTCGAAACACAGGGCCGTGGGGGCGGAAAACAGCTCGGCGGAAACTCTACCGAGTAGTCGCCTGCCCGCAAGCGGACGGCCGCCTGCCGGTATGCCTCGACGAAGAGGCGGTAAGCCTCCTTCAACTGCTTGCGGACCGCTCTCGATGCTGCATGGACAGCTGGGGCTGGAGATTTCTTGCTGCGAGCAGGCCGCTGGTGTGGGTGCTGCTTGCGGATCACTGCCGCACCCAGGGGCACGGGGCCGCCGAGTACCACCCGTCGGGCGCTTTCAGCATCGATCTCCGCGACCATCTCGGTAAGACGCCGTCGAATTTCATCAGACGGCTGGTGCCGCCAGCAGGGCAGCGGATCCAGCCGCAGGGTATGGCGTTTGGTGAAGGTCTCAAGGTCGACCTTCTGGTAACGGCGGTGGGCTTCGTACTCGAGACTGCGGTCACGCCAAATCCCCTCTAGAGGTTTGCCCTGGGTGAGAGCTTCGATGCACTGCAGCCCTGGCCACTCCCGGCAGCGGAGCACCAGATTCTCTTTCGGGCCGTGGCTGATCACATAGCGCAGTCTGGAAACCAACGCCGCCTCTTCGTTGCTGACTTCGATAGCTCGGAAGCGGCGGCCCCAGAATTTCTCCGGCCAGTCGACAATGAGATTTGCTTCGCGGGCAAGGTTGCCGTTGACGTACTCCATGAAGCCGGATAGATCTTTGACGTTGGCGGCTCCGATCAGGAAATGGAGGTGGTTGAGGAGGCCACCGAAAGCGTAGATCTCCACCGGATGGAGCTGCTGGGCGCGGGCGATGATGCCGATCGCAATGCTGCGGAAGTGCTCGCCAGCAGGTAGCAGGTATCGGCTTTGGAGGCAGCGCGTCGTGACTTCGAAGATGGCGCCGCCGGGGCGAATGTGTCGGAGTTGTCTTCCCATACCCCCCAGAGACGACAGGAGGGACGCCAATCTTGCGGTTTCGGGAGAGAAACTTAGAAGCCTCTGCAGAAGATCTGGCACGCTACATCTTGTGCAGAGTGTAAGCTGTTGAAAATAAGGGAATACGACTTGGGTGGCACCCTGAAAGGCACCCTGAAAGAACACGACTTGGGTGGCACCCTGAAAGGAACACGACTTGGGTGGCACCCTGAAAGCACCCTGAAAGGCGCTCTAAACGGGGCCGTTCGTTGAGCGTCGGGATAACGATCACTAGACGCATGAGGTAGTGGGAAAGCGGGTTGCGAGAGGCGCGGATCGTAGCATAATGGCGGCCCGCGATCCGAGCCACAACCTTTTCCACCCATATGGATGGGGGGGCAGCCCAATGTCAGAGCCAGATCAGCCCGAATCCGCAGCCGCCTTCAGCCATCTCGATAGCGAGGGTCGAGCGCAGATGGTCGATGTTTCCAACAAGCCGATCAGCCGTCGCCAAGCCAGTGCCTCGTGCCGCGTGTCGATGTCGGCCGCTACCGTCGATCGGCTGGGCCAGATGGCCAAGGGAGACGCGGTGGCGGTGGCGCGAATCGCCGGCATTCAGGCGGCTAAGCGGGTCGATCAGCTGATCCCCTTGGCCCACACCTTGCCCCTCGACCAAATCGAGGTCGAGCTGCTGCCGAGCAGCGAGGGGGTCGAGATTCGCAGCCGGGTGGTGGTCACCGCTCGCACCGGTGCCGAACTCGAAGCGATGGTGGCTTGCCATGCCGCCGCCTTGGCGCTCTACGACATGGTCAAAGCGGTTGAGCGTGGCGCGGTGATCACCGATCTGCGACTCGAAGGCAAGAGCGGTGGGCGCAGCGGCCAGTGGCGTCGCGACCCACGGCGGCACGGCGCGGAGGAAGGGGAGTGATTTCGACCGGCTGCGACCTGCTGCTCGAGCGCTCTGCTGAACTCGCCGGTCGGCGCTGGGGATTGCTCGCCCACGGTGCTTCGGTGGATGCGCGGCGGCGGCCGCTGCATCTCGCTTTGGCTGCTTCGTCGAGTGGGCCGCCGATGGCTCTATTCGGTCCGGAACATGGCTACTATGGCGTCGAACAGGACATGGTGGCTAGCGCCGATGAGCGCGATCCTTGGACCGGGGCACCGATCCGCTCCCTCTACGGTGCCGACGAAGGTTCATTGCGGCCCAGCGCCGAGGCCTTCGACTCACTCGACCTGCTGTTGATCGATCTTCAAGATGTCGGCAGCCGCTACTACACTTACGCCGCCACCGCCGTTTGGGCGGCCGAAGAGGCGCTTGCCGCCGGGGTCGAGGTGTGGCTGTTGGATCGACCCAATCCGCTCGGTGGTGAGGAGGTGGAGGGTGATTTGCCGCGGCCGGGTTTTGAGTCGTTCGTCGGTGCTTTCCGCACCCCGGTGCGCCACGGCTTGACCCTTGGTGAATTGGTCCGCCTGGAGGCTGAGCGGCGAGGTTGGGGAGAGGGGCTGCGGGTGTGGCCGCTGCGCGGCTGGCGGCGCTCGATGCTGTGGCCCGAGACCGGCCGGCCGTGGTTGGCGCCGTCGCCCAACATGCCCAGCTTTCTGACCGCCCTGGTCTATCCCGGTCTGTGTCTCTTGGAGGCGACCGAGATCTCTGAGGGCCGTGGCACGACTCGCCCATTCCTGCTTCTTGGTGAGCCGCGGATCGACCCGCCGTCGCTGGCCAGGCGGTTGCGAGATCTGCCGGGGCTGAGCGCGGTTCCGACCTATTTCCGTACCCAGTTTCAAAAACATGCCGGGGCGCTCTGCGGTGGCGTCGAGCTGCTGGTGGATGATGCCGCTGTGCTCGAGCCCTACCGCTGTGGGGTCGAGATTCTGGTCGCTCTGCGGGCTGAACTCGGCGCCCGCTTTGCCTGGCGAGAGGCGCCTTATGAGTTTGTCTCTGATCGGCCGGCGATCGATTTGCTGAGTGGCGGCACGGAGTTGCGACTGGCGCTCGAGGCGGACACTTCGGTGGCTGAGTGGGTGGCAAGCTGGGGTGCCGATGAAGCTGAATTCCGCGCTGAGCGGCGGCAGATCCTGCTCTATCCCGAGGAGAAGACATGAAGACCATTCATCTACTGCGAGTCACCGAGCAGGCGGCGATCTTCAGCGAGCTGATCACTGCCGCCAAGAATGCCGGGCTGCGGGTGGGTTGGTTGCAGCTGGAGAGCCCGGCGACCTGCGATCCAGAACTCGAAGCCGCCGCCGCGGCCGGCGCCTTGCGGGCAGTGGCGGTAGATGGCGGACGCAGCGTGGTGGTCAAGCCGTTGCGTGGTGCGGTGGTATTTCGCGACTTGCTGCGGGAGCACTTCTTGGGTTGTCGGCTGGTGCTGGTACAGGGAAACTTATCGGCTCCCCTCTTGACGCAGCGCGGCGAGAGCTGGAAACTCACCTTTCCAATCGGCAAGCCGGTCAGTGAGGTCTGGACGACCGAGCGGCTGCTCAGTGCCTTGACCAAGCCTCGGCCCTGGCCGGGAGCGGGATTGCCGGTGACCACTTAGCAGCTAGGCTAGATGATTGAACCTGAGGCAGCAACGCCGCGTCGGCACTTCCAGGAGGTTTCCTTGACTAGTTTGTCAAACACCCGCGCCAGCGAAGAGATCCGTTTCTTTTTGCCCGGTCCGACCTATGTTCGTGAAGATGTTCGCCAAGCAATGACGGCGCAGTCGATCGGCCACCGCTCGGCTGATTTCAAGGCGCTTTACGGTCGTTTGTCGGCGCTACTGCCGTCGGTATTCCGTACTTCTGGCGATGTTGTGGCGTTGACTTCCAGCGGTTCGCTGGCCTGGGAGGTGGCGCTGCGTTCGCTGGTGCGTTCGCAAGTGCTGTGCCTGACTTGCGGGGCGTTCTCCGAGCGTTTCCGCCTGGTCGCTACCACCCTCGGTCTCGAGGTCGACGAAGTCTCGGTGCCGTGGGGACAGTCGATCGATCCCGATTTGCTGCGTCAGGCCCTGCGCCGCAAGCGTTACGAAGTCGTCACTTTGGCTCATAACGAGACTTCCACCGGGGTGCTCAATCCGTTGGCGGAAATCGCTGAAGTGGTGCGACAAGAGAGCGATGCGTTGATCCTGGTCGACGGGGTATCATCGATCGCTGGCGCCCGCGCCGAGACTGAAGCGTGGGGGATTGACTACATGTTTACTGGCGCTCAGAAAGCACTCGCTCTGCCGCCCGGCTTGGCCTTTATCAGCGCCTCTGAGCGCGCTCTGCAACGGGCCGCAGGAATCGAACACCGGGGCTACTACACCGATCTGGTGCGCTACGTGGACAAGCATCGGGCTGGGATGACCGTCACCACTCCGGCGGTGCCGCAGATCCGTGCCGCCGAGGTGCAGCTAGGCCACATCATGGCCGAGGGGCTCGAAGCCCGCTGGCAGCGCCACCTTGATCTACGCGCCGAGACCGAAGCATGGGCGGCTGCGCGCGGTTTTGCGTACGCCTCGGCCGCCACCGCGGCTTCGCCGACGGTCAGCTGCTTGCGCCCACCAGCGGGGATCGAAGCCCCGGCCTTGGTGGCCAAACTTGCCGAGCAAGGCATCACCTTGGGTGGTGGTTATGGGGATTGGAAGCCGAGCACGATTCGCATTGGTCACATGGGTGAGGTGCGCTCCAAAGATCTGAGTCGGCTGTTTGAAGCTATTGATGCAGCGGTCGAAGAGCTGCGCTGATCTGGTTGAATATCGAAGAGGACTTTCGACATGTACAAGATCTTGGTTTCCGACCCGCTGGAGAAGACCGGCTTGGCGCTGTTGCGCGACTCCGGCCACGAGGTTTTCGAGCTACCGGCGGCAGACAAGCCGAAGCTGGCCGAGCTGATCGGCGACTACGACGCCTTGGTGGTGCGCAGTGGTACCACAGTGACCGCCGAGTTGCTCGCGGCGGGCAAGAAGCTGCGGGTGGTAGGCCGAGCGGGTATTGGCGTCGACAATGTCGACATCAAGGCTGCTACCGAGCGCGGTATTTTGGTGGTCAACGCGCCGACCGCTAATCTACTATCGGCTACCGAGCATACTTTTGCGCTGTTGTTGGCGGTCGCTCGCAACGTGCCAAAGGCGGATGCGGCATTGAAAGGCAAGGACTGGGATCGCAAACGATTCGTCGGTGTCGAACTTCAGGGCAAGTCCCTCGGTGTGATCGGCTTCGGTCGCATCGGCCAGCGGGTGGCGCGGCGGGCTCGGGCTTTCGAAATGGAAGTGTTCGCCTACGATCCCTTTCTCGACGCCGATGTGGTGCGGCGTTACGACGCTGAGCCGCTGGAGCTGGACGAACTCTTGGAACGCAGCGACTTCATCACTCTACATACCCCGCTCACCGCCGAGACGCGCAATCTGATTTCCGCCGAGCGCATCGCCAAGATTAAGGAAGGGGCCATCCTGATCAACTGTGGCCGTGGCGGAGTGGTGGATGAGCAGGCGCTGCTAGAGGCGTTGGAGAGCGGCCATCTGGCGGCTGCCGGTCTCGACGTCTTCGCCCAGGAGCCGCCCGAGGACTTCACCCTCGCCGCCCATCCGCGGGTGGTCGCCACCCCCCACCTCGGTGCTCAGACTCGTGAGGCGCAAGTGCGCATCTCGACCGACACGGCGCGTATGGTGATGGCGGCGCTCGATGGCTCGTTGGCGATCACCGCGGTCAATCTGCCCTTCCGCCCGGCGGGCAGTAGTAGTGAGCCCTTCTTGCGCTTGGCGGAGAAGCTCGGGATGTTGGCCGGCCATCTGCTGGAAGGGGCGCCGCTCAGTGTGGCGGTCGACCTCTGGGGAACTGAGGACGAGCTCGAAGTGCCGATCACCGTGGCGGCGCTCAAGGGGGCGCTGAGCCGGGTGCTGGGGGAGGCGGTGAACTACGTCAATGCCGAGCATCTGGCCACAGAACGCGGTATTGAGGTCTGCCGAGTCCGCCACAGCGGGCCGGGTAATCACCCCAACTTGATCGCCGTGCGCCTGTCCAGCGACGCGGGTGAGATCGAAATCGCCGGCACCCTATTTCATGATCAGGAACCGCGTATTGTGCGCCTGGGGGATCATCCACTGGAGTTCCAGCCCACGGGCTTCTTGCTGGTGGTGCGCAACGACGATGTGCCAGGTGTGGTGGGGCGTCTTGGTACCTCACTGGGCAGTGCCGGGGTGAATATTGCCGCTATCCACCTGTCGCGCCAGCCGGGCAGCGGCGAAGCGATGGCCGTAGTGCGGCTCGATGGAGCACCTGGCGACGCTGTACTGGCGGAGATCCGTAATTTGGTCGAGGTCAACAGCGCTCAGTTGGTGGATTTAGGTACGGTGTAACGGGGCTCGCGGTGTTGCCGGGGGCGCCGTAGCTATCGGCGCTGGAGCCGAAATAGGCCCTGAGGATGTGGTTGCCGGCATCGAATAGGATCTCGGCGCCGAGTTGCAAGCCTCGCTCCATCGCCCAGGTGTCGCGGAAGCTGCGGCGAAGTTGCTCCTGGTAGAGATCTTGAAGCTTTTGCAGGCGGGAGACGACTTCTTAGAGCTTCAGCAAGCGGGCGCGAATGGACTCAGGCTTCAGAACCACGGCGGCGCGCCTCCCACCTATTGCCGGCCTGTCGCCACTGCTTCGCCACGGCTTGAGGGTCGGATAGGATCACCCACGATGTTGCAAGTGGCTTTGGTATTTGGTGGACGGAGTGTTGAGCACCGGGTTTCGGTGTGCTCGGCGCGGACCGTGGCCCGTGGCTTGGCGGTGGCTGGCCACCGGGTGGTGCCGTTGGCCATCGCCATGGACGGCTCGTGGGCGTCGCGCGGAGATTCGGCAGCTCTGCTCGCCGGTCATCGCCAGGATTTGCCGAGCACCGGCTTGCCCGTCGCGGCTACCCTCGATCGGCTGAGCGGCGCCGAGGTCGAGGTGGTCTTCCCGCTGGTTCACGGTACTTGGGGCGAGGACGGCACTCTCCAAGGACTGTGCGAGATGCTAGACCTACCGTACGTCGGTGCCGAGGTCACCACCTGCGCGCTGGCCATGGACAAAGTGCTTAGCAAGCAGGTGCTGGCAGCGGCGGGGATCGCGGTAGTCGACGCCGAGATCGTTGATCGCCGTCAGCGCGAGGAACCCGCCAAGGTGCTCGAACGTTGCCAGCGGCTTGGTTGGCCGCTGTTCGTCAAGCCGGCGCTCGGCGGCTCGAGTGTCGGGGTCAGCAAGGTTTCGGAACCGCATCACTTTGGAGCCGCGCTGAAGCACGGATTTGGCTTCGCCGACCGGCTGCTGGTGGAGCGCGCCATTGTGGGTCGCGAACTCGAATGTGGGGTGCTGGGGTACCACCAGATCGAAGCCTCGGCGATTGGCGAGATCGTGCCGGGCAAGGAATTCTACGACTACGCCGACAAGTACCTCGAAGACGGCGCCCGCCTGATCGCCCCGGCAGAACTCGATCCAGCCACTGCCGGAGAGCTACGGGCCACCGCCATTGCCGCCTTCACGGCGCTCGGCGGCCATGGCCTGGCACGGGTCGACTTCCTACTCGAGCAAGAGAGTCAGAAGCTCTATGTCAACGAGTTGAACACTATGCCCGGATTCACTGATATTTCGATGTATCCCCGCCTCTGGGAACTCTCCGGAGTGGCTCTGCCGGATCTAGTCGACCGCCTTTTGCAAATCGCTTTTGATCGCTATGACGACCGCCAGCGGCTCGATGCGGGGATCAAGGGGTGGATAGGGTCACTCAGCCCTTGAAGGCGCGAGTAGAGTGAAATTTCAATGGATCGATCGGGTAAGAGCCAGCACGATGATCTCTTCGAGTAGATACTGGTCCTCACGGCGGCGGTGGTTGCTTCGCATTGTCCTGGACTGCGGATTCAGGCGGCAGCTGCCGCAGAAGGTAATCCGTGTCGAAACTTGTGTGTGGGGAGAAAAATCAGGTGGCGTATCCTGAATCGGATTTCAACATTCGATTCACCCTCAACAACGAGGAGATACGCCAATCGTCGTGCCAGAGATCTCTCATCTCTGGACATGCAGCAGAGATCTCTCAGCGGCAACCCCTCAGTGGTTGATCGACCAGCTGGCCAGTAGCTTAGGGGGGGCAGGCTATTCAGCGCCGTGCCACTACCACTCCCTCGATACCCAGCTGGCGTAGTTTGACCAGCACCCGCTGGGCATGGGACTTCTTGTTGAACTCACCGACTCGCAATCGGATCACGCCGTTCGGTCCGGTGGACCGCTGGACGGTGTAGCCGGCGGCTTCGAGCTGGCTCTGTCGGTCGTCGGCGTTGCCGAGGTCGCGGAAGGCGCCAGCTTGAACGGTCCAGCTCTGGCGGCCGTAGTACCGCCGGCTGAGTTGGCTGCGGTCGATCGATAAGACTTCGAGTTTGATCTTCGCCAGGCCAGCCTTGGCCATTCCCAACCGTTGGGCGGCGCCGTAGGACAGATCGAGGATACGGCCGCCGACGAAGGGGCCGCGATCGTTGATCCGTACTTCGATTTGGCGGCCGTTGTCGAGGTTGGTGACCCGCACCACGCTGCCCAGCGGTAGGTGCTGGTGGGCGGCCGAGATGCCGTGCATGTCATAGGTCTCGCCGTTGGCGGTCTTGCGGCCGTGGAACGGTTCGCCATACCACGAGGCGATGCCCCGCTGGGTGGCACCTTTGACCGGCTCGATCCGGCGACCGGCGCAAGCACCACTGCTCAGGGCGAGGAGGGCCAGGCAGAGTAGGCTGCCGCGACCTGGCCAGCTAGCGAATACGGTTCCCATGATCGATTTCTCCATCGCAACCGCCTAGATCCGCGGCTCTTCGACCTCGGCTGGCTCGGCATTTTCGAGCAACGGATCGACGACTTCGGCCAGGAACTCCACCACCTGGGCTGCGGAGCGGCCGGTAAAAGCGGTCGGGTCGAGCCAGCCCTGGACCTCTTCGAGTTCGAGATTGAAGTCTTCGTCGCTGATGATTTGCTCGACCAGGGTGTTTTTGCCGCCGCTTTCCATCTCTTCTTGGGCCTTCAGGCTGTACAGCCTGAGACTCTCGTGCAGTTCTTGGCGATCACCGCCTCGCTTGACGGCGTGCATCAGCAAGGTCTCGGTGGCCATGAAGGGCAGCTCACGCTCGACCCGGCGGGCAATTCTAGCCTCGGGGACTCTCAAGCCATTGGCTAGATGCGCCGCCAGGCTGAGTACGGCATCGGCGGCGAGGAACGAATCGGGTAGCACCAGCCGGCGGTTGGATGAGTCGTCCAGGCTGCGCTCAAGCCACTGCGTGGCGGCGTTGAGGGGGCCGTTGAGGGAGTCGGTGAGCAAGCGGCGCGATAACCCGCAGAGTCGCTCGGCACGAATCGGATTGCGCTTATAGGCCATTGCCGAGGAGCCCACCTGGTGTTCGTCGAAGGGCTCTGCCAGTTCGCCGAGACCTTGCAGTAGACGTAGGTCGGTGCCTAACTTGTGACAGCTCTCGCCGATGCCCGCCAACACCGCCAGGCTGCGCGAGTCCTGCTTGCGAGGATAGGTCTGTCCAGTGATCGGGAAAGCCGCTTGGAAGCCTAGTTTTTTCGCCACCAGAAGGTCGAGGCGCCGGACGCGACTGTCATCACCGTCGAATAGGGTGAGGAAACTGGCCTGGGTGCCGGTGGTGCCCTTGACCCCGCGGCAGCGTAGGTTCTCCAAGCAGTGGTCGAGCTCGGTGAGGTCGGAGACGAAGTCCTGCAGCCACAAGCAGGCCCGTTTGCCAACCGTGGTCAGCTGGGCTGGTTGCAGATGAGTGTAGGCCAGGGTGGCGATACTATTGTGGCGGCGAGCGAAGTCGGCCAGACCGGCGATCACCGCCAGCAGCTGGCCGCGCAGCAATCGCAGAGCGTCTCTGCTGAGCAGGGCATCGGTGTTGTCAGTGACGAAGGCGCTGGTGGCGCCGAGGTGCAGAATGCCACCGGCTTCGCCGGCTTGCTCGGCGAAGTGGCGCAGATGGGCAACCACGTCATGCCTGGTCTGGCGTTCGAGTTCGGCGACCCGCTCGAGATCGATCTTCGGCTCGACGCGGCGTAGGGTGGCTACCTGCTCGGCGCTGATCTCCAAGCCGAGTTCGCTCTGACACTCGGCCAGCGCGATCCACAGCCGGCGCCAGGTACGCAGTCGGTGGCTGGCGGAGAACAGCCGCGCCATCTCGGCTGAGGCATAGCGCTCGTGCAGCGGGTTCTGAGGCCGATTCTCGTCAGGGGTTTTCATCGTCGCTCGCCCGGTAGGTTGGAGATATTTGCCAATGTCGATGAGGTACTTTGGAGGCCGGGATTGTAACAATCCTCAGCCGCATGCACCTAACTATTATGGGAGCTAGAAACGGCCCCCTGCGAGGGGTCCTAGAATTGGATCGACTTCGAGTTTCCCAGCGTCGTCAAGGGAGGGGCAGAGCAACGGATGAAGAAGGATGTTACCCAGCTCCTGATCGAGTGGAGCAACGGCGATTCGCAGGCTTTGGCCGATCTGATGCGGTCACCGGGCCCTGCGTCTGATTGGCCAGGACGATGGCTAGACTGTCGAGTTAGGTGGGCAGCGCCTACGTAGAGCTTAGCTGCAAATGCTCTGCGAACGAAGAGCCGGCGATAGCCCATGCCACCGCCGGCGAGTGGCCCGGACGGGGCTACCCCGAACCAGAACTTGGTGCCTTGGAGCATGGCAGTTCGATGCATGTAGAGGTGTTTGCAATCAAGAACTTCTGTACAATCCGCTGGGAACCGGTGCCGCGCTTCGGCGGTGGACCGTTGCGGGCTATGCCCGCGCGACGTTGGAGCGCGGTGGCCGGTTCCGCTCGATAGCCTCTTTCTAACTACGTCCCAATGGTTGGTAAATCGGGTCATTGTCAATCCCGATTTGTGAGAGTTGCGGTCCACGCCGAAACTACTTCCCGGCCTCGTGGGGCCGTCAGGAGCCCATCCAATGTCGCTTCAGGTCTACTCCGAGATCGGCCGTTTGCGTCGCGTCCTCGTGCACCGTCCCGGGCTCGAGATCGACTGGATGGTGCCGTCGATGATGGAGCGGTTGCTGTTTGACGACATCCTCTACGGCCGCCAAGCGCGGGCCGAGCATGATGCTTTCCGCGCTGTGCTCGAAGCTGCCGGGGTCGAGACTCTCGATCCCCAAACCCTGCTGGCCGAAGTGCTAGTCGATAGCAGTGCCCGGGCTTCGCTGCTCGGCGAGTTGCAGGGTCAGGGAGGCTTTTCCGCCTCTGTCTTGAAGGAACTTGAGCAGCTAGACCCGGAACAGCTTGGCAAGGTGCTAGTGACCGGCTTGCAAGCCCTCCAGCAGCGCCAGGGGCGTGGGCTGGCGGGTTTCTATCGTTTGGCACCGATACCGAATTATTTTTTCCAGCGCGACCCCCAAGTGGTGGTCGGTGACCAGGTCCTAGTGTCGTCGATGGCCACCGAAGCCCGCGGTCGCGAACCGCTGTTGTCACGCTCTGTGTTTACCCACCATCCGCGACTGAGCGATCACCAGGGCTTTATTGAACTGGGGGCCAACGCCGAGGACGAGATGGAGAGCCGGCCGCATCTGGAAGGCGGCGATCTGCTGATCGCCAGCTCCGACACCCTGCTGGTGGGGCTTAGCGAGCGCACCAACCGGCGGGGCATCGAGAGGCTGGCGAAGAATCTCATGGCGGCTGGCGAGCAGAGCAAGTTCCGCTGGTTGATCGTCGTCGAGCTGCCTGCCCGGCGTTCTTACATGCACCTCGACACGGTCTTCACCTTCATCGATCACCGCCACTGTCTGGCCCACATGCCGGTGATCGCTCCGGCTGGCGGCGAGGCTGGGCGGGTTTACCGCATCGATCTGCGGGCCGAGCAGCTGGCCTACACGCTGCGCGCCGACCTGCCGCGGGCCTTGGCCGAGGTTGGCATCGAGATCGATTTGGTTCCTTGCGGTGGTTCGAGCCTGATCGATCAGCAGCGCGAGCAGTGGACCGATGGCGCCAACGCTTTCGCTATTGCGCCAGGAGTGATCGTCACCTACCGGCGCAATCGCCTGACCGCCGAAGAGCTGCACCAGCGCGGCTGGCGGGTGATCACCGAGCAGCAGGTCCTCGACGGCGAGCCGCTGCTGGACCAAGGGCCGACGGTGGTGACCATGCGCGATAACGAACTGTCGCGGGCCCGTGGTGGGCCGCGCTGCATGACCATGCCGTTGGAGCGCGAAGCTCTGGGCGGCTGAGGAGAGAGCATGTCTGTGGAACACTTGATTTCGGTTCACGATCTGAGCCGCGAGCAGATGGCTGGTTTGCTGCGTTTGGCCGCTCAAGTCAAAGCCCGGCCGCAGGACTATCGTCAGGCCCTCGCCGGGCAGAGCCTGGGGATGATCTTTCAGAAATCTTCGACTCGTACGCGGGTCAGTTTCGAAGTCGGCATGGTGCAGCTGGGAGGGCACGCGCTGTTTCTATCCAGCCGTGACATCCAGCTTGGCCGTGGCGAGACTATTTCGGACACCGCCCAGGTGCTGTCGCGTTTCTTGGACGGCATCATGGCGCGCACCTTCGCTCACCAGGATGTGGTGGACCTGGCGCGTTTCGGTAGCGTACCGGTGATCAATGGCTTGACCGACGAGCTGCATCCCTGCCAGGTGCTGGCCGACTACTTCACCCTCACCGAGATCTTTGGCGATCTGGCCGGCCGCAAGCTGACCTACATCGGCGATGGCAACAATATGGCCCACTCGCTGATGTTGGGGGCTGCCAAAGTGGGTATGGACGTGACTATCGCCGCTCCTGCCGGCTACGAGCCGATGGCGGAGTACGTTGAGCTAGGGCGTCAGGATGCGGTCGCGGCGGGCACTCGACTTGAGATCACCAATGATCTCCAACAGGCGGTTGCCGGCGCCTCGGCGGTGGTCACCGATGTGTGGGCGTCGATGGGCCAGGAAGATCAGCAGGCCAAGCGTCTGGCGGACTTTGCCGGTTGGACGATCGATGAGGAGTTGATGGCGGCGGCGGCTTCGGACGCGGTGTTTCTGCATTGTCTGCCGGCCCACCGAGGCGAGGAGGTTTCAGCGGCGGTGGCCGATGGTCCACGCAGCCGGATCTTCGACGAGGCCGAAAATCGACTCCATGCACAGAAGGCAGTGCTACTGTGGTTGTTGGGGGGCGTGCAAATCTAGCGGGCTGCACCTCTAGGAGACGGCGTCCAAACAACCTTTGGGGGACACAATGCTGCTCTTGCGCTACACCGTGGAGGGGGAGGAACGGTCGGCACCGCTGGCCGGGGGCGAGGTGCGCCTGGGTCGGGGGAGCGGCAACGATGTAGTGCTGAGTGACTTCTCGGTTTCCCGCCGCCACTGTTCGCTGCGCCGCGACCACAATAGTTGGCGAGTGGTCGATCAAGCTAGCACCAATGGCGTGCTGCTCAACGGCACTCGGGTCGACAGCGCTACGGTTCGACCCGGCGATGAGTTGCAAATCGGCATCTTCAAGGTGCGGGTCGAAGAGAAGTTGGAAGCCGCACCTCCGACCCTCTCGACGGACCCCTCGACGAAGCCGGTCAGTGCAAGTGCGTTGGCCGCTAGGGCAGCCCTGTCAAACGCCACGATCGTTCGACCGTTGGAGCAATTCAGCGCCGCTTACGGGCTCGACCCCGAGAATCGGCCGGTGACCGCGTCGCACCGCATCAAGCGAAAACGGGAGGCCCTCGATCAGGCGTATTCGAGCCAGGTCTTCGGCTTCTTGACCCGCCTGGCGCGGCTGTTGATCGACGCCGAATCGGTGGACGAAGTGCTGCAGCGGGTCACCGAGATCGCTTTCGAGGCGCTGCCGGTGGATCGCGGCTTCATGCTGCTGCGGGACGCGGATTCAGGCGAGTTACGCTGTGAGCTGGCGCGCCAGCTGGACCGGGTCGAGTTCAGGCCGCAGCGGCGAGTACCCCTGTCGAGCAGTATTCTCGAGGCGGTCATGGAGCAGCGAGTGGCGCTGCTGACCTACGATGCGCTGACCGACGATCGCTTAGCCGGCAATGAGTCGGTGCGGATCCACCAAATCCGCGCCGCGATGTGCGCCCCGCTGTGGTCGGGAGAGCGCATCATCGGTGTCCTCCAGGTCGATAGCCAGCACCATACGGGCAGTTTTACCGAACAGGATGTCGACCTGCTGACCGCCCTGGCTAACTACTGCGCGGTGGCTATCGAGCGCATCCGCAACGGTGAGCAAGTGGAGCGTGAACGGGTGGTGCGCAGCCGCATGGAGCGTTACCACTCGCCCGCGGTGTTGGAAGAAGTCATGCGTGGTGACGAGGCTGGTGAGAGCGGCGTGCGGCGACTGCGGCGCACCGAGGTGACGGTGATGTTCTGCGATCTGGTGGGCTTTACCGCTTTCTCAGAACTGGCCGAGCCGGAGGCGGTAGCCGAGGTGCTCGAAGGCTATTTCACCCATGCGGTCGAGGCGATTTTCGCCAACGGCGGTACTCTCGACAAATTCATCGGCGACGGGGTAATGGCCTTCTTCGGCGCGCCGATGTGGCAGAGCGATCACGCCACTCGGGCGGTGCGCTCGGCGATCGCCATTCAGCGAGCCATCGGTCGTTGGAATGGAGTCCGAGCGCAACAAGGGCTGCCCTCGATCGAAGTGCGCATCGGTCTCAACAGCGGCCCGGTGGTGGTCGGCGATATCGGCAGTCAGCGCCGGGTGGATTACACTGTGTTGGGCAACACAGTCAACATCGCGGCTCGATTGGAAGAAACCGTCAGCAAGGCGGGGCAGGTGGTGATCGGCGGCGAAACCCACCGCTTGCTCGGCGGCGAGATCGCCACCGAGCCTCTGGGTGAGCTGCGCCTCAAGGGCCTCAGCCAACCGATCGCCGCCTTTCGGGTGGTGGCGGATTGAGCGGCACGTTCAAGCTGCCAAGTTTCGTCTTGGTCACCGGCAATCGTGGCAAATTGCGCGAGGCTGAGCAGGTGTTGGGCTTTACTCCCGAGCATGCCGACATCGATCTGCCAGAGATTCAGTCTTTGGACTTAGGCGAAGTCCTGCGGGCCAAGGCTGAGGAGGCCTGGCGGCGGCTCGAGCGGCCCTTGGTGGTGGAAGAGACTGGTCTCGAACTCGATGCCCTCGGTGGATTTCCCGGTCCCCTGGTGAAGTGGATGTTGCAGGCGATCGGCCCGGCCGGCATGGCCCGCACCGCGGCCAGCCTGGGCAACCAAGCGGCCACCGCCCGCACCGCGTTGCTCTATCGCGATGGCCACCAAACGGTCATCGCCGAAGGAGCGGTGGCGGGTCGTTTGGTGGTCGAGCCGCGGGGCGATCGAGGTTTCGGATGGGACCCGGTGTTCGTTCCCGCGGCGTCAGACAAGACCTACGCCGAGCTTCGAGAGGTTGAAAAAGAACGCCTTGGCCATCGTGGTAGAGCTTGGCGCGCCCTGCTCAAGAAGCTCGAAAACCTAGCCAATCCAAGGGCTTAGGCCGCCTTGAGGAAGAACGAGCCTCCAGCGCTGTGGAAAACTACCGCCGCCCTTCCGCCATCGGCTTTTTCTCAGACTCGGCTGATCTTAGCTAATTGCTCTAAAAGAAGGGGTTAGGTTGATTTGCACAGAACTCTGTGCAAACTGTGTTCGAAGCTGGAAAATAGGGTTTTAACGGCTTTATCCGAAGCCTTTTCCACAGAGATATCCGCAGCTCCTGTGAAGATTCTTTTAAGATACGGAAGCAGGGTCAGATCAGACCTGCGGCAGTCCACTGGGCGGTGGAGTTCGTCCTACGGATGGGTTTGGAGCAGTGCCGCCAGGCGCCGCACGCCGCGCAAGGTTAGCTCCGGTTCAGCAGCGGTGAAACAGAGCCGAAGATGCTCAGGATAGGGGCCGAAGCTGCTCCCCGGCGCTAGCAGCAAGCCCTGGCTGGCGCAGTCTTCGAGCAAGCCTGAAAGGCCGTCCGGGCCGAGTCTGGCCGCAACATTCAGAAAGAGGAAAGTGCCGCCAGCCGGCGCCTCGACCCCGAGCAACTCGGCAGTGGTCTCGGCGAGCCGTTGGTATTTCTTCCGGGTGGTTGCTAGCCAGCGGTCGCCGTCCGGGCCGAGGGCGGCAAGGGAGGCGAACTGCGAAGCAGTCGGGGTGCTATAGAAAGTGTGAGTGCCGACCTTGCAAAGACCGCTGATCACCTCGAGCGGAGCCACCATGTAACCGCAGCGGTTGCCGGTCATGCCATAGGCTTTAGAGAAGGAGTGGGCAGCAATGGTGCGCTCAGGGGCGAGAGAGCGGCAGGCGACGTGCTCGCCTTGGTAGACGTAGTCCTCGTAAACCTCGTCGGCGAGTAACCAGAGATCATGCTGTCGCGCCCACTCTGCCAAGGCGCTCAAGAAAGATCGCGAGAGCACTCGTCCGGTGGGGTTGTTAGGGGAGTTGAGATAGAGCGCTACGCTGCGTTCACTCAGCTTGTTGGTGAGCGTGGCCAAGATCTCGTCGAGGGTCTGGGCCTCGCCGGTGTGGACGGGTACGTCGATCGGGCGACCATGGAAGGAGCGCACGATGCCGCTGATCAGCGGCCAATATGGGGCCAGGACCAGCACCTCGTCTCCGGGCTCCACCAGGGCGCCGATGGCGGTCGCCAAGCCACCGGTGGCACCAGTACTGATCAATATTTGCTCGGCGCAAGTGGCGACGCTGCTACGGCGCTCAACCCGTTCGGCGATTCGTTGGCGCAGCTCGAGCATTCCCTGGGGCGTGGTGTAGCGGCTTAGGCCGGGGTGCTCGGCGGTCTTCAAATCCTGCATGTGGCAGCCCGGCGGCGGTTGCAGCCAGGTGTCGCCGATATGGAGCGGACAGAACTCTGCGGCTTGTCGGGCGCGTTCGCCGAGTCGCGAATAGACCGAGCCGCCGACTTGCTCGAGGCCAGCGACGGTGGCGGGAAAGCGGGGCATTGTCGAGCTTAGCCCGAGGTCGTCGCCAGAGAGTCCTGGTGCCGCTTGAGAAACCACTCGGCGGTATGCCGCAAGCCACTGTCAAGAGCGGCTGGGGCGGCGGTGCCGAGTTCCTGCCGCAAGCGACCGGAATCGATCACCGAGCGCCGCTGCTCGCCGCTCATGCCCGGACCGAAGCCGGCTTCGACATCGCTGCCCAGAGCGCGGGCAATGCCGAGGTAGAGCTCCACCACCGAAGTCTCCAGGCCGGTGCCGACGTTGTAGATGTGGAAGCCGGGACGGCCGAGGGCCGCCAGATTGGCTCGCGCCACGTCGCCGACGTGGACATAGTCGCGGGTCTGCAAGCCGTCGCCATTGATCACCGGCGCCTCACCCCGCAGCAGCTTGCCGAGAAAGATCGCTACTACTCCAGCTTCACCGTGGGGGTTCTGCCGTTCGCCGTAGACGTTGGCATAGCGCAGGCAGGTAGCGTTGAGGCCGTAGGCCGCGTGGTAGTAGAACAGGTAGCGTTCCACCGCCAGTTTGGCGACGCCGTAGGGTGACACCGGTCGCAGCGGGTGGTCCTCGGTGGCCGGGAAGAAGTCTTGTTCGCCGTAGATAGCACCGCCGGTCGAGGCGAACAGCACCTGTTGGACGCCACCACGTCGCGCCGCTTCGAGCAGGTTGAGAGTGCCGCGGATATTGACATCGGCATCGAACGAAGGATCGGCGACCGAGCGCCGCACATCCATCTGCGCGGCATGATGTACCAGCACGTCGATGCCGCTCTGGGCGACCAACTCGGCGGCCTCGGTGCCGCGGATGTCCAGCTGGTGGAATTCGGCGGCCGCCGGCAGATTGTCCTGACAGCCGCCCGACAGGTCGTCGATCACCAGCACACGATGTCCGGCGGCGAGAAAAGCGTCGCTCAGATGGGAGCCGATAAAGCCGGCGCCGCCGGTGATGCACAAGGTCTTATGGGCCATTCTGGGTCCTCCGCCGGTGCGCAGACTAGCACAGTAGGGTAGCTCGACCGTTGTTGGCGCGGCGGCATCCAGAAAGCAAAAAGCCCTCCTGTCGGAGGGCTTTGAAGGCTCGCGGCGCGGGTCTCTACCGTTTAGTTAGCGCAGTCGGGCCGCCAGCAGCTGGTGGGCGCGGTCCAGGTCGAGGCGCTCGCCAAGCTCCAAGCTGAAGGGCTCGCCCCAGCCATCGGCGGCGGTGTACTCGACATAGACCAGCCATTCCCCTGCCTGGTCGCTCTCGCTCCAGGCGACAATTAGCTCATCTCCTGTCGGCGAGGTGTAGATGCTGGAGTTGCCGCCCGCTATCGTCGGCAGCGGCACTTCCGAAGCCACCTTGAGGTCGAGGATCTGCGCCGGCTGATTGCCTTCATCGCCGAGGGGTAGGTCGCTCAAGTCGATTTCGATGATCTCCGAACCGTCATCAGCCTCCGGCGAACTCAGGTCGGTGCCAAACAGCGAGGTGGTCAAGTCGATGGTGTAGTCCCGTAGATCGCTGGACAGGTGCTCGATATCGCTGTAGCCGTCTCCTACGTCGAGTAGGTGGGCGTGGACCTGTTCAGCAACGTAGTCGATCACCGCCGGGTGGAAGCCATAGATGCTACCCATACCGATGATCTGGAGACGCATCACGTCGGCGAACGAACTGATGTCGCCTCCCCCAACCCAGTCCGAGCCGAGATTGAGTACTTGCTCTTGGATCTCGTCGCTGAGATAGACCAACTCTAGAGGCAGGATACCGATATCAAGAGTCTTGAGACTCAGAGAGTCGCTGTCGAAAAAGCTGACGATAATGCCGCCTGAGCGACTTGAAGTCGACAAGTGAGGAAAAGCGGAAAATGTTACTGGCTCGCCTTGGCCATCGATGTTCTCCGGTGCTTGCAGGACTGTTGAGCTGAAACCAAGGACGAAGGTTTCGCTCCAACCGATGTAGTCGCCAGCAACCAGTAGCACTGGCATGTACTTGACCGCCACCGAATTGTCATCGCGCTCTTGCCACAAAAGGTGCAGGGTGGCGCGCTCCGCGCTCAACACCTGGCCTTCGCCAGCGGACAGGTTGTAAGCGTCGCGGGTCAGGGCCACCTGCGGTTCGCTGATCTGGCTGCTACTGCTGCGATAGAGCTCAAGCACTTCGGCTCCCCAGCCTCCCTCGCTATAGCTAGTCAGGTGGATACGTAGCTCGCCACTTGGCCGGACGGCGTTCCAGACCACGTTTAGCTGGTCAGAAGCGCGGTCGTAGATCAGCCTTGGGGCAGACTCGAGCACCGAGCTGCCGGTGCTCGGTACCAGAAGGCGTCTGGCGGTGCTTCCTGGGATGAGGGTGTCGAGTGCTAGCACTGGGAAATCAGGATCTCGACTGTGGTCGCCTGGGAACAGCTCGCCGAAGGTGCCCGAATAAATCTCGTAGACCTGCCCACTGGCCCCGAGCAAGGACTGCGTTGGTTGAGTCTCGGCGGTCAGTGGACCGGAGATCAGAACCGAGAATAGGACGACTAGCGAAATTGTCTTGTTGCTCATTGTCAGACCATCAGATTGATCAGTTTGCGTGCGTCGGTCGCCATCAGCAGGTCCGGCAGCGCCGGATTCTCAGGATGGAAGTCTTGCTGGAGCTGGTCGAAATACTCGAAAGCTAGCTGGTCGTTGCCCGCCAGCTTCTCAGTCTCCCCAAGCAGGTAGAGCGCTTTCATCAGGGCTTCTTGATCCTTTGCCCCGCTAGCGCATTCCATCGCTGTTTGACCGTGTTGACGGGCACGACGGAATCGAGCTATCTCCAGATACCCGTAGCAAAGGCTGAGATGGGTTCGGCCAACCATGGACTCGCACCGTGGTTTCATCCGCCGAGACATTTTGAGGCATTGGAACAAGTGGCTGAACCCGAGTTCGAACTCACCGATGGACAGATTGCAGTAGCCCAAATTGGCCAGGATGTAGCCTCTCTCATGGAGCAACTGCTGATTAGTTTCAGCAGGGCTCGAAAGAGTGTGAGCCAAGGCTTGCTGGTAGTGAGTCCTAGCTTCGTCAAAATAGCTCTCGATCAGCAAAGCGTTGGCCAAGAGGTTGTGACTTCGGGCGATCAACTCTTCCACGTCAAGTTGTTGAGCGTGTTGCAGAGCGAGACGCGCATAGCGAAGACCCTTGGCGTAAGTCTTGGCCTGATCGTAGTAGAGGGAGATGTTGTAGGCGGCCAGATGCTTGTTGCGGGGACAACTACTGCGCATCAGAATCTGTTGCAGCTGCCCTACCGTCTCATGCCCCCGATGCTGCTCAATGAGCACATAGCTTAGGTTGCAGATGGCGAGGTCTGCGAGATCCTGATTCCTATGATCTTGGGCCAGTGAGAGGGCTTGGCGGCAGGTCTGCTCCGCCACCTTAGCCCGACCTTGCGCCATCTGCTCGATGCTTGAGAGGCGAAGCCTCTCGTATTCCCGTTGGTAAGCGTCAATCGTCATGGTGAATTCAGGTTCCCAGGGTGTTGGTCCCAACGTTCCGCAGTCTTGAGTGAGCAGGACTATAGCACAACAGCATATGCGATCGAGTCGAATCCGCTATATGATCCGCTGTCCCAATGAGCCAACATCCTACACCCGACCTGATTCTCGATCGACTCTCCGAAGCTGCGGCTCTTGCCCTATGGGAGATGGAGGCTGTGCGAGTCGACTCAGACCAGCCCTTCACCCTCGCTTCGGGGAATCGTAGCCCTATCTACGTCAATTGCCGGCGGGCTGTTTCCGATCCGGCCTTCCTGCAGCTCTACTTGGCGTCGGCCCGGCGGCTGTGGCAGTCCCGGAGCTTTGAGATCGACGCTATCGCGGGCGGCGAGACGGCAGGGATTCCCTATGCCGCAGTCTTGGCACAAGCGGTCGGCAAGCCCCTGGTCTATGTCCGCAAGAAGCCCAAGGGGTACGGCATTGGCACCCGCGTTGAGGGTTATTTGGAGCCCGGCTCGCGGGTGTTGTTGGTCGAGGACCTGATCACCGATGGTGGCAGCAAGCTGGGCTTCCTCGACGCTCTTGAGGAAGTTGGAGCCACTGTTCCCGAGGCCCTTGTGCTATTCGATCGCCAGCAGGGCGGCGCCGAGTTGCTCGCCGGGCGGGGTGCGCGGCTGGCGGCGGTCACCGACCGCGCGACGGCGATGGCGGTGGCGCTTGATGCCGGGCGCCTGACGGATGTGGACCGGCTTTCGGTCGAGGCCTACTTTGCCGATCCCGCCGCCTGGCATCGCGAGCGCGGTTTTGATTTCAGCGGTAGCTGAGAGATGACTGGCACCCCCTCTGAGGGCACCTCCTCTGCGAGGCCAACTGCGTGTCATCGACTCGCAACTACTATGGGGTGCCTGTCTGGCGCTCTGAGTGACGGCAAGCACGCCTCGCCTGGGGATCGACTCTGCTGGTTTCGATCTGAACCTGGCAGATGTATCTGATCGCCGCCTTAATTTACTAGCCAAGACGCACCTGCCTGACTCTAGCGGTAGAATTGCGCCGCTGTGAATCCAGACACTTCATCTTTATTGTCTGTTCTGACCCGGGAGCGCTTGATCGAACTCGGGCGGGCGGCGGGTGTTTCGGTGCCGGCCGGCGCTCGCAAGGAGCGGCAGGTCGAGGTGTTGGTAAGGGCCGGCGGCTTGGATTTCGCGGCCTTGCTCGTGGCGCTGCGGCGGGATGAGTTGAAGGCCGCTTGCCGGGCCTTTGGGCTCGACGATTCGGGGCGTGCCCGCCAACCTTTGGCGAAGCGCCTGCTGACCGCCAGGGGTGAGGAGGGTAGCGCGCCGCGGGCGATTTTCGAGCCGCAGATCGAGCCCGGAGAGGTGCCGCGCGCGGGCGACGTGGTGCGAGTGCGGCACCGCCAGTACCTGGTGGAAGAGGTCGTGCCACCCACTGCGGGGGCGCGTTCCGGCGGTCCGGTGGCAGCTCACCGGGTGCGTTTGGTGGGGCTCGACGACGACGCCCAGGGGCGCCGTCTGGAGGTGTTCTGGGAGCTGGAACTCGGCGCCCGAGTGCTGCGGCAGGAGGCCGATGGCCTGGGTCAGCCCGAGCACCTCGATCCACCGTCGAGATTTGGCGCCTACCTCGCCGCCTTGCGCTGGCACAGCGTCACCGCCACCGAGGCACGGCTGTTCCAGGCTCCGTTTCGCGCCGGCATCAAGCTGATGAATCACCAGCTGGTGCCGCTCGAACGGGCTCTCAGGCTGCCGCGGGCCAATCTCTTCATCGCCGACGACGTCGGTCTCGGCAAGACCATCGAGGCCGGCTTGGTACTGCAAGAGCTGCGGCTGCGCCAGCGGGTGGATTTCGTGCTGGTGATCTGTCCGGCGTCTATCTGTTTGCAGTGGCGCGATGAGCTGTGGCGCCGTTTCGGACTTTACTTCGAGATCATGAACCGTGAGCTGGTCGCCCGCCGCCGGCAGGAGCGCGGCTTCGGGGTGATTCCCTGGGCCACCCACTCACGCTTCATCATCTCCCACCAGCTGCTGCGCCGGCCCGAGTACCGTGATCCGCTGCTGGCTCACCTCGGTGAGCGGGCCCGCAAGAGCTTGTTGATCCTCGATGAGGCGCATGTCGCCGCGCCCGCCACCGCCACCCGCTACGCTGTCGATTCCGGCATCACCCGGGTGATTCGCGATGTCGCACCCCGTTTCGAGAACCGTCTTTTCCTTTCGGCGACGCCGCACAATGGCCACTCGAACAGCTTCTCAGCGCTGCTCGAGCTGCTCGATCCCCAGCGCTTCACCCGCGGTGTGCCGGTGACCGCCGAGCAGCGCGACAAGGTGATGGTGCGGCGGCTGAAGAGCGACTTGAAGAAGCTCGGCGGTAGCCAGCTGCCGCTTCGTCATGTGCTGCGCCTGGAGCTCCACCACCAGGATGGCGGCTGGCATTCGCTGGCTTTCGATTCGCTGCTGGCCGATCAGCCGCCGACCCGTCATCCGCTGGGCAACGGTGAGCCCTTTGAGATCGACCTGGCCCGGCGCCTACAGACCTATGCCGAGCTGGCAAAGCCGAGTCGGCGAGCCGGCCGCATCGCCTTGATCCGCTTGCAGCAGCGGTTGCTGTCGAGCGTCGAGGCCTTCAGCCGCACCCTGCGCCTGCACGCCGAACATGTCGCGCGGATCGCCCAGAGCGAGGCTGCGACCCACCAGCTCGACCTCGATAGTGCCCTGGCCGAGGACCCCGCCGAGGTCGACAGCGGCACCTACGGCCAGGACGAGGAGGAGATCGAACGTCAGCTCGACCTCCGTGCCGCCGGTGCCGCCCGTCATCTCTCGACCTCGACCGAAGCGCGCCGGCAGCTCGATGAGATGGTCGTCTTGGCCGAGCGCTATCGTTCGACCCCCGATGCCAAGGCGCGCGAGCTGCTGCGCTTCATCCAGCAGCATCTCTGCCCGGCGGCGAGCTTCGGCGGTGTAGCCGAGGACGCCGCTGCACCGGATCGGCGCTGGGCTGATCGCCGGCTGATCGTCTTCACCGAATTCGCCGCCACTCTGGGTTTCCTCCAGCGCTTGCTGAGCACCGCCTTCGAGGGTAGCGAGCGGGGCTCTGAGCGGCTGGCGATCTTTCGCGGCGGTATGGACGATAGCCATCGCGAAGCCCTGCAACGGGCTTTCAACGGTCCCCCCGGCGACTACCCGGTGCGGGTTTTGCTGGCCACCGATGCCGCCCGCGAAGGGGTCAATCTACAGGGCTACTGCGCCCACCTCTTCCACTACGACGTGCCCTGGAACCCGGCCCGGCTGGAGCAGCGCAACGGCCGCATCGACCGCACCCTGCAACCGGCCGAGGATGTTTACTGCCACTACTTCGTCTACCCCCAGCGGCCGGAAGATCGGCTGCTCGACACCCTGGTGCGCAAGGTCGAGGTGATCCAGCAGGAGATGGGCTCGCTGGGCACGGTGATCCTCGACCAGATCGAGAGCACTCTGGCCGACGGTATCGATGCGCACACCGCCGAGCGACTGGAAGAGGCCGAGGCCGCCGCCGGCCGCCGCCAGGTGGTGCTCGACGAGCTCGAGAGTCAGCGCCAGCTGCGCCGCCTGGAGCGCCAGATCGACGGCGCCGGGAAGATCCTCAACCGCTCCCGCGAGACCACTGGCTTCCGTCCCGAGCTGCTCCGCCGGGTCCTCGACGAGGCCCTCGACCTGGCCGGCGCCGAGCCCCTGCGGCCGGCCGGCGACGGTAGCTATCTGCTGCCCGAGCTGCCCGAATCCTGGCAAGCCACCGTCGATACTCTGCGACCACCCCGCGAGCGCGGCCAGCCGCAGTGGGAGCATCGCCAGCAGGCTCCCTTGCCGCTGGTTTTCGAGGCCCCCTCCCGGCTCCGCGACGACCGGGTCCACATGCATCTCGAGCATCCTCTGGCCAGGCGCCTGCTGTCACGCTTTCTGGCCCAGGGCTTTGGCTCTGGCGACCTGTCGCGGGTCACCGCCTTGCTCGATCCGCAAGACGCTCGGCTGCATGTGGTGGCCTGTGCTCGGCTGACTCTCTTCGGCCGCCGTGCCAGCCGGCTGCACGATCAGCTGATCCAGGTGGCGGCGGTGCTCGCCGGCACGGCCGCCGAGGAAGCCGCCCCCGAGCTGCTCGAGGAGACCGCCGAGCGCCGCCTGGTCGAGCGTCTGTGGCGGCTGCTCGAAGAGCGCCCGAGCCTCGATCAGCTGCCCGAGCGGGTCCGCCACCGCTTGCTCGATCGGGCCGCCGGCACTTTCGCGGCCCTTTGGCCGCGGCTGCGCGAAGAGGCCGATAGCCTGGCCCACCGTGCCGAGGGCCAGCTTGCCGCCCGCGGCAAGAAAGAGGCTGCCGAGCTGCGCCAGCTGCTCCAGGATCAGCGCCGGGCGATCGAGAAAGAGCTCCAGGTGCAGCTGGCCTTCGAGTTCACCGATGCCGAGCGTGCCCAGCGCCGGCAGTGGCAGAACGACCGCCAGCACATGGCCGAGCGCCTGCAGCGAATCGACCGCGAAATTGCCGACGAGCCGGCCGAGTTGGAAGATCTCTACCGGGTGCTCAAGCCGCGCCTCGAGCCGGTGGGGCTGATCTATCTCTGGCCGGCTTCGCGCTGAGCCGGCCGAGGGAAGCTAGACGAATGCGCGACACCGCTCAAGAATTTCACCAGCAGTGGCTGGGCATGGTGCAGCCCAGCGAGGGGTTGGTGGTGTCGATTCCGGTGCTGGAGGAGGCCCAATGCCTGGAGCGCCGACCGCTGGCGATCCGCGACCGGCTGCGCGCCCACTGCCGCCCCCTCGCCTCGCCGTCCACCAGCGATCCAGCTGCCACAGAGAGCCTGAGGATCGAGCTCGATGGCCTGCTCTTGGATGCCGAGTTGCTGGCCTTTGAGGCCGCCGACTTCGACCGCGACGACGCCTTGCCCGAGGCCCTCTCCCTGTGGGTGCCCGAGGGCCGCGAGCGCCTCGCGCCGACCCTCGCCCTGCGCTGCAAGCAGCCCCGCGAGCTCAGCGAGCAGGCGTCGGCGTCGGAACGCGCCGGGGCGGGCTACGAGCTGCTGATCCAGCGCCTGCCCGACGGTCTCGACTTCGACCGCCCCGACGCCGGCGGCAGTTGGCGGTATCCGCCCACCGCCAAGCTCGACCGCCTGCTGCGCCACTGCCAGGTGCCGATCGGCCTGCTTTGCAATGGCCAGGCTCTGCGCCTGATCTACGCCCCCCACGGTGAGTCGAGCGGCTGGCTGACCTTCAAGGTGGCCGACATGGCCACCACCGGCGGCCGGCCGATCCTCGACGCCCTGTTGATGTTGCTCGGCCGGCCGAGCTTCCGCACCCGGCCCCCCGAGGCGCGGCTGCCGGCGCTTTTGGCCGCTAGCCGGCGGCGCCAGGCCAACGTCACCGAGGCGCTGGCGGCGCAGGTCTTCGAGGCCCTGGCGACCCTCTTGAGCGGCTTCGAGGCCGCTGCCGAGCGCGACGGTAGCGATGGCCTGCAAGACGCCCTGCGGCTCGACGACGAGCATCTCTACGGCGGCCTGCTGACCGTGCTGCTGCGGCTGGTCTTCCTGCTCTACGCCGAAGATCGCAGCCTGGTGCCGGTGGAGCACACGGTCTACCAGAATCACTACTCGGTGCTCGGCCTGTTCGAACAGCTGCAGCGCGATGCCGGCGAATACCCCGACTCGATGGATCGCCGCTTCGGCGCCTGGGATCGCTTGCTGGCTCTTTTTCGGATGGTCTGGTTGGGGGCCGAGCACGGTGACTTCCGCATGCCGCCCCGCGGCGGCGACCTCTTCGACCCCAACACCTACCCCTTCCTCGAGGGCTGGCCGCGGGGTGGCTCGGCACCGGTCAAGGTGGTCGAGAAGCGGGCGGCGGTGCGGGTGCCTTCGGTGGACGACCATGCCATCTTCCAGCTGCTGCGCCGGCTGGTGATCTTCGAGGGCCAGCGACTGAGCTATCGCAGTCTCGATGTCGAGCAGATCGGTAGTGTTTACGAGGCGTTGATGGGTTACCGGGTAGAGCGGGTCTATTCGTCGGCGGTGTGCGTGCGACCGAGCCGTTTCTGGGTCGAGTCGGCGGCCCTCTTCGAGGTGCCGCCACCGCGCCGTGCCGCCTGGCTGCAAGAGCAGGCCGGGTTGTTGCGGGCGGCGGCCAACAAGCTGGCCAAGGCGTTGTCGAAGGCCGCCGACCCGGCCGAGCTGCTGGCCGGGCTCCGGGCCTTCGCCCTCAAGGGCACCACCCCCGCCCCGGCCGGCCGCCTGGTCTTGCAACCCGGTCCCGAGCGCCGCCGCACCTCCAGCCACTACACCCCGCGTTCCTTGTCGGCGCCGATTGTCGCCCGCACATTGGAGCCACTGGTGGCGGCCCTCGGCGAAGAGCCTTCCGCCGAGCATCTGCTGCAGCTGAAGATCTGCGATCCGGCGATGGGTTCGGGGGCCTTCCTGGTCGAGACTTGCCGTTGGCTGGCCGAGAGGGTAGTGGCGGCCTGGACTCGCGAGGGGAGGGTGGAGCTGATCGCCGCGGCGCACGGGGACGTCTTCAATCACGCCCGCCGGCTGGTGGCCCAGCGCTGCCTCTACGGGGTCGACAAGAACCGCTTCGCGGTCGACTTGGCCAAGCTCTCCCTATGGCTCGAGACCCTGGCCCGCGACCTGCCCTTCACCTTCCTCGACCATGCCTTGCGTTGGGGCGACTCGCTGGTCGGCCTCGACTTCGAGCAGCTGCGCGGCTTCCACTGGCAGCCGGAGGGGCAGCAGACCCTGGCCTCACAGGCCCTCGAGCAGGCCCTCGACGAGGCCATCTCCCTGCGCCAGCAGATCCTCGACTTGGCCGGCGAGGGCGAGTCGGCGCAGCACGAGAAAGTCCGCCTGCTGCGCGACGCCAACGACGCCCTGGCCCACGCCCGGCTGATCGGCGACTTGGTGGTGGGAGCCTTCTTCGCCCACGGCAAGAAGAAAGACCGCCTGCGCGAGCTCGGCGAGCGCCTGGTTCAGGTCGACGAATGGTTGCGCGGCGACACCGGCCGCCCTCCCGAGGAGCTGCGGCAGATGCAAGCGCAGATCCGCCAGCGGCTGCCGGTCTTCCACTGGATGCTCGAATTCCCCGAAGTCTTCTACGCCGACCGGCCCGATCCGCTGGATGGCGACCGGGTGAACCACGCCGCCTTCATCGATGGCTTCGTCGGCAATCCGCCGTTCTTGGGTGGGAAGATGATCTCAACCAATCACGGAGCGGAATTCAGTGATTGGCTCGATATGTTGCACCAAGCCGGCAAGAATGGAGACCTAGTTGCTCATTTCTTTCTGCGCGCCAATACCCTACTTGGGGCCCACGGAACGATCGGCCTCATTGCGACGAACACTGTTGCTCAAGGTGATACACGGGCCAGTGGTCTGCAACCGTTGGTCGCTAGGGAAGGACTCAGGATCTATGATGCCACTCGCACACAGCCATGGCCCGGATCCGCTGCAGTGATCGTTTCGGTCGTGCATCTGGCCAAAGGAAGTCCGGCCCAAACCCTCGGGCCAAGTCGGCTCGATGGCATCGACGTGAAGGCAATCAACTCCCGACTACGCCCTAAAGTTGAGCGGCCTGACCCCAGGAAACTCTGGCAAAACCGAGACTTATGCTTCCAGGGCTCCATTGTCTTAGGAATGGGCTTCACGTTGAAACCAGATGAACGTCAAGAGTTCATCGGCCGCGACCCAAGAAATGAGGACAGGATTTTTCCTTATCTCGGCGGCGAAGAGGTAAACACACGACCAAGGCAAACACATCGTCGGTATGTGATTAGTTTCGGCGAGATGAGTCTCGACGAAGCCAGCACCTGGCCTGACCTCCTTGAAATTCTTGGTGAGCGGGTTAAACCAGAAAGGGCTCGAAAGACCAAAGCTATGGCAGCTTGGCCTTGGTGGCATCACTGGCGTTCTCGTAGAGAGCTTTATTCTGCTATAAAGAGCCAGCGTCTCTGCTTGGTTAGTTCGCGACACTCAAAACACTTAATTTTCTCGACGCAGCCGACTGATCGAGTTTTTTCAGAAGCCCTGAATGTGTTCGCATTAGAAAGCTCTGCTGCTTTCGCGGTTCTACAATCTCGCCCCCATGAGGCCTGGGCCAGGTTACTATCCTCATCGATGAAAACCGACCTGAGATACGCTGCCTCTGACTGCTTCGAAACCTTCCCCTTCCCAAAACCCGACCCGCGCGCCGAGATCCCCGAGCTGGAAGACATCGGCCAGCGCCTCTACCAGGCCCGCGCCACCTACCTGGTAGACACCAGCCAGGGCCTCACCCAATGTTACAACCGCCTCAAAGACCCCCGCGAAGCCGACCCCCGCATCACCGAGCTACGCCAGCTACACCTCGAGATGGACCGTGCCGTGCTCGCCGCCTACGGCTGGGGCGAGATCGACGTACCTCCCTTCACCACCCCCGAAACTGCGGCCGAGCACCGCGCCCTCGAAGCCTTCAAGGACGACATCATCGACCGCCTTTTCCAGCTCAACGCCGACCGCGCAGCCGAAGAGAAGCGCCTCGGACTGGCGGCGGAGAAGGGTAGGGGGAAGAAAGCAGTGGCGAAAGGGAGGGGGAAGGGGCATGCAGGGCAGGGGGGGTTGTTCTAGGCAGACAAGTCAGTACTTCAGGAGCCGAAGCTGGACTGGTTGCACCCGCCGGGGGTGGGTGCGATGACTCAGCGATGATGTCCCGCTGGCGAATGGCCGAGGCCGTCGCAATCCGGCGCCAGCGAACGCACCCCCATAGCTGAGGGTGTTCACGTTGTAGACTAGACCCAGTATGACCGCACGAGAAGCGATTCATCGAGTCGTCGACGATCTGCCGGAGGACAAAATGCCGGAGGTGCAGCGTGTCCTGGAGGCTCTGCGGACTACCGCGGACCCGGTTCTCCGCGCGCTGCGGTCGGCTCCGGCCGATGACGAGTCTGATGACGACGACTTTGACGGAGGCCTTGCAGCGGCTCGCCGTGAAGCCAAGAAAGGGTTGCACATCTCCCACAAGGTAGCCAAATTGCAGCTCGGCCTCGAGTGATGTGAGAAGCCCGAGGGACTCCTGCCTTGCTGCCTCGCAAAAGAGTGTAAAAGACTCAGTTGACCGCAGAAGATTATGCCGAACGATTTGACTCAAAGCCGCGAGTACTTGGTCCGCGCCCTCGAAGCCGACCTGATCGGTCCCTACGACCTCCCCACCGGCCCCGACCGCTGCGACGAGCTGCTGCCCCTGCCGCCATCGCGCTGGTATTTGACCGGTTTTCTGGCGCCGATGGAAGCGCGGGAGGTCGAGAACGAGCCGCTGGATGATGGCGCTGCCGCCGGCTCGGACCTGGACGACGAGGACGCTGGCAGTGACGACGCCGGGCCGAAGCGGCGTCATCTGCTGCCGGCTTCGCTCGGCTTGTCGGTGCTGCTGCCGGCGAGGCAGGAGGGGAGTGACGACCAAGTCCGCGTCACCTTGCGCTGGGCCGACTACTTGGCTGAAGACCATGAGGACTCGGACCCGACCACCGGCGAGAGCCGCCAGCGGCGTTTCTGGCGTCGCCAGCCGCGGCTGCCGCTGAGCCTCGACCTGCCCCTCGATCGGCCGCAGTTGGCGCGCGGTATCGAGCTGCCCGAGGCGGCCGGTGTCTGGTTGCAAGGGCGGCTGGAGGTCGCCGCGGCGCCGGGTCTGGCTGCCGGCACGCGGGCCCTGTCCCTCTTCGTGGTCAACCGCCGCGGCAAAGGGGAGCAGGGGCGTGCCGACGAGCGCTACATGTTCCAGGTCAGCCTCGAGCTGGAGTGTGGCGACGGGTTCGTACCGCGGCCCAATTGGCGCGGCGAGAGCGCCGAGGATGCCGACGAGTTGATCGCCGATTTGCAGTTCCGCCACTGCACTGAGGTCGCTGTCGGCCACGGTGTGGCGGTGGCGGTGCCGGAGGTGCCAGCGGGTCAGCCGGTGCGGCGGGTGCGCACCACCTGGATCCCCCGCGCTGAGGTCCGGCGGGTGCAGTCGGTCCAGGTGCAGGGACTGACCATCGGCATGGAGGAACTCGCCGAGCTGGACGATCCCGAGGCTTTGCGCCGTGGCTTGGAAGCGCTGCCGGCGGCCTACGAGAGCTGGATCGCCGAGCAGGCGACAGTCGATCCGGGCAGCGATAACCGCCGCCGAACCCGTGATCAGCTGATGGCCGACGCCCAGCGCGCCTCGCAGCGTGTTCGCCAGGGGATCGAGCTGCTGGCCGGCGATGCCGAGGCGCGCCTGGCCTTTGGCTGGATGAACCGGGCGATGGCACTGCAGGCGCGATCGGCCCGCCCCGGCATGGTGCCTGAGTGGCGCCTCTTCCAGCTCGCCTTCCTGCTGCTCAATCTGCCCTCGATCGCCGACCCTGCCCACCCCGACCGCCAGCGGGTGGAGCTGATCTATTTCCCCACCGGTGGTGGCAAGACCGAAGCCTATCTGGGGGTAATTGCCGTCACTCTGCTGTTGCGCCGCCTGCGCGGTACTGGGCGTCTCGACGGTGGCGATGGGGTCGCCATCTTGCTGCGCTACACCCTGCGCCTGCTAACCCTCGATCAGTTGGGCCGCGCCGCTACCTTGATCTGTGCCCTCGAGCTGCTGCGCCGCGAGCAGCCAGCGCGCCTCGGCCAGACCCGTTTTGCGATCGGCCTGTGGGTGGGCAGGAGCGCCACGGCCAACACCATCAAGGAAGTGGCGCGGCAGATCACTGCCTACAAGAACAGCCGGGGTCGCACCGCCAGCTCGCCCTTCCCGCTCAGTGAATGCCCCTGGTGCAAGACCCCTTTCGAACCGGGCAGCTTGCGCGTGCATCCGCAGCAGCAGCCCACCGAGGTACACGTCCACTGCGGTGCCGACGACTGCCCCTTCCATGTCGACGAGAGCCCCGAGGGCCTGCCGGTGCTCTTTGTCGACGAGCAGATCTACCGCGAGCTGCCCTGCTTCCTGGTGGCTACGGTCGACAAGCTGGCGATGCTGCCTTGGCGTGGCGAAACCGGTCTGCTCTTCGGCCGCGCCAGCTGGCGACACGGACGCTTGTTCTACGGCCCCCTCGATCAGCCGCCCCGCGACGCCCGACAGCTACCGGAGGGCCTGCGGCCGCCGGAGCTGATTGTGCAAGACGAGCTGCACCTGATCTCGGGTCCCCTGGGCACCATGGTGGGGCTTTACGAGACCGTCGTCGAGGCTCTCTGCCGGAGCAGCGACGGCGAGGGCTCTTCCTATTTGCCGAAGGTGATCGCCGCTACCGCCACCGTCCGCCAGGCCACCGAGCAGGTGCGGGCGCTGTTTGGCCGCACCGCGCCGCCGGCGATCTTTCCGCCGCCGGGGATCGACGACGGCGAGACCTTCTTCGCTACCGTCGATCGCCAGAGTCCGGGCCGGCTCTACATCGGTCTGGCGGCGCCTGGGCGGCCGATGAAGGCTCTGCTGCTGCGCACCTACGTGATCTTGCTGACCGCCGCCCAGCGGCTGTGGCAGGAGCGCGGTGGTGACAGCACCGCCGACGCCTACATGACTCTGGTGGGCTATTTCAATAGCTTGCGCGAGCTCGGCGGCATGCGCCGGCTGGTGGAAGACGAGGTGGTGTCGCGCTGCCGGCGGCAGACCGGTCGCCATCCCGAGGGCGCCGATCCGCGGTGCTGGTGGCGCGATCGCCGGCTGGCCGCCGAGCCGGTAGAGCTGACCAGCCGCGAGGCGACCGGCCGCATCGCCGAGGCCAAGGCGCGGCTCGACCGGGGCCACGCCGAGCGCGATCACGTCGATGTGCTGCTGGCCTCGAATATGATCTCGGTGGGGGTGGACATCAGCCGCCTCGGCCTGATGGTGGTGGCGGGCCAGCCCAAGACCACCGCGGAGTACATCCAGGCGTCGAGCCGGGTGGGCCGCCAACCGGAGGATAGACCGGGGTTGGTGGTGACTTGCTTCAACGTCTACCGGCCCCGCGATCGCTCCCACTACGAGCACTTCACCGCCTACCACGAGAGCTTCTACCGCAATGTCGAGGCGTCGAGCCTGACCCCCTTCTCCGGCCCGGCGCTGGAGCGCGGCCTGGCCGGCGCGCTGGTTGCCCTGGTGAGGCATCTCGATCCGCTGATGACCCCCGGGCCGGCGGTTACGAAGCTCGAAGATCACCGCCAGCTCGGCGAAGCGGCGGTGGCGGTGCTGGTGGAGCGGGCCAGTCGCCACCGCTCCCTCGACCAGGCGGCGCTGCGCCAGCGGACCGGGGACTTGGAGCAGATCGGCAAGGCGCTGCTCGACAGCTGGCAGCTGGTGATGGAGCAGGCGCGCGGCGCCGCCGGTGGCCGGCGCTACTCCCCCTTTGATCTCGACCGTTCCGGCGGACCGCCGCTGCTCTTCACCGTCCTCGACGAGACGGCGGCCGATCGCGGCCCTGAGGAGGCTCGCTTCGCGGCGCCGACTTCGATGCGCGATGTCGAGCCCACCGTCCACCTGTGGCTGGAGCGCCAGCCCCTCGGCGGGGGTGGGCGATGAGCCGCCGACGGCGCCGCAGCGAGCCACCCCAGGGCGAGATCCGCCGTAGCCAGATGGTCGGCACCTATGGCCCTGGCTCGTTGGTGGACCTGCTCGACCACGCGGTGGTGGTCGGTGGCTTGGACTTCTGGAGCTATGCTGGCAATCGCCCTCTGCCGACGGTCGCCGAGCCCCGGCTGCGCGACAAGCTGGTGGAGCGCCTGGCCCAGATTGAGCCGCCGATCCACTTGGCGGAAGATCAGCCCTTTCGCCTGCCGCCGGCCTGCCTCGATGGCGAGCCGGGTCGGTGGAATGGCGTCCAGGCCTTGCAGCTGCCGAATTGGTTCGTCTGCCAGAATCCCCGCTGTCGCGCCCTGGTCGGCAAGCATGCCCTGCTGCTGAAGCGCCAGCGCTACGTCCACGACTGCGGCCGGGACAAGCCGTCGGAGACCGTGCCGGTGCGCTTCCTCAGCGCCTGTAGCGATGGCCACCTGCAAGACTTTCCCTGGATCCGCTTCGCTCATCTCGAGTCCAAGACTCACTGTTCCGCGCCCCGGCTGCGGCTGCTCGAAGGCGTCACCGGCGACTTCTCGGAGATCCGGGTGGTCTGTGACGCTTGCAGCGCCGGCCAGCGGCTGTCGCGAGCAATGATCCACGATCTCGCCTTGCCCTGCCCCGGCCACCGTCCGTGGCTCGGCGTCGAGGGGCGTGAGACCTGCGATCAACGCCAGCGACTGTTGGTGCGCAGCGCCTCGAATGCCTACTTTGCCCAGATCGTCAGCGCCCTGTCGATCCCCGATCCGGCGCGGCAGCTGGAAGAGCGGGTCCGCGGGGTGTGGGACGTGCTGTCCGAGGCCACCGCCGAGGATCTGCCGGCCTTGCGCAGGGTGCCCAAGGTCAGGGCGGCGGTCGCTGGTTCCGATCAGGAGGTGCTGGCCACCATTGCCGCCATTCGTCGTGGCGAGGCGATGCCACGCCTGGCCTTGCGCAGCGCCGAGATCGAGCATTTCCGCGCCCAGCCCGATGAGCGTCCCGGCGAGTTGCCGCCTCCCGGAGTGGACTTCTTCGCCCGTCGCTTTCTACCTGCGGCGGGCTTGCCGGAAGGGCTTGCCAGCCTGGTGCTGGCGCCCAAGCTGCGCGAGGTGCGGGTGCAGGTGGGGTTCACCCGCCTGGAGCCGGTGACCCCTGACCTCGAAGGCGAGTTCGACCTCGGCGTGCAATCCCAGCGCCTCGGCCTGAGCACCGACTGGCTGCCGGCTAGCGAGATCCGCGGCGAGGGGGTGCTGATCGAGCTCGATGAGGAGCGCTTGTACGCCTGGGAGCAGCGGCCGGCGGTGATCGAGCGAGATCGCCAGCTGCAAGCCGGCTTTGCCGCCTGGAGCAGGGGTCTCACGGATTCCCACCTAGTCTATCCCGGCGTCCGTTTCTACCTGCTGCACTCCCTCTCCCACCTGCTGATCAACGCCATCTCACTGCGCTGCGGCTACCCCTCGGCGGCGATCCGCGAGCGCATCTACTGCGCCGCTCACGACGGCGAGCGGCCGATGGCCGGGGTCTTGCTGTCGACCGGTTCGGCTGGCACCGAGGGCACTCTGGGAGGATTGGTCGAGGAAGGCCGGCGGATTGTCCAGCACCTCAGGCGGGCGCTCGACCTGGGCTCGCTGTGCGCCAACGACCCGGTCTGCGGTAGCCACTCCCCCGATGGCGACTACGCCGAACGCTTCCTTGAAGGGGCTGCCTGCCACGGCTGCCTGTTCATCGCCGAGCCCTCCTGCGAGCGCTTCAACCGCTTCCTCGACCGCGCTCTGCTGGTGCCCACCCTGGGCCAGGCTGCCGACCTGGCCTACTTCTCGGTGGCCGACCTAGGTGCCTGATCTCGGTCTGACCGGTGTCGCCACCGCCGACCTCGAGCTGCTGCGGCGAGCCCTGCGGCACGGCAAGATCCGCCAACTCGACGCCGCCTCGCTGACCACCCTGGGCCTGGCCCAGCTGGCCGATCGCCTGGGTCCCCTCGAGGCTCTCGCCGCGGAACAGGCCTTGCCGGCCCTCGAGGCGGTGATTGCCGAACGCCGCCATCACCCCAGCTCCCACCTCGAGCTGGTGTGGACCGGCCCTGAAGCCGGTCTGCGCCCGGCCCGCGACAGCGCGGTGGTGGTGCGCGAGCTGTTCAGCAAGGCCGAGCAGCAGGTGTTGGTCGGCGGCTACCGCTTCGACCACGGCGCCGAGCTGTTGCGGCCGCTGCATCGGGTGATGGTCGAGAGAGGGGTCGAGGCCACTTTCTTCCTCGATATCGAACGTGCCCCCCGAGGTAGCGATCCCCAACGCCACGCCAGCCAGGCCTGCGAACGCTTCTACGCCGACAACTGGCCCTTCGGCCTGCCCCGCCCGGCGCTCTACTACGACCCCCGCACCATCGCCCCCGGCGCCCTTGCCAGCCTGCATGCCAAATGCGCCGTCGTCGACCATCGCTGGGTGCTGGTCAGCTCCGCCAACTTCACCGACCGCGGCCTCTACCGCAACCTCGAAGTAGGGGTGCTGATCGAAGATCAGACCTTCGCCAGGCGGTTGGCGGAGCAATGGTTGAGCCTAGTGGATAGTGGGCAGATGCGGGCTTATCT
This sequence comes from Candidatus Multivoradales bacterium, assembly GCA_965248925.1. Taxonomy (GTDB): domain Bacteria; phylum Acidobacteriota; class Thermoanaerobaculia; order Multivoradales; family J023; genus CBDFLE01. The sequence continues at coordinate 857,830 of CBDFLE010000006.1, read as the reverse complement.
TCCGAGCTAGGTCTTCAGGCTGCCAAGAAGTGAGTGGCACCTGCAGCAGCTGTAGTGCGTAGGTCCTGGCGAGCAGCATCTCAGACCGCTCCAGTCATCCCACAGGTGTCCGGGACTGAGCAGCCCTCGAGGCGAAATCGCGGAAGCTCGTGGGCTCGCGGCCCAGCAGCCAGCGCAGCACGTTGCGGTTGCCAGTGAAACCGTGACGCTGGTAGAAGCGGAACATGGTGAGCAGGGCCTCACACCGCGCTTCGTCCAGCCCGGAGGATCGCGCTTGCGCTCGCCACCGCTCGAGGGGGACAGTGACGGCGCGAATCGGGCGGCCGAGCGCCTCTCCCAGCTGGGCCGCGACTTCGTCCTGGGTCAGATTCTCGGCGCAAAGCTCGTAGGTGGCGCCGAGGTGGCCGTCCTCCGTCAGCACCTTGGCCGCCACCTCGGCCACGTCCACCAAGTCCACCATGGCGATCCGGGTCGCTCTGTCGTAGGGAACCGAGTAGCTGCCTTCCTCGAGCAGGCGCTGCCGCTGGGCCAGGACGTTCTGCATGTAGGCGGCCGGTTGCAAGATGGTGAAGGGCAAGCCCGTCTCGAGCAGCTGCTCCTCGACCCGGAGCTTGCGCCAGTGGTGTGACATGGCCTCGGTCTGCGGGTGGAGGACCGAGTGGAAGACGAACCGGCGCACTCCCGCCCGGTGCGCGGCGGCAAGAACGGTGCGACCGATCTCGATTTCGTCGGGGCTCATGTTGGGAGCGATGTGGTACACCGCCGCCGCACCAGCGGTAGCCTGCACCATCGCCTGCGGATCGCGGAGATCCCCGCGCATCACGTCCCTGGCGCCGGCGGCTCGCGCCACCTCCTCCTGCTCGCGCCGCCGCACCAGTGCCCGAGCCGGTGCTTCGCAGTCGCGCAATGCTCGCAGCACCGCCCGGCCTGTCTTGCCGGCGGCACCGGTCACCAGAATCGTGCCGCCAGTGCTAGAGTCTCCGCCCATGTCGCGGCCAGTTTACGCTGAGGGCCGCGCTCTCGCGCGTCTTTGTCGAGCCGTGAAGAGGTCTTTGCTGACGATTTCGAGTCTGGTGATCTGTCGCCGTGATCGGATCCGCCTGCACTTCAGGATGAAGCGATAGACTCTCCCCGTAGCTAGCCGAGAAGTGACTTGTCACCCTCTCTCTCTACTCTCCTTCGGATTGCCACGATGTCCAAGTCCTCCACACCTCCGAGAGCACGCCGCCGCACAGAACCAGGGCGCCATCGTTCCCTCACCGAGGGCCTCCTACGGATGCGCGAACAGCCGGCGCAAGACCGGCCGCCGGCGCCCGCCAGGCGGGTGGAGATCGAGCGCCAGCCAATTGCCAGGAAGCGGTTTCGTTGTCCCGCGCGGCTGGTTGCTCTGCTCGGCGAGGCCCCTGACGAGACGCTCGGCAAAAAATTCGGGATCAGCGGCACCAAGGTCCGTCGCGAGCGGATTCGACGCGGGATATCCGCCTTTCGCCCACGGCGCCCTGACGTGGTGTGGACCGACGAGATGATCGCCAGCTTGGGAGCCGACAGTGACCGCGCTGTCGCTGAGCAGCTCGGCGTGTGCAAAGAGACGGTCACTCGCAAGCGGATTGTGCTTGGCATCGCTGCTTGCAACCCTCCGCCGCACTCATCCCCCAACCGCTTTCGTTGGACAGAGAAACGAAAGGCTCTGCTCGGCACGATGACAGATCGGGCGGCGGCCAAGCGATTTGGGATCGCCGCGTCGTCGGTAACCATCAAGCGTCAGCAATTCGGCATCGAGGCACACAACCCCAAGGGGCCACCGATCGTCTGGAGCGACGAGATGACCGAGCGGCTCGGCAAGGAGAGCGATACCGCGATCGCGCACCGGCACGGCATGTCGCCAGCGAGCGCTGGCAAGAAACGCCAGGAACTCGGCATCGCTGCCAAGCCGCATGCCAAGCTGTCCGTGGTGAGAACTCCCGAGCTGAACGCGTTGCTCGGGCTGCCGAGCAAAGAGGTTCGCGCACGTACCGGTCTGTCGAGGCCCACCATCGCCAAACTTCGAGCAGAGCAGGGCATCACAGCGGCTTCCGAGCCGGAGCTGCGCTGGACGCCTCAGCTGGTGGCTCGGCTCGGCCGCGATACCGACAAAGAGATCGCCCAGGATGTCGGTTTGTCGAAGACAAGGGTTGGCGCAATACGGTCCGCCATGGGGATTCCGGCCGTGCGTCAGCAGCGCAAGTGGAAGCCCGAGGAGATCGCCCTGCTCGGTACGGCACCGGACCGGGTCATCGCCGAGCGGCTGGGACGGCCAGTCGGCAACATCAGGACGATGCGCCACTACTATGAGGTGCCTCTGTGGCGTCCTGATGGCGGCGAGCATGCCCCGAAGAAATGACGGCCGATGAAATGACTGGCACCTCCTTGGCAGTACGGCACCGGACAGGCTCATCGCCGAGCGGCTGGGACGGACCGCCGGCTGCGTTTCGGCGATGAGCAACTACTATGGGCGCCTGTCTGGCGCGCTGAATGACGGCGAGCACGCCTCGATTAGGGATGGACTCAACCGCTGCATCGGGTGCGGGCGGCTGATCGGCGAGAAATGAGTGGCACCACCCCGGCGCTGCCTCCGCTGCCACGGATCCGGCCTGGACTCTCTCTGCCGCTTGTGGTACGTTGCAATCGTTTTTTGAGAGTTTTTGATCGGCGCATGCAAGAAGTGCTGGCTGCCCTCGGCAAGGAGGGGGCCGAGTGGCGCTTGGTCCGGCTCTCTTGTTACCAAATGGTTTTTGTCGGTCCTTGAGCAGCCACGCTGGACTCTCTATTGTTGTTGGAGGCAGCTTGCGAAATAATACTCGTCCGCTCCTGCCCGAATGCCGTGCGCCGCCTTGCCCGCCTCTTGTCGTTCCTTGGCCCTGTTTGAGAAACACTAAGCAGAAAACTCTTTTGTTTTGGAGGCTGGATTATGCGCGCAAGAAAAGTACTTCTATCCGGACTGTCCGCGGTGATCTTGGTGACTGGAGCCCTGACCCTTGAAGGCGCTGGCTGTGAGACTTATTCCAACTCCGGGATCGTGAGCGCTGGAGGTAGTTACTGGTGCGGGGGCAGTGGTGGCGGCTGTACGGAGTGTGTCGAGAACAAGACCGGCGGCTACTGCGTCACCAACGGATCTAGCTGCAGGCCCTGACGGGGGCTGAAGGTGGGAATCCTCGGTATACGCGAGTGCTGGCGGGCAGTCCTGGCGTTCGTTCAGTTCTCGGCTCTAATGCTGGCCCCGACCGTCCTCCAAAGCCTGGAGGTCAAAGTCCAGTCGGAGTTGCTACTCAGAGGCGATATTGCAGCGGCACAGGATGTCCGCTGGGCTGAGGGAAAGGCGGTTTTTCTCGCAGTCTCTCCGTTTGGGGCAGTGAACTATTCTCTTGACGAGGCGGCGCCGAGGATTCTCAGCCGTACTGGGCACGGATCAGGGGAGGTGGTCATGACCAGTCTCCTGGCCCGTTCTGACAGCTACTTGGGGGTAGCCTCTTTGATCTACGAGGTCGGTTGGCGGCGTCACGGTCAGGCTGAGGGGTTGGCGGATAAGCAGTACTTCGAGTTTGTTGAGGACATCGCCCTGTTCGGAGATCGGCTGGCAGTGCTGGGTATCCGCCGTGATGACGACCGCCAGCTGGCACCCACTGGCGGCATCGGCTGGCTGGCCAGGCTGGGGCGAGAGTCGGTCGAGTTTCGCCCAATTCAATTTTCGCAGACCGGCCCTGGCGCACGGGCCTTTGATTTCTGCCGTGTCAGTGAGCTGGGAGTCTTGCGTTTCCTCGCCGATGGCTCCCTGGTGCTGGTGCCCGGCGCGGAACCTGATGTCTTTCTGCTCGACGCATCCGCCAAGCAGGTCTACACCTGGGAGACCGAGCCCTTGGGTATTGGCATGCGCTGCGACCACTCGGAAGAGAAGAGGGACCTCCTGTCGCGAGACGTGCTCGCCCGTCGTGCTTGGATCAACCAATTTGAGATCGTTGATGAGATCTTGCCGGTCGGTGGCGAGATCGGCCTGATCACTCGCCGGGTCTCAGGCGCCGGGGTGGTGTCTTGGCGGCTGGTGGTGCTCTACCGCGGTAAGCCACCGCTGTGGCTCGATCTGCCACTGACTTTTCCTTCCGACCATGGGCATTTGCATGCCGATCTCAGAGGCAAGGAAGCGGTATTTCTGCTCTACCAAAGTGGTGCCACCTTGCCTCATAAGACTAAAGCCACGCCCTCGAAGCTGGTGTTTGCGGAGTTCCTGCTATGAACGGATCTGTCAAAGTAACCTTTCCCATCGCCTTGGCTTTGACTTTGTTCTTGCTCCCTTGCAGCGATCTGCAAGCGGCGGCGGTCCTGGTGTTCTCGCAGGGTCGTTTTGAAGCGGTCGACACCTTGCCGAGTGAGTTGCCGGCGGGGCTCGAGCAAGTCTGGCTGTGGAGCGAGGCCTCGCCGCCGGTGCGCTTGGCGCCGGCAGAGCTGGCTGCTTGGGAGACTGCCCCGGCGGCGCAGACCCTGGAAGTACGGGTCCGTGGGGCGCAGCAGGGTGAGGCGGCGCTGAGTCTGCGAGCGGCGCCGCTGGAGATGTGGCAGCAGGTGCCGGAAGCGCTGTTGCCGGCCTGGCAATTGGGCGGTCGTTCGGTGCTTCGTTTGCCTCGTGACGGTCGCCCCTGGCGACTGCGGCTGGTGGGCGAGGATCAGGGATCTTGGTGGCTGGATGTACGGCCGAGGCAACAGCGGGCGGTGCTCGTGGCGGAGGTGGCTGAAAATCACTTCCTTCAGATTGTCGGTGCGGATCGCCAGCCGTTGGCCAGCTCGGCGGTGACCGCATTGGCGGTTGCCAGCACTGGCAAGGGTGGCGGAGTGTGGGCGCAGTGGGTCGCCGGGCCCGGGGGTGCGGTCGAGCTGCAAGCGTTGCCGGACCATGCCTCGCTGAAGTTGATCCTCAGTGAGCGGCAGCACGCCTCGGTGGCGTGGGACGGCCGGGTGGTAGCCTTACCACCGAGGGTCCAGCTGCCAGTCGGAGCCACGGTCCGCGGCCGATTTCTAGACCCGGCGGGTGAGGGCCTGGAGGGGGTGGAGGTCAAGGCAGAGGTGTGGCTGGCGGGCGATGCTGCCTTGGCCGGACGGGGGACTACCAGCGATCCCTCGGGGGCCTGGTCCTTGGCCGGCTTGCCCGCTGGTGAAGCCGGACTGTTGGCTCACCGCGATGGCTTCGCGCCCTTCCAGACTCGTCTCGACCTGGCGGCGGGCAGCGCCGACCTGGGCGAGGTGACGCTGCAATCCGCTGCAACGCTGGTGCTGATCGTGCGCGACGATAGGGGCCGGGCGGTGGCGGGCGCGGCCCTCAGCGCTGGGGGCGGACGTACGGCCACCACTGACGCCGCCGGCCAGGCGCGGCTCGCCGGAGTCTCCGCCAGCGAGCCCCTGCGTCTGGAGGTCAGCGCCGCCGGCCATCTCGCAGCCAGCCCCACCGTGCAGCCGCCCTTTCCCAAAGAGCCGCCGGTGGTGGTGTTGCAACGGGCTTTTGGAGTCACCGGCAGATTGCTGGATGCAGAGGGGGTGGCGGTCGCTGCCGGCAGCGTGCGGGTGGAGCATGGCCATCACTATCAAGATTACGATTTGCAATCTGATGGGCGTTTCGAACTCGACTTGCAGCCCGGCCTGCCGAGCCGCCTGCTGTTGCGCTCCTTGAGAACCCGCGAGCTGGCGGTTCACCTGCAATCCGGCCGCCGCGGGGAGCTTCGCGACCTCGGTGACTTGCTGGCGCCGCAGGGCGTCGAAGTTCGGGGCCGGCTGTTGCGCCAAACTGACGGCTCGGCGATCACTGGCGCCAGGGTGTGGGCGCCGCGCTTGGGGGAGCAGGGGGCGCTGGTCGCCTGGGCTCAGGGGGATCTGCTGCAGGCGCAGAGCGGCGCCACGGGTGAGTTCGAGTTCACCGGCCTGCCGCGGCAGCCAACCCTGCTACGCATCGACGCTCCAGGCCTGGCCCGTCGCCACCTGACGGTCGACACCGAAGAGTCGCTGCTTGATCTGGGAGAGATCTACTTGCAGGCCGGCAGCAGGGTGCTGGTCTTTGCCGAGGATGTCGCCAATGGTGCGACCGTGCGTCTAGATCTGCGGCGCCGGTGGATGGAGATGGACATGCTGTCGGCCACCGTGGTCGATGGCCAGGCTGAGTTTCTGCATGTGCCGCCGGGGCTGGCCAACATCTCGGTCTTGCTCGATCGCAAACTGCTCTGCGAGCAGCAGGTCGAGGTCCCCGAGGCCGGATTGAGCGAGGTAGATTGTCAGCAATCGCCCCTGCGGGTGTCCGGCTCGGTGACCGTCGGGGGCGAGCCCGCCAGCGGCGGCAGGCTGCTGTGGCAGAGTGCTGAGGACACCGCGGTACATGGGCTGATCAATCATCGCCGGTCGGCGCTCGGAGCGCGGTCGCAGCAGATTTACGGCGCTGGCCGGCCGCAGGTGGAGGTGAGTCTCGACGGCGCGGGAGAGTTCTTCAGCGAGGGTCTGCGGCCTGGTACCTGGAGCGTGCTATGGCTCGAATCCGGGGCGGTCAGCGCCCCGCAGAGGGTCGAGCTGCCGGCGGTAGCTGTGCATGCGGTGCGGTTGAATTTTCCTGGCCGCAGGATCGCGGGGGTGGTGCTGGATAGCGCCGACCAGCCGGTGCCTGGGGCGCGAGTGCAGACGGTGGGGGGTATCGCGGTGGCGCGCACCGACGCTGCCGGAGCCTTCACCCTGACCGGTCTTGAGATGGGCGTCCAGCAGCTCTTCGCCCTTGCAGGAGCGCGCAGTAGCGAAGTCGTGGTGGTGGCCCCCGAAGACCGTGAGCCGGTGTACTTGGTGCTGGCCGAAGAAGCCCGGGAAGTGGTGGAAATCCGTGTCGGCCGACAAGATGGCGGGCCGGCTGCCGGTGCTTTCGTTTTTCTCGAGCGGGACGACCACCAGAGTCGTCGCCTGACCTTGGACTCCGCTGGGGTCGCTCGGGTCGAGCTTCGGCCGCCCTATCCGCGGCGCTTGCGAGCGGCTGCGGTGGACGATGGTGGTTGGGTGCTAGGGGCCTGGGAGGATCTGGACAGCACTCGCCAGCTGTATCTTGAGTCTGGCGAGACTGGAGCGGTCAAGCTTGAAGCGCGGCAGCTGGAGGGTTGGGTGGAGTTGATCTCTGCAGACGGCTGGAACCTCTCCCTTCTCCGCCAACGCATCGGCGTGGGAGCCTGGTTGAGTCCCGAGCTGCCGCTGGTGATCGGCGGGCTGCCCGAGGGCGAGTACACCCTTCGGGTGGGAGAGATCGCCAGTCGCCTGGCGGTCGCGGCCAACGACCTGCTACGCCTCGAAGTGGACTGAAGAGTGGTAATGCAGGTTCGCCCGGCGAGTGTCCCCGCGGACCACCTGTCATGACTGCACGAAAAGTTCTTCTTCGAATCGCCGACGATCTGCCGGAAGGCAACCTGCCGAAGGTGCAGCGCGTCCCGGAGGCTCTTCGAACTACCACGGACCCGGTTCTCCGCGCGCTGCGTTCAGCTCCAGCCGATGATGAGTCTGATGACGATGACATTGACGGTGGCCTCACAGAGGCTCGCCGTCAGGCCAAGGGTGGGTTGCACGTCTCCCACCAGGAGGCCAGGCGGCGGCTCGGCCTCGAGTGATGAGGGAAGTTCTCTGGACTCCTCGGGCCCCCCAAGGACCTTCGCAGGCTCAGGAGCGAAAGACAGATCAGGCCGAGCCGTGCAAGCGGATCCCGACATGCGGTGCATAGCGGCGAAAGTCGCCGTCGGTGGTGAAGACTGGGATGTCGACGCGGTGAGCTACGGCACAGATCAGGAGATCGACCGCTGTGCCAGCAATGCCATGGCTGCGGCAACGGTTGAAAAAGCAGGCCGCCTGATCGTAATCGGTAGCTAGGATCTCGACATATCTGAAATCGCCGAGGCTCTCTTGTATCGCATCAAAGCTACGCTGGGAGCGGATTCCCGAGAGGATCTCTTGGCGGATCGGGCCGATCAGAACCGCCTCGCCAGAGCGCACTAGCCGAACCCACTCCTCGACCAGCAATCGTTCGCCTGACCCCAGAACGCCAGGCCGCCGGCGAAGCGCCAGGGACCAGATCGTGGTGTCGACTAGGACAATCACTCTGAGCTGGCCCGGCGCAGCTGCTTGTGATCGTAGTCGGCGTAGTAATCGACGCGACCCATCCAGTCGAGAATGGCCAGCCGTCGACGGCTCTTGACGTACTCATCAAGCGCCGCGGTGACCGCTGCCTTCTTGGACCGGTGATGGCCTACCTCAACAGCCTCCTGAATCAGCGTGTCGTCCAAAGCCAAGTTCGTCGCCATGGTGACCTCCTCGGCATTAGCTTACACAAGACGTTGTGTGATGGGCAAGGCGTCTTGTGGGCGCTGCCCTGTCCACCCTTAGCGATTCTTGCGCTTGCGATCCACCGCTCGCAGCAGCTTCTTGCGCAGGCGGAAGCTCTTCGGCGTCACCTCGACCGCTTCGTCTTGGCGGATCATCTCCAGGGCCTGTTCGAGGCTTAAGCGGCGGTGGGGGACCAGGCGTTCGTAGATGTCGGAAGTGGAGGAGCGCATGTTGCTCAGCCGCTTTTCTTTGGTGATGTTGACATCGAGGTCGTTGGAACGGGAGTGCTCGCCGACGATCATGCCTTCGTAGACTTCGGTGGTGGGACCGACCAGCAGGGTGCCGCGGGGCTGGAGGTTTTCGATCGCGTAGGAGGTGGTCTTGCCAGCGCGGTCAGCGACCAGCGAGCCGGTGGAGCGGTGGGGGATGTCTCCCTGCCAGGGCTCCCAGCCGTCGAAGCGGTGGTTCATGATGCCGGTGCCGCGGGTGTCGGTGAGGAACTCGGTGCGGAAGCCGATCAGGCCCCGCGATGGTACCCGGAATTCGAGCCGCACTCGGCCCGAGCCATAGCTGGCCATTTTCAGCATCTTGCCTTTGCGTGGTCCGAGCTTCTGGGTCAGCACGCCGATGTGCTCTTCGGGAGTGTCGATTACCAGCATTTCCATCGGCTCGTGCTTTTTGCCGTCGATTTCAGTGGAGGTGTGGTGGAGGAGACGGTGGTGACGACGGCCGACCCAGGAGCGCGAGATCGAATCCTTGGCGTTTCCAGTAAGATGAGACTCGCAGATCTTGTTGCAGCGCTGGAGTACGAAGAACCCTATTCAGCTTCCGCGGAAAGAGTACATGAATAGCAGTAAGATAGAAGAAGACTCTGGATGAGTATTGCTTGCTTTCTCCAGGAATCCCAGATCCTCGAAGGGGCCCTATTCAGCGAACCGATGCGAGTAGAGACCGTGCGCGAGTGTGCCGATGGTTCCTGGATGGCTGGCCTCGTTGGTACCCGGACTGAGCTTTTTCGCAAAGTCAAGCTGACAGCGGAGGATCTCGCCTCCCTTTCCATTTACCAGCCGGGATTTGGCTACGATGGCGACGGTAGGCTTCTGCGTCTCGGCCTACAGGCATTTGCCCTCGGAATTGCTTGGGAATTCGACCCCTACTTTGGTCTGTCGATTTCCAGGGTCGATCCTCTTCCTCACCAACTCGAGGCTGTTTACGACCATCTGTTGAAGCTCGCCAGGGTCCGCTTTCTGCTCGCCGATGACGCGGGCGCAGGCAAGACCATCATGGCGGGACTCCTCATCCGCGAGCTGCAGCTGCGCGGTCTCGCCGAGCGCATCCTCATCGTCGCTCCCGCCAACCTCGCCTTCCAGTGGCAGCGCGAGCTCAAGGAGAAATTCGACGAAAAGTTCCTGGTGCTCAAGGGCAGCGACCTGCGCGATCAGTTCGGTGTCAACCTGTGGATCGAGCAGAAGAAGGTCATCACTTCCCTTGACCTCGCCAAGCGAGACGACGTCCTGCCCGGGCTACGCCAGGTCCACTGGGATCTCGTCATCGTCGACGAGGCCCACCGCATGTCGGCCCGCGACGCGACGCATAAGAGCCTGCGCTACAAGCTGGGCGAGCTGCTGCGCGACACATCCGACCACTACCTGCTGCTCACCGCCACGCCCCACAAGGGGGATCCGGTCAATTTCACCCTCTTCTTGCAGCTCCTCGACCGAGATGCATACGCCGACGTGCGCTCGATTCGCGAGGCCATGAGCCGCCAGCGCGCGCCCTTCTACCTGCGCCGCACCAAGGAGGCGATGGTCTACTTCCCCGAGCGAGGCGACGACGGAACCTGGGAAGCCCGCAAGATCTTCACCAGGCGCATCCCGCACACGGTGGCCTTCACCATCGATGGCGAAGAGTTCGAGCTGTACCGCGAGATTACCCGCTTCGTGAAACGTCAGAGCGCCCGCGCCGCGGCCCAGAGTGACGACCCACGCGCTCGGGCCGTCGGCTTTCTGATGGCCCTCTACCAGCGCCGCCTCGCCTCCAGCACCCGCGCCATGCGGCGCAGTCTCGAGAACCGTGCCAAACGGCTCGACAAGGGGTTGAAGGAGGCTCAGAGCCTTGCCAGCACCGCTGCTCCGGACTTGCCCGATTGGGAAGAGATCGAAGAGATGGAAGATGCCGAGCGCGAGCAGCTCGAACGCCTACTCGAGGCCGTCACCCTGGCAGGTAACGCCGACCAGGTTCACCAGGAGATCGCCGAGCTACGTGAGCTGGCGGAAGAGGCCGAAGGCGTCGAGCAGAGCGGCGCCGAGGCCAAGCTTGTTAAGTTGAGAGCCTTGCTCGAGAGCGAGGGTTTCTTCGACCATCCCGACCGGCGCCTGCTGCTCTTCACCGAGTTCAAGGACACTCTGTATTACCTGGTCGAGAACCTGGAATCATGGGGTTTCCGCGTCGGCGTCATCCACGGAGGTATGAAGCCCGGCTCGCGCGACCAGCCTGGGACGCGCATCTTCACCGAGCAGCAGTTCCGCGAAGGGGAGATCCAGGTTCTGGTCGCTACCGAGGCCGCGGGCGAGGGCATCAACCTGCAGTGCTGCAACATCCTCTTCAACTACGACATCCCCTGGAACCCAAACCGCCTCGAGCAGCGCATGGGGCGCATCCATCGCTACGGCCAGCTCGAGGATTGCCTGATCTTCAACTTCGTCGCTACCAACACCATCGAGGGCAGGGTCCTGCGGCGCCTGCTCGACAAGCTGCAGGAGATCCGCGACGCACTGGACGACGACAGTGTCTTCAACGTCGTAGGCGAGGTGCTGCCCGCATCCCACGTCGAGCGCGTGCTGCGCGACTATTACGCAGGCAAGCTCGGCGACGAGGACCTCGAGGATCGGCTCCTGAAAGACGTGGACGAAAGCCGCTTCCGTGCCATCTGCCAAAGCGCCCTGGAGGGCCTCGCCGCCAAGAAGCTCAACCTGGAGATGCTGGTCGAGCGCCGTGCCCGTGCCCAGGAGCGCCGCCTGGTGCCGGAGAGCATCGCCCGCTTCATCCGCGAGGCGGCCGAGTTCGTGCCGCTCAATCTCAAACCCATCGAGAGCTTGCCTCACACCTTCGAGCCGTCCCGCACGCCTGGCGTTCTGCGCCGCTACGAGCGCGAGGAGGACTGGAAGCTCCCCGAGCTCGCCAACCACTACCCCCGCTGCTCCACCGACCGCGAGACCGCGGACGAGCACCATCTGGAGTGGGTCACCCCCGGCCACCCGCTCTTCGAGTCGATCCGCCGCCACACCCGCGCGTGCGCCATGGAACCCTTCGCCCACGGCGCCTGTTTCCATTCACTCTCCCACGACGAGCCGGCGCGCATCGACTTCTACCGCGCCCGTGTGGTGGACGGACTGGGCCGGATCGTGCATGAGAACCTGTTCGCCGTGGAACTCTGCGACAACGGCGAACCAGAACTCCGCGAGCCGAGTGCGCTGGGCAACTTCAGCCCCGCCGAAGCACCTGCCGAGCTACCCTCCATTGCCGCCGCCGCTGATCCCGTTGACTGGCTGCAAGAGAACGCCCTGACGCCTTTCCTCGAGGAGACTCGAGCGGAGCGTCTCAATGAGGTCGAGTGCATTGCTGAGCACGTCGAGCTCTCGCTCACCGAGCTGCTGCAGCGCACCGACGATGAGATTGGCCGCGCTGCTAGCGAGGTGGAGGAAGGCAAACAAGGTGCCGAAGGCCGTCTGGTCAAGGCAGAGAATCGCCACGCCGAGCTGCTCTCTCGCCGCGAGCGTCGCCGCCAGGAGCTCGGACGCCAGCGCGCGCTGTCGTTACAGGCGGTAGAGCGGCTCACCTGCGTGCTGGTCTTGCCCCATCCTGAGCGCGAGTCGAGCGAGGTCAAGAATCTCCGCCCCAATCTCGAGACCGAGGCTGTCGCGATGTCGGTCGTCATTGAGCACGAGCGAGACCGCGGCTGCCAAGTGAAGGACGTCAGCGCCAAGAACCTTGGCTACGACATCACCAGCCTCGACACGCGATCCGGCGAGATCCGCCTGATCGAGGTCAAAGGCCTCGCCGCAGCCACCGGTACCATCCTCTGGTCGCCCAACGAGAAGCGTGTGGCCGAGGACCGTCGCGACTGTTATTGGCTCTACGTCGTCACTAGCTGTGCCACTGAGCCCACTTTGCAGACGCCCATTCTGGACCCTATTCAGTACGACTGGCATGAGGTCCGCAAGGTGCAGCACTACTACTTGAAAGTGGATGCGATGACCCAACCGATGGAGGTCTGCGAGGATCGATCGACTTACGGGGACGGAGGATGACGAACCAACCCGTGTCGAAGCAGGATGGCTACGAGGCGATTCTGGCTGATCTCGCAAGAGTTGTCCAAGAGGCCAGAAACTCGGTGGCCCACACGGTCAACTCGGTCATGACCACGGCCTACTGGCTCATCGGCCAACGGATTGTCGAGCATGACCAGAGTGGGCAAGAGCGTGCCGGCTATAGGGACCAGCTGGTCGAGCGTCTCTCCGCCGATTTGTCGGCGCGCTATGGGCGGGGTTTCTCGGTCCGCAACCTCTGGCACATGAAGGCCTTTTATCTGGCCTGGCCGGAGGCCGAGGGGCGCGGGATTGCGCAGACACCGTCTGCAGAATCCCGGCCCAGGAACATTCTGCCGACGTCGTCTGCGGAATTGGCTCCCACAGGCAAGGAATCCCGCTTTGTTCTGCCCTGGTCTGCCTATGTGCGCCTGCTCTCGGTCAAGAACGAAAACGCTCGCCGTTTCTACGAAACCGAGGCCCTGCGCGGCGGCTGGTCGGTGCGCCAACTGAAACGCCAGATCGACTCTCAGTTCTACGAGCGCACGGCTCTGTCGAAGGACAAGGCGACCATGCTGGGGAAGGGGCAGAAAGCTCTGCCCGAGGAAGCCGTCACTCCGCAGGAGGCGATCAAGGATCCCTTCGTCTTGGAGTTTCTCGACCTCAAGGACGAGTACTCCGAGAGCGATCTCGAAGCCGCCCTGATCCAGCATTTGGAAACCTTCCTGCTGGAACTCGGCAGCGATTTCTGCTTCATCGGGCGCCAAAAGCGCCTGCGGGTGGGCGCTGCCTGGTATCGCGTGGACCTGATCTTCTTCCACCGGCGGCTGCGCTGCCTGGTGGTCATCGACCTAAAGATTGGGGCCTTCACCCACGCCGACGCGGGGCAGATGCACCTGTATCTCAACTACGCCCGCCAGCACTGGACCCACGCGGGCGAGAACCCGCCGGTGGGCTTGATCCTGTGCGCCGAACGAGATGCCGCCGTGGCACATTACGCACTGGAGGGTCTGCCCAACCAAGTCATGGCCGCGGAGTACCGCACGGCCTTGCCCGATGAGACCGAGCTGATCGCCGAGATCGAGCGGACGCGGGCCGTGCTCGAGGAGCGCCGAGCCGCCTTGCTTGAAGGAGACGCCGAGTGATCCCCAAGCAGTGCAAACGCTTGGCCGAAGTCGACTTTCCGATCGCCGAGGTTTCGAAGCACGCGGCGCGGGGGAAGTCGGGACCAAAGGGACATCCCTCGATGTTGCACCTGTGGTGGGCGCGGCGACCACTGGCGTCTTCGCGGGCTGTGCTAATGGCGCTACTGTTGCCCGACCCGTGTGACACTCACTGCCCGGAGGAGTTCAAGATTCAGGCACGGCGGGTTTTGGGCGAAGTGCGGCAGGCGCCCACGGGTGACGTAGAGCTTCAGAGAGCTCTACTCTGGTTCATCGGATCGTTCGCCAGCTGGGACATGTCCTCTCACCCTATCTATCTCAAGGTCGCTCGCAACCTTATCCGCGCCGCCCACCCGGAGGAAACACCGTTGGTGGTTGATCCCTTCTCCGGCGGTGGATCGATCCCGCTGGAGGCATTGCGGCTTGCTTGTGAGGCCTTCGCTACCGATCTCAATCCCGTAGCCTGCTTAATCCTCAAGGTACTCTTAAAGAGCATTCCACACCATGGACCAGAGCTGGCAAAGAAGCTGCGCAAAGTAGGCGACGAGATCAACGAAGCTGCTGGTAAGCAACTGGGTGCCCTCTACCCGGCCGACTCTGATGGTTCGACGCCGATCGCCTATCTCTGGGCACGGACGGTTCGGTGCGAGTCGCCCAACTGTGGGACGGAGATTCCGCTCTTGCGTTCGCTGTGGCTATGCAAGAAGAAGGCTGTTTGTGGGCAGGCGCTACGCATCAGGGCGGTACGACCAAAGGGCCAGCCGCCGCGGGTGGAATTCGAGATCTTCCAACCCTCTAGCGACAAGGAAGTTGCGCCGGGCACCGTGACCCGCGCCAAGGCGAGCTGCCCTTGCTGTGGTGGCGTGCTTCCGCCGGAGCGGGTGCGAGCACAGCTCTCGGCCCAGAACGGCGGCGCGGATGCAGTCTTCGACACCGAAGGCAATCGTACAGGCGGGGCAAGGATATCGGCGGTGGTCACGCTCAGGCCCGGCGAGAAGGGCCGGCACTTTCGATTGCCGACCGCAGGTGACTACGCGGCAGTGTGCCAGGCGCAGGGGCGTGTTGCGGAGATCCTCGCAAAGTGGGAACGTAGTGGTAAGCAGGGGTTGTGCCCGGTGCCGGATGAAACACTCCCACTAATGAGCGGGACCTTCAACGTGCCGCTCTACGGAGTGAATACCTGGGGCGACCTTTTCACGGCACGGCAAAAGGTGGCACTGATCACCTTGGGAAGAATAATTGCACTCGCGGTGGACACTGAAGAACAGGCAATGTCGGAACTACTGGCCTGCGCGTTGAGCCGCGTTGCCATGAGTGGGATGTCTTGCACGCGTTGGAACGCGACCGCCGAGAAAATGCAGCATACATTTGGGCGCCAAGCCCTACCGATGGTGTGGGACTTTGCCGAGGTCGTTCCCATTGCCAAGGCGCCAGGCAACTGGAAGTCTGGTTATGACATCGTTGCCAAAATCGTCGAAGCGTCACCGCGCTCTTCAAAAGGGATAGTTCAACTCGCCGATGCTACGGATCACCCGCTGCCGGACCAGTCCGCCGGGGTTTGGTTCACGGATCCGCCTTACTACTTTGCGGTTCCCTACGCGGACCTTTCCGACTTCTTCTTCGTATGGCTCAAGCGCATCTTGCCCGGCCATCCTCTGCTGCGCGACCCCTTTGATCCAATGAACGGGCTGACTCCAGACCTCCTGACCTACCCCTCCTAACCCTCTGAAAACACAGGACCGCCCCTCAGAGGTGGTGCGGACCCAAAACTGTCCGCTTTTTTCGGTGCCGAGGCATGATCGAGCATGGCACTGACGAGCGAGCACACCGTCCTGTTCCCAGACCACGCCGGGGTCCCCGATGGGGTTGTGGTGATCAACGACCGCTGCCGCCTCCAGCAGAGGGGCGGCTATCGGGTGGTGGTGGTCAGCGGCATGCCGCTCGCTCACTTCGCTGCCGGCGACAGGACAGGCGAGGCCCACGCGATGGTGAGTCTCGTTGAATTGGGCTGGGCACAGCAACGCGAGGTGGCCCTTGCGTTCGCTTGTGATGTGCGGACTGTGCGCCGGAATCAGCGCCGCTTCGAAGAAGGTGGGCTGGCTGCTCTGGGCCGGCCGCGCGGTTTTCCCCGGGGTCAGTCTCGGGTAGCGCAGGGCCGCCTGGACGCGGTCAACGGCTGGAAGGCCGAGGGTGTGTCGAATCGCGAGATTGGCCGGCGGCTGGGCATCGATGAGAAGGCCGTTCGCAAGCTCGCCAAGCGCCTGGGCTGGAAAGAGCGGTCGGTAGTGCAGATGACGATGCCCTTCGAGAGTGCGGACCCAAAACTGTCCGCCTCTGATGAGCAGCAGGTCGACGGCCCCCTGAAAACTGCGGATCTTGCGCTCGACGCTGAGGGTGGCGGTGACCCAGCGGCTGCGGACCCAAAACTGTCCGCTTCTGCGTCCGAGCAAGATCAGGTTCCCCTCTCGCTGGACCTCGATCCAGCGGATCGCGCCAGCGATCGGCTGCTGGCGAGGCTGGGATTCCTCGATGATGCGGCGCCGATCTTCGGAGCGGCGACCCAGCTACCGGGCGCCGGTGCTCTGCTGGCGATTCCCGCCCTGGTGGACAGCGGCGTGCTCTCCATCGCGCAGGAGCTGTACGGCAGCATCGGGCCGGCCTTCTATGGGCTGCGCACCACTCTGGTAACCCTGCTGCTGATGGCACTGTTGCGGGTCAAGCGACCCGAAGGGCTCAAGGAGCGCTCACCCCGGCATTTGGGTCAGCTTCTCGGGCTCGACCGAGCGCCGGAAGTGAAAACCTTGCGCAACAAGCTCGCTCGGCTGGCCGCGCATGGCCTGGCCGCGGATCTCGGTCGCGCCCTCGCTCAGCGCCGGGTCGCCACCAGGGGCCATGCCATGGGCTTCCTCTACGTGGACGGGCATGTGCGCGCCTACCACGGTGGCCGAGAGATTCCCAAGACACACGTAGCGCGGATGCGGATCGCGATGCCGGCCACCACCGACTACTGGGTCAACGATGCTGAGAGCGAGCCTCTCTTCGTGGTCCCCACCGAGGCCAACAAGGGGCTTGCGACGATGCTTCCCCTCATTCTCGAAGAGGTACGAAAGCTACTCGGAGACCGGCGAGTCACCGTCGTCTTCGACCGTGGGGGTTGGAGCCCGAAGCTGTTTGCGAAGCTCATCGCCAAGAAGTTCGACATCCTCACATACCGAAAGGCCCCCTTTCGTCCGGTGCCGTTGAGCAAGTTCGGGCAGATCAAGGACACGATCCACGGGCGGAAGCTCGAGTACCTCCTCGCCGATCAGCGTATCTACCTCGAGTATGGCCCGAGGAAGAAGCGCAAGCGGCTGTACCTGCGCCAGGTCACCCGCCTCTGCGACAACGGCCACCAGACGTCCATCATCACCTCCCGCCGCGACCTCTCCACACTCGAGGTCGCCTACCGCATGTTCGATCGTTGGAGGCAAGAGAACTTCTTCAAATACCTGCGCGAAGAATTCGCACTCGATGCCCTGGTGGACTATGGCACCGAGCCAGCGGACGCTGCCCGCGATGTGCCGAATCCCGAGCGCGGCAAGATCAATGCAGAGCTGCGCAAAGCTCACGCACATCTCGAGCAGCTCCGGGCCCACATCGGGATCGCTGCTCTTGAAAACCGCGAGGATCGGCGGCGCACGATGCGCGGATTCAAGATCGCCAACGCCGCCATCTCCGCCAGGGTCCGGGCAGCGATAGAGCAGATCACCGAACTCGAGAACCAGCGCGCGACCCTCCCCGTCCGCGTCCCCGTCCAAGAGGTCGTCGAAGCGGATGTCATCAAGCTGTCCGTCGAGCGCAAGCACCTCACCGATATTCTCAAGATGGTCGCCTACCAGGCCGAAGGTGATCTTCTCCGGCTCCTATCACCCCACTACCGCCGCACCGAGCAGGAGGGACGCACCCTGATCCAAAGCGCTTTCGCGGCCGGCGGCGATATGGAGGTTACCGACACCGTGCTGCTCCTTTCCATCGACCCGCTCAGCTCTCCCCACAAGACGGCGGCGATCGCCGCCGTCTGCGAAGAACTCAACGCTACCGCCACCCACTTCCCCGGCACCGAGCTACGGATGCGGTTCGCGATCAAGAAGGCGCCACCCCGGAGCCTGGCCTTCCCAGGGCCTCGGAACACCTCCGGAGAGGCTCAACCGGACATTTGAGAAAAAGGGTATGTCAGGAGTTCTGGACTCCAAAGGCTGGGGAACTGTGTGAGATGTCACATTGGGATTCGGAGCGATATAGCGACAAGGATCAAAAGTTTTTCGAGGACGGTATGGCTGCTGCATTTGCGGAAGGTCGCCGAATCCTTCGCGAAGACGGTATTGGGTCGGTAGTCTTTGCCCACAAGACCACGGAGGGCTGGGAAGCACTCCTCTCAGGCATGATCCGCGGCGGCTGGACCATCACCGGATCCTGGCCTATCGCTACCGAGATGGCAACGCGTCTGCGCGCCCGCAACTCCGCTGCACTCGCCACCAGCGTCCACCTCATCTGCCGACCGCGGCCCGACGACGCGCGGATCGGCGACTGGGCCGAGGTTCTGCGTGAGCTTCCACCCCGCGTCGCCGCCTGGATCGAGCGCTTGCAGAGTGAGGGCATCCGCGGCGCGGATCTGGTCTTTGCCTGCATTGGGCCGGCGCTGGAGATCTTCAGTCGTTACCGGACGGTGGAGACCCCCGAGGGTCGCGAGGTTGGCCTCCCCGAGTACCTGGAGAAGGTTTGGGAGGTGGTGGGCCGCGCCGCGCTGGGGCAGGTGCTCGGCAACGGCGATACCACGACCGGAGCGCTGGAAGAGGACGCGCGGCTAACCGCGCTCTTCCTCTGGACGTTTGAAAGTACCGAGGCAGGTGAGGAGAACGGCAAGCAAGGAGATGGCGACGACGAAGCAATCGCCAAGGTCGCCGCCAAGGGCTTCAGTCTCCCCTTCGACGTAGTGCGCCGCATTGCTCAGCCGATGGGCATCGATCTCGACGTCTGGACCGATCGCATCATCGTCCAAGACAAGGGTGTGGTGCGCCTTCTACCTGTATCTGAGCGGGCCAAGGCGCTTTTCGGCGAGGACGGTACCCGCGCCGCTGCAGATTGGATAGAGAGCGATGCCAGTGGCGACCTGCAAGGCAAACTATTCCCCGAGATGGCAGCCGCGCCAAAGAAGAAAGCCCGCAGCCGTACAAAGAAAGCGATCCTCGGCGGCGACGCCGAGCTCCAGTCCCCTGACGCCACGACGCTGGACCGCGTGCATGCGGCGATGTTGCTACAAGCGAGCGGTCAGGCCAACGCACTCCGCCGTCTGCTCAGTGCTGAGCAGGACCGCGGTCCGGACTTCTTGCGTCTCGCCAACGCGCTCTCGGCGCTCTATCCCAAGGGCTGCGAGGAAAAACGCCTCCTCGACGCCATGCTCCTGGCGGTACCGCGATGAGGGAGTTAGAGGCCATGATCATTGAGGCGAGGAAAAACCCATGCACGAGGTGAGATCGATCCAGGATCTGCTCAGTCAGATTCGCCGCGGAGAGATTCTGCTGCCCGAGTTCCAGCGCGGCTACGTGTGGAGTCGCGCTCAGGTCCGAGGTCTCGCTCAGTCCCTCTACCGCAAGCACCCCACCGGGCACCTGCTCATCTGGAAGACCTACAAGCCGTCTGCGGTTCGCGGCGGAGAGGTGCGCGGGGATGGTCACTCGCTGCTGCTTCTTGATGGGCAGCAACGTCTGACCAGCCTGCATGTGCTCTTCGAAGGCAAGGCGCCACCCTTCTACGAGGGCGAATCCCTCTTCTTCGATCTCTATTTCAATATCCAGACGGAGGAGTTTCGGTTCTGGCAGAAAACGCTGATGAACAAGAACCCGGCCTGGATGAGCGTCCATGAATTCCTGCGCCAGGGGCTGAGCTTAATGCTTGAGAACCTGGGCAAGCTCGGGGAGGCGCAGCGCGAGCTCATCCAGCAGAACCTAGGCCGTTTGAGTCGGCTCGATCAGATCCGCGACTACACCTACACCGTCGACCAGGTCTCCGGTGACGAGTTCACGGTCGAGCAAGTGGTCGACATCTTCAATCGGGTGAACAAGGCGGGTACGACCCTGACCAAAGCCGACCTTGCCCTTGCCCACATCTGTAGCATCTGGCCTGAGGCCCGCGAAGAGATGCGCACGTTCCAGGGCGCCATGCGCGGCCACGGATTCGGAGTCGACTTCAACTTCATTGTGCGCTGCCTTGCCGGCGTCGCCACCGGCTCGGTGATGCTGGAAGGCGCGTTCATTCACGTCGCAGCGGAAGACCTGCAGGCTGGGTGGAAGAAGATGCAGACCGCTTTCGAACACCTTGTCAACGTCCTGCGTCACGACGCCTTTGTGGACGATCTCCGGGACCTGCCTACGAACTATGTTCTGGTACCAATGACGATCTACCTGGCGCGACAGGATGGCGCCTTCCCCACGGCTGCCATCAAGCGCCGGTTCATCCGCTGGATGTACCTGGCGGGGATCTGGGCGCGCTATTCCGGCTCGACCGAAACCAAGCTGCAGCAGGACGTGGCGCTGGTTGCTGGACGCGATCCGGATCCGACCCCGGAGCTGGAGAGCGCAATCTTGCGTGAGCGTGGGCGCATAGAGCTTGAAGCCTCGGATCTGGCCGTGGGAGGCGCAGGCACCCCACTGGCCAAGTTCAGCTATGTCCTGGCCCGGGCCCGCGAGGCGCGGGATTGGTTCACCGGCATCCGTCTCTACGACAAGGCAGTGGGGAGGAAGAACGGGCTTGAATCTCACCACATCGTTCCCAAGGCGGTGCTCCGAAAAGAGGGGTATGACGGGACCGAAGACAAGAAGGTGATCAACGAGCTGGCTGCCTGCACCGACGGAAACCGACCACCGATTCCGATTGAAAGTGACCAGTGATTCCAACGGAATCTGACCATCGATTCCGATCGAAAGTGACCACTTTTCCGGGTCGATCGGAATGGGTGGTCAGATTGGATCGGAATCCTGGCCACGGCGGAGTTCGACGGTAGCGCGCTCCTCACAATTGGGGTATTCCAGCCTCCTTGAAAGGAGGATTGGATGCCGAGAGTGAGGACATCGATGCGCAAGATACGCGA
This sequence comes from Candidatus Multivoradales bacterium, assembly GCA_965248925.1. Classification (GTDB taxonomy): domain Bacteria; phylum Acidobacteriota; class Thermoanaerobaculia; order Multivoradales; family J023; genus CBDFLE01. Next base: position 836,879 of record CBDFLE010000006.1, on the reverse strand, counting down.
GGTACTGAGACTGAAATGGCAGCATGGCCTGTCGCACCGCCAGATCGGACGGTCGGTTCGGCTGGGCCACGGGACGGTGTGCAACTACCTGCTGCGAGCCAAGGTTGAAGGCCTGAGCTGGGAGCAAGTAGCAGCTTTGAGCGACGCTGAGCTGGAGCAACGCCTGTACCCTCGGCCGCAGCCGCTTCGGAGGGGTAGTCAGCGAGCCTTGCCCGACTGGACCAAGGTGCATGGCGAGCTGAAGAAGAAGGGCGTAACCCTGTCGCTGCTGTGGCAAGAGTACCGGGAGGACCATCCCGACGGCTACGGTTTCAGCCGCTTCTGTCAGCTGTACCGGATCTGGGAAGGTCGCCTGGATGTGTGCCTGCGCCAAGCCTACCGGGCGGGCGAGAAGCTGTTCGTCGACTACGCCGGACAGACCGTGAGGGTGATCGACCCGGCGACTGGCAAAGAGCGCGAAGCGCAGATCTTCGTGGCGGTGCTGGGGGCGAGCAACTACACCTATGCCGAGGCAACGTGGAGCCAGGGCCTGGAGGACTGGCTCGGCTCTCATGTGCGGACCTTCGCGGCTCTGGGCGGGGTGAGCGAGCTGGTGGTGCCGGACAATCTGAAGAGCGGCGTGACCAGCCCGTGCCGCTACGAGCCGGAGATCAATCGCACCTACGCGGAGTTGGCCGAGCACTACGGCGTGGCGGTGGTGCCGGCGCGGGTGAGGAAGCCCCAAGACAAGGCGAAGGTCGAAAACGGTGTATTGCAAGTGGAGCGCTGGATTCTGGCCCGGCTGCGTAACCAGCAGTTCTTCAGCCTGCGAGAGCTCAACGAGAGCATCGCGAAGCTTCTGGTCGAGCTTAACGACCGTCCGCTGAAGGTGTTGGGCGTCTCGCGCCGAGCGCTGTTCGAGCAGGTCGATCGTCCTGCTCTGGGTGCTTTGCCGCTCCAGCCCTACGAGCTTGCCGAATGGAAGAAGGTACGCGTTGCCCCGGACTACCACGTCGAGTTCGAGGGCCACTATTACAGTGTGCCGTACCAGCTGATCAAGAAGCAGCTCGATCTGCGGGCGACGGCGCAACTGGTGGAGGTGCTCGATCGCGGCAAGCGTGTGGCTGCTCATCGCCGGAATCGGTGTCGGGGCCGGCACACGACCCAAAGCGAGCACATGCCCAAAGCGCACCAGGCGTACCTGGAGTGGACACCGACACGGCTGATCAGCTGGGCGGCGAAAACAGGCCAGGCGACGGCCGAACTGGTGGAGACCATCATGCTTAACCGCTCCCATCCTCAGCACGGCTTTCGCTCGTGTCTGGGGCTGATGCGCCTGGGCAAGACCTATGGTGCCAATCGTTTGGAGGCTGCGTGCCGCCGCGCGCTCGCCATTCACGGCCTGTCCTACAAGAGCGTGAAGTCGATCCTGAAGAGCGGCCTGGACCAGCAAGCAGCGCCCGAGCCCACCGAAGTGACGGCGCCGATCGAGCACCGCAACGTCCGCGGCGCCAGCTACTACAGTGCCGCGCGCCGCGAGGAGACGCCGCCATGCTGAGGCACGCGACGCTCGATCAACTCGCCGCGCTCAAGCTCCACGGTATGGCCAAAGCCTTTGAGGAGCAGCTGTCGATGGTCGATGTCTCAGAGCTCTCCTTCGAAGAGCGCCTCGGGCTGCTGGTCGAGCGCGAAGCGACCGAGCGATCCAGCCGCCGCTTGATAGCGCGGTTGCGAAAAGCCAAGCTGCGCGAGCAGGCGGCCATCGAAGACATCGACTGGCGAGCCAAGAGGGGCCTGGACAAAGGCCAGATCCTGCGCCTGGCCTCGTGCCAGTGGATCGCCGAGCATCTCAACGTGCTGATCACCGGCAAGGCCGGGGTGGGCAAGACCTTTCTCGCCTGCGCCTTCGCGCACAAGGCATGTCGGGAGGGTTACACCGCTTTGTACCTGCGGGTGCCGAGGCTGTTTCGCCAGCTCGCCATCGCGCGGGGTGATGGTAGCTACGAGAAGCTGCTCAAGAGCTATGCTCGCACAGACCTGCTCATCCTCGACGACTGGGGGCTGGCGCCGATCGGGGCCAGCGAGCGGCGCGACCTGCTCGAGATTCTTGAGGACCGCTACGGCAACCGCTCCACGCTGGTGACCTCCCAGCTACCGGTTGAGAGCTGGTACGAGGTCATCGGCGATCCGACCTTGGCCGACGCCATCCTCGATCGCATTGTCCACGGCGCCTACAAGCTCGCGGTGGACGGTGACTCCATGCGGGCGAAGAGAGCCGGCGGTATTCGCAAGGCCGCCCAGCGAGAGGCAAGGTGAGATCCAAGAGCATGCTGAAGCGATCGCCGATCCTGACCCATCAGCGGGCCTGCGGCCCGATCCGGACCCGACCCAAGATGGACTGTGGAAGCTGCCGCGGTTGTGGAAATCGCTCTGCGATTCCCACAACCGCTTGGAAAACGCCCCCCTGCCCCCCAACCTGCGTTTCCCACAGCTACGCACAGCCCCGACGACGGGTTATTTGAATACAATCAATCAAGAAGAAGAGCCGGAAGGAGGGCTCCAGCTACAGCGAAAGTGGACACTTACAACTGAGGAGAGCGCCAGCGTCGCTTCGCTCCGACAAGTGGTCGGTTTCGATCGGAATGGCTGGTCAGTTTCGTCGGAATAGGCAAGCTGGCCAACCGAGCCTTCCTCACCCGAAAAGCGAACCGGTCGATCTCGTCGACCCCGCCCGACAAGTACCTGCCGCAGGTGGAGGACAACCAGCCTGGCGCTCTGCGCGCCCAGTGCGTCCCCATGGACCGCACGCTCTGGGATCCCGAGAACTACCTCGACTTCCTGGCCGCACGCCGCCATCAGCTCGCCGAAGCGATGAATGTTTTCATCGCCAGCTGGTCGCCGGTCGATTCCGACGATCCCACCGACGAGGCGGCAGTGAGGCAGCGCATGGCTGCCGGTGAGAGCGACACCTTCGAGTTCAAGTCGAGCCTGCGTTGGGACCGCAGGGAGGGCAAGGTCAACAAGGCGCTGGAGAAGGTCGTCATCAAGACAGCGGCCGGGTTCTTGAACAGCAAGAACGGCGGCACCCTGCTCATCGGTGTCGATGACGACGGCAAGGCCGTTGGGATCGGCACGGACTACGACTCTCTGAGGAAGAAGGACCGGGACGGCTTCGAGCTGCACCTGAGGCAACTCGCGGGGAGAGACTTGGGCGAGGCCGTGGCGCCGTTTCTCACGGTCACCTTTCACGCGATCGACGGCCAGGACGTTTGTCAGATCACCATCGAGGCGTGTGATCACGCGGTGTACGTTAAGGAGGGTCCGAGCGCGACCTTCTTCCTTCGCTCAGGCAACGCCACCCGGGCCCTCCCGATCAACGAGGCAGTCAAGTTCGTCCAGAGCCGATGGGGCAGGACGGGGTGAGATCTGCTGATTGGAAGGCGGCGCGGATGAGGGCAGGCCGATGAGGGGGGCGCGCACTCCCGCCGTCTGGCAGATCTCGGGCGGGCCGGTGGGCCGCCCATATGCCGAGGTCTTTCTGAAATACGGTGTGGCGCTGCTCGGCCCGGGTGGGGATGGCCCCTGGCGACCAGAACATGGTCACGGCAAGAAGTACGGTTTCTTGCGCCGCTTTGCGCAAGACCTCGAGGTCGACGATCTTCTGCTCCTCCGTACCGCCGTTGACACCATTGCCGCGGTCGGCCTGGTAGCCGGTGGGTACGAGTACCTGAAGCCGTTCGATGACGTCAACGGTTGGGATCTACGGCACGGTAGGAGAGTGCGCTGGTGCCCGTTGCCGGAAACGTACCGCTTTGAAGGCTCCGTCTTGGGTGCTAGCCCGATGCGCTGCTCGCGAGTGCAGAGTGCCGAGGTGCTGGATTATGCTCATAGCTTCCTCGCTTCTGGCCTCACTCGCTGGCAAGAGGCGCCACTGCCCGTTCTGCCGGCGGTGGAAGCGCCGTTGGACGAGGTGCCGGCGAATCTGCGCAACGTGGTGGGCTTGGCGCGGGACTTGGCCGGACTGTATGGTGACGAGGAGCGCATGGGTGCCGCCCCCAACGAGAATGAGATGGTAGCCCACTTCACCGTGCCGTTCTTGCGAGCACTCGGCTGGCCACCAGAGAACATCGCCATCGAATGGCGCCGTATCGACGTGGCACTTTTCGAAGCGCTGCCACGCAGGCCGGAGAGCTGCTGCTTCGTGATCGAGGCCAAGCGCCTCGGTACCGGGCTCGAAGGTGCACGTCAGCAAGCGGAAGCGTATGTAGCTAAACTAGGTACTCCCCGAGACGTGGTGGTAACCGACGGATTCCGTTACCGTGCATTCGATTGCAAGCAAAGCTTCGCACCGATCGCCTATGCGAATCTCGCCCGACTAAAGAAGTCATCTTTGGCGCTCTTCGACAAACTGCGCTGGCCCATGGAGTAACCCTATGGCTCTCGAACCCTGGTACAAAGTCGCCACACCGCGCCAGGAGGTGCGCGAAGGACGCTCCTTCAATCCCGACGAGTTCGCCATCCATCTGGAACAGGTGGTGGGCGGGACGGCGCCGGAAGACTATCGCGACCCGACCCAATTCTTCGCCCGCACCTGCTTTACCCGGGCTCTGCGTGAACATTCTGGGATGGTGCTGCGCCGATTGGCCGGGAAAACGGCGAACACGTCGCCGGTGATGATGCTGGTGACTCAGTTTGGCGGCGGCAAGACGCACACCTTGACAGCCCTCTATCATCTGGTCACTTCCGGCCATGACGTGAACGGTCTGGACGGGGTCGCTGACCTGCTGCAAGGTGCCGGTCTCTCGCAAGCGCCGCAAGCGAAGGTCGCGGCATTTGTTGGCAACGCCTGGGATCCTCGAGAAGGGCGCGAGACGCCCTGGATCGATCTTGCCGGTCAGATCGCTGGCGATCGAGGCGTAGCTGAACTCGGCACGGAAGCAAAGACGACGCCCCCCGGCACAGAGGCCTTGGGGCGAATTTTTACCGCTGCGAACGCGCCGGTCCTGGTGCTCTTTGACGAGGTATTGAACTTCGTCAACCGTCATCGCAAGCTCGCCGACTCCTTCTACGCATTCATCCAGAACCTGACCGTGGCAATGACCGCCACCACGCGGGGGGCGGTGGTGATCAGCCTGCCGCGCAGCCAGGTCGAGATGACCGAATTCGATCTCGAGTGGCAGGAGAAGATCACCAAGGTCGTGAGGCGAGTGGCCAAGGATCTGATCGCCAACGACGAAGCCGAGATCGGCGAAGTCGTGCGTCGGCGCCTGTTTGACGATATTGGACCCGAACGCCAGCGCAAGAAGGTTTCCAAGATCTACGCCGACTGGTGCTTCGAACGCCGGGCGCGGCTGCCGCCTGAGTGGACGGCGGTGGACAGCACTGCTACGGAAGCCAAAGCGCGCGAGCACCTGCGCGCCCGCTTCGAGTCTTGCTACCCGTTCCACCCAGCGACACTCTCGGTCTTTCAACGCAAATGGCAGGCATTGCCTCAGTTTCAGCAGACCAGAGGCACCCTCGCCATGCTGGCCCAGTGGATCTCCTGGGCGCAGAAGGATGCCTTCGCCAAGGCGCGCCGCGAGCCCCTGATCACACTCGGCTCGGCACCCCTCGACCAGCCTGAGCTCCGGAGCGTTGTTCTCGGCCAACTCGGCGAGCCACGCCTCATGGCAGCTATCGAAACCGATATTGCGGGAGCACAATCGCACGCCCGCGCGCTGGATGCGGATACCAAGGCCCCCCTACTCGATATTCACCGGCGTGTGGGGATGGCAGTTCTATTCGAGTCTTCGGGTGGACAAGTAGACAAGGTGGCCCACCTGCCGGAGCTGCGTTTTGCGCTAGGTGAACCCGATGTGGACACGACATCGGTAGACACCGCTACTTTGGCCCTCGAGGATCGGGCCTACTTCATTCGCCGAGTTGGCTCGGACGGGTTCAAGATCAGCCATCAGCCGACCTTGAAGAAAGTGGTTAGCGACCGCCGGGCTTCGTTGGATGAGCAGTCAGAGATTCAGCCGGCCATGAGGTCGTTGATTCAGAAGGAGTTCGACAAAGGCGCGAGTATTCCACGGCAGTACTTTCCTGCTGATGGGGCTGCGATTCAGGACTCGCCGAGGCTTACGCTGGTGGTGGTTGACCCCAACAGCAACTGGTCGGGGAGCGGCCGGGTGCGAGAAGATCTGGCTGAATGGACGAAGCATCGCGGCAAGTCGCCCCGCCTCTATCCTGGTGCCATTGTATGGGTGATCAAGAAGCCGGGCCGTGATCTACGAGCAAAGGTGGAATTCTGGCTCGCGTGGCGGCGGGTTGCCACTGAGATTGCTGAGGGCACGCTCGGTGGCGAATTCGCGCCTGCCGAGTGTGCCGAGATCAAGACTAGGGTAGCCGATGCCGAAGAAACTGCGCGCGACGAGGTCTGGGGCGACTATCGCTACGTAGTGTTTGCCGATAACAGCGAAGTCGATGGGCTGGCGGTCATCGACCTCGGCGCCGGGCACGCCAGCGGCGGTGAGAGCCTCTGCGGGCGTATTATCACTGCGCTCAAGTCTAGAGCGGTACTCAACGAGTCGGTGGGTGCCGGCTACCTCGAGCGCAACTGGCCGCCAGCATTGAAGGAATCAGGTGCCTGGCCGTTGGTGAGTCTGCGGCAGAGTTTCCTCAATGGTGCGTTGACCCGACTGGTCGATCCCGACGCCGTGCTGAAGTCGAAGGTCGTCGAGCTCGTCGGCAAAGGGGAATTTGGCCTGGCCTCCGGCCAGAAGACGGATGGCACCTACGAGCGCGTGTGGTTCCGCGGGCCGGTCGGACCGGACGAGGTCACCTTCGAATCCGATGTGTTCCTGCTCTTGAAAGACAGGGCAAAGATCCTGGTTGCCCCACCAGAGTTCGGTACGGATCCAGAGCCCGCACCGGATCCAGAATCCGTACCGGGCCAAGAGCCCGCGCCGGAACCAAGGCCTGACCCGGACCTGGAGCCAAGTGCCAGCAAGCGAGCACTTCGCATCCACGGGGAGGTTCCGGCTGAGTTGTGGAATCGGCTTGGCACGAAACTGCTTCCCAAGTTGCGGTCTGGTGCCGATCTGAAGGTTGGGATTGACTTGCGCGTCACGGTTGATGGGGCGGTGGTCAAGAGCTTGTGCGCCGATCTACATCAGGCACTGGCAGACCTCGGAATCGAAGGCATGGTCGAGATCAGTGATGAGTGACACTGATTTGGGTCGGTCAGATTCGGGGATTTGCAAGCCCAAGCACTAGCACCACGCCCCTCTGCTCAGCCCAGCCCTCCGATGCCCTTTCCACCCCCTAGCGATTCTTGCGCTTGCGATCCACCGCTCGCAGCAGCTTCTTGCGCAGGCGGAAGCTCTTCGGCGTCACCTCGACCGCTTCGTCTTGGCGGATCATCTCCAGGGCCTGTTCGAGGCTTAAGCGGCGGTGGGGGACCAGGCGTTCGTAGATGTCGGAAGTGGAGGAGCGCATGTTGCTCAGCCGCTTTTCTTTGGTGATGTTGACATCGAGGTCGTTGGAACGGGAGTGCTCGCCGACGATCATGCCTTCGTAGACTTCGGTGGTGGGACCGACCAGCAGGGTGCCGCGGGGCTGGAGGTTTTCGATCGCGTAGGAGGTGGTCTTGCCAGCGCGGTCAGCGACCAGCGAGCCGGTGGAGCGGTGGGGGATGTCTCCCTGCCAGGGCTCCCAGCCGTCGAAGCGGTGGTTCATGATGCCGGTGCCGCGGGTGTCGGTGAGGAACTCGGTGCGGAAGCCGATCAGGCCCCGCGATGGTACCCGGAATTCGAGCCGCACTCGGCCCGAGCCATAGCTGGCCATTTTCAGCATCTTGCCTTTGCGTGGTCCGAGCTTCTGGGTCAGCACGCCGATGTGCTCTTCGGGAGTGTCGATTACCAGCATTTCCATCGGCTCGTGCTTTTTGCCGTCGATCTCGCGGGTCAGCACCTCGGGCTTGCCGACGGTCAACTCGAAGTCTTCACGACGCATCATCTCGATCAAGATGGCGAGTTGGAGCTCGCCACGACCCGCGACCTGGAAGGCGTCGGCGGCTTCGGTGTTAGTGATCCGGATGGAGACGTTGGTGAGCGCTTCTTTGTGCAGCCGTTCGCGCAACTTGCGGGAGGTCACATGCTTGCCGTCGAGGCCGGCGAAGGGCGAGTCGTTGATGCTGAAGGTCATCGCCAAAGTGGGCTCATCGACGACGATCGGCGGCATCGGCAAGGGGAAGTCGGGCTCGCAGAGGGTGTCGCCGATCGACACCTCGTCGAGGCCGACGACGGCGACGATGTCGCCCGGCCCGACCTCTTCGATCGGCTTGCGGGCAAGCCCTTCGTAGCCCAGCAGACCAGCGATCTTGGCCGGCTTGGGCTCACCTTCGGCGCTGACTCGCACTATTGCCTGGCCGCGCTTCGCATTGCCGTTGTAGACTCGGCCGATGGCCAGGCGGCCGAGGTACTCGTCGTAGTCGAGGGTGGTGACCTGCAGTTGCAGAGGCGCCTCGGGCTCGTAGCTCGGTGCTGGGATGTGCTCCAGGATGGCTTCGAAGAGGGGCACCAGGGTTTCGTCTTCGCCGTCTGGCTGGCGGCGGCAGATGCCGTCTTTGGCGTTAGTGTAGAGCACGGGGAAATCGAGCAGCTCTTCCGGCGCGTCGAGTTCGATGAAGAGGTCGTAGACTTCGTTCATCACCCCTTGGATGCGGGCGTCGTGGCGGTCGATCTTGTTGATCACCAAGATCGGCGGCAGGCCGGCTTCGAGGGCTTTCTTGAGCACGAAGCGGGTTTGCGGCATCGGTCCTTCGCTCGAATCCACCAGCAGCAACACGCCGTCGACCATTTTCAAGATGCGCTCGACTTCACCGCCGAAATCGGCGTGGCCGGGGGTGTCGACGATGTTGATCTTGGTACCGCGAAAATTAATCGCGGTGTTCTTGGACATGATGGTGATGCCCCGCTCGCGCTCCAGATCGATCGAGTCCATCACCCGCTCGGCGACCGCTTGATTGTCGCGGAAAATACCGCTCTGCCACAGCAGGCCGTCCACCAGGGTGGTTTTGCCGTGGTCGACGTGGGCGATGATCGCCAGGTTGCGCAGGTCGTCGCGGGTCATGGTCGGTTTTTGAGCGGGCACTGGACTGCTCCGGGGAATAAGGCCTGGGTTGGCTCGATGGAGTTGGACGCGGCGCCGACGATGCCGGCAGCGTGGGGAGCCGGAGGGTAGCACGCCGTTGCCGCTTCAAACCAGCCTCGGGGCCGACCATCTGGGAGCACCTGCTAAGCTAGCGGACCATGAAACGCTTGGGAAGTTCTACTGAAGTACCGATTTTGATTTTCGTTGGCGCCTGCGCCTGGTCTTGCTGGGCGATGTCGTTGAGTGCCGACGGCGCTCACCAAGGCGAGGTCGAGGCGTGGCGAGCGGAACGCTTGGAGCGCCTGACCCGCGACGATGGCTGGCTCAGCTTGACCGGCTTGCACTGGCTGCAAGAGGGTCGCAGCAAACTGGGAAGCGGCGCCGATAACGAGGTGCGGCTACCGGCGGCGGTGCCGGCATTTTTCGCCACCGTCGAGCTGGACGCAGGTGAGCTGCGGCTGCAGCTCGCCGAGGGGGTCGAAGCGACCGTCGATGGCAAGGTCGAACGGCAATCCGTGCTGGCGCCTGACAGCACCGGCTCGCCGACGGTGGTGGAGTACAGCAGCGTGCTCTTCTACGCCATCCAGCGCGGCGACCGGATCGGTCTGCGGGTCAAGGATCGCGCCCATCCGGCATTGGCGTATTTTCAGGGCCTCGACTACTTCCCGATCGATACCTCCTGGCGGTTGACGGCCCGGTTCGAAGCCTACGATCCGCCGAAGTCGGTGCCGGTGCCCAATGTGCTGGGCACGGTCGGCGAGCAGCTATCGCCGGGCGCGGTGGTGTTCGAACATGGTGGCAAGAGCTACCATCTCGATGCTCTGCCCGGTGGCGACGCCGAGCTGTTTCTGATTTTTGGCGATAGCACCAACGGTGGTGAGACCTATGGCGGCGGCCGTTTTCTCTATGTGCCTTTGGCCGATGCCGAGGGTCGCATCACGGTAGATTTCAACCTCGCCTACAACCCTCCCTGCGCCTTCACCCCCTTCGCCACCTGCCCCTTGCCACCGTTGCAGAACAAGCTGAAAGTGGCGATCGTGGCAGGTGAGAAGAAGTACGCCGGGTCCGATCACTAAGCTCGCCGCCCAATTCCTCCCTCAGCAGCCACTCTTCGGCAACCACTCTTCGGCAACCTCTGTTCAGCAATCTCTGTTCAGCAATCTCTGTTCAGCAACCACTGTCAAACAGTCGCAGCTCATCGATGCCGATCCACCGTCCGGCTTGGGGAGTGGGGTCGATGATGTCGAGCACCAGGGTCTTGCCGTGAAGATCCGCCAGGTCCCAGACCACCGGTTGCAGCCGGCGAGTGTTGCCGCCGCGCCAGAGGCGGACGACCCGGCCCGCGAGTCGTAGCTCAATGCGACTCTCCGGGCCGGCGAAATCGAAGGCCACCAACGAGAAATGGTCGTGATCGAGGACAAAGGGCCGGCTGGTCATTCGCTGTGGGCCGGGACGCGCCATGCTGGTGGCGGCGGAGCGACCGACCAAGAAGGGCACCCCGCGTTCGACCGCCAGGCCGCGCAACGGAGTAGGCCGCTCACCAAAGGTGGTTTGCCAGATCCCGCCGTAGGAGGGGCTCTCGAAATCGGCGACCAGCTCGACCCGCCGATGGCGGCAGGACCGCAGGCGATCGGCGGCTAGATACCGCGGGTCGCGGAGTAAATCTTGGAACTGGATCACCGCTTCCTTGCCGCGCCAGTGTCCCACCGGCCAGCGCACGGTGTGTACCGGCGGCGGGTCTTTCGCTTCGCCAGTGATGCGATACACCTCTTGGCGGTCGATCAGCAGGCGGGCCAGGGTGCCGTAGGGGTTGGTGGCGGCGAATTGGAATGAGAGCTCGTCGAACTCAATGCGGAAAGGAGGCGTGACCATGCTTCCCCAGCGCTCCCCATGGGTCGACAGATAGGGCGGGTCGAGACCCTCGGGCGCCTTTTTGCGCGCTCGCTTCTGACGGACGAAGCTACCGCCCAGTCTGCCGCTAGTGGAGAAGTCGACGCTATCGCCGGCTGCGAAATCGACCCGCAGTTCGGTCGGCAAGGCGAGTTGCCGAGCAGTGGGTGGGCCGCTCGTCAACCAACTCTCGGCCAAGTGGTTGAAGTGTTCTCGGTGGGTCGACCTGCGGATGAAGACGGTACCTATCGGCAGCGGGTAGATCAGCGGTATGAAGTCCGAGAGATCGAGTCCTGAGCGGTAGGGTCCTGGCGCCATGATCAGCTCTGGCTGGTGCTGCTCAATCATCGAGGCGAAGCTCATTTTCTGCCGCTCACCCTGATGAGTGACCACTCCGCGGGTGGTCAGACCCGCGGCATCGATCATCGGATTGCCGGTCAGAAAACGTATATAGCCGGGTTCTTGGGTGAGGATCTTGAGCTCATTCAGCCGCTGATCGTTGATCCACCCCGCGAGGTCGGCATAGGCCTCCACCCGGCCGCGATAGAAGCCGTTGTCGGTCAACTGGCGAGCGTGGGTTGCCGCCGATATGGGCAGCCAGATCAGTGCCGCCACCAGCACCAACAGCTGGCAGAAATTCAACCAAGGTGCGGTTTTCACCAGGGTGAGCAGCCGGCTCCAGGCGATTAGACTCAGTAGCAAGATACAGCACAGCGCCGGCAGCAGATGCCAGGAATGACCGGTACCCGGACCGATCAGCGAATAGCCGAACCACAGGGCGAGGGGAAAGAGCAAGAGTTGCGTCGCCAGCAGCTCACGCCGCACAACCCTCCATCCGGCGACCAGGATCGGTAGCAGCAGCAGCCAGGAGGCAATGTTGCGGAGAGCGGGGATCAGTCGCCGCGGGGGGGAGAATCGCAGCAGCGGCGAAATCAGCTGGTCCAGCTGACGAATCCAGGAGGCCCACAGGTATTCGCCCATGGGGGTCTTGGCCATCTTGGCGCCAAGGGTGTTGGGCACCACCGAACCATAATAAAGCTGGGCGAAGAGCAGCCAGGGCAGGGCTACTCCGGTGGCGGCCAAGATGCTGCGCAGCGGCAGCCGGCGCTGCTTCACGGTGTCGAGGAACCACAGAGTCAGGGCAAAGAGGATAGCGTCGTAGCGGGTTACGAAGGCGATGCCGAGGCAGATTCCGGCCGCCAGCGAGCGCTCTTCAAGGGTCAGCCACAGAGCGGTTAAGAGGAGCGCGGTGTAGAACGCCGTTTCCATGCCCCACAACCAGATCCAGTTGCCGGCCCCCCAGCTGATCAGCAGGGCGAAGAGTAAGCCCGCTCGCCAACTACCCCAGCGGCCGAGTAACGAGCCGCCGAGCAGGCCAATCCAAGCCATGCTGCCTGCAAAGAGGACACCGGACAGAAGCGGAATGTCGCCGCCCAGCCACGCCAACAGGCCGAGCAGCAGAGCATAGAAAGGTGTCGTCGTGCCCAGCACCCGCTCGCCCTGGTTGAACACCAGCCCATTGCCGGCCGCCAGATTCTGGGCGTAGCTGTAGGTAATGTAGGCATCTTCGAAGACATAGTCCTTGAAGGTCGAGAAGTTGACTAGTGCCGCGAAGCCGACGACGACCCAGAGACAGATCCGCCACCTGCGGTCGGCGCTGTGCCGGGATGAGCAGCGGTGAGTCTCTGAAGATGTCTTGACAGCGAAATTATTCTTGAAGAGCAAGCTCTGGGTCCTCGATTTGACGGCCTCTGCCTATTCAGCAGCCGCTGTCGAACAGCCGCAGCTCATCGATTCCGATCCACTGTCCGGGCTCTTCAGTGGGGTCGATGATGTCGAGCACCAGTGACTTGCCGATCCACCGCGATAGCTCCCAGACCACCGGCTGAGAGCGGCGAGTGTTGCGCCCCCGCCAACGGCGCACTATCTTATCCTCGGCCCACAACACGATCTGGCTTTCGCGGCCAGCGAAGTCGAGAGCGGCGAAGGACAGCTGTGTACGATCGGTCTTGAAGGGACGCGAGGTCATTCGCCGCGGGCCTTCGAGGCCCATACTCATGGCCGCCGAGCGCCCGTGCAGGAAGGGCACCCCGCGCTCGATGGCTAGCCCACGGAGCGCTTGTGGCTGGTCGCCGAAGGTGGTCTGCCACAGGTCGCCGTAGTCGGGGTCTTCAAAGTCGGCCAACAGCTCGACCCGCTGATGGCGGCAAGAGCGCAGCCGATCCGCGGCCAGGAATTTGCCGCCGCGGGCCAGATCCTGAAACTGCACGACGGCTTCTTTGCCCCGCCATTGGCTTACCGGCCAGCGCACCTCCTGCACCGGAGGTGGGCTTCGCCGGCCGCCGGTGGCGCGATAGACCTCCTGGCGGTCAATCAGCAGGCGGGCGATGGTGACTGAGCTGCTGGTGGCGGCAAATTGGAACGAGATCTCGTCGAAGTCGATGGTGAAGGAAGGAGTGACGATCCCCCCCCAGCGATCACCCTGGGTCGACAGGAACGGGGGTTCTAGCCCGGCGACGGCCCGGGCCCCCACCCCGTTGGTGATGAAGTTACCGCCGAGCCTGCCGGTGGTGATGAAGTCATTGCTGTCGCCAGCCGTGAAGTCGACCCGCAGGGAGTTGGCTCGATCAAGCTCCGGCGGAGTGCTCGCGGGGGGAGTTAGCCAGCGGTCGGCGAGGGCGTCGAAACGTTTCTTGTACGCCGCCTTGCTGATGTAGACAGTGCGTAGGGGAACGGCGTGGAAGAGGGGCAAGAAGCCATTGAGGTCGAGCCCCGCCCAGTATCGGGTGGGGGTGACGATGAGATCGGGTCGGTGTTTTTCGACCAGCTCATTGACCTCGACGCGGCGGCGCTCGCCGTCGTGGACAACCACGTTGGGTGTGATCAGGCCGACGGCATCCACTATCGGGTTGCCGGTCAGGAAATGCAGGTAGCCGGGCTCTTGCATGAGGATCTTGAGATCGTTCAGCCCTTTTTCATTGATCCATCGCGCAATATCCGTGTAGGCGCCGATACGACCGCGGTAAAAGCCGTTGTCGACCAGCTGCTGGTTTTGGTTGGCGGCTGCCAGTGGTAGTCCGAGCAGGGCCGCAGCCAAGGCCAGTGACAGGCACCCATCCATCCAGGGGCGAAACCGCAGCCTAGCGAGCAGCTGGCTCCAGGCCAGCAGGCTTAGCAGTACGGCACAGCACATCGCCGGCAGCAGATGCCAAGAATGGCCGGTGCCGGGGCCGATGATGGCGTAGCCGACCCATGACATCAGGGGAAACAACAACAACTGGGCGATGAGCAGCTCGCGTCTCAGCAAAGCCCGGCTGGCGACCAAGATCGGCAGCAAGAGCAGTCCACCGGTGAGCTGGTGGATCTCCGGCCCCAGCTGGCGCTCCGAGACCAGGCGGTGGAGAGGCGATAGGAAATTCCGGACTTGCTTGACCAGCGAGCCCCAGAGGTACTCGGGCATGGTGGTCGAGGCCATTTTCGCGCCCAGCGTGTTGGGCAGCACTGAGCCGTAGTAAAGCTGTGCGAAGGCCAACCAGGGCAAGGCCACGCAAGCCGCGGCGCAAGCGCAGCGCAGGGGCAAGCGACGCTTTCTTACACTTTCCAGCAGCAGCAATGAAATGACGAAGAGGGCGGCGTCGTAGCGGGTTACAAAGGCAATGCCGAGGCAGATGCCGGCGCCTAGCGGGCGCTCTTCGAGCAGCAACCACAGCGCGCTGAGCAGGATCGCGGTAAAGAATGGCGTCTCCATGCCCCACAACCACAGCCAGTTTCCGCTCCCCCAAGCGGTGAGCAAGGCGAAGAACAAGCCCGCTCGCCAAGCGCCAAAACGGCCTAGCAGAAGCGCGCCGATCAGGCCGATTCCACCCAGGCTGGCGGCAAAAAGGGCACCGGAGGCAGCCGGGATGTTACAGCCCAGCATGCCCAGCAGGCCGAGCAACAGAGCGAAAAAGGGAGTGGTTGTGCCCAGCACCCGCTCGCCCTGGTTAAATACCAGCCCATCACCGGCGGCGAGACTCTGGGCGTAGCTGTAGGTGATGTAAGAGTCTTCGAAGACGTAGTCGCGAAAGGTCTGAAAATTGACCAGGGCGCCAAAGATCACCAGGCAGAACAAGCCCGCGAGCCACCAACGATCGGTAGCTGCGATTCCCGCCGCGACGCTTTGACGATGCCGCTGTCTGCTGCCTGGTTTTGTCGCCTCAGACTTTCCCGATCTTGCCAAGGGGCCGGAGGGCGAATACTGGGGTTCTTGGAAGAGGAAGGTCCGAGGAACGCTCATCGATGTCACTATAGCGTGGGCGTTTTTATGCTACAACGGCTTTTCGGCAATTGTTCAGACAGCCTTGCACGCTGGCTGGACGGCAGTGCTAGCACTCCAGAGAGGACTGCTAGGGCTCGAAACGGTAGCCAACGCCGCGCACGTTGTGGATGTGGCGCGGCCGCCAAGCGTTTTCTTCGAAGGACTTGCGCAATGCGACGATGACATTGTCGACCACTCGGGTGTTGGGATGGTTGGGCAGTTCCCAGACTTGTTCGAGCAGCTCGCGGCGGGTGATCACTTGCTGTGGCCGCTGGGCGAAGATGCGCATCACCTCAAGTTCCTTGCGCGACAGCTCGACTTCGCCGTGGCGGGTTTGGGCGCGCCAGGTTGCAAAGTCGATCCAGAAGCCATCGCCGAACTCGAAGCGAGGCTCGCTGTTGTTCGCCGAGTCGGTGGCGGCTGGGCGCTGAGTCCAGCCGGCCCGGCGCAGCATTCCCTCCACTCTGGCCAGCAACTCGGCCAGGTCGAAGGGCTTGACCATGTAATCGTCGGCGCCGTTCTTCAAGCCGTAGACCACATCGTCGGCCTGGTCGCGGGCGGTGAGCATCAGCACGGGGGTGAAATCGCGCCGCTCGCGCAGCCGGCGGCAGACCTCGAAGCCATCTATCTCGGGCAGCATGACGTCGAGCATCACCAGATCGAAGGTCTGGGCCGCGGCCAATTCCAGGGCCCGTTCACCGTCCTTGGCCAGCTGCACTTGATGACCTTTGCGACGCAAGTTGGCGAGTAAGCCTTGAGCCAGAGCCTCTTCGTCTTCGACCAGCAGGATGCGGTTCTTGGCGCGCGGCTCAGTCGCCATCCGCGGGCTCCCTGGCGCACGAGTTTAGGGGCGGTTCAGTGGAGGTTGGCAGTTCGATTTCGAAGCGGGCGCCGCCGGTATTGCCCTCGGGAGCGACGGCACGGATGCGGCCCCGCAACTCTTCCACCAGGCCGCGGACGATCGATAGCCCGAGACCGGTGCCGTGGTGGCCGCGGAGCCCGCGGCCGAGCTGGTGGAAGCGGTCGAAGACGCGCTCCAAGTCGCGCTTGGGAATGCCGACGCCATCGTCGGTGACGACGATCTCGGCGCGACCGCGGCCACGGTCGCGCACCGTCAAGAGGATGCGACCGCCGCGGCGGGTAAAGCGCACCGCGTTGCCGATCAGATTGTCGAGGATCCGCTGCAAACCCTCGGCGGTGGCCATCACCGCCGACCGGCTCGAGACCTCGAACCGCAGATCGATCTGGGCGAGGTCGAAGCGTCCGCGCACCGCGTTCTGATAGTCGGCGAAGAAGGCTCGCAGGTCGATCGCCTCAAGCCGCCCGCCGGCAGCGGCCTCCAAGCGGCTCGATTCCAGCAGATTGTCGACCAAAGCGCCGATGCGCTCAGCTTCTTGCAGGATGTATCCCACCGAGCGTTGGCGTTCGTCCTGCGGCACGTCGCTCTGCTCCAGGCTCTGGGCGTGCAGCTTGATCGCCGCCACCGGGGATTTCAGTTCGTGCGTGACGTTGGACAGGAAGTCGTTCTGCTTACGCGAGTAACGTCGCTCGGAGAGGGTCACCGCCAAAAGGTAAGTCAGGGCCAAGATGACCAGGAAGAAAAGGCCATAGCCGGTGGTGCCGACGAACCAGTGGAAGTAGTTCGATTCCAGCCCCAGGCGGCCGATCATCTGGTTGATCTCACCCTCGAAGCGCTGCACCACGGCGACCCAGAAGACTAACAAGCCGGTGGTCACCAACAGGGCGATCAGGTAGATCGAACAGATCACTAGGATGGGGGCTGAGTTGCGACGCAGCATGGAGCAAATCCTACCGTAGAAGTGAGGCGGAGAGGCGCATGACACTTCTATGACACTTCCGCTCCTTTTCTGACAGCGGAATCGAGCCGGTGGAGAGATACTTGAAAGCGTTGTGGACATTAGAACGATCATTGCCGATGACGAGCCTTTAGCGCGGGTCAAGATCCGCCGCTATTTGGAGCGTGAAGCGGATGTGGAGATCATCGCCGAGTGCCGCGACGGCAAGGAGGCCTTGGAGACCCTTGAACGGCTGCGGCCAGACCTGGTTTTTCTCGACGTGCAGATGCCCGAACTCGACGGCTTCGAAGTGTTGGAGAGCCTCGATCCTGAGGTGTTGCCAGCCATCGTTTTTGTTACCGCTTTCGACCAATACGCCATCCGCGCCTTCGATGTCCACGCCATCGACTACCTGCTCAAGCCATTCGATCAACAGCGCTTCACCGCTGCCATGAGCCGCGTGCGGGAGACCCTCGGCCAGCCCGCCGCCCCTACCGGCATGGAAGACCAGCTACGGCGTCTGCTCGACGAGGTGCGGCAACAGCGGCCGGTCTTTGCCGAACGTCTGGTGGTCAAATCCAGTGGTCGGGTGGTGTTCATCAAGGTGGCGCAGATCGATTGGGTCGATGCCGCGGGCAACTACGTCAAGCTCAACCTGCACGGAGGCGAGAGCCATCTCCTGCGGGAGACCATGGCCGGTCTCGAGCGGCGCCTCGATCCACAGAAGTTCTTGCGCATTCACCGCTCGACGATCATCAATGTGGAGCGTATCCAAGAGTTGCAACAGCAGTTTCACGGTGACTACCTGGTGGTGTTGGAAGAAGGCCAGCGCCTGACTTTGAGCCGCAGCTACCGCGAGCGCTTGCAGGAGCTGATCGGTCACAGCATTTGAGCCCGGCCGAGGATTGATGACTAGGGCAATAACCATGGTGGCCGATTCCCCCAACAGCCCGGCGGCGCTGGGCGAGCGCGATCGCAAGCTGGAGCACATCGAGCTGGCATTGGCTCGCCACACCCAGCTCGACGTGCGCTTCTTCGACTCGCTGCGCTTTGTTCACGAGGCCTTGCCGGAGATTGATCGCCAGCAGGTCAATCTCAATACTCGCTTTCTAGGCAAGCCGCTGCGCGCGCCGCTGCTGATCTCCTGCATGACCGGTGGTACCGACAGCGCTTCGAACATTAATCGGCATCTGGCGCTGGCCGCCGAGCAAGCTGGAGTGGCCCTCGGCGTCGGCTCGCAGCGCAAGGCTCTCGAGGATCCCCGCACCGCTGGAACCTTCGCCGTGCGGCAGTTGGCGCCGACGGTGCCGCTGCTGGCCAACCTCGGCGCCGTGCAGCTGAACTACGGCTACGGTGTCGACGAATGCCGCCGAGCGGTGGAGATGGTCGGTGCCGATGCCCTGGCTCTACATCTGAATCCACTGCAGGAGGCGATCCAACCGGAAGGCCAATGCGATTTCCGCGGCCTGCTGGCCAAGATCGGCCGATTGGTGAATGAACTCGAGGTGCCGGTGGTAGTCAAGGAGATTGGCTGCGGTATCTCGGGAAAGACCGCTCGGGCGCTGCGCGACGTGGGTGTGCGGATTATCGATAGCGCTGGCTTGGGTGGTACCAGCTGGGCACGGATCGAAGCGGCGCGGGCCGCCGACCTGGACCTCGGCGAGTTGTTTGCCGATTGGGGGGTACCCACTCCGGAGTCCATTCGCCAGCTGGCGGCGATCGACGGCCTGCAGGTGATCGGCTCGGGCGGCGTGCGTTCCGGCGTCGATGCGGCCAAGGCGATCGCCCTAGGTGCCGATTTGGTCGGCCTGGCCCAGCCTTTCTTGGCTCCCGCCCTGGAGTCGGCGGTGGCGGTAGAAGAGCGGCTACAGCGGATAACCGAGGAACTTCGCACCGCGATGTTCTGTGTCGGGGCCGGCGATCTCGAGGCGCTACGGCGTTCACCGCTGGTTTCGGCGGTTCCTGGTGCGACGAAGTTTGATTCGGCCATGACGACCCCGGTCGGGTCTGGAGGATAGAGCATGCAACTTGCCACGATGGTAAAGAGAGCAGTGGTGAACAACGACCAAGACCGCCTGGTTGCCGAGTTGGCTTCCGGCAGTCGCCGCTTCCACGATTTGCCGGCCGAATTGTCGGCGCGAGAAAAAATTGAGTTGCGCCGCCGCGCCTTGGAGCAGAAGACCGGTGCTGATCTCGGCCACCTGGGGCGCTACTCGCTCGACGACGAACGTGCCTCTAGTCAGCACTGCGAGAACATGATCGGGGTCATCCAGGTGCCAGTGGGGGTCATCGGGCCGTTGCGCATTCGCGGCGAGTGGATCGACGACGAAGAGATCCACGTTCCCCTGGCAACCACCGAAGGGGCACTGGTAGCCAGCGCCAACCGTGGCGCGCGCGCCCTGACCGAGGCTGGCGGGGCGGTCGTGCGAGTCGACAACGTCGGCATGACTCGGGCGCCGGTTTTTCGCACCTCCGGCATCGTCCAGTCTCAAGAATTCGTCCGCTGGGTCGACCAGCACCGGCAGGAGATTTGCCAGCTCACCGAAGGCGACAGCAAGCACCTGCGCCTGCTTGAGGTTGACGCGCGCGCCATCGGTACCACTGTATTCCTACGTTTCCGCTTCGACACCGGCGATGCGATGGGTATGAACATGGTGACCCTGGCCTGCGACAAGGTGATCAAAGAGCTGATCGAACCCGGTACCGGAGTCGAGTGCGTCTCACTATCAGGCAATTTTTGCACCGATAAGAAGCCGGCGGCGATCAACTTTCAGGAGGGCCGCGGCAAGCGGGTCTTCGCCGAGGTGGTACTCGATCAGCAAGTGCTCAGCAAGATCTTCAAGACCACTGCTCGGGCGCTGGTCGAGGTGCAGTACCGCAAGAACCTGATCGGTTCGGTAGCGGCCGGCTCACTGGGTTACAACGCTCACTATGCCAATCTTCTGGCGGCCCTATTTGTGGCCACTGGCCAAGACCCGGCGCAGGTGGCGGAAGCGGCGATCGGAGTGACTTGTATCGAGCAGCGGGGCCCGGAGAGTGTGGTGGCCTCGGTCTACTTGCCCGACCTGCCCTTGGCGGCGATCGGTGGCGGTACCGGCTTAGCTTGCCAGCGCCAGGCTCTCGATTTGCTGCATATCGCGGTAGATCCGGCCCGGCCTGGCGCTGCTGTCGGGCGGTTGGCTGAGATTGTCGGGGCGACCGTGCTGGCCGGTGAGCTTTCGTTGCTGGCGGCCCTCTCATCGCGTGACTTGGCGCGGGCGCACGCCACTCTGGGCCGCGGCAATCCAGCGCCAGGTTGAGCCGGTAGAGATTGGCAAAAAGGGTAGTTCTGTCGCCCTTGCGCCTTCTGACATAATGGGCGGGTTCTCACAGAAAATGACTAACGGGCACCGCAGGCCGACTGGCCATGCACGGGATAGCCCAATTCTGGAGAAACTCTTGAAGGTCAAAGTATCGGCACCGGGCAAGACCATCCTGATGGGCGAGCACGCCGCAGTTTACGGCCGGCCGGCTCTGGTCGCCGCGGTGGATCGACGGTTGACGGTGGTGATGACCGCCACTGGCGGATTCTCGGGCGTTCAGCTGGATCTGCCCCAATTGGGGGTTGACGAGCAAGTCCCTTGGCCTGAGTTGATCGACTATTCACGGGCAGCTCGGCTGCGCTGGGAGGCCTACCGGCGCGATCCCGATCCGTCGATTTTCACTAGTGTTCGCGGCACCGATCCGGCCCATGTCGTCAAAGTGGCGTTGGGCGAGGCGGCGCAGTTCCTGAAAGAAGATGGTGGCCCATCCCTCGTCTTGCGAATCGACTCGCGAATCCCGCAAGGGGCAGGCTTCGGCAGTTCCGCAGCGGCGGCGGTGGCGGTTCAGCACGCTTACTTCTGCCTGCGCGGGGCCAAAGTAGGTCGGCGCGCTCTGCACCACACCTCCCTCGAAGTCGAGCGGCGGCAGCATGGCCTGCCGTCCGGGGTCGACAACGCCGCCGTCATCCAAGGGGGGCTGCTGAAGACTCGTCGGCGAGAATCAGGAGCCTTGCGGGTCGAATCGCTGCACACTCGCTCAGCGCTGCTGGAGAACATCCGGATTTACAACAGTGGCACTCCCAATGAGTCCACTGGAGCGGTGGTGGCGGCGGTGCGACGATTGGGTGAGAACAACCAAGAGGCATTCCAGGAGCGCCTCGACCGGATGGCTGCGGCCACCGCCGAACTACGACTGGAACTCGAAGGGCCGTCTGAGAGCGGCCACCGGGTTATTCGCTTGATCCGCGTCTTCGAGCGAGAACTCGAAGCTCTCGGGGTGGTGCCAGCAGCGGTGCGACGGCTGGTACGCCTAATAGAAGAAAAGGGTGGCGCGGCAAAGATCTCCGGAGCCGGCGCATTGACCGGCTCTGGCGCTGGCAGTCTGTTGGTTTATCACCCCAGCGCGCGGGTCGAGAGTTGGCCGTTCCTCAAACCCTTGGAACGGCTCGATCTGCGGCTCGGCGCCGAAGGGCTGCGACGCGAGGTCGCTTGAGCCTGCGGACTCCGCCGGGTTCGCCAAGAGCCCACTTCGGGCCTACTCCGGAGCGAATCCTACCCGCTCGGCGACTTCGAGAGCGATCTCTTCTTTCTCCTCCATGCTGAGACGGTGGCGCTCGGCCATCGGATCGTCACCTGCTTGCTCGATCTTCCCCAAGACCCGCTGGTAGATGGTCAGGATCAACTCCAAGATGTAGGAGCAATCGGCGGCCAGGCTGCCGCTGAGCGGCGCTAGCAGACGGCGACCCGCTGTCAAGTGGCGGCCTGAACGGAGGCGCAGTTCGGCCACTAGCTGGCGTAGCGCAGGGCTCGCTTTTTTGGCCGCTAGGTCGCGCCGAAGGGCCGCTTCGTCGAGTCCGAAGTGAGTCAGATCGTCGGTCGCGACATAGATCAAACCCTCGTCGCCGGTGGCCAGATCCTCGGCCAAGTCGCGGACGATATGCCCGAGATAAGCGAAGGTGCCGAGATGACGCCCGCAGCCGATCAGGTCGAAGTCGGCGGGCAACAGATAGGGCTCACCCGGCGCTGCTTGTTGGGCGCTGATCAGATACAGGTAGATCGTCGTCGGCGCGACGCTGGCTCCCTCGGTGTAGTCGAGAAAGCCCTGGTAAGTGGCGAAACGAGGTTGGTCGAGGTCCAGGTGCATGGCGGCGAAGAAATTGCGCCAAAGAGACAGCGGCACGGGAAAGCGGTGCATGGCGTCGGCACAGACTTGCAGCAGGTCGGCGGCTTGGGGGTCTTCGCAGGCAGCGATCTGCCGCCGGCTCGCCGGGGCGCCGCGCTGGGCTCCTTCGAGAGCTGCCGCCCAAGCATCCACTACGGCATGTTCACGCTGGCGCTGGTCAGTATCAAGATCACTTCGCGAGGGGATCGCATCGATCCGATCATCGACCACCCGCATCACCGAATACATGGCGCAGAATGCCCAATAGCGTTGTCGGTCGGCAAAATAGCAACTGGTCAAATACAG
Organism: Candidatus Multivoradales bacterium; assembly: GCA_965248925.1. Lineage (GTDB taxonomy): Bacteria > Acidobacteriota > Thermoanaerobaculia > Multivoradales > J023 > CBDFLE01. Next base: position 814,292 of record CBDFLE010000006.1, on the reverse strand, counting down.
GTTGTTGAGGTCGCGGGCGGCGATGGTCTCAGCACTGGAGTAGGCGTCGACGAGAGCCTGTGGCGGGCCTGTTGGAATGTCAGGTAAGGGTGGGGTCTGGCTCATGAAGACTGTCGATCAGTGGGCTGTGCTAGTCGGCGAACCCATGCACTAGCGATTGTGGTGAACTCGCCACGCTGGCGGTAAAGCCGCGCTGCTCCAGAGGGCTCGGGGTGCTGGGCCAGACGCCGGTGGTGCAGCAGTTTCAAGGGTTGAATTGATGGTCTCACGGCCCTTTGGGAGTGTCAACCAAGAGGCAGGTAGGGGATCCCCTCCCGGGCTGCAAGGAGGGCTGAATCTGGTCTATGATCATCCTCGCAATCGTCTCACTTATCGGAAGGAATCCATGTCGCACAAGGCAACGATCTCCGCACCTTCGAACATCGCCTTCATCAAGTATTGGGGGGCCAAAGATCTCGGTCGGGCAATTCCGGCCAATCCCTCGATCTCGATGACCCTAGAGCATTGTCGTAGCCGCACCACGGTGGAGTGGCTCGCCGCCGCGGGTGATGGTCAAGTGCGGTGGCGCGGTGGTGCTGGTGCGCTCGAGGAGGCGCCGCCGGATTTCGCTTCTCGCATCCTCGGTCAGTTGGGCAATCTGCGGCGTTGGGCAGAGGTCGAGGGTCATTTCCGCGTCGCCACCGAGAATTCGTTTCCTGCCGCCGCCGGATTGGCCTCCTCGGCCTCCGGCTTTGCTGCTCTGACCCTGGCGACGGTGGCTGCTCTAGGCCGTTCGGTGAGTGAGTTCGAGGCCTCGCGCTTGGCCCGGATGAGCGGCTCCGGTTCCGCTTCGCGCTCGGTCAGTGGTGGCTATGTCGAATGGCCGTTCGGCCCGGCTGAAGATGGCTGGGCGGAGCAGATTCACTCGGCCGATCATTGGCAGCTGGCCGATGTCATCGCCCTGGTGGCCACCGAACCGAAGCGAACCTCGTCTCTCGAAGGGCACAGGCGGGCCCGCTCAAGCCCCTACTGGCGGGCCCGCCAAGGCGCATTGCCGGACCGCCTGGAGATCGTCCGACGGGCCCTCGAAGAGCGCGACTTGACCGCTTTGGGCGAGACCATCGAAGCCGAGGCCGTCGATCTGCACTGCGTGGCGATGACCTCGCTACCGGCGATCTTCTACTGGCAGCCAGCTACTCTGGAGGTGTTGTCGGCGGTGCGCCAGCTACGTCGCGACGGGGTCGAGGCCTACAGCACTCTCGATGCCGGTCCCAACGTCCACGTCATTTGCCGGCCGGAGTCGGCGACACGAGTTGCTCGTCGCTTGGCCGAGACCGCTGGCGTCAGCCAAGTGATCGAAGACCAGGTCGGCCACGGTCCGCGCAGCGAGAGCGAGCACCTATTCTGAACCGTGCCATGGCCGCTGGCCCCATTCTGATCAAGCTCGGTGGCAGCCTGCTGACCGACAAGAGAGGTGAATCGCAAGCGCATTCGGTGGTCATCGCACGCCTGGCACAGGAGGTGGCGACGGCTCACGCCGAACTGCCCGAACAGCTGGTGTTGGGCCACGGTAGTGGTTCTTTCGGCCATGTTGCAGCACAGCGCTACGATCTCGGTCAAGGTCTTGTGGGCCCGACCGGCGAGCGCCAACCGTTGGTCGGCGTCAGCGTGACTCAGTGGCAGGCGGCAGAGCTCCACCGGCTGCTAATTGAGGCCTTGATCCAAGCTGGCGCTGAGCCATTCTCACTGGCTCCATCCAGCAGCTTGGTTGCCAGCTCCGGACAGCCGGTGTCGGTGGCTCTCGAACCTCTGCGGCGGGCGCTTGATCTAGGGCTGCTGCCGGTGGTCAGGGGCGATATTGTGCTCGATCGCCAGCGCGGCGCCTCGATTTGCTCCACCGAGTCCGTGCTTCTGGCTTTGGCCCGCCGGTTGGCAAGAGTCGGTCGGCGGCCGCGACGGGTGGTGTGGGCCGGCGTGACCGCAGGTGTGCTCGATGACGACGGCCGCCTGATCCCCAAGATCGACCGCCATAGTTTTGCCGCTGTCCGTCGCTCGACCGGCGGCTCGGCTGGCACCGACGTCACCGGCGGCATGACCCACCGTCTGGAGGCTGCCCGCGCCATGGCTCGGCTCGGAATCGAATCTTGGATCCTCGACGGCTCAGTGCCCGGTCGTCTGCTGGCGGCCTTGCGTGGCGAGCCAGTGCCTGCGACTCGCTTTGTCGTCGCGGAGAACCGCTCCCGACCGTAGAAGGTTCATTACTCATCCGGAGAAGACTGATGTCTGAACAGCGCCCCACCTTCACCTACCTCGGTCATTCCACCGTCTTGTGCGACTTGCCCAATGGCGAGCGCATCTTGATCGAGCCATGGGTGAACGGCAATCCCTCTTGCTCGCTAGACATCGATCAGCTAGAGCGCGTCGATGCCATTTTGATTACCCACGGCCACTTCGACCACATGGGCGACACGGTAGAGATCGCCCGGCGCTACCGGCCAAGAACCATCGTGGCGACTTTCGAAATATGTACCTGGCTGGAATCGAAAGGGGTCGAGGGTTGCTCACCGATGAACATCGGCGGCAGCCAGCAGGTGTTAGGCACCACCGTCACCCAGGTCCATGCCCAACACACCTCCAGCCTGATGGAGGGCGAGCAGATGATCTACGCTGGCGATCCATCCGGCTACGTGGTCCGCCTGCCGGGGGGTTACACCTTTTACCACGCGGGCGACACCGGCCTGTTCTCCGACATGAAGTTGATCGCCGAAATCTACAGCCCAGAACTCGCCTTCCTGCCCATCGGCGACCGCTTCACCATGGGTGTCGAGCTAGCTGCCCGAGCCTGTGAATTCCTCGAAGTACGACAAGTGATCCCGATCCACTGGGGCACCTTTCCGCTGCTCACTGGTACTCCGGCAGGGTTCGAACGAGCTCTCCGCGAGCGTGGTGTAGCTTGTGAAGTGTTGACTCTCGAGCCTGGTGGTATTTACTGACTAACACAGCTGGTTTCGATGATCAATTGGCCGAGCATTCTGTCCATTTCTGATCAATATTAGATGCTTGAGTTCGCCAGCTCAGGGATTCTCGGTAGCGTTAGCCGGGCCTGATTTTGGCTGCCCATGTGCAGTCTGTACCTGTCGTCGCTCTCGAACTTGTCGACGTCGAGATGTTCAGGCGCGCCTGGCTGGTAGGTGCGCGGGAGTTGCTCTCGGTGTCGGTCGGATATGAGTATGAAAGCCGTTCATGCTGAAATCTTCTCTGGGAGAAGTTCGTTCAGAACCCCTTCGGAAAGCGGGCTGGCCAGCGAGAAATATAGAGCCTGCTAAAGTAATGGAACACTTGGCTTTTTGTGAATGTGGTCCGCGAGTGGCCAGGACTTGCGAGAAAGAAGTCAGCAGATAGTTCAGTGGAATTTGCCTCAAACAGAGAGGGTCATGAAGGGATCTGATACGAACACCTCAGGATAGCTCCCAGGTCCTAGCCGTTTTTTCACCACGGAGTTCACGACCAAATGTTCTGTTTGAGAATCGGCTTTCCGCAGATTCCGAGAATAAAGCGGGGCATGGCCGAATCGCCGCGATCATCGACAACGCAAAACCTCGATGGGCGATCGTTAACTCGGCATGGCCAGCTTTGAGCAGCTGGCGGCCCAGGGTTAGTCGCTGGTAGGAGGCTCGATCTGGGAAGACATGATATCTCTGGCTGATAAAGGGTCCTGTGTTCGTAGGGCTCACTGCGTCCTGGTAGTGGTGCTGATGTTGTGGAGCAATGTCGTGCAGATTGCCTCCGCGGTCCGCGATGGCAGCTCCGCTGCTTGCGAGATTAGCGATGGATGTTGTGTGCTCTGTCGACTGAAAGGGCACGACTTCATGGACTGCGACCACCAGGGTGAGCGCCAGGCAGGCTGGAACTGTAACGAGCGAGGGGGGGCGGCCGGCCCTAGCAGCCCGTGGCAGAAGTCCGTTTCTACAAAATGTGGCCTAAATTGAGGCCAGCCGGCGCAGGTGGTCTGATCGAAGATCTTAGTGGCCAATATCCGCTCTCGTGCGGCAGAAGCCAGCTCAGCAAGCTACATACGGCGCGAAAGCCCTGTTCGAGAGCCGAAAGAAAGCCCTGAAGGGCCCGTGGAGTGCCGGCTCCATACATTTGACGAAGCAGCAGCCCAAGATTGAATCCCGCGATGTGAATCAGCAACCTTTTGCGGATGTTGTCGTGACCTCGAAGGTGGGTCCTTCTCATACCGCCAGTCTCGTAGCAATGGGCAAAGGTGCGTTCTACTTTCTCTCCTCGACGCCGCGACAGCTCGCGGCCTCGACGACCCTTGATCCGTCGACGGTTGGCATACACCGCTTGCTTCTCCGCCTCTTTGCCGTACCAGTTGCGTCGGCCTCGATCCGGTTCCGAAATATAGGTTCGAATCTTCCCTTGACGCTGTGCCTTCATGACCGCGTTACTGTGATAGCCCTTGTCAGCCACCAGCTCTGAACGGACTTTCTCGCTCAAGTGATCGCCAGCCTCCGAATTCTCAACGACATCTTCCAGCACCGCAGCGACTTCATCCAACGTCCGCTCTAGGCTCGACGTGTCCCCTCGGTCTGCAGGTTGCACCGTCACCGCCACAACCGCACCCGTCTCCATATCCACCGCATGCTCGGCTTTGTGCGCCAGATGCGTCCGCCCATCCTTCATTCGCGTGACTTTGGCGTCGGGATCGTGGGGGTTCTTCCAGTCGCCGTTCGACGTCTTTTTGTTCTTCCTTTGGCGGTCAAAACGCGCCAGATCCGCTCGCGTCGGGGTCTCCACACCCGAAGCCTCGGCCAGGCGCGTGAGAAACTCTTCGTAGCTCTCGCCCGAGTCTCGACGCACGATGCTGCGCATCGCCGCGTTCGCCTCGAGGGTCGTCGCATCGATGCCCAGCGTCTTTCCCCGGAGCAAGCCAGCCTTCGCCAGTACTTGCAAAACCCAAGCAAACACCGCCTCATGGGTCTCGAGATCGATCAGGCGACGGGTCCGAGAGAGCGTCGAATGGTCCGGGGTCTGGTCCGAGAGTTCGAAGCCCAGAAAGTCGCGCAGAGTCATCGAATCCGCAAGCCGCCATGCGATACCTCGCTCAGAGTCGATACCCTCGAAGAAGCCGATCAACAGCAACCGAAAATACACCGCGGGCGCCAGCGAAGGCCGTCCCATCCTCGTAGCGTAAAACCTCGCGCACTGCTCCTCGATAAAGCGATCGAAACCGTGCTTGTCGAGAATCTTGGACAGACGCTCGTAGAAAGGATGTCCTGGGGACTTGGCCAGCGCCTGGGTTTCCACCCAGAGCTGCCGCTGTCTTCGATTGCTTCGCCTGCCCATCGCCATGGTCGCTACCTCCCTCGGGTGGAAAGATTCTACCAGGGAAGATCGCCAAGACGGCCGTAATCGGGACTTTCACCACGGGCTGCTAGCCTGACGTCTAGCAATTCAGTCAAGGGTGTCGGGACCAGGCTGGCAGCGATCGAGCCTTTGGTGGTGGCGGGTTTTTCCCTTTGGTACTGTTTCCTACCTCTTTCACTTGTGCCGAATGATCCGCCTAAGCCGCCATCATAGACTCTCCTCGCGTTCCCACCATCGTCTGACAGTTTGCCTGGTGCCCTTCCAACATGGGACCGGACGAACCGACAATGAATCCGCAGATTCCCAGGGATCTGCGCGCTGACTGATGATTTGGCTAACGTTTCAAGGAGACTTCAATGGTTACTGTCCGAACTCTGCGCCTTCTTCTTCTTACTTTTCTGGTAGCCGCCCCTCTGGCGGCGCACCACGGTCGCGATTTTCTGCTGGTACAAACCTCAGAGACACCCCACGGTGGCGAGTTCTATTTCATCCCCTCCGCGAGCTACATCGACGAGGGCGAGGAGGAAGAGATTGAGGTCGAGCCGACCTTACTCTTTGCTCTTACGAACCGTTTCTCGGTCGAGGTTCATGCCCACATCGCCAAGGAGGGAAGCGAGTCTTTCGAATACGAATCGACGTCCCCAGCCTTGCACTATCGGTTGAATTCGGAGGAGTCGCTTTTCGGCCTCTCTCTTTCTTTTGAGTACGAGATCGCGCACCTCGACGATCATGAGGACCGTGCCGAATTGCGCCTGGCTATATCGCAAGCCGGAGACTTATGGCTGTTCGGCGCCAATTTGATTGCTAGCGAAGATCAGGGCGGCGGGGCCGAGGTTGAGTGGGGCTACGCGGCTGGCCTCCGGCGCTTGTTTGGCGAAGACTGGGCTCTTGGTTTGGAGGTGCAAGGTAGCTTCGAGGAAGATGAGCATGAGATTCTCCTCGGGCTCTATTCCGAGCCGTCAGAACGCTTTACTTTCAACATTGGCGTTGGCGTCGGCGTGGGTTCAGATGGATTCGAGTCTGCGTTGCGCAGTGCTCTGGTGTTTCGCCTGAAGTGAGGTAGAATAGAGCGGTTGCCGCGACTGTTGAACTCGGTGCGGAGGGCGGTGTCTAGATCGCTACCCTCTTCGCCGTGGTCACTAGTTTCTTAATCGGTGGGTGTTCGGAGGTGAGTCATTTTGCCATTCCTGGGTTGGTTGATTCCGGCTGAGTTACGGGTTCTGTTGTGTTGTGCCGGAGTTTTCTGTCTGTTGCCGATTCTTGGGTTCGCGCAAGCGCTGCCCCAGGTCGAAGCTCGATCCATCGAAGAGCGTTTTGCGGGCCGTTTCCCCGGTCTCGCGTGGAGTGACGACGGTGGGCTTCACGTCGCCTATGAGGATAAGGACTCAAGGCTTCAGTATCGGCGATTTGGCGCTGATTCAATGGGACCGATTCCAATCTCGCCGTTGAAGTACCGAGTGCAGACATCGGGTGATAGCCCAGCGGTCTTGGTCTGGCACCGGGGAGGCGAGTTGACAGTGGTCTACGTTGCTTCGCCGCCGGGCCAATGGGATGCTGATATCCATCTGCAACATTCGAGCGATGGTGGTCGCTCCTGGAGCGAACCGCAAGCGATACACGACGATGGCAAGGTCGGCTCGCGGTCTTTCCTCGATGGCCTACGGATCGAGTCTGGTGAGATGTTGTTGAGCTGGCTCGATGAGCGCGAAGGTGAGCAAGGAGTGCGTATTGCCCGGATTGAACCGGCAGGGAAGATTGGCAAGAACTTGACCGTTGATAAGGTGGTTTGTGAGTGTTGCACGGCGGCGCTAGCCGTCGACTCCAGCGCTGGTGTTTGGCTGGCCTACCGCGATCGCGAAGTGGGCGAGCTGCGCGACATCGCGGTGGCTCGTAGCCAGGACGGTGGGCGGAGCTTCGCTCGTTTGGGATGGGTTTCCCGCGATGACTGGCGGCTAAACGGCTGCCCCCACGCCGGACCCCGGATGGTGCTGGACGGGGAGAGGGTGCTGTGGGCGGTCTGGTTCACCGGCGCAGAACCCGGGATCTATGTCGCTTTCTCCAACGATGGCGGCAGGACTTTTGCTTCTCGCATGGCTATTGCTATCCCGGACGCCGCAACAGGCTTTGTTTCCAGGCCAGAGATCGGCATGTTGCCTGACGGCCGTTTGGCGGTCTTGTTCGAGGCCTCAGGCGCTGCCGGACAACGAATTCTCGCCCGGTTCAAGAAGCCGACCGATGAGCAATGGAGCCTTCCTCAGCAAGTAGCCAAAGATGGGACTTTTCCGCGGCCATATCGCAGTGGCCGACACGCGGTGCTGGCGTACAGTGTCAGATCCGGCCGCCGGTCAGAGATCGTCTTGTTCGACACAGATCTCCTTTTCTAGTAGCGGCATTCGCTGGGAGTCTATTTAGCCACTTAGGCGGTCCAGTTGATTGGGGAGCAGGGGCACTCAAGAACCCGATCGACTCCCCCAGCCGGCAGCATGCCGTGGTGGGTGCATTGGTATGCCGGCCTGCGGTATCCTCGGGTCATGGCGACCAGCACTGTTGAGGACTATCTCAAGACCATCTTGATGCTGGAGGAGCGTCTGGGCGAGGGTGAGCTGGTCAACATGGGCCAGATCGCGGTCGCTCAAGAGGTTGCTCCGGGTACGGTGACGGCGATGGTCAAGGCGTTGGAGCGCAGCGCGGATCTGGTTTATGAGCCCTACAGCGGGGTGCGCCTGACCGAGAAGGGGCGCCGTCAGGCGTTGTTTGTGCTGCGCCGGCATCGCTTGATCGAACTCTTCCTGGTCGAGACGCTCGGGCTCGATTGGTCGGAGGTGCACGAGGAGGCTGAACGCCTCGAACATGCCATGTCGGACAAGCTGGTGGACCGCATCGACGCGCTGCTCGGTTTCCCTCGCACCGATCCCCACGGCGACCCAATTCCCGATCTGAGCGGCGCTTTGCATGCCACTGAGGTGATCAGCCTGGCGGAGTGTCCAGCCGGCCGGTCGGCGCAGATCGTCCGGGTCAGTGATCAAGACGAGGCGTTTCTCAAGTTTGCCGAACGGCATGGGCTCAAGCCGGGGGCGCAGGTGGCGGTGCGAGGTCGCGATCGAATTGCGGATTCGGTGACCCTGCGGGCTGGCGACGGCGTGGACGTGACGATCGGTAGTGAAGCGGCAGGAAAGCTGTGGGTGGATGCCGCCGCAGTGACCTCGGCGAGTGAATGAGCGATTCACGGAACCTGAACTGGAGATCAGTGGCATGAGGACTCGAATTGCCTCGTCGGCCTTGGCTGGGACGCTCGCCGCAGCCCTGCTGCTTGGAGTGGCGGCACCGGCGGTGGCCAAGAAGGGTAAGAAATCGCGCCAGAAAGCTTGCCAGATCGAAGGGCAGGTGATCGACCAGGCTGGCGCGCGGCTGAGTGGTGTCGAAGTGCTGATCGATGCGGCGGGCGATGCGGCGGTGCAGCGGCAAACGCGCAGCGACGAGCAGGGCAGGTTCGAAGTCGAGCTGCCGGAAGGCGGCAACTATCAGTTTGCCTTGACCAAGGAGGGCTATGGCCCCTATCGCACCTCGCTGTTGATCGAGTCAGGGATGCGGCAACAGCTCGAGTTCCGCTTGGTGGACGACCAGGCGGCGGCGCGGCGAGAGGCGGCGCTGGCTTACAACGAGGGAGTGCAAGCATTTCAAGCCGAGGACATGGCTACGGCGAAAGCCAAGTTCCTACTCGCTCGGTCCAAGCAACCGAAGATGCCGGAAGCTCTCCTTGGGCTTGCCGACATCTACTTTCACGATGGCGAGAACGCTGCCGCCGATGAAGCGATCACGGCTTTGTTGGCGGTTCGTCCAGACCATCCCCAAGGCTTGCGGCTGGCCTATCGCTTGGCGTTGCGGCGGGAGGGGACAGCAGAGAGGACTCAGCTGATCGAACGCCTCACGGCTCTCGAAGCTACCGCCGGCTTGGCGGCCGATGCCTACAACCAAGGGGTCGCGGCGGTGCAGGCCGACGATATCGACCGAGCTATCCTACTGCTGCGTGAGTCCAGCGAACTCGACCCAACCCTAGCGCAACCGCTCGAAACACTCGCCACTCTGCTGTTCAATCGGGGGCAGTATGACCAAGCCCTGGCCATGGCCGAGCGCCTGGTCCTGCAGGCGCCCCAGAGTGAGCCCGGTTTCCGCATTCGCTATTTGGCGCGAGATGCGCGCCAGGATGCCGCCACCCTGGAGGCCTTTGACGATTACCTGGCAGTTGCCCCAGAAGCCGCCATCGGCATGCTGTACCGCCGGGCGGAGATGGACTTTCGCTCCGGTGCCCTGGAGCCGGCGAAAGCGGCACTGAGCCACTTGCTCGAACTGCGGCCGGAGATGGCCGATGCCCACTACACCCTGGGCTTGTGCCACTCCTCAGCCGGCGAGACCGGCCCGGCGCGACGTCATCTAGAACGCTTCTTGGAGTTGGCGCCGGGGCATCCGGAAGCCGCCTCGGCGCGCGAGATACTGAGCTATTTCTAGCCTGGCGAAAGCTGTTCATGAACTCTAGACCTGCCGCCTCGCGGGCCGAGGTGTGGCGATGAGTCGCATCCCCGCGGAACTCACCGAGGCTTACGAGATCGTCAAGCGGATCCATCAAGGATCCAGCGGTAGCTTGTACCAGGTTCGCCACCGCTTGCTCGGTGACTTGCGGGTCGCCAAGGTGCTGCAGCCGCGGCTCGATAATCCGGCATTGCGCGACGCATTTGTTGCCCGGGCACAGGCGGTCAGCCGTTTGAGCCATCCCAATATTGCCCGGCTCTACGATTTCTCGATCGACAACCAAGGCTTGGCCCATGTGGTGCTGGAATATGTCGCCGGAATCAGCCTTGAGGAACTGGTCTCTAGCGGCACTCCGCCGCCTTTGGGATTGGGCTTGGCGATCGCCCGTCAGGTGTTGCGCGCGGTGGGCCATCTGCATCGCCACCAGGTAGTACACCGCCACTTGTCGGCTGACAACCTGATGCTGGCGCGGCATGTTGAGGGTGGCCCGGAGGTCAAGCTGGTGGAACCTGGGCTGGTGCCGCAGCTCGATGATGCGACCGCGCCGCCGCGCTCTTGGCCGCTGGACTGGTTGCGGTATGCCGCGCCAGAGATGTTGTCCGAAGGCTTACTGGTGCCGCAGAGCGATCTCTACTCACTGGGGGTGGTTTTCTACCAGCTCTTCACCGGCCAGCATCCGATCGCCGGCAGCAGTGTCGAACAGCTGATCACCGGCCACCTCAGCGGATCACCGCTGGAGTTCGCTCGCAGTGACCCGCAGCGGCGGGTGCCCAATGAGCTGCGCCGGCTGGTGCTCGCCGCCTTGGCCAAGGATGCCGCCGCGAGACCCCGAGATGCGGCCGGCATGTTGCGCTCGGTGGAGTTTCTCGGCGCGGCTCATCCCTGCGCCGCCGAGGATCTCGAAATAGGCTTGCGGCGTCCCACGCCGCCAGCCGAACAAACCACGGTGGCGACACCGCGGCCGGCTAGGGTGCAGTGGGTCGATGCTCCCACCGTCGTCGTTGCGCGACCCGCGGTTGCAGTGGGGCGGCCCGAGGACTCCCTACCGTCCGCTGCGCCGACGCTAGCCAGTCCGTCGCCGTCAGCTCGGGAACGTCAGTGTCAGCAGCGGCGGCAGAGCTTTGCTCAGCTTTGCCGGCAAGCGAATGAGCTACGTGCTCAGGGCCAGCTCGAGGATGCGCTCGGCAAGGCGCGAGCAGCGCTCGATATTTCCCTGTCCAATCCCGAGGGCCGCAGACTGGCGGTAGAAATTGAACACCAACTGGCGGAGCGGGCCGCTCGGCAAAGCTCGAATTCGACCCTGGCCGAAGGCGACCAGCGGACCGCCGTGGGTCAGCGGCGAGAGGTCAGCGCCGAAGAGCTGGAGCAGATGACCGCGGAGATTCGTCGGTTGCTGGCCAACCGCTGGCCAGAGCGAGCTATGGCAACGCTGCAAGAAGCGTTGATGCGCTGTGGCGAACGGCCAGAGTTGGTCGAGCTGCGGCACCAGGTCGCTGAGCAGTTGCTCGACCGTGATGCCTTTGGTGAATGATTCTCTGCGGAGCTACTAAGGCTGGATCGCCTCTCGCGGCTGGTGTAAATTCACCTTCCAGCTACCGCGCCTCTCCAGGCTTGACGACCCCACCAGGAGGTAGAGATCGTGCCCGTCGCTCAGGACAAGCCTTGGATATTTTTTCGTCAACCTAACCCGCGGGCCCGCTTGCGGCTATTTTGCTTCCCCTACGCCGGCGGCGGAGCTTCGATCTATCGGCAATGGGGGAAGTCACTCGCGGCCGCCGAAATCGAAGTCCTGCCAGTGCAGCTTCCCGGTCGCGAATCGCGCCTGATGGAGAGGCCCTTTGTTAGCTTTGAGCCGCTGATCGATTCTCTGATCCCGGCTCTATCTCCCTTCATGGATCAGCCCTTCGCGTTCTTTGGTCACAGCTTGGGGGCGGCGATCGTTTTCGAGCTGGCGCATCAGTTGCGCCTCGAGGGTCGTCAAGAGCCTCTCGCTCTGTTGGTTTCGGGCCGTCGGGCGCCGCACCTTCCCGACGATGATCCGCCGATGTACGGCTTGCCCGAGGCCGAGTTCAAGGCCAAGCTGCGAGAACTCGACGGCACCCCCGAGGCGGTGCTTGAGAATCCGGAGTTGATGGCTTTGATGTTGCCTTTGCTGCGGGCTGATTTCGAACTGATCGAAACCTACACGCCGGGCGAACGGCCGCCGTTGGCGGTGCCGATGTTCGCCTATGGGGGGCTCGAGGATCCCGAAGTCGAGCGCCAGCACCTGGAGGCCTGGCAGGTTGTTAGCCAGGCGCGCTTCCGGCTGCGGATGTTTCCTGGCGATCACTTCTTTCTACATCCGCAGATGGACCGTTTGCTGGCGGCGGTGGCCGCTGACCTGGCTCAGGTGATGCCCGCCCAGTGAGCGGTCTGCGGTTCATTGTCTACGGTGGGGTGCTCGGTCAACCAGAACTCGAGCAAGACGAGGTACACCTCTACTCGGCGGCTCTCGACCCTGGTGCGGCGGATCAGGGTCGGATGCGTGCGGTCTTGTCGGTCGACGAACTCGAGCGCGCGGCCCGCTTTCACTTTGACCGCGACCGGCGGCGATTTATCGTTGCCCGGGGAATGCTGCGTCATTTGTTGAGCGCCTATTTGCGCCGGCCGCCGGCCAGCCACCGTTTCGTCTACGGTGCCAAGGGTAAGCCTTCGCTGGCGACCGGCGATCAAGAGCTGCTGTTTTTCAACGTCTCTCACTCCGAGGAGCGGGTGTTGATCGGCTTTACTCGAGCCCTGCCTCTGGGCGTGGATATCGAGCACCTGCGTCCCCTACCCGACGCCGGCAGCATTGCTGAACGCTTTTTTTCGAGCACCGAGGCGGCGGTCTTTCGCGCCTTGCCAAGCAGCCAGCGGACCGTGGGATTCTTCAACTGCTGGACGCGAAAAGAGGCTTATCTGAAAGCGACTGGAGACGGGCTTTCGGCACCCCTGGATCGCTTCGACCTGACCCTGGCTCCGGGAGAGAAGGCGCGAATGCTGCGCTTGGATGGAAGTGCCGAAAGCGCCGCAGCTTGGGCCCTGGTGGATTTGCGTCCGGCCTCGGGCTACGCCGGTGCGTTGTGCGTCGAACGCCATGGTCTGCGGGCGACGGGTTGGAAGGTGGTTCCGGCGCAGATGCTCTGACTCTGCGGCGCCTCCCTCGGTGGGGGCGGGCAGGTAGCTGCGGTCGATGATGTTGGGGTTAGTACCCGGTCGGGCGTTCCCGGCCGGGCTAGTGGGGTCAGGCTTCGGCGTCGGCCGGTTCTTCGCTGGTCTTGATCTCGATCGGTTCATAGACCGGGATCTCAAAGCTCAAGGTCTCGGCGCAGAAGGTCTTCCACAGATCGGTGACCTGGTCGAAGATGATGTTCTCGTCCTTCATGATGCCGTCGGTGACGACGTAGTCTTCTTGCAGGTAGAGGATGTCGTCGTCCTTGAGTTCGGAGCGCGGTTCCTCGATCTCCTGGCCGTTCTCTTCCCGGCTTTCTGGACGTAGCGCCTCGATATTCTCCTTCCAGTCGTCGAACTGGCGGAAGTCTTTGGCGTAGTAGGCTTTGCAGTAGGCACCCATTTCGGCCATGGGTCGTCCTCCTCACGGTGTTTGAGCAGAGTGTTTGAGCAGTACGCTAGATTTCAGTGCTAGATCACGGTACTAGGTCACTGCTCGCGGATCCAAGTGTGCTGAATTTGGCGAGTCTGCCGTGGCTCACTCGCTTTTGGCGGCCTCTCTCTCCATCTCTTCCATCTTCTTGCGCAAGCTCAATGGGCGCATGTCGGTCCACACCTCTTCGATGTGATCCAGGCACTCTTTCTTGGTGCCTTCTTTGCCGACATCGTTCCAGCCGAGGGCGTTTTCCCGATCGACGGGCCAGATGGAGTACTGCTCTTCGTGGTTGATGACTACCTTGTATACAGTCTTATCGTCTTCCTCGTCCCAGCTCATGTTGGGCTCCTCGTCGCGGTCGCTGAGCCTCGCAGAGCTCGCTGGACCATCAGGTTGGCTAGTGCTGCCTTGCAGGCATGTTCTCTCGGTGCAGATTACCACTGTGCCGAACGGTTGCTGGCAGGCTACAAAAGCTGGGGAAAAATCCTCTGCAAAAGGAGATTTCTCAGTCCGTCAAAATCCGTGAGGCGATTGTCCAGATGGTTGGCAGGTGAACCCGGAGTTGGCATTGGAGAAGAGTGAGTGCGCCAACTTAGTGGGCGGTGCCAGGATCGAACCGGTGTGGCTCGCTGTGTTGGGGGGTGGCATGAAAAATGCTCTCTATAGATCTCAGTAGATCTCTGTAGACATTGAGCGCACCGCCGGCCGTTTTGTTGATCGGCCGATTTGGGTCGCCGCCGACCCGTTAAGGAGAGTTAACATGCCGATCGCCGATTCCGTCAGCTTTTCCTCCCTTACCCCCCCAGACTCAATGCTTCGCAATCCTGATGTTGAGCAGCTGTGGCAATCTGCGCCGTTGCCTCTTCGGGTTTTGATCTTCGATTCGCGCAGCTTCGTTCGTCAGTGGCTCAACCGTCTGTTCGCGGCCGACCAACGCCTGATTTCGCAGGCAATGGACCCTTCGGCAGTTAATCTTGTTGCGACGTTGGCGTCCGAGCGGCCAGATCTGGTGCTGCTGAGCGCCACCGGCCATGCTGAGCTGACCTTGACTTTGGTGAGCGATCTCGCGGCCATCGATCCGGCTCTGCCAATCTTGATTCAGGGTGATGTCGGCGACCTGCAGAGCCTGGCGTTGGTCGAAGCCGGAGTGACGGGCTTTGTGACCGAAGGTTGTGCCAGCGACGAGTTGGCTCGAGGGATTCGCCGAGTGGCCGCGGGAGAGGCGTTGTTGTCGAGTCGGTTGACCCGGATCGCCCTGTCGCGGTTGAGCCAGTTGGCACGCCGTCAAAGAGCGCAGCAGACCGGCTTTTGTGAACTGCTGTCGTCGCGCGAAGTCGAGGTTCTGAAGCTGATCTCCGGCGGTCTGCGCAACAAAGAGATTGGCCAACGGTTGTTCCTCTCGGTGCATACGGTGAAAAACCATGTACACAACATACTGGCCAAGCTCAAGGTGCCGAATCGTCGGGCGGCGGTGGCACTGGCCCATCGCCAGGGTTGGTTGAGAACCGCCTACGAACGTTGATTGAGCTCTTCGAGTCCTCGGGTTGCTTGATTGCGCTGGCCTAGCCAGGGCCCTTTGCGGCCACTCTCGAGCAGTTCGTCGAGGGCGTCGAGGGCGAGGTTGAAGTAATACTTGGCGGTGTCGTTGGCCTGCAAGTCCTGTGCTCTGCGGCCTGCTTCTAGCAGCGGCTCTGCGGCCTTGTCCTGTTGCCCGGCCCACCAGTAGTGACTGCCGATCAACTCAGGGTAGATTTCGTTCGCGTTGGGTTGCGACTCTTCTAGAGCCACCGCCAATTCGCCGTGCATCGCCCGCCGGCGCTGGATGTTCACCGAATGGTAGAAGGCATGCCAAATCGCCTCATGACTGAACTCGAAGCTGCCTTTGCGCACTCCCCGCTGCCACATCACCAGGTCTTTCTCGCGGTGGCTGGTGGTCCAGGCTTCGGCCAGCTTGCGTGCTAGCCAGCGTTCGAGCAGCACTTCCAGGCCCACCTCGATCACCGCTGGATGTTCGTCGGCCGCGGCCCGCAGCATCTCGGCGTCGAACAGCTTGCCCATCACTGCTGCCAGTACCGCTAGCCGGCGGGTGGAATTGGGTAGCCGCAACAGCCTTCTGACCAGCAGTTCGGGGAGTTCACATTTGGCTGGAATATTGAGCTTGGCCAGCGGTTTGAGCAGTCGCCACTGACTTTCCGCCGGTACCATCACTCCCTCATCCCAGAGGAAGTTGACCCACTCCGCCAGCTTGATCGGCAACCCTTCGGCGTTTTTGGCCAAGAATTCCGCCAGCTCTGCCGCTTGGTCAGCGCCGACCAACGCCGCCGCCAGATCGGCTACTCCGGAGTCGGCTAGGCGGCCGAGCTCGATAGTTGAGCAGGGAACGTCTTGTAGCCGCTCAACCATCTCCGTTATGCCGCTGCCAGCGGCCTCTGACTGGCGAAAGATGGCGATGACCCACAGTGGCCGCTCAGCATTGCTGGTGATGATTTTGCGCAACAGCTCGAAGGATTCGGGCAGCGCGTAGT
This sequence comes from Candidatus Multivoradales bacterium, assembly GCA_965248925.1. GTDB lineage: Bacteria > Acidobacteriota > Thermoanaerobaculia > Multivoradales > J023 > CBDFLE01. The sequence continues at coordinate 798,263 of CBDFLE010000006.1, read as the reverse complement.
GAAGATCGTCGAGCATCAAGATCAGAGTGCGGGGCGAGTCGCCATCGTTGGTGAGGCGGCCAAAGAAGTCGGCAACAGCGGCGAATAGCTGCTCTCCTTGGTAGGCGAACTCGATGCTGTCGAACTTTGGGAGTGCGGGGCGCAGAGCGTGTAGTTCGGGCACTAGTCGAGCAATCTGGGCCAGGATCTCGACCGGAGTGCTGGCTAAGGTTTGCTCGACCAAAAGGGAGTCGGTGGCGACGGCATTGCGCAGCACCTGGGAGAATGGCTGGAAAGGAGTCGGTATCTGGTCGTTGGCACGACCTTGCAAGATGGTGTTGCCCTCCTCGGAGCTGGCGACATCGAGAAAGGTCTTCACCAATCGCGTCTTGCCGACGCCAGGCTTGCCGGTCATCAGAGTGAGCTGCGCCTGCCCCTGTTGCGCTTCCTGCCACGCTTTCTGCAAGGCGGCGTAGGAATCTGCGCGGCCCACCAAGGGAATGATCGGTCCGTTGGCCTCGCGCCCCGTCTCCACTTCTCGCCTGGCTTCTTTTCTCGACAACGCAGCCTGGTACAGGTCGCGGGTTTCGTCCATTGGCTCAACGCCGAGTTCATGGTCGAGCAGCTTGCACAAGTCTTCGTATTGCGCCATGGCGCGACTGCGGCGACCGGCCAAGGTGTAGAGCTGGATCAGATAGCGATGGGCTCTCTCTGAAAGCGGATCCAGTCCCACCAAGCGCAGGGCATATTGGGTTCCGAGCCGATATTCGCCGCGAGTCATGTAGCTCTCGATCAGCTGGCGCATGGCTTCGAACACTCGTTCCCGGTGCCGCTCCTGTTCAGCGACCAGCCAGACTTCGTAGGCAGGGCTGTCCTTGAGCAGGAAATCGCCGAGGAAGTCGCCGCGATAGAGCGCCACGGCTTCGGCTAATCGATGGGGTGCCGGCCGGGTCTCGAAGGCGCTCAGCCGCAGAGCGACTTCGAAGGCTTCGACATCGACCCAGAAGTCAGCGTCGGTGCTGAGCTGTACTTGACGGTGAGTCGAGAGGATAGGCTGCGAATCCGGGTCGCCAGCACCGAGCACAGACTTGAGGTTGTAGAGCGCTTGGCGCAGGTTGCGTCGGGCAGCCTCTTCGCTCTTCTCTGGCCACAACATGCCGGCCAGATGATCGCGGCTGAAGGCGCGCTCGCGACGGGCCGCCAGATAAGCCAGCAAAGCTCGCACCTTCTGCGATTCGAAGCCGGTAACCCGCCGGTCGCCAAGCCGCACGTCGAACTCTCCAAAGCAGCGAACCGTGAGCCGATTCAAAGTTCTCTCCCCACCCAGTCTCTGATACCGGCCCCCACAGACCTCGGTACTGGATACTTCGGGGTGAAATAGTAGTGCTTGCCTCGAGGATCCCTTCATCAAGCTCTTTGGCGATCTACTCGAGGCGGCGACTTGCCGCTAATGCTAGCGTCCCTACAACCGGCTGCCAAGTAGCAGATAGAAGAGACCTTTTCGCCAGGAATTCCTCGGCCGGTCACGCCGCAAGGGTTTGTTCAGTTCCCTACCCGCTGCTCGTTAGCATTCGTCGCCACGGTCCGCATGCCCTGGGCGCGCTGCGGATGGCGCGTTACCGCGCACAAGCTGGTGGCATTCCAGATTTGTTGACTAGCTGATTCACCTTTGAGCCTCCCCTTCTGCTGTCTGCAAGAAAACTCGTTATCGCGAGAAGTTGTTCTCCTGACGCTTTCCTGACGCCGGCGCGAGATCCTTGCGAGGAATTGGGGGGAACCCAACGCGGCCGGCTCTTGAGGAGCTGGGGGGCTTGTTTAGGCCGGCTGCAGCAACCGTCTTTATTTTCAATTGTTTACGTTGCTTTGCTGACCCATAGGGTCAGTTTTCCGTCTAGAGCCTTAGGAGAGAGATTCATGATTACGAAGGCAGCAACCCGCTCGAAGATCTTCTTGGTCGTCGGTCTGATGGTTACGCTGCTGCTTCCAGGATTCGTTCTGGGGCAGCGCGCCGGAGGTCCACGTAGCCTCGAAGGACAGATGCAGGCAGAATCACTGGCGTTCCTCGACAGCCTCAAAATTGAGCAGATGGAACCTGCGGACGCACCGGCCTTCAGGCTGCCAACCCGGATGCCTGGTTTCACCTGCCTGCCGACCTGTGATCCGACCGATGGCCGTTTCCTGGCGGTAGCTTCGGACTTCGTAACCCTGAGCGACCCGGACTTGGAGCTGCAATTGGCAGTGCCGGCTGGGACCACGACTTTTTCCATCGGTATTTTCGATGGTGATGCGGGTGAGATCCAGGCGTCGACTGGCGAGAGCCGTTGGGACAGCGGCGCGGTACCGACTCCCTTTGAGTACACCCTACTCGCCGATCCGCTCGGCGATGGCAGTGGCGCGACCATCATCGAGTTGTTGCCGGGTCAGCCTTCGATCGCTTCTTCGCTGTTGCCGAACGACGATTGGGCCAACTTCGCAATCAACACCACCGCGGTGGCGCAGTCGCCGAGTGGCAACTTCTTCTACCGGCTGCGGATCGTCAACCTGATGCCGTCGGTGCCGGTGGTCAACGCCTTCAAGATTCGCACCGATGGTCAGACGCTGATCTCTCCCACGGCGCAGCCTTTCTCCTATATCGCTAACTTTGGCCCGTCGCTGACCGATGTGCAGACCGTATACCCGGGCTTCCCGGCGGCCACACCGACGACCTATGACGGCTCGTTCATCTTCTACTTCGAGATGCCGGCGGCGCTGCCCGAGTTGGAGCTTTTCGACGGTGACTTCGACCGCGGCGATTTCGATGGCATCAACAACCAGGACACTGACGATCCAAACACCCCTAACGCTCCGTTCGTGCCGCCGTTCGCGACCATCGATACCATGGCAGAAGGGGTAGCGATTGGCTTTGGCGGAGCGACCGGTGATCCACCGGACGACAACGATGGGGCTGGCAACGGCATCTTCTTGGTGCGTCCTCCCTCGGTGCGTTACGACCTGATGTTCCCCAATGGCCCGATATTCGCCAACGAGAACCCCTCGGGCAACCAGGAGTGGGAGCGCTTCGTGGTATCGACGGTGTCGGCCGCAGAAGACCACATGACCGGCAGCATCCCGGCTGGCACCTACGCCATCGCGATCAACGGCGTCGACCTGCAGAACTTGAACGCGCTGCGGATCTTTAACCGGGTGATCTGTGTCGATGAGATGGGCGATCCGTGTGGCCCGATTCTGCGCCTCTTCCTGGTCGGCGACACGGTGTTCGCCGACATCGACGGTAGCGGCACTCAGGACCCTGGCGAGCCGGGGATCGAGGGCGTGCAGGTCAACTTGCTGGGCGCTCTTGGCAGTGCGCTGGCCACCACCACCACGGACATCAACGGCAACTACTCCTTTGAGGTGGATGCCGGTACTTTCGAGGTCGAAGTCGACCCTTCGAACTTCGATCTGGGCGAGCCTCTGGACGGCCTGGTGAGCACTACTGGCGACGCGATCACCGACACAGTGGTCAACGCCAATGTGCTGACCTACGATTTTGGTTACGCCGGCACGGCGTCGATCGGTGACTACGTCTGGTATGACGACAGTGCCGACGGCTTGCAGAACGAGAACCCGGACGCAGGCTTGGAGGGAGTCGAAGTCAACCTTACCGAGGCCGGCCCGGACGCTATGTTCGGCACCTTGGACGACGTCTTCTTCGCCTCCGAGACCACCGACGATGATGGTTTCTACGAGTTCAGCGGCCTGCTGGCGGGCTTGTATCGGGTCGAGGTGGACGCCAGCACCTTGCCCGACGGTCTGATCCTGACCACGGCTAACCAGCCCCTGGACGTGACTCTGGCCTCTGGCGACGCTTTTGTCGATGCTGATTTTGGCTACGTTGCCGAATTCCTGGGCTCGATCGGCGACTTGGTGTGGGAGGACCGTGACGCGAGCGGGATCCAAGAGTCAGGCGAAGCGGGCTTGAACGGAGTGACCGTGACCCTCGAAGGCGACATCGATGGCGATGGCATCGCCGAGGTGGTGCGGACGACGGTGACGGCGACGGTAATGGGAGTCGACGGCTTCTTTCTCTTCGCCAATCTGCCGGCGGCGAACTGCGAGGCAGACGGCGGTGGCGGTGGTCCGGTGGGTGCGCCGGACACCATTCCCGCGGGGCTGATCCAGCTGCGCGAGCCGACAGTCGACTGTGCCTACGTGGTGACGGTGGATGACGGCACGCTGCCGCCGGGCATCGACGATCCGACCTTCGATTTCGACGACATCAGCACTCCCAATGTGGCGACGCTGACGTTGGCAGAGGAAGAGGAGAACGATCTGGTGGACTTCGGCTATCGGGGCGACGGCCAGCTCGGCGACCGAGTGTGGGACGACTTCAACGGCGACGGGGTGCAGGATTCGGGTGAGCCAGGTCTGAACGGCGTCACCGTGACCCTGCGCGACTCAGGCGGCAACGTGATCGGTACCACCACCACGGCTGGTGACGGCATGTACCTCTTCGAGTTCCTGGGTGCCGATACCTTCAAGGTGGATGTCGATCCTTCGACCCTGCCAGCGGGCTACAGTCAGACCTTCGATCTCGACGGGGCGGCCACCGCCAACACCGCCGACGCCGCCTTGGCCGCGAGCGAGGTGCGCGACGATGTCGACTTTGGCTACGTCCGCCTGGGCTCGTTGGGCGACCGGGTCTGGTTCGACACCAATGGCAACGGGGTGCAGGATCTCGTTGAACCGGGTTTGAACGGTGTCACCGTCAACCTGCGCGACTCGGGTGGCGCGTTGATCACCTCGACGGTCACCGCCGGTGATGGCGGCTACTCTTTCGGCGACCTACTTACCGGTACCTACATGGTGGAGGTCGATGCTTCGACCCTGCCGGCGGATCACACTCAGACCTTCGATCTCGACGGCCTCGGTAGCGCCAACATCGCTACCGTCACCTTGGCTGTGTCGCAAGACCGTGACGATGTCGATTTTGGCTATGTCCAGTTGGGTTCCATCGGTGATCGAGTGTGGGACGACGTCGACAATGACGGTGTGCAGGATGCCGGTGAAGTCGGCTTGAACGGTGTCACCGTTAACGTGCTTGACGGCGGCGGAGTGGTCATTGCCACGGCCACCACTTCGGGTGATGGCGGCTACACCTTCGGCGGTTTGTTGGGCGGTGCCTACACAGCGCAGGTCGATGCTTCGACTTTGCCTGCGGGTTATGAGCCGACCTTCGACCTCGACGGCTTGACGACGATCAACTCGGCCAGCTTGGTGCTGGGCACGGGTGAGGATCGCACCGATGTCGATTTTGGATATGCGGTGTGTGGACCCTGCTCGGGTAAGGTCAGCCGCTTGACCTTCCAGTACAACGGCTCGGCTTCTGCCGAGATCCGAGTCGAGGGCAAGCGCGGTCCTGACGATGACGACCTATTCGTAGGTACCGTCCAACCGGGTGGCACTTTCGAGATCACCGGTCCTGGATCAGGTACGCCGGGCTTCTCCGGTACGGTTGGCACCGAGATAAGGATCTTCGTTGACGGCGTGCTACACACCTCGATCCATACCAGTTGCTCGGAGCCCATTTTCCCGGGGCTGATCAGCGGTGATTTCGAGGTGCTCGCCGGAGCCAGCAAACAGGGCGGTCCGCTCTGCCCCGAGGATCAGGGCCCGGTCGATCCGACCGAGATCTGTGCCGAGGGGGCGGTGGCTGACGAGTTTGGTTCCAGCAATGGCCACGCCATTTCGCTGCCCGGGATCGGCACCGACTTCGTCTTCGAGCCCGATCAGGGTAGCTGGATGTTCGACGATGGCATGCGCACGGCGAGGTTGAGCGGCACAGTACGCTCGGCGTCGAATCCGAGCGCTGGCTTCGTCGTCGATGTTCTCTTCAACGGTCTAACCTCGGTGGCACCGGCGGGTAGTCCGAAGCTGGAACTCGACTCGGCAGCCTACGTCGCCAACGGTGGTCCAGTCGATCCCTCGACTTGGGTGTTCTACACCGATTTCGTTGGCACCCTCACCGGCACCGGTGATTTGGCTGGAGCGATTGTGCATATCGAGCGTCGCGGCGTAGCCTTCCAGGTAGGCGAAGGTGCCAACGGCAAGAACGCTCGCTTTGGTGGCTCCGGTTGGCTCGATTACATTGTTAGCAGCCAGCCGACGGGGGCCTCGTTGCCTTCTTCGGGTGATGGTGACATCAACATCGATATTGTCGATTGCGAATCCGCCGAGTGCCTGACCATTGACTTCGCGCAGTTCTCCGCGGGGCAGGTGATCGACGACGAGCTCGCCGCAATGGGCATCCACGTCACCACTGACAACGCTTCGACGCCGGCGATGATCTTCGATTCTTCGGACCCGACTGGAGGCGACTTCGATCTCGGCACTCCCAACCAAACCTTCGGTGGTCCGGGTATCGGCGCCGGTGGCGAGGCTGGCCAGGCGGGGGAGAACGCCATTGGCCTAGGTAACCTGCTGATCCTGTCTGAGGATGGCAACGATGGTAGCGATCCAGACGACAACGCCTCGGGCGGTGAGTTCATCTTCACCTTCGACGACCCGGTGCTGATCGAGTCGGTGAGCCTGGTGGATATCGATGAGCAAACCAACTGCACCCTCGAGGCTTTCGACGCGGATGGTGGCCTGATCGGTGGCGCGGCGGCGCAGACCCTGGGCAACAATAGCGTGCAGAAGCTGGTGCTGGGCACCAACGGGGTGAGCACACTGAAGGTGAAGCTGACCGGCTCAGGGGCAATCTCCTCCTTGGTGGTCTGCCCGGGCGACGGTGGCTCCGAGCCGCCGTCGGGTGATTGCGAACCGGGTGATGTCAAGGATTCGTTCGATTCGAACGACTTCAGCGGCAACATCGGTGGCAATGACTGGACCGGTCCGTGGATCGAGAACGATGTCGCGGGTTCTGGTCCGGCGACCGGCAACGTCTGGGTCGACAACGGCTTCATGTTCCTCAAGGATGCCCCGGATACCGGCACCGAGCCATCGGCGGCCCGTGAGGTCGACCTTTCGGGCGCTCTGGTCGCGACTTTGGAGTTCAAGTTCGACACCTTCGCCGGGGTCGATTCTGACGACGCGGTCACCGTCGAGGTGTCGGACAACGGTGGAGCTACGTGGACAGTCTTGGAGGTCATCACCGGCATCTCCGGCTCGGTGACCGAGATCCACACTCTCGACATCAGCGGGCATATCTCGGCCAACACTCAGGTGCGCTTCCGGGTGTCGAACAACTACGGCGGCTCCAATGAGGCCTTCTGCCTGCGGTGGGTGAAGGTGCTGTGGAGCTGTGACGACACCGGTAGTGGTGGCGGTGGTGGCGATGGCCACACCGGCGATCACTACGCTGGCTACCTGGGTAGCACTGGCGAGTACCATTGGCAGCCGGACGGCAACTACTACTACTCGGTCGCCGGCAGTCATCAAGGAGTGCTCGAAGGCCCGGGTTCGGCGGACTTAGACCTCTACCTGCATCGCTGGAATGGCTCCAGCTGGCAAGTGGTCGCCTCGGGGACCAGCTACAGCTCGAACGAGACCGTGACCTACAACGGTGCCGAGGGCTACTACGCTTGGTTGGTGAAGTCCTACGACGGTAGCGGCAACTACGACGTTTGGCTGGTTATTCCGTAAGCCAGTCGATGATCTCTGTTGCGGAGAGCGAAGTAGAAACTGACTCTCTTGAATAGCCAAGAAAGCCCGCTCTGCCATCTCGGCTGGGTGGGCTTTCTTTCGTTGGTCGGCAGGGGAAGGACTTCCGGCAGGGGAGATTTGCCGTGGTAGAGATCTCTGGGTAAGTGGTAAGCTATCTATCAGAATCCAAGTAATAGTATGTTGTGAAGGGCGGAGGATCCGCGATACGGGCGGAAAATCTCAGACGGGGGTCTGGTGTGGGTTTTGCATATTCAGAAAGCGGGTCTTCCGCGGCAGGGTTGTCAGGCAAACTGGCGGGTTGCGTGAGGATTTCCGAGCAAGTGCTCTTCCGTGACCTGGGAGGTGAGGCGGTGCTCTTGCAGCTCGAGACCGGCCGTTATTTCGGGCTCGACGATGTTGGCACCAGGATGTGGCAGTTGTTGGCGGATAACGGAGAGCTAGAAGCAACCTATAGAAGTTTACTCGATGAGTTCGAGGTCGAACCTGAACGCTTGAAGCACGATTTGATGATTTTTGTCGACCGACTCGCGGGCCAGAGCCTGGTGACCCTCGATGCTGACTAATCTCTACAAACTTTCCTCGCTCGGTCGTCGCGAGCTGCGGTCTCTCGCTTCGGCATGGATTGGCTTGGGAGTGTTTAGCGTGGCATTGCGTTGCGGTGTTTCGCTGGCGCGACTGGAGCCCGTGGTGCGCGGCGCCTCGGGGATAGGCCCCGCGGCACCTATCCCCCTGACAGCTTGGGCCGTGGGCGTCGCCAGCCGGCATCATCTACTGCCGGCGCGTTGTCTGGAACGCTCGGTGACTCTGCGCTACTTGTTGGCTCGCCGTGGTGTCGACTCGGTGTTGCGGATCGGCGCTCGCACCGTTGGACAGCAGCTCGAGGCGCACGCCTGGGTGGAGGTCGAAGGTCGGCCCGTTGCCGAGTCTGGCACTGTCGAGCGAGATTATCCGCCGCTGGAGAATGCCGCCGTTCGGGAGGCGAATGCCTGATGGGAGCGCTGGCTGGTCTGGTGGACTTTGCTGGTCTGCCCGAGGGTGATGACTACTTGCAGGTGATGGCCGAGTCCGTCCCCAACCGCTCGGTGGGTGGAATCGGCTACTGCTCTTTCGAGCGCGGAGGTTTCGCGATCAGTGCAACTTCAGGCCACCAGCAGCCTCTCAAGCCGTTGCGGCGTGGTGACCTGCATCTGGTGGCCGATGCGCGAATCGACAATGGCGAAGAACTTTGCCGGGCACTCGCGGAAGAACTCGGTGGGAGAGAGGCAACCCATGCCGAACTCATTCTGGCGGCCTATCGCCGCTGGGGTATCGACTGTGTCGAGGTGTTGCTGGGCGATTTTGTTTTTGCTATTTGGGATGGAGAGCAGCAGCGGCTCTTCGCGGCTCGGGATCAGCTTGGGGTCCGCGGGCTTTGTTTCACCCATCTCGGGCCGCTGATTTGTTTCGCTTCCGAGGCGCAGCAGCTGCTCAGCCATCCGGCGGTCTCGAATGACCTTGATGATCTTGCGGTGGCGGACTTCCTCTGCGGCCACATGCCGGCCAAAGACCGCACCTTCTTTCGCCAGGTCCGCGCCCTTCCCCCGGGACATCGCCTGATCGCCAGCCACGAAGGGGTGCGGGTTGAGCGCTATTGGGATATCGATCCCGAGCATCGCGTCACCTACCAGAAGAGCGAGGAGTACGCCGAACATTTCGCCAGCCTGCTGGAACAGTCAGTGGCCGCTCGCTTGGTGGGCTCAGCCGGGCAAGTCGGAATCGCCATGAGTGGTGGGCTGGATTCCTGCTCAGTGGCGGCCGTTGCTCGGCGGGTGGTGGGAGTTGACGGCAGCCCAGGGTTAGTTGCTGGCTCGTTCGTTTTCGGCACACGGCTCGATTGTGATGAGAGTCCCTACATCCGTACCATGACCAGTGATCTTGGTCTGCAGAGTGTCGAGATTCAGGCTGAGCGACGTTGGTACTTGGCGGCTGGTGACAGTGCCTTCTCGCCCAGCCTCGAGAGTCCTTTCTTGCCGGTTTGGGAAGGATGCTACGAGGAGCTGACCGATCGTCTCCGCGAGCGGGGTATCGATATCCTCCTGACCGGCCATGGTGGTGATGAGTTGCTCTGTGGTAGTCCGCGAGTCTACGCCGATCGCTTGCGGCGACGCGATGGGTCGGCTGGCCGGGAGCTGGCTCAACATGCCCGGCGGGTGAAACTGCCGCTGTCGCGAGCGTTCTACGGCTGGATGCTGCGGCCTTTGCTGCCGCCAACTCTAGATCGTTTCCTGCGGCGGCTGGCCGGTCGCTCCGACGGCGGCTCGCTACCAGCCTGGATAGCTCCTGATTTTGCTCGCCGCACCAACCTCGAGCAGCGTCTCGAAGGAACGCCTAGTGGGCTGCGATTTCTCGAGCACGGGCGGCAAGACGTTTACGACACTGCGGTCGGATTTGGCGCTCACCCCTACGCCACTCAGTGGTATGAACGACGGCCGCGGCGGCAACCGCTCGATGTTCGCCATCCCTATCTGGATCGGCGCTTGGTCGAGTTCGTGCTCTCGATTCCGTCTCGCGAGTTGATTTCCGTGGCCGCGACCAAACCTCTGTTGCGCAACGCCATGCTTGGCTATCTACCGGAGAGCGTTCGCCAGCGTGCTCACAAGACCCGGCTCGGCAGGTTCGTCGATCTAGGCCTGCGCGATATGGAGGCCATGCAGGTTCGCAGCCTGCTGCAGGCCCCCTTGGCGGAGGAGCTGGGCTACATCGACGGCGCGCGGCTGCGGGTATCCTACGAGCAGTACCGCAAACAATGGCCTTCGGCGGCCCTGCGGGCGGTGGTCAACCCGATCCTCTTCGAGCTGTGGCTGCGCAGCCACTACGATTCGCTCTTGACTGGACAAACAGCTGAGCCTCGCCGGCTGAGGAGTGGACTTGCGCCAGTCGCGAGTGAGAACTCCTCTGGCAGTGCTGAGGCGGCTTGACAATTGAAGGAGAGTCCGATGACTTGTGAGAAAACACCGAAGCGCCTAGATGGTGGAGAATCGGTACGCAAGAAGCGCCAATATCGCGCGCCAGAACTCGTCGAGTGGGGCGCGATCACCGAGATCACCCAGGGGCCGATGGGTGGCATCGAGGACTTCCCGCTCGGCGGTACGATGGGAGTTTGAGTCCGCGTCGTGGCGCCGGATCGAGTACCGAGATGATCCAGTCTGGTACCGCTTCACCGGCTTCATCGGCCGGTTGGACCTGTGTTGCCCTGGAGCTATCGGCTGAGGCGTTGACCGCCTACGGTGGTACCTTGGGCCTAGGCGCGCCGGCGGCTGCTTTGGATGGTCTGTTAGAGGCGATTGCCCACAGTCCCGAGTGGGCGTTGTTGCCGGCAACCCACTGGGCCGCCAAGCTGACTCCAACGCCGAGAATCGCTGCATTTGGCCGCTTTGATAGGGCCGCGCTAGCTGGTATCGAAGCTCAAGCCGGGCAATTGGACTCGGCTTGCCGGCACTTTCTCTACTTCGATTTCGCGGACGTTCTGAACGACTGCCAACGTCTTGCCGAGCAGCTCAGAATTCGTCTCGGCGATCAGCTGGCGCGGGCCAGATTTGTTGCCGTACCCCGTGGCGGTCTGGTGGTGACCGGTTTGTTGGCCAGTGCTCTGGGATTGCGGGCTGATCAATTGGTGGCGGCCTCAGAGCTCGACGGTGAAGGCCCCTGCGTGGTGGTCGACGATTGCGCGATCAGTGGCGCTTGTTTCAACAGTTTCCTGGCCACTCTGGCGGCACCGCAGGTGATCTTTGCCCATCTGGTATCCCACCCCGACTTCCGGACTGCCTGCCGGGAGGCGGAGCCGCGGGTTGCCGCTTGCCTGGCGGCGCGAGATCTGCCGCTGGTCGACCTCGGTGGTGAGGCCCTGGCCTGGCATCAACATTGGCAGGCGCGAGATAGCGCGGGGCGTTATTGGCTGGGCAGCCCGGTGCCTTTTTGCTTTCCCTGGAACGAACCCGAGCGTCAGCTGTGGAACTCGGTACGGAAAGTGACTGAGAACGCTTGGCGGATGGCGCCGCCACGGTTTTGTTCGAAAAACGGCTGCTGGCCGGCTGCTGGACGCCGACCGCGGATTCACCGATCGTCGGGATGTGCCGCGGGTCCCCTACGGCCTGCCGCCAAGGTCCTCGCGGTGTCCCCCGATAGCGAGACCACAATTGTCGCCGCTGGAGATGGCTGCTGCTATGAGCTGCGAGGAGTGGCGGCCAGTCTATGGGCCGGGATCTTGGAGCATGGTCGGTTCGAAGTGGCTCTAGACCAGCTGGCGGCAGACTTCGAGGTGGATCGAAAGAGCTTGGAGGATGACTGCGGCGCCTTGGTCGACGACCTGCTTAGGCGAGCGCTTTTGGTCGAATCGCCGGTTACTGGTTGATCGCTGTGCCGACCTATCGCGTTTACGGCTTGCGGGTTCAAACCGAATTCCCATTTGCCAACCGCTTGACGGAATGCGGGGGCCTACGGGCTGACCTTCAATTCACTGTCCTAAAGGGGGTTGCGCCAGATTCTGCTGACCTTGGCGAGCTACTCTATTCGAGCCCCTACCAGCGTCGAGATGGTCAGCCTTGGTGCCAGCTATTCGCTGCTGGCCAGGTGCAGTGGATGCGCATTCCGCGGGTCGCTGACTTTCGCGTCGAGGACAAACTCATCGAGTGCCTGCCGCATCCCGAAGGGGAGGTGGCGGAACTCGAGATTCACTTTCTCGGCGCGGTCTTGAGCTATGTCCTTGAGCGTCGCGGGGTCTTGGCCCTGCACGCCTCGGCGGTGCGGATCGGCGACCGGGTTGTGGGGTTCTTGTCGGGCAACGCGGGGGGTAAGACTGGTTTGGCAGCAGCCCTTCTGCTCCGAGGGCACCGCCTGATGAGCGACGACATCCTGGCGGTGGAGGAGTTGCGGGGCAGCTTCCTGGGGCACGCCGGTTACCCTCAGATGCGCATGTGGCCTGATCAAGCGGCCCATTTCTGCGGCGCCTGGCGGCATCTACCGAGTGTCCACTCCCTGCACGACAAGCGCCGGGTCGATGTGGGCTCCGCCGACGATCTGGGTCTTTTCGCGGCCGACTCCGCGGTCCTCGACGCTCTTTACATTGTCGACCGGCGTTCCTCGGCCGATCTCGACCTACCGCGGATCGAAACCTTGCGGCCGGCGGCGGCGCTACGCGAGCTGCTGCGCCACTCCTTTACCCCCTACGTAGTCGAAGCGGTGGGCCTGGGCCGGCAGCGCTTGCTGCGACTGTCGCACTTGGTGCGGCAGGTCCTCTGTCGTCGGTTGATCTACCCCAGTGGTTTCGACCGTTTGGCGGCGGCCGCGGTGGCGATCGAGAGCGATTTGGAGTCGCGTTAAGATGGCGAGCGAAACCTGCGAAATGCACTGAACGAGATGCATTGAACGAGATGCACTGAATATGTACAACTTACGCGACTTCGGTCATATGTTGACTGACGAAGTTCGCCGGGAAGCCTATATCGAGGCATTGCGGCGAACGGTGCGGCCGGGGTCGGTGGTTCTCGAGATCGGCACTGGTCCGGGAGTCTTCGCCATGGTGGCGGCGCGTCTCGGTGCCGCCAAAGTGATTGCGGTCGAGCCCAACGACATCATCGGGTTGGCGCGGCAGCTGGTGGCGCGCAATGGCTTGGCAGATCGGGTCGAGCTGATCCAGGGGCTCTCCACCGCACTCAAAGCCAGCGAGCAGGTGGACGTAGTGCTGTCCGACTTGCGCGGCACGCTACCTTGCTTTGGCCGCCATTTGGCGACGATTAGCGATGCGCAAGAGCGTTTCCTGCGCCCGGATGGAGTGTTGATCCCGGCGCAAGACCGCCTCTGGGGGTCGGTGGTGTCAGCACCGGAGCCGTTCGCGAAGTTGCTCGCTGGCTGGGACGACTCGGCGTTCGATCTCGAATTGGCCGCTGCCCGGCAGATGGCGTTGAACAGCTGGACACGGGTACATTTGCCCGCTTCGGCTTGCCTCACTGAGCCGCTTTGTTGGGCGACTCTGGACTACTACCAGCTACGCCACCAGGGTTGTGCCGGCAGTCTCGAATGGCGGATCGAGCAAGCCGCGCTAGCCCATGGCCTGGCGTTGTGGTTTGAGACTTCTCTGGTCAAAGGCGTGGGCTACAGCTCGGCGCCGGGCTCGGAGCGACTCTACGGCCAGGGTTTCTTTCCCTTCCCCGAACCGGTCGCGCTATCCCCCGGCGACCAGCTGCGGGTCGACTTGCAAGCGGTGCCCGGCGCGGGTGACTATATTTGGCGCTGGCAGACCCAGCTGCAGAGTGAGACAGGACTGCGGCGGAAGTTCGATCAAAGCGGCTTTTGGAGCCGGCCCCTGTCGCCGCAGCGGCTGCGAAAGCGCACCCCCGAGTACCAGCCGCGTCTTTCCCCAGATGCCCAGGTGCTCGCTCTGGTGTTGCAGCGAATGAATGGTGAGCACGACTTGAGTGATATTGCCGCTGCCGTTGGCGCGGCATTCCCCCGACGATTTGCTAGCGAAGAGGAGATTCTCGACCAAGTACGGACCTACTCCGAACTGTATGGCTGAGCTGGTGGGTCGGGTGCCGCGGCTACCGCCGGGTTTGCCTATCCAACCAGAGGCCAGACTGGAGGACTTGCCGATGACCACGACGATCCTTGACCGCCTAGACCATCACGCTGCCCGGCGACCTGATGATCCTGCCTATTTCGTTAAACAAGGCGGCATCTGGCAGCCGACATCCTGGCGTCGTTGCCAGGCTGAGGTGCAGCTGGCGGCACGAGCCTTCGCCGACTTTGGCGTCGGCCCCGGTTCCAGTGTCGGCTTGTTGGGCTTCAATCGTCCGCCATGGACCCTGGGCGCTTTGGCGGCGATGGCCACCGGGGGCGCGGCGGCCGGGGTCTACACCACCAATGCGCCGAGCCAGGTGGCTTACGTTCTAGCCCACGCCGAGGCGGCTGTGGTGGTGGTCGAGAACGGCGAGCAATGGCGCAAGGTCGAGCAGGTCCTAGATCAGCTGCCGGCGTTGCGTCGGGTAGTGGTGATGGAGGAGGACGAGACTCCCGACGATCCACTGGCGATCTCCTGGCGCCAGCTACTAGAGCATGGGGGCTCGTTGTCCGAAGAGCTTCTCCAGGCCCGGCGCGCGGCCCTCGACCCCGACCAGCTAGCCAGCCTGATCTACACCTCTGGCACCACGGGCCCGCCCAAAGGGGTGATGCTTTCGCATGCGAATTTGCTCGATACTTCGCGCATTTGTGCCGGCTTGCTGGCCGCCAGAGCGACAGATCGGGCGTTGTCGTACCTACCTCTGGCTCACATCGCCGAGCAGATGTTGTCGATCCATGTACCGACCTACGCTGGCTATCCGGTGTACTACGCCGAGTCGATCGAGCGGATGTTGGACAACTTGAAAGAGGTGCGACCGACGGTGGTATTCGGCGTGCCACGGGTGTGGGAGCGAATGCAAACCGCCTTGAGTGAGCGCATGGCAGGAACTCGGGGGATCAAGGCCCGGCTGGTCAGCTGGGCGATGTGGGTGGCGCAGCGGTCCGCCGAGGCGCGTAACCGCGGCCTCGATCCGGGCGCTTGGCTAGGGCTCCGAGAACGCCTTGCCGAGCGCCTGGTACAACGCAAGGTGAAGCGGGCTTTAGGGCTTGATCAGGCAAGGATTTGTGCGTCCGGGGCGGCGCCCATCGCCGCTGAAGTGCTGCATTTCCTCGCCGGTCTGGGGATTGTCATCCATGAGGTCTACGGCCAGTCCGAAGGTTGCGGGCCGACCACCTGGAATCGGCCGGGGAAGACCCGCTTTGGTACCGTCGGCCCCCCACTGCCCGAAGTCGAGGTGCGGCTGGCGGCAGACGGAGAGGTGTGGGTGCGAGGGCCGAATGTGTTCCTGGGCTACCTCAAAGAAGAAGCCGCCACCGCCGAAGTGCTCGATGCGGATGGCTGGTTGCACTCTGGAGACCTGGGGGTCTTCGCAGACGGTTTCTTGAGCATCACCGGGCGCAAGAAGGAGATCATGATCACCTCTGGCGGCAAGAATATCGCCCCCAACAACATCGAGTCGGCACTCAAGCAGATCGAGCTGGTGGGCGACGCCGTGTTGATCGCCGATGGGCGCAAGTTCATCTCCGCCTTGCTGACCCTCGACCCAGACCGAGCCGCGGATCTGGCGACCAAGCTCGGTGTCGAGGTCGAGGAATTGCCTACCCATGTCGAAGTCGAACGCCAGTTGGCCGCCGGATTGGCCGAGGTCAACAGCCACTTGGCCAAGGTCGAACAAGTCAAAGTGATTCGGGTACTACCCCGGTCCTTGTCGCTGGAGGCTGGCGAGCTGACCCCGACCTTGAAAGTAAAACGTCGGGTGGTGGAAGAGAATTGGGCAGTGGTGATCGACTCGATCTATGCCGGCTGAGTGGCCAGCAGAGGCCGAATTGTCCGCCTAATAAGCATTGCGCCGCGCCAGCGAAACCCAACTTCCACATTCGCCGAGAATTAGGTGATCGACCAAGGGTATTGCCAACAACTTACCCGCCTCGGCCAACTGGCGAGTGAACAGCAGATCGTGATCGCTGGGCGCAGGGTCGCCACTAGGGTGGTTGTGAAATGCGATCAATGAAGTGGCGTTGTGCCGTATCGCGGCCCGAAGAATCGGTGCTGGCGTGGCCGGCGATTGGTGCGCTGTGCCGCGAAAAATCTCACACTTGGCGATCAGTCTGAGTTTCCCATCGAGCAGAAGCACACCGAGAACCTCTTGATCGTAGTTGCCATCCAGGGCCAGGAACTCAGCAACAACGGAGGGCTCATCGAGCAGCCGGCGATGGCTGATCTTGGCCTTAGCCAGCCGCCGCATCAGCTCTCCCGCCGCCATCAGAACAGCCACTCGCCCCTCGCTGGCGCCACTGCGAACCAATGCCTCGCGCTGGGCGCGAAACAGCTCCCACAGCCCGCCAGCGGTTGGCAGTAGGCCCGCCGCCACTTCCTCGGCCGAGCGGTAACGCAGCAAGACTGCTAGCAGTTCGGTATCCGTCAACCCAGCCGCTCCGTGCCGCAGCAAGCGGTCCTTTGGCTTCAGCTTGGCCGTCGACCGCTGCGCGGAGCGGTCGGCGGCGGTGCCCACCATCCCGCCCTTGCTCACGGCACAAGGAAATATTGCCAAGTCGTTCAAGGCGTCTCCTCAGACCGCGTGCCCTGGTCGGACAAGGCGGCCAGGCTTTCGACCCCTCGGGCCAGTAGCAGATGGCCTTCCCTGAGCTTCTCGCGGGTTGTTGGCAGAATCAGTGTGAGACTAAGGCCGCGCAGGTTGACATCGAGGTCGACGCTCAAGTTCCGCGCCATCTTCAGCATAGTCTTCAAGAAATCTTGCGCCGCCTGCTGATCGTCAAATTGCAGCGAGCAAACAAACGTTGCTGAGTCGCCCTGCTGCCGCCAATGAGAAAGGTCTTTCATGCCGAGTTGAATGCGCTCTGGTTTCATTGTTGAGTCCTGCCTACAAGCGGTTGAAAAAGGACCCGGTTCGGGGGCCATGGTGGCAACCCCCGAACCGGGTTTGGAGGGCGCAGCGCCGCGGGGTGCGGCGCTATCGCCAAGGCTCGTAACGCCGGTGCAGTCGCTCAGGGCGCTGATTGAAATGGGTTCTTGGGGTGCGCGGGCAAAGAGCAGCAACTCGGTAATCAGATCCCGCACGCTGGCCAGTAGTTCGGCGGGCGCTGAGCCGTCGCGAGCACTCAGCATCAGCCGCCAGGTTTTGATCAGCTGGGCGGCGGCACCGAGGGAAGTTTGCCGCCGCAGGTCGTGCTCACGGGTCGCCAACCACACCTCAGCTCCGCTCTTTCTGCGCCAATTGGGCAGACATTGGCTGTCGGCGGCGTGGGCATCCCACTGCTCCCACAAATCCGCATCCGACGCGGCCATGTAGCCCAACAAGGCATCGCTGTCTTGGCGTAGGTCGGCGATCAGGTTGCCCCATCTGCCCAGCGGGTAGAACTGCGGCGCCGGATCTTCGTCGCCTTGCCAGCGGGCACCGGGTGGGATTGGCGCCAGCAGGGCGCTGGGCCAGGGTTCCATCAAAGCCCGTTCGGCGAGGATTTGGTGCTTGGCGGCCAGCAGGCCGGCGCGGCGCAGATCCGCTAGTTGGATTGGGGACTGGTGGCTCACGGCGAGTCTCCGTCGCTGGGCGGAGCTGCTGCTGCCGCTTGGCTAGCGGGTCCTTGGCCGCCATTCCCGGTCTCTCGCGCCGAGTCGCGCAGGATCTTGGCCACGAATTCGAGCACGATCATGGAATGCACCAACACCTGGCAGGGATCCTTCGCTGTGGGGATATCGGTGGGGTTGGCGACCCCGCCAGCCAATCGTTGGCTGTTGTTATCGAAAGCGATGCCGAGCAATTTGCCAAGTCGCCGGTGCTCTCTTTTGATTCTGAAGCTAGCCTCCAACAGGTCACGCCAGAAGGTGTCTTCGAAAGGTGGGGGTTTGCTCTTGGTTTTGGTTTCGTCGGACATGTTGGCCTCCTCTTGACCTGCGTTGTAGACCGCAGGGTCGGCGAATCCTGGCCGGAGTCGCAAGTGGCGCGGCAAGATCGTTGGAAAAGCTCCCCAAATGAGCAAAACGAGTCTCACGGCCAAGCCAGAACGAGCGGGTGAACCCCCTTGGGTTCGCGGGGTCGCTCAAGTAGAGAGCGCGAGGAAAATGGCCTATACTCTTTGGCATTATGAAAAGTCTCAGGCGGACCATGCCGTGATCGAGCGAGGCGCTACTACAGGGCCGATCTACCGACAGCTATCGCTGCTGAAGAACAAGAATCGAGGCAGAATCCGAGAGATCGAACGAGCGGCCGGCCTAGGCGCTGGTGGCAAGATTTCCCGGATGATCAAGGGTAAGCGAAAGATGTCAGTCGAGAGTCTGGAGAGAATACTTATTGAAGCTGGCGAGTCACCTGAAGACTTCTTCGGCCAAGCCTTTGGCCTGGAACAACCGCCACCGCCGGAGCCACCAGCTGTCGGCTCTGGCCGCTGGCTACTCGAAACCCTGCATCTGGACCCGCGACACGAACCGCCAGCGATCCAGCAACTGCGCGAGGTCGCTGAGAACTTGCACGGCGTGGGAAGTCTGGCCTCGCCGCCGGTTGCCAGCCCCGCGATTCGCCACTTCACCCGTGAGAGACTCTTCGCAGAGATGTTGGCGGTCTCACTCGACCAGCGGCGCGACTACTTCCATCATCCCTATTGCGAATGCACCGAATTCGTCAGTCTCGCCGCCAAAGTGCTTGATGACCTACGCTACTCTAAACCCCAAAACGCCGCTTCTTTGGCACACGAGCTGGCGCTATCAGTATGCCCCAAGCTGCCCGCAGCTGAAGCCCGCGACGCCTTCGCCAGCGCTACAGGCGTCTTCGCTTCCGCTCGTCGACTGGCTGCCAGCCATGAGGAAGCGGCCAGAGCCATGGCGTTAGTCTGCGACACAGCCTCGCCAGCTGTGCGGGGTGACCTCCTGCAGCGGATGGCAACCCTGCTCCAGTCGTACGCTCGCTATCCAGAAACTCTAAGTGTTAACGCCGAAGCGCTGCGAGTCTTCCAGGAAGAGGCTGACCCACACAAGCTAGGTCAGGCCCACATCGACCGGGGTGTCGCTCTGGTTCTGGTGGGAGATCTGGACAAGGCTAGGTCGAACTTCCAAATTGGTGTAGGACTGCTTTGCCCCTCCGACCATCGACATCACGCCGCCGCTCGCCAGGGGTTTGCACATGTGGCGCTATCTCAAGAACGCCCAGAGGAAGCTCTGGATCAGCTCGCTGAAGCTGAGGCTTTCATCACAGCCTCTGATCTTTTCAGTCGTGGCACCATGTGTTGGTTTCGTGGCGTTATCGGGCGCAAGCTGGGCAATCTTGCTCCAGCCGAGACCCTCTTGCGTCAGGCTCAGGAACTGCTTTGGCCGATCAACGTCTTCGACTGGTCTCTGGTGACCCTCGACCTGCTATCCGTGTTGCTGGAGCGCGGCAAAGTAGTGGCAGCCCACGAGGCTGCAAATCATGTAGGCCGCCTGCTGGAACCGCGCAAGAGCAACCGCATCGCCGCCGCAGCGTTGCAGCAGCTGAGCGCCATCCAACACTCCGCCGCGGGCCTGACGATAGCAGCGATCGAAACCGCCCAGTCCGAACTCCGACGGGGCCAGTGTTTAGGTCTGCCTCCCTGCGGAGCGCGGCCGGTTTGAGGCGCTAGCCGCTCGGAGTAATGATCATGCCGTGCTGCGGCGACCTATCCAAGAGTCCTGAGATCTCTGTTCTAGTTGCACTCATCTGGTACTCCTTCCCCCACCGGAGCGCCCAGCGCTCCATGAGGTGCTGGCCGCCAGCGTAGCGACGCCAGCAGCGGGGTGTTGGGCGATCCTCCCGGCCTTCTTGGAAGGGGGATCGTGGCCTCAGCCTACGGCAGGGCCGGGGTCAGGCAATCGCAGTTCAGATGCGCGGCGCGAAACCGTCCGCTGGCCGTGGTCAGACACCATCAAGCGCCAAACCGCGAGGAGGCATTGAACTCAACTTGCCGAAGTACAGATTAGAGAATCACCACCCCAAAGAGATTAATCTCTGTATTTAGTGTATTCTCTGGACAACTCTTAGTCACGGGATCGGCCCCCCGCCGTGAACCAAAGAGCTAACGCCGTCATCCAGCAGCGAATCTGGCGAAGATCGCCAAGAAAAGAGAAAGGCACAGAAACTGAGAATGGAAGCTAGCTAAAAATCTGCGAGGAGAGCCAAACCAGCGAGGAGAGTATCCAGATGCAGCTCAGGAGTCCGATCGTGAACATCGCTATCGCCGTCATCGCTTTCAACGCCCAAGCCGGCACCTCCTGCAGCGGCGTCCTCACTTACCTCGAACAAGGACTCTTCGCTGACCAACCCTCGAACTGCTCCACCGGCTCCCGCTGCTACACGCCGGTCATCTCCGGCGCCACCTTCACCCCCGAGGCTGGCTGCGACCCGGCTATCGAATCCTGTGCCATCACCATCGAAGTGCCGATCGACTTCGCCGGAAACCACCAGAACGATCCCAGCGCCTCGGGCTTCCTGTACAGCTTCGCCACCGTCACGGTGACCCCCAGCGGCGGCGGTACCCTGGGCACCTGCGGTCTCTCGGGCGCGGTGATCGAGGAAGATCACGGTACCTTGAGCTGGGGCATCACCAGCTCTTGCAGCGACCTGATGGCCAGCTACACGATCACCGCCACCGCCTGTCCCTGTGCCTTCGGCCTCTGTCCCCATTGCCCGAAAGAAACCACCCAAGTAGTCGACTTCAGCCTGTCGCCCCTCTGTCCACCCCCGCCCCCGCCTAGCGGCTGCCCGGAAGATGAAGAATGCTCCTCTTGCGTCGGTGGTGGCAGCGGAATAGGCGGTAGCGCCGGTGGTGGAGGCGGAGGCGCCTCGCCGCCGCAGAGCGGCCCCGGCGCCCTACTGCGCTACCACGCGGGAGGCGTTGGCCATCCGACCTACCCCGGCTCAGCCGGCATCACCGCCGAGTTGGGGCGCTATTGGAGCCACGATTACGCCGAGAGAATCGCTCGCGACCCCGACGACAGCAACGTCTGGCTGCTCACTCGCTACGCTACTTTCCGTCGCTTTACGGACTTGGACATGGATGGGGACTACGACCGCACGATTCCCAGCGATGAGTACCGCACCCTGACCAAGACCCCGACCGGCTGGACCCTGCTCGATCTAGACGGCACCCTGATGCAATTCGACGACACCGGCCTATGGTCCTCGACCACCCGGCATCGACAGCACCACCAGCCGCACTTGGGGCTACACCTACACCGGCCAAGACCTCACCCGCATCGACCGACCCGACGGCACCGCCTGGGTTTTCCTCTACGATGACCCAACCTTGCCGGGCTACATGACCCGAATGAGCCTGGCGGGTACAAACGCTAGCGAGCGGATCGCGGGCTCCTGGGCCTATGACCCATTTGGCAATGTAGTGCAAATGTGGAAAGGCGCCGCTAACTTCAACGACGCTGGCGCCGTCGATCGCTGGTCGATGAGCTTCGACGATCCCCAGCTGCCCATGGTCACCACGGTCACCGACCCGATGGGCGAGATCTCCACCTACACCCTGGGTCGCGACTCCGAGAGCCGCAAGCCTCGCCTGGAGCAGCTCGAAGGCTCTTGCCCGAGCTGCGGCACTGGCCCCAACAGCCGGCTGTTCTATGAAGATCCGGCGCACCCCCTGCGCCCCACTCGCCAGATCGATGGCGGCGGCACCACGACCCTGACCACCTACGACGCCAACGGCCAAGCAATCTCCCGTGTCGAAGCTCTGGGCACGGCGGAGGAGCGCGAGACCACTTGGCAGCGCGACCTCACCTACCCGGCGCTGATCACCGAGATCGAGCGTCCCTCGACCACCGGCAACCCCCTCGATTTCCGCCGCACTACCTTCACCCTCAGCGGCCAGGGCAACGCCACCGACCGGATCGACGAAGGGGTAGAAGACGGCCAGGTCTTCAGCTACACCACCACGACCACCTACACCGCCGAGGGCCAGCCAGAAGACCGCGATTCACCCGGCTATGGCACCGCCGATGTCACCACCAGCGCCTGGGACGCTGCCCGTGGCGGCCTGGTGCTGGCCAGTCGCACCGATCCGCTAATCGGTAGCACTCTCTTCGGCTATGACCCTTTCAACCGCCGAACTTCAGTCACCGACCCCAACGGGGTAGCCAGCGAAACGCAGTACGACCCGCTCAATCGTGTTCTGTTCAGCATCCAGAAAGGCACGGAACTGGCCGAAGACCTGATCACTGAGCAGCGCTACACGGTCTTTGGCGATCTCTTCCAAACCGTCCTTCCGCGCGGCAACGTGCTCGAATATTCCTACGATTCCGCAGGCCGACTTGCCTCGATCGAACGCAAGCCCGATGACCTGCCCGGCAGCCACATCGAGCGCACCTTCTACACCCTCGATAGCTTCGGTCACCGGGTTCGCGAAGAGCTACAAAGCTGGGACGGCGCGAGCTGGACGAGTGCGTCGACTACCGATTACCTGTACTCGACCCGCTGTCATCTCGACCAGATGATCGAAGGCGCGGGCAGCCCCGAGCAGGCGATCACCGAGTACGCCTACAACTGCGATGGTGACATCGAACGCCTCTGGGACGCCAACCATCCATCGGCGGGTCAATCTGCGCCAGCCAGTACGCTCTACGCCTATGACCCACTCGACCGATTGATCACCGTCAGCCAGCCATTCGGCGGCGCAGCAGGTGGCCAAGCCGTAACGGCCTACGGCTTTGACGTTCAGGATCATCTGACCGCGGTCACTGATGCCGAAGGCACAGTGACCAGCTACGTTTACAGCGATCGAGATCTGCTGACCGGCGAGACCTCCGAGGTATCTGGCGTGACAAGCCATTTGTACAATGAGCACGGCCGACTCACCCAGACCATCGACGATCGCAGCATTGCCACTCAGCGCACTCTCGATGAGCTAGATCGGGTCACCCTGGTCGACTGCCCCGACGACACCCTCGACGTGACCTACACCTACGATGATCCGCAGGTGCCCTTCAGCCTCGGCCGACTCACCCAGATCGAACGAGATGGCCAGCCGATCGACTACAAATTCGATCGCTTCGGGCGCATGACTCAAGACGGCGAGCTGGCCTACGCCTTCGACGCCAACGGCAACAAGAGCGAGATCCTGTATCCTGGTGGAGTGAGGGCAATCTACACATTCGATCACGCTGACCGTCACCTGACCCTCGACGCCGAGGTGCCAGGCCAGGGCATCCAATCGATCGTCACGGGAGCCCTCTACCAACCGATTGGCCCACTGCGCCAGCTGACACGCGGCAATGGCGTCACCGAAAGCCGCCAGCACGACAGCCGTTACCGGCCCGCCAGCATCACAGCCGTTGGCCCCGGCGGCACCCTGCTCGACTGGGACTACACCACCGATGGGGTCGGCAACATCACCGCCATCGGTGATCTGCTCGACCCGCTGAACAACCGCATTTACGCCCACCAGGATTACCAGTATTTCCTTACCCAGGGCGATGGCCCTTGGGGCGCTCTGACCTGGGCCTACGACAAAATCGGCAACCGTCTCAGCGAAACGCGGGACGGCGCCACCGACAGCTATCAATACCTCGCCAACGCTGCCGCGAGCGGCAACACCGCGAAACTCGATCAGATTGCACTCGGTGCGGGTGGCAGTCGCGTCTACACCTTCGATGCAGCCGGCAACCAAATCGGCGTCGACGAGAACGGCGACCCCGTGACCTACACCTTCGATGATGCAGGCCGCCTGTCAGCCATCGATCACCCTTCGGCACAGACCAGCTCGGAAATGCTGTACGACGGTCGCAGCTACCTACGCCAAGCGGTCGGCCGCGAGCCCGACACTTCGGGCAACGCTCTCTTCTGCGATGGCTTTGAAAGCGGCGACATCAGCGCTTGGGGTGATCCGGGAGCGAGTAGCTGCATGGCCCAGATCTCAACCCAAGCATCCTACAACTCCGGCGGAATGTTGCTAGGGCGCATCGGTACCAGCGGTGCGAACGCTGTGTTCTCCTTCGATCGTAGACCTGTGGCTCAAACTGACGGCAGCGGCCTTAGCAACCTAACCGCCAACCATCTTGGGACACCTGTTCTCGTTTCAACCGGAGCGGGTTCACCAGCATGGACCGGAGGGTTCGAGCCGTTTGGGCAGGACTATGCGGCCGCTGGAAGCAATGAGGTGTTCTTGCGCTTCCCTGGGCAGTGGGAAGACGCAGCCTGGGAGACGGCCAGCGGTCTTCACTACAATGTCCACCGATGGTATGACGCAATAGGCGGCACCTTCAAACGACAAGACCCTGTCAGCATTCTGCTTTCAGGGTCCAATGGATTCTCATACGGCAGACAATCTCCAACAGTCTTATCAGATCCGCTAGGTCTTCTAACCTGCGTATTGATTTCTGGAGTGAAAGTGGCAGGAATTGGCGGGACCAATATCTATGCAGGCTCCCATTCCGCGCTTTTTATTGCTGGCGGATGCGGCGGCGGGAGCGACCCTCAGTGCAACTCACCAGCCCCTTATCTCTACGACCCAAACGGCGGATACTCCATAGGGTTTCCAGGATCTGGCAATAGTAACATCTTGGACAGCTCTATAGAGAATTGGAGCCTTGGTGATTACTTTGACTATCAGTGTGACGCTGGCGCTGACCTCGTTGAACTATTCTGCTTCAACACTACTTGTTGCGAGGAAGAGCAGATCAAAGGCAGGGCTGGCTCTGGAGGCTCTGTGCTACTAGCAGCCCGTGGCAGAAGTCCGTTTCTACAAAATGTGGCCTAAATTGAGGCCAGCCGGCGCAGGTGGTCTGATCGAAGATCTTAGTGGCCAATATCCGCTCTCGTGCGGCAGAAGCCAGCTCAGCAAGCTACATACGGCGCGAAAGCCCTGTTCGAGAGCCGAAAGAAAGCCCTGAAGGGCCCGTGGAGTGCCGGCTCCATACATTTGACGAAGCAGCAGCCCAAGATTGAATCCCGCGATGTGAATCAGCAACCTTTTGCGGATGTTGTCGTGACCTCGAAGGTGGGTCCTTCTCATACCGCCAGTCTCGTAGCAATGGGCAAAGGTGCGTTCTACTTTCTCTCCTCGACGCCGCGACAGCTCGCGGCCTCGACGACCCTTGATCCGTCGACGGTTGGCATACACCGCTTGCTTCTCCGCCTCTTTGCCGTACCAGTTGCGTCGGCCTCGATCCGGTTCCGAAATATAGGTTCGAATCTTCCCTTGACGCTGTGCCTTCATGACCGCGTTACTGTGATAGCCCTTGTCAGCCACCAGCTCTGAACGGACTTTCTCGCTCAAGTGATCGCCAGCCTCCGAATTCTCAACGACATCTTCCAGCACCGCAGCGACTTCATCCAACGTCCGCTCTAGGCTCGACGTGTCCCCTCGGTCTGCAGGTTGCACCGTCACCGCCACAACCGCACCCGTCTCCATATCCACCGCATGCTCGGCTTTGTGCGCCAGATGCGTCCGCCCATCCTTCATTCGCGTGACTTTGGCGTCGGGATCGTGGGGGTTCTTCCAGTCGCCGTTCGACGTCTTTTTGTTCTTCCTTTGGCGGTCAAAACGCGCCAGATCCGCTCGCGTCGGGGTCTCCACACCCGAAGCCTCGGCCAGGCGCGTGAGAAACTCTTCGTAGCTCTCGCCCGAGTCTCGACGCACGATGCTGCGCATCGCCGCGTTCGCCTCGAGGGTCGTCGCATCGATGCCCAGCGTCTTTCCCCGGAGCAAGCCAGCCTTCGCCAGTACTTGCAAAACCCAAGCAAACACCGCCTCATGGGTCTCGAGATCGATCAGGCGACGGGTCCGAGAGAGCGTCGAATGGTCCGGGGTCTGGTCCGAGAGTTCGAAGCCCAGAAAGTCGCGCAGAGTCATCGAATCCGCAAGCCGCCATGCGATACCTCGCTCAGAGTCGATACCCTCGAAGAAGCCGATCAACAGCAACCGAAAATACACCGCGGGCGCCAGCGAAGGCCGTCCCATCCTCGTAGCGTAAAACCTCGCGCACTGCTCCTCGATAAAGCGATCGAAACCGTGCTTGTCGAGAATCTTGGACAGACGCTCGTAGAAAGGATGTCCTGGGGACTTGGCCAGCGCCTGGGTTTCCACCCAGAGCTGCCGCTGTCTTCGATTGCTTCGCCTGCCCATCGCCATGGTCGCTACCTCCCTCGGGTGGAAAGATTCTACCAGGGAAGATCGCCAAGACGGCCGTAATCGGGACTTTCACCACGGGCTGCTAGGGTGCGCTATTATGACAACAGGGGCACTGAGCACAGTCGGGCCGTTTGGACGGATGGGCAGCGGAGCGACGCCCGCTCTCTTGCGCCGAGCCCTGAATCGTGCGATTCGACGGAGCAATCGAGGGCTAGTACGGCGGCTTCAATGTCCCGGAGCGAGCAAGTGAGCAGATCGCTTATCGTCGCCAAGGCTTGCCTCGTCTCGACACTCGGCACCTTCTCGGGGTTCTCCATATTGAGAGCCATTGGACTTAGAGACTTCGTAAACATCTTTGTCACTAACTGGCATCTACAACTTTACGACAGAGTATTTTTCTGCGCTCTTGCGGTCGCGCTTGCTGGGTACTTGTTGTTCCGACCCAGCGCTGGAGTAGTAGAGTACTTTCTGGCAGGGGTGATACTTGGCGCACTATCCTCTCTTGCTGCTGCTCTCATAGCCGCGATGTTTAGTTCAGTTGAAACAATCTCCGCGCCCGGTTTCAGGTTGAGAACCTTGCAGATTGTCGTGATAAGTTGTGCCTCGCTGTTTCCTCTCTTGGGTTGGCTGGTCGGAGGGGTCTGCGGATTCTTCTGCGGAATTCTGACTCGCTTTTTGTCAATGAAACCCCGAGTCTACCTGAAGTCTTCTAGGCGAGGTCAGATTGGCATCGACGAAAGCGACACTAACTGATTTGATCGATGCCAAGAACCGAGCAATATGCTTTGGATTTGGGTGGCGAGAGGGCTTTCTGCCGACCTAAGTGCCTCAGCAGGTGCCAGGTCGGAAATGTAAAGAATGGTCCACGGTATGTGCCATCTGGCGACGATTGCGTCGATTTTTGTGTCTGTCAGCACGAAAGAAAACACAAACTCCAGCTAATGGAGCCTCGTATTCTGTCCCTAGTGGGCGCCAACGTACCGCTATCCCAAATTAGGAACCTCCTTGAGTGCGAAGCATACGGTGTCGGTAGCGACTGCCTAGGAGACCTATTCTCAGAAACATTTCTTTATAGCCCATTCTAATGCGAAACCTCTTGGTCATTGCTGCGCTCTTGATTGTCCTCAACGGATGTGGTGAGCAATCTACTGAACAAGGCGGCTCCTTTGAGAAGATGGATGACGGCCACTTTGCTTTAGAACTCTCTCCTAGGCTTCTCGAAGCGAGCCTAGGGGACCATTTGGGGCTGGTCTTCAAGGTAACGTTATTTGGAGAGAAAGAGACTCTCCTTGAACTTACGGAAGAAGATTTAGCAATTGCGAGAGAAATCGTTGTAGGCAAAACCAAGATCTATGGTTTGCGGATCTTGGACAGCGAGATAAGAGGCGAGTTTCAAGTAGAACTGGCGAGTCTGCTCAACGCCTGGCTTGGTGAGGCCGTTGTTAATCGTGTCCAAGTGTACCAAGTCAGCTGGGACTCCCCTCAGCTTCAATTGATCGAGTACGCGGCCCCGTCGCCCATCGACATTGGGGATTGAAGGCAGAGGTGGCCGCCAGTTTCAGTATCTGAAGGGGCTCACCTGATGATCAACAGGGCGATTCTGACCGCTGTTGCTCTGGGATTGGCGCTATCCAGTTGTGTCGCAGACCCGGTCGTCAAATGCACGCCGGGCTACGTCAAACTTACAGAATCGCCTCTTGAAGTTCAGACAGATGGCTATCTTATCGAAATTGGTACGGTCTTGGTGGGTTGTCGTGAAGCGCTAGAAGTGCTTGACGACGACGATCACAGGCGAATAGCCGAAGCTATTGCCGATCTCGCAATTGAATACCGCCTTCTATTCATGGCTATTGCAAGACAAGAGGAGTTCGCCAGATTGGTCCTAGACCGTGTCAACAGCGGTCTCGAAGGAGCGCCGATCACGGCTGTCTACTTCGATCGATTGGGGTTCGGCGAGAGCGCACTATTGCCTCACTGAAATATGAAGAGCGGCGTCCTTCTTGAGGGTCCATCCACCACTCGCAGGCGCAAGCACTTGAGCAGTGGGACCCGCTCGTGCGCCTCGCGGCCTCGCTGCAGCACCGCACGGCACCAGCCCATGTCGTGCTCCAGCGCCTGGCCGCCAGCTCCAGATCCGACCGACTGGCCAAAGCCTTGACCGCCTTGGCCCGGCTGGCCAAGACCCGGTACGTACTGCGATACCTCCAGGATGAGGATTTGCGCCATAGGGTTCAGCTCCAGCTCAACCGCGGTGAGGCCCGCCACCAACTTGCTCGACGCCTCTTCTTCGCCAACCAAGGCGCCTTTCGCAGCCGCGACTACGAAGAGATCATGAACAAGGTCAGCGCTTTGTCCCTGCTCTCCAACGCAGTGCTCGTCTGGAACACCGTGCGCATGACCGAGATCCTCGAGCAACTGCGTAGCACCGGCCACCACCCACGACCCGAACACCTGGCCCGGATCTCACCGATCGCTCATGCTCACGTCTGCCTGCACCGACGGAAACCGACCACCGATTCCGATTGAAAGTGACCAGTGATTCCAACGGAATCTGACCATCGATTCCGATCGAAAGTGACCACTTTTCCGGGTCGATCGGAATGGGTGGTCAGATTGGATCGGAATCCTGGCCACGGCGGAGTTCGACGGTAGCGCGCTCCTCACAATTGGGGTATTCCAGCCTCCTTGAAAGGAGGATTGGATGCCGAGAGTGAGGACATCGATGCGCAAGATACGCGAGGTACTGAGACTGAAATGGCAGCATGGCCTGTCGCACCGCCAGATCGGACGGTCGGTTCGGCTGGGCCACGGGACGGTGTGCAGCTACCTGCTGCGAGCCAAGGTTGAAGGCCTGAGCTGGGAGCAAGTAGCAGCTTTGAGCGACGCTGAGCTGGAGCAACGCCTGTACCCTCGGCCGCAGCCGCTTCGGAGGGGTGGTCAGCGAGCCTTGCCCGACTGGACCAAGGTGCATGGCGAGCTGAAGAAGAAGTGCGTAACCCTGTCGCTGCTGTGGCAGGAGTACCGGGAGGACCATCCTGACGGCTACGGTCTCAGCCGCTTCTGTCAGCTGTACCGGATCTGGGAAGGGCGCCTGGATGTGTGCCTGCGCCAAGCCTACCGGGCGGGCGAGAAGCTGTTCGTCGACTATGCCGGACAGACCGTGAGGGTGATCGACCCGGCGACTGGCAAAGAGCGCGAAGCGCAGATCTTCGTGGCGGTGCTGGGGGCGAGCAACTACACCTATGCCGAATCAACGTGGAGCCAGGGCCTGGAGGACTGGATCGGCTCTCATGTGCGGACCTTCGCGGCTCTGGGCGGGGTGAGCGAGCTGGTGGTGCCGGACAATCTGAAGAGCGGCGTGACCAGCCCGTGCCGCTACGAGCCGGAGATCAATCGCACCTACGCGGAGTTGGCCGAGCACTACGGCGTGGCGGTGGTGCCGGCGCGGGTGAGGAAGCCCCAAGACAAGGCGAAGGTCGAAAACGGTGTATTGCAAGTGGAGCGCTGGATTCTGGCCCGGCTGCGTAACCAGCAGTTCTTCAGCCTGCGAGAGCTCAACGAGAGCATCGCGAAGCTTCTGGTCGAGCTTAACGACCGTCCGCTGAAGGTGTTGGGCGTCTCGCGCCGAGCGCTGTTCGAGCAGGTCGATCGTCCTGCTCTGGGTGCTTTGCCGCTCCAGCCCTACGAGCTTGCCGAATGGAAGAAGGTACGCGTTGCCCCGGACTACCACGTCGAGTTCGAGGGCCACTATTACAGTGTGCCGTACCAGCTGATCAAGAAGCAGCTCGATCTGCGGGCGACGGCGCAACTGGTGGAGGTGCTCGATCGCGGCAAGCGTGTGGCTGCTCATCGTCGCAATCGGTGTCGGGGTCGGCACACGACCCAGAGCGAGCACATGCCCAAAGCGCACCAGGCGTACCTGGAGTGGACACCGACACGGCTGATCAGCTGGGCGGCGAAAACAGGCCAGGCGACGGCCGAACTGGTGGAGACCATCATGCTTAACCGCTCCCATCCTCAGCACGGCTTTCGCTCGTGTCTGGGGCTGATGCGCCTGGGCAAGACCTATGGTGCCAATCGTTTGGAGGCTGCGTGCCGCCGCGCGCTCGCCATTCACGGCCTGTCCTACAAGAGCGTGAAGTCGATCCTGAAGAGCGGCCTGGACCAGCAAGCAGCGCCCGAGCCCACCGAAGTGACGGCGCCGATCGAGCACCGCAACGTCCGCGGCGCCAGCTACTACAGTGCCGCGCGCCGCGAGGAGACGCCGCCATGCTGAGGCACGCGACGCTCGATCAACTCGCCGCGCTCAAGCTCCACGGTATGGCCAAAGCCTTTGAGGAGCAGCTGTCGATGGTCGATGTCTCAGAGCTCTCCTTCGAAGAGCGCCTCGGGCTGCTGGTCGAGCGCGAAGCGACCGAGCGATCCAGCCGCCGCTTGATAGCGCGGTTGCGAAAAGCCAAGCTGCGCGAGCAGGCGGCCATCGAAGACATCGACTGGCGAGCCAAGAGGGGCCTGGACAAAGGCCAGATCCTGCGCCTGGCCTCGTGCCAGTGGATCGCCGAGCATCTCAACGTGCTGATCACCGGCAAGGCCGGGGTGGGCAAGACCTTTCTCGCCTGCGCCTTCGCGCACAAGGCATGTCGGGAGGGTTACACCGCTTTGTACCTGCGGGTGCCGAGGCTGTTTCGCCAGCTCGCCATCGCGCGGGGTGATGGTAGCTACGAGAAGCTGCTCAAGAGCTATGCTCGCACAGACCTGCTCATCCTCGACGACTGGGGGCTGGCGCCGATCGGGGCCAGCGAGCGGCGCGACCTGCTCGAGATTCTTGAGGACCGCTACGGCAACCGCTCCACGCTGGTGACCTCCCAGCTACCGGTTGAGAGCTGGTACGAGGTCATCGGCGATCCGACCTTGGCCGCCGCCATCCTCGATCGCATTGTCCACGGCGCCTACAAGCTCGCGGTGGACGGTGACTCCATGCGGGCGAAGAGAGCCGGCGGTATTCGCAAGGCCGCCCAGCGAGAGGCAAGGTGAGATCCAAGAGCATGCTGAAGCGATCGCCGATCCTGACCCATCAGCGGGCCTGCGGCCCGATCCGGACCCGACCCAAGATGGACTGTGGAAGCTGCCGCGGTTGTGGAAATCGCTCTGCGATTCCCACAACCGCTTGGAAAACGCCCCCCTGCCCCCCAACCTGCGTTTCCCACAGCTACGCACAGCCCCGACGACGGGTTATTTGAATACAATCAATCAAGAAGAAGAGCCGGAAGGAGGGCTCCAGCTACAGCGAAAGTGGACACTTACAACTGAGGAGAGCGCCAGCGTCGCTTCGCTCCGACAAGTGGTCGGTTTCGATCGGAATGGCTGGTCAGTTTCGTCGGAATAGGCACACGTCATCCCCAACGGCACCTAACACTTCCATCGGGCTATCGCGGGGGAACCCAGGGCGGATAAGTCGCTAGAGTGAAATTCTGTAGCTTCGGGCCTGATCCCCCAACCTTCACCCTCAGTGGCCAGGGCAACGCCCCCGACCGCGTCGACGAAGGGGTAGAAGACGGCCAGGTCTTCAGCTACACCACCACGACCACCTACACTGCGCCACAGAAATGACGGACACCCTTGGGACCCAGCGTCAAGACACGCAAGTGGCTGATGGTAGAGCTCGCCGAGCGGCCGGCTAACGATCAACCCGATAGAGCACATCGACGTTCACCGCTCTCGGCTTGCAGGGTCCAATGGCGAGGTGCCAGGTAGCCTGAGGATCGCCCGCAGCCTTCCGGCTAGCGACAGGCCGACTACCTCGGTTTCAGCGCCGAGCATTGCCACATCGCCCGCAACAATCACAACGCTCTGCTGCAAACCGAACTCGAGATGGGTACGGCGCACCTCGACCTGGCAGGAGGTGGCTAGGTTGCCATCCGGGTGGCCACCAACCAGCCGAGTCAGAGGGCAACGCTCCTGGCCGGGAGCTGCTGAGTGGCCCGCTTGGGACCTTCAGATGATTGCTTTCACAGCAGCATCGTTCACACCAAGGTCAAGAGTTAGCTGCT
The DNA here is from genome assembly GCA_965248925.1 of Candidatus Multivoradales bacterium. Taxonomy (GTDB): domain Bacteria; phylum Acidobacteriota; class Thermoanaerobaculia; order Multivoradales; family J023; genus CBDFLE01. The sequence goes on along the minus strand of CBDFLE010000006.1, from coordinate 765,897 downwards.
AATGCTTGTTGTCTGGGTTCGGCCGCGACGACGAGTTCTTTGTGCATGTCCCCGAGCAAGGTGGCGTGCCGATAGCGTGGATGCAGGTATGAGCAGTGCAGTTGGCTGCGCTGCCGGGCGTACACCCACTGCTGGAGCAACTCATACCGGAGCAAGAGAGTGAGCAATTGATGTCTACCTTTTGTAGCAAGCCATCATCATCGAGATACTCATAGGACCGGGAGGTCGTACGGGTGCGGGTGACGCTGACCAGCTCGACAGCGCCATCTGGATTGAGGGCTTTGTCGTAGCTCCGACGGGTCTTCCGGACCATCGTAGACGGCTTGACCCGAACAGGACCAGCCGGTCGCAGTTGCCGGTGCTCGACGAGCCGCTGAATTTCGAGACTAGAGAGATCCTTGATCTCTCCGCCGCAGCTGTCAGCATCCTTGATAGCCGGGCCGGCACCCTCCTCGAAGAGCGGCAACGCCGCCAATTCCGGGGACTCGGCAATGGCTGTATTGGCTAAGAGGAGCCACGTCAGGAGGAGCATAGGCGTAGCGTTTTTCATTTCAATAACTCCCAGATCCAATAACTCCTCAGATCACCCGAGAAGTTTCTTGAGCGTATCACCTGGTCTTGTTCCTGGCAAATGAAGCGGCCAGCTAGAGGAGGTGCCAGGCACCTTATGGAGTGGAGTGGAGCTAGAGGAGGTGCCAGGCACCTTATGGAGTGGAGTGGAGCTAGAAGAGGTGCCAGGCACCTTATGGAGTGGAGTGGAGCTAGAGGAGGTGCCAGGCACCTTATGGAGTGGAGGAGGTGCCAGGCACTTTATGGAGTGGCCGCCGCTGTTGATCGACGCTGGCGATCAAGCGACGCTTGGTGGCGGCAAAGATGTCCTTCTCCCGCACCAACGCTTATCGAGGCTCTGAGTATGACACTTCTCTCTACTTCTGCGAGGGGAGCTGCCAAACTCCTCTGCGGCAGCCTTCTCGGTATTCGCGGCGTAGAATGTCGGCGGAGCCCTCTCTCATGTTGTTCTACACTGCTACTAAAGCGTACGATTCCGCCGCCGGCGACCCCGCCGCCGTGGTGTTTGGGGAGTGGATTTGACTGTCGTTGGGGTCACCACTGAGTTGTCGCGGCCGATCGGGGGGCTCGAGCGCGGGCGCCGGCTGATTCTCGAGCACGGCTGGAATGCCACCGCCTATCAGATTCTCAATCCCGGTATCCAGCGGTGGTATTCCAGCCGCGGCGATGCCTTGGTGGGTTTTGTCGAAAGTGCTGCCTATCGCGTGGTGGCGGGTTCGCCGGTGTGTCCGGTCGAGCGGCTGGCCGAGGTGGTGGAGGAGTTCGAAGCCGAGACTCACGCCGCCCGCCTATGGAGCTGCTATTTCGCTGCCGATGAGCGGTTGGCGAGTGTCTTAGCTGAGCGCGGCCCGCAAGATCGCATTTTGCTCGGCGCGCAACCGTGGTGGGATCCGGCGGGCTGGCCGGCGATCGTCGCCGGCAAAGCGTCGCTGCGAGCGCAGCTCAACCGGGCGCGAAACAAGGGGGTGCGAGTTGAGTCTTGGGACCCGCTCCGGGCCACCGGTGAGGCTCGACTCGAACGCTGTTTGGCGGAGTGGCTGTCGACCCGTGGTCTGCCGCCGCTGCATTTTCTAGTTGAGACCGAGACTCTGGAAAGGCTTTACGATCGGCGGATTTTCGTCGCCTTGCGGGATGGGGAGGTACTGGGCTTTCTGGTGGCTTCGCCGGTGCCGCAGCGCCAGGGTTGGTTGGTGGAACAGAATCTTCGTGGCTTGCAGGCTCCCAACGGCACTTCGGAACTGCTGCTCGACGCTGCCATGAGGGATTTGGCCGAGGGAGGCGCCTCGTGGGTCACTTTGGGTCTGTCGCCGCTATCTCGGCGGGCTGAATTGACCCAGTCAGAGCAGGGTTGGCTGCTGCTGCTGCTGGTCTGGGTGCGGGCTCACGGTCAGCGGTTCTACAACTTCGACGGCCTCGATGCCTACAAGGCCAAGTTCCAACCCCACGGTTGGGAGCCGATCTACGCCATCACCAGCGAACGCAGCGTCGGCCTCGGCACCCTCTACGCGATCGCCGGTGCTTTTGGCAAGATGTCTCCTTGGCGGCTGCTAGCCCTGGCGTTGGGCCGGGCGGCGGGCAAGGAGATCAGCTGGTTGCTCGGCAAGGAAAGCAAGACCCAGTAGGTCGCCCGTCGAGTCGCCCTCAGAGCCGTCCGCCAAGCTGCAAACCGAGCCAGCAAGCGGCGAGAGTGAGGACTACGTTGAGCAGCACATTGAGCACGCCGTTGGCCAGCTCACCCCGTCCTAGAAGTTCTAGTGTTTCGTAAGAGAAGGTCGAAAACGTGGTCAGGGCACCCAGGAGGCCAACGCCGAGCATTGCCCGCAGTTCGACCGAGAGCTGTATCCGCCCTTCGCTGGCGCCGAGCAGCAGGCCCAGGAGCAGCGAGCCCAAGACGTTGACCGCCAGAGTGCCCCAGGGCAGGGCGGTGGATGGGGCCAGGCGACCGATCCAACCCGACAGAAGATAGCGCGCGACCGCGCCGATGGCGCCACCGAAGGCGACGGCCAGGATGCGGGGGATCACCATCTCAGGAACCTCGGAATGATTGTTGATCCTCTCAGCCTGACTCGGCGTGAGCGCCAATGGCTTGGTCACACGGGTCGAGCTTGGCGCGCAAGAATTCTGGATTGTCGGCGTCGTTGGCCTTCAGCTTACCCTGGTTGTCGAGTTCTCTCGCTTGCCGCGGGTCAAACTCACTGAGGCGGCTGAGGACAGTTTGACCTCTGCCGGTATTTGCATTACCGTACTATCGTGATAGTACACAAGAACACAGAGTCGAAATCCGAACTACGGCAGACGACCGCGGAAGCGGACGGGGGTTCTGCCGCATGGTTGCCGCAGATCGACGGCGGCAGTCCGGTGCCGCTCTACGAGCAGATCATCGAACAGGTGGCGATGGCAGTGGCGGTGAAGGCGCTGCGGCCAGGCGATGCCCTGCCTTCGGTGCGGCGGCTGGCGGCCCAGTTGCGGATCAACCCCAACACCGCCGCGCGGGTTGGCCGGGAGCTCGATCGGCTCGGTTTGGCGCGGTCGATTCGCGGGGTTGGCAGTGTGGTGGCCGAGGGTGCGGCGAAGCAGGCGCCGGTGGTGGCGCGCCGCGTCATGGACCGTGAACTGTCAGGCGTGGTGCAGGTGGCGCACCGCCTGGGAATGAGCTTGGAGGAACTTCTTGGGCAAATTAAGCAGCGCTGGCAGCAGGCTGGCGATCGCCCGGGAACGGAGGACTGAATGCTGATCGGAATGGACAATGTGAAGCAGAGGTTCGGCGATCGGGTAGTGCTCGATGGGCTCGATCTGGTGGTTGCCAAGGGTGAGATTGTTGCCCTGGCCGGGGTCAACGGCGCCGGTAAGTCCACCACCATGGATCTGCTGATGGGCTACAGCCGGCCGACGACAGGAGAGATCGCCGTGCTGGGACACTCGCCGGCCGGTCGCCGGCATCTTGGTGAAATCGGCTGGATGCCGGAGCAGCCCTCGTTTCCGAGTCTGCGTGTGCGGCACCTGATTCGGTTTCAGCAGCGCAGCTTTCCGCGCTGGGACGAGGGACTGGCGAACGAACTCATCGATCGTTTGCAAATCGACCCCGCGGCCCGCGCCGATCGCTTGTCGCGTGGCCAGCGAGGCCGGTTGGCACTGCTCTTTGCGCTTGCGCACCGGCCGCGCTTGCTGTTGCTTGACGACCCCACTCTGGGCCTCGATCCAGGGGGTCGCCGAGTGCTCATCGGCGAACTCTTGAGTGCTACGGCAGAGAGCGGTACCGGCGTCTTGATCAGCACCCACTTGCTGGTGGAGATCGAGCGTAGCCTTGACCGCCTGGTGGTGCTGTCTGCCGGCAAGGCGCTCCTGGACGCTTCCGTCGACCAGCTGCGCTCGAGCTATCGCCGGCTCCATCTTCCACCAACGGCACCGCCGCTGCCGGCCGAACTGGCGGTGCTGGAGAGCCCCGAGGGCACTCTCGCCACCGCCTGGCATGAGGCTAGTTGGCGCGAGTATCGAGCTGCGGTGCCGGTCGCTTGGCAGGAACCTGCGGATGTCGAGTCGGTTTTCATTCATCTGACCCGAGGAGCCGCCTGATCATGGCCCAATTCAACGCATTTCTGGCCTATGAGCTGCGCCGCTCCGCGCCCTTGATCATCGCTGGCTGGTCGTTCTGGCCACTGCTCTTCCTGATTCACCGATCGCTGAACGGCCATTGGCGATTCTGGGCCGAAAACGATTTTCCGATCATCTCTGCAGCGGCGCTGATTCTGATTTTGGGCCCGCTGCTGGCGGTGGCCTTGGTCTTCTCGGGCTGGCCTCAGGATCGGGCCTCGGGGCAGTTTCGCTGGTTGATGGCGCGGCCATTGTCGCGTAGTGGGTTGTTTCTGGGGCGGCTTCTGGCGCTGGCCGCGGCGCTGATGGTCTACCTCTGCGGCGCCTTGTTGGTCAACGGGTTCTCGCCTTTCTATGTGCTGTCTGGGGGGACGGCGGCCCTTGATCCCTTGCCACTCGCCGCGAGGTCCCTATGGACGCTGAGCGCGGGTTGGCCGCTGGCTAGCTGGTTGCTGGTCAGCCTGCTGGTGATCGGTTTGGCAGTCCTCGTTGCGGTGCTGAGTCGCTCACCGGGTAGGGCTCTGGGTTGGTGGGTGTTGGTCTGCGCCGCGGCGGTTGGCATGGCGGTTTCTTTCCAGGTCTACCTGCAGCGAATCGGGCAAGACTTGTGGTGGCAGCCGAAGGCGGTAGCCAAGCACCTCTTGGTGCACGATTCTCTGTGGGTCATGGCTCTTGGTCTGGCTGCCTGGGGGGTTTTTAGGAGCTCTACCACAGGGCCTTCCAAGGGTTTGTTGGGTCTGCTTTGGGGGGTTCCGCCAGCCGTGCTGGCACTCACCGTTTTGAGCCAGTTGCTGGTCCATCCGAGTGCCGGGCCGGACAGTCGTCCGATATTGGCTCGGGCTGTTGATGGCGGCATCCTGGAGCTGGTGCAAGGACCCAATACTCGCCGCTCGATCTCGATGCTCCGGCTGCGGCGAGACGATGGCACAGTGCATGTTTGGCGAGACTTGCCGGTGACCGGGATGAGGCTTCGTCTGGCCCCGGATCGGCGGCGTGCCCTGGTGGGCGGCGATAAGGCCAGTGGTTTTCAGCTGCTCGATCTAGCGACTCTTGAGGCCGTTCCGGTGGTTCAGACGGCCGGTCTACACTACGTTGACAGGTTCTCTCCCGGTTGGTCGCCAGAAGGGAAACGCTTCGCTTGGGTCGACCCGCTTGATGGGCAGCGGTGGTCGCTGTTCTCGATCGAACAGGACGGGCTCCTGCGCCGTTTCGAGATACCTGCCCGTGGCCACATCTGGGAGGTCTCGTGGCTCGACGATTCTTCGCTCTTGATGTCCTGGCTGCTCCTCCCCGCAGATGACTGGCAGCAGCGCGAATGCCGCTTTGGGGTCCTGGCGCTGCCCGGTGCCAAATTTCTCAGCGAGCCGCGGCCTTTCGAGAGCTGGCTCGACTTCATTAGGCCGATGGGCGAAGCGGTGATCGATGCCCGCATAACCACCTCTGATTTCGGTGGTCGCCAGCCGGTTTGTTTGCCCCAAGAGGGGGGTTGCGAGTTGGCTCTCCTCGATCCGATCAGCGGTGAGGTTGAAAGGGCCGGGGTGTTCTTGGGAGGGGCCGAGCGAGCGAGCCTGGGAGCCACTCGAGGCAGCCTTCTGTGGCTAGCTGGCGAGAGCGGCGGTCGCCGTCTAGTTCGCCGCTGGAAACCGGGTAGCGGAGTAGAGACTGCTTGTGAGATCCCGACGCTGACGGGACTCCCCGTGCCTCCTGTATACAGCCGTCCCTTGGCGGCCGAGAAGGGCTGGGCTGTGTGGCAAATCCTGACCCGTTGGCAGGCGGACTGGGACGGCGCTCCTGGGCGACTAGTGGCTTGCCACTTGGCAACCGGCAGGGTGCGGGTAGTCGCCAGTGAGCGTTTGGGGCTGGGTTCGGCTGGCCTCTACCAAGGCGAGCTGATCTTGCCTGAAGGCCAGGTACCGCTCGACGGCTAGTCGGCCGCTTACTCGCGCAACTGATCGAGGGCGGCGAGCAGCTCGTTGGCGTCGCGGTAGCGATTCTCGGGCTGGCGGGCCAGGCAGCGGCGCAGCAGCGCGGACAGCAGCGGCGGGATGTCAGGCCAAGCCTCTTCCGGCGGCGTCGGCTCTTCGTCGAGTTTGCGCCGCAGCACTTCCATCAGGCTACCGCCGGTGGCGAAGGGCAGCTGGCCGGTGAAGATCTCGTATAACACCACGCCACTGGCGTAGATGTCGGCCCGAGCGTCGGCCTCCTTGCCTTCGACTTGCTCCGGCGCCAGATAGACCGGAGTGCCTACCAGGCTGCCGGGCTGAGTCTGCCGTACATCGACGTTGCCCAGGGGTTTGGCGATGCCGAAGTCCATCAACTTGGCGTTGCCATTGGGCTCGAGAATCAGATTCTCGGGTTTCATGTCGCGATGCACTACTCCTTGCTGGTGGGCGGCACCGAGGCCGAGGGAGATGTGGCGGGCGAGACGCAAGCCAGCGGTCAGCGGCAGGGCGCCGGCTTGGTCGATTAGCTGGCGTAGAGTGATGCCGCGGACGTACTCCATGGAAATGAAGGGCACGCCGTCGATCTCGCCGAAATCAAAAGTGCTGAGCACATTCGGATGGCGAATGCGGCGGGCGAGCTTAATTTCACTCTTCAAGCGTTCGAGCTGAGTTGGATCGCTCCAGGCCGCGGGCTTGAGCATCTTCAGCGCTACCAGCTCGTCGAGCTTTCGGTCGCGAGCCTTGTAGACCACTCCCATGCCTCCCGTGCCGAGGGTCGAGAGGATGTCGAAACGGTCGCCGAGCAGCCGTCCGGGAGCCACCTGCAAGGCGCTCAAGGTGACGGCGTGGTGGGGTTGGCTGGTGGTGACCCTCACCCGGGTTTGCTGGTTGTCGCTCTGCGCTACCAGCTCCGCGGTCTGGGCATTGAGCAGGAATACCGGCAGTTTGGCGATCGGACTGGTGCGTTGCTGCAACTCGACACCGCTTTTACGGAGTGCGCTAGTGAGCGCCCGGTGAGCGCTGGAGGATAGGGCCAACCCGCCCGCCTTGATCGCTCGCAGCAGGGCTTCTAAGCGTTCCACCCTATCGCCGGTGATGGCGTAGGACGGGCGCTCGCCCCAGATCACTGTGCCGCTTACGGTGAGCCCGGCGTCGATTGCGATTGCCGGCCGGGGGTTGTTGTTGGGTCGGCGCATGATCTTCGAAGCGGCGGCCAGTGCCCGTTCCACCCGATTGGCACCCTCGAAGGCAGCCAACACGCGATGGCCAGCGCTACTCTCGATCTGGCCACTGCTCAGGCGTACGGCGTCGGCGATCCGACGCAGCTCGCCGGCGAGCAACTCGAGCTTCACCGCCGGCTCCTGGGAGTCGCTAGCGGTGCTGGCAAAATCCCGCAGTTCGACGCCGAGCAGCGCTAGCTCGCGGCTCTCGGTCGGGGCTTCGGGTTGGGCGGAAGAGGCCAGCTCGCTCTCCTGCGGCAAGTGGCGCGACAACTCGCTGACATAGGCTTCCATATCGCGCTTTTCGCGCAACTCGGCGAGCAGCCGGCGGAACGAGCCCGCCAGCTGGCCGACTTCGTCGCGGCTACCCGCCGGTAGCTCGACATCGTAGTCGCCCTCGGCCGCGGATCTGGCAGCGACCGCTAGCTGGCGTACCGGTTGCAGGACTCGCCGGGACAAGAAAAAGGATACCAAGGAAGCCAAGGCGATTGACGCCAAGCCGACCAGACCAAGCAAGTTGCGAATGCGGCGAAAGGGTGCCAGCTGCTGGTCGAGGGACACCGAAGCGGTGAGCGCCCCCAGCGGCTCACCCGCGCTGTCGAGCAGTGGGGTCACTTGAGTGAGCCACGGCGAACCGGCGAAGTCGGTGTGCAGCTGGCGGTCGAGGTGGCTGGCTTGTGGATCGAGCAGTGCCGGCTGTTGCACCAGGGCCGTCGCCAGGCGTTCGGCGGCGCCACTATCAAGGGTGCCGGCGGTGGGTCGCGGTTGCCCGTCGGCAAGGATGAAGTAGGTGGCGGCGGCGCCGCCTACCCGCTCCAGCTCCTCGGCGATCTGATCATCGATGATGAAGGCGGTGAGCAAGTAGGCTTCGACGTAGTCGTCGACCACCAGAGGAACCACGACGGCGTTGTAGAGCCGGTCGCGATGTTGCCACAGGCCCGCCGATTCGAATTCCTCCAGGGCCTGAGCGATCAGTGGATCAGCGGCGAAGTCGGCAGCATCGCCGACGCCGCTGGCGCTGGTATCAGCCAGCAGCCGACCATCGAGATCGAAGAGGATCGCCAGATCTGCTTCGATCTCCACCGTGCGCTCTTCGAGCTGGTCGAACATCGACAGCCGGTCATCGCTCTGCAGTGCCTGGGCGATGTAGCTGACGAAGGTCGAGTCGGCCCCCAGGTTCAGGGCTGGCAACCGCAGGCTCTCGAAGCGCCGAGCTTCGAGCAGTTCTTGGATCGCGCCATAGCGGGTGAGCTGTTTGCCCGCTTCGCGCTCGGCGATGCGTTGGCCGAGTATGGTGGTCAATAGCACGGCGGCGGCGACGGTCAGCGCCACCAGCATCGCACAGGCCAAGAAAATACGGGCGCCGAGTGATAGGCCGGCCGCCGAACGTGGCGCTTCCTCAGTACTCACTTCGCCTCCTACGTTGATACCGCTTGCCGTGTTTGTTGAGGTGCTGCGGCACCCTGGGTTTGGTGACCGCCAAGCGGGCGGCGAGCTGGCCGGCGTGGGGGATCTCGATCCGCAGCTGCCAGGGTTCGGTCTGTTCCTGCCAGATGTTCAGTGTACCTTTGCCGGTGGGCAAGCCGCGCAAGCTGAAGCTGCCATCAGCGGCTGGCTGGGTCGAATAGGGGGTGTCGAGAACCACCACATAGGCCACCATGGAGTGGTGGACATTACAAAACACCTGCACCACCCCTGGCTGCTGGAAGGTGACCTCACGACCGCTGCCTTCACTATAGAGACCTAGATCGAAGGCATTGCCGGTGGTGACTGAGAAGACATTGTGGAGAATCGGGTCGCGGTTGGGAAAGCGCACCTTACCGCCGACTGGCACGCGCACGATTCGGGGAACGAACTCCTTCCTCAGGGTCTCTACTTTGGGCAGCTGGTCGCTGGTCCACGAACTCTGATGGTGGTCTGGCACAAACCAGACCACCGCTTGTTCGAGCTTCACGGTGCCCCGTCGAGCTCGGCGACCAGTGCGGTTCTCGACCTCTATTTGGCCATCGAGTTGGGCCGCGGCCAGCGGCCCTGCGAATAGGGCGAGCAGCAGCGCGCAGGCGATTCCGCGCCGTCGGCTGCTAGGTCGGAGTCTTAAGCTGGGCGCGGGCATGCGGGCAGGTAGCTCAAGCACCCGGCTTGTAGAGTGCCAAGAAAGCGGCCAACGCTCCGAGTAGTGGAATCGTAAACCACAGCAGGGAGGCGTATTGCGGCATTCGGCGAACCAAAGCGAGCATCGCACCGAGCACTAGCCAGATGGCCAGCTTGAGCCATACCCAGAGGCCGAAACCGACCCCCACCTTGGTAACCAGCCAAAAGCCGGAGACCAAGACCAGGATCAAGGCCAGACCGTGGACCATGCCCGCTAGCTTGGCCGCTCGACTGCTTTTTTCGGTCGAGCCGTTAAGAGAACTGGCGGCAGCGGTGCCAAGGGCCAAGAAGACGGCCATGATGCCGGTGATGTGCAGAACTTTGAGGGCCAGATAGCTCATTGCAGCCTCACTGAAATGGAACTAGTCACACTGGGCGACAGCACCGTTGGGGAATCTCTTTCGGGAATGTCCGATGCTAGCACTGTCGAGAACCCGTAGCACTCAAGGACATGCTACGTTAACCGTTCGATCCAGGACCTAGACCTCGACGGTTGGCCGTGGAGGTGCCGATAACGGAGTCTTAACCATGGAAGCAACCGCTCACCCCGCAACCGCCCCCGCAACCGCCGCCGCTCCGCGCGAGCTGATCGATATTCGCCCCCAGGTGATCTACGACGAACTCAGTCGCGGGGTGCTCGGTCAAGACAAATCCCTGCGTTTCGTCTCGGTGGCGATCTACAAGCACACCACCGGCAAAGTCTCGGGCAATCTGCTGATGGTCGGCAGTTCGGGCACCGGCAAGACCACCATCATGAACAACATCCAGCGGCTCTACAACGAGGTTCCGGAGTACCACCCCTTTCGCGCGGTGACGATCATCAACGCCAACCTGCTGGTCGACATCGAGCGCATGGAATTCCGTCCCGACCGCCTGTTCGAAGCGGTGGAACAGCGTGCTCGGGCGATCACCGGCAACCAGCCTTCGGCGGCGATGCTGAAGACCGCCATCGAGCGGGCCACGATCTGTATCGACGAGATCGACAAGATGTCCTCGGTGATTGCCGGCAAGTCCAACCCGATCGGCGTCGTCTTGCAGCAGGGCTTGCTGACCCTGATGGAAGGCGAGCAGGTGACCTATCCGACCCATGTGTGGGAAAACGGCAAGGAGCAACACCAAAAGCTGCAGATAGACACCTCGCGCATGATGTTCATCTGCGGTGGCGCTTTCGAGGGGCTCTACGATCAGGTCTACGAGCGGGTCACCAAGCCGGGCTCTGGAGTCAAACTGCGCAAAGAGACCATCCGCACTGCCGATGGGCAGGTGCGCATCGAGACCCGCTTCAGCCTCAGTGATTTCTTGAAGCCGAAGGACCTGTTCGACTTCGGCGTGGTGCCCCAGTTCATGGCCCGATTCGACAAAGCGGTTTTGCTCAATGATCTGGAGATTCCTGTACTAAAAGAGATCTTGCTGCATTCCTACGACTCGCCTTTCGTCCGCTCGCAGCGCTACTTCTCAGTGATGGACATCGATCTCGAGATCGAAGATCTGGCTGTGGCGCTGATCGCCGAGTCGGCGGCCAAAGACGCCCGCACCGGCGCGCGGGCATTGCGGCCAATTTTCAGTGAGATCATCAACCCCATCGAGTTTGATCCCTGGGGCTTCGAGGGACTCGGTTCGGATGCCACCGGACGTCGCAGCATCCAAATCACCGCCGACATGGCGCGGCGGGTGATCAACTGAGATCGTGACGGGTTGCGGCAGGATTTCATGCCGCGGCGCGTCACGTCGGTTTCATTTTCCCTCTGGCCGCTTGCTCCACTGGGACGGGCTGCCTTTGCCGCACCTCGGCGAAAGTCCTTGACAGGCTTTGCCGCACTGCGGTATTTTCTTTTTGTTGCCGCAGGGCGGCATAATCGACGCGGCAAGGAAAACCCATGAAGAGAGTCATCCATGAAGAGAGTCATCCATGAAGAGAGTCATCCATGAAGAGAGTCATCCATGAAGAGAGTCATCAAGCGTTACGGCAGTCGTAAGCTCTACGACACAGAAGAGAGCTGCTACGTGTCCATGGACGAGATCCGCCAATGGGTGCGCGGCGGCCAGGATATTCGGGTGGTGGACAACACGAGCGGTGCCGACGTCACTTCCCAGGTGCTGACCCAGATCATTCTCGACCGTGGCAAGCAAGGAAGCGCCCTGCCGAGCGAGTTGCTGCATGAGTTGGTGCGCGCCGGGCGCAGCGCGCTGCAGACCAGCGAGCGCGCATTGGCGAGTGGTGTCGAGCGGGTTCAAGGAAGAGTAGATCGGGTGCTGGGCGCTTCGCTCGACCGGCTCAACCCGCTGCAGCATATTCAGCGTGAGATGAGTGACCTCGGGGCACGTTTGGTCGAACTCGAAAAGACCCTGAGCAGCCTCGAGAACCGCTGAGGCGAGTCGCTATCTAGGTCAGCACAAACCAAGAACCGGCCTCGGGCCGGATAGATATCGATTGCAAACAACCGCCGGCCGACACGTAGCTGGCGTCGAGGAGTAAGATCCATGAGCAACAGCACAAAGACTAGTAAGAGCACTACCAGCGCAGCCAAGACCAAGCAAGCCGTCGGGCCGGTCAAGAAAACGCCAGCCAGGAAGGCGCCGGTCAAGAAGATAGCGGCGAGTCAGCGTCAGACCAGCGAATTGACCACCCAAGCCGCCGATCAAATCCGCGATTTGGGGCGCGAAGTGCGTCAGACCGGCCGCAACCTATGGCTGGCTGGACTCGGCACGGTGGCCGCCGTCGGTCAGCGTCGCCGCCAGGTGTTCAGCGACTTGGTGCAGGCTGGCGAGAGTTTCGAGCGGCAAGAACGCAAGACTTTGACCGCGCCCCTGCGGCGGGCCGGCGAGCAAGCTCGCGGTTTCGGCGACAAAGTGGAGAGCCGCTTCGGCAGAGGATTCACCAGCGCCCTTGGCCGCCTCGGAGTGCCGTCGCGCAAGGAAGTACGACAGTTGATTTCGCGTATCGAGAAGCTGACCGAGAAGGTCGACGCGCTATCCGCCTGAGAACACCTTTGATTCGCCGGCCAGTCGGCGAAGGAGATTTGTGATGAATGAGAATGCCAAGAAACTTCAAAACGAGCTCAAAGACTCGGCGCAGAAAGTCTGGTTAGCAGGCCTCGGTGCGGTGTCGACTATCGAAAAAGAGGGCAGCAAGCTATTCGAGAGCTTGGTCGCCAAAGGAGAGGGCTTCGAGAAGGGTGGCCGGGAGAAAGCCAGCGAGGTGCGGGAGAAAGTCGGCGAGACGGCCGATAAAGCCCGCGACCGAGCTGGCGAGACCTGGGACAAGATCGAGGATCGCCTCGACAGCGTCGTCACCCGTGTCTTGCACCGGGTTGGAGTGCCCAGTCGCGACGAGATCGCCACTTTGACCCAGCGGGTCGAGGAGCTGACTCGGGTGGTCGAGAGCGCCAACAAGAAGTAGCGACCTTGCGACTGTGATCCTCAGATCACCCCTCGGCGGTGCGAGCGAACCTCGCCGAGGCATCGATCCGTCCCCATGTATCTGGTGAGAGGGTAGCCGGAGGGTAAGAGAAAGTGCGGGAGAAAGAGGCACAGGAGCGGAACCGTCCCCGAGGTGTCGAAGCCTTGACCGCGGTCCCTGGCGAGTCGATTGTCGGCAGCGGTCAAGGGCAGCGGCCAGCGGCCCATCCCCACCTCGGTTTGGCCCTGGCCGGCGGTGCGCCCGAGGGGGCGATTTACGAAATTGGCGCTCTGCGCGCCTTGGACGAAGCGTTGGTCGGTGCTTCGCTCACCGACTTCGGGGTCTATGTCGGCATCAGTGCCGGCGCCTTCCACACCTCTTGCCTGGCCAACGGGCTGAGTACGGCGCAGATGTGTCGGGCGATCGTCAAGCCCGAGCCTGGCGAACACCCCTTCACTCCCGAAACCTTCTTCAAGCCGGCTACCCAAGAAGTGGTGCGGCGGCTGGCCAGTGCCCCTTGGCTGCTGGCCAGCGCCCTGCTGCGCTACGCTACCCGCCGCGAGCGTCGGCTGCGCGACGCCTTGACCGTTCTCGGGCGTTCGCTACCCACCGGCATCTTCGACAGCGCGCCGGTGGGCGAATACGTACGCAAGATCTTCGCTCTCAAAGGGCGTAAGAACGACTTTCGTCAGTTGGCGTGTGAGTTGGTGGTGGTGGCGACGGATTTGGAGTCGGGAGCCATCGCCCCGTTCGGCGCCAAGGGTTGGGACCATGTGCCGATTTCGAAGGCGATACAGGCGAGTTCGGCGCTGCCGGGACTGTATCCGCCGGTCGAGATCGAAGGGCGGTACTTCGTTGACGGTGTGCTGCGCAAGACGCTGCATGCTTCAGTAGCGCTCGATGCTGGCGCCAAGCTGGTGTTCGCCATCAATCCTCTAGTGCCGGTCGACCTCAGCCGAGCGGCCGAGCAGCATCCCAAGATCCGCGGCAAGCTGATTCGCCGGGGTCTGCCGGCGGTGTTGTCGCAGACCGCGCGCACTTTGATCCACTCGCGGATGACCCTCGGTCTAGAAACCTACAAAGAGCGTTATCCCGATTGCGACGTGCTGCTGATCGAGCCGCGTCCCGACGATGATGAGAATTTTTTCTCCAACATCTTCAGTTTCGCGTCGCGTCGCGACGTCTGCCAGCGGGCCTACCAGGCCACCCGTCGCGACTTGTGGCAGCGGCGCGAAGAGATTCAACCGATCCTGCGCCGCCACGGTTTGGATTTGGATCTCGAGGTGCTGCGGCAAGATCGTGACTTGTGGCGAGGAGTTGGCCTGCCACAGCTCAGCGAGGTGCAAGAGCCTCGGCGAAAGCGATCCACTCCAGGATTGCTCGGCGACCTCGACGATCTCCTCGATCGGCTCGAAGACAAGCTCGTGACCACTGATTCCGAAGCCGCCGCCTGATCGCGATCTACCCCTCCCGGTCCTGGCTCAGACGGCTGGTGGAATCGGGCAGCCAAAGATGTTGGCGGTTGGCGGCTGGGGATTGCGGCTGCCAACGAAGTGGTCGCTCCTCGGCGACCCGTCCAGAGCTAGGCCAAACTAATATTGTTCGAAACCAAGCTGATTGTTTGCCGCAGTTCTAAGATTTTTGGCCCCCCCCGTTCCTAGCTGCCTGCAGCTTGGCACGGGCCGTGCTTTAAGAGGTCATTGAGAAACAACTTCCCCGTGACCTTGGGTACGCCGATCGGCCGTTGTGGCCTGGAGGAGCCCAAGGCTTTTTTTTGCCCGGATTTTCATTCGCGACCGTCCCACGGTGGGTTGGCGGCTTGCCAGACAATGGCGAGGCTGTGTTACCCTCTGCCCCGTTGCGGTGGCTAGCCTGCGCGCGCGGGGGGTTGCTGTCGTCGGTCCCATTCAATCCAACCAGAGTCCTTGTTGTTCTCTTTTTGTTTTCTCAGCTTAGGTAGTAGCTCAGAGGAACCAGGCCAAAGGAGCAAGTGTGGTGAAGCTCGTCCCAACGCGGCACAGTGAGCAGTGGAACACCTTGTGGCGGAGTAGCGGCGGCACGCTGGTTCTTTCAATCCTGGCCCTGACGGGGCTGCTAGCGCCGACGGTGGTGCTGGGCGACATCACTGGCTTTGTACGCGAGGCCGGCACCAACGCGCCGATTGCTGGTGCCCGAGTCCATCTCCAAACCGTGGTTGGCGGAGTCGAAGTGCTGAGTGCGGCGGACGGTAGTTTTGCCTTGCCGGTGAACCCACCGGCGATGGTCACTGTGGCGGCGTCGATTGCCTACGACCTGGGCTCGGCGAGCAATTGGGAGACCGGTGGGGTTGATGCCAACAATGGCGATGTCGGCGTGGTCATTCTCTTAGACCCGATCCCGGCGACCGACAACGCCGCCTACGTGCCCTTGACGGTCGGCGCCTGTGGTGGTTGCCACCCGCAGCAGGTGGCCGAATGGCAAACTTCCAATCACTCGTTCGCCGGTATCGATACCTGGGTGCTCGACCTGTTTTCCGGCAACGGTACGCCGGGTGGTGGTAACGGCTACGTCTACACCGACACCCACGATCCCGGAGAAACCGGCTTCTGCGCCACTTGCCACACGCCGCTGGCGGACGTTTTCGATCCCGGTAATGTAATGCTTGACGAGGTGGTCGACGCGGCGGCGCTGAACGGTGTTTCCTGCATCGGCTGCCATCAGATTGCCGATGTCAGTGGGCCGGTCAACGGGCTGCACCATCTTGGTACCTCGACCTATCGTTTTCCTGAAGGGGCCACTGACCAGTTCGTTTGGGGACCGATGGATGATGTCTTCATCGGTGGTATGACAGCCTCGTACGCACCGTTTTTCGAAGAGTCGCTAATGTGCTCTTCGTGCCATCAGTACACCAACCCGGACACGGGCGCTCCCGGTCAGAGCACCTACAGCGAGTGGTTGGCGTCGCCGTTTGCCGCACCCGGACCGGAGATGCGTACCTGTCAGAATTGTCATATGCCCGAGTTGGAAGCGGGTATGAATTGCGTTATCGGTCCCGAACGCGAGGCCTCCCAACGGCACTCACACCGCTTTATTGGCGCCACCCCGACCAGCCTCACCGATGCCATATTGCTAGCGACCTCGGCCGAGCAGGTCGATGGCGTGCTGCGGGTGCTGGCTGAAGTTACCAACCTGGGCGCCGGCCACAACTTTCCCACCGGGATTTCGATTCGCAATGCCTTTGTGGTTATCGAAGCGACTTATAACGGTGCCAAGTTAAGTCAGACCGCGGGCTCGACAATTCCCTTCTGGGCAGACGACGACCTTCCCGGTCAGGCAGCCGGCGACTACGCGGGTGAACCCGGCAAGGGCTTCGCCAAGATCCTCGAAGGGCGCATCAACGGCACCGGACCAGTGGTGCGGCCGGTGTTGTTTATCGATGCCGAAGGGGTTTATTCGGATAGTCAGATTCCTTCGGGCGCCACTGATGTTACCGAAGTTGATTTCGGTCTCGTAGGTTTGCCCGAGAACGCCCTGGTTGATGTCCAGGCTCGCTTGATCTATCGCCGCGCGCTCCGCGCCATCGCGGTGACCAAGGGCTGGACCGAGACCCCGCAGGGCGGGCCGATCGAGATCGAAGTCGCGGCTGAAGCATTGCAGATATCGGTCACCGGTACGGATCCGCTGGAGATTCCAGCGGTCGGCTATGGCGGTTTGCTGCTGCTGGCATTGGGCATGGCGCTAGCGGCATTGCGTTTGCTCCACCGCTAGCCGAGCTGGCTTCCGCACATCGTGGTTCGTACTCGAGGTTGCTCGGCATTCCTCGTCGCCATGGTAGCGTCGAGGAATGCCCCTCCCCCCGCTGCCCACGGACGGCTTGGTGGCCGTGGTCAAGCGCGGCTGCCCGACCTGTGAGCTGGTCGCCCCAGTGCTGGTGGAGGCTCGACAGCAGGGCCACGAAGTAGTGGTCTACAGCCAGGACGACCCTGCTTTCCCTGCCGCTATCCAGCCTCGTGACGACCGCTCTCTCGAAGTCTCGTATCGGCTCGGTGTGCAGGTGGTCCCGACTCTGCTGGAGCTAAAGGGCGGCGCTGAGTTGCGGCGCCAGGAGGGCTGGTCGCGCAGCGGCTGGCGGGAGTTGCTGGGCTTCGATCTGGGTGCCGGGCTGCCGGAGCTGCGGCCTGGTTGTGGTTCCCGTTCGGTCGAACCAGGCACGGCGGATCGGCTGGAGGCTCTCTTCGGCGAGCGGCTGAAGTCGCGGCGGGTGGAGTTCGGTCGTGATGAGGACGATTTCGAAGCGCTCTATGACCGTGGTTGGAGCGATGGTCTTCCGCTGGTGCCACCCACTCCGGAGAGGGTGCTGGCGATGCTCGCCGGAACGGCCCGTGAACCCTCTGAAGTGATCGCCGAGGTGCCTCCCAACATGGCGCCGTGTACGGTGGAGAAGGTGGCGATCAACGCTGTCATGGCGGGTTGCCGGCCGGAGTATCTGCCCTGGGTTTTGGCCACCGTCGAGGCTGCTTGCCGGACCGAATTTGGCTTGCACGGGCTGCTCGCCACCACTCTGTCGCACGCCCCGATGGTGATCGCCAATGGGCCGTTGGCTAGCGCCATCGGGATCAATTGCGGTGTCAATGCCTTGGGCCAAGGGGTGAGAGCCAATGCCACCATCGGCCGGGCTCTGCAACTAGTGGTGCGCAATGTCGGTGGCGGGCGACCGGGGGAGATCGACCGGGCTTGCTTTGGCCATCCCGGCAAGCTCGGCTTCTGTTTTGCCGAGGACGAAGCGGGCTCGCCGTGGCGGCCGCTGCATGTCGAGCGCGGTTTTGCCCCGTCGAGTTCGACCGTGACCTTATTCGGCGGCGAAGGACCGCGGGTGGTGGTCGACCAGCTCTCGCGGTCGGCGGAGTCGCTGGCCACCAGCCTGGCTGAATGCCTGAAGACGGTGTGCCACCCCAAATTGCCGCTGGTTTTCGATGCTCTGTTGGTGATCTCTCCCGAACACGGTCGAGTGTTTCGCTTGGCTGGTTGGAGCAAGTCCCGACTGCGCTCTGAGCTGGTTGCGCGGCTGATGTTGCAGGGCGAGCAGCTAGTGCGTGGCGCCAGAAATATGGCCGAAGGTATCGCCGAGGAACTAGCCGCTGCGACGCTGCCGAAGATTCGCCCGGAGGGGCTGATGATCGTTCACGCCGGTGGCTCTGCCGGACTATTCTCGGCGATCATCGGCGGCTGGTTGAACGGCGTGGCTGGTACCGAGCCGGCAACTGTCGAAGTGCGTGGTTGAGCGATTAGGAGGAGACGCGATGAGCCGATCAGCAAATCTACCGAGGGTCGTGCTCGACCCTACCGACGAGCGTATTGCGGCTACTCATCGGCCAGCATCGAGGCTCGATAGCCTGGGGGGCAAGACCTTGGCCTTGCTCGATATCTCCAAGGCCCGAGGTGACGTGTTTCTGGCCCGCTTGGCACACTGCCTGGAGGCCCGCGGCGCGCAGGTCGAACATTTTCGTAAACCGACCTTCGCCCGTCCAGCGCCGCTCGACCTGCGGCGCCAGATCGCCACCCGCTGCGATGCGGTGATCGAGGCCCTGGCTGACTGAGGGTCGTGTACGTCGTGCAGTGTGCACGACATCACCGATTTCGCCCGGCGCGGGTTGCCGGCGGTCTACATCGCAACGGAGGAGTTCGTCACCGCTGGCCAGGCCCAGGCTGACGCTTTGGGCGCCGAGATGGCGGCGGTTTTTGTACCGCATCCGATCCAAGACCGCAGCGACGACGAGATCCGTGCCCTGGCCGAAGGCGCAGTCGAGCAGGTCGTCGCTGCATTGGTCGGCTACGCTGCATTGGTCGGCTAGTGGTGAGGCAAATCGAGGCCACTGCTCAGGCCAGCAGGTTCTCCGGATTGAGAGGCTCGAGTTCGGGCAGGACGAAGAGGCCATCTTTGCGGATCAGGCGGTCGTCGAACCAGATCTCGCCGCCGCCGGATTCGGGGTTCATCCGCCGCACCAAGTCCCAGTGGATCTCGCTGCGATTGCCGTTCCAAGCTTCTTCGTAGGCGGCGCCGGGGGTGAAGTGGATCGAGCCGGCGATCTTCTCGTCGAAGAGGATGTCTTTCATCGGTTGCGTGATCAAGGGGTTAAAGCCGATGGCGAACTCTCCGACATAGCGTGCACCCTCGTCGCTGTCGAGGGTGGCGTTGAGATGGCGGCTGTTGGAGCTAGTGGCGTCGACGACTTTGCCTTGCTCGAAGCGCAGGCGCACATCTTCGTGACTGACCCCGTTGTAAATCGTCGGAGCGTCGAAATATATGTGCCCTTCGACCGAGTCGCGCACCGGCGCGGTGAAGCACTCACCGTCGGGGATGTTGTTTTGGCCGTCGCAGCCGATCGCCGGAATGCCCCTGATCGAGAAGCGCAGGTCGGTTTCTGGCGCTACCAGGCGCACTTTGTCGGTGGCTTCCATCAGTTCGCGCAGCGGACCGAGGGCGCGAGACATCTTGGCGTAGTTCATGGTGCAGACGTCGAAGAAAAAGTCTTCGAAAGCGCTGGTCGACAGCCGCGCCTGTTGCGCCATCGAGGCGCTCGGCCAACGCAGAACGACCCACTTGGTGTGCTTGACCCGCAGGTCCAGGTGGGTTGGCTTCCAATATAGCGAACGGTAAAGAGCCATCTTCCCGTCCGGCACGTCGCCCCATTCGCTGATGTTGGGGTTGCCGCGAATGCCGACGTAGGCATCGACCCGCGACATACGGAAAGCCTCGGTCTCGCCAATCAGCTGCATCTGCTCGGGCGAGGTGTGCAGCATCAGCTGGCGAAAAGTAGCGTGGCTCTTCTGCGTCACCAGCGGAATGCCACCGTGCCGGGCAGCGACCCGGATCAGGGCATGAACGAAGGCTTGGGGGGTGTCCCAGGCTTCGATCAGAATCTTCTCGCCAGGGGCGAGGCGGCAGGAGTGGCCAATCAAGACTTCGGCTAGGGCTTCGTAGCGGGAATCTGCCATCGGCGATCTCCGGCGGCAAGCAGGAAAGGAAAACCAGGCGCCGGGCCTCTTGCTCCGGCGCCTGCTCAGCGAGGGGACTCGCTCAGACGGTGATCAACGAATCACTGGAGCCGAACTGATTGGGCACCAGCTGGTCGGCTTCGACATCGTTGCTCCAGGTGCTGCCGTCCGCCAAGTAGCGGAAACGGTAGTCCTGGCCAGCGTCGAGGGAAACGGTCAAGCTGAAGCTGCCGTTCCGGCGCTGCTTGAGGCAGTGAATCTTGGGATCCCAAGCATTGAAGTCGCCGAGCACAGCAACCTGCTCGGTGTCGGCGAGGATCTCGGTCTTGAAGGTCACGCGGCAGGATTTGCCGGTCTTGGAGTAGCTTTTCTTCAACATCTGCAACTCTCCTGAGTGAGTTTTGTAGCGTTGCCGCAGAGCTGCGGTGGGGCCGCTTTGCGGTCGTCTCAATTGCCGTGGAACCGGCAGTGACGAGTCAACTATGAAATCAGTCCGATCAGGGCCGAGAACCGGCCAGAGTCTAAATAGGATCTAGATCTAGCGGGCGGCAAGCGAGTCAGGGAACAAGATGAGGGAGAACGATCGGTAGTCCGCCGCCATCGAGGCGGCAACATAGCACAGATCACGGGGGTTGGCCGCAATTTACTCCGCTCATGCCAGGCGCCGGTTATGAGGCTCGCTGGCGGGATCTTCGGCCGCCGATCGGTCGCCGGTCATGATCCTCCAGGCAGTGACTTTTTCGTCGATCTCGCGCAAGCGGCTAGAGATTAGATTGCACAGCAAGCGGACGAATGACATCGCTGCCCCGGCCTCCATCGCGAGCACGCGCGACAGGGAGTTTTGGTCGAAGGTAATGACCGTGACCGGTCCATCGACGGCGCGGGCGTCGGCCGAGCGCGGTTCGCCGTCTATCAACGACATCTCGCCAAAGAAGTCTCCGCGGTGAAGCACAGCCAAGGCCTCTTCGCCACCACCAGGTATGTACTTGCTGATTGCCACCTGGCCTTCGAGCACGATGTACATCTCGCCACCGCTCTCTCCCTCGCGAAATAGGTGGACGCCGCTGGCGAAGCGCTGGACGGCCGACATCTCTGCCAGGATGGTGAGTTCCTCGCCGCTCAGTCCTTGCTCCAGGAATAGCTCCACTTTGTCGCTGGCGGCGATCTCCACCGCCGCCGGGCGGTCGACGGCGCGACCCAGTCGCAGTAGGCCCTCGTCGGAATCGTCGGCGGAGAAGAAGGTGCGTAGTTGCTCGTTGGTTTGCCGTAGCTTGCTCGCCAGGTTGCGCCAGAAACTCAAGTAGACATTGAGTCCGAGCCGCGGTTCGCTATCGATCAGCCGCCGCAGAGCGGTGGAATCGAGACGCAGCAAGTGGGTAGTGGTGCGAGCCAGGGCGTCGGCGGAGCGTTCGCTGCGGCTGATGAAATTAACTTCACCGAGCACGTCGTTCTCACCCAACTGTCCGAGTTCGAAGCGGCCGTAGCTGGTCGGGCGGAGCACCGCCACCGTACCGGATTCCAGCAGGTAGATGTCGGTACCTGGGCTGCGGTAGGTGAAGATCTGTGAGCCTTCACGATGCAGTTCGGCGCTGGCAACCGCGGAGAGGGCGAAAACTTGCTCGTCGGTGAGATCGGCAAATAGAGTGATCCGGCGCAGCCGCCGGGCTAATTCGAGACGACCAGCCGGGAGCGCTCTGGAGCGGCTCGGCTCCGCTTGGGCGGCGAGCCGTGGTGTTGGGGGCTGGGGTGCTGTATTGCGGGGTGTTGTGATGCCTGTAGTGGGAGGTGCTGTGATGCGAGGTGCCAGGCGACTCGGGTCGAGGCGCTGGCAGTGGGTCTCCAACGTCTCGCGTTGTTGTTGAAAAGCAGCCGCCATTTGGTCCCGCGAGAGTTCCAAGACCTGGCGTAACTCAGTAATCCGCTGACGCAAAGCGGTGGACTGCGAACGGCCTTGGCTGTCGAGCAGCAAGAAGGCGTCGATCGCCGCTGCCAGGGCTTGCCGGTAGTTGCGAGTCTCGAATTCCGCTCGGCTGGCTAGTTCGGCGCTTTGGGCATCGAAGGGATCATAGCGTCGCGCCGCGCGCAGCGCCTTGGTGGCGGCGGCGAAACGCTTGCGCTGCATCAGCAGGCGGGCGCGCAATTGGTGGGTCCGGGGATCGACTTCGCACTTGTCGCGCGCCAGCCGCAAGCACTCTATGGCGCGAGCGAACTGATCGCGCCGCAGGTGCAGGGCTGCCAATCCGGTCAGCTGAGCGGCGTCGATGGCGTCGCGGCGAACCCTTTCGAGTAGCTTCAGCGAGTCGGTGAGGTTCTCTGTGGGCTGTTTTTCGCTCATCGGTGACCTTCTATAATAGCACGGCTGAGGAGGGGTTTCGGCCAGGGGGAAGGCAGTAGCTCGCACTCGACGGAGAGGTTTGATACTTGGCGGTTGACGTGCCCTTTGGCTATGATGTTGCAAACGCCATGCACAAAGACAACGAGGCCAAGTCTGAAGAACTGCAGGAGATCGCCTGGCGGGGCATCGAGCTGTGCCGGTTGGGGTCCTGGGACGAGGGTCTTTATCTACTCAGCCAAGCGATGCAGGACGCAACGGCTGAGAGCAGCTTGCCGAGTCAGCTCTACGCGCTGCTCGGCTATGGTCTCGCTCGCTTCCGGAATCAGCAGGAGCAGGGCTTGCGGCTGTGTCGTCACGCCGTTGAGGTAGGTCTCTACCAGCCCGAGAACTACTACTATCTGGCCCGCACCTGGCTGACCTTGGCCGATCGCCGAGCGGCCATTGATTCGTTGGAGAAAGGCCTGCAGATAGACTCTACCGACTCGGCCCTGCTCGCGCTCAAGCGGCGTCTCGGCGATCGTCGCCGGCCGGTCTTGTCGTCTCTGCCTCGCAACCATGTCTTCAATCGCATCTTGGGTAGGTTGCGTCATGGTCTGTTGGGCGGACGCCAGCGCCGCCAAGATAGCGGACAAGATTTTTCACCGGGTGCTTGAGCGAGGTGTTTTGGGGTGAGCAAGAAGAGTGACCCGCGACGCCAGTCGCAGAAGGCTCGCAGGCAACCTCTGCTAGTCACCGCTGCAGACGGTACCCGGCAACGATTTTTGCGCGGCATGTTGACCCACGATCTGATTCAGCGCGGTCTGGGATTCGATGAAAGCTATGCTGTTGCTCGGGCGATTCGCGACCGCTTGGCGGAGCGTGTGGAGGTCAGTACCGCGGAGCTGCGCGATCTGGTGCAGGAGCAACTGGTATCAACTTTTGGCGAGCAAGCCGCGGCCTTTGCCGAGTCTTCGTCCTCAGAGCCTGAGCGCTTTGTTATTTACCAAGACGAGAAGCACCCCTTCTCGCGTGGTTTGTTGGCCCGCTCAATCCACGCCGCGGGTCCGGATTTGGATCGTGCCTATCGGCTGGTCACGGAGTTGGAGGGTGAACTGGCGGCGGATCAGGTAACGGTCGCCAGCAGTGACGAGATTGCTCGTCGAGTCGGTGATCTGCTAGAGCGCTGGGAAGGGGCCGAGACTGCCCGGCGCTATCGTCTGGTGCGGCGGATTCGCAGTCTGCCGCGCCCCTTGGTGATCTACCTGGGGGGTTCGAGTGGCACCGGAAAGTCCACTCTGGCCTTGGAGCTGGCGCCGCTGTTGCGGATCTATCGGATCAACGCAACAGACACCATCCGGCAGGTCATGCGAATGGTTTTCTCGCCGCAGATGCTGCCCGCACTCTACAACTCAAGCTTCGAGGTGGCGCCGCCTCTCGGCGTCGTGGAAGAGCGCCGCGGACTGCCGCACGAGCCGGAATTCAAAGAGAAAGTACTGCGCAGCTTCGAAGAGCAGGCGACCCGAATCGCGGTGGGCTTGCGGGCGGTGGTCGAGCGGGCAACGGCCGAGAATATGAACGTGCTGATAGAAGGGGTCCACTTGTACCCGCCGCTGGTGCCTTTTGGCGATCTAGAAGGTGCGGTGTATCAGGTTCCCATGGTGCTGATGACCCCTGATAAGGAGACTCATCGCTCGCGTTTCCTTGGCCGGGCGCGGCTGAGTAGCCGCCGCGCCGAACGGTACCTGGAGAACTTTCCGGCAATTCGGGCGATTCAGGACTTCTTGGTCGAGCAGGCCGAGACCCATGAGGTTCCGCTGGTCGAAACTTCGACTAGTGATCCGCCGGTGGGTCAGGCATTGCGGGTAGTGACCGGCTTGCTGCAAAAGCGCTTGCCGGGCCTGGCTGATGCGAGCTGGAGACAGCGCACCCATTTGACCCCGGCATTGTTGCTGATTATTGACGGCTTGGCCGACCGACCGGTGCGGGCGCTCGGTGGACGCACCCCGCTGCAAGCGGCCGAAACTCCGCACCTAGACCGCTTGGCGGCTGCAGGACAGTGTGGTTTGGCCGACCCCATTGCTCCGGGTGTGGTGGGGGATACCGCGGCCGGATGTCTGGCCCTGTTCGGCCAGTCTCCCGCGGCGATGAAGCGGGGACCGATCGAGGCTTTGGGGGCGGGTATCGAGCTGCGTGCCGGCGACATCGCTTTGCGCGGCAACTTCGCCACTCTCGACGACAGCGGCCGGGTGATCGATCGCCGGGCGGGCCGCATTCGCGAAGGAACGGTGGAGCTGGCGCAGGCGCTCGACCGCATGCCGTTGGCGCAGGATGGCTTTGACGATATCGAGGTCAGAGTTCGGGCGGCCACGGAGCACCGGCTGGCCATCGTGCTGCGTGGCGAGGGCTTGTCCTCGGCGGTGGTGGGTAGCGATCCCGGAGACGGCGCCCCGTCCGGTCCGCCGTTGACCCCGCAGCCGATCGACCCGGCGGACGAGAGGGGGGTGTTTACCGCCCGTCTGTTGGCATTGTTCGAGCAGCGGGCGCGCCGGCTGCTGGCCCGGCACCCGGTCAACCTCGACCGCCAGGCGCGCAATTTAGCACCGGCCAACGCTCTCTTGACCCGCGGTGCCGGGCGGGTGCATCGGCTGGTGCAGCTCGAGGTCGGTGGAGTTCCGTTGCAGCTGACCTGCATCAGTGGCGACCGCACCATCCTAGGCATGGCTCGCTGGTTGGGGGCCGAGACTCTCTGCGACGAGCGCATGACGGCCAACCTCGACACCGATCTTTCGGCCAAGCTGACACTGGCGTCGAAGGCCCTCGGGCGCAGTGATTTAGTGGTGGTGCATGTGAAGGGTGCCGATATTGCAGCCCACGATCAGCGTCCGGAGCTCAAAGCAGCTTTTCTGGAGAAGGTGGACAAGTCTCTTGGCGAGTTTCTCGCCAACTCTCCGCGCCCTTTGCGGATCGCGGTGGCTGGCGATCACGCGACCCTATCCGAGAGTGGCCAGCACGGCGCCGATCCCTTGCCGGTGTTGCTCTGGGGCGAGGGTATCGAGGCCGACGAGGTGCGGTCCTATGACGAGTTCGCCGCCGCCGCCGGTGCTCTGGCACGGTTCCCTTTGCAGATGCTGGTGGGGCGAATTTTCGATCTCGGCTGAAACTTCGCGGCAGCTCTTCGGAGTCTCTTTACCGCGCTTTTCTAGGCCGCGATGGGCTGGCCTTCGGCAGGTGCTCGGAGTATGATGGGCCTTCGGGCCGGCACTCCACACCGCTGCCAAACGGCGGGACCGCGTGGTAGACCGTTGACGGGGATCCAAGCTTGAGCCAGCTATTGTTAGACCGTGAGGAGAGCAGCTCCGCACCGCATAAGGGAGCCTCCACCCTGCGAATACCACGTGTTCTTGGCCGCGCTGGAATTGGCGACGGGCCGATGCTGATCTGCGTTGCCGGGTTGCATGGCAACGAGCCCGCTGGCGTGAGGGCTTTGCAACGGGTCTTTCGCCGTTTGAGCGATCACCCTTCAGAACTGGCTGGTAAGTTAGTGGGCTTGGCTGGCAATCGGCGTGCTCTGGCCGCCGGTCAGCGTTTCTTGCAACACGATTTCAATCGCCATTGGACTCCGGAGCGGCTCGAATACGTTCGTTCCACCGACCAGCCGCTGGAGGCCGAGGACGCCGAGCTGCGCGAACTCGATCAGCAGTTGGAAGAGCTCATCGCCGAGGCCGGCGGCGAGATCACGGTGTTTGATCTCCACACCACCTCGGGTCCAGCACCGGCTTGGGCGCCTTTGGACGACACCCTCAACAACCGTCGCTTTGCTCTCGAGCTGCCGGTCACCTTGGTACTAGGTCTCGAAGAAGAACTGGCCGGGACGATGTCGTTCTACCTCAGTCAGCGTGGTGTTCGGGTGGCCGGTTTCGAGTCCGGCCAGCACGAAGAGGAAGCGGCTGTGGACCGCGCCGAAGCGGCGATCTGGATCGCCCTCGAGGCCGCCGGGGTCAGCCGCCGCGGACAGCGCCCCGAGGCGGCGGCGGCACGGGATCGTCTCGAGCGCGAGAGCGGCTCGTTACCTCATGTGGTGGAGGTATCGAGCCGCCACCATTTGCAGCCCGGCGACGAGTTTTGCATGCGGCCCGGTTTCCGCACTTTTCAGCTGGTGGAGGACGGTCAGATTCTGGCCGATGATCGCGGTGGGCCGATCGCGGCGCCGGTCACCGGCTTGTTGCTGATGCCGCTGTATCAGAGCCAGGGATCGGACGGCTTTTTCATCGTCAACCCTATTCGACCGCTGTGGTTGAAGGTGTCGGCGGCAGTGCGGCGTTTGCGCTTTGACCGCTGGGTCCATTGGCTACCAGGGGTGCGCCGTCATCCTCGTCTGGCTCGGTCCTATCGGGTCGATCGGCGCTGGGCGCGGTGGCTGGCGTTGGAACTTTTCCACTTGCTCGGTTTTCGCCGGGTCGGCCCAACTGGTCGCGTCGTCACCTTGACCCGCCGACTCGACGATATCTGAGCCGCGATCTTTTCAGTTTTCGGCGGCTGTTCCGATCCACCAGATCTCGTTGCTGATCGGCTGGCTGTTGCCGGTAATCAACAAATCACCGGTGGGGGAGATGTTGAAAGGATGATTGACGCCGTCGTCTTCGATGTGCCCTAGAGTTTCCTGGCGGCCGCTGTCGATCCACACCGAGCGTAGCTGCTGATTTCCGTCCGCGCCGACCACCTGATAGGCAAGGCGGTCGCCGCTTGGCCACCAGACCGGCCAGCCGCCAGTGTCGGTGAGGCGGCGCTCGCTGCCGCTGCCGATGTCGATCCAGAAAATCCCCTGGCGGGTGCTTGACTTTCGGCAGCTTGCGACTCGGTTGCAAGACTGAAGGCTAGCCTACCTCGGGCCGTTGGCGGTGAAGACGTGGGCTCGGCCGCGTTCTCCGAGCACGATCAAGGTCTCCTGGCGGGTGTCGTGGAACACATCGCCGACGCCTGCGCGAGCCAGGTCTTGGAGCGCCATGCGAGTCGGGCGGTCCCCTTCGCGGTGGCGGTGTTGGGCGTGGTCGGTGCGTCGCTTGCGGGCTCGGTGCACCTGCTCCAAACGTCGGCCGATGCCGCCGAGCAACCCCTCGATGCGCTGCGATAGTAGGGCCGGGCTGACCGATTTGCGTCCCTGGGATCGCTCGACGCTGGTCAACACCGACTGCCCCCACTGCGCCGCCGCCGACCACGGTGGACGCCGCTCGCCATCCCACAGATCTTCCCAAGGCTGCCCGCCCGGACTAGCGCCCAAGATGTTGAGTCCCAAGCGCCGGCGCCCGCGGCGTCCGGCGCAGGAGACTACCTGCAAAGTCAGGGCGAGTAGCCGCTTGCCGTCTTTCGCCTGGGGTACCAAGAACCAGCCGGCGACCACTTGCCCATGGATGCGGTAGCTGGTTGGATGCTCGGCAAAGGCGGGAAGCAGCAGGGCGCTGAGTTCACGCCCCGAGACCACCTGGGTCACCAGCGCCGGTGGCCGGCGGTAGAGCAGGTCGACCCGCGGATCCTGGCGTTCTAGCAGATATTGGCCAAAGTCGACCCAGATGGGTTTGCCGGTGGGGCCGTAGCTGCTGAACACTTGCCGCGGATCGGCAGGGATGCTGCTGTCGCTATCACTGCCGCCGTCGTTCAGATCCAGCACTCGGCCGGGGCGAAAGGCTGCCCGGTGGAGGAGCAGCGCTTCGATCTCTCCAGCCAGTGCTCGCTGTCCCTCGGCGGTGACTTCCCTGAGCTGTTCGGCGTTGCCTGACAGCGGCACGCGAAGAGTGATTTCGAGTTCGGCGTCGCGGGCGCTCACCAAGTGGCCTTGGGGGTGGTGGGCGAGGCGTAGTCGCGCGTCGCTGGCCAAGTGCTCGACAGCGGCTGCGATGCCGCCGTCTGGGGCTTGTTTAGGAGCAGTTCTTGCACCCCGCCGCGGGCGTCGATCGGCAGCCATGGGTAGATGAGGATCAGAGTTCGATGGCCCGCAACTCGTCGAGAATGCCCCGCACCACGTCGAAACCGCCCTGCCAGAAGGTGGGGTCGTTGATGTCGATGTCGAGCTCGCTCAAGATCGCCTGCGGTCGCGCCGCACCACCATACGCCAGCAGACGGAAGTAGCCTTCTTTGAAGTCCTCGCCTTGCTCTTGGTAGCGGCGGTACAAGGCCAGCACCAGGAGTTGGCCGAAGCTGTAGGCGTAGCAGTAGAAAGGGGTGGAGAAGAGATGGGGGATCGACAGCCACTCGTAGCGCATCTCGGGACCTATCGTCATCGAGTCGCCAAACTGCTCGCGCAGTTGCTCGAGATAGAGATCGCTGAGGTCTTCGGCGTTCTTGTTGTCGAGCACCGCCTGATGGGCAGCGAGTTCGAAACGCACAAAATTGGCCTGGCGCATGACGGTGGCGTAGATGTCGTCCATCAGCGCGGCGAGCAGCTCGCGGCGAGTCATTGGATCGGTTTCGGTGGCCAGCAAGCGGTCGGTGCAGAGCATCTCGGCGAAGACCGAGGCGGTCTCGGCCAGCGGCAAAGAAGGATGCTGGGTCAGCACCGAGTGGTGTTCGGCCATCATGCTGTGGACGGCGTGGCCGAGTTCGTGCGCCAGGGTCGCGATGTCGCGGACCCTGCCGCTGTAGCTAAGATGAACCCAGGGGGTCATTCCGGGCACCAGGGTGGCGCAGAAAGCGCCGCCGCGTTTGCCCTTGCGGACCTCGCTGTCGATGTGGCGCTCGCTGAAGACCCGCTCGGCCAGATCGGCGAAGCGGCCATCGAAGCCGCGAAAAGTAGCGAGCACCTCAGCCACTCCAGTGGCGTAGTCCACCGTCTTGTCGGAACTCGCCAAGGGGGCGTAGAGATCGTAGCGGCGCAGCTGATCCATGCCCAACCAGCCGCCCTTGAGGCGAAAATACTCCTGGAAGAGAGGGGTGTTGCGGCGGCATACTTCAAGCAACGCTTCGACCGCGGTGTCCGGCACGTCGTTCGATAGATTGCGCACCGCGATCGGCGAGCTGAAACCGCGTAACTCGACGTATTCAGTGTGCCAGTCCCGAACCCGGTTGGCGTAGATCTGAGCCAGAACCTGCGACTCGCGAGGGTAGACTTCACCATAGAGCTGCAGGTAGATCCGCCGCCGCAGGTCCGGATCTGGGGAGTAGAAATGACCGCGCATCTCGCCATCGGTGAGTTTGCGCATCTCGCCGTCGACCTCGATGTCGAATTCCAGACGGCTGGTCAGCATCGAGTAGAGGGTGAGCAGGGCGGAGACGCCGTTGGCCTCTTTCAGGTTGATGATCTGCTCGGAACGCTCGTCCAAGGTGTAGGGTTTGAACAGCCGCATTTCTTCGAGGAAGTGGCGTTGGTCGGCGGTTTCGGCAGTGTTCGGTAAGAGCCGCTCGGCCGCAGCGTCTGCGAGGTCCTTCCACCACAGGCCGAAGAACATCATCCGGTTTTGGTGTTGGGTGAGGATTTGTTGAATGCGGTTGCGGTAGGACAGTGCCGCGGCCGACTGGGTGTCGGCGGCGAACCACAAACTGGCGTAGCCGGCGAGTCGCTTGAGGTGCTCGTGAATAGCCTGGTGGTGCTCGACGACGGCGAGGAATTCAGCCGGCGTCATCGCCGGATCGAGGGTCTGGCGGTGATCGCCAAACGCCGCCACCTCCTCTTCTAGGGTGGCAAGCTCGGCACCGATCACCGCCTCGGTCGGTTCGGCGAGCAAATCGGACAGGTCCCAGGTGCGGTTCTCGGCAACCGGCAGAGTGGTGGTAGCGGTCATCGGTGGCTAGTCTCCAGTTGGGGGTCGTCACTCGGCTATGGGCGAGCACCGTGGAACAGGGCTGCGATCGGGGCGGCAAGGGAGCAGCGCGGTGATCGGTGATCAAGCCGATCCACCTATTCTAGCCGAAGGATGCTGATGGATGGAGCTGGAGAATACTTCTGCCAGGCACCGATTACGGCAGATATGACGGCGGTGGTTGACACCTCTCGACGGCCCTTCCTACACTGCTGAGAGAGTCTGATCGACTTCTCACCAATGTTGAGCCACGGACAAGGACTATCCTGAATGAGATCGCCGCTCTCCTCCCATCTCCTCGCCACCCTCTGCTGCGGGTTGTGTGTCGCCTTGCTGGTTCTCGGCTGCATTCCGTCGGCAGATGGAGGGGGCGCCCCGGCTGCTGCCGGCACTAGTCAAGATTCCAGGCTGAGCGCTCTGCTGGCCGCCGAGTCGCTCGGTGAGCCTACCTGGCTGGAAGGGCTCGGTGGCTTATCGATGAAGATCTCCACCACCTCGGCAACTAGCCAGCGGTTCTTTGACCAAGGCTTGGCCTTGCTGCACGGGTTTTGGGACTTCGAGGCTCGCCGAGCTTTTCTCGCCGCCCTGCGGCACGATTCTGAGGCGGCGATGGCTTGGTGGGGGTTGTATATGTCGCTGAACTACAACCAGCATGAACATCCCGGCGAACGCACCCTGGCCTTGGACCACATGGAGCAGTTGCGGACCCGCTGTAGCATCCAAGAGCGGTACTACCTGGATGCTCTGCTTCGGCTCAATGGGCGCCTCGCAGGTGATGGCCAGGATGGCTTTCTCGAAGCAATGCACGCCCTTCTCGAAGCCTATCCCGAGGATGTCGACGGCCACCTCTTCTTGGTCAAGTTTCTGCTCACCGACACCGGCGGCTATTTCATCGACCCGAGCAGAAGCGCCGAGGATGGCCTGGTCTCGGCCGCAACTCGGTCGGTAGAGATTCTCACCCCGTTGGTGGCGGCCCACTCGGACAACTTTGCCGTGCATCACTATTGGATCCACGCCCATGAGTATGGAGATCCATCGCTGGCCTTGCGCTCCGCGGAGAAAATCGCTGCGCTGGCGCCGGGTATGGGGCACATCCGCCACATGCCTGGGCATGTCTATTTCCTGCTCGGAGACCACCGCCGTGCCCGCGCCTCATTTCTCGACGCCTACGAATACGATCGGCGCTACCTGGAGGAATCCGGAGTGGAGCCGGCCGATCATTGGAACTACATTCACAACCTCGACTACCTGGTTGCCACCTGCTCTGAGGACGGGCGCTACCGGGAAGGATTGCGTTGGGCCGAGGAGGTAGGCGGCATGAAGGCCCAGCCGCACCGACATAAGGCGGCCGGGCAAGGATTCCTGCTCTACGCCGCCGAGACCGCGGCGGCGCGGCTGCACATGCGCTATGGCGCCTTTGGTGCCGCTGCTGACAGTCTTGAACGGACACTTGCCGAGCGCTCGCCCCCCAGTGATCTGGCGGTGGCCTACCTGCGTGGCTTGGTGGAGTATTGCCGCGGTATGGAAGCCGTTCGCCAGGGCGATGGCGAAGCCGCTGGGCTGGCCTTCCAGCAGCTCACCACCCGATCCACGGACCTCCGCAACCGCCAGGCCGAACCCGGTGGCGATTGGTATTTCGGTGCCGCCAAGCGTTTGCTGGTCCTCGCCACCTTCGAACTCAACGGCAATATCTTGAGTCTCTTGGGACGTCATGAGCAGGCTGTAGAAGCACTCGAGAGGGCGGTCGAAATGGAGCGCCAGTTGGGCTATTGGGAGCCGCCACATTACTCACGACCAGTGCTCGAGAGCCTGGGCGAAGCGCATTTGCGGGCCGGCCGGCCCGCAGCGGCTAGGCGGGCTTTTGAAGGCGTACTAGAGCTGCGTCCAGGCAGTGGCCACGCCTGGTTCGGCATCGCTCGCAGCTGGGTGCTGGAGGGCGACGAAACCGCCTCTCGCCAGGCCATGCAGCAGCTGCTCGAAACCTGGAGCGAGGCCGATCCCGAACTGCCGCAGATTCGCGATACCCGCGCCTGGTTGGCCGCCAACCCGGAGTGAGATCCCTGCCCTGAAATTTTTTACCGCCGGGTGAGGAGATCACCCAGTGTCGTTCGTTGCTTATCCGTTCGGTAAGACGCGAGAGGCGTCCATGAGCAGCCCAAGGGGCCTTCCCCATGGCTCTTCCCCGATGTCGGGGACATGGGTCGCTTCCACCTCAATTCCGCAATGGAGAAAAAGCATAATGTCGCAGAGCCAAAGCAGCACCCACCTGACCCACGATCCACCGATCCACAATCCAAAGCGGGGTTGGAACGGCCCGCTCCGTTTGGCGACAGCCGCCTTGATCTTCGCCGTCGCACTCCCGGTCGCGGCGCAAGTGGACACTGGCAAGGGCAGGTCCGAGAAAGAAGAGGACCACTTCTACGACGATCGGGCGATCGCCTTGGCAACGATCCAGCAGGACAATGGCAACGTGATCGAGTTCCTGTCCAATCCATCCCTCAGAGAGTTGATTCTGTGGGAGACCGGCCCGGCTGATCGTGGCGGTCCGGTATTTGCTGACGACGAACTCGACCGTTGGTCGATGCTCGAAGCCTATCTGCAGTTGGTGCCTGTCGATTTTCCGGTACCCGCGGATCTGGTGCGCTATAGCCAGAAGATCGGGGCGGCGCGCAGCGAAGAGCTGATCCGCGGCCGGCGGCTGGTCGACGCGGTACCGGGTGTCATCGATATTGGCGACCACCTGAACGCCTCGGCAGCCAAGTCCCATTGCACCGGTATTGGTAGCGGCCCCTACGATTGGGGGCCGGTCTATCGCGAGTCTGGTTGCAATGTCGACGGCAAGTCGAATTACCTCAAGGCGCGGATTTGCAACAAAAGCAATTGGGGTGCCATTCGCATGGAGCTGGGTTACAAGCACACCTGCAGCTCGAACAGCTTCAACTACCCCAACAGCATGCGCCGCGACGTCAGCAATGGCAACTACGCCTACGTGGCGATCAGCTCGGTGACCCGCTGCCGGCGGGCTCGCTACACCTACTGGGACGCCTTCTACGAACAGGCCACGGTTGGTGGCTGGTACTCCGGTTCGCCGACTGGCAACAACTGCGGCTGAGCGCTGTGCCCGGACTCAACTCCGGT
Organism: Candidatus Multivoradales bacterium; assembly: GCA_965248925.1. Lineage (GTDB taxonomy): Bacteria > Acidobacteriota > Thermoanaerobaculia > Multivoradales > J023 > CBDFLE01. The sequence goes on along the minus strand of CBDFLE010000006.1, from coordinate 732,805 downwards.
CGGTGCCGAAGCCGACCAGGGCTGGAGCGGCGGCTAGAAAGTCCGCTTCAGAGACATTGGCCGGTCAAGTTGAGTCACCGTCTGGTCGACCCATGATCTAATGGACCCTCTTTCAAACTCAGGGGGAGTGGGATCATGCGGCGGACTATTGGCGTAACCCTCGGGCAATTTTGTCTCTTCTTATCGTTGACCGGTGCGGCGTTGGCGCAGCCGACCTTGACCAAGGTGTTCACTCCGAGCACCATCGGTCCCGGCAGTGTCTCGACAGCGACCTTCACCATCACCAACGGCAGCGCCTCGCTGATCACCGGCCTGGCGTTTTCCGACACTCTGCCGGTGTTGCCCGGACCGCTGAGCATCGCCGATCCGGCCAACGCCTCGACCGACTGTGATCTTGGAATCAGCGGCAGCCTCAGCGCACCGGACGGTGGCTCGACCATCACTCTGAGCGACGCGCGGCTCGGGGCCTTTCTGTCTTGCACCGTCACCGTGGATGTGACCGCCAGCACCCCGGGTGCGCACACCAACGCGGCCGTCACTCTGAGTTCGAGCGCCGGCAGCAGTATGAGTCTGCCGGTCGATCTCACCGTCGATATCACCCGACCCGGTTTTTCCAAGAGCTTCGCGCCGAGTTCGATCCCACTCGGCGACCGCAGTACGCTGACTTTCACTTTTGACAACTCTCTCGGTGCGTTGGCGTTGACCTTCTTGGCCTTTACCGACAATTTCCCGGCCGGGATTGAGGTTGCTGATCCCGCTAACACCGCGACCACCTGTGGCACCTTCGATTTCACCCTTACCGCGGTCCCTGGCACTGATGTGGTCACATTGTTTGCCGTAGGTTCGGCGGTTCCGGGATTCGAAGTGGTACCGGTCGGCGGCAGCTGTACCATCACTCTCGACGTGGTAGGTGTTGGCGCCGGCTCGCTCGACAACCTGAGCGGCGAGCTGACCTACCGTAGCGGTTTCTCCTTCTCCATCTTCTCCGCCGGCAAGGCGAGCGCCACCCTCGAGGTGACGGTGGCTCCCCTGGCCCTACAGAAATCTTTCACCGACGACCCGGTTCCGCCCGGTGGTTCGGTGACCCTGGACTTCACCCTCGACAATTTCAATCGCCTATTCTCGGCCACCGGCCTCGCCTTCACCGACGACCTCACCACCTTGGTGCCTGCTCTTGCCGGTCTGACCTTTGACAGTCTGCTGGCGAACGACTGCGGCGGCTCGGTTGCGGGAGCTGGCGGCACCAGCATCAGCTTTACCGGCGGCACTTTGGCGCCGGAGGCCTCTTGCACGATCAGCGTGAGTCTGTCGGTTCCAGTCGCTGCCACCCCCGGCAGCTACACCAACACCACGACTGCGATCACCGCCACCGTCGACGGTTCGCCGGTGGTTGGCAACATGGCTTCGGACGACCTATTCGTCGAGCCCGCGCCGGTGCTGACCAAGGTGTTCATGGGTGATCCGGTGAACCCCGGCGATACGATCGTGCTCGAGTTCACCGTCAGCAACACCAGCACCACGTCGAGCGCCACCGAAATCGCTTTTGTGGACATGTTCGACTCCGTGCTGGCGACGGCGTCCGCAACGCCGGGAAACGGCTGCTGTGGGGCCGGGTCGATTTGCACCTTCACTCCGCTCTTCAATCCTCCGCTGGACAGTGTTATTCCAGCCCAGGTGGCCATCTCGGGCGGTATTTTGGCACCGGCGGGGATGGCGGGAGACTCTTGTACCTTCTCCATCACCCTCGATGTCAATGCTGGTGCGTCTCCTGGCATCTACCCCAACGTCACCAGCGAAATCACTGCTACCGTGGATGGCGCGACGCGTACCGGGGATCCTGCTAGCGACGACTTCACGGTCATTGCCGCCCCCAGCTTGAGCAAGAGCTTTACTAACGATCCGGTGGCCCCAGGGGGTACCGCCACCCTCGAATTCACCCTGACGCACTCTTCGAACGCCACCACCGACGCCACTGGTATTACCTTCACCGACGACCTGACTTTCCTGGCTGGCTTGACCGCCAACCTGCCCTCGACCCCCGACCCGCCCTGCGGTGCGGGCTCTATGCTGACCGGCTCGGCGGGAGACACCCTGCTGACTCTGCTGGGTGGCACCTTGGTGCCGGGTGGCAGCTGCACCTTCAGCGTTACCCTCGATGTACCGATCGGGGCGGCTCCTGGCAGCCACGCCAACACCACCAGTGGCGTCGCCGCTACGGTAGAGGGCCTGGTGGCGACTTCGGCGCCGGCTAGCGACGATCTCAAGGTCGCCGGCCTGACCTTCACCAAAGAGTTCCTTGGCGATCCGGTGATCGCTGGCGAGATGGTGACCCTACGCTTCACCCTCGGGAACATCAGCCCGACCGACGATGCCACTGCCATCTTTTTCACCGACTCCTTGGATGCCGTTCTGCCAGGCATCCCGGATCTCACCACCAGCTTGCCGCCGTCAGCGGACACCTGTGGCGGAACTCCAGGACTTCTAGGCACCGGCTCTCTGAGCTATGTGGGTGGCAGTCTGACGATCGGATCGACCTGCACCATCGAGTTCGATGTTCTGGTTCCGGCCGGGGCTGCGGATGGGGACTACTCCAACGTCACCAGCAGCCTTACGGCCACTCAAGGCGGCGCGGTCACCATCGATCCCGCGACCGATAATCTGACCATCAACTCTAACTTACTGCTGTTCACCAAGGCGTTTACCGACGATCCGGTGGCTCCGGGCGATAGCGTCACTCTGGAATTCACCCTGACCAATGCCGATGCCAGCCAAGCGGCTTCGAGCATTGATTTCACCGACGACCTGGGCGCTACCTTGAGCGGTCTGACTTTCGACAGCGTGCTGCTCGATACTTGTGGCGGCACGGTATCCGGCACCGGGTCCGACATGATCACGGTGACCGGCGCGGGTCTCTCTGCGGGTGGGACCTGTACTCTGCGGGTTTCTCTGACGGTTCCCGGAGGCAGTGCCGCCGGCATTTACACCAACACCACTAGTGGTGTGACCGGCACCCTCGGCGGTTTCTCGGTGGTTGGCGATGCGGCCAGCGACGCTCTGGAAATCATCCAGCTGCTGACTTTTAGCAAATCTTTCGATGGCCCCACCACCGCGACCGGTACGGCGATCCTGACCTTCACCATCACTAACCCGGGTGCCGACATGGTCACCGGCATCGCGTTTTCGGACGATCTTGATGCGGTGATATCGGGGCTGATTGCGATCAGTCTGCCGGCCCTGCCTTGTGGTCTGGGGTCTTCGCTCACCGGGGTGTCGTTCCTCAGCTTCACCGGTGGTGAGCTGCCGCCTCTGGGTGGCATGTGTTCATTCGATGTGGAGGTGCTGGTGCCAGCGAGTGCGAGCGCCGGCACTTTCCCCAACACCACTAGTGACCTCTTCCGCGACGGCCTGGAAGTGGCCGAGCCGGCGACCGCGGACCTCACGATCGAGCCGCCGCCGGTCTTCGCCAAGGGCTTCGCTCCGCTGGCGGTGGGCCTGGGTCAGCAGTCAACTCTGACCTTGACGATCGACAACTCCGCCAGCGCACTCAGCGCATCGAGCCTGGACTTCACCGACAGCCTGCCGGCAGGGATGCTGGTGGCGGTGGTGCCCACCGCCTCGACCACTTGCACCGGCGGCGCCTTGACGGCGATTGCCGGCACAGCGGTGGTGAGCTACAACGGTGGCTCGGTGGCGGCGGGAATTACCTGCCAGGTGCAGGTCGACGTGGTGACTTCGGCTCTCGGCATGTTGGTCAACACCACCGGCGACTTGATGTCGAGTGCGGGCAACAGCGGCACCGCCAGCGCCGCGCTGACGGTCGACCCGCAGCCAGGATTCAGCAAGAGCTTCGCGCCGGATCCGATCCTGGTCGGCGGTGTTTCGACCCTCACTCTGACGATCGATAACAGTGCTTCAACAACGGCCGCTACGGCCCTGGACTTCACCGACAACCTGCCGGCTGGCATGGTGGTGGCGACGCCGTCGAGCGCCGCGACCAGCTGTGTGGGCGGCACCCTGACCGCCGCCGACGGCGCCGCGACGATCACCTACAACGGTGGCTCGGTGGCGGCGATGGCGACCTGCACGGTGACGGTCGAGGTGAGCAGCGACACCCAGGGGGTTTACCTCAACACCACCGGCGATCTGACCTCGGATGCGGGCAACGCCGGCAGCGCCAGCGCCACGTTGACGGTGGTTGGAGAGCTGGGCTTCAGCAAGCAGTTCGTGCTCAGCCCGGTGCTGCCAGGGGGCATGGTGGAGTTGGCGTACACGATCACCAATCCGTCGCCGGATACGGCGGTGATGGGCCTGGCGTTCACCGACGATCTTGACGCGGTGATACCTGGCTTGGTAGCGGTGGGCCTTGCCGGCACCGACCCTTGCGGCGTCGGATCGACCTTCGGTGGCACTTCGCTACTGACTCTGAGCGGCGGCATGCTGCCGGCGAGCGGTTCGTGTACCTTCTCCGCCATTTTGCAGGTACCGCCAACAGCCATCGCCGGGACCTACCCGAGCGTCACCAGTCAGCTCACCGGCACCGCGGGTGGCGGGGCGCTCAGCGTCAGCGGCGCGGCGGCCGACCTGGTGATCGAGTTCTTTGGCTTCAGCAAGGCATTCCAGGATGCGTCGGTCACTGCCGGCAGCATCTCGACGCTGATTTTCACCCTCAGCAACCCGGATCCGGCGAACGCCGCCACTGACTTGACGTTCAGCGATGATCTCGATGCGGTGCTGGCCGGAATGCAGACCTTCGGTCTACCGCAGAGCGATGTCTGTGGGGTGGGCTCGTTAGTCGCGGGTACCTCGGTGCTGACTCTGACCGGCGGCAGCTTGGCGCCTCTCGGCAGCTGTGTCTTCACCGTCGATTTCACCGTACCGGGCGATGCTACTGACGGCACGGTCACCAATCAGACCAGCCCGCTCGAAGCCTCGGTGGGCGGAGTTACGGTGGTGGGCGGTCCTGGCGACGTGGCGGTGGCGGTGGTCGAGGTGCGCGGCCTAGTGCTGGAGATTCCGACCCTCGGGGGTTGGGGACTGCTGCTGCTCGCTCTGGGCCTGGGTTGGGGAGCGCTGCGGCGGATCTCAGCTGGCTAGTTCTACCGCCCTCCAGGTTTTTCTAGCGGGCCGCCGGCACCTGCTCGGCGGCCCGAGCCGTATTCAGCGTCGATTCACCTGGCCAGCTTCTCGCGCATTGGGGAAGTGAGAGGACATTTCGTCTCAAGAGGTGACCGATGAACAGCAGCACTTCAGCCTCGGTGGTGGGTGGGTTCTCAATCGTGGATTGGGACATCGAAGGTCCAGCTTTCGACGAGCAGCTGGTCGATGTCCGTTGGCTCCGCGACCACACTCAGAGTGCATCTAGCGAATCCGTCTTTGGTGCCAACTCGACCGGAGGGTGCTTCGGGCTCGATAAGTCCGCGAGCAAGGGGCGGCGCACGTCGATCCTCGACAGTTAGTCTCTGGGCAGGCTTGGAACTAGAGTCGTGCCTGCTAAGCTGCCAGGGGATGCCCATAGAAGGTGGTCAGACAATTACCCGGATCCTCCGCGGTGCCGCATACAGCCAAGACGCGGTTGAGGAGATTCTGCCGTTCGTTTACGACGAGCTGCGCCGCCACGCTGGGTTCTTTCTCAAGCAGGACGGTGCCAAGAATTCACTCGCCGCCACCGAGCTGATTCACGAGGCTTACCTGCGGCTGTTCAGTGGTGAGCAGCCGCGCTACAACGATCGCCGTCACTTCTTTTCCACCGCGGCGATCGCCATGCGCCGCATTCTGGTCGAGCATGCGCGGCGCAAGCGGGCCGGTAAGCGGATTCCCGCTGAAGCCTTGGTGCCGCTGGACAACGCTCCAGAGCCGGCGACCGCCGAGGGGCTCGATGTGCTGGCCTTGGATCAAGCCTTGACCCAGTTGGGCGAGATCAATGCGCGGATGGCGCAGGTTGTCGAGCTGCGTTTCTTCGCCGGCCTTACCGAAGCGGAAGTGGCCGCGGTGCTAGAGGTGTCGCGGCCGACGGTCACCAGAACTTGGCGGGCGGCGCGCGTGTGGTTGAAGACCGAGATGAAAGGGTGAAGGATGCAGAGCGGCGACAGCGGGTCGTCGAGCTGTTGCCCGAGGCCCTCGACCTTAGCGGCGCCGAGTTACAGCAGTTTCTCACTCTCCACTGCGCTAGAGACAGCCAGCTGCTCAGCGAGCTCGAAGCGTTGCTCAGCGAGGCTGCGGTGCTGGACGATGATTTTCTGCGTCCCAGCGGGGCCGCGTTACCAGACGCCTTGGACTTGGGCGATTCGTGGCAGCCGCCAGCCAGTCCGCCGTCGCGCACTGAATCGCGGCAGTCCGTACCGCTGCCGGTGCCCGAGTGGTTGGGTCGGTACCGGATTATCGAACGACTCGGCAAGGGCGGCATGGGGGCGGTCTATCTCGGCGAGCAGACCCAGCCGGTACGTCGGCGCGCGGCGCTCAAAGTTATCGACTCGATTCACGACCGTGGCCGGCAACACGAGCGCTTCGCCGCCGAGTGTCAGGCGCTGGCGAGGCTTAGCCATCCCAATGTGGCGGCCCTGTACGAGGTGGGCACTACCGAGGACGGTCATCCTTTTGTTGCCATGGAGCCGGTAGAAGGCGCGCCGATCACCGCATGGTGCGACCAGCGCGAGTTGGGTTTCAGCCGTCGGATCGAACTCTTCTGCGGGGTCTGCGCGGGAGTGCGGCACGCCCATGAGAAGGGCCTCTTACATCGCGATATCAAGCCGGCCAACGTGTTGGTGACCGAGGTCGACAATCGGTCGATGGCCAAGTTGATCGACTTCGGTATAGCCAGTGCCCTCGATGGAAACTTGCTCACCAGCGCCCATCTCACCCTGGACCATTTTGTGATCGGCTCGCCGGCTTACATGAGCCCAGAAGCCGTTGGTTTTGGTCCCAGCGATCTCGACACTCGGGCAGATGTCTATTCGCTCGGGGTGCTCCTATTCGAGTTGCTAGTCGGCGTGCGACCGATTGAGAGCCGCCAGGACGAGTCGATGCAACTCTTCCTCAAGCGTGTCGGTGAGCAGCCGAGACCTTCGCTGAGTTCACGCTGGGATGGCTTGGATGCTGATCGACAACGCCGTCTGGCAAAGAATCGCTGGTCCTCGGCGCGGGGTCTAAGGCGAGCTCTGCGAGGTGATCTCGATGCCATCGTGCGCAAGGCCATGGCCAAGGATCGTGAGCAGCGCTACAGCTCGCCCGCTGGCTTGGCCACGGATCTGCGACGCTACATGGAGCATCGGCCGGTCGGTGCTCGGCCCCCTTCGACCCTCTACTTGGCCAGCCGATTTGCCAGGCGTCATCGAGTCGCCGTGGTCGGGGCTATCTTGATCGCCCTATCGTTGCTCGGTGGGGTCATGGGAGTGGCGCTCACCGCCCACCGTGCCACTCAGGCCAAGGCTTTGCTCGAGGAGGAACTAGCGACCTGCCGGCAGCAGCTGCCGGTGCAGGATCTACTCTCGGCCAACTCAAGCGGTACCGACGGTGAATGACACTGCTGGTCAGCGGCGTCTGGTCGAGCTGTTGACCGAGGCCTTGGGGTGCGAAGGTGCCGCCCGCCAGCAGTTGCTCGACCGTGAATGCGCCGACGGAACTGCCCGCGCATCTCGGCCGCTTCCAGGGCGTGAAGTTGCTCGGCGACGGCTTGATGGGTCGGGTCTATCTCGGTGAGCAACACGAACCGCTCTATCGACGGGTAGCGATCAAGGTGCTCGACAACCTGCGGGACGAGCTGCGCCAGCTACGCTTCCTCGGTGAGTGCCGGGCCCTGGCGCGACTCGCCCATCCCAATGTCGCGGTGCTTTTCGAAAGGGGTGAGACGGACCATGGTCAGCCTTTCGTCGCTATGGAGTTGGTCGAGGGGGCTGGTGGTGTGGGAGGGGGCTTATGGGCAGGGCACCCATGGCCGCACGTAGCGCGATTGCAGTTGGCGTATCTCTATGGCGCCGCAGAACGCTTCGAGGAGCAGGCCGAATTGCTACGGCGGGACCTGACGTTGCAACAGCAGGCCACGGAAGGAGATCCGGCGGCAGTCAGGGAGCGTTAAGAGCACCGCCGATTGACACCGGCTGCTCAGCTTTCTCGCGGGCCGCAATCGGTCGTGGTCGCTCGATGCCGAACCCTTGAGCATAGTCGACGCCGATCTCGCGTAGCACTTCGAGAATCGACTCGCTGGTCACCGATTCGGCGATGGTGCGGACATCCATGACATGACCGATCTGATTGATCGACTTGACCATCTCTCGATTTAGCGGGCTGGACAGCAGGTCGCCGACGATGCCGCCGTCGATTTTCAGAAAATGCACCGGCAGCTCGCGTAGATAACTGTAGGACGACATGCCGCTGCCGAAATCGTCGAGAGCCCAGCGGCAAGATTGCTCCGTCAGTCGTTCGATCATCACGATGGCGCGTTCGAGATTGCTCACCGCGGCCGTTTCGGTGATCTCGAAGCAGAGTTTCTCCGCGGCGACGCCGGTCCGCTGCAAGCAGTCTTCGATGAACTCCAGCATGCTGTCATCGCCGAGGGAAGCACCGGAGAGATTGATCGCGCAGCAATCTAGAGAGCGCAGAAAGTTGGGCGGCTGGCTGACTAGTAGCTCCATGGTGTGTTCTACCACCCAGCGATCGATGGTCTGCATCAAGCCGTAGCGCTCAGCCGCCGGCAGAAACTCGCTCGGTGTTTGCAGCCGACCCTCGGCATCCTCGAGCCGCAGCAACACCTCGAAGAACAACTTCTTGGGATCGTCGGCGAGGGGCAGAATGCGTTGCCAATAAAGTTGGAAATGATTCTCGTCGAGCGCTCTCTGCAGACGCACCACCCAATTCATCTGCCCCTGATGGCGGCGGATCTCAAGGTCGCCGCGCTCATAGACTTGAGTCCGTCTGCGGCCCTTTTGCTTGGCCATGTAGCAAGCCTGGTCAGCGGCGCCGAGTAGTTCGGCGAGATCTTTGAAGCTGGCATCTACCGGAACTAACCCGACCGATAGGCCGATGGCGAAGCTGTTGCCGTCCCAGATGAAGCGGAATTCGCGCAGCGCCTGATGAATCTGCTCGGCGATCCGCCGCGCGGCGTCCACCGGGCAGTTGTGCAGCAACAGACCGAACTCGTCGCCGCCGAGGCGGGCGAAGACATCGGAGTCGCGCACTCGCTCGCGAATCAGGCTGGCGATCCACTGCAGCAGCTGGTCACCCGCTGGGTGGCCGCAGGTGTCGTTGACCACTTTGAACTGATCCAAGTCGATGTAGCACAGAGCCTGGCAGCAGTCGGTTTCGCGACTTTCCTGCAAGGCGGTGTAGAGGTGCTGCTCGAAGGCCTCGCGATTGAGCAGTCCGGTGAGCCCGTCGTAGTTGGCGGCGCGGGTTAGTTGCAGGGAGAGTAAACGCTTTTCGCTGACATCCTGAAATACCAACACTAGGCCGATGATTTCATCGTCGCGGTCGCGAATCGCCGAAGCACTGGATTCGATGGCAAAGCGTTTGCCACCACGACGCAGCAGGCTGATCTGGTCGGTCAAGAAGAGCTTGCGGCCTTCGATCAGGCAGGAGGAGAGGTCGAGTTCCATCGGCGAGCCGTCGCGCTCGTCGACAAAGGCCAGTACCTCGCTCAGCTGGCGACCGGTACCCTCTTGGTTGCTCCAGCCGCTGAGTTCTTCGGCCACTGGATTGAGGTAGCTCACCCGAGCCTCGGCGTCGGTGGTCACCACCGCGTCACCGATCGAGGCTAGAGTAATCTGAGCTAGCTCCTTTTCGGCCAGCAGCTCAGAGATCTGTTCCTCATAGTCCTGCGTGGTCTGCGCCAATAGCTGACGGAGGGCCACAACTTCGAGGTCATGCTCACCACTCATTACTCTCCCAGGCACGACCTTAGCGTCGGCGCGCAAGAAACTTCACTGAGAACGGAACTGACTCTCTATTCTAGCAGATCATGGGTTGCGGAGGACTTCACGAGGTCCCGCGGCGATGCGGTTATACTGACCGACAGCCCTTTCCAGGTGCTTGCTAGCGGCCGCGGCGCTGCTGATCGAAAAGGTTGGACGGTCCTTCCCGAGTCGTTCAGTGGCCTCTGGCGGGGCTTGGGGCGGGAGCCGCCGTGGACGGATCGCTAGAGCGCGGAGTGGAAGCCGGAGACCTGATGAGCACATCTGTAATGTTGAATTCGAAAGTCGTCCAGAGGCCCCTTGATCGGCATCGACAGATTCTCGAGATCGCCGCTCGAGTGATCTGCGAGAAGAGCTACGAAGGGGCATCTATCCACGACATCTCCAAGGCTTGCGGGCTGACCAAAGGGGGGCTCTATCACCACATTCGTAGCAAAGAGCACCTGCTGGTCGAGATCATGCGTTACGGCATGGACATGTTCGAGGAGCGGGTGACCCTGCGCACGGCCTCGATCACCGATCCCCTGCAACGCTTGCGGGCCACGATGGAGTGCAATATCCGCCTGGTTACCGATTCGCGAACCAAAGAAGTCACGATCATTCTGCACGAGCACAATACGCTCACCGGGGCCGGCCGGGCGGAAATCAATCGGCGCAAGAAGAGCTATGTGCAATTCCTAGTGCAGGCCTTCTCCCAAGCCATGGAGCGCCACCAGATCCGACCGGTGAACCCCAAGGTGGCGGCGTTCTCGCTGCTCGGAACCGTGTTGTGGACCTACAAGTGGTTCCGGTCGGATGGAGAGATTTCCGAGGATCAGCTGGTTGAGGAGATGATTGACCAATTCTTCGGAGGTTTGGAAATTCTGCCGAGCGTGCAGCGCTAGACTAGAGTGCAAGCGATTTCTTAGCCCGTTAGACCGCAATTTCAAGGAGAGGCGACATGGCTACCCCAGAAACAAGTTCGACAACCGCGGATTGCCGCGGCAAGATCTACGACTCTTTTCTCGACACCATCGGCAATACCCCGCTAGTACGGCTCGGCAGGTTGGCCGCGGAAGAGGGGTGTCGGGGCGATTTGCTGGCCAAGCTGGAGTTCTTCAACCCGCTGGCCTCAGTCAAGGATCGCATTGGCAAGGCGATGATCGAGCAGCTGGAAGAGGAGCACGACATGCACCCTGAGAAGACCGTGTTGATCGAGCCTACCTCGGGCAATACCGGCATCGGCCTGGCATTTGCCGCCGCCGCCAAGGGCTATCGGCTGATTCTCACCATGCCCGATACGATGTCGATCGAGCGCCGCAAGATGCTCCGTCTGCTCGGTGCCAAGGTGGTCCTCACCGACGGCGCCAAGGGCATGAAAGGAGCGATCGCCAAAGCCGCCGAGTTGATCAAAGAAACCCCCAATTCGGTGATGCCGCAACAATTCGACAACCCGGCCAATCCCGAGATCCACCGCCACACCACCGCCGAGGAGATCTGGGTCGATACCGCTGGTGGTGTCGACGTGATGGTTTGTGGTGTCGGCACTGGCGGCACCTTGACCGGCACCGGCTCAGTGCTCAAGGCGCGCAAGCCAAGCCTGCGCATGGTGGCGGTCGAACCGGCTGGCAGCCCGGTGCTGTCGGGAGGCGATCCGGGACCGCACAAGATTCAGGGTATCGGCGCCGGATTCGTGCCCGGGGTCCTTGATACCGATCTGATCGATGAAGTTATCCAGATCGACAACGACGCTGCTCTTGCCATGGCGCGGCGGGTAGCACCGCTCGAAGGGATGCCGGTGGGGATTTCCTCTGGCGCCATGCTGCAAGCCGCGGTGCAGGTCGCCCAACGACCGGAGATGGAGGGCAAGATGATCGTCACCATCGTGCCCTCGTTCGCCGAACGGTACTTGACCACCGCCCTCTTCGACGGCATCGAAGACTGAATTGGGGAGGCTCTCGATGACCGATACGCAGCTCTATCGCCAACACCTCGCGACCCTCGATCAGTACCTGCAGCGCGCGCTAGAAATCGCTGCGAGCAGTGGCTGTGAGCTAGAGGGCGTGTTGTTACACGCTGGCCGACCGGGGCATTTCCATGCCGACGATCGCGAGACGATCTTCCGTCCGGCGCCGCACTTCCAACGTTGGCTGCCGCTCGCCGGGCCCGAGCACTTGTTGCTGGTCCGCCCCGGACGCCGACCGCGGGTGGCGCGGGTCCGCCCGCGAGACTACTGGTACGACACTTCGCCGCCGACGGTGTCCTTCTGGGAGGAAGCGGTGGAGTTGCTAGAGGTCGAGTCCTACGACTCGGCGGTGACGGCTTTGGGAGACCTCGGCCATGTCGCCTATCTCGGCAATTCGCCGGCCGCAGCGGCGTTGGCCGGAGTGCCAGAAGAGCGGGTCGAGCCGGCCGAGTTGATGGCGCCGCTCGACTGGTACCGGGCCTACAAAACCGACTACGAGGTGGCTTTTTGCCGCCTGGCCGCCCAGCGAGCGGCCGCCGGGCACGACGCCGGGCGGCGTTGTTTCCAAGCAGGCTCGTCCAACGAGCGCGAGATCTACCGGGCCTACTTGGAGGGCTGTGATCAGCTAGAGAGCGAGCTGCCTTTCGATTCGATCATCGCCGCCGACGACAGATCGGCCATCCTGCACTATCAGCACAAACGCGGCGCCGAGTTCACCGGCGCGCGGGTGCTGCTGGTCGACGCTGGCGCCAGCGCCAACGGCTGGGCCGCCGACGTCACCCGCACTTGGGTACGGGAGGGCGCGGAGCCCGAGTTCGTCGCCTTGGTCGAGGGGCTAGATGCCATCGAGCAGAAACTGGTGCAGCAGGTGAGTCCGGGCAAGCCATACCTGGAGATACACCTCGATGCGCACCGCCGCATCGGCGGCCTGCTGGCCGAGGTCGGGGTGCTGCGTTGCGACGTGGAGCAAGCGGTAGGGCAGGGGCTCACCAGCGCTTTCTTTCCCCATGGCGTTGGCCACCAGCTGGGGCTGCAAGTTCACGATGTCGGGGGCCATCAAGCTGGACCCGACGGTGGCAGCGTACCGCCGCCGGCCGCGCATTCCTACCTGCGCAACACGCGGCTGATCGAGCCCGGCCACTACCTCACCGTTGAGCCGGGTATCTACTTCATACCGATGCTGCTCGACCCCCTGCGCCAAGGACCCACGGCGGGGTTGATCGACTGGCAGTTGGTCGACCGCCTGGTGCCGATGGGCGGTATCCGCATCGAGGACGATGTGCTCTGCACCGGGGACGGTCCTGAAGATCTCACCCGGCCGCTGCTGCCGGGACCGCGGGGTTGTTAGGAGTGAGAGCCGGTTCACTCGGTAGCTAGAAACGCCTGTCACCCGATCCTAAAGACCTCTACGCGAAGATCCTGGGCGTCGAATTGCCGTGGCGTGTCACTGAATTAGACCTGGCCTTGGGTGAGGGTGAGGTCTTGGTGCATATGATCAACGGCGAGAAGCGCCCACCTGGTCCTGAATGCGGCAAGCCGTGCAGCGGCTACGACACCCGTTCTCGTCGCTGCGGCACCTGGATACCTGCCAGTACCGGACGGTGCTTGTGGCCCAACCGCCTCGGATCGAGTGCCCGGATCATAGTGTGCTCCAGGTCCGTGTCCCGTGGAGTGAGCCCGGCTCTCGCTTCACGGCGCTGTTCGAGGCGCTGGTGATCGATTGGCTCTGTTGCCGAGGCGGGTGGCACGCTGTGGGCAGGCTCACTCACCGCTCGACTGTTCGGCGTAGATCCCTAGTACTCGCCGGGCTTCTGCTTGCAGATCGTCGCTCTTGAGCGCCCGCTGGACGCCTTCGAGTGCCCGCTCCGGGTCGAGCTGATCCATGGCTTCGAGGGCCGCTTTGGCAACTCCTGGATTGTTCGAGTAGAGCAGCTTGTCGAGTCGTTGTGCGTCGCGGCGCTTGCCGCCGTCGCGGAGAGCCCAGGCGGCGGCTTGAGCCAGCGCCGGAGCTGAGGTGGTCAGGTCGAGTTGGGGTTCGGTGGTGTCGATGATTCGCCGGCTTGCTTTGGCCAGCCAGCTGCCGCGCTTGGCAACGGGTAGCAGCAGCACGCCGCGGAGCAGGAAGTCTTTGGCGTCGAGCGCCAAGTCCTGGTTGTCGAGCGCCTGGGCTAGTTGACGATGGTGGCGCGATTCGATCAGCTCTCGCAAATCGGAACGGGTGAAGAACTCGGCCACCGCCAGCCGCCGATTGGCCGCGGTAGGGTGATTTAACTCGCGCAGCAGGGCTTTGAGGTGGCGGCGGGCTAGCTCTTGGTGGGCACCTTCTTTAGCCTCTTTGCCGGGGCGTTCGAGCAGGATGCGCAGGTCTGGGCTGTCGCCCAGGACCACCGAGCGGAGCAGCACGAGGGTGGTCGCCTTGGCGCCCTCGGGGTCGATTTCGCGAACGTCGCGCAGCAAGGGGTTCTTGCGCAGAGTGCTGTAGGACAGGATTACTTTTTGGCCGATCTTCAGATTGGCAAAAACCTGCGCATCGCCGCGGACTTCCAGCTCGGCCGGGGTCTCGCCGTGAAGTTGCTCCAGGGCCGTTACCCGCAGCTTGTCGGCGGCAGGCTTGGCTTGCACCTGCACCAGTGCCAGTTGGTTGTGGCCACGCAACATCACGTCGGTGGGGGCCGGCAAGGGTTTGGCGGCGAAGGCCACGCTGGTGGCGAGGAGGCTCGCCAAGAAGGCGAGGCAGAGCCGGGTCGAGCAAGGCAGGAAGCTGGAGATGTGTTGCATCGGAGACCTCTGGATCGTTGGCCAATAGGATAGATCAAAGAACAAGTCTATAGGACACTCAGCCTGGGCCCAAAGAGCGGGCTTGCTGTTCTTCGTCGCTACCGCTACGTTCGAGCGATAGTTCGGCGAGGGTCATCGGCAGGGAGGGGTGCTTGGTGCCGAGCCGCTGTAGCGCTTTGCGATCGAGTTCGAGTAGCTCGCAGAGACCGATCGTGGTGATGGTCGCGGTGCGCGCTTGGCCAGTGTGGGCGGAGATCTCGCCAAAGAAATCTCCTTCTTCGAGTACCCGCACCTGCACGCTGCGCCGCTGCGGATTGGAGACGTAGACCCGCACCGAGCCGTTGACGATCAAGAAAACGCTATCGCCAGGTTCTCCTTCGGTGACCACGATCTCACCCGGTTCCAGGGAGCGCACCTCGAAGGCGCCGACGAGGTCGTGCAGCTCTGCTTTGGAGAAGTTGGTGAACAATGCCGTCTTGTAGAAGGCTGGTGGCGTCTCTGGCTCTTCGGCAGCCGGCTGCACGACGACTGCGGAGTAGGGGCTGCCGGGTTGCTGCAACAGGGCGAGGATCTTCTCGGCGGCGGCAACGTTGCTCGGATCAAGGCGCACGATCCGTTTGAGCATGGCGATGGCCTTGCCTTCAAAACCGTCTTCGGCAAACTCCTTGGCAATCTTGCTCAGCAGGTCGATCGCCGCCTCGGTGTCGTTGTTGAGGATCAGCAGATCGGCCATCTGCCGACGGAGGCGAAAGTTCTCGGGATCTTTGTCGAGCAGGAGCCGCAACACTTTGATGGCTCGGGTGTGTTTGCCCTTGGCGATCAGTCGATCAAGGTCGTCGATGGTGTATTTGCGGCGTAACATGATGGCCGGCCCCTCGCGAGTTTGCAAGTGAATCGCGGCCATTATATCCCGTTGGAACGCGGATGCCGCACTTGGGTTCGCGCTACCATGGGTCCTGCTGGTGTCGATACCACCGTTGGGAACTCTGTTGCGAACACCGATGAAGTTACTCGTTAGAACGCTTTCTGCCACGTTGTCACTCCACGATCTTGCCCGGCTAGGGCATTTCCCTGCTTTGGCTTGCGGTTTGTTATGGCTCTGTGCACTTTCGTCGATCGGCGCCGCGGAGCGCCAACCGCGCCTCGCCAGCTTCTATTCCGGGTGGCAGGCCAGTGTCGAGCATTTGAGCACCGCCGCCGAGTTCGAGGTCTTTGCCGGGCTGACGAGCGATCTCGAGCGCGAGCTCTTCATCCGTCGGTTTTGGCACAGTCGGTCAGCGATGCCGGCGCTGATCGAGCATTGGCACGACAATCGCCGCGAGGCCAGGTTGCGGTTCCGCAACCTCGACGATGCGCGAGCGCGAGCCGTACAAATCGCCGGTAAACCAGAGCAGGTGATGCGGCTGGAAAATTGTGGCTCCCTGCTCCGCCGGCTGGAGATTTGGTCCTACGACCCCTGGCGGGCGGCTCGCATGGCAGGTGCCAAAGCCAGCGAGGGTTTCTTTTTGGTGTTCTATCTCTCCGGCAATCGAGATGGGGGGCACTACCGGCTGTGGTCCCCGGCAGAGAGCACGGTAGCGCTGATGTACGGCGAGCCCAAAGGTGGCCCGTGGAATATTGAACAGTTGGTCGATGGGGCTCGGCGTCAACGCCGCTGCCTCGCTGGCGCTGGCGCCGCCGCTCGGTTGACCGCCGCGCTCGCCAGCGCGCTGGGTCGGGACGCATTGGTGGGCCGAGTTGCGGGACCGGCGAAGCAGTCCTGGCTGGATGACTTTCGCCGCCAGCTGGCAGCTGGCACTACCGCTTCCCAATTGTCGGCGCACCCAGCCGAGTTGAGCTTCCTTGGCGCTTATCAGCAAAAGACCGTCGTTCGCGGTCGCTTAGAAGTGCCGGTGGCGGTGTTGCAGCGCAACGCGGCGGGTGAGCTTTTTGATCGGGTGGAGATCGAAGGTGATATCTACCTTGGCGACCGCTTGGTCGATGCCTTCCGAGTGATCCACCACATTGCTGGCGCGGAGCCCGCCGAAGCGAGCACTGTCGAGCTAGATTTCTATCGCCGTCTGCGTCCAGCCACCTATCAGCTGCGCCTGCGTGCTGCCGATCGCCTGGACCGCGTCTTGCTGCGCCAAGACCTGGAACTCGCGGTGCCGAGAAGCGAGCAGGAGGCGGTGGCCCCAGGCGGCTTTCGTCTCGGCTTCACCGGCCTGACTCGGGCTGAGGTCGGGGTGATGACGACGTTCCCCAGCGTTGAGCTACGCCCACCTCCAGCCGATTTGCTGGCTGGTTCGGTAGAGGTGCCGGTGGCCACTGCCGGAGGGCCGATCGAGCGAGTGAACTTCCTGCTCGACGGACTGGCGGTTGGTAGTGATAGCGAGCCCCCCTACCGGGCGCGGCTGGAGCTTGGGGAGCGCCCTCGGCGGCGGCTCTTGCAGGCGCTGGCGTTCGACCCGGCGGGAGCCGAGATCGCCCGCCACCAGGTGTGGTTGAACGAGGATCCGCCACGCTTTGCGGTGCGCATTGTGAAACCTCGGCGGGGCCTGATCGGAGAGCAACTTCGGGCTGAGATTGACGTGCCGAGCGGCGAGCGGCTAGCGCGGGTGGAGCTGTACTTCAACGACCGGTTGCTCGCCACCCGGCTCGCTCCCCCCTTTGTTCACTCGCTGCCCGAGTCGGCGCCCGGCGCGACTAGCTTCGTCCGCGCGGTCGCGGTACTCGACAGCGGTGTCCAAGTCGAGGATCTGGTGGTGATTCAAAGCTCGGCGCCGGTAGAGCAGGTCGAAGTTCAGCTGGTGCAACTCTATGTCACGGTTAGCGATGGCCGCGGTCGTCCGGTGACCGATCTACGGCTCGGTGAACTGCTAGTGCTAGAGAATGGTGCCGAGCAGAAGGTGCGGAGTTTCGCTGCGGTCGCCGAACTCGAGATTGATGTAGCTCTGCTGATGGATGTTTCAGGTTCGATGCGCGGCCGGGTGCACTTGGCCAGCGAGGCGGCGCAGCGGTTCTTCGCCCAGGTGTTGGCAGAGGGTGATCGGGCTTCGCTGATGACTTTCGATCACGACCTGCACCTGCGAGTACCGTGGACCACCGAAGTCGAGCGCCTACGCTATGCCGCTGCCGGTGCCCGCGCCCGC
The DNA here is from genome assembly GCA_965248925.1 of Candidatus Multivoradales bacterium. Classification (GTDB taxonomy): domain Bacteria; phylum Acidobacteriota; class Thermoanaerobaculia; order Multivoradales; family J023; genus CBDFLE01. Next base: position 715,049 of record CBDFLE010000006.1, on the reverse strand, counting down.
GGCACAACGCGGCTCTACGACGGCTTGGTGTGGGCCCTACACGCCTTCGGTGGTCTCGATGGCAGGCGCGCCTTGGTGCTGCTGTCAGACGGCAAAGACACCGATAGCGACTTTCAACTCAAGCAAGTAGTGGAGCGGGCCTTGCGTTCGGGGGTGGCGGTCTACCCGATCCTGCTCGATTTGGCCGACCAGGAGACTCGTGCCGGCCTGCGCAGCTTGGCCGCCGCCAGCGGCGGCCGGTCGTTCTCGATCGATGGGGTCGAAGACTTGAACTCGACCTACCGGCGGATCGAGCGCGAGCTGCGGGCGCAGTATTTGCTGGTCTACGAACCGCCAGCGCGGCAGGGCGGCGATGACTTTCGGCAGATCCGTGTCGAGGTCAGTCGAGCGGGCCACCAGGCACGGACGCTGCACGGTTACTACCCTTGAAGGAGTGCGATCTCGTTGGCGGAGACCTTCCGTGGCCGCCCAGGCGCTACTATCGACGCCGATTTGCTTAATGAAAACCGCTGCTATTTTCCGGTCACTGAAGGTCATTCTTACGATGTCAGACTTACAATCGTATTTGCGGAGAATACTACTTGCTTCCTTGCTGATGATAGGAGCGCTCAACTGTGTCTACTCGATCCAGTCCGGGATCTGGAGCCCCCGTGACGAGATTGCACACTATGACTATATCGAGCGCGTTGGTGAGCTTTCTTTGCCGCGGCCGAATGATGCGATAGCAGATCACACCTTCGAGATCTCACAAGACCTCTCGTCGAGACAGCCTAGGTCGTACGATGGAACCAGGCGTTCCATGGGGCTGGCTGGCCGTTCTTACGAGGCACAGCAGCCGCCGCTTTATTATGCGATTCTAGCTGTGCCGAACGTCCTTATTCGGGTTCTTGGTATCAATGCTGAGATGCGAATACGCCTACTGCGGATCGTTGGCGTCCTCGCTCAGCTAGCGGGGGCTCTTCTTTTTATCCCGTTGGTTTCTCGGCTGACGAGCCTGGTCGGTGGCAGTGCGGTTTATGGTTACCTGTTTGCCTTGCTCGCACTTGCAACCAATACTCACTATTACAGCACGCTGGGAAACGACTCATTCTCGCTGTTGAGTGTCAACTTGACATTGATGCTTTTGGTGTCGCACCTCACGATGCCTCGGAGATACTTAGTCGTCGCCTGTGCGTTCGGTGCTTGTGCTGCTGTTTGGGTGAAGCTGACGAATCTGCCGGTGGTCATCGTGCCTGTAGTAGCAGCTCTAGTAAGCGCTCGCCGCGCGTCCGCGCGCCTCCTAGCTTGGCAACATATCGCGCTCTTGGCGCCGCTTGGCGGTATCCCGCTTCTGTTGCTGTTGAATTGGCGGCGTCTTGGGGGTGTTGTTGGGTCGCCAGAAGTCGCTGAGTGGTTTGGGAGTTTTGTGCTTCCAGTTCAATCATCGGCGGAGTTCCTGAAGATTCTCGCGGTCGACCTGGTGAATGTGCGGCATGTGTGGAAGGTCATTCCGCGTGAGTACGCTGTGCTATTGCTGGCCCTAGCACTGTGCAACTTGGCTTGGTCGCTGCTCGAGCTGCGGGCGAAAAAAGGGCCCTTCGCCGTAGTCTCCTTGGGCTCCGCCGTCTTGACTGTCTTGCTATTCCTGTCAGCGGGTTTTCTCAATCACGCAAATCTCGGCGTACATTGGAGTGCATCCCGCCACTACTTCGGAATGGTCCCACTGGTCTACGGTGGGATCTTTGGCTTGCACCGACTCAGCGAGCGGGCCGATAGGTACTTCGGGTCGCTGCTGGCAGCCGCATCGGTGAGCTACGTGGTCCTTCTAGCCTGGCGAATCGCGGGGCGTGCAGGTTTTTGACTCAGGGAGCGAGTTCCTTCAACGGGTCACGTCAAACCGCGTCGCTTGGCGCAAGAAGCTCTGATCCAGGTAGTCGCGCTGAATCACCTCGGCCATCTCTTCGGCGGTGGCGAAGCGTTCGTAGTCGACGCGGATGACCGGGATGATCCGTGAGATGTCCTCGATGAACTCTTCGTAGCCCTGGTAGAGGGCGGTGAGGTACTCCAAGGAGATGCTGTTCTCCATCTTACGACCGCGCGAACGGATTCGTTCGAGCGACTTCTGGGGATCGACATCAAGGTAGACGATGACGTTCGGCTTGCACATGAAATTCGACATGTGGCGAAACAGCTGGGTGTAGGTGCGGTAGTCGCGCTCGTCCATCAAACCCGAGGTGGCGAGCATCTTGGCGAAGATCGAGTCTTCGTAAATGGTGCGGTCCTGGACCGCCGAGCGGCCGCGCCAAATGATCTCCTGGTGCTGCTGGAAGCGGCGGTTGAGCAAGTAGATCTGGGTGGCGAAGGCGTAGCGCGGCGTGTCGCGGTAGAAGTCTTCCAGGTACTCGTTCTCTTTCACCGGCTCGTAGTAGACATCGATCTCGAGATGCTCTGCGAGCAGCGTGGCGAGAGTCGATTTACCAGCGCCGATCATGCCGGCGATGCCGATGAAGAGATTCTCGAACTGGGTGGTCTGGATCTGAGTCAAGGTGGCTTCCTTCCCCACTGGGCCTCAAGATGTAGTGCTCTTGGCGGACGAAGATACTACATGTGGAGGCGATCCCGAAGCCCGCGGCGCTCGGGAAGCCGCCTTGAGCGGCTTATTCAGAAAGACTCTCAAGCGGCTAGAGTTTGCTCTAGGAGCCGCTGAACCTCACCCAGGCGGCGGCGGTCGCGGGGTACCCGCAAGCCGAAGGTCGGCACTCTGCGGCTGGCCTCGGCGACGAAGTCGAGATGGCTCTCCAGCAGGGTGGAGTCGAAGAGCCGGCTCACCATGGTGTGGCGCAGCCAAGCGGCAGCCGCCTCGATTCCCGTCCAGCGAGTGCAGCGGGGCGGATCTGTGGCTCGGGCTGGCTGCAAGATGAAGACCGCCGCCACCGGTCGTTGACCCGGCCCCAGCAGCAATCGGCGGCGCTGTGACCGGGATAGCTTGAGCTGGGGAAAGCCGGCCCAGGCGACGAGTTCTCGGTCGCCGAGTGCTACCGGCACCAGATCGTCCGCCCAACGCTTGCAGCCGTCGCGGGCGGCGGCGGCGAGGGTCGACTTGCCGGCCCCCGAGGGGCCGACGACGAGGGCCAGCTGGCCCTCGACATCGATCGCCGAAGCGTGCAAGGCGAAGGTGCCTCGGCTGGCCAGGCCGAGTAGCAGGGGCGGCCCCAGCAAGCAATGCTCCAGCCAGCGTGGATCAGGATGGGGGTGGCGGCGAAAAACCCAGAGGTTGCCGGTCGAGCGATCAATGCCGATGGCGGCCTGATCGGCGAGCTCGATCCAGCAGCGATCACCATCCCACCAGGTAGCTAGGCGCAGCTGGCTACCGCCCACCCAAGCCTGGTCGTGGAAAACGCGGTGGCCGGCTCGAGGTTCGAAGACGGTTGGCGCGGGGGCAGCCTGACGGACCGCGGTCACGGTCTCCAGCTCGCTCAGCGGGTGATCGCAGAGCAGGTCTAAACCGGCTAGGCGGTAGCGCCAGCCAAGTTGCGCCCGGCGGTGCAAACACAGGGTCAGCACCGGTGCCGGGTTGGCGATGTCGCCGGCGCTGGCGCTGGTGATGTTGGTGGCCGAGGCAGCGGCCTCGCTCAAGGGTTGATGACCAATGCCGGGTCGCCGAGCAAGGTCCAGCCGACGATCACGTCGCGTAGATCTCCGCCACCGCTCGCTACTTCCCGCTTGGCCTCCAAGATGGCGTCGCCCAGGCGGGTGCCGGTTTGCAAGGCTCGTGACAGCAGCGCCGGGCCGAGTAGGCGGTCCGAGATCTCCTGCGACAGAGTTGCCGAACCCACCACGGCGGCGGCGCCCTGGCTGCCGGAGAGCAGCAGGCTATGCGCCAGAGTGTCGTATTCGGGGGCGACGTGGTAGGTGTTCCAACAGCCCCATTGAATCACCGCCGTTGGCGCTCTAGTGTTGCTCAGGGCGGCACTGTCGGTAGTCGAGAACAAGCCCTGGAAGGACCATACGCTGGGTCCCGAGTGACCGACGAAGTTGACCAACGCGGCCCCTTGGGCGATAGCTTCGAGCAGGATGTCGTGGGCCTGCTCGACCCCATCCCTGTCGATGTAGGCCGAGGTCACTGGCCAGCCGTTCGGCACGAAGCTCGCTAGTTCTTCGCTGAGCGTCGAGAAGTGGCGGTCGTCACTGCTGTCGGCGGCTAGCACCGCGGCGGCTGGAGTCGAGGGATAGCGCAGGGTTTTGTCGATCAGCAGTCGCAGCTCCGACTGGCTGCGAGCCGGTAGGCGGCCGATCGCCAAGTCTTGCAAGCCGTCGCCATCGATGTCGGCAAGTAGGGAATCGGCTGGTGAGAAGCGCACGATCGAGTCGGTCTGAGCGTACAAGGTGGGTACGAAGCTGACCGAGCCGAGCCGCAGGTGATCCAGATAGTCGTAGGTGTCACCGCCGACCAACAGCACGTAGCGTGTACTCAGTCGCCGGGCGGCGTGGCGCAGGTACGAACGGATCGCCTCGGGATCGATCTCACCTCCCGAGTAGGTTTGGTAGAGGTCGAAGATGTCGACCACCTTCACCGTCAAACCCTCGGCTAGGCGGGCGGCGATCAGCGCTCCGAGGTCGTTGGTGAAGGCTGGGTGGCTGATCATCACGTAGTCGGCGGGGCCGGTGAGCAAGTCCTCGGCCGTCGCGCGGGGCGCGCGGACCTCAGGTGTCGCCAAGGTCCGGGTCTCGACCACGTCGACCCAGGTCTGTTCGCTATCGACCCCCGGACGCAGGCGCGGCAGACTAAACCGCGCACGCCAGCCGCTGCCGGAGGGTTCGACGACGACACCGGTCAGACGCACTCTTCCCGAACTGCTGTAAACCACCACCTCCGGGGTAGACAATCCCTCGACGGTGATCGAGCCCCGCTCGGCGGTGAAGCTCAGCCGGCCGTCGCGAGCAACGAAGTGGCGGGCGAAACTCAGTTCGTAGCGATCGATGTGGACCAGGTCAAAGGCGTAGCCGGTATCGCCGGGCAAGCGCACGGTCAGCTCGTTGGCTCCTGCCAACAGCACTCCTGTGGGCACCTCCAGATCGAAGTCGCGCTGGGTCAGGCCGTCGAAGCGCTCGGCGGCCAGCAGGGTGCCGTTGAAGTAGATCTCGATCGAGTGGTCAGGAGCCGCGCCGGGCCAGTTGGTGACTCCCCAAAGGCCGACTTGCAAGCGGCCGGAGGTAGACGCCAACTGATCGATGTTCAAGGTGAAGCGACGCTCCGCGGGGCTGGCCTGGGCCAGCACGGCGGCCTCGAACCAGGGGTCGCCATTGGGGGAGCCCAAGCTGTAGACCAGATCGCGCTCGATCTGCACGCTCGCCTGGTAACTCTCGAGGGCGCCGCGCCTGGGCCGTGAGTCGTGCAAGCGCACCCGCCTTGGCTTGCCCAGCACCAGTTGGTAGACCCGTTGGCGTGTGTAGAGGTTGTCACCGCGAGGTAGGCCGCGGAACTCAATCCAGCCGCCGGGACCCATGGATTCTGGCCGGCCGGCAGACCCTGCGACGGTGATCGGTATCGGCTGCTGATCGCGGGCCTGGCGCAAGCGCAGCCGGTCGATGGAGACTCCTTCGAGGTCCACCCCGGCGTTGAGCAGATCTTCGAAGAGAACTCGTTGCAGGCCCTCGCGGTCGACTCGCAGTTCGGCCAGTACGGCGCCATTGTCGAGTCGCGGAACCGCCTTGGCGGCCGCTCGCGAGCTGACCACCGCGGATTCCGCGTCGTGGCGGATCTTCGTCCAACCGATCGGCCGCAAGGTGTTTTGGCGGCCGTAGGCGGTGCCAATCTCGAACGGCCCCCACTGTATGGCGCGACCTTCGACATCCCAGTCTTCGAGCAGCACGGTCGCCAAGTCACTGCCGGTCTCCAAACCACCGGCGTCCAGTTCGATTCGGTAGTGCTGAGGCTTCAGCGAGTCGAGGGCACGGGCTGGGATCAGCTTGGCTTGCAGGCGCTGCCAACCACTCTTGCCCCGTCCGAGGATGGCGTAGCCGACGGTCGAGGTTTCGGTCTCGGTGGCCCAGTTGACGATCAGTTCGCTGCCTTGCCGCTCGGCAAGGAAATAGGACAGCGCGACCGGTAGGGTGTCGATGATGATCGGGTAGTCCTCGACCTCGCCATTGGCCGCCAAGCCGCTGGGCGATTCGACTTCGCTGGCCAAGGTGGCGATGCGGAAGCGGGCGTAAGTGGCAGTGGTGCCGCCCGCGTTGGCGGGTACTGAGGACCAAGTGACATTGAACGCGGTGGCGCTGGCGGTGTTGGCCGGTATCGAGACCGTCGCCGAGCGCTCGTCAGCGTCGGCGAAGTCGCCATCTCGATTCCAATCGATGTAGCCCACCAGATTGGCGGCGGTGGTGGTCGACAGGTTGGTGGCGGTGACGCTCACCGTGTAGGTCGAGCTGGTGCCGTCGTAGTTCGGGAAGCTGGCGACGCCATCCTCATCATCGACGCCGCCGACGGCGGTGGTGTCGTCGCTGGTCGCGGCGCTGCCGGGCTGACCGTCGGACTCGCCGTCGGGAGGATTTGCTCCGAGGAATAACGAGCGGTCGCTCAGCACATGGCGGGCGCCGCCGCCGAGCTGAGTGCTGAAAGTGCTGGGGGCGTCGCCGAAGTCAAAAGCGGTGAAGGTGAAGTCGGAGATGCCGACCAGCTGATCACCTGGGCCGACCGCCGCGTCGTCGCTCTGCATATGGTCAATTCGCACACTGGCCACCGGCCCATCGAAGACCACCGTTGCGGAGGCCTCGGTCTGGGTGTTGGGGGTCGCGGTATCGCCCTCGATGGTATTGCCAGCCAGCTGATGGGCCGTGCCGAGGGCGATAGTGAAGGGTACCGAGTTGCCGGCAGCGTCGAGACCCAAAACGCACATTAGATCTTCGAAGTCAGTGCTCAGAAAATCAATGTCCTTGAGGGCGAAAGTGAGATCCCGGACTTCCGGACTGAAGCCGAAGGTGGTCTGCTCGCCGACCGTCTCGCTCTCGGTGCCGGCGCCAACGATGTTCAGAGCATCCATGTAGAGGCTGTAGTAGCCGGACTCGCCGCTCAGCGACGTGGTGGTGGTGCGCAGATTGAAGAACGAGCTGGCCGGCACGTTGGTGCCGGCGCCGCCGAAATCCGTGGTGCTGGTCTGACTCAGGGTGACACCGCTGATGGTGGCGCCGACAAAGGCCGCGTTGTTACCGTTGGCCCCCCAATCGTAGGTGACCGAGGAGGTGCCGACGGTGGTCGCCGCAGTGCTGCTCGAGAGCACCAGGCGGGCGCGGTTGAAGGTGCCTGAGTCGACAGCAAAGAAATCGCAGACTTGTAGACTCCAGGTCCCTGATGCGTTGCCGGTGTAGAAGCCGCCGAGGCCGGCGATCGAGACCAACCGTGAGTAGAAAGGTTCGGCGGTGGGGTCGACATCTCCATCGTCGAGCGCGCCCTCGGTGTTGGTCGACATCCAGATATCGTGGTTGTCGTCGCCGTCACCGCCGTTCTGGGCGAACAACTGCAAGCTGGTCGCGTCGGGGGCGATCAGCGTGACGACCAGGTCGCCGCGGTAAGTGTGATCGATGTTCAGGCCGACGGCGATGCCGCTGACCGTGAAGCTGTCGCTGACCGAGAAACTGCGCACCAAGGGGCTGACACAGGGAGTCGCGACGTCATCGACCGCTCCGGAGGTGGTGTTCTCATAGGTGTAGATCAAGCCTTCGACAGGCTCGCTGATCGCATGCAGAGCCGCCGGCATGGCCATCAGCAACAGCCATTGGCTACCTCCATTCAGGGATTTCTTGATTATCACGGACTCCTCGTGCCGGATCTAAAGACTGCTGGATTGCCGCTTTCACCGAGCCCCGGAGAGGGGCCCATGGTGACGTCGAGAAGTTCGCCCAACTCGTTCAGCCGAGGCGACTTGTAGGCTCTCTTGCGCAGTTTCTTGGAACTCCCATCGCCGGTGGCTGCTGCCGCAGCAGAGGGTTTCGGGGTGGCTCTCATTGAGCTCATAAGGTGGGTCCTCCAAACGGTCTGGCCCGGTTTCTCAACCACAGCTCTAACGACAGTGCTAGCCACAGCTGGAGGCCAGCGAAGCCGGTGTCGCGATTTTCCCAAGCCCGGCGGACGATGTGCGAGCGGACATAGGCTGGCCACATCGCGTCGGCGCTGAAGAGCAGCCCGGCGATTCGCGGCCGGTCTCGCTGATAGATGCCGCGGGCGAACAAGTCGACGAAAGTGGCCTTCCCCTGGCGCTGGACGATGCGCTCGGGAATGCTGTCCGCCACTGCCCGCCGCCAGGCTACCCGCTCGATGCCGCGGGCATATAGGGCAGAGGTTGGCAGGGCCAATGCCAACTGAATCAAGCGCCGATCGCGCAGTGGATAGCGCAGTTCGATGCCGGCGCGGCGGGTGAAGGCTGCTTCGACCGCGAATCCGTGGCCGTTGGCGCTGCCGAGCAGCAACCTTGCCTGCTGCGGGCGAGGAAACTGCTGGTAGCAGTTCTGCCGCTGCGGCGGTACCAGCTGTCGGGCCGTCGCGGTCAGCCAGGGGAATTGACTAGCCGGGCGCAAGAGTTGGCGAGCCGCTCGTAGCCAGCGAGGCAACTCGGGCCTGAGCAGCCGGCCGTGCCGTAGCTGCCAGGTGATTTCCCGCAGAGCCTCACTGAGGTGACCGCGGCGCAGCGCGTCGCCAAGCCAGGTCTCGGCGCCACTCCACAGCTGATCGCCACACATTCCCGACAGCATTACCCGCGCGCCACCTTTGGCGGCGGCGGCATAGGCCCGTTGATGAAAACGTCGGTAGGGGTTTTGCTCAGGTGTTGCCGGGTGCAGGGGCCAGCTGCCGAAATCGCCGAGCGGTAGCTGATCGTCGCAAGGTAAGCAAATCGAATCGAGCTGGCACCATGCGGCAGCGCTGGCGATGAGTTCGCTCTCGTCGGCTCGAGGGTAGTTGGGGAACACCCAGGACACCGCCAGGAGTCGCTTCGCCGGGCCGAGAATTTCCCTGGCAGCCGCCGCGATTGGAACAGAATCGAGACCGCCACTCATCAGCAGCGCGGGACTCTCGACCCCTTGCAGGCGGCAGCGAACCGCTGCTCGCAAGAGGTGTCGAAGCTCTTCGTCGACCTCGCCCGGGGAGCTGGGTAGCGCGCTGGCTAGCGGTCTGGCCCAATCCGCCGTGGACCAATAGCAGTGCAGCTTGCTGTGTCGAGCCCCTACTTCGAGCCAATGGCCTGGCGGCAGTTCACGGACACGGGCAAACGTCGTGCGTCCGTCGGCTGGCTCTTGCAATGCGAAATAAGCGGCCAACCAGGCCGGGTCTAGCTCGTCGCTGATCTTTGGATGATCCAGGACGTCGGTCGGGTCCCTGCCGAGGACCAGCAGGTCGGCGCTCAGCGAGTAGTTGAGAGTCCGTCCGCCGAGGGGGTCGCGAGCGAGAATTACCACCCCCCGCGACGGATCCCAGATAAGCAAGGCGAAAGAGCCCAGCAGGCGGCGTAGAAAGTCGATGCCCCACGCCCCATAGGCGTGGGCTAGGAGGTCAGCATCCTCAACGTTGGCTAAGGGGGGCGGAGCGGGTAGCGAACGCAAAAGTGCCTCGCGATTGTCGAGCCGGCCGACGAAATCAAGCCTGCCACCGGTTGGCAGTCTGGCGGCAGCCCAGCTGGATAGCGCAACAACGCTCACTTCTCGGCTTCCCAGCTTGATGCAGGGAGGTCGCCGGGTCGGAAAATCGCCGCCTAGAGGCGATTGCGGCCTAGCGCAGTCGCTCGTCGACGGCAAGACTGCCGCCGAGGGTGACGGACGAAAATCCGCTGATATTTCCACTGGCTCTCCCAAGCTATGTTCTGATACGAGGTCCACAGGATCGGATTGTGGCACGGATAGTGTTACATCCAGTCTTACGGCGAGGGCCAATTGTCTAAAGATTCCGCCTGTGAACGGTTCGAACTTAACATGCAAAACGCAATCTTAGGTGCATTCTCTATTCAACATTTTTACATTGTGGATATTCATGCGAGTCGATTTTGTCCCGGGTCGATATGAGATTTAACCGTGACTCCGTCGTCGCGCGAACCAGCTGCTAGAGGGAGGAACTAGTGGGGCTGCGAACCGGGGCTGGGGAGCCGGCGGGTGACCGGCCCCGAAGTGTGGTGGAGTAGTGGGGCAAAGCCGGGTGGCGGTGCCGCGTGGCGGGTCAGATGCTTGCCAAGGCCTCGTCGGGAAGTAGGCCGAGCCACGAGTTTCGCACCTTGCCCGCGGCATCGATATTGACCGTCAGTGGCACGCGGTCGACCGGGTAGCGGGACGAAAAATCGTCCGGGTTGCGCAGCGTGACCACCGGAAAAGGGATGGCTATTTCCTCGGCGTAGGCGCGGGTCACCTCGGGAGGATCGAAGCTGATGCCGGTGATCTCGACCCGTTGGCTCGCCTGCTCATACAGTTGGCGCCATCTCTCTTGGTTCTCACGGCAGACCGCGCAGGTGGTGGTGAAGAAGGCCAAGACCCGCTGTCGACGCTCAGCCGAGGCGGGTTCGATCTGTGATGCCATGCCTTCAAGGTCGACTACCTGGAAGGGCTCGACCACTTCCCCCTCGGTGAAGGCCGGTGGAGGTGGTGGCGGGTTGAGTCGGCGGTTAAGTTCGCTGTTCTGGCGTGCCAGCAGAACGGTGCCGGTGGCCAGGGCGATGAGCAGAAAGTGGAGGGCGATGGAATAGACGGGGTTTTTTGATGCGCTCATGCCCGTTTACGCGCAGAAACCCTTGCGTTTCGTATCAGGCCCCGGGCGGTGGTTTACGCTCGACGAGCAGCTCAGATTCCCTCGTCTGGCTGCGTCATCGCCAGCCGTTGCCGCGCTCGCGCTAGCAGCGGCAGATCGGCGGGACGCAATTGTTCGAGCCGTGCCAGGCTGCGCCGCATTAGCTCGCGGGCCTCACGCCGCGAGCCGTCTCGGGCCAAACATTCGCCAAGCAGACTTTGCAACTCGAAGTACTGCCAAGGCGGTTCAGGGACAGGTGCCAGGGTTGCGCTGTCGGCTGCAAAGGCGGCGAGGCCGCGGCGCAGCCAAGGGATGACGTTGGCGCAGCTGTCGCTTTCGAGGGCGGTGGCGGCCAGGCCAATGGCCGGACGCAGAATGTAGGGTGGAGAACCGTTTGCGAGGCCGATTTCGAGAGCCTGCTGAAACAACTCCGCGGCTTCCTCGGGGTGGGCGTTTTCACTCGCCAGACGGCCCAGCGCGGATAGGGATTTGACCCGCTCGTGGTAGTTGGCGCCGAAGATCCGCAGATATTGGCTGTCGGCCTGACGGAAGCTCTCGCGGGCACGTTCGACATCACCTCGTTCGGCGTGGATGCGTGCCAAGTTCTGGTGCAGGGTAGCTAGCAGGGGGTGAGGTTCACCAAAGCGTAGGCGGTAGAGTTCGAGACCGCGCTGGTACATCTGCTCGGCACGTTCCCGGTGGCCCAGATTGAATAGCACTTGGCCTTGTTGGACCGTCGCTACGGCGGTTTCGTGAACGCTTTCGCCGAGTTGCGAACGGGCCAGCTCCAAGGCTTCGTGGGCATAGGGCGCGGCGCCGGCATAGTCGCCGCGATAGCAATAGAGGGTGCTCAGGTTGTTCAGAGCGCGCACCAGATCGCGCGGATTGTGGTCGGGATGGGCTCGAAACCAGGCCAGGGCTTGTTGGCCGAGCCGTTCGGCTTCCTCCGGTTGCCAAACCTCACGCAAGGCGGCGCCGACCCGGTCGAGCCCGGCAGCTACTCGGTCGCCGTGATCGCCAGCCAGGCCGCGGTATAGTTCGAGGGCTTGGCGCGAGTGCAGCAGGGCTGGTTCGGCGTCGCCGAAATCGAGATAGATGTCGGCCAGCGCGCCTAGGATCTCGGCTCTGACCTGCGGTTGGTCGGTCAGTTCATTGGCGAGCCTCTCGGCGCTGTCGTCGATCGCCTGGCGGACGGTGACGGCACGGCCGGCGGCGACCATCGGTCCGGCGCTTTGGAAGATGTCGACAAAGAAGTCCACCACCTCTTCCAGAGCGGCCCGTTCTCGCTCCAGGCGCTGGGCCAAGACGGCGACGTTGACGGTGTAGGCGGTCAGCAAGCCAGCCAGCAGGGCGGCGAAAGTAGCCGCCAACCGATGGCGGCGCAGCAGCTTGCGGCTGCGATAAGCGAAGTTGCCACGCCTGGCGGTGACTGGAAAGCCATCGAGAAAGCGGCGTAGATCTTCGCCCAGCCGTTCGGCCGAGCTGTAGCGCTCGGCCGGCTCGCCGCGCAGGGCCTTGAGGACGATGCAGTCGAGGTCTCGCCAGGCGGTTCGGCCCACCTCGCCGGCAGTGGCCAGTGAACTGGGGGGAGGAGGGTCGTGGTCAGTGACGATCTCTTCGATTTCCCGCAGCGACTTGCCGGCGAGGCCGAAAGGCAGTTCGCCGGTGAGCAATTTGAACAGCAACACGCCGAGGGAGTAGACGTCGCTGGCGGTCGACACCGCCTCACCTCGAACCTGCTCCGGGCTGGCGTAGTGTGGTGTCAGCGGGCGCATCCAAGTGGCGGTGGGTGCGGTCTCTGCCGTCCCGGCCAGGGGCTGTAGCAACTTGGCGACACCAAAGTCGAGCAGCTTGGGCTCACTGTCTTCGGTGACCAGGATGTTGGACGGCTTGAGGTCGCGGTGGACGACCAGTTTTTGATGCGAGTAGTGAACGGCTGAACAGACCTTGACCAACAATTCGAGGCGGTCGCTGAAGGCGACCTGTCGCCTGTCGCAGAATTGGTCGATGGGCAGGCCGCGAATATGCTCCATCACCAGGTATTGAGTGCCGTCGTCGGTCTCGCCGCCATCGTAGATGCGCCCGATCCATGGATGCTCCAGGGTGGCGAGGATGCGTCGCTCGCTGCTGAAGCGTTGGCGGGCGGCGGCACTTGAAGCGCTTTGGGAGATGATTTTCACCGCGACCTGGCGGCGAAAAGTGTCATCGTCGCGGAGGGCCAGATAGACGGTGCCCATGCCGCCCTGACCGATCCTCTCGAGCAGGCGGTAGGGGCCCACATGGGTCGGCGGGTTGTCGTCGGCCGCGGCTGGGATGGTGGCTGGGTGGACCAGAGGGGTCTCCAGAAAATCCTCGGCGGCGCGGTCGGCGTTTAGCCAACGTTCAACGGCGGTGCGCAGTGGTCGATCGCTACCGCACTCGCGATCAAGCAGGGCTGCCCACTCTGCTGGCGGTCGCTCCACCAGCAGCTCGAAGATCCGATTGGCTTGCCGCCAGCCTTCAGAACTCATCGACCTCGCCTTCTACCAGGTAGGCATAGAGCCAGGCGCGAGCGGTTCGCCAGCGGCGGGCGATGGTCGCCGTCGAGCGGCCCATGACCTCCGCCACCTCCTCTTTGGTCAAGCCGCCAAAGTAACGTAAGACGACCACTTCGGCGAGTTCGCCGTCACGCCGTTCCAGGTCTTGCAGGGCATCGTCGAGGGCCAGCAGATCGGGGTGCTGGCGTGGACTGAGCTGGGCCAGGTCTTCGAAGAGAATCTTCTGTGCCCCACCGCCCCGTTTGCTGGCCGCGTGGCGGCGAGCGTGGTCGACCAAGATGCGGCGCATCAGTTTGGCGGCGATGGCGAAAAAGTGTGAGCGGTCGCGCCAGCGCACACTATGCTGGTCGACCAAGCGCAGGAATGCTTCGTTAACCAAGGCGGCGGTTTCCAAAGTGTGATCCGGGCGTTCCCCCCGCAGATAGCTGGCGGCCAGATTCGAGAGGCGCTTGTAGACCTCTGCCGACAGCTGCTCGAAGGCGGCGCTGTCGCCTTGGCTCCAGGCCAGCAGCAGCCGGGTAATGTCCTCTGGCTCTGAGCTTTGCATCGCTTGTCCGACAGGGTTTAGTTTGATCTTGGGGGCCAGATTAGCAGAAGCAGGTCGGCCAGAGATTCTGCGCCGACCTGATACGAATGACCGACGATCTACGCGTAGATCTAACGAAAGCACCGCCGCCGACACGGTTGCGGTGCACAGCAGACCAGAGGAGGTCGAGATGAAGAGGATTCTGTGGGTTGTTGCCTTGATCGGGCTGACCGTCCTGGCGCTGGATTTGCCCACCGAGGCCGCACGGGGCGGCGGTAGCGGTGGCGGTGGCGGTGGTACCTGGATCAACGCCTCGTTGGTCTTCGATTGTGCTAGCCGGATCTGCGCCGAGTGGTATTCGCCGGGTGATGTTCACAACGGCACATACTGCTGTATCGATTCGCAGAAAATGGGCACCACCAACTTCGGGGACTGTGTGATGGTGGTCGGCAAACGGCCTGGAGGCAGCATGTTCTGAGGCACGTTGGCAGTTGCTGAGCGGCTCGCGCCTCGGTCAACGCTCTGCTGCTATCGTGATTCGATGATCGACCGAGGTAAACCGAGGAGCGCCCATGCCGAGTTCCGAACCCGCCGCGCCAGCGACCGAGCCAACCCGTCCCCCGCTCTACCGTATCGATGAGCGGCCGGCGACTTGGTGGGAGTGCCTGCTCTATGGCTGGCAGCACACGTTGGTCGATATTTCTCCCTTCGTGTTGCCGTTGGCGGTGGCGGGCGCCCTCGGCTTGTCGGCTGGCGACGAAGCGCGGCTGATCAACTACGGCTTGGTGGCGATGGGCCTGGCCACCCTGTTGCAGACCACTTTCGGCAATCGCTTGCCGATCATCCAAGGGCCGTCGGCCACCCTCACCGGCACCTTGGCGCCGGTGGCGGGCCAGCTCGGCGCCGGCGCGATGTGGGGCGGGGTGATGGTTGGCGGGATGATCGAGACTTTGGTCGGCGCCACCCGCCTGCCGGGAATTCTGCGGCGTTTCCTGCCGCCGGCGGTCTCGGGAGTGGTAATCCTGTCGATTGGCTTGGCCTTGGGCCAGCTCGCCGTGCGCCTATCGATCGGTGATGGCTCGGCGCGCAACTTCGCCTTGGCGGGGCTGGTGATCGGGGTGATTTTTCTTTTCCAAACCCTGCTGCGGGGAGTGTTGGGGGGCTTGTTGGCTCGCGGCGCTATCTTCTTTGCCATCTGGATCGTCGGATTGGGGGTTGGCTCGGCTTTGGGTGCGGTGGATTGGGCCTTGGTGGCGGCGAAACCGTGGCTGGAGCTGCCCTCGCTGTTTCCTTTCGGTGGACCGATAAGTGGTTGGCAGTGGAGCACGGCGGCGGTGCTGGCGGTGTTGGCCGGCTACTTTGGTTCGATGGTCGAGTCCCTGGGCGACTATGCCGCCACCTGCGAAGTGGCCGGCGAGCCCTACACCGAGAAGCACATGAACCGAGGCATCCTGGCCGAGGGCTTGGGCAGCATGTTGGCGGCGGCGCTCGGCGGCCTGCCTTGCACCAGCTACACCCAGAACATCGGCATCATCGCCACCACTCGGGTCGCCAGCCGTTTCGTGGTGCAGGTGGCCGCGTGCATCCTGGTGCTCTACGGCCTGTGCCCCAAATTCGGTGCTCTGCTGGTGGCTTTGCCGCGACCGGTGCTCGGCGGCGTCTTCCTGGTGGTGTGCGGCATGATCGCCGTCTCCGGCCTCAAGCTGCTGTCGGCGGCCCCACCCACCACCGCCAATCAGCTGTTGGTCGGCAGCACCTTGATCGCGGCCATCGCCGTGCCGATCTACGTTAAGTCGAGCCTCGGCCCCGAGTGGCTCGCCGGCCTGCCGCCAGTGCTCGGCCTGCTGCTCACCAACACCGTGGTGCTGGCGGTGCTGCTCGGGGTGGGACTCAATCTGCTGCTGAATGTCCTGCTGCCGGGTGGCGAGAACTAGCCGATCCGTGCTGCACGGGTGAGTTTCAATCAGCCGACAAAGAAACTTGCAATCAGCCGACCTTGAACCTTGCAATCAGCCGAGTAGAAGGCTTGCGATCAGCCGGACTCTGGACTGACGATTGGCCGGTGTCCGACCCCGTCTCACGCTTGCGTCTTGCTGAGCCGCGTCTCCCCAAGGTGGTTTCGACGACCGACAGCTTGCGGTGCCACTGCGGGCGTTGTGGGAGTTGGAACTCTAGACACCGCCCAGAATCGCGTATAATTGTCGTATTTCGTTGGTATACCTATGGATAAACAACAAATACCACGCGATTCCCTGCTCCATGATATCGAGTTGCGGCTGCGATAATCCCCGGTCACCGCCCTGCTCGGGGCCCGCCAGGTGGGCAAGACCACCTGCGCGAGAAGTTGTGGAGCCGGCTGCGGTGGAGGTCTGCTCACCTGGATCGATGAGAGCTAGCCGCTTCCCATCTCTCTTTTACGGGTGACAAAGAGCCAGTAGCCGACGGCTCCCATGCCCAGGGGGAACTGGAAGATCAGCATGACGTTGGCGATGCTGGTGGCGAAGCGCCAGCCGCGAAGGCGGCGAAGACGATAAAGTACCGCCACACCGGCGGTAAGAGTCCACAACACTGCAGCGCAGAACATGAGCAAGAAAATAGGTTCGTCGGCGCCGGTCAGAATCAAGCTAGAGAAGCTGAGAGCCATCAGCAGCATCAGTCCGGCGATGATTGCCAATACTTTCGTGTACTCGGTATCGGGTTGAAGGGGGTTCGGGTGAGAGTCGTCCATTGGTGTTCCTCCTTGAGTCGAGGCTACCATCGGTCCTGACAGGCGGCGGCCGATGGCCGGACGTGGCCGCGGTCTCTCCTAGCCCTTGTCGCATAAATCGAGGACCTTGCATGACCGCCGAAACCCACTCACAACTGGCCAACTTCATCTGGAGTCTGTGCAATCTGCTGCGCGGACCCTACAAACGCAACGAGTATCGCAAGGTCATCTTGCCGCTGACCGTTCTGCGCCGTTTCGACTGCTTGCTGGCGCCGACCAAGGCACGGGTGCTGGCCAAGCATTCGAAGATCAAAGCCAAGCCCCAGACGGTGGTGCGCAGCTTGCTGGAGAAGATCACCGGCCGGCCGTTCTACAACCTCTCCAAGCTCGACTTGCCCAAGCTGCTCGACGATCCGAACCAGCTGGCACCCAATCTCAACGCCTACATCAACGGCTTCTCGAAGAACGTGCGCGAGATCATGGAGCGCTTCGCTTTCGACCAGCAGATCACCCGGCTGGCGGAGAAGAACTTGCTCTACGAGGTGATCAAGAAGTTCGCCGTGGTAGACCTATCTCCCGAGCGGGTCGACAACGCCCAGATGGGCTACGTCTTCGAGGAGCTGATCCGCATCGGCGCCGAGCAGTCGAACGAGGAAGCGGGGGAGCATTTCACCCCCCGCGAGGTCATCCGGCTGATGGTCAATCTGCTGCTCGCTCCCGAGCGGGATCTGCGCCAGAGCCACATCGTCAAGACCATCTACGACCCGGCTTGCGGCACCGGTGGCATGCTGTCGGTGGCCGAGCAGTACATCCACGATCTCAATGCCGAGGCCGACCCCCACCTCTTTGGTCAGGATTGGAACGACGAGTCCTGGGCGGTGTGCAAGGCCGACATGTTGATCAAGGGAGAGGACGCCGACAACATCGTCCTCGGCGACACTTTCACCAAGGACGGTTTCGACCGCGACGCCAGCGGCCAGCGCCACACTTTCGACTACATGCTGGCCAATCCCCCCTTCGGCGTCGAGTGGAAGCAGCAGCAGAAGTACATTCAGCGCGAGGCCGGCGAGTTCGGCTACAGCGGTCGCTTCGGCGCCGGCTTGCCGCGCATCAACGATGGCTCGCTGCTCTTTTTGCAGCATATGCTGGCCAAGATGCGTGCTCCCAAGGAGGGGGGCAGTCGCATCGCCATCGTTTTCAACGGCTCGCCTCTCTTCACCGGCGACGCCGGCAGCGGCGAGAGCAACATCCGCCAGTGGATACTCGAGAACGACTGGCTCGAAGCCATCGTCGCCCTGCCCGATCAGCTGTTCTACAACACCGGCATCTCGACCTACATCTGGGTGCTGAGCAACCGCAAGCAGCGGCGCCGCAAGGGCAAGGTGCAGCTGATCGACGCCCGGCGGCTGTTCGTCAAGATGGCCAAGAGCCTGGGCAACAAGCGGCACAAGATCGGCGACCCGAATGACCGGGCGAGCGAGCCCGACCAGCTCGGCGAGATCACCCGCCTCTTCGGCAAGTTCAAGGACGGTGCGACCCGCACCTTCAGCGAGCTGGATGCGATCACCCGGCAGCCGGTGGAGAAGGTCCGGGTGTTGAGCAAGATCTTCGACAACACCGATTTTGGCTTCCACAAGATCACCGTCGAGCGACCCCTGCGGCTGAGCTTCCAGGCGACGCCGGAGCGGCTGGCGCTGCTCGAAGATGAGCGCGCTTTCATCCGCCTGGCCAGCAGCAGGAAGAAGAACGAGAAGGCCCGGCTGGAGGAGATCGAGGCTGGTCAACAGCGGCAAGAGGCCATCCGCCTGCTGCTGGAGGGCTTCGCCGAGGAGTATGGCGAGCGGCTCTACCGCGACCGCCTCGCCTTCCTCACCGATCTGCGCGATCTCGACCGAGCCGCCAGGGTGCGGCTCAAGGCCCCCGAACTCAAGGCGGTGCTCGCCGCCCTGGGCAAGCGCGACGAGTCCGCCGAGATCTGCCGCGACCGGCACGGCGACCCCGAGCCCGACCCGAGCCTGCGCGACACCGAGACCGTGCCCCTCAAAGAGAGCATCGAAGAATACTTCGAGCGCGAAGTCCGCCCCCACGTCGCCGATGCCTGGATCGACGAGAGCAAGACCAAGGTGGGCTACGAGATCCCCCTCAACCGGCACTTCTATGAATATGAGCCGCCACGCCCGCTGGAGGTGATCGAGGCCGACATCAAGACCCTCGAAAAGGAGATCATCGAGCTGCTTGCCGAAGTGACCGGTAGCGATAAGGCAGCGTCGTGAAGCTCTCGCCCTATCCGAAATACAAGCCGAGTGGGATCGAGTGGTTGGGTGAACTGCCGGAGGGTTGGAGCGTTGACCGGTTGAAACGAATGAGCATGCGCGTGACCGACGGCGCACATATCTCGCCTGATCTCTCAAGTGCCGATTACCCGTTTGTGTCTACGGTCGACATTTCGGATGGAAACATCGATGTGGTGAGTTGTCTTTGGACCGCGAAGGAGAGTTTTGAATATCTTGCGCACACCGGTTGCCAGCCCAAATACGGTGATGTTTTATTTAGCAAGGATGGGACTGTAGGTAGGACAGCTGTTGTCCGTACTGGAGTAGAATTCGTAGTAGCGAGTTCGCTTGTTATCATTTCTCCCAGGGTAGCAATGCTCGACTCCCAGTTTCTCGAGTACTGGCTCAACGACAGCTTGCTGCAGCAGAACATCTTGCTCCAACTTGCTGGTGCTGCGCTACGTCGAATTTCAGTCGAGAAGGTGGCCAGATTGCCTGTGGTTCTTCCGATGTTCAAGGAACAACGCGCCATCGCCAACTTCCTCGACCACAAGACCGCAAAGATCGACACGTTGGTAGCGAAGAAACGCGCCTTGATCGAACGCATGAAGGAGAAGCGCACCGCCCTCATCTCCCGCACCGTCACCCGCGGCCTTCCCCCCGACGCCGCCCGCCAGGCCGGCCTCGACCCCCACCCCAAGCTCAAACCCTCTGGTGTCGAGTGGATCGGGGAGGTGCCGGAGCATTGGGAGATGAAGCAGTTCCGCAATGTAATTCGCCGATTGGATCAAGGCTGGAGCCCCGTCGCAGCGAGCTGGCCCGCTGGCCACGGTGAATGGGGCGTCCTGAAATTGAGTGCGGCGCGAGATGGTCACTTCCATGCCTCCGAGAACAAGGCACTTTACGATGAGTTCGAAGCAAGTGGCATGGCGACTCCTCGCGCTGGCAACCTGCTGATCTCGCGCGCGAACACCCCTGACCGAGTGGGCGATGTTGCGCTTGTCGATGTGAACTGTCCTAGGCTTTTGATTCCCGACCTTCTTTACCGCGTGGAGTTAAGGCGGGACCTTGCCGAGCCGAGATTTATGTGTTCTTTCCTCCTGTCAACGAATGCGCGAGCCCGGATCGAGGCCGATGCAAGGGGGTCCAGCGGCTCCATGGTGAAGTTGGGTCAAGGTCACGTCCGTGCTTGGCCCATACCGTGCCCTCCGGCGGCTGAACAACGCGCCATCGCCGACTACCTCGACCGCGAGACCGCCAAGATCGATGCTCTCCTCAGCAAGGTCGAAACCGCTATCGACCGCCTGCGCGAATATCGCAGCGCCCTCATCACCGCCGCCGTGACCGGCAAGATCGACGTACGAGAGGCAGTCGCATGAGTCAGCAAACCGACGAACACGCGTTCGAGAGCCAGGTCGAGCAGATGCTGCTCGGGGCGGGGGGTTGGCGGCGGGGTTCGAACGCCGATTGGGTGGTGGGGAGCGCTCTCTTCCCGGCCCACGTCTGGGCCTACCTGGAAGCCACTCAGCCCAAGCTCTGGGCCACCATGCGTCAGTTGCACGGCGCCGGGTTGGAGGAGATGCTGATCACCGCGCTGGTCAAAGAACTCCAGCTCAAGGGCACCTTGCATGTGCTGCGCCACGGCTTCAAGTTCTACGGCAAAACCTTTCGCATGGCCACCTTCCGGCCCGCCCACCGGCTCAATGACGAGGTGCTCGCCCTCTACGAGAAGAACTACCTCACCCTCACCCGCCAGGTTCCTTGCCACCCCGGCAAGCATGACACCGTCGACCTGCTGTTGGCACTGAACGGCCTGCCGGTGGCCACCTGCGAGCTGAAGAATCCCGGCACCGGCCAGAGCTGGCGCCATGCGGTGCAGCAGTACAAGACCGATCGCGACCCGCGGGCGCCCCTCTTCGGCTTCAAGACGCGGGCGCTGGTGCACTTTGCGGTCGATCCCAGCGAGGTCCACATGACCACCCGCCTGCGGGGTCAGGAGACCTACTTTCTGCCCTTCAACCGCGGCAGCCACCCCGGCCAGATCCACTGCGGCGCCGGCAACCCGCAGCACCCCTCGGGCTATCGCAGCGGCTACCTGTGGCAAGACGTGCTGCAGCGGGACAGCTTTCTCGACCTCCTCGGCCACTTCCTCTACGTCGAAACCAAGGACAAGAAGGTCGACGACGGCCGCGGTGGGCAGCGCCAGATCCAGCAAGAAACCTTGATCTTCCCCCGCTACCACCAGCTTGCCGCGGTGCGCAAAATCGTCGAGGCAGCCCGTGACGAAGGGCCGGGACACAACTACTTGATTCAGCATTCGGCGGGCAGCGGCAAGACCAACAGCATCTCCTGGCTGTCGCACCGCCTGGCCAGCTTGCACGATGGCGCCGATCGTAAGATCTTCGATTGCGTGGTGGTGATCACCGACCGGCGGGTGCTCGATCGCCAGCTGCAAGATGCGATCTACCAGATCGAGTATGCCCAAGGGGTGGTCAAGGCGATCGACCGGGATAGCCAACAGCTCGCCGAGGCGTTGATCGATGGCACCAAGATTGTCATCACCACGCTGCAGAAATTCCCCTGGGTGCTGCGCGGCCTGCTGCGGGTGGCGACCACCGGCAGCGCCAGCTCGGCGAACGCGGCGGAGCTGGCACGGGCCAGAGAATGGGAGGCGGAGATCGCCCAGCGCCGCTACGCAGTGATCGTCGACGAGGCCCACTCCAGCCAAACCGGGGAGACGGCGCGAGAGCTGAAGGAGATTCTCGGTGCCGGCGGAGAAGAGGACGCCGAGGGCTCGGTCGATTGGGAGGACCGGTTGAACCAGATTATGGCCTCCCGCGGCCGGCAGCCCAATCTGAGCTTCTTCGCCTTCACCGCCACCCCCAAGGGCAAGACCCTGGAACTATTCGGTCGCGCGACGGGCGATGGCACCCCCGAGGCTTTCCACCTCTACAGCATGCGCCAGGCGATCGAAGAGGGCTTTATCCTCGACGTGCTCGCCAACTACACCACTTACACCGTCTTCTACCGGCTGCTCAAGGCGGCCGAAGACGACCCGGAAGTGCCGAAGAAGAAGGCGGCGCGGGCGCTGGCCAAGTTCATGAGCCTGCACCCACACAACATCGAGCAGAAGACCGAAGTCATCGTCGAGCACTTTCGCCGCAGCGTGCTGCCGCGCCTGGGTGGCCGGGCCAAAGCGATGGTGGTGACCTCCTCGCGGCTGCACGCGGTGCGCTACAAGCTCGCCTTCGAGCGCTACCTCGAAGAGCACGGCTACCGCGACATCCGCCCCCTGGTGGCCTTCAGCGGCACGGTACTAGACCCCGACTCGGGGATCGAGTACACCGAGCCCGGCATGAACCCCGATCTGGTCACCGGCAAAGCGATCGGCGAGGCAGCGCTGGCCGCTCGCTTCGCCTCGATGGACTACCAGGTTCTGCTGGTCGCCAACAAATACCAGACCGGCTTCGACCAACCCCTGCTCTGCGCGATGTACGTCGACAAACGCCTCGATGGGGTGCAGGCGGTGCAGACCCTGTCGCGGCTCAACCGCAAGATCCCGGGCAAGGACGCCCCCTTCGTGCTCGACTTCGTCAACGACGCAGAGAATATCTTCCGCGCCTTCAAGCCCTACTACGACAAGACCGAGCTGGATGAGTCCTCTGACCCGGCGAAGCTCGAACAGCTCAAGCACCAGCTCGACGGCATGCAGGTCTACTATTGGAGCGAGGTAGAAGCCTTCGCCCAGGTCTTCTACAAACCCACCCAGCGCCAGAACAGCGCCGACCATGCCCATCTGGAAAGCCACCTGCAGCCGGCGATCGACCGTTTCCGGGTGATCGAGGATGAGGAGAGGCGCGAGGATTTCCGCCAGAAGCTCTCCAGCTACGTGCGGGTCTACGCCTTCCTGAGTCAGATCGTGCCCTACGCCGATGCCGACTTGGAGATGCTCTACAGCTACGGCCGCCTCCTGCTGACCAAGCTGCCCCTCGATCGCGATGCCTCCATCGTCCAGGTGGGCGACGAGGTGGCTTTGCAGTACTACCGCCTCGAACGGGTGTTCTCCGGCGCCATCGACATCAGAGAAGGTGAGTCGCAATACGTCAGGAGCCCCACCGAGGTCGGCACCGGGGCGGTCGACGAGGAGAAGGCGCCCTTGTCAGAGATCATCGAAGTGCTGAACGAGCGCTTCGGCACCCAGTTCTCCGAAGAGGATCGGCTCTTCTTCCAGCAGATCAAAGAGAAAGCCTGCAACAGCGAGCGAATCGTGCAAACCGCCCTTGCCAACCCGCTCGACAAGTTTGAGCTGGGTATCCGCAAGCTGATCGAAGAGTTGATGATTGAGCGCATGGCGGATAACGACCAGATCGTCACCCGCTACATGTCCGACCGGGACTTTCGCGGTTCAGCCTTGCCTATTCTGGCGCGAGAGATCTTTGAGACAGTGCGCGGCAGAGAAGGGCAAGGGGCCAGCCCTGGACATAATCTGGGCCAAAGTGGTGGCGGGGAGACACCATGAAGAGTGTAGGGGAGCATGGCATGCGCCCGGTTTCGATCGCCGAGCCGGTGAGCGCACGCCGTGCCAGAACAATGAAACAAGAACGAATCCTCGGCATCGTTGGCGGAGTCGGCCCCTACGCTCATCTGGAGTTCGAGCGCTGCCTGTTGAAAGCGATGGGCGCAACAGCGCGAGATCAGGACTATCCAGCCTGGTTGCTCTCGTCGATCCCGGCTACGCCGAGCTTCGCTCAGGCCATCTTCGCCAGCGGCCCGTCGCCGGTGCCCGCACTGCTGCGCAGTCTCGAACGTCTGCATCCGGTGGCCGACTTCGCGGTGATCGCATGCAACACGGCCCACATCTTTTTCGACGACATCGAGCCACGCTCGCCTCTACCCTTGGTGCACATGGTCGCGGAAGTCGTTACTCGGCTGGTGGCGCTCGTCGGTGAGGATGCGCGGGTGGGAGTTCTCGGCGTCAGCGCGATGCTGGAGAGCCGGCTTTATCCCAAGGTCGCCCAGCGCCTGGCGCCTGGGCTCGAGTGGGTCGGTCTTCAAGGCCTCGACGATGGCCATCACTTGCAGGAGGCGTTGACCATGGGTCCCATCTACGGCCATTTGCTCGGCGATGGCAGCCGAGTTCGCGACGGCATCAAGTTTGGCAGCGCGGGCGACAGCGAGACCGGTCGTTTACACCGCGACGCGCTGGAAGAAGCGGTCGATAGACCGCATGCTGCCGGTGCCCGATGTGTGGTCGCTGGCTGTACCGAGATCTCTGTCTCCCTTGGTGATTCGGGTGCCGCCACCGTCATGGTTGATCCGTTGAAGGTCGCCGCTGAGGTTGCTCTGGCGATTGCTTACGGTGAAAGGGAGCTGCCGCGCCAACGCTCGGCGAGTGCATCACCGTAGCAGCGACGATCACCGCGACTTCTGGCGGTGATCGCGAGAACGGACGAATGACGCCGGTGGGCCTCACTCCGCTCGGTGACAGACTTGGCAGGAATGCCGGCTGTTGATCACCAGCGCCGGTGGGTCGTCGGTGGGGTCAGTGTTGGCGTAGAGGTCGGCGTAGAGAGCGAGGTTGGCGCGGCGGTCCTCTACCTCCCCGCGGTAGGGCCAGCTGGGGTAATCGGGGGTGGCCTGCACCTCTCGGAGCAGACGGCGGGCGGCGTCGCGGTTGCCGGCCTTGAGTTCGTAGTCGGCGGCGAAGGTCAAGTAACCCTCGAGGTTGTGCGGCCAGCGGGGTCGGTTGTCGCAGGTTGGGTCGTCATCCGGGCAAGCCGTGTTGGAGCTGCGCAGGGCTCGGAGGCCGCGGCTGAACTGCTCGGAGCCACGGGGGGAGCCGAAGCCGGCCAAGGCGACAGAGAAAGAATGGAAGTCGGGGTCCTCGGCGTAGGCGGCCAGGAGCGCCGCTTCGAGTTCTTCGGCGCGCACGGCGTCGCCGTCGATGCTGGCCAACCCCTGCTGCGTGGGGACCAGCCAACTCGGGATGCGATAGTCGTCAGGAGCCAGCCGCTGGGCGCGCTCTAGAAAGTGCTCGGCGAGGACCAAGAAGTCAATCGTCCGTGGATCGGTGGGGTCTCTTTCGGCGACCAGCCAGAGGTAGTTAAGACCGAGCAACAGCGCGGTCCGCGGGTCCGATGGATTGGAGAAAAAGGCGATCCTCAGGTCGTTGAGCGCTGCTGAACGGTCCAGCGGCCGGTCTCCGAGCGGGTCGCTGAAGACCTCGAAGAAACGGGTTTCGGCGTGCTCTGCTTGGGCCCGGCGGGCACGAGCGGTTGGCGCGATTCTGCGGGCTGTGGTCCGGGTCGCTGCGGCCGTCTTCTTGCTCTCCTTCTCGAGCACGGCGGTCAAGCTGGACACGGTCCACTCGATCTCAGTACCGGCAGGAACCGCGCCGGTAAAGGCGGAGATGTCGATCAGGCTGAGCAGGATCGCCTCGCCGGGATCGAAGCTCCCAGGATCCGGTCCCTCGGCTTGGCCGGGGAAGTGTTGCATTTCTTCTACGCGCAAGCTGTGGAAACGCGGACTGCCCACCTGCACAGGAATTACCGGGAAGCGGTAGACACCGCCGGCGGTGTCGCGCAAGGTAGGTACCAGCTGGGTGGAGCGGTTGCCGCGGATCTCGATCTGCAGACGGTCGAGACGGTCGAGGGTACCGGCGCGGAAGATCAGGCCCGCGCCGGCGGGTCGGCCGGTGGTGATGGTGTAGTGGACGCTCAGCTGGCCTTCCTGATGGTCGGTCGCCGGACCGTCGGCGATCGCCACCCAGGCAAAGGGCGAGTCGCCGCCGAGCGGTAGCTCAACCTCGCCGTTGGCGACCGGTAAGGGTGGCAGCTGCGAGGCGATTGGGCCGGGGTCCGGTCCGCCTTGCTGGGCGGTCAATACCGGTGGCGCGAGCAGCACCGCAGAGCCGAAGCCGGCGGCGAGCAGCCAGGCGGCGGGCTGGAACAACGATCTCAGCCGCGACAAAGATATAGTACGCATGGTGTCAGTTCCTTTCGTTCAAGCCGGTGTTCCGGCGGTTCTCTATCACCCTAGGGGACGCCCCGGCCGCGCGCATGTGCCAGAAGTCATCGCCTCGAGGGTGACTTTCGGCACCTCCCGCTCGGACCGGGAATGCCGCATACTGGAGGCATGGAAGGACGGTCCTTGAGAGGACGCTTGATGCTCGGTGCCGCGCTACTAACCTGGGCCGCGGTGGGCCTGCCGTACTGGTTGGCCGGCTGGAATCGGCAGCTCGCGAACGCGGCGGGCGCAAATATGGGGCCATCGCTGGCACTCTGGGGGAGCGCGCATTTGACCTTTCTCGCCGCTCTCTTCGCCGGCTATTGGCTGGGCTTGATCGAGGGGCCGCGATGGCCTCGCGTTCTTCTGCTCGGAGTGCAGGCGATCAGCGCTCTGGCCGCCACGGCGGCCGCCGGTGATCCGCTGCAAGCCGCTCTTCTGGTGATCGTCGCCACCCAGACCGCCGTCCTGTTCAGCGTGGCGGAGGCTTCGGCCTGGATAGTCGGGCAGTCGGCGCTGCTCGCCCTGATCTTCAGTCGCGAGAACGCGGTGGGGCCAGGGCTGGCGGTCACCGCGGCGTTCGTCGGTTTCCAACTCTTCGCGTTTCTGGCGGTGACCATGGCCGAGCGAGAGGCGGCGGCGCGCCGCGAGTTGGCGCATACCAACGCTGAGCTCGAGGCGGCTCGTGAACTCTTGGCCGAGAGTTCACGGGTAGCCGAGCGGCTGCGCATCTCGCGCGAGTTGCACGATGGGCTCGGCCATCACCTGACCGCGCTGAGTCTCCAGCTCGAGGTCGCGGCCCACGTTGGCGACGGCGCGGCAGCGGAGCCGGTGGCCCGCGCGCGCGAGATCACCGGCCGTATCCTCGAGGATCTGCGTCGCACTGTGCGCACCTTGCGCGATCGGCGGTCAGTGGATGTCGCCGCTTCGCTCCGGGGTTTGGCGACCGGAATCCCAAGGCCGCGCGTTCATCTCACCGCCACTGACCGCCTGGTGATCGAAGACCCGGCGCGGGCCAACGCTCTGGTGCGCGCGGTCCAGGAGCTGATCACCAACGCGGTACGCCACTCCGGCGGCGCCAACTTTTGGCTTGACCTGGAGCGGCGCGACGGTTGGCTGGAACTCTCGGCACGAGACGACGGCACGGGGGCGGCCTGCTTCGTGCCCGGTAGTGGGCTGGCGGGGATGCGCGAGCGCATCGAGGGATTGGGCGGGACGCTCGAGATCGACCCGGCCCCGGGCGAGGGCTTTCGCTCGCGGCTGCGCTTGCCGCTCTCGGCCTCGGCGCGGGCGGAGTGGGAGGCCTCGGCGTGATCCGTCTCTGCCTGGTCGAGGATCAGGCGCTGGTCCGCGAGGGGATTCTCAGCTTGCTGCGGCTGACCCCAGAGGTCGAGGTGGTGGCCGAGGCAGTGGACGGGGAAGAAGCGGTGGAGACGATCTGTCGCGAACGGCCCGATGCGGTGCTGCTCGACCTGCGGCTGCCGAAGCTCAGCGGCGTCGAAGTTCTCGAAGAGCTGAGCCGTCGGAACGCCCTGCCGCCGACGGTGGCGCTCACCACCTTCGACGACGAAGCGCTGATGATCGAGACCGTCCGCGCTGGCGCCCGCGGCTTCCTGCTCAAGGACGTGTCACTCGACGAGCTAAGGCGGGCGATCCGCACGGTCGCTGCCGGCGGCACCTACTTCCAACCGGCGGTTACCCAGGGAGTGCAGCGTCGCTTCGCCAAGCTCGAGGTGGACGTCGGAGGGCTCGATCCGCCCGACCCGTTGACCGGCCGCGAGACCGAGGTGCTGCGGCTGATCGCCGGCGGTCTGAGCAACCGCGAGATCGCCGAGTCGCTGGCGCTGGCCGAGGGGACGGCGAAGAACCACATCTCGAGCATCCTGTCGAAGCTCGGGGTGAGGGATAGGACTCGGGCGGTGCTCAGGGGATTGGAGATGGGGTTGCTCTGAGGTTTCGGAGGGTCGTGATGAGCACCGGCTCGATGCGCTCGCCGCGTCGATATCCCGGGGCAGCCTCGGTTCGAGGTCGTGCAGGTGGTCCCACACGGCGTCGCGAATGGCGCCGCCGCCGATGTGCCAGTCGGGAGCAGCCACTTCGTGGGCGGCTCGAAGGGCGTCCATCAGCCACCCTGTGGAACGGGCGATGGCGGCCAGCTGGCGCGGCTGGCTGAGTTGCTCTGTGCCCAAGGTGCTAGGGGAGGTCCGGTAGGCCAATTGGGTGCGCGTCTTGCACCAATCCGGCGGTGGCCAGAACTTGCTCTTCGCCAAAGCTGCGGCCGACGACTTGCAAGCCCACCGGCATGCCACCGTCGTCGCGGCCGCAGGGCACCGACGCTACCGGCAGCCCGGTGATGCTAAGCACGAAGGTGGGGGCAAACCAATCGACGTAGGTCGCCATCTCGCGACCGCCAACAAGGGCCGGGTAGTTCTGCTCGACGGTGAATGGCGGCACCGCCATGGTTGGGGTCAGCAAGTGGTCGAATTTCTCGAACAGCTGTCGCAATTGGTCGCGCACCTGGCCGCGGACCGCCTCGGCCGCGGCGAGCTGGTGGGTGCTGACTTCGAGCCCGGCGCGGATGTTGCCGGCGATATTGGCGCCGAGCCGGTCGAGCTGCTGCAAGTGCTGGCGGTGATGGGTCACCATCCACAGTCCGCGCAGGGCGAGGAAGGCTTCGCGGGCCGCGGACAGATCGAGTTCGATCTCCTCAATTTGCGCACCGCTTTGAGCCAACTCCAAGGCTGCCGAGCGGCACACCCTCTCGACCTGCGAATCGATGCCGATGCCAGCGATATCAGGACAGTAGGCCAGCCGCAGGCCGCTGCCGCGGCGCTGCCGCACGGCCTCTACGAAGCGCCGTCCAGCATTGGGTTGGGACAGCGGCGAGCGCCGGCTGGGCCCCGCCATCACTTCGAGCAAGAGGGCGACATCCTCGGTGGTACGGGCCATCGGTCCATGCACGCTGAGAGTGTCCCAGGCGAATGGAGTGGGCCAATTTGGCACCAGGCCGACCGACGGGCGGATGCCCACCACACCGCAGAACGAGGCCGGCATGCGCAGCGAGCCGCCGAGGTCGGTGCCTTCGGCCAGCGCCACCATGCAGCTGGCCAGTGCCGCCGCGCCGCCGCCGGTGGAGCCGCCGGCGCTGCGGGCTGGATTCCACGGGTTGCGGGTGGCGCCGAACACTTCGTTGAAGGTGTTGCCGCCGGCGGCGAACTCCGGCACATTGGTCTTGCCCAGGATCACCGCCCCGGCGGCTCGCAGGCGGCGCACCACCTCAGCGTCTTCCTCAGGCACATGGTCGGCGTAGAGGGGTGAGCCGTAGGTGGTGCGCAGGCCCTGGGTCTCGGTGATGTCCTTGATGCCGATCGGCAAACCGTGCAGCAGCCCGCGAGGATGGCCGGCGGCGGTTTGTCGGTCGAGTTCGCGGGCCTCGTCAAGGGCTTGATCCGAGACCGTGCAGATGGCGTTGAGCCGCGGGTTGGCGCGGTCGATCTGACGCAAGCTGGCCGCCGTCAGCTCGCTGGCCGACAACTCGCCGGTCTCTAGCCGCCGGCGCAACTCGCTAGCGGGCTTCTGCAGGAACTCGAAGTCGGAGTGTTGAGTATTCATCGAATTCGATTGTAGCGCCGAGCGCCGGTGTAGGGATATTCATCCGTCGGTCACAAATCTCCGCTCGGCCACCAAGATAATCCCGGCCCGAGTGCAGGCGGGCGCGGCGTTGGTGCTTTAGCCGCGACTGTCAGATTGCAAGAGCTGGCGGCGAATCTATCCCCGACAACCGAAACAGAGTCGGCGCGAGTGCTCAATTTGAGACTCCTCGGCCGACTCCCAACGCGACTTTCGAGACCGAGAGTCGGAAGGAGGAGTCATGACTGAGAAAGGGGAAATCATGCAACGGTCACACTTGCGAAAGGTGTCGCTGGTACTAGGACTGGCGCTCTCGATGCTGCTCGGCTCGCTGCCGGCGGCGCAGGCCGCCGTAGCCTGCGGTGAGACGGCGCTGGCTTGCCGTGTCGGCCAGAGCCTGATCTACGACTACGACGCTATCTTCACCAGTGAAGCGGATGTCGAGACGGTGGCCACCTCGGGCTACAACTCGGCGACCCTGACCGGCGAGGCGACGGTGTCGCTAACTGCGGTGGCCAGCCAGGACAATCTGTGCACTTACGCCGTCCAGCTGAGCGAGGTGGCGGTGGCCGAGCTGGTCGAGGACAAGACGGTGGAGTCGGCCGGTGAGCAAGAGATCGGCGAGACCATCAACCAGGTCTTTTACTTTACTCAGGCGAGCGATGGCCAGATCGTCGACGTGACGGTGGGTCGCGAGGACATTCCGGAGGTCATTACATTCAAGCGCGGATTGGTCAATGCTCTAAATCTGACGTTGCGCGCAGACGACCAGTACGAGGTGTTCGAGAGCGATATCTCAGGCAGCTATTCGGCGAACTACTCGGTGAGCCGTGGCGAACGCGAGGTGGTCCTGTCGCGCACCAAGAGCGAGGCCGACTACACGGCTGGCAAAAACGGCCGCAAGTTGGCACAGAACATTGCCTTGACGCATACGTCGAGCATCAACTTTAGTCTCGAGAGCTGCGTCATCTCGCAGGTCAACATCGACGAGCTGGTGATCATTGCTCAGCCCGACGCTTCCGATCCGGTGGTCAGCGCCCACTATCACCACGAGACGGTCAAGGTGCGTGCGGCGGTCAACATGACGCTCACCGCGATGTCGATGAGGCATGACACTGGAAAGTTGCGCCAGGGTCTGCGCCGTGGCGACATGCTTCGTCTGCCGGTGGCGGCGGCGATCGGCCTGTCGACGGTGGACGAGGACAATAGCGAGCAGATCGCTGAGCTAGTGGAGCGGCTGCACGAGCAGCCGAGTCATGGGGAGCTGCTCAGCGGACTGTCCCAGGCAGTGCGCGGCGACGCCGCCGGCATCTCCCACCTGAGCCGACATATCGAGCGTCTTCGGCCCACCGGCCGCTTCGCCCGCTCGCTGGCATCGCTGTTGATCAGCGAGGGCAGCGTCGCCGCTCAGGCGACGTTGGTCGATCACCTGCTCGGCGGCGCGATCGACGCCGACACAGCCCAGCGGATCCTCGGTCTCAGCACTCTGCTCGATGCTCCGAGTCCTGCTTTGGTGGCGGCGGTGGCCGCCATCGCCGGCCGTCACCAGCAGGCCAGCTGGCCGGCCGCGACGCTGGCGCTTGGCGCCTACGCCGATGCCTTGAGCGACGCTGGCGCGAAGCGCCGGGCTGCCGCTTTGGTCGAAGATCTGAACGCCGGGTTGCGATTCGCCGCCGACGCTGACGAGGCGGTGCTCTATATGCGCGCTCTCGGCAACGCCGGGTTCAACAGCTCTCTCGGGTTGCTGACGCCTTACCTCGGATCCAAGGACATGTTGAGCCGTCTGTCGGCGGTCGTCGCGATGCGCAAGATCGAATCGCCGCGGATCGAGGAACTGCTGCTCGGGCACTACCCAAATGAGCCGGCCCGGTCGGTGCGAAAAGCCATCCAGCAGGTGATCGCCGAGCGCGCCGAGGCCGGCCTCAGCACTGATGTCGGCTACGCCCGCGACGTGCTGATCGATTGGTCCTGGTCCGACACTTTCGGCGGTAACATCGCCAGCGCCACCTTCAGCGCCAGCGCTTTGGTCGAGGACGAGCCGTACCTGATCGACCTTCAGGCCGGGGCTGAGGCCCAGGTGTTCGGCAACCAGTTCGACATCGCCGAAGTGCAGCTGCTGACCGAGCGGATCAGTGCTCAGGAACGCCGCTTCCGTTTCTTCATCATGCTGGTCGGTAACGAGATCGCCAACATTGACGACACCGAGGTCTGCACCGTCGATGCGGCGAACACCTTGTGGGAAGAGTCCGTCGACCTGTTCGACATCAGCTCGCCGCCGATTCCTATCGCCGGTCCGCTGACCTTGAGCTTCACGGTTACAGGAGCGCTCGAGTTCTACGTCAACTTTTACCGCGACGGTGGTTGGTGTACCGCCAACGACGATCTGCAGGTCGGGTTGACTCCTGGAGTGAATCTCTATGTCGATGGCTACGCGACTTTGAGCTTGTTGATTGTGCGTGGTGGAATCGGTATCGATGGCACCGTCGTTGGCATCAACTTCCCAATCTACGCCGACGCCGAGATGTTCTTCCAGGATGCGCCGACGGTCTGCTTCAAGATCGATGCACAGCTGGTGGCGGCGGACATGGAGCTCTATGCCTGGGCGCAGTACTGGACCTTCTGGTCTGGCTGGAATCCCGACCCCCGCCCACACTGGACCCTGTGGTCTTTCGATCTAAGCCCCGATGCCTGGAACTTGCTGACCGTTTGCGGCAGCAATCCCGATCTGCACTGTCTGCCCGATGTGCTGTGGTGGGACGGTTCGACGATCGATGCCTGGTGGGACAATGCCAACTGTGTGGTTACCAGCCCACCGGCCGGCTCGACACCATTCATTGCCAACAACGGCTACTACATCGAGTCTGAGTCCAGCTGTCCGACGGGCTATCCGTGGGACGGCAATGGCTGTGTCGACACCGTCGTCAACCCCTTTGGCGCGTCAGTCACGCTTATCACTTCAGGAGCCAAGCCTCAGCTGAGACTGCTAAGACTCGGCGGCCCGATACCGGCTTGCCCTTTCGGCTGGACGACGGTCACCTACATACCGGGTGTCTACCGGCTGTGCGAAACCACACCGCCGGCGGGCTACACGGGTTCGGACTACTACGGGCAATACACCGGCGGCGGTCAGTACACCGTCTACATCCAGGGTAGCGGCAGCTGCGATGAGGGTATCCTCGACGGTAGTGGCTGCTGGTTGGGTTCCGCCCCGGCAGGTACGAACGCGTTCTACCTCTCCGGCACCAACGCGTACTACTACCAAGAGCCCTAGCTGCCAACAGCTTGCCGCTGGCGCTAAGTAAGCGGCGACTAGCAGGTGCGGCCAGGTCGAGTCCCAGGGTTGGACTTGGCCTGGCCGTTACGGTTTTTAGGGCGGTTGCAGCCTTCAGATCAGGGGCGCGACTCTCTAGCCCTTGCGGGCGTTACGAAATCTCGGAAAAGCCCCGGCCGTGCAGTTCCGGCCGTGCCAAGTACTTCTTGCGGGCTGCAGCTCAGTCTGGGGCACTGGTGGTAGGTCTGGAGCCGGTCAAACCGCGGGGCAAGGTTCGCATCTTTGAGGCCCTCCGGCGTTCCATGCGGACTCGCCGGAGGGCCTGCTGGCAGGCGGTCCCCTTAAAGGCCTCGGAAGTGTTCAAGGCGCGTAGCACCGATTGGCTGCAGTCGGTGGAGTCATGGGCTGTGGAAGTCACCTCGACCGCGGATTCGAGCTCGCTCGCAGCGGGACCAAACTTGCCGATCGTGATCATCGCCGCCGCCCAGATCTCGAAATCTGGGTCCCACAGCATCTGCTCGAGGGCCCTCAGGACCGCCGCGGTCGGCGGTCCGGTCATGCTGAGCAGGTAGGCCGCAAGATCGCGCGCCGCCGCAGAGTCTTCGCGGCTGATCTGGATCGAAGCTTGGCGGATCTTGGCGAGTACGTCAGGGTTGGCCGCGGTGACGGCTTCTTGCAAGAGAACTGCAGCTAGGAACCGCGCTTGGTCGCAGTCGGCATCGAGCAGCAGTGGAGCGTGCTCTTCAGCTAGATCCATCAGCAAGGTGATCAGGAGGCCAGTTTTTCCGGACTCGGCTGGCGCTCGCCAATCAGTGAATTCCAGGTCGGAGCAAGCCAGGGCAAGAGCTCGCTCAGGAAGCTGTTCGCGAACTGAGCGAGGGGTTTCGAGGTCCGGCAGCGTCAATGGGGCAGTGCTAGCGCCTAGCGGGCTGCCGCCGCAGCAGATCAGGAAGACCATTGGCAGAAGCCGTTTCGTTAGTCTTGTGTCGAGCATCGCTGAGTTGAGCTTCGTTGGGTCGGGACCCGTGAAGGAATAACTTCCGGTTATCGGCCACTCATGCATCGCCTCTTACGGCGTTGCGCTCCCTGCGGCGTACCGGGCTACGTCTCGGTACTCGGAACTTATTTCTTCGCGGGCCCTTTGATGCTGTGGAGTCTTGCACAGCTACTTGTAGATACGACTTCCAGTGTCCTGGTGTCCAAGGTCGCTCCGGTCAACTCGTCTTGCTCGCAGCTAATTCCGTGCAGCTTGGTGAGTTTGTCCGCCCCAAGACTCCTGCCGTTGGCAGCCAGCGGATCACCCCGGCGATGATCAGTAGCGTACTCAGAAACGCCTTTCTCATGCGTCGGTCGCCGGGCTTTCAGCGGCGATTCGGCCGAGCATCTTCGCCGCCAGCGAGCGCAGTTGGTCGAGGCTCAGGTGCTTGGCGGCCTTGGCTCAACCGAAGACCTGTCGCGAGGACCAGGCAGACCAAAGCCACCCAGTCAGCGGTCACCACCCGGCCGATGGGTTGGTCATAGCTGTCCGCGGCCCCGGCGAGGATCAAGAACGAAATCACACTGACCAGTCCGGCGGCGATGGCCAATCCTTGCAGACGGCGCCGGAACGCGCTGTAGACCAATAGCGCGCCGAGCAGGCCGAAGAGCACCGACCGGTGACGCATCAGGATCAACAGGCCAGAATCCTCGAAGCTTAGGCCGTAGAGCTTCGACAAGCTGTCCGCCCCGAGCACCCCGGTCAGCGGCAGCAAGTGAATTACGCCGCTGACGATCAGCAGCGCACCGAGGAGGGCTCTTCTCATCGGCCGCTCACTGCCGTAACTCGGCCATCGTGACTCGCTGGGCCGCGGCCGCCCTGGCAACGAATTCTTCGACGGCCTTAGCCATGGTAGGACTCATACCAAGTCGAGAAAGGCCACCGTGCGGCAGAAGGCCGCTTCGCCGCCTTTGAACTTCCACGGGAAACAGCCCAAGGTGAGACGCTGGTTCTGCAATTCGGGCAGGCTGAGGTCGCCGCCTAGATTCTCGATGTGCATGCAGTGGTGGGGGAAGAGGGCGTTGTGGGTCAGCTGGTAAGCCGAATCTGGGAAAAGCTCCTGCATCCCTTCGGCGCCGAATTTCTCTTCGCACAGGGCCCGCACCCGGTCGCAGTGGCCGTGCATGCCTTTGCCCAGGAAGCGGCCGATGGGCAGGTTCATCGGGTGATCGGTGGAGATGCAGTCGACTCCCCAGATGTGGATTTTCTTGTCTAGCAGCCACTGCACCATGTCGGGGTGAGCGCCGGGGTGTAGGTGGATGTACTTCTCTTCGTCGGGCTGGCTGCCGAATTGGGCGTAGCGATGCCAGCCGGTGTGTAGCAGCAGCATGTCGCCTTCGCGTACCTCGACCCGATCTTCGATCATCTTCGGGGTGTAGACGGCGCAGTCGTCCATAGCGTCGCTCAGGTCGACGATCACGCCGGGGCCGCAGAGCCACTCCATGGGGATCTCGTCGATGGTCATACCGCCAGTAACGAAGTGGCGTGGCGCGTCGAGATGGGTGCCCATGTGGTTCGAGGTCTGGATGTACTGGGCGTTGACCCCGTGCTCGGCCTTGCGCTTGATGTACTTGACCTCGAAGGGCGGATAGTAGGGCCAGGGCGGGCAGTCTTGATTGAGCGGCTGGGATAGGTCGATGAGCTTCATGGATATATCTCCTCACGGGAAACGCCCCCGACGAACTCGGAGGCGTATAGATGGCGCGGGGAGTCTATCCCAAGGGCAGGATGATCGGCTCTGCATCGCCAGTGGTGACTCTGGGCGGTGTTCTATTTCGACCAGGCAGCCGTGTCTCCGGACTCGAAACCGTCAGAGAAGATCGTCTCGTTGACTGCCCCTCCCATGTTGACGATGCCGGCGCCGGAGTTGCGGTCGAAGCCGGTTTGGTCGATGTCGAGGGCACTCGATTTGAAGAGGTCATTGGCGACGTCAGCTGGCACCGCTGGGAATAGGTCTTGGTATAAGGCACTGATACCCGCGGCGTGGGGGGCCGAAGCGGAAGTGCCGAAAAAGGGGTCAAAACCTGGTGTGGCGGTCGAGACACCGTCGGCGGCGGTAATGTCTGGCTTCTGCCGCACCACACCGGTGGGAATGCCGCGCAGGTCGAAATCGTCGCCAGCTGCGATCGGTGCGCCCGTGGGGTCGAAGAAGATCCGCCGTGGACCGTCAGAGCTGAACGCCTCGACCGGCACGCCTAGACCCCCGACGAACTCGCCGCCACCTGCAGTGGCGACGTTGATTGCCGCCACCGCCATGGCGCCTACCGCCGCCGGATGGCCGAAGATCTGGCCGTCGGTGGCGGTGCTCAGCATGCCGCGGTGGGTGTTGACGTGCAGGAAGGCCGGGCCGCCGCCGAACTGAGTGATGACTAGGCGGTTGCCAGCATCGTCGCGAGCGGTCGAATCGATGACTTCTAGCGGATCGTCGTCGCCGTCCTGGACGCTGGTCGAGAACGCCACCACATTGGCCAGCGCCGCGTCGAGTACGAACAGATCGAAGTCATCGCTGGCAGCGCCGAGCGGGTTGGACCATTGCAGGGTGATTAGCACCGGTGCGTCGAAGGTGATCAGGTTGTTGTTCACCCCGCCACCGAAGTCATGGGCGGCAGCGGCGGCGCCGACCAGCGGTGTGGGCAGGGAGGTAGCGACGAACTCTCCTTCCCAGACCCCGGCGGTGCCGGCGTCGAGGTTGCCGGAGTTGCTGGCGGCGGAGAAGTACTGCACCCCAGCGGCCACCACTTGGTCGACCGCCTGGGCGATCACTCCGTCCTGAAACACCGACTCGACGAAATAGAGGATGTCGTCGTTGATCACCCGACAGCCGGCGGCGGCGAGATCGATGATGTTCTGCGCCATCTGCGCTTGTCCACCCTGGCCGGTGGCGAAGAACAGCTCGGAGCCGGGGGCCATGTCGTGGACGATCTCCATCAGTGCCGTGCCCTCGCTGGTGCCGGTACCGGCCTGACCGGCCAACACAGTGACCCCCGCCGGCAGGTCGCCGGTGCCTTGTAGGGCGGCCAGGGACTCGACGCTGTCGGACATCGAGCCCACCTTGACGCCGCTACCATCGGCGCCGGTGGCGGCGCGGACCGCCGCGGTGCCGTGGGCGATATCGCCCTCGGTGGTGTTGGTCATCTGCAGCATGTAGAGGTCGGCGGCGCGAAGACTCTTGACCGCACTCTCAGCGGCCAGGTCCTCGAGTGCATCCAAAGGCAACCGTAGCCGGGCGCTATTCCATTGTGGGAAAGCGTTGATCACGGTTGCGCCGAGCGCCTCGGCGCGGGCCAAGAGGTCGCTGTCGACGGTTGCAGTCATGTCTATGAGGAAAGTGCCGTCAGCGTTGAGCAAGGAACTGGGCTGGAGTTTCGGCAGCCGGGCCAAGTAGGCGGCGCCGCGCTGTTGGTCGAGTTCCTGGAGCAACTGTGAGGAGATCTTGCGTTGGGCCGGGTTGCGGCTCGCCTTGACTTGCTGCACCAGGCTGATCTGTTCCGCCGCCGAGGCGGTCACCTGTGGTTGGGCATGACCTGAAGCGGCGCCGACCAAGCTCAACACCAGGCCGATCAAGAGCACACTCAACAAGCGTTCGACCGAGTTGAGGGTGGTAGGACGAAGTGGGTTCGCGAGGGCAGTCTCTGCGTGCATGTCAGAATCCTCTGAGTGTCGATGTTGATCGGAAAAGCAGTGCCAGCCGCGAGTCAATACTGGCCGCGGCTGCGATGTCGGACCACTGACCCGCGTTGGGATTTGGTCCTAACAAAGGTTGGAGCAGAGTTATAGATATCTGTATGAGATATCTGCATGCGAGGTCGACGTTCTGAACGCACGTTCTGAGTGCACGAAAAGAAGGCCCGGCAACGACGCCGGGCCTTGAAGACGCAGGGCTTCCGATCAGGGAGGCCGGCTCGACATCGGGCCGGCGATCTATAGTGTGCCCTGCTCGGCGGCGTGAAACATCTGCCGAAGGTCTGTACTTGTCCCAACGGAAGTTAGGATGGATGTACTAAACAAGAGGAGGAGTCTGCTGATGCGCTTAGATCGGATCGTGTTGCTAGCTGTCGTCATCGTAGGACAATTCGCCGCGCTAGCCTTGGCAGCCCAAGAGGCTGCCGGCTATTGGCCGCAGTGGCGCGGTCCGCTCCACACCGGCCAGAGTCCGGCCGGTGATCCGCCGATCTCTTGGAGCGAGAACAACAACGTCGCTTTCAAGATCGAGCTGCCAGGTCTCGGATTGGCCTCGCCGGTGGTCTGGGGCGATCGGGTCTTCGTGTTGAGCGCCGTGGCCGTAGATCCGGCGGCTTATGCCGTCTCGCAGCAGGTGGCGGCCGACAAGCAGCAGCGCAAGGAGTGGCCGCCGGCTGTCGAACCGGTTAGGCAGCGCTTTCTGGTGTTGGCCTACTCGCGCCACGACGGCAGCCTGATTTGGCAGCGCACGGCTGCTGAGCGAGTGCCCCACGAGAGTCACTACATCGATGCCTCCTGGGCATCGGCCTCGCCGCTCACCGACGGTCGACGGTTGTTCGCTAATTTTGGTTCCAACGGCTTGTTCGCCTACGATCTCGACGGTCAGCAGCTGTGGCAAGTCGACCTCGGCGATATGACCACTCGCAACGGTTTTGGGGAGGGTAGTTCGCCGGCCCTGTTCGGCGATACATTGGTCTTGACTTGAGATCACGAAGGCGACTCATTCCTGGTGGCGCTCGACGCCGCCACCGGTGCTGAGCGCTGGCGCGCCGAGAGGCCAAGTGAGGTGACCAGCTGGGCCACGCCGTTGGTGGTCGAGGTCGAGGGTCGGGCCCAGGTTGTGGTGCCCGCCACCGGTAAGAGCCGCGGCTACGACCTGGCTACCGGTGAAGAGCTTTGGACTCTTGGCGGCATGACCGTCAACACCATTCCGACGCCGTTGGCGCTCGGCTCGGTGGTCTACTTGGCGAGCGGCTACCGTGGCCAGGTCGTGCAGGCGATCGATTTGGCGAAGGCCAAGGGTGATTTGGCAGATAGCGAAGCGCTCCTCTGGACCCACGAACGACACACTCCCTACGTACCTTCTGCGGTGCTCGATGGCGAGCGGTTGTGCTTCATCAAGCAATTCAAGAACATCTACACCTGTCTTGATGCCGCCAGCGGTGAGGTGCGTTTCACCGAGCAGCGTTTGCCGGGGATCAGCAACGTCTATGCCTCGCCGGTGGTAGCGGCCGGCAGGATCTATGTCATTGGCCGTGATGGTGCGGCGGTGGTACTCCGCGCTGGCGACAGCTTCGAGGTGCTGGCCGAGAATCAGCTCGACGATGACTTCGATGCCTCTCCTGCGATCGCCGGAAAAGAGCTCTTCTTGCGTGGCCGCCGCTATCTCTACAAGATCGCCGCTCAGGAGGATGCTAAGCCCGCGGAATCTCTGGACGGAGATCGCTTCACCGGCCGGTAGGCTTGCTGAGATCAGGAGCCGGTTCGCGGTGAGCTCCATCTCGATCCGGCACGCCGCTGAGCAGTCGTTGGTCCCCGGCCCGCTCGGGCCTCGCTGCTCGGCGCTGGCAGGCCGCGCCAATCAACCAGAGGAACTGTCGCTTGATGCTGGCCTGCTGAGCGAGCGACGGGTAGGCCAGTGATAGGTTCGTCGGGTGATGGAGAAGTCCGGCGAGGTGACCCGCCTGCTGCACTGCCTGGGGCGAGGGGAGCGCGAGGCATTGGACGATTTGATGCCGCTGCTCTATGGGGAGTTGCGGCGAATCGCCCGAGAGAACCTACGTCGCGAGCGACCGGACCACACTCTGGTGACCACGGCGTTGGTTCATGAGGCGTATCTGCGATTGCTCGGCGGCGGCAAGGTCAGCGTTGCGGATCGCGGACAGTTCTTTGGCGCCGCCAGCCGCACCATGCGTCGGGTATTGGTGGACTATGCCCGAGCCCGCAAGCGGCTGAAGCGTGGCGGCGGTGCCACCCCGGTACCGCTCGACGAGGCCGAAGCTTTTCTCACCACCCGGCAGGCCGACGAGATCTTGGCCTTGGACGACGCCCTGGCCCGCTTGGCTGCGGTGGACGATCGAGCGGCCAGTGTGGTACAGCTGCGGTTCTTCACCGGCCTCGACATGCAAGAGGTGGCGACCGCTCTGGGGATTTCCGTGCGCACAGTTCGTCGGGATTGGATCTGCGCCCGGGCTTGGTTGCGCAAGGAGGTGACTGGCGACCTGGGTGCCGAGGGCCTCATCGCTGGCTTGGGTGAAATCGGACCTGCCGATGGATGATCGGCAGCGGCGGGTAGGACCGGTGGACGAAGGCCGTTGGCGCAGGGTGCGGGAGCTCTTTTTGCAGCTGCTGGAAGTTGCGCCCGAGGAGCGTTTGGCGTGGTGGCTGGAGGTCGAACAAGGTAACGGTCCTGGCACCCCGGTGGACACCGGGTTGAGGAGCGAAGTAGAGGCCATGCTGGCTGCCCACGGCGATCCTCCCCGGCTGCAGATCGAACAGTTGTTTCAAGCTCACCCGGAAAGCGAAACGGTCGTGGAGGGGCTGCGCATCGGGGCCTACCAGGTGATCGAGGAGATCGGCCGTGGTGGTATGGGCACCGTCTACCGGGCCGAGCGAGTCGATGACTATCGCCATCTGGTGGCGCTGAAGGTCATCCGTCCTGGGCTTCAGGCCTTCGAGATCGCGGCTCGTTTTCGACGCGAACGGCAGATATTGGCGCGGCTGCGACATCCCAATATCGCCCAGCTTCTCGACGGTGGCATGACCGACGATGGTCGTCCCTTTCTGGTCATGCCATTGATCGAAGGCCTGCCGATCACCGACTACTGCGACCGACAAGCTCTGCCGATCAGCGACCGATTGAAGCTCTTCCGGGAGGTTTGCCAAGCGGTACAATACGCCCACCAGAATCTGGTGGTGCACCGCGACCTCAAACCGTCGAATATTCTTGTTTCCCCCGATGGCCAGGTTCACCTGCTGGATTTCGGCATCGCCAAGCTGCTCAGCTCGGAGGAACCCGAGCTCGGCTTGACTCGGTCGCAGCAGCGCCTGATGACTCCGGAGCACGCTTCGCCAGAGCAGATTCGCGGCCAGTCAATCACCTTAGCCACGGATACCTATGGTCTCGGAATCCTGCTCTACGAGTTGTTGACCGGTCGCCGGCCATTCACCGGTGCCGAGCTGAGCAGCGCGCAGCTGGAGACCGCGATTTGCGAGATCGAGCCCGCGGCACCCAGCTCGGTAGTTCGCCCAGCCGGTGGCGGGACAGACGGTGCGGAGCTGGCCGCCGCTCGGCGCCTCCGGCCGGAGCGCTGGCGCCGGCTGTTGCTCGGTGATCTCGACACCATCGTCGGCCAAGCCCTGCGCAAGGACCCAGAACGGCGCTACGGTACGGCAGAAGAGCTGTCGGAGGATATTCGGCGGCATCTGGAAGGAGAGCCGGTGCGTGCTCGTCCGGACACGATCCGCTACCGCGCCGGGCGTTTCGTCCAGCGGCATCGGTGGGGAGTAGTAGCGGTCACTGCTCTGGTCCTTTTGGGCCTCGCGTTCA
Organism: Candidatus Multivoradales bacterium; assembly: GCA_965248925.1. Taxonomy (GTDB): domain Bacteria; phylum Acidobacteriota; class Thermoanaerobaculia; order Multivoradales; family J023; genus CBDFLE01. The sequence goes on along the minus strand of CBDFLE010000006.1, from coordinate 673,813 downwards.
CAATCACGACTTTGCTGCAGTCCCGGGCGCTAGCCGAGGAACGCGACCAAGCCCGACTGGAACGCAACTCTGCCGAGCAGGTCAGCGGCGTCCTGGTAGAGCTCTTCGAGCTGGCGAATCCCACCCAGACCCCGGACGGCAAGTCGATGCGGGTCGACGAGCTTTTGGAGCGCTACTCGGATCGAGTGATCGACGAGTTGGCGGACCAGCCGGCAGTGCAGGCACGGCTGCGGCATGTGCTCGGCATCGCGCATCGGGCGCACAGCCAATTCGAAAGTAGCCGGCAGTTGTTGGGGCGGGCCCTAGCCCAGCGCCGGGAACTCGGGGGTGCCGATGACCTCGAGGGCCTCTCTATTGCCCACGACTTGGCCAAGTTGGAGGCTGCTGCGGGCGACCCCGAGGTTGCCGAGGATTTGCTGCGGCAGTCCTTGGCCAACCATCGCCGGCTGCTGGGAATGCAGGGGGAAGCGGTGGCGCAGTGCCTGCAGGATCTGGCCATGGTGTTGCCAGCCACGGCCGAGGAGACTTCGGTCCTTCTGGAGGATGCCCTTGCTCTGCGCCGCGAGTTGGAGCCGACGCCGGGTTTGGCTACCGCGTCGAATCTCAATTCCTTGGCGATCCTTAGGCTGGAGCAGTCCCGTCCGCAAGAGGCGGTGGACCTGCTTGGCGAGGCGCGGGACTTGGTCGAACAGGAGTTGGGTGACCAACATCCTTTCTTGTTGACCCTCCGAGGCAATCTCAGCTCGGCACTCTTGCGGATGAACCGGTTGGATCAAGCGGAGGCGGTGGAACGACGGCTGCTGGCCCAGAAGCAGGGGGTCTACGGCGAGGAGTCGACGGCGGCTGCTAATTCGCTCAACAACCTGGGGGCAACATTGGCGACTCAGGGAAAGCTACAAGAAGCGGAGTCGGTGCTACGCCAGGCTTTGGATCTGTGGTCGCGTCTGGTGAGCGAGCAGCACCCGCAGATTGCCAGCACCAACCGCAACTTGGCGCGGGTGATCGAGCTCCAGGGCCGGCTGGAAGAGGCTCTCTTGCTGCTGCAGAGCTCAGACAGGGCTCGGGGAGACCTAGACCGCGATCCCTTCCTAGACGTTCAGCTAGCTGGAGTTCTGCTGCACCTTGGGAGGGTCGACGAATCTGCAGATTCCCTGGCGGGTGTGCTTGCGACTCTGGCAGGGCCAGCCGAGAGCGACTACCGCCTTGCCGACACCGAGATCCTGCTGGCGGCAGCGCGGTTGGCTCAAGGCCGGCTGGAGGAAGCAGCCGAGCTGTTTCGCCACGCCCTGCTGCTGCGCAAGTCGTTTCTCGATCCCGGCCATCCCCGTGTGGCAGAGGCGGCTTGCGGGCTCGCCCGGGCTTTGGAAGCTCAGGGCCTGACGGCGGAAGCAGACGTGTTGTTTAGCGGCTGCCTGAGCACCCTCGCGACCTGGGGTTTGGCGGACCCGCAGTGGTTGGAGGCAAGCCGCCAGGCCGCGAAGCGGGCCGAAAGTTAAGGGCCAGTAATATCCCAGCCCAGTGTGTCGCCAGATTCGAAGCCGTCGGCGAAGAGTGGTACTTCGACGTCCAGCCGCCAAGGCTCCTCCCAGGTCGCCTCAGTCCAGCCGGCGAAAAACAGCCAACGGCCATCCGGGGATGCCGCCAGGTGCTCGGGGTCGCTGTTCGCGGCTCCGGCCCACAGATCGGTCAAGCGGTGAGTCCCGGCCTCGCTGCCGTCGGATTGCCAGACCTCCCGTCCAGCGGCAGCATCGTCGGCGGCAAAGAACAGGCGCTCACCGTCGCTGGCAAGGCTGCGTGGATTGGAGCCCACGGCGCCCGGTACCAGGTCAGCCACCAATGCTGTGCCGGCGATCGTGCCATCGGTGGCCCAGAGTTCGTCGCCGGTCAGAGGATCCTCGGCGCTGAAAAACACCAGATTGCCGACCGACAGGAAATCCGTCGGATCCGAGCCTAAGCTTCCCAGGTCGATATCTGCCAAGGGGAAAGTACCAAGGGCCGTGCCATCACTCACCCAGGGCTCATCGCCGGTCAGCGGGTCGTCTCCGTCAAAGACCAGTAAACAGCCCAAGGCGGTCAAGTCTTCGGGGCGAGAGCCGTTGGAGCCGCTTTCGATATCGAGTACCAAGAAAGTGCCAAAAGCGGTACCGTCGCTGGTCCACAGCTCGCGTCCGGCGACCCCGTCATCGGCGGAGAAGAAGATGGCGCCGTCGACGTCGGTGAGCTTCTCGGGATTCGCGCCGCTGCTGCCGGGGCGGATATCGAGTACCTGCGTTGTGCCCACCTCAGTGCCGTCGCTGATCCACAGCTCGTCGCCGTCGACTCCGTTCTCGGCGGTGAAGAACAACCGATCCCCCACCCGGGTGAGATTATCGGGGTACGAAGACTCGTCATCCTCGGGCCAGATGTCCTTGACCAGAGCCGTGCCCAACTCGGTGCCATCGCTGGCCCACAGCTCGGCCTGCTCAAGACCCACGTCAGCTCTGAAGAATAGCTGGTCGCCGACCACGGTGGGCTGGCCAGGGTTGGAGCCTGAAGCTCCAATCTCCAGATCTGCAAAGAGCACGGTTCCGAGAACCGTGCCGTCAGAAACCCACAGCTCTCTACCGTGGACGCCGTCGTCGGCAACAAAGAAAAGGCGATCGTCCCAGGCCGTCAGGTCGGCTAGGTTGGAGCTGTCAAGCCCTGGGCGAATGTCCACCACGAAGGTGCCAGAGGCGGTGCCATCGCTGATCCATAGTTCCTCGCCGTGAACCGATTCGTCGGCGAGAAAGAAGGCGAGGTCGCCGACAAACACCGGAGTGGTGAGCTCGGAGCTGAATTCCTGGGTGTCGGTGAGGGTTTCAGTGCCGACCTCCGTGCCGTCGCTGACCCACAACTCGATGCCCAGCTCGTTGCTCGATTCGGCCTGGAACATCAACATGGAGGCCGTAGCGTGTAAGGAGGTGGGGTTCGAGCCGCTGCTGCCTGGATCCAGGTCGATGACCAGCGTAGTGCCCAGGGCTGTTCCATCGGTTTGCCACAGCTCTCGTCCGAGGCTGCTACCGAAGGCAGCGAAGTAGACCATATCGTCAAAGACTGTAACGCTGTTGGGTGTGGAGCTGGTAATACCTGGGGACACCGCCAGATCTCCGAGCATGAAGGTGCCGGCGAAGGTGCCGTCGGACACCCAGGGCTCTTGGCCGGCAGAACCGTTGTTGGCCGAGAAGATCATCTTGCCGTCCAGGGGAGTGAGTTGCGAGATCGAACCTCCACCAGTTCCCGGATTGAGGTCGCGGACGAAGGTGGCGCCGCTACCATCGCCCTTCCACAGCTCAGCCCCGGTGGTGCCGTCATCGGCCACGAAATAGACCGCGGTGGCACCGTCAAAGCTGAATTGAGAGGGGTTCGAGCTGCCGGAGCCAGGCACGATGTCGTCGAGCAGCGTGGTGCCGACGGCTGTGCCATTGCTGCGCCAGGGCTCGCGACCCGAGGCTGCTGTCTCCGCCGAAAACACGACGATTGAGGCGGTCTGTTCCAAACCGTGAGGGTCCGAGCCCACCGCACCGGGCTCGATGTCCGCCACCAGCTCGGTACCCGCGACCGTCCCATCGGTCTGCCACAGCTCGCGCCCGTGGGTGCCATCGTCGGCGGAGAAATAGGCAGTTAGACCGACCAACTCCAGGTCATCAGGACTCGACGATGTTGGACCGGGATTGATATCCACCATCTCGGTTCCAGCGGTGGTGCCGTCGCTGATCCACAGCTCATCACCTGAGCTGCCGAGAGCCTTGAAGACCAACTTGCCGCCCAGGACGACGAAGTGACTGGGAAACGAACCCCCGGTTCCGGGCAGGATGTCGAGCACCAGCTCGGTACCCGCAGTGGTGCCGTCGGTCTTCCACAGCTCCTTCCCATGGATGACGTCTTCGCCGACGAAGAAGAAGTCCAAGCCCAAGACGGCCAATGGAACCGGGTTGCTGTTGGTGGGCCCAGGGAATAGGTCGATGATCATCTCGGTGCCGGCGGCGGTACCGTCGGTGATCCAGAGTTCGGTGCCGTGCAGTTGATCGTCAGCGGAAAAGACCGTCACTCCACCTGCGGACAGGAATGAAGAAGGACGGAGATCAGCGGCACTGTCGCCGATGGTGGCTATGTCGAGGATCAGCTCGGGAGTTTGGCCGAGAGCGGGCCAACTGACGGTGAGCATTGCCCACAGGATCAGGTGTTTGGGGATTCGTAGCATGGGTACCTCGCAAGAAAAGGGGCAGATCTGAGTGTCTACTCCTCTCTGCGACGTCCATGCGCCAGATCGGCCACGGCGGACGAGAAAGTTGGCGAGGAACCGCGTTCAATAGCAAGTCGTCGTCGTAAGCTCTGTATTTTGAGCGGTTTGTTAATTCAGGGCAGTGCTGCCGCGAGCGCCCGCCGGGTCAGCACCCGGACCAGATGCCGCCGGTAATCTGCCGAGGCGTGAATGTCGGCGGGCGGGTCCACATCGTCCTTGGCGGCAGCCGCTGCGGCGGCTGCGAACAGCTCGGTCGAGGGCGGTTGGCCAGTGAGCATCGCTTGTGCCGCCCGAGCCTCGACCGGTCCGTCGCCGACGCTCAGGTAGCAAATCTTGGGGCGGCGGAGGGTGCCGTCCGCGGCCCGCTCCAGATGCACGGCGACTCCCACCAGGGCGAAGTCACCCTGGCGTCGCGACAGCTCCAGGAACGCCGAGCCGCTGCCCGCCGAGGTGGGTGGCACCTCGATGGCGGCCAATAGCTCGCCGGGTCGTAGAGCGGTTTCAAACAGGCCGGTGTAGAAATCTTCAGCAGCAACCGAGCGCTCGCCAGTGGTATTGCGGAGGAAGAAGCGAGCGCCCAAAGCCAGCATCACCGCCGGCAACTCGGCGGCCGGATCGGCGTGTGCCAGGCTGCCGCCCACCGTGCCGCGGTTGCGGATCTGGGGGTGGGCGATCGACGGCATAACCTGGTGTAGCAGTGGCGCGCGTTGGCGGATCAGCTGGCTCAGTTCGACGGCGCGGTGGCGGGCCATGGCGCCGATGCGCACTCCCCCCTCGGCGGTTGGCTCGATGCCGCCGAGCAGGTCGGCTCCCTGGCCGTCGAGGCGGTTGATGTCGATCAAGATCCCCGGCTGGGCGAGGCGAAAATTCATTGCTGGCACCAGACTTTGGCCGCCGGCCAGGGGCTTGGCCTCGTCGCCGTGCTCGGCTAGCAGCGCCAGGGCTTCAGCGAGGGTCTCCGGGCGGTGGTATTCGAAGGGTGCGGGCTTCATCGTTCGCCTCCCGCAGTCTGGGCGTTGTGGGCGTTGACCAGCTCGAACAAGCGGTTGGGTGAGAGGGGGATCTCCAAGATCTCCAGCCCTTCAAGGCCGAGGGCATCTTCGATGGCTTGCGCGAAACCGGCGGCCACCGGAATTGCCCCCGCCTCGCCGGCCCCTTTGACGCCCAGCGGATTGAGCGGCGACGGAGTCTCGATGTGATCGCCCTCGATTGGCGGCACGTCCGTGGCGGTGGGAATAAGAAAGTCCATGAACGAGGCGTTGAGCAGCTGGCCCTGGTCGCTGTAGACCAGCTGTTCGTAGAAGGCGTTGCCGATTCCCTGGGCGACGCCGCCATGGATCTGGCCATCCAAGATCATCGGGTTGATCACCCGACCGCAATCATGGACTACCACATAGCGCTCGATAGTGACCTGGAAAGTCTCCGGGTCGACCTCCAGAATTAACGCGTGAACGCCGCTGGCGGTGGCGCCACGTTGGGGGCCGAAGTAGTCGGTGGCTTCCAGGCCGGGCTCGGTGCCGGGCTTGACCGCGCCGCGCAAGGGATTGGCGCGCTTGGCCAGCTCACCGAGGGTGATAGCGCTTGTTGGCGCTCCCTTGACCCGCACCTGACCGTCCACCAATTCGAGATCTTCCTCGGCGGCTTCCAGCTCCTCGGCGGCGACGTGCAAGATCCGCCGCCGCACCTTGAGGGCGGCGGCGTGGATGGCGTTGCCGGCGACCACCGCGCCGCGGCTGGCGAAGGTGCCGGCGCCCCAGTAGAACTCGGCGGTGTCGCCGGTCACCAGGCGCACGTCGGTGGGTTGGACCCCGAGTTGGTCGGCGACGATCTGGGCGAAGCTGGTGTAGTGTCCCTGGCCCTGGGTGCCGATGCCGGTGGCCACCGACACCTGGCCGCTTGATTCGACGGTGATCCGGGCGCCTTCGTAGGGGCCGATGCCAGTGCCTTCGACGTAGGAGACGATGCCCAAACCGAGCTGACGCCCAGCGGCACGGGCCTGGCGCTGGCGCTCGGCGAAGCCCTCGAAGCCAATCATCTCGGCGGCCCGTTCGAGCGCCGGCTGGTAGTCGCCACTGTCGTAGACCAACTCAGTGAAGTCCTGGTAAATGATCTCGTGGTGCTGTGGGAATTGATCCTTGGCAACGTAGTTGCGGCGGCGGATCTCCACCCGGTCGAGACCGAGCTTTTCAGCTGCCAGATCGAGCAGCCGCTCCATCACGAACACCCCGTGCTGGCGGCCGGCACCGCGGTAAGGAGTGACGATTGGCTTGTTGGTAAAGACGGCGCGGAATTCACTCTCGTAGTGGGGCACGGCGTAGGGGCCGAGCAGGGTGCATTGGCTGTTGATCGGTACCGTCAGGCCGTAGGGGTCGTAGGCGCCGGTGTCGTGCAAGAAGCTGTCGTGGATGCCGAGGATGTGGCCAGCGGCGTCGAGGGCCATCTCGGCGTCGTGTACCTGGCCGCGCTCGTGGGTGGTGGCGAAGAAGTTCTCCTGCCGATCCTCGATCCACTTCACCGGCCGGCCGAGGCGCATCGAGATCCACGGGATCAGCACCTCTTCAGGATAGAACATCATGATCTTGGGGCCGAAGCCGCCGCCGATAAAGGGGGCGATTACCCGCACTTGAGATGCCGACAGACCGAGCATGTCGGCCAAGCCGCCGCGAATCGGTATCGGCGCTTGGGTGGTGTCCCAGACGGTGAGCTTTTCGCCCCGGCGATCCCAGTCGGCCACCACGGCACGGTTTTCCATCGCCGCGGCGGTGCCGCGGTCGTAGCGGAAGGTGCGCCGGATCAAGTGGGTAGCGGCGGCGCGGGCGCTCGGGTAGTCGCCTTTGCGTTGCACCACGTGGGCGGCCAAGTTGGAATCGAGGTCGTCATGAACCCGCGGCGCTGAGGGTTCCAGGGCGCGCTCGATATCGACCACCGGCGGCAGCGGGTCGCAGTCGGCATAGAGTTCGGCGACGGCGTCTTCGGCCAGGTAGCGACTCTCGGCGACCACCACCGCTAGCGGCTCGCCGGCATAGCGTATTTTGTCTTTGGCCAGCGGTACCTGGGTGCGGGCGTGGAACACCAGGTCGTCGATCGGTGGCGGTGGCACCAGCAGCGGTCCCGGCTGCCAGTAGTCGCCCAGGTCTTCGGCGTTGTAGGCGGCCACCACTCCAGGGCGGTCGCGGATGCCGTCGAGATCGACTCCAGCCAGGGTGGCGTGGGCGAAGTCGGCGCGCAGGAAGGCGGCGTGCAGCATCCCCGGCAGCTGCACATCGTCGACGAATAGGGCTTCGCCGCGCAGCAGGCGGGGATCCTCCTGCCGTTTGATCGGCTGACCGAAAAAGCGGCTCGTCATGCCCGGCTCCGGCGCCGGCTCTCGGCCGCCAGGCGGACGGCCTTGACGATGTTCTGATATCCCGTGCAGCGGCACAGGTTACCGCCCAGGGCGTGCCGGATGTCATCGTCGCTGGGCTCGGGATTCTCCTTCAGCCAGGGCAGGATTGACATCAGGATACCCGGCGTGCAGAAGCCGCATTGCAAGCCGTGGGACTCTTGAAAGGCGGCCTGCAAGGGGTGCAGGGTGCCATCGGCCTCGGCCAGGCCCTCGACCGTGTCGAGCTGGGCGCCGTCGGCCTGCACCGCGAAAAGCAGGCACGCGCGCACCGCCTGACCATCCATCAGGATGGTGCAGGCACCACAGACACCGTGCTCACAACCCACATGGGTACCGGTGAGACCAAGGTCGTGACGCAGGAAGTCGGACAACAGCAGCCGCGGCTCGACCGTCCGCTGGTAAGTCTGCCCGTTGACTTGGAGCGAGATCTGACAAGAACTCTGAACGGCGTTCTGGGTCATTGCTGCGGCGGACCTCCACGGCTGGCAGACGGTAGACACGAATTGGGTGGCCCATTGTAGCCTTTCGGCCGGCGCTGCTGTCGAGCTGCATCCTGCCCAATAAGGAACCTTGGCAGGCAGAATCTCGTCATTAAGAACTGAAACCAAGCTGGAACAATGATCCTCCAGGAGGTTGCCGATGCGTCCGTACAGTCTTACCTCGAATCGTCGAGTGGTTCTCTTTCTCTTGCTGGTCGCCGGTATCAGCCTGGCGCCAGGGGCGACACCGTGGACAAGGTCTGAGGCCAGCGAGCCACCCGCCCTGAGCGCCGCTTTGCGCGGCGAGGTGTTGGAGCGCTTGGCCGAGCTGATCGAAGAGCGTTACGTCTATCCCGACAAGGCGGCAGAGATCGCCGGCGAATTGCGCGCCGCCGCCACCACCGACCGTTGGCACGAGCATCAGGATGTGCGCTCTTTCTCCGGCGCGTTAAGCCAGGAGTTGCGTCAGTACGACGGGCACTTCGGCGTCTCTTGGCGGCCGCCTGAGTACTGGCAAGGGCGCACTCAGGAGGCCACCCCCGAAGAGCAGAAGGCCAACCAGGCTCGCCGCTTGCGTAGTGCCCAACGGCGCAATTTTGGCTTCTATGCCATCCAGCGTCTCGATGGCAACATCGGCTATCTCGACCTACGAGGGTTCTTGCCGGTCGAGGTGGCGGCGGAAGTGGCGACCGCGGCGATGGGTACGCTGGCCAACTCAGCGGCGGTGATCATTGACTTGAGGCGCAATGGCGGCGGTGATCCGGCGATGGTGCAGCTGTTGTGCTCGTACTTCTTTGCCGCCGATTCGCCGGTGCATTTGAACAGTCTGTACTGGCGAGAAGGCGAGGTTACGAATCAGTTTTGGACGCTGCCTTACGTGCCTGGCAAGCGCCTACCCGAAGTGCCGCTGTATGTTCTCACCAGCCGCCGGACTGCCTCGGCAGCCGAGGAATTCTCCTACAACATGCAGACCCGCGAACGCGCCACTCTGATCGGCGAGACCACCGCGGGTGGCGCCAATCCGGGTGGTTTCTTGGAGGCGGTGCAGGGCTTCGGCATCTTTGTTTCCACCGGCGCGGCGGTCAATCCGGTGACCGGCACCAACTGGGAAGGCACCGGGGTCGAGCCCGACATAGCGGTGCCGGCTGAGCAAGCCTTGTTGCGCGCCCACCTGCTGGCCGCAGAGCAGCTAGCGGCGAATGTTCGCGAGGAGGAGGAGGTCTACGCCGGGGTGCTCGACCGGGTCGCGGCGGCACTCCGTGCCGAACTCGAGCCGGTGGTCATCGCCGCCGCCGAGCTCGAGCAACTGGTCGGCACCTACGGCAAGCGGCGGGTGTGGCTGGAGGGTGACACGCTGTACCTGCGCTTCCGCGAGCGCAGCACCTACCAGCTCCTGCCATTGGCTGAAGACCGTTTCCATCAGATTGGTAGCGAGGGTTTCGTGCTCATTTTCGAGCGCGCCACGGATGGCCGCGGCACGAAGTTGATCGAAACCCACCCCGGTGGCATGCGGGAGGTTGCGATCCGCGAGACTAGCCTCGCGGCAGAGAGTTGAGTCGGGTAGCGGCCAGCTCATGCGACGGGGCCAGCTACTGCCTTACCTGCGCCCACGATTGACCGCCAACCCGGACAAGCCGGTGATGGTTAGACCCCTCGCCGAGGCGCCGTATGGAGAGGCGGTGGAGGTGCTCGATCTGCCGCGGCAAGGCAAACAGAAACTGGGTTTGTCGGGGGAGATCAACATTGCCTTGCCGACTGCTCGCGAAGCGGCTGCTTGGAGTCGTTGAGACTTCTCAGCGTCCCGCTGTCGCGGTGGGTGGCGGTACTATCGCTCACCAATGTCAGAAATCGCTGCATTCCCCACCTCCAACCGTCCGCGCGGCCGCTGGGCGCCTTCGCCGAGCGGCCTGTTGCATGTGGGCAGCGCCCGCACGGCGCTGCTCGCCTGGCTTTCGGTACGCAGTCGTGGCGGCAGTCTGATCTGGCGCCTTGAGGATCTTGATCCGCCGCGTACTGTCGTCGGTGTGGCCGCGGCGGCGCTGGAAGATCTCGCCTGGCTGGGCCTCGATTGGGATGAGGGAGGCGACCTTGGCGGTCCCTTCGGTCCCTACCAGCAATCGCTGCGCGGTGATTTTTACGACCGCGCCATCGACCGCTTGTACCACGCCGGCCGGCTTTTTCCTTGCCGGCTTTCGCGGCGTGATCTTCGCGGTTTGACACAGGCGCCGCACGGTGCGAGCGGCCAATCTCCCTATGCCGCCGAGTGGCGCCCTAGCCGGCTCGAGGGGGGCTGGTTGGAGCAGCTGCGCAGGGCCGAGAGGCCGGATGCGGCCTTGCGTTTCCAGGTCGAAGAGCGGCCGGTGATCTTCGCCGACCGACTGTTCGGCGCCTGCGAAGAGCGGGTGGATCTGGAGGTCGGCGACTTCGTGCTCAAGCGTCGCGACGGGCTGTGGGCCTATCAGCTGGCGGTGGTGGTGGATGATCTCGAGATGGCCATTAACGAAGTGGTACGGGGCAGCGAGCTGCTCGATTCCACCGCTCGCCAAATCCAGCTGATCGAGGCTCTCGGTGGCCAGCGGCCGAGCTATGCCCATGTGCCGATGGTGCTCGATACCGCTGGTGAGAAGCTTTCCAAGCGCGACACTGGGCTGACTTTGAAAGCGCTGCGGGATTCCGGGGTTGAAGCCGCCCAGCTGGTGGGCTGGATGGCGCACTCTCTAGGTTTGAGCGAGCACCTAGCGAGGTCTACTCCAGCGAGTCTCGTGGACACCTTTGATTGGACTCGGCTGCGGCGCCAAGACACTCGGCTGCCGGAGGACTTTGCCGCCGAGTTGTCACTTGTCAGCTAGTGGATCTCGTCATCAGCGGAGCCGCCAGGAAGCCCGCGTAGATTTGCCGCCGAGCGCCTTGCCGCGGCACTGTTGCTGAGCCGCTCCACTGTTCTAGGGTAGCCCCTAAGATCGAGCTGCTGGCCACCGGGGTTCTAGTGAGCCTCGACGAGGGGATATCAGTTGGACAAGAAAGGACTTGGATTTGCCCTCGGTGCCTATGGGCTGTGGGGCTTGCTACCCATCTACTGGAAGCTGTTGCTCGAGGTCCCGGCGCTCGAGATCCTGCTTCATCGGATGGTTTGGTCGTTGGTTTTCCTCGGCGGCCTGCTGCTGCTGAGCGGTCGCTGGCGGAGGCTTCGCGGGGCCTGGGGCGAACCGCGGACGAGGTGGATCTACCTCGGCGCGTCGCTGCTGATCGCCGCCAACTGGGGCATCTACATCTGGGCGGTCAATTCTGGCTTCGTCGTCGAAACCAGCCTGGGCTACTTTATCAATCCTCTGGTCAATGTTTTTCTGGGAGTGGTGGTATTCCACGAGAAGTTGCGCCTCGGCCAGTGGTCAGCGATTGGCTTGGCCGCGGTGGGGGTGGTCTACTTGACCCTCACCTACGGCCGTTTGCCGTGGATCTCTCTCTCGCTCGCGCTCTTGTTCGCGATCTATGCCGTGCTGAAGAAAATCGCTCCCTTACCCGCAGTGGAGGGCCTGACTTTCGAGACCGCGTTGATGTTTCTGCCGGCAGTCGCGGTGCTGATTGTCTGCCAGATCAGCGATAGCGGTAGCTTCACTCGCCTGTCAGGGGCGACCGATCTCTTGCTCATCGGCTCGGGGGTCGCCACCGCGGTACCCTTGGTTTTCTTCGCCGCCGCCGCCCAGCGGTTGCCCTTGTCGCTGATCGGTGTTTTGCAATACATCGCGCCGGTGATGCAGCTGCTGCTCGGGGTGTTGGTCTATGGCGAACCTTTCGACCGCCAGCGGCTGGTGGGCTTCGCCTTCATCTGGCTGGCTCTGTTGGTGTTCACTGTCGAGGGGGTGGTGAGCCGCGGGCGCAGCGGCCAGCGAGATTTCTAACCGCCGGATCAGGGGGCGCTGAAGCCGATCTTGTTGTGGCTGCCATCGCAGAACGGCTTGTTGGCTGACGCACCGCAGCGGCAGAGGGCGGCGCGGCTGCCGCTGCCAGCGGTCTCCCCGCCGCCGTCGACCAGCTCGAACGCGCCTTTTAAGATCAGCGGTCCATTGGCCGCCAGGGTGATCTCCAGGCAGCTCTTTTCGGCGGTCTTGGGGTCGGTGCGCAGGGCCTTCGGGTTGGCCACTGTGCCGGGGTCGCTGAAGTCGATCTGCGAGTGGCTACCGTCGCAGAATGGCTTGTTGGCCGAGGCGCCGCAGCGGCACAACCAGAGGGTTGGCTCGCCGGGCTCAGCGGTGCTTCCGGGGCCCACCAGGCTCGAGGAGCCGCTGACCTCGAAGGGGCCGTTCGGGCAGATGGTCACCGTGTTGCTTCGTGTCTCACTCATCGGCATCTCCTGTTGGCTAGAGCAATGACAATATCCCGTGACAATTGCGAGCGCCAACCTTGGTGTTCAGCGGTAGCGTGATTTCCGACTCCAAACCCTGTTGTAGACTGTCGATCAAACTAAGATGAGGAGTGGAGGATACCGATGGCGGCGCTGACGAAGGGAGTCACTCAGCTGTTGTTGGAGTGGAACGGGGGCGACGAGGCGGCACTCGACCAGCTCTTGCCGTTGGTCTACGACGAGCTTCGCCTGTTGGCCGAGCACTATTTTCGTGCTGAGCGCGGTAGCCACACCCTCCAGTCGACCGTGCTGGTGCACGAGACCTACATCAAATTGATCGATCAAAGTCGGGTGCAGTGGCAGAATCGAGCCCACTTCTTCGGCGTGGCCTCGCGTTTGATGCGACGCATTTTGGTGGACCATGCACGCAGCCATCGAGCCGCCAAGCGGGGCTATGGTCGTCGCCTGACATGGGTCGATGCGCTGGCTAGTAGCGGCCCGCGGGGGGTCGATTTGATCGCCCTTGACGACGCTTTGGCGGAGCTGGTCAAGCTCGATCCGCGGCAGAGCCGGGTGGTTGAGTTACGCTTCTTTGGCGGCCTGACGATCCGTGAGACGGCCGAGGTCCTGTCGATCTCGGTCGCCACGGTCAAGCGGGAATGGGGGATGGCGAAGGCCTGGCTTTTCGGCCGCCTGGCAACTGGGGAAAGCGAAGCGTTGCCTGCTGGCTGAGTCGTCGCGGCTTGCCGGTGGTGCTTGCGTGGGTGACCGGGGACGGTGTAGGTTGGCTGACCGAGGCCGGGCTGGGAGTGGATTGGCCCCTCGGCAGAGCCCCTTTTCACCGCTAAGAGAGAGATGACCATGCGCAAAGTGCTACTGCCGCTGCTAGCGGCACTGTTCCTACTCGTCGGCGTCAGCCAGGCGCAAGAAGGTGAGACTGAAGCAACCACCTCCGCGGCCGCGACCCAAGACTCTTCTTCGATGGATGAGGCGACGATGGATGAGGCCGCGGGGCCGCGGGTGCGGCTGGAGACTTCGCTAGGTTCCTTCGTGATCGAGTTGTACGAGGAGGAAGCGCCGTTGTCGGTGGCGAATTTCCTCGCCTATGTCGACAGTGGCTTTTTTGATGGCACGGTCTTTCATCGGGTGATTCCAGGATTCATGATCCAAGGCGGCGGTTTTTCCCCGGATCTGGCCAAGAAGGCGGTTCGCCCGCCGATCAAGAACGAGTCCGCCAATAGGCTCAAGAACGTTCGTGGTTCGCTGGCCATGGCGCGCACCAGTGCGCCGCACAGTGCTACGTCTCAGTTCTTCGTCAACACCGTCGACAACGAGTTCCTCAACCTTCCGGGGCAGACTGGCGACCAACCAGGGCAAACCGGCTGGGGCTATACGGTGTTCGCTAAGGTGGTCGAGGGCATGGAGACGGTCGACGCGATTTCGACGGTGAAGACCAGTCGACGAAATCGGATGGAGAATGTGCCGGTCGAGCCAGTGATCATCGAGCAGGTCTCACGCCTCGCCACCCCTTGATTCCTGCCGTTGCTGCAAAAAACCTGCTGCCCGCAGGTGTTGGATAATCTTCGCCGCCGCCTGTGTCGGGCTCAGCCGCACGGTGTCGAGTCGCAACTCGGCATCGGCCGGTACCTCGTAGGGCTCAGTGATGCCGGGAAAGGGCTTCAGCAGACCACGCCGGGCAGCTGCCCACTGTGCTGCCTGCCCACTGTGCTGCCTGCCCACTGTGCTGCCTGCCGACGGTGCAGCGGTCGGTGGACGCCCAAGGCGACTAATGGGCCGCGGTGCTCGCTTAGGCGTTGCCGCAGTTGCCGGGGAGTCAGGCGCAGATCGCGGAATTCGACTGGCTCGGGTTGGACGATCCTCTGCAGTGACCCGCCGATAGCGAGCCGGTTGGTGACCAGCAAGTGCTCGGCTACTCCTGGGTGGCGAGTATCCAAAGTGCCATAAGTAGCGGCGGCCTCGCTGTGGTGGTCGGGATGCCACAGATCCTCGACGCGGAGGACGGCGAAGAGGGCGCCGTCGGTATCGACCAAGCTCAGGTGGCCGACGGCGGCAGTCTGGCGGACAATCTGTGGTTCGATTTCGAGAGTTATTGGCAGCGGCCAGGGAGTGCCGTCGGGCAGCCGCAGCTGTTGACAAACCGCCACGACTTGGCTGCGGGTCATGAATCCAGCCAGCGGGGAGTAGGCGCCGTTGAGCAGCAGTTCGGCGTCACCCAGTTGACGGCCTTGCAACCGCCAGTGTGGCCACTCGGATGCTCGATCGCGCAAGAAAGCCCGACAACGGTTAGAAACCCTCGACTGGTTTAGTTTGCCGCCGTGCGGCAAGGCGAGTTTCCCCGGGAGCGCTGGCGAAGACTTGCGGTCGGTCAATCTGCTTTCCTGCTGTCGGACCCCTTTAGATTGACCTCCGGGAAGGCCAAATATAGATAATATGCGATTTGCAAATTTATAGCCAGCGCCCGGACCTGCCTGCATCGATGGGGGCGTGGTATCTTGACCCGCCCGAGGTGGATGATCCAGCTCGGGACCGGTTCTCGAACCGCGGAGGAATCGATGGCCGAACAGCTGAGCGAACCAAGGCGGACGTCTCTCTACGACTGCCACCTCGAAGCTGGCGCCAAGATGGTCGCTTTCGGTGGGTGGCAGATGCCGGTGCAATATGCCGGTATCGTCTCCGAGCATCATGCAGTACGCCAGCGAGCTGGCTTGTTCGATGTCTCGCACATGGGCGAGTTGCGGCTTGCTGGACCCGGGGCCGAAGATTTCTTGCAGCAGCTGACTCCCAACGATGTTAGCAAGCTGGTTCCCGGGCGCGCCCACTACAGCGCATTACTCAATGAGGGCGGCACCTACGTCGACGATTTGCTGGTCTACCAACTGGCGCAGAATGACTACCTCTTGGTGGTGAATGCCGCCAACATCGCCAGCGATCTGGCCTGGATCCGCGCGCGCGAGCCGGGCGACTGCACGGTGGAGGACCTTTCCGACCAATATGCGCTGCTGGCTCTGCAAGGCCCATTGGCGCCGGCGATGCTAGCTCGGCACAGCCCCGCCGACCTAGAGGCCTTGCGCTACTACCGCTTCGTGGAGAGCGAGGTGTGCGGTGCGCGGTCGCTGATTTCCCGCACTGGCTACACTGGTGAAGATGGCTTCGAACTCTACCTGGCGCCGGCCGCCGCTCCGGCGGTTTGGCGCCAGCTGCTCAAACTTGAGTCCGAGCTGAGTCCCGCCGGATTGGCGCTCGCGATACTCTGCGCCTCGAAGCCGGCATGGCGCTCTATGGTCACGAGATCGGCGGTGAAACCACTCCTTGGGAAGCTGGCCTGGGTTGGACAGTGAAACTCGCCAAGGGCGATTTTGTCGGCCGTGAGGCGCTCGAGAAACAGCGGGCCGCGGGTACGCCACGCAAGTTGGTGGGTTTCGAGATCGATGGCCGTGGCATCGCTCGGCAAGGCTATGCGGTGCGAGTCGCTGGCCAGGAATGCGGGGTCGTCGCCAGTGGTAGTTGGAGCCCGACCTTGGAGAAGGCCATCGGTACCCTCCTGCTGCCTGCCGAGCAGGCCGCGGCCGGCAGCTTGGAAATCGCCGTCCGTCGTCGGCATCTGTCCGCATCGATCGTGCCGTTGCCGTTCTACAAACGCACCCTGGCCGCCGCGACGAAGTAAACTCAGAGTTGGCGAGCGATTCCCTTACACCCACCATCTGGACGAGGAAGCTGTAGCATGTATCCGAACGACTGTCTCTATAGCAAAGAGCACGAGTGGATCCGTGTTGAGGAAGACATCTGTGTCATCGGGATCACGGATTTTGCCCAACAGGAACTCGGCGAAGTTGTGTTTGTCGACCTGCCAGAAGTTGGCGAAACCGTAGCCAGCGGTGACGAGATTGGCTCGATCGAGTCGGTCAAGGCGGTGGCCGAGGTCTTTGTCCCGGTCAGCGGCGAGGTGATAGAGGTCAATGCCGAGTTGGAAGATACCCCTGAGCTGGTCAACCAGGACCCCCAGCAACAGGGTTGGCTGGTCAAGATTCGGCTCAGTTCGAGCGCTGAACTCGGTCGACTGATGTCGGCGGAGCAGTACCAGGCATTGCTCGATGATGGCCAATGATCGAGATTCTAAAGCGAAGAACTCGATGAGTTCGAGGTGTAAGCCGCGGTAGGCTCGAGATGAGGCGCATCGAGCTTCTGTCGCTGGTTCTGTGCACCGCCTGCTGGCTGGTTGCCGCCGCCGCTCTGTTGCATTGGGTGCCGCTAGCAGGGCGCTTGAGCCTTGGCCTCTACCCTCTTTACAGCTTGGCCAGTGCTCTCGGTTGGCTGGCGGGCAACACCTTTCTACTGCGTCGCGCTAAATCCCAGCAAGAGCCGGCGGTTGTGCATCCGCTGCTGCGGCGTCGGCTGTGGCTGCTATATCTTCTGCAGCCACCAGCGGTGCTCTATCTACTTCGAGGCTTGGCGCCGATCGTTCAGCAGCAGGCGGCACCACTGGTGCCACTCTACGCGCATTTGGTTTTTCTCCTGTTCTTCATGGTGCCGGTGAGTTTCGAGCGTACCGGCCGTCGACCGGTGTGGCGCAAGCGGTGATTCAGGCTTCCGGCCGGGCCTCTAGATAGGGGTCCAGCCGGTCGCGCAGGGCATCGCTGGAGAGGCTGATGGCCAGCACCGTTGCCACCAGCGCCAGGCCGGGAAAAGTCGACACCCACCAGGCGCTGAACATCTGGCCCCGACCGTCGGCAATCATCGTGCCCCAGCTGGCCTGCGGCGGTTGAACGCCGAAGCCAAGGAAGGAGAGGGCAGCCTCAACCAGGATCAACCGACCCACCCGCAGGGTCGCTTCGACCGCCAACGGAGTCATCGCGTTGGGCAGCAGGTGGCGCCAAAGGATCGCCAGAGGGTGGGCGCCAGCGGAACGGGCCGCGACGATGAATTCGCGGTTAGCCAGGGATTTGATCTCGCCTCTGGCCAGTCGACTAATGCCCATCCAGCCGGTGGCTCCGAGCAGTATCACCAAGGAGAGAGTGCTCGGCGGAAAGATCGCCACCAGGGCGATCAGCAGAAATATCCAAGGAAAGCTCAGCAGGCCATCGACGGTGCGCATGATCAAAAAGTCGACCCAGGGCCCACCGAGGGCGGCGGCGGCACCAGCCAGAATACCGAGGGACAGCGCTAGAGCGACCGAGGTCAAGCCGATAAACAAAGACACTCTCGCGCCGTGCAGCAACCTGGACAGCACGTCGCGGCTGTACTGATCGCTGCCGAGCAGGAAGAAGCGGTGGTCGCTGACCCCTTGGTCGCTAAGGTTGGCGACCGTGTCGTTGGGCAACATTGTGACCTTACCGAGGCGCAAGATGCGCAGGCCGTCGGGAGTTCGTTCGGCCTGCTCGGCAAGCAGCCAGCTGCCGTCGGTCAGGGAGACGGCCTGGCGGAAGCTCAGGGGTGGTAGCTGGCGCCCGGCCAAGCTGTCGAGTTGCTCGGTGGGATCAGCAGGAGAAAGCCAAGGTGCGAGCAACGCGGCGCTGGCGATCGCTACCAGCAAGGTGACCGCCAGGCGTTGGTAAAGTCTCGGCCGGGCTCTAGCCATTGCGCAGCCTCGGGTCGATCCACGCGTGCAGCAGATCGGCGAAGAGATTTCCCAATACGACCAAGATGCCGGTCAGGGCGGTGCTGGCCAATATCACGGGGTAGTCCCGCGCCTGGATCGCGGAGAAAGCAACTCGGCCGATTCCAGGCCAAGAATAAATCACCTCGATGATCAGTGAGCCGCCGAGCAGAAAGGGCAGTGTCATGCCAAATCGCTGTACTAGCGGGCCAGAAATATTCGGCAAGGCGTGGACCAGCATCACCCGCATTGGACTGGCGCCTTTGGCGCGGGCAGTGCGGATGAAGTCTTGGTTAAGAATGTCCAACAGGCCGTTGCGCACCAGTCTGACAATCGCGCCGGTGTTGGTCAGTCCGAGAGTCAGCGCCGGCAAGGCGAGGTGGTGCAGCAAGTCGAGAAAGCGATTCGCAGGGGTCAGGAACTCCGCATCGAGGGAACGCATCTGGCCGATCGGGAACAGCGGCAGCCGCACCGCCAAGAACTCTATTGCGAGGAAGGCCAGCCAAAAAGAGGGCACCGCAAAAAGCACCATCGATAGGCCGCGGATAACCTGGTCGGTCAGAGAATCCGGATGCCGGGCCGCCAAAATACCGAGGCCGATTCCCAAGCCATAGCTCACCAGCAGGCTGCAGAGAGCCAACAGCACGGTATTCGGCAGCGCCTCGCCAAGAACTTCGGTGGCCGGACGCCGGGCACTGAACGATTGGCCCCAATCCCCCTTCAGCAATACCGAGCGCAGCCAGTAAAAATACTGCCGCACGGGTCCCTGGTCGAGGCCGTAGGTGGCCTTTAACTGAGCGATTGCTTCGGCGGGGGCATAGGGCGGTAGGATCAAGTTGGTTGGATCGCCAGGAGCCAGTTGCAGAATCGCGAAGGTGGCGCTAACCACAACCCAGATCAGTAGCAGAGAAGCGCCGACCCGCCGTAGGAAGAGTCCGAGCATCAGCGCCAGCAGTCCGCTAAGAACTAACCGCCTCAGTGGTCGCCAGCGAGTTGCCAGCTGCGCAGGTTGTAGTAGGTATTGACCGAGTTGGGGTTGACTTGCTGCAGGTTTCGGTGGACGGCCACGAGCCTCTGCGGTTCGTAGAGGAAGGTTAGTGGCTGATCCCGCTGCAGCAGCTCTTGCAGCCGATCGTAGAGCGGTTTGGCGGTGATTGGTTCGATGGTGCTGGCGATTTCGTCTTGCAGGCGATCGGCTTCGGCGTCGCTATAGCCCGCCCAATTGTAGAGTCCACCAGTCTGGAACAGATAGCTGACATCGAAGCTGGTGTCGATACCGAGACCAGAAATCACCGCCTCGAATTCTCCCTTGTTCTGCATGTCGATCTGGGAGTTAGCCTCGACGACTCGCGGCTTAGCGTCGATCCCAATACGGCGCAGATTTTCTTGGATCAAGACCAGCATGTCGATGCGGATCTGGTTACCGGTACCGGTCAAGATACTGAAGCTGAACGGCTTACCTTGGCGTTCGAGGATGCCATCGCCATCGTTGTCAACCCAGCCCTTGGCGGCGAGGATTCGTCGGGCCTCCGCGGGATTGTAAGCCAGCGGTTGAAGATTCTTGTTACTTACCCAACTGAACGATGGATAGGGGGAGTAGGCGACTTTGGCGTAGCCGCGATAGACCGAGTCGACGATCCGCTGACGATCAATGCCCAAAGTCAAGGCGCGGCGAACCTCGGCATCGGCAAATAGCTCGAGTCGAGTATTCCAGCAGAGGAAAACAAACTGCCGAAAGTCGTAGCTCAGCAACTCGAGATCCTGGTTGTCGATCACCCCCTGAGCCTGGCTGGGGTGGATTGCTTCGACAATTTGAGCCTGGCCGGCGCGGATCATCGCCATCTGGCTGTCTTGATCGGGCGTGATTTGGATGATCACCCGATCAATCTTCGGCAGGCCAGCTTCGAAGTAGCGTGGATTGCGATCCAGAACGATGCGTTGCCCTGGATCCCAGGTGGTCAGCGTGTACGGCCCGCTGACCACGATCCGCTGCTGAAACCAATTGAGGTTCTTTGCCCACTGCTCGAACGGTAGCTGCCCCCAAGCATGTTTGGGCAGGATGACCCCATTGTTGGCGTCGAGCATCTGGGTGGCGTAGGCCTCGGTAAAGTGGAAGCGAACGGTCAGCGGATCGATGACCTCGACATTGTGAATGCGGGTCTTGGTATAGGCCAAGTCCCAGCCAACGTCCGGATGGGTCTGTGCCTGCCAAGTGAAGCGAACGTCCTCGGCAGTCATCGGCGCGCCGTCGCTCCATTCCATGCCGTCGCGGAGGTGGAAGGTTAAGGCTAGGCGGTCCTCAGAAAATTCGTAGGACTGCGCCAAGCGAGGCTTGAACTCCGCCGGACCGTTGGCGAAGTCCGGCTGCTCTTCGAGCAACTGAAGATAGAGGGCAAAGTAGTTGAGGGTCGGACTGAGGGCCGTCGACGGCGCGACCAGTTCGTTGATGCCGGACATGTCCCAGGGGTACGAGATCACCACCGAGGAAGGGGCGGTGGATTCTTCCGCCGGGGAGGGCTTGTTAGCCAAGCAGCTACTCAGTAGTAATACTGCGGCACAAGCCATCACTCCGAATTGCCACAAGTATCCCGACTTGCGGCCAATCCGATAACTGACCTCTGGCCGCTCGGTCTGCGGCAGCCGTGTCTTCTCCACCATCCGATTTTTACCCCGAGAGCTGCAAAGCTGTAAAAGATGCTACCGGTTCGACCGCAGGCGGTCAAACTATTCAATTCGCCAATCTTACTGCCTGGACTAGCCATTGCAGGGGGTTCAGCGAACTCCCGCAGCGCTCTCCGCGACTGCTCCATGGGTGCCCGAGGCTGCTATGCTGGCTGCTCATGTCTGGTTTCTTGCATGCCCGACGGTCGCGCTCGAGGAAGCTCTTGCTGGCAGCGGTTGTGCTCGGCCTATTCATTGCTTTCGACATCGCCCTTTTCGGCTGGTTGATCGTCAATAGCCTATCGCAGCGCTTCATGGAGCGGGCTCTAGTCGAGACGCGAGAAGAAGCCGCTCCGTTGGTTCGTGAACTTGAAGCGGAAGCCGACAAGCTGGGACAAGCCGACCTCTGGGTGGTGGTTTCTACGGTGCAAGATCGGCAGACCTACACTCGCAATCTAGAGGCTCTACTGCAGAAGCGAGAGATCGTGCGCGGGGTCGAGATCCGAGATCCCCAAGGAACCGTGGTCTACAAGCAGAGCCGAGAGGAGAGCCGGTCGGCAGATAGCGACGAAGTGCGCACGGTGACCCGGGTTGATATCGGCGAGTTGCCTGAGACCTTCGCCGGTAGTGATCGGCTGTTCGAAGAAGTCGAGCTGCCGATCGGCGAACTAGGCACTCTGGTGATCGGCATCAGCAAGCAGCAAATCGAGCGGCGGATTGCCGGCTTGCGCCGCGACCTGATCAGCCAGGCGTCGCTGATTGGCGGCCTCACCCTGCTGCTGCTGGCAGTGGCGTACGTGGCGGTGTGGCGCTTATTTCTGCGCACCCGTCAGCTCGAAGAGCAAGCGCGCGAAGCTGAGCGGATGGCTTACATCGGCACTTTGGCGAGCGGTTTGGCACACGAGATTCGCAGTCCGCTCAACTCCCTCAGCTTGAATATGCAGATGCTCGAAGAAGAGGCCCAGGAGACCGGGGGCTCGGCATCCTCCGAGCGCCTGTTGTCGATCACTCGATCTGAGATTCGTCGCCTGGAGCATTTGGCGGGCGATTTTCTATCCTACTCCCGGTCGCCGAAGATTGAGCGTCGGGAGGTGACTGCGATCGAGTTGCTGCGGCGAGTGGTCGAGGTGTTGGCTGGTGAGATTCAAGCTCGGGCGGTGAAGGTCACGATTGACGACCGTAGTGGTGGAGCCAGGGTCGAAGTTGACGCAGCGCAGATCGGCCAGTTGCTGCTCAACCTGACCCAGAACGCTCTGCTCGCGGTTGCTGGACAGTCCCGGCCGCGGGTGCGCTTGGTGGCCCGCATCGAGTCTCCCGAGGAAGTCTTGCTCGAGATCGTCGACAACGGGCCCGGCATCCCAGCCGCAGAGCGCGAGCGAGTTTTCGAATTGTTCTACTCGCAGCGCAAGGGCGGCACCGGATTGGGATTGGCGATAGCGCGGCGAATCGCAGAGGCCCACGACGCTCATCTAGAGGCCGATCTGGCCCCCGGAGGTGGTGCCGTACTGCGGTTGCGTCTAGCGGTGGCGATGGGGGAGGAAGATGCCACCACGGTCACCGGCCAGATCCCCATCCAGGGCTTGCCTGAGCGCGGCTGAGCGCGGCTGAGGGGCCTGTAAAGTCGTTGCCCAGGGGCTTGGGTTGAGCGGCAGGTGTCCAGAGAACTTACTGAGCAGATCTTGGCCTACCGATCTGGATCCACCAATAACTCATGTCGCGAAGAGTTCTTCATGTGCCGGAATATGAGGTGTGGCCCGCGCCGTTTTTCTGGCCTGCTAGACCACGGCAGAAAGACTGGGTTACCCGAGATCCGCCTGGATGATGCAGACCCCCGGCGAGCCTGGGAGGACTAGCCAAGTTACTCTCTGCCACTCGGACGAACAGTCAGCGGCGATCGAGCGCGGCATCGAGAGCCATTGTGGGAGCATGGCCTCGTCGGAGCGTGAGGATCGCGTGGTGCAGAGCTTCATTGGACGCCTTCTGCAAGCCTCGCCAGGCCCCGTGGCCTTGCGGATGCAGCGCATCAGCGACCTCGAAAGCAGCACGCAGGCCAGGGTCGGCCAGGGTGTCGAGGACGCGGTCAACCACCGCAGCAACGAGGGCATGCACCACCTGCGTAGCTTCACTGCGTGGAGCGCCTCGCCACGGCTGGCCGTCCAGGTCAGTCGCCACATGGAGCAGACCGCGAACGGCCTGGATCATCGACAGGACGCTGCCCAATGCCCGCGGCGGGGTACCGACCCGGTCGGCGGCTTCCTGGATCGCCAGACCCTCGAGGTGGACGGTGCCCGTTTCCGCCTCGTACCGGGCAGGTGTGGTGTCGGCTGCCTCCTGCCAGTTGAAACGGAGCTCCATCCACCGACCCGCGCCTGACTCGCGCCGCCGCTTGTAGTCGCGGAACAGTGCGTCGGGATCGTAGCGCAGCCCCATGTGGTGGGCGAGGAACTGCAGGCCGAAGAGGAGTGGGGGGTTGCCGAACCGTCTATCGGACAGCCGGGCCAGCGCAGCGGGCGGCCCACGCCAGACCAGCGGTGCGACGAGCTCGGTCAGGGCGCGCCGCCGCATGGGTTCCTGGCCGATCAATTGACGTTCGACCCAGGGCTCGTGGAGCTTGGCCGCACAAGCGACGAATTGGGCGAAGCGTTCCGCGTCGTCCATGCCGGCAACGGTGTCCAACACGAGGGCGGTACTCTGCCGATCCCCTGGACTACCGCCATCGATGCCGAGATTGTTCAGCTGGGCCCAATGGCTCAAGATCTCGCCGTCGTAAAGGCGGGTGCGATGCACCGCGGTGAGCAGGCTCTTCAGGCTGAAGTCCGCGGGCTGCTCCAGCAGTTCGAGGTCGTGAGGCAGGGGGAGACGGTAACCGCCGGCGTAACCATGGAAGTCATGCACCTGCCGATCGGCCCACCCGAATCTCGCGCACTTCGGGCCGCGGATCACGACGATCCGGGCCGAGGTCCCCAGGAACCATGCCCTGGCCACGGCAGCGGGGTCTTCACCATCGACGTACTCCAGCACCACCCCCACTTTGCCGTGAGGGTGGTGGATGACCAGGTCCGCCGTGCGCTCGCCGTCAGCGTAGCTCCTGGTGATCGCCGCCGGATCCCAGGCGGGTCGGGCGTGCAGGACCGGCCCCAGCCGCATCACCGGTCGAGTGAGATCATCGATCGCGGCATCGATCTCGAGCAGCCGACGGCGCGCCTGGTCGGCACGGGCTCCGAGGTTCGTAAAGGTCCGACCGACCCAGGAAAGCGATTCAGCGAGTAGGGATTGAGGCGACTTCGGAAAATCGACTTTGCCCGCGGTGCCGGTGATCTCACCGGCCGTCCAACCTTCGCTCACTACCGGACGCGACGCAACCTTGGCCGTGCGCTCGATCGCACCGTCCCGGGCATCGTGT
Organism: Candidatus Multivoradales bacterium; assembly: GCA_965248925.1. Lineage (GTDB taxonomy): Bacteria > Acidobacteriota > Thermoanaerobaculia > Multivoradales > J023 > CBDFLE01. Next base: position 649,665 of record CBDFLE010000006.1, on the reverse strand, counting down.
GGAAGCTCGAACCAGGAACCGAAGAGGGTCTTCAGCTCGTCGTCGCCCACGAGCTGCCCAGGCGCCGAGCGGGACACCACCACCTCCAGGCTGCGTTGCGCTCGGCCCGCCAGGGTGGGCATCGATCTCAGGGCCTGATGAACCGCGCTGGTGCCGTGGACGCTCTCGGGTATGCGGGTGCAGACCAGCACCACCCGGTCCGCCATCGCCGTGGTCGCGAGGCCGCCGAACTCGCTCACGCCGGTGCGGGCGTCGATGAGAAGATATTCCGGGGTGAGTTCGGACGCGATCCTGGCCTGGAACTCCAGAGCCGCCTCGACGATGCCGCCTCGGGAGCCATACGCCGGCCGGTGCAGCGCGGCCACCTGTGCCCAATAAGCCGTCGATGGCGCCGTTCCGGCCGCAAGCACGAGAAGTGAGCCGCTGTCGCCGGGCAGAGCGACCGGCATCGCGATCTCCGAGAGGTCCGGACTGTCGCTGCCTGAGAGGATCGCCGTCAGGACATCCACGGCGCCGGCGGGGGCTTCTGGCAGGCCGAATTTATACGTCAACCCAGGAGCTTCGAGGTCCAAGTCGAGGGCCACGACACGGCGACCGCACATCGCCAGGAAACGCGCCGTGGTCGCGACGAGCAGCGAACGTCCGACTCCCCCCTTGTAGGAATAGAACGCGACGGATTCCATCAGGCCGCGACAGGGAACAGAGCCAAGGGGGCCTGCGCAAGCGCGTGCTTCCAGGAACTTAGGGCTCGGGCAGAGTGAATCTCGGCTAGTCGGGGAAACTGTGAAGAGTAACACTCTTCGTGCTCCGCGATCACCGTAGTGATCGCTTGTCTCCTTTCCTTCGGCAGGTCCTGCTCGGCCAGAAACCGATCCGCAAGATCCCACCCATCGGCACCTGCGGCGAAAGCAGCATGCACCGCACCCGCGCGCGCCACCCCACCTGGCACCGACCCGGCAGGATGCCTGCTGCTGAGCTCGACCTCCAACTCCATCACCTCCCGCCAGGCATCGCGGGCCGTGGCAAGGCCAGCGTCGTCGAGCAGCTCTGCCCGCAGAATGGCCCCGCTTACGAGCGCTTCGATAGCTGTGGTCTGTAGGGCCGTGAAACTCACAGCTCCTCCGCGACTGCCGATTGCAGTGCCGGCTCTTCGAAGGAGACCACGACCGCCATTCGCTTCACTGGAAGCGGGCACCGGCTGACTTGTGCCAGCTTCTTTGTCAGGCGTGCGGTGGATTCACTCGAGGTACCGGTACCGCTGACCTCGAGGGCCTGGAATGTCTGCCTGAAATGTAACAGCCAATCCGCATGTTCACCACGACGCATTCGACGTGAAACCACCCAATTGCCATCGTGATGCACCCATCGAAGCGCCACCCCCTCTGCTCCGTCCTCAATGGTTCGTACGGGATCCCACGCTGATCCCTCGATGGCCCGGCTGGTCCACTCGAGCGTCTCGTCAGGCCGGTCGTTGACCTGCAAGCTCACGACGGGCTCGTGCCCCGCGGTCTGCAACGCCAAAGCCGCGCTCATTGCGTAATCAATGGGGCAGAACTGAAGCACTGGATGCACGGTGCGGAGGTCTTCGAGATTCATGGCAAAATGGTCTGTTGGCGAGAGCGGTTGCGTTGTCGTGCGCTTTGGCTGCCTCGGCCACTTTCGGGTGGCAAGTCTAGCACGAGGTCCGTCGGCTGGAAACCAGCCTTCGATCCCCAGGCGCGGTAGCCGTCGCAGCCCTCAGTGGTCCATCGTGCTCATTACTTCGTAGTCTTCTTCGATCATGAAGCTATCGACGTCTTCGCTGCCGCAGACCAGGCATTGGGCCGCGATGACATCGCCGAATTTCCACTCGAAGGTGTAGCACGGAGTCTCGCATTCCAGGCAGATCAGATAGTCGGGGCCCTCGCTCAAGGGTTCGCCTCCTAGGGTCGGACGGGTGGCCGATGGCGGTCAGATGCATGCCGCCGACTCGGTGGGCCGATGATAGCGGATCTTCGTTGACCGGGGTTCTGTGGCCGTGGTAAGTTCCGCTTTCGCCGTCTGGTGCATGAGATTCGTGCGCCCGGATCGGGGTCCCTGACCCGCCTTGCACCGAGAAGCATGACGGCGCAACCAGCATCCGCCCGAATCGCGATCAGCGATGCCGCCAGGGAGTGGCCGGGCGAACCAGCGTTTGGAGAAGTAGCATGTACGCAGTGATCGAAACTGGTGGAAAGCAATACCGGGTCGAGCCGGGTGACGTGATTGACGTCGAGCTTCTGCCTGCCACGGGCGACGAAGATAAAGTGATCTTCGATCGTGTGTTGATGGTCGGTGGCGAAGGAGATGTCAAAGTGGGTGACCCGGTGCTCTCTGGAGCCGAGGTGGCCGCTGTTCGGGTGGCTGACATCCGTGCCCCTAAGATCCTTGTTTTCAAGAAGAAACGACGCAAGGGCTACCGCCGCAAGAACGGCCACCGGCAGGATCTGCTGCGGGTGCGGATCGAGAACATTCAAGCCTGAGTGACGGTGAGAGGAGATATCCCAGATGGCTCATAAGAAAGGTCAGGGCTCGACCCGTAACGGTAGAGATTCGAACGCGCAGCGCCTAGGCGTCAAGCGCTTCGGCGGGCAGGAGGTTACCGGCGGCTCGATCCTGGTTCGCCAGCGGGGCACCAAGTTCTTTCCCGGTCGCAACGTTGGCCGCGGCAAGGATGACACCCTGTTCGCGCTGGTCGATGGCGTGGTCGAGTTTCAGAATCGCGGCCGGCGGGGCAAATTCATCCACATTCTGCCGGCCGAGTAGGTAGAGCACGCCCCTCAGCATTCCCTTGAAGGCCGCCTGCGGGCGGCTTTTTTGGTATCGGCTTGCGAGGTCTTCGATTTGTTTATCGACGAAGCATCTATCCATGTCGTCGGCGGCGACGGCGGCGCCGGTTGCGTGGCTTTCCGGCGCGAGAAATTCGTCCCGCGCGGTGGTCCGTCGGGTGGTGACGGTGGTCATGGCGGCACAGTGTTCTTGGTCGCTGACGAACGACTCAACACCCTTCACCACCTGCGCCATCAGCCACGCTTTGCCGCTCCTCGCGGGCGCCATGGCGAGGGCTCCAACCGCACCGGGCGCAGTGGCGAGGACCGCCTGGTGACGGTGCCGATCGGAACCATCGTTCGGCATAGCGAAAGCGGCGAGCTGCTGGGCGAGTTGCTAGCGGACGGCGAGCGCTTGCGAGTGGCTGCCGGTGGCCGGGGGGGGCGGGGCAACGCCCGCTTCGCCACCGCCACCCGACGGGCTCCACGCTATGCCCAGCCTGGCGAAGACGGCGAGGAGCGTTCCTTGCGGCTGGAACTCAAGTTGCTCGCCGATGTTGGTCTGGTGGGCCTACCGAATGCCGGTAAGTCAACTCTGATCGCCGCCCTCTCAGCGGCCCGCCCGAAGGTTGCGGACTATCCGTTCACCACTTTGGTACCGCAGCTTGGAGTGGTGGCCGATAGCCGCGAGTGGGAAGACACTTTTGTTATCGCCGACCTGCCGGGGTTGATCGCCGGGGCGTCCGAGGGCAGCGGTCTAGGGTTCCAGTTCCTGCGCCACGTCGAGCGCTGCCGCGTGCTGGTGCATCTGGTCGACCTGGCGACTCCAGAGATCGACGTGGTCGAGGCGGTGGAGACTATCGAGGGGGAACTGCGCGCTTTCGATGCGGCGCTGCTCGAGCGCCCTTCTCTGCTGGTTGGTAGCAAGACCGACGCTGCGCTGGACGAACGTCGGACGGCACTGATCGAGCTGGCGAAGCGACGCGGTGTTCCCTTGTTGCTGATCAGCTCTGCAACCCGCAGCGGTCTGGGTGAGCTGACCGGCGCTTTGCGTCAGCTGCTGGCCGCAGGACGGAAGGCTGAGGCTGACGGATGAAGATCGGGCTCTATGGCGGTAGCTTCGATCCGATTCATCGCGGCCATGTCTCGGCGCCGCGAGCGGCGCTGCGCGAGTTGGGACTCGACCGAGTGATCTTCCTGCCGACCGCCCATCCGCCACACAAGGTCGGGCAGCAAATGGCGCCAGCACTGGCTCGCTTTGCGATGGTCGAGCTGGCTTTGTTGCCTTATGCGGAGCTGCGGGTGTCGTCTTTTGAGCTGTTGCGCCAAGGGCCGACCTACACTCTCAACACCGTGCGACACTTTCATCGCCTGTGGCCACGCGCAGAGTTGAGTTTGCTGATCGGCGCCGATTCTCTGGCCCAGCTCGATCATTGGCATGAGTGGCGAGCATTGGTCGATGAGGTCGCCTTGGCGGTGCTGGCGAGGCCGGGCTGGGAGAGATCCAAGGTCGAGGCCGTGTTAAGTGGTGAGTTGCGAGGCGCCCTAGATGCCGCCCAGGTTCAGTGGCTCGGCAATCCACTGGTCGACCTAGCGGCCTCCCAGCTACGCCGAGCGCTGGAGGCAGGTCGGCGACCACCGGCCGGAGCCTTGGCGCCAGCGGTGCTAGACTACTTGCGCAAGTACGATCTCTATCGAGCCACGTCTGCTGTTTGAGCCTTGCCGGAAGTCTGCAGCCCTGAATTCCCGCCCTGAACATCTCCTGAAGAGAACCCGCTAGCCTATGAATCCGCGACTTAATGAGCGCCCTGATCTCCAAACCCAGATACAACTGGCCGCCGCCGCGGCGGCGGACCGCAAGGCCCGCGACCTGCGGGTGCTCGATCTTGCCAAGATCAGCGATTTCACCGATCGCTTCATGATCTGTAGCGGCAACAACGAGCGCCAAGTGCAAGCCATCGCCGAAGCAATTCTCGCGCAGCTGCGCGATGCCGGAGTGCGGCCTTTGCATGTCGAAGGTCTCGACCGCGGCACCTGGGTGTTGCTCGACTATGGCGGTGATCTAGTGGTGCATGTGTTTCTAGACGAAACGCGGCATTTCTACGATTTGGAACGGCTGTGGTCGGACGCTCCGGACCTGACCGCCGAGTTCGCCGGGTCGGCAGGTGGATGAAAGCGGCTCGCCGTCGGCTGCTGCTCTCGATGAGCTACTGGCGGCGTCTCCTTCGCTGGCCGATCCGCTGTATGGGATACGCCGCGCAGCCCGTAGCAACGCACCCATTCTGATTCTCGGAGAGCCCGGCAGCGGCCGCTCGACGCTGGTGCGGGCGCTGCACGCGGCGAGCCGTCGGGCAGCGGCACCGCTGGTCGAGTTCGATGTCGGGGTGGTGCCACCAACCCTGTTCGAGAGTGAGTTGTTCGGCCACCTCGCTGGTGCCTTCACCGGCGCTGAGAGCGGCCGTCGGGGTCGGGTTGAGTTGGCGTCGGGCGGTAGCCTGGTGCTGGACCATGTCGAGGAGTTACCACTGAACCTACAGCCCAAGCTGCTGCGTTTGCTGGCAGAAGGGCACTACGCCCCCTTGGGGGGCGAAGAACGCCTTGCAGATGTCCGTTTCTTGAGCGTTGCCAGCGTCGATCTGCAGCTGCGGGTCGAGGGTGGCGCCTTTCGCCAAGATCTCTTTTACCGCCTCGAAGTGTTGGCGTTCCACCTGCCTCCTCTGCGTCGACGCCGAGCTGACCTAGCTGGTATCTCCGAGTTCCTACTGGCCGACTTGGCGTCTCGATTCGCCCGTCCGCTGCCGCGCCTCTCGGCGGCGGCTCAGCGCTGGATGGAGCGCTACTCCTGGCCGGGGAATCTGCGCCAGCTGCGCAATTTGTTGGAGCGCGAGCTGATCTCTCACAGAGGTGAGGTGTTGGATCCGGCGCCGCCCAGAGATGGTGAACATATTGCCCGCCCGGTATCGCTGGCTGAGAGCGAGAAGCTGCAGATTCGCCGCGCGCTGGCCTATACTCGCGGTCACCAAGGGCAGGCCGCCGAGGTTTTAGGTATCAGCCGCAAGGCACTGTGGGAGAAGCGCAGACGCTATGGGTTGCCCTGAGGAACGGGTTCGAGAGGATGCTCGGCTACCGTGGCGAGGGCCTCGGTGGCATGTCGGATTTCATAGTCCGAGCCTGTTGCCAGAGCCAGACGCCGGTATGCGTCGCGGACTCCGGGGTTGGTCAACTGTTGGCTGTCGACTTGCCACAGTAAGCGTCGAGTTCCGTAGTTCGAACCTATCTCGCGAATTGCGCAGTTGAGCACTTGGGCGGTGGTGGTCGGTTGGTTGCTCTGCTGCAAGAGTTCGAGCAAGTAGATCCCCTGGACCCGATCGCCGGCGATCGCCAGCACCTCAGCGAGCACCGCGGGTGGTCCGCCGCTGGCCAGCAGGAGGGCTACCCGGCGCTCGCTGTCGACACCACTGGCACGGTAGAAATGGACCATGGAATCCGTCAGCCAGGCTCGGGCCGCGGCATCGAAAGTAGCCTTGCGGTGACCTTGTCGATAGTTGTATTCGGGTTGGCCGTCGCTGTTCCGCACCACTTCCAGTCGGCGCCGCCCAGCGGCGGTTTTGTGGCTCAGCCGCAGTTGAGATCCGGGCCCGATACGGGCCACGCCGCGGCCATCCGCGAGCATCTCGACATCGCCTCGTAAGCGGATTTCGAGTCTCCCGGCGGGGTCCGAGATCCGCACTATGGTGGTGTTGCCAATGCTGTGAACCAAGGTGCCGGTGCCCAGGTCGAGGTTGCCCAGGGTAGCCTCGCACACCAGCACCACAGCGAGGCCCAGGAACAGGCCGATGACGAGTTGCACCGAGGTCTTAGTGAGCATCGAGATATTTCGCGGCATGGAGTTCTCCAGCATCTTTGATTGCGGGCGGCTACCCAAGGGTTCAACGGGTGGATGGGCTCTTGCATCGGTTGACGCAATCAAGCTGAGTAAAGTTCCCCGCTGAAGAGGATAGAATTGGCAATCACCATGACTCCGCCTAGCAAATCGCCGTTGCCCAATGAGGTCACCCATCTGCTCCACGCCTGGCGTGACGGTGACCATGGAGCGCTGGACGAGCTCCTGCCGTTGGTCTACTCCGAACTCCGCCGGTTGGCGGCGAGTTACTTGCGTCGCGAACGTAGCGACCACACCTTGCAAGCCACCGCGCTAGTCCACGAGGCCTACATCCGCCTAGTCAACAAGACCCATCCGCGATGGCACGATCGGGTGCATTTCTACGCCGTGGCGGCGCAGCTGATGCGCCGCCTGCTGGTCGACCACGCGCGTGCCTATCGGGCGATCAAGCGGGGAGGTAGCGCGGTGCGGGTGCCGTTGCAGGACGAAACCGCGATCTTCTCGCCGGATCGAGCCGCCGATCTGCTAGCGCTGGATGCCGCCCTCACCAACCTGACCCAGCTTGACCCACGCAAGGCGCGCATCCTCGAACTGCGCTTCTTCGGCGGACTGACTTTGGCCGAGACCGCCCAGGTGCTCGAAGTCTCGACCGCCACGGTGGTCAATGAAGCCCGCCTGGCACGGGCTTTTCTCTACGATCAAATCGGCGACGGCTGAGTGTGGTGAGTGTCTGTAGTGCCTGAAGCTGACCTCAATGAGCCAGCCAAAGCGCGGTACGGTTTCGCTTTGCACCTGGATTCTGCTGCGGGCTCTGAGCCACCGGGAAGACCCGGCGAAGGGCCAGCCTAGACGGTGAAGTGATTTTAAGACCAGCGAGTATCAGCGGCGTGAGGTGGGATTTTCCACTGTCCTGCCACGCAGTTCGGTTGGAGCCAAAAGGGCGTGTTTTGTGTGAACGTCGCTTTTCTTACCCTACCGGTCCTGTCTTCAGGCGACCTTTCGCTGGTCGTCCCCACCTAACATGGTATCGATTTTCTTTTTCGCCGTCTTCGCCCAACCTTGAGTAGTCGATCACCGTCACCGCGTACCACCAGCCGACGCCAGGGATGTGGATGTAGGTCACATCCGCCTGCCAAAGCTCGTTGGTACTCCTGAAGTTTTCTTAAAAGGCCGTTGGCGATCGACAGCTCGCCGATCACTTGCGCGCGGCGACCCAGCTCTTTCTCTAGGTGGGCGATGTGTTTTGATTTCTCGCTGCCGCGGTACCAGGCACAGAGAGCCGCGGGCCTTTCCTTGGTGGCGGACGGCGGCAGCTGAGGTTCCTCTCCCCGGCACCCCGCCAGGATTCCCTTCTGGTGACTCTGCGTCCCTTTGTCGCGTCTCCTGATGAAGCCGAGATCCTCGCTGCTGACCAGTGGGGAGACAGGCCGCGGGAGATGTACTTCCGCCTGGTGTGCTGCGCAGCCAGATATTCGTTGGCAAATGTCTCGGCTTCTCGCCGAGAACCACAGCGACCGCTCCTGAACGAGCGTCGCGGGAGAAGAACCATGCGCAGAATCCCGTTTATCACCGGCCTTTTCTTGCTTGTCTCTTCGCTGGCGTCGACCGCCGGCGCACAGACGACGATCATCGTACCCTCGCTGAGCGCGCCGACCATCCAAGATGGGATTGACGACGCGAGCAGTGGCGATACCGTGCTGGTCAGCCCAGGTACCTATTTCGAGACCCTGGTGATCTTCGACAAGTCCATCACCCTGGATAGCACCGGTGGTCGCAACCAGACGATCGTCGACGCCAGCGGAACAGGTCGCGTTCTGACCCTGGCCAGGGCCGCCGGCACGACAATTCGTGGTTTCACCTTCACCGATGGCTTGGAATCCTCGGGTGGTGGGGTCGGCGTCTTCACCCCGAATGTGACGATCGAGGCCTGTGCGATCACCAATAACGTGGCCAGTGGTGTCGGTAATGGCGGTGGCGTCTGGGTGCAGCAGGCCGCCGGCATGGTGATCGACAGTACGTTGATTACCAACAACAGCGCGAGCGGCTCCGGCGGCGGCATTCTGGCGGCTTTCAGCGATCTGACGATCAGCGACAGTGACATAAGCTTCAACACCGCCGGAGGTGACGGTGGCGGTGTTTGGATCGAGGGAGGTAGCCACCTGATAGAGGGTAGCGAGCTGCGCCTGAACCAGGCCGCCGATGGCGCTGGACTGTACGTGATCGAGGCCGAGATGACGTTGTTCAAGAGCCAGCTGTTGGGCAATATCGCCAGCGGTGAAGGTGGCGGGGTGGAGTTCAGCTTCCCACTCGGCGCCGGTTACCAGATTCATGAGAGCACCATCGCCGACAACCAGGCCGGTAGCGGCGGCGGTGGCATCTTGGGGCGCGTGTTGGGTGATGCTCTGACTGTGCGAAGCACGATGTTGACCGGCAACTCGGCGGGTTCCTCCGGCGGTGGCATGGCGGTGATCGGCAGTGGTAGCGGCACGGTGACGATCCGCGAGTCGACCTTCAGCGATAACTCGGCCGGCTTCTTTGGCGGTGCTCTGTCGATCAGTGACAGCAGTGCGACGGTGGAGAGTTCGATCCTGTGGAATGACTCCGCGGTGATGGGCGGAGACGAGATCTCTGTTGCGGCGGGCTTCGCCGTCTCGGCGAGCTTCAGCGATGTCGACCCGGCTGGATTCCTCGGCACGGTGGTGGTCGGGGCCGGAATGATCAACGCCGATCCGGCCTTCGCTGCGCCACTGATTGGGGATTACCGGCAAACCGTCGATTCGCCGACTCTCGACGCTGGTTCGCTGGCACCACCTCCGGGTGCTCTGGACTTCGAGTGCGACCCGCGCTGGTCCGACAGTGACAACGACGGGGTGGCGAGAGTCGACATCGGGGCCGATGAGTGCCCCTTCTTGCCGGGCGATGTCAACTGCGATGGCAGCTTGAACATCGCCGATCCGCTCTATCTACTGGCTTACCTGTTCCAGGGCGGGCCGCCGCCGGTCTGTAGTAGCGGCGATGTAAATGGCGACGGCAGCACCAGTATCGTGGATCCCTCCTTCCTCTTCGCCTATCTATTTCAAGGCGGTCCAGCACCGATCTGCCAGGGTTGAGCGAGGGGTCAGGTTCGGGGTGGGGTGAGTGCCGTCGGGAGCCGGCGCTCTCTTTGCCCAACTTTCTTGCAGGCCCGCTGGTGAGTCCGCCGAGGTTTGTCGCGTCTTCAGGAAAGGGCGTACCCTTTACGCTCGGAAGATAACCCTAGGAAAGGAGGAGAACGATGACCAGACGGGAGCTCCCGACCGCGCTGGAAGTCCTCGTGTTGCTCGCCACACCCCTGCTGTTCGCCATGCCACTGGTGCTCGCTACACCACTGTGGGCTGGCCTGGACACCATCGAGGAGGAGATCTGGTGCAAGGATTTGACCGGCGATCATCAGGTGGACTACGACGATGTCGGCGTCCTGGTGGCACGTTTTGGTGCTTGCGGCGGCTGCCAGGCGGACTTCAATGAGAACGGATTCGTCGGTCGTGGCGATCTTCTCATCTTGCTCGGCAACTGGGGCGATTGCGGAGTCAAGGGTGACCTCAATGATGATGGTGGGGTCGATGTGCAGGATCTCGACCAGGTCACCGCTGACCTGGGTCTGCAATGTCGCATCGACCTCGACCACAACGGTCGCGTTGCCGGCATCGATCAGCACCTGGCGGAGATGGCCTGGTTTGGAGATCCGGACTACCACCCCATGGCCGACATCGATGAGAGTGGTGGTCTCGATCCCACAGATCTACTCGTGGTGGTACGAGCCAATGGCACTGATTGCAGCTCAGATGTCAATCACGATGGCAGCGTCGACTCTCTGGATGTGGATATGATCTGTGAGCTTGCTGGATTGTGTCCGCCGAGTGGCTGAGGTGCGGCCTTGGCACTCATCGGTCGAGAGCTGCTAGCCGGCTCCGCGCCCGCCGGGTCTCTGGGCGCTGCTCACCGAGTCGGTGGCTGAGCACCTGGTAAGCCTGGCGCACCAGAGGCTCGCCTGCGGCTCGGCGGTCGAGGGCGAGGAGGGTCGCGCCGTAAGCCGACTCGGCCTCGGCGCGCCGCCAGTCGCCGGCCTCGAGGCCACCGCGCAGCTCTACAGCCTCGCGCAGAAGCGGCTCTGCTCTGCTCGGCTCGCCGTCGTCGAGGTAGAGCTCGCCGAGGCCGATCAGTGGCTCGGCCAGGCGACGGTCTGTCGGTGGATAGCTTCGGCGAGTGATTTCCAGGGCCTGACGGTAGAGCGCTGCTGCCTCCCCCGGCCGATCTAGCTGACGCAGCGACGCGGCCAGGCCGGTCAGGGTCACCACGATCCCAGGATGGTCCTTGCCGAGGTGCTCGCTCTTGAGCTTTAGCGCGCGGCGGTAGAGGGGCTCGGCTCGTTCCGCCCGGCCCGACATGAAGAGCACCTTGGCCAGATTGTTCAGTGTCGGAGCGATCCGCGGGTGATTCTCTCCGAGCCGCCGCTGACGCCGCGCCAGAACTTCCTGAAACAGCTCGCTGGCCGGTATCAGCCGGCCCTGCTTGAACAGCAGCGTCGCCAAGTTGTTGAGGCTCTCGACGACCTCGTCGCTATCTTCACTCAGCTCTCGGCGACGGATCTCGAGCGCCTCGCGAAAGCTGCTCTCGGCCTCGTCCAGCCGGCCCATCCGGCCGAGGGCGGTGGCCAGGTTGTTGAGTGTGCTGGCGGTGTCGAGGTGGCCTGGGCCGAGTTCCCGCCGGTAGATCTGGTATGCCTCGCGCAGGGTGGGTTCCGCGGTCTCGGTGCCGCGGCGCAGCTGTAGCAAGCCGAGGTTGTTGAGACTCTCGCCGGCCTCCAAGCTGAGCGGGCCGAACAGTCCACGCCGGATCCCGAGGGCGCGCTCGAAATGGCTGGCGGCGATCGTGTAGCTACCCCGTTTGCTCGCCGTCCGGCCGAGCTCATCGAAGGTCTCGGCGGTTTGTGAATGACTTTCCCCAACGCTCCTCAGGTTCAAGGCGAGCGCCCGTTCGAGGACATCCGCGGAGCGCTCGTAGAGCCCCAGGTTGCGGTAGGACTTGGCCACCTCGACGAGCCGCAGCGACTGGTCCTTCGGCCGGCCGGCAAGATCTCGGTGAATCTCCTCGACCCCCAGGTCGAGCAGCTCGCTGGCAGTGACCGAGGCACCTTCGGCGGCACTTTGGTCGGTCAGTCGAAAGAGGTCACGTAGAAAGCGCGAGACCTGCTCGGCATGCTCGCGCTCGCGCACGGCGCGCTCTCTTTCGGCAATTGCCCGCTCGCGCTCGACCACCGCGCGGCGTGCCTGCACGGCGGTGGCCAGGCTGCCGCCGAGGATCGCCAGCAGGATCAGCGCGGCGGCGACCACCGCGGTGCGGTGGCGGCGGACAAACTTGCCGGCGCGATAACCGACAGTGTCGGGCCGGGCTGAAACCGGCAGTCTGACCAGGTGACGGCGCAGGTCGTCGGAGAGCCGCGCTACTGAGGGATATCGCCTCTCCGGCTCCTTGCGCAATGCCTCGAGCACGATGTTGTCGAGATCGCCAGAGAGGCGTTTTCGCAGCCTCTCTGGGCGCCCGCAGCCACGCTCGGCGGCGCGGCGTGCCAGCACTGCCGGGGGAGCTCTAGTTACTGCTATTGAAGGGCGTGCTGGCTCGTGCTCGTTGACCAGCCGCTCGATCTGGCCAGCGCTGAGCTGGTCGAGCTGATAGGGCAGGCGACCGGTGAGCAGCTCGTAGAGCATCACACCGAGGGAGTAGACATCGCTGGCGGTGGTGACCGAGACCCCCCGTATCTGCTCGGGGCTGGCATACGCGGGGGTCATGGCGCGGGCCATCGGGGCGGTCGGAAGGGCGGCAGCCGGAGGCTCGGCGGCGAGTAGCTTGGCGATGCCGAAGTCGAGCAGCTTGGGCGCCCCTTCACTGTTGACCAGGACGTTCGAGGGTTTGAGGTCGCGGTGGACGACCAGATTCCGGTGGGCGTGCTCGACCGCGGCGCAGACCTGCCGGAAGAGCTCCAAGCGTTGCTCGATCGACAGCCGGTGCTGCTTGGCGTAGAGGTCGATCGGCTGGCCTTCGATGTGCTCCATGACAAAGCAGGGCAAGCCGTCCGGGGTCGTGCCGCCGTCATAGAGCCGGGCGATATTGGGATGCTGCAAGTCAGCGAGGATCTGCCGCTCGATGCGGAAACGGCGCTCGATTTCGGCCGAGTCCATACCCCGCTTGATCACTTTGATCGCCACCCGGCGATCGAATTCGTCGTCGTCGCGAGCCGCCAGGTAGACCACGCTCATGCCGCCGCGGCCAATCTCCTCGAGCACCCGGTAGGGGCCGATCCGTTGGCCGATGAGCTGCTGAGCCTGCCGCTGCTCGAGCTGCTCGGCGGCATCGGCCACCGTGTTCTCGAGGAACTCGCCAGCTTGTTGGTGGGCACTGAGCAGAGATTCGACCTCCTGGCGGAGCTCTTCGTCCTCACCGCAAGCGTCGGCCAACCAGGCGGCGCGGGCGGCGGCGGGGAGGGCCAGGGCGTCCCCCATCAGCCGGTCGATCCGACGCCAGCGCTCGGCTTCCGGGATCGGTGCCGGCTGACGGCTCACCCGCTGGTGCCCCCGAGCTGGCGATAGAGCCAGGCGCGAGCGACCGCGTAGTCGTTGATCACCGTGCCGGTGGCGACCTCGAGTGAGCTGGCGGTCTCGTCGATGGTCAGGCCGCCGAACACCCGCAGCTCCACCACCTTCGCTTTGCGCGGATCGAATTCGGCCAGCCGTGAGAGGGCGGTGTCGAGATCGAGCAGATCCACCGCCGGGGCCTCGGCGCGGATAGCATCGTCGGCCAGGGTCACTCGCTGGGCGCCGCCGCCGCGTTTCTGGTAATTGCGTGAGCGCGCGTGATCGACCAGCACCCGCCGCATCACGCGGGCGGCGATGGCGAAGAACTGAGTGCGCCCCTGCCACTCGGCACGGCGCTGGCCGAGCAGCTTCAAGTAGACCTCATGCACCAGCGCGGTCGGCTGCAAGGTGTGTGCCGAGCGTTCCCGACGCATATGCCGCCGGGCCAGGCGGCGCAGCTCGTCGTAGACCAGCGGCAGCATCTCCTCGAGTGCCGCCGGGTCACCCGCGCTCCACCTCCCGAGCAGCTCGGTGAGGTGGTTCTCGGAGTCGCTCACCATCCCAGGGCCTCGGGAATCTCACTGAACAGGTCGTCGATCTCCGGCAGATGCGCTTTCTGCCGCTTGATCTCTGCCCACACCGTCGGATGCGGCAAGCTGAGAATGGCTTCCTTGACGCGGAGCAGCGCTGCGGGCGTCGCGTCGGCTCGCATCTTCTCGCCGTATCGATGCAGCAGAGCCAGGTAGGCCTGGAACTGGTCACGGCGGGCTCTTGGAAGATTATCGCGTCGGTTCAGACCCAGGATCTCGATCGATTTCGCGGCTCGCTCCTGGTCGACTGAAGACAAGTCAAGTCGAGGTAGGAAACGAAAGGTACCAATCAGGTCGAGCTGCAAGAGATCCAGTGGATTCTCGCGGCGGGGAGAGACTAATGCGGCTCTTCCGTTCGGCGGCGGGGTGACGGGCTCTGATTGCCTGCGACTGATCTGCAAGACCTGCCCGGAATCAGGTTCCAAGACCAAGAATCGGCTGCTTTTCAGGCGGTTGCAAAGACCGCAGATGAGCAGATAGTTTGACCACCTGAACACCGCATCTGGATAGAGGGCCTTGGGCCTGAAGTGCTCAACCTGGTCTGCCAAGGAGTCCTCGCAGTACATGCAGCGCAACACCCCGCCACACATGTCTCTGAGGGTCTTTCGGACCTCCCGGAAAGTCTTGTTGGTCTCGCGATTGCGGCTCTTGAATCTCTTCTTGGCTTCGCGGACCCTGGCCGAATACTGGTCCAGGTTGTCGATGTCGGCCTGGTAGTCCCGTAGCTTGGCTGCTGCCGGTACTGACAGGTCGCGGTCAGGTATTTGAAGCATGGGCCAAGGGATGCGCCGCGTTGGGAAACTTGGCCCTAAGCGCATCCCGTTCATCGCGTTCAGCCGGGGCGAGTCCCTGGTCGAGCTCTTGCAAGTTGAGCTTGGCGAGCCGGTCAAGTTGCTGCTGCGCATTCTCGGGTCGGGCGCCGCTGAGGCCAAAGGCACCGGAGGCGTAGGCTTCCAAGATATCGCCGTAGAGCAGCCGATCGAGTGCCACTCCGTCAAGCATCTCACCACTTTCTTCGTTGCCCGGCTCGGGAAGTACGAAGACACTGCCGTCGACCGCCGCATGGCAGATCAGCGGGCTGTGGGTGGTGACGATGAATTGCAGATTTGGAAATAGCCGGCGTAGGGAGAAACCAATTTCTCGCTGCCAGCTGGGGTGCAGGTGGGCGTCGATCTCGTCGATCAATACGACGCCGGGCGGGAATGCCTGAATTGGATCACCCTTAGAGAAGATCTTCTTCTCGTCGAAGATGCGAGCTAGCAGCCGGACCAGCTCGAGGGTCAGACTGAGAATAGAGCGGTATCCATCGCTGAGGTCGTCCATCTCGACCCGGTTTTGCTGACCATCGATGAAGAGGACTCCGTCGGAATTCACTTCCTCGAGGCGAGTTGCGAATGGCAGTAGATCGGGTTGGTTGACGAATCGCACCAGATCACTGAGGAGCGAGCCATTCCCTGGATCCTCAAGTTGGCGCAGGCGAAGGTATTGCAACCACTCGACAGATTCTCCGGATACGTAGCTGTTGTCGAAGATCGGTAGGTGAGGCGCCAACAACGAGTGCCTGGCGGCGCCTTTCTCCTGCTCTCGCCGGCTGCCAGTAAAGCGCCGGATCGGGCCGAACGATGCGCTGAAACAGCCCTTGGCGTCTGAGAACGGCTCTTCGGCAGGCCCACTTGGAGCATGCCAAACAGAACTGCTATCTGGGAACCTTCGCGTCTTGTTTCGACTAACCTCGAAGCCGACCGTCAGCTCTTTGTGGGAGCCCGATACCGCGTCCCATTGATCGTCGAAGTGGAGTTGAAGCTGCGTCGAAAGCTGCTGCTCGCCGAAACGAATCCACTCCCATGGGTCCGAGGGAAGCGCCGCCATCTGCTTCCCATCCTGACCAACGATTCCCAGCGCCAGTCCTTGTAGAAATGAGCTCTTGCCAGAGCCATTGGGTCCCAACACGACGTGCCAGCCGGCCGCCCTCGCCCTCGGTATCTGCCAGTGCAGCCGTCGGATCGAGCGCAGGTTCTGGATTGTTGCGTCGAGGATGTACATAGCTCTCTCTTCAGGTGAGTATAGCGCCGGGCCGCCTAGAACGCTTCTACAGCCGATACTGACTAGACCAGCTTCAGCGTCCTTTCCACTCCGCCTTGCGTTTGTTGAGGAAGGCATCGACCCCTTCGGCCTTATCCTCGCTGGAGAACAGCAGACTGAACAGTTCGCGCTCATAGCGGGAGCCTTCGTCGATCGGCAGGCGCTGGCTGGCGTGGATCGCTTCTTTGGCGATGCGGGTGGTCAGCGGGCTCCTGCTGGCGATCTTGTCGGCCAGCTCGAGGGTCTTCTGGCGCAACTCTTCGGCGGGGTGAACCTCGTCTACCAGGCCGATGCGCAGGGCTTCTTGGGCGTCGATCAGGTCGCCGGTGAGGATCAGCTTCATCGCCTGTCCTACTCCCACCAGCCGTGGGAGGCGTTGGGTGCCGCCGCCGCCGGGGATCAGGCCGAGCTTGATCTCGGGCTGGCCGAAACGGGCTTTGGCCGAGGCGATGCGGATGTCGCAGGACATCGCTACTTCGCAGCCGCCACCGAGACAGAAGCCGCCGATCATCGCGATCACCGGTTTGGAGAATCCCGCCATGACGTCGTAGATGCGGGGGAAGCGCATGGCGTGGCGCTGATCCATCGGCGAACGGCCGGCGAATTCGCCGATGTCGGCGCCGGCGATGAAGGCTTTCTCTCCCGCACCGGTGACCACCACCACGCCGAGGTCGTCGTCGGCTTCGACCTCTTCGAGCAGCTCGATGGTGCGATCGCGGACCGCCTGGTTGAGGGCGTTGAGCTTGTCGGGGCGATTGACGGTCAAGAGGGCTACGCGGCCTTGGCGCTCGAGCAGCACGACGTCGCGGGTGTCTTCGGTCATCGAGATCTCTCCTCGGAGGGTACGTGGGATCGGAAGACCGATTGTACCCAAGCCGCGACTCAGGTGCGGATTCCATCGCGCCGCGGTTTGCCAATGGGGTGGTAGGCTGCGCCCTAACCCATGCAAACCGCGGCGAATTCGCACGATGTCACTCAGTTGTTGCTCGATTGGAGCCGCGGTGATGCTATGGCGCTCGACTCGCTGATCGAGAGCGTCTACGGTGAGCTGCGCTGGCGCGCCGCCTCTTTGCTTCGTCGCGAACGGGCCGAGCACACCTTGCAGCCAACCGCCTTGGTCAACGAGGCATTCCTGCGTTTGGTCGATCAAGATCGGGTCGATTGGCGCAACCGAGCGCAGTTCTTCGGCCTCGCCGCCCAGGCAATGCGCCGGGTGCTGGTCGACCACGCCCGCCGCCGGCTGTCGGCCAAACGCGGTGCCGGGGCGCTGACCGTGGTGTTTGACGAGGCCCTGGGCGGGGTGAGCCAACGCGGCACTGATCTGGTGGCGCTTGACGACGCCTTGGAGGCGCTGAACAAGCTCGCGCCGCGGCAGAGCAAGGTGGTCGAGCTACGCTATTTCGGCGGCCTCACCATTGCCGATGCGGCAGTGGTCCTAGGTGTGTCGCCGGCCACCGTGAAGCTTGATTGGAATATGGCCAAGGCATGGCTCTATCGGCAGATGGCTGCCGACTGAAGGAACTTTTCTACCGTCCTAGGGGGGGCCGAGGTGCGCGATGAAAGCTGAGTTCTATGCTCGCGCACGGCAGATCTTCGGTGCCGCCCTAGAGCGGTCGCCGGAGGAGCGCGAAGACTATTTGTCGGCAGCGTGCGCGGCCGATGATGAACTCGGTCGCGAAGTCGCTTCGCTGCTGACCGCCCACGGCAAAGCGGCGGACTTCCTCGAGCAATCACCGATTGCCGCTTCCGAGTCATTGGCCGACTCGCGGCTCGGCTCTCGTTTGGGTGCCTATCGCCTGCAGCGGCGCCTCGGTGATGGCGGCATGGGAGCGGTGTACTTGGCGCTGCGGGCGGATGCGGAGTTCCAAAAGCGGGTTGCCATCAAGTTGCTGCGGCGTGGGCTCGAAGGGGAGGGTTGGGTCAAGCGCCTTCAGGCCGAACGGCAGATTCTGGCGGCTCTCGACCATCCAAATATCGCCCGGCTGCTCGACGGCGGCACCACCGAGGACGGTTTGCCCTATCTGGTGATGGAGTTCATCGAAGGTGAGCCGATCGACCATTTCTGCGACTCGCGCAAGCTGCGTCTGGAAGAGCGTTTGGAACTCTTTCGGCGGGTCTGTGCGGCGGTGCATTTTGCCCATCAGAATCTGGTCGTCCATCGCGATCTAAAACCGTCGAATATCCTCGTCGATTCTACGGGCAGGGTGAAGCTGCTCGACTTCGGTATCGCCAAGCTGCTCAACCCCGAGTTGTCGGCTAAGTCTTTCGTGCCGACCTCGGAAGTGATGCAGCTGATGACTCCCGAGTACGCTTGCCCGGAGCAGATGCTGGGGCAGCCGATTTCCACCGCCGCCGATGTCTATTCTCTCGGCGTGTTGCTCTACCGCCTGCTCGCCTGCCGGCCGCCTTACAATCTCGCAGGCTGCTCGCCGGCCGAGGTCGTCGAGCAGGTCTGTCGGCGAATGCCTGATCGGCCGAGCACGGTAGTAGACCGGTCGGCGTCGCCCTCAGGCGACTCGGTAGACGTGCAACAGCTAGCCGCTGCCCGCGGTACCGAGCCGGCACGTTTGCGCCGTGCTCTGCGCGGTGATCTCGACACCATCGTGCTCAAGGCGCTGCGCAAGGAGCCCTATCGACGCTATGAATCAGCCGCCGAGCTAGCTGATGACCTCGACCTGCATTGCCGCGGCTTGCCGGTGCGAGCGCGCGGCGATTCGCTGGGCTATCGCTGGAGCAAGTTTCTGCGCCGCAATGCCATGGCGGTGGGTCTGGGGGCGGCTTTGTTCCTCGCCGTTCTGGGCTTTGGCTTGGCGATGGCGATGCAACGTGGGGAGGTGGTCCGCGAGCGGGACCGGGCGGCTGAGGCGCAGCGGGGTGCGGAGCAGCTGAGCGGCTTCCTGAAGAGCTTGTTCGAGGCCTCCAATCGAGCCACCGGCAAGGAGCAGCTGACCGTCCGCGAGATGCTCGACCGTGGAGGTCGGCTATTGCTCGCTGGTTCTCTGGCGGTGGAGCCGCGCACCGGGATGGGCTTTCACCTAACCCTGGCGGAGATCTATCGGGCTCTCGGCTTCTATGGCGAGGCGCGTCAGCACGCGGCGGCGGCCAGCGCCATTGCCCGCCAGCTCAGCGATCACTCAGAGTTGGCCGGTGCCCTGGTCTTGACCGCTTCCATCGACTTGCAGCTCGCCGAGGTCGATGCTGCCGAGCAATCGTTGGCCGAAGCGAAGCGTCTGCTCGAGCCGCTGGCAGCTGGCGATGCGCGGTGTCTGGCGGTGTTGGACGAGCTGGCCCAGGTGCGTCGGTATCAAGGCAGGGTGCAAGAGGCTGAAAGGCTGTTGCAGGATAACCTGGCGAGTTACCGTGCGCTGCTGGGAGGCTCTCACCCAAAGGTGGCCACCACCCACGATCGGTTGGCCACCACGTTGCGAAGCCAGGGCCGGATAGAGGAAGCGCTACTGAGCTACCAGCAGGCTTTGGAGATCTTTCGCGACTTGGGCTCGCGGCCGCTCGACGAAGCGAGGATCCTGTCCAATCTGGCCAACCTGCACCTCGCCGAGGGCCGCCTGTCCGATGCCGAACGGTTGCAGGAGGAGGCGTTGGCGATTCTGCGTCAGTTGTTCGACCGGCCGCATCCGAAGATTGCGGTGGTGCTTTTCAGCCTGGCCTCCACCCACTGGCGCAAAGGGGAGATCGAGCGCGCTCGCGACCTCTTCCGCGAGTCCCTCGATATCCGTCGCCGGGTCTATTCCGCTGATCATCCGGAAATCGGCCGCAGCCTGACCAGCCTGGCGGTAGTGCTGAGAGCACTCGGTGAGCCGCGCCAGGCGGAGGCGATGTTACAGCAAGCCCTACTGATTTTTCGCGCTGAGGAAGGGGCTGCCGGGCTGTTGGCAACCAACCTCTACCATCTCGCCAATGTGCAACTCGACCTCGGCCGGCCAGATGTAGCAGAGAGGCTGATACGCGAGGCGATAGCGTTGGAGCGAGCGGCCGAGGGTGACCGGCGGTGGCAGATCTCGCGCGCCGAGAGTGTCCTCGGCGGTGCATTGTTGGAACAAGGCCGGCTGGTGGCAGCAGAGTCGCTCTTGCGCGCCAGCCAAGAGGGGCTCAATTCCAGGCCCAAGTCGCAAGAGAGCCGCGAGGCGACGGCGCGCCTGGCGGCTCTCTACCGGCAAACTGGCCGCGCCGGGCAGGCAGCGGCCTTGGAAAGTGAATAGCAGTCCAGGGTCAGATGTGGGGCGGGCCGCTGCCGCCGCCTGCTGGCGGGCGATCAGGATCGAATTCGAAGGCCCCGATATCGCATCTGCCTGCGCCCGACTGACCGATGTGTCGCGGGTGCCCGGTTTGGTCCACAGCGAGCGCTTGACCAGCCTCGTCCAGGCAGCCGGCAGAATCGCCGCCATCGATCGCCACGCTGCCTGGGTCGAGGGTCATAACTGAGGTTAGGCCACTAAAGTTGCGCAGACCTGGTGCGAGTGGGTTGACTCCGGTGAGATCAGAGGCGGCTGCCCCATGGCACCCCGGCCCGCGAACTATGTTGTTGCCAAATGAAGTGATCCCCAGTGTTTCACAACTCTCGATAATACTGTTACGAATCCGCCCGGATACATGCCCGCCGAGTAGGGTGCTGCTGGAGATCAGGCTGGCACCCTTCACCGCATGCTCGACCGAGCCGTGCATTGCGGTGTTCTCAGCTACCGTTACGTTGGTGAGGAAGAGTTCCGCCCCGTCGACGGCTAGCACCGCTCCATCCCGGACCGCGCTACCTCCGATCTTATTGCCAGTGATCGAAGATCTGGATAATGTAACCGAGGCGTTGTAGTCTATTTGAATGCTTCCTTGGTTGCCCGCGATCCTCGAATCTTCGATTCGCACCTGAGAGTGCTCGGAGAAGAGGAGCGCCCAAGGTATCGTTGATAAGTCGACCGTTCGATTGGCACGGAGGTCGGCCCGGTTCAGCTGCACATCACTTGCCGAGATTCGGCCAATCGAGAAAGCGAACTCTGCTTCGTTCGACGCGAGATTGAGATTCTCAAGGTTTACCGTCGCTCCTTCGAAGACGAAGCCAGCGCTGTCTCCTGCGCGGTTGGCCAGGATCCGCAGACCGCTACCCATTAACGTGCCGCTGCTGATATACAAGCCACCACCCTCGACATCGGCTCTATTGCCACCCAGAATCACCTGGGAGACAACACTGACTTCGCCGCCGTCGATCCACAAAGCGCCACCTATGCGGCCGGTGGAGTTGCGAATAAAGCGAGCGTTTCCCAAGGTTAGCTCAGCACCAACACCAACGTAGGCCGCTCCGCCGCCTTGATCACTGTGGCAGTCGAGCACCAGGCTGTCCGTCAGTTTCAAGGTGCCGTATTGGCGGATCGCGAACGCAGCTCCTTCCTGCGCTGCGTAGGCCCCACGAATCACCAGGTTGTGGATCTCGACATTATTCCAGATTTCGAATATTCGCTGGCCGACAAAGTCTGAATTTAGATCGATAGTGATTAGGGCACCATTGCCTTCGATGATGAGATCTTCGGTGATGTCGAGATCTCCATATTTTCCGAAATCGTCTTCTCCTCCTAACGTGAGGGTGTAGATCTGGTTGTCCAACTCGATGAGATCTCCGGCAGAGCCCGGTGGACATTCATCGACCATCCGATCGAGGTTCGCCGCGACGATTGCCTCTCGCAAGGTGCAGTTGCCGTTGGGGGTGAAGTCATCAGCAGAGTCGGTAATGTGAAATGTGGTTGCAAAGGACGTCAACGGACAGGTTAATGCCAGGGCTAAGATTGCGATGATTGCTTGCGTGCGATTCATGGGTTTTTCCTCGATCCGAGTTCTAGGGTCTTTGATGATTACTTGAGGCTTCACTCCGCGGTGACTTGTAGTTCGAAGATCGACTGACTTTGTTTACAGCGCGGTGGGCAGTTCAGACAACGCACCACCATCCGGCCACGGTACTCGCCGGGCTCGACATTGCGCAGGTCGACTGCCGCTTCGGTGACCAAGCTCTTCCCCGGTCGAATCTTGCGCAGCACCGTGGGGCCGGTCACCCTGAACCAGGGTGTGTCTTCGATGCTGACTTCGAAGTCGCGCTTGCCTTTGCAATTGATGTTCTTGGCGGTGACCGTTGTCGGGTAGATCCGGCCGACTTGCAGCTGGCCCAAGCGCCAGTAGCTGATGTTGTTATCTGGAGGGCCCACCGGTGGTTCAGAGGTTGAGCAGCCGGGTAGCTTGGGGACAGTGACCTCGATCTTTCGGAAGCAGCCCTGCTGATCGGAAACGAGGATCGAGTAGGTGCCGGCGGCGAGACCGCTGGCCTCGCTGGCCTCGCTGGCCTCGATGGTCTGGGTAACTGCCGGATCGTTCCAACGAAAACTGAAGGGCCCGTTGTCGCCGCTGGCGATCACCGATGCGGAGCCATCGGCGCAATCGCAGCAAGAGGGAGGGTTGGTGGTGCCAGCCTGCAAAGTGATCGCGTCCTTCAGCACCACATCGACCTTGGCTTCTTGCCCATTGGCATCGACGATGGTGAAGGTCTGGGTACCAAAAGGAACCGCTTTTGCAAGGCAGACGGAACCGGTCACCTGCAGCGGAAAGTTGGAGGCGGGGCCTTGGCAAGTGTAGGGGCCGCTGCCGCCATTGATCTGGATCTCTACTTCGGTCTTGGTCCCACCGAATCGATCGCAGCCGACTTCGACGGTCGGTGTAGCCGTGACCGTCAAATCCTCGCCACAGTCGGCTCCCGGAGTGTCGATGAAGAGGTGGCCGCTCCAGGCGAAGTAGCCGCCGCCTTTGTCGCCATCGGGCAGGCCGGGGACGCTTTCGCAGGCGGTGGTGACGCAGCTTTGGCGGTTGTTGTCGTACCAATGGCCCTCGGGGCACTTGCAGGTTGAGATGGGTGGATCGAGAGATTCACAGAGGTCGGGACAGGGGCATGTTTTGCAGACGACTTGGGAGCATTGGTCACCGCCCGCACAGCCCCGCGCACCCGCCCGGCAGCCGGGCACGCAGTGGCGCCTTGGCGAATCACAGTCGCCCAGCACCGTGGTTTCGCAGACCTGGCCCAGGGCGCAGTCCTGGTCTTCGCTACAGGCACAATCACCTTGGCAGCGGCCGTAGATGACGTGCCGCCCCTCATACCAGCCGCGCTGTCGCGCGAAGCCGCAGACCTTGACTCTGGAGATCAGGCAGCGGCTCGCGGCGTCGAGGTGGTAGGTGGCGTTGCCGCCACCCGGGCGGTTGAGCGAGGAGATGAAGATTCCATACCCCGGTCCGCCTTGGCCGAAGCCTCCTTCGTGTTGGCTCGTGCTGTGGCTCCGGCTGAGATCCAAGGTACAGCCTTCTGGAAGGCAGACTTTGCGAGTTTCCTCCACACATCTGATACCGCGGGGCCACCGACCGCGGATTTCGAGACGCGGGAAGTCGTCGCTGAATTCCTGCTCCACTTGGGCGGCGAGCGGGCTCGCCAGGGTAGTCAGGACGGCCAGGGTTATCAGGCAGCGGATCAAGTTGTAGCTGGATCGCTTCGAATGCTTCATTTTTTCTCCTCGTAACGGCTTGGCTTCACTTCCCCAAGTTCGGAAGGCCAGCGGCTGCCCAACGGCGCCGACAGTTGTGGACCGTCTTCCAACCACTGACGCGCAAGAGGAGGGTGAAAGAGCTGATTCGTTCCGCACTTTCTCGCCGGCGGGTCGGACGTTTGCTCCCAGCCGGTTTTAGGCGCACAATGGGCGCCATTCATTCAGTGATTGGTGAGGGGCGTGGGCTTGCCGTTCGTGCGGCGGTGCGCGGACGGGAATCACCGGTCAGTCTGGAAGGTTTCTATTCACTCTTCAGGAGGCTGCCGCATGACAGAGCTATACGATGTCGTCGTTGTCGGTTCCGGGTTTGGGGGCGCGGTGACCGCTTGCCGGCTGGCGCAGGCAGGCCGTTCGGTGTTGATTCTCGAGCAGGGGCGGCGTTGGCCCGCTGATCACTTCCCTCGTTCAACCGGCCAAGTGGCGGCAGGGTTCTGGATCAAGGATAAGACCGACGGATTCATCGAATACAAGATCTTCCGTGGCATGGACGTGATGAACGGGGTCGGCGTCGGCGGTGGCTCACTGCACTATTTCGCGGTTACCGAGCGAGCCCAGGCACGGATTTTCGAGCAGCAGGTGTGGCCGCGGGAGATTCGCCGCCAAGTGCTCGATCCTTATTACGACGTGGTGGCGAAGATGCTGGCGGTGCAGAAAGTGCCCGCTACCGAGCGTAGCCCGCTGCCAGCCCGCACCCAGGCTTTTCTCGCCGCCAGCAAGGGCGCTGGCGGCGATCCCGAGTTGCTGGATCTGGCGGTCTATTTCGCCGACAACGGCGCTCCGCGGAGCAACCCCTACACCGGCGAAGAGCAGGCAACGTGCAACTACAACTCCAACTGCCTGCTGGGCTGCCGGGTGCGCTCCAAGAACTCCCTCGACACCAACTATCTGCCCCTCGCCGAGCGCCACGGTGCGGTGATTCGCGAGCACCATCGGGTGCGGCAGATCGAGCCGCTCAAGGGCGGTGGCTATCGGGTCTCCGGCCGTTTGATCGATCCCGGAACGGTGTCGCGCGAGGACTTCTCCTATGCCGCCAAGACGGTGGTGGTGGCCGCCGGTACCCTCGGCTCCAGCGAGTTGCTGCTGCGCTGCCGCGATCAGCATGGCACCTTGCCGGAACTCGGCGAGCAGCTTGGCCAGCGCTTCTCCGGCAACGGCGACTTTGCCTATGCCGGCTCGCTGGAAAGTGACCGTTTGATCGACCCCACCCAGGGACCGGCGATTAGCGCCGGGGTCGATGTGTCGACCGCGGAGTACGCGATGTTTATCGAGGACGTCGGCCTGCCCAATCCACTCGCCTGGTTGTTAGCCGGCATCCAAGCACCGACCAAGTTCGCCGACATGCTGCGCCTGGCCAAGGACTATTTGCTGGCCATGTTTGGCGTTGCCCCTGCCACCAGCATGCTCGAGCGTCAGATTAAGCAGATCTTGGCGGGCGGCAGTGTCAGCCACTTCCTGCCATTCCTCGGCATGGGTTCGGATGCCGCGGATGGCCAGCTGCGGCTTACCAGGGGTGAGATCGACTTGCGGTGGAATCCTAAGCTGTCGAAGCCGATGTACGACCAGATGCAGGTGGCCATGCGCAAGATGGTGGAGCAGTTGGGGGGACGCTACGTTCCTTGCATGGTTTGGCCCTGGCCGTTGCGCAAGACGATCACCGCTCATCCCCTGGGGGGCTGCTTCATGGGCGATAGCGCGGCCGATAGTGTGGTCGACGGCCGCGGACAGGTGTGGAATTATCCCGGTCTCCATGTGATCGACGGCAGCATGATCCCCACCGCCTTGGCGATCAACCCGTCGATGACCATCGCCGCGTTGGCCGAGAGGGCCAGTTTCTGGATGATCCATGGCCGGGAGCTGCAAGCCGGCGAGTCAGTGGCGCCGAAGCCTTCCTAAGCCAAAGTTGCGGGGCGTCGGCAGAGGGGTATCCACAGGGCATGAAGACGCGGTTTCCCGTGGCTAGCTCGGGAGATCTCGATACTGAGGGGGGGTAAGAACAACCGGCGCGCGACCACGGCGGGGAATTGCGCCGCATATCGACGGCCGCGGCCGGCGGACGAAGAAGTGAGGCGGGAAGCCCTCACCGCGTCCTAGCGAAGTGCTGTCACAAAAGAGTCTGGCCGGTGGCCGTGAGAGGGTTGCGAGGGGACGCGCTCTCGACCACCGACCAGGCCGCCTAGAAGTTAGAGGCTCAGATCGGATGGCCCCGTGAGCAGTTGGCAGATGCGAGCTCGGCCAGGCGGAGAGATTTCATCGGGGGAACTTCCAACCCTCCAGCCAGGCCGGGTTCTGGTTAAAGCGCCACGGGGCGTGTGAGCGAGACGGCTCGCCGGGTACTACTTCCACAACATCGAGCACCGGGAATGATTCTCGCCGTGCCGCCAGCGCCACCGGTCGCACGGTGGCCAAGTCGTCATTCGACAGCCGGCAGCTCGACCACAAGAGCAGCGCGCCGGCATTGACCTGGCGACCGGCATTGACGACGGCGGGACCATCCAACATCCGCAGGCTCAGCACGCGAGCATGGGCGAATGGCACGCGGTCGCAACCGAGGAATACAATGCCGGCGGGACCCCGTAGCGGACTCACCAGCAAGGCACCCTCGGCCGCAGATATCAGTGGCCCCTCGGTCCACATTTCGCCGAGCAGGAGGGGCGCCGGAATCAGCATTCGGCCGCAATCCCAGACCAGTGTCTTGACGCTCATGCGTCCGACTCGCTGTCGTCGCCCGCACCACCGACGAGCAGCTGGGCGACCAGCTCGCCAAGGTCGGGAAACAAGCGGCGCGCTTCCTTCCCCTCTGGACGGATCGGCCCCGCGCCGGCAGCGGTCAACGTGACAGCGGTCAGCTGGTCTATGAGCCCATCGAGCTGATCGATCGATTGCCGGAGCTGGCTCCAGAGCACAGCACGCGGTGCGGCGCCCGCGTCGTCGTCTGGTTGGCCTACAAATCGAAGCGCGTGGCGCTGTAGCGTGGTCCGCAATTGCTCCAGGATTTGCACGCCGGCAGCGGCCGAACGCTGCGCCTCGCGCACGTCCTCGATCGCCGCTTCGGTCTTCGGTCCGGGGGTCGCCACCTCGGCCAGGTCGGTGAGATCGGGTGGCTCGTACAGATGAACGGCTAGCCGGTAGCAATGGTCGGTGATGCCAACACTCACCACCGACCCAAGATCAATCAACGTCACCAAATCGGCTCGCCTCTCTGGCGACATCGCCATCACTCAGCCTTCACGGCCGCACAGGTCACCCGATCGACCCACCACACCACCTCGGCATGAGCCTCGGGCGGGATCACTGCACCAGTCTCAATGGCCGGACTCTGGAACTCACCAGCGCGGTCAATCGGGCGCGATACTCCGCACCACGGCGCTCTAGCCAGCGCTCGAAGAGTTCGTTCTGCGTAATCGCGGCCGCGTCTCTCAATAGACCGATCGTGGTACCGACCTGCTCAGTTGCCAGCTCCACCGCGCTGACCATCACTCCCAAGAGTGTGGGTGGTCGCAGTTCGGCGCTCGTTACCTCGCCTCCTGGGTGCTCCGCCAGCAGGTCGGTCAGCTTGTCTTCTAGCCGCCGAAACTCAGCGGCCACCAGCAGAATTTTCGTTCGTGTGTCCATCTCCACCTGTTCGAGCGGAGCGACTTCCAAAATCGGTTGTGGGTCGTTCATGGGCCGCACCGTATCTATGGAGCGGCGAATCGTGGCCATGGAAATAGCTGGCGCGCATTCAAGGATCGCTCAGCCAGAGCAGTCGCTCAGATGGGAGGAGCGACCGCTATACATGTCCTCCCAGAAGATTTGCCGAGGAGAATAGGTTACGATGGTCCGACTATTCGCAGGTTCTTACCGCTAGCCAGTATTCGCCAGGGGGGTTGTTCAGGGATGAAACCAAGCGAGATTGCACGCCTCGACGCTGCCAAGAGCCGCGACCGACTGCGCCACCTATTCAAACTCCACCGTGGGCGCCAGCACGAGATAGACCGGGCCAGTGGGCATAGCCCCCAATGGAGTCGCCGAGTGTTCCTGCGGTCACCACACCGATTTACCCTTATTCAGTTCTTGACCGCAGCGGGCGGGCTTGAACTCGACCCTGGCGAGCTGCTGGCCGAGTTCACCGCGACCAGCCCGGCCCGGAATGTGTCAATGAAAGTGAGACACTTTCTTCTGGGAATTAGTACGGAATCGGTAGTGGCTCCGGCACCATCGCTTTCAGCGAGGGCGCGCAGCCAGGGGTCTCGCCTGGTGCGTCGTTGTGTACGCGGTGTGTCACTACGTTCTCGGTATCGACTGGGTCAGTGCTGGCGGCGGTGGTCGGCGGGTTGATCCAGACCTTGTCACTGGGCTCCGGCAAAGCCGGCGCTCGCCGCTTGAAGCGGCTTGGATGAGCGGCTGAGGCGGCGGCGAGGACTTCTCGACGTTGCTCCAGTACTGAGGCCGTGAGGCCGTAGTGGACGGTCTCTGGCGTCAACAAGCCGAGTCCTGTGTGGTAGTGCTGCGTGTTGTACCAGCCGATGAACGAGCGGCAGAATGCTCGTGCATCTTCCAGTGATCCGAAGCGGTCGGGAAAGCTCGGATGGTACTTGAGCGTCTTGAACTGGGCCTCAGAGAACGGATTGTCGTTGCTCGTGTAGGGCCGGTTCAGCGACCGTGTCATCCCGAGATCGGCCAGCAGTAGAGCCACTGGCTTGGATGTCATGCTCGAACCGCGGTCCGAGTGCAAGGTAAGTCGATCTCGCTCAACACCTTGCTTCTCAACACTGTCGGCGATCAACCGCTTCGCGAGCCCTCCGGACTCGCGGCAGGCGAGCATCCAGCCGACGATGTAGCGGCTGAAGACGTCCAGAATTACGTAAAGGTAGTAGTGGGTCCACTTCACCGGGCCCTTGAGCTTGGTGATGTCCCACGACCACACCTCGTTCGGCCCTGTGGCCAGCAGTTCGGGCTTGGTGTAGTTGGGATGACGCCGCTGACGGCGTCGCTCGCGCAGCTCGCCCTCAGACTCCAGGACCCGGTACATGGTGCGCACCGAGCAGATATGGCGCTGATCCTCGTCCAGCAGCGCCGCCCAGACTTGACGCGGCGAGCGGTCGACGAAGCGCTCCGAGTGCAACACATCGAGGACCTCCTGGCGTTCAGCGGGCGTCAATGCCAGCGGCGGTCGAGGCCGCGTTGATAGCTGCGGCCCTGCGCTCTGCTGCCGACGGCGGCGATAGAAAGTGGCTCTGGGGACCGCCAAGGCGACGCAGGCTGCTTGCACCCCCACCGTCTCGGCCAGCGGCGCCACAGCGCTCATGGCTGGCTCTCGCTCGGCTCGATCCCTAGCAGCCGGGAAAGTTTTTTTTGGACATCGATGATCGTCTCGGCTTTGTACAGCTGATGCTTGAGCCGGGCATTCTCACGCTCAAGCTCCGCGACGCGGCGGGCCTCGGCAGAGACCGGTCGACGCTTGCGACCGCGCTTCTTCGACAGACCGGCCAGAGCTCCCGTGTCGCGCTGACGGCGCCACGTCGACAGTAGCGAGGAATACAGACCCTCCTGGCGAAGCAGGGCGCCAATCTCGCCGGGCTTGCTACAGGCGTCGGCGGCCTGGACGATGCGCAGCTTGTACGACGCGCTGTACCGCCGCCGCTTCGCCTTCTCAGCTACCTCGGGATCTGGTCGGTCAGCACCCATATCTCGCAGCTCGTGGCTTGGACTCGCCATGGTGATTGCTCTCCACACCCTCACTAATTTCTCGGTACTTGAGTGTCTCACTTACATTGGCACAGAGGGGCCGAGCTGCTCAGAACAGCGCGCGAGGCTGTCCATGGCCGACGAACACCGCCAGTGTGGGAAACACTGGCAAAACGTCTGAAGGCCGAGACTCCAGAAGTGAAGGATGAAGCCCAACCTGCGACCCCCGAAGCAAAGACCGGGGCTGCCAAGAAGGAAGAGGCGGACGAAGATCGGAAGATCGTTTTGCCGAGTCCACCCACACCAATACTGGCCCTCCAGACCGCAGTGCGGAAGGTCGCCGGCCAGCGTTTCGACCAGGCCGAGAAACCACGGCAAGCTGCACTCAGCACCCAAGATACCCGCTCATTCCTCTTTCACGGGCCGCTCACCCTTCGTCGGCAACTGCTCCAAGAGATGCCGCAATGGCGATCGTTGACCGCCATCAGGCGCGCCGCCAGAGTCCTCGATGAGCTTCGACTGCGCGCACCCTTGGAAGCCGCGCAGCTGGCCCAGATCCTGGCGGCCGAGGTCGCTCCGAGGATCAAAGGGTCGGAGGGTGTGGAGGCATTCTGCCGCGCTGCCGGTGCGCTGGGCTCAAGCCACAGACTGGCGGCTTCGATGGAGGCTGCCGCTTTCTGCCTGGAAACGGCTCTCGAAATCGGCCACTGGGCGCCGCCGCGAGTAAGAGCTGATCTGTTGCGAAGAACCAGCATTGTCCTCGGGGGTCACGGTGAGTTCGAAGATGCCTTGACAGTTTCCGGCGAAGCCATGGCCATCTTCGTCGCTCAACGCGATAGAGCCGGCATGGGTAAGGTCTTTGTAGATCAGGGCGTCTTTTCGGTGGCGTTAGATCGGGAAGCGGCAAGAGATTCCTATGAAGTTGCTTTAGCTCTGCTACCGGATAGCGAGAAGAGCCACCGAGCTGCCGCTTATCAGGGGCTCGCCCACCTTCGGGAGTTGGACAAGAAGTTCGATGAAGCCGAAGAGCACCTTCTGGTAGCACTGGCGCTGATTCCACCGGCTACGCTCTACCCACGGGCCATGGCTCAGTGGTCAGTGGGCATGGTGGCCAAGGGGCGTGGCCAGCTCGACCGCGCCGAAGCCTACCTACGGCTGGCAGTCGAGGGGCTCGTTGCCACCGACCCATTCAGCCTTGCTCTGGCCTCGCTCGACCTCGTCGAACTACTCCTCAGTACCGGTCAAGCCAGCGAGGCTACCGAGCGTGCCAAGACAATGGCAGCCCTGCTGAAGCCACTACGCCACAACCAGACAGCGATTGCAGCGATCAGGCGCTTCACCTACGTCGCACGAAGAGGCGAAGTGACTGCCGCAACGGTCATCGTGCTGAGAGAGGTTGTGGAGGGCGAGCGGTGCAAGGGCATCCGCCCGCCCACCTGGCGCTAGCCGCCCGGAATGATCACAGTATGCATGCCGCCCGGCATGATGACTGGGGCAAAGTGGTGTGACTCGATCAATGGGTCAACTCGCCAATGCCTTTTTCTCTGGTCGCTCATGAAAACTCCCCGACACGCCGCCACCCTGGCCGAGCTGAATTGTTCGGGCACGGGGCAGTGTGTCCGGTGGGAGTCTAGCCAGTGGCCGTTACGGGCCGAGCTGGCGATCGTCGGTTCAGCTGACGAGCCGAGTTAGCGATTTGGGATCTGCGCATCCCACAGCAGTACCAACAAAACAGCTTCAGAATAGAATTTCTCGCATTTTCTGTACGCCTTTTTGGTCACTTTTACTTTCTCCACTACCGAGAGAGCGTAGCCTCGTCCTGTAGAAATCTCCCTTATCAAGTACTATTTGCACTTCCGTGCTAGCTTCCTATGTGTTAGCAAGAAGAGTACTTGGCGCGAAGCCTTCCGCTTCGCATCCATTTTTTCTGCTTGGAGGTTCGAAATGCGAATTGGCTTGTCTCTGCTCTTGATCCTGACCCTCGGTCTGGTGACTACCGCTCCCCTGGCTGCCTCGCCCGCGACCGAGGGTCAGCTCATCCAACTCACCGGGCGGCAGATCCCTCGCTACTACCTGGTACTAACGTTTTACGAAAACGCCCTCATGCGCTATCAGCTGGATGAAAGGGTCTTCTACCATCAGTTTGTCGAACGCATGGGGCTCAAGGTCGGCTCCGAGGAAGAAGATGCCTTTGCTCGCTCCATCGAAGCGTTTGCAGCCCTGCTCCCCAGCGAGGCCGAGAAAGCAGTCCGCGAACGGGAGCTGACGCTGCTCCGGGAAGACCCGGTGGCGCTCAAGGCTCGGCGGACTCAGTTTAGGAAAGGGGAGGCGGGTGCCCTCGGTGACATCTACCACCGCCTGAAATCCGACCTCGCAGAGTTCGGCAGCACGACAGACGGGATCGACAACATGATCGAAGGAGAGATCGCGCAGCAAACCAATATGACATCGGACAAGCCGCTCGATGCCGATTTCTTCGCCATCGTCGGCGAGTTCGAACGCCGTGCTACGAAAGAGACGAGTACAACTCTAGGAGAGCAACCATGAGAACCATCCTCCCTCTGATCGCGGCGATTGCGCTTTTTTCTGCCTCTGCCAGCCACGGCCTTCTCGTGAGGACCAACGCTACCACGGATGCGGTCAGCTGCTGCGGCTTCGGAACTCCGACGCAGTTCATGACGTTCCATGTGTTCAGCTATGCCGAAGTCGAGCCAGGACGGGTCGGTAACTTCTACATCTACGAGATGTTCACATCTATGAGTTGTAACGGCCAGTTCCCGAGAGTCGGGTTTTTCTCAGATACGGGAGGGCTCTATATGGATGGCAATAGAACTACCACTCATTACTCGGGGACGGGCATCTGCCCATTTCAGATCCGGGGCCACACCAACTCGACGATCTTCGCGCATGGTGGGTTCTCACAGGTCAACAGCGACTCTTCCTCAATCTGCGTTCAACCGTGCGGCGGTTTCTTGTGTGGGTTAGCAGCGGCAAGGCCCTTGCCCGAGCCTCGATCAACCGGCTAGCCGCACCGCCTTAGACCGCAGCACCTCGCCGGCGCGGGCCTGGCGGGGTGTTTGCTGCGGCCCGCTCGACCGACTCGGCCAGCACCAGCTCCGCTCGCGGCCGGCCGGCGGCCAGGATAACCCTTAGCGTAGTTTTTCGACCCAGTGACTGTCGAAGGCCAATCCCCCAGCAACGGCTCGCTAGGTTGCCCGCGTCATCCCTGACTCCCGAATCAATCGCTCTCGAAGTCGCTGCATACGCACCTTGTTGGCACTGTAGCGCGCAAGGCGCGCGTCAAGCACGCGAAGCAGCCCTCGGTAGTCCACTCCCTCTACGCGACCGGGGTCGAGTAGGTCGTGTGCATCCTTCCAAGTGCGGCCATCGGAAGTGACCAGCCTGTCTACTTGCTGATTGATCACCAGCGCTGAGAGGCTCCAATGCTGACTGCCAACCCTGATCCCTGCGTCCCGAGCCAGCTCCAGCAGCTCTTTGAGTTTCAGTCCGGTCAGCGCATCTCTTCTGAGAAGATGCCACGCCATCCTGCCGATCTCAGGGCTCGTATCTTCCGCCAGCAGCAACAGGTTCGCCACATCGTCGAGGCTGGGAGTGAACACCGTTCGCACGGGGTGAGGCTCGCGACTGGAAGCTAGGAACCCAGGGGAAGGGTTGGCGAGCGAAGCTCGACGCTCGCTAGCTCCCGTTTGGCTAGATCGCCGCGATGGGCCGGCTCAGGGAGCTGATCTGGGAGCATTGCCACCCAACGGACTAGCCGGTACTCCAGGCGCCGCAGCTCGGACTCGACAAACGCTTCTAGCACCACCGCCCGCATGTAGCTCTCGGTCAGCTCGGCCGAGGCGGTTTCCTGAATCGGTCGTGGGTCGCTCATCGGCCGCAACTGTAGTAACAACGCTGTAGATCGTAGCCATGAAAACAGCAGCAGAGCATTCAAGCACCACCCGACTAACAAAGTCGCTCGGGTCTGCAAGCGGGCATCTATACATGCCCTCCCTGGCGATTCGGCCGAGCGAGCCAGTTTCTGGAGGATCCATGGCCGGGAGTTGCAAGCCGGTGAGTCGGTGGCGCCGAAGCCTTCCTAAGCCAAAGTTGCGGGACGTCGGCAGAGGATTGAGCCATTCTCGGCCCAAGTGGCTGCTTGTGCTGCGGCCGGGTCGACTCTAGTCTAGGGAGGTCTAAGCTGGCATTTCTTCTCTATAGACTGTGGGTTGAGGAATCTATGAAGCGCTTCGACGCTTATCTGCCGATCGACCGTCGCCGGTCGATGGCCGCGGGTCACGCTCTGCCCGAGAGGGCCGAGGGCGCGGTGCTGTTCGCCGATGTTTCCGGCTTCACCCCGCTGACCGAGACCCTGGTGCGGGAGCTTGGCCGCCGCCGCGGTGCCGAGGAACTCACTCAGCATCTCAACCGGGTGTATGGCGCGCTGATCCACGAGGTGCATGCACAACGGGGCTGTGTCATCGGTTTCAGCGGCGATGCGATCACCTGCTTTTTCGAGGGCGATCAAGGTCGGCGGGCATTGTCGGCGGCGATCGCCATGCAGCAAGTGGTGGGCCGCCAAGCGGCGATCGAGACTCCCAGCG
This sequence comes from Candidatus Multivoradales bacterium, assembly GCA_965248925.1. Lineage (GTDB taxonomy): Bacteria > Acidobacteriota > Thermoanaerobaculia > Multivoradales > J023 > CBDFLE01. The sequence goes on along the minus strand of CBDFLE010000006.1, from coordinate 615,862 downwards.
GCTATACCGTGGCTCTGGGAGTCAAGGCGGCGGTGGCGGCGGGGCCGGTTCGGCGGCTGCTGGTCGGCGACCCGGAGGTCCGCTTGCTCGACGTCTTGGCCGGCGCCCCCCTCGACCGGATGGCGGCTGGAGAGGGACTGGCCAGCGAGGGTGAAGTGATTGCCGGACCGGCGGTGATGGAGCGGCTGGGTCGGGATCTGTCGCTCGCTGAGTTGCGTCGCGATGGTGAGGGACGCTCGTATGGCGTTGTCGCTGTCTTCGCCTCGGTGGCAGCCGATCCCTGGCCTGAGATTGAGGCTGAGCCGCTAGATGCCGCCAGGGTGCGTCCCTTTCTGCTGCCGGAAGTCTATGAACGACTGCTCTCTGGCCAGGGGCACTTCCTGGCCGAGTTGCGCTTCGCGATCGCTCTCTTCGTCAGTTTTGCTGGGCTTGACTATGATCGCGACGATCAGGTCGGGGGCAAGCTCGACCGGTGGATCCGCTGGGTCGACCAACTATTGCGGCGCTACGGTGGCTCGCTGATCGACCTCACTAGCGGCGACAAGGGGAGTTATTTTTATGCCGTGTTCGGTGCTCCGGTGGCGCATGAGGACGACGCCGAGCGGGCGGCGGCGGCGGCGTTGCAGCTCATGCGCCCACCGGCCGATCTGAGCTTCGTGCGCGACTTGCGGATCGGGATAAGTCGCGGCCGTTTGCGCGCCGGCGAGACGGGTAGCGTCACCCGCCGTACCTACTCCGTGCTGGGTGATGAGACCAATGTGGCCGCCCGCTTGATGAGCCGGGCCGAGCCGGGGCAGATCTTGATCAGTGGCCGTATCGCCGAGGCCTTGGCCGACCGCTTCCACCTACTCGACCTGGGGCACTTCAAGGCCAAGGGCAAGCGCGAGCCGATGCCCATTTTTGAACTCCGCCCCGACCGTCGGTCGGCGTCGCGGGCGATTGAAGCCGCGGCCGATGGGGCGATCGTCGGCCGGCAAAAAGAGCGGGGGGTGCTCCGTGAAGCACTTGCCAGGCTGCTCCGGGGGCAAGCCGGGGTGGTGGTTGTCGAAGGCGAGGCGGGGATCGGTAAGTCACGTTTGTTGCAGGAACTGCTGCGCGGCTGCCGCACCGCCGAGGAACCGCTGGAGGTCCATGTCGGAATCGCGGATGCGGTCGAGAGCGCCACGGCTTACTTCGTGTGGCGGTCTATCTTCACCACCTTGCTCGGGGCTGAGCACAGCGGCGACCTTTCGCCAGCGGCTATCGACAGCTGGCTCAGCGCGCGGCTCGACGATCGGCAAGCGCAGCTCGGGCCGCTGCTCGGCCCCTTGCTGGCCCTAGATCTGCCCGATAACGAATTCACATCGCAGCTCAGCGGCCAGGTGCGGGCGGATAACACCCATCGGCTGTTGCGGGCGATTGTCGAGCAGGCCGCCGCGCTGCGGCCGCGGCTGCTGGTGCTCGATGACCTGCATTGGGCCGACTCGGCGTCGTGGGCTTTGATCGCTCAGCTGGCGCGTTCGCCCGGGCGCTGGCTGTTGGTGCTGGCGACCCGGCCGATGGGCGATGCCGCGCCGTCTGAGCTGCGCCAGCAAATCGAGTCGGGCGAGCATTTGCTGCTTGGCAGCATGTCGCGCCAGGAGTCCTTGCTGCTGGTCTGTCGGCGGCTCGGAGTCAGCGGTTTGCCGGAGCCCGTGGCACGCTTGATCAGCGACAAGGCGGAGGGCAACCCGTTCTTCAGCGAAGAGCTGGCCAATGCTCTGCGCGATGCTGATTTGATCCGCATCGACGACGGGCATTGCAAGCTGGCTCCTGGCGTGACCGACTTGGCGCAGACTCAGTTTCCAGACACTATCGAGGGGGTGGTCACCGGTCGTATCGACCGACTGCGTCCCGAGCAGCAGTTGACCGTCAAGGTGGCCAGCGTGCTCGGCCGAGTGTTCTTTCACCAACCCCTTTACGAGGTCTATCCGAGCGTCGAAACGCGGCATCTTTTGCGTGCTTCGCTGGATTGTTTGCAGCGCCTCGACCTGACCCATTTGGAGACCCCAGAACCTGATCTGAGTTACATCTTCAAGCACGCCATCACCCAGGAAGTGGCTTACAACATGATGCTCTTCGCCCAACGCCGCGAGCTGCATCAGCGGGTGGCGGAATGGTATGAGGCCCACCACGAGGCTGGGGCGGCGGGGATCTATCCCTTGCTGGCCCACCATTGGACCAAGACCCTCGAGGAGGTGCGCCAGCCGCCTCAAGAACTCGTGGCGAAAGCCGTGGCGTGTCTCGAGCAAGCCGCGGCCGAAGCGCTACGAAACTTTGCCAACCCCGAAGCGGCGGGTTTCTTCGAGCAGATTCTGGAGTTCGAAGAGAGGCTCTCGCTGGGTGCCTCGACGACCAGCCCGAGTAAGAAGTCGGAATGGCACGGCGGTGCCGGGCAGGCGTTTTTCGGCCTTGGCCGGCTGGCCAAAGCGAAAGAGCATTACCACGCGGCGATTGAGCTGCTAGGCGAGCGAGTGGCCGAGGGTAAGGGCAGCCGGGTGTTGGCTCTGTTTGGCCAGCTGGGGAGGCAGCTGGTGCATCGCTTGCGGCCCGGCGGCGCTGTCGTTCCGCGTTCGCAGGCCCGGCGCGAAGATCTCCTGCAATTGGCCGGGCATTATCACGATCTCGCCGAAGTCGCATACCTGAACACCGAATCGCTGGCGGCTTTCCACTGTGGTTTCTCTTGCCTTAACGCCGCCGAGCGCGCCGCCAACTCAGCGGAGCGGCTGGCGGTGGGTTACAGCACTATCTGTACTTTGGTCGGGATGCTGTCGCTGCACCGTTTGGCGGAACTCTATCGGCGTTTGGCGGATCGCATGGCGAGCAAGGTCGACCATCAGACGACCCAGGCGCAGGTGCAGCTGATGATTGGCCTCTACAAGGTTGGTGTCGGCCAGTGGCAGGAGGTGCGCCTGCGACTGGACAAAGGTCAGCGGATCTTTCAGCGCCTCGGTGCCCACCGCCTGTGGGGTGATACCGCTTCGGTGCTGGCCGCGTCCTTGATCTTGGAGGGCAGCCAACGGCGTGCCGTCGAACTCTGCGAGTCTCTTTATGAGACTTTTCAGCGTTTGGACAATCGCTTGCGCCGTGCCTGGAGCCGAAATTATTTGGCGGTGGCGACCCTGCGTAGCGGCGATGCCCAGGCCGCCGCCGAGTTCTGTGAAGAGGTGATATCACTAGCGGCCGACAGCCCTGACGGCTGGACCCAGGTGATTGCCCATGGTCAGTTGGCCCTGGCGCGCTGGCAGCTGGGGCAGCTGGACGCGGCCCGCGCCGCGGCCGAGGTGGCGCGGGAGCACATCGCCAGGACCTCGCCCCCCACCGTGTTCTCGACCTTGTGGGGATATCAAGGATGCGCCGAAGTCTATCTCGAGTTGTGGGCTGAGGCGGTGGCCAACGCGGCGCCGGAGCGAGCGGAGCTCGGGCAGCGGGTGCGGGAGATGGCCGGCCGGCTGCGCACCTTCAGCTGGGTTTTCCCCATCGGCCGGCCAGCGGCCCGTCTTTTCGCCGGTAGGGTAGCCTGGCTGGGGGGTCGCCAGCGGCGAGCTCTGCGGCTGCTGCGCCGTAGTTTGGTGGAGGCTGAAGAGTTGAAGATGCCTTTTGAGCAAGCTCGGGCGCACGCTGAACTTGGACGTCGCCTCAGCGCGGACGGCTCGCGGCGTGCTTACCATCTCGACGCGGCGCGGCGAATATTTGCTGAGTTGGGAGCAGCAGGTGAGCTCTCCGCGCTGGATGCTTTAGCCGGCTGATCGTGCTACAGTTTGGTCGGTATTTCCTCGCTACTCTCATCTTCTATTGGTTTTACTTGTTAACCGTGGCCCGCAGTGATCGAGGCGACCCGCCACGCGATGACACGGGGTCTTATGACATGCAGCAGCTCACCCAAGTAGCCTGTTTGATCTGTATTCTGAGCATGGCGCCGGCAGCCTCGGGCCAGCAGCTGAAGGCTGATCAGGAGCCGGCCAATGAGAATTCCCAGACAGTCTCCGCGCCGCCCGCGGCGGTGGTCGGTGGCGAGATCACCGTCACCGCGCAAAAACGGCAAGCGAGTTTGCGGGATGTGCCGATGTCCTTGAGCGTGTTGAGTGCCGAGGATCTCGAGTCTCTGCGCCTCAACAGCAGTAGTGAGATTGCCGCCCAGACCACTCACCTGGAGATCAAACAGAGTTTCGCTGCCTCGAATCCGATGATCTTTCTGCGTGGCGTGGGTCTCAACGACTTCAATTCCAATACCAGTAGTGCGGTGGGTTTCTACGCTGACGAGGTTTATCTGAGTTCGCCCACCGGTCAGGTTTTGGAGTTTTTCGATCTCGAACGGATCGAAGTGCTGCGCGGTCCGCAAGGTACGTTGTTTGGCAAGAACACCACCGGCGGCGCGGTGCAATTGGTGACCCGTAAGCCGAGCGGGCAGAACGGGGGGCGTTTGCGCCTCGGTTGGGGGCGGTTCGATCAGCTCGATGTGGAGGGCGGTGCCGAGATGGCCAGCGCCGAGGGGCGCGTCGCGGTGCGGCTAGCGGCCAATCTACGCCAGCGCGACGGCATTACTCGCAACCTGCTCAATGGCAACGACGAGAACGACCTCGATGCCCGCGCCGCCCGCTTACAGCTGAGGTGGTTGCCCAACGACCGACTGTCGCTGCGCTGGGCGGTCGATGGCGGGGCCAACCGGTCGGCGGCAAGGCAATACCAAAGCCAGGGGTTGTTCGGCGGTGCCGATGCCTTGGGATATGTCGAAAGCCCCGATCCCTTCACCGGTTCTTATGATCGACCGACCCGCACCGATGTTAATACCCGGGGCGCTTCGATGACCGTGATTCACGCCGGTTCTAGCTTTGATCTGACTTCGATCAGCGCCTGGCGCGAAGCCGATCGACTGGTGCTTGAAGACACCGACGCGAGTCCCAATGCTCTGCTGCACAGCGATTGGTCGAACGACTCAGAACAGTTTTCACAAGAGTTTCGCCTGACCTCCAAGAGCGGCGGTGATCTTGATTGGATCGCCGGCCTGTTTTACTTTGACGAGAGTCTCGAGGTAGAGAATTTCTTTGATGTGCTGGGCTCCTTGCGGCCCTTCGGGATCCCTTTCAATCCACCGTTCAGCCCTTTTGGTTTTCGCCAAGTCTACGACCAGGAAACTACCAGCTGGGCGCCGTTCGGGCAGCTCACCTACCGCTTGGCGGATCATCTGACGGTGCGCGGTGGAGCTCGTTTTTCTCGCGAAGAGAAAGAGCTGCGGCTCGATACCGCCTTTGTCGAGCCTCTCTTCGAGGTGCCGGCGATCGTTGGTTTGGAGCGCCAGATCGATGCGTCTGAGTTTTCCGGCGATCTTGGTCTATCGTGGCAGCCGCGGCCGGGTCTGCTGGTTTGGGGTTCGCTCAGTCGCGGTTTCAAGAGTGGTGGGTTCAATGGTGGTGCCCGTTTCTTGGCGGCGGAGGCGACCCCGGTCGAGCCGGAGTTTGTTACCAGCTATGAGTTTGGCTGGCGCTCCGAGTTGCTAGAGCGCCGGCTGCGCTTGGCCGCCTCAGCTTTCTATTACGACTATACGGATCTACAGGTGTTCGATATCGACGCCACTGGCGGCTTGCCGGTGGAGGTGCTGGACAATGCTTCGGACGCTCGCGTCGCCGGGGTCGAATTCGAACTTGAGGCGCGGCCAGCGGCGGGGCTAGATCTACGCCTCGGCCTCGGTTGGCTCGATGCCGAGTACCAGAGCTATGTCCGCGCCGACGGTCTCGATTTTTCCGGCAATCGCCTGATTGCTGCTCCCGAATGGAGCGCGAACGGCCGCGTCGGTTACTCCACACCGCTCGGTGAGCGTGGCACGCTGCGCGCCTTCGCCGATTTTAGTTATGCCGACGACCGTTTCTTGGATCCGGCCAACCTCCAGCGCCTGGCCAGCGCCGCCCACAGCCTGTGGAACGGCCGGCTGGCTTTCGATGCTGCCGGCGCCGGCCGTTGGTCGGTGGCTCTGTGGGGCAAGAACTTGGCGGACGAGGTCTACGTCGCCAATTCTTTCAGCGCCGCCGACTTTGGTTTCGACGCCCTGGTCATCGGCGACCCGCGCACCTACGGCGTCGACTTTGCCCTACGCTTCAACTAGCGCTGGCCGCGGCCGCAGAGCAGCATGCCGATCAACACCAGGGTGATCAGGCCGGCCGGTGCGTAGAGGGTCGAGATGATGTAGATCATGCTGCCGGCTTGATCCGGTACCTTCAGCTGCAAAGCGACGATGAAGGACTGCATGAGATCGTAACTGCCGATCAGGAAGAAGGCCCAAAGCCACAGGTTGATCCTCTTCCAGCCAGCACGCAGGCCGTAGAGCGAGATCAATGCCAAGACCGCCGAGGTCAAATCGCCGAGGGCGGTGGCATGAGCCCAGGTCCGCGGCAGCTCGCCGCTCACCTGGCTCGGCGCCAGCGTGCACAGACCGAGGTAGCGGAAGCCTTCGAGTTGCAACAGCGGTTGCAGGGCCGCCTTGCGGGGCATGGTCTTTATCCGTGGCCAGACCCAATGTTTGGCGATCAGGCCGTAGTTGATCAGCGCGCCGGCCATCAGGCACATGTAGATAGACATTGGGCTGTAGTCGAGAAAATCGAGCAGGTCGGTGCCCATTTTTTGGTCCCTTTGGTTGCCGAAAGTCCGGCCATCTGACTTCCTCTGGCAGGGCTGGTGCAGCCTTACCAGGGCCCCGGCGCGCTCCACGCCAGACACCGCGGAAGCAGATGCCGCCTCTCGGTTCGATTAGAGATCTAGCTTAGGAGAGAGGATATCAAGGCCCGTGGGCCGCGGACGGGGAGAGATCAACTGGGCTGGCGAAGTTCTTCGACCCACTGGCCGCGGACGATCAGCGGCACCGCGCCGCGACGACTGCGGCTGGCGGTGATCGACACTTCGGGGGAGCCGAACATGATGTCGGTGTGGATGACCGACTCGTTGCAGCCCAGCTGGCGGAGCTGGGCCAAGCTCATTCGAGCGCCGTCGCGCAGCCCATTGGCGTAGGCTTTGCCCAGGGCCACATGGGACCAGGCGTTTTCATCCAAGAGAGTGTGCTCGAAGAACAGGCCACTCTGGGCGATCGGTGAGTCGTTGCCCACCAAGGCGAACTCGCCGAGCTGGCGCGCGCCTAGGTCGCTATCGATCCAGCGGGCGAATCCTTCGCTGCCGCGGCTGGCGGTGAATGAACTCACCCGGCCGTCCTCGAATTCCAGCACCAGACCTTCGACCAAGACGCCACTCTTGGTGCGAAATGGCATGGTGGCGGCCAGCCGACCTTGGGTCAGTCGGTGGTCGGGAGTGGTGTAGTTCTCCAGGCTGGGTAGGTTGGCGTTGAAGGTCTGCCCGTCGGTGGTCTGCTTGCTGCCGCCGAGCCAGCGCGCCTGGGGGGTCAGGCAAACTCGCAGATCGCTGCCGCCGCCAAGGACGCGCAATTCCTCGATCGCCAGCTCATCCAGCAATCGGCGGCGAGCGTGCAGCTGGCGATCGCGCTCAGCGGCCAGCTGCAAGGCGTCGTCGCGGTCGGCGAAGGTGAAACGGAAAATCAGCTCTGTCAGCCGGTCGAGGGCGGCGGCTGGATTTTTGTCCAGGGCCGGTCGGACCTTGGCGGCCCAAGCCGCGGTCGGTGCTCCAGCCACCACCCACGGGCACAGGCTGCGGTTGATGCCATGGTGGTGGAAGGCGACCGCCACCGAGCGCTGGCCGCGGGTGTAGACCTCATGTGCGGCCGCATGGCTGCGGGCTACTTCCGCCAGCAGGTCCGGGTATTCGTCGCCGCGCAGGGAGATCAACGCACCGCGGCTGGCGAGTATCCGGCCAAACCACTGGCGCTCGGCTTGGTGGCCGAGTTCGATCCTCTCCATTTGGCCACGGCGAATACGCTGCGCGGATACCAGGGGATCCTTGAACCAATAGTTCACCGCCCGGGCGCCGAGGTCATAGGCCGCTTCGCCGACGTGTAGCGCTAGATCGCGGTGGATGCGCTCGCCATGAACAAAGACCTCCTGGTCGGCGCGCACGCCAGCGCCGTGCTCGACCAGCAGGCGGGCGTAGTGCTTGAGGTGGGTGGAGTTCATGGCCCTGGATCTCGTCGGGTTGGCTGTCGTCAAGTGCAGTTTTTTTAGGAAGCCGCTGCCGCGGTCTCCATGGTTTCGCTGTAGCTGCCGGCGCGGGCGGCGCTATTGAGCTTGGCGCGATGTTGCAGGGCCTGTTGCGCCTCGGCAACCTTCTCTGGCTGGCCTTGCCAGGCTGCCAGGGCCGGGGCTTGCAGGGCTCGGCCGTAGGAGAAGCTCAGCTCCCAGGGCAGCTCGAAGCGGCGGTTCATCTCGCCCAGATGAGCGGTGGCGACAATGTCCGGCTGGCCGCCTGAGAGGAAGACGATGCCTGCTACCGCTGCCGGCACGTGGCGGCGGAAACAGCGCACCGTGGCCTCGGCGACCTGGGCGACGTTGGCTTGCCGCGGACAATCACTGCCGGAAAGGACCATGTTGGGTTTCAGCAGAATCTGCTCCAGGGGCACCCGCTGCTGGCGCAGTGCCGCGAACACCCGCGCCAGAATGCGCTCGGTGACTTCTTCGCAGCGCTCGATGCTGTGGCCGCCGTCCATCAACACCTCGGGCTCGACGATCGGTACCAGGTCCTGTTCCAGCGACAGCGCGGCGTAGCGCGCCAGGGAGTGGGCATTGGCTTCCAGGCAGTAGTCGCTGGGGATGGTTTTTCCCTGCTTGTCCCCGCCGATGGTGATTACCGCCCGCCACTTGGCGAAGCGGGCACCCAACGAGCGGTATTCGGCACAACGTTCACGCAGGCCGTCGAGGCCCTCGGTGACTTTTTCGCCCGCCGCTCCGGCGAGGGCCTTGGCGCCCATATCGACTTTGATGCCGGGCAGGATGCCGCGCTCGGTCAGCAGGCGGGGAAAGGACTTGCCGGCGAGTGAGTCTTGGCGCAGAGTTTCGTCGAAGAGAATCACCCCGCTGAAGTAGTTATCGACCTCGGCGGCGGTGAAGAGCAGATCGCGGTAGGCGCGCCGGGTTGCCGCGGTGGACTCCAGGTTGATCGAATCGAAACGCTTCTTGATCGTGCCGCTGCTCTCGTCGGCAGCGAGGATTCCCTTGCCGGGCGCAACCAAGGCGCGGGCGACATCTTGCAGGCTATCGAGTGACATGGTTTTCCTCCGGAAATCGCGGTCGCAGAAGGCTGAGCAAGGCTTCGCAGCCTCGCCGACGGGGGGGATTCTAGCGGGTTCTGGCGCGGTCTGCCGGTCGTGATCAATGGCTAGTCATGCTATCCTGCCTCAGCTCGCTCAACGGTCGGATCGACCGCCTCGACCCGACCTACTCCCAGATCTATCAAGAGTCGTGAATCAGCCAGCGATCCAGCTCGGAGACCTCCGCTTGCAGCTCGTCGACGATGGCGGCTTCAGGCTCGATGGCGGCGCCATGTTCGGCGTTGTCCCGCGGGTGCTGTGGGAGCGCCAAAAACCTGCTGACTCGCGAAACCGGATCGCCATGACCACCAACTGCCTGCTGGTGGAGCGTGGCCAGGACTTGTTGTTGATCGATGCCGGCATCGGAGACAAGCACGACGATCGGCGATTTTACGACCAATTCGGCATGCCGGCAGACGCCGTCCGCTTGCCTGAACAGATCAGCCAGGCGGGCTACGAACTTGGCGATATCACCCACGTTTTGCCCACACACCTGCATTTCGATCACTGTGGCTGGCTCACCCGAGAGATCGGCGGTGAGCTGCGGCCGACCTTTCCGAACGCCCGCTACTGGCTGCAGCGAGATGAACTCCTCCATGCCCGGCAGCCCAATGCGCGCGACCGGGCCTCCTACGATGCCCGCAACTGGGAGCCCCTGCTGGAGGCTGGGGTAGTTGAGTTGTTCGACGACCACGCCCGGCCGATCGAGGGGGTCGAGGCAGTGCGCGCGCCGGGGCACAATGCTGATATGTGCATCGTCCTGCTCGACGGTGGTGAAGCGGCAGCTGGTGAGGTCAACAAAGCCGTCTTCTGGGCCGACTTGGTACCGACAACCGCCCATTTGCCCTATCCCTGGGTGATGGGCTTCGATCTTTATCCGCTCGACACCATGGCCAACAAGGAACGCTGGTTGCCGCGCGCCGCGGCCGAAGATTGGTGGTGCTTCTTCTGCCACGAGGTCGAGCATCCGATCGGCAAATTGCGGCAGGTCAAGCCGGGGCGCTACCAATCAGTAGTGCCGCCAGCCATCGCCGAGGCCATCCCCTGAACCGTTCCATTGCCGCGTGTCGCGCGGCCTAGCGGAGAATCTCAGTTGAGTTCAGTCAAAAACTACGATTTGATAGTCGTCGGCAGTGGTCCGGGTGGCTACGTGGCGGCGATTCGCGCCGCTCAACTTGGCCTGCGGGTCGCGGTGGTGGAGAAAGACCCGGCCTTCGGCGGCACTTGCTTGCACCGCGGCTGCATTCCCACCAAGGCCCTGTTGCACACCGCCGCCACCCTCGACGCTGCTCGCCAGGCTTCCCAGTTTGGCGTCGAGTTGGGCGAGCCTCAGCTCGACCTGCCCAAGGCTCAGGCTTACAAGAGCCGGGTGGTCGACAAGAACGCTCGCGGCATCGAGTTGCTGTTCAAGAAGAACAAGATCGATGGTTTGCACGGCTTTGGCCGCTTAGTGGGAGCCCATGAAGTCGAGGTCGAAGGCACTGACTCGACCATGCTCTACCAAGCCAAGAACGTATTGATCGCCACCGGCTCGGTGCCTCGGGCGCTGCCCTTCGCGCCGGTAGATGGCGAGCGCATTGTCAACTCTGATCAGATTCTCGCCTTCGACCGGGTGCCCGAGAGCCTGGCGGTGCTTGGGGCTGGGGCGGTGGGTACCGAGTTCGCCTCGGTATTCAACTCCTTCGGTTCGCAGGTCACTTTGATCGAGATGCTGCCGCAGGTGTTGCCGATCGAAGACCAGGAGATCTCTGCCGAGCTCGAGCGGGCGCTGGGCAAGCGCGGTATCGATTGCCGCACCAACACTCGGCTGGCGCGCATCCTGCCGACCGAAAACGGTCTCGAGCTGACTCTCGACAAAGAGGGAGAAGAAGCCAAGCTCGAAGTCGCCACCTTGCTGGTTGCCGCCGGCCGCGCGCCGCTGAGTTCGTCGATCGGTCTGGCCGCCGCCGGGGTCAAGGTCGATGAGCGTGGCTACATCGGCATCAATGCTCAGATGCAGACCAGCGTGCCGGGGATCTATGCCATCGGCGATGTGGTAGACACCCCGTGGCTGGCCCATGTCGCCTCGCACGAAGGCATCTTGGCGGCCGAGCACATGGCCGGCGAGAAGGTGCGGCCGATTGACTACGACCGGGTGCCTTCTTGCACCTACTGCCACCCTGAAGTGGCTAGCGTTGGCTTGACCGAGACCGAGGCCGAGCGCCGTGGCCATCAAGTGGCGGTGGGTAAATTCCCTTTCAGCGCTCTTGGCAAGGCGGGGATTCTGGGCCATCCGGAGGGTTTCGTGAAGATCGTTCGCGACACCCGCTATGATGAGCTGCTCGGCGTTCACATTCTTGGCGCCCACGCCACCGACTTGATCGCCGAGGCTTGTGTGGCTTTGCAAGTCGAATCGACCACCGAAGAGCTTTTCCGCACCATGCACGCCCATCCGACCCTCAGCGAAGGTGTCATGGAAGCAGCTCACGCTGCTTTTGGCCACAGCATTCACAGCTGAGATTGACGGACGTTAGCTGAGCAGGAGACCACAGGCTATGGCAACCGAAGTCTTGATGCCCCAAATGGGCGAGTCGATCGCCGAGGGCACCATCACCCGTTGGTTGGTGCAGGTCGGCGAGCGCGTCGAGCGCGAGCAACCACTGTTGGAAATCTCGACCGATAAAGTCGATTCCGAGATTCCGAGTCCGGAATCAGGGATTCTGCTGGAGATTATCCACGGCGAAGGGGTGACCGTGTCGGTCAACGAGATCGTCGCTCGGATTGGTGAGGCCGGGGAGAAGGCCGGGGAGAAAACCGGAGAGAAAACCGGAGAGAAAACAAGTGCGGCGGCGGGGGAGATGGCGCCGGACTTGCCCGCTGAGACCGCTGCTTCGGCGGCTACCACGACGACGGTGAGAGTGACACCGACTGACTCGGTCGAGATCCCCATCGAGCCTGGTAGCGGTGAGATTAGCCTGGAAGAGCGCATCCGCCGTTTTTCCAGTCCGCTGGTCCGCAACATCGCGCGACAGGAGGGGGTCGAGCTGAGCGCCGTCGAGGGCAGTGGCGTCCATGGTCGGGTGACCAAGAAAGACATCCTCGCCTACCTGGAACGTCGGGCCGCCGGCGAGGTGGAGCAGCCGGCCGCCGAGGCGGTTGCCAAGCCCGCCGTGGCCGCGGCGGCGCCTACCGGCGCTGCACGCCCTGCCGGCAGCTACTCGGTGGCGGCTTACGGCGCCCACGAGAACGTTGAGGTGGTGCCGATGTCGCGCATTCGCCAGCTCACCGCCGCCCACATGACCTATTCGAAGGCGACTTCGGCTCATGTAACGACGGTCTTTCACATCGACATGACCCGGGTCGACAACTTGCGTCGCCGGGCCAAGGAGCGCTTTCTGGCGCAAGTTGGTACCAAGCTCACCTACATGCCCTTTATTTTCAAGGCGGTGGGCCGCGGGATTCGTAAATTCCCACAGCTGAATGCCGCCATCGACGGCGACAACATCATCTACAAGAAAGACGTCAATCTGGGTATGGCGGTGTCCTTCGACCGCGGCCTGATCGTGCCGGTGATCAAGAACGCCGACTCTCTCAATGTCGTCGGCCTGGCCCGTGCCGCCAACGACCTCGCCGAGCGCGCGCGGGGTAAGAAGCTCAAGCCGCAGGAGACCCAGGGGGGCACTTTCACGGTAACCAATCCCGGAGTCTTCGGCAGCCAATTTGGTACGCCGGTGATCAACCAGCCGCAGGTGGCGATCTTGAGCACTGGCACGATCGAAAAGCGGCCGGTGGTGATCACCGATGCCGACGGCGCCGACGCCTTGGCGATCCGGGTGATGTCCTACTTCGCCATCACCTTCGATCATCGCCTGATCGACGGTGCCGACGCCGACCATTTCATGAAGGTGGTCAAAGATACGCTCGAGAGCGGCTCTTGGGATGAGCTGGTGCCTTACCTTTAGATTGCCCCGCCCAGCCGAACGAGAAGCAGGAGATAGACATGCGTTACGGGACTGATACAACTGAGCCTTCACGGCGACTGAAGAGGTCGTACTTGTCGCCGGTGTGGGTGCTGGGGATCGCCCTGCTGGCGACCATGTTGGGGGTGCCGGCGGCGCTGGCCAAGCCGGCTACTTGGACTGTCGATCCGGTGCACAGCCACGTCGGTTTCTCGGTCCGGCATTTCCTCACCCAAGTGCCGGGGCGTTTCAATGAGGTGTCCGGCACCATCGTCTACGATGCCGACGACCTAGAGCGCTCAGGGGTCGAGTTGGTGGTGGCCGCGGCCTCGGTCGACACCAACAACCCGGAGCGCGACCGGCACCTGCGCTCCAAAGACTTTTTCGACGTCGAGCACTATCCGACCCTGACTTTCAAGAGCACTCGGGTAGTCGACGACGATGGGGTGCTGATGATCACCGGCCAGCTCAAGCTCCGCGGCCGGGTGGAGAACGTCATCGTTCCGGTCCAAGTGATTGGCGTGATGGACACCCCCCAAGGTCCCAAGGCCGGTTTCTCGGCCACCTTCCACATCAACCGCAGCGACTACGGCATCACTTGGAATGAGGTGCTCGATCAGGGCACGACGGTGCTCGGCGAGGTGATCAAGATCACGGTCAATCTCGAGGCCGTGCCGGTGGCCGAGAAGGCTCCTTAAGCGAGTTCTGAAGCTCTTGCCCATGCGTAGTGCCTTAATCGGGGATCAATGCCTCGCGTCCTGGCACTGTAGGCTGCCCTTCCAACCGAGGATCTTGCGGTCTGCGGTGACCAGCCGCGCCTGTTTAACCGCCGCTGTGGCGGTGATCAGCCGATCTGCTGGATCACCATGGAAGGAATCTAGAGTTGCCGCCACAATGCCGATCTCACCGCTAATTTTGACCTCGATCAATCCGGCCGCCAGCAAATCCTGACGCCACAGCAGTATTGGCATGGCGAGTTCGATCCGCTGGCGATCTACCAGCATGGCAGCTTCCCAGAAGGAGATCGCCGAAACTGCCAGCTCACCGTCTTGATAGGCGGCGTCGGCCATCTGACGGGCCTTGGAGCCCAGCCGCCGGTCGCCCTTGTCGAGCCAGATCAAAGTGTGAGTGTCCAGCAGGATCACTGCTCGGCGTCCCACGATTCATCGATCGGCGCGAGGATATCGCCGTGGATGGTCAGACTCTCGCGGTGGCGAGCGAAAAGGGTCGATGAGCGCTCTGGGAAAGGCGATAGTAGCGATACCGGTTTGCCGTGCTTGGTAATCACCAGCTTCTCTCCGGTGCTCGCCACCCGGTCCATCAGTTGCAGGCACTGACTCTTGAAGGTCGAAGCGTTGATAGTCTTCATTGCGGTATTATTAACCATGGTCATGACTATAGTCAATTGTTATGTGCTTGCCCCGTGGCGGCGATTTGCGGCAAGATAGCGCGCCATGGCCAAACAACTCACGGAGCATAAGCCGCAGAAGCTGACGCAACTGCTGGCGACCGCGATCTGCGGTAACGACATCTCTTCGTCTTGCCTCTACGTTTCGGCCTTGTCGATCATGTATGCCGGCAAGTTGGCGCCGGTGGCTCTGCTGATGGTCGCCGCGGTGCTGTTCTTTTTCCGCGGCATCTACGGCGAGGTGGTCGGTGCGCTACCGCTCAACGGCGGCGCCTACAACGCGCTGCTCAACACCACCAGCAAGCGGGTGGCTTCGGTGGCGGCTTGCCTGACCATCCTCTCCTACATGGCCACCGCGGTGATTTCAGCCAGTGAAGCGATCCACTATGCGCACTCGCTGTGGCACGGCATGCCGGTGATGGCCACCACCATCGCGCTGCTGGCCCTATTCGCCGTGCTCAGTGTGATCGGCATCGGCGAGTCGGCCAAGGTGGCGGTGTTGATCTTCATCACCCACCTCACCTCGTTGGTCCTGCTGCTGGTGGTCGGCGGTCTGTGGCTGCTGCGCAGTGGTACCGAGACGCTCAGCCTGAATCTGGCGGAGCCGGTGACGGGCAGCATCCCGCAGGCCCTCTTCCTGGGCTTCTCGGCCGCCATGCTCGGTATCTCAGGCTTTGAGTCTTCGGCTAATTTCGTCGAGGAGCAGGACAAGGGAGTGTTCCCCAAGACGTTGCGCAACATGTGGCTGACGGTCGGTTTTTTCAACCCGGCGATTGCCCTGCTGGCCCTGTCGCTGGTACCGCTGGCCGATGTTGGAGAGCATAGGGAGGCGCTGCTGTCGCATATGGGAAGGATCGCTGGCGGCGACTGGTTGGCCATCGTGATCTCGGTGGACGCCTCTCTGGTGCTCAGCGGCGCGGTGTTGACCTCCTTTGTCGGCGTGGTCGGTTTGATGCGACGGATGACGCTCGACCGCTGCTTGCCGCAGAACCTGCTGGTGACCAATCGGCGTGGCACTTCTCATCGCATCATCCTCGGCTTCTTCGTGCTCTGTGTTTCGGTGCTGCTGTTGACCAAGGGTGAACTCGGCGCCTTGGCCGGGGTCTACACCCTCTCCTTCTTGGCGGTGATGGCGTTGTTCGGCATCGGTAACATCTTGCTCAAGGTTCGTCGTCGTCGCTTGCCTCGTCCCGAGCGGGCGAGCTGGTTCTCACTGTTCATTGGTATCACCGCGGTGCTGGCAGCGCTGATCGGCAACGCGACCATGAATCCGAAATACGTCGGGGTCTTCCTCTACTACTTCCTGCCAACCATGGCGATCATTCTCATCATGCTCGGGCGCATCGGTCTGCTCAATGCCTTGATGTTCACCGTCCGTTCGGTGAGCAAGGTGGTATTGCGTTGGGCCAGTGGGGTGTCCGAGAAGCTACGGCTGAAGATTGAAGCGATCAATGGGCAGCAGGTGGTTTTCTTCACCCGTGGCGACAGCATCGCCAGCCTCAACCGCGCCATGCTTTACGTCAAGAGCAACGAGCACACGAACAACATCAAGGTGGTGCTCGCCGCCACCGACGAAGCCGACATTCCCGATCGTCTCGAACAAGACATCAAGAATCTCGACGAGATCTATCCCCAGATCAGCATCGACTTTGAAGTCGTGGACGGTGATTTTGGACCTGATCTAATCAATGAGCTGTCGGCGAAGTGGGATATCCCGCAGAACTTCATGTTCATCGGCTCCCCCGGCGACCGCTTTCCCTACGGTCTCGCCGACCTGGGCGGCGTGCGGCTGATTATCTGAGGGATCAGCTGGCGGGAATTGCTCTACCCCTGCCGGCTAACAATCCACTGACGCTAAGATCCTCGTCGGCTTCTGGCCAGTGGATACCTTCACCTTGGCCGAGGAGTTCCCACTTTCCGCGGGCTGCGGGCGAAGCTCGGAGCAGACGTGGAAACCAGGCCAATGGCACGGTGAGCTTCCGGCCATCGTCCAGCTCGACCTGCAATTCGTCTTCCGTGACCTTGACCCGGCGGGCCAGGGCGCGATCTTCAGCGACGGAAGTGCTCATTCCATGCCTCCAAGAGTAGGGTCTCGTTGTTCTCGACGACCTGTCGAAGCCGGTTGAGTTCGTGGGTGCTGAAGTGGGTCGAAGCGGCCAGCCGGACGAGCTCGAGCCAGAAATTGGCCAATTTGCGATTGTGCTGCACATGGATGTGCGGCGGTTCGTCTTCCTCATTGCTAGAGAAGAAGAGCAGGTACGGGCCTCGCAGACTTCCTGACTGCCACCTCGTCGACCGCAAGAGAGCAAAGCGCTGAATCCTCAGACTTCGACGACCACGCCTGCTGTCTCTGCCCGCCGCTCGGCTAGCTTGCGCTTGACTTGGCGGCGGGTGACTGCCAAGGGATCGGTGTGGGTCTCGCTTGCCTCGCTCAGGATGCGGGCGACGGTGTCACCGATGGTGGCGATGCGAGTCATCAGTTCTTGGCGATCGTAGATTCCCTGATGCATCAGGGCGATGGCTTGGGCACCGCCACCGTTTATCACGTAGTCGGTGACGTAGAGGATGTCGCGTTGGGCCAGGCGCTTGGCGTCTGCGTCGGTGAGCAATTGGTTGTTGGCGGCGCCAGCGACGATTCGGCACCGCAAACGGGGGATGGAATCGGGATTGAGGGTGGCGCCGATGGCGCAAGGAGCGTAGAGGTCACACTCGCAGCCGTAGACCGCGTCGCCGGCGACCGCCGTGCCACCCACTTCGGCGGCGAACTTCTCGGCCCGCTGGCTGTCTAGGTCGGAGAGCAGCAGCCTGGCACCCGCGGCGGCGAGGGCGCGAGCCAGCGGACCGCCGACTCCCCCGAGGCCTTGGACCAAGATAGTACGGCCCGCCGGGTCGGGACTGCCGAAGACCGATTCGAGGGCGGCGCGGATCCCTTGATGGACACCGTGGGCGGTGTATTGGCCCGGATCGAAGCCACGACCGCTGCGGTGATCGACGCCGAGCACATGGTGGGTGCGGGTGGCGATCAAAGCCATGTCGTCTGCTGAAGTGCCGAGGTCGGCGCCGGTGATGTAGCTGCCACGGAGAGTTTGCAGCAACTCGCCGTAGCGCTCCAGCAGACCGCGCCTAGCGTTGTCATCGAGTCCGCTGGGGATATCGATCACCGCCTTGCCGCCGCCATACTCCAGGCCGAGGGCGGTCCATTTGTAGGTCATCCCCTCGGCTAACCGCAGCACGTCGCAGAGGGCGTCGTCCGGGGTCGGATAGCTCTTCATCCGCGTACCACCGGCAGCTGGGCCGAAGGTGCTGTCGTGCAAGGCGATGAGAAAGCGGCTGCCGGTGAGGGAGTCGTGACGGACAACCACACCTTCTCCGGACCAGTTTTCGAGTTGGCCGTAGAAATCTTCCATAAACAAACCTCTAGGGTTGAGAACTCGCAGATCATAGCAGGGGAAGGTAACCCTGGCACCCGGGTCAACCGGCAGTTCTCGCCTGGGTCGACAGGGCTGTCCGATGTTTGCGACACCTGACGGATATAGTCGCTGCGGCGGGTCGAGAGGTTGGGTCGGTGGCGGTGGAACCAGCCTTGCATACCCCTTTGAGTTGGCCAGGCCGCCATTTGCCGCGTGCGTTGGCGGATGCAATGCCATTATCCAGAACCATGCTCCTGTTGGCTGCGTAACCGATGGGTGGACAAGGAAACCCGACCCTTGATGAAAGCTCTCTCGCCTACCCTCTTAGCTTCTTTGCTCGGACCTCGACTCACGCCTCGTTGGCGGGTGGCGGCCATCTTGACGCTGCTCTTGACTTTGCTCGGGCCGCAGTCGGCTCCTGTTGCGCAACAGGAGCCGGCAGCTGCGGCAGCAATCGAACGCGAAGTGCGATTGTGGCTGGAGGTGGCCGATGCCCGCGGGCGCCGGCCTGACAACTTGCAGAGCGGCGAGCTGAGTGCCTTCGACGGCGGTCAGGCCATTGCGGTGAGTTCTCTCGGGGCACCCCATGAAGCGGTGCGAGTGGCGCTCTATCTCGACCCGGTGTTGGCCCGCTCCAGCACTCTGCGCCGCGGTGTCGAGGCGTTGTCGGCGGTGGCGGCGGAGTTGGTCGGACTTGGCGAAGTCGAGATAGTCGTCGCCGATCCGGAGCCCGAGACCTTGTTCGAGAGTCGCGATTCGCTGGCCTTGGGCGAGCGCCTCTCGCTGCTGGCCTTGCAGCGGTCTGGCCGCCAGGAGATTCTTGAGTTACGCCGCTCGGCTCTCGCCGAACTCGCCGCCGCGGATTCAGTAGCGGGCTCAGCGGCCGAGCTGGTGCGGGCCGCGATCGATCGCGAGATCGCTCTGGTTCGCCGCCAGCAGAGTTCGATCTTGGCTTGGGCCGGCGATCGTCCCGCCCGTGGTCCGCGGCTGCTGGTGCTAGTGCAAGATGGTTTCGATCTCGACCCGTTCGGATTCTGGGCTGCTCGGCTGAGCCCCGTGACCCTCGGCGAGCTGCTCCGCGGAGCTGCTCCGAGCAAGGTTCTGAGCGAGGAGGTGGCGACCACCGCGCGGGCGCTCTCCGCCCTCGGTTGGACTGTCTTGCCACTAGTTCTGCCGGTTGAAGACGGTGGGCTTGGCGACCGCTTCTCGACTCTTGAGACCACCGACCAACGGGGTGAGAGCACGGTGACGCCAGGGGTGACGGTACGTCCCGGAGAGTTGCTGCGCCGTCGTCGTGAACGTCGTGAAGCTCGTGCTGAGGAGGCTCCAACGCCAGTCGTCGAGCTGGTTCGGCCGTTGCAGCCCCTACGCCAATTGGCGATTGCCAGTGGTGGCGAAGTGGTCGAAAGCGACTCTGGCTTGCGCGATGCCCTGCGCCGCCTCGACGGTCGTTTGGAGGTGGTCTACAACTATCTTGCGCCGGCCGATGGCGAGTTGCGCCGGGTCGAAGTCACCACTAACCGGCCGGGATTGGTGGCGCGAAGTCGGCGCTGGGCTGCGCACGGCACTCCCCTGGCGGTCAGCCGAGCACGCATGGGGCGGTTGCTAGCCGGTAGTGAGGCCGAGGGCGGGCTCGATGTTGCCGCCGTGTTGCGACTCGAAGAAGGTCTAGCTTTACCGGCGGCGGGCGATCTCGAAGCGCGGGTCAGCCTGAAATCCCTGGCCGTCGACGATCTGAGCTTCGATCAGGCATTGCTGCGGGTCACCGTCGCGGTGGCCTTGCCCGGTGGTGAACCGTGGGTGCGTAGCGAGCTGTTGGCGCCCCAGGATCTGCGTGGCCTGGCCGATTGGTATTACCGCACCGCCATCGAGTTGCCCGGCGAGGCTCGCCAAGCAGCGGTCCTGGTGGAGGATCTCGACGGTGGATTGTGGGGCGGCTCGTTGGCGGCGGTGGTGGCTGGCAGCTGGGCAGAGGCCGATGAGGAGTTCATCCCACCGCCGACGGTGATCGAGATTCTGCGTCCTGAAGACCAGCTGTTGCGCGGTCGGGTAAAATTCGATGCCGAGGTCTACGATCCAAAAGTTGTCCGGGTGGTTTACTTGCTCGATGAGCGCGAGGTCGCGGAGCGCGATCGGGCACCCTTCGGGGCCAGGATTGGGCTCGGTCGCAATCCTCATCGCCGCACTCTCACCGCGGTGGCCTACGACGCCCGCGGCGACGAGCTGGGTCGCGATTCAGTGGTGCTCAATGCCGGCGGCGGTGGGCTGGCGGTCGACATCGTGCGTCCATCCAAGTTGCGCGGCACCGGTCCGATCGAGTTCGAAGCGTCGGTCACGGTGCCCTTGGAGAGGCAACTCGATCGGGTGCTTTTTTTCTGGAACAACCGCCAGGTCGCGACCCTGTATCGGGCGCCTTTTGTCCATCGGGTGGTGGTGCCCGAGAATTCGCCGGTGGGTTACGTGCGGGTGGTGGCGTTGCTCGATGACGGTAGCGTGGCCGAGGATGTTGTCTTCGTCAATGGACCGGAGGCCAGCGAGCAGGTCAACGTCAATTTGGTGGAACTCAACGTCGTCGTCACCGATCGTCGCGGCCGACCGGTACGGGGGCTGAAGAAGGCAGATTTCCGCATTCGCGAAGAGGGGGTCGAGCAGCGGATCGCCAGCTTCAGCGACGCCTCCGAGCTGCCCCTGACCCTCGGCATGGCGATCGACTCCTCAGCCAGCATGTTCGTCAAGCTACCGCTGGTGCAGCAGGCGGCGGCGCGCTTTTTGCAATCGACCTTCACCGCAACGGATCGCGCATTCCTGGTCGACTTCGATAGTAAACCGCGCTTGGCCCGCGGCACCACAGGGGACCTTTCCCGCATGCTGCGCGCCATCGACGACCTGTCGGCCGACGGCCGCACGGCGTTGTGGGAGTCGGTGGTGTTCTCGCTGGTGCAGCTGCAAGGGGTGCGGGGTCGCAAGGCGTTGGTGGTGTTTTCTGACGGCGCCGACGAAGACGACGAGTTCCCCTTCCGCTCCTGCCTCAGAATCGCCAAGCGCATGGGTGTGCCGGTCTATCTGATCTTGATGAAGCACGAGCCCCAGAGCGATGGCCTGACCCTTTTTACCCGTTCCTTCACTTCCCGCGCCAGCCGTCTGGTGGAGTCAGTCGGCGGTCGCTTGTACTACGCCAAGGACTACCGCAACCTGGATGAGGTCTACGAAGACATCGAGCAGGAGCTGCGCTCCCAATACCTGCTGACCTACTACCCCAGCGAGCAAAGCAACGCCGCTTGGCGCGATGTCGACATCGAGGTCGCCGGCCGCGGACTGACCCCGCGAACTCTGGCCGGCTATTGGCAGTAGGTCGGCGAGGGCTGTAGGAAAGGTGATGCTTGAGGGCGAGATTCCTGCGCTGCACTAGCGCTCAGTAGCCGGTCCAGAGCAGAAAGTTCTGCTCACCTATATCAAACGCTGAGCTGCGACACCCTTTAGATCTAAAGGAGCAGTCTGTCCGGGAGCCTTCCGTGCCTCGGCGAGTCGGATTATTACGGGTGTGTGGCGCAGCCAGCTCCGCTGGGCTTCCGCTGCAGCCCATCCAGCTTGGTGGATTCCTCCCGAAGAGAACGTCTCGGAGTGGCCGAGGTGGCTCTTGAGAAGATGAGCTTTAGGAGAACGAAAGAATGCGTAGAGTCCTGACGGTTTGCTTGTTTCTCGCGCTGACTGCTTTAGTGGTCAGCTGTAGCACTGTCCCCGCTCCCAGCCCGGCGGCATCGGTAGAGATAGCCGCAGCTCCCGGCGCCCAGTCGCCGGCCGACCGGGCAGATTTCAAGGCCACCGGACGACTGCCGGCGGCGCAATCGCTGACCTACCAGGCCACCGGCCCTTTCCCGATCGACCTGGCGTCGGTTCCAGCCGGGGTCTTCGATCCACACAACAAGCGTGATCAGCCTTTCCGCGGCGGCGGCCGGATCGATTCGCCGATCTCTGACGAGGAGATGGCCAGGCAGCGTGAAGCGGCGATGAGCCTGCCGCCCAGCGACAAGATCCACATCGTCGGCCCGAACCTCAGCAAGTCGGTGTCGGCTGGCGTCGGCTTCGAAGCGATCAACTTCACCGAGTGCTGCGGCGGCGGCGGCTCCGCGCCGCCGGATCCGGAGCTGGCGGTTGGCCCGAACCACATCATCGCAGTCACCAACGTGGCCTTCGAGATCTACGACAAGACCGGCACCGTGCTGACCGCGGCGACCACCTTCTCGAGCTTCTTCGCCGGTACCAGCGGCTGCTCCAACACCGGCGTCTTCGATCCCAACGCGCGCTACGACGAGTCGACCGACCGCTTCGTCATCGGTATCGACGGTGGCGGCACCGACTACTGCATCGCCGCCACCACCGGCTCCGATCCTACCGGTACCTGGAACCGCTACGGCTTCGCCACCGATATCGGCGGCAACTTCTTCGACTTCCCGCACATCGGCGTCGGTCTCGACGCGATCTACATGGGCTCGAACCAGTTTGGCCAGGTGAGCTTCGCCGAGGCGCGGGTATTCGCCATCGACAAGACGGCGCTCTACGCCGGCTCGGGCTCGCTGACCGTGGTCAGCCAGAGCACCGGCAACGACGGCACGCCGCAGCCGGCCCAGTTGACCGGTTTCAACACCGGTACATGGCCGAGCAGCGGTCCGCACTACATCATGACCGAGGTCTTTGACGGCAATAACCACACCATCTGGAGCTGGGCCGATCCGTTCGGCGCTAACACCCTGACCCGTATCGGTAACGTCAACCTGACCACCGCCACCGGCGTCACCGCCGGCCAGACCATCGATTGGCCGCAGGCCGGCTCGAGCGCCAACCTGCAGGGCAACGACTTCCGTGGTCAGAGCACCACCTGGCGCAACGGCAACCTGTGGATGTCGAACGCCATCTCCTGTAACCCAGGCAGCGGTACGGTGAATTGCGTGCGCTGGGCACAGATCGAGCCCGCCACGCTGACCGTGCTCGATGCCGGCGTCATTGCCAGCAACGGCGAGTACCGCGTCTTCCCGAGCAACGCCGCCAACCACTGCGACGACATGGCGATTGGCTACTCCAAAGGAAGCTCTACTACTTTCGCTGCGACCTACGTCTCGCTGCGTGAAGCCGGCGACCCGGCGGGCACCGTCCAGGGCGAGCTGCTACTCAAGGCTGGCGAGGTCACCTACACCTCGTTCTCCAACGACCCGCCGCCCCACCGTTGGGGCGACTACACACAAATGGCCGTCGACCCGGATGGTGTGACCTTCTGGTACATCGGCGAGTACTCGCGCGACAATGGTGGCGCGGTCAGCAATTGGGCGACCTACATCGGCTCGTTCTCGACCTCGAGCTGCTCGGTAGTGCCGACGGTCTGTGGCAACGGGGTGATCGAAGGCAACGAGGTCTGCGATGGCGGCGACCTGGGCGGCGAGAGCTGTACTTCCCAGAGCTGTTCCGGCGGCGGCATCTTGTCTTGCAACGCAACCTGTGACGGCTTCGACACCTCGAGCTGTTTCGATTGCCCGATCTGCGATTTCGACAGTATCTGCGAGCTCGGCGAGGACTGCAACAACTGCAGCGACTGCCCCTCGGGCACCACCAGCGGTGCGTCCTGCGGCAACGGTATCTGCGAAGCCGGCAATGGCGAGAACTGCCTGACCTGTGCCGCCGACTGCAACGGTCGGCAGAGCGGCAAGCCCTCGAACCGTTACTGCTGCGGCGACGGCGGGGGCACCAACCCAGTGTCGTGCTCAGACTCGCGCTGCACCAGCGGCGGGGTCACCTGCACTACTATCCCAGCGGTACCGGGCAGCTTCTGCTGCGGTGACCTGACTTGCGACGTTGGCGAGAGCTGTGCCAACTGCGCCCTTGACTGCTCAGCTGGTGCCGAGATCTGCGACAACGGCATCGACGACGACTGCAACGGCGACATCGACTGTGCCGATATCAGTTGCCTGGGCGACCCGGTGTGCGACACGGGTGGCTGTTTCGATGTCGGTGCCTCGTGCACGGTGAACAGCGACTGCTGCTCGGACAAGTGCAAGGGCCCGAACGGCAACAAGACCTGTAAATAGAAGGGGCTTTGCCAAGGTGGCCTGCGGCGGCGAGCAGCTCTGAGCTGGTTGCCGAGGCTTGAAAGCGGACGGTCGCTCCTATGCGGGGCCTTTGACCGTCCGCTTTTCTGTGTTCGGAATCCGTAGTTCTGAGCAGCACGCAAGTTGTAGGTATACGGCGGTGGATGCGAGAACCGGGATCCTGTGGGGCTTCAGACAGCGGCTGCTGTCGCGCTGAGCTGCACGTACCGGAGCACCTCTGTCGGCCGGTTGCGCTCGTCGACGTGTACAACAGTAGGTTGGAAGGTCCGCGCCTCGGCCTCGTCCATGGTGGCGTAGCTCATCACGATCACCAGATCGTCGACTTCGACCAGATGCGCCGCGGCACCGTTGAGTTGCACCATGCCGGAGCCCGCCGGGGCCGGGATGGCGTAGGTTTCGAGCCGCGAGCCGTTGGTCACGTCGACCACCTGCACCCGTTCGTGGGGCAGGATGCCGGCAGCCTCCATGAGTTCCTGGTCGAGGGAGATGCTACCGACGTATTCGCGGTCCGCGCCGGTGACTCGGGCGCGGTGGATCTTGCTGTGCAGGAGGGTGCGTTGCATATCGGGAAGGGCTCCTAGAGTCCTGAGTTGGTGCTGCTCGCCGATCTCTCGTCGAGGAGGATGTTGTCGATCAATCGCACCGGCCCGACCAGTGCGGCAAGGGAAACCAGGGCCGGTCGGTCAGTGCTGCTGAGTTCGCTCATGGTGTCGGGATCGGCGATGCTGACGTATTCGAGTTCTGCCAAAGGCTCGCTAGCTACAGTTTGGCGAACCACCTGGCGCAGGGCCTCGGCGTCGCCTTCACCGGCTTGCCAGGCTTGGTGGGCTTGGTTGAGGGCACGGTAGATCACCACGGCCGCCGCGCGCTCGGCAGGGGCCAGGCGGGCATTGCGGCTCGACATCGCCAGGCCATCGGTCTCGCGTACGGTGGCCACCGGCACAATCTCGCAGTCGATGTCGAAATCGCGCACTAGAGCGCGGATCACCGCCAGCTGTTGGGCGTCTTTGCGGCCGAAGTAAGCACGCTGCGGCGCGAGGACGCCGAGCAGCTTGAGCACCACGGTGGCGACGCCGCGGAAGTGTCCAGGGCGGTGCCGGCCTTCCTGCTCCGCGGCCACTCGGCCGGGCTCGACCCAAGTGTCGAAGCCTGGCGGATAAAGCTCAGAGGGTTCGGGAACGAAGGCCAATGCGACCCCGGCGCGACGCAGCAGGTCGAGGTCGCGCTTCAAGGCGCGCGGGTATTGGTCGAGGTCTTCGGTGCGATCAAACTGCGCCGGGTTGACGAACAGGCTGACCGTCACTTGCTCGCAGCTCCGGGCTGCCTGGCGAATCAGCTCCAGATGGCCCTCGTGCAAATAGCCCATGGTCGGTACCAGGCCGACCGAGCCGGTGGCGGCGCGGCGCCATGCTCGGGCTTCCGCCACCCTGCGAGCCAAGCGCAGCTCGGTCACAGCAGGGCTCCGGCGAGTTGGTCGAGGTCGACGATTGGTAGGGTCGGGTGGCGGGTCAGTTCGGTCACCGCTCCGGCCAGGTATTTGTTCAGCGGCGCCGTCATCTTGAGCCGGTAGGCTTGGGTGACCACGGCGCCGCAAATGGCGTCGATCTCGGTCGGTCGGCCGCGCTCGATGTCTTGCAACATGGAGCAGTGGTTGCTGGCGGTTCGTTGGGCGCAATCGACGGTGCGTTGGCCGAGATCGTGCGGCAGATCGAAGCCGATACGACGACCGATACGGCCGGTCTCTTCGGCGATCGCGGCGAGCAGCTCACGCCGCGGCGCGGACCGCACTAACTCACCATTGGTCGATCGGCCGAGGGCGGCGAGGGGATTGATGGCGCAGTTGATCGCCAGCTTGGTCCAGCGGGCCGCTTCGAGATCGTCTTCTTGGCTGACCTTCAGGCCGGCGCTAGCCAGCAGCTCGGCGGTGGCATCTAGCTGCGGTTGGGTAGCACCGCCCGGCAGGGTGCCGAGAACTACCCGGCCGCCACCAGCGGCGCGGACATGAGCCGGTCCGAGCAGTGTGGCGGCGCAATCCGTGGTGCCGCCTGCTACTGACCCGCTGCCGGCGATGGCGCTCAAGATTTCTAGGTTATCCAGGCCATTCTGCAAGCTGAGAATCAAGCCACCAGGCGCCCGCCCTCGGGCCGCGGCGGGGGCGCAATCTTCGGTTGAAAAGCTCTTGGTAAGCACCAGCACCAGTGAATAGCCGCCTTGTAGGTCGCGGCGGTGGCAGGTCTCGACCGCGGTCTGCCAGCTGCGATCATCGGCCTCGACGACCCCCAGACCGTCGCTGGCGGCGGTTTGCAGTGCTGCTGGCCAAGTGCCACTGAAGGTCACTGCATGGCCGGCGCGAGCCAGGCGCGCAGCCAGCAGAGTGCCCAGGGCGCCGGTTCCCAGCACCGCGATCTTGGCCGGTTGACCCATCTCCGGACTCAACCCTCGACCGCCTTGAGCGGTGTCGGGGAGGCGTCGTCGAGGAAGGCGCGCCACTCTTCGTCGGCCATCGAGTAGCTGTGCTCGCCGGCCGGGAAGGTGCCGTTTTCGACCTCGTGGCGAAAAGCGCTGAGGGCTTGGTGGACATCCGTCGCCAAGTTTGCCCAGCGCTTGACGAAACGTGGCCGGAAGCGATCTTCGAGCCCCAGCAAGTCGTGAAAAACCAGCACCTGGCCCGAGGTTCCGGGTCCCGCTCCGATGCCGATCGTCGGAATGTTCAGGCTGGCGGTGATATGGCTGGCCAGACGTTGCGGCACCCCTTCGAGAACCAACGAGAAACAGCCTGCTTGTTCGAGTGCCCGTGCATCGTCGAGCAACCGCCGAGCGGCTCGGTGGTCGCGCCCCTGGACTTTGTAGCCGCCCATCGCCCGCAAGCTCTGCGGCGTCAGGCCGATGTGTCCCTGTACCGGGATGCCACAGTCGACGATTCGCCGCACCGTCGCGGCCATGTGACGGCCACCCTCGAGCTTGACTGCGCTCATGCCGGCCTCCTGCAGGTAGCGGCCGGCATTGCGCACTGCTTGCTCGGCACTGACCTGGTAACTCATAAACGGTAGATCGCCGATCAACAGGGCTCGCTCCGCACCGCGGCGCACCGCTTTAGCGTGGTGCAGCATCTCGTCCATGGTCACCGGTAGGGTGGAGTCATGGCCGAGTACCACCATGGCCAGGCTGTCGCCCACCAGAATGGCGTCGATGCCGGCGCCATCGGCGGTGCGAGCAGAAGGGAAATCGTAGGCCGTCACCATGGTGATCGGCAGTCCCTGGTCGCGCTTGTCCTGCAAGGTGTGAACCGTGGTTTCCGGGCGTCTCTTCGCTGGTGGGGCGCTGCTCATCGGTAATTCTCCTTGAGCGGCGCGGTGCGCCACACGAAATTGAGGCCGGTCGAGCCGAGGAGCGGAAGCGGCTAGCAAGCGGCTCGCGAAGTAGACGATTCGGGCGGTGTGAAGTCGATAGTCCAGAAGCTGGTGCAGAAGCTACTTGTCTGCTCAACAATTGTAACGGTGCCCGCGGCGGTGATATTCCAAGTTCGACCGTCGCTCTCACCGCTCGGCTCTCTGGTAGATTCTTCGCCATGGCAGGCAACAGTTTCGGGCGGCTACTGCGGATCACCACCGCGGGCGAAAGCCACGGTCCCGGCAATGTGGTGATTATCGATGGCGTACCGGCGGGACTGGAGTTGGCGGAAGAAGATTTGCTTCCCGATCTTGCGCGTCGCCGTCCGGGCCAGTCGCAGATCACCACCCAGCGTCAAGAGGCCGACCAGCCGCGGATACTCTCGGGAGTGTTTGAAGGTCGCACCACCGGCACTTCAATCGCCATCCTGATCGAGAATACCGACCAGCGACCGCGCGACTATGCCGAGATCCGCGACAAATACCGCCCCGGCCATGCCGACTTCACCTTCGACGCCAAGTACGGCTTTCGCGACTATCGTGGCGGTGGCCGCGCCAGCGCGCGCGAGACCTCGGTGCGGGTGGCGGCTGGAGCGGTGGCCAAGAAACTCCTGGCCGCTGCTCACGGTATCCGGGTGGTGGGCTACGTCAAACAAGTCGGCGAGATCGTCGCCACGGTGCCCGAGCCTGCGGCGGTGACTTTGGAGCAGGTCGAGGCTAGTGTTGTTCGCTGCCCGGACGTGGACGCTGCCAAGCGCATGATCGAGCTCATCGAGAGGCTGCGCGGCGAGCGTGATTCGATCGGCGGAGTGGCTGAGATCGTCGCCAGCGGCGTGCCGGCGGGCTGGGGCGAGCCGGTGTTTGACAAGCTCAAGGCCGACCTGGGCAAGGCACTCTTCAGCCTGCCAGCGGTCTTGGGAGTGGAATACGGCGCTGGTTTCGCGGTCGCCAAGGCTCGTGGTAGCAAGAACAACGACCCCTTCGTGCCGGGTGAGGCGGGCATCACCACCTCCTCAAATCGCCACGGCGGAATGCTCGGCGGCATCTCCTCCGGTCTGCCGATCATCCTGCGCACCGCCCTCAAACCCACCAGCTCGATCCCGCGCCAGCAGGACACCGTGACCCGCGAGGGCCAAGCCACCACGCTGACGGTCAAGGGTCGTCACGATCCCTGCTTGCTGCCGCGCTTTGTGCCGATGGGCGAAGCGATGGTGGCGCTGGTGCTGGCCGACCACATGTTGCGTCAGCGGACGCAGCGGTCTTGATCACGGGAAAGAGCGGACCCAAGTGGGCTTGGGTCCGGTTGCAGGATCGGGTCTAGGAGTTCGGCGGCGGGCTAGCCGGTGGTGGCGCCAGGTTGGCGAGTAGACCGCCGCCAGAGCCGCCACTGGCGGTGGTTGGCGGGCTGGCACAGTTGAAGGACAATGCAGCGCCATTGCCCCCGAGTTGAACCTTGTGCAGCGCACGGTTGTACCACAGCAGCTGGTTCGCTGCCAGGGGCGCATTTCTCAACACAAGAGCCCCCGCGGAGCCGGCTTCGTTAGGGTAGGTGGCGACGGACCCGGCTTGGCCAGCGTCGCCGCGGCCGATCATCTCAAGGTTGCCAGGATCGAAGACCGCCACGCTGTCGTGGCCGACTCCCGATCCAGTGCAAGGGATAGACCAAGCGAGGGTCGCCCCGACAGCGGTGAAAGAGAAGGGTAGCGGTTCGGTGATGACCGGATGTTGAGCAGGCAGATAGAAGTTGCCCTGCTGGGGCTCGAACATGCCGACCGTATCCTGGTCATCAGCGCCGACGCCGGTTTCCCAATCGCCAGCTATGGGCGTCGCCCGCGAGCTACCAAAATTGAAGGAGAGTTCGACTTGCAGCGGCAAGTGCGGATTTGCGGTTCCGAAGCCGTCCTCTAGTTGGTAGAAGGTACGGCTGGCCGGGTCCCAAACGCCGAACTCGTCGTCGCCATCGCCATCCCAATCGCCGGCCAAGGGTATCCAACCGATACCGGTACCCGGCCACTGTAGGCTGGTACAGCTGAGGCTGTAGGTGGCTCCTGTTGTCAACACGGTGTCGCAGCGATAAAAGACGCCGTAGTAGGAGTTGTAAAAGCCGAGCTGTCCCGAGCCGTCGTTGTTCCAATCGCCAGCGAGCGGTACGACTAGGGGACTGATCCTAATCCAGACTTTTTCCACCTTTCTCGGTGTGCTGTAGGACAGCTCCTCCCAGCCGTAGCAGGTGGAATTTGGTTGGTAGGTCCAGATGCCGCTAGCGAGAGACAAGGTGCCGTGAGCGGGGGTACCGATGAAGCCGAGGAAGGAGGAAAATCCGTCGTTGGCCAGCAGCTCGGTCTCGGTGAAGGTAACCTTGACTCCGGTCACGGTTTGGAAGAAGTCTTCGTTGGCTGCCAGAGGCGTAATGGTCAAGATGAAGGTCAGTAGGAAGAGTCTAGTGATGTGTCGGATCATGTTGCCTTTCTAGTTCGTTCAATGAACATGGTCTCTCTCTCTGCAGAGGATTTAAGGCACGATGGGTGCCAACCTAGTCGCCGGCGGGTTGGTGGCTGGCCAACCAGCGGTCTACTGCCGCCAGCTCGCGGCGGCTGATGCCGGCGACGCGGAGAAACTGCTGCCGTGCTTGGTGAGCTAGTTCCAGGGATCTGGAGGGCTGGCGATCCAGAGCGTCGAGGACTCGAGCAAGGGCGAATTGACCGATGCCCAGGAGGTCGGGGCTGGTCTCGGCGGCGGTGGAGATTGCGAGCCCCTGCTCGAGCAGGGGCCGGGCCTCCAGCGGTCGCTCCAGATCGAGCAGAGTCTCGCCAATGGCGGTCAGAGCGGCGCCGCGCACGCGATGGTCTGGCGCCAGATTTTGCTCCCAGATGCTCAGCGCTCGGCGGAGTTCGGGCAAAGCCGCGGCTGGGGCGCCGCTCTTGCGCAGTGCTAGGCCCAAGTTATAGGCGACCTTGGCCACCTTCGGGTGATCGCCGCTATAGACCTTTTCGCGGATCGCCATCGCTCGCCGGCAGAGTTCGACGCTCTCCCGCTCACGGCCGAGTTCGACCAGAGTGATGGCAGTATTGATCAGGGCCACCGCGACGTAGGGATGCTCGGCGCCGAGGGCCTGCTCGAATATCTTCCCAGCCCGTGCTAGATGTTGGTGGGCTAGTTGATGGTGACCAAGGCCGCTTTCGGCGGCGCCGACGTGCAGTAGGGAAGCCGCGATCTCTACCGTGTCGTTGTCGGCTGAGCTTGTCTGCCGAATCTCCAGTGCTCGCTGATGGGATTCTAAGGCGGTTGCAAAGTCACCGGCTTGGCTGGCCACCTGACCGATGCGGTCGAGGGCCAGAGCTACGTTGGGGTGGTAGGGGCCGAGCCTGGCTTCGGTGATGGCGAGCGCCGCCTGCTGCTGCTCGCGGGCGATCGTCAGGTGACCACGGGCGCTCTCCAGGTCGCCGATGAGGGTGCGGAGCCAAGCGCCATCGAGGCTGTTTTCACCGTGCTGGTCGCGGGCCAACTCCAGGGACTGGTTGGCGGCTTCGAGAGCGCGTTCGAAGTCGCCGGTCTCGCGCCATAGGAGGGTGCGGCTTTTGGCCAGCTCCAGAATCAGCGGCCCGGGCTCGGCCAAGCTGGCGATCAACGCTTCGGCATCCGCCACCACCCGCAGTCCGCGCTCGAGGTCGCCAGTACTGGCCGCCAGTTGAATGCGTTCGACAAAGATCCTGGCGGTAGCCTTCAAATGGTGGCCGGCGGCAGCTGCGGCGAGCGCCAGATCGAGGCTCGTGGCAGCCTGGTCATGCTGGAAGAGCACCATTTGCAGCTGTGCTAGGAAGCAGGAGGGTATCGGCGATCACGGGACGGTAGCCGAGCTCGCGAGCCTCCGCGACCAACTGTTGAGCTTGTTCGGCACCCGCTTCATAGGTGCCGAGCAGAATGTGGACGCGAGCTGAGGCCAGGCGCAGGCCGAGGGCTTCGAGATCGTCGGACTTGCCGTTCGGCGGTAGCGGCAGGGATTCGGTTTGGGCACAGTTTTCTATCGGTGAGAGCCCTGAGGCAGCATCGGCGGCGCGGCTGATCAGCGCTGGATTCGGTTGTTCTAGCAGCTTGACTAAGGTGCCTAACTCGTGCAGCCGCTGGTTGAGGCAGGCCATCCGCCGATCCAGTAACGCCGTCGATTGCTCGCCGCGCAGAGTGGTGGCCGCGCAAGCTTCTCGGTGCGCCGCGGCCCACTCCTGACTCCAGCCGCTCAGGGTGCCGCGGGTGGTATTCCAGACATCCTCGGCAAAGGGCTCATCGGCGGCGCTGAAGGCTGCTTCGAGGGAGCTGATTCGAGCCGGGTTTCACAGTTCGGCGATCTTGGCTTTGCCGCCGCCGCAGAGGGCCTGGCGAGTGGCATGGGAGCGCTGATAGCCCCAGCCAGCGGCAGCTGCCAGCGCTATGGCCAGGGTGGCCAGGAAGACCCGGCCATCGACCAAGCCGACGTCATGGACAGTGAGCACGTTGGGGTGGTCAAGGCGGGCCAGCGCTTGGGCTTCGCGCAACAGCTGTTCCTTGGGCCTTGGAGGTACCGCGGCGCAGCAGCTTGATGGCAACCTTGCGGTCGAGCTCGGGGTCGAAGGCGGCATAGACCACCCCCATGCCACCGCTGCCCGCCGCGTCTAACACCACATAGCGGCCGATGGTGTCGCCGCGGCTAAAGTTCTCTCGATCGACCACGTGTCGAGGCGAGTTCGCCGCCGCCAAGGTCACGGTGGCTGGGTCGATGACGCGCGGTAGAGCGGGATTCTCAGGCATGGACGCGGACAATGCTCCTCGGTGACTTCGATTGTAGAGATCGAGAGGACCTGCGGGAGGTCGTCCGCGTGGGACGAAAGGTCGTTTTTGATCTTCGAACCGCTCGTTTACGTGCACTACTGCACGCTTGCGTGCAGTAGTTAATATCTGTCTACCTCATTCTTCGTCCGACCACCGGGCCAAGTGGCGGCGGACGGCGGTGCGCGAGATGCCGAGCAGCTTGCCGGCCTGGACCTGGTTGCCACGGGTGCGGCGCAGGGCTTCCTCGACCACCGCCCGCTCAATCCGCTCCCAGCGTAATTCACTGATCTGTCGCACCATTTCCGGTAGCCGTCCGGCCCGCTGGTCGCTGTTGAGGACAGCTGGAGCGATCATCGACGACTCGATCACCCCACCAGCCGGGCAAGTGTAGACCAGGCGCTGCACCTCGTTTTCGAGCTGGCGCACATTGCCTGGCCAGGACTGGGCCGCCAGCACCTCTAGGGCGCGCACCGAGAGGCCGCGAATCGGCTTGTGTAGCTGCTCGCAGGTGCGCCGCAGAAAGTGCTCCACCAGGGCGGCTACATCCTCGCGGCGTTGGCGCAGCGCCGGCACTTGAATGAGAGCACCGGCTAGTCTGTAATAGAGATCGGCGCGGAACTTGCCCGCGTGAATATGCTGGTCGAGCGCCTGGTTGGTTGCTGCCAAGAGGCGAACTTCGAGCGGTCTCGGCGAGCCGCCGACCGGTTGCACCACCTTTTCTTGCAACACCCGCAGCAGCTTCGGCTGCAAGCTCAGGGGCAGCTCGCCGATCTCATCGAGAAATAGGGTGCCGCCGGCGGCCTGCTGGAATTGTCCCTGCCGGGCGCTAACTCCGGTGGCGACTCCCTTGGCGATACCGAAGAGTTCGGCCTCCAACAGCTCGGTCGGCATGGCGGCGCAATTCAGGGCCACGAAGGGGCCGTCGCGGCGCGGACTCGAGGCATGGAGAATGTGGGCGACATACTCCTTGCCGGTGCCAGTCTCGCCAACCACCAACACTGGCAAGTCGCCTTGAGCCAAGGTGACGAGGAGCTGGTGCAGGGTCGAGGTCTCCTTCGAGCTGCCGGCTACGTAGCCCCGCGGCAAGCGCAGGCCGGAGGGAGTCGGCACCTCGGGCGATTGCCGCGACAGGGTGGGTCGACGGTAGCGGGCGATCAGCTGCACCAAGATGCGAAACAGCACCGCCGCCCGCTGACGTTGGGCAAAATCCCCCCAAACCCGCAGTGCCAAACCCGCAGTGCCACCCGATCCGCGCCTTGGTGGAGAACAGTAGTCGAAATCGCCCCATGACCGGTGCCGTTCTTGCTCTGTAAATCCTCGACCCGCAGGCCGCGGGCGCCGACGATCAGCAAGGCGTGGTGGCGGGAGACGCCAGCTTCGGCGAGCTGGATTTCGTTGTCTGACTCGCTGCCGACGCGATTCTGACCTGGAGCCAGATCAAACCAATGCCGTTGTTCAGCGATCGTGCCGCGCAGTCGAAAACGTGCCGTGCTCGAGTCCATCATCGCTCAGGATTCTAGCTCAGTCGTCACTACGGGCTAGCGATTTCGCTGCTGGTAGGCCGGGCCAGGGTGCCGATTATCGAATCTTGCCTCGATTTCCGCTTGTACATGACGAAGGCCGGATCAAACTCAGATCGATGCGGCCAAACCAACGAAGGAGGCATAGACCGATGAAGAAAACTCTCGCACCGCGCCGTAGCCCAGCCTGGCGGCTGGCAATCGCCCTTACGCTCTCGTCTTGCTGCTGGTGGGCGGCCGGGGCGCAGGGACAGACCTGGAAGACCGCCGCTACCGACCCCGGCTACCATCAACCGCCCTACGCGGTGGCATTCGTCGCCGCGCTGGTGCGGCCGAACAGTAACGACAGCATCGGCACCGATGTGTTGGCGGCCAACAATCCTCGCGGCGGTCACCATCTCTACATCTTGCTAGCCAACGGCGCGGTCAAGAAGCTTTTCCCGTTGCCGACCCATGCCCAGAGCGGCAAGATTCTCACTTCGGCGAATGAACTCTTCAAAGGCACGGTGGTGGAGCCCAATGTCTCGGAAGACGGCAAGACGCTCTACTTCTCCTACTTCCACGATGCCGACAACAAAGCTAGTCAGACCTACTTGCCGGTGCTCGGCGCAGACCTCTACCGCCTTGATCTGGAGCCGCTGCTTGGCAACTCGGCCTACAATCCGGCTTCCCTGACGGTGACTCGGCTGACCGATCGCACCATCGTCAATGGTCAGCAGGTGCCGACCGATCATCAGCGCACGGCGATGAACTACGGAATCGCTGCCAACACCAGTCTTAACAACTGGGGCACGGTTTACATGCATGCCACGGAGATGCGTCAGGGCGGCCGGCTGAAATTGATCTATGCCAGTGACGAGCGCCGCATGCGTGGCTCGAACAATCAGGCCAGCAGCTACTCTAACCACAACTTCAACTTGCATACCGCCGAGATCTCCAACGAAGGGAATTTGGTCAATAAACAGCAATTCCAGTATTACACCACTACCTCGACGATGTCGCCGACGCGGCTGCGCGACGGGGTTGCCTTCTCTTACCAGGCGACTACCGAAGACTACCGCAACTGGCATATCCAATCGTCCGACTCGGCGGGCCGTTGGGCGCCGCTGATCGGTTTCGGTTCTAATCCTGGGCTCTTTCACCTTGGTACTTTCTGCGTCGACACCAGCAATCCCAATCAGGAACTACGCGGCGACTACTTTGTGGCCACTCGCTACTACAACCTCAATAACGAAGGCTTCGGGGCGATTTACAAGCAGGAGATGGCTAAGGTCGGAGTCAATGAGTACAATGATCTCACCGGTTCCGGCGCCCGCCCCCGGCAATGGGGCTCATCAAAGATCTCGCAGCAGGTTTCTGACAACGACGACCCGTCACCAAAAGTCAACGGGGTTTATGTTGGTAAGTTGACCACCCCGCGCTGCGCCCGCCCGAACGAACTCTTCGTAGCGTATACACGCACCAGCGCCAACGGTCGAGTACCAGACCCGGAGAACAACAAACATGTCTTTGAGTCCTACATCGCCTTCCGGCCTGATCTTCAGCCTTTCCACCCACTCGACCCGGTAAGCTTCCAGAACGGTACTGGACTGTGGCCGGTGGTCTCTGACTCGACCAAGACCTACAGCCTGGTGTGGCCGGCGCCGATGGTGCCTTGGTCGAAGCGTAGCAATGGCGATGTGGTGCAACGCTCGGCGCCATCGACGATCGATCCCCGGTCGACCATCCAGCCGGGGGTGCCGCACGCCCAGGTCGGCACCGCTGCATTGTGGAATACAGATCGCAAGCCCTTTGACTGCTGGTTGTGGATGCAGAGCCCGTCTTTCGCCCCTTTCCGGCCTGGCAAGAGTTCGAACAACATAAACTCCGAGAAAGACCTTGTGATTCGCAACACCGACGGATTGACCTACGTCAAGGATCCGGCCAATCCCTGCCTCGACCTGGATCCCAACTTGGTGTTGGGCATCGCGGTGCAGATCACCAGCAACAAACCCGATGTGCGCTTTGGCTATCCCGGTGGCCAGTCCGGCTACCAGACCTTCGGTGGCAGGCATGAGACCTCTACACTGCTCGGGGTCTACGACATTCGCAACAATGAACGCGACGATCAGTCGTTCCAGGCGTTGATACCGGCCCAAACGCCGTTCGAGTTCCAGCTCTTGGATCGCAACTACGGGCTCAAGCTTACCGACGTGCGAAGTTGGCATTCTCTGAAACCGCGGGAGACTCGTACCAACTGCGGCGGTTGTCATCAGCACGAGTTGGGACAGCAGAGCTACACCTTTGCCGGCACCGACGCCGATATCGCGGGCCCCCTAGACATGGTCAACGGTACTTCCTATGTCGACTACGATGCTCAATGCAAACCGATGATCAAGAACTCGCCGTGGCCAGCCCTGGTGTCACCGGAGTGGAAGGCGGACCTTTTCAGCGGGCTCGATCTCTACTGCGGCGCTTGTCATAGCACCCAGCAAGTCATTGGCACGCCGCCGTCG
Source organism: Candidatus Multivoradales bacterium (assembly GCA_965248925.1). Taxonomy (GTDB): domain Bacteria; phylum Acidobacteriota; class Thermoanaerobaculia; order Multivoradales; family J023; genus CBDFLE01. The sequence goes on along the minus strand of CBDFLE010000006.1, from coordinate 579,584 downwards.
ATCCAGGCCTTTGGCTACAGTGACGAGCTCGATGCCTACAATCAGGTCACCAATCGCCACTACGCCAACTCGCGGGCAGGGGCCTTGGGCAGTCCACTGTTCTGGGCGGCACGGGGGCAGCGCGCCGACGGACGGTTGAATAGCGACCCCAAATTCCAGAAGAATCTGGGGGCCAGCGACTATGGATATTTTTTCACTGCTAGCCACGCCCAGACTCCGGGTCTGTGCGCTAGCAGCGATCTCGCCAAAGCACGTTGGGTCCACACCCTGGGTCGCTGGATCGACAACCACATGCCACGCGACCACGGCCCTTTGCGCGGCGCCAAGATTGACCGCTTCCACCCGACGGTAGATTTTGCCCTGGCCGACGATAGCTGCACCGTAGGGAAGATACGCATCGGTACCTGGGACGATAGTGGCTACATCACTGATCTGTCGCTCGAGATCAACGGCAATCTGTGGGGCAGCGTCGCTAACACGGTGGTGATCAACGGTTCCTTCGTGGTGCAGGTCAACGGCCTGCTGAACGACGATATCTTGCGCATCGAGGCCGAAGACGCCGCTGACAATCGTCAGATGTACGAGAAACGGGTGCGGGAGATGATCGCCGACTGTGAGGTGCTCAACCCGCCGACAGCGTATATCGCTCCCTGAGCGCTGCTGAGTGCTCCAGTCAGCAGCCGTTGCCCAGCACGTCGAGTGACGGCTGCTTTTCTCTCTCCGGGCTTGGCTCCTCGGCCTGGGCGGATAGAATCCAGCCATGGACAAGCAAGCCGCCGTCGACCGCCTCTGCCAGCTGTGGGCCGAGATCGAGGATCTCAATTCCGCCGAAGATCTTCTCGAGTGGGACCAAGAAACCAACATGCCGACCGGCGGTCAGGAGAGGCGCGGCAAGGTGCTGGGGACGCTAGCGGCGATCAAGCATCAGCGGCTGGCGGCGCTTGAGCTGGGCGACGTCTTGGCAGCTTGTGCGCACCATGCCGGGGACGATCCGGAAATCACCGCCATGGTGCGCTGTGCCCGCCGCGAGGTGGATCGGGCAACTTTAGTCTCGGCCGAGCTGATGCGGGCTTTGGCGGAGGCCAAGAGCGTTGGCATGGTGGCTTGGCGAGCAGCTCGCGAGCAGGCAGATTTCTCCCTGTTTGCCGCCCAACTCGAAGAGCTGGTACGGCTCAAGCGGGAGCAAGCCGCCGCCTTGCTGCCTGGCGGCCGAGCCTACGACGCGCTGCTCGACATCTTCGAACCGGGGGCCAAGGAAGCTTCGCTTGAGCCTCTTTTCAGCAGCTTGCGGGATGCCTTGACGCCGATCGTTCGTGAGGTCGCTGAGCGCGGAGTGGTGGTGGACGAGTCGCCTGCGTTGGGGCACTTCGGGGAAGCGGCGCAGCTCGATTTTGGCCGCTCAGTGGCGCGGGCGATAGGTTTTGACTTCAAGGACGGCCGGCTCGATCCGGCGACCCATCCCTTCTGCATTGCCATAGGTCGCCGCGATGTGCGGATGACCTGGCGGTGGCAGGAGGACGACTTTCGCCCCGCTCTCTTCGGCATTTTGCACGAGACTGGGCATGGACTCTATGAGCAAGGACTGCCCGAGGCGTTGCGACGCCTGCCCCATGGCGATGCGGTGTCGCTCGGAGTGCATGAATCGCAATCGCGCCTGTGGGAGAACCATGTGGGGCGTAGCCGGGGTTTTTGGCGCTGGGCGCTGCCGCGTTTCTCCACTGCCTTCACGCCGCAGGCCGCACCCGATCTCGACCGGCTGTGGCCGGCGTTGCACACCGTCAAGCCGTCCTTGATTCGCGTCGATGCTGACGAAGCGACCTACAATCTGCACATTGTGATTCGTTTCGAAATCGAGCGAGCGCTGTTCAGCGGCGACCTCGAAGTGGCCGACCTGCCGCGCTTCTGGGACGACCAATACGACTCCCTGCTCGGCATCCGTCCGGCCGATCCGGCGCAGGGAGTGCTGCAAGACATCCACTGGTCGATCGGCTTGTTCGGCTATTTCCCGACCTACACCCTGGGCACGATGGCGGCGGCGCAGCTCTTCGCCGCCGCCGAGCGCGACCTCGGCGATCAGGAGGCCGCGTTTGCCGCTGGTGAATTCGGTGATCTCTTGGGTTGGCTACGCCGGCATGTGCATGGCCATGGCAGCCTGCTGTCAGCCGACCAGCTGATCAAGCGCGCCACCGGCAAGCCCCTTGCCGCCGACGACTTGCTGCACTATCTGAAGCAGACCACATCCGCGGCCTACCCGGATTGAGGCTCGGGTCCTATTCCGGCTCGTTGGATTCGTGCTAAGCTATTCTCTTCGTTGAGCAAAGTCTTCGACTCAGGGTCGCGAAATGTGTTCAAACAGGCGGAATGTCAATACCGTGATCATCGCTTTAGTGAGCAAGAAAGGCGGTGTGGGGAAGACCACATCGTCAGTCAACTTGTCGGCGGCGCTGGCCCGTGCCGGTCACCGAGTACTACTCGTCGATCTGGATCCGAACGCTGGCGCGTCCTTGTCGTTGGGCGCCAAGCGTGGCACTTTTGGTCCGGGCTCTGCCGGTATCTTGCATCGCCAAGTGACGGTGCGCGAGGCGGTTCGGCCAACCGCTACAGTCGGGCTCGAGCTGATCCCGGCATCGGTAGACCTGCGCAGTTTCGAGGCCGAGGTCAACACCGGGAGCGGTGGCGAGAAGTTGCTCGCCGAACGCCTGTGGCCGGTGCGCCAGGACTATGACTACATCTTTCTCGACTGCCCGTCCTCGATGTGCTTGCTGAGCCGCAATGCGCTGGCCGCCGCCGATGCTTTTGTGGTGCCGGCAGTGCCTCAATTCTTGGCCCTCGAAGGGCTCGAGCAGCTGGTGGCCACCGCCGAGCGTCTGCGCCACAAGCTGGGCGAGGCGGCGCGCTTTCTCGGCATCATGCTGACCGTGGTGGATTATCGAGTGCGGCTCACGCGAGCCAATGTCGCAGCTATTCGCCAGCGCTTTGGCGACAAAGTGTTCGCCATCGAAGTGCGGACCAATGTTCGTCTGGCCGAAGCACCCGCCTTTGGCCAGAACATTTTTGAGTACGATGCGCTGGCCACCGGCGCGCTGGCCTACTCGCTGCTGGCCGAAGAGATCGAGCTGGCCGCCAAGCGTCTTGGCCGACGCGAAGAACCTACCGCCCCGCAACCTGCCTGGGCCGGCCGCGCTTCCTTCTCCTTGGTCTAGCAGCCGCCGACCAGCTTGCCGAAGTGATCACGGATCCACTTCTGAGCAGCTTCGTGGTCGCTGAAAAGTCGTTCGCGACGGCGGAATTCGCCGCTGTGTACGTTGCGCCGCAAGCGGCCCGGTCGCGGTGGAACCGCAGCGTGCAGCATCTCGTGGTAGACCACGGATTCGACCACAAAGCGGGGTACGCCGGGTCGGTCGAGGCAGCGGTGGAGCCTTACCAAGCGGTCCTCGGCGCGGTAGGTGCCGAGGCGTAGGCTGCGCTGCCGGCGGCGGGTCTGCCGGCGCGGCCCCCAGGTGATGTGAACCTGCAAGCGGCCAGCGAAGTATTGTTGGTTGATTTGGTCGCGAATCTCGCCGAGGTCGAATGTCTGCCCTACGGCGTACAGCTGTAGTCGCCGTGGGGGTGGAGGGGACGAATGAGCAGCGTGGTGGTGTCGCACCAGGTCGAGTACGCGGCGGCGGCCGGCCGGGTCGAGCTGGTCGCTCAGCAAGCGGCCGAGTTCGCTCAGCAGCCGGTCGTCGGCGTCGACAAAGGAGCGGTGAATGCGCAGCTCAAGAGCGCCGTCAGCACGCTGCTGCCGGGCCGAAAAGATCCGCTGCCGATTATCGGTCAAGACCACCCGTAGAAGAGGCACGTCAACCCGTGATCCCAGCCGGCGGCGCAGCCGCTGGACCGGGTTCTCGGCGACTTCGAGAGCCGCTGTCGGCGCTTCTAGATCAGCTTGGGTCGCTGGTGCTGGGTGGCGGTCCGGGCCAGCGACAAGCGGCTCGAACAGGCTTAGCTGGATACTGGGGGCAGGCAATTCGTTACTCGGCCGGACGTTTCTGCCGGCCTTACTCCATGCAACCCGCCGAGGTTTCCTCGATCAGTTGCTCGACGACTTTCTTCATGTCGCCGGTTTCGCGGTAGGTGGCCAGCTGGCGATCGGCACTGGTGCCTTGCGCCAGCAAGGTATGCAAGAACTCGACTTCGCGGCGACTCTTGAGCTCATCGACGACATCGTCGACGAACTCCAGCAGCTCCACGCCGAGTTCCTTCAACGGCACCTCTCGGCGCAGGCCGAAGTCGATGAATTTCCCTTCGATGCCATAGCGCACCGCGCGCCATTTGTTCTCGGTGATCAGGTGATGGCGGTAGTGACGCCAGCTCTGATTGTTCTGCCGCAGCTTGATCAGCTTGGCCACCAAAGCCTGCACCAGGGCAGCGATGCAGACCGCCTCGTCGACCGTGGTGCAGATGTCGCAGACCCTGAACTCCAAGGTCGGGAACTTCGGATGGGGTCGCATATCCCACCAGATCTTGGTTGGCTCATCGATGCAGCCGGTGGCGACTAAGGTCTCGATGAACCCCTGGTATTCCGACCAGGACTCGAGCGACGGTGGCAAGCCAGTGCGTGGCAGGCTCTCGAAGATTACCGTGCGGTACGACTTGAGACCGGTGTCGCGCCCCTGCCAGAAGGGTGAGCTGGTGGTGAAGGCCAGCAGGTGAGGCAGAAAATAGCGGGCCTGATTCATCACGTCGATCAGCAATGCCTTGTCGTCGATACCGACGTGGATGTGCATGCCGAAGATCAACATGCGGCGCGCCAGATCGGCCATGTCGGTGCGCAGTTGGGTGTAGCGCTCACCGATGTTGACCTCTTGCCGTGCCCAGCTCGAAAACGGGTGGGTGCTGGCGGCGCAGACCTTCAGCCCGTGGCCGGCGGCGAGTTCGATGATCGAGCGTCGCAGCCGCACGACCTCCTGGCGCAACTCCTGAATGTTGCGGCAGATATGGCTACCCACCTCGACCTGAGACTGCAAGAACTCTGGCTTGATCTGGTCCTGCAAGACCACTCGCCCCTCTTCAAGAAACTCCTGAATATAGGACTTGAGTTCACCGGAGTCCGGATCGATGATCTGGTATTCCTCCTCGATTCCCAGAGTCAGTTGAGACATGCACAGAGCCCTCGGGCCGCGGTCCTTGATGGAGACAACGGCAGCTAGTCTAAATAGTCTAAATCACGGCGGATCATAGCATGTAGAAGAGGACGGACCCGGCGTGGTGGTAGGTGGGCGGACTTGAGGTAGACTGCGGCATCTTTTTGCGGGGAAGTTCGCGCGGGCTCTAAGGATACAGCGATAGCCGCGGTGACCTACAGGAGGTGAGAGACATGTCCGAGTCTGGATCAGATGCCGTCCCTGCTCAGCAGGCCGCGGCGCAATCGTCCGCGGGAGGTTCGCAGCGGCGCAGTCGCCGCCGACCGATCCATGGTGTGTTGGTAGCCATCGACGCGCCGAAAATCGCCGACCAGCCGTGGGTGGTCGACGCCATCGACATCAGCGCCTACGGCATCGGTCTGGTGTTGCCACCAGAGCTACCTGCGGGCACCGAAGTGCTGCTCAGCTTTCGCCTCGACGAGCAGACCGAGTTCTCGCGCGTGCCGGCGGTGGTGCGCCATCACGACGGCTTGAGCGGCGGTGTCCGTTTCGAGCCCTGGCCCGCCGCCGACCGCTTGCTACTGCTCGAGTGCCTGGTGGGCTTCTACGAAGCCAGCGGCTAGAAGGTCTGGCGCGGGTTCTGCTCCCGGACCGGTACCGAGACTGTCGGAGGGTACAGCCGGCTGTGTATTCGCTGGCAGCCGAAGAACGGACCTCCGGCTCTGTGGGGCTAGCCGGCTGCTGATCAAAGCGGGAGCGGTCGCAGAGTGGGTAGCTCAGGGAACGCTTGCGCTCGGCAGAGTATTCTGACGCCGAAAGCTAGAGGGGTTGAGGTGCCAGCCGTAACAGCGGTCCGGCGAGGCGACTACGCGGCAGCTCGCTCGTAGAGGAACTCTGGGGCCAAATCGGCACCTGTGGGCCACACTATGGTTTGTAGCTCAGGGTCGACTCTGAAATCTTGGAACTTTTCGGGGTCTCTGAGAGGCTCAAAGACTTCGCCCCATAGATCGTTCTGTAGATCGATGATGCCTACTGTTCCGTCTTCGAATGACACTCTGATTTTGTAGTCAACGACGAACTCAGCTTTCGATAGTTTCGGCGTCATATGATTACTCCAACGGGGCGATCTTGTTCATCGGTTTGCGTTCTTTCGCCAGACGCCAATCCGTCATCAATTGATCACGATATAAACCAAGCCACTCGAGGACTAGTCCCTGCGCTCGCTTCGGAAACTCTCCGGACATGATCCGGCCGTTCTCGATATTCACGCGGATTTCCTTGCCGCTGTAGCGACCGCGAAAATGTGGCGGTGCATGGTCATTGTAATACATCGCAATCACTATTCCAAGAAAGCGGCTGATTTCAGGCACTGGCTTCTCATCTCCTGGCTTTCAATGGGTCATTGATTCGTGCCGTCTCGTTTAGCCCCGCTCAGAGCAAGCGTTCCTGACGATTTGTTTGCAATCGCGAAGCCGGATTTCGTCAGGGCGGTTGCAGCTCGATGGTGGTCGCCTCTTGGATTCGTGGCCTTCAGGCAGCGACTTCTATTTCACCCATATCGGTGCCAGCCAAATGCTCTTCGACAATGTCTAGGTACTCGCGGATGACGCCCTCGATGTTCTTCACTCCTAGACCCTTATCGCGCCTTAGAACGAGCAACTTGGCTGTCCAGAGACCGAGGTGCCGACTCCTCCTTAGAACAATGCCAGGCGAGCCTGTCGGTTATCGCCATGATTGGGCCAGTCTGCGCCTTTGGTGTTCGTGGGTCTAGCAGCCTGTGGCAAAAGTCTCGCCACGCTCCGAGCGGCCATTTTTCGCCAGCTCCGCGTTACAAAACCTCGCAAGATTACCAATATTCCTGCGGTTTTGCGCCTTGATCTGACGAAAACTTGCTCGCTCTCGCAGGTATTGACCGGTCGGCCAATTAATAGTAGCCTGTGGTTGCAACGAGATCACGCCCTGGTTCGCCGACCCGCGGCCAGGAGGACCGGCCAGGAAGACCGGCCAGGAAGACCGGCCAGGAAGACAATGCCCAAGACAACCCCGCACGATCCGTCCAGACCACGCCGTCGCCGCGACCCGGAGGCTACCCGCGCCGCCATTCTGGCGGCGGCGACGAAGCTGTTTATCGAGCGGGGCGTCGCCGCTACTTCGACTCGTGAGATCGGCCGCCGGGCGGGGGTCACCAAAAGTCTGATCCATCATCATTTCGGCTCCAAGGAAGAGCTTTGGAATGAGGTCAAGAGGCACTTCTTCAGTGAGTACTACGACCACCAGAAGGCTCTGCTGCTGGCCTCTGACAACACCGATGGTGAGTTGCTTCGTGAGTCGATGGTGGCCTATTTCCGCTTCTTGCAACACCGCCCGGACGCGGTGCGGTTCATGAGTTGGCGCTGTGTCGAGGAGGACGACATCTGCCTCGACATGGAGAAGGAGCTATTCGAACTCGGCGCCGAGAGCATCCGCGCGGCGCAGCGGAACGGCGGCCTACGCGACGATCTCGACCCGTTCTTCCTGATCAAGCAGATGCTGGCCCTGTGTGAGCACTGGTTTCAGCACAAACGCCTCTACTCACAGCTGGTGCCGACGGGCACCGATATGACGGTCGAGGACGAACGCTATCTGGCGAATATTCAGCGCCTGTTCTTCGACGGCGCGCGCCCCTAAAACAAGTTGAGGACCGCTGATGTTGACCGCTAGCTACCTTCTTTCTGTAATTGACCGGCCGGCCAGTTTGCAATTCCCCTCGCAAAAATCCTGGCAAATCTTACGGCCTTTTAGAGCGGCGGGCAAAGCTGCTGCCGCGGTCCGATTATCGATCTACGGAGCCCAACCATGAGCAGCGAAAGAAAGCTGATGTCTTGGACCGCCAGGGTGCTGGTGGCAGCCGGAGTGCTGCTCAGTGCGGTCTACTTGTCGGCCGATTCTGAAACGGCTGCTGATCTCTCTCGCCGGCGGCCGAGCAAGCGGGTCGAAGTGGCGACAGTCGCCACTGCGCAGGCTGCTCGCCAGGTGCGGTTCTCCGGCGTGCTGCGCTCGGTGCGGCGCGCCCGGCTTGGATTCACCCGCGGTGGACGGGTGGTCAGCCGACCGGTGCAGGTCGGCGACCGGGTTCGTCGGGGACAAGTATTGGCGCGCCGTGACGCCGTGGAATTCGACAATGCGGTTGCCGCTGCCCGCGCGCAGCTGGCCGAGTTTGCCGCCCGTCGGGCTCAGGGCGAGCGCGAAGCCGAGCGCGCGCGGCGCCTGGTCGCCGCCAAGGCGGCCACCGGCGAAGAGCTGGAACGCAGCACCGCGGCTCTCGACGCTCTGCGCGCCGCCGAGCAGGCGGCGACTGCGCGGCTGCGCGAGGCGCAGCGTCGGCGCGACGAAGTGGTCTTACGAGCGCCCTTCGACGGCACCATCACCGAGGTGTTCTTCGAGGCTGACGAATTTGCCGCCGCCGGTCGGCCGGTGGTGGTGCTCTCCGGCGACGGGCCGATCGAGGTCGAGGTCGAGTTGCCGGAGTCGCTGATCATCAAGGTCGCTCGCGGCGACGCGGTGCAGGTCGATTTGCCAGCACTAGGCATCACTGGCGTCCCCGGCCAGGTGACTTCGGTGGCACATATGGCGATCGGCCAGGGGCGCCTTTTTCCGGTGGTGGCGGCGATCGAGGTGCCGCCGCAAGTGGTTTCTGGGATGACCGCGGAAGTTCTAATCGAGGTTTCCAGCAACGATACATTGGCGGTACCGGTCGAAGCCGTGGTCAACCCCGGCGGCCGTCAGCCAGCGGTTTTCAGGCTGCGTGGTGAGACCGTCGAGAAGGTGGTGATCGAGGTCGATGGCCTGGTCGGCGAGCTGGTGATCGTGCGCGGCGCGCTGCGGGCTGGCGATCGGGTGGTGGTTGGGGGGCAGCGTGGCCTGCTGGATGGCGAGCGGGTAGAGGTGGCGCCTTGAAGATCCTACCTCTGCTTCTCGCCCGTCGCCGGCTGATCATCGCTACCGTCATCCTCCTGTCGTTGGCTGGTTTGTTCAGCTGGAATACCATGCCGAGGGAGGAGGACCCGCGCTTTCCGGAGCGCAACGGGCTGGTGGTGGTGTCCTTCCCCGGTACCGATGCTGAGACCGTCGAGCGGCTGGTGGTGGAGCCGATCGAAGAGCAGCTGGCCGAGGTCGAAGGATTGGAGTTGGTCGAATCGAGCGTCCGCGCCGGTATCGCGGTGTTGTTCCTGGAACTCGAAGACCGGCTCTACGACACCGGACCGGTGTGGGACGACGTCGAGGACGCCCTCGATCGGGCGCGGCCTGACTTCCCCCGTGGAGTGGGTAAGCCGGAACTCGATCATGACCTGACGCAACAGGACGCGGTGCTGTTGGCGGTGGTCGGTTCCGTCGATCCGCTGGTGCTCGGTGCCGCTGCCGAGCGAGTCAAACGTCGCTTGCTGGGGGTCGAGGGGGTCAAGGTGGTCGAGCTGATCGCCGATCCAGGCGAGCAGATCACCATCGAATACGAGGACGCCGTCGCGCGGCGGCTGGGGTTGGATCCGGGGCAGCTGGGCCAGCAGTTGGCGGCGCGCAGCGCCATCGAGCCCGGCGGTGTGGTGCACCTGGGCGAGAAGACCGTCACCCTGCGCCCGCGCACTGACTTCGGCTCGCTGCGGGAGATCGCCGCGACCCAGATCGTCTTGCCTTCAGGTGCCTCGCTGCCGCTCGGCGAACTGGCCCGAGTCCGCCACGGTCCGCGCGAGCCCGACCTGGCGCGGATGCGCTTCGAAGGTGAACCGGCGGTAGGTCTCGGGGTGGTACCTCGTTTCGAAATCGATCGGATCCGATGGGGACAGCGGGTGCGAGCCGCGCTGGCCGAACTGGGGCCGGAATTGGCGCCGCTACGGATCGAAGAAGTGCTCTTTCAACCCGATTCGGTGGAGCACCGACTGGATGAGCTCAGCCGTTCCCTCAAGCTTGGTATTTTGATCGTCGCCGGAGTGCTTTTCTTGGTGATGGGGCTGCGCCTCGGCTTTCTGGTGGCCATGGTCGTACCGTTGGTCACCTTCAGTTCGCTGGCGCTCTACGCCATGGCCGGCGGTATTTTGCACCAGATCTCGATCGCCGCTTTGGTGATCGCTCTCGGCATGTTGGTGGACAACGCCATCGTCATGGTCGAGAACATCCAGTTTCGTCTCGATTCTGGTGAGACAGTGCATCAGGCGGCGGCGGCATCGGTGCGCGAGCTGGCGCTGCCCCTCGGCACCGCCACCGGCACCACGCTGGCTGCTTTTGTGCCCATGCTGCTGTCCAGTGGCGGTACCGCGGATTTCACTCGTGCCATTCCCACCTTGGTGATGCTGGCCTTGGCGGTGAGCTATCTCTTCGCGGTGATGGTAACACCGGTGCTGGCGGAGCTGACTTTGCGCCGTCGGCCGAAGGCCGATTCGGCACTGGAGAGCCGCTGGGCCGGGCGGCTGGCCGATTGGGCGGTGGATGGGTGGCGTTGGGTGTTGCCGGCGACGCTGCTGTTGCTGCTGGCGACGGTCTTCGCCGCTGGCTTTGTCAAGCAGCAGTTCTTTCCCGGCGCCGATCGGACCTTGGTGCTGGTCGACTTGGAACTGCCAGAGGGTACCCACCTCGATGGCACCGACGCGGCGACTCGGCTGCTTGAGGAGGCGATGGCGGAGCTGCCCGAAGTGACTTCGGTGGCATCTTTCATCGGTCGCGGTACGCCGCACATCTACTACAACCTGACCTCCCGCCCGCGCAGTCCTTACCTGGCCTCGGTGATCGTGCAGACGCAGCATAAGAGGGAGCTGCCGGCGGTGATCGCGGCGGTGCGGGAGTTCGCCGCTCGGCGGGTGCCGCAGGCCGAGGTGGTGGCTCGGCGGCTGGTTCAGGGACCGTCGATCCCGGCGCCGATCGAAGTACGGGTATATGGTGAGGATCTCGAAGAACTGCAGCTGGTGTCGGATCAGGTTCTCAGTCTGATTCGCGGCATCGACGGCACTCGCGACGCCCGCCACGATCTCGGCTTGGGCAGCCCGTCGGTGACTGTCGATATCGACGATGCCGCCGCCGCCCGCCACGGTTTGAATCGCGCCAGCGTGGCGCGGGCGCTCTACGGCCGCACCCTGGGTACCGAGATCGGTCAATACCGAATGGGCGACGACCCGGTGCCGATCTTGCTGCGCTCTGCCGCTGGCGAGGATCTGCCGGTTGCTGAGTTGGCGAGCATCGATGTGGGGTCACCAGGAAGAGTGCCTGTGCCGCTGGAGCAGGTTGCCCGCTTGGGGGTCGAGTGGCGACCGGCGGCGATCTACCATCGCAATCGGCAACGTCTGGTGCGGGTACGTTCCGAACTCACCGCCGAGGGCACTTCGGTAGCGGTGGTTGCGGAACTCGAGCCCTTGTTGGCGGAGCTTGATTTGGCGCCTGGAATGCACTGGGAGATTGGCGGCGAGGTGGCCGAGTCCGGAGCGGCGAACTCCGCCATTCTGCGCAGCGCGCCGATCGGCGTCTTGCTGCTGTTGTTCTTTTTGCTCGCCGAATTCAATTCCTTTCGCCGGGTGGGGATTGTCCTGATGACGGTGCCGCTGGCGGCGGTGGGGGTGGTCCCCGGCCTGCTGCTCACCGGCAATCCGTTCGGCTTTACTTCTTTGTTGGGAATGGTGTCTTTGGTCGGGATCGTGGTCAACAATGCCATCGTGCTGCTCGATCTGGTGGAGCGTAACCGCGCGGTTGGGGCCAGTGTCGAGGAGGCCCTACGGCAGGCGGTGATCCGCCGCACCCGGCCGATTCTGCTGACCATGTCCACCACTGTTGCCGGCCTACTGCCGCTGGCTTTCTCGCCGGCGGCGTTGTGGCCGCCGTTGGCTTGGGCGATGATCTCCGGTCTGGCCGCTTCGACCTTGCTGACCCTGTTGGTGATTCCAGCGCTCTACCGCCTTTTGTTCTCACCTCGTCGGCGGGTGCGCCTGCGGCCCGCCAAAGTGACCGCTGGCCTGCTGGTGCTGCTGGCCGGCTTGACGATCCCGCCGGCTCGCGGTGAATCTCTGGATCTGCACCAGGCGATGGAGCGGGCGGCGGCACGACCGCAGGCGCTGGCGGCAGAGGAACGCGCCCAAGCCGCCGAGCAGAGCGCGGTGATGCGCCGCCGCGGCTCGTTGTGGCCAACTCTCGGGGTGACTCTCGGCACCAGCTGGCGGGATCGCGATTTCTCTTTCGCCACGCCGCTCGGTGAGCTGAGCTTGGGCCAGCGGCATAGCGAGGCGCTAGAAGTACGGCTCACGCAGCCCCTACTCGATGTTTCGCGCTGGCTCTACGCCGCGCCCGCGGCCCGTTCCCAGGCGCTGGCGGCGGCCAGCCGGTCGGCGCGGCTCAAGCAGCGGTTGGCGGCGCAGGCAGCCCAGAGCTTCATCGCGGTGCTGGCGATCGATGCTCGCGGCGAGGCCACCGCGACCTTTATCGCGAGCCTGAAGGCGCGACTGGAGGAGACCGAGCAGCGGGTCGCAGCCGGTCGCTCGCTGGAGGCCGATGCGCTGAAGCTGCGACTCGATCTGGAGGCCGCCGAGTTCGATCTGCTACGTCTGGGCGAGCAACGCCGGGTAGCCGCCCGCGAGTTAGGACTCGCGGTAGGCAGCACGCAGCCGGTAGAGCCGCTGTTCGATCAGGTCGTCGATCAGCGGTTGGAACTCGAGCGCCAGGTGCTGATCGACGCGGCGGCGAGTTCGCGTCCGGACATCCTCGCCGCCGAGGCTCAGTTGCGGGCTGTGGAGCTGCTGGACAAGTCGATCGCTGCCGAGCGCCTGCCCAGGTTGCAAGCCGTGGCTACCTGGTCGAGCAGCGATGGTGATCCTTTCCAGGCTGATGAAATTGGCCAACTGACCGTCGGTCTGGCTTGGAACCCCTTTGCCGCTGGCACTCGCGCGCCGCGCCGCGCGGGCCTTGCCGCTGAACGGCGGGCGTTGGCCGCGGATCTCGAAGAGCTGCGCCGCAGCATCGGCCTCGAAATCGACGACGGGCTGGCGCGGCTGGCGGTGGCGCGAGCGGCGGTGCGAGTGCGCCACCGCGGCGTCGAATTGGCCCAGGAGACCCTGCGAGTCGAGCGAGCGCGCTACCAGGCGGGGCGAGCGACCACCAACGATTTGCTCGACGCCGAAGCCGAGCTGCGCGCCCAGGTTACCGCTCAGGCGCTGGCCCGGCTCGAGGTGCTGGGCTCGTGGATCTTGCTGCGCCAGGTCACCGGCACACCGGGACTTTGGCCGCCGCCCGCCGCCAGGGACCAGGGCTGAGGGTTGTCCGCCGCATCTTGGCCGTCGGTTCTCACCGCGGCTCGTCTGGCCCAGGTTCGAGCGAGCCATAGAGGTAGCCGAGTCCGTCTGGATGATTGGGCTCCAAGCGCAGCACCTTGCGATACATCGCCGCCGCTTTGGCTTCGAAACCGGTGGCGGCATAAGCCCGGGCAACGCGCACGAAGAGAGCCACCGCTTGATCTGTCTGGCGCACTCGCGCCAGCAGCTCGCCGGTGCGGTTGAGAATCTGCAAGTCCTCGGGGCACTCGGCCAAGAGGCGACGGTAGAGTCTCAAGGCGCCGCGGGAGTAGCCTCGAGCGAGACTGCCGTCGGCGGTTCGTCGCAAGCGCTCCAAGCGCTGTCGGCGTGCTCCTGGGTGCTCGTTGGCGGGTGGTGTCGAGCCGTAGCCGGCAGTTGCCGGCAGGGTGGTGAGTAGGGTGGTCAGAGTCTTCATCATGTTCTTTCCTCCACAGATGGTTTGCCGTCTTTGCGATCTAGATTCCGGCTACAGGGACGCGCTTCTAGTCGGCCTTCTTGCTTTGGGGAGGAAAAAAGTTGGAGCGATGAGACGCTGAACTTGTCAGTGCGCGGCGCTAGCGCGCTATGTTCGTGTCAACCGTTCTACTCTCCGCGGACATTCATTGATGGTGGACGCCACAGAAGCTAACGACCGTGACGCCGACGATTGGCACCTCTTGTTGGAGGTCGCCGACGAGGGTGCGATGGGCATCCTCTTCGAACGTCACAAGGACTTTGTCTTTCGCCTCGCCTGCGGTTTTCTGGGTGAGCGCGAGCTGGCCGAAGATGTAACCCAGGAGGTCTTCCTGCGGCTGACGAGAGGCCGCCGACGCTGGAGTCGGCGGGCGAAATTCACCACCTGGTTGTACACAATGACCCGAAACACATCGCATGAGCTGCGCCGCGGTCGGCAACGTCAGGCGCGTTTGTTGGACCAGGCCGAAGCGCTGCCGCGGGTACTGCCGGCGGTAGATCCATCGGCGCCGGTCGAGCTTTATCGATTGCTCGATAGGCTGCCACCGCGGCAGCGCGAAATCGTCATGTTGCGCTATCTCGAAGGCATGACCACCCGCGAAGCCGCGGTCGCCGCCGGTTGTAGCCAAGGTACGGTGAAGGTGCATCTGCACCGAGCCCTCGGACAGATGCGCCGTCTGCTGGTGAGGGACGGGCGATGAGCCACGATTGTCAGCGGCTGCACCGCCGGCTCGACGATTGGCCGCTGCTCGATGCCATGGCTCGGCTCGAAGTCAGCCGTCTGGCCGTGGGCTGCGCTGCTTGCAGCACCGAATTGGCTGCTGCTCAACGCCTCGCGGAGCTGCTGGAGGAAGAGCACCAGCGCTATGATGAGCTGCGCTACGGTGGCCCAATGCCGGACTTCTCGACCGTTCTGGGTCAAGCTTCAGGCGCCAGTTTGGAGAGGCCCCAATGGACCATGGCGACGGCGAGGAGTTCAATGCCGCGCTGGCGACCAGGCGCCATCAAGCGCTTGCTATCGCTGGCGGCGCTGCTGCTCACCGTCCTTGGTTTGAGCTTGGTTTGGCTACTGAGAGTACCTTCCGTGGATCCACGGCAGGCGATCGGCGAGGTTCTCGTCCGGGACTCTTACGGGCCGCGGGTCACATGGGAGGTGCCGCGGGCACCTCAGCGGCCGTCGATGTCGTCCCTGGGTAGCTTGTCACCCGGCCGCCTGCGCCGTCCGACGCCGCCCAGTGGCGGCAGGCCTCTGACCTTCCCTTCGCTGCCTCGCCCGTCCGCCCCTGCCGCGAGTGATGCTGGGCCGGCCACCACCGATTACCGACAAGGAGAACGATCGTGATTCGCAAGCAAGAGCATTGCCCGAAGTCCCTGGCTGCCGCCACTGTACTGCTGATGTTGCTGCTCAGCCTGGCTCTGATGGTGCCAGCGGTGGCCTGGGCCGATGAGGATATGCAGCAGATGGACCAGTTCCTGGCACTGATGCAGAGCTACCTCGGAGTCTCCGATCAATGGGTCGAAATGACCTCACAACGAGAGACGGTCATTTTTCTGGCCATCGAGGGCATCGTCGAGATCTACGAGCAGCGCGGCGAGAAAGCCAAAGCTATTCCGCATCTGCAGAAGATCTTGGACAAGAACCGCGACAACCAGACGGTGCGCAACGCGGTGCGCTTCAAGCTGCGCGATCTTTACAAGGAGACAGGACGCACTCAGGAGGCTCTCGACGAGCTTGATCGGGTGATTGATGAGAACAGCCGCTAGTAGAAGTTCGGGGGAGGCTGCCGCGGCCCCCTTCGCCCCGGCCTTCAGGACCGCCGGATCAGGACGACCACATCGTGGTGGTTGTCCCACCCTTGCGGAAAGAGGGCGATTTGCTGGATTTTTCCCTCGCCGAGTTCGCTCAGTCGAGATTCCACAAACTTCGCACTGTGCCAGGTCATGCCGTAGCGGTCGGCGGCGTAGGATAGGTAGGTGTCCGGATAAGGCCGATAGGCAATGCCGCGACTTTCGACCTCGGTTCTGATCGCCTCGGCCTGCTCGGCGTAGGCGCCGCCATAGAGTTGGTCGAGGTGTTCCCGACTGGCGCGGCCGTGGAACGATAGCACCAGCAGACCCCCGGGAAGTAGCGCCTGGCCCAGCTTGGCGAGCAGGAGGTCGCAGTCTTCGGGGACCAAGTGGGTGAGTAAAGAACCAACCCAGATCAGATCGTAGCTGCCTAGCACGAGGGCTTCCAACCGCGGGCTTGACAGCAGCGGTTGGACGCCGAACTCGCTGGCGCAAAACTGCACGGCTTCGGCGTCCAGGTCACAGGCTGTGATCTTCGCGGGCGCTATTTGCTGACACAGCAGCCGCAGCACCCGGCCGTAGCCACAACCCATGTCGAGGCAAGAGCGCAGGCAGGCAAAATTGCGGCCGGCGGTCTGCAGGCCAGCTGTCATGTTGTCCAGGGCGGATTGGCCGGCGCGGCTGTAGTTCTCGACCCCGGCGGCGGTCTGGTGATCGCACATGGTGTCGCCCGGATGCACCCGGCCGACGATGCCGGCAATATCCAATCCCGAGGGATGGCCGCCAAGCCGGCTCCACAGCCGCCTCATCCGGTGCCTCATCCGGCGTCGGCCCCAGTCCAACAGACCCGGATTGGCGGGCTCTTTGCGGGTGATCATGGCAACGGTTGCTCCACTCGCGGCAGGTACCGGCTTAGCTGATCTTGATGTGCCAGGGTTCGTGGCGGACACCGAAGGGGTTGGTTTCGGTGTAGCGAATCGCGACGTAGCCCAATTCGATGAGCCGCTTGTACTCGTCAGTGTTGGCGAAGGACTCAGTGAAGTTGTCGAGTCCGAATCCTTGTTTGCCGACGTCGAAGTCACCCACGGCGTGGTACGAGTAGCCTGGTGGAGCCAAAGAGCGGGAAGCTTGTGAGAGATTGCCCTCGGTTTCCACTACTTTGGCCAGGAAGAGCTGGAATTGCTTGGCCAAGCCGCGGATTCCCGACGTCAGCTGCAAGCTGCCACCGACGTCGCGGCGGATGCGCTGATATTTGTCTAGGGAGGAGCCACGCAACAGGCTGTGGCCGCTACCCGGCACCTTCTGCGTGTCACGTTTGCTGATCCTCGCGCCGAGCTTGTCCAACACCTTGTCGCCGAAAAAGCCGTAGCGGGCGGCATCGGTGTGGAAGACCTCGTCGAGCAGCTCTTGTTCGGCGGTCTGAAAGCGGCCAACCTTGGCGAAATTGCGACCGTATTGCAGCAGTTCGTCAAATCCCAGCAGGTTGAAGTGGCCGTGGCCGACAAAGTTCTGTGCCCGGGCGAGCCGAGCAGAGAGGGTGTGCAGCAGCGGTATGCGCTGGCGCTCGATGAACACATCGTCGATCCAAGAACGGTCGAATTCGCGAATTTTGGCGTAAGGACCAACTGCGGTCTCGAGCAGAGGACCTTGGGGCGGCAAGGCTCCCTCGTCGCTCACCGGATCGATGATGGCGGTGTCGCCGGTGGCAGTGTCGCCGGTGGCAGTGTCGCTGGTGGCGGTGTCGCTGGTGAAGTCGGCTGCGGCGGGGGCTGGGCCGCATTCTGGGCACAGCAGGTGGTGGCCGACGTACTGGCGCATGCCGAGATAGCCGGCGGCGAAGGCTGCCGCGCCGATAGGGACAGCTTGGAGAAATGATCTACGGTCCATCGGTGCCGGCGAGTAGCTGCGACTCTCCTTGGCTGAGCGATTGAAAAAGTCCGGGCGGCGCCAAGCTGCGGGCGCTCTTCCAGACACGGCCTCGGTCGAAGGAGCTGATCATAGCAGCCCGGACGATCGTCTACCGGCGGCATGTCGAGGCTGCGGTAGACTCTGCCGCGAGGAGCGAACCGATGCGAATTGTCTCATGGAATGTCAATGGATTGCGGGCTTGCGCGCGCAAGGGGTTTGGTTCTTGGTTGGCCGCTTGCGGTGCCGACGTAGTGGCCATGCAAGAGGTTCGCGCGCGGCGCGAGCAGCTGCCTCCAGAGTTGCTAGAGGCGGCGGGTTGGCATCTTGAAGTGGTCGCGGGTGAGCGGGCCGGCTACAGTGGTGTAGGCATGTTCTCGCGGCAGCCTCCCGGGCACCACGAGACCACGCTCGGGGCTGAGGAATTCGACCGCGAGGGTCGCTTGCAGGTCGCACGTTTCGGTGCTCTGACCGTAGCCAACAGCTATTTCCCCAATGGCAACGGCAAGAATCGAGATCTCAGCCGGATTCCCTACAAGCTGCGTTACTACCAGGCCCTTTTCGCTCGTCTGGAGCCGGCCCGGCAAGCGGGTGAGGCGATTCTGGTGCTGGGAGATTTCAATACCGCGGTAGAAGAGATCGACCTGGCCCGACCGCAGCAGAACCGCCAGACTAGTGGCTTTCGCCCCGAGGAGCGGGACGAGCTGCGGCGCTGGTTAGAAAACGGCTGGACCGACTGCTTCCGCCATTTTCACCAGGATGCCGGGCACTACACCTGGTGGAGCCAGCGCCGCGGCGTGCGCGAGCGCAATGTCGGTTGGCGGATCGACTACATGTTGGCCTCACCCGCGGCCCTGGAGCAGCTCACCAGCTCTGCCATTCATCCCGAAGTGATGGGCTCGGACCATTGCCCGATCAGCGTCGAGCTGAACGATCAGGTGCTCGAGCCTCGGCACGGCTAGAGGGAAGTAGCGAGTTCAGCCCATCACTCGTACCAGCCAACCCTTGAGGTACTCGCCTTGGGGGTGGTTGAGGGCTACCGGGTGATCTTCGCCGGCGGCCAAGGGGCGCAGCAGTTGTAGGCGGACGCTGGCTTCGCGGGCGGCGGAAAAGAGGATTTGGCGGAAGAGTCGGGCATCTACCGCGGCGCTACAGCTAAAAGTGAGCATGTAACCACCGGGTGCCAGGCGACCGAGGGTCAGGCGATTGACGTCTTTGTAGGCGCGGGCGCCACCGTCGAGCTGATCGCGGCGCAGGACCAGCGGCGGTGGGTCGCAGATCGCTAAATCCCATGTTTCTTGCGTAGTGCGCAAGTGTTCGAAGACGTTGGCTTTACGCCACTCGGCACGGTCCGCGGGGAGTTGGTTCAACTCGATATGGTGCTGTGCTCGTTCAAGCAAGCGCGGCGCGGACTCGACCCCGACCAGGCTCTTGGCGCCACCCCGCAGAGCGTAGGCGCCGAAAGCGCCGCTGTGGCAAAATAGGTCGAGCACCCGGCGGCCACCTGCGAGGCTCTCGGCCAACCGGCGGTTCGAGCGTTGGTCGCAGTAGAAGCCGGTCTTTTGACCCTGACCCAGCTCGGCGAGGAAGCGGAGGCCGGATTCGCGTAACTCGGCTTCGTCGGGGGGGGTACCGCGGACTGTCTCGTCTGCTTGGCTGAGACCTTCCTGGCGCCGCGCCTTGACCCGGTTGCTCTGGACGATGGCAGCCTCGGGCAGCAGCTCGCCGAGCATCTCGTAAGCGTCGTGGCGCATTGCCTCGAGACCCGCTGAGGTGATTTGGCTGACCAGCAGATCGCCATAGCGATCCACGGTCCAGCCGGGCAGACCGTCGCCTTCGGCGTTGACCAGGCGATAGCCATCGGTGTCCGGCGGCAACATTGCCTGGCGCAAATCCATCGCCTTACGCAGACGAGCACGGAAGAAACCGCGGTCGATTTGATCGACGTTGCCGCCGACTAGCCGAGCCCGGATCCGTGAGTTCGGGCTGTGGAAACCCAGGCCGAGGGAGCTGCCATCGGTCGCCAAGACTCGCGCCAAGGGGGCGTCGGCGGGGCCAGAAGAACTCTCAACGGCACCCGAGAACAGCCAGGGATTGCCCTGGCGGATGGCTTTGTCTCGGCCTTGTTTGAGCCGCAGAGTGTGGATCGCCAGCTTCTTTTCAGACATCTCGACCTCCTCCCCAGGATTGCTGTGGGGGCGGCGCACTCTATCGCGGTCGATGGCGCTGTGGGGGAGCTTTCGGTGGTAGGCTGGTGAATCTGCCGCGAACCGGGCGATGGCTGCCCGCGCCCCGACGGCAATGGAGGTTGGGCTCGATCTTGGCAAAGTCCGACGAGGTGACGAGCGACACTCCCCTGGCTGGCAAGGTAGCCTTGGTGACCGGCGCTTCGGGTGGAATTGGCGCGGCGGTTTGCCGCACTCTGGCTGCTCGCGGGGCGCAACTCGCTTTGCACTACCGCAGTCGTCCGCAGGCGGTTCGCGAGTTGCGGGCCAGCCTTCCAGGCGGGCCTCATTTCGAGGTCGACGCTGACTTGTTAGATGGTGACCAGGTAGCCGCGTTGGTCGGCCGGGTGACCGCCCGCGCCGGCCGACTCGATATTCTGGTGAACAATGCTGGCATCTTTGAACGGCACCCACCCATCGCCGTTGATTTCGACGATTGGCGGCAGTATTGGCAGCGCACTCTGGGGTTGAACCTTCTGGCACCCGCCCATCTATGCCACCTGGCCGCTCAGGAAATGGTGGCCCAGGGTGGCGGGCGGATTATCAACATCAGCTCGCGCGGGGCTTTTCGCGGCGAGCCTGAAAGTCCGGCCTATGGCGCTAGCAAGGCGGGGCTCAATTCCCTCAGTCAATCGTTGGCGGTGGCTTTGGCCCCCCATCGGGTGGCGGTTTTCGCGATCGCCCCGGGGTTTGTCGAAACCGCCATGGTGCGCGAACAGCTGAGCGGCGATCAGGCGGCGGCGATTCGCCAGCAAAGCCCGTTCGGCCGCGTCGCCCGAGTCGAAGATGTTGCCTATTGGGTGGGTTGCTTGGCCGACGAGCGGGCGGAATTTGCTTCCGGCGCGATTATCGACGTCAACGGGGCGTCTTACCTGAGGAGCTGACGAGTTGAGCAACGAAACGATTGAGCAGCAACTGGGCGAAGGGTCGCTGCGGTGAGTTGGTTTTCGCGCCACCGCCGCCGTCGCGAAACTCTGGGGCCGGCCCCGATCAGTTCCGGGCCGCATAACTCGCCCGGTTTGGCCACCTTGGTCGGCGAACTCGACAAACGGCCGCCACGGGCGATTCTCGATCTGGGGCCTTCTTCGACTGAGAATGTCGAGTTCCTTTCTGCCTATGGTGGCAAAGTGCTGATCCAGGACCTCTTTAGAAGTTCCGGCGCGCAGCCCGGCTCACGCACCTCGGCCTACCGTTTCGAGGATCTTGATCAGCTGCCGATTCCTGGGTCGGACGATGGTCCGTTCGATGTGTTGCTGGTCTGGGATCTGCTGCATTATTTCGAACGCCCCCAATGTGCCGAGTTGATGGCGCAACTGGCCGGGTTGTGCGCCCCAGGGGCATTGGTGATGGTGATGGCTTCGGCGATCGCCCCCATTCCCGCTACTCCGATCCAGTTCAAGATCGATCGCGCAGACCGCCTGCTCTACACCTTGCACGACGACTCGAAGGTCGATCCGCCCAATCTACGGACCCGCGACGTCGAGTTGCTGATGGCCGACTTCCGGCCGTTACGCTCGTTCCAACTGCGCAACGGCTTGCAGGAGTTCGTCTTTACCTACGAAGGCAAACTGCGGCCGAAGGCGGGACGGGAAAGCCAGTGAAGGCAAGGAAGTAGCAGGAGGCCGCCGGTTGCGGCCTCCTCGACCCGCGGGGCTCAGGAGCCGCGGTTGCTCAAGGCATCGCGGATCTCGGTCAAGAGCACCACTTCGTCGCTCGGCTTAGGCGCCGCTGCCGGTGCTTCTTCTTCCCTATCCTTCCACTTGTTGATTACTCGGACCAACATGAAGACGGCGAACGCGACCAGAATGAAGGTGATGATCGAGTTGATGAACAGGCCGTAGTTCATTGTCACCGCGCCCACCTCCTGGGCCGCCGCCAAGGTGTCGTAGGGGCCGGCGACAGCTCCCTCGCTCAGCACCTTGAACATATTGGTGAAGTCGGCGTTCCAGATCAGGCCGATCGGCGGCATCACAATGTCGTTGACCAACGACTTGACGATTGGGGTGAAGACACCGCCAATAATGATGCCGATGGCCATGTCGAAGACACTGCCCTTGACGGCGAACTTCTTGAATTCATTCAACATCTGTCTAGCTCCTTTGCAATAGGACGCCCACGCTCCCCGCCCACCAAATCTGATTGCCGGTCAACGGACCTAGGTAGTGGCACGATGCCGCGCTAATCTGTGGCTGAGATCAATTGTGGGAAGACTATCACTATGCCCCTTTTCGCCAGCCGACTCCTGGGGCATAATAGTCAGCAGATTTACTGTTTTCGAATTTGTCGCTGTTCCTAGCGGGGAACAAACCAACTCGTCGGCTCCAGGTCGCTAGCACGGCCAGCGGAGCCGCGATGTCGCGTGTGCGCAGTAGTTAGCCCGCGCGAGCAAAATTATCGGACGCTCGTCGGCTGAGCCTCGTATTTGCCAGTCTCGAGTGGAGGACAGAAGATGATGGACGGTGAGGTTGATTTGGTGATTCAGAGTTTGCCTCAGGTATTTCGCGATATCCGGTTGCGAGCCGGATTTAGCACCTTGTCGGCAGCAGAGGAAGGTATCGAGAAGCGCACTGGCCGCAAGATCACTCGCTCGATGCTGTCCAAGTATGAACGTGGCGACGCTCAGCCGGGGTGGTCCACCTTGGTGGTTTTCCTGGCGGCAATGGGCACTGGTCTGGCGGGCTTGGAGCACTCGATCGAGCGCCTCCTGGCAGAGCAAGAGGACGATGCGGCCGGGCGCGTGGGTCGTGCCCTGGCGGCCCACGCCGAGCATGATTCGAGTTTTCGTAGCGGTTTGCTCGACCTTCTTGCCAGTACCTCTGCCACTGGTGAGGCCAGTCGCGAGTTGGTCGACTATCAAGAGCATCTGCGGTCGCTCAACGGCAGCGGTCGCCTGGCCAGCCCCTGAGGGGGGTGCCCAGGAAGAGGCTATTGAGGTGGGTCTCGGTGGTGTCTACAAGGGGATCAGACTCTCTGCTCGATGAAAGTCAGGCGCTTCTCCGGGGCTGGGAAACGCGGTTAGAAAGCGGCGCCCGGCACCCTCGCCGTGGATCGCGAAAGCGCCGGCCAAGTAGGGTGGTGGCGGCAGTAGGTGGCGTTCGAGTTCTGCTCGGCCGTGCCAGCGCCGGCCAACGATCTGCGCCCGGTAGTGCAGCGCCAGGGGATCGCCGACCCGCTGGCGCCAACCGGCGAAACGCAGGCCCAGCCAATGGCCATGCGGAGAGAGTTCGAACTCGGTGTAGTCGGCTCGAGTGTTGATCGTCGCGGCGGCGGCGACGATCAACTCGACTACCTCGTGGCGCCACAGCCCATCGCAGGATCCCGGTGCCCCCGGTGGTGGCGGATCGCGGTGATAGCCCGCTTCGACGATGATCTGCAAATGGCGCGGGGTGAAGCGCAGAGTCAGTTCAGCGATCTCGCCGGGCGCTGCTCGCTGACCGTCCCAAGTGTGGATGACTCGCAACTGATGGGTAGCTGGGGTGGGTTCTTGCACAGGTTTTGACCGGGCCTGTCTGACGGGGTCTTTCTGCAACGGCCAGCGGTCAAGCTAGCACAGTGGGTCTTCAGGTGGGTGTCAGCTCGGTCTCTTGTAGGCTCTGCTGTAGGCTCTGCTGTAAGCTCTGCGGGTTCCAATAGCTGATGATTCGATCTTGTCCGATTTGATTCCCGTGCCGGCCACCGCCCGCGCAGGGGTATTCTCCTGAGGAGGCTGCCGGATGCCAAGGTCCAACCACGGGATTCTGCTGGTTTTCTCAGACCCGATGTTCGCCGCAGCGGTGATCGAAATCCTACGCCTGAGCTGCCACGCCCGACTGGCAGCAGGGCTAGGCGAGGCTCGTGCACTGCTGGCTGAGCACCGCTTTGATCTGGTCCTCACCGCCGCGGTTTGCGATGACGGGGTGGCTCATCAGTTGCAGCCGGCACTCGACACGACTCCCTGGGCGGTGTTGGGAGTCGAGGAGTCGGGCCAGGAAGAGCAACGGCGAGCGGCGGCACAGGCGGTGGCGGCAGGAGCCCGCGGCTATTTGGCCTTGGCCGCCGATGACCTGAAACCAAATTCGATCCGCGCTTGGATCTCGGTCCTCTTGCCAGCGGCCGACCACCGGCGCCCTGGCGATTGCTGGATCGCAGGGCAGCATGCTGAGCTGCTGGACCAGGTCAGCGATGCGATCATCATCTCCACTCTCGATGATCGGGTGGTTTACTGGAACCGGGGAGCACAGAACCTCTACGGCTGGAAAGCTGAGGAAGTCGCTGGGCGGGAGATCTCAGAGTTGATCGCCAACGACGATTCGCAGGCGTATCACAAGGCTCTGGTGCGGGTCCTCGAAAGTGGCGAGTGGGCTGGCGAGCTGCGCCAAACCTGTCGCCGCGGTGATGACTTGGTGGTCGCCAGCCGTTGGACTCTGGAGAGTGATGGGATGGGCGAGCCTTGTTCGATCCTGCGATTCAATTCCGACATCACCGAGAAGAAGCAACTCGAGGCCCGGGTGCTGCGAACGCAGCGCTTGGAGAGCCTCGGCACCCTTGCCGGTGGGGTCGCTCACGACCTCAACAATGTGCTGACGCCGATCATGCTCTCCCTAGGCTTGCTGCATGACGAGATTCAGTCGGCGCGGCGCAAGACCCTGGTGACCCTCGAGGCGTCGGTGATGCGAGCGATGGGCATGGTCAAACAACTGATGTGGTTTGCCCGCGGAGTCGAGGGAGAGCGCACCGAATTCGACCTGAGGGCGGTCGCCGCCGACCTCGAGCGGGTGATTCGCGAGACTTATCCGCCGCGGATTGAGATCATTAGCGACTATTCCGTCTCCGGGGCAACCCTCGAAGGTGATCCGGCGCAGCTCTTCCAGGTGCTGATGAACCTCTGCGCGAACGCCCGCGATGCGATCACCGGCAAAGGTCGCATCGCGCTGAGCGTTAGCGGAGTGCGCATCGACCGACACTATGCCGCTATGCGCAGCGAGGCTCGCGAAGGTGACTATCTCCTGCTCACGGTCAGCGACACGGGCACAGGCATTGGCGAGGCTGAGCTGGAGCAGATTTTCGATCCTTTCTTCAGCACCAAGGGTCCCGTGGCCGGTACTGGCATGGGATTGACCACGGTACGTTCGATCGTCCATGGCCATGGGGGTTTTGTAGATGTTTCCAGCCAGCCTGGCGAAGGTACTACGGTGCGAGTCTTCCTGCCGGCGCGGCAGCCAGCGACTTTGCTACCGGCCAGCAATCGTCCCCCATGTTGGGGAGAGGGCCGCCAGTTATTGTTGGCGGAAGATGATCCTGTGGTGCGCGAGATCACCCGCGAGACTCTCGAACAGCAGGGCTACCGGGTAATCGCTGCCGGCGACGGCGCCGAAGCGGTGGCTCTCTACGCCAAGCATCGGCGGTTGATCGATGCGGTGGTCACCGATATCTCGATGCCCTTTCTCGACGGCAAAGAAGCCATCCGAGCCCTTCGTCAACTCGATCCGGCGGTGCGGGTGCTGGCGATCAGCGGCTTGGCCGAGAACTTGGTCGACTTGCACAGCCCTGGCTCCTGCATCGTGCTGGAGAAACCCTTCACCGCCGAAGTCCTATTTGCCAAGTTGGATGAACTTCTCGCGATCACCGATTAGCTTGCAGTAGAGGAAGGAGTTGGCCAAGGTTGAACGATCCTAGAGCTGGCAGGGAATTGAGAATTGTCGTCGCGTCAGGCAATCCGGTGAAGCGACGAGCGGTGGCGATCGCTAGTCAGCGGTTGTTCGCACCGCGCCGGATCCAGATCCTGGCCTTAGTGGTGCCATCCGGCGTCGCCGATCAGCCAATGACCGACGGTGAGACCCGACGGGGTGCTGTCGAACGTGCCCGCGCCGCGCTCGAACGTTCTCCCGAGGCCGACTTGGCAGTGGGTCTCGAAGGTGGAATCGAAGATATCGAGGGTACCTTAATGGCTTTTGCCTGGGCGGTTGTTCGCGGGTCGACCGGCGCTGGCAAGGCACGGACGGCGAGCTTTGCCTTGCCCCCAGAAATCGCTCGCCTGGTGCGCTCAGGGGTCGAACTCGGCGCGGCCGACGACCAAGTCTTTGGTCGTACGGATTCGAAACACCGCGAAGGGGCGGTTGGCCTACTCACCCGAGGCGCCATCGGCCGGGCCGAACTCTATGCCCCGGCAGTGTTGTTGGCGATGGTGCCTTTCACTCGCCCGGAACTGTACGGTGGCGGGGATCGGACTGGTTGAGGGAGCTGCCTGGCGGTGCCGGGGAATTCGCCCAATCCGCGGGTTGTTGTACTGATCGGTGGGCTGGCCCGGGTCCTTGTTCCGGTCGTGCCGACCTCCCGGCGAGCCCGTAGCCTGTTAGATTGCGCGCCATGGGCCAGTTTGAAGACGATTTTGAGCACGACGGTGAATCCGCCACCGAAGAGCGCCGCAAGGTCAAGCGGCCAAGGCGCTACAAGGTGCTGCTGCACAACGACGATTTCACCACCATGGATTTTGTCATCCATGTGTTGGTGGAGCACTTCCATAAGTCCACCGCTGCGGCGACTCAAGTCATGCTGCAAGTGCATCACAAAGGGGCTGGCGTTGCCGGGGTCTACTCGCGTGAGGTCGCCGAGACCAAGGTGGCCGAGGTCACCGAAGAAGCGCGGGCCAACGAGATGCCCTTGCAGCTGACCACCGAGGTGGATTGAGCCACCGAGTGGCTCGCTTCCCACCCGCATCCCAGTAGACGGGTCGCTGCGCGGCCGGAGATTTCAGGATTCGATGAAGCTCTCACAAGACTTACAGATCTCCCTGACCGTGGCGATGACCGAGGCCGGGCGTTTGGGGCACGAATACGCCGGGCTGGAGCATTTGTTGCTCGCTCTGTGTCTCGACGAAGATACTGCTCAGGTGCTGCGCCACGCTGGCGGTGACCCGGCGGCGCTGCGGCGAGAGCTGGAGCGCTACCTGGCCGACGAGCTCGAACGGCTCGAGGTTGACGACGAGTTCGAGCCGCGGCCCAGCCTAGCTTTGCAACGGGTGATCACCCATGCCGGCATGCATGTCGAAAGCGCTGGCAAAGAAGAGATGACCGGCACCGACCTGCTGGTGGCGATGTTTGGCGAGCCCGACTCGCACGCCGTTTTTGTGCTCGCCGAGCAGGGCGTTGGCCGGCTCGATGTGGTCAGTTTTCTTGCCCATGGCCACTCCAAGCTACAGCCCACCCTGCCGGGAACCCAAGCGGTGCCCATCGGCGCGGGCGGCGCCGACGAAGAGGCTGGCGGCGAGTCCCCTCGTGGCGACGAAGCCCTCGAGGCATACACCCAGGAGTTGGTGGCGCTGGCCGCCGAAGGTGGCATCGATCCGTTGATCGGCCGCGACAAGGAGGTGCAGCGGGCATTTCACATTCTCCAGCGGCGGCGCAAGAACAACCCTCTATTTGTCGGTGATCCGGGGGTTGGCAAGACCGCTCTGGTAGAGGGCCTGGCCCGGCGGATCCACCTTGGTGAGGTGCCCGAGGTTTTCCGCGCGGCGCGGATTTATCGCCTCGACATGGGTTCGCTGTTGGCAGGAACTCGCTACCGTGGTGATTTCGAGAACCGATTCAAAGCGGTGTTGGCGGCGCTCGACGCTCAGCCCAAGCCCATCTTGTTCATCGATGAGATCCACACCCTGGTCGGCGCTGGCAGCGCTGGCCGTGGCAGCATGGATGCCTCCAACCTGCTCAAGCCGGCGCTGCAAAGTGGGCGGCTGCGGGCCATCGGCGCCACCACTTGGGAAGAGTACCGGCAGAACTTTCGTAAAGACCAGGCCTTGGCGCGACGCTTCCAGAAGGTCGAGATCAACGAGCCCTCAGTGGCCGAAACCGAGAAAATATTTCTCGGCCTGCGCGCTCGCTACGAAGCCCACCACGGGGTGCGCTACACGCTGCCGGCGATTCGTGCCGCCGCCGAGCTTGCCGGCCGTCATCTGCGGGATCGCAAGCTACCGGACAAGGCGATCGACCTGCTCGACGAAGCCGGCGCGGCGGTGGCGCTGCGCGGTGCTCATCGGGTTGGCGTTGGCGAACTTGAGCAGGTGCTAGCGACCATGGCGCGGATCCCGGTGCGCCAGGTCAAGGGCGATGATCGTCGGCGGCTAGAAGGGCTCGAAGAGCAGCTCAAGACGGTGGTATTCGGCCAAGAAGAAGCCATCGGCCGGCTGGTCAGCGCGATCAAGGTTTCGCGAGCCGGTCTGCGTGAGCCGGAGAAACCGGTCGGTTCCTTCTTGCTCACCGGTCCTACCGGGGTGGGCAAGACCGAGACCGCCAAACAGCTCGCCGAGGTGCTCGGGATCTCCTTCTTGCGGTTCGACATGAGTGAGTACATGGAGCGGCATACGGTGTCGCGGTTGGTCGGTGCGCCCCCAGGTTACGTGGGCTACGATCGCGGCGGCCTGCTCACCGAAGCGGTGTCGAAGAACCCGCACGCGGTGCTGCTACTGGATGAGATCGAGAAGGCCCACGGCGACGTCTTCAACATTCTGCTGCAAGTGATGGACCATGGTACTTTGACCGACACCAACGGTAAGCAGACAGACTTTCGCCACGTCATCTTATTGATGACTTCCAATGTGGGCGCCCGTGAGATGGCTGCTCGCAGCCTGGGATTCGGCGACCACCAGGGCGAACTTGGCAGCGCGGGTGAGCGGGCGGTAGAGCGCTTGTTCAGCCCCGAGTTTCGCAATCGCCTCGATGCTCAGCTGCGATTCAACCCCCTCGATCCAAAGGTCATGGCGCGGATTGTCGACAAGTTCTTCGACCAACTTCGCCAACCGCTGAAGGAGAAGAAGGTGACCCTGGAAGTCACCGCCGCTGGCCGCGATCTACTGGCCGAGAAGGGCTACGACCCGGCGTTCGGCGCCCGCCCCCTAGGCCGGGTGATCGAGGATACGGTCAAGCGCCCGCTGACTGAAGAGCTGCTCTTCGGCCGCCTCACCGGCGGCGGTCGGGTGGTGGTCGATGCCCGCGATGGCCAGATTATGCTCAATTTCCCCGATGCCGAGGTTCACTGAGCACAAGGTTCAGTCGTGGACGCAAAGCACACCGGCCCGTCGTTTGCGGTCGCGACTACTGGGGTACTGGCCGTCGGTGAAGTCCAACTGCTGCTGCTCGGAGCTCCATATGCTGCTTTGCTTGGCAGCGAGCGCTAGCTTGATTTCGCCAGCGAACTTGTGGACTTCCGCCAGTTCACCGATCGATGGCAGCCGCCAGTCGGTCCTGCCGCTGAGCCGCAGCTGAGAGCAGACCTTGGCGGCGGCCTCCCAGCGCAGAGCTTTGCCCGCCGCCTGATCATGCCGGGTCCAGAGGTGGTTTCGCTGGCTGTCGACGAAGGTTTCACTGTCGCGTTCGACGAAGCGCCGGCGGGGGCCCCCCCGGCTAGCACCCTCGATGATCAGCTCGCGGCGAGCGATCAACACTTGCTCTTGGTTGTACAGCCGTACCTCGCCCTGGCCAGCCTGGCCATAGGTTTTGGAAAAGAATAAGCGGTAGCCGGCGGAGGCCTGAACCTGCTGTTGGCGCGAGTGCAAGATCTTGTCTTCGAATCGCCATTCCAGTCGCAGCACTTCTGCCCGCGGTGCGTGGACGCGGGCAAAAAGATGGACCGCCGTGCCGGCTGCGAATCTTCGGCTGATGCCGGTCACGCCGGTCACCCTATCGTCGGCGCCCGAGCGGAAAGAGCTGCCGGTGATGAAGTTCTTTTCAGCGGTGACGACAGTCGCTTGCTCTTGGTGGATGCGCTTGATCTGCTGCAGCTGGCGCTGGCGTTCGCTGGCCAAGGGACTGGGCGGCCGCGGTGGTTCGAAGGCGGTCCAGGCTCGCTCCAGCTTGTCGAGGGCTAGCTCGGAGCCGGCCGCCGCGAGCTGGTTGGACTCTTTCAGAGATTGTTGCAATGCGCCGGCAGTTCTGCTCACCCGCTTCGCCTGGGCCGGGTCGAGGTGCGTTCCATGCTTCTCGAGCAGCAGTCGGTAGGCGTCGATCAGTTCTTGATCGTCGATGGCGGTGAGCGCTAGCTGGTCGATTGCTGCTAGTCGGGCGCTCGCCATCTTGGGTGCCTCAGCCTTGGCCTCTTCCTCAGCTTTGGCCTCTTCCTCAGCCTTGACCTCTTCCTCAGCTTTGGCCTCTTCCTCAGCTTTGGCCTCTTCCTCAGCTTTGGCCTCTTCCTCGGTCGCCACCCTTGCCGGTCTGCTTTCTCTATTCGGGATCGGTGGTAGGTCCACTGTACTAGGGTCGATCCAGCGCTCGACAAGCCCCCAGCGGCTGGCTAGGAAGCCGCCAGCCAGCGCCAGCACCGTCACCAGCACCGTCGCCCATAGCCACAGTCGAGATCGACGAAACTCTGGTCGTGTGGGTGGGAGCGTAGGTGAGGGCGGTCGGGGACCCACGCGGGCGGTGATCGAAGCCACCAAACTGAGCCAATCTGGATGGTCGTTCTCGCCCTTCCAATGCACCAGGTTGGCGGTTTGAATACGGCCGAAGCCGAGGGGGAGGTCGGTGGCGTCGATCAGCACCGGCACCAGGATGCCACGCTGCTTGCCGTAGGCTGCCTCTTCCTTGACCCAATCCGATTCGGTCGACACCCGCGACCACAGTACGATCACGCATTTGGCTCGATCGAGGGCTTCCTCGATGACTTCGTCGAAGGTTCGACCCGGCGGAATCTTGCGGTCCCACCAGATTTGGAAGCCTTCGTCTTCAAGGGCCTGCGCAAGCTGCTTGGCCCGCGCTCGGTCCCGGCGCGAGTAGCTGATAAAGATTTCGTTCATGGCGAGCCTTCCCTGGGTTGTTCTCGGTCTCCAGACAATCTACACAGCAAGATCAATACCGAGTAGATCTGGCGTTCAGCGGCCACCAAGTGGGCGTTTCTGCCCGTCGAAACTCGCCATCTTGGTGCGCTAGTCGCCCGGCCGCCAACAGGGTGGGCAGCGGTCGGTCTGTCTGATTCAGAGCCTTTTCCACCTGTCGGGCGCCGATGAGCACCAGGCAAGAAGGCGATTCCAATGCCCAAAGCTGGATCTGCCTGAGTGATCGGGGGAGAGGCTGTGAATGACAATCACTCCTGGCGTGCATGATATTCATTCACGAGATGGGGAATTGTCGAGCCGCAGCCTCCTCAGCCGCCGGTGCCCAGCCAGGGAAGATGGTCGAGATCGACGTTGCCGCCGGAGAGGATCACTCCGACCTTCTTATTGCTGACCTCCAGCCGGCCGGCTAGCAGCACCGCCAAAGCCACCGCTGCGGAAGGCTCGACGATGATTTTCATCCGTTCCCAGATCAGCCGCATGGCGCTGGTGACTTCGGCGTCAGAGGCGGTCAGAATGTCAGCGACGTGGTGTCGGATGATCGACCAAGGGTATTCGCCGATGGAAGTCAGCAGACCGTCGCAGATAGTTATGGGTGGGCTCTCGTTGGCGACTCGTTGGCCACCGCGCAGTGAGCGCTGGGCATCGTCGGCGGCCTCGGGCTCGGCGCCGAAGACTTGCACCTGTGGTGCCTGGTAGTGGCGAGTCAAGGAGGTACCCGCGAGCAGTCCGCCGCCACCCGTCGGGGCGACGATCAAATCAAGCTGCGGTACGTCTTCGAGTAGCTCGCGGGCGACGCTGGCCTGGCCGGCAACGATCCGTGGATCATTAAACGGATGGACCATCGACATGCCGTGGGTGGCCACTATCTCGGCGGTGGCTTGCTCGCGGGCGGCCTGGGTAGGCTCGCACAGGGTCACCTTGGCGCCGTAGCCGCGAACCGCCCCAAGTTTCACTCGCGGGGCGTTCTTGGGCATCACCAAGTGGGCTCGGGTGCCGATCAGCCGAGCCGCCAGGGCCACTGCCTGAGCGTGGTTGCCCGACGAATGAGTGGTGACGCCGCGTTGTAGTTCGTCCTCGCTCAGCGAGGCCAACACATTGCTGGCGCCGCGCATCTTGAAGGCGCCGATTCGCTGGAAGTTCTCACATTTGAAATACAGCTCGGCGCCCAGCCGCTGGTTGATCGTGTTGCAAGTCACCACCGGGGTGCGGTGGATGAAGGGTGCTATCCGCCCTGCCGCGTCTTCGAGATCGGCGATACTTGGCTGAACATCAAGATCCGTAAGGGAGGGGGACATATCATTGGGTTCCTTAGTTTGTCGGTGAAACTCCACAGTAGCAGGCGATCGCACGCCGAGGGTCCGGCGCGGTATGCTGAGTGTGGAATTTCGCAGTCCGGACAATTCTTTTCCGGCGGAACAACTGGAGGATTGCAGATGATTCGCAGTCGTTTGGCTCTGAGCGTGCTGCTCTTTTCAACCTTGGCAGCGCTGGCCGTGGCTTCGCCGAGCACCGCCGCCGATCACCGACTCGGCATCGGCCTGCGCTATTGGCAGACATTCGATGGCTTGCCTAGCAACAGTGAACTCGACAACATCGATGACGATGGCGAGTCTTACATCCTGAGCTACCAATACGTGCCCGGTGGATTCTTTCGCTTTGAACTCGATCTAGAGGTCTTCGAGAACGGTTTTGCCGGCACCGACGAAACCGCCTGGGCGCCGCAGGCCTTCATCCTGGTCGGCGGTTCGTTTTACGGCGGAGTAGGCGCAGGGGTCACCTATTCATCCGGTCTCGACGACGATTACGACCCCTTCTACGCCGTCCGCCTGGGTTGGGAATTGCAGTTGCTCGGGGCGCTGCGGATCGACCTCAACGCCACCTACCGATTCGATGATTGGGACCAGCTCGAAGACTTTGATGTCGACACCGACACCTACACCCTGGGTGCGATCTTTCGCTTCCAGCTTTGAGCAGCTAGGAAGCTTCGCCGAGAAGTTCGTGTTCGAGTTGGGCGCAGATCTGGCTGTGCTCGCTGGCCACCGCCCCTACCAGGCTTGGCAGATTCCGGGCCTGATCCTCGTCCACCAGCTCTAGCTGCCTACAGAGGCCAGCCAGGTGGCCGGCGCCGAGATTGCCGCTCGACGATTTCAGGCTGTGTGCGGTCCGCCGAATGTTGCTCTGCTGATGGCCTTCGAGGGCCCGCTGTAGCTGGTCGACGAGAGTTGGGGTAGTGGCCAGATATTGTCTGACGATACGGCGAAAGAAGCCGCGTGAACCTCGCGCTTCGATCTTACGTAGTTGCTCCAACGCTCGCGGGTTGAGTTGTCCCGGGGTAGTTTGGCTGGGCCTGGCGGGCGGAGTGAGCAAAGGTGGCGGCTGCTTGACCGGGCTGGTCGCCTGGCCCCCGGGCCGGTGGGCCGGCAACCAGCGTAGCAGGCAGTGGCGAAGCTCTTCGGGGCGAAAAGGCTTGCTCAAGTAATCATCCATGCCGGCGGCTAGACAGCGCTCCCGATCCCCTTGCATCGCGTTGGCGGTCATGGCGATGACTGGCAGTCGGTCCGAGCCCGAATGAAGCTCACGGTGGCGGAGCTTGCGGGTGATTTCGTAGCCATCGAGCTCCGGCATCTGACAGTCCATCAACACGGCGTCGAAACGGCGACAGGCGAGTAGTTCGAGGGCGCGAACTCCGTTGCTGGCTACCTCTACCTGACAGCCCTGATTCTCCAGGATCGAGCGCGCCACCTCTTGGTTGACCTGGTTGTCTTCAACCACCAACAACTGGGCGCCATCGAGCTTGGTGAAGGTCGCCGGCTTTTCTGCCGACCGCGCGAGGGTGAATTGGTCGGGGGAGACGACCGCCCGCAGGCAATCGTAGAGTTCATTCGGGCGCACCGGTTTGGACAGCAAATGCACCAGCCGAGTATTTTCGAGTTGCTCGCTGCTCGGTGGTGCGACGGCGGCCATTAGGATGGTCGGAACGTCTGCCAATGGTGGGCAGCCGCGAAGCGCGAGGGCGAACTCAATACCGTCCATGCCGGGCATCCGGCGGTCGACCAACAACAGGCCATAGGGCCGACCCTCGACGCTTGCCGCCAGCAGCTTCCGGAACCCCTCGGGGCCGGTGGAAGCGGTATCCACGGCGATCTTCCAGGACTCAAGTTGGCTCTTTAGACCGCGGCGACAGGCCTGATTGTCGTCGACAACCAGCACTCGCGGAGGATCCTTGAAGGTCGCGCGCTGGCGGCTTGTGGCGGCGCTCGGATCGAGGGGTAAAGTGAACCAGAATCGCGAGCCCATGCCGCCCCCGCCGGCGCCACCAGCACTTCCGACCTTGCCGCTGTCGACCCCCATCCGGCCTCCCATCAGGGCCACCAGCTCGGTGCAGATCGACAGCCCGAGTCCGGTGCCGCCGTACTTGCGAGTGGTCGAGCCGTCGGCCTGATGGAAAGCTCCGAAAATCCGCGCGCGCGCCTGCTCGTCGAGGCCAATGCCGGTGTCGACGATTTCGAACAGCACTTGCGGACGCTCTTCATCGCTGCCGTCGGTGAGCAGGGATTCTGCCTGGGGGGTGGCGCTGAGCGTCACTTGGCCGCGGTCGGTGAACTTGATGGCGTTACTGAGCAGATTGACCAGAATCTGGCGTAGCCGGGTGGGATCGGTAGCGAGCTGCTCAGGCAGCTGCGGGTCGATCTCGCACAGCAGTTCGATGTCCTTGGCGTCGCTGGCTTCGGCAAAGAGCTCGGCGACCTCATAAAGCAGCTCGGCCAAGGGTACCTCGACTTGCTCGAGTTCGAGCTTGCCAGCCTCGATCTTGGAGAAATCGAGGACGTTGTTGAGCAAGTCCAGCAGGTTGTGTGCCGAGCGTCGAGCGGTGATGGCGAACTTCGTCTGGCGCTCGGTCAAGGGGGTGTTGAGCAGCAGCTCGATCATGCCCAGAACGCCGTTCATCGGCGTGCGAATCTCGTGGCTCATATTGGCCAAGAAGAGCGATTTTGCGCGGTTGTCCTGCTCGGCGCTTTCCTTTGCTTCTTTGAGTTGCCGTACCTGGGTCAGATCCAATCCCGAACTTAGAGTGCCGCCGGGCTCGCCATCAAGACCCGGCAGGCGGGCGGTCCGCCACTCGATGATGCGTTCTTCGCCGTAGCGGGTGAGCAGCGGATACTCGTAGGCCCCGGTGGCCACGCTGTCGAGGTGGCTGCGAACTCTCGACCGATGCTCCACCGGCACAAAGCAATCGACCCAGCTCTTGCCCACGGTCTCCTGCTCGAGGCAGCCGAGAAGCTCACGCCCCTTGGGGTTGATCAATGTCACCTGACCCGCGGCATCGACCGCGACCATGATCACCTCGGCAACATCGAGATAGGCCTGCGCCCGCTTCTGCTCGCGCCCGAGGGCTTCTTCCTTGGCCTGGCCTTCAGTGATCTCGCGGCGCAGGACGGAGTTAGTGCGCGCCAGTTCAGCGGCTCGTCGCCGCTTGCTTTGCTGAGTCCGGTAGAAGAGCAATAGCATCCAGGCGGAGGCGACGGCATAGAGTCCCCAGGCCCACCAGGTCTGCCACGGCGGCGGCAGTACCAACAGCTCAAGTTCGAGATCTTGGTCGCTCCACAGGCCATCGTTGTTCGAGCCCTGAACCTGCAAGGTGTAAGTGCCGGCTGCCAGGTTGGTGTAGGTCGCCCGACGAGGTTCGCTAGAGTCGATCCAGTCGCGGTCGAAACCCACCAGCCGGTGGCGATAGCGGTTCTTGTCGGGAGCGGTGAAGTCAAGGGCCGCGAACTCGAAAGAGATCATGTCGTCGCGGTGTCCGAGAGTGATCTGCTCGACCTGTGCCAGCGGCTGGTCGAAACGCAGCGGATCGTTGAA
Organism: Candidatus Multivoradales bacterium; assembly: GCA_965248925.1. Lineage (GTDB taxonomy): Bacteria > Acidobacteriota > Thermoanaerobaculia > Multivoradales > J023 > CBDFLE01. The sequence continues at coordinate 544,126 of CBDFLE010000006.1, read as the reverse complement.
CTTCAGCACTCGGGTAAGCTTGATTTGCGGGCGATAGGGGTTAGCGTAGATCGCGGCCGGATAGAAGCTGCTGAAGCCGTTGACCCCGCCGAAGAAGAACTCGCCATCGGCGGCCTCGAAAGCGGCGCCGAAGTTAAATTCCTCCCCTTGCAGTCCGTGGTGCGAGCCGAAAATCCGGATGTTGCCATTGCTGGGATCGAGGCTGGCAATGCCACGGTTGCTCGACAGCCAGAGGTTGCCCAAGTCATCCTGTAGCACGCCATAGATCATGTTGCTGGGCAGGCCGTTGCTCTTGCCGAAGCGTTCGAAAACCGCTCTTCCGGCGCGACGGTCCTCTGCCCGCCAGCGATTGAGGCCACCATTCTGGGTGCCGATCCACAGGTTGCCGCGGGGATCTTCGAGCACCCACCAGGCATGATCGCTCGATAGGCTGGAGGGGTCGTTGGGGTCGTGACGGAAATGCTCGAAGCTGCCGGTCTGCGGGTCGAAGCGGTTGAGCCCACCGCCGTCGGTACCGATCCACAGCAGACCATCGCTGCTTTCGGCGATATCGAGCACTAGGTTGCTCGACAGGCTAGCCGATTGGTCCGGGTCGTGACGGTGGTGGACAAAGCTTCCCTTGATGGCGTCGAACCGGTCCAGACCGCCGCGGTAGGTGCCCACCCACAGCTTGCCCTGGCTGCTCTCCAACAGAGTCGTAACGCCGTTCCATGCCAGGCTGCGGTCTTCTTCCGGATGGTGTAGAAAGCGTTCGAATCGGCCGTCCGCGGACATCCGGTTGAGACCGCCGCCGAGGGTGCCGACCCACAGCTCACCGGCTGCGGAGTAGACCAGGGACATGGCCCGGTCGTCGCTCAAGCTGCGCCGATCGTCGGGGTGGTGGCGGAAGGGGCGGAAAGTCCCGCGCTGTCGGTCGAAGCGATTGATGCCGCCGCCATAGGTGCCGACCCACAGCACACCCGGCTCACCTTCGGCGAAGGAAGTGATGAAATCGTTACTCAGCTGATCGCTGCTCTTGTCGCCTCGGCGATAGTGAGCGAAGGCGCCAGTGGTGGCATTCCAGGAGTTTAGGCCGTCGTAGGTGCCGACCCACAGCACGGCGCCCCTATCCTGGAAGATCGAGGTCACCCGATCGTTGCTCAAGCTGGCCGGGTCGGTCGCCCGATGGCGGTAGTGGGCGAAGTTCTCCACGCTAGGGCGGTAGATCTCGAGGCCGGCGTCAGTGCCTACCCAGAGGGTGCCACTCATATCCTCGAACAGCGTCCACACGCTATCTGAGGCGAGGCTGTCTGGATCGTCTCGCTGCTGGTGGAATTGCTTGAAATGGTCCCCATCGAGGCGATTTAGCCCACCATCGTAAGTACCTACCCAGAGAGTGCCCGCGCGGTCGACGAAAGGCTGGCGAGCACGATCGCTTGAGAGGCTGGTGGGATCTTCAGGGTGGTGGCGGTAGTGCACAGCCTGCTGGGTCGCCGGGTCGAGTAGATCGAGACCGCCGCCATCTGTGGCGACCCACAGCTTGCCATCCCGACTTGCCGCCAGGCCGCGCACGGCGTTGCTGGCCAAGCTGTCTGGGCGTTGCGGATGGTGTTTGAAATGCTCGAAAGTGCCGCTGTTGGGGTCGAAGCGGTCGAGGCCGCCACCATCGGTGCCGACCCACAGCCGCCCGTTTGAATCTTCGAGCAATGAGCGAATGTCGTCGTTCGACAGGCTGGCCGGATGGGTCGGTGAATGGCGGTAATGGGCGAAGCTCTGGTCGGCTTGTCGAAACAGATTCAAGCCACCGCCATCGGTCCCGATCCACAGGTTGCCGGTGCGGTCCTCGAGCATCGCCTTGACCGTGTTGTGTGACAGCGAGCTTGACTCGCGGGGATCGTGGGAAAAATTGACGAAGCGGTGTCCATCGTAACGGCTCAGTCCCTCTTCGGTGCCAAACCACATGAAACCCTGCTTATCTTGCAAGCTGCAACTGACCTGCGCTTGCGGCAGGCCCTGGCGTACCGAAAGGCGTTGGAAACGAATGTTAGGATCTGCCGCCGCCGGTCCGCAGCACAGCACCGCGGCGCCAGCGATAGCACAGGAGAACAACCACCGGCGCAGTGCTGGTGGTTGCCAAATCCGGATGAATCTAGACATTCTGCTTTTGGAATAGACGCCGAGAGTTACTCTTGGTCGATCCAGGTGTCGACGTCGAACCCCTCCTCGTCCTCACAGTCGTTCCAAATAAAGGCATCATTCCAAACGAATACGTCATTCCAGACGAAGACATCATTCCAAACAAAGACATCATTCCAAACGAATACGTCATTCCAAACGAATACGTCATTCCAGACGAAAACATCATCGTAGAGGTACTCACCGTCCCACACTATCTCTTCGTGGCCCTCGAGGTAGAAGTTTCCGTTCTCGTCTTGCCTTGCCGGGCCGGCGTAGTGTTCCAGGTTGGCGAGATCCTTCTCCAGCGACAGTCCTGTGTTGGCGCAGCCCCTAGCTGCGGAGACAGAAGCCGCGGCGACATCGATCAATCCGGCGCCCTGTTGGAAGACACTGTAGATTAGCTCGCCCTGGTTGTCGATCGCCAGCCTAGCGGTGCGCATCAGTCGGCACTTGACGTCGTCAGGGGTCAACCAAGGCTCTCTTTCGAGCAACAGCAAAGCGGCACCAGAAACCACCGCTGTCGCTTGCGAAGTTCCAGACATAGCGAAGTAAATTCCATCCCGCCATTCGGGGTAGTCATGCCGCAGCTCGGAGCTGCCGTTCAGCAATCCCTTCAGGTGTCCGCCGGGAGCCAGCAGCTCAGGTTTGACGAATCCCTCGATGGAGGGGCCGGACGAAGAGAAACTCGCCAGTCGATCGTCGCGGCCATCTTCAGGGGTGAAGTTGTCGCTCATGGCTCCGACCGTGATCACATAGGGGACATTGCCGGGGACACCGACGGTCATAGCCTCAGGCCCCCTGTTGCCGGCCGAGGTCACCACCACCAATCCTGATTGCCAGGCTTTCATCACCGCTTGGTTGAGTGGGTCTTCCCAGTAGAATGACTGCGGCGGTGAGCTGAAGGAAAGATTCAGCACTCGAATACCGTAGGCAGCCTTGTTTTCCACTACCCAGTCAAGGCCGCGGATGACATCAGAGTAAGTGCCTTGGCCGGCTTCGTCAAAGGCGCAGACGACAACCAGGTCGGCGCCCGGAGCGATGCCATTGTAGCGCTGTGAGGTCGAGTCGCGATCGCTATTCAGGCTGACCGACGAGACATGACTACCGTGGCCATGAGGGTCTCTGGGGGTGTCACCCAGCTCGCGATCATTGATGGCATCGTATTGCGCCAGCACTCGGCGCTCGGCGTCTAGGTTAAACTTCAATCCGGGGAGCTTGGTGTGACCACTGTCGATTACAGCTAGGGTGATTCCCCGGCCGGTGATGCCTGCGACGTGTAGGGTGTCGGCGCCGATCTGGGCCGGAAAGTCCGTATATAAGTCAGCCAGCCCCTCGGTGGGTTGTTCAAGTCCATCCGAGTTGCCGTGTTGAGAGCTCGAATGCACCGCTCGGTCAGAGTAGATTCTCAACACTTTTGGCAAACGGCGCAAAGTCGCTACCTGCTGTTCGCTGAGTTCAGCGGCGACGGCTCCGATCAGCTTGAGCTGGTGGCTTGGCAGACCACCGACCGCCAACACCTGCTCAGCTGCCTTATCGGCATTGTCGGCCTGGACGATCACCCGGACTAGCGGCGTCGTGGCTGCTGGCTGTGCTGTGCCTAGGTAACTGGTACTTGGCAAGAGAATGATAGCGGTCGCCGCGCAAGCGGCAATGACAGCGCAGGTAATTCCCCTGAGGTGCGCCCTCGATCCTGATCTAGAAACCCACCCCGTCGCCCCCGCCCAGATACGCGTTGCCCTTCTGGAAGAATGCATCTGCAGCGTCCTTTCGTTGTTGGCAAATCCCAATTCTCTGCTACTCCTCTGACAGCTCTCCGCGGGACGGAAAGCAACGTAGTACAAGACTGTCAGCGATGAGTCGTCGGTGCCGAATTCGGAATCAAACTCGGGCGTCCAGTCCCTGTCGGCCTGAAATCTGAGAGCGATTTATTGCTGACAAATGCGAGAATAGGGCAAGGAGGTTACGGGCTCCATTACAGTCGGGTCTCGCAGGAGCTGTCATCTCGCCGTTTCACCTGGACTATTTTTTGTCACTCTTGTCCAAAACAAAAGCTCAAAAATGTTTGATGTTGTGAGTTTACGGCATCCCTTGGCTGCCGCCTCTTGAGTTTTCCTCGAAGCACAAGGCCCAGTCTCGGGTGAGCTGAGTCCAGAACTCCTGACATACCCTTTTTCTCAAATGTCCGGTTGAGCCTCTCCGGAGGTGTTCCGAGGCCCTGGGAAGGCCAGGCTCCGGGGTGGCGCCTTCTTGATCGCGAACCGCATCCGTAGCTCGGTGCCGGGGAAGTGGGTGGCGGTAGCGTTGAGTTCTTCGCAGACGGCGGCGATCGCCGCCGTCTTGTGGGGAGAGCTGAGCGGGTCGATGGAAAGGAGCAGCACGGTGTCGGTAACCTCCATATCGCCGCCGGCCGCGAAAGCGCTTTGGATCAGGGTGCGTCCCTCCTGCTCGGTGCGGCGGTAGTGGGGTGATAGGAGCCGGAGAAGATCACCTTCGGCCTGGTAGGCGACCATCTTGAGAATATCGGTGAGGTGCTTGCGCTCGACGGACAGCTTGATGACATCCGCTTCGACGACCTCTTGGACGGGGACGCGGACGGGGAGGGTCGCGCGCTGGTTCTCGAGTTCGGTGATCTGCTCTATCGCTGCCCGGACCCTGGCGGAGATGGCGGCGTTGGCGATCTTGAATCCGCGCATCGTGCGCCGCCGATCCTCGCGGTTTTCAAGAGCAGCGATCCCGATGTGGGCCCGGAGCTGCTCGAGATGTGCGTGAGCTTTGCGCAGCTCTGCATTGATCTTGCCGCGCTCGGGATTCGGCACATCGCGGGCGGCGTCCGCTGGCTCGGTGCCATAGTCCACCAGGGCATCGAGTGCGAATTCTTCGCGCAGGTATTTGAAGAAGTTCTCTTGCCTCCAACGATCGAACATGCGGTAGGCGACCTCGAGTGTGGAGAGGTCGCGGCGGGAGGTGATGATGGACGTCTGGTGGCCGTTGTCGCAGAGGCGGGTGACCTGGCGCAGGTACAGCCGCTTGCGCTTCTTCCTCGGGCCATACTCGAGGTAGATACGCTGATCGGCGAGGAGGTACTCGAGCTTCCGCCCGTGGATCGTGTCCTTGATCTGCCCGAACTTGCTCAACGGCACCGGACGAAAGGGGGCCTTTCGGTATGTGAGGATGTCGAACTTCTTGGCGATGAGCTTCGCAAACAGCTTCGGGCTCCAACCCCCACGGTCGAAGACGACGGTGACTCGCCGGTCTCCGAGTAGCTTTCGTACCTCTTCGAGAATGAGGGGAAGCATCGTCGCAAGCCCCTTGTTGGCCTCGGTGGGAACCACGAAGAGAGGCTCGCTCTCAGCATCGTTGACCCAGTAGTCGGTGGTGGCCGGCATCGCGATCCGCATCCGCGCTACGTGTGTCTTGGGAATCTCTCGGCCACCGTGGTAGGCGCGCACATGCCCGTCCACGTAGAGGAAGCCCATGGCATGGCCCCTGGTGGCGACCCGGCGCTGAGCGAGGGCGCGACCGAGATCCGCGGCCAGGCCATGCGCGGCCAGCCGAGCGAGCTTGTTGCGCAAGGTTTTCACTTCCGGCGCTCGGTCGAGCCCGAGAAGCTGACCCAAATGCCGGGGTGAGCGCTCCTTGAGCCCTTCGGGTCGCTTGACCCGCAACAGTGCCATCAGCAGCAGGGTTACCAGAGTGGTGCGCAGCCCATAGAAGGCCGGCCCGATGCTGCCGTACAGCTCCTGCGCGATGGAGAGCACGCCGCTGTCCACCAGGGCGGGAATCGCCAGCAGAGCACCGGCGCCCGGTAGCTGGGTCGCCGCTCCGAAGATCGGCGCCGCATCATCGAGGAATCCCAGCCTCGCCAGCAGCCGATCGCTGGCGCGATCCGCTGGATCGAGGTCCAGCGAGAGGGGAACCTGATCTTGCTCGGACGCAGAAGCGGACAGTTTTGGGTCCGCAGCCGCTGGGTCACCGCCACCCTCAGCGTCGAGCGCAAGATCCGCAGTTTTCAGGGGGCCGTCGACCTGCTGCTCATCAGAGGCGGACAGTTTTGGGTCCGCACTCTCGAAGGGCATCGTCATCTGCACTACCGACCGCTCTTTCCAGCCCAGGCGCTTGGCGAGCTTGCGAACGGCCTTCTCATCGATGCCCAGCCGCCGGCCAATCTCGCGATTCGACACACCCTCGGCCTTCCAGCCGTTGACCGCGTCCAGGCGGCCCTGCGCTACCCGAGACTGACCCCGGGGAAAACCGCGCGGCCGGCCCAGAGCAGCCAGCCCACCTTCTTCGAAGCGGCGCTGATTCCGGCGCACAGTCCGCACATCACAAGCGAACGCAAGGGCCACCTCGCGTTGCTGTGCCCAGCCCAATTCAACGAGACTCACCATCGCGTGGGCCTCGCCTGTCCTGTCGCCGGCAGCGAAGTGAGCGAGCGGCATGCCGCTGACCACCACCACCCGATAGCCGCCCCTCTGCTGGAGGCGGCAGCGGTCGTTGATCACCACAACCCCATCGGGGACCCCGGCGTGGTCTGGGAACAGGACGGTGTGCTCGCTCGTCAGTGCCATGCTCGATCATGCCTCGGCACCGAAAAAAGCGGACAGTTTTGGGTCCGCACCACCTCTGAGGGGCGGTCCTGTGTTTTCAGAGGGTTAGGAGGGGTAGGTCAGGAGGTCTGGAGTCGCTGGCGACCTCTGAGCTGCTTGGGTAGGATGACCCTCCGTTGCCGTCAAGCAAAAACTACTGCCCATACGCACTGGGCAGCACACGGAGGGTCGACCCATGGTACGCAGCGCCAGCCTCTTCAGTCAACTGCTTCAACACTTCCCACGCCTCGAGTTCGCCGCCTTGGTCCGTGATCATCAGGCTGAGCGCTCCGCCAAGGGCTTCACCTGTTGGTCTCAGTTCGTCGCCATGCTTTTCTGCCAGACCGCTCGCGCCGACTCTCTGCGCGAGATCTGCAACGGCCTTGCCTGCTGCGTGGGCAAGCTTGCCCACCTTGGCATCGACAAGGCTCCCAATAAATCCACCCTCTCCTACGCCAACCAGCATCGACCCGCTGCTCTTTTCGAGAGTCTCTTCTGGTCCGCCCTCCAGCGTTTCCGTGGGCAGGGCTCCCTGGGCACGCTCGGCCAGCAGAAGTTCCGGTTCAAGAACAAGCTTCTCTCACTCGACTCCACGACCATCTCGCTGTGCCTCGCACTGTTTCCTTGGGCCGATTTCCGCCGCTCCAAAGGCGGCGTCAAGCTCCATGTGCTGCTCGACCACGGCGACTACATGCCTTCCTACGCGCTACTGACCGACGCCAGGCAGGCCGACGTGCGCAGCGCCCGAGGGCTGCAGCTCAACCCGGGCTCCATCGTTGCAATGGACCCTGCCTACAACGACTTTCGGCTCTTTGCCGATTGGACCGAGCAGGGGGTCTTCTTCGTTACCCGCATGAAGGAGGCTACCGCCTACTCTATCGTCGAGATCCGGGAGGTGCCGCAGAATCGCTCGATCCTTTCCGACCAAATCATCGAGTTCGAGACGCCGAAGGCGCGCAAGGCCTGTCCTTATCTGCTGCGCCGTGTCGTAGTCTGGGATGCTGAGAAGAAGCGAGAGATCGTTTTGCTGACCAATCATCTGACGTTCGGAGCCACGACGATCTCCGCGATCTATCGAGACCGCTGGCAGATCGAACTTTTCTTCAAGACGCTGAAGCAGAACCTGAAGGTCAAGACCTTCGTCGGGACCAGTGAGAATGCCCTGCGGATCCAGATCTGGACAGCCTTGATCGCGCTGCTGCTGCTCCGCTGGCTTCACTTCCTCTCCAAGGCGGGGTGGTCATTCTCGAATCTTGCATCGATGCTACGACTGAACCTCTTCACTTATCGGGACTTGCGCGATTGGCTCGATGAACCGTTCGGGACACCACCAGAGAACACAGCACCGGAGCATTTCCAGCTAGACCTGCCGGGTCTTGGACAGCTGGTTTCTTGAGAAATGGAGACCTTGACCTCACTCAGTGCCCTTCAGTGCCCCTCAAGACCCATTTCACGGGCCATTCAGGCTTCAGTCAGAGTTATCTTGGGCAGCAGTGATTTTTGTGAGGCAGCGTTTGTCTGGGAGAGGGGGGTGGATCATTGAAAGCCTGAGTGACAGCCGCCGGCAGACCGGTCAGTTGAATCCGCTGCCGGGCTGCCGGCAATTTTCGGCTCTCACTCATGCAGGTCTACCCATGAGGGTATGCTGCCGCAGTGTCTAGATTCGTTGCAACCCACCGCTTACCGCGGAGCCTCGCCCACGACCTTGGATTCCGCTGTCTCTTGCTGGTGGTGCTTTGTCAGCTCGTCTGGTTGCTGCCGAAGTTGCTCTATCCGAGCCTAGCGCTAGACTACCCCTTCGTCGGCGGTGACACTTACGATTGGTTGGCCAACGGCCTGCGTTGGGTCGGAGCGGAAGTGCGCTATTCAGCGCGATTGCCATTGTTGCCCTTGTTAGTTGCTTTAGCCGAGAGGGCAAATCTGCTGCCTTGGCTGCCGCTCGCCTTGCAGCTGGTAGCGCAGGGCACCATTCTAGCGTTGTACGCAGTCTTGCGGCGGCAGCATCCCTGGCAGTTGTCGTTGCTAGTTTCGTTGGCTTGGCTAATGGGTTTTGTCTGGCGTTGTCGCTCGCTAGAGTTGATGGCCGACATGTTGGCCGCCTGCTTGTTGGCCTGGGCTCTATTCTTTGCTCGCTGGGCAGAATGCCGCCCCAAGTTGCTGCTAGTGGCAGGCTTCTGCGGCGGGCTCAGCACCATCACCCAGCCGTTGGCTTGGTTGCTGCCCTTGTCAGCAGCTGCGATCGGGGTGCTACAGCGGCGTCGGCCGAGTCGGCGGCACTACTTGGCCATGGTGGCGTTTCTCGGACCGACGGCGATCTGGTGGTTGATTCGCCAGGGGCTGCTAGTTGAGCTGATCGATGTCGAGGTGCGGCATTGGGGCCTATTGAGGGTGAGCGGCGATGCGGTGGGTTTCTACCTGATTGCCGGCTTGCGCTTGCTCGGTTTGCCGGCTCTGATACTCGCTGTTCTTGGTCTGCCGGTCATGCTTCGTCGAGCGCGGACGCGGTCCTGGGAAGGCACCCTGCTGCTGTTGTTGGTTGCTCAACTGTTGTTCTTCGTCCTGTTTTACGGCTACAGCAGCCAGCGGTTCATGACCTATGCCTACCTGCCCACCGCCTTCCTGGTGGCTGCCGGCCTGAGCCATCTGCGCCCACCGCTGCTCCGACGGCTTGCCGCTCTGTTTCTCCTGGTCGGTCTCTGCCTGCCTCAGCCTGGCGACACGGTCGCCGGTGGTCGGCAGGTCGCACTATGGCCCCTACCGCCGATTTACCTCGATCTATCCGCGCAGCCCAGCGAGCCAAGCCGCTGGCAGATCCGTCCCCTACGAGACCTGTGGCGGACCAGCTTCGAGAATCGCGTGCTGCGAGCCCGGCTGCGGCCATTGGCTGCCCGGCACCTGACTTCGGCGAGTGTGGGTAGGGGTGACCTCCTGCTCCTGCTCGACCACCCAGCCGCGCAATCCAGGGCCTACCGTGAAGCGGGCCGGCTGGCGACCCACCTCCAGCGGCGGGTCTCCAGCTTGCCCACCGAGGCTCTTCTGACCTCCCTGGCGGGCTACGACCTGGCTCTCGAGCCCGCCGGAGTTATAGATCGTTGGCAGCTTTTCCGCACCCGTCCTCCGGGGCTTGGTGGCAGCTGGCTAATTGCCGTCGACCGAGCCGGCGCCGGCCGCCGTCAGCTAGAAGCTTGGCCCGCCGGTGGTCGGCAGCCCAAGCCCAGCGATCTCGCCCGAGCTCGCCGCTTAGCGCGCCGGGCGGCTTCCGCCACGCCGGTGATACTAGGTCCCATCGCCGCTCCCTGGCGCCGTTGGTTGCCCTTTCTCCTCTCAGCCAGAGAGCCCATTGTGCCGCTGCCGCGGGCAGAGCCACAGATCCGCCAGCAAATGGCTCTTGCAGAAGAGCTAGATCGCGAGCTTCTCGGCCCAGTGCGGCTGCGCTGGATACGAGCCCTAGATCGCCATTGGCTAGTAATCGAGCACGCGGCCTCCGACCCCTAAGCCAAGGGGCTGCTAACCGGAGCCGCCTACAACACGGAGCTGACCGCCTCAGCATTGCAGCCCCAGCGAGAATCCCCTACAATCTCGCCTCCAGCGGCAGCACCCGCTCGCCTTCCAGGCCGATGTAGCTCAGGGGTAGAGCAGCTGATTCGTAATCAGCAGGTCAGCGGTTCAAATCCGCTCATCGGCTCCATTAGATTCAATAACTTACGACAGATTCCCCCTCTCGCCGCGATCGACAAAGTAACCACTGAGTAACCACCGTAGAGAGTAATCTGTGGCGCTTTGACGAACTTGGTCGGACCTCAAGGCTGCCGCAAAGACCTTCTTCCTGGTGACCATCGCGCCGGAATCGGTCGCACCGATTCCTCGGACGAGTGGGCAATCCATGAGTCGTGGAGGGCTATGTTCCCAAAACGCACTTATCCAAGCTGAAGGTTCCATGGCGTAGAATCTGTGGGGAGGCCAAGCTAAAGGGCCTACATTTCATGATCTGCTGTGGGAGCGGATCGTGCAATCTGATTGCCAAAGTCGACGCAACCAAGGTCAGAGACCACGACATCAGGAAAGGGATCCTGCCAAATTGGAACCGAAAGCTAGGATCACGATCGATGGTAAAGACCCCCGCTCGGCGGAGCTATATGCGTACCCAGCGACGCCATTCGATCTCTCGTCTTACCCCTCTGGTAAACCACCAGCGCCGAAATACGATCTGCTGCTGGATTGGATGAAGTCAGCTAGGGGCCGCTCGGCGTCTTTGGACTTCTGGGCTCGCGGAAACTATGCGCGGCGGCTGATCCACAACAACCTAAACGCAGTCCGTCCACTCCAAGTCTCAGTTCAATTCGTCGACGAGATGCGTTGGACATATCGCCGACTAGCGTTGCTTGGGGTTCCAATTGAATTCCTATGGCGAGGAGCACTCAGTAGACCAGTGCGAGTGTCGCATCTCCATCCGGGCGAACCCGACAGCCTCTGGGATGCTGGGTGGGGATACTTAGCGATCACCAACGAGATAAAGATGCGCGGTCGACTCTGGTCTGAGATCTTTGGCTACGCTCGCTTGCTACCAGAAGTCGTCGGGGATTGGATCGTCGAAGAAGGACCACTCGCGTTCTCACGCGGTGATGTCTTTGTTGCGCCGGAAGAGCTGATTGGACTGTCGTCCGCCGCCGACGATGTTCGCACTGGCTTCGAGAATCTTGTGGGAGCGCTCCCTCTCCGGGATAGCGCGATGCTGAGTCAAACCGAGGAAAAGCTGCTATCACTTGATCTTCCGGTGTTGGACGGGATGGCACCCGCAGAGTTCGACAGCATGATGGCGGATTCCCCTGTTGAACTTGAACGCCTACGAGTCGCGTTTCGCCGACTTGCTGAGGCCTCTCCTCATGACCGCTTAGAGGAATTTGTTTCGGAACTCAACTACGAGGTCTCGGAGCTGGCTCTTTCAGATCGGGCTCGTCGGTTCAGAGCAACAGTAACGGGGCTGGGAGGCATTGTTGGCACCACCGCAGCCGCGCTAGGAAGTGCGGCTGGAGCAACTGGAGCAGTTGGGACAGCTCTCGTGGCGGCTGCCGGAGGAGTTGCCGCGGCAGGACTTTGCGAGTGTCTTCGACAGGCCTCTGACAGCGGCCTGGAGCTTCGCCGGAATCCCTTGTACTTGCTTTGGGATTTGGGGCGGAGAAAGCCGTTTCGGCGTCGTCGAATGCCTCTTCGTCGACACAAACTCCAACGAAGGAAGACTGCTCCGGATTCACTGGAGGATGGTCATTTCCACTGGTTGTCCCCACCCTCTTGTGGAGTCGGCTTCCTGTTCGTCAAGTCCTCGGCCCAGTAGAATACGCCGCGACAACAAACATACTACAAAGGCGCTTACGCGAATTCTGAGGCAAGACAATGACTCATCAGAAACTGCCCTCTCGCGAGGAGGTTGCCCCCACGCTCACGGAGGCTGAGGCATTTGAGAGTGCCGAGAAGACCTACAATCAATGGATCACGGCCAATGCCCATCCTGAATCGAAAGAGATCGTACGCGAGCTTGAAGCCGTTGTACTGAAACCCGCGTTCGAGCTTCACCTTGGTGGGCTCAATGTTCTCTCCGGCCAGGACTTTTCGGAGACACCCAGACTCTCTGTCGCCCTCGCCTGCTTCGCCGCCGATCATCTCTTATGGGGCTGGTTCAGCAGCGTTATTGCTCATCCGCGTGTGAGCCTAACGCTTTCGCGAGGGGCCGCAGAAGCCTCGATCTTCCAAGTTTTCAGCGTCCACTCACCGGCAGACTTTCAGAAGGTCTGGAATTCACGACAGGGCACCGGGGGTTCGGTTCTACGGAGACTCGACTCAATACCGAGTGAACTTTTCCAAAGACTCAGGACGGCATGGTTGATTACGGCTCCTCTTGGGCATGCTAGCGTCCTCCCGGTGACGTCAGCGTTCACTAGCTTTCAGGATGGCGGGCAGATAGGCAGAGGGCTTGCCTTCGCGGGAAGATTCGGTGGTCCTCTCGACGAAGAGGTGCTTCGAAACCTCTGCAACTTGTACACCATGGTTGCCGTCACCTGCGTCGAGGCTCTTGCCTTTTCGCTTAAAGAAGAACTTCGGGACTTCCGGCAATGGCATGAGAAGTATCAGGTTCTTCGTGAAACCCTTAACCGGCAAGTGCCTATCCCGAGCCACATCGAGGAGAACCTCGCCGAACTCCGCGCTCGTTTGAAAGTCGACCGCTAGCTGGCTGTCTGGCCAGAGGCGAACCGGCGAAGTCTGAGATTTCATTCATTCAGAGGCCCTTGATGCCGTGAGGCCCCTGCCAATCTACATTGAGCGGATACTTTTGGATCTGCGCCTGGAGATGCGCCGTCGTCGTATGCAGGTACGGCAGTGTCGAAAGGATCGAGGCGTGGCCCAACAGTTCTTGCACCGCCCTGATGTCGGCCCCGCCCTGCAACATCAATGTGGCGTAGGTGTGCCTCAGCATGTGTGGATAGAAGTAGATCCCGCTCTTGTCGCGCAGCCTGGAAACGAGCCGCTTGATCACCGAGTCTCCCATCTGGCTGTCTTGCCGCATCGCCGCAAAGAAATAGGGGCAGCTCTTCTTCAATCTGGTTCTATGGCGCAAGTACTCCTGAAGCGCCTCCACTAGCGGTAGGCCGAACGGAACGATTCGATCCTTCTGGCATTTTCCCTTCTCCACGAATAGGGAGCGGTTTTCGAGGTCGACATGGACGCAGTGGAGGTTTCTCAGCTCTTCCAGGCGAATGCCGGTGTGGAGGAAGGTGGAGAGAATGGCCGTGGCTCGCGCTCGCTCGAAGGCATACCCAAACGGGAAGTTCCGCGTCCAGTCGAGAAGATCCTGGGCTGTCTCTACCGTCAGATGCGGACGGATTGTATGTGGCAGCTTGGGTTTCGGGATTTGGGATGTCGGATTCTCGACCAGATACTCCTCCCGAACCAGCCAGTCGCAGAAGAGGCTCAAGGCTTGGAGATTGTTCCGCACCGATTTCGCGGACCAGCTGTTCTCCAGCTTCTTGCGGACGATCCAGTTCTCGATTGTTCTTCGGTCGAGCTGCGTCGCGCTGGTCAACTCAGTCCCGCGCAGAAAATCGGCGAACGTGGCGCGGAGCCACTTGATCGTCCGTGGAGTATTCGCTTTGAAGGTCAGCGAGAACTCGCAGAATTGCCGATGGAGTTGTTCAATTTCAGACATAGCCAGTGACCATAGGGCTCTGCCCTGTGGTCGCTGAACCTTCTTTGTCGGACTGTCGATTCTTCGGAGTCCGCTCCTGTAGCGGATATTGGTTGCGGGGGCAGGACTCGAACCTGCGACCTTCGGGTTATGAGCCAGCTCAGTGGCTTTCAAGTCCCGTAATGCAAGTTCCTATGCGGCATTCCGATGGGTGACCCAAAGATGGGCTTCCGATGTTCAGCGACCTGAAGGCAGGTATCCACACCGTAGAGATTTCCTCGCGATCTGTCAAAAGATTCTCGCCCTTTGAAAATTCCCATTGAACGCTCGCGTAGAAAGATGAGTGTAGATCTCGGTGGTGGTCACCTGAGCGTGACCAAAGATTCGCTGCACCGTCTTGATATCGACGCCGTTGTCTACCAGCTCGCGGCCGAGGGTGTGCCGGAGAACATGAGGAGTGAACTTGACACCGCAGGCGACGGAGATTCTTTGGCAGATCCGACGAACGTCCTTTTGCGCGAGCTGCTTGTCAGACTTGACGCCCGTGAACAGCCAGCGAGAGATTTTCCCAGACTGGCGCTTCGCTTCCAGGAAGTTACGAAGGATGGGCAGAAGTTTGTGGTAAACAGGAACGAGCCGATCCTTGCGGCCCTTCCCTCGCCTCACGAGAATCCCGCACCCCGACAGGTCGAGATCGTGGACTTCGAGATTCAGAAGCTCTTGCAGCCGGAGGCCGGTCATCATCAGAGTCGCGATGATCGCGTGATTCCGTGCAGCTTCAAGGTGGTACCGCCAATCGTAGCCGTACGAGTATGCCAGGACTTTCAAGGAGTCTTCGTGAGAAAGGCAACGTGGGAGTCGCTCCGGGAGCTTCGGCTTCTCGATTCCTTCGACGGGATTGGAGCGGACGTAGCCTTGCCGCTGACAGAAGTCGAAGAAGATCTTGAGGTACTGCCAGTGATTTCGGTAGGTCTTTGCCGCCCAGCCGCGCTCGCTTCGTCCGTAGTAGAGAAAAGCGCGAATCATGTCCGGCGTCAACGAGCCGATTTCTTCAGTCGCCGCATATCGACACAGCATCCGAAGGGTGTAGCCGATTGAGCGGTAGACGCCGTTGGTCATGCCTTTCCCTAGAAGCGCGTAATGCTTGAACTCCCGGTGGAAGCTGGAGATCTTCATGGGCGAGGACGGTTACAGGATCCCCTCATGACGGAGCCATTGAAGCTGCCCGAGGGAGAACTCGGCGGGATCGGTGATCGATGCGGGAATGCCGACATCACCTCGGACGGTCGATTCCCAGACGCGGTTCCAATCGAAGACTTCAGCCTGAATGCCGAGCCCCGAAGCCGTAATCGCCTCAAGAGCCTTCTTGGCACCCTTGTGTCCAGCCCGGTCTCGATCGTAGAAGATGATGAACCGGTTGACACCGACCATCTCGCTGATGAGATCGAGTCGCCTGAGCTGAGCTGTGCTGAGGCTGGCGCCGAAAGTAGCGACCACGTTGCGAATGCCGGCGGCGTAGAGCCTGGCGACATCGAACAGTCCCTCCACGACGAGAAGATGCTCGGTACCCTTGGCTTGGTCAACGGCCTCATCGTCAAGGATCGCGTGGTCGAGGTTGTACAGCTCCAGACTTTTCTTGAATCCTGCATACGTCCACCATTTGCCATCCCGGTCGGCCTGGTCTTCTGTTGTCGCTCGGCCCATATGACCGAGGACAACGGCATGAAGCTCTCCGGTCTCGTTCTCCTTGAGTCCCCGGATCTGGAACACGATTCGGTGGTTCAGTGGATCGGGTCTCCCATTCTTCCGAATTGGCCGATCCAGGAAGCCAGCACCCAATTCTCGGTAGATCTCGGAAGGGACGCCCCGAGCGGCGCAGAGCCGGTGGTTCGCGGAGAGCTGGCTCCGGAGATCCTGCCGGACTGGCTCGTTCGAGGGCTCCTTCTCGGACTGAACGGTATCTGCGCCTTCGAGAAGATGAAGATCTTCCCGAACATCCGATACAACGCGGCTGACGCCATGCTCCAGAAGCCATCGGCCAGCATCGAAACAGTGCATTCCCGGATGGAGACGCTGCACCAATTCGATGGGGCCGCCGCCCTGGCTTGTAGCGTGGCAATACCAGCCGCGAGCGTTCATATGGAACGAGGCAGTACGCTCGTCAGGTCGAAAGGGGCTCTTGGCCCACCAGTCGTGGTCTTTGGATTTCTTGGGGTCTCTGGGGAGCTTCAGGGCTTCGAAGAACTGGCGCCAGTTGGTGTTTTGGCGGATCTGGGTGAGGTTCTCGGCGATGAGACGTGGGCGTGATGCGGAGGTCATGGATAGTAGGGATGAAAGTCACCTCCCTATTTTGGGCTCCTGCGGCGGCCGGTCGAATGACCCGCCATGAAAAGGGGCAGCCCTGAAGCCAGAGATTGAACTATCGAGCCTTCGTCCGCCGCCCAGCTAGAGAAGAGTCCAGGCTCGACACGCTCCAGAAGGACTCGCTGTCCGCCCCTCAAGTCTCCCTATCATCGGCATCGACAGCGCGCATGATAGGTACCGTCCAGCCCGCTGTTGGTGGAGCCAACCATGTCCCAACGATGTCACCGGACTCTGGCTGGAAACGCCCTGGGGGCTTCGGTATCGCCCCGCTGTCAACTCGCCACCCGTATCCTAAGCTCTGGAGTACGAACAGCGGTGCAAATGGGGAGTGAGAAGCCTCGTCAGACAGTGCCAGTCCCTCACGTCTAAAGCGGGCGATTCCAGCGCACAGTGGCTCGGCTGCTCTTTCCAGTCCCTTCCTACGAGAGAAGGCATCCGTCCTATCAGTCAGGTCACGCAATGCGTCGTCAATCTCCAGAGCTAATATTCTTGCACCGGCCTTCACTTCATTGCCAGGCACTAGCTGTCTGCTCCGCTCAACGAGAAGAAGTCTCAGCTTCCTTAGCCGGTCATCCTCGATCTCTGTCAGCTCAGCTAGCAGTTCCAACGGTGCGTTCGGGGAGTACGGCACAAGACCAATCGGCTCACCTTCAAAGCCCTTCCAGCGTACGCTTGGGATCGCGTTTGCACTCTCAGCGAGCAGCTGCTCAAACGGTCCGTGACCTGGGTTGGTGCAACCTACAGCTGGAGCCGACACGACAATCAGGCGACCCGTCTCCACAAACCGCCGGGCTTCAGTTGCAAGAAATGCAGCTACATCGTCCGGGATACTTGAAATCTGCGCCAACGCGCCATGCCATATTTTCGATGAGCCTTCGACCTTCATTTCGTCGCCCATAGCCACAATGTAGCCCCAGCCTCCGGGCCCCTTGAAATCTCGCGGAAAGGGCACGATGGCCAGCCCACTCTGAGACTCGCCCTTCCAGAGAAGCAGAAGAAAATCAGCGTAGAGGCCCCACAGGCGAATCGCTCGTTTCACGTCCTCTAAACTGCGCACCTCGACTGTTACATTAAAACTAGTTGGGTAACGCCGAGCATTCTCGAGCAGGCGCACAAAATTGCCCCGACCCCAGAAGTCATAGATTCCTCCGGCGGCTTCCGGTACTTCATCCCAAAGGCCGATTAACTGCTCGACAACTCTCGCGTTCGCGTCCTGGAGAGTGGCTACACCTGCCTCGATATTCGGGCCATCTTCTGAACTCGACGGCGTTGATATCTCCAGAATCCTCTCTCTAATCTGACGGTTAGCATCCGCCCGCGCGACGACACGGGTCTTCTCCTCCTCGAGTTCCCCCTCCTCGTCTGGTAACACAGCGATCGTGTCGAGTGCGCTCCGAACACCAGCGTCGTTGCCGATCTGCGATCCATAGTTGGTTACCTGAGCCAGAACATCCAGTGCCGTTTTAGGCGGAATACTAGCTTGCTCAAGTAGCGCCCACGCCTCGCTCGCCTCATTGAACGCCTCCTCAGTTTGGCCGTTGTCATTCAGCGCTCGGGCCAGCGCAGACTTCGAGAAAGCGATGTTCTCTGGCCCTCCTGTGGCCAACGCTAAGGCCCCGCGCGCGAGATCAACTGCCGACTCTGAATCGCCAGCTGTCCGTCGTATCTCCGCGATCAGCTGGCTGGCCGCTTGTCTGACGGCCTGATCCTCTGGCCTACAACAGGCGCTCAGTACTGCTTGGGCCTTGGTTAGCGCCATCTCATCACCAGATTTCGCCAAGATCATTGCCTCGGTATACAACGCTCCGATCAGGAAGCCCGGCGACTTGCCATCATCACAGCGGTGACCCAACCGTATGCTCGCTTCTGCCGCGCGAAGGGCAGCGCCATACATCTTTCTGTGGGCCGCGTGATTCGCGATATTGAGGAGCTCGCCGCCGATACGATCCGCTAGCCTTATCGTGGTGGCCGCAGCTTCAAGTTCTTCGATTCGGGCCACGGCTCCTTCCTTGTCCTTAGTATCGAGGTACAGATGTATCCCGGCCTCCAGCGCCGCCCCAAGGAGTTCTGTGTTCCTAGCATCGCGGTTGTCGCGCGCATAATCTTCACACGCCCTTAGAACTGCTTCCGCCTCCTCATATCTCTTCTCACCGCAAAGGAGATGGACATAGTCTGACCGCAAGATGCACGCTTGAGTCGCAAGATTTCTTTTCTCGTCGTCCTCCTCCCTCGAACAGATGTCGAGCGCCTCTTTGTAGAGCGCCTCGGCTCCTGAGGTGTCGCCTTGCTCACCCAGAACTGCTGCCTTCGCGCGCAAGTAGATAGCCTTAGCCGCAGGTGCCTTGATCTTGTCGACTTTCTTCTCAGCTTC
Organism: Candidatus Multivoradales bacterium; assembly: GCA_965248925.1. Taxonomy (GTDB): domain Bacteria; phylum Acidobacteriota; class Thermoanaerobaculia; order Multivoradales; family J023; genus CBDFLE01. The sequence goes on along the minus strand of CBDFLE010000006.1, from coordinate 525,471 downwards.
TTGAAAATAGTGAAGTCTGTCTCCGATCCCTTGTCGATCCGACGAGAGCAGCGCTAAGGCGAGCAAGGTTTCCACCTCTTGCTCTTCGTCGTTCTCGTTCCGCGCAATCTCGAGGGACTCAAGAGCCTCCGCTATTGCTTCGCTGAGTTTTCCTGAACGAGCTAGCTCCTGCGCCTTGTCGATCTTCCTTTTCGCAGCACTCGTCTTTCGGTCGGTGGCGGCATCGCCAATATCGCTAGCAATGCTCGCACTGGTCTCCAACGCTCGTTGAGCCGACCTCTCCCCATTCTTCTTCCATTCTTGGAGCAACTCGACGGTGAATCGTCCTACGTCGCTATCCACCAATTTCGCGCAGTTCTGGCAGAGCCAGAGGCCATTCTGGATCGAAGAACGCTCTACCTTTGAAAGCGATCCGTCATATCGCGGCCCGCCTGACGAAGCAGCGGTGATGTGGGCGGCAACACCTATATTGATGGCTTTGTCGGGATCGGATTGTGGGCCGCTTGTCGTTTGTCGGCAGTCTGGATTGGAGCACCTCATTCCTACTCTTCGGGAAAGGGTGTCTTTGGTCTTCTTAGGGAAGTCATCCCTCGATGGCCCATGAGCGGCGACATCCTGTGGCTTCGCGCGCGACCACCATTTCTCATCCTGCATGTCGGTTGCACTTCCTGGCTCGGTCTCCCGACAGGCCTTGAGCAATCCGAGGTAGGCTTGCTCATGATCCTCAATCCGCCAGTCGATGTAGAGAAATTGAGCGAGGGAGCCTCTGATGGGAGCATCGTCGAGCCGCAACGGGATGAAGCGGCGATCGCTGTTCAGTGGATCGCGAAAGCGGAACGTGCCGGCCTCTAGCTGCGCCCAGTCAGAGCCGAACGCACTGTCCGACATGCAAAGCACGAGCACACGCGACTGCTCCAGTCCTGCTTCGATCTTCGCTGGAATACTGTCGCCGGGGCCAATCTTCCACTCATCGAACCAGACTCTTATTCTGTCCTCTCGCAATCGCTCTGCCAGAGCGCGCACGGCGAGCTTGTCCTGAGAGCTGTGACTCAAGAAAACGTCGTAGGTGAAATCCGGTGTCATGGCCCGTCCTTCTCGACAGCGAATGATTGCCTCGAATGATAGCTGCTGCTTTGCCGGCTTCTGGCCAGCGAAAGTGTACAGCGCAAGGACTGCACGTGCATAGCAGCGCAGCCCAATCGCAAATGAGCACTGAGCAGTGGCCCCGCAAAGCAGGGGCAAGATTGCAATTGGGCAGCCGAGCACAGCTCGTCCGCCCAATTGCACCGTCCGCAGAGCGTCCTATCTTGCGTAGGGGCGCTGCCCCCACGACCCCCGAAACAACACAGCTGTGAACTGTGACGCACTGGAATTATTAATGGAACCTTAAGCGGGATCGCCGCTACAGTAGTTCTTTCGCGGTCTCTCGAAGCTCGCCAGTCCACCGCCCGTCAGCTTCCCACCGTCAATTCATCCGCTCTTCCGTAGAAAACCGGCTGCCGAGAAGCCGAGGCTCTTCCAGCAGCCTACGATGGGACGTAGGGTGCGCTGTGTTCGTGGGCGCTCGCTCATGGCCGCGTGTCCTTTTTCCCCTCATTCCATATGCACGGCACCTACACCCACCGCATCACTTGCAATCTCTACCTGCCTATTCCGACGAAACTGACCAGCCATTCCGATCGAAACCGACCACTTGTCGGAGCGAAGCGACGCTGGCGCTCTCCTCAGTTGTAGGTGTCCACTTTCGCTGTAGCTGGAGCCCTCCTTCCGGTTCTTCTTCTTGGTTGATTGTATTCAAATAACCCGTCGTCGGGGCTGTGCGTAGCTGTGGGAAACGCGGGTGGGTGGCCGGGGGGCGTTTTCCAAGCGGCTGTGGGAATCGCAGAGCGATTTCCACAGCCGCGGCAGCTTCCACAGTCCATCTTGGGTCGGGTCCGGATCGGGCCGCAGGCCCGCTGATGGGTCAGGATCGGCGATCGCTTCAGCATGCTCTTGGATCTCACCTTGCCTCTCGCTGGGCGGCCTTGCGAATACCGCCGGCTCTCTTCGCCCGCATGGAGTCACCGTCCACCGCGAGCTTGTAGGCGCCGTGGACAATGCGATCGAGGATGGCGTCGGCCAAGGTCGGATCGCCGATGACCTCGTACCAGCTCTCAACCGGTAGCTGGGAGGTCACCAGCGTGGAGCGGTTGCCGTAGCGGTCCTCAAGAATCTCGAGCAGGTCGCGCCGCTCGCTGGCCCCGATCGGCGCCAGCCCCCAGTCGTCGAGGATGAGCAGGTCTGTGCGAGCATAGCTCTTGAGCAGCTTCTCGTAGCTACCATCACCCCGCGCGATGGCGAGCTGGCGAAACAGCCTCGGCACCCGCAGGTACAAAGCGGTGTAACCCTCCCGACATGCCTTGTGCGCGAAGGCGCAGGCGAGAAAGGTCTTGCCCACCCCGGCCTTGCCGGTGATCAGCACGTTGAGATGCTCGGCGATCCACTGGCACGAGGCCAGGCGCAGGATCTGGCCTTTGTCCAGGCCCCTCTTGGCTCGCCAGTCGATGTCTTCGATGGCCGCCTGCTCGCGCAGCTTGGCTTTTCGCAACCGCGCTATCAAGCGGCGGCTGGATCGCTCGGTCGCTTCGCGCTCGACCAGCAGCCCGAGGCGCTCTTCGAAGGAGAGCTCTGAGACATCGACCATCGACAGCTGCTCCTCAAAGGCTTTGGCCATACCGTGGAGCTTGAGCGCGGCGAGTTGATCGAGCGTCGCGTGCCTCAGCATGGCGGCGTCTCCTCGCGGCGCGCGGCACTGTAGTAGCTGGCGCCGCGGACGTTGTGGTGCTCGATCGGCGCCGTCACTTCGGTGGGCTCGGGCGCTGCTTGCTGGTCCAGGCCGCTCTTCAGGATCGACTTCACGCTCTTGTAGGACAGGCCGTGAATGGCGAGCGCGCGGCGGCACGCAGCCTCCAAACGATTGGCACCATAGGTCTTGCCCAGGCGCATCAGCCCCAGACACGAGCGAAAGCCGTGCTGAGGATGGGAGCGGTTAAGCATGATGGTCTCCACCAGTTCGGCCGTCGCCTGGCCTGTTTTCGCCGCCCAGCTGATCAGCCGTGTCGGTGTCCACTCCAGGTACGCCTGGTGCGCTTTGGGCATGTGCTCGCTCTGGGTCGTGTGCCGACCCCGACACCGATTGCGACGATGAGCAGCCACACGCTTGCCGCGATCGAGCACCTCCACCAGTTGCGCCGTCGCCCGCAGATCGAGCTGCTTCTTGATCAGCTGGTACGGCACACTGTAATAGTGGCCCTCGAACTCGACGTGGTAGTCCGGGGCAACGCGTACCTTCTTCCATTCGGCAAGCTCGTAGGGCTGGAGCGGCAAAGCACCCAGAGCAGGACGATCGACCTGCTCGAACAGCGCTCGGCGCGAGACGCCCAACACCTTCAGCGGACGGTCGTTAAGCTCGACCAGAAGCTTCGCGATGCTCTCGTTGAGCTCTCGCAGGCTGAAGAACTGCTGGTTACGCAGCCGGGCCAGAATCCAGCGCTCCACTTGCAATACACCGTTTTCGACCTTCGCCTTGTCTTGGGGCTTCCTCACCCGCGCCGGCACCACCGCCACGCCGTAGTGCTCGGCCAACTCCGCGTAGGTGCGATTGATCTCCGGCTCGTAGCGGCACGGGCTGGTCACGCCGCTCTTCAGATTGTCCGGCACCACCAGCTCGCTCACCCCGCCCAGAGCCGCGAAGGTCCGCACATGAGAGCCGATCCAGTCCTCCAGGCCCTGGCTCCACGTTGATTCGGCATAGGTGTAGTTGCTCGCCCCCAGCACCGCCACGAAGATCTGCGCTTCGCGCGCTTTGCCAGTCGCCGGGTCGATCACCCTCACGGTCTGTCCGGCATAGTCGACGAACAGCTTCTCGCCCGCCCGGTAGGCTTGGCGCAGGCACACATCCAGGCGCCCTTCCCAGATCCGGTACAGCTGACAGAAGCGGCTGAAACCGTAGCCGTCAGGATGGTCCTCCCGGTACTCTTGCCACAGCAGCGACAGGGTTACGCCCTTCTTCTTCAGCTCGCCATGCACCTTGGTCCAGTCGGGCAAGGCTCGCTGACCACCCCTCCGAAGCGGCTGCGGCCGAGGGTACAGGCGTTGCTCCAGCTCAGCGTCGCTCAAAGCTGCTACTTGCTCCCAGCTCAGGCCTTCAACCTTGGCTCGCAGCAGGTAGTTGCACACCGTCCCGTGGCCCAGCCGAACCGACCGTCCGATCTGGCGGTGCGACAGGCCATGCTGCCATTTCAGTCTCAGTACCTCGCGTATCTTGCGCATCGATGTCCTCACTCTCGGCATCCAATTCTCCTTTCAAGGAGGCTGGAATACCCCAATTGTGAGGAGCGCGCTACCGTCGAACTCCGCCGTGGCCAGGATTCCGATCCAATCTGACCACCCATTCCGATCGACCCGGAAAAGTGGTCACTTTCGATCGGAATCGATGGTCAGATTCCGTTGGAATCACTGGTCACTTTCAATCGGAATCGGTGGTCGGTTTCCGTCGGTGCAGGCACTCTACCCGGATCAGTACTTCAAGATCTCGCATGCTGCTAACCAATTTCATAGCCGTGTCGCACCCTTCCTGCGCGACGTAGGGCTGGCGTACCTCGATCGAAAATCGCTCCTACCAGCATCCCTGGAATCTCGCCTACAAGGCATGGTCCAGGAGATTCGCCGGGTCGGTACCAGCTTCCACCAGATCGCCGATCGCGCCAGCACCTACCAACGGCTCACCCACGATGACCTCCGCAAAGGTGCCCAACTGGTTGTGATGCTGGAGCGTCAGGTGACCATGCTCCGCGTCGTTCTTGAATCTCTCCCGTCTTCCTCCTCCTCTTCAACAGATCCCCATGATGATCAAGTCGATGGCGCGTAAGAGCGTTTCCTTCGGCCAGCTGCTGGACTATTTCAGCGCACCGGAGAAGACCGGCTCCGCGCTTCTGCACAACCTCCAGATCCACCAAGACGACCCTGCCGCCATTCGCGGCGAGTTCAACACCAACGCTCACCTGCTCCCGGCACGTAAGAACGGGAACGTGCTCTACCACGAGATCCTGAGTTTCGGGGAAGGCGATAGCTCGGCCCTGACCCCCGCCATTCAGGAAGATCTGACGCGACGCTATCTCGATCTCCGGGCTCCGTACGCCCTCGCCTACGCCAAGGCGCACTACGACACCGATTGCCCGCACGTCCATCTGTTGATCTCGGCGAACAACGTCGGCGCCAGCCAGCGGCTCCGACTCTCGAAACAGCATTTCCGCCAGATCCAGCGCGAGCTGGAGCAGTACCAGAAAAAGCGCTACCCGTTCCTCACCAACTCCCTGGCGCAAGGCCGGAGGTCACGAAGGTCACGGCAGCCACGAGGCGACCGGGAAGTGCGGGAAACGAGATCCGAGCAAGAACGCCGCCGTCGCCTTGGGCGTGGCGACCGGAGCCCAAGCCGTAAGGAGACCATTCGCGAAGTGATTGCCAGTGAGCTGGCCGTCGCCCGTTCCGGTCCCGACTGCTACCGCCGATTGCTGGACCATGGGCTCAGACTCTACAGGCGTGGCAAGACCATCGGCATCGAAGACCTCGAAGGATGTCGCATCAGCGACCCGTCTGTGAAGGGACGCAAGTACCGCCTCAAGACTCTCGGGCTCGCGGACACCTTCGAGCGAGTTCGTGCCGGCTGGCGGCGCCTTCCCGAACAGCTCAGGTCGCTGGCCGACAGCACCCAATGCGAACAACAGCATTCCCGGACTCCTGAGCGGGATCGCTGACCTCTCATTTTGCTTTTCATCCCTTCACCCCCTTTCCCATGTCCGAATACCTTTCTCGCGGTGGCCACTCTCGCCTCAGCGCTGAAGCTGAGGAAGCCGTTGCCACCGCCTGCGCCCGTCAGCTCGAATTGGTGCAAGACCGGCTCCGGTTCGACAAGCAAGCCACCATCGAAGAATGCCGCGAAGCTGCTGAAGATTGGTACGTCGATGAATGCCTGATCCTGGATCTGGATCTCGACCACCGGCTCACCCTCCTGGATCACTACGCCCAGGACTACGACCTGGAACTCGGTGCGGTCACGATTGGCGAACTGCGCTCGCGCATCGAGACGATGACGGCGATGGTCGTCGGCTATCTCGGCGAAGAGCGCGCCCGTGACGCTTTCCGGGAGATCGAAGAACTCTTGGACGAGAAAGATCTCCCCGTCGAAGATCTCCTCGCCGACAACCCCTACGAGCTTTTTCGGCACTACGCCGAGCGCGATGAGCCTCCGTGGAGCGTCTACGAGTACCGCAACATCGAAGGCGAGGGTATCCACATTGATCTCTACGAGATGACCGTCGCTGGCGTCAACTTCTACGTCCGGCAACAGCTTGAACACGGAAGCCTGAGCGCCGAGGAGGAAACCTGGCAGGCCACCTGATCTGCCCTTTCTCAGTTCCTGATCCCTTTTGCCCTTTTGTTCTTTCACCCCTATTCCCCATGAAACCAGAACGAGTCCAGGCTCAATGCCTGAAGCCAGAGCGAGTCGATTTCCAGAACCTGAAATCCGAGCGGGTTCAGAGTCGCGCAAAGGCCGATCGCGACGAGCAGCCAACCTGCGAGATCGCACGCTTCCCGTGCTCGCGGTTGACCCACACCCGATCGAGAGCACGCCGCCGCCTTTCCATGTGGACCGGGCAACAGACCCCCGACGTTCGCCCTTGCGACCTCGGTGCGGCCAATGACGACCAAGCCCTCGCGGCGTGACACCTTCATGCCTGCACCTTTCCCGCCTCTCATCCCACCGACCATGCCATCTGACACCGACAAATCTCGGGACGACCTCCCGATCCTCGCGCAGGATCTCTGCGCTGACTCCTATTTCTATGGGCTCTCCGAATCATCCGAGGAATTCCGTAGCCGCTGTGAAGCCAAGATAGCCGAGCTGACGACCGAACAACGGGAACAGCTCGCCTGGTGGGTGGCGATTGGCCGCCAGAATCCTTGGATCCAAGAGGCGGTCGATCCGCCCTTCACCGTTTTGAGCTTCACCTTTTGCCGCGACATCCGAGAGCTGGCCGAGCGCTTGTTCCACGGAAATTGGTGCCTCGGACAAGCATTCGTGCTGGATGAGATCTGCTTCATCAACCAGGTAGACGGCGGTGATGAATGGCTGACCATCAAGGGCAAGACGCCGTTCGAATCCATCACCATGCAGACCTTCCAAGAGAGCCGCGAGCAGGCAGAGGAGCGGCTCCAGAGAACCGTCGAGCGAATCCAGCGAGCCACGGAGGAGCAGTGCCGGAAGCTCGCCTACTGAGGTCATGAGGCTGCAGATGACGACCAGACTGACTTCTTCTGGAATGCAGGAAGAAAGAGAAAACGTATATGCTGCTCGTGAGATCGCTAAGAATCTGGCCTTGCACACCCGCCCCAACCGACCTTGGTAGCGACCCGTCGGTGGGGTGCCGAATTGGATCTGTGATCCGAGAGGGGGAACAGTATGACGACCGCTATCGCGACGTCCGATGACATTACGGGCATTCTCCAAGCCTGGAGCCGAGGCGAAGATGGAGCCCTGGACGCGCTCATCACTGAAGTCGAGCCCGAGCTGCGAAGAGCCGCTCAGTTCTACTTCCAGCGGGAAGATGGCAACCATACTCTTCAGCCGACCGCGATCGTCAGCGAGCTTACCCTACGCTTGATGGGCTGGCCGAGCACGAACTGGGACACCCGCAAGCAGTTTTTCGCTTTCGCGGGGAAGCTCATTCGCCTCATCCTGATCGACCACGCGAACCACAAAAAGAGAGCGAAGCGGCCCGGCAAGGTCACCATGGTGTCCCTGACCGGCGCGACGGACCGAGCGACAGAGACCGACATCGACTCTGCCGTACTGCTCGACCTCGACCGGGCTCTGGAACGGCTGAGAGAGGTCGATCCCAAGGCTGCGGAGGTCGTCGATTTGAAGTTTTTCGCGGGTCTCACTGGTGAAGAGATCGCTCAGGTTTTGGGTTGGTCCCGCGCCAAGGTGACCCGCCGTTGGACGGCCGCCAAGATGTTCCTCGCCCGAGAGCTGGGTGACGACGTCGAGCGATCACTTCCGCCCGACTGAGCCAGTTCTTCCCCAAACCTCGCCTTCGTAGATCGAGAAGGCCAAATCGTCCTGCCAACGAATGGACATCGAGCAATATGGACTCTGAACGCTGGAAGATCGTCAGAAGCATCGCCTTGGAAGCTCGGGAGCTTTCCGGTGAAGAAAGAAGTGCCTTCCTGGATCAAGCCTGCGGCGACGACCGCGAGCTGCATCAAGAGGTCGAGTCCTTCCTGAATGCCGACTTGGAGAAGGTCGACTTCATGGAGCAGTCACCCATCCGGATTCTCGGTGAGACGGATGAACTCGAAAAAGACAGCGAGGTCGGTGCGTATCGGGTCATTCGGAAACTCGGCAGCGGCGGCATGGGAATCGTCTACCTGGCGAGCAGAATCGGGGACGAATTCGAACACGAAGTTGCCCTGAAAGTCCTTCAGGCAACCCTGCCGGCAGGCCAGACGAGCGACGAAGCCGAGCAGCGTTTTCTTCAGGAAATGGGCATTCTTGCCAAACTCAAGCACCCCAATATCGCCCAGCTCCACAGTGGTGGCCGAACCGAAGACGGCCGCCTCTACTACCTAATGGAGTACATCGAGGGGAAAAGGATCGACGCCTACTGCCGCGATGAGAAGCTCTCCCTGGAAGACCGATTGCGACTCTTCCAGAAAGTCTGCGACGCGGTGCAATACGCCCACACCAAGCTCGTCATCCATCGCGATCTCAAGCCAAGCAATGTACTGGTAACCACCGACGGTGAACCCAAGCTTCTCGACTTCGGTGTGGCCAAGTTGCTCGCGGAAGAGGGTGCAGCGGTAAACGTCGGCGTCACTGTGCTCACCGGCGGCGACCAGAAGCTCTTCACCCCCGACTACGCCAGCCCTGAGCAGATCACCGGTCAGGATATCCACATTGCCAGCGACGTGTACTCCTTGGGCATCCTGCTCTACGAACTACTCGCTGGCAATCGTCCTTACCGTCTGAAAGCGCAGGCTGAGAAAGAAATCCGGAGTATCGTCTGTGACCAGACACCAGAACCTCCCAGCACGGTATTGACGGAGACGAGCAAATCCGAGTCATCGGAAGACCCGCCTGCCACCGATCCCACGACCGCCAGCTTCAAACGGAAGCTCGAAGGTGATCTCGACACCATCGTCTTGATGGCGCTGCGGAAGGAGCCAGGTAGGCGTTATCCCACCGTTCAGAAGCTTGCCGACGATATAGAGAAGTACCTCACGGGCCTTCCTATCGACGCTCGCGAGCCGAGCCCTGGCTACAAGGCTCGAAAATTCCTCAAGAGGAACCGGATTGGGCTCGCCATCGCCGGGCTTTTCTTGGTTGTCATTGGAATCGCGGCATTTGCGTTGTGGGGACAGTACCAAGAAACCGTTCGTCAGCGCGACCTGGCCCAGCACCGCCTTCGGCAGGCCAATGTTACTCGACGTTTCCTTATTGGCCTCTTCGAGAACTCCGAGCCCGACGAAGCGCATGTTGGAGCCATTGCAGTAGCCCAGGTTCTCGAAAACGGATCACAGAAAGTCTACGAAGAGCTGGCCCAAGAACCCGCTATTCGCGCAGAGGTAGAAGGAGTTATCGGAGAAATCTATCGCGTCCTAGGCCTGTTCGGTAAGGCTGAGGGCCACCTTCAATCATCGGTCGGTGACTCGCTGAAGGCTATGGGGCGGGAAAGTGCCCAGCATGCCTCTGCTCTCAACGACCTGGCAACTTTGAAGCAGGAGCTGGGAGAATATGACGAGGCAGAAGACATGTTCCGACAGGCACTTGAAATCCGGCTCTCGCAGCTGGGAGAGCAACATGAAGAGACAGCATATAGCCTGAATAACCTAGCAACGATTTTCTGGATACGAGGTAACCTTGAGGCAACAGAAAAGCTCGACCGCCGAGCTCTGGCAGTTCTTAGACAGGCATATCCAGGCGACCACATCGAACTCGCAAAGAGCATAGACAACCTAGCCATTTTGCTCAGAGATCGCGGCAAAGAGAGCGAGGCCGAGCCGCTTTATCTAGAAGCTCTTGAGATGCGCAAGCGCCTCTTCCAAGATCCACACTCACATCTTGCCTACAGCTACACAAGCTACGGACGGTTTCTCCACCAATACAAAGGCGACCTACAACAAGCTACGGAGCTCATAACGAGAGCTCTTGAAACAAGACGCCAGCTACTCGGCGAACAACATCATCTAACACAAACTACAGCAGTTTATCTTGCAGAAGTGCTCTGGTTACAAGGCAACTACTGCGACGCCCAAAAGCACCTCGAAACCGCCCTCCAACTCGTTCGCCAGGCGACAAAGCCTCCTCCCATACTGCCATTTATTCTGGTCAGCCTCGGGAAGGTCCACCGTTCCAGAAGCTCTCTGGATAGGGCCGAGCTCTATTCGCGAGAAGCGCTATCTATCGAAACGGAGCTAGTCGGGACGGATAGCCTAAAGGCCGCTCAAGCGCTTCATGAACTAGGAGCGATTCTTCTGGATCAGGGGTCACTTAGCGAGTCTCAAGAGGTACTCAACCGTGCGCTTCAGATTCGCGAACGAGATCTAGGTAAGCACCATGAACACGTCGCAGATGTCCATCTTCAGATCGCTATTTTGGAGTGCGCCCGAGGGAACTACGCCAAGTCGAAAGAGCTGGCAAAGGAAGCAATCAACACGCTTGCTGCAGAGTTGCCAGCTGGACACTGGAAGCACTGGAATGCGAAAGGCATCCTAGGCTGTTCGCTTATGGGTCTTGGCGAATCTGCCGCAGCAGAATCGCTTCTTTTGGCAAGCCTCCGGTCGCTAGATAAGAATCCTGGGAGGGCAAGCCCACCAGCGATTCGCACATTGCAACGAGTCTTGGACTTCTATCGCCAATCGGGCCAACGCGAGAAGGTAGCGGAACATGAGCAGGAGCTTGCGAGGAGGTTTCGCAGTCAGCAAGGCACATGTCAGGAGGCAGAAAGTCCTCCAAGTGCGGTCACCGAGAATGGGAAGTAGGCGATGCCTATTCCAAAACAGTTCTCGTCTAAGGGATTTCAGATCCCTCCATCAACCCCTCGGATTATCTTAACGTCATCGGAAGATTCCAGGGTCGAGTAAACAGGACGCTTCTTCCGCTAGATTGAGGATGTCTCATGAATCAGACCTTGACCTCTATTGCCGCTATCATCATTCTGTCAGCACCCTCTGGAAGTGCCGCAGAAGCGCCAGCTACTCAAGAGACGAAATTGCTAGCAAGTGATGCTGGAATAAACGACCAGTTCGGGTTCTCCACTTCCTTAGACGGAGACAATCTAGTGATTGGATCGAGATTCGATGACGACATTGGAGATGACTCCGGGTCCGTCTATGTCTTCTCGAACAATGGGACCTCGTGGGACGAACAGCAGAGGCTGATAGCCAGCGATGCTGAAGCGTTCGCGGAGTTCGGTGCAGCTGTCTCAGTGTCCGGCGACACGCTGATAGTTGGGGCTCCCCGCACTAACGCTAGTTCCGGCTCGGGTTATGTCTTTTTGTGGGATGGGATCAACTGGATTCAGCATCAAAAACTTGTCACGAGCGACGGTACATCGACCAACAGCCTGGGATTCTCGGTCTCAATAAGTGGTGAAACTCTTGCTATCGGAGCTTCCGAGGCGGTCTATATATTCGTGAAGGACGGGCCGACGTGGGTGGAGCAGCAAAAGCTCATTGCAGGGGATGTCACAGGCAATGGGTTCGGTCTCTCCGTCTGGATCAACGGTGACGATATCGTCGTTGGGGCCGCAAACGACAGCGACGCTGGAAATCAGGCCGGCGCAGCCTATGTCTTTGTGCGGGGTGGGGCTACATGGTCACAACAGCAGAAACTCATTGCAGGGGATGCAGCCGAGAACGATCTGTTTGGCCGATCAGTCTCGATCAGTGCCGACACGATCGTTGCCGGAGCACGGAGAGACGATGACGTTGGGACAGACTCTGGTTCTGCATATGTTTTTGTGCGAAGCGATACGAGTTGGAGCGAGGAGGAAAAGCTCCTCGCGAGCGATGGCTCAGCGGCTGATTGGTTCGGAGAATCCGTCACTGTTCATGGTGAAAGGATTGTTGTCGGAGCTCCCAGAGACGACGATGCGGGGACCGACTCTGGCGCAGCCTATGTGTTTACGAGAGTGGGCGGAGCTTGGATGGAGCAGAAGCTGACTGCAAGCGACGCTGCTGCCTTCGACAGCTTTGGGGACTCTGTGGCGGCAGGCGTCGATCTCGTTGTGGTCGGGGCCATAGCTGACAGTCATAGCGGCATTAGCTTCGCTGGCTCGACCTACGTTTACGAATTCACGCCAGCACTTCCGACGGCAACTATCGTTGGGCCAGCTGTCCCAAGTACCTACCGCCACGGAGACCCAGAGGTTCTCGAATGGACCACGACCGGTATTGACCCAACCGAGTTGATGGCCTTGGCAATGAAACGCGACATCGTACCGCCGAGTCAAACCGAGCCAGATGGTATCGACTGGATCCGCTTTACCGAAGATACTCCCAATGACGGCGAAGAAGTCGTCACGATTCCTGTCAGCGCCGCAATCGCGACCGATTGGAGATTCTACGTTCGCCATGCGTCGAGCGGAGTCTTCGACGCAACCGACTTCACCTTCTCTGTTGTTGATGCGCCAATCGTCGAAGCCGATCTCAGCGTGAATCTGGCCGACAGCCCTGATCCTGTGATGGTAGGTGGGGACCTAACCTATTCGGTGATGGCGGAAAACCTCGGCCCAGATGATGCGAGCGGCATCACGCTCACCCACACAATTCTTGGAAGTGTGACGACGTTTGTGTCAACGAATCAGCCAAGCATTTGCAGTGAATTGGATCGAGTGGTTACATGTACCATCGGTGACCTCGCGAGCGGATTAACGTATCCGTCCATTGAGATCGTCGTCACGGCTGACGAGGCCGGCGCGATCATAAGCGCCGCAGATGTGAGCGGGATTGAGGCAGATCCTGATCCACTCAACAACACAGCGCAGGAGAACACACAGGTCGTTGATCCTGCCATCGCCGATTTGGCAATAGTTTCTTCTCTCGACTCCTTTGACCCAATCGTCGCAGACTCGTCCATCCAATATTCGATCGAGGTCAAGAACCTGGGACCTGACTCAGCGCTCGATGCGTTCGTCGATGTGGTCTTAGAACCTGGACTGGCTGTTGAGTCATCGACGAACTGCTTTTTTGAACCGAGTTCCCCGACTCGAGTTTTCATTGGCGACATGAGCAGCGGCGAGTCCGGTACCTGCATAGTGACGGCGGCGATAGACGCTGCAATCTCGGGAATTATTAACGCGTCATTCGTCGCAGGCTCGGCCACGGTTGACGACGACCACTCGAACAACAGCGCATTTGAGGAGACAACTGTGCGCCCGCCGGCAATCAGCGTCGATGTAGTCGATGTTCAGACGCAATTCGCCGGTGTGACGAGCCCAGATGCGCTCATTGATGGTGGAAGCGAGAGGCATGGAGTGGCAGCTGATGGCCTCAGCCGCCTCCTGTTTCGCGTCAGCGTTCCAATGGTTGGCCAGGTGAGCTTCGAACTTGACACCGGCTCGGCTCCTGAAGACGGAGGTTTCTCTCTCGTAGGCCAAGGAGCAAGAGAGACGGAGTTGCTCGTGCCTACTGTGGAGGTTGAAAGTGATTTCTTTGGGTTTGCTCACTATAGAGCCCCCGATGACTTCAATCGAGGTGGAGATGAAGTTCTTCGAACGCGCCCTCTGAGTGTAATCGTAAACTATGAGTCTGCTTCAGGGCTGACGATTTCAAGCTCTGTACCGTTGGAGATCTGGAGACCTCCACTCGTATTCATTCATGGGCTTTGGAGTGGTCCGGCAACATGGTCTTTCCCATTGATCGAAGATATTAGGTTCGTTCAGAACTTCTCGCACGTCGATTACTCAGGAGATAATCAAGCGGCGGGCCACTTCTCCACATACACAGATGCAGTCGTGCCGGCTCTGTTTCAGGTATTCAATCATTACAGAGAGCAAGAGATTGCGGTTACGCAGGTCGATGTGATCGGGCACAGTATGGGAGGTTTGATCGCGCGGCTCTACGCCCAGACAGGCTTCTATCAGCGCGATGCAAACTATCAAGGTGGAGACTTTAACTCGCTTGTGACTCTCGACACACCACACCTCGGCGCCTCTCTTGCAAACCACCTACTGTTCCTCTTTACTGACTGCCTTTCGGATCTTTGCTGGTTCGCCGTAGAGATGGCAAACGAACTTGGCAAACCAATTATTCTTGGGGCGATTGAGGATCTAGCTGAGGGAAGTGACGCTTTGGCAAGTATAGAGTTCACACCTGTCCCTGGCCATGCGTTGTCTGGACGGGTTACGCCCGAAGAGGTTGAAGGAACCCCGGTTGAGGGCCTGTACAAGGCAGTACGCATCGCAGGACCTTTCTTGGGCCTGGAGAATGCGAACGACGGGTTGGTAGATATCGACAGTCAGGTTGGAGGAATCGCTGACTCTGCTGCAAGCCCCCGCATTACCGGTCTTGATGGCGTTCACCTGAGTTTGCCAAGCCAAGGAGTTCCAGGCAATACGGGCAGCGCCTTCTATAGTCAAGAGATTGCTGAGTTACTCAATACCCCAAGGGCATCGAATAGGTTTGGTAGATTCCCCGCTGTAGCGAATGTAGGTCGGAGGCCTCTCATGACTTTGGGAGAAGGTTTCTCTAGAGGCATCGAGTCGCGTGTGGTTTTGGGTAGTGTGAGCATCAATGGCCCGCCTCAAGGATCGACTCTAGTGCCTGGTCAAGTCGTCGAATTTACGCTGGTGGTGGATCCGGAACTCGAAGCGGATCAGGCTGTAATTGTAGGGCCTGGGATATTTCTTCGAGACGAGAACGGGACGTTTCAGTTCTTTGCTGAAGTTCCCTTAGAACGAGCAGGCCCCTGGCAAGTCACTGCCTGGGCGTGGAATAGCGAGACGGAAGTAGGTGCAAGTTCGGAGTCTCTGTCCTATATAGTACAGCCGAACAGTGAGTTAAATGGGATCAGCCTGCTTTCCGAAACGTTGGTGCTCGTGGTTCCTGGTCAACCAAGACAATTGCATGTTCTCGGAGAGTACTCGGACGGGGTGATTCGTGATGTCGGGTCTAGCCTTCTCGGCACTACCTACGAGAGTTCGGCGCCAGAAGTTGTGAGTGTCGACGGAGAGGGGGAGTTGGCTGTCCACTTTTTCGGTGAGAGTTTTGTCACAGTGACCAGCGGTGTGTTCACCTCGGAGATCAGAATCATCGTGGAAACTATGCCATTTATTTTTGCGGACGGTTTCGAGTCCGGCGACCTGGGAAGTTGGGATTGACTACTTTCCTTTCATGTGGTAGTTTTCTTGGCAAGATATCAATCTATCCGTGTGTCCAAGAGAACAAATGCGATTTTGACGGCAGTCTTCTTCTTAGCTCTTGCGATGGTGCTCGGCGTTCTTTTCCATGAACCTGCGGTTCTTATTAGCAGTGTCACTCCGGTGTGCTCGGAAGAGGCCAGTAACTTGTTTCAAGTTCGATTACAAACAGGTTGGTGGTTTCGACCTGATCGGGTAGTGCTCTCGGGAGCAGGGCTCTTGGAGATTGACGATAAGCCGCCCTTTGAACTCGAGATCGTACTCCCTGCCGATCGACCCGGAGGTCGTTGGAGCCTAATGGCTGTTGGAGTAGTCGATACGCCGATGTTCGGAAGGCGCTTTCCTAGCTTTGGTAGGTACAGCGGGCAGGTAGAATTCGGACCGTCTGGCTTTTCCGAGGTCGGAAGCAAACTATCCTCGTGCATTCAGGCCCGTGAACCTCAGTGAGATAGCGGCAAATTCGATCGAGAACGTGCGATCTGTTCATCGAGTCCTCCTATTTCTGTTCTGTTCTGAATGGTCGGACATCCCTTGTCGGAGAATGCATCAGCTCAAATCAAGGAAAGGCAGCGCCTCTCCCTCATCCGACCTGCGGAACGGTGCTGGCGGGATCTTAGCGAGCCGCTGTAGCGAAGGCACCAGGAAATAGGGCGGCAATTCGATTCTTGCCGGTCGCTGGCGACCAGAGATCAAAACCGCATCCTCGGCAGGCAGCCTCCGCATTTCATCGGATCGAAGGAGGGGAACGGCCAGAGTCCGCGCGCGATCATCGATCCCGCCGAACGTGGTGTCGTACTCGGTATTCTGACCGAGTGCTTGTTCGACGTAGAGAGCGGTTTCCAGATCGAGGCCGGCGAAGAAGAGCTTGTTGGCGCACCCCCCGGAGAAGATCGTTCGTGCCGCGTCGGGACCATAGACTGCGCGGAGCTGGGACAGCTCTTGGAGGATCAGGCTGACGGAGCAGCGACGTTTGCGCAGCGTGGTGATGACCGAGGCGATGTCGTGGATGTACCCGAGGTTCCCGAACTCGTCGAGGAAGAAGTACACGGGAAGATCTCGGGAGGAGGAGGACGAACCCTGATCGCCACCGCTGGTCAGACAGTGAGCGAAGCAGGCCGAGTAGAAGAGGTTGACGAGCTGACCGAAGTACTGGATCTGGTGCTCTGGCACCACGATGTAGATGGCCGTCGGTTTCTGGCGGAGAGCGGCGATGTCGATCGTGTTCCGCGCCGTCAAGCGACAAATGTCTTCGTCCGCCCACATCTCGAGCGCGGCTCGGGCGCTCGACAAGATAGACGCCAAAACCTTCGGATCCTGAGCGCAGAAGGCGCGGTATTCTGCAAGGACGGCCTCTTGCTCGCCAAGATGGCGAACCATGAAGGCATCTAGGGCGCCGCGATCTCCGCCAAGATGGTTGAGCAGCCAGCGAAGATTCCCGAGGTTGATGAACTGCTCCGCCTCGACATTCACCAGTGCTGCCAAACCGAGCCAGAGCAAGTTGATCGCCGACGTGGACCAAAATGGGTCAGCACTCCGACCCTGAACGCTCATTCCGAGAATGGTCGCGAGCTGCCGCAGCTCCTGCGGTTTCGACCAGAACGAGAGCGGGTTGAAGCGCTCACTCTTGGCGACCTCCCCCGGAGCCAGCACCTGTATCCCGAACCCCCGACTCTGCAAGTGTCCCGAGGTCCGTTGGTAGATCTCTCCGGAAGGATCGGTGACGACCACCGATCCCTGGACGTGGAGGACGTTCGGAATCACGTAGCGTGTCGTCTTCCCAGATCCGGTTGGCGCCACCAGCACCAGGTTCGTGAAGGAGTCCTGTCGCCGCAATCGATGCCGAGGAGACAGGATGAGCCCTTTGTTCTCTGGCGCCAGGAACCGAGCCCGCTCCCGTCCGCTCATCCATCGAGCATCGCCATGGACCCGCGAGCGGAACATGCCCAGAAGCCAGCGCCAAGGCGAACCAAGAAGACGTGCCAGCAGGTGAGGAAGAGAGCGCAGTTTTTTTGGGAAGACAAAGACAGGAAGAGAGTCGTCTCACTGTAAGACCAGCACGGCAGCCGTGGAAGCGGAAGCTCATTGGGAAGGGCTGCGGCGCTGCCCATCCTCGATGGTCCTGCTCAGCTCTTCTCCGGCTACGATCTCCAATCACCCTAGTTTCTTCGATCAGCTCTCATCCAGCTCAAGCCCGTTCCTGATTAACTCTCGGACAATCTCCGAGATCGGCCGATTCTCTTCGAAGCTCTTTTGGCGCAGAGCTTCCCACTCCTCGGTATCGAGGTAGATCGTCTTCTTGAGCATTCCGCCAGCGGTGACGGTCGTGCTGCCTCCTCGAGGTCCAGTCTTCCGTTTCGCCATGAGTCCTAAGGATAGCCTAAGCGGCGTGCACGCTTGCATGTATGCGTGCAGCTTGGTATGGTGACTTGAACATGGGGCGAAGATGCCCCGCAAACAATAGCGGCCCGACGGAGTGCTGTCACACCTCGCCGAGCCTAGCCACCCGTGGAGGATTAGCACCATGAGTGACCAGCCGAATTCTACTCTTCCTGAGGACCAAAGTCGGGTCCTGAGAGAACTTTCCGAAGTCGCTGCCGGTACGAGGGCAAACTTCACCGCCCTCGGTCCTACATTGTCTCCTGACAGAGGCGGGGGTGACACCTCCTCAGGGTGCCGACAGGCACTGGACTCCATCGAGTTCGATCGTCTGCCCACCCTGGTCGGGGATCTCGACGACCCGGCACTCGGGCTCGGGGACACCCGTCCCGCCGATCCCGTACTCCAACTCCGCATGCAGCAGGCTCTACGCGGCTTGCTCGTCGCAGCCTCTGGAATCAGGGACATCCTCACGCCGGCTTCGTCTGCACCCAGTATCTTGGCAGCGCAGATGCTGCCAGGAACCTGTGTCTCGATCCTGGTCGCGGTGCGGGAGTTCCTGCACGTTGCCGAAGTAGGCCTGGAGCACCAGATCGATGATTCGACAACTGCTGAGCCGCCTGAAATCCACCTCTGCACGGGCACGCGGTTCGGCCGGCTTCAGATCGAAGTGGCGATCGGCGAGATTCAGGACGGGCAGCTCCGGTTCCGGGAGACGATCGGCAACGGGACACCAACGGCCCCTGCCACGGAGACGGGCTCATGAGCCAGCAACCGACCTCCGGTACTGGAATTCTTCAGTCTGTCGAAGGGGACAACCGCAGGACGGCCAAGGTGCATTATCTCTACCGCGGAGAGGTGGCGCGGCCCTGTCTTCGGCTTTCCGGTAAATGGCTGTCGCAGCTGGGCTTCGAAGTAGGGCGTAGATTCGTCGTCGAGACCTCTCCCGGAGAGCTACGGATCCGGACGCTCCCGAAGGAGTCGACCTAACAACGATGAAGGCGGCTCCGGTCTTGCCGATTGGAGCCGCCTTGCATTTCCTTCGCACTGGAATACACTGAAGCTATGACCAAGACCGAAGTAACGACCCAAGCTCTCGAACTCCCAGAGGCAGAACGGCTTGCCCTTGCTGAAGACCTGTGGGCGAGCGTAGCGGATCCCAACGCCTATCCTGACGCCATCTCTCTGCCGCAATGGCAGAGAGACTTGCTCGAACAGCGCCTCGAAGAGAGCAAGAATGATCCCGGTAAGCCGTGGGAGCAGGTCAAGGCGGAAATCTGGCCAACTGGTTCGTGACGCTTGCGAATCCAGCTCAGCTCGGCTGCACAGAAGGATGTTGCCGCCACTAGGGAGTGGTACGCCGACCAGCTCGCTTCTGATCTCGATCTCCGATTTCAGCGGGAGTTGGAGCAGGTCTTCGAGCAGATGGTGGATTTCCCGACTGGCTTTCCTGTCGCTCTCGGAGACATTCGCAGGGCCAATCTGCACCGATTCCCGTACGCGGTCTTCTACCACACTCGCCCACAGCTCGGCGGCGAGGTTCTCTACGTGCTTGCCGTGGTCCACCAAGCTCGACACCCCAGAGTCTGGAAGCGGCGTCGCTGAGCCGCCGACTGTCCTACTCGGGAGAGTCAGGATCGCAGCCTGTCCTCGCCACGACTCGGGAGAGGCACCTGGATCAGCGCATCCCGTGGCGGCTCCACCGGCTCGCCAGCCGGGATCGGATCACCAGCCTTGGTGAGGGCTTCGAGGAATCCTTCGATGCACTCGCGGATTTTCTCCGCGGCATCGTCGTAGGACTCGCCCCAGGTGATGCAGCCGGGGAGAGCCGGCACGGTCACCGTGCAGCCACCCGCTGGCTCGGGCTCGACATGGACTCGGAATGTGCGGTGGCGACGCTTCATGCCATGAAGGATAGACGATCGTTGGGCAGCGTCAAGCTGGTCATCCCGCATCTGCCAGTAGCCCCAGGCACAACCGGACATTGTGCAAGGAGTTCCGGCTGTCGCCGTGAACTTCGCACAATGCGAAGTTGTGCTCCGGGACAGCGAGTAACTGCGGGCAGTCGGGATCTGATGAGGACGGGAGAGGGGGATCGCTCAGGTCTCTTCAGTGTAGCCACCGGGGTGAATACGCCGCGGGTCAAGGAGCTTCGCGGGCAGTCGAGCAGATCCTTGGGTGAAGTCCCGGCACGGCTTCGATGTTTTCTCTAGCAGCATGGAACGAAGCCACGCCGCGTCTTCATCGACCAAGGCTATTCCTCTCCCTGCCCGCGACTCCTCCGTGACCCGCGGACCCCTGTGGCTGGTATCGAGACGTCGAGCGATGGATTGGACTCGGTCGGCATTTTTTCCTTTTTCCCCAATTCCCATGATTTCTGCAAAAGAGTCTTCTCGGTCTTCCCGGAACACTCCGGTCTACCACGCCTTCCATGTGAAGGATGAGTACTGGACCAAGATCGGCGCCGCTTGGAGAACCAAGAGCGGTAAGGGTCTCTCGGTTTCTCTAGATCTGTTGCCACCAGATGGACGATTCGTGCTGATGGAGCCCAGGACCGACAATGCGGCATTGCCAGATCGGTGATCCTCCGAAACGGAGCCTGGTGTCTTCTCGGCATCGGGCTCTCTTTTTTTCTTCACATCCTATGAACTCTCATTCCTACATCTGCCCACATTGCAAGGAAGAGCAGGACGATGCGTCGGTCACTACCGACGGTACTTACCTCGGAGTCTCAACCACTGAGTATCAGTGTCCAGACTGTTACGGTTTTCTCTGCGACTGTCACCTTGCCCAACTGGATGGCGTGGCTGCCGATCCGAAATGCTGCGGCTAGTTCCGACCGGTGATCTTCCGAAGCGGAGCCTGGTGTCTTCTCGGCATCGGGCTCTCTTTTTTTCTTCACATCCTATGAACCCTTACATCTGCCCACACTGCCAACAGCTGCAAGCCGAATACTGGTTTCCGGAAGGATCCGATTGCGAGCACTGCCCGTATTGCTGCGGACATATTGATTGCAATTGCCTCGAACTCGATGACGACGAGACTGACGTGACTGACATCCAGTGCCCATCATGTGGCGACTATCTCGATCCTAAAGATCTTGTGCGGGAAGACGGCGGCGACAGACGATCGTACATCTACTGGTCGTGCTGTCGGCAATGGCGTCCCCTGTTGATCACCGCAGGAGAGTGTCCTCGGTGCGACAGACTCTTGAGTATCTGATCCTCCAAGAGCAAAGAGTCGATGGTTCCGGTCATCGGCTCTCTTTTTTTTCTTCACTCCTATGAATCCACTGCGAATCAAACTCATCAACGGCAACTGCATCGACATCCTCAGGAATGCTCCTGCCGAGCGGGTCGATTTCGTTCTCACCGATCCGCCCTATCTGGTGAATTACCGCTCACGCGATGGCCGCCAGATCGCCAATGACCGCCAGTCCGACTGGCTGGCGCCTGCCTTCAAGGAGATCGCTCGCGTCTTGAAGTCCGGGCGCTACTGCGTCAGTTTCTACGGCTGGAACAAGGCAGACCTCTTCTTGGAAGCCTGGAAGAGCGCCGGTCTGTATCCGGTCGCGCATTTCGTCTGGCACAAGGGCTACGCTTCGGCGCGGAAGCTGGTGCGCTCGACGCATGAATGCGCCTACCTCTTGACGAAAGGCTCTTCGGGATCTTCAGGGTTTTCAGGGAAGTCCGCAAAACTGATGCGACCGAACGTCCTGCTGAACGACGTGCTGCCGTGGAGCTACAGCGGCAACAAGCTCCATCCGACTCAGAAGCCGTTGACGGCACTGGAGCCTCTGATCGAGGCGTTCTCGAATCCTGGGGAAGTTGTCCTTGATCCGTTTATGGGCTCGGGTTCCACCGGTGAAGCGGCTGTACGCCACGGTCGGCATTTCGTCGGGATCGAACTCGACGAGGAGTACCACCTCATCGCTTCTCGGCGACTGGCGCGGCTCTAGCGAGATCTGGCCCTGCCTCGCACTCGTGCGGAGTGGGGCCTTTTTTCTTGCTCGCGCTCACAGCTGCTGACTGAATCCACCGTCCTCCCCACCGGCCACCATCCTGACGCTGACGCGGCGGACCGCCTCGATTTGGTGAATCTTGCGAGCGCCATTTTCAGCTCGTTTAATGGAATCCGTATTCTGCTGCGCATCGGCGGTGTGTCTAGAGAAGAATCTTGAGATTCTTAAGATGAAGCAAACAAACGGCTTACTCCGATAGTGAGTACCCGCTCCCCCTACCCGATGACCCCGCCCAGAATGCGGGTGGGATCGACGGGTAAATTGTCAGGAGTGCGCTTCCTCGGTAGGGTTTTCTGGAGCCGAGCAACGATGCCGAACGATCTGGAAGACACGCCATGAAGGGAGCAACAGAGCCATGAACAGACACAGCCAGACCAGGAAACTGACCGCGAGATCCCCCCTCCTGACAGAGGTTGATGCCGCTGCCTATCTGAACCTTACGCGCCGCGCATTGCAGGCATGGAGATACCAGGGTCGAGGCCCGAGGTATGTCAAAATATCGGCACGGGCAGTGCGCTACCGACCAGAAGATCTGGAGAGTTGGGTCGAGAGTCTCCTTCGTTCCTCGACCTCGGATCCCGGTCATGAGTAGCATCGAAGGACGCCGAAGTTGGAGCTTGCTCCGCATCGGCCATCGGCGAGCGCCGCCTGGTAACGATTCCCCAGGGATGTACGCACGACGATGGAAAACCACACCTCATCAGGAAGCCGAAGACCACCAGGGCTGGTCCTCACCGATACGGATCACGAGCTGTTCCGCTGGCTCTGGATGCTGCGCGTTCTCACCCTCGGTCAGCTGCGCAGAGCTGGCTACTACCAGCCGGAAGAAGACCGCGTTTCGTCGCTGCACAACGTCCGCAAGCGCCTACGGCGACTCTGGCAGAAGGGGTACATCACCGGCGACACTCTGCTGGAAACACGGGAGCGGATCTACTTCCTGGACGAGCCCGCCCTTCCGGCGCTTCGTGATCGCTACGGTATCGAACAACAACGGCTCTATCGCCCTGCCGGTAGTGCCCAATCCCTTCGCCAGATCCACCACGCGCTCATGGTCAGCGAGTGCGCCGTGACTGTCGCCGAGTCCATCAGAAAGAGCGCGATCCAGCTCGTCGATTTACCGCCTCTCGGGATGCCCTTCTACCATACGCATGCCGTTGGTGATGTCCGCCAGAAGAAGCACGTCGAGCGATTTGTGAGCCAAGAGAATCTGGACGTCGCTGGCTTCGACAAGCCGCTCCGCATCCGACCGGATCTCGTTTTCGCACTGAACCAGAATTCAATGGGAAGTCCGGTAAGCCGCCTCTACTGCCTCGAGGCTGATCGCGGGTCGGAGAGTCCACGCGAGGTCGCCGAGAAGCTCCGTGCCTACCACCACTACGCGGAGTACCTCGACCCCATGTTAGCGGCTGAGCAAGAACGTATCTATTCGGTGTAATCCGAGCCGGTGTGCAGCCCCTGCTCGCGCCGAGCGGTGCTTTGGAGATACTTGAGATACCCCTCGATGTCTTCAAGGCCATCGAGTTCTCGAATCACCGGCGCAAAGTAGGCGAGGGATCGGATCTTGGCTAGCTTGGGTGCCTCTGGAGATCGCTGGATTCGTCGACCGGCTGCGAGGAGAATGGCTGCTCTGATCTGATCGATGGAGACTTGCTGCTGGTAGAGATCAAGAGCGAGTACGCGGTCAGTGGGTCTTGCCTGAGCAGGGGTCTCCTGCTGCTCAAGGTAAGCTCTGAGAATCGCCTGGACGTAGTCGCACTTGCTCATGACACCTTCGCCTTTCGCCGCCGCGCGCGGTCTTGTGCTCGCCGTTTCTTTTCCTCTTCTGCTTCTTTGCGCCGATAGGAGTCGCCTTCGATGGTGACGATCTCGGCGTGATGTACGAGCCGATCGACAAGGGTGACCACGCAGGTGGCCGAGGCGAAGACGCTCTGCCACTCGGAGAAGGGTTTGTTGGTGGTCAGCAGAATAGATTTCTTCTGATACCTCCGGCTTACCACCTCGAAGAGGAGGTCGGCGTGGCGATGGTCGTAGGACAGGTAGCCTAGCTCGTCAATGGCCAGCAGATCGGGCCGGGTGTAGAGGGCCAGGCGCCGCTGCAGAGCCCTGGAACTCTCTTGTGCCGCGAGGTCGTTGAGCAGTTCGCTGGCGGTGAGCATGCGTCCGGTGGCGCCACGCAACAAGGCCTGGTAGGTGAGATTCTGAACGATCATCGACTTGCCGACGCCGTTGGGACCGAAGAGGATGACGTTGGCTCCTTCTTCGAGCCATTGGAAGTTGAAGAGGTCTTCCACCATCAGGCGATCGATCTTTCGTGGCCACTTGTAGTCGAAGTCGGCCATCGGCTTGAAGGTGCCGATGTGTGCGTTGCGGATTCGCCTCTCGAGGCTCCTCTGGTGTCGCACTATCTCCTCTCGGTCGATCAAAGGCAGCACCCAAGGCTGGTTCTGAAGTTGACTCCAATCTTCGACCAGACCGTGCAGCCCGAGCTTCTTGGCCCGGATGAGCAGATCTTCAGTCGTCGTCATGAGGATCCTCCTGGCGGCTGAGACGGTCGTAGTCGTTGAGATCATGAGGGCGCACGTCGAGATCCCGGATTCTGGGATCTTTGGGTAGGCGGAGAGGAAGCATCGGCGTGGCCTGACGCTCGCGCTCACGGCGCTCGAGCACCAGGCGAACGGCCTGGACGTCGCAGGAGTGGTTGCCGAGCGCCTCTTCGACGGCCGAGGTGAGAGCCTCGGTGCCGTAGTGGTCGAGCAAACGCAGGAGTGCTGCGGTAGCGGTTCCCAGAGGCAGCCCTCTCTCGGCGAGTCGCTGCAACAGCGCCTCGCACCTTGGAGCCGCGCGCCTGAGACGATCGAGCCCCCGATGTTTCTTCGCCCGGTGTTTGTGATCGACAAGCTCCTGGATATGCTCGGGGTTCTCGATCTGCTGGCTGCGATCGAAGGATCTGGGATGGCACGCCACGACCTTGTGACCGTCGAAGATGCGTACCTCTAAGAGGCTGGCGCGCACCGTCAGAGTGCGGCGCACCCGATCGAACGGCACCGAGTAATCGTTGCGATCAAAGCGTGCATACGGCGTCTTGCCAATGTGAGCCTCGCCGCGCTCCTCGGTCCGAAACGGCTCGGTGGGCAGCTCGATCAGGTAGGACCTCTCGTCCTCGAAGGCTTCGCTGACCGTTCTGCTGGGGTCCTGATGCCATTTCCGACGATCTGCCCAGCCCTCACACCATGCCTCGGCTTGACGATTCAAATCGTCGAGATCCTTGAACTCCCGACCGGCGAAGAACGAAGTTCGGATATAGCGAATGGCGCGCTCTACACGTCCTTTCTCGTTGCCCCGAGCGATCGCTACTGGCCGTGGCTCGAATCGGTAGTGGCCGGCAAATTCCTGGAACTTGGGGTTGTAGCGAATCGCCTCGCCCCGGCGTTCGAGCACCACACTTTTCAGATTGTCGTAGAGCAAGATCTTGAAGACACCTTGCCATCTCTCGAAGGTGGCCACATGACCGCGCAGAAAATTCTCCATCCGCGCGTTGAGGAAGAACCGGAGGAAGATCCGACGCGAGTAGCTCGCTACCAGAACGAAGCCCATCAGGCTGTGCTCCGCGCCTCCCACCTTGATAGAGCCGAAATGGCCCCAATCCACTTGCCCTTGCTCGCCAGCCAAGGTGGTCAGGCGCAGGTAAGCCTCAGCCTTGCGACGAGGTCTTATTCGAGCCACCAGGTGACGGAAATGATCCTCACCTCCTGAGTAGCCGCGCTCCTTGACCATCTGGTAGAGCCGACTCGCCGGGAGGCTCGGGAACTTCTCCAAGGTCTGGTGCATGAAGGGCTGGTAAGGATCAACTATCGAGCTGCGGGTCGAAATCGCCGTCGGCGCCCCGGCATCCCGCAGGGCTCGCTGCACCGTCTCGTAGTGAACTCCGAGCTGCCGGCTGATCGTGCCCGGCCGCCATTTCTCCACGAAGTGGTAGCGCAGGATCTCCTGTTTCTTCTCTTCTGAAATCATCTTCGATCTCTCCGTTTGCGCCGCCGTCGTCGTCTGAGGGGATCCAGACGGACGAATGGACGGCAGAGAACGCCACAGAAGCAGCATCGCGGCTCGCCGAGCGGGGCAAGGCGGTCCTTGGACCCACTCGGGGGTGGCGTAGTGAGGATGACTGGGGGCTCTGGGGGTGGGGTACCCTGATGCGTTACTTTCTGCGCTTCGGCCTGCTGGCGCTGACGCCATCGGGCCTGCCGCTCGGCCTGATTTCGGCGACCTTGAGGGGTCTGGCAGTAGCGCCAACCAGCAACTCGCAAGGACTCGCGGCGGGCGGCGCTGGAGCACTCCTGGCCACAGTAAATCTGCCCCCGGTCACAGTGCGAGCAGATCTCGACCGAGGCTCGACACCCAGCACAGAAATACCACCGGTAGTCCTCGCGCACCGTCTCCAGCTGGACAGAGGGTAGACGAGACGATGATTTCCGAAGATACTTAGCGCGAGCCGGCCTATCGGTCGCGCTTCTTGGGGAGGTCCAGGGGTTTCGACCGCCTAGTCAAATTGCCCCTGGACCTTCGTCTCTTCCGTCCACAGCCCTATTCTGCAAGATCACGGACCCGCCTGCGGCGGGGATGATGATTCCGTTGGGCGGGATCTAGAGAATGGTGCTGGTCTGCGCTCTACACCAACTACGTACGCTTTCCCGTAGCCGCTAACACCCCAACGATTCGTCGCGATTTCTCTGGCAGCGCTATGGGGACATGCGCGACTTCCGCGTTCTGCTCGTGACCACCGACGACCGGCGAGCTGCTACGCTGGTTCGAGCACTCTCGGAGAAGCTGGGGTTCGAGTTGGCGGCGATCACCACCATCGAAGCAGTGAAGGAGCGGAATCTGGTGTTTGATCCGATTTGGACCAATGCCATGGGGGCAGGGAGGGCGTTGGCGAGGAGACTGCCGCCGTCGTAGATTCTTCAGTTCATCAGTTCCTGGTACGCCTTCTTCAGTGACTCACTGGTAATTCGCGCCCACTCTCGGGAGCTTCCCGTCACGGCTTCTTTCGAGCTGCCATGGATATCCATGGAGATGGAGTCTACACTCAGGATGTCAACATGTATTACCGCCTGATAGAATAAATATCCTGCGTCCCGAAACTCTACCTTGCTAATAAATCCTTTGAAAGAGGCTCTTCCACCGGCCCACTTCGGGCGATACCTTGACATGCCAACATTGTCTAGCTCGCGAATATTGCTGAAGAACTTGTCCATGTACTCGTCTGAGTATCTTACGCGTAGATCGATATGGTCGTCGTTGGGTGAAGGGTGGTATTCGTGAGAAAGCGGAAAGTCAGTGAATTCCTGCACACCCATGAGCCTCGCACAGGAAAGATCCTCTCTTGTTTGTTCGTCGCTGAGGCTACCGACATGTCGAAGGAAGTCACTGAACTTCGCTGGAGTAAGTTCACGCTTCGAGCGGATTATCTCGCAGATCGGCGACCCTTGCTCGGTCTCTGAACAGACAGCAATGATCCGCTTTTTACAGGGCAGTTCAGCCTCAGTAGGAGTAGTCGCCTGCTCCGCCGCGACGACTGCCGGGGAAAGTGCCAGGAGTATTAGAGTCTGCGCTATCGTTTTCATCAAGAGACCTCCCTTCCGAACAGCAAATTCAAGACCTGTGCACTCCGAGTTGACTGCTCAAGAAGAAGTAAGGTGAATGGCTCATCGCTGCCTTCTGCCGTCCAGTTTGGTTTCAGTATCAACACTGGCTTGCCTGCCTCATCCCAAACGGTGAAGGAACCATCGTAGAGCCAGTAGACGTATCCCTCAAACCCGCACTCCCTAAACGTCATCCGACCGTTCTCCTGAATCTCTAGATACGCTGCGCCTGGAAGCGGTATGCGTCTTTCTTCGAACCATTCTCCTTCAAACCATGGGTATTCGCTGAGTCTCATTCTGAGTGAACGTCCCCGAAGATGATCATCCGGACTCACAGATATGGTCTGGCGAACAGCCGTCACAGACTCCCCGCCGCGATAGGAGGTGCTGTAGGAGCGGTGTCCGCTTCCGGAAAAGAATGAGACAACAACTGCTCCTGCTGCCAAGATTCCCAGCAGCGGCAATGCCCCTCTGAGCGGGATACCGATCCCCAATGAAAACGGACCAACTGACACGAGGTCAAAGGAGATCCCCAGTCCCGCACTGGCTTGTCCAGGCACCAGAATGAGCAGGACACAGAAAAGAGCGACAAGCCGAGTATGCCGTTTCCAGTTTCGCATCATCGAACCTCATTTCCTCGGTGCAGGTTCATCGTCCTAGAGATCTTCCTTCGAAGTTCCCTCAACCTTCGCCGCCAAAGTGATCTTCGGTAGCTCTGTCTCGACAAAGGCCAAGACTTGCTGGAGTTCGGCAGCGGTCGATGATTTCCCTCTGGTATCGCCGAACAGTTCGCCACTTTTCGTATCGAACTCTACGGTGATCTTCAGGGGGTCGAAGACGACCTGATAGAGCGAGGGGTCGCTCCCTCCAGAACGTTCTGGGGCATTCCTGTCGATTCGGTAGATCGAGATCTGCTCGTTGAGCAAGGACTTCATGAAATGATCACGCGAGACCACTATATTTATGCTCCTATTTTGGTTCTGGATGCGAACCTCATGGTCGGTGGAAAGATTCAGTCCGATGAGCCTTTTCCCTTCGCCAGCCTCCTTGTCGAGGAACTTGATCTGGTACGTCTTACCATCGTACGTGAACGGCTCATGGGTCCGCTCTCTCCACTCCTTCAGCTGACCTTCATCGCGGGGCAACAGCTTGTCGATAGCCTCTTGCAACCGGGGACCATATCGGGCTGCAAGCTGCTCTTTTTGCTCGGGAAGCTGAGACTGCTGCTGCGGGAGTTGCTCCTCTGAACGGGGAACTTCCTGGAAGACGAGGCGTCGCTCACGGGAGATTGATTGGTGCATGAGGTGGGGATGAGAGTTCATAGCATTATATCATTGAAGCGATATGGAGGCAAGGCAAAATGAGCGATCCAAGTTGTGGGAATCCTATCAATCCAAAAACGGATCGTCATCATCCTGCGCGGGCCTGACGACGATGACCTCCCGCTCGTCTGCTTCCTTCGCTGGCAAAACCACCTCTCCATCCCGCTCGACAGGTTCAACATCGATCACTTCCTGATCGAGTGCAACTGCTGGAGGTGCGGCAGGCAAGAGCCGGACCGGTTCGAGACGCACCACCTGCTCTCCCGACCTGAAAAGTCGATCCCGCTGCATCGCCAGGAGAACCGCCGGCAGGTTCTCGACGACGTAGGCGTAGAAGGAATCCGGGACGTACGGCGTCTCGACGAGGCGGGCTTCGAGCGCGACGGTAGAGAGCAGACACTGACGATCTCCCAGACGCTGCAAGGCGTTGATGAGCAGCTCCCGCTCCCCATCCAGGGTGTAGTGAACGTCTCGCAGGGTGGCCGATCGAGACTTTCCATGGGACTGACCATCGGTGGTTTGCTCACCCGTCGAATGGGAACTCTGGCGAGACTCGCCTTGATCACGGCGAACGGTGTTGCTGGTCGAACTGGATGCGCTCCCCAGATCGCTCCCAGCGCTTTGCTCCCGACTGGCCGACCCGCTGCTGGACCCCGAGGCGAGAGACGTCATTGAGCTGTGCCCGGTCCCGGTTGTCTGACCGGAGGACCGAGCAACACTGGAAGTCTGCTGCTCATTCTTGCCAACTGTCACGTCAATAGCAGTGAAGTTCGGTCGCCGCTGGCTGAGTGAGAACAGCTCCCGACTCATGCGCTCAGCATCGGGTCGGTCCAGCCGGAACAAGACCTTGACCCGCGAATTCGCAGTGATCGTCCGCAGCAGGGATTGCCCCTCCGGCGTGTCGAATGGCGGCTGGGATTGCGACTGGTGGGCATTGGTCACCCGCACCCCGAATTTCCGCAGATTGGTCATGGCGTCCGCGAATGGCTGATCGACGAACTGATGGAACTCGTCGAGGTAGAGATAGCAGGGACGGCTCCACTCCGCTTCCGGTCGGCGATAGGCTGCATGCTGGAGCTTGGTGGTCAGGAACTTACCGAGGAATCGAGCGCCCGCCAGGTTCTCGTTCTTGGGCAGAAAGCAGAAGAGGCTCTGGCCCTGTCGGAGCACCTCACTCGGTTGGAAGGTGCTGTGCTTGGTGTCGAACACGCGGAGCACGAGATCGTCGGCGAGAAGGTACTGCAAGACATTCCAGCTCGACTGAATGAGCTGGTTCTTGTCGCGCTGGCTATTGAGCGCCAGGAACTCCCAATACTGCTGGTGGAAGTGCATCCGCGCCGTTTTTGGGAGAGCATCGAGCAGCACCTTCCGGTGTTGATCCGGCATCTTGAGGAGGTCGGCAGCGTGGGAGATTTGAAGAGGGAAGTTCTCTGCTGTCAGCCCAGGGAGGGAAGGTCGATCCTCCCGAGGAAGGCGGTTGAGTTCTGCCAGCATCATGAAGGCGGCTCGAAGGACGTTGCGAAGGCGTCGCTGGTCTTCGAGGTTGCCACCCAGAAGTCGTTCGAGAGCACGCATGAGGTCATCGACTTGCTGCTCACTGCTCTCGTTGGCGTGTGGTTCCAGCGGATTGATCCGCAGGGGATTGTCGTCATCAGTCCCGTCCAGGAAGAGGTAGCGCTGGAGCAGTTCGCGGCGCTGGAATCCGTGATCGCTGGCCCGATCAAGCCCAGCGGCGATGAAGTCCAACGATGCTCGGTAGAGATCTCCCATCGGATCGATGAGGCAGACAGGGTGGCCCTTGCTGATGTCCTGGAAGAGCAGATTCTGAAGGAACCGGCTCTTGCCCGATCCGGAGACACCGCAGATGTAGGTGTGGACGGAGCGATCTGATTCCGTCAGGAGGACGGCCCTTCGCTGTTCATCAAGCCCCGCCAGGACGCCGTGGTCTATCTGACCTTGGCGTTGTTCCAGATACTCGAAACCACTCTTCTCCATAACCGCTGTGCTCCATCGATGGCAATTGGGGTAGGGGTCGATCCTGGGTCGATGCTGGCGGCGAAGATCCGCGGATTCTCATCCCAGAGTTTCCTCCACTCCTCTGGTGACGGAAGGCCGAGATTCTGGTTGCGGAGGTATCGAATGACTGCCTCCTGCTGGGGGTGGAGTCCTCCCTGAAAATCCTCCCAGAGACGATGCTGGAATCGGCGATGCGGAACCAGCCAGGCTTCTAGGAGAGCATGGCCGTCGTAGGCTGGGAGTGGTTCTGGCGCCAAGAGGTCAGGGTCGAGTTGCAGCTGGGCGACGGCACTCCGAACGGTTGACAAGGCATCTCGCCCTCCCAGATACCGATTGACCGCACCAATGGCGGCTCTGCCCTTTGTATGGAAGTACCGATCCTCGAAATCGTTCGGCCCCAGCAGCTCCTCAACCACCTGGAAGAAAAAGGCATCGTGCTCGGCAGCAGGAATTCGATCGCCACGAGCGATCTGGGCTCGAAGGACCCGCCACGCTTCTGCCATCAGAAAGCCGTGGTGGGGATGGAAACGCAGACTTCCACTTCCCTGACGGATTCGCCCTACTTCCTCTTCCCGAAGTAAGCGGATCTGCTCGGCGATTTCCTTCCTTTGGCGAGCGAGGTCAGCGATACGTTTCTTCTCACCGCTCTTTAGCTTGGCGATCCTCAGATCTCTCGACTCCAGATCTCGTTCCAACTGGGCCGTCCGGTTTTGATCGCGGACGACCGCTTGGTCCTGCTGTTGAACCCGAAGCTCCTGTCTTCGGGCTTCTTGCCGCTCCCTGCGCCGATCTCGCCGTGACCGTGCTTGCCAGCGGGCTAGTCGCAGCCGCTTGCGCATCCCCAGAAACGGGAGACTGGCGGTGAGCAACGAAAGGCCTGCCACGATGGTTCCAGCTTCGACTCCGGGGAAGAGCGGCCACACCACGAAACCAACAGCGGTGAGGACAAGAAATAGAAAAGTCCTGAAGAGTCGTTTGCGGATCTGGCCATCGTGACCCCACCAGAGCCAGCCGAGGATCGGGCTCACTGCCGCGAACAACAGACCGAACCCTGCCAAGACGTAGAGATCGCCAGCGTGGTAGAGATCGAGGAAGTTGCGGTAGCAGAAATAGCCCGCGACGAGTGACCAGAAGATGGTCATCGGCCGGAAAATCAATCCACGCCTCGCATTCTCCAGGTTCGAGAACCCGAGGAAGGTGGCGACCAGGCCGACGAGGATGAGCCAGGGATTTTCCATTTCTTTCAGCTGTCAATCATGATATAATTGTGAGATTTTTCACTAGCCAAATGCAAGAAACCACCCCTGAACCAGTGTTCCTTCCGGAAGAGCACGAGCCGGAATTTCACGTCTCTTTGGCAAACCTCCAAGAGGAAGTGGACGAATCTCTACTAAGCGACACTCCTGAATCTCTAATGCAGCGACTGGATGAAGGCGACGGGCTATCTGTGGTGCTCATGTTCGCGATGAATCTCGGAGACCACGACCAAGAACGCCTTGAAGACGCACTTACATCTCGCTACAGTGGTATGGCTCCACCCGACAAGCTGGAGGCAATCCATCAGGTTGCCTGGTACGAGTGGCATTCCATCTTCCCACGTCTGATGGATCAGTTCTATCTTGACTCCAATCCGGTCGTTCGGGCGACAGCCGCAAGATCGGCACCATCATTCCACCCGCACTGTTCGCGGCTTCTGGACGATCCGGAGCCCACAGTTCGAGCTGCCGCCTGTCAACAAGTGTTCTTCGGATTCGGCTCAGGATGGAAACCGTATGTAGACAAGATGATGAGGGATCCTAGTCCAGAAGTTCGACAGGCGCTTGCCAAAAACAGAGTCATTCCCTATTTCTTTCCAATTGAGTTCCGAATGCTTAAAGACGATCGTGACCCACGCATTCGCATGGCTCTCGCCGAGAATCCGGCCGTAGCACGCCTGTACCCTGACTCACTGCTGTCCCGTTAACTTCCGACGATTACCAGTTGTCTTTCGTCTAGTCCTGGGATCGGCGGCGGCTCTCGTTTCAAGAGGGCCATGAGGTCGCGGCGCTCAAAGAGGTTCAATTGAAGGAGGCGCAAGGCCTCCCGTAAACTACTGGAAAGACGGTGCTTGTGCTTGATGAAAGCGAGCAATAGGTAGACGCACATGGCGATCCAAAGCTGAGTCAGCACGGCGTTGCGGCTGGTGCCGACGAAAGTCTTGATCTTCAGATTCTGCTTGATCCACTTGAAGAAGAGTTCAATTTGCCAACGTTCGTGGTAGATATCGGCAATGGTCTGAGGTGACAGGCGGAACAGGTTCGTCAAGAAATAGTAGATCTTGCCGGTCTCAGGGTCGCGATAGCCTACTCTCCGCAGAGGCATCGGGCAGTCACGACACGCCTTCACACCGGTCCATTCGATCGTTTGGTCGCTCATCAAACCCTTGGAACGATTGACTCTTCGACGTTCGGTCACGCGGTACTTGGCCCCGCGCTTCAGACGGGTCACAAAGAAAAGACCCTTCTCGCTCAGCTGACGAAACCAGCTGTAGCTGTTGTAACCACGATCACAAGCTACGATGCTTCCTCGTGGCAGCGTCAGGCTCTTGCAGCCCGCGATGTCACCTGTTTTTCCATCCGAGATCGCAACGAAGGCAGGCAAGTAGCCACCGTGATCCAACCCCACATGCAGCTTGATCGCTCCCTTGGTCGTACGAAACTTCGCCCATGGGAATATCGACAGACAGAGGTCTATCACCGAGGCGTCAAGCGAGAACAAGCGGTTCTTGAACCGGAACGTATGCTTGGGCGCCACTGCCTGAGCATGCCCCAGAAGTCTCCCAAATAGCTCTTCAAAAAGGAGATAGGGCTTCTCTTCGTTGATCCGTGCCAAGTTAGATCGCGACAGGACTCGGCAGCCGAGATGGTAGAGCTTGTGCCGCTGCGCTCGTAGATTGTCAACGATGTCGCGCAAGCTAGAACGCCCGGACAGCTGGGCCATCATCAGAGCCACCAGCTGCGACCAGCGGCTCGCAGTGCGGAACTGGCGACCGGCGTGGTGGCGTTTTGCGAGGGCCTCGAATTCATGTCTCGAAATCAGTTGCAGTAGCTGGGCGAAGACGGTGCTATGATGTGCCAAGGCTCAGATCTCCCTTTGATTCAGCCGTTTAGCGATGACTGATTCTATCAAGACCAGGGAGGTTTGAGCCTATTTTTCTGCGAAGTTAACGGGACAGCAGTGACCCTGACTGGATACGCGCTGCTCACTCCGATACAGATAAGGCGGTGAGGTCTGGCTTGGCTAGGAATCCTGAAATACCTCTTCTATTTCCTGAAATCATGAAACAACTCTTCGGGGACACTGCCCCCAGTGTTCGCCAGTCTGCTGTTAAAAACAGCGTAGCTGTAGATCTTTTTCCAAAATCAGTAGCCAGGTTGCTGACCGATACTTCCCCGAAAGTTCGGCTGGCTGCTGTTGGCGCTGTACCTGGTACTGATGCCAAGAAGTGCCGGCTGCTGTTGCTGCCTCTTGCCAAAGATGAGGATCGGAAAGTGAGAAACATGGCATCCATCCGCCTAGACTCACTGAGTTGATGAGGGCACTCTCACCGTAACGACGCCTTAGTAAATTCCACCGATTCGATCTTTGAGTCATCTTCGACGAACCTTGTCACTACCTTGGCGACGATCTTGGCACCAGTCTCGTCGAATCCAGTCACCTTGGGTAGTTCGAAATGAAAGGTCCCCGATCCACCTGGACCGAGTACAACGCTAGCGCCAGTGGTCACTGTTTTTGTTTCGTATTCAATTCGATCTCGGGCCAGTAGGCCAGAATATTCCTTCCGAAAAGTAAGTTTCACCGTGATAACTGCTTCGACATAGTACGTGCCATGCTGAGCTGCCGATCGTACTGGTAGAGAGACCTTGGGCTTTGCCGTCTTTGTCTGGTTGAGCAGCAAGGAAATGGCGGCGCCACTGTATTCTGTACCCATCTTTCCCGAACCAAGTCTAAAAAACGAAGTCGGCATCCGCGAAACGAGAGCTGCTTCTTGATGCTTCGACTGGACGAGTTTCTTAAGATCGTCCAAGATGCTTGCTGTTCGGTAGTCGTCGAAAATCGAAACTAATGCATCAAAGTCGTTTCTTGATTTGGCCTCTGAGAGGAGCAAGCCCGCCAATCGGCGCTCCTCGTCGTCAGAGAGGATAGAGCGCTCGACCGAATATTGTCTCCAGAATGAACGAAGTTCTTCGTAGGAGTCAGAATGAAGCACTTCGATGTACCTGGCCCTTGTCCTTGCCCAACTTACGTGCGTTGACGCTCTTGAGTCTCCAGAATAACGATTAGCGAAATCCATGAGAGCATCGAAGCCTTCAGATTGCCTAGCTTTTCGGTAGTCTTCTGCTTCTATTTTCCGCCAAGCGGTGTCGCCCGCTCTTGTGTCAGCATAGATTCTCGCAATGCGCCTTAGGTCGTCATGACTGGAGGAAACAGCGAGTGCGTCTGCCGCGGAACGCTCGCGAAGCGCAGCTCGAACTTGATTCGCGCGGGAGCTAGATGGATATTGATCAAGAAACCCTTGGAGGGAGCGTTTGCTTCCATCGTCGATTGCAGACTCGAAGCGAATCCTCTCAAGCTCTATCCTTCCTTCTTGCGAGTGAGCACCGTCAGGATGAAGAGTCAGAAACTTCTGAAGGGAGTCTTCCGTCCCATCTTCGCGAGCAACAGCGAAGTCTCTAACCTCAATTCTCCTCAACGCCTCCTGAGCGTATCGACCATTGGGATATTCTTCCAAGTACTCTTCCCAAGGTCGAGATCCGCCTGTAGAACTCTGCCAAAATACCTCCTCCCGCTTTATTCTCGCTGCGTCAACGTGCCGTCCAGTTGGATAGTCGTTCAGGTATGCATCGAGAGCCTCGAGAGAGTGATAGGTCAACTCCGAAGCCTTCTGGAATTCCAGGTCATCCAGTCGAGCCCTTACTTCTTCTCTATAGGCATCAATCTCTGGACGCCTTATGAAGTCGCGGTACGCATTGAGCTTAGGGTAGTGCTTGAGGGGATCGCTTGCGACCGCTCGTACTTCTTGAATGCCTTTGAGCTTGATCCAACCACGTACTTCTTCAGTCGGAGCAAGGGTCGGATTTCTCTTGAGGATATCTCCGATGATGGAGTCCTCATGCTTGCTCGGTGGAGGCGCGGGCAGGAACGGGAAGACTTCACCTTTAAGCTCTTCGGGCAGCTCGACATGGCAGAAGCCTCCAGCGAAGCCAAGAACCGTGAATCCCACATCCTTTCTTGTCTTCCCAATGCTCTTCTCGTCTCGCTGAGCGAAGAAGGGCGTGCCTTGCTTGACGAATGCTCGAAGGGAGTACTTGTGGCTCTCGATAGAGTTGAATATTCCCTGAAGACATCTTTTATACCCTTCTCCTGCTCGACGAGCTGTTTCTTGGGACGATTCCTCGTTATTTCGGAGTGAATAGTAAAGCGTCGCGGCAGTCTCATACTGATTGAGAGGAGCTTCTAGTAGTTCCGCTACATGCAGCATCTGAGAGGGTCCCAACTCCGGTTTTGAGAGCGCCATTCTGTAGTGCTTCCAAAGCTGCTTACCCCTTACGACAGTCTCTTGGTCGGCATGCAATGTCGGTGAAGTGACGACTGCAATGATTAGAAGAGAGATGGCTGACCGAATGTATGTACGAGATTCATGCATGGATTCTCCCTTCGGCAATCTTGGCTGGTCTCAGCTGGAGTTTGCCCCAGAAATCAAAGACTGAATGAAGTGCGGGGACATCCCACAACTCGGACTTCTTGGCAGGCCGAGGACGTTCGATCGAGACTCCGAAAGCGAAGAATCGACCTGCTGATCTACGAAGGCGAGTTTTGAAGAAGAAGTGGCTCAGCTTGAGCGCTATCGGAAAGTGGGGAGGAAGAGCCGGCGGCTTTGAAGAGAGGCGGCTATTCCGGCAAGTCGCCGGTCAGTGCCGTGGAGATCTCAGAACCAACGAGTTCCACCGCCCGGCGAAGAGGATCGTTCGCCAGGTGAGCGTATCGAGCCGTGGTCGCCGGCTGGCTGTGCCCGAGCATCTTGCCGATGAGCGGCAGAGAGAGGCCGGCGCCGGCGCCGAAGCTCCCGAAGGTGTGCCGCAGATCATGGAGCCTCACATCGTCGAAGCCAGCCCGCTCGCGGATACGCCGCCAGGGCTTGGAGAGATTGACCAGGTGCTGGCCCTCTCGTTTCCCCGGAACGACGTAGGGGTTCCCTTCGACTCGCTCTGTGGCCGCGAGCAGCTCCAGGGCTCCGCCACTGAGAAGCACCAGGCGCTTCCCGGTCTTGCTGTCGGCGAGACGAAGGCAGCCACTCTCGAAGTCCACATCCTGCCACCGAAGCGAGAGGATCTCGTTCAGACGACAGCCGGTGAGGAGGAGGAGACGGATGGCGGTGGCCACGCCGGGGAGTTCGACCCGCTCGTGCTCGACTTCTTCGAGAACGACACCGAGCCGGGAGATCTCGGCCGGGCTGAGGTACCGCTCCCGCTTCTCTTCTTTGTACGGCTTGACGTGACGACAGGGGTTCGAGGGAGCTGGCCGCCAGCCCCAGACCTCGGCGAGATTGAAAGCCTTGGAGAGGAGCGCGAGGACCCGGTTGGCGGCGTAAGGGGTCTTCCGCATCTGAGAGTGCAGACGGTCGATATCCGACCGCGTGACATCGACGACCTTCCGCTGACCAAGGCGGGGAAGAATGTTCTGCTTCCACATCCGCTGATCATTCCTGATGCTGCTCGCCTTCTTCTTCGGGCCATGATCGGCCAGGAAGCGGGTGGCGAGATCGACCACCGTTGGCGCCTTGAGGAGAGCCTGGCGGTCTCTGCTCGGGTCCAGACCCTCGGAAGCTTGCGCCAGCACCTTGCGCGCCCGCGTTCTCGCCTGATCGAGCGTCAGCACTCCATAGCGACCAAGCACCATGATCCGCTTGCGACCGAGCACCCGATAGGCCACCACGAAAGCCTTCTTGCCACTCGGGTAGAGCCGCATCCCGAATCCAGAGACAACATCATCCCAGCGGTAGTCGGTCCCGCCCTCGTAGTCAGCAGCGTCGATCCCGCGCTTGGTGAGCCTCATGCCAGACCTCTCCGTCAAGTAACCACTGAGTAACCAGAAGTAACCAAACTCAGGGGTATTTGGTCGCAATCCATGAGACGAAGTATGCCAGTTAACTGTTTGAATCGCAACACTTAAGGCGACATGTAGTGCTGTGACGAAACATCGAATCTGTGATTCGTAATCAGCAGGTCAGCGGTTCAAATCCGCTCATCGGCTCCAGATTTCCTCTTTAGAATCAGAGTTTACGGATTTTACCTCAATCCGTAATATGACCCAAAACGGCTACTTGGGTCCATATTGGGTCCTCTGCGACCGCAACTTGATGCACCTCCCTGAAATAGCCTGACGTCGGATTCCGGGCCGGTTGGGTCTGGGAATCAGTAGGTCAGCCCCTCCGTTGACTTCCTCGGCGATCCCGAGGTACTTACTCCTCCCAATTCTGAAAGCTGGTGAGCCCTGGTGTGGCTCCCTGCAACAGACCGGACTGGTTGCCAGTTGGCGGCCTGGGCTGGTTAGACAGACCGAGAGGAGAGAGCATCATGGTTGCCAAGTCGAAGTCGAGTGAGAGCCCTGCCGTTGATCACCGCTACAGCATTCGCGTTGCCGAGAAACCCGGGGTGCCGTGTGCGATCTGTGAGTGCCCGACGGGGGTCGGGCCGGTGGCCTATCGGGATGATGAGCCGATCTGCGATCTCTGTGCGTTGGATGTCTGCGTTGACCTTGGGCTCGTTCTGGCGATGGTGGCGGTGAGTCGGGCGTTCGGGGCTGTGCCGGCGTGGGAGAGGGAGGCGAGTCAGGAGGGACTGGCGCAGCCGGGGGCGTTTTCTCGGGTGTTTGAGCTGGCAATGGGGAAGAGGTGGGAGCGGCGGGGGGTGGAGTTCTCCGGACAATGACGAGATCCTCGATGATGAGTAGGTTAGACTGGGCGTACCATGACGAAGGCACAACTCCAGGAAGAGATTCTTGAGCTACCGGTCGAGGATCAGCTTGAAGTCGTAGAGGCAATCTGGGAGAGCTTGGGCGAATCCGTCGAGCCGCCACTGCCTGAGTGGCAGCGAAATCTCCTGGACGAGAGAATTGCTGTGGCCGATTTCAACCCCGAGGCTGGGACTCCATGGCCGGAGGTCAAGAAGCAGGCTCTAAAGGCTCTATGACCCGGTTGCCGCCGATCCTCCTCGACGAGGCTCGTGACGAATTTATCGAAGCCTCCGGGTGGTACGAGCAGCAGCGAACAGGTCTCGGTCGTCGATTCATCGACGCCGTGGAAGGTACGCTCGAAGCGGTCGCCGGCAATCCCCGTCTTGTCCAGGCGATTTATCGTGACGTCCGGAGGGCGACTGTCGGTCGGTTCCCGTACGGGGTCTTCTATCGGATCGAGCGGTATCGGATTCGGGTTCTGTCGATCAGCCACTTATCTCGTGATCCTCGTCACTGGAAACAGCGACGGTGAGGCTCGTTCGGCTTCATCAAAGCCCCGTGGTTTTTTGAGCCCAATTTCGAACTCTGCTGGGCCGTCGGGTTCGCGAATCACGGCTTGATCGTGCATTGCTGGGCACCGCGCTCAGGTGACAATTCACGCTTGGTCATCGCTTCAGTAGCCAAGGCGCCTTAGCTCGGCATGAAGCACTTGCTCGACATCCGTAAAGAGGTTCCCGTCCCTGGGAAGCACACCGGTGTCCACGAAAACGATAGATTGACAGAGCCTCGTAATGGTATTGCCAACTTACCCGAGGTCAACGCGAGTCTGGCCGCCAGAACGAGCTATGCCGGCCCTAGTCAGGCGCAGCTCACCTGCTGCCAGGTCCCGAACGCCCGATCCCGCTGGAGCCTGAAATTCTTTGCACTGACCTTCTGACGACCGACCCGGAACAGATTCCCAACTACGCTGTGGACAGAGAGAAATCTCTGGCAGTGCCCAGGCGTCTTGAATCTCCTCATCTGTCGTTCTCGAAACCGGACGGCTTCATGCGAAACCTCGGCTCGATTGTTCACCCAGCGTTGGGTCACATGTGGGACAGACGAAAGCAGCTCTCGGTGAGCGACCCCGTAGCTTCCGAGTTTGTCAGTGACCAAGCGATTCGGTTCCCGACCTTGACCCTTCAAGAGCTTACAAAAGAAGCGCTTAGCGGCACGGCTGTCCCGGCGAGACTGGACCAAGATGTCGATAGTGTTTCCGTCCTGATCTACCGCTCGCCATAGGTACTGCCGTTTACCTTGGATCTTTATGAACACTTCGTCAAGGTACTAGAAATCACCGAACCGCCCCTGCTTCCGCTTCAGCCGCCGAGCATACTCGCCGCCAAACTTCATGCACCACTGGCGAATCGTCTCGTAGGATACAATGACGCCACGTTCAGCGAGTAGATCTTCGACGTCGCGGAAGCTCAGGCAGAAGCGGTAGTAGAGCCAAACGGCGTGGATGATGATCTCGGGCGGAAAACGGTAGCCTCGGTAGCTGGGAGCAGGCTCATTCATGGGCCTACTCTGGCACGCCGGGGCTCAACCTGACAGTACCAAACCGAGCGCGAATCTCGTTCCAGGGTCGGGCTTGTGCCTTACCGGACCTGACACGAGCTGCACGGCTCTCGATCTCGGCTGCCCAGGCGGACTCGATCTTGCCGTCGGGTTCACCATCTAGGCTCGCGAGAAGTTCTGCCGCGAGTTCTGCCCGCTCGCCCGTCGAGAGTTTCAAGGCGTGGCTGAGGATCTGTGATGTTCCTTCGCTCATTGCCTGATGGTACCACCCAACCGTTTCCGCCCCTCTTTGGCTCCGACTTTGAACTGGCCTTTCAAGGCATGATCTCGCCGAGTCGGTGGTGCTGCCGAGGACCGGAGATCGGCCCTCTGAGGGCATTCTGGGGCCTCTGGCTGGCCTTGCAGTTGGCTCAACTCAGCCACTCCCCACGGCTATCGGTTGGCCATCCCGAGGACTTCCAAGAATCCCAAGATTTCGCGCAGCTTTCCGCGCGATCCTGGTTGACCATCCGACGTGCCACGCCTTACTCCTAGACCACCGGACGGGCAACAGCCTGCCGAAGTCACTCAAAACAGGAGGCTTGGCCATGCACGACACAGACCCGCCCGAGAAGGTGCCACCCAACCCGTACCTGCTTGTTATCAGCGGTTTACGCTGGGATCAGCTTTCAACCGTGGTCAGCTGAGTGGCGACCTCGACACCGCATTCAAGGCCATCTGTGTCCTGCCGAGGCGCCACAGCTTTGTAGTTTTGGGGTCTGCTCTGAAGGCTGGCCGACTACTGGGAGCTACCCACCAACACGACGCAGCAACCAGTTGGCAACGTCTCCCCACAGCGTATCGCGCAGGGGCTCCCGGAAGAAGCCGAAGTGGCCGATTCGCTGCTGTCTGACCGCCCCAGGTTCGAGATGGCGGTGATCCATCTCAGCATTGCGGAAGGCGGCGAGCAGTGCCGTGACCGCTGGCCGGGGAGCGAAGCTGTCGTCGGCCAGGCTGTAGGCGCGAATCGGTAGGGTAAGCTCAGCGAAGCGTTGGCGAGTCTCACTATCGGCGCTCAAGATGTAATCGCGATGGCGGCCCCAGCAGGCCCACTGGCGGGCGACTCCCCGTGGTTGGTCTTCGCCCAGGCCCAGGCGGCGGGCTGGAAGGTAGCCGAAGACCGTGGTCAGCAGCGGGATCACGACGTACCAGAGCGCCAACATGCGCAGCCGCGCCAGGCCACTCCAATGGCGCCAGTAGCCGCTCTGTGAAGCCACCAGGACCGCACCGCGTAGGCAGCCTGCATGGCGCAGCAGGCCGAGAGCCTGGCCGCCGAAACTGTGGCCCACATACAGCAGGGGCTGCTCGGGCCAACGCTGTTGTGCCATGGCCAACACGCCGTCGGTGTCTTGCTGGGCCCAATCTGCCATGCTGGCCTCGAAGCCCCGCAGGCTGGGAGGCGCCGAGCCGCCGATGCCGCGATAGTCGAAGGTGATCACCCGCAGGCCGTGGC
Source organism: Candidatus Multivoradales bacterium (assembly GCA_965248925.1). Taxonomy (GTDB): domain Bacteria; phylum Acidobacteriota; class Thermoanaerobaculia; order Multivoradales; family J023; genus CBDFLE01. The sequence goes on along the minus strand of CBDFLE010000006.1, from coordinate 483,592 downwards.
CGGTCAGGAATTCGGCGAACGGCCGGTAGTAACTCCGGCGCACGCCGGTCGCGCTGGCGATCACCAAGGTTGCTCGGCAGTTGCCGGTCGTTGGTTCAAAAAGGGTGGAGGCCAGCGGATGGCCGTCGAGAGCGGTGATGGCGGCTGATGGATCGGTCATGGCCCGGCACTCTATCTCGCCGCTAGCGGCGGGGACGAAGATCCGGGGCGGGCGGATCAGCTTGGCCGGGGTTTACGATTTTAGGGTCGTTGAATATCATGTTGCCCGGCGAGGCCGGTCCTCCGCGTTTCCCTCACCGAGCTTTCTTGCGATGGATTCCCAGCTACGGCGTGACACTCAGCAAGCCGTCGAGCGGGGTATCGCCAAGTTGCCGTTGCATTTCCGCATGCCTCTGGTGTTGAAAGAGATTGTCGAGTTGCCGATCGCCAAAGTGGCTGCGATCCTCGGCCTGCGGCCCGCCACGGTCAAGACGCGGGTGCATCGCGGCCGCTTGTTACTGCGCCGCGAGTTCGCTCGCGACTCGCCGACGCAGGATGTCCCGGCTGCGGACCACTCGCGCCAGCTCTGCCTGGATCTGCTGCAAGCGAAGCAGGAGTCTCTCGATCGGGGGGTGCCGTTCAAGGTACCGTCCGAGGATCTCTGCGGGCGCTGTCAGGAGATGTTCGCCACTCTCGATTTGATCCGCGAGATCTGCGAGATCGTGGCCCGGGCCGAAACCAGCCTGCGGGCCGACGGCACGAGGTGAGCTGAGGAGGCGGGGTTCTCAAAGGGGGCTGTAAATGCTACGGTAGCATCTATCTGAGATATCAACCCACTTGTGAGGACACCGCGATGAAGATTTTTCGACAGCCGCTGCGCCTACCTTTGATGCATAGATGGGTCGCCGTCGCCATCTTATATGTTGTTGCCACGCCGGTGATCGGCGCGGTCCCCTGCACGGTCGACGAGGCCGAAACTCGGGTCTTGGCCGAGCCGAACAGCGCTAGCGACGTGATTCTGCGGGTGAGCGGCATTTGCCACCTCTTCAACTCTGGGCCAAGTTTCCTCTATCTACACCAAGCCGGCGCGGCGACGCAGGTTTTCCTCGAGGCACCGGATCATGGACAATCAGGCACTGCGGACTACACTCTCGATATTCCCCTCGGCCGCTTGCCGGCTGGAACCAACACCATTGAGATCTTCTACTTCGAACCCGGTGGCCCGGCGGAGTTGGGGGGCACCATCGATCTCGACGTCGAGGGACCCGGCTGTAGGGTTGGGCGCAGCGCTGGGGCGACCCTGCTCTTTCCCTTTCTCGAGGTTGACCTCGACCACCCGAGTCAGCTCACCACTCTGGTCTCGGTGATCAACGCTTCAGCCGAGCCGACTTTGGCCCGAGCGGTGATCTGGAGCGATTGGGGACGGCCTTTGCTGGCGTTCGATCTCTATCTCGAGGGCCACGATGTAGTGCCGATCAATCTATACGACGTACTGGTTCGTGGCCAGCTGCCGCAGACCGGCGCCGAGCTTTCACTACTCAATTTCCCAGTCTGCACGGCCCCGCTGACTCTCCCCGTGCTGGGCGGGGACGAACTCGCTCGCTTGCATGCGCGCCTTACCGGCCAGCCCGATCTCGACGATGGTCTGTGTTACGCGGCCGATCGCGGTGAATCAGCCACCGCGGTGGGATTCATGACCGTCGATGTGCTGAACGACTGCTCGTCGGAAGTCCTCTATCCGATCGAAGTGGGCTACTTTGCCGCCGAGGGTGCGGGCGTGGCCAGAAACGCCAATGCTCTGTGGGGCGATTTTCTGTTGGTTGATCCAAGTCAAGAATCGGCCTCGGGCTTCGAGGCCATCGTCTTGGCCGCCGGGCCGGCGGGCGACAATGAAGCGCCAGCCAACGCACAGTCGTTTTACAAGAACCTCTACAGTGCACGTTCAGCGTTGCCCAGCACTTATCAGAGTCGTTTCCTAAACGGCGGTGCTTTTGCCGGCGGCGCTGAACTCCTGGTCTGGATGGATTGTTTTGGCAATGGCGGACTGACCTGCGGCGAGGTGCCTTTTCCCTCCAATAACTTGAACTTCAGGGCCACTGACGAAGAGGGCCACCTACCGAACTACGACTTCTTGCAGGGACTGGCAGCCTGTGTGTTTCGCTTGCCGATCGACGATCCAGCCCTGAACATCGATCAGCAGGCGGGGTTGATAGAAGTCAGTGCGCAGTTCTTCAACCCGATCATCGGCGTGCCGGTGATTGAGCCGATCCAAAGCCAGGTGCTAACGCTGCTCAGCGCCGAGGGCAGATTCAGCGTTGGCTATCAGGCGACGCCGGTGGGCGAACTATGCCGCTGAGTTGAAGGCCCCGGTCGTTCCTTCTGAGCCCATTGCTGGCGGCAGAGGAGCGCCGGTCAGCTCGGTGTTTTTGGGCAAGAGCCACCGGGAACTGAGATGGACAAAGATCTCAGCGCGCTGCTAGTCGCTTGGGGCGAGGGGGATCAAGCCGCTCTGGGTGAGTTGATGCCGCTGTGCCTCCCTAGAAGTCTATCCGCGCGACCTGGACGCCCTTCCGGTTGGCTGAGTGCGGTCAAGGTGAGCACGAGGGCAGTAGCCGACTCCCGGTCGGCAAGCCTGCTAGCTGTCCTGGAAGATCCACCGCTCAGGCGGCGCGCGGGCGTGGGGAACCGACCGAAGCATGCCTGGTTCATGGCCTCATCTGCACCGAGACGAAAATTAGTGGCCGCCTGCAAGTAGTTGATTTCATGGGTGGACGGAGTTTTTGGGAGGCATATCTCACTCCAAAGCCTTGACTTTTAGGGCTGGGTGATCCTATAATTTCGATTAGTCAAAAATAAAACTTTGCCTGCTCGTCAGGCGCCATAGGTGAAGCCCATGAATCAAACTCACAGACACTCGCGAAAGTCCGCGGGCTCGCGGCTGCTGGTTACCCTGGCTTGCTGGCTCGTGGCGAGTTCCGCGGTGGCCCATATCGTGCCGCCGGAGCAGCTCCATCCGGTGGCGGAAAGCTACCGGCGTAACGGCTTCGTGCTGGCCCTCAATCCGGTTCTTTGGGACCTTGTGATTGCTGATACCCAAGTGATCGCTAAGGCTCTAGGGAGAGTTGCCGAGGACCAGGCGAAGGTCTTCGAGGCGGCGGTTCAGCGGGCCGTGACGCGGGGGCGCGAGGCCGGATCTGGCGCGCGCCAGCAGGCGGCGGCGGAGATCTTCGAAGCTTCTACGCGGGCGGTTGCCAGCCTGCTGTCTCACCACTTGGAGCGTGCCCGAGGGGCATTGACGGACCGCGACTTGGTCGCCGCCGAACTCGACGAGGCGCGTCAGCTGTGGAGCGCTTTCGAGCGTGAGATCCGGCTCAGCGACCATCAGGCGTTCGTTCGCCTCGGCCTCTGCTGGCTCGAACTCTATGACTCTCTAGGTAGCCCGGGGCTGGGCGCGGCGGCTGGAGTGCCGGTCGACGGTGCCAGGTTTGTCGAGGAGTCCGAGGAGATCGTGCGCTACTTGCGGCTGAGCTACATCGAACGGCCGACCGCGGCGCGACGGCTGAAGCTGCCGCTGCCGATCGCCAGCCCGACCTTCGAGGAGGAGGCGCGGCTGGTGCCATATCTGCCGCCGGGAACCCAGCTCAACAAGCAGCTACCGCGACCGCGGCAGGTTCTGAACATGGTGCTGCGGGGGGTCGATGAGAGCGCGACGAATTTGATCGCCCTCGGCGACATGGCTTTCGACAGCCCGCAGATCTTCGGCGATCCGGCCCGCTCGCTGGCGATCTCGTGCAATACCTGCCACAACAAGTCGATCACCAATCCACAGCTGTTTATCCCCGGTCTATCGAGTCGCTCCGGAGGCATCGATGTCGACAACGCCTTTTTCGCTCCCCACGCTAACGACGGGGTTTTCGATCCACTGGATGTGCCCGATCTTAGGGGCATTCGTTTCACCGCCCCCTATGGCCGCGACGGACGCTTCGCCAGCTTGCGGGAGTTCACCCGCAACGTGATCGTCAACGAATTCAACGGCGCCGAGCCAGAGCCGGTGATGCTCGACGGCCTGATCGCCTACATGCTGCAATTCGACTTCTTGCCCAACCCGGAGCTGGCGGACGATGGTTCGCTGATCGCCGGCACATCAGCCGCGGCGCGGCGCGGGGAGCAGCTTTTCCGCCGTTCCTTTGCCGGCATGGGGAATCGCTCCTGCGCCACCTGCCATGTGGCTTCCGATCATTTTCTCGACCGTCAGCGGCACGATATCGGTTCGGTGGCGGGAGCCGCCGAAGGTTCGCGGGACGGTGCTCTCGACACCCCAACCCTGCTCTCCTCGACGACCACCGCGCCTTACTTCCACGATGGCTCGCTGGCGACCTTGCGCGCCGTGGTCGAGTGGTTCGACGATCGCTTTGACCTCGCTCTGGCGGCTTTTGAGGTCGACGACCTGACCGCCTATCTCGAGTTGGTGGGCAGCGGCGTCGATGCCTATGAGGACACCATCTACACCTTGGAGGCCGAACTCGAGGAGTTTTCCTTCTTCCTCTCGACCTGGGATTTTCTGGTTGATCGTGGCGAAGAGCGGCTGGTCGCCATTACCATGCGGACGGTGGCGGACGAGATCCGCGCCCACAAGTGGGATGTCCAAGATCGTAGCCAACTCGGGGTGCTCGATCGCCTGGCCGGCTTCATCGATCAGGCCGGCACGGCGTTTGTCGCCGGCAAGATGCCGCAGGCCGAGGCTCATTTGGCCGCTTACAAGTCCCTCTACACCGAGCATCGGGAGGTGTTGAAATGAGTCGCTGGGACCGTGCTTTAGCAGCCCTGGCCGTTTTCGCTGTGTTTGCACTGCTACCGGGGGCAGCGCCGGCTCAGGCGAAAGAGGAGCCTTTCCGGGTGGTCTTCATCGCCTACGAGAACCCGAATCAGTTGATCGAGGATGTCGAGCCAGTGGTTTCTTTCTTGGAAGGCAAGCTCGGTCGCTCGGTGCGGGCTTTTGTCGCCACCGATTACGCCGGGGTGGTCGAAGCGTTCAAGAATGGCTCCGCCGACATGGGCTTCATGGGTCCGTTGCAGTACGTCATCGCCCACCGCGAAGCCGCTGCCGAGGTGGTTTTGGGTGAGGTCTATGGCGGCCGGCCTTGGTATCAGAGCAACCTCTTCGTACGCCGCGATTCGGGCTTCAAGAACCCGGCAGATCTAGAGCAGAAGACCATTGCCTTTGTCGATCCGATCTCCTCCTCGGGCTATCTCTACCCGTTGCAGATCTTCATCGAGGAGGGGCTGATCAAGCATCGTGACGAGGCCGAGTCGTTCTTCGACAATGTTTACTTCGCCGGTGGCGACGAACAAGCCTTGCGGGCGGTGCTGAATGGTTTTGTAGACGCTGCCGGCATCGGTGAATTTGCCTTCGACCTGCTGCGGCCCGAGGAGCGTGACCAGATCCTCAAGATTGGAGATTCCCCTCGCATCCCCTCGCATTGCATTGTCGTTCGCGACGGGCTCGAGCGGGAGTTGATCGACAAGATGAAACAGGCCCTACTAGCCCTCGCTGGAGGACCCGACAAGTCCCTGCTGAACAACCTCTACGGGGTGGATGGCTATGTCGAAGTCGATCATGACACTTTCGCCGAAGTGGAGAAGTTGGCACTGGCCAGCGGCTTCCTACGACCGCCAAGAGGCCAGCCGTGAGCAAGACGGTCATTCGCCTGCGCGAGGTCCATGTACTCTATGGCTCGACCTGCGCTCTCGATATCGAGTCGCTGGAAATCCAAGCTGGCGAGCGGGTCTTTGTGCTCGGCCACAGCGGCTCCGGCAAGACCACTTTGTCGCGGTTGATCAAAGGGCGGCTGCGGCCGTCGACCGGCAAGGTCGAAGTGTTGGGCCAGGATCCCTGTGGCAGCGCCCAGCGCCGGAGCCGGGAACGGCAAGTGGCGATGATCGACCAGGAGTTCCACCTGGTGCCGCGTTTGTCAGTGATCGGCAACGTCCTCACCGGCTGCCTCGGCCGGGTCGGTCGGCTGGCCAGTCTGGCGGGGATCTTTCCGGCTGCCGAGTGGCAACGGGCCGAGGCGATCTTGGCCGAAGTGGGCCTCGACGGTCTTGGCGAACGGCGGGTTGAATCGCTGTCTGGAGGGCAGCGCCAGCGGACCACGATTGCTCGCACCCTGATGCAGGAGGCGGATATCGTGCTCGCCGATGAGCCGGTATCGAACCTCGACCCCGAATTGGCTGAGGACGCCTTGGAACTGTTCGTCGATTGTGTTGCGCGGCGCGGCGTGACTTTGCTGGTCAACCTGCACCAGCCGGAGCTGGCGCGGCGTTTCGCCAGCCGTTTCGTCGGCCTGGCCAACGGCAAGATCGTTTTTGACGGCCAGCCGCAAGATTTCACCGCTGCTGATGCCGAACTGGTCTACCGCGGTCGGCCAGCGGCGGAAGAACCTGCATTGGAAGAAGAGGAGAAGAGCGATGACTCTGCGCCGCCGCTGGATTCGGCGAGTGCTGCTGCAAAACTTCGGCTGGTTGGTCGGTAGTGCTCTGGTCGTCTGGGCGCTGGTCCAGTCGGAAGTTGATCTGGGTGCCCTGTTGCGCTCAGGTCCGAGGTTCGCTGAATTCTTCGGCCGTCTAGTGCCTCCCGATTGGAGCGTCGCCGGAGTGGTTTGGCGGTCGACCCTCGAGACTCTGATGATCGCTCTGGCCGGTACCGCTGTCGGCATCGTGATCGCACTGCCACTGGGTTTTCTGGCGGCGAGCAACATCACCTCGCCGTGGATTCACCAGCCGGTGAAGCTGTTCTTTGGCGCCATCCGCTCGGTGCCCTTGATCGTGGTGGCGATCCTCTTTGTGTCGGCCGTCGGCCTGGGTCCCTTCCCCGGCACGTTGGCGATCGCCTTTCACTCGATCGGCATGCTGGGGAAGTTCTTCGCCGAGGAGTTCGAGACCGCGGACGAGGGGATCTTGGCGGCGGTGGGCGGCACCGGCGCGGGTTGGGCGCAGACCCTGCGCTTTGGCTTGCTGCCGCAGTCGATACCCCAGCTGGTCGCCTTCTCGGTCTACCGCATGGAACTCAATTTCCGTGACGCCGCGGTGCTCGGCCTGGTCGGTGCCGGCGGGATCGGCTACTATATTCAGCTCTACGTGCGCGGCTTTCAATACGAGAAAGTAGCAGTGCTGCTACTGGCCATTGTCGGCGTCGTGACCGCCCTCGATCAGCTGACCTTCTGGGTCCGCAGATGGGTGCGCTGAGCGCCAAGTAGGCTGCTGCTCGGCAGAAGGTGTACGCGAAGCGGTATCGGCGGTCGCTAGTCGATAAGTTCAACTCAATCACCGGAGAGCGTGCCTGCCTTACCTGAAGCTGACGATTGCGAAGTTCCCGACCATCGGCGAATGCCTGATCGGTACAATGCTACCGCGCTAGATCGCAAGGACAGCATTCATGGCGATCTTAGGGCACCCAAAATGCTGGTGCCGGGCCGTTACCAGGTTGTCGGTCAAGCCGCCGCCAGCACCTTCGAGCCGCGGGAGATCGAGATCGTTAGCGGCAAGACCGTGAGGGTGACCTTCGAGGCGGCGGCGATGGGCTGGCTCGTGGTCAACTACGCACCCTCGGTGAACTATTCGAGAGAGCCTGACCGCGCTTTCATCCAGCCCCTTGACGGGCAGATCTACAGCGGCGGGATTCTACGACCGGGGGTACCGCGGCTGGCGGCGCCAGGGCGCTATCGAGTCAAGGGGCGGAGTTCCGCCGGTGATATCGATCCGGTGGAAGTGACGTTTATAGAAGGGGAGAGGACGACTGTGACCCTGCGCCTCAGGGGAGAGTGACCCCGAAGGACTTCCGCTGCGGCATCTCCCGCTCGTAGGCGCGGCCCATAGCGGGGCGACTAGCAGTCTTCACAAACATACCATGTGGTATGTTTCGAACGACTCAGAGGAGCAAGAGTGATGGCTAGTCAGTTTCTATATGGTGCCGCTGCGGTCTCAGCGGTGGTTTGCGGCCTGCACGTTTTCCTCGGTGGGCCGACTAGTGCTCGGCCGCTGCTGCGGGCGCGCTACCTGCATCCGGTGGCGAAGTACACCAACTACTATTGCTGGCACATCGTCACCCTCGTCTTGGTGGCGATGCCGGTGAGCTTTGCCTGGGCGGCGCGTTGGCCCGAAGCGATCGAGTTGGCGGTGCTGATGACCGCTCTGGCCGCTGCCTTCACGGTGTGGAGCGGCGCGCTGGTGGTGTGGAAGCAGCAGAAGCCTCTGCACCTACCGCAGTGGGCGCTGTTTCTTCCGGTGACGGTGCTCGGCCTGTTCGGTCTCTGGCGATGAAAGCGCGGCAGCGCTTCGCCCGGCGGGATTGGCTGGAATTGGGGCTGCGGCAGCTCGCCGGCCAAGGGCCGGCCGGGCTGACCCTCGAGAGCTTGTGCGCGGCGGCGGATCGTACTCGCGGCAGCTTCTACCACCACTTTCGCGAGCATTCGGAGTTCGTCGCGGCAATGACCGACCTCTGGCGGCAGCGCAACACCGCGGCACTGATTCTAGCTACCGCCGAGGGCGATGTTGGCTCGCGGTTGCAACGGCTGAATCATCTCGCGGTGCGCCTCAACGGTGCTGTTGAGCTGGGGATGCGGAATCTCGGGGCGGTAGAATCGCAGGTCAGAGCGGAGGTTCGCCGGGTCGATGAAGCCCGCATCGACTACCTCGCCGAGCTGCGCGGCAGTCGCAGCTCGGCTGATCCGAGTTCTTGCCGCAAGCTGGCCCGCATCGAGTACGCGGCGTTCGTCGGCGGTCAGGTGTTATGGCCCGAGGCAGCGCCCGAAGAACTCGAAGCCCTCGGCCTACGGCTTGCCAAGCTGATCGATTGATAACTAGGGTTCTTGTCTCAGGCCGAGTCGGCTCTCTTCTTGACCGAAGGCCTCCGCGGCCCAACACCCGCTGAGCAGGGTACAGATCCAGAAGACTTTCATTCTGACCTCCCTTCTAGTGGACTCGTTGGACGGTCACAGGATCGCTGACCGTGCAGTCGAGGGGGACGTCGGTCAAGATTTCCTCGGTGCGAAAACGCTGCGGGTCCCGATGTGCCAGGACCAGCAGTTGGAACCTCTGGCCAGCGCCTTGGGTTTCGGACCCGAGATAGGCAAGACCTTCGAAAGAGCCGTCTCTGCGGACTAGGATGGGCGGCTGGATCCACATCTTGGGAGCCGCGGTGAGGGGAGCCACCGCCACGAAGACGGCCAGCCCGGCGGGCGCCCGTCCGCGAATGTAGACCCGTGGACAGGGCTGCGTCTCAGCACACGAGGGGTCGAACTGCCAAGCGACCAACTCGGTCCGCGGCTGTACGTCGAGGGCCGCAGGGGCTGAAGCGCAGCCACCAGCGGTGAGAACTAGCAACGCAAGCCCCAACAACTTTGCCGACCCGCGAGGCCCGCCGCGCCTGGTCGAGGTCTTGGCCAGAGTACGGATCGGAGAATTCGGAATTGTGGACATCATGGACCCCCTTGCGGTTCAGTAGGGTTTTTGGCTAGGGATTCGGGACGCGGTGCGCTGGTTTCGGGTAGGCCGGAGAAACCGACAAGCGAATTGAATAGATGGTCTTGGTCGTCTGGGTGAGGGAAGAACTTCTCCCAGGCGCCTTCGATTTTCTTTTGCTCTGCGTCGGAGTTTGTGCCGTAAGGCGACACCAGTCGCGCCTTGACCCCGGTGAACAAGCTCGGGGTGGCTAGGTCGTCGGCCATGGATTCGAGATCAGACAAGGGCTCATGCTTGAGATCTCCCAGGACGATCAGCCAGCACTCGGCGGCTTTGCATCTCGTCGTCATCAGCCCGCCCAGATACTCGATGGCCGGGAAATAGTCGCTGCTCTTGGTGGGAGGTAAGAGTTCGAGTGCGGTAATCTTTTCGACCCAGTCCGCCCGGATGGGCTCGAACGACGCCCACCGGCGGGCAAGGTCCAATCGCGCTCGTTCCGGCCATGGATCAGTTTCTTCGACCGGATAGTTGTCTGGCAGCTTCGGCAACTCTCCCGCGGCCTCGAAGATCAGGTCATCTGCTTCTGTGAACTCCACATCAACGCTGAAGCAAGAGAGCCGATCACCCGGACCAAGATGCTTTATTATTTTTTTCAAGGCTAGGTCTTTGAGCAGTCCGAATTCCTCTTCGCTTATCGACGGAGTCTGGTCAATCAGTAGGAAGATGTCGCGTCGATAGGTCTCCCCCTCTGGTTTCCAGGGATCTGGTTTGACAAGATACCAAATAATGCAGGCGATCAGGATGAGCACAATAGGAGCGACGAGAAACATTTTCATGGGCTTGCCTCACTTTTGTTGTGGATGTCGCCAGGTTGCCGAGACTTCCCGGCCAACTCTGCCAGGCGGGCTAGTAGGTGCAATGGAGCGAGTAGCAGATGTACGCAAAGCCAGGTAATCACGCCGAGCCCGAGACGGGTCGCCCAGAAGAAAGCGAGGGTTTCGATAAAGGAGATAAAGAACGCCGCCAGGGCCATGGCGAAGGGCAGGGACGCCTCCCCGGCGGAACCGAGCTGTTGCGAGTAGAAGTGGTGGTAGACCACCGCCTGGAAGAACCACAGGAGTGGGGTCACGCACATGCACAGGCTAGCGAGAAAATTGGACAGAAATCCCGCCCGTTCCTGGTCTTCGAATTCGAGCGATAAGTGAATGAGGATGCCGGCCAGGCCGGTGGCGCAGACCAGCATCAAGGCAAGGCTTTTCGCCACCTCTTCGGTCAATTTGAAGGTGGTTGCCAGGACTTGGGTGTAAACGGGTAGGTAGACGGAGATGGCAAAGAGAGCTATGGCGAGCACGATGAGTCCGATCACCGAGGCGTCGGCCCGAGTTCTAGGGAGGTAGGCAAACTGCCGGTGCAGGTAGACGCTGAGCCGATCTACATTCTGGGCGAGGTCCAGGCAGAGGCGAGCGAACGTCTCGAATAGGGAGGCCAGGGTGAGCAGGACAACCAGCAGCAGCACGATCGCCAGGGGTAGCAGCCATAGATCCATCGGCAAGGCCCTCCAGAAAGTGAATGTTCGCCGCTGTCGGGTCCGCGGCTTGGCATCGAGATCACGGATCCGCACTACCGGTGAGGTGGCGCGGGCCAGCCAGCGTAGGTCGGTCTGGGCGATGGCTGGTGCCGGTGGCTCACCGGTGGCGACGAGGGCAACAAGGTCAAACTCCCCCGGGCGATCGGTCGCCTCTGTGCCGTCGGCAAAGCGCGCCTGTGGCAAGTACCAGTGGTCGCCGTGGATCAGCGCCGGGCCGCTGAGGGCCCACTGCTGCGCCTTGAGGGGGCGGCTGGCCACCCACACTCCGGCATCCGCGGGCAGGCCAGTGACGGAACCTTGTACCGACGGATCGTCGCTCAATGCCGCCTCGGCCGGCGCCTTGCCGACTACCGTCCCCGCGACACGGCGGATCCTAAGGCTGGATTCGGCAGATCCCTGGTCTCGCGTTTCGCCAGCGCCCACGAACTGCAAGCTCAGGCTTTCTGAAACCGCCAGAGCCCGGCGCCGCCAGGAGGCGTACCTCACCCAGCCTGTCAATTGGGCCTCGGTGGTCAAGATGGCCATCATTCGCGAACCGGTGGCGGGGCTCCGGGGACTGCCGGCGGCAAGCGGTAGCCGCCAGCGCGGAGGCTCGAGCAGGGCCGGCCCCAGGGTCTCCCAGACCGGGGTGTTCGGCGAATGAACGAGCACCCAGACATAGGCGCCTTGAGGCGCGCCCTCCACCCGGCCGCTGATCTCGACAATCGGGTCGTCGGTGCGCACGAAGACAGGTTGTTGGTCGCCGAGGATTTCGCCTTGGGCGGTCTTCACTGCCTCGAGGTAGATCTCTGGAGCCGGCAGACTAGGCGGTGTCTCTCGTGGCCGAATGGTGAGATCGATGGAGCGGGAAGCCGCCCTTGCACCGTGTCGCCAACGGCTGTAGGCGGCATCGTTCTCGAGATCCCCCGGCGGTGGTTCTGAGGCCAAGACGGCATGGAGCCGGTAGTGCAGCCAATGCCGTTCTCCAGCTTCCGCCACCGCTACTTCGGCCTGCCGCCAGGTCCCGCCACTGATCCCGGCGGGGCCGAAGACCCGCCGCCCGCTGCCGCCAGCGGGCCTTACCACCACATAGACTTGGGGCGATTCGCCGCTCACTGCTGCTGTGGCCAGGTCATCTGGAAGAGCGAGTGTTCCCTCGACCTCGACGACCGCGGCCGTTGCCATCGGCTCGAGCACTGCTGGTGTGCGGTGATCGATGGTCGAGATCCACAAGCGGGCCGCGCCAGCGGGTTGCAGGGGTATGACCGCACGATGCTCGACGCTGATCGACACTGCCGGCGAAAACACCAGCGCCCGTGCCAGCCAACCCACCACTGGATGACCGGAGCGTGGCACCAGATCTTCGGGCAGGATCGCCGCCCGTAGTTGGTAGCTGCGCCCCTGGTCGATGCCTTCACCGAGACGAACGCCGGGCACGATCCACCTTCCTTGGCTGTGGTTGGCGGGCCCGTAGGCTAGCCAAGTGTCGCTACTGCGGCCCTGGACCATCACCCAGACACTTCCGGCAGGCACTGAAGGTGGCCAGATTTCGAGGTCGGCGTCGAGCCCCGCCCAGGCGCGGTAAGCATCCAAGCGAAGCGGCGGCGACCCAGGCTCGAGGGCGAGCCCGCCGAGGCGCCGAAGATGGATCAGCGGGCCGTAGCTGGGATGTATCGAAGTCGCCGCGGGCGCTGGTCCACCGGCGATCGGCTGCTGGCCTTGCCCCAGGCCGGGCCAGCCCAGCAGAGCCAGAAATATCAGGGCTCTCACCGGCATCTGCCGTAGGCTCCGCGGGTCTTCCTGATCTTGATTTCGAGCAGGTGGGAGAGGCGTACGATGGCGCCAGGATCGGCGCTCTCCGGGTCGCGCACCTCGCCACGGGTGATCGCCGCCAGCAGCAGCAAGCTTTCGCCGGGTCGGCCGAGCTCCACCGGCAAGACCGACCAATGGCTGCGTTGCTCGCTGTCGAAGCTGGCATGACGGAGGAGCTGCCAGGGCCCCTTGTCAGGCCGCCGCTTGAAGATCGTGACTTGCTCTTCAGGCGCCAGCGGGCGTCCGCCGACCAGTCCTGCCAAATCACCGAACGGCGGTACCGTCAAGGTTTCCAGCTCGGCGGCCTGCTGGCCGCCAACACAAGTCCAAAGCAGCTCCACCGGCGACCGGTCGTCGAGGATCACCTGCACCCGCTGGGAGATCGATATCTCGTGATTTATTGCATCGGAGCCCAAAGTGACAATCGGTTGTGGCGACAGCACGGCGACCAGGTCGATAAGCGCTCCCGGCTTGCCCAGGGTGGTGGGTGGAAGTTGCCAGAAGCGATGGTCACGGATGGAGGCCTTGCCGAGCACCCGCCACACATCGTCACCGTGTCGCTCCATGGCCAGCACCCAAACATCCTCATTGCGCGATCGGGAATGTCCTTGCAGGATGCCGACAATGCCGCTGAGCCGATCGACCAAGTAGAGGCCGGGTTCCGCCACGCTCTTACCTTCGATGGCCAGAATCTCGAGGGTGCCTTGCTCTCCCTCGGGCAACTCGACCCGGCGCACCAGGATGGCAGGCGAGGTGGCCAGGAAGAACTGGCGCTGCAGGCGGCGCCACTCGTCGGGTTTGATGCCTCGGCCGGTCGGTAGGCGCGGATCCGTCACTACCGCAAAGACCAGAAAATCCACCCACTCATCCAACCCTTGGCGCCCGAACAGAGCCTGTCCGGTCCACCGTGGTCCGCTGATCTGCGGATCCATTTCCATCACCCACCTCGCGGTCACGTTGAGCGGCTGTACCACTAATCTGACGACCGTTTCGGCCGTTTTTATGACTTCGCCGTGGAGGGTCTCTTGCAGGCGGACCTCGTACCTGCTGTCGGGATCTACCGCACGCGTGCCGATTTCGGCGATACGGATGTTGGGCTGTGGAGCCGGTAGCGGCGGCAGGCGGCACGCCTGGCGGTGCACTTTGACCGGCGCGGAGAGCGCGGCGGCGGCGCTCAAGGCCATCTCGCCGAAGGCCGATAGGGGCAGGGGGTGGGTAGCTGCGACCGCCATCACTTCGAAGTCGCGACCACAGCCGCCAAAGGCCAGGCCGCTACCGAAATCCACCCCGGTGAGCCGCCACTGGATTTCCCGTTGCGCTACCTCGAGCTTGGCCAGAGGGCGCAAGATGTGCCAGTCCTGTTGCCCCACTTCACGGCGGGCAATCTGTAGCACCCAGGTGGATTCGGGCAGACCGGAAGAGATGGTGGCCAGGGTGCCGGCCATATCCTCCTGTGCCTCTACTTCCACCACCTGCCGCACCTTCCGCCCGGCGATAGAGACGATCTCTACCTTGACCGGTGAGGAAACTGGCGCCCCGGCGACCAGGGGCAGCGGCATCAGGAGCGGCCACAGCACCGCCAACACCCTCTTCAGTCGGCAGGGGAGCCGCAATCGAGAAACGCCGAGCCGGCGCAGCAGTGCCGCTCCCATCCGGGTTGGACTCTCGCCTCGGAACGTCATCGCCCGCTGCCTTTCGCCCGACAGAGCTGCGCCGTCCCCAGGGTGGCCAGGCCGCGGCGATCCGGGCACCTCGCGCACACCGCGGCGAAGAGCTGGAAACGCTCGCCATCGGCGATTTCGATGCGCGTCTCCCAGCGACCGCCCGGGTCTATCTCCGCCCGCCGGCACCACAGCCCGGTTTGGGTAGTCTTACCCTCGCCGAGGATCGCCACACAAGCCTCCTCTCCTGGGAGGACATGCAGTGCCCTGCCGCGGATCTCGAAGCTACTCCAAGGGGGTAGCCGACAGTCTTGCTCGCCGCGCGTCCAGTCGGCGGCAGCAATGATCCAAGCTCGCGGCGGCTCGAGTCGGAGATTCCAGGCCGCGGAGACGAAGGGTTCGACGCCGACAAGCTCGATCCGTGCCTCGAGGGCGACATCTTGGGGATGCCAGGCGTAGGCGTCGCGCAGTGGCACAGAGGCGACTTGCCAGCGGCCGCCTTCGACCAGCGCTACCCTCCGACTCTCTACCGCGGAGGCTCCTGGTGCTCGGATCCGCAGCTCGACCCGCTGTCCCTCTAAGTTGTGGGCCACGCCAGCGACGCTGGCGAGCGCCGGCACCGCCTGAGACGGTTGGGCGGCTGCTCGGTCTTGTCCGTTGATGCTGAGGATTTCTATCGCCCCCAGGCGCAACTCCGTAGGTGGGGAGATGCTGGCCGGTGGCGGAGGGTCGACCCCGGCAACTTGCGCCAGTCGGATCAGCAATCGGCGCCAGCGACCGGCGGTCGGGGGCAGGGAGAACGGTCCTGGAGGCAGCGCCTGTTGGCTGAGCACGGCCCGCAGCTGATAGGAGTCTTCTCCCTGCAGAGTTTCGGTGGCGGGCTCAAAGGCGAAGGGGTAGACCCCCGCGGTCGTGATGCGGCGGGTGCCGATGAGATACCAGCCGCCTCCCGCCGCGGCGCGAGCGACCAGGCCAAGCTCACCGCCAACACAGCGATCGGCGCGCACTTCGATCAACACTTGGGCTCCGAGGGTGGCCACCGGCGGGCCGCGCAGCCCGAGCTCTACTTCGGGACAGTAGAGCAGGGCCAGAGCGGCAGCCAAGACCGCTAGGATTAGCAGACAGAGCCAGAGGCTCGGGAGTCGCAGGGCGAGGGCGAAGTTGCGGCGCACGTCCGCCTTGAGCACCACCGTGTGAATCGCCAGGCCTTGCCGATGGGCTTCTCTCTCGACCTGGCGGCTGACGAACTCGAAGAGTTCGAAGACCCGCACCGTTCCCCAACCCCGATCCTGCAAGCGGCGACTCCACCCGTTCAGCCACCGCATCCAGGAGAGGACTTCGATCACACAACTACCGAGCCGCCCGCTAAGCGCTCCACCGGCCTGGCCCCGCAGTCCATCGACAAGAAAGCCGGTCATCAGGCTCTGCGGGCGACGGGCAGGCACCATCGCCTGCTGATCGGCGCTCACCGCGGCCAACACGACCCGGCCCCCTCCCCTTTCTATAGGCTCGAAGAGGATCTGAATCGCTGGCGGGCTAGCCGCTCCTGGCAAAGGAGGTGCTGGAAGGTTCAATGCCCCGGCCCAGCAACAATCGAGAATGATGACCAACTTGCCGCCGACCAGCCTCTCGGCCAGGGAATCCAACTTTGCCTGCAAGGCGCTCGGTGAAAGGAGTTGGCCGCCGTGCAGGCAGAGGGATAGCGCCATGGCTCCATTGTTGAGTTCCCGCTTCCCATGACCAGCGAAATAGAAAATCACCGTGTCTCCTTGCCGTGCTTCTTCAACCAGACGCTCGAGCTCGGTGTCCACCATCTTGAGGCTGGCGCCGGGGCCGTCGAGGCGCATCACGTTGCCGGGGTGGTAGGCACAGCGTTGGCTATCTACCAGCACGTCCTGCAAGGCTTTGCCGCCCTCCCTCAGAACTCTGCCGAGCCAAGGCGGATCTGTCGCCTTGGCAACGGTCACCAGCAGCGCCCGGCCCCGATCGAAGCGGCTGTGCCGGCCCCATGGGCGCCTGGCGCTCATGGGTCTCCCTCGGCATCGCTCGCAGCTGCCAAGCGAATCGCCGGATCGCCGAGGAGAACGAAGCTCCGGCAATCGTGATAGGCCGTCCACAGCGACTCGAGAGCTTCAGCGTCCTCGCGCATCGCCGGGTCGAGGAGGTCGGCGGCGAGACCCGCAGTACGGCGGCCGATGGCCTCCATGGCGGCGCCCACCGGCTCGCCGGCCAGCATCCGGTGGACGACATCTCGGAACATAGTGACCAGGGGAAAGCCCTCGGCCCAGCGAAAGGAGAAGGTCCAGGCCCGATCGACGTGGCCCAAGACCGCCTGGGCGCCATTTTCGGCGCCCAGCAAGTCGAGGGGCAGGCGGGCGAGGAAATCTTGCCTTGCCAGCCGTGGTGGCTGACGGAGGAGAGAGAAACGATCTTGCCGTGGCGTGCCGGCGCTAAAGCAGGCAAAGAGCAGTGCCACCAGGCCGCCCGCCGGGGCGCCGAGGTCGCTGGCGGCGAGAACTTGATCTCCACGAGGTGCTTCTCCGGATCGCCAACCCTGGCAAACCAGGGCACCCTGGCGTCTCAGCTGCTGGGCATGAGCGGGGGGAAAGTTAAGACCGTGGGTGGCGGCGAATAGCAAGGCCGGTGCGGCCTCGACTTGGAAGAGGTCGCGGAGGCGGTGCTTGCTGGCATCGGCTGCGAGCAGTGTGTCCACCTTCCAGCAGCTGGCCTTCAGCTCTGCCGTGAGCGGTGGTACCAGCTCATCACTGATCAATTCGCTGACCAGATCGCCAAACCTGGGTGCGAATAGTGCCGCCCTGCGACCGCGATGGAGGTTGCCGAGTTGCACTGCCAGAACTGTGTGCGCGTAGCGGGACAGAGCTTCATCGTCGGCCCCTGCCCCCGAGCGCCGCGGAAAATGCAATCGGCCGACGGCATAGCGCAGATCGAGGCAATGCTGTACCGCGAAAGGAATCTCCTGCGGGTCGCCGGCGAGCAGGAGATAGTAGGGCAGGCGCTGCGGCTCCACCGGCCCCTGGCCCGGCGCGACGCCATGGCGGGCGAGAAAAGCGCCGGCCCCTTCTCGCGGTCGGTAGATCAGCTCTCGATAGCGGCACCCAGCCTGCTCCCGGCGTAGGTTGAGCAAGGGCGCGAGCGCCCGGCGGCGCTCCGGTTCACAACCCTCGGGGAACACCACCGCCCAACCGGTGTCGGCCAGATCCCGAGTATCGAGTCCCGCCGGCAAGGCCATCGCCTGCGCCAGCTCCTCGAGCGGCAGGCCGAGAGCCCTTGCCGGATTTCGGCGCAACAACCAGCGCCAGGCGCAGCGGCGAGGCCGAGGGTGGAGGGAGCAGCCGGTGGTGGCATCGACAGCGTTGGACATGGTGTGCTTCGCGTACATTGGGACGATTTTCCAACTCAGCTCAATCCCCACCGTCCGGCGGTTCGGAGATCGGCGAAGTGAGGGGGCCATTTTCCACGCCAGGTTCCTGCGGCGTGTTTCCCCCGGTGCCAATGGAGCCCCTTTGGGCCTTTGGCAGGCCACTGGGGCTGCTGTTGGATGGTGGGTGCTCCGTGGTCAGTCGGCTCTCGGAGTGGGTCTCAGCGGGTCTCTCGATCTCGCTCATGAAGGCTCCCTTGAGGTGGTCTCGGTAGAGCCCCTCGGACGTGGACCACAGGTCGGCGTCGTCCAGGGCGGTCCATTGGGCGCCCCGTGCTGTGGCGCCTCGACCTTCAAGAACCCGGTCAGGAGGTCTTTCTTTAGGGGGAGAGGGAAAAATCGCCTTCGAGGACGAATCCGGCCCAATCCGCGGGTGCTTGCCACCGCGGGTCGCCGGCCATCGAAAGCTGAGCATGTCGCAGGGCCGCTGCTGCCGGCATGCCGGCGCCGAAGTGGCGCTGGTAGAAACGACCCATCAGCTCGGCCGTTGCCCGGTCGCGAACGCGAAACAGCGAGACGATCACTTGGCGAGCTCCGGCCAGCAGAAACGCCTGCGGCAAGCCGACAATGCCTTCGCCGTCCCAGATCCGGCCCAAAGCTGTCCTGCAGCCGCTCAGCACCACTGTGTCGGCTCGTAGGTTCAGGTTCCGCAGGTCCCGCAAGCGAAGGAATCCGTCAACCGGCCGGCCCTCGGCGTCCCAGCGCGAGAGCACTAGGGATGAGCGATCCGGGCTCTGGCTGTCGAGCACGCTGTGGACGGCGAAGTGGAGCACCCGAAAATCGGCCAGCCGCCCGCTGAGGACCAATTGTCGGGAGGCTTCGGCTCCGGTGGCGACCAGGCGCTGATCAGCCGGGATCCAGGCGCTGATCGCGGCCGCCTCGGCGCTGGCCGCCACCAGCCGCGGGAACTCAGAGCCCGATGGTGGAGTGGTGGTGGCCAGCGGTGCCGGCAGGCGAGGGTCAGAAGGAGCGTAGACCGGGTCGGCGAGCACCGCGAGGCGAGCCTTGGCGGGAGGTCGGCCAGCGCGGGCGCGACGGAGTGCCAGCAGGGTCGAGGCGGAGTGCAAATGGACCACTTCGTAGGCGGCCAGCAGAGGCCGGTCGCCTGGCCACTCGCCGCGGATCGGTAGGGCGGCAAAGGGCAGGCGGGCCAGCGCGCCATCGGCGACGATCAGCAGTCGGTTCGCCTTCACTCCTTCGAGGGCGGGCCACAGGACTGCCGAAGCCAGTTGACGAAGCCGAGTCTGCGCCTCTTCCCGGTAGCGACGTTGATGGCTGTTCTCGAGCAGCTGCAAGGCGGGCCGCGCCACAGCTTCGAGGGCGGCCGATCGCGGCAGGATCCGCACTTCGAAGCTGCTCCGAGTCATCACCCAAACGTAGCTGTGGGGCGACCCCAAATGGTAGTGCAGGAGCGCGGTCTCGTCGTCCAGAATCTGCTGACGGATCGCCTCGAGACCGACCGGTGATGCGGCCGACCAGGCCTGTTCCGCAGTCGCCAGAAGGTCGAGAAAGCCGCGCGCTCGGGAGCGTTCGCTAGCCGCGAAGGCGGCGCGGCTGTAGGTGGTGCCACCGTCGAGCTGGTGACGGGTCATCAGCAGGTCGATGTAGAAGTCGTAGAGGTCTTGGCGGGTGGCAAAGAAAGCCATGCCGAGGGTATCTCCGGCCATGTATTGGCGGACTGTTTCGACTTGCTCGATGGCGGCTTCGCAGGCCGCCTGTGCCAGGACTTCTCTTGCCGCTTGATGTTCTGCCATGGCGATGCCATAGAGAGCCTGTGCTTGCTGGACTGGATCGCCAAGGGCCTGGAAGCGGGCCAGGGCGTCGCGGTGCAGTCGGAGGGACTCTTCCAGATTCTTCCGTGCTCCGGCCAGCCAGCCGAGATTGAGCAGCAGATTGGCCTCAGTGCGCGGATTGCCGAGGCGTTGGGCGATTCCTAGGGCTCGCTGGTAGTGGAAGGTGGCCTCGTCCAAGGCGCCACGTAGGCCCGCGATCCAGCCAAGATTGTTCTCGGTCCGGGCCTCACTGGCGGTGTCACCCACTTGTCGCATGAGTTGCAGGGCTTCGCTGAAGATCTGCTCGGCGGTCGCCAGCTCACCACCGCGTGCGTGCAGCAGGCCGAGATTGTTGAGGGCAATGCCCTCGCCGCGCCGGTCGCCGAGCCAACGGAAGCGCTCGAGGGCACGCTCGAATGCTAGAGCCGCCGGCCGGGTCTCGCCAAGCCGGCTGTAGACCTCTCCCAAGTTGCTCCAAGCTCTTGCCTGATCGGCGGTCAGCTGGAGACGATCGAAGATTCCCAGGGCCTGGCGGTAGAGTTCGACCGCGTGGCGGAAACGGCCGTTCGAGGTGGCGGCGAGGGCCAGATTGTGAAGCGTAGCGGCCTCGTCCGCCGGTGAGGATATCTGCCGTGCTCCGGCGAGCGAGCGCTGGAAAAACCCGTCTGCCAGTTCTGCTTCGCCGATCTTAAAATGCACTATACCGAGGCGCAGAAAGAGACTCACTTGGAGCTGGGTGTCCCCCAGGGACTCGGCGAGTTTGAGGGCCGCACGATAGTCCGTCAGCGACTCTGAGTGCAGGCCAAGGGCTCGTTCAGTATCGCCTCGCCGCATCTGCGTGTTCGCTTCCCGTGCCGCCAGGCCGAGGTTCTGCCACTGAGTCAACAGCGAGCCAAAGCGTTCGCGGGCAGTGGTCAGATCGGCGGCGGTACCGCGCCGAAACAACTCTTCGGCAGCGGCGAAAGCACGCTCCACCGCGAAGCGGGCACGATCCTTTTCACTGGCGTCGCGGTCCACCTGACGGCTCAAAGTGAAGCTACCCGAGCGACCCGGCGGATTGAGGGATCGTAGTTCGAAGAGATAGTCGCCGCTAGTCTCACTGAGCAGCGAGATGTTTTCCCGGCCGTCGGTGCCGTTGGGGCTGTCGACCTCAAGGACTCTCAGACCCTCGGGATCGTAGACCTCGATCAGCACGTCGGCCCCTTGCTGATCGACCGCGACCTCGAGATAGCGATTCACCGGCAGAGCAACTCGGTACACGGCCGTCGCGCCGCCCTCTAGAGTGAGTCTTTTCGACTCCCCGCGCACCGGTAGGCCCTGTATTTCTCCGCTGTCTTCTCGCGACCCCGGACCGCAGACGAGGCCAGCCCACACCGTCCCGACCAGCACCACGCCCACCACTGTCCAGCGGCGCCAGCGTTCCCTCATGGCCGGGCGAAGGTCTCGATCGTCACCGCGAATTCTTGCGCTGAGTCGCCGCCGAGTCGCAGCCGGTACCGAGCGGCGGGCAACAGTGCCGCGGGCACCGCAACGCTGGCGATTCCGTGGGCGTCGACGGTGAGTGACTCGCTACGCCACAGCACTTCGCCAGCACTGTTCAGCAGCTGGATCTCGCGTCGGGAGTTCGCCGCGTCGCTGCCGAGATGGAGTAGAAAACCTATCTGCTCGACCTCGGGATTGAGCTGAATCACCGTTGGACTGCCGTCTCGCCAGGGGTCGTCGATGGGGTAGATGTCCTCGATCAGTAGATTGCCGGCGACCGCCGTGGGCGGGGGCTCGCGGAGGCTGATCCAGCCGAGGAGGAGCAAGTTCGAGGTCGCCAAAACAATCGCTGCGATCTTCCACCAGCCGATCGGCTGGGATCGAGTAGGTAACTCTGTTCCCGCGGTTCGCACCTTGGCATGAAACTCCGCCAGCGCCTCGCGGGTCGGCTCGGCGGGGGTTGGGGCCGAGGTGACATCCTCTGCTGTATCCCCTAGGGCGAGGAGCAGGTGGCGACATTCAGGGCAGCGCACCAGGTGCTCGCGGGCTGCGGACTGCTCCTCCGGCCCCAGGCGCTGCTCGTGATAAGCGACAACTTCTGCACCCCGCAGATGGGCGCCTCCCTGCGCCTGCTCTTGATGGATGATTTCTTTCAGCAGTGTGTCTTGAGATCCGGAAAATCCGCTCATGACGAGTCTCCTGTCACCCATGGTGAGAGTGCTCCCAAGGCATCCTTCAACTTCTTTCGAGCTTGAAAGATATGGTGCCCGACGCTTCCCGGCTTGATCTGTAGGATGCGGGAGATCTCATCGAGGCTATGTCCTTGGACTTGCAAGAGCAGCGTTTGGCGCTGGCGTTCCGACAGCTCCTTGAGTGCCAGACGGGTCAGTTCGAGGCTCTCCCGGTCCAGCGTTTCTTTGACCGGTCCGGGGCCGGTCGCGGCGTGGACATCCTCGAGCGGTATCTGACCGATCGGATGCCGCGGCCCGGCGAATTCCCGTAGCCGGTTGCGCTGGATATTGAGGGCGATGGTGATCAGCAACCTTTCCGAAAGCACCTTCTCGGTACCCTCGTTTCGCCATTTTCGATAGAGCCGCAGAAAGGTCTCCTGCGCTAAGTCACGGCTGTCTTCTGCGGAGTTTCTCGGATAGCGCTTGAAGAATCCGACAATTCGCGGATAGGCTTGGATAAACAGCTCATTGAAGGGGACGTCAACTTCAGCCGACAGCATTTTCCAAACCCACCAAGATTCCAGGCCCGCCAAGATCCCGCCAAGCAAGCCCAATACAAGAGTTTCCTCACGCTATCACAGTAACTAGAAGATGCCGTCCTCGTCCGCCGGGTCGATAACCTTGTCAAGCAGATGACCTGGCACTCGTACGGGCACCTTTTTCGACCTTGGATCCGGGCTAGCCGGCTGGCTCGGGGACCGCGGTCAAGCCGCTGGTTGTGAAAAGCGATCAGGAAACCGGAGTCGAGGACGACCACCGATCGATTCCGTAGACCACCTGGTCGATGTTCTCACTCGACCTCTCGCTGCCTAGGGGAGAGCGTTCGGGCTCGAGATCGAAGAGGCTTCCTCAGCGATCAATGGGATTCGGCTCAGCGCAGTAGAACCGCATTGCCTCGTTGATCGCCTCGCCGATCGTCCGACCCGTTCGCGCCGCATGCGCCTTGAGCTGGCGATAGATCTCATTGTCGAGATTGCGTATGGTCGTATCCATGGGCGGAGTGTTACCCATAGGTGCGTTGTGTGCGGAGCATCGAAGCCAACAAGTCGGCGGCGGCGGCCATTTCCTCGGAGCTGCCGAAGCGGCCCAAGGGCACCTGCTCGGCAATGCCGGCACCAAAGTCTTCTACCGCCTATTGCGGTAGGCCCAAGCGGCCGCAGAGAGGGGTTTCGACGGGGCCCAGGGAGAGCAGGTTGACTCTGATTCCGCGGCCCTTGAGCTCGTTGGCGAAAGTGCGGGCAAGGGACCTCAAGGCCGCCTTGGTGGCGGAGTAGACCGAGAATCCCTCCAGTCCCAGATGGTTGAGGGTCGAGGAGACCAGGACGATGGAGGCGCCCTCGTCGCGGAAGCGCAGCGCGGTGGCCAGGCCAATGCCGCTGTTGCCACCGGTGACGACGGCTACTTTCTCTTGTAGCTGGGAAGGGTTGGACTGAGTCATTTTGAGGTCTCCAATTTATGGGTTGGTTGGCAGTTATCGGAACGAACGTTCAGTAATGGGATAAAAAAGGGGCACGCTACCCGCTTGGTCCATCAAGAGCCGCCAGGATCACCCTTACCGTGCTGTCGAGAAAGTCCTGCCCTGGCCTAGCTCGGGCGACCAGAGCGAGGCCGTTGGCGGAGGTGGCGAAGAAACGGGCCAGGTCATCGATGTCAAGGCTGGGGGCGAGGTCTCCGGCGGCTTGAGCCTTTTGTAGTGCGCTGCGGAAGGCGCGTTCGGAGCGGGCGATGCCTCGGCGCACCAGGCCCGCGGCTTGCTCGTCTCGGGCGGCTAGCTCAGCCGTGCAATTGGTGAGCATGCAGCCCTGAAAAGCACCCTCCCCGGCGAGGTGGCGCACCTGATGGCGAAAGAATGAGCGGATAGCCGCGACTCCGTCTTCAGCCGATTCGAGTTTCTCAAAGGTAGCCCCAGCAATTTCGGCGCGATAGCGACCGAGGGCGGCCAGGAACAAGGAGTGCTTGTCACCAAAGGTGTCGTAGAGGGAAAAGCGGTTGATGCCCATGGCATCGACCAAGTCTTGCACCGAAGTCGCCTCATAGCCCTGAGTCCAAAACACCTCCGTGGCTTTGGCTAGGGCTTCGTCAGGGTCAAAATTCTTTTGTCGCGGCATGGTCCAGGGCTCTTATTTCGGAACGATCGTTTAGTTTAGAAAAACTAGAGTCGCCTGTCAAGCCCCTGCCGCAACGACCGTTAGTCCCAGTCGATCCGGAGTTGCCGCAGAGGGTACCGGCTGGCAATGTTGGTGAAGTCTCGATCGCGGTGAAAGAGCGTCAAATCGGCTGCGATGGCCAGTTGGGCGATGCAGCAGTCGATCGGGCTGCGTACTGTCAAACCGCCGCGGCGAAGGTCGAAGAAGATTCGTGCTGCGGCTTCCCAAGTCGAGGTACCGGTTTCGACGTAGTCTTGGGTGTCAAGGTAAGACTTCAGGAGCGTCCACTCCCGTTCATCGCGGCAGCCCTGGAGCAGTTCCAGCTGAGTGAAACGGCAGAGGACGGCCTCATGATCGCCGAGGAACTCGGTCAGAGATGCTCCTCTGCTGCCGCTCGGATCACGGAAGATATCTATCCAGACGGAGGTATCAACCAGGATCACGGCTCAGCGCCCGCATCGCCTTGTGATCGAAGTCGTCGCGAAGCTGAAGCCGGCCAGCGAGTTCGGTCAAGTCCTTCTTCCGCCGCACCCGAACCAGCTCCTGGAGCGCCAGATCGAGGAGTTCCCGCTTGGTTCTTACACCGGTCAAGGAGAAAGCTTCTTCGACCAGTCGATCGTTCAAGACTACATTGGTTCTCATGGCGGCTCCCAGAAGAGGTGTACAGTCGCGTGTATTGTACACCATACTTTTTGGCTGAGAGGCGGCCCTTCTGCGGCGGGGGCTGCGGAGGCGGAATTAGACCGGTCTCTTGATCGCCGCTCAAACGACGTCGGCGGGCCCAAGATCGAAAGTAGAGTCCTGGAGAGAAAATCGCCCGATGTGGATGGCACTCGCCGGGGCACCCCGTTCAGCACCCTGTCGCACCCTGTTTGGTTTCTTTAGTTGAGAATGAGTTCTCATGTATAATGCCAACGCATGAGGCGCCTGTACACCATCGCTCCAGCTCTGTTGCTGACCCTGATACCGGTCTTGCTGGCCGGCTGGACAGCCCACGAGCACGGTGCCGAAAGGCAGCTTGGCGGTTACGAATGCGAGGCCGAACACCTCGTGGACGCCGCTGTCCGGGGCTCTGCTAGTGGCCCTGGCCTATATGGCAACGGTGATCGGCACCGCCATGATTGCGTTGCCTGCATGGCCTGGGGCGACCGCTCGCTAGTCGAGTGCGCAACCTACCTGCTCAGTGGTCTCCTACCCCGCATCACGCCAGCGCGGATTACGGTGTTGCTGCCGCAGTGGCAGGAGCTGCCCAGCAGCCTGAGCTTACGCGGTCCTCCCGCCTGACGAGTTTCCTAGCCTACGTCCTGGCTTCGCGGTCTTTCCCGACCTCGCGAGGTATTGCCTGATCCCTAGCTGTCGCGTTGACCGATGCCCATCGGTGGCGGCCACTTCGAATAGATGCGAGACCTTCTCGCCTGGGAACTCAAATGATGAATAGCTCTACTCTGAAATCGCCGCGGCGAGCTTCATCGCTCGCCTATCTGTTGCTTGCTCTCTCTTTCGCGGCTCTCGTCCGGCCGGTGATTGGCTTGCCCGTGGTGGGTTCGCGGGCTGGCTCGGTAGCGGGCCGGGTGAAGCCGACTCATGACCATGACCTGGTGCTGGCCACCGCCGCGATTCCCGACCTGGCGCTGAAGGTAGAGGTGGCGGCGGATGGTTCTTTCCACTTTCCTGCCGTCCGTCCGGGCGCCTACTTACTAGAGGTGCGGATACCGAGCCTTGGCACCGCCGTTGAGCGGCTCGAAGTGCGGGCCGGCGAGGAAACCGTGATCGAGATCAAGCTCAAGCCGGGCAGCCATTTCGAGGAGATCGTGGTTTCGGCCTCGGCCAATGCCCGCGATCCGTTAGAGCTCGCCGCGCCGGTCACCAGTCTGAGCGGTCAGGCACTCGCTCTGCGCAGCCAATCGAGCCTTGGCGAGACCCTATCCGGCGAGCCTGGCATCAGCTCGACCTTCTTCGGTCCCGGTGCCAGTCGGCCGATCATTCGCGGTTTGGGGGGCGACCGGGTACGGATGCTCGAGGGAGGTATTGGCACCGGCGACGCTTCCGGGGTGAGTGCCGACCACGCCGTCGCCACCGATCCAGGATCGGCTGAACGTATCGAGGTGGTGCGGGGACCGGCCACCCTGCTTTATGGTTCGAGCGCCGTCGGCGGGGTGATTAACGTGATTGACCAGCGGATTCCCTCAAGTCGCAGCACCGGCCTTCACGGCGGGGTCGAGCTGCGGGCTGGCACGGTCAGCGACGAGCGGCTGGGGTCGGCCAAGCTCGATGGCGGCCGGGGCAGCTGGGCCTGGCATGCTGATTTGATCGCTCGCCAGGCCGACGACTACAAGATTCCCGGCGCTGCCCGGCTGGGCCGGAACGGTGCCGAGGAGCCCCCTTTCGGCTCTGTGCCCAACACTGATCTCGACAGCCAGGGCGGGCGCCTCGGGATGACTCGATTCTTTGGTGATCGGGGCTTTGCGGGCGTGGCGCTGAGCAGCTTCGACTCCTCCTACGGTCTACCCGGCAGGTCGGCGCCAGGCGCAGGTGAGGAAACGGTGCGCATCGACATGCAACAACGCCGCTTCGACCTCCGCGCCCAGCTCAAGCAGCCCTGCACCGGTTTCGAGGGCCTGAAGGTCCGTCTTGGTATCACCGACTATGAGCATGTCGAGCTCGAAGGAGATCGGGAAGGCACTTTCTTCTTCAACGATTCTGTGGAGGCTCGCTTGGAACTCGTGCAGCAGGCCCGGGTCGCCGTCGGTGGACGGAGGTACAGCGGCTCCTTTGGCCTGCACTTCACCGACAGCGATTTCGAAGCGATCGGCGACGAGGCATTTCTGCCCCGCACCACCACCGAGCGTTGGGCGTTGTTCGTTTTGCAAGAGATCGACAGCGGCCCGCTGACTTGGCAGTTCGGCGGCCGCTTCGAGCAGCAAGACGCGAAGCCGACAGCGGCCTCTCTCTTGCCGGCTCGTTCGCAGGATGGCCTAAGCGCCTCCTTGGGTCTGGTTTGGCGGACCAACGAGGTATTTTCGCTAGCTCTCTCGGCCTCCCGATCGATCAAATTGGCGGCCGCCGAAGAGCTCTACTCGCGGGGTTTGCACGCGGCCACTCAGACTTTTGAGATCGGCGATCCGCGGCTCACTAAAGAGGTTGGCCTGGGGCTCGACCTGTCATTTCGGGTAGAGACCGAGCGCGGATCGGGAGAGCTCACTCTCTTTCGCCAGAACTTCGACGACTTCATTTTTCAGGCTTTCACCGGCGCGGTTGAGGAGGGCCTGCCGGTGGTGCTTTTCAGCCAGGCCGATGCCCGTTTCAGCGGAGCTGAGATGAAAGCCCGGTTAGAACTCTGGGAGCGAGACCAGCACCACCTGCACCTGGAGCTGGTTGGCGATCTGGTGGACGCCGAGCTTGACCGTGGTGGCAATTTGCCACGCATCCCGCCTCTGCGGCTGGGTGGCAGCCTGCACTACCACAGCGAGTTGTGGAACGCGACGGCGGAGGTTCGTTGGGTCGATTCCCAGACTGCCGTGGCCGAAAACGAAGATCCCAGTCGCGGCTACACCTCGCTCAACGCCAGCCTGGGTTATCGCTTGGTGTTGCGCCAGCAGATTGTTGACCTGCTGCTGCGCGGGCGCAATCTCAGTGATCAGCAGGCTCGCAGCCATACTTCGTTGCTGAAGAATGTCGCGCCGTTGCCCGGTCGCGACCTCAGCCTGATGTTGAAGTGGTCGTTCTGAGTTTATGTCGACAGTGGCTTGGGCTTCGAGGTAGGACTTTCAGGAGAGTCCCTTGCCGCTCATTTGTCCATGCTGAGGTATCAACCAAGAAAATGGCTCGGCGCCCGTTCAAGTTTTTTCGCGGCCATTTGTGATCGTATTGTGCTGCCGAGCTACGGCGGTTCGAGGCCATGAAACCGCTGATTGAAAGTACCAAGTGCGAGTGATCGCACTGAGCCAAAGGCGGTAATCCTGCCTTTCTCGATCAGTACCACAGCATCATCGACATCGGCCCGCGAACGGCCAAAGTCGGCAGTGCCGCCGACCGTGCCGCTGATCAGCGCCGTGGGACGGGTCGATCATTGTTGTCTGCTGCGGTATGATGCGTCTGCTATGAAATCAGCTACCCCCGAGACATTCTCGATTCCCGACCCTGGTGACCCCGCGGCCTGGCAGGGTAAAACCCGCGGCGGACGGCTGGCGCCGGATCCCGAGCTGCTGGAGGCTCTGGGAGGCCGCTCTGGGCTGCGCCGCATTCTTGAGGATTTTTACCGCCGGGTCTATGCCGATGACCGCCTCGCACCCTTCTTTGAAGGGGTGCAGATCAGCTGGGCGATCGACAAGCAATTCAACTTTATGCACTCCACCTTCACCGGTGCGCGCAATTACCTGGGCAACCATCCGCGCAACGCGCACCACTGGATGGTGATTTCTGACGAACTCTTCGACTACCGGGAAGATGTGATGCGCGACTGTCTGTTAAGTCACGGCGTCGCGCCCGAGATGGCCCGCCGTATTCGTGACCTTGACGAGATTTTCCGCCGGGCGATTGTCAAGGATCGGCCGAATGCCCGCCGAGTTGCTGGTGTGGAAGTGCCTTTCGAGGGCTACGAGAGCACCAAACTGACCGTCGGTACCCTCTGCGATGGTTGTGCCGCGGCGATCGATGCGGGGCAGGTCGCGGTCTACCATGTGCGCACTGGCAAGACCTTCTGCGCTGATTGCCGTCAGCGGTAGGGAAGCTCTGCGGATCGGGTCTGACTCACCTGGCACAGGCACGAAACTGTGCGCCCCGGGCGATTGTGACTCAGGGCGCCAATGGCAGGCTCTACCCGATGAACAAGGGTTGCGGTGGCGGACCTGCTGGCCGCTGCCGCCCAAACCAAAGTTCTAGCTACTTTTCTTGTTGCAGCTGTCCGACGGGCAGGAACCGCAGGCCACATAGGCCCATCCGGAAGTCGACCCGTAGCAGCTGACGTAGCCCTTCTGGCCGGGGGGCAGGAAGCATCGTAGGACTTACAGCGGCCAAGGGTCGGTGAGCCTCGGGTCAGGATGGGGTGGTGATCTCGTGAAGTTCGCGATCGCTTCAGAGTACCCCCGCCAAGTATTGCATCGCGCCCGCCACGTTGCCTTCGGTGTCTTGGAACATGACCAAGGTTCCTACTCCCTCGATTTCGCAGGGTGGCATAGTGGTTTGGTCGCCATGGGCGTTGATCGCCTTGGCGATGTTCTTGACGTCGGTCACTGAGATCGAGCACTCGTAGCCGATCATGCCCGGCCCAGAGACGGGTTGCCGGCGTTCCTGGAGGGCACCGTGAATCGCTCCTGGGCTGGTGTGGATGCGCCAGAAGTTGGGCGGTCCCCAGGGCTCGAAGGTCCAACCAAAGACCGATTCGTAGAAGGTTTTGGCGCGCTGGCAATCGTCGGCGTGAATAGCGAAATGGGCTATGTCATTGGGCATCGATGGCTCCTCTGCCGGGCTTGTCGGAGGGTTCCTTGGCATTGTAGGGTTTAGCAGTGTTGGCTGACTTGCGCTATTCTGCCAAGTTATGTCGCAAGAACGACAGTCCGAAGGACCAGAAGAGCGGATCATGGTTCGCTCGCTAGCCCTCCGTCTGCCTGCCGGCTATCGCATAGACAACCATCGCCATCCGTGGGGCCAGTTGGTTTATGCCACCGAAGGCGTAATGACGGTTGAAACCGAGGTCGGCTCCTGGGTTGTCCCCTCACACCGGGCAGCCTGGGTGCCTGGTGGAACCCAGCACGGGATCGCGACCACCGGCAGCGTCCGCTTGCGAACGCTTTACCTGCGCCCTGACCTTGGCGTGGCTCTGCCCCAGACCTGCTCTATCTTGTCGGTGTCGGCGCTGCTCCGAGAGTTGTTGCTCGAAGTCATCCGACTCGGCATGCTGCGCGACGACATGGTGGAGCAGGGGCGCCTGGCGGCGGTGCTGGTGGATCAGATCCGGCTGACTCCCGAGGAGCCGTTACTCATCACCTGGCCTCGCGACCCTCGTGCTCGGTTCGTCGCGAAGATGGTTGTCGCCGATCCGGCGTGGGCTGGGTCTCTGCTCGATCTGGCGCCAGGAAGCGGGGCTAGCGCGCGAACCCTGGAGCGGCTCTTCCGCCGCGAGACCAGGATGACTTTCGGTCGCTGGCGCCAGCAGGTGCGACTGCTCGAGGCTCTGCGACGGCTCGCCGCTGGCGAGTCGGTGACCTCGATCGCGCTGGCTGTCGGCTTCAGTGGTACCAGCGCCTTCATCGCCATGTTCCGACGCCTCCTTGGCGAGGCTCCTGGGCACTATTTTCGCGATTCGGCCGGCAGTTGAATATCCGGCTACCGGGGGTGGGTTTCAGAGAGGTTGGACTACTTTGCCGAGGGGGTGGTTTCGGCGCATTGTCCGCCGCCGCCGTGGAGTCTTAGAAGCTGGGTGGCGGCGGTTTCATGGCGCCGCCGCCTTGACGCCACAGCACTAGCCCGCTGACCACCAGGATCAGACAGAGCACGGCGGTGGCGTCCATCACCAGCGTGCCCCAGCGGCCGAAAAGCCGGCCACTGTGGAGATCCTGAACCAAGCGCTCGAGGGTCAAACCAGGACCGCGGTAAGTTTCGAGCAACTCGTCCCGGAGTTCTGTCGGGGTGCTGCCTGGCCGGCTCCAGATCACCTTCGCGTCCGAGTCCAGATGTTGCCAGTGCAGCAGTTCAAGGTCGGCGCTGTGCCAGCCGTTGGTGGTGGCCAGCGCCAGAGTTGCACCTGGGAGAGTTCCCAGGGCCGAGATTCCTTGGGGCACCCCGGTGGCCGAGCCCAGGCGCTCGATCAATTCCCCGTCGGCGGTCAGCAGGACAAGCTCATGCGGAGTCGCCACAACCCACATCTCGGCCGCCTTGACCACTCCGACTGGACAGCCAGCGACCGCCTGCAGCGGCTGGCGACCGATGAAGATCGCCCCGCCGACACAGCTCACCCAGCTCTTGCCTAGGCCGAAGCTCTTGATTTCCGGCGTATCGTCGAGGTTGTACCAAGCGAGGAGAGGCGCGAATCCGATGTGGCGAGAGCCGAGTCGCAGCCGCGCGCTGTGGTTGAGCAGCAGGCCGGTAGTCGCCAGCAGCACCACCAGCAGAGCGGCCGTCAGACCGGCGTAGCGATGTAGCCGGCGGAAGGTGCGGCGCTTGGAGCGATAGTTCGAGCGGTAGCCTCGTGGGCGGAGGATCATCCCGATACAGCGTCCCGCGGAGCGGTGACTCGCTGATGGAAGTACAGGGCGAGGTGCGCTACCTTGCTCACCGCCCGCACCGACAGTGTGGCGCCGGTAATGCCGTCGATATGGCGATCCAGTCCGCCCACTGCCAACTTGGCGCCGCTGAATTGCGCCACGAAAGCTGGGTAGCGAACCTCCCAGCCCCGAGACTCGCGAAAAACCAGCACCTTGGTGCGTTCGATCTGCCCCTGATGGACTACGACCCCGGTGGTGATGGGCTTGTCCTTGCCGACCTCATCGAGAATCCAAGCGGTGCGTTCGGCGTGGCGCCAGTAGCGCACGCGCAGCGCTCCCAAGCCATGTCCGAGGATACGTTCGACCTCCGGGCGCAGCGCCTTGGTGATCCACAGAACCTCCGAAGCCGGCGGCTCACCCGCGAAGACCTCGTCCAGGAAATCCGTAGGTTCTTGATAAATACCCTGCCCCGACCCGGCAGGCTTGGCGGCCACGGCAAGAGCCAGGGCCAGGATCGTGCAGATGCTGAAGAAGTAGCGGTACATAGGCGAACTCACATTCCGGACTTTACCAGCGGGACGTTAGCAGTCTCTGGGTCGACTTAGAGAGAAACTACTACCGACTGATCGCTGTTCCCTTGATCCAGGTCAAGAGAGTGGCCCCTTCTCGGGATGGCTTGTTGGCGAAGGAGGTGGGGTGCCGAGGTGGGGTGCTGCCGAAGTGGGGTGCCGAAGTGGGGTGCCAGTCATATCCCTACTCAGACCGCTAGTGACATCTCTAGCGGGCGCGACTCCCAATAGTCGGATTTGACAAACACGACCGCATCGTTTCAGAATGAAATCTCTCTGACACCATGCCTATTTTGAAGCCATCCCATCGTGATCAAGCCACCGGCCCAAGAACCATCTGTGAGCGCCACCGTTGCCAGCCGCAGGGTGAGTTCCGTGCCCTGCTGCGGCTCGCCGATGACCACCAGCGCCGCCCGCGGCCTTTTGTTTTGGCTATCAATTGAGACTAATTCTCAATAATTGTTCGAGAACCTGGACTACGCCAACCATGCGACCAACCTTCAAGTCCCAGCGCACCGCTCCCGGTCAAGGCTCTACCGTGGCAGAGGGGGCAGGCCGATGCTAGAGGCTGCCGGCACGATGTCCCGACAACCTC
The DNA here is from genome assembly GCA_965248925.1 of Candidatus Multivoradales bacterium. GTDB lineage: Bacteria > Acidobacteriota > Thermoanaerobaculia > Multivoradales > J023 > CBDFLE01. The sequence continues at coordinate 451,177 of CBDFLE010000006.1, read as the reverse complement.
TAGCCTTGGAGGTGGAGGGCATTGGCGGCACCGCCGATCTGAGCCACGACATTTACCTCTTCGAAGATCTTGATGGCGAGCAGAGGCAGAAGATGTTGGGCTCGATGCGGCCGGTCGAGCTACGCCGTGGCGAGTGGTTGTACGCCCAGGGTGACTTGGCCGAGCGGTTTTATGTCGTCAGCAGCGGCCGTATTGTCTTGTTTCGCGAGTCGGAGGCTGGCGAGGAGAAGATCTTCGCGGTCATCGAGCCTGGAGAGACTTTTGGTGAAGGGCCAGTCTTCATTCCCGACGGGCGCTACACGCTGAATGCCAGGGCGGTGGCGGACTGTTCGTTGATGGCCTTTGACAACCAGCAGTTGCGTTTGCTGATGAATGACTCTGTTGAGCTGTGCTTCAAGCTGATGGCGACGCTGCGTCGCCGCGAGAGCTTTTTGCTGGACGAGATCGAGCAGATCACCCTCCAGACCGCCACCCAGAGGGTACTGGCCTACTTGCTTCAGCAAGCCGACATTGCTCAAGCCGGTGATCGGTTCACTCTGGGAGTACCCAAGCACATTCTGGCGTCACGATTGACCATCAAGCCAGAAACCCTGTCGCGAGTGCTGGCCCGCTTGCGGGCCAGAAGCGTCATCCGATTCGACGGAGAGGCAATCGCCATTGTCGACCGCAAGAGCCTCGAGATCGAGAAATGCTGCAACCTCTGCGGCGGACGCTCCTGGGGCTGTCCTGGCCCGCAGGCAGATGTGTCGCCCCTTCGGTAAAGCCCTTCGGGAGAAATCCCGTGTCCTTTCTCTTTGCCGCTACCGGCAAGCACGCAGCAAACCACTCGTTCGGTAGTCGTCGGCGGAACTCCCATTGGCAGTGGTTCAACGTCCTGGGTAGGCAGCAGGACTCGTCGTCTCTCGATCGCTACACCAGCCCCGGCCGCAACGCGGCGATTTCTCTGCGCTACCGGCGATAATAGAAGAACAGGCTGTTGCTGACTCAACCCCGGACGCGGACCAGATCGGTCGTTTTGGGGAAGATCATGTGTTGGTGCTCTGTCCTTGTTGTCGCAAGTTCGGTCTGATCTTTGGCACGCTCAGCTTTGGATTGGACGCTTCAGGCCAGTTGCGGCTGGCGGGGGAGATCCGCAGTTTGGTCGACAGGGTGGCGAGCGATTCCCGGCTCAGGCAGCAACAGTACTTGGTCGGGGTTGCGATGATCCAGGCGGTGATTGCTTTGGCGTCTTGGTGATGGCTCGGACTATTCAGCTAGGGTGCCAGTCACCTGTCTAGCTGGATAATTTCTGCCGTCAGTCTCAGGGGAAGCTGTAGCCGACGCCCAGGTTGAAGCCGCTGTCGTTGGCGGCGCCTCCCTGGTCCATGTAGTCAGCCTTCAGCACCACGCTGGGGTTGAGCCAGTAGTTGAAGCCGAAATCGGTCTGTTCTTTGGTCGTGTCGGCCGGACTGCCAGAGTTGTTGTCCCATTCGGAGTAGCGGGCGAAGATGCCAAACTTGTCGCCGAACTTGAACGAAGGCTCGATGTAGAAGCCTTCTTGCTCGTCGCGGCCAATCGCTTCCGGCTCGGCTCCGCTCAGATCCCAGAATGCGTAGAGCGCGCGGAGACCGAAGCCCCCTTTCTGGATGGCGGTGTGGACCTCGAAGAGGGTGGCGTCGACGTCGAGCGCTCCTTGGGTGAGGTCATCCTGGTATTGGCAAGTAGCGGCAACTTCGACGCCGGGGATTGCACTCCACTTCAGTCGGCTGGTGAAGGCGAAGTTCTGTGCCTTGGCCTTGCCCACTTTCTGTCGACCGTTGCGGATCTTGAATGCATTGCCGCCCGAGGTCGGAGTGTTCAAACCCGAGGTCAGCGCCAGATCCAGGGTCAAGCCTTCAGCAAAGCGCCGGGTGTAGCCGGCACCACCCTCCCACCAGGTGGCGGGGATGATGTCTTTCTCTACCGGGTTACGTTCCACGCCGTAGAAGGTCGGCGGCTCGTGGGTCTCGTTGACGATGCCAACAGGAATCAGAAACAGACCGAATCTGACGCTGGAGTCGTCATCGAGATCATGCTCGATGTAGGCCTGTTCCACTTCGACCTCGCCGGCCTTGCCGTCACCGGCGATCGAGTGCTCGACCTCGAGTTCCGAGAAGAACCGAGTTCTGTCGGAGAAGTCGTAGCCGAGGTAGGTTACGAAGCGGTGCAAGTCGATCTCTTCTTTACTGTCGAGGTTGTTGTAGTGCAATTCGCCATAGCCACCGAGGTGCAGCCTCTTCTCGGCCGCGCCAGCGCTGCTTCCGCCTGCGAGTTGAGCGTCGGCCACGGCTTCGATCTTCTCGTCGGTGTCCTCTTGTTTGGCCTTCAGCTCGGCGTTCTCTTGGCGCAGCCTCTCGTTCTCGCTGGCCAACTTGTCGAACATCCGTTCCAGACGCTCCAGGCGCTCATCTACCGTCGCGGGGGGATCCGCCGCCAAGATTGGGCTGGCTAGCAGAAAGGCGGCCAGAGCCGCTGGTAGGAGTGCTTTCTGTATCATCTCAGGGACCTCATTAGTCTTCAGGGAGTGGTTCTCTGGCCAGGATCGACCGACTGGGCGCAGAGATCAACCAACAACACTGGGGCTGCGCCGCGGTGTTCGGAGGGAGGCTATTGACCGGGGTCCGCGGTTTCCTTGACCCAGGTCAATGGGGGGGGGGGGGAAGATCTTCAGTCCCTCGGTAACGGACCGGATGTGATCGGGTCGCCTCCTACTGGATTGCCTCTTACTGGATCGCTCCGTACTACACTGCCTCGTAACCTCGCAGCGACCCCATCGAAAACTCGGAGGATAGAGCATGCTTCTACGGCAGATCTTCGACCCCAAGCTGGCCCAATACTCTTACCTGATCGGCTGTCAACGCACCGGCGAGGCGTTGATCATCGACCCTGAGCGAGATGTTGACCGCTATATCGAGCTGGTCCGCCAGGAAGGGCTGCGGTTGACGGCGATCGCCGAGACGCATATTCACGCTGATTTTCTGTCCGGCGCCCGCGAGTTGGCCGAGCAGACCGGCGCCAAGCTCTACTTGTCGGCTGAAGGAGGCCCTGATTGGCAGTCCGAGTGGGCGGCAGGCGACGATTACGATGTGCGGCTACTGCGCGACGGCGACACTTTCCAAGTGGGCCAGATCGAAATCAAGGCCCTGCATACGCCGGGACACACGCCGGAGCATATGAGCTTCGTCATCACTGATCACGGCGGTGGCGCCGCCGAGCCGATCGGTATCGCCAGTGGTGACTTTGTCTTTGTCGGCGATCTCGGCCGGCCGGATCTGCTGGAGACGGCGGCTGGCATGGTCGGTGAGCGGGAGCCTTCCGCCCGCACTCTCTATCGCAGTGTCGATCGCTTTCTGGCCCTGCCCGACTTCGTTCAGGTGTGGCCGGCCCACGGTGCCGGGAGCGCCTGTGGCAAGGCCCTCGGCGCAGTGCCTTCTTCGACGGTAGGATATGAGAAGCGTTACAATGCCTCCATCGACGCCGCCAGCTGCGGCGAGGACGCCTTTGTCGAGTCGATCCTTGGCGGCCAACCCGAGCCGCCGCTCTATTTCGCCACCATGAAGATGCTCAACCGGACCGGCCCGCCGGTGCTTGGCGGTCTGCCTGCCGCGCGGCCTCTCAGTACCGCCGAGCTGACCACCGCCATGGGCGAAGCGGGGACGGTCGTCGTTGACACCCGGCTTGATCGTCTGGCCTTTATGGACGGCCATCTCGAGGGTTCGCTTTACGCTCCCTTCGACCGCACCTTTCTCTCGCTCGTCGGCTCTTACGCCCTTCTGGAACAGAAGATCATCCTGGTGATCGACGAGGAGCAGATCGAGGAAGCGATTCGCGATCTCATCTGCATCGGATTCGATCAAGTCGGCGATTTCGTGACCCCGGCGATGCTCGAGGACCCGACCTTCGAACCAGGAATGGTTAAGACCCAGGTGATAGATTTTGCCGAGCTGGAGAAGGCTCGCCACCTGCCCCAAGTTACGGTGCTCGACGTTCGCGGTGCCGCGGAGTATGCCGCGGGCAATATCCCCGGCGCTTTGAACATCGCCCACACCCGCCTGCTGGCTCGTCTCGACGAAGTGCCGGAGGCGGGGAGGTTGCTGGTTCACTGCCGTAGCGGTGCTCGCGCTTCGGCGGCCCTTTCCATGTTGGCGCGCGCCGGCCGCGAGGTGTCGCTGGTCGACGACCTCTTCTCCCGGTGGTCCGAGCAGGCGTCCTGAGTCCCTCAAGGAGTAAGCTATGAATGACCACGACTACCAACGCATCGCGGCGCAGATCGAGAGCGACAGCAGCCCGGTGGGCATCGACGCCAAGAAAACCCACGTCATGATCTTGTTGGCTCTGGAGCGGCTGGAACAACGCCTGCGGGCCCTCGAACAACGGCTGGACAATCAGCGGCAGGCGCGGTGAGTCTCTGGTCTGGCTCGGCGCGATGGCCATTGGCCTGGCGTTGGGCTTGCTCGGCTCCGGTGGATCGGTGCTCACTGTACCGGTGCTGATCTTTCTGATCGGCCAAGACGAGAAGTTGGCTTTCGCCGGCTCATTGTTCATTGTTGGCACAATCGCCGCTGCGGGTGGCTTGCAGTTCGCTGGCCGGCGGTAGGTGGATTGGCGCAGCGTGCTGCTCTTCGGTGTGCCGGGGATGAGCGGCACCTACCTTGGGGTTGGCATCGGCGGCAGCTTCGCTGGGAGGGCGATCGGTTCGCGGGTCTCTCAGGGTAAGCTACAGCGAGTCCTTATCTGAACTACGATTGGCGCCAGACCGGCAGGTGGAACCTACTCTTCGTTGTCGGCGTCGTGCTTGGCGGTGTGGTGGCCGGCCCCTTGCTAGCCAATGGTACGGATGTGGTTCTTTCCGAGGCCACTCGGGCAGATTTAGCGGCCTTGGGAACGACCAGCACGGGCGGTCTGGTGCCGACCGAAATCTACAGCCTGGCTGCGGTCGCCACAGCCGCCGGTCGCGGGCGCCGTGGCAAGTAAATGCCTCGACGACTTGGTGGTTTGTCTGCTCGATGCACCGAGCGCCTTCGACAATTCGAGGGTCGGCGTCGAAGATGCCGTCCACATCGGTCAGGATCTCGCAGTACTCGGCCACGACAGCGGCAGCCAAGGCTATCGCGGTCAAGTCTTAACCTCCTCGCCCCAGCGTCGTCAGGTCGTCTGCGGCGGATACGCCTTGGAATCCGGTGGCCACGACAAAGGTTTTCGACTTCGAGTTCCGCTGGAAGCCGAAGAGCTGGAAGCGCCGCGCTCGGTTTCTCGCGATTCGATCCGCCAAGGCCGTGCAGCGCAAAGAGCCGTTGCAATTGGACCTCTTCATCCCCCAGGTCATTGGCAACGAATTCAAAGTGGTGGTGATGAATAAGGTGATCTCCGCGCGCCACGCCGTCGCCTTCCACGAAGGCAGAGGTGCCCAAGAAGCGATCTTCGGTGAGCTGAACTCCGAGGGGCAGAGGGACTACATTCCGGTGCGCAAGCTGCTCGGGAATCAGGTGTACCTGCTGGCAACGATCTTTGCCCACAACCGCAACCGCGAGTTGCAGATGCAGATTCGTCTGCCGGAGCGGCAGACGAGCGAGAAGCGCGCGCCGCTGTGGAAGTTCGAACGGCTTGCGACCTTGCGACGGCGCCTGGTTCAGCTAGCTGGTCGTTGGACTCGGCCACAAGGATTCCTGACGCGGACTCTTGGGGTAAATCGGGCATTCAAGCATGAGTTTCTTAGCTACCTCGGAACGCTCGGAGCGGCCGCCTGAGGGGAGATCTTATGCAACGATCGGGTACTGTCAGCTGCAGGCGGCGGATGCCAGAGCCGCTGTAGCCCCCAAAGCCGGACAGTGATTTCCTCGGCTTGGCGAGGTTTCGGGGGGTCTGTCGGACCCCTCCTTGACCGATCGTGACCGCGATGAGATCCTCAGCGCCGCATCGCTCCGGTGCTCTGACTTTGAGCGACCTGTTGCCGGTTTGGCTCCTTGAGTGAAGGGGCGCGAGAGTAGCGACTGATGCGGTCGACGGTGCTGAGATGTTGACGGTGACGAGGAGATCGGCGAGTGAAAGTCAGGGTGTATCAAGATGCCAAGGCGGTGGCTCGCCGGGCCGCGGACCTCGTTTGCCAGGCGGTGGCGGCCAAGCCGGATCTGACCCTTGGTCTGCCGACCGGTCGCACCGCGGTCCCTCTCTACCAGGAGCTTGCTTGCCGCTTCCGCGACGGTCAGCTTGATCTGTCGCGAGCGCGGGGCTTGAACATTGACGAGTTGCTGCTGCCACGAGGCCACGCCAGCTGTTTCCATTCCTTCATGGAGAGCCACGCCTGGGGCTGCATCGGGCTCGATCGGAGCCGCTGCGACATCCCGGACAGCGGCGCCGATCCAGCGGCTGAGTGCCGGCGCTACGACCGGGCGCTGGCTGCTGCCGGCGGGTTCGACCTGGCGATTCTTGGCGTGGGCGCGGACGGCCATGTTGCTTACAACTTGCCTGAGCAAATCGACGACCATACCCATCTGGTGCGATTGGGCGATTCGTTGGCCGAATCTTTAGCGGTGCCTTCATCCCATTGCCCATTGCGGGCCATCACCTTGGGGATGGGTGCTTTTCGCGATGCGCGGCATCTGCTCTTGATGGCTTCCGGTGGCGGCAAGGCAGAGGCCATTCGGCGGCTGGTCGATGGGCCCGCCACTGCACAATGGCCTTGTTCTCTGCTGCGGACCCATGCTTCGTTCGAGGTCCTCGTCGATCACGCTGCAGGGGGCTCGGTCTGAGCCGATTCGCGCTACAGTAGCTTGATGAATGTGACGACAAAGGGCACGACCCACCGGATCGCGGCAGCTTTTCTGGCCGCCGGACTGCTGTTTGCCGCCGCCTGCACCTCGACTCGCCGTGATCGGCCCGTTGTGGGCGCCTCGGGCGCAGACGGCGAAGCCGGCGACAGCGGGGCGCAGCGCAGCTTCACCATCCTCGGCATCAACGACTTCTACAACATCGAGGGGGCTGATGGCGGCGCGAGTGGGGGGATGGCGCGGTTGCGCGCGCTGCGCCGGCAATTGGAACAGGAGGCGCCCGATCTTCTGCTGCTCCATGCTGGGGATTTGCTGTCGCCGTCGCTGCTGAGCAGGCACTTCAAGGGGGCCCAGATGGTCGATCTGTTGAACTTGCTGGACGGTGACGACGCAGCCTTTGACTCACGGCTGATCGTCACCTTCGGCAATCATGAATTCGACAGAAGCAAGCTGAAATACGCCGCGCAGCTCGACCAGCGCATCGACCAGAGCGAATTCCGTTGGCTCAAGACCAATATCGACTTTGGTCACGACGAAGATGGGCGAGAGTTGATCGACGGCGATAACCTGCTCGACACCATCCTGGTCGACAGCGGCGGTGTCCGGGTTGGTGTGTTCGGTCTCACCATAGACTCGCAGCAGGCCGAGTACATCGATCGTTTTCGCTCACCGCTGGAGGTGGCTCGCCGGGCGACTCGCGAACTGCGCCAGCGGGGTGCTGAAGTAGTGGTTGCTCTCACCCATTTGCGGGTGAGCGACGACCAGGAGCTGCTCGCCGCGCTCGGTGACGACGGTCCGGACCTGATCATCGGCGGTCATGAGCATCAGAGGCTGAGCCGCTCGGTGGATGGTCGGCTGGTGATCAAGGCCGATGCCGACGTGCGCAGCGCGTCGGTGGTGCGAGTAACCCTCGACGACTCTGGGCCGCCGCGGGTGGACTTTCGCTATCAGCAGCTTGGTCCCGAGGGGCCGCCGCCCGATCCGCAGGTCGCGGCGCGGGTCGAGGGCTGGTTTGCCCGCTTCGACGTGGAATTCTGTAGCGAGCAGACACCAGCGGAGAGCCCTGGTTGTGTCGACAAGGTACTCGGCCTCGCCGCCGATCGTCTGGTGGCGGAAGAACTCGACATTCGTCGCTACGAGACCAACTTCGGCAATTGGCTCGCCGACCAGGCATTGGCTGCCCTTGCTGATCATGGGGCGCAGATCGCGATTCTCAACTCGGGGGGGTTGCGTCTCAACCAGAACCTGCCCGCCGGCACCGAGATCACTCGGCGGCATCTCGAAGCAATGTTTCCTTACTCCACTCGCCTCCAGCTGTTGCGGGTCAGTGGTGCGGTCCTCCAGCAGGTGCTGAGGAACTCAGTCAGTGATTGGGTTGGTAACGGTCACTTCCTGCAGATCGCCGGCCTGGCTTATCGTCACGATCAACAAGGAGAAGTCGATCGTTTGACGCTACTAACCCCGGACGGGCCCAGAGCGATAGCGCCTGAAGAGGAGTTGTTACTCGTGACGGTCGACTTCCTGGTCAATCCCAATGGCGATCAAGACGGCTATACGATGCTCAAGCCTGATCTTAAGGTCGATACCGGCGACTCAGTGGATCTGGAGCTGTGGGTGATCGACGCCCTTAAGGCGGCTGGCCCGGCTGGTATCGCGCCGCGCCTCGAAGGGCGGATCTGCATCGATGGCAGCGAAGACATCTGCCTGGCTCAACCGTAGGGCCGCGGCGCGAGCGGTGTCAGAGCACTCCTCTACTGACGAATTCGTGCTGGAGTGACAGTGAATCTCTATCTGACAATGGCGGCAAGTTTGGCGTTGCTTCTCGGCATTGTCCACTCACTAAGCGCCGGTCGTTTCGACCAGCGGCGGGTTCTGCAACCCGAGTTCGTCGAGCAGATGTTGAGCGAATTGCTGCCGGGAGCGGCCGAAGGGGAGACCTTCGGTGTCTATTGGGTGCTTGGCGACAATCGATCGGCTCAGCACGGTGGCCGGGATCCAGGAATTTCGGCCCAGGTCGGGTTCTACCGCAATCGCGGAATCGGCTTCGTAATGCTGCTCAATACCGACGATGCCGCCAACAAAGTCGTTGGGAGAAAGCTGAGCGCTGCTCTCAAGACGTTCTCGCTGCCAGAGCCGGCTGCGGACGAGGGCACCAAGCAACCTTGCTCCGAATAGGGTGGGCACCTCGTTCCGGCACCCCGTTCCGGCAGGGTCTCCGGGTACCTCTGGAGAGGATCAACCGGACATTTCCGGAGGGGGGGTAGGTCAGGAGTTCTGGAATCTCTTACCGGTCGTTTCTCACAGGTACAGCGTCGACAGCAGCTCCGATGAGTCGTGAAAGAGTGGTGTTTTTCCTTGCGCTTCTCAGTCTTGTACTGTAGCGTCGCAGCTCTCAAACTCCTATCATCCGAAGATCGGTGATCTTACGGCGCGGGCCGAACGGTGATCGGAAACACATTCTGAAACCAGACAACCCGTATTAGTGTGATTTGAGTACGGACGAGGATCTCGGTCAAGAATCTTCACCTGCATATAGGTGACATCGGACTCAGCGTTTTCCGCCCAGACCTGACCATTCGTCCACAACCGGGCAAGAGCTTGGGCCGAGGAACTTTATGCAGAACTACCGCACTATTCAGTTGCTACACATTTCCGACCTCCACTTCGGCCCCGAAGGCCGCCGCGAGCAGATCGATGCCAAGGCGTTGCACGGCGGCCCGGTCGAAGACCAGATGAGAGACGATCTGGCGAAGCGCTTCATCGCCGACTTCAAAGCCCAGGTGCTGGAGCAGCGTTCCGAGGAGCAGTGGCCCAAGGCGATCCTGGTCACCGGTGATCTGGTCACCGGCGGCGGTGGCCAGACCCCAGCCGATAAAAAGGCCTCTTTCAATGCCGCCCGTCGGTTCCTCGAGAAGCTCGCCGAGGCCCTGAATCTGGTCACCAGCCGGATCTTTGTCGTACCTGGCAATCACGATGTCGACTGGAGTTCCGGCCTACAGCAACCCGAACGCTTCCGTGGCTATTTCGAGGCCACCTCCGAATTCTCGACGCCGAACTTCGCCGGTGCCAAGCCCAAGCCTCTGCTGACATCTCTGGAGCGACTCGCCGAAGGCATCGACATCGAGCTGCTGTCGATGATCTCGCCGACCTTCTCCGGTCTACCCGAGAAGCACGGCCAGGAAGCAATCCGGCGTATGCTTGACACGTTCGACCTTAGCGACGAGATGCGCCAGCAGGTTGTCGCTGCCCTCAAGATCACCTCGAAATCACTCGATATCGCCGCCATCGGCGCTCACCAGCGCCGCGCAATCAAGAGCTATAATATTCTCGGTCCGGAAGAACGGCCGATCAGGATCGCCCTCCAACACCACCACCTGCTGCCCGACACCAACATCGAGCTGACCCAATTCGAATCAGTGCTGGACGCAGGCAGAGTGATTGAAGAACTGATCAACCATCGCTTCGACTTGGTGCTCACCGGCCACAAACACAATCGGCGGTTGGTAACTTACCGGCACAAAGATCAGGTTCTCGATATCTACAGCGCGCCGAGCCTTTTCGAAGGTGAAGGCGATTTGGGATTTACCCTGATCGAGGTCTTCGGTGCCAAGGCTCCCTTCTACGCCCAGCTCAATCACTACAACCGTGCTTGTCAAGTGCGATCCGATCCCGACCTGCTGGTCCGCGAGGGACGTGTCGAGTCCAAGCTGAGTGCACTTTGCGCCAAGCTAAAAACCCAAGACCAGAACGAGTTCGCTATTCCAGTCCTAGAGTCCCTGAGCCAGGGGCTATCTTGGTCCAGGGAAGACAGGTTTTCCAACGCCGGGCCCTTTTTCGACCAGGCGCGAGCCACCTTGATGGGCGACTTCGAGGATCTCGCGCGGCAGAACCTGACTTTCCGCCCACCGTATTGGCAGAAGGTCTGGCGACCAGTGATCGAGCTGGCCGATCATGAGGGTACTGGGCCGATTAGGGTGGTGAGCAACAACGACATCGGCTTCTGGCTCGATACCGATGTGCCGAACTCCGAAGCATCGAAGTACAACGCGCCGTTCCTCGGCTTTTCCGGCCAGCTGCTTCGGCTGTTGATCATCCAGCGTAGCCAGCTGAGCAGCGATCAACTAAGCGATCGAATCGAGCAGGTGATCAAAAAGATGATAGAGGACAAATTCGAGGTGTACCTGGTGCTCGACAATAGGGTGCCCCAAGGTGTACAGGTCGATTTTGGGATCCTTGGCGAGCTGGCGACCCACGTCTTCGATGGAATGGGCGACAATGCTAGGGGACTCAAGATCAGCTTCAATCCGGACAAGCTAGCCAAGGCTTGTCAGGACTGGGAGATCCTCGTTGAACTGCGCTCCTGGAGTTCCGAGAATCGTGACCAGCTGAGCTTCGCGGACTGGCGGTCGAATATCCTCCACGCCAAGGAAACCTGATACACAGGTGTGGCGCGCGGCGTGGCGCGGGCTTCACCAGCGTCTTATCGAGCGCAACTCGCGGGAGCCACTGATGGTCTACCTCAACCTGGGGCGTCAAGATATCCTCCGCCTACTGACACCGAGCAGCTGCCGGGCGGAGATGAAACGCGCTTTCCTTGCTCTGGCCGACCACACTGCCGAGCAGCCACAGAGGCTCTTTGTCCGTCCCGCCAAAACCGCGAATTGGATGGCTGTGATGCCTTGTTACAGCGGCGGCGAAAGGCCCTTTTTCGCTGTCAAATCGGTCTGTATCTGTCCTTCGAACCCCGAACGTGGCATGGACGCCCACCAAGGGGTGGTGCTGCTGCTCGATGGCGACACCGGTGAGCTGAGAGCTGCCGCCGACGCCAGTACCATCACCGCGCTTCGCACCGCCGCGGTGACCGCCCTAGCGACCGAGTATCTCGCCCGCAGCGATGCCCGCATCCTGACCCTGATCGGTAGCGGCCACCAGGCCGGTCCCCACCTGCGGGCCCTGGCCGAAGTCATCGAGATCGACGAAGTTCGGGTGGCGAGCAGCCAAATGGCCCATGCCCGAGCCTTCACCGCCGACCAGCAACCGCGCTACGACTTCCCGGTGCGGGCTTTCGAGAGCATCGAGCAGGCAGTTCGCGGAGCCGATGTGGTGACCACCTTGACCACCTCGTCCACTCCCGTGTTGAATCTCGACTGGCTTTCACCCGGCACCCACCTCAACGCCATTGGATCCAGCGTGCCAGAAGCCGCTGAGGTCGACCCAGAGACCGTCAAAGCTTGCCGGGTTGTGGTCGATCGCCGGGAGTCGGCGCTGATTGAGTCGGGTGAGATCCGTGCGGCGCTTGATCACGGTGCCATCGATTGCAATCATATTGCGGCGGATCTCGGAGAAATCCTGAGCGGTCGTCAACCGGGCCGAAGCGGGACCCTTGAACTCACTCTGTTTATTTCCCAGGGTCTGGCGATTGAGGATCTCTACGCCACCGCTGGTGCCTATCGCGCGGCAACTCGCGAGCAAGGGCGCGCTTCTGCGAAGGAAGGCTGATTCGCACAGTATTGCGATTCCAATCTCTGGCTTACGCATTGGCTTGCTGGAGCTGCTGCCACTCGATCAGAAGCTTTCGCTGGAACGCCTGCCCGCCGCATCATCAATATCTTCTGGTGGCAGCAGCTGCCGAAAGTCATAGCGCTGAATGCCCGGGCCGTTCTTGCCCCAGAACCGCGACTCGTATGGCGGTTTGAGGATTTTGCCGACGGGCAACTCGATGGTTAGTTTGCAGGAGGCCTGGGCCTGCAAGGCGACGATTCCTCGGGGTGAGATTTCGACCCCACGCACTACCCCTTGACCCATCCTCCACCCCTTGATCGCAGTAGTACTCCCACCGTGCCTGGTGGTTATCGTCGATCAGACGCAGGCGTTCGAAGCCGAGGTGGTACTCGTCGAGCAAGACTCTTCTGACGGTGACCGTATCTCCCTCCCACCGCTCCTGAATCAATATGTCGAGGATCTGACAGCCCAGGCAAGAACTGAACGGGAGGCAGAGGAGCAGCAGATGGAGGCTTGTTGGCTTGGGCATCGCGATTCTCCAATTCCGTGGGTTCGAATCCGAGCGTGGGAGATCAGTGTGGTGCAAGAGAGGCGGAATCGTGGCAGAAAGATGGTCGGTAGGGGTCGAGATCGCGGTTGCAGGATAGGCTCGCCGAAGATTTCTGCCTTCGAAGTGACAAAAGGGAAGGGCCACCGCGTCGTATGGGGCATGAGACTGGCTGTGAGCATCGAAACCCCCGAGGTAGCCTTGGTGACCAAGGCTGAGAAGCGCAACCTCGAACTAGGGCGGATGTTCGGCCTGTTGGGGCCCGGTCGGCTGGCAGCTCTGGAAGGCGTTTGGCAGCTCTGCGCGACCGACCTGCACGGCCTGGCGCTGTGGCGGACGGGCTCGTCGCAGGATGCCGAGGATGCCTTGCAGGAGGTTTTCATCGGCCTCGCCAGGGCTGCCGAGCGCGGTCGGCTGGGCACTGTACGCAGCCCGTTCGCTTATCTGCTACGGATGGTCCACTCGGCGGCCATCGATACCCTGCGCCAGCGCCGTCGCCACCAGGGCGGTGAGCCGCAGGAGCCGGCCGGGCTGGTCGAGGCCGGGCAAGAACGCACGGTGGAGGCGCACCGCCTCAGCCGCCATCTAAGTCGGTTGCCAGAGGGCCAACGAGCGGTGGTCTATCTCAGACATTTCGTCGAGCTGTCGTTTCGCGAGATCGGTGGGGTGATGGGGATTCCCACCTTCACCGCCGCCAGCCGGTACCGACTGGCGCTGCGTCGGCTGCGCCGGATCATGGGAGTTCAAAGATGAAGCAGCATTTGCCTGATCCCTTCTCCGGTATGCGGCCTCCGAACTTGCCCGCGGCCCTACGGCAGCGTCTCTTGAGCCGTGCTCGGGCCGCCGCCGGCTCCCAGCCTCCGCTGGTTGATCGGCTGTGGCGAGACCGCCGCTTGCGCTGGGCCTGGGCGACGACCGTGGTCCTGCTGCTCGGCGTCCAGCTGCTATTGGCGGCCGGGATGACCGCGGAAGTCGCGCCGAAAAAGAGCCAGCTTCCGACCAGCGGCGCGCTGCTCGTCGAGCCTGATCTGGCTCCTTTTCTCGCCCGGCATCCGCTGCGTGAGGAGGCTTCGCTGTCCAGCTGGCGAAGCACCCATCGATCCTACCTCTCGCCGCTGGGCGGCGACCTTGCCTCTTGAATCTCTTGCAGGAGCTAGCCATGACCGACCTCGACCCTCGAGCTACCCAAGCCAACCCAGCTCGCTACCTCGGCCTGACTCTGGCGGGCCTGCTGCTACTGGGTCTGATCGTCAGCCTGGGCATTCATCTGCGGGGCCGGGCGAGCTACTCGCAGGCGGCGGAGCAGTTCGCTAGCGAGCTGGCGGATCAACAGCTGGATTTCTCTGCGGCAGGGTTACCGGCGCAGCTCGCCTCATTGGCTCCGCCGGTGCCTGGCCCGTCTGACAACGCGGCTCGTTGGCTGGTCGCTGGCGCCAAGGCGCTGGTCTTGGATGCCGACTTCACCAGCTTCCGCCGCCAGCTCAGCGCAACTCCAACGGCTCGCTGGACGGAACAGCAGGCCGCTCAGGCCGAGGATCTGGTGGATCGCAACCGCGGCGGCCTCGACACCCTGCGGCGGGCGGTTCCCTGTGCGGGTTCGAGCTACCAGCTGGATTACGAGGATCTGATCGACGCCGAGATTCCCAATCTCATCGAGCTGCTCAATGCTGGTCATCTGGTCAACATCGATGCCAGATTAGCTCTTGCCAAGGGCGACCTGGCGGCTGGGTTGGTAGCCCTCGATATCTTGGCGCGGCTCACCGACAGCTTGCGGCGCGAGACCATCCTGATCTTCTCGCTGATCGCTCATGTGACTGAAAGGCTCCTGTTGCAGGGAATCGCTGAGGTGCTGAGCTCCGAGCAGTCTTGGGCGGCCGATCCGCAGCTGGTCGAGCGCTTGCAGCAGCGGCTGCCGCAGGATGATCTGCTGGCCGTCGGCAGGAAGATGGTCGCTCTAGATGCCGCGGTGACCAGCTTGGCAACCCTACAAGGGCGTGCGGAGATGCCGCAGGCGGAAGGCGACTCCAGCTGGCGCATCTTCTTTTCCGGCCATCGGCGCGCCGCGGGTCTACTCGATTCAGGCCGGGTGGCGGTAGGGCTGGTCGATCAGCCCTACGCCTTGAGTCCGGAGCATTTTTTGGCCGGCGGAAACCGCGGATCAGCGTCGCACGGCCTGGAATCGGCCTACCGCGGCACGATCGCCAAGAGTCAGCTAGCGATGAGCCAAAGGCAGTTGATCGGAGCTGCTTTGGAGGTGCGCGGGCAGGGGTTGAGCCAGGGTGCCTATGGCGCGGGTTGCCAGGGTTTGAACGCCTTTCAGGCGACAGATCCCTATGTCGGTCAACCCCTCGTCTGCCGGTTGGAAAGCGATCGCTCTTTCCACTTGGAAGTCCCGGGAGCGGCCGAGGTGGTCGAAAAGGCCGGCTACCTTGGGTCCTTCTGGGTCCTCGAATTGGACCTGCCGCCGATCGTCGAGGTTGCCGAGGCAGTCCTTCAGCAGTCGAGGTGAGTGTGCATCGAGGAGTCGTTGGGTTCGATCCGGGGACAGCGGGCGCCGGCCGCGGCGATCCTCAGCCGGCAGCATTAGAGTGGTCGTCGCGCGACTCGCTCGCAGGCTTCGAGATGCTGGCGATGGGAGCGGGCGAAGAAGCCTAGGATGAAATGCTCTTTGGAGCGGAAATAGTAGTAGGAGTTACCTAGGGACACCTCGGCGCGACTGGCGATCTAACGCATGGTGGCCTTTGACCTACCTTTGACTTACCGTTGACTCTGTTGCCAGGCTTTCTCTCTAGGATGCGGGTGCCTCTCGAACACCCGAGTGGCGATTCTGAGAAGGAGAACGGCGATGTCTAGATCTCACTACAGCTGGTTGGCCGCCTGCCTACTTTCGAGTGCTTTGGCGTCGCTGTCGGCGGCGCAGGTTTTGGGTCAGGTTGGCAATGTCCAGGTCGGCGCCAGCTTCTGCGGCCTGGCGGCGATGAATCTGTCGCAGCCCTACACCTGTGTCGAAGCCACCGTGCGTTGCCCGATGATCGAGGATCGCCCGGTGCAGTTGCGCTTAACCAAGCCGCCCGCCGGCACGCCGATCCGCGGTACGTTGGTGTTGGGCATGGGCGGAGCTGGGCGCGGATTCTATGAATCGGCCGGCGCTCCCGCCTTGCCGGCGGCGGCGATGATCGACCGTCTGAACCTGGCAGGCTTTCGAGTGATTCAACGAGCCTGGGGGGATCGGCCCGATGGCAGCCGAGGAGGCTGGTTCAACGGCTCGGTTTCGCTGCAAGACTCGGCTTGCCGCTATGCCACTCTGGTCGACTGGATCTACGGCCATCCACAGCTGCACGACCCGTCGAGCCAGGCATTCTGTGCCTCTGGCCAATCGGGAGGCGCTTCTGAGATCAGCTACGGCTTGGCCAGCTACTCCCTCGAAGATCAGCTCGACATGGCGGTGCTGACCGGCGGTCCGCCGCACGGTGCGATCGACGGAGGCTGCGACCCCTCGTCGGTGGTCTGGGAAGATGAATGCAATGCCAACTTGGACCTGCTCGGCTTTTGTCCACAGCATGCGGGCGTTCACGATTGCTTCTTCACCGCCAATTCGATCGAGCGCAATATCGACTCTGCCTTCGATCTCAATGCTCCGCCGGCCGACATGCCTTGCGCGCTCGCCGATGTGCCAACGCTGATCGACAACAGTGTCCTGTCGCCGCTGGCCGATATCGACCATCCCCTCACCAACGTGGCTATTCTGGCGGGGCAGGACGATTGTGGGACCTCGCTGGCGATGGCCTCGCCCTACATCCTGGCCCTGCTGGGGTCTTCTACCGGGCTGACCAGTGTGTCGGTAGTGCCTGGAGTGACCCACACCGTGCCCGCCTTCGAGGCAGGGGCGATCGCCATCGAAGCCGCATTGACGGCGGTGGACGGCTGCGTGCTGCGTCATTGAACGAGATGGGCAAACCGGTCAGGGAACAAAACGATAGCCGGCGCCACGCACGGTCAGGAAATGGCGGGGTTGCCGCGGATCGGCCTCGATCTTCTGTCGCAGCCGGTAGACGAAGGTGTCGACGGTGCGGCTGGTGACCGCGGCCGAATAGCCCCAGATCTCGTCCAGAATTCGCTCTCGGCGGATCACCTGCTCGGGGGCGGCGACGAACATCTTCAGAAGGGCCACCTCGCGATCCGTCAAGAGATGCCGAACCTCGCCGCGGCGGGCCTCGTAGCGGTCGAGATCAATCACCGTGGAGCCGATCGATATCCGTCCGGGTGCCGGTTCGGTGTTGGCCGGGGGAAGTTGGTCGATCTTCGGTGTGCTGCTCTCCGCGCGGCGGGCTGCCCACCAGCGCCGGCCGGAGAAGAGCATCGAGGCGACGGTGAGCAGAGCCGAAGCGAGGCCCAAGCGGAGCCAGGAGCGGCTCGCCCCGCCCGCTGGTGAGAGCACCTCCACCGCCCACCGTGGGGCGGTCGCAAGGGGAGCGGTTGAGCGAGCCACCAGGTGTGCCGCGTTGGGCAGGCTGGCGTAGACGATTTTGCCACTGGGATCGAGCAGCCGCCAAGAGGAGTTGCTTGCGCCGCTCGGCGAGGTCGAGATCGCGGTGAGCCAGTGGCTCAACACGGCGGCTCGCAAGCGATAGGTGACCCATAGCTGATCCCGCTGTAGATTGATCAGGACGCGCAGCCCGTAGGGCGATTCGGCTGCGGTAAACCGTGCCGTGGGCTCGCCGGCCGAGGCTGGACGGGCTTGGCCAGTGCCGCTGGTGATGGCGTCCTGTGATCTCGCTCGCTGAATCATGTTCTTGAATCGGCGTCGCCGCGATTTCTGTCGCCGATCGTTGACTCGGCCGGTGGGTGAGGAGGCGGGGAGGCCCAGTACCTTGCCGTCGCGGTCGATCAGGAATAGTGGATGGGCCCAGGCGAACCGCTCGCGGACCGCGGTTGCTCGTGCTGTTACCGCTCCTGGCTCGGGGCCATCGGCGAGCAGGAAAGCGCTGAGTTCGCCTTCCAACGTGATCATGTTGTTGGCTATCTCAACCGCTAGCTGCTCTGCTGAGGTTCTCTTGTCGGGGTCCGAGCTTGGCCGCAGCCAGCGCCAAGCCTCCAAAACAGCCAAGGCGATAGCGAGGACTAGCAGCATCAGGGCGGCGGTTCGCCGCCAGTACCGAGGGCGGGTTCGAGGCTCCGCCGAACGCGCCGTGCCGGTCTCATTGGATCGCTGCAGGGATGGGGAGATCTCGTAAGTCGGCATGCGACTGGCAGCCTAACCGAAATTCAGCCGCTGGCTACCGCTTGACGGCAGAAGTATCAGGTTCCGCGGCGAGCGGTGATCTGCCGCCAGCGGGTACCGCGGATCAGCTCCCTCGGGCTGCCTCTCAGGTTTCGATCAGCCCTTCCTTCTCCAGCGTCTGCTGCAGCTCACTGAGCGTTGCCAGCGCCACCTGGAGATCTGCGCCGGCGACTCCGACCATCGCCCAGCGGCCGGGAATCGAGGCGATGGTGTCGGCGAAGACGCCGCTCTCTGCCAGTGCTTTCGTCTGCTGGAGAAAAGCGCCGTGGTCGCCACCATCGAGGCGTGGTTTGAAGATCCGGATGACGCCATAGCGGTGGCTACCGGCCAGCCGCTCGCTGCCGCGGGCCTTGGCGAGGAAGGCTCGCAGGCATTCGGCGCCGGTGAAAGAGATGTTCAAATCCTGCACCCCGAGCAAGGGAGTGTCGCCGAAGTTGCCACCCACCGTGCCGATTGCGAAGTCGATGCCGCCGAGCACCAATCCCCCTCCTCGGCGCTCGAAATGGCGTGCGAAGTCTGCCATGAAGGTGCGAATCTCACGGTATTGACTGCGCGATACCTGGAACAGTTCATGGGTGTTTTCATCCAGGTAAACATTGCCCTTCCATGAGGTGCCTTCGACGAATTGGATGGTTGCACCCGCGGCCAAGCGGCCACCGCGGATGTGAGCCGACACAGCGGTTATTAGCTCCTGGCCGGCGAGGGTCGGCCGTCGATAATGCACATGGGCTTCCAGCACATAGTCGTCACCATGGCTGCTGGCCTCGCGACCCAAGGTTTCGAGGATCGCCAGATCGGCCAGTTTGATGCCTGGCGTGATGCGCGCCCCGTCGCCTGACTCCGAAGCCTTGAGGCAACCTTGCTCGAGGCCATAGCGGCTGCGCAGCAGCTCTGCGGCAGCCACCAGTTGGCTAGTGAAACCTGCCGCGCTGTGGCCCGCGCGCTCAAGGGTGTAGCCTGGTAGAGCGGGGATATCGCTGCCCAGCTCGCTGGCCAAGTGGCAGAGCCGGCTTTCGATGCGCAGCAGCTCGCTGGCGGCAAGAGGAGCTGCCGCCGCTAGCTGGTGCTCGGCAGCCAGGGCCTGGTTGACGGTCGGATGGAGGACCGATTTGCGGTTCCAGGTGGAGGCGATCGCCGGTTGATTGGCCTCGACCGCCAAGGTGTCGAGGCCGGCTTGCCGCGCCAACCACAATAAGAAAATCTGCATCTCCCGCTCGAAGGCGTAGAGCCGGATGACCCGTGGGCCTCGGCGCAGTTCGGCCACCAAGCGATCGATCGCCGCCAGAGGTTTGAGCTGGTGCGCTGCCGCCAGGCTCAGCAGAGCGTGTGAGAGGTAGTAGTGGTCGACGTCTGGTAGCTCGATGGCGTCGGCACCGATGGCCTCAACAGCTGCTTTCCAGGTTCGCGTCCGGCCGATGACAATATCGCCCGGCCGCGCCAGGTAGACCGAGCGAGTTTCCTTGTAGGTGGTGAAATCGCCCGGGGTCTTGCCTCGCAAAACGGCGGACAGATCGGCGTCGAAAGTCTTGAGCTCAGGAGTCGTGGAGTGGAGGAAGAACGCCGGCTGCTCGGCTTTCTCGCCGACCGCGGGCACCAGGGCGCGCTCGACCTCCGCCTGCAACTGACCAACCTCCAGGCCGAGAAGATCACCGCAGATCTCGGTGATGCGTTGACTCTCTAGAGTCAGCGGGCCGGTGTAGAAGCCGCGCCAAGGGACCCGACGGCCGTCCTGCAGCACGAGATTCCAACCGTAGTCGAGGCCGGTCGTGGCATCGGCCTGAGCGAATGAAACTCTCTCATAGGTCAGCATCAAGAGGATCCGTGGGCAGCAGGGTTATCAAGTCAGTGGTTTGGCGGCTACAGAGAATCAGGGGTCGAGGCCGAGGCTGTGGATGGATCCTGCAGCGGGTGGCTCGAATCGCGGCTCGCTGTCGCTCTCGGCCTGAGCCAAGTGCTCGATGAAGCTGCGTAGGCTGGCCAGGGCAAGTTCGACGTCGCCCGGCACGACGGCTTCGTCGGGGTGGTGGCTGATGCCTCCAGGACTGCGCATCATCAACATGGTCATCGGCATTTTGGCGGCCATGATCATGGCATCGTGACCGGCGCCGATGACCATCCGCGCCGGGGTGGTGCCGGTCGCCC
Organism: Candidatus Multivoradales bacterium; assembly: GCA_965248925.1. Taxonomy (GTDB): domain Bacteria; phylum Acidobacteriota; class Thermoanaerobaculia; order Multivoradales; family J023; genus CBDFLE01. Next base: position 430,920 of record CBDFLE010000006.1, on the reverse strand, counting down.
GCACGGCATCGGCGAGCAGCCCGGAAAGCCGCTCGTCGGCGCCGGCTCCAGGTTGATTGCTGAGCATCTCGTGGCTCACCTCGAGCTGGCGATGAGCGCAGATCTGGCGGGCTCTGTGGAGTAGCTCTGAGACGGCGCGGTCGAGCACCGCGTTGTCGCCGTGGCGGATGTCCAAGCTGACCTCGACTTGTCCTGGAATAACATTGCCGGCGCCGGGGCTCACCTCAAGCTTGCCGACGGTGGCGACCATGCTGGACTGTTCGCGGGCCAGCCGCTCAACCTCGAGGACCCACTCGGCTGCACCGCTCAGGGGGTCTCGGCGCAGCTTCATCGGAGTCGTGCCCGCGTGCCCAGCGCGGCCAACAAAACATAGCCGCAACCACCTGGAGCCCGAAATACAGGCCAGCACTCCCAGCGGTAGCTGACGGCTTTCGAGTTCGGGGCCCTGTTCAATGTGAGCCTCTAAGTAGCCCAGAGTGCGCCGTCCGCGGTAGCGGTAACAGATCGAGTCGGGCTCGCCGCCCCATTGGCGGATGACCTCCGCCAGCGGCTGCCCCTCACCGTCACAGCACGCCAACAAGTCCCCACCGAGTTCGCCGATCAGCGCCTTGCTACCGAGAAAGGGCTGGCCGAATCGCAGGCCCTCTTCGTCGGCAAAAGCAACCACCTCAAGGTCGAAAGGTAGGTTCGATTGAGCAAAGGATTCGCTGGCCGCCAGGGCGAGAAGAACCCCGAGAACGCCATCATATCGTCCAGCGTTGCGCACCGTGTCGAGATGGGAGCCGAGCACTAGAACCGGGGCGTCCAAGCGGTCGGAAGATAGCGTGCCGATTAAGTTACCAGCGTGGTCACGTTCAGTCTCGAGTCCGGCGGCGACCATCATTTTCGCCACCAAAGCGGTCGCCTGCTCCATGGAGGATGAAAGATAGGAGCGGGTGATTCGGCCGCGCTCTTCGCTGATCAGAGCGAGCTGATCACAACGTTCGAGAATAGTCTTGCAGGCGTCGCGGGAGCATTCCATTTACTACCCCTTCCACCCGGTCGCAAGGAACCCGGCGCATCAAAGCGTCAATAGTCAGTTAGTCAGTAAAAACAGTCAGTAGAAAATAGTCAGTAAAAACAGTCAGTAGAAAAGCCGAGTTGAAAGGCTATCACACTGACTCGCCATCCTTCCCAGCGCGGGTATTGGGCGCTGTTTCGCGGTCGCTGTGTGGCCGTGAGAACCTTCGCCTGCACACCTCGTACTTGAGTTGTCGTCTCAGCCACCGTTCTTGAACCAGGAGGTAGTGCTTGATGCAGTGTCGAACCGCTCTCGTTCTCGGATTGATGTTCTCGGTTGCTACCGGAGCTCTGCTGGCAGAGCCAATAACCATTGGCGAAGTAGAAACTCTGCATTCCGCCATCCTCGGCGAGCAGCGTCGGCTGATGATCAGCCTGCCGGCCGACTACGAAGGATCTGAAGCAAACTACCCGGTGCTCTACCTGCTCGATCCGCGGAACCGCTTCCATCACACCACCGGCACTCTGGCGGCGTTGGCCAGGACCGGGCATGTGCCGGAGATGATCGTCGTCGGGGTGATCAACACCGATCGCACTCGGGATCTGACCCCAGCCTGGACCCAGGCCGATCCGCCAGAGGATCGGGCGCAGCTGATCGAGGCCGGCGGTGGTGCCGATAGGTTTCTCAGTTTCTTGCGCGACGAGCTGATTCCCCATATCGAGAAGAGCTACCGCACCGCCCCCTTCCGGCTGCTGGTAGGGCATTCCTTCGGCGGTCTGTTCGCGGTGCATGCTCTCGTCACCGATCCGGATTTGTTCGATGCCAGCCTGGCGATCAGCCCCAGCTTGTGGTGGGACGCAGGGCGGTCGGTGGAGCAGGCGCGGGAGTTATTTGTTCAGCGACCCGAACTTTCTGGGTTGCTGTACCTGACCCTGGCTGGTGAGGGTGGTGACATGCTGACCCAGTTTCAGAACATGGAAACGACCCTCCGCTATCGCGCGCCGGGCGGCTTGCGCTGGCATGCTGAGGTTCTCGATGGTGAGGACCATGGGTCGATTCCAGCACCCAGTGTCTATGCCGGATTGCGTTTCTTCTTTCCCCGCTGGACTGTGCCACCGTTTGCCAGAGAGGCGGGGCTAGCGGCGGTCGACCAGCACTATGCAGAGTTGTCGACCGAGTACGGCTACCAGATCCACACCCCTGAAGTGACCATCAATGGCCTCGGCTACCGGGCGCTGGGCAACGAGGAGGTCGACCTGGCGATAGCTACTTTCCAGGCCAATGTCGAGCGTTTTCCCAATTCCGCCAACGTTTACGACAGCCTGGGCGAGGCGATCGAGGCGGCGGGCCAGCTGGAGAAAGCGCGTCAGCTCTATCAGCAGGCTTTCGAGGTGGGCAAAGAGTACGACGATCCCAATCTCGACGCTTACCAGCAGCATATCGACGCGGTGACCCAAAAACAGGCAATAGAGCCATAGACGGTGCAGCTGAGAGAACAGTGCCGGTTTGAAGGGGCGCAAAAAAGCCCGTGTCGCTGCGACACGGGCTTTTTTAGTTGCGGTTTCTAGGCTGATCAGCGGCAGGTCTTGCGGCCGCGGCGGCCGCGGCATTTGTTCGAGCAGCAGTCGCTGTTGGCAGAGCAGCTGGCGCCGTTCAAAGCGCACGAACCTGGATCGAGGTAGCTCGAGATCGAGGAGAAGGTCACCGCGAAGGCGCCGTCCACCGTGCGGTCGTCGCCGTCGCAAGTGGTCGAGGGCGAGGCGCCGCAGGCGCCGAACAGCTGACCGACGACCTGGCCGCTGCCGTTGACCACCGGCGAGCCTGAGCTGCCGCCCTCGGTGTCGCCGAGAGTGGCGTCGCTGTAGATGAAGTTACCCCGTGGCAAGGTCGAGCAGGTGCCGGCGGTGGTGTTGACGTCCTGCTCGCTGTAGGCCTGTGGCGATCCCGAGGGATGGCTCACGCGGTAGAGGTTAGTCCCCGCGGAGTTGGCCACGGCAGCAGTAGTCCAACCGAGGAAGGTGCTACCGGCCGGCGCCGCTTGGTCGAGTTGCATGAGGGTGAAGTCGGTGTTCGAACTACCCGCCAGAAGGTTGGCGCCGAGGGTTCGCGGCACCGAGCCCGGTGGGTTGAACTGCGAGCCACAGCTGGCACCACAGCCTACTGTCCACTGGAAGTAAGCCTCCAAGCTGCTGGCGGACGACTGGCTGCTGATGCAGTGATTGGCGGTCAACAGGAAAGGGGTGCCGGAGTTGGCGGTGTCGTTGAGCAGGCCGCCGGTGCAGATGAAAGTGCCGCCTGGAGCGGAGAAGATCAAGTAGGCGACGCCGTCTTGTACCGGTGCAACACCGTTCGGGATGTTCTCGCATTCGGCGTTGAGAATGCAGCTGTCGTTCCACGAGCAGAAGGCTTTCTGCGGGCTGTAGCCGAACTCGTAGTTGTTGCCCATGTGGGTCAACGACTCGACTCGGAAGGCGTGCTTGGCGGCCGGCGCGTCGAGCGGCAGGTGCAGCTGCAGGACAATCTCATCGCCAGCCACGGTGTGGGTCCAGAAGCTCCCCTGCTTGTCGGTGTAGGGGCCGAAAGCATGGCCGTGACGGCCGTAGACGTAGAGCTCGGCGCCTTTCGGCAGGTCCAGAGCGGTCAGGTACAGGCGCACGCCGGTGGCACCCGGCGAGCGGAAGGCACCGCTCCACACCTGGTCGCCAGCGGAGAATTTGCTCGAGCCCAGTGCTTGGTTGCCGCCGCGGCTGCTGAAGTCGAACCCGACATCACCCTGAACACCGACCCACAGCGGCCCGCCGTCTGACTGGGCAGCCGCCAGGGCGGTGAGCTGGTCACTCGCCACCTGCACTTCGAAAGCGCTATCGGCCTTGCCTTCGAACGACGACAGCCAGCTGTGCAGCTCGGCGGTGGCGGTGATAGCGGTGGAGGTGTCTATCTTGGAGGGCGAGGAGTAGGGCAGCATTTCCGCGGACGGCGGGGCGCCAGCGGCAAAGGCGGGGACGGTGAGCAAGGCGGACAACAAGACGACGGCGAACATCTTCATCGAGATCTCCTTCAACAATTTTCGACATTGCCGGTCCCGGACACGGGCTTCGGCGCTTTTGCATGCGATATGCCCTAAGTAGAGGGTGTGCCAAGGAGGCGGAAAATATAGGGCGGGTCAAGATTCTCAGTAGCGAAGACCGGGGCGCCATCGGCAGACGGCCTTGCCGGCTCGAGTTCCACCAAGATCGCCGGTTCTGGGAGAGGCGGTAGGCAAAGCGCCGGCTCGCTGACTCCTTCCTAGATGAACGTCAGAGAATTGCTACCCAGAGCCGAGTATCTTGTTTGGGATTGGTGGCGTCGAGTCTCCGATCGGGTTGCCTGCGCTTTCTTGAACCGAGTTCTGGTGGGGCATTCAAATGGAGATTGTTATTAGTCCTTGTGCTGCTAGATTTCTTCCCTCATTCACTGTTCTTGCCTTGCTCGCCGCTACTTGGGCGGCGAGCCCTGCCCTGGCTCAAGGCGACGCCGCTGATGCGGACGGCAAGTTCATCTCGATCTTGATCAAACCGAGGTGCAAACCAGTCCCTGGTCTGCTAAGGGTTCCGTGCCAGTACAAGAAGATCCAACCGGCTATCAACGCGGCGGTGAACGGTGACAAGATCCTGGTCAACGCCGGGGTCTACAAAGGTAACAACAACGCCAATCTACTAATCGCCGGCAAGTCCATCATCCTCGAGTGTAAGGGTGCTCCAGGCTCCTGCGTGATCGATGCGGAAGAATCAGGGCGGGCGCTCAACTTGGCGGTCACCGCCAGTTTGATCCGGGGCTTCAAGTTCATCAACGGCGAGACCAGCTCGTCGAACCCGCCGGCGGCCCAGGGTGGCGCGGTCTACAGCAGCAACTCAGCCGCGGTCTTTGACCAGTGCATCTTCGAGGGCAACGAGGCGGTCGGTTTCAACAGTGCCGGTGGCGCCTACTCGAGCTTCAGCAGCTCGGACTCGATCATCAACTCGCTGCTGGTCAACAACATCGCCGACATCGGCTCGGCCATCCACCTCAGCGGTGGCGGCAGCATGCTGCTGCGCAACAGCACGGTCAGTGCCAACGTTGCCGGCGGCAACTTCCTCGGCGCGATCACCGTCAACCAGATCAACACTGCTCTCGACATCCGCAGCTCGATCGTCTGGGGCAACCTGCCGGCGCAGAACGAGGTGATCAACAACAGCGGGCTGGTGGACGCCAACTACAGCATCGTGCCGGCCGATGTGCTGCCCAGCCTCGGCGGCACCGGTAGCACGTCCTTCGACCCGCAGTTCACCAACCCGGCCGCGGGTGACTACCGGCCGAACGTCAATGTTTTTCCGCCGTCGCCAGCGATCAACAACGGCGATCCCAACTTCATTGCTTTCGGGGGCGAGAACGACCTCGACGATAGCTGCCGCAAGTGGTGCGGGCAGATAGACATCGGTGCTTACGAAGATGCCACCTGCACCAACTTCCAGCAGTGGCCGGCAACCGATACGCCGCTCGCCATCCCGGACGGTGATCCGGCGGGAGTCGAGTCAGACGTATTCGTGTCGGGCTTCGGCACCATCACGGTCACCGGCGTGTATGTCAGCTTGAGTCACCCCAGCCTGTCCCAGCTGCGGGTCTACCTGGTGGCCCCGGATGGCACCGAAGATCAGCTGTGCTCGGGCTGCTTCTCGCAGTTCTACACCGTCACCAACGACTTCCTGGGCAAGGGTATCCACGGTACCTGGACCTTGCGGGTGGAGGATCCGTTCACCGGCTCGGTCGGCACGCTCGAGGACTGGCGTTTGGACTTCGAGTACACCACGCCATCCTGCCAGCAATGAGCCACGAGGGCCGTTGAGCGAATGGCGCCTGGCTAAGCGCCGCCAGGTCGCCGTGCTTGATTGCCGGCTAGGTTGCGAGCGCTCGGCCGCGGGTGAGCACGCGGTCGATAAGCCGATTCAGGTCGGTAATTTGGGTGCGAAAGTTAACGATACAGATGCGTAAGCTGTAGCGCCCTTCGAGGGTGGTTGGCGAAAGGAAGAACTGCCCTTCGTCGACCACCGCCTCGAGGGTCTGGCGATTGAGCCGGTCGAGCTGTTGGTCATCGTCGATCGCCGCGGGGTGGAAGCGAAAACAGCTAATGCTGAGGCCGGAACCCAGCAATTCGAGGTCCGACTCGGCCACAACCCGCCGATCGATCTGGCGGCGCAGCTCAATCTGGCGCCCGATTTCAGCCGCCAATTGGTCGCGGCCGCGTATTTTGAGAATGGCCCACACTTTGAGGGCGCGGAAACGGCGCGACAGCTCGGGGCCGTGATCGAAAAAGGCGAAGTTCTCGCGCCGCTCGGTTTGGGTCACCGCGATGTACTCACTGCTGCGGCCAAAGGCGCGGCGGGTAGCTTGCGGATCGCGCACCAGGATGCAGCCGACATCGAAGGGAGCGAAGAGCCATTTGTGCGGGTCCAGCGACAGCGAATCGGCCACCGCGAAGGCTGGGCGCAGGAAGGCGTAGTCGTCGGTGGCCGCGGCTGGCGCACCGTAGGCGCCATCGATGTGCAGCCAGATCCCAATGGCTCAGGCGTTGGAACTCTTCTGGTGGGAGGTCGAAAGGCGTGGTGGCTGGGGACTTCTGCGGCATGGCGGGCAGTATAGCGACCGCTGCCAATGGTGAGCAGCGACAGCCCCACCCAAGCTACCTGGGGCTGAAACGCACGCTGACCGGCGCTGCATGCACCGGCCATCTCAGGTCAGTAGGTCAAGAACAGAGTTCTGAACTTCTCAGGGGCAATATCCGCCTGGAGGGGCCCCACAGTCGTAGTAGCAGTGCAGGTGGCCGCTACCAGCGTGGCAAGTGATGGATTCACTGGAGCTGGTGGAGCCGGTTTGCGAATCGGCGAAGAAGCTTGGCGAGGTGCCCGGCAGCAGAGCGTTTGGCTGGCCATCACCGTTGCTATCGACGGTGACATAGCCTGCGGCTGCGCGGGTCCGCCCTGAGATCTCGCTCAGCCACCGGCTGTTGGGCGCAGCGTCGAGTTCGATGCTTTGTACCAGTTGCAAGGACTGGCGTTGGCGTCGGTCGGTCGAGGTGAAAGTCAGACGCACATTAAGGTCTCTCCTCAAATTGCAGTGGGTAGTTCGGGGCCTCGCAGATGCCCCATGGAAGGCTCGGCAAGCCGGAAGCCCCCGCCCTGCTCCGGCATACCGCCCCTCCCACAGGGCCGGCGGCGATTGGGACAGGGGCTCAGGCGTGCGTGCAAGAAGCTGAGAGAGGTTCATGCTCCGTTGGCACTGTCATACAGGGCTTTCCCGGGCCTTTGTCGGCTGAAGTCAGCCACTGCAAGTTGAGGAGAGCAGGCTTTCTTCGATCTTGCTATTTTGTGCGGACCGAGCAGCTAGCGGCGTTCCTACAACCGGTGCGGAAGAGACAATGGGTCGCAACAGAAAAAGGCCGGCGCGGTCGGCGGCGCCAGCTTTTTTCTGTTGCAGCTCTTAGAAAAAGGCTCGGTGTTGCTTATGGGCACAACTCGCTGGTGCCACACGATTCGTAGCAGTGTTGATGCCCGCCTGCGGACTGATAGTGACAAATCCACTGGGTCTCCTGGAGGCGGGTATCGTCGGTCTGTGCATCGGCGAAGAAAGAGGGCGAAGTGCCCGGCAACAGGGTTTCAGGCTGACCGTCGCCATCGCTATCGACGGTGACATAGCCCGCTGCGGCACGGGTTTGGTTGCCGAGAGAACTCACCCAGCGACTATTCGGGGCTGCGTCGAGTTCGATGCTCTGCACCAGCTGGCGCGACGCGCGCTCGCGCTTGTCGGTCGAGGTGAAGGTGAGGCGCACGTTGAGTGATAGAGGTGCGGCGAAGCTGCCACCCTCATTGCTCTCGCGAACAATCTCCATCTCGGTGATCGGCTGCTCGCCGGCCAAAGTGGCGCTTACATCGAAGCTGCCGCAGCGCGTTACCACCGGGTTAACGCTGCGCAGGGAGAGGGCAGCGACCTGGACCCGCGTGATGGCGCTACCTTTCTCACTTAGAATGACATCGTCGAGACGATAGAGGACGGTGTCGGCGCCGGCCAGAATCCCTTCCGGGCTGGTAGCTACAGGCGTGCCTTCAAAAGCGATGGTGCCATAGAATGGAGCTGAGTCGGCGCAGAAGAAGCCAGCGGGAATGGGCTGGTCCTTGAAGTCGGCGCGGGTCGAGCCGTCGTCTGGAGTCCACCAGACGTCGATGCCACTCTGAATGTGAATATCAGCTGCCGCGGCGGGCAGGGCGATGAGAACGAGGGCGGCCAGGATGGCCAACGAAACCTTACGCATCTGTAACTCTCCTATGAGATTGATCTAAGCCATGTGCGGGCACCAGCTTGGTTGTGAGAGTGTCAGCGTTGGCACTCTTCTCTGTTTCGAGAATCCTAAGAGGATAGGAGAGCAAATGCTTTTTCCGATCTTGCGGACTTTTTCCACTTGTCCTGCCATGCAGTGCGGTTGGACCCAAGAGGGCGTGTGGAGTGGTTGCCTGCACCGACGGAATCCGACCACCGATTCCGATTGAAAGTGACCAGTGATTCCAACGGAATCTGACCACCGATTCCGATTGAAAGTGACCACTTTTCCGAGTCGATCGGAATGTGCGGTCAGATTGGATCGGAATCCTGGCCACGGCGGAGTTCGACGCTGGCGTGATCCTCACAATTGGGGTATCCCAGCCTCCTTGGAAGGAGGGTTGGATGCCGAGAGTGAGGACATCGATGCGCAAGATACGCGAGGTTCTGAGACTGAAATGGCAGCATGATTTGTCGCACCGCCAGATCGGACGGTCGGTTCGGCTGGGCCACGGGACGGTGTGCAACTACCTGCTGCGAGCCAAGGTTGAAGGCCTGAGCTGGGAACAAGTAGCAGCTTTGACCGACGCTGAGCTGGAGCAGCGCCTGTACCCTCGGCCGCGGCCGAAGGGTGGTCAGCGAGCCTTGCCCGACTGGACCAAAGTGCATGGCGAGCTGAAGAAGAAGGGGGTGACCTTGTCGCTGCTATGGCAGGAGTACCGGGAGGACCATCCCGATGGCTACGGTCTCAGCCGCTTCTGTCAGCTGTACCGGATCTGGGAAGGGCGTCTGGACGTGTGCCTGCGCCAAGACTACCGGGCGGGCGAGAAGCTGTTCGTCGACTACGCCGGGCAGACGGTGAGGGTGGTTGACCCGGCGAGTGGCAAGACGCGCGAAGCGCAGATCTTCGTGGCGGTGCTGGGGGCGAGCAACTTCACCTTTGCCGAAGCAACGTGGAGCCAGGGTCTGGAGGATCGGCTCTCATGTGCGGACCTTCGCGGCTCTGGGCGGGGTGAGCGAGCTGGTGGTGCCGGACAATCTGAAGAGCGGCGTGACCAGCCCGTGCCGCTACGAGCCGGAGATCAATCGCACCTACGCGGAGTTGGCCGAGCACTACGGCGTGGCGGTGGTGCCGGCGCGGGTGAGGAAGCCCCAAGACAAGGCGAGGGTCGAAAATGGTGTATTGCAAGTGGAGCGCTGGATTCTGGCCCGGCTGCGTAACCAGCAGTTCTTCAGCCTGCGAGAGCTCAACGAGAACATCGCGAAGCTGCTCATCGAGCTCAACGATCGGTCGCTGAAGGTGTTGGGAGTATCGCGGCGGGTGCTGTTCGAGCAGGTCGATCGTCCTGCTCTTGGTGCTTTGCCGCGCCAGTCCTACGAGCTTTCCGAATGGAAGAAGGTACGCGTTGCACGCGACGCTCGATCAACTCGCCGCGCTCAAGCTCCACGGTATGGCCAAGGCTTTCGAGGAGCAGCTGTCGATGGTCGATGTTTCAGAACTCTCCTTCGAAGAGCGCCTCGGGCTCTTGGTCGCGCGCGAGGCGACCGAGCGATCCAGCCGCCGCCTGATAGCGCGGTTGCGCAAAGCCAAGCTGCGCGAGCAGGCGGCCATCGAAGACATCGACTGGCGGGCCAAGAGGGGTCTGGATAAAGGCCAAATCCTTCGTTTGGCCTCGTGCCGGTGGATCGCCGATCACCTCAACGTGCTGATCACCGGCAAGGCCGGAGTAGGCAAGACCTTCCTGGCCTGTGCCCTCGCCCACAAAGCGTGTCGGGAGGGTTACACCGCATTGTACCTGCGGGTGCCGAGGCTGTCTCGCCAGCTCGCCATCGCGCGGGGTGATGGTAGCTACGAGAAGCTGCTCAAGAGCTACGCTCGCACCGATTTGCTCATTCTCGATGACTGGGGATTGGCGCCGATCGTGGCCAGTGAGCGACGCGACCTGCTCGAGATTCTCGAGGACCGCTACGGGAACCGTTCGACGCTAGTGACCTCGCAGCTACCCGTCGAGAGCTGGTACGAGGTCATCGGCGATCCGACCTTGGCCGACGCCATTCTCGATCGCATTGTCCACGGTGCCTACAAGCTCGGGGTGGACGGTGACTCCATGCGAGCGAAAAGAGCCGGCGGTACCCGCAAGGCCGCCCACCGAGAGGCGAGGTGAGATCCAAGAGCATGTTGAAGCGACCGCCGATCCTGACCCATCAGCGGGCCTGCGGCCCGATCCGGACCCGACCCAAGATGGACTGTGGAAGCTGCCGCGGTTGTGGGAATCGCTCTGCGATTCCCACAACCGCTTGGAAAACGCCCCCCGGCCCCCCACTCGCGTTTCCCACAGCTACGCACAGCCCCGACGACGGGCTATTTGAATACAATCAATCAAGAAGAAGAGCCGGAAGGAGGCCTCAAGCTACAGCGAAAGTGGACACCTACAACTGAGGAGAGCGCCAGCGTCGCTTCGCTCCGACAAGTGGTCAGATTCGATCGGAATGGCTGGTCGGTTTCGTCGGAATAGGCAGTCTGGGAGACGCCAGTCAGGGGAGGGATTCGGAACGGTGCCGGGTTCATCGACGTTTGTCGACTGAGTCATGGCAACGATCCTAGGTTTTTGCGCCGCTTGAACGCAGTTGAGGTATGGAATCGGCTCAGCTATTAGCCGGGCCGTCTGCTCCAAGGTAAGATGTCGTGCAGCTAGAGAATATTGCCAAGAGCTTTCGTGAAGGGGAGATCTGATCAATGCTCCAAGCAAAGTCGGGCCACAGGCTTCTAGGGGTATGCTTGTCGCATTCTCCAGCGCATCGGCCGTGGCGTTCGCCGCTCCCCCACAAGTCGGGGTCCCGACAACAACGGTGCAGAATCCAACGTCAGAGACCCCGGCATCCGATATGATCGGTGGATCACAATCAACACTTCCTTGTCATGCGAGACGCTGGTGTTTCCTGGTAGTAGAGAGCTGTTTTGAACGAACCCACTAAATCGGACAGGTCCATTTATGGATGAGGCTGACGCCGAACAGGCCGTAAGCGAGACTGAACCCAAGGGCGGGGAGATTCGGCGCCTGCGCGACGACATCGAGCGCCGGTTGGGGATCGAGCCGCAGCGGTGCGAGTCTTTACTCCAAGGAGAGCCCGCCACGATTGCAACTCGCTCCAGGTCGAGTGAGCCCGGAAACCGGGGGAAGATGAAATGGTGAAACGGCCTACGAAGCTGACCTCTCTGTTCCTGGGGCTGACCGTCTGCCTCGGTTGCGTCTCACTCGGCGAACTCGGAAAGGATGCGACGCTGCGCTGCACGGTCGTGCTGCGATCCGCCTCGGGAGAGCCCCTCGCCGGCTACCCCATCCTGGCCAGCACCCGATCGCTCTGGCTCGATCCGGCGAGCAGGGTGATCTTCACCGACCCGGAGGGGCGGATCGAGTTCACCGAACGTCGCGTACCGGACCCGCAGACCTTCGCACTCCACGCTCCGATGCGACGGTGGACGTTCTACTTCTACCTGCCGGAAGTGCACAGCGAAGGGATGTACCCGATATCGTTCCTGATGGATCCCGATGACCCCCGGTGGGCCGAGATCGCGCAGGAGCGGATCCTGAAGGACCCCGACAGGATCGAGCCGACTGACATGATCACCGACGGCTCGGACCGCCGCCGGGTTTCCCTCAGCCAGATGCCCTACGGGATTCCTCCGGTGCCGCGCCATCCGAAACTGGAAGTCGAGGCCCGAGCGACGCCGTTGCTCGGAGAGCGCGGCTACCAGCTTCACCTGGAGCTGACGTTGCTCGACGCGCCGGACCAGACGGCACCGCGGGCCGAGCTGCTGAGAACGCTGCGACAGACTCTGGACCGGGTCGCGGCCGGCCAGCAGGTTGCCGACGCTGACCTTCGCGCTTTGGACATCACCCTGTTCGTCGGCGCCGGCCGCGCAGAGCTGCTCCGCGCCCTCGGCGAGCCCGCCCACTGCATCGACCAGCAGACTCTCGACTACCAGGGCAGTAGCCGCCCCTCCGTCCCGTGCAGCACAGGCTACTCCGATGCCGTCTACACCTTCTACCGCCTTCCCCCGAACAGCCGGGGCGGAGGACCGGAGCTGCGTCTGCGGTTCAATGAGACGGGTCGCTGCAACTCCACCCTCTGGGAGTTCACGCAGTAGTCGGGGGTCGTGGTGGGCGACCGTGGCCAGGGGCCAGCTCCGACCACTGCGGAACCCGGAAGAAGACTACGGGGCCGTCGCCTTAGGGTAGTTTTTCGTTCCGATGGTTGTCGAAGGCCGGAATCTAGGGGCGCTTTGCGTTGGATTCTGCACCGTTGCTGTCGGAACCCCGCGAACGGCGGTCGCCATCCCGAGGCCACGGTCGTCGACCTAGTCGACCGTGGAAACGTCGGCCAGCTGGTGGTCGTCGGGCGCGCCGAGCTGGTGGCCGAGGATGTCCAGCGGCGGGCGGAGGCGTACATAGGGTCCCAGGCCGCGAGGCTGGCTGGCTAGGCCATGCCGTGGCTAGTGCTGACTAATGATCTGCTCTTAGAGCCTCTTGAGAGTATCGACTCCCAGAGTCGCACTTATCGACCCGTCGTCCAGGCGCTCGACTTGTTTGTAGTCGAATTCGATATGAAAAGGGCGATATCCAGGCTTTCTTACGACTATAGAGAAGTGCCGAATGTCGGCAGCCGGCAACTCGCGAGGACGTGAGCCCGGCAACTCATATCCCCAGCTGTAGTTGAATAGAACGTGAACTCGCCCAAGCTGATCACTGGAAGCCAGGCTGGAGGATTCAAATTCGTCCTGGCGCCAATCGTCCAATCCAGAGTCTACAAAAAAGCACTTGGCAGCTCTGAGCGGATCACCAGATTCGTCCTGGATTTTTCCACTAATCAATATTCGATCATGACGATCGACATTCACTGAAGCACAACCTGCCCAGGCAAGCAAGAGAAAGACTACAGCCGAGAGTGAGCGCCACTTCATTCGCCACCGTCGCCAGAACCTGGGTCGAGTGGGACACCGCACCCCCGCTGTGGCCATGCGCTACCACCAGGCTGGCGACCCGCCGAGATCCAGGGCCGCGAGGCTCGCCGGGTAGGCCGCGCTGTGGTGCAGCTTTTTGGTCCGAAAATTGCCGAAGCTGGGAGCCCCATGTCGTTATTCCAGCTTGGTCATCACCTCAATCGGGATCCGATCATGGCCTTGACTAGCCTTGTCATAGCGCAGCTCGATCACCCAAACACCAACTCCCGGCGCCTCGATCCGGAATTCGTGAACCCCCAAGGGAATATCACGCACAAAGCCACCCGATTCGCTAAGCTGACCCAGGAGAACGCCGTCTAGCCACCCGGCCGCGCCGCCGTATTCACTAGAACTCACGAGCCACATGTGTACCAAATATCGTCGCTTACACAGGTCGTATTTCAGACGTGAAGAGCTTCTAGTAAATCCGCTGGTCCACGATATGTGATATGTCTGTAGAAGGCCGTCTTGCAACCCCAATCGAATGAGCGTGTCTCCCTTCTCAGCAAAAAACACATGCCTCAAGCTGTCAGGCTTGTGAAGAAGTATCTTGGGAAACTGCTCAGCGTAGTGTCTCAGATCTGCCTCTGTCATTTGGCAACGCAGGCCCTTTACGAATGCAGTGGATCCAGGCCAAGGCCTGAAATTACCAACAAATGGCGGCGACAAGCATGCCAATGTTGTCGCCGCAGTGAGAATTGCCAGGAGACCTGCGGAGACTGGGAGACTTCGAAGTTTCATCGATGCTCCGGGCATTTGAAATTCTTGTTCTTGGCTGGCCTACCCTGTTTGCCCCACCCAGGTGTCTGTATGGTCCCAGCCACACTGGGAGGAGTAAGGCCGCAAGCACCCGCAACGGTGCTTGCAAAAGAATTGCTATTAGGCCCTCGGAGAAGCTGGTAGTTAGATGGGTTTGGATAGTTCTCGAATTGCTTAGCAACACAGGGGTCCGTTTCGCAGTCGTCGTCACCGCTCCAAGGCCCGCACTCTGTTCTGCTCTTCCCAACCCTGTCGGTATCGAAGAAATCATTCTTGAACTTGCAGCCCTTTCTGCGAACACTCTGTAGTCCAAAGGTTACACTCTCTGATTCTCCTGAAGGATCTCCAGGTTTCTTCTCCGTCTGGATGAAGCAATGCTTGAAGGCTGCTAATGACTGGCCTTGTGTTATAGGAGTGCAACAGACTCTAGATTTCTCGCCGGTTGGATCAACGAAGAAGAGAGGGTTCGCTGTGGCGTAGAGGTAGGGGTGGAAGTCACCTTGAGCACCTAGCGGGTCGGGGCGGCTATAGTTGCCGGTGCCGGATTGATACCACCGGAGAACATTGAAGAAGAAAGGGCTATCCACATCCCACGCCGCATCGTCCCACTGCCCCGGAAAGCGCAGGAAAACGCCTGCGTCTCCGGCATTTGCATAGTCACTGCCGAAGGGCTCGAATCCGCCGCTCCAGTCCGAGGCACCGACATTGCTAGAAGCTAGTACCGGTGTCCCGAGGTGATCTGCCGTCAGGTGGGTCACGATAGCCCCACCGGTCTGCGCTACCGGCTGTCCCCCGAAGTAGAGCACTGCATTGGCCTCGGTGGCACCGGCTCGCCGTTGCAGCACAGCGTCGGAACTGTAGGCCGCTTCGGTTACGGCCTCAGCTGTGCAGCTACTGGCCCCCGGATCACCCCAGGCGCTGATGTCGCCGCTTTCGAAGCCATCGCAGAAGAGAGCGTTGCCCGAAGTGTCGGGCTCGCTCCCGACTGCCTGGCGTAGGTAGCTGCGACCGTCGTACAACATCGTCGAGCTGGCCTGCGCCGAAGGGTGATCAATGGCCGACAGACGGCCAGCATCATCGAAGGTGTAGGTCACCGGGTCGCCATCCTCGTCGACCCCGGTCTGGTTACCGGCTGCGTCGAAGGTGTAGACGCGACTGCCGCCTGCACCGAGCGCAATCTGATCGAGTTTCGCGGTATTGCCGCTCGCGGCGGCGTTGGCGAGGTACTGGTAGATGTCGGTGGCGCCGTCCCGAGTCTGGCTGAGACGGTTGCCGATCTTGTCGTAGGCCCAGGTCAGAGCACCCCAAGGGCCGTCGCCCTGGGTGAGGAAATACTGGTAGTCCTGGTAGGCGTAGGTGCGGTTGTTCAGCGAATCGAGCAGATCACTGATGGCGGTGATGTTGCCGACCCCATCGGTGGTGTAGTCCCAGTCGAGCAAGGTGCCGCCGGGGCCAACCGCTGTGATGCTGGCGGGCCGGTAACGGCTGTCGTGCTGGCGGCTTTCGGTGACACCATTGCCGCGTGTCAGCTGGCGCAGTGGGCCGATGGCTTTGTAGAGGGCTCCCGTGACGATCGCTTGGATGCCCTGGCCAGGCACCTCGGCATCGAGGGTCTGGTGACGGTCAGCGTGATCGAATGTGTAGATGGCCCTCACTCCACCAGGATACAGGATCTCGCTCTTGTTGCCGTTAGTGTCGAAGGCGTAGGCCAGCTCGCCGTCCTGCGTCATGCGGCCGAAGCGATCGTATTGGTAGTCGATCGGCTGGCCATCACGTTCGATCTGGGTGAGTCGGCCGAGACTGAAGGGCGCCAGCGGGTCATCGTAGGTGTAGGTCACGTCGAGGGTGTCGTCGGGGTAGTCGACCAGGGTGACCCGATCTAGCTCATCGAGGGTGCGCAGGGTGGAGATGCTGCGTGCACCCTCTGTGCCAATGTAAGTGAGACACTCAAATACCGAGAAATTAGTGAGGGTGTGGAGAGCAATCACCATGGCGAGTCCAAGCCACGAGCTGCGAGATATGGGTGCTGACCGACCAGATCCCGAGGTAGCTGAGAAGGCGAAGCGGCGGCGGTACAGCGCGTCGTACAAGCTGCGCATCGTCCAGGCCGCCGACGCCTGTAGCAAGCCCGGCGAGATTGGCGCCCTGCTTCGCCAGGAGGGTCTGTATTCCTCGCTACTGTCGACGTGGCGCCGTCAGCGCGACACGGGAGCTCTGGCCGGTCTGTCGAAGAAGCGCGGTCGCAAGCGTCGACCGGTCTCTGCCGAGGCCCGCCGCGTCGCGGAGCTTGAGCGTGAGAATGCCCGGCTCAAGCATCAGCTGTACAAAGCCGAGACGATCATCGATGTCCAAAAAAAACTTTCCCGGCTGCTAGGGATCGAGCCGAGCGAGAGCCAGCCATGAGCGCTGTGGCGCCGCTGGCCGAGACGGTGGGGGTGCAAGCAGCCTGCGTCGCCTTGGCGGTCCCCAGAGCCACTTTTTATCGCCGCCGTCGGCAGCAGAGCGCAGGGCCGCAGCTATCAACGCGGCCTCGACCGCCGCTGGCATTGACGCCCGCTGAACGCCAGGAGGTCCTCGATGTGTTGCACTCGGAGCGCTTCGTCGACCGCTCGCCGCGTCAAGTCTGGGCGGCGCTGCTGGACGAGGATCAGCGCCATATCTGCTCGGTGCGCACCATGTACCGGGTCCTGGAGTCTGAGGGCGAGCTGCGCGAGCGACGCCGTCAGCGGCGTCATCCCAACTACACCAAGCCCGAACTGCTGGCCACAGGGCCGAACGAGGTGTGGTCGTGGGACATCACCAAGCTCAAGGGCCCGGTGAAGTGGACCCACTACTACCTTTACGTAATTCTGGACGTCTTCAGCCGCTACATCGTCGGCTGGATGCTCGCCTGCCGCGAGTCCGGAGGACTCGCGAAGCGGTTGATCGCCGACAGTGTTGAGAAGCAAGGTGTTGAGCGAGATCGACTTACCTTGCACTCGGACCGCGGTTCGAGCTTGACATCCAAGCCAGTGGCTCTACTGCTGGCCGATCTCGGGATGACACGGTCGCTGAACCGGCCCTACACGAGCAACGACAATCCGTTCTCTGAGGCCCAGTTCAAGACGCTCAAGTACCATCCGAGCTTTCCCGACCGCTTCGGATCACTGGAAGATGCACGAGCGTCCTGCCGCTCGTTCATCGGCTGGTACAACACGCAGCACTACCACACGGGACTCGGCTTGTTGACGCCAGAGACCGTCCACTACGGCCTCACGGCCTCAGTACTGGAGCAACGTCGAGAAGTCCTCGCCGCCGCCTCAGCCGCTCATCCAAGCCGCTTCAAGCGGCGAGCGCCGGCTTTGCCGGAGCCCAGTGACAAGGTCTGGATCAACCCGCCGACCTCCACCGCCACCACTGACCCAGCCGATACCGAGAACGAGGTGACACACCGCGTAGACGACGACGCACCAGGCGAGCCACCTGGCTGCGCGCCCTCGTTGAAAGCGATGGTGCCGGAACCACTACCGATTCCGTACTAATTCCCAGAAGAATAGTGTCTCACTTTCATTGACACGTTCCGGCCGATCAGTCGCGACGGCACCGAGTAGGTGTTGTTCTTCACCCGAATGGTGCTGCACGAGTTCACCCGGAGACGCAGCCTACGGTGCTGCGGGAGCCGATCGGCTTGTAGCAGCCGCATGACCGCAAGTTCCTCGCGCAAGCGCTTCGCGCGCCGCGCATTGGCCTGCTCCAGCCGCTCGCTGATCCACGCTTGGTAGAGCTCGACGCTGTCGAAGTCCCGGCTGCCACGGAGCAGAAGATGCTGCTTCAGCTGCCGCTTCAGCGCCCCGTTGGCCGCCTCGATGTCGCCGTTCTGGTGGCTCTGGCCGATGCCGATCGTCCGCGGCTTCATCCCCAAATGCTCCATCACCGAGACGTACTCGTCATTGAAACCTCGCTGCCCGGTCTTGAGGTCATGGGTCGCTGCCGTCGAGTTGTCCGTCTGGTGGTACCGGGGCACCCGGCCCAGCCGGAAAACGGCGGTCTGGACTCCCTGGCGAATCGCCAGCATCGACTCGGAAAAGCACACCGTCGCCGACTGCCAGTTGCTGTACGGCAGCACCGAGTGGCACAGCAGGTGAAGGAACACCTCGCCACCGATCCTCACCCCCAGCTTCTTGCAGCAGGTGAAGTCGGTCTGCAACGCCTCACCAGGCCGGTGGTTTTGGCCGAAGAACACCTCCTTCTCTGGACCCTCAGTAGCCCGCCACTGCTTCACATGGCGCTGAAAGGTGCGCAGCTGCCCCTGGTGATAGCGGTCGGGATGGCGGGCCATCAGATCCTCGAAAAGCGCCTTGCCCTCCAGCTCGGGAGCCGACTCCAGGCGGGCGGTGATCGCTGGCCAATCGGCCGCGAAAGGGTCCTTGCGGGTACGCCACCGGCGCTCCGCTTTCAACTCCGACGGCAGACCACCAGCCGCCACATACCGGCGCGCCGTGTTGCGGTGCATGCCGGCTCGTAGAGAGGCCACGCCGATACCGGCGCCTTGCTTCAGCTCGCTCATCAGTTTCCTCACTTGTGCGTCTGTAACCACGCCCGCTCCTCGGTCGAGTAAACGAGCATTTTCCCGCCTCTTGGGGGTCGCTAGCGACCCCCAAGAGGCGGGACTCGGATGCACAGGAGTAATTGTCGTCAGTGCACAGGTCTAATTGTCGCTGAGCAGCTATACGCGAGCCCTCAGTCAAGGTAGAAGTCGCTATGCCGCTCCACCAAATTTCCCTCTGCGTCGAACACCGTGATTCGCACGAAGTAGTTTTCGGATTGCTTCCCGTGACGTGAGTAGTACCAATACGTCATACCGTTAGGGAAATTCCTCAAAAAGAGTGGTGATCCTAGGAGGTCTTCAACGGTCTCCCTATCCGTCCCGAGCCCGAGAGATCGAAAGACCTCTTCGCTGTAGCCTTGAGCGTACTCCGTATCGTGATCCTCGATTAGGGGCAGAATCAAGTTGCCGAGAGCGGATCTCCATGACCCGTCAGTGCTCTCAGTACTGGCTGTTGGAGAAGATGATGGTTCGGCTTCAAGATGGTATTCGGATTTCGTACCACACCCGAGCAGCCCGGCGAGGGTAACTACCGCTGCAGCTATACGGAATACCGATCCTCGGACTGGACAAAGCATCGACATCACCTGCCTTCCTCAGAGCCGGAGACTGGAGGCGGGGCCACAGTACATCCACAAAACGGTTTTCCGTTGGGAACAGGCCAGTCTGGAAATTTCTGGTGAAATTTGTCATTGGTACGCCCCCCCTTCAAGAGTTGCCCGAGCGCGGGAAACTTCCGCTTGAGACCTGGAACATCTGGATTGAAAAGAGGGCAGAAGATCCATAGCTTTCCACTCGCTCGGACCTCAGCCCTACAGCCGCCAACGATCTTGATCGGGAAACCATCGCAAGCCGGAGGGAAGACGCCGTCTACATCGCAGGTTTCTCCAGGGCCGCAGAGCCTGATGACACCATCCTCGCTCTCAGGCTTGTAAGGAATCGGAACACCGGAGTCGTTCGTGACCGGGGCGAGACCAAAGCTATCGATGAAGAGAAGCGGTTGGTTCTCAGGGTAGCTGTAGGTATTCGCTTTGGAACCACGCCAACGAATCGGATCCACTCTCGTGTACCTCCCCGTCCTGTGCTCATACCAGCGGTGGACGTTGTAGAGAATCTCAGTACTTGGGTCCCACGCCGCATCGTCCCACTGCCCCGGAAAGCGCAGGAAAACGCCTGCGTCTCCGGCATTCGCGAAGTCACTGCCGAAGGGCTCGAATCCGCCGCTCCAGTCCGAGGCACCGACATTGCTAGAAGCTAGTACCGGTGTCCCGAGGTGATCTGCCGTCAGGTGGGTCACGATAGCCCCACCGGTCTGCGCTACCGGCTGTCCCCCGAAGTAGAGCACTGCATTGGCCTCGGTGGCACCGGCTCGCCGTTGCAGCACACCGTCGGAACTGTAGGCCGCATCGGTTACGGCCTCAGCTGTGCAGCTACTCGCTCCAGGATCACCCCAAGCGCTGATGTCGCCGCTTTCAAAGCCATCGCAGAAGAGAGCGTTGCCCGAAGTGTCGGGCTCGCTCCCGACTGCTTGGCGTAGGTAGCTGCGACCGTCGTAGAACATTACCGAGCTGGCCTGTGCCGAAGGGTGATCGATAGCCGACAGACGGCCAGAATCATCGAAGGTGTATGTCACGGGGTCGCCGTTTTCGTCGATCCCGATTTGATTGCCGGCTGCGTCGAAGGTGTAGACGCGACTGCCACCCGCACCGAGTGCAATCTGGTCGAGTTTCGCGGTATTGCCGCTCGCGGCTGCGTTGGCGAGGTACTGATAGATGTCGGTGGCGCCGTCGCGGGTCTCGCTGAGACGGTTACCGATTTTGTCGTACGCCCACGCTAGGTTGCCCCAAGGGCCGTCGCCCTGAGTGAGGAAGTACTGGTATTCCTGGTAGGCGTAGGTGCGGTTGTTCAGTGGGTCGAGCAGATCGCCAATAGCGGTGATGTTGCCGACCCCATCGGTGGCGTAGTCCCAGTCGAGCAAGGTGCCGCCGGGGCCAACCGCTGTGATGCTGGAGGGCTGATAGCGGCTGTCGTGCTGGCGGCTTTCGGTGACACCATTGCCGCGTGTCACCTGGCGCAAGGGGCCGATGGGTTGGTAGAGGGCTCCCGTGACGATCGATTGGATGCCCTGGCCTGGCACCTCGGCGTCGAGGGTCAGGTGACGGTCAGCGTGATCGAATGTGTAGATTGCCCTCACTCCACCAGGATACAGGATCTCGCTCTTGTTGCCGTTAGTGTCGAAGGCGTAGGCCAGCTCGCCGTCCTGCGTCATGCGGCCGAAGCGATCGTATTGGTAGTCGATCGGCTGACCGTCACGTTCGATCTGGGTGGGTCGACCGAGGCTGAAGGGCGCCAGCGGGTCATCGTAGGTGTAAGTCACGTCGAGGGTGTCGTCGGGGTAGTCGACCAGGGTGACCCGATCCAGCTCATCGAGGGTGCGCAGGGTGGAGATGCTGCGTGCATCGGTCGTCTCTGTGCGCTCGCCGTGCTCGTTGTACAGATGACTGGTCACGCCAGAGACCTCGGAGGTCTCGCGGGTCAGCAGATCTCGATCGCTGTGGACGTAGCTGGTGACCGTGCCCTCTGGGTCCGTCACCGAGGTCAGATGATCCTGAACGTCAAAGCCGTAGGTCGTCACGGCTTGGCCGCCGGCCGCGCCGCCGAATGGCTGGCTGACCGTGGTCAATCGGTCGAGTGGGTCATAGCCATAGACCGTGCTGGCTGCCGCAGTCTGGCCCGCCGATGGATGGTTCGCGTCCCACAAGCGTTCGAGGTCGCCATCGCAGTTGTAGGCGTACTCGGTGATCGCCTGTTCGGGGCTGCCCGCGCCTTCGATCATCTGGTCGAGATGGCAGCGGGTCGAGTACAGGTAGTCGGTAGTCGACGCACTCGTCCAGCTCGCGCCGTCCCAGCTTTGCAGCTCTTCGCGCACCCGGTGGCCAAAGCCATCGAGGGTGTAGAAAGTGCGTTCGATGTGGCTCCCCGGCAGGTCATCGGGCTTGCGTTCGATGGACACCAAGCGGCCTGTGGGGTCGTAGCCGTACTCGAGCACGTTGCCGCGCGGCAGGACGGTTTGGAAGAGGTCGCCAAAGACCGTGTAGCGCTGCTCGGTGATCAGGTCTTCGGCCATTACCGCGCCTTTCTGGATGCTGAACAGAACACGATTGAGCGGGTCGTACTGCGTTTCGCTGGCTACGCCGTTGGGGTCGGTGACGGAGGTTCGGCGGTTGAAGGGGTCATAGCCGAAGAGGGAGCTACCGATCAGCGGATCGGTGCGGCTGGCCAGCACCAGGCCGCCACGGGCAGCGTCCCAGGCGCTGGTGGTGACATCGGCGGTGCCGTAGCCGGGTGGATCGCGATCTTCTGGCTGGCCCTCGGCAGTGTAGGTGGTCGTGGTTGTGTAGCTGAAAACCTGGCCGTCTTCTACCCCTTCGTCGATGCGGTCGGTGGCGTTGCCTTGGCCACTGAGGGTGAAGGTGGTGCGGCGGAAATCTAGAGGGGTGCCGGTGGTCGAGGGGCGCTCGATCTCGGTGATCAGCGCCGGGTAGGTGAGATCTCGCTGCCAGGTTGTCTCGCGCTCCAACGCCGTGCCGAGGGCCTCGACGCGAGAGATTGCTTGGCCGTTGGCGTCGTAGGTGGTCAGGGTCGTGGTGCCGCCACCGTCGATCTGGCGGGTGGGGCGCAGAGGGTGGGCCGGATCTTCATAGAACAGCCGGCTGTTGGGGCCGGTGCCGCAGCTCGGGCAAGAGCCTTCGAGCTGCTCCAGACGAGGCTTGCGACTCTCGGAGTCGCGGCCCAAGGTGTAGGTGGAGATCTCACCCATGGGGTCGGTGACCGTGGTGACCATGGGCAGTTGGGGATCGTCGAAGCTCATCGACCAGCGATCGACGGCGCCGGCATCGTTGAAGTTGGCCGCGCCTTTCCACATTTGCACTACATTGCCAAATGGGTCATAGGCCCAGGAGCCCGCGATCCGCTCGCTAGCGTTTGTACCCGCCAGGCTCATTCGGGTCATGTAGCCCGGCAAGGTTGGGTCATCGTAGAGGAAAACCCAGGCGGTGCCGTCGGGACGGTCGATGCGGGTGAGGTCTTGACCGGTGAAGGTGTAACCCCAAGTTCGGCTGGTGGTGCCGTCTACTCCAATCTCTTTAATCGAGTCGAGCTTGCCGCCCGCCGAGTAGGTGAATGTCTCCGAGCGACCATCGGGGAAGCTGACGGCGGTCAGCCGGCCGGTGCCGTCGCGGGTGGCGGTCTTGGCGTTGCCGTTGCGGTCGGTGGTCGAGGACCATAGGCCGGTGTTGTCGAATTGCATCAGGGTGCCGTCTAGATCGAGCAGGGTCCAGCCGGTCGGGGTCTTGGTCAGGGTGCGGTAATCGTCGCTGGGAATGGTGCGGTCGTAGCCCCCGTCCATGTTTAGGTCGGTAAAGCGGCGGAAGGTGGCATAGCGAGTGAGCAGCCAGACGTTGCTGTCATCGGGGTCGCGAGCGATTCTTTCGGTGTACTCGTGGGCCCAATAGCGCCCCAGCTCGGCGGTGATGCCGGCCGAGCCGGGATAGCTCGGGTGGCCGACCCCGCCCGCGTGGTAGCGCAGCAAGGCACCGGGGCCGCTCTGCGGCGGCGAGGCGCCGCCGCCTCCACCACCGGCGCTGCCGCCTATTCCGCTGCCACCACCGACGCACGAGGGGCACGATTCATCTTCCGGGCAGCCGCTGGGCGGGGGTGGGGGTGGGCAGAGGGGCGACAGGCTGAAGTCGACTACTTGGGTGGTTTCTTTCGGGCAATGGGGGCACAAGAAGCCGACGCAGGGGCAGGCGGTGGCGGTGATCGTGTAGCTGGCCATCAGGTCGCTGCACGAGCTGGTGATGCCCCAGCTCAAGGTACCGTGATCTTCCTCGATCACCGCGCCCGACAAGCCGCAGGTGCCCAGGGTGCCGCCGCCGCTGGGGGTCACCGTGACGGTGGCGAAGCTGTACAGGAAGCCCGAGGCGCTGGGATCGTTCTGGTGGTTTCCGGCGAAGTCGATCGGCACTTCGATGGTGATGGCACAGGATTCGATAGCCGGGTCGCAGCCAGCCTCGGGGGTGAAAGTGGCGCCGGAGATGACCGGCGTGTAGCAGCGGGCGCCAGTGGAGCAGTTCGAGGGTTGGTCAGCGAAGAATCCTTGTTCGAGGTAAGTGAGGACGCCGCTGCAGGCGGTGCCGGCTTGCAGTGTTGTTGGCAGGCTTAGAAGACTGAGGAGACTGATGACGCGGAAGAGGCTTACGGATCGGATCACAATAATTCTCCTTCTTAGACGGGTAACTCAACTAGAGACAAGGGGATGTCTAGGAAATAGCCAAAACGACGGCCAACGCCGAACTCTCAAACTCAAGCTAGCAACAGGAATCCACTTTCTGCCGATTTGGCTGTGAATGAGGCTATATTTCTCTGAGGTTCCAACTCTCGCAGAGGATTCTGTCCCTGCCAAAGTAGTATCAAGAATCGCACAATGTGCTCTGTGTCGAGCTTCTGCAGCCAGCGAACGACTGATATCTCAGTAGTCCTTTGCCCCGCTGGTCTCTACAGTCCCAGCAGGTGGTTCACCGCCCTTTCGAACCCCGCCACAACCTCGACGTAGCGATCGACAGACCGAGGATCGGCCCTCCGCCCACCCTCCTGAATTTCACGCCGACGCACGCCTGCCCGGACCGGAGCCCGCGCAATCCCCGAAAGATTGCCCCTTCGAGAAGCAGAGGTGCCAGGCAAATAGTCGGGCAAGTCGGTGGTGGGCCGATATAGTCCGAACTTGGTTGGCGACTTACGAACTTCTGTGGCCCCAGTAGCCGGTTGTCCTTGAGGATTTACTGCCGTGCAAGCGATTCTGCAAGACTTGATCCACCTGCTGACGCTGGAGAGGATCGACACCAATCTGTTTCGCGGCGAGAGTCGCGATATCGGCACCCAGCAGGTCTTCGGCGGCCAGGTACTTGGGCAAGCGCTAGCGGCCGCCAACGCTACCGTCGAGGGGAGGGTGGTGCACTCTTTGCACGCCTACTTCCTGCGTAAAGGCGATCAGGAGTCGCCGATCATCTATGAGGTCGATCGTCAGCGCGATGGCCGCAGTTTCACCAGCCGTCGGGTGGTGGCGATCCAACATGGTCGGCCGATCCTAAATATGGCGGCCTCGTTCAAGGTGCCGGAAAAGGGCCTGGAGCACCAATCGAGCATGCCCCAGGTACCGGCGCCGGATTCGCTCAAGGACGTTACCGACTACCGTCAACAGCTGCTCGATCGGCTGCCGGATGGCAAGCTGCCGCGCTATCTGATGCAGGAGCGACCGTTTGAGTTCCGTCCCGTGCAGCTGCCGCAATTTATCGACCCAGAACCACGCGAGGCCTGCGCCAACATCTGGTTCAAGGCGGTCGACTCGTTGCCGGACGACGATGACCTGCACCACGCCATGCTGGCCTATGTTTCGGACTACTATTTGATCGGCACCGCGACTCGCCCCCACGGCACCTCGGTGTTCGACGGCAAGCTGCAACTCGCCAGCCTCGATCATGCGCTGTGGTTCCAACGCCCCTTCCGGGTTGACGAATGGCTGCTCTATGAGATCGAGAGTCCCAGCGCTACCGATGGCCGAGGGCTGTCGCGGGGCAAGGTGTTCAGCCAGGACGGCCGCCTGGTGGCGGTGGTGGCGCAGGAAGGGGTCATGCGACTGTGGCCGAAGAGCCGCTGAGGACGGGCTCCTGCTTGTTTCCTACCGCTGTTGAACTCAGCCTGCTCTTCACCCTTCTTCGATCGGCCCAGCCGGCCTCGATTTGTCCTCTTGCTGTAGCTCAAGCACTTTGCGGAGTAGAGGCAAGGCAAGGCGGTCCTTCGGGCGATCGGCTACCTGCTTCGATTCAATGATCACTTCCAGCGCCAGTACTCGCAGGCGGAGATCTTCGACTTCGATGGTGTTGGTTTGATCGACTAGATGGTGAAATCGCCAGCCAGCACCGATTGACTTCAGCACGTCCAACCGTCCGAAGTCAGTTTCCAACAAGTTGATTTCGACCGCTTCCAGTCGGCTGGCGTCGGGGACGATCCGCCGACCGGCGGGGTCGCGGTAGCGAGCGTTGATCGCTACCAGGACGGTCAATAAATGGCCGAGGTTCTGTGGGTCCGGGCGGACGAGGATGTCGAGGTCGGCAGTCATGATGGGCGCTCCGTGAAGAACCGCCGCGATGCCTCCGACGACG
Source organism: Candidatus Multivoradales bacterium (assembly GCA_965248925.1). Lineage (GTDB taxonomy): Bacteria > Acidobacteriota > Thermoanaerobaculia > Multivoradales > J023 > CBDFLE01. The sequence goes on along the minus strand of CBDFLE010000006.1, from coordinate 405,028 downwards.
ATGAAGTCGACCTTGCCTTGGTCGAGCTTCCTCAGCAGCTCGAAGAGTTCAAGCTCGATCTCCGCCTCTCAGACGCAGAATGCTGTTGGCGAATCCCTGGGCATATCTCAGACGCTCGCTGGGAGTTTTCTCCAGCATCCAGCGGATCAGTTGAAGGTCGCTGGGATCGACCTTCAGATCCTCTGGGGCTTGGCTGATCTTGGGGGTGGCTCGCCGAGTGGAGGGTACATAGCTCACAGGTTTGAATCGTAGCAGACCGCTGGCAGGGTGGGGGGAGGGTGTGGCCGGAAGGCGCTCTCAGGTCGGTCCCAGCCCCGCAACGTCGAGATGATCAATATGACTACTTCCCTCGCACGCATCTATAATGGCGCGGCCGGCCCAGCACGCTGTTTCGCAGTCGGGTAGGGTCGACATATCCGTCCGGCACTAGAAATCTACAAGAGTCCTGATGAGCACCGCCAGACCAAGCCCAAAGCTCAGTGTCGCCATGATCTGTCGTAACGAGGCCGCGCGATTGCCGCGGACCCTGGCGGCAGTGAGTTCAATCGCCGACGAGGTGGTGATTTTCGACAGTGGCTCGAGCGATGGGTCACAGGAAATCGCTCGGGCGTCGGGGGCCGTGGTCCATGAAACCGATTGGCCGGGCTATGGGCTGCAGAAACAACGGGCTTTGGAAGCCTGTACCGGCGACTGGATATTGTGCCTTGATGCCGACGAAGTGCCCGATGCCGAACTCTGCCGGGCGCTGGCCGATTTGCCTGCCGTGGCGCAGTCTCGCTGGGATGGATTTCGCGTCGATCGGCTGACCGAGTATCAGGGCGACTTCGTTCGCCATACCTGGTCGCCGGAGTGGCTGCTGCGGGTTTGCAAACGCGGCAAGGGTCGTTTCACGGAGGCGCTAGTCCACGAAACTCTGGGGGTCGACGGGCGGGTCGCCAAGCTGCCGGGAAAGCTGTTGCACTATCCGGTCGACGATCTGGCGCAACACTATGTCAAGCAGATTGGCTACGCCCGGCTCAGTGCCGCCGAGCTGCATCGCCGGGGACGCAGCTTCCGTGCCATGGATCTGGCGCTTCGGCCACTATTCGCCTTCTTCCAGCGCTATGTTCTCAAACTTGGATTTCTCGACGGAGTCCGCGGCCTGCTAGCCGCCGGGGCCACCGCCAAGGCTTGCTTCATGAAGTACGCATTCCTCTACGAACGCGAACGTCTGGCTCGTCTGTCGACAGCGGTGGGCGACGAGCCGGTGCCGGCCGCCGAGTCTCAAGAGCGCCGGCTGAGCGAGCAGCACAGTATCGAATGACCCTCGCTCGGGGCGGCTGGCGAGGGCACCGTGGCATGCGCCGTCGCCGCTTGATCGGACCTCGCTGGACCAGCGCGGGTGTCGGGTCTGCGTTGGGCCAAGGGACTAGGCGCTGCTCGAGGATTTGGCGTCACCATCCTCGTCGGAGTCTTCCACCTCGTCCTCTATCTTCTGCTCGCGTACTGCGTCTTCCCACTGGATGGTCGGATCGTTCATCGGATCGTCGACTGTCTCGGTGGGGTTTTCCGCTTTCTGCTCGCGCCGTGCCTGGCGTTGAGCCTGTTTTTCACGTCGCTTTTGCTGTCGGGCTCTTTCGCGGGCTCGACGGGCCGCTGATGCTTGGTTTCTTGCCACACTATCTCCTGGCCAGGTTTTCGAAGATGACGTCTCGAAGATGACGTCGCGCAGATGAAGTCTCGAAGATGATGTCTCGGAGAGACGGGACTGGCTGAAGCTGACCGGTCTCGGACAGTCGCCGAATTTGGCTCTTGATCCCTGGTTCTCGACCGGTCCAGCTGAGCAAGACCGCGCTGCGGTTATTCTGTCATGTCGCGAAATTTTCTGCCCGTTTTCACCCCCTACGGGTCCATGAGCTGCCTATTGCTAGAGCAGCCCGTGGGATCGCCGAAAGCGCGGATCAGATGCCCAATGAAGAAGTCCACACCCCGGCGTCGCCCGACTCGAAGCCATCGTCGAACACTAGGCTGTCGCTGAGCGAGGCTTGCACCGCGGCATTGGCGTCAACCCGACCATAGCCCAGCTCTTGGGAATGGCCCGGCATACCAGCATTCCAGTTGTAGTCGTAGCCGCCGACTTTGACCGCGGTGTCGCGGAGGATCTGGCGGATCTCAGTATTGCTGAGGCTGGGGTCGGCCGACAGCATCAGCGCCACCACGCCCGAGACCAATGGGGCGGAAAACGAAGTGCCGCTCGAGGTGGTATAGCCGCCGCCGAGGTCGAGGGTCCAGATGCCGCTGCCGGGCGCCGCCAGTTCGACGTCGGGGCCATAGTTGGAGAAGTCGGAGCGGGCGTCGCTCTGGGTGGTCGCGCCGACGGCGATGATCCGCGGTAGAGAACTCGGATAGGTCACCGCGGCGGCGCTGCCGTTGCCCGAAGCGCAGATGATGGTCAGGTCGAAGTCGTCGTAGGCCATCTGCACGGCGGCGTCGATCGCCGCGCTTTGACCGACCGCTAGGCTCAGCTGAACGACATCGGCGCCTTCGGCGGCAGCGTAAAGGATGGCGTCATCCAGGGCGGCGCCGTTGGGGAAGCTCTCGCCCACACCAGCGACCATGATTCGCGCGCCTGCTGAGTTCCAGCCACCCGCGATGCCCGCCACGCCGCGGCCGTTATTGGTTTTGGCGGCGCTGACGCCAGCTACCGCGGTGCCGTGGAAGAAGGACCCTTCGCCGTTGTTGTTGCCGGTCGAGAAGTCGTAGCCCTTCCAATCGTCGGTGTAGCCGTTCATGTCGTTGTCGATGCCGTCACCGGTGGTTGGATCGTTGACATCGCTCCAAGCGTCTTCGCCAGCGTTGAGCCAGACGTTCTGATAGCCATCGGTGCCGGTGCCGAGGTCCGGATGGCTGAATTCCGAGCCTGAGTCGAGCACCGCTATCACCGCGTTGGGGGAGCCGGCGGTGGTTTCCCAGGCGGTTTCGGCTTCGACTTTTGCCGGGTGCCATTGGCTGCCATAGTTGGTGTCGTCGGGCACTATGGTGTAGGTGCCAAAAGTGTTGGGCTCGGCCAGCTCCACTAGGCCGCTGGCCAGGTATTCGTCGACCGCCGTGAAGACGTCTTTGCCGGTCGCGATACGCACATCGATGAAGCCGGTCCGCGCGCGGCGCAGGACGCTGGCGTCCAAATCGTGGTGCAGCCGGTCCGCCGCCGCGCGGCTGGTGCTCGGCAGTAGCTTGACGGTGATAACTCGCGGATTGACTTGGTACTCGCTGCCGTCCGCGTCGGTCTGCCTCCAGTTGGAGTTCTGGTAGGTGAAGGTGCGTTGGCCAAGGTGGCGGGGCGCGGCGGCTAGGGACATTTGTGCCAGCAGTACCAAGACGAGTGAGAGGCAGAGGGATCTCACGAGTTTCACTGTAGATCTCCAGGTAAAATAGGTGGCGCCAGTCGAGGGTGACCGCATCGACGCGAGGAGAGGCGTTCGCTAGACGCCGATCAGTTCTTCGGTGGGGTGAGTGTCTACTACCGGGGCTCTTTCGACAAGTCCTGGTGGTCAGGGGGGGAGAATCCCCCCCCCTCCGCCGCTGAGTTTCTCTGGCCTCCTGGTCCGCGGCGGCAGAGAGGGGTGACTCAGCTGCTGCGGCCACTGACCACGAACTTCGGCAGCTGCTCCTCTTGCGCCGTCCAATCGGGAATCTGGCGCCAGGTTTGAAGCGAGCCGACAATGGTCTGGTAGTGCTGCATGAAATGGAGAAACAGCGCCTGCTTGATCACCTGAGTCTTGGAGATACACAGCCGTTTGGAGGCCTGGCCAGCGCTCAAGGTGTTGAGCAGACGGATAGCCGGTAGCACCGGATCGAAAGTCATCTTGGCGAAAGGAAGACGGTCGTAGATCTTCTTGAATGGGCGCAAGATGCTGGGCATTTCGGCGCCCAGAGCCTTACTGATCTGCTCACCCCAGGCCAGCGGGTCGATCGACAGATTGAGGATCGTCTTGGGTTCTTCGGAGACAAACGCCGCCCGCACGGTGATCTCGCCCGAGTCTCGCACCTCCCAGACCAGCTGCTCGAAAGCCGGTTCGAGTTGTCCCGGACCGTAGCCGAAGACGCCCGGTTCAGGATCGTTGACAAAGGCGTAGCCGAAGCCATAGCGGCCACGGATGCCCGGCTCCGGCTGTTTCTGATTGACGATAAAGTCGGGGGAGATCACCAGGTAATTGAACACCCGCGCCGGAATCTTGAGTGCCGGTCCTTTGGGTCCTAGCGGGCGGAGGTCGAAGCCGAAGCCGAAGATCGGGTTCTTCAGCACCACCCATTCGAGTTCATCACCTTCCTGGTCGGTGAAGGTTTGTAAGTCGACGATCTGGTCGCGCTGATCTTCTGCGAAGCGCTCGATGCCACCGCCGCGGATTTTCTTGAACAACTGAGAAAAGCCGAAGCCGACTTCCGCCGGGGGAGAGCTTTCTTGGCATTGCGATAGGCCACCCAGTCCTGGTGGTGGATCGGAGTGATCCTCGGCCAGCGGCTCGGGTAGGCGAAAGTCGCTGATGCGCATGAAGTAGTGGAGGATGAACTCCTTGAGTTGACCATCCATCCACTCGATGGCCGTGCCCTCGTAGTCGGGCGGTGACTTGGGCTCGTCGTAGAACATTTCCTGCACGTTGCCGTTGACCGGCACCTTGCCGGTGCTGAGTTCGGCACTGTCGAAGAAGCCGTAGCTTTGGTCTTGGGGGCGGTTGAAGACGGTGGTTTCAGTGTAGCGGTGCGAGTAGTCGTCCTCGGCATCCGCCCGGCGCCACCACTCGAGAAGTTCGACACCGCTGCGTAGAGCCGCGGGAACCGCGTCCAACAAGGCCTGTTCGACATCGCTAAGAACCGGGGTGTCAGCCATAGGCTTCTCCTGGGATAGGCACGAGAGAGAAAACGTTAATGCCACTGTACCGCAAAGCTGATTTCCTGCCTCTAACCCCAGGGATCTGTTTTAGGTCTAGCCGTGGCGCCAGGTACAGGATTTGGTTGCTGCCGTCCCCTTCTCTGTTGTGCTCATGATCGACTACCACACCCTGACTGCGGTCGATGCCGACACCCTGAGCGGGGTGGCTGAGGTGCCGGTGTGCGCGGATACGCGATCGGTTGCCCGAGCCGCCAGCTCGGGTGAGCTGCGCCGTTACGACACCGGGAGTCGACTCGAAAATGGTGCCTTTCTCTCGGGTCCGCGGGCGATGGCGATGGCGGGCGACGGCTCGCGGCTGTCTGGGCCACCGCACCTTACTTGCACGACGGTTCGGCGGAAACTCTAGAGGAGGTCTTCCAAGCCGCCGGTGGCGACGTCTGGCAGGCCGAGGACGGTACCATCTCGGGCGGTGTGTACGTTGTCGACACCTAAGTCGAGCTGAACAACGACGACACGGTCCAAGTTCGTAGGCGACTCAAGACCTTTGTAGCGATAAACCTGCTGTCCGACAAAGGTCGCTGCGGCGGCCATCAAGGTTTCGGCAATAGCGGCGACGGTGCGTTGTGCGGGGTCGGCAAGTTGGCTCGTGGCGGCGTAGAGGTTGAAGGCGGCCAGCGATTCGTCGCAGGGAATCTGGTAGTTGAGCTTGTTGGCGAGGTCGCCTTCTACCGCCCACCGCAGGCTTTGGCGAAGATACCAACCGAACACCTGCGCCATTTGCTGCTTGGGGCCGCCGTTGTTTGCCAGGCGGTCGCGGATCGAGGCGATGGTGCGTTTGAAGTAAGAAGTTTCGAGCTTCTTGCGCAGTTCCGGGTCGAGCGATTCGAGGGAGTCGTGGAAGCGAAAGAGATGGTAAAGCTTGGTGGCCCGAGCGGCGAAGAGAGTGCCTCGCTTGAGCACCTGGGTGCGCGCACCTAGTTCGAATCCATCGGCGGCAGGAACCGCGCAGGTCTCCCCCGCGGTCAGCTGGAAGAGGATTTCCTTGATGAACTGAGGCAGCGCGACTTCTGCTGAACTCATGTTGATTGCCCCGGTGAGCACGAAATCCGCACCGAGGAGAAAAGCGCAGGCCAGCGCTTCGGGGGTGCCCAAGGCGCCGCCAGCTCCCACTCGAATCGGCTCTCCCGGATATTGCCCACTCAGCTGGTCGCGGAGGCGTTGGATGGCGGGGAGCAGGGTGATCAAGTCGCCGCCTTCGGCAGTGCCGGTCATGGTGCAGAGATCGCCGCTCATCGGCAGCAGGCGAGCGATTTCTCCTTCCTCGGCGGTGAGTTCGCCGCGGCTTACTAGGCCGATCACTAGCTTCTCCGGCGCCGGGTCGAGGAATAGGGCAGCAGTTCTGCGATCAGTCACTTGGGCCAATAGTTGACGCCGGGCCACGGGTTGACCATGGCCGTTGCAGCAGGCGCCGGAGAAGCGGAAGCGCACCAGGGGCGCGGTAAGGCGTCGATAGCCCACCGCCTCGGCGACTTGGAGGTTGTGCTTTAGGGCGATCGCGACCAGCTGTTCCTCTGAATTTGGCGTCCCGTGGCAGGAGTCCGCCGCAGCTGGACGGAGGCTTAGGCCAAAGCTCACTCCGGGACCCGCGAGAGCTCGGGAGATCTGCTGGATGGCGGCCTCTACGCCGGGCAGCACCGGGTCTTCTTCCGGCGCCAGGTCGAGGAAACTGAGGAACCCCTTCTGGCCGAGGTTGATGACGAACTCCGGCGTGCGAACGCCCGCCACGGGGGCACTGGCGACATAAGCGTGGCGCAGGCCATATTGGTGGCGAAATGCAGGATCTCCCAGAGGTTGCGGGGAACCAGCGCCTTCAGCGGTGCCGGGGGCGTCTTCGTCGCTGACTCTCTCAGCCTCTCGGTTGAGGCAGAGGACCGGGGCTTCTTCCTCCAGCGCCGTTGCCCAAAGCTTGCGCAGCACTTTGCCAGGTCCCAACTCCTGCAACTCATCTACTCCCTGGAGGCGCAGGTAGCTCATGATCTGAGCCCAGCGCACCGGTGAGCGAATTTGAGCCGCCAGGTTGCTGACGGTGGAGTTGGTGGTGTAGGGCTGGGCGGTGACGTTAGCGATGACTTCGATGTTGGGTTCGGCGAAAGCAAAACCCTTGAGGAAACACTCGAACTCTGCGGCCGCGGAGGCCATGTGGCGGGAGTGGAAGGCGCCGCTGACGTTGAGCAGAATGCACTTGCGGGCGCCCGCTTTTTCGAGTGGCTGGAACAGCTGCTCCAAGTCTTCTTTGGCGCCCGACAGCACCAATTGATGCGCCAGATTGATGTTGGCGATATCTACCGCAACTCCTTGCTGCTCTAGCACCCCCTGCACCAGCTCAGCTGGTAAACCGAGCACCGCGGCCATGCCACCGTCTTGGACTCGGCCCATGATCTCCCCCCGGCGCTGGACCAGCCGCAGACCGGTTTCGAAATCGAAGCAACCGGCTGCGAAGAGGGCGTTGTATTCGCCCAGGCTATGACCAGCCAGGAACTGCGGTGGCGGTTGGTCTTGCTGGCGCCGCAACCAGCTCAAGGCATTGACCACGAACAGAGCGGGTTGGGTGAAAGCGGTGAAACGTAGTTCCCGCCGCGGGTCTTCGAGACACAGCTGGCGCAGGGAATAACCGAGGATCTGATCCGCGGCAGCACATTGGGCGGGGAAGTGATCGAAGAGATCCGCCCCCATCCCCTTGCGTTGGGATCCTTGACCTGGAAAGACACAGGCAATGAGGCCACGACTCATCGCCGACGCTCCAACAGGAAGGGGATGGGAAGTGGGTGCCAGAGCATCAAGGCGTTAAGCGCGAGTCTATCCACTCGGCAAACGCTACCCCAACTTTGGGTCAACTACAGAATCGAGAGAAGTTGCCCTCAAGATAGAGAGATCGCTTACCAAATACTCCGCCGTAGGGTTCGCTATATATTCTCTTCAGTACCCTATGCTAGGGAGAGACAACAGAAGCAGAGTCGAAAGCACGAGGCTCGGTAGATGGCCAGCAAACGCGATACTCGGGTGCAGAATGAGGGTTCCGCCGGCGGCTGGAAAGGGGGTCCCAAGCGCGGTGAAAATCGGCGCATTGCCGTGGTTGGGATGGCCTGTCGCTTCCCAGGAGCTGCGGACTGCGGGGAGTTTTGGCGCAATCTGGCCAGCGGTGTCGATTCCGTACGTGACGCTATCTCAGATCGCCAAGAGCAAGGCGGCCAGGGGCGTCGAGACGTCGGAAATCGTCGAGCCGCCGCTGCTCATGCTCATGGGGGTGGCTTTCTCGATGATATCGACTGCTTCGATGCCCGCTTTTTCAACATAAGCCCGCGCGAAGCCCGCAGCCTGGATCCTCAGCAGCGATTGCTGCTCGAAGAAGCTTGGCATTGTATTGAGGACTCTGGTCTGGGGCTCGAAGCCTTGCGCCTGAGTGCCACGGCGGTCTTCGTCGGGGCGATGAACTCCGACTACCTCAAGGCCGCCTCGGCACCAGGGCAAGCGATCGACAGCTACACCACTCTGGGTAGCTCTCCCGCGCTGCTGGCCAATCGACTCTCCTTCACCTTGGGCTTTAGTGGTCCGAGTCTGGTGATCGATGCGGCCCATGCCTCTTCTTTGGTGGCGCTACACCAAGCTCGCAGTTGCTTGCTCGCGGGGGAGGCTCGGTTTGCCTTGGCCGGCGGAGTGAATCTCAGCTTCCATCCGCAGAAGTACCTCTCATTTTCGCAGGCTGGGATGCTCAGTCCCCAGGGTCGCTGCAAGACTTTTGACGACCGAGCCGACGGCTACGTGCCGGGCGAAGGCGTCGCCGTGCTGCTGCTGCAACCCTTGGCGGATGCGGTGGCGCAGGGCAATCGCATCCACGGCGTGATCGCCGGCTCGGCGGTCAATCACGGCGGCCGAGCCCGATCACTGACCGCGCCGCGGGTAGAGGCCCAGCAGCGGGTGATTCTCGCCGCCTACGATGACGCTGGTTTTGGCCCCGAATCGGTGACCTTTGTCGAGGTTCACGGTACCGGCACGCCGCTCGGTGATGCGGTGGAAGTGCAGGCTCTAAAGGAGGTATTCCGGCGTCATACAAACCGTCGGAACTCTTGTTCCCTGGGAGCGGTGAAGACCAACATCGGCCACCTCGAGGCCTGCTCCGGCCTGGCCGGATTGCTCAAGGTCTTGCTGATGATGCGGCATCGGCAGATACCTCCCAACCTCCACCTGCGGTCGCTCAGCCCGACCATTGATCTCTCGGATAGTCCTTTTTTCCTGCCCGCGGAGAGGGCACCTTGGCGGCCAGCCAAGGGACTTGAAGAGTTGCGGGCGGGGGTCAGCTCCTTTGGTATCGGCGGCACCAACGCTCATGTGCTGCTTACTTCCTGGCCAAGAGAAACGCTGCTTGCAGAAACCGGTTCCCACTTGCGCCAGCCTTTCCTGCTTTCGGCCCGCGTTGGCGACAGTCTGGCGCAACTGGTGCAGCGGTGGCGGCAGTTTTGCGACCGCGACGAGGACTCTCTGCCTTCCTTGAGCGACGTTTGCGCGACCTTGGCCCTCGGCCGTGCTGCCTTGCCCTGCCGCACTGGAGCCTTGGTGGCGAGCTGGGATGAAGCGCGGTCCTTCCTCGTTGGCTGGCAGGGACCTGAGCCTCTGCTTGCAGCCGACCAAGGGTCCGCGGAAAGCCTGGAGCAGCGCCTCGCCGGCTGGTTGCGGGGTGAGCTGATCTGCTGGCGCGGCGACTTTCCCGAGGGCACCTACCGCAAAGTAGGGCTGCCCCTCTATCCTTTCGCGCGGCACAGATTCTGGTTGCAAGCCGAGCCCGAAGCAGCGGTGGAGAAGGGGGAGTTGTCGCCACCGGCCGCCGCCTCGTCGGAGCAGGACCCAGACACTCTGCGCCGCCAGACCCGAAACTGGCTGCGCCACTCGCTGGCCGGGTTATTGGGTTGCTCTGCCGCCGAACTCGACGATAGTGGCTCGCTGGTCGACGAGCATGGGGTCGACTCCTTCGTCAACCAGGAGTGGTTGGCGTGGTTGGAGCAACGGCTTGGCAAGCTTCCCCAAACCCTCCTCTTTGAATTCTCGACCCTGGCAGACTTGGCGGCCTATTTCCTTGAGCATCACCACGCGAGCTTGCGGCAGCAGCTGGGCAGCGGTTCTGCGCTTCCCAGTGCCGCCTCGTCCGTGGCAACTGCGGAGCGTTCTGCCGAAGTTTCTTCAGCCGCCGCGCGGACGACTGATGAGTCTTACCCACTGGGGAAACACGCGGTGGCGGTGGTGGGCCTGGCGGGTCGTTTCCCGGGGGCGCGGGATATTCGACAGTTTTGGGCCAACTTGCAGCAGGGCCACGTCGCCACGGGCGAGGTGCCAGCCGAACGGTGGGATTGGCGGCGCTTCTACGATCCGCAGGGGCAGCAGGCTGACAAGACTTACACCCGTTGGGGTGGCTTTCTCGACGATGCTGACCGTTTCGACGCCCTCTTTTTCAAGATCTCCCCTTGGCAGGCGGAGCAGATGGATCCGCAGCAGCGACTGTTCTTGGAGAATGCTTGGGCCTGTATCGAAGATGCCGGCTACCGACCGGAAGACCTGCCCCGGCGTACCGGGGTCTTCGCCGGTTGCACCACCAGCACCTACGCCTTGGCGGCTTTGGAAGAGTCTTTACGGGGCAATTTCCAGGTTCCGGATACAGATGCCTACGACATCGCCAATCGGGTCTCGTTCTGCCTCGATCTGCACGGTCCCAGCCTGGCGGTGGACAGCGCTTGTTCGTCGTCGCTGAGCGCCGTGCACCTGGCGCTCCAGAGCCTGCGCTGTGGCGATAGTGAAGTGGCTCTGGCCGGTGGCGTGAGTCTCACCCTGCACCCGCATCGGGTGATTCAGTTCTGCGGCAAAAAGATGCTCCTGGCCGGGGCCAATGAAGAGCCTTACGGTGCCGGCGGCGGCGGGTTTGTTGATGGAGAAGGGGTCGCCGCGGTGCTGCTCAAGCCCCTACGCCGAGCGCTTGCCGACGGTGATCACATCTATGCCGTGATCCGCGGCAGCGCGATCAACTCTGAGGGGCGCACGGCGGGCTATACCGTACCCAGTCCGGTGACTCAGGCCGAACTGATACGCGATGCTCTGGCCAGCGCCGGGGTCGATGCTCGCTCGATCTCCTATGTCGAGGGGCACGGCACCGGCACCCACTTGGGGGACCCGATCGAGATCGACGGCTTGAGCCGTGCTTTCCGTGCCGACACCGTTGACCGCGAATTTTGCGCCCTGGGTTCGGTGAAGGGCAATATCGGCCATCTTATCGCCGCCGCCGGCGTCGCCGGCCTAGCCAAGCTGTTGTTGCAATTCCGCCATCGCACCTTGGTGCCGTCGCTGCATGGCGAATCCCTCAACCCGCGCATCGACTTCGAAAAAACGCCTTTCGTCGTGCAAGCGGCTTGCGAGCCTTGGCACCGGCCGGGCCACGGTAGCGATCAAGAGCTGCCGCTGCGGGCGGGTATCAGCTCCTTTGGCGCCGGCGGCTCGGACGCCCACTTGATTCTCGAGGAAGCGCCGGCCCTGCCTCCGACTATGGTTCTTGGCGACTCTTCTACCCCCCCCCATCTGGTAGTGCTCTCGGCTCGCGACGGCGAGCGCCTGCGGGCCCGAGCGAGCGATCTTGTGGAATTCTTGGCTGCCGTGCGCGGCACCTCGGCAGAGTCCGATAGGGCTGGCGAACCGACCCTGGGGTCCTTGTGCCACACCCTCCAGAGCGGCCGCAGAGCGATGGCTGAGCGGCTGGCCTTTGTTGCTTCTGATTTGAGCGAGGTGGCACCGATCCTTGCCAGCTGGCTCGCCGAGCAGCCGACCGAGGTCTTTGTCGGGCGCCCGAGTAGTGACCGATCGGTGGCGGCCGGCCAGCGCCTGCCTGCCAACCCGTCGCCTCTTGGGGGCGAGTTGGCGCGACTAGGCCGGGCCTGGGTTGGCGGGGCCGAGGTGGACTGGCGGAGCCTCTATCCGTCAGGGCAGCCGCGCCGCTGCTCCTTGCCGACCTATCCCTTCGCCGGTGAGCGTCATTGGTTCCCGCGACTGGCCGCTGGCGCCGCCCTGCCTACTGATCCTCCGCGTTCGCATCCGCTGATCGATAAGCAAGCGGCCGAGCTGCAACCTACGGATGATTCGGCGGCGGTTTTCGTCAAGAGTTTCTCGCACCCTGGCTCTTTCCTGCGCGACCATGTTGTGGCTGGACGGTCGATCTTGCCGGCGGTGGCCTATGTGGAAATGGTGCGGACGGCGGTCGAACGAATGCTGGCGGATCGGCAAGCTGCGCCAGTAGCAGGTCGGCTGGTTCTCGAAGATCTTGTCTTGCCGCAGGCTTTGGAACTCCAGGACGACCCGCAGGTGCATCTTGAGTTGATGGCCGACGGCGCCGGTTGGTCTTTTCGATTCCACTCCGCCACCACGGATGGAGATCGCTGTTGCCATGCTCAAGGCCGAACGAGACTCGCCAATGGAGAGGAGCGTGAGCCAGCCAGCGACCTCCCAGACCTGGAAGCGGCGCGGCGGGCTCTGACGGACCATGGCTCGGGGGATCCCTACCAGCGGTTGCGGGTTCTGGGTTTCAATTATGGCCCCGGCTTTCGCACACTAGACCGGTGGTGGGCGAATGGCCGCCAGGCTCTGGCGCGACTCGTTCTGCCGCCGATTGTTGGAGACTCCAGTCCGTATTTTTTCCATCCGTGCCTGGCGGACGGCGCTCTGCAAACCGCGCTCATGCTGCTGCTGGAGGAGAGAGAGCAGGCGTTGCCCTTCGTCATCGAGGAGATCTGTCTGCTGGCCCCCACGCCACCGATCTGCTACGCCCATGCCCGCCGCCGGCAGTCGGCCACCTCAGGTGGGGCGGTGCAGATTTTCGATATCGATCTCTATGCCGAAGAGGGGGGGCTGCTGGCCCGGTTGAAGGGTTGTACTTTCAAGGTTTCCGCCGCTGCTGGCGTGCGGCCACAGTCAAAACAAGACCAGGTACCTCAAGAGCCACCGCGGTCGGCGGTATCGGCCGCCACCGTGCCGGCGCCCAGTTTCTACCAGGTGACTCCCCCGCGCCAGGTGCACTTCTTCCGTCCGGCGTTCCAGGCTGACGCCGGACCCTCGCTGCCCCTGGCTACTACCGCGGCGCCGGCCGGCCCCGTCTTGCTGCTCGACTGGGCTGGCGGCGGCGAACTCGGCTGGACCGCCGGGCCAGAGATCCGCGTCGCGCCTGGCGAGCAGTTCCAATGTTGGAACGAACATCGCTACATCCTGCGCCCCGGCTCGGCGACGCAACTCACCCGCCTGGCTGATGAGCTGAAACGCCAAGGCCGCGCACCGGTGGCGGTGGTCTGCTGGTTAGGAAATGCCGAAGTGGGTGGCACCTCTCCCGAAGTGGGTGGCACCGCCCTGTCCGCCCTGTCTTCGCCCACCGATTCGGAGGTGGAGCGAGCCCTCGACTTTGGCGTCCGGACTTTTTTCCATCTATGTCGCGCACTGGTCAAGACGACCGCCGGCGCCAGAGTCCGGCTGCTGGCCGTTTTCGAATCTGGCGGTGGCGGAGCGGTGCCTGCCGCCTGGGAGGCGCTGGGGGGCTTCTTCCGCTCCCTCGCCGCGGAACATCCTGCCTTCTCTTTCCTCTTGTTGCAGACCGACGGCCGGCCGGCGCCAGAGGTGCTGCGCCGCGAGTTGGTGGGGATGGAGCGAGGGGCGGCTCGGGTCAAGATCAGTTCGGGTCAACGCTGGCATCTGGGGCTCGAGGCTTGGCAGCCCGAGGCGGTGCCCACGGCCTCTCCGCCGCCGATTTTGCGACCCGGGGGCACCTATCTCATCACCGGTGGCGGTGGTGGCCTGGGGCTCCTCCTCGGCCGCCGTCTGGCCGAGTCGCTGGGTGCCAATCTGGTGCTCACCGGCCGGTCGGCCGCGGCCGATGGGCCTGGGCTGAGCCAGCTCCGCGCTCTGACCGAAGTGCGCTATCACCAGGCCGATGTGGCGGATGAGGCCGCCATGCGCCGGGTCGAGCAACAGACCCGGCAAGAGTTCGGGTCTCTGCACGGTATTTTCCACTGCGCTGGGCTGATCCGCGACCAGCTGTTCTACCTCAAGCCAGCGGCGGATTTCGAGGCCGTGCTGCGGCCGAAGGTTCAGGGAACGGTGATCCTGGATCGGGTCTTCGCCCGCCAGTCGCTGGATTTCGTCGTCCTCTTCTCATCGATCACCTCCCTCTTGGGCAATCCGGGGCAGAGCGACTACGCCTTCGCCAACGCCTTCATGGATGGCTGGGTGGCGGCTCGCGGCGACCATCCGGTGCGTTGGTGGGCGCCCAACTGGCCGCTGTGGCGGGATGGCGGGATGGTGCTCGAAGACCAGGCTCTGGCCGCCTGGATCCGCCGCACCGGCAGCGAGCCGATTTCATCAGCCGAGGGACTCGATGCCCTCTGGATCCTGCTGGCCAGCCAGCCTGCACAGCTGCTGCCGGTGGTCGGTGACTTGGCGACCTTGCGGCAGACCCTGGGCATCATGCCTGAGGGCCGGCAACCGCTGGCCAGAACCGCCGCCGACACCCTTGACTACAGGTCTAAAGAACACGCCATGGCGCATCCCGCTAAACCCTCTGAAAAGACTGCTGCCGGTGGCGGCGATTTACGCGATGCCACTTTGAATTGGCTGCGGGAAGTGGTCGGCGAGACCCTGAAATTGCCCGATTCCGTTCTCAATAGCGGCGAGTCGTTTGCCGAGTACGGGGTCGATTCCATCGTCGCTTTGCGGGTCATCCAAGCGCTGGAAGCAGAGGTCGGTGGCTTACGTAAAACCTTGCTGTTCGAGAATGCCAATCTGCTGGAGCTGACCGACTATTTCGTCGCCGAACAGGGTGAGGTACTTGCAGCGCGGTTTGACCTCGGGGTGCCGGCGCTGGCGCCGGTGTCGGGGTCGGCGGCGGTGGCGACATCCCCTGCTTCGGCGCCGGACCCTCTCCCAGAGGCGGCAGCAACAGCCGTGCCGCCGGCTGAGCCGCTGCTGCTGCATCAGGACGAAGCCGAGCAGCGCGCCGATCTGAGCCCCCTGTTGACCGCGGTGGAGAGTTCTCTGCGCTCAGAGTTCTGCGTTTCCCGCGCCACCCGTGGGATTGCTCCTTTCTATTTCGTCGGCAGCTCGCGACGGGCCTTTTTCCGGCTTAATTTCGATCAGCAAACGGTGTTGGTGTTCGGCTACTCCGGGCCGCAAGCTGCTTATTCGGAATTGGTGGCGGAGCTGGCGGAGCATTGCCAGCGCCAAGCTCTGGCGCTGAATATTCTCAGCGAACGCCGGTTGGACAAACTGGCGGATCTAGACTTCACCGCCACGCCGCTGGGTGCTCTGCAGCGGCTGCCAGACCTCGGAGAGTTCAAGCTCACCGGCAACCGGATGCGGCGACTGCGCTACCTGGTGGCCCGCTTCGAACGTCAGGGCGAGTGTTCGACCGAGGAATACCAGGTTGGCAGCCGGCCGGCCACCGATCTTGAGATCGCTGCCTTGATCGACGCTTGGATCGGGGGCAAAGGAACGGTCGGCTCTTTCGTCGACGACTTTAAACGCGACATTTTGGCGGGTGTGCTGGGCGTTGGCTACCGGCTTTTTCTGACCCGCCTGGACGGCGTCTTGCAGAATGCCATTTTGGTGGCGCGGCGGGGTGCAGGATCCTGGCTGATGGATCTCGAATTCTATGGTCCTGAGATGCCTCTCGGGGGAGTCGAGTTCGCGGTGGTGCAGATCCTTGAGCTGCTGCGCCGCGAGGGAGCGGTGGCTTTCAGTCTGGGGGCTACCTATGGACCCGACTTGGGTCCTTCGGCCAATGCGGATCCGGCGGTGGTGGAATTGCTCGGGGCGTTCCGCTCGCGGGATGACTTTGGCCAGGGCAATTTTCAATTCAAAAACAAGTTGCGGCCGATCAACCACTGTCTCTACCTCTGTCGTCCTCGCGGCCTCGCTGCGGCCGGTGCCTTGGATGCCTTGATGATGATCTCGGATCCACCGGCGGCCAAGAATCAGGCTCCACGCAGCCAGGTGTCAGCGCCACCCACGCCCACGCCAACGCCAACGCCAACGGCAGTGACGGCGACGGCGACGGCGACGGCGACGGCGACGGCGAACAGCCTGTTGCAGGCATCGGGCTACAACCCGGTAGCAATGCCCGCCGAGCAGATTCCCTTCGACTTGATGACCGACTCCTGGGCCGAGCTGGACAATCCCAATATTCGCCAACGGGTGCGAGAGTTGGAAGATGCGACGGCGCCGGCGCCCGAGCTACTGCAAGTCTTGGGCGGTATCTTTCCCTTTGACCATTTGATTCCCCTCTCCTCCGGTCGCCAGGCGGAGGCTTATCTGGCGGCGGCGTTGGCGGCGACGAGACCCAAGGGCCGGGTGGTGGTGCTGCAGAACGGGCTCTTCCCAACCTGGATCTTCCACCAGCTCGACCAGGGTTTTCAGCCTGAGCAGCTAATCCCTCCGGCGACCGCCAGCAGCCCGGATACTGAGCTATTCGCGGGCGACGTGGATCTCGACGTTTTGCGTCAGCAGCTGCGCCCGGAAGTGGCTTTCGTCTGTGTCGAGCTGGCTAGCAACGCGGTCGGCGGCCAGCCGATTTCGCGCGCCAACTTGCGGCAGGTTGCTGAATTGCTGCGACCGCGCGGCATTCCTCTGGTGATCGATGCCACCCGGTTGCTGGAGAACGCCTTGCTGGTGCTGGCGCGAGAAGATGGCGTGGTCAGCGGCGCCGAAATCGAAATGTGGCGGGTGGCCAGTGAACTGCTGCGTTTCGCCGATCTGGTGACCGCCAGCCTGACCAAGGACTTCGCGGTGCCGGTGGGTGGGCTGATCGCCCTCGACGATGCCGAGCTTGCCGGCCGTCTGCGAGATGCCGTGTCGACCGGTGGCAGCGGCCTCAATCCTGGCGATCAGCGGCTGTTGGCGCGGGCGCTGGCGGATCGCGCTGGCAACAGCCGGCTGGTGCTGCGGCGAGTGGCCCAGGTGGAGACCCTGTGGCGCGCTCTGCATACCGCGGGTCTGCCGGTGGTCGGCGCTCCGGGTAGTCACTGTGTGTTGTTGGACAGCGGCAAGATGCGGGCCTTGGCCGGCTACTCCCAGCCCATTCCTTCGCTGTTGGCCGAACTCTTCGTCCAGACTGGAATCAGGGCCGGTGCCCACAGCGCCGGATTGCTGAAAGAGGGGGCCCTGCCGCGCTCGATCCGCCTGGCCTTGCCCCTGGGACTGGCCGACTCCGTGGTGCAGACCCTCAGCCAGCGCCTGATCAACTTGTTGAGGCCGGATTGGTGCCCTCCAGACCTCGAGTTGGTCAGCCGGCCGCCAGGATTCTTCGGCGAGGCGAAGGCGGTATACGCTCCCCGCGAGGGGTCTAGGGTTGTTGTCGCAGAGCTCCCCGCGAGTCCGGTCAGGGCGATCGAGCGCCAGCCTCGGCGGGTTGCTGAGGAAGCCGAGCCAGCAGCTGGCGCGACGCCAATTGCCATCGTCGGGCTGGCCGGTCGTTTTCCGGCAGCTGATTGTGCTGAGCGATTCTGGGCCAACCTGGCGGCGGGCAAGGATTGCATCGGCGAGATCCCCGCCGATCGTTGGGACTATCGCCAGCGGGCGACCCAGGGCATGCCGGAACTGCGCTGGGGTGGGTTTATCGATGGCGTCGACACCTTCGATTCCCTGTTTTTTAACATTTCGCCTCGCGAAGCGGTGCTGATGGATCCCCAAGAGCGCCTCTTCCTGGAGGTGGCCTGGGAGGCGTTGGAAGACGCCGGCTACTTGCCGGAGACGCTGGTACCCGAAGGCGCGGCGCGTAACATCGGCGTCTTTGTCGGCGCGGTGTGGACTTTCTACCAGACGGTGGGCGCGGAAGAAGCCCTCAAGGGCCATGTGGTGGGCCCCAACTCCTACCTGTGGGCCATCGCCAACCGGGTTTCCTACGCCTTCGATCTGAGGGGTCCCAGCCTGGCGGTCGACACCGCCTGCTCCTCCAGCCTGACCGCCCTGCACCTGGCTTGTGAAGAAATCCGCCGCGGCGGCTGCCGTGCCGCTCTGGTCGGCGGGGTCAATCTGGATCTGCATCCCAGCAAGCGGGTGGTGACCGCCGCTGGGGGATTCTTGTCGCCGGATGGCCGCTGCCGTGCCTTTGGCAACCAGGCCAATGGTTATGTTGCCGGCGAGGGAGTGGCGGCGGTGCTGCTCAAGCCGCTGGCGGATGCCGAGCGCGACGGTGACTCGATTCACGGGGTAATTCTCAGCACGGCGATCAACCACGGTGGCACCGCCAGTGGCTTCACCGTGCCCGGGGCCAAAGCTCAGCGGGCCTTGATCCGCCAGGCGTTGACGACAGCGCGGGTCGATGCCCGCACGGTGAGCTATGTCGAAGCCCACGGCACGGGTACCAAGCTCGGGGATCCGATCGAAATCCAAGCGCTGGCCGAGGCTTACCGGGGGGACACCGCGGAGCTGGGCTTCTGCGCCATCGGTTCGGTGAAGTCCAACATTGGCCACCTGGAGGCGGCAGCGGGACTCGCCGGGCTGAGCAAGGTCTTGCTGCAATTGCGCCACGGGCAGCTGGCCCCCTCTCTCCACACCGAGCAGCTCAACGAGTACATCGATTTCGCCAGTACTCCGTTTGTTGTCCAAAGGCAGCTCGAACCTTGGTTGCGGCCGGTGATCGATGGCGTCGAGGTGCCGCGCCGTGCCGGGGTGAGTTCCTTCGGCGCCGGGGGTGCCAATGCCCACCTGATCGTCGAGGAGTATGCCCAAACTCAGCTTGGGAAAGGCGAAGCCGCCGGCGCCGCGCGGGGTCGCGAGGTCTTTGTTCTGTCGGCCCGCAGTGGCGAGCGGCTGCATGCCTATGGCGCCAAGTGGCTCGCCGCCCTGCAAGCCGGCTGGCTCGAAACCGCCCGGCTGCGCGATATCACCTACACCTTGCAGCTAGGCCGTCGCGGCCTGACCCACCGGTTGGCGATCGTCGCCTCCTCACGCCAGCGGCTGTTGCTCGGTTTGCAGTGTTTCGTCGCCGGCGAATCCCATCCGGATCTGCTGCTCGGCAGCACCAAGGCGGCGGACCCGCTGAGTGCTCTGCTGGAGGGTGATGACCGGGCGGCAATCGTCGATCTTCTGGTGCGGGGCGGCAAGCCGCACAAACTAGCTCGCTTGTGGTGCGATGGTGTGCTGGCGGATTGGCGCGGGGTGAGGGCAGCGGGCAGCGGCCGGCGGATTTCGCTACCGACCTATCCCTTCAGTCCTGAACGGCATTGGATCGGTAGTCCGGATCCGATCATCAGCTCGGCCGCCGTCGAGCCGTTGCATACTTTTATTGACGTCAATGTGTCGATGTTTGGCCGGCAGGCTTATAAAAAGGTTTTTGATGCCGAGCATTTCGTGCTGCGGGACCATGTCATCGACGGTGAGCCCACCTTGCCTGGAGTTGGCTATCTCGAGATGGCGCGGGCCGCCGGCAAGCTGGCGAGCGGTCTCGACATTTCCTTGCTCAAGAACGTGGTTTGGTCGAAGCCGATTGCCCTGGATCAATGTGGCGAAGATCTCTTTGTCGAACTCGGGCCCGCCGCCGACCATCTGCTGTTCGAGATCTGTGCCGCCGGTGATCCGGGCCAGCGTGAGATCTACGCGCGCGGCAAGCTTTTCTTTGATCCGCCCCAGCGATACGTCGAAGACGCCCCGGTAGTGGATGTGGCGGCACTAAAAGCCCGGTTGCCGCAATGTCGAGAGAAAGGGTGGTGCTACGAGTTCATGCGCGCTGGCGGCATTGTTCACCAGCCGACCTATCAGACCATCCAGGAGTTGTGGCACAGCGATGAGGAGGCACTCTCGCGGCTGGTCTTTCCCCAGGATCTGCTCGGCGATTTCGGCGACCTGGTGCTTCACCCTTCGATCATGGACGGAGCCACTCAGTCCACCTTGGGGCTGTGGGAGGAGCGGGGCATTCCCTACGTGCCTTTCGTCATGGGCGAGGTCCACTTGCTGCGGCCGGTGCCGCGGCGGGCGTGGGCTCATGTGCGGTTGGTGGGCCGGGCCGGCGGTAGTCGGAAATATCATATTTCGTTGCTCGATGAAGGGGGTCGACGCTGCGTCAAGATTCGTGACTTCACCATGATGCCTTTCGTCCGTCAGCTACCGGAGCCGGTGTATTTCGCTCCCCGCTGGCAAGAGTTGGAAAGGGTCGCGGGGGAGCAGTTCGAACACTCGGCGTTGTTGCTGTTCGCCGACGATGATCGGTTGGCTCAAGCCCTGGCGACGACGCGCTCGGTGGTGCTGGTGCGGCCGGCAGAGAGTTTTGTCCGCGAAAGCGCTGAGCGTTACCGCCTCTGCCCGCGTCGGGCAGAAGACTTTGCCACCTTGCTCGAGCATCTCCAGCAGTCGGGCCGCTGGCCGCTGGGGGTGCTCTACCTGTGGTCGCCAGTGGTGCAGAGCATGCAGCCGCTGCTGTTGCTGCTGCAAGCTCTGCGCGCTGGCCAGTCGGCGGCGGGGTTGCGTCTGCTGCATCTTTATGCCGCAGAAGGAGCCAGCGCCGAGGATCGCGCGGTGGGCGCCTTCGCCAAGACGGTCAGCGCCGAGATGAGCAGCCTCAGCATGGCCTCGGTGGCGCTGGCCGGCAGCGACCCGAGCGTCGCCGCGATCACTCACCGGCGGGCTCTGCTGCGGGAGCTGGACTACCGGGGCAGCTTGGCAGAGACCGAGGTTCGGTTGGCTCGGCAGGGCCGCCAGGTTCGCCAGTGGTTCCCCTTCGCGCCTAAATCCACCGCCGAAGATGCGCCAGCTGAGTCGGCCAACGGCTCAGGGCCAGGGGGTGTTCGGCCCGGTGGCACCTACTTGATTGTCGGTGGCGCGGGCCGGCTCGGCCTGCTGGTGGCGGCGGCTTTTGCTCGTCGGGGTCCGCTCAATCTGGTGCTCAGCGGTCGTTCGCCCTTGGACGATGAAGCTGAGGCGGCGATCGCCGCTTTGTGCGCGGCGGGCTCGCAGGTGCGTTATATCGCCGCTGACGTGGGCGATGCCGCGGCGGTGGCGAAACTGATGCGCGAGATCGAGCAGAGCTTCGGCGAGCTGCATGGAGTGGTTCACGCCGCTGGCTTGTTGCGCGATGGCTACTTCTGGACCAAGAGCGCCGAGGACTTCGCGGCGGTGGTGCACTCGAAGCTGCAGGGGGCGCGCCATCTCGACCAGGCTTGCGCCGAGCAGCCGTTGGATTTCTTCGTTCTGTTCTCTTCCGTGGCGGCGGTGCTCGGCAATGCCGGACAATGCGACTATGCCTATGCCAACGCGGCCCTCGATGCTTTTGCCGAGGAGCGGCAGCGGGCTTGCCAGGCGGGTCGTCGGCGGGGCCGCACCGTGGCCATCGGCTGGCCGCTTTGGCGGCAAGGGGGGATGACCGTAGATCCGCGGGTCGAGAAGCACCTGCTGCGGACCTGGGGAATGAAACCGCTGAGCAGCGAAGCTGGGATGCGGGTGCTAGAAGGGGTGTTGGACGGCAGTCTGGCGCCGGGGCGGGCACATTTTGCGCTGGTCGAAGGTGAGACGGCGAAGATCCACCAGGTCTTCGGCCCGGTTCGGCGACCGCAGGTAGTGGTCGACAAGCCAGAGCAGGCGCTGGCGCCGCCGCCGGTGCTGGCTACTCGCGAAGCGCCAAGCACCCCGCCGGCGTTACCGCGGCCCGCCGGGCCAGCGGCGGATCTCGACGCGGACACCCTACTCGGCCAATTGCGCGAAGAGATGTGGAAGAAGCTCGCTGAAACTCTCTCGGTGGGCAGTACGGAGCGTGATGACGATGCCGACATGAGCGACTTCGGCTTCGACTCGCTGACCTTCACTGAGTTCACCGACGAGCTCAATCGCCAATTTGATCTCGACCTCACGCCGGTCATCTTCTTCGAGTTTCCCACCTTGGCAGGCTTGTCCGGTCATATTTTCGCCCAACATCAGCCGCAGATCGGCGCCTATTTTGGCGCCGCCGCGCCAGCCGTCGCCCAACCCATCGCCAGCGCCGCGCCGGCCGCGGCCGTGGCCTCTCCGGCGTTGCCTTGGGCGCCCTCGGTGGTAGCCAAACTGGCGGCTCCGCCGCCCGAGCCACCTCCTCAGTCAGCGAGCGCCGGGAGTCTCTCTGACCAACCCATCGCCATCATCGGCATCGCCGGCATCATGCCGCAGAGTGCCGACCTGGAGATTTTCTGGCGCCACTTGGTGGAGGAGAAGGATCTGATTACCGAGGTGCCGCCGGATCGCTGGGACTGGCGGGCGGTGTTTGGCGATCCGCTCGAAGAGGGCAACCGCACCGACGCCAAGTACGGCGGCTTTGTCCCCGAGATCGATACTTTCGACGCCGCTTTCTTCGGCATCTCGCCGCGCGAAGCGGAGTTGATGGATCCGCAGCAGCGGGTCTTCCTGGAAACCGTCTGGCAGACTCTCGAAGACGCCGGCTACAAGCCTTCGGACCTGGCCGGCAGCGACACCGGCATCTTTGTCGGGGTGGGGAATTACGACTACAAGGAAATCTACCGGGACTACGAGGTCGACCTGGAGGCTTACACCCTCACCGGCTCGTTCCACTCCATCCTGACCAACCGGATCTCTTACCTGCTCGACATTCACGGTCCCAGTGAGCCGGTCGACACCGCCTGCTCCAGTGCCTTGGTGGCGGTGCACAACGCGGTCGAGGCGATCAGACTCGGCCATTGCCCGCTGGCGATCGCTGGCGGTATCAATCTCAACTGTAGCCCGCGGGATCACATCGCCATTTCCAAGTCGGCGATGCTGGCTCCTGACGGTCGCTGCAAGACCTTCGACCATCGCGCCGACGGCTACACTCGCGGTGAAGGTTCCGGTGCGGTGCTACTAAAGCCCCTGAGCGCCGCCGAAGCGGACGGTGACTTCATCTATGGCTTGATCCGCGGCAGCGCCGTCAACCACGGTGGCCGGGCGGCCTCGATGACCGCTCCCAACCCCAATGCCCAAGCCGATCTGCTGGTCAAGGCGTGGCGGCAAAGCGGCCTCGATCCGGCGACCATCTCCTACATCGAAGCCCACGGCACCGGCACTGCGTTGGGCGACCCGATTGAACTCAGCGGCCTGCGCCAAGCCTTCCAAAGACTCTATGCCGAGCAGGGCCGGGAGCTGCCCACCGAGGCCCATTGTTGGATTGGTTCGGTGAAGAGCAACATCGGCCATCTCGAGCGGGCTTCTGGCATCGCCGGCCTGCTCAAGGTCGTTTTAGCGATGCAGCATCGCACGCTGCCAGCTTCGATCAACATCGAGAAGGTTAATCCCTACATCAAATTGCAGGGCACGCCGCTGCAGATCGTGCGCCACACCCAGCCCTGGACGGCCTTGCTGGATGACGCCGGTGAGCCGCTACCGCGGCGTGCCGGGGTGAGTTCCTTCGGCATGGGCGGGGTCAACGGCCATGTGGTGGTGGAAGAGTATCGAGCGCCGGCCCGCGAGAACGAGATCAGCGACCTGCCATCTCAGCGTCGGCTCTACGTGCTGGCGGCAAAAACCGAGTCGGTGCTGCGGCGCTATGCCACCGCGCTGGCCGATCGGTTGCAGACTCCGACCTCGGCAGATGACGAAGAGCTGGCTCTGGTACCGGTGGTTCGCTTGGCGGCTGAGATTCTTGGCCTGGATCCGCTCGATGTAGATCCTGGGGAGCCGTTGGCCGACCTGGGATTCGGTGTCGCGGAGCTGGAGCTTCTCCGCCAGCGTCTGCCGCCAGCCGCGGCCGGCGAGCCGCCGTGGCCGAGCCAAGTCACCACCCTGCTAGAGCTGGCCACCACCTCCTCCGGCCCGTCGCAGGATCCACGCCAGGTTGCCTTCACCTTGCAAGTAGGGCGCGAGGCTTACGGTCAGCGCCTGGCCATCGCCGCTGAGGGGCTTGGCGAGTTGGTGCTGAAACTCCGCGCCTTCGCCGCTGGCCAGACCCCGGCAGCGACCTGGGTCGGCACCGCCGCCAAGCTCAAAGAGCCGCAGGTCGGGTTGGGGTCAGCGGCAGAGCTTTCTCGCGCCTTGGTCGACAAAGATCTCGCCACGCTGGCGACCGCCTGGGTAGCTGGTGCCGA
Source organism: Candidatus Multivoradales bacterium (assembly GCA_965248925.1). Lineage (GTDB taxonomy): Bacteria > Acidobacteriota > Thermoanaerobaculia > Multivoradales > J023 > CBDFLE01. Next base: position 381,055 of record CBDFLE010000006.1, on the reverse strand, counting down.
GATCGCTTGGCGGGAACTCTACGAGGGTCGGCCACCGGGGCGCTTGCCATTGGCCACTTACCCCTTCGACCGCCGCCGTTTCTGGGTGCCCGATCAACGCTCAGTCGGCAAGGACTCCACCCCTGAGCTCACCACCCGGCGAGAGACGTGCCTTGCCGCCCATCCGCTGATCGATGGGCTGTCGTTGCAGCGGGCCAACTTCGTCAAAGTGCTGCGCGGCGATGAGTCCTATGTCGCCGACCACCTGATCGCCGGCCGCGCCCTGCTGCCCGGAGTGGCCTGTTTGGAGATGGCACGCGCCGCGGCGCTGTCCAGCCACGCAGCCGTGGAGGTCGCTGGCACCGCGAAAAGCGTGGCGGGCGTGGTGGCGAGCACGGCTGCGATCGAGTTGAGCGCCATCACCTGGCAGCGGCCGCTGGTCTTCAGCGGTGGGCCGGAGAAGCTGTTGCTGGCCTTCTCGGCAGCCGCGGACTCCACCGCCCAACGCCCAGGGGCCGCCTGGTCTCTGTCCAGCAATGGAGTGGGCGAGCCGACGGTTTTGGCGCAAGGGCAGGTCCACCGCGGGACAGTGGTCAGCTCGGCACCTCTGGCTCTCGGCGAGCTGCGGCAACGCTGCCACGAGACCCTGGATGGGGACACCTGGTATCGGCGCCTGGCGGTGCGGGGTTTGCACTATGGTCCGGCCTGTCGTCCGATCCAAGTCTGGCAGGGCAACGGTCGAGAGGCGCTGGCGCGGCTCGAGCTACCGCTGTCGGCCGAGCGAGAGAACTTTGCCTTTCACCCCAGCTTGCTCGATGGGGCGTTGCAGGCGGTGGTCGGCTTGATGGGCGATACCGGTGGCATTCCGGTGCCTTTCTCGTTGCAGCGCTGGCAGCCCTTAGTGGCTCTGCCACGAGCTTGTTACGCCGTCGTCAGCCGGGTCGATGGCGGCAATGGCGGCGCTGGCGGCACTACGACGTGCTTCGACGTGGTGATCACCGACGACGACGGCCAGCCGCTGGCGCGCTTTGACCAGCTGGCGGTGCGGATGCTCGAGACTCCCTCGTCGGGGCCGTCCACTGCCGGCTCCGGTGGTCTTCCGCTGCTCAAATCACCGCCGGCGATCGCCGAGGAGGCTGGGCAGAGTCCGGCCACGGTGCATTTTTTCCAGCCTGTTTGGACTCCGCTGACCGCGGCCCCTGCGGTTCGCAGGACGGCGCTTGAAACCAACGTAGCGGTCGAAGTCTTGCCTTTGGCGGCCGGCGCCCTCGACCTTGCGCAATGGTTGCCCCGACTGCGAGCTTTGCAAGCAGAGCCAGATCCCAAACCAGTGCTCTATCTGGCGCCCAATCGCGAACTGGAAAACTCGCCCTGGTTGATGGCCTGGGCGGCTTTTCTGAGGACTTTGGCGGCTGAAGATCGGCGGCTGTCCTTCACCCTGGTCGAGACCCCGCAGCCGTTGGCGGCGGCGGATTTGCCGGCCGTGGTCTTAGCTGCTCAGCCGGGCTGCCGGCACTTGCGCCTGGAGGGGGAGCAGTGCCTGCTGCGGCGACTAATTCCCTGGGCGCCACCACCGGCGGCGACGCTCGAGCTGCCCCGGCGCGGCAATTACCTGATCACCGGCGGTGCCGGCGGCCTGGGTCTGATCTTGGCGCGCCACCTGGTCACCACCCTCGACGCCAACCTGCTGCTACTAGGACGCTCCCCCCGCACGCCGGCGATCGACGCTCATCTGGCGGCCTTGGCCGGCTCGCGGAACCGGGTCTTTTACCGCCAAGCTGAGGTCTCGAATAGAGAGCAGATGGTGGCGGTGATGGCCGAGATGAAAACCCTCTTGGGGCAGCTCGATGGAGTCTTCCATGCTGCTGGGGTGCTCGACGACGGTCTCTTCGCCGATCAGTCGGCGGCCCAACTAGTGGCGGTGGCCCAGCCTAAGGTGCGGGGTACCACGGTGTTGGACGAGGTCACTGGTGAGCAGCCCCTGGCTTGCTTCTGCATGTTCTCGTCGTTGTCGTCGGTGCTGGGCAATCCGGGTCAGACGGGCTACGCCTTCGGCAACGGCTTCATGGACGGCTTTGCTCATCAGCGCGAGACCTTGCGGCGGCGCGGTGAACGCCAGGGGATCAGCGTGGCGATTAACTGGCCCCTGTGGTCTGCCGGGGGAATGTCCCTGACGCCGCGGCAGATTGCCTATTTTGAAGCAACCACCGGCGTTACTCCGCTCGCCACCAGCGCTGGATTGGCCGCGCTGGCGGTAGCTCTGGGTTCGGCGGCCGGCAACCTGGTGGTGGCACCTGGGGATGGGGCGAAGATCGAGGCGGCGCTCAACGGTGACGCGGCGCGGCACCCCGCGGCTGCCAAGGCAGTTCCGTCAGCCCCCTCACTTGCGGCACCAGATCTCGAAGCCCAAGTCGAGGCATTTCTGGTTAAGACCTTCGCCAAGGCTCTCCGCGCCAGCGCCGAAGAGCTCGATCTCGAGCAGCCCTTTGCCGACTACGGGGTGGATTCCTTCCTCAATCTGCGCTTGCTCAAGACCCTGGAGAAGGACACCGGACCCTTGCCCCAAACCCTGCTCTTCGAGGCCGACACCCTGTGTCAGCTGAGCAGCAGGTTGGTGCAGGATTACCCTCAGGTGTGGTCTGAGAAGTTCCCGGCGGCGGCTACGTCCGCGGTGGCGGCGCCCACCGCAACCTTGGCGCCGCCCGCTCCAGAGCCGCCCGCGGCGATGATCGCCGGCCCACCGCGATGGACCGTGCTGCGCGAGAAGGAACTGAGTGCAGACCCCGCGGCCCAAGCGGCGGTGGCGGCCTTGCTGCAAGAGCACTCCTGGGAGACCGCGGCCCTGGCTCGGCGAGACATCGCGCCGTGGGTCTTCCTCGGCTCCGGGAGTAGCGGGCTGTTCTATTTCAACCACAGCGATCAGCTGCTCTTCGCTTTCTGTTTCGTCGGCGCGGCGGCTGCCCTACAAGAGCTGGCGGACGAACTCTACGCCTACTGCGCGGGCCGCGGCTTGACTCCCCACCTGGTGTTGGAGGTGCCGCTGCGCCAGGCTGGTGGCCGGGCCTTGGGAGCCCTGCCCTTTGGTGTCATGCAGCGCTTGCCCAGCCTCGCCGACTTCAGCTTGAAGGGCCGGGTCATGGGCCGGCTGCGCTATCTGGTGCGGCGCTTCGGCCGTGATGCCAGCGCGCGGACCGAGGAGTACCGCTCGGGCGCCGAAGCCGCCACCGATGGCGCCATCGTCGAGTTGGTGGATGCCTGGTGCGACAGCAAGAGCATGGTCAATCCCTACATCCGCTCAGTGCGGGCCGAGCTGGCGGCTGGCCGCCTGGCGGTGGGTCACCGGATCTTCCTCACCTGGCTCGGCGACCGCCTCGCTAACGTGATTGTCATCACCGCCCTGGCGAATGGGCGGGGGTACTTGATGGACCTTGAGTTCTATGGCCGCGAGATGCCTCTGGGGGGATTGGAGTTCGGAATCACCCACATTCTGCGAACCTTGGCGGCAGAGGGTTGGCAGGCCTACAGCCTGGGGGGCACCTTCGGCGCCCGGCTGGAGGGCGCCGAAGAGACGGATCCACAAGGTGAAGAGGTGCTCGGCGAGCTGCGCCAGCGGGGTGTCTTCGATGGTGCCGGCAACTTGCAGTTCAAGAACAAGTTCCATCCCGAGAACACCCAGCTCTACCTCTGCCGGCCTCTCGACAGCGCCGCCGACCGCATCGTCGATTCGCTGATGATGTTGGCCAACCCCGAAGTTGCGGCGGTGGTGGAAGAGAACCGCCCAGAGCCCACGGCCGAGGAAGAAACGCCGGTGGCCGAGGCCCTCACCGCGGCAGCATCGCGGACTCAGAGGCTGGCCCAATTGCGGCGCCACGGATTCAATCCCCTGCTGCTCGACAGTCTGGCCGTGGCGGCCGATCTGAAGACGGACTCCTGGGCTCAACTAGATACGCCGGACATACGTTCACGGATGGGTGAGTTGCTCACCCGCCCCGCCGCCGATCCGGATCTAGAGGCTCTGTTGCGGCAGTTTTTCCCCTTCGAGCACACTTTGTTAACGGTTTCTGGGCGAGCGGCTGAAGAGGTCTTTTGGCGTTCGTGGGCGGAGGAGGGGGGCGGCGAGGTGGTGCAGAACCTGCTCTTTCCGACCCAGCTGAAGTGGCAGATCGAGCATGGCTTGATCGGGCAAGAGGTGCCCCATGCGGAAATATTCAAGCTCTCGTCGACGGTGCTCTTTCGCGGTGGCTTCGATCCGCAGGCTCTAGATGAGTATCTGGCCCGGCACCGGCCGGTGCTGGCTTGTCTGGAACTGAGCAGCAACGGTGCCGGTGGCTATCCGGTTGATTTAGACGATCTGCTGGCGGCCAAGCAGGCCCTGGGCCGAGCCGGGGTGCCGCTGCTGATCGATGCTACTCGGATGCTGGAGAATGTGCTGCTGATTGAGCAGCGGAGCAGGTCGGCGGCGGACGATGCCGGCGCTGGCGACGACTCTGCCGGTAACGACTCTGCTGCCGTCGTTACCTTGCGGCGGATCTGCGCCACCGCCGACTTCCTGACCGCCAGTCTGGCCAAGGACTTCGCGATCAACTTTGGCGGCGTGGTCTGTTGTCGAGAGGCCGCTCTGCAGCGGCGGATGGAGCAAGAGGCCGAGCAGCGGGGTTTTGATCTCGACCGCTCGCAACGCCGGTTATTGGCCGCGGCGTTGGCCGATCGGCCAGCTATCTTGCAGCGTGGTCGGCAGCGCCTGGCGGCGGTGCGGACGATGGTGCGGGGTCTGAGCGCGGCCGGAGTGGCGGTGGTCACGCCAGCCGGTACTCATTGTGTCCTGCTGCGGCCGCGAGCTGTGGAGGGCTTTCGCCAGCTGGAGCTGCCGGTGCCTTCCTTCCTGGCTTGGCTCTACCTCGAAACCGGCATTCGGGGCGGCGGCCATCTGGCCGGCTTGCAGCAAAGTAGCGCGCTCAATGACCTGGTGCGCTTGGCGGTTCCTCTGGGCACCTCGCGAGCGCAGGCTGATGCCATGGCCGAAGCCATTGTCGAGGCTTTGGCGGCCGGGCCTGAGCCTCCGGATCTGTGTCTCGATCAGCGCGGCAAGGGCTTTGGCGGCGAGGCGCAGAGCCTCTACCGCCCTCGCCGACAGGCCGCGGTTAGTGTCTCCTCCGCCGCCGACCGAAGCTTGGCCAGGGCCGCGCTAGCCAAGTCTTCGTTGCCGCTGACCACGGCGCAGCACGGCATCTGGTTCGTTTGCCGCCTAGCCGCGCAGACCTATGCTTACAACATTCCCTTCGCCTTCCGCCTCGATCGGCAGGTGGATCTGGCGCTGTTGCGACGCAGCTTCCAACTGCTTCAGGATCGCCATCCGGCGTTGCGCACGGTCTTTCGGGAGATCGAAGGCGAGCCCCGCCAAATAGTGCTGAGGGAGCGGTCCGTGCAGTTCCAGCAAGTGGACCTCTCGCAGCTCGAGGAGGAAGGCGTGGTGGAGCATTTGCTCGCCACCACCCGCCGTCCCTTTGATCTCGAAGAAGGACCGCTGCTGCGGGTTTTCTTCTTCAGCCGTGGTCCGCGGCGGCCGATTCTGCTGCTAAATATTCATCACCTGGTCTTCGACGGGGCGTCGTACGAAGTGTTGATCGACGAGTTGCTCGCGGTCTATAGCGCCTTGACGGCCGCTCGGCGACCCGAGCTGCCGGCGCTGGGACGGAGTTTCGCCGCTTTTCAGGTCTGGCAGCGGGAGATGCTCGCCTCGCCGGTCGGTGAGTCCTTGCTCGGCTACTGGCGCCAGCAGCTGGTGGGAGCGCCGCGAGGGCTGGACCTGGCGCTCGACTTTCCGCGGCCAGCGGTGCGGAGTTTCACCGGCGACTATTTCGAGGTGGAGTTGCAGGAGGATCTGGTGGCCTCCTTGCGCCAGCTTTCCCGGCGTTGTCGGACGAGTCCCTTCGGTCTTGGCCTGGGTGCCTTTGGCCTGTTGCTGGCGCACCACGCGCGGCAAGGGGAGGTGGTGATAGGCACGGCGGTCACGGGACGGCCGGAGGGTTTCTGTGACGGGGTGGTGGGCTATTTCGTCAACCTGCTGCCGCTGCGTCTCGAGATGGCTGGCAATCCACCCTTGGAGAGCTTCTTGGCGGCGGTTCAGCAGGCGGTTTTCGGTCTGCTAAAGCACGCCGATCTGCCCTTGCCGAACCTGGTTCAAGCCTTGCAAATTCCCTCCGCGGCCGATCGTTCGCCGCTCTTTCAAGCCAGCTTCATCTGGCAGAACCTGCGTTCTCGGCAAGATCTGGAGTACGGTCCCGGGCGGCAGAATCAGAGCCTCGCCCTCGAACCGATAGGCGGTGTTCATCAAGTGGGTGAGATCGAGCTCAGCCTGGAGGTGCTGGAACTCCAGGAGCGGCTGACTCTGGTCTTCAAGTACGACCCGACTCTTTTTGAGCGCCAGCGGATCCGCCGCTTGGCAGCGCAGTACGTGGTTCTGTTGCAAGGTTTCTCCGCCGGCTTGGAGCAGGGAGTTCTCGACCTTCCCTGGCTGCCTGAGACGGAACGCCGGCAGCTGTTGAGTGACTTCAACAACACAGCCATCGACGGTCCTACCATCAGTCTGCAAGCTGCCTTTGCCACTGCCGTGGAGGCCTTTTCCGAGGCCCCGGCGCTGCGTTTTGGCGACCAAGTTTTGACCTATCGGGCGCTCGATCGGCGCAGTGACCGCCTGGCCCGCGGTTTGAGGGCTAGGGGCGTTGGCCCTGATGTGGTGGTCGGCATTTGCCTACGCCGGTCGCTGGCCATGGCGGAAGCGGTATTGGCGGTGCTCAAAGCCGGCGGCGCCTGGTTGCCTCTCGATCCGGCCTACCCGCTGGAGCGTTTGCGCTGCATGGTGGACGACGCGGCGCCAGCGTTGGTGCTGTGCGACGAGCCGGGGGCTGGTGCAGCTGACGCCCAGCCGGGGCCAGAGCTGGCCCTCTCCTGGGGTGATCGGGGGATCTCCATCGCGGCGCTCGCGGCCACCACCGGGGTCCTGGCTGAACAGGTTGAACCTCTCGCTGAGACCGCCAGCGCTGAGAACCTCCTCTTCCTGCTCTATACCTCGGGTTCGACCGGTGCCCCCAAGGGGGTGGCTATGAGCCGGGGGGCGATCGCCAATTTGATCCGCTGGCAGACCGGCTTGGGGACTTTTGAGCAGCGGCTGCGCACCCTTCAGCTGGCGCCCTTGAGCTTCGACGTGTCGGTGCAAGAGCTGTTCGAGACCTGGTGCAGCGGCGGCGAAGTTGTTTTGGTGGAGGAGGATCTGCGGCGCGACGCCCCCGCTCTGTTGGTTCTTGTGCAGCGGCAGCGCATTCAGCGCATGCACCAGCCCTTCGTCGGCTTGCAAGCGCTGGCGGTGGCGGCCGAGGATGGCGGGCCGGCAGGTGGGGCTCTGGCACCTGGTGCTCTGCGCGAGGTCTACACGGCGGGTGAGCAGCCGCAGACCACCAGCCAGCTACGAGCCTTTTTTGCCACCCTTCCCGGGTGTTCCTTCCACAACCAATATGGGCCGACCGAAGCTCATGTAGTCACTTCTTTCGCTCTGCCGACGGCGGTCGCGCAGTGGCCGCTCAGGCCGCCGATCGGCGAGCCCATCACCAGGACTCGGATTTTCCTGCTGGGTCGGGGTTTGGGCCTGCTGCCGATCGGCGTGCCGGGGAAGCTTTACATCGCCGGCGCCAACCTGGCCCGCTGCTATTGGCGGCGGCCCCGGCTGACCGCCGCCCGCTTGGTGCCCGATCCCTTCGCCGAAGGGGGCGGTGAGAGGCTCTACTCGACCGGCGACTTGGCCCGCTATGACGGCGCCCGGCAGATCGCGTTCCTGGGCCGCTGCGACCGCCAAGTCAAGGTGCGGGGCTACCGCATCGAGCCGGCGGAGATCGAGGTCTTGCTCGAGGCCCAGGCGACGGTGCGGGAAGCGGCGGTGGTGGTGGCGGAGCTGCCTTCCGGTGACCGCCGGTTGATCGCGTTCGTGGTGCCCGCCGCCAGCGAGGGCTCAGGCGGAGAGCTCTGTGAGGTCGATGATCAGCCCTTGGTGAGTGCCTTGCGGGAGGTGCTGGCGAATCGGCTGGTACCTTTCATGGTGCCTGCGGCGATCGCCTTGCTCAATCGCTTGCCGCTCACCACCAGCGGCAAGTTGCATCGCCGGCTATTGCAACAGCGGGCGGTGGCGGTGAAGAGTTCTGGAGCGGTGGAGAGGATCGCGCCGCGGACTCCGCAAGAGGAGCTGCTCTGCGGTATCTGGGCTGAAGTCCTGGACCTGGAGGTGGCCAACATCGGCCGCGAGAGCCACTTCTTTGAGCTCGGAGGGCACAGTCTGACGGCGACTCGTCTGGCCGCTCTGGTGCGCCAAACCTTCGCTGTCGAGCTGCCTCTGCGGGAGGTTTTCGGCCACCCGACGGTGCGGGCGCTGGCCGCCCGAATGCCGATTTTGCAAGGCCGGGGGGTGGCCCTTTCGCCACCGACAGCAGCTTCGCGACCGACTCTGCTACCGCTGTCCTTTGCCCAGCAGAGGCTGTGGGTCTTGGATCGTCTGGAAGGTCCCTCCGCCACCTACAACCTGCCTACCGCCTGGCGTCTCGATGGGAATCTGAAGGTCTCCGCGTTGGCCCAGGCCCTGGGCGCCCTGGTGGCTCGTCACGAGAGCCTGCGGACTTATTTTGCGCTGGCGAAGCCGAGCGAAATGGGCACTGCCGAGGCCGCGGCCGAGACCGGTCAACAACTGGTGGGTGAGGTTCGCCAGGTGATCGGGGCGGCTGATTGTCGCTTGCCGGTGGTCGATCTCTCATGGCTATCTGCGGCCATCGCCGAGGCGCAGGCGGTGGCGCTGGTGGCTGGCGATACCGCCACGCCATTTGACTTGCAACGGGGACCCCTCTTTCGCGCCTGCTTGGTGCGCCTGCGAGACGACGCCCACGTGCTGGCGCTGAATCTGCACCATGGGGTGGCGGACGGCTGGTCGCTGGGGGTCTTGAATCAGGAATTAGGCGCCTTCTATCGGCTTTTCTGTGCTCGCGACTATCCGGCTGACGCCCCGGTGGAGGCTTCGCCGGCCACCCTTCAGCCGCTGCCGCTGCACTATGCGGACTATGCCCTGTGGCAGCGGCGGCAGCTGGCGGGCGCGGCCTTGGCGCGGCAGCTGGAGTATTGGACTCGGCAGCTTGCCGGGGCCCCCGAAGCTCTCGATTTGCCGTTTTCGCGACCCCGGCCCGCGGTGCAGACGTTTCGCGGTGGGCTGGAGAGATTTAGCCTGAGCGCGGCGCGCAGCGCTGGGGTCCGGCAATTGGCGAAAGCAGCTGGAGGCACGCCTTTTCTCGTGCTGGAAGCGGTTTTTGCAGAGTTGCTGGGGCGCTTCAGTGGTGCTGCCGAAGTTGCCGTGGGTATTCCGGTGGCCAATCGCGGCTTCACCGAACTCGAGCCGCTGATCGGGCTGTTCGTCAACACTCTGGTGTTGCGCAATGTCTTGTCCGCTGGCGACACCGCGCGGCAACGCATCATCGCTCTGCGCCACACTGCCCTGGCTGCTTTCGCCCATCAGGATCTACCCTTCGAGCGCCTGGTGGAAGCACTCAACCCAGGGCGCGACCCCAGCCGCTCCCCCCTCTTCCAAGTGATGCTTTCGCTGCAGAACACTCCGGCGCCGCCCCTGCGCTTGAAGGGTCTGACGGTGGTTGAGCTGGCGCAGCGCTACGAGGTTGCCAAATTCGACCTCACCCTCTACCTGATGGAGGCTGATAGTGGTTACGCGGCCGGGCTGGAATACAACCGCGACCTCTTCGATCCGCCGCTGATCCAACGCCTGGTGAGACATTGGGGGATCTTGCTGGATGGTTTCGTCGCCCATCCTGACCAGCAGCTGAGCGAACTCAGTTCGCTGCCCGCGGCGGAGAGGTTCCAGGTCTTGCACGGCTGGAACGATACCGCCCGCGGTGAAGACTCTCGGCGCCCCTTGGTCGGCATCTACGATCGCTTCGCGGCGCAGGTGCGGCGCACGCCTGGAGCCGTTGCCTTGGTTTGGGGCGAACAGGAGTTGACCTATGCCGAACTCAGCAGCCAGGCCGATCTGCTGGCCAGCCGCTTGCTGGGGCGTGGTATCGGCCAGGAGCAGCGGGTGGCGGTCTTGCTCGACCGTCGTCCGGAGTTGATCGCCAGCCTGCTGGGCATTCTCAAGTCCGGTGCCGCCTATGTGCCGTTGGATCCGGTCTATCCCCAAGAGCGGCTGTCTTTCATGCTGGCCGATGCCGCGGTCTCGGCGCTGGTCACCCGCCGCGGCCTGGCGGTCGATGGCCTGGCCGCGGCGGCTGCCCAGCGTGGGCGGGAAATGGTTTTCTGGGAGGATCTGAAGACTGATCCTGCGGCTGATCCTGCTGCTGCTCCCATCGATCCCCAGCAGTTGGCGTTTCTTATCTACACCTCGGGCTCTACCGGCCGGCCCAAGGCGGTGGGTGTTCGCCAGAGTTCGGTCGCCGCCTTGCTGGACTGGGCTGTCACCGTTTACTCGCCAGCCAGCCTGGCAGGGGTGTTGGCGGCGACCTCGGTGTGCTTCGATCTTTCGGTTTTCGAGATCTTTCTACCCTTGTCGGTCGGTGGCACCCTGCTGCTGGCGGACGATGCACTGGCGGTGGCCGACCTCGCCGGGCGCCAGCGGGTGACCTTGATCAACACGGTGCCGTCCGCGGCGGCGGAAATGGTGCGCGCGAGCAGCGTGCCCGCCAACGTTCTGGTGTTCAACTTGGCGGGGGAGCCGCTGACCCCAGAGCTCGTCGACTCCCTGCACGCCTTGCCCTCGGTGCAGCAGGTTCACGACCTCTATGGACCCAGTGAGGACACGACCTACTCGACAGCCACTTTGCGCCGGGTGGGCGGTCCGCAGACCATCGGCCGGCCGATCGACCAGACCCGAGCCCTGCTGCTCGATCGCAGGTTGCAACCGGTGCCGCAGGAGGCGGTGGGGGAGTTGGTGCTGGCGGGAGCGGGTTTGGCTCGCGGCTATGTGCAGCGGCCAAGGCAAACCGCTGAGCGATTTGTGCCCGATCCTCATGGGACGCACATTGGCGGGCGTTTGTATCTCACTGGCGACTTGGCGCGGTTTCTGCCGAGCGGGGACATCAAGCTCTCGGGGCGGCTCGATCAGCAGGTGAAGATCCGTGGTTTTCGCATCGAAGTGGGAGAGATCGAAGCTCGGCTGCTGAGCCACTCGGAAGTACTGGAGGCTTGCGTTCTGGCGCAGGAGAGGGAGGGGGGACAGCGGCTGGTGGCTGCCGTCAGAACGTTGGCGGAGACCGTCACCGAAGCCGAGTTGCTCAGCTTCCTCGGGGCCACGCTGCCCGACTTTATGATGCCGTCGATTCTGGCCATCGTCGAACAGCCGCTGCCGACCTTGAGCAACGGCAAGGTGGACCGCCGGGCGGTGCTGTGCCAGATCATCGAAACGGTTTCAAAGGCAGTATCATCTCGCGGCCCGCGCAATGCCGCGGAGCGCACTCTATGCCACATTTGGTCGTCCCTGTTGGGCCGCGATGCGGAGCACCCCTTGGGCGTCGAGGAGAATTTCTTCCAGTCCGGTGGCGACAGCATTCTGGTTTTACAAGCAGCCTCGAGGGCAATCGAGGCCGGCCTGCAAGTGTCCAGTCAGGATATTTTCCGCCACCAGACCATCGCCGGGCTGGCGGCGCATCTACCGCGTTTGGGCGCAGCTGAGCAAGCTGCACCGGTGATCGCAAAAGAGCGCGAAATCCCCTACGGCGCAGTTCCCCTGACGCCGATTCAAAGTGCTTTCTTTGCTCAGCCGGGTCCTTATGATCATTTTAATCAATCGGTCTCGCTGGCGGTGCCCGCCACCCTGGATGGGGACTGTTTGGCGGCTGCGCTGTGGCAGTGGGTCGCGGCTCATGATGCTCTCAGGTTGCGTTTCTTCAACCTTGGCGGGGGTTGGCGGCAGACTTACGGCACGGTGGATCCGGCGACCCGGTTGTTGACGGTTTGTGATTTATCACGGCTGACGGCGGCGAAGGATCCGCGCTGGCGGCGGGAGTTCGAGCTTTTCGATGCCCAAACCCAGGGCAGTCTGGATCTTTCCCGTCCGCCGTTGCTGCGCGCGGCCCTGTGTCTGCTGGGCTCGGCGCGGCCCGCTCGTCTGCTGCTGGTGGTGCATCACCTGGTGGTGGACGGAGTCTCTTGGCGTCTGTTGCTGACGGAACTACCACGCTTCTACCACGATCTTCGGCAGCGGCGCAGCCCTTCGCCGGTGGTGACAGGAGACTCCTACCAAAACTGGGCCAATCACCTGGTCGCGGTGGCGGAAACTGAGCTGATCCAGCAAGAGTTAACTACCTGGCAGGCGATACAAGCTCCCGCTGCCTTATTGTCCATCTTGAGGGGCGACTCGCGGGCCGAGCTAGGTCGGGTTGGGGCGGCGGACTCGGTCGAGATCTCGCTCGACCGACCAGCGACCGAGGCTCTGTTGACGGAAGTCGCCAGCGCCTACCGCAGTGAGATCAACGACGCCCTGCTGAGCGCCCTGGGCAGGGCTTTCGCCACCTGGTGCAGTCAGCGAGGTTTGCCCGCCAAGGGTGATTTGCTGCTGACCTTGGAGGGGCACGGCCGCGAAGACTTGGCGACCGCCAGCGGGCTGACGGCGCTTGATATCGCGCGCACCGTCGGTTGGTTCACCGCCGCTTTCCCGATCCGCATCAGCACCGATCCGGAAGCTCCAGGCGCCGCTCTCAAGCGGGTCAAGGAGGAGCTGCGGGCGATCCGCCACAAGGGTCTCGGCTATGGCTTGTTGCGCTACCTCAATCCCACCACCGCGGGCACTCTGGCGGCGTTGCCCGAACCGCTGGTGTCGTTCAATTATCTCGGCCAGTTCACTTCTTTGGGCGGCTCCTGGGAGCTCGACCAACAGGCTCATCGCGGTCAGCAGCATGATCCCCGGCGTCGGCGCTCGCACTTGATCGATCTCAATGGAGCGATCGTCGAAGGCCGGCTGCGGTTCACTTTCACCTACAGCCCTTGCTTTTCCGCGGCTGAGATCGAAGCATTGGCGGCGGCTTATACCACCGCGTTGCAGCAGCTGATCGAGGAGTGTCGGCAGTCCGGCGGCGGTGGCCACACCCCCTCGGATTTCCCGCTGGTGGAGCTCAGCCAGGAACGCTTGGACGAGATCGAGCAGCGCTTGCCGGCGCTGGCGGATGTCTTCCCGCTGAGTCCGCTGCAAGCCGGCTTGCTCTTCCAGACCTACTACGACCGCCGCGATTCGCCGGGCTCCAGCAGCTCGATTTACGGGGTGCAGCTGCGCCTCACCTTGCAGGGGAAAGTGATCCCGGAGCTGATGCACGAGGTCTGGCGGCAAATCCTCGCCAGCCATGCCGCTTTGCGTTGCGCGATGCTGCTGGACGATGGCCCGCAGCCGTTGCAGGTGGAATGTGGAGTCCTGGAACTACCCTGGACGGTGCTGGATTGGACCGACCACGAGGCCGGCGGGTTGGAGCAGGAAATCCAATGCTGGTTGGCGGCCGATCGGCAAACGGGCTTCGACCCGGCGCGGGCGCCGCTGTTGCGAGTGGCCCTGATCCGCAGTGGTGAGGCGCGTTACGAGTTGGTGGTCAGCAACCACCATGCGTTGCTCGACGGTTGGTCGATCTCGGTGCTGTTGCGCGAGGTTTGGGGACGCTATCAAGCCCTGTCGGCTGGCCAGCGCTGGGAGCTGCCTTCACCGCGCCCATATCGTGACTATATCGCCTGGCTGGTGAGCCGCGATCAGAGTCGCGACGCAAGCTTTTGGAGTGCCTACCTGGGGGACTTTGAAGAGGTTACGGCGTTGCCAGAAGACCCTTCCAGAGCGAGCAAAGCGGAATCCGCCACGAGGTTGGCGGAGGGTGCCGCAGATGGCGTTCGGGAGCACCTGGTGCGCTTGTCGGCCAGCGCCACGGCGGCTTTGCAGAGCTTCGCTCGACAGCATCACTTGACCGCCAATGTGCTCTGCCAGAGCGCCTGGGCGCTGCTCTTGTCGCGCTACTGCGGCCGCCGCGAAGTGCTCTTCGGCAGCACCGTGGCAGGGCGCCCGCCGGAACTCAGCGGCATCGAATCGATGGTCGGTCTGTTCATCAACACCCTGCCGGTGCGGGTTCGCCTGCAGGAGTACGCGAGCGCCCTTGAGCTGCCTCTTGACCTGTGGCGGCAGCAGGTGGAACGCGAGCCCTACCAATACGCTCCTCTGCAGGCCATTCAAGCCCTCAGCTCGGTGCCCGGAGGACAGGCCATCTTCGACACGTTGGTGGTGTTCGAGAACTACCCAGCGGCGACTTCGCTGGCTCAGGCGGCGCCTGCGCTGCCTTTCACGGTGAGCCGCTTCGAGGCCGCTGAAGCTGCCCCCTATCCGCTGGCGCTGATCGCCTACTTGGATCAGACCCTGGTGCTCAAAGTGGCCTGGAGCGAGGCCCACTTTTCGGCCGCGACCGTCGCTCGTCTCGGTGGTCACCTGCGCTGCTTGCTCGCCGGTCTGGTCGATTCACCGCAGCTGCCCCTCGACCAATTGCCGATGCTGAGCGGTGGCGAAAGGCAGCAGCTGCTGGCCGATTTCAACGACAGCGAAGCGGCTCTGCCCACCCCTCTGCGGGCGCACCAGATGATTGCCGAGCAGGCTCGCCGCTGGCCCGACGCCATCGCCGTGGTGTTCGAAGATCAAGTCTTGAGCTATGGCGAACTCGACCGCCAAGCCGATTGCTTGGCGCGGCTGCTGGTCGCCCGGGGGAGTGGGGGGGAGGTGGTAATAGGGGTCTGTCTAGAGCGTTCTCCGGCCAGGATTACGGCTCTGCTGGCGATTCTCAAGAGCGGTGGGGTCTATCTTCCCCTCGATCCGGAGTATCCGCGCGACCGGTTGGAGTTCATGTTGCGGGATAGCGGCTGTGGGCTGGTGCTGACCACGGCGGCGATTGAGCAACGCATCCTGGGAGAGGTCGATGGCCTGCAATGCCTGCTGCTCGATGCCGCTGCGCCAGAACTCGGCGAGCAACAGTCTGGAGGCTGGCTAGCTGCGGATCCTCCATTGCAGCAAGCGGCCTACATCATTTACACCTCGGGCTCGACCGGCACCCCCAAAGGGGTGGTGGTTAGCCACGGCGGATTGCGGAA
Source organism: Candidatus Multivoradales bacterium (assembly GCA_965248925.1). GTDB lineage: Bacteria > Acidobacteriota > Thermoanaerobaculia > Multivoradales > J023 > CBDFLE01. The sequence continues at coordinate 365,938 of CBDFLE010000006.1, read as the reverse complement.
TCTTCTGCAGGTGCAGCGCTCGCGCCTTGGCTCTCGGCGCGACGAGCGGGTCTTGCAGTATGCCTCGGCCAATTTCGACGCCTCGATTTTCGAGATTTTCCTGCCCCTGTGTTCGGCGGCGATCCTGGCGTTGCCACCGCGCCAGCAGCTGCTGCCGGGGGCGGATCTGGCGCGCTTCTGTGCTCAACGCCGCGTCACCCAGATCGGTCTTATTCCCACCGCCCTGGCGGTGATGCCCGAGGGCAGTCTGAGTTCGGTTTCAACAATGGTTGTCGCCGGCGAGGCCTGCTCCGGCGAGCTGGCGCGGTGCTGGGCGGCGGGCCGGCAGTTACGCAATGGCTACGGGCCGACCGAGAACACCGTCTGCGTGACCTTGAGCGACCCCATCGAGCCGACGATTGAGGGGCCGCCGGAGTTGGGCCGGCCGGCGGCTAACATTCGCTTGCGGGTGGTGGACCGCTATCTGCGGCTGCTGCCGCTGGAGGCTGCGGGCGAGTTGTTGATTGGCGGCGACAGTCTGGCGCGCGGCTATCTGCGTCGGCCGGCGCTGACCGCGGCGAGTTTCGTACCCGATCCCTGGACCACCGAGGCCGGTGCTCGCCTTTACCGCAGCGGCGATCTGGTGCGTTGGTCAGCGGCCGGCCGGCTGCGCTTCCTGGGTCGTATCGACCATCAGGTTAAAATCCGCGGCTTTCGCATTGAGTTGCCAGAGATTGAAGCGCGACTCCTGCAACATCAGGAAATTGTCGAAGCCTTGGTGTTGCTAGATGCGGGCGCCCCGCGCCAGCGGCTGGTGGCGGCCTTGCGGGTGCGGGATCAGCCTCCCGCGGTGGCCGACCTGCGCGCCTTCTTGGCCCAGACTCTGCCGCAGCACATGATCCCCGCGGCCTTCGGGTTCTTCGCTCCCATGCCGGTCACCGCCAACGGCAAGATCGATCGTCAGGTGGTGTTGGCAGGATTGCAGGAAGCGGCACCGCCAGCGGCTGGCTACGTGGCACCGCGTTCGGCGGCGGAAACTGAGCTGAGCCGCATTTGGACGGCAGTTCTGGGTCGCGACGCGGACCAGCCGGTGGGGGTGGAGGAGAATTTTTTCGAGGCTGGTGGCGACAGCATTGTCGCTATCCAGGTGGTGTCGCGGGCGCTCAAGAAGGGCTTGGTGTTGGCCCCCCGTGACCTCTTCGACCAGCAGACGATTCGCCTGCTGGTGGACAGTGGCGCTGTCGGCCAAGTGCCAGTGGAGAATGCCGAGCAGCAGGCCGGGGGAGCGCCGCAACGCTGCCGCGGCGCGGTGCCATTGGTGCCGATCCAGCATTGGTTCTTCTCACAGCCGGGTCCCCATCATCACTTCAATCAATCGGTTCTGCTGCGACTGCCGGCGGCGGTAGAGGCAGCGCATTTACGCACTGCTCTCGAGCAGCTTGTCGAGCATCACGACGCCCTGCGTCTGACCTGTAGCGGCCTCGGTGGGATGTGGCATCAGGTCTATGCCGAGATCGATCCAGAGGTCGAGCTGGTGACCGTCCACGATCTCGCGGACCGGCGCGAGGGTGAGTGGCAGCGGCAGATCGAGAGGCTCGGCGGCGAGCTGCAGCAGGGATTCGACCTGGCGCAGGCACCGTTGCTCAGAGCGGCTTTGTTCTATCTCGGGCCGGATCGTCGGGCCCGGCTGTTGTTGATCCTCCATCACCTGGTGGTGGACGGCGTTTCTTGGCGCTTGTTGTTGCATGAGTTGCCGGCGCGAGTCGCGGCGTTGGCGGCTGGACAACCGCCGCCGTGGGTCGTCAGGACGGCGAGTTTTCAGCAGTGGTCGCACCATCTCTCGCAGCTGGCCAGCTGTGCGGCGGTGGAAGAGCAGCTGGAGTTCTGGCGGACAACCCTGGTGCCAGCGGGCTGCTTGGCGATGGCGATGGACTGGCGCGACGCCGAAATCGGCACGGTGGCGGCGGCTGGACGCACTAGCTTTGAGCTCAGTCGGCAGCAAACCCGCAGCCTGCTGGCCGAGGTGCCGGCGGCTTTTCACAGCGAGATCAACGATGCCTTGCTGAGCGCTTTGGGGCGCGCGATCTACCGTTGGCGGCAGCCTGAGGACGCAGCAGGTGGAGATCTGTTGCTGACCCTGGAAGGGCACGGTCGGGAGCAGATTCAGGCGGCGGAGACCGGGGACAGTCCTGACATCTCGGCCACCATCGGTTGGTTTACATCGGCTTTTCCGCTCCGCATCCCGGCGTTGCCGAGTACTCCGGGCGCGGCTTTGAAGAGGGTTAAAGACCTGCTGCGCCAGCTGCCCGACAGGGGATTCGCTTACGGCTTGCTGCGCTACCTCAATCCGCGCACCGCAAGGGTTCTGGCTGCCCTTCCTGAACCGCTGATTTCGTTCAACTATCTAGGGCAGTTTCACTCGTCGAGCGAGGACTGGGATTTTGCTGACGAGGACCGTGGGTTGGAGGAAGATCCGCGTCGCCAGCGCTCTCATCTGATCGAAATCAATGGCGGCGTCTTTGCTGAGCGATTGGAAATCAACTTTTCTTTCGCGCCGCACTTCGATCAGGCTTCGATCGAGTCATTGAGAGATGGATTCCGCCGCGCTCTGGGCGAACTGATTGACTGTTGCCGCGAGCCTGGTAGCGGTGGTTTCACCCCGGCTGATTTCCCGCTGGCGACGGTCGGCAGGGCGGAACTCGAGCTGCTGGAACGGCAGTACCCAACCCTGACCGATCTTTTTCCGCTCAGCCCGTTGCAGCAGGGCCTGCTCTTCCAGAGCCTCTACGAACCAGAAAATCGAGCCTATTTCGTGCAGCTGGTGCTGACCCTCGAAGGTGAGCTCAACGCCGCGCATCTGCGGGCGGCTTGGCAGTGTTTGTTGCAGCGTCACGACAATCTGCGCTGTGCCCTGGTGGCGGGGGAGGAGTCTTCTCCCTTGCAAGTGGTCTGTGGAGGGCTAGAGCTGCCTTGGCGGGAGCTGGATGAGTCCGCACTGTCGGCGCCGGAACAGCGTCGCCGCTTGCAGGAGTGGCTGGCGGCGGATCGCGCTCGGGGATTCGACTTGCAACAACCGCCGCTGCTGCGCCTGGCGCTGATCCGCTGGGCCGCCGACCGGCACCTGATGGTGCTGAGCAACCACCATGTGCTGATGGACGGTTGGTCGTTGCCGATTCTGTTCACCGAACTCCTGCAAATTTACGCCGCCTTGGCGGCGGGTGGGCGGCCCGAGTTGCCCCCGGTGAGGCCCTATCGCGATCACATCGCCTGGCTGGCCGAAGCCCGCGGTGGGGCGGCGAACAAGGTAGAGAGCGCTGACTTCTGGCGCCATTACCTGGAGGATTTCGAACAAGTCACCCCCTTGCCCGCCGGCCTTGCCGCCAGCGGCCAAGAGGAGGGGCTGAACGACTATGTGATCCGTGGGTCGGAAGCCGAGGCCGCGGCTTTGGTGGCTTGTGCCCGGCGCCATCGCTTGACTCCGAATCTGCTCTGCCAAGCGGCTTGGGCTTTGTTGCTGAGTCGCTACAGCAGTCGCGGCGATGTGTTGTTTGGTGGCACGGTGGCCGGCCGGCCGGCCGAACTCGACGGGGTGGAGACCATGGTGGGTCTATTCATCAACACCCTGCCGGTGCGGTTGCGCATCGATCCCCAGCGTAGCTTGTTACAGCTCCTCGGCGAGCTGCGGGACCATCAGCTGGAGCGCGAGGCGCACCAGTATCTGCCGTTGCAGGAGATCCAGGCGCTGAGTCCGCTGCCGGGTGGAGTGGCCCTGTTCGAGACCTTGATGGTGTTCGAGAATTACCCCATCGACGGTTCGCTGGCGCGGGTTGGCGCGGAGCTGCCGTTTGCGATCACCGAGGCCAAAGTAGAGGAGGCGACGCACTATCCCCTGACCCTGATTGCACAAGTCGGGGAGAGCCTGATGCTGCGCTTGCAGTGGCAGGGCTCGCGCTTTACCGCTGCCGCCATCGAGCAGCTCGGCGGCCATCTGGCGACCCTGCTGCGGGGGTTGGTGCAGGCGCCGGAGAAGCAGCCCCACCAGCTGTCGATGCTGAGCCCGGAGCAGGAACGGCAGGTGCTCGAGGAGTTCAATCCCGCGCCAACCTCACCTCGCCTCGCCTTGCCGGCCCATCGTCTCTTCCAAGAGCAAGCGAGGCGGCGTCCAGACAAGGTTGCCGTGGTGGGTGGCGGAGCCCTGCTGAGCTACGGCGAACTCGATCGGCGCAGCGACCAGTTGGCCCGCTACCTGGTCGCTCTGGGGGTCGCTCCAGGTGCCCACGTCGGGGTGCTCTTCGAGCGTTCTGTCGAGCTGATCATTGCCCTGTTGGGGATTGCCAAAGCTGGGGCGGCCTATTTGCCTCTCGACCCGAAATCACCCGCGGAACGCTTGCGCTACATGCTCGACGACGCGGATTGCGTCGTGCTGCTGACCCGCAGCGGGTTATCGTCGCGGGCCGATCTGGTCGCCGGCTCGGAAGACCTGCCGCAGTCTGTCTTGATCGATCGAGAGTGGCCGCAGATCGAGTGTGCCAGCGCCGAGCTAGCTGCAGACTGGCACCGCGGCGCGACGGCCTTGGGCACCGCAGCTGCCTACGTCATTTACACCTCTGGCTCCACCGGCAAACCCAAGGGAGTGGTGGTGGAGCAGCATGGCCTGGCCAGCCTGGTGGCCTGGCATCTGCGAGCGTTCGCGGTGAGTCACAGCGCCAGCGCGACGTTGATCGCCGGGCCGGCCTTCGATGCATCGACTTGGGAGATCTGGCCTTACCTGGCGGCCGGCGCTGCGCTGCTGGTGGTGAGCGAACCGCAGCTGGCGCCGGACCTGCTGCCGGGACTCTTCGACCGCCACCGCGTCAGCCACAGCTTCGTGCCGACGCCGCTGATCGAGCCTCTGTCACGGACCACGGATTTCCCCCGCCTGCGCCACTTGCAGTACTTGTTGACCGGTGGTGACCGGCTGCTGCAGCGGCCACCGAAGGGACTGCCATGCCGCTGGGTCAACAACTATGGGCCGACTGAAAATACAGTGGTGGCGACCTCTGGGACGGTCTCATCGGCTGGCAGCGAGGCACCTTCGATCGGTCGTCCGATCGCTGGCACTCAGGTCTATCTACTGGACCGCAACTTCCAGCCACAGCCGCCGAGGGTGGCCGGGGAGCTGTGTTTGGCCGGCCACAGCCTGGCCCGGGGCTATTTCCACCGGCCAGGTCTCACCGCTCGACAATTCGTTCCCAATCCGTGGGCGCAAGAGCCTGGGGAGCGGCTCTACAAGACCGGCGACCTGGCTTGTTGGTCGGCGGAGGGCAGCCTGGTTTTCATCGGTCGGGTCGATCAGCAGGTCAAGATTCGCGGCTTCCGGGTCGAATTGGGAGAGATTGAGGTCGCTTTGGCGCGGCATCCGGCGGTGGCTGAAGCCGCCGTGGTGGTGGCCTCTTCGACCGCTGGCAAGAGATTGGTGGCGGCGCTGACGTCGCCGCTGGAAGCACCCCTGGAGGAGCAGCTACGCAGCTTCCTGGCGGCCACCTTGCCGGACTACATGATCCCGGCCGAGTACCTATTCCTCGATCGGTTACCGCTGACGCGCAATGGCAAGATCGATCGGCGGTCGATTCTCGAACAGGCCCTCCATGCAGCGCCGGCCGAGGACGCCTACGTCGCGCCGCGGAGTGAGAACGAGCGCCTCTTGGCTGAGATCTGGGCTCATGTCCTGCATCGAGACGCGGCGGATCCGATCAGCGCCGAGGCCAATTTCTTTGCCGTTGGTGGCGACAGCATCATCGCCCTGCAAGTGGTTGCGCGGGCGCGGCGGGCAGGACTCGAGATTAAGCCGCGCCACCTGTTCGAATATCAGACTCTAGCCCGCCTGGCTGCCGAGACGCAGTCTTCCCCGGCCGTCGCCGGTTCTCAAGAGGCGGTCCGTGGCGAAGTTCTTCTGACTCCCATTCAGCGCTGGTTCTTGTCGCGGCCAGCGCAGCACTACCACCATTTCAATCAGTCTCAGCTGCTGCGCTTGCCGGCGGCGGTAGATGCTTCCTGTCTTGCCGAAGCCTTCGCGGTCTTGCTGCGGCATCACGACGCATTGCGGCTGCGGTTCACTAGCGAAGAAGGGGAGTGGCGGCAGGTCTATGTTGAGGCCGAGCAGGGTGATGGGCTGTTGGCGGTTCACCATCTGGCGGCGAACGGTGCTGCTTGGCAAGCCGAATTGGCACGGCTGGCGGCCGAGTTGCAAGCCGGTCTCGACATCGCTCGCCCACCGCTACTGCGAGCGGCGCTGTTTCGTCGCGGCGCGGAGCAGTCGAGCCGCTTGTTGATCGTCATTCACCACCTGGTGGTCGATGTGGTTTCCTGGGGTCTTCTGCTGCAGGACTTGGCTCAGATCTATGCCGACTTGGACGCCGGCCGAGCCCCGGCCCTGGTTCCCAAGACGGCCTCGTTCCAGACCTGGTCGCGGCATCTGTCGCAGATCGCCAGCGGCCCGCGGCTGGCTGCCCAACTGCCGGGGTGGCGCCAGGCCTTGGTGGCCACCGGCAGGCTGGAGCTGCGACCGCGGGGTCCGCTGCCGAAACTGGGCACGCTCGGGGAGGCGGTGGCGGCCGAGTTCGCTCTGGACCAAGCGGTGACCCGGTCCTTGTTGCAGCAAGTGCCCGATGTGTATCACACCGAGATCAACGATGTTCTGCTCTGTGCTTTGGCCATAGCCTTTGCCGCCTGGAGCGAGGCTGAAGGCTTTGCCCCTGGTGATTTGGTGGTTGATCTGGAAAGTCACGGCCGCCACGAGCTGAGCACCGAGAGTCCGGACGTCTCGGCCACCGTGGGCTGGTTCACGGCGGTTTATCCTCTCCGCCTCGGTACCGCGACGACTGAGTTGGGAGCTGCGCTGAAGGCGGTCAAAGAGCAGCTGCGTGCCCTCCCCGACAAGGGCCTGGGCTATGGCCTGCTGCGCTACCTCGATTCTGCTGCGGCGCAGCGGCTGGCCGAGCTGCCGCCGCCCGAGGTGTCGTTCAACTACTTGGGCCGCCTCGGTGGCGGGCAGGCGATGTGGCCGCTGGCCGAAGAAGCCCATGGCCCGGATGTCGCCGCGGAGCAGTCGCGCGATCACTTCATCGACATCAACGGCGCGGTGCTGGCCGGTCGGCTGTGTTTCTATTTCTCCTTCGAGCCCAGCGTCTCGCGGCGCAGCCGCCAGGCCTTGGTGGCGAACTACGAGGCTGCCTTGCGCCAGTTGGTGGCCCACTGCCTACGGCCGGAGACGGGCGGCTTCACCCCCTCGGACTTTCCGCTGGCGCGGCTCGATCAGGCCGCGGTGGCCGAGATCGAGGCTCAGGTTACGGATCTGGAGGATCTCTACCCGCTGAGTCCGCTGCAAGAGGGGCTACTTTTCCAGTGTCTCCTGGAGCCGGAGTCGCCAGCATATTTCGTCCAGTGGGCCTTGGGTCTCGAAGGCCAGGTCGAGCCAGCGCGGGCGCGGGCGGCCTGGCAGCGGGTCTTCGATCGGCACGCCGTCTTGCGCAGCACGATGGTGGTCCGCGACGGCGCCCGGCCACTGCAAGCGGTCCACGCGCGCAGCGTCATGGGTTGGCAGCTGCTGGATGGGTTGCCGTCCACGGTGGAGGAATGGCTGGCTGGAGATCGGGCGGCGGGATTCGATCTGCGCCGTGGACCGCTGCTGCGGCTGGCCCTGCTTCGCCTCGGCGAGCAGCGTTGGGCGATGGTCCTGAGTCTCCATCATCTGGTGGTGGACGGCTGGTCGCTGCCCTTATTGCTGCGCGACTTCATGGCAGTCTACGAGGCTCTAGAGCAGCGGCGACGGCCTGATTTGCCGCCGGTGAAGCCTTACCGAGAGCATCTGGCCTGGCTCGAGCAGCGGCACGGCGCTGAGGGTTTCCGATCGCGGGCGGAGGCGTTTTGGCACGGCTATTTGCGTGGCTTCGAGCAGCTTACGGCGCTGCCCGCGGCGTCGCAGGCGGCTGGCGCTGGGGAGCGTTCCTCGGCGGCGGTGGAATGTTGGTCGGCAGCACTTTCAGCGGCCGCCACCCAGGCTTTGCAAGGGTGCGCCCGCCGCCACCGGCTGACCGCCAATCTGCTTTGCCAGGCGGCCTGGGCGCTGTTGCTGAGCCGCTACGGCGGCCAGGCTGATGTGCTCTTCGGCGCCACCGTCTCGGGCCGCCCCGCCGAACTCGACGGCGTGGAGACCATGGTTGGGCTGTTCATCAACACTTTGCCGGTGCGGCTGCGGATCGATCCACAGCGCGGCCTGCTCGAGCATCTCGCCGAGCTGCGCCAGCATCAGCTGGCGCGTGAGGAGTTCCAGTATTTCCCGCTGCAGGAGATTCAGGCCCAGGGCTCGCTGCCGGCGGGCGGCGCGCTGTTCGAGACCTTGATGGTGTTTGAGAACTATCCGATCGAGGGCACTCTGGCGGAGACCGGTTTCGAGCTGCCGTTTCAGCTGATCGACGCCACCTCGGCGGAGGAGACCCACTACCCCCTGACCCTGGTGGCACACGCTGGGGAGACGGTTGGACTGCGGCTGCTGTGGCGCGGATCGCACTTCACAGCTGCTGCTATCGAGCAGCTCGGTAGGCATTTGCTGGCCCTGTTGCAAGAGCTGGTGGCGGCGCCGGAATGCAAGCCCGATGAGTTGTCGATGCTGAGCGCGGCGGAGCGGCGCCAGGTGTTGGAGGACTTCAATCCGCCGCCGAGTCCGTGGCGCTTCTCGTTGCCGGTCCACGGCCTCTTCCGGCAGCAGGTCGAGCACCGGCCGGACGCTGTTGCCGTGGTCTGTGGCGGGGCGGTGCTGAGTTATGGCGAGTTGGATCGGCGTAGCGACCTTCTGGCCCGCCACCTGGAAGGCCTGGGGGTAGCACCCGGAGACCGTGTCGCCGTGCTCCTCGAGCGTTCGACCGAGTTGATCATCGCCTTGCTAGGGATTGTCAAAGCCGCGGCGGCCTATGTGCCGCTGGATCCGAAATCACCGGTGGAGCGCCTGCGCTACATGTTGCAGGACGCTGGCTGCGCGGTGCTGCTGACCAGCGGCGGGCTGGCGGATGGGGTGGTGGACGAAACCGAGGCGCTGGTAACGGTCTTCCTCGATCGGGCTTGGCCTGAGATCGAGCGGGAGCGGGCGCAGAGGGCGCAGAGGACGCAGCGGGGTAGCGGCGATGGGTGCCTGCCGAGCAGCGCCAACGCTTATGTGATCTACACCTCCGGCTCGACCGGTCGGCCCAAAGGGGTGGTGGTTTCTCACCACGGTCTGGCCCGTTTGGTGGCCTGGCACCAGCGCGCTTTTGCGGTCGCAGCAGGGGCCCGAGCGACGCTGATCGCCGGGCCGGCCTTTGACGCTTCGACCTGGGAGATCTGGAGCAACCTCTGTGCCGGCGTCGCCTTGGTGGTGGTGAGCGACGATCTGCTGCGGCCGGACTCGCTGCCGGGGTTGTTCGCTCGCCATCAGGTGACCTCCGTCTTCTTGCCCACCCCGCTGGTGGAACCGCTGGCGCGGGCGGCGGGTTTCAGTCGTCTACAGAGCTTGCGCTACCTGTTGATCGGCGGCGACCGACTGCTGCGGCGGCCGGACGAGGCGCTGCCGTTTCGCTGGATCAATGCCTATGGACCCACCGAAAGCACGGTGGTGGCGACCGCTGGCACAGTATCGGCGACTGGCACCGGGCCACCGTCGATCGGCCGGCCGATCGACGGTACGCGGGTCTATTTGTTGGATCGCAATTTGCGGCTGCTGCCACCGCGGGTGGCGGGGGAGCTCTGCCTGGCCGGGGAGAGTCTGACTCAGGGCTATCACTGCCGCCCGGGGCTCACCGCGCGGCAGTTCGTGCCCAATCCCTTCGCCCTGGAGCCCGGAGAGCGGCTCTATAGAACGGGTGATCTGGCGACCTGGTCGATCACTGGCGATCTGGCATTTCGGGGCCGGATCGATCAGCAGGTGAAGATCCGCGGCTTCAGGATCGAATTGGCAGAGATCGAGGCAGCCTTGTTGGACGATCAGCGAATCAGTGATGCCTGTGTGGTGATCGAGACCTTGGCCAGTGGCCCGCGGCTGTTGGCGGCGTTGCTGGCGGCGGCGGAGCGACCCGCGGTCAGCGAGTTGAGCGATTTCCTGGGGCGGCGTTTGCCTGACTACATGGTGCCGCGGGTGATGGTCTTTGTCGATCAATTGCCGCTGACCACCAATGGCAAGGTGGATCGTCGCGCAGTGCTCGCCCAGCTCAGTCAGCAAGTCGCTCGGGACGCTGCCCCCTTGGTGCTATCGCGAACCACCGAGGAGGAGCTGCTGTGCGGTATCTGGGCCGAAGTTCTTGGTCTGGAGGGGCAAGAAATAGGCGTCGAGACCGATTTCTTTGCCCTCGGTGGCCACAGTCTGACGGCGACCCGGATGACCGCCGCGGTGCGCAAAACCTTTGCCGTCGAGCTGCCTCTGCGGCAGGTTTTCGCCTGCCCGACGGTACGCCAGCTGGCCGCGCTGCTGCTAACTCTGCGGCACCAGGGCGGCGCGTTGGCCGCGCCGCGGCCGGCCGATCGTTCGCGGCCGCTGCCTTTGTCATTTGCCCAGCAACGGCTGTGGATCCTCGACCGGCTGGAGGGAGGCTCGGCGACCTACAACGTTCCCGGTGTGCTGCGTCTGCGCGGTGAGCTGCGGGTGGCGGCGTTGGCCGCGACTTTTGGCGAGATCGTGCGCCGGCACGAGAGCCTGCGCACTCACTTCCTGGAGACAGATGGAGCGGCCCAACAGATCATCGATCCTCCAGGCCCTTTCAGCCTGCCGCTGCATGATCTTTCCCACTTGGCCTCTGACCATGCCCAGGCCGAGGCCGAGCGACTGAGCCGCCGCGACGCGTTCTCGCTCTTCGATCTCGAATGCGGCCCGCTCTTCCGAGCTGCCCTGCTGCATCTCGCCGAGGGCGATCACTTGCTGCTGGTGAACATGCACCACATCGTCTCGGACGGTTGGTCGATGAGCCTCTTGATCGGTGAATTGCGAGTCTTGTATACGGCATTGCTCAGCTCGCCAGCCGAGCAGGCGTTAATCGAGTCGCCGCTGGCCGGACTGCCGCTTCAGTATGCTGATTTCGCCATCTGGCAGCACCAATGGCTGCGCGGCGAGGCTCTGCAAACTCAGTTGGACTATTGGTCGGAGCAGCTCGCGGGGGCGCCTCAAGCTCTCGATCTGCCGACGATCGGGCCGCGGCCAGCGGTGCGTACTCACGGCGGCGCGCGTCACGACTTCCAGCTCGATCCCGAGTTGACAGCGGCCTTACAGCGATTGGCGCGAGACACTCGCAGCACTCCTTTTCTGCTTCTGTCGGCGGTTTTCGCCGAGGTTTTGGGGCGCTATGCCGGCGTGCGGGAAGTGAACTTGGGGACGCCGGTGGCCAATCGCGGCTTTGTCGAGCTCGAGTCGCTGATTGGCTTCTTCGTCAACACCCTGGTGCTGCGCCATCGGCGGGTCGGCGACGACACGGTGGGGCAGCGCATCGCCAGGACTAGGGAGACCGCTCTTGGTGCCTTCGCCCACCAAGATCTGCCCTTCGAAAAGCTGGTCGAAGCGCTGAATCCGCCCCGCGACACTAGCCGTTCGGCCTTGTTCCAGGCGATGTTCGTGATGCAGAACGCGCCGCAAACGGAGGTCGAGCTGCCGGGGCTCACCGTCACCCCCTGGGGGCGAGCGCACGCCGTTGCCAAATTCGATCTCACCCTGAACATGGGTGAAACGGCCAGCGGGATGATCGGTGGTCTGGTCTACAACACGGATCTATTCGCCCCGACGATGATCGAACGACTGGTCGGCCACTACCTCCAGTTGCTGCGTGGCTTCGCCGACCAGCCGGCGGCGCGGGTTGCCGATCTATCCCTACTGGCAGCGGCCGAGCGGGCGCAGTTGCTGCATGCAGGAGAGGGTGGCAGCCGGCGCGGGTCGGCGCCAGCCCTTTTGCAGTCTCTCTTCGCCGAGTCGGTGGAGCAGCGGGGTGAGGCAGTGGCGGTGGTTTACGAGGGCGAGCACTTGAGCTATGCCGAACTGGCTCGCCGGGCCTATCAGTTGGCCCATCGACTGCGACAGCTGGGGGTCACTCGCGAACGGCCGGTGGCGCTGCTGATGCCGCGTGGTCTGGAGATGATTGTCGCCACCCTGGGCATCCTCGAGGCGGGCTGTGCCTACCTGCCCCTCGATGCGGACTTCCCGGCGGCACGTTTGCGCTTCATGTTGGAAGACTCCGGGGCTGATCTGGTGGTCACCCTCAGTGCCCTGCGTGAGCTTCTACCCGGCGCCGGGCAGCGGCTGATCTGCCTCGATCGACAGCGGCACTTGGCGGCGCAGCCAAGTAGTGCGCCGCCGCTGCTTAGTCTTCCCGACCATCCGGCCTATGTGATCTACACCTCGGGCTCTACCGGCCGGCCGAAAGGGGTGACGATCTCGCAGCGGGCGATCCACAACTACCTGCGGGCGATCGGCGAGCGGATGGAACTCGGGGCCGGGGCCTGCTTTGCGCTGGTGTCGACGATGGCGGTGGATCTCGGCATCACCATGACCCTGAGCGCTCTGATCTCGGGGGGACGGCTGCATGTCATCGCCGAGCAGCGCCTGGCCGAGCCGGAGGCCTTCGCCGCTTATCTGGAGCTCCACCCGGTGGATTGCCTCAAGCTGGTGCCGTCACATTTGCGGGCCTTGCTCAGTGTCGAGCGGGCCGAGCGGATCTTGCCGCGGCGGCTGCTGATCCTCGGCGGTGAAGCGTCGTCTTCCCCGTGGGTGCGAGAGCTGCGCGCTCTGCGGCCCGATTTGCGGCTGCTCAACCACTATGGGCCGACCGAGGCCACCGTCGGCATGCTGACCTTCGCGGTGGCGGCGAATCCGCCGGTTGGCAGCCAGGACGAGTCTGCTTGGGGTGACCATCTGCCCCTAGGCCGGCCGCTGGCCGGCTGCCGAGCGCGAGTGCTGAGTCGTGGTCTCGAACTGTGCCCAGTCGGGGTTCCTGGCGAGCTGTTAATCGGTGGCCTCGGGGTGGCTCGCGGCTACCACGGTCGGCCGGGGCTGAGCGCCGAGCGGTTTATTCCCGACCCCTTTGTCACCGCTGCCGAAAGCGGTGCCCGGCTCTATCGCAGCGGTGATTTGGTGCGTTGGCGCGAGGATGGGGATCTCGACTTCCTCGGCCGGATCGACTTCCAGGTCAAGCTGCGGGGCTATCGCATCGAGCTGGGGGAGATAGAGGTCGCTCTCGAACGGCATCCGACGATCGATCGGGCGCTGGTTCTGCTGCACCAGCAGGGGCGTTCACGGCAGTTGGTCGCTTTCCTGACGCCAGTGACAGCAAGGCGGCCAATCGCTGAATTGCGGGCCTTTTTGGCTGATGATCTGGCTGAGTTCATGCTGCCCAGCCGGGCTATTTTCCTCGACTCTCTGCCGCTGACCGCCAGCGGCAAAGTCGATCGCCGCGCCCTGCTCGAGCAAGCGGCGGTCGACTCCATGACGGAGCTGGCCGTCGCTGGGGTGGCTGGCCACGCCGCGCCGTGCACCCCCGCCGAGGTCACTCTGTGCCAGATCTGGGGGCGGATGTTGGGTCGTGATGATAGCCGGCCGGTAGGGATTCACGACAATTTCTTCGAGATTGGCGGCGATAGCATCATCGCCATCCAAGTGGTGTCACGGGCCCGTCAGGCAGGTTTCGTAGTCACCGCCCAGCAGTTGTTTCAGCACCAGACCGTGGCCCTGCTGGCGTCTCATGCGCGGCCGGTCACGACCGATGATGGCCGGCGCAAGATCGATCAAGGGCCGGCTCGGGGGGCGGTGGAGTTAACGCCGATTCAGCAGCGTTTCTTCACTCAGCCGGGGCCCTACTCGCATTACAACCAGAGTGTGCTGCTCGTCGTGCCCGCCACTCTGGATACTGCCTGCCTGGCTGGTGCGCTGCGGGGGCTGGTCTCGAACCACGACGCTCTGCGACTGCGCTTCGAGCACCGTGATGGCGGGTGGTACCAGTTCTACGGCGAGGTGGATCCCGCCTCTGAGGTTCTCGCCGTCTATGACCTGCAGGGGTTGTCTGAGCGGGATCGGCAGCAGCAGTTGGCCCGACTGGCGGCGCAGGTACAGGCTGATTTTGACCTCTCGCGGCCACCTCTGCTGCGTGCTGCTCTCTGCCGTTGGGCTGCTGGTCAACCGGCTCGCCTGTTGTTGGTGATTCACCATTTGGCGGTCGACGGAGTGTCGTGGCGGATCCTGCTCGAGGACTTGCCAGCCGCTTACGCGGCGTTGGCCGCCGGCCGGCGGCCGGCCTGGCCGCTCAAGACCACTTCGTATCAGGGCTGGGCGCTGCACCTGCGACGCTTCGCCGAGCAAGCGTCGGTGGGCCAAGAACTCGAAAGTTGGCAGCGGATGTTGTCGCCGGAGGGGCTGCTCGAGCTCTTGCCAGCCGGAGTAAAGGCGGATGCTGGCACGGTGGCGCAGGCGCAGCGAGTGACCATGTCTTTGGAGCCGGAGGAGACGCGGCTGCTGCTGGCGGAAGTGCCAAGGGTCTACCGTACTGAGATCAACGACCTGCTGCTCTGCGCCCTGGCTCGCGCCTTCGGCAGTTGGGCGCGGGCGGCGGGGCGGCGGGGCGGCGATCTCCTGGTCAGCCTGGAGGGGCATGGGCGGGAAGAGCTTGCGGTGGCGGGGGAGCGCCCGGATCTGGCGGCAACTTGTGGTTGGTTCACGGCAGTCTTTCCGTTCCGTCTGGACGCTGACGCGGACGCTGACGCGGGTGCCGCTGACGCGGGTGCCACCCACCTCGGGCGGGCTCTCAAAAAGGTCAAGGAGCAGTTGCGGTCGGTGCCCAACAAGGGTCTCGGCTACGGCGCATTGCGTTTCTTCGACGCCCAGGCTGGGCCGGCTTTGGCGGAGCTGCCCCAACCGGCGGTGTCGTTCAACTACCTGGGGCGCTTTCAGACCGCTGCCGGCGAGTGGCGGCCAGCGGCGGAATCTCGCGGCCCAGAACAGCATCCGCGGCGTCGCCGGTTGCACTTGATCGACATCAGCGGCATGGTGATCGATGAGCGACTGCAGATGAGTTTCTACTACGGTCCCTGCTTTGACCCGGCATCGATGCAAAGTTTGGCCGTGGGCTTTGCTGCTGCCTTGCGCCAGCTGATCGCCCACTGTCTGTTGCCGGAGAGTGGCGGCTTTACCCCTGCCGACTTCCCCCTGGCCGAGGTCAGTCAGGCCGGGTTGGAGGAGATCGAGCAGCAGATACCAGGACTTGAGGATCTCTTTTCGCTGAGCCCGCTGCAGCAGGGCTTGCTTTTTCACAGCCTGCTGGCAAGTTCTAGTCCGGCTTATCTGGTGCAGATGAGTGTCGAGCTGTTGGGCGAGGTCGAGCCGGCGATGCTGCAACAGGCGTGGCGGCAGGTTTTCGCTCGCCACGCCACGCTGCGCGGGGCGATCATCGCGGGTGGCCAGCAAGAGCCCCTGCAAGCGGTGAGTGGCGAGGTTCCCCTGCCCTGGACCCTGCTCGACGGGACGGAGCATCAGGCGCCGCGGGACGAGCAGGAGTTGGCCGCCTGGCTGGCCGCCGATCGGGCTCGGGGTATCGATTTAGAGCGAGCGCCGCTGCTGCGTTTGACTTTGATCCGCCTGGCCCAGCGCCGCTACGTCTTGGTCTTCACCAACCATCATCTGCTGTTGGATGGTTGGTCCAAGCCGCTGATCTTCCAGGAGATCTTGACCCTCTACCAGGCGCTGTTGGAGGGCCGGAATGCAGAGCTGGCGCCGGTCAGGCCCTATCGCGACTACATCGGCTGGATCCAGAACCGCGATCACCGCGCCGATCAGCGGTTCTGGCGGGACTATTTGCTGGGCTTCGACTCCCCCACCCCGCTACCGGCGGCGCATGCTGAGCGCGGGGCCGGGGAGGTTGGCGCAGGGGTGATCATGGAGACTCTCACGCTGAGCCTGCCAGCGGCCGAGGGTGAGGAATTGGAGCGTTTTGTTCGCCGCCAACGGCTGACCTTCAATCTGGTCTGCCAAGGTCTTTGGGGCCTCTTGCTGGCTCGCTACAGCAGCACCGACGACGTGGTGTTCGGCACCACGGTGTCGGGTCGGCCGGCCGAAATCAGCGGTGTCGAGACCATGGTCGGCCTGTTTATTAATACGGTTCCGGTGCGTTTGCGCATCGATCCGAGACGTGACCTTGGCTGGCATTTGCACCAGCTTCGCGACCATCAGCTGGCCCGTGAAGGCCGCCAATATTGGCCTCTACACGAGATTCAGGCGCAGAGTTCTCTCCCCGGTGGGGTGCCTCTCTTCGACACTTTGATGGTGTTCGAGAATTATCCGGTGGATGCTTCTTTGACTGCTGAAGGGAGCTCTCTACCCTTTACTTTCGGCGCCACCACCGGCTCTGATCCGACCCACTATCCCCTGCTGCTCAGCGCCAGCATGGGCGCCACGCTGCAATTCAGACTGACCTGGAACCAGCGGCGCTGCGAAGGGTCGATGGTCGCGCGGTTGGGGGAGCATCTGCTGCGCCTGCTGAGCGGTCTGCTGCGGGCGCCGGCCAGTTTGCCCGATGAGTTGTCGATGCTGAGCGCGGCGGAGCGGCGCCAGGTGTTGGAGGACTTCAATCCGCCGCCGAGTCCGTGGCGCTTCTCGTTGCCGGTCCACGGCCTCTTCCGGCAGCAGGTCGAGCACCGGCCGGACGCTGTTGCCGTGGTCTGTGGCGGGGCGGTGCTGAGTTATGGCGAGTTGGATCGGCGTAGCGACCTTCTGGCCCGCCACCTGGAAGGCCTGGGGGTAGCACCCGGAGACCGTGTCGCCGTGCTCCTCGAGCGTTCGACCGAGTTGATCATCGCCTTGCTGGGGATTGTCAAAGCCGCGGCGGCCTATGTGCCGCTGGATCCAAAATCACCGGTGGAGCGCTTGCGCTTCATGTTGCAAGACGCCGGCTGCGAGGTGCTGCTGACCAGCGGCGGACTGGCGGCTGCGGTGCTGGACGAAGCCGAGGCGCTGCTACCGGTCTTCCTCGATCGGGCTTGGCCTGAGATCGAGCGGGAGCGGGCGCAGAGGGCGCAGAGGACGCAGCGGGGTAGCGGCGATGGGTGCCTGCCGAGCAGCGCCAACGCTTATGTGATCTACACCTCCGGCTCGACCGGTCGGCCCAAAGGGGTGGTGGTTTCTCACCACGGTCTGGCCCGTTTGGTGGCCTGGCACCAGCGCGCTTTTGCGGTCGCAGCAGGGGCCCGAGCGACGCTGATCGCCGGGCCGGCCTTTGACGCTTCGACCTGGGAGATCTGGAGCAACCTCTGTGCCGGCGTCGCCTTGGTGGTGGTGAGCGACGATCTGCTGCGGCCGGACTCGCTGCCGGGGTTGTTCGCTCGCCATCAGGTGACCTCCGTCTTCTTGCCCACCCCGCTGGTGGAACCGCTGGCGCGGGCGGCGGGTTTCAGTCGTCTACAGAGCTTGCGCTACCTGTTGATCGGCGGCGACCGACTGCTGCGGCGGCCGGACGAGGCGCTGCCGTTTCGCTGGATCAATGCCTATGGACCCACCGAAAGCACGGTGGTGGCGACCGCTGGCACAGTATCGGCGACTGGCACCGGGCCACCGTCGATCGGCCGGCCGATCGACGGTACGCGGGTCTATTTGTTGGATCGCAATTTGCGGCTGCTGCCACCGCGGGTGGCGGGGGAGCTCTGCCTGGCCGGGGAGAGTCTGACTCAGGGCTATCACTGCCGCCCGGGGCTCACCGCGCGGCAGTTCGTGCCCAATCCCTTCGCCCTGGAGCCCGGAGAGCGGCTCTATAGAACGGGTGATCTGGCGACCTGGTCGATCACTGGCGATCTGGCATTTCGGGGCCGGATCGATCAGCAGGTGAAGATCCGCGGCTTCAGGATCGAATTGGCAGAGATCGAGGCAGCCTTGTTGGACGATCAGCGAATCAGTGATGCCTGTGTGGTGATCGAGACCTTGGCCAGTGGCCCGCGGCTGTTGGCGGCGTTGCTGGCGGCGGCGGAGCGACCCGCGGTCAGCGAGTTGAGCGATTTCCTGGGGCGGCGTTTGCCTGACTACATGGTGCCGCGGGTGATGGTCTTTGTCGATCAATTGCCGCTGACCACCAATGGCAAGGTGGATCGTCGCGCAGTGCTCGCCCAGCTCAGTCAGCAAGTCGCTCGGGACGCTGCCCCCTTGGTGCTATCGCGAACCACCGAGGAGGAGCTGCTGTGCGGTATCTGGGCCGAAGTTCTTGGTCTGGAGGGGCAAGAAATAGGCGTCGAGACCGATTTCTTTGCCCTCGGTGGCCACAGTCTGACGGCGACCCGGATGACCGCCGCGGTGCGCAAAACCTTTGCCGTCGAGCTGCCTCTGCGGCAGGTTTTCGCCTGCCCGACGGTACGCCAGCTGGCCGCGCTGCTGCTAACTCTGCGGCACCAGGGCGGCGCGTTGGCCGCGCCGCGGCCGGCCGATCGTTCGCGGCCGCTGCCTTTGTCATTTGCCCAGCAACGGCTGTGGATCCTCGACCGGCTGGAGGGAGGCTCGGCGACCTACAACGTTCCCGGTGTGCTGCGTCTGCGCGGTGAGCTGCGGGTGGCGGCGTTGGCCGCGACTTTTGGCGAGATCGTGCGCCGGCACGAGAGCCTGCGCACTCACTTCCTGGAGACAGATGGAGCGGCCCAACAGATCATCGATCCTCCAGGCCCTTTCAGCCTGCCGCTGCATGATCTTTCCCACTTGGCCTCTGACCATGCCCAGGCCGAGGCCGAGCGACTGAGCCGCCGCGACGCGTTCTCGCTCTTCGATCTCGAATGCGGCCCGCTCTTCCGAGCTGCCCTGCTGCATCTCGCCGAGGGCGATCACTTGCTGCTGGTGAACATGCACCACATCGTCTCGGACGGTTGGTCGATGAGCCTCTTGATCGGTGAATTGCGAGTCTTGTATACGGCATTGCTCAGCTCGCCAGCCGAGCAGGCGTTAATCGAGTCGCCGCTGGCCGGACTGCCGCTTCAGTATGCTGATTTCGCCATCTGGCAGCACCAATGGCTGCGCGGCGAGGCTCTGCAAACTCAGTTGGACTATTGGTCGGAGCAGCTCGCGGGGGCGCCTCAAGCTCTCGATCTGCCGACGATCGGGCCGCGGCCAGCGGTGCGTACTCACGGCGGCGCGCGTCACGACTTCCAGCTCGATCCCGAGTTGACAGCGGCCTTACAGCGATTGGCGCGAGACACTCGCAGCACTCCTTTTCTGCTTCTGTCGGCGGTTTTCGCCGAGGTTTTGGGGCGCTATGCCGGCGTGCGGGAAGTGAACTTGGGGACGCCGGTGGCCAATCGCGGCTTTGTCGAGCTCGAGTCGCTGATTGGCTTCTTCGTCAACACCCTGGTGCTGCGCCATCGGCGGGTCGGCGACGACACGGTGGGGCAGCGCATCGCCAGGACTAGGGAGACCGCTCTTGGTGCCTTCGCCCACCAAGATCTGCCCTTCGAAAAGCTGGTCGAAGCGCTGAATCCGCCCCGCGACACTAGCCGTTCGGCCTTGTTCCAGGCGATGTTCGTGATGCAGAACGCGCCGCAAACGGAGGTCGAGCTGCCGGGGCTCACCGTCACCCCCTGGGGGCGAGCGCACGCCGTTGCCAAATTCGATCTCACCCTGAACATGGGTGAAACGGCCAGCGGGATGATCGGTGGTCTGGTCTACAACACGGATCTATTCGCCCCGACGATGATCGAACGACTGGTCGGCCACTACCTCCAGTTGCTGCGTGGCTTCGCCGACCAGCCGGCGGCGCGGGTTGCCGATCTATCCCTACTGGCAGCGGCCGAGCGGGCGCAGTTGCTGCATGCAGGAGAGGGTGGCAGCCGGCGCGGGTCGGCGCCAGCCCTTTTGCAGTCTCTCTTCGCCGAGTCGGTGGAGCAGCGGGGTGAGGCAGTGGCGGTGGTTTACGAGGGCGAGCACTTGAGCTATGCCGAACTGGCTCGCCGGGCCTATCAGTTGGCCCATCGACTGCGACAGCTGGGGGTCACTCGCGAACGGCCGGTGGCGCTGCTGATGCCGCGTGGTCTGGAGATGATTGTCGCCACCCTGGGCATCCTCGAGGCGGGCTGTGCCTACCTGCCCCTCGATGCGGACTTCCCGGCGGCACGTTTGCGCTTCATGTTGGAAGACTCCGGGGCTGATCTGGTGGTCACCCTCAGTGCCCTGCGTGAGCTTCTACCCGGCGCCGGGCAGCGGCTGATCTGCCTCGATCGACAGCGGCACTTGGCGGCGCAGCCAAGTAGTGCGCCGCCGCTGCTTAGTCTTCCCGACCATCCGGCCTATGTGATCTACACCTCGGGCTCTACCGGCCGGCCGAAAGGGGTGACGATCTCGCAGCGGGCGATCCACAACTACCTGCGGGCGATCGGCGAGCGGATGGAACTCGGGGCCGGGGCCTGCTTTGCGCTGGTGTCGACGATGGCGGTGGATCTCGGCATCACCATGACCCTGAGCGCTCTGATCTCGGGGGGACGGCTGCATGTCATCGCCGAGCAGCGCCTGGCCGAGCCGGAGGCCTTCGCCGCTTATCTGGAGCTCCACCCGGTGGATTGCCTCAAGCTGGTGCCGTCACATTTGCGGGCCTTGCTCAGTGTCGAGCGGGCCGAGCGGATCTTGCCGCGGCGGCTGCTGATCCTCGGCGGTGAAGCGTCGTCTTCCCCGTGGGTGCGAGAGCTGCGCGCTCTGCGGCCCGATTTGCGGCTGCTCAACCACTATGGGCCGACCGAGGCCACCGTCGGCATGCTGACCTTCGCGGTGGCGGCGAATCCGCCGGTTGGCAGCCAGGACGAGTCTGCTTGGGGTGACCATCTGCCCCTAGGCCGGCCGCTGGCCGGCTGCCGAGCGCGAGTGCTGAGTCGTGGTCTCGAACTGTGCCCAGTCGGGGTTCCTGGCGAGCTGTTAATCGGTGGCCTCGGGGTGGCTCGCGGCTACCACGGTCGGCCGGGGCTGAGCGCCGAGCGGTTTATTCCCGACCCCTTTGTCACCGCTGCCGAAAGCGGTGCCCGGCTCTATCGCAGCGGTGATTTGGTGCGTTGGCGCGAGGATGGGGATCTCGACTTCCTCGGCCGGATCGACTTCCAGGTCAAGCTGCGGGGCTATCGCATCGAGCTGGGGGAGATAGAGGTCGCTCTCGAACGGCATCCGACGATCGATCGGGCGCTGGTTCTGCTGCACCAGCAGGGGCGTTCACGGCAGTTGGTCGCTTTCCTGACGCCAGTGACAGCAAGGCGGCCAATCGCTGAATTGCGGGCCTTTTTGGCTGATGATCTGGCTGAGTTCATGCTGCCCAGCCGGGCTATTTTCCTCGACTCTCTGCCGCTGACCGCCAGCGGCAAAGTCGATCGCCGCGCCCTGCTCGAGCAAGCGGCGGTCGACTCCATGACGGAGCTGGCCGTCGCTGGGGTGGCTGGCCACGCCGCGCCGTGCACCCCCGCCGAGGTCACTCTGTGCCAGATCTGGGGGCGGATGTTGGGTCGTGATGATAGCCGGCCGGTAGGGATTCACGACAATTTCTTCGAGATTGGCGGCGATAGCATCATCGCCATCCAAGTGGTGTCACGGGCCCGTCAGGCAGGTTTCGTAGTCACCGCCCAGCAGTTGTTTCAGCACCAGACCGTGGCCCTGCTGGCGTCTCATGCGCGGCCGGTCACGACCGATGATGGCCGGCGCAAGATCGATCAAGGGCCGGCTCGGGGGGCGGTGGAGTTAACGCCGATTCAGCAGCGTTTCTTCACTCAGCCGGGGCCCTACTCGCATTACAACCAGAGTGTGCTGCTCGTCGTGCCCGCCACTCTGGATACTGCCTGCCTGGCTGGTGCGCTGCGGGGGCTGGTCTCGAACCACGACGCTCTGCGACTGCGCTTCGAGCACCGTGATGGCGGGTGGTACCAGTTCTACGGCGAGGTGGATCCCGCCTCTGAGGTTCTCGCCGTCTATGACCTGCAGGGGTTGTCTGAGCGGGATCGGCAGCAGCAGTTGGCCCGACTGGCGGCGCAGGTACAGGCTGATTTTGACCTCTCGCGGCCACCTCTGCTGCGTGCTGCTCTCTGCCGTTGGGCTGCTGGTCAACCGGCTCGCCTGTTGTTGGTGATTCACCATTTGGCGGTCGACGGAGTGTCGTGGCGGATCCTGCTCGAGGACTTGCCAGCCGCTTACGCGGCGTTGGCCGCCGGCCGGCGGCCGGCCTGGCCGCTCAAGACCACTTCGTATCAGGGCTGGGCGCTGCACCTGCGACGCTTCGCCGAGCAAGCGTCGGTGGGCCAAGAACTCGAAAGTTGGCAGCGGATGTTGTCGCCGGAGGGGCTGCTCGAGCTCTTGCCAGCCGGAGTAAAGGCGGATGCTGGCACGGTGGCGCAGGCGCAGCGAGTGACCATGTCTTTGGAGCCGGAGGAGACGCGGCTGCTGCTGGCGGAAGTGCCAAGGGTCTACCGTACTGAGATCAACGACCTGCTGCTCTGCGCCCTGGCTCGCGCCTTCGGCAGTTGGGCGCGGGCGGCGGGGCGGCGGGGCGGCGATCTCCTGGTCAGCCTGGAGGGGCATGGGCGGGAAGAGCTTGCGGTGGCGGGGGAGCGCCCGGATCTGGCGGCAACTTGTGGTTGGTTCACGGCAGTCTTTCCGTTCCGTCTGGACGCTGACGCGGACGCTGACGCGGGTGCCGCTGACGCGGGTGCCACCCACCTCGGGCGGGCTCTCAAAAAGGTCAAGGAGCAGTTGCGGGCGGTGCCCAACAAGGGTCTCGGCTACGGCGCATTGCGGTTCCTCCACGCCCTGGCTGGGCCAGCTTTGGCGGAGCTGCCCCAACCGGCGGTGTCGTTCAACTACCTGGGGCGCTTTCAGACCGCTGCCGGCGAGTGGCGGCCAGCGGCGGAATCTCGCGGCCCAGAACAGCATCCGCGGCGTCGCCGGTTGCACTTGATCGACATCAGCGGCATGGTGATCGATGAGCGACTGCAGATGAGTTTCTACTACGGTCCCTGCTTTGACCCGGCATCGATGCAAAGTTTGGCCGTGGGCTTTGCTGCTGCCTTGCGCCAGCTGATCGCCCACTGTCTGCTGCCGGAGAGTGGTGGCTTTACCCCTGCCGACTTCCCTCTGGCCGAGGTCAGTCAGGCCGGGTTGGAGGAGATCGAGCAGCAGATACCAGGACTTGAGGACCTCTTTCCGCTGAGCCCTCTGCAGCAGGGCTTGTTTTTTCACAGCCTGCTGGCAAGCTCTAGTCCGGCTTATCTGGTGCAGATGAGTGTCGAGCTGTTGGGCGAGGTCGAGCCGGCGATGCTGCAACAGGCGTGGCGGCAGGTTTTCGCTCGCCACGCCACGCTGCGCGGGGCGATCATTGCGGGAGGCCAGCAAGAGCCCCTGCAAGCAGTGAGTGGCGAGGTTCCCCTGCCCTGGACTCTGCTCGACGGGACGGAGCATCAGGCGCCGCGGGACGAGCAGGAATTGGCCGCCTGGCTGGCCGCCGATCGGGCTCGGGGTATCGACTTAGAGCGAGCGCCGCTGCTGCGTTTGACTTTGATCCGCCTGGCCCAGCGCCGCTACGTCTTGGTCTTCACCAACCATCATCTGCTGTTGGATGGTTGGTCCAAGCCGCTGATCTTCCAGGAGATCTTGACCCTCTACCAGGCGCTGTTGGAGGGCCGGAATGCAGAGCTGGCGCCGGTCAGGCCCTATCGCGACTACATCGGCTGGATCCAGAACCGCGATCACCGCGCCGATCAGCGGTTCTGGCGGGACTATTTGCTGGGCTTCGACTCCCCCACCCCGCTACCGGCGGCGCATGCTGAGCGCGGGGCCGGGGAGGTTGGCGCAGGGGTGATCATGGAGACTCTCACGCTGAGCCTGCCAGCGGCCGAGGGTGAGGAATTGGAGCGTTTTGTTCGCCGCCAACGGCTGACCTTCAATCTGGTCTGCCAAGGTCTTTGGGGCCTCTTGCTGGCTCGCTACAGCAGCACTGACGACGTGGTGTTCGGCACCACGGTGTCGGGTCGGCCGGCCGAAATCAGCGGTGTGGAGACCATGGTCGGCCTGTTTATTAATACGGTTCCGGTGCGTTTGCGCATCGATCCGAGACGTGACCTTGGCTGGCATTTGCACCAGCTTCGCGACCATCAGCTGGCCCGTGAAGGCCGCCAATATTGGCCTCTACACGAGATTCAGGCGCAGAGTTCTCTCCCCGGTGGGGTGCCTCTCTTCGACACCTTGATGGTGTTCGAGAATTATCCGGTGGATGCTTCTTTGACTGCTGAAGGGAGCTCTCTACCCTTTACTTTCGGCGCCACCACCGGCTCTGATCCGACCCACTATCCCCTGCTGCTCAGCGCCAGCATGGGCGCCACGCTGCAATTCAGACTGACCTGGAACCAGCGGCGCTGCGAAGGGTCGATGGTCGCGCGGTTGGGGGAGCATCTGCTGCGCCTGCTGAGCGGTCTGCTGCGGGCGCCGGCCAGTTTGCCCGATGAGCTGCCGATGCTCAGTGACGGGGAGCGGGCCGAAGTGCTTGAGGTCTGCAATCAGACGGTCCGCGAATTCCCTGCTGGGGAGGGGGTGCAGCGGCTGTTCGAAGAGCAGGCTGCCGCCACTCCGGATCGGGTCGCCCTGCGCTGGCGCAAGTCGACGCTGAGTTATGGCGAGCTCGATGGCCGGGCCAACGGCTTGGCCGGCAAGCTGATCCGCCTCGGGGTCGGAGTGGAAACCCTGATCGGGGTGGCGGTCGAGCGCTCACCGCAGATGGTCATCGCGGTGCTGGCGGTGCTCAAAGCTGGTGCGGCCTATCTCCCCCTCGATCCTCAATATCCCGCTGATCGCCTGGCCTTCATGCTCGAGGATGCCGGCCTGGAAGTGATTCTCGCCAGTGCTCAAGCCGCCGCTGAGCTGCCGCTTGAGCAGCGGGCTGGGAGTGGGCCGGTCGTCGTCTCTCTCGACCAGCCCGGGGAAGGGACTCACCGACGGCCGCGGTGGGTCTGCTCTGCTGACCAGGCGGCCTATGTGCTCTACACCTCGGGGTCCAGCGGCCGCCCCAAAGGGGTGGTGATGCAGCAGGCACCGCTGATCAACTTGTTGCACTGGCACGCGCGCCACCCCTCGCTGTCGCGGCCTTGGCGCACCGCCCAGTTTGCCTCGCTCAACTTCGACGTCGCTTTTCAGGAGATTTTCGTCACCCTGAGTTGCGGTGGCGAGCTGCTGCTGCTGGAGCAGAGCACCCGCCAGGACTTGCAGGCTCTGGCGCGGTGGATCGGCGAGCAGCGGGTGGAGCGTCTTTTCTTGCCCTTCTCGGTTTTGGACCCTCTGTTGGGGACCCTGCTGCGGCAAGGTCAGGGGGGAGATCTGCGGCAAATTGTCACCGCTGGAGAAGCACTACAGATCAGTCCGGATGTGGCGGCGTTTTTCTCCACCCATCGGTCCTGCACTTTGCACAACCACTACGGTCCGACCGAGGCCCATGTGGTCACCGCCCACGATCTGCCTGCCGCGGCGGACAGTAGCAGCTGGTTGGCCGGTGACCAGCTGCCGCCACCGATTGGTGAGCCGATCGCCAACTTGCGCATCTACATCCTTGATCGACAGCTGCTGCCGATGCCGTTGGGAGTGCCGGGTGAGTTGGTCATCGCCGGTCGCGGCCCAGCCCGTGGCTATTTGCGGCGCAGCGGCCAGACCGCCGCGAAGTTCGTCCCCGATCCCTTTGTCGAGGGTGGCGGGGCACGGATGTACCGCAGCGGCGACTTGGCCCGCTGGTTGCCGCCGGAGCCCGGCTCGGCCGTCTCTTCGAGGGTCGGTCAGCTGGCTTATCTGCGGCGGCTCGACAGCCAGGTCAAGATCCGAGGATTCCGGGTTGAAGTGGGTGAAATCGAGAGTGTCCTCAGTGCTCGGCCGGAGGTACACCAGGCGTTGGTGGAGGTCGAAGAGGTCGCTGGCGACTCGCGCTTGGTGGCCTACTTACGGGTCCAAGCCACGGCTCTCGACCAGTTGGAAACAGAGTTGCGCGCCTACCTTGCCGAGCGTCTGCCCGCTCACATGGTGCCGCCGAAGTTCTGGCTGGTCGAAGAGTTCCCGCTGACCGCCAATGGCAAGGTCGACCGTCTGCGCCTCGCTCGCCAAGTGCAATCACTGCGCCCCACCGAACCCGCTGCCGAGGCGCCGCGAGGTTCCTTGGAGCAGACCCTGGCGAATATCTTCGAGCGCTTGTTGGGCATCGGCGGGCTGAGCCGGGACGGAGATTTTTTCGACCTGGGTGGGCACTCCCTATTGGCCATTCGTTGGGTCGCGGAGGTCCAACGACGGCTCGGGCGTTCGCTGTCGATCCAGGCTCTTTTCAAGCATCGCACGGTGGCTGCCTTGGCCCGCTCTTTCCGCCTCTCCGGCGAGCACAAGCCGACGCCGCTGGTCTCGCTCAAAACCGGTCGGGGTCGGCCGATCTTCCTCGTCCACGAGGCCCAGGGGCTAGCTCTGGCTTACGACAAGCTGGTGGCTCACTTGACGGTTGAGCGGCCTGTCTATGCCTTGCAGAGCGCCGGTCTGACCGGCGAGTGCGAGCCGCTGCTGGAAGTTCGAGAGATGGCGGCGACTTATCTCGAGGCGATCTTGGCCATCCAGCCGCGGGGGCCCTACGCCTTGGCTGGCTGGTCGATGGGCGGCTTGATCGCCCTGGAAATGGCGGAGCTGTTGCGCCAGCGGCGGCGCAAAGTCAGTCAGTTGGTGCTGATTGACACCTACCGACCGAATCTGATGCGGCGGTCCGCTGATCCGCAAGGGTCGATGTTGGAGCATCTGGCCGAGCAGCTCGGATTGCCCCTTGGCGAGTTGCAATTGGATGGCTCTGGAGATCCTCTGGACCAGCTCTGGCGGCTGGCCAAAGATCGTGACCCCAACCGTTTGGAAAGTGATCGAGCGAGTCTGCTGGGCCCCTATCGGGTAGCACTTGCCAACTTACGGGCGGCGCGAAGTTATCGCCCTCCCCGGTACCGGGGTCGAGTCGAATTGCTGCGCGCCCGTCTCCGGGTGGGTAACGGGAGGCCACCGGCGCAATTGGGCTGGAAGGGCGTTATCGGCGGGCCGTTGGTGGTGACCACCCTCGACGGTGACCACAGATCGATCGTGCTTGGCGAGCATGCAGCGCAGCTCGCCGAAATCTTGGACCGTTTATTTACACCATGAAGCCTTCCAGGTAGGAAAGGTTTTCACAGAGGAGACCGTTAATGAATTCTAGATACTCTCGGCATTCCTGGGGGCTGCTGTGTGGCGTTGTTAGCATGAGCCTCCTGGTAACTTCCCTGACCGCCCAAGAAGCAACGCGACCGGTGATCAAGGCTCTGCGCAGCTTGGCCGCGCCGACGCTGGATGGCGAGGTGCTGACTGACCCTGCCTGGTCGGCGGCCCAGCCGGCGACCGGATTCGTGCAGACCACGCCAGTGGCAGGGGCGGCGGCGACGGAGAAGACCGAGGTCTATGTGCTGTTCGATGATACGACTTTCTATGTCGGCGTCGTCTGCCATGACCGACAGCCGGAAGGCATCGTCGTCGCCGATAGCCGGCGCGACTCGTCGCTGGCCGATACCGACAGCTTCCAGCTGTTGCTCGACACTTACGGCGATTTGCAGAGTGGCTTTATCTTCGGTACTAATCCCGCTGGCCTCGAATACGACGGTCAGGTGACCCGCGACGGAGAAGTGAACGTCGGCAATACGGGTGGTTTTAATCTCAATTGGGACGGCGCCTGGCAGGTCGCCGCCAAGATTTTCGATGGCGGCTGGAGTGCCGAGTTTGCCATTCCGTTTCGTACCCTACGCTTCCCCAAAGGCAATCCGCAGACCTGGGGGATCAACTTTCAGCGCAACATTCGCCGTCATAAAGAGAAGGTATTTTGGTCGCCGTTGCCGCGCCAGTTCGACCTCGACCGGGTGTCTCTAGCCGGTCGCTTGGAGGGGATCGAGGTGCCTCGGCAACAATTCTTGCAGGCGGTACCTTATACCTTGGTGAGCAGTGTCAAGGGGCGAGGTGGCTCCAGGGACACTGACGAGGACTTCGATGCTGGCATCGACCTCAAGTTCGGCATCAGCCCAAGTTTGACCCTGGATGCGACGATCAACACCGATTTCGCCCAGGTCGAGGCCGATGTGCAACAGATCAACCTCGATCGCTTCAATCTATTCTTTCCGGAAAAACGCGCATTCTTCCTGGAGAATGCCGGTGCGTTCAGGGTCGGGATCCCGGGCCAGGTCGAGTTGTTCTTCAGTCGCCGCATCGGCCTTGGTTCGGGTGGCGAGGAGATCCCTATCCGCGGTGGTCTGCGCTTGTCTGGCAAAGCCGGGCGCAACAACCTGGGTCTGCTCTACATGGTCACCGACGATACCGCCAGCGGAGTGCCAGAAAACGAGTTCGCGGTCGCTCGCGTGAGCCGCGATGTGGGTAAGAACTCCTCCCTTGGCATGCTCATCACCAGTCGCGAGGCAAAGGGGTCGCTGGCTGGCAATGACGACTACGGCCGCACCTTCGCGGTCGATGGTCGCTGGGGAGTGGGGCCGCGATCCGAGATCAAGGGTTTCGTGGCCAAGAGCGATACGCCGGGGGTCAGTCAGGACGACCACGCCTTCTTTGTCGATGGCCGGTGGAATTCCAAGAAAGTTGTTACGGAACTGAGCTACGCCGAGGTCGGTCAGGGGTTTGATCCGCAGGTTGGTTTTCTCACCCGTCGTGGATATCGCCGGCCAGAAGCCTTCGCCCTGAGCCGCCACCGGCCGAAGAACCGGCTCGGCCTGCACGAGATCCGGCCGCACATCTTTTATCAGGGTTTTTGGGATTTCGACGGTTTCAAGGAGAGCAGCACCTTCCACCTGGGAAGTCACTGGGAATTCAAGAAAGGACACGAGGTACACACCGGCGCCAACATAATTGAGGATGGAGTCAAGGATCCCTTCGAGATTCATCCTGGGGTGATCGTTCCTGCCGGCAAGTACCGCCGTACCGAGGTCCAGATAGTCGCCTACACCAACCTGGCCGCGCCGGTCAGCTACCGAGTGATGTTTGTCTCCGGAGATTTCTTCGACGGCAACCGAATATCGTTGATCTCGACTTTGCGCTTCCGCAAGACCGAGAAATTCACCGGTGAAGTGGTTTGGCGGCGTGACAACGTGAACCTACCCTTTGGCAACTTCGAAACCGATTTGTCACGCTTGCGCCTGGCCTACTCCTTCACCCCCAAGCTATTTGTCGAGAGTCTGGTGCAATACAACACCAGACTCGATCAATGGTCGTCCAATGTCCGCTTTGGCTGGCGCGAGACCGCCAACACTGGTCTCTTCGTGGTCTATAACGACATCCAAGAGATCGGCCGCGGTGATTTTGTCAATCAGCGCCAACTGGTGATCAAGTACAGCCGCTTGCTCGATCTGTGGGGCAGATAGGAGGAGGCGGTCTACCGCGATCTGGCTAGACTTCGCAAGCCCGGCCAGCGCCGCCAATTGGGGGCGGAGTGATGCCTCCTAGTCACCCGCCTTGTCCGTGCGGTATTTCTCGAACCATCCCAGCACGTACATCACTTTAGCCATCAGATGGCTGGGGCGGGTGGCGATGCCGTGGGAAGCGTCGGGGATGCGCACCAGGGCGGTGTCGATCTGGCGCAGCTTGAGTGCTTTGTAGAATTGCTCGGATTCGGAGATCGGAGTGCGGAAGTCTTGCTCACCGGTGAGCAGCATGGTCGGCGTCTGCACGTTGCCGACCAATGACAGGGGCGAGCGCTTCAGGTAGGTCTCAGGGTCGTCCCAAGGCATCTCGGCGAACCAATATTGAGTGAAGTAGGGTGACATGTCGGCGGTGAGCACGAAGCTGTACCAATTGATCACCGGCTTGGCCGACACCGCGGCCTTGAAGCGGTGGGTTTTGCCCACTACCCAGGCGGTGAGCACGCCGCCGCCGGAACCGCCGGTGACAAAAAGATTGTCTGCATCGACATAGCCGCGCTCGATCACCGCGTCGACTCCCGACATCAGGTCGTCGTAGTCCTGGCTCGGGTAGTTGTGGTGGATCAGGTTGCCGAATTCGTGGCCGTAACTGGTGCTGCCGCGGGGGTTGGTGTAGAGCACCACGTAGCCAGCGGCGGCGAAGAGCTGCAACTCGGCGGCGAAGCGATCGCCGTAGTTGGCGAATGGGCCGCCGTGGATTTCCAGGATCAGCGGATACTTCTTGCTCTCATCGAAGTCCGGCGGGTGGACGATCCAGCCCTGGACGCGGCGTTGGTCGAAGGAGGACTGGTACCAGATCTCCTCGACCCGGCCGAGTTTCTTGTGCCCCAGCAGGTCGTCGTTGAGAACGGTCAGTGAGCGCTGTGGCGCGTCGGCGGCGGCGATGGCCACTTCCGAGGGACGCTCGGGGCGGTTCAGCATGTAGGCCAAGCGGCCATCGTTGGCGACCGAGAACGAGCCGCCGCCGTAGGGTCGGCCGAGGCCGTTGCCACCGAGGTTGTTGGCCAGGGTTTCGATCCCGCCGCCATCGAGGGTGAGCCGGGCGAGCTTGCCGTTGCCGTGTTCCTCATAGGCGAAGTAAATCGATTTCGAGTCGGCGCTCCAACGCGGTTGGCGCACGTCGCGATCAAGCTTGGCGGTCAGCAGCCGCGGTTCTCCACCGCCGACGGGTAGCACGTAGAGCCGAGTGATTTGGTAGCCCAGGTGGCGATCGTCGAATCCCAAGTAGGCGATCCACTGGCCATCCGGGGAGGCTATGGGAGCGTCGTCGGGCCCCTGGCGGCTGGTCAGCTGGGTGACCTTGCCATCGGCGAACTCGATACGGTAGACCTCGGTGTTCTGCGGATCGTAGTCGGCGTCAGGGCGGCGCTTGGCGGCAACGTAGAGCGCCTTGCCGTCGGCCGACCAGCTGGGTGGATCGTGGTCGTGGGGTGCCGAGGTCAGCTGCCGCGGGGTGCCACCGTCGGTCGACAGGACGAAGATCTGATCCCAGCCCCGCTCCAGATAGCCGGCACCATCGGTACGGTAGATCAGTTCGTCGATGTAGATCGGCGGTGGCGCCCACTCGCTCCCCTCGGGTGCCTTGGGTAAGCTGACGAAGGGTTCTGGCGGATCAGCAACGTACATCACAAAAGCGATCGAGCGTCCATCGGGGGAGAAAGCCAGGCCGCGCGGCGACTCGGTGAGCCGGGTCAGCTGGGCGCTATCGCCGCTGTCCATGTAGCGCAGCTTGATCTGGGTACCGTGGTCGCCGGGTGCTAAGTAGGCCAGGCGCTTGCCGTCGGGGGACCAGCGCGGGCTCGAGCTGTCGCCCTTGGTCAACGGTCGGTGCCGGTCGTCATCGGTGCTGACCAACCAAATCTTCGACCGGCGACGGTCGCTCATCACATCCATCGACTGCCGGGTGTAGGCCACCTGGCCGCCAGCGGGTGAAATTCGCGGATCAGCCGCGACCTCCAAATGGAAGACGTCGATCGGCTGCAACAGCTGACTGTCCTCTGGCGGTTCACCGAAGACGCTAGTAGTGAGTAGAAGCAACGGCAGGAGGGGGGACAGATGGCGGAGGATGGTCACGGATCGGCACCTCACGGAAGATGGGCTCGGAGTGTCAGGCACAGTGTGGCTGCACAGTGTGGCTTAGCACGGTGTGGCCTAGCGGCGCGAGAATAGCACCGCTAGGCGGAGCGGCGAGCGGGCCGGCAATGAGCCCGCTCGATATTTCAACTTTGCATTTTAATGAAAATGCATTATCATTCTTGTTCTGCGGCCCCAAGTGGCCGTGTCGATGACGGGAATGAACCAGATCATGATGCGCCCCACTCCAGCCAGCCCTGAACTGACGTCCGGTCAGCTGGCGAACAGCGAGCTAGCGGCACCGGCAAAGCTGTCGCGCCTCGACTTGCTCGGCGCTTTCACCGCCATGCTCTGCGCCATTCACTGCGCCTTGTTGCCGTTGGCGGTGAGCCTGTTGCCACTGGCAGGCTTGAGCGTCCTCACAGGTGAGGGAGTGGAGTGGATGCTGTTGCTGTCGTCGGCGATTTTGGCCGGCACCAGTCTGCGCAGCGGCTATCTCAGGCATCGCTCGCGGCGGCCGATGGCGCTCCTCAGTGGTGCCTTGGCCTTGATGATTCTCGGGCACTATGGCCATGCTTCCCATACCGCGGCTTGGCCGATTCCAGCGGAAGTTCTGCTGGCTGCCAGCGGCTTGCTGTTGGCTGCGGCCCATGTCGTCAATGCCTGGCTGGATCGCCGAGTGCTCCCTCATACGCTGGCGATTGCCTCCACCCTTCCCAGCTAGCGGGGCGACCCTAGACATGTTTGAGATCAACCCGCCTGGCGACCGCGAGCAACTGATTGCCGCCCTGGATCGGCTGCATGGCGAGATTGCCCAAGCGCTGGCAGAGCTGCCTCTAGAGATCTTCTTGGCGCCTCAAGGCGAGCATTGGTCACCTGGCGATCACCTCCGCCACTTGAACAAATCGATGCGGCCGGTAGCCCGGGCGATGAATTTCTCCAAGGTAATGCTGATTGGAATCGGTGGCATATCGTGGTCGGGCTCACGCAGTTTCGAGGAAGTCCGAAGCAGTTACCACCAGTTGCTGGCCGAGGGTGCCGGTGCCGGTCGTTTTTCACCGAGCGCCCGGCGGGGAGACCTCGATGACAGCGCTTGGCGGCAGCGTGTTTTGGCTCTTTGGCAAGCCAATGGCCAGGCGCTGCAGGAAGCGATCTCCGCTTGGCCCGACCGCGCTCTCGATCGCTACCGTCTGCCGCACCCCTTGCTCGGCCGATTGACGGTGCGGGAGATGCTCTACTTCACCCTCTACCACAGCGCCCACCATGCACGGCGGATCTTCGAGCGGCTCGAGTCTTCGAACTAAACCAGGGCGAGCGAAGAAAAAGGCCGAGGTGCCAGGGCCTGACACCTCGGCGGAACAAGCAGACACTGTGTTTGGACCAACCCTGTGTTTGTCCAGACCCTGCTTGTCCAAGTCACGAGCGGGGCTCGCTCGGCGTGGCGGCACCCCAACTAGCTTTTCCAAATTCTGAGAGCAGATTCACTGATCTGGCTAGTTGGAGAGTTCGCCGGCTGGCGTCGATTCCTGACTTGCGGTTGCCTAGTATTCGTCGGCAGTCGGTGCCCCGGAGTGTTTGAACAGTGCTCATGCACCCGCGGTGATGGCTTGACGCCTTTTCAACTTAGTAGTATGTTTACATACTATGAATGATGCGACAGCGCGCAACCCCCGCGACACCCTGCAAGCTCTGGGCTTGAACCGTCTCGAAGCCGAGGTCTATTTGCTGCTGCTCGCTCAGCGGCAGCCGGTGACGGCTTACCGAATCGGCAAAGCTCTAGGCAAGGCAACGGCCAATGTCTACAAGGCGATCGAGAGCCTGCTGCTCAGCGGGGCGGTCACCGTCGACAGTGGCGAGCCTCGGCTGTGCCGGGCAACGGCACCCGAGGAGTTTCTCGGCCAGCTCGAGCGCCACTTCAAGCGCCGCCAACGGCAGGCCGCGGTCGAGCTGGCTGAACTCACCCCGGCCCCAGGTGGGGAGCGGATCTACCCACTGCAATCGGCACCGCTGGTGTTCGAGAGAGCGATAGCGATGCTTGATCGGGCGTCGTCGATCGTCGTCGTTGATGCTTTTCCCAAGACCCTCGAGCAAGTCCGGCCGGCGATTCAGCGGGCGATCGACCGCGGGGTCGAGGTTTTTGTCCAGACCTACACGCCGGTCGAGATCCTGGGTGCAGCTGTTACCTTGGCCCACAAGTGGGAGACCATCTTGAGTTTCTGGCATAGCCAGCAGCTCAACGTGATCGTTGACGGTCAAGAGGCTCTGTTGGCTCTGCTGCACGAGGATTTGCTGGGCGTTCACCAAGCGGTTTGGACCGACAGCCTTTACATCTCTTGCATCTTGCACGCGGGCCTGCTGCGGGAGCACACTCTGCACGCAATTTACGAATTGCGTCAGCAACAGGCATTTCCGGCCAGCCTTGATGCATTGCTCGATCGGCAGCTCTTCTTCCACAATGCCCAGGTACCCGGGCAACAGCTTCTCTTTTCGCGGTTCGGCGTCGATCCGCAAGCCGCCGAGCGGTGAGCAAATGCGCTAGCTCACAGCTCGGCCAACGTCCGTTTTTCTCCCAACCGTTCCCTCTAAGGAGCCCCCATGCAGCTGACCAAAAAAGCAGCCCCTCTCTTTGTTCTCGCCGTCGTCTTTCTGCTGCCGACCATCAGTCGGATGATGTCTTTGGTCGAGGCTGGCAATGTTCGCGCGGTCGACCTGGCGACCTTGATCGCCGGTGGCTTTGCCTCAGGAATGCTGCTCTGTTCGGCGATTGGCCGCTGGCGAGCGGCGCGAGCCGAGAGCTGAGTTGCACGATAGTCTGCTAGCTCACAACGCAGCTAATGCTAGTGAAAAGTCTAGAGGTCTCCAGGGTTGCTCGGGAGGATCTTAGGCCCAGGGGTTGATGATCCTGACCCCGCTTCCCTTCATGTCGGCCTCGTTGCGGGTCACGACCGCGGCATCGAAAGTCAATGCCGTCGCGGCGATGAGGCTGTCGACACTGGGTGGGGTCCTGCCCAGTCGACTTCCTTCGCCTTGGATCTGGCCCCAAAGCATCGCTACTCGCGGAGTGACATCAAGGAGGCGATCGCTGAATCTCCGTCGCAGGTCAATATCGGGCCACTCTTGTAAACCGCGCTTGCGATGTGACTCGAGGAGCTGACTAACTCCTTTCTGAATCTCACCCAGGGTGATGACGCTCAGGTAGAGCCGCTCTTCGTCCTGTTGCTGAATCCAATCAACGACAGAGGGTTGCGGCAGCTTCTTGATCAGTTCCGAGACGATACAAGTGTCGAGGAGGTAGTTCACAGCTCGATATCACGCCGGGTGTCCCGGTCGCGCTCGAGATCGAGTTCGGCGTCCGCCAAAGGAGAGTCGCGGAAGAACTGCACCAAGTTGGTCTTCGGTTTGCGCAATCTACGGTAGTCCTCGACTGATAAGACGACTACGGTGTCGGTTCCTCGCCGGGTGATGATCTGAGGACCCTGATCCACGGCCTGATCGACCACTTCGCTGAATCGGTTCTTGGCGTGTTGCAACTGCCAGGTCTGCATGGTGGCGTGCTCCTTTCTGGCTAGACAGCCTAGAACGAAATTGAAGGCGCAGCAACCCGTCTCCTCCTGCCAGCGGCCGTGATTCTCCGGCGCCAACTTCGAGCGTCCCCTTCTCAGCTCAAGTCGGCTATTCTCGGTGGAATGCTGAACTACCGTGGCGTTGTGCCCGCACTGCTCACTGTCCTTCTCGGCTGTTCCAAGGTCGAAGCCCCCAGCAGCCAGCCGCAGGCTGTACCGGAAGCCGCAGCCTCCTATTCTGATCTGACCGCCGCCGTCGACGAGACGATCCTTTCGTACATGGCAGAGAACCACCTACCGGGTGCCGCGGTGGTGATGGTCAAGGACGGCAAGTCGATCTTCCTGCGCGGCTATGGGCTGGCGAATATCGAGCAAGATCTGGCCGTCGATCCGGAGACGACGGTCTTTCGCATTGGATCGATCTCCAAAGCGTTGACCCTGTTGACCCTGACTCGACTGGCCGACGACGGGCGGGTAGGTCTGGCCGACGACGTGGCTCGCTACTTTGACGGCATCAGCAATCCACGGCGCCTAGAGCGCCCGATCACGCTGGCGGATCTCCTGACCCACACCGCCGGTTTGGATCAGATCGGCATTGGACGCCAGGTACGCGACTTCGGCCGGCCGTTGGCGGAACGCCAGGCCGCCCGACCCAGCATCACGGAGTTCCTGCGCGCAGACAACTTGCGGCGGGTCACTCCAGCCGGTCAATATTTTCGCTACGACACCTATGGCGCCACCCTGGCGGGAGCGGTCATCGAGCGCGTCACCGGATTGCCCTACGACCAGGCGATGCGGCAGGAGATGTTTGAGCCCCTGGGAATGATCCGTTCGTCGGTGGAAGTCGAGCCACAATACCGAGACGATCTGGCGCTGGGCTACGGTTTCGTCAACGGCGAGTACGTGGCGCAGCCCTACGAAATCTATGTGACCACCCCCGCTTCCTCGATCGATGCGACCGTCGCTGATATGGGTCGTTTACTGGTAGCGCTGACCGGCAGCGGCAGCAATGAGCATGGCCGCCTTTTCCAGCCCGCAACCGCCGCCGCGGTGCTGGCGCCGCAGTTCCGCCCCCATCCCGAGTTCTTGGGTCAGACTCACGGCCTGCGGGAGTCGAAGGCGGGAAGCGGGCCGGCCGCTCAGCGGGTCAGAACCGTCGGACATGGCGGCGGCATGTTGGGCTTCAATGCTTCGATGACGATCATTCCGGAGTTCGATTTCGGCATTTTCATGGTCACCAATCGCAACAGCGAAGCCGGCGGTGGTCAGGTGCGATTGGGCCGCGCGGTGCTCGCCACCGTGATCGACAGCCTGGTGGCTGAATCGGCCGCCGCAGCCCTCTCGGTGCCGAATATCGCCCCGCTGCAGGATCTCAGCGACTACGTTGGCGACTATTATTTTGGCGTCTTCTGCCACTCCTGCTCGGCCCAAGAACTCGCCCGAGGCGGCTGGCCCCGCGGTGTCCATCGGCCGGTCAAGGCGGTAGACGGCACGCTGCAAGTTGGCGACGAACAATACATCCCCAGAGGCGACGATGTGTTCGTCGAGAGTGAAGGACGGCGCATGATCTACTTTGGCCGCGACGAGGAAGCGCGAGTCTCGTTCTATGTCTACTCGACCAGTGTCGATACCTTTGAGCGGATCGGCGAGTAGGTGTGATCTTGACCGCGCCTACCGTTCTGGCGATGAACATCGTTTCAATGAAGGTGCGCGAGCGGATAGCCTGAGAAAGCCTAACGACACAGTACCAACCGTTGGCCTCACTGCCGGCCTTATTGCGGAAAGTCGATCTTGCGCATCCCAGGAGCAATCTCGATCTGCCGCAGAAGATAGGTTCCCTCGACCCAGGCGACGAGCTGCTGGTCAAGCGTTCGACGAAGAGTCTTGGTTGCTGCCAGAAATCCAGGAAGCGAATAGATCTCGGTTTCACCGGGCCACTCTAGGTCGCTGTCTCCATCGCGGCTGGATAGAGGTCGCCAGACTAGCAGGGGGACGCGTAGTGCGCGCAGATACTCGGCAGCTTGATGTGCAGTGAGGGAGCTGGAATCCTCGATCCGTCCTGACCGGATAAGAATCACTGCCCGAGGGCGCCCTGACCCTGCGGCTACAATGCCGGCCATTGCCACGGCGTCGGCGATTCGCTGCGAGCCCTGCGGAAAGTCTTGTGTTGGAAAGAATCTATTGC
The DNA here is from genome assembly GCA_965248925.1 of Candidatus Multivoradales bacterium. Lineage (GTDB taxonomy): Bacteria > Acidobacteriota > Thermoanaerobaculia > Multivoradales > J023 > CBDFLE01. The sequence goes on along the minus strand of CBDFLE010000006.1, from coordinate 328,684 downwards.
TGATCACTTCCAGGATGGAGAGGGAACCACCCTCGGAAACATCTTGGGAAACCGGCAAGTCCGTTAGGGCCGCGAGATCAGGTGCGTCTTCGGCAAAGACTACTCGCAAGTGATCGCCGAGCCGAAGTCCCCGAAGATCCGCTCCGGAGAGATCACCCCGTCGCCGTAGGTGCATTTGGTGGTAGAGGTCGAGCAGGGATTCAAGATTCCATTCCGACCCTTCTCGCACCACTACTATCTCTGCCAATTCCCGCTCGATGGCAACGGTTCTGATGGGCTGTCCGCCGACTCTCAGGACCTTCTGCAGCTGGCCGATCACCGGCTGCTGCCTTCTGCGCCAACTCAAGGGTACGCCGGTGAGTTCGCTACTTGTACTCTCGTGAAAACAGCAGCCCAGGAGCATCGTCGCCTGGGCACGTAGGGTGTCTGTGAATACCACCTCAGCGTGCAGCACCTGAGGTGATCCATGTTTGAGGCTGGGCAGCTCGACGACTCCTGCCGGGCCGATATTCAGTACCCGACCGTCTAGGCTGGCGGTAGCGGTTCGCTCGGTGCCGCCCGAGCGCGCCTGCCAAAGGAGCCGCACAGTTTGCGGATTCTGGAGCGTGCCTTTCGCCAAGACGAAGCGAGCGTCCGCCGAGGAACCTGGTACATTCACTAATTGGCGAGCTTCGGCGATTGATTCTCCGTCGGAATTTCTGGCCAGCGCGTGCAGCTCGTGGGGTAGCAAGTCCGGTCCCAAGTCACAGGCTAGCAGCCCGTGGCAGAAGTCCGTTTCTACAAAATGTGGCCTAAATTGAGGCCAGCCGGCGCAGGTGGTCTGATCGAAGATCTTAGTGGCCAATATCCGCTCTCGTGCGGCAGAAGCCAGCTCAGCAAGCTATATACGGCGCGAAAGCCCTGTTCGAGAGCCGAAAGAAAGCCCTGAAGGGCCCGTGGAGTGCCGGCTCCATACATTTGACGAAGCAGCAGCCCAAGATTGAATCCCGCGATGTGAATCAGCAACCTTTTGCGGATGTTGTCGTGACCTCGAAGGTGGGTCCTTCTCATACCGCCAGTCTCGTAGCAATGGGCAAAGGTGCGTTCTACTTTCTCTCCTCGACGCCGCGACAGCTCGCGGCCTCGACGACCCTTGATCCGTCGACGGTTGGCATACACCGCTTGCTTCTCCGCCTCTTTGCCGCACCAGTTGCGTCGGCCTCGATCCGGTTCCGAAATATAGGTTCGAATCTTCCCTTGACGCTGTGCCTTCATGACCGCGTTACTGTGATAGCCCTTGTCAGCCACCAGCTCTGAACGGACTTTCTCGCTCAAGTGATCGCCAGCCTCCGAATCCTCAACGACATCTTCCAGCACCGCAGCGACTTCATCCAACGTCCGCTCTAGGCTCGACGTGTCCCCTCGGTCTGCAGGTTGCACCGTCACCGCCACAACCGCACCCGTCTCCATATCCACCGCATGCTCGGCTTTGTGCGCCAGATGCGTCCGCCCATCCTTCATTCGCGTGACTTTGGCGTCGGGATCGTGGGGGTTCTTCCAGTCGCCGTTCGACGTCTTTTTGTTCTTCCTTTGGCGGTCAAAACGCGCCAGATCCGCTCGCGTCGGGGTCTCCACACCCGAAGCCTCGGCCAGGCGCGTGAGAAACTCTTCGTAGCTCTCGCCCGAGTCTCGACGCACGATGCTGCGCATCGCCGCGTTCGCCTCGAGGGTCGTCGCATCGATGCCCAGCGTCTTTCCCCGGAGCAAGCCAGCCTTCGCCAGTACTTGCAAAGCCCAAGCAAACACCGCCTCATGGGTCTCGAGATCGATCAGGCGACGGGTCCGAGAGAGCGTCGAATGGTCCGGGGTCTGGTCCGAGAGTTCGAAGCCCAGAAAGTCGCGCAGAGTCATCGAATCCGCAAGCCGCCATGCGATACCTCGCTCAGAGTCGATACCCTCGAAGAAGCCGATCAACAGCAACCGAAAATACACCGCGGGCGCCAGCGAAGGCCGTCCCATCCTCGTAGCGTAAAACCTCGCGCACTGCTCCTCGATAAAGCGATCGAAACCGTGCTTGTCGAGAATCTTGGACAGACGCTCGTAGAAAGGATGTCCTGGGGACTTGGCCAGCGCCTGGGTTTCCACCCAGAGCTGCCGCTGTCTTCGTTTGCTTCGCCTGCCCATCGCCATGGTCGCTACCTCCCTCGGGTGGAAAGATTCTACCAGGGAAGATCGCCAAGACGGCCGTAATCGGGACTTTCACCACGGGCTGCTAGGGTCCATGGTGCATCGTAGTCGATGCCACAGCTCTCGCCGTCGAGGCGGAGCTCGACGCTCGCCACGTCAGGGGAGGAAACGGCGATACTGATATTCTGGGGGCCAGTCAGCAGGCCGAGAAAGAGGGTGAGAAAATGGATCATCTTGAGCCTGTCGATTGCAGCTTGATGACGGCAGATCCAGCTATTTGCCGGTAGATCCTAGATGTCCTTACGTGGATCGAGGCTGAAAGAGACAAGTGTCCATTTATCGGAGACATCTCTCATCCCAGGGCTGTATCGGCATCTGGAATAGGTGTTGAAAACGACATAGGAAAAAATAGGCGGGCCCAACATCTCGCGTACGACCGGCCGTGATAGGGAACCGTCCGCCAGTACCTCGGCATAGAAATTCAGAGATCCTCCAATGCCAAGCTGCACAATGGAGGCCATGAGAAGGGCAGCCTCTTTGTCTTGACGAGGGGCCTTTCTCTTCTGTTGAATCATGGCACACAGAGCCTGAGATTGCAGGTCTGCGCGCGTCTCCCCACCCGAGGTGGACTCCCCAAGGTCGGATGAATCCAGGGCTTCCGTCAGCGTTCTCAGCAACTGCCCTTTAAGGGTCTTGCTGACTGACTCTGGGAAAACAGATAGGTCGAAGTTGCCGACCCTAGGTGATAGATTCTGCGCGCTGTGCCACATCCAAGTCGCGTCAGCGCTCTCGCCAGTTCCGGCAAGGGTGATTGCCTTCAGCGCGGCGAGGTGTCCTACCGCGATCACACTCACTTCTCGCTCTGCACTTGATTCGATGAGGTCCAGCTCTAGCCGGTGTACGGCGCGTCGTGCTTTTTTCCATTCACCCTGCTGTAGGAAACCCTCAATCTTGGTCATCTTGGCGGCTGTCGGGCCATTTCCGGCGAAGGCGTCGATGGGTGCCATCGTCACCAGAATAACAGCGAGAATGCTTCCGAGTCTGGCCGATGTTATCAGGGTTGCCATGGTTTTCGTTGGACTAGACTGCGAAAGTCGTAATTCCAAAGTGACGGGTTATACCTATTGCACGGCGCAGCGCAATGGTATGCTATCTAATTTGCAAGGTCAACGCTATAGCGGTCAGTAGCACGTCACCTCGGTGACGATCACCGTAGTGCCGTTCGAGAGGAAGTACACGGTGGTGACTTGGTGGCAAACGATTTGGCCACCTCCGCCCGGCACGATAATGTCGTCAACGACGATGAAGTCTAGGCACTCGCCACTTGGCGTACATTGGCTGGCGAATCCCTGAGTCGGAATGAACAGTAGCATAAGCACTGCGAGTAGAGCTACTTTTTTCATGTGACTGTAACCTCCTGAGAGTTGGAGTCCAGACCTCCTGACCTACCCCTCCTAACCCTCTGAAAACACAGGACCGCCCCTCAGAGGTGGTGCGGACCCAAAACTGTCCGCTTTTTTCGGTGCCGAGGCATGATCGAGCATGGCACTGACGAGCGAGCACACCGTCCTGTTCCCAGACCACGCCGGGGTCCCCGATGGGGTTGTGGTGATCAACGACCGCTGCCGCCTCCGGCAGAGGGGCGGCTATCGGGTGGTGGTGGTCAGCGGCATGCCGCTCGCTCACTTCGCTGCCGGCGACAGGACAGGCGAGGCCCACGCGATGGTGAGTCTCGTTGAATTGGGCTGGGCACAGCAACGCGAGGTGGCCCTTGCGTTCGCTTGTGATGTGCGGACTGTGCGCCGGAATCAGCGCCGCTTCGAAGAAGGTGGGCTGGCTGCTCTGGGCCGGCCGCGCGGTTTTCCCCGGGGTCAGTCTCGGGTAGCGCAGGGCCGCCTGGACGCGGTCAACGGCTGGAAGGCCGAGGGTGTGTCGAATCGCGAGATTGGCCGGCGGCTGGGCATCGATGAGAAGGCCGTTCGCAAGCTCGCCAAGCGCCTGGGCTGGAAAGAGCGGTCGGTAGTGCAGATGACGATGCCCTTCGAGAGTGCGGACCCAAAACTGTCCGCCTCTGATGAGCAGCAGGTCGACGGCCCCCTGAAAACTGCGGATCTTGCGCTCGACGCTGAGGGTGGCGGTGACCCAGCGGCTGCGGACCCAAAACTGTCCGCTTCTGCGTCCGAGCAAGATCAGGTTCCCCTCTCGCTGGACCTCGATCCAGCGGATCGCGCCAGCGATCGGCTGCTGGCGAGGCTGGGATTCCTCGATGATGCGGCGCCGATCTTCGGAGCGGCGACCCAGCTACCGGGCGCCGGTGCTCTGCTGGCGATTCCCGCCCTGGTGGACAGCGGCGTGCTCTCCATCGCGCAGGAGCTGTACGGCAGCATCGGGCCGGCCTTCTATGGGCTGCGCACCACTCTGGTAACCCTGCTGCTGATGGCACTGTTGCGGGTCAAGCGACCCGAAGGGCTCAAGGAGCGCTCACCCCGGCATTTGGGTCAGCTTCTCGGGCTCGACCGAGCGCCGGAAGTGAAAACCTTGCGCAACAAGCTCGCTCGGCTGGCCGCGCATGGCCTGGCCGCGGATCTCGGTCGCGCCCTCGCTCAGCGCCGGGTCGCCACCAGGGGCCATGCCATGGGCTTCCTCTACGTGGACGGGCATGTGCGCGCCTACCACGGTGGCCGAGAGATTCCCAAGACACACGTAGCGCGGATGCGGATCGCGATGCCGGCCACCACCGACTACTGGGTCAACGATGCTGAGAGCGAGCCTCTCTTCGTGGTCCCCACCGAGGCCAACAAGGGGCTTGCGACGATGCTTCCCCTCATTCTCGAAGAGGTACGAAAGCTACTCGGAGACCGGCGAGTCACCGTCGTCTTCGACCGTGGGGGTTGGAGCCCGAAGCTGTTTGCGAAGCTCATCGCCAAGAAGTTCGACATCCTCACATACCGAAAGGCCCCCTTTCGTCCGGTGCCGTTGAGCAAGTTCGGGCAGATCAAGGACACGATCCACGGGCGGAAGCTCGAGTACCTCCTCGCCGATCAGCGTATCTACCTCGAGTATGGCCCGAGGAAGAAGCGCAAGCGGCTGTACCTGCGCCAGGTCACCCGCCTCTGCGACAACGGCCACCAGACGTCCATCATCACCTCCCGCCGCGACCTCTCCACACTCGAGGTCGCCTACCGCATGTTCGATCGTTGGAGGCAAGAGAACTTCTTCAAATACCTGCGCGAAGAATTCGCACTCGATGCCCTGGTGGACTATGGCACCGAGCCAGCGGACGCTGCCCGCGATGTGCCGAATCCCGAGCGCGGCAAGATCAATGCAGAGCTGCGCAAAGCTCACGCACATCTCGAGCAGCTCCGGGCCCACATCGGGATCGCTGCTCTTGAAAACCGCGAGGATCGGCGGCGCACGATGCGCGGATTCAAGATCGCCAACGCCGCCATCTCCGCCAGGGTCCGGGCAGCGATAGAGCAGATCACCGAACTCGAGAACCAGCGCGCGACCCTCCCCGTCCGCGTCCCCGTCCAAGAGGTCGTCGAAGCGGATGTCATCAAGCTGTCCGTCGAGCGCAAGCACCTCACCGATATTCTCAAGATGGTCGCCTACCAGGCCGAAGGTGATCTTCTCCGGCTCCTATCACCCCACTACCGCCGCACCGAGCAGGAGGGACGCACCCTGATCCAAAGCGCTTTCGCGGCCGGCGGCGATATGGAGGTTACCGACACCGTGCTGCTCCTTTCCATCGACCCGCTCAGCTCTCCCCACAAGACGGCGGCGATCGCCGCCGTCTGCGAAGAACTCAACGCTACCGCCACCCACTTCCCCGGCACCGAGCTACGGATGCGGTTCGCGATCAAGAAGGCGCCACCCCGGAGCCTGGCCTTCCCAGGGCCTCGGAACACCTCCGGAGAGGCTCAACCGGACATTTGAGAAAAAGGGTATGTCAGGAGTTCTGGATTCCGGAATTGTGTTCGAGTTGCGTTATCACGTTGCGCCGCGCTAGGGATCTTGAAGTGTGAGGATTTCTAAGCTGCCGGCCTCGGCTGGTTCCTTCATGCGCTTCGGGTTTGTGCAGCGAAGACCTGCCGTTGGCTTGCTACGGTTGGCGTAGAAACTTTGGTGATGATAGTTGCTCATTATTCTGCCGCTGGAGATCTCGTGGCCCATACTTGAGATTTCTTGTTGACCTCGCTGAGCAGTCGCCGGCGGATCTGACGCATGCGGCGACCGTCGCCGCGAAACCGGGCGATGCGCGCGTCGAGCGTGGCAATCAAGCCAACGTAGTCGACACCTTGCTCGCGGTAAGGGTCGAGCAGATCGTGGGAGCTTTTCCAGGTGCGACCGTCCGCTGCCAGCAGGTGATCGACTTGTTGATTGAGGACCAGCGCCGAGAGGCTCCAATGACGACTGCCGACCTTGATTTGAGCGTCCGCTGCCAGAACTAGTAGATCGGTGCGCAGCGGTGCGGTTAGTGGATCGCGGCCGATCAGGTACCAGACCAGACTAGAGATCTTCTGACCTTGCTCTTCCGCCGCGTATAGCAGGTCGGATAGGTGGCCTATTTTAGGATTGAACTGCGTCATCGGTTCTTCCTCGTTGCTGGGCCAGCGGCATCTTCTGAAAAAGAAGTTGGCAGTCGAAGTGGCGAGAGAGGACCCGTGCCAATTCAACCGCCAACGGGAGGAGAATCGGAATGAAGAGACCCCAGTGATTGCCTCAGCTGAAGGAAGTCTTCCATCTAGAGAGTGTTGGGGCACAGGCGTGGCGCCTGGGTAGTTTTCAAGCCAGGTTCTTAAATCCAGGCAGTTTGCCTGGGCAGCGTTCTTTCTTCACTTCGAGTTGGCGTTGAATGGGCAGTGCGGTGGGAGCCCAATCCACTAGTTCAGAATGCTTGGGCAGATTCTTTGGTCGGATCGCTCTTTTGGGCAAGACTCTTGCTCATATTTCTTGTTGCCCTTGTAGGCTCCCTCCAACGTTTTCAGCGAAACCTGTTGGAAAAGGAGCGAGCGATGAGGAATTCTGAACCGCGGACCCAGGGATCAAGCTTGGCGAGGCCACGCAGCGGCCGAGTAGTCAATCCACAGGAGTTCGGCCCAGCAATAGACCCCCACGGTTGAAGATGCTTAACCGGGATCCGGCGTTGGAGGCAGACAGCTTAAGTAGCTGCGCAGCTGCTGCAAGACGGAACGAGTGAGGCGCTCTTGCTGTGCCGCGCGGTGCAGCAGCCGCAATGCGGCGGCAGCTTCTCGGTGGATCCGTAATCGCTCGAACACGGGAATGGTTTCCATAGCCAGGGACAGAGTCCGTTCAGGCTGACCATGATGCTCATATAGCATCGCAAGATCAAGACTTACAAGCGCAGCGTGTACTGTTTCTCCTTGGGTAAGGAATCCTGACCGAGCGAGCGCGAGAAGCCGCTCGCTCGGTCGCCAGCGCCCGGCCGCCAGCTCCATACGGGCTTCAATCCAGATGAGCTGATTTTCTGCCAAGCGATGATTGATTCGCTGGCATAGCTCACGAGCCGCGGGAAGCATTGCCGCAGCTTCTGATATCAGCCCCGCGTCGAGGCCATAGGTTCCGAGTGTTGTGTAGGCTGAGAGCACCATGTACGGTTCCTGCTCTACATCTAAATGTCGCAGTGCTTCGGTGATGTCGGGTAGAGCGTGCTGAGGTTTGCCGGCATAGCCGTGAACATGCGCTCGATGTAGTAGTGCGCGTACCAGGAGGAGCGGTTTGTTCGTCTGGCTGAGCAGCTTGACAGCCCGGTTCGAGAGGGTCAACGCTTCGTCCAGGCGCCGCTGGAAAGCCCGTAAGGCAGATTTTAGATCGTAAAGCTCACCTTCAATATCCGGTCGATCTACCTGCCCCCAGGTGGCCCAGGCCGACTCGGCTTCGGTGAAGGCCCGCTCGGCGCCATCAAAGTCGAGCGCTAGACGCCTGGCGTTTCCCAGCCAAGCCCAGGCTCGGGGGAGCAAGATCTCCAGCGAGGTGTTTGGGCTGTCAGTCGTCGACCGCAGACTCTCAAGAGCAAGCTCGGCCAGCGCGACGCCGCGCTGTCGATCACGCCGTCCTTCTTCGCGACTCTGTTGTAGCAACAGCTGGAATAGGGCCGGAGTCGGGAATAGGACTTGACGGATCCCCTGGAGTTGCTGTTCAGGTGGGAGACCGGCGAGGGACTTCCACACTGCTTCAGCTAGCCCTTCTTCCAACAGTGAGCTGCTCATCGGGAAGCTCGGTGTGGGGTCGGGCTCCGGCGCTGGGTAGAGTCCACGCAAGGCTCGTATTAGAACCTCCGCCCGCTCTGGGTCGAGCTTGCCGGCCATCGCACGCTGGAGAAGTTGCGGACTAGCCAACTCGGCCTGGCTTGGCTGTATCGCAGAATCTTGCTGCTCTTTGCGGAAGGCTCCAGGGCGTTGACCATTGCAGCGCTCGAAGGCGCGGCTGAAGGTGCCGATCGAGTCGTAGCCCACCAGATCACCGATTTCCCACACTCGTAGGCCAGTCTCGCGCAGCAGACGTTCAGCAGTCTGGATCCGGCAGGCTTCGATGTAATTTCGTGGACTCCAGAACTCCTGACATACCCTTTTTCTCAAATGTCCGGTTGAGCCTCTCCGGAGGTGTTCCGAGGCCCTGGGAAGGCCAGGCTCCGGGGTGGCGCCTTCTTGATCGCGAACCGCATCCGTAGCTCGGTGCCGGGGAAGTGGGTGGCGGTAGCGTTGAGTTCTTCGCAGACGGCGGCGATCGCCGCCGTCTTGTGGGGAGAGCTGAGCGGGTCGATGGAAAGGAGCAGCACGGTGTCGGTAACCTCCATATCGCCGCCGGCCGCGAAAGCGCTTTGGATCAGGGTGCGTCCCTCCTGCTCGGTGCGGCGGTAGTGGGGTGATAGGAGCCGGAGAAGATCACCTTCGGCCTGGTAGGCGACCATCTTGAGAATATCGGTGAGGTGCTTGCGCTCGACGGACAGCTTGATGACATCCGCTTCGACGACCTCTTGGACGGGGACGCGGACGGGGAGGGTCGCGCGCTGGTTCTCGAGTTCGGTGATCTGCTCTATCGCTGCCCGGACCCTGGCGGAGATGGCGGCGTTGGCGATCTTGAATCCGCGCATCGTGCGCCGCCGATCCTCGCGGTTTTCAAGAGCAGCGATCCCGATGTGGGCCCGGAGCTGCTCGAGATGTGCGTGAGCTTTGCGCAGCTCTGCATTGATCTTGCCGCGCTCGGGATTCGGCACATCGCGGGCGGCGTCCGCTGGCTCGGTGCCATAGTCCACCAGGGCATCGAGTGCGAATTCTTCGCGCAGGTATTTGAAGAAGTTCTCTTGCCTCCAACGATCGAACATGCGGTAGGCGACCTCGAGTGTGGAGAGGTCGCGGCGGGAGGTGATGATGGACGTCTGGTGGCCGTTGTCGCAGAGGCGGGTGACCTGGCGCAGGTACAGCCGCTTGCGCTTCTTCCTCGGGCCATACTCGAGGTAGATACGCTGATCGGCGAGGAGGTACTCGAGCTTCCGACCGTGGATCGTGTCCTTGATCTGCCCGAACTTGCTCAACGGCACCGGACGAAAGGGGGCCTTTCGGTATGTGAGGATGTCGAACTTCTTGGCGATGAGCTTCGCAAACAGCTTCGGGCTCCAACCCCCACGGTCGAAGACGACGGTGACTCGCCGGTCTCCGAGTAGCTTTCGTACCTCTTCGAGAATGAGGGGAAGCATCGTCGCAAGCCCCTTGTTGGCCTCGGTGGGGACCACGAAGAGAGGCTCGCTCTCAGCATCGTTGACCCAGTAGTCGGTGGTGGCCGGCATCGCGATCCGCATCCGCGCTACGTGTGTCTTGGGAATCTCTCGGCCACCGTGGTAGGCGCGCACATGCCCGTCCACGTAGAGGAAGCCCATGGCATGGCCCCTGGTGGCGACCCGGCGCTGAGCGAGGGCGCGACCGAGATCCGCGGCCAGGCCATGCGCGGCCAGCCGAGCGAGCTTGTTGCGCAAGGTTTTCACTTCCGGCGCTCGGTCGAGCCCGAGAAGCTGACCCAAATGCCGGGGTGAGCGCTCCTTGAGCCCTTCGGGTCGCTTGACCCGCAACAGTGCCATCAGCAGCAGGGTTACCAGAGTGGTGCGCAGCCCATAGAAGGCCGGCCCGATGCTGCCGTACAGCTCCTGCGCGATGGAGAGCACGCCGCTGTCCACCAGGGCGGGAATCGCCAGCAGAGCACCGGCGCCCGGTAGCTGGGTCGCCGCTCCGAAGATCGGCGCCGCATCATCGAGGAATCCCAGCCTCGCCAGCAGCCGATCGCTGGCGCGATCCGCTGGATCGAGGTCCAGCGAGAGGGGAACCTGATCTTGCTCGGACGCAGAAGCGGACAGTTTTGGGTCCGCAGCCGCTGGGTCACCGCCACCCTCAGCGTCGAGCGCAAGATCCGCAGTTTTCAGGGGGCCGTCGACCTGCTGCTCATCAGAGCCGGACAGTTTTGGGTCCGCACTCTCGAAGGGCATCGTCATCTGCACTACCGACCGCTCTTTCCAGCCCAGGCGCTTGGCGAGCTTGCGAACGGCCTTCTCATCGATGCCCAGCCGCCGGCCAATCTCGCGATTCGACACACCCTCGGCCTTCCAGCCGTTGACCGCGTCCAGGCGGCCCTGCGCTACCCGAGACTGACCCCGGGGAAAACCGCGCGGCCGGCCCAGAGCAGCCAGCCCACCTTCTTCGAAGCGGCGCTGATTCCGGCGCACAGTCCGCACATCACAAGCGAACGCAAGGGCCACCTCGCGTTGCTGTGCCCAGCCCAATTCAACGAGACTCACCATCGCGTGGGCCTCGCCTGTCCTGTCGCCGGCAGCGAAGTGAGCGAGCGGCATGCCGCTGACCACCACCACCCGATAGCCGCCCCTCTGCTGGAGGCGGCAGCGGTCGTTGATCACCACAACCCCATCGGGGACCCCGGCGTGGTCTGGGAACAGGACGGTGTGCTCGCTCGTCAGTGCCATGCTCGATCATGCCTCGGCACCGAAAAAAGCGGACAGTTTTGGGTCCGCACCACCTCTGAGGGGCGGTCCTGTGTTTTCAGAGGGTTAGGAGGGGTAGGTCAGGAGGTCTGGACTCAGACCTAGCGCCGCACTGAATGCCGTCGAGAAGGCGCGGTCGCGAATGCCGCAGGTTTGCATCAGCTTGCTGACGCTTAGCTTGGTGGTGAAGACCTCCTGTTCGAGGAGAGTAAGGAACTGGCTGACCCTGGCTGGTGCCCGCTGTCGATCTCGCCGGATCTGCGCCAGCGTCGAAGCAGCCGCCGTGTCCAGCAAATCCATAACATGGTCGAGTTTCATGGGTTCCCCGAAGAAGAGTTTGAGAAACCTTAGCAGACTCTCTGACTGTGCGGCGGGAGAGAATGAGCAGAGGCGGACAGAGTAGCCGCGTCTGTTGGCTAGCATTGGTTGGGTGGGGCGCTAGCGTTGGGTGGCACGGATCCTTGAGTAGCCAGAGATCCGGTAGGCGACGGCGAACTGTAGCTTCTCAATACCAGTGGCGGTGCGTTTGATATTGCTCAGCGCCTCGATCTCAACCTTGACCGCGCCTTCGAAGACCGTTTGATCGCCTGCCTTGGCGCCGACGGTGGTGCAAGAAATCCCCTTCGCTCACCGCGAGGATGGCAAGAGTGCGCCGCGGCCGGCCGCCTCGCTCAGCAGCCAGCAAAGCGAAACGAAGCCAGGTAGGTACCCCAGTTGAAACTGCCGCTGATGTTCTTGGCATACTGGCCCAGGTACCACAAGGTGATGCCATCAGGCGCCAGGGTCATGCCAGAATAGTCGCCCCAGCGCAGCGGCCCCGGGTCGAGCGTCGAGCCTTCGAGTTCTGTCTCGCCTGGCCACACCGGCTGCTCATGGCGCAGCTTGCCCAGCGGATCGGCCAATCGACGGCCACTGATCCATGGCCCTGGATAGAGCGCCGTACTGGTCTTGGTGTAGCCCAGCAGGGCGTCGCCACAGCGATTGACCGCTAGGTCAGGATAGATACGGTACTCACCGTCGGTGCCGGCCACAGCTGCTTGCACCACGGTGCCGCTGGCGAGGTCGATCTCAGCCCATTGAATACAGTTCACAGCCTGGTGGCCAGGGCGGCAGGACACGTGGTTGAGCAGCCAGCCGCTGCCGTTGCGATACTCAAAATCGAGCGGTCTCGCGTCGTTGCCCAGCAGATACCTACCGCTGGCTTGTGGGCTGCTGGTGGGTACGCCGCTGGTAACTCCATGCTTGGTTTGCAGATCTAGGGTGGCTACTTGGCTAAAGGTATTGTTGCCGAAGGGGTCCAGCCAAGAGTAAAGCCCGAAGCTAGACGGGCCACCGCCGCCGAGGCTGGCGATGATGTAATGCGGGCCGCTGGTCGGCCAAGTGCCCTGGGCAGCGCCATGCAAGTGCAGGGCTTGGGGGACGGCATCGAGGGCGATTGGCTGGGCGCGGTAGGCTGCAATCGTGCCGGCATACATCGCACTTTTCTCGAAGGCCCAGGCCCAGCCGCTGGTCAGACCATTGGCGGCCCAGGTCGCGCCGCCGAAGATCGCCTCGTGACCGACCCCGAGGCGCGGAAAGTCAAAATAAAGACTGCCGAAGGCGGTAGCAAAACCATAGAAGTTCCAGCCGCCGAAAAGCGGATCAGGCCCTTGGCTGACCGCTATGCAGAGGTAATCGCCTAAGCCATCGGCGGTGACGATGAAGCGATCCTGATCCTCATCGTAGAGCGCATTGGGGTCAAACGGCTTGATCACACAGCCAGGGGCCAGGGTGGCCAGCGGCGAGAAAAAAGTAGCCAACGCCAGGGGTCCGAGCGGTGAGTTGCCCAGCTGGTCGTAGATCTCTACCGAGTTATTAACCACCACAATCAGGTGGCCCGGCCCGGCGGCCAGATCAGGATCAGGGGGAAAGAGCTTGGCTGGCGCCGTTGCCCGATCAATAGCGGCAAAGGCCACCCCCTCGCTGAGGCCCAAGTTGCCGCCGGCGAAATCGTCGATAAAGCTGAGGTGCGGATCCGGCTGGCGCGACATGGCGGTGCCGCTTTCGCTGCCACCGTCTGCGCTCCGGTCGGCTTCGAGGTCAACAATGAGGTCCCGCGTGGGTTGCTGCTCCACCGGTGGGCTAGGGGTTCCGTCCGCCACCCATTCCTCAAGTTCCCACAGCGAGGCCGACACCGGCTCGGCCCAGCCCTCGACAGGCAGCTGGATGTCCTCGATCCCCTCCGGGACAATCCCATCAGGGCTCAGCAGCAGCGGCCGACCGCTGGCCTGTTCACTGCCTCGGTAGTTGCCCTCCGGGCCGGGCGAGCAAGCTAGAGCCAACGCTCACGCCGCGGTGGCCAGCATCATCCACTGCTGACGGTTCATACCTCGAAGCACGACGTCACCTCCTTCGGTTGTGGCGGGAGATCCCTTAGGGGAACGCGCAATGAGGGGGTGAGGAGGCTCAAATCGAGGGCCTGCGCTCGATGAGCACTCGGGATCCGCTGGACGATCTGACTCGCGCCTGCCAGGGTTCAAGGATGTCACTCGGAGGGGAGCTGAGCCGAGCAGGAGCCACTCAAACTTCCGCAACTGCTCGAACCGTGGTTTGAGCCCAATGTGCCCTACGCGGATTCTCTTCCCCCCCCCTGGGGCGAAGAACCGGGTCTACTCAATCAGCATCTATCAAAAGGTGCTTTCGCTGATCACCGGGGACTCCAGAACTCCTGACATACCCTTTTTCTCAAATGTCCGGTTGAGCCTCTCCGGAGGTGTTCCGAGGCCCTGGGAAGGCCAGGCTCCGGGGTGGCGCCTTCTTGATCGCGAACCGCATCCGTAGCTCGGTGCCGGGGAAGTGGGTGGCGGTAGCGTTGAGTTCTTCGCAGACGGCGGCGATCGCCGCCGTCTTGTGGGGAGAGCTGAGCGGGTCGATGGAAAGGAGCAGCACGGTGTCGGTAACCTCCATATCGCCGCCGGCCGCGAAAGCGCTTTGGATCAGGGTGCGTCCCTCCTGCTCGGTGCGGCGGTAGTGGGGTGATAGGAGCCGGAGAAGATCACCTTCGGCCTGGTAGGCGACCATCTTGAGAATATCGGTGAGGTGCTTGCGCTCGACGGACAGCTTGATGACATCCGCTTCGACGACCTCTTGGACGGGGACGCGGACGGGGAGGGTCGCGCGCTGGTTCTCGAGTTCGGTGATCTGCTCTATCGCTGCCCGGACCCTGGCGGAGATGGCGGCGTTGGCGATCTTGAATCCGCGCATCGTGCGCCGCCGATCCTCGCGGTTTTCAAGAGCAGCGATCCCGATGTGGGCCCGGAGCTGCTCGAGATGTGCGTGAGCTTTGCGCAGCTCTGCATTGATCTTGCCGCGCTCGGGATTCGGCACATCGCGGGCAGCGTCCGCTGGCTCGGTGCCATAGTCCACCAGGGCATCGAGTGCGAATTCTTCGCGCAGGTATTTGAAGAAGTTCTCTTGCCTCCAACGATCGAACATGCGGTAGGCGACCTCGAGTGTGGAGAGGTCGCGGCGGGAGGTGATGATGGACGTCTGGTGGCCGTTGTCGCAGAGGCGGGTGACCTGGCGCAGGTACAGCCGCTTGCGCTTCTTCCTCGGGCCATACTCGAGGTAGATACGCTGATCGGCGAGGAGGTACTCGAGCTTCCGCCCGTGGATCGTGTCCTTGATCTGCCCGAACTTGCTCAACGGCACCGGACGAAAGGGGGCCTTTCGGTATGTGAGGATGTCGAACTTCTTGGCGATGAGCTTCGCAAACAGCTTCGGGCTCCAACCCCCACGGTCGAAGACGACGGTGACTCGCCGGTCTCCGAGTAGCTTTCGTACCTCTTCGAGAATGAGGGGAAGCATCGTCGCAAGCCCCTTGTTGGCCTCGGTGGGGACCACGAAGAGAGGCTCGCTCTCAGCATCGTTGACCCAGTAGTCGGTGGTGGCCGGCATCGCGATCCGCATCCGCGCTACGTGTGTCTTGGGAATCTCTCGGCCACCGTGGTAGGCGCGCACATGCCCGTCCACGTAGAGGAAGCCCATGGCATGGCCCCTGGTGGCGACCCGGCGCTGAGCGAGGGCGCGACCGAGATCCGCGGCCAGGCCATGCGCGGCCAGCCGAGCGAGCTTGTTGCGCAAGGTTTTCACTTCCGGCGCTCGGTCGAGCCCGAGAAGCTGACCCAAATGCCGGGGTGAGCGCTCCTTGAGCCCTTCGGGTCGCTTGACCCGCAACAGTGCCATCAGCAGCAGGGTTACCAGAGTGGTGCGCAGCCCATAGAAGGCCGGCCCGATGCTGCCGTACAGCTCCTGCGCGATGGAGAGCACGCCGCTGTCCACCAGGGCGGGAATCGCCAGCAGAGCACCGGCGCCCGGTAGCTGGGTCGCCGCTCCGAAGATCGGCGCCGCATCATCGAGGAATCCCAGCCTCGCCAGCAGCCGATCGCTGGCGCGATCCGCTGGATCGAGGTCCAGCGAGAGGGGAACCTGATCTTGCTCGGACGCAGAAGCGGACAGTTTTGGGTCCGCAGCCGCTGGGTCACCGCCACCCTCAGCGTCGAGCGCAAGATCCGCAGTTTTCAGGGGGCCGTCGACCTGCTGCTCATCAGAGGCGGACAGTTTTGGGTCCGCACTCTCGAAGGGCATCGTCATCTGCACTACCGACCGCTCTTTCCAGCCCAGGCGCTTGGCGAGCTTGCGAACGGCCTTCTCATCGATGCCCAGCCGCCGGCCAATCTCGCGATTCGACACACCCTCGGCCTTCCAGCCGTTGACCGCGTCCAGGCGGCCCTGCGCTACCCGAGACTGACCCCGGGGAAAACCGCGCGGCCGGCCCAGAGCAGCCAGCCCACCTTCTTCGAAGCGGCGCTGATTCCGGCGCACAGTCCGCACATCACAAGCGAACGCAAGGGCCACCTCGCGTTGCTGTGCCCAGCCCAATTCAACGAGACTCACCATCGCGTGGGCCTCGCCTGTCCTGTCGCCGGCAGCGAAGTGAGCGAGCGGCATGCCGCTGACCACCACCACCCGATAGCCGCCCCTCTGCTGGAGGCGGCAGCGGTCGTTGATCACCACAACCCCATCGGGGACCCCGGCGTGGTCTGGGAACAGGACGGTGTGCTCGCTCGTCAGTGCCATGCTCGATCATGCCTCGGCACCGAAAAAAGCGGACAGTTTTGGGTCCGCACCACCTCTGAGGGGCGGTCCTGTGTTTTCAGAGGGTTAGGAGGGGTAGGTCAGGAGGTCTGGACTCTGATGCTTGTGCTGGCTCGGTGCGGATGTACCGGGTGTGCTCTCGCTGGGCGGCGAAGAGTGTTGGTTTTGGTGATATCGAGCCACCGGACGAAGAGCTGGCGTGGGTGCGATAGGGTGCTTTGAGGATTGGCGGATCGTGATGGGCGAAGGCAGCGGATCCTCTCGTTTCGACGGGTGGTTGGGGAAATTGCCAACATGGAGGCGAGAAAGGAGCGCAGGTGATAGAGAATAAAGGGCTTAGCTGGAAAAGTTGCACATGATCATGTGCAGGAAGGAGGTAAGCGACGTGGATTCAATAGTTTGCGAGGCTTGGTTCGGAGCTGAATCGGGTCAGAAGGGGGTTGTCGCCGCCGGTTTGCGATCACCCGTCGAAAAGGGGGTCATAAGTCGCTTGTTTCTCGTGGTTTCCACGGGGTGCTGTCGCCGGACCTGTCGCCACTGCTGGCATTGAGACTCACTGGATGCATCTCTCGCAATTCGGGTCATTGGAGTCGCCGGACCTGTCGCCACTGCTGGCATTGAGACTTCTCCTCTCTTCTCCGGTTACAGGTTAAGGGAACTGTCGCCGGACCTGTCGCCACTGCTGGCATTGAGACCTTGCTTCAGATGAGGGCCACTGGCTGTATTACATGGTCGCCGGACCTGTCGCCACTGCTGGCATTGAGACATTCCAGTTGGTCATCGCAAAAGAATAGCATTCCTGTGGTCGCCGGACCTGTCGCCACTGCTGGCATTGAGACAGTCATTATCCTCTTTCCTGAGAGTTTCCAAAGCCTGTCGCCGGACCTGTCGCCACTGCTGGCATTGAGACTTCGCTAATCTCCGAACGATCTGCCCATAGCTCATAATCAGTCGCCGGACCTGTCGCCACTGCTGGCATTGAGACCGCCATAACCAGAGCCGCAAACGCCAGAACTACCCTAAAGTCGCCGGACCTGTCGCCACTGCTGGCATTGAGACTTTCAGGATGTCAAGAAACATTATTGCGTACTTCAGTCGCCGGACCTGTCGCCACTGCTGGCATTGAGACTTTCAAAGATCAGACAGGGGAGCGGGAACAAGTGCTGTCGCCGGACCTGTCGCCACTGCTGGCATTGAGACTTCGGTTCCGACGGTACGTTGGCTCAGAGCCATGTAAGTCGCCGGACCTGTCGCCACTGCTGGCATTGAGACCACGACGGCAAGAACGGTCAGGCGGATGGATCGTCGGTCGCCGGACCTGTCGCCACTGCTGGCATTGAGACGTCTGTCTCCTTAGGCCACAAAGGCCGTTTGTCGAGGTCGCCGGACCTGTCGCCACTGCTGGCATTGAGACCTTTAGCAAATGCCGTCGACGCATAGGACAAAGAAGTGGTCGCCGGACCTGTCGCCACTGCTGGCATTGAGACCCGTCTTATTGGTGGTCACAAGATCGAGGGCGGCCCTAGTCGCCGGACCTGTCGCCACTGCTGGCATTGAGACTTGGGAGATAGTCCCCATCGGGTCGGACAGACAGGCGTCGCCGGACCTGTCGCCACTGCTGGCATTGAGACTCCTCTTGTGTCGGAGAGATTGCATCAGCGTGACGTGGAGTCGCCCGACCTGTCGCCACTGCTGGCATTGAGACAAGTGCAGTTCAGCACCGACACCTTGCTGCATTTTTGTCGCCGGACCTGTCGCCACTGCTGGCATTGAGACTTTCGAACCCATGAGTTGATGCGATACAACAAGCTAGTAGTCGCCGGACCTGTCGCCACTGCTGGCATTGAGACTTAGTAATGTCAAACCGAAGATTGCGACACTCACGGAGTCGCCGGACCTGTCGCCACTGCTGGCATTGAGACTTCTCCAAGGGGAGACTTACAGGACCACAATCCTTTGTCGCCGGACCTGTCGCCACTGCTGGCATTGAGACTTCGCCACGAGGGCAGGGAGTGCCTATGTTCCGTTGTCGCCGGACCTGTCGCTGAAGAAAAGGTGCCAGTCGCATCTTGCGACTGCACTTCGGGCCAAGCCCACGGTGACCCCAGCAGATTCTCTCCCCACCCCTCGGACCAGTAACCGGGTCTACTCAATCAGCACCTATCAAAGGGTGCTGTCGCTGACCACTGGGGACTCTGATGCTAATGCTGATTTCAAATGACATTGCATATGACACTGCGGACAATCGCCGAAGCACGCGCCTTGGGCATGGGCTTGAGGATTTTGGCCAGCCAGCCAGGACAAGAAAGTGCCCAGAAGGCTGGAAGATGCCACTTGCAGCCTGGCCGGCAGGGCGGCCGCGCACCCAGGAGGATTCATGACCCACCATCGCCTGCCCGACGGCTCGATGCTGAGCTTGCCGCCGATCGAGCGGCTGGTCATCCGCCTGCGGCTGAGCGCCAGCATTCGCTTCCACCTGCGCCACGAGCCGGTGCTTCATGGCCTGCTCTGCCAGATCTTCGGCCACGCCTTGCCGGAGGTGATGCCGGCGGCGGTCGAGTCGGGGCGGGTGCGGTTTGCCGCTGGTGATGACTACGTCTTCGGGCTGACCGTGGTGGGTGAGGCGATCGATGCGCTGCCGGCTGCCCTGGAGAGACTCGAAGTGGTGAGCCGACAGCCCAGGCCGGCCGCTTCGGAACGCACCTTGTGGGGCAACTTTGCGGTCGCGGAGGTGCAACGCCTGGGCGCGCCGGAGCTGGCCGATGTCGAGGCCACCGCGCGGGCACTCGCCGAGCGTGGGGTGGCCACCTTGCAGTTCCTCTCTCCCCTGGAGCTCCGTCGGCCGCGTCCGCGGGGCGCGCGGCAGCGCCCCAAGGGCCACTTCGACAGCACCTACTTTCCTGCCGGTGCATTCCTCGCCCGCTGCTGGCGGCGCTTTGCCGACCTGCGGGCGGGGCGGCCGTCGCCGGGGGCGGTGCCGGCGATGCCAGCGGCCGTCCGCGCCGACCCGGCGGCTCTGCTGTGGCTCGATGTGCCCACCCGTGGCCGGCCGGGGGGCAAGCCGGGCCGGCCCCGAGGCCAGCTCAAGGGAGGGCTGGTGGGCACCCTCGAACTGGCCGGCTTGACCCCCGACTGGTGCGCTCTCCTGGCCCTCTTGCAGCATCTCCATGTGGGTCAGAGCGTGCGCTACGGCTTCGGTCGCTTCCGCCTCGCCGGCAGCCCGGACGGTGAGGGGCCGTGGCGGCCGGCACGGACTTACTTGCAAGAAGTCGCCAGGCCGGCCGCGCTGGCCACGGCACTCGAACACGTTGCCACCCAATCGTCGGCCGCGGGTGTTGACCACCAATCCCCACAGTCCCTCGCCGACCTCGGGCCGCCAGCTCTCGCAAGTCTGGCCGGGTCGCTGCTCGACGGCTGCTACCGGGCGCAACCTCTCGCCGGCTGCGCGATTCCCAAGCCGTCTGGCGGCTGGCGGCCGCTGGCGGTGCCGACGGCGGCCGATCGGGTGCTCCAGCGCGCCGCCGCCCAGGCGCTGTTGCCGGCCATCGATTCGATGCTCGAGGACGAGTCGTTCGCCTACCGCAGGGGTTTCTCCCGGCAGGGCGCGGCGCGCGCCATTCAGCGAGCTTGGGAGGATGGCTACCGCTATGTGCTCGATGCCGATATCGAAGCGTTCTTTGACACTGTCGAATGGGATCGCCTCTTCGCGGTGCTCGATGCGCTCTTCCCCTTCGAGCCGCTGGTGCGGGTGATTCGCCATTGGATTACCGTGCCGGTCTACTTCGACGGCCGGCGGATCGGCCGTAGTCGGGGTCTGCCGCAGGGGGCGCCGATCTCACCGCTGCTCGCCAACCTCTTTCTGGATCGCTTTGACGAAGCGATCCTCGGCGAGGGCTTTCGTCTGGTCCGTTTTGCCGACGACTTCGTAGTGCTGACCAAGGATCTGGCCGCCGCCGAGCGCGCCCACCAAGTCGCGCGGCGCGCCCTCGGCGAGTTGGGCCTGGCCTTGCACGAGGGCAAGACCTCAGTGCGCTCAATGGCCGACGGCTTCGGCTATCTCGGCTATCTGTTCTGTCGCTCGCTGGTGATCGACGAGGCGAAGCACGATGGCGGGCGCCGACAGGAAGAGGTGCCTCCCCCGGCCATGTCATGGCTGGCGGCGGTACCCTTCGAGCGTTTGCGCCGCCTCGGCCGGCCGAGCAGCGGCGCCGAGGGCGGCCCGCCGCCGCTAGAGGACATCGATCTGGGACCGGCTCGCGAAGCCTTCCCGGCCAAGCGTCCGCTCTATCTCGGTGATCATGAAACATCGATGCGGGTGGAGAAGGAAACCCTGGTACTCGAGCATCCGTCGCGCCCCAGGGAGCGGCTGCCCCTGGCCGGTATTCTGCATCTGACGATTCTCGGTCACGGCCGAGCCACTCTGACCGCCGTCGAGCGCCTGGCCATCGGTGGCGTACCGACCTATTTGTGCGATGCTCGCGGCCGGATCCGCGCCGGCGTGGCAGCACCGGCGGCTGATTGGCGGATCTGGCAGGCGCAGGCTGTGCTGCTCGCCGATGATCGCCGCGCCCTGGCCGTGGCGCGGGTGATTGTCGCCGGCAAGCTGCGCAACCAGGCTAGCCAGCTTGCCCGGCTGGGCCTTGGCCGCGGGGTGACCGGGCCCATCCGCAGTCTGGCACGGAGCGCGCTGGAGGCTGACGACACCGGCACCCTGCGCGGCTTGGAGGGACGCGCGGCACGCTTGTATTTCGCCGGCTTTGCCGAGGTCTTGCCAGCTGGCTTCGAGTTTCCAGGTCGGCGCCGCCGCCCGCCTACCGATCCGGTCAACAGTCTGCTTTCCTTCGGCTATCACCTGCTATTTCAGCATGCCGCAACCGCCCTGGTCAGCGCCGGGCTGAATCCGCATCTCGGCATCTATCACCAGCGGAGTGACCGCTATCCCTCGCTGGCGTCGGATATCCAGGAGGAGTTCCGCTGGTTGGTCGACGGCCTGGCGCTGGCCTTGCTGCGCCGCCGCGAGGCCAGGCAGGAAGACTTCGAGCTACAGCCTGGTGGCGCCGTGTGGATGTCGCGCGATCTGCGTAAGCGTTATCTCACGGCCTTCGAGCGTCGATTGCTGGATACCTTCACCCCGCGGGGCAGCGAGGAGGCGGTCTCGTATCGTGGCTTTCTTTTCGAGCAAGCGGTCGCGCTGCGTGAGATTGCCCTCGGCCGTCTCGATAGCTATCGGCCGCTGGTCAGGCCGGCGTGATGGCAGCGACAGCTCACTTGTGGCTGGTGACCTATGACATCCGTTCGGACCGAGTGCGGTGTAGGGTGGCGGACGTGCTCGAGGGTTGGGGCGAGCGGGTGCAGTACTCGGTGTTTGAATGCCGCTTGCGGGAGGCTGATGTGACCAAGCTGAGGGATCGGCTGAAGAAGGTTCTACGAATCAAGGAGAACGGCTCGGTGCGGATGTACCGGGTGTGCTCTCGCTGCGCGGCGAAGAGTGTCGGTTTTGGTGATATCGAGCCACCGGACGAAGAGCTGGCGAGGGTGCGCTAGGGTGCTCTGAGGATCGGCGGAGGGTGATGAGAGAAGGTAGCGGATCCCCTCGTTTCGACGGGTGGTTGGAGAAATTGCCAACAAGGAGGCGTAAATGGAGCGCAGATGACAGAGAACAAAGGACTTAGCCGGATAGGATGCACATGATCATGTGCAGGAAGGAGGTAAGCGCTGTGGATTCAATAGTTTGCGAGGCTTGGTTCGGAGCAGAATCGGGTCAGAACGGGGTAATCGCCAGTGGTTTGCGATCACCCGTCGAATTGGGGGTCATAAGTCGCTTGTTTCTCGTGGTTTCCACTGGGTGATGTCGCCGGACCTGTCGCCACTGCTGGCATTGAGACTTTCCTGCACAACTACTAAACAACAACACTAGGAGGGTCGCCGGACCTGTCGCCACTGCTGGCATTGAGACTCTGGCTTTAATACCGGTCAAAGGTTTCCGTTCCAGTCGCCGGACCTGTCGCCACTGCTGGCATTGAGACTTCAATGACTGCCCAAGGAGGTCAGCCTCCTTCAAGTCGCCGGACCTGTCGCCACTGCTGGCATTGAGACCCTTTCGACCGAAGAAGATTGTAACCTTTTTTGGTTGGGTCGCCGGACCTGTCGCCACTGCTGGCATTGAGACCTTCGATCTCGCCGATCTTCGCGGAGAGCTTGGCTGTCGCCGGACCTGTCGCCACTGCTGGCATTGAGACACTTGGTTTAACGGTACTTACGGAGTGTCACACGGGGTCGCCGGACCTGTCGCCACTGCTGGCATTGAGACAAATTCAACTGAAAGGTCAGGGTGGCCGGAC
The DNA here is from genome assembly GCA_965248925.1 of Candidatus Multivoradales bacterium. Lineage (GTDB taxonomy): Bacteria > Acidobacteriota > Thermoanaerobaculia > Multivoradales > J023 > CBDFLE01. Next base: position 306,034 of record CBDFLE010000006.1, on the reverse strand, counting down.
CGTCGCGGTCGCCGGCCCTGTCGCCACTGCTGGCATTGAGAGGTCATAGGATTGCCACCTGTGCCCACGGCGAACGGATCGTCGACGGACCCAAGGAGGTACTACCCAAATCTGGAAGGCAGGGGAAGGAGTCAGGCCCAGTTGGCGGTCTTCAGACCAGGAACGCGATCAAACTCTCGCAGGTTGTTGCTCACCAGTATCAAGTCGCAGGCGACGGCCTGGGTCGCGATCAGGCTGTCGGAGTCGCCGATTGGCGTGGTGCGTTGGTCGAGGTGGGCGCGGATGCGCGCCCCGGCGAGGGCGTCTTCGATCGAGAAGGGCAGGGATTAGAGTGGGGCCAGGAAATCGGCGAGCCGCTGGTGGGTGTGTTGCGATGCCTGGCTCTTCTTAGCTCCGTGGCGCAATTCTAGAACCGTAACCACGCTGAAGGCCAGGTCGGTGGGGCGCACCTGACGGAACTTCTCTGCAATCTCGGGTGGCTGCAATGGACTGCCGGCTGGCGGTTCGCCTGCCTGGCAGTTCCACCCGCTTCGTCGGCCTTCCGGTCCTCGAGTTCACACAGCGAGGCCGATAGCGGCGGGGCCTAGCCCATCCGTGTTGTCAAGCTTCCCTCGGTACCTTCTGGGTTCAGGACCAAACCATCTGGGCTGAGCAGTGGCCGGCAATTGGCCTGTTCGCTACCCTCTTGGCTCGACGAGCAAGCTGGAGCCGGGGCGGACGCGGCATTGGTGAGCGCCACCCATTGGTGACGTTCTTCGCTCGATGCGTGACTTCACCTCGTTTGTTGATGGAGAGAGACCCTCTGAAGGACCCCAGAAAGCAGGGCGAGGGGGCTCAGGTCAGAGCTGAGATTGGAAGGGGGTGCGGGATACCCTGGACCGCCTGCATCTCGTGGCCGGTACCTCAAGATTGTGACTCCGATGGGAACCAACAGAGAAGAGGAGCCGATTGCTGCGACCTCTTCAGGTTTGCGAGCCGAGTTCTTCCTCTTCTGCCAACTAGGGGCAATAGGCTATGATGACGCGTCGATCTGAGAGCAACGAGATTGGGAATTTCAGGGGATTGGGTTGTAGGGGCGGCTCCGCCAGTGCTGCTGGCTGGTGGCTGTCCGCCGGGCGCTGCGGTAATTGGGAACGGAATGGCAGGCGACGAAAGGCAGTCGGGGTATCAACTCACTCGAGCGGATCACAGGCGAATTCTACCCAAGTTATTTGCCAAGATTCAGCGATTCGGTTTCTCGGCCGAAGATGCGGAAGACCTGGTTCAGGAGACGTTCCTTCTGGCGCAACGCTCTCTCAATCGAGGGCAGTTTCAGGGCCGCAGCGATCTCGATACCTGGATCGTTGGGATCGCCAAGAACCGTTGTTTGAAACAGCGACAAGCTCGCTATGCCGGCAAACGAAGCGCCAGCGAGTTGCCCCTCGATCGGCTACCGGGCGACGTCCATCGAGCACCTATCCAGCTGCTGGACGACCAAGCCGGGCCGGAATTGCTGGCCAGCGACCGTCAGGAGTTGAACTTGGTGCGGCGGAAAATCGGCGACCTACAGGGGAAATTCCGCGAGCCGCTGGTGTTAGCTGCGGGCGGTCGCTCCTACGAGCAGATAGCCTCCATTCTAGGGATTCCGCTAGGTCTTGTAACCTCGCGGCTCCAGCAAGCCCGCGCCAAGCTACGCCAGGCCGTTCTCCGGCCTCCCCGTGGCTCGCCGCGCTGAGATTTGACCTATGTCTGATCGAAAGGACCCTCAAGTCGACCTCGAGCCAGAGTTCCGAGCGGCTGCCCGGGCTTGGGCCGCTCAGCGGGAGCGTGCCTTGACTGGGCACCCCGAAAGCGATGCACTCTTGGCTTACCAGGAAGGCCGACTCGGGGAGCCGGAGCACGCCCAGGTGGGTGATCATGTGATCCTCTGCGAGGCTTGCCAGGAAGATTTGCTGGCTCTCAAGGCTTTCGACGCAGTGGTTCCCGAAGGATCGCCGCAGCTCCCCTCGGAACTCGACACTCGCCGCAGTTGGCAACGCTTCAAGCAGGCTCGGGCGAGCGAGAGCCAAGGGCCAGCCGCCGCTTGGTCCCATGGGCAGCGTTGGGGTTGGCTGACCGCGGCGCTGCTGGCTCTCGCCCTAGGTGGCATGGTGCTGAGGGACACCTTCGACAGCGGCTCTCCCAAGCTTGTGCCTGAAGGTAGCGCTGTGGCGGAACTTGGTTCTCCCTTCGTTTTTGGCCTGGCGCCGGACGGCTCAGCCATTCTGCGCAGTGCTGAGAGCCTGCGGGAGGTGGTGATCCCGGCAGGTGCCGGCCCACTGGTTCCCACCTTGAAAACTGGTGATCTGACCACCTACGACCGGTACTTTGCTGAGGTTTATGACGAGAACGATCGGCAGATTTTGCGTCGCGAGAACCTGGCCCGAGATCACCAGGGGCGCATCACCTTCCTGGTCGAGCGGTCCAGCTGGCCGGCAGGTGTTTGGACCGTACGGCTATACGGCACCCGTGGCTCCAACTCTGCCGGCTCCACAACCGATCTACCAGCGCCCACCGAGCTTGCCGCCTACAACCTGCGACTGCGTTACGCCGAATGAGATGGCGCCCCTCGAGACGCCAGCAGCTCGCCGCCGGCGGCTTTGGACTCGGCGCTGTTCGCTGACCACTATCATTGTGCTGGTGGCGCTCGGTGGGCTCAGTGCCTGCACCCCTGAAGATCCTCGCGCGGGCTATCAACCGCCCCAGGCCGGATCGCCAGCCCTGGCGCTGCCCGAGCTCACGGAACGGGTCATACCGCAGAGCGCGCTCGAAGTTGATGTCCTACGCACTGCCTCTCTCTCATCAGGAAGCCAGCATCAATACCAGCTCGATCTTCCCCAGGGCCACGCGGTTTTGCTCCAAGCCACCCAGGACCAAGTCGATCTAGTGGTCGAGGTCACGGCGCCCGATGGCCAGACCCTCCTGACCATCGACCGACTAGGCATTCTGGCCGCTGAGCGAGTCTGCTGGATAAGTCGCCAGGCAGGGATCTACCAGATCGGCATCCGGCCGTATCGAGCGGGTGGCCGGTACGCGGTGCGCATCTTGCACTCGCGTCCGGCGACCGGGGAGGATCGAAGATGCGCCGAGGCGACCCGAGTTTTTCGCCTTGCGCGGTCGGCGCTGGAGCCCGAAGCCCAGCGCGCAGCATTCGCCGAGGCCGCCCGACTGTGGACCTTGGCAGGTGAGCCCCTCGGCGCTACCGGCGCCTGGCGGGAGCTGGCGGACGCGCTCGCTGAAGCCGGGTTTCTGGACCGGGCGATCGAGAGCTTCGTAACTGCCTCGGCGATCGCCGAAGCTGCCGGGCTGGTCAGCCTGCGGGTCAATCTTGGCGCTCGGGAAGGTCGTGCTCTGGCGCGAGCCGGCCAGCTGGATCGCGCCGCCACGATCCTGGACCAGACCGTGGCCCTGGCGCGCCGGGCCGGTGATTCGCGGGGAGAAGCCGCGACCCTGACCAACCGCGGACTGGTCGATTGGCAGCTTGGCGATCCCTACCGGGCACAGGATCGCTATCGGCGAGCGCTCGACTTGTGGCGGACGATGGACGACCCGCTGGAGACCGCCCAGGCATTGCACAATCTGGGGGAGGCCCTAGGCACCATCGATCATCACCAGGAGGCGCTCGATGTGTTGGCCGAGGCCCTCGAGCTGGTGCGGCAGGAGGGGGCTGGCCGGCGCGAGGCGGGAGTTCTGGCGGCGATTGCTTGGATCCACCACTTGCGTGGCGAGTCGCAGCAGGGGCTGGAGCCCCTACGGCAAGCGCTTTCTCTCCGCCGCGCGGACGAGGATCGCTGGAGCGAGGCCGGCGTGCTCGATCGGCTGGGTAGCCTGCTGCTCGCTACCGGCGATCGGGTGGCTGCGGAGGAATCCTACCGGCGGGCCTCGTCTATCGCCGCTTCGCTCAAGGATGCCGAGGGCTACGTGGCGACCATCCGTACCAACTTGGGTTGCATGTTCGCCGAGACCGACCGCCACGCCGAAGCCGCTGTGCTCTTCTTGAGCGCGCTCGCTGTTGGGCAGGCCGGCGAGCAGGGCGACGTTGGTGCCTACGACCGCTCCCACACCGACTACTGCCTGGCACGCCTGGCCCGCCATCGCGACGACCTCGACGGTGCCCTGGACCATGCTCGAAAGGCTCTCGACATCGTCGAGGCGCTGCGGGAGCGCGCCCGCGAGCAGGGACATCGTTTCCGGCCGATCGGTCTGTGGCAGGACTACGCCGCACTGGAGGTGTCGTTGTTGCTCGCACGCTACCGCAGCAGGGGAGATGCAGCGGACCTGGGGCGCGCCTTCGAGGTCGCAGACCAGACTCGTGCGCGCCGCCTCGTCGAGCTGGTCGTGGCGACCCGATCCGGTGCCGAGATGGCGGCCAATCTTCGCCGAGACAGTCGCATGAGCGCGCTGCAGGAGCGTCTTTCGGCCCTCGCCACCAAGCGCCAGGAAGCGGCTGCAGGGCCTGCCAGCGGAGATTCTGCGGTTGCCGAGATCGAGGTGGAGATTCGCCACCTACAGCTCGATCTGGAGGACGAGCGCGCCACTCGCCGAGTTGCCGCACGGAGCAGCGGGCTGTTGGCATCGCCGCGGCCGATCACTGTCGCTGAGGCGCAGGCGCTGCTCGGACCTGAGAGCGTTCTCTTGACCTACGTGCTCGGTGCCGAGTCGAGCCACCTGCTGACCCTGACCTCTCGCCACCTGGCGGTTTTCGACCTGCCCCCGCAAGCCGTTTTGGAAGCCCACGCCGAAGGTCTCTATGCCGCCCTGAAGTCCACCGATCAGGACAATGATCAGTGGCTTTTGATCGCCGACCAACTGGGCCGAATGTTGCTCCCGGAGTCTGCCATTCCCAGCGGCACCCGCCACCTATTGATCATCGCCCAGGGAGTGCTGCACTACCTTCCCTTCGGCGTGCTGCCCAGTCCGCGAGCAGAAGGAGGAGATCGAGGCGCTGCCGGCCCCCGGCTGGTGCTCGAAGATTTCGAAGTGGTCATGGTTCCTTCGGCTTCGGTACTCGCTGCCTTGCGGGCGCGGCGTGAAGGTCGCGCGCAGGCTGACAAGAGCGTAGCGGTCTTTGCCGATGCCGTCTTCTCGGCTAGTGACTCAAGATTTCTCTCCGGCGGACTACCAGCAAACTCGCCTTCCGCGGCAGCTCCGCGATCCCTACAGCCGGCTGCGATCGCAGTCCCAGCGGACCGCGGTGTTTCCATCGACCGCCTTCCCGATGGCCCGCTCCCTCGTCTGCCGGCCACGGCATTCGAGGCCGATGCCATTGGCGAGTTAGTCGCCGCCGATCAGCAGCTCCAGCTGCGTGGCTGGCAGGCGACCAAGCAGGCGGTGCTGGCGGCCGATCTCGGAGCCTACCGAATCCTCCACTTCGCCACCCATGCCTGGGTTGACGAGCGCTTCCCCGAACTCTCAGGGCTGCTGCTGACCAGGGTCGATCGGGCCGGTCGTGAGGTCGACGGCGGGTTGTATCTGCACGAGATCGACAGCCTCCATCTGGCCAGCGATCTAACGGTCCTGAGTGGCTGTCAGACCGCCCTCGGCCAGAGAGTCCGTAGCGATGGGCTACTCGGCTTGACCCAGGGGTTCTTCCACGCGGGCAGCAGCCAGGTGCTGGTCAGCCTGTGGAGCGTCGACGATGTCGCCGCGTCTTTGCTGATGGCGGAGTTCTACCGGCAGATGCTGGCCCACGGTCGCACTCCGGCAGCCGCGCTACGCTATGCCCAGCGCTGGCTACGGGCCCAGGATGGCTACTCGGCACCCCGCTACTGGGCTCCCTTCGTCCTCCAGGGCGACGGCTGACCTTTCTCGAACTTTCTTCCTAGAAGTCTCGCGCAGCGGGAACCAACACTCCGAAGCAGTCAGAGGGGCGGCGGCGAGGCACCGCAGCCTTACCCGCCCAGACCGCCGTCTACCCCCAAGCAAGGAGTGATCCAGATGCACGAAGCCCCGCAGCAGAAGCCGTCCAGCAGCTCTTCCCCAACGACCTCCGCTGCCGACCCGAGTTCTGACCCGTCAGCCGCTGACCGCGCGCCTGACAGCGGAACTGAACGTCAGGACAAGCCCAAGGGAGCGAACTCGCTCCGTGCCACCAGCAAGCACGCACCAGCCGCTGGCGATGACAGCTTTCCGGCAGCACCCAAGGATCGTCCCCGGCCGGGCCTCGGTGTGGAAGCCATGCCGGGGCAGCAAAAGAGTCACGACGACGGCACGGCCAACCCTACGCCGCCAAAGAGCGGTCTTCGTGCTACAGCCAAGAAATCAACCTCTTGACTGAAGCATCAGGCAGCTCTCCCGAGAACCACTCTCGGGAGGCGCCGGCTGCTAGCGAGCAGGTCTCGACACCCGTGCGGCACTTGCCATCAACTTTCCTACGGTCATACCTCTAGACAGGGATTCAAGCATGAGCACAGTTAGCTATCAAGATTTTGAGATCGAGCTCGGACAGTGTTGCTGCCAGAAACCGGAGATCCGAGTACTCGAATCGCCCCGAGACCGACCTCGTGCTCGCTTTACAATGCGCGCGGCCGACCAGGTCGCGATCGAAGCATGGGTCCAGGAATTTGAGAGCCTGCTCATTCAGGGTGATCAGCACGCGTCACGGCGGCGTGAGTTGGCGCGGAAGATCGGCACCGCGCTCTACAACACCCTGTTCTCCGGAGCAGTCGGCAAGACCTTTCAACAGAGCGAGGCGGCGCTCGGCTCCGGCCAGGGCTTGCGACTTCGCCTCAGCTTCGGCCAGCCCTACAATCATGCTCTGGGCAGCCTGCCCTGGGAGCTGCTCTACAATCCGGGCACCGCTCGCTTCATCGGTTGCGAGCGGGAGACCCCCATCGCCCGCTATCTCGACCTGCCCGACAAGATCGCCGCCCTCGACGTGGCGCCAACGCTCAAGATTCTCGGTCTGGTGGCCTCGCCGAACCCTGAGACCTCTCCCGGTCATCGCTACAGCAAGTTTGACAAAGCGTGGCATAGGAAAGTGTTGAAAGACGCGATTCGCTCGGCGCGATATCTGCAGCTCCGGCTGCTGGAGGAACCAACTCTCGACGCTCTCCGCCAAGAGCTAGTCGATGCCGAGGCACATCTAGTTCCTTACCACGCGCTGCACATTCTCTGTCACGGTGGGTTCAACTCCGAGGGCGACGGCGCCCTCTTTCTCGAACGCGAGGACGGTAGCGAGCACCTCGTATCGGCAGAGGATCTGGCCCGCCAGATCCCCCACAGCGTGCGCCTGGTTACCCTTGCTTCGTGCTCGACTGGCTGTATTCCGACTGCCGACGCCAAGGGACATCATCCGTTCGCCGGCGTCGCCTCGGCGTTGGTCGCGCGCCGCGTTCCGGCGGTGGTCGCCATGCAGTTCAGCATCTCCGAAAATGCCGCAGCTGCCTTTACCAGAGACTTCTATGCCGCTCTCGATCGCAATGCGCTGATCGACGATGCCGTTACGGAAGGCCGGCTCGCCATCGACCGCAAGGGGGCCAGTGGCGAGCTAGAACGGTCAACCCCCGTCCTCTTCTTGCGCTCAAAAGACGGCAGGGTACTCAACCTAGACTTCGCGGCGGTCCCGGCAAAGAAGATCGCCATCTTCAACACCCGGGACCGCGGCAAGCACGCGGTCAAGCAGAGCGACTACGAGATCGATCTCGAGGAATACTTCAACGGGCGTTTTGTCCGTGACCCCTGTTACTGGAATGGCCCCATCTTGGATGCCCTACGGGATACGGTGGAAAGAAAGCTGCCGCAGACCAGCCCCTGCCACTTCACCATCACCGCGCCGCTCAGCGTCGGATTCACGGCCGGTTTTTTGCTACCAGCCAAAGATTGGCGCGAGATCACTATGACCCAGAGCGGTGAGCTCTGGCGTTTCAGCGATCCCAAGCCGCCGAACGCTCCCAAGTGGCTGGATTCCGGCGCGTCTCAGGCGCGGATCACTGACGATTTTCCTCTCGACCCGGCATCCGAGGACATTGCCATCGTCATTGAGATGTCGCGCTCGATTCTCGACAAGGTCGCTGCCTACTTGAAGCGCGAAGACCTCGATCCACCTGTTGTCAATAAGGTGATCTACGCCTGCTTCGAGACACCCGATCAGGCCGGCGTCGAAGGTGGTGGCCATGCCCGCGCTCTCGCCGAACAGCTCATCGCTCGGATCGACGGCCTGACCTCCGACCACCACACAGCACACATTTTCCTTGCCGGGCCAATCGGACTATCCTTGGCCCTTGGCCGGCTGAGCCACACCCTGGGCAGGGTGCAGATGTATGAATACGCTTTCGAGAAACAGGGGCACAAGAGCTATGAGCGGTCGATCACCCTGGTCTCGCCGGCGATGGGTGGCACAGTGTGATTCACCAGAACTGTTGAACCCTCAACACTCCTCGGCCTAACGACCAACATCAAGGGGACCAACCTAGTCATCATGCCAAATCTCCCAAGACACTTCGCAGCACTTCTGCACAATGTTAATCCATCTGTCGAACGAGCAAGACACGCAAGAGAGCTTCCCGCGCAAGTTCGGGACTGGCTCGAAGAGAGAGACGATCTCACGACCGTAGCCCCATATTCCCGTCTCATCGGTTCGTACAGTCGGTCAACCGCGATCCTCGACATCAAAGATATTGACACACTCCTGTTCTATGACGATGCGACGCTCGAACGAACGCCAGAATCGGTGCTGCGAGAGCTGAAGAAGGCTCTCGATGACTATCCCGATGCGACCGCCGAGGCATCACCGCAAAGGCGCTCTATTCACCTTTGCTTCGAAGACCCGGAAGTGCATCTGGACATTGTGCCGGCGGTAGCTCCCAACGGACTTGAAAAAGCTCTAAAGATTCCGGATCGGAAAAAGGAAGAATGGTTGGTTTCTGATCCGTTGGGATACGCCAGGAGTCTTTCGACGCTCAACGCAAAGAGCCAGGGCAACTTGATTCGCCTCATCAAGCTGCTGAAGTCGTGGCGTGATGTCCAGATGAAGCATCGTAGGATCAAGAGTTATGTTCTCGAGATCATGGCTTTCAAGTCCATCGACTCAGCAGCGATTGAGACAGAAGGTCACGGTCTCGACACGGTTCTCATGTGCTTCTTCGAACATATCGCTGAGAAGTACGAAGAGCCCATGGATAGTGGTATCGGCGTTCCTCGTATCCCTGACCCTCAAACGGGAGCCATTGTCACTACTGGCTGGGAAAGAAGCCACTTCGAGACATTCATGCGCAGAATTCGAGAGGCGGCGAAGAAGGCCAGGAAGGCTGTAGACGGTGAGCGGGACGAGGCTATCGACAGCTGGTCAGCGCTTTTTGGTGATCATTGGCCTACGGACGAAGAGGTCAAGAGCCACGCCAGCCTTGAGGCAAGTGGGAGGAGTCTCGGCGCGGCGTATGTTTCGCCAGCCGGTTTAGTTACCGACCGGCCGGATGGCATCTCGACAACTGCAACGCGCTTTCATGGAGACAGACCTTGAGCCGCGTCCGGAGAACCTCAGATGACAACCCTTCGCACCAGATCGCCTCCATGTGGCAACACTTTCCGCAGTTTGAAGGACGCCCAAATCGTAAGAGCGGTCTTTCGTGGTCGGGACATCTTCAACCTACTGAGCTGTCCCCTTCGTATCAGGTGAGGATTGAGCACAACCGCGGGAAATCGCCCAAGGTGACTCTACCAAGATTCTCCTTTCCGCCGGCTACGCCACACATCTACGGCGACCGCAGTCTTTGCTTGTACTGGCCAAAGGACTGGCGGTGGTCCCCCTCGAAGAAGCTCTCAGAATCGATCGTCCCTTGGACCGCAATGTGGCTCTACTACTTCGAGATCTGGGTTGCTACAGGCGAATGGATGGGCCCCGAATCGCCGCACTTGACCAACAAGACTCGGCCGGCGTAGGCACTGCCAACGCGACGGCGGCCGGCCTGCCAGATTGTGGAGAGTAACGTGACCCAAGACTCATTCGAACGGATCGAAGCTGACCTCGCAGGCGGCATGCGCCTCTGTCTCGAGCAGGAGGCGGCGGCCCGGGCCACGGATGTCAGCGAGGTGTTGAAGGCACTCGAGGACCGAGATCACGGCCGTCTTCGCCAGCTGTTTGGCGAGCAGCCGCCGTTGGCTCTGGTCGCTTTCGACACCCCGGGCATCCAGCACTATGTCTTCAAAGTCGCCCGTCCCGGTGACCGACAAGGGGGTAGCAATGTTGTTGCCGACCTGACCCGCGGAGAAGACGGCTCAAGCGATGAGAAACGCACTCGCGGGGTAGCTTCCTCAAGCTCGATCCTGCGCGACCAGGGGATCTCCCCGCTGGCAGAGGTCTACGGCGGCGCAGGTGGCGGCCTGGTGTTGACCCCGGCTCACCGTGCTCGAGCGGTCATCGCGCCTCTTGAGGCGGCCCTTGAGCGGGCCACCCATGGAGACCTGGTCACCGCCGCCACCGCACTCGAGGTCTGGCCCAGCGACCTCGAGGAGGAAGAAGGAACCGGCGAGGTCGGCGGCGACCCGGTGGGTGAGGGGGTGGGGGAGTGGGATGTGCCGAGCCCGTCCCGCGGTTATCCGGCGGTGCTGGCGGCACTCTTCGCCAGGCTCGACCGGCGCCGTGCCGACATCCTGCGCTTGCCGCCGAGGATCCCCGCCACTCGTCAGCGTGAGCGCTGCCAGGCCTGTGGTGAGCGGCCCGCGACCACGCCCCGGCGACGGGGCGAGCAGCGGGAGGAGGTTTGCGCCCCCTGCCTATCCCGCGGCCAGGCCGCCGGCCGGCTGCGCCGCGAGGTCGAGCAGGCGCGAACTTCGCACGATCTCTTCGCCGAGCAGGAGACCGATCCCATGTTGGCCCTGGTCTATGCCGATGGGGCCAACTTTGGCCAGTCCTTCTCCCGGGTCGGCTCACCCGCCCAGCATCGAGCCCTGAGTCTGGCGGTGGAGTCCGCCTTCGAGCGGGCGCTGGCCGCGGCTGTACGGGTCTGCGGCATCGAGGAAGGGCGTTACCAAGCGCCGATTCGCGGCGGCGACGACCTGGTCGTCCTGCTCTCCGCCCGCCATGCCAGCCGGTTCATCTGCGCCCTGGTCCCGGCGCTTGAGAAGCACCTCTCCCCCGACCACAATCAGCTCTTGCGGAGTGTCTTGTCTTGCAGCTCCGGCCTGCGCCAGGCGGTGGAGCGGTTCGGTGTCGGCGTGGGGGTGGCCATTGCCGATGACAAGTTTCCTGACCGCATCCTCCTCGGCTATGCCCGCGAGCTGCTCAAGAACGCCAAGGCGCGCATCCACCAGAGTACCGACGCCAGCGGTTTGAGCCGTGGCGATGGCGAGGGCCGCGAGGTCGAGAGCCAGCCGATCCGCAGTGCGGTCGATTTCATGGTGCTGCGCTCGGGTAACCCGCTCAACGGCTCGATTCGGACCTTGCGAGCCGCCCACTTCGAGCGCTCCGCGGCTCAGCCTCCAAGTCCCGAACCCGCTCTGTTGCTGACTCTCCGGCCCTACAGCTTTGCCGAGTTCCAAGAGTTGGCACAGCGGGCCGAAGCCCTCCACATGCATGTTGGCAGCAGCCAAATCCACGCCGTCGCCAGGGCCATCCAGACCGGGTATTGGGAGAGCCAGAGCTTCTTTCGCTACCAAAACGCCCGCGCCAAGGACAAGTCCCAGCGGCTCGGATGGGCCGCTTTCCGCTGCGCGGTGGGTCAACCGAAGCTGGCCACCGTCGACGAGCTTCTGTGGCAGGAGCGCGGTGGCCGAAAGTGCACGGATTTTCTCGATGCCATCGAGCTGTGCTCCCTCATGGGCGGCGCAACGGAGAATCGCAGATGAGCATTACCCATCGTCTGATCGTCGAGCCTCGCGGCGGGTTGCTGCTCGGCGGTACTACCCAGCCCGAGGTTCACGACGCCACCGCCCGTGACGCTGCGGGGGTGCCCTTCATCCCGGCGACGGCGCTCAATGGGGCTTTGCGCGAACAGCTGACCCGCCTGCTTCTGGCGGTCAGGCCCGAGACCGCGCGGGCGACCCTCGGCCGGATCCTCGGCCAGGAGCCCGGGCCGGCCGGCACGGCAAGCTCAGCGGGTTCATCCGCGGTGGGTGGCGGGCCCTCGGTCGAGCGCATTGGCGGTGGCACCACCCGGGTGTACATCAGCGACGGGCTGTTGCAGGACACCGCCCTGCGCGACTTGTTCTCTCGCGGTGGCGGCTTGGAAACCCGCCACCAGGTCTCGCTGAGCCGCGGCTCCCGGCGAGCAGCGGACCACCACCTCTTCGCCCGCCAGGTGGTCGCTCCCTTCCTCGATGGCCTGGCATTCACCGCTGAGGTCGACGTCACCCACCTGCTCGCCGATACCGAGCATGGTGCCGACGATCTCAAGTGTCTCGCGGCCGCGGCCGAAGCGGTCTTCGCCATCGGTGGCGGTCGTTCCGCGGGCCTCGGCCAGGTGAGCATACGCCTCGAGTCGGTATCGGCCGCCAGGTTCCGGGGCGAGATGCCGGCAAGCCTGCCTTTGCCCGACGCCACTTCACTCGAGCTGACCCTCGAGGCCAGAGAGCCCCTCTGTCTCGGCGATACTCTCTTTCTCACCAACAACTACCACCGCAGTCTCGGCTTCGTGCGCGCCTCGACGCTGCGCGGCGCGCTGGTGACCGCCGCCATGACGGCTCGCGGAACTACCGAGGATCAGTCTGCAGACCCGGTCTTCCGCCGCCTGCTGCTCGACGAATCGACCTGCCTGCGCTTTGCCGATGGAGTGGCCGTCGATAGCGAAGACCGCCGCCGGCCGCGGCCAGCACCTCTCTCCCTTGGCGTTTGCAAGTTTGAAGGCTGGGCCCACGGTGGCATGGATCGCTTGATCCTGGGCTGGATCAAGAATCAGCTCGCCGACCGCGGTATCCATCGCGCCTTCGACGAGACCTGTCGGCACACGCCGGCCGCGGGACAGCCTTGTGGCGCGCGTCTGGTGCCGGTCGACCGTTGGCTGGATGCGGTGGAGCCCGAGCGCCGGGTGGTCACCCGCCTGGCCCTCGATGTGGCCAGTGGCCGGGGGGTTGATGGCAAGCTCTTCTCCCTCGACCTGCTTGCTCCCGGCAGCCGCTTCTGCGCCCGCGTCGACCGGCTGGACGCTGCTGGACGCCAGCTTCTCGAAGATGCTCAGCGGGGGGTGATCCGGGTCGGGCACGGTCGTGGCCAAGGCTACGGCCGAGTTGAGCTGGTCGGAGTTCGGCCGGCGATCGAGGATTCGATCGATGCACGCCTCGCGGCCCTGGATGCCGCCGTGCGGCAAGCCTGGAGGCGGGTCTGCAGTACTTGTCAGCTACCCGCGGAGGAGCCGTGGCCCGGCCGACTGCTGATCACCGTCACCCTCGAGAACGATCTGGTCCTGGCCCCCGGCTCACAAGCTACGACGGTGTTGCAGGCCTTCCTGCAGGCCCTCGAGCTGCCCGCCGCCGAGCTGCTGGCAGCGACGCTCCGCGCTGACCAGCGAGGTGGCTTCGACACCTTGGCGGGCCGTTTCAAGGATCTCGAACCGGTGGTGTGCGTGGGCTCCTGCCTGCTTCTGGCGGTGCCGGATGACGCCTCACACCGCGCGCGGTGTGAGGCCATCGAGTCCGGAGGGCTCGGCGGTCAGCGCGCCCAGGGCTATGGCCGGGTCCGCATTTCCGACGATCTACATCTACCCGGCTGGAAGGCCGACCGGAGGACCGAACAATGAGCCCCGAATCCCTCGCCTGGATCGAAACCCAGAAGAGCGCGCTGGTTGTCGCCGCGCAAGCCTACGTTGAAAAGTCAGAGAGCTATCAACCTTCCGATCAAACCTCCAGCAAGCTCTTGGAGCGCTTTGCTAACGCAGTTGCCAGATGGATGAACATGGGCGAGGATCCGCAGCGGCGCCCTCGATTCCCCGATCCAAGGGTCACTACTTCGCAGCTTCGCAGCCTGCTGGCGACCACCCAAAATGAGCCGCTGGCCGTGGTCGAGAGTTACTTGCGCTACCAGATCGGCCGCGGGAGCCGGGGTTGGGGGCACGATGCCGGCCCAGGCCACGAACTGCTCGGTTTGCTCGACAAGCAGGTTCGGCAACGGCTCGGCGGCGCCCCCACCGAAGACGAAGACGAAGCCGAAGATCAGGAAGCGGCTGGCCGCCGGCTGGCCTCCCTGCTGATCGGATTCGTCATCCGCGAGCAGACCTATCAGGTGGCACGGTTCAAAGAAGAGCAGTGGAGCGCAGCGCGCATCAAGGCGACCCGGCCCAGGAACCAACACCGGCAGAGGCCCCGCGGAGGTCGGCGATGAGCCCCTTTCTCGAGTTCACCTCTTTTGCAGCCTTGACCAGCCGGCACCGCATTCGAGCCCGGCTGGTAGCGGTCTCCGGCATCCGAGTTGGGGCCGGCAAGGCCCAGGATCCGGAAGCTACAGATCAGCCCATCATGCGCGACGCCCTCGGCCGTCCCTATCTCCCTGGCAGCGCGATCAAAGGGGCTCTGCGCAGCGGTCTCGAGCGGGTGATTCGTGGGCTAGGTCAAGGGAACTTTCGCGCCTGCGATGTGCTGGATGAGCAGGGCCGCTGCACCTCGGCTCTGGAGACCAGGGCGAAGCAGCAGCGCGACAGCGTCAGCCTCGACGAGGTCTGCCGCACAGTCTGCATCACCTGCGGTCTCTTTGGCTCGACGATGATCGGCGGGCGGGTCTTTGTGCGCGACCTGCCCCTGGTGCCCGCCACCCTGCTCCGCACCGAGGTGCGCGACGGTGTCGGTATCAATCGCGATCTCGGGGTCGCCCAGCCGCGGGTCAAGTACGACACCGAGGTGGTGCCGCCGGGCGCCGCCTTCGCTCTCGAGATCCTGCTGGAGAATTGCAATAGCACCCAGGTGGCGCTGGTGCTAAAGACCCTCGAGATGCTCGATGAGGGGGTCATTCTGATCGGTGGCATGACCTCTCGCGGCCTGGGCCGGGTACACCTCGAGCAGGCGACGCTCGGAGAAACCTCGGCACAAGCTCTGCTGGCCAGAGGCGGCTTCACCGAGACCGACTGGGCCGAGGCGCAGGAAATCGCCACCCAGACCCTGGTCGACGCCCTCGCAGCCGAGTCCTCCCCCCAACCCCCGTCGCCGGAGATTTCCTGATGTTCAAACGCTTGCTCAACCATGGAACCCTGCGGCTCGAGCTCAGCCCCCAGGGCGCCGCCCTGATCAAGAGCGGTCGGGAGACGGTCGACCCGTCGCAACCGGATATGGCCTTCGTGCGCTCCTACCATCCTGAGGTGGGTGACACCGTTTTCTTTCCCGGAACCGGCATCAAGGGCGCCCTGCGCAGCCATGCCGAGCGCCTACTCTACGGCCTGGGTGTGGCGGTCTGCGATCCGGTCGCCAAGGACCAGAAGAAGGGGAACTCGCACGGTGGCGCCCGGCAGCCGGCGGGGCCCAGTTGCAAACGTGCCGGACGACCCGACACGACTCCCACCTCGGCGATCTTCAAGCGCCAATGCCCGGTGTGTCGCACCTTTGGCTCGTTGACCGTCAGTGGCCGGATGTCGGTGCTGGACGCATTCCCCTGGCAGCCGCTGGCCGATGCCGAGGCCATGCGTCGTGGCGCGGTGGTGGCCAACCGGACGGAGCGTCGCACCCAGGTTGCCATCGATCGTGAGACCGGCCAGGCGGTGCAGAGCGGTGGGCTGTTCGAGATCGAGGTGATCACCGGTGGGCGCTTCTTTGCCGAGATTCCTTTTCGCAACATCCAGCTCTGGCAGCTGGCCTTGATCTTCGTGCTGGTGCGGGCTCTCGACGAAGGGGACTTCGGCCTCGGTTTCGGTAAGGCCCGCGGCCTCGGGAGGATGCGGGCAAGCCTCGGTTCTCTGCGCTTTGAAAGTGTACAACCTGCGACCGCTGCCGGCAGCGATGGTGAGGGGCTCGCGCCATGGCTTCATGGCGTTGCCAACTTAGCCAGTGGTGGAGAGGTCAGGGAGTACGGTCTGGTTGCCGAAGACCCCCTGGAGCTTTCCGCGAATGTCTCCCGGCAGCCGACCTGGCGCGGCAGTCGCCTAGAACTCAGCGGTAGTTCGCTGGCTAGGGTCGGTGATCTCTTGATCGAGGAGGCACTGCCCGCTGCTATTGACCATTTTCTTGCCAGATCTACCAATGCCTGAGTGATGAGGAGAGGCTATGCTCACACCCCCCAGCCCGCCGCGCAATCACTTCACCATTCCCCGTTCCCCACCGGGCCCGAGGGTGGAGCCGATCTTTCATGACCGGCTGCCCCAGGGCGATGCGGACGCTCCTCGACGCTCGGGTACCGTCACCCTGGAGATCGAAGCCCTCGGCCCCGTCCATGTGGGTTCGGGCGGCTTCAGCCTGGGGGAGGATGGCCGGGCGGTCAAGGAGATTGCGCGCCTGGGTGGGGTGCCGATCCTCCCCGGCTCGGGACTCAAGGGCGCCTGTCGCGCTATGTTCGAAGCCCTGACCGGCAGCCGGCAAGCGACAGCGGAAGGACATATTCCCAAGTACGGCTTGTGCTCCCCGGCCGCCGGTCTCTTTGGTGGGCTCGGTCTGATGGGCCGGGTGAGCTTCGACGACGCGTTTCCTGCCGGAGACCTGGTGGCCCAGCGGATTTCGATTTCGGTAGCTTACCCGCCCCGCAACTCCACTCGGGGTTACTATCGGCTCTACGGCGACCTGCCGGCCCATTCTCAGCCCCCTCGCGTTATCCCGGCCTTTGCCATCCCGCCTGGCGCCGTGCTGAATACCGATCTGCGATTGCGCAACGTGTCTCGTCAGGATCTCGGTGCCCTCTTTCTCAGCCTCGGGATCGGCCGCTTCGCACCGCGCCCGGGGGGAGCGAAATACGACGGTTTGGGCAGAGTCCGGATTACCGCTGTTGGCTTTCGTCTGCACACCGGGCTCAAGGGGACTTGTTGGGTTTCTGGTGACGCAGCGGAAGTGAATCAGCTGGTCGAGGACTGCATCCACCGTTGTGGGCTGGAGCAGAGCCAGGCGGCCACCCTCGCCACCCTGGCGGCGGAGTTGTCCTTGCCACGGACTTCAGGGGGCGGCTGATGAGTGATCACGATTGTTTGGACGTGCTGACCCCGAGGGAGAAAGAATCCCTGATTCGCGAAGCGGCTGAGCTGGCGGCTGAGCTGATCACCACGCCGATACCGCGCCTTGACCCAGCGTCCCACAGCCCGGGCCAGACCGGTTTCAAGCGCGGCACCCTGGAGACCTTCCTCGGCTACCTGCGGCAAGCTCCTGACCTCGCCTCCTTTCGCCTCTTTCTCAAGGCAGCTCCTGCTTTGGATCGAGCCACGGCACAGAATCAGCACGAGGTCATGGCACACCTCACGACCCTGGCAGCCTTGTTGGCAGCAGCTCTGGACGAGCACCCTGACCGCCCTCTCACTACCTGGCGCTGGATCTTGGGCTGGACCGCCCGCCTGTTGGTGGCCGAGCAGGCCGAGAGGAGGCGTCCCCGCCCGCCGAAAGGCGGCCAGGGCGGCTCTCCAGGTTCACCTTCGAACCCCGGTGCCTCTCCAGGACGAGGTGCAGCAGATTCGCCCTCCGGCGCCGCTGGTTTCAACCAGCTAGGCGCGCAGCTGGCAAGTTTGCGCCGGGACCGGAATTCGTGAACCCATCGCCGAGAGCTGAGGCGGTCGGCCGCGCACCCAGGAGGATTCATGACCCGCCATCGCCTGCCCGACGGCTCGATGCTGAGCTTGCCGCCGATCGAGCGGCTGGTCATCCGCCTGCGGCTGAGCGCCAGCACCCGCTTCCACCTGCGCCACGAGCCGGTGCTTCATGGCCTGCTCTGCCAGATCTTCGGCCACGCCTTGCCGGAGGTGATGCCGGCGGCGGTCGAGTCGGGGCGGGTGCGGTTTGCCGCTGGTGATGACTACGTCTTCGGGCTGACCGTGGTGGGCGAGGCGATCGATGCGCTGCCGGCTGCCCTGGAGAGACTCGAAGTGGTGAGCCGACAGCCCAGGCCGGCCGCTTCGGAACGCACCTTGTGGGGCAACTTTGCGGTCGCGGAGGTGCAACGCCTGGGCGCGCCGGAGCTGGCCGATGTCGAGGCCACCGCGCGGGCACTCGCCGAGCGTGGGGTGGCCACCTTGCAGTTCCTCTCTCCCCTGGAGCTCCGTCGGCCGCGTCCGCGGGGCGCGCGGCAGCGCCCCAAGGGCCACTTCGACAGCACCTACTTTCCTGCCGGTGCATTCCTCGCCCGCTGCTGGCGGCGCTTTGCCGACCTGCGGGCGGGGCGGCCGTCGCCGGGGGCGGTGCCGGCGATGCCAGCGGCCGTCCGCGCCGACCCGGCGGCTCTGCTGTGGCTCGATGTGCCCACCCGTGGCCGGCCGGGGGGCAAGCCGGGCCGGCCCCGAGGCCAGCTCAAGGGAGGGCTGGTGGGCACCCTCGAACTGGCCGGCTTGACCCCCGACTGGTGCGCTCTCCTGGCCCTCTTGCAGCATCTCCATGTGGGTCAGAGCGTGCGCTACGGCTTCGGTCGCTTCCGCCTCGCCGGCAGCCCGGACGGTGAGGGGCCGTGGCGGCCGGCACGGACTTACTTGCAAGAAGTCGCCAGGCCGGCCGCGCTGGCCACGGCACTCGAACACGTTGCCACCCAATCGTCGGCCGCGGGTGTTGACCACCAATCCCCACAGTCCCTCGCCGACCTCGGGCCGCCAGCTCTCGCAAGTCTGGCCGGGTCGCTGCTCGACGGCTGCTACCGGGCGCAACCTCTCGCCGGCTGCGCGATTCCCAAGCCGTCTGGCGGCTGGCGGCCGCTGGCGGTGCCGACGGCGGCCGATCGGGTGCTCCAGCGCGCCGCCGCCCAGGCGCTGTTGCCGGCCATCGATTCGATGCTCGAGGACGAGTCGTTCGCCTACCGCAGGGGTTTCTCCCGGCAGGGCGCGGCGCGCGCCATTCAGCGAGCTTGGGAGGATGGCTACCGCTATGTGCTCGATGCCGATATCGAAGCGTTCTTTGACACTGTCGAATGGGATCGCCTCTTCGCGGTGCTCGATGCGCTCTTCCCCTTCGAGCCGCTGGTGCGGGTGATTCGCCATTGGATTACCGTGCCGGTCTACTTCGACGGCCGGCGGATCGGCCGTAGTCGGGGTCTGCCGCAGGGGGCGCCGATCTCACCGCTGCTCGCCAACCTCTTTCTGGATCGCTTTGACGAAGCGATCCTCGGCGAGGGCTTTCGTCTGGTCCGTTTTGCCGACGACTTCGTAGTGCTGACCAAGGATCTGGCCGCCGCCGAGCGCGCCCACCAAGTCGCGCGGCGCGCCCTCGGCGAGTTGGGCCTGGCCTTGCACGAGGGCAAGACCTCAGTGCGCTCAATGGCCGACGGCTTCGGCTATCTCGGCTATCTGTTCTGTCGCTCGCTGGTGATCGACGAGGCGAAGCACGATGGCGGGCGCCGACAGGAAGAGGTGCCTCCCCCGGCCATGTCATGGCTGGCGGCGGTACCCTTCGAGCGTTTGCGCCGCCTCGGCCGGCCGAGCAGCGGCGCCGAGGGCGGCCCGCCGCCGCTAGAGGACATCGATCTGGGACCGGCTCGCGAAGCCTTCCCGGCCAAGCGTCCGCTCTATCTCGGTGATCATGAAACATCGATGCGGGTGGAGAAGGAAACCCTGGTACTCGAGCATCCGTCGCGCCCCAGGGAGCGGCTGCCCCTGGCCGGTATTCTGCATCTGACGATTCTCGGTCACGGCCGGGCCACTCTGACCGCCGTCGAGCGCCTGGCCATCGGTGGCGTACCGACCTATATGTGCGATGCTCGCGGCCGGATCCGCGCCGGCGTGGCAGCACCGGCGGCTGATTGGCGGATCTGGCAGGCGCAGGCTGTGCTGCTCGCCGATGATCGCCGCGCCCTGGCCGTGGCGCGGGTGATTGTCGCCGGCAAGCTGCGCAACCAGGCTAGCCAGCTTGCCCGGCTGGGCCTTGGCCGCGGGGTGACCGGGCCCATCCGCAGTCTGGCACGGAGCGCGCTGGAGGCTGACGACACCGGCACCCTGCGCGGCTTGGAGGGACGCGCGGCACGCTTGTATTTCGCCGGCTTTGCCGAGGTCTTGCCAGCTGGCTTCGAGTTTTCAGGTCGGCGCCGCCGCCCGCCTACCGATCCGGTCAACAGTCTGCTTTCCTTCGGCTATCACCTGCTATTTCAGCATGCCGCAACCGCCCTGGTCAGCGCCGGGCTGAATCCGCATCTCGGCATCTATCACCAGCGGAGTGACCGCTATCCCTCGCTGGCGTCGGATATCCAGGAGGAGTTCCGCTGGTTGGTCGACGGCCTGGCGCTGGCCTTGCTGCGCCGCCGCGAGGCCAGGCAGGAAGACTTCGAGCTACAGCCTGGTGGCGCCGTGTGGATGTCGCGCGATCTGCGTAAGCGTTATCTCACGGCCTTCGAGCGTCGATTGCTGGATACCTTCACCCCGCGGGGCAGCGAGGAGGCGGTCTCGTATCGTGGCTTTCTTTTCGAGCAAGCGGTCGCGCTGCGTGAGATTGCCCTCGGCCGTCTCGATAGCTATCGGCCGCTGGTCAGGCCGGCGTGATGGCAGCGACAGCTCACTTGTGGCTGGTGACCTATGACATCCGTTCGGACCGAGTGCGGTGTAGGGTGGCGGACGTGCTCGAGGGTTGGGGCGAGCGGGTGCAGTACTCGGTGTTTGAATGCCGCTTGCGGGAGGCTGATGTGACCAAGCTGAGGGATCGGCTGAAGAAGGTTCTACGAATCAAGGAGAACGGCTCGGTGCGGATGTACCGGGTGTGCTCTCGCTGCGCGGCGAAGAGTGTCGGTTTTGGTGATATCGAGCCACCGGACGAAGAGCTGGCGAGGGTGCGCTAGGGTGCTCTGAGGATCGGCGGAGGGTGATGAGAGAAGGTAGCGGATCCCCTCGTTTCGACGGGTGGTTGGAGAAATTGCCAACAAGGAGGCGTAAATGGAGCGCAGATGACAGAGAACAAAGGACTTAGCCGGATAGGATGCACATGATCATGTGCAGGAAGGAGGTAAGCGCTGTGGATTCAATAGTTTGCGAGGCTTGGTTCGGAGCAGAATCGGGTCAGAACGGGGTAATCGCCAGTGGTTTGCGATCACCCGTCGAATTGGGGGTCATAAGTCGCTTGTTTCTCGTGGTTTCCACTGGGTGATGTCGCCGGACCTGTCGCCACTGCTGGCATTGAGACCTTGTAGTCCCGCCATGGTCGGCGATCAGCAGTACGGAAGTCGCCGGACCTGTCGCCACTGCTGGCATTGAGACCGCCGCCGTAACGGAATGCTCGCAAGTTGTTTGAAACAGTCGCCGGACCTGTCGCCACTGCTGGCATTGAGACGAAGTGAATCACAGATCGATTCGGCGCTACAGTTACTGTCGCCGGACCTGTCGCCACTGCTGGCATTGAGACGTGCTTGTAGTCAAGCTAGCGATACAGATCCCAGAGTCGCCGGACCTGTCGCCACTGCTGGCATTGAGACTTTCGGTGGGTCGAGAGCATGGCGAGAAGGCCTTGGGGTCGCCGGACCTGTCGCCACTGCTGGCATTGAGATTTAGATCTTCCCTTGGCTCGAACACCGCGGTCTTCCTGTCGCCGGACCTGTCGCCACTGCTGGCATTGAGACTTTCGCTGGCGACTCGGAACGTGAAGAAGTGGTGGTCGCCGGCCCTGCCGCCAGAAGTAGGGGCCGTGCCGAGCGGTTTGACGGCAGCCGCAGAACCGTAGAAAATGCCAAGGAGGAGTTCCCCGATGAACTGGCGTGAATACATCTCAGTCGATCCAAGTGTTTGCCACGGGAAGCCGTGTATTGCTGGTACACGGGTCATGGTGTCGGTGATCCTGGACAACTTCGCCGTGGGACAGAGCATCGATGAGATCCTGGTGTCGTATCCGCCGGTGACCGCCGAGGCCGTTCGGGCGACGCTGGCCTACGCTGCTGAGCTTGCCCGCGAGAGGCTCATTCCCCTGTCAGCGTAGGTCGCGACGAGATTCAAGATCGACGAGAACCTGTCGATTCAATGCGTCGCTGTGTTGCAGGAGTCAGACCCAATTGGCGGTCTTCAGACCAGGGACGCGATCGAATTCACGCAGGTTGTTGCTTGCCAATATCAAGCCGCAGGCGATGGCCTGGGCCGCGATCAGGATGTCGAAGTCGCCGATTGGCGTGGTGTGTTGGTCGAGATGGGTGCCAATGCGTGCCCCGGCGGCGGCGATGTAGTCGTGGATGTCGCGCAGCCAGAGTTCTGCCTCGTTAGTCCACCTTACTTTCCCCATGAGGCAATCCGCCGGCCCATCTCCTGGTGGCTGATGGTTCGCCCTGCCTCAGCGTCCGCTAGACCGCGTTCGATCATCTGGGCAAACGCCAGCTCGCGCAGAAGCTCCTCATAGGAGCTATCCTCGGGTAGATCTTGGATCGTCTGGAGCATGCGCTCCTTCGGTAGCATTTCCGTGGTCGCCATGGGTTCCTCCTCTTGGCCAGCCTCTATCCTACTCTCCCTGGCTCAGCGCAGATAACTAGTCGCCTTCTAGCGCTCTTGAAGATCTTGGCGATCAAGCCGCTACATCTTCGAGTAATTCGGCCCGCCGCCGCCTTCTGGGGGCACCCAGGTGATGATCTGGTAGGGGTCCATGATGTCGCAGGTTTTGCAGTGGACGCAGTTGCTGGCGTTGATCTGTAGGCGCTTGCCGCTGGGGTGGTCGGGCTGGTCGACGATCTCGTAGACGTTGGCCGGGCAGAAGCGCTGGCAGGGGCTGTCGTATTCGGCGGCGCAGGTGGTGACGCAATGCTCGGGGTCGGCGACTAACAGGTGGACGGGCTGCTCTTCGTCGTGGGCGGTGCCGGAGTTGTAGAGGTCGGCAAGCTTGTCGAAGGTCAGCTCGCCGTCGACTTCGAGGGGCTGGGGGGTGCTTAAGCCTTGGTGCAAGTGGCGCATCCGCTGATGGCCGGGTTCGGCGTGTAGACGGTCGAAGATGCCGAAGCCGCGGCCGCCGGTGAGGAGGCCCAAGCCGGTGTTGAGCAAGCCCAACATGCGACCGTGCTCGAAACCTTGATGGAAGTTGCGCGTCGACCACATCTGCTGCTTGATCCAGCTAGCCTCGACTTTGTCTGCGAAGCGGGCCAACCGCCGTTCGGTCACAGTGCCTTCTTTGAGCGCCTCGAAGATGGTCTCGGCCGCCAACATGCCACTCTTCATCGCCAGGTGGATGCCTTTGAGTTTCATGCCGTTGAGGAAGCCCCCGGAATCGCCGATCAGCAGGAAGCCGTCTCCCCACAGCCGTGGCATCGAGTACCACCCCCCCTCGGGCAGCGCCTTGGCGCCGTAGAAGGCCATCTTGCCGCCGCGCAGCAGCTCGGCGAATTTGGGATGGGTCTTGAAACGCTGGAACTCGGTGTGCGGGTCGAGCATCGGGTGGGTGTAGTCGAGCCCCACCACCAGGCCGATGATCACCTGATTGTCCTGCATGCCGTAGATGAAGGCGCCGCCGAAGGTCTCATTGTCGAGCGGCCAGCCCATGGTGTGGATCACTTCGCCTGGGGCCAGGCGCTGCTCGGGCAGCTGCCAGATCTCTTTCAGGCCGATGGCGTAGACCTGTGGATTCTTGCCTTCGGTGAGCGGAAAGTGGGCTTCGAGCTGCTTGGCCAGGGTGCCGCGCGGGCCCTCGCCCAAGACCACGGCCTGGGCGTGGATGTCGACGCCGGGCTCGTAGTTGCTCTTCTTGTTGCCCTGGTGATCGAGGCCCTTGTCGCCGGTGCGCACGCCGATGACTTTGCCGTCTTCGATCAGCGCTTGGGTGGCGGGAAATTCGCAGAAGATATCTACTCCGGCATCTTCGACCTTTTCCGCCAGCCACTTCATCAGCTTACCCAGCGATGCCACCCGCTTGCCGCGGTTGTCGAGCGGCGGTGGCACCGGCAGCGAGAGGGCCGCTTTTCGCTCAGGTAGAGGAAGGACTCCTTCTCGACCACTCCCTCGAACGGCGCCTCTTGCCAGCAATCGGGTAGAAGTTCTGCGAAGGCTAAGGTGTCGACTACGGCGCCGGAAAGGGCGTGAGCGCCGATCACCTGGCCCTTTTCCAGCACTCCGATCTCGATCTCGATGGACTCGCCTTCGCCCTTCTCATTGTGCTCTTCGATCAGCTTCGCCAGCTGGTAGGCGCCCGCCAGGCTGGCTGGGCCAGCGCCGACGAAGAGTACGTCGATCTCCAGAACGTCACGTTCTTCTGCCATGGGAAAAAGGGCTCCTCGAGCGGTGGGGTGGCCGGAATAGCCGAAAAATGTGGCCGGTGAACGTCGGCATGATACCACGCCCGCAAATCTTCTCGACACCCGAGGAAGCTGTCGCCGACACCCTTTGACACCCTTTGACACCCTTGAAGTGAGCTATGTGGAAGTTTCTATAGGAGCTGTAAAGAGTTTTGATTCAGATAGTTACAGGTCTTGAGAAGGCTGGCCCGCGGGTTGCATTGGCTCTTGGTGTCGACTCCAAGAACCCAGCGGCCCAGTGCTCCTTAGGCCGCGTTGAAGACGGGAAAGAACCCCATGCGCCAGACTGCTCATTGTTCGCAGCTGTTCACCGCCTTTTTGCTTGCCGCCGTCTTGCCGTCTCTGGCCGCCGCAGGGCCGCGACCGGTGAGTGAGCAGAAGTGCGTCAATCTCGCCTATCCTGATCCGGTGCTCGGTGCCACCGCTGCTTACGCGATGTGGCTGCCGGGCATTGGCCAAGACTTCATCTTCGATCCAGCCAAACCGGCTGAATTTTCGGAATATGGCGATGGCACCGCTACCTTCACCGGCGTGGCACGGCGGCGCTCGGCTCCCGCCGAGGGTTTTCGGATTACCGTCGTACTCGCCGGCTCTACCACCCAACCCCCGGTCGGCAGTCCGAAGCGTGAGCTGGCCAATGCTGCCTACAGCGACCATGGTGGCCCGATTGAACCTGCCGGCTGGCACTACTACACCGCCTTCAGCGGCAGCTTGGTCGGGGTCGACGAGTATGCCGGCGCGCGGCTCGAGTTGGAGCAACGCGGTCCGGCCTTTCAAGTCGGCGCCGGCGCCAACGGCAAGAACCGCAACTATGGTGGTTCTACGTGGCTCGATTGGACGGTTGTTAGCCAGCCTATCCAGGGTCATTTTCAGAGCCAAGGCGGCGGCGACTTCAGTCTCGATTTCGACCTCTGCGAGCGTATTTGCGTCGCTCGGGTGGTGCCAGATCTTGGAACCCCGCAAGGCTCCGCCGGTCCCTTCGCCGTCACCCTGGACGGGCTCAGCAGCGACCTGAGGCTCGCTGACGGGGAGCTGGTGATCTACCCGCGGGGTAACACTTTGGTGGCGCCACACGCTTGGGTCACCGGCATCCTGCGTAGCACGGCAGACTCAAATTCCGGTCTCGAACTCGAGTGGCTGTTGAGCGATCGGGTCGAGGCGAAGGTTGACTCTGAGCACAGCGGAAGGATGGACCCCGCGGCTATGCACTTCTACCGAAAACTATCCGGCCAGCTCATCGGCTTTGGCAGCTTCGCCGGTGCGGAGTTCGAGTTGGAACTCTACGGCGCAGCTTTTCAGGCCGGCCTCGGTGCTAGTGGCATTCACTCTGGCTTTGGCCTGAGTGGCCGCTTTAGTTACCGCGTTCTTCAACATTCACCAGCAATGTCGCTGCTGCCCGCCGGGTACGGCGAGGGCCGTCTTGGTGAGTGTCCCGCCGTGGCTCATTAGCAGTTGTTGCGCGGTCCCGGCTACCCTGGTCCGGAATGTGTCAATGAAAGTGAGACACTTTCTTCTGGGAATTAGTACGGAATCGGTAGTGGCTCCGGCACCATCGCTTTCAGCGAGGGCGCGCAGCCAGGGGTCTCGCCTGGTGCGTCGTTGTGTACGCGGTGTGTCACTACGTTCTCGGTATCGACTGGGTCAGTGCTGGCGGCGGTGGTCGGCGGGTTGATCCAGACCTTGTCACTGGGCTCCGGCAAAGCCGGCGCTCGCCGCTTGAAGCGGCTTGGATGAGCGGCTGAGGCGGCGGCGAGGACTTCTCGACGTTGCTCCAGTACTGAGGCCGTGAGGCCGTAGTGGACGGTCTCTGGCGTCAACAAGCCGAGTCCTGTGTGGTAGTGCTGCGTGTTGTACCAGCCGATGAACGAGCGGCAGAATGCTCGTGCATCTTCCAGTGATCCGAAGCGGTCGGGAAAGCTCGGATGGTACTTGAGCGTCTTGAACTGGGCCTCAGAGAACGGATTGTCGTTGCTCGTGTAGGGCCGGTTCAGCGACCGTGTCATCCCGAGATCGGCCAGCAGTAGAGCCACTGGCTTGGATGTCATGCTCGAACCGCGGTCCGAGTGCAAGGTAAGTCGATCTCGCTCAACACCTTGCTTCTCAACACTGTCGGCGATCAACCGCTTCGCGAGCCCTCCGGACTCGCGGCAGGCGAGCATCCAGCCGACGATGTAGCGGCTGAAGACGTCCAGAATTACGTAAAGGTAGTAGTGGGTCCACTTCACCGGGCCCTTGAGCTTGGTGATGTCCCACGACCACACCTCGTTCGGCCCTGTGGCCAGCAGTTCGGGCTTGGTGTAGTTGGGATGACGCCGCTGACGGCGTCGCTCGCGCAGCTCGCCCTCAGACTCCAGGACCCGGTACATGGTGCGCACCGAGCAGATATGGCGCTGATCCTCGTCCAGCAGCGCCGCCCAGACTTGACGCGGCGAGCGGTCGACGAAGCGCTCCGAGTGCAACACATCGAGGACCTCCTGGCGTTCAGCGGGCGTCAATGCCAGCGGCGGTCGAGGCCGCGTTGATAGCTGCGGCCCTGCGCTCTGCTGCCGACGGCGGCGATAGAAAGTGGCTCTGGGGACCGCCAAGGCGACGCAGGCTGCTTGCACCCCCACCGTCTCGGCCAGCGGCGCCACAGCGCTCATGGCTGGCTCTCGCTCGGCTCGATCCCTAGCAGCCGGGAAAGTTTTTTTTGGACATCGATGATCGTCTCGGCTTTGTACAGCTGATGCTTGAGCCGGGCATTCTCACGCTCAAGCTCCGCGACGCGGCGGGCCTCGGCAGAGACCGGTCGACGCTTGCGACCGCGCTTCTTCGACAGACCGGCCAGAGCTCCCGTGTCGCGCTGACGGCGCCACGTCGACAGTAGCGAGGAATACAGACCCTCCTGGCGAAGCAGGGCGCCAATCTCGCCGGGCTTGCTACAGGCGTCGGCGGCCTGGACGATGCGCAGCTTGTACGACGCGCTGTACCGCCGCCGCTTCGCCTTCTCAGCTACCTCGGGATCTGGTCGGTCAGCACCCATATCTCGCAGCTCGTGGCTTGGACTCGCCATGGTGATTGCTCTCCACACCCTCACTAATTTCTCGGTACTTGAGTGTCTCACTTACATTGGCACAGAGGGGTCTCGACTCCTTGTCAGAAATTCGGCTCTCCTCAAATAGGAGTGGTGGATTTCGCCACACTTGCTGCCGGCCGCCCGTAGACGGGCGAGGGCGGCCGGCAGCAAGCATGGCGAAATGATGAGGCTGTAAGTAGTTGAAAACGCACAGGATTTCCTGTTCTCCTTGGAAGTACTACAAAACCGAGGAGGAAGGGTCACCCCATGCGCATCACTACTGTATTCCGTCGCCTTCTGGCTGTCACGAAGATGTACGTCGAAGACGTCGCGTTCACCGTCGAGGGTGGACTCGCGATCCAGGTCCGGCCGACCTGGCGTATTTCCCGGTGCGGGCACTGCGGCCGGAAGGCCTCGCGGTATGACCGCCGACCTCTGCGCCGGTGGCGGCATGTCCCGTGGGGACGGGCGTCTGTGGAGCTGATTCATGAGCCGTGGCGGGTGAACTGCCGCGATTGCGGTGTGCGCGTCGAGCAGGTGCCATGGGCCGACCGGGGTAGCCGCTTCTCCTACGACTTTGAAGAGCTGGCCGCTTATCTGGCACAAGTCACTGACAAGACCCAAGTCCAACGACTCCTCGCCATCTCGTGGCAGACCGTCGGTTCGATCGTCAAGCGGGTCGTGGCACGTCGCCTCGATCCTGAGCGCCTCCTGGGCCTGCGCCGGATTGGCATCGATGAGTTCAGCTATCGTAAGCGGCATCGGTACTTGACGATTGTCGTCGACCATGACCGCCGTCGCGTCGTTTGGACGGGCGAAGGCAAGAGTTCCGAGACTCTGGCGCCCTTCTTCGAACTCCTCGGCGAGGAGCAGTGCCAGAAGATCGAGACGGTCAGCATCGTCCGCGAGCTGGCGATCGATCCCGAGAGGGCCCGAGCCGTCAAGAGCACGCGATACGTCCTGCTCAAGAATCCTTGGAACTTGAGTCGCAACCAGCGCAGTAAGCTGGCGGAGATCCAAGCTGAGAACCGGCGGCTGTACCGGGCTTACCTCCTCAAGGAGACGTTGGCTCAAGCCCTCGACTATCGCCAACCCTGGCGGGCAGAGATGGAACTTGGAGAATGGCTGGCTTGGGCGTCGAGATCTAAGATCAAGCCCTTTGTCAAGGCCGCTCGAACGATCCGCAAACACCGGGTCGGCATTCTCGCCTACATCAGAACACGACTCACCAATGGACTCGTCGAAGGCATCAACGGGAAGATCAGAATGATCGCCCGACGTGCTTTTGGTTTCCACTCCCATCAAGCACTCTCTGCCATGATCTTCCTCAACTGTGGCGGCATCAAACTACAGCCTCCGGTACCCACTGCAAGTTGAGGAGAGTCATCTTAGGCAGATTTCTTTGCTCACTTTGAATCCGCGGGTTTTGCAGCTGCCCGCGGATTATTTGTTGCTGCTAAAAGCTGCCGAACGACTCGCTCGACTCTTGCCTGCGCCTCTTATTGACACTGTGGCGTCAGCTCGCTGACACTTGCCTGACAGTTGTGTATAGTCTTATATAAATCTAATAGATTTACCACTAACTCATGTGGTTTCAAGAATTAGGAAGAAGTTTAGAGTTGGCATGGGGGTTGCGAATGAAGGGGATGACACAACAAGAAAATCCGCGGCAGACAGGCCGCGACCGAAAATCGAGGAGACGAACGATGCGTCCCAATAACACCACTCAGCGACATGGATCGATGCTAATCATGCTCGCCTGCTTAGTCATAGCGCTCGCTCAGCCCGCCATTGCGACCTCCGGTCAAGGAGACGACTGGTGTCCACGGACGCCGGGGTATTGGAAGAATCACTCCAGCAACTGGAATACCTACAGCCTGCAGATCGGCGATGCGACCTACGACCAAAACGGCATGATGAATCTGCTGCGCTACGGTGGCTCTGATGCCGCCAGCCGCCTGGGCCGGCATCTGGTAGCGACCAAATTGAATCTGCTCGAAGGTTCGAGTTCGGTCATCGACTCGGTGGTGGCCGACGCCGACGCCTTTCTCGGTGCCTTCCCGCCGGGCAGTCGGCCGACCGGCTCTGACCGCGATCTGGCCAACTCGATCAAAGACCAGCTCGATAGTTACAACAACAACCAGGGCGACAATCTCTGTGGTGAACCGCCGGAAGTGCCTGGCGAGCCGGACGAGAACTGCGTCGACCGAGCGGACGGCGATCAGTGGGGTCACCACGGTGGCGGTCACGCGATGTGGCTACCGGGCATCGGCAGAGACTTCGTCTTCGACGGCAAGCCCGGCAACTTGCAAGAATTCGCTGATGGCACTGCTCAGCTCAGCGGTATCGCCCGCCGGGAGTCGAACCCTGCTCAGGCGTTCGCGGTCGATGTCCAGCTCAGCGGCTTCACCCGCAACGCGCCTGCCGGCAGCCCCAAGAAGGAGCTTGTCTCGGCGGCTTACAGCGAGAATGGTGGCCCGATCGACTCCTCGACCTGGCATTACTACAGCGACTTCAGCGGCACCCTGACCGGTGTCGACGACTTTGCTGGCGCGGTGGTCGAGATCAGCCAGCGTGGCCCGGCCTTCCAGGTCGGCTTTGGCGCCAATGGTAAGAGCGCCCGCTACGGTGCTTCGAGTTGGCTCACCTGGTGGGTTCACAGCCAGCCCTACAACGGGTGGATCCAAACCGACGGCAACGGCGATTTCAACCTCGACCTGGAACATTGCACGCGGGTTTGCATCGAAGAGTCGGCGCCGGATCTCGATTACCTGTCGGCTAACTTGGGGGTCTACGCCTTCATCCTCAGCGGTATTGGCCGTGACTTCGTGGTCAGCGACGCGATCGATCTGGTGGAGTACGAGGGGGGCAGAGCGACGGTCTACGGCCGGGTGCACAGTGCTGCCAATGCGAACGCCATCCTCGACCTCCGCTTCGAGTTCAGCCAGCGCGCCAACAGCGCGCCAGCGGGGAGCCCGCACCTGGCGTTGCCCGAGATGGCCTACGCCTCATTGGGCGGCCCGATCAGCATCGGCGGTTGGCACTATTACCAGGTTCTCGATGGCAAGATGATCGGCCGTGGCCTCTACGCTGGTGCCGAGATTGAGGTTTCGCAGACCGGTGCGGCCTTCCAGGTGGGTTTTGGCGCCAGCGGTCGCAACACTCTCTTCGGTGCTAGTGGTTGGCTGGCTTACACCGTGGTGGCGCAGCCCCACGCGCTGAGCTGGGATTCTTCCGGCACCGGCGACATGACGATGAACATCTGCCCGGAGACCGTGCAGCAGCCGATGGCTCTGCCCGCGGGCGCCTGCTTCCCAGGCAAGGCCGGCAAAAAAGGAGGCGTCACCGGGCACGGTAGCGCGGTCGAGGCGGAGCGGTTGAACTTGGCCAATCTACGCGGAGCGCCCGACGGCATGGATCGCTTGAACTTCGTCAGCCTGGGTTACGGTGGCCTGGTTGAGTTGGAGTTCGAGCAAGCGATTCTGAACGGACCGGGTACTGATCTCACGGTGGTCGAGACCAGCTTTGCCAACAAGAGCTGTGCCCAATCGCCAGAGGCGATTACCGTCTACGCCCAGTCGCCGGACAACTATCAGTGGGTCGATCTCGGCAGTCTGTGCCAGAGCGGCGAACTCGACTTGGGGCCGCTGGCCGAGACCAGGGTGCTGCTGATCGTCGATATCAGCGACCCGGGTGATTTCTTCGCGGGGGTTGCCGCTGATGGCTTCGATCTCGACGGTGTCTTCGGTCATCAATGCGCTGACTGACCTCCCCGGATCAGCGTCCTAGTCCCTCTGGAGTCGGGTGTTTAGAGCGCCCGGCTCCTTACCTTTGTGCTGCTAGGGGCAGCGATCAAGTACTTCAGGCAGTTTCTTCGATCAACTGCAAGATCGCCTGCGCCAGCTGGGTCGGGGAATCTTCTTGCAGGAAGTGGCCGCCGCGCACCCTGAGATGATCGCGCTGTTGGGCACCGGGGATGTGCCGCTGCAAGATCTTGTCGACCCCTCGGTTGATCGGGTCGCCGCTGGAGAAGGTGGTCAGAAAGGGCTTTCGCCAGTTTCCCAGATAGTTCCAGGCGCGCCGGTTGGCGGTGCTGGCCGGGTTATCGGGTGAGGTCGGCACCAGGGCGGGGAAGGCCCGCGCGCCGGCCTTGTAGGCTTTGCTGGGGAAGGGGGCGTCATAGGCCCGGCGCTCCGCCGAGCTGAGCTGGCGGCGGCTTCCCAGGTTGAGGATCCGGCCGATCGGGAACCACGGCGAATAGAGGGCGAAGGCGCGCCAGATCTTGAACGCTCCGGGCAGCGCTTGATCGCCGCTGGGCAAGCTGCCGTTGCCGACCACGATGCGGGCGAAGCGATGCTCCTGCTCGGCCGCCAAACGCAGGCCGATCAACGCTCCCCAGTCCTGGCAGAAGAGGGTGATACGCCGTAGGTCGAGGCGCTCGATGAAGGCGACCATCCAGTCCAAATGCAGTTGATAGGAGTAGTCGCTCACCGCCGCTGGCTTGGACGATTTGCCGAAGCCGATCAGATCCGGGGCAATTACCCGTCGTTGCTCGGCGCAGGGCGGGATCATGAAGCGGTAGAGGTACGACCATGAGGGTTCGCCATGGAGCATCAAGATCGGCTCGCTGTCTCGCGGCCCTTGGTCGACGTAGTGCATCCGCAAGCCGTCGGCGATCTCGACGTAGTGAGGCTCGAAGGGGTAGTCGGGCAGATTTTGGAAGCGTTCTTCGGGGGTGGTGAGGATCTTCATCAAACTGAATCCTTGTCTGCTGATGAGCTTGGTGACAGCGGAATCTCGAGTCGAAGTAGGGTGGACTGACTCTAGCATCGGGCCGTGAAGCGAGGCTGGACGGTAGCCGGAGTCTTGTCACCGCCAGCTGGCGATCCGTCCCAGGGATGTGGTTGGGCGACTTGGTCGTTTACTATGGTGTGTGTACTACGCGCGCAAGCGCTTTGGAGGTCCCGATGAAGCGTCGCACCTACTGGCTGGTTCTGGTTTCGTTGCTGTGGACGCTGTCCGCCTACCCCTGCCACATTCCCGACATGTTGCAGCATCAGAAGTATCTGTCGCCGTCGCAGATGTCGATCCTCGCCCATGGACACGACGCGATGGCGAAGATCGCCTACAGCCTGGCCGCGCCGGTTAGCTGTCAGGGAGGGATGGCGGATATCTTCCCTTGCCGCAATGTCGATTTGGTGTCGTTTCTTCAGCTGGCCGAAATCGGCGGTGGCACTGGCAACGACATGTGGAGCTGGCGGGATCCGCAGACGGGCAAGGACTACGCCTTGGTCGGGCGCTCGAACGGCGTCTCCTTTGTCGATGTCAGCGCTCCGGAGAGTCCGATCTACGTCGGCAATTTGGCCACCCACGATGTGGATTCCGCGTGGCGCGACATCAAGGTCTACCGCGATCATGCCTTTGTCGTTGCCGATTTTGCCGGTGAGCACGGCATGCAGGTGTTCGACCTGCGCCGCCTGCGCAACGTCAATGCGGCGCCGCGCGAGTTCACCGAAGACGCCCATCACGCCGGCTTTCGCCGGGCCCACAACTTGGCGATCAATGCCGACACCGGTTTTGCCTTCGCCGTGGGCACAGAGCCTGAGACCTGCGCTGGCGGTATCTACATGATCGACATCCGCCAACCGCGGTCGCCGCAGTTTGTCGGCTGCTTTGCCGACGATGGCTACACCCACGACGTGGAATGCGTGACCTATCGCGGTCCAGACGCCGAGCATCAGGGGCGCGAGATTTGCTTTGCCTCCAACACCGACAGCCTGACCATTGTCGATGTGTCCAACAAGACGGCGCCGCGGATGCTGTCGCGCACCGACTACGCGGGCCGGGCCTACGTCCACCAAGGCTCCTTGACCGGCGACCACGCCTTTTTTCTCCAAGATGACGAACTCGACGAGCAGCGATTCGGCCACGAGACCACAACTTACATCTGGGATCTCTCGGATCTCGACGCGCCGCCGCCGCCGCAGGTCTACATCCAGGCGGGTCGACCGTCGATCGATCACAACCAGTACGTCCAAGGCGATCACACTTACCAGGCCAACTACATGGGCGGGTTGCGGATCCTCAGCCTGGCACCGATCCGTCAGGGGCGATTGAGCGAGGTGGCCTTTTTCGACACTCATCCCGAGGGCGACAGCGCCAATTTCAGCGGTGCCTGGAGCGCCTTTCCCATCGCCGACAGCGGCATCGTGCTGGTCAGCGACATCAACCGCGGTCTTTTCGTGCTGCGGCACAACCTGGAGTCTGCCGGGCCGACCAGCTGCGGTCTGCCTCCGGGGCACGGCAGCTTCTGTCGCGACTGCGGCCCCTGTGCCGCGGGCCAGGGTGATTGCGACAACGACGCCCAATGCGCCACTGGCCTGAGCTGCGTGGACAACGTCGGCACACAGTTTGGTTTCAACGCCAACGTTGACGTATGCATGGTTGGCGGCGGCGAACCGCCACCCTCCTGTCCCTGGCCCCTCGGTCACGGCCACTACTGCCGCGATTGCGGCCCTTGCCCGGCCGGCCAGGGTGATTGCGATGGCGACGCGCAGTGCGGGGCTGGTTTGACTTGCAGCAACGACATTGGCGCGCAGTTCGGCTTCAACGCCAACATTGACGTCTGCGTCGCTGGCGACGGCCCGCCACCACCACCGCCAGCAGTGTGTCCCTGGCCGTTGGGCCATGGCCACTACTGCCGCGACTGTGGGCCGTGCGCCGCCGGGCAGGGCGATTGCGACGACGACAGCCAATGCGCCACCGGCCTGACCTGCGCCAACAACGCCGGTGCCGACTTTGGCTTCTCGCCCAACGTCGATGTCTGCGTCGAGTGACTCAGGCTAGCTCGAAGGGATTCAACATCCGGGCGCAGTTCTCCGGCGCCCAGCGGTTGGATCTGATCCCGGTCTACTGCACCTCCCAGCCGAAGTCGATCGAATTACTAAGACCATCGAATTGGACGATGTCGATTCGGAAGTGGTTTTCCGAATTCTCACCAATGACCGCGCTCCAACCACCGTTAGAGAACTGAGACTTGCCAACAATGATCATTGAGGTAGTACTCATTACGGTCGTCTGCGTATTGCCAAAGGTGCTAGCAACGACATTTGTTAGTGTGGCATATGAAGAGCCGTCGTAGACCCCTTCCCCCAGAAGGCGGTTGGAGCTGACAAGGCTATCGACGTGCCACCAGATGCGGATCCGGCTCGGAATTCGCCCTAGATTGTGAACCACGGTCTTTGCGCTAGCAAGAGAAATTGGATTGAAAGAATCTACGCCAATCCTGATGGCTGGAGGTCGGAAGTTGGCGTCTAGCTGGCCGTTCTCGTCAAGCAGAGGTACATGCCCTTCGTAGACTGGCAGGTTCAAGACGGCTTCCTTCGGCGTTCCGCGGCCAGTTTCGCAATCCATCCAAGCGCTGCTGCCAGCGCCGGAAATGTCCACCGGGAAGCCAGTGGACTCCAAGGGTGCGATACTGCTCTGTGAGGTCGCTAAGACGGAGTGGATAATGAAGCGTCCGTTCCAGATCACAGTTTCCTGTCCACCCGTGACTGCTCGTATCGCAGTTTGGATGCGTGCGGCAACGCTCCCCATTCCTTGACCGACATCGATGCCAGCAAAATTCGTGGGGATGTCGAAGAAAGAACCGTCCAAGGGCAAACGGAAGGTGCCAATCGCCAGGGGCGCCCACTGGGCCGGATCGTTTTCGGCCGCGTCTCCGCAGGTCAGGAAAGCCGGCAGGTGGATCTCAGGATGGGTCACAGTCGGACCCAACGGGAACGCCGCAGTGGTCTGAACACTGCCGTCTGAAAATATCAGGGCGGCGCCAGGATCGAGCATCAGTGTACCCGTCAGGACAATATTCTCGGCTACCGCGGTGCCGGTGGACCGAAGAAACGCAGTTGAGTCGAGGCCGTCGAGCCGCTCGGCGTTGAGCGCCTCTATTGTCCACACGGAGTGGGGCGACGCGGTGATCTCCTGTCGCGGATCAAGGAAAGTGTAGATCGTAGAGCCGTCGCAGTCCCCGGCCAGCGTCACTCCCACTTCCAACCATCTTCGCTCGCCGTCAAACACCGGCCCAAAGTCGACGTTCAGGGTAAATATCCCGTCCCGGAGATCTACGGAACAGAAGGAGAGAGTCTCCAGGGGACTCGCAGAACCAGGGTCGTCGTACACCGCCAGCTCGAAATCGTAGGCTCCATTGGCCGCCTGGCCCGCGTCGTGAAGCTTGCCTTGATAGGTGAATGAAGTGCCGACTTGAACACCAGCAACCGTAGAGGTCAAGAACGCAACGACGAGTACGAAGAACAGGGTCTGTTTCCACTTGATCATAGTGACCTCCTCAGCGAGGGGATGCGATGGTTAGGGTCCAGCGAGAGGTGTTGCCGCTCTCGAAGCCGTCGGAGAAGATGCCAAAGGGTGTTTCGAGGGCAAAGAACCCCACATCCAAGCGATAGCGGCCGCCGCCGATAGGCCCAGCTTCGCTCAGGGTCATCACGGATTCCAGGCGGTAGGGAGAAGCGACCGCCTCGCCGCCGGCGGCGATCACGGAGCGGCATAGTTCAAGACTCCCCCGCATCTTGGCTGCGTCCGAATCGCTTGCTGCCGGGCGAGCCCTCTCCTCAAAAAGAGGAGTGTCCGAGGAACTGACCTCCTCCGGTCGTAGGTTCTCACCAAAGCACGGGAACGCCATCACGAATAGCCATGTTCCCAAGTGTAGTGCGCGCATAGATCCTCCTTCTCTGATAGTTCGAGTTTGAGTGGGCCGTGGCGTTGGACTATCGACGTGGTGTGAGCTGTATCGCATGGGAGCGCTCGTCACCTACTG
Source organism: Candidatus Multivoradales bacterium (assembly GCA_965248925.1). GTDB lineage: Bacteria > Acidobacteriota > Thermoanaerobaculia > Multivoradales > J023 > CBDFLE01. Next base: position 269,926 of record CBDFLE010000006.1, on the reverse strand, counting down.
AATTCTGCGTTCCATTCGCAACCTCCAACCATTTTCGACTCCCAACCGTGTGAAACGCCATCAGGCTCCCGAGCACGAGCTTTTCTTCCAACCGGTGACGGTCGAGAGCCGGGCCTGGCCGCAGCGTGCCTGCGAGGTTCTGTGAGCGCCCCTTTATCGGCTTTTCATCTGCGAAAATGCACTCCTCCTCCCACTTGGGTCTCAATGTGGCCAGCAGGACGCCCTCTTCTGTGTTCAGACTAGCTAGCAAAATCTTCCCGCACAGAGTTCAGGGGCCCTCCCTCTTCGCTAGTCCGATACCTAGCCTCTACAGGATGTGTGCGCAGACTGCCAAGAAAAGGGCTCACTCCTCACGAAGATTCTGAATCGTCACCCTCAATATTGGTTCCCTGCGTAGAAAATCTACGGCTTCAATGGGCTACCAGTCCCAGCCGACAGCTCAGTATGAGGTGAAGAGCATCGCAGAGGCTGTTGACAGTAAGGCCCTAGAATGGCATAGTGATTTTGATTGCGAATAGTCTCGGCCGTGCGGACAATCGAGGTGGACACACTCGCTCTGGGTGGATTTCGATATCTCCAGTCTTCTCAGCCGTCGAACGCGTTTTGGAAGGAAAGTAGTACTTAGTGTGAGATTCTTAGCAGATCTCTAGTCAAGTGGATTGCCGCGAACTCGGGATCTGGGCAAGTTGCACTCTCGCCCGGGATGCGGTTCGCTGATGTCGCTGAGTTCTCGAGCAAGGCAGGAGAGAAATCGAAGTGAATGACAACAATATAACGAGACTACTTCAGCAGTGGCGTCAAGGAAATGAAGGTGCGCGTGATCAGTTGTTTTCCGCGGTGTACGAAGATCTACGAAAGAGCGCCAAGAGGATGTTCGGCCGGGAGCGCCCAGGCCACACTCTGCAGCCGACAGCACTGGTAAACGAAGCCTGCATTCGGTTTCTGGGAGAGAAATCTGTCTCTTGGAGGAACCGGACGGAATTCTTCGCTGCTGCAGCCGTAAAGATGTATGAAATATTAGTCGACCATGCTCGCAGTCGTGGGTCGATGAAACGTGGTGGGAATGTGTATAAGATATCGTTCTCGGGAATCGAGTTGCCTGCCGATCCTATTAGTATCGACTTGTTGGAGCTGGCGCAAGCTCTAGGGCGTCTGGAGGAAGTAGATTCGCGTTTATGCAAAGTGGTGGTCTTGCGATTTTTGGCGGGGTTTACCGTGAGAGAACTCTGTGGGGTTCTTCAGATTTCAGCTGCGACGGTCAAGCGGGATTGGTCGTTAGCGCGAGCATTTCTCCACAGAGAACTGTTTGGAGATCGTCGGTGACTGGCGGCAGATGGAGCGAAGCGAGGGAACTCTTCTTCAGGGCTCGGGAGATGTCTTCCGGGGATAGACTGGCATTTCTTGCTCAGGCCACCGACTGTGCTCAATTGCGCTTGGATGTCGAATCGCTCATCGCTCATGATGAGCTTGCGGTCGAGTGGATGCCTGATCTGTCCGATGGTAGTTCTTCGGAAGCACCTAAGGATCTCGGGCCCTATAGGATTGAGAGAGAGATCGGTAGGGGAGGAATGGGTATTGTTTATCAAGCCACCAGGCAGGATGGAACCTTTGAGAAGACAGTGGCGGTCAAGATTGTCAATACGAGAGCCGTCGATGCGTCTTTGATCCGCCGATTCCTCCAGGAGCGTCAGATATTGGCTGGCATTGAGCATCCTTTTATTGCAAGGCTTATTGATGGGGGTGTTGCTGCGGATTACAGGCCTTACCTGGTTATGGAGCATGTGGATGGGGTTTCAATAAAGGATTACTGTTCTGATTCGACTCGAACACGACGTCAGATACTCGAGCTCTTCTGTCGAGTGTGCTCCGCCGTCCACTTCCTTCATCAAAACTTGATTGTTCATGGCGACCTCAAGCCAAGTAATATTCTTGTGACGGAGCATGGGGATCCTAAGATCTTAGATTTCGGTGTTGCAAGGATGATAGACGACGCCGCGCGTCCGCACCAGTCGTCCCGCGCGTATCCCTTGACGTCGAGTTATGCTAGTCCAGAGCAGATTCATTGCAAGCCGATTACAACTACTAGTGATGTCTACTCGCTTGGAGTTGTTCTTCTCGAGCTATTGGCGTACCGAGATCCTCACTTCTGCAAAGCTGTTTGGAATGAATGCGATTCTTCTGAGCGGGTCGGTTCACTTGAGGCAGTTTCTGGCAGTCTCCCTGTCCAGCGATTGGCTGCTTGGCGTTTCGGCTCGATATGGGGAGAACTGGAAAGTGTTGTGCTCAAGGCTTTGGAGGAAGATCCAGCGCGGCGCTATGGCTCCGCTGAAAGTATGGCTGGTGATATTCGTTCGCACTTGGATGGTTACCCTGTGTCGTCCCGGGATCCGAGTTGGCCGTACCGAGTTAGTAAATTTGTGCTGAGGAATATGCGTGGCGCCGTGGTAGCTCTTGCTTTTTCACTCTCGGTTGTTTTCTTTGTTATTACCACCCGGTCGGCACTTAACGACGCTCGGTCGGAAGCTGCCGCGCGCAAGACGGTCAATCTGTTTTTAGTCCATCTGTTCGACCGAGCCGACCCTTCTGTGGCTCGAGATGGAACAGTCTCTGCTCGCGAGTTGGTCGAGCGGGCGGCGATGGATGTGAAACATGCATTTCGAGAGGATCCAATTAGGCGATCGGAGCTGAATACCACCCTTGGTGTCATTTTGCGAAAGCTGGGATTGCATGAGAGAGCTCAGTTGCTTTTAGGGGAGGCTCTGCAAGAGCGCCGGCAGGTGTTTGGCCCGGATAGTTCTGAGGTGGCCATTAGCCTCTTCCAGTTAGCAGTGCTGAAGCAAGAGAAGGGCGAGTATTCCGAGGCAGAGTCGCTATTCGAGAGTTCGATCGAGATTCAAGAGAGAGTCTCTCCTAGCGACGGCTTGTTGGCTCCCACGCTCGGGCATTTTGCAGATCTCCAGCGACTTCTTGGGCAGTATCAGCGTTCTGAAGAGCTCTTCTCGAAGGGCTTTGAAGCCATGGCGCGAGCTGTCGAGTCTCCAATAGTGGAGATGAAATTGCGTACTGGCAGAGGCGTTCTTCTGGCTGAGAAAGGGAAGATCGGAGAAGCGAAGGTGCAGTATCTCAAAGCCATTGGGATTGGTGAGAGATCACTAGGCAGAGGTCATTTGGATCTTGCTGTGCCTATAGGTATGTTGGCGAGCCTCTATTTACAGGCAGGTGATATCGAACATGCCATGAGCTTTTGCCAAAGAGCTCTGAGTATCCGCGAGAGCTATCTCGAACCGGAACATCCCGCTATTTATGACTTGTTGCATACGCTCGCCCAGATCTACTCTTCGGCGGGCGATGACGACCTCGCAGAGGAACTCTATCAACGGATTCTCGCGGATTCCGAAGTGGGAAACGGTGGGGGTAACGCTGAACTGGGTGCGAGCCTCCACAATCTTGCTGTGCTCTATTCTCAACAGGAACGTCTTGACAGGGCTGAGGTTCTCTATGGTCGTGCGCTCCACAGTTTTGAGACCACACTGGGTAAGAAGAATCCAAGAGCCGCTACTGTTCTAGAGGGCCTGTCTTTCATCCAAAGCTCGCGTGGAAACTCTGAACGTGCCATTGCGTTGCTTACCTTGGCTCTAGATACGCGGGTGAGTATTCTTGGTTGGACTCATGAGGACGTCGCGCACAACCTCAGTAATCTTGGATCAACGTACTTTCTCTTAGGTAAATACGACCGGGCTGAGCCGCTTTATGAGAGGGCGCATGAGATATTTGTAGAGACCCTTGGCTCTTCGAGCGTTTTCGTTGCCTCTCCCTTGAGCAATCTAGCAGCTGTGTATTTGGCGACGGAGCGGTTGGAACTTGCGGAAGAGTACTATCGCAGAGCATTGGAGATCAGGGAGAGTTATTTCGGGCTGGACCATACCGCCGTCGCACGGTGTCGGATTGGATTGGGGGAGGTGTTTGTCCGTAAAGAGAAGTTTGAAAGAGCTGGCACACTCTTTCAGAGTGTCGTAAGTAGTATGGAGGGACTTTTGTTGAAATATCCTGAGGATCGCCGTGTTCTTAGGATGCTGGCATGGGGATATCTTGGCTTGGGAACTTCAGCAGCGGGCGAGGAGGAAATGGGTCTAGCCAGACGTTCCTGGTTACGTAGTTTAGCGTGCTTGGAGCCGGTAGTCCGTAACTCTGAAGAGACTCGCTTGTTGGACTTGTATGCGAAGGTTCTGATCCACCTTGGGCGGCTGGTCGAAGCAGAACCAATTGTCGCGAGACTAACAGACAAGAAATGGAGTGATAGAAGCTTTCTAGAGCTTTGCCGCAGGTACGGTTTGTGAGGTGGGAGGCTCTGCTGTGCGTTGTCCTGCCTAGTTTCCGGGGCTTGCTCAGAGCAGCCTACCGTGCTGGCTAGTCTGAAGTTCTCCTGCGCACCTTCTTCAAGATATCGGTGCAATAGACCCAAGAGGGCGTCGAAATCTCTGTAAGTACTTTCTCGTTGTACGTCACATCTCGTGCTATAGGCCGTTGGGCCATGGCCACTACTGCCGCGACTGCGGGCCGTGCGCCGCCGGGCAGGGCGATTGCGACAACGACGGCCAATGCGCCACCGGCCTGACCTGCGCCAACAACGTCGGTGCCGACTGCGGCTTCTCGCCGAGTGTCGACGTTTGTGTGGGGTGAGGGCCGGTAGCAGCTGGCCTAGAGTCGCTACAGCTGCGTTTTTCGTAGAGATAGAGATCCGCACTGTTGTCGTTCTCGACGCCGCTGTCTGTGAGTCGATACGTGTCACCCAGGCAAAGTCGAGAGACGAAGCCACCGACTAGGTGCTAGCCGAATTCTCGCGCTAGCACAAGCTCAAGGCTCTGCGAGGCAAGCCTTCGATTGGTGACGATCTCGACTATCGACGGCGACTCGAGATCGAGACGTCTGAGGCGTTCTAGGACCGTGATGATCCTAGCCCTCGACCATAGCAGCACTAGGCGCGGTCGATCCGCGCCGCGTAACAGCCAGGTTTGGCGTAGTGGGCCTGAATGTAGGCGACCCGCGGGTTTGCCAACAGCCGCTCGACCGGAATCTCCAGCTCACCGCCCTGGACCAAGTCGGCGTCGATCAGCATGCCGTCAGCATCGAATGCGCGCAGCGACAGCTGCCGCAGGCGCAAGACCTCAGGCACCTCGTCGATCCGGTCGTAGACGGCTACGGCACCCTCGCGGACAAAGACCGCATGGCAGGCGCGAAAAGGAGTGTCGGCGGCTTGGTGGACGTAGTTGACTAGAATTAGCGATTCGCCGGGTTCGGCGTCGCGCATTTCGATCCGGTCGGGGAAGCCTGGCTTGCGGTCGGCGATATAGCGCTGCGCGCCGTGCTGGGTAAGCTCCTCGTCGCTCAGCCCGAACAGGTGCCGAAAAGGTTGGGGCGAAAGGCCGGTGATACGAAAGGACATAGGGGGTCTCCTCGGTAGGTGTGGTGCTACCTATTGAAACCGCTGCCGCGGTGAGCTGCCAATCCGATTCTTGCGCTGTAATTGCTTTTGTGGGCTCGGAGCGTTGATCTTCTGCGGTGATCTCACCTCTCCTCGAAGGGATTCAACATCCGGGCGCCGCTGTCGATCAGGTCATCGACATTGCGGGTGGCCAAGACTAGGCCGTGGGCGAGGGCGGTGGCGGCCAGCAGACTATCGATGACCGGCAGGGTGCGGCGTGCCGCGAGCCGGCCCCAGAGATCGGCCACCAGGGTGTTGATCGGCAGAATGCGGCCGGCGAAGGCCCTCTCGATCTGGCCTAGCCAAGCTTCGATACCCGCGGCGCGGGCGGCGTCTCGCGGCCGTAGGGACTCGATCCCTTTGCGAACTTCGCCAATCACCAGCACGCTGAGGTGAAGTTCGCTGTCGTCGAGCCTCTCGAACCAACCTGCCACTCGCTGGTCGCAGTGCTGACCCTTGCCGATTTCCGAAATGATGTTGGTGTCGAGAAGATAGCCAGCTGTCTGGCTCATAGCTCGATGTCCCGAGGCAAATCACGTTGGCGCTCCAAGTCGAGATCTGCGAGTGGCGCGGCGGCGAGGAGAGCTTTCAAGCTTGGCTTGTTGGGGCTGGAGAGTAGCTCCGCCAAGCGGTGGCGTAGGTCATCGGCTGGATCGTCGCGCAACCGGCTGGCCAGCGCCCGCAGCAGGTCGGCGTCGTCGCGGCGGGCCTGGACTTCGACTCGGGCCAAGCCGCGCTCTTTGAGGCGGCGACGGTGAGTGCTGAGGGCGCGAATCTGGGCGGTGGTCATGAGACAGTCTCCCAAGTGTTATCCGGAAATATATCCGGAAAGTACTGTTCTTGCCAGAGATTTTTTGGCAAATGGCGAAAACACCTATAGAGACGCGGAGTGGGTGGGCAATCTTGCGGCTTGGTGATTTTTTCTTTGTTGGGCTGACGATCAAGTGGCTAGCCGTAGCAATTCGGGGTAGTGGTCGAAGTGCGAGTCAATGGCCAGCAGCGACAACCGGTGGCGTAGACAGAGAGTTGCAATCAGCCCGTCGGTGGCCGGGATGGTCACTCCTCGGCGACGCAGTAGGGCCAACCCCTCGCCCGCTGCAACGAAATCTCGGCGTTCGGATTCGACGTAGGTCAGTGCCTGGAGTAGCTCCTTCAGCATGCGGCGTTCTTTGGGCAGCGCACCCTGCAGCAGTTCTAGCTCGACAATGCCGCAAAGGACGATCCTGTCGGCGTCGAGCAGACGCAGGATGGTGTCGCCCACGAGGCCATCGCTTTGACGAAAATATTCAATCCAGGCCGAGGAGTCGACAAGTACATCAGCGGCCAAGCGATCTGGCCTCTCCGATCTCTAGCTGGCGACGATCGTCAAGATCGTCGGCAATCGAGAGCTTTCCTCGCAGCGACTTGAGTCGCTGGATCTTCTGCCTGCGGACCCACTCGGCCAGCGCGGTGTTGATCGCTTCGTTTCTCGACTTCGCTTGGGTGAGGTTCATCAGGTCGCCGAAGATGACGTCGTCGACGGTGATAGTGGTTCGCATCTCATTGTTCCTCTTGGTGTGTGCGACAAGCACATCTCTTTGCACCTAAATCATATGCGCTCAGATCGCACTAATCAAGTGGCCCAGGATGCTGTCCAGCCCGGAGCCCCGCCCACCCCGCCTAGAAGCGATAGCCCACCCCTGCCGCGAGGATCAGGGGATTGATTTCGATGTCTCGGGTCAGGCCTTCGGTCTCGAGAATGGTCGATAGATAGCGCCCTTCGGCGGTCAACAGCCAGCCGCTGTTGGCGCCGAGGGGGATGTCGAGGCCGACCTTCAGGCCGATGCCGTAGTCGTCGTCGAAGGTCAGCTTTTCGCTGCCGCCGCCGGTGAAGAAGAAGGTGTCGTCGAAGAAGGTGATGGCGGCGAAGGCGCCCAAGGAGACGCCGATTCGCGGGCTTGGCGTGAAGTGGTAGTTGCAACCCAGGGTGTATATCTCCCAACCGGTGTCGGCACTGTCGAGGCGGATTTGCGAGCCGTTGTCGATGCTCAAGTCGCTGTCGAGGTCGCCGTCGTAGATGCCTATTTCCTCCCCGTAGGTGCCATTTATCAGAAATTCCAAGCTGAGCCCGAAGCCTGAACCGTTGCCTACCTCGTGGCTGATCTGCTCGATTCCCTCGGCGGTCTCTCGCGGTGCCACTGCGGGATCTCCTGAAGTGCTGAGGATGAGGCCGTGCGCGCGGACAATCCAGCGGTCGCCAGCCGCGGCTTGGAGGGGTAGGGAAGCGAAGCTCAGCAGGGTGACGGCGATTGAGGCATGTGCGGCAAGCCGTCGTCTGCGCTGCGCGGTCTTGGCTACTTGATGGGCGGATCTCAGGATCGACACTCGGTCGAGGAGTTGCGGCTGCATGGGGGTCTCCGGGGTTGGTTGGCGGTTCAGCTGGTTCGGCTGTCGTGGGAGGGGAGTCCAGGAGCAGGTCGATCCTTCGTCCTATTTGCTACCGCTGACGCAGCTCAGGGTTCAGACCCTTTACAACCGCCGCATGCAGCGACTAGCATCGCCCACCCGGCGCTGAAGTAGCTCAGTTGGTTAGAGCGCTTGATTGTGGATCAAGAGGTCCCCGGTTCAATTCCGGGCTTCAGTACCATCCCCCCCCCTTCTCCAGGAAGCCTAACTCGATGACCGGGCCAAGGAGGGCGCCGATGATTGAGAAGCACCAAGCCAACGAGTCTTTTGCCGAACTCAACCAACGCTGGCTGCAAAAGGAAGGGCAGAGCGTCGCCATTGACGGCTGGGCCGGCGCGGAAACTGAGGCCGCCTGGCGAGCCCAGACGGGGTTCTCGGGAGCCGCTGAGCTGTCGCCTTGGCCAGCGCCCGACGAACGCTCTCTGCAAGCGTTCTATGGCGAACCCGGCGAACACAATCTGGTGATGATCAACCTGCCGTACCCAATGCTGCTGGCTTGGGACCACGGCACCACGGTGACCCGAACCCGATGCCACCGCCGGGTCGCCGACTCGCTCACTGGCGCCCTGGAAGCGATTCGCGATCACTATGGCGATCGAGCCTCCCTCGAGGCCGCCAGGATGCACCTCTACGGCGGGGTCTACGCTTTCCGCAAACAGCGCGGTAGCGATTCCGCATGGTCGACCCATGCCTGGGGTATGGCGATCGACCTCGATCCGAAGAAGAACGGATTCCGGGTTCCCTGGCCGGCGCCGGCCACCATGCCGATCGAGGTGATCGATATCTTCCAGTCAGCGGGGTGGAAGAGCGGAGCGCTGGCCTGGGGCCGCGATGCCATGCATTTTCAAGCGACTCGCTGAGGTTTGAATGTGTGCAGCACGGCGCCAGCCCTTGCGGCGGCCCTCTTTACAACGGTGGCACGCAGCGACTACCATCGCCCCCCGGCGCTGAAGTAGCTCAGTTGGTTAGAGCGCTTGATTGTGGATCAAGAGGTCCCCGGTTCAATTCCGGGCTTCAGTACCATCCCCCCCAATACCGCAGACCTCTTCGGGCAGCACGGCCGGTGGCTGCTAGAATTTGCCGTGCGTAGCGCTTTTTTCCGGCAATCTCGACCGGCACGGCTGGCCGCCGATGGATTGCCGGCATTTCGAGGAAGATCTTATGGCAAAGCGAGTCAAGCCGAAGCGAGTCAAACCTAGAACGTCGCGGGGTTTGCGCGATTTGATGCCGCAGCAGCAGTTGGCGCGGCAGTGGATGATCGACACTATTCGGGGGGTCTATGAGGGCTATGGCTTTCTGCCGATCTCGACCCCGGCGGTGGAGTACCTCGATGTGCTGCTGGGCGCGGATTCGGGGGAGGAGGCCGCCAAGTCGATCTTCACGGTCAGCAACCGGGAGCAGGAGGAGCTGGGGCTGCGCTTTGACCTCACCGTACCGCTGGCCCGGTTTGTCTCTCAGCACCGCGATTTGCCGCGGCCTTTCCGCCGCTATCAAGTGGCCGAAGTGTGGCGCGGCGATAAGCCCGACAAGGGGCGCTTTCGCGAATTCATCCAATTCGATCTCGATTCGGTGGGAGCGCCTTCGGAGATCGCCGATACCGAAATCCTGGCCGGTATGTGCGACACCTTGGAGGCCCTCGGTATCGAGGCTTATCGGGTGCGCTATTCGAGCCGCGGCTTGCTCAATGTCTTGCTGCGTTTCGCAGAGATCTCCAGCGACCGCGCCAGCGACGTGTTCCGCGTTCTGGACAAGTTCGACAAGGTGGGGTTGGAGAAGGTTCGGCTGGAGCTTACCGAGGGCTATACGGACCGCTCGGGGGACCGCATTCGCGGCCTTGGATTGGGCGCTGGACAAGTTGACAAGATCGGCCAGTTCTTGCAGGTCGAGGGCTCGCGGGATGAGGTTGTCGAACAGCTGAGGGAGACTTTTTCCGGGGTCGACGGCGCCGAGCAGGAAATCGGCATCGTGGCGACGATCTCGCGCCATCTATATGCGCTGGGCTATGGCGACGACAAGGTCGGGCTCGACTTGTCGATCGCTCGCGGGCTGGCTTATTACACCGGACCGATCTGGGAAGCGGTGTTGACCGATGCGCCGCAGTTTGGCTCGGTGTTCAGTGGCGGCCGCTACGACGGTTTGGTGCAACGTTTCTCGGGGCAGCCGATGCCCGCCACCGGTGCCTCGATCGGGGTCGATCGGCTGTTGGCGGCGCTCGAGCATCTCGGCAAGGTACAGACTCGCAAGTCGACTTCGCGAGTGTTGGTGACGCGCATGGATCCCTCATTGGTCGATGAGTACCTGGCGATGACTTTCGAGCTGCGTCGCGCTGGCATCCCGGCCGAGTTGTACCTCGGCGGCGGTCGTAATGTCGGCAAGCAGCTCAAGTACGCCGACCAGCTGGAGATTCCGATCGCCTTGCTGATGGGCTCGGACGAGCATGCCAAGGGCATCGTGACGCTCAAGGATATGGATGTAGGGCGGCATATCGCTGCTGACATCGAAGATCGACAGGAGTGGCTGGCTGAGCGTCCCGGTCAGTTGGAAGTGCAGCGCGGTGAGTTGATCGACACGGTGCGCCGGCTACTGAGGCGTTTAGACCAGAATTACTGACCTGCAAGATCGTGCCACACCGGCTAAGGTTTGAGGCCAAGCCGATAGAGCTGTCAGGACGGACGGCTCGTAAGGGGGGGGGGGCCTGAATGGGTGGTCTAAGCGATCCAAGCAGCTGGGTGAGAGAGCCGGGAAGGGTAGTCGCCGGAGCGCGCGATGATTAAGGAGCAGCCTCAATCGTCGGCAGTCGATTTGGAGGCTGTCCTGGACTCGATCTACAGCCTGATAGTCGAGGTGCGGAGCTTCCAGCTTCAGGTCTATGAGCGGGGACAACCCTTCGAGGCAAGCGAGGTGGTCGGAGAGCTGGTGGATCTGATCTCTAGGGCTTGTGCGGCGATTAGTGATCTCTGCCATCTGACTCCTACTTCGGCCGGCCCGTTTGTTGCTAGCCTGACGCCACGGAAACTCGAGGATCTGACGGATGTTTGCTTTGTCCTGCGTTCAGATCTGAGGGCCTGCGGTCGTCGACTCGGTCGGCTTGGCGAGGGCAAGCTGGATCCCCAGGCGGTACTGATCGCCCTCGAGCGAGCACGCGCCAAGACCATCAATGGTCTCTGGGCGTTGGATGTCCGACTTAGTGCGATCTCCGGAGCCACGCCGCGTACCCAGCACATCGACGTGGCCCGCCGTTCCTTGGCCGCGCGACGACTGGTCGCCAAGCTGAAATCTCGGTTGCCGGACTCGGGTGACTTCGAAAACGATCTAGAGTCTTCTTTGTGTCGCTCGGGGACGGTCTTGGTTTGGCTGCTCGGTCACTCCACTTTTTCTAGCCTGGGTCCCGAGGACCGGCTGATGACCCGGCAGTTGCGGGAGATGATCCTCAATTGGCTGCGCGGCGACCGTGATCAGCGCACCGGTCGGCAGATTTGGCATGAGTTGCAGGTGTTCAGCGAGTTGCTGCGGCGCATGGCTCGCCATCCAGCTCTGGTCGAGCACGACCAGCAAGTCTTGGAGCGGGCTATTCAACAGCTTGGCAGTGGTGAGGCTGGGGCCGACTCTGAGCAGCTGATGGCTGAGATTCTTGACCCTCTGCTCGGCCTCGACGAGACGTTGGATAACTTGCTGCGCCAAGGGGCCGCCCGCACTTTGGTGATCGCCAAGTTGATCGAGATTGAGCAGTCGATGGCGTCGGTGACTTCCTTGGCGGTTGATACCGAAGCCGATCGGCCGAAGGTCCTGCCGGCCAGAAACCTGCGTTTGGTTTAGGCTTGATCGCGCCAGGTCGATGTTGACCTCCCGCCGCGCGCCGTGAGATCATTTGCCTCGCCTTTTCTTGCCGAGCGAAGCACTCGGTTTTTCTCTTTGAATTTCTAGTTCATCATATTTGCCTCTAGTTTTGACTAGGACTGGCCGCTGAAGATCGGCCGGCTGCCTAGTTGTGCTGGCCTCATCAAGCCGGTCAGCTGAGAGCCGCGTCCTTCCGCGCAGGCAACCGCGGTGTGATGCTCTTATGCAGGGAGGAGTCAGGCGATGGAGACTGAGATGATTCTGGCATCGAATCCCGCGGTCTGGCGACTGGATCTTGGGGCCTGGCGATGAGCGGCGAAGAGCCGAGCCGGCGACCTTTTGAGTTGCAGGATGGGTTGCGCCAGGTGCTTGAAATGATCGATGTCGTCCGCGGCTGTGCGCTGCTGGAGAGTGGGTCGGAAGCCTCTGGCGAGGCTGTTGCGCCGATGCCGGCGAGGATCGAGGTGGTGGTGCGCTGCTGTCGCCTGCTGCATGAGCTGTCAACTCGTACCTTGGACGCGGCGACGGGTCCGGGAGTTGGCGCCACTCCTCGGCAGCTGGCTGACCTGTCCGACCTATGCTTGGTTCTGTTAGCCGAATTGCGGGTTTGTGGGCTGCGGCTCGGGCAGTTGAATGACCCAACGGCTGACCCCGACCGGGTGTTGATCGCCTTGGAGCAGGTGCGCAGCAGGATGCTCGCTCGCTTATCGTTTCTCGAAGGCTGGCTGAGCCATTTGTTGGGGGTCGAGTCGCGGGCGGCTCGCGGCGATTCGCACCAGCGAGCGTTCGCCGCTCGCCGGCTGACCGGACGGCTGCTGGCCCGCTTACCGTCTCGCCGACCCGCTGGAGCCGACCTTCAGGGGCGCTTGCGCCGAGTGGGCAACGTGCTGGCCTGGCTGATGGGACAGGACGACTTTTGCCATCTAAAGGCGGAAGAGCGGTTACGAGCCCGGCAGCTCCAACATCACCTGAGCCAGTGGTTGCGGGGTCAGCGGCAGCCAGCAGGAGGGCAGCAGGTATTGTCCGAGCTGCTGCTGTTTCTCGAACTTTTGCGCTCCAGCAATGGTGAGCGCGGTCTCGCCGAACACGATCTGGTGGTTATTCGCCAGGCATTCTCTCAGCTTGGCGACGGCGACCCCTACGGGCCGCTCAGCTACACCTCGGTGGAGCTTCTCGACGAACTCTTCGGGCTGGATGAGAACCTCGATTGGATGTTGCGCAATGGCGGCAATAAGTCACTGATTCTGGGTCGTTTGATCGATCTCTACGAGACCTTGAGCCTGATGCGTTCTGCACCGGGCCGCGGTACTTCGGCGGCTAGCCAGCAGGCTCTCCTCGCTCCCGGTTCGCGGCATTTTAGGGCTCATAGGAGCGCCCGGCAGCTGCGATCGTCTGGTGGCATGGCCGGTAGTTGAGGCAGCTATACGGAGATATTGCCGTGACTTGGTCCAACCTCTCTGGCTTGCTAGAACCCTTGTTGAAAGAAGTCAGTAATGGGGTCACCGTGGCTGATGCCAGGTCCGCGGAGATGTCGCTGATCTATGTCAACCCAGGATTCGAACGCCTCACCGGCTACGCTGCGGCGGAGGTTCTGGGGCGAGACTGTCTTTTTCTACAAGGTTCGGGCACGGACTCTAGGCAGCTCGCCCAACTTCGTCGGGCGCTGGGCGAGGGGGTCAGCTGCCGCGCTCTGCTGCGCCACTACAGAAAAGATCACACGGTTTTCTTGGACGAACTCAAACTCAGTCCGGTACTGGACGAGGCCGGCCGCCTGACTCACTTTGTTGGCATTCACACCGACGTGACTGCCGCGTTGATCGCCCGCACCCTGCAGCATGACGGGGGTGCTGAATTCGAATTTTCTCAAGCCTGGTCCGAGGTTCGGGGCCGCTCGCGGCAGCCGGGTGATCCGTTGGCGGTGGTGGTTAGTGATCGGCTCGGGCAGCTGCTATTTGTCAATCGGGCTTTCTCTAGGTTGATCGGCAAGCGCGCCTCGGAACTGCTTAAGACCAGCCTGTTCGAGTATTTCGATGCCGCCTGGCTGGGGCAGGAAATAGTTTCGGCCGATTTCGTGGAGCGTGAATGGCGACCGGTGGAACTGAGTGGCGAAGTGGGCCGAGCTTTCGAGCTAAAGCACTATCGATTGGCGCCAGTGCTGGCGGCCGAGCCTCTGCATCTGTTGTTGCTCCGGCCCTTTTTGGTGCCGGCATGAGAACTTGACAGCCCTTGGGCCAGCTGCTGTAATCACCGCCTCTTGAGGCGCCTTTCGCCTCCCGAGGAAACGACGATGTCGAATCTGCGAAGCCTCCAGACCCTGAACACCACGGCGTGCTGTGGCTGGTGGAATCACGCGCATCACGGATCCTAGGCTGGGCGAGGGTCCCGGCCGTTCGTAATCCGGGACGAGGGCAAACGCCGCACCTGAGACCTCTTTCCGGATTCCATGGAAAGAGGTTTTTTGGTGTCTGATCGCACATCCAACGACGACAGCGTCAGCAACGACGGCTCTAGAAACGACCGTCGGAGCGTTCGCGACCCACAACAGCGCACCGAGCTGGTTGCTACGCTGACCCATCCACCGGCCAGTGACGGTGCCGACCTGAAAGAGCTGTCACAGCTCGCTGACGTGCTCGAAGTACGAGGCGACTTGGTGGGCGATCTCGAGGTCGAGTTTCTGCGCCAGCATTTCTCTGGGCGCTTGCTCTACACTTTGCGCAGCCGGGCGGAGGGTGGCAAATCCGAGGCGGGCAAGGCACGGCGCCAGCAGCGCTTGAGTGCAGCGGCCGAGGGCTACGACCTGGTGGATCTGGAAGCTGAGCGGGATCTTTTTCCCGAACTCCTAGTGCAGGTGCCGGCGAGCAAGCGGTTGATCTCGTGGCACGGTCCGGCGATTCACTTGACGGCGTTGCGTCAGCGTTTCGAGCACATGACCTCGACCGAGGCGCGCTACTACAAGGTGATCCCGATCGCTGCCGGGTCGGGCGACGGCATCCGCGCGCTGGCCTTGCTGCGTTCGCTGGGGCGTGAGGATGTGATTTCTTTTGGCGTGGGTGAGATCGCCACCTGGACCCGCCTGCTAGCGCCGCGGCTGGGTAGCCCTTGGGTCTACGGATCCGCTAGCGAAACCCCGGCCGCGCCGGGTCAGCTGTCGGTAGCGCGTTTGCGCCGCGACTATGGCCTCCCCGAGTTGCCGCCGATCGAAGGGCTTTACGGCATTGCCGGCCGGCCGGTGCTGCATTCGTTGTCGCCGCGGCTGCACAACGGTGCTTATCGGGAACTCGGCTTGCCTTATCTTTATCTGCCGTTCCATATCGAGTCGTTCGGTGATTTTTGGATCGAAGTTGTCGAGTCGGGCAGCCTGGAAGATCTCGGGTTTCCGCTGCGTGGCCTGTCGGTGACCGCCCCTTACAAGGAAGTTGCGCTGGCCGTCTCTGGTGCCTCGAGTCCGCGGGCACAGCACATCTGCGCCGCCAACACCTTGGTCAAGAGTGGCGAAGTGTGGGAGGCCGAGACCACGGATCCGGAGGGAGTTGTCGAGCCGTTGCGGCGCTGGGGGGTGGCTTTCCGAGGCGTCCGGGCGGCGATTGTCGGCTGTGGTGGCGCTGGCCGAGCCGCGGCCTACGGTCTTCAGCTCGAAGGGGCTCGAGTCACACTGGTCAACCGCGGTGAGGAGCGGGGCAAGAAAGCCTCGACCGAACTTGCTTTGCCCTTTGTCGCCCTCGACGCCTTCGACCCTTCAGGTTTCGACATCATCATCCATGCGACCGGACTGGGCCATGGCGAGAACGATCCTTTGCCCTTCGACGTAGCGGCCGTGGCCAGCGACGCAACGGTGGTGGATTTGGTCTACGGTCGACATGAGACTGCCTTGGTCGAGGCCCTCGAAGCACGAGGTATAGCCGTGGTCCCGGGGCGTGAGGCGCTGTTCGCCCAGGCCCTACCGCAATTCTTGCTGATGACCCGCTACAGCCTCGACGAAGATCTTGCGCGCCGCTTGCTGCGCCTGCCGGAGGGGCAGGCGCAATGAGAATCTCTGCTTCTCTGCCGACCGGTGTCGAAGCTTTGATGATGGGTAGTGCGCGCCGTCGTCGTGCCTTGGAGCAGCGTTTGGTGGCAAGGCTCGAAGCCGAGGGTTTTTCTGAGGTTGTGCTGCCGGTGGTGGACTACCTGGCGCCTTACGAGGCCTTGCTCAGTCCGGCTAGTCGTGAGCAGCTCTACCGCTTGGTGGACCGCGACGGGGAGGTGTTGGCGCTGCGGGGAGATTTCACCCCCATGTTAGCCCGCTTGCTGGCGCCACGGTTGCAGTTCTTGGAGTTGCCGCTGAAGCTCTACTACCGCGGCGATGTGCTGCGCTACCAAGAGGAACGCGCCGGTCGCCAGCGGGAACTCTACCAGGTGGGAGCCGAAGTTCTTGGCATGGAGGGTACGGCTGGCGAAGAGCTTGCGCTTGAGAGTTTCTTGGCCCTGCTAGAAGCGGCTTGCCCACCGCTCAGCAATGAGCAACGGCGGCCGTTGGTGGTGCTGGGCTTTGCCGGTGCCCTCGATCAGCCGCTGGCAGAGTCTGGAGTGGAGCAAGTGGGACGGCTGGCGGCGGCAGTCTTACGCCGTGATCGCGCCGCGGTGCGTGACATGTCGCCAGGGTTGTTGCAAGTGGTTCGGGAGGGTGTGCCGGCCGACGTCGAGTGCCTTGGCGAGATCGCAGTAGCGCAGCTGCGGCGGCTAATGGTCTTGGTGGAGCGGCTTGGAGAGAGCCATCCGAGGTTGCAGCTGCGGGTCGATTTGGCCGAGTTCGCCGACCAGATCCTCGAGCCGAGGTTACGTCCCGAACTCGGGCCGGGGGCCTACTACGATGGCCTGATCTTTCGTGCCTATGCTGCCGAGGGGTCGCAAGAAATAGGCGCTGGCGGGCGCTACGATCGCCTATTCTACACCCTCGGGGCCGAGGTCACCGCCGCGGGCTTCTCTCTCAGTCTGGGCCGGTTGGCTCCGTCCGGAGCAGAGGAGGAAGGGCGGTGATTCGCTGGGGGCTGCCCAAGGGGCGCAATCAGCGACCGGCGCTGGAAGCGCTGCGCGCCGCCGGCCTGACTTTCGCCGGGCTTGACACCAGTGGGCGCAAGTTGCAGCAGCGGTTGCCCGGCGATGGGGTCGAGGTTCTGTTGCTCAAGGACTGGGACCTGCCCCTCTATGTTGGCCACGGCATCGCCGACTGCGGCATTGTCGGCAGTGATGTCTTGGAGGAGGTGGGTGGCGGCGATCTGCTGGTGCCGGCGCGGCTCACCGAGGGCGGCAGTCGGCTGTCACTGATCGGCCGTCCGGGCACTTTGCCGCGGCCCGGTCAGCAATTGCGGCTCGCCAGCAAATACCCCCGCACCGCCCGCCGCTGGCTGCGCTCCAAGCCTTGGGGGGCGGAGGTTTTCAAGCTCTACGGCTCGGTCGAGTTAGGGCCGATTTTGGATCTGTCGGAAGTGGCTCTTGACATCGTCCAGACCGGCGGCACGCTGCGTGAGAACGGTCTGGTGGAACTCGAAGTGGCCCGTCGGGTGCAGCCTTGTTTGGTGGTCGGTCGGGCGGCCTATCAGAGGCATCGTCAGGTGCTCAATGGCTGGCTCGATCGGCTCGAAGCAGCCGGCCTGGTCGAGCTGCAGTGGGAGGTGGAAGATGGCTGAGCTACAGATTCGCATGGCGACTTCGAAGCGCGGTCAAGCGGCGATCGAAGCCCTGGTCCGTCGCGCCGACCGGCTGCTGGACCCGGTGGTGCTCAAGCGCACCGCTCGGTTGCTGGACAGGGTGCGCCGAAGGGGCGATAAAGCTCTGTTGAAAGCGCTGCGGAAGTACGACGGCGTCAGTGTCAAACAGGTTGAGGAGCTGCGCTTCGTGCCCGCGGTCGGGAGTGGTGGGGAGGGGGAAGATAGCGCTCTGCCGACCGGTTTCGTCGCCGCTTTCGAGCGCGCCATGGCGGCGATCGAGAGCTATCACCAGCAACAAGTTCACCCCGGATTCGAATTAGAAGTCGACGGTGTCGAGCTGATCGAGCGCCGCCTGCCGCTGCGCCGGGTCGGCCTCTATGTGCCGGGTGGGCGCGCCGCCTACCCGTCGACGGTGGCGATGACCGCCATTCCGGCGCGGCTCGCCGGGGTGCAGGAGATCGTCGTGGCGACCCCGCCCCAAGCCCTGGCCGCCAACCCGGCGCTGCGCTGGGCCCTGGGTCGGCTGGGCATCACCGAGGTTTGGGGGATGGGTGGAGCGCAGGCGGTGGCCGCCCTGGCTTACGGCACCGAGACCATTCAGCGGGTGGACAAGATTGTCGGACCGGGCAATGCCTGGGTGACCGCCGCCAAACACCTGGTGTCGACAACCGTGGCGATCGATGGCCTCGCAGGTCCTAGCGAGGTGGTGATCGTCGCCAGCCAGGGGGCCGATCCAGCTTGGGTCGCCGCCGACTTGCTGGCCCAGGCCGAGCACGATCCGCAGGCGGTGGCGGTGTTGATCACCGAGCAGCGCCGCTTTGCTTCGCAGGTCGATCGCCAGCTGCGGCGCCAGCTGCGTGACCTACCGACCCGCAAGACTGCCCGCGCTGCCTTGGCGGCGGGCGGGCGCGCGTTCGTGGTGGCCAACATGGCAGCAGCACAGGCTCTGGTGGAGCGCTTGGCCCCCGAGCATCTACAGTTGGTGGGAGCGGCGGCCGAGACTCTTGCTGAGCGAGTGGTGGCGGCTGGGGCGGTATTTGTCGGGGCGACGACGCCGGAAGTTTTTGGCGACTATCTCGCCGGCCCAAGCCATGTCTTGCCCACCGCGGGTTCGGCGCGTTTCGCCTCGGCCCTCGGGGTGGAGGACTTCGTTCGTCGTGGTCACCAAATTCACTTCACGGCCACCGCCGCCGCCGCCGCCGCCGAGGCCGCCGCGGTGCTGGCCGACGCTGAAGGGCTGCCGGCGCACGCCCGCTCAGCGCGCCTGCGAGTGGCGCCCGAGGAGGACTGAGGGTGGCCAGTGCGCGACTCGACCCGGCTATCTTGGTGCGCGACGAACTGCGCCAGCTGAAGGAATACCACCTCGATCTGTCCCCCTGCCGTCACAAGCTGGACCAGAACGAAGTGCCCTGGGAGCTGCCGGGGCGGATCAAACGGCGGATCGCGGCGCGTTGGTTGGCCACCGCCTGGGCCGACTATCCGGATTTTCATGCCGACGATCTGCGCGTTGCTCTCGGTCGCCACAACGATTGGCCGGCGGCCGGTATCTTGGTTGGCAACGGTTCGAACGAGCTGCTCGGGGTGGCGCTGGAGGCGCTGGCCAGGCCCGGTGGAGAGGTGTTGGCGACGCTGCCCAGCTTCAGTCTCTACCGCATGTTCGTGCTGCGCGCCGCCGCCACGCCGCGCTTCGTCGGCCCAGCGGCCGATCTGCGGCTGCCGCTGGCTGAGCTGGCGGCCGAGATCGAGCGCGACCCTCGCCGGCCGGTGATCTTGTGCAGCCCCAACAATCCGACTGGCGACGCCGCCGAGCCGGCCCGGATCGCGGCATTGCTCGAGCGGTTGGAAGCGCCGCTACTGCTCGACAATGCCTACGCTGAATTTTGTCGTCACGACTATCGCCCGCTGCTCGATCTCTATCCCCACCTGGTGATCTTTCGCACTTTTTCCAAGGCCTGGTCCTTGGGCGGGCAGCGGTTGGGCTACCTGCTGGCGGATCCGCGCCTGGTCAGTGAGCTGATCAAGGTCAAGCTGCCCTACAACGTCGGTCGAGCGAGCGCTTTGGCCGGTGAGGTAGCGCTAGCCGCCAAGGATGCTGTCGAGCGGCGAGTGCGGGTGATCCTCGGCCGGCGTCGGCAGTGGGTGGAAATGCTCAGCGAGCAGGGGCTGGAGGTGTTCCCGTCCCAGGCTAATTTCTTGTTGGTCCGCGATCGGCGCGCGGCCGCGACCCTCGCCGGCTTGGAAGGTCGCGGCATTCGGGTGCGCGATGTCAGCGGCTATCCGGGCTTGAGTGACTGCTGGCGAATCTCGGTCGGCCATGGCCGGGCGTTGCGCGATACCCGTGCTGCGCTGGTGGAGATTCTTGCCGCGACTTCGGAGGATCCGTCATGAGCAACGCAGCAGCCGATCCGCGCCGTGCCTCGGTCGATCGCCGCACCGGCGAGACTTCGGTGCAACTGACCCTCGATCTCGACCACCCTGAACAGAAGTCGCTGCAAGTGCCCAACGGCTTTTTCGGCCACATGCTCGACGCTCTGGCCACTCACGGTGGGTTGGGGTTGGATATTTCTGCCGCGGGGGATGTCCACGTCGATCTGCACCACACCGTCGAGGATGTGGGTATCGCTCTCGGAGATGCTCTGCGTCAAGCCCTCGGCGAGCGCCGGGGCGTGGTGCGTTTTGCCCATGCCTACGCCCCCCTCGACGAGGCTTTGGCACGGGCGGTGGTGGATCTTTCCGGCCGTGGTTTTTTCGCCTATCAGGTGCCGGCGGAGATCGAACATAGCTGGGTGACCGGCGAATTTCCACTCACCCTGATCGCCGATTTCTTTCACGCTTTCGCCGACCGTGGGCGCTTTACCCTGCATCTCGATGTGCTGACCGCGCGCAATGCGCACCATGCCGCTGAGGCGGCGTTCAAGGCAGTGGCCCTGGCCTTGCGCCAGGCGGTGGCCTTGAGGGTGAACACCGCTGGCGGGGAAGTGACGGCCGCTGAGGTCCCTTCGACCAAGGGGACGCTGAGCGAATGAACCGGTCGGCAACAGACCGCCCGCAAGTGGTGGTGATCGATGCCGGGGTTGGCAACCTGGGCAATGTGGCGCGAGCGCTGCGGCACCTCGGCAGTGATCCGCGGATCTCAGCCGAGCCGGCGGTCGTCGGCGCTGCCCGCTGCTTGATCCTGCCCGGAGTTGGTGCCTTCAAGCCGCCCCGCGAGGCGCTGCGCGGCCCTCTCGAACTGGCGTTGCGGGAGGCGGTTGCCGCGGGCGCCTGGCTGCTCGGCATCTGCGTTGGCTATCAACTGCTGTTTACCGCCGGCGAGGAATTCGGCCGCACCGATGGCCTCGATTTGCTGCCCGGCACGGTGCGCCAGCTACCGGCTGGCGTGCCGCTGCCACATATTGGTTGGAATCGCTTGCTGGGGATTGCCGATCATCCACTGATGGCCGGCCTGGAGGAAGGAAGCTACGTCTACTTCGTCCACAGTTTCGCGGCCTTCGAAGTACCCGCTGAGCTTTGCTTGGCGCGCACCGAGCACGGCAGCGCTTTCGCCGCCATTGCCGCTCGTGGCCGAGTGCTGGGCACCCAGTTTCATCCTGAGAAAAGCGGCGCGGTGGGCCTGCGGCTGTTGGCCAACTTCTTAGAATTGGCCAACCCTGGGGAGGAGGCTCGGTGCAGCTGATTCCGGCAATCGACCTGCGCCACGGCCAGGTGGTGCGTCTGGAGCATGGTGATGACCGCCACACGACCCTCTATGGCCTCGATCCCTCGTGGGTGCTGTCCGAGTACGCCGCTGAAGGTGTCGAGCTGGTGCACGTGATCGACCTCGATGCCGCTTTCGGTGAGCGGCAGCAGCTCGCGTTGATCGAGGAGCTGGTTTCCCGCGGCCAGCCACGGATCGAACTCGGTGGCGGTTTGAAGGATCAGCCGGCGGTCGAACGAGCCCTGGCGGCGGGTTGTGAACGGGTGGTGCTGGGTTCGATGGTGGCCCGCGATTTCGACCTCTTTCGCCAGCTGGCCACGGCCCATCCCGGTCAGCTGGTGCCAGCGGTGGAGACCGCCGCTGGCGAGCCCCGTGTGGCCGGTTGGCGCGAGGCCGCTGGAGTTAGTCTGGAGGAACTCTGCCAGCGCTTGCAGGGGCTGCCCTGCCCAGCGGTCTTGGTGACCGATATCGACTGCGACGGCATGCTGGAAGGTCCCAATCTGCCCCTTACCACCCGGGTCGCCGAACTCACTGGCTTGCCGGCTCTGGTGTCCGGCGGCATCGCCAGCCTGGATGATTTACGGGCCGCGGCGACCACTGCCGGAGTGACCGGGGCGATTGTCGGCAAGGCGCTCTACGAAGGCCTTTTCTCATTGGCAGAGGCCATGGCCGCCGCGACGGCGGCGGAGGACGCCTGATGCGCGCCCTGGACTCGCGGGGCATCGCCGGCAGCGGGCTCACTTTTCGGGTGATTCCCTGCCTCGATGTCCGCGCCGGACGGGTGGTCAAGGGGGTGCGGTTTCAGAATTTGGTCGACCAGGGCGATCCGGCCGAGGCGGCTGCGCGCTATGCCGGCCAAGGCGCCGACGAGATTGTCTTTCTCGACATCACCGCGGCGCCGGAACGCCGCGATACAGATCTCGAATGGGTGGCTCGTACCGCCGAGCAAGTGTTCGTACCGCTGACGGTGGGCGGCGGCGTGCGCCAGGTCGCGGATGCTGAACGCTTGCTGCGGGCCGGCGCCGACAAGGTGGCGATCAACACCGCTGCCCTCGACCAGCCGGAGTTGCTCGACCAGCTGGCGCGGCGCTTCGGTGCCCAATGCGTGGTGCTGTCGGTAGATGCCCGGCGTTTGCCCGCCGAGTCCGCCGCAGCCAGTTCTCCGCGCTGGCAAGTGGTCACCCACGGTGGCCGCCAGGCCCGCGATCTCGACGCCGTCGCCTGGGCCCTCGCAGGGGTCGAACGAGGCGCGGGTGAGATCTTGCTGACCTCGATCGACAGCGATGGCACCCAGGACGGTTACGACCTCGAACTGCTCGCCGCCATCTCCAGTCGCACGGCGGTGCCGGTGATCGCTTCGGGGGGCGCCGGCCGGCCGGCCCATCTGGCGGCTGCTCTCGGCGCCGGTGCTGCGGCGGTGCTGGCGGCGTCGATTTTTCATCAGCATCAATACAGCGTTGGCGATGTCAAACGGCATCTGCGAGACGAAGGATTTCCGGTGCGAGAGGTGAGCCCGTGAAGACGAATCAGATCGATGCCTCAGCCCTGACTTACGACTCAAGAGGGCTGTTGCCAGTCGTGGTGCAAGACGAGACCAGCGGCGCTGTGCTGATGCTGGCCTGGGCCGACCAGGAAGCGGTCGAGCGTACCCTGGCGACCGGCCGGGCCTGGTTCTGGAGCCGCTCGCGGCAGTGCCTGTGGCAGAAGGGGGAGACCTCGGGCAACACTCTCGAAGTGGTCGAGGTGTGCGCCGACTGCGATCACGACACTCTGCTGCTGCGGGCGCGGCCCGCGGGTCCGACCTGCCATCGCGGCACCCGCAGTTGTTTCGAGCCCAATCCGGCAACGCTCGAACTCGGCTGGTTGGCACGGGTGATCGCCGAGCGCCGTGGTGCCGATGCTGAGCAAAGCTACACCGCACGGTTGCTGGCGCAGGGCATCGAACGGGTGGCACAGAAGGTGGGTGAGGAAGCCACCGAGACGGTGATCGCGGCGCTGGCCCAAGATGGGGATCAACTGGCTGATGAGGCTGCCGACCTGCTTTATCACTTGTTGGTCTTACTGGCCGCGCGGGAGGTTGATCCGCAACGGGTGGCGGCCAAGTTACGGGCTCGGCATCAAGGGTCAGGGCCGCAGCCTGAAGAGGTGGCGAAATGAACTCGGGGCCGCCACGCCAGGCAACCGTCCATGCTCGCGAGCTACTGGCTGACAGCTTGACGCCGTTGGCGGTCTACCGCCGGCTCGAGAGCATCTCCAAGGTGCGCTTCTTGTTCGAGAGTGTGAGCGGGGGCGATCAGGTGTCGCGCTTTAGTTTTCTCGGCGCTGGTCCGATGGAGATCTGTCGAGTGTACGAGAACCGGGTGGTGGTGGAGCGCTATCGGCAGCGGCGGGAGATCTTCGAAGGGCCGCCGCTGGAGGCGCTAGCGGAGATTCTCGGCCGGGTGCGGGCGGCGCGCGGCGCGATCCCCTTCACCGGTGGCTGGGTGGGTTTCTTCGGCTACGACACTATCCGTTTGGTCGAGCGCTTGGGCGAGCGGCCGCCGGATCCCTTCGGCCTGCCGATTGTCGAGCTGGGTCGTTTCGATACGGTGGTGGCCGTTGACCATGCGCGGCAGCGGGTGGTGGTGATGGCCAACGAGATTGAAGGCGAGGTCAGCGCTAGTGCCGCCAAGCGTCGTTTGGGCCGGGTCGAGCAGCTGCTGACCGCCGAAGCCAGCACCCGCGCGGTGACCATGCCGGCTAGTGACTGTCGCCAGCGCGAGACTGCCGACCTGCTGCCATCGCGGGTCAGCCTCGACGGCGAGTCCTACCGTGCCGCGGTGCGCCGGGCGAAGCGCTACATCACCGCTGGCGATATCTTCCAGGTCGTGCTAGCGCGGCGTTTCACGGTGGAGAATTCACCTCCAGCGCTGGCTCTCTACCGTGCCTTGCGGGTGGTCAACCCGAGTCCCTATATGGTGATGTTGGAATTGCCCGAGGCCACTCTGGTGGGTGCTTCGCCAGAGATGCTGGTGCGCAAGATTGGCAGCAGAATAGAAAACCGGCCGATCGCCGGCACTCGCCCGCGCGGTGCCGACGCGGCGGCCGATCGGCAGTTGGCCGAAGAGCTGCTAGCCGACCCCAAGGAGCGTGCTGAGCACGTCATGCTGGTCGATCTGGGCCGCAATGATTTGGGCCGGGTCGCCGCCATCGGCAGTGTCGAGGTGGCCAGCTTCATGGAGATCGAGCGTTACAGCCACGTCATGCACATCGTTTCCAGTGTGGTTGCCGATCTCGCCAAGGACCATTCGCCGCTGGACGCCTTGCTGGCCACTTTTCCCGCCGGTACGGTGTCGGGAGCCCCGAAAATTCGCGCCATGCAGATCATCGATCAACTCGAGCCCGAGGCCCGGGGTCCCTACGCTGGGGCGGTGGGCTACATGTCGTTCTCGGGCGACGTCGACACCTGCCTCACCATCCGCACGTTGGTGTTCAAGGATGGCGAAACCTCGGTCACCGCCGGCGCTGGCATCGTCGCCGACAGTGATCCGCGCCTGGAGCAGCGTGAGACCGAGGACAAGGCAGCGGCCCTGCTCGCCGCGGTAGAGCTGGCGCGCCAGCTGGAGCAAGTCGAATGATTCTGCTGATCGACAACTACGACTCCTTCACCTACAACCTGGTGCAGCTGCTCGGCGAAGCGGGTGCCGAGGTCGAGGTGGTGCGCAACGATGCTCTGGATGTGGCGCAGATCCTGGCGCGCCAGGATCGCGGGGTGGTGCTCTCACCTGGCCCCGGCCGGCCGGAGAACGCTGGGGTGTGTGTCGACTTGCTGGCCGCCCGACCTGAGTTGCCCGTACTCGGGGTTTGTTTGGGGCATCAATGCCTGGGCACTTCCTGCGGCGCGCGGGTCGAAGGCGCCGCTGAGCTGATGCATGGCAAGACTTCGCGAATACGCTTCGACGAAGACCCGCTGTTTGTTGGCTTGCCCAATCCTTTCCAGGCGACCCGCTACCACAGCCTGACGGTCAATCCGCGCACTGTTCCTGAGGAGCTGGCGGCTATCGCGTGGAGCGAAGACGAGACCTTGATGGCCCTGCGCCACCGCCAGCTGCCCTATTGGGGGGTGCAATTCCATCCCGAATCCGTGCTGACTCCGGACGGACCGACTTTGCTGCGGAACTTCCTGGACCTCTGTGGGGAAGAGGGCGCACAGCCGCGCGCCCCTACGAAAGAGGGTTGCCGATGATAGACACCCACACCGCCCTCGAACGCTTGATCGACGGCCAGGATCTGACCAGCGATCAGGTCGAGACCCTCTTTGGCCGATTGATGGATGGCGAATTGTCCGAAGTCCACAAGACGGCTCTACTGGTCGCCCTGCGGATGAAAGGTGAAACCGCGGCCGAGATTGCTGGCGCCGCCACCGCCATGCGCCGTCGGGTGATCGCCATTTCCCATCACCGCCCCGAGGCGGTCGACACCTGTGGCACCGGTGGCGACGGCAAGGGCACCTTCAACATCTCCACCGCCGCCGCTCTGGTGGCAGCGGCGGCTGGCGCGCCGGTGGCCAAGCATGGCAATCGTTCGGTGTCGAGCAAGTCGGGCTCGGCCGATGTGTTGGCGGCGCTAGGGGTGTCGATCGAGACCGTACCCGAGACCGCCGGCCGCGCCCTCGACGAAATCGGCATCGCCTTCCTCTTCGCCCCTAGGCTGCACCCGGCGATGAAAGAGGTGATGCCGGTGCGCCAAGCCCTGGGCTTGCGTACGATCTTCAATGTGCTCGGTCCGCTGACTAATCCAGCGGGCGCTAGGCGGCAGCTGCTGGGAGTCTATTCCGCCAGCCTGGTGGACAAAGTGGGCCAGGTGCTGGCTGCGCTGGGCAGTGAGCATGCATTGGTGGTGCACGGCAGCGATGGTCTCGACGAGATCACCATCACCGGCCCCACCCGAGTGGCCGAAGTGCGCGACGGAGGAGTCCAAGTCTGGGACCTGGACCCCACCGAGTTGGGCATCGAGTTGGCGCGCCCGCAAGACCTACTTGGAGGCAGCGCCACGGACAACGCTGCCTTGCTGCGACGCATCTTTGCCGGTGAGAAGGGTCCTTTGGCCGATATCACCGCGCTCAATGCCGGCGCGGCACTGTGGGTGGCCGGGGTGGCCGCCGACCTTGACGCCGGCCTGGTTGCTGCTCGGCACGCCCTCAAGAGTGGCGCGGCATCGGCAAAGCTCGACGCCTTACGGGGTTTCGCAGTTTGAGAGGCTTCCGGTATCCTCAGGGGCAACCGAATTCTCGGCGGGAAGGAGAGCAGTTTGAGTCAGGTCGCCGACATTCTGATCCAGATCACCGACCAACGGCGTCGCCGGGTAGAAAAGATGCGTGCCGTCGAGCGCCTACGCCAGCCCACTGGCGACGGCAGCCAGCTGCTCAGCGATGCCAACAACGCCTTCCTGGCGGCGCTGCGCGAACGACGCGGCCGGGCGGTGATCGCCGAAATCAAGATGGGCTCTCCCTCCCTGGGTTCGCTGGTCGATCAGTTCGAGCCGCTAGAGATGGCGCGTACTTATGCCAAGAATGGCGCTGCCGCGTTGTCGGTGGTGGTCGAACCCGATTTCTTCCACGGCAGCTACGAACTGTTGGCGGCCTGCCACGAGGTCTCGGGACTACCGGCGATCGCCAAGGATTTCATCGTCGATCCGATCCAGCTGCATTGGGCCAAGCGTGCTGGCGCCACCGCCGTTCTCCTGGTGGCGGCGCTTTTCAGTGGCCAAGAGCTGAAGAGCTATGCCGAGCTGGCTCGAGCTTATGGTTTGGTGCCGCTGATCGAAACTCACGGTTTGTCGGATCTGATCAAACTCGACGGTCAATTGTGGGAGTTGGTCGGGGTCAACAACCGCGATTTGCGCACCTTCAAAGTCGAGATCGGTCACTCGATGGCCCTGCAATCGAGCCTCCCGACCAGTGCCTTGAAAGTGGCCGAGAGCGGTATCCACGGCATCGGCGAATTGGACATGCTGCGTCGGGTCGGTTTCGACGCCTTCTTGATCGGCGAGGCTCTGCTCAAGGCGCCGGATCCAGGGGCCAAGTTGCGCGAGCTGATCGGCGAGTGAGCGGGCCGAGCCGCGACCGACTGCGGGTTAAGATCTGCGGTTTGCGCCGACCCGAGGAAGCGCTGCTGGCGGTCGATCTCGGCGCCGACTTCTTGGGTCTCAACTTCCACCCTCCAAGCCCCCGCTCGATCGACCTGGAGCAAGCCCGAGGTATCGCCCGAGCGGTGGCGGGCCGGGCGCTCTTGGTGGGCGTGTTCGTCAATCTTGGGGTGGCCGAGGTAAAGCGGATTGCCGCTGCGGTCCCTCTCGACCTACTGCAATTTCATGGCGACGAGGGACCGGCGGATTTGGCCCCCTTCGGCCGCCGGGCAATCAAAGCGCTGCGGGTCGAAGAGCAGTTCGATGGCGCCCTGTTCGAGCCCTACCGCGAGGTCTGGGGGTTCGTGGTCGACAGCCGCCATCCATCCCTCTATGGCGGCAGCGGCCAAACTTGGAACTTCGCTTCGGTGGCCGCAGCCACTGGCAGCAAGCGGGTGCTGATCGCTGGTGGTCTCAATCCTGACAATGTGCGGGCCGCGATCGCTGCCGCACGCCCCTATGGAATCGACGTCGCTTCCGGAGTGGAATCCGCTCCTGGAGTGAAGGATCCTGAGCTGCTGCGCCGGCTCTTCGAGGAGATACGACATGGCGAGAGCAAATCGCCGGCCTGATGCCGCTGGGTATTTCGGCGCCTACGGTGGCCGTTTCGTGGCTGAAACGCTGATGGTACCGGTTGCCGAGCTGGCTCGGGCCTACGACCGGCTGAGTCGCAAGCGGGCCTTCAAGAAGCAGTTGCGCCAGCTCTTGTTGCACTACGCTGGCCGACCGACGCCGTTGTACTTTGCCGAGCGGCTCACGGATCACCTTGGCGGCGCGCAGATTTGGTTGAAGCGCGAAGACCTGCTGCACACTGGCGCGCACAAGCTGAATAATGCCATCGGCCAGACCTTGCTTGCCCGCGAAATGGGCAAGACGCGGGTGATCGCCGAGACCGGAGCCGGCCAACATGGGGTGGCCACCGCTACCGCGGCGGCCCTTCTGGGGCTCGAGTGCGTGATCTACATGGGGGTCGAAGACACCGTTCGCCAGCGCCTCAACGTTGATCGCATGCAGCTGCTCGGCGCCACCGTAGAGGCGGTGGACTCGGGGAGCCGGACGCTCAAGGACGCCATCAACGAAGCGATGCGCGACTGGGTGAAGAACGTTGGCGACACCCACTACGTACTCGGCTCGGTGCTGGGTCCCGACCCCTTCCCACGTATGGTGCGTGATTTTCATCGGGTGATCGGCGACGAAGCCCGCCGTCAGCTCAAGCGCCAGGCTGGCACGGTCTCGCCCACCGGCGCGATCGCCTGTGTCGGGGGTGGTAGCAACGCGATTGGCTTGTTCACCGCTTTCTTGGCCGACAGCAAGGTCAAACTGGTCGGCGTAGAAGCTGGTGGGTCGGGGGAGGCTCTGGGCGAGCACGCGGCGCGTTTTGCCGGCGGCAGCTTGGGAGTGTTGCATGGCACTCGGACGATGTTGCTGCAAGACGAGGAAGGGCAGGTCGCCGGTACCCACTCGATCTCAGCCGGCCTCGATTATCCGGCGGTCGGACCCGAGCACGTTCAGCTGCACCAGGAAGGGAGGGTGAGCTACGACAGCGCCACCGACGCCGAGGCCATCGCCGCCTTCCATCTACTGGCCAAGACCGAAGGCATTCTGCCGGCCCTCGAGTCAGCGCACGCCTTGGCCTATGCCGCGCGGGTGGCGGGGCGGCTGTCGCCGAAGAAGATCCTGTTGGTCAATCTCTCGGGTCGCGGCGACAAAGATGTCGAATCGGTGCTGGCCTACGACGCCCGGCCAGAGGCGGAGAAACCACGGCGCGAAGGCGCCACCAAAGTCATGGCGCATCCCGCCAGCCAGGCTTGGCACGGGGTCGAGAAGCACCGTTCCGAACAAGACCGTGCCGAGCAGGCGCAGCGGGAGGACGACTGAGATGGGTGCCATCAGTGAGACCTTCGCTCGCTGCAAAGCGGAGAAGCGGGCGGCCTTCATCCCCTTTCTGGTCGCTGGCGATCCCGATCTTGAGACCACCGGCGAGTTGATTGCCGCCCTGGCCCGCGGCGGCGCCGATTTGATCGAACTAGGAGTGCCCTTCTCCGATCCGATCGCCGACGGCCCGGTCAATCAGCGGGCGGCGGTGCGGGCACTAGACTCGGGAACTCACTTGTCGGGCATTCTCGAGTTGGTCGCCCGCCAGCGCCGCCAGCTCGAAGTGCCGATCGTCCTTTTCACCTACTTCAATCCGATCCACGCCCGCGGCATCGAGTTGTTCGCCGAGCAGGCCGCATCGTCCGGCGTCGATGGAGTGCTGTGCGTCGACCTGCCGCCGGAGGAGGGTCAGAGGGAGTACGTACCGGCACTGCGCGCCAAAGGGCTCGATACGATCTTCCTGCTGGCCCCCACCAGTGGCAAGAAGCGCGCGGTGACGGTGGCCAAGAGTTCCTCCGGATTCGTTTACTACATTCCTCGTCTCGGCGTCACCGGCGAGCCCACCGAGCTACCGCGCGAAACCCTGCGTGAGATCAAACGCCTGCGCCGCCGCTTGCCCCATCCCCTGGTGGTCGGCTTCGGTATCTCCACCGCCGAGCAAGTCGCGGCGATCGCCAAAGTAGCCGACGGCGTGGTGGTCGGCAGCGAGCTAGTGCGGCTGGTAGAAGAGCACGCCGGGGAAGGTGATCTACCGGCCACGCTCGAAGCGCGGGTGCGGGAGCTGTGTGCGCCGTTGCGAGGTTGATTGGAGAGCAGCAGACCATGAAACTCGCCCTTGCCCAGCTCAGCTCGTCGGACGATCGAGTCGAGAACCTCTCGCGGGTGCTCGACGCCATGGACCGTGCCGCCCTGGCCGGTGCTGAGTTGATGATCTTCCCCGAGCTGGTGCTCGACCGCTTCTTTCCCCAATTCAAAAAAGTCGCCAGCTGTGGCGAGGCCGGGGCGCTGGAGCTGGCGGAGACCATTCCTGGACCGAGTTGTGAGCGGGTGGCTGAGCGTGCCCAGCAACATCAGCTGGTGACGGTGTTCAACCTGTTCGAGATCGACTCGCGGGGCCGCACCTTCGATAGCTCGCCAGTGTTCGACGCCGACGGCTCGCTACTCGGTGTTACGCGGATGGTACACATCACCGACTATGAGGGTTTTCACGAGCAGGACTACTACCATCCCGGAGACCGTGGGGCGCCGGTCTACGACACGCGGGTGGGCAAGATTGGGGTGGCGATCTGCTATGACCGTCACTATCCTGAGTACATGCGGGCGCTGGCCCTGGCAGGGGCCGATTTGGTGGCGATTCCGCAGGCTGGCACCCTCGACGAGTGGCCTGAGGGTCTCTATGAGGCCGAGCTTCGCACCGCTGCTTTTCAAAACGGCTATTTCGTGGCGCTGTGCAATAGAGTCGGGATCGAGGGAGCCTTGGCCTTTGCCGGGGAATCGTTTGTGGTCGACCCCGCTGGCCGGGTGCAGGCGCGGGCCGCCAAGCTCGAAGATGATCTGCTGCTGTGTGATGTCGACCTCGCTGAGTGCCAGGCTAGCCATGCGCGACAGCTGTTTTTTCGCGACCGTCGACCGGAACTCTACGGCGGCTGGTTGGACCAGAGCTGAGCGCCTTTCAGAGAGGATTCATCTTGCAAAGTCAAACGATCGCGACCTCCATCCATGGCCGTTTCCTGATCGAACGGGGCAGCGAGTGTGGTGAGAGCCCGCCGCTACTGGTGGGTTTTCACGGCTATGGCGAGAGTGCCGAGCAGCACTTGGGACAGTTGTGCCGGATCCCCGGAGCCAAGGGCTGGCAGGTGATCGCGGTCAGTGCTCTGCACCGCTTCTATGACCGCCGCAGCCGGCAAGTGGTGGCGAGCTGGATGACCAGCCAGAATCGCGAGCTGATGATCAGCGACAACCTGAGCTACGTCGCCAGTGTCATTGACCTCCTGCGCAGTGAGCACGGTGCTGGCGAGCAGCTGGTTTTCGCCGGTTTCTCGCAAGGAGTGGCGATGGCTTACAGGGCGGCGGCCTTGGGACGTCATGTCAGTCAGGGGTTGATCGTTCTGGCGGGTGATGTGCCACCGGATGTCGCTCGATCTCACCCCTATTTGCCACCGGTCTTGATCGGCCGCGGCACAGCCGATCAGTGGTACACCGAGTCCAAGATGAGCCACGATCTGGGGGTGCTCAAGCAACTCGGCGCGAATGTCGAGAGCTGCGTTTTTGCGGCCGGCCACGAGTGGGCGGGGCCGTTTCGCGAGGCGGCGGCTGGGCTGCTCGGGAGGGTGGAGTTAGAGTCCGAGACGAGCTAGTCGCGGAGTTGGGGTCTCGATCTGGAAACGAAATCAGAGGTGGACGGTGATTTAGGAGGAGAGGGGCAAGTTTGAGTTCGATCTTCATCAGTCACAGCAGTCAGGACGCTGAGTGGGCGACCGAGGTACGCCGGCAGCTTGAGTTGCAGGGGCATCGCTCGGTGTTCCTCGATTTCGATCCCGCGGACGGGATTCCCGCCGGTCACGATTGGGAGCAGGAACTCTACCGTCAACTGCGCTCCTGCCGGGCTGTGCTGGTGTTGTGCAGCCGGCACTCGATGGCGTCGCGCTGGTGCTTTGCTGAGATCACCCATGCCAAGTCGATGGGCAAGGCGCTGTTTCCGCTGCGCATCGATGATTGCGAGCTCGATCCGGTGCTGACCTCTGGCCAGGTGATCGATCTGACCGTCGATCGGGAGAGCGGTTGGCGGCGGCTGTGGCGGGGTCTGGTGGTGGCCGGGCTCGACCCGGCCAATGCCTTCGACTGGCCGGGCGATCGGCCGCCCTATCCTGGTCTTCTGGCCTTTCAAGAAGACGACGCGGCGGTGTTCTTTGGCCGCGATGCCGAGATCCAAAAAGGGCTCGAAACCTTGCAACAGCTGCGTCAGTTCGGCGACGGGCGTTGGCTGGTGGTGGTCGGTGCTTCAGGCAGTGGGAAGTCGTCGTTGGTGCGCGCTGGGTTGCTGCCTCGCTTGCGCCGCGACCGGCAACATTGGCTGGTGCTCGATGCGTTGCGGCCCGGTGACGATCCTTTCTGGCAGTTGGCCCGAGTGTTGGCCAAGGCGCTGGACCAAGCTGGTGCCAAGGAGCGGATTTACCAGCGCTTGCAGGGTGGCGCCTCCCACGAGCCGGCTGAAGGGCCAGCTGAGCAGGCGACGCAGGATCTGCAAGGGCCGCTGCTAGACCTGGAACGGGCTTTGGCCAAGGTGGGTAGCCGCGAGGCGTTGCGCTATCTGCACTTGCTCCGTGAAGCGGTCGATGGGTCCGCGGCCTCGCCACTGTCTGCCGCCGAGTCGCGAATGGCGAATGGCCATCCGCTGGTCGAATTGGCGCAAGTGTTGATCGAGCGCACAGAGCAGGCTGAGGCGCGGGTGCTGCTGCTGGTCGACCAATTCGAAGAATTGCTTGGCCACGATGCCGAGAGCCCGGCAGGGCGCTTCCTTCTGCTGCTGCGACAAGTGGCTGATCAGCCGGGTTCTCCAGTGCAGATCCTGGTGACTCTGCGCTCGGATTCTTACACCATTTTTCAACAGACTCCGATTCTGTTGGATCTGCGGCCGGCGACCCTGTCGGTCGGACCGTTGTCTGCCGCCGGGGTCAAGCAGACCATCGTCGAGCCGGCCAGGATGGCCGACTTGGAGCTGGAGCCTGGCCTGGTCGAGGCGGTGGTCGAGGATGCTCGCAGCGAGGAGTCTCTGCCCCTGCTGGCCTTCGCTTTGCGCGAACTCTGGGAGCGCTTTGGCGGCGACGGTCGGCTGCGAATCGAGGACTATCGGCGCTTGGGTGGCATGAGCGGTGCGGTGGCGCGGGTTGCCGATGCGGTGCTCACCGCCGCCGAGCTCGGGCCAGAGGGGGAACAGCAGCTGAGCAGGGCTTTTCTGGCGATGTCGAGAATCAATGCTGAAGGCAACTTCGCCCGCCGGCCGGCGCGCTGGCGGGACCTGCCCCAAGACTTGCAGCCGGTGCTCGACCGCTTCGTCAAGGCTCGACTGTTGGTGGTCCGCGGCGAAGGCGAGCAGCGGCTGTTGGAGGTCGCCCACGAGGCCTTGTTCCGTTCGTGGGGCAAGCTGCGCGGTTGGCTCGACGAAGATCGCGAGTTCCTGCATTGGCGTAAGCGCCTGCAAGCGGCTCAACAGCAGTGGCTTGGCACCGAGCGCGACCCCGGCGGCCTGTTGCGCGGTGTCGCCCTGGCCCGAGCCGAGCAATGGCTGGACGATCGGCCACAGGAGCTGCAGCAAGAACGTTCGTTCATCGAGGACAGCACTACTTTGCGCGCGGGTGAGCAAGCGAGGGAGGTTCGGCGGCGACGGTTGATGCTGCAAGGCGTGGCGGTGGCGGCATTGATCTGCCTGGCGCTAGCGGTGCTGGCGTGGCGCGAATCTTTGCGCTCGAAACACCTGTCGACCGAGCGCCGAGCGGCTTTGGTTGTCGAGGCTTCGAGCGATTTGTTGGATCCGGTCACACGCACCCTGCTGCTGCTAGAGAGTGCGGCGATCTGGCCCGGAAGAGAACCCGCAGGTGGTGCCCGAGAGGCGCGGTTGGTGGCTGGTTGGGCAATTCCGCGGTCGGTGCTCTACGGCCACCGCGGGCCAGTGGTGGGATTGGATTTCAGTCCCGACGGCAGTCTTATCGCGACCTCCTCTTACGACACAACAATCCGGGTTTTTCGTAGTAGTGGTATCGGCAAACCACGGGTTTTCCGCGGCCATACAAAGGATGTTCTGACGGTCGAGTTCGACCCGGCCGGAAGGCGTCTGGCCAGCGCTTCGGCGGACGGCACGGTACGGATCTGGGGACTCGAATCAGGGACTGATCCGGTTGTCCTCGGTGCAGCTGGAGCCACCGTCTCCAGCGCCCGTTTCAGTCCCGATGGGAGCCAGCTGGTCGCCGCTACCCATGCCGGCACAGTGCTGCTCTACAGCCTTGGGAGCGACCATGGGCCGGTGGTCTTGGAGGGCCATACTGGCCCTGTGCTGCAAGCTCGGTTCAGTCCCGACGGGCAGCGAATCTTGTCGGTTTCAAGGGATGGTACCGCTCGCCTGTGGAGCATCGCGGACGGCGGGTCACGAATAGTCTCAAGGCATGATGACTGGGTCCTCGACGGCGTCTGGAGCGCCGACGGCAGCCATCTGGCGACCACCTCGCGGGACTATCGGGTGTGGGTTTGCGCGGTCGAGGGTGCGAGGCCCTGCAAGCAGCTCAAGGGCCACCGGGGATGGGTCTGGACCGCTGCTTTCTCCGCCGACGGCACTCGCTTGGCGACCGCCGGTGCCGACAATACGGCGCGGGTCTGGCAGCTCGATGGCGGCGCTGAGCCGGTAGTGCTCGAGGGTCACGAAGATTGGGTGCGGGGCGTCGCCTTCAGTGCTGATGATCGCCGGATTTTGACCGCCTCGCACGACGGCAGCGCGGCTTTGTGGCAAGCCGATGGCCGCAGCGAGCCAGTTTTCTTGGAGGGTCATGAGGGCTGGGTGCAAAGAGCTATCTTCAGCCCTGACGGCAGCTTGATCGCGACCGCCTCCGACGACGATTCAGCTCGCGTTTGGCGCAGCGCGCCGCCGACTGACCCGCGGGTTCTAGCCGGTCACTCGGACCAGGTCTGGAGCGTTGCATTCAGCCATAGCGGGCAGAACATGGTCTCCGGATCAGCCGACAATACGGCGCGGATTTGGGATACCGAGAGCCTCACATCGATAGTCGTCCTGGAAGGGCATGAGGAGCGCATTCGCAGTGCCGAATTCAGTCCCGACGACCGCTCGGTGGTGACCGCGTCCGACGATTCCACGGCTCGTATATGGCCGGCCGATGGCGGTGTCGAGCCGATAGTCCTCGAGGGCCATCTGGACAAGGTGCTAAGCGTCAAGTTCAGCCACGACGGCAGGCTGTTGGCCACGGCTTCCTACGACGGCACCATCGCCATCTGGCGGCGGGACGGCTCGCTGGTGCGGACCTTCGATGAGCACCAGAGTTGGGTCCGCGATGTGGCTTTCAGCCGCGACGACGCGCAGATACTGTCGGCTTCCGAGGATCGTACCGTGCGCCTGCGTAACACTGATGGATCGGGTGGCGCGAGGGTTGTGGGTGAGCATTCCAACCAGGTGATGACCGCGGTCTTCCAACACGACGACTCGAAAATTCTCAGTGCCTCGGCCGATCGCACCGCGCGGCTTTGGGACGGGGTCGGCAACGGTGTCGAGCTGGGCCGTTTCTCCGGCCACGAGTCGCTGGTGTGGAGCGCCGCACTCAGTCCGGACGGCAGTCGAGTGGTGACTGCTTCCCAAGATCGTTTAGCCAGGGTGTGGCGGGTAGAAGACCCGTCCGCAGAGCCAATTTATCTCGATGGTCACAGGGGTCCAGTCTGGGACGCTACCTTCAGCCGTGATGGCCAGACCATCGCCACCGCCTCGGCCGATCATACGGTGCGGTTGTGGACCCTGTGGGCGAAGGACTGGCCGCAGCTGATCGAGCTGTTGCGTCAGCAGACCAACGCTTGCCTGACTGCCGAGCAGCGTCGACGCTTTTTGGGTGAGTCCCGCAGCGCCGCGGACCTACGTTATCGGGCCTGCGAGAGTAGCTACGGCCGATTGCCTGAGGGTGGCTGAGCTGGTTATCGCACCGCGGAAGACGAGACCGTGCTAGGAAGATCATTATGAACCCTAACAACGGGCAGACGAGCGCAGCTAAGGCAGCCATCGCGTCGACCTGGGCCGGGCGCTTGATCGAGACGTTGGCCAAGCTGCTTTTGGTCGGTTTCTTCCGCCAAGTGCAACGGGTAGGTGTCGAGCAGGTGCCGCACAGCGGGCCTTTGGTGTTCGTCGGCAACCACCGCAACGGCTTGGTGGATCCTGCATTGCTGCTCGGTTTTCTGCCCGGCCAGCCGCGATTTCTGGCCAAGAGCACGCTGTGGAAAAATCCGGTAGTGCGGCCTTTTTTGGAACTGGCGTCGGCGATCCCAGTCTATCGGCGGCAGGATAATGGGGTCGATACGTCGAAGAATTCCGAGACTTTCGCCAGTTGCCATGAGGCTTTGGCGGAGGGTGGGTCGATCGGCCTCTTTCCCGAGGGTCGTAGCCACAATGAGCCCTCGGTGATCGAACTCAAGACCGGGGTCAGCCGGATCGTCTTGGAGGCCGAGGAGCGTTTTGGACCACTCGGGGTGCAGATCGTGCCGGTGGGTCTGAATTTCGATGACAAGGGGCGTTTTCGCTCGCGGGCATTGGTGCGGGTTGGGCAGCCACTGCAGATCTCGGCTGAGCTCGAACACTATGGCCGCGAACCGCGAGAAGCGGTGCGCCGGCTCACCGAGCGGGTGCGTCAGGCGCTGGGAGAGGTCACCCTCAACTACCAGAGTTGGGAGGAAGGTCGATTGCTCGAACGGGCCGCCGAGCTCTACTCGGGCAGCGCTACGGAGGTGCCGCGATCAGCACCGCTCGAGGATCGTTTCGAACTCGACCGAGCCTTCTTGACCGGCTATCGCCAGCTCAGTGAATCGCATCCCGAACGTCTCGCCCAGGTCACTGAGGCGGTGCGTCGCTACGACGAGCGCCTCGACACCTACCGATTGCAGGACTCGCAGGTGGCGTCAACCTATCCGCCACGGCGAGTGCTGCGTTTCCTGCTGGTGAGCCTCTTCACCCTACTGATTTTCCTACCGTTGGCTGCGCTCGGCACGGTGGTCAATATTTTCCCGTTCTTTGGCATTCGCTGGGCGGCGCGACATTTTGGCCAGACGGAAGACCAGCTGGCGACTTACAAAGTGTTGGGCTCGTTGCTTTTCTATCCGTTGGTCTGGGGAGCAGTCAGTAGTTGGGCGTACTTTCGCGCTGGCCTCTGGACGGTGCTGCTAGTAGCGGTGACGATGCCCTTGGCGGCCTGGGCGGCGTTACGTTTCCATGAGCGCCGCAGTCTGTTGTTGCGCCAAGCTCGCGCGTACTTGCTGCTGAGTAGCGGCCGCCGCTGGGTGGCCGAACTGCGCCGCTTACGCCAACAGGTAGTGTTAGAAGTGCGTGCGCTGGCCGAACTCTACCTGGCCCAAGGCTCGGCGGAAGATCAAGCAGCGTTGGCTGAGGAATAGTGGACTGGCGAGAAACTAGCGTCGAGACAGACTAGTCAGCCGACGCCAACCCGGCGATTCGCTCTTCAGGCGCCGAATAGGACGGTAGTTCGATATCGTCGTTGGCGGGATCGCAGTAGTGGTCGCGGCGGACGGTGAGGTCCGCCAGCATGGCCCGGCGATAAGCTCCCTGGCCGAGCTTCTGATCACTCAAGCGGCCCAGGATCATTTGCCGATAGGCGGCGATATCAATCTCTTCCAGGCGCAGATTAATGGTCTTCCAGATCTTCGGCAGCGGCTGCCCAGGGACCTGGATGTGGTGCAGACCGTGGCTGTAGGCCAGCAGCAGCTTGCCTTCGCCGAAGGCATCGAGCAATTCGACGATACCGCCGCGCAGATTGAGTGGCCGGCCGTGTTTGTCTAGCCCGTCGGCGCGTTTCATCCGTCCTTCGGGCAGGATAATCACCATCGAATCGGGGTCGATCGACGACAAGACATCGGCCCAAGTGCGGTCACGTTCGCGGCTGATCGGCACCACGTTCGAAGCCAACATCTTGAAGAAGCGACCGATGATTGGCCGCGAGGTGGTGATGCTAGCCACTGGTATGACCCCGTGCTGCGACATGCGGCGCAAGAATTTATTCGGCACCCCGCCGGCCAGCAGCGGTTCATAAAGACTGGTGTGATTGAGGATCGCCACCAGCCGATAGTCGCCCCAAGGCTCGGCCGGCAGGTCACCGACCCAGATCCAGCGTTGGCGATAGAACGGCTTGGTCGCCAGTTTCAAAGCCATTAAGAGCCAGTAGACCAGCAGTGAGCGCATGGGTTTCGCGTGCCCCCGTGGAAATCTTTGGCGACGGCGAATGTCGCCTGGCCACCGCGTTTGCCGTCGCGGTGCCTCGATCGGTGAATCCGGAAGCGGTATTCTAGTACACCGGAGATCGCGGGCAGCGTCGACAGGGAATCTCTATCCGCCGCCGCGACGGAGGTCGAGCGGCTGTTTTACCACCGATTTACGGCCTCGCCGAAGGTCGCGACCTAAGCTAGAGCAGCAATGAAAATCCTACTAGTAGAAGACGATCCAGTGTTGCGCGAGGGCTTGGTGGACCTGCTCGGCGGAGCCGGCCACGAGGTCGAGGCGGTGGCCGATGGGGTCGCGGCGGTGCAGGAAGGGCGAGAGACCGCCTACGACTTGGTGCTGCTCGACCTGATGCTGCCGAAGCTCGACGGCATTGAGGTCTGTCGCCGCCTGCGGGTAGCGCGGCCGGCGTTGCCGATCATGATGCTCACCGCCCGTGGCGCCGAGGAAGACAAAGTTCGCGGCCTACAGAGCGGTGCCGACGACTATGTGACCAAACCGTTTGGCGCCCGTGAGCTGCTGGCTCGGGTCGAAGCCTTGGGGCGGCGGGCGGCGGCGGCCCCGGCCGAGCCCGAGATGATCGAGGTGGAGGGGTGCTCGATTGACCTCGGCCGCTGCACCGTTGAGCGCAACGGGGTCAAGGCACCCCTGACCGCGCGCGAAGTCGGCATCTTGCGTTGGCTTTTTCGCCATCGCCAGCGCAGCGTGTCGCGGGCTGAATTACTAGAGCAGGTTTGGGGCACGCTGGGTACCTTGCAGACCCGCACCGTCGATATGACCATCGCCAAGTTACGGCAGAAAATCGAGGTCGACCCCAGCCAGCCAGTGATTGTCGTGACCGTGCCGCGGGTGGGCTACGCCTGGGGAGAGCGCAAGTGATACCGCGGGGCTTTGGCCGCACCGCCGTGGCGGCGTTGCTGACCACGGTCGCGGTCACTGTGCCCACCGGTGCCTGGTATTCGTTTGGCAGCCGCCAGGTCGAGCGCCAGGTCGAGTTGGAGCTGAAGACCGCCGAGAACAAGATGCAGCAGCTGGCCATCCAGCAAGCTGAGCGGTTGGCGGCGCGACTCGAGGTTCTGCGCGAGATCGAGACTCGGCGACCGTTCTACCACTACCAAAACCTCTACCACGACCCCCGTGGCGCCGCCCAGGGAAACGCGGTGACGGTGTCGCCCCTGGCCCAAGGGCCATTGCATCCGCTGGTCGATGCCCACTTCCAGGTCGACGAGAGGGGTCGGCTGAGCCTGCCGACTCTGAACGATGACTTCCCCGAACTCGGGGTGCCGTCGACCGACGCCACCCAATGTGCCTTGATGATGGATTTGGAAGAGGTGGTGACCTTCCTCGCCGCCGCTGAAGGTGGGCTCGACGATCTGGCGGCGACGCCGCTCAGTGAGTCGATTGGCGAGGAGCTGCTGCTATCGCGGCAGGATTGGCAGCAGCACTTGCTGGCCAATGTGCTCTATGCCGATCTGAAGTATCGCCAACAAGCCACCGCGCCGGCGGGGAACGGCTGCCGGCAGCGGCCAGTGACGGCGGTTGCTACTGGCAAGGTAGCTGTGACCCTGGGACCCTTTCGCTGGCACGGCCTGCTGATCGGTGACCAGCCGACCTTGGTCGCTCTGCGCGCGGTCGACACTCCGGTCGGCCATTGGACCCAGGGCTTTGCGGTCTCTCGCTCGACCCTGCAAGCCGAACTCAGCTACGCCGAGGAGGCTGAGATAGTTCCGCTCGCTGAGCTGCGCAAGGGGCAGGAGCAACACCGGGTGACGGCGGCTATTGCCGGCACTCCTTGGGGGGTGCGGCTCGACGCTGGCAGCGCGCGTGTCGACGCCGAGCGGCTCGCGCGCCAGGCTTGGTCGCGCTTCCTTCGTTTCTTTGTGTTCAGTAGCCTGGCGGCGGCCGTGGCCGGCCTGTTGGTGGTGACCATGGTCTACCAGAGCGAGCGCCTGGCGGCTGACCGTGCTCGTTTCGCCGCCCACGCCGCGCACGAATTGCGCACGCCGCTAGCGGGGCTGCGTTTGTACAGTGAAATGCTGGCCGAGGGGTTGGGTGATCCGGCGCGATCCCGCGACTATGCACGTCGTTTGGCCAGCGAGGCCGAGCGCCTGGGCCGAGTAGTAACCAATGTACTCGGCTTCACCCGCCTGGAGCGACAAGGGATGGTGGTGCGGCCGCAGCGGGGCGATCTCGGCGCAGCGGTGCGTTCGGCTTATGCTCGTCAGCTACCGGCTTTGCAGCATGCTGGCGCTGAAGTGGTCTTGGAGACCCCCGACGACCTGCCGACGGTGCTTTTCGATCGCGATGCGGTAAGCCATATCGTCCAGAATCTGCTCGACAATGCTGAGAAGTACACCCGCGATATCAAAGGACGCCGCATCCGGGTGTCACTGACCGCGAGCGCCAAGGCCGTGGCCCTATCGGTGGCCGACAACGGCCGTGGTATCTCCCGCCAGCTGCGCCGCCGGCTATTTCGTCCTTTCGTGCGCGGGGTGGCGGCGGACGGGCCGGAAGGGGTTGGCTTGGGTCTGGTGCTGGTACGAGCCCTGGCGGTGGCTCACGGCGGGCAGATCACCTACGCCGATGGCCCGAGTGGCGGGGCGGTTTTCACCGTTACTTTCCCGCGGTGAGATAGCCTTCGGCATGACCCATTCGATCCGCCGACTGCGCAACCCGATTCAGCCCTATGCCTGGGGCTCACGCATCGCCATCGCCAAGTTGCTGGGGGCTCGCCAACCGGCTGCTGAGCCGCAGGCCGAGCTTTGGTTGGGCGACCATCCGAAGGCGCCCTCAGCGGTTGAAGAGGGTGCTGATTGGCGCGGTCTCGACGAAGTCATTGCCGCGGCTCCCCAGGCGATGATCGGCCGCAGCTCGGGAAGTTTGCCCTTCTTGTTTAAAGTGCTGGCCGCTGCCGAACCGCTGTCGATTCAGGCCCATCCCAATGCCCAGCAGGCGCGACGGGGTTTTGACCGTGACAACGCCGCCGGCCTGGCCTTGGCCGCGGCGGATCGCAGCTACCGCGATGCACACGCAAAAC
This sequence comes from Candidatus Multivoradales bacterium, assembly GCA_965248925.1. Lineage (GTDB taxonomy): Bacteria > Acidobacteriota > Thermoanaerobaculia > Multivoradales > J023 > CBDFLE01. The sequence continues at coordinate 228,712 of CBDFLE010000006.1, read as the reverse complement.
CTGAGATCTTGCTGGCCCTGGAGCCATTTTGGGTGCTGCGCGGCTTTCGTTCGCCGCGTCAGATTCGTCAGCTGTTGGCGGCGGCTGGCTTGGTGGATTTGCTGCCCCAAGCGGTGCTGCTCGACGCCAGTGATCCGGCGCTGGCTTTGGAGAGCTTCTACCGCGCCTGGTGGCAGTTGTCGGAGCAGCGCACGGCGGTGGTGCTCGAGCATTTGCTGGCGGTGGCGAGCAGCTTGCACGGTGACCCGGCCTGGAGCTGGATCGGGCGATTAGGTCGTGCTTATCCCGGCGACCGAGGTCTGATTTCTCCTCTCTTGCTGCATGTCTTTGAACTCTCGCCGGGCAGTGCCGTCTACACTGGGCCAGGTATCTTGCACGCCTATCTTGAGGGTGTCGGCTTGGAGCTGATGGGCAGTTCCGACAATGTCCTACGCGGCGGTTTGACCGCCAAGCATGTCGATGTGGACGGCTTGCTCGACATCTTGCGCTTTGCCCCCCAACCGGTGGAACTGCTGCGGCCGCAAAAGGCCGGACCGCAACAGCACCGGGTGTGCAGTCCAGACGGCCAGCTGGTGCTCGATTACTGGCAGCTCGCTGAGCAGGAAGTCGCGGTGGAGACGTTGGGCGGCGGTGAGATCCTGCTGGTCACCGCCGGTCAGGGCGAGCTGGCCGCCGCCGGCGAGTCTGCGCGGCCGTTTTGCCAGGGAGATTCTTTCTTCGTCCCCGCATCGACCGAGTCTTACAGCCTGCGGGGCGATGGCAGGGTTTACCGCGCTGGCGCCGCCGCTGGCTCGGCGGCGCTGGCTGGATCCCGAGAAATTCTGTCTTAGGGTAAGATCGCCGCCGTCAGGAGTGGTGGCAGAGGGCGATGAGGTTGGCCCGAGAGCCGGCGGAAGAGCCGGTAGTGAAGACCGGGAAGGGGCATTTTTGCATCCAGACGATCAGTTGCTGATCCAGCGTTTCCTGGATGGCGACGCGCAAGTTGTCGCCGAGGTTAAGGCATGGGTCGAGCGGGCAGCTTGGCCCTTTCGCTCGCGCCTCTTCGACGAGTGGGAGGATCTGTGCCAGGAATTGCTAATGACAGTGACCCGGATCTTCAAGCGGGGGCGGTTCCGCGGTGACTCCAGGCTCAGATCCTATCTTGGCCGGGTGGTGATCAGCACCTGCATGGATCGTCTGCGGTCCAGATCCCGCTGGCAGTGGTTGGAACTCGATGACAGGTTGAGCGGACTCGAAGAAGAGATCGCGGATCTACGTTTCGACCGCGCGCGATTCGAAGATCGCGATTTGATTCGCCAAGTGCTGCGGCGGATCGACAAAAACTGCAAGAAGCTGTGGATGATGATTGCTGGCGGCCTGAGCTACACCGAGATGAGTCAGCGGCTGGGTGCTAAATCAGGCACCCTGCGGGTGAAGGTGAATCGGTGCCGCCAGCGGGCCGTAGAGCTGCGAGACGAGTTGCTCGGACTTGCCAAGGAGGACGGTGAGGAGAACGACGGCGAGGACTGAAGAAACAGGCTTTATCCCTCAGTCTAGATTTTTGGCTCAAATCCGTAAGGCAATGCATGACTTTAGACAATTCTTCCTTGTTTCTTCATCCTCGGCTGTAACTTTCTGCTGTGTCAGGCGCCTAAGAGAGTTGAGGGGAGAACACAAGAACGACTCAAATGTTATGGAGCGTGTCCCGTGAATCGACAAGAACTCATCGAACTCAGCCCCTGGTTGCTGAACGGTAGCTTGACCGAAAGCGAACGCGATGAGCTTCTCGCGCAGCTCAAGGAGTCTGTCGAGAGCCGCACCGATCTGGCTGACACCGCATTTGTCGCTAGTCTCTTTGCTCGTCGCCCGACCACCGAGACTCTGGTTGCTCTGGCCCACGACGAGCCTATTTCAGAGCAGGAGCGTGAGCTGGTCGAGTTACATCTCGAGCTAGACCCCGAAATTGCCGCCGAACTCGAGCTGGCGCGGATGAGCCGCCGGCTGTTGGCAGAGGAGGTCGATCTGCTACGTCCCAAGTCACCGCCCGCCACCCCTGTCGCCGCTCCGCTGGCCGCGCCCGCCGCGCGACGCCGCAGCGGCGGTTGGCGATGGCTCGCGGCGGCGGTTCTAGCCGCGGTGCTGCCGACCCTGCTGTGGTTAGAGAGCGGACGCCAAGTTCGCGAGTTGCGGTCGCAGCAAACCGTGACCCCAGATTGGGTCGCGGTGAATCTCGGCACCGAGCGCGGTGGCGGTCGTCGTGGGCCGTGGCAGTTCAATCCCGGCGTAGTGGCTGAAATTTATCCGGCGAACCCTCTCGACGCTTGTGCCCAATGCACGGTAGAGATCCTTGCCGAGGATGGCAGGGTGTTCCACAGCGGTCCGTTGCAGATCCAGGGCGGTGATTTCTACCCGCTGCAGATGCACCTTCCCGTGGGCCGCTACACGGTGTCGATCTACGCCGTACCGAAGGTTGCTGGCGCTGGACCCGAGAACAGCTTCGAGATCGAGATTATCGACTGAAGCGGTAACCGCCAAGCGGCTGGAGCGGCCGAGGGTCCGCGAGGGAAGAGGTTCCGGTATTCTGCCACCCATGCATCGCCCCTCGCGTCGTCGCGCTTCCTGCCGCGTTCCCCGATATTCCTGCGTCCTTGCGCCTTGAGCTGACGAAGAATTGCTCGCTGCCGCAAGTGGCAGACTTCCACTACAGACGCTAAAGCCCTCGTCCCGCTAGTCCGGCAGCACGATCTCGGTGCGGCGGTTGAGTGCTCGGCCGGCGGCGTCGGTGTTGGGGGCGAGGGGATAGTCGGGACCGAATCCCTGGATTCTGAAGCGCTCTTCCTCTACCCCTCGGGATAGCAAATAGGACGAGACGGCACGGGCTCGGTTGAGCGATAGCACGCGGTTGTAGTCGTCACTACCGCTGGTGTCGGTATGGCCACAGATGTAGATCTCGACCTCGGAGAAGAACTCGGAAAGCAAGTCTGCTTGCTGATCGAGGGTGGGTAGGAAGGACTCTCTGAGTTCGGCGCTTTCTAGGTCGAAAGTGGCTAGACCGTTGTTGTCGAAAGTTACAATCCGGGTCAGGCCGAGGCGTTGGGCGAGGGCGGTGGGTTGGTCGCCCAGGCGTAGGGTGATGCGGGCACGGTCGGCCGCCAGCATCTTGATCCGCCGCTCTATCAAGGGGGGCTGGCTGTTGGCAGCGGAGACCTCGACGATCTCGCTCAGTTCGGCTACCTCAAATGCCAAGGGTGTGCGGCCGATTGATCGACCACGAAGGGTGACCTCGACCCCGGTGGGTTCAGACACCACTTCGACGCTGATCAGTTTCGCTGGCGGCCCCACCGAGGCGCAGGCACCTAGTCCAAGCGAAATGAGCATGGTGAAAGCTGTTGTACGCATCATTGGCCTCCGAATCCGATGAAGATCGTGATGGAACTGGCTACCGGCTGGCCGGCGGCATCGCTGGCGGGTTGAAAAAAGTAGGCTTCGGCTGCCCGGCGGGCAGCTTCGGCACAGGTCGGATGTCCTGAACGCAGAACTCTGGCACCTGCGGCACGGCCGTTCTCACCTACTCGCACGGTGATGATGACTTCTTGCCCAGAACATTGCTCGACCTGGGTCGGGTCGAGCTTGGGCTCTACGGATTGCAAGATCTTTGGTGGCAGCAGGGCGCGGCGAGGGATTGCCGATGCGCTAGCTTCTCTGCTTGCAGCGGTGGTTGAGGGAGTGGCAGCCCGGGTTGAGGGGCGCTCCGCCATGGCGGTGGGTTTGCTCGGCGGCGGAGCCTCTGCTGGTGGTTGAGTTGTTGCCGGTGGGCCGACGGCTGGCGGCGACCGGGAATCGCCGGCCTGGACAGCTAGTCTCGGTAGCTGTGTTTCCGAGTCGGCGAAGGGAGTCTCTGCTGGCCGCTGCTGCCAGATCCACCTACCGGCCAAGGCCAGGACGATCAAGGCGCTGGCCAGCAGTAGCAGCCAAAGGCGGGTTGCCGGGGCCAGCGTCAACCGCATGGTCGTGTCGCTCGATTCACTGCGCCGGGCGCGGCTCGCTTCACTGGCGGTCGAGAGACTGTTAATTTCGGTGCTCCGGCGTTGCGGAGCGCGGGCGCGGGGCACCAAGATGTTGTCGCTGCTGGCACTTTGCAGCGCGGCGAGGTGGTGGTGCATCTCGGCGGCGCTGGCGAAGCGTTTCCTAGCATCGCGGGCCAGCCCACGGCGCACCACCGCCTCTAGTCGGGGGTCGACCTGCGGTAAGAGACTCGCCAGCGGCTCAGGATCTTGCTTGAGGCGTTTGAGCATCGTCTGGACCGCTGTTTCGCCACTAAAGGGTGGCCGACCGCTGAGCAGTTCGTACAGGGTCGCCGAGATCGCATAGAGGTCGGCACGGCCGTCGATCTGACCCCCTGCCACCTGCTCCGGGGCGATGTAGTGTGGGGTGCCCAGAACGTTACCGGTCATGGTGCGCAAGCCGCCATGGGTAGACTTGGCGATGCCGAAGTCCATCAAGTAGGGGCGCCCCTCGCTGCTCAGCAGGATGTTGCTGGGTTTGACATCCCGATGGACGATGCCGTGTCGGTGGCTGTGTTCCAGACCCTCGAGCAAGGGCAACACCAAGCGAATTGCCTGCTGCTGCTCTATCTGGCCGCGAGTCCTGAGTTCGGCTCGCAGAGTAGGCCCATCAACGTACTGCATGGCGCACCATAGGATGCCGTCGACCTCGCCGTAGTCGTAGACCTTGACGATATTCGGGTGGTCCAGCGAGGCCACCACCTTGGCCTCCTCGACGAAGCGGCGAGCTAGGCGCCGATCGTCGAGAGTCTCGGACAGCACCTTGATCGCCTCGAAACGCTCCAAATGACGATTGCGGGCTAGGTAAACGGTGGCGAAGGCGCCGCGGCCAAGGTAGGCCTTGAGCTGGTACCGATCGCCGAGGATCTGGTGCAGTAAGCTGAGCCGCAGCTGGCGAGCTTTGTTGGTACGTTCCGCGCTGCTGGTGCCGGCGGTGGGCTGGATGTTGAGGGTCGAATTCTCTGACAAGGCGTGTTTCCTTCTCGGGTAAAAGGCCGCCGAGGTTTGCAAACCTGAATATTCACCACCGAACCGTCGTAGACTCGATTCAACTTTGAACATCGCCATTCGAACATCGCCATTCGAACATCGCCAAGTGAGGGTCAGTCGTTGGATTGAGCCGCCTACTACAAGGAGACCACATGAGTGCTTCTAGAGTCACACTCAAATCGATGATCGGCGGCTTGTTACTGCTATCGCTGACCGCGATCGGGTCGGCGGCGGCCGATTCGGTGGTCCCGGTAGGGCATTGGCAGGGCTTGCTGAGAATATCCGGTGTCGAACTCGAGATCGTGCTCGATCTGGATCGAGATGCCGACGGCGAGTGGCGCGGCTACTTCGACGTGCCGCAGCAGAGGTTGAGCGATTTGGAACTCTCGGAACTGTCGATCGAAGAAGGAACGGTGGCGTTTAAGATCCCCAAGATTCCTGGGGAGCCGACTTTCTCGGGCACTCTCAGTGAAGATGGCGCAGTGATGGCCGGTACCTTCAGCCAAGCGGGGCAAGAAGGCGCCCTGCGGCTTGATCGGAAGTCGACAACCGCCGAGGCGCCAGCACCGGTGGATCCAGCGGTTGCTGAGTGGATCGGCCCCGGCGTCGCCGGTGAGGGTGCTGCCGGCGGTTGGCGCGGAGCACTTTTTCTGGGCAGCACGGCTCTGCGGCTGGAGTTGCGGGTCAGCGTCGACCAAGAGGGCACCTACAGCGGGGCGCTGGAGAGCGTCGATCAGGGGTCGATGGCGATCAACGCCGATCGGGTGTTGTTTTTCCTCGGCAGCCTGCGCTTCGAGATTGCCTCTCTGAGCGCTAGTTTTGTCGGTACTTTGTCTGCGGACGGCTCGGAGGTGGTCGGCGAATGGCAGCAGGGAATCCAGAAACTGCCCCTGACCTTCCGTCGTTTGGCCACTGACGGCTGAGCCGCGGCCACGCTGCCTTGATCCGCTGTCGATCCACTGTCGATCCACTGTTCGGCAGCCACCACTGAGGTCGCGGTGCGGGATAGACTTTTCGCCCTCTGACTATTTCGCCCTCTGACTATGAAGTGAACGGCAATGGCAACGAACCCACAAGCAGACAAGGCAGCCCAGCTTCGGCGCCTCCACCACCGGCCGCAGACTCTGGTCTTGCTCAACACCGCCGATGTTGGCAGCTCGAAAATCGTCGAGCAGGCGGGCTTCCCGGCGGTGGCGACTTCCAGCGCCGGCATCGCCTGGTTGCTGGGCTATGCTGACGGTGAGCAGATCTCCCGCCGCGAGATGCTGGCGATGGTGCGGCGGATTGCTAGCGCTGTCGCAGTGCCGGTGAGCGCCGATATCGAAGGCGGCTACGGCGACTTGCCAGAAGACGTCGCCGAAACCGTCCGCCAGACCCTGGCCGCTGGCGCGGTGGGGATCAATCTCGAGGACAGCGGTCGCCGAGCCGGTGAGCTGCTGCTCGATGCGACCCTCGCGGCAGAGCGCTTGCGGGCGGCCCGGCAGGCCGCCGAGAAGAGCGCCATTCCGCTGCTGATCAATGCCCGCACCGACTGCTACTTGCGCCGCCCGCACGATGCCGCGTCCTTTGCCGAGACGGTTCGTCGGGGCAACGCCTATCTCGAAGCGGGCGCCGACTGTGTCTTCGTTCCAGGGGTCGTTGATGCGGAGATCATCGGTGCCCTGGTGGGCGAGATCGGCGGACCGCTGAATATTCTCGCCAAGGCGACGGCGCCGCCGGTGGCCGAGATGCAGGCTTTGGGGGTTGCCCGGCTGAGCGTTGGCGGCCTGGTGTCCCTGGCGGCAATGACCCTCTTTCGCAGCGCCGCCGCAGAGCTCAGCGGGCCGGGTACCTACGGCTTTGCCCACGACATCTTGCTACACGGCGAGGCCAATGAGCTGCTCGGCCATTGAGCCGACTCAGCCCAGGGTCGATCGCGTTTAGGGACCGCTCGGGGCGCTGGCCTCGACCACCAGGACCAGGCTGTCGCTGGAGCCGCCCGGGGTCGATTTGCCGATCACCGCTTTCTGACCCATCGGTACCTCGACATCGGTTTGCAGGCGGACGCCTTGCCCGTTTTTGCCGTTGAGGTTGAATTTGAGGCCAGCCAGCCGGATGAACACCGGGCCATCTTCCCGCGGCGACACCCTTGCTTTGCTGAACACCAGTTCGTAGTGCCCCTGTTGATCAGCGGCGCTGCCGAAGCGAACGCCGCCTTCAACGAAGCCGCGGTGACCCTCCAAGACTTGCAGGAACGCGGTGTCAAGCAAGCGGATGCTCTTGAAGCCAAAGAGGTCGCGTAGTTGGCGGGTTACCGCTTCGAGCTCGCCGGGCAGCTCGGTTTGCTCGCTGGCCTGCCGCGAGCCAGTGAGGATGAAGACCCGTAGGCTGATCGTCGGACTGGGGGTGTCGAGTGCGTCGATCAGTTTCAGCGCGGTCTGCAGGTCGCCGCCATCGGGGCCTCGTAGAACCACCGAGTTGAGATCGGACTTGATCGCGAAGGTGATATCGAGCAGCTCGAGGGTTGAGACCAGATCTTCGACATTGATGTGCCGGACGGCTTTGATGACGGTGCGTGGCGGATCGGAGTTGGCTGACTCCTCGCCTGCCAGTGGCGCGGCGAGTAGCAAAGCGATCGCTGCTAGTAACAAGGTAGTACAGAACGGGCTTTCAAACTTCGGACGAGACATCTTTACTCTCCTGGTCAGGTGGGGAGGGGTCGATCTGCCAGTAGATCACCGTCGGTGGATCGTCGAGGATCCAGCGCAGGGTCGTTGGCTCGAGGGTGTGGTCGGCGAGTTGGCTCGGTTGCGGTCGGTCGATCACTGGCGGCGGCGCATGCCTTTGCGGCTCGGGTGTTGCTGGAGGCTCCTTCGACAGGGTCGCTAGGGCGGCTTTCCGCGGCTCGAGAGGTGGCTGCTGGATGGAATCGGCGGTTGCCTTGACGGTCGGCGGCGATGTCGTGGTTGGCACCGTCGGCGGTTCCTGGGTTTCGATCTCGACCGCTGCTGTGGCTGCCACCCGGGCCGCTGGAGCAGCGGCGGGTGGTGCCGGCCGGCGCTGGACGAGATGGGTGAGCAGCGCCGCTAGCAGGACTGCCGCGACTGCCAGCCAGCGGTATCGGGTGCGGCGCGGTGGTGCCGAGCCGTCGAGTTGGTGGGCGATGCCGGCCCGAATGTCCACCAGCAGGGCAGAGTCGATTCCTTGCTCAGCCCAGCTGTGCAACGCACGCTGGCTGGCGCGCAGCTCGACGGCCAGAGCGCGGCAGTCAGCACAGCCTTCGAGGTGTTGTGCGAGCCGACCGGCGGCGGCGGCGTCGAGATCATCTTCGACCGCCAGGGCGATGTTGTCGTGGTAGCTCTTACAGCTCATCGGAATCTCCTCTTCAGCCGGCGGTCGCGAAACTGCTTGAGATTCAGCCGGGCACGGCAGATCTGCGAGCGGACGGTGGTCTCGGAAGAGCTCAAGATGTTGGCCACCTGGCGGGTCGACAGACCCTCGAGGTCGCGCAGGACCAATGCCGAGCGTTCCTTGTGGCTGAGGGTCGCCAAGCCTTGCTCGACGATGCGGAGCTCTTCGCTAGCCGCAGTCCGCCTGGCCGGATCCGCTGCCGGATCAGCCATCTGGCGAGGCTCTGGCGCCCCCGGTGCGGGCAGTGAATCGGTGGGTTGCCGCCGCCGTCGCCGGGCGACGTCGCGACAGACGTTGACCGTGACCCGGTAGAGCCAAGGTGCCAGGTCACGATTCGGGTCGATGGTGTCGAGGTGGCGAAACAGCCTCAGGAAAACCTCTTGGGCGGCGTCCTGGGTGTCTTCGCGATGGCCGAGAAGACGCCAGGCGGTGTTGGCGACCTGCCGTTCGTGGCGCTCGAGCAGCTGCTCGAACGCTGGCCGGTCGCCGGCCTGGGCACGGTGGGTAAGGCGTGCTCGGGTCTGCTCGGCTTGCGCTGATTGGCCTTCGACCAGGGCTAGGCGAAGGGGCTGGGTTTTGGCGACCAATGGGGGTGGACTCTCGAATTCCTGCGTTTCGTGTCGTTTCTCGACTTGCTAGCCGGCTCGTAGCGGGCTCTTCCTACTCAGCTCTACTCTCTCCGAGCTGCATTCGTTGACGACTTTCTCAACCAAATCGCCTGGCGGTGAATAGCAGGTGACTTGATGGCTGCTCGATGAGCCATTTTCGGGGCGCTTTCCGCGTATAGAACGAAAACCAAACCGGGCACTGATCCGCGAGGGTCATGAGTGGCCGAAAACGATGGAGATCGAGTCATGAAATGGAGCCAGAACCCAAAGCAGAAACAGCCGGCCCGGAGGCCGGGTCAATGTCGAACCAGGAGGGCGAATCAGATCGTAGCGCTGCTACTCGTTCTAGCACTCCTGCTGCCGGGATCGGCCTTCGCCAGCGAAACCGCCCGAGCGGTCTCGCTGGGGTCGGGTGTCGCCGCCCTGAATCACGGAATCATCACCGCCGTGGCCCCGAATCCGATCACCGGCGGCCTCGCCTTGGGCTACGGTGCCCTTTCTCTGGGTGCCGGGTTGTGGGATGCCTTCACCGATCCACCGCCGGCCGATCCGCCACTGATCACCGCCATCGTCGCCGGTGGGCCGGTCGATCGTGACCGCGAGAGTGCCGAGTTGGTGCCTGGAGGACAGCGCCTCAGCGCGGCACCGGTCGGCCGCATCGTGTCGGTGGTGGGTGCCCATTTCAGCTGGTACCAAGACGAGATGGAGCTGACCTTCGATGGCCAGCCGGCGGTGCTCTCGCCGCTAGGTTCCCACACTCTGCTGACCACCGTGGTGCCGCGCCTGGATGGGCCGCTGCCGCGCGAGGTGGCGGTGGTGCTGACCGTCAACGGGCAAACCAGCAACAAGCTCTCGTTGTTGGTCGAGGCGCCGGTGAGTCGCCAGCCGGGTATCGCCCATCGGGTTCTCGGCAAGATGAACCTGCTGGCTAGCCTGGTTGCCGATCACGATTGGCAGGGGCAGCTGAAGTTGGAGGGCGCCAACCTCTCTGATGAGCGGCAGGCCGAGGCGATGGCGGCGGCCGAGAAGATGATCGACGGGGCGCGGCAGGCCCTGGCTCTGTGGCCCGAGCTACAGGCTTTACTGGATGTCGATCCAGACGTACTCCGGGCCTACGAAGAGACCTTCAGCTCTTCTCCCGAGGCCGAACGCGACGTCGACCGGGCGATCAACGAGCTGCGCCTCGCCACCGCCGCCATGTAGGCGGCCGGTCGCGCCTTTGCCACCTCGCCGGGCTCGGCCTCGCCGCCGAGCTCGGTGCCTTGTCAAATCGTTCCTGGCCCGGGTCGAGATATCGGCCCGCGGCTGCTGGTCAATCCGAGGAGATAGTGATGAAGAGATCGATCCATGGCGTGCTGGTCTGCTGGCTACTGTCGACCCCATTCCTGCTGGCAGAGGACAACGCTCTGAGCTGTGCCTCGCCAGCCTCAGTGGCTGAGCTGGGTCCACCGCCGACGACCTACGAAGAGCTGGCCGCTTTCCCGGCGGCGGTTCGGGGACGGGTGGTCAACGCCCTACCGGGGGCGGTGCAGAGTCGCATGTGGCGCACTCATCTGGCGCACTTTGCCGCCGGCCGGCAGTGGCTGAAGACCGCCGAGCGGGCGCTGATCGACGAAGCGACGGCGCTCGCCAGTCCGAGCTTCTTCGCCTCTCGGTTCGATGCCGAACGGCGTCCGGCCCAGCTGGCCCGTGCCGAAGCGTTGGGGCGACGAGCTCAGCCGGTTTTCGGCCAGCAGGCCTTTCAAATCGGCTTTGTCGAGCTTGGCCACTTTGCCGACTCAGTGGCGGAATCGATCGGTCGGGTGGGGCACAACGACGAGGTCGGTGCCGAGCAGAAATGCGATTGCGCACCAGGCTATGAGCGCTGGAACTGCGAGCCTGGGGAGGTCTGCAAGTCGGGCGGTTGTAGCAACCCAGGAGCGCCCGGTTGCGGCGTCTTTCACTATGTCCAGTGCAGTGGAGTGTGCTCGCCCGGGGAGGGCGGCGGGCAAGGTGAGCTCGGTGGTTGGGAGAGCTAGCGGGCGATCCTCAGCAGTCTTCTCAGCTGATCCGCGGTGCCTCAGGGTGTTGACACCAGGCCATCGCGGGTCGGTACCCTCGCCGCGCTGGTTCCTGCCGGCTGATCGGCTATGCTGTGCAGCTGCTCTGCGGAGCATCCTTGCCGACCGTGCCACTCGTTCTGCCCAATCCCAGCCAGCCGAGGTCCAGTGTGAGCGACAATCCCCTGCTAGTCCCCTTCGAGACCCCTTTTGGTGTGCCTCCTTTCGAGCGCTTACGTGACCGCCATTTCTTGCCCGCTTACCAGGCGGCGATGGCCGCCGAACGCGCTGAAGTCGCGGCGATCATCAACAATAGCGAAGCGCCGACCTTTGCCAACACCATCGAGGCGCTGGAGCGCTGCGGCGAACAGCTGGCGCGGGTTCACGATGTCTTCACCAACCTCAGATCCGCTGACAGCCGGCCACAGCTGCGCGAAACCGCTCGCCAAGTAGCGCCGCTGCTAGCCACCCATGGCGACGCTATTCGCTTGAATAGCAAGTTGTTCGAGCGCATCGAGGCGGTGTGGACAGTTCGCGACGAACTCGACCTGGGTGCCGAGCAGCGGCGTTTGCTGGTAGAGACCCACAAACGTTTGGTGCGCTCTGGGGCGCGTCTTGGCGCGGCTGACAAGCGGCGCTTGGAGGATATTCACCGGGAGCTTTCCGAGCTGGCGGTGCGCTTCGCCAACCACTTGCTGGAGGAGATGAACGATTTTGAGCTGGTGCTCGACGACTCGGCGGATCTCCAGGGGTTGCCGCCAACGGCGCGGGCGGCGGCGGCTGAGGAGGCGACCCGTCGTGGCCAGGCTGGCAAATGGGTGTTTACCCTACATGGTCCCAGCCTGGCCCCTTTCTTGCGCAGTTGCCAGCGGCGCGACTTGCGCGAGCGCATCTTTCGTGCCTACCTCGAGCGCTGCGCCGGGGGGGAGCACAACAATCGACCGGTGGCCGAGCGGATGGCCCTCCTGCGGGTGCGCCGCGCCCATCTTCTGGGCTATCCGAGTCACGCTCATTATGTGCTGGAGGAGAGCATGGCCAAGACCCCGGAAGGCGTCCGCCAGTTGCTCGACCGTCTGTGGCCGGCGGCGATCGGCCGCGCCCGTGCCGAGGCTGCCGAACTGCAAGCACTGATCGACGCCGAGGGCGGTGATTTCGAACTGCAACCGTGGGATTGGCGCTTCTATGCCAATCAGGTGCGGCAGCGGAGATATCAGCTCGACGAGCAGGAGTTGCGGCCCTACTTCGCTCTCGACAACGTGCGCCGGGGGGCTTTCGAAGTTGCCGGACTGCTCTTTGGCTTGAGCTTCGAAGAGCGTCCCGAAGTGCCGGTCTATGATCCCGAAGTCCGCGCTTGGGAAGTCAAGGATCGCGACGGCTCTCACCTCGGCCTGTTGCTCACCGACTACCATCAACGGTCGGGCAAGAAGGTTGGCGCTTGGATGGATGTCTACCGCGATCAGCAGATCGTCGAGGGTCGCAACATCCGTCCGATTGTGGTCAACGTGTGCAACTTTCCGCCCCCCACCGCCGCGGAGCCGGCGCTGCTCGGCCTGGGTGAGGTCGAGACCCTGTTCCACGAGTTTGGCCATGCCTTGCACGGATTGCTGGCGCAGAGCACCTACACGATTTTCTCGGGCACCAGCGTGCCGCGGGATTTCGTCGAGTTTCCCTCTCAGCTGATCGAAAACTGGGCCACCGAGCCAGTGGTGATGCGGCGCTATGCTCGCCACTGGCAAAGCGGAGAGCCGATTCCCCAGCGTTTGATCGACAAGCTAGAGCAAGCTCGTTTGCACAACCAGGGTTTTGCCACCGCCGAGTACCTGGCGGCGTCCTACCTCGATCTCGCCTGGCACACCCTCGAAGATCCCGACACCGAACCGCGGGTCGAGGCGATCGAACAGCAGCTGATCCGCCAACTTGGGCTGATCCCACCGATTCCGATTCGCTACCACAGTCCGTATTTTGCCCACATATTTGCCGGTGGCTACGCCGCTGGCTACTACAGCTACATCTGGGCCGCGGTGCTCGATGCCGATGGCTTTGCCGCCTTCAAAGACAGCGGCGACCTGTTCCACCCCGATCTCGCCGCCGCCCTCCGCCGTCATGTGTTGGAGACCGGCGGCACCGCCGAGCCCGAAGACCTCTACCGCGGCTTCCGCGGCGCCGAACCGGCCATCGAGCCGCTGCTGCACCGGCGCGGGCTGGCGGCGGTGCCGGGGTAGAGGATTGATTGGCCCAGGCTGCGAACAGCCAATCGATCGGTCGATCGATCGATTACTGGAGATTCACTAACGTAGGAGTTCAGACATGCCCAACGTGGTGAACTCCACAGAGGCGAAAAACCGCTTCGTTCAGCGACTGCGGCGAGTTGCCAAAGGTGGCGAGACGGAGTGTGCCGAGCGCGGTGGTAAGCAGGTACCATTCACCAGCTCGACCATCCCTCTGGGCTGGCTATCTCAATGGCGTTGGGTGGCCTCAGGCGTGCTATTTTTCTCCTCCCGCCGACCGAGGAGATCAAGGCATGCGTTCACCGAGATTTGTCACTGTATGGAGCCTTTTCGCCCTGCTGCTGGTGTTGCCGGCGGGAGCGAAGAAGAAACCTGTCGCGGAAGCTGCCGAAGCGGCGGACTCGCGGCTCAGTTCTGAGACTCTGAGCGGCCTTGAGCTGCGCTCGATCGGTCCGGCGTTGATGTCGGGGCGGATTGCCGACATCGCCATCCATCCCCGCCACCAAAGCACCTGGCTGGTGGCGGTGGGCTCCGGTGGAGTGTGGAAGACCACCAATGCCGGTACCACCTGGCAGCCGATCTTCGACCGCGAGGGCTCTTACTCGATCGGCTGTTTGACCATCGATCCGGGGCATCCGGAAGTAGTGTGGGTGGGTACCGGCGAGAATGTCGGCGGGCGCCATGTGGGCTTTGGCGATGGGGTCTACAAGAGTCTCGATGGGGGCGCCAGTTGGCAGAACATGGGCCTTGGCTCAAGCGAGCACATCGGCAAGATCCTGGTTGATCCCGGCGATTCGCAGGTGGTCCATGTCGCCGCCCAAGGGCCCTTGTGGTCCGGCGGTGGCGACCGGGGGCTATACAAGACCACCGATGGCGGTGCTACCTGGCAGCAGATTCTCGCCGCCGGTCAGTGGACCGGGGTCAACGACGTGATCTTCGATCCCCGCGATGCCGACGTGCTCTACGCCTCCTCCCACCAACGCCAGCGCAGTGTCGGGGTGTTGGTCAACGGCGGGCCGGAGAGTGCTATCCACAAATCCACCGACGGTGGCGCCAGCTGGCGTCAGTTGGAGTCTGGGCTGCCGCCAGAGGATAAGGGGCGTATCGGCCTGGCGATCTCGCCACAGAACCCGGACGTGGTCTACGCCACCATCGAGCTAGCCCACCGCGAGGGCGGCTTCTGGCGCTCGGCCGACGCGGGTGGGACTTGGGAGAAGCGCAGCGACTACCTCTCCGGTGGCACCGGTCCGCACTACTACCAGGAGATTTTCGCCAGCCCACACCAACTCGACCGCATCTACCAGATGGACGTGTGGATGCATGTTAGCGATGATGGCGGCAAGACCTTCGTGCGTATGTCTGAGGAGCACAAGCATAGCGACAACCATGCCCTGGCATTCGATGCCAACGATCCGAACTACCTGCTGTCGGGCAGCGATGGCGGTCTCTACGAGACCTGGGATCAGGGCGCCCATTGGCGCTTTGTCGACAACCTGCCGGTGACCCAGTTCTACAAATTGGCGCTCGATAGCAAGACGCCCTTCTACACTATCTATGGCGGCACTCAGGACAACAACACTCAGGGAGGTCCGTCGCGCACCACCAACGCGCACGGTATTCGTAACTCTGATTGGTTTGTCGCCCTGTTCGGCGACGGCCACCAGCCAGCGGTGGACCCGTCCAATGCAGACATCGTCTATGCCCAATGGCAGCAAGGAAACTTGGTGCGTCACGATCGTAAGACGGGCGAGACAGTTTACATTCAGCCCCAGCCCGAGCAGGGCGGGCCGGCGGAGCGCTGGAATTGGGATTCGCCGGTCTTGATCAGCCCCCACAATCCGGCGCGACTCTATTTTGCTAGCCAGCGGCTGTGGCGCAGCGACGACCGTGGCGACTCGTGGAAGCCGATTTCGGCGGACCTGTCGCGGGCTGAAGATCGCTTGCTGCAGCCGATCATGGGTCGGGTGTGGAGCTACGACTCGCTGTGGGATCTGTGGGCGATGTCCAACTACGGCAACATCACTTCCGTGGCCGAGTCGCCGCGATTCGAGGGTTTACTCTATGCCGGCAGCGACGATGGTTTGATCCAAGTGAGCGCGGACGGTGGCACCGGCTGGCGCCAGGCGGCGGTTCTGCCCGGAGTGCCCGAGCGGGCTTTCGTCAATGACCTCAAGGCCGATTTGTTCGACGCCGACACGGTCTATGTGGCTCTCGACAACCACAAGCAGGGTGATTTCGCGCCCTACCTGCTGCGCAGCACCGACCGTGGCCGCAGTTGGCAGTCGATCGTCGGCGACTTGCCCGAGCGCCACCTGGTGTGGCGGCTGGTGCAAGATCATGTCGATCCCGAGCTGTTATTCGCCGCCACCGAAGACGGTATTTTCGTCACCGTCGATGCGGGGGCTCATTGGTTGAAACTTACTGGCGGGGTGCCGCAGATCTCATTCCGCGACTTGGCCATCCAGCGCCGGGAGAGCGATTTGGTAGGGGCCTCGTTTGGCCGCGGTTTCTACGTTTTCGACGACTACAGCCCGTTGCGTGGCCTGTCCGAAGAGCTGCTGGCCAGCGAAGCAGAGCTGTTCGCGGTGCGCCCCTGGTGGTACGTCGAGCGCCAGCCGCTTGGAGGTGGTGAGAAGGCCGCTCAAGGAAGTGCCTTCTTCACCGCGCCCAACCCGCCTTTTGGCGCGGTTTTCACCTACTACCTGCGCGACGGTTTCGACAGCAGGGCCGACCGTCGGCGTCAGGCCGAAGGCGAGATCGCCAAGGAGGGTGGCAACACCCCTTACCCGGGCTGGGACGAGCTACGCCGTGAGGCTCGCGAAGAAGAGCCGCAGATCGTGCTGACGGTGCGAGACTCGAACGGGCAGACGGTGCGGCGCCTTGAGGGGCCGGTGGGCAAGGGTTTCCATCGGGTGGCCTGGGATTTGCGGTACCCGTCGCTTGCCGCGTGGAGTGCTGACGGACCCGACGATGGCCCCGGCGGCGGCGGTTTCCTGGTCGCGCCCGGCACTTACTCGGTCTCTTTGGCGCAGCGGGTCGAGGGCCAGCTGAGCGAACTTGGTGAGCGTCGCAGTCTTACCCTGAAGCCCCTCGGCGAGCCTTCATTGCCGGGTTCGGATAAGGCCACCGCGGCTGCTTTCCGGGTCCAGCTGGGGGAGCTGCAACGCATCTTCACCGGCACCACCGCGGCTATCGACGAAACTACAGAGCGGCTCAAGGCCCTCCAGCAGACGATGGCTAGAGCGGCCCTAGACGACGGCGAGTTGGAAGGCGCGGCGCGGGCGTTGGGCGCACGCCTAGACGACCTGCGCGAACAGCTGTCGGGCAACCGGCAAAAGAGCAACCTGGGCGAGCCGCAGCCGGTGACGGTGGGAGGGCGTCTCTTTGCCGCCAGCTACCGTGGACGCCGGGACGCGGAGCGCCGGGCTCGCGCTGAAGCCAAAGGGCCTCGGTGAACGACAGCAGAGAGAAGGAGAGGCGGTTGACGACCTGTTGCCAAAGCAAGCCAACGATCGGTAGCGCGAAGGAGGAGCGATGGCTCAACTTGCCGAGCGGCTGATCGTTGGTTACCTCAGCGGCGAGGCCGCTGCCCAGCGGCAGGTGGGTGATTGGGTGGAGAAGTGGGCGGCGCCGTTTCGCGATTGCTTGGGTGGGCATTGGTCAGAAGTCGTGGCGGAAGCCCACTCAGAACTCGCCAACAGACTCCAGCGCGGCCGTTTTCTGGGCGAAGAGGCCCTCGAGCCCTATGTGGCGCGGATTGTCCGCGGTCGTTCGATCGCCCGCTGGCGAAGACAGGAAGTGGGCGCGGAGCAGGCGCTGAGTGGTGCTGCTCTCCACCCGCCAGTCGATCAACTGATCGACTTTGCCGACAACATTTCCATGGGGCTGGTCGAACGTGAGCTGATCACCGATCATCTGATCAGCTGTCCGCTGTGCGTGAACGCCCTGGAGCTGGCCCGCCAGCCAGTCGTCGGAACGGCGGTGGTAGCAGCAGTCCCACTATCTCTAGAGGGCAGGGCGGAAGCCACCGAAGAATCTGCCTCTTCTCTGTTCGTCTCGGCAAATTCCAGCGATTCCAGTCCTGGCTCGGATCGCGCCATTAGTTGGTGGGCGATTGTTGCCACGCTCTTGGGCCTGGCGTTTGCTGGCGGTTTTTTAGCCACGTTCCAGGAGTTGCGGCAGCAAATAGGGGGCAGCTTTGGCCTCGCGCAACAGGTCGAGCAGCTCAATGCCGAAAGATTGCAGCTGGTCGGCCGCGCTGAGGATGCCGAAACTCGGTTGACGGCGGCCGATCACCTTCTAGCCTCTCGCGGTGCTTTCGAGCTTCGCCAGGGGGGGCCGCTGCTGGTATTAGAGCCGACCTCGATCGATGGTGAAAGCTCGCCGCCGACTGTCGAGCTGCGCAGCGACTACCGCGGCCAATTGGTGTTGGTGTTGCGCGCCGACCACGAGGTCATTGCCGAGGAGTCCATCCTCGCCCTTGACGGCCCCGCCGGCGAGCGGTTGTGGAGTCTGAATGGCCTGCGCCGCGATGATGGTGCCGAGGGCCATGTGTTGCTGGTGCCATCCTCCCGCCTGGCTGCGGGCCGCTACACCGTCGAGCTATCGTCCCAGCCTGGGGCAGAACCGCTGGCGAGCTATTACTTTGAAATTCGCCGGTGGCGTTGAGCACCAGGCCGAGTTCTAAGGAAGCTCAGGGCATCGCCGCGGCCAGTAGCGGGCCTAGGCTTGCCGCCCGCTCTTGGAGAAAAAGGATGCTCCTCGCTCTGGGAGCGAGAAGCTCCTTGCGACCGAGGTTTGGTTTGCTTTTAAAATGGTGATGTGGCATAAATACCTTCTTCAACGGAGGTAACACATGCTAGATTTCGACCCCTTGTTCCTGGGCCGCGCATCTGCGGCTCGCCTGTTCTTGCTGAACCTGCTCATCGTCTGCGCCCTGGCTGTCTGCCTGGGCGCTCGAGCGGCGCCGCTGGGCACCACCTGCAATACCGGCCCGCAGCCATCGGCCAGTCTCTTACTACCGTTTTTCGAAGTCGATCTCGAAGACGCCGCGGGGCCGACGACGCTGGTCTCGATCGGCAGCACGGCGACAGAGCCGCGGCTCGCCCGCGTGACGCTGTGGACCGACTGGGGGATACCGACGCTGAGTTTCGATCTGCTGCTGCCTTCCTACGGCGTGGTGCCAATAAATTTGCGCGACGTTTTCCATAGTGGCAGCCTGCCGCAGGCCGCTAGCGAGTTAGCGCGACCGGCCAGTTGCGCCGACCCTCTGAGTCAGCCAGTGGTTGACGTGGTTGCCCTCGGCGCGCAGCATCGAGGTGATGAATATCCCCTCGGCTCGGGCCAGTGCTGGGCCAGCATGCGCCAGCAGCAGACGGTGGTGGGATTTCTCACCGTCGACGTACTTGACGACTGCTCGGACGAGATTCGCTTTCCTTCCGACGACGGCTACTTCGCGGCCGCGGGTGGGGGCTTGGCGTCGAATGACAACGTGTTGTTTGGCGATTTCTTTCTTGTCGAACCGCGGCAGGACTTCGCCCAGGGAGCGGCGCTGGTCCATTTGCCGGCCGATCCGGAGGTCGCCGGCGTCGGTTCAGTGCCCAGCTTCTATGGATTCGTTCCCGGCGTCGATCGCAGCGATCAGCGGCGGCCGTTGGCGAGTCGTTATCTGACCCGCTTTTTCAATGGCGGCGCTTTCACCGGCGGCACCGAGTTGTTGCTGTGGCAGGCTCCCTGGGGCGGTGTTGAGCCGGTTGTCTGCGGTAGCAGACCCGCAGCGTTGGGCGGCGGTGGAAGCGCCGTCACCAGCGATTGGGCCTACCGCGTGCGGGGCGAAGCGGGGGATAGCCCGACCGGCTTCTACGAGCTCTTTAACCAGCTGGCTTTCGCGAGTCGCTTGCGGCTCGATGAGTCGCTGGTGGGCGATCTCACCGCTGGCGTCATCGACCTGTGGTCGCTGACCAACTGTGGCATCTGTAGCCCGCCATTCTCCAGCTCTCCAGGAATCGTGCTGCCGTTGCACGCCGCTGAAGGGCGCTTCAGCGTGGGTCTTGAAGCGATCGTTCTTGACGATTTCTGCTCGTTTTAAGGGCGGATTCTCAGCGCCCAAGCAGAGCGCGTGCGGCTGGTTGGCTTGGCTAGAGCCCGCCGACTCGCGCTGTGTTCAGATCCCCTCTAGGCGGCCGGCGAGTTTGACCGTGTCTCTATCTTGATCGCCAGTGTTGGCTGGCTCGGCGGCGCCCGCGCCGTCAGCCGAGCCGGGTGCCTGCTCGGCCACCGCGGGGATCCGCACCCCGCGGCCCGCCAGTTTGGGAGTATCGGGCTTGGTATCTCTTTTTTCGTTGTACAACGCCGGGTCGAATTTCTCGCTCATGGTTCGCTCCAGATCAGCAAGCAGAGGGCATCCGGAGATTCGGAGTGCTTCTGTGATGGCTAGACCCGGCGAAGGCTGAAAAGGGGGTAGTGCCTTCTCTTGCCGCTAGGCCCACCTCGGCGGCACAGTGGGAGTCGCCGTGCCACCGGTCGTTGTGCTGCCCGCGGTGACGTTGGGCTACACTGGCCCAATGCCGGTCCACCGCCTATCTGCCATGACTTGGACCGAGGTCGACGCGCTCGACCTCGGTCGCGCCATCGCCCTGCTGCCGGTGGGGGCGGTCGAAGCCCATGGCCCGCATTTGCCCCTATCTACCGATCGGGTGATATCAGTCGCCATGGTCGAAAATGCCGCCCAGCGCCTGGCCGGCACTGGGCTTGATGTGCTCCTCCTGCCACCGGTCGACTATACGGCGGCTTCCTTCGCTGCCGATTTCCCTGGCACCTTGTCGGTCAGGCCGGAGACGGTGACCGCCCTGCTGGTCGACCTCGCCGCCGCTCTGGCGAGCCACGGAGTCGGCACGTTGGCGATCGCCAACTCGCATCTCGACCCGGCGCATCTGGGCTCGCTCTATGCCTCTGCCAAGGAAATCAAAGCGGCGGGCCGGCCGCGCTGGGTCTTTCCCGATATCACCCGCAAACCGTGGGCCCTGCGATTGACCGACGAATTCAAGAGCGGCGCTTGTCATGCCGGCTGCTACGAGGGTTCGGTGGTCTTGGCGGCGCGTCCTGAATTGGTTCGGGTCGAGCGCAGTCGGCACCTAGAGCCGGTGCTGAAGTCGCTGTCGACCGCCCTGCGCGAAGGCAAGACCAGCTTTGCCGAAGCAGGCGGGCCACAGGCTTACTTTGGTGATCCGGCCGCGGCCAGCGTCGCCGAGGGGCGAGAGACGATCGATGTTCTCGGCCAGATTCTCGCCGAAGCTGTTCTGGCTTAGTCGGCCGGGTCGGGTGGTAGCGCGGGGATCGCCTCGATCTCGCGATCTCCGACCCGCACATCTCCCGGCCACCGACAGCAGTTGCGCGGCGTTGGCAGAGGAAGTACGGAGCGGGTGAGTGTTGTTCGCTCATCGGTGCCGATCCTAAGCCAATCTTGGCCGTGATTTCACTCTGCGTAGCCCAGGGCGCGCAAAACGCGGCGCTCTTCGTCGTCAAAGAGCGTCGACTCAGCTGCACCTTGGCTAGCTAGGGCGGCTCGCTGTTGCCGCAACCAGCCGGTCATGACGCTCCACAACTCGCCGCGGGTTGCCGCCAGATTGGTGTGCTCGGCCGGATCCTGGTCCAAATTGAATAACCAACGTTCGTCTCGGCCGGGGCAGGCGATGGCTTTGAAGGGGCCGTTGCGTAGTGCCCAGGCCGGTGTCAGAGGGCGGCTGGTGCGGAAGATCAACAGCCTTGGGTGGGCTGGCACAGTGAGCAGATCGACACCGGTTGCCTGAGCTGGTGCCGAGCGGCCGAGCATGCCGAGCAGAGTGGGCACGACATCGCCCAAGCTCACCGGCTGGTCCAGCCAAGAACTCTCGCTGCTGACTCGGGCTGGTGGTTTGATCACCAAGGGAATGTGCAGCATCTCCTCGAAAAGATCCGCGTTGTGACCTTGTTGGCCATGTTCGAGAAAGGCCTCGCCGTGATCAGCGGTTACCACCACCGCCGTGTTGTCCCACTGGCGATACTCGCGCACGAGGTCGAAGACCCGGCCGGCGGCGTCGTCGGCGGTCAGGAAGTTGCCATCGTAGAGGGCCACCAGTTGCTCCAGGTCGGCGCTGCTGAAGCTCGCCCGACCGGTGCGATAGGCGAATAACGAGCCGCCGGCCTCGATCGGTCCTCGGTAGGCCGGGTCGCGAAATAGATCGAAGCGTGGTGGCGGGGCGTAGGGCTCATGCGGCGGCAGGAAGTGCAGTTGCAAGAAGAGCGGTTGTTCGGCGGCAGTGGCCTCGATCGCCGCCCGCGCCTGGCGCACCATGCCGTTGGGTCCGTGGTCGGTGGACTTTTTGCCCCACAGAGCAGCGAAGTGGTCGAATCCTTGGTGCATGTTGCGCGATACCGAGTTGTAGGGATTGGCCGACAGGCCGATGGTGCGGTAGCCGAGTTGGTGCAGGGTCTCGGCCAGGGTTTGGTGCGAGTCGGCGAGCCGCCCCGCCTTGCCGCCGGCTCCCTCGGCCAGCAAGGGCAGGCCGGTGATCAGGTTGGGGATCGAGCATAAGGTCGAGGGGCATTCAGAATAGGCATGGGAGAACAGCAGTCCCTCCTCCGCCAGCGCCTCGAGCCGAGGTGCCACCCTCTTCGGGTAAGTGCCGCCAACCCGGTCGCCGCGGGCCGCGTCGAGAACGATGAGGATGATGTCGGGATGGCTAGCCGGTTCACTGTTGGCAAGGTCACGATCGGCGATGTCCCGGTCGGCGAGCTCGCTGCGGTTCTGCCTGGCAGCGGTTAGCAGCCGTGGCTGGCGAATTACCAGCGGGCCGGCCTCGGCAGCCAAGTCAACGTCGAGCAGAAGAATCAGATGATGCGGAAAGTCGGTGCTGAAGTCGCCGCGTAGCTCGCTGAAGCGTCGGCGCCGTCGTTCGTCGAAGCTGAAGCCCAAGGGCTCACCGTCGAGCCCGCTGAGGGTCCAGCGGACACTGCCGGCGGCCGGGGGCTGGTCGCCGAGCGCTAGCTGTAGATGCAGTTCGGCATACTTCGGATCGGCCTCGCGAGGCAGTTTCAGGCCGATCACAAAGCGACCGCTGCGGTGGATCCGCACTTCTTGAGTGGGAAGATGGACGCTGAGGGTGGCGCGGGCCAGTCGCGGAGGGTGGTCAGCGGTCGGCAGGTAGGCGAGGCCGGTGACCAGAACAAGGGGCAGGCCCTGGGCTGGTTGATCGATCGGCGGATCGAAGTGCAGCTCGAGCGAACTGGTGGCGGGCAGCGGCTGGGGCAGGGGTAGCCACAGCCGGTTGCGACCGGCGATCAGCTGCCTTGGTTCAAGCAACGGGCCGAGGCTGTCGCCAGCGTTCTTCCATCTTGGTTGGACGCTCAATGGAGCTAGCGGCGGTTCGCCGGGACCGGGCTTGACCCGCTGGATCTCCACCCACAACAGCTGACTACCCGCGGTTGCCGGGCCGAGGCGGAGGGTGATCTGAGCGCCCAGTGGCCGCCAGCCATATTCCGCGGCCAAGCCCCATTCCCGCCGCGGCAGATCAGGCGTGGCCAGGGGCATTCGCCAGGTCTGCCGAGACTTGCTGCCGAGCTTGAACAAGCCGGGCGGCGGCACTTGCTCAGCCTGAGCAAAGGCCTCGAAGAGGTCCATTGGCTGCTTTTCGGCCTGAGACCAGCAGCCGGCTAGCAAACTGATGAGAAGGCATTGAGCGAGCACGCGCCAGCGCCGCCGAGCAGTTGTATTTGGAGATTGGATCATGATCGACTGGCCGAGACTATCGATCTCTCTGCTATCGCGGCAATAGGGCCAGCTGGCCAGGGGCTGCTTGACAGCTTCCGGCGCCGTCTCTAAGGTCGCCCTCATGACGAATGGAATCTTGACCGGCTTGGGTGCGGTCATCACTGGCGGTGGTCGCGGAATTGGCGCGGCTACCGCGCGGTTGTTGGCCGCCAATGGGGCCGCAGTGGTGCTCAGCGGGCGTACCCCCGAGCCGATCGAAGGGTTGGCCACCGAACTCACCGACGACGGCGCCGAGGCCCATGCGGTGGTCTGCGACGTGACCAGCGAAGAGGCCGTGGAGCGGCTCCGCTCGATCGCCGAAGAGCGCCTCGGTGGAGTCGACATCCTGGTGGCCAATGCCGGCATCGCGCCCTCAGCTCCTCTGCATCGCACCACCCTCGAAATGTGGAACCAAGTGATGGCGACCAACGCCACCGGCACCTTCCTCTGCTGCCGCGCTTTCTTGCCGGGGATGGTGGAGAGGGGTTGGGGGCGGATCGTTAACATCGCCTCGGTGGCGGGCAAGAGTGGCGCGGCTTACATCACCGCTTACACTGCTTCCAAACATGCCGTCGTCGGTTTGACCCGTGCCTTGTCGGCAGAAGTCGCTAGTCGCGGAGTGACGGTCAACGCGGTTTGCCCAGGTTATGTCGATACCGAGATGACCGATCAAACCATTGCCCGCATCGTCGGCAAGACCGATCTCGAGGCGGATGATGCCCGTCGTCGGCTGGAGGCGGCGAGTCCGCAGCAGCGTTTGATCGAGGCCGAGGAGGTGGCTTATCAGGTTCTGGCGCTTTGCGATCCGCGAGCGCGGGGGGTCAATGGCCAAGCGGTGGTGCTCGACGGAGGAGCCTTGCAGTCATGAGTTACAAGCTAGAGAGCATCAACCCGGCGCGGTTGGGCGCGCCGCGGGGATATGCCAACGGCATTCTGGCACCGCCTGGTGGTCGACTGCTCTTTGTTGCCGGGCAGATCGCCTGGAATAGCGAGCAGTTAATCGTCTCCGAAGATTTTTCGCGGCAGTTCCGCCAGGCGCTGGCCAATGTGTTGGCGGTGGTTGAGGCGGCGGGTGGCGGGCCGCCGGCGATCGCCCAGCTGACCCTCTACGTCACCGACAAGAACGAGTACCTTGGTGCTCTGAAGCAGGTTGGCGCCGCCTACCGAGATTTGATGGGCGGTCACTATCCGACCATGGCGTTGGTCGAGGTCAGTGGTCTGCTCGACCCTGCGGCCAAGGTCGAGATCCAAGCCCAGGCGGTGCTGGCGCCAGCCGCCGCCGACAGCGGGTTGGAATAGAAGGAGTTTAGAATCGATGCCCCTTGATCCGCAGAGCTTTCGCTACCAGCACGATCCAGCGACCGGTGTCGCCACCCTGACCTTGAATCGTCCCGAGCGTTACAACGCCTTGACATTCGAGGTGTACGACGAGTTGCGGCGGGCCTTCGAGACCCTCGATACCGAGCCCGGCGTGCGGGCGATCATGCTCACCGGCGCGGGCAAGGCCTTTTGCAGCGGTGGCGACGTGCACGACATCATCGGCGAGCTTTTCGGCCGCGACTACCGGGGTCTGCTGGAGTTCACCCGCCTGACCGGAGCGCTGATTCTCTCCATGCTGCGCTGCCGCCGGCCGATCGTCGCCGCGCTCAATGGTCTGGTGGCTGGAGCCGGCGCGGTGATGGCGGTGGCGTCGGACGTGCGCATCGCCGCTGACGACGCCAAGATTGGTTTCATTTTCACCAAGGTCGGTCTCTCCGGAGCCGACATGGGGGCTTCCTGGCTGCTGCCGCGCATCGTCGGCCTGGGACGGGGGATGGAACTGCTGATGACCGGTGAATTCGTCACTGCCGAGGAGGCTTACCGCATTGGTCTCTACAATCGGGTGGTGGCCAAGGCCCAGTTGCCAACGGTGGCCGGCGAGTGGGCCGAGCGCCTTGCCCGCGGCCCGTCCTTCGGCCTCGAGGTGACCAAGAAACTGGTGCTGCGCGAGGCTTCGATGGACCTCGAGTCGGCGATGGCCGCCGAGGTCGAGATCCAGGCCGCGTGCATGGAAGATCCTAACTTTCGCGAGAGCCACGCCGCCTTTGCCGACAAGCGCAAGCCCCGCTTCAGCTGATCCTGGGTAGGTACTGCCAACTGCCGCGGTCGGCTAACTCAGCAGCCAGCGCCCTAGCCACAGTGCCACCATGCCGCCGGAGATGGTCGCCAGCATGCTGCGGCTGCGCCAGGCGATCAGCACTGCGATGCCGGCGGCCAGAAGGCGGGGGTCGAGGCCGCTGACTCTGGTCGTAGTGCTGAAAACGGCCGGTAGAACGATGGCCGAGAAAATCGCCGCGGGCGCTAGGTACAAACCCCGCTCCGCCCGGGGCGGCAGCTGGCGTTCGGCGAAGGCGAAGACGAAAACCGCGCGCAGGGCCAGCGTGCCGGCGCCGATGACCCCAACCAGTAACCAAAAGCTCGTTGTCGACAGCATCCCATCACTCCTGGCAAGAGTCGGCGCAGGTTTCGAGCGTCGCTGACGGTGAATCGGCGGTCTCGACCTGGGGCTTCTTGCCGGTCTCGATCAGCAGGCCAACGCCGACGCCGCCGGCTGCCGCGATGATCAAACCCAGGTTGAAAGGCAGATCCTGAGCGGCCAGGGAGACGACACCCGCGGTGAGTGCCGCCAGCAACCGCGGCCGATCATTCAGCATCGGCACCATCAGTGCAATGAAGGTCAGGGGGATGGCGAATTCGAGCTCCAGGGTGGCTGGTAGACCGCTGCCAAGCGCCGCACCGGCCAGGGTGCTGAGTTGCCAGACCCCCCACAAGGTCGCGGCCGCGCCGAGATAAAAGGCTAGTTTGGGACGCTTGGGATGTTGCTCGAAGCGCACCAGCGACACGGCGTAGGCTTGGTCGGTGAGCAAGTAAGAGAGCAGTAGTTTCTTGCTCGCCACCAGCGAGCGTACCCAAGGCGCCAAACTGGCGCTGTACATCATGAAGCGGAGGTTGATGACCCAGGCGGTAAGTACCACCACCACCGGTGAGGCTCCATGAGCGAGTAGCTCCACCGCCGCTAGCTGCGCCGCGCCAGCAAACACGACCACCGACATTCCTACCGCCTGGCCCAAGGACAAGCCGGCGGCCACCGCTGAAGCACCGCTGATCATGCCGAAGGGAATGACCCCGAGCAGGATCGGCACCACCGCCCGCAGACCTGCCCAAGAAGCGGCCTGGCGAGACTCTGGCGGTGGGCGCGGAGGGCTGACTATTGTTTTTCTGGAGTTCATGAGGGCTTTGGGATCGAAGTCTGGCGAACCCGTGGTGAACAGCCTATTTGACTTTGTACTAGTTTCAAAGCATCATTCGTCACTATGACAAAAGAGTGGTTGCCCAGTTTTGACCCTCAGGACGAGCCTTTCTACCAGACCATCGTCAGCGCGCTCGAGGGTGATATCGAAGCAGGTCGGCTGTCGCCAGGTGATCGCTTGCCGACCCAGCGCTGGCTTGCCCAGCGCCTCGGGGTGGCCCTCGGTACGGTAACTCGGGCCTACGGTGAGGCCGAGAGTCGGGGTCTGATTCGTGGCGAGGGGCGGCGCGGGACCTTTGTTGGTACGGTGGCGTCAGGTCGTGCTTCGTTGGCGTCGCTGGTGCCGGCCGGGGCGATCGATTTGGGGGTCAACTATCCGGCTTATTGCCAAGACCCGCAGCTGGGCCCAGCGCTGAGCCGCTTGTTGGCGGATTCTTGGCACCAGGATTTACTGCGCTACCCGTCGCCGGAGGGACGCGCCGACCATCGGGCTGCCGGCGTCGAGTGGCTGCGCACCCTGGGCTTTGAAGCGGACGTCGAGGGCCTGCTGGTGACCGCCGGGGCACAGCACGCCATCGCCGTGGCGATCGCTAGCGTTGCCCGCTCGGGAGACACCATCTTGGCGGGCACAGTGACATTCCCTGGCATCAAGGCGGTCGCCGACATGCTGGGCCTACGGCTGTTGGGAGTGCCGATGGATGGGGGGGGATTGTTGCCCGACGCGTTGGACAGCTTCTGCCGCCGCTATGCGCCGCGGGCTCTCTACTGCATGCCTACATTGCAGAATCCCACCCAGGTGTCACTTTCCGCCGAGCGTCGTCAGGCGATCGTCGAAATCGCTCGGCGTCATGACCTGATCCTGGTCGAAGATGCCATCCATCGTGCCTTGAGGGTCGATCCGCCGCCCCTGCTGGCGACCCTGGCCAGCGAGCGCACCATGCTGCTGACTTCCCTATCGAAAGTGGTCGCAGCTGGGCTGAGAGTCGGTTTCCTAGCGGTGCCCAGAGCGTGGCGCAACCGGGTCTCGGCCACCCTTCAGGCCACTTTGATCTGCGGTTCGCCGTTGACCGCTGAAGTGTTTCGTCTCTGGTTGGAGGACGGAACGATCGCCGCCACCATCCGCCGCCGGCGCCGCGAGGCGCGGGCGCGACACCGCTTGGCCGCCGAAATTCTAAGCAGCTATCCGGCGTCCGCCGCTAACCAAGGGCACCTGCTGTGGCTACCACTTCCGGCCTCTTGGCCGCCGTCCGAGCTGGCTCTGGAATTGCGTCGCCGTGGGGTGACAGTGGCGCCGGCTGAGACCTTCTCCGTGCCCCCCTCGCCACCACCGGCAGCCATTCGCCTATGTCTCGGAACCACCGATCGAGAATCCCTGGCTCGCGGCCTGGAGATCCTCGAGCAGGTGTTGGCCGAGTCGCCGTGCTGTGGCCTGACATCGCTCTAAAATGACGTCTCGAAAGATTCACAAACATCTGAAACCCTCGAAGCGACCAAATTTCAGCTGCTGCCAGCGTTCGCTTTGCTAGCCCGCAACCGCTGGGCTAGGAGAGGGCGTCGGTAGCGGGAACGGTCGGTTCCAGATTCAATTCCAGGCCACCGATGCGGCTGGCGACGAGGTTGTAGATCCAGGCGACCAGCAAGCCGCCGAGGAAGCCGAAGAAGCCATACAGCAGGGGTAGACCGATGACCGCGCCGACGCCGAGCAAGATCCCGAAGAGAGGCCCAGCGGACTCGGCGGCGAAGGCTCCGAAGGTAGAGGCGATAATCGCGACCAAACCCCAGATCAAACCCCCAATCAAGCCAAGGACGCCGTAGATGATGCCCATTATCTTGCCTAGCGAGAGAACTCCGATGCTTTTCAATTTCATGATGGGTACTCCTTTAAAAGTCTCGATGGTTGATCTTACGCGACACCCTAGTAGCTTGTTCGCCCGTGCGGCAGACTCGGTGCTATAAGCTGGAAAAATGCCGGATATCAAGACCGTGGGAGCTTTCTTGGAACCCCGACACTTGCGGCTGGTCGAGGCCCTAGAGGATTTCTCGCGCCGCCAGCTAGTGCCTCTGCCGGAGCCTGCCGACGACAACGAAGCACGCCAGCAGTCGCGGCGGATCGTTGCCTTGTTGGGTGACAGTGGTTTCATCCGCCACGCCATGGCCGAAGTCGATGGTGGCGTTGCCGCGGGGCCTGATTTTCGTGCTTGTTGTCTGATTCGCGAGACCTTGGCCTCGTACTCGCCGTTGGCGGATGATCTGTTCGCTCTACAGTGTCTGGGTTCGATGCCGATCACCTTGGCCGGCACTGCCGAACAACGCCAGCGCTGGCTGCCTGGCGTGGCCAGGGGCGAATTGATCGCCGCTTTTGCGATGACTGAAGCGGCGGCCGGCTCGGATGTTTCGGCCATCTCAACCCGTGCTCGCAGTGACGGTGGTGAATGGGTGCTCGATGGCGGCAAACACCTGATCTCCAACGCCGGCATTGCCGACTTTTACACCGTTTTCGCCAGCACCGATCCGGCGGCTGGCTCGCGGGGTATCTCCTGCCTGGTGGTCGAGGCCGATCGTCCGGGGCTGCGCTTCGTCGGTCCGCAGATCACCAGCTCGCCGCATCCCCTGGGCGAGATGGCTTTTGCGGCTTGCCAGGTGCCGGCCGAGAATCTGCTGGGTCTGCAGAACGAGGGTTTCAAGCTCGGCATGCGCACCCTCGACCGACTGCGGGCGACGGTGGCGGCGGCAGCCTGTGGCATGGCCGAGAGGGCGCTCGAAGAAGCGCTGCGGCATGCCGGCAAGCGGCGGCAATTCGGCCGCCCGTTGGCCGATTTTCAGCTCGTGCAGCAAAAATTGGCGCGCATGGCCACCGAACTGGCGGCGGCTCGACTGCTGACCTACCGTGCCGCAGCCGAGGCCGATGGCGGGGCCGAGCGGGTGACCTTGGAAGCGGCGATGGCCAAGCTCTACGCCACCGAGGCGGCTCAGCGTATTGTTGACGACGCGGTGCAGGTAGTCGGCGGTCTGGGGGTGCTGGCCAACCATCCGGTGGATCGCCTTTACCGGGCAGTGCGTGCCCTGCGGATCTACGAAGGCACCAGCGAGATCCAGCATCTGGTGATTGCCAATCAGCTAATGCGCCAGGTTGGAGGCGATTGATCCGAGCAGCCTGCCGGAGGGTGTAGGATGAGCCCAGCATTCGAACAATTTCTGTCACGGACCGCGCCGCGCCTCGGGTGGGTCGGGTTGCGTCGTCGGTGGGTCCTGAAACAAAGGAGCGACTCATGAGCAAGTTGGTTCTCGGTGCCCGCATTGTCCTCGGTCTGATCTTCACCGTCTTCGGCCTCAATGGGTTCTTGAACTTCATTCCTCTGCCCGAGCTCAGCGGCAACGCGGCTGTCTTCATGGGCGGCCTGGCGGCGAGTGGCTATCTATTTCCGCTGATGAAAGTGGTTGAGATCCTCTGTGGTCTGATGCTCTTGGCCGGGCGTTACGTGCCCCTGGCTTTGACCTTGCTGGCTTCGATCGTGATCAACATCTTCTTCTTCCATGTCGCCCTCGATTCCTCTGGCATGCCGCTGGCGGTGTTGATCTTGGTGCTCCAGCTCTACCTCGCCTGGTCTTACCGTTCATCCTTCCAGGGTGTCTTGAAGGCCAACGCCGAGCCCGGCTGAGTCCGGCATCGGGGATTCCTGGCTGCGCTATATTCAGCCGATGTGGAAGCCTCCCGAGCGCATCAAACACCCCTTGCCGGAAGCCTGCTGGCCGAGTCGTCGGGAGGCTGAGGAAAGCCTCGTTTTTCAACCCTTCAAGCTCGGGCCGATCGAGCTCGTCGAGCGCACTTGGGTGCCGGCGATGGTGCCTTGGCGAGCGACCGAGGAAGGCATGGTCAGCGAGCAGGTCTTGGCCTGGTACGAGCGCTTTGCCGCTGGCCAGCCGGGGGTGTTGGTGGTCGAGGCTACCGGTATTCGCGAAGTCCCCAGCGGCCCCTTGCTGCGCATCGGCCACGATCGCTTTCTACCCGGCTTGAAGCAGCTGGTGGAGACGGTCCGCCGAGCCTCTGGCGGGCGCACTCGCCTGTTGATCCAGCTCATCGACTTTCTGAGTATTCGCCGCCGGCCCCAGCCGGAGAAGTTCTTACGCCAGTATCTGCAGATCACCGACCGGCATCGCCAGGCAATTGGCGAGCAGCTCAGCGATCAGGCGTTGCGCGAACATCTACTGGCACTGCCCCGCGAGCAGCTTGAGCAAGTGCTCGACCTGCGCGAACTCGAGGCCCTCGACTTCGGCTATCGCGAGCGGGTGACAGACCTCCACTTGCCGCAGGTGCGGGAGTTGCCGGAGGTTCTGCCGGGGCTCTTCGCCGCCGCCGCTGAGCGGGCTCGACGGGCCGGCTTCGATGGTGTCGAGCTACATTTCGCCCACGCCTACACCATGGCGTCTTTCCTGTCGGCCTTGAACACCCGTGACGACGGCTATGGCGGTAGCCGCGAAGGCCGCCTACGTTTGCCGCTCGCGGTCTACCGGCAGGTTCGCCAGCAAGTGGGTGGTGGTTTCGCCGTCGGCTGCCGCTATCTGAGCGAGGAATGCGTGGCCGGTGGTAGCACGGTGAACGACGCCATTTACTTCGGCGTCGAGCTGGCGCGGGCGGGGATGGACTTCCTCAGCCTGTCGCGAGGTGGCAAGTTCGAAGACGCCCAGAAGCCCAAGATAGGCCGAGCGGCCTATCCCTACACGGGTCCCAGTGGTTACGAGTGCATGCCGACTGCAATCTCCGACGCCCGCGGACCGTTTGGCCGCAACCGAGAACCGGTGGCGCGGATCAAGCGGGCGCTGGTCGCGGCCGCTTTGGCAACCCCGGTGGTGCTAGCCGGCGGCCTGTCGACCTTTAGCCAGCTGGCGCAAGTCCTCGACGGTGGCGAGGCCGATATCGTGGCGGCCGCCCGCCAGTCGCTGGCCGATCCTGATTGGTTTCGCAAGCTCCGCCTCGGCCATGGCGAAGAAGTGCGGCGCTGCATCTACAGCAACTACTGCGAGGGCCTCGACCAGATGCACAAGCAGGTCACCTGCCAGCTGTGGGACCGGCTAGATCTGGAGCCGGGCGTCGAACGCACCAGCGATGGCAAGCGGCGGCTGACGCCACCGGCTTGGCGGCCGCCGGCTGCCGGGCGTAGAGGTTAGCCTGTTCGCGGAGCGCCGATTTCGCCGACCTCAGTCCCTGTCTTGCTCCGTCGCTGCCGCGGCCGCGTACGGCGCGAGCTGGTCGGCCAGCTCGTGATAGCGGGCCTCCAACGCGTCACGTTGCCGCAGTTCAACCAGCAGAGTGGCGGCTTCCGAGAGTGAGGGCTGGTGCTCGGTCAGCTCGTAATGTTGGAACAAGGCGATGCCGAGTCCCCGAATCAGCACCGCCTGATCTGGCGCGAGTTCGAGCACTCGCCGACGAAGGGCGATGGCCTCGGTGATGAAGCGAGCGGCCTCGGCGCCCTCACTCACCGCCGCCATTCTCTCAAGGGATATGGCGAGATCGCGTTGTAAGTCAGTTCTGTCGGGCTCCGCGTTGGCGAGGCGTTTGGCGATCTGTAGAGCATCTATGAAAGCCTCTCTGGCCTTCTCACCCAGTCCGAGGTCTTCGTAGATGTCACCTACTCGCTCGAAAGAAACGGAGAGGTCGCGTTGGAAGTCAGCCCTATCGGGTTCCGCGTTGGCGAGGCGCTTGGCGATCTGTAGAGCATTCATGAAAGCCATTCTGGCCTTCTCGCCCCGTCCGAGGTCTTTGTAGAGGTCACCCATCTCTAAATGGGACCCAGCCAAGAGTCGTTGGAGCGGCGTAGACTCCGGGTCATCTTCGAGGAGTGTCGCGATCTCTTGGTGCGCTTCAGATTGGTTCTTCACCGCTTCCGAGGTTCGGCCGGTTCGGTGTGCTATTTCAGCAAGGAGAAAAAGCCCACTGATCCTTTGCTTCGATCGATCGTTCTCTTGCGCTAGTTCGACTATCTGCACAGCTCTCTCAACAGCCCTGGTGAATTCGCCTCTTGCGGCATCTATCTCGGCGATTCTGAGACCGGCGTCGAGTCGTGCATCGACCGAGGTCTCGGGATTGGCCACCACTCTCGCAAGCAGACTCTGCTCAGCAAGCGCCGTGGAATCGCCACTCCCGAGAGGGCGGGTATACCAGGCTGTCTCTTCGCCGAGCCGATGGAGCATCGGCTCGGGTGGCCCCTCGGTCGAGGTGGGGAATACAAGGGTCGAGAGGATGATGTTGGCAAGGTCAGGCGCCGCTTGTGCGAGGCGAGTTCGTCCTTCCGCCGACATCCAGAGCACGATGCGGGCTGGCAGGAGTTTGGGAAGGCGGTCGCGGGCGAAATTCAACGCTTGGGCGTAGTGTTTGCTCCCCGAGGATGGCGCCAGACGATCGGCCTCACGGATGAAGAGAACCGGCGCCGCGGTGTTCCGAAGGGCCTGTTCGAGGGTACCCAACACGTCCGTGCTTGGTTCAAGATCGCGGAGGTCAAGCTCGGCGACGGCGACCCCCGCTTTCTCTGCATCCGCTATCGCTGCTTGCCGTAGCTCTGCCTCGCGGCGTGAGTCGTTGACACATGCTGCGAGAAGTCCGAAGCGTCTTCCAGGGGTGACGACAAAGCGTAGTAGCCGCTCGTACTCGCTCCGTGGGGGGGACGGGCTGGTGGTCATGTCGCCAGTTGGCTGGGTGGCGAGTCAGGGTCGAAGCGTCGATCAAGCCTGACGAACGGATGCACATCCCACCAAGTTTCGCCGTTGTACTCGAGGACCAACAGATGGAGCAGCAGGTAGGCATCGACCTGATCGTTGACGATATCTTTGGTCTCGGCAATGGCGTGCAGACGCTGCCAATCGCCGGGTCGGATCTTCGCATTGTGTATCCGGCTCAGGCTGCGGGCCGCAGCATCGATCTCCGCCAGCCCGACCTTCGAACCAGTGAACAGCTCACAGGCCTCGCGGGCAATGGCGAGAAGGTCTCGCAGATGGCCGCCCGAGTGCTGGAGGAGAGCTGTTACCGCTGCCTCGCCGTCTTCGAAGATCGCGTCGACCTCGACCCGCCGTTCCAGGAGAGCACGCACCGCCTTGATGCATGCCGGATCGATGGTGTCGGGTGCATCGGCACGTTCGCGGACCGGCAGCGCCGGCACGCAGATCACTTTCTGAAACGCGGCACTGGCCGAGATGGTTCGCGGCGCATAGAGGTCTGCCGGGTGCAGGAAGGCCACCAGGTGACAGCGCAAATCGCGCAGCTCACTAGCGCGGCTGATCACCGCCCGTTCGACGATCTCACGCTGCTCGAACTTTTCTAGATTGTCGATCACGACCAGCAGGCGACATTGCTTGCCGAGCCGCTTCCGGACTGCCTTGGTCGCCTCGTCAAGAAGGAAGTTGACCCTCCGGATGAGTTCTTTTGGATCGCGCTGCACAACCCTGCGGATCTCGCGTCGGTAGTCGCTCTCCGCCTTCATGCTCGCCTGGAAGCGGCCTAGCAGCCGACCGATAAAAAGGACGCCGCCGGAGGCCTCTGCCGCGATCTCGAGTCCCGCAGACTTACTGTGGCCAGTTGTCTTGACGTAAGTCTCGTCCGCGAAATACGTCTCCAACAGCTCCGCCGCATCGCTCGGCACATCGATCTCGTGTTCTTGAAGCTCGACGAGGACAGAGCGAGCCAGGGTGAAGAGGATGTCCGCGAAGTCGAGGTCGGCGGGATCGAGTTCGGTCAGGGCATCGATGACCACCGGGAAAATCTCTTCCTTGGGCATCTTCCCGATCGCCCCGTGAACTTGGGTCGTCTTGCCGACACCGCTCTGTCCAAGAATGGCCACCTGGACGAAGTCGGGTGCGTTCGGCGCCGGTTGCAGATGCTTCGAGAGTCTGGCACCTAGACCATAACGATGGTCAGCGAGGCTCGCGGAGAGGTCCTCGAACCATGGTTCACCTGGCTTGACCAATGCGAATGGGTCGAAGGCCCAGTACGCATTCTGCGGATCAGTTGCTCGGGTCTGTCGCATGAGTAAGGATCCTAGAGTGCGCGGCTCGCGGGTCGACGGCTGATCAACGGTGCCTGGAGGCTACGAAAGTGACCTTCCCTCGTATCAAGTATAGCGCGTCCGGTGCGAGCTCGCTCAGTAGCTAGTTTGCAGGGCAGCCTGGCTTGGGAGGTGCTGCTTGACCGGGGTTTGCTCGGAGCTTTGCGCTGGAAAGCGGATCCGTTCTCTTTCCCTTACAGCGCGCTCGGCCCCAACACCACCGCATCAAGAGCAGGGTGGGCCGTCGGGGGATTTTTAGACCCGATCGGAGAAGACCAAGGAGGGTTGTTCGTCACCCTCGTTTCCGGCCCTCAGCCTGTCTTCGTCGTCGAGTCTTGCGCTGCTGTCGACTAAGTGCCAGGCACCCCGTCCGACCCCGATGCTTGATCCGTGAGCTTGGACAGGTTGCTGGCGCGAGACGTAAGTCGCAGTAGATGAGTCTCTATCCTCGATCCCTGTCGAGAGAAGCCGCTCTGCTACCTTGGGCGGTGGTGCTGATCTACTGCCTAGCGCAGTGGTTGGAGCCCACAATGCCCGGCGTTTGGCCGCGACCGCAAGAGCCGAGTCCGCCTTTTCCCTACAGCTCAGTTCCGCTGACCTTCGCTAGTGGTGACCTGCGCCTGGCCGGTAGGTTGACCTTGCCGCCGGGACCGGGACCCTTTCCAGCAGTGCTGCTGATCTCCGGTGCCGGCGCGCAGGATCGCGACGGTACGCTGGCTGGCCATCGGCGCTATCTAGTGCTGGCTGATTACCTCAGCCGCGCGGGTATTGCCGTGCTGCGCACCGACGACCGCGGTGTGGGAGATTCGCAGGGGGATTCTTCGACCGCGACGCTGGCGGATTTAGCCGCCGATACCCATGCGGCGCTCGCTGCGCTGCGAGATCTGTCGCGGATAGACGGACAGCGGATCGGTCTACTCGGGGCCAGCCAGGGAAGCTTGGTGGCGGCGCAGGTCGCCGCCGAGGACTCCGCGGTTTCGTGAGTGGTCTTGGTGTCGCCCCCTGGCTTGCCGGGCGAGCAGACCCTGGTGGAGCAGAATGTATTGATCGGTCGCGTGGCGGGTGTCGATGAGCCAACTCTGGCTGCAAGCCGGCGCTTGCTCGAGGAGGCTTTGGCGCTGCGAATCTCGGTGCTCGACGAGAACAGCAAACGTCAGCAGCTGCGGCGGGTGAGCCGGCGCTTAGCCCAGCTAGGCGGCGCTTCGGCCGGCGCTTGGGTGGGGGCTGAGAGCCGTCTCGAAGCGCAGATCGATGTGCTGTTGTCAGCCGCCATGGGCGATCAATTGGAGCACGACCCGCGTCCTTTCCTGGCCCGATTGAGCCAGCCTGTGTTGGCGATCTGGGGTGGGCTTGATCTGCAGGTGCTACCCGACTTGCATTTTTCGGCGGTGGAAGCAGCCTTGGCCGAGGCCGAGCTCAGCGATGTCGAGCTGGTTGTTTTGCCGGGTCTCAATCACCTCTTACAGCCAGCGGAGACCGGTTTACCGGCCGAATACGCCGACATCGATCTGACTCTAGCGCCTCAGGCTCTTGAGAAGATCCGCGCCTGGTTGCAGGCGCGAGCGCAGGTAGCGATAACTCTGGAGGCGTCGGGGTGAGCCGTCCCGCCGAATACGCCATCGAGAGCCAGAACCTGGAGATCCAGCGGCGGCTGTTGGGACTGGCGCCAGTGCGGGTCGACGCGGTTCTCGACCTTGTGGGCCTGACCGCTGCCGCCCATCGCCGGGCAGGCGAGTATTCGTTGGGTATGCGGCAGCGACTGGGTCTGGGTTTGGCGCTGCTGGCCGAGCCCGAGCTGCTGATTCTCGACGCACCCACCCACGGGCTCGATCCAGCCGCCATTCGCGAGATTCGCGATCTGATTGGCTCGCTGGCCGCCAATGGCAGAGTGACGGTTCTTCTCTCCAGTCATCTGTTGGCCGAGGTCGAAAAAATACCGACCGGCTGGCGGTGATTCGCAGCGGGCGGCTGTGCTTTGTCGGCCGCACTGATGAGTTGCCCGACCGTCGACCCGCGCTAATGCTCGGCGCCAGTCCAGCGGAGCGGGTTGGCAGCCTACTCGATGCCGCCGGCTGGCAATGGGAGTTGGCGGCCGATGGCCGCTGGCGGATTCAGGCCGAGGGTCATCAGGCAGCGAGCGAGGTCTGCCAGCAAATGGTTGACGGAGGGGTCGAGGTGCATCATCTGAGTGCCTCTCGGCCGTCGCTGGAAGATGCTTCTCGAGCTTACCGAGGAGGCTCCAGAGTGAGGACTCTTGCACGGTTGCTGTCTGCCGAATGGCTCAAGGTGCGGCGCAGCTCGGCCTTGATGGTAGCTCTGTTGGCTCCATGGATCGTGATCGCCGCCCTGCTTGCCTTTGCTCTCTCGGACACTGGAACGCGGCTGCTGCGTTCTGGCCAGATGCGCTCTTGGAGTTGGCTCGGCGATGGGGCTTTTGGTGTTTGGGCGATGGTGGTCTTGCCGTTGGCGGTCGCGTTGCAGTGCGCTTTGCTAGCGGCCATCGAGCATCGATCGCGGGGTTTGGTGCGGCTGTTTTCCCTGGGTCTGCCACGGTGGCAGATCTATGCCGCCAAACAGCTGATCGCCTTTTTGCTGATGGTGGTGAGTTCCACCCTGCTGCTGGTCGGTGTCTTGGGGGTGGGTTGGCTGCTCGCTTGGCAGCTGCCAGAAGTCGGATTCTCAGCCGCACCGCCCTGGGGACTCTATTTTCAAGGCTTAATAAGCCTCTGTTTGGCGGCCTGTTTTCTGCTCGCCATTCTGACCTGGGTGTCATTGCTGCGCACCGACTTCGTGCTGCCGATCGGCCTTGGCCTAGTGGCGTCGATCTCGATGCTGGCCGTCCGTTCGGTGGGTGCCGACCTGGAGCGCTACCACCCTTGGGCATGGCCAGTAGCAGCGGTTCGCGGTCTGGCCGCGGGCGAACTCGAGCCCCGCTGGGCCATCGCTGGCGCCGGGGGTGGGTTGTTGTTTGCAGCGGTTGCTAGCTGGAGCTTCTGCCGTCGCGAGCCTGGCTAGCGGCAACAGAGGAGTGAACCAATCTCCACGGCTGCTCAGGCCTGTCAGCTCAAGAGAGTCACGGATGACCCAGGAGCCAGTGGTGAAGGCCAGACGCAGGCGAGAGCGAGTGAATTGGGGTCATACCAAGGCGCGAGAGTGCAGGACTAGCGGTGATATTTCTAGATCCCGCAACGCAGATCTGGCCTCAAAGCGCTGCTTGCAGCGCGACTCGACTCTTGCCATAAGCTCTTAGCTCGCTGGAAACTTATCCCTTCGACCACGGACTCAATATCGATCAGACCCGGCGACCCCGTGGGACTGCTGGTAGCTCTGTGGTGACTGAGTTCTGTTTGAAGGCCGGCGAGATTCCGAGTATCAAGATCTGTAGTGGCGAACCCGAAGACATCTCTTTGGGTGATTTGTAAACCAAATTAGCACTCCTGGCGACTACTGAACCAAGCAGGTCGTCAATGGCGGAGCCTGCTACTGGCAGGCGATCCCCAGCTTTGTTCCGCCGCGCCGGGAGGGTTCCCCGATGCTGTCCGCTGGCCGATTCTGCCGATCCCCGTGGGTGATCCGGGGCTGCTTCGAAAGTTGGAATTGTGAATGAAAGCAGGTGAGGACTAATGACAACACCCTGAGGGATTCAGCTGTCAATCGAGCCTTGGCACGGAATGCGACGGTCAGCCCGCTGCCTGTGTCTCTGCCAAATCCGCGAGGGCTAAGAACAGGTCTTCCGATCATTGTGTTAATAATCCTCGCTCAAGCATGGACGGGCGCCCGGCCCGCGACCACAGATTTTACAAAAGCCCTAACCAGATCGCCATCCCTGGCTGCGGCACACCATCTGATGGCACATGCCTGTGAGAAATTTGGCGCGTTGCGGCCAGTCAGTGGTGGCCAGGAGGTGACCGATTCGGTGCCCTGCTGGGACAGCTGGAGGCCGCTCGATGAGTGCGGCTGATCAGGCGCTCTCCGAATCGTGTCAGCTGGTCGACTAAGAATTTGTGACTCACTTGGTTTGGGTGGTCTTCTGTTCGCGGGAGACCGCCCCGTCGGGGCGATGCAGAGGAAATATGACCATCAATATATGACCATCGAGGGGTCTGTGATCATATATCGATTCCCTTACAACGTGCTCGGCCCCAGCACCACCGCGTTCAAGAACAACCGATCCGTCCCACGCCAGAAACCGCGGAAGTTGGTGTCCTCAGCGAAAGCGATCACCTGGCCTTGGCCAACTTGCTGGCGGTAGACCAGCACCGCGCCGCGCAGCATCTCGGTGCTTTCGGGCCACAGGTGACCCGACAAGCGCGGATCGCCTTGCTCGGGGCAGGCGACGATCACTTTCTGACCGGCCTTGGGTGGGCCGGTGGGAGCGTTGTAGACCCGGTCGGAGAAGATCAGGAAGGGCAGCTGGTCACTGTTGTAGCCGGCGGTCATCCAATCTTCGCTGTCCAGTTCGGCACGGAGGATGGCTCCCGGTACGGCGAAGCGGCGTTTGTCCTGCTCGCCCTCGTCGCTGTCGAGAGGTGAGGTCAGCGCCTCGAGGCCGAGCTGGTGGCGGGCGAAATCAACCGCTTGACCGAGGGCCACCACGTTGCCACCGTCTTCGACCCAAGTCTTCAGCCGCTGGCGCCCCTTCTCAC
Organism: Candidatus Multivoradales bacterium; assembly: GCA_965248925.1. GTDB lineage: Bacteria > Acidobacteriota > Thermoanaerobaculia > Multivoradales > J023 > CBDFLE01. Next base: position 189,659 of record CBDFLE010000006.1, on the reverse strand, counting down.
CGAGCAGGTCGGCGAGGGCTTCGGCTGAGTTGAGGTCGGGGATCACCAAGCTGTCGAAGTCGTCGAGGGGGGTTGCCGCCAGGCTGGCGGCGCGTAGCACGGTGGTAGGCAACTCGTACTGCCGATCGAGTTTGTGCCAAGCCCAACCAAAGCTGTAAGCGTTGACCGGCGAATCGCTGAGGATGGCGATGCGCGCACGCTGGACGGTCAAGCCCTCCACCGCGCCCAACGCCGGTCGCTGGTCCTGGCCAGCGCCACTGGTGACGGTCCACAAATCGACTTTGTAGCGTTCGGCCAACTGGCGCACGGCGGCATGCACGGTGGGTTCGTTCTGCGACACTCGCACTACTACCGAGCCGCTGGGGATGTCGCGGTCGTCGATCCGGGTCGACAGTCCGGCGGTGGTGGCGCGGAAGTCGAGCTGTTTGAGCTGGTGGGCTATGGCTACCGAGGCGGCGCTGCTGCCATCGAAGATGTAGGCGTAGGTGGCGTCGGCGGTCGGTAGTTCAATGGCGCCTCGGGGATCCTCGGGCAGTGGGTCGGTGCTCAGCGGGCCGTCGTCTTCGGTGCTCCAGGCTTGAAGATTGAAGAGCAAGGGCAAGGACCAGGCGGTGATGTCATAGAAGCGCGGGTTCTCGCCCTGGTCGAGGCGTCGGCGGGCGGCTTCTAGAAATTCAGCAGGCATCTCGATTTCAGGTTCTAGCAGGGTGCGGATCAAGGCGCTGTTGGGCTGGGCGGCATCGATCACCAAGGTGCCGGCGGCAAGTTCGAAGTCGCCCAAGTCGGCGCCGTCTCGGCCGCGCAGATCCTCTAGTTGGGTCGGCTGGCGCAAGCTGCGCACCTCAATGCCACCGCGGCGCAGTATGTTGGCCAGTTCGGCGCGCAAGTTGGGGTCACCGCCGCCGATGAAGTAGCGCCGCACGCCTTGCCGACCGCTGGCGATCGCTTGGCGCCGGCTTTTGGCATAGTCACGCAAGAGCTCGGCCCGCTGGTCGGCGGCTATTCGCACCGCGGTCCAGGCGGCGGTGTACTGTTGCTCGAGGGCGTTGGCCAGGGTGCGCACCGAGCCATCGGCCCTCTCCATTGCCAGACCGCGGCTGCTGCCCTGCTCGTAAAGCATGCCCACCGCTCCTTGGTGACTGCCGAAGGATGTCGAGTAGCCGGGGTAGTAGTAGTTGAACAGTTGGCGCTGCGTGTATTCGAAACCAGCACTGTCGAAGGCTGCCGCGTAGGCGCTGCCGAAGCGCTCGAACCAGCGGCGGGCGAAGGCCGGGAAATGGGGGGCGAAGGGGGCGGTGGGTGGATCGAAGAAGAACTCCTGATCGGATCCCATTTCGTGGGCGTCTATCACTACCTGCGGCCGCCAGCTGACCCAGGTCGGCACCCGGTACCGAGTCTCCGGCTGGGTGTGGGCAAACCAGTCACGATTGTTGTCGAAAAAATAGTGTCCGGTGCGGAAGCGTAGGGCGTCCCAGCGGCTCCAATCATTGTTCCAATCATCCCGCCGCGGATTGGGTTGACGGCTGGTGAGCTGGGCGTTGGCCTGGGCAAAGGCGTCGCGGCCGTCGGGGTTGAGGGTAGGATCGATCAGTACCACGGTCTGGTCGAGGGCCTTCAGCGTGGCGGGGTCTTCGGCCGTCGCCAGCCGCTCCAGCAGCTTCAGCAGCCCTTCGGTGCCGGACAGCTCGAAGCCGTGTATCGAGCCTCCCAACCAGACGATCGCCGGCTGTGAGGCGAGCAAGTCCGCGTCGGATTCGCCACCTCCCAAGCGCGCCGCGCCCGCCCGAATCTCGGCCAGCCGGGCATGATTCGCCGGTGAGGTGACGATCGCCAGCGGCAACGGCCGGCCCTCCCAGGTCTCGCCCTGAATCTCCACTGTCACTCGCGGTGAGGTTGCCGCCAATCGCTCGAAGAAGCGCAGAGTTTGGTGATGCTGGGTGATGCGCTCACCAAGTTGGTGGCCAGTAACCTCGGCGAAGCTCGGAACCTGGGCGCCGAGTGAGGAAGCTGCGACTACGGTGACGAGGGACAGAACAAGAGTAGAAAGCAGGCTACGAAGGCTCATATGCGATCTCCATGAGGTCGGTCGGGAGAGCGCATTCTATCGGCCAAGATCAGGCGGTGGAGTCCGCCGCGAAAGTGTCTTTCTGGCAGCGGCTCAGAATTCCACCTCTAGAGCCCCGGTGAGGAATTTCATCAGCGGCGCCGCGGCGCGGCAGAAGTCGACAAAACGGTCGAGAAAGTCCTCGCCGGTGGCATCGGCCTCGGTGAATGGCTGATCGACCAAGAAGTCCTTGCGCTTGAGGTCTTCGATCAGTGGGTGCTCGGGATCGAAGTCGCGGGGCGGGCGCTTGAGCGATTCGCCGCTGAGTTCGCCGAGCTGACGGAAACGCCGATTGTTGAGCATCTTCCGCCACTCGTCGGGATGCTCAACAATAGCGCTGCGAATTGCCCTCACCGCGGGTCCAGCGGGGCGCCAGATGCCGGCACCGGCGAATACTTGGCCGGGCTCCAGATGCAGGTAGAACCCCGGCGCGTGGACATCCTTGGCGCGGCGGTGCTTGAAATGGGCCGAGGCGGTAGTTTTGTACGGGCTCTTGTCTTTGGAGAAACGCACATCGCGATAGATGCGAAACATCGAGCCGCCGGTGGGTCGGGGATCGGCAACGAAGTGTTTGGAGATCTTGCGCAGGTGTGGGCCAAAGTCGCTGATAAAGGTCAACAGCGGATCCTTGACCGTGTCTTCGTAGCGTTCCTTGTGGGCTTGGAACCAGTCGCGTTGGTTGTTCTGTCGCAGATCGCGCAAGAAAGCGAATAGCTTGGGGTCGAAATGAGTGGTCATCGCTTGGCTCCGACGGTGGATCAGGTGAAAATTTCTACTCAGTCTGCCCTAGTTTACCCATGGTTCGGTGGTTGAGTCAGCTTGCTCCCACGGGGCTCTATCTTCGGCATCCCAAATCTCGCGTTGAGCCTGGTCGAGGGCCCGGCGCCGGCGGAAGGCGAGGAGCGCCAGGCTGGTGATCAGTAGCCAAACGAAGGCCGAGCTGGTGAGGAATGGCACCCATTTGTTCCGCCAATCTAGTTGCCGCCAGAAGAGGTTCTCGGCGTCGCCCAAGCCGTGGCCGGTGGCCTGACGGAATGCTGATGCGAAGCCACGGCCGCGACCCAGACCCTCAAGGATCCGCGCCGGTGCCCCCTGGCCGTAGGTCTCGATCAGGTGTCGCACGAGCGCCGCAGAGAAAGCGTAGGCGCGGGCCGAAGCCGCCGGGTTGGCGGGAAAGCCGCGGTCGAGGTCGGCCAACCGCAAGCCACCGCGGCTGAAAGTGGCGAAGACCAACCGCGAGCGATCGCCCCAGGTCCAACGCCGGGCGGCGGTCATCGCCAGGCCTTCGTCGAACCAACGCGGAACCGAACGGCGGTGAGCCGCGCGCGCCACCAGCACATGGGTGATCTCATGATGCAAGACCGACTCCAGATTGCGGCCCGGATAGCCCGGCACACGGGCCGGGATCACCACTGCCCAACCAGCCGCGCCGAAAGCGTAGCCCAGCACCCAAGACGGCGCCTGCCGCGCTTCGGGGGAGTCTGCGGCCACCAATTTGATGTGGATTGGCGGCCCCGGCTGCTCGAGGCCGAGGAGCTCCAGAGTTTCGACCAGGGCCTGGCGATCGAAGCCTCGCGCCCGGCGCAGCGCGCCCTCAAGTTCAGGCGGCGCCGCGAAAATCAGCTCGGGCGGTGTGGCCGCAGCCCACAGAGGAGAGCCGGCCAGGGCGACCAGCAATAGCGCGATCAGCCAGCTGGTCGGATTGCCGCTGGCCCGCATCAGAGCCTCGCTGACCGCCGCCGGCCGCGGGATTGGATGAGGACGCCGAGGGCGCTCAAGCCGAGGAACATGAAAGGTCTGAAATCGGCTGCCAAAGTAAAAGGCTCAAGAATCAAGGAGGCACCGATGGCCGCCGACAACACGGTCAGTGCCACGGCGAAGAGGAAACGGCCGAGCAGGAAACCGAGAGCGGCGCCGCCAAGGACGGCGAATAGCGTCCAAGGTTCCTCCGCGTAGCCGAGGGCTTGCAACAACCACAGCGAGCCCAACACCCCGAGAACGAATCCGGCCACCGCCACCGCCATCTTCTGAGCGAACAACGCCAGCAGCGCGCCGCCCAAGGCGAACAACGCCATCAAGCCGAGTTGCACCCAGGGTGAGGTTGCGGCCGAGGGGATCAGCAGCCGGTCGGCGAGCGCCAGGCCGAGCATGCAGCCGAGCCCGGCTAACGCCAACCACACCAACCGGCGACCGCAGAGCAGCAAGACCACGCCGAGCGCGAAGAGCGCCCAGTCGGGGCGCAGCAAGGTACCGAGATTCAGTGGGTTGAGCGCCTCCATCGTCGACTAGCCTAGCAGGCGAAGCCTCGGCTGAGCCGGCCCGTGAGCCGCTTCGCCGAGGGCTCTGCCTGCTGTCTTCCGTCCCGCAGGGACATTATGACTTAGCGAGGGGTTTTAACCCCTCGTGTCGGTCGGCCCACGCCGCATTGGTTGGCTCACGCCGTACCGATTGCGAGCGGCCAAGTCCGGTCTCGTCCGGCCTCGTCCGGTCTCCAACACCATCTCCGGCGGTCGCAAGGGATTGAAATCCCTCGCTATAATGTGACGTCCGCCCAGTGGCGGACGAGGAGTCTTTCTGAGGCAACACCTATGCACAAAGTCATTCACAGCGAACAGCGGCTGAATTTCGAGGCCAGTGACGGTACCGCCTCGCATCTAGCGCTGCATTTGGCCGAACCGGCGACCGGGACCGACTTGGCGGTGCTCTACATGCATGGCTTCGGCTCTTGCCAAAGCGGTGAGAAGGCCGACTTCTTTCGCCGCCGCCTGTTGGCCCGCGGCATCGCGGTGTGCTCGTTTGACTTTCAAGGCCATGGCGAGTCCGGTGGCTCGATGTTGCAGCTCACCCTGAGTCGCAATCTAGAAGACGTCGGCCGGGTACACGATTTCCTGCGCCAGCACGGCTACCGACGGGTGGTGTTGGTCGGTTCGTCGATGGGCGGTGCTTCGGCGCTGTGGTATGCCTCGCGTCAGGGTGAGGAGGTCGAAGCGGCGCTGACCCTGGCGCCAGCGCTGGAGATGGCCGAAGGCATGGAGCGATGGGCCGGGCCGGCGGGGATGGAGCAGTGGCAGCGCGATGGCCGCCATGAATTTGCTCACGATCTGGTGACTTGTGAGTTGGGCTGGGAGTTGCTCGAGGATCTGAGGACTTATGACCCGGCGCAGTTGGCAGCCGAGCTGTCTTGTCCGACCCTGATCCTGCAGGGCATGCAGGACGCCTCGGTGGATTGGTGGGCGATCACCGGCTTTGTGGCAAGTTGTCCGTGGGCGCCGGTCGAACTGCATGTATTTGGCGATGGCGATCACCGGCTGGTGGACCGCCTTGACCACCTGTGGAGTCTGATGGCCGCCTTTCTCGATGCCCGAGGGGTCACCCCGGGTGTTGTTGGGGCTCGGCCTGCCGGTGGCGACCCGTAGCGATGAGCAATACCTCCCGCGGGCGCCCTCTCGTGTGGCGCTACCTCGGTCGAGCGGGCTGGCAGCCGACTTATGAGTTGCAAGAGCGGCTTCGTGGCGATCTCAAGGCCGGGCGAGGTGGCGAGCATCTGCTGTTGGTCGAACACGATCCGGTCTACACCTTGGGGCGCAACGCCGATCCAGCCGACGTGGTGGCCGATCGCCGTTGGCTGGCGCAGGCCGGGGTAGAGGTTCACCACACCAACCGGGGTGGGCAGGTGACTTATCACGGGCCTGGGCAGTTGGTGGGCTATCCGATTCTTGACCTCAATCCCGACCGCCGCGATGTGCGGCGCTATGTGCGGGACCTGCAAGACTCTTTGGTGCTCACATTGGCGGATCTCGGCATCGCGGCGGAGCGACGGGACCAACAAAGCGCCATCGGAGTCTGGGTGGGGCGATGCAAGATCGCCTCGGTGGGTGTGCATCTGAGCCGCTGGGTGACGGCGCATGGCTTTGCCTTGAATGTGTCGACCGACCTGAGCTTCTTTTCCGGCATTGTTGCTTGCGGCATCAAGGGGCTCGAAACCACCTCGGTGGAACAGCTGATCGGCTCTTCGCCGCCGCTCGACGAAGTGGCGGCGCGGGTGGCGAGGAATTTCGCCAAAATCTTCGACCGCCGTCTTCGGCCAGCCAAGCCCTATACTCGATAGATCCCAAATCATGGCAGCGAAGAAATCAAACCGCCACTCTAAGCCTGGCAAGTCCTCGCCGCCGCGGGTGGTCTCCACGCCGGCGAAAGTGCGACCGTCAAAGATGTCGCGGCGGCGGGCTCTGGTGTTGGTGGGCGTCCATCTGGCGGTGGTGGCGCATCTAGTGCACTGGCGCCTTACCGGCTCGACGGTGACGCCGGTGGAGCCGTCTGAGGCGATGGAGTTCAGCAAGCATGGGGTGATCAATGCCGGCCTGGTGTTTTTTGCCGCGTCGATCCTGTCGACGGCACTTTTTGGCCGCTTCTTCTGTGGTTGGGGGTGTCATCTGGTGATGCTGCAAGACCTGGCGGGCTGGCTGCTGGGCAAGCTCGGCATCCGCCCCCGGCCGCTGCGTTCACGGCTGTTGCTGTGGGTGCCGATGGCGGCATTCGTCTACATGTTTTTGTGGCCGGCGATCTACCGGCTGGTGGTCGGACGGCCCTGGGAGCAAGGGGTAACCAGTGCTTTTACCACGACCGACTTTTGGGCCACTTTTCCCGGTCTGGTGGTGGCGCTCTTGACCTTCGGCGTGTGTGGATTCGCCATTGTCTACTTCTTGGGCGCCAAAGGCTTCTGCACTTATGCCTGTCCCTACGGTGCGGCTTTTGGCGTCGCTGATCGGCTGGCGCCGGCTGCCATCCGGGTGACCGACGCCTGCGGGTCTTGTGGCCACTGTACGGCGGTGTGTACCTCGAATGTGCGGGTTCACCAGGAGGTGCGCGACTACGGCATGGTGGTGGATCCGGGATGCATGAAGTGCATGGACTGCGTCAGTGTCTGTCCCCACGATGCTCTCTACTTTGGCTTGGGTCGCCCGGCGCTGTTGGTGAAGCCGCGGGTGAAGAAACCAGCCACTGCGCGGCGCCAGCTATCGTTTGGGGAGGAGTTGTTGATCGCTGGCGCTTTCATCGTCGCTTTCTTTTCCTTTCGCGGCCTCTACGGCCTGCTGCCCTTTCTTTTTTCACTGGGCTGGGCGGCGATCGTCGCCTATCTAGTTCTACTCGGCGCCCGCTTGATATATCGGCCCAATCTGCGGTTGCGCACTCTGCGGCTCAAGCGGGGAGGGAGCTTGGTTCGGGCCGGTTGGGGATTCGCCCTCGCGTTGATAGCGCTGGTCGGACTCTGCGGCCATAGCGCCTGGATACAGCTTGAGGACTTGCGCGGCAGGCGGGCCTTCGACGCCACTGACGCCTTTCGTGGCAGGGTGTTGCAGCCGACCCCGAGAATCACCCTCGATCTGCCGCAACGCGCGGTGGTCGATGCCGCCATCCTCCATCTCGGGCGGGTCGACCGCTGGGGCCTGGTGGAGATGCCGCGGCTGGTGGCGCAGCTTGCCTGGATGCGGCAGCTGGCAGATGATGGGGAAGGCTTCCGGGCGACTGTTGAGAGGGCGTTGCACAGCGATCCCGAGAATGCGATCTTGCACCTGCTGGTCGGTCGCGACCTGGCATCTAGACAGCGATTCAGCGCCGCCGAGGATGCTTACGGCAAGGCCCTCGAATTCAGTCCGACGATGATCAACGCCTACCTGGGGCTGGGTATCTTGCACGCCAGCCGCGGCCAGATGATGCAAGCCGGGCGGGTTTTCGAGCGCGGCTTGGAGCGGGCTCCCGAGTCCGCTGAGCTACACTTTAATCGAGCCTTGGTGCGGGCCTACTCGGGCAACGTTGAAGGAGCCCGGGAAGGTTTTGAGCAGGTGCTCGACCTGAGTTCCGACCACTTGCCGGCGCGTGAGAACCTGGCTGGACTGCTAGCCAGCACAGGCCAATATGAAGCCGCTCTGGCGCACTACCAGGTCGCTATCCGCCAATCACCGAGCGATCCGTCGACCCGTCTACTGATGGCGCAGGTCTATCTCGCTCTGAACCGGCTGCAGCCGGCGACGCAGCAGCTTAACCAAGCCCTCGCCCTCGATCCGATGCTGGCGCCAGCCCGCGAATTGCAGGCCCTGGTCGAGCAGCGTCGGCGTAGCGGTGGCCAATCAGGGGATTAGCAGCACTTGGGATGGGTCTAGAGGCGGAATCTCGGTTATACTTGGCCTTCTATTAGATTCCAATCTTGCTAGCGGTGGTGATTTCGTAGTCGGCGCGACCCATGTGTGAGCATGTTCCTTCGGAGAGACCCTTCCCAGTCTAGGTTGAGCAAAGGAGTGTTCCGCATGACGATTTTGCAGTGCGCGCAGAAAAACCCTGGGTTGCTTTCCTGGCGCTCATTCGTGTTGCTGGCCTTGCTGGCCAGTCTAGTCGTGTTGCCCGGCGCTGCCGTGGCGAAAGAGGAAGGAGTGGACCAGCGGGGTCCCGTCGGCCCCGACGTGATCGTCGGCGAGTTGCCGAGTGTGCGCAACTGGGGCAGTGTTGGCAGTATCCATGCCTTTTCGGTGGCGACGACCTCGTGCAACAAGGGCGACGCAACTCTGTTGTGGCAGTCGGACAACCCTAATCATCCGGTGATCGGCCAGAACCTGTATCGGGTCAAGGACGATCGGATTGAAAATGTCGGCATCAGCTGGCTGAAACACGGCTTCTTGGCCTTGGCCGGCAACGCTTGTGGCTTTGGCTGCCAGAATCCCGGCAGTGGAGCCCTCTTGGGGGTCGGCTGTTCCGATCCTTACGGCTCGACCTTGAACGGCAGCCATTCGCGGCTCGGACCACGTTTCGAGGTCAACGCTTTCACCGGTGCCTTCCTCTGGCCTTACACCGACCAGGGGGCGGGCGGCAACGACATCTACAAGCGGCTGCAGGTGCATGAAGACGACCTTGATCCATCGCTGAATGTCGGTGCGACTTACTACATCGAGGGGCACTACGTCACCCCTGACGACGCCACCTTCGGCAATCACATGAACAACGCTTCCTACAGCGAAGTCACGGTCTCCGGGACGATGACTCTCAGTCTCTCCGGCGGGACGGTGCGTGAGAAGGCGGCCATTTTCGCCTGGCAGACCGAAGACCCGACGGTGGACATCGTCGATGTCGATGTGGCGGGTGACGGTCGCTTCTACGTCGCTACCAAGGTACGCGACAATGGTGATGGCACTTGGCGCTACTCCTACGCCGTCCACAACCTCAATAACCATCGCAGCGCCCAGAGCTTCTCGGTGCCGGTGGATGCCTCGGTGACGGTCACCGGGGTCGGTTTCTACGATCCGGAATACCACTCCGGCGAGCCCTACGACAACACCGATTGGACTTCGATGGTCGGCGGCGGCATGGTGACTTGGTCCGGCGACACCGAAGCCACCAACGCCGACGCCAACGCCTTGCGTTGGGGCACCATGTACACTTTCTGGTTCGATGCCGACGTGCCGCCGGCCAGCAACTCAGCCACCTTGACTATGTTCCGTGCCGGTTCTCCTGGCTCGGTATCCTTCACCACCCAGGCGCCGGACAGCGATAGCCTGATCTTTGGCGATGGCTTCACTTCGGGTGATACCGACATGTGGGACGTCGTCCAACCGTAGTTCGACGCTGATCGTGCAGCCACTTCGGGCCGCTCGCTGAAGGCGACGCGGCCCGTGTGCGTCGAGCTAACCGGACACGGTATGAAGCAGCATTCCTCGATGGACGCCAACGGCGCCCTGGTGATCGGACTCAACGCGGTGATCTTGGCAGTCACTGACGAGGAACCCCGTATTCTCACCGTCGAGCGCGGTGATCCCCCGACCCAGGCATTGCCGTTTGGTCCCCTCGATCCGGAGAGCGATCGCACCTTGGAGCTTGCCCTACGCCGCTGGGTGCGCGAGCAGACCGGCCTTGAGCTGGGTTATGTCGAACAACTCTACACCTATGGCGATCGGCACCGCGACCCGCGTGAGCGCCACGGCGGGCCGCGGGTGGTGTCGATCGGCTATCTGGCGCTGGTCCGCGAAGGTCGGCCAGCGGCCGATAGCGCTGCCTGGCGGGCTTGGTACGACTATCTGCCATGGGAAGATTGGCGCAGCGGACGGCCGAAGATCCTCAGTCGCCAGGTCGAGCCGGCACTCTTCGATTGGGTCGACGGCAGTGAGGATCCGCGCGAACGCAGCCTGCGGCGCGATCGGGTCGACATCACCTTTGGTCTGGGGGGCGCGGTGTGGGACGGGGAGCGAGTGCTGGAACGCTACGAGCTGCTCTATGAAGCTGGCCTGGTGGGGGAGGCGGTGCGCGATGCTGGTACCGCCGGCAAGCAGGGCGAGGCTTCGACGGCAAATCTTTGGGGTCGTTCGATGAGCTTCGATCACCGTCGAATCCTGGCCACCGCGATCTCTCGCTTACGCGGCAAGATCAAATATCGGCCGGTGGTCTTCGAGCTCCTGCCGAGCGCCTTTACCCTGTTGCAGCTGCAACAGTTGGTGGAAGCCCTGGCTGGGGTTCGCCTGCACAAGCAGAACTTTCGCCGCTTGGTGGAGAAAGGGGGGTTGGTGGAGGGCACCGGAAGCCTCGATCCGGGCACCGGCGGTCGTCCTGCCGAGCGCTTCCGCTTCCGCCGTGATGTGCTGCGCGAACGGCCGACGCCGGGGGTGGGGCTGCCCGGTCTGCCGGGAACCTAGGTTTGACAGGCAACGTGGCAGCCGAACCGGGGCCTTGACAAGAGGTTATGCTCAGATCTAGTATAAGGGTGTTCGAGCGGTCGACCTGCGGGTCAACCGCTTTTATTTGACCCTCGTAATGCTCATATTGAGCATAATATCGGTCGATCGGCCGAGGAGGTTCTCGATGACCAGCACCACCTTGCAGCCCAGCGCGGGCGTTCTCGACTACACGCCGCAAGTCGCGGCGGCGACGGCACCGATCTTCGAACGCCTACGGTCGGTCATTCCCGAGCTGGAGTGGCCGGTGCATGCTCCTTACATCGCGGCGATCAATCGCCTCAAGCGCGAGCGCAAAGCGGTGATCCTGGCGCACAATTACCAGACTCCTGAAATTTTTCATGGCGTTGCCGACTTGAGCGGCGACTCCTTGGCGCTGGCGCGCCAGGCGGCCGAGACCGACGCCGAGGTGATCGTGCTCTGCGGCGTCCACTTCATGGCCGAGACGGCCAAGCTGCTCAATCCTGACAAGACGGTGCTGATTCCGGATCTCAAGGCCGGCTGCTCGCTGGCCGCGTCGATTACCGGTGCCGATGTGCGCCTGCTACGCCAACGCTATCCCGGCGTGCCGGTGGTGACTTACGTCAACACCTCGGCCGAGGTGAAAGCCGAGTCCGACATCTGCTGCACTTCCTCGAACGCGGTCGAAGTGGTCGAGTCCTTGGGCAGCCAGCGGGTGATTTTCCTGCCAGATGAATATCTCGGCAAGTACGTCGCCAGCCAAACTGAGGTCGAGATCATCTTGTGGAAGGGACATTGTGAGGTCCACGAGCGATTTACCCCCGAGCAGATTCAGAGCTTTCGCCGTGCTTATCCTGGAGTGCAGGTGATCGCCCACCCGGAGTGTCCGCCGGAAGTGCTCGCCGAGGCCGACTTCGTCGGCTCGACCTCGGGCATGATCGAGCACGTTCGCCAATCCGGCGGTGGTCGAGTGGTGATGATTACAGAATGCTCGATGTCCGACAACGTGGCGGTCGAGCTGCCAGAGGTCGACTTTATTCGCCCCTGCAGCCTGTGCCCGCACATGAAACGCATCACCCTGCCGAGGATCCTTCGCTCGCTCGAAACTCTGAACCACGCGGTGGAAGTGGAACCACAGATCGCGGCGCGCGCTCGGCGGGCGGTCGAGCGCATGCTCGAGGTCGGTCGCGGGAGCGGTGGCTGATGCTCTATCGCGCCATGACCGACGTCGACGAAGTTCTGCCCGCTGGGGTGGTGGTAATCGGCAGCGGCGTCGCCGGCATGACCACCGCCTTGCAGCTGGCTCCACGCCGGGTCACTCTACTGACTCCTGAGAAGCTCGGTCTGGGGGGTTCCAGCCCTTGGGCCCAGGGTGGGGTGGCGGCGGCGATGGCGGCGGACGACTCGCCGGCTGAGCATGCCGCCGACACACTGTCGGCCGGCGCCGGACTGTGCGATCCTCGGGCGGTGGCCGGTCTAACCGCCGAAGCTGCGGCGCTGATGCGCTGGTTGATCGAGCTCGGCGCGCGTTTTGATCGCGACGATTCCGGCGCTCTCAGCCTGGGGAGAGAAGGTGCCCACGGGCGGCGTCGGATCTTACACGCCAGCGGTGATGCTACTGGTGCGGAGTTGGTCAGAGCGCTGCGCGGAGCTCTCGAAGGCAGTGCCCATCTACGCACCGTCGAAGGCTCGCGGGCGGAAGAATTGGTGCTCGACGAGGGGAGGGTGGTGGGGGTGGCGACCCGTCTAGCTGCGGGTCGCAGGGTGGTCTTTGCCGCCGAAGCGGTGGTGCTGGCGGCGGGGGGGTTCGGTCAGCTGTTCTTGCACACCACCAATCCACGGGGTGCAGTGGGCGATGGGCTGGCGATGGCCGCCCGCGCCGGTGCCGAGCTAGCCGATCTGGAAATGGTTCAGTTTCATCCCACCGCTCTGCTGACCGCGCAAGATCCGCTGCCCTTGGTCACCGAAGCCCTGCGCGGTGAGGGAGCGGTGCTGATCGATGGCCGCGGCGAGCGCTTCATGCCGGCGATTCATCAGTTGGCCGAGTTAGCTCCGCGAGACATCGTCGCCCGCGCTATCTGGCGTCGCCGCGAAGCTGGTGACCAGGTTTTTCTCGACTCTCGCAGGGTGGTTGGAGACAGGTTTCCGCGGCGTTTTCCCACCGTTTTCGAGCATTGTCGGCAGGCCGGTATCGACCCTCGCCGACAACCTATTCCGGTGACTCCGGCGGCTCATTACGCGATGGCCGGGGTCGCGGTCGATGCCTTGGGCCGGACCTCCTTGCCGGGTCTTTGGGCCTGTGGCGAGGTGACTTCGAGTGGCGTTCACGGCGCCAATCGCCTCGCCAGCAACTCGCTGGTGGAAGGGGTTGTCTGGGGGGCTCGGGTAGCTCGCGATCTGGCGGCTACGACGGCCCCGCAGAGGCTCCTACGGCGGGCTCGGCGGGGCTCAGTTTGCCGTGATCTGCAAGTTGGCCGAGTGGCCGAGGAGCCGCGCTTGGCGCCCACTCTGCGGCGCTTGATGTGGCGCCACGTTGGGCTGGTGCGGGACGCCAGCGGTTTGCGCTGGGCCCGCGAACGGATTGAGCAATTGGCGCAGCATCTGGCTTCGCCGTTGGGGCCAACCGCCAGCCTACTGACCAATGCCCGGCTGGTGACCCAGGCCGCCTGCGAGCGGTGTGAGAGCCGCGGTAGCCACTATCGCAGTGACTTTCCCCACGCCGATCCTGCGTGGTGCCGGCGCTTGCACTGGACTTGGCAGCAAGAATCTCAGAGCGACGCCTGGCAGCTGTCGCCGGTGGTCGCCCACCAAGCCCAGCGAGAGATAGCCTGATGAGTCACCCCTCACCGCTCTACCCGCTGCTCTACGAACCCCTGGTGCGGGCCGCCTTGACCGAAGATCTGGGCCGCGCTGGCGATCTCACCACCGACGCCACGGTACCGGCCGAAGCTCGTGCCAAGGCCCAGATAGTGGCGCGTCGCGGCGGCCGGTTGGCCGGTCTCGAAGCCTCGTTGGCGGCATTCTCGATACTCGATCCCGGCGTGCAGATCGAACGCCACGCCGACGATGGCGATGACGTCGCAGCGGCTGCCGTGCTGGCCAGCGTCGAGGGCGCGGCGCGGCCAATTCTCTCTGCCGAACGCACCGCGCTCAATCTTCTCGGTCGTCTCTGTGGCATCGCCACCGCCACTCGTGAACTGGTGGAGAAGACCGCCGGCACGCGGGCCAAGGTGGTGTGTACGCGCAAAACCACGCCGGGCCTTCGAGCGCTGGAGAAATACGCCGTGCGCTGCGGTGGCGGCATGAATCACCGCTTTGGGCTCGACGACGCGGTGTTGATCAAAGACAACCACCGGGCTATCGCTGGCAGTGCCGCCGAGGCGGTGCGCCGTGCGCGCGCCCACGCCGGACATCTGGTGAAGATCGAGGTGGAGGTCGACGATCTCGACGAGCTAGAGGCGATTCTCGCCCTCGGTGTCGACGCTGTTTTGCTCGACAACATGTCGCCGGAAGATCTCCGGCGCGGGGTCGAGATAGTCGCTGGCCGAGCGATCACCGACGCTTCTGGCGGCATCAACCCGGACAGCGCCGCGGCAGTCGCCGCCTCCGGCGTCGACTTGATGTCGGTAGGCTATCTGACCCACAGCGCTCCGGCCCTCGACGTGGGGCTTGATTTCGTAGTTTGAGTTAGTTCAAGACTCGACACCATACCGCTGGGCGAATTCGATCAGCGCTTGTTGGAAGATCTCGATCGGTGGTCGCACCAAACCGGCGCCAACCTGGCCGATGCCGGCTTCTTTGTGGGCGATCCCAGTGTTGACCCGTGGAGTGACACCGAGTTCGACGATTTTACGCAGGTCGATGCCCACCGGTGAGCCACGGAAGCCGAGCGGCGGGATGGTGAAATGCCGGTGTTCGGCGACGGTGATCTCGTACATCTCAAAAGTGGCGTGCAGCGCGTCCTGCGGCGCGCCGCCGACAAAGCTGACGATGGCCGGCGCGGCGGCCATGGCGAAGGCGCCGATGCCGGTGGTCTCGGTGATCGTCGAGTCGCCGATATCCGGGTTGGCGTCGGCGCTGGTGAATCCCGAGAAGTAGAGCCCATCGGGAACTGCCGAGGGGGCGGTGAACCAGGTGTCGCCGAGGCCGCTGACACGGATGCCGAAGTCAGTACCGTTGCGGGCCATGGTGGTCACCACGGTCGAGCCTTCGACCCCATGGGCGGCATCAGCCATCGCCTTGCACGCGGCCATCACCGGATTGAGCACCGACAGGGCATTGTCGCCGAGGAAGGCGATCACCTTGGCGATCTCAGCGCGGTCACTAGCGCTGGCCGCCAGGCGGGGGGCGAGCACCTTTTGAAACAGTAGCGAGCCGGCCTTGTTACGGTTGTGGCCCTCGTCACCCATGTGCAGCGCTTCGGCTAGCAGGGCCCGCAAGTCGAGGGGCTCGCCGTCTTGGAGCGCTGCGGCAAGAAGCGGCGCCATGGTGTCGTTCATCCAGCGCAGCTTGGCCAGAACTTCTGGGGCGAAAGCGCCATAGCGCAGCACTTTGCCGTAGCCCTCGTTGAGGTTCGAGAAGGTACGGTTGCCGTGCTCTGGATTGTCGATCACGTAGACCGCCATCGAGGGCGAGGTGACGCCGGCCATCGGACCGACGGTGGCGTGGTGATGGCAGGGGGAGAAGCGCACCTCACCGGTCTCCACCAGGGCGATGGCTTCGGCTTCGCTGGTGGCGCGGCCCTCGAAGAGCAGCGCGCCGATCACCGCGCCGCGCAACGGCCCCGACATCCGTGGCCACTCGATCGGCGGCCCGGCGTGCAGCAGCATGTCCTCTTCCAGCCCCGGAATCACATCGCGGGCGGTGGCCACGCTGGTCAGCAGAGGGCGGGCCGAGATCATCCGCTCGATGGCTTCCAGGTTGGCGGCTCGAACGTCGATCTGGCTCAAGAGATTCTCCTCATCATTGCTTCAGGTCCGGGTCAGTCTTGCAAGCGTCGCAGGATGGCCATCAGCCGTTCGTTGCCGCCGGCAGGAGGGCGCCAGTCGAGTTGCAGCACGCCGGCTTCTTGGGCGGTGAGGCCGTTGTGCAGGGTCTCAAGACCGACGTTGAGCACCACCGGCGGCGCCAGGGCGCTCAGCGCTAGCGGCTGGTCTGGAGGTGTCGCCGTGGGCTCGATGAGCAATTCCGCGACCCGCGCGAAGCCGGCGGCGGGATCGTCGAACACCTGTGCGCCCGCCGTCGTCAGCTGGTCGATTTGGTGGCTAGCCCCTTGCGGATCCAGGTCAGTGCCGACCACTATCGCCACCACCACGGGGCCGTCCGCGGCGGTGATCCGGCGCACCTCGTCGGCCAGTTCGGCGGCCGGGTCAGGATGGCCCGAATCGCCCAAGACGAGGTCGAGCAGCAGCACCGCCACTTTAGGGTCGGCGGCTTCGCGGCGTAGCCGTTCTAGACGCAGCTGGGGGTCGATCATCGGATGCAGCCGACCGCTGGTGTACTCGTCCGCCCCCAGGTCGATCAGAGTGTGGGCTTGGCTGCGATGGGGAGTCTTAAGCTCTCTAGCATGGCCCAGACGCACATTGGTGTAGAGCGGATCGAGCAGCGCTTGCAAGCTGGCCACCGCTTCATAGGCCAGGGTGCCGCCGGCGAAGAGACCGCGCAGGTAGCGCCGCTTGCCAGCCAGCGCGGTGTTTCTAGCGTCGCTAGTGGTGGTTTCGTCGGTGTGGCCGAGTTGGTGGGCCAGTTGGGCGGCGGTTGAAAGGTTGCGCGCGAAGTGTATTCGACCGATCTGGTGCAGCGGCCAGGAAGCGCCGACGAATGCCGCCACCACCGGTTTGCCGGTAGCTTCAGCAGCGGCCAGCACTTTTCGCGCGATCGCTGGCGCCGGTGGTTTCGAGATCAGCACCAAGACCTCGGTCGCCGGATCGCGGGCCAGGAGATCGATCGCTTGCAGAGTAGAAGCGCCGCCGACCGCGGTGCCGAGATCGCGCCCGCCGGTGCCAAGAGCCTGCGAAACTCCCGAGCCCAAGGCGTGCAGCCGGCTGGCGACGGTTTGCAGCCCGGTGCCGGAGGCGGCCACCAGTCCCACTGCGCCGCGGCGTACCCGGTTGGCGAAACCCAGTCCGACGCCGCCGACGATGGCGGTGCCGCAGTCGGGACCCATCATCATCAGGCCGCGCTCACCAGCCTGGCGCTTGAGCTTGATCTCGTCTTCGAGCCTGACATTGTCGCTGAACATGAATACATGCCGGCCCAGTTCCAGGGCTTGGCCGGCCACTCCAGCGGCAAAGCGACCCGGCACGGAAATCGCCACCCACGAAGCCTCTGGCAGCTGTTCGATGGCCGCGGCCAGAGTGTGGGGTTGGTAGGTGTCCGAGCTGGTCTGGCTGCGCCTGGCCATCAGGTCGTCGACCTGGGCCAGGGCGCTGGTGGCGTCGTCGTCGCTCTCGGCGCGCAATGCCAGCACCAAATCGCTGTCACCAGCGCCCGCCAGCGTCGGGTCGTAGAGACCGCTCTGGCGCAGCAGATCGAGGTTGGCAGCGGTGCCCATCACGGCGCCGGCCTCAGCCACCCCTGGCTGCGCGGCCAGTGCCACCTGCAGTTGCATCAGGACGATCGAATCACAGTAAACGCCACGGCGAATCTCGGTCTGGAGGATAGTGTCGGTCATCGGTCGGCCATCATATCGGAGACAGCGGGGAAAGCAGAGAGGTGTGAACATCCGCTGTATTGCCAGTGCAGGAAGTGGAAGCGTGGCAACTCAGAGATCGAGTTTTAAAGTTTGCGGAGTTGTCCGTTCAGGAATTGGTAGAAGTCGGGGTTGCGCTCGGCGATCAGCTGCAGTACCTCGTCAAGCGCGTTCGACAGATCAACGGGATCGTCGGGAGAACCCGGCGCGAAGATCCTGACGCTCGATCTAAACTTGTTGGCATCCACAAGCCCTATGTAGAGGCGCTCATATTGCTCATCCCTGCCACCGGGGTCGTTCCTTCCTGTGAAGATGCGAAATCGATCGTGTGCGTTGTTGAAAGTTGAGTTCCTTCGCTTGGTGTGGTCTTCGGCAGCGTCTTTGTCGAGGAATAGGAAGCCCACTAGAACGGCGTAGGGGAACCGCCGGTGAAGGGTGACAGATTCAAAGAGCATGTCTCCGCGACGGTTGGTGAGGTTCTTCTGAAAGTGTCCAGATTTGCGATCCTTGAAGTTGATGGTCTTGATTGAGATACCGAGGAGAAGCCCGGCTTCCTCTGTTGCCCAGCTTACGTCGACTTTCTTGGCGCCAATGCCGCCAGCAATCCTCCGCTCTGCACCCGAGCCGCCGATCTCTCCCGGGGGGGCGGGTCTCGTTTCCGCAAGGCCACGATTACGAAACTCTTCCGCAAGAGCGTTCGCAAGGTTTTCTGACATTTGCTGTGAGTATTTTTGCTTCGGAGACCTCTTTTCCGAATCTTCTGGTTTTGAAGGAAGTTGCGCCAGTGCTGCAATTAATAGATCGTCTGCGCTCGCCATCTAGATACGCCTTGTCCGAGTGGCTCGTCGGTTAAAGAACTTTTCTCTGGCACCGCTAAGTTTTCTTACATCAGCTCTGCTAATCTTGAGTTGCCCCCTCAAGAGGACCCTATCGACCATCCTCACAACGTCTAACAGCTGCCGGTTGCGGAGGTATTTGCTCAGTTGGGGGCGAAGGGCGCGCAGAGACCCTTCTGCCCCTTTTATGGACTCAGGTGAAGGAAGCGGAAGATTATCTGCTTCTTTCGGCTCGAGCTTCAGCATTCCTCCGCCATAGGATCGGCCGACCAGCTCGGCCCCAAGAAGAGTCACGCTGTTGAGCATCGCGATCGGCAGAAGGTCCATGCCCAGCTGACGAAGACCTGGTTTCAAGACCACGCCATGGATGGAGTTCAGATACTGGAGGCGAGCTCTGTTGGCCACTAGTTGGGGCGCGACATGATTCATGTAGGTCAGGAAAAGATCGGGAACTGCGACCTTTGGTACCTTCCACCATGGCGTGCGGACCCTGCACTTGTAGGCTCGGTCAACACCTCGCTTCTCTCCGCAGCGGATGTAACGCAGACCCTCTAGAGAAGGTTGCACTGAATCTGGATCAAAAAGATACACTGGCCGGCTAGCCTGTAACAGTTCCCGCCAGTGTCGTGCTGTAATCGTGAGTCCCCGCAAGTGCCGGGATCCAGGAGGTGAGATCTTGACAAGGTCCCTTTGGGGGAGACCCAGAACTTGGACTTGATCTTTGGTTAGAGCGAAGAACTTGTTGTTCCCACTCACCATGCCGAGGTTGGTCTTGCCCCAGCTCGCTAGGTCAGTAAAGGAGTCCTTGCTCAGAATGTCCGAATAGACCCTGGTGGGCTCGGCAGCCATCAGAGCCGGACTCCATTTGCCTCCGGCATTTGGAGGGATCCAAGTGCTCGGCTCTAGGCTCTCTAGATCGTTGAGATTCCGAGCTTGGTGGAGTTCGAAGCAGCTTGTACCTCCACTTCCTTCTGCTAGTAACAGAACCACCTCTGCAAGCACTCCAGGGAAGACAAGCTCTTCGAAAACCACCAGCTTCACTCTTGCGAAGCGCTCCAACAAGAATCGGCGAACTGGTCCGGCATAGTTGACAGAAAGAAGTTCCGCAGGAACCACTAGAGCCGTCCGGCCTTCGGGCCGGAGGAAAGAAGCCGAATGAACGACGAAGGCCGCCCACGAGCTAGCTAGCCGGGGGAGGCGAACTCCCATGGCAAGAGCCGCAGCTAAGCTTTTTTCCCGAGCTGAACCCGCAAATTTCTGGTACCGAATATATGGCGGATTGCCCAACACGACATCGAAACTTCTGTCTGATTGGAATTCGAAGAAATCTGACTCGACCAGACAGGCCCGAACTTTGCGGCTTGCGAGCCGATCCCTCGCGGCCTCCAGGGACTGTCGGTGAATATCCACCCCTGTAAGCTGCGTGCCAAGGTCTCCTGAGAGACCGAGGGAGCGTAGGCGGTCAGCCGTCTCGGCCAAGAATACTGCCTCGCCGCACGAGGGTTCTAGCACTGAGTCGGATGGGCTGCGCACCGCCCACCGAGTCATGTACTGAGCCATGTTTGGCGGCGTGAAGAAGGCACCGCGAGCCTTTCGCACTAGCTGAATATTAGAAGCATGAGCCATAGGAGAATTGAGAGTGTATTCGTCTTCCGAAAGCTAGTGCAGGCCCATGGCCTGAGGATCCCACCCGCTCTGGGGTTGCCGCCGTAACCGACGACCACAGGTTGTATCCAGCGCATGCCCGCGAGGCCATCTGAGCACAAAAGGTAGGCTCTGTCAATTGTTTTACCGCCTTATTTGCGCCACGCATCCTTAGATTCACAGAGAACGCTGGACGGTTTCTGAGGGTGAGATCCGCTAGACTAGCGCCTGGATCTGCTGATTGACCCGCCTGTAAAATTGCGATTCACGGTCCGCGACACTCATCGAGACTCAAAGCCATGGAAAATCTCGTCAAGATCGGCGCTCCGAGCGCCCAGCGTCCGCCGCGGCAGCGGCGGCCGGATTGGCTACGTATTCGCCTGGCGACGCCGAAGCGCTATCGCGAAGTCCAATCGCTGGTCAAGAAGCTGAAGCTCAACACCGTCTGCCAGGAGGCGAGGTGTCCCAACATCTATGAGTGCTGGGGCGAGCACGGTACCGCTACCTTCATGATCCTCGGCGACACTTGCACCCGGCGCTGTGGTTTCTGCTCGGTCAAGACTGGCAAACCGGAGGCGGTGGATGTGGAGGAACCGGAGCATGTGGCCGCAGCGGTCGAGGCGATGACCCTGCGCCACGCGGTGATCACCTCGGTGGATCG
The DNA here is from genome assembly GCA_965248925.1 of Candidatus Multivoradales bacterium. Lineage (GTDB taxonomy): Bacteria > Acidobacteriota > Thermoanaerobaculia > Multivoradales > J023 > CBDFLE01. The sequence goes on along the minus strand of CBDFLE010000006.1, from coordinate 169,048 downwards.
CGATGATCTGGTGGATGGCGGCGCCGGCCATTGGGCGGCGGTGATCGAAGCGGTGCATCGACGCAATCCACATACCGGAGTGGAGGTTCTGACCCCGGATTTTCGCCAAGTCCCCGACGCCCTGGACATCGTTCTCGGGGCGCGGCCGGAGATCTTCTCCCACAATATGGAAACGGTGCCCCGGCTCTACCGCGAGGCTCGCCCTGGCAGCAAGTACCAGCGCAGTCTGGCCCTACTCTCGGAAGCCGCCCGGCGGCGTGACGCGGGCACCTATGACGGGGTGATCAAGACCAGTCTGATGGTGGGTATTGGCGAAACCCGCGAGGAACTGCTGAGCACTATTGGCGAGATTCGCGCTGCCGGGGTGGAAGTGCTGGCGATCGGTCAGTACCTGCAGCCCACTTCGCAGCATCTGCCGGTCGCTCGCTACGTGCCGCCGGCTGAGTTCGACGACTATCGCCGCTTCGCTCTCAAGCTGGGATTCAATCACTGTGTGTCGGGTCCGCTGGTGCGCAGCTCCTACCATGCCCACGAGCATGTGGGCCGCGAACTGCGGGCACCAGCCGCCCAAGCTGGCTGAACTCAGCTATCCCAGGTCACCCGGCCGCGGGCCATGCCGCCACAGCCGTTGGCGGCGAACGGGCGCAGGCAGCCGCCGGTGTAGCAAACTTCGCCGCTGAAGCCGTCGGGATTGATCTCGTGGATCCACTCCTTGACCTTGGCCCGCACCTGGGCGGCGTCGTAGCCGTGCTCGGTGATCAGCAGGTTCGACAGACCCCAGATCGACAGCGACATATTGCAGGGACAGCAGCAGGTGTAGGCGGTGTTGTCGCTGCAACAAGGAGCCGGCAGGGCTTCGAGGGCCTCTTTCTTGATCGCTTCTTGAGCGCTAGTGAGCTGGATAGACGATTCCAGGCCAATGAAGCGGTGGGTCGACGCCTTGACATCGTCGAACGACAGCGGATGTTCGGTGGCGGTGAGTGAAAAGGCGATCGACACCGCGATCAGAGTGCCGAAGATCAGGCCGCTGGTGGCGATGAGCAGTTTGCGTGGCGTCATGGTGAGTTCTCCGAACAGTTGTGAAGCGAGTGAAAGCGAGCGATGCCCGAGACCCTACGATTGTTGCAACCTGGTGACCTTGCGGAGGTCAAACCTTTGTCACTAGCTGTCTAGCGACCACCAGCCGCCGGGGCGGGGCTCTTTTCGGCTAGCGGTTCGACCACATTGACTCCTTCAGGCACGGTGTAGGCGAAAGCATCGGCGTCGATCTCTTTCTGGCTGAGGAATTCGAGGTTTGTCGTCCGCATGGTTAGGACCGGCGTCCCGGGCTGGCCCAAGGTCACCAGCGTCGGGAAGCCGGTGTCGCGATTCAAGTGCAGCTCTAACTCGCTGCCATCGCCGAATAGAGCCGCTGCTGGCCCCAATTCATCGCGGGCTTCCTCTTTCATCGGCCCTTTGAGCACCACCAAGCCGTCTGCGCCGCCAGACTCCAGCAGATCGAACATCTCGCGCAACTTACCGATTTGCGACAGCGGATCGGAGTTGGTGGTACCAAGACCGTTCATCAGCCCTGATTTGGCGCTGCTGCGTTGGGCGTCAGCGGCGGAGACCTTGATCACCTGCTTGCCCATCATCGGATGTTCGATTTCGGTCCAGGTGTGCTCTCCATCATTGACACTGTCGACAACCATCTCCATCGGCTCGGGCATGCCGGGGATAGCCATCGACATTACGAGGTGCATGCGCATCTGCCGGTTGGCGCCGTAGAGCATTTCACCGTGGCCGTTCATGGTCATCTGCTGCCCCTGCTGCTCGATCTTCATGTCCATGGTGTAATCGAAGGAGAACGGGCCGCGCTCGTAGAGCTGTCCCAGCTTGTCGAGCCATTGGGCGCTTTCGGCGCTGGCTGTCAGGGGCAACAGACAGGTGAAGAGAAGGCCAAGGGCGATGGCGGTTGCTTTGGGTGGGTGGCGCATGGAGCAGACTCCTAGGCGGTCAATTGAATCTTTGAGACGGCTCCCCGAGACGGGTTATCGAAGAGCTAGGCGGCCATCTAGCTTACCGCAGTTCCTGGGCCTGGACGTCGCTAGGTCGTGCAAGCAAGGCGGTGACCGAGAATCCAGTCCTCGAAGCGTTGATCAAGGGTCTGGGAAGCGACGCCGAGCTCTGCTGGCAACTCGAGTTCAGAGTAGGGAGTACCGCTTGCCAAGGTCCTCAACAGCCGGCGAAAGGGAGGTGCCAGCGCTGGCTCGGCGAGCAGAAAGCGCACCAGGAAGGCGCTCTGTTCGTAGTCGAAGGACACGACTCCGCGGTCGAACGATGTGCTTGCGAGGGTCAGCAGGCGGCTGACCGCCTCAGCTTGGCCGCTGCGGTAGCCGAGTTGCAATCGGCACGCTTCGCCTTCTGAGCCGCGTACCGCGGTGAGCGGCAGCAGGCCGTCTGCGGTGGCGGTGTCGCCAATGCCGTCGGCTAGACCCTCCGCCAACCAACGCGGTAGCTCGGTGCCAACGGCGCGGCGGTTGAGCAGGTGGGTGAGTTCGTGCAGCAAGGTGCGCAGGGTAGCTAGGCGGCTGCCGGTCTCTGCATGCAGCACGACCAAACCCCGACTAGGGATAGCGTGGCCGGCGTAGCCCCTCTTCGCGCTGCCGACGGCGCCGCTGGCATTGAAAGCGCGAAAGTCCTGGAGCCGGCTAAATAGCAGGATGGTCTCGGCTGGCTGACCGATCGGGCGCACGCCATAGCGCTGCTCGTAGGTTTCGTCGAGCCGGTCGGTGAGCCGCTGGCAAGCAGCGATCAACTGGCTATCTTCGACATCGGTCAGCAATCCGTAGGGGCCGCAGGAGGGGAGCTGCCCGCCATTGCTGAGAAAGGTGCGGGCGGTGGCGAGATCCGCGGCTCGCGCTGTCTTGGCTGGCCGCGGGCCGGTCTTGCGCACCACTACCAGAGCGCTGGGCTCTGCCGGTCGCGCGACCTGCTCGGGGGGAGTCTCGGGCGGCGCTTCGGCAGTGGGCTCTCGGTCCCACCAGCGCCACAGCAGGGCGGCCGCTAGCAGCAAGAGCAGCAAGATCAAGAGGCAGGATTTGAGGACTTTCATGGTCGGATCCTACCTGGACTCAGGATCGCCGCGAATACCCTGTCCGGCGCTTGGCGATGGCGGCCCTTCGATCACTGGGAAAGTGACTCGAATCCCGCCGTGGCTGCTAACATCCGCCTCCGAATCCTGACTTCGGAGAGCTACCTGACAGATGAGCTTATTCAATCGCATCCTGGTCACCACTCTGCCGCTGGTGCCAAAGCCAATGGTCGGCTGGGTGGCGCGGCGCTATGTTGCTGGCGAGACCGTCGAGCAGGCGGTGGAGACGATCCGCCGACTGAATGCGGAGGGGGCCTTGGTGACCGTGGATCTGCTCGGTGAAGAAATCCAGGACCGTGCCCAAGCGACTGCCGCGGTCGGCGAGTACCAGCGAGTGTTGGCGGCGATCGAGGAGCACGATCTGCGCTGCAATATCTCGGTCAAGCCCACTCAGCTTGGGCTCGATCTGGACGAGACTTTCTGCCGCGACAACATCGCCGGTCTAGTGGAGCGGTCGGCGGCGCGGGCTGATGGTTTTGTTCGAATTGATATGGAGGATCGCCGGACCACCGACGCCACCTTGCGCATTTACCGCGAAATCCACCGGCGTCACGATCCCGGACCGCGCGGTCGGCTGGGGGTGGTGTTCCAAGCCTACATGCGACGCACGCTGCAAGATATTGCTGAGTTGCCCAGCGCGGGCGCCAATGTACGACTGTGCAAAGGGATCTACATCGAACCCCGGCAGGACGCCTGGAAGGGCTACCAAACGGTACGCCTGAATTACCTGGCGGCGCTCGAGCAACTGCTCCGCCGCGGGGTCTATGTCGGCATCGCCACCCACGACGAGTACCTGGTCTGCGGCGCGGTGGCTCTGCTCGACCAGTTAAAGGTGCCGGCGGATCGCTACGAGTTTCAAATGTTGCTCGGTGTCGAGCAGGAGCTGCGGCGCATTTTGCTCGCCGCTGGTCACCGGCTGCGGGTCTACGTGCCCTACGGCCGCGATTGGTACCTCTATTCGCTGCGCCGTCTGCGCGAGAATCCGGAGGTCGCTGGCCATGTGCTGCGGTCCTTCCTGAAGGGCAATTGACGTCAGTGAGGAGATTTCGATGAGTTCCAACAGCCTCCGCCTGGCCGTGCTCGGCGCCGGCAAGATGGGTGAGAATCTGATTTCGGCTTTGCTCGCCGCCGGTACCGCCGAGGCCGAGAGAATCGTTGCCACGGCGCTGCACGAGGAACGCTTGGGGCGCCTCGCCGAGCGTTTTGGCATCGCCACCACCAGCGACAACCGGCAGGCGGTGGCCGCTGCTGATGTCGTCTTGCTATGCGTCAAACCGCAGGTTGCCGATACCGTGCTGGAGGAGATCGCCGACAGTCTCGATCACGGCCAGCTGTTGGTGTCGATCATCGCTGGCCTGTCGACGGCCGCCATCGAAGCCCGGCTCGGTGGGCGGCAAGTGGCGGTGGCGCGGGCGATGCCCAACACTCCGAGCCGTATCGGTCGCGGGATGACGGCGGTGTGCGGCGGCCGCCATGCCCAAGCAGAGCAGGTCGAGATGGTGCGCGAGCTGTTTGCCGCTGTCGGCCACTCTCTGGTGCTGGAAGAGCGTTACTTCAATGCCGTCACCGGCCTCTCGGCCAGCGGGCCAGCTTTCATCTACATCGTTATCGAGGCGTTGGCGGAGGGAGGGGTCAAGGTCGGCTTGCCCCGCGCGGTGGCTATTGAACTGGCCGCCCAAACTTGTTTTGGCGCCGCAGCCATGGTGCTGAAGACCGGCGAGCATCCGGCGTTGCTCAAGGACGAAGTCACCACCCCGGCGGGTTGCACCGTCGATGGCATCCTGAAGCTCGAGGAGGGGGGGTTGCGGGTGACCCTGATCAAAGCGGTCGTCGAGGCTGCCCGACGCTCGGCCGAGCTGGTCGACGGCTAGCGGCAAGGCACCAGCCGCGTTGACGGTCTCGACCGCCGCCTGTAGGCTTGTTCTTGCACCAGTGCAGGATTTCTTTGCAGCTTTCTGCTCCTGCCGACGAGGAAAAATTTGAGCAGCTGATGACCCCGAAACCCAAACCCGAGTCGCCACGGCGCCCCCCCTACAGCGAGGAAACAACCCTCGATCTGAGTTCGCTGATCCTGCGTGCTCGGCAGGGAGGCGCTGGCGCTGGCGATCAGGACGGCGAGGAGGCGGCCGAGGCCGATGTTATTTTGATCGCCCATCCGGATGAAAAGCCGCTGGGCACGCGCTACAGCGTGAGGCCGATGAACACGATGGAAATCGGCCGCTCGACAGATGTCGAAATCAGCCTCCCTGACGTGCGCTCGATCTCCCGTCGCCACGCCCGCTTGATCCACCGCGGCAAGCGGGTGGAGATCGAGGATCTGAGCAGCACCAACGGCACCTACGTCAACGACTTGCCGGTCGAGGGTTGCCAGGTGTTGCGCAGTGGCGACCGTTTCCAGGTCGGCGCGGTGCATTTCAAATTCTTGCACGAGCGCGATCCGGAGCACGCTTACCACGAAGCGATTCACCAGCTGGTAGTCTGCGATGGCCTGACCCAGGCCTTCAATCAGCGTAAATTGAAAGAAGAGCTGCGGCGCGAGTTTGATCGTGCCCGGCGGCACCAACGGCCCCTCTGCTTGGTGCTCTTCGACATTGATCACTTCAAACAGGTCAACGATACCTTCGGCCATCTCTGTGGCGATTTCGTGTTGCAGCAGATCTCACGGCTGGTGCGGCGCCGGCTCAGCGCGGAGCAGATTTTCGCTCGTGTCGGTGGTGAAGAGTTCGCCGTCTTGGCACCGGAGATGGAACTAGCAACGGCGATCGACTTGGCCGAAGACTTGCGCCTGGCCATTGCCGAAGAGACGTTTTCCTACAGCGGCGCCGAACTCAGTGTCACCTGCTCTTTCGGCGTTCACGCCTACTCCTCTGAGTTCGTCGGCCCGTCAGAACTTTACGAGGCTGCCGATCGTGAACTCTACCGCTCCAAACGCTCAGGGCGCGATCGAGTGAGTGCCGGCGCCGATCCCGCCTGAGACGAGTTCGAACCGTCTCTTCTCATGCTGCGTGATCTACACATCCGCAACCTGGCCGTGCTGGCCGAGGCGGCGATCGAGTTCGGCCCTGGTTTCAACGTCATCAGCGGCGAGACCGGTGCCGGTAAGTCGATCGTGGTCGATTCTCTGGCCTTGTTGGCCGGTGCCCGCGCCAGTACCGATCTGATCCGCACTGGTGCCAGCTCACTGACCGTCAGCGGGGTCTTCGAGCCGCCGGCTGAGGATTGGCGCGACCGTTTGCAAGCGGTCGGGGTCGAGGCCGGCGATCAACTGATGGTGCGGCGCGAGATTGGCCGCGCCGGCCGCAATCGGGTGTTCGTCAACGATCAGCCGGTGACCCTCAGACTGCTCAGTGAGATCACCGCGCCGCTGATCCGCATTCACGGTCAGCGTGAGGAACTCGGCCTGGTGGCGCCCGATCTGCAACGCGCCTGGCTCGATCGCTGTGGTGGAGTCGCGGGGAGCAGACTGCTCGCGCGCACCGCTACTGCCTGCGCTCGCTATCGCCAGCTGGCTGACCGTCTGGCCGAAGTCTCGGGCGATCAGCGGGCGCTGGCCGAGCGGGCCGATTTTCTACGTTTTCAGATTGCCGAGATCGACAGCGCCGAGATGAGCCCCGGCGAAGATCAGGAGCTGCGCGCCGAGCGCCAGGTGCTGCGCCACTCAGAGGCCATCCAGCAAGCTCTTTCGGGTGCGGTGGAAGCCCTTTCCGAGCAGGACGAGTCGGCCTATGAAACCTTGCAGCGAGCCGGCCAGCAGCTCGCTGGCATCGCTGTCTGGGAACCGCAAGCGGAGGCTTGGGCGGCGGAGCTCGAAGAGCTGCGCATTCGGGTCGGCGAACTCGAGACCACCCTCGGTCGCCGGCTTGATCGAGTGGAGTCCGAGCCTGGCCGGCTGAACGAGATCGAAGGCCGCTTGGCGGAACTCGAACGGCTGCTGCGCAAATACGGCGAGACATGTACCGCGGTGCTCGAGCGGCGGGCTGAATTGGCGGCCGAGCTAGGCGAGCTGAGTGGTGACGAGCACAGCCGCGAGGCTCTGGACAAAGAGCTCGGGGAAGCGTTTGCAGCCTATCGTGAGGCGGCTACTAAGCTTTCCACCGCGCGCCGCCGCTGGGCTGGCAAGCTGGAGCAGGCGGTGCGCGGCGAACTGGCCGAGCTGGCCCTTGAGCGTGCTCGTTTCGCGGTCACCCTGGAGTGCCGTCGCCGCGCCGGTAGCCGGTTGCAGATCGACGGGGTGGAGACCGAGTTCGGCGAGCATGGCTACGATCAGGTGGTCTACCGTTTCTCGCCCAACCCCGGGGAGGATTTACGACCGCTGGCCAAGGTGGCTTCCGGCGGCGAGCTGTCGCGGCTTTACCTGGCGGTGCAATTGGCATCGCGCGGTACTAGCGGCGTCAGCGCAGCGGCGGCCACTTCTTCGACGATGGTGTTCGACGAGGTCGACGCCGGCGTTGGCGGTGCCGAGGCGGCTGCCTTGGGCAGCAAGTTACGTCGGCTGGCTCAAGGCGGTCAGATTCTGGCGGTGACTCACCTGCCACAGGTGGCCAGTTGCGCCGATCTCCACTACAAGGCTAGCAAGGTAGTGCGCGGAGGCCGCACCCACACCGAGCTGCTACATCTAGACGACCAAGTTCGAGCAGCGGAGATTGCCCGTATGTTGGGGGGTAGCGAAGTAACCGAGTTGTCGCTGCAACACGCTCGCGAGCTGATTGCCGGTGCCTGAGAGTCAATTTAGCCCGGTGCGCTGGTGTTGGGGAGATTCGCCGACCCTGCTGCGCCGCGTCCTGGTGGCTGACGGACTGCTGGCCATTCCCAGCGAGTCGAGTTACGGCTTGGCTGCCGATCCCTCCTCGGCGGCGGCGGTGGCGGCGATCTACCGGCTCAAGCGCCGGCCGGCGCAGAAACCGCTTCTGGTGGTGGCGGCCGATGCGGCGCAGTTGGAGGGTCTCGGTCTGCGCGTACCAGCCTCGGTGCTCGACTCGCTGGTGGCGCTGTGGCCAGCGGCGCTGACCGCCGTGTTGCCGCTCGACCAGCAGCTGCCAGCCAGTTCGCTTTCGAGCCGACTGGCAGTGCGGGTACCTGCCCATCGCCGGCTGCGTGAATTGCTGCGCGAGCTTGGTCCGCTGACCTCGACCAGCGCTAACGCGGCGGGCCAAGCGCCCATTTGCCAACCGGCGGAACTCGAGTCCTGGCTGGCACGAGAAGGGGCTGATCGGCCGACGGCGATCATCGACGATGGCGAGTTGCCGGGGGGGCTTCCCTCGACGGTGGTGGCATGGGAGCCGTCGGGCTGGCGCCTGCTGCGCCGCGGAGCGGTCGAATTGCCGGCCGCCTGGGGATTGTCGCCGGCTGGCGCTGGACCACGGAAATGAAACCTCAGCACCCTTTCAGACGAACTACACAGGCAGTGGCTCGGCAGCGTCGCCGGCCGCTAGGTGGTGGGAGCAACATGCAGCGTGGCGGATCAGTCCTGAGAGGGCTTTGCACGATATTAATCGTCGGTAGTGGATTTCTGTTGGCCGGTCCGGTACTGGGTGAGGCCGCGGCGAGTAGCACCGAGACTATCTCGCTGGCCGAGATCGAACGCGGACAGCGGGGCTACGGCATGTCGGTCTTCGTGGGCACCGAGCCGAGCCGCTTCGAAGTCGAAGTGCTCGGCGTGCTGCACCACAGAACGCCGGAGTTGAGCTACATTTTGGCCCGCTTGTCGGGTCAGGATCTGGAGCGCAGCGGGGTGCTGGGCGGCATGAGTGGTAGTCCGGTCTACATCGATGGCCGGCTGGCTGGCGCGGTGGCTTTTGGCTACCTCTTTGGCCTCGATCCGATTGCCGGCATCACGCCAATCGCCGCCATGCGGCGATTGGCAGCAGCGCCTGCCTGGACCGCGATGCCGGCCGCGGTGCCACTCGATTTGTCGCTGATGGATTTGCTGACAGCCGGTGGTGGGGGCGAGGTGACCCACGACAGCCGGGCGGTGCTCAGCGAAGCCCTGGCGGTCTTGCGGCCGCGGTTGAGCGATGGTGCCGCGGCGGCGTTGCAGTGGAGCGCCAGCGGTTTTGGCGCCCCTGCCCATCGCTTACTAGCTGAGACGGTCGGTGCCTTGGCGCCCCTGACCAGCGCCAGTCCAACACTAAGCCTGCCCGCAGCCAACGGCGGTGCGAGTATCCGGCCGGCGACCGCTGAACTGGTGGGCGGCAGCGCCATCGCCATGGTGCTGGTGGCGGGCGATCTCAGTCTGGCCGCTCATGGCACCCTCACCGAGCGGCGTGGGGACGAGATCACCGCCTTTGGCCATCCTGTTTTCGCTAGCCCCGGTTTGCTGCCGCTGGCCGCCTCCGAGGTGATTACCACCATCGCCAGTCGCTACAACTCGTTCAAGCTATCGGTGGCCGGCGAGGTTGTGGGTGCCTTCGATCAAGATCGAGAGGCTGGCGTGCGGGGTCGCCTGGGGTTGCAGGCGCCGACGTTTCCGCTGCGGGTGACCGTGGCCTCGGTCGAGGGGGAGCGCAGCTACCAGATGGAAGTCGCTCAGCTGCCGTTGTTGAGTCCTGCTTTGCTGGCCATTAGCAGCCTTGGAGCGTTGACCGCCAGCACCTACAGTGGCGGTCCGCAAGGTATCGACTTGGAGGCCAGCTTCGCCTTGGGCCGCTATGGCGATTTGCATTTGCGGCAGAGCTTCGACGGTGAGACCGCGGCCAGCGATGCGGTGACCTACTTGCTGGCCTTTGCCAACTTTCTATTCCGCAATCCTCTGGCCAAGGTAGAAGTGGAGGCGGTCGAAGTACGATTGCAGCAGATCGCTGCGCCGCGCACCTTGGAGTTGGTCGCGGCCTGGGCCGACCGCCGTCGGTTAGAGCCCGGTGAGCGCCTACAAGTGACCCTGGAGCTGCGCCCTCATCAGGGCGAACTCGAAAGGCGTCGCCTGGAGTTGCAAGTGCCGGACGAAGCGGCGGACGGGCGCTACTATTTTCTGCTCGGCGACGGTTCTTCGATGGACACCGCGCGGCTGGAGATCGAAGGCCGGGCGCCGCGCAGCTTCGAGGACCACCTTGAGCAGCTGCGCCGTTTTCATTCGCGGCGTCAGCTGGTGGTCTATGGCTTGGTACGGGCGCCCGGGTTGGCGCTCGCGGGTGACAGCCTGCCGCGGTTGCCGGGATCGGTCCATCGCCTATTGGCCGGCAGCGCTGGTCGCTCGGCCAAGTCTCTCTATCTGGCTATCGATCAGCAGAGCGTGGAAACGCTAGAGGCACCAATTTCCGGCGCTGTACGCATCGACCTGTGGGTGGAGCGGCGTCCATGAACAACATGCAGCGAGGAGATTTCGTGAGTAACCAGTCGCCGCGCAAGCAGCTGTCATCGGCGCGCCGGATCAGCCAGCTAGGGGTCTGCCTGCTGGCTTTCGGCTGCGTGCTGAGCGCCGCTGCCGAAGTCACCGTTTTCAAGATCGACGATCGCGAGAGCTTCAGCGAAGGCACCCTCAAGGGAGTTCGTCTCGGCGAGTTCGGCGCTCTCGAGCTGGCCCGGCCGCTGAACACCATTGCCGCCATCGACGAACCTTACGTGTTCTCGGCCGCCGTCCACCCAGCAGGTTGGGTGGTGGGTACCGGCTCGTCGGGCAAGGTCTTGCTGGTGCGCCGAGACGGCAGTCAGGAAGAGTTTTTCAGCACTCCCGAACCGCAGGTTTTCGCGGTCTGGGCCGACGCCGACGGCACTGTTTTTGCCGCCAGCTCGCCCGCCGGCAAGGTCTACCGGCAGCCGCCAGGAGGGGGCGAGCCGGTGGTCCACTTTGATCCCGAAGAACTCTATGTCTGGGCCCTCCAGCGGCGTCCCGGTGGAGGGCTGCTGGTCGCCACCGGTGCGCGGGGTCGGCTGTGGGAGGTCAGCGATCAGGGCAAAGCCGAATTGCTTTTCGATAGTGGCGATCTGCATTTGCGCTCGTTAGCGGTCTTGGCCGACGGCACGGTGCTGGCCGGCACCGCCGGGCAAGGGCGCCTACTGCGTTTTGCCAACGGCCGGCTCAGTACCCTCTACGACGCCGCCGAGCCCGAAGTCCTGGCCCTGGTGCCGGATAGAGAGGGTGGGGTGTGGGCAGCGCTGGTCGCCTCGGAGGCCAGCCTGGTTGACTTGTCGAACGGCGAGGACGACGATGAGGACGACGAGGGGGTAACGGTCAGCGAGAGCCAGAAAGAGACCACCGGCTCGCGGGCCGCGGGGGCGGCGGGACCACGCAGTCGGCTGCTGCACCTGAGTGCCGATGGCCGCAGTCGTTTTCTCGCCAGTTTCGCCGATCAGACTATCCATGCCCTGGCTGTCGCCGCCGACGAGCTGTGGATTGGCACCGGCCAGGACGGCCGCCTTTACCGCTGGGCCGGTGAGGAACTGGCGCTGGAGAAAGACCTGCCGGCGAGCCAGATCGTAGTGCTCCTCGCCGACGGTGATGCGGTAGCGGTGCTGAGCACCGATAGCGCGTCGGTAGAGCTGCTGGGGGCTGGCCGCCAACGCCGCGGCACCTACACCAGCACAGTGCTCGATGCCGACCAGATAGCCCGCTTCGGTACCTTTTTCTGGCGTGGCTCGACGCCGTCCGGCGGGGCTGTCGAGCTGTCGTTCCGCAGCGGCATCAGCGAACAGCCCGACGCCACCTGGAGTGGCTGGAGCGAGTCGGCCCGCGGCAGTGAGCTGGGGCTCGCCGACGTGCCGCCGGGGCGCTTCGTGCAGTGGCGCGCCGAATTGCGGGGCGATGGCCGTCACAGTCCGGTGATGCATGCCGCCGAGCTGACCTACTTGCAGAACAACCTGCCGCCACGGATCTCCAGTTTCGAAGTACTGCCGCCGGGCAGATCCTGGTGCCGACCAACTTCAATCCACAAAACCAAGCCTACGAACCCTGGAGCGCCAACCGCGAGGGTATTTTCGACACCTTGAGGGTAGCTTCTACAGACGATAGCGGTCGCACCAAACAGTTGTGGAAGCGGGGCTACCGGACCTTGCGTTGGGAGGCCGAAGACGGCAACGAGGACGAGCTGCGCTATCGCCTCAGTTTCCGCCCCGAGGGGAGCGGCGGTGCCTGGCTGCCGGTGGTCGAAGACCTCGAGCAGATCTGGTTCAGCTTCGACGCCACCGCCTTGCCCGACGGGGTCTACCGCTTTCGGCTCAGCGCCAGCGACCTGCCGGCCGATCCGCTGGCCGCGGCGCAACTCGCCGAGCGCACCAGCCCGCCGGTGGTGATCGATCACACGCCGCCCACCGCCGCCGCTCCGCGCTACGGCAAGGGCACCCTCGAAGTCGAGTTGAGCGATGCTCTATCGCCTCTGCGCGAGGCCTCCTACAGTCTCGATGCCGGTGCCTGGCAACCGGCCAGAACCGTCGACGGCCTGCTTGACGGGCGGCGCGAGACCTTCCGTATCGAAGTGGATGAGGGGGTGCGGATCGTGCTGTTGCGGGTGACCGACTCCCAGTTCAACGTGTTAACGTTGGACTTGGGAGATAAGAAAAAGCCGTGAGAACCCATCGCATTGCCGTCTATCCAGGGTCCTTTGATCCGCTGCACAACGGCCACCTCGACATCATCATGCGTTGCCGGCCATTGTTCGACGAAGTGGTCGTGGCGGTGCTGCGCAACACCGAGAAGAATCCCCTGTTTAGTCTTGAGGAACGGGTTGAGATCATTCGCGAGGTGTTGGCGGACTATGACGACTGCCGGGTCGAAACTTTCTCCGGCCTGCTGGTCGACTACATGCGCCGGATCGGCGCCCGCACCAGCGTCCGCGGCTTGCGGGCGGTGTCCGACTTCGAAGCCGAATTCCAGATGGCGCTGATGAATCGCCATCTCGATGCCCGGGTCGAGACCGTTTTCCTGACCCCCAAGGAAGAGTACATGTACCTGTCGAGTCGGCTGGTCAAAGAGGCCTATTTGCTCGGTGGCGATATCGACAGTCTGGTGCCAGTGCCGGTGCCAGAGCGGCTGCGTGAGCAAACCGGCCGGTCCTGATCGCCGAGAATCCATCTACGCCGCGAGCGAGCTTGCTTCTGCCGAGAGCCCTGATCGATGTTTAGTTCCACCGCCACCACCCACCGGATTGTTGTCCGAGTGGTTTCGCGATTCGATCCCGACCGCTCCAATCCGCCAGCCGGGCAATGGTTCTTCCTCTACACCGTGCGGCTGACCAACACCGGCAGCGACACCGTTCAGCTGCTATCGCGCCATTGGGTGATCACCGATGGTGACGGTGAGGTAGAGCAAGTTCGCGGGCCAGGGGTGGTCGGTGAGCAGCCGATCTTGGCGGCCGGCGAGTCCTTCGAGTACACCTCGGGTTGCCCGTTGCCGACCGCCGTCGGGGTGATGCAGGGCAGCTATCAGATGGTGGACTCGAAGGGGGCCGGCTTCGATGTCGAGATTGTCCCCTTCACTCTCAGCGAGCCCTACGCCGTGCAGTGACCCGCCGGCTTGTGATCGAGGCGGTTGTTAGAGATTGTATTTGTTGTTGCCATCTCTGCCGCGGCTCGAAGTTCGTGGCGGACGGCTATAATCTTCAGGCCAAGTTTCCTATTTTTGACCCACGAGCTGCCGGGGACCTTCTCCCTTGTGCTGTTCGAACTCGCGCAAGGAGCCCTCATGAGTGACGAGATTCCCGCCCCGCCGCCGCTGACCCCGCCACCCTCAGAGCCGCCGCCGCCAATGCCGCCAGGGATGCCGCCGCCGGCTGCCACCCCACGGCTGCCCTGGGAGGAGCGGCAACAGCGAGGATTCTTCCCGGCGTTGATCGAGACCGTCAAGATGGTGGTGACTCCAGACCTCCTGACCTACCCCTCCTAACCCTCTGAAAACACAGGACCGCCCCTCAGAGGTGGTGCGGACCCAAAACTGTCCGCTTTTTTCGGTGCCGAGGCATGATCGAGCATGGCACTGACGAGCGAGCACACCGTCCTGTTCCCAGACCACGCCGGGGTCCCCGATGGGGTTGTGGTGATCAACGACCGCTGCCGCCTCCAGCAGAGGGGCGGCTATCGGGTGGTGGTGGTCAGCGGCATGCCGCTCGCTCACTTCGCTGCCGGCGACAGGACAGGCGAGGCCCACGCGATGGTGAGTCTCGTTGAATTGGGCTGGGCACAGCAACGCGAGGTGGCCCTTGCGTTCGCTTGTGATGTGCGGACTGTGCGCCGGAATCAGCGCCGCTTCGAAGAAGGTGGGCTGGCTGCTCTGGGCCGGCCGCGCGGTTTTCCCCGGGGTCAGTCTCGGGTAGCGCAGGGCCGCCTGGACGCGGTCAACGGCTGGAAGGCCGAGGGTGTGTCGAATCGCGAGATTGGCCGGCGGCTGGGCATCGATGAGAAGGCCGTTCGCAAGCTCGCCAAGCGCCTGGGCTGGAAAGAGCGGTCGGTAGTGCAGATGACGATGCCCTTCGAGAGTGCGGACCCAAAACTGTCCGCCTCTGATGAGCAGCAGGTCGACGGCCCCCTGAAAACTGCGGATCTTGCGCTCGACGCTGAGGGTGGCGGTGACCCAGCGGCTGCGGACCCAAAACTGTCCGCTTCTGCGTCCGAGCAAGATCAGGTTCCCCTCTCGCTGGACCTCGATCCAGCGGATCGCGCCAGCGATCGGCTGCTGGCGAGGCTGGGATTCCTCGATGATGCGGCGCCGATCTTCGGAGCGGCGACCCAGCTACCGGGCGCCGGTGCTCTGCTGGCGATTCCCGCCCTGGTGGACAGCGGCGTGCTCTCCATCGCGCAGGAGCTGTACGGCAGCATCGGGCCGGCCTTCTATGGGCTGCGCACCACTCTGGTAACCCTGCTGCTGATGGCACTGTTGCGGGTCAAGCGACCCGAAGGGCTCAAGGAGCGCTCACCCCGGCATTTGGGTCAGCTTCTCGGGCTCGACCGAGCGCCGGAAGTGAAAACCTTGCGCAACAAGCTCGCTCGGCTGGCCGCGCATGGCCTGGCCGCGGATCTCGGTCGCGCCCTCGCTCAGCGCCGGGTCGCCACCAGGGGCCATGCCATGGGCTTCCTCTACGTGGACGGGCATGTGCGCGCCTACCACGGTGGCCGAGAGATTCCCAAGACACACGTAGCGCGGATGCGGATCGCGATGCCGGCCACCACCGACTACTGGGTCAACGATGCTGAGAGCGAGCCTCTCTTCGTGGTCCCCACCGAGGCCAACAAGGGGCTTGCGACGATGCTTCCCCTCATTCTCGAAGAGGTACGAAAGCTACTCGGAGACCGGCGAGTCACCGTCGTCTTCGACCGTGGGGGTTGGAGCCCGAAGCTGTTTGCGAAGCTCATCGCCAAGAAGTTCGACATCCTCACATACCGAAAGGCCCCCTTTCGTCCGGTGCCGTTGAGCAAGTTCGGGCAGATCAAGGACACGATCCACGGTCGGAAGCTCGAGTACCTCCTCGCCGATCAGCGTATCTACCTCGAGTATGGCCCGAGGAAGAAGCGCAAGCGGCTGTACCTGCGCCAGGTCACCCGCCTCTGCGACAACGGCCACCAGACGTCCATCATCACCTCCCGCCGCGACCTCTCCACACTCGAGGTCGCCTACCGCATGTTCGATCGTTGGAGGCAAGAGAACTTCTCCAAATACCTGCGCGAAGAATTCGCACTCGATGCCCTGGTGGACTATGGCACCGAGCCAGCGGACGCCGCCCGCGATGTGCCGAATCCCGAGCGCGGCAAGATCAATGCAGAGCTGCGCAAAGCTCACGCACATCTCGAGCAGCTCCGGGCCCACATCGGGATCGCTGCTCTTGAAAACCGCGAGGATCGGCGGCGCACGATGCGCGGATTCAAGATCGCCAACGCCGCCATCTCCGCCAGGGTCCGGGCAGCGATAGAGCAGATCACCGAACTCGAGAACCAGCGCGCGACCCTCCCCGTCCGCGTCCCCGTCCAAGAGGTCGTCGAAGCGGATGTCATCAAGCTGTCCGTCGAGCGCAAGCACCTCACCGATATTCTCAAGATGGTCGCCTACCAGGCCGAAGGTGATCTTCTCCGGCTCCTATCACCCCACTACCGCCGCACCGAGCAGGAGGGACGCACCCTGATCCAAAGCGCTTTCGCGGCCGGCGGCGATATGGAGGTTACCGACACCGTGCTGCTCCTTTCCATCGACCCGCTCAGCTCTCCCCACAAGACGGCGGCGATCGCCGCCGTCTGCGAAGAACTCAACGCTACCGCCACCCACTTCCCCGGCACCGAGCTACGGATGCGGTTCGCGATCAAGAAGGCGCCACCCCGGAGCCTGGCCTTCCCAGGGCCTCGGAACACCTCCGGAGAGGCTCAACCGGACATTTGAGAAAAAGGGTATGTCAGGAGTTCTGGACTCAGCCGCAGGCGGCTTTCAGCCGCTTGCGCCAGGACGGTGATCTGGTCAGTCCGATCCTCTTTGGCTTGATCGTCGGCTTCGTCGGCGGTCTCTTGGACCAGATCTGGAGCCTGATGTTCGGTGGTTCGTTGGCCTTGCTCAGTGGACTGGCCAACGACTTGCCGCTGGAACATCTGGCGGGAATGGGCGGGGCCGGGATCGTTGGCGTGGTGATGTTTCTCGTTGTATTTCCCTTCGCCTACCTCTTTGTCCTGTTTATCGCTAGTGGCATCTATCATCTGGTCCTCAATCTGTTGGGTGGCTTGCAGCAATCAGAGGCCGGTTTCGAGGGCTCGCTCAAAGTGGTGGCTTACTCGGCTCCCGCCGGCTTGGCCGCGATTATCCCCTTCGTCGGTGGCATCATCGGCATGATCTGGGCTTTGGTGCTCTACATCATCGGTTTGGCGACGGTGCACAAGACCACTCATGCCAAAGCGGTCCTGGCGGTGCTGATTCCCATCGTGCTGTGTTGTATCTGCGCGGTGCTGGTGGCGATGGCTTTCGGTTTTGGCATCGCTGGTATGGCCGCGGCGGCTAATGGTTGAGCAACCGGTGGCCGGGCGCCAGCTCGGCTTGCTGTGGGGTGGGTTGGCGTTGGCGCTGGTGGCGTTGTCGCCGCTGGCGCCACACTTTGCTGGCTTGGCGCCGGCCTGCCTGCTGAAGAGCTGGACCGGCCTGCCCTGCCCGAGTTGCGGTACGACCCGGGCCGCCCTGGCGCTGGCTCGTTTCGATGTACTCGAAGCCTTTATTCACTTTCCGCTGCAGAGCGCCGCTTGGACAGCCTTTTTGACCGCCGGCCTGGTGGCCGGCTGGCTGGCTCTGCGCGGCCGGCCGCTACCGGCCCTGCCGCGCCGGCTACCGCGTTGGCTGCCGTGGGCAGCGCTCCTGGTGCTGGCCGCCAACTGGGCCTACTCGATCGCCACCGGCGTCTAATTCAACCTTTGCAGACCCTGGCTGGCTGCCTATACTTGGCCGCAGATTGCTGGTCGGTGAGCCGTAGACCGCCCGCGGGCGGCCGGTGGGTCGGAGCGCTTCCGCTACCGATCAGGGCGAGCAGAGGTAAATATGATCTACGACAACATTTTGCAGTGCGTCGGCGACACGCCGGTGGTGCGATTGAACCGGGTCGGCGCTGAAACCGGGGTCGAACTCTACGCCAAGTGTGAGTTCCTCAACCCCGGCGGCTCGACCAAGGACCGCATCGCGGTGCGGATGATCGAGGAACTTGAGCGCAGTGGCCGAATCGGCGCAGGCACGACTTTGATCGAGCCCACCAGCGGCAATACCGGCACCGGCTTGTCGATGGCAGCGGCGGTCAAAGGCTACCGCCAGATCATCACCATGCCGGAGAAGATGAGTCAGGAGAAGCAGGTGGTGATGGAGGCGCTCGGCGCCGAGATCATCCGCACTCCCACCGAAGCGGCCCACGACGCTCCGGAGAGCCTGATCGGTGTCGCCAAGCGTCTCCAAGGCGAGATCGAGAACTCGCTGATTCCAGACCAATACGAGAATTCCAATAACCCCGACGCCCACTACTACGGCACCGGGACGGAGATCTGGCGCGACTTCGGTGCCGACCTCGATCTGCTGGTGGTGACCGCCGGCACTGGCGGAACAATCACCGGCATTGCTCGCTACCTCAAGGAGCAGAACCCGGAGATCGTGGTGGTCGGCATCGATCCCGAAGGCTCGGTGTTGGGCGGGCGCGACGAGGTCAAGAGCTACCAGGTGGAGGGGATTGGTTACGACTTTATCCCCGATGTACTGGACCGCGGTCTAGTGGATCGCTGGATCTACAGCAACGATCGCGACAGCTTTCTGATGGCTCGGCGGCTGATTCGCGAAGAAGGTCTGCTGGTGGGAGGTAGTTCGGGGAGCGCGGTCTGGGGCATGTTAGAGGCTTTGAAGCTCTACCCCGAGGCGCGCAAAGTGCTCACCATCTTGCCCGATTCGATCCGCAACTACCTAACCAAGTTCGTCAACGACCAGTGGATGGAGGAGCACGGCTTCCTCGATCGAGCAGACCGCGGCGAGAGCGAGGCGGAGAGCTGAGCGTTACCGAGTTCTGGAATCTGGCCTACCGCGACGGCGACCATTTGCGGCATTGGCAGAGCCCCGGCCCACCGCGGGAGCTGGTCGAACGGGTCGCGGCGGGCATCTTGGGTGCTGGCGTCCGGGTGCTCGACCTGGGCTGCGGCGCGGGTGCCGAAGCGGTGTACTTGGCCGCTCACGGTTGCCGCGTCCAAGGGGTCGACAGCAGTGCCGAAGCGCTGGTATTGGCCCGCCGTGCGGCGGCTGAAGCAGCGGTCGAGGTGGAGTGGATCGAGGCCAGCGTGCTGGCTCTGCCCCTGGCCGATCAATCGGTGGATTTTGCCTACGATCGCGGCTGCTTGCATCTCTTCGAGCGACCGGCCCGACAGCGCTACGCTGGCGAGCTGGCGCGGGTGTTGGTGCCCGGCGGCAGTCTCTTGCTGCGCGGCGCCCGCTACACCGACGAAGAAGCTGGCCTGTTCGCGATCGATGGCAAGTCCCTCGATCGGGTATTTGCCAAGCACGGTTTCCAACGCCAGCGGGTGCAGTCACGGCCGTTGACCGCGGCAGCAGGGGATATCGCTGGTAATTTGGTGCTGTTGCACAGCACCAAACAGTGATTCGCAAGCGACCGAACCTCGAACCGGTGAGAACTCCAGTCGCAATCGACGAGGCCGCTGAGCTAGTTTCTAGAGGTGACTAGAAATACTGCCCGGTCCAGATGATGTAGCTCAGAACGACTGCCACCGCGACCGGACAGACGTAGCGCACCAGGGTTCCCCAGATAGCTGCACCTGGCAGATCCGCGCCACCGTGCCGGACCTCGGCCAGTGCTTTCGGCACTCCCCACACCCAGCCGACAAAGATGCAGATCAGCAACGCCCCGATTGACAGCGAGTAGTTGCCCCAAACGATGCTCTGCAAACCAAGAAATCCCTGACCTCCAGCCATGTTAGTCAGCGAGGAGTTGGCGCCAGCGGAGAGGGCGCTTGGGATCGCCAGTACGAAGCATGATCCGGCCATCACCCATGTGGCGCGGCGTCGGCTCCATCCGCGCTCGTCGACGAAGTAGGCGACAATCACTTCGAGCAGGCTGATTGTCGACGTCAAGGCGGCGATCGCCAGCAGGCAGTAGAATGCAAAGCCGAACAGGGAACCGGCCGGCAGCGTGTTGAAGATTGTCGGCATGACCTTGAAGACTAGGCCCGGGCCGGCATCCGGCACAGCGCCGGCGTGGAACAGCGCCGGAAAGATGATCAGACCAGCGAGAATCGCTATGGCGGTGTCGAAAAGAGCGACGATGATGCCTGCTGAGGAAAGATCCTCGTCCTCTGGCAAGTAAGAGCCATAGGTGATCATCGCTCCCATGCCAAGGCTGAGGCTGAACAGCGCCTGGCCCAAGGCGCTGACCACCACAGTCGCGGTGATCTTCGAGAAATCAGGTTTGAACAGAAAGCTCAAGCCAGCGCTGGCACCATCGAGGGACAATGCGTGCCCTGCCAACACAACCAGCAGGATGAAAAAAATTGGCATCAAGATCCGCGAGGCAGTTTCGATTCCCTTGCTGACCCCTCGTTGGACTACCAGCGCAGTCAATAACAGGAAGAGACCGGAAAGTAGGATTGGGTTCAGAATCGAATTCGACGGACTGGCTACCAGGCTCTGGAAGATAGCGCTGCTTTGCTCGGTGGTCAGGCTGGCGCTAAAGGTGCCAGTAGCTGCTTTGACCACATAGCCCAAAGTCCAACCGGCGACGACACTGTAGAAAGCCAGAATGCCGAAGCCGGTGAGCACCCCCAGCCCACCGACCACCGGCCATAGCGAGCCTGGGCAGATGGCGCGGAAGGCGCCGACCGGATTGCGGTGAGTGTGGCGACCGACGGCGAGTTCGGCCAGAAGCACCGGGATGCCGATTAGCAGCACGAAGGCGAGATAGATCAAGACGAAGGCGCCACCGCCATTCTCTCCCGCCGTGTAGGGGAAGCGCCAGATGTTGCCCAGGCCAATCGCGGAGCCCGAGGCGGCGAGAATGAACCCGAGACGTGATGACCAACGACCTCTGTTCGGTGTTTTGCTCAAGGGGACCCTTCCTCCTAACTGCCTGCTCGCACCTTGACTCCCTACCGCACAGCGCGGCAGTCCGCCCTTCCATAATCCCGCGCCGAGAGTCTGTTTCCAGACGCCTCCTCAGCCGTCGTCGTCGCCCTGATGGAGCGACTCCGGTCGCGGTGAGAGACTGTCTGTTGTTGCTGGATGACCTGTCCACAGTCTACTACAAAGCGTTGCAGCATTGATGCTACACTGCCCTGGGCCTCTGCTTCTGGACCGCTAGCCCGAGGCGGCGGTCGCGAAACTCCGCAGTCAACCTGCCCATCGGTCAGCTGAGCTTCCCCGATCTCCAAATTGGGGCTATCGCGGCCTCGACCAACCGCGCATCCGCTGCCCCAAATCCTCGATTCGCCGACAATCCGTCAGACCCTTCGGACTCGGCAACGGAGCTTGATACATGAGTGAAGACGACTCCCGGCAAGGACCACGCCAACCCGCCTCGCCTCCCCATGGGTTGCTGTTGGAAGTGCTGCGGGCGCGGTTTGCGGTTTGCCGTCAGGCACCCGAGAGTGAGGTTCCGAGTTGGGCCACCGAAGGGAGCTTCAGCTCGATCTCACGGAGCGTTAGCGAGCTGTCGATCATTTGTGAAGAGCGTCAGGTAGTGGGCGATTTGCGCTGCGAGCGCGGCTGGCGCGCGGTGCGGGTGCTGGGACCGGCCGAAGGACAAGAGGGGCCGATAGATTTCGCACTGATCGGTGTTTTGGCCTCGCTGGCGGTACCGCTAGCGAAGGCCAGGGTGAGCCTGTTCTCAGTCTCCACCTACGATACAGACTACATTTTAGTGCGCGCCAAGAAACTCGGTAAGGCGTTGGCGATGTTGCGCCGAGAAGGGCATAAAGTCGTCGATGAAAAGCGTCCGCAGCCAGACCGTCCGACCCGAGAGGCAACCACTGTTGACGAAAAGCGTCCGCGGCCAGCCCAGTCGACTCGAGAGGTAACCATTGAGGACGAGCGGCAGCAGCACCCTCAGCCAGCGCGAGCCGTCGCCAAGCCTGCCGCCAGAGAGATGACCGGCAAGATGACCGAGGAGGCGCTGGTCAAAGACGCCCTTGAGCAGGTTGAGAAGGTGCCAGCGGCGGCGGCGAGAACCGAGTCCAAGTCGGTGCCCAAACCTGCCGCCAGATCGGAATCCGAGCCCAAGCAGTGGCACCAGCCGGCCGCCGCCGTGGCTACACCGGCCGCGTCAGCTGAGGCAACCTCACCGCGGGTGGCCAGACCCACGGCTGTTGCCGAGTCGACGCCGTCTGCAAAGCCAGTGCAGACGCGGCGCTCGCGGCGGTCAGGCGATGACGACGGGGCGGTGGCGGATGGCTTGGCCACCGGCGCTATTCCGCAACATCCGGTGGCGACGACCGAGGGCGGTTTTGCCGACCTCGGCTTGAGTGCCGAGATCGTTGCCGCAGTCCACGCGGTGGGCTTCGAGCATCCCACGCCGATTCAAGCCGGGGTGATTCCCCATGCCCTCGAAGGGCGCGACATCATCGGCTTGGCGGAGACCGGATCGGGCAAGACCGCCGCCTTTGTGTTACCTATCGCCGCCCGCTTGCACCATGGCAAGGGCACCCGTGGGGTGATTGTCTGTCCGACTCGCGAGATCGCTTTACAGACCAAGGCTTTCCTCGATCTGTTCAGTAAGAACCATCATCTGAAAACAGTCTGCGTGATCGGTGGCGTCAGGATGCAACCGCAGATCGACAGCTTGCGTCGCGGCGTCGATTTGATCGTCGCTACTCCGGGGCGTTTGCTCGACCATATGGAACGCGGCAATGTTCATCTCGAAGGCATCAAGATGCTGGTGCTGGACGAGGCCGATCATATGCTCGACCTGGGATTCCAGCCGCAGATCAACAACATCTTGCGGCAGCTCCCCGAGGGCCGCCAGACGATGCTGTTCTCGGCCACCATGCGGCCGGCGATCAAGCGCATGGCACAGCAGTACACCCACGATCCGGAGATGGTCGATATCCGCCCCAAGGGCCACGCTGCGCAAGGGATAGATCACCGGCTGTATCTGGTTGACGATCGCGACAAGAACCCTTGCCTGGTGTCGTTGCTGAACGAGATCGAGGGCAGCACGCTGATCTTCACCCGCCGTCGTTTGCATGCCGAGTGGCTGTCTCGCCTGTTGGAGCGAGAGAATTTCGCGGTCGATCGGATCCACTCCGACCGCAGTCAGGCGCAGCGGGTGCGAGCGTTGCGGGACTTCCGTGATGGCAAGTACCGCATTCTGGTGGCCACCGATGTCGCCGCTCGCGGTCTCGACATTCCAGTGATTCGGCATGTGATCAACTTCGGCTTGCCAGAGACGGCGGAAGACTACGTCCACCGCGCGGGGCGGACCGCTCGCGGCACCGCGCTCGGCACCGTGTCGTCGATCGGCACTTGGTTGTCGAAACCGATGGTGCGCGACATCGAGAGCATCCTGGGCGAGAAGCTGCCGCGTTTCCAGGCTGAAGGCATCGAGCCTTACCAGGAGATCAAACGCCGCAAGACCATCCGCCGCCGGCTGCTTTGAGGGGGGCTTCGGGGCGCTCATCGGGAATTATACGCTTGGATCGTGGGTTGTATTGGGTAGGAGTGTGGTTTGATTTTGCGGCAGTGAGGAAAGCTGCTAAAATCCGAGCACGGACCCCGCCCGTTAGGCGGAAAGGAGATACCATGCGAGTCTACAAGAAGGCCTTCGAGGTTTCGGTCGATCCGACGGCTTGAACCTGCACCACCCCACGACGCGCTAAATCGGGTGCACGCCTCGTGGTCGACTTCCTCGCCTTGGTGCCGGTTGCGTGTTGCAGCTGTTTTATTTTGTTAGCTTGATCGACTGGCGCTTGTTGGCCGCTGCAGATCGGTGAGAAGCCGCCTTGCGTGGGTCTTCCATTTCCCGTACCTCTCTATCAGGTCGGTGTCTCCTCCCCAGATTTTGGCATCCAACTGCCATACTTCCGGGTCGTTTTCCCATGTCTTGAGCAGGCCTTTCAGCCCTGCGTCGCCAGGGGAAATGCGTCCTAGGCTGACGTGCGCATCGTCCAGCCAACCTTGTTTGAGCTGAGAGATCGCCAGGTTGTATTTCGTCGCCGCCGATCTTGAGCGAATGTTCAGAGCAGCCCGATTGCTCTGGATAGCGAGGTCGTACTCGGCCATCTCGTCGTAGATATAGCCGAGTAGGAAATGAGTTTCGAAATCGTCGGGGTCCATCCTTCGGAGTTCCTCGAATTCCTCTCTGCCATTCTCGTAGAGTCTACGAATCGTGGCTTTGTCCACTTCCGTACTTTCCTGGCTCGAGGAAGCCCAGTCGAAGAATGCTGTCCCCACCTTCTTCAGCGCTTTCTTCTGCCCCAGTCGATCGTTCGCGACCTTCTTCTGAAGCACGCCACATTCGACCGCGAATGAGAACTCTTCCAGCTGGATGGCGACCGCCGAGAGCTTGGCTAGCGAGTCTCGAAAGTTCTGACCCCTGGGCAAATCGCTTTGCTTCATCCCGGACCATTCGGCGAACCAGATCAGTTGCTGAAACTTGCGGTAGCGGGTCATATTTTCGCTGCTCATCTCGAATTTTGCCAGATGGGTTCCGTCCGCGATGACTCGCAACCGCAGGTCGCTGATATCGTCGAACTGTAGATCGAGATCCACCAACTCCTGCGGGGAGAACTCGACCGGGCCAATCTTGGTAATTCGCTGCAACAAGTCGTTGCCATACTGGAGGAGCACGGCGGCCAGCAGCATGCCACCAGCAAGGTAGAGTGTGGAGGAGGTCGGAGTGTCGGCTCGGACGCTGCTCACCAGGTCAGATCCGGTGACTATCAGCACCAGAATTGAAGTTAAGCCGACGAGGTGGTTCTTGAACCAGTTTGTAGAATGGTGAAGCGTGCCCCACAAACCCAGTCGACTCCGCTGGCTAATATCAGCGAGTAACACCACCATCAGGGCCACGACGAGTCCCGCGAGGAAAAGACAAAATTGTACCAACAGAGTGGGTAGGGAATCGAAGATGTTCGGTATCATAGTCAAACCGCTCGCACGAGAAACCAGCGAACTTCAAGACCCAACCGTGAGGCGCGGGAAGGAGATTCAGACTTCAGCCCGGTGCACGATATTTTGGACATTATCACCTGAGTATAGCACCGTCGACAGAGTGCCCGGATGGATTTTCAGAACTTGAGCGCCGTTCCTACGTATTGGATTCTGGGATTCAGGTGCTTTCGCAGAGGCGCTGAGTTCCGACTCACCAATTTCGGCCCGCGAAGCCGCCGCCGGCGATCTACCGCCGGTCTAGGACCCACGTTGAAGGAGAGCGCCTTGTTCAAGCTGCCGTTTACTGCTTCCGCCGTGTTGCTGACTGGACTTTCGCTGATGGCTACCCACCCCTTGCAGGCCGACCGCCGTGAGATTGGCAACCTGGTGCTCAAGGGCATGCCGGAGATCCCGGAGCGGATCTCCAGGCGTCTTCACCAGTACCAGAATACCCGCTCGGCTTCGCTCCAGGGGTGGCATCCCTCGGGTGAAGGAATCCTGATTTCAACGCGCTTTGGCGAGACCAATCAGTTGCATTGGGTCAAGCGGCCCGGCGGCGCCCGCCAGCAACTGACCTTCTTTGACGAACCGGTGTCGGGGGTGGCGGTCAGCCAGCACGAGAAGCTCAATAGCGCGGTGGTGGGGCGCGATGTGGGTGGTTCGGAGAATTTTCAGCTCTACCGCTTCGATCTGGCAAGTGGCGTTGCCAAGCTGTTGACCGACGGTACTTCGCGCAATTCCGCCCCTTCGCTGTCGCGAGCAGGCGACCGCATGGTTTATGTCACCAATCGCCGCAATGGCAAGAGCTGGGACATTCACCTGCTGGACCTCGCAGCCGAGGGTGAGTCACAGCCCGTCTTGGAGGCAGCCGGCGCCTGGTTTCCCGGCTCTTGGTCGCCCGATGATCGCCGGGTTTTGGTGGCTCAGTACGTGTCGGCCAACGAGTCCTATCCCTTCATTCTCGACCTCGAGAGCGGCGAACTCGAAGCGCTCCACCGGACCTCGGAACAAGTGGCCTACTCGGCCGCCGACTGGGCGCCGGACGGCAAAGGGATGTACTTTGCCTCTGACGAGGGCAGTGAGTTTCTTCACTTGCGCTACCGCGATTTGAGCAGTGGCGAGGAGGAGGTGTTGACCGCCCATATTCCTTGGAATGTGGGCAGTGTGGTGGTGGCGCCGGATGGTAAGCACATGGCCTTTACAGTCAATCAAGACGGCGTTTCCAAGCTGCATCTTTGGCAATTGCCGTCACGGCGGCCCGCCAAGTTGCCGCAGCTGCCCCCGGGCCAGGTTTTTGGCATTGGCTTCAGTCCCGATTCGCGGCGTCTCGGCCTGACCTTGGTGTCATCCCAGACCCCCGGAGACGCCTACGTGGTGGATCTGGCCAACGCCGAAGTGGAGCGTTGGACCTACAGTGAGGTGGGTGGACTTGACTCCAACAGCTTCGTGCTGCCCGATTTAGTGCATTACGACACCTTCGATGAAGTCGACGGCGAGGCGCGCCAGATCCCGGCCTTCTACTATCGGCCACGGGGTAGCGGCAAATTTCCGGTGGTGATCAACATCCATGGTGGCCCCGAAGGCCAGTTCCGGCCGACTTTCAACCCCAACTACCAATTCATGGTCGAAGAACTCGGCGTCGCCGTGTTGGCTCCCAACGTGCGCGGTTCGAGTGGCTATGGCAAGACCTATCTCAAGCTCGACAACGGTTTTCTGCGCGAAGACTCGGTGCAAGACATCGGCAAGTTGCTCGATTGGATCGAGGTCCGGCCGGAGCTTGACGCCTCGCGGGTGGTGGTGATGGGTGGCTCCTACGGCGGCTACATGGTGCTGGCTTCGATGACCCACTACAACGACCGCTTGCGGGGTGGTATCGACGTAGTTGGGATCAGCAATTTCGTCACCTTCTTGGAAAACACCAAAGGCTATCGCCGCGACCTGCGACGGGTCGAATATGGCGACGAGCGCGATGCCGAGATGCGCCGCCATCTACTGAAGATCTCGCCGACCACCAATGCCCGCAAGATCACCCGGCCGTTGTTCATCGCGCAGGGGCTCAACGACCCGCGGGTACCGGCTAGCGAAGCCGAGCAGATCTTCGACGTGGTGAAGAAGAACGGCGGTAGTCCTTGGTACATGCTGGCTAAGGACGAAGGGCATGGCTTTCGCAAAAAGTCCAACCGAGATTTCTACAACAGCGCGGTGGCCCTGTTCTTGGAGCAGGTGCTGCTGCAAGGTGCCCCAGGCGCCGCCGCGTCCGCCGGAGAGCCCGCGGCGTCCGGCCGCTGAGGTGATTGCTCGTTGACGCCGTGGCGCCATGCCCTGTTGTCGGCGAGCGACTGTCTCGGCGCCTGGCCCTGGAAGGTGCGAGTCGGTCCGGCACGGGGCCTACGCGTGGTGGTCCCATTGCGCCGCCGTCCAGGGTACTGTCTTGGCTGGCACGAGCCGCATGTGGTGGCTTGTCTAAAGCGTTACCTGCGGCCTGGCGGGTTGGTGCTCGATGTGGGCAGCCATTTGGGCTACTTCGCCCTGGTGGCGGCCCGCCTGGTAGCCTCCACCGGCCGGGTTTACGCCTTCGAACCGCTGCCTGAGAATGCCGTCCGCTTGGCGCGAACGCTGCGCCGCAATCAGCTCAGCAATGTCCACTTAGTGGCCCGCGCCCTGGGCGAGACCAGCGGCCGAGCCCTGCTCGCCGCCGCCGGCAACGACTCGATGGCCCAGGTTTCCTCCGAGGTTGCCACTGTCGATGCCGAACCTGGGTCGGTACCGCTAATGCGACTCGATGACTGGCTCGAAGAGAACCGGGCGGTGCGCCAGATCGATCTGATCAAGATCGATGTCGAAGGCCATGAGCTGGCACTGCTGCGGGGCGGGGCAGAAGCCTTGCGGCGCTTCTCGCCAAGGCTGGTGATCGAGCTACATTGGTGCCGCCAGGTAGAGACCTCGCCGGTGCAAGTGGTGACTTGGCTGAGCGACCATGGATACCGAGTGCGCTTGCTGCCTCGCCGCCGGGACGATCCTCGGGATCTCGAGCAGGTTCTCGCTGCGCAAAGCGCGGTGCCTCCGCCAGCTCGGATGGTGGCTTTCCACGTGCTCGCTGAAGCTGCCCATTGAAGGCTCGCTGTCGGGCCGCTACCATGCCCATGCCCGCCGCGCGTTCTCTTCTTGATTCGAAAAAGGAGCTATTGATGGAGTATCGCTACTTGGGAGCAGCCGGCCTGCGGGTCTCGGCCCTGTCGTTCGGCTCGTGGGTGACCTTCGGCCAGCAGGTCGATGTGGATATGGCTTTGGAGTCGATGCGCGTGGCCTACGAAGCTGGGGTCAACTTCTTTGACAATGCCGAGGTCTACGCCAATGGCCGGTCGGAAGAGATCATGGGCGAGGCCTTCCGCCGGGCGGGTTGGAAGCGGTCCAACCTGGTGGTGTCGACCAAGATCTTTTGGGGCGGCGAGGGACCGAACGACATCGGTCTTACGCGCAAGCACATCCGCGAAGGGGTCGATGCCTCCCTCGAACGGCTCGGCATGTCCTATGTCGACTTGCTGTTCTGCCACCGCCCGGATCCGCAAACGCCAATCGAAGAGACCGTGCGAGCGATGAACCAGGTCATCGATCAGGGCAAGGCGTTCTACTGGGGTACCAGCGAATGGAGTGCGCAGCAGATTATGGAGGCCTGGGCCGTCGCCCGGCGTGAGCGACTGATTCCGCCACAGATGGAGCAGCCGCAGTACAACATGCTGCACCGCGAACGAGTGGAGAAGGAGTACCACCGCCTCTACAGTCTGATCGGGCTAGGCACCACTATCTGGAGCCCCCTGGCCAGCGGTTTCTTGACCGGCAAGTACGACGATGGCATCCCCGAGGGTTCTCGTCTGGCGCTCGCCGGATACGACTTCCTGAAAGACCGATACCACGGCGATTGGTGGCGCGAGGTGGCAGCGAAAGTGCGCGCCTTGCAGCCCATCGCCGAAGAACTCGACTGCACCCGAGCGCAACTGGCGATTGCCTGGTGTTTGAAGAACCCACGGGTATCGACAGTGATTACCGGCGCTTCGAGTCCCGAGCAGGTGCGCGAGAACATGGCCGCCTTGGCGGTTGCCGAGCAGCTCGGGCCGGCGGTGCTGGAGCGCATCGAGCAGGTGCTCGACAATCGGCCCCAAGACATCGAACCCTCCTTCCGTTAGTTGCGCTGGAGTGCGCTCGGCTGGCCATCTCTGGGTAGGGGAGTCGGCGAAATTGTATCGGCGAGAGATTTCTACGAGTCCGTAGGCTCCTAGAATAGAGATATTCAGAATAAGATATAATAGCTTTGCCTTGATGCAGAAAAGAGCGCCGTGGAATCAACTAGGTAGAAGAGAAAGTGCCAGATTTCCAACATCAGGCCCCGGCGACTGTCTTCAGCGGTACAATGGGACTCTTCGATGCCCAGGTTTTGGATTTATCAACGGCCATGAGTGAACATATAACGACGACTCCCCAGGTTGCCGAGGGCAAGCCGCACATCGTTGGCCGGCGGGTCACGGTGCAAGATATCGCCGTTGCTCACCGCCGGGACGGCGAGAGCGCACCGCAAATCGCCGCCGACCGGGACTTGCGCTTGGCCGACGTCTACGCCGCGTTGAGCTACTACTACGACCATCGGTCGGAGATCGACCGGGCGATTCACGACGAGGCGGCATTTCTCGAGCAACTTCGCCAGTCGGTCGCCAGCGGCCTACTGAGCCCAGCCCCGAGAGCGAGCTGAGAGAGGGACTGGCCGCACTACGTCGTCGATCTCACCAAGACGGTGCCAGAGAGGTGCCCTGAGTCACAATTCATGCGGCTCAGTGCACCGCCAAATTGTGGGTGGTGGAGTCAGGCTCGTCGTCGAAGCCGTGGGCAAGCACAAAGGAATAGCTGGCCAGACGCTCAGTGGGAGTTTCGAAGATGGCCTCGAAGAGGTGCTCGCCCTCGTGCTCCTCGCCGAGTATCTGGACGTAGCTGACCCGTTCGGCGTCGATCAGCAGCTCACCCACCAGACGCTTGCCGCGGATCAGCTGCAATACCAACTCCTCGCCGTTGGGGCCGGCATACCAATGCAGATCATCGTCGTCGTGGAGCACCGCGTCGGCGGTGGCGACCCGCACGATGCAGTTCGAATGCAGCTGTAACCAAGCCCAGAAGGTTTCGAAGGGTAAAGTAGACATGGAGAACGACAGCTTAGCACCTTGACGGCTGCTCCCTGAAAGCGGTGCTGCCTCTACAGCGCAGCGCTCGAACACCACAGATCGCGTAGGCTAGTATCGAGGGTGAGTTGCGCTCGCCAGCCAGTGGCTTGGCTCAGCTTGCCGATCCGCGCCCGGCTGCGGAAGACGCTGCTGCGCCCCTCTGCGACGCCCGCGTCGACGACTCGCAGGCCGGGGATGGCCAGGGAGCTGAGACCTTGGGCGAGGTCGAGCACGGTGGTCTCACTACCGCTGGCGATGTTGTAGATCTCGCACTGCGGGGCAGCCTTGGGCAGGTGGTGCTCAAGCAGGTCGGCGGTGGCGTTGGCAACATCTCGAACATCGATAAAATCGCGGCTGGCGGCGCCGTTGACCAGCGCTAGCGGAGCCTTGAGACGGCCTTCGGCCAGGCGCCGACGCAAACGGCTTGCCAGGGCGCCTGGGAGGTAGTGCGCGGGCGTTCCTGGACCCAGAATGTTGAACGGCCGCAGTACCAGGCTCGAGAGGCCCCACTCCACGGCGGCGGCTTGGGCGAGTTGGGTTTGGGCTAGCTTGCTGGCGCCGAAGAACCCTGCCGGCCGCGCCTCCAGCTGCTCCGAGATCGGCAGCTCCTCGGCTGACACCGGACCATACTCAGCGGCGCTGCCGAGAAAAATCGTCAATGCTGCCGGCGCCGCTTCACGCACCGCTTCGAGCAGCCGGTGAGCACCGCCCAGATGGACGTTGTAGAGGGTTTCAGGATCGCGCCGAGTGGTGGCGCCAGCGCAGTTGACAATGCACTCGGGGTGGCTGCTGCTGACCGCTGCCATGACTTCTTCAGCGCGGCCCAAGTCACAACGCAGATCAGCGTCGTCGGAGCGCGCGGCGGTAATCAGCTGATGGCCGCGCGCGCCGAGTTCGCGCACCAGCCAACGGCCGACGAATGAATTCGCCGCCAGAACCAGGACCCGGCTCACTTGCTTGCTTCCGCTGCCGGTCCGGTGTTCGGGGGCAAGAACTCATCGCCGCGCTCGGCGAAGATCTGCTGCGCCAGTTCGAGATCCTCTGGGCGGCCGAGATCGAGCCAGTAGGCGTCGTTGGGATAGCCGAAGACGGCTCGTCCCTGGTCGATCAGGCGCAGCGCGAGACTGGGAAAATCAAGGTACTGGCCGGGGACAATCTCATCCAGCACGCTGGGATTGTAGATGTAGACCCCCATGCTGACGGTGTAGCGCAAAGTCGGCTTCTCGACGTAGCCGGTGACCCGCTCGCCGTCGCTGGCGGTCTCGACCACCCCGAGATCGATCGGTACCGGCTTCTGGTGCAGGGCGATGGTCAGCTCGGCCTGGCGACGGAGGTGGAAATCAATCAGTGCCGCGTAGTCAAGAGTGGTCAGCAAGTCCCCGTTCATCACCAGGAAAGGGCCGTCTCTGAGCCCCTCGACCGAGGCCAGGCTGCCGGCGGTACCAGTGGGTTGCAGCTCCTCGATGAAATCGATTCGAGCCAGCCGGCGCAGGTCGGATCGTTGGTCGATAAAAGTGCGGAAGTAGGCGGCCATCCATCCCAAGGTGAGAGTGATGTGATCGAAACCGGCGGCGGCCAGTTGGCGCAGCACGATTTCCAGGATCGGCGTTTCCCCCACCGGCAGCAGGGGTTTCGGAATGACCGTGGTGTAGGGCGCCAGTCGGGTTCCTCGGCCACCAGCCAGGATCACCGCGCGCATCGGCTGCCTCCTGTCGCTTTGGCTCTGGCTGCCTGGGACTCAGACGCTGTAGGTTTGCACATCGAATTGGTCCAGATGGTCGCGAACCCAGGCCAGAGTGCGCTCCAGGCCTTGGTCGAGATCGACTCGCGAATGCCAGCTGGCTCGCTGCGCGGCGCATTCGGTGCTGCCGATCAGTTTGAAGACTTCGCTCGAGTCCGGTCGCCGCCGCCTCGCCTCGCCTCGTACCGGTAATTCCTTGCCGAGCAGCTGCCTCACTTTATCGACCAGCTCAGCGATCGACACGCCGCTGCCGGTGGCCAGGTTGGTCGCCACCCCGAGGGCGTCGTCGGCGGCGGCCAGGGCGAGGAAGCCAGCGGCGGTATCCTCGACGAAAACCAGATCCCGCACCGGTTCCAAGTTGCCCAGGTGCAGCGAGTCGCCGCTCAGCGCCTGGCTGAGGATGGTCGGGATGATCGCCCGCGCGCTCTGCCTGGGACCATAAGTGTTGAAGGGTCGGACGATTGCCACCGGCAGGTCGAAGGAGCGGTGGTAGCTCTCCGCCAGGTGGTCGGCGCCGATCTTCGACGCCGAATAGGGCGACTGACCTTGCAGCGGATGGCGTTCGTCAATGGGGGTGTATTGGGCACTACCGTAGACTTCACTAGTGCTGGTCACCAGTGTTCTGCCGACTTGCAGATCGCGAGCCGCTTCGAGCACATTGAGAGTGCCGCCGATATTGACTTCGACATAGGAACGAGGCGCGCGGTAGGAGTAGGGAATGCCGATCAGCGCCGCCAGATGGAAAATCGTCTGACAGCCGCTGACCGCTTCGCGCACCGCTCGGCTGTCGCGGATATCGCCGTAGAAGACTTCCAACCCGTCGGCGAGGTAGGGTGGCACCTCGGCCAGCCAACCGCTGCCACCGTGCGAGGTGTAGCGCACCAAAGCGCGAACCTGGTGGCCAGCCGTGAGCAGCGCTTCGCACAGATGGCTGCCGATAAAGCCGCCAGCGCCGGTGACCAAGACCTGGTGAGGAGCGCTCAAGAATGCTCCCTCGGCAGTTGTTGGGAGTCGCCTTCGAAGCCCACCCACTCTTTCACCAAGTACAATGGCCGCCCCTTGACCTGCTCGTGGATCCGGCCTACATACTCGCCGACGATTCCCAGGCAGAGTAGGTTCAGGCTGCCGAGGAACAGCACCAGCAGCACCAACGAAGTGTAGCCCTCGACTTCGACCCGGCCGAGGAGATGGATGATGATCGAATACAGCCCATAGGCGCCGGAGCACAGCAGGGTGACGAAGCCGAGGATGAAGCTGAAGCGCAGCGGCAGCAGTGAGAAGGCAAACAGCCCATCAAGAGCCATCTTCATCATTCGCCCCCAGGTGTAGCTGCTCTCGCCGGCAAAGCGAGGGGGAGCGTCGTACTCCAACACTGAGCGGCGGAAACCGATCCAACTGACCAGACCGCGGAAGAGCAAGAAGCGTTCGCCGAAGCGATTGAGCGCCTCCACCACCACCTGATCCATCAGTCGGAAATCGGCGGTGCCCTCCTCGAAGCGCACATCGGTAGCTCGGTCCATCAGGCGGTAGAACAGCCGCGAGGCGGTTTCCTTCAGCCGTCCGCGGTCCCGTTGATGGCGCCGCCGGGTGTAGACCAACTGATCACCGCCGGCCCAGCGCCACAGCATCTCCGGAATCAGCTCCGGCGGGTGTTGCAAGTCCGAATCCATGCAAATCACCACCTCGCCGCTGGCGTAGCGCAGGCCGGCGGCGAGTGAACTCTGGTGGCCAAAGCGACGCGACATCGACAGCACCTTGAGCACATTGCCATGCTTGGCGTGCAGCCGCCGCAGCTCCCCCAGAGTGTCGTCCGGCGAGTCGTCTTCGACGAAAATCACCTCGTAGGGAAAGCCCAGCTCATCGAGCACCGCCAGCAAGGCGGCAGTGAAGGTGGCGATGCCCTCGGCCTCGCGAAAGACTGGGCATACCAAGCTCACCTGCCGCGGCCGGCGAGGCCAGTGGGTCGGTGGCGGAGGGGCGAGGATGGGGGAGGGTCGGCTCATGAAGCGATCAAGACTCCCAGCGAGATGGGGGATACGAGCAACGTTTGGCAGGGGCAGAACGCGGTTGCGAATGCCGGCGGAGCCTATCAGAGAACGTTGTCGAGCCTGGCAGCTGCAACCGACTCGGTGGTGTCCTAAGACTGTGTTGGTCCGATAGGGGCGGGTGAAAGGCGGGCGGACGGGTGGTACGTTCGCCGCGAAGCCGAGGGGGTGACCGTCTCCACCCTACCACCAAGCGGCTCTGACGGCGGCGGCAACCGGCGCCAGAGCCTAGCCACGCAAAGGAACCAGCCAATGCGCGACCGGCTGCTACGCCACGGAGCGGCCGTCCTGACGGATGTTGAGCAGCTGAGGTACCGGTTGGCAGAGAAGGTGGCAGAGCGCTTTCTGTCGGCTGCTGGCGGTCTGAGAGGTTTGCTGCGCGCCGCCAGGCCAGTCTTGCGCCGCAACGGTGCCACCGAGGGGAGAGCAACTGTGGTGCTGGCCGCTGGTGAGCTTGTGCGGCGGCTGGCCGAGCATCAGCTAGACCGCCGCAGATTGCTCGATCAGCCGATAGCCCTGGCCGAGTACGTGGCGATGAAGTACTGCGAGCTTGACCAACAGGTTCTCGGCGCGATCTACCTCGACTGCCGCCACCGGCTGATCGCCGCGCGCGAGATTTTCCGCGGCATAGCCACCCGAGCAGCGGCTGAGCCTGGACCGATCTTGAGCGAAGCATTCCAGCACCACGCCGTGAAGCTGATCATCTTTCACATCCACGCCAGCGGCGACCCGTCGCCGAGCAACGAGGATCTGCTCTTCACCGAGCGGATGGCAGAGGCTAGCGAATTGATTGGCGTCAAGCTAGTGGACCACTTGATTGTCGGTGCGCTCGGCCGCTGGGTTCTCCTCTCCCGGCGCGGCATCTGGTAGAATCTTCAGGCGCGGCTAGGTCCGGCCGCTGAACGCCGGGCACCCCGTTGCTCGGCCCGCCGCGCTGGCTACCGCTTCCATGGCACCAAATCGGTGGATGCCTAGCCGAGAAAACCGGCGAACGGCACGATTCCTGCTGGAGTTGATCGAGATGGCGAGATTGCGGATTCCACCAAGTCACATAGAACCGCTCCAGATCCTCGTGGGTCTAGATAGCGAAAAGCGATTTGCGTTATTGGACTGCGTCGAGGAACACGACGCTGCCCTGGCCGCAGGCGGGAAAGAAGGCTCGCTCTCCCAAGCAGCTGGCGTTGGCCTGGAGGAGGCAACGGACATTCTCTATATGCTGCTGGGTATCTATGAATCACACGCCAGCAAGACACTGACCACTTCTGAACTCGTGGATACAATCGAGTCAGACGAAAGACTTTCTTCAGCAATAGTAGACCAGGACAACTTAGAGAGGTTCTTTGACCGCCTCTTTACCCTCGACTCTTCGCTTGGCTTGTTGTCAAAAGCGTACCGTCTCCGCCGGCGCCAAGCAAATACTCTCTGTACCTCTGAGATCTTTACGGATTTGCGGCCAGCCTTTGGGGAGCCCGAGGAACAGCCGACGGCGGCCCTAATTATGCACACGATGCGCGTTGTTTATCACGAAGGTCGGGACGTGCAGGAGATCTTCATCGGTTTGAAGAGGAGTGATCTCAAGGACCTGTCGCAGGTCGTCGAGCGCGCTTTGAGAAAGGACGAAAGCCTCCGAGAATTCGCGGCGAGAACCGATCTCACATTGCTGGAGCCAGAATGAGCACTGATTCCCTTCAAGGTGATACTTGTCGATCGGCACGACACGCACTCGATTGGCAGAGTCATACGCCAAGAACGCCGCGGACGATCGATCAATGGAGCCCTTCGAAGTTCGAGCCAGACTCCTCGTTTGGAGAGAGTTCTTTTGAGTTGGGGCACAGTGCTGCTTCGATACTTTCTTTCGATGCCGGAAGAGCGGAGCAGTCGTACAGGAAGCGGGACCTGGCCAGGAGTATTGAGGAGGAGATTGAATCCTCGCGCCACATCTACAGGCTTGAGTCGGACTGGGACGGTGCCGGTAGTCCGGGCTATCGTCGCGAAACCTGGGAACGCGCTGCCAACTTCCTCCGGGCTGAGGCGAAGGCATTCCGAGAAGAGCTGGGGCGCTCTATGCCAGCTCCGGTACTTGGACCCGGCCCGGAAGGGAATGTAGATCTGTATTGGAAGACCAAGGGCTTTGAGTTGCTGGTTACTGTTCCACAAGCAAATACCGAACCGCTTGAGTTTTATGGAGACGACTACGGTAACCAGAAGATTCAAGGCACGCTTGAGCCAACGGCCGCAACTGCTGGATTGCTGTATTGGCTGATAAAGAAATAGGCGTCTGGGCACCGGAGGAAGTGCCGGACCCGGACATGCTGTTCATGCGCGCCCACAGGGGTTTCTTCTCGGGTGGTGACCTCCTACCCGGTGTGTTTCGTGACCATGGAGGTGCGATGTCAACAGACTGGAGCAAGTACGCTAGTCCTTCAGAGACATTAGCTCGAGGTAAGGTGCCACGAGACAATGCGGTGATCGAATTTGCCGCCGGCAACGCACGAAGCGCTGGTCTCAAGGTTTGTCACACTCCAGATCGAGAGATTGGAAACCGCGCGCACACCGATGTCTCAGGCAAGAAAGCGCCGGAGTTGCGCGTGAAACTACTTCGTGCGACACGGATTCTCATCAAAGCTCAGGTGACCTAGCTTTCCGCAGAGACATCAAGCCGTCACCAGATCGCTTACCGACCAGGTCCCTTTGCAGAGATCAGCCTTCATTGCGGGGGTGCAGCGCAGCGAGCCGTGGATACGGCAGAAGTTGTGGTGGGCCATCTCAAGAGCCACGGCTGCCCGTAGGTTCGCCCACTTCTTGGAGAAGCCGTTGGTCAAGTGTGTCAGGCGGCGCATCCGTATGCGCAGATTCAGATTCTGGCGCTCGATGTGGCTGGTGCAGATCTTGGCTTTGTCGGGCTTGCCGTGGATGGCCCGCTTCTCACTGGCTATTATCGTCGCCGGTGAGTACCGGCGTTGATCTTCCTTGGAGTCGGCGCCCTAGGTCTCGATGATCTGACCATACTGAACGCGGGTGCCGAGCTGGTGAACTACCGTATCTGCGTAGGAGTCCAGACCATCGGTCGAGAGCTGGAACCCGCCTTTGGTCGCGCGGTCGAGCTTGCCGATGAAGAACGAGGTGTCGACTGCCGTGCGGTGGCCCAAGTGGTGGGCCAAGATCAGCTTGCTCTCTTTTTCCAGGTCGGCCAAGAACGACTCGTAGCGCCCGCTGGGCAAGCCATCGCCGCGGCGTACTTCGGCGGCGTATTTTCGCAATACGTCGAAGACCTGCCGCGCCTGCGGATCGAGCTGGTCCTGGTGTTGACGCAGACCCCGACGGAAAGTGCGGAACTCGTTGAGGACATTGCCGTCTCGGTCGTTGGTGCCGGCGTAGATGAGCTGTGCCAAATCGCTCCCCGAGACCGGCTGGGGCAGCTGGTCGAAACCTTCGAGGGCGGCGCTAGCACCAGCGTCGAGACGCGGCCGAATCCGCTGGCCGACAAAATCTCCTCCTGGTTGCGAATCAGGCTCCTGAGCTCTTTGCGAGTGGCGCCCACGCGGCCATCGTCGCGCAGGTCGCTGGCTAGCTGGCGATAGGCGTCGACGACTTTGCTGGCCGTAGGCGTCAGCTCGACGCCGGCCTTATCCAGGCCGTCTCGCAGGTTGGCCCACTGCAAGCCTGCAAGTTGTTCGCGATTGCGACCGGAGAGAGCACGGAGCAAGCCCGGCGCCAGATCTTGGCCCGCAAGCGGCTGCGGGCCGCAGCCAGGCGCTCGATCAGCTGGTCGGTGCCGAACCTGTTGGCCAGCCGCCCGCCCCGCGTAGGCTCTTGAGAATCGCTCGTCGCATTGGCTTGCCGGCCACTGGCGTTTGGCTTTGGCTGACCAAATGGCCCAGGGCGTCGCCGCTTTGCGGGTCGCGTGCTTCCGCCACTGGTCGCAGCGGTAGCTGGAAGGGCTTGGCGAAGGGACGGCCTTGAACCACGGGCAGATCGGTCGCCGGTGGCAGCCGGGTCGATACGGGGGCCTGACTTGGCAGCCGCGCCGGCTTGGTTGCCAGCAAGGCAGGTTTGTTGGGCAGTCTGAGCGGCTTGTTGGCCATGCTTGGTCGCTGGGCGGCTGTCGGGTCGGAAACCGAGCCTTCGAGTTGCCCGGCTGGCTTGTGGGTAGGGTCGAGAGTGGTCATTGGGGCGCTCCCCAAAGGTGTAGAAAAACGGGCTGAATTGAGCGGCTTCTGGGTTCGAAGATCGGCTCTTCGGGACCTCTGGTTTCTCCCCGGTTCGGTGGTGGTGATGACTGCGGCCACCAGCTTTCGTGGCGGTCTTCGCCGGCCTCTTCGCAAGATACGGAGGCTGGGTTAGGATGTTCTCATCCGACCCCATCGAGTCACAAGTCACAGGAGCTAGAAATGCAGCGACAGACGACCTCGTCGTTCCGGATCACCTGCGGATTTTTGCTAGCGATCGCCGGGTCGATGGCGATGTTCAACCCGCTGCTAGCGGCTGACCGCGGCATGGCGCCCGAAGATATTGCTCGTTTGCGGACGGTAGAGGAAGCGGTGATATCGCCGTCGGGTGAGGCGGTAGCCTATGTCTTGTCGGTGCCACGCAATCCGTTCAGCGAAGACAACGGCCGTGCCTGGCGGGAACTGCATGTGGTTGGCAGTGACGGCGCCAGCCGTCCTTACATCGCTGGACACCAGCAGGTGCGGGATCTTGCCTGGAGCCCCGACGGTCGCCGGCTGAGCTTCCGCGCCAAGCGTGACGATGACGAGGAGAACGCGGTCTGGGAGATTCCTGTAGACGGCGGCGAAGCAGTGCGCTTGGTCGAGCACAGCGAGGGCATCAAGGCCTACAGCTGGAGCCCCGACGGTCGCCAGCTGGCTTTCTTGGCCACGGCCGAAGAGCCGGCTGAACACGCTGAGCTGCGCGACAAAGGCTTCGATCAGAAGGTCTTCGAGGAGGATTGGCGCCCTACTCTGGTGTGGGTGAGTGAGCTTGGCAGCGAGGCCCCGCCGCGGCAGATCACGGTCGAGGGCTCGGCATTCGAGGTCTATTGGAGCCCTGACGGCCAGCGTCTGGCGGTGGTGGTGGCACCGAGTCCACTGGTCGACGATTCCTACATGCGGAAGCAGATCCGGATTGTCGACTTGGCCGAGACCGAAGATGGCGCTGCCCTTGGCGTTGTCTCGGTTGCCAACCCCGGCAAGTTGGGCAAGCTCGTCTGGGGTCCGGACGGCAGCTATTTGGCAATGATCTCGGCCGCCGACCTCAATGATCCCAAGGAGGGGCGTCTGCTGGTGGTGCCGGCCAGCGGTGGCGAATTGCGCGACCTGCTTCCCGGAGTCAAAGGGCATGTCACCGACCTCGCCTGGCAGAACTCCAGCCGGATCGTCTACCTGCTCGACCAGGGGGTGGAAAAGCGGCTTGGAGTGGTGGCCCTGGACGGTGACGTGGAGCCCGTTGCCCGAGTCGCCGCGGCGGCGGCCTGGAAAAAGATCAGTGTCGCCCCTGGCGGCGCTCTGGCGTTGGTCGGTTCGACCCCCGAGCATCCGGCCGAGGTGTTTTGGAGCGCCGCCGACTCGTCCGCGGTTCGCCGTCTGACGGATAGCAATCCATGGCTCGCCGAGGCGCGGATGGCGAGCCAGGAGGTGG
The DNA here is from genome assembly GCA_965248925.1 of Candidatus Multivoradales bacterium. Classification (GTDB taxonomy): domain Bacteria; phylum Acidobacteriota; class Thermoanaerobaculia; order Multivoradales; family J023; genus CBDFLE01. The sequence goes on along the minus strand of CBDFLE010000006.1, from coordinate 129,777 downwards.
TGCGCTACCAGGCTCGCGACGGTTTGAAACTCGAAGGCATTCTGATCCGCCCGCTCGACTCGCAGGCCGGCCAGCGCTACCCGCTGGTGCTGATCGCTCACGGCGGGCCTGAATCGCATTTCTCCAATGACTGGCAGACCAACTATTCGCGCCCTGGTCAGATCTTGGCGGCTCGTGGTTTTGCCGTTTTCTATCCTAATTATCGCGGCTCCACCGGCCGTGGAGTGGCCTTCTCCAAGCTCAGTCAGGGGGATCCAGCGGGTAGGGAGTTCGACGATTTGGTGGATGGCGTGGACCATCTGGTGCAGGCCGGCCTGGTGGATCGGGACAAGGTCGGCATCACCGGCGGCTCCTACGGCGGCTACGCCTCGGCCTGGGGGGCGACTTACTACACCGAGCGTTTCGCCGCCGCGGTGATGTTTGTCGGCATCTCGGACAAAATCTCCAAGCTGGGAACCTCTGACATTCCGCGCGAGCTCTTCCTGGTCCATGATCGTCACTGGCCGTGGGATGACTGGCAGCTCTTTCTAGAGCGCAGCCCGATCTACTATGTCGAGCAAGCCCGGACGCCGATCTTGATCCTCCATGGTGAAGACGATCCACGGGTCCATCCCAGCCAGTCGATGGAACTGCATCGCCATCTCAAGACTCACGGCAAGACGCCAGTGCGCCTGGTGTTTTATCCCGGCGAGGGCCACGGCAACCGCAAGGCTGCCGGACGCTACGATTACACTCTGCGATTGCTACGTTGGATGGAGCACTATCTGCAAGGGGAAGGTGGGGAGCCGCCACCGCCCCGGATCGACTACCCGTGGGGCGATACAGAGATCGAGTAGGTGGCAAGAGCGACTGACTCGGTGAGTGATAAAACAGTGAAGCGTGCTCCGGGCTCCGACCCGCTCGATCCGTTCGCATCGGCGGCTGCTCCCTCCTCCAAAGGGTTGCTCGACTTGCCTCTCGGTGACGAGACAGAGGTGAGTGATTTCGGTCCGGCTGCTTCCCCATCCCTGCTGCCGGCGCACCCACCGCCGCGAAGGCGCTGGCCCTGGCTGGTGGCCCTGCTGCTGTTGTTGCCGGTCGCTGGTGTCGCGGGCTATTTGCTCAATTTACCGCCGGCGGTGGTCGTGGCTTCGAGTGCACTTCTTGAGTTTGGCCAGCTGCGTGTCGACGGCGAGAGCGGCGAGCTAGGCCTGTCGTTGTCGAATACCGGTCGTCGCGCCCTGTTGATCGGCGAATTGCGGCTGGCCGGCGAGGGTGCGGCGGCGTTTTCCTGGGTCGAGGATGGATGCGGTGGCCAGCGGTTGCCGCGCGGTGCTCGCTGTGATCTCAGGTTGCGCTTCATGCCCACCGTCCGCGGCTCGGCTCGTGCTCGGTTGGTGATCCCGAGTAACGCCGCCAATGGTCAGTTGGTGGTGCCCCTATTGGGCTCCGGCGCGGCGCCGCGGATGCGCTTGGAGCAGGCTCGGCTGGCATTCGAGTCGCAACCCCTCGGCACCGCCAGCCCGTCACAGCTGGCCTGGTGGGTCAATGACGGTACTGCGCCACTGAAGCTCGGCAGGGCCCGCTTGCTGGGCCTGGGAGCAGCTGATTTCTTCGTTCGCGGCGATGGTTGTAGCGCTCGTGCCCTGTTGCCCGGTCAACGCTGTTCGCTGGAGGTTTTCTTCATCCCTACCGCCGCGGGTGAGCGGTTGGCGGCGCTAGAGATTCGGGGTGATGCTCCGGAGCTCGCGCCGACGGTGGTGCTGGTGGGCGGTGGGATCGAACGGTTGCCGCTGTTGACCGTCGATGCTACCGCGCTTGATTTCGGCTCGGTGCTGCGCGGTTCGGTCGCTGAACGGCTCAGCCTTACTCTGACCAATGATGGCAACGGGCCGCTGACCCTTCGCGGGCTGACTCTCGACCCTGAGGAGACGGTTTTCACCTTGGGCGAAGAGGATTGCACCCCTAGCTTTCTGGAGCCGGGTACGCATTGCTCGGTGGCGGTGGGCTTCGAGCCGCAGCAAGCCGGGTCGTTCACCGCCCGGCTGATTCTCGATCACCAGCTCGAAGAGGCGCCGCGAGAGATTCTCTTGAGCGGTCTCGGTACAGCGCCGGGGATTTCAGTGGCTGCCTCACGGTTGAGCTTCGGCGAAGCCGCGCTGGGTTCGCTCAGCCCGTCGGCCGAGCTGCGGATTGGCAACGATGGCAGCGGCCCGCTCGAGCTAGGCAAGATCCGTGTGCGCGGTGGTGATGCGCAGAGTTTCTTGGCCCGTCGCGATGGTTGCTCGGGAAAAACCTTGGCGGCGGGGACTAGCTGCACGATCGAGATGGGCTTCAAGTCCCGCCGTGATGGGCCGCACCGCGCGGTGTTGGAACTAGTCCACGATGCCGGTGGCGACCGCTTGAGAATTCCCTTGACCGGGATTGGCGTCTCGCCGCGCTTGTTGGTAACGCCGATGCTGCTAGATTTTGGCGCGGTGGCGGCGAGCCGTGCGGGTAGCCGGCAGCTAAATCTGAGCAACCAAGGCCGCGCCGGATTAACGGTCAGGAGGTTGCGCTTGAGCGGTCGTGACGCGGAGTTTTTCGCCCTTGGTAGCGATGGCTGCTCAGGCCATCAAATTCCACCGGGGCAGCGCTGCACGGTCGAGTTGCGCTTCGCACCCACCTCTCCGGGTTCCCGCTCGGCAACTTTGCGGGTCGAGAGCAGCATGGCCGGCGAGCCGATCGAGATCCCCCTCGAAGGTCATGGCCACAAGCTGCCCTGAGTCGTAGGTCCAAGAACCTGCACCTCCCCTCTGGCCGCCACCTACTCATCGCGCAGCGCCTCCATCGGGTCAAGGTGAGTGACTCTCCAGGCCGGAATCAGGCAAGCCAGGGCGGCTACCGCGGTCAGCAGGACACCGGTACCGAAGTAGGTGATTGGGTCGTACACGCTGATGCCGTAGACCAAGCTGGACAGCACCCGGCTAGCGATCAACGCCACCGCCATGCCGATCGCCACCCCCGCTAGCACCGGACGCAAAGCTTGGCCGAGGACCCTTGAGACGATCTGCTCAGCACGCGCCCCGAGGGCCATCCTCACTCCAAACTCGCGCTGCTGAAGACTGACCGCGTAGGACACCACGCCAAAGACCCCAATCGCTGCCAAGATCAAAGCGAGACCGGCGAAAATCGCTAGCAGCGTGGTGTTGAAGCGAGGCTCGGCGATCGAGTTGGCGACCATCTCGGCAGCACTCTGCTCGCGGCGCAGCACCAGATCTGGGTCGAGTTTCTGCAGCAAGGATCGCAGCGGTCGAGCGATGATCGTTGGGTCGCTGCCGGTGGTGCGCAAGACGATAGTGGCCGAATCAGGTGCGTCTTGCCGCACCGAGCGATAGACGGCCGGTTGAACCGCCCGGTCTAGGGCACTGTGGTGAACGTTGCCGACCACTCCGACGACGCTGTACCAGCGTGGGTTGTCACCATCAGGTCGGCCGAAGGAGAGTCGCTTGCCGAGAACGTCTTGACCATTCCAGAACTGCTCGGCGGCACTCTTGTTGACGACGATTGCCGGCACCGAGGCGGCGTCGTCGGTGGCCAGGATCGGCCGTCCCAGGTGGACCGGAATCGCCAGGGCTTCGAAGTAATCTCCACTGACGAAGCGGATATTGGCGTTGCGTTCCTGATTGGGCTCGGGCAGGGGCTCGCCTTCGAGGTAGAGGGTATTGACCCAATCGCTGCCCGACAGGGGCATCGGCATCACTGTGCTGGCCAGGCTGACCCCGGGCAGTGCGCGAGCACCTTGGATCCACCGATCGAAGAACTCGATGCGCGCGCTCTCTTCAGCGTAAGTGCTCTCTGGCAGATCAACAGTGGCAATCCACACCGATTCAGATTCGAAACCCGCTTCTACCGCCAACAGTTCGCCAAAGCTGCGGATTAGTAGCCCCGCGCCGATCAACACCACTAGCGCCAGTGCCACCTCGCTGAGCACCAAGGTGCTACGTAGCCGGGCGCTGCCGCCGGCTCCGGCCTGGCCCCGGCCACCTTCTTTGAGGGCGCCCGCGAGATCGGTCTTGGAGGCCGCCAATGCTGGCAGGAGGCCGAAGAGCAGGACGGTGCCAAAAGTTGCGAGCAGGGCAAAGAGCAGCACGCCACCATCGACACCGATGGTCTCAGCGCGTGGAATCTCTGCGCCGTTCAGCGCCACCAGCCAGGCCGTGCCGCGGGTCGCCAAAGCCGTGCCGAGGATGCCGGCGGCCAATGCCAACAGCAGGCTCTCGATCAACAGCTGGCGGGTCAACTGACCGCGGCTGGCGCCGAGTGCGCTGCGCAAGGCGATTTCGCGGCTGCGCTGGGCCACCCGCGCCAGGGTTAGCTGGGCGACATTGGCGCAAGCGATCAGCAGCACCAGGACCACTGCCGCTAGCAGCATCCACAGCGCTACCCGGATGTTCTCGACCATTCGCTGGTGCAGTGGAACGGCGATCGTGCCCCAGCCGGTATTCGATGCCGGATAGCTCTCGGCCAGCCGCGCGGCCAGAGTGGTGAGCTCGATGCGAGCTTGGTCCAAGGTCACTTCCGGCTTGAGCCGACCGAAGCCGAGCAGCCAATGGCTGCCTCGGTTCGAAGACTCGTAGTCGTGAGCCAGCGGGATCAGGGCTTCAGTGGCGGTGGGGAAGTCTTTGGGCAAGACGCCGATGACCGCTGTCATCTGCCCGTCGATGCGTAGATCGCTGCCGAGGATGCCTGGATCCCCACCGAGATCTTGCCACAGGCCGTGGCCGAGGATAATCACTGGTGGTGCCCCAAGCCGATCATCCTCAGCAGCGATGTCGCGGCCCAGAGCTGGCGGTGTGCCCATGACTTCGAGAAAGTCGGCGGTCACCGCCTGCCCCCCGATTTGCCGTGGCAGGCTGCCGGCCTCGCCGATCAGTGCCAAGCTAACCCGGCTGCGCGCCGCCATGTACTCGAAGGAGGTGCTCATCTCGCGGTAGTCGCGAAAATTTAGCGGCGACATCGAAAAGCGTGGCAATCCCGCCTCCGGATTCTTCTCTTGGATCAGCAAAAGGCGATCGGGGTCGGGATAGGGCAAGGGCTCGAGCAGAACATGCCGCACGACGGTGAATATCGACGTCGTGGCGCCGATACCCAGAGTCAACGTCAATAGTGCCACGGTGGTGAAACCGGGATGCTTGAGAAGTCCTCGCAGGGCCAAGCGCGCCTCTCGCCACAGGTCGCTCATTACACCTCCTGGTCGTTACTGGTTGGAACTGGCTACACTAAATGCCAACGAACTCGGCGGCGAAAAGTTCCCAGCGCAAGGAGTAATTGGCCAGTGTCAAACGTATGGTCAGGAGGTGGGCCTAGAGGCCGAGTTCGCTGGCTAGCAATTGATACGACCGGCAACGGCTCTCGAATGCGTAGCAGTTGGTGATGATGGAGAACTGCTGCACCGCGGTCCGTTGTGCGATGTCGAGCAGGTGGTTGTGGACCTGTGCTGGAGAGCCGACCAGGCAACGCCCAGCGAACTGGTCGAAGACTTTCCCGTGGCGACTGTCGAGCCCGAGGTTCGCTGCCTCGTCGGCAGGTAGCAAGCCTTGTAGACCGTAGAGTTCGGCGAACCAATCGACCAGTCGGCTAGCGGCGAGGTGGCGAGCCTCCTCTTCAGTCGGAGCGCAGATCGCTTCGACCGCGATTAGCATCTGTGGCGCCACGAGAGCCGGTGACGGCTTGAAGGCTTCGCGATAAGCGTCGGCGGCGACCTCTGCCAGCTGGCGATTGTCAGTCAGAAAATCAGCAAAAGCGTAGCTCAGGCCAAGCTCGCCGGCCAGCTGCGCGCTGTGCGGGCTCGAACCCAGCAGCCACACCTCGGGCAAGGCAGCGTTGGGAGGTCCAGGCTGGGAACGGATGGTGGCGAAGTCGTGTGCGCTCGGCAGCTGGCCGGCGAGAAATCCCAACAAGTCACGAACCTGCTGACCATAGGTCTTGGAGTCGAGCACCGGGCGAGGATGGGCGAGGGCGTTCGAAGTCAGGGGGTCGCCGCCGGTGGCGCCCCCTATTCCGAGGTCGAGGCGGTGCGGAAAGCACGAACTCAAGGTTCGGAAGAGCTCGGCTGTTTTGAGGGCCGAGGTGTTGCGCAGCAGCATCCCGCCGCTACCGATCCGCAGGTGGCGAGTGGCGGCGGCGGCCAATGGGATCAGCACTTCGGGACTGGTGCAAGCGAATGACGAGGCGTTGTGATGCTCGGCGATCCAAAACCGCTGGTAGCCGAGGCGCTCGACCGTCCGCGCCAACTCGACGCATTCGCCGAGGGCCTCGGCTGCCGAATCGCCGTGGCGCAACGGCACCTGGTCGACTACGCTGAGGCGCAGGCTCGGGGTCGGCGAAAGAGGCTGTGGACGCTGACCGCAGGCTGCTTTGAGCGGCTCGAACCGGTGCTGGGTCCAGTGTTCACGCCACTGCTGTAGGTCGTCGTCGTAGGTGCCCAGGTAGTGCCGCTGGCCGTAGTTGTAGAACGCCCGCATCCGGTTGCGGGCCTCACTCTCGGCACGGTCGTTGGCGCCGAGCGTGCGCACCTCATCGTCGTGGGTGAGATGTACAACGGTGCCGACCGATCGTCGCCGCAGGCCTTGGGCGAGCTGCAGCCGCGTTACCAAGTCGAGGTCTTCGAAACCCCAGCCTTCGAGGTCGGAATTCATGCCGTCGATGGCCAGGAAGTGTTCGCGGCGCAGCAGGATCAAGCCGGGTCCACTACGGCTACCGTCCGCCGGGCGGCTGCGGTTGGTCTCGATTTGCGTGGTGCCATCGGCGCTGACCAATTCGATCAAGTGCGCTATTTCATGCAGGCCGGACAGGTGGTGGCGTGGGGGTGGCGAATTCTCGACCACCTGCTGTACGGTCACAAAGGTGTTAGAGCTTAGACGGCGCCGCGCACGGTCGAGAAAATTGTCCGCCAGCACTATGTCGGTGTCAAGAAAGAACAGCTCAGCGGCGTCGGTGGCCGCGACCCCGGCATTGAGGGCCAGGGCCTTGTTGAAGCTGGCGCCGGGGAGGTCTAGGCGGCTCAGGCCGGGCAACGCGGTACTTTGCAAAAGCCGATCGAGTTCGGCCAGGTCGCCACCGCAGTTGACCACCAGCAGCTGCAAGCCGGGGTCGGCGAGGGCGGCTCGGTTGCTCTCCAGAGTGGCGGAGATCTCCGGCCGGTCGCACCACGGGATGATAACGGCCAGCGTCGGTGGGGTGGAGAGAAGATCAGCCATCCGCCGGGTTCGCTAGCAGCAATCCGAGGTCGAGCCACTGTTGCACTCGGTTCTCGACCGCCGCGCCGGCTGCGGTGAGAGCCTGCTCCAACTGGGCGCGGGTGAAGGAGCGTCCGCACTGTCCGAGGGACTCGCTGTCGGCGGTGGTGAGCTGGAAAGTAGCTGGCCAGGCCGGATCTGCGAGTCGCTGGCCGCCTCCGGCGAGAGTGATCAGAGGAGCCGCCAAGCGCAAGCGATCGTTGGCGGACGGTCGTGGCGGTGGTCCGCTGACGTAGTGTTCGACGACCGGCGAATACGCCTCCCAGGGGATTGCGGTAGGGGGTAGCAAGCCGAGTTCGGTAGCGGGCTCAGGGGGTTTTCGGCGCCGCAAGGGGCGGGCTTCGCCGCGGTGCCGGGCAGCAGCCGACTCTTCGATCGCGCGGCGCAAGCGCTCGGCGCACACCGGCACCGAGAAGACCTGGTGCGCACGCTGGGCCGCGGCGGCGGAAAAACGCTGTCGCAGCGGGTCGTCGTCGAGCAAACGGCAGACCTGGTCGAGCCCGTGGTCCAGATCCATGCGAATACCGCTGCGGCTAGCCCAGGTCGGCATCAAGAAGCCGGTTTCGCCGTCGATGACGGTGTCTTTCAGCCCGCCGTAAGCGGCGCCGACCACCGGGGTGCCGCAGGCCATGGCTTCGAGCGCTGTATAGCCGAAGTTCTCGTCGATGCTGCTGGTGGGATGGATGAGCACATCCAGGGCGCCGTAGCAGGAGGCGAGTTCGTCGTCGCTGAGTCGAGCGGGGAAATAGGTCAGGCTGTCGCCCAACTCGAGTTCGGCGATCAACGCCTTGATCTCTTCCGGATAGGTCTCGGTGACGAAGGGTAGCACCGGGTAGTCCATCCAGTAAGTTCCCACCACCACGCCTCCCACCGTTCGTGGCCGCAGGCGCTGGCGGAGATCCGCCAACAGGCGCAGGAATTGATGCAGACCCTTCTGCGGTAGCAGACGGCCGACAAAACCCACCAGGTGATCCACGGGCTCGATCGGCAGCCGCCGTCGGCATTCGGCGCGGGGTCGCGGCTGGAAGTGCTCACTGCCCACCGGTAGGGGCAGGTGGGCGAGCCGTGGGGTGGCGTCATCGAACATCTGCCGCAGAATGCTCTGATCCGAGGTGCAGTTGACCAACAGCACATCAGTCGATTCGAGCCGGCCGAGGTGGCGGTAGAGGAACTCTTGGCTCAAGATCGGCCCGCCGTGCATGCTGAAGATCAGCGGCTGTTCGGGATGGGGGTCGAGTTGCCAAGCGAAGTCGCCGCTGAAGTTGAGCAAGCCCGACAGGGCGAGCGTCGACCCGGCCTCCGAGCCTCCGGCAGCCGGGTCCGGGGTAGTGGCCGAATCGAGGTGAAGGAGTTCGAATGCCGGTCCGAGGGCGTCAAGGTAAAACTGGCGAGTGCGATTCAGGCTGGGCCAGAAGTGTTCGCCAAAGCCTGCCATGCCGAGCCTGGGTCGAGGCTGCGCGGCCTTGGCGGAGGAGGTGCTCTCAGTGTTCACGTAGCGCTCTCATCGGCGCCACTCGGCTGGCTCGGAGCGCGGGAAACAGAGCGGCGGCAATGGCCACTGCCGCCAGCACCCCCACCACCGCCACCAGGGTTGTCAAATCGTGACGGTCGACGCCGTAGAGCTGACTCTCCAGCAGCTGGCCGAGAAACCAGAAAGCGGCGATGCCGAGAACGCAGCCGAGCATGGTCAGTCCCAGGCTCGATCGCAGCACCCGGCCGCGGATCTGCGCCGGGGCGGCGCCCAGGCTGATCCGGATCGCCGTCTCGCGAGCGCTCTGTGCGACGTGGAAGGAAAGAACGCCATAGATGCCAACCAAGGTTAAGGCCAGGGCGAGGCCGGCAAAGCCGCCGGTGAGCCATAGACCCAGGCGCCGATCTCCCAGACTGCCGACCACCAGCCGGCGCAGCGAACCGAGGGAAATGCGCTGTAGATCACTGTCGCTGCGGGCCACCGCTGCCGCCACTTGCGGCCCCAAGTCGGGCGCGTTGGGGACTTCACGCAAGACGTACGAGCAGCCTTCGGCGGGAAATTGGCCCAGCGATAGGAATACTGCCGGTTCGGCCTGCTGCTCCAGACTACGTTGGCGGATATCGTCAACCACGCCGACGATCTCCCAGGCCGAGCCCCGCGGATGGGAAGGACTGGCCCAGCTCAGGGCGAGGCGGCGGCCCAGGACCTGGCGCGGCGGCTGATCGTTAAAGTAGGTGCGGCGGAAGGCATGATTGACCAGCAGCACCCGCGTCGCCTCTAGCCCATCGGTCCAGTCGAACTCGCGGCCCGCCACCAACGCCGTGCCGAGAGTGGCGAAATAGCCAGGACTGACGATGTTGATCGCCGTGCTGAACACCGGCGAGTCCGCCGGATCGACCTGGTAGAAACCGGCCCGCATGCCCCTGCCGGCCAGCGGTAGTCGGACTACCGCGCCGACCGCCTCGACCGCCGGCAGGTCGCCGAGTTCTTCGAGCAAGCGGTGATGAAAAGCGAGGATCTTCTCTTCGCTATCGTAGCGCTGCTCCGGCAGGCCGATGCCGAAGTGGCGGATCCGTTCAGAGTTGAATCCAGGATGGCTCGACAGCAGGTTAGAGAAGCTGCGCAACAGCAAGCCAGCGCCCAGCAGCAACAGCACACTGAGCACTACCTGAGTCACTACCAGGCCGCTGCGGAGGCGGCCGCGCAACGACCCCTGCGAGCCGCTTTCCCTGAGCAGCTGGCCGAGGTTGGAGCGTCGAGCCAGCCAGCTCAGCAGAGTGCCGAAGAGGAGCGCCGCGGCGGCCGCCAAGAGCAGAGAGAAGAGAACCGTGCTGAAGTCAGGGCTCAGCGAATCAAGTCTGGGAACGCTGCCGCTGCCGCCGATCAATGGCAAGACTCGGGGTAGCAAAGCGAGAAAAGCGCGCGCCAACAACAGCCCCAAGGCGGCGCCGGCAATAGACAAGGTCGCAGTCTCGAGGAAGAACAAGCGGCCGACGCGGGCAGGTCTGGCGCCCAAAGCGAAGCGCACCGCTACTTGCCGCAGGCGGGTCACCAGCCGGGTTACCAGCAGATTGGCGACACTGGTGGCGGCGATCAGCAAGAGCAGGAGGCCGGCGCCTAGCAGCAGGAGCAAGGGGCGGCGGTTGCTACCGGTCAGGGCCTGGTGCAGACTTTCCAAGTCGGCGCCGATCTCGGCGTTGGTGGCGGGAAAATCGCTGGCCAGTCGGTCGGCGATGGCGTGCAGTTCTTGGCGCGCCTGCTCGAGCGTCACTCCGGCGGCCAAGCGGCCGACGGCTCCCAGAGTGCGCACGTCGCGCGAGTGGCCGTAGTCACGGTGGCTGATAGGGATGAAGGCGCCGAGTTCCTGGCCATCGATTTTGAAGTCAAAGCCTGGCCGCAGAACGCCCAGCACCAGGTACGGGACCTCGTTGAGTCGCAGGCTGCGGCCTAGCACTTCGGGGTCGGCGGCGAAATGTTGGCGCCAGGTCGCGTCGGTCAGCACCACAACAGCGGCTTCGGCTCGCTCTTGTGGTTCATCGAAGAACCGTCCGAGGTTTGGGGCCCTGGCGAGCAAGGGCAGAAAATCCGCCGTCACCATGCCGACTTGCACCACTGCCACTGTGGCCTGCTCACGGGCTTTGAGTCCGAAGCTGCGCTTGCGGTAAGCGGCGAGGCCGGAGAAGCTGCTGCCCTGCTCGCGCCAGTCGAGCAGGTTGGCTAGCGCGACGCCGGCGCGGCCGCCATCGGCCCGGGTCTCGAACACCGCCAGCAGTCGTTCGGGCTGGTCAAAGGGCAGCGGTCTGAGTAGCAGTTGATAGGCGGCCGAGAACATTGCCGCATTGAGTCCGAAACCTAAAGCAAGGATCACCAGCACAGTCAGCGATAGCCCGCGAGCCCTGAACAGAGCGTGGCAGGTTTGCCTCAGATCCTGAAGAAAGAATGACATTGCAACCAGGGCGACAGGAGATTCGCTACCGGCGAGTGGGTCTCGAATAGTCAGCGGAGGGCGCAAACGCGGGCGCTCGCCGACGCCTAAAGCAGCTCGTCTGCCAGCGCTCGCGCTTCGCTGGCGGGGGGGTAGTTCGGGTCCGCGTTTTGCCACATCAATAGGGCTCGGTCGAGATGTTGCCGGGCCTGCTGGTGATCACCTTCGTCGCGCAGTAGCTTGGCCATCTCTAGATTGGCTTCAGGATGGTAGGGGAAGCGGTGCAGTGCTTCGCTCAAGCTACCGCGGCTGGCGGTGCGGTCACCGGCGAGCCGTTGGTTGTGGCCGAGGGAGGTGTAGAGCCTGACCGGAATCAGGGAGTCCATTCCCTTGAGAATGCTGGTCGAGTGGACCTCGATGGCTTTGCTGAAGGCCGCCGTGGCGCCAGCGTAGTCCTGCCGTAGTTCCAACATCCGGCCGCGGGCCTGCTCGACGAAGTAAAGGTTGACGTCGGCTTGATACTTCTTCAGATGTTCGGTGACCGGCTGCAGGTGCGGCTCTAGCAGATCGGGCTCGCCGCTGGCCATGTAGAGCTTCAGGTAGCCGGTGTGGGCTTCGGCGCCGAGAGGCGGCGGCAGGCTCTCGACCTTTCTGACGTTGGCTAGGGCGCGCTCGGTCTGGCCAGCGTAGACGTAGAGGTCCGATAATGCGGAAGGCAGCAGCAAGGTCATCACCGGTGGCAGGCCGTGCTTGCCGCCCTCGAAGAAGTCATCGAGATCATTGACCGCCTGGCTGTATTGACCGGTCATCATGTCGATCGTCAAGCGGAAGTTGAGCAAGTGCCCTACCGCTTTGGGATCCCGCGCACTGCCGGCGAGGGCTTGGAGCCGTCGCCGGGCCGCGTCGACCTTGCCCTCTGCCAGATCGACCGAGCCGATCGCCGTCAGCGCTAGCAAGTTACCGTCTTCTGACAGCAAGCTGGCTTTTTCAAAGGCGGCCCGGGCCTCGGGCAGCTCGCCGCTGATCCAGTGCAGCTGACCGATGTGTAGCTGGGTCTCGGGGTCGTCCGGATGGTCGGCAGCGTGTTGCTCTAGCTGTGCGAGGGCACCGCCGTGGTCGCCACGGACGCTCAGCAGGCGAGCGATCTCAGGGCGCACTTGGTCGGCAGCGGGGTCGATCTCGAGAATCCGTAGATAGACGGTGAGTGCCTCGTCCAGGCGGCTGGCACGGACATAGTGGTTCGCCAGCTTGCCGTGGGCAGCGATGTCGGTCGGGTAAAGCTCGGTCCACTGCTCAAAAAGCGGGCCGATCTTCTCCGCTTCTTGCTTCAAGCTGTAGCTCAGACCACGAGCTCGGAAGCGGTCACGCTCGGGCAGTCGATAGTCGTGTTGCAAGGCCTGCTGGATGGCGGTGGTGGCGGCTGCCGTGTCGCCGATCTGCAGCGAGGTGCTGGCCAGCATCAGCTGGGCGCTGGCGAAGGTCGGATCGACTTCGGTGGCCTGGCGGTAGAAGCCGGCGGCGGCTTGGTAGTTGCCTTCGAGATCCTCGGCGACCAGCCCAGCGAAGAAATGCCTTGCAGCTTCGACGTCGGCGGTCATGTGTTGCGACACCGGCAAGTCGTTAGATAGCCGATTGCCGCTCTTCTGGACCCGCAGATCGGGCTTAATCTTGACCGCCAGCTGATCTACCAGGTTCAGCAGATCGGCACCCTCCAAGCGGTGCTCGGCCACTTGCCGCGCCGGTTGGGTGCTGTAGATGGTGGCGCGAAGCTGGTAGACATCGCCCTGGCGATCGAATGCGCCGTCAACGAAAAAGGCGCGGCGATGATCTTTCGCTAGTTCGCTCTGCAAGGCCACCGGGACCTCGAGGGCGTTTGCGAAGCCAGCTCGCCGCAGCCGGGTCAGCAATGCGGTGTTGGTGGGTGTGGTGCCGCTGAAAAAGAGATCCTGTTCCAGATCTCGCTCCAGCATTTTGGGAAAGCCGTAGCACAGCCAGTCGAGCGACTCGTCACCACTGTCGTTGCGCCAGAAGAACAACGCGGCGCGGGTGCGCAACCCCTGCTTGGGAATCAGCCTCTCGACAGTCTGCCCCTGCTCGTTGACGATCTGCACTCTCTCGGCGGCTCTTCCCAGTGGTTTGCCCTGCAGCTGGCTGACCAGCAGGGTGGCGGTCAACATCAGATTGATTGGGATGCCGATCTTCTCGATCAGCGGCACCCGATCGCGGCCCGCCTTGCCGTGGTTCCAGGCCAATAGGACGGCGGTGGGAATCAAGGTGACGGCGATGATCAGCACCAGATCGACCCAGTGTTTGGACAGCAGATAGCGCGCGACGGTCCAATCGGCGACCTCAATCAGGCCCCAACTGATGCCTAAGTAAAGGCCCATCAGCTGGGGAAAGCGGCGGTCGAGCAGGCGTTGGACGAGGGATCGAGACATCTTTTTCGTTCCGAGCTATGAAGTTGCTAGGGATTGGCGAAGCGAAATCCTACCAGCTGCTTCTCAGTCCCGTGGTTGGGTCATCTCCACCGGCACGATCCAGTCGTCAAATTGTTCAGCGGTGAGTAGGCCGAGCTTTATGGAGGCCTCTTTCAAGGTGGTGCCCTCGGCGTGCGCGTGCTTGGCGATCTTGGCGGCGTTGTCGTAGCCGATGTGGGGATTGAGCGCGGTGACCAACATCAAGCTACCGTAGAGATTCTGCTCGATGCGTGCCAAGTTGGGCTCGATACCATCGACGCAGAACTGGCGGAAGCTGCGGCAGCTATCTCCCAGCAGACGTAGGGAGTGCAGCACGTTGTGGATCATCAAAGGCTTGAAGACGTTGAGTTCGAAGTGGCCGCTCATGCCGCCAACCGTGACCGCCATGTCGTTGCCGATGACCTGCGCGCTGACCATGGTCAAGGCCTCGCATTGGGTGGGATTGACCTTGCCCGGCATGATCGACGAACCGGGTTCGTTAGCCGGCAGGATGAGTTCGCCGATGCCGCTGCGCGGGCCGCAGCTCAGCAGTCGGATGTCGTTGGCGATCTTCATCAGCGCGCAAGCCAGAGTCTTGAGCGCACCGTGCAAACCGACTAAGGCATCGTGGGCGGCCAGAGAGGCAAATTTATTCGGCGCGCTGGTAAAGGGCAGGCAGGTCAGCTCGGCGATCTTGGCCGCTGAGCGTAGGGCGTACTCTCTGTGGGTGTTGAGGCCGGTACCCACCGCGGTACCGCCCAAGGCCAGTTCGTAGACCTGTGGCAGGGTGGCCTCGATGCCGGCCAGCGCTTGCTCCAACTGGGCGGCGTAGCCCGAGAACTCCTGCCCCAGGGTCAGCGGGGTGGCATCCTGCAGGTGGGTGCGACCGACTTTGACGATTTCGCTGAAGGCCGCGGCCTTGGCCGCCAACGCTTGTTGCAAGGCGCCGACGCTGGGCTTGAGGAGGTGCTCGACCTGCTCGGCGGCGGCGATGTACATGGCGGTGGGGAAGGTGTCGTTGGAGGACTGACCGTGGTTGACATGGTCGTTCGGATGCACCGGATCCTTCGACCCCAGCTCGCCGCCGGCCAGCTCGATGGCGCGATTGGAGATCACCTCGTTGGTGTTCATATTGGTCTGGGTGCCGCTGCCGGTCTGCCAGACAAAGAGGGGGAAGTGCTGGTCGAGCCGACCGTCGATCACTTCGTCGGCGGCGCGGACGATCAGCTCGACAGTGTCTTGGGGCAGGGTGCCGAGATCGCCGTTGACCAGTGCGGCGGCCTTCTTGAGTACGCCGAGGGCGCGGATCATGGGGCGCGGAAAGTGGTCGTGGCCGATCTCGAAATGATGCAGCGAGCGCTCGGTCTGAGCGCCCCAATAGCGGTCGGCGCGGACCTCGATCGGGCCCATGCTGTCGGTTTCGGTGCGAGTCTTGCTCATGACGGTTCCTTGAGGGTCGGTTTAAAGCAGCCTATCGAAGTCGCCAGGTTGGTGTCTCCTCCGGGTTGATCAATCGTTGCTCGATCAGCCACGCTCGCGCCTCTTCGGCGTCCTGCTCGAACCAGGCCCTGGCCGAGCCGAGGCGGAAGCTGTAGCCCCAGGCGTCCATGTCGGCGATCAGGCGATCGCGGCCAACGGTCGGCAGTTGGTCGGCGAGCAAGATCTGCAGGTAGCAAACCGCGTCTTCCTCGAA
The DNA here is from genome assembly GCA_965248925.1 of Candidatus Multivoradales bacterium. Classification (GTDB taxonomy): domain Bacteria; phylum Acidobacteriota; class Thermoanaerobaculia; order Multivoradales; family J023; genus CBDFLE01. The sequence goes on along the minus strand of CBDFLE010000006.1, from coordinate 114,473 downwards.
GTCTTCGCCGCCGGCATCGGTGTCGACTTGGGCGCGGCGTTGGTCGTCCATGCAGATCAGGTGACAGCTCTCGTGCAGAGCGGAGTGAACCGGCGTATCGCCGCGTACCCAAACCTTGCCTCGCAACAGGCCGGCTTCCGGTGCTCCCCAGTGGCTACCGGGAATCTCGGCACCCTCGGCGACCCAGCCGAGGTCGAGGCCAAACCGATGCAGTAGATCGCTCAGGGCGGTGCCAGGCAGGTCGCTACAGCTCTGGATGGCAGCGTCTTGACTGCTACCGCGCTGGACGCTGGGCTCAGCCGCGGCGCTGTGGTTCATCTTGCTCGCTCGGCGGCCCTAGCGGCGGGGCGGGCTGCGCCGCCTCACGCTGCCAGAGCTCGAAAGTGAAAGGATAGGCGTGGCGTGGATCTGCCGGGTGAGCCTCTTGCGAGACCAGCCGCCAGTCGTCGTCGAGTCGGGGAAAGCGAGTGTCGCCGTCGATCGTGGCGTCGACGCGGGTGAGAAAGAGGCGTTCGGCGAAGGGCAGGGCCAGGCGGTAAATCTCGGCGCCACCGATGACGAAGAGTTCGCTCCTATCGTCGTTGCCTTTGCTGTAGGTTTTCCTCTCACCGTCGCAGTCGGCCGCCAACAGCGCTTGGTCCAAGGTGGTGAAAGTCTCAGCCCCAGCCGCGTGGTAGCTCGGATCGCGGCTCAGCACCAGGTTGCGCCGCCCCGGTAGCGCCTTGCCGAGCCGACCGAGGATCGAGTCGAAAGTCTTGCGTCCCATCAGCACCGGATGGCGCAGGGTGGTGGCCTTGAAATGTCGCAGATCGTCGGGCAGATGCCAGGGCAGGTCGCCATCGCGACCGATCACCCGCTGGTGGGCCATGGCTACGATCATCGAGATGCGCCGCTTGCCGCGGGCTCGCTTCGCGGGTCGGCTCATACCGCTATAGGTGCGCGAATTGTTGCCTGTGGCTCGTAACCTTCGATGCTGAAGTGCTGGTAGCGAAAGTCGTCGAGGCGGCGGATCGCCGGGTCCAGGCGCAGTCGCGGCAGGGGGCCGGGGGTGCGGGCGAGTTGTTCATCGGCTTGCCGCAGGTGATTTTGGTAGAGGTGAGTATCCCCCAATGTGTGGATGAATTCAGCGGCTTCGAGACCGGTGACCTGGGCCACCATCAGCAACAGGGCCGAGTAGGAAACAATATTGAACGGCACGCCGAGAAATAGATCGCCACTGCGTTGGTAGAGCTGCAATGAGAGCCGGCCATCGCTGACGTGGAATTGGAATAGGGTGTGGCAAGGCGGCAACGCCATGCGGCTGAGGTCGGCGACGTTCCAGGCGCTGACCAGCAAGCGCCGCGAATCCGGCTGGCGGCGAATCTGCTCGACCACTTCGGCCAGTTGATCGATGTGGCCGCCGTCAGCGCTGGGCCAAGAACGCCATTGGTAGCCATAGATCGGGCCGAGTTCTCCCTCCTCGTCGGCCCACTGGTCCCAGATCTTGACCCCATTCTGACGCAAGTAGCCCAGATTGGTGGAGCCGCTTAGGAACCACAGCAGCTCGTGCAGCACGGATTTCAGGTGCACCCGCTTGGTGGTCAGCAGAGGAAAGCCGTCGGCGAGGTCAAAACGCATCTGGCAACCGAATTGGCTCAGCGTACCGGTGCCGGTGCGGTCGCTCTTCGCCGTGCCGTGGTGGCGCACTCGGCGCAGCAAGTCGAGGTAGTTCTTCATGATTCGGTGCGGGACCTGGGGAGACTTGGCGGAGCATAACAGGCCGCCACGGGTCGGCCGGCCTGAACCGCCTTGCTAGCCAGAGGTGATCAACACCACGGCGTGCAGGCCAGCCACCGCTACCTCCCTCCGGGTCGAGATGGGTTGAGAGGGGTGGAGAAAGCAGTCATTTCACGGGTCAGAGGAGTAGAACATTTGCCAGCGGTTCACCGTAAGTTAGAGTTACGGCCGCGCCAGCAGCCTGCCGGCGTGTGAAGCCAGGCAAATGTGATCGAGAAATAGAAATAAGGGACACTGAATCCGAGCTGGTTTCGGTGGGCTCTCTGACCGCCAGAATTCCCAGGAGAATCAGTAGTGAGCAAAGGCAATAGCAAGATTGGAAACGCCCTGCGCGGGCTGTTTAGAGGCCTCGACTTGGCCCGACGAGTGGCTCTCAACGCTCTGTTCGTGTTGATCCTCGTGGGCTTGTTGGTGATGTTGGCTCGCGACAAGGGCCCCGAAGTGCCGAAGAAAGCGGCGCTGGTCTTCAACCCGAGCGGTAACGTCGTCGAGCAGCTCAGCGGTACCTCTTTCTCGCGCGCCCTCGACAAAGCGCTCGATCGCGACCAACCCCAAGCCCTGCTGGCTGATCTACTGGACGCCCTGGCGGCGGCCAAGGACGACGACCGCATTCAGGCTCTCTATTTACACCTGGAAGGGATGAGTGGTGTCGGTCCGAGTAAGCTCGGTGAACTCGGGGCGGCAATTGAGGATTTCAAGGCTAGCGGCAAGAAGGTCATCGCCGCCGCCGACAGCTACAGCAGTGGTCAGTACTACTTGGCTTCGCTGGCGGACGAGGTGCATCTGCACCACATGGGAACGGTGGTCTTGGAGGGTTTCGGTCGGTACCGGACCTACTACAAGCAGGCTATCGATCGCCTCGAGGTGGATTGGAACGTCTTCAAAGTCGGTGAATACAAGTCAGCGGTCGAGCCCTACTTGCGCGACAGCATGTCGGATGAGGCGCGCGAGGCCAACCTGGATTGGTTGGGCGATCTGTGGCGTTCGTATCTGGCCGACGTGGCGGCCCATCGCGGCATCAGCGTCGAGGCGATCCGCAATGGGGTCGAACAGCTCAACCAGCAGCTCACCGATGCGCAAGGCCATATGGCGGAGATGGCGCAGCAGGCCGGTTTGGTGGACCAGATCGGCACTCGCGACGAGGTCCGCGCACGGATGATCGAGCTGGTCGGCGAGGACGAGGATAGCCTCAGCTTCCACCAGATCTCGCTCGATAGCTACCTGGAAGCGATCGGTGAAGACCGCCCGCGCCGCTTTGGCGGCAAGAAGGGTGACAAGGTGGCGGTGATCGTCGCCAAGGGCTCGATTCTCAACGGCAACCAGCCCCCCGGTGCGATCGGTGGTGACTCGACCGCCCGGCTGATCCGTAAAGCTCGCCTCGACGACGACGTCAAGGCTCTGGTCTTGCGGGTCGATAGCGGCGGCGGCAGCGCTTTTGCTTCCGAGATCATCCGTCGTGAGTTCGTGCTCGCTCGCCAGGCCGGCTTGCCGGTGGTGGTGTCGATGGGTACGGTAGCGGCTTCCGGTGGCTATTGGATCTCCACCGCTTCCGACGAGATCTGGGCGGCGCCGAATACGATCACCGGCTCGATCGGTATCTTCAGCATGGTGCCGACTTACCAGAAACCCCTCGAACGGCACGCCGGCATGAAGGTGGACGGGATTGGCACCAACTGGCTGGCCGGCGCATTCCGCCCCGATCGCGAGCTCGATCCGCGGGTGGGTGAGATCATCCAGCTGGTGATCGACAAGGGCTATCGCGAATTCCTTAGCCGGGTCTCCGAGGCCCGCGGGATGACCGTCGAAGAGGTCGACAAGATCGCTCGTGGCCGGGTGTGGAGTGGTGAGGATGCTCACCGTCTAGGCTTGGTGGATCAGCTCGGTGGCCTGTCCGACGCCATCGCCTCGGCGGCCGAGAAGGCTGGCCTGGGTGAGGAATACCAGGTCGACTTCCGCGAAAAGGCGCTGAGCTTCAAAGACCGCTTGCTCGGCGACATGATGGCCCGCGCCGTCGCTTGGGTCGAGCCCGAAGTCCAGCAGCTGCGGCCGAGCAGCTCCCTGCGGCGGATGGTTGGCTATCTCGAGCGCGAAGCCGAGCTGCTCGAAGTGTTTGACGATCCTAACGGGGTTTACGCCCACTGCATGTGCGAGATCGACTGATCGGTGGTTTGGCCTAGAGCCGCTCAACCGCAGCAGGAGTAAGAAGATGTCACACCGTATTCTCCAGCAAATCACCGTCCCAGCATCGCCCTCGAGAGTTTACGACATTCTTATGGACTCCAGTCAGTTCAGTGCCATGGCTGGCGGTGCCCCGGCTGATATCGACCCCGCCAACGGTGGGCGGTTCTCCCTCTTCGGCGGCATGATCGTTGGCCGCACCGTCGAGGGCATAGCCGGTGTACTTCTGGTGCAGGCGTGGCGAGCGAAAACCTGGGAGCAGGGGGTCTACTCGATTGTCCGGTTTGAGCTGACCCAGGAAGGCGAGGGCACCCAGATTGCCCTCGACCACGCCGGCTTCCCGGACTCGGAGCGAGAGCATCTCGAAACAGGCTGGCACGAGAACTACTGGCAGCCGATGCTCTCGATGCTGGCGCCGGACTGATCCCGCGCGGGTAATCTCAGGGCGGCGATCCGGGCGCAGATTTTCGTGATCCGCAGGTGGAGGCGCCGCTGGCCGGCCAGCGACCAGGCTCACTATCCAGGGCTGACAAGAGCTTCCTTGGCCGTGATCAGACGGGCCAGTCGAACTAACTCCAGCAGCTCCCGGCAGTAGCAGTCGGGCGCCTCTCCTTGGGCGTCGCTTTCCCCTCGCCGGAGCCGGCGAGCATTCCTAATCTTTTTCTGACCTGGGGCTGGTTCAAATTTTGTGCCGGAATCGACTTGGGGTGTCTGTCCGTTTTCCCGCAAGTTTGGAATGCTTCTTTCCGGGGATGAGCTGGGGCCCCTCTTGTACTGCTGGGCGAATCGTGAGGGCTGACGTTCGGCGGCGAAGTCCCGTCGGATTCAAGATCTTGTAATTTGCACAGTCTGTTGGATGATGCCGGAAGAAGATCTCGTAGAGTTGCAGCGTTGACCGCGCTGGCGGGGGATACTGGATCTGCCAAGGACGTAGGAGCGGGTCCGGGCGTAGACCGGGGTATGCAGCGCGGACTGCTAAGACCAACAGTCGAGAAAAGGTCTGAAGCAGGTCAAAGAGGCCGCCGCGGCGGTGGTTGAGCAACTGGAGAAAGTAATCTACGGCAAGCGGCCGGTGTTGCAGCAGGTGGTGATCTGCATGCTGGCCGATGAGATCAATCGGGCGACGCCGCGGCCGCAAGCGGCGCTACTCGAATCGATGGCTGAGCGTCAGGTCAGTATCGAGGGTAAGACCTACCGCCTGGATCCCCCTTTCTTCGTCATTGCGACCCAGAACCCGGTCGAGCACGAAGGCACCTTCCCACTGCCTGAGGCGCAGCTCGACCGCTTTTTGATGCGTCTTTCGGTGGGCTATCCGAGCGCCGCGGCTGAAGAGGAGATGTTGGTGCGAGGGACTGCCGGCGAGCCGCTCGAAGAGGTGCAACAGGTGCTCTCGCCCCTGGTTCTCCGCCAGCTGCAGGAACGCATCCGCCAAGTCCACGTTGATGCCGAAGTGCGGCGCTGGCTAGTGCGATTCATCGCTGGCACTCGTGGTAATCGCGATTTGGTACTCGGCGCCGGGCCGCGCGCCAGCCAGGCTCTATACCGAGTGGCGCAAGCCAAGACGGCGCTGGCTGGCCGTGATTTTGTCCTCCCCGACGATGTCAAGCAGCTCTATCCGGCGGTGCTTTGCCACCGGGTGATTCTCGGCGCCGAAGGCCGTCTGTCCAAACGCAGCCCGCGGCAGGTGATCGACGAGGTCTTTGGCCGTATTCCGATGCCGGTCGTGGCCACCCACGGCGCCGCGAGTGACGCCGCGGCTCAGCCCAGACTGAGGTGATCATGGACCTGGGTAGGGGCCGTAGTTGAGCCCAGCAGCAACAGTGAGCGATCTAGAGGCCGGCGCGGGCATCAGTAGGCCCTGGGTCTGGGGCTTGCTGGTGGCTTTGCTAGGTCTCCTGCTGTCGATCTTCTCGGCGGGATTTTTCCTTGTCTCCGCCCTGACCGCGGCCGGCTTGATGATCCTGGCGGTGGCGTTGGCCTCGTTCAGCTTGGCTGGCATCGAGCTGCGTCGGAGCTTGACCACGAATGAGATCGAATTTGGCGGAGTGACCGATGCCGCCCTGGTCTTGGCCAATACCAAGCGTTGGCCGGCTTGGTGGCTGTTCTGGCGTGAGCAGGTTGGGCCAGGGCTCGATGTCGAAGGCTCGACGGCCCGCTTCGCCTCGGTCCCAGCGGCTGGCGAAATGAGCCTCTCTTACCGCTTGCACAGCACTCGGCGGGGGCTTTTCCGAGTCGGGCCGGCGGTGGTCGAAGCGAGTGGGCCGTTCGGCTTGGTACGACGCCTCAAAGATGATGGAGGGCCGGTATTTCTCACCGTTCTGCCCCGCGTAGTACCGATTGGCGATGGTTGGCCACTGGGTCACCGACCCATCCACGAAGTGCCGCGCCGCAATGGCCTTTTTGAAGATCCAGCCCGGTTTCAAGGCGTCCGAGCCTACCGTCCAGGCGATTCTCTGCGCCGAGTGCATTGGCGAGCTACGGCCCGCAGTGGAGAACTCCAGGTCAAGGTGTTCGAGCCGGCGGTGCTCGATGGTGCGTTGTTGGTGATGGAGATGGGACGGGTTGCCTACCCTGACTTTGACCCGGCCGACGAATTGCCCGACCCGAGGGTCGAGCTGGCCGTGACCGCCGCGGCTTCGCTGGCCGAGTTCGTGCTCGCCGGCGAGCAAATGGTAGGTCTGTTGGCCAACGGCGGCGATGCCGCCGAGAGCTTCGCCGAGGATTGGCAGGAAGGTACCCTTCGCCGGCTCGATCGGGCGTTAGCGGTGGGTGGAAAGCGTCAGCGGCGGCGAGTTGCCGCCGCTTGAAATCGAGCCTGCCAGTGGCGCCTGGCAACGCCAGCGGCTGCGCTTGGCGTTGGCCAGGATCGAGCCTAGCGAGGGGATGACGTTGCCGGGTCTACTGACTGCCGAACTGCCGCGTCTGCTCCGGTCGCTGGTGCTGATGGTGATCACTCCGAAGCTCGATCTGGCACTTGCTGCGGCACTGGAAGGTTTGCGTCAGTCCGGATTCGAAGTCGCCGTGGTGTGGATTGCCGGTTCTGCCGAAGCTGCCGCCGCCCTGCCGCCTGCACCCATGCCGCTCGGCGTGCCACTCTATCGGTGGCTAGCGGAGACGATTTGGGACGTTTGGGGTGCCAAGCCCTATGAGAAGGACGCTGTGAGCAGGGTGGCCACAGCGGTGGCGGAGCTTGCCGGCGGGCCTTGCGCGAGCCACCCGCAGCGTTCGGCGGAGCTGTCTTGCGATGGTTGCGATGAGCTGTTGTGCCGCGATTGTGTGCGTGTGACCGCTTCGTTGTTGATCTGCCGGCGCTGTGGCGAGCGTGCTTTCGAGCTCCGACAGGAGGCTGCAGTAGCGAGGGTCGAGGCCACCGTATCCAGGCGAGCCACAGCTGCTGACAGCGAAGGCTTCGGCTGGTTCTCGCACCATGTAGTCGTACCCGCGGCGATCATTGCGATGGTCGTTGCTCTGTTGTTCTACCTACTCGACCTGCGCTCGGTATTTCTCAATGGCGGCAGAGCGTTGAAGCAGGTCGGCCTATGCTTCGCGGTCGCCACGGTGCTGATCGCTCGCTGCGGCAAGGCCGGAGGCGATGCCGACCGGCAGCAGGTCTACAGCTTGGCCTTGCTCTGCGCAATGGGCTTGGTGATGATGGTCTCCCCCTGGTCGCCCGCATCTAGAGGTGGTTGGGAAATGCTGATCAACTTGGCGATCATCATCGCCATTTGGCGTTTCGCTAGCCGTATAACCCGCCAGATGTCGATCGAAGACGACCCGTCACCGCCCAGCGGGAAGCGCCTCTATGGCGTCGAGCGGTTGCAAACGGAGGCCAGGAAGCGAGCCCAGCAACCTACTCGTCACCTCTCGCCTCAGCGCCGCCGTCCGCCGGGCCGCTTCGCGCGCCGCCGCCGCGCCGCTGCTGCCACGGCTGATGCCCATGGCAATCCGACCGCCGGCGTGGCTCGGTTGGCATTGATGGCGTTGGCTGCCTTCGCCCTGGGCGAGCCTCTGTTGCTCCGCGCGCCGCCAGAGATCGGCGAGCGGGCTTTGGCTGCGGTGATCATCTTTCTACTGGCGACGGGGGTAGTCTTGGCGGCGGGTTCCGGTCTTGGTTTGGCTCGCCAGGCGCTGCGTTTTGGGGCGCCACCTTCGGCGGCTCTGGTGCCATCGCGGATTGGCCTCGCCGCCGTGTTGACGGTGATCATGCTGGCGGTGATGTTGGCGTTTCCCGGAGTCACCTTCCGCGGTAGTGGCGTAGCGCCGGGGCAAGCTGATGATGGAAGTCCGTTGACGGTTGGCCGAGGTCAACCCGACGGTACTGGCCGGGCGCGCAGTGGCGGCTCGCCGCGGCGAAGTGGGGACATTGCATCCGCCGATTCTTCTGCCGGAGCCTCGGCAGATTCCTCAACTTGATCAGAAGGGCGTTCCAGCGGCGATGGCGGCGGTGGCTTTGCCGCCTCAGTGATTGGCCGGCTCACCAGCTTTGGCCAATGGTTGAAAGTGCCGGTCCTTCTGTTGTTGGCGGTCTTTGCCATTCTCGGGCTGTGGCGGTTGTTCACTAGCCGAGGTTCCGGTAAGTGGCTACGGTCCTGGTTGGCAGGCAAGTTCGGGTGCTTGCGGCGGCGCCAAAGAAAGACCCGCAAGCCTCCGGCGAACCCCTTGGCCGGGATTGGGGCGCTGACCGGTTTGCCGCCCAACGAAGCGGTGATCAACGCCTATGGTCGCTTGCTCTGTGTGGTCCATCAGCTGGGATACCCACGAAACTCTCGCGACACCCCCTACGATGTGCTGCAAACGGTGCAGAAACGCTTCCGCTTCTTGGAGGATCCAGCACGTAGGCTGACCACCCTCTATGTCCGCGCCGCCTACAGCGAACAGCAGCTGACCGACGACGACCGCCAGAGCGCGGTGAGCGCTCTGGGGGACCTGGGTGAGCAGATGGCGAGGCGGGGGCGGGCGGGTTGAGTATGGGGAGATCAGCCTGGGCAGCAAAATCGGCATTGTCTGACTGGCAGTAAGAAGAGGAAGCCCGTTTGCGTCTGTGTAGGGTATTGGGCAGAAATCTTCGCTACTTACCCCGTTCCCGAATGCTTGTCGAGGTCACCTGCCGAACCCTACAGAGTCGCTATTTGCTGCGACCAGGGAAGCGGTTCAACGAGATTTTTATCGGTTGCTTGGCCAAGGCTCGGAGTCTGTCCGCAGTCGATATTCATGCTGTTGTGGTGGCCTCCAATCACTATCATCTTCTGGCCTCGCCAGCGGATAGTGAGCAGTTAGCGAACTTCATGAGGCATCTCAACACCAATCTATCGAAAGAGATCGGCAGGATTCACGACTGGTCGGGGACGGTTTTCAACTGCCGCTATCGTGGCATCCCAGTCGCCGACGAGGCCGTGGTTCAGGTCGCACGCCTCCGCTACTTGATAAGTCATGGTGCCAAAGAGGGAGTTGTCTACTCCCTGGGATCTTGGCCCGGGGTGAACTCGGTCGAAGCACTATTCTGCTGTTTCGAGAGTCGCTCAAGCTGCTCAGCGCTGAGCAGCTGATTGTCCACCAGACCCAGCAGCAGTTCTTCGACCGAACCGCCACAGAGTCGGTCAACCACCTGGCGCACGGCCTCGGCTGCCGCTCGGCGGGGGCGAATCAGAGCGCGGTAGAGGTAGGTTCTGCCCTCGACCGCGTGGTCGACGAAGCCCTTGTCCTCAAGGCGCCGCAAGATGGTGCGGATGGTAGAATCCTTGAGCTCGCGCCGCGCCTCGAGGTGGCGGCGGACTTGGTCGGCGGTGGCTGTGCCCTGATCCCAGATGGTCTGCATCACCTGGCGCTCAAGGTCGCTCAGTTGGCGCTCGGTAGTCTGGCGGGTAGCGGCTGCTGGGGTTGTTCTTCGTGGCATGTTCTTGGCTTTGTTGAGCCATGGACCGGTTGTGTCACAATATGTAACGTTACAAACTGTAACTGATGACTTTTGCCCTGTCAAGCACGAGTTGTAACTTTGCAGGGTCTAGGGTGTCTTCTAGGGCAGGTGGCCAGAGAGCCGCGACCCCGAATCTGCGAGTGGAGATAGGAATTTGGGCCAAGCTGTGAAACAAGACGAGATCTTCTGGCGCACCGCATTTGAAACGCATGGGCCGGCTGTTCTGGCATTCCTGCGTAGCCGGCTGGGGGACTACGCCGCGGCTGAGGATCTGCTGCAAGAGACTTTTGTGCGCTCGATCCGCGCCGGCTCGTTTCGCGACGGCGGCAATCTTCGCGGCTATCTGCTGAGCACTGCTCGCAATCTGATGATCAACCGGCTCCGCCGGCCTCGTTTGGTGGTGGCGGCGGAGACCCCCGAGAGCGGGGCGGATCCGCTGGATGGGCTGGATCCCGACGCTGTCTCTCCCGAGCGCCGAGCGTCCTGGCGGGCCTTCACCCGCCGTCTCGACGAGGCTCTTGAATCACTCAGCGATTCGCACCGGCGTGCCTTCGATCTGGCGCTGGTGGAGCAGCGTAGTTATGAGGAAATCGGCCAGTTAACCGGTTGGAGCCCTTCTTTGGTCAAGATCAACATCTACCGCGCTCGCAAGCAGATAGTCGCCCAACTCGGCGAATGCCTGCCGGAAGCCGGTTGGAGCCTGTCATGAGTGAAACCTCGAAACTCGACGACGCCCAGCAGTTGGAGCTGAAGCTGTCGACCCTGCTCGATGGTGAGTTGGCGTCGAGCGAGCTACTCAACAGCATCGACCGCTTGCTGGACTCGCCAGCTGGCCAGGAGTTCTACCGGCGCAATCGCCGCTTGGGCCATGCGCTGGGCAGCTTGCGCGACCAGGCCGAGCCGCCAGACGAGCCACCAAAAGACCTCTGGCGGCGAATTTCTGCGGCTAGCAAGGGCCAGTTCGGCCGTCGCCGCTGGTCTGCAAGTGAGTGGTTGCCGCGCTTGGCGGCAGCGTTCTTGCTGGTCTTTGGGCTGTGGGCGGTGGTGGGCACTAGTCAGCTGTCGCGGCCCTTGCTCGATCACTCAGGTGCTCTCGAGTTGGTGCTGGGCGAGGATCGAGGGCAGATGACGGAATCGCGGTTCGTGGAAATTGCCACCGAGCTGCTCAAAGCGGATCATCGCTACCACCGCGAGATGTTGTCGGTAATGCAAGCGGTCGCTGAAGACTCGGCCGCGGGCAGGGACTCGGACACCGTGGGGGAACCCGCGGGGAGCCGCGAGCGGCGGCGAGTCTCTCTGGGCGAAGACGAGGGTGGAGAGAGCTTCCGCCTCGATGGCTGGAGCCTCTGATTGAAAACCACGCGGGAGCCGCTTGGCTGCCGCGTCGAGATAAGGAGTTGAACATGCAAACCCTACGATCGACCGAGACTGTGGTTAACCACGTTCTGGCACTCTGTCTAGTACCGGCCATCGCGCTCTGCGCAACCTTGCCTCTGGCCGCTAGCGAGGGCTTTATCTACGGCAAGGTGGAGACTAAGAGTGGCCAAACCTACGAAGGGCGCCTGCGCTGGGATGGAGAGGAGAGTTCTTGGGGTGACCACTTCAACGGTAGCAAACACGATTTGAAGTACATGGAAGAGATACCCGACGCCAAGCGTCGGACCCGCAAGCCGATCAAGATCTTCGGTTACACGTTGGCCGTAACCTGGGAGGATCACCACGCGGGGGGGCGCCAGTTCGTGACCCGCTTTGGCGATATCCGGCGCATCGAGCCCGGCCGGTATACGCGGCTGACCATGAATAGCGGCACGATCTACGAACTCAGTGGCGGCTCCAACGATATTGGTGCCGACATCGAGGTCTTTGACCCGAGTCTCGGTGAGATCGACATTAAGTGGAGGAACATCGAGTTCATCGAGTTTGCCGCGGGTCCTGCGACCTATGCGGAGGCCCCGAAGCGGATCTACGGTACGGTGATCACCGAAAGCGGCGACTTTACCGGCTTCGTGCAGTGGGACCAGGACGAGACCTTGTGGACCGACAAGCTTGATGGCGAGACTCGCGATGGTGATGTGTCGATCGAGTTTGGCCGGCTCAAGTCGATCGAGCGCCGCACTCGCGGTAGCTCGCAGGTGACGCTCAAGGACGGGCGTGAGCTGGTGCTCGACGACTCCAACGATGTCGACTCCGGCAACCGTGGCATTTTCGTCGACGACCCGCGCTTTGGCCGCGTGCTGGTGAGTTGGGACGCCTTCGAGCGCTTCGACCTGAGGGAGCCGCCGAACAGCGGCCCGTCATACTCGGATTTCACGCCTAGCCGTCAGCTGCGAGGGCAGGTCACAGCCAGTGGCGGCAAGGTTCATCGCGGTCGGATCGTCTTCGATCTCGACGAAAGTGAGACTTGGGAGATCCTGCACGGCGACACTGACGATATCGAATACCATATCCGCTTTGCCGACATTACTTCGATCATGCCGGCTGGCCGCGACTCCAGCGAAGTGGTGCTCAAGAACGGCGAGCGGCTGGAACTCGAAGACAGTGCCGACGTCGGCTCGGGCAATGCCGGCGTGTTGGTCATCAGCGGCGACGACCAGGTCTACATCGCCTGGGATGAGGTCGAGAAGGTCGAGCTGCATTAGGTTCCGGACGAGTGGTTTGGTTGCGAAAAGGGCGCCTCGTGAGGCGCCCTTTTCGCATTTTGTTGCCGTTCTTGGCGAATAAGGCAGCTAACTGGCCGTGGGTCTCCAGACCTCCTGACCTACCCCTCCTAACCCTCTGAAAACACAGGACCGCCCCTCAGAGGTGGTGCGGACCCAAAACTGTCCGCTTTTTTCGGTGCCGAGGCATGATCGAGCATGGCACTGACGAGCGAGCACACCGTCCTGTTCCCAGACCACGCCGGGGTCCCCGATGGGGTTGTGGTGATCAACGACCGCTGCCGCCTCCAGCAGAGGGGCGGCTATCGGGTGGTGGTGGTCAGCGGCATGCCGCTCGCTCACTTCGCTGCCGGCGACAGGACAGGCGAGGCCTGCCTATTCCGACGAAACTGACCAGCCATTCCGATCGAAACCGACCACTTGTCGGAGCGAAGCGACGCTGGCGCTCTCCTCAGTTGTAAGTGTCCACTTTCGCTGTAGCTGGAGCCCTCCTTCCGGCTCTTCTTCTTGATTGATTGTATTCAAATAACCCGTCGTCGGGGCTGTGCGTAGCTGTGGGAAACGCAGGTTGGGGGGCAGGGGGGCGTTTTCCAAGCGGTTGTGGGAATCGCAGAGCGATTTCCACAACCGCGGCAGCTTCCACAGTCCATCTTGGGTCGGGTCCGGATCGGGCCGCAGGCCCGCTGATGGGTCCGGATCGGCGATCGCTTCAGCATGCTCTTGGATCTCACCTTGCCTCTCGCTGGGCGGCCTTGCGAATACCGCCGGCTCTCTTCGCCCGCATGGAGTCACCGTCCACCGCGAGCTTGTAGGCGCCGTGGACAGTGCGATCGAGGATGGCGTCGGCCAAGGTCGGATCGCCGATGACCTCGTACCAGCTCTCAACCGGTAGCTGGGAGGTCACCAGCGTGGAGCGGTTGCCGTAGCGGTCCTCAAGAATCTCGAGCAGGTCGCGCCGCTCGCTGGCCCCGATCGGCGCCAGCCCCCAGTCGTCGAGGATGAGCAGGTCTGTGCGAGCATAGCTCTTGAGCAGCTTCTCGTAGCTACCATCACCCCGCGCGATGGCGAGCTGGCGAAACAGCCTCGGCACCCGCAGGTACAAAGCGGTGTAACCCTCCCGACATGCCTTGTGCGCGAAGGCGCAGGCGAGAAAGGTCTTGCCCACCCCGGCCTTGCCGGTGATCAGCACGTTGAGATGCTCGGCGATCCACTGGCACGAGGCCAGGCGCAGGATCTGGCCTTTGTCCAGGCCCCTCTTGGCTCGCCAGTCGATGTCTTCGATGGCCGCCTGCTCGCGCAGCTTGGCTTTTCGCAACCGCGCTATCAAGCGGCGGCTGGATCGCTCGGTCGCTTCGCGCTCGACCAGCAGCCCGAGGCGCTCTTCGAAGGAGAGCTCTGAGACATCGACCATCGACAGCTGCTCCTCAAAGGCTTTGGCCATACCGTGGAGCTTGAGCGCGGCGAGTTGATCGAGCGTCGCGTGCCTCAGCATGGCGGCGTCTCCTCGCGGCGCGCGGCACTGTAGTAGCTGGCGCCGCGGACGTTGCGGTGCTCGATCGGCGCCGTCACTTCGGTGGGCTCGGGCGCTGCTTGCTGGTCCAGGCCGCTCTTCAGGATCGACTTCACGCTCTTGTAGGACAGGCCGTGAATGGCGAGCGCGCGGCGGCACGCAGCCTCCAAACGATTGGCACCATAGGTCTTGCCCAGGCGCATCAGCCCCAGACACGAGCGAAAGCCGTGCTGAGGATGGGAGCGGTTAAGCATGATGGTCTCCACCAGTTCGGCCGTCGCCTGGCCTGTTTTCGCCGCCCAGCTGATCAGCCGTGTCGGTGTCCACTCCAGGTACGCCTGGTGCGCTTTGGGCATGTGCTCGCTCTGGGTCGTGTGCCGACCCCGACACCGATTGCGACGATGAGCAGCCACACGCTTGCCGCGATCGAGCACCTCCACCAGTTGCGCCGTCGCCCGCAGATCGAGCTGCTTCTTGATCAGCTGGTACGGCACACTGTAATAGTGGCCCTCGAACTCGACGTGGTAGTCCGGGGCAACGCGTACCTTCTTCCATTCGGCAAGCTCGTAGGGCTGGAGCGGCAAAGCACCCAGAGCAGGACGATCGACCTGCTCGAACAGCGCTCGGCGCGAGACGCCCAACACCTTCAGCGGACGGTCGTTAAGCTCGACCAGAAGCTTCGCGATGCTCTCGTTGAGCTCTCGCAGGCTGAAGAACTGCTGGTTACGCAGCCGGGCCAGAATCCAGCGCTCCACTTGCAATACACCGTTTTCGACCTTCGCCTTGTCTTGGGGCTTCCTCACCCGCGCCGGCACCACCGCCACGCCGTAGTGCTCGGCCAACTCCGCGTAGGTGCGATTGATCTCCGGCTCGTAGCGGCACGGGCTGGTCACGCCGCTCTTCAGATTGTCCGGCACCACCAGCTCGCTCACCCCGCCCAGAGCCGCGAAGGTCCGCACATGAGAGCCGATCCAGTCCTCCAGGCCCTGGCTCCACGTTGATTCGGCATAGGTGTAGTTGCTCGCCCCCAGCACCGCCACGAAGATCTGCGCTTCGCGCGCTTTGCCAGTCGCCGGGTCGATCACCCTCACGGTCTGTCCGGCATAGTCGACGAACAGCTTCTCGCCCGCCCGGTAGGCTTGGCGCAGGCACACATCCAGGCGCCCTTCCCAGATCCGGTACAGCTGACAGAAGCGGCTGAGACCGTAGCCGTCAGGATGGTCCTCCCGGTACTCCTGCCACAGCAGCGACAGGGTTACGCACTTCTTCTTCAGCTCGCCATGCACCTTGGTCCAGTCGGGCAAGGCTCGCTGACCACCCCTCCGAAGCGGCTGCGGCCGAGGGTACAGGCGTTGCTCCAGCTCAGCGTCGCTCAAAGCTGCTACTTGCTCCCAGCTCAGGCCTTCAACCTTGGCTCGCAGCAGGTAGTTGCACACCGTCCCGTGGCCCAGCCGAACCGACCGTCCGATCTGGCGGTGCGACAGGCCATGCTGCCATTTCAGTCTCAGTACCTCGCGTATCTTGCGCATCGATGTCCTCACTCTCGGCATCCAATTCTCCTTTCAAGGAGGCTGGAATACCCCAATTGTGAGGAGCGCGCTACCGTCGAACTCCGCCGTGGCCAGGATTCCGATCCAATCTGACCACCCATTCCGATCGACCCGGAAAAGTGGTCACTTTCGATCGGAATCGATGGTCAGATTCCGTTGGAATCACTGGTCACTTTCAATCGGAATCGGTGGTCGGTTTCCGTCGGTGCAGGCAAGGCCCACGCGATGGTGAGTCTCGTTGAATTGGGCTGGGCACAGCAACGCGAGGTGGCCCTTGCGTTCGCTTGTGATGTGCGGACTGTGCGCCGGAATCAGCGCCGCTTCGAAGAAGGTGGGCTGGCTGCTCTGGGCCGGCCGCGCGGTTTTCCCCGGGGTCAGTCTCGGGTAGCGCAGGGCCGCCTGGACGCGGTCAACGGCTGGAAGGCCGAGGGTGTGTCGAATCGCGAGATTGGCCGGCGGCTGGGCATCGATGAGAAGGCCGTTCGCAAGCTCGCCAAGCGCCTGGGCTGGAAAGAGCGGTCGGTAGTGCAGATGACGATGCCCTTCGAGAGTGCGGACCCAAAACTGTCCGGCTCTGATGAGCAGCAGGTCGACGGCCCCCTGAAAACTGCGGATCTTGCGCTCGACGCTGAGGGTGGCGGTGACCCAGCGGCTGCGGACCCAAAACTGTCCGCTTCTGCGTCCGAGCAAGATCAGGTTCCCCTCTCGCTGGACCTCGATCCAGCGGATCGCGCCAGCGATCGGCTGCTGGCGAGGCTGGGATTCCTCGATGATGCGGCGCCGATCTTCGGAGCGGCGACCCAGCTACCGGGCGCCGGTGCTCTGCTGGCGATTCCCGCCCTGGTGGACAGCGGCGTGCTCTCCATCGCGCAGGAGCTGTACGGCAGCATCGGGCCGGCCTTCTATGGGCTGCGCACCACTCTGGTAACCCTGCTGCTGATGGCACTGTTGCGGGTCAAGCGACCCGAAGGGCTCAAGGAGCGCTCACCCCGGCATTTGGGTCAGCTTCTCGGGCTCGACCGAGCGCCGGAAGTGAAAACCTTGCGCAACAAGCTCGCTCGGCTGGCCGCGCATGGCCTGGCCGCGGATCTCGGTCGCGCCCTCGCTCAGCGCCGGGTCGCCACCAGGGGCCATGCCATGGGCTTCCTCTACGTGGACGGGCATGTGCGCGCCTACCACGGTGGCCGAGAGATTCCCAAGACACACGTAGCGCGGATGCGGATCGCGATGCCGGCCACCACCGACTACTGGGTCAACGATGCTGAGAGCGAGCCTCTCTTCGTGGTCCCCACCGAGGCCAACAAGGGGCTTGCGACGATGCTTCCCCTCATTCTCGAAGAGGTACGAAAGCTACTCGGAGACCGGCGAGTCACCGTCGTCTTCGACCGTGGGGGTTGGAGCCCGAAGCTGTTTGCGAAGCTCATCGCCAAGAAGTTCGACATCCTCACATACCGAAAGGCCCCCTTTCGTCCGGTGCCGTTGAGCAAGTTCGGGCAGATCAAGGACACGATCCACGGGCGGAAGCTCGAGTACCTCCTCGCCGATCAGCGTATCTACCTCGAGTATGGCCCGAGGAAGAAGCGCAAGCGGCTGTACCTGCGCCAGGTCACCCGCCTCTGCGACAACGGCCACCAGACGTCCATCATCACCTCCCGCCGCGACCTCTCCACACTCGAGGTCGCCTACCGCATGTTCGATCGTTGGAGGCAAGAGAACTTCTTCAAATACCTGCGCGAAGAATTCGCACTCGATGCCCTGGTGGACTATGGCACCGAGCCAGCGGACGCCGCCCGCGATGTGCCGAATCCCGAGCGCGGCAAGATCAATGCAGAGCTGCGCAAAGCTCACGCACATCTCGAGCAGCTCCGGGCCCACATCGGGATCGCTGCTCTTGAAAACCGCGAGGATCGGCGGCGCACGATGCGCGGATTCAAGATCGCCAACGCCGCCATCTCCGCCAGGGTCCGGGCAGCGATAGAGCAGATCACCGAACTCGAGAACCAGCGCGCGACCCTCCCCGTCCGCGTCCCCGTCCAAGAGGTCGTCGAAGCGGATGTCATCAAGCTGTCCGTCGAGCGCAAGCACCTCACCGATATTCTCAAGATGGTCGCCTACCAGGCCGAAGGTGATCTTCTCCGGCTCCTATCACCCCACTACCGCCGCACCGAGCAGGAGGGACGCACCCTGATCCAAAGCGCTTTCGCGGCCGGCGGCGATATGGAGGTTACCGACACCGTGCTGCTCCTTTCCATCGACCCGCTCAGCTCTCCCCACAAGACGGCGGCGATCGCCGCCGTCTGCGAAGAACTCAACGCTACCGCCACCCACTTCCCCGGCACCGAGCTACGGATGCGGTTCGCGATCAAGAAGGCGCCACCCCGGAGCCTGGCCTTCCCAGGGCCTCGGAACACCTCCGGAGAGGCTCAACCGGACATTTGAGAAAAAGGGTATGTCAGGAGTTCTGGTCTCACCGTTGTTATCGATTTCCGAAGGTGAAACATTGAACAGCTCCGAACGTGACTACTGATACCGTCGAGGATTGCCGCCCAAAGAGTCGCTGGTGCTGTCGCCGGTCACCGGAAAACGCGCGGCCCGCCGCCTCTAGCGATGCTGAACCCTGATCGAGTGCCGAGGAGCTGACCATGCTGAGGATCGAGAATCTGTCGAAGACCTATGCCAACGGCGTCCGCGCCCTCGATGGGGTGTCCCTCGACATTCCCCGTGGCATGTTCGGTTTGCTGGGCCCCAACGGCGCCGGCAAGTCGACCCTGATGCGCACCTTGGCCACTCTGCAAGAGCCCGATTCCGGCACCGCTCGGCTGGGCGATCTCGATATTTTGCAGCAGAAGTCGGAAGTGCGCAAAGTGCTGGGCTATCTGCCGCAGGAGTTCGGCGTCTACCCGAAAATCAGTGCCGAGGCGATGCTCAACCATTTCGCGGTACTCAAGGGTCTTACCCGGCGTAAAGAGCGCATGGCGCTGGTCGATGCGCTGCTCCACCAGACCAATCTGCACCAGCATCGCAAGAAGCGGTTGGGCACTTTCTCAGGTGGCATGAAGCAGCGGTTTGGCATTGCACAGGCGTTGCTCGGCGAGCCCAAGCTGGTGATCGTCGACGAGCCGACCGCTGGTCTAGATCCGGAGGAACGGGCGCGTTTTCTCAATCTCTTGGCAGAAATCGGCGAGCAGGTGGTGGTGATCTTGTCGACTCACATTGTCGAAGATGTCAGCGATCTGTGCAGCCGTATGGCGATCCTCGGCGAGGGCAAAGTGTGGCACACCGGCGAGCCCGCCACGGCGATCGGCGGACTCGAGGGCAAGGTGTGGAAGCGGGTGGTGGCGAAGCAAGAACTGGCGGATTATCGCGACCGCTACCGGGTGCTGTCGAGCCGCCTGTTCGCCGGCCGCACGGAGATTCGCGTTCTTGCCGACGAGTGCCCGGCAGTGGACTTCGAGCCGGTGGCACCCGATCTGGCCGATGTCTACTTCACCACCTTGCCGCAGGCCCGTCAGGCTAACGCGGCGGTGGCGGCCTGAGGTCAATGTCATGCTGAAGGAAGTCTTTCTCTTCGAGTGGCGGCAGCAACGCAAGCAGGGCTTGTTCCTGTTCACCACCTTCTTTTTCTTCTTGCTGGCCTTCATGATTGTCGTCAACACCGGCGTGTCGGTAGGCGGCGCTGCGGGCAATGTGCATCGCAATTCGCCATTTGTGATTTTGCAGGTGTTGGCCTCGATCAGCGTGTTGGGCCTGTTCCTCACCACCGCCTTCATGGCCAATTCGACAGTGCGAGATATTGAGTACCAGACCGCGCCGTTGTTTTTCACCACCCGGCTGACCCCGAAGCGCTACTTGTTGGGCCGCTTCGCTGGTTCCTACGCCGCCTCGGCGGCAACTTTTCTCGGCGCCTTGTTTGGCTTGGTGGCAGGCGCCGTCATGCCCTGGCTCGATCCAGAGCAGCTCGGTGCTTTTCAGCTACAGCCTTACTTGTTTTCGATCCTGGTGATAGTGCTGCCCAATCTGTTCATCGCCGGTGCGATCTTCTTCTCCCTGGCCAGCTTGACGCGGAGCCTGATGGCGACCTATGTCGGCCTGGTCGCCCTGATGGTTTCTTGGGGAGTCTCTCAGACCCTGTTGAGTGATACCGAAGATCAGTTCTTGGCGGCGATGCTCGATCCCTTTGGCTTGGCTGCGATCAGTAATACCACCCGCTATTGGACGGTTTTCGATCGCAACACGCTGACTCCGCCTCTCGATGGTCAGCTGCTGTGGAATCGCCTGCTGTGGATGGGCTTGGGGTTGGCGATGCTGCTCTTCGCCATCTACCGTTTCCGCTATTCCACCGTGCTCGAGGGCGGGGCCAAGAAGTGGCGCCAGCGTGGCCAAGTGGCAGAGGATGCCGCTCCGACGGTAGCCATCGACCTGCATTTGCCCACCGCCGTGCCTACTTACGGCTTTGCTACCCGGCTGCTGCAACTGCGGCGGCAAGTGCGCATCGAGACGGGCAGCGTGGTGCGTAGTGTGGCCTTCCTGGTGATCCTGCTTTTCGGAGTCGCCAACACGGTGGGCAACTCGGCCAACATCGGCAGTTTTGTCGGCACCGATGTGCTGCCAGTGACCTATTGGATGTTAACCATATTGGGTGGCAGTTTCCTTTTTCTGGCGCCGGTGATCCTGACTTTCTACGCTGGCGAGCTGGTGTGGAAAGAGCGCTCGCTGAAGTTGCACGAGGTCTATGGCGCGCTGCCGGTGCCCAACTGGGTGATGGTCTTGGCCAAGGCGGCGGCATTGCTAATGGCGTTGGTGGTGGTTCTCGGGGTTGGTGTGCTGACCGCGATCTCGATCCAGCTATTTCAGGGCTATCATCAGCTCGAACTCGGGCTTTATTTCAAGGGCTTGATCTTTGGCCCTGGCTTGACTTTCGCCTTGGTGTTGGTCTTGGCGTTGTTCTTTCAGGTGTTTTCGAAGAGCAAGTTTGTCGGCTATTTGTTGATGATGATCTACCTGATCAGCAACATTATCCTAGGCGCGCTCGACTTCGACCACAACCTCTACAGCTTCGCCTCGCCGGGGCTGGGCACCTACTCAGACATGAACGGCTACGGCCACTTCGTGGCGCGGCGCTTTTGGTTCGGGCTCTATTGGAGCCTGCTGGCGGTAGCGATGTTGATCGCCGCCACGGCCTTCTGGCGGCGCGGCACTGACAGCGGATGGCGGTCGCGCTGGCGGGCGGCGAGCAGCCAGATCGGGCCACTGACCAAGTTGGGCTTGGCGGCCTCCCTCGCCGGATTCATTGCCGTTGGCGCCTTCATTTTTTACAACACCAACTTACTCAACAAGTACGTTGCAGGTGACGTGGCCGAAGACCGGCAGGCTGAGTTCGAGAAGAAATATAGCCACTTCAAGGATCGGCCGGTGCCGAAGATCACCGACGTGCGAGTGGAGGTCGAGATCTATCCCGAAGAACGCCGGGTGGAGGCGCGAGGCCACTACTTGCTGGCCAACAAGACCGATCAATCCCTCGATGAGCTGCACCTCTCGATCGGACCCAACGCTGAGATAGGCAAGCTCGAGATCGCCGGTGCTGAACTCACCGAGGCCGACGAGCTCAATGGCTATTACCAATACCGCCTGAAGGAGCCGCTCGCTCCCGGCGCTACCTCGCGGCTCGATTTCGAGGTCAGTTTCGATGCCCAAGGCTTCGTCAACAATGGGCCGGTCAATCAGGTGGTGGCCAATGGCACCTTCTTCAACAACCGGCAGTTCTTCCCTTCCCTCGGCTATCAAGCTGGAGGCGAGTTGCAGGACCGTAACAAGCGGCGCAAGGCGGGCCTCGAACCGCTCGAGCGGATGCCCAAAATCGACGATACTTTCGCCCGCCGCAACCACGCTCTCTCCAACGATTCCGATTGGGTGTCCTTTGAGGCCACGGTGTCGACATCGGCAGACCAAATCGCGGTCACACCCGGCAATCTAGAGCGCGAGTGGCGCGATGGAGAGCGGCGCTATTTCCACTACAAGATGGGTGTGCCGATGCTCAACTTCTATGCCTTCCTATCGGCACGCTACGAAGTGCTGCGGGATCAGTGGCGTGGGCCGGATGGCAAGGAAGTCAAATTGGAGATCTTCCACCACGCTGGCCACGAGTACAACATCGACCGCATGATGGAGGCGATCAAGCAGTCTCTCGATTATTTCGGTGACCAGTTCTCGCCCTTCCAGTTCCGCCAAATGCGGATCTTCGAGTTTCCCCGCTACGCTAGTTTTGCCCAGTCGTTCGCCAACACCGTCCCGTTCTCGGAGTCCATTGGTTTCATCGCCGACCTGAGTGACGAGGATGATCTGGACTACGTTTTCTACGTCTCCGCGCACGAGGTAGCGCACCAATGGTGGGGGCACCAGGTCATCCCGGCGGCGGTGCAGGGTTCGACCATGTTGATCGAGACCATGGCGCAATATTCGGCATTGATGGTGATGGAGAAGCACTATGGCCGCGACAAGATGCGCCGCTTCCTCAAGCACGAACTCGACAGATATCTCCAGAGTCGCGGCGGCGAGCTGATCGAAGAGCAGCCGCTGATGCTGGTCGAGAACCAGGCCTACATCCACTACCGCAAAGGCAGTCTGGTGATGTACGCCCTGCGTGACTACCTGGGCGAGGAGGTGCTCAACGGCGCCATTCGCAGCTTCGTCCAGAAGGTGGCCTTCCAGCAGCCGCCGTACACCACCTCGGCCGAACTCATCGACGAGATCCGCGCGGTGACTCCTGAGCACCTGCAATACGTCATTGAAGACCTTTTCGAGACTATCACTCTGTACGAAAACAAGGTCGTCGAGGCGACCTACGAAGAACTCCCCGATGGCCGCTACAAAGTGCAGATGGAGCTGGCGGCGCGAAAACTCCGTGCCGACGGCCAGGGCCAAGAAAGCGAGGTTCCTGTCGCCGACTGGATCGACGTGGCGGTTTTCAGTCGCGAGAAAGTCGACGGCAAGGACGAAGAGAAAGTGCTCTACTTCGAGAAGCACCACCTCACCGAAGCCACCACCCAGGTAGAGTTAGTCGTTGATGCCAAGCCAGTGGAAGTCGGCATTGATCCTTACAACAAGCTGATCGATCGCAATCCCGACGACAATCGGAAGAAGCCGGAGCTGAAAGAGGCGGCGTGAGTGGGTGACGGGATGGGGTGGCGAAGGCTGGCTAAGGGATGGTGCCGAGGCAGTTGGCGAGGCGGGAGGGGGAGGCGAGGGATTG
This sequence comes from Candidatus Multivoradales bacterium, assembly GCA_965248925.1. Classification (GTDB taxonomy): domain Bacteria; phylum Acidobacteriota; class Thermoanaerobaculia; order Multivoradales; family J023; genus CBDFLE01. The sequence goes on along the minus strand of CBDFLE010000006.1, from coordinate 91,639 downwards.
TAACCCCTCGTGATCGGTCCTGGCCGCGCATCTCGTCCGCAGATTTTGGCCGCAGATCGCCCACGCATGCCGAACTCAGATAGGATCCCGCCGTCCCCACCGGAGGTTCCCTTTGCAGATCTCAGACCTACCCACCGTCAACGCCAGCCTAAACGCCCTGGCGGCGGTGTTCCTCGTCACCGGCTTTGCCTGCATCCGTCAGCGGCGAATCGCCGCGCATCGGGCTTGCATGCTGATCGCCTTCAGCTGTTCGGTGCTGTTCTTGATCAGCTACCTGACCTACCATTTCCATGCTGGCTCGGTGCGTTTTCAGGGTACTGGCGCGGTGCGGACCTTCTACCTCTCTCTCTTGCTCAGTCACACGGTGCTGGCCGCTTTGGTGCCTTTCTTGGCGGCGATCACCTTGTGGCGAGCGCTGGCTGAGCGCTTCGACAAGCACCGTAAGATCGCTCGCTGGACGCTGCCGATCTGGCTCTACGTATCGGTGACCGGGGTTGTGATCTACTGGATGCTCTACCAGATGGGTTACGGCGGGCTGTAGACCGAAGGAAGGTGCTGGCCGCCGGGTCGGCGACCAGCCTGATCAGGACTCAGCCTTTGCTGGCGTGATGCAAAGCGAAGGCGCCGCCCTGGGGATCGATGCATTGGGTGATGTGGTCGCCGCCTGGCACCTCCATCGGCCCATTGGCAATCTGGCCGCCATGCTCTTTCACCCTGGCTATTGCTTGATCCATGTCTGCGACCCGAATATAAAGCAACCAGCTCGGCGGCATCGGCATGTCGTCGCTCTTGTTAAACATGCCACCTAAAGGCAATTCGGTGCGGCCGTAGAGTTGGTACATGCCGGCCGGTCCCATGTCCATAGCCTCGCCCTTCTGCCAACCGAAGAGCTCGGAGTAGAAGGTGAATGCGGCCGCGTAGTCGGAGGTGATGAGCTCGTGCCAAGAGAATTCACCGACCTGGCGCGGGCCGTCGTCACCACCGACCTCGCCCTTGGACGAATAAGCCGAAATGAAGGCCCCCTGGGGGTCTTGCAGAACGCAAAAACGGCCTTCACCGGGGAGGTCGGTGGGAGGCACTATCACCTTGCCGCCGAGTTCGGTGGCCCGCTGGGCGGTGGCTTCGACATCTGGCGTCGCGACGTAGGCCACCCAATGGGTTGGCGTGCCGGCGTCTTGGGCTTCTTGGGACAGCTGCTCGACGCCGCCCAGCGGCGCCTCGCCATTCACCCACATGTCATAGGGCGTGTCCATGCCCTCCATCGTCTGGGTGCTCCAGCCGATGACAGCGGTGTAGAACTTCTGCGACCCCGCCGGGTCAGTGGACTTCAGGTCGTACCAAACGAATCGACCGCGGGGGAATTCTTCAGCCATCGGGATCCTCCTGCAAGAGGCGTAAGAAGGCAGCCACCCTGGAGTGACCGTGGACTGGGCGTGAGCCCGCATCGTCAACTATGACACTATAAATTCTACACCGGCTGAAGCGAGAATCCGCGGACAATTCCGCTCAGGAGGAGGACGCTTCAAATCTTGACCCGCGGTCGTGGGCTGCCCTCAGCTGCGGTTTGCAGAGCTACCGATCTGGCCGCCACCCAGGCATAGCTGGCCGTCGTAGAGCGCCGCCGACTGGCCCACCGCAATACCTGGGTCCGGCTGGTCTAGCAGCACTTCGATGCTGCCGTCCGCGCTCTCGGCTAAGCGACAGTCGGCGGCTCGGGGAGTGTGGCGGACCTTCACTTGCAGCCGGCGGCCGAGAGCTGGCACCGCGGCTAACCAGCTCGGAGCTAGCAGGCGGAAGCGATCGCGGCGGTATTCCTCCAGCTGCTCACCGTGAGCCACCCACAGACAGTTGCTGGCGATGTCCTTGTCGACTACGTACCACGGGCCGCCACTCAAACCGAGACCCTTGCGCTGACCAATGGTGTGAAACCAGTGGCCACGATGCTCGCCCAGGTGTTGGCCAGTGCGCCGATCGCGAATCTCGCCGTGGTGCTCGCCCAGGTAGCTGCGCACGAAGTCGTCGAAGGGGATCTTGCCGAGAAAGCAGATCCCCTGACTGTCCGGTCGATCGCGATTGGGTAGCTCCAACTCCGCCGCGAGCCGCCTGACTTGCTGTTTGAGATAACTCCCGAGCGGGAATTCGCAGCGCTCCAGCTGTTGCCGGCTCATTTGCGACAGGAAGTAAGTCTGGTCTTTCACCGGGTCGGCGGCCCGCCGCAGCTCAATCCCGCCTGGGGGTCGCGACAAGCGGGCATAGTGGCCCGAGGCGATGCGATCGAAAGCGTTGGTCCGCTGCTGTAGATGCTCGAAGAAGGCGCCGAACTTGACCCGCTGGTTGCAAAAAAGGTCGGGGCTCGGAGTGCGGCCAGCCCGCAGTTCGCCGATCGCCCAGCTGACCACTCGCTGGTGGTACTCCTGCTGCAAAGGCACCACCCGCAAGGCCACGCCGGCTTGATCGGTGACCGCTCGGGCGAAGTTCAGATCCTCTTCCCAAGGGCATTCGCCGAGTCCCTGCAACTCTTCCTCGAGCCAGATCTTCAAGTAGAAGGCCACTACTTCGTGGCCTTGACGGCGCAGTAGGCCGAGGGCCACCGAGCTGTCGACGCCGCCAGAAAGTAGCAGGGCGATTTTCATCCAGCCCGACCTCGACTCCGACTCCAGCGTCCGGCAGCCAGCACCGGTAGCACCCATAAGGCCAGCAGGGCGGCGCAGAGGGTGCCGGCGGCGACGGCTAGACCAAAGCGCTGGGTCGGCGGAAAGCTCGACAGGGAGAAGATGCCAAAGCCGGCGGCGAGGATTAGCGCTGCTCCTAACACTGGTTGCCGCAGTTCCTCACGGGCCATCGCCCAAGCCACCGCCGGCGGGCCGCCGTGGCGGCGCATCGCCGCCACCAGGTGGATCATGGCGTCGATACCCAAGGCGATAGCAACATTGGCGGCCGGTGAAGAAATCACATCGAGAGGAATACCGGCGAGCCCGAATGCGCCCAAGACCAACACCGGCACCGCTCCCAGGCAGAGCACCATCGACAGGGTTGATCGAGGACTCCTCGACACCACCGCGGCGACTCCAACGAAGAGCAGCAGCAGGCCGCCGAGTCCCCGGATCAGGCTGCCTCGGACCAGCAGTCCGAGTTGCGCTTGCAAATCGTAGATACCGCCGGCTAGCTCCAGCTCAAGCCCCGCTTTGGCGACTTGCCCGCGCAGCCGTTCGATGATCTCCCGCCGAGGTGCTTGACGCCCGGACTCGCGCAGGCGCAGCAAGAACAGGGCCTGGTCGCGCTGGCGGGTAATGAAGCTGCTGGCCACCCGTTGATAGCGCTCGCTGTCGAGCAGGTCGAGCAGCTTGTCGGTGGAGAGTAAGAAGGAGAAGGGCACCTGGCGAGCCTCAGCCAACAGCACCGGTAGCGACAACGCCATGCCAACTTCCGGGTCGGTTTCGAGCAGCTCTTGCAAGTCTTCGAGCTGCTTCGCTGGTGCGCCTTGATCGAGCCGCTGGCGGTCTGCCGCTCTGACCACCAGCAACATTGGGCTAGAGCCGCCATGACGATCGAAATGCTCAAGGCCGGCGCGGATCTCGCTGTGCTCAGCAAAGTAGCTCAGCAGGCCGGGGTCAGTGTCGAGCTTGGGTAAGCCCCAAGCGGCTAAGGAGGTCAATAGCAGTGCCAGTGCCGGCCAGCCCCAAGTCGGCAACGGTTTGGCCGCGCGAGAGGTGGTCGCGCGCGCCCTTCGCGGCGTGCCGTGGCGCAAGAAAGCGGGGTAGAGCCCGTAAGCTAGAACGATCGCTACCACCGTTCCAAGAGCACCGGCGGCGCCCAGTTCGCGCAGCGGTTTGGCGGAGGCTAGCAGCAGGCTGGAGAATCCCAAGACGGTGGTTGCCATGGCCCAGAACGAGGCGCCCAGGGTGCGCTCGGTGGCGACCACCAAGGCGCTGTCGGAGCCGGCGGCGGAGTCCTTGGCGGTGGTCCACGCCAATCGCCAGTTGGCGGTCAAGAAAACCATGTGCGACAGGGTCAGTACAAAAATGATGGTGACCAAATTGGCGGTCAGCGGCCCGATCGCGACCCCTACCCACGGCAGCAAGGCGAGGGTCACCGCACAGGCTGCCAAGCAGGTGGTCAGAGTGCCGAGGACCACCCGCGGCGAACGATACACCAGCCCGATCACCAGCCCGAAGACGGCCAGCGAGAAAAGGCTGAAGAGCCGCAGATCTTGCTTCAGATGGCGGCGGATCAGTTCCACCACGTAAGGCGCTCCCGAGATCCGCAGTCTGAAATCTGGCGAGCTGTGGCTGGCGATGAGCTGTTCGACAGCATCCACCAGGCGGCCGCTGGCCGCACCGTCGAGGCCCCGGTCGAGGGTCACCACCAACTGGCTGATATGTGGACTGTCGGTCAGCAGTAGGCGCTTCCACAGCGGGCTTTGGGCTACTTTCTGCGGGCTTGACGGGCCCCGAGTGAGGCTCTGCACGGCGCCGATGCCGGCGACTTGCTCGAGTTCCTGGCACAGGGCCTCGAGGCGCTCCAACGACTCGCTGGCAAAGGGATCTTCGCTGGTCGCTGACAGCAAGAGCTGCTCACCGGCCGGGAATAGGTCGGCGATCTGTTGCGATGCCCGTAGCTGTGGATCGTCGGTGGAGAAGAAGAAGTCTGCCCCTACCTGCGGCGTCAGATCGACGGCAAATATCACGACCGCGGCGGCCCCCAGGCTGAGCAAACCGAGGAGCCACCCGGCGATCGGCTGTCGGGCGATGAGCCGCCGGGCGAGTCGCTGGGGCATCGCCCGGGTCATCGCGTTAGCCATTGGATTGCCGCCGCGCTCGGCGCAAGGCGCCCACGCTCGAAAAAGTCGATACCAGGAAGGGCACCAGCGTGGTCAGTCCCATCTTCAGCAGCAGCCGGCCGTTCACTTCGCCGCGCATCAGGGCGTCGCCGTGGTTGATGGTGATCAAGACGCAGCCGACGATCAGAGCGTAGAGCAGGCCCCGCCGGACCACCGGCCCCTCCGTGGCGATTGACAGCCATTCGTTCATCGTAATTCGATTCCTTTGAGGTTGCTTGAGCTAACGGCAGACCGATTGTTGGGCGGCCAATGTTGCCTGCTCATATTGACATCCGGCGCCGCCTATTTCACCATGGAGGTCTCTGAAGCTCCACATCCATGCGGTGTGGCGGTTCCGTCGAGGCGTTGGGCGGCTTCCGGAGCTGGGCGGTTTGGGTACCGCCGTTTGAGGACTCGCCCCAAGAAGGAGGTGATTCTGTGGATAATTACGGTTTGACAGAGGTGGCGACCCCCTAGGGGAAGCTCCGCAGTCAAAGTGGCTCGCGGAGAGCTTCCCCGCTTGAGGGGGGAGACCCAACGCCACCAAAACAGACCCGAAAGGCCTCGGTTGCAGCAGTGACCGGGGCCTTTTGCTAATTCCAGGTATTGGTTGCCCGCCCCTGGCTTCATCGCCCTCGGCGAGCGCCGCACCCCGTCCCCAGCCGAGGACAGCGCCGGTCCAGAGCTGCTTCTCCGCTGCGCCAATCTGGGCCATCTCCCTTTGTTTGCCGCCTTTCTTGACCCAATCCCGAAGTTGGTACGCGCTTTGCTGTATGGCAAGGCAAGGTCGCCCTCCGGGGCGGCCCTGAAGACGCAACACAACGACTTCGCGGCCCTCCAGTCGCGTTTCAAATAGAGCGGAAAACGATGAAAAATTCAAGCTTCGCCAAACTCACAACACTCACCCTGGCGGTGATGTTGCTCTTGCTCATGGCTCTGCCGATCGCTGCCGACGAGGCGGCCGATTTGTCTGCTGCCTTCGGCGAGATCGTCGACGTCCGGGTGCTGAATCTGGAAGTAGTGGTGACCCAGAAGGGCGACCGGGTGGTGGGTCTCGGTCCCCAGGACTTCGCCCTGCTGATCGATGGCACCGAGGTGCCGATCGACTTCTTCACCGAGGTTTCGGCGGGACAGGCGGTGACCTCCCAAGTTCACTCCCAGTCCGTGGCCTTGCCGGCGTTTCGCGCTGGCGATACGGTCGGTACCCGTTTCTTGGTGTTCATCGACGATCTTTTTGCCTTGCCGTCCCACCGCAATCGGGTGATCGACCGGGTGATCGGCCAGCTGTCGCAGCTGGGACCTAAGGACAGCATGGCGGTGGTTGCTTTTGATGGTGGCCAGGTGCAGTTGCTGTCAACCTGGTCGAAGTCGACCCGCGAGCTGACGCGGGTGTTGGAAGGTGCCAAGGAGCGCCGATCTTACGGGCTGCGCTGGTTGGCCCAGGAGCGCAACTTGGACTCGACCCACCGCTTCTACCGCCGTGGTTTGGGTAGTGGTTTCGGCGGCAGGGGTTTCGCCAATGTTGGCTTCCGCGGCGCTTACGACTATCCCGCTGGCGCCCTCACTTATGGCCGCGAGCGTCAGTTGCAGGTCGCCCGGGTGGCCGCTGCCGCCGCCTCGGCGTTGCGCGGCTTCGCCAGGCCCGATGGCCGCAAAGTCATGCTGCTGCTATCTGGTGGCTGGCCGATCTCGGGTGAAGCCTGGGCCGCCGGTAGCTACGACTACAACTCCACGCAGCAGAATCACACCTATTCGGGGCTTGCTGGCGGCCGTCGCGCCTTCCGCCCCTTGATCGATACCGCCAACCGTCTCGGTTATACCCTCTATCCGGTCGATGTCGCTGGGCTCGAACGCCGTACTTACGGCAGCGCCGAGCATCGCAGTGTCTTCGCCGCTTCTATCGCCGACGAGCGGTCTCGTCAACGGGATTGGCTGAACGAGGATTCTCTCCACTATCTGGCAGCTCAAACCGGTGGCCGTGCGTTCATCGATGGTGCCAGCTTGAGTGCCCTCGAAGGCGTCCTGGACGACACTCGCTCGTACTACTGGCTGGGCTTCACTCCCCAGTGGCGGGAGAACGACGAGCAGCATCGGATCGAGGTCAAGACTCGAGTCAAGGGGCTCAAAGTGCGCAGCCGTGCCAGCTTCACCGACCTCTCCCGGCAGAGCGAAGTGACTATGTTGGTCGAGAGTGCCCAGCTTTTCGATACACCGTTGCCGTTCGCGGAGGACTTTGGCGCCGAACTCGGTGCACCGAGTGCCGCGGGCCTACGCAAAATCCTCGTACCCCTTCGCCTGGAGATTCCGCTGGACCAGGTGGCGGTGCTAGCGCATCAGGGGGGGTACGCCGCGTCGCTCGAGCTGCGCGTGGCGGCGACCGACGAGGGTGGCGACAGGGCCGATATCTCCGTAGTTCCGGTAACTATCCAAGTCGGTTCGAGGCCCGAGCAGGGTGAGGTGGTGGTCTTTGAGACCCAGCTCAAACTGCGCAAGAAGTCGCACCGTTTGTTGATTTCCCTACACGATCCCACCACCGGCGCCGTGATGTCGAAGCGGTTGGCGATGGTGATCTGAGTTTACGGCCGTGTTCTGAGTCGGCGGGGCTTGGGACCGGATTTACTTTGATCTCTACTGCGGGAGGGATCAACCCGTTGGTTTGGGCCTGATTTTTGCTGGGCGCTCTATACAGGGCGCCTTTTTCTTTTGCTGATGGGGGGTTGGCTACAAGTGGGTTGCAAATTTCCTCCACATTCGTGCTAGTCTCGGTAGAAGTCTTTAGACAGGAGGTGAGTGCCCGTACCGAGATACAGGACGGGAGCCGAAGCGCTCCACAGACCGGAGCCCGCGCCCGTGGCCCGTGGCTCTAGATTCGACATCAGAGACCCCTTTTCAACCTGGGGAGATCAAGCAGGTATGAAAAAGATAGTTCTAGTCCTACTAGTGGCTAGCCTCCTCGCTCTTGGCGGGCAGGCGTTCGCCGAACTGTGTACGATCGACAATGTACCGGCCGCAACTCTTTTGCTGCCCTACTTCGAGGTCGACTACACCAACGCGGCGGGTACCACCACGCTGTTCACGATCAACAACGCGTCAGCCGCTCCGGCGCTGGCTCACGTCACGCTGTGGACCGATTGGACCCAGCCGACGATCGACTTCGACGTTTTCCTCACTGGCTACGACATCGTGCCGGTTAACTTGTTCGACGTCTTCCAGGGCAACCTGCCGGTCACGGCCGATGCCCAGAACGACGGCGCCGACTTGATCAGCCCGCACGGCTTGAACCCGCAGTGGGACGGTAGCTTCCCTGGTTGCTTGGGCGTATTCCCGTTCAACAACCCGGTGGTTTCCTCGGCCAACCTGACCCGTTTGCAGAATGGCCACACCGGCCAGGACGTGCTGGGTCTGGGCTGCATGGGCGAGGATCACAGTGACGCCATCGCTCGTGGTTACATCACGATCGACAACGTCAACCAGTGTTCGACGGTGTTCCCGAACGAGACCGGCTACTTCGTAGACGGCGGCGTCGGCATTGCCAACGACATCAACGAGCTGTGGGGCGATTACTACATTGTCGACCAGGTCAACGCCTTCTCCTTCGGTGAGCCGTTGGTGGCGATTGAGGCCGATCCGCAGTTCAACGCCGCCTCGACGCCTACCGGTTACACCTTCTACGGTCGCTACGATCCAGGCCTGACCGGCTCGGATAACCGCGAGCCGTTGGCCACCACCTGGGCGACTCGTTACATCGAGAACGCTGGTTTCACCGGTGGTACCGACCTCTTGGTGTGGCGTGACTCGACGACCTCTGACACCCAGCAGTTCTACGCCTGTGGCTCTGGCCCTGGTGCTGGCCCGTCGTGGAACCCGCTGAACGAGACCGAGGTTGTGGCGTTCGACGAGCAGGAGAACGCAGTGGAGATCTGCTTCGACCTGGGTGGCGGAGTGATTTCGCCTCCGGACCCGGACGTGGATCCGCCGTGCTTCCCGCTGGAGACCCAGCGGGCGACGGTAGGCGACGGCAACCTGGCCCTTCCGTATGAGTCGGGTTGGATGTTCTTGAACTTGAACATCGACGACATTGGCGTCGCCTTCGACGTCGACTTCGGTTCCGACGGTTCGTTGGCTCAGAGCCATGTGACGACCACGATCAGTGCCCTTGGCCTGTTCCAGGTCGGCTACTCGGCGTTGCCGCTGACCTCGGCTTGCGAGAATGTCAACCCGTTGATCACCGACACTGGAGTGATTCCCAGCGCAAACTAGGGAATCTGCCAGGTCGGCGTAAGCTGGTCTGACATGGAAAAGGGCTCGACTGTTCGCAGTCGGGCCCTTTTGCTATTTGCGTCAAAGACCCCGCCTGGTGTACCGGGTGTTTTCAGCGTGGCTGGACGAGGACTGGGCCGGCCTACCGTCGGCCAGTACGCTGTAGGTAGACCCGCAGCGCGGCACGGCGCAGAGACTCGCGAGTGTTACCGAGCTTCGACAGCCACCGCAGATCTTCGCTGCGTAGGCGATCGAGCAGGCGAATCGCCAGCGGGGTTGGCGTCTTTTGGTTGCGGACCACGGCAGTGCGGACTTCCGGATGCATCATCCACTTGCGATTCTCGGCGATTCGTTTTAATACGCCGGCGGAGCTGTGAGGCGATTTGATGATCGCCACCACATCTTGAGTCTCCAGCCTGGGGTGGGAGAGCAGGCCCATCAAGACTTGCGGGGAAGTATCCCGAAGTAGGATCTGGCGTTCGTTGCGCGTTGCCCGGGTAGCCAAGCGAAAACGCTCGTTCGGGTTCAGCTGGCGGATGCGGAAAGCAGGTGAAACCGACTCGTCGGTCTCACCGCCGCCGTCCAATGCGCGCTGTAGTTGGCGCTGCCGTTCTGGCGTCCACTCCACCAAGCGTAGCGCGGTGCCGAAACCAGAACCGCTGGGAAACACCTGCAAGACCTCGACCGAGCAACGGAAGCGGATCGCTGGCCGGGCGCGAGCCTCGAGGTACAGACGGTGGAACTGCGGTAGCTCACGCTCCAGTTCGACGAACAGCCCGGCTTCGGCCTCGGCACGGCGAAAAAGCTCGCCGATTGCGGCACGGCTGCTGAGTAACAAACGCAGCTCGCCGCCGGCTGCATCAAGGTCGACTTTCAATGGACCATCCTCCAACTGACGGTTTGCCAGTATAGCTTGTCCCTCGGGGGCTTGTTGGATCCCTAGCTCGTCACCGTCTTCTGCTCACCATCGCTGGTCTACGGGGCTCGGAGGTGTCATTCATGGTTCGCCATGCTATAGCGCGGCTGAATTTCGTAAGAAGAGGTGAGCGCCCGTAGAGCAAGCGCAGGCTGGGAACCTGATGGCTCCACCTAATTGAGTTCGTGACCGTGGCCCGTGGCTCTTCCCAAAATCACTGCAACCACCTTTTCAACCTGGGAGAATAGACGGGTATGAAAAAGATCGTTTTAGTTTTACTAGTGGCTAGTGTCCTTGCCTTCGGCGGACAGGCCTTCGCCGAGCTGTGCACGATTGACAACGTGCCGGCGGCGACCCTACTGCTGCCTTACTTTGAGGTCGACTACACCAACGCGGTGGGTACCACCACGCTGTTCACCATCAACAACGCGTCAGCCGCTCCGGCGCTGGCTCACGTCACGCTGTGGACCGATTGGACCCAGCCGACGATTGACTGCGACGTTTTCCTTAGCGGTTACGACATCGTGCCGGTCAACCTGTTCGACGTCTTCCAGGGCAACCTGCCGGTCACGGCCGATGCCCAGAATGACGGCGCCGACTTGATCAGCCCGCACGGCTTGAACCCGCAGTGGGACGGTAGTTTCCCTGGCTGCTTGGGCGTATTCCCGTTCAACAACCCGGTGGTTTCCTCGGCCAACCTGACCCGCTTGCAGAATGGCCACACTGGCCAGAACGTGCTGGGTCTGGGCTGCATGGGCGAGGATCACGGTGATGCCATCGCTCGCGGTTACATCACGATCGATAACGTCAACCAGTGTTCGACGGTGTTCCCGAACGAGACCGGCTACTTCGTGGACGGTGGCGTGGGTATCGCCAACGACATCAACCAGCTGTGGGGCGACTTCTACATCGTCGATCAGGTGAACGCCTTCTCGTTTGGCGAGCCGCTGGTGGCCATCGAGGCCGATCCGCAGTTCAACGCCGGCTCGACGCCGACGGGTTACACCTTCTACGGTCGCTACGATCCAGGCCTGACCGGCTCGGACAATCGCGAGCCGTTGGCTACCACCTGGGCGACTCGTTACATCGAGAACGCTGGTTTCACCGGTGGCACAGACCTCTTGGTGTGGCGTGACTCGACCACCTCTGACACTCAGCAGTTCTACAATTGCGGCTCTGGCCCTGGTGCGGGTCCGTCGTAGAACCCAATGAACGAGACCGAGGTCGTAGCGTTCGACGAGCAAGAGAACGCGGTCGAGATATGCTTCATCTTCGGTGGTGGCGTGATCTCGCCGCCGGATCCGGACTTCGATCCGGCTTGTTTCCCGCTTGAGACCCAGCGCTCGAAGATCGGCGACGGCGATCTGGCGATTCCTTACGAGTCCGGTTGGACGTTCCTCAACCTGAACATTCCGAACGACGGGGTCGCTTTCGATGTTGACTTCGGCTCAGATGGCAACATCTCGCAGAGCCATGTAACGACCACGATCAGCGCCTTGGGCCTGTTCCAGGTCGGCTACTCGGCCTTACCGCTGACCTCGGCTTGCGACGATGTCAACCCGCTGATCACCGACACTGGCGTGATTCCCAGCGCAAACTAGGGAATCTGCCAGGTCGGCGTAAGCTGGTCTGGCTTTGCAACGGGCTCGACTGAACACAGTCGGGCTCGTTTGCTGTTTGCGGTACAGGAGAATGCCCGCTGGCGGGGCGCGCCTAGTCGGCGCGGACTTCAAAATTCACCGCTAGGCCGTCAGCCACCGCTAGGCCATCGAGGGTGGGGCGCAGGAAATCGGCGTCTTCGGCGAGCAAGCCATCGCGGCGCAGAGTGTCGATGCGTCGCTGGTTGGTTCTCACCAAGTCGATGCCGTAGCGCCGTTGGAAGCGTCGCAGGTCGATGCCGTCGCTGGTGCGCAGGCCGAGCATCAGGCGCTCCAACGCAAGTTGCTCGTTGCGCAGATTTTCGCAGCCCTCCAAGGGGTCGCCGGTGTCGCGCAATTGTCGTGCCCAGGCTTCCATATGGCGTACATTCCACCAACGCCGCCGGCCAGCGAAGGAGTGGGCCGAGGGTCCCAGGCCGAGGTACGGGGTGTGGTCCCAATACTTGCTGTTGTGGTGCGAGCGATGCTTCGGGGCGCGGGCGAAATTCGACACCTCGTAGCCTTGCCAGCCGGCGTCGGCAAGGCGTTGGTGAGTGAACCGAAAAAGTTCGGCCTGGCGTGGTTCGGGAGCTTCGCGCAGCTCACCTCGGCGTTGCAAGCGGCCAAACGGGGTGCGCTGGTGGATCTCGAGCTGGTAGCAAGAAAGATGCTGTGGGCCGAGGTCGATCGCGGTTTGCAGAGTCCGGCGCCACGACTCCAGATCTTGCCCAGGTAGGCCGAAGATCAGATCCAGTGAGACGGTTTCAAAGTCGGATCCCAGAGCCAGGCGCACCGCTCTCCGAGCTTGTGCAGGGTCATGGCGGCGGCCGAGGAAGGCCAAATTCCGATCGTCGAAAGCCTGCACTCCGAGGCTCAAGGTGCTGATTCCTAGTCGTTGCCAGGCCTCGAGCCGTGGGCGGTCGACATCTTCCGGGTTGGCTTCCAAGTAGAATCGGCAATCCGCCTCGAGGGTGAGGTTGTCGGCGAGCTGAGCAAACACCTCGGCGAGGGTGTCAGCGGGCAAGATCGACGGCGTACCCCCACCCAGGTAGACGGTGTCGAAACTCCAACTCGTCGCCTTCCAGCGGCCAATTTCTTGCTCCAGCAAGGAGCCGAACGCCGCCAGCCGACGCTCGTTTCCCACCAGCACCGCGAAATCGCAGTAAGGGCAAATCGCGGAGCAGAAGGGAATGTGCAGGTAAAGCCCGGCGCCGGTTTTGGGCTCGGCGCTTGCGAGTAGTTCGGCATCCATGATTCGGCAAGCCTAGCTCTTTCCCAGCGGCCGGGTTAGGGGAACGGTTACAATTCATGCTCTTAACCTGAGGTTCAAGCATGAGTGAGATTTATCTGTCCTACGCCTGGGGTGGCGAGAGTGAGCAAGTCGCCGATGAGATCGAGCAGGCCCTGGCGGCGCACCATATCCGGTTGCGACGAGACAAGAGGGAGTTGGGAGCGAAAGACAGCATCCGCGAGTTCATGGCAAAGATTGGCCACGGCCGAGCGGTAGTGCTGCTGATCTCGGACAAGTACCTGCGTTCAAGATTCTGCATGTCCGAATTGCTGCAAGTATTCGCGCACGGTGACTTCAAGCAGCGAATTTTCCTATTAGTGTTGAGTGATGCGCGAATCTACGACGCGATTGACCTGCTCGACTACATCAAGCATTGGGAAGACAAGAAGAAAGAACTCGAAGTCAAAATGCGCTCGGTCGGCCTGGCCAACTTGCAGGGCATCGGCGAGGACCTCAATCTCTACGATGACATCCGCGACATGATTGCGCGGATAGTCGACATCTTGCGCGACATGATCGTGCTCAGCCCGCTGGAGCTGCGCGAGAGTGGCTATGCCAAGTTGATCGAGCTTGCGGAGGGAGTGCCGGCAGCGGCGGTTTCTACCGCTCTGCTTGACCCGGTCTCGGATTCACCGCCTGCCGCGACGCAGCCCGCCTCACCTTTCCAGGTACGGGTGCGGCCCGCGTCGCCTGGCGCTAGCTTGGGCCACTACCGCGGCGGCGCCACCACCTTCGGCGCATTGGTGACCGACCGGGGTAATCCGAAGGCCCTCGCCATCCTCTCCGACCTGACCCCATTCTGTGCCGGCGGCACCCTTCCCAACCCCGGTGACGCGGTCATCCAGCCCGCCCGGCCTGATGGCGGCACCCGTGCCGATATCGTGGCCAAAGTCAGCCGTTTCATCGTCGCTCACGATCAGCCGGCCAGAGCTGCCAGCAACCTGATTGCGTTGATCGCAGCGGTTCGCAAAGTGACTGATGTCAGCGCCAAGATTTCCGGGCTCGGGGTGCCGCGCGGAGTCCGCCCTGCGGTCGACGGCGAAGCCGTGTCGATGGTCGGCCGGACCAGCGGCGCGGTCCACGGAGAGGTGTTGCAGATCGATGCCCAGATCGAGCTACCGCTACCGGTCTGCTGCGTCGGTGGGCCATTGCGCGGCACCGGCGATGGCAACACCGTGCCGATTGTCTTCGGCGACTTGATCGAGACTACGCCGATGCTCGAGCCTGGCGATTGTGGCGCCTTGCTGATCGCCGCCGACGGCTACGCCATCGCCATGGCCTTCGCCGGCAGCGGCGAGACCTCTTTCTTCTTCCCCCTACAGCGGGCGCTCGATGCCTTGGCAGTGGATCTGGTGACAGGGTAGTACTGCTCGATTGGGCAATTGCATCGAGATGTCGAGATGTAGTACGGTTTGTCCTACAGGGAGTCCCGAATGCCTACCAGTGTAAGACTTGACCGAAGAACTGAAGAAGCGTTGAATCTCTTGGTCCGCGTAGTTCAGCGGCCCAAATCCGAGGTTGTACGCTTGGCGATCCAAGAGATGGCCGAACGGCGCGCCTTGACCACGGCGAATCCGGCGGAATTGGCGCGTGATCTTATCGGCTGCGTCAGCGGCGGCCCGCCGGATCTGTCTCAGGAGACCGGTCGCAAGTTCCGCGAGCTACTGGAGCGGCGACGTTGATCTTGGTGGATGCGGGGCCATTAGTGGCCTTGCTGCACGCTGACGATTCTCAGCATCACTCCTGCCGCGTACTGTTCGAGTCTTTGAAAGAACCGATGCTGACCGTCTGGCCGGCGGTCACGAAAGCCATGTATCTACTCGGATTCGACTGGCGTGGGCAGGAAGCACTGTGGAACTTACTCAGTCGCGGTGTTGTCGTGCTCTCGCCGCTTGACGCGACGGACTTTCCCCGCATGCGGGAATTGATGAGCAAGTACCGAGATCTACCTATGGACCTAGCCGATGCGGCACTGGTCAGAGTAGCCGAGCGGGACCGGTTGAAGCGCGTTTTCACCCTCGACCGGCGTGGCTTTAGCGTCTACCGGCCGGAGGGGGTTGAGGTGTTTGAAATTGTTCCTTGAAGATCAGTGCCTGACCCTGCCATGGCTCATTTCCCCGAGTCGGTTTTGAGCACCGCGACGAAGGCGGACTGGGGGATCTCCACCGCGCCGACGATCTTCATTCGCTTTTTGCCCTCTTTCTGCTTCTCTAGCAGTTTTCGCTTGCGGGTGATGTCGCCGCCGTAGCATTTGGCGGTGACGTCTTTGCGGAAGGCGCTGATGGTGGTGCGGGCGATCACCTTGCCGCCGATCACTCCCTGGATAGCGATTTTGAATTGCTGTTTGGGGATGGTCTCGGCGAGCTTTTCGCAGTAGTGCAGGGAGCGCGCGCGGGCGCGATCTTCGTGGCACAGCTGGGACAGGGCGTCGACCTTTTCGCCGTTGACCAGGATGTCGACCTTGGCCAGCCGACTTTCACGGTAGTTGAGGATCTCGTAGTCGAAGGAGCCATAGCCCTGGGTGATCGACTTGAGCCGGTCGTAGAAGTCGAAGAGCACTTCGGCCAAGGGCATTTCGGAAGTCAGCTCGACCCGGCCTTGGGCCAAGTAATTGAAGGTGGTCTGCTCGCCGCGGCGCTCGCGGCAGAGTTCCATCACCGTGCCGACGTAGCGCTCGGGAATCAAGATCGACGCCTTGATGTAGGGCTCGAAGGTCTTCTCGATGTGGGTCGGGTCGGGGTAGAAGCTGGGGTTGTCGATCCACTCTTCGCTGCCGTCGCGGAGAATCAGGCGGTAGCGCACCGAGGGTGCTGAGAGCAGCAGGGAGAGGCCGTACTCGCGCTCTAGGCGCTCTTGCACGACTTCCAGGTGCAGCAGGCCGAGGAAGCCGCAGCGGAAGCCGAACCCCAGGGCCGCCGAGGAGTCTTTCTCGTAGGTCAGAGCGGCGTCGTTGAGCGATAGCTTGTCGAGGGCCTTGGTCAGATCCTGGTACTCGTCGGTGGACATCGGATAGACCGAGGAGAAGACCACCGGCTTGGCGTCTTGGTAGCCCGGCAGGGGCTCGGGAGACGGGTTCTTGGCGTCGGTCAGAGTGTCGCCGATGGTGATGTCGCGCACCGACTTGACCCCGGCGATGACGTAGCCCACCGCGCCGGCCTGCAGCTCATTCTCGGGCTGGCGCTCAAGCTTTAGCAAGCCGGTCTCTTCGACTTCGTACTCTTTGCCGGTGTGCATCAGGCGGATTTTCTGGCCCTTCTTCAAAGTGCCTTGTTTGACTCGGCAGAGCATGATCACGCCGCGGTAGACGTCGTATTGGGCGTCAAATACCAGTGCTTGTAGGGTGGCTTTCGGGTCGCCCGTCGGCGGTGGCAGCTTGGTGACGATGCCTTCGAGCACGTCGTCGACGCCGAGGCCGGTCTTGGCCGAACATTCGATGGCTTCGAACGGATCGAGGCCAAGGTCGGCGTCGATCTCTTCGCGCACCCGGTCGGGATCGGCCGAGGGCAGGTCTACCTTGTTGATGATCGGTAGCATCTCGAGGTCGTATTCGAGCGCCAGGTAGAGATTGGCGACGGTTTGAGCCTCCACCCCCTGGGCGGCATCGACCAGCAAGAGGGCGCCTTCGCAGGACATCAGGGAGCGCCGCACCTCGTGCGAGAAGTCGACGTGCCCCGGCGTGTCGATCAGGTTCAAACGGTAGGTGATGCCATCTTTGGCGGTGTAGGGCAGGCTGATGGTGTTCGACTTGATGGTGATTCCGCGCTCGCGCTCGATATCCATCGAATCGAGGATCTGATCGCGGAATTGGCGATCATCGACCCCACCGCAATGTTGGATCAGACGATCCGCCAGGGTCGACTTGCCGTGATCGATGTGGGCGATGATGCAGAAGTTGCGGGTGTTTTCGAGGGGGCTGGACATCTTCTTAGGGGTCTCTCTAGTGAAGCCGCTGGGCGCTGGCCCGGTGGCGGGCGGCCTGCTGTCGCTGCCGGTGCCAATCATACCTCGGCTGGGACGAGGATGGCTGCGCGGAGCGCTTCCGCCACAGCTGGACCCCAAAGCCCGAGCCGGTCAGCGGTACCGCGCCCCAGGTGCCTACCGGCCGGTAGTCGCGGTCGATGAAGCGGCGTAGCTCGACCCCGTAGTCCTGGCCGAAGTAGCGATAGCCGAAAATGCTGGTGTCGGCCTCCACCAGCACCACCCAATCTGGTGGTTGTTGTTGCAGATCCGCCAAGATCCGCTCTTCGCCGTAGGCCAGCACCTCGGTGGGGACGTAGTTCAGATAGGGCAGGCTGGAAGGGGCTCGCAAGAGATAGTTGAGCAGGATTCCGTCGGGAAAAACGGCCAGCGTCTGGCCGGGCTGACGGTGGCTGGCCAAGGTGGCTAGCAAGCCTTCGATTGCCGCGCCTCGCGAATCGCTCCAGAAGGCATCGCCGCCTGCGGCTACCAAGTAGGTCTTGGCGGCCAAGTAGCGCTCGCTGCGCAGCACATGGGCGCTGGTCGCCAAGAGTAGGATCGCCGTCGCGCTGACCCGGAACACTCGGCCCTGGCCGCCGCGATGAGTGATCCAGCGTGGCAACCACTCCAACCAAACCACCACCAGCAAGAGGGTTGCGGGCATGGCCAGCACGAACCCATAGTGGTAGACCCGGCTGTTGAGGACGATTTTCAGTAGTAGAGCGAGGGCGAACAGGGCCAAAGGCAGAATACCGATGGCCCTTGGACCAGGGGTTGGGCGCACAGCGTTGCCGGGTGCCAGGTTGTCAGATGGGCCGTTACCGCTGCCGGCTGGTCGACGGAGCAGCTGGATGCCGCAGGCGCCGATCACCGCCATTACCCACACCGGCAAGGGCCTTGCTGCATGGAACCAGCCGGCGCTGGGCAGCTGCCAGGCAAGATAGAGCACCGGCAGCGCCGCCAAGGTTGCGGCCGCCCAACGGAGCTTGGGAAGCCGTTGCCAGACAAAAGCGGCAATCGCTGCCGGCCCCAGAGCAGCCAGTTGCCATGAGGAGGTCACAACCAGGCGCCAAAGATTGCTGGCCGGTGCGTCCAATCCCATTCGCGAGCGATAGAAGGCGAGTTCGCCAGCCGGCGAGGTGAGCGCCGCTGAATAGGCCCGAGTCACCGCCTCAAGGGCCGCTGCTGGAGGCATGGCCAGACAGAGCAAGAGCCAGGCCGCCAGCGGTGCGAGGAGCGCTGCGCCACCCAGCACCGCTAGCCTGCGCAGCGCTTGTCTCATTCCAAGTCGATCCTGCCAACCCAATGCCATGGTGCCGCCGAATAGAGCCACCGCGGCGGCGACAAAAATCTCGACTTTGGTTAGGAAAACCAGGCCGAGGAGCACTCCTGCTAGCACCAACTGACCCTTCGAGGTCTGCCGCCGGTGGCGCTCGAAGCAGAAGATGGCTGCCAGGGCGAGGATCACGCCGTGGGTGATTTCGTAAGTGTAGGGGCAGATGTAATTGTAGTTGCCGATGCGCAGGTATTGGCCGAAGGCGAAGATGCCGACGAACAGCAGGCAGCTGGCCGTGGCCGAGAAGCGGCTGCCGAGATCGCTCAACAAGTGGTAAAGCAGCCACAGCAGAACGCCGAGCAGCAAGAGATTGAACACCACCAACGAAAGTAGGCTGGTGCCCCAAAGCCGCATCACCCCCGCGTGTAAGTACGACGACAAGGGGCCATGGAAGTAAGCGATGTCGCGGTAGAGAACCTCACCTTCGGCAAGCCTCCAAGCGACGTAGAGCTGCTGGCCGTAATCGACGAAAAGGTCGGGCCACTTCAGCCAACTACGCCACAGCATCAGTGTCGTGGCAGCCAGGATTGCCGCTGGGCCGGTCCAGCGGCGCCAAGTTGCGATGGCGATCCTGCCGTTCACCTCAGCGGCTCCAGCGGCCTGGCTTTGAGGGCAGGTCGAGTGCCCGATCGAGCTCTTCGAGAAACCGCCGGCGACTGATCTCGAAAGCACCGAAGCGCTCCATGTTGGCGGTGTGAACCTGGCAGTCGAGGAAGGTGAATCCCTGCTCGGCGAGGTGTTGAGCTAATGCCACCAGCGCCACCTTGCTGGCGTCGGGGCGCAAGTAGAACATCGAATCGCCGCTGAACATGCCACCCACTGCAACCCCGTAGAGGCCGCCCACCAGCTCGCCTTCGTGCCAGGACTCCACCGAATGGGCCCAGCCCATGTGGTGCAGATCGCAATAGCCTTGGTAGATCTCGGCGGTGATCCAGGTACTGTCTTGGCCCGCCCGAGAGGTCTTGGAGCAGAGCTCGATCACCCGCTCGAAGGCGTGGTCGAAGGTGATGTGAAAAGCCCCTCGCCGCACAGCCTTGCGCAGACTGCGGGAGATGCGAAGGTCGGCTGGCCGAACTACCCAGCGTGGATCGGGGGAGAACCAGGAGTGGGGCAGCTCGTCGCTGGGCCAAGGGAAGACGCCGCTGGCGTAGGCGGCGAGCAGCATCTCGGGTCGGTAATTGCCGCCGACCGCCAGTAGGCCCTCGGCCGGCGCGTTCCGCGGATCCGGGAAGACGTTTTGCAACGCGCGAAGGTCGATCGAATCGGCAGTAGGAGTCACGGTTTCTTAGGCTGTTCGGCACCGGATCGGGCCGGGCGGAGGCTCCCGACCGCTGCTGGCATCGTTACAGGGATCTTACCGCGCCTAAGAAGGCCTGGTGGCGTAACCTGATACCCTGCCATCTGTCTTGCGGATTACTTGCCCAACAATACAGCAAGTCACCTTGACCCGTGATCATCACCCCTCTGGAGTTCCTATGAAGAACCAGCAAGCACCACAACCGCGACACCCTCGGCTCTTGGCAAGTGGCATTCGAGTGACCCTTCTTGCCCTGCTGGCCGCGGTCGTTTGGCAGCTGGCAGCGGCCGAATCGTCAGCTAGCGACGATCCCAAGCGCGAAGCGGCCATTGCCGAGCTGCGGCAGGTGCTGGATGCGGCCGAGACAATCCTAGGCGATAAGGTCCGTTCCTACGACGCGCCGGTCGACCGACCGATGGCTTGCCCAGCGGCGATGGCCGGCAAAGCGTCGGCTTCGAGTTCGATCCAGGTCAAGCTGAAGATCGACTCCGAGGTCGAGCCGCGCAGCTTGCTCGAGGTGATGGACGAGCATTGGAAGAAGAACGGTCTCGAAACCTACTTCGATGCCATGAGCAGCCAGCAGCCGACCTTGCGCACCTCGTTCAGCGGCTACAACGTGGCTTTGCGGGTTGCCGAGACCAAGCACCTGGCCTACTTGATTGGCACAACTCCTTGTCTGCCCTACGATCAGAAGCCAGTCTCGCGGTCGCCGCTGGACAACAAGAAAGGTGGTTGAGCTGCCTTGGCCAACAAGCAACCGGTCTACGACGAGAGCGCCATCCAGACGCTCGACGCCTTGTCGCACATCCGCCTGAGAACCGGCATGTACATCGGTCGGGTGGGCGATGGCTCCCATCCCGACGACGGCATCTACATTCTGCTCAAGGAAGTGGTCGACAACTCTATCGACGAGTTCATCATGGGCCACGGCAAGCGGGTCGAGATCGTCCGCGACGGCTCGACCCTGTCGGTGCGCGATTACGGTCGCGGCATCCCCCTGGGTAAAGTGGTCGACTGCGTGTCAGAAATCAACACCGGCGGCAAGTTCAATGACGACGTCTTCCAATTCTCGGTCGGCCTGAACGGGGTCGGCACCAAAGCGGTCAACGCCCTGTCGGTACACTTCCAGGTGTGTAGCTACCGCGACAAGAAGTACCAGCGGGCGCTCTTCAGTCGGGGCAAGAAGACGATGGAGAAGGGGGGGCGCGACAGTGCCGGCAAGAACGGCACCTTCGTCGAATTCGCTCCCGACCCGGAGATCTTTGGCGATTTCGAGTGGAACGACCAGTACATCGAGCACCGGCTGCGCTACTACGCCTACCTCAACGCCGGTCTCACCCTGCTGCTCAACGGCAAAGCGTTTCGCAGTAAGAACGGGCTCGAAGACCTGCTGGCGGCGGAGATTGGCGAGGAACCGACGGTCTATCCGCTGGTGCACCATCGCGAGAGTCGGCTGGAGTTCGCTTTCACCCACACCAACAGCTATGGCGAGAGCTATTTCAGCTTCGTCAACGGCCAGCATACAGCGGATGGTGGCACCCACCAGAGCGCTTTCCGCGAGGGTTTGCTCAAGGGCATCAACGAGTTCGCCAAGAAGAGTTTTGCCGGCGCCGACGTGCGCGACGGCATCGTCGGCGCAGTGGCGGTCAAACTACAAGAGCCGGTGTTCGAGAGCCAGACCAAGAACAAGCTGGGCTCCACCGATGTGCGCGGTTGGATCGTCGCCGCGGTCAAGGAGGCGGTCAACGTCTGGCTGCATCGCAACTCTGAGTATGCGCAGAAACTGGTGGCCAAGATCGAAGCCAACGAGAAGTTGCGCAAAGAACTCGCTTCGGTCAAGAAGCAGGCCCGTGAGCGGGCCAGAAAAACCGCCATCCGCATCCCCAAGCTGATTGATTGCAAGATCCACCGCGGCGACAAACACATACTGGCGGTGGAGTCGAGCCTGTTCATCACCGAGGGCGACTCAGCCGGTGGTTCGATGGTGCAGGCTCGCGATGTCGACAGTCAGGCGATTTTCACCATCAAGGGCAAACCGCTCAACACTTACGGCCTAAGGCGCGATGCGATTTACAAGAACGAAGAACTCTACAACCTGATGCGTGCCCTGGGCATCGAGGATGGCATCGAAGGGCTGCGTTACAACAAAGTCGTTATCGCTACCGACGCCGATGTTGATGGCATGCATATCCGTAACCTTTTGTTGACCTACTTCTTGCGTTATTTCGAAGAGCTGGTGCTTGGCGGTCATGTCTATATCTTCGAAACGCCACTGTTCCGCGTTCGCAACAAAAAAGCGACAGCCTACTGCTACAGCGAAGCCGAGCGCGATCAGGCCCTGGATCGCATCCAGAAGGCCGAGGTCACGCGCTTCAAGGGCCTGGGTGAGATCTCTCCCAAAGAATTCAAGCAATTCACCGGTGCCGACATCCGGCTAGAGCCGGTGCAAGTGCGGGCGATGAGCGAAGTTTCGAAGGCTCTTGATTTCTACATGGGCAAGAACACGCCGCAGCGTCGGGATTTTATCGTTGATAACCTGGTGTCGGAAGTGGTGGCTTGAGCAGCTGATTGCAGATGTCGGAGCTGACCAAGATTTATCCCCGATCGCGTTGCCTAGCCACTTTCTCTTGTTTAGTGCTCGCAGCCACTGTGCTGACCAGCTGCGCCGGGCGATTGCCCGAGCTACGGCCGCCACCGCCGCCACCGGTGGTTGATCGCGCGCCAGCAAAACCACTGGCGACCGCCGTGGCCGAAGCTGCGGCGAAGAATGAAGCCGCGGCACGCCGCAGGGCTGAGCGGGCTGCAGCTGCTGCGCTTGCCGGAGACGCGGCGCGAGCAGACGCCGCCGCGATCGAGCGCCAGCTGGCCGCTCGGCGTCCCGGTGCGGAAGCTGCGCTAGAGCGTTTGCTGCTGCGCCAGCTGGCCGAGTGGGAGGGGGTTCGCTACCGCTATGGCGGCATCTCGAAGGCCGGGATCGACTGCTCCGGCTTGGTCGTTGTCACCTTTCATGCGGTTCTCGGAGTCGATTTGCCTCGTACCACTCGCGGCCAGGTGCAAGAAGGTAAGTCGATATCAAGGAAGAAGTTGCGGACAGGCGACTTAGTGTTCTTCAAGCTCAAGAACAGAACCCGCCATGTCGGCATCTATCTCTCGGACGGCTGGTTCATGCATGCCTCGGCCCGCCGTGGGGTGATCAAGTCCAGCCTTGAGAGTCCTTTCTGGGCGGCGCGGTATTGGCAGTCGCGAAGGCTCGATCAGACCGCGAGAGCGGGCCGCCGTCATACAATGGCGGAATGACCATGACCGACTATCCTCTGGAGCCGGACAGCGCTACCTTGCGTGCCTGGGTGGACGCTGCGATGGAGCGCATCGTCGAGCATCTGGAGAGTCTCGACCGGCAACCCGCGGCGGCGGTTGAGAACGGCGCCGAGATCGCCCGTCAGCTGGCCGAAGCGCTGCCCGAGCAGGGGGTGCCGCTGGAACGGTTGCTGGCGCAACTTTTCGATCAAGCGATTCCTTGCTCCTACAACACCGCTGGACCTGGCTATCTGGCCTACATTCCCAGCGGCGGTCTCTTCCACAGTGCTCTCGCCGATCTGATCAGCACCGCCGTCAACCGCTATGTCGGCGTGTGGATCGCTGCTCCCGGACTGGCGCAGCTGGAAACTAATGTGGTGCGCTGGTTCTGCGACATCGTGGGTTATCCGCCCAGCGCTGGGGGATTCAACACCACCGGCGGCTCGCTGGCCAACTGGACGGCGGTGGTCACGGCACGGCGAGAGCTACTGCCGGAGAACTTTCTTAACGGCACGATCTACGTTTCCGCCCAGGTGCATCATTCGGTGGTCAAAGCGGCGATGATGGCCGGTTTTCCGTCGTCCAATGTGCGTTCGGTGCCTTGCGATGGAGCCTTCCGCCTGCGGCCCGACGAACTGAGCCGACTGGTGGCGGAGGATCGGTCGCAAGGCAAGCAGCCTTTCTTGGTGGTGGCCAGTGCCGGCACCACCAACACTGGCGCGGTAGATCCGTTGCCGGCGATGGCCGAGATCGCCCAGCGGCAGAGACTGTGGCTGCATGTGGATGCTGCCTACGGCGGGTTCTTTGCCATGACCGAGCGTGGCCAGTTGGCTTTAGTGGGGCTGGAGCGGGCCGACTCAATCGCCCTCGATCCGCACAAGAGCCTCTTTCTGCCCTACGGCAGCGGCGCTTTGCTGGTGCGCGATCCGGCAGCCCTACGGCGTGCCCACGCGGTTTCCGCCGACTACATGCCACCGTTACAAGACCAGGCAGAGCGAGTGGATTTCAGTGAGATATCCCCTGAACTGACCCGGCCATTTCGCGCTTTGCGCGCCTGGTTGCCGATCAAGATGCACGGTATCGGCGTGTTTCGCGACTGTCTCGACGAAAAGCTTGATCTGGCTCGCTGGGCTGCCGAGCAGCTGCGCCAGATCCCGGGGATCGAGGTCTTGACCGAGCCGGAACTATCTCTGGTTCCTTTTCGTTGGGCTGCTCCGGGGTTGTCGGAGGCAGAACTCAATGTGCGTAATCGGCGAATACTCGACCTGATCAACCGCCGTCAGCGGGTGTTAATGACCGACACGGTCATCGATGGGCGGGTGATCTTGCGCCTCTGTGTGCTCTCTTTCCGCACCCATCGCCCACGGCTGGAGATGGCGATCGAAGACATTCGCCTAGCGGTGGCCGCGCAAGACCAAACCTGCGCGGCAGGCTGACCAGCTCAGCTGGGTGGATACTGGAGGAAAACCTCTTTCACTGCGCTGACGAAATCTCCTTCCAAGTCGTCGGCGCGGCCCAATACTGGCCGGATGCGCCCGCGCCAGAAGGGTAGCCGGGTCACCGGATCCTGAAATTCGAAATAGAGAGTGTTGTCGAGTTTCACCGCGGTTGCTTTGGGGTTGGCGCGCTGGCACTTTCCGCGCCGGCAACCACCGGAGGGAGCGCGGCTGGTGGGCTTTCCGCGGCGTCCGCGATCCGGTGAGGCGTACTCGTAAGCGATCACGAAGTCGACTTCGGCGGCGTCAGAGTGACGCATCCCGTGCTCGGAGAGTTCGCGCTCTACCGACCCGACGATCCAGCGGTCTAGGGCCGATTGGCTCTTCGACATCAAGCGCTCGGCAGGCTGCCAATCAAAAGTCTTCAACTCGGCGAAAGACTGAGCTCGGTCGTGCCAGGTATAGAGATCGGTCTTCTTGGACTTGTTCTTACCCCAGCCGCCCAGCGTCACAAGTAAGACGATCAAGGCAGTAGAAAGAAGCAACTGTTGACGCCGCATAATGTCCTCCAGGCAAGTGGATAGAGCGTTCCGTTCCGAGTCTGAGCAATGTTAGCACTGAGAATCAGGGCGGCCGCGCCGTGGTGCGGATGAGCAGTTGCCGGCGCGATTCAAGCCCACAAGGGACTCAGCACCAGGCGTAACGCCAGAACAGTTAGCAAGAGCTTGAAAGCCAGCCGCAAGTTAGTCTCCGGCAGATGCTCGCGCAGCCGGTTGCCGACCCATGAACCGGCGGTAGCGGAGACCACCATGGCGGCGATGAGAGGCCACCAGTGGGCGAAAGAGAAGCCCAGGGCGAGAAAAGTCAGGGATTTCAAGGCATGCAGCAAGGTCATCATCGCGCCGTGGGTGGCGACGACGCGGCGGTGTTCGTAGCCTTCCCGCAACAGTAGCGGCGAGACTAGCGGGCCGGCAGCGCCGACAAAGAGGGAGACGAAGGTCTGCACCCCGCCGATAGTGAAGAAGCGGCCCGGCCACCGCGCCATGGCGATCCCGGGCAGCCACGTAGTCAGCAAGATAAAGCCACCGAGCAGCAGCGGCAGCCCGCCCGCGGGTAACTCGACCACCACCTGCGAGCCGACCGCGGCACCGAGCAGGGCGCCAGCGGCAAAAGGCAGCAGCGGCTGCCAGGCGATCGAGCGGCGGGCGAAGTAGGCCCGGCTAGAGTTCGAGGCCAGCTGCACGACCCCATGCACGGGCACGATCGCCGCCGCCGGTAGCAGCCCCGGCATCAGGGCGATCAACAAGATACCGCCACCGATTCCGAGAATCGCGGTCAGCGCTGAGGAGAAGAATACGACGGCTACTAGAATCCACGGGTTCATGGGGTGAGCATAGTCGGAGACCGAGTGATTGCGGCTGCTAGACGCCGCTGCACTCCGCCCGGCAGCCTGGAGTGGCCAGGTCGAGCATGGTACGCAGCCCCGGCTGGGCGGCAAGCACCGCCGGGATGGAGTTGATGACCACGTTGTGGGTCGCCAAGTCGCCGTGGACACCGCCGCGAATGGTGCTGTCGACGGGGGGCTCGGCGTCGATGATGATGCGGTCGTGGGGGTCTTGCTCGCCCACCGCGGCGCGGAAATAGAGGGTGACGCGCTCATCACCAGCGACGAAACCGCGGCCGATCTGCAAGGTGCCGCGGGCCCGCTCGCCGGAGTCGTCGAGCACCGGTTCGAGTTCTTCGCTGTAGTCGTCGAGGCTCCAGCCGAGAGCGGCGGCCACCATGTCGGTCGATTCCCTTAGACCGACGTGGCGCAAGGTGCCGGCGGCGGCGCGCTGGGCAAACGAATCGAGGTCGAGACCGGCACCGACCTTGTCCTGGAAGGCTTGGCGCCGCGCCCCGGCATCGAGCAGGCGCTTGATCCGCACGCTGCGTACGTCGCGGCACAGGGTCGACATCGCCGAGGGGAGAAAGTCCATCAGGAAGCCTGGATTGACTCCGGTCGACAGCACCGCCACTCCGGCGGCGCGGGCGGCGCGGTCGATCTCGGCGGCCAGTTCGGGCTGGCTAGCCCAGGGATAGGAGAGCTCCTCGCAGGTGCTGAGCACGGCGATTCCGCGGCCGACCAGGTCGATCACCTGTGCGCTCAGCCGTTCGAGGCTCGAGGTGGTGGTGAGGATCGCTAATTGTGGCCGGCTGGCGTTGAGCACGGCGTTGGCATCGCTGCCAACTTCGATGCCGAGCTGCTCACCGGCTTCGATCACCTCACCCAAGTCGCGACCCGCCTTGGCTGGGTCGAGGTCGAGGGCACCGACCAGCTGGCCGGCTTGGCGGCGGAGAATCTCCCGCACGATAGCCGAGCCTACCGGGCCGAGGCCAATGTGGACGATACGGGGCGGATGACGGTCGCTCATGGGCTGCTGACTCCTAGAAACTGTCGGCGGCGGTTAGGTCGCGGTGAGCCGCGGAATCGGCCGCAGATTAGCATGGCCTGTGGGGTCGAAGATTTGGCGATCAACCTGCTCCTGCACGTTGAGAAGCGAGTGCAGCCCAGGTAGGCGGAGAGCCGCGGTGATATCCTCGGCGCCTGCAATGCTAAATCTGAAGGAGACCTTATGAAGAGAAGCAACGTGCACACAACAGTCCTCTGGGCGCTGGCCGTGCTGCTGGCACCCTCCGTATTCGCCGGCCTCGCCAAGAGCGACCGCAAAGCCGCCAAGAAAATGCTCTCCGGCACCCTCTACATGCGCATGGACGCACCCTGCAATAAGGGCCGGCATTCGTTTGGGGTGTACTACAGCCCACTGATCGAGATCAGTCCCGAATCGAGCGAGATGGACGATCCTGACGCCTTCAACGCCAGTCCGTGGCACGCCGGTGGCACCTATTGGGGCATCCGCATCAACGATCCAGTCGAGATCGAGGAAATCGACTTCGATGGCGACGAAGTCGAGCTAGAGATCGAGGGAGTGGGCCCGGCTGACGACGAGCAGACGGTGATCAAGCTGATCAAGATCAACAGCCTCGAGGATTTCAAGGCGGCCGCCGATCTGGCCTTCGCCCACCAGCCGCTGCAAGAAGGGCACGACGACTGGTCGGCAGACATCAAGCAGGCGATCGCCGATCGCAAGCTCGACAACGGTATGAGCAAGCGGCAGGTGTTCTATATCACCGGCGCGCCGGAGTCCTTCGAAACCAAGATCGAAGACGGTAAGAAAATTGAAATATGGAACTTGCGTCAGTCTAAAGGAACAGAAGTTGGATTCTGGCGAATCAAGACCGACGAAAGCAGCGGGCTGTCCAGCAGCTTGCGTTTCGAGGACGGCAAGTTAGTCGGCGCCGGCAACTCCGGCACGCGCAAAGAGTTTAGTCTCGACGATTAAGTGCCAGCGCCGGAAATCGGTTTCAGAATGAGCTTGGATTCAGAGACAACAGTCGAGGCTCGAAGGTGGCCGCACTTGGTTGAAGTGACGTCGCCAGCTCTCGATGACCACCTTCGCCTCCTCTCGGCTTCGGAACCATTCCAGGTTCAGGCATTCGTCTCGCAACTTCCCGTTGAAGCTCTCGTCGGCGCCGATCCGGCCATCTGGAGACCAGCAAGGTGCTCTGGGGTGGGCGGCCGGATGTTCGGGTGGCGGTCGATCGCAGTGGCTATTTTCAAACTCAAGAGTTGGGCGCCGGCCAGTGGCGGGTGGTGTGGAGCGCCGATGGCAGTGGGCCCGGGGGGGCGCAGATCGCCGTTCAACTGAGTGAGCAGCCGGATCAGGAAGCCAGCCTAGGTTTCGCTGGCCAAGCGATTCGCGGCCAGGTGCTCGACGGTGAGGGCCGGGCGGTGAGCCGCGCCCATGTCCGCTCCCTCGATCAACGGGCGTTTGCGATCAGCGGTCCTGAAGGACTTTTTCTTTGCTCGGCTTGCAGCCCGGCCCGGTCCGATTGCAAGCGAAGCTCGGCAAGGCTTCTAGCGAGGTTGTCGAGCTGGTGCTAGAGGCAGATCGAGCTAGCGAGCTGGTGCAGCTGGTCCTGGTCGAGCGTCAGTCCTCATTCGAGATCCAGGTCGTGTCGGCGGCAGGTGTAAATTCAGCGGCGGCTTTTGTTTTTCTCGAAAGCGACGGTCGCGGGCTGCGCCAGCTGACCTCGGATCGGCAAGGGTGGGTGGCGGTAGCGCTGCACCCACCCTACCCGGAGCGACTGCGGGTGGCTGCCTGGTCGGATGGAACCTGGGCGTTCGGTAGCTGGCTGGGTCTCGAGCAGGCTGCGGCGGGTATTCGCCTCGAGCTACAAGCCAGCGGGGCTGTGGAGCTGACTTGCACCGCCGCTTGCGAGGGGCCGCGAATCTACACCGCGGATGGTTGGGAGCTGACCGCGCTGAGCCGCCGCCTGGGCTGTCTCCTGCGGCTGTTCGCCGAGCGGCCCTTGCTGATTGCGGGTTTGCAGCCTGGCGCCTACCGGGTAGAAACCGAATTTGGCGGGTTCCGGCTCGTGGTGGAGGAAGGCTCGACTGAGAGCCTCGAACTACCTTGAGGGCTCGCCGCGCGCTCCGTCTCAGCGGGGGCCGGCGAAGGCCTGCACCCACAGCACTTGCAAGCCTTCGTCAGTGTCGCCAAAGGCGACGCCAACACCCAGCGCGGTGAGTTTGGGGCTCAAGATGTTGCGTCGATGGCCGGAGCTGTCGAGCCAACGCCGGACAACCTCTTCCGGGTCGAACAGGCCTTTGGCGATATTCTCAGCGTAGCTTCGAGCACCGCGATAACCGGCGGCTATCGCCCGGTCGCGGACGGTATCGCCCTCTGGACTTTGATGCGCGTAGTAGCCGCGGCGCAGCTGGTCCTCGGCATGGCGCTGGGCGGCGAGGTCGAGCTCTAGGTTGGCCGTTAGAGGCTGTCTGCGGCGTGCGATTCGTGCCCGATTGACCGCTTCGAGCACTGCGTGGCGAACCGCCACCAAGTCGCTCAAGGGCTCTGCCTGCCGCCATTCGACGGTGTGCCGGGTGCGGCCGACGAAGAGGCTGTGGACCGGTTGCCCACGGTAGCTGGACCGGCCCAAGCCGTAGTGCTCAAAATCGCCGCTGTGGAGAGTTTCCAGCCAATCGGGCTTGACCTTGCGCCAGGCACTGAGCAGATTCTCCGGCCGCGGTCCAATCACGGTGCTGGAAGTCCAGGTGTGGGCGCCGTAACCGCTGCGCAGCAGCTCTTTCATGGTCTGCTGAAGTTCTCTTTGGCTAGTGGTCGGCGAGCCGCTGCGGGCTACTCGATCGGCTTGCTTTTGGGCGGCTTTGCTCAGCGCGGGGTGTTCTGCCAGCGGTGGCAGCCCGGTGGCGATGCGCTGCTCGTTGACCTGCTGCATGAAACTGGTCGACAGGGCGGGCTCTGAGCAGCCGCCGGTCACCAGCAACAGAATCCCGATCCAGTTCGACAACTTCATCAGGCCACTCTACCGAATCGCGCTCACCGGCCGTATCGCTGTAGTGCTCTGAGGAACACGGCGCGGCCCGGAGTGAATCGCCGTTGCTCGCGAGATTCTCCGGGCCGGCACTGCTGAGAACGGGACTTCGGCGGCGACTAGACGGAAATGGCGGTGCGCTCGGCCCAGAAGGGCCCGGACGAGCGGGTGCCGAAGGTTTTCGTCTTGCCGTTGGTGGTTACCGTTACTTCAAACGCCCCTGGACCGCCCCAGTTGATGCCGATCATCTCCAGGGTGTAGTTACCGGACGCCAGAATGTGCCTGGGGTTGAACTCGTAGTTCACCGGGGCATTGTATCCCGACTTGAGGTGGCAGAGGGTCGAGCTGCCGGCTGGGGTCGTGGCAATCAGGATGAGCTCGTTGTCGCATTGGCAGACTTGGATTTTGCTGGTGGCCATGAGGGTGGTCTCCTTTGAAAGTTGATCGAGTTCGGTGGCGGTTACTCTCGCCGCTTCCGTGAGCCGCCGAATGGCGCCTCGACCCAACACTCGTAAGCGGAGAACGATGCTGATCATCGCCGGAGATCTTTTTTCTGCGTTTCCTCGCGAAGCCATGACGGTTGTTCCACTCCAGAGCTTGCTTTAGCATGGCCTCATGCCCGCAAAGGAGATAACGGTTCTGCTGCGTGCCTGGGGTAGTGGGGATCGAGAGGCTCGGGAGGAAGTCTGGCCGGAGCTCTACGACGAACTGAAAATTGTCGCTCGCAGCGTGCTGCGTCGGCGCCAGGGCGGTCGCCAACCGGGCACCACTTCGTTGGTGCATGACGCGGCCCTGCGCCTGCTCGATACCGAGATTGCCTGGGCGGATCGACATCACTTCTATGCCGCGGCGGCGCGAGCTATGCGTTTCATATTGGTCGATGAGGCCCGTCACCGCTTGGCGCAGAAACGCGGCGGCGATCAACTTGCGGTCGAGCTCGACGGTGAGATCGTCGACCCGAACCCACGCCGGCTGGAGGAGATCTTGTCGGTGCATCAAACCCTGGCGCGTCTGAGCCGGGTCAATAGCCGGCAGGAGAAGCTGGTCGAGCTACGCTACTTTGCTGGCCTGTCGGTGGGCGAGACGGCGGAGATTCTCGGTGTGTCGGTTCCCACTGTGGTGCGCGACTGGCGGGCAGTGCGCACCTGGTTGCATGGTGAGCTGCAGCCCCGATCATGACCGCCGATGACCACCCGCCGCTAGCGGCGGGTCCCCGGCTGCGTTTGGACGAGATCGTCTTGGCTGCTGCTGCCCTCGACGAGCCAGAGCGTGCGGCCTACCTGAGTCGATTGCAAGCCAGTTGCCCCGATCTGATCGAGCGAGCTCGGCAGCTGCTAACGGCGGCGGCCGAGGTTTCAGAGTCCTTTCTCGCCCACCCCGCGGTTGAAATTCTGGTGACCGTGGCGCCGTTGGCGGTGGACTCGCCGCTGGCTGAGCCGTCGCCGGTGGTGATTTCCGCGGCCGAACGCTACGAGATCGGCGCCCTGCTCGGCGCCGGCGGCATGGGTGAAGTCTTCGCCGCCCATGACCGGCAGCTGGATCGTCCGGTGGCCTTGAAACTGCTCGATGCAGCGGATGCTGCGACCCGTGACCAATGCCTGCGCGAGGCGCGGGCACAGGCGCGAGTACGGCACGACAATGTGCTCGAGGTCTACGACAGCGGCGAGCTCGACGGACGCCCGTTCATCGCTCTGCGCCGGGTC
Source organism: Candidatus Multivoradales bacterium (assembly GCA_965248925.1). Taxonomy (GTDB): domain Bacteria; phylum Acidobacteriota; class Thermoanaerobaculia; order Multivoradales; family J023; genus CBDFLE01. The sequence continues at coordinate 60,251 of CBDFLE010000006.1, read as the reverse complement.
GACGGCAAGACGCTGGAAGAGATTCGCGGCGACACCTCGCTGGAGCAGCAAGTCGCTCTCCTGATCCAGGTAGCCGATGGTCTGCACGCCGCCCATTTGACCGGGTTGGTACACCGCGATGTCAAACCCTCGAACGTGTTGGTGGAGGAGACCGCTAGCGGCGAGCTCAAAGCCTGGGTGAGCGATTTTGGTCTCGCCGCGGCGGTGGCCGGAGGCAGCGCTGACGACGAGCCGCTGAGTGGTACGACAAGCTACTTGGCGCCTGAGCGCCTCGATCCGGCTAATCCCCCGGATCGCCGTGGGGATGTCTGGAGTCTCGGAGTGACCATGTACCGGCTGTTCACTGGTGTCCTTCCCTTCGACGACGAGCTGGTGCTGGAACTGCTGCGCAAGATTCGCCAACAGTCGCCGCGGCGGCCGCGGGAACTGCTGCCGGCGCTGCCGCCGGATCTTGAAGCGATTGTCCTCAAATGCTTGGCCAAGGATCCCGCCGAGCGCTATCCCACCGCCGCTGAGCTGGCCGCCGACCTGCGTCGTTTCCTCGCTGGCGAGGTGGTCGCAGCGCATGTCTCTGGCCCGGCTTACCGGCTGACTCGTTTTGCTATTCGTCACCGCGGCTGGGTGGTCTTCGCCGCCGTTGCCGCGGGGTTGCTGTTGGTGGCGTCAATGGTGGCGGCGGTGCTCGGAGTGCAGGCAATGCAGGCCAACCGTCGGGTTGCCTTGCGGCAGGTGCAGGCCGAGGATCTGATCAGCTTCATGTTGTTGGATCTGCGGGACAAGCTCGACCAACTTGGCAGGCTTGAGCTGATCGACGAGGTCGGATCGCGCGCCGAGCGTTATTTCGCCGCGATTCCCCAGGCCGAGCTCAGCGACGACGAGTTGGCGCGCCACGCGACCGCCCTACATCAGATCGGTGAGGTGCGCCTGCGGCAAGGTGAGACTGCGAAGGCGGTCAGCGCATTCGATGAGTCCTTGAATCTGGCACAGGCTCTGGCCGAGCGCGCTCCGCAGAGCACTGAACGTTGGTTCGAGCTTGGGCAGAGCAATTTTTGGGTCGGCTTCGCCGCTCGCGAACTAGGCGACTTCGACCATGCCGAACGCTCCATGAAGGCCTACTTGGAGCTTTCCGAGCGCTTGGTGGAACGGCAGCCGGAGCATCCAGAGTGGTTGTTGGAGCTGAGCTACGCGCTCAGCAACCTCGGCACCCTGGCGCAGGATCGAGGCGACCTCGTCGCTGCTCGCCATCGCTTCCAGCGCAGCCTGGAGATCAAGCAAGCGCTGGCGCGAGCAGCGCCGGGCGATCTGGGCCTGCGACGGGAGCTCGCCTGGTCGTACAACAGTCTGGGACTGGCCGAAAGCGCCTCGGGCTTGGGAGCTTCGGCGCGGCGACACTTCGAGCGCGAATTGCAGCTGCGCGAGTCTCTGGTTGAGGCTGACCCGCGCAACGTCACCTGGCGCGACGACTTGGGGGTGAGCAACAACTACCTCGGCTATTGGCTGCTCAGCCATGGCTTTTGGTCGCAAGCGACGGAGCACTTGCGGACCGCCGTCGAACTCTATGAATCGCTGGTAGCTGACGATCCGCAGGATGTCTCCCGCCGCCAACGGTTGGCGATCAACCGGACGGCGCTGGGTCGTAACTTGGTCGCCTTGGGTCGATTCCAGCAAGGCCTGGAGCAGCTGGAGAGTGGCCGCCAGATCCTCGCCGAGCTGCCGGCTACGGGCGCCGCTTCGGTGGCTGGACGGCGCGAGCTGGCAATGAGTTATCAACAACTCGGGCTCGCATTTTCCCAACGGGGTCGCGGTAGCGAGAGTCGGAGGCACCTCCAGGCGGCCGTCGAGATCCTCGATGCATTGGTCGCTGAGGTTCCGGAGGATAACGTAGCTCGTCAGCGGCTCGCGGGGTGTCTGATCTTGTTGGGCGACCTCGAGTCGGCTAGTGAGCAGGCGGAGCCTCATTGGCGCCGCGCCGCATGGCTGCTGCGGCCGTTGGCCGAAGGGCCACGGTGGCGGTCGGTCCGCATGTCATGGGCGCAAGTGCAGCTGCGCCTCGGCCGTGCTGAGTTGGCCGCGCCGGTTATTGCTGAGCTGGCGGCGGAGGGTTTCTGTGACCCCAGCTACCTCGATCTGTGCTCGGCCGAGCTTGCATCCGGCAAATAGAGCAAAGCCAGGATGATCATCCCGGAGGTTGTTTGACGAGGGTTAGGGCAGGAGAGAACAACTGAAAAAGGAGTCACAACATGCCGACCAAGTTACTGAGCAATGCCCCGAATGCCCGCGAGTGTTCACCACCGAATCCGCAAGTGGCGACGATCATGGTGGCCTACGTTAACGGCGCGCTGGCTTTCACCGAGGCCATAGGAGGAAGTAAGAACGTGTCCTGCCAGCCATCCGGCCAGATCACCGTGCAGTTGCAGCAAGAAGTGGGTTACACGCAGAGGATCTTCTTGGCCGCCGACCGCGAGATCCTTCAGTTTGAGGGCTTTCGAGCGGGCAAGGAGAAGCGCTTGATCCGCGACGGCAAGGTACCGGGCACCCCTTTCGAGGTGTACTTCTGGGGCGGCGATCACTTGGTGGGTTGTCTGCTCTTGAACCGCTACGAAGGCCCATCCTCGCTCGCATCGTTTCACTACGAACTCGCGTTCCGCTACGGTGGAAGCCGGCCGAGGTTGCAGGATCCGCAAATCCACAATCAGGGTATGAGCGGGCCGCCGGGCGAACCGCGGACCTTCTCGCTCTAACAAATCTCAGGCCCGGAAAGGCTGCGCGACTAATCTTGGCGCAGCGCCGTGGCCGGATCGGTACGCATCGCCCGCCAGCCGGGCACCAGGCAAGCCAGGGCCGCGGTCAGCAGTAGCAGCAGAGCGGCGGTGACCAGGCTGACGGTATCCCAGGGTCGCACTTCGTAAAGCAGGGTTCCCAGGTAGCGGCCAAGACCGATGGCGGCCAGGCCGCCGAGCACTACGCCGATGGCCGTCAGCAGCATCCCTTGTCCTAGCACCAAGCGGAAGATATTGCTCGGACTGGCGCCCAAGGCGGCACGGGTGCCGAGTTCGCGGGTGCGCTGGCCAAAGGTGAAAGAGAGCACGCCGTAGAGCCCTACCGCCGCTAGCACGATCGCCAGGGCGCCGAAGATCATCAACAGATCCATTGACGAGCTGCGGCCGCGCAGCGAGCGGCTGAGCTGCCGGCTCAAGGGCTGAATGTCGTAGACCGGTAGGGCTGGGTCGTTAGCCAATACGGTGTCGCGCAGGGGGCGTGCCAGGGCCAGCGGGTCGCCGCCGGTGGCGAGGGCGAAAGTCATGCTGCGATTCGGTAGCTGGCGGAGGGAGGCGTAGATCGTCTCTTTCTCAACCGGCCGCTCCAAATCGCGAATTTTGACCGACTCGACTACCCCGACTACGGTTAGCCAGCGGATGTTCTCGCCGTTTGGATCGTCGCGGGTCAAGCGCTTGCCGAGTGGCTCTTGATGCGGCCAATACTTGTCGACCATGCGGCGGTCGACTACCACCACTAGCTGCGAGTCGGCTTGTTCGCTGCTGCCGAATCCGCGCCCGCGCAGCAGTTGGATACCAAGGGTGTCGAAGTAGTGGTCGTCAACGACCCGGATTAGCGCATGCGGATCGGACTCACCTTCGGCCGGTTCGAAGCCCTCGATCGAATAGGACCCGGAGGGTGATCTGCCACTGAACGGCGCCGCGGAGATGGCACCGGCGGCACGCACTCCGGGCAGAGTTCGCAGGCGCGCCAGAGTGTTGTCGAAGAAGCGGGCGATTTGCCCGGGCTGTGAGTAGGTGGCTGCGGGGAGTGAGACCTGGGCCACTAGCACCCCTTGAGCATCGAAGCCGGGGTGCTCGCCTTCGAGCCGCATCAGACTGCGGACCAGCAAGCCTGCGCCGACCAGCAGCAGCATGGCGATGGCGACTTCGGCGATCACCAGGGCGCGGCGCGGCCAAGCGGCGCCGGCCGAGGCGCCCCGCCCACCCCCGGCCTTGATCACCGAGTTAGCATCGTGACGCCGCAGCGACCAGACCGGAACTAGCCCGAAGAGCAAGCCGGTGGCGAGCGCCAGACCGGCGGTAAAGGCGAGAACGGTCAGGTTAGGGCCCAGTGCCAGCTGATCGGTGGGCATCCCTTCCAGGTGGTGCAGCAAGCGCACCCCCACCCACCCGAGGCCAGCTCCCAACAAGCCGCCACCGAGACCGAGCAGCAGGCTCTCGATGAGGAGCTGTCGCGCCAGGTCGAGCCGGCTGGCGCCCATTGCGCTGCGGATTGCCAGCTCCTTCTTGCGTCCGGCGAGCCGGGTCAATAGCAGGTTGGCGACGTTAGCGCAGGCCAGCAGAAGAACGAAGGCCACCACTCCTTGCAAGATCAGCAGGGTCGGTCGCAGATCGCTGTAGAGTTCATCGCGCAGGCCCACCACCCATCCGCCGAAGCCGCTTGACTGCCAGAACGACCGAATCTCTGGAAAGCGCTCCAGGTTGGCCTGGTGGATGGCGTCGACTTCCTGTTGCGCCTGTTCCACCGTCGCACCCGAGACCAAGCGGGCGAGCATCGCCGAGAACTCGTTGCCCCGCATCTCGTCGAGTGACTGCTCGGCGGTGATCGCGAACGGTTTCCACACCTGCACCTGGTCATTGATGAAGGTAAAGCCTTGGGGCAGAACGCCGAGCAGACGGTGGGGCCGGCCATTGATATCGAGGGTGCTGTCAATGGCCTCCGGCTGGCCGCCGAACTGGCGTAGCCAGAGGCTGTGCGAGATCACCACTACTTGCTCCTCGCCGGGGTGATCCTCGGCCTCGCCGAATACCCTGCCGTGGGCCGCCAAGACCTTGAGCAGTGGAAAAATTGAGGCGGTTGCCCGAACTCCGAGGACTCGCTCCGGAGCACCTTCAGCTCCGAGGTTGAAGTTGGTGTAGCGGTAGAGGGCGCTAGACTCGAACGCCTGTACTCTCTGCCGGTCGAGGTAGTCGGGCACCGATACCCCGGCCTCATCGAGACCCATCAGCGGGTAGGTGTTCCATACTTGCACCAGCCGCTCGGCGTCAGCGTAGGGCAAAGGTGCTAGCAGGACGCCATGCACTACCGAGAAGATCGCTGTGTTGGCGCCGATGCCCAGTGCCAGAATGGTGATCGCTAATAGCGAGAAGGCTGGCCGCTGGGATAGCGAACGCAGGGCTTGGCGGCATTCTCTGAGCATTGGGCGCATAGTAGTTCTCCGAGGTGTGACCAGCAGGGACAATCGCGGCGTGCCACTCTTGGGATACCTACCAGATGCTAAGGGTTGCTATTTGCCAGGATTCAGTCCTGAGTCTAGGCTTCCGCCATACCCGTCAGGCTTCCTCGTCGCCGTGTCGAATGCGGTCGTAAGGCTGGCTGACCGTTGAGCAGATATTGCTCAGATGGGCAGCGATGCGACGCAGGATGCGTGAGCCACCGGCGTAGACCACTGCCAGGTCGGCCCCTAGGTCGCTCGCCGCCACATCGCGGGTGATGGCTTTGAAGTGCCCTTTCAAGGCGCGGGCCTGGTGAACGACTGCTCGGGCCCCTTCGGGGTCGTCCTTACGAAATGCGCGCTCACAGTCGTCGAACAAGACCCGAACTTGCTTCGCACCGTCCTGTAGGCGGTCGCGGAAAGGGCCTTGACGGTCACTACCGGCCAAGGGCACCAGTTCCGCCAGACCGCGGGCGAAATCGCCGATACGTTCAGCGTCCTGGACAATGCTGACCAGCACCAGGCTGGCCACCAAGTCCTTCTCCGGCTGCATGCTGAGATGCTCGAGCACGGTGCGGCGGACCATCCGCTCGCCTTCGTCGACCACATCGTCGAGGTCGTGCAGGTCGACTTCCAGGGGGGTGTTGTCGAGCAGCGCCGCGACCGCGTGATCGAACATCTTCGCCGACTGCTCAAGCATCGTCGTGACATCAGCAAAGGCCGAGTCGAGCAGGGTAGATGAGCGATCCGTTCCGAAGAGTTTCTCGAGCATGTCAGGGCTCCTGGGGATGCTGGGTGATCTGGATCGGCGCGCCGGGTGGCTGCCCAGAAGTCTGCTCCGAATCGCCGCCTAACACTCCGGAGAGCAGCAGCAAGATCACTGGCAAAAGGTAGAACATGAAAACGATGTAGGTACCCGCGAGCACCCTGCTGCGGGCCGCCAGGTCGCCGAGCTTAGTCGCCAAGAAAATCGGGATGGCGCGGATCGGCGGCGGTACATAGACCAGCAAAGTACCGGCCAGATTAAACAAGAGGTGGGCGAAAGCGATGGTGATGGCGTCGGCGCTGCCAAGTGCCAGGGCGGCGATCATCGCCGTCACCGTGGTGCCGATGTTGGCGCCGATGGTGAAAGGGAACAGCTGTGCCAGGCTAATCACCCCGGCGCCCACCAGCGGTATCACCACCGAGGTGGTGATCGAGCTGCTCTGCACCATGACGGTGATCACCAAGCCACACAGAATCGCCACCGGCGCGGAGCGGAACAGGGTGCGGTGCAGCACCCGCTCGGCCGATTCCGTAAGCAGAGAGCGCAGCAGCACCACCATGTATCGCAGCGCCAGGAAGAGGATCGCCAGGCCAGCGATCAAGACCAGGGTGCCCGACTCTCCGAGCTCTTCGCTGATCCAGCCGGCGGTTGGCCGGACGATGATCTTCAGCGGATTGAGCAGCTTCTCGCCACCCACTCCGCTCAAGACCGTTTGCAATACCCCCGCGGCGCGGGCGAGGAAACCGGTGGCGATCTCCAGCGGCAGCAAGACCAGTACCGTCAACCAGTTGAAGAAGTCGTGCAAAGTGGCGCCGGCAAAAGCGCGGCGGAATTCTTCCTTGCGGGTCACGTGACCGAGGGCGACAATGGTGTTGGTGACCGAGGTGCCGATATTGGCACCCATGATGATCGGTACCGCGCCTTCGATATTCAGCGCGCCGCTGGCTACCAATGCGACAGTCATCGAAGTGGTGGTCGAGGAGCTTTGTACTAGAGTAGTGGCCAGGATGCCGATCAGTAGGCCGGTGAGGGGGTTGGCGGTACGAGCGATCAATTCCTCGGCAAAGCCTTTGCCGAAAAGCTTGAACGAGATCCCCATCAGGTCGAGACCGACGAAGAAGCCGTACAGCACTACCAGCAATAGTACGACCCGGATCCAGACCTTGCTTCCCTGCATTGTCGCTCCTCCGCACCGGGATCCTTCGCTCGCTGCTGAGCACTTCACTCCCAGGCGGGCCGATCTTAGCCCAAACTACGACTGAAGTTGCTCTCCGGTTGGTGTGCCGGCCCGAGCAGATCGGGGAGCGGTTCGACCTGGTGCTGATCGAGGCAAGTCCGGATCTCCTGCCGATCCCAGCCTTGAGCCTCGAACTCCTGCCGCAAGCATCGCAGCAGGCGGGTGAAGTGGCGGTAGAGCACCCGCGGGTCGCGGTCGAGCGAGGTAGCAATTCGGGCCACCGTCCAACCCTGATGGAAGCGCAGATCCAGCAGCTCTCGGTCCTCAACTGAGAGCCCTTCCAGCAAACCGCCGAGAGCGGTGGCCAGGAACCCATTGCGCGCGCGGCCCTCCGCTAGCTCGATTCGCCGGTCCGTGTGCTCGTCGCTGGGCAAGACAGCCAACACTTGGTCACTGATCATCTGCCGCCGGCCGTGACGGCGACGGATGTTCTCGGCAGTCCTGCGCAGAGTCTCAGTGGAGTGTTTGTTGCTGCCGGCCGCCATGGTCTGGACCGCTTCCTCGGGATCGAGCCCGTCGCGGGAGATGCGGCGATCCAGTTCCACCGCCACCGGCCCGAGTCGTCGGGCAGCAGCGCAGGGTCGCCACCGGCCCCACTTTTGGGTTCGCTGGTCGAGCTGCACCCGCTGGATAACTACCGTCAGGAAAGTGCGCCAGCTGCTGTCGCCACGAAAGCGACGGAGGATGGCGTAGTCGTTCTGGATCAGCTTCAGCATGACGGCGCTGTAGAGCTCGTCGCGGTCGTCTGGCGAGAGGCGCTTGTGGGCGGCGCTGCGGGTGATGGTTTGCTGGATCTGCTCCAGCTTAGAGCGGAAGAGTCTAGCCCCTCGGGTCTCGTTGTTCGGCATTCGCCACCTCCTGTCGTGTTGACTGCCGCTGAAAGCGCGTTTGAACTCGGCGAAATCTAGGTGGGGTGGGGGAGATAGGCTTGTGATTGCGCTGAAGAGGAAGTGTGGGAGTTCTGAGAAGAGGGGCGTAGGGGCTTGGATATGCCACCAAGGACCTCTCAGAGATTGCTAGCAGAGAAGCGACTACTAGTTGGAGGTGGACCGTGAGCTTGGAGACCAGCTACCGGCAGCAGCTGAATTTCGGCCTTGAAGTTGAAGATCTGGTTATCTGGGTGCCAAAAGGTTGTCACCTCGATGGTTTTGGAAGATTGAAGAACCGGAAAATCTGGGAAGACTACAAGGACTTGCGAGGATATAGGTCACCTGTCAAGAAACAAAGGGACAAAAAATTTGGCTGCTGCGGACACTGGCATTGGTGTTGCTATCCACTTCACGGCCAGGATGCCATTGATCATGCCATCCGGGTCCATGATCGCGTGCATCGGCAGATTCTAAGATTCCAAGGAGTCAGCGCGGTTGATGTCGGATTCGCGGTTCGCGAGCGTGAACGCAAGTTCTGTAATGTGCTGGCACTCCGTATTCATGTAGAGAACAAGCTGTCTCCGCACTTGATGAGTCAATCGGCACTACCTGATCTCTCGAACCCTCTGTATGCACTGGTGGCGCACCGGATCGGTTTGAATAGGGTAGATGCGGTGGAAAGGAAAAAACGAAGAAGATTCTGCCGACGAAATGGTCTCAATCCCTGGCGGAGCTGGTGGGGTCAATATATGCAGTATCCAGTGTCAGGAGTCTTGCCCAGCGATCTTACTTGCTGGGATCCCTGTCCTGAAGACCACCCAGGGGATCCTTGGTCACACTGTAGGCTCTGTGTCTGCGGTGTGCCGATAGACGTCATAGATGCTCGATATTTTCCGTCTGTACAACATCCCGGTGGGGATGCCGAGAGCGGTGTGTTTGTTGAACCCCCGGCTGGTAGTGACGAACTCAGCAACGAAGAATTGCTACTCACCGGCAAGGGGCCTGTCAACCCACTGGTTGGCGGTATTAGTGTCGGTAGCGTCAGCGGACAAGCAGGTACGCTCGGGACGGTGGTATGGGACAAGACTGACGGTACGCCGTGTGTGCTCAGCAACTGGCATGTCCTAGCCAACACCGCATCGGCCCAAGTTGGCCAGCCAACTTATCAGCCGGCGCTGTTCGACGGTGGCACTAAGCGCGACGTGGTGGCCCGTCTCAAGCGTTGGCATCTTGGTGAGTACGGTGATGCTGCTATTGCTGAGCTTGATCACAGACGCAGCTATGCAAGTGGGGAGATACTCGGGATGTGGCATCCGATCTCCGGCTACCGCAAGCCTAGGCTCAACATGGAAGTCCGCAAGTGGGGGCGGACCACCGGGTTTACTCAGGGTTTTGTCGACGGCGTCCATCTAGCAACCAATATCAACTATGGCGGCGGGGTTGTGCGGTATTTTAAGAGCCAGTTTCACATAGCCCCCCTGCTAACCGGTCAAGATGTCAGTCAGGTTGGAGACTCCGGTTCTCTAGTCCTGACCTCGTTCCCACTGGATGATCTAGAGCTGATCTATATAGCATTGTGGGGTTTTTGTAGGTCACCAGGTAAGTTTGAGAAATTCAAAGAGTACTTTCTCGGTCTGGAATTGGATCGCCCGGAGCTGGCCGGGCTTTGGCTAGAGCTGTTCGCAGACCTCGAGCCTCTGGATGAGGAAGCGTTGGCGGATCTCGAAGGCCAATTGGCTCAGGTTGGAATCAATGCCAGTGACTTTGCCTCTAAGGAAGTCGATAGGGCAAATCGGACGGTACGGAATGTCTACTACGCCGTGGGAATGATCTTTGCCGGCGACACGCCCGGCTCGCCTTTCGGCGAGTTTGCTTTGGCTTCGGATCTCAAAGTTTTGGCCGATGAGCTACGTTTTTCGTTGCGGCCTGTCTTCGAACCGCGGAGCAGTTTCAGAGAATTGAGGAACCGCCCCAAGGCTGAGAGAAGTAGGCGTCGACGAGGAAGGCGTGGGCGCGACCTGCGGCCAGGTCGACAGGAGGCAGATCCCCGTGGCCAAGGCCCCCAGCCGGACCCAGAACCAGCTCAAACGGGTCCTCAGAATAACAACGGGGGCTGAGTGCCCGACGATAAATCGACCAAGAGAATCTGATAGCCTTGGTGCTTTCGCCAGTCAATAAAGGCAGCATCATCGGTCAGCCTATTGAGGTCGTTGCCAGCTTTGGAAGATAGTCGCGCCATTCGGAATAGGTTTTCCTGGTCGCCGTCGAGTGCGAAGACTCTTGCAGCATAGTAGAAGATCGGTGCAAAGGGTTGCTCGGATTGTACCTCGTGACGAACTAGTGTGTTGATCTGTTGTAGGGCTTCGCGGGTTTTGCCGAGCTTGGCAAGGCATACCGCGTTCTGGGCCTGCCAAATGATAGCTGGTACGGGGCCTTGCAGAATCATCTCGAAGCGTAGCGCTGCCTTTTCGAACCATGGGAGAGCCATGTCTGGTTGTCCCTCCTCTAGAAACGTGTCTCCAATGCTGACCGCAGGAATTGGGTTGTTTTGTCCTAGCGACTTGTAACGTTCGTCCGCTTCGAGATAGTAGTTTCTAGCGGATTCCCAGTAGCCGAGGCCGTAATATGCGTGCCCTAGGTTCAGTGTTGCCCGCGGTCCATGTGTCAGTTTCTCGAGCCGAGTCAGGATTCCGACCGCCTTCTGGTACTGGCGAGCCTCGAGTCGATAGACTCCCAGGTCATTTAGAGCAGTTGTCTGTTTGTCTATCAGGGCCAGAACTTCTTCATAGAGAACAGCCGCTTTGGTCGAGTTTCCAGATAGATTGTAGAGTTGGGCTAGCTTGAGCCGGCAGCGGATGCGGCCATTGCCGATTCCCAAACACGATTCGAGACGTCTCACTGCATCTGCCTGCTGGCCTTGGCTCCACTCTGCTTCAGCCCGCCAGAGGTGCGCGAGGTCGCATGTTTCGTTGAATCCTTCTGGGCAGGTCGATTGAGCCTCTATTGCTGATGTTGTGAGTTGCTCGGCCTTGATGAATTGCCCATTGAGCAGGTGAAGGCGCGCCTCTGCGACCTTGATCAGGCCGTTGGATGGGTCCAGCTTTTTCACTTGTTCTGCAAGCTGTCTAATATCTTCTAGTAGACCTTGCTGCTTAGTTTCGGCAAACCGGTCGGATTTGAAGAGCGCGAGTAGGGCATAGGCATCGGCCCAGTCTGGGGCTAGCTCTGCTGCGTGCTCTAGGTGGCGGAGTGCATCCGACAGATTCTTGGGGTCATTTCCAGAGAGCCAGAATTTTTGTCCGGTGTGGAAATGGGCGATAGCTTGGTTGTTTGTCGATGGGCCGTTTGCCAAGACTTCAGTGGCTCTCATCCTAAGTGGACCTACCGTCTTCCAAGGCTGAGCCCACGCCAGCACAATTAGAGCGGTTGCCGCAAGCGAGACCCCTATCGCAGACTTGACGGTTGGGACCCGAGCACGCGGGGAATCTTTGGTAACTACGCCGGGAACACTTGCACGAGCCAAGTCAGACACCATCTCCTCTCCACTCTGATACCTCTCCTCCGGCTCCTTCGCCATCGCCTTGCCAACGATCCGGCTCAGTTCCGCCGGGATCGGCTGGCCTCCGACTTCCGCCAACGCCTGCGGCTCGTGCGAGAGGATCGAATGCACCACCGCCTGCTCGTACTCGCCGTCGAAGGGCCGGCGGCCGGTGAGCAATTCGAAAAGAACGACACCGACGGACCACAGGTCGGTGCGCTGGTCGACTTCTTGACCACGGCTTTGTTCCGGAGATTTGTAGGCCGGCGTGCCCAATGCCGCGCCGGTGCGGGTGAGGTCGGTGCCGCCGAGCAACTTGGCGATGCCGAAGTCAGCGATCTTGAGATGGCCGTGCTCGTCGAGCAGGAGATTGGCGGGCTTGATGTCGCGATGGATGATGCCTCGCTTGTGGGCGGCGCCGAGGCCGGCGGCGAGCTGTCGGGCAAGCTCGAGCGCCTCTTGGGCGGGTACCGGCCCCTTGGCCAAAAGGTCTTTCAGGCTGCCACCGCTGTAGAAGCTGGTGACTAAGTAGATCTGACCCTGGGCGGTCTCTCCCACCTGATGCACGGTGGCGAGGTTGGGATGGTCGAGCGAGGCGGCTAGCCGGGCCTCGCGGTGAAAGCGCTGCCGGGCCTTGTCGTCGCGGGTCAGCTCGGTGGCCAGGAACTTGATCGCCACCGTGCGACCGAGCTGGCGGTCGGTGGCGCGGAACACCACTCCCATCGAACCGCGGCCGATTTCCTCGTGAATGTCGTAGTGGTCGATCTGGGCACCTTCGATGGGCAGCGCCGAACCCTGCGGCCGCAGCACTTCCGCGACGATCAGGTAGCCTTTGCGGGGTATGGTCTTGATGTAGCTTGGGGAGCGGGCCGAGTCGCCCAGGGCCTTGCGCAGCTCCCAGATGGCGTGGCTGATGACGTCGTCGCTGACGAAGGGGGAATCGGTCCACACCTCGGCGATCAGCTGTTCCTTGCTGACCACCGTCGGCGCGTGCCGCGCCAGACAGAGCAGCACTTCCATCGATCGCGCTTCGAGGTGGCGGCGCTGATCGCTATTTTCTAGCTCATTGAGCTGCGGTCTGACCCACCAATTGCCGATTTTGAAGTCGGCTAGATCCGAGTCCATCATCACCGGAAGTCTGCTCCTTGGCAATATTCATTCTGCTTTCGACCTGAGGGAATGCGGCAGTGTAGCAGCCCGCGATCCGCTAGCAGTCCGCCGGTGGCCTCTGGCCTAGCGGTAGACCAGAACTCCCCGCGCTTCGAGGGCCGGCAACCAGCTCGGCGGATCGAGCGCCGGTACCCAGCGCAAATCGAGCTTGTGAAGTTCGGGCAACTGGCTGATTGCTGTGGGTAAGGAGGCCAGCGGATTGCCCCGCAAATCGAGCTGCCGCAGCTCTCTCAGTTGGCCGATGGCAGAGGGTAGGGAGGTGAGCTGATTGTCTCTCAGGTGTAGTTCGCGCAGCTGGTCCAGCTGGCCGAGAGCCTCGCTGAGTGAGGTCAATTTGTTGCCCGAGGCGCGGAGTTCGCGCAGTTCGGTCAGCTGGTAGATCGAGTCTGGTAGGGCGCTGAATTCGTTCTCGCTGAGATTCAGGTAACGCAGCCCTGTCAGCCTGGCAATGGCGGGCGGCAGTTGGCGCAATCTGTTGTCGTGCAAATAAAGGAAGTCGGTCAAGTCGGCGAGCTTGCCGATCGCCTCGGGCAATTGGCGGAGGGCGTTGTGGCCGAGGTCGAGCATCCGCAAACGCTGCAAGTTGCCAAGTTGCTCGGAGACCTCGGTGAGCCCGTTGTCGGCCAGCACTAGTGACTCGAGTTCGGTTTGCTGCCAGACTTCATCGGGCACCGCGCCGAGCTGCTGTTTCCATAAATCGAGGTGCGACATCTCTTGAGTATACTGCCCGCCCGGTGGCTGCGGCATTCACTGAGGCTTCGGCTGCTTCGTCAGGCGTTCGAGAACTTCCATGTGGCCTGCTTGTCGGGCTCGGTCGAGGGCGGAGGGAGAGTCGGGCGTGGCGAGATTGGGATCGGCTCCGGCCGCGAGCAACAAGTCGACCACTTCGAGCAGAGCGCGAGCGCTGGCCACCATCAGTGGGGTCACCCGACCAATGCCCTCGACCTCGCTCCAGCTGTCGACCGGGGCACCTTTGGCTAGCAGGGTTCGAGTGTTCTCGAGATGGCCACGGCCAGCAGCCAGCATCAGCAAGTCGACGTCGCCAAAGACGGCGATGTAGACCCGGCTGTCGATGGCGGCGCCGTGGTCGGTGAGCAGCTGCACCAACTCGGGATGATTGCGCACCACGGCGTAGGCGAGTGCCGAATGACCTTCGAGATTCAACGCCGCCAGATCGGCTTGCTTGGCCAGCAAGGCACGTGCGACCTCGCTGTGGCCTTTGAACGCCGCTTGCATCAGGGCATTGACCCGGTAGCGATTGGTGATGTCAACCTTGGCTTCGGCAGCGAGTAGGGCCCTGACCACGCTTGTGTGGCCTTCGGCGGCGGCGCCGACCAGGGGTGGAGTCCGTGCTTCGTCTTGGGCTCGCCGGTCGGGGTCGGCACCGGCTTGGAGCAGACTGATGACGGCTTCAGCGTGGCCGGCGAAGGCGGCGGCCAGCAGGGGAGTACGGCCTTTGATATCGGTGGTTTCTAACGCTGCCTGGTGAGCGGCCAGGCGAGCGATCACCGCCGCGTGGCCACGGGCAGCCGCGCGGTGGAGAGGAGTCTGACCCTGGCAACAGTCGAGGTCGTCGAGACCGGCGTCGACCGGTGCGCCGAGATCCAACAGCAGCTCGACGGCGGCAGCGTTGCCAGTCTGTGCGGCCTGGTGGAGCAGGCTGCCGTCGCGCCGCAGAGGTGGGTTGACCCGCGCTCCGGCATGGTGCAGCAGGCGGGCGATCTGTGGATGGCCATGCAGCACTGCCTCCGCGAAAGCGCTACGGCCGCTGCGCGGCAGCGGGTCGGGGTCGGCGCCTGCTTGCAAGAGCATCGTGGCAATTTCTTGGCGGCCGAGAAGAGCCGCCGACACCAAGGCTGTGCTGCCGGCCTTGTTGGTCTGCTGAACCCGAGCACCGTGGCTGAGCAGCAGTTCGGTGATCCGTGGGTCGTCGCTAGGTGGCAGGAAGAAGAGGGCGCTGTTGCCAGAATCGTCGACCGCCTCGAGTTTGGCGCCTGAGCCGAGCAGCGCTACGACCAAGTCATTGTCGCCGGCCGCCGCGGCGACCATCAAGGCAGTACGTCCGTGGATGCCGGTTGGGTCGTGCGGCGGCTCGCCCATCACCACGCTATTCGCCATCGTGGTGATGGCGAATAGCGCTACCAGTGGCCGGGTAAGGCCCGGCACCAGGGTGCGGATCATCGGTGGCTAGACCCTCATTGGAGAATGTAGCGCAAGATCGGCACCAGGTTCTGGTTCGGCTGGTGTGGCACACGCAGGGAGCGCAGGAAGGCCAGCAGGTCGGCTTGCTCGTCGTTGGTAAGGGCGGTGAAGCTATCGCGCACGGCCTGCGCTTCGCCACCGTGCATGTCAATCGCCTGGTAGAGGGTGGTGGCGCGACCATCGTGCAGGTAGGGGGCCGTATCAGCGATACCCCACAGCCGGGCGGTGGTGAACTCGTCGTTGGCGAGGTCTCCGCGCTCGAAGGTCTCGGCCAGACCAGGGCCCATCTTGTGCCGCTTGAGATCGGCAAAAAGGGGGATCACCAAACCGCCGCCCGGCACCCGGTCGAAGCCGGCTTCGCGCAGGGCGATGCTGGTGTAGACGTTGGCGTCCGGGTCTTCGGCGACGTCGGGGAAGGACATTTTCAAGTGCCGGCTGTTGGTCTCGATCGCCGGAATCTGGCAGCCGTCGCAACCGATGTCTTGGAAGGTCTGGAAACCGGCGTAGGTCTCCCAGGTGAAATGCTCCTGCCGCGGCCGTGGGTTGAGCACGTCGAAGATGTGCAGCAGGGTCATTTCGCCGTCTTCGACCTCGTCAGACACCCCGTCGCCGTCCTCGTCCTGGCCGGCACCGATCACTTCCTGGGGCTGGATGCCGAAATGGAATTGCATCGCGCCACGGTCGAAGTCGCGCATGGTGAAGTTCTCACCCTTGCGGCCGAAAGGTCGCACCACCAACACTGAGTCCGGAGCCAAGCCGCTGATGTCTTCGGGGCCAATACCCTCGACATCCAACTGCACATTGCCCAGGTTGTCCAAGGTGGTGATCGAGCCGAAGTTGACCCCGTGGGTGTCGAGGGAGGTCACTGTACCGGCGGCAGAGGTCTGGGCGATGTCGAGCAAGTCCTGGAGGTCGCGGGTCATCTCTTTGCCCAGCAGCTCGACCCCGCCGCCGCCAAATAGGAACGGCGGGTTGGCGAAGCGACCGTTGTAGTCCGCCACGCCGTCAAACACCATCGACAGGGAGGGATCATGGCCGCTCTGGAAGGCCACACGATCGTCGAAGGAGTCGGCGACGTCGATCAGGGTCGGCATGATGATCGCGTTCTGCACGATGCCACCGACGCCGCCGAAGCCGAGGGTCGGCGGGCGAGTGCGGTTGCTGACGATGGTGTGGCATTCGTTGCAGCTTTGGGCGTCGAGTCCATTGACCCGCAATGACAAGCCGTTGCCTTGCAGGGTAGGCCGATGACCGAAGGCGGCGGTATCGGTTTCCGCCGGGTCGAAGGGGCCGTCGCCGTGACCGTCATAAGTGTTGAACGGTGTGCTGAACACCGCCAAGCCGAGCGCGCGAGCCACCCTCAGGGTCAAGTCTCCGGCGTCGAGGGCGTCAGTGACCTCTTGGTGGCTGAGGAAGGTCGTGTGGGCAGGGCCCTCGTCAACGGTGGCGTCGGCGAAAGCCGTGCCCGTGAGCGCCAATCCCAGCACTAGGACGCACGCAAATGATCTTTGTATCATTACCTTGTTCTCCTTCACGAGAGAGATTCCAGTGCGGACGGAAAAGACCGCAACTGCGGTGCCCAGGAGGAAAACGGCAGCGGCTCGGGAGCCTCCGCCGATCGACTACCAGCCGACCGAGGCTGGCGGGCCCCAGCTGGCCTGATCGTGGAGCCGATCGGAGGAACCAACTTGAAACGAGCGCAAGCACAAGCACCACTCTCCCCCCCCCGATGCTCGTGTTCCTGACTTCGGATGATCCGAGTTTCTAGGCAGTCGGGAGTGTAGCAGGGGAGCGGGGATTTGAGAGCGAAATCTCTGCATCAAGTGGTTCTAACTGAAGGCAGAGATGAAGTTAAGAGTATCTTATTAGTGCAATAGTGGCATAAGTGTCTATAACTAAGGGCTCTAGAGCCAGAATAGGGGGAGCAGGAGAGTCGCCGCCAGCCACATGATCAGACTCAGCGGGCCACCGAAGCGCAGGTAGTCGCCGAAGCTATAGCCGCCAGGGCCCATCACCATGGTGTTGGTCTGGTAGCCGATCGGAGTGGCGAAGCTGGCACTGGCACCGAAGGCGATCGCCACCAGGAGGGCCTTCGGTTCGATGCCGGTCTGCTGACTGAGTTCTAGAGCGATCGGCGCCAGCAAGACCGCGGTGGCGCCGTTCGACAGCACCGCCGTCATCAGCGAAGTGAAGAGGTAGAAACCGCTGATGATCGCCACCGGACCCAAGTCGCCGAGATGGGCCACCAGCCACCCGGTGGCGGTGCTGGCCAGGCCGCTGCTGTTGATCGCCACGCCGAGGGGAATCATGCCGGCGAGCAGTAGCAAGACCGAGCTGTCGAGGGCGCGGGTGGCCTGGCTGACGGTCAAGCAGCGGGTCAGCAGCATGGCTGCCACCCCAGCCAGGCTGAGCACCACAATCTCGCCGATGCCCAAGGCTGCCAGAGCCACCACGGCGACCAAGATGGCGATGGCCATCGGTGCTTTGCGGGGGAAGGTCAGCCGGGCTTCGATTCCCTCGATCAGCAGCACCCCGGCATCCTCTTGCAGAGTGTGGAGCGCCGCGGGTTCTCCCTGGATCAGCAGCACGTCGCCGGATCGCAGCCGCAGCGAGCGCAAGTTGCGGATGTGATGGCCGCCGCCGAGCCGTCGTACCGCCATCACAAAGACGCCAAAGCGGCGGTTGAGGCCTGCGTTTCGCACCCGTCGGTCGATCAAAGGCGAGTTGGGTAGGATCACCGCTTCGGTGGTGTGTAGATCGAAGCGGCTCATGACGATGCGCTCACCGTCGGCCACCGTGCTGCCGACTCCGACCCCATCGCGTTCTGCCAGTTGGTTCAAGGTGGCGCCGCTGCCCTTGAGCAGGAAGGTGTCCCCCCGCTCGATGATCGTATCGGCGGCCGGGCCGAGGCTGGCTTGCTCGTTGCGGATCAGCTCCAAGACCTCGACATCCTTAAGTCGGCCGAGCAATTCGGACAGCGGGCGCCCGAGGTAGCGGCTGTCGGCTGGCACCGTGACCTCGGTGACGAATTGGCTGCGCGAGCTGGGGTCGAGGATCTGGCTAAACACCGTATTGTCGGGCAGCTTCTTCCAGAAGAGCATCAGGTAAACCGAGCCCACCAGCAGATAGATCAATCCCATGCCGGCAAAATCGAACAAGCCAAAGCCAGGCCCGCCGGCGTCGCGGTAGAGCGAGTCGACCAAGATGTTGGTGCTGGTGCCGATCAGCGTGCAAGTGCCGCCGAGAATGGCGAAGAACGACAGCGGCATCAGCAATTTAGAAGCCGAGATATTGACTTTGCTCGACAGCGCCAACACCACCGGAATCATCAGCGCGATGATCGCCGTGTTGTTCATGAAAGCGCTGAGCACGGCGGTGACCATGCCGACGGTGAATAGAAGCCGCGCCGGACTGCCCGCCGCCCAGCGTTCAACCAGAGTGCCCACCAAGTCGACCACCCCCGAACGCACCAATCCGGCGCTCAACACCAGCATGGCGGCAACGGTGAGGGTAGCGCTATTGGAGAACCCCGACAGCGCCTCCTGGGTGGTCAAGACACCGGCCAAAGCCAGCACCGCCACCAGCCCCAACGAGACGATCTCGAAGCGCACCACCTGGGTGATCAAGAGCCCAAAAGCGGCGACAAGAACAAAGAGTAGGAATGCGGTCTGCACGGTGGGTCCTCACTGCCTCCAAGGGGGGCAGGGAGTTTATACCATGGCCTGCACGGGCCGTTTGGCGGTGATGGTGCTAGAGACTTTCAAAGAGTCTGCGTGAACCCTGCTTGCTGGACCGGCCGGCAATTTCGAGGTTCCTCCGGTGTGATAACCTGGCCCCAATCTGACCTATCGACAGTGCTACTGGCGGCTTGGCCGCGCCGGCCGATGGTGCGTGCGCTTTGGTGGCTGGTAGCCAAAAGAAGGAGAAGAAGAAATGGGGCAAGTTGGGAAATACGCTTTCTTGGCTGGTGTTGTGCTGGCCGTCCTCGCTGGATTCGTCAACCTGGGCTGGATCTGGTGGTTGTTGGCGATCTTGGGTGTGGTGGTGGGGCTGCTGAATATCACCGCCGACGAGAGCCGCGGTTTTCTGCTGGCGGCGATTGCGCTGATTCTATCGGCCTCGTCGATTCAGCAGCTGCCTTACGTGGGTGAGCAGATTACTCAGATACTCGGCAATGTCGTGGTGTTCATCTCCCCGGCAATGCTGGTCGTAGCGGTGAAGTCGCTGTTCGAGTCGGCCAAGGATTGAGCCTTTCGGGCCGGCGACCTCTGCCGGCCCAGCAGCTCGGTCGGTCAAGTGCTGGAGGCTGGAACCCAAGCCTCAACACCGAGCTTCCCCAGCAACTTGACCAGGCGCCGGTCGAACGTTAGCAAAGGGCAGCCGTTGCGACGTGCCAGCACGGCATAGAGGGCATCGTAAGCCGGGTGTGAGTGCGCGGCCGCTAGGACCAAGGCTTCGCGGGCGAGGTCGCGGTCGTCGACCACCGAATCGACTAGCTTCAGTGCCTGGTCGAGTAGTTGGATAGCACGGTGGCGGGTGATCTGGCCGCTGCGAACGTATTTCCACAGCCCGTTGGTCACTTCGCTGGTAAATAGAGCGGGCACTAGCACCAAGGCGGTTCCGTGCAGGAAGTCCAGGACTTCGCTGGCATGTTCTTGGGTTAGCACTGCGTGCAGCGCGGCCGAAGCGTCGAGCACCGCCTGCGGCCTCATCGATCGCGGCCCTGACGCAGCAGCTCCTCGGGAGGTGGGGCGAGAGGCCGAGGAGCAGGGTTAGTTCGGATCTCCTCGCGAAGTTGCTCGATCACCTCCAGGCGTTGGCTGCGCCGGACCAACTCGTTCATCTGCCGTAGCTCGGCGATCACCTGCTGGGCCAGGCTTCGATCGAGCAGGTGGCAGC
Organism: Candidatus Multivoradales bacterium; assembly: GCA_965248925.1. Taxonomy (GTDB): domain Bacteria; phylum Acidobacteriota; class Thermoanaerobaculia; order Multivoradales; family J023; genus CBDFLE01. Next base: position 40,355 of record CBDFLE010000006.1, on the reverse strand, counting down.
CCGCTCGCCAGCTGCCTGCACAGAAATTGATAATCTCGGCCCCCTAAACAGCTGACTGGGTTAAGCTTAGAGACCCGACGAGGGCCGCGTAGCAGGGTCTGGAGGAACACGAGAGGTACTAGGATAGTGAGATAGGAAGCGGTACATTGGGATTGCAAACCGAGGTCCGTAAGGGGATACTTGACTCATCAGACGGGGATTTACAGGTTGTTGAGCCGAATTGGGACCAGCTTTTCGGTTCTGTGGTCAAGCAGTTGAGGCGCGAGGAATGCTAGCCACTACCACTAGCGGCAATCGAATCTGCGACCTTCGGCGCGCTGAGTCTGGTGTCTGAAATCGACACGAGTCGATCCGGAAACTTCCCCTTAGGCAGGCATGAGCACATGAGCATTTGATACTGAGGAGCATTGAGATATGAGCAGAGTCTGCGTTAGATTATTGTTGCTCGTTTTGATCGTCGGGCTAGTGCAGGTGGCGCCGATGTCGACCCAGGCCAGCGAGGGCACTCTCGGCAGTCAATGCCGCGGAGCCACAGGTTTGGTCCTGGGAACCGGCGTTCCTTGCATGAGCGCTAATGGTGTTTGCCGCAATGAAGAAAATGTTAACTGATTCAGAGGGCGGCCAGACCATGACTACTCGAACGAATGTTCAGCTCAATTCGGGTATCGACCGTTGGTACCCCGGAGGTCTCGGCCTCTCCCTGTTGCTCGCTTTGATAGGAGGATTGATCGCGGGCGGTTCTCGGGCGGAAGGCTGTTGGCGCGAGTCGGTCAACTCGGATTGGCAAGCTTCCAAGTTCAACTTCGCTACCTGGGGCGATGTCGAGCAATCGCGGGCGTTGCTCGTGAGTATGTTTGATCGGAAGAGTCTTGAGTTGGCGTTGAGCCGCGATATCGTAAGCGGCTCCGTCACGGTCGAGCAGAGCTTGTCGGCTAGTCGCGCTGGCGACTACTACCCAAAGGAGTCGCTGACCGCTGTCGGCGATGAGCCGGTCCGTGAAATCGTCTACGGCATCAAGCGCAGCAATGGCGGCTTCGTTGGTCTAAATCTGAATCTTGGAAACGGTATTCCCAGCTCCATCCAGTGGTTCGACGCAAGTCTCCTCAAGCGGGGTCGAACAGAGTTGGTGAGCCGCGTTGGAATGACGGGAGAGCTGATCGAGGACAATCGGGTGATGTCGATGTTTGATTGGCAGCCAGTGGCCGATCAGTTCTTCGCCTACGGCGCGCTAGGGATTGACGGACGTCTTGACGTCGTTCGAGAAGGTTTCTACCTAACCCAAGTCCAGACGCCAGGGAATGCCAACGTCACGCCGAAGGCTCAGATGATCTGGGATGTACCTGGGTACCGACACTACGCATTCCATCACGAGTTCATCGCTGTCGCAGGCGACTTGGTGTACTTTTTGGAGATGAGCACCTCCCCTAGTCTGCATTACTACGACACGAGGGACGGCTCGCGCGGCCGACTAGAGGGGTTTCCTGGCTCCAACGAGTCTATGCCTTATCCGCCAGCTGGCACTGTTGCCGAGATGTACAAGAGCGTCGAGGGGATGAAAATCCCGGTCGGACTCTATTCCGTTGGAGAGTTCCTCTATGCTCTGCTCCGCGGGCCGGAGGGCCGGAGGCCTGGAGTAACGACTTGGAGGGTTGTCAAGTTGGAGCCGGATTTCAACAAAGGCATCGTCCAAGTGCTAGGTGAGGTACGACTTCCGACGCAGCGCGCGACACGCCACTTGTATGTCCTGTCAGGAGAGGCCTTCTGGCTAGCACTCGAACTCGACTCCTGGTTGCCAAGAGCCAAGAAGCACCGACTACTGGCTGCAACAACGATTCCTGAGAATTGGATCAGCGAGCCGGAATCTTCGCCGTTGGAACAAGGGCGGCCGCCGATTGATTGCCTGACAGCGGCGGCCCGTTGATAGCTTGCCTCGTCCACGATGGAGGAGAAGATCGAGGTCGCGTCCGGTTAGCGTGTCCTCCGGGTCTAGCTTGGCGAAGTTTCACGATGGGTCTTCTTCTCGCCTAAAACCTGTGCCTTCGTCTCTAGCAGCTATGCTTCACGCTTTGTCGTGCCGGGCTTGGTCGAGCTGGGGAACTCTGGTTACATGCGCTTTCTTAACAGTCTACTCAACGCCTGGGCCGGCTGCCGCGCAGCCGACCCAAGACCTACTGCCACTGGTTCTCGGCGGTGAGAAGTTCGCTGAGTCGATTGAAGAAACTGCAGAACTGCTCTCCGGCGTCAAATCAAGAGAGGCACTCTACGCGCTCGCCTGGCATCCAAACGGCAGAGAGGTGGCGACCGGAGGGGCGGCTGGTGTCGTCGCATTGTGGGACCTAGAAACGGGTCTAGAGAGCTTTCGGCTAGAAGACGATTCAGGCCCCGTAGAGACCCTCTCTTTCAGTTTTGATGGTCGCTGGTTAGCCAGTAGCTCTGACGATGGCACGGTACGGCTCTGGGACCTTAAAGCGGACCGGCAACCGCGTCGCTGGAGTGGTTGGACGGTGGCCTTTAGCCCTCGCGCTGACCTGTTGGCGATCGGTTCCAAAGACGGCACAGTCACGATCTTAGATCCGCGGACTGGTGCCGCCAAGCTGCCGGCTTGGTCTGCACACGGCGAGAGGATTGCCGCGCTTGCCTGGCATCCTAACGGCCATGCTCTGGCCACCGGATCGTGGGACCGCACGATCAAGCTCTGGAATGCTGCCGACGGCAAACCTCTTGGACCAACGATTAAGGGCGCTCACGATGAGCGTGTGAATGCGGTCAGTTGGGGGCCGAAGGGAGAGTTCTTGGCTTCGGCGTCCGCCGACAGCACTGTTCGGGTCTGGGAGGTCGACACCGGCAAAATGGTGCGCCTTTTCGAAGGCCATCGCTTAGCTGCTACGGCTGTGGTGTGGCATCCGGACGGCCATATGGTTGCTTCTGCCTCGCGCGACGGTAGCGTGCGGCTCTGGAGCTACGTTGCCGGCACTGAGGTGGCGCAGCTGGAGAACTTCGGCGACGAGGTCTTCGCACTCAGCCCCAGTCCTTCCGGCAGACTCCTTGCGGCGGGGACACGCGAGGGTTTCGTAGGAATCTGGTCCTTCTCATCCAGCCAGCTGGTGCGCCGACTCGGAGGAGGTGTGCCGCTAGTCAAGGCGCTGGCGTTCGGCAACGGCGGGCAGAGTCTGGTGGCAGGCTCCAGAGGAGCGATCCGGCTTTGGGACCGCAACAGCAAGCCGGCTCACGGCCCTTGGACGTTTCCACTCTCTGGAGGGAAGGCGCCTCGCTGCCTCGCGCTCAGTGCTATGGGCGACACGCTGGCCGCCGGTTTCCAGGATGGGCCTATCACTTGGTGGCGACGGGCGGCCGACGGTGCACGACGCTTTGATAGGCAAGCGCCGCTTCCGGCGCAGACATCCGCGGTAGCGGCGCTCGCTTTCTCTCCCGATGGCGGTCTCCTGGCGGCGGGTTTCGACGACGGCATGGTCCAAGTTCTTGACCTGTCCACGCGCGAACTCTACGGTCGCTTCGCTCAGACGAGTTCGAGAGACAACGATATGCCCCAGCAGAGAGTCCAGGCCTTGGCTTTCAGCTCCGACGGTAGGCGGCTAGTCGGCGCTTTCGGTGGCGGCGGCTTGTATCTTTGGGACCTTGAGTCCAAGGATCTTCTGTCCAGCGGTAGCAGGCGGTTAGCTGGCGATGCGTTGGCCGTGCATTTCATCTCGCCGACGAGAGTCGGCGTTGTGCTGCGCGGCGGCGAGGTTTTCGTCTGGGTGATTGGTCAGCAGCACGCCTCGCTGGCTGGCCGTATCGACCGCAACGGGCTGAGTGCTGCGGCTTTTGGGAAGGCTGGCGATGCGTTGGCCACCGTCGGTATTGGCGAGGGTGTGGTGAGGATCTGGTCACCTTGTAAAGTGGCAAGGTGCACGCTTTCCAGCGTTCTCCTCGGCGGCGATCGAGGTCAGTGGATCGACTGCCGACGCAAAGGGCGCTGCTACCGCTATGATGACGGCACTCTCTTGTTGCGCCAGAGCAACTCCGGCGTATTCGAGTCGATGCCCTTGCAACGCGCAGAGTCCGCGCCTGACCTGCAGCTTGCTAAACGACTACCGGATCAAGTCCGACTCACGGACGGTGAGTTGGCGCCGTTGACACTCACGCTCAGAAACCCAGGCCCGCAACGAGCAATCTGGGTGAAGGTTAACCAAGTCAAATCGGCGGTCAACACTCCGGTGGTCTTCCATCCGCCGCCCGTACAGGTCGTTATCGAGCCAGGAGAAACAGCTGAGCTACGTGGCGAGGTTTCGCTTCAAAGCTCCTACGAGTATCCGACAACACAAGAGGCAGCCTTGGACCTGGTCGTGACGAGTGGTGGCGGCAAACACCTGTTCCTGGACCCAATTCAGGTCATAAACCGCGTTCCTAAAGTCGATTGGCAGAGCGCCCGACTGTCCCTCGTAGGAAATCGACTGACAGTCGACCTGATCAGTATCGGTGACGACAGTTTCAGCGCAGACCATGTTGCGATCCGGTCCCCGGACTACTACGGCCCATTCACGACCGACGCCTTCCTCGAGCTGGCCGCTGGGCAGCGAGGTAGGTTCGTCTGGGATCCTCGGAAAGAACAGGCCGAGTTGTCGCGCCGCCTTGACTTCGTGGTCTACAAGACCCAACTGCCGGCGCACCGCTGGAGTTTCGCAGACCGGAGAGTACTGCGATTTCCTTTCGACCGGCCGGTATTGTACGTGATTCTGTTACTTGCAGCGCTGCTGTCCGGCACCTATTTAAGGACCAGGATCCTGTTTAGGCAACAGGCGGGGAGCGATGAGCGACGCGATGGGCTCTGGGGATGGTTAGGCGGCTCGAGTTCCGAGTACGTCCAGCTAGCGATCGTCTTCACTGACGTAGTCCGAAGCACTCATCTCCTAAACGAAATAAAGGCCGCTGCCTGGGCGATAGTGCGGAATCAACACTTCGACAAGACCGATACTCTCGCCGAGAGGCATGGCGGTTTTGTTGTGAAGTCGACTGGCGACGGCCGCATGATAGCCTTTCGTAGCTCGATAGAAGCGCTCAAGTTCGCTGTTGAGCTTGAAGGCCGAACAGGTCACGAGAAGATCACAGTGCGAGTAGGAGTTCACGTCGGCGAGGTGCAGGTTGACAGAGATGATGCACACGGGCTGGTAGTCCACACTGCTAGCCGAGTGATGGAGATAGCTCGTGAGGGTGGAGTATGCGTGACCGACCAAGTGAAGAAGGACTATGACAATACGTTTCACGAGACCGAACAAATTTACTCATGGATGGAGATTTCAGAGGATGTCGGTCAGGGCCGCCTTTGGGAAGTTCGATTTCGTACCGACAGTGGGAGCTTGGCGGGTGAGGACATTCATCTCGTTGAGTAGCAGGTATGCGGACTGAGCGTTGGCGAGGCACAGATTCGTTCGGTGCTCTGGTAGTGGCCGTGCTAGTCGGATGTGGAATGTTAGATCCCAAGACGGAGAATATCAATATTACGGATCAGGAAATCTTCGATGTTGCCGCTGAGCAGATACCGGGACTGAGAGCAAGACTCTTGCTGCTGGAGATTCGTCGACCGGCGGACGTTCCAAACAGTTTCGTAGTGCTGAATAGAGCCCTCGCCAGTCCAGAACACAAGTCGGGAAACTCGGCGTCAACCGAGCCGTTGGCAGGTGCCGAACTGTTCGCCTTTGCCGGGCACGCCAAGCGAATATTGGAAGCTTCCTTCGATCCCTCGGGATCGCGGATTGTGACGGCGTCTGAAGATCAAACCGCAATAATCTGGAACGCGCGAACAGGGGAGCAGGAGAACATCCTCAAGGGACATCTGAACCGAGTGAATACGGCGAGATTCAACCCGAAAGGTCTGAGTGCCCCAGAGGGTCTTCGCGTGCTGACCGCATCTCAAGACGGCACCGCGAAAGTATGGGATGCCGAAACGGGTGGCTCGCTAGATACGTTGAGTGGTCATGACGGTCCCGTTACAAAAGCGGTCTTCAGCTCCGATGAGAAATGGATAGTGACCATCTCGCCTGACTCCGTGGCCTTGGTTTGGGGCAGAGCCACCGGTGAAAGAAGGCCAGAACCAAAGAGACTCAAACACCGTGAGTCGGTTACCGGAGTACTGTTTGATGTCGAGAGAAACCGAATTCTCACCACTTCGCAAGATCAGAATCTGCGTTGGTGGAGCTATATAAGACAGATTAGGTTGCTGTTGAAACGGAGTCCCCACAATCAGATCAAGGCCATGGCGCTAGATTCTGCTAGCCGCACGGTGTTGACCGCCTCCGGTAGGAAGGTATACCTCTGGAACGCTGATCCTCCCAGGAAACTAACCTCCAGAAGCCCGAAGTCGACACTCCTCGGTCATCGTGGATTGATTCGAGATGCCAAGTTTAGTCCCGATGGGAAGTTTGTCGTAACTGCGTCCGAGGACCAGACAGCTCGCGTCTGGACCTTGGCAACGAGAGAGTTTAGAACGTTGAAGGGCCATCAGAAAGCAGTCACCTCGGCGACGTTTAGCCCAGATGGGCGGTGGATAGTTACCTCTTCGGAAGACGGTACGCTGCGTGTATGGAGTGCCGAGACCTCCCGAGAAGTCGCAGTATTCGGCGGCAGCACAGGCAGCATGAAATCAGCCAAGTTTAATCCAGAAGGCAACAAGATACTTAGCACCGGCGAAGACAACGTCGCACGACTCTGGCCGTGGGAGAGGCCCGAGAGCATTACAACTTACCTCCAGAGTCGGATTCGAGCCAAGACTACGTCCTGTCTCTCCGAGAAGGAACGCCTACATTTCTTGAAGGAGACCGCAAGCTTGGCGAATGCCGCTCTGCAGGCCTGTGAGGCCTGCGTTCCGAGATTCTTTGAATTCTTGAACGGTGAGCTTCCTGCCTCTATGGGATTCTATCTCGAAGCATGGGCTCGGTATCAACGCTGCCTCCAGGAAGTCCGAGAGCCTGGGTTACCACCAGCAGGCCCTCGCGCCGGGGGTAACCCGGGCGCTGGTTGATGCTAGATCACCAAGCAGCTTTCTCCGCCGGTCATCCCTGAGAATTTCACTTTGAAATCCTGCACTTTTTTCCAGAAGGTAGATTCCTGATGAAAAAACTGGCTCCAGTGTTAGGCTGCGAACTCACGAGGGAATTGGATTTGAATGCGTCCCATCTTGACCATCCGTTCGTTTAGTGCGCGGTGTTGCCCTTCCTGCTCGTCCGCACGAATCTCACCCTTGAATCTGCACCAGGCCTGGAGTTGACCGTCACTGCGCTCGCTCAGTCCAACTACTGGTAAACTCTTGCTCCCCCCACTCATCGACGCAGTCGGGATGAGGCTTGTACAACTCGAAGGCGAATCCCTCGATTTTGGGCAATAGTGTTGTCGAGTCTAGGCAAGCCCGAGCAACCTGATCCTTAGTTCTACTTTGTCAGATTACTTAAATTGGTGACGACAAAGGCTTTAACCTGTATTGGCGGCCCCGATGAAGGCCGTCACTAAACCCATGGAGGAACTCAGGGCTCAGCTTGAGCCCCCAGTTCCCTAGTCGTTCGGAGATCAGCGATGCCCCAGTTTCCTACCAAAATCTGGGGCGCGAGTTGTGGGATTTTGCCTAGGGCTTTGCCCTTTGTTTCTCTCGCTTTACACGCAGTGTGCTGCCGCAGGCGGGGCAGTATCTTCGCGGCCTAATGCAGGCGCGACGCGCTACCATGCTGCAAATGGCTGAAGTTGTCCCCGATTCCGATTCCCAAGCTTTGCATCACTTCCTGTCGGTGTCGGACTGGGAGAGTCAAAAGGTTATGGACCAGGTTGCTGCGGGAGTCGATGCCGAGCTGGGCGGCACCCTGGATTCGGCACCCTGGATTCGTGCCTGGTTATCGACGAGTCGAGTTTCCCGAAGAAGGGGAAGAAATCTGTCGGGGTGGCCCGGCAATGGTGCGGAACTCGGGGCAAGACCGACAGCTGTCAGGTGGGCGTTTTCGCCAGCCTCGGTCACGGCAATCGCGCGTCCTTGATCGATGCCCGGTTGTACCTGCCCCGCGAGTGGACCAACTCGCCGAAGCGCTGCCGTCAAGCGGGTGTTCCGGAATCGGCACGAACGTTTCAAACCAAGCCGGAATTGGCTCTTGAGATGGTCCACAGAGCGCGGGCTCAGGGCCTTCGCTTTCGTTGGGTTGCCGCTGATGGTGGTTATGGGAACAACCCAGCATTTCTTCAGGGCCTGGACGATGCGGGCGAAGTCTTCGTCATCGATATCCATCGCGATCAACGCATCTACGCCGAAGACCCGAAGCCGGAGATTCCGACTTCGCCGTCGGGACGTTCTCGCCGACGAGTTACCCAGATGAAACCTATGCGAGTGGATGCTTGGTTGCCACAGCGGCCGGAGTCGGCTTGGAAGCGGCAGTGGATTCGTCATACGACGAAAGGCGAGTTGCACCTGGATGTGATGCGAGGCATGGTCTGGCTGTGGGATGGCCGAGAAGCCTCGGCCCGCTGCTGGCACCTGTTGGTGACCCGCGATCCCAGCGATCCTGCGAGCCTGAAATACAGCCTGAGTAATGCACCCGCTGAAACCCCGGCAGGCCGGCTCGCCCAGATCCAGCGTCAGCGCTACTGGATCGAGCGCACTTTTCAAGACGCCAAGAGAGAGGCCGGAATGGCCGAGTACCAGGCCCGCAGTTGGAAGGCTTGGCATCACCACATGGCGCTGGTCATGATGGCCCTGCTCTTTCTCCTTCAACAACGCCAGAAACATCAATCGACCCACCCTTTGCTCAGCTGTACTGACCTCAAGATCTTGTTGGCCAAGGTCCTACCAAGACGGGATGTTGGCCTTGATGAAGTGCTACATCTCATGGAACAACGACATCAGCGACGACAGGCTGCTACTAGGTCCGCTTACCAGAAAGGACAGGCGCGAGACGGGACATTTCCCGGCTCTGGGAATCTGACAAAGTAGAGTTAGTGAGACCCCGCGTGCTTTCAAGGTTTGCACCTCGGAGGTTGGCTAGATGCAAGTCAGTACTCCTCATGTGTGTGCCGAGTAGGTCAGACTTTCTAAGGTTGGCCTTGACGAATATTGCCCCTATCAGCCCGTGGTGAAAGTCCCGATTACGGCCGTCTTGGCGATCTTCCCTGGTAGAATCTTTCCACCCGAGGGAGGTAGCGACCATGGCGATGGGCAGGCGAAGCAAACGAAGACAGCGGCAGCTCTGGGTGGAAACCCAGGCGCTGGCCAAGTCCCCAGGACATCCTTTCTACGAGCGTCTGTCCAAGATTCTCGACAAGCACGGTTTCGATCGCTTTATCGAGGAGCAGTGCGCGAGGTTTTACGCTACGAGCATGGGACGACCTTCGCTGGCGCCCGCGGTGTATTTTCGGTTGCTGCTGATCGGCTTCTTCGAGGGTATCGACTCCGAGCGAGGTATCGCTTGGCGACTTGCGGATTCGATGACTCTGCGCGACTTTCTGGGCTTCGAACTCTCGGACCAGACCCCGGACCATTCGACGCTCTCTCGGACCCGTCGCCTGATCGATCTCGAGACCCATGAGGCGGTGTTTGCTTGGGCTTTGCAAGTACTGGCGAAGGCTGGCTTGCTCCGGGGAAAGACGCTGGGCATCGATGCGACGACCCTCGAGGCGAACGCGGCGATGCGCAGCATCGTGCGTCGAGACTCGGGCGAGAGCTACGAAGAGTTTCTCACGCGCCTGGCCGAGGCTTCGGGTGTGGAGACCCCGACGCGAGCGGATCTGGCGCGTTTTGACCGCCAAAGGAAGAACAAAAAGACGTCGAACGGCGACTGGAAGAACCCCCACGATCCCGACGCCAAAGTCACGCGAATGAAGGATGGGCGGACGCATCTGGCGCACAAAGCCGAGCATGCGGTGGATATGGAGACGGGTGCGGTTGTGGCGGTGACGGTGCAACCTGCAGACCGAGGGGACACGTCGAGCCTAGAGCGGACGTTGGATGAAGTCGCTGCGGTGCTGGAAGATGTCGTTGAGGATTCGGAGGCTGGCGATCACTTGAGCGAGAAAGTCCGTTCAGAGCTGGTGGCTGACAAGGGCTATCACAGTAACGCGGTCATGAAGGCACAGCGTCAAGGGAAGATTCGAACCTATATTTCGGAACCGGATCGAGGCCGACGCAACTGGTGCGGCAAAGAGGCGGAGAAGCAAGCGGTGTATGCCAACCGTCGACGGATCAAGGGTCGTCGAGGCCGCGAGCTGTCGCGGCGTCGAGGAGAGAAAGTAGAACGCACCTTTGCCCATTGCTACGAGACTGTGTTAGCGGCTACGGGAAAGCGTACGTAGTTGGTGTAGAGCGCAGACCAGCACCATTCTCTAGATCCCGCCCAACGGAATCATCATCCCCGCCGCAGGCGGGTCCGTGATCTTGCAGAATAGGGCTGTGGACGGAAGAGACGAAGGTCCAGGGGCAATTTGACTAGGCGGTCGAAACCCCTGGACCTCCCCAAGAAGCGCGACCGATAGGCCGGCTCGCGCTAAGTATCTTCGGAAATCATCGTCTCGTCTACCCTCTGTCCAGCTGGAGACGGTGCGCGAGGACTACCGGTGGTATTTCTGTGCTGGGTGTCGAGCCTCGGTCGAGATCTGCTCGCACTGTGACCGGGGGCAGATTTACTGTGGCCAGGAGTGCTCCAGCGCCGCCCGCCGCGAGTCCTTGCGAGTTGCTGGTTGGCGCTACTGCCAGACCCCTCAAGGTCGCCGAAATCAGGCCGAGCGGCAGGCCCGATGGCGTCAGCGCCAGCAGGCCGAAGCGCAGAAAGTAACGCATCAGGGTACCCCACCCCCAGAGCCCCCAGTCATCCTCACTACGCCACCCCCGAGTGGGTCCAAGGACCGCCTTGCCCCGCTCGGCGAGCCGCGATGCTGCTTCTGTGGCGTTCTCTGCCGTCCATTCGTCCGTCTGGATCCCCTCAGACGACGACGGCGGCGCAAACGGAGAGATCGAAGATGATTTCAGAAGAGAAGAAACAGGAGATCCTGCGCTACCACTTCGTGGAGAAATGGCGGCCGGGCACGATCAGCCGGCAGCTCGGAGTTCACTACGAGACGGTGCAGCGAGCCCTGCGGGATGCCGGGGCGCCGACGGCGATTTCGACCCGCAGCTCGATAGTTGATCCTTACCAGCCCTTCATGCACCAGACCTTGGAGAAGTTCCCGAGCCTCCCGGCGAGTCGGCTCTACCAGATGGTCAAGGAGCGCGGCTACTCAGGAGGTGAGGATCATTTCCGTCACCTGGTGGCTCGAATAAGACCTCGTCGCAAGGCTGAGGCTTACCTGCGCCTGACCACCTTGGCTGGCGAGCAAGGGCAAGTGGATTGGGGCCATTTCGGCTCTATCAAGGTGGGAGGCGCGGAGCACAGCCTGATGGGCTTCGTTCTGGTAGCGAGCTACTCGCGTCGGATCTTCCTCCGGTTCTTCCTCAACGCGCGGATGGAGAATTTTCTGCGCGGTCATGTGGCCACCTTCGAGAGATGGCAAGGTGTCTTCAAGATCTTGCTCTACGACAATCTGAAAAGTGTGGTGCTCGAACGCCGGGGCGAGGCGATTCGCTACAACCCCAAGTTCCAGGAATTTGCCGGCCACTACCGATTCGAGCCACGGCCAGTAGCGATCGCTCGGGGCAACGAGAAAGGACGTGTAGAGCGCGCCATTCGCTATATCCGAACTTCGTTCTTCGCCGGTCGGGAGTTCAAGGATCTCGACGATTTGAATCGTCAAGCCGAGGCATGGTGTGAGGGCTGGGCAGATCGTCGGAAATGGCATCAGGACCCCAGCAGAACGGTCAGCGAAGCCTTCGAGGACGAGAGGTCCTACCTGATCGAGCTGCCCACCGAGCCGTTTCGGACCGAGGAGCGCGGCGAGGCTCACATTGGCAAGACGCCGTATGCACGCTTTGATCGCAACGATTACTCGGTGCCGTTCGATCGGGTGCGCCGCACTCTGACGGTGCGCGCCAGCCTCTTAGAGGTACGCATCTTCGACGGTCACAAGGTCGTGGCGTGCCATCCCAGATCCTTCGATCGCAGCCAGCAGATCGAGAACCCCGAGCATATCCAGGAGCTTGTCGATCACAAACACCGGGCGAAGAAACATCGGGGGCTCGATCGTCTCAGGCGCGCGGCTCCAAGGTGCGAGGCGCTGTTGCAGCGACTCGCCGAGAGAGGGCTGCCTCTGGGAACCGCTACCGCAGCACTCCTGCGTTTGCTCGACCACTACGGCACCGAGGCTCTCACCTCGGCCGTCGAAGAGGCGCTCGGCAACCACTCCTGCGACGTCCAGGCCGTTCGCCTGGTGCTCGAGCGCCGTGAGCGCGAGCGTCAGGCCACGCCGATGCTTCCTCTCCGCCTACCCAAAGATCCCAGAATCCGGGATCTCGACGTGCGCCCTCATGATCTCAACGACTACGACCGTCTCAGCCGCCAGGAGGATCCTCATGACGACGACTGAAGATCTGCTCATCCGGGCCAAGAAGCTCGGGCTGCACGGTCTGGTCGAAGATTGGAGTCAACTTCAGAACCAGCCTTGGGTGCTGCCTTTGATCGACCGAGAGGAGATAGTGCGACACCAGAGGAGCCTCGAGAGGCGAATCCGCAACGCACACATCGGCACCTTCAAGCCGATGGCCGACTTCGACTACAAGTGGCCACGAAAGATCGATCGCCTGATGGTGGAAGACCTCTTCAACTTCCAATGGCTCGAAGAAGGAGCCAACGTCATCCTCTTCGGTCCCAACGGCGTCGGCAAGTCGATGATCGTTCAGAATCTCACCTACCAGGCCTTGTTGCGTGGCGCCACCGGACGCATGCTCACCGCCAGCGAACTGCTCAACGACCTCGCGGCACAAGAGAGTTCCAGGGCTCTGCAGCGGCGCCTGGCCCTCTACACCCGGCCCGATCTGCTGGCCATTGACGAGCTAGGCTACCTGTCCTACGACCATCGCCACGCCGACCTCCTCTTCGAGGTGGTAAGCCGGAGGTATCAGAAGAAATCTATTCTGCTGACCACCAACAAACCCTTCTCCGAGTGGCAGAGCGTCTTCGCCTCGGCCACCTGCGTGGTCACCCTTGTCGATCGGCTCGTACATCACGCCGAGATCGTCACCATCGAAGGCGACTCCTATCGGCGCAAAGAAGCAGAAGAGGAAAAGAAACGGCGAGCACAAGACCGCGCGCGGCGGCGAAAGGCGAAGGTGTCATGAGCAAGTGCGACTACGTCCAGGCGATTCTCAGAGCTTACCTTGAGCAGCAGGAGACCCCTGCTCAGGCAAGACCCACTGACCGCGTACTCGCTCTTGATCTCTACCAGCAGCAAGTCTCCATCGATCAGATCAGAGCAGCCATTCTCCTCGCAGCCGGTCGACGAATCCAGCGATCTCCAGAGGCACCCAAGCTAGCCAAGATCCGATCCCTCGCCTACTTTGCGCCGGTGATTCGAGAACTCGATGGCCTTGAAGACATCGAGGGGTATCTCAAGTATCTCCAAAGCACCGCTCGGCGCGAGCAGGGGCTGCACACCGGCTCGGATTACACCGAATAGATACGTTCTTGCTCAGCCGCTAACAGACTGGCGGTATGAGAAGGACCCACCTTCGAGGTCACGACAACATCCGCAAAAGGTTGCTGATTCACATCGCGGGATTCAATCTTGGGCTGCTGCTTCGTCAAATGTATGGAGCCGGCACTCCACGGGCCCTTCAGGGCTTTCTTTCGGCTCTCGAACAGGGCTTTCGCGCCGTATGTAGCTTGCTGAGCTGGCTTCTGCCGCACGAGAGCGGATATTGGCCACTAAGATCTTCGATCAGACCACCTGCGCCGGCTGGCCTCAATTTAGGCCACATTTTGTAGAAACGGACTTCTGCCACGGGCTGCTATGAGATTCGATCCACTTAGGTCAGCATTGTATAGGTCAACGTCTTGAAACAGGGCATTGGAAAAAGTGGAGCATTTAAGCTTCGAGAATCTGAGTGAAGATCCTCGAAAATCACCGTCTACAGCGACTGCATTGTTAAGAGTAATTGCTGTGAAGTCGGCGTTGCGCAACTTGACATTCGTTAGATCGGCGCCATCCAGGCTAGTTCCGGGCGGTAGATGTGCTGACTCAAGAATCATTCCCTTTCGTTTGGCGCCGAAAGCGCCTCGTATCCGCTGTTCAACTAACAGTCGCCTTATTAGCTCACCGCGCTCGGGACTTCGTCTGGAACTCGAAAGCTGCGGAACTGGGAGTAGTTCGAGATCATCATTGATTGATCTGGAGAGGCCCAGCCAGTACTGAATTCCTCGCGCCTCAGCCGCTATATCATCAGATCCGGTGTAGAGAGTTCGAATCGTCAGATCCCCTGACACGATGCGATAAGGTTGAACGGTAGAGGAGAAAGCTGAAAGTTCCTGGATCAAGTTCTCGCCTATGCAGTAAGCGTTTTTAGACTCAGTGGACCCAGAATTTGGACATAGATCGGTGTCGAGATAGGGGTCAGGTGTGAAACCGTCACAGTCAAATCTTCCTCTACCTACCTTTCGCATGAGTTGGTGCAGCTGCCTTCCTGCTTCAATGCTACGCTGCGCCTCTTCTTGATGGGTTTGCAGAATGAGCAATCGATTCTGAAGGTCGAGTTTCAGGTTCTGATCGTCTAGAAGATTGTTAGCTTGAAATGCTATCGCAGCTGCAAATATGCCACCGAGGATGACTAGCTTGTTGCTTCCAAGAAAGCACCAGCGCACTACTGCCTCCACTGAGGCTCGACGTCTGGGTTCCCCCGAGCAGAATATGTATCTGAAGAAATTTCTCCAGACCCTGAGACTCCTGTGGTCTTGTGCGATGAGTTCGATTTCGATGGACTCCATCTTTTCGCAGAGTCCTTGGATGCTTGGGGACTGTTGGTTCTGATCTGGCATGTTGTTCTGTGCCTACTGTTGCCGGCGGCTGAGTTCCGGCAGGTACTCGGTAAGAGCGCTTCGGAGCGACTCTTCTCTTTGGGAAGGGACCCGGTTATAGAGGGGGATACCGAGCTTGCGGAGCTCTTTACGGACCCCTTCTGCGTCAGGCCTGCCAGAAATACAGATGATAGGCAACTCGTCCGCGCTGACACGAAGTTCTTCGCGTAGGTATTTGCAGAGCCGAACTCCGGTACGACTAGACTTTCGATAGAAGGTCTCGTCGACTTCGGAGATGTCGAGGATGTCCTTCAGCGAAACCATGATGTCGATAATAGCAAGTACGTAGGACGCCTTGCCCGAGCCTACAGCATCGAATCGTTTCCTGGCATCCGCCTCGTTTGAAACGCGCTCAACTCTCTGTCCAAAGTTCTCCAGGAAATCAATCACCCATTGGATGTCGCCGACACGATCGTCAACAAGTAATACTTTACCACCTTGGGGCATCTCTAATTCCTCCTGCCGATTTGCTGTCGGCCCGGTAGACTGATCTGAAAAGCCATGTGCGCCTTGTCCTTCAGGGAAATCTCAGTGCAACGGACCTCTCCGCCGTGAGCCTTCACAATTTTTTTGACGAGCCACAGTCCCAAGCCAGTTCCCTCAGGTACTAGATTTTCTGCTGCCTTGATGCGGACGCCACGATTGAAAATCTTCTTGCGGTCCTCCTTGGGCACAAGCAGACCATGACTAGCAATTTCCAGATAGATCCGTCCGGGCATCTCTTTACTTACGAGCCTTATTGTAGAGTGAGGATTGGAATACTTGATAGCGTTGTCGATCAAGTTAACAAGAACCTGGCGAATCAACTCTTTGTGGCCATGGACGGCCGGGAAATAACGATCGCAACTCTCGGAGTCAACCGTGATCTTCAATTTGCGCTCATGGGCCAAATGTTCAAAATCGATCCTTGTTTCGATAACTAACTTAGTGAGATTGAGGCGTCTGAATTTGAATCGCTCACCACGCAGAAGCTTGTCCATGTAAGTGAAGTTCGCAACTAGAAGACTACAGATCTTCACCTGTCCGATAGCGTAGTGTAGGCGTTTCGAAAATCGTAGCGTGTCAGTGATGCCCTCTTCGAAATTCTGAAGTTGGCCCAGGAGAGCACCGAGTGGGGAGCGGAGTTGATGGCACATACTTGCCATGAACAGGGATTGAAACCTCGTGTTCTCCTTTAGTTGTTGATACAGGTCACGTTTCTTAAGAATTGTGTCTGCGCCGGTGTCGAGTAACTCCTGGAGCATCATTCGGTCCGTGACATCTTCGTACAGTCCTTCGTAACCGATCTTGCGGTCTTCGACGTCCTTTAGCTTGTGCATGTGACCCTCTACCCAGAAGGGACTGCCGTCCTTGCGTTTGAGCTGTTGGTTAGTAAAGACGAGTTCTCCTTCACGCTCGTCGACAGTACCGATAAGATGGTGACGGTCCGGCGGATTGTAAAAGAGGTGTTTTCGTGAAAGGTTCCTTAACTCGTTTAGTGAGTATCCGGTAAGCTTACTCTCTGTGGCCGTCGTCTCGATTGTGTTGCCGTTCTCATCAGCTCGGAAGTATGCCAAACCCTTTTTATCGAGAAGAGCCATGAGTCGACGATGCTGTTCGGCCTGGAACTCGTCTTCCGTAATGTCTCGAATTACCGCAATGGTGTAGTGGGTTTCGGGTATCACAAATGGGCTGGTGAGCATGCGATAGGAAATTTCAGAGAATCGGAGGTCTGTTCCGGAGTCTCCGAAGCGATTTGTCTTGATCTTTATTGGGCCGTAGACTCTTTTTCCCTCGCGAATGGCCTGTTCCAGACAGAAGCGTACTCTCTCGTAGTCATCGTCGGCGTAAAGCTCACGCCCATCCATGTTCTCAAGCTGGTCGCGCTTGAGACCCAAGAGACGTTCTGCTCCCTGTTCAACGTAAACGACCCTGGGGATGGTTTCTGCTTCATGCCCCTTGCCGGGCTCTTGCCGGGTAACGCAAATTGCTTCAGTCTCTGCTTCAATAATCGAATTGGAAAGGAAGAGCTTCCACGCAGCGTGCAGAGTAGTCGCCAAGAAATCTGCAAAGTGTTGAAGTGCCTTCTGTTCGGATGGGGAATATGGGAAGTCTTGCTCTTCGCGGAGTATCCGGATGACTCCTCTGATCTCATGGTCCGACCGCATTGGGACGGCTAGAAAGCGAAACGGGTCACCGTTGGCCTCTGCGAGAGTCTCTGGATAGTAGCTAGCCGGTCCTCTCTGCTGCACCAGGTCGTCCGGAAGCCACTGGCGCATTTCACCGAGATCCCTTGCGTTGCGGAGATTGATCGCACATCCAGTCTCAAGGATGTGGCCGGTAAGTCCCAGTCCTGGATCATAGGTGACCTCGCACTTGGCGAGCTTCACGTCGGTCGTTGCTGATAAGTACAGTTTGCCTTGCTCGCGGATGAGAATAGTGACGGCCGCGGAGGCGAAGATTTCTTTGAGATCTCTAGCAATTCTTCGCAGTTGGAGTCTCTGCGCTTCGAGGTTGCCGGAGAGGCTGGCCTCAAGTTGTGTTAGAGCGCGAAGCTCTAACTTGCGCAGTTGTTCGAAGTAGAGCTTCTCGTGACGGTTGAGAGCGCTCTGAGCCGTCCGCCCAAGATACTGCCAAATCCACTCGGGTTGGTTCTTGAGAGGATTCACGCCGGCAGAGTCTGCCAAGCCGACCAGTGCTAGAGCCACCATCTCGCCTTCTGCGATGATTTTGCGCCCTAAGACCGAATAGGCTCCGGGCACTTCTATTCCGGTATGGTCCAGGTCTGTCCAGTTTCCAGTGTCGGGAAGGCTTCCCGTGACCTTCTCAAGAATATCGAGAGGACAGATTGTACCAGCGATCGAGAAGTTTCGGGTGCCGCTGAGAGTGGGGCCGCCTTCTTCGCAGGCAGCAACCAGGGCTCCAGTGACCTGAGGTTGGTGGGCTAGTGCGCTCGCCAGAACTCTGAGTTGCTTTATGGAATCTTGAGTACTGTCGAACTGACAGGCGATTGCGGCAACGAGATCTGCCGCCTCAGTGTCGAGTTTGGAGATATCCATGGAAATATATTGTTCCATCTCTCTTACTCAAGGTTTTCTATTCTTTAGACGTGGTTCTATTAGTAGAAGCACTGATGATTCTTGAGAACATTTTTACCTCAAGGATTTCTTGCAGCAACTTTCTTCCCAATGTATCGGATTCTACCGGCAGAGATCCTCTGGCATGATGCCAGTCTATCCACCTGGCAAGTTCGGCCAGAGGAGCGTTCTCCAGAAGTCCGGCGGCGAGAGTCCTTTCATACTGCTTCCTTGTAGGATCGAGAACGTCCAAGAGGATGCGGAGTTCTGGGGGTGGAGCCTCAAAGGGCTCGGTGTCGGGAGTCAGACCCAGCAAGCGAATGACTCGTCGGTAGAAGTGAGAGTGCTCCCAGTGCCGGCGATCTTTCGCCAAGCGCAAGTCGTAGGGCAGCTGCTCCACCCGGTAGGGTGGAGACTTGAGACGAGGGCGGTGGCCGGAATCTCCTACGGTCAGGTTTCGATCGATCCACTCTTTCAGATCAACAGGGCTCGTCGGGGCCTTGAGCCGGAAGAGGAAATATACTCCTGCGGGTTCTCCGTGATAATTTCGGTGGTTGAGGAAGTTGGCGAGCACTGCTTGTAGTCCAGCGATCGTTGTCTCGGTCTTGTCTGCCTCTTCGGCGCAGACGACAAGCTCATCGGGCAGAGGCTGTGTGGCAATCCAGGATCCGAGACTACGACCAAACTGCGAATCGATGAGGACTTTGGTGAACTTCTCAGAGAGTGCCTTTCGCAGCTCGGACAGGAAAGTCATCCCTTCCGAGGCCTGTTGATTAGGGGTATTTCTAGGAGATGATTCGGCCTCTTGCTGCAGCAGCCTCAGCGCTTCACCTCGGTCCGTAGGGGAGAGGGCGGTTTGCCTGGAACTGAGCCCGCTCGGCAGGTAGAGTAATCCTGGAACATCTGGCTCAGTTGGTCGAATTACATACTTAGAGTCGCTCAAGGCGGCTCGAAGCCAGAGTGCCCTCTTGTGAGGAAGTCTTAGTTCGAAGTCTACTCGCAGGCCGCCAAGGCCACGACAGTGCTGCGCTTCCTGTGAGGTAAAGAAATCGTCGAGTCCGGGCGACTCGAAGTCGAGGTCGGCCACCAGAAATTGTTCTCTCGTTCCGGAGTCTCTTGTCATTGCTTTGGCGATGTGGGCGATCAAAGTCGATCTTCCTAGGCCAGGAATGTAGCCGTAGACCGCCACAATTTGGCCATGGGCATCGAGGTGCCTTGAAAGGTGCTTGGGCGTTAGCCAGTGCTCACGAAACTCTCTCGATGTCGGAAAGAGTGCCCGTTTCTTGTGCTCGAAACCCATGATTCTGCAGAACTGTAGCCCGTGCTCGGAGAGGGCGTAGAAGCCGGCTTGCCGACTGCCCTGGGCGCGGCCGGTAACACGGTCTATTAGTCCCTCTTCGTAGAGGCTACGCAGAATCTGTCCGGTGCGACCGAGAGTTCTCTGGTGAAGGACGGGGATCTTGTTGTGGATATCGATCCGAACTAGGTTTTTGCCCTGATGGCCCCAGAGGACGCGGAGCACTTTGCGCTCGGCGGCCG
Organism: Candidatus Multivoradales bacterium; assembly: GCA_965248925.1. Classification (GTDB taxonomy): domain Bacteria; phylum Acidobacteriota; class Thermoanaerobaculia; order Multivoradales; family J023; genus CBDFLE01. Next base: position 20,794 of record CBDFLE010000006.1, on the reverse strand, counting down.
AGGGTAAATGGTGGATAGGCCAGGCGCCTGATTCCTTAGCTCCCCTTGCGGCCTGCTCCTGGTCGCGTGTGCTCACAGTCTTTCACCGAAATGGTCACTCGAAGTTGGGCGTTCACGGTCGAGGCCACCGCAGTCTGTTTCGTGCAGGGTTGGTAGAGCTTTGGTGCCGAAGTCCGCCAGGGTGCCGGGTGCGGCCGGGGATAGGCCGCGGTGCCGATCTGGGAAGTCTTGCTGTTTACGAGGACTTGGAGTGAATGGGTAGGCCCGATATCCTGTTCGGCACGCTGTCGCTAGGCGGTTGGGTATTGGGATCAGTCTCGGAAGCTGTCTTCCGATCCGCTCCGCTCGTGGCAGACGGAGGCCAGCGGTCAACATGAGAGTCCACATCCTCAACAAAGCAAAGCACTTATTAGATACGATCTAGGAGGCAGCCAGCTGCTCTTTGCCCGAAACCGACGAGCATTGCTCAGACTCTACTATCACTTGAGGCGGAAAGAGCCGCAATCCTCACCTAGCTGAGACTAACGCCTAAACTACTAATACATGTTACCGCTTTCGGTCTTCCGGCGCAACATCAGGAGTTCTGAGCTAGTAGGGGCAAAGAAATTCTCTGATTCGGCTGCTATGCCGATGCCTTTTGAACACATTTGTGATCTGCTGCTAGAGGAGTCGCACGACGAGATACGTCACGTCGTCTGCGATGGCGCGGTTTCCTCGAAACAGATCGAGCTGTTCTTGTAGGTGCTTGGTGATTTCTTCGATATCGAGGTGCCCGTGGTTGACGATGAATTCAGTCAGGCGGTGATGGCCGAACTCTTGCTTCGCTTCATTCTTCATCTCGACGACACCGTCGGTACAGAGTAGCAAGAGATCGCCCGCTTTCCACTCGATTGCCGTGCTCTCAGAGAATCTGTCTTGCTGGCCGGTGAATCCGAGTAGGAGATTCTGTGAGATCAGCCGTGTCAGGCATCCTGAGCTCGGCCGTAGGTGATACTGAGTGGGGTGGCCGGCTCCGCAATACCGGAAGAGTCTTCGAGGGCCGTCCAAAAGCAAGAGGAAGCAGGTTGCAGTGCGGACTTCGGTCTGAATGTCGTCCGAAATGGTCTGGTTGAGGGCCCGTACGACCTCTGCGGGAGCGCGTTGATGGATGATCGTGCTCGAGAAGCGGGTTTTCAGCATAGCGACCAGAAGAGCCGCGGCAAAGCCGTGCCCTTGGGCATCGGCGATGAGCAACGCAGTCTCGCCGCAGTCGAAGTCGACGTAGTCGTAGTAGTCGCCGCCGACACCATCGGCTTGCTGACAGGATATAGCGACTTTTGCCGTGGAGCCCTGTAGGCTGGTTTTCGGCAGTAAGGCCCTCTGTATTTGGACGGCGCGCTCCAAGTCCTGTTTGAAGAGAGTCGTTTTCTCGATCTCTTGGCGCATTTTAGTGCTCAAGGCTCGGAGAATTGAGTACGCGATCCGCCCATTTTCTTCGAGGCACTCGCGGAAGGAGCTACGCTTCCATCGAAGGAGCAAGGCATCTGATTCGGCTACCGCTGCGGTGCTCCGTGGAGTGTCGTCGATTAGTGCCATTTCGCCGATGAACTCTCCCGGGCCGCGTGTCAACAAGACTTGTCCTCGCTTGCTCAGGAGCACTTGGCCTTCGAGGATGAAGAACATGTCTTCTCCGGCCGATTGATCGGCGAAGATTTCATCTCCTGCTGCGTAGCGAACTTTCTCTAGATCTTGGCCGATTCGCTGGCGGTCGTTTCTGGGCAGATCCTTTAGAGAGCCGAAGAGTCTCAATCGCTCACTTGCTTCATTCATTCAATAGGTCCTTTCCATGGGAGAAGATTTGGGCCGCCGTGGTCTAGTCCGAGAATCAGAGTTTCTATTCGGTCCGGCGCCTCGCAATCCGCTTATGATGTGTGCACTATCAGGTTCCGTTTCATAGTCAGTCTTTTGTGGGTCGGTCTAGACCAGACTAGGATAGTCGCCAGCCTCACTTTGGACCGCGATTTCAATAGCATTATCGCAGCTGCTCAGGTCGATGGTCCTCGCGACGCTGGCGGCTTCATGCTGGCGGCCGTATCTCGTCGATGAATGCATCACGGACATCCGGCATAGGGGAACCACTATGCGTCACTTTACGATCGAGGTCGCGGTCGTCGACCACCGAATCGGCTAGCTTCAGTGCCTGATCGAGTAGTTGGATAGCACGGTGGCGGGTGATCTGGCCGCTGCGAACGTATTTCCACAGCCCGTTAGTCACTTCGCTGGTAAATAGAGCGGGCACTAGCACCAAGGCGGTTCCGTGCAGGAAGTCCAGGACTTCGCTGGCATGTTCTTGGGTTAGCACTGCGTGCAGCGCGGCCGAAGCGTCGAGCACCGCCTGCGGCCTCATCGATCGCGGCCCTGACGCAGCAGCTCCTCGGGAGGTGGGGCGAGAGGCCGAGGAGCAGGGTTAGTTCGGATCTCCTCGCGAAGTTGCTCGATCACCTCCAGGCGTTGGCTGCGCCGGACCAACTCGTTCATCTGCCGTAGCTCGGCGATCACCTGCTGGGCTAGGCTTCGTCCTTGGTGCTTGGCACGGTGGGAGAGGGCCATGTAGATGTCGTCGGGAAGATGGCGGATCTGCAAACTGGGCATAGCGTTCCTCCTTGCGTCATCATAACGCATGCGTAGAGATGACGCGGAACACTCGAAACTAAGGGAAACCCGAACAGCGAGCGAAGAAGATAGCGACCGGGCCGCCGATTGGTTTTTCTCACACCTTCAGCACCCACCCTCGCCGTTCCATCCACGACAACACCACGAACCAACCAGCGACCCAGGCCACCGCGTAGGCCAGTGAAGCAACGTAGGGGGGCAGCCAGGAGTCGAAACCCGTGTGGTAGATCCAGGAGTGGAGGGACTTGCCGCCCGGCTTCAGGTAAATCAGCGTTTTTGCCAGAACGCCACTGCCGACAAAGACGGTGATCGCATTGAGGCCGAAAGTGCGCAGCGGCCGGGCCAGTGCACGGTGGCCGCGCAGGTCGTAAAGCCAGTAGCACAGGCCCAAGGCGCAGCTCGCCAGGCCGGCCGTTAAGAGAGCGTAGGAGCTGGTCCACAGTGCCTTGTTGATCGGCAGGAACCAACCCCAGACGTAGCCCGCGGCGGCTAGAGTGGTGCCGTAGAGCAGCAGCTTGGCAAGCTTCTCCCAGGGGTCGATCTTGGCCACCAGCAGGCCGCCGACGAAGACCCCGAGGAGGGTGGTGGCGATCGCTGGCAAGGTGCTGAGGATACCCTCGGGATCGTAGACTTTGGCGCTTGACCAGAGGTGGTTGCCGAGCACCATGCGGTCGAGCCAGCCCGGTAAGTGATCACCCTTCGATGCCAGATCGGGAACTCCCAGGCCCGGCACCGGCACGCTTGTGAGCAGTAGACAGTAGCCTCCCAGCAGGGCGCCAGTGGCCAGCACCAGAGTGCGTCGCTTGAAGGTCACAAAGAGCAGTGCGGCGGCGGTATAACACAGGGCGATGCGTTGCAGCACGCCGGGGATGCGCCAGGTCTCGAGCAGGCGTTCGAAGGACCGAGGGCCGAAGAGACCGAAGGGGTAGCCCGACAGAAAAAGGCCGAGGGCAAACAAGATGGCGCCACGGCGCAGGATCTTGCGCACTAGCCGCGGATCCTTGGGACACTGTTCCAATCGCCAACTCAAGGCTAGCGCGATGGCCACGCCGACGATGAAGAGGAAGAAAGGAAACACCAGGTCGGTGGGGGTCCAGCCGTGCCACTTGGCGTGCAGTAGGGGAGGGTAGACGGTGCTCCAGCTGCCTGGGTTGTTGACCAGGATCATCAGCACCAGAGTCAGGCCGCGAAACACATCGACCGACAGCAAACGCTCGCGGGGTGGGACCGCGGTGTTGGATTGGGCCATCACCGCCAGAGGGTATCAGCCACTCCGGTGCATTCCACCGTCTACTGTCGGTCAGCAAGAAAAGATGGCGTTCGCCCAGGGGACCGGCTAGCAGAGCCTGGGCGGTTCTCAACTATCCCGCTGAGTTACGCTCAGCAGATTCTCAAGCCGGCTCAGCCACAGTCTCTCGGCTCCTCGCCACAAGGGCTTGGCCAGCAGCCAGGTCAGCGCGGCAACTGCGGCGAGCAGGGCCAGGCCGCTCCACGGTGAGTGCCATAGCCAGTTGGCGAGCAGCAGCGGGAGGGTTGGAATCAACATCAAGAATGCGACCAAAAGCAGCCCCAGGAAGCTGGCCAGCTGGTGCGGTTGGCCTTTCTTGCCGAAGCTCGACAGGTCGACTTTCTTTGGTAGTAACAAGGAAATGTAGGCCGCCGCCGGAGTCACCAATCGGCTGACCGCGAACCAAGCCAGCAGCAGGGTGAGCAGGTTGAGTGGCGCACGGGCGAGGGTCGGAGTCGCTAGCACCCAACCCACCATCAATCCCAGCAGGGTGACCGCTAGGCTCAGTAGGTCGAAGGTGCGGGCCTTGCCTCGCAGCAGGTCGCGAGCGGTGATCGGTAGCAATGCCTGTTGGGTGAGGCCCGGGCCATCGGAGGCTAGGGAGTTGAAGGAAAAGGTGGACTGGGAGATCAATCCCCAAGCCAGGCCGACGAAGCCGATCTGTAGGTCAAGGCCGATCTGAGCTCGCCAGCCGCTCTCGGCTGCTGGGATCGCCACCCCGGCGACCAAGATGAACAGTGGTCCGCCGAGCAGGTTGACTTTGCCCAGCACCGAGCGCCACAAGTTGCGCAGCTGGGCGTCGGCTACCGCTGCCGCGGCGGCGGTCAGTCCGGGTTGATCGACGAAGCTCCAGCGTCCGCCGGTGCGCCGCGTCCGCTGTCCGGTGCTCACTGCCAACAAAGCTCGGTCGTAGGCTCGCCCAGCTACTTTCCAGCTCAGCAGCCCAAGAAAGGCCAGGCCGAGCAGCGGCAGAGCTGCGTGGTGCGCCGGGCCAAGAACACCTAGCAGCCACAGCTCGCCGGGCGGATCGAGCCATTTGAGGATCTGTAGCACGGCTGTCTTGGTCTCAGCGGCTGGCATCGGCGCTGTTTGCTCGATGAAGTCTCGGTCGAACAAGGCGAACGACACCGAGAGGCTGACTATGAGTAGGAGGCCCACCACCATCAGCCAGTCGCTGCGGCGGCGGTCGAGTAGCAGCAGGCGCAGCAGACTGGCCGCGCCCCAGCTGATTGCCGCCAGCACGGCCAGCAGCAAGCCACTGCCGAGCAATGCCCGCAGAGCGGCCAGCGGCTGGCCGGCGATCGCCAGGCCGATCGGCAGCCCGATCCAGGGCGCGGCAAGGGCCAGCAGCAGAGGATCGAGCAGCTCGGTCAGGTAGTGGAGCCAGCGCAGATGATGGCGATGGATGGGCAGCAGCAGCAGTCGCTCGGCGGTGTCCATGCTCATCCCGCCGGGGAGGAAGGGACGCACCAGCACGGCTACCAAGGTCGCTGCCAACAGGCCGCGGCAGATCTTGATGGCGAATTCCGTCTCCTCCGGGTTGCGGGCCAGGAACCAGCCGCCTAGCGCGCCGCCGCCGAGTAACAGGACGAAGCCTTGCAGCAGGCCCAAGAGCAGCAGCAGCTTGACCAGTGGCCCGACGATGTTGGTCAGCTGTTGCAGTAGGTCGCGCGGTCGGTGCCGCAGTCGGCTGGTGAGCAAGCGCCAGCGCAGCCATAGCAGCGCCCGTAGAGTATGCATTATCCGGTCAACCAACCTAGCTCTGGGGCGTCGGTGTCGGGTCCGCCGACCAGTTCGAGAAACAGCTCTTCCAGGCTTTTGCCGGCGCTTGAGGCGAGTTCGCTGAGGGTGCCTTGGGCGACCAGCTGGCCATGGTGGATCACCGCCAGATGGTCACACAGGCGTTCGACAATCTGCAGAATGTGCGAGGTGACGAAGACCGTGCCGCCGCGATTGACATAGGTCTCGAGCAATTGGCGGATCTGGTTCGAGGCCACCGCGTCGATGCCCTCGAAAGGCTCGTCGAGAAAGAGCAGCTGTGGCGCTGGCAGCAGGGCGCAGGCCAGGGCGATCTTTTTGCGCATGCCGTGGGAGTAGTCGCTGACCAAGCTGTCGGCGGCGTCGGTTAGTCCCATCAGCTCGGTCAGCTCGCCGATCCGCGACGCCAACGCCGCCTTGGCCAAGCCGTGCACCCGGCCGACAAATTCCAAGTTCTCGTTACCGCTAAGGCGATCAAAGAGGGCCAGATCCTCGGGCACGACGCCGACCCGCCGTTTGACTTCTACCGGTTCCGTGTGTGGATCGCGGCTGAGAATCCGCATCGTGCCGGCGGTCGGCTGGAACAGGCCGGTGAGGCATTTGATGGTGGTCGATTTGCCTGCACCGTTGGGCCCGAGAAAGCCGAAGAAACATCCCCGCGGTACCACCAAGTCGATGCCGGCAACTGCGCTGAAGTCGCCAAAGCGCTTCTCCAAAGAGTGGGTTTCGAGTGCTAGCTCCATGGTGGAAGTCTACTCGCTACCGAGGCCAGGCATTCGCTGGGCTTACCGCCAGATTGCGTGCCACAGCACTGTGAGCAGACGCCAGACGGGGATCCAACCAACCGCCGCCAGCAGCAGGAGCGGCACTGGCCATTGCGGCTGGGCGCTGGCGACCACTAGGCTTCGGTCCTGGCTCAGGCCAACCCACACGAAGCGTCCGAGTAGGCGGTCGCTCAACGTTCGCCGTGCCACGTCGGCGACTAGTAGGTACTGATCCGAGAGGGTGGTCAGCCAGCCGCTGTGGGCATCTTCCAAGACCAGCTCCGGGCCGATCACCTGGCGGATCACGCTAGTGAAGAAGCGGCGGTCGTGGGACCGCCGGCAACGGCGCGCCGTGGACGGTTGATCGCTGCCGACTAGCACCTTTTCCGGAGTGACTCGCCAGGTTCCGAGATGCTGGCGATAGTGCCAGGCTTCGAGCCATTGGTCGTTGGTGGAGAATTCCAAGCAGGTGGGCGGCGGTGCCGGCAGAATGACGCCGCCTAAGTGCTCGCCATTGCCACGCCACAGCTCGATCCGCCCCGGACCGATCATGCCGGAGCTATGACTGGTGGCTATCAAGCGGCCGTCGGAGGTGGTGGCCAGAGTCAGCGGCGGCGCGCCGTAGAGTCTGACCTTGGTGGAGCCGTCGGCGTTCCAGGTACGCAGCGCGCCATCGACGCCAGTGGCTAGCAAGCGCTGGCCGTCGGCACTCCAGGCGCTGGCCAGCAAGCCGTGTATGGGAGTGGAAGTGCTGGCCCATCCGCTTTGCCCATCGACCCCGCGAAACACCGTTCCTGCGCTGTCGAGCAGCGCCACCCCGTGGCTCTCAGGAAATAAGGCGACGAATGCTTCGCTGTCGGCCGGCGGCGTTAGGTAGCGTACTTCGTCGCGCAGATCCCAGGTGGCGAGCTGATCCGCCGCCAGGGCGAACCCGCGTAAATTCTCGCGACCGTATGCCAGGGCGACGACTTGCCCAAGGGCTGGCAGGTTGAGCGGCGGTCGTCGCGGGCTCAGCCGTGGCGGCGTAGCTGGTGACGGCGTTAGCCGGTGAATTCGGTGGTCGAGGGTGGCTACGGCGAGTACCGAGCTGTCGCCAGAGAAGGCTAAAGCGGTGATCGGTGAGTCTAGAGCGTGGCTTGCCGCTGGCGTGCCCGCTCGGGTCAGGTCCCACAGCCGCAGCCGTCCGCTCGGGTCGCCGGCCGCCAGCCAGTGACCGTCGTCGCTGGCTGCCAAATGTGCCGCCGGTACCGCTTCTAAGTTCCCTGGGGGGAGATCGGCCGCGACTTCGGCCACCCCGTCCCAGAGCATCACTCGGCCGTCGCCGAGGCCGATGGCCAATCTCCGGCTGCCGGGCAAGAAAAGCGTTTGATAGATCGCCAGGTCGAATTGCAGCTGGCCGATGAGCTGGCCGCTGGCGGAACTCCACAGTTTGAGGCTGCCGTCGTCGTCGCCCGAAGCGAGCAGTTCGCCGGTGCGGGAGACCGCTGCCGCGGTGGCTGAACTAGGGTGGCCGAGCGGAGAGAACTCGACGTCGCTCTCCAGCCGCCACTGGCCGAAGCCTGGCGGCAGCAAGTACCCAGCCGCCCCCAGGGCTAGCGAGATGATTCCGAGCAGCGCTAGTCGGCTCGCCTTGCCAGTCCTGGCGGTTGGCTGCTTCATGCGGCCAGTATGGCCCGGAACGTAACCTATTCATAGCGCAGGGCCACCAGCGGGTCGACGCTGGCGGCGCGTTGCGCGGGCACGAAGCAAGCGATCAGGCCGACAGCGAGCATCAGCAGCGGCACCAACACGAAAGTCAGTGGGTCGGTGGGTTGAACTTGGAAGAGGAAGGACGCCAGTGCCGCTGCCAGAAGGGCGCCCAGCCCGAGGCCGAGCACCAGGCCGATCGAGATCTGCTTGACCCCTTGGCGCAGCACCAAATTCAGCACGTCGGCGCTGCGAGCACCGAGAGCCATGCGGACGCCCATTTCCTGTGTTCGCTGGGTTACCGCGAACGACATTACGCCATAGAGACCCAAGCAGGCGAGCAAGATGGCGACGATGGCGAAGCTGCCAAATAGGCCACCGATCAAGTTGGGGAAGAACAGCGCCCGGTCGATCACTTGATTCATCGAGCGCACGAAGTAGAGCGGCAGGTTGGGGTCGATCTCCAGCACGGTGCGGCGCAGCGGAGCGACAAATTCGAGCGGGTCGAGGCGGGTGTTGACAATCACCCAGGCGAAACGCACCGGGTTTTGCGCCAGCGGCACGTAGATGCCGTGTTGATCGTCGGCGTTGTCGAAATCGGCCATGCGCAGGGTGTCGACCACTCCGACCACCTCGACCCAGGCATTGGCCGGGTCTTCGTCTTCCCCGATGTTGATCTGAACGCGCTGGCCGATGGCGCTCTCGCCGGGCCACTCACGGCTGGCGAAATCGGAGTTGACCATCGCCACCCGCGGGGTGCCGTCGCGATCGGCCAGGCTGAAGTCGCGGCCGGCGAGCAGATTCACGCCGAGGGCGATGAAGTAGCCTGGGCTAACCACCGTCCAGCGCGCGAAGGGCATTTCACGCGGCGAGTCATAGACTTCGCCGGGGCGCAGGAAATTGGTGCCGCCGCTGCCGATCTCGGTATCGGTTGGGATCACGGTGCCGATCGCCGCCGCGGCAACTTCCGGCTGGGCCGCCAGGTGCTGCGGCAGAGTTTCGAAGAAATTCAGCCAATCCGTCTCTTCCGGATGGTCGCCTTCGAATAGGCCGGCACGGGCGGTGAGCACGTTGTCCGACTCCATCTTGAGATCGTAGTGGCTGCTGGCGATGACGCTGCGCACCATCAGCACGCAACCCACCAGCAGGCCGCAAGAGAACGCTACCTCGAGCACCACCAGGACCCGCGTGATCCAGCCCAAGCGCAGGCTGGTAGAACCCCGGCTCTGATCTTGGAGAATCTGATTGAGCTGCGGCTTGGAGGCGCGGAAAGCAGGAATCAAACCGGCCACCAGGGCAGATAGGGCGGTGGCGGCGAGCACCACCAGCAGGGTGTGGGGACTGAGCTTGATGTCGAACCAGAACGGTGGGTCGGTGCTACCGATCACCCGATCCATCAGCCGGGTAGTGAAGAAGGTCAGAGGTAGGCCGATCGCGGTGCCGAGGATCGAGATCAGCGCCGCTTCGCCGAGCACTTGGAGGACCGCCCGCAGACGGCTGGCGCCGAGAGCCGAGCGGATTGCCAGCTCCCGCTCGCGGAGCGAGGCTCGGCCGATCAGCAGATTGGCGACATTGAAACAGGCGATCAGCAAGACCATCACCACGGCACCGAACATGACCGAGAGCAGACTGCGCTCCTCGTCACCGATAAACTCGTTGAGATATGGCTGGACAACCGCACCGACTCCCTTGTTGGTGTCCGGATAGCTTGCCGCCAGGCGGTCGGCGATCACCGTCATCTCGCGCGCCGCTTGATCGATCGAGACGCCATCCCGAAGCCGGCCAAAGACTTCCAAGGTGATCCCTTCGCCGCGTTGCAGCTGGTGGATCTCATCGACTCTCGGTAGCCAGACCTCTTCATTGATCGGGAAGTGGAATCCGGGGCCCATTACCCCAACCACCGTCGTCGGTTGGGTGTTGGCTCGGATCGTCTTGCCGATGATCGAGGGATCACCGCCGTAGCGTTTCTGCCAGACCTGATGACTGAGCAGGATCACCGCGGCGGCGCCGGGCTCCCCATCGGCGGCTTCGAAGCCACGACCGAGCTGCGGTTGGATCTCCAGAATGTCGAGGAAGTTGGTCGAGATGAAGCTGCCCTTGTAGCGCGTCGGTAGCTGGGTGTCGCTCAGGTTGACAGTGCCGCCGGAGAAGCCGGCCAAGCCGGTGAAGCTCTGCTGCTGGGCCTGCCAATCCGTCAGATCGTGGATGGTGACTTCCATGCTCTGGATGCCGCTCTCCAGATCGTTGCGTTCGAGGTGCATCAGCTCGTGGGCTTCCGCAAAGGGCAACCCACGCAGGAAGATGCCGTCCATGATCGCGAAAACTGTAGCGGTCAGGGTAATACCTAGAGCGATGGCAATAATGGCGATCAGGCTGGAGGCCGGATTCTTGCGCAACATGCGCAAGCTGAAGCGGAGCTGGTTGGGCAGCAGGTTCATCGTTGTCTCGGGTCTCACTGAGTCGGTTCTTTGGTCGGGTCCTTCGCAGATTGAATACCCGGCGGCGCCGCAAATTGTTACGCTCTCTACAGACGAAGACGTCGGATCGTTGGTCAAGGTTCCCGAGTTCCGGCGACGGACTCGGCTCCGTTTGCTGTGAAGTGGTAAGAAAATCATGCCGAATCTCGATCGTCAGCCCAGCATTCCCTGCCTCTGCCGCGGCAAGATGACCGTGAGCCTGCTGCTATTGCTCAGCGTCTTGAGCGGGGTCGTTGGCGCGTTGGCTGATGCAGGTGATGCCACTTGGACCGAACTCGACCGTCGTGTCGGCGTTGGTGAGCAGTGCTTGGTTTGTGCTCAGCCGATCCAGGGTGATGAAATCGTGCAGATTCGCTATAAGGGCCGCACCTTCCACGTTGCTGCCGGCATGCTCGAGACCTTCGATCAAGCGCCGGAAACCTACTTCGAAAAGCTCGAGGCGCACTCCGGCCTGTTTGACGAAGACACCCGCAGGGGTGGCCAGATTGATCGCGGCTGGGCGCTGTTCGGGCTTTGGGTGGTGTTGGCCTTGGTGTCGGCGGCGCTTTGCGGCTACTTGGCCATCGGCCGTGGTTTGGCGCCCCTGCCGTGGTTTTTTGCTGGCTTGGCGGGTAGCGTGGCGGCCTTGGTAGTGATCTTCTTCGTCCCGCGCGGGTCGGCCGCGGTACCGGTCGGGCTGGCCAAGTTGCAGCTGACCCCCCAACCTCGACCCTGCCCCCACTGCCGAGCTACCAATCATCCAACGGCGGCTGCCTGTAGCCGCTGCGGCGGTGCCCTCGCAGCGGCCGGCAGGTCGGAGTTGGCGGAAATTTGATCCAGATCAGCAATTCATCGACAGAAGGAGCAGCGTGTTCAGTCTTCGTCGCCAGCTAGAGGGGGTTCTGACCAGCGGTAGTCGGGACCACCGCCGACCGGTGGTTGGCAAGGGTTTCGAGTCCAGCGTCAAGGGACTGCACATCATTGGCGATCTGGCCGGGGCGCCGGTGATCAAGCTCGCCATGGCCCAGGGCGTGGAAGTGATCGAGCACCTCGCCGGCCGTCCCGAAATGTCGACACCGGCAGCTGGAGAGCTACTCGATGTGTTGGTGGTGGGCGCCGGGGCGGCGGGGCTCAACGCGGCTTTGGCGGCCCAGGAGCGGGGCTGGCAAACTGTCGTCTTGGAGAAGGAACGGCTCGCCAACACGATCGAGAATTTCCCCGAGGGCAAGTGGATCTACGCCGAGCCAGATTCCCATCCGGCCCAAGGCAAGCTGTGGCTCGATGGCGCCCAGAAGGAAGACCTGGTGCGGCGCTGGCACCAGATTGTCGACGACCACCGACTCGACGTGCGCACCGAAGAGCCGCTCACCAGACTCGACCGACAGGCGGACGGCACCTTTCTGGCGACCACGACCCAGGATGTTTTCCGCGCCAAGAAAGTGATCCTGGCCACCGGTCAGCGGGGCAACCCGCGGCGCCTGGGGGTGCCGGGCGAAGACCTCGAACAGGTCTATCACCAACTCTACTCACCGACCCGCTATGGCGACGAAGACATCTTGGTGGTGGGGGGTGGCAACAGCGCCGTCGAGGCTGCGTTGACCTTGGCGGAACGCAATCGGGTGGTGTTGAGCTATCGCCGCGGCGAGTTCAGTCGCCTGTTCAAAGACAACCGCCGACTGCTCGATGAGGCGATCGCCGCCGGCAAAGTCGAGGTGTTGTTCAACTCCCGAGTGCGGCAGTTTAGCCAGCGCCAGGCAGAAATCGAGATCGACCGCGGCGGCCACCAGGAGCGTCGCAATCTGGCCATCGACCATGCCTTTGTGCTGATCGGTGCCGAACTGCCGGTGGCTTTTCTCAACAGCCTGGGGGTGCGGCTGGAGAACGAGTGGAGCGGCAGCCTGCTGCGCTCGGCACTGCTCACTGCGCTGGGCTTTGTCGGCTGCTGGTTTCTCGGCCCGGCCCTCGGTGGTCCGCCGCCGGAGCTGCTCGGTGGCCTCGGTGAGCAGGGGCCTCTGGCCGGTGGGCTGGTGGCGGTGCTGGCGCTGCTCGGCCTGGTGGCCAGTGGGCTGCGCGGTGATCGCTGGTCGTGGCTGGGGCTGTCGTTCTTTGTCTGGTACTCGATCTACGGCATCAAGGTCGGCGGCGGTGCGGAATTCTGGCCCTATCGCGGTTGGGGCTACGGCTCGCTGTCCTTCTTCGATCGTTCCTGGGCTTTCTGGTACACGGTGCTCTACACCGGGCTGATGACCGGTTTCGGCTTGCAGGCGCTCAAACGCTGGGGCCTTGACCGTCGGGACCGCTTTCAGATCTGGCGCTTCACCAGCCTGCTGGCCTTCCAGTGGGTGTTCTTCTTCATTCTCCCGGAGTTCCTCTTCCAATGGGCGGTCAAGTATCAGTGGGTCGGTGAACGTCTGGCCAGCGATCCTCAATTCGCCGATCAAGCCTGGCGCACCTACGGCGTGGTCTATGCATGGCCGCTGTTCTTCTACACCTGGCTCTACGATCCGCACCAGATCTGGGTGGTCTGGGGGGTATTGCTGACCTTCCTGGTCATGCCGATCTTCGTGCTCTTTCACGGCAAGCGCTACTGCTCGTGGATCTGCGGTTGCGGCGGGCTGGCGGAGACCTTCGGCGATCGCTGGCGGCACCTGGCGCCAAAGGGCCTGCGGGCCTTGAAATGGGAGCGCATGGGGCTGGCGGTGCTGCTCTTCGCCACCTTCGCCACCGTACTGATGTTGGTCAAAGACTCCTACGGCTGGTACACCGCCGCTGATCGCAGTGTGTGGACCTATCGCATCCTGGTCGATGTCTGGATGGTCGGCATCCTGCCGGTGACCGTCTACCCATTCATGGGCGGCAAGGTGTGGTGCCGATTCTGGTGTCCGTTGGCCAAGATGATGGAGGTCACCTCGAAGATCTACGCCAAGCTCGGCATCTCGCGTTTTCACATTGTCGCCAACGACAAATGCATCGCCTGCAACGAGTGCTCGCGCAATTGCCAGGTCGGTATCGACGTGATGAGCTACGCCCTCAAGCAGCAGACGCTGGACAATGAGACCTCGTCCTGCATTGGTTGCGGCATCTGCGTCACGGTCTGCCCGATGGACACCCTGTCCTATCAGAGCTCACCAGCGACCGCGGCAGAGCGGCCGTTGAAGATCGTTTCTTAGCAGCTGCTCCGCACTACATCTTGCCGGCGTTAGCCGACTTGGTGTCACAGCGGCCAACGCCTTAGAATCGGCCGATCATGGGAAACCAATCTTCGATGCTGGTGCAAGACCGCTCTTTCGCCCAGCGCATCCTGGTCTTGTTCGCCCACCCGGCGCTCGAGGAGTCGCGTGCCAATCGGCTATTGATCACTGCCGTCAAGGACCTTCCCGGAGTAACCTTTCACGATCTCTACGAGGCCTACCCGGACTTCGGCATCGATGTCGAGCGGGAGCAGCAGCTGGTAGAGGCGCACGACATCCTGATTCTCCAGCATCCGCTCTTCTGGTACTCGACGCCGAGCTTGGTCAAGGAGTGGCAGGATCTGGTGCTCGAGCACGGCTGGGCCTACGGCTTGTCGGGCAAGGCTCTGGTCGGCAAGAAGCTGCTGCAGGTGATCACCACCGGCGCCCGGGAATCGGCCTATCACGAAGACGGCATGAACCGCTTTACCCTCCGCCAGCTGCTGGCGCCGATCGAGCAGACCGCGGTGCTTTGCAAGATGGAGTATCTGCCGCCGTTCGTTGTTCACGGCACCCACCAGATGAGCGCTCGGGCGGTCGAGCAACATACCGCCGACTATCGGCAACTGGTCGAGGCGCTGCGCGTTGGCACGGTGGACTTCGCAGCTGCTCACCGACAACCTCGAATCAATACCGACCTTGGCGCCGTTTTGCGAGACCGGGGAATCCGCCATGCACAGTGAAGGGCTGCTCTTCCAAGCATTCGTCTACCTGGCGGCGGCGGTGGTGTCGGTGCCGCTGGCCAAGCGGCTCGGCCTGGGCTCGGTGCTCGGTTACTTGATCGCCGGGGCGGTCATCGGTCCTTTCGGCTGGCGGCTGATCGGTGACGAAGGGCAGGACGTCATGCACTTTGCCGAGTTCGGCGTGGTGATGATGCTGTTCCTGATCGGCTTGGAGCTGCAGCCGGCTCGATTGTGGCGGATGCGCGGGCCGATCCTCGGCCTTGGCGGCTCCCAGGTCGCCATTACCACGCTGGCGATAGGAGCGCTGGCGATGGCTCTTGGGCAACCCTGGCGCATCAGCTTGGCGGTGGGCATGATCCTCGCCCTGTCCTCGACTGCCATGGTGTTGCAGACTCTGGCCGAGAAGGGGCTGATGAAGACCGATGCGGGCCAGAACTCCTTTGCCGTGCTGCTGTTCCAGGACATCGCGGTGATTCCCATGTTGGCACTGATGCCACTCTTGGCGAGCCCCGACCGTGCTAGTCACGGCAGTGCGAGCCATGGCCAGGCGGTGGACTCCGGTGCCGCGGAGCACGCTACCGATTGGGTTGCGGGTTTGCCCGCCTGGGGGCAGACTTTGGCAGTGCTGGTGGCGGTCGTCGGTCTGGTGGTGATCGGACGGTTCCTGACCCGACCGCTGTTCCGAGCTATCGCTCGTACCGGTCTTCGCGAGCTGTTCACCGCCGCGGCGCTGCTGCTGGTTATCGGTATCGCCCTGCTGATGACCAAGGTGGGCCTGTCGCCGGCACTTGGCACTTTCCTGGCCGGGGTAGTGCTGGCCAACAGCGAATATCGGCACGAGCTTGAGGGCGATCTCGAGCCTTTCAAGGGATTGCTCCTGGGGCTGTTCTTCATCGCCATCGGTGCTTCGGTCGACTTCCGATTGATAGCTGGCAACCCGGGCGAGATCGCCGCGCTGGTGGTTGGCCTGGTGCTCCTCAAGCTGGTTGTTCTGCTGCTGCTGGCGAAAGTCTTTCGGATGGGCGTCGACCAATGCTTACTATCCGCCTTTGCCTTGGCCCAGGGCGGTGAATTCGCTTTTGTGCTGTTCTCGTTCGCCGCCCAGAATGGCGTCTTCGGGGCCGAAGTCTCGGCGCCGCTGGTCGCCGCTGGTCGCCGCTGTGGCGATGTCGATGGCTTTTACACCTCTGTTGCTAGTGCTGGCCGAGAAGGTGTTGCTGCCGCGAGTGGGTACTCGCCAGAGCGCGGTGCGTGCTGCCGATGTGATCGGCGAGGAGAACCCGGTGATCATCGCCGGTTTCGGTCGCTTCGGCAATGTGGTGGGCCGACTGCTGAGCGCCAACGGGGTCGATACGACGGTGTTGGAGGTGGATTCGGATCGCGTCGAGGTGCTTCGCCGGCTCGGTCTCAAGGTGTTCTACGGCGATGCCACGCGGCTCGAACTGCTGCATGCTGCCGGTGCCGACGAGGCTCGCTTGTTAGTGATCGCGCTCGACGATCCGGCCAAGAATCAGCTCTTGGTCGAGCTGGCCGGAAAGCATTTTCCGCACCTGAAGCTGCTGGTCCGCTAGTGATCGCCCGGATGCTTACCAGCTGCTCGACGCTGGCGTCGAGCACATCTATCGCGAGACCCTGGATTCCGCCTTGCGGCTAGGTGTCGACGCGCTGTGCCTGCTCGGCTATCGCGCTCATCAGGCGCTGCCCTCGGCTCGCAACTTTCGCCGTCAGGACGAAGATGCGCTGGTCGAGCTGGCCGCCCTGCGCCACGACCACAAGGGCTACATGAGCCGTGCCCGCCAGCGCATCCCCATGCTCGAAGACATCCTGCAAGCCGAGCACCGCGACCCAGGAAGCGAACGCGATGCCGGCTGGGATGTCGAGTCGCTGCGCCATGACCTCGGCCGGGCGACCGACGATGGCTAAACCCTGCCGAGCTTGGCTACGCAGCTTCTCTGCGAGCTGGCGGAAGCTCTACGCCAGCAGCCACAGCGGCAAGGCGTAGGTGCGATCGTCAGGTGCCGATCGTCAGGTGCCGGGCACTTCTGGCAGGCGCCCCCAGGCGGAATTCCCTCAGGCGAGCAGAACAGCCGGCGGTGTCAACTCAGCGCTAGCTCAAACTGAGATTCCCGCCGGGTGCCAGGAAGCCGTCAGCACAGCGAGGTGTGCTCCCATCGCGCGGCTTTGGTTCGCAGATCTGGTATAGCCCCGGCTCCATCATCGGTAGCACCATGCGTTCCAGAGACCAAGACTCGTGGGATGTGGCCCACTTGCCCAAGACCGCCATGGGAAACTCGGCAGACTCGCGGCGTAGCAGTCCGCGCGCTTGTTGTAGAACTGCTTCTTGGTCTTCCGCGAAGAGTAGCTCCAGCAGTCCCCCGACTGATCGAGCTGAATCACCAGAGGATGCTCAGCACTCACCCGCACTTGTCGCAAACGCACCGCGAAGCCTGGCGAAAACACAGCCAAATTGACTTCTTCGATGTCCTCAGGCAGACGGTTCCTAAAGACTCCGGCGAGATCCGTCTTCGAACTTGGGTTCGAGAACATTCGCGGCCCCGACCCTGGTGGTGTGATCGCCAGCAGCACTACCCGAACTCCAGGTTGTGGATGCCCTCCTGGGGCCAGGACCTGACCGGTGACGGTAAATGCTCGCTTCAACACCAACAGCAGCTCGGTGGGTAATTCCCCCTGACTTAGATCTACCACAACACTATCGCTGCTGGCTGAGTCCTTCTCCGCTGAAACAGTGACCAATTTAGCAGCGACTCCACGCAGACTAAATCTGCCGTCCGATTGGGAACTCGCTCTCTGTTCCGCACCCAACGAGCCCGACAGGACCGCCGTTGTCATTGCCCGGTCCACTGGCTGGTTATCGGCATCGACAACCCGGCCGCGAATCTCGGTGTCGGGTAGCACGAGCCCGAGATGGGCGTGATCGAGACCCGGCGCCGGCTCCACCTTGACCGATGGGAGTTCCAAGCTCGACCCGTCGCTACCCTTGAGTCGCACTTCCGGGTACCAGCTCGGTGGCTGGACGATTGGTAGATAAGCGTCAAAGCCCTTTTCCTGATCGACCGGAAAATGAATTCTCTGTGTCCCGTGAGTCAGCCACAAGTGTCCGCCCACTCGCTCGTTCCCTAGCTTGATCGTGCCGCGAATTCGGAGCAGCGGAATCGGCACTAATAGGTCAAGCATGCCGGGATGAACCTCGATATCGAGAGCCTGGAGCCGGTCTCTGCGGTAATTCTCGATCACCAACTTGTTGTAGGTGCCAGCGGGCAAATCTTCAGCTTGCCACCGCCCCTCTTGCGTGAACTCTCCCTTGTGGTAGGAGTCTGAGTCTTGAGCTTGCAGCGTCGCCCTCCAAGTCCTGTCCCACGGATCTGTCGGCGGTTCGGCCACGACTCTCAAGTTGACCGGCTTACGCAGCACAAGGGGCGATAGCAGAACTGACTCGCGGTCTTCGATCACTGTGATATCTACCGGTGGCATTTGTGCGTAGCCATCTTGTTGGGCAACAATCTCGTAGCCACCCGGAGCCACTCCTGGCAACTGGAAGAAGCCGCGTTCCCCAACTTTGGTGTTGATCTGGCGACGTCGCAAACTGCTGGGAGACTGGCTAGCTCCGGTCCCTGCTGCAGCGGAATGTGTCAATGAGAATGAGACACTTTCTTCTGGGAATTAGTACGGAATCGGTAGTGGCTCCGGCACCATCGCTTTCAACGAGGGCGCGCAGGCAGGTGTCTCGCCTGGTGCGTCGTCGTCTACGCGGTGTGTCACCTCGTTCTCGGTATCGGCTGGGTCAGTGCTGGTGGTGGTGATCGGCGGGTTGATCCAGACCTCGCCACTGGGCTCCGGCAAAGCCGGCGTTCGCCGCTTGAAGCGGCTCGGATGAGCGGCTGAGGCGGCGGCGAGGACTTCTCGACGCGGAATGTGTCAATGAGAATGAGACACTTTCTTCTGGGAATTAGTACGGAATCGGTAGTGGCTCCGGCACCATCGCTTTCAACGAGGGCGCGCAGGCAGGTGTCTCGCCTGGTGCGTCGTCGTCTACGCGGTGTGTCACCTCGTTCTCGGTATCGGCTGGGTCAGTGCTGGTGGTGGTGATCGGCGGGTTGATCCAGACCTCGCCACTGGGCTCCGGCAAAGCCGGCGTTCGCCGCTTGAAGCGGCTCGGATGAGCGGCTGAGGCGGCGGCGAGGACTTCTCGACGTTGCTCCAGCACTGAGGCCGTGAGGCCGTAGTGGACGGTCTCTGGCGTCAACAAACCGAGTCCTGTGTGGTAGTGCTGCGTGTTGTACCAGCCGATGAACGAGCGGCAGAACGCTCGTGCATCTTCCAGTGATCCGAAGCGGTCGGGAAAGCTCGGATGGTACTTGAGCGTCTTGAACTGGGCCTCAGAGAACGGATTGTCGTTGCTCGTGTAGGGCCGGTTCAGCGACCGTGTCATCCCGAGATCGGCCAGCAGTAGAGCCACTGGCTTGGATGTCATGCTCGAACCGCGGTCCGAGTGCAAGGTAAGTCGATCTCGCTCAACACCTTGCTTCTCAACACTGTCGGCGATCAACCGCTTCGCGAGTCCTCCGGACTCGCGGGAGGCGAGCATCCAGCCGACGATGTAGCGGCTGAAGACGTCCAGAATTACGTAAAGGTAGTAGTAGGTCCACTTCACCGGGCCCTTGAGCTTGGTGATGTCCCACGACCACACCTCGTTCGGCCCTGTGGCCAGCAGTTCGGGCTTGGTGTAGTTGGGATGACGCCGCTGACGGCGTCGCTCGCGCAGCTCGCCCTCAGACTCCAGGACCCGGTACATGGTGCGCACCGAGCAGATATGGCGCTGGTCCTCGTCCAGCAGCGCCGCCCAGACTTGACGCGGCGAGCGGTCGACGAAGCGCTCCGAGTGCAACACATCGAGGACCTCCTGGCGTTCAGCGGGCGTCAATGCCAGCGGCGGTCGACGCCGCGTCAATAGTCTCGGCCCTGCGCTCTGCTGCCGACGGCGGCGATAGAAAGTGGCTCTGGGGACCGCCAAGGCGACGCAGGCTGCTTGCACCCCCACCGTCAATGCCAGCGGCGCCACAGCGCTCATGACTGGCTCTCGCTCGGCTCGATCCCTAGCAGTCGGGAAAGTTTTTTTTGGACATCGATGATCGTCTCGGCTTTGTACAGCTGATGCTTGAGCCGGGCAATCTCACGCTCAAGCTCCGCGACGCGGCGGGCCTCAGCAGAGACCGACCGACGCTTACGACCGCGCTTCTTCGACAAACCGGCCAGAGCACTGGCATCGCGTTGTTGGCGCCAATTCGATAGTAGAGATGAATACAGACCCTCCCGGCGAAGCAGGGCGCCAATCTCGCCGGGCTTGCTACACGCGTCGGCGGCCTGGACGATGCTCAGCTTGTACGACGCGCTGTACCGCCGCCGCTTCGCCTTCTCAGTTACCTCGGGATCTGGTCGGTCAGCACTCATATCTCGCAGCTCGTGGCTTGGACTCGCCATGGTGTTTGCTCTCCACGCCCTCACTAATTTATCGGTACGGGAGTGTCTCACTTACATTGGCACAGAGGGACGTTGCTCCAGCACTGAGGCCGTGAGGCCGTAGTGGACGGTCTCTGGCGTCAACAAACCGAGTCCTGTGTGGTAGTGCTGCGTGTTGTACCAGCCGATGAACGAGCGGCAGAACGCTCGTGCATCTTCCAGTGATCCGAAGCGGTCGGGAAAGCTCGGATGGTACTTGAGCGTCTTGAACTGGGCCTCAGAGAACGGATTGTCGTTGCTCGTGTAGGGCCGGTTCAGCGACCGTGTCATCCCGAGATCGGCCAGCAGTAGAGCCACTGGCTTGGATGTCATGCTCGAACCGCGGTCCGAGTGCAAGGTAAGTCGATCTCGCTCAACACCTTGCTTCTCAACACTGTCGGCGATCAACCGCTTCGCGAGTCCTCCGGACTCGCGGGAGGCGAGCATCCAGCCGACGATGTAGCGGCTGAAGACGTCCAGAATTACGTAAAGGTAGTAGTAGGTCCACTTCACCGGGCCCTTGAGCTTGGTGATGTCCCACGACCACACCTCGTTCGGCCCTGTGGCCAGCAGTTCGGGCTTGGTGTAGTTGGGATGACGCCGCTGACGGCGTCGCTCGCGCAGCTCGCCCTCAGACTCCAGGACCCGGTACATGGTGCGCACCGAGCAGATATGGCGCTGGTCCTCGTCCAGCAGCGCCGCCCAGACTTGACGCGGCGAGCGGTCGACGAAGCGCTCCGAGTGCAACACATCGAGGACC
>CBDFLE010000005.1:0-2357353 GCA_965248925.1 Candidatus Multivoradales bacterium | reverse complement strand
AGGATTACCGCGTTGCGGGCCTTTCGGTGGCCCACCTGGTTGGCCGTTTCCCGGTCGGCCGAGAGGTGGACGTACTGTCGACCCATCGGCTTGAGACCTTCGGCCAAGATCACTTCAGCCGTCTTGGGTGCCGTGCCGTGGTAGAGCACCGCCGGTGGAGTTGCCGGCACCTTCAGTAGGCGTTGCGGCGTCGAATGACCGTAGAGCGCTCGAATCCGTCCGCTGCGCAACTCGAAGCGTTGTTTGTCGGCAGCTGCCATCACTTGCTCGATGTCTTGCTCGGACAGCCGACGCCATTCCCGGCGCTGGCTTCGTAATCCCGACAACAGTGTCTCGATCTCCACCCAGCCCTCTTCGTCCAGCTCCAGCTCGTATAGCCACGGCTCGTGGCGCAGAGCGTGCGAGATTGTGCGGCTTAGTCGAGGTGAGTCGTACTTTGAGATACCAGAAGCCCCTCTCGCGGAAGTAACTCTTGGAAGTCATCTGCGATGACTTCCAAGTAGCCGTTATTGCTGAAAAATACGGCAAAGTGTTTCTTGGTCGCTACACTCCCCCAGATGCCGTTTGGCTCGATACTCAGAAGTTCCTTACACCACGCAGAATCGACGATCTCGACTAGTGAGTCGTAGCTCCCTTCTGCGAAGCCCAGGCTCTGCAATTCGCCACGAAATCTGTATGCCCCAAGGCCCACGAAGCGGATAATGCCAATCCGGTCTATATTCAATGCCTCAGAGAAATACTGGTACTCAGCGTCAAGCCTTGTGCTGGTCGCCACGACTCGGATATCACCGCAGCCCGCATCAGTGATTGGAAGCGCCAAAACCGCCCGCTCAGACATCTCAGTTACTTCCACTTGGCCGGACTGTCGATACACCTTGGCTTGTTAGTCTGTTCCTTCTGAGCTGGCCGCTCAACAAACCCTCAAAGAACGGATCACCTGTCTTATCGATGACATTGAAGGAACTCCTGGGAAAGCCGGCCTGTTCCAAGGCTTGTACAGATCGGGTATTCAGAATCAGAGTATTGCCGTCACGTACAATTACGTTCACAGGTATATCCGCCGGGTTCACTGATCCCGAGCGAATTGCGCCTGCCAGATCGCCGACTGTCTCAATCCGGCGCCCCGCAATTCGACTAAGGACAACTCGACCTTCTTCACTGAACGAGCTGCTGAATGTCTTCTGAGCGAAGTTGGCGTTGCTTGGTAGCCCCCTTGCGTTGGCGCCATCAGGCGCCGCTTCAAACACACCTCGAACTCTAGCAGTGTGCTCGGCAAATCTCGAAGCCGCTCTGCCTTCTCGGCTAGCCGCGACAGCTTCTCGCACCCGCCTCTGGATCACCCGCCTCTCGACCGCCGTGCCGAGACTCCTGCGCAAAGCACTGTTGACTCCGACCCCTGCGGCGGCTCCGAGAGGAATCTCGACGACGTTGGCGGTCAGCTCGACCCTCTGGTCGGCGGTTCCGTCGAGGAGGGTGTCGAGGGATGAGCGAGCCAGGTGGCTGGGGAATTCAATGACCTGGCGAGTGGTGCCTAGGGGGTCTTCGCGAATGCTTTGAGCAAGGCCCTCAAGCCCGAGGGCCAACCGGCCGAGCTCTTCGTCGGCTTCCTGGCGCAGGGTGCTTTCGTCCGACAGGGTCTCTGTGACGACATTGTTGGCGATGAGGTTGCCGGTGCGGACTCCACCTTCGAGCAGGCCGAAGAAGGCCGCGTTGATGGCTCTACTGAGCTCGTTGCCGAGGAGCTTGCCGGAGATCCCTTGATCGGCTTCGCCGCTGATGTTTTGCCTACGGATCTCAGCGAGCTTCTCGGCCGCGTTCGTCAGGACCGCCAGCCTTCCATCGGGATCTACAAACACGGTTGGATTCTGGAAGGCATACAGATACCGATGCAGACTCGGCGGGTTCTGCAGCTCGCCTTCGACCGGGTCGCTGCTGAGAAACAGCCCCAATTCCGGATCATAGAACCGCGCTTTGGCATAGATCAGCCCGGTTTCGTCGTCGTGCTCGTGGCCGGTGAAGCCGAAGGGGTTGGCGGCGGTTTCGACGGAGGCTCTCTTGTTGCCCCAGGCGTCGAATTTGTAGCGACCGAGCAAGCTGCCGCCGGGGGTCATCAGCCCGACGACGCTGCCCAGCGTGTCGTGAAGGTAGTAGGCGCGGCCTTCTACGGGGTCATCGACGGAGAGCAAGCGATCTGGGCCGTAGTTGAATTTGGTGATTCCGTCGCTGTCTTCTCGAGTCAGGACGCTTTGCTGATCGTAGACGTATCTCGCTTCACCTTCAGCAGTTAGCTTTTGGACTCTGAGGCCGGTGGCGTCGAATGCGTAGGTGCCTTGGATGACGCTGGCTTCGATGACCTGGGTGAGCTGATCGCGAGTGTCGTAGGTCAGCTGGGTTAGCTGGCTGTCTCTTGTTCGGGTTGACTGATTGCCGTTGGCATCGTGGGTGTAGGTGACGGCTTGGGCGGCGTCGAGTTGGTCGGTGACAGTTACTAATCGGTGGCGATTGTCGTAGGCGTAGAGGCGGACGGTGATCGTCGTGGCGCCGTTGTCGACGGCCGATTCTGAGATGCGATTGCCTACAGCATCGTAGGTGGTGGTGACGGTTTTCTCGGGGTAGGCGACGGTGGCGAGGCGGTCTACTGGATCGAAAGCGTAGATGGTGGTTTCGGCTGGCTGGCTGGTGTGGGTCTCGATCTGCTCAGTGCGGTTGCCGTTGTGGTCGTACTGGTATTGGAAGCTGGAGATCAGGGCGGTGTTCTGGCGATGGTCGAGGTCCCTGATGCGGTTGGCGGGATCGTATTGCCAGGTGCTGGTGGTGCCGTTGGGATAGTCGATCTGGCTGAGCAGGCTGTTGGCGAGGTACTGATAGTCGGTGACTCCGCCGGGGGTGGTGACGGTGTCGACTCGGTTGAGGGCGTCGAAGGTGGTGGTGGTTGGGATGCCCGCCGGGTCAATGAGCAGGGTGCGGTTGCCGTTGAGATCGTAGCCGTGAATGAGGGTGTTGTCCCAGCGGTCGGTTCGGGTGGCTAGGCGATCAAAATCGTCCCAGGTCTGGGTGGTGGTGAGTTCCCCCGTTTGCGTGAAGTGTTCGGCGGTTTGGAGGTGGTTGCCGTTGGCGTCCCAGGTGGTGGTGATCTGCTCGAGGTCGTCGTCGGTGGAGGGGTCTTCGGGGTACTGAAGGACGATTTCCCTATTCAGCGAGTCGTGGGTGCGGGTGAAGAGTTGGTTTTTGGCGTCTCGGTGTTGGGCGAGGTTGCCGTTTTCGTCGAACGTAAAGGTCTCGGTGGCGCCGTCGGCCTGGGTGATGGAGGTGCGGCGGTCTAGCTCGTCCCAAGTGTAGGTGGTGGGTTGGCTGGCGGCGTCGATCTGGGTGATGAGGTTGCCGTTTTGGTCGAGTTCGTAGGTGGTGAGATCGCCGTCGGGGTCTTCGACTTCGGTGAGGCGGTGGGCACCGTCGAAGCTGTAAGTCCAGGCGTTGCCCTCGGGGCGCAGCTTGCCGATGCGGTTGCCCTGGGAATCGTAAGAGGAAGTGGTGGTTTCGGGGCGATTTCCTTCGCCAAAGCGGGTGCTGGTGAGCTTGCGCCTGCGGAAGTCGAAGGTGGAATCGGTGAATCTGCCGGCTGGGTCTTGGCGGCGGATTACGTCGCCCATACTGTCGCGGGTGAAGGTGGTGGTGGCGCCGAGGGGGCGGCGCTCGGTGATGATGAGCTGGCGTTCGTCATAGTCGAATTGGGCTAGGTTGCGGTTGGCATCCCAGATTTTCGTTCGGTTGCCGGCGGCATCAAACTCAACCTGCTCGATGAGCAGATTGGCGCGCAGGGTGTGGGTGCGGCGGTTCTCGGCGTCCCAGCGGTTCTCGGTGAGGATGCCTCGGGGGTCGACCTCGGTGAGCTGGTTGCCGGCGGTGTCCTGGGCCCAAGTGGTGAGGTAGCGGACCTCGGAGCCGTCGCTCAGGACGGGTGGTTCTAGCCGGGTGATCCGGCGGTCGAGGTCGTCGTAGGTGAATTCGGTGGTGTTGCCTCGGCGGTCGGTTTCTGAGAGCAGGTTGCCGGCGTCGTCCCAGGTCATCTGGCGCAGGTAGTTGAAGGGGGCTGGCGAGAGTTCTTCGATCTGACGGTTGAGGGTGTCGAAGCGGGCGGTGGTGGCGTGGCCGCGGGGGTTAGTGGTGGCTAGGCGGTTGCCGGCTACATCGTAGGTTTGTAGGACGGTGCGGTCTTCGGGCTGATCCTGGCGGATCATGCGGCCGAGGCCGTCGAACTGGCTGAGGGTGACATTGCCGTTGGCGTCTTCTTGGCGGATGGGGACGCCGCGAGCGTCGTAGCCGGTCTGGCTGAGCTGGCCTTCGCGATCGTCGCTTGTGAGACGGCGATTGAGCGGGTCGTAGGTGTGGGTGATGCGGTTCTGGTTGGGCTGGAGCCGCTCGATCAGGTTGCTTGAGGGATCGAAGGTGAATTCGGTGATGGCGTTGCCAGCGGCGAGCTTGACGGTGGTTTTGATGCGGCGGTTGCGTTCGTCGTATTGGTGCTCGGTGCGGTGGCCGCGGCGGTCGATCTTGACAGTCAGATTTCCTGCCGGGTCGTATTCCATCGTCCGCAGCTCGCCGGTGGCGTCGAGCTGGCGGATCGGGCGGTTGAGGCGATCGTAGGTGGTCTCGCGGATCTGGTTTTCGGGCTCGTTGAAAAGCACCGTCTTGATCAGGTTGCCGTTGCCGTCCCAGAAACGTTGACTGACTCTCGGGGTGCCGGCTTTCCACTCGGGCTCGGTGCGCTCGATCTCGCGGTCGAGGGCGTCGAATGTGATCGTCGTCACTCGGCCGAGAGGGTCGGTGCTGTGGACGGGGTTGTTTTCCAGATCGAAGGCGATCTGGCCGGCGATGAAGCCGGCGTCGAGCAGGCGTCGGGTCTCGATGGGGCGGTTGAGCCGGTCGTAGTCGGTCTCGGTGACGCGGGGGGTGAAGCTCGGGTCGCCGCGGTCGGCGAGGGTCTGGCGCAGGACGTTGCCGGCTGGGTCTAGTTCTCGGTCTGTGGTGCGGCCCTCGGGCTCTTCGCGACGGATCAGGCGGCCGGCGTCGTCGTAAACCAGCAGGGTGTTGTGGCGGAGGGTGGTGGCGTCGAAGACGGTGCTCTCTAGCGTTAGGTTGCCTTCTGGGTCGTACTCCATCTGCTGCTGACCGCCCTCGGCGTTGACGATCTCGATGGGCCGGCCTTCTAGATCGAAGCTGGTCCGGGTGGCGTGGCCACGGGGATCGATCTGGGTGCGGGTGCGGGCGATGTCGTCGTGCTGGATCTGCTCTACGCTGCCGTCGGCGAGGGTGCGCAGGATCAGGCGGTCTAGGTCGTCGTAGGCCAGCCGGGTGGTGTGGCTGTTGGGGTCGGTCTGACTGAGCTGGCGGCCTCGTGAATCGAAGGCGAAGGTGGTCAGGCCGTTTTCGCGGTCGCGCACGGTGGCCGGGTTGCCGAAAGTGTCCCAAGTGAAGGTGCTGGCGTGGCCGCGAGCATCGGTGGTGGTGCGGCGGTCGCCGTTTGAGTAGTAGGTGTGGCGGCTCTCGACGGTGGAGGCGGCGCCCTCGGCATCGATGACGGTGATGTGTTGGCGGGTCAGATTGCCCTGGGCGTCGTACTCAAATTGGGTGGTGTGGCCACGGCCGTCGGTGTGGCTCTTGAGGTGGTCTTTGATGCCTTCTGCGATAAAGGCTGAGGGCGGAAAGTAAGTGCTCAGGCGCTCGCGGGTGACCAGGGTGCCGGTCTCGTCGGTGACCTCGACGCGCTCGGTGGTCCGGTTGCCGTGCCGGTCGTACTCGAAGCTGGTGACGACCCCGTTCTGGTCGGTGCGGCTGAGCATCAGCACGTCGTCGGGGGTCCAGGTCTTGCGGGTGGTGTGGCCGAGGGGGTCGGCGATCACCACCGGGCTGCCGTAGCGGTTGAGGCGGTAAGTGGTGGCCCGCTGGCGGCGATCGGTGACGGTGGTCTCTAGCTCTAGCGTGGCGGCGTTGCCGAGCAGCTGTTGATCGAAGTCGAAGGTGGTGACGCCGCCCTCGGGGTGGGTGATCGAGTCCACCAGCAGAGCATCGATCGCCAGCCCGGCTTCGATGGCCACGGCACCGCTCTGCCAGGTGTACTGGGTGCTGGCGCCTGAGAGGCCATTGGTCGTCGAGGTCATCACCGGCCGCAGCTCCAGGCCGGCGTTGGGCTGGGTCTGGTAGGTGTAGCGCTCGATGCGACTCTGGTTGTCGCGCTGGGCGGTGATCAGGTTACCGAAACGGTCGTAATCGAAGCTCATCGCCAGGCCGCCAGGGCCGGTGATGTGCTCGATCACTGGCCCGTCCCAGGCGGCGAAGCTAGCCTGGCGGTAGTCGAAGACCAGGGCTCGGCCGCTGGAGTCGGTGACTTGACGCAGCAGGGGGCCATCGGCGCCGGCGATGTAGGTGAGGGTGGTGCGGTTGCCGTTGGGGTCTTCGGTCCAGGCCAAATGCCAGGTGCTGTCTTCCGAGAAGAGATAGTGGAAGCGGTTGCCGGAGGTGGTGAAGAAGTCGAAGCCGCCGTCAGCCGGGTCGGCCCGCAGGGTGCCGTGAGAGCCGCGCAGCGGGCGTAGTCCGCCCTGGCCATCGTCGACGAAACGCAGGCCCGAGCCCTCGCCGCCGATCAAGATGGCCTCGCCGCAGGGGGTGATCACGACTCGCGACTGGTAGCGATGGTTCCAGCCCAGGCCGAAGGGGCCGCCGCTCGACACCGCCAGGCTCGAATAGGTGCGCCGCAGCGCCAGGCCGATGCCGCGGCCGGGGATTTCGAGATCGGTTCTACTGATGGTGAGGTGGCCATCGAAAAGGTCGACACCGTGGACCAAGGTATGGCCGATGGGCAGTATTTCGGAGATGTCCCAATCGGAACTCAGCCGGACCTCGCGGACCTCCTCGTAGCCATCCACCGCGTCGATGCCGCGCAGCTCGATCAGGTAGTCGCCGGGGGGCAGGTCGGTGGGGCTGATCGGCTCGCCGTGCTCGCCGTCGGCAAACATCTCGGCTTCGATCAGGGTGATGGCGGCGGCGGTGTTGAGGCTGCCGTCGGTCTCGACGCTCTCGATCCGGCGGGCGATCAGGGTGACCTCGGCCGGGCGGTTGAGCTCAAAGCTGAAGAGGGTCGGCTGGGCGCAGCGTCGCTGGTTGAGCAGGTCGACATCCTGGCGCACCGCCAAGGCGCGGCTGTAGTCGGCGAAGAGCTGCTGCTCTAGGGGCACCGGCACGGGGTCGCCGCGTACTTCGATCGGAGTGTCGAGATTGAGCACCAGCTCGGCCTGCCACAGACCGTCGAGGCCCAGCTCAAGGCCGCGGGGCAGCTCGGCGAGACCTTCTCCAGCGATGCTCTGGCCGCGCAAGAGGTCGACCTGTTGGCCGTCGCGCAGCAGCTCGACGAAAGCACTAGTGGGCTGATACTCGGCCGGCGCGATCTGGTAGCTCACCGCTACCGGCTCAGCTGCGAGGCCGTCGTCGTCGAGGGGCACGATAGGCGGCTCGAAGCTGGTGATCTGAGCTTGCACCCCCCACAGACTGCCGATTTCTTGGTCGATGTTGGCGATCAGTCCGAGGGCAATGTCGAGCAGGCCGACGGCGAGGTAGTCCTCGGGGGTTTCGAGCACAGTGACTTCGCCATTGAAGTCGTCGAGGTAGGGACTCTTGGGCAGCACTGGTAGCGACACCCGAGCAGTGTGCAAGGCTGGGTCGAGGCCGGCTTGCAGCCGGCTCTCGAGGCGGCCGAGGAGGTTGTCGATCTGTGGCGGCGTGGTGGTGCCGGCGGGCAGCAGTTCAACCGCCAGCGGATGGCTGCCGTCCTGGTAGAAATAGGCGGGTCGCCACTCGCCTCGTAGCTCGTTGCAGACCAGGAAGAACAGCGGTCCCCCCGGGCTGGGGTCGGCGATCCCTATCCCCTGGCACTCGGGCACCCATTCGAGGGCCTCGACTCCGACCGGTGGGTCGTAGACCTGGCCGGCTCGCACTGCCGAGCTGGGCTGGCCGGCGGCGTCGGCGAAGAACCCGAAAGTGCGCACGAAGCGCTGTGCCAGCGGCCCGCAGTGGTCGTGGTTGAGGCCCGTGTTGTTGATGAAGGAAATGCTGTACTCGTAAGACAGCGGTGGCAAGGCGGCTGAACTGACGGTTGCCGGGTAGCTGGTAATGGCGCTGGGGCCGGCGATGAAACCGGCCGAGACCTGACCCGAGGAGGTCGTTCTCAGGGTCAAATCGGAGCTGCCGCAATCGCCGAAACGGGGCGTAGTGACCGGGCAGCCGGTGAAGCCACCGGTGATCGAGTCGATTGAGGCGTCGAAGAAGGCACCTGGGGTGGGGTCCGGCGGAGCGTTGGTGCAGGTGATGCCAGGGGCGACGAAGACGGTGTTGGTGAAAGCCACGTCTTGGTTGGCCACCGGGTTGCCGTGCGGATCCTCGACGGCGATCGCCAGGGTGTCTTGCCACAGGCCGTGCAGCACGGTGAGGTCGGTGCCCTGGCTGTCGTCGCGGTTGGTGCGGCGCAGAGCCGCCGGATCCTGGGGGAAGGCGACCGAGGAAATCGGCTGGCGCAGCACCAGATTGCCGAGTCTGGAGCTGGCCACCGCCTCGACCACGTTCTCCAGCACTCGGGTTTGGAAGATGTCGCTGTCGAAGCGACGAAGGAAGAGGGGGTTAGCCGCGGTGTGCTTTCCTGAACGTAACTTGACGCGGGCCATTCCACGGGCGTCGCTGCGTAGGGTGAGGCTGGTGGATTCTTGGTTCTGGGTGTCGAGCAGCCGGCCGTCGCCAGCCCAGATGTAGAAGGTGACTTCGGTGCCCTGGACCGGTCGGCCGGCCGCGTCGAGCACGCGCACCGCCAGAGGGTGACGATAGACCCTGTCGACGGTGCCGAGCTGGCTGTCAGTACCCTCGGCGACGAGTAGCTCGACGCCAGCGAGAGGATCGGTGTTGGGGGAGTCTGACATGGGCGCGGCCAGGGCATCGGCGAGGAAGCCCAGCAGCCAGTTCTCAGGCGCCTCGACGGTGGCGCCACCGGCCAGGCCGCCGGAGAGGAAGTAGCCGGCCGTGCCGCTCTCTGGATCTTCGGCTCGCCATGTCGAGCCGGTCCAGGCACTGACGGAGATCGGCTGGCGGGGGATCTCGACCGTCAGCCCTTGGGCGATGAGGGCGACCACGTCGTCACGCACGGTTTGAGGGTGGTTCAGGCTGGGCAGCTCGGCGGTCAGATTGCCAGCGTCGAGGCGTAGCACCTCGATGCCCGAGTCGCGGGCCAGGGCCAGGCCCCTGTCGGCCGAGATTGCCGCGACCTGGAATTGTCCTTCGAAAATCGCCTGCTCCAGCGCCGAGCCTTCGAGCGCCGCCAGGCGCATCCAGTCGGCGGCGGTTTCGGTGGAGCCGTCACGAGCTGCGGGTTCAGCGACGCGCAGCGCGGCGTCGAGGGTGACGCCTTCCCAGATCAACCGCTGCGGCACTCCCAGCAGTAATTCGGCGCGCAAGGAGTTGCTGGCGATGACCAGCGCCGGCAGCGGCCGTGCCGGGCTCACGGCTAAGAGGCCGCCAATCTCGGTCTCAGCGGCGTCCCAATCGGCACCATAGCTGTAGGCGAGGCCGCTCAGCAGGCGGGCGGCGAGCTGCTCGCCGTCGCCTGGGTCGTTGTCCGCCAGCTCGGTGGCCTGGAAGTGCTGACCGCCCACAGCGATGGCGTGATAGGCGCCTGATAGGACGATCTGGCTGATCTCTTGGCTGCCAAACGGCCCTTCGACTACTGCTTCGAAACGATGCAGCTTGGCGGCGTCCACCGGCTCGCCGACGGCGATGCGGCGGCCGTCGATATAGAGCTGGGGCCGCAGCCGCACCAGGAAAGGTGGTACTTCTGCCAGGCCGCCCCAGAGGTTGATAATCAGGTGATCGTCGGAGGTTGCCGGGGCGTAGGACAGAGTCAGACGTCGACCGAGAGCTTGGTGTAGGTCTAGCTGGTGATCGAGGATGGCTGGCGAGCCTGCCGTGGTCTCGCCGCGGGTGATCAATCGCAGCCGGTGGCGGGCGCTCGCCGGTAGCTCGGAGTCTTCGAAGGTTACCGCCAGAACTGGATGATAGAAGCCGTTGGGCAGCAGGCCGAGGGGTTGGCCGGTAGAGGTCACCGAGCCGAGTTGCTCGGCGTAGGTGCCGCCATCGGTGTCCAGCAGGTATTGCTCGACTCGCTGGCGCAGCAAGCTCAGCGGGGTCTCGAGCTGGGCCGCGCTCAGCATCTCGGTGACGAAATCGTTGGCCGCGAAGCCCATCGAGGCCAGTACCTCGGTGGATGGCTGTCTCTCGACCGGTTCCAGAGCCGGCGTCAGCGGGATCCAGCTACGGCCTGAGAAGTCGACCACCGAGCCACGGTAATTGCTGTAGGGCACGTGAGCGCTGACCCAGGTGTGCTCGACATCGAAGGCGGCGATACGACCGCCGCGAATCACTGGCCGGTGGGCAATACCGGCGCGAGCCAAGTAGTCGGCCACCGCAGTGCCGTCGTCAAGGCCCAGCTGGGTGTTGAGCCAGGGCAGCGGCAATTCAATCACCCCGCCGACGTAGCGCGCCGCCGCTCCGCTGGCGCGGTAGAGGGCGATCAGCAGACTCGCCTGGTCGACATCGTTGCCGGCTCCCTGGCGTAGAGTGCCGAGCGCGCCTTTCATGCTGCCGGCGTACCACTCGGTGGCGATCTGGTGGCGAACGAACTCGTAGATCGCCACATAGTCGTAGCCCAGCTCTTCAGCCTGCAAGAGAATCTCATCAGCTAGCGGCGCGGCGCTGCTGGGCTCCAAGTCGGTAGGCGTGGAGCCGGGATCGGCGAGATCGAGATAGCTCGGCACGATCGCCGGTTCAGTGACTGGCAGACGGGCCGGCAGGCGCAGCTGGCGATAGGGCAAGCTGGTAGCCCGCAGCATTGGGCGGTCAAGGGTGGCCGGGTAAGTGTCGAGCAGCTCGGCGGCGGCTTTGGCGGCTACGTTGAGGGCCGGCTGCTCGGTTCTCTGTGCCGTTCGGAGACTGGCCAAGGGCTCAGCGAGCAGGGTCTTCAGGCGGTCGTGGAACTCTTGCCAATCGCCGCGGACCCGCTCTAGGCGGGCTCTGGGCTCGCCGCTGAGGCCGGCCGCATCGAGGCGGGCGGCGGTGCGTTCGAAGCGGTCGCCTTGCAGCAGGTCCCAGGCTTGGAAGCTCTCCCAGGCGGCAGTAAGGGCAGAGGTGTCAAGGCGGCTCTTAGCCTTCGAGGGTAGGGCCTGGCGCAGCTCTACCAGCGCTTCGTTGAGGCTGGTAGGCGCAGTCTTTGTGGGCGATTCCTCGGTCGAGACTGGACGGGTCGAACGCCAGCTCGCCAGCGGCCCCTCGATCGACCGGCCGCGAGCTAGCTGGTCGAGGATTCGTGTCTCTAGCGCGGTGCGCGAAGTCTCAGCAGGCGGCTCGGTCGCAAGCACGGCGCTGGCAAGCAGGAGAATTCCAGCGCTGGTCAGCCAGCGCCGAAAGCTGCGAGCAAAGCGAGGCCGCGTTGTTGGGCAGTTCATGGGAGCACCGCAACCGGCGTGCAGCCGGGATTGTTGTAGGCGTCGAGGATGTCTTTTAGCCGGTTGGCCTCGGCTCGGTCTGGGCCTCTGGGGCGGCTGCCTGGCGGCCAGTCTGCAAGGAAGGCATGGGCGGCTTCGACGGTTGCCAAGATGTCTAGCGGATCGGAGCCCACGGCCAGATTCAACTCAGTGGTAATCAACTGGCGAGCGAGCTTGCTGGCGGCGTCCGAGCCGCCATATTGCAGCAGCGCCAGAGTGCCGCTCTGATCGATCTGCTGGTCGCCCAACGCCAACTCCGACAATGGCCAGAGGTCGCTGTGGTGCTGCCAATAGCCTGGCGAGCGAGCGCAGAAATCATCGTTGAGGATGCTCACCCGGCCCCGCGGCTGGGGCGCTACCGCAAGCCCAGCGGGCTCGATCTCCCGCAGCTCGACGAAGAAGTCCTCGTGCAGCTCGTGCTCCGTATCGCCAAGAATCTCTACCTCGATCACACCCCCGACGGTACCACTGGCCAGCTCCAGGGTGCCGCGGGCTTCGATGTAGTCGACGCCGCTCGTCGCTGTGCCATCGACGGTTTCCCAAGTGATGCTCAGCGGACGATCGATTGCGCAGCTCAGCCGGACGGACAGCTCGCCGACCGCGCTGGCACTGTGGCCTTCGGCGATCCGTAGGTCGTCGATCTCGACCACCGGTTGGCGGATGACCCGCAGGGAAAGGGCGTCGAAGTAGCCATCGCTGGTGTCGCCCTCCAGGCGGTTGCTGAGCAGTCGCACCCGCACTCGGTCGGTGCCGACCGGCACCAAGCGTAGATCCTCTACCCGCAGCCATTCTGAGGGACTGACGATCTCGCCGCTGTCGAAGCTATCGAGCACCAAATTCCCATCCTCCTCGAAGTACTCTACTACCACCCGCGCGGTGTCCGAGGGCTGTTCCTCGGCGGTCCGCAGGTGGCCGGAGAAGGCCAGCAGCAACTCGCCGCGGGCGATCACTTCGCTGTAACCGCTAAGGTCGACCACCTGGGACAGTTCGGCTGTCTCGGCCTGGCCAGCGGCGAAATAAGCGGCACCCTCGGCCGCCAGCGGATCTTGCTCACGCCGGTACCAATGCTCACCAGCGACCTGGACCCACACCGCCAGCTGTGCCTGTTCGTTGGGCAGATCGCTCCCTAGCAGGGGCAGCTCGGCCCCCGGATTGCGCAGCAGCTCGGGGCCGGCGCAGAGCTCGTCGTCGAGGATCGTACCTAGCGCGCTGGCGGTGGCCAGCTCGGCGCCGATGGGATGGGTCAGATCGAGGTGGAAGGTCTCCTCCAAGGGCTCGAAGATCTCGTCGCCCAGCACGGGCACTGCGATCTCGGCTCGCATGCGGCCGGCCTCCAGCAGCAGGGTGTCTTGGGTCGCCAGGAAATCCTCGCCGGTTCGCGCGGTGTCCTCGCGGGTTTGGTAGTCGACGCTCACCGGACGGTCGCTCTCGTGGCTGAGGCGCACCTCGAAGGCCGCTTCGCGGCTACCCTCGTCACCTTCTGTGACGGTGCGGTCGAGGACCGATAGGCGGGTCTGGTCGTCGTCGATCACCTCGATGGTGCCGCTGGGGTCGGCCACGGTGGCTCCCGAAGCCGAGGTGACTAGCACCGCGAAGCTCTCGTCGAGCTCATCCTTGAGGTCGCCGAGCACTTCGACCTCGAGGGTGGCGCTGGTCTCGCCCGCGGCGATCGCTAGGCTGCTGCTCTTCCTACGGTAGTCCTCGCCGCCGATGGCGCTGCCGTCGACAGTGGTGTAGTCGACCGCGATGTCGAGGCCGCTGGCGTTCGACAGCAGCAATTTGAGTCCCACCGGAGTGGCTCCAGCATCACCCTCCAAGGTGCTGGCGTCGCCGAGGGTGATGGCCGGTGGTGGATCCTGGTCGGTGATGGTCGCTTGCCCTGCGCCATCGCCGATCACTGCACCGGTGGCCGCCGTCAACTGAAGTAGGAAGGTCTCGTCGTGCTCGTTGAGCTGGTCGTCGACGATTTCGATTTCCACCACCGCGGCAGTCTCGCCAGCGGCTAGCTCGCTGCTGCCGTTGGTGGCCAAGTAGTCGTTGCCCGCGCTGGCCGTGCCATCGGCGGTCTGCCAGGCGACTGACAGGGGCCGATTGGGCGGGGTCGACAGCAGTAGGTCGAAGCTGGCCGGGCCACTGTTCTCGGAGACTGAGCTGTCGCTGAGAGACACCGTCGGAGTGATGAACACCTCGCGGACGGTAGCATCGTCGACCGTGCTGGTGGTCGGATCGTCGGTCAGCAAGAGAGGTAGCTCGGCGCTGGTGATCCGTGCTTGGTTGACCACCGTCAGTTGATCGGCGGGGAAGGGCTCGGCGATACGCAGCACCAAGGTCACGGTGGCTTCGGCACCGGTGCCCAACTGGCCGAGGTCGACGATCAACGGCTGCTCGCTGAGCACTGTGCCCTGGGAAGTCTGCACCGAGCCGGCTTCTAGGCTGGTACCTGGAGGCAGGGAGTCTTCGAGCCGCAGCCCGGTGGCCAGACCATCGCCCCGATTGCCAACCTCGATCAGAAAGAGCAAGCCATCGCCGGGCGACAGCAGGCCATCGCCGTCGCGGTCGTCGAAGAGTAGGGCGGTTTTGCGGGGCAGCAGTCTGGGAGTGCCGGTGAGCACCGCGATGACTGTCGGATCGGCGCTGCCGGCGAGGGTCGGGTCGTCGCTCAGCAGAATGGGCTGGGCGTCGGCGGTCAAGGTACTTTGATTGACGATCTCTTCAAACCCATTGGCCAAGGGCTGATCGATGCGCACGGAGAAGCTCACCGTCGCTACCGTTCCGGCGGCTAGCTCGTTGATTGCCACTTCTAGAGGCTGTTCGTTGAGCACTGTGCCCAGGCTGCTGAGGACCGAGCCGGGTACGACATTGGTGTGGGCCGGAATCGGATCGCTCAACAGCAAGCCGGTGGCGGCGCCAGCGCCGAGATTGCGCAACACCAAGGTGTAGTGCAGCAGGTCGCCAGGGCCGGCTCGGCCATCGCTATCGGCGGCGTCGAGAGAGACGGTTTTCTCGGCCACCAGGCGTGGGGCGTGTTCTAGCGGGGTGAGGGTCGGGTCGGCATCGCCGCCAAGGTCGGGGTCGTCGGATAGGACCACCGGCAGGGAAGTGCTCGATACGGTGGCTTGGTTGAGGACCTCTCGTACTTCGTCGGTCAGCTGCGAATCGTCGATCACTGCTAGATCGACGATCTCGGCGGCGCTGAGTTTGATGAGTGAAGGCATAGCAGTCTGGAAAGGAAAATCGACGCAGCCATTCAGGCACCTATTATTTCGATTGGCAAATATAGTTTCACTTAGCGATTTCTTGAAAATGACATTCGAAGAGTGTAGCGCCCTACGATACTCTCAACTCTCTCAGCGCTGCGGCGAGACTATGCGGACTCTATTGCCTTCTTGTACGTTGCCAGAGCCTGTCTCGCAAAACAAGGTAGCAGAGCAAGTAGCTTGCTGGCCGACTTTAGTTCGTACTCGCGCTCCTCGTAATCAAACCAATCAAGATCTCCGTCTGGAAAGTGAATGTACTCTTCAAGTAGCCACTTTGTGCCTACTGATTCAAGTTTTACAGAGATTCCGATAGGGGCTCCAGACCTGTGGTGCAACGCGAAGTCCGCGTCAAGAGAAATAGTAAGACTAGTGTTTTTACTTGTTCGAAATGGCGAAACTGATATCTGTATATCTTTCAGTTTTCCACTCTTCTCAAGTTCTATTGCGGCTGATCGGAATAGCTCGCGGACAATAGCCAGGGCGTCCAGAAACGATCTGATAGATTGGTCGGTCATCGAAGGCCTCTCTCGCGTAGTGCGGCTTTCTCAGATTTTGACAGATTAGGGAACTTTCCACCTCCAACCGTCGCTTCAATGATCTCCTCCGCAGTTGCAATGACTGATACGTGGCCTGAGGGGAGTCCGTTAGTGCCGCCGTCGACCAAAACGCTTCTTCTGGGGAGTTTGAGTGGATCAACTTCAATAAATTTCTGTCCTGGGCGAAGGACAGGCTGGGATCTCGATCCAGGAAGTGGTAGTGGGTTGGTTGAGGAGTCACGAAATGATACCGCCGTTTCGCCTGGGCGCAACGAAACATCTTTGGCATTTCCCTCGCGAGCGCCTCGGAATATTCGATCCGGTAGCGCTGCCGTGTTCCCTTGTGGCCCTTCGAGTACTCCCCGCACTCTAGCAGTATGCTCAGCAAAGTTCGAAGTCGGTCTGGCATCTCGGCTGGCCGCAACAGCTTGGTGCACCCGCCTCTGGATCACTTGCCGCTCAACGGCCGCACCGACGGTCCCGCGCACGGCCTTGTTGAGTCCGCCGCCCGCGATGGACTCAAGAGGGAATTCGAAGGTGGTCGCGGCTAGGCCTACTAATCCCTCCGCAGAGTCGCCCGTGAGAGTGTCAAGAACTCCTCTGGAAGTGTTGCTCGGGAATTCAACAATCTGGCGGACTGTGCCGAGGGGGTCTTCGCGAACGGTGGCAACGAGGCCCTCAAGGCCGAGGGCTAGCTGGCCAAGCTCATCGTTAGCTTCTCGACGCAGGACGTTATCTTCGGATAGTAGCTCTGCGGCGAGATTGTTGGCGATGAAGTTTGCTGTACTGACCGTGCCACCGAGCACGCCGAAGATTGCCGCGTTGATGGCTCTACTTAGCTTGCTGCCGAGGATCCTGCCGGAGATTCCTTGGTCGGCCTCGCCGCTGATGTGTTTTCTACGTTCCTCAGCCAGATTGTCCGCGAAGGAGACTAGTTCCGCGATCCGCCCATCCGGGTCTGTAAAAACCGTTGGATTCTGGAAGGCATACAGATACCGATGCAGACTCGGCGGGTTCTGCAAATCGCCTTCGACCGGGTCGCTGCTCAGGAACAGCCCAAGCTCCGGATCATAGAACCGTGCCTTGGCGTAGATCAGCCCGGTTTCGTCGTCATGCTCGTGGCCGGTGAAGCCGAAGGGGTTGGCGGCGGTTTCGACGG
Organism: Candidatus Multivoradales bacterium; assembly: GCA_965248925.1. Classification (GTDB taxonomy): domain Bacteria; phylum Acidobacteriota; class Thermoanaerobaculia; order Multivoradales; family J023; genus CBDFLE01. The sequence goes on along the minus strand of CBDFLE010000005.1, from coordinate 2,340,828 downwards.
AGGCTCTCTTGTTGCCCCAGGCGTCGAATTTGTAGCGACCGAGCAAGCTGCCGCCGGGGGTCATCAGCCCGACGACGCTGCCCAGGGCGTCGTGGAGGTAGTAGGCGCGGCCTTCTACGGGGTCATCGACGGAGAGCAAGCGATCTGGGCCGTAGTTGAATTTGGTGATTCCGTCGCTGTCTTCTCGAGTCAGGACGCTTTGCTGATCGTAGACGTATCTCGCTTCACCTTCAGCAGTTAGCTTTTGGACTCTGAGGCCGGTGGCGTCGAATGCGTAGGTGCCTTGGATGACGCTGGCTTCGATGACCTGGGTGAGCTGATCGCGAGTGTCGTAGGTCAGCTGGGTTAGCTGGCAGTCTCTTGTTCGGGTTGACTGATTGCCGTTGGCATCGTGGGTGTAGGTGACGGTCTGGGTGGCGTCGAGTTGATCAGCTACGCTCGTCAATCGGTGGCGATTGTCGTAGGCGTAGAGGCGGTCGGTGATCGTCGTGGCGGCGTTGTCGACGGCCGATTCTGAGATGCGATTGCCTACCGCATCGTAGGTGGTGGTGACGGTTTTCTCGGGGTAGGCGACGGTGGCGAGGCGGTCTACTGGATCGAAGGCGTAGATGGTGGTTTCGGCTGGCTGGCTGGTGTGGGTCTCGATCTGCTCAGTGCGGTTGCCGTTGCGGTCGTACTGGTATTGGAAGCTGGAGATCAGGGCGGTGTTCTGGCGATGGTCCAAGTCCCTGATGCGGTTGGCGGGATCGTATTGCCAGGTGCTGGTGGTGCCGTTGGGATAGTCGATCTGGCTGAGCAGGCTGTTGGCGAGGTACTGATAGTCGGTGACTCCGCCGGGGGTGGTGACGGTGTCGACTCGGTTGAGGGTGTCGAAGGTGGTGGTGGTTGGGATGCCCGCCGGGTCAATGAGCAGGGTGCGGTTGCCGTTGAGATCGTAGCCGTGAATGAGGGTGTTGTCCCAGCGGTCGGTTCGGGTGGCTAGGCGATCAAAATCGTCCCAGGTCTGGGTGGTGGTGAGTTCCCCCGTTTGCGTGAAGTGTTCGGCGGTTTGGAGGTGGTTGCCGTTGGCGTCCCAGGTGGTGGTGATCTGCTCGAGGTCGTCGTCGGTGGAGGGGTCTTCGGGGTACTGAAGGACGATTTCCCTATTCAGCGAGTCGTGGGTGCGGGTGAAGAGTTGGTTTTTGGCGTCTCGGTGTTGGGCGAGGTTGCCGTTTTCGTCGAAAGTGAGGGTCTCGGTGGCGCCGTCGGCCTGGGTGATGGAGGTGCGGCGGTCTAGCTCGTCCCAAGTGTAGGTGGTGGGTTGGCTGGCGGCGTCGATCTGGGTGATGAGGTTGCCGTTTTGGTCGAGTTCGTAGGTGGTGAGATCGCCGTCGGGGTCTTCGACTTCGGTGAGGCGGTGGGCACCGTCGAAGCTGTAAGTCCAGGCGTTGCCCTCGGGGCGCAGCTTGCTCGTGCGGTTGCCTTGTGAATCGTAGGTGAAGGCTGTGGTTTCAGGTCGGTTGCCGGCGCCGAAGCGGGTGCTGGTGAGCTGGCGGCGGCGGAAGTCGAAGGTGGAATCGGTGAATCTGCCGGCTGGGTCTTGGCGGCGGATTACGTCGCCCATACTGTCGCGGGTGAAGGTGGTGGTGGCGCCGAGGGGGCGGCGCTCGGTGATGATGAGCTGGCGTTCGTCATAGTCGAATTGGGCTAGGTTGCGGTTGGCATCCCAGATTTTCGTTCGGTTGCCGGCGGCATCAAACTCAACCTGCTCGATGAGCAGGCTGGCGCGCAAGGTGTGGGTGCGGCGGTTCTCGGCGTCCCAGCGGTTCTCGGTGAGGATGCCTCGGGGGTCGATCTCAGTGAGCTGGTTGCCGGCGGCGTCGTGGGCCCAAGTGGTGAGGTAGCGGACCTCGGAGCCGTCGCTCAGGACGGGTGGTTCGAGCCGGGTAATTCGGCGGTTGATGTCGTCGTAGGTGAACTCGGTGGTGTTGCCTCGGCGGTCGGTCTCTGAGAGCAGGTTGCCGGCGTCGTCCCAGGTCATCTGGCGCAGGTAGTTGAAGGGGGCTGGCGAGAGTTCTTCGATCTGGCGGTCGAGGGTGTCGAAGCGGGCGGTGGTGGCGTGGCCGCGGGGGTTAGTGGTGGCTAGGCGGTTGCCGGCTACATCGTAGGTTTGTAGGACGGTGCGGTCTTCGGGCAGATCCTGGCGGATCATGCGGCCGAGGCCGTCGAACTGGCTGAGGGTGACATTGCCGTTGGCGTCTTCTTGGCGGATGGGGACGCCGCGAGCGTCGTAGCCGGTCTGGCTGAGCTGGCCTTCGCGATCGTCGCTTGTGAGACGGCGATTGAGCGGGTCGTAGGTGTGGGTGATGCGGTTCTGGTTGGGCTGGAGCTGCTCGATCAGGTTGCTAGAGGGATCGAAGGTGAATTCGGTGATGGCGTTGCCAGCGGCGAGCTTGACGGTGGTTTTGATGCGGCGGTTGCGTTCGTCGTATTGGTGCTCGGTGCGGTGGCCGCGGCGGTCGATCTTGACAGTCAGATTTCCTGCCGGGTCGTATTCCATCGTCCGCAGCTCGCCGGTGGCGTCGAGCTGGCGGATCGGGCGGTTGAGGCGATCGTAGGTGGTCTCGCGGATCTGGTTTTCGGGCTCGTTGAAAAGCACCGTCTTGATCAGGTTGCCGTTGCCGTCCCAGAAACGTTGACTGACTCTCGGGGTGCCGGCTTTCCACTCGGGCTCGGTGCGCTCGATCTCGCGGTCGAGGGCGTCGAATGTGATCGTCGTCACTCGGCCGAGAGGGTCGGTGCTGTGGACGGGGTTGTTTTCCAGATCGAAGGCGATCTGGCCGGCGATGAAGCCGGCGTCGAGCAGGCGTCGGGTCTCGATGGGGCGGTTGAGCCGGTCGTAGTCGGTCTCGGTGACGCGGGGGGTGAAGCTCGGGTCGCCGCGGTCGGCGAGGGTCTGGCGCAGGACGTTGCCGGCTGGGTCTAGTTCTCGGTCTGTGGTGCGGCCCTCGGGCTGTTCGCGACGGATCAGGCGGCCGGCGTCATCGTAAACCAGCAGGGTGTTGTGGCGGAGGGTGGTGGCGTCGAAGACGGTGCTCTCTAGCGTTAGGTTGCCTTCTGGGTCGTACTCCATCTGCTGCTGACCGCCCTCGGCGTTGACGATCTCGATGGGCCGGCCTTCTAGATCGAAGCTGGTCCGGGTGGCGTGGCCACGGGGATCGATCTGGGTGCGGGTGCGGGCGATGTCGTCGTGCTGGATCTGCTCTACGCTGCCGTCGGCGAGGGTGCGCAGGATCAGGCGGTCTAGGTCGTCGTAGGCCAGCCGGGTGGTGTGGCTGTTGGGGTCGGTCTGACTGAGCTGGCGGCCTCGTGAATCGAAGGCGAAGGTGGTCAGGCCGTTTTCGCGGTCGCGCACGGTGGCCGGGTTGCCGAAAGTGTCCCAAGTGAAGGTGCTGGCGTGGCTGCGAGCATCGGTGGTGGTGCGGCGGTCGCCGTTTGAGTAGTAGGTGTGGCGGCTCTCGACGGTGGAGGCGGCGCCCTCGGCATCGATGACGGTGATGTGTTGGCGGGTCAGATTGCCCTGGGCGTCGTACTCAAATTGGGTGGTGTGGCCACGGCCGTCGGTGTGGCTCTTGAGGTGGTTTTTGATGCCTTCTGCGATAAAGGCTGAGGGCGAAAAGTAAGTGCTCAGGCGCTCGCGGGTGACCAGGGTGCCGGTCTCGTCGGTGACTTGGACGCGCTCGGTGGTCCGGTTGCCGTGCTGGTCGTACTCGAAGCTAGTGACGACCCCATTCTGGTCAGTGCGACTGAGCATCAGCACGTCGCCGGGGGTCCAGGTCTTGCGGGTGGTGTGGCCGATGGGGTCGGTGATCACCAACGGGCTGCCGTAGCGGTTAAGACGGTAAGTGGTGGCCCGCTGGCGGCGATCGGTGACGGTGGTCTCTAGCTCTAGCGTGGCGGCGTTGCCGAGCAGCTGCTGATCGAAGGCGAATGTGGCGACTCCTCCTTCAGGGTGGGTGATCGAGCTTACTAGCAAGGCATCGATCGACAATCCGGCTTCGATGGCCACGGCGCCGCTCTGCCAGGTGTACTGGGTGCTGGCGCCTGAGAGGCCATTGGTCGTCGAGGTCATCACCGGCCGCAGCTCCAGGCCGGCGTTGGGCTGGGTCTGGTAGGTGTAGCGCTCGATGCGACTCTGGTTGTCGCGCTGGGCGGTGATCAGGTTGCCAAATCGGTCGTATTCGAAGCTCATCGCCAGGCCGCCAGGGCCGGTGATGTGCTCGATCACTGGCCCGTCCCAGGCGGCGAAGCTAGCCTGGCGGTAGTCGAAGACCAGGGCTCGGCCGCTGGAGTCGGTGACTTGACGCAGCAGGGGGCCATCGGCGCCGGCGATGTAGGTGAGGGTGGTGCGGTTGCCGTTGGGGTCTTCGGTCCAGGCCAAATGCCAGGTGCTATCTTCCGAGAAGAGATAGTGGAAGCGGTTGCCGGAGGTGGTGAAGAAGTCGAAGCCGCCGTCAGCCGGGTCGGCCCGCAGGGTGCCGTGAGAGCCGCGCAGCGGGCGTAGTCCGCCCTGGCCATCGTCGACGAAACGCAGGCCCGAGCCCTCGCCGCCGATCAAGATGGCCTCGCCGCAGGGGGTGATCACGACTCGCGACTGGTAGCGATGGTTCCAGCCCAGGCCGAAGGGGCCGCCGCTCGACACCGCCAGGCTCGAATAGGTGCGCCGCAGCGCCAGGCCGATGCCGCGGCCGGGGATTTCGAGATCGGTTCTACTGATGGTGAGGTGGCCATCGAAAAGGTCGACACCGTGGACCAAGGTATGGCCGATGGGCAGTATTTCGGAGATGTCCCAATCGGAACTCAGCCGGACCTCGCGGACCTCCTCGTAGCCATCCACCGCGTCGATGCCGCGCAGCTCGATCAGGTAGTCGCCGGGGGGCAGGTCGGTGGGGCTGATCGGCTCGCCGTGCTCGCCGTCGGCAAACATCTCGGCTTCGATCAGGGTGATGGCGGCGGCGGTGTTGAGGCTGCCGTCGGTCTCGACGCTCTCGATCCGGCGGGCGATCAGGGTGACCTCGGCCGGGCGGTTGAGCTCAAAGCTGAAGAGGGTCGGCTGGGCGCAGCGTCGCTGGTTGAGCAGGTCGACATCCTGGCGCACCGCCAAGGCGCGGCTGTAGTCGGCGAAGAGCTGCTGCTCTAGGGGCACCGGCACGGGGTCGCCGCGTACTTCGATCGGAGTGTCGAGATTGAGCACCAGCTCGGCCTGCCACAGACCGTCGAGGCCCAGCTCAAGGCCGCGGGGCAGCTCGGCGAGACCTTCTCCAGCGATGCTCTGGCCGCGCAAGAGGTCGACCTGTTGGCCGTCGCGCAGCAGCTCGACGAAAGCACTAGTGGGCTGATACTCGGCCGGCGCGATCTGGTAGCTCACCGCGACCGGCTCAGCTGCGAGGCCGTCGTCGTCGAGGGGCACGACAGGCGGTTCGAAGCTGGTGATCTGAGCTTGCACCCCCCACAGACTGCCGATTTCTTGGTCGATGTTGGCGATCAGTCCGAGGGCAATGTCGAGCAGGCCGACGGCGAGGTAGTCCTCGGGGGTTTCGAGCACAGTGACTTCGCCATTGAAGTCGTCGAGGTAGGGACTCTTGGGCAGCACCGGTAGCAACACCCGAGCAGTGTGCAAGGCTGGGTCGAGGCCGGCTTGCAGCCGGCTCTCGAGGCGGCCGAGGAGGTTGTCGATCTGTGGCGGCGTGGTGGTGCCGGCGGGCAGCAGTTCAACCGCCAGCGGGTGAGTGTTGTCTTGGTAGAAATAGGCGGGTCGCCACTCGCCTCGTAGCTCGTTGCAGACCAGGAAGAACAGCGGTCCCCCCGGGCTGGGGTCGGCGATCCCTATCCCCTGGCACTCGGGCACCCATTCGAGGGCCTCGACTCCGACCGGTGGGTCGTAGACCTGGCCGGCTCGCACTGCCGAGCTGGGCTGGCCGGCGGCGTCGGCGAAGAACCCGAAAGTGCGCACGAAGCGCTGTGCCAGCGGCCCGCAGTGGTCGTGGTTGAGGCCCGTGTTGTTGATGAAGGAAATGCTGTACTCGTAAGACAGCGGTGGCAAGGCGGCTGAACTGACGGTTGCCGGGTAGCTGGTAATGGCGCTGGGGCCGGCGATGAAACCGGCCGAGACCTGACCCGAGGAGGTCGTTCTCAGGGTCAAATCGGAGCTGCCGCAATCGCCGAAACGGGGCGTAGTGACCGGGCAGCCGGTGAAGCCACCGGTGATCGAGTCGATTGAGGCGTCGAAGAAGGCACCTGGGGTGGGGTCCGGCGGAGCGTTGGTGCAGGTGATGCCAGGGGCGACGAAGACGGTGTTGGTGAAAGCCACGTCTTGATTGGCCACTGGGTTGCCGTGCGGATCCTCGACGGCGATCGCCAGGGTGTCTTGCCACAGGCCGTGCAGCACGGTGAGGTCGGTGCCCTGGTTGTCGTCGCGGTTGGTGCGGCGCAGAGCCGCCGGATCCTGGGGGAAGGCGACCGAGGAAATCGGCTGGCGCAGCACCAGATTGCCGAGTCTGGAGCTGGCCACCGCCTCGACCACGTTCTCCAGCACTCGGGTTTGGAAGATGTCGCTGTCGAAGCGACGAAGGAAGAGGGGGTTAGCCGCGGTGTGCTTTCCTGAACGTAACTTGACGCGGGCCATTCCACGGGCGTCGCTGCGTAGGGTGAGGCTGGTGGATTCTTGGTTCTGGGTGTCGAGCAGCCGGCCGTCGCCAGCCCAGATGTAGAAGGTGACTTCGGTGCCCTGGACCGGTCGGCCGGCCGCGTCGAGCACGCGCACCGCCAGAGGGTGACGATAGACCCTGTCGACGGTGCCGAGCTGGCTGTCAGTACCCTCGGCGACGAGTAGCTCGACGCCAGCGAGAGGATCGGTGTTGGGGGAGTCTGACATGGGCGCGGCCAGGGCATCGGCGAGGAAGCCCAGCAGCCAGTTCTCAGGCGCCTCGACGGTGGCGCCACCGGCCAGGCCGCCGGAGAGGAAGTAGCCGGCCGTGCCGCTCTCTGGATCTTCGGCTCGCCATGTCGATCCGGTCCAGGCACTGACGGAGATCGGCTGGCGGGGGATCTCGACCGTCAGCCCTTGGGCGATGAGGGCGACCACGTCGTCACGCACGGTTTGAGGGTGGTTCAGGCTGGGCAGCTCGGCGGTCAGATTGCCAGCGTCGAGGCGTAGCACCTCGATGCCCGAGTCGCGGGCCAGGGCCAGGCCCCTGTCGGCCGAGATTGCCGCGACCTGGAATTGTCCTTCGAAAATCGCCTGCTCCAGCGCCGAGCCTTCGAGCGCCGCCAGGCGCATCCAGTCGGCGGCGGTTTCGGTGGAGCCGTCACGAGCTGCGGGTTCAGCGACGCGCAGCGCGGCGTCGAGGGTGACGCCTTCCCAGATCAACCGCTGCGGCACTCCCAGCAGTAATTCGGCGCGCAAGGAGTTGCTGGCGATGACCAGCGCCGGCAGCGGCCGTGCCGGGCTCACGGCTAAGAGGCCGCCAATCTCGGTCTCAGCGGCGTCCCAATCGGCACCATAGCTGTAGGCGAGGCCGCTCAGCAGGCGGGCGGCGAGCTGCTCGCCGTCGCCTGGGTCGTTGTCCGCCAGCTCGACGGCTTGGAAGTGCTGACCGCCCACAGCGATGGCGTGATAGGCGCCTGATAGGACTGTCTGACTGATTTCTTGGCTGCCGAACGGCCCTTCCACCACCACCTCGAAACGATGCAGCTTGGCGGCGTCCACCGGCTCGCCGACGGCGATGCGGCGGCCATCGAGATAGAGCTGGGGCCGCAGCCGCACCAAGAAGGGTGGCACTTCTGCCAGGCCGCCCCAGAGGTTGATAATCAGGTGATCGTCGGAGGTTGCCGGGGCGTAGGACAGAGTCAGACGTCGACCGAGAGCTTGGTGTAGGTCTAGCTGGTGATCGAGGATGGCTGGCGAGCCTGCCGTGGTCTCGCCGCGGGTGATCAATCGCAGCCGGTGGCGGGCGCTCGCCGGTAGCTCGGAGTCTTCGAAGGTTACCGCCAGAACTGGATGATAGAAGCCGTTGGGCAGCAGGCCGAGGGGTTGGCCGGTAGAGGTCACCGAGCCGAGTTGCTCGGCGTAGGTGCCGCCATCGGTGTCCAGCAGGTATTGCTCGACTCGCTGGCGCAGCAAGCTCAGCGGGGTCTCGAGCTGGGCCGCGCTCAGCATCTCGGTGACGAAATCGTTGGCCGTGAAGCCCATCGAGGCCAGTACCTCGGTAGACGGCTGTCTCTCGACCGGTTCCAGAGCCGGCGTCAGCGGGATCCAGCTACGGCCTGAGAAGTCGACCACCGAGCCACGGTAATTGCTGTAAGGAACGTGAGCGCTGACCCAGGTGTGCTCGACTTCGAAGGCGGCGATACGACCGCCGCGAATCACTGGCCGGTGGGCAATACCGGCGCGAGCCAAGTAGTCGGCCACCGCAGTGCCGTCGTCAAGGCCCAGCTGGGTGTTGAGCCAGGGCAGCGGCAATTCAATCACCCCGCCGACGTAGCGCGCCGCCGCTCCGCTGGCGCGGTAGAGGGCGATCAGCAGACTCGCCTGGTCGACATCGTTGCCGGCTCCCTGGCGTAGAGTGCCGAGCGCGCCTTTCATGCTGCCGGCGTACCACTCGGTGGCGATCTGGTGGCGAACGAACTCGTAGATCGCCACATAGTCGTAGCCCAGCTCTTCAGCCTGCAAGAGAATCTCATCAGCTAGCGGCGCGGCGCCGCTGGGCTCCAAGTCGGCAGGTGTGGAGCCGGGATCGGCGAGATCGAGATAGCTCGGCACGATCGCCGGTTCAGTGACTGGCAGACGGGCCGGCAGGCGCAGCTGGCGATAGGGCAAGCTGGTAGCCCGCAGCATTGGGCGGTCAAGGGTGGTCGGGTAAGTGTCGAGCAGCTCGGCGGCGGCTTTGGCGGCCGCATTGAGGGCCGGCGCGAGAGCCGGCTGCTCGGTTCTCTGTGCCGTTCGGAGACTGGCCAAGGGCTCAGCGAGCAGGGTCTTCAGGCGGTCGTGGAACTCTTGCCAATCGCCGCGGACCTGCTCTAGACGAGCTCTGGGCTCGCCGCTGAGGCCGGCCGCATCGAGGCGGGCGGCGGTGCGTTCGAAGCGGTCGCCTTGCAGCAGGTCCCAGGCTTGGAAGCTCTCCCAGGCGGCAGTAAGGGCAGAGGTGTCAAGTCGGCTCTTAGCCTTCGAGGGTAGGGCCTGGCGCAGCTCTACTAGCGCTTCGTTGAGGCTGGTAGGCGCAGTCTTTGTGGGCGATTCCTCGGTCGAGACTGGACGGGTCGAACGCCAGCTCGCCAGCGGCCCCCCGATCGACCGGCCGCGAGCTAGCTGGTCGAGGATTCGTGTCTCTAGCGCGGTGCGCGAAGTCTCAGCAGGCGGCTCGGTCGCGAGCACGGCGCTGGCAAGCAGGAGAATTCCAGCGCTGGTCAGCCAGCGCCGAAAGCTGCGAGCAAAGCGAGGCCGCGTTGTTGGGCAGTTCATGGGAGCACCGCAACCGGCGTGCAGCCGGGATTGTTGTAGGCGTCGAGGATGTCTTTTAGCCGGTTGGCCTCGGCTCGGTCTGGGCCTCTGGGGCGGCTGCCTGGCGGCCAGTCTGCAAGGAAGGCATGGGCGGCTTCGACGGTTGCCAAGATGTCTAGCGGATCGGAGCCCACGGCCAGATTCAACTCAGTGGTAATCAGCTGGCGAGCGAGCTTGCTGGCGGCGTCCGAGCCGCCATATTGCAGCAGCGCCAGAGTGCCGCTCTGATCGATCTGCTGGTCGCCCAACGCCAACCTTCCGACCATAACTCCATCCGACAGGCGGTGCGCCAGATCGTTGCACAAGTCTCTGGCGCAAACCAACGCTTGCAGCACCCTAGCATCGAGAGCCTCTCCGAGACCAAGCTCCCCCCCCGATGCGCCGATCGAAGACCTGACCGCGACCTTTCTGGCCGCGGTCAACCATCGGTACTCGGCAAAGGCGAGCGGCTGGCCAACGAGATCGCCGCCAGGACCGTAGGGGCCAAAGCCAGACGTAGGGTCGAGGCGAGGGTGGCAGAGATGGATTTCGAGCTAGCTCTGTACGATCCGAGCCCCTGGTCTTCTGGCGGTGACCGGTGAGGGAGCGATCCGCTCGCAGCTCATCAGAGGACCAGCGCGCCGCTTCGCGTTGAGCCGGGCGAGGTCGATATCCTCGGGCAATGACTTCCGATCTTGCCGGCGCATTGCTCTGCGCGCCTGTCTTGCTTCTCCTTCTTGCGGTCACTTCGCTCGCTCAACAGCCCAAAGCAAAGCACCGCCGCCGAGCGTAGTGTCCACCCGGCCCGACGACCTATCGCGGCTTCTGCCGGCCCAAGCCCAGGTGGGTTCGGCAAGCAGTGATCCGGCTCAAGGCGTTGCAGCCCTCCGATGGCTGTCGAGCCATCGCAGCCGCCTTCAATCGCAACTACCGCCATCGCCGGATGACGGTCGGCAAGAGCTATGTTGCGAAGATCTTCAAAGAGCACCAGCTGGAGATCCTCGCTTGGCGTCAGAAGATCCGCAGGAGGAAACCTGGGACGGTCGACAAGCGGCTGATCTGGGCCGCCGATCTCACCTATGCCAACAACGCCGCCGGGCAGAAAGAGACCATCTTCGGCTTGCTCGATCACGGGACTCGGCTTTGCTTGCGCCTTCAGACTTTGAAGACGAAGGCGTCGGTCGAGCTGGTGCGCCAGCTGCTCGACGCGATTGAGCTAGGTGGTAAGCCAAAGTGCCTGCGCACCGACAACGAGCCGGTCTTCACCTCGTGGATCTTCAGGCTTTCGCTTCTTCTGCTCGGCATTCGCCACCAGCGCACTCAGGTGGCCTCGCCCTGGCAGAACGGCCGCGGGATGTCTTCCGCTATTGGTACAACGATCTTCGCCCGCACCAGAGCCTCGACGGCTGTACGCCGGGCGAGATCTGGACCGGTCGCTGGCGCCCGCGAGGGCAGCTACAATTCTTGACCGCCTGGCAAGGAGTGCTCTCTGGCTTCTACGCGCCCAAGTAGAGCGGCTCGGGACGGCGAAGGAAGGGCAGACCGCAGCACGCTGTCCATGGTGAGCTGCGTCCGGGACACAAGGATTCTGGGCAACCAGAGGAAATCGAGATCCGTCGAGGAGGTTCTCTGAGTGAGTTGAGAATTGTCAGTACGGCGCTGGCCACCAGCAAGGGCAGGCGACCAATAAAGTGACCCTTCAGCCACAAATATGCTTGTGGACGCGGCGGACGGGACACCTTGAGATGGAATTCGCACAACGGCTGAGCACACTACGAAAGCAACGGGGCCTTACCCAGCAGGCGCTTGCTGACACTGTCGGGCTCCACGTTGTGCAGGTGCGCCGCTACGAGGGAGGTTCTTCCCAGCCTGGACTCGACGCGATTCGGAAACTCTCAGTCGCTCTCAGCGTGAGTGCAGATGCGTTGCTCTTCGATGCCGAGGAAAGAGGACCCAGCGATGATCTGCTGCTTCAGTTCGAGGCCCTGGCCCAGTTTGATCCCGACGCCAGGAAGGTCGCCAAGACAGTCCTCGATGGGCTCATCCTCCAGCATCAGGCCAAGCGGCTGGCCTCTGGCTAGTAGTTCCTGAATCACGAAAGCCCGGCGATCGCCGGGCTGTGTTCAAAGCAAGCTGCTTGTTCTAGGTGAGAATAGATTCGGTTGACACCTATTCAGCCTGCTCCTCATCCTCGCAGGTCGCGCCAAAATCCAACTTTGGAAGTGGCAAGACTGGAAGGTCCCGATCATTTTCGATGACCTTACCCGCGTGGCGGGCCAAGATACCCATCACAACATCGGCGAGGCGGCCCTGAACACGCCAATCGATTTCTTCGTTGCTGAATCTGCTTTGAACCTCGGCCCAGATCTCGCCGCTCAGCTCGCGCACGGTCCTAACCTCTTGCTTGCCCCTCACTGCGCGTCCTCGATTAGGCGACGGATGATCTGTGAGTTTGCCGCGTCTCCACGGGCATGGCCTTGGAACTTGCCGACAACATCGAAGGAGTTGATCCCAGTCCGCCTTACGATCACTCTTCCAGCGTTGCGGCCGCGGAGTTCAAAGAACCCGCCGCCGATATTTTTCGTTCCAATACCCGGGTTTGAATTGCCGCTGCGAAGCGCACTGATAAGTGCGTCGACATCGCGTTGAGCGGCATCTCCCATGCTCTCTGCTAGCCTGACCGCATACTTGCTACTTCCGATGCTGCTTTGGATTTCTATCTGACCGGCGGCTCCAAGTGATCGAGGTAAGCCGGGTATCCCGCTTGGCGTGCTTCTTGGGCCTCTCGCCGCAGCCTTCGCGCCAAACTCCGCACCCTCCTGCGCGCCCTTCTTTACTAGCCTCTTCCCTAGCCCAATCCCCAACCCGCCGAGGCTAACACGGCCGATGGCTTCTTCGGCATCGAGGGCTGTCTGGGCAGCTCTCGATGCCACGACACCCGCTTGCTCATTGGCTTCGACGAGGATTGTTACACCGCCGTGGGCTCCTCCAAGGGATGGTTCTTTGGCTTTCTGGAATTCGTCGCGGTTGTCGCGGGTGGAGATCTTGTCGCTTAGCTTCTCGAAGCCCTCAATAGTGCGCCGGGCGGATTCGCCAAGCCTTCTGAACGGGTCGATGAAGAAGTTGTCGAGGGCCGCACGAATACCGGATTCTTGGGTCTTGCCCTGCTCGCTGGTGGTGCCGGTAGGCGTGGAGGGACGACCAGTGATGAGCCGATCGAACTCTTCGTCGATGCGGCGCTCTCGCTCTGCGTCGGGTAGCGCGTCGAATTCTGCATTGGTCAGGAATCGCGACTCTTCTGCGAGCGATTGGCGGTATGCGTCCTGGACGGGAATGAGCAGAGGCGCAAAGTCTAGGCCGAGGGGCGCTCTACCATCGGGATCGGTGTAGACGGTCGGGTTCTGGAAGGCATACAGATACCGATGCAGACTCGGTGGATTCTGCAAGTCGCCTTCGGCCGGATCAGAGTTCAAGAAGAGCCCCAATTCCGGATCATAGAACCGTGCCTTGGCGTAGATCAGCCCGGTTTCCTCATCGTGCTCATGGCCGGTGAAGCCGAAGGGGTTGGCGTCGGTTTCAACTGAGGCCCGCTTGTTGCCCCAGGCGTCCCAGCGATATCGACCGAGCAGGCTGCCGCCGGGGGTCATCAGCCCGACGACGCTGCCCAGGGCGTCGTGGAGGTAGTAGGCGCGGCCTTCTACGGGGTCATCGACGGAGAGCAAGCGATCTGGGGCGTAGTTGAATTTGGTGATTCCATCGTTGTCTTCTCGAGTCAGGACGCTTTGCTGATCGTAGACGTATCTCGCTTCACCTTCAGCAGTTAGCTTTTGGACTCTGAGGCCGGTGGCGTCGAATGCGTAGGTGCCTTGGATGACGCTGGCTTCGATGACCTGGGTGAGCTGATCGCGAGTGTCGTAGGTCAGCTGGGTTAGCTGGCTGTCTCTTGTTCGGGTTGACTGATTGCCGTTGGCATCGTGGGTGTAGGTGACGGCTTGGGCGGCGTCGAGTTGGTCGGTGACAGTTACTAATCGGTGGCGATTGTCGTAGGCGTAGAGGCGGTCGGTGATCGTCGTGGCGCCGTTGTCGACGGCCGATTCTGAGATGCGATTGCCTACAGCATCGTAGGTGGTGGTGACGGTTTTCTCGGGGTAGGCGACGGTGGCGAGGCGGTCTACTAGATCGAAAGCGTAGATGGTGGTTTCGGCTGGCTGGCTGGTGTGGGTCTCGATCTGCTCAGTGCGGTTGCCGTTGCGGTCGTACTGGTATTGGAAGCTGGAGATCAGGGCGGTGTTCTGGCGATGGTCGAGGTCCCTGATGCGGTTGGCGGGATCGTATTGCCAGGTGCTGGTGGTGCCGTTGGGATAGTCGATCTGGCTGAGCAGGCTGTTGGCGAGGTACTGATAGTCGGTGACTCCGCCGGGGGTGGTGACGGTGTCGACTCGGTTGAGGGCGTCGAAGGTGGTGGTGGTTGGGATGCCCGCCGGGTCAATGAGCAGGGTGCGGTTGCCGTTGAGATCGTAGCCGTGAATGAGGGTGTTGTCCCAGCGGTCGGTTCGGGTGGCTAGGCGATCAAAATCGTCCCAGGTCTGGGTGGTGGTGAGTTCCCCCGTTTGCGTGAAGTGTTCGGCGGTTTGGAGGTGGTTGCCGTTGGCGTCCCAGGTGGTGGTGATCTGCTCGAGGTCGTCGTCGGTGGAGGGGTCTTCTGGGTACTGAAGGGCTATTTCCCTATTCAGCGAGTCGTGGGTGCGGGTGAAGAGTTGGTTTTTGGCGTCTCGGTGTTGGGCGAGGTTGCCGTTTTCGTCGAACGTAAAGGTCTCGGTGGCGCCGTCGGCCTGGGTGATGGAGGTGCGGCGGTCTAGCTCGTCCCAAGTGTAGGTGGTGGGTTGGCTGGCGGCGTCGATCTGGGTGATGAGGTTGCCGTTTTGGTCGAGTTCGTAGGTGGTGAGATCGCCGTCGGGGTCTTCGACTTCGGTGAGGCGGTGGGCACCGTCGAAGCTGTAAGTCCAGGCGTTGCCCTCGGGGCGCAGCTTGCCGATGCGGTTGCCCTGGGAATCGTAAGAGGAAGTGGTGGTTTCGGGGCGATTTCCTTCGCCAAAGCGGGTGCTGGTGAGCTTGCGCCTGCGGAAGTCGAAGGTGGAATCGGTGAATCTGCCGGCTGGGTCTTGGCGGCGGATTACGTCGCCCATACTGTCGCGGGTGAAGGTGGTGGTGGCGCCGAGGGGGCGGCGCTCGGTGATGATGAGCTGGCGTTCGTCATAGTCGAATTGGGCTAGGTTGCGGTTGGCATCCCAGATTTTCGTTCGGTTGCCGGCGGCATCAAACTCAACCTGCTCGATGAGCAGATTGGCGCGCAGGGTGTGGGTGCGGCGGTTCTCGGCGTCCCAGCGGTTCTCGGTGAGGATGCCTCGGGGGTCGACCTCGGTGAGCTGGTTGCCGGCGGTGTCCTGGGCCCAAGTGGTGAGGTAGCGGACCTCGGAGCCGTCGCTCAGGACGGGTGGTTCTAGCCGGGTGATCCGGCGGTCGAGGTCGTCGTAGGTGAATTCGGTGGTGTTGCCTCGGCGGTCGGTTTCTGAGAGCAGGTTGCCGGCGTCGTCCCAGGTCATCTGGCGCAGGTAGTTGAAGGGGGCTGGCGAGAGTTCTTCGATCTGACGGTTGAGGGTGTCGAAGCGGGCGGTGGTGGCGTGGCCGCGGGGGTTAGTGGTGGCTAGGCGGTTGCCGGCTACATCGTAGGTTTGTAGGACGGTGCGGTCTTCGGGCAGATCCTGGCGGATCATGCGGCCGAGGCCGTCGAACTGGCTGAGGGTGACATTGCCGTTGGCGTCTTCTTGGCGGATGGGGACGCCGCGAGCGTCGTAGCCGGTCTGGCTGAGCTGGCCTTCGCGGTCGTCGCTTGTGAGACGGCGATTGAGCGGGTCGTAGGTGTGGGTGATGCGGTTCTGGTTGGGCTGGAGCTGCTCGATCAGGTTGCTAGAGGGATCGAAGGTGAATTCGGTGATGGCGTTGCCAGCGGCGAGCTTGACGGTGGTTTTGATGCGGCGGTTGCGTTCGTCGTATTGGTGCTCGGTGCGGTGGCCGCGGCGGTCGATCTTGACAGTCAGATTTCCTGCCGGGTCGTATTCCATCGTCCGCAGCTCGCCGGTGGCGTCGAGCTGGCGGATCGGGCGGTTGAGGCGATCGTAGGTGGTCTCGCGGATCTGGTTTTCGGGCTCGTTGAAAAGCACCGTCTTGATCAGGTTGCCGTTGCCGTCCCAGAAACGTTGACTGACTCTCGGGGTGCCGGCTTTCCACTCGGGCTCGGTGCGCTCGATCTCGCGGTCGAGGGCGTCGAATGTGATCGTCGTCACTCGGCCGAGAGGGTCGGTGCTGTGGACGGGGTTGTTTTCCAGATCGAAGGCGATCTGGCCGGCGATGAAGCCGGCGTCGAGCAGGCGTCGGGTCTCGATGGGGCGGTTGAGCCGGTCGTAGTCGGTCTCGGTGACGCGGGGGGTGAAGCTCGGGTCGCCGCGGTCGGCGAGGGTCTGGCGCAGGACGTTGCCGGCTGGGTCTAGTTCTCGGTCTGTGGTGCGGCCCTCGGGCTCTTCGCGACGGATCAGGCGGCCGGCGTCGTCGTAAACCAGCAGGGTGTTGTGGCGGAGGGTGGTGGCGTCGAAGACGGTGCTCTCTAGCGTTAGGTTGCCTTCTGGGTCGTACTCCATCTGCTGCTGACCGCCCTCGGCGTTGACGATCTCGATGGGCCGGCCTTCTAGATCGAAGCTGGTCCGGGTGGCGTGGCCACGGGGATCGATCTGGGTGCGGGTGCGGGCGATGTCGTCGTGCTGGATCTGCTCTACGCTGCCGTCGGCGAGGGTGCGCAGGATCAGGCGGTCTAGGTCGTCGTAGGCCAGCCGGGTGGTGTGGCTGTTGGGGTCGGTCTGACTGAGCTGGCGGCCTCGTGAATCGAAGGCGAAGGTGGTCAGGCCGTTTTCGCGGTCGCGCACGGTGGCCGGGTTGCCGAAAGTGTCCCAAGTGAAGGTGCTGGCGTGGCTGCGAGCATCGGTGGTGGTGCGGCGGTCGCCGTTTGAGTAGTAGGTGTGGCGGCTCTCGACGGTGGAGGCGGCGCCCTCGGCATCGATGACGGTGATGTGTTGGCGGGTCAGATTGCCCTGGGCGTCGTACTCAAATTGGGTGGTGTGGCCACGGCCGTCGGTGTGGCTCTTGAGGTGGTTTTTGATGCCTTCTGCGATAAAGGCTGAGGGCGAAAAGTAAGTGCTCAGGCGCTCGCGGGTGACCAGGGTGCCGGTCTCGTCGGTGACTTGGACGCGCTCGGTGGTCCGGTTGCCGTGCTGGTCGTACTCGAAGCTAGTGACGACCCCATTCTGGTCAGTGCGACTGAGCATCAGCACGTCGCCGGGGGTCCAGGTCTTGCGGGTTGTGTGGCCGATGGGGTCGGTGATCACCACCGGGCTGCCGTAGCGGTTAAGACGGTAAGTGGTGGCCCGCTGGCGGCGATCGGTGACGGTGGTCTCTAGCTCTAGCGTGGCGGCGTTGCCGAGCAGCTGCTGATCGAAGGCGAATGTGGCGACTCCTCCTTCAGGGTGGGTGATCGAGCTTACTAGCAAGGCATCGATCGACAATCCGGCTTCGATGGCCACGGCGCCGCTCTGCCAGGTGTAATGGGTGCTGGCGCCTGAGAGACCATTGGTCGTCGAGGTCATCACCGGCCGCAGCTCCAGGCCGGCGTTGGGCTGGGTCTGGTAGGTGTAGCGCTCGATGCGACTCTGGTTGTCGCGCTGGGCGGTGATCAGGTTACCGAAACGGTCGTAATCGAAGCTCATCGCCAGGCCGCCAGGGCCGGTGATGTGCTCGATCACCGGTCCATCCCAGGCAGCAAATCTGGCCTGGCGGTAGTCGAAAACCAGGGCTCGGCCGCTGGAGTCGGTGACTTGACGCAGCAGGGGGCCATCGGCGCCGGCGATGTAGGTGAGGGTGGTGCGGTTGCCGTTGGGGTCTTCGGTCCAGGCCAAATGCCAGGTGCTGTCTTCCGAGAAGAGATAGTGGAAGCGGTTGCCGGAGGTGGTGAAGAAGTCGAAGCCGCCGTCAGCCGGGTCGGCCCGCAGGGTGCCGTGAGAGCCGCGCAGCGGGCGTAGTCCGCCCTGGCCATCGTCGACGAAACGCAGGCCCGAGCCCTCGCCGCCGATCAAGATGGCCTCGCCGCAGGGGGTGATCACGACTCGCGACTGGTAGCGATGGTTCCAGCCCAGGCCGAAGGGGCCGCCGCTCGACACCGCCAGGCTCGAATAGGTGCGCCGCAGCGCCAGGCCGATGCCGCGGCCGGGGATTTCGAGATCGGTTCTACTGATGGTGAGGTGGCCATCGAAAAGGTCGACACCGTGGACCAAGGTATGGCCGATGGGCAGTATTTCGGAGATGTCCCAATCGGAACTCAGCCGGGCCTCGCGGACCTCCTCGTAGCCATCCACCGCGTCGATGCCGCGCAGCTCGATCAGGTAGTCGCCGGGGGGCAGGTCGGTGGGGCTGATCGGCTCGCCGTGCTCGCCGTCGGCAAACATCTCGGCTTCGATCAGGGTGATGGCGGCGGCGGTGTTGAGGCTGCCGTCGGTCTCGACGCTCTCGATCCGGCGGGCGATCAGGGTGACCTCGGCCGGGCGGTTGAGCTCAAAGCTGAAGAGGGTCGGCTGGGCGCAGCGTCGCTGGTTGAGCAGGTCGACATCCTGGCGCACCGCCAAGGCGCGGCTGTAGTCGGCGAAGAGCTGCTGCTCTAGGGGCACCGGCACGGGGTCGCCGCGTACTTCGATCGGAGTGTCGAGATTGAGCACCAGCTCGGCCTGCCACAGACCGTCGAGGCCCAGCTCAAGGCCGCGGGGCAGCTCGGCGAGACCTTCTCCAGCGATGCTCTGGCCGCGCAAGAGGTCGACCTGTTGGCCGTCGCGCAGCAGCTCGACGAAAGCACTAGTGGGCTGATACTCGGCCGGCGCGATCTGGTAGCTCACCGCTACCGGCTCAGCTGCGAGGCCGTCGTCGTCGAGGGGCACGATAGGCGGCTCGAAGCTGGTGATCTGAGCTTGCACCCCCCACAGACTGCCGATTTCTTGGTCGATGTTGGCGATCAGTCCGAGGGCAATGTCGAGCAGGCCGACGGCGAGGTAGTCCTCGGGGGTTTCGAGCACAGTGACTTCGCCATTGAAGTCGTCGAGGTAGGGACTCTTGGGCAGCACTGGTAGCGACACCCGAGCAGTGTGCAAGGCTGGGTCGAGGCCGGCTTGCAGCCGGCTCTCGAGGCGGCCGAGGAGGTTGTCGATCTGTGGCGGCGTGGTGGTGCCGGCGGGCAGCAGTTCAACCGCCAGCGGATGGCTGCCGTCCTGGTAGAAATAGGCGGGTCGCCACTCGCCTCGTAGCTCGTTGCAGACCAGGAAGAACAGCGGTCCCCCCGGGCTGGGGTCGGCGATCCCTATCCCCTGGCACTCGGGCACCCATTCGAGGGCCTCGACTCCGACCGGTGGGTCGTAGACCTGGCCGGCTCGCACTGCCGAGCTGGGCTGGCCGGCGGCGTCGGCGAAGAACCCGAAAGTGCGCACGAAGCGCTGTGCCAGCGGCCCGCAGTGGTCGTGGTTGAGGCCCGTGTTGTTGATGAAGGAAATGCTGTACTCGTAAGACAGCGGTGGCAAGGCGGCTGAACTGACGGTTGCCGGGTAGCTGGTAATGGCGCTGGGGCCGGCGATGAAACCGGCCGAGACCTGACCCGAGGAGGTCGTTCTCAGGGTCAAATCGGAGCTGCCGCAATCGCCGAAACGGGGCGTAGTGACCGGGCAGCCGGTGAAGCCACCGGTGATCGAGTCGATTGAGGCGTCGAAGAAGGCACCTGGGGTGGGGTCCGGCGGAGCGTTGGTGCAGGTGATGCCAGGGGCGACGAAGACGGTGTTGGTGAAAGCCACGTCTTGGTTGGCCACCGGGTTGCCGTGCGGATCCTCGACGGCGATCGCCAGGGTGTCTTGCCACAGGCCGTGCAGCACGGTGAGGTCGGTGCCCTGGCTGTCGTCGCGGTTGGTGCGGCGCAGAGCCGCCGGATCCTGGGGGAAGGCGACCGAGGAAATCGGCTGGCGCAGCACCAGATTGCCGAGTCTGGAGCTGGCCACCGCCTCGACCACGTTCTCCAGCACTCGGGTTTGGAAGATGTCGCTGTCGAAGCGACGAAGGAAGAGGGGGTTAGCCGCGGTGTGCTTTCCTGAACGTAACTTGACGCGGGCCATTCCACGGGCGTCGCTGCGTAGGGTGAGGCTGGTGGATTCTTGGTTCTGGGTGTCGAGCAGCCGGCCGTCGCCAGCCCAGATGTAGAAGGTGACTTCGGTGCCCTGGACCGGTCGGCCGGCCGCGTCGAGCACGCGCACCGCCAGAGGGTGACGATAGACCCTGTCGACGGTGCCGAGCTGGCTGTCAGTACCCTCGGCGACGAGTAGCTCGACGCCAGCGAGAGGATCGGTGTTGGGGGAGTCTGACATGGGCGCGGCCAGGGCATCGGCGAGGAAGCCCAGCAGCCAGTTCTCAGGCGCCTCGACGGTGGCGCCACCGGCCAGGCCGCCGGAGAGGAAGTAGCCGGCCGTGCCGCTCTCTGGATCTTCGGCTCGCCATGTCGAGCCGGTCCAGGCACTGACGGAGATCGGCTGGCGGGGGATCTCGACCGTCAGCCCTTGGGCGATGAGGGCGACCACGTCGTCACGCACGGTTTGAGGGTGGTTCAGGCTGGGCAGCTCGGCGGTCAGATTGCCAGCGTCGAGGCGTAGCACCTCGATGCCCGAGTCGCGGGCCAGGGCCAGGCCCCTGTCGGCCGAGATTGCCGCGACCTGGAATTGTCCTTCGAAAATCGCCTGCTCCAGCGCCGAGCCTTCGAGCGCCGCCAGGCGCATCCAGTCGGCGGCGGTTTCGGTGGAGCCGTCACGAGCTGCGGGTTCAGCGACGCGCAGCGCGGCGTCGAGGGTGACGCCTTCCCAGATCAACCGCTGCGGCACTCCCAGCAGTAATTCGGCGCGCAAGGAGTTGCTGGCGATGACCAGCGCCGGCAGCGGCCGTGCCGGGCTCACGGCTAAGAGGCCGCCAATCTCGGTCTCAGCGGCGTCCCAATCGGCACCATAGCTGTAGGCGAGGCCGCTCAGCAGGCGGGCGGCGAGCTGCTCGCCGTCGCCTGGGTCGTTGTCCGCCAGCTCGGTGGCCTGGAAGTGCTGACCGCCCACAGCGATGGCGTGATAGGCGCCTGATAGGACGATCTGGCTGATCTCTTGGCTGCCAAACGGCCCTTCGACTACTGCTTCGAAACGATGCAGCTTGGCGGCGTCCACCGGCTCGCCGACGGCGATGCGGCGGCCGTCGATATAGAGCTGGGGCCGCAGCCGCACCAGGAAAGGTGGTACTTCTGCCAGGCCGCCCCAGAGGTTGATAATCAGGTGATCGTCGGAGGTTGCCGGGGCGTAGGACAGAGTCAGACGTCGACCGAGAGCTTGGTGTAGGTCTAGCTGGTGATCGAGGATGGCTGGCGAGCCTGCCGTGGTCTCGCCGCGGGTGATCAATCGCAGCCGGTGGCGGGCGCTCGCCGGTAGCTCGGAGTCTTCGAAGGTTACCGCCAGAACTGGATGATAGAAGCCGTTGGGCAGCAGGCCGAGGGGTTGGCCGGTAGAGGTCACCGAGCCGAGTTGCTCGGCGTAGGTGCCGCCATCGGTGTCCAGCAGGTATTGCTCGACTCGCTGGCGCAGCAAGCTCAGCGGGGTCTCGAGCTGGGCCGCGCTCAGCATCTCGGTGACGAAATTGTTGGCCGTGAAGCCCATCGCCGCCAGCACCTCGGTGGACGGCTGTCTCTCGACCGGTTCCAGAGCCGGCGTCAGCGGGATCCAGCTACGGCCTGAGAAGTCGACCACCGAGCCACGGTAATTGCTGTAGGGCACGTGAGCGCTGACCCAGGTGTGCTCGACATCGAAGGCGGCGATACGACCGCCGCGAATCACTGGCCGGTGGGCAATACCGGCGCGAGCCAAGTAGTCGGCCACCGCAGTGCCGTCGTCAAGGCCCAGCTGGGTGTTGAGCCAGGGCAGCGGCAATTCAATCACCCCGCCGACGTAGCGCGCCGCCGCTCCGCTGGCGCGGTAGAGGGCGATCAGCAGACTCGCCTGGTCGACATCGTTGCCGGCTCCCTGGCGTAGAGTGCCGAGCGCGCCTTTCATGCTGCCGGCGTACCACTCGGTGGCGATCTGGTGGCGAACGAACTCGTAGATCGCCACATAGTCGTAGCCCAGCTCTTCAGCCTGCAAGAGAATCTCATCAGCTAGCGGCGCGGCGCTGCTGGGCTCCAAGTCGGTAGGCGTGGAGCCGGGATCGGCGAGATCGAGATAGCTCGGCACGATCGCCGGTTCAGTGACTGGCAGACGGGCCGGCAGGCGCAGCTGGCGATAGGGCAAGCTGGTAGCCCGCAGCATTGGGCGGTCAAGGGTGGCCGGGTAAGTGTCGAGCAGCTCGGCGGCGGCTTTGGCGGCTACGTTGAGGGCCGGCTGCTCGGTTCTCTGTGCCGTTCGGAGACTGGCCAAGGGCTCAGCGAGCAGGGTCTTCAGGCGGTCGTGGAACTCTTGCCAATCGCCGCGGACCCGCTCTAGGCGGGCTCTGGGCTCGCCGCTGAGGCCGGCCGCATCGAGGCGGGCGGCGGTGCGTTCGAAGCGGTCGCCTTGCAGCAGGTCCCAGGCTTGGAAGCTCTCCCAGGCGGCAGTAAGGGCAGAGGTGTCAAGGCGGCTCTTAGCCTTCGAGGGTAGGGCCTGGCGCAGCTCTACCAGCGCTTCGTTGAGGCTGGTAGGCGCAGTCTTTGTGGGCGATTCCTCGGTCGAGACTGGACGGGTCGAACGCCAGCTCGCCAGCGGCCCCTCGATCGACCGGCCGCGAGCTAGCTGGTCGAGGATTCGTGTCTCTAGCGCGGTGCGCGAAGTCTCAGCAGGCGGCTCGGTCGCAAGCACGGCGCTGGCAAGCAGGAGAATTCCAGCGCTGGTCAGCCAGCGCCGAAAGCTGCGAGCAAAGCGAGGCCGCGTTGTTGGGCAGTTCATGGGAGCACCGCAACCGGCGTGCAGCCGGGATTGTTGTAGGCGTCGAGGATGTCTTTTAGCCGGTTGGCCTCGGCTCGGTCTGGGCCTCTGGGGCGGCTGCCTGGCGGCCAGTCTGCAAGGAAGGCATGGGCGGCTTCGACGGTTGCCAAGATGTCTAGCGGATCGGAGCCCACGGCCAGATTCAACTCAGTGGTAATCAACTGGCGAGCGAGCTTGCTGGCGGCGTCCGAGCCGCCATATTGCAGCAGCGCCAGAGTGCCGCTCTGATCGATCTGCTGGTCGCCCAACGCCAACTCCGACAATGGCCAGAGGTCGCTGTGGTGCTGCCAATAGCCTGGCGAGCGAGCGCAGAAATCATCGTTGAGGATGCTCACCCGGCCCCGCGGCTGGGGCGCTATCGCCAGCCCAGCGGGCTCGATCTCCCGCAGCTCGACGAAGAAGTCCTCGTGCAGCTCGTGCTCCGTATCGCCAAGAATCTCTACCTCGATCACACCCCCGACGGTACCACTGGCCAGCTCCAGGGCGCCGCGGGCTTCGATGTAGTCGACGCCGCTCGTCGCTGTGCCATCGACGGTTTCCCAAGTGATGCTCAGCGGACGATCGATCGCGCAGCTCAGCCGGACGGACAGCTCGCCGACCGCGCTGGCACTGTGGCCTTCGGCGATCCGTAGGTCGTCGATCTCGACCACCGGTTGGCGGATGACCCGCAGGGAAAGGGCGTCGAAGTAGCCATCGCTGGTGTCGCCCTCCAGGCGGTTGCTGAGCAGTCGCACCCGCACTCGGTCGGTGCCGACCGGCACCAAGCGTAGATCCTCTACCCGCAGCCATTCTGAGGGACTGACGATCTCGCCGCTGTCGAAGCTATCGAGCAGCAAATTCCCATCCTCCTCGAAGTACTCTACTACCACCCGCGCGGTGTCCGAGGGCTGTTCCTCGGCGGTCCGCAGGTGGCCGGAGAAGGCCAGCAGCAACTCGCCGCGGGCGATCACTTCGCTGTAACCGCTAAGGTCGACCACCTGGGACAGTTCGGCTGTCTCGGCCTGGCCAGCGGCGAAATAAGCGGCACCCTCGGCCGCCAGCGGATCTTGCTCACGCCGGTACCAATGCTCACCAGCGACCTGGACCCACACCGCCAGCTGTGCCTGTTCGTTGGGCAGATCGCTCCCTAGCAGGGGCAGCTCGGCCCCCGGATTGCGCAGCAGCTCGGGGCCGGCGCAGAGCTCGTCGTCGAGGATCGTACCTAGCGCGCTGGCGGTGGCCAGCTCGGCGCCGATGGGATGGGTCAGATCGAGGTGGAAGGTCTCCTCCAAGGGCTCGAAGATCTCGTCGCCCAGCACGGGCACTGCGATCTCGGCTCGCATGCGGCCGGCCTCCAGCAGCAGGGTGTCTTGGGTCGCCAGGAAATCCTCGCCGGTTCGCGCGGTGTCCTCGCGGGTTTGGTAGTCGACGCTCACCGGACGGTCGCTCTCGTGGCTGAGGCGCACCTCGAAGGCCGCTTCGCGGCTACCCTCGTCACCTTCTGTGACGGTGCGGTCGAGGACCGATAGGCGGGTCTGGTCGTCGTCGATCACCTCGATGGTGCCGCTGGGGTCGGCCACGGTGGCTCCCGAAGCCGAGGTGACTAGCACCGCGAAGCTCTCGTCGAGCTCATCCTTGAGGTCGCCGAGCACTTCGACCTCGAGGGTGGCGCTGGTCTCGCCCGCGGCGATCGCTAGGCTGCTGCTCTTCCTACGGTAGTCCTCGCCGCCGATGGCGCTGCCGTCGACAGTGGTGTAGTCGACCGCGATGTCGAGGCCGCTGGCGTTCGACAGCAGCAATTTGAGTCCCACCGGAGTGGCTCCAGCATCACCCTCCAAGGTGCTGGCGTCGCCGAGGGTGATGGCCGGTGGTGGATCCTGGTCGGTGATGGTCGCTTGCCCTGCGCCATCGCCGATCACTGCACCGGTGGCCGCCGTCAACTGAAGTAGGAAGGTCTCGTCGTGCTCGTTGAGCTGGTCGTCGACGATTTCGATTTCCACCACCGCGGCAGTCTCGCCAGCGGCTAGCTCGCTGCTGCCGTTGGTGGCCAAGTAGTCGTTGCCCGCGCTGGCCGTGCCATCGGCGGTCTGCCAGGCGACTGACAGGGGCCGATTGGGCGGGGTCGACAGCAGTAGGTCGAAGCTGGCCGGGCCACTGTTCTCGGAGACTGAGCTGTCGCTGAGAGACACCGTCGGAGTGATGAACACCTCGCGGACGGTGGCATCGTCGACCGCGCTGGTGGTCGGATCGTCGGTCAGCAAGAGAGGCAGCTCGGCGCTAGTGATCCGTGCCTGGTTGACCACCGCCAGTTGATCGGCGGGGAAGGGCTCGGCGATACGCAGCACCAAGGTCACGGTGGCTTCGGCACCGCTGCCCAACTGGCCGAGGTCGATGATCAACGGCTGCTCGCTGAGCACTGTGCCCTGGGAAGTCTGCACCGAGCCGGCTTCTAGGCTGGTACCTGGAGGCAGGGAGTCTTCGAGCCGCAGCCCGGTGGCCAGACCATCGCCCCGATTGCCAACCTCGATCAGATAGAGCAAGCCATCGCCGGGCGACAGCAGGCCATCGCCGTCGCGGTCGTCGAAGAGTAGGGCGGTCTTGCGGGGCAGCAGTCTGGGAGTGCCGGTGAGCACCGCGATGACTGTCGGATCGGCGCTGCCGGCGAGGGTCGGGTCGTCGCTCAGCAGAATGGGCTGGTCGTCGGCGGTCAAGGTACTTTGATTGACGATCTCTTCAACCCCCCTGGCCAAGGGCTGATCGATGCGCACGGAGAAGCTCACCGTCGCTACCGTTCCGGCGGCTAGCTCGTTGATTGCCACTTCTAGAGGCTGTTCGTTGAGCACTGTGCCCAGGCTGCTGAGGACCGAGCCGGGTACGACATTGGTGTGGGCCGGAATCGGATCGCTCAACAGCAAGCCGGTGGCGGCGCCAGCGCCGAGATTGCGCAACACCAAGGTGTAGTGCAGCAGGTCGCCAGGGCCGGCTCGGCCATCGCTATCGGCGGCGTCGAGAGAGACGGTTTTCTCGGCCACCAGGCGTGGGGCGTGTTCTAGCGGGGTGAGGGTCGGGTCGGCATCGCCGCCAAGGTCGGGGTCGTCGGATAGGACCACCGGCAGGGAAGTGCTCGATACGGTGGCTTGGTTGAGGACCTCTCGTACTTCGTCGGTCAGCTGCGAATCGATCATCGCGGCGAAGCTCACCGTCGCCGACCCTCCTGCTGGCAGAGCGCCGAGGCTCACCCGGAGCGGGTCTTCGCTGTCGATCTGACCGCCGGTGGTGGTGGCCGAACCCACAACTATCGAGGTGTGCTGGGGAGCGAAGTCACGCAGCACCACCTGGTCGGCGTTGGCGTTGCCGTGGTTCTCGATATGAATCTCCCAGCGCAGAGTATCGCCCGCGCTGGCGGCTCCATTGCCATCGGCGTCTAGCTGCAGAATGTCGATCTTGCTGACCACCAGCTCAGCGGCGGCGCGCACCGGCAGGCGGGTCGCATCGAGGGGCTCGGGGGTGGTCGGATCGTCAGTCGGCAGACTTTCCAAGCCGTCGGCGCTGACCGTGCCTTGATTGACAATCTCTTCAACGCCGCCCGGCAGCGGATTGTCGACAGTGACTTCGAAGTTGATCTCGCCGCTGGCGCCAGCGGCGATCTGGCCGAAGTCGACGCGCAAGGGATCGCTGCTCAGCAGGGTGCCGGCGCCACTCACCGAGCCCGCCACCAGCTCGGTGTGAGCGGGGATTGGATCTTCCAGCAGCACCGCGGTGGCCGGGCCGGTGCCGCTATTGGAGAGGGTGATGCGGTAGCGCAGGCGGTCGCCTGGATCGGCGAAGCCATCGCCATCGCCGTCGAAGGTCAATTCGACGGTCTTGGTGGCGTTCAACTCGGCGAAGAGGGGCTCTTCGGCGAGCAGCTCGAAGGTTGTTTCGCTGGCGCTTAGGAGAGTCTCCGCGCGGTGAATCTCAAAGCGAGCGGTGTGTAGGCCGGGGTTGCCGCTGCTCGGCCAATTCCTGACTAACTGGCTGCTCGCTCCCGGCAGCAAGACGCCGAGGGGTTCGGTCCACTGTTGCAGTACGGCCCCTGCGGGACTCTTGATCAGCAAAGTGGCGGTGGCGCCGGTCAGCGCCGCGTTGCCGTTGAGGTAGGTCAGCCCGCCGGTCAGTTGAACGGTCTCGCCCAGGGTGTAGTGGGGTTGATCTGTGATCACCTCGGTCGCCAACTCGAGATCTTCGTCGAGTTCGAATTCGGCCAGATCTTCGGCCACTAATTGGCCGCTGCTGTCGATCAGCTGGCCGTGCACCTGGTAGGTGCCGGCGAAGGTGTTGGCGGAGTTCCACTGGTTGTCGAGCAGTAACTCGACGCCGATTTCTAGCTCTTCGATCGCTGTGCTGCCCAGAGCCTGGACCAAGAATCCCTGGCGGTCCTCGATGCTCACCAGCAACTCGCCGCTCCACGGTTCGCCGCCTTGAATCACCGAGCTGCGGATCGCCACCTCGGTGGCGGCACCGTAGGTCGCTCGGTCGGTAGTGACAGTGAGCCGCGGCGCCGAACCGGCCAGCACTTGGAAGTTGGTGCTGGCCTGATTATTGGCCTCGCTAATCTCTGGCAGGAGACCTTGGGGATCGACCTCGGCACGGATCTCGAAGCTACCAGCGGCGGCGAATGGCCCCAGATCGACCAGCACCGTGCTGCTGGCGCCAGCCGCTATCGCCGCCACTGTCAGTGGTGAGCCGAGGGGGTCACTGCTGCCGTCCTCACCCAGTTGCAGCAAGGCCAGCTCGCTCGGTGCCGCGGCCTGATCGCCACGATTGTGGACTGTCACCGACAGCCGCAGCGGTTCGCCGATGCGGCCCACCGCCGGCACTAGGTGCAAGTCGGAGGCGGTGATTTCCAGGTCTGGACGATCGGCGATCACCACCGTCACCAGCATGGGCTCCGCGGGCTGGCTGATGCGGCCGAGGTCATCGGCGGCGACGGCGGTGAACAGATTGTCGCCTGGCTCCACCTCAACCCCCAGCAGGGTGAAGCGGCTGCCGCTGGCAATTCGGTAGAGGGTCAGATCGGCATCGACAAAAAGGGCGTCGGCCGGTGTCCAGCTCCAGAAGCGGGTGATCGAGAAGTTGAAGTAACCATCCGCGTCCGGCCCGATGTGGAACAACTCTTCGCTGTTGCCGCTGGCCAGGTCGAGACGAAAGAGGGAGCCGTCGATCTCAGTCTCACGGTCGGTGTCGATGTAGCCCACGGCGCTGCCGTCGGCAGAGAATCGCGGCTCGATTTGATCGCGGGGACCCTCGAGCAATGGTTCGCGACTGCCGGTGGCGAGGTGGAAGAGCCACAGATCTTCGTCCTGGTTGCCGGACAGACTGTAGGCCAGGGTCTGGGAATCGGGGGACCAACTCGGCAAGCTGGAGCTGAAGCCCGGATCGACCACCTGCGCCGCCGCACTGGCCACCTGGATGATGTTGACCTGGGAGAAGCGTGGGTAGGCGAGCCACACGCCGTCGGGCGACCACTGGGGCAGGTCGAAGCCGAAGCCCTCGATCAGCAGAGTCCAGTTGGCGCTGTCTAAGTCGTAGATCCACAGCCCGGTCAGACCTTGCTGTGTGCCGATCACTGCTAGGCGTTGGCCATCGGGCGACGGTACGGCAAAACTGGCGCTGTCGATCGTCGCCAGCAATTCGACACTGCCGTCGCTCAGCGAGTAGCGACTGATCGCGCCGCGATTGGCAAACACCGCCGCGCTGCTGTCGGCGAAGAAACTCAGCGGTGGATCGAGGCCCAGGATGGCCGTTTCGCTGTCGCTGTTGAAGTCGTAGAGCCCCACACCGAAGGGGTTGTAGACGATCGCCCAACGGCCATCGGCTGACGGGTTGAAACTCAACTCGGCACCGGGACCGGGGACGGCTTGCGACTGTTCGGTAGTGCTGGCTTGGCCGATCTCGGTGCCGTCGTGCAGCACGGTGACCACGGCGCCGGACTCGGTGCGGCCGCCGACGGTGATCACCAGCTGGTCGGTGAGATGGGGTTGGGCAGCACTGCCGGGCTCACTGAACACCGGCGGTGCCAACGGGCCCAGGGCGCCGGGGATGCCGCTGGCCTCGGCCGAAGGGGGGCTGGGGTTGCCCAGCGAGTCGAAAGCGACGACGATGTAGAAATACTCCAATCCACTGGTCAGATCCAGGTCCTGGTGGCTGGTTAGTGGAGTCTGCTGCAGGGTTGCGTAGGGGCCGCCCGAGAGGGTAGCGCGGCGCAGCTCGAAGGTGGCAGGATTGCTCGCCGGGGCGGCTTGCCAAGTCACTGCCAAGACTCCGCCCTCAGCCAGCGGGCTCACCGCCAGGATCTCGGGCGCGGCTAGCGGCGCGATCGCTACCGTGACCGCCACCTGGTTGGACAGCTCGCTGACGTTGCTGCCGACATCGACCGCCGCCACTTGGTAGACGTAGGTGGCGTTGGCCAGCTGCTGATCGCGGTATGAGAGGTCACCGAGGTCAGCGTGGGAGCCAATCTCCAGTCCGTCACGGAAGACCCGGTAGCGGGCCACGTCGCCGCTGGCGCTGGCGCTCCAGGTGAGCACCACGTCGGAGCCCTCGGCCTGCCCTGAGAGCACCACCGGTTCGGGGGCCAGGCCGTCGCCGACCTCGACCTCGAGCAGTGCTGAGAGCGGACTTTCGAAGCCGTGGATGTTGACCGCCTGGACCCGGTAGCCGTAAGTGCCGTCGGCCAAGCTCTCGTTGTAGTCGGGATTGGTCAGCGCCGGTTCGGTCAGCCGCAGATCGTCGCGCAGCAAGTGATAGCCCAGCAGGTCGGGCTCGCTGTTGGCGTTCCACGACAGCTCTACTTGCTGGCCGGTGACCACCGCTGCCAAGCCGCTGGGGGCGGCCGGGGGTGGAGCCGAGATCACCCCTTGACTGGCCGGCTTGCTCAGCACCACGCCACTGCGGCTGCGCACGGTTAGGGTTTGATCGCCCGCTTGCAGGCTGACCGCCGGCAGCACGAAGACACCGGCGGCGTCGGCCAGTACGGCCGCCAAGGTCTGGCTGCCGGCCGGGCCGACCAGGACTGCTTCGATGCTGGCGCCGGCCACTGGGGTGGTGCCGGTGGCGTCGAGCGAACTCTCCGGCGTGGGTGATAGCAGTGGGTCGAGGGTTGGCGTGTAGATCAGTGCGTCGACCGAATTCGAGGCCAACGAGACATTGCCTTGGTCGTCCACAGCCCGCACCGTGTAGTCATAGCGGCTGTCGGCGAGGCCGTTGTCGGTGTAGGTGGTGGCGCTGATCGGGTTGCTGTTGAGCGCCGTTGGTGACTCGCTCGACACGGCGCGGAAGACCCGGTAGCCAGCGAGGTCTGGGTCGCTGGTGTTGGCATTCCAACTCAGCTCGACCTGGCCGCCATCGACCGCCACCAGAGTCAGGCCATCGACCGCCGCCGGGGCGGTGAGATCACGGTAGGTGACGGACAAGGACGGCGGATTGGCATCGCCGCGAGCACCAAAGTCAGTCGCCAAGGCGCGCAGCTGGTAGCCGCCGAAAGGCAGGATGCCGGGGTCCCAAGTGGCCTCCCAGGGCGGCGTCAGATCGATCGACAGATCGGTCCAGATGGCTGCGCCGGTCGCCCGCTGCTGGAATTGCACTTGCGCGATGTCGCCATCTTCGGCGATGGCGGCGAGGAATAGAGTCTGATCGAACTCCCTGCCGTCTTCGGGGCTGACCAGGATCGCTCGCGGTGGGCCGGTCTCGACCACCACATGCGCTGGGGCGGAGGGCGGACTGAGATTGCCGGCCAGATCAATTGCCACGACCGTGTAGATGTGCTCGGCGTCGGCGACGTCGGTATCGAGGTAAAGCTCCAGGGGATTGCCGCTGGGCTCGATCAGGAGGTTGCCGAAGTCGCCGGTGTCGCTGCCGTCGCCGAGCGGCTGGCCATCGCGGTAGAGCAGATAGCCGGCCAGGTCGGGCTCGATGTTGGCATCCCAGCTGGTGGTGACGTCGTCACCGTTGGCGTTGGCGGCCAGGCCGGTCGGGGTGGCCGGCGGCGCGTTGTCGACGGTCAACAGCAAGCGCACGTCGGCGACGTTGCCGACCAGATCCTCGGCTTCGAGACGCAGGGTGTAGGTCGCGTCGCTGAGTGTTGGCGCCTGCCACTGGCCCAGGTCGCCAGCCAGCACCGGCACCGGTGAGCGTCTTAGCAGCTGCCAGCTGCCCTCGCCGGTGCTCAGATCACCCTCGGCGATCGACAGGCGATATTCGGCGAAGTCGAGGGCGCTGTGGGCGCTGCCGAGGACCTCGACCAGACCGCGCACCCGCTGCCCGTCAGCCGGCCGCAACAGCACCGCCAGCGGCGGATCGATATCGACGGTCAGCTCGACCTCGTTCGAAGCAGGACTGCGCAAACCGGCGTGGTCGATGGCGCGCACGGTGTAGAAGTAGCTGCCGGTGGTGAGAGCGGCGTCGACCAGTTGGGTGGTCTGGGTCGGGCTGCCGCTGATCTCGACGCCGTCGCGCTGAATCTCATAGCCCGCCAAGTCGGCGGCGGCCGAACTGGTCCACGATAAGTGGGCGTCGCGGCTCTGCTGCAGCTCGCCGCTGAGCACTACCGGTGGAGGTGGGGTGAGGTCGATCTCGACCTCGATCTCAACGCTGGCTTGCTGGCCGGCCAGGTCGGTGGCGCTGAGCCGTAGGGTGTGGGGACCGTCCGGCGGCAGGGCCGCCCAGTTGGCTAGCAGGCCAGTCATCACCGCTTGTTGGCCGACGAAGACCTCGGTGAATGCCTGGCTGCCGGCGGCGGCGACCGCCAGGCGATAGTCCAGCAGGTGGGCGTCGGTGGCGGTGCCGAGAATCGCCGTTGGCTCGGTGATGAAGTCGCCATCGCCAGGAGCGGTCAGGGCGACCATCGGCGGGCTGTTGTCGATCTCTATCGAGCGCCGAGCCTCGCTGATCCAGCCGGCGCCATCTTCGGCCAGCAAGCGCAGGATGTAGGGGCCATCGGCCACGGCGGCGATGTCCCAAGGCGTGCTGACGGTGCTGCCGCTGACTTCGGTGCCGAAG
The DNA here is from genome assembly GCA_965248925.1 of Candidatus Multivoradales bacterium. GTDB lineage: Bacteria > Acidobacteriota > Thermoanaerobaculia > Multivoradales > J023 > CBDFLE01. The sequence continues at coordinate 2,309,184 of CBDFLE010000005.1, read as the reverse complement.
GCAATCGGCAGCCAACTGGCGGGGTTGGAACCGGCGCCGAATTCGATGCGGTATTGCACCAGGTTCAGCTCCACCAGGCTGCCGAGCAAGTTCTGCGGGCCGTTCACCCCGCTCAACACCGCACCGTTCTCAGGTAGCTGCCAGCTGACTTCGGGCGGTGTGTTGTCGACGGTGAAGGCGACTGGCAACGAACTGCCGTTGGCGGCACTGTCCTCGGCCGCTAGACGGAGGAAGTAACCACCCTCGGTCACGTTGGCGAGGTGGGCGAAGTCGTAGTCGAGCCGCTCGACGCTGCCGGTCGCCAGCACACTCCACGGGCCGGCGTCGCCGCTCGCCAGTTCGACCCGGTAAGCCAGCAGGTGAGGATCGGTCACCGAACCGGTGATGGCCGCGGTGCCGCGCACCACGCTGCCCGCGCCGGGCTGGCTGAGAGCCAGGGTCGGAGGGCTCGCATCGACACTCAGCACGAGGTCTTCGACTTGCAGCGCCAACGGCTGGTCGAGAGGGGCGGCGGTGAGTCGCAGGCGGTAGTCGCCGTCGTCGGCCAAGATGCCACCGGCCAGTTCACCGGTCCAGCGGGCGGGGTGGGTGCCGGCGCCGCGCTCGACCGCGCTCAGCAAGTCGAGCTGCACCGCGCCGTCGCTGTTGACGATTTGCAAGTCGATCCGCGCCGCGGCGCTGAGGCCGAAGACGATCGAGCTGGCGTCGAGTTGGCCATCGCCGTTGGGCGACAGCAGCCGGGGCACCGCGCTGAGGTCGCTGATCAGCTCCAGGCGCTGATCGAAGAACAAGTCGACCTGAGTGCTGGCCCGGTTGCCGGCCCGGTCGCTGGCGCTGAGACGCAAGCTGTGCGCACCCTGCAGACCGAAGCTATTCCACACTGCCAACAGGCCGTCTTGCCGTGGCGTGGTAGCGCTGTCGATCAGGCTCCACACCGCGCTGCCGGTGGCGCTGCGCTCGACAGTGAACTGCGAGAAATTTCGGTCGATGGCGCTGCCGAAGATCTCGATCAGGGTGTCGAGGGGATCGCCCGGACGGGGGAAGGCGATGGCGACTTCTGGCGCCGTGGTGTCGACCTCCACCGCTAGCAGCAGGCTTTGCAGATCGCCACACAGGCCGCCGAAGTTGGCGGCCACGGTGTAGACCCCATCCGCCACCAGTTGGTTTGAGGCGTCATGTCCATCCCAGCTCAAGGCGCCGCTGCCTTGGATGGCCACGCTGCTGGCCAGCTGGCGCACTAGATTGCCAGCCGGATCGCGAATCGCCAGGCTCAGGGTGGCCGGATCAGCGCTGTCGTAGGTCACCGTCAGCTGGTCGAGGAGGCCATCGCCGTTGGGGGAGATCAAAGGGTTGTCGAGAGCGATCAGCGGCATCGCTTGAAGTTCGACGATCTCGGTCGCGACTTCGGCGCAAACCACATTGCCACCAATATCGACCACCTGCAAACGCCAACTGGCTGGGCCGGCGGCCAAGGAGGGTTCTTCGTCGGCGTCGCCGTAGATCGCTAGCAGACTGTCAAGGCTGGTGGCCTGCGTGACTTCGTGAAAGGTTGAGAACGATTCGCCGTCGCGACTCAGCTGCAGGCGGTAGGCGAAAAGCAGTTCGCTGTCGATCGAGCCCGCCAGCGGGATCTCGGCGCCGCCGCACAGGCGCTGGCTGGCGCCGGGCTGGGTGAGGTCGAGAAGCGGCAGCGCAGGCTGGCCGGGTAGCTCGAGTTGGGCGTAGGCAGGGATGCCGGAGCCGTCTTGGACCGCGGCAATGAAAGTCACTGCTTGCTCCAGCGGCAGGCTCAACGAGGGCGTGAAACGGTAGGTCTCGCCATCCTCCGGCTGCTGAATGCTGAACACCGTGCTGAGTTCGTCGCCTAGTCGCTGTTCGAGTCGCAGGCTGACCAGCGCCCCGCCCCGAGGCACCATCGAGATTTCCAAGCTGGCGTCTGCAGGGTCGCAGTCGGTGGCCTCGAAGCGACTGTCGATCTCCACACTCAGCGCGGAACCCAGACTGGAATCCAAGGAAAACGGCAGGCCACCGTCGGGGCAGGACAGGGGGCGGCTGAGGCGGAAGCTCAGCAGATAAGTGGAGTCGTCGTCGAGTGGCTGGCGCGGCACCAGCAGGTAGATCCCCTGAGCGCTGATGGCCACCGCTAGGGCCTGGCTTGAGGCGAAGGCTGGGTCGTCGAGACTGGAGATCGAGGCACTCAGCCGGAGGGTCGGATCATCACTCTTAACCACCGCCCAGAGCACGCTTTGATGGTCAAGATCGAGTGCGGCCTCGGTCAGCAAAGTACTGAGCAACTCGCCGTGGGGGGCCGTCGGTTCGAGATCGGCGGGGCGCAGTCGGCCGCGGGATTCGACCGGGTCGAGCAGCAGCGGGAAGGAATTCGACAGCAGTTCCGAGCCATCGCTGGCCAGGCCGCGCAGGCGCACTTCCAACTCCACGCCGCGAAGGGCCAAGGTGGCGTCCCAAATTACCTCGAAGCGACCATCCAAGGGCGCTGAGCTGGCGACCGTCTGGGATAACCAGGGAGCGGCCGCGTTGATTGGACGGTACTGGATGCTGATCGAATTCAGCGCCGCGGCGGTCGATTCGGCAACCAACAGACGCAGCAGTTGAGCTTGATGCAGCAGCAGATCGCCGGGCAGCGAGGGCGGGAAGAACGGCTGTAGGCGACCGCCGAGCCGACGGTCGCGACCGGCCGCAGGGGGATCGATCCTCTCGATCAGCAGGGCGGTTTGCACCCTCGGTGGCGACACCACCACCGAGCGGTTGCCGGCCAGGTCGGTGGCGGTGGCGCGATAGCTAGTCGCTGCGGTCAATGAGGGCACGCTGATCTGACACCGCAAATCCGAGGTCTGACTAGCGAAGCAGTCGATCAGGTCGCTGCCGACCGGTTGCCAGATTGCTGGCGTGGCGCCGGCACCGTGCTCGAAGGAGGTCGTATCCAAGTTGGGTTCGAAGAAGTCAAACAGCCGCAGCGGTTGCAGATCCTGGATGGGCAGCAAGTCTCCGCAGCTGCCCTCGATCCGGCGCTCAGTACGCAGGGTGGCGCCATGCTCGATCCGCGGTGTCGCCGAGTCGATTTCTACCGCCAACTCGAGGCCGGCGACGCGGATGATATAGCCGCCGTCCGGCACCGGTCGGCCGAGGGAGTCAGTGCCGTTCCACAGCTGGCGGAAGCCCGAGCCAGCGGTGGGGTGGTCTCGCAGGAGAGTGGTGACGAAGGTGCCTGAAACGTCGAAAATATCGAAACGCAGGTTGACCGGCAGCAAGACGTCGTAGATCACTTCAGTGTGGTTGGCCAGGGTCGACCCACCGGTGGTGGAGAACACCGCCGGTTCGAGCCGCACATTGGCGATCGACGGAGTGTCGGCGTTGGCCACCATGCGGCGCACCTGGCGTTGGTTGCCGGCGAGGTCGGTGACCAGCAAGCGGACTTCGTAGAGTCCCGGTCCCGGTGCTATCCACTGCGCCAAGGGCTGATCGACCACCGCGGTCGACGACGGCGCGGCGATCGGTCGCCAAACCTCTTCGAGCTCGGTAGTGCGCCGCCATTCCAGGCGCCAATTGGCGAGGTGAAGGTCGGCGGCGGTGCCACTGAGCTGGAAAGTGCCGAGCTGCTCGCTGGCCTCGACGGTGAGTTCGACCCACAGATTCAGTAGCGAGAAGAAGGACCACAGATCTGGCACATCGTCGCCAAAACAGCCGGGATCGTCGATGCCGTCAACTGTAGAGAAGATCAGGCCGCGGCCACTGGGCAGAAAAGCCAGGGGGCTGAAGTCGTCGAAATCCTCGAATACCCGATCCAAGGGTAGCCCCGGCCGTAGCTCGATGCCCTGCGGGCCATAGAGCAACAGCTGCTCGTCAGGGTGCCACCATTCGATGCGCGAGGGAATCTGCCCGCTTTCGAAGGGCAACAGCTCGCTGGGTTCGCCGAGAGCCTTGCCGAGGATCACCGGCGACATGACCGGCGCGGTCTCGACCGCTGCCGACCAAGCTGCTGCGGCGGCGCTGCCGGTGCTGGCGTCGACCGTCATCACGGCGAAGAAGTCAATGCCATTGCCGCTGAAGATCAGCAGCACCGCAAGCTGGTCACCGCGGCTGTTCCATTCGATCGGTCGCACAGCTCGCAAGTTCGCGTTGGCATAGTCCTGGGGGCTGAATTCGTCGAGGTCCTGCAACGCCGCGGGATAGTCAGCCGCGGCTAACGGCACGCTGTGCAGCAGGGTGCCGCCCTGATCCAGCAGGTGCAACTGTTCGCCGTCCTCATCGGCGATGGCCAGCAGGCTGCCGTCCGGGGACCAGCGCATGACAGCGTGATCGCCACCGTCTCTAGGCAGGGTGAAGGGATCACTAGCGCCGGGGATAGTGAGCGTCGCCGTAGTGCCACTGAGCAGGTCGAAGAGGCGCATTTCGCTGCCATCGAGCAGGATCGCCAAGCTCTGGCGATCCCTCGACAGGGCGTAGCGCCAGTCTTCGGTGGCCGGCCAAGAGGCCAGCTCGATGGGCAAGCCGCCGCCTCGCGGCAGGGCTTCTAAGTGGTCGTTGCCGGCGCGGTGCAACAGCAACAGGCGGTCGAGGTAGTCGAACGCCAGCACCCGGCTGGCGGGACGCGCCAAGCTGGCGGAGCTGCCATCGCCAGCGGCCAGGAAGACATCTTCAAAATCGCCGAATGCCAGATCGGGCGAGAAGGCCAGCCGGCTGGCGTTGGCGGAAACCGCGAAGTCGGTTAAGCGACCGCGCAAGACCTCTTGTGGCACCCCTGGACCGCTGGGCCGAGCCCGGTAAAGGCCGGGTTGGAAGGTGTCGTCGAGGGCCTGGAAGTAGAGCCAACGTTCGTCGTCGCTGAGCTCAAAACGCTGCGCTTCGTAGAGTTCGCAAGTGAAGCGGGTGAAGCGAGCGAACTCGCTACCCAAAGCCAGGCGAGAGCTGGAGTGGTTGGTGTCGAGACTGACCAGCGCCGTGCCCAGCACCTCGCCCAGCGTCTCGCCCTCGGGATGCGACTCGATGGTCAGCCGGTAGTCGCCATCGATCGCCAAGCGCCCTTGATCGTCGCGGCCGTCCCACAGCGTCTCGCCGCTGCTAGCGCCGTTCGCTAGCACATGTTCGAAGCGGCGGATCGCGGCCCCCTCGAGGTTGCGCACCACCAGGTCGACATCGGCCGCCGCCGGTAGGCGGAAGAACAGTCGGGTGCTGTCTTGCAGACCGTCGCCGTCGGGCGAGAAATAGCGCTCGCTGACGAAGAAATCGCTGCCTTGAACGGCGAAAGCCAAGCTGGCTTGGTTGTTGTCCTCGTGGCCTTCGACCACCTCGTCCAAGACGTCGGCGATGATCCGCAGCAGTCCGGGTTGATCGTCCGCGGGCAGGGTCAGGGAGAAGCTCACCGAGTCCTCGTCGAAGGCGGCAATGCTGAGGCTCTGCTCACCGATCAGCACTTCGTTGCCGGCCGCGTCGAGACGCAGAGCACGAACCGCAAAAGGACCGGCGGGGCGCTCGCCGAGGTTGCTGATCCGGGCGCTGAGCAAGGCCGTCTCCCCCGGTGTCGGGAAGGGGGGAGTGAGGCTCAGGGCGGCGTCCGAGAGCACCAGGTCGGGCAGACCGAGAACGCTCAGTGGACGGAAGGCGAGATTGTCGCTCTCGTCGATTTCGGCCACCGCATCATCCGGGTCGGCGGTGGCATAGATCAGTCGATCTTGGTCGCCGCTGACCATCCAGCTGGCGCTGACTAGGGCTTGGTCGCCAGCGGCCAGGGCGGCGACCGTCGTCTCGGTGATGCGGCTGCCTCCCTGCTGCGGATGGCCGTCCCAGAAAGCGACCGCCACATTGCTCAGGGCGGTGCCGCCGGTGTTGCGCAGCAGAATCGACAGCTGTAGCGGTGCGCCGGCGAGGGCCGGTTCCGGGTCGAAGCTCAGGTCGAGCGATGCCACGCTGAGGTTGGGCTCGGTCAATGCGCTGGCGGTGAAAGCCAAGCTCGCCTGGTTGTTGTCCCGGTCGTTCTCCGGCAGCAGCCCATCCGGGTCGGCAGCGGCAGTGAAGGTCAAGGCGCCGGTGAGATCGACCCGCCAGTGGATCTCCAGCTCGACCGTCTGGCCGGCGGCCAATTGGGTGCTGAGGGTCGGCAGTTGGCGGACCTCGGTGCCGTCGCTCACCGACAAAGCCAGGGCGAAACTCACCGAGTCCACCGTGCCACGGTTGTGCGCCAACACCGTAAAGGTGACATCGGAACCGAGCACAGCAGGGTCGGCGGAGACTTGCAGGTCGCTGGCCAGAATTTCCAGGTCGAGGGCTGGGGCGGTCTCCACCCGCACCAGCGCCCGGTTGTTGCTGGGCTCGACATCGCCCTCCGGGGCCGCCTCGACCCACAGCTCGAAGCTGCCCGGATCGCTCAATTGGAAAGTCAAGAGACCGCTGCTGCTGTTGCGGGCGGCGACCTGGGGCAGCACGATTTGGTCGAGCAGTTGGCCGAACTCGGGCTCGCCGAGGAATAGGCGCAGGACCACGTTTGCCGCGTCGCTGCTGCCGAAGTTGCGCACTACGGCGGCGATTTCGACCGCAGTAGGCAGACGGGTAGGGTGCGCCGGCATGGCGATCACTTCGCTGGCGTCGATCTCCAGGTCGATCCCGGCGGGGGGTGGCTCGACGGTGAGATCGAGCTGGCTGCGATTGTTCAATTCGTCGGCTTCGGCGACCAGATTGTCAGGGTCGATCACCGCCACCAGTCGCCGTGGCCCGGCCTGGTCGAAAGTGTCCCAGGTAGTGCCCAGGGTGGCGCTCTGACCGAGGAGCAAGGCGGGGATCGGGACTTCGTCGCCGATCACTATGCCCCCTTGCTCTGGTGGGTGGTTGTAGAAGCGCAAGGTGGCGGCGGGCGCCGCCGCCGAGCTAGCGTTACGCACGCTCACTTCGAGCTGTACCCGCTGGCCATCGCGGGGGGAAGCCGGCTGCGCCGACAGGCCCTGGGCGAAGTTCCAGTCCGGGACTTCGAAGCGGCGCAGGGAGTCGACCGCCAAGGCGGTGGCGTAAACGCTGCCGTCCCAGCTGCCATCGTCGGTTTGACGGCCGGCGAGAAAGTCCTTGGCTGCCGCCGAGTCGATGTGCTCGAGGGCTTCCAGGCGGCTCAAAGTGGAGATCACCTGGGCGGTGTCGTGCACCGTCGACGGGCTATCGCCAAAGCCGCCGTCGTTGCCATTCTGACGACCGCCGAGAAAGCTCAAAGCGGCGTCGAGTGCAGCTCCCTGACGATCGGCGGCCTGCAAAGCGCGGAGTACCGTGGTGGTGGTGGTGGTGCGACTGGGTCCTGCGGCAACGTGTCCCCAACCACCATCAGTCCGCTGGCTGGCTTCGAGAAAGCCGACCGCCGGATCTTCGGCCAGGGCGCCGCCGAGGACCACTAAAGCCAGGGCGGTGTCGAGGGGATCGCTAGCCGCGTTGGCTTCGATGCCCCAGCCGCCGCCGGCGTTCTGGCGCCCGGCGAGCTGCTCGCGGAGGTTGCTGACGTCCTGCCCGGCGAGGCTCAGGGCGGCGGCCAGGCGAGCCACCGAGTCGGTGCTGGGCTGCTCTTGTTGTGCCAGCCAGACAAGGGCCTGCGGAGCGCCGGTGAAGGTGGGATCGAGAGCATTCAAGGTGCGCAGGGCGATCACCGTGTCGCGCACCCGCGTACCGGCGGTGTCTTGCCAATAGCCGGCAGGCTGTTGGCGGCCGCGCAGCCAGGTCAGCGCGGCCGCTAGGTCCAGGTCCTGGGCGGGTCGTGGATCACCACCGAAAGTGCCGCCTGGGGTACCAATCGTGCCCTCGGAGTCGGCCAAAGGCCCGCTGTCGGCCAGCGCCTGACCGCCACTGAGCACGGTGAAGCGGGTGGCGATCTCGGCGGCGACACGCTCGAGGCCGGCCAGGTCTCGATTGGCGACGGCCTCGCCCGGTCGCAGCAGCAGCAGAAAAGCGATGCGGAAGTCCCGCTGCGCCTGGTCGGTGGCTGGCAGGCGCGGGCCCTCGGCGGCGACCACAGCGGCGATTTCGATCGCCGAGGCGATGCCGCTGAGCAGCGTCCCCGGTGCTGGCGGCGGAGTGGCCGGGTCGATCGCTGGATTGTCGATCAGCAGCGCCGCCGGCACCTCCTCGGTGCTCAGCCATCCGGCCAGATAGCGGTCCAGCGGGCCGTAGGCGCGTTGGCGTCGCAAGTTGCTGAAGGTGCCGTCACCCTGGTCCTGCCATTCACCGCCGTACATCACCGAGGCGTCGCTAGCTAACAGATAACTCCAATGGCCGTTGGCGGCTCGCAGCGAGTCGCTGATCGAGCCATTGGCGAGTTCAAAGTCGACATAGCAGCACCATTGGTGCATTAGTTCGTGGCTGAGCACGGTGAGGGTGGATTCGAATTCTGCAGCCAGCGGTTGGGTGGGATTTTGGGTTACCGACCGCATGTCGATGTAGCCCTGTAACCGGCTGTTGCTGCCGAACAGCGAGCTGTTGTCGAACAGTGGCAAGCCGATGCCGGCGACCGAATTGCGCAAGCCGAGATGGTTGCCCAGCACTTGCGGGCCCAGATCCACTTCGAAAGAAGTAAAAACAACCAGGAAATCGTAGATGTCGGGATGGTGAGCCAAGAATTCCTGGCCCACCGCGGCCCGCAGCTCGCTGTTGAGCACACCGTCGATGCGCAGATCGTAATTGCCTTCGACCTCCAGCACCGCCACCACACCATGGTCTTGGCGAAAGGTGACGTGGTCAGCCTTGGGCGCTGCTGCTGGATCCTTGGTAGCAAGCGGATCGGTGCTCAGCCAGAGCGAGTCTGCCGCCACTGGCGATGCCCCGATCCACAGCAGTGCCAAGAGCAGGGGTAGCCCGAGAATGAGAGCTAGCGACGATCTGCGGCAGGTCTTCATCGGCGGTCTTCCGTGCCCAGATCCGGGGTTGCCGGGCTCAGCTGGAGGGAGTTGTCAGCGGGTAGTCGGTCGAGGTAACGCAGCTGCGAGCGACCACTGTCGGGGTCGATCAGGTAGAGCCAGGCGAGACGCTGGACGCCCGAGGGCAGGCGCTCACTCAGCACCAGCCGGTCTGCCAGGACGCGGCGCACCTTGATCGCCTCACCGGGCAGCAGATCGCCAGCGACCAGCAACAGCAAGTCGCCGTCTGCCACCTTCACTACTGCGCCTTGGGCGGCTGGATCGAGGGCTAGCACGGTCAGCTCGGGAAGAAAGGTCGTCTCGGCCGCCGTTGATGTCGCGGCGTCGGCCGGCTGGGCGAGCCAGACGAGGCAGACGCATAAGCTGGGGAGTAGACAGGCGAGAGGATTCATCACGTCACCTTGGAACCTTGGAGCCTGGGGTAGGCTGATAAGTTTGCATTGGCAGCTGATCGGGGTCGATCAGGTTGCGGCGGTGGTGGTCGCCCAAGAGGGCAAGGTAGCGAACAGGGGCGCGAGCCTGGTGGCCTGTCTCGAGCGCAAGCACAACCAGCCGCGTTCCCTCGGAATGCGGATCGCGAGCCAGAAGTTGGCCAAATGGCCTGTAAGTATCGAGGCTGCACCCGGCCGAAGGTCCAGGTCGGACGGGCATCTTCACGCTCCCCACCGATGCTCTCCTACTCCGAATTTTCGGAGTTGCCGCCCCATTTCATCGCCATGCCAGAACCTCGTGGCGAAGATCGTGAGCGGCAAGGTGTTGTTCTCTCCCTGTGCCCCTTTTTCTGCCTTCTCCGGTAAAACCCTACACCTTCGACGGGATTGTCGCCTAGTTAGGGTCCGCTTGCCACGCAGCTAGAGAATTATCTCCCCAGTCTTCCAACGGGCCGCAAATTCGGCAGCCCGATCAACCGGCGAAGCACCACTCCAATACGGCCATCGCGCTGTAGAGCTTGAAGTTGGCTTGCCGCCAGGCCCAGCTGGCCTTGCTGTCAAGCACCGCGTCGGTGACGTCCTCGCCGCGAACGGCCGGTAGGTCATGCATGAAAATGGTCGACCCGTCTGCTTTGGAAACCCGCCCCATGAGCTCCTGGTCGACCCGATAGGGTTGGAATTTCTCCTTCCAGCCGTCGTCGCCGGGCTTACCTTCGCCCATCGTCTGCCAGCGCGTGGTGTAGACCGCGTCGACTTCCGAGGGCAGCGCGTTGATCGAGTGTTGCTGCGAGATCTTGCCGCCGTTCGCGGTGGCGCGGTGGTGACAATGCGCCAGCAGGCTGGGGTCGATGCCGTGACCTTCCGGGGTGACGATGTGGAACTCCATCCCAGGAACTATCGAGCAGGCCCGGGCCAGTGCGGTGGTGGTGTTGTTGCCGTCGCCGAGGTAGAGCACCCGCAGCCCATCGAGGTGGCCAAAGCACTCTTTCAAAGTACCCAAGTCACCGATCGCTTGAGTCGGGTGTTCCTCTTGGCTCATGGCGTTGATGACCGCCATCTGGTCATGGCAGAGCGCCGCCATTTCGGCCTGCGGACCGTTGGTCCTGACCACCAGTCCATCGAGGTAGCCCGACAAAACTCGCGAGGTGTCGGTGAGGGTTTCGCCTGTGCAGAGCTGCAAGTCGCCAGCACCGTAAATGATCGTATCGGCACCGAGCTTCATCGCTCCGACGGCGAATGAGGTCCTGGTGCGGGTCGAAGATTTGCTGAAGTAGATGCCGACGATCTTGTCCTTCAGGACCTTTGAAGGTTGCTTGGAGGCGGAGAAAGCCACCGCGCGGTCCACTAGGTGGAGGACTACGTCAGGGCTCAGATCTCCAAGGCTCAGAAGGTGCTTCACAGGCATTGCATTCCTCTCGGTTTCACAACGGCGGCTGACCGACCAGAAGTACTCGGTCGACTCGACCTGCGTTGGGTGCAGTCGCGGGTTCAACCAGGATCGTGTTCTTGATAAATGTCGAATCAGTGACCCAGCTCTGTCTGGGCCGAGTCTCGGCGGGGCGAGGGGAATAGGAGAAATCGGCGAGGTTGGGCAGGGCGTAGCGTTGGGCGACTAGGGTGAGCTTCAGCGGCTGGTCGCCGCTCAGGTGAAGGGCCAGCTCGATGCCTTCCACAGGCGGGCCGTAAAAGGCCATTCTCTGGCCGAAGAGCGGATTCTCGTCGTCGTCGGCTGGATCGAAAGGGTGGCCGCCGACCGCTTCGACCACGCCCCGGTCGCCGAGATCGAAGTAGAGCAATGCGCGATGAACGCGAAATGGCCAGCGTAGCCGGAGCTCGATCCGGCGGCCGGTGGCGGTTGGCTCGACGCTGAAGATCTCTGCCACGCCGTGGCCCAGATCGACGGCTGGAGCGCTGCCGGCCAGGATCTGGCTGGTGAATCCCAAGAACGCTGGTGCTGGGGTGGACTCTGGGCGAACTTCGAAGAACTGCTCCGTCCATGAGTCCAGCTGATGATCAAAAGTCATCCAGTGCTGCGAATCCAGGTCTGCATCGCGGACATAGAAGACGCTGTTGGCTTTTGGATCGTCGCTGTCGATACCGGAGCCGGCGTAGGCGATGCCCACCAGGAGCAGGACTACCGGCAAGGTCGCGATGACCGTGGGCATCCCTTGGCGCCAACCCCGAACCAGCAGGAGCAGGTGCGGAGCCAACAGACACGAGAGTAGTAAAAAGACCACGCCAGCGATGATCGGGGTGGCGTTGTTCCCCAGCGCTTCTCGCGTCAGTACCAACGTCGGTGTCCAGATCAGCACCACGGCGATCAGAGTTGCCGCTAGCAGTAGAATTTCCCCAACCGGGGGATTTCCCTGCCTCCTGGAGGAGCTACGAAAGAACTCGGTGATCGAGGCCAGCAAGAGAGGAATAGCGAAAAGGTAGCTGGCGCCCGGGGCCAACCGGCCGATGAGAATCACCAAGACTGCTATCAGCAAGAGACCGCCAAGTGGAAGCTCATCGCCGAATTTACCCTCGCACAAGCGATAGAAAAGAACAGCCAGGGCGAACACGGCCAGGGTCAAGGCGATCAGATAGAGCGAGGTTGTCGACCAACCATGGCTGAGGTTGAAATCGCGGCCTAGGGCGCGAGCCAAAAAGTCCGCGGCCACTCCGCAGAGCGCTACACAAATCAACAAGAGACCGGACGCGGCAAGCACTTTCAGTAACTTGATCGTGTGGCTGAGGAGCCCCCTCGCGAGCTTGCCCAGCAACAGTGAAACCGCAAGCAGAGCCATGATCCAGCCGATGGAGTTGGTATAGACGACAAGTCCGAGAAGGGGCAGTGTGAAGAACGTCGCATCGGCGGCAGATTGTAAGTCAGAGAGGTCTTGGTTGCCCAGATCTCTACTCAAGCTCAGGAGTAGATCACCTTGATGCTGAAGGCTCCGGGGATCAAGCTCACTCGGGTCGTCGCGGGAGGTGTGATACTTGTCAGCGCCGCCGATGTAGGCGAAATTTAGGCCCTCGATACCGAATGATCTAAAAACGGAAAAATCGGTGTCGTTGCCAAGTCTCTTGTAGACCTCGGGCGCGTATGAGAATGCTATTGGATGGGCGCTGGATTGCGCTAGCAAAGCGGCCAGGCGAGAGTTTTTCGGACTACTCTCGAACATCAAGGTCGGACCGTTAGTGCCTCTTGCCTCAAAATTGATAGCAAAGTCAATTTCCTTGGCCCAGCGGTGCTGTGACATGAAAATATGCGCGCCACGCAGGCCAGGTTCTTCGCCGTCACTGAAAAGGAATATCAAATCGTTACGAGGTTTAGGTCCCAGAGTGAGAATTCGTACCACTTCGAGCGCCGACGCTACCGCGGAGCCGTTGTCGGCGGCTCCTGGGCTGGTCGGAACAGTGTCGTAGTGTGCGGCGATCAAAAGGCACCCGGCTTGGGAATCGCTACCTTCGATTCTGGTCAAGACGTTGGTCACATTGGCGACGTCGAGCCAGGAGTTTCGATCAATTGAAAGTCCGTTCTGGAGTTCGACAGCCAAACCCATTGACTCGATCTGCTCGGTGATGTACCGGCGTGCCCGCTCGTTCCCTTCGGAGCCAGTGGCACGAGGGTCGATAGCCAAGCGATCGAGATGCCGCATGGCGCGGTGGGCAGAGAATAGGTCAATGCTTTCTGAAACTGCACGAACCGGTGGCGGGGTTAGCGAACGGGCGCTTATCAAACAACCGACTACCGCGAGAATGGTCAGGGCGATGCCAATCTTCGATTCCTTCACAGTTTTGATTCCTTCACGGCGGCCATTATCCCGTACCGTTCGCAGCTCGCCAAACCTCGAAGGGCGTCCATGGTCATGGAAAGAAATCACGCTCTTGCAGAGGTGTTTCTGATTGCGGCGGTACGCTGCTGATTGACGTTAGAGTGTGCAGACTAGTCTAAGTTGAGTTGTTCTTTTTGCCAGAGTTCTTTGCGTTATAGAGGGGTAGTTGGCATATTCGTCGAGATTTCTCCGCTGGCCTCGCGGAGAGCCCCCGGCGCCTGGTCCGGCTACCTACCACTAGCTGAAACGGTTCGACCATGCCGTGGCCTCCGGGCTACGCACCGGCAGCGCTTTGGAGATGAACACCCACGTCCTTGGAAAGAGCGTCATCGAGCTACTGCGGCAGCAAGCCGCGGAGCATGGTGACAGGACCGCCTTCACCTTCTTGCGCGACGGCAAGTTAGTGGCGGCCGAGCAAACCTACCGGCAGCTGGAGCAAGGTGTGCTGGCGGCAGGTGCTGCGATCTCCAAGCTCGCTGCTCCTGGCGAGCGCGCCGTGCTGCTCTTCCCCCCGAGTCTTGAGTTCTTGCACGCTTTCTTGGGCTGTCTGAGCGCCGGTGTCGTCGCGGTGCCCGCCTACCCTCCGCGCCTTGGCCGGCGACCACGGACTCTCGAAGCGATCTGTGCCGATGCCGATCCCACGTTGATTCTGACGACCCGCAAGCTGCGGCGCCGTCTGGCCAAGTTGGCGGCGGTGATTCCGGCCTTCTCCAGCTGCCGCTGGTTGGAGATCGACGACTTGGGCGAGCCGCCGGCTAGCGATTGGTCGCCGCTTGAGCCGCTACCCGAGACGCTGGCGTTCTTGCAATACACCTCCGGATCGACCTCCCTGCCCAAGGGTGTGATGGTGACCCACGCCAACCTGTCGCACAACGAAGAGGCGATTCGCCGCGTCTTCCGCCAGGACCACAACTCGGTGATTGTCAGCTGGTTGCCGCTCTACCACGACATGGGGTTGATCGGCGGGATGTTGCAGCCTCTGTTTGTCGGCGCCCACTGCATCTTGCTGTCGCCGATATCGTTCTTGCAGCGGCCGGCGAATTGGCTGCAGGCGATCTCGAAGTATGGCGCCACCACCAGTGGCGGGCCGAGCTTCGCTTACGAGCTTTGCGTCAAGCGGATGACCGAGGAGCAGGTTCAGGGCCTTGATCTGTCGACCTGGCAGACCGCTTTCAACGGTGCGGAGCCGGTTCGTGCACAGACCTTGGAGCGTTTTGCCGAGATGTTTTTGCCGTGGGGCTTCAGGCGTTCCGCTTTCTGCCCTTGCTACGGTCTTGCTGAATCCACCCTCTTGGTGACTGCCTCTACCGATGGGGTTCCGGTGGTCGAGGCTCTAGACCGCCAGACCTATGAGCACGAGGGCCGGGCGAGAACCGTCAGCGATGCCGCGGCAGGGGCTTCTCACCTCGTCGGCTGTGGATCGGCGGTGCATGGGCAAGAGGTGCTGATCGTCGACCCAGAGAGCTGTCGGGAGCAGCCGCCGGGCCGGGTCGGCGAGATCTGGATCAGCGGCACCAGTGTCGCCTCGGGCTATTGGAATCAGCCGGAGTCGACCCTGGCCATCTTCGGCGCGGTGCTCACCGATGAGCCCGATCGTGGGCCGTTTCTTAAGTCCGGCGACCTCGGTTTTCTGGTCGCTGGGGAGCTCTTCGTCAGCGGTCGGATCAAGGATCTACTGATTATCCGCGGTCGCAACCTCTATCCGCAGGATCTCGAACAGGCGGCGGAGAACGGCCATCCGGCGGTGCGGCCGAATGGTTCGGCGGCGTTCTCGGTGCACTATCAGGATCGCGAAGGGGCGGTGATTGTCTGTGAGATCGATCGGCGGAGCAAGGCTGCGCACGACGAGGTCACGGCGGCGATTCGGGCAGCGATCGCCGAGCAGCAGGAGGTCTCAGTCGAGGAAGTAGTACTGATCGGCGCCGGCAAGATGCCGCGCACCTCGAGCGGCAAGCTGCGGCGATCCGCCGTCCGGGATGCCTACCTGGCCGGCGAGCTTCCGCTGCTCGTCGCGGCTGCGGCGAGCGCCTCGGATCCAGAACCCTTGGTGGATATGCTGGATCGAGCCGAGCTGTTAGCTCTCCACGCCGGAGAACGCCTGACTCGGCTAGCGAACGTGGTTCGCGCTCTGGTCGGCCGAGTGCTGGCAGTGCCGACGAGCCAGCTGCCGGCGGCAGGCCCCTTGGTCGCCTGGGGCCTGGACTCGTTGCGAGCGGTGGAACTCAGCAACCAGCTCGAAGCGCGATTTGGGGTCGCGGTTCCGCTCCATCTACTGCTTGGCGAGGGTTCCGTCGACCAACTGTGTGAGCAGGTTCTTGCCGGCTTGACGGCGCCCGAACCGGCGCCGACTGCGATTCTCGAGAGCGCCCTGGCCCGGGAGGGATGCGAAGAATTTGCCGTCGGCGTGCCGTTCGACCTGACCCACGGTCAGGAGGCGTTGTGGTTCTTGGAGAAGCTGCAGCCCGGAAACCGCGCTTACCTGATATCCCATGCCGCGGCAGGGATCGGCGCGATCGACGGCGCGGTTCTGGGACAGGCTTTCAGCGCTCTGGTCGGCAGGCACGAGGCGCTGCGTTGCGTATTCGGTGATCAGCGAGGCAAGCCGTTCCAGCGAGTGGTCGAAGGAACCGCCGCCGATTTTCTCGAGATCGACGCTGCCAGTTGGGACGATTCACGATTGCGGCGCGAACTCCTGCGGCGGGCCTGGGGTCCCTTTGAGCTGGATGGCGGGCCGCTGATCCGGCTGTGCTTGCTGCGGCAATCGCCGGACCGCTTTGTCCTGGTTCTGGCACTCCATCACCTGATCGGCGATTTCTGGTCGCTGGGGATCCTGCTGCGCGAGCTCGAAGCGCTCTACCTCGCCGTGGTGGGTAGTAGGACAGTGGCTGGCGCCGCCGTAGACAGTCCGTTGCCGGCGGGCTGGTTCGCCGCCTGCGTCCGGCAACAGAGGGAGCTGTTGCAAACGGACCAGGGCAAAGTTTTGCGGCGCTTTTGGCGTCAGCAACTTGGCGGTCACGGTTTCGACTTGCGGTTACCGGCTGATCGGCCGCGACCGAGCGCCCAGACCTTCCGCGGCGAGACCGTCGCGAGCTGGCTTGGTGAGCGGCAGGCGGCGGCCTTGGAGGCCCTTGGATGGGCCCATTCCGCGACTTTGTACGTGACCTTGCTGGCCTCCTTTCAGGTCTTGCTGTGCCGCTTGACGGGTTCGTCGGAGCCGTTGATCGGTTCGCCGACCTCCGGCCGGGAGGCTGGGCAGGGCTCAGGGCTGGCGGGTTTGGTGGGCTACTTTGTCAACCCCGTGGTGCTGCGCACCGAGCTGGGGCCGGGCATGGACTTCTCCGAACTGCTCGGCAGAACCCGGGCGACGGTGCTGGCGGCTCTCGAGCACGCCGCTCTTCCTTTTGCGCTGTTGGCTCAAGACCTGCAGCCGCAGCGCGATGCCAGCCGCTCGCCGATTTTCCAGGCGATGTTCGCCTTCCAACAGGAGGCTCCCGGTGTTGGTCAGGGGCTGGCCGAGTTCTCGCTTGCCGCCAGCGGCTCCCAGATCGAGTTCGCCGGCTTCGAACTTAAGGCGGTGGATCTCGAGGGCTGTAGCGCGCAATTCGATCTGTGCTTCTCAGTGGCGCCGGTTGGCGACCGGCTGAGGCTGGAGCTGGAGTTCAGCACCGATCTGTTCGACCGCTCGAGCGCGCAACGCTTCCTGGGCGCTTGGCTGCAGGTGGTGGAGGAAGTGCTGGCCAAGCCGCGGGCAGTGCTGAGCGCGCTGTCGCTACTGACCGCCAGTCAGCGGCAGCAACTGCTGGTGGAGTGGAACGACACCCAGGTGAGCTATGCCGCCACCGGTCTCGTGCCGCAACTGCTCGCCGCCCAGGCGTCCCGCGATCCCCAGGCTCTGGCTATCGACGACGGCCAGCGCCAGCTGACTTACGGCCAGTTGCTGCAAGCGTCCGCGGCCCAGGCACGACGGTTGATCGCGCTGGGCGCCGGCAGCGAAACTTGCGTTGGTCTACTGGCTGATCGTTCCGCCGCGATGGTGGTCGGCGCCTTGGCCATTCTAAAGACTGGCGCCGCTTATTTGCCGCTGGATCCGAAATTGCCCCCGCGGCGGCTGGCTTGGATGGTCGAAGACCTTGGCGTGGAGTTGGTGCTGAGTGACGGTTCGGCTGGCGGGCGGCTGGCGGAATGCGGCGCTCAGGTGGTGAATCTGGACGAGCCCATGCCGGCCAGCACCCATGGTGTTGGCAACAGCGTGCGGATTCCTCGCCAGTCACTGGCCTACGTGATCTACACCTCGGGCTCGAGCGGCCGGCCTAAGCCGGTCGGGGTGAGCCACGCCAGTCTGCAACACCTGGTGCATTGGTATCAGCGGACTTTCCAGATCCAGCCGGGAGATCGGGCGGCTCAGTTGGCTGGACCGGCTTTCGATGTCGCCGTGGGCGAGCTCTGGTGTCATCTGGCCGCTGGCGCCAGCCTGCATCTGCCAGCGGACGAGATTCGTCTGGCACCTGGCGAGTTGCGCCGCTGGTTGGTCGAAGAGCGCATTCAAATCAGCGATGTCTCGACGCCGATGATGGAGCGCTTGTGCGACTTCGAGTGGCCAAGCGAGGGGATGTTGCGGGCCCTCACCACCGGCGGTGATCGGTTGCGATTGCCGGGGGCTCTGCCATGGAACATCCCCACGTACAACATCTATGGACCAACGGAATGCACTGTCAATGCGACTGCCGGTCGGGTCGGCCGCGACTTGGCTGCCGGGGTGCAGCCGCCGATCGGCCGGCCGCTGAGCAATACTCGGGTCTTTTTGGTGGATGGTGCATTGCAGGCGGCGCTGCCTGGAGCGATCGGCGAACTTTGCCTGTCAGGGGTTGGCTTGGCCAGAGGCTATCTCGGTCGGCCCGGACTGACTGCCGGCAGCTTCGTCGCCAATCCATTCTCTGTTCATCCGGGTGAGCGCCTCTACCGGACCGGTGACCTGGCGCGCTATCGCGGCGACGGTCAGCTGGAGTTTCTGGGTCGCTTCGACCAGCAGGTCAAGCTCCGCGGCTTCCGCATCGAATTGGGAGAGATCGAAGCCGCCTGTGCCGCCTTGCCAGAGGTCAGTGAGGCGGTTGTAGTGCTGCTGGAGGATCCCCGTGGAGCGGGGCGTTTGGCAGCCTATTTGGTGCCCCGGCAACCGCTGCCGAGTTTCGCCGAGCTGCGCCAGAGGCTGGCCAAAACGTTGCCCGAGTACATGCTGCCGGCGGCCTGGGTGGAGCTGCCGCGGCTACCGCTAACCCGCAGTGGCAAGATCGACCGGGCGGCGCTGCCGGTGCCCCGTTGGCAGGTGGGCCGGAGCGCTGAGTTCGCCTCTGTTACTGAGCAGCGCTTGGGTCGGATCTGGGGCGAGGTTCTGGGCAGAGGCGAGGTCGGCAGGAACGACGATTTCTTTGCCCTCGGTGGACATTCCCTGCTCGGCACCCAAGTCAGTTCGCGGATCGCCGAGGAGTTTGGCGTCGAGCTGCCGCTGCGGGCGTTGTTCGAAGCCCCCGAACTCTACCGCTTAGCTGAAGTCATCGAGCAGGCGCAGGTCGCCGCCGGACCGACCCGGTTGCCCTTGACTCCGATCGAGGGCTCCGGGCCTTGGCCGCTGTCGTTTCCGCAACAGCGCTTGTGGTTCTTGAGCCACCTTCCCGGCTGTGGCGCCGCCTACAACATGCCATCGCTGTTGCGCCTCGCCGCGGGGGTCTTGGAGCGGCGCTTGTTGGATGCCGCATTGACCGAGATCGCGCGCCGCCAAACCCTGCTCCGCACTTGTTTTGTCGAGCATCACGGCAAAGCCGCGCAGCAGGTTATGGGGCTGACCGCTCACTGCACTCCACGGGTCGATCTCGACCATCTCGGCGCCGCCGATCGGCAAGTGGAACTCGCGGCGCTGGCTCGGAGCTTCGCCAGCCGGCGGTTTGACTTGCGCCGTGGGCCGCTGCTGCGGACGCTGTGGCTAGATCTCGGGGCGGAGGGTGTGGGGTTGGCGGTCTGCCTGCACCACATCATTGCCGACGGCTGGTCCATCGACCTGCTGCTGAGCGAACTAGCGGCGACCTACGGTGACCTCGCCGCCGGCCATCGGCCCAGCCTGGGGCGGCCGGCGATCAACTATCAGGATTTCGCCGGCTGGCAGCGGCGCTGGTTCGAGGATGGGGTCTACGAATCCCAGATCCGCTACTGGCGCCAGCAGCTTGCCGGCAGTGGCAGCGGTGTCGAGCTCGCCGGTGATCGGCCTCGACCGGCGACTTTTGACTTCGCTGGCGGCCGGGTCGAGAGGCACTTGACGAAGATCGATCTCCGGGCTCTTGAACATTTTGGCCAGGCCCATGGTGGGTCGCTGTTCATGACGGTGCTGGCAGCTTTTCAGGTGCTCCTCTTCCGCCTTACCGGCGAACAGGATCAGCGCCTTGGTACCGCCGTCGCCAATCGCAACCGGCTGGAGAGCGAGAGGCTTCTGGGGGTCTTTGTCAATACCCAGGTGATGCGCCTTGAGGTAGAAGGTAGTGAGAGCTTTCTCGATCTCTTGCGGCTCAGCCGGCGATCGGTGCTAGAAGCTGACGCGCACCAGGATGTGCCTTTCGAGCTGCTCGTTCAGAGCCTCGATCTGAGTCGCGACCGAAGTCGCAACCCCCTCTTTCAAATCATGCTGTTGTTGGAAGAGCCACCAGCCTTGTTGCGGCTTGGTGAGACCGAGGTCGCGGTTGAGGAGCTGGTGACTCCGCAGAGCAAGTTCGACCTCAGCGTTGGTTTGCGGCGGCAACCCGGGGGGGACTTGCTGTGGGCCGAGTACAGCACGGCACTCTACGATTCGACGACGGTGTTGCGCTGGCTCGAGCAGTTGCAGAGTCTGCTAGTCGGCATCCTGGATGCGCCCCGACAGCCGGTTGCTTCTCTGCCCATCCTCGACCGGGCGCAGCGCCAGCAGCTGCTGGTCGAGTGGGCGGACAGCGCGGTGGCCTACGCCTCGGCAGATCAGACGTTGACCGAGCTCATCCAGCGAAACACCGCGCGCGGCCCCGACATCATCGCCGTCGTCGCTGATTCTGGCGTCCTGAGCTTCGCCGAGCTCTGGCGGCGGGCCGGTTGGCTGGCCGACCACTTGGGCGAGCGCGGCGTCGGTCCCGAGTCGGTGGTCGGCGTGCTCGCCGAGCGTTCCCTCGAGCTGCTGATCGGCCTGGTCGGGATTCTGCGGGCTGGCGCCGCTTATCTGCCCCTCGATCCGGACTATCCCGCCGAGCGCTTGCTGTTCATGATCGAAGACAGCGGCGCATCGCTGGTCGTCGCGCAGAGTGACTTGGCCGGCGCCCTACCCTCTGCCGCGGTGCCGGTGCTGCGGCTGGACGAGGATCTCGATCAACCGGTCGTCAGATCAGCTACTGCCGAGCCCGGTGGTCAGTACCGGCGGGCACTGCCCGAGAACCTGGCCTATGTGATCTACACCTCGGGTTCGACCGGCAGGCCGAAGGGGGTGATGAATCAACATCGGGGAGTAGTCAACCGGCTGTTGTGGACCCAATCGCGCTTCGCCCTGATACCCGGCGATCGGATCTTGCAGAAGACTCCGACCAGTTTCGATGTCTCGGTTTGGGAGCTCTTCTGGCCACTGCTCTGCGGTGCGACGGTGGTGATGGCGCGCCCTGGTGGTCACCGTGATTCTGCCTACCTGGTGTCGGCCTTGATCGAGCAGCGGATCACCACGATCCATTTCGTTCCTTCGCTGCTGCGCGTTTTCCTGCTCGCTGCGGGGGTCGAGAAGACCCAGGGCATCCTGCGCCAGGTGATCTGCAGCGGGGAGGCGCTGACCGCGGACCTGGTGCGCCGGGCAGACCGCCGCCTCAAGGCTCCGCTGCACAATCTCTATGGTCCCACCGAAGCGGCGGTGGATGTCACCGCTCGGCGCTGTGGTGCTGCTGATCACCAGGGCATGGTGCCGATCGGGCGGCCGATCGACAACGTGCGAATCCGCTTGCTCGACCGGCGGGCGAGGCCTGTGCCGGTCGGGGTTGCCGGCGAGCTGTGCATTGGTGGCGTCGCGCTGGCCCGTGGCTATCGGCAGCGGCCAGCACTGACCGCTAGGACTTTTGTCCCCGACCCTCTAGCTCAGCAACCGCCAGCGCAGCGGCTCTACCGCAGCGGTGATCTGGCGCGCTATCGGGCCGATGGCTCGATCGAGTATCTCGGCCGACTCGACCATCAGGTCAAGTTGCGAGGATTTCGCATCGAGCTGGGTGAGATCGAAGCTGCTTTGGAAAACTACCCAAGGGTGGCCGCCGCCGCGGCCGCGGTCGGCGCCACAAAAGCGGGCGAGAGCCGGCTCGATGCTTATGTGGTAGGCCTTCGCGAGGGTATCGCCGAGTTGCGGGAGCATCTGGGCCAGTGCCTTCCCGGCCACATGATCCCGGCGACTTTCACCTTCCTTGGACAGCTACCGCTCAATGCCAGCGGCAAGCTCGATCGCCAGGCTCTGCCCGCGCCGGACTCCCGCGGCAGCGAGTTTGAGTCGGCCTACGTCGCGGCCGGAACCGCGGCCGAGAAGTGCTTGAGCCGCTTGTGGGCCGCCGCTCTAGGGGTTGAGCGAGTCGGCATCCACGATGATTTCTTCGCCCTCGGTGGCGACTCGATCCTCTCTCTTCAGGTGGTCGCTCAGGCGGCCGCCGAGGGGTTGCGGCTCGGTGCTCAGGACGTTTTTCAGGCGCCGACCATCGCCGAGCTCGCTCGCCTGGGCAGCTTCGAAAGTGAGCTGACAGAGGGTGAGATGGCAGCAGCCGCGCCGATGCGTGGCGAGGTCCCGCTGAGTCCGATTCAGCAGTGGTTCTTCGAGCAGCAACCGGCCGAGCCTTGGCATTTCAATCAGGCTCTCTTGCTGGCCACGCCAACAGCTCTCGACCCCGCTCGCCTGGCGGTAGCGGCGCGGTTGATGCTGCGTCGGCACGATGCCTTGCGGTTGCGGTTTGAGGATCGCGGCGGGCGCTGGCGCCAGCATTGCTCGGCGCCCGATTCGACGCTGCCCTGGACCCGGATCGACTTGAGCCATTTGCGCCAGGGCCACCGGTCTGTGGCTCGCGATCGCCTGGTTCGCCGAGCTCAAGCCAGCCTCAATTTGAGCATTGGACCGGTGGTGCGTTGGTTGCTGCTGGACCACGGCGAGCAGCCAGGGAGGCTGCTGTGGATCGCCCACCACCTGGTGGTGGATGGCGTTTCCTGGCGTTTGCTGGTGCTGGACCTGGAAAGGACCTACGGTCAGCTCGAGGCCGGAAGCCAGCCCTCACCGCTGCCGCCGACCACCTCTTATCAGACCTGGGTGGAGCACCTGATGGCGACCGCCGGTGCAGAAGCGAGGGTCGCCGAGGTCGACTATTGGCGCCACGCTAGCCGGCCGAGCCGGCCGCTGCCGGTGGATATCGACGGCGGCCGAGGAACGGTTGGCGAGGCCGAGGTGGTGCGCGTCCAATTGCCGGTCGAGAGCACTCAAACGCTGCTTGAGCAGGCACCACGGGCCTATCGAACGGACGTTCAGGAGATCCTGCTCACCGCTTTGGCGGAGACCCTCACCGCCTGGTCCGGCGACCGCGCGGTGAAGATCGATCTGGAGGGTCATGGCCGCCAATTCGACGGTCTGGCCAAGCTAGATGTGGCGCGTACCGTGGGCTGGTTCACCAGCCTCTTCCCGCTACGCCTGGAGCTTGGCGAGGTCAGCGCCGGCGGCGCTCATCTGAAGCAGGTGAAGGAGCAGCTGCGAGCGGTGCCGGATCAAGGTCGGGGCTGGGGCATGCTGCGCTATCTCAGCGACGGCGAGGATGTGGTAGACAAGGGTAGCGCCGAAGTGCTGTTCAACTATCTCGGTCAACTCGATGGCGTGATTGGCTCAACCGATATGCTGAAGTTGATTGCCGAGGAGCAGCCGGCCGAGCGTAGTCGCCGGCAGCAGCGCAGCCATCTGTTGGAGATCAGCGTCAAGGTGCGCGAGGGTCGCTTGCTGGTGGATTGGGAGTTCTCTCGAGGTGCCCACCGACGGCAGACGATCGGCAGCCTGGCGAACGATTTCATCGGCCGGCTGGGCGCCTGGATCGACCATTGCTCGAAGCCGGCCAACCGCGGCTTCACCCCCTCGGACTTCCCCCTCGCCGACCTCGATCAGCCAGCTCTGGATGAGCTGCGGACGACGGTTGGAGAGATCGAAGACCTGCTGCCGCTGACCCCGACCCAAGAGGGCATGCTGTTTCACGCCTTGGCGGCGCCGGCTTCCGATCTCTACACCGAGCAGATGAGCTGTGAGCTGCTCGGCGAGCTCGACTCCAAGGTCTTGCTCGAGGCCTGGGGGCAGATCGCCAGTCGCCATCCGATGTTGCGAGCGCTGCTGCTGTGGCAGGGACTCGAGCGACCGCTGGTGGCGGTGCTGCCTGAGCACCAGGCCAGCGCCGAGGTCCTCGACTGGAGTGCCCTGCCGGCGGTGGAGCAGGATTCGCGGGTCGCGGCGCTGATGGTCGCCGAGCGCCAGCGTGGTTTCGACCTCTCCCGCCGTCCGGCCTGGCGCCTGGCGATGATCGAGCTCGGCGCAGGCCGGCAGCGGCTGATCTGGAGCTTTCACCATCTGCTGCTCGATGGATGGTCGGTGGCGCTGGTGATTCGAGAGCTGTTCGAGCTCTATGACGCCTTGATCGAAGGGCGCCCCGCCGGGCTGTCGGCGGCGCCCTCGCCAAGCGGCCATCTGCGTTGGTTGCAGGGTCGGCAAGCGGCACCGTCATTGGCATACTGGCGTCGGCGATTGAGCGGTTTCGATGCACCGACTCCCCTCGGCATCGACCGTCCAGCGTCGCTGACAGAGGCCAGCTCGCGGGTGGCCGAGCAGCGGCTGGTGCTGCCGG
Source organism: Candidatus Multivoradales bacterium (assembly GCA_965248925.1). Taxonomy (GTDB): domain Bacteria; phylum Acidobacteriota; class Thermoanaerobaculia; order Multivoradales; family J023; genus CBDFLE01. The sequence continues at coordinate 2,285,143 of CBDFLE010000005.1, read as the reverse complement.
CTCGACTGGCGGCAGCCTTGGACGACTTGGTCCGCCGGCACCGCTTGACCCTCAACACGCTGTTCGAGAGCGCCTGGGCGCGTCTGCTGTCGCTCTACAGCGGCCATCAAGAAGTTGTCTTCGGCACCGTGGCGGCCGGCCGCCAAGCTTCCGTGGAGGACTCAGAACGGATGGTCGGGGTGTTCATCAACACTCTTCCGGCGCGTCTCGAAGTACCGTCGTCGGCGACCTTGATCGGCTGGTTGAGGCGGGTTCAGGCCGGCCAGAGCGAGGCGAGATCTCACCAGCACACACCCCTGGCCGAGATTCAACAGCTCTGCGGTTTGGCGGCGGATCAGCCGTTGTTCGAGAGCTTGTTGGTGTTCGAGAACTACCCCTTGGTGGGGCTCATGGAGCAGCGCCAGGCGGCGCCCCGTGTGGGCCGCTTACTGTTCTTCGAGCGCACCAACTATCCGCTGGTGCTCAGTGCCGCCCGGACCTCCGAGCTGGCCTTCACGGCGGCCTACGACCCGGCAAGATTCGACCCGACCACCATCGGCCGGCTGCTCGATCACCTTACGACCTTGCTGCGGAACCTGGTGGCGGGAGAGGTCGTCGCGCCGTCGCAATGGGGGATTCTGAGTCGCGCCGAGCGGCATCAGCTGCTGTGGGATTGGAACGATACGGCGGTGTCTTACGGCGCCGACTCGCTGCTCGGCCCGCTGCTCGCTCGGCGCGCTGATTGCGGCGGTCTGCAGGCGGTGGCGCAGGGCGCCGTGTCGTGGAGTTACGCCGAGCTCTGGTCGCGGGTCGATCAGCTGTCGGGCTCGCTGCGCTCGCGAGGCATGGTGGCGGAGACCCGGGTGGGCCTGTCGAGCGTCCGCTCGCCGGAGATGGTGGCCGGTCTGCTGGCCATCTTGAGTGGCGGTGGCACCGTCGTGCCGCTGGATCCAGACTATCCGGCGGCGCGGCTGAGCTACCTGATCGAGGACAGCGGTACCTCGCTGCTGCTGGTCGACTCGGCCTGGACGACGCGGCCACAGACCGCTGGACTGAGCGGTGACCTGCCGGTCATAGAGCTTTCCCAGGCGGTTGCCGGGCGTCGCCAGCGGGCGGCAACCGCGGTGTCGGTGACGGCCGAGCAACTGGCCTACCTGATCTATACCTCGGGTTCGACCGGCCGGCCGAAGGGGGTGATGGTTTCGCATCGGGCGATCGCCAACCGGGTGCTGTGGATGCAGTCGGAGTATCCGCTGGAAGCTGAGGACCGGGTTCTGCAGAAGACCCCGTTGTCGTTTGACGCCTCGATGTGGGAGCTGCTGACACCGCTGTTGGCGGGGGCCTCGGTCGAGCTGGCGCGAGACGGTGGTCATCGCGACATGGCCTATCTACGGCAGCTGATCGAGGCGCGCGGGGTAAGTGTGCTGCAGCTGGTTCCGTCGCAGTTGCAAGTCTGGCTAGAGGAGGTCGGGGCGGCTTCGTGCGGCAGTCTGCGGTGGGTCTTCAGCGGTGGAGAAGCGCTGCCGGAGGCGCTGCGCGGGCGCTTCGAGTCGCTGCTGGACGCCGAGCTGATCAACCTTTACGGCCCCACCGAGACGGCGATCGACGCCAGCCACCACCGCTGTCGCCGGGGCCAGGCCGGGGCGGGGCAGATCGTACCGATCGGCCGGCCTTTGGGCAATCTGCGCTTGTCGGTGTTGGACGCCGGTTTGGAGCCGTTGCCGGCGGCGGCTGCTGGCGAACTCTACGTCGCCGGTCCGAGCTTGGCGCGGGGCTACCAGGGTCGCGCTGCCTTAACCGCCGAGCACTTCGTTCCCGACCCGTGGTCGCCGCGTGCCGGTGGCCGGCTCTACCGTACCGGTGACCGGACGCGCCGGCTGGCCGACGGTCGGCTGGAGTACTTGGGCCGCGCCGATCAGCAGGTCAAGGTGCGGGGGGTACGCATCGAGCCGGGGGAGATCGAGGCCCGGCTGGCTGAGCATCCCGCCATCGAGGGGGCCGCGGTGGTCGCTCGCGGTGCTGGCGCCGACAAGGCGCTGGTGGCCTATGTCGTCGGCCGTTCGCAGGCCGCTTTGGACACTCGCCAGCTACGCCAGGACCTTGCCCACGAGCTACCGCCCAGCTTAGTGCCCAGCACTTTCGTGGTGCTGGGCGAACTGCCCCGGCTGACCAGTGGCAAGGTGGATCGCCGGGCGCTGGCCAGTCGCGAAGTGGCAGTGAACACCACCGACGGGCTGCGAACCTTGCCGCGCAATCTGACCGAAGAGATGGTCGCCGCGATCTGGATGGAGGTCCTCGGGCTCGATCGGATTCATGTCGAAGACGATTTCTTCACGCTCGGTGGCCACTCGCTACACGCCACCCGAGCGATCTCCCGGCTGCAAACCACACTGGCGGTCGAGATTCCGTTGCTGAAGCTGTTCGAGCTGCCGACCCTCGGTGCGTTGAGCGCCTATGTCGAGGTAGCCCGAGGCCGCGGCGGAGACTCGCTGCCAGCACCGATCGAACGGCTGCCCAGGTCGGCTGAGTTGCCGGCTTCCTTTGCCCAACGGCGGCTTTGGTTCATCGATCAGCTCGATCCTGAGAGCCCGCTCTACAACCTGCCGTTACGGCTGCGAATGGGCGGCGTGCTCGACATTGGCGCGTTGAGGGAGGCTTTCTCAGACCTTGTTGCCCGCCAGGAAGTGCTGCGTTCGACCTTCGAGCCGGCCGATGGGGCGCCGCGGCTGCGGCTGCATGGGCCGGTGCCCGTGGCCCTGCCAGTGATCGACTTGGTGGGTCTGCGGGCCGCCTCGGCGGAGTCCGAAGCGGCGCGCCTGGCGGCCGCCGACGCGGCCCGCGGTTTCGATCTGCGCCGTGGCCCACTGCTGCGAACGGCGCTGTTGCGGCTTGCCGAGCGGGACTACTCACTGCTGCTCAATGTGCATCACATCGTCGGCGACGGCTGGTCGACCGGCTTGCTGCTGCGGGAGCTTGCCACCCACTACGGAGCCCGCCGCCGTGGCTGCTCAGCACAGCTCGCCGAGCTGCCGGTGCAATACGTCGACTACGCGGCCTGGCAGCAAGACTGGTTGCAAGGCCAGGCATTGACCGATGAGTTGGAGTTTTGGCGCTCGCGGTTGGCTGGCGCGCCAGCCCTGCTGAATCTACCCACAGACCGGCCGCGGCCGGCAGTGCAGAGCAATTCTGGCGCCAGCCTACCAGTCCAACTCGACGCCTCGCGCACCGCCGCTCTGGAGAGCCTCGGGCGGCAGCACCGAGGGACCCTGTTCATGGTGCTGCTTGCGGCTTGGAGCACTCTGCTGGCGCGCTACTCCGGCAGTGCCGACCTGTCGATCGGTGTGCCGGTGGCCGGGCGCACCCGGCTAGAAACCGAGCCGCTGGTCGGTTGCTTCGTCAACACCCTGGTTTTTCGTTTGCAGGGTCTCGCTGAGCAGACTTTCCTGGGCCTCATCGGGCAGGTTCGCGAGGTCACCCTGGCGACCTCGGCCCACCAGGACCTGCCGTTCGAGAAGCTGGTTGAGGAACTTGAGCCGGAACGCTCTTTGAGCTTCTCACCCCTCTTCCAAGTGATGCTCGCGCTGCAGAACGTGCCCGCCGAAGGGGTCGAATTTGACCGCCTCGAAGTGCGCTTGGAGGATGTCGAGACCCGGGTTTCGCGCTACGACCTGAGCCTCTTTCTGGCCCCTGACGGAGATCGGCTTCAGGGCTTCCTCGAGTACAGTGACGAGCTTTTCGACAACACTACGATCGCGCGTCTCTGGGGGCACCTGGAGACCCTGCTGGCTGGGTTGTCGGGCGCCGCCCTCGGCGCTGATCTGGCGCAGCTGCCGCTGCTCAGCGCGGCGGAGCGCCGGCAGCTGCTCGGTGAGTGGAACGACACCGCCAGCGAGCTGCCGGTAGCCGAGATGGCCGCGGTCGAGAGGCCTGGCAAGCTGCCGCTGAGCCGCCAGTTCGAGTCACGGGTTGCTCGCCAGCGCTGGCGGGTGGCGTTAACCTTCGCCGACCAACAGATCACTTACGGCGAGCTCGAGGCGCGCGCCAATCGCCTGGCCCACTACTTGATCTCACTGGGCGCTGGGCCGGAGAGCCTGGTCGGAATCCACTTGCGACGCACGCCGCAGATGGTGGTGGCCATGCTGGCGGTGCTGAAGGCCGGTGCTGCTTACTTGCCGTTGGATCCCTCCTACCCGCCCCGCCGCTTGGCCTATCTGCTCGACGATGCAGCGGTGACCCTGCTGATCGCCGATGCCGGTGAGCTCGGTGACCTAGAGGATCCGCGCCGGGTGGTGGTGGACCCGGAACGAGATCAGTGGCTGATCGACGGCCAGCGCTCGGACCCGCCGTCGCTGGATGAATCGCTGCAGCGACTGGCCTACGTGATATACACCTCGGGCTCGACCGGTCGGCCCAAAGGGGTGATGGTCGATCACGCCAGCGTCGCCAACTTCTTCGTCGGCATGGACCGGCAGGTCGGTCGCGACCAGCCTGGAACTTGGTTGGCGGTGACCAGCATCTCGTTCGACATCTCGGTGCTCGAGCTGTTGTGGCCCCTCACCCGCGGCTACCGGGTGGTGTTGCAGCCGGCGGCGCCCAGTCGCGCCGCTTGGTCTGGATCCACAGAGCGGACGATCGGCCGCGAGATCGACTTCAGCTTGTTCTACTTCGCCAGCGACCTGGGGGAGCAGGAGCATGATCGTTACCGCCTGTTGCTCGAGGGGGCGCGCATCGCCGATCGTCTCGGCTTCGCCGCGGTGTGGACCCCGGAGCGTCATTTCCACCACTTTGGTGGTCTGTATCCGAACCCCTCGGTGGTCGGTGCGGCGATCGCCGCCATCACCGAACGGGTGCAGATCCGCGCTGGCAGCGTGGTGCTGCCATTGCACAACCCGGTCCGAGTGGCCGAGGAATGGTCGGTGGTGGACAACATCTCCGGCGGCCGGGTCGGCATCTCGATCGCCTCCGGCTGGGTGGCCAACGACTTCGTGCTGGCGCCGGACAGCTTTCAAGATCGTCACGCCGTGATGTTCCGCAACCTGGAGACGATTCGCCGGCTGTGGCGCGGTGAGAAAGTCACCATGACGGACGGAGTTGGCGCCGAGGCCGAGATCTCCATCTTGCCGCCGCCAGTGCAGCCCGAGCTGCCGATCTGGGTGACCGCCGCCGGTAGTCCCGAGACTTTTCGCCGTGGCGGCGAGCTCGGCGCCCATCTGCTGACCCACATGCTCGGTCAAGACATCGACCAGCTGGCGGCCAACATCCAGATCTATCGCCAGGCGCGGCAAGAGGCCGGGCACGAGCCACAGTCGGGCAAGGTCTCGGTGATGTTGCACGCCTTCGTCGCCGACGACCTCGAGGTGGCGAAGGAAACCGTGCGGCAGCCCTTCTACAGCTATCTCCGCGGCTCGGCCGGGCTGGTCAAGAACCTCGCCGTCAGCCTGGGTTGGGATCTTCAGGACACCGAGCTTTCCGCAGCCGACATGGAGGCCATGTTGGAATTCTCCTTCGAGCGCTACTTCGCCACCAGCGGCTTGATGGGCACTCGCCAGAGCTGTTTCGACATGGTCGCCCGGCTGAGTCAGATCGGCGTCGATGAAGTGGCTTGCTTGATCGATTTCGGTATTGCGGAGGACCAGGTTCTCGCCGGTCTGTCAAGACTCGCCGAGGTGCAGAGCGAAGTGCGTCGGGCGACCCTGCTCGGCGGCCAACCGGAGATCGGCATCGGCGAGCAGATCCGCCGCCACCGGGTCACCCACTTCCAATGCACCCCGTCGATGGCGACCATGCTGGCCCTGGATCCCGAGGTCCGTCAGGAGCTGGCCGAGGTCGACTGTCTGCTGCTCGGCGGCGAGGCTCTGCCGCCGTCGCTCGCTGAGAGCTTGGCCGGCGGTGGTGAGATTCACAACATGTACGGGCCGACCGAGACCACCATCTGGTCCTCGACCTGGCGGCTGGAGCGCGGCGGCGGCAGCGTGCCGATCGGCCGGCCGATCGCCAACACCGAGCTGCACGTCGTCGGCGGCGGCCTCGAGCTGCAGCCGGTGGGGATACCTGGCCTGCTGTTCATCGCCGGCCAGGGGGTGGTGCGGGGTTATCTGGCAAGGCCGGCACTGACCGCCGACTGCTTTGTGCCCAATCCCTTCTCCTCGCGGGCAGGGCGGCGAATGTATGCCACCGGCGACCTGGCCCGCCGCCGCCGCGATGGGGTGCTGGAGTTCCTTGGGCGGGTCGATCAGCAGGTCAAGGTGCGCGGACACCGGATCGAGCTGGGTGAGATTGAAAGCCATCTCGATCGCCATCCCGGAGTTGCAGAGGCGGTGGTGGTGACCCATGAATCGGCAACCGCGGATCTCCAGCTGGTCGCCTATTGGGTGGCCGCCGCGGAAGCTCAGCTAGCGGATGCAGGGCACTTGCGCAACCATCTGCGGAGCGAGCTTCCGGAGCATATGGTGCCGACTCTCTTCGTCGACCTCGAACAGCTACCACGGACTCCCAACGGCAAGCTGGACCGTGCTGCATTGCCGGCGCCACGGCTGGCTGAGACCACCGGCGAGCGCCTGCGGGTGGCACCGCGCTCGGCGTTGGAAGAAGCTCTGGTAGGCATCTGGAGCGAGCTGTTGGGTCGTGACGATTTGGACATCCACGACGATTTCTTCGAGCTTGGTGGACACTCCCTGTTGGCCGCTCGGCTGATCTTCCAGCTGCGCTCAGCGTTCAAGATCGATTTGCCCCTGCGACAGCTGTTCGAGGCCACCACCATCGCCCAGCTGGCCAGCGCGCTGGAGGATCACGAGAGGCGCCCCGGCATGCTGGCGAAGCGGGCCGAGCTGCTGCTGCGGATTCAACAGATGTCACCCGACGAGTTGGCCGACAAGTTGGCCCAACGGCGGCGAGGCAAGGTATGACCGACGGGGCGATGAATCCGGCGGACGAGCAACGGCTCGACGACCAGCTCGAGCTGCTCGACTTGCTGCTCGACGACGACGACGGCGAGGTGCCCGGAGCTGCCGCCAAGATCGAGCCACTGGAGTCGCGCGCCGAGCTGCCCCTATCCTTCGCTCAGCAGCGGGTGTGGTTTCTCGACCAGTGGCAGGATGGCTCGTTGGCCTACACCCTGAGCCAGGCCTTTCGCTGGTCTGGGGGCCTGCGGGTCGATGCTCTTCGCGCCGCCGTTGTCCTGCTGGTCTCGCGCCATGAGGTGCTGCGCTCGCGGGTCGAAGTGGTCGCTGGACTGCCTTGGCAGCGGGTCGAAGAAACGGTCGAAATCGAGCTACCCCTGGTCGACCTGCGCGGTCTCAGCGTAGCGGCGCGCGAGTGGCTGACGACCGAGCGGATTGCCGAGCAGCTGCGGCGTCCTTTCGACTTGAGCCGCGGCCCGCTGCTACGTTTCATGCTGCTAAAGACCGATTCAGCAGCCCATGTCCTGCTGCTGACCATGCATCACTTGATCGGTGAGGCCTCGTCGATCGATCTGCTGATGCGCGAGCTGTCGGAGGCCTACGCGGCGCGGATCGAAGAACGGACGCCACGGTTGCCGAAGCTGCCGATTCAGTATGGCGACTACGCCGCCTGGCAACGGCGGATGTTGAGCGAGGGTGCGCTGGTCGACCAGCAGGAGTACTGGCGGCGGCGGCTGGCGGGTGCCTTGGAGCTCCTGCCGCTGCCGCTCGATCGGCCGCGACCCGCCCGCCGCTCGCAGCGTGGCGCGGTGTGTGGTCGCCGGCTGAGCGGTGCCTTGACCGCCGCCGGTCAACAGCTCGCGGGGCGCCTCGGCCTGACCGGTTTCATGTTTCACCTGGCGGTGCTGAAGGGCTTGTTGGCGCGGTTGAGCGGCGAGCGGGACATCCTGGTCGGCTGTCCGATCTCCGGCCGTACCCGACCGCAGCTCGAGTCGTTGATCGGCTTCTTCGCCAACACTATTGTGCTGCGCACCGAGCTTGGCCCTGGAGCTAGCTTTCAGTCGCTCGCTGCCGCAGTCAGAGAGCGTTCCCTGGAGGCCTTCGAGAACCAGGACATTCAGTTCGAGCAGTTGATCGAGCACCTCGGGATCGAGCGCCGGGTCGACCGCACACCGCTGTTCAACGTGCTCTTCGCCTTCGAAGACGCCGGGGTCGAGAGCTTTGAGCTACCAGATCTGCGGGTCGAACGGTGGGATGTTCAGACCGAGACCGCGAAGTTCGACCTGGTCTTCTCGCTGGCCCGAGGTGAGGACCACTCGTTGTTGCGCCTCGAGTACGCCACGGACCTATTCGACGCCGCCACGGCGCAACGTTTCCTCGCCTACTACGAGCGTCTGCTGCACGCGGTGGTCGAAGCGCCGGACGCCGAACTCGCCTCGCTGGCCCTGCTGAGCGCCGCTGAGCACCAGGAGCTGGTGGTGGAATGGAGCGGCGCCGGGGCGAACTTCGAGTTCACCGGCGGCTTGTGGGAGGCCTTCGTGGCGGCGTCCGCGAGCCGACCCGAGGCGCTGGCGCTGAGCTGCGAAGGGCACTCCCAGACCTACTCCGAGCTGCACGCGGCCGCCGAGTCGTTGGCCGGCCGGCTGGGGTCGTTCGGGGTTCGGCCGGGAGATTTCGTAGCTCTGCTGCTGCCCCGCGATCCGACGCTGGTGGTGGCGATCCTGGCGACCCTGCGCTGCGCCGCGGCCTATGTGCCGGTGGATCCCGAGGTGCCGGCCGAGCGGCTGCGCTTCATCGCCGCCGACAGCGGTGCGACGGCTTGGGTGACTTGCGCCGCGCTGCGCGACCAGCTGCCGGCGGCAGCAGGGACGGTGGTGGAGATCGAGGCCGGTGAGCCGCCAGCGGAGCTGGCCGAGCCATTGCCCCCGTGGGTGGCTGGCGATCCCGCGCAAGCGGCCTACGTGATCTACACCTCGGGCTCGACCGGTCGGCCGAAGGGGGTGGTGGTGAGCCACGGCCAGGTGTTGCGGCTGCTGCGCTCGACGGAGGCGGAGTTCAACTTCAGCGCGGCGGATGTGTGGACCCTCTTCCACTCCTACGCCTTCGATTTTTCGGTGTGGGAGATCTGGGGTGCCCTGCTCTATGGTGGCCGGTTGGTGGTGGTGCCGTATTGGGTCAGCCGCTCGCCGGAGCGCTTCCTGGAGCTGCTGGCGGCCGAGGGGGTGACGGTGCTCAATCAGACCCCGTCGGCCTTCCGCCAGCTGATCCAGACGGAGTCGGCGCGGCCCACCGAGCTGGCCTTGCGCTGGGTGGTGTTCGGTGGCGAGGCGCTCGATCCCTCGACCCTGTCGGCCTGGGTGGATCGGCACGGTGACGCTGCGCCGGCCTTGGTGAACATGTACGGCATCACCGAGACGACGGTGCATGTGACCTACCACCGGCTGCTGGAAGCAGAGGTGCGCTCGGGCTTCGGCAGCGCCATCGGCAGGCCGCTGGCGGATCTGCGGCTGTTCGTGTTGGACGTACTGGGTCAGCCGGTGCCGCGCGGGGTCGGCGGCGAGCTGGTGGTTGGCGGCGCTGGCGTGGCGCGGGGCTACCTGGGGCGTGCCGGCCTGACCGCGGCGCGTTTCGTGCCGGATGCCTACGGCGGCGGTTCCGGCGACCGGCTGTACCGCTCGGGGGACCTCGGCCGCTGGTTGGCGGATGGTGGCGTGGAGTATCTCGGCCGGCTCGATCAGCAGGTCAAGGTGCGGGGTTTTCGCATCGAGCTGGGGGAAATCGAAGCGGTGCTGGGCGAGCATCGGGCGGTGGCCGAGGTGGCGGTGGTGGCGCGGCGCGACGGCGACGCGGAGGGAGCGCGCCTGGTGGCCTACGTGGTGCCGGCCGCGGCCACGGTGGCGGGGGAGCTGGGGCCCGAGCAGCTGCGCGCCCACCTCGAAGCGCGGCTGCCGGCCTACATGCTGCCGGCGGTGTTCGTCGAGTTGGCGGCCCTGCCGCTGACCGCCAACGGCAAGCTCGACCGGCGGGCCTTGCCGGCACCGGAGGCCGGCGAACGGTTGCCGAGCAGCGTCTCCTACGTCGCGCCTGAGCGTCCGACGGAGCACCTTCTAGTGGCGGTTTGGCAAGAGGTTCTGGGAGTCGAACGGGTGAGCGTGGAAGATAATTTCTTCGCTCTCGGCGGCGACTCGATCTTGAGCTTGCGGGTGCTGGCGCGAGCCGCCGAGCAAGGGATCTCGCTGTCCTTGCCGGACCTCTTCCAGCATCAGACGATCAGCGCGCTGGCGACGGCGCTGGCCGAGTCCTCGGACACCTTGGCGGCGGCCGAGCCGACCGTGCGGACGGCGCCGCTGAGCCTGATCTCGGCGGCCGATCGTGCGCTCTTGCCAGCGACGGTGGAGGATGCCTATCCGCTGAGTGTGCTGCAGGCGGGCATGCTCTACCACATGCAGCTGACGCCGGAAGATCCGCTGTACCACAATGTCGATAGCTGGCATTTGCGGGCTCGGTTCGAGGCCGAGGTCTTCCAGCGGGCAGTGGCACAGGTGGTGGCGCGGCAGCCGATGATGCGGACCTCGTTCCATCTCACCGGCTACAGCGAAGCGCTGCAACTAGTACATCGTGAGGCCCAGCTAGAGGTTGCGGTGGTCGACCTGCGGGGCTTGCCGGCGGCCGAGCAGGAGGCCCGGATCATGGTCTTGATGGAGGTCGAGAAGCACCGCCACTTCGACCTCACCGAGGCGCCTCAGCTGCGCTTCCACATCCACCTGCGCACTACCGAGACCTTCCAGCTGACGCTGACCGAGAACCACGCCATCTTCGACGGTTGGAGTCTGCACTCGACCCTGGCGGAGATCTTCGAGCTCTACTTCGAGCTGCTCGATGGCGCGTCGCCGGTAGTACCCAAGCCGCTCTCGGTGACCTATCGCGATTTCATCCACCTCGAGCAGCTGGCCATCGGCTCGGCCGCGGCGGAGAGCTTCTGGGGGGAGATGTTGGCCGGCTGGCAGGCGCTCGAGCTGCCCCGTTGGCCCAACCCATCCGGTGCTCGGCCGGCGACCGTTTCGATCCAGTCGATCGCCATTTCCGAGGCGGTTTCCGAGGGCTTGCGGCGTACCGCCGGTCTCGCTGGCACGCCGCTCAAGACGGTGCTGCTGACGGCCCATATGAAGGCGCTGCAAGTGTTGTCGGGGCAGACCGACTTGCTGACCGGCGTGGTGCTGCACGGCCGACCGGAGATCGCAGGGGCGGATCTGCTTCGCGGACTGTTCTTGAACACTCTGCCGCTACGCTTGCGGTTGGCCGACGGCAGCTGGCTCGATCTGCTGCGCCAGGTGTTCGCCGGTGAGCGGCGGCTGCTCGAGCATCGGCGCTTTCCCTTCGGCGAGGTCCAGCGCCGCTGGGGAGACGGACCGATGTTCACGGCGGCCTTCAACTACCTACATTTTCATGCCGTCGATCAGCTGATGTCCTCGGGCCGGATGGAGGTCCTGGGTTTCGAGCGCATCGAACCGACCGACCTCGATCTGCAGGTGCTGGGCGGTGTCGGCCTGCTCGATGGCAGGGTTGGCTGCGAGCTCGACTACGACCCGGCACGCTTCTCAGCGCTGCAAATGCGGGCCATGGGCGGGCTCTACGGACGCATTTTGACGCGGCTTTCGCGGGCTCCCGAGAGCTCCCATGGTGATTTGCTGCTGAGTTCGGCGGAGCGCCATCAGGTGGTCGTGGAGTGGAACGACCGGGCTCGCGCGGCGGCCCAGTTCGTTTCCTTACCCGACTTGCTGGCGGCGCAGGCGGAGCGCACTCCGGCGGCGGTCGCGGTGAGCTGCGCGGGTCAGCGGCTGACCTACGGCGAGCTCCAGGAGCGAGCGAGGGTGCTGCTTGGCGAACTCCAACGGCGCGGTGTCGGACCGGGGACTCGGGTGGGATTGTGCGTCGAGCGGTCGCTGGAGATGATCGCCGCCCTGTGGGCGATTCTCGACAGCGGGGCGGCCTACGTGCCGCTCGATCCGGGCTTCCCGGCCCATCGGCTGGCGCAGATCGTCGAGGATTCTGGCGTTTGTCTGCTGGTGACCGAGCGGGCCAGCGCAGAGCGACTTCCAGCATCCGGCATTGCCCGCTGGGTGATCGACGAGGCACCGCTGAAGGCGGCCGTTGGGTGCCGCCCGGTGCCGCCCAAGCTGGCGCAGAGTCTGGCCTACGTGGTCTACACTTCGGGTTCGACCGGTCGCCCCAAAGGAGTCCAGGTACCGCATCAAGCGGTGAGCAATTTCCTTGCCTCGATGGCCCAGCGGCCGGGTCTTGGGGCTGGCGACACCTTGTTGGCGGTGACCACATTGTCTTTCGACATCGCGGTGCTGGAGCTGTTCCTGCCGTTGATTGTCGGTGGCCGGTTGGAGCTGGCGCGGGGTCAGGATGTGGCCGCTGGGGAGCGGCTGCAAACCCTCCTGCGGCAGCGTGAGGTGAGCGCCCTGCAGGCCACTCCAGCCACCTGGCGACTACTGCTGGAGTCGGGTTGGGAAGGAACACCGGGGCTGCTGGCGCTGTGCGGTGGTGAGGTTCTGCCGCCGGATCTGGCCCGCCGATTGCGGCCGCGGGTGAAGGCGTTGTGGAACCTCTACGGCCCCACCGAGACCACCGTCTGGTCGAGCATCGAGCGGGTCGAGGAGGTTTCCGGCAGCCTGCCGATCGGGCGAGCTATCGATAACACCACCCTGCGGTTGCTCAACTCGGACTTGGCGCCAGTGCCGATCGGCGTCGCCGCGGAGCTCTACATCGGCGGTGACGGCGTGAGCCGAGGCTACTTCGCTGCGCCGGCCTTGAGTGCCGAGCGTTTCGTCCCCGATCCATTGGCCGGGTGTCCTGGGGCGAGGCTCTACCGCACCGGTGATCTGGCCCGTTGGCGGACCGATGGCAAGCTGGACTTCTTGGGCCGCGGTGATCGGCAAGTGAAGTTGCGCGGCTATCGCGTCGAGCTGGGCGATATCGAAGCTTGCCTGGGGCAACATCCAGGGGTGAGTGAGGCCGTGGTGGTGGTCCGTGGAGAGGGTGTCGCCGCTCGCCTGGTGGCCTGGGTGGCGACCGGCGACGGAATTCAAGCCGACCAGCTACGGCGCTTTGTCAGTGAGCGCCTGCCGCGATACATGGTGCCGGCGGCCTGCTTACAGCTGCAGTCCTTGCCTAGATTGCCCAATGGCAAGCTCGATCATCGTGCGCTGCGGGAGAAAGCACCAGTGGCCGCCCCACGAGCGGCGGCGGAGTCGGTCCCACGGGGCACGGCGGAAGAGCTGCTGGCGAGCATTTGGAGCGAGACTCTCGAGCTTCCCGGAGTGCGGCGAGAGGATGACTTCTTTGCCCTGGGAGGGCATTCCCTGTTGGCCACTCGCTTGCTGGCCAGGGTCCAGAGCGCTTTTGGCGTCCGGCTGCAACTGCACCATCTCTTCTCAGCGCCGATATTGCGCGCCCAGGCCGAGCTGATCGGACGTTTGGATCCGGCGGCGGTCGGCAGCCCGGTCGCGCAGCCCATTGAGCGCCGCCAGCGCGATCAGCAGCATCCACTGTCCTACGCTCAGCAGCGCCTGTGGTTCATGGCCCAACTGGAGCCGGCGAATCCGGGATACAACATGTTCTCGGCCTTCCGATTCGAGGGTGAACTCGCTGCCGCAGTGCTGACCGCGGCTTTCGAGACCGTCGTGCGCCGCCACGAAGTCCTCCGCACCCGATTCGAATCGCGACAGGGAGAGCCGCAGGCGGTGATCATCGAGCCCTGGCGGCTGCGGACGCCAGTGGTTGATCTGACCCGTTTGCCCGCGCAACAGCACGACCCGGTCGCGCACCGCCTGCTGGGCGATTTTGCTCATCGCCCCTTCGCTCTGGCCAGCGGTCCCCTGGTGCGGGTCTTGCTGCTGCGGGTTGCCGCTGACCAGCATCTGGCGCTGTTCTGCATTCACCACATCATCGCCGACGCCTGGTCGTTCACCGTCCTGGTGCGCGAGGTGGTTCAGCTCTACGAAGCCCAGCAGCGGGGCCGGTTGGCCGAGCTGCCGGCGTTGCCGATTCAATATGTCGACTATGCCGGCTGGCAGCGGGACTGGCTCGATCAGCAGTGGGTAGAAAACGAGCTGATCTTCTGGCGCCGGCAGCTGAGTGGCGTGCCAGCGCTCTTGCAACTACCCGCCGATCACCAGCGCCGCGGCGGGCGCTTCGCCGGTGGCACCCGCTATCAGCGCCTCGAAGCCGGCTGGGCCGAGCGCCTCGATAGTTTCAGTCGAGCGGCGGGAGTGACCCCCTACATGTCCTTGCTGACCGCTTTCCTCTCTCTGTTGCATGCCGAGACCGGCGCCGAGGATCTGGTGGTGGGAACGGATATCGGCAGTCGTGAGCGGCTCGAGACCGAGAATCTGATCGGTTGTCTGGTGAACTCGCTTGTGCTGCGAGTCGACCTATCGGGCGAGCCCAGCTTCGTGCAGCTGCTTGAGCGGGTGCGTGGTGTTTGTTTGAACGCCTTCGCCCACCAGGCGTTGCCTTTCGATCGTTTGGTGGAAGAGATCCAGCCGGAGCGGCGTAGCGGCGCCACACCGCTGGTGCAGGTGGCGTTCAATCTGCAGAACGCGCCGCTTCAGGACTTGGATCTTCCAGGGTTGAAGATGTCTTCCGTGCATGTCGAGCGCCGCGCCGCGCGCTTCGATCTGGTGGCTAATCTGCGTCAATTGGAGGGCGGTTTCTTCGGCACCTGGGAGTACCGCCGCGACCTCTTCGAGCCGGCTCGGGTCGATCGTTGGATCAATGATCACCAAGAGATTTTGCGGCTCGGAGTCGCCCAGCCCGAACTCCCCATCGGTGAGATCTGGCAACAAGTGCTGGCCGGGCGCCGCCAACGCCAACAGGGTGTCGGCAAGAAATTGAAGCAAGCCAATCTGGCGAAATTCCGTAACACCCGCCGCCGGGCGGTCAGCCCGTGATGTCGGCGGTCAGTCGAGGAAGAAGATGAAGAAACCATTGCCCAAACACCTACAGGCGGGAATCAGCGGCTCCCGCCGCCGGGTCATGAGCGTGACCTCGGGCGAGCTGGTGACCATGCGGCCATTGTTCGCAGAAGGACTCCTGCCATTGCTGATCGAGCCGGCGGAGCCGGGCAGCGTGGCGTTGATCGAGTGGGCGCGCCGCCAACGCCCGCTGCTGCAGGAGAAGCTCTGTCATCACGGAGGTATCCTTTTCCGTGGTTTTGATGTCGACACCGAGGAGCAGTTCGAAAATTTTATCGAAGCGGTGTCCGGTAGCGCTTTGGAGTACAAGGAGCGCTCCTCGCCGCGTTCCCAGATCACTGGCAAGATCTACTCTTCGACCGACTTTCCGGCCGATCAGACGATCTTCTTGCACAACGAAAACTCCTATCAGAGTAGCTTTCCGCTGAGAATTTTCTTTTTCTGTGTGATCCCACCGGCAACCGGTGGTGAGACGCCGATCGCCGACTGCCGACGGGTTTATCAGCGGCTGTCCGAGGCCACTAAAAAACGTTTCTCAGAACGCCAATGGATGTATCGCCGCAATTTCGGAGATGGCTTCGGGCTGCCGTGGCAGACCGTTTTCCAGACCGAAGACCGAACTGTGGTCGAGGACTACTGCGCCGGTCATGGGATCGCGGTCGAGTGGAAAGCGGAAGGGCGTTTGCGCACTGAAGCAGTTCGCTCGGCGATCGCCCGGCATCCGGTCACCGACGAGCTGACTTGGTTCAATCACGCCACGATCTTCAACGTCTCGACCCTTGAAACGATCGCCCGCGACGCTTTGTTGGAGGAGTTCTCGGAGGCCGACCTGCCGAGCAACAGCTACTTCGGAGACGGTGGGCCGATCGCCGCCGAGACTCTCGAGGAGCTGCGCCAGGCATACCACGCCGAGACCGTCGCCTTTCCTTGGCAGAAGGGAGACATTCTGCTGCTCGACAACATGTTGGTGGCGCACGGCCGGCAGCCCTTCGCGGGGCCGCGGAAGATTGCCGTCGGCATGGCCGAGCCGCGTTCGTGGCAGGACATCGATAGCCAGATCGAGATTGGCGAGGAGGTCAGCGGCCGGCCATGAACGAGCAGCACCTTGAAGGTTTCCGGCTGTCACCACAACAGCTGCGAATGTGGCACCTGCAACAGCGCGGAGACGGCTTGCCACGAGTCAGCTGCTGCGTAGTGCGTCTCCGCGGCGAGTTCGATGGAGTTCGGCTGCGGTGGGCGCTGGTTCGCTTGCTCGAGCGTCACGAGATTCTGCGGACTCGCTATCGCCGGCTGGCGGGAATGAAGGTGGCGGTGCAGACCATCAGCTCGGCCGGCGAGCCCGTAGTGATCGACCTGCAAGCCGGCCTGGCGGCTGAGGATGCTCTGCGGGCAACGCTCGAAAGCTACCGCGCCGCCGCCCCGTCGGTGGTGCTGCTGGCTGGGCTGTCGCCCCTCGGCGAAGCTGAGCGTCGCCTCACCCTGGCCCTGCCGGCGATGGCAGCCGACAGCATCGGGCTCGACAATCTGGTAGACGAGTTGATGGCCCTCTACGGCGACCGGCCGGTTGACGACGAGCCGCTGCAGTACGCCGATATCGCCGAAGTCTTCAATCAGATTCTCGAGTCAGAGGAGACCGAGGAAGGGCGCCAGTACTGGTCGCAGGCCAATTTGCCCGCGACTTCTGACCTCAGCTTGCCAATCACGGTTGCCAGTGTTTCAGATAGGGATGATGAGGTGCCGGGGGCAGCCTCGGTGGAGGTTCGGAAGCTCGACGCCGAGGTGGCTCAGCGGTTGGCGGAGTTGGCCGTGGAGGGCCAGGATGAGGCTCTGGCACTGGCCTGCTGGGGTAGTCTCCTGAGCCGCCACGGGGCAGTGAGCAGCCTGTCGATCGCGGTGGCCGCGGAGGGTCGCAGCTACGACGGGCTCGATGTCAGCCTGGGTTTGTTCGAGCGCTACCTACCGCTAAGTTACTCGCCTGCGCCCGGTCCTGTCGGGGCGGAGGTCGCGGCGCTGGCCCAGCGGTTGGCGGAGCATCGCGAGTGGCAGGAGTACTACTTCCCGCGGTCGGATCAGCAAGACGGTACCGCCGCTGAATCTTCGGCTCTGACCCTCGCTTTCAGCCATCGGTCGCTGCCGACCCATGGCGCCGTCGCTGGATCGGGTCAGAAACTCGAGGCCGAGATCGAGATTCGGCGGGCGCCGGTCGATAGCTTCACCCTCGAGGTGGTCTTGGTCAGCAGCGCTGAGGGCGTCGAAGTGCAGCTGCATTTCGATGCGGCGGCGGTCGGCCGACCGGCGGCGGCCTGCCTGGTCGATCAGTGGGTGGAGTTGCTGAGCGAAGCGGCGGTGGCCGGCGACAGGCCGCTGGCCGAGTTGCCGCTGTTGGGCGCGGCAGAACGGCACAGATTGCTGCTGGAGTACAACCTCACCACTCGGCGGTCAAGCCGGGGGCGGTGTCTCGATCAGCTTTTTGCCGAGCAGGTCGACCGCACTCCCCGAGCTCCGGCACTGATAGTTGGTGAACTTGAGCTTTCCTACCAGGCGCTCAATCAGCGGGCCGAAGCCTTGGCCCGGCGGCTGGCCTCGCGGATCCAGATCGCGACCGACGCGCGTATCGCGGTTGCCTTGCAGCGCGGTGCAGACCTGGTGCCGAGCCTACTGGCGGTGCTGCGGCTGGGTGCGGCATTCGTGCCCCTCGATCCGGACTATCCGCTGGAGCGCTTACGCTGGATCTTGAGCGATGCGGGGGTGGCCCTGCTGGTGACCCACACGGACTTCGCTGAGCGGTTCGCCGACCTCGAGGTCGAAGTGGTCTGCGTGGACCGCGAACCGGTGGCTGCCGAGGCGCTGCCGCGACGCGCCTCGAGCAGCGCCGAGAGCCTGGCCTACATCATCCACACTTCGGGTTCGAGCGGTCGGCCCAAGGGGGTCATGGTCGCTCATTCAGCGATCGCCAACCGAGTCCTGTGGACCCAACAAGCCTGCGCGATCGGCCCCGGCGACCGGCTGCTGCAGAAGACCTCAATCAGTTTCGACGCGGCGATCTGGGAAATCTTCTCGCCGTTGGTGAGTGGTGCCTGCGTGGTGCTGGCCGAGGCCGGCAGAGCGGCGGACAGTGGCTATCTGGTCGAGACCCTGCGGCAACGGCGGATCACCATATTGCAGCTCGTACCGTCGATGCTGAAGACTCTGCTGCTCGAACCCGCTGTTGCCGAGTGTGGCACCTTGCGCCATGTGTTCTGCGGCGGGGAGGCGCTACCCGGTACGGTGCAACGGCAGTTTCAAGGTCTGTTGGCGGCGCAGCTCCATAACCTCTACGGTCCCACCGAAACCGCTATCGATGCCACCCATTGGCGGTGTTCTGCAGCGATCGAGCTTGCGATCCAACCCCTCGGCCGGCCAATCGACAACCTGCGGGTCTTGGTCCTCGACGGCCAGTTGATTCCCACCCCCACGGGTTTGGACGGCGAGCTTTGGATCGGCGGTGAAGGCCTGGCCCGGGGCTATTTAGAAAAAGCGGCAGAAACCGCCACCAAGTTTGTTCCCGACCCGTTCAGCGACACCGCTGGCGAGCGCCTCTACCGCACCGGTGATCGGGCGCGGTGGCGCGCCGACGGCCTGGTGGAGTTCCTCGGCCGGATCGATCAGCAGGTTAAGTTGCGTGGTTTTCGCATCGAACCCGGCGAGATTGAGGCGGTGCTGCTCGGGCATCCGGTGGTGCGTGAGGCGGTGGTGGTGCTGCGGGGAGCTGGCGACGACCAACAGCTGGCGGCTTATGTCACCGCCGATCCGCTCTACAGCGGGCCGGTGACGGAGCTTGGCGGCGATACCGCCGCGCGCCAGATAGAGCAGTGGCAGGCGGTCTTCGAGGACATGTATGGCCACCATGCCGAGCTCGATCCGCTGCACAACACAACCGGCTGGCAGAGCAGCTACAGCGGTCAAGAGATCCCCCGGCCGGAGATGGACGAGTGGATCAATGGAACGGTCGAGCGGATCCGCGACCTCGGTCCACGTCGGGTACTGGAAATCGGCTGTGGCACTGGCCTGCTGCTGTTTCGCCTGGCGGCCGAATGCGAAGTCTATGTCGGGATCGATTTCTCGGCCGCGGTGATCGATTACGTCACCCACCACGCCGACCGCTTGGGGCTGGACTCAGTGACCGCCCGGCAAGGCTCGGCGGCTGACCTGGGGGCCTTTGCCAGCGGCGAATTCGACACCGTGGTGCTCAACTCGGTGGTGCAGTATTTCCCCAGCTCCGACTACCTCAGCCAAGTTCTGAGCGAAACGGTCAGGGTGCTGGCCCCAGGTGGCTCGATATTCGTCGGCGATGTCCGCGATCTTCGCTTGCTGAGCGCCTTCCACGCTTCGGTCAAGCTCTTCCAGGCGGCTGACGGAGTGGCTGCTGCGGAACTCTCCGAGGAGGTGGCTAAGAGCGTCGCGCAGGACGAGGAGTTGGTGGTGGCGCCAGCGTTTTTCGATCACTTGTCCGGCCTGCTACCGCGGATTGCCGAGGTCGAGGCGCAGCTCAAGCGTGGCCGGCTGCACAACGAACTCAACCGCTTTCGCTATGACGTCGTCTTGTATCTCGATCACCGTCGCCGCCCGGCGGTCGCCGACTGCCGGCGCTGGGACGGTGAGCCGGGGTGGGTCGAGGAGTTCGCTGAGCTGATCGACGCCGCCGACTTTGCCGGCCTCGAGCGGTTGGGCGTTGCCAACGCCCGGCTGGTCGGGGCGGTCGCCAATGCTGAGCGGATGCGGGCCGCAGCGGTCGAGGAAACGGCCGCTGATCTGCGGCGGCTGGTTGCTGAGTCGGGGCCTGGCATCGAGCCGGAAGATCTCTGGGGGCTCGCTCAGCGATCCGGCCAGCGAGTGAGCTTGTCGCCCTCGGCCCTGGGACTCGATCGATTCGACTTGCGGATCACCCGGCTGGCGGCGCCGGCTGCCACGCGACCGGCTGCCACGCGACCGGCTACCAGCGCGGCTGAGGGTTTGCGCCCTAGCCGCCGCGAGCTGACCAACAATCCTCTCTTGGGTCGCTTAACCCGCGAGTTGATCCCCGAGCTGCCGGCGATCCTCGGTCGCCGGCTGCCAAGTTATTTGGTGCCGGCTTCCTTTACGCTGCTCGATGAGCTGCCCCGTCGGCCGAGTGGCAAACTCGACCGTGGTGCCCTGCCGGAGCCCCAGCGGCCGGCGAGTCGGTGCCAGTCGGGGAGGCCCAAGACGCCGATCGCTGAGATTGTCGCCGGTCTCTACGCCGAGCTTCTGGGGACTCCAGAGGTTGGCGGTGACGACAACTTCTTCGACCTTGGCGGTCACTCGCTGCTGGCCACTCAGTTGCTCTCCAGGCTGCGCCGGGCGCTCGCCGTCGACGCACCCCTATCGCTGCTCTTCGACCACCCTGAAGTGGACGATCTGGCGACGCGACTGGCCGGGTTGACGAAGCTCTCCGAGGCGGATCGGCAGCCCTTGCGGCCGCGCTCTCAAGCTGCCGCGCCACAGCTGTCATACGCCCAGCAACGGCTCTGGTTGGTGTCGCGCCTGCGGCCCGACAGCGCGGCCTACAACATCCCGGCGGTGTTAGAGCTGCGCGGGGCGCTGGATGCCGGGGTGCTGGATCGAGTGCTGGCCGAGATCGTGGATCGCCACGAGGTGCTGCGCACCACTTTCGAGCTAATCGACCAGCAGCCGCGGCAGATCATCGCCGCCGCGGCAGCCAGCTCCATCCGGCGGGCGGACTTGAGTGGGCTGGCACCGTCGGCCGCCTGGCGAGCGGCGATGGTCCTGGCGGCGGCCGAGGTGGGGCGACCCTTCGACCTCAGCCAAGGCCCCCTGCTGCGGGCTATTCTGGTGCGCCTGACAGCCGACCATCATCTGTTGGTAGTGAACCTGCACCACATTGTCTCTGATGGTTGGTCGACCGGGGTCTTCGTGCGCGAGCTGACGGCCCTCTATGACGCTTTTGCAGCTGGTGAGAGGTCGCCGCTGGCGCCGTTGCCGATCCAATATGCCGACTTCGCCGGTTGGCAGAGAAGTTGGTTGGCAGGAGCCGAGATGCAGCGCCAGCTGGACTATTGGCAAGCCCAGCTCGACGGCCTTCCGTCGGTTCACTCGCTGCCCCTCGACCGGCCGCGACCGGCCGAGCAGACACTGCGGGGAGGCCGCGTCGAGCTGCGCCTGCCGGTGGCGGTGGCGATGGCGTTGCAGCGGCTCTGCCGGCACCAGGGTCTGACCCTGTTCATGGCGGTGCTGGCGGCCCTGGCGGTGCTGTTCGAGCGCTACTCGGGGCAGCGCGACATCGTGCTCGGCACGGCGGTCGCCAACCGCACTCGCCGCGAACTTGAGGAGTTGGTCGGTTTCTTCATCAACAGCTTGGTGCTGCGGGTCGATCTCGAGGGTGATCCGACGGTCGCTGAGTTCCTCGACCGGGTTCGTCAGGTGTGCTTGGGCGCCTACGCCCATCAAGATCTGCCCTTCGAAACCCTGGTCGACGAACTCGGGGTGGAGCGCGATCCGGCGCTGCCGCCTCTGTTCCAGATCATGCTGGTGCAACAGAACACACCGCAGGAGGTCGTCACCCTGGCCAAGGTGGAGCTGACCAGCATCGAGCCGGAGTTCCCGGTCTCGAAATTCGATCTGACGGTCTTCGTCGAACCGACCGCAGGGGGAGTGGCTCTGGCCATCGAGTACTGCACGGATCTCTTTGACCGGGCCACTGTCGCGCTGATGCTGGAACGACTGGTCAGCCTTTTGGAGCAGCTGCCGCAGCATCTGGATCAGCCCTTGTCGAGGTTGTCGATCAGTGCCGAAGCGGGGACCGAGGGGCCGATCGTGGAGGACGAATTCACCGCCCCTTGGGAGGGAATAGGATGATCGGCGGCCTAGCATCTAGCGACCCTCGGCTGGCATCTGGGTTCGTTCACCAGCTTTTCCTCGAGTCGGCGCGGCGCTATCCGGACGAGCCGGCGATCGACCTCGAGGGGGTGGTGACGAGCTACGCTGAGCTGGAGCGGCGTTCGGCACGACTGGCCGACGAGTTGCACGCCGGCGGCGCCCAGGCGGGGGATCTGCTGGCCCTGCTGACCACTCGGCCGGATCGCTTGATCGTCGGCCTGCTGGCGGCACTGCGAGCCGGATGTGCTTTCATGCCGATCGACCCGGCCACGGCGCCGTCCCGCTTGCGAGCGATGTGCACCCAGGCGCGGCCTCATTCTTGGCTGCTGGATGGCGACCTGCGTCAGGGCCTGATCAAGAATCTGCAAGCAGCCTCTGCCGAGGATCTTCGCCTACGGTCCTGGGCCGATCCGGCGATCCCATCGGGCAGTGCCGCGGCGTTGCTGGCGGAGGAGCATGAGTGGCAGGGGGACGATCTCTGCTATGTCTTCATGACCTCGGGTTCCACCGGCCAACCTAAAGCGATCACTGGCCGGCTGAAAGCGATCGACCATTTCGTTCGCTGGGAGATCGAAGAGCTGCGGCTTGGCCCCGGCTGCCGGGTCAGTCAGTTGGCCTCGCCGGCCTTCGATGCCTGCCTGCGAGATATTTTTGTTGCCTTGGCGGTGGGTGGCACGGTCTGCGCGCCACGTTCACGGGCCACCATTCGCGACGCCCGAGCCCTCGCCCGATGGCTGGATCGAGCCCAGGTCGAGGTGTTGCACTGCGTGCCCTCGCTGCTGCGGTCGCTGCTCGGCCTACCCGACCGGCAGGCTCCTGCTCTGGCCAGCTTGCGCTACCTGCTGCTCGCTGGCGAAGTCCTCCTGCCCAGCGATGTCGAGAGATTCGTCGAGCGCTACGGCGAGAGGGTGCAGCTGGTCAATCTCTATGGTCCGTCCGAGACCACCATGACCAAGCTCTTCTACCGCGTCGCGCCGGCCGATGGCGGACGCCGTTTCATCCCTCTCGGCCAGCCGATGCCGGGCGCGGCGGTGGTGTTGGTGGATACGGCGAACAGGGCTTGCCCTCAGGCCACGGTGGGGGAGATCTTGATCCGCACTCCCTACCGTTCTCTCGGCTATCTGCACGACCAGGAGCTGACCCAGCAAGTGTTTGTCCAGAATCCGTTCACCGACCAGCCAGCGGACATCGTCTACCGCACCGGCGACCTCGCGCGGCGGCACGCCGACGGAGCACTTGAGTTCGTCGGTCGCCGCGACCAGCAGCTCAAGATTCGCGGTGTCCGGGTCGAGCTGGGCGAGGTGGAGAATGTCCTGCGGGGCTGTCGGGGAGTCGTCGACGTGGCCTTGGTGGAGGTTCTGGACGCCGTGGGATTCAACGCTCTCCGCGCCTACTTGGTGCTGGCTGAAGGGGTGAGCACGGAGGCGGTTAGGGACCATCTGCTGCTGCACCTCGATCCGGTGATGGTGCCCTCTTCCTGGGTCGAGCTCGATCTGCTGCCGCGGACGGTCAGCGGCAAGATCGACCGCCGGGCCTTGCTGGCGTCGGCGCCGCGGGATGCCGCTTCGGTGGCTCCCAGGACCGCCACCGAGGAGATCCTGCACGGCCTGTGGTGCGAGCTGCTGGGCCGCCAAGAGGTTGGGGTCGAGGCGAATTTCTTCGCCCTCGGCGGTCATTCGCTCTTGGCCACCCAAATGTTGGTCCGCTTGCAGTCGCTGTTCGACCTCGAGGTGAGCCTGGCCGAGTTCTTTCGTGCTCAGACTCTGGCCGAGCTGGCGGAACGGGTCGACCAGGCCACTCGAAATCCCGGCGGCGGGCGGCCAGTGCCGCTGCGGCAGGTCCCCCGCGACCGCCCGTTGGCCCT
Source organism: Candidatus Multivoradales bacterium (assembly GCA_965248925.1). Lineage (GTDB taxonomy): Bacteria > Acidobacteriota > Thermoanaerobaculia > Multivoradales > J023 > CBDFLE01. Next base: position 2,261,525 of record CBDFLE010000005.1, on the reverse strand, counting down.
GTCTTTCGCCCAGCAGAGGCTCTGGGTGTTGCATTGGATGGAGCCCGCCAGCGCCGCTTACAACATTCCTTCGGCGGTGCGTTTGCGCGGTCCGCTGCGTTTGCCGATCCTCCATGCCGCGATCCGCCACACGGTCGCACGGCACGAGGTCTTGCGCACCAGCTTCGACCGCGAAGAGCCGCTGCAGATCATTCATTCGACGGTCGAGATGCGCTGTCCGATGATTGATCTGTCGGCCCTATCGACTCTGGCTGGCAGTGAGCGAGAGGCCGGTCGGGCGGCGGCTCAAGAAGCCCGCTGGCCCTTCGATCTCGAGCGGGCGCCGCTGCTGCGAGTGACCTTGGTGAAGCTAGCCGGCGATGATCACCAGGTTCTCTTCACCCTCCACCATGTGGTCAGTGACGCCTGGTCGATCGAGCAGTTGGTGGCGGAGGTCGCCGAGCTCTACCAGGCGTTCGCCGACGGCCAGCCGGCTCCGCTGGCGGAGTTGCCGCTGCAGTACGCCGACTATGCGGCGTGGCAGCGGCAGACCCTGCAGGGCGAATTGCTGGCCAGCAACCTGGCCTTCTGGCGCCACCGGCTGGCCGGCGAGCTGCCGTTGCTGGCGGTGCCCACAGATCGTCCACGGCCGGCGGTTGCTAGCCAGTTGGGGGGGCGTGTTTGCCAGTCGCTGCCGCCGGCTCTAGTGGTGGAGCTGCGGCGCCTCAGCCGGCGCTCCGGCACCACCCTCTTCATGACCCTGCTGGCGGCTTTCGAGGTCTTGCTCTATCGCCTCACCGGGCAGCGGGATCTGATTGTCGGCACCGCGGTCGCCGGCCGGGAGCACGCCGCGATTCAAGGGTTGGTCGGCTGTTTCATCAACATGCTGCCGGTGCGCATCGAGGTCGATGGCGCGGCGAGCTTCAGCCATCTTCTGGGATCCGTTAGGGAGCAGACCATGGCCGCGTTGAGCCATCAGAGCCTGCCCTTCGATCGGCTGGTCGAGGAGCTGCGACCGCCCCGCCAGCCGGGGGTGACGCCGATTTTCCAGGTCGCTTTCGGACTGCGCAACGCACCGCTTGAGAAGCGTCTGATCGACGATCTGGAACTGCTGCTGGTCGAGCGCCAGCGGGACCTGGTGCGCTACGACTTGACTCTGTGGATCAGTGACCGCGGCGATGGACTGGCGGCGACTTGGTCCTACGCCCGCGATCTATTTGACCGGTCGACGATCGAGTCTTGGCAGGCGCGCTACCAGACCTTGCTGAGTTCCCTCTGCGGTGATCCCGAGCAGAGCCTCGATGCCGTCGAGTGGCTCAGTCAGAGCGAGCGCCAGCGGCAACGCCTAGAGCGGCAGCAGCGCAAGGCAGTGAATTCGAGACGGCTGCGCAAGATTCGCAGGCGCAAGGTAGTGGCGGCAGCGCGAAGTGAATCCCAGACCGACCCGGCGGTCGGCGAGGGAGCGCTTCAGAGCCCCGACAGGTCCCCTGAGGAGTAGCCCAAGATGACGACGAAAGTAGTTGAAGGATTTCACCTGTCACCGCTCCAGGAGAGGCTCTGGAAGTGGCAGCGCTCGGCCGGCGTCAGGTGGTCGCAGATCTCTCTCGAGCTTGACCCTGGGGTCAGTTTTGAGGGCCTGCAAGAGGTGCTGGGCACCTTGGTCGAGCGCTACGAGATCCTTCGCACCTCGTTCAAGGCGCCGGCCGGGGTCAGCGTGCCGCTGCAGGTCATCGATGACGCTCGCCCGCCGTGCCTCGAACGGCTCGAATTCGATTCCGAGAAGCCGCCAGAGCTAGCGGCGCTACTGCTCAGCGAACGCCAAGCGGTCCGCCAGGAGGATTCCGGCAGTGGCTTGCGGGCGGGGTGGTTCGATCGCTCACCGGCCGCCTCGACGCTGATCCTGACCGCCCCTCTGATGTGCCTCGATCGCTACAGCCTGCGTTTGTTGGCGAACGAAATCCTGCTCCTCCTGGCCGCCGGCCAAGGCGCCACCGAGGACGCCGACGAGATTTTGCAGTATGCCGACTTCGCCGAGTGGCACAACGAGCTTCTGCAAGGTGAAGAAGCCGAGCAGGGTAAAGCCTTCTGGCAGCAGCGGCGGGAGATCGATGCGGCCGGCCCACGCTTGCTGTTCGAGACCGAAGTTGCGGCGCCCGCGGCGGAGTTGGAAAGCGTCACCCGGCAGCTCGATCGGCACTTGGTCGCGGTTCTCGATCGCCAGCTCGAAGACCGCCAGCTCGAATGGAGCGCCCTCCTGCTGGCCGCCTGGAGAACCTTGCTTTGGCGGCTGTCGGGAGATACCGAGCTGGTGCTCGGCTGGTTGTTGGATGGTCGAAAATACGACGATCTGGCCACTTCTCTCGGGCTCTTCGAACGCTCGATTCCGATCGCTGCGACGCTCCGTCCAGGGGACTCTCTGCTGGCTTTCGCCAAGGCATTGGGAGATGCCGGTGAAGGTGTCTTCGAGTGGATGGAGTATTTCGCCGGCCCGCCGCCGAGCGCGGCGGAGGGCGAGTCCGGTTTTGGCTTCGGTTTTGAGTTTGACGAGCCGCAAGATGGCGGTGCCATGGCTGGGATCGGCTGCGCCCGCGGACTGAGCGAGAGCTTCAAGCTGCTGCTCGGCGGTGTCCGGAGTGGGCCGGTAGTCGATCTACGACTGAGCTATGACGGTGGCAGATTTCCCCGCCGGGTGGTCGAGCGGATAGTCGACTCGCTGCTCAAGATTCTGACCGAAGTGGCCGCCACCCCAAGCCTGCCCATCGAACGGATCGATGGCTTGCCGAGCGCTGAGCGCCAGCGCTTGGTGGCAAGCTGGAACCAGACCGCCAGCGAGTTTCCACAACTTCCTCTGCACGAACTCTTTCGCCAGCGGGCCGAGCAGTTTCCCGAGGTGGTCGCGGTGCTCGACGGTCGGGTTGAGATCAGCTACGGGGTGGTCAGCGAACGCGCCCACCGGCTCGCTCACCACCTGCTGCGTCGCGGGGTGCGGCGCGAAGACCGCATCGTGCTGCTGCTGGAGCGTGGAGTCGACCAGATCATCGCCCTTTTGGCGGTGCACGAAGCCGGTGCCGCCTTCGTGCCGCTGGATGCAGATCAACCGGTCGAGAGACTGCGGCAGATGCTGGCCGATATCGAGCCACGGCTGGTGATCCTCGAGGGGGGGGCGGGGGCCGAGTTGGTGGCGGCCGATCAAGCGGTCGACCTGCGGCGCGACCAGCAGCTGATCGCTGCCTGTTCAGCGATTTCGCCGACGCTCTCGACCGCCGCTGAGCAGCTCGCCTACGTCCTCTTCACCTCTGGCTCGACCGGGCGGCCCAAGGGCACCATGGTGCGCCACTCAAGTGTCACCAATCTGACCTACGCCCTCGAACAGGCGGTTTATGCCGATCGCACCGGGACGCTGCGGATCAGCCTCAACGCGCCGCTGTCCTTCGATGCTTCGATCAAGCAGCTTGTGCGGTTGGCCTGGGGCGACACCCTATGCATCATCCCGCAGGCTGTGCGGCCGGACGGTGAAGCGCTGCTGCGGCTACTCACAGACCAGCAAATTGATCTCTTGGACGCTACCCCAGGGCAGCTTCGCCTGTTGTTGGCGGCGGGCCTGGACCAAGCAGAGCTGCCGTTGGCGAAGGTGTTGCTCGGCGGCGAGGGGATCGATGCCGGGCTCTGGGGGCAGCTGGTGAATCTGCCGCGGCTGCGCGTCTTCAACGTCTATGGTCCGACCGAGTGTACGGTCGATTCGACCTTGCGTGAGGTGGCGGCGCGACCCTCGGGACCGAGCCTAGGGCGGCCGCTGGCCAACATCCAGGTTTATGTGCTCGATCGCCGCAGTCGGCTTACCCACCAGGGCATTGACGGAGAACTCGCCATTGCCGGAGCTGGTGTCGCGCGGGGCTACCTCGGCCGGCCGGCCTTGACCGCCGAGCGCTTCGTCCCCGATCCTTTCGCGGCGGCACCAGGCAGCCGGCTGTACCGCTCCGGTGACCGGGTGTGTCACGGCGAAGACGGCGAACTCGAGTTTCTCGGTCGGGTCGACCGGCAGATCAAGTTGCGCGGTTTCCGCATCGAGCTTGGCGAGATCGAGTCAGTGCTCCGCCAGCACCCGGCGATCTCCGAATCCGCGGTGCAGCTGCGCCACGATCGCGCCGACGATCCGCGCCTGGTGGCCTATGTTGCCGGCGCCTCGACCGCTGCCGACGATCCCGACCTCCACACCTTGCCCAATGGCCTGGTGGTGGCGCATCAGAACCGTAACGAAACCGACTACCTCTATCAGGAGATCTTCGCCAACCGCTGTTACACCTTGCATGGCATTACCCTGCCGGAGAACGCCTGCGTCTTCGACATCGGGGCCAACATCGGCATGTTCACCCTGTTCGTCAGCCGCGCCTGTCCGACGGCGCGAATCTTCGCTTTCGAGCCCCTGCCGCCGATCTATCTCAGCCTGCGACGCAATGTCGCCCGCCACGCGAGTGGCACGCGGCTCTTCGAGTACGGCTTGTCGGCTTCCGAGTGCTCCGAGACCTTCACCTTCTACCCCCGCTACACGATGATGTCGGGGTCGGCCGACTACGCCAACCCAGAGGGTGAGGTGGAGGTGATCAAGCGCTTTCTCAGCAATGAGCTGGAGCAGGGGGAGGCCGCCGCGGGGGAGCTGTTGGAGCAGGCGGATGAACTTCTCGCCGGTCGCTTCCGGGAAGAGCGGCACAGCGTCCGGCTGCGCCGTCTGAGCGAGGTTATTAGCGAGCAGGGAATCGACCGCATTGACCTGCTGAAGATCGACGTGCAGCGGGCGGAGATGGATGTGCTGGCCGGCCTCGACGAAGCCGATTGGGACAAGGTCCAGCAAGTTGTGATGGAGGTCCACGACGCCCCTGACGAGGCAACCTCGGGGCGCGTCGAGGAGCTGCGAGAGCTGCTCTCCGGGCACGGCTTCGAGGTGGTGGTAGAACAAGACCAGCTGCTGACTGGCACCGATCGCTACAATCTCTACGCCTCGCGGCCCGGCATCGTCGGTCCCGCCGGTGAGCGACTTGCTGAGCTGGCGATGGCGGCCCTGCCGGAAGATGCCGCGGCGGTGCTCGAAGCCGACCAACTGCGCGCCTTCCTGGCCCAACGGTTGCCAGACTTTATGCTGCCGTCGGCGATCGTTCCGCTGCCGTTTCTGCCCCTCGACCGGCGCGGCAAGATTGATTGGAGTTCGCTGCCGGCCCCCGAAGAGCAGCAGGGCTCGCGTCGGGTAATCGCGCCACGAACACCCTTCGAGGAACTCATGGTGTCGATGTGGTGCGACATCCTTGGGGTCGATCAGGTCAGCGTCGACGACAGCTTTTTCGAGATCGGCGGCCATTCCCTGCTGGCCACCCAGCTGGTTTCCCGAGTGCGCCGAGGCTTTCATGTCGAGCTGCCGTTGCGCAGGCTGTTCGAAGAGCCCACGGTCGAGGGCCTGGCCGGGGTGGTTGAGGAACTGCTGCAGACCGGCGGCGAAGTCTTGCCGCCGATCGAGCCCCGCGCCCAGGCGAGCTCCACGGCGGAGGATATTCCACTGTCCTTTGCCCAGCAGCGACTGTGGTTCCTCGATCGGTTGAAGCCGGGAAATACGGCCTATAACTCGATGACCGCCCTGGCCCTCGAAGGGCAGCTCGACCCGGCGCTGGTGGTGGCGGCGCTGAGCGCGGTGGTCGGGCGCCATGAGTCGCTGCGGACGGTGTTCCCCGACCGTCACGGGGAACCTCGGCAGCAAGTGCTGCCAGCGGTTCCCTTCGACCTTCCGCTAGTGGATCTCGCGCAGCTGTCGGCGACCGTCGCTGACGCCGAGGTGCGCCGCCGCGGCCGATTGGAAGCGGCGACTCCCTTCGATCTCGGCCGCGGACCGTTGATTCGTGCCCAGCTGCTGCGTCTGGGGGAGGCACGCCATGTGGTGCTCTTCTCCCTCCACCACATCGTCGCCGATGGTTGGTCGATGGGAGTTTTGATCCGCGAGCTGAGCGAGTTCTACGCCGCCTTCGCAGGGGGGCGGCCGGCGGCCTTGGCCGAGCTGCCGATCCAATATGGCGACTACGCCATCTGGCAGCGCGGCTGGTTGGCGGGGGAGATACTCGAGGAGCGCCTGGGGTATTGGCGCCAGCAGCTGGCTGGCTTGCCCGAGCTACTCGAGCTGCCAACCGATCGGCCGCGGCCGGCGGTGCAGACCTTCCGCGGCGCTGTCTTGACGCGGCTGATCAGCAGCGATACGGCAGCGGTGCAGAAGCTGGCGGCGAGCAGCAGCGTGACCCCTTACATGATCTTGCTAGCGGTTTTCAAGACGGTGCTGTGGCGCTACACCGGGCAGACCGATCTGAGTGTCGGTACGGCAGTGGCCAATCGCCATCAGCTCGAGACCGAAGGGCTGATTGGCTTCCTGGTCAACACCCTGGTGCTGCGCACTGAGCTGGCCGAGCGGCTGCCATTTAGCCAGCTGCTCGACCGTTTAAGGGAGGTGGTGCTCGACGCTCACGCCCATCAGGACGTGCCCTTCGAGAAGCTGGTCGAGGAACTGCGCCCATCGCGCAGCCTGAGTCATTCACCCCTGTTCCAGGTCGGTTTCGACCTGCAACCACCGCACGGCCAGTCGTTGCGGCTGGCCGGCATCGAGTTGCAGCGCCTGGAACTCGGTGGCGCCGGGTCGAAGTTCGACCTGACCGTGACTCTCGACCAGGCCGAAGGCCGCTTCCGCGCCGGGGCGGTGTTCAACCCGGATCTCTTCGACCGCACGACGATCCAGCGCTTGCTTGACCATTTCGATCGCGTTTTGCAGGCGGTGTTGCGGCACCCCGACTCGAGGCTCGACCAGCTGCCGGTGTTGAACCGCGGGCAGCGGCACCAGCTGCTGTGGGATTGGAATGATACTGCGGTGCCCTACGGCGCTGACTCGCTGCTCGGCCCGCTGCTCGCTCGGCGCGCTGATTGCGGCAGCCTTCAGGCAGTAGCGCAGGGTGCCGTGTCGTGGAGTTACGCCGAGCTGTGGTCGCGGGTCGATCAGCTGTCGAGCTTATTGCGCTCGCGGGGCATGGTGGCGGAAACCAGGGTGGGATTGTCCAGCGTCCGCTCGCCGGAGATGGTGGTCGGCCTGCTGGCCATCTTGAGCGGCGGTGGCACCGTGGTGCCGCTGGATCCAGACTATCCGGCGGCGCGACTGAGCTACCTGATCGAGGACAGCGGCGCCTCGCTGCTGCTGGTCGACCCGGCCTGGACGACGCGACCACAAACCGCCGGACTGAGCGGCGACCTGCCGGTCATAGAGCTTCACCAGGCGGTTGCCGGGCGGCACCAGCGGGCGGCCCCCGCGGTGGCGGTGGCGGCAGATCAGCTGGCCTACGTGATCTACACCTCGGGCTCGACCGGCCGTCCGAAGGGAGTGATGGTGTCGCATCGGGCGATCGCCAACCGGGTGTTGTGGATGCAGTCGGAGTATCCGCTGGCGGCTGCTGACCGGGTCTTGCAGAAGACCCCGCTGTCTTTTGACGCCTCGCTGTGGGAGCTGCTGACGCCGCTGGTGGCCGGCGCCTCGATCGAGCTGGCGCGAGACGGTGGCCATCGGGACATGGCTTACTTGCGGCAGCTGATCGAGGAGCGCGGGGTGAGTGTGCTGCAGCTCGTTCCGTCGCAGCTGCAGGTCTGGTTGGAGGAGGTCGGGGCGGCTTCGTGCGGCAGCCTGCGGCGGGTCTTCAGCGGTGGAGAAGCGCTGCCGGAGGCGCTGCGTGGGCGCTTCGAGTCACTGCTGGACGCGGAGCTGATCAACCTCTATGGCCCGACCGAGACGGCGATCGACGCCAGTCACAACCGCTGTCGCCGGGGCCAGGCCGGGACGGGGCAAATCGTGCCGATCGGCCGGCCGTTGGGCAATCTGCGCTTGTCGGTGTTGGATGGCGGGTTGGAGTCGTTGCCGGTGGCGGCGGCTGGTGAACTCTACGTCGCCGGTCCGAGCTTGGCGCGGGGCTACCAGGGTCGCGCTGCCTTAACCGCCGAGCGCTTCGTTCCCGACCCGTGGTCGCCGCGTGCCGGTGGCCGGCTCTACCGGACCGGTGACCGGGGGCGCCGGCTGGCCGACGGTCGGCTGGAGTACTTGGGCCGCGCCGACCAGCAGATCAAGGTGCGCGGAGTGCGTATTGAGCCGGGTGAGATCGAGGCCCGGCTGACCGAGCATCCCGCCATCGAGGGGGCCGCGGTGGTCGCCCGCGGCAGCGGCGCCGACAAGACGCTGGTGGCCTATGTCGCCACTCGTGGATCGACTGCCGACGCCGCGGTTGGCAGCCAGCAGGTCGAGATCTGGCCCTGCGTCGGTGAATACCAGATCTACGAGGAACTGCTCTATTACTCGATGGTCAAGGACGAGCGTCGCAACCAGCTCTACCGCCGTGCCATCCAGGCCACCGTGGCGGGCAAGGTAGTGCTCGACGTGGGTACCGGCCACGAAGCGATCTGGGCACGCTACTGCGCGGCGGCCGGCGCTCGCCGGGTCTATGCCCTGGAGATTGTCGAAGAGGCTGCCGATCATGCTCGCCAGCGCATTGCCAGCGAAGGCTTGCAGGATATCGTCGAGGTCATTCACGGCGATATCAGCCAGGTCGATCTGGCCGAGAAAGTGGAGGTCTGTGTCTCCAACCTGATCGGCACTCTCGGGGGCTCTGAAGGAGCCGCCGTGCTGTTGCGCCAGGCCCGCCGGCTGATGGCGCCTGGCGGGATCTTTGTCCCACGGCGCTGTGTGACGCGAATCGCTGCCGTGTCGTTGCCTGAGGCGGTCCGTCGCCAGCCCGGATTCGTAGCCACCGCGGTGCATTACGTCGAGCGGGTCTTTGCCGAGATTGGCTATCCCTTCGACCTCCGGCTGTGTCTTCGCCACTTGCCGAGCGAATATCTGCTGTCGGCGCCCGGGATCTTTGAAGAGCTCGATTTCCAGAGCGATTTTTCCGCCGAGTTCGAGCGCCGCACGATTTTGAAGGTCGAGCACGCTGGCCGCTGCGATGGTTTCCTCGCTTGGATCGAGCTAGAGACTGCCGAGTGTCTGGTGATCGACAGCCTGCGTCACGAGCATTCCTGGCTGCCGGTGTTCATTCCCGCCGCCGAGAGCCTTGAGCTAGAGGCGGGTGACACTTTCGAGCTGACCATCACCGCGGTTCTCGAAGCCGATGGCATCCACCCGGACTATCGGCTGCGCGGGCATCTCGCCCGGCCTGGCTCGGAGCCGCTGCCGATCGAGCTGGATTCGCCTTTCCGCCGGCCTGGCCTGGGACGCTCGGAGTTCTACCGCCGGCTCTTCCCGGATGCTGCCCCCCGCCTGCTGGCCGAGCCACGCGGCGTTGGCGAGCTGACCGCCAAAGAGGTCCGCGAGCATCTCGAGGAGCGCTTGCCGCCGGCTTTGGTGCCGACCGAAGTGGTATTCCTGGACATCTTGCCGCGGACTGTCGGCGGCAAGATCGACCGCCAAGCCCTGGTGGCATTGGCAGGGGTAGAGGACTCGGGGGCGGCGGCGCCATCGACCGCGGCGGCCCCCAGGAGCCTGCTCGAAGAACAGGTGCTGGACATCTGGCGAGGAGTTCTGCGGGTCGACAGCCTGGGGATTCACGACGACTTCTTCGACCACGGCGGTCATTCGCTGCTGGCTACCCGGATCATCTCGCGAGTGCGGCGGGCTTGCGATGCGGCGGTCGAGGTCCGCGATCTGTTCGAAGCACCGACCGTGGCCGAGCTGGTGCGAAGGCTCGAGCGAACCGCGCCGTTGCCGCCGTTGCCGCCGATGGCTCTCGGCAAAGCCGCAGTCGGCGGCCGGCGGCGGGCTTCCTTTGCCCAGGAGCGGATGTGGTTGCTGCAACAGCTGGAGCCGGAGAGTGCTTCGTACAACACCCCGGTGGCGGTGGCATTTGAGGGTCGGCTGGAAGTTGCAGTGCTGGCGGAGAGCCTGCGTCAGCTGGCTGAGCGGCATCAGGTCTTGGCCGCTCGGTTAGTGCAGATAGACGGTGAGATCTGGCAACAAGCCGGCGCCGATGGCCTGCGCATGCCGCTGGTCGACTTGCAGGCATTGCGCCCTGCCGACGCCGAGCTAGAAGCGCACAGCTGGTTGCAACGGGAGAGTGCGCGGCCGTTCGATCTCGGCGCTGAGCCGGCCGCTCGAGCGCTGTTGTTCCGTCTTGGCGAGGAGCGTTACCAGGCTTTGCTGAACTGCCATCACGCGGTTTCTGATGCCTGGTCGATGGGCATCCTGATCCGTGAGCTGGCGGCGTTCTATCGGGCCCTGGCGCAAGCTGAGCCGGTCGCCCTGCCACCGTTGCGGATGAGCTATTCCGACTTCGCCGACTGGCAGCGCGAGCTGCTCTCCGGGGCCCGTCTCGAAGCGCAGCTCGGCTACTGGCTCGCCCAGCTCGACGGCGCCGGCGCAAGGCTCGATCTACCCACCGATCGGCCGCGCCCGAGAGCGCTCAGTGATCGAGGCGTGACCCGGCGAGTCTCCCTGCCGCCGGCGTTGTCGGCGGAGTTGCTGCAGCTGGCGCGGCAGCAAGGAGTGACCGCTTTCATGCTGCTGCTGGCGGCCTTCGAGACCTTGCTCCATCGCTACACCGGCCAGACCGACCTCTGTGTCGGCGTGCCGATCGCCGGGCGTCAGCATCTCGAGAGTGAGTCGTTGATCGGTCTGTTCGTCAACACGCTGGTGATGCGCGGCCGTTTCGCCGGCGATCCTGGCTTCGACGAGCTGCTCTTGCAAGTTCGCCGCACCGCGCTCGACGCTCACACCTATCAGGATCTACCTTTCGAGCGGCTGATCGAAGAGCTGCTGCCGCGGCGCGATCTGAGCCGCACGCCTCTCTTCCAGGTGATGTTCGAGCTTGCGCACGAAGCCAGTTTCGAACGCTTCGATCTGCCCGCGGTGGAGCTCCACGAGGTGGTCTTGCGAACCGACACGGCGAAACTGGATCTGGCCATCTCGATGGCCGAGAAACAGGGCGGGTTGGTCGCCGCCGTGCAGTACAGCTCCGACCTCTTTGATCACACCACCATCGAGCGCTTGTGGGGGCACCTGGGCAGCTTGCTGCGCGGCATCGTCGCCAGCCCGACGACCGCGGTTTCCGCCCTGCCGCTGCTCAGCCCGGCGGAGCGTCATCAGCTGGCGGTCGAGTGGAATGCGACCGAGGTCGAAACAGGCTTTGCCGGCACCATCCTGGAGCTATTCGCCAGCCATGTCGATCAGACCCCGTCGGCGATCGCGGTCGCCGATGGCAGCACCCGTCTGACCTACCGCGAGCTGGATCGATGCTCCAACGCGGTGGCTTGGACGCTGGTTGAGCAGGGGGTCGAGAGGGAGATGCCCGTCGCGCTCTGCGCCCGCCGCCGGTCGGCATACCTGGTGGCGTTGGTCGGCATTCTCAAGGCCGGTGCGGTCTATCTTCCTCTCGGGCCGAAGCAGCCGACACCGCGCCTGCTCGGACTGGTGGAGCGCAGTCGAGTCGCCGTGCTGTTGATCGATGATCGGCGGGCCGAGCTCGCCGAGGCGGTGCGGAGCTCGCCCCAACTCGACACCGCGGTGCTGGTGCTGGACGAGCTGGTGGCCGCGCAGCGCTGGTCGCCGCCGGCCAGGCCCATCGACCCCAGCCAGCTGGCCTACGTGCTCTTTACTTCCGGTTCCACCGGCCTGCCCAAGGCGGCGATGCTCGACCATCGCGGCTTGCTCAACCAGGTGTGGGCGAAGATCTGTGACTACCGATTCAGTCCGTCCACGGTGGTGGCGCAGAGCGCCGCCCAGACCTTCGACGTCTCGGTCTGGCAGCTGCTGGCGGCGATCTTGGCGGGTGGGCGAACCGAGATCTTCGACGACCGGCTGGCCTTCGACCCGTCACGTCTGCTGGGCGCGATCGAGCAACGCGGGGTGACGATTCTGGAAGTGGTGCCGTCCTTCTTGCGCTATGCGTTGGAGGAGCTCGATGGCGCCGGATCCAAGGCGCCGCGACTCACCGCCCTCGAATGGTTGATGTCGAGTGGCGAGGCGATCGCCCCTGAGCTGTGCCGGCGCTGGCTGCGGCGATATCCGCGGATTCCGATCATCAATGCCTACGGGCCGGCCGAGTGCTCCGACAATATCTCCCAGACCTTTGTGCGGAAGATCGACGATTGCCGAGTCGAACGCATAGTGGTGGGCCGACCGATAGCCAACATCGACCTCTCGGTGCTCGATCGGCAGCTCCGCCGCTTGCCGGTCGGCGTCGTCGGCGAGCTCTTCGCCAGTGGTGTCGGAGTTGGCCGCGGCTATCTGGCGCAGCCCGGCAGGACCGCCGAGGTCTTCATTCCCGACCCCTATGGGGAGGGCCAGCGCCTCTATCGCACCGGTGATCTGGTGAAGTATTGCGGCGACGGCAATTTGGACTTCTTGGGCCGGGTCGATTTCCAGGTCAAGGTACGCGGCCAGCGTATCGAGCCTGGCGAGGTCGACGCGGTCTTGCAGCGCCAGCCGGAGGTCGTGACCGCCGTCACCATCGCCAGGCCGGAGGTCGGCGGCTCGCTGAGCCTGATGGCCTTTGTGGTGCTGGCCAACGACGCTCAGGTCAGCGCCGAAGAGCTCCGCAAGCGGGTGGCGGCAAGCCTGCCGGAGGCGATGGTGCCGAGCGTCGTGACGGTGCTCGAACGACTGCCGCTGAACGCCAACGGCAAGATCGACCGCGCGGCTTTGGCGGCGCTCGAGCTGGCAGCGCCGAGCACGGCGGCTACCGGTGGCTGGGCTGGTGGCGGCTTTGTAGAAGATCTGGTGAGCGGTATCTGGAGCGAGGTGCTGGCGCTGGGCGAGATTGGCCGGCAGGATGATTTTTTCGCCTTGGGCGGACACTCGCTGCTGGCCACCCGCGTTTTGTCGCGACTGCGCAAGGTGCTTGGCGTCGAGCTCGAGCTGCGGGCGATCTTCGAGGACTCGACCCTGGCCGGCTTTGCTCGCCGGGTGGCGATGGCCCGGGTGGCGGGGGAGGAGCCGCCGGCGGTGCCGCTGCAGCCGGTGGAGCGAGGCGCAGGGCTGGCTCTGTCCTTCGCCCAGCAGCGGATGTGGTTCATCCAGCAGCTCGATCCGCAGAGCTCGGCCTACAACATTCCCTTCGCTCTCGAGCTCGAGGGCGCTCTCGACCCGCGGGCCTTGCGCCAGGCGATCAACCAGTTGCGCCAGCGCCATGAGACGCTGCGCACCCGCTTCGCCCTGGGTGGTGGTGGGGCGGTGCAAGTGGTCGAAGCGGCGCTACCGCTGGACTTGCCGTTGATCGATCTGTCGGCCTTGAGCGAGCCGCAGCGATCGGCGGCGGCGCGGCGCCACAGCGAGCAGCTCAACCGCCGGCCCTACGACTTGAGCCGGGCTCCTCTGCTGCGGCTGCAGATCCTCCGCCTCGGTGCTACCCAGCATTGGGTGGTGGCGACGATTCACCACATCGCCGCTGATGGTTGGTCGGTTTCGATCCTGATCGACGAGGTCGCCAAGCTCTATGAGGCGGCGGTGGCTGGTCGCGCGGCGATCCTGCCGGCGCTGCCGATTCAATATGCCGACTTCGCCGTCTGGCAGCGGCAGTGGCTGTCGGGAGCGGTGCTCGAACGCCAGCTGGAGTATTGGCGGAGCGAGCTTGCCGGAGCGCCGGCACTGCTCGACCTGCCGCTCGATCGGCCGCGTCCGGCAAGCTGGAGTTTCGCTGGCGGCTCCTATCCGGTGCGGCTGCCCAAGGCGCTCTCGGAAGCTGCCCGCGAGCTTGGTAGGAGCCATGGCGCGACCCCATTCATGGTGTTGCTGACCGCCTTCCAAACCCTGCTCTTCAGACTCAGTGGGCAAGACGACATCCTGCTAGGAACGCCGATCGCCGGCCGCCGCCGGTTGGAGGTCGAAGGCTTGATCGGCCTGTTTGTCAACACCCTCGTGCTGCGCGGCCGATTCGGTGATCAGCTGAGCTTCGGCGAGGCCCTGACGGCGGCCCGCGAGACCGCGCTGGCGGCCGACGCCCATCAAGACCTGCCCTTCGAGAGATTGGTGGACGAGCTGCAGCTGGTGCGGGATCTGGCCTACTCGCCACTCTTCCAGACCATGTTCGCTTTCCAGAACGTGCCTGGGGTTGAGCTCGAGGTGGCGGAGCTGGTGATCAAGGGGCTGCAGATCGACAGTCAGAGCGCCAAGTTCGACCTGACTTTGGGCCTGCAGGAAACTGCCGCCGGTGTGGTCGGCGATCTGCAATACGCCACCGACTTGTTCGACCGCTCGACCATCGCCCGCTGGGTGGGGCAGCTGGAGCAGCTGCTGGCAGCAGCGGTGGCTGAGCCGGATCGGGCTTTGACCACGCTGTCGCTGCTCAGCGAGGCGGAGCGGCAGGAGCTGGTGGTGGAATGGAGTGGCCAGGGAGTGACCTTCGAATTCGAGGGTGGCCTGTGGGAAGCTTTTGCCACCACCGTCGAGCTGCAGCCGCAAGCCATCGCGGTGAATGCCGGGGAAGTCCAGCTGACCTACCTGGAGCTGCGCGATCAGGCCGCTGAGCTGGCTGGCCGGCTGTGGGCCTACGGGGTGCGTCCGGGACAGTCGGTGGGCCTCTTCCTGGAGCGCGACGCGCTGCTGGTGGTGGCCATTCTGGCGACCCTGCGCTGCGCCGCGGTCTACGTGCCGATCGATCCCGAGGTGCCAGCGGAACGGCTGCGCTTCCTCGCCGAAGACAGCGCTTGCTCCCTATTGCTGACCTCTTCTTCGCTGCGCGATCGCCTGCCGCCTTTGGCTGGCCAGGTGATCGAGATCGACGCCGCGACCGGGCCGAATCCGCCCACCGTGCCCGCCTGGGTGACGGGCGATCCGGGGCATGCCGCCTATGTGATCTACACCTCCGGATCAACCGGTGTGCCGAAAGGGGTGGTGGTGGCCCATGATCAGGTGCTCCGCCTGCTGCGCTCCAGCCAACAGCACTTCGGTTTCGCTGCTGAGGATGTCTGGACCTTGTTCCACTCCTACGCTTTCGATGTGTCGGTGTGGGAGATCTGGGGGGCACTGCTGCACGGTGGCCGTCTGGTCGTTGTGCCCTATTGGGTGAGCCGATCACCGGATCGTTTTCTCGAGCTGCTGCAGACCGAGGGGGTGACCGTGCTGAGCCAGACGCCGTCGGCGTTCCGGCAGCTGATCTCGGCGGAGTCGACCCTCGACCGAGCCGTCCAGCACACCCTGCGCTACGTCGTTTTTGCCGGCGAGGCCCTCGACCCCTCGACCCTCAGGGGGTGGCTGGATCGCCATGGCGACAGCTCGCCGCGGTTGATCAACATGTACGGCATCACCGAAACCACCGTCCACTCGACCTTTCACCGGATCAGCGCCGCTGAGATCAGCGCCGGGTTCGGCAGCAATGTCGGACGGCCGCTGGCGGATCTACGGATCTTCTTACTCGATCGCCGCGGCCACCCGGTACCCCAGGGGGTTGGCGGTGAGCTGGTGGTGGGTGGCGCTGGAGTGGCGCTAGGCTACCTGGGCCGTGGCGCGCTGACCGCCAGCCGCTTCGTGCCAGATGCTCTCGGTGGCGGCTCCGGCGCCCGGCTCTACCGCTCTGGTGATCTGGCGCGTTGGCTTGCCGATGGCGATCTCGAGTACTTGGGACGGATCGATCAGCAGGTGAAGGTGCGGGGCTTCCGCATCGAGCCAGGAGAGATCGAAGCGCTACTGCGCGAGCAGCCGCAAGTGGCGGCGGCGGCGGTGATGGCGCTGCGCGAGGCGGGTTCGGCGGACGCTCGGCTGGTCGCCTACTTGGTCGCCGCGGCGGACCAAGAGCTGCGTCTCGAGGAGCTGCGGCAGGGTCTCGGCGAACGCTTGCCGTCGTACATGGTACCGGCCGAATTCGTCGTTCTCGAGCGGCTGCCCTTGACCAGCAACGGCAAGCTCGACCGGCGAGCGCTGCCGCGGCCGAAGACCGAGGAAAGGCTGGCCGCCGAAACTTCCTACCTGGCTCCCGAGACCCCGGTCGAACACCTGCTGACGTCCATCTGGGAGGAGGTCTTGGGGCTCGAGAAGATCGGTGTCGAAGACAATTTCTTTGTCCTCGGAGGCGACTCGATCCAATCGATCCAGATCGTCGCCAAGGTCAACGAGGCGGGGCTCAAGATCGCCCCCCGGCATATTTTCCTGCATCAGAACATCGCCGAGTTGGCCCGAGTTGCGGAGAGTCTAGGGCCGCCGATCGCCGATCGCGGGCCGGTCAGCGGGCCAGTGCAGCTGACCCCGATCCAGCATTGGTTCTTCGACCAGCAGCTGGTCGAGGTCGATCATTTCAACCAAGCGCTGATGTTGGAGGTGCGGGAGCGCCTCGATCCGAAGATTCTGCGGCGGGTGTTCGATACTCTGGTCGAACACCACGACGGATTGCGGCTGCGCTTCGTCCGCCAGGACGCCGGTTGGCAAGCGCACAACCTGCCGCCTGGGGAAGCGGCGCCGTTCTCGGTGCTCGACCTGTCGGCGGTGGTCGACGAGCAGCACCCTCCTGCCGAGCTGCTGAGCGCGGCCGCCGACCGCGCCCAACGCGCTCTGAACCTCGGTGCCGGGCCGCTAGCGCGGGTGATCTGGCTCGATCTGGGCGCCGAGCGTTCCTCGCGCCTGCTGCTGATCATCCATCACCTGGCGGTCGACGGTATCTCTTGGCGAATCTTGCTGGCTGACTTGCAGCGGGTCTACCAGCAGCTCGCTGCCGGCCAGCCAGCGCGGTTGCCGCCGCGTTCGTCTTCCTACCAAGCCTGGGCCGAGCGGCTGACCGCCCTCGCCGGGTCGGAGGCTTTGGTCGGGGATGGCGATTTTTGGCTCAGCCGGGGCCAGAGTCAGGCCGGCCGGCTGCCGCGGATCCATCGCGCTTCGACCCATAGCGAGGCCGGCCAGAGCACCACGGTGAGCCTCGATCCGGAGCAGACCGAGGTTCTGTTGCACGGGCTACCGGAAGATCTGGCGGTGCAGACCCAGGAGATCTTGCTGGCGGCGATCCTGGAAGCCTTGGCCACCTGGATGGGTTCGCGGATCGTGCAACTCGACCTTGAGGGGCATGGCCGGGAGGACGTCGGCGACGATATCGACGTCACCCGTACGGTCGGCTGGTTCACCACCATCTATCCGGTGAGCTTCGATCTTCGTCGCTGCCGGCAACCGATGGCGATCTTGCGCCAGGTCAGAGAGCGGTTGCGATCCGTGCCGCGCCGGGGTTTGAGCTTCGGCCTGCTGCGCTATCTGCGGACCGACGAGAGCGGCCACGGGATCGCCGCGATAGCACCCTCCGAGGTCCTCTTCAACTACTTGGGGCAGCTCGATCGGGTGCTCGAAGCCGAGTCTTCCTTCGTTCAGGCTGCCGAGAGCACCGGTCCCCAGCGGAGCCCGCTACAGAAGCCCTCGCACAGTCTGGAGATCACCGCCAAGGTTGCCGATGGTCGCCTGACGGTGAGCTGGAACCTGGCCGGTGAAAGCGGAGATCACGGCGCCCTGGAACGGGTCGCGGGCGGCTTCTTGAAGCAGCTCGGCAAGCTCATCGATGTCGCCAGCGAGGCCGAGCGGCCTGAACCTACGCCAGCGGACTTTCCACTCGCCAAGCTCGACGCCGGGCAGCTCGAGAATGTTCTCGGACGCTTCGGCAAGGTCGGGGAGTGACGATGAGCGCCCGTCCAGATATCGAAGACATCTATCCCCTGTCGCCGGCCCAGCAGGGGATCCTGATTCACACTTTGCGCGATCCTGGCAGCGGGGTCTACTGCGTGCAGCTCGGCTGCACTTTGGCGGGCAGTCTCGACATCGAGCAGTTCGAGGCCGCTTGGCGGTGGATCATCGAGCGCTATCCGGTGCTCCGTACCGCTTTCGTCTGGGAAGGGGTCGAGACACCGGTGCAAGTGGTGACCCGGAAATTCGAGGTGCCGCTGCGGGTGGAGGACTGGCGCCACTTGCCGCCAGCCGCCCGCGAGGCGGCCCTGAACGACTATCTGACCCAAGATCGGCAGACCGGGTTCGAACTCGGCCAGGCCCCCCTGATGCGCCTGGCCCTCTTCCGTCTGTCGGCGGACCGAGTGCGCTTCGTCTGGAGCCACAGCCACTTGCTGCTGGACGGCTGGTCGGTGTCGATCGTGGTGCAGGAGGCTTTCGACGCCTATGAGGCGAAGGTCCGTGGCGATGAGCTGCGAGCCCGGCGGCCGCGGCCCTTTCGGGATTTCATCGCTTGGCACTTGCAGCAAGATGCGACCCTGGCGTCGAGTTTCTGGAACAGATATTTGCGCGGGGTCGTCGCGTCGACCCGCCTGGGTCTGCCGCTGGTAGCGCCGCCGCCGTCGGGACGCCAACAGCAGGAGGCCCGCTACCGGGTCGACGCGACGACCACCGACCGGCTGCGCGCCTTGGTGGCCCAACATGGTTTGACCCTCAACACCCTGGTGCAGGGCGCTTGGGCGATCTTGCTCGCCCACTACGGAGGCCGGGAAGACCTGCTCTTCGGTGCGGTGACCGCCGGACGGCCGGCTGAGTTGGCCGGTGCCGAGGCCATGGTCGGGATGTTCATTAACACCTTGCCAGTGCGAGCGGTGATCGACTGGGACGCGCCGCTGGCGGACTGGTTGGAGAGCTTGCAGGCCGGCCAGGTCGAAGCGCGGCAGTTCGAGAGCAGCTCGCTGATGCAGATCCAACGCTCGCTGGGGCTGCCCACCGAGCACCCTCTTTTCGATACCTTGCTGGCCTTTGAAAACTACCCGCTGGGAGAGTCGCTGGCCGAAGTCGACCTCAGTCTCGAGATCAGCGAAGTGCGGATGTGGAGCGGCGATCATTACGGCGTGACCCTGGTGGCGGCTCCCGGCCGCGAGATCGGCCTGCTGCTGGCCGCTGAAGAACTCGAGCTGGAGGTGATGCAGCGTCTGGTGGGCCAGCTCGGTGCCTTGATGGAAGCGATGGCGGGGGGGCTAGACCGGCGCCTGGAGGAGCTGCCGATACTCACTCCGAGTGACCGCCATCAAGTGATCGAGGGTTGGAACGACACCCTCCGGCAGAGCGCGTGGCCAAGGCCCTTTCACCGCTGGGTCGAGGCGGCGACCGAGCGCTCGCCAGCCGCCACGGCGCTGGTCTGCGGTGATGACCAACTGACCTATGGCGAGCTCGGCGAGCAGTCCAACCAGCTGGCTCGGCGGCTGCGCCAGCGGGGCATCGCCGAAGAGGCGCCGGTGGTCTTGTTGCTCGACCGCTCAGTGGGCCAGATCGTTGCCCTGCTGGCGATTCTCAAAGCTGGCGGAACCTGCGTTCCGCTCGACCCTTGGCAGCCGGTCGAGCGCTTGCGCACCCTGCTCGGATCGATCGGAGCTCGACGGATCCTCAGCGCTGGCAAGCCCCTCGCCCGGTTGGCCGAACTGGCAATCGCTGGCGTCGACGATCTGCAACATGAACTCGAGCGGGCCGCAGGGCTCGGCAGTGGCCCACTGGATTTGCGGGTCGACATGCAGCAGGCGGCCTACGCCATTTTCACCTCGGGCTCTTCCGGGGTGCCGAAGGGGATTGTTATTCCCCATGCGGCCCTGTTCAACCTCAACCAGATGCTCGACCAGGAGGTTTATTCGCGAACCTCCAAGCAGTTGGCGGTGACGGTCAATGCGCCGCTTTATTTCGACGCCTCCTGGCAAGGGGTCGGGAGGCTGGCGTGGGGCGATCAGGTGCATATTCTGAAAGCGGAGGTGCGCGCCGAGCCGGCCGCCTTGGTGGCCTATCTCGAAGATCATGAGATCGACGTTCTCGATTTGACGCCGACCCTCTTGCGCCAAGCTCTGGCGGCCGGGCTAGGTCAAGGCGAGGGCCGGCCGGAGCTGGTGCTGGTCGGTGGCGAGCCCTTCAATGAAGACCTCTGGCAGCTGGCGGCACGGCGATCTGGGTCGCGGTTCTACAACGTCTACGGGCCTACGGAGTGCACCATTAACTGCACCTGGCAGCAGGTCTCGGAGGGTGACCCGCCGAGCGTTGGCCGGCCGGTGGGTAACTACCGCGCCTACGTGCTGAACTCTCGCGCCGAGCCGCTGTCGCCACGGGCGAGCGGTGAGCTGTACGTCGCTGGCGCCGGTTTGGCAAGGGGTTATCTGGGGCGGCCGGGCATGACTGCCGAGCGCTTCGCGCCCGATCCCTTCGGCGCCGCGGGTTCGCGGATGTACCGCACCGGAGACCTGGCGCGACACACTTCGGCGGGGCGGTTAGAGATTCTCGGGCGCCTCGACCAGCAGGTCAAGGTGCATGGCGCGCGGGTTGAGATCGGTGAGATCGAAGCGGTTCTGCGGCGCTTTCCCGCGCTCGAGGAAACCGTGGTGGCGATCCGTCAGCAGGCGGCGGCACCGCTGGTGGCCTGGATCGTTCCCCGCCCACTGCCCTCGACCCAGCGGCGCGAGCTAATGGACCACCTGCGCTCGTGGTTGCCGGAGTACATGGTCCCCAGCTTGTTGGTGGGGGTCGAAGAAATGCCGCGTTTGGCCAGCGGTAAGATCGATCACCGCGCCCTGCTGCGGCTGGCTGAGGAGGCACAGCCGGAGGAATCTAGCCGCGGCCGCTGGGATTGGATCGAGGAGCTGCTGGTCGAGGTCTGGAGCGAGGTGTTGGGGGTCGACTCGATCGGCGCCGAGAGCGACTTCTTCGCCCAGGGAGGCAACTCACTGCTGGCTACCCGGGCGGTGTCGCGGCTGCGCCAGGCGCTGCGGGTCGAGGTCCCCTTGAGGTCGATCTTCGACACCCCCAGGTTGCCCGACCTGGCGACCGAGCTGCGCCTCTTGGTCACCGAGGCGCGCGGAGTTTCCCTGCCACCCCTGACCGCGGCTCGCCGCCCGCGGCAGATTCCGCTGTCTTTCGCCCAGCAGCGCTTGTGGTTCTTGCAGCGCCTGGATCCGGGCAGTTCGACCTACAACCTGCCGCTGGCCTTGCGACTTCTCGGCCCTCTCGACGTGGCGGCTCTGCGACAAGCTCTGCGGCGGCTGGTGGACCGCCACGAAGCCTTGCGCACCACTTTTCCCGATAGCGGTGGCCGCCCGCGACAGCAGATCGATCAGTCGGCGCTGTTGGATATGCCGCTGGTCGAGCTGGCTGGCTGCCCGGCCAGCGAAGTCGAGCGCCAAGTTGCCGACTTTGCCCGCCGCCCCTTCGACCTGGCCCGCGGGCCACTGCTGCGGGCGCTGCTATTGCGCCTGGCGCCCAGCGAACATGTCGCTGTCTTGAGCATGCATCACACCGTGTCCGATGGTCGCTCGATCGAGATCATGATCAGCGAACTCTCGCACTTCTATCGTCAGGCGCTTGGCCAGCCGGTGGCCTCCCTGCCCGCCCTACCGGTGCAGTATGCCGACTACGCGACCTGGCAGCGGGGCTGGCTGGCCGGCGACTTCTTGCAGCGCCAGCTCGATTTCTGGAAGGGCCAGCTCGACGGTGCTCCAGAACGTTTAGAGCTGCCCGTCGACCGGGCTCGGCTAGCGCTGCGCAGTGTGGCCGGAGGGAGGTATCACAGCCACCTCGGGGCCGACTCCTATGCCGCCTTACGGCAGCTTGGCCGGGCTCGGAGCATGACTCCTTTCATGGTCTTGGCGGCTCTCTTCGAAGCCCTTCTCAGTCGTCTCAGCGGCCAGTCCGAGGTGACCCTTGGCACGCCGGTGGCCGGTCGTGGGGAGCTCGCCACCGAAGGCCTGGTGGGGATGTTCGTCAACACCCTGGTGTTGCGCGGCGAGCTTGAGGTGGGGTCGACTTTCGTCGACCTGCTGCAGCAGGTGCGACAGGTCGCCCTGGAGGTTTACGCCCATCAGGAAGTGCCGTTCGAGAAGCTGGTCGATGAACTCCAGCCTGAGCGCAGTCTGAGCCGTACCCCCCTATTCGAAGCGATGCTGGTCTTCGAGCAGCGAGCGCCGGCGGCGCTGGAGCTGCCCGGATTGCGGGTCGAGGGTTTCAAGGCCGCGCCGGCGGTGGCGAAGTTTGATCTGACTCTCCTGGCTTCTGAGCAGGATGATGGTTTGGCGCTGGCCTTCGAGTATGGCAGCGAGATTTTCGATGCCAGCACCATCGAGCGCTGGATGGGCTATTTGCAGCGGCTGGCGCAGGCGGTGATTGAGGATCCGCAGGCCGAACTCGCCTCGGTGGCGCTGCTGAGCACCGCTGAGCGGCAGGAACTGTTGCAAGAGTGGAGCGGCACCGGGGCGCGCTACGAGCTGCGGGGCGGCTTGTGGGAAGCTTTCGCGGCGACCTCCGCCAGCTGTCCCGAGGCGCTGGCGCTGAGCTTCGAAGGGCACTCTCTGACTTATGGCCAGCTGCACGCGGCGGCCGGGTCGCTGGCCGGCCAGCTGTGGTCCGCCGGAGTGCGGCCAGGGGCCTTGGTGGCGCTGCTGCTGCCCCGCGATACCACCCTGGTGGTGTCGATCCTGGCGATCTTGCGCTGCGCCGCGGCTTACCTACCGGTGGATCCAGAGTTGCCGGCCGCGCGACTGCGCTTCATCGCCGCTGATAGTGGCGCGGAGGTCTGGGTGACCTGCGCTGCGCTGCGCCAGCAGCTGCCGCCGGCGGTCGGTTCGGTGGTGGAGCTAGAGGTGGGTGAGTCGCTACCGGAGCCGCTCGAGAGGGTACCGTCTTGGGTGACCGGCGAGCCCGAGCTGCCGGCCTACGTAATCTACACCTCGGGTTCGACCGGCCGGCCGAAGGGGGTGGTGGTGAGTCACGGCCAGGTGCTGCGGCTGCTGCGGGCGACCAAGGCGGACTTCCGCTTCACCGCGACGGAGGTGTGGACCTTATTCCACTCCTATTCCTTCGATTTTTCGGTGTGGGAGATTTGGGGCGCCTTGCTCTATGGTGGTCGGCTGGTGGTGGTTCCCTATTGGGTTAGCCGTTCGCCGGAGCGCTTCCTGAAACTGCTGGCGACCTCCAGGGTGACGGTGCTCAATCAAACCCCTTCGGCCTTCCGCCAATTGATCCAGGCGGAGGCGCTGCGACCCACCGAGCTGGCGTTGCGCTGGGTAATTTTCGGCGGCGAGGCACTCGATCCGTCGACCTTATCGGCCTGGGTGGATCGGCATGGCGATGACGCGCCGGGCTTGGTGAACATGTACGGCATCACCGAGACGACCGTGCATGTGACCTACCACCGGCTGCTGCGGGCCGAGGTGCGGGGGGGATTCGGCAGCGCTATTGGCCAGCCGCTGGCGGATTTGCGGCTCTACTTGCTGGACCGGCTGGGGCAGCCGGTGCCGCAGGGGGTCGGTGGCGAGTTGGTGGTGGGTGGTGGTGGCGTGGCGCGGGGATATTTAGGGCGTGCCGGGCTGACCGCGGCGCGCTTCGTGCCCGATCCCTACGGTTGCGACTCGGGGGAGCGCCTTTACCGCTCGGGGGACCTTGGTCGTTGGTTGGCCGATGGGGGAGTGGAATATCTCGGGCGGCTCGACCAGCAGGTCAAGGTGCGGGGCTTCCGCATCGAGTTGGGGGAGATCGAGGCGGTGCTGAGCCAGCATCAGGCGGTGGCCGAGGTGGCGGTGATGGCGCGGCGCGACGGCGCGGCGGAATCGATCCGGTTGGTGGCCTATGTGGTGCCGACGGCGGCGGGTCTGGCGCTTGAAGAGCTACGCGCTCATCTGGCTGCGCGGCTGCCGGCCTACATGGTGCCTGCGGCTTTCGTCGAGCTGCCGGCGCTGCCGCTGACTGCCAACGGCAAGCTCGATCGGCGGGCTTTGCCCGCGCCGGAGGCTCAACGCCCGCAGTTGGCGGGCTCCTTGGTGGCTCCGCGGGGGCCAGTGGAAGAAACTCTGGTGCGGATCTGGGAAGAGGTCTTGGGGGTCGAGGGGATCGGTAGCCAGGACAACTTCTTCGCCCTCGGTGGCGACTCGATCCTGTCGATCCAGATCGTCGCCAAGGCCAACCAAGCGGCTCTCAGGCTGCTGCCGAAGGATGTTTTCTTGCATCAGACGGTGGCCGAGCTGGCGGCGGTGGTCGGTCAGGCGCCGGCGATCGATGCCGAGGCGGGCGAGGTCACCGGCGAGCAGTGGCTGACGCCGATCCAGCGTTGGTTTTTCGCCAGTTGTGCGACCGACCGGCACCACTTCAACCAATCGCTGCTCTTCGAGGTGCGCCAGCGGTTGGATCCGGCACGGCTGCTGGCGGTGGTCGGGGTCTTGCTCGGCCAGCACGATGCCTTGCGACTGAGGTTTAGCGAAAGCGCCAGTGGTTGGCAAGCTCGCTACGAGACGGCTGATCGACCGAATGTGGCGTTTGAGGCTGATCTTTCGGCCTTGCCGCAGGTTGCCCGCTCTGCCGCTCTGGAGAAGCTGGCGGCCGCGGTCCAAACCAGCCTGGATCTCGCAGCCGGTCCGCTGCTGCGGATCGGCTGGATCGAGATGGGCAGCGGCGAGCATGGTCGGCTGCTGCTGGTGGTTCACCACCTGGTGATCGACGGCGTTTCCTGGCGGATCTTGCTCGAAGATCTGCAGAGTGCCTACGCCGACCTGGCCGCCGGCCGGCCGCTCGCCCTGCCGGCGAAGACGACTTCCTACCAGCGTTGGGCGCAGCGGCTGTGGCAGCATGCTTCGTCCTCCCGGGTCGCGGACGAGCTGCGCTATTGGTCGGTCGACCGAGGCTGGGCTGGCCGGCGACTGCCACGGCGGCCGGCCGCCGCTAGCGGCAATGGCCGGCGAAGGTCGACCCGCTCGCTCGGCATCTCCCTCGATGAGGCCGAAACCCGCGCCTTACTCAACGAGGTGCATGGCGCCTATCGCACCCGGGTGCAGGATCTGCTGATCGCCGCCTTGGCGATGGCATTTCGTCGCTGGACTGGGGCGCCGGGATTGCTGCTCGACTTGGAGAGTCACGGCCGGGAAGAACTGGCGGACGACATCGATGTTTCGCGCACCGTCGGCTGGTTTACGGTGATCGCGCCGGTGGCGCTGGATCTGCAAGGTTTGGAACAGCCCGCCGAAGTTCTCAAGGAGGTCAAGGAGAGCCTGCGGACACTGCCGCGGCAAGGGTTGGCCTACGGTTTAGCGCGCTACGCCGCGGGCTCATCGGCAGCGGCCGCCGCGCCGTTGCCCGATGCCGAGGTGAGCTTCAACTACCTGGGGCAGCTCGATCGGGTGCTGGGTGCCGAATCATCGTTCGTCCCGGCTGCCGAGCAGGCCGGCCGCGATCTCAGCCCGCAGCAGGAGCGGGTCTATCTGCTGGAGGTTGGAGCGCGGATTGCCGACCATCGGCTGCAGGCTCATTTCGACTTCAGTAGCGAGTGCCACCGGGCTGCCACCATCGAAGCTCTGGCGGCAGGGTTTCGTGAGGCGCTGCGAGAGTTGATCCGCCACTGCCTGGAGCCCGCGGCGGGTGGCTTCACCCCGTCGGATTTCGTCCTCGCCGGACTTGATCAGCAGACCCTCGATCGGCTGGCTGACCAAGTCGGTGATGTCGAGGACATCTACCCGCTGGCGCCGCTGCAACAGGGTCTGCTGTTCCACAGCTTGGAGCAACCCGCCGCTGGCGTCTACGTCGAACAGCTGACCTGCAAGCTGGTCGGTGAGCTCGATCGATCTGCCTTCAACCGGGCCTGGCGAACAGCGATCGGTCGGCATTCCATTCTGCGGACGTCGTTTCATTGGCGAGATCTCGATCAGCCACTGCAGATCGTCCATCGTCAAGCCGCGCCGCGGCTGGAGTTGCTCGATTGGCGTCAGCTCGATGGGGCTGCCCAAGACGAGAGCCTGGCGCGGCTGCGGGATGAGGACTCCAGGCGTGGTTTCGATCTTGAGACACCACCCCTGCGATTGTTCTTAATGCGTTGTGGACCGCGCGAGCATCGTTTGCTGTGGACCTTCCACCACCTGTTGTTGGATGGTTGGTCGCTGCCGATCCTGCTCAACGAGGTGTTCTCAAGCTACGCCGCTGAGCAGGCTGGGCAAGTCGAGCCGGCGCTGGCGGCGCGCCCCTACCGCGACTACATCGACTGGATCTCGCGCCAAGATCGCGATCAGGCTGAAAGTTACTGGCGTGGCCACTTGGCGGATTTCTCAGCCCCGAGCCGCATCGAGGTTGAGGGGGGGATGGAGGCCGGGGCTGCCGAGCGAGCCGAATGGCAGGTGCTACTTTCCGCTGAGCTCACCGCCGATCTGCGCGCCTTCGCGGCTAGCAACCGGCTGACCCTCAATACCGTCTTGCAGGGGATGTGGGCTTTGCTCCTGGCGCGTTGGAGTGGCACCTCCGATGTTCTTTTCGGCGCCGTCACCTCGGGCCGGCCGGTGACTCTGCCTGGGGTCGAACGCATGGTCGGCCTGTTCATCAACACTATTCCGGTGCGAGTGTCGGTGCACGGAGCTGCGACGGTCGCCGTGCTGGGCGAGTTGCAGAGCGATCAGATCGAAGCCCGGCAGCACGAGTTCCTGCCGTTGAACGTGATCCAAGCCTTTACCGGCGTGGCGCCGCCGACTCGGCTCTTCGACAGCTTGCTGGTGTTCGAGAACTATCCGGAGGAGCGCACCTCCGGCTCGGCCGACGAGCAAGGCTTGCGGGTCGACGACTACCGGTTCTCGGAGAGCACTGGCTATCCACTGACCTTGATGGCGGCACCGTTCGACAGGCTGTCGCTGACCCTGCAAGCGGACAGTGCGACGCTGGCTGAAGTGGATCTGAGGCGCCTGGCGGCGAGTCTCGAGCGGCTGTTAGCTAGCCTGCCTGAGCACGCCGACCGGCCGCTGCTCGAGTTGCCCACTTGGAGCGCCAGCGAGCTGCAACAGGCACGGGTGGAGTGGAACGATAGTGCGGCACAGTTCGCCGCCGCGGATCATTGTCTGGCGGAGCTATTGGAGCGCGCTTTCAGCCGCTGGCCGGAGCGTTGCGCGGTGATCTCTGGCACCGCCGAGCTGTCCTACGGCGAACTCGATCAGCGTTCGGCGTCGTTGGCCTTTTGGTTGCTCGAGCGGGGGGTGGGTGCCGAGTCCCGGGTCGGGGTCTGCTTGCAGCGTGGCACCGATCTGGTGATCGCGCTAGTGGCCATCCTGCGTGCTGGAGGTGCCTATGTGCCCCTCGATCCCGAGTATCCCGCGCAGCGTTTGGCCTTCATGGTCGACGATAGCTCGCCGAGTCTGGTGCTGACCAGCGCCGCGCTGGGCGAGCGCCTGGCTGGGGTCAAACCGCCGCTGATCTATCTCGACTCCCTCGAGCAAGAGCTGGCGCGGGTTTGTCGGCAGTCGCAGCTCGCTGCCTGCCGGCGGGGCGGGGCCGACCGCTTGGCCTACGTGATTTACACCTCGGGCTCAACCGGCCGGCCGAAGGGGGCCATGAACAGCCATCGGGCGATCGTCAACCGGCTGCTGTGGATGCAGGCAGCCTACGGGCTGGAGGCCGACGATCGGGTGTTGCAGAAGACGCCAATGAGCTTCGATGTTTCGGTGTGGGAGTTTTTCTGGCCGTTGAGCGTTGGCGCTGGTCTGGTGCTGGCGCGGCCTGGTGGGCATCGCGACCCGGACTATCTGGTCGAGCTGATCGAGCGTCGCCGGGTGACGACCTTACATTTCGTGCCGTCGATGCTGAGGGCGTTCTTGGCGGCCGAGGGCTTGCCGCGCTGCGCGCCACTGCGGCGGCTGATCTCGAGCGGCGAAGCGCTGCCGGCGGAGCTGGTCAGAGCGACCCGGCAGCGCCTCGGCTGCCCGCTGCACAATCTCTATGGCCCGACCGAAGCGGCGGTGGATGTGACCGCCTGGCCCTGTGGTCGGGCCGAGGAATCCGGACGGGTGCCAATCGGCCGGCCGATCGGCAATCTGCGTCTGCTGGTGCTATCGCCGGATCTGCGCGGGCTGCCGGGTGGGGTGGTCGGCGAGCTGCACATCGCCGGTGTCGGGCTGGCGCGGGGCTATTGGGCGCGACCGGCGCTGACCGCCGAGAGCTGGCTGCCGGCACCGTCGCCGAGCGTGCCGGGTGAACGTCTCTACCGCACTGGCGATCTGGCGCGCTGGCGCAGCGACGGTGCCTTGGAGTACTTTGGCCGGCTCGATCAGCAGGTCAAAATCCGCGGCCTGCGCATTGAGCTGGGCGAGATCGAGGCGGCGCTGGAGAGCCACCCGGCGGTTGTCGCGGCGGCGGTGTTGGCGCTGCCTCTGGCGGGCAGCGACGCCGACCGGTTGGCGGCTTGGGTGGTGCCGCAGGGTGACCACCCGGCGGTGGATGCATTGCGCGACCATCTCGGCCAGCGGTTGCCGAGCTATATGGTGCCAGCGACCGTCACCGTCCTTGAGAAGTTGCCGCTGACCGCCAACGGCAAGCTTGATCGACGCGCCCTCAGCGAGCTGCAGGAGATCCGCCCGAGTGCCGGGCCGCAGCGGCCGATGGGTCCGCTCGAAGCCTTGGTGGCACAGACCTTTGAGCGCCTTCTGGGGGTCGAGGAGGTGGCGGCGGAGGATAGCTTCTTTGCTCTCGGTGGTCACTCTCTGCTGGCTTTGCAAGTGGCTTCGGCGCTGCGTCAGGTAACCGCCACGGAGGTCGCCTTGCAGCAAGTCCTGCGCCACCCGACGGTGGCTGAGCTGGCGGCCTCGATCGAGATCTCCCGGCGCTCTGGCGGCGCTCTGCCGCTGCCGCCCCTCGAGCCCCTGGAGCGTGGCGACGCGATACCCCTGTCGTTCGCGCAACAGCAGTTGTGGTTCCTGCATCAGCTACGGCCGGAAAGCACGGCCTACAACTTGGCGACTGCCTTCCGCCTCCGCGGCGCCCTCGATAGGCGGGCGTTTGCCGCTGCGATCAGCGAGTTGGTGCGGCGTCACGAGGCGCTGCGAACCGCCTTCGAAGACCGATCGGGGACGCCGGCGCAGGTGCTGGTCGACTTCGCTGCCGACCTCTTGACGGTGGTTGATCTGAGCTCCCTGGCGGCGGGGTGCCGGCTCGCGGAGGCCCGCCGGGGGATGCGGCTCGAGGCCAACCGGTCGTACGACCTCGAGCATTCCGCCCTGTTTCGCGCCCGCCTGTGGCGTTTGGCGGATGACCATCACGTGGCACTGCTGGCGATCCACCACATCGTCTCGGATGGTTGGTCGATGGGGGTCATGGCGCGCGAGTTGGGAGAGCTCTACGGTGCCTATTGCCAGGCTCGCCAGTCACCGCTGGCCGAACCCGAGGTGCAGTTTGCCGATTGGGCGCTGTGGCAGCATCGCTGGATGGGGGAGGCGGCCGTCGGCCGGCAGCTGGACTATTGGCGCGAGCAGCTGGCGGGAATTCCACCCTTGCTCGAGTTGCCGATCGACCGGCCGCGGCCGTCAGTGCCGAGCACTGCTGGCGA
Organism: Candidatus Multivoradales bacterium; assembly: GCA_965248925.1. Classification (GTDB taxonomy): domain Bacteria; phylum Acidobacteriota; class Thermoanaerobaculia; order Multivoradales; family J023; genus CBDFLE01. The sequence continues at coordinate 2,232,297 of CBDFLE010000005.1, read as the reverse complement.
CTTCGCGCCGGTGGTGTTCTCGGCTGAGTTGACCGCGGCGGTCGATGCCCTGGCCCGCCAGCACCTGGTGACCCCATTCATGGTGCAGACGGCGGCTTTTCAAGCCCTGCTCGGGCGCTATTCGGGGCAGGACGATTTCTGTATCGGCACCGTGGTGGCCGGCCGCCACCATGCGGGAACCGAGTCCCTGGTGGGCTTTTTCGTCAACACTCTGGTGCTGCGCGCCGAGCTGGCGGGGGAGCCCTGTCTGGCGGCACTGCTGCAGCGCACCAAGAGCAGTGTGCTGGAGGCCTATCGGCACCAGGATCTGCCGTTCGAGAAGCTGGTCGAAGAGCTCGACCCGGTGCGTAGCCTGACTTACCCGCCGATTTTTCAGGCCCTCTTGGTGCAGCAGGCCGGCTGGCAGTCCGATGCCGAGCTGGAGGGTCTCGAAGCCGAACCTATGGGGGTGCGCGGTGAGGCCGTGCAAATGGACCTGGTGCTGTCTTTGGAGCACCGAGAAGGTCACATCGCTGGCACCCTGCAGTTCCGCAAGGATCTCTTCGATCGGACGACGATCAGCCGCTTGAATGGCCACCTGCAGCGTCTGCTCGCCGTCGCGATCGAGCGGCCGGAGGCAGCGCTCAGCAGCCTTCCCCTGCTGGCCGCCAGCGAACGCCAGCAGCTGCTGCAAGAGTACAGCGATAGCGCCACCTCCTACCCGGATGCGGTCCTCGGGCTGTGGCGGCTGATCGCTCGGCAGGCTGAGCAGCGTCCGGACGCGGTGGCCCTGTCGGCCGTCGGTGGCAGCTTGAGCTACGCCGAGCTGCTCCAGCGGTCGCGCCGCCTGGGAGCCCGGTTGCTAGATCTCGGTGTAGGTCCTGAGGTGCGGGTCGGGATTTGCCTACAACGCTCGCCGGAAATGGTGTTGGCGCTGCTCGGCGTGCTGGCGGCTGGAGGTGCCTGGGTGCCGGTCGATCCAGAGCTGCCGACGGCGCGGCAGAGCTTTCTGATCGAGGACAGCGGTGTCGAGCTGCTGCTCTGCGACACCGCCGAGCGGCCGCCGGCCGGTGACATCCGCTGTCTGCGGGTCGCCGAGCTGGTCGGTGACGACGCATCACTCGTCGAGCGCCTGCCGTTGCCTGATCAGCTGGCCTACGTGATCTACACCTCGGGCTCGACCGGTCGCCCTAAAGGGGTGATGGTCTCTCAGCGGGCGATTCTCAACCGCTTGTTGTGGATGCAGGCGACCTACCCGATCGGCAGCGGCGACCGGGTGTTGCAGAAGACCTCCCTCGGTTTCGATGCTTCGGTGTGGGAATTCTTCGCGCCGCTGCTCGCCGGTGCCACCCTGGAGTTGGCAGCGGCCGGCGAGCAACGTGATCTGGCGGCCCTGGGCCGTCGCGTACTACGCCGCCGCACCACGGTGCTACAGCTGGTGCCGTCGCAGCTGCAGATCTATGTCGAGGAGCCGGTGAGTGCCGAGCCGGCGGCGCTGCGGCGCTTGTTCAGCGGTGGCGAGGCACTGCCCGAGCGCCTGCGCCAGCGGGTTGGTGAGCGCCTCGGCGTGGCGCTGATCAATCTTTATGGGCCAACTGAGACCGCGATCGATGCCAGCCACCAGTCGGCCGACCGGCGCACTAGTGCGTCGAGCGTGGTGCCGATCGGCCGTCCGGTGGGCAATCTCCGCCCGCGGGTGGTTGCGCGGAGGATGCGGCTGGTACCGCCGGGAGCTGCCGGCGAACTCTGGGTCGGCGGCCTCGGCCTGGCGCGGGGCTACGCCGGCCGGCCGACCTGGACCGCTGAGCGCTTCGTACCCGATCCTTGGCCCTCGCGGCCCGGCGCGCGGCTCTACCGCACCGGCGACCGGGTGCGCTGGCTGGCAGATGGCCGGTTGGAGTATCGCGGCCGGGTCGATCAGCAGCTCAAGGTGCGGGGAGTGCGGATCGAACCGGGGGAGATCGAGTCCGTTCTGCACCGGCAATCCGGCTTGCAGGCAGCAGCGGTGGCGGTGGCCGGCCACGGGCCGGAGGGCCGGCTGGTGGCCTATTGCGTGGCTCTTGGCGCTCCTCCGAGCGCCGCCGAGCTGCGCCAGCACCTGGCTGCCGAGTTGCCCGAGACAATGCTGCCGAGTGTCTACGTGATGCTCGATGAGCTGCCACGCATGGCTAGCGGCAAGGTAGATCGAGGGGCGCTTTTGGCACTGCCGGCGGCAGGCTTGGCCGCGGCTGTTCGCCGCGCTCCACGGACTCCTACCGAGTCGCTTCTGGTCGGGGTTTGGCAGCAGATTCTGGGGCTCGAGACGGTCGGTCCCGAGGATGATTTCTTCGACCTTGGCGGCCACTCGCTGCTGGCCACTCGAGTGATCTCCCAGATTCGCGAGGCGCTGGGGGTGGAAGTGGCGCTGCGCCAACTCTTCGAGGCACCGGTGCTGGCCGATCTGGCGCGAGCGCTGGACCGCGGTCTGCGCGGCGCGGATCTGCCGCCGCCGCCACTAGTGCGGACCACGGAGCCGGAGCCGCCGCTGAGCTTCGCCCAGGAGCGGCTGTGGTTCTTGCAGCAGCTCGACCCCTGGCTTACCGCCTACAATCTGCTAGTGGCGGTGCGCTTCTCCGGTCCCTTGGATCTGGCGGCCCTGGCGATGGCTCTGCACTGGCTGGTCGAACGCCACGCCGTGCTACGAACAGTTTTCGTCGAACGCGACGGCGAGCCTCGTCAAGTGGTGCGATCAGCGGTGCCGATCTCCCTACCGCAGGTCGACCTGGAGGGGCTGCGACCGGCGCAGCGGGAGGCCGAACTGCAACGCTGGCAAGATGGCCTGCTGGCTTATCCGTACGCTCTCGATCAGGGGCCGCTGCTGCGTCCGCTGGTGTTGCGGCTTGACCACCGCGAGCACGCCGTGTTGCTCGGCCTCCACCACATCGTTACCGACGGCTGGTCTGAGGAGATTTTGCTGCGCGAGCTGAGCGCCGCTTACCGGGCGGCTCGGACAGGAGAGCAGCCGAGTTGGGCTCCCTTGCCGCTGCAATATGCCGACTACGCCGCCTGGCAGCGCGGCTGGTTACGCGACCAACCCCTGGCGACGCTGGTGCAAGGTTGGCAGATGATGCTCGATGGTGCGCCGATGGCCTTGCCTTTGATCACCGACCGACCGCGGCCCAGGGTAATGACCCACCGCGGTGCACAGGCCGGATTCGGCTTGTCCGGGGAGACCAGCGCGGCGCTACGCGAATTCTGCCGCCGCCGGCACGCCACTCTCTTCATCGCTCTGCTGGCCGCTTTCGAAGCCCTGCTATCACGTTTTGGCGGAGCCCTGGACTTCCTGGTCGGTGCGCCGGTGGCGGGGCGCTCGCAGCTCGCCACAGAAGGGCTGATCGGCTGTTTCGTCAACACCCTGGTGCTGCGCGCCGACCTGGCTGAAGATCCATCCTTCGAGACCTTGGTTCGGCGTTGTCGGGAGGCCACCTTGCAGGCCTCGGCCCACCAAGACTTGCCCTTCGAAAAGCTCGTCGAGGCGCTTCAGCCGGCCCGTGATCTGAGTCGTTCGCCCCTGGTCCAGGCATTGATCAACTTCGAGCAGACCGAACCCCTGGAACTCGACCTGGGGGAGGTCGAAGTGCGACCGCTGGACGGTGCCAGGGTCGACGCCCAATTCGACCTCAGCTTCGGGGTGTTGGATGATGGCCGGGCGGTGGGTGGTTCGTTGGTCTACAATACCGACCTCTTCGACAGCACTACCGCCAGCCGTTTCGCGCATCATTTGCAAGCGCTGCTCGGCGCCGCCTTGATAGATCCCCAACGACCGCTGAGCGCACTTCCGGTGCTCGCCGCCAGCGAGCTTCAACAGCTGCTCCAGGAGTGGAACGATACCGCCTGCGGGCAAACGGACGACGCCGAGGCGACCCTGCACGGGCTGTTTGCCGTGCAGGCGGCTAGTAACCCCGAGCGCAGCGCCCTTCGCTTCGCTGATACCGAGCTGAGCTATCGCCAGCTGGATGCTGCGGCCAATCGGCTGGCTCGCCGGCTACGCGCGGAGGGGGTCGTCGCCGAGGCCCGCGTGGGGTTGCTGATGGCGCGCTGTCTGGAGCTGCCGGTCGCCACTCTGGCGATTCTCAAGAGCGGTGGCGCCTACGTACCGCTGGCCGCCGCGACCCCCCGAGAGCGCCTCGAAACCCAGTTGCGAGATGCCGGGATCGAAGTCGTCCTCACCGCCGGGGACGAGGGGCGGTTACTGGCCGACCTCGAGGTTCAGCGGATTGACCTGCGGCGCGATGCGGACGCCATTGACGCCTATTCCGACAAGCCGTTGGAGGACCGCTGCGCCGCCGCCCGGCTTGCCTACGTGATCTACACCTCGGGCTCTACCGGACGGCCAAAAGGGGTCATGGTGCCGCACTTCGCGGTGCTCAATTTCCTGCGTTGGCTACATCGCCGCGGCATAGTCGAGGTCGCGGACCGGGTAGTCCTGAAGACGCCGATGGTGTTCGACGTCTCGATCCTGGAGCTGTTCGGGCCGCTGCTGCTCGGCCTGACGGTCGAGATCGCGCCGGCCGACGGGCACCGAGATCTGGTCAGCCTGGTGGGTCACCTGCAGAGCTGCCGAGCGACGGTGCTGCAGCTGGTTCCGTCACAGCTCGGTCTGCTGCTCGACGAGCCGGAGATCGGTCGCTGCACTTCCTTGCGCAAGCTGATCAGCGGTGGGGAAGCGCTCCCGGAGAGCCTGCGTGAACGTTGCGCCGAGCTGCTGCCTGGAGTCGAGCTGATCAATCTCTACGGGCCGACCGAGGCGGCGGTCTACGTCACCGCCCTATGCTGCTCGACCGGGGGGCGCGGCAGTGGTAGCACGGTGCCGCTGGGGCGGCCGGGGGGAGATATGCGGGTCGAGGTCGTTGGCCGAGACCTTCGTCCGCTGCCGATAGGCGCTGCCGGGGAGCTGGTGATCAGTGGTCGGTGTCTGGCGCGCGGCTACATCGCTCGTCCGGCGGTCACCGCGCTTCAGCTCGTGCCGAACGCTCTCGGCGACCGGCCCGGCGGGCGCCTCTACCGCACCGGGGATCTGGTCCGGGTGCTCAGTGACGGTCGACTCGAGTTCCTCGGTCGGATTGATCAGCAGCTCAAGATCAACGGAATGCGCATCGAGCCAGAGGAGATCGAGGGCCGTCTGCTCGACCATCCGGCGGTGGCGGAAGCGGCCGTCGTGGCTCGGCCGGCCGCCGCTGTCGGCCTGCAATTGGTGGCTTTCTTCGTCGCTGACCAGGTAGCTCCCGCAGAGCTCGCGGATTGGCTGCGGCAGGCGCTACCCGAATACCTGGTACCCACTCGTATCGAGGCGGTGGAGGTTCTGCCGCGGACCGCCAGTCGCAAGATCGATCGCCGAGCCCTGGTCGAGCGGCCGCTGGCTGGCGGCGTCGCTGACGAGGTGATCTACGTGCAACCCTCCTCGCCATCGGAGGAGATGCTGGCAGAGATCTGGAGTGAGTTGCTGGGGAAGGAGGAGATCGGCTCGCGGCATGATTTCTTCGCTCTTGGCGGACACTCGCTGCTGGCCATGCGGATGGTGGCCAGGATTCGTTCGGCTTGTGGGGTCGAGGTCGCGGTGCGGGAGATCTTCGCCCGCTCCCAGCTGGCGCAGCTGGCCAGTTATCTCGACCAGCGGCTGATCGAAGAGGCTGGCGAGACTCAAGTTGACGATTTGTTAGAACTGCTCGAGTCGATGGATGACGAGGAGGCACTGCGATTGTTGGAAGCTGAAACCGGTGCAGGCCACGATAGAGGAGAGCAGAGTTGACCACTTCGCGAACCCTGGATCGCCTTGAAGGTCTACCCAAGGCCAAGCGGCGCCTGCTGCTGAAGATGTTGCAGCAGAAGCGCTTGCGAGAGCAGCCCGCTGCGACCATCCCGGTGCGGCGAGAGTCCGGGCCGGCACCCTTGTCTTTCACTCAGCTGAGACTCTGGTTCCTCGAGCGCTTGACGCCGGGGACGGCGGTCTACAACATCCCCAGCCCGTTTCGGCTGGTCGGCCGGCTTGATGTTGGGTTGCTGTCACGTTCTTTGACCGTGGTCATCGAGCGTCACGGGATCCTGCGCAGCCGGTTCTTTGAAGTCGATGGCTCGCCGGTGCAGGAGATTCAAAGCCGGCAGCGGATCGAGCTTCCCCAGGTCGACCTTTCACGGCTGAGCTTGCAACAGGCGCGGCGGATCGGCGAGGCGCTGGTGGCGGCCGATGCTCGCCGACCGTTCGACTTCGGCGCCGGGCCGCCGCTGCGGGTGTCGTTGGTCCGCCTGGCGGCGGGCGAGCATCTGGTAATGCTGACCCTGCATCATTTGCTGACCGATGGTTGGTCCAGCGAGATCTTGATTCGCGAAGTCGGCAGCGTGTACCTGGGCCAGCAGGCCGGCGAGATGCCGGCGCTGCCCGAGCTGCCGGTGCAGTACGCCGACTTCGCCGCTTGGCAACGGCAGCAGCTGGGCGCGGAGGAGATGGAGCAGGAGCTGGAGTTTTGGCGCCAGGCCCTGGCCGGCGCGCCGCGCTTCCTCCCCCTGCCGACGGACCGACCACGGCCGCAGGAGATGACCTACCGCGGTGCGACCCATCCCTTCGCCCTCGACCGCGAATTGTCGGTGGCGATCGAAGGGCTGGCGAAGTCCCTAGATGCGACGGTTTTCATTCTCCTGACCGCCGCCTTTCAGGCCCTGCTCAGCCGACTGAGTGGCCAAGCCGATGTCCTGGTGGGGGCGCCGGTGGCGGGTCGCATGTTGGCCGAGACCGAGCCCTTGATCGGTTACTTCGCCAACATGGTGGTCCTGCGGGGTGATCTCAGCGCCAACCCCAACTTCGCCGAGCTTCTGCGGCAGGTGCGGAGCTTCACGGTCGCCACCTATGACCATCAGGGAATGCCCTTCGAGAAGTTGGTCGACGACTTGGTGGTCGAGCGTGTTCTCGATCACACGCCGATTTTCCAGGTGGTCCTGGCGGTGCAGAACAGCGGCAGTGAGTCGGTCGAGGGGCCCGTAGCGGAGGGTGACGCGGCGATGAGGATCTCGGCGCTCGGCACCGCCACCGGCACCGCTAAATTCGACCTCAACTTGCAAATGCACTGGTCTAGCGGTCGGCTGGTCGGCAGCTTGGAATACGCCTTCGACCTGTTCGAAGCTTCAACCATCAGTCGTTGGACGGCTTACTTCGAACAACTACTACGCGGGGTGACCGAGGATCCCGCCGCCGAACTCGGATCGCTGAGATTGCTGAGCGCCGCCGAGCGCCAGGAGCTGCTGCTGGAGTGGAGCGGTAGCGGTGCCAGCTACGAGCTCGCGGGCGGGTTGTGGGAGGCCTTTGCGGCAGTCGCCGCGCGCTGCCCTGAAGCCCTGGCTCTGAGCTACGAAGAGCGCTCCTTGAGCTACTCGGAGCTGCGGGCGGCTGCCGAGTTACTGGCGGGCCGGCTGTGGTCGGCGGGGGTTCGACCGGGGGACTTCGTGGGTCTGCTGCTTTTGCGCGAGGTGTCCGTGGTGGTGGCGATCTTGGCGACTCTGCGCTGCGCCGCGGCCTATGTGCCGGTGGATCCCGAGGTGCCGGCAGAGCGCTTGCGCTTCATCGCCGAGGATAGTGGCGTGACGGCGCTGGTGACCACCGCCGAACTGCGTTCCCGGTTACCTGAGGTGGCGGGCACGGTGCTCGAGATCGACGCTGGCGAGCCGCCGAGGGCGGTGACTGAAAGCTTCGAGGCAGTGCCCTCCTGGGTGGCTGGCGATCCCTCCCAAGCCGCTTACGTGATCTACACTTCAGGCTCGACTGGCGGGCCGAAAGGGGTGGTGGTCAGCCACCGCCAGGTGCTGCGCTTGATGCTTTCGACCGAGGCCGATTTTGGCTTTGGTGAGGCTGATGTGTGGACCCTGTTTCACTCCTACGCTTTCGATTTCTCGGTGTGGGAGATCTGGGGCGCGTTGCTCTATGGCGGCCGGCTGGTGGTGGTGCCCTATTGGGTGAGTCGTTCGCCGGAGCGCTTCCTGGAGCTGCTGAGCGGGGAGGGGGTGACGGTCCTCAATCAAACTCCGTCGGCCTTCCGCCAGCTCATTCAGGTGGCGGCGGAGCGTCCCACCGAGCTGGCGTTGCGTTGGGTGGTATTTGGTGGTGAGGCGCTCGATCCGTCGACCTTGTTGTCTTGGGTGGAGCGGTATGGCGATGCTTCGCCGGGCCTGGTGAACATGTATGGCATCACCGAGACGACGGTGCATGTGACCTACCATCGGCTGCTGGAGGCGGAGGTGCGCTCGGGCTTCGGCAGCCGCATCGGCCGGGCGCTGGCGGATCTGCGGGTGTACTTGCTGGATTGCCGCGGCGGGCCGGTGGCGCAGGGGGTGGGTGGCGAGATGGTGGTCGGTGGCGCTGGGGTGGCGCCGGGTTACCTCGGCCGGCCGAGCCTGACCGCGACCCGTTTCGTGCCGGATCCTCACTCCGGGGGTGAGGGAGAGAGACTTTACCGCTCGGGGGATCTGGCTCGCTGGCTGGCGGGCGGCGAGCTGGAATACCTCGGTCGGATCGACCACCAGGTAAAGGTGCGGGGCTTTCGCATCGAGCTGGGGGAGATCGAGGCGGCGTTGGCCGAGCATGCCGCGGTGGCGGAGGCGGCGGTGCTGGCGCGGCAGGAAGCGGGCGCCGAGTCCGCGCGACTGGTGGCCTGGGTAGTGCCGGCGGTGGGCGCGGAGCTGGAGTTGGAGGCATTGCGCGGCCACCTCGGCGAGCGCCTGCCGGCCTACATGATGCCGGCAGCGTTCGTGGTGCTGGAGTCAATGCCGCTGACCGCCAACGGCAAGCTCGATCGCGGAGCGCTGCCCGAGCCGGAGGCTGGCGAGCGGCTGGCCAGTGGCGCCGAGTACGTGGCGCCGCGGCATCCTACAGAATGGATCTTGGCGGCGGTGTGGGCGGAGGTGCTGGGGGTCGATCGGGTGGGGGTGGAGGACAACTTCTTTGCTCTCGGCGGCGACTCGATCTTTAGCCTGCGGGTGTTGGCGCGAGCGGCCGAGGAGGGGGTGCAGCTGAGCTTGCCGGATCTCTTCCGCCACCAGACCATCGGTGCCCTGGTGGCGGCGCTGGCGAAGGACGGCGATGCGGGGTCTAGAGCGGCGGAGCCAGCGGCCCGCGTGGGGCCGCTGGGCCTGGTCTCGGAGTCGGATCGGCGGCTGCTGCCGGCCGATGTCGAAGACGCTTATCCGCTGAGCGTGCTGCAGGCAGGCATGTTGTACCACATGGAGCTGACCCCTGAGGATCCGCTGTACCACAACGTGGACAGTTGGCATTTGCGGGCCCGTTTCGAGGCCGGGCCATTCCGCCGGGCAGTGGCGCGGGTGGTGGCGCGGCACCCGGTGATGCGGACCTCCTTCCACCTGACCGGGTTCAGCAAGGCCCTACAGCTGGTGCATCGGCAAGCGGAGCTGGCGACCGCGATCCTCGACCTGCGGCGGCTGACCCCAGAGCAGCAGGAGGCGCGGGTGCAGGCGCTGATGGCGGCGCAGAAGCGGCATCGCTTCGATTTCACCAAGGTGCCGCAGCTGCGTTTCCACGTCTGCCTGCGCGCTGCGGACAGCTTCGAGTTCATGCTGACCGAAAACCACGCCATCTTCGACGGCTGGAGCCTACACTCGACCTTGGCGGAGATCTTCGAGTTCTATTTCCGTCTGCTCGAAGGCGAGGAGCCGGCCGAGCCCGAGCTGCCCAGCGTCGGCTACCGCGACTTCATCCAGCTCGAGCAGCAGGCCATCCGCTCGCCCGAGGCCGAAGAGTTTTGGCGCCGGGCACTGGAGGATAGCCCGTTGACCGAGGTTCCGCGTCTGGGACTGGCCAAGGCCGGGCTCCGACCACGGATGCGCAACGTCGATCTCGATTTTGGCCCCGCCGTCAGCCATGGCCTGAAGGCGTTGGGGGTGGCGGTGGGAGCGCCGCTCAAGAGTGTCTTACTGGCCGCCCACCTGAAGGCGTTGGGCTGCGTTACCGGTCAGCAGGACGTGGTCACCGGGGTGGTCTGGAACGGCCGCTTGGAGGAGCGCGGCGGTGATCAAGTGCGTGGCCTGTTCCTCAACACCTTGCCCTTCCGGCTGCATCTCGGCGCTGGTTCCTGGCGCGACCTGGTGGCGCGGACTTTCCGCCGCGAGACCGAGCTGCTGCCGCACCGGCGCTTTCCCTTCGCCGTGCTGCAGCGCCGGCTGCATGACCGGCCCCTGTACGAGGTGGCGTTCAACTACATCTACTTCCACGTCGTCCAGGAAGTGCTCGACAGCGGCGACGTCGAGGTGCTCGGCTTCCGCAAGCGAGAAGGCGCCGATTTTCCGCTGCTGGCCCATTTCAGCCGCGACTTCGAGTCCACTCGGGTTTATCTCAGCTTCGAGTACGACAGCCATCAGTTGACCGCCGCGCAAGTCCGCGGGGTGGCCGAGGTCTATCGCAGAACGCTGTTGGCGATGGCCTTCACCCCAGACGACTCGCACTCCAGCGGCGAGCTGTTGCCGCCGCCTCAACGCCAGCAGGTGATCAGCGAGTGGAACGATACCCAGCAGCGACTCGAGGGAGCTGAGCTCAGCCTGGCGGAGCTCTTGTGGCGAGCCGCGCGGCGCTGGCCCGAGCGGGTCGCGATCCGTTGTGGCGCCACCGCCTTGAGCTATGGCGAGCTTGATCGCCGTAGCAAGTGCCTGGCCGACCGCCTGCGCGCCCAGGGGATCAGGCCGGAAAGCCGGGTCGGGGTCTGCTTGCAGCGCTCGCTGGAGCTGGTGATCGCGCTGCACGGTGTACTCCGTGCTGGCGCCGCCTACGTGCCCCTCGACCCCGAGGATCAGCAGCATCGACTCGCTTACATGATCGAAGACAGTGCGGTGGAGCTGGTCTTGGGCCACAGCGATCTGCTCGATCGATTGCCTGAAGACGGCCCGGCGATTCTGTGCTTCGACCGGCCGTGGCCAGAGACCGGCTCCCAGCTCCAGCCCAGACTTGCCATCGATGACGATCAGTTGGCCTACGTCATCTACACGGCGGGCCTGGCCGGCCAGCCGAAGGGGGCGATGATTAGCCACCGGGCGATCGTCAATCGCTTATTGTGGATGCAATCGGCCTTCCCCGTCGGGCTCGGTGACCGGCTGTTGCAGACCGCGCCGATAAGTTTCGATGTTTCGGTATGGGAGGTTTTCTGGCCGTTGCTCAGTGGCGCCGAGTTGGTGCTGGGGCTACCGGGTGGGCAGGGCGATGGGCGACAGCTGGCGCAGCTGATTGAGCAGCAGCGCATCACCACGCTGCATTTTGTGCCGTCCCTATTGCGTAGATTCCTGACCGCCAGTGAATTAGAGCGTCGCGGCGTTTCGCTGCGGCGGGTGATCTCCAGCGGCGAGGCCTTGCCGGCCGACCTGGTGGCGGACTTCCGCCGCCGCCTGGACTGCGACCTACACAATCTCTACGGTCCCACCTCGGCGGCGATCGACGTCACCGCCTGGCGTTGCGGCGCCGCAGAGGAATCCGGCGCCGTACCGATCGGCCGGCCGATCGCCAACCTGCGCCTCGACGTCATGACCCCAGAGCTGCAGCCGGCGCTGATCGGCGTTGCCGGTGAGCTCCACATCGGCGGCGTCGGCCTGGCCCGCGGCTATGCTGGGCGCCCGGCTCTGACCGCCGAGTCCTTCGTGCCCGACCCACGACCGGGGGCCTGGGGAGAGCGGCTCTACCACACTGGTGATGTGGCTCGTCGGCGGCTAGATGGAGCCTTGCTGTTGCTCGGCAGGCTGGACTCCCAGGTCAGTATTCGCGGCTTCCCGATCCAGCTCAGCAAAATCGAGGCGCGCATCCTAGAGCATCCGAAGATCCGCGCCGCGGTGGTGATCGCCCGCCAGGATGAGCCTGGAGATCGGCGGCTGGTGGCCTATGGGGTCAGCGACAATCAGCTGACCCTCGACCAGCTGCTAGAGCATCTGGCGCCCGACCTGGCAGAGCACATGCTGCCGGCGGCCTGGATCCAGCTCGAAGAGCTGCCGCTGTTGCCGAATGGCAAGCTGGACCGCGCCGCTCTGCCGGCGCCGCAGCGTTTTGGCATGCTGCGGGCGGTCGAGCGGCAGCTGCCGCGCACGCCGGTCGAGCAGACCATCGCCGAGCTGTGGCAGGAGCTGCTCGGGCTCGACGTGGTCGGCACTACGGAAAGCTTCTTCGAACTCGGTGGCCACTCGATCCTGGCGACCCGAGTGATCTCCAGCCTGCGGCGCCAGTTCGAGGTTGACCTCGAACTACGCACCATCTTTGACGGCCCAACCATCCGCCAGCTGGCGGCGGCGGTGGCGGCCGGACAGGTCGGCGACAGCCTGGCGCGGCCACCTTTGCTGGCGCTCGAACGCGGCGACCAGGTGCCGCTGTCTTTCGCTCAGCAGCGACTGTGGTTGATCGACCAGCTCGATCCGGACAGCACCGCCTACAACATGCCGCTGGCGGTAAGGTTGCGGGGAAAGCTCGACGTCGCGGCATTGCGATCGGCGCTGGCGGCGGCGATCGAGCGGCACGAAAGCCTGCGCACCGTGTTCCGTAGCGACGGACCGTCGCCGGTGCAACAAATTCTGCCGCCGACCGCCGCTGGCGGTGCTGTGGTCGATCTCTCGGCCCTCGAGCGCGAGGTGGCGAACTCGGCGGCCGAGGTCTGCCTTGCCGATGTGGTCCGGCGGCCCTTCGACCTCGCCCACGGGCCGCTGATCCGCGCCTTGCTGGTCCGCCTCGGAGATGGCGACCATCTCTGGGCGGTGGTCATGCACCACATCGTCTCCGACGGCTGGTCGATCGATATCTTGTGGCGCGAGCTGACCGCCCTCTACGCCGCCGCCAGCACCGGCCGGCCGGCGCCCTTGGCGCCGCTGACGGTGCACTACGCCGACTACTCGATCTGGCAGCGGCAGTGGCTGAGCGGTGAGCTGCTCGAGCGTCAAGTGGACTACTGGCGGCGGCGACTGGCCGGCGTGGCGCGGCTTGAACTCCCGCTTGATCGGCCGCGCCCGATGCGCCGCCGCTATCCGGCCGGTGGCTGCGAGTTGCGGCTGCCAGAGGCTTCGATCCTCCGCTTTCGCGAGCACGCCCGGAGAGTTGGCGCCACCGACTTCATGGCTTTCATGGGCCTTTACCAAGGACTGCTGGCGCGCATTTGCGGCCAGCGCGATGTGGTGGTCGGCACGCCGGTGGCGGGTCGCGACCAGCCCGAGACCGAGGGCTTGATCGGCTTCTTCGTCAACACCCTGGTGCTGCGCGCCGAGCTGGGCTCAGACCCCAACCTCGCTAGCCATCTGGAGAGCACCCGATCGCTGGCGCTGGAAGCCTACGCCCACCGGGAGGTGCCCTTCGAACGCCTCGTCGAGGAGCTCGAACCGCGGCGGGATTTATCGTTGACGCCGCTGTTCCAAACCACTTTCAGCTTCGACGATCAGGGGCCGGAAGAGCAGCGCGCTGGCGCCGTACCGGGGATCGAAGTCGAGCCCTGGAGCCGCGCTGAAGCGACCACTAAATTCGACCTCTCGATGACCTTGACCGTCACCGCTGACGGGGCCGTGGTGGGCGCGCAATTTGATCGGCAGTTGTTCGACCGAGTATCGATACAGCGGCTGCTGCGGCAGTTCGGCGGTCTGGTCGAGGCTTGGAGCGAGGTGCCGGCGTTGAAACTCTCCGCGGTTCCGCTGCTCGCCGCCGCCGAGCGCCATCAGCTGTTGCTGGAGTTCAACGACGCGGCCGCCACCTTGCCGCCACTGACCCTGGCCGGCTGCTTCCTGGAGCAAGTTCGGTCGCGGCCCGATGCGGCGGCGGTGAGTTACGGCGAGCGGTGGCTGAGCTACGGCGAGCTGCGCCGCCGTGCCGCCTTGCTGGCCGGCAGCCTGGCGGGACTCGGGGTCGGCCGCGAGGATCGGGTTGGGCTCAGTGTCGAGCGCTCGCCCGATCTGCTGGTCGGTATGCTCGGCATCGTCCAAGCCGGTGCCGCCTACGTGCCCCTCGATCCGTCCTATCCCGAGGAGCGCCTGCGCTGGATGATCGAAGACGCCGATTTGAGCGTGTTGGTCACCGAGCAGGCTGGGGCCACGCGGTTGCCGGCTGCTGGCGTCACGGTGCTCTGCCTCGACCGTGATTGGTCGGCGATCGAGGCCGGTTCGGCGATCGAGACTGGTGTTGCGGCGCCACCTGCGAGCCTAGCCTACATCGTCTACACCTCGGGCTCGACCGGCCGGCCGAAGGGAGTGGCGGTGCCGCAGGCCGGCATTCTGCGCCTATTGTTGAATACCGACTACCTGCGGGTGGGCTCCGGCGAGCGCGTTGCCCAGGCTTCGACCGCCTCCTTTGACGCCGCCACTTTCGAGCTTTGGGGGCCGTTGTTGGGGGGCGGGCAGGTGGTCGGAATCGAGCAGTCGGAGCTGCTGGCGCCGGATCGTCTGGCGCGAGTTCTGCGCCGGCAGCGGGTCGACCATGCCTTCCTCACCACCTCGGTGTTCAATCTGGTGGCGCGGCTGCAACCGGCGGCTCTCGCCACCTTGCGGACTGTCCTCTTCGGCGGCGAAGCTTGCGATCCGCGGTCGGTGGGCACGGTGCTGGCGGCCTCGCCGAGCTTGCGTTTGTTGCACGTCTACGGCCCTACCGAATGCACTACTTTCGCTTCCTGGCAGGTGGTGTCCGAGCTACCGCAGGAGGGTTCCAGGACCGTGCCGATCGGCCTGCCGATCGCCAACACCTCGCTGCACTTGGTCGGGGCCGGCGGGCAGGTCGCGCCGCTGGGGGTCGGCGGCGAGCTGTGGATCGGCGGCCAGGGGTTGGCGCGGGGCTATTGGAACCGACCCGCGTTGACCGCCGAGTGCTTCGTTCCGGCCCTCTTTACCGACCTGCCCGGGCAGCGGCTCTACCGTAGCGGCGATTGGCTGCGCCGGCAACACGGCGGCGAGCTGGAATTCTTGGGCCGGATCGATCAGCAAGTCAAGATTCGTGGTTTCCGCATCGAGCCGAGCGAGATTGCCGTCGTGCTGGAGGCCGAGGAAGGGGTGGCGGCGGCCTTTGTGCTACCGGTGGGTGAGCAGGCCGATCGCCAGTTGGTGGCGTTCGTAGTTCCCGGTGGCGATGTGGAGGCAGCGCGCAACGACCGCCTCGAACGTAGCTTGAGCAGCGCTGTGGCGCGGCAGTTGCCACCCTATATGCAGCCGGCGAGTTACGTTCTGCTGCCGGAGTTGCCGCTCAACCCCAACGGCAAGATCGACACCGCGGCGCTACGGCGTCGGCAGCTCGAAGAAGTGGCGCTGCGCGGTGGCGAAGCTAGTCCGCCGCGGACCGCGGTAGAGGAGCTGTTGGTCGGCCTGTGGAAGGAAGTTCTGGGCCTCGCCGAGGTTGGCGTGGAAGACGACTTTTTTGCCCTCGGTGGTCACTCGCTGATGGCCACCCAGCTGATGTCTCGGTTGCGGGAGACCTGTGCGGTCGAGCTGCCGCTGCGGGTGCTCTTTGAGTCGCCGACCATCCGGCAACTGGCGGCCGGAGTGAAGCAGGCTCGGGGCGCTGGCCAGCAGGCCGAACGACCGCCGATGGTGGCTCTGCCGCCCGCTGTTCGCCGCCGCGCTTCGTTCGCTCAGGAACGGATGTGGTTGCTCGATCAACTGGCTCCGGCAAGCCCTCTCTACACCATACCGTTCGAGGTCCGCCTCGAAGGAGCCATCGATCCCGCCGCCATGGGGCGCGCTTTTGCCGCGGTGGTGAGTCGCCATGAGGTGCTGCGGGGTCGCTTAGAAATGGGTCAGGATGCCCTCGAGCAAGTGCTGGACGAGGGGCCGGTGGCGGTCCTACCGCTGATCGATCTGAGCCATCTGGAAGCCGCCGATCGAACGGCGATAGGTGACTGCCTGGCCGCCGCTCATCGGCTCAAGGTCTTTGATCTGAGCCGCGGTCCGATGCTCTACCAGAGCTTGCTGCGCTTCACTCCGCGGCAGCATTTGCTGTTGGTGGCAATGCACCACATCGTCTCCGACGGTTGGTCTCTCGACATCTTGCGGGCTGAGCTGTCGGCGCTCTACCGGGCCTTCGCCGCCGGCCTCCCTTCGCCCCTCGAAGCGCTTGAGTTGCAGTACGGCGACTACGCCGGTTGGCAGCGAGGCTGGCTGGCGGGGGAGGTGCTGGAGGCGGAAATCGCCTACTGGCAAGAGCGCCTGGCCGAGGCGCCCAAGATGCTGCGACTACCCCTCGATTGGCCGCGCCCCAAGGTCCAGGGCCACCGTGCCGGCTACGCCCGGCTGGAGCTTGAAGCCACGCTGGTCGAGGCTATCGAAGAGTTGGCGCGGACCGAGGGCGCGACGCCGTTCATGGTCATGTTGGCGGCCTACAAAGCTCTGCTGGCCCGCTTGACCGGTCAGGCTGATCTGTCAGTGGGGACGCCGATCGCCGGCCGCCACCATCGTCAGCTCGAGCCTTTGATCGGTTTCTTCGTCAATACCCTGGTGATCCGCAGCAGGGGAGTCGGTGAGCGGGCCTTCCGGTCGCTCATCCGGATGGTTCGCGAGCACACCCTCGATGCCCATTTGCACCAAGACTTGCCTTTCGACAAGCTGGTCGAGGAGTTGCGACCGGAGCGTGACCGTTCCTACACGCCGTTGTTTCAAACCCTCTTTTCGTTCCACGAGGCGAACTTCGGAGCGCTCGGAGAGGCTGCCGCGAATGCGGCCGGGGAGCCTGGCAACTATGCCGCCGATGCCTATGGGGTGGCGACCGGGTGGGCCAAGTTCGACTTGAAAATGACGGTCAACAGCGGCCCGAGCTGGCAGTGTGAGCTGGAATATGACCGTGACCTGTTCAGCGCTGAGACGGTTGAGGGGTGGTTGGCGCGCTTCGAACGTCTGCTGCGGGCGCTGATCTCCGACCCGGCGCTGCTGCCGGTGGAAGTCGACCTGCTGAGTCGCGGCGAACGCCACACGCTGCTCGAGGAATGGAACGACACCGGCAGCGTCCAGCCGTCGCGCCAGCTCCACCAGTGGGTGGAGGCCCATGCCGCTGAGCGGCCGCAGGCGATCGCGGTGGTGGCCGCCGACACCCAGCTGAGCTATGGCGAGTTCGATCGCCGAGCCAACCAATTGGCCCGCTTCCTGCGCCGCCGCGGGGTTGGACCGGAAGTGCCGGTGGCGCTGTGGCTCGAGCGTTCGAGCAGCATGGTGGTCGCTCTTCTGGCGGTGCTCAAGGCCGGCGGCGCTTACCTGCCGATCGATCCCCGCCAGCCCCTCGCTCGGGTCGCGGCGATCCTCGACGAGGCGGCAAATCCACTGCTTCTATCCGCCGCCGAGCTGGTCGATGGCTTACCGCCGGGGGTGCGCCGGGCGGCGGTGGTGATCGATGCCTGCTGGCAGGAATTCGAGGATTTCGATGGCGGCGTGCTCGAACCGGTCGGCGAACTCGGTGGTGACGCTCTGGCCTATGTGATCTTCACTTCCGGCTCCAGTGGTCTGCCGAAAGGGGTGCAGGTGGGCCACGCCCAGCTGATGGGCTACTGCTGGGCGGTGATCGAGCGGCTGCAGCTGCGCCACTGCCGTTCGTATGCGATGGTCTCGACTTTCGGCGCTGATCTGGGCAATACCATGCTCTTCCCAGCCCTGGTCAACGGCGCTGTGCTGCACGTTTTGCCGTATCAGACGGTGACCGACGCGGCGGCTTTTGAGAGCTACTTCCAGCGCCATCCGATCGATTGTTTGAAGATCGTTCCGACCCACCTCGCCGAGTTGCTGAAGGGCGACAGGCCGGCGGATGCGCTGCCCCGTCGGCGCCTTATCCTCGGCGGCGAAGCCTCGACCTGGGAGTTGTGGGCCGAACTCGAACGGCTCGCTCCCGAGTGCCTGCTGATCAATCACTACGGCCCCAGCGAGACCACCGTCGGGGTGTTGACCAGCCAGTCACCGCGCGGGGGTGGTAGCGCTGCGGTGCCGATCGGGCGGCCGCTCCCCGGTTGCCGGGCCTATGTGCTGGATCGCTGGCTGCGGCCGGTGGCTCCGGGGATCGCTGGTGAGCTGGCGTTGGCGGGAGGGCTACTGGCCCGGGGGTATGGCGGTTCGCCGGCTCTGACCGCTGCGCGCTTCGTCCCCGATCCGTTCGCCGCCCACCCCGGTGGTCGCCTCTATCGCAGCGGTGACTTGACCCGCCATTCGGCCGCAGGTGAAATCGAGATTCTCGGGCGGATCGATCAGCAGCTCAAGATTCGCGGTTTCCGGGTCGAGCTGGGGGAGATCGAGCGCACTCTCGAGAGTTTGGCCGCAGTACGGTCGGCGGTTGTCCTGGCTGCGGTAGAGGAGGGCTCCACGCCGCGTTTGCTGGCCTTTGTGGTGCCGGCTGAGCCGCTGGCCCAGAGGCCGTCGGAGAATGATCAACGCAGCACCCTGGACAGCCTGCGCGGAGCTCTTGAGGTGGCTCTGCCGGTCTACATGCTACCGACTGCTTACCGACTGCTCGACGAGCTGCCACTGACCGCCAACGGCAAGCTCAACCGTCGCGCTCTGCTCGCCCTGGAGCCGCTCGAGAACGCTCGCTTGGAAGCCCCCCGCACGGCTCTGGAGCAGGTCTTGTCGGAGATCTGGAGCGAGGTGTTGGAGCGTCCGACGGTCGCTATCGGAGAGAACTTCTTCGAGCTCGGCGGACACTCGTTGGTGGCGGTTCGGCTGCTCAATCGAGTCGAGCAGGAACTCGGTCGAGCGGTGCCGCTGGCGAGTCTCTTCGAACATCCGACGATCGCTGGATTGGCGGCGACTCTGGAGTCCAGAGGGGTGGCTGAGGAAGATGGATGGGAGTTGCAGCTCGAGCCGCTGATCGGCTCTCTGGCCGCCGCTCGAGGGCAAAGCCAACCGGCGCAGCTATCCTATGCCCAGGAGCGGCTGTGGTTCCTCCATTTGATGGAGCCGGACAGCCCGGCCTACAACATGCCGTACTCCGTCGGGCTCGAAGGAGGCCTCGCCCTGGGCGCCTTGCGCCGGGCGGTGTATGAACTCCTGCGGCGCCACCAGGTGCTGCGCTCGCGCTTTCCCATCACTTCCCAGGGGCGGCCCAGCGTTTGCGTCGACCCACCTTCGGCAGTCGGCTTGACCTGCATCGATCTCAGCCGCCTACGGTCGCCGGCCGGCGACCGCCAGGCCGACCGTATCGCCGCTCAGCAAGCCAGCGCTGCTCTCGACCTCGAACGCGGCCCGACCAGTCGCTGGCAGGTGCTGCGGATCGACCAGCAGCGCCACCGTTTGCTGATCACCTTGCACCACATCCTCTCTGACGGTTGGTCGATGTCGGTGTTGGAACGCGAGTTGGAGGAACTCTACCAGTCCTTTGCCGCCGGCGATCCGCCAGTGCTCGAAGAACCTCGCTTGCAGTATTCGGATTTCGCCTCCTGGCAGCGCCGCTGGCTCAGTGGAGAGCGCTTGGAGCGGCTGTTGAGTTACTGGCGCCAGCGTCTAGCGGGGGCGCCGGAACGGCTCGAGCTACCGACCGACAGGCGGCGCCCTGCGGTGCAGACGTTCCGCGGCGCGGGCATCGCTTCGTCTCTCTCTGCCACCAGTTTCGACCGGCTGAAGAGCTTCGCCCAGCGCAGTCGAGTGACCACCTTCACGGTTGCCCTCAGCGTCCTGGCGATGCTGCTCAGTCGCTTGAGCGGACAGCGCGACGTGGTGGTCGGGCTGCCGGTTGCCGGTCGCCGTCACCGCCAGGTGGAGGATTTGATCGGACTGTTCGTCAATGTCGTGGTGGCCCGCGTGCAGTGTGCGCCGAATGACTGCTTCGCGGCCATCGTCGCCCAGGTGCGAGAGCTGCTGGTCGAAGCTCAAGATCATCAGGACCTGCCCTTCGAGCGGTTGGTTGAAGAGCTACAACCGAATCGCAGCCTGGCCTTCCCGCCGTTATTTCAGGTGTTGATGAACTTCTCGGCCGAGGCCCGGGTCCGCAGTGCCGTGGATGCCGCTCGGCAGCTTGCTGAGCCGCCAGCGGACGGTCTGGAGGTGCAGGGGAGCGACGGCGCGGTGGCGGCCACCGCCAAATTCGATCTGACCTTCGCGGCGGCCGAACATGGCACCCAGCTGGGTTGTGAGCTGGAGTACAACACCGACCTTTATGACGACGTCACTGCCCAGCGGTGGCTGACGTACTACCGTGAGTTGCTCACCAACTCTCTTGCTGATCCCACCCGGGCGCTCGCCGAACTGGCTCTCTGGCGACCGGCGGAGCGGCATCAGGTGTTGATCGAGCAGCTCGATACTGAGGTCGTCTTCGAGGCCGCCGAGGGCTGTGTTCATGAGCTGATCAGCAGTCGGGCGGTAGCGAATCCGGATGCCTTGGCGCTGGTTTCAGAACGGGCGGCGCTGAGCTACGGCGAGCTCGAGCGGTGCAGTGAATCGCTGGCCCAGCGGCTACGTGACCTCGGTGTGGGGCGGGAGACCCGGGTGGGAATCTGCGCTGAGCGCTCGGTCGAGCTGGTGGTTGGACTGTTGGCGATCTGGAAGGCCGGAGCTGCCTATTTGCCCCTCGATCCCGGCGATCCGCAAGAGCGGTTGGAGTTCATGCTTGACGATAGCGACGTGGACGTGGTGCTGAGCCAATCCAAGTGGGCCTCGCGCTGGGCGAGCGAACGCCAGCTGGTCTTGCTCGACAGCGCCGCTTCGCCGTCGGCGGCGCTCCGGGTGCCGGCCCTCCAGCGTCCTGACCCCGACCAGCTGGCCTACGTGATCTACACCTCGGGCTCGACCGGCCGGCCGAAGGGGGTGATGAATTCTCATCGCGGAGTGGTCAACCGGCTGCTCTGGGGGCAGACGACGATGCCCCTCGTGGCAGCGGATCGCTGGTTGCAGAAGACGCCGGTGACTTTCGATGTGTCGGTCAACGAGCTGTTCTGGCCGCTGATCGCCGGTGCCACCCTCTATCTGGCGCGGCCTGAAGCGCACGGTGATGCGGAGTATTTGAAGCGGACCTTGGCCCGCTGGCGGATCACCCATGTGCACTTCGTGCCGTCGATGATGAGCGCTTTCCTGGCCAGCGCCGATATCGAGAGACATTGCGCCAGCCTGCGGGGGGTGCTGGCCAGCGGTGAGGCGTTGTCGGCAGAGCTGCTGAGCAGCTATCGCCGCCGCCTGGGATCGGTGCCCTTGCACAATCTATACGGACCCACTGAAGCCTCGATCGAGGTGACCGCCTGGACTTGCACCGCGGAGGATGTTGAGGCTGGGGTGCCGATCGGTCGGCCGATCGCCAACCTGCGCACTCATCTGGTGGATGGTGAGCTGTGGCCAGTGCCGCTGGGGGTGGTCGGCGAGCTGTGCTTGGCCGGGGTTGGCCTGGCCCGCGGCTATGGCGGACTGGCCGCCAGGACCGCCACCAGCTTCGTGCCGAATCCTTGGGCGCGGGTGGCCGGAGAACGGCTTTACCGCACCGGTGATTTGGTGAGCTCACGCACCGATGGGGTGATCGATTACCTGCGACGCATCGATCACCAGGTCAAAGTGCGCGGTTTTCGCATCGAATTAGGGGAGATCGAATGCTTGCTGAAAGGGGCGCCGGGAGTGGCTCGGGCGGTCGCCGTGGTGCGTCGCCACGACACCCTCGGCAACCGGATATTCGCCTATGTCGTGCCTAGCCCGGCCCTCCCCTCGAGTGGCTCCGCAGGTGATCTCCGCAGCAGCTTGCTTGACGTTCTGGAGCAACATCTGCCGCCTTACATGGTGCCCACCGGGATCGCTGTTCTGAGCGAATTACCATTGCTTGCCAACGGCAAGCTCGATCGCCAGGCGTTGCCGGATGTCGGCGAGCCGGTCGCGGCCGAGTTGATGAGCTCGCCCCGGGATGCGGTCGAGATGGAGGTGGTGGAGATCTACCAGAAGCTGCTTGGCCGGTCGGCGGTTGGCATCCACCAGAGTTTCTTCGAGCTGGGCGGTCATTCGTTGGTGGCGGTGCGGCTACAAGCTCAGATCCAGCAGCGGTTCGAACAGGATCTACCGTTGGCCTCGTTCTTCGAGCACGCGACAGTCGCCAGCCTGGCCGAAGTGCTGCGCCAGGGCTCGACGGGAGAACCGGCCTGGGCCTTGCCGCCGCTGGTGTTGATGGCAGCTGATCAGCGGCGGACGCTGTCCTTCGCTCAGCGTCGCTTGTGGCTTCTCGACCGGCTGGATCCGGGCAGCCCGACCTACAACATGGCTTATGCGGTCGATCTGGGAGAAGCGGTTGATCGGCCTGCGCTGGGCTGGGCCTGGCACCAGGTTCTGCGGCGTCACGAGGTGCTTCGCAGTCGTTTTCCGGAAGTCGCCGACGAGCCCTCGGTGGAGATCGAGCCACTGCCGGCCGCCTACGCTGTACCCCTGGTAGACCTGGCCGGTCTCGAGCCGCGGGATGGTCAGCTGCAAGCGGGTCGCTGGGCCTCTGAGCTGGCTCGGCGGCCTTTCGATCTGCAGGCTGGGGGGTTGCTGCGGTGGACTCTACTCAGCCTTGGCGGGTCGGGTTACCGGCTGTTGGTGAGCATGCATCACATTGTGTCCGACGGCTGGTCGCTGGGCTTGCTACAGCAGGAGCTGACAGAGTTCTATCGCGGCGCGGTGAGCGGTCGGGCGCCGCGTTGGGTCGAGCTGCCGATTCACTATGGTGACTACGCGGCTTGGCAACAGCAGTGGTTGTCGGGCGACTTACTGGAGTCGGAGATCGACTATTGGCGGCAGCGCCTTGATGGCGCGGCGGAGTTTCTCGAGCTGCCAGCCGACCGACCTCGCGGTGGTCTTATGCGGTCTCGGTCGGCGGCCTGCACCCGGCAAATATCGGCAGCGGTGACCACAGATGTCCTCGCGTTTGCCCATCAGAATCGCGCCACGCCGTTCATTCTGACCTTGGCCGTCTTCCAGCTCCTACTCGGTCGCTACACCGGCATGCTCGATTTCAGCGTGGGAACACCAATCAGTGGGCGTCATCGCCATGAGCTTCACCACCTGATCGGCCTTTTCGTCAACACCTTGGTGATGCGCGCCCAGTGGGCGCCAGGCGACACCTTCGAGGAGCTCTTTCTGCGCCTTCGGGCCGAAGTGTTGCAGGCCCACCAGCACCAGGACTTGCCGTTTGACCTGTTAGTGCAAGAGCTGCGGCCGGAGCGCGCCCTGGGCCGGACGCCTCTCTTTCAAGCGATGTTCACCTACAGCGCCGCGGCGGCAAATGCCGAGGCGCCAGCCGACGATGGCGCCGCGACCAACCCCGGCGGCTTGGACACGGTCAGCAGCGGCCTGGCAAAGTTTGAATGGTCGTTGCAGGTGGCGGAGGTCGGTGGTCATTTCAGCTGCCTACTCGAATATGATCGAGAGATCTTCGACCGCTCGACGGCAGCACGCTTCTTGGGCCATTTCGAGAATCTGCTTGGCCAGGTGGTGCAGCGACCCACCCAGACTCTGGCGGCGATCGATCTACTCGCGGCGGCGGAACGGCACCAGCTGCTGGTCGAGCATAACGACACCCGGTCGTGGATCGAGCGGGATCTTTCGATCAGCCAGTTGCTCGCTCAGCACAGTGCCCGGCAGCCGCAGGCGATCGTTGCCAGCTATGGCGACGCCTCCTTGAGCTTCGCCGAACTAGACCGGCGAGCGTCCTTGGTGGCCGGCGCCTTGCAGCGCCGCGGAGTTGGCCTAGAAAGCCGGGTCGGGCTGTCGATCGAGCGTTCGCTGGAGCTGCTGGTCGCCATGGTCGGGGTGCTCAAGGCCGGTGCCGCCTACGTGCCGCTCGATCCAGGTTATCCGGCAGAGCGCCTGCGATTGATGATGAGCGACGTTGGCGTGTCGGTGCTGGTGACCTCCGAGGACTTGCTCGAACGCTTGCCGACCGCGGCGATTGAGGTTTTGTGTCTCGACCGCGATTGGCCGGAGATCGAAGCAGGAGAGGCTGTCGATCGCTCCGCCGAGGTGCAGCCGGCGCAGCTGGCCTACATCATGTTCACCTCCGGTTCGACCGGTCAGCCGAAAGGGGTCGCGATACCCCATCTGGCGATCCTGCGGCTGGTGCGCAACACCGATTATGTCGACCCGCGGGCGGGCGAACGCACGGCCCAAGCCTCGACCGCATCGTTCGACGCCGCCACCCTCGAGTTCTGGATGCCGCTGCTGAACGGCGGCCAGCTGGTCGGCATCGACTCGCAGGTGCTGGTCTCGCCACAGCGGCTGGCCGATTCGCTGGCCCGCTTGCGGATCGATCACATGTTCCTCACCACCTCGGTGTTCAATCTGCTGATCCGCGACCGGCCAGCGGCCTTCCGCGGTTTGCAGACCTTGATCTATGGCGGCGAGGCCGCCGATCCACGGGCCGTTCGAGCGGCCCACCAGGCGTTGCCGGAGGTGCGCTTGGTGAACGGCTACGGACCCACCGAATGCACGACCTTCGCCGCTTGCTTCAAGCTGTTGCAGGCGCCGACCGCTAGCGCTGTGACAGTGCCGATCGGGCGGCCCATCGCCAACACCTCTCTGCATGTCCTCGATGCGGTAGGGCGACCGGTGGTGCTCGGCGTTGCTGGCCAGCTGTCGATCGGCGGCGACGGGCTGGCCCGGGGGTATTGGTGCCACCCGGCGGCCACCGCTGCGCGCTTCGTCCCCGATCCGTTCGCTGGCCAGGCTGGAGAACGCCTCTATCGCACTGGTGATCTGGTTCGGCGAGGTTCGGGAGGCGAGCTTGAATACCTCGGCCGGCTCGATCATCAGGTCAAGATTCGTGGCTTTCGCATCGAACTGGGGGAGATCGAGGCGCTGCTGGAAGAGCTCGACGAGGTCTCGCAGGCGGTCGCCATCGTGCGCGACCACGAGGTTCTCGGCCAACGGATCTACGCCTACGTGATAGCCGCCTTGGATCAGGCTCTCGACCCATCGTCCCTGGCTCTTGGCGAGCTGCAGAGCTGGTTGGAAGAGCGGCTACCGGGCTACATGATCCCCGCTGCTTTGACCCAGCTCGACGAGTTGCCGCTGACTCCGAATGGCAAGCTCGATCGGGCCGCGCTGCCGAGTGTCGAAGACGAGGTCGGGGTGGACCTAGTGGCGCCGCGCAACGCCTTGGAGAGGCGCCTGGTGGAGCTTTTCGAAGAGCTGTTTGCAGTTCGCCCGATCGGCGTCCAGCAAAGCTTCTTCGACCTTGGTGGGCACTCGTTGGTGGCGGTGCGACTGATCAACCGGATCAATTTCGAGCTCGGGACCGAGCTGCCGCTAGCCGCGCTCTTCGAGCAGCCGACAGCGGCCGGACTGGCGGCCACGATCACCGCTATCGAGGGGCCTTCAGCCGCCAGCCTACCGCCTTTGGTGCCGGCTGTTGACGACCAGCATGGACCCACCCTGTCGTTCGCTCAGCGGCGCATGTGGCTGCTGGATCGCTTGGATCCGGGTAGCCCGATCTACAACATGTCTTTCGCGGTGGATCTGGACGGCAATCTAGATCGGCCGATCCTGGGTAGGGCTTTCCACCAGGTGCTGAGCCGCCACCAGGTGCTGCGCAGTCGCTATCCAGAAGTCGCCGACCGGCCGACCGTAGAGATCGTGCCGTTGCCAGAAGCCTATCCGGTGCCGCTGGTCGATCTTGCTGGCCTGGCCTCCACAGATGGCCGGCGAGAGGCGGCTCGTTGGGCGGCCCAGGAGGCGCGCCAACCCTTCGACCTGACGGCTGGGCCGGTGCTGCGCTGGACAGTGCTGAGCTTGTCGCAGTCTGTTCACCGATTGCTGGTGAGCATGCATCACATCGTCTCCGACGGCTGGTCGATGGAGCTGCTGCAGCGGGAGCTGGAGGAACTCTACAGCAGCGCCGTGGACGGTCGATTAGCAGCTCTGGCCGAGCTGCCAATCCAATACGCTGACTATGCTGCCTGGCAGCAAGACTGGTTGTCCGGGCCGCTGCTGGAGTCCGAGGTCGATTTCTGGCGCCAGCGCCTCGCTGAAGCCCCCGACCTGCTCGGCTTGCCCACCGACCGACCCCGGCGGGGCCTGCGGCGTGCGGCAGCGGCGGTGGTCCGTCGCCGGTTGCCCGCAGATTTGGCGGCCGCGGCCTTGGAGTTTGCTCGCGGCGGCCAGTCGACACCTTTCATCCTCACTCTAGCGGTTTTCCAGCTGCTGCTCGGCAGGCATAGTGGCCAGCTCGATATCTCGGTTGGCACGCCGATCGCCGGCCGCCAGCGGCAGGAGCTACAGCCGCTGATCGGTTTCTTCGTCAACACCCTGGTGTTGCGCAGCCGATGGTCGGTGGCGGAGAGCTTCGAGCAACTGTTCCAGCGAGTCCGCGAAGCGGTGCTGGAAGCTCACCAACATCAGGATCTGCCCTTCGACCGCTTGGTGCAGGAACTGCGGCCGGAGCGCGTGCTGGGGCGGACGCCCCTATTCCAAACAATGTTCACCTATCGTGCCCGCGACTCCTACGAGCTCGCGGGCGGACCGGCCGGCGGGTCTGGGCTGGACCTCACCCGGCGCGGGCGGATGGCGACCCTGGACAGCGGTTTGGCCAAGTTCGATTGGACTTTCCAGGTAGAAGCCAGTGAGGACTCGCTGAGTTGTACCCTGCAATACGCCAAGGACCTCTTTGATGCGGCGACCGTGGCGCGGTTCCTGGGCCATTTCGAAACCCTGCTTGAGGCGGCGGTCAGTAGCCCGGCACGGCCCCTGGCCGGCCTCCCCTGGCTCACCCGCGGCGAGCGACACCAACTGCTCCTAGAGGTCGACGAAGGGTCGAGCACGGGGTCTGGTTGGGAGTCGGTCGGAGCCCTGTTCCTGCGTCAGGTCAATCTGCGGCCAGCTGCGGTAGCGGCCAGCTACGGTGGCGAGTTCCTGACCTATGGTGAATTGGACCGGCGGTCTTCGCTGCTCGCTGCCGGGCTGCTGCGGCGCGGCATCGGGGTGGAAGACCGGGTTGGCCTCAGCGTCGAGCGCTCGCTGGAGCTGCTGGTCGGCATGGTGGGGATTCTCAAGGCCGGCGGCCTCTACGTACCCCTCGACCCGACCTATCCCGAGGAGCGCCTGCGTTTCATGCTGCAAGACACCGGGGTGGCAGCGTTGGTCACCGAGCAGCGGCTGTTGCAGCGGTTACCGAGCGACGACCTCGAAGTCATCTGTCTGGACCGCGATTGGCCCTGGCTCGAGGCACAGCAAGGCGCAACCCTGGCCGCCCAGGTCGAGCCGGCGAATCTGGCCTACATCATCTTCACTTCCGGCTCGACCGGACGGCCGAAAGGGGTGGCGATATCTCACGCCGCGATTCTGCGTCTGGTCCGGGACTCCAATTACCTCCAGGTTGGGCCGGCCGAACGCCTCGCCCAGGCTTCGACGGCGTCCTTCGATGCTGCGACATTCGAGATTTGGGGAGCGTTGTTGAATGGCGGTGAAGTGGTCGGAATCGAGCCGCGGAGCTTGGCCTCCGCCGAGCAGCTGGGTGGGGTTCTGGAGCGGCGCCGAGTCGAACATCTGTTCTTGACCACGGCAGTTTTCAATTTGGTAGCCCGTGAGCTACCACGGGCCTTCGCCGGCTTGTCTACCTTGTTGTTCGGCGGCGAGGCTTGCGACCCGCGGGCGGTGAGGAGGGTGCGAGCGAGCGCTGAGCGGCTCC
This sequence comes from Candidatus Multivoradales bacterium, assembly GCA_965248925.1. Lineage (GTDB taxonomy): Bacteria > Acidobacteriota > Thermoanaerobaculia > Multivoradales > J023 > CBDFLE01. The sequence continues at coordinate 2,204,759 of CBDFLE010000005.1, read as the reverse complement.
GCCTGTTGCATGTCTACGGTCCTACTGAATGCACCACCTTCGCCTCCTGGTATCCGGTGCTCCGGGTCGCCGAGCAAGCGACGAGCACGGTGCCTATAGGTCGGCCGATCAGCTCCACCTCTCTGCGGGTGCTCGATCCGCGGGAGCCGGTTGCTTTGGGGGTGGCGGGTGAACTGCTGATCGGCGGCGTGGGTCTGGCCCGAGGCTATTGGAAGCGGCCTGGGCTGACCGCGGCTCGTTTCGTGCCCGATCCCCATGCCGATGTCCCCGGCCAGCGTTTGTACCGCAGTGGTGACCTGGTTCGTCGTTTGCCCAGCGGTGATCTCGAGTTCGTCGGTCGCAGTGATCGTCAAGTCAAGGTTCGTGGCTTCCGCATCGAGCTGGAGGAGATCGAAGCGCGCTTGCTCGCGCTGCCCGGAATCGCCGAGGCGGTGGTCGTTGTCCGCCACCATGACACCTTGGGCAAGCAGGTTTTGGCTTACGTGGTGGCGAGCGCGGTCGCGAGCGAGTCGATCTCGGTCGAGGGACTGCGGCGAAGCTTGCTCGAAAGCCTGCCCAGCTACATGGTGCCGGCCGCCCTGACCCGGCTCGATGCGCTGCCCCTGACCGCGGTCGGCAAGCTCGATCGCGGCGCCTTGCCAGAGCCGCAGATGATCGGCGGAGAGGACTCCGTCGCTCCCCGAGACGCCCTCGAGGGTCGTTTGGTGGCACTTTTCGAGGAGGTTCTCGACCAGCGGCCGATCGGCGTGTTGCAGGATTTCTTTGAGCTCGGCGGCCATTCGTTGGTGGCAGTGCGGCTGCTCAACCGCATTCGTCGTGAGCTTAACGAGGAGCTTCCTCTGGCGCTGCTATTCGAATATCCGACGGTCGCCGGCCTGGCCGAGGCGATCCGTCGCGCCCAGTGTGATGGTGCGGCGGGCGCCGTGGGGCGGCCCGTGGTACCTGCCGTGCCGGAGCTGCTGCCGGCTGCCGCGGGAGAGGAGATCCCGCCCTCCTTCGCTCAAGAGCGGCTGTGGTTCTTGCACCGTTTCGAGCCCGCCAGCGCGGCCTACAACATGCCCTTTTCGGTACTGCTCGACGGGCCGGCCAACCCGGCTGCCCTGGGGCGGGCGATCACCGCGATACTGCTCCGTCACGAAGTCTTGCGCAGCCGTTTCCCAGGTAGCTCGGAGGGCCGGCCGCGGGTGGTTGTCGAAGCGCTTCCTAAAGCGGTCTTGGGGCAGCTCGATTTGAGTGCCTTGTCGGGCAGCGACAGATCCCTAGCCGCTGCTCGATGGGCGGCGGCGGAGGCTCGCCGGCCGTTCGAGCTGGAGCGCGGGCCGGTGACGCGCTGGACCCTGCTCCGCTTGGCTGAAGATCGTCATCGACTGTTAGTCACCCTGCACCACATCGTCGCCGACGGCTGGTCGATCGGCATTCTGGAGAGCGAGCTGGGCGACCTCTACCAAGCTTTTTCCGCCGGTCGCCCATCGCCGTTGGCCGAGCTGCCGGTGAGTTACGGCGATTTCGCCATCTGGCAGCGGCGCTGGTTGGACGGTGAGATTCTCGATCGGCAGTTGGACTATTGGCGCCGGGCCCTGGACGGAGCACCAGCGCAGATCGAGTTGCCGACCGATCGGCCGCGCCCGGCGGTGCAGACTTTTCGTGGTGCCGGTATCGCCAAGGTGATGGATCGCCGCGCTGCGGATGAGCTGGCTCGCTGTGCCCGCCAGCACGGCGCCAGCCGACTGATGGTGGGCTTGGCCTCGTTGCTGGCGTTGCTCTACCGCTTGAGTGGCCAGCGCGATCTGAGTGTTGGTCTACCGGTTGCCGGGCGGCGCCGCGAAGAACTCGAGCCGTTGATCGGCCTGTTCGTCAACACCCTGGTGGTGCGGGCCAGGTTGGCTCCTGGGCTGAGCTTCGAGTCACTGGTCGGGCAGGTGCGGGAAAGCGTTCTGGGGGCTCAGGATCACCAGGACCTGCCGTTCGAGAAGCTGGTCGAGGAGTTGCAACCCGAGCGCAGCCTGGCGCATTCACCGCTGTTCCAGGTGATGATGCTCTACTCCGCCGAGTCGACAGCGGGCGCCACCGAGGGAGGTGGCGACGCCGGCCAACAAACGGTGCAAACCAGCAGCAGCAGCTCGACGACCGCTAAATTCGATCTGACCTTTGGCCTCAGCGAGCAGCCGAACGAGGTCAGCTATGGCTGGGAATACAACACCGATCTGTACGATGCGGTGACCCCGCGGCGTTGGCTGGCTTATTACCAGCGTTTCCTCGGGGGGGCTCTCGACGATCCTCGGCGCTCGCTGGATGAACTGCCCCTGCTGGCCCGCGCCGAGCGGCACCAGTTGGTGGTGGAGTGGGTTGCTCGGGCGGTCGATCGCAGGCACGCTCCCTCGCTGCCGGAACTGCTGGCCGCGCAAGCCGAGCGCACCCCGGAGGCGGTGGCGGTACGCTGTGCCGGCCGGATGCTGACCTATGGCGAGCTGCGGGCCCGCTCTTTGGGACTGGCCGGCGAGCTGCTGGAGTTGGGTGTCCGGCCCGAGCAGCGAGTGGGCCTGTGCGTCGAGCGCTCGGTCGACATGTTGGTGGCCCTGTGGGCGATTCTCGACACCGGGGCGGCCTATGTGCCCCTCGATCCTGGGTTCCCGACCCACCGCCTGGCGCAGGTGGTCGCCAACGCTCGGCCGAGTTTGATAGTCACCGAACGGGCTTGCGTGGAGCGCCTTCCGGCGGTCGAGATTCGCCACTGGCTGCTCGACGACTCGATTCCCAGGGCGGCGAGTGACGCGGTGATGCTGCCGCCCAAGGCGGCGCAGAGCTTGGCCTATGTGATCTACACCTCCGGTTCTACTGGCCGGCCGAAAGGGGTGCAAGTTTCCCATGGTGCACTGCTCAATTTCTTGACTTCGATGCGCCGTCGGCCAGGCTTGACGGCCGGCGACACGTTGCTGGCGGTAACCACGCTGTCGTTCGACATCGCCGTGCTGGAGCTGTTTCTGCCCTTGATGGTCGGCGCCCAAGTAGAGCTGGTCGAGAGCGCCGACGCAGCCGATGGTGCTCGCTTGCAGGAGTTATTGCGGGGTCGGGGCGTGACCACCATGCAAGCCACCCCGGCCACTTGGCGGTTGCTCCTGGAGTCAGGTTGGGAGGGCTCGCCGAGGCTGTCGGCGCTGTGTGGAGGCGAGGCCCTGTCTGCCGATTTGGCTCGACGCCTATTGCCCCGGGTGGGTAGTTTGTGGAATCTCTACGGACCGACCGAGACCACCGTCTGGTCGAGCATTGAGAGAATTGCTGAAGTAGCGGGCAGTCTGTCGATCGGCCGGGCGATCGACAACACTTCTTTGCGGGTGCTCGATCGCACCCTAGAAGTCCAGGCCATCGGCCTCGAAGGCGAGTTGTACATCGGTGGAGATGGGGTGACTCGCGGCTACTTTGGCGCGCCGGCCCTAAGCGCCGAGTGTTTTGTGCCCGACCCGTTTTCTGAGCATCCAGGGGCGCGGCTTTACCGCGCCGGCGACTTGGCCCGCCGCCGCACCGATGGCCGGTTGGACTTCCTCGGTCGCGACGATCGCCAGGTCAAGCTGCGGGGCTATCGGATCGAGTTGGGTGATATCGAGGCCTGCCTAGTGCAGAGTCCGCAGGTGCGCGAAGCGGTGGTGGCGGTTCGCGGTGAGGGCGCCACCGGCGCCCAGCTAGTTGCCTGGGTGACCACAGAAGGAGCGGTTGACGGGGACCGGCTGCGACAATTCGCGACGGAACACTTGCCAGGCTATATGGTGCCGGCGGTTTTCATGCAACTCGAAGCTCTGCCGTTGCTGCCCAACGGCAAGCTCGACCGTGCCGCGCTGCCCGAGCCGGAGCAGCAGGTGGGGCGCTACAGTGCTCCCCGGAGCTTGCCAGAAATGCGTATGGCGGAGTTCTGGTCAGGCCTGCTCGGCATCGACGAGATCGGTCGCGATGCCGATTTCTTCGCCCTCGGCGGTCACTCTCTGCTGGCCACTCAGCTGGTGGTCCGGATCCGCCAGAGCTTTGCTGTCGAGCTGCCGATCCGGGCGGTTTTCGAGCAGCCGGTCTTGGCCGGGTTGAGCGCTGAGGTGCTCGCCGCGCAAACCGCGGACGCTGCCTCCCTGGCCCCGATCGAGCGGTTGGGCGGCACTCCCGAGCTGTCCTTCGCGCAACGCCGACTGTGGTTCCTGGACCGTCTCCAGCCCGGCAGTGCGGCGTACAACATGCCTTTTGCGGTGCGGCTCGAGGGGCCGGTCTCGGTCGCCGGGCTGACATTCGCCTACCGCGAGGTTCAGCGCCGCCATGACGTTCTGCGCAGTCGCTTCCCGGAGATCGACGGTGAGCCCGAGCTACGCCTTGCCGAAGATCCTGCCGCGGTCTTGCCGCTGGTCGACCTCAGTGGGTTGGCAGCGGAGCAGCGCCAGCAGGAGGGGCAGTGGCGGGTTCGGTTCGAGGCCGCGCTGCCTTTCGACCTGGGGTCGGGGCCGGTTTTCCGGGCGCTGCTTCTGCGCCTCGAACCGGAGAGTCATCAGCTGCTGGTCAACATGCATCACATCGTCTCCGACGGTTGGTCAGTGGATCTTCTGCGGCGCGAGCTTGAGGTGCTCTATCAGCAGGCCGTGGATGGCTCGCCGCGGGGGTTGCCAGCCCTGCCTGTGCAATACGTGGACTATGCCGCCTGGCAGCGCGATTGGCTTACCGGCAGCCGGCTCGAGGCGGAGCTGGCCTATTGGCGAGAGCGCCTCGCCGGGGCGCCGAGGCAGCTGCAGCTGCCGGTGGACCGGCCCCGGCAGGGCTTGCACCAGTCGTTGGCCGCCGCTCGTCGCCGGGTTCTGCCGGCGGCGCTGTCGAGTGCTATTCACCAGCTCTCGCGGCGCTATCGCTCAACCCCCTTCATCGTTCTCCTGGCCACCTTTCAACTCCTTCTCGGCCGCTATGGCGGGCGCCTGGATGTCAGCGTTGGCTCGCTGATCGCGGGTCGCCATCGGCGCGAGATCGAGGAACTGATCGGCTTCTTTGTCAACACCTTGGTGCTGCGTGCTCGGTGGCGTTCCTCGGAGTCGTTTGCGACTCTCCTCGGGCGCGTCCGCGACCAGGTTCTCGAGGCCCACGACCATCAGGACCTGCCCTTCGAGATGCTGGTTCAGGAACTCCAACCCGAGCGTGCCCTGGGGCGGACTCCTTTGTTCCAGGCAATGTTTACCTATGTTGCCGAGGGGGGCTCGGGCGAGCCCCCGGTCGGTGATGGAGAAGCCGGCTCTAACGCTGTGCTCAGCTCCCAGCCGGTGCCGCTGAGCAATGGGCTGGCGAAATTCGACTGGACCTTACAGGTCGAGGAGCGTGGTCCGGAGCTGATCTGCGATCTCGAATATGACCGCGGCCTGTTTGACCCGACCACCGCGGCCCGCTTCCTGAGCCACTTTGAGCGGTTGGCGGAGTGCATCGCCGAGCAGCCGGACAATGCTACGGGCAGCCTGCCCTTGCTCGCCGCCGCGGAGAGGCACCAGCTGGCGCAGGAGTGGAATGGCAGCGCGGTCGTTCGGGTCGAAGATGAGATACCGCTCCAGCAACGGGTGGCGGCTTGGGCCGAGCGCACCCCCGCCGCGGTGGCGGTAGTGGATCAGCAGGGGCAGCTGAGCTATGCCGAGCTGCATCGCCGGGCCATCGCCTTGGCCACCCGGCTGCAGACCGCCGGGGTCGATCTCGAACAGGTCGTGGGGCTCTACGTCGAACGGTCGCGAGAGATGGTGGTGGGCGCGCTGGCGGTGCTCTATGCCGGCGGTGCCTATCTGCCGATCGATCCGTCGACTCCGGACCAGCGAGTGGCTTTCATCCTCGCGGATAGCCCGGTCCGCATCGTCCTGGCATCGCCGGACTTGGCGGAGCGCTTGCCGGCCTCGGTCCTCACCTGGCCGCTCGCCGACGCCGGCGCTGGCGGTGGCGACGGTGATCGCTTGCCGATCGCCGGTCGGGAGCCGGAGAATCTGGCCTATGTGATCTACACCTCGGGCTCGACCGGCGTGCCCAAGGGAGTAGGCGTCACTCTGCGCAGCCTCGCCAACCTGGTGGGATGGTGCGGCGAAGACCTCGGCTTTGCCCCGGGAGAGCACATCGCGCAAGCTGCCGGGGTGGCCTTCGACGTGGCGGCGGGAGAGATCTGGGGCAGTCTGTGCCATGGCGCCTGTCTGCACATCGTTCCGGAAGCCCTGCGCCTGTCGCCAGCTGACTTGCAGCGGTGGTTGCTGGCCGAGCGCATCACCGTGGCAGATCTGCCGACCGCGATCATGGAGGTGTTGCTCGATGATCCGTGGCCTGATTCCGGAAGCCTACGAATGCTGCTCGCTGGTGGCGATCGTCTGCGCTTGCCGGGGCCGATTCCAGGAGGCTGGCAGCTGTTCAACCTCTACGGTCCGACCGAGGCGACGATCAACGCCAGCTGGGCGAAGGTGCGCTTCGAGCCCGGCCGTCTACCCCCGATCGGCCGACCGCTGGCCAACTACCACCTGAGCGTGCTCGATCGCCAGCTCGAACGACAGCCGGTCGGAGTGCCGGGTGAGCTGTGTATCGAAGGTCTGGGCCTGGCCAGGGGGTATCTCCACCGGCCGGCGTTGACCGCCGCGAGCTTTGTGCCGGTACCCCAGGGCGGGCAAGCCGGTGAGCGGATGTATCGCACTGGCGACTTGGTGCGTTACCGGGCGGAGGGTGAGCTCGACTTCCTTGGCCGGATCGATCATCAGGTCAAGATCCGTGGCTTCCGCATCGAGCTGGGGGAGATCGAGGCGCTGTTGGAAGCGGCGGAGCAGGTCTCGCAGGCGGTCGCCGTGGTGCGCGACCACGAGGTGCTCGGCCGACGGATCTACGCTTACGTGGTAGCGGCCGCGGATCAATCCGCCGACCCTTCGCGGCTGGCCATCGCCGAGTTGCGAGATCGGCTGGCAGCTCGGTTGCCGGATTTCATGGTCCCTGCCGCATTGACCCAGCTGGAAGAGTTGCCACTGACCCCCAACGGCAAGCTCGACCGTGCCGCGCTGCCCGAGCCGGAGCAGCAGGTGGGGCGCTACAGTGCTCCCCGGAGCTTGCCAGAAATGCGTATGGCGGAGTTCTGGTCAGGCCTGCTCGGCATCGACGAGATCGGTCGCGATGCCGATTTCTTCGCCCTCGGCGGTCACTCTCTGCTGGCCACTCAGCTGGTGGTCCGGATCCGCCAGAGCTTTGCTGTCGAGCTGCCGATCCGGGCGGTTTTCGAGCAGCCGGTCTTGGCCGGGTTGAGCGCTGAGGTGCTCGCCGCGCAAACCGCGGACGCTGCCTCCCTGGCCCCGATCGAGCGGTTGGGCGGCACTCCCGAGCTGTCCTTCGCGCAACGCCGACTGTGGTTCCTGGACCGTCTCCAGCCCGGCAGTGCGGCGTACAACATGCCTTTTGCGGTGCGGCTCGAGGGGCCGGTCTCGGTCGCCGGGCTGACATTCGCCTACCGCGAGGTTCAGCGCCGCCATGACGTTCTGCGCAGTCGCTTCCCGGAGATCGACGGTGAGCCCGAGCTACGCCTTGCCGAAGATCCTGCCGCGGTCTTGCCGCTGGTCGACCTCAGTGGGTTGGCAGCGGAGCAGCGCCAGCAGGAGGGGCAGTGGCGGGTTCGGTTCGAGGCCGCGCTGCCTTTCGACCTGGGGTCGGGGCCGGTTTTCCGGGCGCTGCTTCTGCGCCTCGAACCGGAGAGTCATCAGCTGCTGGTCAACATGCATCACATCGTCTCCGACGGTTGGTCAGTGGATCTTCTGCGGCGCGAGCTTGAGGTGCTCTATCAGCAGGCCGTGGATGGCTCGCCGCGGGGGTTGCCAGCCCTGCCTGTGCAATACGTGGACTATGCCGCCTGGCAGCGCGATTGGCTTACCGGCAGCCGGCTCGAGGCGGAGCTGGCCTATTGGCGAGAGCGCCTCGCCGGGGCGCCGAGGCAGCTGCAGCTGCCGGTGGACCGGCCCCGGCAGGGCTTGCACCAGTCGTTGGCCGCCGCTCGTCGCCGGGTTCTGCCGGCGGCGCTGTCGAGTGCTATTCACCAGCTCTCGCGGCGCTATCGCTCAACCCCCTTCATCGTTCTCCTGGCCACCTTTCAACTCCTTCTCGGCCGCTATGGCGGGCGCCTGGATGTCAGCGTTGGCTCGCTGATCGCGGGTCGCCATCGGCGCGAGATCGAGGAACTGATCGGCTTCTTTGTCAACACCTTGGTGCTGCGTGCTCGGTGGCGTTCCTCGGAGTCGTTTGCGACTCTCCTCGGGCGCGTCCGCGACCAGGTTCTCGAGGCCCACGACCATCAGGACCTGCCCTTCGAGATGCTGGTTCAGGAACTCCAACCCGAGCGTGCCCTGGGGCGGACTCCTTTGTTCCAGGCAATGTTTACCTATGTTGCCGAGGGGGGCTCGGGCGAGCCCCCGGTCGGTGATGGAGAAGCCGGCTCTAACGCTGTGCTCAGCTCCCAGCCGGTGCCGCTGAGCAATGGGCTGGCGAAATTCGACTGGACCTTACAGGTCGAGGAGCGTGGTCCGGAGCTGATCTGCGATCTCGAATATGACCGCGGCCTGTTTGACCCGACCACCGCGGCCCGCTTCCTGAGCCACTTTGAGCGGTTGGCGGAGTGCATCGCCGAGCAGCCGGACAATGCTACGGGCAGCCTGCCCTTGCTCGCCGCCGCGGAGAGGCACCAGCTGGCGCAGGAGTGGAATGGCAGCGCGGTCGTTCGGGTCGAAGATGAGATACCGCTCCAGCAACGGGTGGCGGCTTGGGCCGAGCGCACCCCCGCCGCGGTGGCGGTAGTGGATCAGCAGGGGCAGCTGAGCTATGCCGAGCTGCATCGCCGGGCCATCGCCTTGGCCACCCGGCTGCAGACCGCCGGGGTCGATCTCGAACAGGTCGTGGGGCTCTACGTCGAACGGTCGCGAGAGATGGTGGTGGGCGCGCTGGCGGTGCTCTATGCCGGCGGTGCCTATCTGCCGATCGATCCGTCGACTCCGGACCAGCGAGTGGCTTTCATCCTCGCGGATAGCCCGGTCCGCATCGTCCTGGCATCGCCGGACTTGGCGGAGCGCTTGCCGGCCTCGGTCCTCACCTGGCCGCTCGCCGACGCCGGCGCTGGCGGTGGCGACGGTGATCGCTTGCCGATCGCCGGTCGGGAGCCGGAGAATCTGGCCTATGTGATCTACACCTCGGGCTCGACCGGCGTGCCCAAGGGAGTAGGCGTCACTCTGCGCAGCCTCGCCAACCTGGTGGGATGGTGCGGCGAAGACCTCGGCTTTGCCCCGGGAGAGCACATCGCGCAAGCTGCCGGGGTGGCCTTCGACGTGGCGGCGGGAGAGATCTGGGGCAGTCTGTGCCATGGCGCCTGTCTGCACATCGTTCCGGAAGCCCTGCGCCTGTCGCCAGCTGACTTGCAGCGGTGGTTGCTGGCCGAGCGCATCACCGTGGCAGATCTGCCGACCGCGATCATGGAGGTGTTGCTCGATGATCCGTGGCCTGATTCCGGAAGCCTACGAATGCTGCTCGCTGGTGGCGATCGTCTGCGCTTGCCGGGGCCGATTCCAGGAGGCTGGCAGCTGTTCAACCTCTACGGTCCGACCGAGGCGACGATCAACGCCAGCTGGGCGAAGGTGCGCTTCGAGCCCGGCCGTCTACCCCCGATCGGCCGACCGCTGGCCAACTACCACCTGAGCGTGCTCGATCGCCAGCTCGAACGACAGCCGGTCGGAGTGCCGGGTGAGCTGTGTATCGAAGGTCTGGGCCTGGCCAGGGGGTATCTCCACCGGCCGGCGTTGACCGCCGCGAGCTTTGTGCCGGTACCCCAGGGCGGGCAAGCCGGTGAGCGGATGTATCGCACTGGCGACTTGGTGCGTTACCGGGCGGAGGGTGAGCTCGACTTCCTTGGCCGGATCGATCATCAGGTCAAGATCCGTGGCTTCCGCATCGAGCTGGGGGAGATCGAGGCGCTGTTGGAAGCGGCGGAGCAGGTCTCGCAGGCGGTCGCCGTGGTGCGCGACCACGAGGTGCTCGGCCGACGGATCTACGCTTACGTGGTAGCGGCCGCGGATCAATCCGCCGACCCTTCGCGGCTGGCCATCGCCGAGTTGCGGGATCGGCTGGCAGCTCGGTTGCCGGATTTCATGGTCCCTGCCGCATTGACCCAGCTGGAAGAGTTGCCACTGACCCCCAACGGCAAGCTCGACCGTGCCGCGCTGCCCGAGCCGGAGCTGGTCTCTAGCGCGACTTACGGCGCTCCACGGAGCGCCCTCGAGCGCTGTTTGGTCGGTCTCTTTGAAGAGCTGTTGCAGATCCCGACGGTCGGTGTCGAGCAAAGCTTCTTCGAACTCGGTGGCCATTCATTGCTCGCGGTGCGCCTGTTGGCGATGATCGACCGGGAGCTTGGCGTGGAAGTGCCACTGGCGGCCCTGTTCGAACATCCCACGGTCGCTCTGCTAGCGACGTTGGTGACCGCGCCCGAGCAGCCGGTCAGTGGTTCGCCATTGGTGCGCTTGCATCGCGACGGCACCGGGCCGCCCATCTTCTGGGTGCACCCGATCGGCGGTACCGTGTTTTGCTATCTCGACCTGGCCGCGGCGCTCCCTGGGCAGCCGAGCTACGGCTTGCGAGTGGTAGAAGGCGTGGTGGCAGCGCAGCCGAGCAGCGTGTCAGCCATGGCGGCGTCCTATCTGGCATCTCTCGAGACAGTGCAACCTGGCGGCCCGTACCGACTGGCAGGTTGGTCGATGGGTGGAGTGGTGGCCTTCGAGATGGCTCGCCAGCTGCAACAGCAAGGGCGGCAAGTGGAGTTCCTCGCTCTGCTGGACAGCTTTGTGGAGACCTCTGCCGATTCCCGGCCGCTGGTGGACGACGCTACCTTGTTGCGGTTGTTTGTCAGCGACCTGTTGGGGTTGGCTGGTGAGAGTCTCGATGTCGACGGCCTGGATCTGCCGACCGGTTCGATCACTGAGGTCAAAGTTGCCGAGTTGATCGTCCGTCTGGTCGCCTCGGGTCAGATACCGGCAGAGATTGGCCCCCGTCTCGGCGGTCGCCTATTCTCTATCTTCCGGCGCAACATCAAAGCTCTCGAAAGCTATAGACCGGGTCCCTACTCTGGTACCGTGAACCTGTTCAGGGCCAGCGATCGGCCAGGCCGAATGGCAGATCCGGCAGCAAATTGGCGGTCTTTGGCCGCTAGGTTGACAGTGCGGGATGTGGCAGGAACCCACCACTCGATGCTGCGACCACCACAATTGGCAGACTTGGCTCTGAAACTACGGCAGTTGCTCAGCTTCGACCCGCTGACCTCATCAACTTCGGAGGATTGGAAATGAAATGGACTTCAGTATTGATCGCGATGTTTGGCTTGGCCTCTCTCTGCGCTGCGGGAGGTGGGGAGATCGTCGCCGACAGTTCGGTGGCTGAGATCTACAATTGGGGAGACCATGGCAGTGGCTCGCTCTACAAAGTCGAGGCCCTGGGTGAGATCATCTTTGCGGACGACGATGGCGACGTCGCCCATCTTGCCGCCGGCAGCTATCTGATCATTCGGCAGGCGGGCGAGGGCGGCACGGTGCGGTGTGAATATCGGGCCTCGGCTGGCGGAGTTCCGCAACGCGCTGTGACCCTCGACGACCAACCCCTAGCCGCCGCGGCCGCTGAGCGCTGGTTGACTGAGCATTTGCCGCTGGTGATTCGCCGCACTGGCTTGGGAGTCGAGCGGCGGGTTGAGCGACTGCTCGACCTGCACGGCCTCGAGGGAGTGCTTGAAGAGATTCAGCAGTTGCAGAGACCCTGGGTCAAACGGATCTACTTCACCGAGTTGATGACCCACGATTGGGCGGCGGAGCAAATCGCCGCCATTCGCGCTGCGGCCGAGCGTCAGCTGATCGGTGAGGAAGCAGAACTACGCCGGGTCCTCGAGCAGATCGAAGCCTGATCAGCAGCGTTCAATCGGCCTCGCGTATCGACACCATCGGGTCGATACGCGTCGCCCGCCAGGCTGGCAAGAAGCTGGCACCCAGCGCTACCAAGATCAGCAGCACCGAGCTGATCACCAGGGTCAGCGGATCGGTGGCGCTGAGACCGTAGATCAGCGAAGTCAGGAAGCCGCTCAGCAGCAGGGTGCCGACGACGCCGCAGGCGATGCCCAGCAGAGCGAGCTTGCCGGCCTCGCCGAGAATCAAGCGAAAGATGTCCCGACGCAATCCGCCAAGCGCCAAACGCAGACCTATCTCCCGTTGGCGACGCGCCACCATGTAGCTCAGCAGGCTGTAGACGCCGGCTGCTGCCAGCAGTACTGCCAGCAGCGCCAGAAGTCCCAGTAGAAGAGTCGAGAAACGCCGGGTCAGCATCCAGCTGTCGACTCGATTCGACATGGTCTGGATATCGAATATCGGTAGGTTAGGGTCGAGCGCCATGACCTGCCGTCGAATCGACTCAACGATGGTGCCGGGCTCTATGTGGCTGCGGACAGCCAAGAAGACCGAGCGCGAGGGCTGCTGCTCGAAGGGCAGATAGAGCTGCTCGCGGGAAGTCACGTCGAGGCCCGAGTTGCGCACCGACTTGACCACCCCAATCACCGTCGCGTACGCAGCGTCGAGTCCTTGTCGATTGATTTGTCGGCCGAGTGGATCCTGATCAGGCCATACTTTTCGCGCCAGGTTCTGGTCGATGATTGCCACCGGTCCAGCGGTAGTGTCGTCGGACGCTGCGAAGTCGCGACCTTGGATCAGCTCGAGGCCCATGGACTCCAGGTAGCCAGAGCTGATCACTCGGATGTCGGCCTCGGGGGCAATCTCACCTTCGGCGGTGGTTCTCTCCGGCACGTAATATGACCCGGAGGACTCGATACCACCCAACGGCAAGTAGTCGATCAGGCCGGCTCGGTCGACCGTCGGCAGGGCATTGACCTGTTCGAGCAAGCGACGGTAGAACTCGTTGAGCTGAGTGTCCTCGCGGTAGTCTCGGGTCGGTAGATTGAGCTGTAGGGTCAGCACCTGCGGAGCAGAGAATCCAGGATCGACGCGCTGGAGATTGAGGTAACCGCGGGCCAGCAGCACGGCGGCGGAGACCAAGATCAAGCCGAGGGCGGTCTCGATCACGATCACCAGTTTCCGCAGTCGGCCTTTGGCCACTCCGCCCATGGACTTCTCGCCGCCCTCCTTGAGGTAGGTCACCAAGTTGCGTTTGACTCCCTGCAAGCCCGTCAGAACGCCGAGCAGTAGGCCAGTGGCTAGCGGCAGCAAGAGAGTGAAAATCAGACTGCGTCTATCGAGCTGGACCATATCCGCTCGCGGGATGACTGAGTGGAAGAGCTTGAGGAAAGCGTCCAATAGGAGGCTAGCAATCAGCAATCCGAGCCCTGCGCCCGCCAAGCTGACGACGATGCTCTCACTGATTCCACGCATCGCAATCCGCCTGGCACCACAGCCCAGGGCGACCTGGATCGCTGTATCACGGGTGCGCGCGACGGCTCGAGCGAGGAACAGATTGGCCATGTTGGCGCAAGCGATCAACAAAACCAAAGTGCCAGCGGCGAGCAGCACCAACAGCGCTGGGCGGCTGTCTCCGGTGACTTCGTCGAGCAGCGGCACCAGGTAGCTGCCCCAGCCGCTATCGGCCGGGTAGTAGTTGGGATATTCACTCTGCAGCCGTTCGCCGATCACCCGCATCTGGGAATTGGCTTGGTCGAAGTTGACCCCCGGCGCGAGCCGAGCGAACACCTCGTACAGGTGCTCAGAACGTCTTGCCGGCTGTTCCGTATCCAGACGCAGGGGAAGCCACAGGTCGACTCCGGCCGGCAACTGGAACTCGCCTGGCATCACTCCGATGATCTCGTGCGGGATGCTATTCAGCGACAACACCTCGCCAATGGCGCCCGCTGAACCGCCGTAGCGCCGTTGCCATAACCGGTAGCTGATCACCGCCACTCGAGGGCCTCCGCGCTGATCCTCATCGGCGGCAAACGATCTGCCTTGCACAGGTTCCAAGCCACTCAGTCGGAAGAGACTGGCCGAGGTCAGCGACGCGCGAAGACGTTCGGGCCCGCCGCCACCAGTAACGTTTGCGTCGACTACGTAGGTTGCCGCGATGTCTTGCAGGAAGCTGGCTTGCTCCCGGAAGTCGATCAACTCGGGCTCAGAGAGTTCCAAGCGGGGTAGACCGAGCTGGGAGAACTCATTCCAGACGGCGACTAGCTGCTGCGGCTCCGGGTAGGGGAGCGGGCGCAGCAAGACGCCGTTGACGACGGTGAAGGCGGTGATCACCCCACAGCAGCCCAGGGCCATGGTGAGAACCGCGGCCAGCATCTCTGGGGGCCGCGATCGGACCAGGGTCTTGAGGGTTCCGAGCAGCTCTTCCGAGAATTCTCTTAGCATGAATATTCGCTCCACGATGATTCCACAGTGGCAATCGTCGTTGGCTAAAGGGTCAATCTGTGGCGAGTACGCTTCGTTTTCAGTGTATCAGGCGGAGTAGGTCGGGGAGGGGCTCAGGCTGTTCTAGCCGCGGCTCGAGAAAGTGCCGAGAAGCAGAAAGAATCTGACCTTCCAGAAGGATCTCTCGAAAGCCGGGGCAGTGCTCAGAGCGGAGTCGAGAAACGCTCATTCCGGGAGTCTTGGTATATGCTCGACCCGGTGATCTTCCTCTTCAAGTTATTACTCTGAGGCAGCGATTTCCGGAAACTCTCGGGTTGCCCTGGTCACCGTTTGAACTGTGGAGAGGAGTTGGCATGAAACGTAGTTCAGTAATGGCAGGTTCTATTTCGCGAAGAGCGAGGAAGACCGTAACTTTGACTGAGGGCGAACTCGTCAAAGAGCGGTTCCTTGGTAATTCCTCTGGCCTGCCGTTGGTTATCGAGCCCGCGGTGGCCGATCTCAGCTTGATCGAATGGGCGGCCGAACATCGAACCGATCTGCAATCCAAGCTGACTCGCTATGCCGGCATCCTGTTCCGTGGCTTCAATGTCCGGTCGGTCGCGGAGTTCCAGGACTTCATCACCCAGTCTTGTGGTGAAGCGCTCGAATATACTGAGCGTTCTTCCCCTCGTTCCAAGGTCGGAGGCCGCATCTACACCTCGACCGACCAACCGCAAGACCAGCGGATCTACCTACACAATGAGCAGTCATATAATCTGGTCTTTCCGAACAGGATTGCTTTCCATTGCGTAACCGCGCCGGCGCAGGGAGGCGTGACGCCAATCGCTGACTCTCGAGCTGTGCTACGCAGACTCGATCCGGCGGTGGTCCAGACATTCCGTGATCGCGGCTATCGTTACGTAAGAAACTTCAACGGCAGATTCGGTCTGACCTGGCAGGAGGCCTTTCAGACCTCTGATCGGCGTCAGTTGGAGGGCTATTGTGAGCGCAGCCAGATTGAGTACCAATGGCTGCCAGAGGGGAGGCTGCGGACGGCGCAGGTGCGACCGGCTCTAGCGCGGCATCCGCTCAGCGGCGAGCTTACCTGGTTCAACCACATCACGTTCTTTCACCTCAGCACTCTCGAGGCCAGCATCCGCGAAGCTCTGTTGTCGGGGTTTGCGCAGGAAGACTTGCCGAACAATACCTACTACGGAGACGGCGCAGATATCGAACCGGCGGTCCTCGACGAACTACGTGCGGCCTACGCCGCTGAAACGGTCGAGTTTCCCTGGCAGCAAGGCGACATCTTGATGCTGGACAACATGCTTGCCGCCCATGGTCGAGCTGCTTTCTCGGGTCCTCGCAAGATCGTGGTCGCCATGGCTGTTCCGATTGCCTGGCGGGATGTCACCGCGAGGACCGAAACTCCGAATTCCAACTAAGAGCGATCCGTTTGCGGTTCGGATCGTGGCCCGAGGGGCCTTTGAGATCATGAAGAAGATGAATCGTCGGTCATCCTCCCTACCGGGTCGGCGGCAGCGGAAATCAGTTCGCCTGTCTTCGGCCGCGGCGGTCAGTTTCGGAAGCT
The DNA here is from genome assembly GCA_965248925.1 of Candidatus Multivoradales bacterium. GTDB lineage: Bacteria > Acidobacteriota > Thermoanaerobaculia > Multivoradales > J023 > CBDFLE01. The sequence continues at coordinate 2,188,817 of CBDFLE010000005.1, read as the reverse complement.
CGCCGGAAACCGGCTTTGTGAGAGTGGCGAAGCCGGCCGAAGGCAGTGTTGACCTGCGGGATTGGGCAGCCGGTAACTTGGCTCTGATCGAAGAGCAGTTGCTCGCCGCGGGGGCGGTCCTGTTTCGGGGCTTTGGAGTGGATGGGGTGGAGCCATTTCGCGCCGTGTCGGAGGTTTTTGTTCCCAAGCTCCTGGACTACCAGGACCGTGCAGCGCCCCGGTTGTCGGTCGCCAAGGGGGTCTATACTTCGACCGAGTTCCCGGCCAGTCAGATCATCCCCCTTCACCACGAGATGTCCTATGCCCAGACCTGTCCGACTCGCCTGATGTTCTACTGCCAGCAGCCGCCAACTCGGGCCGGGCGTACGCCGGTGGTCGAGGACCGCAAGATTTTTGGCTTGATTGACAAAGACTTGCGGCAGGAGTTTCTGCGCAAGAAAGTGATGTATGTCCGGAACTACGGCGAGGGGGTTGATATCTCATGGCAAGAAGCGTTCCAGACTACCGAGCGGGAGGTTGCCGAAGCCTTTTGTAAAAGTGCTGGGATGGAAGTCGAATGGCGCGGTAAGAATCGTCTGCGGACCCGGGTGGTCCGACACGTTGTGGCCGATCATCCGCAAACTGGTGAACGAGTGTGGTTCAATCACGCGCACCTCTTTCACCAATCGAATCTCGAGCCGCGGGTGCGTGCGGCGTTGCTCGAGGAATTCGACCAAGATGAGCTGCCGAGGAACGCCTTCTTCGGTGACGGCTCGCCGATCGACTCGCTGGCGATGGGGGAGGTGCGGGATCTCTATGAGCGTCAGGCAGTGCGCTTCGATTGGCAGCAAAGCGACTTGTTGCTGGTCGACAACTTCCTGGTCTCTCACGGCCGCGAGGCGTTCGCTGGGCCACGTAAGATCATCGTCGCGATGGGCCAGCCTCACACCCTTGAACCGGTCAACTGAGACTTGGATTGGAATTGCTGGTAGAGCGGCATTCTTCCCACTCTGATTTTGCACTCTAGCGGATATTCATGAAAGACATCTCTCAAGTCATCTCTTTCCTGCTGCGGTTTACCCGCGAAATCAGTTTGTCTCGTCTGCGGATACTGATGATCGGTCTGGCAGGAGCAGGTAGCGGTTTGGCCAGCGTCGGCTTGGTAGCGCTGATGAACCGTACCCTCAGCACTGTCAACGAAGTGACCGATCCGCGGGTCCTGTGGGGTTTCGTGGTGCTCTGTGTCGTATTGCCGGTGGCGCGATTCATCTCCAGTGTGCTGCTGATGAAGTTGTCGCTGACGACGGTGTTGGAGGTTCGAATGCAGCTGGCCAAGAAGATTCTCGGCTCGCCCCTACGGACCCTCGAGCAACTCGGGCCTCACCGCTTGTTGGCCACCTTGACCGACGACGTCGGATCCCTTTCGGCGGCCCTCTCCACCGTTCCCTTGCTCTGCATGCATGGCGCGGTGCTGGTGGGCTGCTTGGTCTATCTAGGCTGGCTCTCCTGGCCCTTGCTGCTGGTGGTCTTGCTGGCGATGGGTGTTGGCCTGGTGACCTACCAGATTCCGCTGACTCGGGCGATCGGACATATGCGGGTGTCGCGCGAGCATTGGGACGCTCTGTTCAAGGCTCTGCAAGGGCTCACCGGTGGCGCCAAGGAACTCAAGCTGCACAGTCAGCGCAGAGCAGTCTTTTTCGAAGATCACCTGCGTGCCTCAGCTACCCTTCAGCAGGCTGCGTCCTACCGTGGCGGGCTGATCACCACCGCCGCCCAGAGTTGGGGACAAATTCTGTTCTATGTCCTCATTGGTGGTGTCATCCTGGTCTATCCGCGCTACTTCCCGGTCAGTCGTGAGGCTCTGACCGGCTATGTCTTGGTGATTCTCCATCTGATGGGCCCACTAGAGATTTTGCTGAACATCATTCCGGGCTTGGCCCGTGCCCGGGTCGCGGTACAGAAGATCGAGAACTTGGGACTAGAGCTGGCATCAGCGGAAGAGGAAGGACTGGCGCTGAGCGGAACCAATGGCAATCTCGATTGGAGCGAGATCACCTTGGAAGGTGTGCAACATACGTACTATCAGGAGACCGAGGCAGATGGTTTTGATCTGGGTCCTATCGATCTGACTTTTCGTCGTGGCGAGCTAGTCTTTATCGTCGGCGGCAATGGCACCGGAAAAACCACCTTCGTCAAGCTGATTCTTGGGCTCTACGTGCCAGAGAAGGGGCGGATACTCCTCGACCAGGAGGTCGTCTCGGATCAGACTCGCGATAGCTATCGGCAGCTTTTTACCGCCGTCTTTTCGGACTTCTACCTGTTCGAGGAGCTCTTGGGTATCGACTCTGCCAACGTCGACTCGCGCGCCCGGCACTTCTTGGAAGAGCTCAAACTGGATCATAAAGTCGAGGTGGATGGCGGCAAGTTATCGACTATTGAGCTGTCCCAAGGTCAGCGCAAACGCCTGGCTCTGATGACGGCTTTCTTGGAAGATCGGCAGATCTATGTTTTCGACGAGTGGGCGGCGGACCAGGATCCGTATTTTAAGCGCATCTTCTATCACGAGTTGTTGCCAGCTTTGCGAGCGGACGGCAAGACCGTGCTGGTGGTGAGCCACGACGATCAGTACTACGGCGTTGCCGATCGCTTGATCAAGTTGGCTGACGGAAAGATCGCCTACGACGGGCCAGTGCTCGAGCAGGGTGAATACCAGTTGATAGGTACTGGCGCCGAGTAGCAAGTGCTGCCGAATGACAGCCTTGACCCGAGCCCGCCCTCCTGCGGCCCTCTCGATCCGCAGGCCGATCTCATCATCTTGCCGCTCTACCCGGCCCGCGATGGCAACGGCGACCTGGTGTGGGAGAGTTCTGCCGAGCTCGACCCGCTGGTGGTCTTCTCGCTGCTGGCCGGCTGCCAACGCCTGACCCTAAAATGGGCCTGGCGGACCCAAGTCAAGACGGCGATTCTGCTGCTGCTGGCGCGGCGGCAACCTCGGTGTCAGCGTTGATGACCACCTGGCTGCGGTGGTAGGTCGAGCCGTAGGTCCAGCCGCGGCGTGGCATGGTGTCGTCGGGGAGTCGCGGCACCGCGCCGTTGAGCGGCGGCAGCTGGTAGAGCTGACCGACGGTCTCGACCACCAGCGGGGTTGCGGGATCGGCCTTGACGACTAGGTGGATACCCGCGGCTGGCGGCGCGTAGTAACGCAGTGCGCGGCGGGCGGCTTGCCCACCGTCGCCAAAGTCGAGGCCGGCGCGCAGCTCCTGGCCCTCGACGGAGACGAAAGCGATCTCACCTGCCGAGCGCAGCAGCACGGTAGCTTGATGGACCGCTGCTGGCCAGCGGATGAGGATTTCCAGCCGATCGCCGCCATCGCCGGGCTGTCGCGACAGCAGCTCGACCTCGGCGGCGGCCACCGGTGGCACCTCGGCCGCTATCCGCCAGAGCATCGGTCGACGGGAGAAAGCCAGGTAGGCCGGTGCCTGCTGCTGCAGCGCGGTGTCGCCGAGTAGCTGGCGTGCCCAGCTGTCCGGCTGGCGATCAGGGGTCGCCCAGAAGGCCTCGCCGGCATCGACATCATGCACCAAGATCAAGCCGCTGAAGCCCCTGTTGTCGGCCCCATGGTGAGCCGAGATGCGAGTGGCGATGATCAGCAGCAAGCCGGTAGCGAGCAGCAGCGCTGGCAGCGTTCGGCCGAGGCGCGACAGCCGGGCCAGCTCCAGTTGGGGTGCCAAGAGGGTGTTGAGGACCAGGAACAAAACCAGTCCGGCGACCGCCGCGCCGATGCTGCCCAGAGCAAGGCCGACCAGCGACAGGATCGGCGGCCATAGCTGGCAGACCAGCAGCGTCGCCAGGGCCAGGGTAGCCACCCGTGGCCAGCCTACCAACACCTCATCCCGCTCTCTGTCGAGCTGCGATTCGCCGGTCAACCAGGGCCATGCGGCCAGCAAGGCGAGCATCAGTGGCAGGGTGAAGAGGTAGCTCGCGCCGGGTACCAGCAGAGTGGCGAACACCGCGAATAGCCACCAGATCAACAAGCCGCCGGCGATCAGGTGGTCAGCATCCTGGCGCTTGACCCGCCAGCGGTGAAAGAGCAGCGCCAGGGCGAGGGTCGACAGTCCCAGCCCGAGGAGGTAGAGGGTCAAGCTGCTCCAACCCCCCCAGATGGAGAAGACGTAGCCCCAGCCGATCAGCCACTGGCCGAGGAAGTACATCAGCACGGTGACCAGCAGGGTGCCGAGCAAGTGAAAGAGGCTAGCGCTGACCATCCCCAGCAGTGATAGTCGGCGCCTGCTGCCGAGCACCAGCAGAACCACCAAGGCGACCGAGGCGAGAGCCAGCAGCGGCAACGCCCAGGTGGTCGGATAGGTCACCAAGCCGAGGCCGCTGAGGTTGAAGTAGATCGAGCTGTGGGTCGAGGAGAGCTCGGTGCTGAGGTCGAGACTGCCGAGTTCTCGGGCCAGGCCGAGGGCGTTGTCTCCATGGTGTTGCAGGCTCCGCCGATCGAGTCGTGCCAGCTCGTCCTGACCGGTGTGGTAGGTCGACTCACCGTGGATGAAAGCGAAGTCCATCGCCAGCACCCCGAGGGGCTTGAAGACGGTCAGGTCGGTGTTGTTCGGCATCCGCCGATAGATCTCGCCACTGAGCGAAGTCCCTACCGGGTGGGGGGTGGAGCGGGCCAAGACCTCGATCATTCGTCGATTGGGGGCGTTGGTTTGGAACATCAACGCTGGTCCCTCGGTGCCACGGGCCTCGAAGTTCAGCACCACGTCGAGCTGCTCGGCCCAGCGGTGCTGCTCGACGAAGGCTTTGGCGCCCAGCAGGGCGACCTCCTCGCCATCGGTGAACAAGAAGAGGATGTCGTTGCGCAGCTGCGGCCCTGACTGGAGTGCACGCAGGGTCTCGAGCAGCGCTGCCACCGCCGCGCCATCGTCACCGGCGCCGGGACTGCTCGGCACGCTGTCGTAGTGCGCCAGCAGCAGTACGGTGCCGGTCGAAGAGCTGCCCGGCAATCTGGCGATGACGTTGTGGACGGTGCCGGCGACCTCCCAAGGTGGCCAGCTGAAGCCTGCCACGGCGGCGGTCTGAATCTCCGGCTCAACCCCGAGAGCGCTCAGTGTGTCGCTCAGATAGGCCCTGACCGCGGCGTGCTCAGGGGTGCCCATCGGATGGGGTTGCCGTGCGATGCGCTGCAGATGAAGCCAGGCACGGGCGGCGGAGAAACGATCCGCGGCGGCTTGGTCGTCGACGGCGGTCGGCGGGGAGAGGGTGCTGAAGCTGGCCAGTACGGATAGCACGGCCAATAGGATCAGAACGAGACCGAGGGTGGACTTCTTCATTGTTGACAGACCTTCGCCGTAGGGCATCCTGGCAGCGGGCAGAACAAGACAGGACCTGAGACTTTGCGCAGGCAGCCCGGAGCCACTGATTTGCTCAGCAGAGGCTACCAAAGGACTCCGCCTTTCGGGCCGTTCCTCTTTGTACCGAGAATTTGGCGGTAGGGCAGTGGGATAGCACGTGATTCGCTCCCGCGGCATAGGTTGAAGAAGGTTGCGCGCTCTCGGCTCGAATACCCAGCACGAGGTGGTGGGCGAGGACCGCATGCAGCAAGTGCAGCAGGACCGGCAGGAGGTCCTCGATAGCTTTGCCGGCGCTAGCCGCGCAGCCGAATGGACAGATCTTGCGGACGTTTGAGCATGGCTTTGTTCAGTGATGGGCTCTAACCTGGCACGGTGACGAATTAGCTCGGTGATAAGCAACACAGAGTTGAGCGATCCTGCGAATACCATAGGAGAAGCGTGATGATGAGCTTGCGAGATTCAAGAAAGTGGCTGATCGGTCTGATCTTCTGCCTTGGGCTGCCCGCCCTGGTGATGGCCGAAGGGGCGTGGAACACCAATAGTGACAACCTGGTCTTGGACGGCTACGATGTGGTCGCGTACCATCAGCAGGACCGTGCGGTCCGTGGTCGAGCCCGCTTCAGCACCACCTATGAGGGTGCCGGGTTCCGCTTTGACAGCCAGGAGAATCTGACCGCCTTTCAAGCCAATCCCGAGGCGTTCGTGCCGAAGTTCGGCGGCTACTGCGCTTTCGGCGTTGCCGCCAAGAAAGCGCGGGTGCCTGCCAATCCGGAGACCTTCAAGATCTATAATGGTGAGCTGCTGCTCTTCTTCAACGATCTCTACGAGGGCCAGAAGGTCAACACCAAGGTGATGTGGAACCAGAACGAGCGCAGCCTCTACGAGCAAGCTGTCGCGGGCTGGAAGACCTTATAGAAGTACCATGGCGACCGACGTCCTGGCGAAGACCCTGGAAGCTCTACGGCTGAGCGGCACGGTCTACTTCGAAGCGGCCTTCCACGCCCCCTGGGGCATGGCCGTACCGTCGCGGGATGTCGCCATCTTTCATGTGGTGGTGGCCGGTGAGTGTTGGCTGCGGCTGGCCGACAGTGAGGCCAGCAAGCTCCAACAAGGCGACATCGTGTTACTTGCCCACGGTGCCGCCCACCAGCTGCTGCACGCTCTCGATGGTGAGGCTCGGCCGGCCGAGGAGGTGTTGGCGGCGATCCGCGCTGGCGCCACGGCTTCCCCGGTCGAGACCGAAGGGGCCGCCACTACCCTGGTTTGCGGCCATTTCGAGTACGATCAGAAGGCCCTGCACCCGTTCTTTGAGACCCTGCCCGAAGTGATCCAGATCTCCTCCGGCGAGAGTGAGCAAGCGGCCTGGTTGGCCACCGCCTCACGGCTCGCTGCGGCTGAGACGGCTGGCCGCCAGCGGGGGGCCTCGGCGGTCGTCGATCGGCTCGCCGAAGCCCTGTTGATGCAGACCTTGCGCCTCTTCCTCGATCGGCATCAGCAGCCTGGCGGCTTTCTTGCCGCGGTCGACGATCCGGCGATCGGTCGGGTGCTGTCGAAGTTGCACGACGATCCTGCCAGGGAGTGGTCGCTGCCAGAGCTGGCGCAGATCGCCGGCCTGTCTCGCTCGTCTTTCGCCGAACGCTTCCGCGGCTTGCTCGCCGAGAGCCCGATGCGTTACCTGACCCGTTGGCGCATGCTCGCCGCCCGGCAGCACTTGCGTGACGACTTTCTGAGCACCGCGCAAGTCGCTCAGCGGGTTGGCTACCGCTCCGAGTTCGCCTTCGCCAAGGCCTACAAACGCTACTTCGGCCACGGTCCCGGCGCCGCCCGGCGAACCGCTTGAGCGAGGTGCCACAGCTTTAGGCGTTGGACGGGCGGAGTTGCTACATCCGTGACTCTGAAAGTTCAGGTCTGATAGAGATGATCTTGGCCGGAGGAGCCGGCCAGCCACATAGCCAGGTATTCCTCGCTGGTTCGCCTTCCAGGGCAGAGCTATCGCGCGGGGGTGGGCGACCTCTGCTGGGAAAGAGGTGAAAAAAGGTATTGAACCTGACCTTGCGTGAGGCCCTACCATGTTCTTGGTGGCGGCCGGATCGCCGCCGCACCGTGAAGGAGGAAGACCTATGGCCAGCGAGGCGATGAAAGTCGGCGAGCTCGCTCGGCGGACCGGTATCTCGATCCGCACGCTGCATTACTACGAAGAGATCGGCCTGCTCGATCCACCGCGGCAAGCCACCTCAGGCCACCGGATCTACGGTGTCGAGGAGGTGGCGCGGTTGCAGCAGATCCTGTCGCTGCGCCAGCTCGACCTGCCGCTCGACGAGATCCGTTGCTGGTTCGAGCACCCCCCTTCTCGCCAGCCAAAGTCATCGAGCTGCACCTTGGGCGACTGCGCGAGCAGCTCGAGGTCACCCGTCGATTGACCACTCGGCTGGAGAAGCTCGCCGAGTACCTCGGCGCGGCTGCGGAGGTCTCTATTGAACAATTCCTACAGACCATCGAGGACATCCTGATGTATGAGAAGTACTACACCCCGGAACAGCTTGAGACGCTCGATGCCCAGCGCCACGGCATGGTGGTCGATCCGGGGGGTCTTCGACTACATGCGCAGGGCCGGCGAGCTGTTGCGGTAGAGAGTTCGGTGGGACGGTTGATCGCCCTGCCTGGCAGGACCGTCAGCCGTCCTTGGGGATGCCCTCGGTGGGCGCTTCGAGCTTGCCGAGCAAGCGGCTGGCGGCGCGGTTCTTGGGGTCGTACTCGAGAGCCCGTCGCAGGTGTTTCTTGGCCGTTTCGGGGTGGCCGGTCTCGGCGTCGAGGCGACCGTAGGAGAACTCGGTGACCGAGGACTTCGGAAAGTGCTCGGCGTTGAGGTCGAGCATTTGCCGGGCCGCCGTGGCCTGGCCACCGCGGAACAGCTTCTCGGCGACCTGCAGCAGCACGAATTCACCGAAGTCGTAGGCGTCGCTGCCGAAGTGCTTCTCGCGCAGCTCGCTATATTTCGCGATCGCCGCTTCAATACCGTCGTCGGTGGCGGTCGCACTCAGCAGGTCAAGGAGAGAGCGGGGCTTGTCGATCCCTCGGTGACAGGTCTGGCAACTGACCTCCAGACGCTTGTCGCCGCCCTTCAGCTCGGCCAGATGCTGCTCGTTGATGGCTCGCACCATACCCATCATCAGCCGGGCGGTGTTCTTCGTCGGCTTGTCGTCGGCGGCGAATTCCATGTCTGCCAAGCCTCCGTTCTCTGGCCCGACATGGCAGTGGGAGCAGCGCACACCGAGAGCGATGGCGAAACCACGCATGGTGTCGACCAGGGCGCGCTTGTCAAGGTCCTTGGGCAACACCTGAAGATTCTCGAAGGTGTCGGGTATTTGCGCTGGCAACGAGGTCGGCAGGGTGAGCGCTAGGGTCAGTGCGCCGATCAACAGCGCGGTTAGGGGGCGCAGTGGAGCGTGCAAGTCGGTCTCGGTCTTCATCTATGGAACCTCCTGTACGCTAGCCTAGGTTGGCGGCGCCAGGCTAAGGTGGGGCCTCGATCAGCGACCTGTCAGGAATCTGTCAAGGCTATGCAATGGGGCGGTCAGGAGCGCACTGGCCCGGCGGTGAGCGTGGCTCCAGCTGCTAGGATTCGCGGGTGCGAAAGCAAGGATCGCCGCCTGGCGACGGCTCTGCTCTGATTGCCTTTCTGCTGCTGCTCTGCCTTGGGTTGGTGGCGTTGATCACCTGGCAGGCACAGGCCGCGGCCCGCTCCCACCGGCGGGTAGCGGAGGAGATCCTGCGCGACTTTGCCGGTCTCGCCGCCGATGAAATGGTGCAGCGCTCGGCTCGCGATCTTGGCTACTACGGCTACTATCCGCTGTTGATTGCGCTCGAAAAGCAGGCCGCCGGGAAGCTACCGGAGCTGGCCGAACTAGAGGTGGGCAACTCGCGCCTCGATCGCTCCCGGCCGCTGGCTCGCACCCTTTTTCGCTTCGATCCGGCGGCTGGTTCTCTCCTCTTCAGCGGTACACCGCTCGCGCCGCCGGTCGCTGATTTACTGGTCAAGATGCTAAGCGCCGAGCCGCTGGCCAGTGGCCGGCCCGACCGCTACCGTGCTCGCCATCGCTGGAGTGGCGGCGAGCTGCGCGGCTTCGCCTTTGCCATGCCGGAGGCGGAGCAGGAGGGGAGTGCGGTGCTTGGCTTCGAAGTTGAGATCGAGGCCCTCGGCGAGTGGTTTCAGCAAGCCTTTGATCGGGGGCCGTTGCTGCCGGCCTCGTTGGCCGAAAGAGGGGTCGGCAACCAGCTAGTGCGGATCGAAGTGCTGCATCCCCAAGCCGGGACGCTGTTCCGCTTCGGCCCAGCCGAACTCCGGGCACCCGATCCCTACGCCCCCGACCTGACCGCGGAGCGGCCCTTTGGCGACACCGCCAGCGGTGTCCTCGACGGTCTCTCTGTGCGCGCCACGCTGGCCGAAGAGGCGGCGCCGCGGCTGCTGATCGGTGGCTTGCCGAAGAGCCGCCTACCGCTGCTGGCGGCATTGCTGGTGCTGACCTGTGGGCTGCTGCTGGCGGCAATCCTGCAGCTGCGCAGAGCGCGGGCTTTGGGCCGGCTGCGCTCTGAATTCGTTGCCGAGGTCTCGCACGAGCTGCGGACCCCGCTGACCCAGATCCGAATGTTCTCAGAAACCCTGTTGCTCGGTCGGGTGCGATCGGCTGAAGAAAGACGCCGCTCCTTGCAGATCATCGACCAGGAAGCGCGGCGCCTCAGTCATCTAGTCGACAATGTGTTGCAGTTCTCTCGCGGCGAGCGCGGTGCCTTGGCCCTCAAGCTCGAATGTCGTGAACTGGCGCCGTGGGTGGGCGAGCAAGTGGCTGGTTTCGCGCCGCTGGCAGCCAGTCGGGGAGTACGGATCCACTGTCAGCTGGTCGCCGGTGCGAGAGCCGTCTTTGACCACGATGCGTTGCGCCAAATCCTACTGAACCTGCTCGACAACGCGATCAAATACGGCCCGCCGGGGCAGCGGGTGACGGTAGGGATCGAAGTCGCTGAGCAGTGGCTGCGGCTCTATGTCGAAGACCAGGGGCCGGGGGTGCCGGCCCGGCAGCAGCAGAGCATCTGGCGCAGCTTTCACCGTTTGGGCCGTGACCGCCGCTCGGCGGTGGCCGGAGCCGGCATCGGCTTGGCGGTGGTCCGCCAGCTCAGCGAGTTGCACGGCGGACGGGCGTGGGTCGAAGATGGCATTGAGGGCGGAGCCCGATTTGTCGTCGAATTGCCGCGCGGCGACCCGCAGCTGTCTTCGCCAGATTCCCCTCAGATCTTGGCCGAGCCCTCCGGAGAGGTGTCGGTGTGAGTGACGGCATGAGTAGCGGGGCGCGCGTTCTCTTGGTCGAGGACAACGAGGATCTGGCTTTTGGCTTGCGCAACAACTTGGAAATCGAAGGCTACGAGGTGCAGGTCGCTGGTGATGGTCGCCGCGGTTTGGAGCTGGCCATCAGCTGGCGCCCTGAGTTGCTGATCCTCGATCTGATGTTGCCAGAACTCGATGGTTTTCGCGTCCTGCGCGAGCTGCGTCGAGCCGGCTCCGAGATGCCGGTGTTGGTGCTCACCGCCCGTAGTGAGGAAGCCGACAAAGTACGAGGATTGAAGCTCGGTGCCGACGACTTCGTGACCAAGCCCTTCGGTCTGCTCGAGTTGCTGGCGCGGGTCGAAGCACTGCTGCGGCGGGCCGGCAGGGGCAAGGCACCGGCCGAGGTCGAGCGCTTCGGCGAGGTCGAGGTGCGGGCCGCCGAACGCAGTGTGCGCAAAGCCGGCCAGCCGGTCGAGCTGGCCCCCAAGGAGCTCGATCTACTGCTCGCCCTACTGCGCCACGGCGGTGCCGTCCGCTCCCGGCTCGAGCTGATGGGCGAGGTCTGGGGCTACTCCTCGGCGGTGGTCTCACGCACCGTCGACACCCACATCGGCATGCTACGGCGCAAGCTCGAAGACGACCCGGCCAAGCCGCGGTACATCCTCACCGCGCGCAAAGCCGGCTATCGGCTGCGGCGATGAGGGTAGCGCCGTAGGCGATCTTCTAGGGATCGTGCCAAAAACATGTCCTTGTCTAGCTGAGAGCTACGTTGCCCAGCAGTTGGTCGCCGCCGGCGGCCCTGACCTCTACAACTGGAGCAGCCCCGGCGGCAGAGCCGAACTCGACTTTCTGTGCAAGCTGCCCAGGCAGGGCTGAGCCTGAGGAGCTAGAGCTTGAGATCATATGACCAGCAGCTCAGCCCGCCGGTTCTCCTCCAGACTAACCTGCTCATTCTCAACCGAGCTGGCAAGATCTGCAATATCCCCCTCGATGCTGTTTCTTGGCTCCCCAGGCTGGTACAGACCTGAACCGGGGGGGAGTCAGTCTATTGGCCAGCGTGAAGTAGATGGTGCGGCAGGGTGCCCAGGCAATTTCCCCAGGCACTTGCGTGGGCGGGTCCGTATAGAGACTAGATCGCAGATCGATTCATCATTGCGACGCCGACTGGATCGAAGAGAACGCATAAGGAGTGCAGGATTCCTCAGAAATATCAGCACTTCCAAGACCGGAGCAGATCAAATTGTCCAAGCACTGTTGCACCTTTGCGGGGGTGGGTAAACGGCTACAGAGCGCCCAGGCTTGCTCGGGATCAATAGGTGGGATGATGACCCTTACTCGATCCTGTACGCGCTCTTCTTCATTGCGCACTCTCTTGGTTGATTCGTTTGCTTGCTCGGATGCCGTTGAGGCGGGGACCAAGACGAGTATCAGCAGCATGCCAGCTACCAGGGCAGTCATGGCTGATCGGGTAATGAGTTTTCTGAGTGACATCAGTACCTCCTTGAAAGTTGTTTTTGATTGCGGTTCGAGACTCGAAGGTGGTGAACCGAATCAGCTCAATGGAGAATCTTGGGTCTCCTGCTTCATACTGACCCAACCGCGGCGAAAACGGATCACGCGGCGGCCCTATCCGTGGTGGAACCTATTTGCGGTGCTGCTAACCCGACCTGCCAGACGCGGTGCCACACATCTCGTTGGCTACCGGCCGCGCCGATGCCGATTATTCCGTTCCATGCGCACCAAACGTAAGACCTGGCCCCGCCCCACCTGGACAGATTGGCCTCAGTCGGGTAGCGGGTTGCGTCGTTCGGCAGTCAATCGCCGGGAATGGCCGGCAGGGTGACGGTACCGGGCTTTTCGAGAGCTGCTCGCGTTGCTTTGACCTAAACTGAGCGGTTCTGAGCTTGAAGCAGAATAACCGAGGGGTTGATTCGGGGCGCCGAATGTGCGTTTTTCCAGAGAACGGGAAGTTTGAGTTGGTCCCACAGCACTTGCGTAACCTTGAGCGCTATCGCCCCGGCGTGGCAGACGATCTTTCCGGCCTGGTCGAAGAGCCGCCGACGGACCGTGGTCGGGTACGATTCCAAAGGGATCACTTCGGCGCTAACATCTTCCTTGAACGCCTCGAAGAGGAAGAACGCAACCAGGATGGTGAAGTAGTACGCCATGTTGGGGCCAAAACGCAGGAAAGGCAACCGCTCGCTGGCGAAGTCTTTCAGCTCGCGATGAACCAGCTCATCCGCTCCACGTCGGTGGTAAAAGCCGATCACCTTGGCTGCATCCACGCGGTTCGCGTACCCCGCCTCGCGCAGCAACCCGTCAATGTGTTGTCCTCGCCCCAGGTTGGTATAGATCACCGTGTCCGGCCGGGCGAACGCCAGGAGTCGCTGGCGATCCTTGTAGAGCGGCTGGCAGAAGATCGCCCTTCGAGTCTGGCTCCAAGTCCCGCGTTGATCCTCGAATTCGAAGAAGCGCCACTGCTGGGGCTCTCGGGCGAGGAGCTTCCATTCCTCTTCTGGGAGTTCCTGGGCCCGGTCACGAATTCCCTGGTACAGCTTTCCTCCGCAGACGTATCCGATCTTCAGTTCTTCACAGGCGACGAAGATCGCCTGGTCGAAAAATCCACTGTCCATGCGCAGCATAATCGGCACATCGGCCTGGAGGTGAGTACGGATGGCGGATACCGCTTGGCGAATCATCTTGACGGCGTCGTTGCCGTAGTTGCAGTGCCGGTCACCTCGACGGAAGACCGCATCGATGATGAATCGCCGCCAAGTCAGCTGGAGAGGCTGGAACCCCTTGACTTTCTTGTAGGTGGGCTGGACCCCATGCCGCTTGATAGCATCATCGTTGTCCATGACCATCGAATCGAGGCCCAGGACAACGACGTCAGGTGCTGCAAGGCGCAGCCGCCACACAAACAGCTCGCGCAGAAGCTTGCGAAAGAAGTGAATGACAGGGAGTGAGAAGGCTTTGAAGAACCGCTTTACAGAGTGGGAAGACAGCAACTGATGCTGGTGGCATTCGACGATGCTGGCGTAGGCCGGATCCTTCTTCAGCGCATCGAAGTAGTTGAGGTGACGACTCGTTCCATCGAGCAAGAAGAGGAAAACCTGTTGGAGATGTCGACGATCGGCAGACCCTTGCTGCTCTTGCGCAGTCGGCCGAATAGATGCTGCAGAAGCGGTTGGATACAAATGCTGTCCAGGTATTGCACGAAAAGGTTCAGCCCTGCTCGGCCAGTCAGAGAATCGGGGGTTACCTCAATCTTGGTGATGGCGTGCAGGCTCTTCGGGGCCGTGATAGACTTCATCTTGATCTCCCACCTGTTGGGTTGTGGCGAGTCACTTCGACAATTACTGCTAACGGTTTCAATGTCAGCAGTTTAGCACAGCAGTTTAGCACAGCAGGTGGGGGATTATTGTGGTTTAAACCGCTCAATCTAGGTCATAGTCAGCCGCAGCCGGTCCTCTTCCCGTTCGCGCCACAGACAGGCAAACCGCCCCTGCTCGAGCCGCTTGCTGTAGACACAGAGCCCGGTACCGTCCCAGACCAGAACCTTCGCGAGGGTTTGCGCCCGATTGACGAATAGGAACAGATCGCCTGAGAGAGGGTCTTGGTCAAGCTCGCCGGTCACCAGACCCGGGAGACCGTCGAACCCCTTGCGGAGGTCGGCAGGCGCACCGAAGGCGTAGAGGCTGACCCGGCGGGTCGAGCCGATCATCCGAGCGCTTCCAGCAGCAATGCCACGTCGGCCAGAGCCAGCCCCTCCACGCGGTGGCCAGCGACAGTCACCAGGACCAAGCCCTCTCGATGGCTTCGATTGATGATTGCTGCTGCTTCGGCCTCTACGACTTCGACCGCCCGCAGCTGAATGGGCATCGGCGGCGCTGCCTCGATCCAGCGGTGGAGCGTGTCCACACCGACTCCCAAAGCAGTGGCCGCCCGGCCCAACCGATCGCCGTTGGACTGCGCTTCCAAAGCCAGATCCACGGCTTCTGCCCGAAGGGAAGCCGGATACCGACATCCGCGGCCTGGGCGGCAGCCAAAGTAGACCTCGACCTGATGACGAAAGCTCGCGATTCGTTGTTCCATAGCGGTTCCTCCTCTTGAGGAATCACCATGCAACAGATCCGGCCGCTTGGCGACCCCCGGAACCCCCTCGCGAAAGAGTATCGGTCCCCAGTCCGATCCTGTGGGTCGGAGCCGGTGCCAACCCATGTCGGCAGTTCAGACGCGCAGTGATTTTTATTAGCCTTCCGAGAAGCTTTTTGCGCGTCCTTTAGTTGAGGCCGGTCTTACCAAAGAGCTACCGGCCAACACTTGGAGCCCGTCGAGACCGGAATGAGGCTTTCTCCCGCCGCCAGCGCTGAGGCCAGGCCGCACGTTGGGAGGAACGAGGAAGACCTCGAGTGGAAAGCTGTCATTCGAAGTTGTTTGCCAGCTCGTAAATTTCTCTGTTCATATCAAGGAGAACATGAATGCGCACAGCCCAATGGTATTTGAACGACCGGTTGACCGGTCACCCTCGGAGGGCGCTAGCCCTATGGGCGGTAGCTATCGCAGCATCGCTCTTGGTCGCTACCGCGCTCGGCGCGCAGACCGTTTCCCCAGGCTCGATTACCATCGACCCGAGTACCGCGTGCGGCGGCGGCTCGGATACGGTGGAGGACTTGTGTATCATTTTGCCCGAGGCCAGCACTTGCAATTCAGCAGACATTTTCCTGCTCTTCGACGATACCGGTAGCTTTGAAGACAAGGTGGTAACGGCCGGTGAAATATTCGGCAGTATCGTTGCTGACCTCACTTCCGGTTCACCATGTGTGGACTTCACTTTCGGCGTCGGTAGATTCGAAGAGTACGGGGGGCCTGGGCGAGCCTTCGGCAGTCCCTCCGCATTCGAGGAGGATCGGCCCTTCATCCTCAACCAAGCACTCACAAGAAACTTACTGGCCCTCACGGCAGCTCTCTCCGACGCGGGAACTGCACCCGGTTTTGGCGGGGACGGCCCCGAGTCCGCGATCGAAGCTCTTTTTCAGATTGCGACCGGCACCGGGTTCAATGGCAACCCCGACGCCAACACCAGCCTTCTCGATTCCGGTGCCGCCGGCATCCCGGCAACCTGGCAGACGCCCGGACCGAGCGGTGACGTACCGAGCTTCGCGAGCTACACCAGCGACGTCCCGAAGATCGGCGAGTTGGGTGGCGTCGGCTGGCGGCCGGAAAGCTGCTTGCGGCTGGTGATTCTCGCTACCGACGCCTGTTCAGTTGCCCCTTTCGCGGCCGGTGCCGACATCCCCGATTTCATCACGGGCACTGGAGCTACTGTCCCTTCCTCGACTTTCAATTGCGGTAAAAGATTCGGCTTCGTCAGCGATGCCGAGAGTCAGGCCAACAACACCGTGCTCGGCGCGGAGGCACCACGCGGTGCCGCGACCGTGCCGGAGACGGTGCAGGCACTGAACGACCTCGGCATCCGGGTGATCGGCCTCGGCACCAACGCCGCACCCTCGTCCGATCCTGGGCCGAGTAACGACGAATCCGTCTTCCTCTCGGCCCTCGCCCGCTTGACCGGCGCGCTGGACGCGGACGGTGAGCCGTTGGTCTTTGACCTCGGCGCCGGCTCGAACGGCATCAGGAATGCCATCGTCCAGGCCGTGGAGACCAGTCTTACCACCCCCATCGATATCGCCCTGGTGCCGGACCCGGAGCTTCCCGGGCTCACCGTCACCACCGATCCGCCGATCCGGGAGGACGTGGGTCCTGGCGATGAGGCATGTTTCACCGTCACCTTCGCCGGCGACGAAACCTTCGACGGCGGTAACCTCGGGCTTAGTTTCGTCGACGCGGCCTCGAACGGCGGCCTCGGCATGGGCCTGCCGGTGAACCTCAAGTGTCCCAAGTGCTTCGATCTGGTCACGCTCAGTCACCTCTGCAACGCCGACGAGGGCGGCTTCACCGGCAGCTTCGAATGGACCTTCATTGTCCGCAATCGGGCAGCGGAAGACGTGCAGCACCTCTTCTTCGTCGATCTCCCGGCCGGCGTGACCATCGAGCCGCAGCACTTGACGTTCACGCCGCCGATCAAGACCAACCAGCCCCGGCGGGTCACGGTCAAGATCACAGGCGCCACTCCCGGCACGGTCCTCGACTTCCGGATCACTCTTCACGATGCAACCCTCGCCCAGTGTTGCGCCAAAGAGGTGGAGCTCGAGGTTCCCGAGTGCGACTGCGCCCAGCTCAGGGTGGATCGCGAGCCCAGATGCTTCGGGCCACCGTTTTCCAACATCGGCCCGCCATGGCACTACACCTTCGACCTCGAGAACCTCACCACGGTTCCGGTGGACTACCTGCTCTTGGCGCCGGTATCGCCAGCGGACCACCTGACCCCGATCTCACCGTCCGAGTTGGTGATCGATCCCAACGTCCTGCTCCTGGGCGACACCCTTTTCGGCGGCGACGAGACCGGTTCCATCACCGTCGGGCTCAGCGGACCGGCGGCGAAGCCGAGGGAAGAGGCGTGCTTCCGACTCAGCACCCATGACGCGACCTTTGCCCAGTGCTGCTCGATCGTCAAGTGTCTGACCATACCGGACTGCTTCTTCGGCCCGGTGGACTTCGACCCGCTGGGTGGCGCCGCCCTGACGCGTTCCGGCAACGTCTTCATCGTGTCGGACATCGGAAGCAGCGGTAAAGACGGCGTGGCGGCCACTTTCGGACCCGCCAGCGAGGTCGGGATTTCGCTCCAGGACTTCAGCCTCGGCGTGCCCCTGGCCGAAGGTGCCTCCGTCCGCTTTGGGGTCAGCGGCATCGCCGCAGGCGAGTTGGTAGAGGCGGCCAACGCCATGGCCACCCTTGCCCAGGGTGAGGTTCTGGTCTACCCGGAAGGGGCGCCGGGCGTCCGAGAGATCCTGGTCCTGCTCGACGGCGAGGTGGTCGCGTCCAGCGTGCAGGCCGGGATCGTCACTGCCGTGGACGGAGACTGGCCGACGGGTTTCGTGATGATAGAAAATCTCGAGGGGATCAGCGCGCAAGGAATGTCCATTCAGAAGGGGGGGCTGATCACGAGCAACAACATCGCCGGGGTGACCTGGTCCGAGCCGGTGCACCTACAACTCGACAACCACTGGCAGGGGCTAGGAAACGAAGTACGCATCTTCTTCGAAAACCCTGTCACGGTCGAAGGCTTGACCCGAGCCGAACTGACCGCGGCGGATATTCCGACCCTGGTGCTCAAGCGTTTCGACTTCGAGCCCGAGGAGGATACGCCGGCGCCGTAAGCTCAGCGACTCGTGAGCACGTCAAATGCGGGGCTTCGGTTGTGCTGGGATCGACCGAAGCCCCGTTGCCGTTTTGTCGCTCTCATTCGCTTAGAATCTGGGTGCAGCTCAAGCCAGATCAGGTTTTGGCCAGTCACAGTTGGGTTTCGCTATCCCAGTGCAATTGCGGCTTTGGCTTGCATCGCAAGTGGTTCTTGGACCTCTGGAGCGTGGTATTTTCGCGGCCATGGATGCTGCTATTAGAGTCGTGAAAGAGAGCGATTGCGAAGCATTGACCGCTCTTGCCCTCCGCTCCAAGGCATATTGGGGCTACTCGGCAGAGTTCATGGACGCTTGCCGAGGAGAGCTGACGATCGATGCTGAGTATCTGGGGTTGCACGAGGTCTTTGTGCTCACCTTGGGGCCCCAGCCGTTGGGCTTCTACTCGTTGGAGGAGCAGTCAGCTTCGCGGGTCGAACTCGGCCATCTCTTCGTCGATCCTGAGCAGATTGGCGGCGGACTTGGCAGTGAGCTTTGGGACCATTGCTGTGCGCGGGCGAGCGACCGAGGCTTTCGCCTGCTGCAGATTCACAGCGACCCGGGTGCCGAACCGTTCTACCTCAGCCGCGGCGCGCAGCGGGTAGGTTCGACCCCCTCGGGGAGCATCCCCGGTCGGACACTGCCGCTGATGGAATTCGACCTCAGTGTCGTCACACGGATCTCTGGCTAGGAGGCCCGACCCGCGGCTGGCGGATCGGGCCAATCGGCCTAGGTAGCCAAGACTAGCTTTCCAGGATCAGCCGCAGACCGAGAGTTTATCGCCGCAGCAGTCACCGAAGCCGGCGCAGGCCGAGTCACACCAGCAGCCACCGGAGGCCTGGCCGCCGCAGTTGCCGACACATGAGTTGGGGCCGCCACCGCCTCCGCCGCTAGTTTCGCAGACGTCAACCCAGCTGGCGAAGCCATAGTTCGGACCGACATTGCTGAGGCAAGTGGTGCCTGGCACGCATTCACTGTTGCTGTCACAATCGCCTTCGCCGTCCTCGCATTTACAACCGGAGCGGCAGAAGCTCGCGCTGCCGTTCGCACCCGAATGACAGCTGGTGTTACCGGGGTTGTTGATGAACTGCGAGATGCTAGAGAAAGTGACTGCAAAGGCGTCATCTACGGTGGCGTTGGAACTCGAATCACATACATTTCTGGTGTTGGTGCCGCAGGCGCCGAACAGCTGGCCGACGATCTGGCCGCCGCTGTTGAGTACCGGCGAGCCGCTCGAACCGCCTTCGGTGGCGCCAAAGCTGTTACGGCTGTAAATAAAGTTACCTCGCGGAATGCTGCCGCAGGTGCCGGCCGTGGTGCTCACGTCTTGCCGCGAGTAGGCCTGTGGGGCGCCCTTGGGATGGCTGATGCGGAATAGATCCGTACTGTTGCTATTAGCCACTGCCGTGGTGGTCCAGCCGAGCAGACTTGGGCCACCCGGGACGCTGCCGTTGAGTTGCAACAGACAGAAATCGCTGTTGGCGCTGCTGACCAACAGTGTTGAGCCAAGCATCCGCGGTAGCGAGCTGCTGGCGCTGGGGCAGGAACCGCCACAGCTAGTGTTGAATTGGAAGAATGCCTCAATGCTGTTGGCCGAAGATTGGCGACTGATGCAGTGGTTGGCGGTCAGGAAATAAGGCACCGTGGTCGAGGTGTTGGCGTCGTTGACCAAGCCGCCAGAACAGATAAAAGCGCTGCTGCCAACGGCGAATGGTGTTCGTCCACAGCTCGCCCTCGCCTTGGATATCGGCGCCGGTGTGGGGCCGAAAGCCTCGCCGCGGCGGCTGTAGAGGTAGAGTTCGACGCCCACTGGCAGCCGCATGTTAGTCAGATGTAGACGCATCGCCGAGGCATCCGGCGAACGCACGGTGGTAAACCAGGAGATGTTGTTGCGGCTTTTTCGCAGCGCGCCGAGACTACCCACCACCTTGCCGTCGGCCTGGAAGGCGACCTTGGCGCCGACCGTGAGATTGAGCCCGACTAGCAGCCGGCCTTGGTCGGCAGGTGCGTTCTTCAGAGTTAGCAGCCTCTCTTTGGAGGGTTGAACCGAGATGCCCTCGGGCTTGGCACCGCTCTCTTGCTCAAGCAGCCACAGACTCTGGGCTGCCTGGTCTTTCGCTACTCCTGCAGTGTCGAAGAAGCCAGGCACTTGTTCACCCGGTGTCTCAACTACCTGGGCGAAAGCCGGGGTGACTAGCAGGAGAGAGCTGCGAGAAGGGCGAGAATCGATAGAATCCTGGAGCTGTTTTGCATCATGCTTCCTCTTCGTTTGCGGTTTATCACGATCTTGTTGCAACCGGCAGCATGCCGGCTATTGAATCTCTAGCAGCTGCGCCCACTTGGAGCAGATTTTCAACACTCAAATTCAGTTCTGAGAAGGAGGCATTCTCAGAACTGATGAGGTTGGTGAGGCGCTCTTGGACAACTATGCTGGGAATGATGTCCGCCGCCGGTTGGCTCGGCGGGACCAGGGTCGAGCAGTGGTGTCTCCCCGGGAAGCTCTCCTCAGTCTGGGGACTGCTTTGCAGTTGATAGGATCGGCTTCCATTCATGAGGCAGCACGACTCAACGGGAGAGCAGCAATGGACCGCCAAGAAGTCATGACCCAGTTGGAAGAGATGGGCAACCCTCAGACGCGCAAGATCTATGGCAAGCACGGTGCCCAGGAGCCCTATTTCGGGGTCAAAGTGGGAGACATGAAGAAGCTGCTGCGGCCACTGAAGAAGGAGCAGGCGGTGGTTGCCGAGTTGTTCGCCACCGGCAATGTGGATGCTATGTACTTGGCCGCTCTGGCGGCCGATGCCCAGGCGATGAGCGCCGTGGACCTCGACCGCTGGGCTGTGGCCACTGAGTTCTACATGGTGGGCGAGTACGCGCTGGCGGGTCTGGCCGCCGAAGGGCCCCATGGCTGGTCGGCGGGGCTGCGCTGGATCGAATCCGCGGTTGCCCACGTCGCTTGCATCGGTTGGGCGACCCTGGCTGGCTGGGTTTCGATCCGGCCTGACGAGGACCTCGATCTCGATGCTTTGGACGGCTTGCTGCGGCGGATTGAGGGTGAGTTGCCCCAGGCTCCCAATCGAGTGCGCTACACCATGAACGGTTTCGTCATCGCCGTTGGTTGTTATGTCGAGGCGCTTAGCGGCAGGGCAAGTACGGCGGCTGAGGCGGTGGGAAAGGTGCAAGTCGACATGGGTGGCACCGCCTGCAAAGTGCCGCTGGCCACCCAGATGATCGCCAAGGTGGTTGGCATGGGGCGGCTGGGCAAGAAGCGCAAGCACGCTCGCTGCTGAGCGGTTGGCCATTGGTTCTTCGACCGGATGGCGGCAATGACGAAAGATGGTGGGTTGCGGGCTGACCCGAGAGTTTTCTGCCGGACAGTGTGTCTTGTCTGTTTTTTTGGTGCCGGCTTGGCCTGCGAGCCGGCGGAGGTGCCAATCACATCTGCTCCGGCACGGCTCTTCCCAACTCCGCAGGTATAAGTTGCTCCATGAATCCAGAGCCAGTTAACCAACGTTCTGTCACTTCGCTGCCGATGCGCGGCGCGTTGGTCATTCTTGGTCTGGCGCTCGGTCTGCTGCTGGTGGAATTGATCCTGCGCCTGTTGCCCGGTCTGCTGCCGCCGCCGGTGATGGCGCAGGCTTGGGACAAACCGGGCATTGTGCGCTGGCACGGTTTGCCCCGATTCATGGCTGAGTATCGGCGGCTGTGGCGGGACGATCCGCTGCTACGCGAGCGGCTGATTGCCGGCCTCGACACCGTCTTGCATGGCCATCCCGAGTACCCACGGTGGCCGATCCGGTCGAGCGGCCTGGGCCTTGGCGGGGCTGGTTTTCGCGATCAGCGGCCGCTGGGCACGCCCTTTGCCGTCGTGTTGGGCGATTCGTTCGCTTTCGCGGTCGGCGTCGAGCGCCGAGAGGGTTGGGTCGAGGTCATGGAACAGAGCAGTGGACGGTCGTTCGTCAACCTCTCGCAGGTCGGTGCCAGTTCGCTGCAAGAGGCTTTGATCTATCAGCACTATGGTCGTCCGCTGGCTGCGCCGCTGGTGCTGTGGACATTTTTTCAGAACGACCTCAAAGAGAATCTGCGGTTTGCTGCCTGGGCCGATCCGGCGGCGGCGGTGCCGCAAGCCGCTCGGCCGCCACGATGCACCAGCGGACCGCACCGGCTACTGCGCCGGCTGTCACTGAGTTACGAGCTGTGGCTGGCCAGTCGCGGCGCTTGCGCTTATACCGAGGAGCTCGTGCGGTCAGCGGCGCAGCCGCATGGCCAGGTTTTCTGCCGTGATCACGATATCTGCGATCCGCAGGTTCAAGACCGCATGTTGCAGTTCGGCTGGCCGCTGGCTCGCCAGGCTATCTTGCAAACCCGTGCTCGGGTCGAAGCTGCCGGAGGTCGTTTTGCGGTGGTGATCGTGCCGGCCAAGGAGCAGGTCTACGGTGAACTCTACCGCGTCGCCGCGGACCTGCCGCCGGAGCATGACCTCGACCGTCTGGTGCGGCCGCTGCGTGAACTCTGCGCCGTCGCCGATCTCGATTGTCTCGATCTGAGCCCAATTTTTCGCGCCGCCATCGACTCGCCGTCAGGACCTGAGAGGCCGCTGTACTTCTCGGTCGATATCCACTGGACCGCCGCCGGCCACTCGCTGGCCTCTGCGGCGGTGCTGAACTTTCTCGAACAGCGCGCCCTGCTGAATCTGCCGAACTCGCCATGAGCCGCGGTCAAGACAGGCCCAGGGCTGCCACCGGTCGCCGTCTGCGAGTAGTGGCCACGCATTCAGTACAGAAGCTGCTAGTGCCGATGCTCTATCCGCTGACCGCGGCGGCGGTAACCCAACGGGGGTCGCTGGAGCTGTGGGGGAGGTTTGTGGCCATTCAGCTGGTGGTGCATTTGGCGGCGCATATCATCGGCTGGGGCAACCGTGACGACGTGCTGCGCGAACTGGCCCGGCGACCTGGCGCCTTGGCAGCTATCTGGCAGAGCAGTCTGCTCACCCGCTCGACACTGCTACCGCTGGCCTTCTGGGCTCTGTGGCTGTTGGCGCCGTCGCCAGCTGCCGCGGTTGCGGCGAGCCTTTTCTGCGCCGGTTTGGTGCTCTATCAGAGCTTCGATCCGTTGGTGATCCGGCGGCGGGCGTTCGGCTTTGCTGCCGCCCTCGACCTGTTCGGCCTGGCGGTGCTGCTGGCGGCGGTGCTCAGCAACCCAGAGCCGCCGACAGTCGTGGGGCTGTTGGGTTGGTTCGCAGCGGTCCACCTGGGCAAAGTCTTGCTCCTGGGGTGGCGCCTACGACTCCGTGCTCTGCAGCCTTTCGCGGCGCGCTTCGAGCCAGTGATCTGGCGCCGCTCATTGCCTTTTTTTCTACTCGGATTGAGCGGCTTGTTGCAATCGAGAATCGACCTTTACTGCGTTGCCGCCTACCTTCCAGCGGCCGAACTCGGTGGCTATCAGGTGTTGAGCAATGTGTTGCTCTACTTGCAGAGCTTCGCCGCTTTGGCCTTAGCGCCTTTCGTGCCGGCGTTGTATCGGGCGTCGGACCGCACTCTATCAAAGATCGCAGGGCGGCTGTTTGTCGTCGGTCTGCTGCTAACCCCACCGGCCATTGCCGCTTGCCGTTGGCTGTTGACCGGTTTCTTCGATTTCCGCCTGCCGCCGTCGGTGTGGCTGGCGGCGGCTTGCACAGTGCCACCAGTCTACTTCTACTTGCCGACCATTTATGCTCTGTTCAAGGCCGGTCGCCAGACTACGGTGGTGACGGTCAACGCGGTTGGCGCGCTGCTCAACTTGCTGCTCAACTTGCTCTTGCTGCCAACCTTCGGATTACTCGGCGCGCTGGTCGCGACAGCCTTGGTGCAGTGGGCCGGGTTGTTGGCTTACCGCGGTCTGGCGGGGCGCGATTTGGCATGCCAGGTAGGGGTCGAGAAGGGTGATTGAAGTAAACCGGCGGCGGCTACCGTCGCCTATTGGCACCCCCAGCCGGCGTCCGGCAATACCGCCAGGGAAGACGCTCGCCGCAGGCCGGAAACGGTTGAACGCTTGCGGACGCTGGGCTATGTCCAATAGGCGGTCGGTAGGTTAGATTGCAGCGGTGAAGCTGCTCTGTGCCATCTGCCGTCAACCTCTCGCTCAACAGCGGTGTGCTGCCGGTCATCACTTCGAGGTCGAAGAGGGCCTGGTTCGTTTGCTCGAACCGGCTTTTGCTCAGCGCTTGGCGGAGCTGGCCGACAAGTTGTGCGACTTCCGCGGCCAGGCGGCGCTGCGCCTGCTCGACGAAGGGGCCTTCGAAGCATTGCCGGGGGGGCAGGCGGTGGCGAAAAATTTTGAATGGCGTCTGCGCCAGGATGACGTAGCTCTGGTGCTGCGGGCTATTTCTCGGTGCTTCGGCGGCGCTGGCGCTGACGGTGGCGTGCGGGTGCTCGACGTCGGCGCGGCCAATGGCTGGCTGAGTCATCAACTGGCCTTGGCCGGGCACCACCCGCTGGCCGCGGAGTGTTTCGATGATAGGTATGACGGTCTCGGCGCGCGCCGTTTCTACAGTACCGATTGGCCGGCGGTGCAACTTGATCTGGCGGATCTGTCATTGATCGATGGGCGTTTCGAGGTGGTAGTGGTCAACCATGGCTTGGCTTTCTTCCCCGATCCGCTGGCGCATCTGACCGCCTTGCAGCACAAGGTCGAGCCGGGGGGTTTGCTGCTGGTGCTCGGCTTGCAGATCTTTGGTGATAGTCGCCGTCGGCGCGGCGATGTGGCCGCGCTACAGCAGCGTTTCCGCGACCAGCAGGGGGGAGAGCTCTTCTTGCGGCCGGCCCGCGGCTATCTCGATCGCGGGGATCGTCGGCGCTTCCGCCAAGCGGGCCTTGTGCTGCGCCCGTATCGGCGCTTGTGGCTGCGCAATCTGAGCACCCTGTTGCGCCGATCGACCCCCTACTTTTGCCACGGCTTCTGGCGGGCGCCGTCTTGAGTGCTCTTCTCCCTCGTTTGCGGCCTGTTCGACCGGCCGACGTTGCTCCTCTGGTCGACCTATTTGGCCGTGCTTTTGGCCAACCGATGTCGGAGGCGGTGTGGAAGTGGAAGCTCGACCGGCGTCACGCTCCGACCGACAACGTGTGGTTGGCGGTAGACGACGACGACCGGCCAGTCTTCCAATACGCTGGTATTCCCTGCCGCTTTCACCTCGACGGGCGCGAGGTCGAAGCGATGATCTCGGTCGACACCATGGCTGACCCGGAGCAGCGTCGCCGTGGCCTGCTGACCGCGGTTGGCCACCGGGCCTACCAGGCTTGGCGCGACGCTGGCGTCTCCTTGGTGCTCGGTCTGCCCAACCAGCAGTGGGGTTCGCGCACCAGAGCCCTGGGCTGGGAGCAGCTCTTCACCCTCGGTTGGCGTTTCCGGCCCTTACGTCCTGAAGCCTTGCTCGCTCGCCGCTGGCGGCTGCCTTGGTTAGGCCGTCGTCGCCTAGCCGGTCGCCTACTCAGCCGCTTGACGACGTCCACACCGGCAGCTGGTTTGGTGGTGCGAGAAATCACCTCCGCGGGCGAAGAGATTGATCGTCTGTGGCAGCGAACCCGTAGCGAGAGTCGTTTCTCTATCGTCCGCGACGCGGCACGCATCGGCTGGCGCTATCTGGAGTCGCCCCAAGACCGCTATCGATTGCTGCTGGCCGAACGAGCGAATGGAGCTGCTGCCGAGCCGGTCGGATTTGCCGCTCTGCGTCTCGAAGAGCTGCCCGATGGTCGCCGGCTGGGCTGGATAGCGGAGGTGCACGGCAGTCGCCACGAGCCGGCGAGTGTTGGCTTGTTGATCGACCGCGCGGTGGCCTTGCTCAGCGCTCAGGGCGCCGAGTTTGTGGGTGCTCTGGCGGTGCCGGGCGCCCCCTTCGATCGCGCTCTGCATCGCGCCGGCTTTTGGTTTCGGCGGGGTAGCTTCAGTGTCGAGTGTGTACCCTTGACCGAGGATTTGCCGCTCACTGCTCTGCGCCGCCCCGAGGCCTGGCAGTTGGCGGGTGGCGACTTCGATGTCATCTGAGCGACTCGAGCGCATGGAATCCGACCCTAGACGCCGGCAGCTGAGGCGCCTGCGGCGGGCGATTAATGAGGCTTTCACCGGTGTCTGGGCGACGATATTCGGTCTTGGTTCCAGGTCTGGCCCGACCCCGGCCCCGGCGCTCGGCGGCGGACGAAGAGTCTTGATCCTAGCCCCCCATCCCGACGACGAGGTAGCTGGCTGCGCCGGTGCGATCACCCTTCACCGTCGTGCTGGTGATGAGGTGACGGTGGCTTGGGTTACCGACGGGCGGCGCTCGCGGGCGCTCGGGCTCGATGCTGACGAGACCGCCCGGCACCGCCGTCTCGAGGCCGAGGAAGCTGCCCATCGCCTGGATGTGAAGTTCCTTTGGTTGGGCTTTCCGGAGGGCGACTGGCGCCATGGAACACTGGTAGAGCGTCTTGGCGAGCTGTTGGATGATTTCCGTCCAAACCTACTCTACGCTCCCGGCTGGGTGGATTTTCACCCCGAGCATCTGGCCGTGGCGAGTGCCCTGGCGGTGGCTCTTGGCGAGAGGGAATCGAGGGTCGAGCAGCTGCGGATTTATCCGGTGCAGGTACCGTTGACGCCGCTGGTGGCCAACCGAGCGCTGCCGATCGAGGAGGTGGAAGAGGTTATTCGCCAGGCTTTCGCGGCTTATCCGTCGCAGCTCGGCAGCTTGCAACGCTGTCTACGAATGCGCCGGTATGCTGCCCGTCAACATCGGCTGGGTCGCCTGGTGGAGGAGTTCTTCGAGCTCAGCGTCGAGCGCTACTGTGACCTGCACTTGGATTGCTCCAGCTCGCCAGCGAGTCCGTTTCGCAGTCTGCGCTACGATGCCTGGAGCGATCCCCTGGCCTACTTGCTGGGCGCCACTCAGCGGCGCCGCTGGCTGGCCACCAACCGCAAAGCCACCGGTTGACGCTAGTCTGGTCGTCGGTCAGACTTCCTCCATTCGCCGCACCAACGGTCGCCGCAGACCGCCGGGGTGAACTGCAAGAGCCGGAACAGGGCATTTGAGAACACCGCATATTCATCGAGCGCTGCTCGCCTGCCTGCTGCTGGCCTATCTGGCGGTCTCTCTGCCCCATCTCGACACCGTGCCGCGGGTCTATCCGGACGAACCTTGGCAAGCCTCCACGGGCTGGAAGCTGGCCGAGGAAGGGGTGTTCGGCTCCGACCTCTTCGCCGGCTGGCACGGCATGGAGCGACGCTACTACGGTTTCATGCCGCTGCATCCGCTGTTGCTGGCGGCGAGCTTCAAGATCGGCGGTCTCGGTCTCTTCCAGGCGCGCTTTGAGACCGTGCTTCTCGGCCTCGCTGTGCTGCTGTTGACCTACTCTCTGGGTCGCCGTTTGCTCGACGCGTCGACGGCAATCGTTGCTGTCTCTTTGTTGCTGACCCTACGCCTCACCCTCACCACCCCTTACTTGCTCAGTGGTATCCCGTTGATCGATCTGGCGCGCATCGCCCGCTACGACATGCTGGTGCCGGTGCTGGGCCTGCTGGCGTTGCTAGCCTATTTGCGGGCGGACGATAGCGGGCACAGTTGGCTATTTACCCTCGCCGGCCTCCTGGCCGGTCTGGCCACGCTAGGCCATGTTTACGGCGCTTTTTGGCTCCTCGGATTGGGTTGGGTGGCGCTGGTAGAACGTCGGGGCTGGCGGGTCTTGGCCGCTTTAGCTGTTGGCTTTGCTCTGCCGTGCCTAGGCTACTTGGGCTACGTCTTCGGCGGAGTGCAGGAATGGTCGGGGCAAGTGCGGGACTACGGACCGCGTTTCCAACTCTTCGATCCGCGCTGGTATTTGGACAATCTGCTGCGTGAGCGTCACCGCTATGGTCAGGGCCTCGGTGCCGCGGGTTGGGGTTGGGTATTGCGCCCCGGTTTCTGGCTGGCCTTGGTGGCTATCCCGGCGAGTCTCCTCGCCTTTGGCCGTAGGGCGTGGCGCGGTTCGCTGCCAGCTAGCAGCGAGAGCCACCGTGCCGCTCTGCTGTTGCTTTTGCCGACCTTGGTTTTTGTCACCCTCTACGCCTTGCTGATCTGGCTCAAATTGATCAACTACATCATCGCCTTCTTGCCGCTAGTTGCCTTGATGGTGGCCAGCCTGGTGATGCACTTGTGGCGCAATGGGCAGCGCGGGCGGCGCCTCTTTTTGATCGCAGCGGCGCTCGCCGTGGTGCTCGAAGGAGGGAGCCAAGTGGCGGGCCTGCACCGCGCTGCTGCCAATACCACCCCCTGGCCGCAGCTGGCGGCTGAGCTACGCCGCCAGCTGCCCGCCGATAGCGGCCCGGTGCTGCTCTTGCACGACTACTGGCTGGGTCTCCAAGAATTCAACGTCCGCAGTTGGGTAGTGCCGGTGGTGAAGAGCCATCCCCGCTACTATCAGCCGCCGCTGAACTTTGCCGCGGCAGTGGACGAGGTCGCCCCGACGACCCTGGTGATCGACCGCCAGATCCGCCGTATGTTGGCCCACGATCAGGTTCGGAGGGAACATCTCGCCGTCTGGTTGCAGCGCCACGATTTCAGGCTCATCGCCGAGATTGATGACTCCACCTATGGCCACTTCGAGATCTGTAGTTCGACCAGCCCTGTCGCCGCCGCTCAACCTGAAACTCCCTGCCCGCTGCCTGGCGAAATGGCAAACGGGTATCCCGCTGGCCTCGCTCGGCCAGTGAACTCGCTGAGCTTTCCGGAATAGACACCGTGGGCAGCGACCACTCAGAGCCGAGTACCTTGACTGCTGCTGCTGGTGGCCTGTCGGTCTGCTTGCCGGCCTACAACGAAGCCGGCAATCTGCCACGGCTGATCGACACTTTGGTGCGGCAAGCGGCGGCGGTGATCGAACCGTTCGAGATCGTGGTCGTTGACGATGGCTCTAGCGACAACACTGCCGAGGTGTTGGCCGAGTTGATCCACAGGCATCCCTGCTTGCGAGTCGAGAGACACCCGGAAAACCGCGGCTACGGTGCCGCTTGCCTGACCGCCTTACGCGCCGGTCGGCACCGGTTGTTGCTGTCGATGGACAGCGATGGCCAGTTCGACCTCGAAGCCCTGCCGGCTTTCTTGAGCGCCGCCGACTGGGCCGACATGGTCATCGGCCGCCGCGCGCCGCGTTCCGATCGGCTTGCTCGGGTGTTGCTCGGCAAGACTTGGTCGCTGTTGATCAGGCTGCTTTTCGGAGTTGCTGCCAGCGATGTCAACTGCGCCTTCAAGCTCATCCACCGCCAGGCTTTCGCCGCCATCGAGCCACGGATCCAGGCGGCTGGCGCCACGTTTTCAGCCGAGTGGCTTGTGCGAGCGAGGAGTGCCGGCCTGCTGATCCGCGAGTTGCCGGTGCGGCATCATCCGCGACTAGCAGGCCAGCCCACCGGCGCCCGTGGCGCGGTGGTCGGCCGGGCCCTGGGTGAGCTGCTGGCACTGCGCTGGCGGTTGTGGCGGGATGACCGGTGAAGCGGCTCGAAATCGGCCTGGTGGTACCCGGTTTCAGCGCTGCTGAGGATGATTGGTGTATCCCGGCCCTCCTTGGCCTGGTGCGCGAACTGGCCCGCCATGATTCGGTACGGGTTTTTCCGCTGCGCTATCCCCACCATCGCCAGCCCTACAGGGTTGCTGGCGCCGAAGTACACCCCAGTGGTGGAGCCGAGGATCGCGGTTTGGCGCGGCTGCCGCTGCTGGCGGCCGCCGACCGGCGTTTGCGGCGTGCGGCGCGGCATCGCCCGTTCGATATCCTGCATGCCCTGTGGATCCATGAGCCCGGTGCGCTGGCGGCGTGGAGTGGGCGCCGCCTAGGGGTGCCGGTGGTGGCCTCGGTGATGGGTGGTGAGTTGGTTGGGTTGCCCGAGATCGGTTACGGCGGCCAACTCAGCAGAGTCAATCGTTGGCTTGCTCGGCGGGCTTTGGGCGGCGCGGCGCGAGTCACCGTCGGTTCGCGGCAGCTCGCTGCGTCGATGGCCTCGCTAGTGGCCAGTGAGCGTCTGCGCCAGGCTCCGCTCGGCATCGATATAGAACTCTTCAACACTCGGCCAGAATCCTCTGAGCCACCCTTGGAGGGAGATCCGGCACTGCTAGCGGTGGGCTCGCTGATCGCCGTCAAAGACCACCGGACGCTGCTCGAGGCCCTGCCCGCAGTGCTCGCAGTGCATCCCGGGGCGGTTCTTCACTTGGTGGGGGAGGGGGAGTGCCGAGCTACCCTCGAAGAACTCGCCGCCTTGCTTGGCTGTGGCGGTCGGGTGCGTTTTCACGGCGCGCTGAGCCATGAGCGGCTACCGGCATTTTACCGCCGAGCGAGATTGTTGTTGGTCAGCTCGCGCTTCGAGAGCCAGTGCATGGTGATTCTCGAAGCCGCCGCTTGCGGCTGCCCAGTGGCTGGAACACAAGTGGGTCAGATGGCTGAGTTCAGCCCCCATTTGGCGGCTCCTGGCGACGCGGATGGACTGGCGGCTGCGGTTCTCGCCGCGCTGTGCGAGGATCCACGGGCCGTCCGTTCGGCAGCCGAACAGCGTGGTCGTGCCTGCTCGTTGGCGGCCTCCGTGGCCCGTTGGCGAGCGATTTATCAAGAGGCGCTGCCGAGCCACCTTCCGCGGACTCCATGACTTTGTTTCAGCTTTCTTCAACCACCAAGCAGCGTCTCGCCCGGTGGATAGCACGACCGCCGATGCCGTCATTGCTCGCCCTGGCGGCTGCGCTGGTGGTGCCGCGCCACCGGCTGGGGGCGCTGGTGGTGATGTTCGATGAGGAGGGCCGCGTCTTGCTTCTCGAGCACGTCTTCCATAACCCGAACCCGTGGGGTTTGCCGGGAGGTTGGTTGCGTCGTGGGGAAACGCCGGGGCAAGCTGCCGTGCGCGAACTCGAAGAAGAGACCGGCTTAAAGTGCCAGCTGGGAGCGGTGGTGTTGATCAGCCGCGAGATCCGCCCTTCCCACCTCACCGTGGTTTTCAACGCCCGCCTCGCTGGCGGCGAGCTGGACCTGGGGCGGGAGATCCTCTCAGCTCGCTGGTTTGAACCCAACGATCTGCCGCCCGGTATCGAGAGTTTCGTCAGCCGCGCGGTGCGTCTGGCAAACGAGTGCGTGGCCCCGGAACGATCCAGCGGGTAGCTATGGTTGGCGAAGGCAAGCGAAATTTTCTTCCCGGCGACCTTCATCGCCTCGGCGCAGGCGATTTCGCGGGACTTCTCGGACTCTATCGATCGCCGTGGGGGCTATCCCTTTGGGCCGCAGAATCCAGTCCACTTGGCAGATCTCAATCCGCCCGCAGCGAGACGATCGGATCGACTTTCGACGCTCGCCGGGCCGGCAGGTAGCTTGCCGCCAGGCCGACCACCAGCATCAGCGCAGAGACCCCCAGGTAGGTGCCGAAATCGAAGGCTTCGACGTCAAAGAGTAAGCTGCCCAGGGCTCTGGTGGCGACGAAGGCGATGACGCTGCCAATGGCGATGCCAATCACCAGCACTCGCGCTCCCTGTTGCACGATCATTCGCTGTACGCGGCTGGCCGCTGCTCCCAGCGCCATGCGCAGGCCGATCTCGCGGGTGCGTTCGGCGACGGCATAGGAGAGGACGCCGTAGAGCCCGACGATGCCGAGGATCAAGGCCAGCACTGAGGCCAAGCCGATGGTCAGGGTGGCGAAGGAGAGCTGTAGCATCGACTCGGCGGCCAGGCCCTCCATGGTGTACATGCGGTACATCGGAGCGGAGGGGGCGAGTTCGCGCACCAGGGCGCGGATCTCGGGGGCGATCTGTTCGGCCCGCGGGGTCTTGACGACATAGGCGGGGGAGGAGAGGGTGCGCCGATTCTCCGGATCCTGACCGACCAATGAGAAGTAGAGCATCGGCTCTGCTGCTTGGCGAAAGCCGTATTGCAGAACGTCTTCGACTACTCCGACCACGGTCTCCCACTGCTCTAAACTCTCCGGCTGGAGACGCTTGCCCACCGGATCTTCGCCAGGCCACAACAGGGCGGCCGCTGAGCGGCTGATCATTATGTTGCCGAACTCGGTCTCATGGTCGGCGCGGGTGAAGGCTCGACCGCTCAGGACGTCGATGCCCATGCTGCGAAAATACTCTCCCGCCGCCCAGGTGTAACTCAGCAGGGTGCCGGTGCCTTCTTCTCTACTACCGTCCGGGGTGCGGAAACGGTGGGTGGAGAGACCTTCGTTCAACGGCACATTCTCGACGATGCCCACTCGCTCGATCCCTGGCAACGCCGCCACCCGATCCATGAACGACAAATGGAAGCGGGCGAAAGTCGGGGCGTCGTGGAGTTCTTCGCTGTCGGGAGCGATCTGGAAGGTGAAGATGTCTTTGGTGTCGTAACCGGGATCGACATGGCGCAACTTGTCGAAACTTCGCAGCAGCAGGGCCGAACCGATCAACAGCACCAGGGCCAGCGCGGTCTGGGCGATCACCAGGCCGTTGCGTCCCCAGCGGCGCCGCATCGAGCCGCGCCCTCCCTGGCGCAGCTGCATCAGGCTCGGTGCCGAGAAACGGATGGCCGGCACCAGGCCGCAGACCAGAGCGCAGTAGGCGCAGAGTAAAAAGGTGAAGAGCAGCGTACCGGGCCTGATCGCGACCTCGCCGAGGCGCGGCAGGTTAGCCGGCGCGGCGCTCAGCAGCAGCGGTACCCCGGCCCAGGCGAGGGCGACTGCCAGTGTCCCCGCCAGACCGGCGACGACCGCCGCTTCGGTCAACATGGAGAAAATCAAGCGCCCACGATCGGCGCCCAAGGCGCGGCGCACGGCCAAGTCAGGTAGCCGGCGCTCGGCGCGGACCATGAATAGGTTGGCGACGCTGGCGCAGGCGATCATCAAGACGATAGCCATCGAACCGAGCAAGATCCACAGCGGGCCGGAGATCGAGCCGAGAAGCTGCTCATTGAGCGATCGCACCACCGGGCGGTGTTGTTCGATCACCCGGTCATAGGAAGCCGAGCTACCAAATCGCTCTGGCAGGCGGAGGGCGAGGCCTTGCAGTTCGGTGGCCAACGCTTCCGCTGTGGCGCCCGGCGCCAGACGGGCCACCAAAGGCTGGCCAAAGCGGCCAGGGCGGATTTCCTCGGGGCGAATGACCCGCGGAAACCACAGCAAGGTGTCGTCGGTCGGGAACCAGAATTTGGGCCCCATGATGCCGATCACGGTGCGCTGTTGCCCCGACACGTAGTAGCTCCGACCGATGACCTCGGGGTCGGAGGCGAACCAAGAGGTCCACAGCGCGTGGCTGATCACCACTACTTCATCGCCGTCTTCGGCCATCGGCATGCGGCCGTGGATCGGGGTCACCCCGAGGGTGCTGAACAGTGTCGAGGTGGGCGAGGACATCCTGATCCTCTCGATCCGATCCTCGGCCCGCAGGGTGCTGGTGAAGGAGTTGTAGGTCGAGATGTCTTGCAGCAGATTGCTCTGCTCCTGGTACTGGACGAAGAACTCTGCCGCCGCCGGGAATTCCTCGGGGAAGTCGGAGCCCGGCGCCGAAGCGGCGATATACACCAGACGGTCGGTGTTGGCGAACGGCAGTGGATCGAGCAGCACCGTCTGGACAACGCAGAAGATCCCAGCGTTGGCGCCGATGGCGAGCCCCAAGGTGCCGATCGCCACCAGGGCGAAGCTGGGATTGCGAAGCAGGGCGCGGAGGGCATGGCGAACGTCTCGGGTCCAGTTTTTTGTCATCGTCATTGGGTCCTTTCACCGATTAGACGCTGCCGCTGCTGTTGCGGTTAGCTTGCCGGCTCCGTGGCAGGAAGGGCGGCAGCTCAGCAGTAGATCGGTTCTACCGCCCCTACGCTGACCGCGGGCTTGGGTTTCAGCCATTCCGCGATTCATCCCAGCGGGTAGAGGCTTGACCGCAGATTTCAGAATGGTCATATTCGAGTCATGCTGAGAGTCCGAAGATTCGAACCCGACCCAGCGCTGGAGCAATCAGTTGTGTTCATTGGGCGTCGCGGCCACGCAGAGGCTCGATGGAACCTCTGCTACAGGTCACCAATGTCAGCCGCCAGGAACGCCTTGTGGGAGTCTGAAGTATGACCGATCGATTGACGCTGCGCCTATTTGACTTCATCGCCCGGCGCCCTTGGTGGGTGATCGGGGTAGCGATAGCCGGGGTGCTGGCTGTTGGTAGCGGCGTCCGTTTGCTCGAGATGTCGAACAACTACAAGGACTTTTTCAGTGAAGGCAATCCGGAACTGGCGGCCTTCGAGGCGCTGCAGGACACCTACACCAAGACCGACAACATCTTGTTCGCCCTGCGACCCGAGGAAGGCGATGTCTTCACCCCCGAGGTGGCATCGGCGATTGAGCGACTGACCACCGAGTCTTGGCAGATCCCGTTTACCTCGCGGGTCGATTCGCTGACCAACTTTCAACACAGTTGGGCGGATGGCGATGACTTGACGGTGGAGGATCTGATTCGCGACGCGGCGATGATGTCGTCGGAAGAGCTCGCCGCGCGGCGCGAGGTGGTGTTTGCCGAGCCGCTGTTGCGGGGCAAGTTGGTGTCTCTCGATGGGCGCACCACCGGGGTCAACGTGACCTTGCAGTTCCCGCAGTTGAGCCTCTCAGAGGTACCCGCCGCCGCCGCCGCCGCGCGCCAGATCGCGGCCGATCTGGAGGCGGACTATCCGCGTTTGCAGGTGGCGATTTCCGGCGTCACGATGCTCAACAATGCGTTTGCCGAATCGGGCCAAAACGACGCCATGACCCTGGTGCCTTTCATGTATCTGGTCTTGATCCTGGGGATGTTGATCACTCTGCGTTCGATAGGGGGCACGCTGGCAACGCTGGTGGTGATTGCATTCTCAACCCTGGCCGCGCTCGGTTTTGCTGGCTGGGTAGGCATCAGACTCAGCCCCCTTTCGTTGATGGCTCCGACCATCATTCTCACTCTGGCGATCGCCGACAGTGTGCATATCCTGCTTTCGATGCGGACTCTCCAACGCTCGGGGCTGGAGAAGATCTCTGCGTTGCGGGAGAGCTTCCGGATCAACTTCATGGCGGTCTCGATCACCAGTC
The DNA here is from genome assembly GCA_965248925.1 of Candidatus Multivoradales bacterium. Taxonomy (GTDB): domain Bacteria; phylum Acidobacteriota; class Thermoanaerobaculia; order Multivoradales; family J023; genus CBDFLE01. Next base: position 2,153,844 of record CBDFLE010000005.1, on the reverse strand, counting down.
TGACCACCATCGTCGGCTTCCTGACCTTGAATTTCTCGGACACGCCTCCTTTTTGGCACCTGGGCAATATCACAGCTTTCGGCATCGGTTCTGCTTGGCTACTGTCGATGACCCTGCTACCGGCTCTGGTATGCCTGTTGCCGATGAAGATGACTCGGGTGGCGCGCCCCTCTGGGCTCGATACCTGGCTGGAGCGCCTGGGCCGTTGGGTAACGACTCGCCATCGGCCGATGCTGATTTTCATGGGGGTCTTGTCGCTCGTGCTGTTAGCGCTGGTGCCGACCATCGAGCTCAACGACGAGTGGACCAAGTACTTTGATCGCCGAACGGACTTCCGCAACGACACCGAGTTCGTGGTCGAGAATCTGAGCGGCGTCTACGTGGTCGACTTCCCTTTGCCTTCAGGTCAGCCGGAGGGCATCAGTGAGCCGCGATATCTGCGCCATCTCTCGGCCTTTGCCGAGTGGTTGCGCGAGCAGCCGGAAGTGCGCCATGTTTTCAGCTACGCCGATATCGTCCGCCGGCTCAACAAGAACCTGCACGGCGACGACCCGTCTTGGTACCGTCTGCCTGGAGATTCAAGATTGGCGGCGCAGTATCTACTGCTCTACGAGTTGTCCCTGCCTTACGGTCTCGATCTGAACGACCGCATCAGCCTCGACAAGTCGGCGACCCGAGTCACGGTGACCTTGGCGGATCTGTCGACGGTCGACACCCGCGCCTTCGTCGACCGCGCGGAGCAGTGGCTGGTGGACCAGGTGCCGCCGACCATGCAGGCCAAGGGCACCGGTCCGGTGGTTATGTTCTCCCACATCTCGAAGCGCAATATCCAGAGCATGCTGCGCGGCAACGTCCTTGCCGTGTTGCTGATCGGAGGTATCATGTTGCTGGCCTTGCGCAGCCGCGGATTGGCGGCCCTAAGCCTGGTATCGAATGCAGTGCCGATCCTCATGGCTTTTGGCTTTTGGGCTATATTTGTAGGCCAGGTCGGAATGGCGGCGGCTACCGTGACCAGCACCTCGCTGGGCATCGTGGTTGACGATACGGTTCATTTCTTGACCAAATACCGGCGCGCTCGGCGCGAGAAAGGGCTGCCGATACCGCAAGCAATTCACTACGCCTTTGCCACCGTCGGCAAACCGATAGTCATCACCACGGTGGTGCTCTCGGTCGGTTTCGCCGTGCTTGCCGCCTCGACCTTTCGGATCAATTCGGAGATGGGGCTGCTCACTGCTCTCACCATTCTCGCCGCACTGGCGGTTGACTTTCTACTGGTACCGGCGATCCTCATGCTCGGGCACCGCCAAGAAGACGACGCGAAAGGACTTGTCGATGAAGATATTGCACTGGCCAAAGCTAGCTGAATTTGTTTCTGCGCCCGTGGCGTTCATTCCTGTGGCCCTGTTGCTAATCCTGCCGGCTATGGCAGCCGGCCAGACGGCGGCGGAGAAGGGCTTTGCGATCGCCGCGCGCAGCGATCGCAGCGATCGCGGTTTCGGTGATACCAGTGTCGACTTGAAGATGGTTTTGCGCAACGCCGCCGGCGCCGAGAGCACCCGCTCGTTGTCGATCAAGACCCTGGAAGTAGCGGCCGAAGATGTCGGCGACAAGAGTCTGACGATTTTCACCAGCCCGGCAGATATCTCCGGCACCGCACTGCTGTCCCATGCCAAGATTCTCGAGCCGGACGACCAGTGGCTCTACCTACCGGCGTTGAAGCGGGTGAAACGGATCTCCTCGGCCAACAAGTCGGGGCCTTTCGTTGGCAGTGAGTTCGCTTTCGAAGATTTCACCTCCCTCGAGCTCAACAAGTTCACCTACAAATACTTGCGCAGCGAACCCTGCGCGTCGCTCACTTGCGACGTGATCGAACGCCTGCCGCGCTATGAGCATTCGGGCTACACCCGGCAGATCGCTTGGGTCGATCAGCAGTGTTTTCAGATTCGTCAAGTGGAATTCTACGACCGGCGAGGTGATCTGCTAAAGACTCTGACTCTGGAGGATTATCGGCTGCATCGAGAAAGCTATTGGCGAGCCCACACCTTGCACATGGTCAATCACAAAAGCGGCAAGAGCACAGATCTGGTCTATTCCGATTACCAGTTTTCCGTCGGCCTCGAGAATAAGGACTTTACCCAAGGCGTCTTGCGGCGGATCCGCTGAAGAGGAATACGAGCATGCATCGCCCAGGGAAGGTGGTTGCCGCCCTGTTGCTGGCCTCTACCTCTGTGTCGTCGGCTGGGTCAGGTGAACTACGCTGGTCCGGTTCGGCAGCCCTGGAACTGCGCGTCTTTGCCGCCGATCCGGTCTTTGCCGGGCAAGACAGTGAGTCAACCCAGCCCTCGTTGACCCTGCAACCAGAGTGGCGCTACACCTCTGAGGAAGGACGCCACAAGCTGAGCTTCATTCCTTTTCTACGCCTCGACGGCAACGACGACGAGCGCACCCACTTCGACCTGCGCGAGGCATATTGGCTCTACATCGCCGATTCTTGGGAGCTGACAGTAGGGATTGACAAGGTTTTTTGGGGAGTCACCGAGTCCCTCCACTTGGTGGACGTGATCAATCAGACCGATGCGGTGGAAGAGGTCGATGGCGAAGACAAGCTGGGCCAGCCGATGGTGCGGCTGAGTACTCAGCGAGACTGGGGAACATTGAGCCTGTTCGTCATGCCGGCCTTTCGCGAGCGCACCTTTGCCGGCGAGGAAGGGCGACTGCGGCCACCCTTGGCGGTCGACAGCGATCGGCCGCTCTACGAGTCGAGTGCCGAGGATGGGCATCTCGACCTGGCCCTGCGCTATTCGCATTACCTTGGCGATTGGGATTTTGGCGCCTACTATTTCCGCGGCACCGGTCGCGAGCCACGCTTGCTGTCGACGATTGAAGGGCGCGCTCTGCTGCCTTTCTACGATCTGGTTCAGCAAGTGGGGGTCGATTTGCAGTACACCCACAACGCCTGGCTGTGGAAGCTCGAAGCGATCGGCCGTCAAGGGCAGGGCAAGACCTTCGCTGCTGCGGTGGCGGGTCTTGAGTACACCTTCTACCAGCTTGGCAGCGGCGCTAGCGATCTGGGGGTGTTGGTCGAGCTGTTGGTCGACGGTCGTGATTCCTCGGCGCCGGTGACCTTTTTTGACGACGACATCTTCGTCGGCGCTCGCTGGGCGTTGAACGACATCCACGACAGCTCCCTGCTGGCGGGGGTAGTAGTTGACCGCGAGGGAGGCGGCAGCGCCTACTTTGCCGAGGGAGAGAGGCGCCTCGCCGACGGCTGGACCTTCGCCGTCGAGGCGCGGGTCTTCAGCGGTGCCGACGCTGACGATCCTCTTTTCGCGATCCAGAACGATGATTTTCTGACTCTGCGACTGGCCTGGTTCTTCTAGTCGGCCTACAAGGTCAGGTACTGAATTGACGACCTGCTCCATACGAGGTATCGTCTGCATGGAGGATACAGATCAATGAAAGCCGCTCGGACGACCCTCAATCTCGACGCCGAGGCCTTGGCCTTGGCGATGCAGCATGCCCACGGTCTCAACAAGACCGAGGTGATCAACCTCGCATTGCGCGACTTTGGGCGGCGCAAGCAAGCTAAGAAGCTGCTCGGCTTCCGGGGGAGGGCACCTTGGGAAGGCGATCTGGAGGAGCTTCGCCGACTTGCCGGACGGCCTGCCAGTTGAGAGTGCTGGTCGACACCTCGGTCTGGGTGGATTTCTTCAACGGCTATCCATCGCCACAGGTGGAGACCTTGGCGGAGTTGTTGGCCGATGAAGAGGAGGTTGCCATTTGTGGAGTGGTGCTGGCGGAAGTACTGCAAGGACTGACCCGGCCCACCAGTTTTGCCGAGATTCGCTTCAGTCTGCTGAGCTTGATCTACTTGCGCCCCAGTGAACCTTCCAGCTATCTCGTTGCCGCGGACCTCTACCGCCAGCTGCGCGCTAAGGGAATCACCATTCGCTCGACCATCGACTGCCTGATCGCTGTCTTGGCTGCCGAGAACGGTTTCAGCTTGCTGTTCAAGGATCGGGACTTCGAGTTCATCGCGGCTTCTGGCCTGCTGGCCGTTAATCCCGTGCTGACCAAGTTCTAGGGTGCGAACAAGTTGGCAGGCAAGACTGTCCAGAGTCTGCTCTTGATTCTCAACTCGGCCCCACTAGTGCTAGCCTTACCTCAAGAAAGAAACCTACCTTGATCCGGGAGCTATCATGCCCACTGCGACGCTCACCAGCAAAGGCCAGATTACGCTGCCGAAATCGGTGCGAGATCGGCTCGGCCTAGGGTGGGGCGATCGGATCGAGTTCATTGCTGCTGACAGTGGGTCTGTCGTCCTGCGCCCCGTCGGTCGGAGAGTGCGAAACCTCTACAGTTTCTTGACCCCGGACAGTAGCGAAGCGGTCGTCCTGGGGCAGCTCGACGATGCGCTGAGCGAGGACCTCGCGGCTGACGATGAGCGGATTCGTGGCCAGCGATCGTGATCGGCCTCGATACCAACGTCTTATTGCGTTTCCTCACCGCCGATGATCCTGTCCCGAGCCCGAGAGCCCAGGAGTTCCTCGAGCAGGCCGAAAGGGGAGGGTGGCGCCTCTACGTCAGTATGGTGGTCCTCTACGAGCTAGCATGAACCCTGAGTGGCCGCATCTATCGCTTCGACCGTCACGCTGTCGCTGCTGCCATCGAGAGGTTGCTTGAAGTACCGCTCTTCGAGTTTCAGAGCCGAGATCTGGTGCGTCTGGCGCTGGTTGACTATCGAGAAGGCCGCGCTGGCTTCGCCGACTACCTGATCGGCCGGCAGAACGTCGGGGCAGGGTGCGCGGAAACGGTCACCTTCGACACTGCGCTAGCGTCCGCCAACGGCTTCTCCCTGCATGAATAGCCTCAGCTGCTGACCAGCCCCAGGCGACCCCAATCGGTAAGGGCCTTCGGCACCCGGAAAGAACTCGCCGGTGGCGATGGGTGGTGGGGCGAGGATTTAGCCCGTGGACTTGGGAATTACTCAGAGTATTGAGTAATATTCCTCAGTGTCATGAGTAAATCGCAGTATATCCGGCCGCAGGCCGCCGAGTTCGCTCGCCGTCTGCAGGCACCGCGGCGCTTCTCTGATCGAAACGACCAGTTCTTGTCGCAACCGGTGACCTATTGGGCAATCTGATGCGGCAACTCGGGGCGAAGTCTGCCGCCATTGGGACTCTGCAACCCGCGATTGGACAAGAAGAGGATCTGCCGGTCACAAGTCGGTAACATGCGCTGCGTATCGTCTCCTTGGTTAGATAAACCAACGAAGACGGAGGTAACGTCATGAACACAATACGCATTTCGAATTCTGCTCGGCTCCTGCTCGCGGTGGTCCTCACCCTGGGAATCGCTCTACCGGCGGCGGCGGAGTCTGCTGCCGAGCTGCTGGAGCGGGGTCTCTACACTGAAGAGACGGTCGGCGACCTGGACGCCGCTATCGAGATCTACTCCCGCGTCGTAGAGAATGCTGAGGCCAATCGTCCGCATGTGGCCCAGGCGCAGTTTCGCCTCGGCATCTGCCACCTGAAAAGGGGCAACGACGCTGCAGCCCGAGCGGCTCTCGACAACTTGATCCGAGAGTTTCCGGAGCAGCAGCAGCTAGTCGCCCAGGCCCGCGAGCGGCTGGCGACGGTCCAACCAGCTCTCGCTTTGGGTCTGGTTCCTTGGCAGGATGGTGAGTCGCTCGACTACCAAATCAGCCTAACCACTGGCAAGGTGATTGGCTCCCTACACCTGGGGGCGCAGTCGACGGTGGTCGAGGGGATCGCTGCCTGGCTGTTGGAGCAGCGCAAGTTCGCCGTCACCGCCGCTAGTAACCATGGCGTCAGTCGCATTCTGGTACATCGTCATTCTCAACAGCCGATCAGCAGTACGTTTCGGCATGGGGTTCTCGGCAATGCCGAGGCAACCTATGGCGTCGACGGCGTGGAGGTTAGGGGCGGCGCGGCCGACACCCATGTGGACGGCGACGTGCAGGTCTATGACAACGAGCAGTCGTTACACCTGATGCGGCTACTGCCGCTGGCAGCCGGTTACAAGGTCAAGATCAGCTTCCTGCCCACTTGGGCGCCAGAAATCATCGAGGCCGAAATAGAGGTCCTCGGTGAGGAGACCTGCACCGTGCCGGCGGGTGAGTTCGAGTGTTTCAAGGTGCAGATCGACACCGGCCAAACGGTGTGGATTTCGACCTCCGCCGAGCGCTATCCGTTGAAGATAGTGGGTGGGGGAGCGATCATCGAGTTGGCCAAGATCGACCGCATTGAGCCGGGAGCGCCGGTCACCCTCGACCTAACGGACTTTGGCTTCTCCGTCACCTTGCCGGAGGGTTGGTGGTCGCATGAAATGCCGCGGCCAGACAAGAGCAATAGCACCGCGGTGCGGCTGTTGGATGCCGCTGGCGCGGGGCTCAACTCCCTGGAGGTGGATCGCTGTCCCCATGGCCGCTGCCCCGGACTACTAGAGAATGCCAAGCGGGAACTCGCCGGAGCCGAGCGGCGCTTCGAGGGCTATCAGGTGCGCCAGGACAGTTGGAGCGAGCGAACCATCGACGGCCGTCCCCTGATCAGCTTTGTCGGCGATTTCGAGCGCGACGGCAATCCCTGGGTCCAGTACCGCCTCTACACCTTTGTCGAGAAGGTACGGCTCGAGTTCATCTTCCGTACACCGTTGGAGAAATTCGCCGGGCTTCAGGCTGCCTTTGACTCGGTGGTCGAAGGCATCGCAAAGGAGTAGAGCCCGGCGATGAAGCTCAGGCGGCCATTTCGCAGGCGGGGTCACGACACCGAGTCGTGGCCCGTCTTGTTGTTGCTGCTCGCCGTGGTGCTCTTGCCCACGGCGGGCGGGCTGTGGTTCATGAACCAGGCGATGCGCAACGAGCAGCTTGCGGTGCGTCAGAAGCTGAGCGACGTGTACCAGGCTCAGCTCGTCGGCTTGCGGCAGGAATTGCAGCTCTACTGGCAAGCCCGATTGGCAGAGCTGGATTGGCGGAATCAGGAGGTTCCGGGTTCGCGCCTCTTCGCCGCGCGGGTGCGCGGTGGCTTGGCGGACAGTGTCGTGGTCTTGGACCCGTCTGGACGCCCCGCCTATCCGGCACCAGCGGGGAGTTCTCAGCCCGAGTTCAATTTACCGAGTCGTAGCTGGCGTCGAGCTGAACGATTGGAGCACTCAGGGCAGAGCGCGGCGGCGGCGGCGCGTTATGCCCTGATCGCCGAGAGGGCGACGGATCAGAATCTCGCCGCGCGAGCGCTTCTGGCCCAGGCCCGGTGTCTGGTCCAAGCGCAGCAGACGCCCGCGGCGATTTCCATACTTAACGTTGTACTGGGTGGCGCAGAATACCGGGCTGCCGTCGATTCTCAGGGTCGCCTGATTGCGCCGAGTGCCCAGCTACGGGCGCTGGAGTTGATCGGTGACCCAACGAGCGCGAAATTCCAGCAGGTGGCGAAGGTCCTGGGTGACCGTCTAGACAACTATGAAGATCCCGGCCTGCCCGCCGTGCAGCGTCTCTTTCTGATGCGGCAGCTGATGAAACTCTCTGGCCCGCTTGCGGAGCAAGCCTCGGTATTCGACACCCTGCAGGCCGAAGAGCTAGCCCAGCGCTACCTTGACTCCGACCCACCCACCCCGCCGACCACCTCGCTACAGCCCAGTGGGTTGCCGGAGGTCTGGCACCTCGCCGCTCCCAGCGGCCGGGTGGTGGGGTTGTACAGCCAACAGCAGCTGATCGAGGATCTAGAATCTCTGATCAGTCGCCAGCGGCTGCCGGAGGGGACCCAGGTCGAGCTTCTCCCCCCTGGCGCGGTGGCTGAGGAGGTGTTTCTGGTGTCGCTTCCTGCCGGTGGCTTTCTCCAGGATTGGCAGCTGGTGCTGCTTCCTGAAGATCAGACCCTCTTCGCGGTGGCGGCCAAGGAGCGGATTAGGGCCTACCGGCTGACCGCGGCCCTGGTGGTCGCGGTGGTGCTGATGGTCGCCGCGCTGATGGTCCGTACTATCTCGCGGCAACTGCGGCTCACTCGACTGAAAAACGATCTGCTAGCGACCGTCTCCCACGAGCTGAAGACTCCCTTGGCGTCGATGCTTCTGCTGGTCGACACTTTGCTAGACAGTGGTTTCGAGGATGGCGGGATCGAGGATGGTCAGCGGGTTCGCGAGTACTTGCAATTGATCGCTAAAGAGAACCTCCGCTTGTCGCGGTTGGTGGACAACTTCTTGACCTTCTCGCGGATGGAACAAGGGCGCCAAAACTTCGATCGGCAGCGGATCTTGCCCGATGCGGTGGTCGTGGCTGCTGGCGAGTTGGTCGCGGATCGATTCAGCGCCGCGGGCTGTCACTTCGAAGTGCAGGTCGAGCCTGGCTTGCCGGCCCTGATCGCCGACCAGGATGCCTTGGTCGCGGTGCTCCTCAACCTGCTCGACAATGCCTACAAATACTCCGGTGACGAGCGCCACATCGTCTTACGCACCTATCGTGACGGCGGGGAGGTGTGCTTCGCGGTGCGCGATCATGGCATCGGGCTGTCGGGCCGCGTCGCTGGTAAAATCTTCGACCGTTTCTACCAGGTCGACCAGAGCCTTTCCCGCCCTGAGAGCGGCTGTGGCCTGGGGCTGAGCATCGTCCAATTCATCGTCCAGGCCCACGGCGGCTCGGTGTCGGTTGACAGCCGTCCAGGGGAGGGCAGCACCTTCACCGTCTGTTTGCCAGCGGCACCTGGCGAGCCCGAGATCCCTACGGAGTGATCCTAGATGCCCAACGAGTCGGTATTGATCATCGAAGACGACCCGACGCTGCTGCGTGGCCTGAAGGACAATTTCGAGTTGCGGGGCTACCAGGTGCGGACTGCTAGGGATGGCGAAGCGGGTCTGGAGGCGGCGCTAGCTGACGATAGCGAGCTGATAATTCTCGACATTATGCTGCCCAAGTTGAACGGATTCGAGATCTGCCAGCAGATCCGCGCCGCCGAGCTCGACATGCCGATCATCATGCTCACCGCCAAGGGTCAGGAAGAGGACATCGTGCGCGGTCTCAATCTCGGTGCCGACGACTATCTGACCAAGCCATTTAGTGTGCGCGAATTGCTAGCCCGCTCGGCGGCTTTTCTGCGTCGGCGAAGAGCTTCTGCGCTAGCGCCGGAAACCTTCTCTTTTGGCGATTGTGAGCTAGATCTGCGCTCCCATCGGCTGCTCAAGCAAGGCCGAGAATTGGCCTTGTCGCCGAAGGAGTTTCGCTTGTTGGAGCTATTCGTGCGCCAGGCCGGGCGAGCCCTGACCCGCGACCAGATCATGCGCTCGGTGTGGGGACGCGACATCCTGGTTGGCTCCCGCAGTGTTGATCGCTGCGTTACCACCTTGAGAAGCAAGATCGAAGCGGACCCGCGGCAGCCTTGTCTGATCCAGACGATTCGCGATGTGGGCTATCGATTCGAGCTGCCGTAGGGTGCCGAGGAAAGTGACCGGCGGCGGCCTCAGCAAGGGGAGAAAAGCCGACCCAAGATCCTTATTGTCTCGCTGCGGTCGCCGCCGGCTTCGAGGCGGTAGGCCGTCGCTGAATCCGCTGCCCGAATCAGTCGTCCGAAGCGGTCGCCGGCCTCGGAACCAAGGGCGAGAAAGCTGCACTGCGGCAGCAGAACCTCCAACAGCTGGGGCAGGGATAGAGCGACGAGTCGGCTTGCTTGGCGGCCGGTGATCGTCGGGCATACGATCGCCGCCAGGGGCACTCCATCCGCAGTCGGCAGAACTTGCGTCGGCGAACCGGCGGCCGGTCCGGCCCACAGACGGAAAGGGCCGTCTGGTTGATCTTGGAGCCAAGTCAAGTCATCGGACAGGACCCCTAACCCGTTCGTACGGGCGAGTTCGAACAAAGTGGATTTACCAGCTCCACTGGGGCCGGGCAAGAGAATACCGCGGCCATTCATCACTATCGCTGCCGCGTGGACGCCCAACCATCCCCGATTCGCGGCCAGCTCGAAGAGCATCGAAGGGATCGCCATGGCGGCAAAACTGTCGAGGGCCGAGGGTTCCGCCGCGCCAACGTGGATGCCGCCGCGGCCAGTTTGCGGATCACACCAACCCGTCACCCCCCGCACTTGGTAGAGCAAGATTCGCCCCTGGCGCTGCACCCTCAGGGGTGGCCGCAAAGCAACTAGCGACTCGGGTGCCGATGGGTTTGCGGGGGGCAAGGCGGTGGAAATGAGTAGCGGAGATGGCGAGGACACTGCCGGTCGCTGTAGGTAGTGGCGGAATCGCTCGGCGATTCGATCTTGCAAGCCACTCGGCAGTTCTGCGAACTGAAAGACCAGATCCTCGCCAATGGTTAGTCGCAACGCCACTCCTCAGCTCAGCCGAGCCAGGGTTTGCTCGACTGAGAAAGGGAAGTCACTCCAACTCCAGCAGCTGCTGGTCGAGCAGCTGCTCGACAAACTCCAGCAGATCAGTCTCCGCCGTGGCGGCATCGATGGCGAAGCGGCTGGTGATTTGCTGGACGATGGCCGCGAGATCCGGTTGGTCTCCGAGCTGTTCCCAGATGAAGCCGCCTATCTCGCCGAGAGTGAAGTAGAAGCCGGTGCCGAGATCGAGCACCAAGCACTCTCCGCGCAGACTCTGCGCCACGGTCGCGGGCGACCGGCGGATCCGTTGAGTCATGCTCAACCGCGGCCGCTCCTGGGCGGCACAGCCAGGATGCTGGCCGGTCACTCCCAGCGGCCCAATAGGCGCGGGCGATCTCTGGGGGATGGCGGCGGCGGTGGACTGCCGAACTGTAACGATGGCTGGATTTGGCCTCGGCGGGCGAGCACCGGCTTCGAATAGGCTCTGCGCGCTGTTTCGCTCTCTGATGCGGCAGCAGCGGCTTCGCCCGAGACCTCCGGCGATCCCAGCTGCCTATCTGTTTCCCTTCTCGACATCGTGATCTCCTCGATTCGTCGCCGGCTACCGCGCGGCCAGTCGAAATCCCGCCGGGGAGGCCATGATAGCCGATGTCAAGTCCAAGGATTTTGGGCTAGCTGCCAAAACGGGACTGAGGTACCCTCGCTTATGATCTATCGCCTTCTAAGTGCCTGTTTTCTGGAGTAGATACTCAATTGAACATGACTAGAGTTCGTTCTTTTTGGCTGCTTGGTGGCTTTTTTCTGCCGCTCTTGGCCGCCGCGTTGCCCTACACCCAGACGGCCGAAACGCCGCTTAGAAGTGTCGACGCAGCCAGTCTACGCCCAGGCGTGGTTGTTGATTCCGAGGGGCACTCGGCTTACATAATGAACCCGGAAGGCGGCATCGACGCGTTGCTGGCGTCATCCGGCGAAACTCTGTGGACCACTCGCCTAGCCGCCAAACCGCTGGCGCTGCATCAAGATCTGCTGTTCGCTCAGGGGCTGCCGACCGGGGCTGACGGCGTTCTCGAGGTAGTGCTCTTCGATGCTGGCGACGGAGAGTGGCGGCAGTCGCTTTCACTGCAACTCCCGGCGGGGGTCGTGGTGGCCGTCGACGAAGGTATGAGTACGGTTTTCACTGCGCGGGTGGAAGTATCGCGAGACGTGCCTTACTTGCTGTGGGACCATCTCCGGCGTTATGCCAAGGGCATCGCACCGCAACCTGGTGAGGAACTCGGACAGCTGCAAGTGGGCGCCTTTCGTCTGGACCTGCTCGCCGGCCGCGCCGTTGCCGTGGATCCCACGACTTTGCAGTTGGCGGCAACGTTGCCGCCAGCAATTCAGCAGTGGGTTGGACGGGGGGAAGTGTCCACAGCGCCCGCGATGACCGGCGAAGTCTATGCCGCGACCCGGGTGGTTGATGGGCGGTTGGTGCTCAAGCGCTGGGATCTCAGTGGCCAGAGCCTGGTCGATGTCGAACTTTTCGCCGGCCCTTATCTCCTGGAACAACGCTCGGCCGATGGTCGCCACTTGATCGTCAGCGAAAGGGACGCGCCCGGCGAATGGCGGGAGTACGGCTGGTCAGTGTTCTCCCTCGACACCGGCGAGCGCCTGGGGCAGGTCCGCAGCCATCGCTCACAGGCCTGGTTCCGGGTCGATGGCGCGCGGCTGATCCACCTCCAGCCCACCTATGGCCGCCGGGTTGGCGATGGCTTGATCGAAGAACCGCGCCAAGTACGCGCGGTCCGTCTCGACAGTGGCCTGATGATCTGGAGGCGGCCGCTGCGCGACCCTTCCTTCAGAGGAGCGTTCCCTCCATGAAGGCGGCAAAATGAAGCCGAAGATTCGAAGATTGTCAGGCTTGCGACTGCTTGGGTCTGCCGCGCTGGTCCTGCTGCTGGTTGTCGGAGCGGGCACTCCGGTGTCGGCCCAGTAGGGGGAGTTGGCGCCGGCTCGGCCTCCAGTTGCAAAAGTGGTGGGTGGCGCTTGGATCCCCCAGGGTCCGGGTCCGGCTCACTTCGGGCAGCCGGAGAACATCCCCAACCAACCGATTAGCGGTGCTATTGAAGCGGTGGTGGCTCACCCGACCAACGCGGATGTGGTTTGGATCGGCGCGGTCAATGGTGGGGTCTTCCGCAGCGACGACGCCAGCGCCGCCAATCCGAGTTGGATTCGGCTGACCGATGCTCAGACTTCGCTGTCGATCGCCGCGTTGGCGCTCGACCCCACCGACCCGAGCTTCAATACTTTGGTGGCGGGTATTGGGCGTACCAGCTCTTTGGCCAGCCTCGGCGGGCCCCGCAGCGGTCTGCTGCGCAGCACCGATGATGGTACAACCTGGACGGAACTGAGCGCTATTGCCGGCCGCAACAACACCGGCGTCGCCGCCCGCGGCAACGTCATCGTCGTTGCGGTGGCAAACGCTGACGCCTTCACTTGCGGCGAGGTGGGCATCTGGCGCAGTGTCGATAGCGGTGCCAGCTTCACCCAGATTTCGAACAACGTGGGCGTGACCGGATTGCCCTGCGGACTGTCTTTCGATCTGGCCAGCGACCCTACCGACAACACCCGGCTATTCACTTCCGGCACTCAAGGCGGCAGCGGTGCTGTTTACCGCAGCACCGACACCGGTGCAACTTGGACCAAGGTGAGCAACGCGGCGATGGACGCTCTGCTGTTTCCGACCTGTCCCAGCCGGGTCGAGATCAGTGTTGGTACGGCGGGCGGTGCCGGCGCCAACGTTTTCGCCGCCATCTGCAGCGCTGGTCGTCTGGCCGGGCTTTTTCGTTCAGGCAACGCCGGGGCAACCTGGACGACTCTCGATCTGCCTTCGACCACCGAGATGGGCACTTCTTTCGGCATTCACCCCGGCGGTCAATGCGGTATCCACATGTCGATCGCCGCCGATCCCAGCAACCACAATGTGGTCTTCCTCGGCGGCGACCGACAACCCGCCAACAACGAGAACGGCATGCCGGGAGTGCAGTTCCCCAACTCGATCGGCGCCAGTAATTTTGGTGGCCGCCTGTTCCGGGTCGACGCCGGCCAACCGCTGGGCAGCCAGGCGACGCCGATCACCAACTGCTCCACGGCCAGCGCGGCCTGTGGCGGTGCCATTCGCACGGTCAGCGATCCGGCCCCCCACGCCGACTCGCGAGAGCTGGTCTTTGACGCCAACGGCGACCTCATCCAAACCGACGACGGTGGGATCTACCGGCATAGCGATCCCAATGGTTCGACCGGCGACTGGCTTTCGGTGATCGGTAACTTGCCGGTCAATGAGCAGCACGACAGCGCCTACGACACGGTCTCCAATGTTCTCGTCTCGGGCAATCAGGACAACGGGACAACGATTCAGACCACTCCCGGCAATGTGCTTTGGGAGGCATTGCTCGGCGGTGACGGCGGCGATGTAGCGGTGGCGGCCAACGATCCGGTCGTCGGTCAGTCGACCCGCTACGTGAGCGCGCAGAATCTAGGCAACCTGGTGCGGGTGGTCTACGACTCCAGCAACGTCTTGCAGAGCTTCGTCTTCCCAACCTTGACCCCGCTGGGCGGGTCGCCGGCGGTGGCGCCCCAGTTCATCACCCCGCTCAAGGTCAACGCCATCACTCCGTCGCGAGTTATCCTCGGCGCCGGCAACGGCCTCTACGAGAGCCTCGACCGGCTCAACACGGTAACTCAGCTGGTTAGCGGCGGCGGGATCAACTTCCTCGATGGTGGTGGACCGATGGACTACGGTGCTATCGGCGATGCCAGTGCCTTTTACTTTGTCGGTGGCCAGTTTGTCATCTCCACTACCGCCGGCGCCGGGTTTCGCGCCACCGACCCCGATGGCGCTAGCACCGACAATATTGCTGGGGTGGTGATGGATCCGGCCAGTTCGGCCGCTGCTTTTGTCATCGACGCCAACCAAGTGTTTCGCACTACCAACGGCAACATCAGCTGGACCGACATCACGGGTAATTTGCAGACCTTCAACCCCGGCATCTTGCGCTCGATCGAGTACCTGCCCAGCGCTGCGGGCGATGGCCTGGTGGTGGGCGGCACGGCCGGTGTTTTTGTCGCTCTGGCAGGCAGTGGCTTCACCCTCTGGGATCGGCTGGCAGCCCTGCCCAACGCAGCGGTCTTCAATCTCGATTACGACTCTGCTGACGACGTTCTTGCGGCGGGCACCTTGGGCCGTGGTGCTTGGAAGCTTGATTCCGCCAGCTTCCAAATCCACAATCAGTGCAACCAGACCGTCGACCTAGTCCCCAATCAGTGGAAGCAGATCTCGCTGGCCTGTAATCCAGGTGGGCTGAATACTGTTGCCCAGGTTTTCGGCGACGATCTATCCGGTATCTATGGCACGAACTGGGTGGTCTTCCGCCGCGACGCGGTGGCACAGAACTACGTTCAAATGGCCACCACCGATATTTTGAATGTGGGCGAGGCCTATTGGATCATCACCAACTTGGTGGCACCGACCGTCGACACGGGTTCGACCTTCAGCCCGGTTTCGGACATTGCGCTGGTGACCAGCACCGCCGATTCGCCGGCCGGCTGTGGCAACTCCGCCGGTCGCTGCAACATGGTGGGCCATCCGCATCCCTACGACGTCTGCTGGGCGGATGTGCAGGTGGTCGATGGCGCCAACACGCTGAGCCTGGCCGAGGCGGACCTGGGTGGAGCTTGCCAAGCAGCGAGCGCCGCCGCCAATGGCTGCGTCATGTCGCGGATCGCTCACAAATGGACCGGCGCTTCTTATGCGACCTTCGACGGCACCACCCTGGGGATGGAAGGCACGACAGTGCCTTGGGACGGTTTCTGGGTGTCGGCGGTGAAGAGTGGCATCAGCTTGCGCATCCCCGCTTTTGCCGGCGGGCCGGGGCTGCCTTGCGGTAACCCAAAGTCGGCTTTGGCGAATGGTTGGTACATCCGCCTAACCGCCGAATCCGGAGCGTTGCGGGATGTCAGCAACGTTTTCGGGCAGCTGGCCGACAGTGCCCAAGGCTTCGATTCTCACGATCTCGAAGAGCTGGTTCCGTTTGGAGATGCTTATCTAACGGTGGTGTTCCCGCATGCTAACTGGGGTAATCATGCTGGCGACTATGGGTCCGACTACCATCCTCTGCAGGACGAATCCGCGGCGGACGCCTGGAGCTTCGAAGTCCGCTCTTCAGATCCTGAGGCACAAGTGACGCTGGGTTGGCAGGGGCCAAGCTCGCGCCTCCTCGGCTCGGTGCTGACCGACTTGCGGACCGGTGAGCGGATCGCGGTGGCAGGGGAAGGAAGCTACACCTTTGCGATGAACGGCTCCGTGCGGCGGTTCGGGTGGGTGGTGCGGGCAGCAAGGCAGCTGATTTTCGCCGATGGTTTCGAATCGGGCGATACCAGCCGGTGGTAGGACCAAGCCTGACCGTGATCGACCTGACCGTGACCGACCCGAGCATGGCAGCGCTTGCCCAGCGGCTCTTGGCCCGCGCCCTCAGGGCCAACCAGCCGGGCCGACTGCGAGTTCGCGGTCGTTCGATGGAACCGCTGATTCGAGGTGGCGATTGGGTCGAGATCTTGCCGCCCGCCGCGGCTCGGCGCGGCAGCATCGTGCTGGCTAGAACCGCTACTGGCGATCTGGTATGTCACCGGATCTTGAGGCAAGCTGGCGGCCGTGTCTGGCTGGCTGGAGACCGCTCGTCGACGGTCGAGGAACACTTCCCGGAAAGCCTGCTCGGCGTCGTCGCGCGGGTTGAGAGAGGCGGCCAAGTACGATCTCTCGGCGGTTGCTGGGCGGCTGTGCTCGATCACCTGGAAGCCCGCCTTCACTTGCTTACTTGGCGCCACGGGAGATCGCTGGCGAGACTTGTGCTGGATGCGTTCCGCAGAACAATTCTTGAGTTGCGCAGTCTCGCCTGGGTCGCCCCTTCCTGATTCCCAAGCTAGCTCGAGCGACCGCGCTCAGTGGTTAGGCTGAGCGCGATCCAAAGGGACTAAGGTTGGCTAGCGACGCAGACGTCGACCGCGGGCGGGAAGCCAAAGTCAGCCCCCACGTTCTGGGCGCAGATCAGACCGCTCTGGCACTCGGCGTCGTTGTCGCAATCCCCTTGACCCTGGCCGCAAGGGCCGCACTCGGTGCAGAAGCGGCCATTGCCAGCCGGCAGCGGGCAGACCGCGGGTCCGCCGTCGCCGATGCAGACGTCTACCGCCGGTGGGAAGCCGAAGTCGGCGCCGACATTCTGAGCGCAGGTTAAGCCGCTCTGGCACTCGGCGTTGTTGTCGCAGTCGCCCTCGCCCGGGCCACAAGGCCCGCACACGGTGCAGAAGCGACCGTTGCCCTGGGGGACTGGGCAGGTCGAGGGTCCACCGCCACCGCCACCGCCATCGACACAGACGTCTACCGCCGGTGGGAAGCCGAAGTCGGCGCCGACATTCTGGGCGCAGCTGAGACCAGTTTGACACTCGGCGTCGTTGTCGCAATCGCCTTCGCCTTGGCTGCAGGGCCCACAGGCGGAGCAAAAACGTCCCGAGCCCAAGGGTTCCTGACAACCGCCGGGGCCGGGTCCGCCTCCCGAGCCGGTTGGCAGACTGGTGCTCCAGGCACCTCGGCCAAGGGTGGTGGCGAGCAGGCGGTCATGGAAGGTATCGACCACCAAATCCTGCACCGGGGATCTAGGAAGCTGGCCGTATTCGCTCCAGCTGGCGCCATTGTCCGAACTCAACCAAACGCCGCTGTCGGTGCCGGCGAAGATGAAGCGCGCGCTGCCACGACGGTGGACCGCCAGGGCATTGACCGGTCGGTTGGGCAGGCCCTGACCGATGTCTCCCCAAGTCAGGCCGCGGTCGGTGGTGGCCAGGATGCTGGCGCCACCGAAGCGGCCAATGGCCACGTAGGCGCGCCTGTCGTTCAAGGGATCTACCGCAATCTGGCGCGTCGCCAGTGCCCAGCCGACTTCCGCGTCCAAGCGCGGCGGAAAGGTGTGACCGCCATCGGTGCTGGTCAAGAGGCGGCCATCGGTGGTGGTGGCGTATACCGTGTTGGAGTTCGAAGGGGCTATCGCCAAGGCCCTGATACCAGCCGGAGAGCCGCCGGTGAGATCTTCACTGATCGCCTGCCAGGTATTGCCGTGGTCGTTAGTTTCGTAGATCAGATGGCTGGCGTAGAGAATCCGATTCGGATCTTGCGGGTCCAAGAGCATGGGACTTAGAAAGGAGGCGTGCTCAGCGATTGTGATGCCTTCACCGGAAAACCTCGGGCTCCTGCCGTTGAAAAAGCGAAAGATGCTGCCGGTGACCGGAGTTTGCGCCAGGATGGTTCCTGGGTCGTTCGGATGGATAGTTGTATAGCCGCCGATGTTGCGAATAATACGGCGCCATTCAAGGCCATTGCCGGTGTAGACCACCGAGCCCGCCCCGGTTCCACCAACAATCAAGTTGGGATCCGAAGCATGCACAGAAAGACCGGCATTGAAGCGGGTTAGGCCGAGCCGGTTGTTACGTGCCTGCCAGCTATCTCCCTGGTCCGAGGAGCGAAAAACACCACCGTTGGTGGCCACCAACACATTGCCGGCCGGATCGATGGCGAGGGCGTGTACGCCTCGACGCACGTTGGCTATGG
The DNA here is from genome assembly GCA_965248925.1 of Candidatus Multivoradales bacterium. Classification (GTDB taxonomy): domain Bacteria; phylum Acidobacteriota; class Thermoanaerobaculia; order Multivoradales; family J023; genus CBDFLE01. The sequence continues at coordinate 2,135,886 of CBDFLE010000005.1, read as the reverse complement.
GTAACAGGAGCTTAGTCAAATCAAGTCCACCATTCCGCGACCGAAAGAGAGAATTGCCGGCCACGAACAGCAGGTCCGGGTCGGTGGGATGGACGATGATGGCACCAACGTTGGCCCCCAGCCCTTCATGTATTTCAACAGTGGGACTGAGCTGGGTCCAGGAATCGCCACCATCGTCCGAGCGGTAGAAGCCGCGGGTGCTGGCAGAGCCCGGCACGGGCTGGCCGAATCTCGCGATGAGTGCGTAGAGGCGGTTATGGTCTGATGGCGCCATGGCGAGGAAGATACGGCCGTCGGCGTCCGGTTCCGGGGCCAGTACGCGAGTAAAGCTCGAGCCCCCGTCGGTGCTACGGTAGACGCCGTTTCTCGAGTCGCCATAAGCATCGCCGAAGGCAACGTAGACGCGCGAGCTCCGCTGCGGATCCAAGACCACGTCACTGGCCGCGATCGGTGGCAGGCCGCTAGCCACCGCGGTCCAGGTCTGGCCAGCGTCCCGTGAACGGAAGATACCCACCCTGCCGTTGCGTCGCGGGTGCTGCCGCGCCCCCTCCATGGCCTCCCTGCCAGTTCTCTGCAGGTCGATGCCAGCCGGTGCCACCGCGGCCCACACCAGATTGCCGTTCTGGGACGACACCGCCAAGCGAGAGAAAGTGCGGCCAGCGAAGGTCTGCGTCGCCAACACCTCCCAGCTGTTGCCGCCGTTGACGCTCTTGTAGAGTCCTAAGCCGTAGAGGCTGTTGGGTCGGTTGTTGGACTCTCCCGAGCCAGCGTAGATGATGTTCTCGTTGCTAGGATCGAGGGCCAAGGCGCCAATCGCCGAACTCGGCAAGCGGTCGGTCAGCGGACTCCAGGACTGGCCACCATCGGTGGTTCGCCAAACCCCCCCGGCGGCGCCGCCGACGAAGTAGCGATCAGAATCGCTGGGGCTGACCACCAGGGCCGAGACCTTGCTGGTTTCTCCGCCATTGTCGGTAGTGTTGGTGGCCGGTGCAGGGCCTAGTTCTTGCCAATCCTGAGCGCGGGCGCCAGGGCCGAGGAAAAATACCAAGATCGAGGCTGTGATTACACAAAGGTGCCGCATGAGTTAACTCCTTGGATGTACTTCTGTTGCGGTAGCGGCTAGATCGCCGAGCTGAGTTCAAGCTATCGTAGCATAACCCTCAAGATGATTGATTCCGTGCATGCGCCCCCGTCTCGTTTGGCCGGCGGCGCCAGACAGGGTTCCATGGTTGGGTCATCAGCTGCTATCAAACCCCGCACCCCGCACCCCGCACCCCGCAGGTTCAGGATGTTCATCTGGCGGCGATGATATGGTCAGCCGCCGCGAGAGTTCGCGCGCTATTGGGCCCGATCGAGGTTCGCGGCTGCTGCAAGGAGACGACCAATTCCAACCACCAAAGATGGGCGAGCCGTAGGGCTAGAAACGAGGGGTGGCTGGCTGCTGACAGCGATGGTGGTGGTGGCGGCGACGACCTTCCTCTGGTGGCGATTCAATGCTCCGCCAGGCGCCACCGGCAGCATTTTTCCTTTCGACCTGCTGAACTACTACTTGCCGGTAACCGACCTTGCGGCGAGCCGCCTTCGAGCTGGTGAGCTACCGCTGTGGAATCCCTATCACTGCGGCGGCTTGCCCTTGCTGGCGACGCTGCAAGTCGGGGTCTTCTACCCCTTTACTTGGCTCACTTTGGTACTGCCGACAGGTGAGGCGATCGCCTTGCGTGTATTGCTTGAGACTCTTCTAGCGGGTCTTTTTACCGCTTGGCTGCTACGTTCCTGGGGCTACCGTTCGGTAGCGGCGGCGGCGGGTGGCATTCTCTTTGTTTTTGCTTTCGCCCTCGGCCGGAGCTTGTGGCCTTCATCCCTTTCAGCGCTGGTCTGGTTGCCGTTGTTGGTGTTGGGCGTCGACCGGGTGGTTGAAAATAGTAGCTGGCGCACGGTGATGGGGTTAGCGATCGTGGCCGCGCTGCAGGTGTTGGCGGGGTTCCCTCAATTTGTGCTTTACACGGTCTATTTGTTGGTGCCCTATGCCTTGCTGCGGTTGGTTGCCAAGGCACGAGAGGGTGCTGGTTGGCGAGCGTGCTGGCCGAGCATTGGCCGTTTGGCGGCGGCGGCTGGAATTGCCGGCTTGCTGGCCGGTGCGCAGGTGATTCCGACTCTCGAGTTGGTGCGTCAGAGCACCCGCCAGAGCGAACTCGACTCCGCTCAGGTGCATTACCTAGGGAATCCCCTCAGCAGCGCGCGGCTGCTGCGCAATGCGCTAGACCCGCGGCCCAGAGTGCCGTTTTTTTCGTACCTTAATAGAGCGGGTTACATCGGTACCGCGACCTTGCTGTTGATCATCTTAGGTCTAGCGGGGGGAGCACGCCGAGCACGCCTGTGGTTCTTTTTATGCCTTGGGGCGGCGGCTTTGCTGTTGTCTGAAGGTCATCATGGTCCGGCAGCAAGGCTCTTCGGTTGGCTGCCGGCAGCAGGTATGTTTCGCGATCCGGAGCGCTTGCGCCTGCTGAGTTTCTTCGCGGCTCTTGTTCTGGCGGCCGCCGGGTTAGATCAAGTCGCGCGCGGGTTCGCCGCAGCGCGCTGGCGTTGGGGGCGCTGGGCAGCGCTAGTCGGAATCTTGTTAATCTCCGTGGCGATGGTCAGGCTGGGCGAGCCGGGCGCCTTCGAGCGCTGGCTGGTGGCGGTTGCCATCGCTGCCGTCGTGGCGGTTTGGGGGCGTCGCCGCCGGCAGCTGGCGACGGTCTGTGCCTTCGTCTTGCTGGCCTTCTTGGTGGCTGACCTGGCGCAAGCCACCAGGCCGGCCGGCGGCTCGCTGCGGCAGCTTGCCGTCGGTTGGCTTCAGTCTTACAGCCGTGAGTATGTTTTTCTCGACGATCAGCAAATGGATCAATTGGCGGAGAGCTTGGACGGCCAGCGCCTGGCCTTGGCCGGACTGATGCCGAAGATGGGCCGGGTGCCTCACGATCAGATCCAGTTTCTCTCTTGTCTCGAACCCCTGGCTCCTGCCAGAATTTCCCGCGTGCATCAGCTGATCAGCGGAACTGAGCCGCGGTTTCCGCTCACCTCTCTGCCGATCAAGCAGGGCCGGACGTTGCTCGATGTCTTCAGCGTTGGTCTCCGTGTTCGGGTTGTGCCAGCCGAGGCCATCAGGGGAGACCGAACCGGGCCGGGTCCCAAGCCGAGGCCGCATCCGCGCGCCAGCTTGCAGACTTATACTAATGAAGACGCTCTACCCCGAACTTATGTCGCGACTCAATTCGAAGTCGCGACTCGGGAAGAGGCTCTGTCGCGGGTTGCCAGGAATCAATTCGATCCGTGGCGGGTGGTCTTGGTGGATCGGCCGCCGGAGATGCGGTCGCGCCAGCGGCGCCATCAGCCGGCGCGGATCGTGGAGTATTCGCCGGAACAGGTCGAGATCGAGGCCGCAGCACCGGTGGGCGGCGGTTTGCTGGTGCTGACTGATAGCTACTTTCCTGGCTGGCGTGCGTCGGTAGACGGCCGCCGCGCCGAGATCCTGACCGCCAACGGTCTTTTCCGCGCCGTCGAGCTGTCACCGGGGACCCATCGAGTGCGTTTCGAATATCGGCCCCAGAGCGTTGTTCTTGGACTGGTGTCGTCGTCTGTTGGCCTGTTGATCTGCATTTTCATATTTTGGCTCGGGGGCCGACGTCGCTCCGTAGCTGACGCCGCCTGTGCGGTGTGCGCTCACCATCCCTTGGAAGTCGCCCTGCGCAAAAAGAAGGTGGACATTCTTGCCTGCCCGAAGTGCGGCTTAGGCAGCTGGCAGCCAGACGACGATTTTGATCCGGCGGCGGTTTATGATGGTTCGTACTTTTCTAGCGCCAAGGCGGCCAGTGGTTACGACGACTACGGAAAGTTGGCAGAGGCCTTTCGCTCGACCTTCAGGCAGCGGCTAGCCCGTTTGCCGCTGCCGCGACCCGGCGCAGACTTGCTCGATGTGGGTGCAGCCTATGGCTACGCCGTGCAGGAGGCGGCTGAGCTGGGCTGGCGGGCGCGCGGCGTCGACTTGTCGATCGCCGCCACGGCAGAGGCCTCGCGACGGGTGGGAGGGAAGGTAGTGGTTAGCAGCGCCGTGCAGCTCTCCTACGCCAGTGCCACTTTCGACGTGGTGACCCTGTGGGATGTGATCGAGCATCTTCCCGATCCTCAAGGAGCAATCTCAGAGGCGGCTCGAGTCTTGCGGCTTGGCGGTCGCTTGGTGCTGACCACCGGCGATGTGGGTAGCCTATTGGCACGGATCTCGGGCCGGCGTTGGCATCTCTACACCCTGCCGGAGCACCTCTTTTTCTATTCTCGCAAGAGCTTGAGAGTGCTGCTCGAAGAGCATGGTTTGCAGGTCGAGAGTATGCGCGCGCGGGCTTCTTTCTACACCCTCGGCTATCTGGTTGAACGACTGGGTAAGACTTTGTTGGGCGGCTTTCACCTCCGCGGCTGGCCGGGGGCCGATTGGCGTCTGCCGGTCAATCTCTTCGATATTGTCACGGTGACGGCGATTCGCCTGACGGAAGAGGGCGCCACTCAATAGAGCTTGGCCGCGCGCAAGTACTTCTCGACGCCGCGGTAGGCGCGGCCAGCGCCGCCGAACACGACTAGATTGCGGGCGGACCTGAGCCACTTGAGGCTTTCTCGAGGAAGCTCCGAGCTTTGGCCAGGCGGCCGTTTCTGGCTGGCTGGGGACCGCTCGTCGGCGGTCGAGGAACACTTCCCGGAAAGTCTGCTCGGCGTCGTCGCGCGAGGTGAGAGAGGCGGCCAGGTACGATCTCTCGGCGGTCGCTGGGCGGCTGTGCTTGATCGCCTGGAAGCCCGCGTTCACTCGCTTTCTTGGCACCACAGGAGTTCGCTGGCGAGACTCGCGCTGGATGCGTTCCGCAGAGGCATCCAAAAGTAGCGTAGTTAGCTAGGAATACCACACACTTCGGGTCCAAGGACGGGCGCAAGCCTTGCGCCCCTTCACCTGGACTCATAGGTAGTCGTCTGGCCCTTGGGATTGTTCAGGGGGCACCGTGCCGAATAAAGGACTAAGGTTGGCTAGCGACACAGACGTCGACAGCAGGCGGGAAGCCAAGATCAGCCCCCACGTTCTGGGCGCAGGTCAGACCGCTCTGGTACTCGGTGTCGTTCACTCGGCGTCGGTGCGCTGAAGCTTCTGTAGCAACTGCCTCGATATGCCGCAGAGCAGCGGACCGAGACACTCGGTGGGTGGCGGGGACCCTAAGCGCGGTGAATCTTCGAGCACAACGGCAGCAGTACTAGTAGGCGAGGGTAGGAGGAGGCGCTAATGATGAGTGTGGACAAAAGTCTGTCGCCGGAGCTAGCGCTCTGTGGCTTGATCGAAGGCCGCAGGTGTCGCTTTGGGCTCCGGCCTGGTGCCAATCGGGTCGGCCGCGCAGCGAGTTCGGAAGTTCTGCTGCCGATCGCCGGTGTTTCGATGTGTCATGCGCTGATCTTCTTGGATCAGGACGGGCTCCGGGTCGAGGATCTGGCGAGCAAGAACGGGACTTTCGTCAACGGTATATCGGTGGGCGAGACGAAGCTCTACAGCGACGACGAAATCCGCTTCGGACCCGTGTGTTTGCAGCTGACAGAGGCCGCTTCGAAGGACGGTGCGCTAGCGGTTACCCTGGCCGTCCCGCAACCCGCCGACCGTTTTCAAGAGGCGCAGGAAACTCCTCTGGCCAAAGCAGGGACGCCAGCTCCGATCCCGCCCCTGGCTTTTCCAGAAGGTTATGTCGTCGGGCGTTCAGCGGCGATGATCGCCCTCTATCGGCAGCTTCTTGCAGTGGCGGCCAGCGATCTGCCGGTGTTGTTGGTTGGCGAAACCGGGGTGGGCAAAGAGTACCTGGCGCGGATCCTTCATGCCTCGGCTGGCCGCCGTTCCAGCCCCTTTGTGGGATTCAACTGCGCGGCGATTCCTGCTGAGCTTCTGGAGTCGGAACTCTTCGGGGTCGGCGAGCGGGTGGCGACGGGGGTGGCCGCCAGGCCAGGCAAGTTTCGCCAGGCGCAGGGAGGCACTCTTTTTCTCGACGAGATCGCCGAAATGTCGACCGCACTCCAGGCAAAGATCCTGAGAGTGTTGCAGGAAAGAGAAGTCGATCCGGTGGGAGCGCGCCTGCCGCTGTCGTTGGACGTGCGGATTGTTGCCTCGACCAACATCGAGCTCGATCGACTGGTGCGAGAAAAGGCCTTTCGCCAGGACCTCTACTATCGCCTGGCGGGTCTAGTAGTGGAGATTCCGCCGTTGCGCCGGCGGCGGCAGGACATTCCGCTTCTCGTCGAGAGTTTCCTGGTCAAGGCAAATCGAAAGTCGGGTCGCTCAGTTCGGGGAATCACTGTCCGGGCTCTCGAACGACTGGCCGCCCGACCTTGGCCGGGCAACGTCCGCGAACTCGAGCACGGAGTCCGCCGTCTGGTGCATCTCTGTCTCGACGGGCAGGCGATCAGCGCAGAGTTGGTCGAGGAAGCCTTAGACTCGAACCGTGCGTTCGAGCCGCCGTCAATGCTAGCCGTAGATGCGGAGCCAAGCACTCCGCCCGGTGAGTTCAACCCTCAAGAAATTGACCTGAGCCGCCTCACCCAGCTAGATCTCAGAAACATCGAAAACTCTTCATCGAAGAAGCCATGCAGCGCACAGGTGGTAACAAGACCCGAGCGGCTGCCTTGCTTGGAATCTCCCGCGATGCCCTGCGCCGCCGCCTGGCGCGGCATCCTCTCTAAGAGGCTGTGGCAAGAGCCGAGTTGCGCTACGAGTGACCCCTCCTGGGGGCGTGCTCAATCCGCGCGGTTCCGCGTGCTGGGTGAGCGGATCCTCGCACCCGTTGGGTCGCAAACGCGCACCGTTCGTTTGTGTCGCTGTCTCAATTTCTATGCAGAGCCCGCTCGCAACGGTTTTTCTTCGAGTGGCAAGCTCTTTGCATCTTGGCAAAGAATGATGGGTGCTGGTCGATCGTCGTTGGCATCATCCCAAACGAGGACAACATCGAGGACTGTATATTGATTGGTGCTCACAGAAACACCCGAGACGACAGCCCGCGGGGAGAACCGAGTATCGGCTGTGGCTGGCCGATCAGAGGGCCGCCTGCACTATTCGAAAAGGAGACTGAAATTCTTCAATGCGGGTTGGCGCCGTGCATACGGTTCTGATCCAGAGATCACACAGCAAAGTCCTAAAGGTTCATTCCGCCGGCCGCGACGCTCTGGTCTGCCGTCGGCTCATCATCGACAGAGGATACCTCACTATGAAAAAAATCATCCTTGCCTTGCTCTCTCTCAGTCTGCTGATCTCGGTTCCGGTGTTCGCCGCTGGCGAAGGCTGCCAGACCGAGGAGCTGTTGTCCAAACTTCGTGCGAGTTCGGACGTCCTGGTCACCGAAGGCGCCTATGAAGTCGATCGAACGCTCCTTTTTTATCAGTTTTCGACAGTGCTTGTTGCCGGCGCGGACTTCGTCGAGTTCGAGGCTACTCTCGATGGCGGAAGTCTGTTTCTAGAGCAGATTACGCTGCGCGAGCATAAACCACTGATCGCTGCGGGACCTGTGCAGCAGGACCTCGGCGGCTCGGTGGTCGAGCTGCTGGCGCTCGATCCGGCTCGGCGGGCTCAGCTGCGCCGCACGGAGAAGACTAGCGATGGTGAAGTCGAGCTGGTGCTACGCCTCAATGGCGAGGTCTTCGAGACTCTTTCCTTAGCCGAGCTAGAATCGCGCACCACCGCGTTACAACAGGACATGCCTACCCCTCACGCCCTTAGCTCGAACTTGAGCTCGGACGCCGTGCAGCACAGGATCGCTGATCCGGTTGCCGCAAAGGGTGCTTGTGAGAACCAATGCGTGGCAGAAGAGACTGCCTGTCACAACGCTTGCGGAGGCCCTCCCTTCTCATGCCATCTCGCATGTGATGACGATTACGAACAATGTCTTGATGATTGCGTTCCTGCCACTTGCACTCCGAAGACCACGACGACTCAGTCGTTTGTGCTGATCTCAGAGACCTTCATAGGTGGGCCGACCTGTGTTCAAGACCGCAGATTCTTCGCTCCCTATCCGATCGATTTCTACTTTGATACTCGACGGGTCTTCAGAGTCACCACGACGACTACTACAACCCACGCCAATTGCAGTACGACGACTTCGCAAAGTGTCGCGAACGAGACTTCGTACTGTTGGACCTTTGCTTTTCCTGGGAGCTGCTTCGCGCCTCTTCCTTCGTCCAACTTCTGCTGGTGAGCGGGCACTTCGATCTCGCTGATTGAGCGGTGAAGGGGGCCGGCGCTTCTGCTGGCTCCCTCTTTCAACGATGCTCGGCGAGCCAGGTCTCTGATGCCGTCAGCTCCGCGGCAGCGCGCTCGCCGAGGGTTTGTTGGGTGTTTCTTGCCTGCACCGCGAGGCCTCTGGCGCGGCCCCGGTCCGCTCCCGAATCCCATTGGGCCCGAGCCAGCTGAAAGCGACTGATCGACAGGGTTAGGGGATCGAGGGTCTGAGCCTCGCCCAGGCGGACAGCTTCGGCGAGCGGTTCGAGGGCGGCGGTAGGACGACCGAGACCGAGGAGAGCTCGACCGATCCCGATCAGGGCAAAGGAGCGGTGGGGATCCGCGGCGCTGGTGGCGGCGGTGCTAATGGTGAGGGAGTCGCGGTAGGACGACAGTGCTGCCTCGAAGTCTCCCTGGTCCAGACTCAGCTCGCCGAGACTGACATAAATACCGGCCAGCGCCGGGTGTCGGGCACCGTAGGCTTGCCGGGTCACCTCCAGACTTTCTTGATACTTTGCCCGTGCCTCGTCAAGCTGACCGAGTAGGCGATGGGCGACACCCAGGTTGTTGAGCGTCACCAAGTGGTCGAGAGGATTGGTCCTCAGATTGGTCTCCGCCGACTGCTGGAAGAAGGCGATCGCCGCCTCGGGTTTCTCTTCCATGTTGGCGACCATGCCAAGGAAGAAGAAGCGTTGGCTGATCAGCTCATGAGGCCGGGCCAGACCCTCGATGGCTCCCTCCGCGAGATCGGCCCAGCGGTGAGCTTCCGCTCCTTCGCCGCGCAGCCAACTGGCCAGAATCAAGTGGGTCAGAGCGCGCGCCAGTAGCTCGTCGTGGCTGGCGGTGAGGGCAATTCTGGCAACCTCGAGCAGGGTATCGGTCATCTGTGCTCGCTGGCCGGCCCGAGCCGCCTCCTGGCTGAGGCGAAACAAAGCCTCGCCTTGGATCGGTAGGTAGGGCAAATCGGCGGCCTGCTTCGTCGCCGAGATGGCGACAGAGTGGGCTTGGTGATATTTGCCGGCGTTGTCTAGCGCCCGGGCCTCGACGAGCAGCGCTCGAATCTCGCTGACTCGGCTGGCGGTTTCGGGATTCGGCGGCGGTGGAAGATCCGCCAGCAGCGCTTCGCGGTCGGAACAGAGCCCAAGATCGCCGGGTAAGTTGGCAAGTTTGATCGCGTTGTAGGCGATCTGCTCGTCTGCCTCGAGGAGGAGATCAGTAGCCGCCTCGACTTCCTGCAGTCGCCGATCGAGGCAGGCTACTTGCAGATCGAGCAGCTGCTCGCTCTGCTCACCCCGTAGATGGGTGGCTTCGCAGGCTTCGACGTTCTGCCGGGTCCAGTTGGCGGTGTAGGAATCCAGAGTCGCGCTGACTTGCTCCCAGGTGTCCATCACGAAGGGTTCGCCAACAGCGGTGAAGGCGGCCAAGCCCGCCGCCTTGCGTTGCTCGTCCCAAATCCCCTCTAGCCGGCGTTCAGCACCTTGGCAAAGCATCGGGTTGAGTGGCCGAAAGGAGCGCCAGAGGCCGAAGGACGTCACCGTGGCAGTTGCCAGTACTGCCACCACTAGCCACTGCCTGGCTCGCCGGTGAGCGCCTTTTTCGAGCGCTGCGAGCAAGGCTCTCATCGACTTAAAGCGCTGATCGGGGTCTGGAGAGAGACCACGGGCAAGCAGTTGACGGAGCCATCTGGGGATTCTCGGTTGCTGGTTGCGGCCGCTAGTGGTGGCTCCCGGCAGCTCGCTGTGCAGTGATTCATAGAAGGAGAGGCAGAAACTATATTGATCGGATCTTGCGTCGGGGGAGGCCCCGGTCAGCAGCTCAGGGGCAACGTAGGCCGGGGTTCCCAAGCCTCGGGAGGTTGTCATTTGGGGTCGTATCGAGGGTCTAACAGGCACGGTTCCGGAACTCATCGAGTCTTCGCGATCGACCTGTGGGTGTGGGAGTGGGGAATCCGCGGCACGGGCGAGGCCAAAGTCGAGCACGCGGACTCTTCCGTCGGCTCCGACCATGACGTTGCTCGGCTTGAAATCGCGATGGATCAGGCCCTGATCGTGGGCGGCGGCCAGGCCCCGTCCAGCCTGGAGAAAAACCTCGATCACCTGTCGCCAATTGACCCCTGGCCGGTCTAGCCACTGGCCCAGGGTCGAGCCTTCGATGATCTCCATCGCGATAAACAACTGATCCTCGACCCTGCCGACATCGTGGACCGCCACCACGTTGGGATGGGCGAGCTTGGCTATTGCCTGGGCTTCGCGGCGGAGTTTCGCTTGGGCGGCGGCGCCTGCGGACCGGCGGAGGTCGTGGCGCAGGACTTTGAGAGCGACTTTGCGCTCAAGCTCGGGATCGAAGGCGGCATAGACGGTGCCCATGCCACCGCTTCCCAAAGCGTAGAGAACGACATATCTTCCGAGGAGTTTTCCACGGTGCAGGGTCGGTCCAGTGGATCTTGGGGTCCCCGTGCCGGCGAAAGTCTGGGTTTCGTCTCGGGCGATCCCTTTCCTCGGGTCGTGGTGCTCGGCTCGGTGAGTCATGCTGAGATTCTCTTTGTAGTGAGTTCGCGAGGCGAGATCTGGATCTCATGGCGGCGCCCGGCGAATTTCCATGGTTGGGTCTTCAGCAGCTATCAGGCTTTACGGCTTGGGGTTCGGGAGGTTCATCTTGCAGCGATGTTATGGGCGCCGTTGCAGGCTTCCACGCGCTATCCGAGGCCAGGCTGCGGTTCGCGACTGGTGCAAAGAGACGACCCATTCCAACCACCAAAGATGGGCGAGCCGCTGAACTCGAAGTGAGGGGCGGCTGGCTGCTGACAGCGTTGGTGGTGGCGGTAGCCTAGCGCCGCCGAACTAGCGAATTTGCGGAACTGATCGGTGATGAGCCGCTCGGCTTCGTCGTAGACGCCGCCGAGTTGGCGTTCTTCGAATAGCGGCAAGCGGCCGCTAAGCAAAATTCGCCGTCCCTTATGCGCCCGCCATGAGATGGCCGATCAAGGCCAAACCGGAGGTGATGAAAAAGGCCGCCGCGAAGGCGCTCAAGGCCACCGGCCATGGATCGGCGGGGTCGGCGCCGGTGAGTTCCTGGGTGCGGAAAAAGGTCTTCTGCCGCAGGTACATCAGGCCCAGAACCGCCAAAGCTACGAAGCGTCCGGCATAGCGTAGCGAGCGCCCTGAACCGGCGAAGCGCAACCACGACGGGAGGGTTCCGGTGGTCAGGCCATAGGCGGCCCAGACCACAAATACCGCCCAGACGATCGCCGCCAGCACATAGATCCAGCCGTCCCTCCACCCTCGACTCATGCGGCTGGCGTTGACCAGGCCGAAAACGGCGGTGGCAAAGACGCCGCCGAAGAAGGCAACGAAGAAGCACGCCCGGATCGAGAATAGGTTCAGCCGCGAGCCGCTAAAGCTGGGCTCGAGAAGCTCTTCAAGACGGGAATTGGACAACGGCACAGGGGGGCTGGGCGACATCGAGCACTCCTAGTTGGTGGTGGAGCCTAGCACTCGATCAGGTGACCCAGTCGGCCGCGGCAAGAAGAACAGCGGGGTCGCGATGGCAGTCGCCGCGCTACTGGTATTGCGATGAGGCTATTTATTGCTTCGCAGCCAGACCTTCGGCTAGTGACTTGGCCGAAGGTCTGAACTCCAGTTAGCGAGAAGCCGCGCTGACGCCGGTACCGGAGACGGCGCGGAGCATTGCTACGGGCAGGTGCAGTTGGTGAATTCGGTGATTAGCTGTACCGATGTTTGATTGGTGACTTGCAATTCAGTGATGACTCCTCCCCGCAGTTTGAACGCCACGCCAAGGAAATCGAAACTTGCGCCGATGAAGGTCGGACAGGTCTGATTGGCCGGGAAGGGACCGAGGGTCGGTGGTGAGATCAGCGGGCTGCGCCCATTGGCATCGAGAGTGCCGATGTTGTTGACCAGGAACGGGCCCCAGTCGATGAAGGCGCCGTTGGCATCGATGCCGAGGACGGCGAAACTCTCTCCGGCCCAAGCGGGCCCGGCATCGATGACGAAGCTGCTGTCCGCGGGTGAGGTGAGGCCACCGGTGAGGCCGTCACAGCCGGACGCCTGGCCGTTGGTCGAGACGTCTTTGACCTCGATCACCCCGGCGTCGGCGATCAGCCGCGGCTGGTTGGCCCAGGGATCGGGCGCCGGCCCGGAGCTGAAGATGAACGCCCGCCCACCATCTTGCCCGAACGGCTCGGCGGCGAAGACCTCCGGGTTGCCGTCGCCGTTCAAGTCGGCTGATACCGCCACCGCTGAGCCCCACTGGGTGCGCGGAGCGAGGGTCCAGAAGCGCCGCTGGGCGATCGGCGTGTAGCTGCCGTCGTTGTTGGGCTTGCGGCCGCGCAAGATCACCACCTCGCCACCGGGAGTGGCGAGGAAGAACGCGGAGGTATTGGTTGGCACGCCGACCGCCAGATCGTCAAAGCCGTCGCCGTCGAAATCGCCGACCGAGGCCAGGGAAGAGCCGAAGAAAGAGCGCGGATGGGTGCCCGAGACCCAAGCCAGGCGATTGCCGCTCTTGTCCAGCAAGTCGACCCGTCCGGTGGTCGATCCGGGACCGGAATGAGGCGAGCCCGGCACCCCGACCGCGACCTCGGGGGTGCCGTCGCTATCGAAGTCGACCGTCGCCAGGGCGGAACCGTAGCGCAAGGCCGGAGTCGAGAGATTGACCACCCGATCACCCTTCTTGGAGAACAGCACGGTGCCGGTGGCACCGGAGAAGGCGGTGACGGTTCCAGAATCGGCGACGCTCGAAACGACCGCGCCCGGAGCACCGACCAGCCAGTCGGTAGTCCCGTCACTGTTGAGATCGCCAGCGGCGGCAACAGCATATCCATGGTCATCGCCAATCGCGGTGCCGCTGCTCTTGTAAAGCACCTGGCCGGTGGCTCTTAACACCGTCGCGCTGCCCGTCACCGCAGCGGGGAAGGCCTGGACGTCGCCGGGAGCGCCGATCAAGATCCGGTCCGGCGCCAGATAGGCGATCGCTTCGCCATAGAACTCGCTGGTGGTCGTTCCGTTGTAGGCCGATCCGGGGATTGGCTGCAGTGAGTTGCCGCTCGGCGTGGTCGAAATTGGGATATACCAGAAAGTTCGAACATCGCCGGCATCGGTGAGCGATGCGGTGGTGTCGTCCCAGCCAGAGGCGCCAATGGCCACGCCACCCCAAGGAAAGCCCGGCCAGCTATCCAGCTTGGCGACCGCCGAGCCGAAGTGCTCGAAAGCCTGGGTGCCATCCTGGCGGAGCAGCAGCCGGCCAGAGCGGCCGGAGAAGACGTAGACTCTGCCGGCCTCGGTGATCGTCCCACCGGTGCCGTTCGGCACGGTGGTATTCGGCGCGCCAATCGCCAGATCGACCGTGCCGTCCTGGTCCAGATCACCAACTTCGGCGATCGCGGCACCGAACTCATACTCGGGGCTGCCGGTGGCGACTCCGGGCTCAGCCTCGAATAGATGGCTGATGATGCCGCCCTGATCGAGGAAGTCCATGGCATACCTGAGATCCGGTTGGTGGCCGACGGTGCCGACGACGTTGGCGCAGGTGGAGATTATGGGCGCGGTCGAAGGGGTGCCGAGGCTCAGGTGGTTGCGCAATTCGCGAGGACTGAAAGGGCGTCCATAGTCTCGCTGGTGGCGCTCTTCGAGCAGGGCGGCGGCGGCGGCGGCGATGGCGCCGGCACTGGAGGTGCCGTTGAAACAGGCGGTGTAATCTTGATTCAGGTTCGGGCTGCTGGTGTGTAGGTTGCAGCCGGCACCCGGAATTCGTCCGGCGTAGCCGGCGGTGGTGACGTTCTGTCCCCAGGCGTAGGTGTCGACCCGGCTGCCGTAGTTCGAGTTGCAATAGCGGCGATGGTAGTTGCCGTTGGGCTGCTGAAAGAAAGAGGCCGAATCGCCGCCACCGACCAGCACCGAGCCGGAGTCGCGAACATAGCGGTTGAAGAGGCTGCGCGGTAGCGGTCCGGTGCTGCCGGGCTCGAGGACTCGCGGGTCGGTATCGAGATTCATGCCATGGAGCGTGTTGGCGGCGGGCTCGATGACATGAATCCCCAGCGCCGTCGCTTGCTCGACGACGGCGAACTCTGCCGGGAAGGTCTCGAAGGGGACGAAGTCTGCCAAGCCCACCTGGATCTGTGCTTCCAACAGGATGATATCGCCGGGATCTAGCGCCAGAATCGCCGTCATGACGGCATTGACCCCGGTCCAGTTCGGGTTGCTCAGCCGGCTGGTGGGCACCACTCGGATAGTGGCGCCGGTGGCGAAGCCGTCGACGCCGTAGGAACCACGGTTGGCAGTCAGCACACCGAGAACGGCCATGCCGTGATCGACATCCGCCGGGTTGGTGCAGCTGGTCGGTCGGGTCGAGCAGCGACCGAGAGGATTGTCGCAATCGGCATCCGCCCAATCGCAGACCGGCACCAGCGGTGCCGCCGGCATCTGCGAGGCCAGCAGGTGATCGAGGTCTTCATGGTCGAGGCTCCAATTCTGCTCCACGTCGGCGAGGGTCACTCCGGCGCCGCTCAGATTCTCCGGCGCGCTGGTCGCACTATCGAAATCGACGCCGTCCGGGCCGATGCCGCGGTAGGTCTGTCCGCTTCCGTAGTAGGGAGTGGGAGGGGCGATGTCTACCGGCCCGGTGGTGCTCGGTCGAGCGTAGACCGTCTCGACATTGTCGTCGAGCAGCAACGCCGCCAGAACATCGGCGGCGGCGGCGGCGTCGCCGAGGCGCACGACGTAGAAGGTCGAGAGATCGACCAACCGTTTGCCGCTGCGCCGCTCCCCCTCCAGGCGCAACATGTCGAGCGCCAGCCGCGGCATGTCGAATAGAGGCATGACGGTCATTCCGCCGACCCGCGCTCTTAGGGTGTCGAGCAGAGCCGGCGTGCTGGCGTTGGTGGTCAGGGTGCCATCGGCCTTGGCCCGATCCGTCGGTATCGCCGCCGGCTTGGCGACCTTGACGATCAGGTGTGTCGGATCGGACCCGGCGGGAAGAGCGAGGTCGAGGGACTTGCCAAAGGTGAAGCTCGGTGGCCTGACGGCCTCGGCTGTGGCGGCCGTTTCGGCCTGGGCGAGTCCGGGGTGAGCGCTGGTGACCAGCATTACCAACGAGGCGGCGAGGGTGCGACGCATTTGCATGTCGAGTTCCTTTTCTATTTTTCTCTACATCCAGAAAGAAATGACCTCCGATCGAAGATCGGCTCGACAAGCTAAAGCGGCAATCGCCAGCCAAGGCGATAAGAAACCTCGGGGTCAGGGCCGCGACTGACGACGGCAGCGCTCCAGGTCGGCGCTGAGCGATTCGCGCCTGCGGTCGTTTTCCGGCAAGTAACGGCGGTAGATGGCCAGCGCTTCGGCGAGCAATGGCTCGGCCTCGGCCGCCGCGCCGCGGGTCAGCAGCAGCCGGCCCAGGCCGACGGTGGTGGCGGCCGTCTCCAAATGACCGGGACGCAGGGTGCGGCGCTGCAGCTCGTAAGCCTGGCGGTAGAGCTGCTCGGCTTGGGCCGGCCGCACATCAGCGACGGTGGCGGCCAGGCCGGCCAGGCTGCTGGCCACTTCCGGATGGTGCTCGCCGAGCTGCCCGCGGCGCAGCTCGAGAGCTTCTCGTTCGAGGGTCTCGGCGGCCTCGTGGCGGCCGCTGGCGAGTAGCGTCTCGGCCAGCGCTCGCAGGCTGCGCGCCAGCTCCGGGTGCTGGTTGCCCAGCACATCTCGGTGAATGTCGAGGGCGCGCCGATGTATGGTCTCCGCTTCGCCATGGCGCCCCTGGCCGACCACCGCCATGCCGAGGAAAGTCAGTGCTTCAGCGACATCGGGGTGGCGCCGCCCGAGTTCCCCTTCGCGAATGCGCACGACGTGTACCAGCAGCTGCTCTGCTTCGCTATCGCGGCCCAGGTCGTGCAGCAGCAAGCCCAAGTTGGCGGCGTCAGTGACCGTCGCCGGGTGGTCGCGGCCGAACAAGGCCTGGTCCATCGCCATCGCCTGGCGGTAGAGCTGCTCGGCTTCGGCCAGCTCGCCGAGATCGTGATAGGCCAGCGCCAGGTTGTTGAGGCTCGCCGCGATCAGCTCGTGCTCAGGCCCGAAACGCCGTTGGCGCAGCTCCAGAGTTTCGCGGAACAGCGGTACGGCCCGGTCGTAGTAGCCGCGAGAGACTTGCAGGATGGCGAGCCGGTTGAGGCTGTCGGCGACCGTCTCGTGTTCCGCCCCGAGGCTCTGCCGGCGCAGACTCAGCGAACGCTCGAGCAGTGGCTCGGCGCTGTCGTAGAGACCGAGCTGCTGATAGACCTGACCGACCGTCTGCAGCAAGGTGGCTTGTACCGCCGGCTCGTCGTGCAGATCCTCTGAGAGTCCCATCGCGCCGCGGTCGAGCAGCTCGCGGGCGGTGACCGTGGTTCCCTGAGCTTGGCTCGGATCGGTGACTTGGAATAGATCGATCAAGAAGCTCGACACGCGCTCTGCGCGCAGCCGTTGACGGTTGGAGATGTCGCGCTCGCTGGCCAGGCGTTGGCTCTGCACGACCAGGGCGATGAGGGAGGCGATCAGCACCAGGGCGGCCAGCGCGGCGCTGGCGATCGGCCAGCGGTGGCGGCGCAGGAAGCGGCCGGCGCGATAGGTGAAGTCGTTGCCCCGCACCGACACCGGGCGACCGTCGAGAAAGCGCCTGAGGTCTTCGCTCAAGCGATCCACGGAGGGATAGCGGCGTTGAGGCTCTTGCCGCAGGGCGGTTTCGGCGATCGCGTCGATATCGCCCCGAAGGCTGCGCAGCAGCGCGCTGGGTTGGCTACGGCGGAGTTCGGCGATCTCCTCCACACTGGG
The DNA here is from genome assembly GCA_965248925.1 of Candidatus Multivoradales bacterium. GTDB lineage: Bacteria > Acidobacteriota > Thermoanaerobaculia > Multivoradales > J023 > CBDFLE01. The sequence continues at coordinate 2,118,813 of CBDFLE010000005.1, read as the reverse complement.
CTCGCCGAGCTGCTCGGAGGGCGGCCGGGCCAGCGTCGCGCTGGGCGAGTCGGCCTGGGTCTCGCGGACCAGGCGTTCGAAGTCGGCCGGTTGGCTGTCCAGGCGATAAGGCCGCCGGCCGGTCAGCATCAGGGTCAGCAGGACACCGAGCGAGTAGATGTCGCTGGCGGTGGTCACCGGCGCGCCGGCGAGCTGCTCGGGGCTGGCGTAGCCCGGCGTCATCGGCTGTAAGGTCACGCCGGTGAGGTCCAGATTCTCTGCCGCCAGCTCTGGATTGAGCAGTTTGGCGATGCCGAAGTCGAGCAGCTTGGGTATGCCGTCCGGGGTGACCAGGATGTTGGTCGGCTTGAGGTCGCGGTGGACGATCAGGTTCTGGTGAGCGTAGGAGACCGCCGCGCACACCGGCAGGAAGAGTTCCAGGCGTTCCTGGACGCTCAGTCGATGTTCGTCGCAGAAGCGGTCGATCGGCAGGCCATAGACGTACTCCATGAGGAAATATGGCAGGCCCTCCTCAGTGCTGCCGGCGTCGAGCAGGCGGGCGATATTGGGATGCTCGAGGCTGGCCAGGATGTGCCGCTCGAGATCGAAGCGGCGCAAGATGGCGTCGGAGTCCATGCCGTGCTTGACCACTTTCAATGCCGCCCGCTTGCGGAACTGATCGTCGTCGCGAACCGCCAGGTAGACCGAACTCATGCCGCCAACGCCGAGCCGCTGGCGCACCCGCCAGGCGCCTACCCGGCGGCCGACCCATGAGTGCCGCTCGCTGCCGGTGAGCTCGGCAGCGGCGTCGCGCACGGTGGCCGCCAATGGGTCCTCGGGGGCCTCGTCGGCGGCGAGCAGGGCCGCCACTTCGCGGCACAGCTCCGGATCGTCGACGGCCTGCTGGTCGAGCAACTCTTGGCGTTGCCGCGGATCGAGTTTAATGGCGCGGGCGAACAGCGCTTCAATCTGTTGCCACTGCTGACTGTTCAAGGGCTCGATCCCTCGGCCAGCTGGTTGCGTAGCCAAGCCTTCGCTAAGCGAGCGTCAAGACGGATAGTGGCTTCTGAGAAGTCCAGTACTTGGGCCGTCTCAGCCGAGCTGAGGCCGCCGAAGTAGCGCAATTCAATCACCGAAGCCTTGCGTGCATCGAAGCGGGCGAGACGTTCGAGCGCCGCATCCAAGTCGATCACGTCGGGCTCCTTGCCGCCTTCGGTCAGGGCATCTTCCTCGCGGATCTGCAGATGCAACGCGCCAGCGCCCCGTTTCTTTGCCATCCGGCTGCGGGCGTGATCCACCAGCACTCGCCGCATCAACTTGGCGGCGACGGCGAAGAAGTGCAAACGGTCGTTCCACTGCGGGTGGGTGCGATCGACCATCCGTAAGTAAGCCTCGTGAATCACCGCCGTGGCTTGCAGGGTGTGACCCGGACGCTCGCCGCGCACGAAGCGTTCGGCGACCCGGTGCAGTTGGTCATAGACCAGCGGCATTAGCTCACCCAAGGCATCGCCGTCACCAGCGCGCCAGGCGAGCAATAGTTCGGTGACATCGACTGGTGGACCGTCGGCTGACGTATTCACTGAGTCTCCGCGGGTCGGTTCTAGGAGGTGCAGCTGTTCTCGTTATCTTATCTGCATTGGCGGATGAAAGCCTGAGGGTCATCCGGGAAATGGAGAGGTGAGCTGGTCATGGAGAAAGAAGAGCCTGAGCTTGAAGTACTCCATGTCTCGGAATCCATAGGCACTCCTCTTGAGGACCTTGATCTTGTTGTTGATGCCTTCGAGGGGTCCGGCTGAGATGCGGTGACGGAAGTAGCTGAGCAGTCCTGGGCGATGTTTGTCGAGGGTATTGGCGAGCTTCGCGAAGTGGGGATTGTCGATGGCTTTGGCCTGGGTAGTCCAGGCGTCGAGGAAGTCCTTGCCGGCCTCTTCGTTCGGTAGGTTCCAGAAGAATCGTAGCTCCTCTTTGAGGAGATAGGCTTGGTAGAGGGGCTGGTTCAACTCCATGAGAAGGGCGAGGTGCTCCAGGGAGGAGGGCTTGAGCTTCTCTCTTCGGGTTTCGTCGATGGCCTGATTGGCAAGAGCCACGACATGGTAGGGGTCGTGGACGATGTCGACCTGCTGGCCGAAGACCTGCCGGATTGCCTTGTGGTAGGCCTGGGACATATCGATTGCCACAGCTCGGGGACAAAGGCCTCTACTCTTGAGCTTCCAGAGGAAGGGCAGCAGGGCCTCGGCGTCCCTTCCGGAGTGAGCATGGAGGATCTGTCCGCTTTCCAGATCCAGCACCACGGTCATGTAGCGGTGTTCCTTGTGGGTGGCGAACTCGTCGACCGCGAGGTAGCGAACTTTGGAGAGCTTGCGCCGCTTCAGGCGCCTCTGGAGATGGCTCTTGTGGATCTCCTTGACCAAGTCCCAGCCGACGCCCAGTAGATCGGCGACGGCCTGCAGGGTGGCGATCTGGCACAGCTGGACGACGTAACGCGCGAAGGCCCGCAAATGGCTTTCTTTGCCCTCGGTGAAGGCGATCGGCTCTCGCCGGGTCTCTCCACATCGCCGACAGTGCTGGCGATGACCATGCAGAACCACAAACTGGGGTCGCCACCCCACGGGTAGGGCGAAGAAGGTGCGCTCGAAGCCACCTTCAAGACGCAGATCGTACCAGCGCGCTCCGCACGCTCGGCAGGTGCGCTTGTGGGGAGCGAGTTCGACATGGTGGTAAACCCATCCGTGGGCGAACTCGGTGCAGCGCTGCACGTATCCGACCAAGCCGAGCGTGTGGTACAAGAAGCTGGTTGTCGCCATGAATCGGTCTCCCTGGGTTGGTTTGAGATACGACCAGGATGATCGACATGGCGACAACTCTCAAATCCCGCGCGCCCTCCTGCTCACAGAATTGCTCAATCCGGTGCCTGTGCCCAGCCCTGCTTGGCGGCCTCCAGATCGTCTTGACCCCGTCGCCCACAAGTCTAGCAGCCCGTGGTGAAAGTCCCGATTACGGCCGTCTTGGCGATCTTCCCTGGTAGAATCTTTCCACCCGAGGGAGGTAGCGACCATGGCGATGGGCAGGCGAAGCAAACGAAGACAGCGGCAGCTCTGGGTGGAAACCCAGGCGCTGGCCAAGTCCCCAGGACATCCTTTCTACGAGCGTCTGTCCAAGATTCTCGACAAGCACGGTTTCGATCGCTTTATCGAGGAGCAGTGCGCGAGGTTTTACGCTACGAGGATGGGACGGCCTTCGCTGGCGCCCGCGGTGTATTTTCGGTTGCTGTTGATCGGCTTCTTCGAGGGTATCGACTCTGAGCGAGGTATCGCATGGCGGCTTGCGGATTCGATGACTCTGCGCGACTTTCTGGGCTTCGAACTCTCGGACCAGACCCCGGACCATTCGACGCTCTCTCGGACCCGTCGCCTGATCGATCTCGAGACCCATGAGGCGGTGTTTGCTTGGGCTTTGCAAGTACTGGCGAAGGCTGGCTTGCTCCGGGGAAAGACGCTGGGCATCGATGCGACGACCCTCGAGGCGAACGCGGCGATGCGCAGCATCGTGCGTCGAGACTCGGGCGAGAGCTACGAAGAGTTTCTCACGCGCCTGGCCGAGGCTTCGGGTGTGGAGACCCCGACGCGAGCGGATCTGGCGCGTTTTGACCGCCAAAGGAAGAACAAAAAGACGTCGAACGGCGACTGGAAGAACCCCCACGATCCCGACGCCAAAGTCACGCGAATGAAGGATGGGCGGACGCATCTGGCGCACAAAGCCGAGCATGCGGTGGATATGGAGACGGGTGCGGTTGTGGCGGTGACGGTGCAACCTGCAGACCGAGGGGACACGTCGAGCCTAGAGCGGACGTTGGATGAAGTCGCTGCGGTGCTGGAAGATGTCGTTGAGGATTCGGAGGCTGGCGATCACTTGAGCGAGAAAGTCCGTTCAGAGCTGGTGGCTGACAAGGGCTATCACAGTAACGCGGTCATGAAGGCACAGCGTCAAGGGAAGATTCGAACCTATATTTCGGAACCGGATCGAGGCCGACGCAACTGGTGCGGCAAAGAGGCGGAGAAGCAAGCGGTGTATGCCAACCGTCGACGGATCAAGGGTCGTCGAGGCCGCGAGCTGTCGCGGCGTCGAGGAGAGAAAGTAGAACGCACCTTTGCCCATTGCTACGAGACTGGCGGTATGAGAAGGACCCACCTTCGAGGTCACGACAACATCCGCAAAAGGTTGCTGATTCACATCGCGGGATTCAATCTTGGGCTGCTGCTTCGTCAAATGTATGGAGCCGGCACTCCACGGGCCCTTCAGGGCTTTCTTTCGGCTCTCGAACAGGGCTTTCGCGCCGTATATAGCTTGCTGAGCTGGCTTCTGCCGCACGAGAGCGGATATTGGCCACTAAGATCTTCGATCAGACCACCTGCGCCGGCTGGCCTCAATTTAGGCCACATTTTGTAGAAACGGACTTCTGCCACGGGCTGCTAGGGGCGACAGCGGCTGACCGGGTCAAGGGCGGCGGAGCCGGCGAAGCGTACCCTTGAGGCGGTCAGACGATGGCGCCACACTGGGCCAGCGACGGGGCTTGCATGGACTGGTCTGACGAGTCCGACCAGACCATGACCTCCTCATTTCCCGGATGAACCAAAAAAAGGCGCAACAACTCATCAAGCAGAGGCAAGGGACCGGGGCCGAGAAGTCCAGCGGAGAAACCGGCCCAAGACTCCGAAATACGCTCTCAGATTCAAATCTGATCAGTCGGGTGAGAAGTGTGCTCTAGTTCTTTCGCGGATCAGCTGCGGGCTGTAGTCGCCACTCGTGACCACCAAGATCTTCGCAGATCTACTTAGAAAGTTGTCGCTATCCGAGATCTGGACATCGACATCCAGAACCCTGGCGTCCGCGAGAAGCGGGATCAAGGCCATCGCCAAGAGCACACAACAGCTTTTCCCCAACATGATTTCCCTCCTACTGATTGGGTGGTGTGCTGAGCTGGGATTCAATCCAGCTCGGTCGCTGGCCAGATTCTACCCTCACAGCGCACTCAGCCGAACGACATCCACGAAAGGCCCTCCCGAATCCTCGCGTGAGGAGAAGCTCAGCATCAGCGATTCGTTGATCTCGCCGCCTACTGAAGCACCGACACGGTCGCGCCTGCTAGTGCCGCGCCTGCTAGAGCCTGCTGAAAACCGTGGCCGAATCGGGCGCCTCGGCAAACCCGACTCCTTGGCTTCCTCTTCGACCACGGTCGCCGGCTCATGTTGGTCGGGCCGGCGTTGCTAGGCGATCAGATCGGGACGCATACCGCCACCGTGCCCTCCGGACACTGGCCGTTGAGAGGAAAGATGTCGACACCTTCGGGCGACCGGCAAACTAGTTGCTGGCCTGGTCCAAAGGGCAGGATGGTGGTGCCCTCGTTGCCGCCGCCCGCCACTGCCGGCAGGGTGGTCAAGACCGCTAGCAGAGCCACTAGCAGTGCTAGTAGCCAGTAGGCCTTGGGTTTGAGGTGGGTGGTTGAGCCGTCCATCGGGTCACTCCGTTCTTGAGACGAGGCGCCTTCGGTGGCGGCTCGTTGGCAAGTGCCACTTAGAAAAGCGCAATCGGTGGCCGAAGTGAGTGGCGGTGCTAGGGCTCATCTGAAACCGGGGCGTCATCACTCGCGCCTGCCGTCACGATCCAGCGGTGCAGCTTTCCGGCCGAGTTGGCCTGCGAGACATCGGCTCTAACTTTCTGGCTCAGACTCACAAGCTCTACTATCTGGCTTGTGGCCCGGTCAGTCGGTCTAGCTTGGGGTGGCTCAACGCTCGGCAACCGTACTCGCTGTACGCCTCGAAGATCGACCTGAGTTTGTCGATTTTTCCGTGGGCAACGTACCAGAAGACCCAAGGCGCCTCAAAGCTTCACGTTGCCTCGGATCATGAAGGCTATCTCCCGGCGTACGTCGACCTCACCGAAGGCAACGTCCACGAGATCGGTTGGGCAAGAGCGCTGAAGCTGCCGCAAGGTGGCATCACGGTCTGCGACCGTGGATTCACCGACAACAAGTGCTTCAACCGACTGAATACAAAAGGGATCCTCTTCGTCACGCGGCTCAAGCAGAGGGCCCCCTCCAAAGTCTTGACACGCGATGAGGTGAATCACAGCCGCGGGCTGACTCCCGGTCAGACCACCGGGGCAGATGAGGTTCGGGTGAAAAGTTTGTGGGACAGCGGTGGGTTTGACGCCTTGAGAGAGAGGCGTTTCCTCCCGTAACTAAAAGCGGAGAATCTTCTCTGGCTGGCAGAGAATCGAGGGGGAATGGTTCATTCTGGCGCGCCCAAAATGAGCCGTTTGGTCTCCGGGCCTTGTTGCCTTAGCGTGGATCACGTCCCCCTTGCTGGTTGGAACTCGGCAGCGTTCAGCCCGGTCCAAAGAAGGAGGTAGACCGAGCGATCCGAAAAGGAACTATCCATGAAGCGGAAGATCCCTACTCGTACAACTTGTCTCACGGCTCGAGGTCCCGCGGGCTGCTGCCGATCAATTTCCTCTACACGCAGAGGCGGAGAGTGATCCAGCAGGCTCCAGGAGAGGCCTCGGCACCGCGAATCACCAGCCTCTTGGATGCTTGGAACGCTGGTGACCACAAAGCCTGCGATTCACTGGCAGTACTTCTCGAAAGCGATCTCAACCGTATCGCCAGAGGCTTTCTCGGCCGTGAAAACCGCAACCACACGCTCGAGACCGGAGCCTTGGTCAACGAAGCTTTCATGGTCTTGTTGCGCCACCGGAAGTTGCGGCTCAAGAACCGGCACCACTTCCTACGTGTCTTCGCCATCCTCATGCGGCGCAAGTTGGTCGATCACGCGCGGCGCAAGAAGGCCGCCAAGCGGGGTGCCGGAGTTGGCAACGTGGAGTACCAAGACGAGCTGGGGATTGGCCCCTGGACCGAGGAGAGCATTCTGCGCTTGGACGACGCGCTGAAGGATTTGAGCCGTTCCTATCCGCAGGGTAGCCAAATTGTGGAGATGCGCTTCTTTGGTGGCTTGAACAGCCAGGAGATAGCAGAGATTCTCGGCGTCCATCCGCAGACCGTGCACAACCGCTGGCGGACCGCCAAGCTGTGGCTCTATCGCTATCTGAATGTACGCCAGGCGTCTTCGATCGGCGATTCGCAGGCCGAGGTGAAGCCCGAGTGACTAAGAACCAATGGGCTCGCGTAGAGGAGATTCTCCCACTAGTTTTGGCGGCGCCTGCCGCTGAGCGGCGGTCGTTGTTGCGCCAGCTTTGCGCAGATCACCCTGACCTTCACCGTGAAGTAGAAGCCTTGGTGGCGGTAGCCGAAGAAGCCGGGGACTTCATGGAGGAGTCGTTGCTGGCTTTGGCCGCGAGCGCCAGGGAATCGGTTCAGGAGTCGCCCGCCCGCCGGCGCCAAGTCGGCGGCTACTGGTTGCTGCGTCGCCTTGGCCGGGGCGGGATGGGAACCGTGTACCTGGGGGAGCGGGTCGACCGCGCCTATCGCGGATATGTTGCTATCAAGTTGCTGCGAAATCGCTGGATTGGCGCCGACTCAGAGCGCCGCTTTCAACGCGAGCGGCAGATCCTCGCCGATCTGCGCCACCCTGGCATTGCCCGCCTGCTGGATGGAGGCAGCGATGTGGATGGCCGTCCCTACCTGGTAATGGAGTACATCGAGGGGGAGCCGATAGACCGCTACTGCGATCGGCTAGAGCTGACGATCGATCAACGACTCGACCTCTTCCGGCGAGTCTGTGAAGCGGTTCACGCCGCTCACCAGAGCCTGGTAGTTCATCGCGATCTGAAGCCGGCGAATATTTTGGTGACCGCGACCGGCGATCCGAAACTGCTCGACTTCGGCATTGCGAAACTAATTTGGCCTCACGTCGACACCCTGGGTGCGACCACCACCACCGGATTGGCGCCGCTGACTCTTGAGTATGCCAGTCCCGAGCAACATGCGAGGCAGCCGATTACCACCGCTAGCGATGTATATTCGCTCGGTGTCTTGCTCTACGAGCTGCTGACCGGAAGTCGTCCGTTCGAGCTCGGTACTCGGCCTGTCGAGGGCTTTCTCCGGCGGGTCCGGGATCAGCCACCTCGTCCGCCGTCTGCATCTGTCAAGCGCTCTCCTGCGGCCCATGGCAGCCGGTTGGAAGGTGACTTGGACAAGATCGTGCTGAAGGCTTTGCACAAAGAGCCGCAGCGGCGCTACGAATCTGTGCAGCGGCTGTCACGGGATCTGCGGCGATATCAAGCAGGGCGGCCGGTTAGGGCCCGGCCCGACACTCTGTTCTATCGACTACAGATGTTTCTTCTGCGGCACAAGACGGCGGTGCTCTACACCCTTGCGGCGTTGCTTTGCACGGCGATGTTGGCCAACCACCTCACCGCCCGCCTGAGTAGCGAACGCGAACGTGCCTACGATGCTGCGGCCCAAGTAGAGTCCATGACCCAGTTTTTCATCTCAGCTGAGGACCAAGCCAAGAAGCAAACCCAAGAGCTGCAGCAGGCCGAAAACGCGGCGCGCAACAACCGCAAGAGGATCAAGCGCCTCGAACAAGAACTGGTGGCAGCGAGGCGGGAGCGTGTCGAGACCCTCAGAGCTGCCGTCAACTCATTGCGAGTAGAACCGTCCGAGGAAGAGGATGAATCCGCTTCGAACTTGGTGAATGAGCAGTACGCGGAGAGAATCGAGCGCCTCGAAGGTCGCATCACCGAGCTGCAGCAAGTGCTGAACGACCGGCCCGGACCTGGCTTTGACCGTCATGACCGGCTGCGCGAGGGCGACTCAGAGCGGGACCTCGATCAGGAGGATCCAGTTGTCAAGGTTAAGAGTTCGGCGGACCGGGCAGCCATCGCTACTGGCAACCGGGAGCGGCCAGAGGGTATTGCCAGCACCGACCAGCTGGGCGATCGAGTTGTCGTAGCTCTCGATGGCAACTTGTTTAGTGATGCCATGGTCCGCGACATTGTTCTGCGAGCCCTTCCTTGGGCGGAGATCAGTGAGGTGATTTTCCCTGGTGAGGGCGTGCCGGTCAGGGTGATTCGGGGAGATGGCAGCTTGCTAGAGCTAGATGCCCGTGATGTTGCTCACGATCCACGGCGCTCGCGCTTTCTCCTGGGCTCTAAGCGGCTCGAATACCTCAATCTCAATGTGGTCGTTCGTTTGGACCGCCGCTCAGGCCGCTCCTTCTGGGACCCGGAGCTTGTGGACCGAGTGTCTGATCTGGTCTTCAGGGCTTGCGGACAAGCGGGTTTTCGCTTGCTGAACAACACACCTATCGAAAGATGGCAGTCGAAGAACACCGATCCGGTGATCCGCATCGAAGGCGTGGTAGAAGCCATGGCGCCGACCGTCGCTTTCCACCGATAGTACAGAATCCGGGGAGCACCTCAGCCGGTCAGTTGCTGTTGTCGGTACGCCAGAAGTCCTTGGGGTCGCCGAGAACGCGTTGGATCTCGGCCAGGGTGAAGCTGGCTTGGCCTTCACTGGCTGGAATCTCTTGGTTTTTGGGTGGTGCCGATGTCGGATTCTTAGCCAGGGCTCGGAGCATTTGCTCGGCATGATCGCTGCCTTTTTTATTGCCGTCGAGCGCGAGATCTAGAAACCACAGGACCCTGTTGGCATGTTTGAGATAGCAGTGATTAACCCCGGCTAGAACGACCCCGGCAAGGTCTTCAAGCGGTGCCTCTTCATCGGGCATGTTCTCGGCTAGTTTCTCGATGGTGGGATGGTGTAGGCGGAGGTTGGCGCCGGTGAGCTGGGCGGCAATCTGGCGCACAGTCTGGCGGATGTGCGCTCCGGTCATGGGTTTGTGGGATAAGGGCAATCCCATTCTCGTCCTCCTTGATCGAATTGATCGAAAAATTCGAATCTATATCCCATCTCTTGAGTTCATAGTCTCACAGAAATCTTCTTTGGTGGAGAATATCTTTCTACCACAGAGAACTCTTGGATGGGGAGGTCTGGAAGTAGACACTCTCCGCAGTGAGGTACTGCCAGCTCCGAGGGTGTCTCAGTTGGTCAAGGTGCCGTACGAGTTTGTGGGCTCATGAGTTCAGGGATCAGCAAGAGCTTGCATCACCGCGTTGGCGAGTGCCGGCCGGACTTTGCGGATCTGGTTGTTTTCCCGCGTTGGATGCACTCGATTGGTCAGCAGGATCAGGAACAACCGGCGCTCGGGATCGATCCAGATCGAAGTGCCGGTAAAGCCGGTGTGGCCGTAGGAGCTGGCCGCGAAGAAGTCGCCAGCGGAGCTCTTTTCCGCCGACTTGGTGTCCCAGCCAATGGCGCGGTCGGAGCCTGCGACCAGATTGGCGCGGTGGGTGAACAGGTCGAGGGTCGACCGCGAAATGATCCGTCGATGCTCGAAGACGCCGCCATTGACCAGCATTTGGACGAATCGGGCCAGGTCTCCGGCGGTGGCGAACAGGCCGGCGTGGGGAGCTACGCCGCCCAGGGCAAAGGCGTTTTCGTCGTGGACTTCGCCGCGCAGCAGGCGGCCGCGTCCAGAGTCGTGCTCCGTCGGTGCGATGCGTTGCAAGAGCTCTGGGCCGGGGCGGAAAAGGGTCTCGGTCATCCCCAAGGGAGCGGCGATCCGCTGTTCGAAGAAGTGCTCCAGCGATTCTCCAGCAACTCGCTCGAGGATCTCGCCGAGCAGGATGATGCCGAGGTCGCTGTACTTGGTGTCGCTGCCGGGCGCATAGACCAGCTCCATCGCCTGGATGTGCTCGATGTAGGCCAGCTGTCCGGAAAGAGTTTCGAACAGCGGCGCCCACCAATCCAACCCTGAAGAGTGAGTCAGCAGATGGCGGAGGGTGACCTGTTCTTTGCCGGCGCCGCGAAATAAGGGCAGGAAGCTATCGACCCTGGCGTCGAGGTCGAGGCGTTTCTCATCGACCAGGATCATCGCCATGGTGGTGGTGGCGATGACCTTGGTCAGGCTGGCGAGGTCGTAGAGGGTCTCGTGAGTCACTGCTGCCGCGTCGGCGGCGTAGGACAGCTTGCCGAAGGGGTGCAGCAGGGCAAGCTTGCCGCGGTGACCCACGGCCACGATGCCGCCGGGAAAGGCGCCGTCGCTGACGAAACCATCGAGCAACTGTTCGACTTTGGCCAAGCCGGCGGTGCGGAAACCGGCTGCAGCGGCGCTGGTTCTTTCGAGCGACATCGGGTGACGGGGAATCCTCAGGCCGTGGCCAAAGTCGTACAGTCCAGGTAACGACACCGGGAGCTGGCCGCCGATGTCGAACTCGCCAAACAGCGCGCCGATAGCTGCTGCCTGGCTGGAGGCGTCGCTGCCCCAAGCACAGAAGTAGGTGTCGACTCCCGGCACCTGGGCGAGCAAATAAGGACTGCCGAGGGAGACCATCAGCAGTGGCTTGTCCAGGGCCGCCAAGCGCTGCGCCAGATCGAGTTGGCTGGGCGATAGGTCGACACCGTCGGCACGGGGGCGAATGAACGCCGCCAGCAGTATATGACTGTGTTCGTCGGCGCTCTTGATGATCTTGTCGAGGGTCTGGGGCGAGATTTCCGGCCCCAGCTGCCAGCGGCGGTAGGCGATCTTGCGCCGGTCGAGCTGCGTCGCCAGCCGCGAGCTGCTGCGCAAGCCTTGCTCGATTTCGATCAACAGCAGATTTGGATCGCTTTCAGCGTGCAGCGGTAGGTGTTTGTCGGCGTCGCGCAGCACAGTGATCGAACGTTGGGCGATGGCCAGCGCGCGGGCGCTGTCTGCGGGTCGGGCGACTTGTTGCTCGACGGCCTTGTTGCCAACCAGGCGCTGCCGGTGCAGCCCGAGCCGCGCTTTAGCTTCCAGCAGGCGGCGGACTGAGTGGTCGAGGCGCTCTTCGGTGAGTTGCCCCTCGGCCACTGCTCGCGCTAGCGATTGGATGGCGATGCGCGGATCGGGGGGCATCAGCACGACATCGGTGCCGGCCGCGACAGCGCGCACCGCGGCGGCGCCGAACCAGGTCGCGGCCACTCCTTCCATCCCCATGGCGTCGGTGACTATCAGGCCCTCGAACCCCAGCCGCTGACGCAAGAGCCGATGAGTGAGCAGCGGCGAGAGGGTAGCTGGGTCGCCGCTTGGATCGATCGCTGGCACCGCGATGTGGCCAACCATCACCGCGTCGACGCCGGCGGCGATGGTCTGGCGAAAGGGGCGCAGCTCGATCTGTTCGAGGCGTTCGAAATCGAAGTCTAGGGTCGGTAGCCCGAGGTGGCTGTCGACCGCGGTGTCGCCATGGCCGGGAAAATGCTTGGCGGTGGTCATCATTCCGCCGTGTTGCAAGCCTTGGCCGCGGGCACCGGCGATGAAGGCCGTCGCCAGCTCGCCGACCAACTCGGGCTGTTCGCCAAACGAACGCAGGTTGATTACCGGGTTGGCCGGGTTGTTGTTGACATCGACCACCGGTGCGAAAGCCCAATGAACCCCCAGGGCGCGGCCTTCGCGGGCGGTGATCTCGCCGAGAAAGCGGGCCGCCGCGGTGGAGCGACTGGCGCCGATGGCCATCGCCCAGGGCATCTCCACCGCGCCGCGGCGGATGCGCATGTTGATCCCGCGTTCGAAATCCGCCGCCACCAACAGCGGCAGCGCGGCTTGGCCTTGCAAGTGGTCGAGTAAGCGCGGCACGGTCTGCAAATCCGAGTCGAAGAGCACCACGCCGCCGACTCCGAGTTCGCGAACCTGCTGTTCCAAGCGGCGAAAGGTGCTCGACTCGGGATGGTGATAGCGGCCGTAGATCCGCACCATCACCATCTGCGCTGCCTTCTGTTCCAAGCTCAGCGCAGCCAGGCTGGAGTCCACCCACTGCTGATCAGCGGTCGACAGGGACTCGACTGGGGGAGAGGTGGCGAAAGTTAGGTTCGAGGGGTTGAGCAAGGCCAGGACCAGTGCCGACCAGAGCAGCCGCTGATGGAGGCTAGAGTTCATCTTCAGTTCCTTGCCACAGAGAATAAATGCCGCCGCTGGCCAGCAGAGCCAGCAGGGCTAGAGCCAGCCCGCCAGCGGTGTGGCCATAGAGCAGCAGGCCGGTGGCGAAGAGGATGGCGTAGACCGCTGCCGAGCCCAGCAGCATGCCAGCGATACCTCGCGAAAGGCCCGAGATGGCGGTCGGCAGCGGTTCGCCGTCGGCGGCGGCGCGCTGGCGCAGACGACGCCAGCCGATGCCGCCGGGGCGCAGTTGGCGATAGAAGCTGCGCAGCGTCGCTTCGTCGGTCGCTGGGCCGAAGATGGCGACGCTGAGCCAGGCGGTGGTGGTGATGGCCACGCCGAGGACCAGTTCTTGCCAACCCTCGAGGCGTTCGCCGAAGCACCGGGCATGGCCGAATTGGAACCACGCCGCGACTGCGAACGACACCGTCATCGCGGTGAGTTCAGAAGCGGCGTTGATGCGCCACCAGAACCAGCGCAAGATAAACAGCAAGCCGGTGCCGGCGCCGATCTGCAATAACAGCTGAAAGGCGGCCAGCGCGTTACTAAGTGCTAGCGCCAACAAGCCGGCCAAGACCATCAGCAACACCGTCGCCAGCCGACCGACGATCACCAATCGCCCATCTTCGGCCTCGGGGTCGACAAAGCGGCGGTAAACGTCGTGGACCAAATACGAAGCGCCCCAATTCAGATGGCTGGAGATGGTCGACATGTAGGCGGCGGCGAGCGAAGCCACCACCAGGCCGAGAAGGCCGGTCGGCAGGAAGCTGAGCATCGCCGGGTAGGCCAGGTCGTGGCCCAAGACCTCGGGATCGATCTGCGGGAAGGCGACGGCGAGTGATTGCAAATCCGGGAAAACGATCAGAGAGGCCAGCGCCACCAGAATCCAAGGCCACGGTCGCAGTGCGTAGTGGGCAACATTAAACAGCAGCGTCGCACCCTGGGCGTGCCCCTCGCTGCGCGCCGCCAGCATGCGCTGGGCAATATAACCGCCGCCACCGGGCTCGGCGCCGGGATACCAAACGCTCCACCACTGCACCGCCAGGGGAATCACCAGCAGGGTCAAGACCAGCGACGGATCTGAAAAGTCCGGCACCAGGGATAGTTTTTCCCGTACCTGGGGATGACTCAGCAGACCCGACAGGCCACCCACCTCGGGCCGCGATAAGGCGTAATAGGCCGCCGCCAGCGAACCCGCCATGGCGACGATAAACTGCACGAAGTCGGTGATCAGCACCCCGGTGAGGCCACCGAGCATCGAGTAGATCACGGTCAGCGAGCCGGCCACCAGCACCGTGGTCAGCGGGTCTATGCCGAGCAGAACGCCGCCGATCTTGATCGCCGCCAGAGTCACCGAGGCCATGATCACGACGTTGAAGAAGGCTCCCAGGTAGACCGCCCGGAAACCGCGCAGAAAAGCCGCCAGCCGGCCCGAGTAACGCAGCTCGTAGAAACCGACATCGGTCTCCACCCCTGAGCGTCGCCACAGCCGGGCGTAGACGAAGGTGGTCAGCATGCCGGTGAGCAGGAAAGCCCACCACACCCAATTGCCAGCGACTCCCTGCTGGCGCACGATGTCGGCCACCAGATTAGGCGTGTCGGTCGAGAAGGTGGTGGCCACCATCGAGATGCCGAGCAGCCACCAGGGCATGTTGCGGCCGGCAAGAAAGAACTCTTTCGAGCTAGAACCCGCTCGGCGAGCGAGAGCGATGCCCACCCCGAGCGAGAAAATCAGGAAGGTGGCAAGAACCAGCCAGTCGAGGGTTGCTAATTGCATTTTCGTCGCTGTAATTGGAGGATCGGCGCAGTGTACACCACGGCAAACCGGGCGCCTGAGAGGGTCGGTTCGCAGGTGGTGTGTGCAGCATGCGGCAACCGTCCAGCGGTGTCCAACGTTCGGCCTGTTTCCCTGTCAATTTGGCAACATGACTCATTCGCCGAGCGGCTCGTGGTTCATATACTGTCGCCCGATCCGACTGCCGTCCCGAAGACTGCCATCTCGAAGACCACCGCCCCGAGGAGGAGCCGTTTTGTTCCGGATCACGCCTACGTTTGGGCTTGCCCTTTTGCTCGTCTCGCCGATTCTGGCCGCTCCCTCGCCGCTGGCCACCAGCGACTCAATCGCCGAGCACCCGGCGGTGGAAGATGCGATTTCTTTGCTCGATCTGTGGGTGGAGGAGCAGCGCCAAGCGCGCGATCTTCCTGGAATCTCGGCTGGTGTTGTCTATGGCAGCCAGTTGATCTGGTCGCGGGGTTGGGGATTTAGCGACCGGGGTGGAGAAGGCGTCGAGCCCAAGGCGGCGGATGCCGCGACGGTCTACCGCATCGGCTCGGTGTCTAAGTTATTCACCGCCACTGCTATCTTGCAGCTGCGCGATCAGGGCAAGTTGGCGCTTGAGGATCCGGTGGTCCGCCATCTGCCGTGGTTCGGGCTCAAGGATCCGCCGGGTGAGCAGGGGCCGGTCACCCTGCGCCAGCTGCTCACCCACACTGGCGGCTTGCCTCGCGAGGCGGCCTTTCCCTATTGGACCGACCATCTTTTTCCGACTTCCGAGCAGTTGCGCAGCGCCCTCGGCAGCCAGCCGGCTATCTACCCACCGGCGACCCGCTACAAGTACTCCAATCTCGGCATGGCTTTGCTCGGCGAAGTGGTGGCCGCGGTGTCGGGAGAGAGTTGGGCCGAGTATTTGCGGCGGCATATCTTCGAGCCTCTGCAAATGAGTAACTCTAGTGGCGCCCCCGGCGAGAAGTTGTTGGCCCAGCGGGCGGTGCCCTACATGCGTCGCTTGGCCGATGGCAGTCGGGGAATCTTCGACTACTACGACACCGGCGCCCTGGCGCCAGCCGCCAACGTGGTGTCGACGGTGGAAGATCTGGCCCGATTCGCCGCCCTGCACCTCGGCCAACTGGCTGCTGGCGATGAGATCCTGCGTTCGCCGACGGCGCGGGAGATGCAGCGCCCCCATTGGGTGGGCGAGGATTGGAGCGGAGGCCGTGGGCTGGGCTTCTCGGTCAGTCATCGTCAGGGTAAGACGCTGGCTCTGCACGGCGGTTGGATCGGTGGCAATCGCACCCTCTTCCTGCTCTCGCCCAAAGAGCAGTTGGCGGTGATCGTGATGATCAATGCCGATGATGGCAGCCCGAGCTTCTTTGGCTATCAGATTTTCGATCAACTGGCGGCGGCGGTTGCCGAGGCCACTGCCAAACCAGCGCCGCCGCAGGTAGCCGATCCCGCCTGGCAAGCCTACGTTGGCACCTATGCCGATCCCTGGGCCTGGCAATACCGGGTGCTGGTAAGGGGTGGGCAGCTGATGTTATACGAGCATTCGTATCCGCCGGAAGCCACTGCCGCAGGCAGTCTCAGCCGGCTACAGCCGGTAGCCGAGCACACCTTCCGCTTGTCCGATGGTGAGTTAGTGGTGTTCGAACTCGATGCCGAAGGTCGGGTCGAGCGCATTCGGCGACGCTACGACTATCTCTATCCTCAGAACTCCGATCCAGTCCAAAGCACCACGGCGCGGGAGGGCTCACCATGAGCCAGGCAGTTGGCCAGCAGCTAGGACACCACCCTAGAGCCGATGTCAGTCTTGGGCTCGATGGTTTCGCCTATCGCGACGGATGCCTGATGGCCGGTGAGGTCGACCTCAGCGAGGTTGCGGCGGCGGTCGGAACGCCGACTTATGTCTACTCAGCGGATGGCCTGCGGGCCGCCTACGAGCGGGTGCGCAGCGCCTTCGCACCGCTGGGCGCCCATCCGCACTACGCGGTCAAGGCGTGCGCCAACTTGCATGTTTGTCGCCTGCTGCGCCAGCTGGGGGCGGGCATGGATGTGGTTTCGGGGGGTGAGTTAGAGCGCGCCTGGTTGGCCGGCACACCGATGGCCGACATTTGCTTTGCCGGGGTTGGCAAACGCGACGCTGAGATACGCGCCGCCCTCGACGGTCGCCACAGCTCACTGTTGCACGAAGCCGAGCGCTTTGGCATCACCGGTACCGCCGAGCGCGGCTCGGTGGGGATGTTCAACATCGAATCCGAGAGCGAGCTGGAGCGCATCGCTGCTATCGCTGCTGAGTTGGCAGTGGTGGCGCGGGTTTGCGTGCGTTTCAATCCCAACGTCGACGCTCGCACCCACGAATTCACCACCACCGGCAAAGAAGAAAACAAATTCGGCATCGATCGGGAGCAGATCCTGCATCTCTTCGAGCGCTTCGCGGGGGTCGGCGCGGTTGACCTGATCGGCCTGCACGTCCACATCGGTTCGCCGGTGAAAGAAGTCGAGCCCTTCATCGCCGCTACCCAAGCCTTGCTCGATCTCAGCGAGCAGCTCGAAAGCGAGGGCCATACGATCTCGGTGCTCGATCTGGGCGGTGGTTGGCCGATCGACTACGCCGAAGGTGAAGCACCCCCCCTCACTGCCTACGCTGAAGCCTTGGCTCCCCTGCTCAAAGGCCCCGCTGAGCGTGGTGTGCGCCTGCTGATTGAGCCCGGCCGCTCGATCGTCGCCAATGCCGGTGTATTGCTGACCCGAGTGCAGCACCTCAAACAAGGCCGCAGCAAACGCTTCGTGATCTGCGATGCTGGCATGCACACTCTGATCCGGCCAGCCTTCTACAGCGCCTTCCACTTCGTTTGGCCCCTGGTGGTAGAACCCCAACACCTGCCGCCCCGGCGTGCCGAAAAGCTAGATCTTCCCGGCCTGCGACGCAGCGAAGTCGTCGGCCCGATTTGCGAATCCTCCGACTTTCTCGCCCGCGACCGCGAGCTACCGCCGATTGAGCGTGGCGATCTGCTGGCGGTGTTTTCTGCCGGTGCCTACGGCATGTCGATCACCTCCAACTACAACGACCACGGCCGACCGGCTGAAGTGATGATCGACGGTGGGGAAGTGACGGTGATCAACGAGCGGCAGAGTCTGGCGGGGGTCTTGGAAGGGGAGTTGGGTGGGAGGGTGGTTGGGTTGTGAAGGAAGAGAACTTGAGAATGTGTCATTGGGATCTGCTAGCTTGCTCGGCTTTGGGTCTGTACTGGATAGATGTTTCTGGACAGTAGCTGCTTTTCAGAGCTCTGAATTAGCTGCAGTGCCTTCTCGGCTTCTGCTCTCTTTCCGAAGTGCCTGTTGTCTCGGTAGGCAGTCTCCGCAAATCTCATGCATTCATCTAGACGGCCTGTTCCTGCTGCGATACTTGCACAATCAAGCCTCAGCTCAGCCTGGTGTATTGGACTCATTGCCTCAAGGAGATTGGAGACTTCAGAAATCAGTTTCCATGCAGCATCAGGCTTGCCTTCAAGCGACAGAATGCGTCCCTTGAGTATGAGTATTTGACCTTTTCGTATGGGGGATCGCGTGGCTATCTCGTAGTTCGCCAGGGGTTGCAAGTGATCCCGCGCCAAGTCTGGTAATGCAATATCAACGAACCTGGAACCCATGACCCCATGCAGCTCTACTCTTACTTCGTCTTCGAGATCTGACTTTCGCTCCAGAAGCCACGAGTAGATTCTTTCCGCTTCTTCTGAGTTGACCGAGCTGTAATATATTGCTAAGAAGAGCATTGCCCTTTCGAACTCTTTTTTTCTTGTGGGTGAAGAGTATATCTGGATGATTTCCATTTGGTTTCTAATAGCCTGTTTTTTCTCTGCTCCAAGGAAGAGCAGGTAGGCTCTGTTTGCTCTGATATGTGCGAGGGTGATTGAGTTGCGGCTGTTGAATCGGTCAGCTTGGTCTAGGAAAGAACTGGCCGCTCGGATCCCGCGCATGTTCAGCTCTGCGAAGGAAGCGATTATCCAGGCGCAAGCCATTCGATCCAGCTCGCCAGTTGTTTCAGCTAGTCGAATCAGCAGCCTTGCGGCTCGATCACCCTTTATGGGTTCGTAAACACGGGTCTCCTTAGTACGCATCCGGGCAACTTCAAACAGCTCCCCCCCATCCCAACTCAAATCCTCCAACATCCGCGCCGCCTGCTCTTTGGAATCGAGCCCTTCCACTTCATCCCACAGGGCCTGAGCCACTTTCCAAGCGACGTTCTTGTATTTCTTGTCTGAGAAACGGATAGTGATCGGTGAGTGCTCTGACTCAGCCTTGCGTGGCTGGGTGGAGTTCTTGCGGGTTTCTTTCGGGGCCTCGCCCTGGTGGCGGGAGTAGGCGCGTTGGAAGCCTTGGGAGGTCTTGTAGCCAACCAGGTTGGCGATGGTGTGGATTTTCAGGTTCGAGGTGCGGAGCAGTTCGGCGGCGGTGGCTAGGCGGATTTGGGCGACGAGGACGCCAGGGGTCTGGCCGAGGCGTTTCTTGAATTGTCTTGGGAAGTCTTTGTAGCGGACGCCGCTGGCGAGCAAGGCGGCTTCGATGGTGAAGTCAGGCTCGAATAGGCGGCGCTCGATGTAGGTCAGGACCAGATCGGTCTGAGTGTCGCCCGTAGGGTGCTTGGCGGCGAGTTCGGCTAGTAGCGGTCGGCTGGCTAGGCGCAGCCAACGGAGCTGGTCAGGAGTTGGGAGTGGCGTAGGCGCTGACGGCTCGCTCAAAAGGACTTGGCCGTTCTTCGGTAGCAGATCCTGATGCGGCACGGGAGATTCTCCTCCGGTGTAGTTGTCGCTGGTTGGTCAGAGCCGCCATCTCCCGTTGGTTGCCGCTGACTAGTCGCCCTCGTAGCTGATTATCCACAGCTGGTACCGGCTGGCAAGGGCAGCACTTACGCTATTTATCTAGCCGCTGGCAGGTCTGGCGATCACTAGGCAAATGAGGAGGTTGGAATCGCCCTTGCTTTTCAGGACCAGCCTGTGCCAGACTGCACAAGTCGATGTGCTGATCTCCGCTTGCGGGCAGCTTCCCAGCTGATTCCCGGCGAGCCGAAGTCCAAGGTCTGAAGGGGTACTCGACGCAACTCACCGGGCTTTCTGCCCACAGCGGTGGCCTCACCGGCTAGTCCCCCGTTCTTCCCGCCCTTCTTACAACACGCCGGATGGATTTTGCGCTCAGCTCGGCGCCACGGGTAATTTCTGCCCGTTGGCAGGATGCCATCAAGAGCTGCGCCGCAGAGAGAGTACAATTACGCAATATGAGCTTTTCGAGCTTTAAACTCCATCCCGAGATCGAGCGCGGCATTGCCGAGCTTGGCTTTACTGAACCCACCCCGATTCAACGCGACTCGATCCCCCCGGGGCTCGCTGGCGACGATTTGCTGGCCTGCGCGATGACCGGTAGCGGCAAGACCGCCGCCTTCTTACTTCCTATCCTCGAGCGCTTGCGTGGCAAGCAGCCGGGTACCACGCGGGCCCTGGTGATCGCTCCGACCCGTGAGCTGGCGGCGCAGATTGTCGAGGATTTCAACGGCCTGGCCCGCTTTACCCGGCTGCGCGCCGCGGCGGTCTTTGGCGGTGTCGGCATGGTTCCGCAAGCGACGGCTTTTCGCCGTGGCGTCGACCTGATCGTCGCCTGCCCAGGGCGCTTGCTCGACCATTTCCAATATGACTACGCCAAGCTTAACGGCCTCGAAGTGTTGGTGCTTGACGAGGCCGACCGGATGCTCGACATGGGCTTCTTGCCCGATATTCGCCGGGTGCTGAAGCACCTGCCCGAGCCACGGCAAATCATGCTCTTCTCAGCCACCATGCCACGGCCGATCGCCGACTTGTCGCGACAGCTGCTGCGGCAGCCGAAGCGCATCAATGTCGAGCGTCGTTCGGAGCCGGCGGACAAAGTCGAGCAGGTGATCTTCCCGGTGCGTCAGGATCT
This sequence comes from Candidatus Multivoradales bacterium, assembly GCA_965248925.1. Taxonomy (GTDB): domain Bacteria; phylum Acidobacteriota; class Thermoanaerobaculia; order Multivoradales; family J023; genus CBDFLE01. The sequence continues at coordinate 2,098,197 of CBDFLE010000005.1, read as the reverse complement.
CAAGTCACGGCTGCTGGTGATGATGCTGCAAACCGACGAGATCAAGAATGTGCTGGTCTTCACCCGCACCAAGCACCGCGCTAATCGCTTGGCCATGTTCTTGGAGAAGCATGGAGTGCCGGCGGACCGCATCCATGGCAATCGGAGCCAGAACCAGCGCACCAAGGCGTTGGCTGACTTCAAGAGCGGCTCTACCCGGGTGCTGGTAGCCACCGATATCGCCGCTCGCGGCATCGATGTCGAGGCCCTGTCGCATGTGGTCAACTTCGACGTGCCGCATATGCCGGAGGACTACATCCACCGGGTGGGTCGCACCGCTCGCGCTGGCGCCGCTGGCGAGGCCTACACCTTTGCTTCGCCCCAGGAGGCGTCGGACTTGGGGGCGATCGAGCGCGCTGTGGGCAATCGCTTGCCACGGCGCAAGCTCGATGGCTTCAACTACGACGCCGCGCCGGGGGAGAAGCTCGAAATCCCTATCGGTCAGCGCATCGCCGCGATCCGTTCCCGGCGCTCTGACGAGCGCTCTCGGGCCCGGGCCAAGGCCGATCGCAAAGGCCAAGGTCAAGGACGGGGGGCTGGCAACCATGGCAACTCGGGTCGGCCGCAGGGAGAGCGTCAGTCGCATCCCGATGGCAATGCCCCGCGCCGCCGCCGCCGTCGCCGTTCGCGGCCGGCAGCACAGGCCGCTCGCGGCTAGTCCGTCAGTTCACCGTTGAGTAGAAGCCGGCATGGGCAGAGGCCCATCGCCGGCTTTTGCTTTTGCCCCCAGAGAAGGGGCTAAGTCACGGCCAGAATTGTCGCTACGCTATCTCCCTGGTGGTTTTACTTAGGCCGATCTTGTAAGATTGCCATACCGAAATCCATGAGGTTCAGGGCGGGCGCGAAGATCTCGGTTGAGTGGGAGCTTAGCTAGCGATGGCCTGCGCAATCAATAAATGCACTCGGTACTCAACGGTACTGCGGGCATGGCTGCGCACTCGCCACGGCAACGAGGCTTCTTCGGCGACGATTCGCAGACCTGGAGTGGCTGCTGGGTGGGCACCCGGAGTGAGCAGGTCGCGCAGTACGATTTCGCTGGCACCGCCGCTTTCGCCGCGTTGTGAGTGGCCACCGAGCCATTGCCCGAAGGCAGTGGCCGAGGGCGACCAATCGAAGGGTGAGGCGATCCAGGTCAGGCCGCCGGGAGCCAGAATCCGCGCCAACGAACTTAGAGCCTGTTGCGGCGCCGCCACGCAGTCGAGCACGTTGAGGCTGCTGGCGGCGGCGAAGAGATCGTCGCGGAAGGGGGGTGCGATCAGGTCGCAAGCCCAGAAGTCGACGTTCTTGGCATGGGCGAAAGAGGCCGAGAATTCGCGAAGGTCATAAACCAGGCCAAGGTGGCGCAGTGGATAACGCACCTGGCCGTGGCGCAAAACCCGCGAAGCGAGACGCAACATGGCGAAGTTGAGATCGATGCCCAGCACCGGCCGGTCGAGCCGCTCAGCGAGTTCGAAGGTGGTGCGGCCAACCGAGCAGCCTAGGTCGATCACTGGCCCCGCGGGCGGCTTGTCGACCAGCGCCAGGCAGCGTTTGAGCAGTTCGACGACCGCGCCGGGACGATCGTTCTCGTCACGCCGCGGATCGAGGTCGCCATAGTGATCGAAGCCGTAGGCGCTGATTTGCTGGCGCAGCACGTCGTAGGCCGAACCTGGCCCGCAGCAGTCGCCGAGCACGCTTTCGAGATCGGCCGACAGGTCTTGGCGGGCATTGATCGACAGCAGCTGCTCGCTGACGTAGCGGCGCAGGTCGGCGATGATCAGTGGGATACCGTCGAGGATCGGAAACTCGCGTTGACAATCCCCGTTGGCGCAGCGCAGCACTCCCTGCAGGATGTCGTCGTCGCTTTCGTGATCGACGCTGGCGACTCGCAGCGGCGCCGCCGCCTCGCCGCGGGACAGGCAGACCGGACACAGCGGAGCGAGGAGTTCTAGATGACGGCGTTTCAAAGCTCTCGGTCAAGTTCAAGCGGTTATCGGCTGAGTATAAACCAGCTTTCTGCGGGTCGGGCGGTAGCTCTGCCCGACCTTCGACTGCTGGTGGGAGTGCTCATCTGGCTACTCTTCGCGGCGTCGCCGAGCCTTGCGGCCGGCTTCGCGGTGACCGACCAAGATCCGCAAGCCACCGCCATGGGCGGCGCTCGGGCGGCTCGGGTCGGCGATCCGTCGGCGATCTATTACAACCCTGGCGGGCTGGCTTTCGCCAAAGCCAATGTGCTGGTCGGCGCCACCGCCTCGGTGCTCTCCGAGTCACTCTACCAGGGCCAGGGACCGGGCATCGGTGTCGGCGCCGTCGCCGAGCAAGAAACCGGTGTCGACCTGCCGGCTCATGCCTATTTGTCGCGACCGCTGAGCCAGCGGCTGGTGGCGGGTTTGGGTATCTACTCGCCCTATTGGATGAGCACCGAGTGGAGCGATCCAGACAACTTCGCCGGTCGCTACCTGGCGACCGAGAGCGATCTGCGGACCTATGACCTGCATCCCACCCTGGCTTATCGGCTGAGTGATGGCTTGGGCATCGGTGCTGGCTTGATCTACCGCGTCTCGGATCTGTCGGTGAGCCGCCGGCTGCCGGGGGAGAACCCTTTCACCGGCCAGGTGCAGGACATTGCCAATTGGCAAGCGGAGAGCGACTTCGAAGGCGCTTTCGGTTGGAGTCTGGGCATTCAGCAGCGTCTTCGCAGCATCTCCTGGGGGGCCTCGTATCGCAGTGAGATCGAAGTGCAATATGCCGGCGTCGGCCGCTTGACGCAGATCTCGACCGGTAATGACCAGCTCGACGAACTCAACGCCGCCTCGCTGCCTTTTGGCCAGGAGTTGGGGATTGCTTCGAGCATTACTTTTCCCGAGGTGCTCACCGTTGGTTTGGCGGCCAGCCTTGGCAAGGCGGTGTTGGAGGTCGATGTTAGCCGCACCGGCTGGAGCAGCTTTGATCGGCTGGTTATCGACTCGCCATCGGCGCCCGAGTTGACTCGCACTTACATGGAGTTTTTCGAAGACACCATGACTTACCGCCTTGGCTTTCAGTATGGGCGTCCCAATGGTTCGTCTCTGTTTGGTGGCTTCGCCATCGATGAAAGCCCACAGCCGGATTCGACTGTTGGCCCCCTGTTTGTCGATGCCGACCGCACCGTGTTGAGCGTCGGTTACAGCCGCGATTGGTTGCGGGTGGCCTTGCAGTGGATCGAGTTCGCCGAGCGTCAGGTGACTTCGAACGTCGATGATTTCAATGGCAACTACCGCAACACTGCCTGGTCTCTGGGAGTGTCGGTGTTTCAATGAGCGAGTCAGCCCGTAGCTTCGATGCCGGCCGTCAGCGGCCGCGCTGGCGGCGCTGGCTCTGGTTGCCGGCTATCACCCTGGTGGCTGCCTGGCTGGCTTGTGATTCCAGCAATCCAGTGGCGCCGAAAGCACCCACCAATGGCGGCGGTGGTGGTGGCGGTACGCAGAGCGTCACCGTCACCCTGGCCGCTGATCCGACCCGCCTGGAGGCCGGTTCGACGGAGTTCAGTGCGATTTCGGTGACGGTTAGCCAGACCAGTGATCAGCAGCCGCCACCAGATGGCACCATGGTGACGATCAACACCAACCTGGGAAACTTCGGTGCCGATGCCCAAGGCAACGCGGTGCAGCTGGTCAACTTAGAGCTAGTCTCGGGCGTGGCGTCGGTCAATCTGCTGCCCGGTACGGACCTCGGTACCGCCACCGTGCTGGCCCAGGTGGGCGGCGCGGTCGGCCAGCTGGCGATCGAGGTGGTCGAGACCACCCTGGCGATTGCGGCGCTGGTGCCGGCCAGTGGAGTGCCGGAGGGCGGCGACCAAGTGATGATCCAAGGCGAGGGCTTCCGCCAGCCGCTGCAAGTGCGTTTCGGTAGTGTCGAGGCGACGGTGGTCGAGGTGAGTTCGGAAACCGCTTTGGTGGTCGAGACGCCGGCCTCGGTAACTCCGGTGGCGACGGGGGAGACGCTGGCGGTGGATGTATTCATCACCACCGCCTTGGATCGGCCGAATCCGCGGACGACGACCTTGGCTGGCGGCTTTACCTACTCGCCGGAAGCGCCGCCGCCGCTGTTTTTGCTCGAGGTCACGCCAGCCGCTGGCAATGTTGCCGGGGGCGATCGGGTGATCTTGCATGGGGGGGGGTTCGCAGCGCCGATCCAGGTCGATTTCGGCGGTCGCGCGGGGCAGAACGCGGTGGTCGAGTCGGCCAGCGTGATCAGGGTCACCACTCCCGGTGCGATGGATCCGACCGCGGTCGAGACCGTCGATGTGACCCTGGTCAACGCTCTCGACCAGGCCGCGCCGCCGTCGGTGACCTTGGCTGGCGCCTTTACCTATACCCCGGATGCGGTGCCGGCGCTGTTTCTGAGTGCTATCGATCCTCCGTCCGGCACCGTCGACGGTGGCAACAAAGTGACTTTGAGCGGCGGCGGCTTCGAGGCGCCGGTCAGGGTGCAGTTCGGTGATCAGGTCGGGTTGTCGGCAAAAGTAGAATCGACTGGCAGAGTTACCGTGGTGACGCCGCCCGCGACCGATCCCAGCGCCGCCTCGGTGGTCGATGTGACCCTGGTCAACGCGCTGGACGACGCTGAGCCGCGATCTACCGTGCTGCCCGGCGCTTTCCGCTACGTGCCCGACAGCGTACTCGGTATCCAGGAGGTGCAGCCGAGCGTCGGCGATGCCAATGGCGGCGAGCAAGTCAGCATCGTCGGCAGTGGCTTCGAGAGCCCGCTGCGAGTGGATTTTGGTGGTATTGCTGGAGTTTCACCGACCTTCGTCAACTCGACCAAGATCACTGTGACGGTGCCGCAGCCGGCACCCGCTCTGATGCTAGGGGAGTTGCGAGCGGTGGATGTGGCGGTGACCATTTTCCCTGCCGCGGGGGAGCAAGCGGTGACCCTGGCGGGTGGTTACACCTATCAGGCGGAAGCACCGGCCGATCCAGTGGTGGTCAGCGCCATCGTTCCCAGTCAGGGCGTTTACACCGGCGGTAGCACTATCAAGGTGCTGGGCAGCGGTTTCACCGACCCGGTGACGGTCGAGCTGGGTGGCATCCGCCAAAGCGGCGAGGTTTTCAAAAACAGCATAGAAATCAGTTTCACTACGGTCGGAGTGGCGGTTGGCGCCTGTCCCGACGATGGGCGCCTGCCTCAGCAAGGGCTCAAGGTCACCAATATCAATAGCGGTGATTCGGGCACCGGCGATCTGACCTTCAGCTACACCGTTGAGCTGCCGCTATTGACTAGCGTCTCACCGAGTAGCGGTGCGCAGATCGGGAATCTGTTGCTGTTGGTGAGTGGCAGTTCCTTTGTCACACCGGCGCGGGTGACTTTCCTCTCTGGCGCTCAAGAGGCGGCAGCCCAGGTGGTCAGCGTCAACAGCGGCCAGATTCAGGTGTTGACTCCCGCGGTCGACGATACCTTCTTGGCTCAGGTCACTTGCGCCATCGATAGCGACACGGACGGATTTCAGCTGTTGCCGACCAGTGTCGATGTCCGCGTGCTGCACCTCGACACCGGCTGTACCGACACGTTGCCGAATGCCTTCACTCTGCAACCCACCAACTCGGCCTGCCAAGGGGGGCCACCGCCATGAGCGGGTTCGCGCGACCAAGTCTGGCAGCCGGACTGGTGCTGCTGGGCTCGCTGCTGGCCGGCTGTAGCTTAGTCAAGGGCGCCTTGCCCCTGGGGGGTGGTCAGATCCTCGGTGGCTATAGCTTCCTCGGCGTGGAGGTCGACGATCAGCTCAATGGCGACGCGCCGGTGGCGGTCGACCTAGTGATCGTCTATGACGAGGATCTCGACAAATCGTTGAGCGGCTACACCTCGGTGCAGTGGTTCAGCAAGCGGGCACAGTTGAGCGAGGATTCCCAGCTGCTGACCTTCAAGAGCTGGGAGTGGACTCCGGGTCAGGCGGTGCCAGAGCAGCGTTTCGGCTATCGCCGCGGTGCCGTTGCGGCTTTTCTCTTCGCTGCCTACGAGGCTGAAGGGGACCATCGCCGCCGCTTCGCACCGAATCGCAGCTTGCTGCTGCAACTCGGCGAAGCAAAATTTACTACCGTGCTGCGTTAGGAGTTTGTTGAAACTCGTGCGAAGTCTTCAAGTCCGGGCCGGACATTCGGAGTATTGGGGATGAAGCCGCCGGCAGCCGACTCATTTCTCCAGCTTGCCTTTCGCCGCCTGCTCGATCTCAGTCTCGAAACCGAGCGGCGTCTGGCTGCCGAGAGGGCGGCGATCACTCGTGGCGAGGACCCGCAGCGCACCCTGCCGGCGGCGGTGAAAGACGAGTTGGAAGCGGCGCTGGCACGGCAGAAAATCGATGCGCGGCCAGCCGGCTACGATCCCGAGACGGTCCTCTTCCAGCAGGCGCAACACCTCATGGCCCGCACCGTCGATGCGGTTCTCGATCCGCTGCCGTGGGACGGTGACAGCGTTTGGCCGCCGCTGCGCGAATCCTATCCGCCGGCCGATGGCGTCGCCGCGGAGTTCGCCGCGCAGATCGACGAGTTGCTCGAAGAAGACCAGCCGAGTGCCGATCTGGTGCAGCTCTACTTGCTAGCGTTGGTCAGCGGAGTAGAAGCGGAGGAGGATTCGGCGTCGCGTTTGCTGCTGGTGTTGAGCGCTCAGTTTCCGCAGCTCCAGGCTGAGCCTGAGCATCTCTTTCCGGCTGCCTATCGGCGTCAGCAGCTGCGCGGCCGGGCGCAGTCGATCGCCAATGCCCGTCCCTGGTGGATCGCGCTTGGGGTTGCGCTGTTTTTGCTGCTGATGACCACTTTGCCGCTGTGGTGGGGCGGTATCTCTGACGTCTTTGAAGCCATCGCCGCGATTCGGGAGCACTACACCGGATGAACGATCTCGAACCTACGATCGATGCAGCGGGCATGTTGCCATTCTTGCTCGGTGGGTTGGCGATCGCATTCCTGCTGCTGGCGTTGGAAGTCGGTCGACGCTTGGCCCGTGCCAACCGGGTGGCGCGGGCGGTCCCCGGCGATGCCTCGTCGCGCTGGGAGGAGCTGCAAGAGGACGCTAGCGCTACGGTGGTCGATTGGCGTTCGGGCACCAAGAGCGCGCCTCTGCGGCGTTCGTTCAAGCAGGTGCGCAAGCTGCTGCGGCAGATGCTGCCCGGCGCCCGATCGAGCTATCGCACCCCCTGGCTGCTGACCCTCGGGCCAACGGCTTCAGGCAAGACCACCTTGCTTGGCCAGAGCGGCCTAGTGCTGCCCCTGGGAGAGCCTGGCGAGATCCCCGACACGGCCCCATCGGGCTGCAATTGGTGGTTGTTCGACCGCGCCGTCGCCGCCGATCTGGCCGGCGACTTGACGCTTCGCGCCGAGGGCACTGAGTCGAGCCAGCTAGCTTGGCGTGGTTTTCTCCAACTGCTCAAGCGCTACCGCACCGAGCATCCCGCCGATGGCATCCTGTTAGTTCTTTCGGCGCGCGAGTTTCTCGGCGTGGCGGCAGATGACACCTGGGCGCAGGAGAATCTCGCGGCGCGGGCCAGCGTGCTACGGCGCAAGTTGCTCGACGCCCAAGCGACCTTGGGGCTACGTTTGCCAGTGTTCGTGCTGGTGAGCCAATGCGACCTGGTTGAGGGCTATGGCGACTTTGTCGAGTTGCTCGATCCCGAGCTGCGCCGCGAGACCTTCGGTTGGTCGGCGCCGGGCGCATTCGACAAACCCTATTCGCCAAGCTGGGTCGACAGGGTCTTCAGCAGCACCCAGCGGGCGCTCTGTCTGGCCCAACTTCGCGCCCTTACTGAGCGCCGCTCGACTGCTGGCGAGCGCCGCCTGACCGCCTTTCCAGCGGCCTTGTGCCGGCTGCAAGAGCCTCTCGCCATCGTCCTCAACCAGATTTTTGCTGGCGGCTCCGCCGAAGAGCCGGCGGTGCTGCGCGGGGTGTACTTCTGCGGCGGTCGCGGTTTCCCGACCCCATCGAGCAGCGAGTCGCCCGATGAGACCTCCGCGCCGCCGCGGCTGAAGACGGCCGGCGAGGACCACCGGCGGGTCGACTTTCTGCACGATTTGTTTAGAGCCAAGATTCTCTATGAGTGGAATCTGGCGCGGCCGACCGCTCGGGCACTTCGTCGCCGCCGCCGCCTAGTGACGGTGCTGCGTTCTCTGCTGGTGGTGACTCTCTTGTCCTTGTCGTGGCTGCTGTGGAACGTGACCCAACAGATCCCGGCTCGCGCCAAAGTGCTAGCTGGTCTGCTCGACCCGATCGAAATCGGCCTTGGCGGGGGCTTGTTGAACAGCGATGAGATTGCCCACCAGCTGCGCGAGTCGCGGCAGAAAATCAGCGCCTACTCCCTGGGTTTCCCCCCCGTGCCTTGGCCGGCGGATCGTGAGTTACGCCGCAGCTTTGCCCAGCTGTACAGCAAGAATACTTTCCCGGCAGCACGGCGAGCGCTGGGCAACGGCCTCGACCAGCTGGCCACCAAACCGACCCGGCAATTGTCGCCCCAAGTACCGGTGCTGGGAGTCGAGACAGTACCTGAGTTCACTCTGCTCGAGCAGCTGAGCGCCAAACTTGGCCGGGTCGAAAATAGCTTGCGGATCTATGATTGCTTTGTCCCCCAAGGTCTCCTGTGCGGTTCACCGGGAGGTATCTACCGATTGGAACAGGATCTCTACGGCGAGCGTTTCGAACCGCCCAATGCGATCACCCAGCAGTTTGTTCGGCGAGTTCTGCGGCAGGTCAAGGTGGATGAATACCAGGTCGAGGAATACGCCCCGAAGCTGCAAGCCAAGACCCGGCAGCTCAGCCGCTGGATGTTCGACACCTTGTTTGAACACAACGCGCTGGTGCTCGCCTTGGATAAGTTAGATAAAGAAATTAATCAGGTAACTATCGCGGCGCCCTCTGGATCCGCCGTTGCTTGGACCGCTGCGGACGCGGGCAGTGGGATTCTTGCCAGCAGCCTGGACGGTGGTGCCGGTGGTCTTTCGGGCGCGGGTTTCTTAGGCGCCGTCGGCGGCTCTGGCGCGGCGGGATCCGGGGCCCAAATCGATCCCGAGGCGTTGGCCAATGCAGCGGCCAGACTCCTGTTCTGGATCGAAACGGTCGACCTGTCTTTGGAGGATGTCGGGCTTAATTGGGTGCATGGCAAGAGCCTCGATCTGGGGTTGCAATACGACCGTTGGTGGCGAGCTATGGGCAAGTCACGTTTCCTCGGTGTCGACATGCGGCGAGAACTAGCGACCCTTGGCAACGAGGGGTTTACCACTCTCCAATCCGCGTTAGTGGCGCCGCGATCGGACATCGGTCCGCTGCTCGAGCGGTCGCCGGACAGTGGCCGTTTCGTGCTCTCTGCCCCCCTGCAGCAGCTTCGTCGCAGTTTGCAAGAATTCCTCAGCCAGCCGTTCAGCGGTAAGCAGGGCGGAGGTCGGCTGCTGCTAGCCGGCGATGACGAATACCTGAGTTGGCGCGCGGACAGTCTGCGGCGAGCGGTGGGTGCCTTCAGCGAGTACGACAGCTCGATCAAAGCTCTCGACGACGATCCTCAAGGGGTAGAGGTGATGCACTCGCAAACCGCGCTGACCGAGCTCGCCAACTACGTGTTGAGCATTCTCGAGTTTGGGCAGGAGATTCTGCGCCAGCCCGCCCTGGACAGCAACGACCAACTGGCAGACCATCTCGAACGCATCGCCACCGCCTTCCTGGCCAACAGCGATGATCTGGTGTTGCTTCAAGTCCGGCTACAAGAGACCCTGCCCGACCCGGTGACCTGCAAGAATTGTCTTTGGCAACCGGAAAGTGCCTGGTGTCAGCTGAAGAAGGTCGTCGAATATCAGCGCGAATATATCTTCCAGATGATGAAGCGGATGCTCGACGCCTACTATCCCTACCGGGTCGACGCCGGCCTACTGGCCAGCTGGGACGGCTCGACCGGACCGGCGCGGACGCTCTTTTCCTTCGCCGATACCGACGCCGCGGCGAGCAACTTCACCACCTGGTTGGCCCTGGTGCAGAAGCTCGACGAGACTTACACGCAAGCGCTGCTCGGCGCGAAGAGTTCGTCGAATTGCTTCAACCACGATCAGAACCAACGCCGCTTCCAGCTCATCCAAAGCGATCTTCAAGACCTGGCCAACGACAAGCCCAATAGCGCGGCCGCCAGCCTGCGCGAGCTGGTGACTCAGACAATGATGACGGTCGATGGTTCGAGCTGCCTCGCGGCGCTCGAGCCACGGAAGTGCTTCTCGCTGGCAACGCCAGTCAGCTTGCGAAACCTACCCTGCGACTACTTCTTGAGTCGTGGCGGCGATCTCACCGATGCCCTCGAACAGCGCTGTTCGCGGCTCGGCGTGGAGCTGGCCCGCAGCTCCTATGCCAGCATTCGCCAAGCCTTCAGCGGCGGGCTGGAGGGCAAGTATCCCTTCACCGCCGACTTCAAGACCGGTCAGAGTCAGGCCAGTCGCAAAGACGTGGTCAGTTTCTTGAAGATCTACGACGATCACCGCGCCGCGGTCGACAGTTTCCTCCGGCGGGCCGCCAGCCAGCCGCAGCGCGGTTTTGATTTCAAGAAACTCAGTGATTGTCTCAACAGCGCCGCGCCAGCCGCGGCCTGTGGGGGCTCGTTGGGCACCGCTGTCTCGAGCACGGCCACGGCGGCTTCGGCGGAAGTTTCCTTGGCGCGGTTGTGCTCCTGTCTGAGCACCGCCGCCAAGCCGCTGCGGGGAGCCAAGGGCTTACTCGGGTTGTGCGATTTCATGGCCTCGTTGGCGACGTTGCGAGATTTCTTCGACCCCTATCTGCTGGCCTTGGTCAAAGGTCCGCAATCGGCGCTTTCCTTCCCGCTGGAGGTCGACTACCGCATGCAGCGGCAGCAACGCGAAGTCGACGCCAACCAGATTATTCGCTGGGCGGTCGAAGTGAATGGCCAGAAAGTGCCGGACGGCAGCCAGGAAGTGCCGACGGAATGGGTCCAGGGACAGCCGGTCAAGCTGCTGCTCGGCTGGGCCCAGGACGCCCCGCGCGAGCCCTACGATCAGCCCGGCGGGCCGCCGGTGGTCGGCAAGACGGTGACCTTTGACTACCAGAACAACTGGGCTTTGCTCACCCTGCTAGGCAGTCACCAATCGCCGACTCCGGGTATCTGCCCGGACATCCTGGAGCTGTTCATCCCGACGATCAAGGTGGGCGCCGAGCCGTCGACCCAGACGGTCGCCAAGAGACAGTGGCACTGGCCGTGGAATAAACCGTCGCCACCCCCGACCCCGCCGCCGCCACGGCCGGATCGCGAGGCGCGGGTGTTCATCCGCGTGCGGCTGCTGGGCAGCGACGGACAAGCGGTCAGGGTGCCGTTGCCCGAGACTCTGCAACCGGCTGATTTCCCCGTCGAGGTCAGCCTGGGCACTTGGTGAGACCGGCTCCTAGCCGCCGATCATCACCGTCGGACAGCCGGGGGGCAGAATCTTGCCGGTGGGGCTGGGGATGGGCGCGACACAAGTAGCGTGAGCGGTCATATCGTTGATCCGCGCCGCCGGCAGGCCGCCGATCATCACCGTTGCCGAGCCTTTGGCGATCATTCCCGGCCCGTTGGGCACGCAGCTGGGCAGCACGCAGGGGGCGGTTTGATCGGTCACGCGGGCGGCTGGTTGGCCACCGATCATGACCGTGGGCGCGCCCTTGATGATCGCTAGTGGTAACGCCGGATGCGGCACCGCGGTGGGAACCAGGGCCGGGGGGTGGATCGGCGCATGGCAATGCGGAGCATCCTGCAAAACCATATCGCCCAGGCGGGCTGCTGGACTACCCATCGCTGTCTCCTGCGGTCGGTGGTGGGGGCGCCGCGCTCAGGATATCAGGCGCCGGTTGGCGAGCGGCCCGGTAGGCTCCCAAAGATGCGGTAAGATGGCTCCGAGGATTCACATGCGAACAGATCGACTAGGGCAAAATCGAGTCACAGGCAGCAAGGATCAGTCCACGCTGGCTCCGTCCGGCCCGACTCGGGTGGCACCGCGGCCGCTGGCACCGCGGCCGCTGGCGGAGCGGACGGCGGCGGACATCGATCTGCAGTTGGCCCGCGCCAAGGTGCTCGGCCACCGGCTGCGGGTCGACAGGGGCACCATCCAGCCCAAGCTAACCCTTGGCCCGGCCGCCGACGCCTACGAGCGCGAAGCCGATCAGGTGGCGCAGCAAGTGATGACCAGCCTGGCTGCGCCGGCGGTCGAAGAGGCGGAGATTAGCGACGCCCCGGCCGCCACCGCCCAGCCGAAGTATTTGCAACGTGCCTCCTCCTTGCAAGCAGGCGGAGCCATCGACAGTAGCCTCGAATCCTCGATCGACAGCCAGCGTAGCGGCGGCCGGGCGCTCGATGTTCCCCTGCGTTCCTCGATGGAGTCAGCCTTCGGCGCCGACTTCAGCGGCGTCAAGGTCCATGCCGATGGCAAGGCCGATCAGCTCAACCGCTCGCTCGAAGCGCGAGCCTTCACCACCGGTCAGGACATCTTCTTTCGCCAGGGCGAGTATCGTCCCGGTTCTGCCAGTGGCCAGCAGTTGCTGGCCCACGAACTCACCCATGTGGTGCAGCAAAACGGGGCGAAGGTACGCGAGCCTTGATCGCGGCGGTCGCTGATGAGCACGACCCCCAGCACGACTGCTGTCGAATCCGACGATAGCGAACCCACGTTTCTAAGACTTGACCGGCCGGACCTTGAGCAGCGGGCGCAGCGCCATGCCTCGTTAGTCGGCATCGATTTCGAAGACTTCGATGGTCGCGAGGTCGACCTCTACCGCGCCGATCTACGAGGCGCGAGGCTGTCTGACGCCAACTTGCGCCAGGCGCGGTTGAGCGGTTCTGACCTGACGGGCGCTCAAGGCCAGCAAGCACAGCTCGCTGGCGTCGGCCTGCGCCAAGCGCGGCTGCGCGAAACTGATTTCACCGATGCGCAGCTGCGCGGTGCCGACCTGCGTCAGGTTGATTTGCGCCAAGCCAAACTCAATGGTGCCGACTTGCGCCAGGCGCGGCTTGGCGAGGCTAGCCTTGATCGCGCGGAGCTGCGCTCGGCACGGCTAGAGGAGGCCGACCTGAGCCGTGCCAGCTTGGTGCGGGCCGATCTAACCGCGGCTCGGCTCGATGCGGCGGTGCTGGAAGAAGCTCAACTCGCCGATGCGCAGCTGCGGGATGCCGTATTTCGCGATGGGAGGCTCGAGCGAGCCAATCTTCACGGTGCCAAGCTCGCTGGAACAGACTTCACCAGGGCTGATCTATGCCGGGCCGATCTTGACGAAGTAGCTGGTGAGGCCACGATTCTGGCAGCGTGCGACCTGCGCCATGTCAGTCTTGCCGAGGCCCATCTGCCGGGGGTGAGCCTCACCGCCGCCCGCATGGACCAGGCGCATCTGCGCAATAGCGAGCTAGCGGGGGCCAACCTCGAGCGCGCCAGCCTGCGCCACGCACTCTTGGCGGGTGCCAATCTGTGGCAAGCCAAGCTGAGCGCCGCCGACCTTCGCTACGCCGACCTTCGGGGCGTATGCCTGGCCGGTGCCTCCCTCGGCCCCCTTGAGTGTGACCGTGCCCCCGAGTGTCGAGTTGACTGTGCCGACTGCGATGGCGCCGCCGACCTGGCCGGCGCTGACCTGGCCGCCGCTGAACTCGTTGGGGCCGATTTGCGCGAGGTCGATCTACGCCAGGTGCAGAATCTCGGCGCCGCCCACCTGGCTGGCGGAGACTTCAGCGCCGCCGATCTACGTGGCCTCGATCTGTCGGCCAAGGAGCTTAGTGGAGCGCTGTTCCGTGGTGCTGATCTGCGCGCTATTCGGCTGACCGGAGCCAAGCTCGAACGAGTGGCGTTCGGCGGTGCTGACCTGCGAGCCGCTCACCTGGTGGGGGCGGTCGCGGTGGACGCCGATATGAAGAACGCGGACTTGCGGGGCGCGGAGCTGAGCTGGGCGGTGCTCGAGAATGTCTCATTTGCTGGCGCCGACCTCTCCGACGCCCGGCTGTACCTGGCCGAAGTGAGCGGCGCCGATCTGCGCGGCGCGCGGGCGTTGCGGGCCGACTTTACCGCCGCCAATCTGGTAGGGGCGAAGCTCGATGGCGCCGAGATGGGCTCGGCGGTGATGATGCGTGTCGATCTGCGCCGCGCCAGCCTGGTTGGCACTCGTTTGAGCGGTGCGGAATTGGGAGCCAGCCGCCTGGAAGACGCAGACTTGAGTAGCGCTGACCTGTCTAGAACAGAGCTTAGTGGTGCGCGGTTGGCGGGCGCGTGTCTGCGCGGCGCCAACCTGAGTCGGGCGGTGCTGTTCAACTGCGATCTGAGCGGCACGGATCTGCGCGCTGGCAGCCTCGACGACGCCAACCTGGAAGTAGCCAATCTAGCGGGCGCCTACTTGCAGGGTGCTGGTCTACGCCGGGTGCGCTTGCGCCGCTGCGACCTACGCGGTGCCGACCTGCGTGGCTGCAACCTGGAGGGTGCGGATCTCGAAGGCGCGGACTTCAGCGGCGCCGACTTACGCGGTGCTGATCTGCGCCAAGTCATCGGTGCCACTCGGCGGCAGATCTCAGCTGCCCGACTAGACCAAGAGGTACGACTGCCGGAGGGTTGGCGCTGGGTCAGCCGATCTGGCTAGCTGGCGCTGATCTTCCACTTGCCGGCCAGCTTGTTGGCGAATTGCTTACCGCCTATCTTCTTTTCGTTGACATAGACGAAGTCAACAAGGGTGGTCAAGGTTTCGTTGAACGAATCCATGTAGTCGCTTGCGGGGCACAGGATGTAGGCCCACAGATCGAGAACGTAGCCGCCATCTACAATCTCGTTGAGGTCGGAATCCGGGTCCTTGCCGGCCGGTCCGACCAGCAGTGCGACGTGATCGATCGAGCCGACCTTCGCGGTGACCGCGTAGGCGGCAAAGCCGCGGTGCTCGATGCCCTTGAAGAGCTTCAAACTGGCTTCATAAAGTTCGCTGCAAACCGGACCGTCGCCGCGTTGATTTTTCTGCTCGATGTTCTGGGGTCTCACCCAGCCGCCATGAGCATCCAAAATGGATGTACAGATGTTCTCGGCGGTGACATTGTTCCCCTTGCCTCGCTGGACCCGACCTGCGACGGCCGGAAGAATGCGATGCCCAAGGAGCCGAACTCTTTGCAGCAAGTCATCGGGCCCGTTGGTTTGAAGCGATGAATCTAACGGAGGTTTCCGCACTTGCGCGGACTTGCTAGCTGCCGACTCGTATTGAACGTTCCGAGATCGGCGCGCCATTCTGTAGATCATCAGAAACCTTACCTCCCGCTATTCTTCTCGAAAGAGGAAATGGAACAGAATTATACCATGAGCGGTGGCCCACTCCGGTCACCGGGCTGGTCAACCCACTGAGAGAGTGCCACCCAAAATAGTACTCATTTGTTATCAACGACTTACGCCGGAAGTTACCTTCAGCCGTTGCCAGCTGAGCGGCGATCCTGAGCTGAGATGCCGCTGCTGAGAGGGTGCCTGCTGAGAGGGTGCCACCCAAACCGTAGAACGATGGATTCCGGTTTCGCCTCCTTCCTTCTGGCCGCCAGAGTCTGAGCTGTCCGATCGGTGCTAGACCTCTGGTTGTCGCAGGTAGCGAAGAGATCCACCCTAGCGAGGCCGCAGTCTGCTTGCTTTCCTTGGCTGCAATCACTTCGCTAGGGTCACTATTCCTCCAGGTGAGCCAGCACTCGCTCTACGAGGTCGTCCGACGCATACAGCCCGATTTTTCGTAGTTGATCAACAGCAGGCCGGGCAGCCGGGATCAGTCTCTTTCGTTTTGCCCGCAGCACAACACCGAGCGTGCCGATCACTCCGACGCCAAGCGCCTGCGCGCATCGCCGTGCTTCCAAATCATCAATGACAGCGCGGCTCCCGGCGATGGTCAATGCCAATGCGAGAACTTCGGACTCGCCACGGCCCAGATCCCAGGACTCGACCTCCTTTGGGATAGGGCCGCTGCTCACGACTCGTACGGCAGGGGGAGCAATCAGGCTTTCCAGTACTCGCTCGCCGTCTGGCCTGACTCGGACTTCTCGAGCCACACCCTCGGGGATGATCAGCTCTTCGGTGAGTTCCCGAAGCAGTTGGTGCTGATCTGTTTTTCCGAGCAGGATCAACGGTGAAGCGTTGACCACCCACCGACTACCCATGCTCGATTTCTTCGATGAGCTCCTCGTAGGTGACTTGGCATGCTGGTACTTTTCGGTGGAACAGCTCTTCGAGGAACTCCGCTCGACTAAGCCCCGCGATCTCGGCGGCTTTGCCTTGGGAAACCGCTCCCTGGGCGTACCATTGAACGCATGCCGCGACTCTCATTTCCCGCCTAAATTCCCTCGGCGATAGCCGCAACGCCGAGAAGGTGCCGGGAGGCACGTCATAGGTGATCGTTGCCATTCTCATTCTCCGTGCCTGATCAAGACGCGAGTACCTCGGGTCTGCCACTTACCCTACTCAGGCGATTCTGACGATCTCGGCCGGTTCTTGGTCGCCACCCAAGATCGCCTCCAGCTTATCAGCCCAGCGGGGCCACCCAAATTGTACTCGTGCGGTTGCCGGTCGCGATTCTTCGAAGGGTGGTTAGGGCGATTTCTGCCGGCGGGTCGCCCTAGCTATCCCGCGGAAACGGCTCATCCTCCAGCCCGACGGCCGGTAGGGTGTCGTCTTCCCCGCTGGCCACAGGGGTTTCATCCTGCCGCCATTCCCGTCGGTGGAGATAAAACCGCTGCGCTACCTCGCTCTCTTCGAGCAGGTGCCGGCCGGCGGCGTTGCGGCTGCCGGCGACGTAGAGCTTGCCGCCGATCGAGGCCGCTCCGGGGCCGAGGATCGGCTCGCTCAAGGGGGTGATGGGGCTCCAATGGTCGCTCACCGGGTCGTAGCGTAGGGTGATCCGCGACCAACCGTCTTCGATGCGTTCCCAGGGGCCTTGGCCGCCGATGGAGTAGAGGCGGCCGAAACTCTCGACCAACGCCAGATCGCGGCGCGGTGCCGGCAAGGGCGCTCGCTCGCTGAGCCAGCGGCGGGTGCCAGGGTCGTAGAGCAGGTGGCGAGCGGTTTGCTGGCGACCCCAACGGCCGAGGAGCCAGCGGTATTCGCCGCCGACGATGTGAATTCCCTTGGTGACGGCGGTGGCGGCGTGGCCGCAGCAGGCCCGCGGCAGCGAGCGGTGCCGTTTCCAGGTGTCGGTGGTGGGATCGAAGACCTCGTGCCGGCGGGTCACCACGCGACCGAGGATCGATCGTTGCCGCAAGCCACCGAAGGCGTGCAACGCATCGCCGTAAGGTACCAATGCCAGGTCGCAGCGGGGGGTCGGCAGGGCTCCGACCTCTTCCCAGCTGTCGTGCCGAGGATCGTAGGCTAGGGTGCGCCCGCAGCAGTGACCGACCGCGTCCAGGCCACCCACGACGTAGAGCTTGCCACTCACCGCGGCGAAGCCGTGGCGGCGTTTGTGCAGCGGTAGATCCTGACAGCGGTGGAGGGTGTCAGCCGCCAAATCGTAGCGCCACAGATCGCCGGATTCGAGCAGGATGAAAATGTTGTTGTCGAGTTCGGCGCCTGCAAACGGCCCGTCGGCCTCGGTGGGTAGCTCATGCACCGTTCTCCAAGTGGTGCTGTCGACCAAGACGTCAATGCTGGAACCGGTGCAGACGTAGCCTGGTGGAGAGTCGGTGGTCGGGCCCAGGATGGAGTAGCCGTCGGGGACCACACCGACGTCGCGGGCCAGCTTGTCGGCGCTGACCGCGCCCGCGGCGAGTTGGGGGCCAGCCACCATCTCGCGACCGGCCAGGCGGCCGTAGATGTCCCCGAGGTGGGCCTCGCCGGGCACCTCGAGCCGCCCGCCGACGAGTAGATCGTCGCGCACTTCGAGGGAGCCTTCGACCACGTCGCCGGCCTTGCTCACCGCGCCGCGACTGAAGGGCTGGAAACGATGGCGTAGATCCGCCAGCCAGGAGTCGTCGCCGTCGCCGCCGCCGCCGCCGGTACCGAGCAACGCCAGCGGTGCATAGGCGCGGTGGATGCCGTGGGGCTCGATCGCTAGGGGATCGCCGTCCGCGTCGCGGAGCCAGTCGATATTCTGGCCGGAAGTTCGCGCCGGCATCACCCAATAGTCGCCGCTACGATAGCTGGCGTCAGCCTGGAACAACACCTGGATGCCTTCCTCGACTTCTAGCCAGCGGCCCGGTTCGGCGAGCTGCAATCCACTGGGCAGTATCTCTTGCCCTTGGCCTCCATGATCCCAAGCGCGCAGCAGGGGGTGCTGCAAATCGCTGCTGTCGGTGCTCTCTTCCAGGGCAGAGGCGAAGATCACTTCTCGCCGCATGGTGTCGACCTCGGCCACTTGCAGTAGCGATCGGGGCTGGCCGCTGAGCACCGAGGCATCGTCGACCAACTCGACCCAGCGCCCCGGCTTCAGATCTTGCAGGCTGCCTTCGAAACGAGGAGTCAGGGTGGCGACTTCGCTCGCCATGTGGGCGACGGGGTAGCTTTGGGCGCCATTCGACCGCGACCACTTGAAAGTTGCCAGGCGTTCGACCGCCAATCGCCCGTCGCCGAAATTTGCCACCAGCTTGGCGCCGATTTCGAGAGTCCGAGTGGCGGCGTCGACGGCGGTGATGCGCAGCCGCAGAGCTGCGCTATCGCCGGCGACAATCTCGATGGTCTGTCCGGCGGCCCAGGAATCGTCCCAGCTGTCCAACTTCAGCGAGGAGGACTCGTCCTCCGCCGGCTGTTCCTCCACTGACTTCTTCTCTACCGTGGCGCTGGCGTGAACCGTGCCGTGGTGGATTTCGACGCGGTAGAGCAGGTTGTCGATCGCTGAACTCGGGGTCGGCTGAAGGCGGGCCCGCAGTCGGCCGCGCTGTTGCTGCGCGGCCACAAACTCGGCCCATTCGGCGACCTCGGCGATCAGGGTACGGCGCTCAGCCTTGGCGGTGACCGGCAGGGTCTTGACCTGGGCCACCACCTGCGAACGGGTGGTGGTGGTGAGTCCTTCGAGGGCGACTTCGCGCAGCTGCGGATCTTCGATCGCCGACACCTCGCGCTCCCAGACTTCGAGGTAGATCAGCTGCTGCTCGGCTCGATCGTCCGCGGCCAGCAGCGGCTGCCGAGTGGCCGGATGGTTAGGCTGTTGGTCGAATCCTCGCCCTTGGTCGTTCTCGCACATCAGTCCGTCGACGTAGTAGCGGCCGGCAGTGATCGACAGATAGGGGCGCCGCCGCGGGGCTCCTCCGCGGCGGATCCGGGCATCGTGGTGGTTGCTGCTTTGGTCGACGATGCGCTGACCACTGGCGGCCGAGAAGTACCAGCGGCCGAGGAGCCCAGCGCTGTCCAGCGGTTCGGCGAGGTGGCCGAGGAGGAGTTCGTCGGGTAGACGGTAGCCCCACAGGCGAACCTCGAAGAGCAGCCCTTCGAGAGCTGGCTCGGGCGGCTGGTCGGCATAGCCGGAGCCGAGTAGCAGGGTGTTGTTTTGAAGTGTGGCCGCGGCCGCGCCACCACCAGCCTGAGCGACTGGTTGGCCGGCGAAATAGAGGGTGACTTCGGAGCCGTGACAGGCCACCGCCAGCTGCGCCGGCGCGCTGCCGAAGTCGACAGGCTCGCTGAGCAGTTCGTCTTGGCCGGGTCGGTCGAGTTTCAGTCTGCCGTCTGGTCCCAGAATCAGTGCTTCGACGTACTCGAGTTTGCCGTCGATCGAGACCCAGCGGCTGTAGAGCACGCCGGGGCCCTGCGCCAAGAGCCGCAACTCGAGGGTGAAGGTGTCCCCGGCTATCGCTGGGGGCCAGCGACAGCCGCCGCGATCGCCCACGGTGACGATGCCCCTCTTGGCGCCGACCTCCAAGCCCCATTCGGCTTCGATGCCGAAACCGGGGTGGTCCGCCGGCGCGCCGTGTTGGCCGATGACGTCCAGCGCCTCGGTCCGCAGGCGGTGGTTGAGAATGTCGACCTGCTCGTTCCAATCAGCATCGAGCTGCACCCGCCCTTGCTGCATGTGGACCGCGCTGTAGTGCTTGCCGCTGTCGAAGCGGAGGCGTGAGAAATCTCCTTGCGAACTGCCTTTCATCGGGCTTGGGCTCCTAGGTCGCGAAAGCTATTCGGGCGGTGAACCCGCTAGGTAAAAACTCGTCGAGGGCGGCGTTCAGGTTGGCGAGCCGGTTGCCCAAGCGTTGGCCGTGGAAGGCGCCAATCTCGTTGCCTTGCTCACCTCCTCGGTCGATGCCCCCACATTGCAGGCTGAGCTGAGCAAAAGCTGGATGGCCGTAGGTCAAGGAGATGAACGCGCTGGCTGAAACCGCCCCCGAGGGTGAGGTGTGGGCGCTGCCGGTGATCAGCGGTGGTCCGTCCATGGACTGCTGCCGCGGTGGTACTCGGGAACCGTGAGGGAGGTAGCAAAAGTGGATCTGGCCGTCGCGCCAGCGCTCGATTTTTACCGCCGCGGTGAACAGGGTATTGGTGGCTGCCAGCAGCTGGTGCAACTTGACGGTGCCCAGCAAGGTGCAACGTTCGAGGGTGGTAGCCGGGCCGTAGGTCTGGTCCGGACCGCTGATCGCCACGCCGCCAACGCTACCGAGTACGCTGTCGGCGATTTCCAGGTGGTTCAGCTCGGCGCTCAGACGCAGCTCGCCGAGGATCCTTGAGTGGCGGATGGAGACCCTCGTGTCGACCCCGTCGCGAGGGCGCTCAAGCACGGTGTCCGAGAGATCACTAGTTGGCTGATCGGCGGCCCGGCTGTCTCGTTTCAGGGTGCAATGTTCGATCTCCAGCGAGACCTTGTCACCGAGCTGTACTTTGCCTTCGAGGACCAAGCCATCGAGGCGCAAACGGCTGCCCGCGTCGCCGCTGATTTCGAGCTTGCCGACCAGTAGTGGCCAGCACCGCTCTTCGGCGCGCAGCGTCAGCTGGCAGTCCTTGGGTAGCTCAAGCGCTATATCGCCGATCGGATGCAGGTCGCTGTCATGGATCCGGAGAAGCGCTGCCGCGGGTTTGCCGGCTGCCCGCCAGGCGTCGATCGCTTGCCGCAGTGAGGAGAAACGCTCCACTTGCTGCCGCTCCGGCAGATCGTCAGAGAGCTGGGCTCGATCGATGATCGCCTGCCAGGTCTGCGGCTCCACCGGCCCGCGCACGCTGGGTCGCGGATAGGGGCCACCGCCGAGATCGGCCGCCATGCCAAAGCAGCAGTCAACCTTGACGATGCGCTCTGGGTTGGGCTCGGCAAAGGCCAGGCGGCCGTTCTCCGGGTCAATCATAAGCTCCGCCTTCGGCACTTGCCAGGTGCTCAGGTCGCCGACCGCGATGCGCGAGTTCGGCACCGTTGCTAGGGCCGCGGAGGGGCTGTCTTGCACCTGGATCCGGACCGTGGGTCGCTCGCCGGCGGGTAGCCGCGCGGCGCTGAGTTCGGCTCTCAGCAGGCCGCGGTTGACCCGCAGCGGCAGGTAGCGAGTCGGGTCGCGGGGGGTGCCCGTGGGGGTGCGCGGCGGATTGAACAGGGGCGAATCTACCGCCGCCGGATGGCAGCGGTAGAAGTGGCCCGGATCGCGGCGGCTGGGTCGTGCTTGCAGCTGCCGCATGGGGTAGCTCGAGAGGCGCCAGAAGGTCAGCCCCAGGCGATAGGGATGGTAGCCGCCGCTGGCCTCGGCAGCGACCCGCGGTGGACCGCTACGCAGGTCGACCGTGCGGGCCACGGGATCGAAGGGTGTGCGCAGCCGGGCCAACGCTTGACGCTGCCGCAGATCGACCCAACGACCGCGGTCGAGGCGCGGGCTGGACACCGCCTGGGTGATCGCCAAGAAGTCGCGAAAGACCTTGATGTGGCAGGGCCAGCCGGTGTTGTCTCGCGCCGCCTGGCCGAGCACCGCCGGGGTCCCCTTGCGTCGCCGGTAAGCGATGGTGTTGGCCACCCGCGTACGCTGGCTGGGAATCAAGGCGCCGATGTCTTCGAGACCGCGAACACCGAGCAGATCGGCGATGTAGGGGATCCGCCAATCCTCGCAGGTCTCGATGAACCAGCCGTCGTAGAGGGTACCGATGTTCTCTTCGATGGCGTCGAACGAGGCTTCGAGCGCGCGGATCAGAGCTTCGAGAGGGGCGATGCCCATCTCCGGATCGCGCCGCTGCTGGTCTTGGAAGCGGACATAGGCCGGCAGCAGGTCGTAGAGGCGAGAATGGGTATTCATCGTGTGGCCTCCGGTGGGCTACTGCGGGTCTCTGGCTGCAAAGCGTCCTTGGCGGCGTAGAGGTGGCAACGCTGGAAGAGAACCAGCTCAGCGGGCCGCGACTCGGCTGTGATGGGGTCCCAATATGCTTCGCGGGGGACCACGTTGCGCGGCGGCTCCGGGTCCCTCTTCGCCGTGTCTGCTGCTGGCTCATCGCGGCGAAAAACATCCAGATCCACCGCCGCCACGCCGTCGACCTCTTGCAAGGTAATGATGGCTTCAGCGGGACTGATGGTGCGACCGAAGTCACTGTGCTCGAAAGAGAAGCGCTGCTCCAGGAGGGCTCGCAGATGGGGTTCGAAGTCTGCGAATTCGAGGCCCTGGCGGAGCAAGATCCGGGCTTCAATGATCAGCCCGACCGGCTTGAAAGAGGCGATCTCGACCGGCTCGGCGGCGGCCCTAATGGCCTCGATTGCGGCCAACAGCTGCGACTTGAACAAACTACCTCGGGGTGGGCGGTGCTCGGCATCGGCGGTGGCCAGGGTGAGGTGAACCATCGGTTGGCCGGCGGCGGACAGTCGTTGCGCCCGTACTTTGACCACGCCGGGGTAGCCGGCGGCGAAGTCCTCATAGTCGCGTAACGAAACGATGCGACCAAATATCCGCACACTGCTGGGCGCCTGGCTGCGCACTTGGTCGGCGGGCTCGGCGGCGGCGCCTGGGGTTCCTGGTCGCGGATTGGTGACCGCCGCCAGGCCGAGCGGGCGGCTGTGCATCAACCGCACGCTGGCTGCTGGAATCGGCCGTTGGCTGGTGCCAAAGCGGTAGGTCGCCACCACGTTGCCTTGGCCGGTGGGCAGGCGGGCGCCGTGGGCACCATCGCCAAAGACTACGGTGGCGAAGCCCTGGTGATCGCGGCGCAGCTCATAGACCCGGCGCTCAGGCGGTTGATCGAGGAGCCTTGGCACCTCTCTCCAGCGCTGATCGCCGACCCGGATCTCGACCGTCGATCGGGGATCCGGCGAGCCGCGCAGAAAGGCTGGTATCTCGACTAACGGGAACTGTTGCAGGGTTTGCGCGGCGTTGCCGCTGCCCAGCACCTCGCGGTGGATGGTGACCCCTTCGGTGGCGTTTATGACGTTGGCGAAGACTTGCAGCGAATCGCTCGAAACGGCGACCGCTTGACCTGCCTTGGCGCTACTGGTGGGCTCGCTGGCGAGGGTTAATAAGCCGGTCTGGGCACTCTTCTCCAGAGATGCCAACAGCTGCGCGGCGGAGCTCGAAAGATACTGCCAGGCGGCCTGGTTTGCCAGCGGCTCGGCGCGGCTCTGCGCCGCTTCGTGCACTGGCGAGTCATGGTTGCCCGGAGAGTGCAGGGCGCAAGCCAGGATTGGCCGATCGGCGGGCATCTGCCGGAGCCTGGCGCAGAGGGCGGCCAGGGTGTCTCTGGGATCGACCCGGTTACCCGTCTGCAGCAGAAGCGGTTCGCTATGCACAAGCACTCGGGTGCGGCGCAGATCGTAGCGCCGCAAAGCCGGGTCGGGGTCTACTTGCAGGCGGGTGATCTTGGTGTTGAGGGTGAAGTCGGTGCGCCGCACGGTGCTGACCTTGAGCAGCGGGAAGATGCCCACCGGTGGTGGTTGCGGTTGGTCAGCATCGGGCACCAGGATCACCCAGCCGTCGGCGGGCAGGGCAGGGATTTCACGTTCCAGATCGATGTGGCCGCGGGAGAGAAAGAAGTTCGGCCATTGATTGTTGGCGAAACCGCCGAAAGGGGTAGCCGCGGCCAGCGTCGCGCGGCTGCTGCTGGCCGCCAGCGCGCGGCCGCCGGGTAAGGCGTCGAGGGACGCCGGCCGCCAGCTCTCCCCTTCGTCAAGTGAGCACCAGACCCGTTCAGCAGTGGCGGCGAAGAGGCGAGAGGTGACGGTGACTTTGTTGCGCTCCAGGGCCAGGCAGGTGATCTCGGGCAGCTCGTCACGCTCGATCTCGAGCCCACTGCTGGCCAGCTGCCAGTTGTTGCCGCGGTCGCGGGAGCGGTAGATTCCCTGGGTGGTGGCCGCGAAGAGGGTCGAAGTCCGCCGCCGCCGATCGTAGTGCAAGGCCAAGTCGCGCACTCCCCGCGGTAGCAGCTCGCTGAACAGATCCATCTCCGGCAGACCAAGATTGATCGCCTGCCAACGCCGACCGCGGTCGGTGGAGGAGAAGACGCCAGCGGAAGTGGCGGCGAAGAGTTCGCCGCTGAGCGGATTGACGATCAGGGCGGTGACCGCGGTCGACGTCTCGCCGGTGCCCGAGTCGACTGCCGGGAAGCCGCGGTTGGACGGCATCCAGGTGTTGGCCAGGTCGGTCGAACGGTAGAGGCCGCTGTCGGTGCCGGCGAAGAGCCAGGCGCCTTTGGCAGCGCCCTCGCCGGTGGGCAGTGATAGGAGGGCTCGCACCGGCGTCTGCGGCAAGCTGTCGAGGCGTCGCGAACGGCGCACCAGGGTCCAGCGGGCGCGGCCCAGGGCGCGGCCGGTGAGTTGGGTCCAAACATCGCCGCCGTCGGTCGAGTGAAAAACTCCGCCGGTTGCCGTGCCGGCGATCAGCAAGCCGTCGTCGGTGGCGGTCAGAGCGCAGATGTCGCCCAATTCGAGACCACGGGAGGGACCTTGCCAGCTTTTCTCACCCGCGCTCAGGCGCCAGATGCCTTGGCCGCTGGTGCCGGCGAAGAGGTGTCCGTCGGGGCTGTAGACCAGGCAGCGGATTTCGGCCTCCGGCAGACTGCCGTGGGTCGCGCGCCAGCTACCGTCTTGGAGCACCCGCAAGCCGCCTTGCAGGTCGCGATAGCGGCGGCGCACTGCGAGCGATTGCTCTGGCCACAGTGGCGCGGCATAGCCGAAGAGGCGCAGCTCTTGGCGCAGGGCGTAGACCTCTAGGTCGCCGAGAGGCGGTTCCGCGGGCTGTAGTTCGACGGCCTCGCTCCACACCAGATCCTTGCCCGGAAGCTTCGCGGCGGGATCTTCGAGCGCCGCGACCGGGCGGTAGAAGAGGCGCTCCTCGTTGTTTTGCCGGCCGCGGATCAGTATCCCCGAACCGATATCGGGCCACCGCGCTTGGTTGGCTAGACCTAGGCGGTTGGCGCCGTTGTCAAGTTCCAAGGGTAGGGGGCGAGCCGGCGCGGCTTCCCCCAGCCGATTCCAGTCGGCGCGGGCCACTAGTGGGCCGGAGGTCTCGAAGCTCTGCGGTTCGGCGCCCTCGGGGGGCACACTGTCGACCGGGGTGCTGGCGACCAGTGCGATGTCTCGCGGCAAGCCCTCGACATCGGTGGTGTCGAAGGCCAACTCGGTGGCACCGGCCACCGCCGGCCGCGGCCGGTAGTCGAGCAATCGCGCCAGCTCGTGTACCGAACGCCGCTCGCGGGCGGTGCGCAAGTAGCCTTCGTTGATCAGCCGCTCTTGATAGAAAGCGAGAATCTCGCCGATCGTCGCCCACGACCTGAGTAAGCCGAGGATCCAATTGTCGGCCTGCGACAGGTTGAGCCAGATGCGGCCCTTGCCAGTGGCGGTGCGTTGTTCGCCAAGGACGCTGCGGGGCTGCTCGGCACGAGTTTTTTGGTCCTCGGCGTCTTCAACCCAAGGCACGGTGGTGGTCAACGGATGCCGGCCCTGGCGGGCCAGGCAGTGCAACATGGAGTCGTAGAAGCTGTAGTAGTCGCCGATGCGGTGAATCAGCTGACGCTGCCCTGGTGGGTTAGCCAACCGCGAGTCGGGGCTCGGCGCGGTGGCCGCGGCGGGGAGGGGCGGTGGTTGCTGCTCCCTCATGCTTCCTCCTCAATGCGTACCTGTATCGAACCCAGATGCGGCGCCGAGGGATCGTTGCGCAGCACGGCGATTTCCAGCGGGGCGAGGGAAATTTCACCCTGCTCGAGCTCCCCCTGCGAACTCTCGCCCCAGCGCTTGAACACCTTGGCCTCGACGCTGCTGACTTCCGGCAACTCCATGATCTGAGTGATCAACTCACTCAGGTAGAGCGGTTTGCCGAAGGTGAAGTAGTCCGGCGCCAGAAAGGGCAACTCTCCCTGCTCGACGCGAGTGCCCAGGCGCTGGCGCATGCTGGCTTGCGGGGCCGAGCCCTGAGGGTGTACCAAGAAACAGAGATCGAGGGGCACCCATCGCGGAGAGCGTATCTCGACCTCACAGTCGGCCAGCAAGAAGGGAGCGAAGAAGCGTAGCAGGCGGCGCTTCAAGTGGCTGTCGAGGGTGCGCAATGCCGGGCGTTGGACGTAGATAAAGGCCACCCAGGAGGTGCCATTCCAATGTAGTCTGGAGACCGCCCGCTCGACTTCGGGATGGCGCTCGGCGACCCGCGCATAGTCATCCTCGGTCACACAGCGGCGGAGCCTACCGCTGTGCAAGGCTTGCGGTGCGTAGTGTCGCGCTAGCTCGCTGTTCTCGGACTCCAACCCACCATGGCCGGCGAGCTGGTTGCGAGCCTCGATGAGGCGCAACCCGAGGTCGGCGCAACGCTCCAACTCACTGCTGGCAATCACCAGATGACGCAGGGCATAGGCGCCCACGTTGCCAGCCGGCCCCGAGCCAACTCGGTAGACGGCCTGCAGGCGGCTGCCGGGATAGGGACTGAGCCCTTGGCGATCGTCACCAAAGCGGAGCTGGGCGTAGCCCCGATCGTCAGTCTCGACGACCAGGTCTTGGCCGAAGCGATCACTGGCCAGCAAGTCATGACGAACCCGCCAGACCTGTCGCTGAGTGCGGCCCAGAACCTCCAAGGGGACGCCGTCGGGGTAACGCTCGAACTCTACCGGCGCCAGTTCGTAGAGTTCCAGCGCCGGCAGCGCTTGGCGAGGGTCCTGTTCCAAGTTGCCGTGGGCCGGTAGGCGCGAAGCGCGTTCGGAGTCATAGGGTACTCGGCGGGTGAGGCCGAGTTGGCGCAGCCGCGGCCCGTAGCGTTGGTTGGCGGGCACCTGCGGTAGCACCTCATAGCGGCTTTCCCCGTGGTCGACCAGGACGTTGTTGCCCCGCGCGCAGGCCAGCAGTCGCACCTTGCCTCCGATCCGTACTGAGACTTCTAGATCATGGTCCAACCCATCCTCGGCCAGCCACTCGATCTCGGTGACCGGCACCGTCTGGCCGTCATCTCCGAGGGTTGGATCGAGGGATAGGCGCGGGTGGTGGGCCAGCCGCACCGGCTGCGATGTCGGCAGGTCGTCCAGGTTGCCGCCCAGGGTCTCAGCGAGACGCATCCGCTCGAAGATCAGCACATCGCCGCGGTGCAAATGAGGCAAGTGGCCAACCAGCGCGGCGCGGGTGTCACCAGCTCGCAGGCGGTAGGTGGTGGCGCCCCAGGTGTAGATCTCTATCCGGTTGTGCAGCGGGTGCAGGCGGACGGGGAATAGGGTTTGAAATACCAACGGCCTAGCGGCCCGAGCCTTGCGTTCCTCGCGCGACAGCCGCGGCACGATCGCTGGCACTTGGCCGCAGGAGGTCAGCACTTCAGTGCCGGCGGGTAGCTCAAAGGGCTCTGGCGCGGCGCTGGCCGCGCTGCCAGACTCGGCCTCGGTGGGCAGTATCTTGATCTGCACCCAACAGCGGGCATTGACCCCTTCGTGCATGCGGTAATCGACCAGTCGGGCGTGGCGACGGATCGAAATGCGCTGCCGGGCGGTGGCGATGTAGGCTTCGCTCGAGACCGCGTCTTGGTAGTAGCTCAGATAGTCGCCGGCGTAGGCCAGCAGTTCGACCAGGGTGACCCCGAGATCGGCGGGGTTGCGCTCGTGCCAGCTCGGTACCTCGCGCTTGAGGCGGTCGAGCAGCAATTGGCGAAAGCTCTCGTAGTCCTTCGACAGGTAGTCGATCTCGGGCAGCCGCAACGTGGGTCGCTGCTCGGGCAGCTCAGAGGGCAGGCCGAGATCGGTGGTGCCGTCGCGAAAAGCGAATAGGGCCTGATCAAAAAAGCGGTCAACGGTCGGCAGGTCGACCAGGCGCAAGCGGTAGATCGGCAAGTGGCCGGCCGCGAGATGGAGGTCGGCGGGCAGGTGGGCGGGGGGGGTCGCCGAGTTGACGTTGCGGGCTACCCGCACCCGCAGAACATGATCTGCCAGCGGCATGATCTGGCGGACATGGATCGCCGGGTCGGCATTCTCGCCGAACTCGATGCGGATGTTGTCGGCTTCCACGAGGCTGGGTAAAGCCGCGAACTGCTGGTCCTGGCGCTGCTCGCTGGGGGGCAGGAAGTGCAAGTTCAGATCCCACAGTTCGTTGGCGGAATCTGTGCCACTGCTGGTGCTGGTATCGAGGTGCCGGACGTCGATGTGATCGAGGCCGACCAGAGTTGGACTCGCCGCCACCGCTTTGCGCCGTTGATCGCGGAAACGCGGATCGCTGTGGTTCAGATCTCCCATGGCAGGTCCCGAAACTCGAAGGTCGCTACTTGCTCTTGATTTTCGAAGTCGATCAGTTGGTATGCAATGCGGATATTGAGTCTAGTGTCGTTAACATCGATTTCAACTTCCCGCACCGAGATCACTTCGGCGAGCCAGCGTTGCAGCGACGCTTGCACCAAATGCCGGGTGACGGTGGTTTCCTGCTCGGTTTCCGGGGAGAACACCAGCTCCAGCAGACCGCAGCCAAAATCTGGCCGGTTGACCCGCTCGCCGGGGGTGGTGAACAACACCAGCTCGATCAATTGCTTGACGTGATCCTCGTAGCCCGGATCGAAGGCCCGGCCACGGGTGTCGAGCTGGAACGGAAAACCTACCTCGAGATCGCTGCTCTTCACCATCGTCCTCGCTAGTTGATATTAACCATGCCACCTTTGATGGTGGTGGTGCCACTGCCATTGACCTCGGCGGTGGCTCCCTTGGCGGTTACCGCCGAGGTGGCCTCCAAGGTGGCGTTCATGCCTTTGAGATCGATCGCTTGTTGGGCGGTGGCGGCCACCTGGTCCCCCTCCAAAGTCAAGTTACCGGTGGCCTTCAGATCGGCTTTGCCATCGGCTTGCATGGTGAGGTCTTGGCTCACCGTCGCTTTGAGATTCTGCTCCACGGTCAGGGTGGTGTCCTTGGCGGTGGTGGTGGCCAGGGTTTGGCTGTCGGTGGAGATGTCGTCGGGGGTTTGGATCACCGTGCTGGTGTTCTCGCCCGCGCATTCAACCTTGATGCCGGTGGAGTCGATGGTCATGGTGACGGTGATCGGCTGATCGACGGTGGAGTCGTTGAACTGCACTACCATCTGCCCTTTCTGATCGGTGTCGTCGATCCATACTTTGGCCACTCGAGTCTTGAGAATCTTGACCTGCGACGGATCGTCGGCGTTGGTGCCGATCTCGGTCGGCGGCTCGTCTTTTTGCCAGAAGCAGCCACTCCAAATTGGAAACGTCGGGTCACCGCCTTCGAATTCGATCCATACTTTGGCGCCGACCGGTGGGATGGTGTATAGGCCGACATCCTTGCCGGCGTAGGGCGAGCAGGGTAGGGCCCAGTTTTTCGCCATGGCGGAAATCGCCGGCACCGTCGCCAAGATGCGGCCGAGTTTGTCGGGGTCCTTATTGTCCTGCACGATGCCGCGGTATTTGCCGAAATAGCGCCCATCGCGGCGCCACTGCGGATCGTTGAGCACGTCGACCAGGTGGTTGTCGGCCATTGGTGATTCCTAACTTTTTAGTCCCAGACCGCCGCGGGTCAGGACAAACTTCTGGCGGTAGTACCAGGTTTCGATTTCAAAGCGGAAGTTATGAGTAACTTCTTTGATGTAGTAGTCGCCGGAGTACATCGCCCCCAAACCCTCGACTTCGACCACTCCTGGCGCGCTGAGCACTGTGCCCAGGACGTCGCTGTCGAGTTCTCCCTCGATGGTCACCATGTCGGTGACCGAACGGTTGGTCTTGCCCTGGGCAAATTGGGTCGCCTCGGCCAAGGGGAAGCCTGGGTAGTGCACCAACCGACCGCGCACGGCGAGTTTGTCGAGGTTCTGGCTGTAGGTTGTCGGGGTCGCCGCCAGGCCGCCTGGACTGGGGGTTGAAGGGATCGCGCCGCCGCTTGAGAGGTCGGGTTTCTTCGTCGCGCTGCCAATTGCGATGTCGCCTGCCTCGGCCGGGTTCTTGGTCAGATCCAGCACCTGGCCATACGCCAAAGTCGGCGCCAGAGCGTCGCAGCTCAGGCTCATCGACAGCACGGTGTCTTTCGGTCCTTTATTGGCGATCAAGGTGGCCTGCGCCGAACCGTCGGTCACCGGCGGTCCCCAATAGGCATTGTTGCTGCCCGCCGAGCTGCCGGGCACGACGTAGAATTCAAAGCCGTGGCGAGCGGCAAGCTGCTGGACGTAGAAGCGATCCGTGCAGTTCTGCTGTGGTACGTAGCCGGTCGGGGCGACTTCATTCTGCGGCGCCTGGACGTCCTTCTGGGTGATTCCCGCCGAGCTATACTTGCCGAGGATGGCGGTGACGATCTCGGAGGTTTTCTTCTGCTCATACTCGGCGGAGACCTCGAATAGATCCATCTTCAGGCTGACATCCTCGCCGGTGACCACTATCTTGGAGCCGCTCTTGTGGTCAAGATTGATTTCCTGACGGGTGATGAAACCGTCCATCAACACGATCTTCGAGTCGCCATCGTCGACCTCCAGCTGCACCCGGCTCCAGGGTTGCAGGTTCTGATCGCTGAGCAGCGGCCACTCCTCGACCGAGGACGGGTCGTCGAGATCGTAGCGGCTGGTGGCGAAGCTGAGTTGAAAGCCCGACGGTCCAGCGGTGGCGCGGGTCACCTCGACCGCGCTGAGCGCCGCCATCATTTCTTCAGAAGCGCCTTGCGGAGAGTCGGGACCGACCTTGAGGTTTAGCTTCACGGAGGGTTGCCGCTCATAGGTTGGGTAGCTTGAGGGTGCGCCCGGATCGTTCGGAGAGCACGAACGGATTGGTCTCCTCGTTGGCGTCGCAGAGGCGCCAGTAGAGCTGCGGATTGCCCAAGGTTCTATCGGCGATCAGGTCGAGGCGTTCGCTTTGAGCGTTGGTGGTCTTGCCGGAGGTCTGCAATCGCGGAATGAAGCGACGTTCGAGATAGAGGATCTCATGACCACCGGGAGTTAGATGCCGATGGTGGTCGAAGCCGTGGTAGCGACTAGATTTCTTGATCATCTTTATTGGCTCTTAGACTCAGTACTGGGCTCCGGTGATCTTGTTGCTACCGAAGACCTCGGCCCCCTGGGTTTGGCGCATTTGTTCCATGTTCTTGAGATGGGCCAACAGCAATTGGTAGGAATCGCCCTCGGTGTCGATCACGTTCTCGACATTCATGGTTAGAGTGACCTCGGCGCGCACCGGGCTTAGCGCGATGTTAAAGAGGATTTCCTTGACCACCATCGACTTCAGGTTCACCGGCAGGACTCGCTGGGGACCCCAAACAAACAGTGTCGGTCGCGCTTGCGGCGGTACCGCGCCCTTGACGTTGTTGTCCAAGTCGTTGCGATAGGTTTCGATATCCTTGGTCGCCGGGTAGAGCAGTAGTTCGAGGGCAGCAAGGTGGGCGTAGAGCCCCTTGGCCGCGTTGGCTAGCTTGTTCTTCTTTGACTGCGCCACCATAGTGTCAACCGCTTGCAGCTCGACGGTGACGGAGATCGATTGACTGGCGCCGCCCACGAATTGGGCTTGGCCCTCGGGGCCGTCGTACATTCGCGGGGTCAAAGTGCGGTCGAGTTTGGCCGGGTTGTATTGGAAAGGTACAGTGGTTTTCTTACCGGTCTTGGTGACCGAAACCAGCGCTCCTTTGAAACGTTTTTGCAGATTGTAGGGAGTCGGCCGCTGGGCGACCTTCGGCAACACCGGCGGATAAGTGGAGGTGCCGCTGGCGCTCATCGCACTACCTCGTTGGAGGAAGTATCGTGGGGCGCGTCAGGGCCTCTGTCGAGTTCTCGCGGAACCCGGCCGCTCTTCTGATGCAAACCCTGCATCAGCGAGCGGGCGATCGAGGCGCCGAGTTGGTCGATGGAAGCGTGAGGGTTGATCGGGAACGACGCCAGGTCAATATCGACCCCGCCTGCATTGCTACCATAAGCGGGCAAACCGTAGATTTCGCTCAGCCGGTCGAGCTCGCTCTCGATAGCGGTGGCCAGATCCTCGCCGCGCAAGCCGGCGGCGGTCGGAAGGCGCAAGTGGTCGATTTCTAGATCGATTTTCATGTCAACCAATCCTGGACTTCGGTCTCAGGCAGCGGCCGGTTCAATTTGGCCAGTTCCCGACGGGTGGCAATCAGCAGATGCTTCATGTTAACAGGAGCGCAGTCTTTGGCGGCCAGAAAAGCGCCATTCAGGGCAATATTTCGGATATGGCCTCCGCTCAAGTTGAGTCGCGCCAGGCGATCAAGATGCAGGTTGTCTGTCGGCGTTTTGGCGGGGAATACCCTAGCCCAGATAGCCGCCCGCTCGACTGGGGTCGGAAAGGGGAATTCGACGATGAATTCGAGCCGCCGCTGAAAAGCGCTGTCCAGGGAGCCGCGCAAGTTGGTGGTCAAGATGGCCAGTCCGCGATAGGTCTCGATGCGTTGCAGCAGGTAGCTGACTTCGATGTTGGCATAGCGGTCGTGGCTGTCGCTGACCTCGCCGCGGCGACCGAAGAGGGCGTCGGCTTCGTCGAACAGCAAGATGCTACCGCCGGCTTCGGCGGCGGTGAAGACCCGCTCGAGGTTCTTTTCGGTTTCGCCAATGTATTTGCTGATCACCGACGACAGGTCGATGCGGAACAGATCGAGGCCGAGGTCGCCAGCCAGCACTTCGGCGGCCATCGTTTTGCCGGTGCCGCTGGAGCCGCTGAACAGAGCATGAATTCCGAGGCCACGCGAACTCTTGCTGGAGAAGCCCCAACTGTCGTGCACGGTGCTTCGTTGGCGCAAGTGAATGGAGATCTGGCGCAGGGTCTGGAGCTGCGGCTCGGGCAGCACCAGCTCGTCCCAAGTAGCCTTGGGTTCTACATGTTCGGCGAGATCCTCCAGGGCCGGCCGTGCCTGTTGGCGGCATGTTTGCCACAGCGCTGCCACCAGCTGCTGTTGATCGATAGTCTCGCCGTCGCTCGGTAGCCGGCCGAGGGCCTCGACCCAGATGCTGCGAATCTCCTTCGCACCGAGGTGAAATTGATCGGCCAAGGCGACGCGCTGCTGAGGGTCGAGTGAGATCCCACGGGCTTCTCCCAGGCGCTGCCAAAGGCTGCGTTGTTCCTGCCGTTGGGGCTTCTCGACTGGAAGGCTGAGTAGTGCTCGGTGGCGGAGGGCCAGGCGACCGCGGCGGGTAACCAGCATGGCGGTGCGGCTGCGGTCGAGAAAGCTGCGCAGCACCGGCTCGCGGGCATCGTCGGGTCGTAGCTGGTCGGCTTCGACCAGCAGAGCTGCGCCATCGAGCAGTGCTTCGCGGTGCCACAGGCGGAGCAGGGATTCAAGTTCCTCGGGCTGAGTGGGTAGAGATTCGGCGGCGATGGCCTGCAGGCGCAGGTCGAGTTGTTGGCAGGCCAAGGCGGCAATCGGCCGTTTGGCGGCGTGGTTGTCGCCCCGCAGCTCGACCACCGGAAACTCGCTACTGCCCCGGGTCTGGCGCCAGGTGGAGATGATCAAATCAGCCTGCCGCCGGTGCGATGCCACCAGGTCGAGCTGATCCTCTAGCACCGGTTCGATCAGCGGCGCCAGGGCCTTGGGCTGGCTGTCGAAACCCATAAGGTAGTGCAGGATCTGTTCGTCGATACGCAGCTCGGCGGCGGTCAGGGGTTCGCCGGTGGCGGGTCGCAACAGCTGCCAGGCGCGCAGCGGTGCTTGTGGCAGCAGAGCTTGCCATTGCGCTCCCGGCAGAGTCGCCATGGCGAGGCCGAAAGTAGGGTAGGCGCGTTTAGGGTCGACCTGTGCCTTGGCGCAGAGTGGTGCGAAAGAGGAGTCCAGCTCGAGGCCGGCACAGAGCACCAGCACACGCACTTCGAAGTCAGATAGTTCGAACAGCTGGCTGAGCTGCCGCAACCTCGAAACTTGACTGTCGTCGGCGCTTGTGGCTGGTGCCGGAGTTGTGTTTGCGGCGGTGTCTGCGGCAGCTGTTTCGGTGCTCTCCGAGGGCGCGTTCTCGGCGTGTCGCTGAAGCGCCGAGCGAACCTCGGTCAAGATGCTGGTGAATAGGTCCGCCATCAGCCGATTTCCACGATGGGGCCCACAAAGCGTTGGTAATTCGGACTTGACGGATCTTTGTCGACGGTCAAAGGGCTGTCTGCGCCGAGCACCCTGATACGCGCCAGATAGCGGCCCGGGGGTGCGGTCACCACGAAGTCGACTCGATCGGGGCGGGACGGGTCGACCGTGGCTGCGAAAACATAGCCCGGCGGTGCTGCCGCGCGGTTGGAGGGTGGGGTGGCGTTGAGCAGTAGCTCGACATCAGTCGGGGCGGTGGCTGGCGGCGCCATCTGCACTTCGATGGTGCCGCTAGTCCTGGTGGAGCCCGTGGTGGTGGTGGGGGCCGGGTCGGAAGTCTGGGCTCGCCAAGCGGCCCCCAGCAGCACTGGTTGGATGACCACCGAAAGTTGATTGGAGGCGATGCTCCAACGCAGCGGGCCATCGTCCCGTTGTTCGCCGTGGACCACGTTGACCGGTTGCGCGCCGGCTTGCAGCTGGTCTGGGAGCAGCACTCGCAGCTCGGTCGCTGAGCGCATCAGGGGTTCGACTTCGATGCCGCCGAAAGCGACTCGCACATGCTCGGCGGTCAGTCCTTGGCCGCGCAGCCGCAGTTCGGCGGCGGGGGCGAAAGGCAAGATGGCTGGAGCCAGGCTCTCTAGGCGCGGTTGTCGCGTGCTGCTAAAGCGAACATCGGTGCGGCGCGCCGGCAACGCCGCGGCTGGCACCACCGCCGGCTCGATCAACACCACCCGAGCGACATAGGCTACCGACAGGGTGTAGGACTGGTGCAGCAGCTGCGTCCAGGTCTGGATGACTTCGTCTTGCTCGGAGGACAGCAAGGAAAACGACAGGCCGTGGCGTTGGTTGAGCAGCCCAGAGCCCGCCAGGTTGGGACTGCCGTCGATAAAGCTGCTGTGCCCTGGACCGTCTGGGCGTGCTTGGGGGAAATGCCGCCGGTGGGGATAGGGTTCTGCATGCAGGGTCGCCAGAGTTGTACCGAGTAACAGGGAAGGGATCTGCTTCACGTCATCGCCATAGAACGACAACAAGAAGAACAAGTTGATCGCCAGTTGCGGCCGGCGGATCCAGCTGCCGTCGGCGGCGCGTACCGGCAATTCCTCGTTGCGCCAAGTCGGGTTGGGTTCGACCTTGTAGAGGAAGATATTGATCAGCCCCTCGGTGAGTTCATGACCGGTCTTCGCGGGCGGTGTGCCGGTGGCGACAGCGGCTCCGGGCACCACCTCGCGAATCGCTTCGGTAAGCATGTTTTGCAGCGTGACGGTGGTAGCCGCGATGGCTCGATAGTCGCTCATGAGCGGCCTGCTTGGCGCCGGTCCAGATATTCACGCAGGGCCAAACGCGGCCCCGGCCGTGAGGGTCGAGCGGGTACCGGGGCGGCGGCAGGGGGCGGTCCGGTCAGTTCGAGGCGGCCGATACGAACTTTGAATGATGGGGCTGCGGCGGTTTCCTCAGCGGCTGGCTGACGACCAGAGAAAGGGTCATAGGAATCCGCTCGCTCGCTCCATTCGGGGTCGCCAGAAAAGCCAAAAAAGGCTCCCGCGGCGTCAGCTGCCGGGCTCAGGAGTGGGGGGCCCTCGGCCGTCGCGGATTTGTTCAGCCGTTCCCAGCCGGTGGCGCTCAAGCGGTAGGCCGGAGTGGCATCCAGGGTGGCAGAGGCGCTGTCCGGCGAGTTGGCGGCGAGTTCGGCCAGCTCGGCGAAGGAGTTTGGCGGTGACCGTGTCGCAGCTACTTTTGGGGCAGGGTTGTCGGCCGATGGCAACGGTGGTGGAGCCGGAGTCGGAAAGCGGTTCGCCGGCTGGCTGGCGGCGGTTCGCTGCGCGATTGCGGTTGGGCTATTGCTGATCGCGGTTGAGGCCGCGGACCCAGGGGTGGTGGCCGCGGCGGTGCTAGCCGCGGCAGTTCCAGGTCTTGTCGTCGCGGCATTCACCGAGTTCCCGCTCGTAGAGGGTGGGTTGTCGCTTGGGGCGGGTGGTCGAGTTGCGTCTTTCGATTCCCTTCTCGGCCTATCAACTGGGCGCCGTTCGGCGGCATGGCTGGAGCTTGAAGACTCGGTGGCCACGGGCGGCGAAGAAGGTCGGGATTCTGCCGCAGTGCTGAAATCGTTGGCGGGTATGCTGCGCGTTCTGTTGCGGGCTCCAGGTTCATGGCCGCTGTTTGGGTTTGTGGGAGTCGGCGTAACTTGTCGAGTGGGGTTGCTTTGGCGAGCCTGCTGATCGTTCGTTTCCAGGCGCTGGGCGCGGCGGGCCGGGTGGGTCGCGGTGCTTGCTGAAACTTTCCCTGCGACACGGGAAGAGGCGCGAGAAGTCCGTGTAGGCTCGCCGGTTTTCGGTGCCGCTCGATCGGCATGGATCGTCGGAGGTCGGAGATCGCGAGTCTTGGTCTGGAGCGGCTGTCTCTTCGCCTTGCCGGCAGACAGCTTGCCACCTGGCTTCTGTGATGAAGACGTGGATGGTTGCTGCTCGAGTGTGGCCGGTTGCTGCTGCCGGGGGTGCTTCGCCTTTCTCTGGACAGGCACGGCAGAGTCGGCAGAGATTGGCCTGCTGGATTGGCGTTGGATAGTCCGGGTTGGCGAGATCTTGGAGCGAGTGAGTTGGTTGGTGGATGCAGATGCAGCCTCAATCGGCTGATTGGGGTCACCGAGTTGGGTTGAGCTGGGTCGAGTCCTGGCGCGAGTGTTGATAGCGCGGGTGCTGATAGCGCGGGTGCCAGTCACTTCTGCGGTCGACTGAGAATCGCTGGCCTTGGTCTGACGCGGCTGGCTCTTCGCTGTGCTCGCCGGTCGCTCTCTATCTGACATTTGAGGTGTAGCAGTGGGCCGCTGCTGATCAGGTTGCCGTTGCTCAAGAGGCGTCGGTCGCTGGTGCCGTGGGGGCGGCGTCGCGGATCCCTTGACGGGCACGGATACCGCGAAGTCAGCCGAGGTTGCCGAATGTTGTTGGCGTTGGACATTCCGGGGAAGTGAGTTCTTGAGGCTTTGGAGTTGGTTTGTGGGAGCAAATGTGGCCTCGTTGGCCTCGTTGGCCTCGTTGGCCTCGTTGGCCTCGTTGGCCTCGTTGGCCTCGTTGGCCTCGTTGGCCTCGTTGGCCTCGTTGGCCTCGTTGGCCTCGTTGGCCTCGTTGGCCTCGTTGGCCTCGTTGGCCTCGTTGGCCTCGTTGGCCTCGTTGGCCTCGTTGGCCTCGTTGGCTTCGTTGGCGTGGGTGCCGTCCGAGGTGCCAGTCACTTCTCGGGCCTTTCTCTGGACAGGCACGGCAGAGTCGGCAGAGATTGGCCTGCTGGATTGGCGTTGGATAGTCCGGGTTGGCGAGATCTTGGAGCGAGTGAGTTGGTTGGTGGATGCAGATGCAGCCTCAATCGGCTGATTGGGGTCACCGAGTTGGGTTGAGCTGGGTCGAGTCCTGGCGCGAGTGTTGATAGCGCGGGTGCTGATAGCGCGGGTGCCAGTCACTTCTGCGGTCGACTGAGAATCGCTGGCCTTGGTCGGACGCGGCTGGCTCTTCGCTGTGCTCGCCGGTCGCTCTCTATCTGACATTTGAGGTGTAGCAGTGGGCCGCTGCTGATCAGGTTGCCGTTGCTCAAGAGGCGTCGGTCGCTGGTGCCGTGGGGGCGGCGTCGCGGATCCCTTGACGGGCACGGATACCGCGAAGTCAGCCGAGGTTGCCGAATGTTGTTGGCGTTGGACATTCCGGGGAAGTGAGTTCTTGAGGCTTTGGAGTTGGTTTGGGGGAGCAAATGTGGCCTCGTTGGCCTGGCTTGCTTCCTTGGCGTGAGTGTCGTCCGAGGTGGCCGCCGGAGAAGTGCCACCCCTTCCGGCGACTGAATGCTGCGCGATTGAGGTCGGGCTATTGCTGATCGCGGTTGAGGCCGCGGATCCAGGGGCAGTGGCCGCAGCAGTGCTAGCCGCAGCGGTGCTAGCAGCGGCAGTGCCAGGGGTGGTCGTCGGAGCACTCACCGAGTTCCCGCTCGTGGAGGGTGCTCGGAGGGAGGGTGGGTCGTCGCTTGGGGCTGGTGGGCGAGTTGGGTGTTTCGATTCCCTGCTCGGCCTATCAACTGGGCGCCGTTCGGCGGCATGGCTGGTGTTTGAAGACTCGGTGGCCACGGGCGGCGAAGAAGGTCGGGATTCTGCCGCAGTGCTGAAATCGTTGGCGGGTATGCTGCGCGTTCTGTTGCGGGCTCCAGGTTCATGGCCGCTATTTGGGTTTGTGGGAGTCGGCGTAACTTGTCGAGAGGGGTTGCTTTGGCGAGCCTGCTGTTCGTTTGTTTCCAGGCGCTGGGCGCGGCGGGCCGGGCGGGTCGCGGTGCTTGCTGAAACTTTCCCTGCGACACGGGAAGAGGCGCGAGAAGTCCGTGTAGGCTCGCCGGTTTTCGGTGCCGCTCGATCGGCATGGATCGTCGGAGGTCGGAGATCGCGAGTCTTGGTCTGGAGCGGCTGTCTCTTCGCCTTGCCGGCAGACAGCTTGCCACCTGACTTCCGTGATGAAGAGGTGGATGGTTGCTGCTCGAGTGTGGCCGGTTGCTGCTGCCGGGGGTGCTTCGCCTTTCTCTGGACAGGCACGGCAGAGTCGGCAGAGATTGGCCTGCTGGATTGGCGTTGGATAGTCCGGGTTGGCGAGATCTTGGAGCGAGTGAGTTGGTTGGTGGATGCAGATGCAGCCTCAATCGGCTGATTGGGGTCACCGAGTTGGGTTGAGCTGGGTCGAGTCCTGGCGCGGGTGCTGCTAGCGCGGGTGCCAGTTACTTCTGCGGTCGTCGCTTCTGCGCGGGTGCCCAGTGAGGTGCCACCCCTTTCGGAGGCTGAAGTCGATCGGTCGTGGTTCAGACTCCCTGCGGTGCCGGACGGTGAGGTGCTGCCCAATGAGGTGCCACCCCTTTCGGAGGCTGAAGTCGATCGGTCGTGGTTCAGACTCTCGGTCGGGGCCCGGGGTGTTTTCGTAGTCTGTCCGGCGGTGGCTAGTTCGGTGGCGTTTCGCCGCTCGATGGGCCGGTGGGTTGCTGGTCTCGCTTTGGTAGCGGTAGCAGCAGGAGTGCCCGGCATTCTTTGGTTGGCGACCTCGCTAGTCTGTCTGCTCGCCGGAGAAGCAGGCGCCTTGCTGAGCGGCGCGTCCTTAGCCAACACATCTTCGGACTCCTCGCGAGCGACAGGTGAGAGTTGGTCCTTGCTGGAGCCAGGATCTCCGGTGGAAGGCACTCGGGTTACCAAGTTTGGGGCCGAGATGCGATTCAAGGCGCCGCGATCTGCGGTGCCGCGATCTGCGGTGCCAGGCACTTGTGCGGCGCCTGCTGCTGGGTCGAGGGCTTGGCTCGGGGGGAGTGAGGCTGCCGGGGTTGGCCGGTCGGCAGGACGAGGTGGCTCGGGATCGCGGGTCTTAGCCTGGGGAGGCTGACTCTTGGCATCGTTCGGCGGTTGTTCGCCTGAGATCTGTGCTGTAGAAATGGGTGGCTGCTGCTCAAGAGCCATTGGTTGCGGTTGCCGGAGGCGCGTCGCGCCTCCCTCGATGGGCACGGGCACTGCGGAGTCGATTGAGACTGCCGTTTGGGGTTGAAGTTGGACAGTCCGAGGAGATGAGTTCTTGGAGCCTGGAACTTTGCTAGCGGGAGCAGATGTGGTCTCGATCGCCGGGCTAGTGTCGTTGGCGGAATTGTCTTCGGTGGACTCTTCTCTGGCGGTGGCAGCAGCGGGAGTGCGGTGATCCGAAGATGCAGGTCCTTCTCTAAGGGGCTGATGATTGGTGGCCAGTGGGCTGGTTGCTCGCTGCGCGACGGATCGCCCGGCAGCGCTGAGTGCCTCGCCGTGCCGCGTTCTCTCGGGCTTGTCTCGAGTCGATGGTGATAGCTCCTTGCCAGTGCCATTGTGGAGAGTCTCGCCGTGATTAGTAGCGCTGCCCAGTGAGGTGCCACCCCTTTCGGAGGCTGAAGTCGATCGGTCGTGGTTCAGACTCTCGGTCGGGGCCTGGGGTGTTTTCGTAGTCTGTCCGGCGGTGGCTAGTTCGGTGGCGTTTCGCCGCTCGATGGGCCGGTGGGTTGCTGGTCTCGCTTTGGTAGCGGTAGCAGCAGGAGTGCCCGGCATTCTTTGGTTGGCGACCTCGCTAGTCTGTCTGCTCGCCGGAGAAGCAGGCGCCTTGCTGAGCGGCGCGTCCTTAGCCAACACATCTTCGGACTCCTCGCGAGCGACAGGTGAGAGTTGGTCCTTGCTGGAGCCAGGATCTCCGGTGGAAGGCACTCGGGTTACCAAGTTTGGGGCCGAGATGCGATTCAAGGCGCCGCGATCTGCGGTGCCGCGATCTGCGGTGCCAGGCACTTGTGCGGCGCCTGCTGCTGGGTCGAGGGCTTGGCTCGGGGGGAGTGAGGCTGCCGGGGTTGGCCGGTCGGCAGGACGAGGTGGCTCGGGATCGCGGGTCTTAGCCTGGGGAGGCTGACTCTTGGCATCGTTCGGCGGTTGTTCGCCTGAGATCTGTGCTGTAGAAATGGGTGGCTGCTGCTCAAGAGCCATTGGTTGCGGTTGCCGGAGGCGCGTCGCGCCTCCCTCGATGGGCACGGGCACTGCGGAGTCGATTGAGACTGCCGTTTGGGGTTGAAGTTGGACAGTCCGAGGAGATGAGTTCTTGGAGCCTGGAACTTTGCTAGCGGGAGCAGATGTGGTCTCGATCGCCGGGCTAGTGTCGTTGGCGGAATTGTCTTCGGTGGACTCTTCTCTGGCGGTGGCAGCAGCGGGAGTGCGGTGATCCGAAGATGCAGGTCCTTCTCTAAGGGGCTGATGATTGGTGGCCAGTGGGCTGGTTGCTCGCTGCGCGACGGATCGCCCGGCAGCGCTGAGTGCCTCGCCGTGCCGCGTTCTCTCGGGCTTGTCTCGAGTCGATGGTGATAGCTCCTTGCTAGTGCCATTGTGGAGAGTCTCGCCGTGATTGGTAGCGCTGCTGTCGGTCTCAAGGCGCGTCGTTTTATTGGCCTCGGCTTCGTCTTTCCTAACCTGATCAGTCGCGACCCTGATCGGCGAGTACTCGTCGGGTGGCAGCGGTTCGGCGAGTTCCACCTCCGCTATCGGCCGGCGCACCTCGACAGGATCTTCTTGAGTTCGCTGTTGCTGTTGCTGTTGCTGTTGCTGTTGCCGCGGAGAATTCGAGGGCGGTGTGTCCCGATCGGCCGGGCGTCGGCGAGGAGTTCCTGGCCAGCTGGGGTCGTCGGCGTCCTCAGTCGCCACCTCGTCGCCT
This sequence comes from Candidatus Multivoradales bacterium, assembly GCA_965248925.1. Lineage (GTDB taxonomy): Bacteria > Acidobacteriota > Thermoanaerobaculia > Multivoradales > J023 > CBDFLE01. The sequence goes on along the minus strand of CBDFLE010000005.1, from coordinate 2,056,712 downwards.
TCTGCTCCAGGCTCGGCGTCGGCCGGTGCCGGTGAGGTGGCCGGTTGGGGTGCCCTGGCTTGCGCTTTGCGGTCGCTACGCCGGAGAGGGGGCTCGGCAGCTTGGGTTGGTTCGATGGGCAGGCGCAATGAACCTTCTACCGGGGTCTGCTCTTCGGCAGGCAGGGCGGGCGGAGCAGCCTCTCCGGCGGACCCCATTGATTCAAGACTCAGTCCGTCGTCGTTGGCGCTAGGTGTTTGCTGATGGAGGGACGTCGCCTGTTCTCGCTGCGGCTCTGAAGCTGCCTCTCCCGATCGCGGGTTGGTATGTAGCCAGGCAATGGTTGCGTCGTCGTCCCGGGGTTCGTTGCCGAGGGCGTAGCGCAGCTCGGATTCGTCGGCGAAGCGAGGTAGCACGAGTGGCCGGGCTAGCGGTGCGATGCCCAAGGCACGCTGCGCCAGACGGGTCAAATAGTCGGGCCGAGGATCGGCCGGCGGGTCGGTGTCGTGCGGATCAGCCAATGCTTTCAGCTCCCGGCTGGGATCTTTTCGATGTAAAAGCGGCGGCGCGCCCCGCTCAGGTTGAGAATCTGCTCTTCGCCCCAGCCGTAGGCGGTGGCCAAGGCGTGGACTTCTTCGAGCAGGCTTCTGGCGGAGGCGGCTATGTCATGCCAAAGAAACTGGCCGATGTCGAAGAGCACCAGGGAGGAGTGATCGCAACGGCCGCAATCGATCGCCAACGGTAGCTCGGCGAGAGGATCGAGACTCTCCATTTCAGCGGCGACCTGAGCCAAAACTTCGGCGGGGAGCTGCTGCGGCGCGATTTCCTGATTGCCTTCGAAGGCGTGCAGCAGGCAGCGGTCGAGCAGGACTTCGCGGCCACTCTCGGCGTCGACGCAGCCCTCGGCGATGGCGGAAAAGTCCTCACTGTTGGGTAGGCGGAAGACCACTCGGTAGGGCTCGACGACCAGCTCGCGGGCGCCGATCTCTCGTTGTAGGTGGCCGATCGCGTCGTAGCTACGCAGATCGACTGCGAACTCCAGCGGTACGTTGCAGGATGGACAGTTGACCGAACCTCGCAGACCCGGCCCAAAAGTGCGGAAACGCAAGCGCAGTAGCAGAGCGTCGCGCTGCCCTACCGGCAGCTGCAGAATGCGTAGGCGCTCGACGGCCGGCAGGGCGACCGAAAGAAAGGCCAGCGATCGGCCCAGAGGGTCGAGTCGCTGGCCTCTTTCCCAAGCCGCCAGCGCTTCTTGGGCGGTGAGGGCGTGCATATGGATCAGGAGGGTGGCAAGCCACCTGTTGGCGAATCCGGCAAGGCGTAGGTCGGATACTTGACGGCCTTGTAGGTGTCGTCACGGACCCAGCCTTCGTTGGCCAAGGTCAAGGTTTCGAGCGCCACCGTGTTGCCAGCCGAAGCGTCGAGATCGGGCGCCGCCTGGTATTTGGTGGGCCAACAATTGAAGATCAGGTATTGGTTGACGATCTGGCCGGCCTGGTTGCAGAGCTGAATCTGCACGTCCTTGCGGAAGTCGATCAGCGACACCTGGTTGGAGGCCAGGGCGTCGGACTGCTCGTAGTACCAAACCTTATTGGCCCACTGCTCGAAGGCGACATCGAGAATAATGCCGCGCTCGAGGTTGATGTCGTCGTATTTCACCTGCCCTGGGATCTTACGAGTGACAAAGGGATCGGCACCTTCGCGGTATTCGGCAACTTCCGTGTTGCGCGACAGCGGGCCGAACTTGCTCACCCCGGCGACTACTTCGTATTTCGCCGAACCGGCCTCGCCCCAGCTGACAATGAACTTGAAGTTCAGCAGCGGATCCATGATGGTCGAACGTAGGTTCTTGGGAGTACCCATTGATAAAACCTCCTTGGTTTTCTTGGATCCGAGATCAGGCGGCGGCCTGAGCGATCTGTTGCATTCTGAGGACGACGAATTCCGCCGGCTTGACCGGTGCAACGCCGACATCGATATTGACCATGCCGAGTTCGATGTCGACCGGCGTGGTCGTGGTGCCGTCGCAGGTCACGAAGTAGGCGCTGCCCTCGCCGGCGCCCTGGAACGCACCCTGTGAGAACAAGCTGGAGAGGAAAGTGGCGATCTGCGAGCGGATCTTGGCCCACAGCACATCGTTGTTGGGCTCGAAGACGGCCCATTTGAGGCTCTGGAAGAGGCTCTCCTCGATGTAGTTGACCAAGCGGCGAACACTGATGTACTTCCACTCGCTCGACAGTGCGTCGGCACCAGCCAGTGTGCGGGCTCCCCAGCTGATGTTGCCGTAGATGGGGAAGGTCCGCAGCACATTGACGCCGCGTGGATTGAGCAGCCCGTTCTGAATGTCGGTGACCTTGGACGACACCTGGGCACCTTGCAGCACGGCGTTGATTCCAGCTGGCGCTTTCCACACCCCGCGAGCGGTGTCGGTGCGGGAGTAGATGCCGGCCAAAGTGCCACTGGGACCGACATTGCGTTCTCGGAAGTCCTGCAGCGGATCGGGAATCACCAACCGAGGGTAATACACCGCCATGTAATAGGCCTGGGCGTTGCCGTAGCTGTTGACCCATTCGAGCATCTTGTCGGTATCGTCGACGATTTCCGGAATGTCGACAATGTAAAAGGCTCGCTTCTCGCCGCAGTAGACCTGGGCATTGGCGGTGGCCACGCTGGCCTCGGCGGCCGGCATGTTGGCTACGGAAGGCAGGCTGAGCAGATTGAAGATATAGGGCTGGATATCCTCAAGCGCCGACATGGCGCCGTCGGCACCGGTCAGCTGGGTGGCGTCGGCGTGGCCGCCATCATCGCCGCCGTTGAGGAACTCGCCATCGATGTCGGCGGGGTAGGCCCCCGAGACCATCAGGCCAATGTAGTCGAGCGACACTAGATCGCTCTGGTCGTTGACCACCGGGATGGCGTAGGTGTTCTCGCCCTTCTCCAGGTTGAGGCTGCTGTAATTCTCCTGTCCCACCTGGCGGGTGACGCCGCGCTCGGTGAGGTATTCGGTGACCACCAGCGAGAAGTTAGCCCCGTCGACCTTGATCTCGACCTGGATGTTGTCGCCCCAGATGCCCTCGTTGGCGGCGGCGATGCGCAGGGTCGGCGGTTGACTGGCCTCTTTGTTGGCGGCGACCGCAACCTTGGCTGCCCGTGCCGCCAGGTCGGCAGCGGTAGTCGCCTGAAGAGCGACTCTCGACACTTCGGTGGCTGCTTTTTCGACAGCTTCGGCAGCGGCGACGCAGTTGTTGGCGGCGTTGAGCGCCGCTTGGGCGGCAGCCGCCGCGGCCTTTATCTTTTCGTTGATCGAGAGGTCGGCATTGCCACCCGCGGCCGTCGCGGCGGCGGCGGACTCGACGGCCGGCTTGGTCGAATCGAGCGCAAGGATCAGGGCCTTGTTGAGCTGCGCCGTGATGACTTTGGCGGCCTTCAACGTCTCGATGGTGTCGGCGGCGGCTTTCTCGGCTCCGGCGATGGCGCCGCGAGCGTCGAGGTTGACCTTTGCCGAGCCGACGCAGCTGGCCGCGACCTTAGCGTCGTCGGAGGTCAGCTTGCAGGCCACCAATGCCGCCTTGGCGGCGGCATTGGCCTTGAGGATCTCCTTATTGGCCGCCTTGACCGCCTCGCCGACGGTGCCATCACCCTCTTTCACCGCCAGCGTGGCACTGGTGTCGGCGGCCTCGGAGGCCATGGTGAGCACTGACGTGAGACCCTTGGCGGCGATTGTCTCGACCTTGTCGATCACTGACTTGGCCTGGTCCGCGGCGCCTTTGGCCTTGGTCGCAGCAGCGGTGGCGTCGGCCGTCTCCATGATCGTTTGCGAGTCAAGCTGAGCCTCGGCGGCGGCGTTGGCGGCGGTCGCCAGGGTTGTGATTTGTTCGCTGTCGCTAGCGGCGTCGACATCCTCCTTGGCGGCTTTGGCGTCGTCGTCGTTGCCGGCGGCTTTGTGGTGCTCGTAGACCGTCTTGGCGACGCTCAATGCTTCGCGAGCAGCGGTATCGGCTTGCGCCACCGCGTCCTCGGCGGCGACCGCGGCGTTGTAAGCGGCACCCTTGCTAGCGACCAAGTTGTCACCAGCGTCGGTAACCGCGGTCTCCTCGGCGGTAACCGTGGCGATCGCCGCCTTGGCGGCGTCGACCGCGGTTTGCAGGTCGGCGAGGGTTTTGGCGGCAGTTTGCGCGGTGCGCGAGGACTGGCCCGCACTGAGCCCCTTCTTGGCCACCTCGACCGCTTTCTGGGCGGCGGCGATCACCGCCGGAGTGGTCTTGGCGGCATCGCTCGAGGCGGCGGCGGCCTGGGCGGTGTGCTCGGCGGCTTGGGCGGTGCGATCGGCGACCGGCCCGGAGGCGGCCGCCAAGGCGGCGATGGCGATGGCCAGCTCGTCACTGGATGCCTTGGCCTGCTCGGCGGCGGCTCGGGTGGCGGCGGTCGCCTTGTAGGTTTCGTCGGCGGACTCGGTGGTGGCGCTGCGCAAGTCGCCGCCACCCTGGGTGCGTTGCTGATCGTTCACCGCGGCCGCCAGCGCGGTCAGCGCATCTTTGGCCTTTTCGGCGGCGCGCTTCGCGGCCTGCTGTGCCTTGTCGGCGGCGTCGGCGGAATCGGTTGCCCATTGAAAGCGGACATCCAAGCCGGGAGTGTTGACCTTGACGTCGAGCAGCGCTTTGATCGCGGTGCCGTCGGTGGCGCGGACGATCCAGGCCTCCTGGCCGCCGTTCAAGAAGTACTGCTTGAGGCCGTAGCTGGCCTCACTGCGTAAATGTAAACCGCCGAAGCTGCGATTGACCTCGGCCATGCTGAACACCTGCTTGGCCTTTTCCATCGGTCCGCGGGAAAAGAAGTCGATAAAAGCAGTGCTGGCCGTGGAAACACCGGCGGTGACCGGCTGGCCGCCGGGAATCTCTTGAACGTAGACGCCAGGGTACGAGACTCGGATGGGCATGGGTCCTCCAAAGACGTTTAGTGAGGATCCCTAGTACCAGTTTCCATCCGCCCGTCTCACCCACCGAGTTGCCTATGCGAGAACTCTCGCCAGCACTTCAGGATTGCTCGCCTACCTATGAATAGGTGGGCGAGTATCCTACTTAGCAACGAATCTCGTCAAGGGCATGGAGCGTGTTTGGGCCTTTTTTGTAGATTCTTCTGAGAACCTACACAGCGCCCTTGGCGTGACGGTAGTTGCGAATATGTTGGCATTCACAGTGGAGTTTGCTATTAAAGGTGTATCTCAAGAACTTCTAGTGGTCCAATCTCCAAGATATTGAGACTCCTCGATCTACTCTTCGGGCTTCAATCCTCATGTTGGAGAGCGGACCGCGGGGGAGGCTCGAATCCACGGTAAGACTCGTGAGGGACGGCGAAGGTTGCTGGTCTATTAGGCGTCGGCGGCCAGATGCTCTACAATGCTGCGCTATGTTGGTTCAGTTCGCGGAGTGCTATGCCGCTGATTTCACCGGCTTTCGGTCCGTCGCTAGCTGATCTTCCCTGGTGGGGAGAATTCGCTGTATATAGGGAAATAGCGATAGATTTTTCCAAGTGCGAGTATCCTGAATGTACGCCTTCGTCTTCGACAAGCGATCCTTGGCAAGGGTCACGGTAGGCCTGCTGCTGGGCAGTGCGGTGCTGTTCACCGGTGGCTTCTTGATCGGGCAGCATTATGTCGAGCGCACCTTGTTGCCCGCCGAGACCACCAGCTCTTCACCGGTACAGGCTTTGCCGATCGCCGCCTGGTCGGGCCTCGATCCGTCGATTAGTGGTGATTTCACCATCCAGGCCGGCGCCTACTCGGACTGGCAGAACGCGGCTGCCCGCCAGCGTGAGCTGGGATCGTTCTCGCCGTCAATCGTGCAAGTTGAGCAAGGCGACGCCAGCGTGCTCTACGTTGTTCGTATCGGCGTCTATGCCAGTCGCGATCAAGCTGACCAGAAGATGCGCCAGATCCTGCAGCGGCGACCGGCGGACGACAGCTTGCAAGTGCGTTTGTTGGACGGCAACACTACCTGATCTGTCGGCCTTTCATTGCCGATCAGATGGCCGGCAGCGTTGTTGTCGGTGCGACTTCGTGGGCTCAGATCTCCAGATTGTGGCCGAAGATACCTTCGTTGGCTTGGCAGGGGGAAGGCTCGAGGTGTCAGCGCGGTTTCAATTCAGCTGGCGAAGTGTCCGGTTGAGACCGCCGAGCAGGAGCGCGGCCTTCTTCCGCAATTCGGTGCGATCTTCGACGGTATCGATCCAGTCTGCGTAAGGGATCCGTTGGGCGTCCCATTCCTTGGGTGAGCCGAGGTCGGTGAAACCCGCGCGGGTATTGATCTCGACCACCAGACCACAGGCGTTCCACAGTGCCTGAGTGCGACCCTTCTTCTTGATCTCAAGCTCGGTCCGGTTGCCTCGCTTGCGGACTCTGAAGGCCATCATCGCTTCGCTCAGCTTGTTGATCAGCACGTTCTGGCGCTCAGTGTGGGCTTGCTCCATCTGCGCCTGGAGTTCGGCTTGAGCGAGGGCCTTGGCTTCTTTGTCTTCGGCGATTCGCTTATGTACTTGCTCGAGTTGCTCAGCGGACAGTTTGATCTTCTTCATCGTGCTGAAATCGATGCTCGGATAGACCGACTCGATGACCACTGGGATATTCTTATGGTTCAGCCAATTTCCTTTCTTGTTTAGGATGTGTCCGGCGCTGTTCGAGGCGGTGATGTCGACTAAGGCGAAAACACCGTCGCCGAGGTCGATGCTGACATCCGGGCGGGTGCCTGGCAGGGCGTCGGTGACCTGGGTGCTGACACCCTTCCAGGATTCGATCACTGAGTTGACTTTGCCTTCGATCACATAGCCGGCAGCGGTCGATGGGTGCATCGTTTTCTCGCCGTTGTCTAACTGATGCTTGCGCAGCAAGTAGAGTTCAATCTGGGCATCGCTGGCGCCTTTGTAGTTGCCTCCCATGAACTCTTCATAAGCCTTGTCGACTTGCTTGTCGATCAGCTTGGCTTGCTTGAGGCCTTGTTCCTCGGTCTTGTCGCTGGCGATACCGGCAAGTGGCTTGTGGTACACCGGCTGACGTTGTAGCCGTGAATCCTGACTCTGGCGATTTGGCCGGACGTGGTGGCCCAGGTACTCGGCCCGGCGCAGGAGCAGGTCCGGTGCCGAGGCGGCTGATCGGTCGAAGGGGGTATGGCGGGTCGCGGAGGTCGGCTTGCGCGCGGGCTCTGAGCCCTGTTTCTTGGCAGAGATTCGACGCATGGAAAGCGGCCTCGGTTCAGTGACAACCGCCGACTAGTTTAGCACGTCGGTACCAAGTGTCGGTCGGTTCGGTCGCTCAGCGATCGAGCTGGCGCCAGCCTCTTGGCAGTCGCAAGTGCTCCGCGCCGCTGAACCGCCGCAGGCTGTCAAGGGCAGAGGCCAGACCCTGATCGAGACGCCGATCGCGGTCCACCTCGGGCTCAAGGTAAATCGCCTTGATCTCCAGCTCACCGCGGTCGCGACGCAGCTTGGGATCGAGCCGGCCGACCAGCCGACCTTGGTGCAAGATGGGCAGAACGTAGTAGCCGTACTGGCGCTTTTTTGGCGGTACGTAGATCTCTACGCGGTAGGTAAAGCCCAGCAGCTCTTCGGCGCGGCGGCGTTGCCAGAGCAGGGAGTCGAAGGGGCAGATCAGGGTGGTGCCGTGGGGCGGCGGTAGCTGGTCGAGTCCTTCGAGGTGCTCGGGCAGAGCGAAGTAAGGCTCCGGCCTGCCGCTGAGCCGCACCTCGACGATGCGGCCACTTTTCAAGTTGCGAGTCAGGATCCGCCGCCGTTGCTCTTTCTTCGGCTCGGATTCAGTGAAGTAGTTGATCAGCTGACGTTCGCTGGCGATGCCGTTGCCTGACAGGCCGGTCAGTAGCCAATTGTCGGCCAGCTCGGTGCTGCTGCGGGCTTCGCCTTCAGGGTAGATCCGCTCGGCGAGATCGTAGACGCAGCGGAAATGACGGCGTCCGGCGACCGCCACCTTGCCGGCGTGCCACAGAAGTTTCAGGGTGCGCTTGTCTTCCTTGGTCACCGGCGCTCCCCAGCCCAGGATCTGGCCATTCTCATCCGGCCGGCGCTTGAAATCTGAACTCTCCTGCGCGCCGTGTTCGCGCAGCCGTCGCAGAACTCGCCGTTTGGATGCCGTGGAAGTGCTGTAGACCGACCACCAGGAACTGTCGCACCAGCTCGCTGGCGGAAAACGTCGCATCCGTCGCCGGCTGATCGGCAGCTGGGAGATGGGCAGAATTGAAGCCTCGTGACCCCAATACTCGTAGCCCAGTTGGTCCTCATAGAGCCAGCTGTCGAGCTGCTGGCGGGAGTAGTTCCCGAAGCGGCTCCACAGGGTCAGGTAATGTGCCCGATCAAGTACGTTGACCGAGTCGAGCTGCAGCGCGCCGGTGCGTTCGAGGTGGGTGTTGAGCGATTTCCGGCTCAGCGGTGTACTGCCCCGCGGCTGACTCAGACCTTGACGCTCGAACCACAAGCGCACGGCTTGGTCGATGCTGATGATGGGATAGAGCTTGCGGGCCATCCGCTGCCTCCGGGCGGGTTGGGGGGGGGGGCAATCTTAGCGCAGATTGTAGCTGGCGGCGGGCTTACTTTGCCCTGCGGTAGCAAATCGGGCTAGGCTCGAACAGAGGATTTCCAGCAGTTGCGACTCTCAGTTGTAGAACAGCCGATTTCGGAGCACGATCTAGAAGATGGCGCATGAGGATCTCTCCCTGGCTCGGCGGGTGATAAGCGGTGACGAAGCTGCTTTCGAGCAGCTTTTCGAGGCCAACACGCAGCGCCTCTTCGCTTATGCCATGTCGCAGGTCGGCAATGACCGCGAGCTCGCTCGCGAACTGGTGCAAGCAACTTTCTGCAAGGCGGTGGAGAAACTTCACACCTATCGTGGTGAGGCCCCGCTGGCGAGCTGGTTGCGGGCGGTTTGTCGCTTCGAGATCAGTGCCTATCGGCGCCGCGAGGGCCGCTTTGTCGGGGAGTCGGCGGAGGATGTGCTCGAGCGGCGCTCGGGTGACGATGCCTTCTCCGTCGAGCTGGACGATCCAGCAGCGGATCTTGAGCGCCGTGATCGCTCGCAGAGGGTCCGCCGTTCATTGGCTGAGTTGCCTGATCACTACCGACAGGTGTTGCAGTGGAAGTACACCGACAGGCTGGCAGTCAAGGAGATCAGCCAGCGTCTGCAGAGCGGAGCTAAAGCGGTGGAGTCGCTGCTGACCCGCGCGCGGTTGGCCTTTCGCCGCAAGTACCGCGAACTCGGTGGCACGTGGGCCGGTAGTTAAAGTTACCGGTAGTAAGACGTCAGTAGTTTCTATCGAGAAAGATGATGAAGGAACAGCACGAAATCACCACGGATTCCTGGACCAGCGCCGACGAGCACCGCTTGGACAGCTTGCTCGGTGGGGGAATCGCTGAAACTGCCAAGCCGCTTCTCGCTATGTCGGAATTCGAAGTCGAGCAGGTTCGGCGGGCCACCCGCCAGGTTTGGCGTCAGCGCCTGGCGGCCCGGCGTTGGCGGTATGGCTCGGCGTTGGTGGCACTGGCTGCCAGCCTGCTGGTGGCCCTGGGGACAGTGTTGTGGCTGCGGAGCGTTTTGGATTCGCCAGCGGCAACTTTGGCAGTGGTGAACGGGGAAGTGCTGCTCGACGGGCAGGTGGTGGTGGGTGAAGATCTTGCGGCCGGAACGCGAATTACTACCGGTGCGGCCGGCCATGTCGCGTTGCAGCTTGCTGGCGGCGCGGAGCTGCGTCTCGACGCGGCGAGCGAGCTGCAACTCACCGGCAGGCGTGGTGCCCGCCTGCTGCGCGGTGCGGTCTACGTGGCGGTGGATTCACCCGTTGGCTCGGCCGCGGCCCTTGAGCTGTGGACTCCAGCCGGCTTGGTGCGAGATATCGGCACCCGTTTCGAAGCCCGCCTGGACAGCGCTGGCGGCTTGCGTTTGCGGGTCCGCGACGGCTTGGTGCTGCTCGAGCGGCCGGCCGGAGAAACGGTTGAAGTGGCGGCAGGCGGGGAATTGGAGGTTGCCGCCAACGGAGCATTGCACCGCGGCGCGACCGAGCCCTGGGACGAGGTCTGGAGCTGGACTTGGCGGGCGGCTGCGCTGCCCGATATCGAAGGCGCTACCCTGGCCTCCTTTCTCGACTTCGTGGCTCAAGAAGCGGGCTGGCGCATTCTCTATTCCAGCGCCGAGAGTGAGCGCGCCGCTGCTACGGCAGTGCTCTACGGATCACTCGCCGGGCTCGATCGCGATCAGGCCTTGCAGGTGGTGCTGCGCGGTAGCGGTTTTTCTCACCAGATTCGTGACGGGGTGCTGTGGGTTGACAACCGGCCGGCGAGCAAGCTGGATCCCTGATTTTTACAGGCGATCTGTGGAAAGAATCTTGTAGGGGCGCACGGCTTGCGCCCGTTGGTTCGGAGATCGAAGACGAGCGCAAGCCCCGCGCCCCTAGAGATTCCGGCGAGCCAGCTGCAGAGAGGGTGCCTGCAGAGAGGGTGCCACCCGCTGCGGAGGGCTCTGGCCGCTGAACGGGCTCCAGGCGGTGACCGGCACCAAGGAAGAGAGCCGGTCGGGGCTTGTATACTGCGCCGATGCGGGTGCTGGTTGTGGAAGACGAGGAACGGCTCGCGGAGCAGTTGACCGCGAGGATCTCCGCGGAAGGCTATGCTGTCGACGTGGCTGGGGACGGCGAGGAGGCACGGTACCTCGGGGAGACCGAGCCCTATGACGCGATCGTGTTGGATCTCGGCCTGCCGAAGGTCGATGGGCTCAAAGTTCTGAATCATTGGAGAGCCAACGGCGTGTCCACACCTGTGCTGATTCTCACCGCGCGTGGACGCTGGCATGAGCGCGTAGCAGGAATTGATGCGGGTGCCGACGACTATCTCCCGAAGCCGTTCGAGATGGCGGAGTTACTCGCTCGGCTGCGCGCCCTTCTCAGAAGGGCTCGGGGTACCGGCTCGCCCGAGCTTCGGCACGGTCCGGTCACCCTGGACACTCGGTCGCTCGAGGTACGCCGCGACGGCGAGCGGGTGCGCCTGACCGCGTACGAACTCAAGATCCTTCGCTACCTCCTACACAACGTCGGACGAGTCGTGTCGGGTAGCGAGCTGACCGAACACATCTACGCTCAGGACTTCGATCGCGACTCCAACACGATCGAGGTCTTCGTGTCTCGGATTCGTCGCAAGCTGGGGCGCGATCTGGTCCAGACAGTACGCGGCCTCGGGTATCTAGTAGCAAAAGAAGACTCCGCGGAGAACGAGCAGTGAGCGACGGCAAGGAGGAGAGCCACCGTAAGGTCGGCATTCGGTGGACCTCCCTTCGAGGCTGGATCTTCATCGGCGGCCTGCTCTTCGCCTTCGGAGCGCTCATCCCATCGGCAGCCGCCTACTTCAAGATCAGCGCCGGCTGGTTCGCTTCCATTTGCCTGGTCGGTCTTGCTCTGATGATTGCAGGAGTGCTGACGGTCGTCGCCAGTCTGCTCCCGTTGAAGCGACTCCGAGGCCGGCTAGACCCGGTACGCCGGGGCTCGGAGCAGCAGGTTCATGGCAGCTACCCGCAAGAAGTGCAGCCACTCGTAGATGACCTCAATACCCTTCTGCGCCGCAATCGGGAAGCATTGCGGCGCTCGAAGGTGGAGGCCGACAACCTGGCTCACGGTCTCAAGACACCGCTGGCGATTCTCAGCAACGAGATCCAGCGCCTGAACGAGGGCGCGGAGTCGTCGACCGAGGAGATGAACCGTCAGGTTCTGGCGATGACCGCGCATGTGGAAGTCCATTTGAGTCGTGCAAGGGCTGCTGCCGCTCGGTCCGCTCAACCACCAGAGGCGGCTGTCGCGATAGGACCGGTCGTCGATGGGTTGTTGCGGACGATGAAGCGGCTCTACGAGTCGCGCGGATTGGTGATTTCGGCAGCCGTAGAGGAGGGGGCGACCCTGCGGATGGATAGCCAGGATCTTGCGGAGATGCTGGGCAATATTCTCGACAATGCCTGCAAGTGGGCCGCTCGACAGGTGGAGATTCAAGTCCGGGCGGATAGCGGTGGTGTATCCATAGCGGTCGACGATGATGGACCCGGGCTGCGCGAGGCGGAGCGCTCGGCCCTGGTGAGAGGCACAAGCGTCGAAGGACCGGCCTATGAGTCCGGAGGCAGCGGGATGGGTCTCAGCATCGTCCGGACGCTCGTCGAACTCTACGAGGGCGCCATGACGGCTCGGGTTTCTCACCTGGGAGGTCTCGCAGTCGTACTGGACTTCCCGCCCCCCAAATCCCCTATCGGCTCTACCGCAAGTTCCTGAGCGCTAAATTCCCTACGCGGCTGTGTTCCCGGTGAGCTCGAAAGGCGGTTCTCGACGGGCCCAGATCACCGTCGCCACCGCTGGGGCCGAGAAGAGGAGCGTCAACCACGCTGCCAGCTCGTCATAGCCGAAGGCCGACGCGATTTCCCAGGGTAGGACGGCGGCCAGGAAGAGTCCGATCAAACGCAGTTGCCGTTGGCGGGCTACAGCTGGTCCTCGGCTTGCGGAGACCGACAGAGCGACCAACCCGAGAACCGTCGCCACCGTTGGCCAAACGCCAATAATCGCTTGAGCGGTTCCGACTAGGGCCGCCGAGCCCGAGCTGAGCCCGAGCCCGCCGGCGAGGAGCGCCATTCCCGGTGGCACCAGGACCGCCCGTTTGAGCCAAGCTGGAGCAGATCGAGATGGATACGAATAGAACCACAGCAGCAGGCACGAATGTGCCACTGCGCCGCTGACGAGAAAGTAGAAGAGGAAGATCGGGGCATGGGCCTGAGATTCGGCGCTAACGATGATGGGGCCGCCCCAGTGCAGTCCGTAAGTCACGCAATACCAGCCAAAGGCCTTTGCCCATAGTAGTTCCCGGTGCGCCATCGCGAGCCCGCAGGCTACAAGGAGGAGTCCCATCCCACCCCGCAGCAACACGAGGATAGCGGGGTCCTCGACAACGCCCTCCATCTGTCCGGATACAAGTTGGACGAAGGTGACGACTCGCCAGGTTATGACTCCAAACGATGCGACTACGAGGGAACTCGACCACGGTTGGCTCACAGGTTGCTCTCCTTTTCTCTCACCGGTCATGTCATGCCTATTGTGGCCGAGAGACCTGAACAGAGCCTGAACAGGAAACTGGCCGAATAAACCCCCTACCCGGCTGGGATCCAATGAGGAGATCGGGTGCTGTGGGTGGGGGAGGCAGTTCGTGACGGTGTGCTGTGGGTCGACAACCGGCCGGTGAGCAGGCTTACCCCCTGAGTCTCTTTGGCGAGCCCGGGAAGAGATTCTTGTAGGGGCGCACGGCGTGCGCCCGTTGGCGCGGCGATCAAAGACGGGCGCAAGCCTTGCGCCCCTACAGAATCCGGCGAGCCAGGTTCCCTTGGGTTCAGTTGCTGCCGGACCAGGCGGTGGTGTTTCCGGACTCGAAGCCGTCGACGAAGATCGCCTGGGTGACGGTGGAGAAGCGCCGTTCGACACGAGTGATATTGCCTTGTTGATCGGCGACCTCGGCAAAGATTAGGGCGTCGATCAGCGGCGGCAAGGAAAAACCCAGATCGAGAGTCCAGATGCCGTCGCCGCTGCTTTGCAGCAGATCCGCTAGCTCGGCCCCGGCGCTGCGGCCAGCGACGGCGAAATCTGCCACCAACGAAAGACTTGCCAGGTCGATGCCGCTGTAAGCATCGGCCACTCCGAGCCGCAGTCGATCGACCGGCCCGGCGTTGTAGCCGGCTCGGGGCGAGCTCAAGGCAAGGGTGGGGCGGAGATCGTCGAGATGCCAGCCGTAGGCCTCATCAGCCGTGCCAAAGGCGCTATCGATGGGACAGCCGAGGTCGATCCAGCGGGCGAAGAGCATCTTTTCGTCGACGCTCAAGAGCGGCACTCCCTGTCCTGGTGGCGGCATCGGACTACCGCTGTAGTCCAGATCTGCTTCGTTGGCCGCTGCTCCCGCGGGTAAGGTCGAGGCGTCTCCCGGCACCGTCTCGGTGGGGTGGTCGGCGTTTGACCAACCGTCGCTGCGGCGACCGAGGAGCTTCCACATCAGCAAGCTGCGTCGACTTTGCAAGCGGCGGACATAGCGGCTGGCGTTGGTCTGTCGCCAAATACCGTTGCTGATCACTGGCGGATAGCCCCAAGTGGCGTCGTTATCGTCGGCCAGGCGCTTGTAGTCCCCCGGCAAGCCGCCGTAGAGGGTGTGGTCGTCGAGCACCAGATTGCCCGGCGGATCAGGATCGCTGGAACGGTGGCAGCTGACACAGCTGCGCCCCAGGAGGGGCCGGATGTCGCGGTAGAACTCGACATTGGCCACCCCGCCCGCCTCGATGCGCAACGCCGGCTGGCCCTGAGTGTCGCGGGTCAGTAGAGGGGTGGTGTTGGCCAGATCCCAAACCTGGTATTCGGGCTGGGCGGCGGCGGTCGAGGCGAAATCGAGGGGCTGCTGGCTGTGGGCGTGGCAGCCGCCGCAATTGGTGCGTACTTCGCCGGGCCGCAGCTGATGCCAGGTTTGCGACATGTTCAGCACCAGCCCGTCGCGGTCGAGGGTTTGGAAGGTAAATGGGGTGTCGGCGGGGATCTTGGCCAGGAAGCTGGTGTCCGGGTTGCCCTCGGCATCGAGCAGCGGGTCGCCCCTGCCGTCGAGCTTGCGCAGCGGGATCTCGCCCAGGATACGCAGCCGCTCGTTGGCGAAATTCTCGAAGTGGCGACCGTTGTTGGGGCCATAGCTGCGATGGGTGTTGGGTTCCATCGCCAGTAGGCGCACCGCCCAGATCTCACTGTTGGAGTATTTGCCGGCGTCGGCCCCTTGGGCGCCCCAATTGCTACTCTGGCCGTTTTCGCTGGTGTTGAAAGCGTCGAGGCCGTCGAAAGTGTCTGACCATGAAGTCACCTGGCCGGGAAAACTCTCCCGCTTGTAGAAGCTCGAAGAACCGATCAGGCCAAAGGGAGTACCGGCCACTAGCAGGGGGTGCTCGCTGCCGTCGTTAGGTAGCCAAGGGATCTCGGCCGGGGCGTCGACTCCGTGGACCGCGCGGTAGGGCACCACCGCTCGTGGCCAGGCTTCGTTCCAGGCTGGGTCATTCTTCAATTCCACCAGTTCAGCCGGATCCCACGCCGGATCGCCGCCGGGTTGCAGATAGAGGCCGCTGTCATAGCGTGGGTCTGGAGTAGGGCGGTTGAGGTCGTTAGCCGGCCCCGGAGTCCACACCACCAGCAGATCGCCGGCCGGCGCCGCTGAGGGATGGGTCAGCTTGCCGACTCGGGTGGTACCGTCGTCGCCGATCGGCGCGGCGTTGTCGTTGCCGTGGGTGAAGGGCGAGATCGAGTACATACCCCAAGGGGTGAAGGGCATCCGGAAAGGGTAGAGAAAACCGTCACTGACAGTTTGTTGCACCTCGGGATTGTCACTCAGGTAGGCACTGAAGAAAGCAGGGGTACCCGCGGGTGGGCGGATCGGGAAGCGATAGAGGGCGCCGAAGCCGTTGTTGTTCAGGTTGTAATAGTCCACCACCACCAGATCTTCGCCGCTGAGCTGGGTCATGAAGTGAAAGGCCGAAGGCTGTTTGAAGGCGCTGATCACTGGTGCCCAGCCGCGGCCATCAGGATAGATCGACCAGATCCCCCACAGTCGCCGGTCGCGCAGCCCCTGGCTTTCGTAGGTCGAGAACATCAGCCGGCCATCGCGCAGCACCGTCGGGTGCAAGGCGCTGCCGATGGTCATCGGCGCGATCGGGGTGACGTTGGCGCCGTCTTCGTCCATAACGAAGAGTTGCAAGGTCGGATTGGTAAAGCCCTTGGGAGGCACGAAGCCATTGCGGTTGCTGGTGAAGGCCAGCCGGCCGCCGGGCAAAGGGCAAGGACCGAGGTTGAGAATGCCATAACCCAGCCGGTTGTACTGCGAAGGCGGATCGAGGGGATTGGTTGGATGCCAGTTGCCGGCACCGGTGTTGGGAGTGAATTCGCCGTCGGTCAGCTGCTCGATCTGACGGCTACCGAGGTGCAGGCGAAAGATATCGGCCCCAGCGTGGGGCAAATCACCGCGCTGCGAGTTCAAACTCTGCGGCTGTAGATCATAGAAGTAGCTGTAGTAGACCCACTCAGCGTCGAAGGAGATGAACGGATCGCTCACCGAGCCGATGCCGCCGGCCACCAGCACCTCCTCGCTGCCATCTGGATGCAGCAGCATCAGATCCGCCCCGGCTTCGAGCCGCGCCGGATGGAAGACCTCCGGCCACAGAGTGTTGATGTCATCGCCAAAGCGCGGCTGGCGGACGTAGACGATGTCGTAATCGACCGCCGGCAGGGCTTGAGCGGCGGCTGAAAGCAGCACCAGCAGCGCTACGCCGAAGGCCCAGATGGTGGTTTTCTCAGTAGCGTTCCGACAGCTTCGTTTGACGCTTCGTTTGACGAAGTCCAGCATAGGCTTCTCTCCAGTCTGGCAATTCTCTCGATATGCAAATTATTATATGAGAGTGAGGGCGGTCATGGAAGCGCCCGTTGTGGCCAGGAGGTGGTTCGCTCTGCTGTAGAATTGGTTTGGGCAATAAATTAGAGGCCGTGCTTGAGCAAGACCGGAACGCAACTGGCAGCAGACGAGGAAGACTTTGGGCGGCTCTTCGTGCGCCACTTTGATGCTGTTGTCTTTTTCTTTCGCAGCAGGGGATTTGGCTCCGAGGAGGTCGACGATCTGGTCCAGCAAGCCTTCCTGCACGCTTTTCGCAGTCGGGCTCAGTTTCGCGGTGAGGGCAGTTTCAGAGGGTGGCTGTTCAAGATTGCGGTCAACATCTACCGCAACGAGCTGCGTCGGCGATCAGCGGCAAAGAGAAATCGCCCAGAGGCTTCCCTGGATGACCCAACGTTCCACGGCCAGTTGGCCGACGGGGTTGCCCCGGGCGAGCAGGGGCCGCCTTCCCCCACTCGCGGCCAGCTCGATGAAATCCTGACCCAGGAACGGGTCAAGCTCCTGCGACAGGCTCTGCAAGAGCTGCCGGCACAGATGCGCCAGTGCATGTTGCTGTCGCTTGGCCAGAACCTGAGGTACCGCGAGATCGCGGCGATTACCGGCGTCCCACTCGGCACGGTGAAGTCGCAGCTACATTCGGCCAAGGCGCGGCTCAGGGAGAAGCTCGCTGCCCATTTCCCTGATCTCGGGGCCAGTTGAGGGCGGATCAGGTGGGTGCGACTCTGGTATTCGAACAATCTTCTGGCCAGGGTGTCTTTATAGGTAGAGGGGATCGACTTCATCAGCCGAGCCAGGGGACTTCTTAGCAATGGAACTAGAAATTCGCGACGACTTCAGGGCGGCGCTAGCGGCGTACAGCCAAGAGCGCCGGCAGCAGCGTCGGCACGCTACGCTCCCTGAACTCGCTGCGTATCATCAGGGTACGTTGACCCACGAGCAGAGAGAAGAGATCGCCGAGCATGTGGCGGTTTGTGAAGACTGTTCAGTACAGCTGCTCTTTGGCGTTATCGAATTCGATGACGGTGGTGGTCAGAGGGCCAACTCCGAGATCGAGGTCGAAGAGGCATGGAATCGGTTACTTCCACGGTTGAAGACCGGCAACGGCACGAAGTCCAGCTCCCCCCTGTCGCGCTTGCTGGCAGCGGGAGCGCTGCCGATCGAGCAAGCCTTGCCGATTGGACTCCAGGTCGGCAGGGCGTTAGTGGAACTACATGCGAGTGGTTTTTTGCACAGAGACCTGCGGGCCGAGAGCGTCTTGGTCGAGCCGGATGGCAAGATCAATCTTCTCGACTTGGGTATGGTAGCGATCGCGGAGAGCCTGGAGATCGATTCTAGCCAGGCGAGGGAAAGTGCGGCGGCCAGGGTGTATCGGGCGCTATCGCCCGAGCAGGTGGCCGGGGAACTGGTCTCGCTGCGATCCGACCTTTTTTCCTTCGGCGTACTGCTCTACGAGATGTTGACAGGGGAATCGCCGTTTCAGGATTCGACACAGTTCGGTACTTTCTGTCGCATTTTGAGCCTGGACCCTCTGCCGGCAAATGAACTCAACCTTGCTGTGACGCCGGCCCTCGCCTCGCTCATCGACCGACTGCTTGCCAAGGAGCCTCAAGATCGGCCGCAGAGTGCGGCAGCTGTGGTGAGCGAGCTAGAAGTGCTCACCAATGGCTCGGTGCCCAGTTCAGTTGGTGGGGAGATCGTAGAATCTCGATCTGTCGAAGAGCAGATTGAGGGACTCTATGACGAGATCATCGCTCTGACTCGGGAAGCGTCGGCGGACGATTTGAGCTGCGGAGAGGAGATCGATCGAAAATGGGCCCATCTCCTGGAGTTGCAACAGGCTGAGGCGGCGCAGTTTCGCGAGAGATTCGAAACTGGCCTGAATATGCCGATCGATGCTGGCCAGCAGATCCTTGATCGGGCAGCTGTTCTACGAGAAGAGGTCGCAGATCTCATCTCCGCAAATCGCCCTGCCGCCGCCGCCGATGTGTCGGAACCTGTGTACGCCGAGAGGGAATACCTTGAAGATTCTGCCGCCGCGGACTCTGCCGCCGAAGAAGCCGACGTTGCGTCGGCACCAGCCCAGACCTACTGAGCGTTGGCAGGCTTACCGTTCGTGCTTGCGCTGGGACTTTGGCTTTACTTGTGGCTTCTGCCTGTTGCACGAAGCCGATCTATTTGGTGGAGAGTCCGGCGAAGGGCTGGGTGGCACCACTGTCGAACATGCCATCGCGCGTAGCGCGGACGCTTCGCGGCAGGGTGATTACGACAACTGTCTCTACGCCTGCCGCTTCTGCAATCGATCCCGCTCAGCCAAGCCGCCGC
This sequence comes from Candidatus Multivoradales bacterium, assembly GCA_965248925.1. GTDB lineage: Bacteria > Acidobacteriota > Thermoanaerobaculia > Multivoradales > J023 > CBDFLE01. Next base: position 2,037,944 of record CBDFLE010000005.1, on the reverse strand, counting down.
AACACCAAGGCGCTCGCTTGCTAGATCCGACCCGAGATGGGTGGCACCGGCACTTCATCGCCGCCGGCAACCGTTTGCAACCAGAGGCAGGAGATCTCGATGCCGCGTACACCCATCGCGCCTATCAGCTGGATGATCCGCGAAAAGTAGAGCGTCGGCGAGGTCGCCGAGAGCTGATCAACGACCGTCTGCGGTTGCTGGCCGCATTGGAAGGACAAAGGATTCCTGAGCTGCTGGCCCTAGCGGATGAATTGCGGCAGCTGAACCGGCAAGGGTTTGGCGATCTGCTGCGGGCAATCCAGCAGTTGCGAGCTGATGCCCGGCGAGCGCTACAAGACCTGCGACGTTACGAGGCTATCCCTCGAGACGCTCCAACCGTTTGCCGCTGCGGCTCACAGCGCCATCACACACTGCCGGACGAATTCGAAGAGCAGAGCTTTGAGCTGCCAAGTTTAGTGGCGAGGTAAGGGCGATGGCGAGCGGGCTGACAGCTAGGGAGTACGTCTTCTACGATGGCCACTGCGGTCTTTGCCACCGCGCTGTTCGCTTTTTACTGGCGCGGGATGCCAGTGGCGAGCTGTTCCGCTTCGCGCCGCTCGACAGCCAAGCCTTTCTCCGTCTGGTGCCGCCGGCCCAACGTGTTGATCTGCCAGACAGCATCGTCGTGCTGACTAGCGAGGGCCGTTTGCTCACCCGCTCCACGGCCGTGCTGCACGCCACCGCCCGCCTGGGTGGTCTTTGGCGGCCGGTCGCTTTCGTCGGTGGCCTGGTTCCGGCGTTGCTACGGGACGCTGTTTACGTTGGCATCGCAAAGATACGTCACCGGCTGTTCACCCCACCGCCGACCGCCTGCCCGCTGCTGCCGCCGGAGCTGCGGCGGCGCTTCGACCTGGACTGAGGGATCAGTCGCCCGACAGCTGGATATAGTGTGCTGTAGTCAGCCGGTCGAGGATCGGCAGATCGATCCAGGTCAGCAGCGCCAAGGCTACCACCAGCAGCACCACGGTCGCTAGCAGGGCCTTCTCGCGAAATAACTTCTCCGGCGTTTGCGCCGTCGAGTGTTCTTTCAGCCCCACCCGCAGGTAAGAGGCGAACAGAGCGGCGAAGAGGGGTAAGGAGAGCAGGTACTCGACCCGATACTTGATCAGGAAGACGGCCAGGAAGAAGGCGGCCATCTGGGCGTAGAGCACCGCCGAGACCAACAGGCCGTTCTCGCTGTAGGCGTGGAACGAGCGCCGATAAAGGGCCAGGGCAGCGAACTCGCCACTGGCGCTGACCGCGCGGTATTCGGCGAAGCGTTTGACCGCCATCAAGAAGGCGCCGCCCATCCAGTAGGCTAGCAGCAAGCTGCTCGGCGGCAGGGTGGTAGCGTCGATCATCGCCCAGCCCAGGGTCAGGCGGATGGGATTGTTGATAGCTTCGCTGAGGACGTCGAGGTAGACCCGGTCTTTGGTGCGAATCGGTGCCACGTTGTAGGCCACCGCGCCGAGCAGGAACAGCACCGAGGTGACCAGGAAGGGGCGGGATACCGCCGCCGCCAGACCAAGGCCAGTGCCGGCTAGCAGCAGGTACTCTGTCCACACCCAGCCGCGGGACATCCACTTGGCCACCGCCGGGCGGGTGGACTTGGACGGGTGGAAAGCGTCGAAGGGGGCGTCGAGCCACTCGTTGAGCACGTAATTTGCCGAAGCGATGGCGGCGGCGGAGAGGAAGCCGACAACGATCGATAGCAGGCTGCCTGCCGGTGAGCGACCGTGCAGAACCAGTGCCAAGACGATGCCGGGGACGATGAACACATGCTTGACGTAGTGGTCCGGCCGCGCCAAGGCAATGTAGTCGGCGAAGGCAGCCGCGGGTCGCGAGTCGCTTGTTGGTGGTTCGAGGGGGAGCGTTGGTAGATCTTTTTCCATGATTCTCAGGCCATCGTGTGGCCAAAGCGAAGCGCTGTCAACCAGCGCTGGCGGACCCTATCGGTAGCCGTATAGTCTGCCCCAATGCCGAGCCCATCTGGAACTGACCAGTCGCCGCACCGCGCGGCCGCAGATTCCCACCACCAGCCAGTCCCCGCGGCGCCCCGCGGTGGCTTCTGGGTTCGGAGTCAGTGGCTGTTGCTGGCTCTGTTGCTGGTGGCTGGATTGTCCTTGCGGGTTTGGTATGCCAGCGCTACCCCTAACTCCGGGCGCTTCTGGGACGAAGGTTACAGTCTCGACAACGTGCGGCCGATCTTGATCGACGGTAGCTTCCAGGTGGTTAGCGGTTACTACCCGTCACCGGTGGTCTCGCTGCCGCCAGCATTGCTGATGAGGGTCAGCGAGGCGATCTACCAGCACACCGGTCGTGAAGCGTTCAAGGTGCACCAGGAGGGTTCATTCCTGCCCGCTGGCTATTTGATCAGCCGCTGGTTGCAGTCGCTCTACGGCACCGTTGGCCTGCTGTTGGTTTTCTTGATCGGTCGACGGATGTTCTCGCCTGCGGTGGGTCTGTTGGCCACTCTGGCCATGACCTTCTGCCCCTGGCATATCCATGCGTCGGCGGTTTTCAAACCCGATGCCCTGCTCACCACGGCAGTGTTGTTGGCTTTCTACGGCTCGCTGGCGGTGGTCCAGGAGCAGCGATTGCGGGCCGCGGTCGGTACCGGCTTGGCGATCGCCCTTGCCTTGTCGGCCAAGCTCACCGGCGGTTTGATCGCCCTGCCCCTGACCCTGGCCACCTTGCTGCCGGCGTGGCGCTTTGAGAGGCGCAGGTTCGGTTTGCTAGCCCTCGCTGGGGTGGTCAGCGGGGGGGTCTTTGTGCTGACCAACCCGAATTGGGCCGGCTATGTGACGGTGCTCAAGGGTTTGCGCCGCGACTACGCCATGCGCGCCGGCTGGAGCGAGCAGACCCGGCTGGAGATTCCCGGCAAGGTGGGCGCATTGATTGTCGACGACTACGGTCTGGGCTTGGTTTTCGGCTCTCTGGGGTTGCTGGGCTTCGTCTTGCTCGGGGTGACCGTTTGGCGCCGTGGTAGGCCTCCGCTGGTGCGTATCGAACGTGGCATGTTGCTAGTATTGCCGCCGATCTACGTCGTCACCTATGCCTTGCAGACAGCCTACTTCAAGCCCAACAACTTTCTTCATGTGCTGCCCCTGGTCGCCCTCTGCGGCGCCTGGTTTGGGGTCGCCGTTTGGCGCCGCTTGGCGGCCCGTTGGTCGCCGCTGGGAAGTCCGCTGGGAAAATTGCTGGCGGTGGCTTTGGCGTTGGTGGTGCTGGCCCCGGCTGGCCTCAACTACGTCTACCGCAGCATAGTGCCGACCACTTACGATGCGGCGCGACTGGCGCTGGCGAAGATGTTGCGACCGCCGCAGGGGCGAATCGCTTACGAAGAGATCTGGCAGCAGCCGCGCACCAGGTGGGAGAGCGCCAAGCCCTTTGCCAGCAGTCGGGCTGGACTGCGCCGGGTCGAACAGCTTAGTGAATTGGATGATACTCGGCTCGATCTGAGCGATGGCCTGCTGTTTCCGGCTGCCAACCTGGCGGGTGCTAGCGCGGCGTTCTACCAGCGGCAGGTCGACCGGGTGCCAGCCGCTCAGCGTCGTACCTTCCGCGCCAAGTTGTTAGAGCTGCGCGGACCGTCGGTGATCGCCCTGGCCCATCAGCGGGTTGAGCGGGCCCCAGCGCTGCGCTTGGTGGCTAGCCGTTGCGGCAGCGGCCAATACTGCCTGCAAGCCGAGCTGTCCGACGAGTTGGCAGCCGGCGAGTTGGTCTCACTGAGGGTGTGGCTGCCGGACGCTACCACCCGGCAGGTGCAGGAGGTTCCAGACCTGCAAGTGGGCGATCAACGCTTCGACCTGCTGTGGACGCGACGGCGAGGCAAGGGGCATAGTTTTGTCACCGACCGCTTCACCATTCCTGCGTCGCGGCCCGCGCTGCGCTTGCTGCTCGATTCAGCGGTGGACGAGGGAAGCAGCGCCGATTTGGTAGTACATCGCTGGTAGGGCCTGCGCCGGCTCAGAAAGTCCAGCTCAGTCCCACGGTCGGCAGCAAGCCGCCCCAAGTGACAGTGGTGGACTCGATCAGCGGTTGACCGGTTGAATCGCTGCCAAACTCTAAATCGTCGAAACCGCGGACATTGGGTCGGCTGTAGGCGTTGTGCAAGTCGACGTAGGCTGCCAGGCGACCATAGGGCAGGGTGAGTTCGCGGCTCAGGCGCAGGTCCAGGCGGTGATAGGCGGGCAGCCGTTCTGCCCGCAGCGGCCCCAACACTGGTTGCTGGCTCTGGCTACCGTCGGCCGCGGTCTCGAGGCTGGCGGAGAGCGCGGTGGTGGGCCAGCCAGTGTGATACTGCCAGGCCAGCCGCAACTGCCAGGCGCTGCCCAGGCGCCAGCCAAGATTGGCTCTCAGAGAATGTGGTTGATCATTGGCGCGGGGCACCTCGCGGCCATCGAGGTGATCGCGGGCGACGCTGTAGGCATAGGCCAGCTCCCAGCTCAGGCGGTGACCTGGAGCGCCTTGCAGACCCAGCTCGACGCCGCTGGCGTAGCCACTGTCTGGGGCCACGCGGATGCGGTCTACCGCCAGTTCGGGGAATATCTCCAGGGGACTGAAGAGGTTCTCCCAACGTGGCCGGGGGCGGCTGAAGCGGCGGTCGTAGAGTTCGAACGCAAGCCGAGTTCCGGCGGGCCAGCGATGCTCGAAGCCGAGACCTCGATGCTCGGCGCGCTCAGCGGGACCGAAAGCGCTTTCGCCATCGCCGACCTGCAACTCGTAGGAGCGTTGACTCTGATGGAAGATGCCCCAGGAGGCTCGCCACACGGTGCGCTCGGAACTCTGCCAAGCGAGGGCCAGGCGCGGGCTGATCTGGCGATCATCGGTCAGGCGACTGCGGTCGGCGCGCAAACCAAATTCGAGCTCCAGGCTGCCGAACTCGAGCTGATCGGCGACGAAGATGGCGCCAAGATCACCGGGAAACTCACGGCTAAGACTCGTGTTGCCATCCTCGCTGCGGCTGCGTAATGCGGCCAACGGGCTGTCCAGGCGTCGATTGTTAGAGTAGTTGTAGTTGGCCCGCAGGCGCCGCAGCTCGAAGCCGGCTTGCCAGCGGTGTCGGTCGCCGAGGGCGAGCTGCCAGCGTTGTTTGAGCCCGGCCAACGCCAGGTCGCGGTCGTCGCGCAGGTCGAATGTGGTCTCGTCCTCGGCCTGGCCGCTACGATTGTGCGATACCCGACCGGTGGACAGCACCGTTTCCAGGGATAAATTCGGCCGTAGCAAGGCACTGTGGGTGAGCCAGAAGTAGCGATTTTGCCAGTGGGTCTTGAACTGCTCGGCATTGTCATCGGACTCGGTGGTCTGTTGAAACTCGAATCGATCATCGGCCACCAGGCTGTTGAATCGCAGCCCTTGTCGTCCACCGAGCGAAAACTCGACCTTGGCCATCACGTCCCAATAGCTTGGATCGCCTTCGCGGCCGTTGCGCTCCAACGCATCGTGGTGCGAGCCGGCGCGGGCAGCGGTCAGCCAGCGCAAACGCTGCTCCGCTAGAGCGCCGGCAGCACTGAACGAGAACTCGCTCTGGGTGACGCCCAGACGGCGCTCGATCGAGCTTGCCGGGCTCAAAGTGGTGAGATCGAGGACTCCGCCCATGCGGTCGCCGTATTCCACCGAGTAGCTACTGGGCATCAGTTGCACCGAGTCGAGGGTCTGCGGCGCTAGCAGGCTGATCGCGCTGTCGAAGTCCTGTAGGTGGTACGGCACCAGCAGTTCGAGGCCATCGAGCTGGACCAGGATTTCGTCGTTGCGGCCGCCGCGCACGCCAAAGGCGGCCGAAGCTTCGGTGTTGAGGGTGCTCGGCAGGCTGCTGGCGGCGCGTAAAGGATCGTCGCCAAAACGAGGCGCCCAGTCGAGATCACTGCGCTGTAGAGCGAGATGTCGACGCAGTGGTGGCTGACTCGGGGGGTGGATGCTCGGCATCACTACGATTTCACTCGCTGACCGGGGCACGGCGACGAGCCGCAAGTCGATGCGGGTGGCCTGGCCTGGTGCCACCTCGACCGCGGAGAGCTGGCCGATGACGAAGCCAGGCAGGTGGACTTCGACCCGGTAGCTGTTAGCGGCCAAATCGGCGAGTTGAAACTCACCGGCTCGGTTGGTGCGGGCTTCGCGGCCGATCTCGGGTAGCACGACCCGCACTCCGGCCAGCGGCTCGCCGCTTCCTTGGCCCACTACTTGACCAACCAGCCTCGGCGGTGCGGTGACTACTAGTAGGCGATTTCCTGGCCCGTTTTCGACCCGCAGGCCGTGGGGGCTCAATAGTTGCTCGAGTCGCTGGCGCGGGGTTTTGGCGTCGGGCTCAAACGCGACTTGCAGTTCGGCGCCCACCAGCCGGCTGCTGAAGAACAGTTCGAGACCTTCAGCGCGCAGCAGCTCCAGGGCCTCGGCCAGTGACCGGCCGGCGAGCGGCGCTGCGGTCGCTGACGGTTTTGCCAGGAGAGCGTGTGGCGACAGCAGCGACAGCAAGACCAGCAGGGCAACCCGGCTGATCCGGTTCCCAGCGAGCAGTTGTTTCGGTCGTCTTCTCATCCGTTGCACCAGGTAGGCCGCGATGTTGCAGCCGTGGTCGGTAACTGGCGGGTGAGACCATGATAGCGCGACGACCGACGATCAAGGGGGGGGCGATTGCTTGTCGCGCCGATTCGCCGCCTCCAGAAATGGGGGCGAGGGTGCCTAGCTGGTCGATAAGCTCCCGCCAGACCTTGGTGTTGTAGCCGGTGTGGCGGTAGATCACCTCGCCTGCCGGGTCGACGATGAGAGTCGCTGGCATGGCCTTGGGCTTGAAGCGTTCGGCCAAGCGGTAGTCCTGATCCCACAGCACCGGCAGGGTGAGGCCGAGTTGCTCGACCAGCCGGTCGCGCCCAGCGACCAGGTCGTCGACGCTGATGACCACGAAGTCAAACTGCGGGTAGCTGGCGGCCAGCAGCTCAAGCTCGGGCAGCGAGCGGATGCAGGGCTGGCACCAGGAAGCGGCGAAGTCGACCACTGTGTAGCGGCCGCTAGAGCCATCGAGGGGATGGGCCTTACCGTGTTGATCGAGTTCGGCGGCGGCCACCGGGCCGGCGAGGAGCGCCAGCCCGAGGAGCGCTGTCAGCAACCGGAGTGGGCGCCCCATTTCAGAAGCTCCAGCCCAGGCCGTATGAGACCGAGAACGCCTCCAAGCCATCGTCGCGATCATAGAAAGTCACTCGGGTTTCCAGGCGGCGCAACGGGCCCAACCAACCAGGTGCGCCGTTGAGGGAGGTGCGCAAGCCGATGCCGAACTTATGACTGTCGAATTCGCTGATGTCGCCATCGGCGGTGAAAAACCTGTCCGCCGCGGTGAAGGTGAAGGGTTCAGCGAAGAAGTCGCTACCGTCTTGGGTGTGGAAACGCAGAATCGGGAACCACCAGGTGTCGCGCTTCTGGCCGATCTTGAAGTGGGGCTCGATCTCCAAAGTGTGGGCGCTGACCCCCCAATCGTCGTCGTAGTAACGGTAGTAGGTGCGCAGCACCATGCGCCGGCTGAAGCTGTGGTTGAGGCGCAGGCCAATGGCGCTGCGCGAGCGGCTGTCGGGCAAGCGCTCGGCCACCCGCGTGCCGTCTTGCAAGATCACCTCGTGGAACGACGTTGAGAGGAAGCCGCTCTGGCTCGAATGCGACAGTTCCAGGGTGCCGAGGGTCTTGCGCCCCAAGACCTGAGTGATGCCGAAGGAGAAATCCGTGGTGTCGCGGCCCTCGGTGCCCAGCAATTGCTCGCTCCCCGGCCCGTCATTGTTGGGAGTGCCATCGATGGGGTAGATGTCGACATCGTCGGAGTAGTGGCGCAGGCTGGCGAAGAGTGCGGTGTTGCGCTGGTTGAACTCGCGGCTCCAACTCAGGCCGGCGGAGACCGACTTGTAGTCATACTCCTTGGAGAAGCCGACATCGAAGCCGATGCTCTGGCCGCCGACCGTGCGAGTCAGGCCGACGACGGCATGGGCGCGAGTGTCGAGTCGCGAGGCGCTCGACACCTCGTCGTCGATGTTGTCGGTCGATGCCGAGGTGATCTGGTCTATGCCGAAGGTGGTGTTGAGCGACCATTTATCACTCTTCTGCCACCGCACTCGAATCACCGGTGCGATCACCTGCTGATCCTCGGTGCCGAGACCGCCAGTCACCGGCGAGCGTTCGCCGTCCTGATCGTAGTAGTTGAGCAGGAAATCGATGTCGAATTTTTCTCCAGTGTCGATTTCCAAGTCAGCGGTGTTGCCGGATCCACCTTGAGCCAGTGCCGCGCTGGCCAGCAGCAAGCCAGCGAGGGTGGCCGCCGTCGGCCAGTATCGGGTTGACCTTGTCAGGAGCATCCGCAGCCACCTCCCGACTTGCCGCCATTGGCACCGACGGCGCCCTCGCGGTAGACCTCGAAATTGCGCTCGAAGCCAGCGGTGGCGCAGACCTCAAGTTGCATCGGCTCGAGAGCGTGCAGATCACGCTCCCAAGGTTGGACAGTGGCGCAGCCGCCAGCGGCCAAAGCGGCCAGGCCGAGCAGCGAAAGGGCCATCGGCGGTCGGGTGAGAAGCTTTTGCAGGATCTTCAATGTGAACTCTCCATAGTCAGCCGTTTCGAATCGAAGCCAGAGGACGTCAGAATCTCGCCGCTCGGTGTCACCAGCATCCCCTCGATGCCGCGCAGCCGATCGATCAGCGCCAGACCCTTGTCAGGTCCGAGCACAAAGACAGTAGTGGCCAGGGCATCGGCCAGTTCGGCATCGGGGCAGACCACGGTGACGCTGCGCAGATGCTCCACCGGCCAGCCAGTGCGGGGGTCGAGAATGTGCGCATAGCGCTTGCCGTCGATCTCGATGAAACTCTCGTAGTCGCCCGAGGTCACCACCGCGGTGTCGCTGAGATCGAGCGAGGCGAACACCTTGTCGGGTTGGCGTGGATCGGAGATGCCGATCGACCAGGGCCGTCCATTCTCACGCTTGCCAAAGGCCACCAAATCACCGCCGGCCGAAACCACGCCATGGCGAATGCCTTGTTCGCGCAAAATAAACACCGCGCGGTTGGCGGCATAGCCCTTGCCGATGGCGCCGAACCCAATCCGGCTACCGGCGCGGCCGAGGCGGATCGTCTTGGCCGCCGGGTCGAGCTCGACCTGTCGCCAATCGACATCTGCCAGCCGCCGCTCAAGCTCGGCGGGGTCCGGCAACACCGGCTGCTCGGCACGGAAATCCCACAGCCGGCCGAGAGAGGCGAAGGTGATGTCGAAAGCGCCGTCGCTGAGTTCAGAGATTTTGAGTGCCCGTCGTACCAGGCCGAAGAGTTCGTCCGAGACCGCCACCGGCTGCTGGCCGGCGGCGCGGTTGACGGCACTGGTTTCTGAATCCTCGCGCCAGCTTGAGATCAGCGCTTCGATGCGGTCGATCTCAGCCCAGGCAGCGGCGATAGCGCGCTCAGCCGCTGCTGGGTCGGTGGCCACCACGGTGATGTCGAAGCGCGACCCCATCTTGCTGCGGCTGTTCTTCACTGTCTCGGCGGCGAGGGCCGCGGGTAGTGCAGCGGCGATCAGCAGCAAGGGGAAGATGATGCTGTGAGGTGTTGGGTGGTGTTTCATGCTGTTCACTTTGGTGTGCTTGGCCTGCGGATACAACTCTACGCAAATAGATGAGACACCAACAAGGCAGATCCTTCGCGAATTCTTTGCCGAAGACAGATTCCTTGGTCAGGAGTCGCGGCTCGGGGGAGCACGCTGCGCAGGCGCTGCAAGCGCGGCACGGTTTTGCAGCTAGCAAAATCTTCTTGCACCGCAATTGCCGCCCGACGGCTTGCTTGGGCAAGTTCGGTGCTCGGGGTAACGTGGTCGATCTGGCTAGTGCCGCTCGCGCGAGTCGCGCAGCGCTTCGAGGATGTCTCGCGTGGTCACCCGAGTGCGGACTGGAGGAACGTCAAAAGGAGAGCTGCTCGGCTCTCGCAGGGCGACTCTGAACTGATCGCCATTACGGCGTCTGATGATCACTTCGTCCCGCTTTGCCTCTTCCAAGACGGCCGCAAGGCGTTCTCGGGCTTGGGTGTAGGTGTATATTCTCATGGTCGTGACCGTTGATCCCTCCGCGTGCTCTTCCTTCCCAGGTCTGAAGCTCTTCGAGCTATGGGTGCTCGGCGAGTTATTCTAGGCGCCGAATTTCGAAACTCAAGAGTAGCTCATGAAAAAGACTCTGTTGCTCATCCTGCGGTCCGTCAGCCTGTTGATCTCACCGCTGACCGATCCCGGTATTGGTTCGGGTCATCGGAGCCTAGCCCCATGGCGCTGATTGGCGTCCGCGATCTCAGCTTGACCTTTGGTGGCGATGCGCCGCTGCTCGATGGCATCGGCTTTCAGGTCGAGGCTGGCGAGAGGGTGGCCTTGGTGGGCCGCAATGGCTGCGGCAAGTCGACCTTGCTGAAACTGCTGGCCGGCGATCTACCGGCCGACGACGGCGAGGTCTCCCTGGCGCCGGGCAGCACGGTGCGGCGTTTGGCGCAGGAGGTGCCGCGTCATATCGAGGGTGAGATCTTCGACGTGGTGTCCTCTGGTGTCGCCGGGCATGGGGCATTGCTGATCGAGTATCACCGGCTGAGCCACGCCGCTGACGGGGAGATCGATCTGGCTCGCCTGGAGAAAGTGCAGGAGCGCATCGAGGCGGCTGGCGCTTGGCATCACGAGCGCCGGGTGGAGACTGTGATGTCGCGCTTGCGGCTGCCCGAGGAGACCCGCTTCGAGACCCTGTCGGGAGGGCTCAAGCGGCGCGTGTTGCTGGCCCGTGCCCTGGTCGCCGAGCCCGACCTGCTGCTACTCGACGAGCCCACCAACCACTTCGACATCCCGGCCATCGAGTGGCTCGAAGAGCTGCTGCTGGACTTCGCCGGCGGGCTGATCTTCGTCACTCACGACCGCGCTTTTTTGCAGCAAGTCGCCAACCGCATTTTTGAACTCGACCGCGGCCAACTCAGCGACTGGCCTGGGGCCTGGGGACGCTACCTGGAGCGCCGCCGCCATCAACTCGAGGTCGAGGCCGATCAGTCGGCGAAGTTCGACAAGCGCCTGGCGCAAGAAGAAGTTTGGATCCGCCAGGGCATCAAAGCTCGGCGGACCCGCAACGAAGGACGAGTGCGGGCGCTCGAGAAGCTGCGCGAAGAACGCCGTCAGCGGCGCCAGCAGGGCGGTCAGGCACGTTTGCGGGTCGAAGACGCACGGCGCTCGGGCAAGATTGTCCTCGAGACCGACAGGCTCACTTTCGGCTATGACGGCTCGCCGCTGGTGCGGGACCTCACGACCACTATCCTGCGCGGTGACAAGGTCGGCATCCTGGGGCCCAACGGCTCGGGCAAGACCACCTTGCTCAAGCTGCTGCTCGGCGATCTGCAGCCCAAAGAGGGGCGGGTTCATCACGGCACGCGCTTACAAGTGGCCTACTTCGATCAGTTGCGCGAGCAGCTCGACGACAGCAAGTCGGTGGCCGACAACGTTGCCGACGGCAATGACAAAGTTGTGGTCGGTGGCCAGCCGCGGCACGTGATCAGCTACTTGCAGAGCTTTCTCTTTCCTCCCGCCCAAACCCGCAGTCCGGTGAGTTCTCTGTCGGGGGGCGAGCGCAACCGACTGCTGCTGGCGCGACTCTTCACCCGCCCTTTCAATCTGTTGGTGATGGACGAGCCCACCAACGATCTCGATGTCGAGACGCTGGAGCTGCTCGAAGCATTGCTGGTGGAACTCGACGGCACCCTGCTGCTGGTCAGCCACGACCGCGCTTTTCTCGACAACGTTGCCACCACCACGCTGGTGATGGAAGGCGACGGTCGAGTGGGTGAGTACGCCGGTGGCTACAGCGATTGGTTGGAGCAACGCGCCCAACCCGAGTCGTCATCGGCGAAGAAGAAGACGGCTCGCAAGCTCCCCGCGGCGGCCAAAAAAGAGCGACCGAAGAAGCTCAGCTATCGGCAGAAACAAGAACTCGCGGCCTTGCCGGCCCGTATCGACACGCTCGAAACCGAACGAGGCGAATTGCACGCCAAACTGGCCGATCCACAGCTCTACCGCACCGGTGATGGCGCCGCGGCCGGTACCGCCCGCGACCGCTTGGCGCAGGTCGAGAGCGAGCTCGAAGTAGCCTTCGAGCGTTGGACCGAACTCGAAGAGTTAGTCGGCTGAGCAGATTTCGCCGCGGTTACGGGCAGTAGCGACTCGTTTACCAGCAGCAGGCCCTTAGGTCGATTCACGGCTACAATAGGCTGGTTGCCATGGAAGAGGCTCCAAACAGCGACATCACTGGGCTGTTGGCCGCCTGGGGGGGCGGTGATGGCGAGGCGTTGGTGCGCTTGATGCCGCTGGTGCATGATCGTCTACGCCGGCTGGCGGCAGGCTACTTGCGTCACGAGCGTGCCGACCACACGTTGCAGACTCTGGCATTGGTCAACGAGCTTTACCTGAAGCTGGTGCGTCACGAAGGTGCTGATTGGCAGGACAGCAGCCACTTCTTTGCCCTGGCGGCGCGGATGATGCGCCGCATCCTTGTCGATCATGCCCGCGGTCGCGCCTATGTCAAACGCGGCGGCAGGTTGCGCAAGGTGTCGCTGGAGGTGCTTGCCGAACTCGACCCGATCCACCTCAGCCGGCCCGACGACTTGCTCGCTCTGGATGATGCTCTCACTGACCTGAACCGCCAGGATTCGCAATTGGCGCGGCTGGTCGAGCTACGCTTCTTTGGTGGTCTCAACAAACAAGAAATCGGTGCGGTGCTGGGCATCTCGAGCGCCACCGTGACCCGTCGCTGGCGAGTGCTCAAGGCGTGGCTGTATCGCTATTTGGTGGAGGGGGTGACGATTGAGCTCTGAGCGCTGGCAGCGACTCTACGAGATCTTTGACCAAGTGGTTGAGCTGCCGGTCGAGGAACGCCGACCGGCCCTTGACCGGGTCTGCGACGACGACGCCGCTTTGCGCCATGCGGTCGAGTCGTTACTCGATGCAGACTCGGCCGGCTCAGTGATGGAAGGGCTGCTGAGGGGCGAAACGGAGTCCACCGAGTCGGCGCTACCTCTCACCGCCAGCCGGCTCGGCCCCTACCGCATACTGCACAGAGTAGGACGAGGGGGCATGAGCACGGTCTATCTCGGGCTGCGTGATGACGATGTCTTCAAGCGCCAGGTGGCGATCAAGATCATTCCTTGGGGATTCGGCAATAGCCAACTTGCCGAGCATTTGCGCGCCGAACGACAGATACTAGCCGGCCTCGATCATCCCTACATCGCCAAGATCTACGATGGTGGCACCACCAGCGAGGGTCTGCCGTACTTTGTGATGGAGTATGTCGAGGGTCTACCGATTGAAACCTACTGCGATCACAATGAGCTCTCGCTCACCGATCGCTTGCGGTTGTTCGCCAAGGTCTGTGCTGCGGTGCATTATGCCCATCAAAACCTGGTGGTGCATCGCGATCTCAAGCCGTCGAATATTCTAGTCAATGCCGTTGGTGAGCCGCGACTGCTAGATTTTGGTATCGCCAAGGTACTCAAGCCGGATCTGGTGGCGCGCGATGCCGAGACTGCCTCCCACAGACTCGGTGTGCTGACCCCGCACTACGCCAGTCCGGAACAGCTGCGCGGCCAGCCGGTGACCACTGCTAGCGACGTCTACTCCCTCGGCGTGTTGTTGCACCAACTGCTCACCGGCTGCTTGCCGCGTCGCTACGAAGGGCTGTCGCGGCAGCAGATCGATCAGTTGTTGGCGACTGCGGAGAGCTGTCTGCCGAGCCGGGTCTTCGCCCCCGGCTCGACCTCCGTTCCTGCTGCTGAGTTAGCGGTGATCAGCCGCGCGCGCTCGGCTTCGCCGAAGCAGCTGCACCGTTTATTGCGGGGCGACCTAGACGCCATCGTCGCCAAGGCGCTCGACAATGTGGCTCAGCGGCGCTACGGCTCGGCCGCAGAGCTGGCCGCAGATCTCCAGCGCTCACTAGACCACTGGCCGGTAGTGGCTCGCCCACGGACTCCGCCCTACTTGCTAGGCATGCTGTTGCGTCGTCGTCGGTGGGCGATTCTGGCGGCCTTGTTGCTGGCCAGCATGATGGTGCTGTTCGGCTGGCTGCTGGTCGAGCAATCGGTGCGGTTGGCGCAGGAGCGCGATCAAGCACGACTCGATCGCGATCAGAAAACCGAGATCATCGGCCTGGTCGAGGAGATTTTTAAGGCGGCGGATCCGGAAGAAGGGGACCCTGAAATGACCGTGCGCCAGGCCCTCGACCGGGGGGGCGAGCTGATCGATCGGCGGCTTGGCGGCCAGCCCTATGTCGATGCCACACTGCGCGGCACTATCGGCACCATCTACCTCAATCTAGGGCTGCCGGTGGAGGCCGAGCTGCACTTGCGCCGCTCTCTCGATCTGCGCCGCGAACTCTATGGTGCAGACTCGGCGGAGGCCGCTGACGGCCTACGGGCTTTGAGCGCCGCGCTGCGCGAGCAGGGTAGCTATGAGCGAGCCGAAGAACTTGCCCGTCAAGCTCTGGCGCTGAGTCGCCAGCGCTTGGGCAATGAACATCCTGGAATTATCAAGCCGCTCAATAATCTAGTCACCGTGCAGTGCTATCGGGAGGACTTCGACAACGCCCTGGTAGCTTCCACCGAAGCCCTCGCCAAGGCCCGTCAGCTGCTCGGCGAGGTCGACCCGGAACTTGCCGCTGCGGTTACCAACCGAGCCTACCTGGCGAGTCAGCTAGGTGATCAGCAGACCGCGGTCGAGATGTATCGCGAGAGTCTCCGCGTGCAGCGTTACTTGCTGGGGGACGATAGTCCTCAAGTGGCTAACATCTTGAACAACCTGGCGGTGGCCCTGCATCGCCAGCGGGATCTTCCCGCGGCAGAGGAGATCCATCGTGAGGTGCTGTCTCTGCGGCGGCGGATCTACGCCGGGGAGCATCCCGCGGTGGTCCACAGCCTGGCCAACCTGGGCGCGGTGCTGCGCGAGCGGGGCGAGCTTGAGGCCGCCGAGCAGAGCTACCGCGAGGCGCTCGAACTCTCCAGTCGATTGCTGGGCCGAGATCATTCCCACACCTTGCGCTCGGCGGTTGGCTTGGCGGCGGCGCTCAATGAGAGCGGCGAGGCGCCAGCGGCGGAGCAGCTGCTGCGAGGATTTCTCGTCGGTTGGCGCCAACGCCTGGCAGCCGACAGTCCTTTCCTGGCCCTGGCGGAAGGGGCGTTGGGGGAGTGTCTGATGGTGCAAGGACGCTACCAAGAAGCCGCGCTGCTGCTCGAGCGAAGCCATCGGATTCTCGAGCAACAGCTCGGCTCGACCCATCGACGAACCCGCCGTGCAGCGACTCGGTTGGCGGATCTCGATGAGGTCCGAGGCCGCCTGGCAGAAGACCTGGACCTTCCTCTACCGGACGGCGACTGATCGGCGATCCTCGGCTCAGGGCAACAGCGCCCGTGGCCGCAAACCGCTGGCACAGGCGTCCAGGCTGCCGGAATCCACCGCCTCTGTCGACAGGCAACAGGAGCCGACATAGCCCCTGGAGTCATACCAATCGGCACAGACCTTCGGCGAGATACAAGGGTTGACGAAGCTGATCGTCCAGTTGCCGCCGCGAGTCCAGGGGTTGGCCGCGGCGGGTTGGGGTTGGGCGACTTGCAGGGCGGCGGTCACCAGGAAGGCGGTGGAACCGGTCAAGACGGCGACCCAACGAAGATACGTGACTGAGTTTCTTCTTAACATTCGCAGACCTCTGTGGAAATCAAGTTCGTCGAATGGCGGCGCAAGTGCTATGGCACCTCTCTCGCGCTGTCGAGCAGCGGATCGGGTAAGTGGCGTCGGTGAGGAGCCGACCTAACACGAACAGGCTCCGCAGTTCAGAGTAGAGGAACCGGAAACCTGGGCACGGCAGATGTTGGTTCTGGCGCCGACGCAGCTGCCACATGTACTGTCGGCGTTTTGCAGCCTCAGCAGGTAGAGGGTCAGTGCCGTAGCCTGGCAGGCGATGCACTGAGCCGAACCCTGGCCGTTGGTTGCGCATACCGCCGCCTGACAGGCGCCCTCGGCGGCGATGAACAGAATTAGCGCATTGTTTCTCGCCGTGGTTCCTGCGGTTTGACACTTGCCGCACTCGACGGCGCAGCAGGTAGGGAAATCAACCGGCAAGCTGCCACCACCGCCGCCGCCTCCACCGCCGGGATCGACAAAGCAGCGCCCGCGGGGGTTGGGATCGCAGAAAGAGCACCAAGGTAGTGGGATACAGCAGTTCAGCGAGGCATATTCCGGCGGTACGAAGAGCACGTTGGAGGGTTCGGCAAAGTTCTGGGCTCCGCTCGGCTTGGCGTCGAGAAGCCGAGTCCTAGCCAGGGCTTGGAGGAGCACTGCATTCGGCAGCACCGGACCGGCTTCAGTGGTCAGCTGGTACTCGGCCAGTGCCGAGTCGAGGTTTACCGGACCAAAGTCGCTGCGGGTAGTGCGGCTGTAGAGCACCTCGCTACTCGGGGCGAAGGTGAGCCCGGAGGAGATCCTGGCAGCGGGGATTCCGCGGGTCTTGCGATCCGCTTGCACCCGCAGATCAGCTTCTCCCTTGGCGTAGGTGTAGCCAAGCCAGCGGCCTTCGGGAGTCACCACCTCGGAGAGTCGGTTGAGGGAGTCGTAGCGGAACAGGCTAGCCCCTTGGCGGTGACGCAACATGGTGACGTTGCCGACTTGATCGTAGGAGATCGTCATTTCCCGGCCGGTGCTGTCCTGCACCCTCGTCACCCGCTGGTCCTGATCGAGGATCTGGGCCTGGCCGCCGCTCAGCCCATCCGCGGTGGTCACCCGCACGTCGAGGATATTGCCGACGCTGCTGTACTCATACTCCACCTCACCGCCATCGTCGTAGTGACGCGCCAGGCGCATTCCCAGACCGTCGTAGTCGAAGGTCTGCGCGGAGCCGTCCGCGAAGCGAGCTGCGAGCAGCTTGCCGTCAGAGTGGTAGCGCAGGGCGGTCTTCCCTCGCGGGCCGACCACCGAGGTGATCTGGCCGTCCCGATCGAATCCGAAGTGGTACGTGGGGCCGGCCGAACGTTTTCCCGGCACCGAGGTCGAGGTGAGCAGCGCCGGACGTTGCAGGGAGATCAGGTCCCCCAGCTTGCTATAGCCGTAAGTAGTCCGGCCCGCGGCGTCACGGCGTTCGGTCAGGTTTCCCCGCGAGTCATATTCGAGAGCCAGCTCGAAGTCACCGGCGATTCTCGCCAGCAGGCCCGCCTTGTTGTAGGAGTAGGTACGTTCCTTGGTGGCCTCGCCATCCGACTGGTGGAGAGCGACCAAGCGGCCCCGGCGGTCGTACTTGAGCTCGGATTGGAGCACTCCGCCGCGCCATAGGCGGCGAACAAGGTTATTCACCCCGAGTTCGATGCGAGTCTCGATGCCGAGGGCGTTGCGCACCATGGTGGTAATACCCTCGGCGTTCTGGTGATATTCGCTGCGTCGACCCGCGGCATCGGCGACCAAGGTCTTGCCGGCGCTGTAGGCGAACTCGTATCTTGCGCTGGGGATCTTCAGCTCGATCACCCGCCCTTGGGGGTCGTAGCGCGCCCGCAAATTTGCCAAAGGGATGGGATCGATCACTTTAATCAGGCGAGCGTGTGGATCGTACTCATAGTGCCAAGTGTTGCCACCGATATCGATCACCTCGTTCAACAAGCCGCGGTTATCGTAGCGATAGTCGACGCTGCGACCCTGGTCATCGCGGATGGTGGTGATTCGTCCGCTCTGATCCCGGGAGATCATCACCTCGCGGCCGGATGAACCTTGCAGGCGAATCAGCTTGCCGCCGCTGTACGATAACCTTGCCGCATTGCCGTTACGATCCACCACTCGGCTGAGTACGAACCGCCCACTGCTGGCCGAGTTGGCGGTGTCGAGGGTCTGGACCCGGCTGAATTCCTTGGTCAAACCACTTTTCAAGCGCAGCTGAAAATGCTGCCTATCAAGCTGGCGAAAGTCGGTGATATCGGTGGGCGCGGGGCGCTCGGCAACCCATTGCTCACCCTGGCGAATGAAAGGGGCCCAAACTCCGGATTCGTCTTGCAAGCTAGCCGAAGCATGACCCTCGACGACGATCGATTCAGCCGCTGCTAGATGCCAGCCCTTACCGAAGCCGCCGTCGATCTCAAGGGAGGAATCATAGACCCGTGCCAACAGCAGCGGCATCCGGCCGACGGCGACTAGGTCGCGGCGAGTGAAAGTGAGGTTCCCCGCGCCGACGTTGACAAAGCCTACCTGAGCACCACGGAAAAGTGGCTGCTCGTTGTCGAAAAATGTATTCAAGCGGCGCCGGCTCTCAAATTCGTTGAGCATCTTCAGGTGAGGTACGAGGGTTTGGTAAGTCGCAACTTCTGGCAATATGAACTCTATCGCCTCCCTTCCTGACTGCGCTGCGATCGGCGCGGGCAGAAAAACGGCGAGCATTGCCAGGGACCGAAATCTGGTTCCGTAGCGATAAGTCCTGCTACTCAACGACATCGATTGCCTCCTTTGTCTGACATTCCCAACGGACGCTGAAGCGCGGTCCATGAAAACTTCGGTCAACTTCGGCCTGCAGGTGAACCGGACTCCGATGATTGGCCGCTGTTTCAGTCGTGCGCTGCTTGTCTCGGAAGGCGCGAATTGACTCGGCATCGGGATCAACGTCGTGACAAATTCTCGGGAAGTTGTAGCGCTGGTTCAGCCGATTCGCCGCCGGCCGACAAACCCTGGTGAGCCACCAGGTCCCCTCATTGCGCGTTCCCCAGTGACGAACACCACGCTTCTTCGATGAGGCAACTACCATGAGGAACGACCGATGAACTTACCCACAACCGCAACTCCGCAGATCCTGGCCTTGCTGCTGCTGTCAGCACTTTGCTTCAGTCCAATGGTGTTGGCTCAGAGTCCCGCCGAGGGCTGGACCCAGGAGGCAGAAGGTTTCTACAGTCGCGAAGGGGACCGCACTACGGAGTATCTAGCCCGAAGCAGCGCTGGCATGGCCAAGATCACGCCGCTGGTGGCAGCACGGCAAGCCCGTGCCAAGGATCTTCACCTGGCCAGTCCGACCGAGGAGTCCTTCCAGTTGGTTTCGGCTTTGGCATCCCTGCTCGATCAGGTGCGCGAACTCAGTGGCAGTGGCGCCGAGGCGACGGCGGCTTGCACCCAAGGCGCAGACTACGGTGGTACTGGCTTCACCCAGGCGCTGGCATGCGGCAATCAGGCATCGGCCAATGCCTATGCGATCAACAACGGCAACTGCACCGGTCCGTTCAGCCTCTACGCTTTTTCTCAGGCTAGCCGCGACTGTGGGCAGCGAACCCAGACCAACTACGTCCGCGACGACCTAGTGGCGGGTTGGGGCTTGGCGGCCTCGACGATTCAGCTGACTGGCGGCTACTCGGCCTGTTCGTCCTACGCCTCGGCTTGGGCGATCAGCAAAGCCGACAATGTGATCTACGTCAATGAGGATACGGGCAGTGGAACCGGCTGCAGCAGCATGCCGCGTTCCTGCCCACTGTGTGCCGTGATTCACGACGACCCGACTTGAGGTATCGCTGACCACCGAGCGTCCTCCCAACTCAGCAGGGAATATGCTCGGCGGTCTTTTTCAGGCAGCTAGTTCACGTACCCCAGGCTGCGCAGCCGTTCCAGATCCTCGGCGCTGAGCGCCGCCTGCTCGGCCTCAGGGTCGAGGCGCTGGCTTTCGGCCCAGCTCAGCCAACGTTCGATGGCCGGGCGGAAGCTAGCGACCACCGCCGGATTCTCGGCCGCGACATCGTGCTGGTCGAGGGGGTCGGTAACCGGATCGAAGAGTTCGACTTCGGGGTTGCCCGGCGCCGGGTTGCGATGCCAGATCAGCTTCCAACCGCGGTCGTACATGGCGTAGCTGGATGGGCCCTTGGGGCCGGGTTCAGTGTGTTCGGAAAAGGCCGGGGCCGATTCCAGGGCGTGCTTTTCAGTGGTCGCTCCAGTGCTGGCGAGCAGCGCTGCCAGGCTGCTGCCCTGGGCCCGTGGTGGGACTTCTAGGCCAGCGAGGTCGAGTAGGGTCGGCATCAGGTCGAGGGTCTCGACGGGGTGCTCGACCACCTGCGGCCGATCGATACCGTGGCCCCACAGCACCCACGGCACATGGGTCACTTCGCCGTACACCGAATGGCCATGCCAATGATTGCCGTGCTCAAGAAATTCCTCGCCGTGGTCGGAGAGGAAGGCGAGTAGGGTGCTGCCCCTGAGGCCCTGTAGTTCAAGGCCCGCCAAGAGTCTGCCGAAAGCCTCGTCGAGGCCGCGGATCGAGCCGTCATACCAGGCCTGCTCGTGGGCGACGAAACTACTGGCGTCGACCCCGGCGGCAGCCAGTTCTTCACCGCTCGGCGCCATGAAACGGCGCAATAGAGGATTCTCGATCAGCGGCCGGACCTGCTCCGCCTGCTCAGCGAAGCTTTCGGCGTCGGCTTCGTTGGCCCACATGCCATCGAACGGGGCACGGGGTCGGAACGGACTGTGCGGATCCATGACGTGGATGAAAGCGAAGGTCGGCAGGTCGTGATGGAGCTGCAACCAGGAGAGGTAGCGTTCGACCCAGGTGTCGGCGGTTTTCGAATTGAAACCACTCGGACTGCTGGGGATCGAACCGGTCTCATGCAGCACTTCGACCCCTTGGTGAAGGTTGGTCAGCTGGCCGGTGAACGGCACCGAGGAGGTGGCGAAGGTGGCATAACCGCCCGCCCGAAAAGCCTCGGCGAGAGTGGTTTCGCCGGCGGCAATGCGGTCATGCAAATCGACGACGCCGGTGGTCGAAGGGTAGAGCGAAGTGAGGATCGACGAAACTGATCCTTTGGTCCAGGTAGCTTGGGAGATGGCCAGCGCGAAGCGCACTCCCTCGCTGGCCAGCCGGGTCAGATGAGGTGCGGTGTCACGCTCGTAGCCCCAAGCTTGCAGGTGGTCGGCGCGCAGGGTGTCGGCGAGGAAGACCACCACCGCTTGCGGGCGTTCAGCAGCCGGATCGGGGGCGCTGGCCTGGCGCACGGTGGGCGCTCCCCACAGCGCCAGAGTGCCGGCTTTCTCGGCGCTGGCCTCCAGCCGCAGCTCGACTCGCTGACTGGCCCAGGCCGCCAGATCGACTCGGCTCGGCAGCCAAAGCCCAGCCGCTGGCCGTAGCTCGGCGATGATTACGGGCGGGGTTCCGGGGCGTGCCACGCTGATGCGAAAGCTCGGCGACGGATCTTCCACTGTGCCGACGGCAAGCAGTAGCACCGGCCGCTCAGGCAAAGTGAGGTCGAAACGTAGGCTCTCGGGCGCTCGCGCCACCAAGGTTTCGCGGAAGATCTCCCCCAGGCCGTGCCAGCCGGGTCCGGAGTCGAGCGCGGCAAGGCGCTCGCGGTCGAACACTAGGCGCAGCGATTCGATCTCGAACTCGGCCCCCGCGACATCGGTAGGCCGGATCAGGATCTGGCGAATATCGGCGGTGGCGGTGGGCGTTTCTAGTAGAAAGACGTGGTCGAGCATCACCCGGTAGCTGTGCATTTCCTCGCCGGGCAAAAGAGCGCTCGAGACCGGCCAAGCGTCGATCCGGCCGAGCACCGCCGGCAGCGGCGGGCCGGGTTGCAGCACTGGCTGGACGGCGCCGCGGCTACCCGCCGAGACGCGCAGGCGCAGCTCGACGGCGAACAGTTGGTCGCCGCCTCCCACCGGCGCCGGGAACTCCAGCAGCAGAGCCGGGGAGGTCGAGTTGCTGCGTCCCACCAGGCGTCCGGCGCGCACTTCGAGTCCGTCGATCCCTTGTTGGGCGTCAAAGCTCGCGTCGAGGGTCCCTGAGCCATCAAAACGGATCTCGCTGCGCTGTCGAGGCTGTGCCGGGGTTGGCGATTCGACAGTGACTCGCGGCCACAGATCGAGCAGCGCTTGCACCGGCGGTGCTGGTGGCGGCGGATCGACGGCGCAGGCCCAGGCCAGGACGACCCCGAGGCCGCCCAGGCCCAACGTAATAGCTATACGCCTCTTATGCTTCATGGAGAGTCCTCAAGGTTCAGCCGAAGAAGAGGTAGCAGACGCCGATCGCCGACAGCACGCCGGCGGCATCTGCGGCCAGCCCACAAGGCACGGCATGGCGGGTGCGCTTGATACCCACTGAGCCGAAGTACACCGCCAGCACGTAGAAGGTGGTCTCGGTGCTGCCCTGGAGGATCGACACCAAGCGGCCGGCGAAAGAGTCGGCGCCTTGTGCCTTCATCGTCTCCAGCATCAAGCCGCGCGCTCCGCTGCCCGAGAGCGGTTTCATCAAGGCGGTGGGCAGCCCGTCGACCCAGCGATTGTCGAGACCCACCCCATCGGTCGCCCAGCGCACCCCATCGAGCAGGTAGTCGAGGGCGCCACTGGCGCGGAAGACGCCGATCGCCACCAGCATGGAGACCAAGAAGGGAATGATCCCCACCGCCACTTGGAATCCCTCCTTGGCGCCTTCGACAAAAGTCTCGTACAGAGGCAGTCGGCGGCGCGCGGCCAAGGCCATGAAGGTGATGATCAGGGTGAAGATAAAGAAATTGGCAAAAGTCTGGGTCTGTCGTTCGAGCACCTCACGGGGCAGCCGTGAGCAGTAGACCACCAAGCCGCCGATCGCCACCGTCATGGATCCCAAGTATGCCAGCACCACCGGCTGCCAGAGGCGGATCTTCTGCACCAGCGAGGTGGCCAGCAAGCCCACCAGAGTGCTGATGAAGGTCGCCACCAAGATGGGCACGAAGACATCGGTGGGGTCGGCGGCACCGAGTTGGGCGCGGTAGACCAGGATGGTGGTCGGGATCACGGTCACCGCCGAAGTGTTTAGCACCAGGAAGAGCACCTGCGCGTCGGTGGCCCGGTCGGGCTCGGGGTTCAGCGTCT
This sequence comes from Candidatus Multivoradales bacterium, assembly GCA_965248925.1. GTDB lineage: Bacteria > Acidobacteriota > Thermoanaerobaculia > Multivoradales > J023 > CBDFLE01. Next base: position 2,015,063 of record CBDFLE010000005.1, on the reverse strand, counting down.
GTAACTCCTTCATCGCCTTCAGCCCCAAGGGGGTCGCGGCGTTGTCGAGACCGAGCATATTGGCCGCCAGGTTCATCACCATCGAGCCGCCGGCCGGATGGCCCTCCGGCACGCCGGGGAAAAGGCGGCGCATCAGCGGTCTGAAGGCGCGAGCCAGTAAGTCCACCGCGCCGCCCTTCTCGCCTAGCTTCATGATCCCCAGCCACAGACACATCACCCCGGTCAGGCCGAGGGCAATCTCGAAGCCGGTCTTGGCCATGTCAAAGGCGGCCGCCACCAGCTCGCCCCAGACCTCCCCCTCACCGCCGAGAAGCCAGCGCCCCAGGGCGACGGCGAAGGCGATGAAGAAGAATCCACCCCAGATCTTGTTCAGCACGGTTCCGCCTCACCCGCCAGCGCACTCAATGTGTTGAGCACCTGGATCGCTACTCCCAGCGGCAAGCAGTCCTCGTCGACATCGAAGCGCTCGTGGTGTACCGGATGGACGATGCCGGCAGCTTCATTGCGCACTCCAAGAGAGAAAAACGCTCCCGGAACTTGCTGTAGGTAGTAGGCGAAGTCCTCGACCCCCATGTTGGGCTTAGATTTGATCGACACTCGCTCCTTGCCGACCAGCTGGGCAGCATTGCGGCGCACTAGATCGATCATCGGCTCATGGTTGATGACGGGTGGATAACCGGCGTCGACGGTGGTCTCGGCTCGCCCGCCAAGCGCTGCCGCCACTCCCTCGGCGGTCTGGCGCAAGCGCTCCAGCACCCGCTGGCGAATCGCCGGATCGAGAGTGCGGACAGTGCCTCTGAGCTCCACCCGATCGGCGACGATGTTCGCCTGCGTACCGCCTTGGATCGTGCCAAAGCTGATCACCGCTGCCTCGCGGGCGTCGACATTGCGACTGACCACGGATTGCAGGGCGCTGACCACCTGGGCGGCGACGACGATGGCGTCGACACTGTCAGCGGGGTAGGCAGCATGGCCCGAGCGGCCGTGGATGACCAGCTTGATGGCGTCAGAAGAAGCGTTGCGCTGACCATAACGCAGCTCGAAACCGCCCACCTCCACCGCCGATTCCACATGCAGGCCGAAAATGGCGTCGGCTCGCGGATCGTCCAAAGCGCCCCCCTCGATCATCAGCTGCGCGCCGCCGACGGTCTCCTCGGCAGGTTGGAAGAGCAGCCTCACCGTGCCCGGCAGCGGCCCGTCCATCTCGCTGAGCAGGCGGGCGGCGCCGAGCAGCACGGTGGTGTGAACATCGTGGCCGCAGGCGTGCATCTTGCCCGGCTGTCGCGAGCGGTAGGGGACCTCGTTCTGTTCCTCGATCGGTAGCCCGTCGATATCGGCCCGCAGCGCCACCGTGCGACTGCCGGCCGGCCCCGGCAGGGTGCCGAGCACGCCGGTGCCACCCAAGCCGGCACGGTAGTCGATGCCGAGTTCATCGAGCAGCTGCTGGATGCGGGCGCTGGTGCGGTGCTCCTCCAAGCCGAGTTCAGGATGGCGGTGGAAATCACGCCGCACCTCGCTCAGCCAGGGGAGCAGGGCGCGGGCAGCGGCAAGAATCTGTTGGGGACTTTTTGCTTCGATCATCGGTTGGCGACTGACGCTAGCACACAACCCGCGGCTGGGCGCTGGGCCGTGGTTGGCCTAGAATAGCCGGCCGATGAAGACATTAGCCCCCCCTCCTTCGCCCTGGCGCCGCCTCGCCACCGAGGCCCGTCATACACATGGGGATCTCGATCTGCGTTCGACCGAGGAATTGGTCAAGTTGTTGGTCGCCGAAGATCGCCGTGGTCTCGATGCCGTTTCAGCCCTCAGCGGACCGATTGCCGCGGTCGCCGATCAAGTCGCCGAAATCCTACGTCGCGGTGGTGACGTGATGCTGGCCGGCGCCGGCACCAGCGGCCGGCTGGCGGTGCTCGAAGCCGCCGAGTGCCCGCCCACCTTCGGCACCGACCCGCGGCGCATCCGTGCCGCCATCGCCGGTGGTGAAGAAGCGGTCTTCCGCGCCCGCGAAGGGTCTGAAGATCGGCGAGAAGACGGCCTCGCCGCCGGCGCCGAACTCAGCGAGCGCGATCTGCTGATCGGCCTGTCGGCCAGTTCGGTGACCCCCTACACCCTGGCGGCGCTCACCGCGGCGCGCCTGCGTGGTGCCGCCACCGTGCTCTTGACCTGTGCCGCCGCCGACGGTTTGGAAGAGGTTGCCGACTGCATCTTGGCTCTCGACACCGGTCCCGAACTGCTCACCGGCTCCACCCGTCTCAAGGCCGGTTCGGCCACCAAGGCGGCACTCAACGCCATCACCACCGCCGCCATGGTGCGCTTGGGCAAGGTTTACGACAACCTGATGGTCGATTTGCGCACCGGTTCGGCCAAGTTGCAAGATCGCGCGCGGCGCATCGTTGCCGCCGCTGGCCAGGTTTCAGATGCCGAAGCGGCCCGGCTGTACGAACTGGCCAAGGGCGAGGTCAAGACCGCCATTGTGATGGCCCGCTGCGGGGTCGAAGTCGAGGAGGCGCGCCAGCGACTGCAGCGCAGTGACGGCCACCTGCGGCCGGTGTTGGTGCCGTAGATCCTACGCAGGTCATCTTCCCAAACCCAATCTCTGTAGCAGCTGGTGGTAGCGGGGATCGTCGCGAATAGGGTCGAGGAACGGTTCGACCTTGAGAAAGATCAGATTCAAGGAACGTTCCTCGATCGCCCGGTCGAGCCAATAGAAGGCTTGGTCGGCTTCGCCGAGAGCGGCGTGGACCAGGGACAGGGGATAGAGCTCCGCCCATGAGTGAGGCCGCCTTGGCTGGAGCTCAGCGAGCAGCTCACGCGCTTGCTCGGTCCGCCCAGACTGGGCCAGCGACCAGCCGAGGGTGCCGAGGAAGATCGGCACCGGATCTGCCTTTCGCGCCGCCGCGCGCTCGAGCATCTCGGTCGCCCGGTGGTGTTCGCCGAGCAAGGCCAGGTTCCAGGCGATGTACTCGTCGTAGCTGGCGTCGGGCTCCTGCCGCAGCACGGCGAGAGAGTGGTCGAACTGGCGGGCGTTGAAGTAGACCCAGCCGAGGGCATTGCGCTGGCGGCTCGACGCCGGTGCCAGCTCGAGGGCTCGCTGAGCTTCAGCGATGGCTTCTGTGAAACGTCCCATGCAAGTCAGGTAGAAGGCGTAGGGTTCTGCCACCTCAGGGTCGTCAGGGGCTAGCTGCACGGCGCGGAGAAACTCCAATTCGGCGGCTGGCCAATCCCAGTCGAACAGGAAACGAACATTGGCCAGCACCACATGAGCGCGGCTCAGGCTGGGATCGAGTCGCAATGCTTCGAGGGCCGCTGCTCGTGCTTTAGGAAATCCGTCGCCGGGGGGAAGCAGCTCGCAGAGGGTCAGCCGGTGATAGCTGTCGGCCAGGCCGGCGTGAGCCGGGGCGTAGGAGAGGTCCAGATCGATCGCTCCGCGAAACAGGTCGAGCGCCTGATGCAAGCCAGCATGATCCGCGCCGGCCAGCAGAGCGTAGCCCCGGTCGGCCAGCTGGCGAGCGCTGGGGCGGTGGCTGGCCAGCGCCCCAGGAGCAGCGGTCGGTGACGATCTGATCGCTGCCGATCCCGCCAGCAGCGGCTTGTGTAAGGCTGGCGGATCGAATAGCTGGCGGTCGGCGCGATCGGCGACGCCCCGCGACAGCAGCCAGCCAGCGAGGCTCAAGGCGGTGATCGCCGCCGCTGTCAGCATCCTCCTACCGCGCTTGCTCAGCGGCCCGATCCAGGGCGGCACGGTGGTTGGCACAGTGGGGCCGAGATGTCCGTGGTCTTCGATCAGCGCGGTCCGCTGGTCCGCTCCGCTCTCCTCGACCGCTGCCGTGCTCAGCGGAGAGACCGCGGCGATCAGCCGGTAGCCCCTTTTCGGAATGGTCTCAATATAACGCGGTGCGTGGGCGTCGTCGCCCAGCGCTCGGCGCAGCTCGGCGACCGCCCGAGTGAGCGCCGAATCGGTGACGAAGCGGTCCTCCCAGACCTGCTCGACCAGCTGCTGCTTGGAGGCTACCCTCCCGCCACGGGCGATCAGGAAGGACAGCAGCTCCGCCAGCCTGGGTTCCAGGTGAATCTGCTGGTGGTCGTCGGCCAGCTGGTTGACCTCGGCGTCGAATCGCCAGCGACCGACTTGCAGCGCCACTACTGCTGCAGTGGCCGAAGGCTCGGCAACGAGCTGAACGGGCTGCGGACCAGAGCGGGCGGTTGCGGGGTGCATCTGAAGGACCTCCTGAGCAACTCTACGGTCTCTCCCCAGCCTAGGTTGCGAGCGGGGGTTTTCCGAGGGAAAAACTCATCCGCCTGCACCAGCCGGCTCGCCAGCCCGCTTTTCCCGAGCGTGGCGAGCCCGGTGCCAGCATTGCCCGAGCCTTTCCATCACGACTCTGCCGGTCCAGCTCCGCAGGCTGGCTGGATGAAGAGCAAGACTCCCTCGACACCCGTCCTCGTCCTGCTGTGGCTGTGCTGCGGCTGGCAGCTCTCGCCGCCTCCGATCTCGTCTGCCAGCTGGCCGCGCTTGCCGGGCGCGGTGCTCGCCGACCCACCCGCAGCAGCCGCTGGCCACCCGGAGGACAGCTCTGGGGGCCGGTTGCTCTCCCCGCGGACCGGTCCCGGCCTGAGCAAGGGTTGGGTCGCCGACCAGCTGCGGCGAGCGCTGCCGTTGGCCGATCAGACCTTGGCTCATAGTAGCGCCTGTCGCGGTCTATTCCACTCCCACGGCGCCGACGGTCGCCAGCTGCTGGCGCGCACCCTCTACAGCCCGGCGACCCTCGACCAGGAGAGCCGGATCTGTGGTCGCGGCGTCGCCGCCTTCACCTCCGTCGGCGGCGACCACACCCGCCTCTGCCGCACATTCGGTCGCCTGCCGACGCGGCGAGCCGCGGTCGTGCTGATTCACGAAGCCCTCCACTTCGCCGGCCTCAGCGAGAGCCCTGCCGATCCCGCGGCACCGAGCTCGAACGAGATCAACCGCCGAGTGGAGGAGAGCTGTGGCTTATGATCGGGCAGCGCAGGATTGGCCGATCAGCAGGGTGGCCAGGCGATGGTCACCGGGATGGTCTCGGTGCCCGTCTTATTTTCCGGGTCGGTGACCCGTAGTTCGAGCTGCACACTACGCCCACCACACTTAGGCAGCACGTAGTCCGCGGGCTTCCAATTGAAGGTTTTGTACTCGTTGTCGTTGAGATGCAAGGTGAACATGATGATCTCCGAGGCGCCGCCCACCAGTCCCGAGCCCTTGACCACCCACTGGTAGATCAGTGGCGAGGCGTCGTCGGGATCGTTGCCCATACCCGAGAAGTTGATCAGCCCGTCCGCCAGCAGCAGGGTGTCACTGACAGGGGCTTAACGAGGCTGAGCGCGTTTCAATCCACGCCCCCGCGCGGGGGGCAAGGCGGCGGGTTCACTCTCGCGTCTTGGAATTCAAGTTTCAATCCACGCCCCCGCGCGGGGGGCAAGCCGCGGCGCAGGCTCTTCGATCATCGGGGCTATGGTTTCAATCCACGCCCCCGCGCGGGGGGCAAGACTCCGCCCAGGTCTTGATCGCTCGGATGTAGGTTTTAATCCACGCCCCCGCGCGGGGGGCAAGCCGACCACGGTTAGAGCAGAAGAAGGGGACAATAGTTTCAATCCACGCCCCCGCGCGGGGGGCAAGACAACGCCGACCCGTTCGCGCCCGCAGTCGTGAGGTTTCAATCCACGCCCCCGCGCGGGGGGCAAGCGATATTGTCGCGGTCGTTAATCCAGCCGTCCGCGTTTCAATCCACGCCCCCGCGCGGGGGGCAAGCACTGCGGCAGCACCACAGTGAGCTCTTTGGGATGTTTCAATCCACGCCCCCGCGCGGGGGGCAAGGCAGGATGGCCCCGCCACCTGCGTACTCTTCCTGGTTTCAATCCACGCCCCCGCGCGGGGGGCAAGAACGGCGCGGAGGTGTTCGCAGGGACAGCAATGGTTTCAATCCACGCCCCCGCGCGGGGGGCAAGTCGGATGGAGAGATTGAGCTTCGGCGAGCGCTTGGTTTCAATCCACGCCCCCGCGCGGGGGGCAAGACTTACTATGGCTCGCCGTAACCGAGGTGCGACAAGTTTCAATCCACGCCCCCGCGCGGGGGGCAAGAACGGCGCGGAGGTGTTCGCAGGGACAGCCGTGGTTTCAATCCACGCCCCCGCGCGGGGGGCAAGTGGGCGATGACGGACTTTCGTTTCATCATCGCCAGTTTCAATCCACGCCCCCGCGCGGGGGGCAAGTTGTCGCTGTTGTAGTGCGCCTCGGGTACCAGGGGGTTTCAATCCACGCCCCGCGCGGGGGGCAAGCAACCCATCGAAACTGAGGAACTGACTTGTCTGCAGTTTCAATCCACGCCCCCGCGCGGGGGGCAAGCTGCAAAATCCACCACCTCAGATGGGATGGCAGTTTCAATCCACGCCCCCGCGCGGGGGGCAAGGCGGCGAAGATGGATCTCCACCGCGTCTGCAAAGTTTCAATCCACGCCCCCGCGCGGGGGGCAAGCCGCTGCTCGCAAGGTGATGATGGGTTTCTCCAACCTGTTTCAATCCACGCCCCCGCGCGGGGGGCAAGGAGAACCTCGGCCTATTCACTGAACTCGCTGCGTTGTTTCAATCCACGCCCCCGCGCGGGGGGCAAGATATTCAAAGGTGACATGTACGGTAGGTACGACGTTTCAATCCACGCCCCCGCGCGGGGGGCAAGACGGGACACCGCATCCTGCACAGAGCTTTGAAGGTTTCAATCCACGCCCCCGCGCGGGGGGCAAGTACCGATCTGTCGCCGGCGAGCATGAGGACCTGGGGTTTCAATCCACGCCCCCGCGTGGGGGGCAAGGTCGCCCGGCCCGGTGGTGAAACTCGCTTTGCCTGTTTCAATCCACGCCCCCGCGCGGGGGGCAAGCAATGGCGACTATCGGGCCGATGCAGAGTAGCAAGTTTCAATCCACGCCCCCGCGCGGGGGGCAAGACTCACGTCGACACCCGTGGTTACGACGTGTCGTGGTTTCAATCCACGCCCCCGCGCGGGGGGCAAGGCAAGCGAGGCGGTCCAGTTGTCCCAAGCCATGGCCGTTTCAATCCACGCCCCCGCGCGGGGGGCAAGCCCTCTGTGCCAATGTAAGTGAGACACTCCCGTACCGATAAATTAGTGAGGGCGTGGAGAGCAAACACCATGGCGAGTCCAAGCCACGAGCTGCGAGATATGAGTGCTGACCGACCAGATCCCGAGGTAACTGAGAAGGCGAAGCGGCGGCGGTACAGCGCGTCGTACAAGCTGAGCATCGTCCAGGCCGCCGACGCCTGTAGCAAAGCCGGCGAGATTGGCGCCCTGCTTCGCCGGGAGGGTCTGTATTCCTCACTCCTATCGAAGTGGCGCCAGCAACGCGATGCCAGTGCTCTGGCCGGTTTGTCGAAGAAGCGTGGTCGCAAGCGTCGACCGGAATCTGCTGAGGCCCGCCGGGTCGCGGAGCTTGAGCGTGAGAATGCTCGGCTCAAGCATCAGCTGTACAAAGCCGAGACGATCATCGATGTCCAAAAAAAACTTTCCCGGCTGCTAGGGATCGAGCCGAGCGAGAGCCAGCCATGAGCGCTGTGGCGCCGCTGGCCGAGACGGTGGGGGTGCAAGCAGCCTGCGTCGCCTTGGCGGTCCCCAGAGCCACTTTTTATCGCCGCCGTCGGCAGCAGAGCGCAGGGCCGCAGCTATCAACGCGGCCTCGACCGCCGCTGGCATTGACGCCCGCTGAACGCCAGGAGGTCCTCGATGTGTTGCACTCGGAGCGCTTCGTCGACCGCTCGCCGCGTCAAGTCTGGGCGGCGCTGCTGGACGAGGATCAGCGCCATATCTGCTCGGTGCGCACCATGTACCGGGTCCTGGAGTCTGAGGGCGAGCTGCGCGAGCGACGCCGTCAGCGGCGTCATCCCAACTACACCAAGCCCGAACTGCTGGCCACAGGGCCGAACGAGGTGTGGTCGTGGGACATCACCAAGCTCAAGGGCCCGGTGAAGTGGACCCACTACTACCTTTACGTAATTCTGGACGTCTTCAGCCGCTACATCGTCGGCTGGATGCTCGCCTCCCGCGAGTCCGGAGGACTCGCCAAGCGGTTGATCGCCGACAGTGTTGAGAAGCAAGGTGTTGAGCGAGATCGACTTACCTTGCACTCGGACCGCGGTTCGAGCATGACATCCAAGCCAGTGGCTCTACTGCTGGCCGATCTCGGGATGACACGGTCGCTGAACCGGCCCTACACGAGCAACGACAATCCGTTCTCTGAGGCCCAGTTCAAGACGCTCAAGTACCATCCGAGCTTTCCCGACCGCTTCGGATCACTGGAAGATGCACGAGCGTTCTGCCGCTCGTTCCTCGGCTGGTACAACACGCAGCACTACCACACAGGACTCGGTTTGTTGACGCCAGAGACCGTCCACTACGGCCTCACGGCCTCAGTGCTGGAGCAACGTCGAGAAGTCCTCGCCGCCGCCTCAGCCGCTCATCCAAGCCGCTTCAAGCGGCGAACGCCGGCTTTGCCGGAGCCCAGTGGCGAGGTCTGGATCAACCCGCCGATCACCACCACCAGCACTGACCCAGCCGATACCGAGAACGAGGTGACACACCGCGTAGACGACGACGCACCAGGCGAGACACCTGCCTGCGCGCCCTCGTTGAAAGCGATGGTGCCGGAGCCACTACCGATTCCGTACTAATTCCCAGAAGAAAGTGTCTCATTCTCATTGACACATTCCGAAGCGGCAGAAACCAGGAAGGAAAAGCTGATTAAGTTGTTTCAATCCACGCCCCCGCGCGGGGGGCAAGGTGCGCGACAACCGCGATGCGATCCTTGGCGAAAAGTTTCAATCCACGCCCCCGCGCGGGGGGCAAGCCGGTGGAGTTCGGCGAAGTCGTCCCCCATGAGGTTTCAATCCACGCCCCCGCGCGGGGGGCAAGCGCCCGCCGAAAATCGGCATCGCTTTCCCAAACCTGTTTCAATCCACGCCCCCGCGCGGGGGGCAAGCTGTTCCCCGCATGGCAAACACAACAGCCAGTGCTGTTTCAATCCACGCCCCCGCGCGGGGGGCAAGCGGCGCGAGATGGTTGGTAATCTTGCACTATTTGGTTTCAATCCACGCCCCCGCGCGGGGGGCAAGTCGCAACGCCTCTGGCCGCCAACTATGACGTTCGTTTCAATCCACGCCCCCGCGCGGGGGGCAAGGGTGCTCGACGAACTCGGAGCCACCAAACCAACAGTTTCAATCCACGCCCCCGCGCGGGGGGCAAGCTCAGACGTGCTTCCCAGTGGCCTGGTTCAGATAGTTTCAATCCACGCCCCCGCGCGGGGGGCAAGCGGTTGGCGGGTCGGGGCAAGAAGAAGGCCAAGGTTTCAATCCACGCCCCCGCGCGGGGGGCAAGGAGTGCGCAGTGCGATCAAAACTGGAGTACTCAGGTTTCAATCCACGCCCCCGCGCGGGGGGCAAGCATATGTGCTGCCTGACATCCACCCTGCCTTCACGTTTCAATCCACGCCCCCGCGCGGGGGGCAAGGGAGGGGCTTGGCCACGTAGGCGCCTCGCTTAAGGTTTCAATCCACGCCCCCGCGCGGGGGGCAAGTCGAGATCCGACATCCAGCGGTCTGGGTAAAATTGGTTTCAATCCACGCCCCCGCGCGGGGGGCAAGGGAACCTTGGTCACGGTGTGCCTGCACCGACGGAAACCGACCACCGATTCCGATTGAAAGTGACCAGTGATTCCAACGGAATCTGACCATCGATTCCGATCGAAAGTGACCACTTTTCCGGGTCGATCGGAATGGGTGGTCAGATTGGATCGGAATCCTGGCCACGGCGGAGTTCGACGGTAGCGCGCTCCTCACAATTGGGGTATTCCAGCCTCCTTGAAAGGAGGATTGGATGCCGAGAGTGAGGACATCGATGCGCAAGATACGCGAGGTACTGAGACTGAAATGGCAGCATGGCCTGTCGCACCGCCAGATCGGACGGTCGGTTCGGCTGGGCCACGGGACGGTGTGCAGCTACCTGCTGCGAGCCAAGGTTGAAGGCCTGAGCTGGGAGCAAGTAGCAGCTTTGAGCGACGCTGAGCTGGAGCAACGCCTGTACCCTCGGCCGCAGCCGCTTCGGAGGGGTGGTCAGCGAGCCTTGCCCGACTGGACCAAGGTGCATGGCGAGCTGAAGAAGAAGTGCGTAACCCTGTCGCTGCTGTGGCAGGAGTACCGGGAGGACCATCCTGACGGCTACGGTCTCAGCCGCTTCTGTCAGCTGTACCGGATCTGGGAAGGGCGCCTGGATGTGTGCCTGCGCCAAGCCTACCGGGCGGGCGAGAAGCTGTTCGTCGACTATGCCGGACAGACCGTGAGGGTGATCGACCCGGCGACTGGCAAAGAGCGCGAAGCGCAGATCTTCGTGGCGGTGCTGGGGGCGAGCAACTACACCTATGCCGAAGCAACGTGGAGCCAGGGCCTGGAGGACTGGATCGGCTCTCATGTGCGGACCTTCGCGGCTCTGGGCGGGGTGAGCGAGCTGGTGGTGCCGGACAATCTGAAGAGCGGCGTGACCAGCCCGTGCCGCTACGAGCCGGAGATCAATCGCACCTACGCGGAGTTGGCCGAGCACTACGGCGTGGCGGTGGTGCCGGCGCGGGTGAGGAAGCCCCAAGACAAGGCGAAGGTCGAAAACGGTGTATTGCAAGTGGAGCGCTGGATTCTGGCCCGGCTGCGTAACCAGCAGTTCTTCAGCCTGCGAGAGCTCAACGAGAGCATCGCGAAGCTTCTGGTCGAGCTTAACGACCGTCCGCTGAAGGTGTTGGGCGTCTCGCGCCGAGCGCTGTTCGAGCAGGTCGATCGTCCTGCTCTGGGTGCTTTGCCGCTCCAGCCCTACGAGCTTGCCGAATGGAAGAAGGTACGCGTTGCCCCGGACTACCACGTCGAGTTCGAGGGCCACTATTACAGTGTGCCGTACCAGCTGATCAAGAAGCAGCTCGATCTGCGGGCGACGGCGCAACTGGTGGAGGTGCTCGATCGCGGCAAGCGTGTGGCTGCTCATCGTCGCAATCGGTGTCGGGGTCGGCACACGACCCAGAGCGAGCACATGCCCAAAGCGCACCAGGCGTACCTGGAGTGGACACCGACACGGCTGATCAGCTGGGCGGCGAAAACAGGCCAGGCGACGGCCGAACTGGTGGAGACCATCATGCTTAACCGCTCCCATCCTCAGCACGGCTTTCGCTCGTGTCTGGGGCTGATGCGCCTGGGCAAGACCTATGGTGCCAATCGTTTGGAGGCTGCGTGCCGCCGCGCGCTCGCCATTCACGGCCTGTCCTACAAGAGCGTGAAGTCGATCCTGAAGAGCGGCCTGGACCAGCAAGCAGCGCCCGAGCCCACCGAAGTGACGGCGCCGATCGAGCACCGCAACGTCCGCGGCGCCAGCTACTACAGTGCCGCGCGCCGCGAGGAGACGCCGCCATGCTGAGGCACGCGACGCTCGATCAACTCGCCGCGCTCAAGCTCCACGGTATGGCCAAAGCCTTTGAGGAGCAGCTGTCGATGGTCGATGTCTCAGAGCTCTCCTTCGAAGAGCGCCTCGGGCTGCTGGTCGAGCGCGAAGCGACCGAGCGATCCAGCCGCCGCTTGATAGCGCGGTTGCGAAAAGCCAAGCTGCGCGAGCAGGCGGCCATCGAAGACATCGACTGGCGAGCCAAGAGGGGCCTGGACAAAGGCCAGATCCTGCGCCTGGCCTCGTGCCAGTGGATCGCCGAGCATCTCAACGTGCTGATCACCGGCAAGGCCGGGGTGGGCAAGACCTTTCTCGCCTGCGCCTTCGCGCACAAGGCATGTCGGGAGGGTTACACCGCTTTGTACCTGCGGGTGCCGAGGCTGTTTCGCCAGCTCGCCATCGCGCGGGGTGATGGTAGCTACGAGAAGCTGCTCAAGAGCTATGCTCGCACAGACCTGCTCATCCTCGACGACTGGGGGCTGGCGCCGATCGGGGCCAGCGAGCGGCGCGACCTGCTCGAGATTCTTGAGGACCGCTACGGCAACCGCTCCACGCTGGTGACCTCCCAGCTACCGGTTGAGAGCTGGTACGAGGTCATCGGCGATCCGACCTTGGCCGACGCCATCCTCGATCGCATTGTCCACGGCGCCTACAAGCTCGCGGTGGACGGTGACTCCATGCGGGCGAAGAGAGCCGGCGGTATTCGCAAGGCCGCCCAGCGAGAGGCAAGGTGAGATCCAAGAGCATGCTGAAGCGATCGCCGATCCGGACCCATCAGCGGGCCTGCGGCCCGATCCGGACCCGACCCAAGATGGACTGTGGAAGCTGCCGCGGTTGTGGAAATCGCTCTGCGATTCCCACAACCGCTTGGAAAACGCCCCCCGGCCACCCACCCGCGTTTCCCACAGCTACGCACAGCCCCGACGACGGGTTATTTGAATACAATCAACCAAGAAGAAGAGCCGGAAGGAGGGCTCCAGCTACAGCGAAAGTGGACACTTACAACTGAGGAGAGCGCGAGCGTCGCTTCGCTCCGACAAGTGGTCGGTTTCGATCGGAATGGCTGGTCAGTTTCGTCGGAATAGGCAAGCCAGGCCGTATCGTTTCAATCCACGCCCCCGCGCGGGGGGCAAGTGCCCAGGGATGCGCTCTTGTCGCAGTCTTCTGGAGTTTCAATCCACGCCCCCGCGCGGGGGGCAAGCTCTGCCAGCGGCGAATTGTTCCCGCACCAGGCGGTTTCAATCCACGCCCCCGCGCGGGGGGCAAGCAGAGATAAAGCTTTAAGGATATTGGCAGGAGAGTTTCAATCCACGCCCCCGCGCGGGGGGCAAGCGGCGCCGGAAATAAAGATGCTACAGCTTGCTACGTTTCAATCCACGCCCCCGCGCGGGGGGCAAGTCGACTGGGCCGTCTCGTTGCACCCGCCGCAACTGTTTCAATCCACGCCCCCGCGCGGGGGGCAAGCAACATGGAACTGGCAAAGACAATTGACCATCTTGTTTCAATCCACGCCCCCGCGCGGGGGGCAAGGGGACCGGCTCGGGCTCTGGCGGACCGGTGCGGGTGTTTCAATCCACGCCCCCGCGCGGGGGGCAAGAAGGCACGAAGGGGCCGACCACCGGCGATCGCTTGTTTCAATCCACGCCCCCGCGCGGGGGGCAAGCCGAGGAAGAGTTCCTCGAAGAGTATCCCGACCTGTTTCAATCCACGCCCCCGCGCGGGGGGCAAGCCTGGTCGTTGTTCCGATGTGGGACGACGCGGTTAGTTTCAATCCACGCCCCCGCGCGGGGGGCAAGAGGTGATCCACCTGCTTCGCCAACGCCTCCGAGCGTTTCAATCCACGCCCCCGCGCGGGGGGCAAGCAGAGCGCATCACGGACGTTCACCCAGGCGTCAGGTTTCAATCCACGCCCCCGCGCGGGGGGCAAGCTGAAATACTTGATACTCATGAAATTAGTGAAATTGTTTCAATCCACGCCCCCGCGCGGGGGGCAAGCGCCCGTTTCGAACAGGCGTTGGTTGGCGTCGGGTTTCAATCCACGCCCCCGCGCGGGGGGCAAGGTTTCGCAGAGCCGTCTTCCCGGAGAACTTGAATGTTTCAATCCACGCCCTCGCGCGGGGGGCAAGCGACCAGCACGAGGTTGTGATGTCGTCGATTGACGTTTCAATCCACGCCCCCGCGCGGGGGGCAAGCAACGCAGATCGGATCCGTTGATCCGATCAATTTAGTTTCAATCCACGCCCCCGCGCGGGGGGCAAGCCTTGGTTGGGCAAACTGTTGCTGACACGAGAGGTTTCAATCCACGCCCCCGCGCGGGGGGCAAGACAAAAAAAAAGGGAACAGACGACGATGGCGAAGTTTCAATCCACGCCCCCGCGCGGGGGGCAAGGATAGCCTTCTACTTCATGTACCTTTATTAAAGTTTCAATCCACGCCCCCGCGCGGGGGGCAAGTCTAAGCCAGCGGTCGTTAGGGGATTCGTAAGAAAGTTTCAATCCACGCCCCCGCGCGGGGGGCAAGGGATCTCATGAGGTAGTTTCTGGCCACCCATGCTCGTTTCAATCCACGCCCCCGCGCGGGGGGCAAGTTTCTGAGCTGGAGGGGCTCTGTGAGGAGCTTATTGTTTCAATCCACGCCCCCGCGCGGGGGGCAAGGCCGGGGATTACCCATGTCTCTCTCGGTCGCGCTGTTTCAATCCACGCCCCCGCGCGGGGGGCAAGACACCGCCGATGCCGGCACCTGCGGCCACACCAAGTTTCAATCCACGCCCCCGCGCGGGGGGCAAGCGACGGCCACCAATCAAAAAGATCCTCTGTGACGTTTCAATCCACGCCCCCGCGCGGGGGGCAAGTTAGACGCCGACGGCCGGGTACCGACCTCCTACGAGTTTCAATCCACGCCCCCGCGCGGGGGGCAAGTCCTCGCCGACGAGCTGGTAGGCCGAGCTGATGTTTCAATCCACGCCCCCGCGCGGGGGGCAAGAAAACGCCCACTAGCTTATCGCAGTACACCATGGGTTTCAATCCACGCCCCCGCGCGGGGGGCAAGCTGTAGATCTTGTCGGGCCGGGCACGCCGACTGAGTTTCAATCCACGCCCCCGCGCGGGGGGCAAGAAAACGCCCACTAGCTTATCGCAGTACACCATGGGTTTCAATCCACGCCCCCGCGCGGGGGGCAAGATTGCACCCGGACAGCACGGTGGCGGTGGCGGTAGTTTCAATCCACGCCCCCGCGCGGGGGGCAAGTTAGATCGCGCGAGGTGGCGGCGTACAGCTGCGGTTTCAATCCACGCCCCCGCGCGGGGGGCAAGTCGTCTGGGAGAGCGAGCAGCTGAGACCCGCGAGTTTCAATCCACGCCCCCGCGCGGGGGGCAAGTGGCTCGGGAATGGGTAGACAAGCACACCGAGACGTTTCAATCCACGCCCCCGCGCGGGGGGCAAGGGAACGAACTGTGCCACGGAAACTTCCGTAGGCGGTTTCAATCCACGCCCCCGCGCGGGGGGCAAGGCATTACAATCGATGAGATCTGTATTGATTGCGAGTTTCAATCCACGCCCCCGCGCGGGGGGCAAGGCGCCGGCCCAGATGTCCATCCTGATTCTGCTAGTTTCAATCCACGCCCCCGCGCGGGGGGCAAGTAAACCCCAGCAGGTGCCGCAACTGCCGCGGGGGTTTCAATCCACGCCCCCGCGCGGGGGGCAAGGCTAGCCACAGCGCGAACCGGTACGCCTCGAAGTAGTTTCAATCCACGCCCCCGCGCGGGGGGCAAGTCTGTCGCGCTGCAATGGGAAGCTGACTTCCTTGTTTCAATCCACGCCCCCGCGCGGGGGGCAAGAAACTCGACACGCGGCCTGAAAGCGTGAGCGCAGTTTCAATCCACGCCCCCGCGCGGGGGGCAAGCCGGAACTCATCTTATAAACAAATTCTCCGATAGTTTCAATCCACGCCCCCGCGCGGGGGGCAAGTACAGCCCGTGCCCTACCAATAGGAGATGAAATTTTTCAATCCACGCCCCCGCGCGGGGGGCAAGCGGACGACCGGTCAGCAGTGGCAATGGGCAAACTGTTTCAATCCACGCCCCCGCGCGGGGGGCAAGACTGGTGGCGAGTCGGAGGCGAAGATTCGGAGATGTTTCAATCCACGCCCCCGCGCGGGGGGCAAGGACACCGGGGAACCGTTATCAAGTTTCCGAATTGGTTTCAATCCACGCCCCCGCGCGGGGGGCAAGGGTTGTCGCCTCGACTATTTCGCCGCGATTAAAGCGTTTCAATCCACGCCCCCGCGCGGGGGGCAAGCCCTGTTTCCCGGTTCATTCCTTTTCGGCGAGAGTTTCAATCCACGCCCCCGCGCGGGGGGCAAGTTTGGCCCGCCTGATATCACTACTACTCTCGACCGTTTCAATCCACGCCCCCGCGCGGGGGGCAAGCCAACCCGGAGAACTCGGGGAAGGCGACTCGACAGTTTCAATCCACGCCCCCGCGCGGGGGGCAAGGATGGGCAAGCTAGGAGTAGAAACAGAGATGTCAAAGTTTCAATCCACGCCCCCGCGCGGGGGGCAAGGAGGCCGACAGCGCTGGCGCTCGGGTGTCGATTGTTTCAATCCACGCCCCCGCGCGGGGGGCAAGTAGCTTTTTCAAGTTCGTTAATCTCTTCCAGCATAGTTTCAATCCACGCCCCCGCGCGGGGGGCAAGGGGGTATGTTCTGTATGACCCTGTTGGGGAAGAGTTTCAATCCACGCCCCCGCGCGGGGGGCAAGGACCCTCCAGAAAGGCGAGCGTCGAGCTCGAAGTGTTTCAATCCACGCCCCCGCGCGGGGGGCAAGGATGGCAGGAGAGACAGGCGTCGCGATAGTGCGGTTTCAATCCACGCCCCCGCGCGGGGGGCAAGCTCTCTCTGCGTCTCAGGATTCCGGATCCGCTTCCTGTTTCAATCCACGCCCCCGCGCGGGGGGCAAGCCGGTCTGCGTCACCCTCGCTTGAGCGACGCAGGTTTCAATCCACGCCCCCGCGCGGGGGGCAAGGGTCGGTGACCACGGGTCGGTGGCCACACCGCGTTTCAATCCACGCCCCCGCGCGGGGGGCAAGGAGGGGTTGTGGGGGCTATGTGGGCCCCCCCGATCGTTTCAATCCACGCCCCCGCGCGGGGGGCAAGCAAGGAGGGCTTGGAAGAATGGTAACGGGTAAAAAGTTTCAATCCACGCCCCCGCGCGGGGGGCAAGCGGTTCCTGATTCTCTTGAAGCCGGCCTCGGTCCTGTTTCAATCCACGCCCCCGCGCGGGGGGCAAGCAGGCGAACGCTGCATTCGCCATGTTGGTCATGAGTTTCAATCCACGCCCCCGCGCGGGGGGCAAGTCCAGCTCCCGCCTCTACTGTGCCGGTTGTGCGTTTCAATCCACGCCCCCGCGCGGGGGGCAAGATATGTGTTAAGCCAGATGGTTTCCAGCGAGTAAGTTTCAATCCACGCCCCCGCGCGGGGGGCAAGGTGTCAGACATCCAGGGCACCCCGTTTCCTAGAGAGTTTCAATCCACGCCCCCGCGCGGGGGGCAAGCATCTTGTCGCCGCCGCCTGGATATCGGCCCAGTCGGTTTCAATCCACGCCCCCGCGCGGGGGGCAAGCTGGGCGTCCGGGGGAGAGTCCCGGCGCCTGTCGTTTCAATCCACGC
Source organism: Candidatus Multivoradales bacterium (assembly GCA_965248925.1). Lineage (GTDB taxonomy): Bacteria > Acidobacteriota > Thermoanaerobaculia > Multivoradales > J023 > CBDFLE01. The sequence continues at coordinate 1,997,893 of CBDFLE010000005.1, read as the reverse complement.
CCCCGCGCGGGGGGCAAGCTAGACAGCTTGGTGTCCATAGTCGATTCATCGTGTTTCAATCCACGCCCCCGCGCGGGGGGCAAGGGAACACCACGAAGAGCGTTCGCGACCTCTTCCAGTTTCAATCCACGCCCCCGCGCGGGGGGCAAGCCTGCGCTGCGCCCAGGGCCCGCCTGCCAGCAGTGTTTCAATCCACGCCCCCGCGCGGGGGGCAAGTGGAGGCGTGGGTAGAAGGCCTCGAGTGGGGCCGTTTCAATCCACGCCCCCGCGCGGGGGGCAAGAATTACCTCCTGTGGCTCGCTATAAACGACATACGTTTCAATCCACGCCCCCGCGCGGGGGGCAAGGGCTGGATTAACGACCGCGCTAATATCGTGGTGGTGTTTCAATCCACGCCCCCGCGCGGGGGGCAAGTCGAGCCATCCCGAAACGATCAATGCTGGTACGTTTCAATCCACGCCCCCGCGCGGGGGGCAAGCGTCCCAACACTTTTGCGCGACTTCGTTCGCCGCGTTTCAATCCACGCCCCCGCGCGGGGGGCAAGTTCCCTAAGAACCCCCGTTGGCCCCTTCGAAAACAGTTTCAATCCACGCCCCCGCGCGGGGGGCAAGTTCCCTAAGAACCCCCGTTGGCCCCTTCGAAAACAGTTTCAATCCACGCCCCCGCGCGGGGGGCAAGCTGGGCTTCTAACTGTGACTCCAGCGACTCGATGTTTCAATCCACGCCCCCGCGCGGGGGGCAAGCGGTGGGCCGACAGCCCGGAAGGCACGGAGAGACGTTTCAATCCACGCCCCCGCGCGGGGGGCAAGCTGGGCGAGGCCCTGCGTGGTCCGGCCCAAAGAGTTTCAATCCACGCCCCCGCGCGGGGGGCAAGCCTTTCAAGAGTCCAGGCGGCTTCCCCGGTTCGGTTTCAATCCACGCCCCCGCGCGGGGGGCAAGCTTCGGTACCGAAGCCACTCCTCTTCGCCGAACAGTTTCAATCCACGCCCCCGCGCGGGGGGCAAGCCGACAAGCGAGTAGGCAACATATCGGCGCTTCTAGTTTCAATCCACGCCCCCGCGCGGGGGGCAAGTCTCCGCGCGTTTTTGACCTGGTCGAACTGCGAGTTTCAATCCACGCCCCCGCGCGGGGGGCAAGTCCGGCGCAAGTTCTAGACCGCCCGGAATGTAGTTTCAATCCACGCCCCCGCGCGGGGGGCAAGTTCACTGGTCGCGGTTCGGCGCCGCGACCGAAAGTTTCAATCCACGCCCCCGCGCGGGGGGCAAGCCGCAACCCTCTTTGACGACAACTGCCTGGAGCCGTTTCAATCCACGCCCCCGCGCGGGGGGCAAGGGCGCTCAAAACCGCCGCCCGACAACTGGAGCGAGTTTCAATCCACGCCCCCGCGCGGGGGGCAAGGTCTCCCCTTTGTGTTCATGGCTGGGCACAATAGTTTCAATCCACGCCCCCGCGCGGGGGGCAAGTGTCTCTCGCGGGTTGGGACCTGGACCTTTCAGGAGTTTCAATCCACGCCCCCGCGCGGGGGGCAAGCTCGTCATAGAGGTTCTTCCGAAAGGCAACGAGGGGTTTCAATCCACGCCCCCGCGCGGGGGGCAAGTGGTTCGCTTCCCCGTTCCCCCGATACGCTCGGGTTTCAATCCACGCCCCCGCGCGGGGGGCAAGCCAAAAAAATCTTCGAACCCAGAGACCGGGTAGACGTTTCAATCCACGCCCCCGCGCGGGGGGCAAGCAGGCTCTCCGAACTGGCTTATGAGGCGCGACCCGTTTCAATCCACGCCCCCGCGCGGGGGGCAAGGACACCATGCGCAACAAGGTCGACGAGTTGACGCAGTTTCAATCCACGCCCCCGCGCGGGGGGCAAGTCAGCCCCCAATGGTCGACGGCGGCTAACGGGGCGTTTCAATCCACGCCCCCGCGCGGGGGGCAAGTCGAATACCTGAGCCGTAAGACGGCCAGCGCCATGTTTCAATCCACGCCCCCGCGCGGGGGGCAAGGGGTGGCAGCATGAGATGGCGTGGGTGGCGAGCACGTTTCAATCCACGCCCCCGCGCGGGGGGCAAGCCGACCTGATCACCTCAGATGACAAGCCTCGAGCGTTTCAATCCACGCCCCCGCGCGGGGGGCAAGGAGGAAGAGTCTGGGCGCTGGTGGGAGATCATGAAGTTTCAATCCACGCCCCCGCGCGGGGGGCAAGTCGCGATGTTCGCCTGGTTCGTCCTCCATCTGCTGTTTCAATCCACGCCCCCGCGCGGGGGGCAAGGGCCAGCTCAGGGCCATCGAAGACACTCGGCGAGTTTCAATCCACGCCCCCGCGCGGGGGGCAAGTTGGTAATCACTGTCTGTAGGCCGTACAGTGATGTTTCAATCCACGCCCCCGCGCGGGGGGCAAGACCATCTACCACGCCAAGTCATACGCCTCCCTCGTTTCAATCCACGCCCCCGCGCGGGGGGCAAGCGATGACGGCAGAGATCGTCCGGAACACGATGCAGTTTCAATCCACGCCCCCGCGCGGGGGGCAAGATGGACGAGTCCGCATGGGAAGCGGCGGCGGCAGTTTCAATCCACGCCCCCGCGCGGGGGGCAAGGCCAAGCCATTGTCAAAACAACTTATGCGGCGCCTGGTTTCAATCCACGCCCCCGCGCGGGGGGCAAGCCCGTCATTTTAAGTCGGGTGTTTTCTGTAGTTTACAATGAGGTTTGCGCGGACCTCTGAGTTTTTGCTCGCTGGGAATCGTTTGGTTTCTACGGTGACTTTGCAACTCCTTGAAGAATCGTGGGTTATCGGGATCGCGAACCTGCCAGGGTTGGGGCCACCACTTGGGGTCCGCGCGGTGTCTACAATACCAGTGGGCCTTCCATGTCGATACTCGGTTTGATTCCCATGTGCTCGACTCGGCCGCGCCAATTCTTGCCCAAGAGATAAAATCTCAGGCTGTCTTCTTCGGGCTTGATCACCTCTACGAGCCGGGCTCGTAGGAGGGTGAGCTGTTCTGCATCGAGCAAACACTCGAAGACGGAGTTCTGCACTCGCTGACCATGATCCTCACAGATCTTGGCCACTCGCCGCAAGCGACGGCGGCCGCTGCCGGTGCGGGTGGATACGTCGTAGCTCACCAGGACTAACATTACGACCTCTCAGCGCCAGTGAAATGGCGGGTAGCCGTCCAGGTCGCCGCGTAGATAGCGGGCAAGCAAACGGGCCTGGATAAAGGGTAATAGACCGACTGTGACTTTCTCGTCCAAGAAGGGATGGCGCAGCTCGGCGCGCTTGCGCTCTTGGTAAGCCTCGAGCACGGTGCGGCGGCCAGCCTTGTTCAACCACACCGCGCCGGCGGGTTCGAGGGTGAAGTTGCGACCGGTTATTTGTCGCTGGTTGACCAAGGTCAAGACCAGACGATCAGCCAAGGAAGGCCGCAGCTCTTCCATCAGATCCAGGGCTAGGCTGGGACGGCCTGGACGGTCGCGGTGTAGGTAGCCAACTTGCGAATCTAAACCGGTGGCGTCGAGGGCCGCGGTCACGTCGCTGGCCAATAAGGTATACACGAAGGACAGTAAGCAGTTGATCCGATCGAGGGGGGGCCGGCGCGACCTCCCCTCGAAACGGAAACTCCGCTTCTGTACAGTGATTAAGTTGTCAAAGACCTGAAAGTAAGACCTCGCGGCCTCACCTTCGAATCCACGAATCGCTTCGAGGTCGCTGCCAGCGTGACGCCAACGCGCGATCAATGCGGCCAAGTGTTGGGCGCTCTGGCGCAGTGCGTCGGCGCTGTGGCCGGCACCCTGCTCGCGGGCTGCTCGCAACAATACCGCGCGGCTGTTGGCTACTTTGCCCAGCACGATGGTGCGCGCTAGCTCGGTACAGAAGGTGGGCTCGTCGGCGCGGCGAAACTGGGTCCGCCGCAGCAGCACGTTGCCTGATGGCGAACCCTCCACTCGGCCCAGGAAGCGGCCGCGCTCGGTGAGAAATGCCACCTGTACGCCCCGCTCGCAGCACAGGCCGAGCAGCGGCGGGCTGCAAGCCACCTGGCCAAAGCAGACGATCGAGCCAAGGAGGTGAATCGGTACCCGCATACGGGTCTCGCGCTCGATGCGCACTTTCACCGTCTCGCCCTGGCAAGCCAGGTAGGCGCCTTGGGTGGTGACGAAAAGAGTATTCAGATGACGCTTCAACGAAGAACTCCAGCGGTGAGAGGAACTCAGCCATAAAGGGTCTCGAGATAGTTCGCTACCGAGCGGCCTGGATGGAGGGCGTCGGGCATGCACAGCTCTTGCAGAGAGCATCTGCGGCACTTTGGTTGGCGCTCGGCGCGAGGAGTCTCGCCGCGCTGGAACATCGCGTGCAAGCGCTGGCAGGCAGCTGCGGTGGTCGCTCGTAGATCGGCGTCGAGGTCCACTTCGGTGCGGCGGCGGGGCTTGCCGTAATACAGTGCGCCGCCCTCTGTGCCAATGTAGGTGAGACACTCCCGTACCGATAAATTAGTGAGGGCGTGGAGAGCAAACACCATGGCGAGTCCAAGCCACGAGCTGCGAGATATGAGTGCTGACCGACCAGATCCCGAGGTAACTGAGAAGGCGAAGCGGCGGCGGTACAGCGCGTCGTACAAGCTGAGCATCGTCCAGGCCGCCGACGCCTGTAGCAAAGCCGGCGAGATTGGCGCCCTGCTTCGCCGGGAGGGTCTGTATTCCTCACTCCTATCGAAGTGGCGCCAGCAACGCGATGCCAGTGCTCTGGCCGGTCTGTCGAAGAAGCGCGGTCGCAAGCGTCGACCGGTCTCTGCCGAGGCCCGCCGCGTCGCGGAGCTTGAGCGTGAGAATGCCCGGCTCAAGCATCAGCTGTACAAAGCCGAGACGATCATCGATGTCCAAAAAAAACTTTCCCGGCTGCTAGGGATCGAGCCGAGCGAGAGCCAGCCATGAGCGCTGTGGCGCCGCTGGCCGAGACGGTGGGGGTGCAAGCAGCCTGCGTCGCCTTGGCGGTCCCCAGAGCCACTTTCTATCGCCGCCGTCGGCAGCAGAGCGCAGGGCCGCAGCTATCAACGCGGCCTCGACCGCCGCTGGCATTGACGCCCGCTGAACGCCAGGAGGTCCTCGATGTGTTGCACTCGGAGCGCTTCGTCGACCGCTCGCCGCGTCAAGTCTGGGCGGCGCTGCTGGACGAGGATCAGCGCCATATCTGCTCGGTGCGCACCATGTACCGGGTCCTGGAGTCTGAGGGCGAGCTGCGCGAGCGACGCCGTCAGCGGCGTCATCCCAACTACACCAAGCCCGAACTGCTGGCCACAGGGCCGAACGAGGTGTGGTCGTGGGACATCACCAAGCTCAAGGGCCCGGTGAAGTGGACCCACTACTACCTTTACGTAATTCTGGACGTCTTCAGCCGCTACATCGTCGGCTGGATGCTCGCCTGCCGCGAGTCCGGAGGGCTCGCGAAGCGGTTGATCGCCGACAGTGTTGAGAAGCAAGGTGTTGAGCGAGATCGACTTACCTTGCACTCGGACCGCGGTTCGAGCATGACATCCAAGCCAGTGGCTCTACTGCTGGCCGATCTCGGGATGACACGGTCGCTGAACCGGCCCTACACGAGCAACGACAATCCGTTCTCTGAGGCCCAGTTCAAGACGCTCAAGTACCATCCGAGCTTTCCCGACCGCTTCGGATCACTGGAAGATGCACGAGCATTCTGCCGCTCGTTCATCGGCTGGTACAACACGCAGCACTACCACACAGGACTCGGCTTGTTGACGCCAGAGACCGTCCACTACGGCCTCACGGCCTCAGTACTGGAGCAACGTCGAGAAGTCCTCGCCGCCGCCTCAGCCGCTCATCCAAGCCGCTTCAAGCGGCGAGCGCCGGCTTTGCCGGAGCCCAGTGACAAGGTCTGGATCAACCCGCCGACCACCGCCGCCAGCACTGACCCAGTCGATACCGAGAACGTAGTGACACACCGCGTACACAACGACGCACCAGGCGAGACCCCTGGCTGCGCGCCCTCGCTGAAAGCGATGGTGCCGGAGCCACTACCGATTCCGTACTAATTCCCAGAAGAAAGTGTCTCACTTTCATTGACACATTCCGCCGCTCGAAACCTCGACTTCGAGCATCTCTTCCAGGCACAGAGCTTGGGCGCAAAGCTGCACCCGGTCGGCGTCGCCAGCCTTGGGCCGTCCCCGCTTGTGCTCTACGGGCAGGGGTCGCCAGCGGCCCTTGAGACCCGCTAGCCGAGCACCCTCCGGCTCGGGATGCAACTCAACTACATCGGCATAGCCGGTCAGCCCCCAGCGCAGGCTGCGCAAGGCCATGGATCGGGCGATGCGCAGCTCCCCCTGCTGTTCTAGCCTGGGCCCGTCGCGGTCGACCCGGCGGTGTTGCAACGAGCCTTCTAGGGTGAGCACGTTGTCGGCCCACTGCCGCTCCAGGTGAATTAACGCGCACTGCCGCTCGCAGAAGATCAGGTGCTGCAAGGCCGAGATCGGCAGCAGGGCGTCCTCGGGATAGGGGCTCAAGGATTCACAGTCTTTCGTGCAGGGTGATGCCGGCGGGCAGGTCGCTCGAGTCAACGGAGATTTGGTAGTCACCGTAGGCTCGCGGTGGCTTGGCCGGGTCGGCGCGTTGGGCGGTGACGCGCTCGAAAAGGCGGTGGGCCGGTGCATTGCCGAGCGGGCTCTGATGCTCGAACACCACCAGCTTGCGGGTCGCCATCTCGCCGCGGCTGGCCGAACGGTCGTGTTCGAACATCATCTCCAAAGCGCGCCACAGCAGGTCGAGATCGGCTTGGTTGAATCCCGTGTCCCGCGCCAAGTGCGGGCTGATGAAGCCGTGGGCGCGGTAGAGACCGTAGGGCACGATCTCTTTGCGCCCCATGGTGCCGGTGACCATGCCGTGCTTTTCGATCTGCTTGTCGGCTTCTTTCTGGGTCGTCACCGCCTTGCGGGTGATCGATTGTTCGAGCTGAGAGATTGGATCGACGGAACGCGAAAAAGTCAGCTGCACCGGACCGCGGACCTGGCCGCAGTTGATGCCGGTGGACATCACCGCGCCGAAGGTGCGCACGTCGTAGAAGGTCTGGCACATCCACCGCCGAGCCTGGTCGACATTGGAGGATGCCTTGTCTTTGCCTTTGGCCTTGGGATCGAGTTCCAGCGCTTTGTAGGCCGCCAGATGCTGCTGCTCGAGTACCCCGCGATGCTTGATGTAGATGTCGTAACCGGATGCCGGCTCGGCGCTGTCGAAGTCGGTCTTGTCCAGGGTGACAAAATTGCGGATCTTGCGTTTCAGGGCGACATCTGAGACCAGGCCATGTTGGGTTTCCGGATCCACGCGGGCGGCATTGCCGGCGTCGGGGTCGCCATTGGGATTGCCGTCTTTTACGTCGAAGAGGAGGACGAAGTCGTAGCGGCTGGGGATCGGGTGTCCGTTGTTAGGGCTCATGGGATATTCCTTTGAATCTAAGCGTCCGCGGTGGCGGAATCGGTGGTTGTCTCTTTTTTGGTAAAGAAGTCTTTGCGTTGTTGGTGATAGCCGAGCATGAATAGTCCCTGCGACTCCAAGTCGAGAGCGCTTGGAAAACCATCGGCAGGATCAAAGCGATCGGCAATCTGATCGAGCAATCTTTCGAGATGGATTGTGAAGCCTTTGCGGCTGGTGTCTTTGGCCTTGCGGGCGTGATGGCGGGCGTTCTTTAGTAACCGCGGGAAAACCGCCGCGGGAGTTGCCGAGGCTGAACCGAAGAAGCGGTCGACCACCGAGGCGTTGACGTCACCGAGGGCCTCTTGCTGCAACCGTTCGATCACCGCCATCAGACGGCCGAGCAGGTAGCCGGGACTGGTGTTTTGTGGGTCCATCTTTTTCTTTAGCTCCGGATAGGTTTGAAGGTTCTTGCCGAGGCGGCGGCGGCGCTCAAGGATTGCCTTGATCAATGCTCGGCGGGCGTCGCGACGGTCGAGGTCGGTCCAGCCATCGCGGGAAATCTCAGCGCGTTCGCGCAGCACGGCGCGCTGCAAGGCCGAGAAGGGGTAGGGGGTGCCGCCGAGCGCTGCCTGGAAGATCTGCTGACCCAGTGCTGCCGGTACCTGATCGCTCTTGCCGAGGGGTGCCAGAGCGCGCAGAACTTGACGCAATGGGTAGGCCGGCGGGTGGCCACCTTTCTTTGGCGGTGGCGTCAGGCGCACCAAGTCGAGGTCGCCGAAATGGGTGGCCAGGTGATGGAGAACTTCACTTACTGTCGAACGGAACCAACCGCGGGTGATTGGCCGGCCCTGGGCGCCGGTCAAGGTGAGGGCGAAAAAGTCTTCGGGTCCGTCGAGCTGTGGTGCTTTGCCTTGCCACACCGATCGATAGACGGCTCCAACCTCCTCGGGCTGGGCGTCGAGTAGGCCGAGGATCACATCGCCGGCAGGGTTGTGGGTCCAGAAGGCGACTACGGTGTCACCGGACAGGCGGTAGTTTTGCGGCGCCAGGTTGTTGCTGGGATTCTTGGGATTGGGTGGGGCCGGATGTAGCAACCGGCGCAGAGCTGCAACGTAGCTGTCGGCCACCCCTTGCGAGATGGGCGCGTTCTCGTTGCCCTTCCAACCGTAGCTCTCGAAGGCTGAGCTGTTGAAAGAAACGAATGGCACCCCTGAAGTGCTGGCGCCGGGAACGTAGCGCAGCATGCCGTGGCGTTTGGCCGGCCGTGCCAACTCGCCACTCACCAAGCACCGGCACACCTCGCTATCGGCGCTCGATTGCTGGCGCAGCTGGCGCCAGTAGTCCTTGACCGCCGGACGCTCGATGACCGGCAGGTCGATGTCGTCATGCCAGAAGAACTGAAACAGCGAGTTGGAGGCGCAGTCCTCGGGCAGCTCGACCTGCTGTCGGCCCGCTGCCAGGTCTTCGAGTAGACACAGGATGGCGCCGACCGCCGGGTCGCCGGTGGTCGCGGCGCAGGCGGCGACCCGCTGGCGAAAAAGCTCGGCGCGCTGTGCCAGCTTGGCGGCTGTGCGCTTGCCGTCGGGGTCGAGTCCGAAAACGTACTCGGCCTTGTCGTAGAGAAAAAAGGCGCGGGCGCCACTGGTGCGACTGGGCTCCCGTGGTACTGCGAAGGTCGTGGCGACCGGCCGCGGCGGCTTCTTGCCGGGCTTCGCGGTGGGGGTGGTGAAGGTCGGGCGAATCGTGAATCGACTGCCATCGGTCGACACTTCGATCATGAAGGCGATCGGCTTGAGCTCGAAGTCAGGATCGGCCACCAACCCTTCGCGCTTGGCGTACTCGTGCAGAGCTTGCAGGATCATGAGGCCACCTCCAGCAGGGTGGCTTCGGGATCTTCCGGCACCTCGACGATCCCTCGCTCCAGACGAGCGTGGAAGAAGCGCGCGGTATTTGCGTGGCTGCCGAAGTCGATATCCCACAGCATCAACCCCAGATCGCGGCTGCTGCCGATCGACGGCGGGGTGGTGGCATCCACCGGCAACACCTCGGCGACCATTTCGCGGCAGCCGAAGTAGGGCTGATGAAAGTGCTGCCCTTTGCGTACTCGGCGCTCGAACATGTTGACGAACTTGGTCAGATTGTCGTCCGGGCCGGCGCGCCCCGTCAGAGTCATGAAGATCTCGAAGACGTAGTCCACATCGCGCAATGCCACCGTGTTGCGCTGCGCTCGATCCTGGTCGGCGTAGTAACGCGGCGGCTGGCCGCCCTCGAGCACCAGCTGGCGCTTGGGAGTGGCTGCCTTGGTGGAGACCTCGTTGCGGCGAAAGGCGATGAACCGCACCGGTTTCAGTAGGTGGATGCGGCGTACCTGCCAGCGAATCGCCGGCTTCCACAGCACCGCCTCCACCAAGCCGCGCACCGCCGAGGGGGTGGGCACCTCGTAGGACACCCGTTCCACCTTCTGCTCCGGGCGGGTGAAGCAGGCCAGGGGACCGCGGGCGCGGAGTTTCAGAATTGGGCTTCGGCTGTTGAGCAATACGAGTTCCTCCTCGGGCACGACTAAACCATCAAGGCGCCGGGATCGAGTCCTATGTCCGTAGACCCCGAAAGTCCCCAGCGGGGTGAGTACATTTTTTCGGCGCCGATTTCGCTGACCGCGAAAACGACCTCGCCGACCGGCTCCACCATGCCGCTAGCCAGCCACTCGGTGAGGTGACGGCGGGGGGCGTTGACGGTGTAGCGCTGCAAGCGGCGTAGCCGATCGCGATTCGGCCCCCAGCGCTTGATTTCCGCCACCACCTTGGCGCTCTTGCCCCAAGGCACTACTAGTGGCTGTGACCAGCTGCTGTCGATCATCTTGAAATAGTGGGCAACGCTGGCGAAGGCAAGCCGCGAGCGATAGTCCTGAATCGCCTTGGGGTCGCGCTTGGTGCTGCTGTAGAGGCGCCGGAAATAGCTTTCGACTATCGCCGGATCGTGGGTGTTGAGATCACCCTCGGCGAGGTGCCGCATCCCCTGGGTGATCGCCAAGCCCTGCCGGGGCACCCCCTGCGGCGGTCTGGAGGGCGCTTTGAAGACGACAAAGCGACCCCCGCGGCCAGGCAGCTTGCCTTCGCGGTTGCAGCGTCCGGCGGCCTGGATCAGGCTCTCTAACCCGGCCAGGGCGCGAAAGACGACAGGGAAGTCGACATCGACTCCGGCCTCGATCAGTTGGGTGGAGATCAGACGGCAGGGTAGGCCATCTACTAACCGCTGCCTGACTCGGTCGAGAACCTCGCTGCGGTGTTCTCCACACATTGCCGCCGACAGGTGAACGACGGCTTCGGCATCTTGACCTTGATCGGCCAACGCTTCGGCGAGCAGTTGCGCGTCGGCCCGCGAGTGGACGATGCACAAGACCTGCGGCAAGTCGGTCAATTCCTCGGCCAACTCTGGCCAGGTAACGATTTCCTCAAGACGCCATTCCACCTCGTAGCGAGCGAGCTGGCGGGCCAGTGCTGTGGGATCGGGGGCAATCTCACGAATGTCGGCGAGGCCCTCGGGCAAGCCCCGGCGCTGGCCGAAGGCTGGTTGGGTGGCGGTGGCGAAAACCACGGAACAGCCGTAGTTCTCGACCAACTCGCGCAGCATGTCGAGGATCGGTGACAGCAGCTCGATGGGCACCGTCTGCGCCTCGTCGAGCAGAATCACGCTGCGGGCGATGTTGTGTAACTTGCGGCAGCGCGAAGTGCGATTGGCGAAGAGCGATTCGAAAAGTTGCACATTGGTGGTCACCACCACTGGTGCGTCCCAATTTTCGGCCGCCAGCTCGTGGCGGCGGCGCAGTTCATCGTCCTCATCGCCCAGCTTGTCGGGCTCGAAGGCGCTGTGATGCTCGATCACCTGGTCGCGGCCGAGGGCCTCGATGTAGATCTTGGCGTTCTGTTCGATGATGCTGGTGTAGGGGATGGCGGTAATCACCCGCCGCAGGCCGTGGCGTTTGGCATGTCGCAGGGCGAACGACATCGCCGACAGGGTCTTGCCACCACCGGTGGGAACGGTGAGGCTGAACAGGCCGGGAGGGAGCTCAGCAGCGTCGCGGCAAGCGGCCAGAACTTCGGCCCGCAGGCGATTGACCTTGGATACCCCCTTGTGGGTAGCGCGGGCCACCAGCCGGTCGAGATGGTGATCAAGCCGCTCTGAAAGTTCCTCGACCTGGGCGAAGTTAGCCACCAGCCGGCGACGTTCATCGCCGTGGGCAAAAGCAGTGGTGTCGACGATGTCGGCGTCGACCAGGGCGGAGAACAAGAAACGGCTGAAGGTCTCTAGCTGTCGCCGCAGGGCCTTCGGGTCGTCCTGGTGCTGGGTCAGCCGCGCCGGTAGCAGCGGCGAGCGCTCGGCGAGAAAGCCTGGCGGCAGGGCGCTGAGCACCGGGCCGAGGTCGACTTTTTTGAGCAACCGGGTCTTGAGTCCGTTGCGCGGACGGCCCTCGAGGGCATCGGCACCGACATCGGGCAAGCCGGCGTGATGGCCGGCGATCATCGCGGCGAGAACCAGGCTGGCACCGTGGCGGCGGCTTGGCTGCATCCAGTATTGGGCACCGTGGATAGAGTGCTCGAAGCGCCGAGGGTCGCCATAGAGGCGGCGTTGAAACTCTTTCGGCACTTTGCCGAGATCGTGGCTGCGTCCGGCCTGGCGCCCCAACTCGGCGGCGCCAAACACCGCGGCATAGCGCGCCGCAAGCTCGCCGACCGCTTCGAGGTGGTCGACGAGGAAATGCGGACGCTCTCCGTCCAGATGGGCAAGAGGCTGTTTGGAGATCTTCATCGGGCTCACCTACTAAACGCGAGAAACAGAGCCGATTTAGACCGCAGAGAAGGCTAGTTTTTGATCTAGATGTCGCTCACTTGTCTTCGGCTGCCGTCGGTCCCGGCTCGCGGATCAGCAGCAACTGGTTGATCTTGTCGGTCGCGCCGAGCTGCTGCACCGCGCCGGAGGGCCAGTGGACTTCGATCTTGTCGATGCGCTGGGCGGCGCCCAGACCGAAGTAAAGAGGAAGGGCGCTCTGCGACAGATAGCCGGATTTGCCGTCGTGGACCTGGGTCAGGCGGCGTTTGCCGAAGTGCAGCACCACGCGGGTGCCGAGGCCGTCGCGGTTGGAGCGGGTGCCTTCAAGGGCGATCTTCAAGTAGTGGATATCGCTCTGCTCCGCCAGGTCGCTGACCAGTACCTGGGGCGGCGAGTTGAACTCGTTGGTAACGATGTCGAGATCGCCGTCATTGTCCAAGTCGAAGAGCACTGAGGAGCGGCTGCCCAAGGCGCCCAGGATGCGCAGCTGCTCGGCCGGCTGTTCGGCTTTGGCTTCGTCCAGGCAATGCTGGTGTTGGGAGTCGCTGCCGGCGCAGTCGAGTTCAAACCACAGGGCCGCCAGCTCGCCGGCGCGGGGCTCGACGCCGAGGATGAATTCGGCGTCGCGAAAGCGCTTGCCGTTTTCGTTCAACAGCAGGGAGTTGATGGCGTAGCGGAACTGGTAGTTCATGCTGGCGGTGATGAACACGTCTTGCCAGCCATCGGCGTTGAGGTCGCCGGTGGAGAGGCCCCAGGGCCAGTAGTTCTCGGCTCCTACGCGGTCAGAAATCTCTTCGAATTTGCCCTCACCCAAGTTGCGGTAAAAGGAGTTGCCGAAGATATTTTCGCTGCCGCCGCCCAAATAAGAAGCGGGCCAGGCGTCGAGCATGGCGCGGGTTGATTTCTCTTTCTCTGCTTCGGGACCCACCAAGTCGACCATGTCGGAGTGCATGTCGGTGACCAGCAGGTCGAGCTGATCGTCGTTGTCGAAATCGAAGAACTTCACCCCCATGGCGCCCCAGGAGGTCTTGGGGAAATGCGCCGCGGTGCGCTCGACGAAGCGCTTGCCACCCTGGTTGTGCCAGTAGTGATCGTCCCCCTGCATGTTGGTGAAGTAGACCTCGGGGTAGCCGTCGCGATCGAGATCGACAGCGGTGACGTCGCCATTCCAGCCCATTTCCAGCAGACCGGTTTGCTCGCTGGTGTCGGCAAATCGACCCTCGCCCAAGTTGCGATAAAGCAGGCTGCGCTCGAAGCGCTCGGGTAGGGTGTGGCCACCGAAGGCGTCGGCGAGGCCGATGTAGTAGCCGCCGCGGCCTTGTTTGGCGGAGGTGTAAACGCCGACGTTGCTGACCAGCAGGTCGAGCAGGCCGTCGCGGTCGTAGTCGAAGAACAACGCGCCGGAACTGTGGCCGACGTAGCCCACCCCGGCACTGGCGGTAATGTTGCTGAAGTGGCCGCGACCGTCGTTGCGATACAAGACGTTGCCCATCTTGACCGTGGTGACGAACAAGTCCTGGTCGCCGTCGTTGTCGATATCGGCGAAGGCGGCGCTGACGCTGATGCGCTCGGCCAAGGCCACCCCGGCGGCCTGGGTAGTGTTGGCGAAGCGGCCGCCGCCGAGATTGCGCCACAGCTGGTTGCTGCCCAGCTGGTTGACGAAGTAGAGGTCGAGCAAGCCGTCGCCGTCCACATCCGCCGCCGCCAAGCCGTTGCCGTGGTCGTAGTGCACCATCTTGTAGTCGCGAGCGCCATCGTCGACCACCCGATGGTGAAAGTCGATGCCGCTCTTGCGCCGCTGATCGGTGAACAGAAAGAAGCTGTCGACGGCGATGTCGGCCTGGGTGGCGAGCTGTTTCCGGCGTCGCGGGGCCAGCAGATCTTCGCCCTGATCGCGGGGAATGCGCAGGTTCTTGGTGGCTGGCTGCGGCGCCGGCTCGGCGGTCAGCAGGGCCTGCGGTAGCAGTAGCGACAGGGTGAGGGTGAAGGCGATCTCGACGTGCTTCATATTTAGACTCTCCAACAGAAACTAGGTGACAGGCAGGCGCGCCGCAATGCTAGTACGAAATCTGCCCCCCTGCCGGGGCCGGCCGGATTTCCCGGAGATCGCCCAAATTTCCGAAAACCGCTATCTTGCTCTCCGTCCCGCCAGGGACGTTACATCCTAGCGAGGGATTTCAATCCCTCGCGGACCCGCGGCGTAATTCATCGGCTGCTGGGCAGCGTTCGGCCGCCAGTCCCGCCGCGCTGCTGGGCAGCATTCGGCCGCCGCGCAGGCCGCCCGGAGTTGGCTGCAGAGCGCTTGCGGGAGTGGCGTGCGAATGTCGCAAGTGATTGAAATCACTTGCTGGAGAATAACGTCGCTGTCGGGACGGGGACACAAACCGTGCCGCGCTTGCGGGAGTGGCGTGCGAATGTCGATGGTGGCCTCATTCCGACCACCCCTGGGGCGGAGGATCGCAAAGTAGTTGCCGGCAGAGTATTCTCTCGCCCATGGAGAGTTCCGAGGGCACGAAAAGGGTGTTGCTGACCGGCGCCAGCGGCTTGGTCGGCCAACCTTGCCAACAACGGCTGCTCGATGCTGGTTTCGAAGTCTGGGCGGCGTCGAGCAGCCATGCGGTCAATGATCAGGGGCGATTGCACTGGCGCCAGGCCGACTTGCTCGATCCAGCTGCCCGCCGGGGGTTGCTCGCCGAAAGTCGCCCCAGCCACCTGCTGCATCTGGCCTGGCACTCCGGTCGCGAAATCTACCGCAGCGCCGAGAACTACCGCTGGCTGGCCGCCAGCCTGGAGCTGCTGCGCGATTTCGTCGCCGGTGGCGGCCAGCGGGTGGTCTTCGTTGGCAGTAGCGCGGAGTATGCGTGGGGCGAGGAGCCCTGCTCGGAGTTGCACACGCCGCTCGTTCCGAGCACTACCTATGGCCTTGCCAAGCGGGCGCTCAGTGAGCTGTTCACCGATTTCATCGCCCACCACGGTCCGCCCTTGGGCGGTGCCTGGGCGCGGTTGTTCTTCCTTTACGGCGCGTACGAAAAACCGCCGCGGCTGTTGGCTTCGGTAATCCATGCCTTGCTCCGCGGCGAGCCGGCGCGTTGTTCGCACGGTCGCCAGTTACGAGACTATCTCTCGACCATCGATGCCGCCGATGCCTTGGTGAAGGTGCTCGATAGCGAGCTCGACGGGCCGATCAATATTGCCTCGGGCGAGGCCGTCGAATTGCGTCGCCTGATCCTCGGCGCGGCGCGCTGGATCGGGCGCGAGGATCTGGTCGAGCTGGGGGCCCTGGCGGTGCCGGCGGACGATCCGCCGCGGGTGGTGGCTGATGTCTCGCGGCTGCGCGACGAACTCGGCTGGCGACCGCGACTGAGCCTAGATGAGGGACTGCGGCAGACGGTCGATTGGTGGCGGGTTGAACTGGCTTTGGGAGAGGAAGGAACTTGAGCGAGATTGTCATTCTCGGCGCTGGCTTGGCCGGCTTGGGCGCGGCCCAACGCTTGCGCGATGCTGGTCGGCAGGCACGGATTTTCGACAGGAACAGCTTTGCCGGCGGCCATGCCGCCAGCTTCGAGCATGGCGATTTCTTGTTTGACGACGGACCGCATATCTCTTTCACCAAGAATCAGCGCTTGCAGCAGCTCTTCGCCGACAGCGTCGGCGGCGAGTTCGAGGTCTTGCAGACTCGGGTCAACAATCACTGGCGGGGTCAGTGGATCAAGCACCCGGCGCAGTGCAATCTGCATGGCTTGCCCGAGGATCTGGTGGTGGCGGTGATCCGCGATTTTGTTGCCGCCAGTCAGCAGCAGGATCCGGCGATTCGCCACTACGAAGACTGGCTAGTGGCGAGCTATGGCCGCACCTTTGCTGAGACCTTTCCGCTGCGCTACGGCCACAAGTACCACACTTGCGCAGCGGCCCGGATGACCACCGACTGGCTCGGCCCGCGGCTCTATCGGCCGGATCTTGAAGAGGTGCTACGCGGCGCCCTGTCGGCACAGACCGCGGACGTTCATTACGTTGACAACTTTCGCTATCCCAGCCATGGTGGTTTCGTCGCCTTCTTGCGCGATTTCATCGGCCAAAGCCGCCTCGAACTTGGTCGCGAGGTCACCCGCATCGAGCCTGCGGCGGGCCGACTGACCTTTGCCGACGGCAGCCAGCTGCCCTTTGGTCAGTTGATTTCCTCCCTGCCGCTGCCCGAGCTGGTGCAGAGAATTCAAGGCGTTCCCGAGGAGGTTCTCCAAGCCGCTGCTCAGCTCGCTTGCACCACCTGCGTGGTGGTCAATCTCGGCATCGATCGCCTGGATCTGTCGCCGGCCCATTGGACCTATTTTTACGACGACGACTACTTCTTCACCCGCCTGAGCTTTCCCCACATGCTGTCGCCCAACAACGTGCCGCCCGGCGCTGGCAGCATTCAGGCCGAGGTCTACTACTCGGCCAAATACCGTCCCCTCGATCGCTCCCCCGAAAAGTGCATCGAGCCGGTGATCAACGATCTCAAACGCTGCGGCCTGCTACGCCCCGACGACAGCATCTTGCATCGCAGTGCTCGCTTGGTGCCCTACGCCAATGTCATTTTCGACCTGGATCGGCCGGCGGCGCTAGCCACCGTGCGCGGCTATTTGCAGGAGATCGGCATCGAGACCGCCGGTCGCTATGGCGAGTGGGGCTACCACTGGACCGACGAGGCCTACGAGAGTGGTGAGCGGGCCGCCCAGCGGCTGCTCGACTAAGGAGTTTGAGCGTAGAGACAGACCAGACGCCGGACGGCGCCTGGTCCTGGGGCCGCTAGGGCATGGTGAAGTCCCACATCGTGGTGCCGTTGCTCTCAAACCCGTCCTCGAAGATCGGCGTCTCACCGGTTAGCAAGCCGGCGGAGTAGACATCCATCGATTGGGCGCCGCCGCCATTCTCATCCCGGTTATCGGAAAAAATTGTGATCAGCTGGTTCACCGCTACGTCCATGCCATTGTAGTCGCCGAATTCGAAGCCGCTGGTGCTGTTGGGCGAAGTTGCGGTGGTCAGCCGGGCCGGTGTCGACCAGGTTTGGGCACCGTCACTCGACACCGAGTAGAAAACATCGACCGAGGTGCGACCGCTGACACGGGTGTCGTAGAACATCACATAGACCTTGCCGTCCGGACCCACCGCCAGCCATTGGTGCCAGCGGTCGACGGTGTTGGCGTCGGCGGTCTCGTGCGGCGTGGTGAGGGTCCAGGTGTCGCCACCATCGCGCGAATAGCCCACCTGGATGCGACCGTGGTTGTTGGCGGCAGTGCCGCTATCCGGGCCGGTGTTGTCGGTCCAGGCGGCATAGATACTGTCGCCGAAGGGACCGTCTGAGTAGTCGACGTCGACCGATGTGTAGATAAACACCTCGCGGCTCTCGGTCGAGGGCAAGGGGAAGATGAACGAGCCTTCAGTGGTGGCTACCGTCACCGTGCCAGCTTCGAAAGTGACGCCGCCGTCGGTGGAGCGTTTGAGCAGGATCAGGCGGCCACTGGTGTTGGGCCAGAAGTAGTAGACGGTGCCGCCCTTGTCGGTGGTGATGTCCGAGCCGATGCCGCGTGGGTCAGAACCGAAGTTTTGGCTCGTCCAAGTGTGGCCGAAATCGGTCGAGCAGGCGAATTGCTGGATGTTGGCCTGATGCCAGGACAGGTAGACATTGTCCAGATGCGGCGAGGTGGGATAGCGGTCGACATGGAGGAACTCTTTGTCGACGCCGCCGCCGAGTTCGCGGCGCGGATCGTTACCGGGTTCAGTGTCGAGGTCGGTCCAGGTCTGGCCACCGTCGGCCGAACGGTAGACGAAGACACCGGAGCCGAGGGTGGCGGCGTAGACCTTGGTGCCGTCGGACGACCAATCGATGGTCGGATCACAGCAGGTGCCGCCGAGGGGTAGGGCTGCGCTTTGAGTCCAGGTCTCGCCCCCATCGGTGGAGTAGTGCATGCGCTGACCACCGCCGGGGCCGTTGGAGCCGGCGACGACCTGCATCGGATTGACAGGATTGATCTCGATCGACGACTCGGCGGCGCCTATCGGGGTGGTCACCCGCACATCTCCCTCTAAAGCACGCTGGGCGATGAACGCCTTTTCCAACACGCCGCCTTTGCTGGTATCGATAAGCCAGCTGTTGCCGTGGTGCTCGACCTGGGTGTAGACCTTGCCGTCGATCAAGTAGCCGCCGTATTCGTTGAGGAAGCGGGGCAGGCCGCTGCGCGGATATTGCAGCTCGCCGGTGCGTGGCATGTCGAGGAAGGTGCGCCGCAAGTGGACGCGGTAGAAGGCCGGAATGCCCTCGTTCAGTTCGCGCTCGTTGTCGGTCAGCAATGCGATGTCTTCTTGGGTCAACTGGTAGTTGCGGTCATCCCAAGGACCGATACCGGCGAGAGAGGCATAGTCGACCCGCGCGTCGACGCCACGACTCTGGTCGATGGTGTGGCCGGTGGTCTGGGCGACGGTGGGCAGCGCGCTGGTGACGAGCAGCGCAGCAATTGCAAGCCGGAGGGAAGATCGCAGCATTTCTTGGACTCCAGAAATTTCTAGAAGTGGATAGGAGGATCGCCAGGCGGGGTGGCTGAACGCAAGCCTATCGGCTAATTTGATTTAAGCTCTAAGAGTATGACCCTTCGATTGCGGGCCTGCAAGCACTTGTTATAGGAAATGTCGGATGGAAGGGAGGCTATCTTGCTCGAAATCTCCAGCGCGGGCCAGGTGGTCGGCCCTCGGGGTCGTTAGTCAATACAGCCGGGCGTCGTGGCTTTGCTTTCGCCAAGCGACGTGGTCGGCATGGTCTTGGGCCAGAATTTCGCTGATCGGTCGGCCATCAGCGAGCTGTTGATAAACCCGTGGAGTGCCCAGCAGCCAGGTCAGGGCGGCACCCTGGCGGCGCCATTCGAACTCTGGCTCGGCGGCTAGTTGGGCGACCAATTCGAGGCCGAGGGCGTAGGGATGGGCAGCCTTGGCGTCGACTACCGACAGTCGCCAGCCAGCGCACTGTTGGTTGAGCAGCTTGGGCTTGGGCGCCGCTGGTGAGGGCTGGGGCACGAAGCGGGCCGGGCGCAGTTCGAATCCATGGCGCACCAGAACTCGGGGACCAGGATCGAACCAGGGCGCTCCGAGGAGCAAGAAGGGGGCCTCGGTGCCGCGGCCTTCAGAGGCGTTGGTGGCTTCGAAGAGAGCGCTGCCGGGGTAGGCCATGGCGGCTTCGGCGCTGCGCAGGTTGGGCGATGGCGGCAGCCAAGGGCGGCCAGTGTCGGCCCAGGTCATGGCGCGCTGCCAACCGGCCATCTTCACCACCGTTAGCCGGGCTGGCTGCTGGCGAGTGCCGTTGACTTGCCGGGCCATCTCTCCCAGCGTCAGACCGTGGACCAGCGGCCCCGGCGCCAGGTTGACGAAACTGGCCGCTACCTGCTCGCGCGGCGCCGCCACCGGGCCTTCGATACGCACCCCACTGAGCGGGTTGGGGCGGTCGAGCACGATGAACTCGAGATCGTTTTCGGCAGCCGCTTCGAGGCACAGAATCAGCGTCGAGACGTAGGTGTAGAAGCGCACGCCGGCACCTTGCAGATCGAATACCAGCGCCTCGAGATCCGCCAGATCGGCCGGCTGGGGTTGGTGCTCGGCGCCATAGAGGCTCACTACCGGCAAGCCGCTTGCCGTGTCGAGACCTCTAGCGACTGCCTCACCGGCCGCGGCTTGGCCACGCAGTCCGTGCTCGGGGGAGAAGAGCCGCACCACGTCGAGCCCGGCATCACGAAACACATCGATGGCGTGGCGTCCGTCCCAGGTCTGCGAGGCGCCGTGGACCACCAGACCGAGACGTTTGCCGGCTAGCAAGGGGTGGAAAATGGTGGGTTGTTCCAGACCGACGGCGACCCGCGGTGGAGCCGGCGCTGGGACTGGCTGGGGTGGCTCGGGATTCTCGCTCGGCGGGGCACAAGCGAGGGTTAGCATCCACCAGGCGGTGGCGAGTAAGCTCAGTTCTCGGCGCAAAATTGCTCCTCTCAACCGGTGCTGCCGGGGGGCTCGCTCATCGGCACCCGCAGACCGGTGAAAATGCCCTTGAGCTTGGCGATGGCGGCGCCCTGATTGCGCTTGGGCAATTCGCGCAGGAAGGCCAAGGGCAGGCCGAGGGCGCTCCACAGCACGAAGGTCAGCCACTCCAGCGGCCCGCCATAGCGGCGCACGAAGATGGCGTTGGCGCGCCCGGTGAAGAAGGTGCGGCTCGGCTGGTAGTTGCCGGCGGTGGCCGAGACCATATGCCACAGCACGGCGCGATGGCAGTACATGCAGCGGTAGCCGCGGCGTTTGCTGCGCATGCACCAGTCGGCGTCTTCGACCGCCAGGTTGAAAATCGGATCCCAAATGCCGATCTCTTCGACCACCGAGCGACGCATCAAGATGGCGCAGCCGTTGATGTAGCCGACCTCTTGATCATTGTCGTACTGCCCGCGATCGATCTCGCCCATACCGCGTTCGCGGGTCACTGACTGCTTAAAACGAATGATGCCGCCGGCCGACCACAGCCGTTCGCGATCCCAGAAGTAGTACGCCTTGGGGCCGACGCAGGCGATCCGCGGATCGCTCTCCGCCAGACGCACCATCTCGGTGACCATCTCCGGGTCGACTTCGATGTCGTTATTCAGCGATAGCAGGTAGTCATAGTCGCCTTCTAGACCGGCTAGCAGGCCCTGGTTGAGGCCGTGGGTCGGCCCCTGGTTGGTCTCTACCCGTACTTGGCGCACTTCCGGAAAGGCCTCAGCCACGGCGACGAAGGAGCCGTCCGAAGAGCCATTGTCGATGTGGATCAAGTCGAAGGCTGGGTAGCTCATCCGGCTCAAGCTGGCCAGCGCTTCGAGGGTAATCTCGCGGCCGTTGTAGTTGAGCACGAGGCAGGCGACGCGGGGGTGGCTCACGGTGGATTCTCGGGGTCTTGCTCGGAGTTGGCTGGAGGTTGGCTGGTTGCGGCTTGGCCCTGGCCCAAGATCTTCAGCCGGCTGCCGAGGTAGAAATGGTGCTGGCCGCGACCGTGCCACGCGGGTATCTCGCCACGCTCGGTTTCTATCATCAATCGATAGGCCCAAACCCGATAGGGATGCGTGAAGTCGTCCATCGAGCGCTCGTCGCGGATCAGCAGCGGTTTGCCGGCGGCCAGGGTTAGCTGCTGCCAGTCCGGCCCGGCGATGATCTGGCGGCGATCCTTGCCGAGCCGCAAAGTCACCGGATTGTTGGCTGAAGGACTGCTGATCGCGACCGTCAGCTGACGCAGCGGCACGGTGGTTTGGACGATCAACTCGACCCGGTCGGCGCCGCGCAGCAGCAGCTCGGCCGGCCCTTCTGGCCGCGGCGCCAGCCGCACTTGGTCGCGGCGGCCGCGAATATAGATCGAGTCTTCGACATAGCCGAGGTAGCCCGGAATCTCGCGCAGGACAAGATCGTAAGGCAGCAGCTGGTGAGCAGCTGAGCGGGTGTGAGCTTGCAAAGTCGGTGACGGCACCACGGCGCCCAGCGGGGCGGTGATGAAGGGCAGGGTGAACAGTCCGCCTACCGCCCAGCCGGCGACCAGCAGCAGCCGCGGGCGGATCGCCGTCACCAGAAAGAGAAAGGCCGGATAGGCGTTGATGAAATAGCGATTGCCGACAAAACCGCCGCCGCCATGCCAGTTGAAGGGAATTTGTAGGATAAAGGCCAGTGCCACGACCCCGAGCGAGGCCAAGATCGTCCACCGCAGCCAAGCCCGCGAGCCCCGCCAGCCAGCGAAGGCGAACAGCCCCAGGCAGAGGAAGGCAAAGGGTTGGTAGGCCAGCATGCCAGAGTGGCGACCGATCAAGAAGTAGCGCAGATCGTCGACCACTTCACCGGCGGTGGTCACCGGCTTGGTGAACAACCAATTCCAGCTCGCCGAGTGGGTTTTCTTCTCACCGTGGCGGTCGGCGGCTGCTTGGATGGCCGCTGGAGAGCCGGGAGCAGGTCCCACTGGCTGAATGGGCATCACATGGGGAGTCTTGACTGGCACTCCGGCTCGATCAACTCCCAGGTACGGCGTCACCTGGCCGGTCAGCGCCCAGCTCACTGCCGCCACCAGCGCCATGCCCGCCAGCGCTGCGCTCAGCCAGGCAGCGGTGGCGCGCCAGCGCCGCGCCAGCAAGTAGGACAGCAGCACCGGTACGCCGAGCAGGGCCAGAAACGGCTTGTTGTAGACCGCGAACACCAGCGCCGCGCCCGAAATCACCGATGCCAGGCGTGGCCACCAGCGGTTGCCCGGCGGGTAGTTGAAGCGGTGCAAGCCGAAGAACAGGCAGGCCATTACGCTGCACATGTTGAGCAGCTCAGGCTGCAACCAGAAAACGTAGGCGAAAGTGGAACTGAGCAAGAAGAAGCCGACCGTGAACAGCGCCGCGGTGGCCTCGTCGTTGGTGGCGCGCAAGAAAACGAAACCCATCCACAGCATGGCGACGAAGAGCAGCATGTTGAAGGTCAGCAGGCCGTTCGAACCCAACCAGCCGGCCAGCGGTGCCGCCAGCAGCGAGTAGATGTAGGGCTTGCCGAAGAACACCGTATGCCAGCCGTCGGGACTGGCCAAGATCAGGTTGTCCACGGGCAGGTAGGGATATTCCTCGAACAGCCGTGCCAGATCGCCGGTGTCACAGCGCAAATCCCCGTCGTGGGCCAAGCTGAGAGCCATCAGCAGATAGGCCGGCTCGTCAGCCTTCAGAGTCACCGGTAGGCCCGGCTTCTGCAGCGCCAGGGGCGATAGCACCAGCACCAGCGACAGGGCCAGCAGAGTCAAGATGGGGGTTCTTGCCATGGCGGGGGAGTCTATCGCAGCGTCGGGTGGCGCTCTGGCGATACAACCTGATCTTCTGAAGGTCGGTAGCCGAGGCAGGTGGTTTGGAGCCGCGAAGCGAGAGTGCTTGGTGGGCAGAAACCTGCCCGCGCGGGCAGGTTTCTGCCCGGTGTTTCTGCCTGGCGCTACGCAAAGCGTTCCTCGGAAATTCCTGCTGCTGTGCCCTATATTAGCTGCCGGATGGACGTTCGAGTAATAGAGCGAAATAGGGCGGAATACTCACCAAATCCGCCCCGGCGGCGGCCAGCTGCAGCAGCACCTCCAGGCCGTCGGTGTCGGCCCGCAGAAGATTCGTCAGATCGAGACGCAGCGGATGGGCTGCGAGGGCGACCCTTTCAAGCTCACGCACGCCTTCGCCGAGGAGTTCGCCGTCGATGTGCAGGACGGTGGTTGTACCCCCCGTCGTCTTGGTGATGCAGAGACGCATAGCTGTAGGTTGCTGCAAGTACGACTAACAGTAGGCAAGGCCGATGCCTGGTAGCAGAAGGACCTCCCCATGCCCGGTGTCCGTCGGTCTCGGGCTCGACCTCCCGCAGGGCTCGCTGCACCGTCTCGTAGTGAATCCCGAGCTGCCGGCTGATCGTGCCCGGCCGCCATTTCTCCACGAAGTGGTAGCGCAGGATCTCCTGCTTCTTCTCTTCTGAAATCATCTTCGATCTCTCCGTTTGCGCCGCCGTCGCCGTCTGAGGGGATCCAGACGGACGAATGGACGGCAGTGGACGCCACAATCCGTTGACGCGGCCTCTGACTCCTCAGGATCGCCAACTGCTGGTGAAGCGCCGCGTTCTCGAGGGCGAGGTCGGTTAGGCAGCGGAGTAGAGCAGCGAAGGCGGCTAGAAGAGCGCGGATCATGGCCCGATCATGCCCCCCTCGGGCTCTGTCAGACAACATGTATGCGTTGAAGCGTATGGGATGTAAACCGCTGAAACCACAGGTGGACGAAACATTGGCGAGGGAGACCCGTTGCGAACGCAGCGGAATCGTGGCTGGTCTCTCTTTGGACAAGGTCTTTGGGTGGCTGCTAACGTACCGAGCAGAAGCGTGAGTGAAGACGGGAAACGGCGAAGGGGGACAGAGCCATGACACTTACCGGCCCCGGGAGCAGAGTCGAGGATCTAACCGGTCTTTTGCAGGCTTGGCAGGGTGGCGATACCGGTGCAGGGGAGGCGCTCTTCAGACGGGTCTACGGCGATTTGCGGCGGATTGCCGGCCGCCATCTTTTCGCCCGTACGGACCTGACCATCGAGCCGACCGAGGCGGTGAATGAAGCCTATTTGAAACTTGCGCGGGCCGGCCATCTGGAATGGCACAACCGGCTCTCTTTCTTCGGCTTGGCGTCCAAGGTTGTCCGCCAAGTGTTGGTGGACCGCCAGCGCCACCGTGCAGCGATCAAGCGGGGGGGCGCTGCCGAGCATGTCAAGGTCGATGCCTCGCGACTTGCCGGATCGAGTCGGCAGGTGGACTCTCTGGCCTTGGACGAGGCCTTGACCAAGTTGGCCGGGCACAATCCGCAAGCGGCGCGGATCGTCGAGCTCCGATACTTCGGAGGTTTGACCGTTCCCGAGGTGGCGGACCTGCTCGGGATCGGCACGGCCACGGTGTCGCGCCGCTGGCAGATGGCACGGGCTTGGTTGCGGCGTGAGCTGACCACCGAGATAGCGCGCGCCGACAGCGCTGTCGGCCAATGACGCCCGAGCGCTGGGAACGACTCGCGGCCTTGTGGGACCGGGCGACGGTGCTGCCGGAGCCCGCGCGAGGTGCGTTTCTCGCCAAGGTCGAGGATCCAAGCCTGCGGCGCGAGCTGGAGTCTCTTCTCGCCCAGGCGATCGACGACAGCTTCCTCGAACGTACCGCAGCACCCGAGCCGGCTGCGGAACCCGATCCCTGGCTGGGTCGTCAACTCGGTGCCTACCGGATAGTGGAGACGCTCGGTGAGGGTGGTATGGGGCGCGTGTATCGCGGCGAGCGAACGGACGAGGCGTTCGAAAAGCGAGTCGCGATCAAGGTGCTGCGCGGTCGGCCGGAGGCGGCGGCACTGCGCCGCTTTCGTACTGAGCGTCGGATTCTCGCCAGCTTCGAACATCCCCATATCGCGCGGCTACTTGATGGTGGGACCACAGACGAAGGCGTTCCCTACGTGGTCATGGAGCTGGTCGAAGGAAAGCCTCTGACCACCTATTGTGATTCTGCGGGACTAGATCTGAGAGGCCGGTTGCGGCTCTTTCAGCAGCTTTGCGCCGCGGTTCATGACGCGCATCGTCATCTGGTCGTACACCGTGACCTCAAGCCTTCGAATGTGCTCGTCACCCAGGCCGGAGAGCTCAAGCTATTGGACTTCGGGATCGCCAAGCTGCTCGCCGAGAAAGACGGCGATGAAACCACCCTGCAAGCGCGCCCGATGACCCGCAGCTATGCCAGTCCGGAACAGCTGAGTGGCCAGTCGATCACCACGGCATCGGACGTATTCTCTCTGGGAATGTTGCTGTTCGAGTTGCTGACCGGTGCGCGTGCCCGAGACTTTCGTGGAGGGGCGCCGCTCGTCACCGGAAGTTTGCCGACAGTTGGGCCACCCGCGCCAAGCAGTGTTGTCTCGGGCGCCCACGCGCGGCGGTTGCGCGGAGATCTTGACATCATCGTCGGCAAGGCGACGCGCGAGGTGCCTCCGGACCGCTATCCGTCGGTGCAAGCTTTGGCCGAGGACATCGCTCGGTTCTTGGCATGCCAGCCGCTCGCCGCCCGCCCGCCGAGCCTGGCGGATCGACTTCACAAACAGCTCCGCCGCCACCCGGTTGCCAGCTCGGTGTCGGCCCTGGCTACCGTCGCGATCGTGACCTTGGCAGTTGCAGCGGCTCTCATGGCCCGCCAACGAGGAATAGAGCGCGACGAGGCGCGCCAACAACGTACCCGGTCCGAACAGGTGGCGGTCTTTCTCGAAAGGATGTTTGAGATTGCGGATCCTGGCCGAGGAGGCGCCGAGGACCTTCGTGCCCGCGACTTGCTCGACCGTCAGTCGAATCAGGTACGCGAGGACTTTGCCGACCGGCCAGAGCTGCGCGGTCGGTTCCTCAATACGCTGGCCAAGACATACCAGGGTCTTGGACTCTACACCGAGGCACAGAGGGATTTCCAAGGTGCCGTAGCCGCCCGGGCGGAGGGCCTCGGTGATAGCCACCCGGATGTTGGCGAGAGCCTCTCTGACCTGGCACTGCTGTTGATTCAGATAGGGGACTATAACGCCGCGTATGAGCAGCTCCTACGAGCCCGTTCGATACAGGCACAAGGGTCGCAGGGCCGTGACGATCCGCGTCTCGCCAACACCATCGAGCGCCAGGGACTGGTGGCGATGGCCCGTGGGGCCTTTGCCGAAGCAGAGGCGGAACATCATCGAGCTCTCGAGATGCGCCAACGCCTGTTCGGCGAGACCGATCCGAGGGTCGGTGATTCTCTGCTGAGCTTGGCTCAGGCGGTTGGCCTGCAGGGACGCCATGAAGAAGCGATGGCCATGGCCGAAACGGCGCTGGCGATTGCCCAGAAGCAGGTCGGCCCCGACCAGATCGCCGCGGCCAACGCTTGGGGAGTCCTGGGCGATCAGCGGGGCGAGCTAGGCAATGCCCGTGCCGCGGTCGACGCCTATGACCAGGCGTTACGGATTCTCCGGCGACGGCTCTCCGCGACTCATCCCGATTTGGGGAGCCTGCTGAACAATCGTTCCCGAGCCTTGCGGTCTCTGGGCGATCTCGAGGCCGCCGAGGCCAGCTATCGCGAGGCATTGGGAATTGTTCGCGTGGCCCTCGGAGAGGACCACCCGGTCGTGGCGACCGCGAAAACGAATCTCTCTCATGTGCTGCGGCAGCGCGGAGAATTTGACCAGTCCCTGAGACTGATCGATGATGCAGAGGCCGTTTTCTCCCGATTGCCGGGAAGCGGCCATGGGGGCTATGCTTATGCGCTCCAGGCTAGAGGCCTGGTGTACCGTGATCGAGGCTCGCTCCGTTCGGCAATAAGAATGCTGTCCCAGGCGCTGGAGCTACTAGAAGCGCGGTTCGGCAAGGATCATCCCAGGGTCGGTTCCACGATCGCCACCCTCGGACAGACGTTGTTGGAGCTGGGTAACGGGACCGCTGCCGAGATCCTCTTCGGCCGCGTCTTGGCGATTCGCGAGGCTACCGGCTCAGACCTTCAGCGCCTTCGAGCCAGCTGCGACCTGGGAGACGCGCTGCTCTCGACCGGCGCCGTCGACGAAGCCGAAAGTTGGTACCGCCGCGGGCTCGCTGTGCTGCCGGAGGATGCCGGCAGGCACCAAGTCGACCGTTCGCGGGTGCTGAGCAAGCTGGCCGAAGCGTTGGCACGGCAAGGACGGCATGGCGCAGCACATACGAGGGCAGATCAGGCACTGCGGTCGGTCCACGAGGTCCGCGCCAGCGATCATTGGCAGACGGCCGCAGTCTTTCTGGTCGCGGCGGCGATCAAAGCGGAGGCCGGTGGCGGGGCACAGCGTACGCCTCAGGTGCTCGAAGCCATCGAAGTGATCCGCGATGGGCGTGGTCGGTGGAGCATCCAGCATCGTGAAGGCCTGCGCCGGGCCCTGCGCTATTTCGATGCCCGTGGAGACAGTCCAGCCACCAGGGGAACCGTGGCCGAATCCCTCGCGGCGGTGGTCACCCACCGCCGCGCGCTCCTCGAGGCCGACGGGGAGGCCTCTACTATGGTCAGTGAACCTGGCTGACTGGATCGAGCGACAGCAAGTCGACGGCGATTGGAGGGTCGTTGGGGCACAGACTTTCCGCCAGGATACGAAGGTCGTTGTAGCGCCTCAGAAGGTCATAGAAAGACCGGGTGGTTCCCGGCACGACGGCGTCCTCGACGACGAATGGGACGCTGGGCTCGAAGTCGCCACCACCGGCGATGAACGGCGAGACCCGGCCGTTCTCGGGGTCCACCATGTGGGCGTTCATGCCAAGAGCGGGGTTTGCCCCTGGTTCGATCTCGGCCGCGTGGCAGCCGTCGCAGGTCGCGAGCGAGCGGCGATGGCGCTCGTCATTCAGTGCGGGGTCGTTCGCAAAGTCGAGATTGCCCGCTTTTCCCCAGGCCACCTCGGTGTGCTCGGGAACACGAACCAGTGCCTCCGCGCCGAGAAACCTCTCCCCCGATTGCCCGGGAAGCGCCAGGATCAGGGGAACCGGGTCGAGCCAGGGAAGTTGGATCAGAAAGTCGAAGTGATCGGGCCGATTCTCCTTGAAGTCGACGTCGGGTGTCTGGGCGGTCGTGGCCTGCTCCAGAAAGCCGGACGGCTCGAGATGGAACTCGCGGATCCGCCAGACTTCGGTGTTGAGGAAAATCTCGTTGGAACGTAACTGGTTGAGCGCGCTTCCATTCGGCTTCCCCGGCGCCGCGCCCTGAATGGTGACCTGAACGGTCAGCGCTTCGAGTGCCGCAAGGTAATCCTCATCGCTTCCGCCCCAAAATACATCGTCCAAGGTCAGCCATTGGCTCGCCCAGTGGCGAACGCCAGCGCAGTCCCCTATGGGTACCCCGAACTCCAAGATTACGCTGAAATCGACCGGCGCGCAGCTCATCGTATAGTCGACGGCACCGAAGATGAAGCGCAGTTCGCCCGCGTTGAGCTCTCCACCGTAGGTCGTGGATCCGGTGCGCAGGTCGACGCGCGGTACGATGGCGAGCAAACGAAATGGGGACCGTGCCAGATCCAGCGCGCCCGTTGCGGTCGTGGGCCATGCGTCGAGGAAGTCGACCGCCCTGGGGCCGATCGCAGGCACGGTGAACCAGTTGGTGGCGGCGGATTGCTGATCTTGCGTGAAGAGGGTCATCCACTGCTCGACGAACTCCGCCGGATCGTGGCTGCCGGCCATCTGAGTCATCAGGTGATTGAAAGTCCAAACGCCGTCCGGGCTGCCTTGTTGTGTGCACGGATCCCAGGTTCGTTCCGGGTCGGCCAGCGCGAGATGGCCCATGTCGAAGCCTCCTCCAGCACCGGGATTGTACAGCTCTTGGCTGTTGCTGATGAACAGTCCGAAATATGCGACCTCGCGGAATTCATCATCGGTTCCACTGGGCGAGGTCCTCGATGCGATGAACGGTTGGATCGGCACGGCGCGACCGGCGAGAAAGCCCTCTAGGTCGAACGGGGCACGGTCGGCGACACCGATGAGTTGCCGGCCGCGAAACGATGGGACGCCGGTCAGCGCGCCGGCAGCGTCAGCTTCCATCTCCATCGCAGCCCGGCGGTGAATCGTCTCGAGATCGAAGTCCGATACGAAAGAGAAACGGCCGTCCCCAGCCACGGCGTCGTGGTTTGTGCCATCGTCGCGAAGCACTGTCGAGCTGTCATTCATATGCACCGACGCAAAGGTCTGCTGGCCTGTCGCAGAGATGAGTGCCGCGAGCCCTGCCTCATCGAGGGTGGCGGTCACCAGAACGTTGCCGCTGGCGTCACTTTCGTCGGCGGAGAGAAGCTGTAGGGTCACAGTCGCTGCCGGTGGGAAATAGCTCGGTAAACTCTTGGGGTCGACGGCAGTTTCGTCGTCCGACGGCGGGCTGGCTCCCGTGGTCAAGAGCCAAAACGAAATCGCTAGTAACCAGAACCAAGGGGTAAATCGGCCATTCATGACAATGTCTCCTGATGGTCCGGCGCCCTATCCGCCCAGCCCGGTTGGCCGGCGGGATGAGGCCGAGACGAGTTTGTTTGCCATAGTGAACGCAGTCTGGCCTCAAATCGCATCACCTGGTGGTCACCGTTTCGGGCCACTCCTGCCGAGGCCGGGCGTTCGAGGACGACGAGCTGGCGTAGCTGCTGGCGAATCCAGTCCAGATTCGGCGCTCTGGTCACCGCCCAATGGACGATGCGCCGGCGTTCGCGGTGGACGATGAAGAGGACGTGGAGTAGCCGGAAAGTGAGCGTGTGGACAACGAGGAAGTCCATTCCGACCAACGCTTTGCGGTGCTGTCGTAGTAAGACTATCCAGCGACCAACAGCATCGGGGTTGGCCGGCTTCGGTAGGTATCGTAAGACCGTCCGTTCAGCGACATCGAATTCGAGGAGACGAAGCTCGGCGTGTACCCTGGGTGCTCCCCAAGTCGGATTATCTTCTGCCAGTCGGCGGATGAGTTTCCGCAGCTCTGGATCAATCCTCGGTCGACCTGGCCGCCTCTTCTTGGACTTCCATGTCCAGTAGGCACGGAAGCCGAGCCGATGCCATCGGACGACCGTCTCGGGCTTCACCAGAATCAGAGCATCACGCCATCTCGGCCAGGAACGGCGAAGAGCGACCCAGAAGAGTCGACCGAGCGTCGGCATTCTGCGGCGCGGCTTCTGGCCCTGAAGAACCGCGAGCTGTTGGCGAAGAGCGGCGTTCTCGAGGATCAGATCGGGATCGGAATAGGGAAGCGAGGGAAGCCAAGGAAGCTCGGATCATGGGCCGATCATGCCCTGACGGGCTCCGTCAAGCAAGATGTATTCGTTCCGGCCTATAGGCTGTAAGTCGTTGAGAAAACAGGTCGGTATTTTATTGGCGAGGCAGTGCGCCAGGCCAAGCCTGGGTGAGGAGGACAAGATTTAGATCATTGAAACCTCACGACGTAACCCGGCAGGTGGGAATCCTGCCCAGCAAAGGTTGGCCACCAGCTGGAAGCGAGTCTTGCGTGGTGCCGTAGCGATGCGGGCTGCGAAGCGTAGACAGCGAGTGCTCAGGCTGTGTGATGGAGCCCCGATATCAAATTGTTGTTGCGGCGGTCGACGTAATTGTCTCTGCGGAAGACAGGATCTCTCCACCGTCTTGGCCAGGTGGAAGAGGCGCTGCCGGGGTCGATGAGCAGGGCATGAGCACACGAGGGTTACCCAGGAACCTGGGAGGCCCTGTCGTCTCCAGATCGAAACGCCGGTTGATGGGCACCGGGGAATCAACAGTCCAGGCCCGCGGAAGCCCGCGCTCGGCTCCCCGCGGGAGCGAACGAGAGAAGCGCAATCTGGTACCGCCAAGCGAAGGCAACGAAGTGCGGCGGGATGGACGACAGGGAGTCAGAGTGCCTCATAGTACCGGTGAAGCCGGGGAACCCGCCCACGGGACCCGGTGGAGGGAAGGGGGCACCGAATCACTGACCCGTTGGGGGGAAAGATGGCGAGAGCATCGGATCTCGGGAACATCTCAACGCGACTTCAGCGGAT
Source organism: Candidatus Multivoradales bacterium (assembly GCA_965248925.1). Taxonomy (GTDB): domain Bacteria; phylum Acidobacteriota; class Thermoanaerobaculia; order Multivoradales; family J023; genus CBDFLE01. The sequence continues at coordinate 1,966,630 of CBDFLE010000005.1, read as the reverse complement.
AACAAAGCTGGCTCAGGAGGCACCGGATCGTGTGCTGACGAGCCTGGCCTACTACATTGATGTCGACTTTCTGCGGGAAGCCTATCGGCGAACGCGGAAGGACGGTGCGGTGGGCGTGGATGGTCAGACGGCGTCGGACTATGCGGAGAATCTGGAGGACAACCTCCGGTCTTTGCTAGAACGCTTCCGTTCGAGCAGTTACCGCGCACCGCCCGTGCGGCGTCACTACATTCCGAAAGGCGATGGGTCGAAGACCCGGCCGATCGGGATTCCCACCTTCGAGGACAAAGTCCTTCAGAGAGCCGTGGCGATGGTGCTGTCGGCGGTCTATGAGCAGGACTTCTTGGACTGCTCATATGGGTTTCGGCCCGGCCGCTCTGCGCATCAGGCGCTGGACGTTCTATGGAAAGGCTTGATGAATCACGGTGGGGGCTGGGTTCTGGACATGGACATTCAGGGCTTCTTCGATGCTCTGGTGCCCGCACACCTTCGAGGTTTCTTGGACCAGAGGGTACGCGATGGAGTGCTACGACGGGCGATCGACAAGTGGCTCAAGGCGGGTGTGATGGAGAAGGGGAGCGTGGTCCACTCGGATCGAGGCAGTCCACAAGGCGGGGTGATCTCACCGATTTTGGCCAACTTGTACCTGCACGAAGTGCTCGACAAGTGGTTCGAGGAGGTGGTCAAGCCTCGTCTCCGGGGTAGGGCGTTTCTGATCCGCTACGCCGATGACGCTCTGCTGGTCTTCACGGACGAGCAGGATGCGCGGCGAGTTCTGGCGGTTCTGCCGAAGCGGCTCGACCGTTTCGGTTTGACGCTCCATCCGGAGAAGACGCGCCTCGTCCGGTTCCAGCGTCCCCATCATCGAGCACGGCCCAAGGGAGGCGAGCGCCCGGAGACCTTTGATCTCCTGGGGTTCACCCACTTCTGGGGCCGATCTCGACGGGGAAACTGGGTGGTCAAGCGCAAGACAGCCAAGGATCGATTTCGTCGTGCGCTGAAGAGGATCTCGATGTGGTGTCGTCGGTATAGGCATGCGCCGGTCCCGTGGCAGCGAGCTCTGCTCGCACTCAAGCTGCGAGGCCACTATGCTTACTACGGCATCACAGGAAACTCGATAGCGCTGGCGCTCTTTGCCGACCGGGTCAAGATGATCTGGTTCAAGTGGCTCAACCGCCGATCTCAGAGGTCAGGTCTGACGCTGAGGAAGTTCCGTCAGGGGCTTCTGAAGCGCAACCCGCTTCCTGGGCCGGTGGCGGTCCACTCGGTGCTGCGCGTAGCGAAACTGTGATTCGAGGAGCCGGATGCGGTAGTCCCGCACGTCCGGATCTGTGGGAGCCCCTGGTGGGTAACCGCCCGGGGCCACCCGATCAGACAGTCGGTGCGTGGCGATCCGCTCGGCGACTCGTTGAAGGATCTTCGCCCTTCCGAACCTGTGCGAAGACCTGCTGGGCTTCATCGCGAGCCTGCTGAACGGTCATCTGGCCGTAGCGGCCGAGGGTGAAGAATCGCCGCCGTCCCTTGCTCCAGTAGCTGACCACGAATGACTTGGCGCCGGTCGGGTAGATCCGCAGGCCGAAGGCTGGCATCAGATCATCCCAGAGGTAGCAGCCACCAGGGCCTTGGTAGGTGGCGAGATCGACGGCCCGTTTGTTGATCCGGACTTTCATGGCTGGCCTCCCAGGAGGCCCTTGCCAGGGCACCCACGTTTGGGTTCCCAGGGGCTTTGAGCAACCGTGGAGCAACCAAGTGAACGAGTATTGTGGCGTAGACCAGTGTTGACCATGTACCTACCATAAGTAGGTAAGTCCTTGAATGTCAACGCTTTAGCGTAGTCTGGCGTGGAGTGGCGTAGTGCCGCGTAGGGCGCGGTGGTTCCGGGACAGAGACCTAAGCGGGGGAGAAGGTGTTTCTGTAACGTATTGATTTCAAAATAGTTTATTTACCTCTCGGTAGTGAGTGCTGAAGTGTGAGCAACCCATGAGCAACCGGTTGAAAAAGCGCTGTAGCTGTAGTACAGCGTAGGTGGAGCGCAAAGCTCCTAGAATCAGCAGTTACGAGCTGCTCCTGTTGACATCCGGCTGCTCCCCTGGGTACTTACTCCTCTCACATTTCGGCTGGGTAGGCGCTTTGGAGCCTGCTCGTTGGGCCTCGCTCGGCTGGTCGAGTTGGGTCTTGTGCCGAAGTAGATCTTGCGAGAGGAGCGACGCCATGACAGCAGAATCGAAGACGACTTCCGAGGCAGGCGAACCGCAGCACTTCTACAGTATCCGGATCGCCGACGAAGCGGGGGAGGAGTGCACAACATGCGGAGTTCCGACGGGGGCTGGGCCGGTCGGCTTTCGAGATGACGATGCTGTTTGCGATATGTGCATGCTCGATGGCGGCATCGACCTTGGGCTTGTCTTGGTGCTAGTGGCTGTGAGTCGGGCTTTCGGGGCTGTACCGGGGAAGGACAGGAAGGCGGGTCAAGAAGGGCTGGCGCAGCTTGGGGCGTTTGCTCGGGTGTTTGAGCATGTCATGGCGAAGAGGGCGGAGCGGCGGGGGCTGGATCTGCCAGAGGGGGGATGAGGTTCTACGGGATCTTTAGGCGCTGCCGAGTGACTGAAATCGCAGAAGTTCAAGTATTTGCCTATGACAGGTGTCCTGATCGACTGTCCAGCTTCGATGGTGCATGGCACCCTGAGCCTGCGGGCAATCAAAACGATTCTGGCGATTGCCATGCGCAAGTTGGCTCTCTACGGTGCGACGTGGGTGGGAAGGAGGCGATCCCTTCTCAGGGCGTCGTGGTCGACCAGACGTTCGTCGAGCCCGACTCGAAGCCGTCGGCGAAGATCAGCTCCGCGGCATCGACAACCACGGTGAGTGTGCCCGCAGCGCCGTCTGCGCCCGCGTTGCTCCAGCGGATCTTCAACGGGCCGGTCGGGTCGAGGCGTGGAGAGGTTAAGAAGAGGACTTGCGACGCCGAGGCGGAGGTGGGCACGGAGACCACAACGTCGGTCCCTGGTGCGAGGGTCGAAAGGTCGCCGCCGCAGCCTTGCTCCGCGCATACCTCCGCCTTGTACGGGCAATAGGCGGCGCCAGTGTTTTCGACGGTGATCGCGAGATGGCCGGCGTCCTGCCGCACTGCCCCCGTGGCGGTAAACTTGTAACCCATCATCTGCGAGGCCGCTAGGAGGTCCCCGGAGGAGTACAAACCATTGTCGAAGGCAGCGTGCCCCAACATGTAGTTCAGGCCGATGCGTTCTGCCTGCGCTCCGAGGCTTTCGCCGTTGCCGCAGTCGGTTGGCTGGAGGACCCAGGAGCCGTTCTCGTTGCATCCCTCCCAGAAAGCCTCTCCGCCCCACCCGTGGCGCTTGTGCAGGGAGAGCTGCTCGGCCGGGTGAGGCTGCTGCCGCCAGTTGTCCGGGGCACCGTGGTTCGCGATGAGCAGACTGTCATCGAAGAAACCGACTCGCTCGGCGTCGAATGAAGTGTCAGCCGTGCCGAAGAAGCCGTGCTCCTGGGCCGAGTCGAGCGAGAGGGAAGAGAGCAGGTCGGACGAAGTGCTACCGAATCCCACCAGGTAGCGGCTGATCATGGTCTTTTGGAATGCCACGGAGGGGAAGTTGGAGGCCGTGTAGGGCCCGCCGTCAAGGTGGTGCTCACCCCACAGCCCGACCAACCCCATCTGGATGTAGGCCACTCGCAGGTCACTCTTGTAGCGTATTGCGAATGCGTCGATGAACTTCAAGACGCAGTCCTGTGTTGCCACCAGGTCCCACCGGGGGTTGTCGAAGGTGTTGCCGTCATAGTTGAAGTCGGCGACGGGGAGGTCGGCGGGCGCGTAGTTACCAAGGCCATAGCCTGGCCCGAAGAATACGGGACGGAGGATCGCCTGGTGCCCTCGAGACGCCACGGTTTCGAGGAAATCGTCGACCATCGGCCAGTCGAAAGTGCCGGCGCAGAGAGGGAGCACATCGCTGACCCCGACGAAAGCCCACTCCATCGAGAGCACGTCGGCGTTCAGGCTTGTTTCCCACGCGACGCCGCCGGTGAGTGGATTCACGAAGTCGTGCTCCTCGAAGACGAGGAGCGTCGACGTGCCACCCTGCATGGCCGAGGTGCTGGCGAGGGGATGGCCGGCCGGTGCGCGACCGAGATCTGCCAACGGACTGTGAATGTGTCCGTCGGCGTTTGTCGGCGCTACCCACAGCAGCAACGGCAGCATGATCAGACAGATCCTTCTCGGAACTCGAAATCTATAATCGTTGGGCATGATGCAATTACCTCTCAACTGTGAACTCGCGGTATCGCCACATGAGTACGGTTCATAGGGTACTGTCAGGTCGAGCCTCGGAGTGGCAGAGTAGCTCCATAAACGAGCCCGCTCCGACCTACCGAGGCTACCGTTTCCCGCCCGAGACAACAGCCACGCCGTCTAGCTCTACTATCGCTTCTGCCAGAGCTTCCGCGACGTCGAAGATCTGCGCGCTGAGCGTGGCGTCACTTTATCCTACTAGACGATTCGTCAGTGGTGCGGCAAGTTCGGCTGCGCCTACACTCGCCGGCTGAAGCGGAAGAAGGGCGGCTCGGTGACTTTGGGTACCTTGACGAAGTGTTCGTAAAGATCCAGGGCAGGCAGCAGTACTTGTGGCGAGCTGTCGATCAAGATGGGGACACAATTGATCTCTTGGTCCAGTCTCGGCATCATAGCCGTGCAGCTAAACGCTTCTTTCGGAAGCTATTGAAGGCACAGGGCCAAGGGCCGAATCGCCTGATCACTGATCACCGACAAGCTCAAAGATCATCAGCGCCATCGAGCGGGTCAGTGCCATCAATCAAAACCTCGTCGCCGTCGCTCCGCCCACCGCCATCGGTGTCGGCGAGGGTCGGATCGGTGCCCAGCTCAAGCTCGAGGTACCGGCCCAGGCCATCGCCGTCGGCGTCGGGGTGGAAGGTGCGCAGCAGGACTGTGAAGTCGACGGCGAAGTCGGTGTCTTGTACGTACCAGGTCAATGCGGAGGAGACACCGAAGACCGCCGGCTCGGGCCGTGGCGCGCGGGCGTCGGGATCGAAAGCATCGCCGGCAGTCAGTGCCGGAATCCTCACCACTCCCGAGGAATCGAATACCGCCAGCTCGATGACGGCCTGGTCGCCTGAGGTAGAGAAGGGATCTGGCACGGTTTCGAAGTAGCTGAGGTGCAGGTCGCCGCGAGCATCGAGCGCCACCGCCGGCCGCTCGCTGGCGTTGCCGTCGTCGTCGGTCAGTAGGGTGCGGCCAAGAGTGGTGATCTGAGCCTGGTTGGCGGCGTCTCCGTTACGGTCGTCGAGCCGTGGATTGATCCGTAGCAGGAAGATCTCAGCTCCCGCGCTTGCCAGATCTTCGAACACCACCGCCACCTGATCGCCAGCTGGCTGTATGGCGAGGCTTGGGTAGCTGATCGCCGTGTCGGCGCCGGGCGTCAGGTTGGTGGGGGCGATCCGCAAGCCGCCATCGATGGCGGCGAGTTGGGCATAGAAGATGCCCCAGCCGCCGAGGTCTTGGTCTTCGCCGCGCCACAGCAGGTGGACATCGCCGCTGGCATCGATTGCGATTCCGGGGAAGCCTTCGGGTCCGTCGGGGCTTGCTGCGGCGAGGAAAATCTCTTGATCGCTGACTACTTCGATACCCGCGGTATCGAGTTGCAGGTAGTGGACTTCGTTGTCGTAGTCGCCGGGGGGACCGCCTTTGACACCTAGCGGTGAGGAAACCGGGGCGCTGGGGGCAACTTCGTTCTGCCAGACAATGTGAACGTGGCCGGCGCCGTCGGCGGCGAGGTCGTAGCGGAAGGCATCTTCGAAGGCGAAGACCTTGGCCGAAGTGGGCACGGTGTCGGGGGCACTGACCGGTCCGCCACCATCGTTGTCCGGTAGTGGCAGCACGGTCTGGGGAGCCACCACCAGTAGGGTTGCCGCGGTCGATGCGGAGCCGTCTTGATCGTCGAGGTCCGGGTCGAGCTTGAGGTAGCGCAGATCGTCGGAGTTGGTCCACAGCACATGCAGGTGGCCGGTGGCGTCGCTGGCGACCCGTGGGACATTGGCGTCGTCGCAGTCGTCGGTGATCTGAGTGTCGTCGATCAGCGTCTCACCAGTCGGGGTGAGCAGGCTGTAGAACAGCTCCTCGCAACCGGTGCGAATGTCCTTCCAGACAATATGCAGGTTGCCGGTCGGCCCGGCGGCCAGGGCTGGGTCGACGCCGAAGACGGATTGATTGACCTGTATCGGTCCCTGGTCGTCGTTGGCATCTAGGGGATCGGTGCCGTCGAAGATCACTTCGCGGCCGTCTTCGACACCACCGAGGTCGCTGTCGAGCGCCAGTGGATCGGTGAGGTGGGTGAAGACCTCCGCGCCGTCGAGCAACAAGTCGCTGTCGCTGTCGGGCAGCGCGGGGTGGGTACCACGGGCGATCTCGTCCGCGTTTTCCAGACCGTCGTTGTCGGCGTCGAGGGAGAAGGTCAGTGGGTCGAGACCGTTGCTGACTTCGAAGCCGTCGCTGAGGCCGTCGCCGTCCGTGTCGGGGTTGTTGGGATCGGTGCCGGCCAACGCCTCGTCGGCATCACTCAGGCGGTCGAAGTCGGCGTCCAGGTAGGGGAAGAAGTTGACGATGGTGTCGCGCTCGGCCGGCGCCAAGCCATCTAGGGCGCTGCCGCCGAGGCGCATCAGGCGGTCGGCGGTGGCTAGCGCCGTCGTGCGGTCGAAAGCCTGGATGCCGAAGTGCATCAGAATCACCGTTCCACTCGGTGGCACCGTCAGCTCGTAGGTGAAGGTCACCAGGTTGGAGCCCGGCGCGGTAGTCGACACTGCGCTCGGTGTGACCAGCCCGTTGGCGCTGTGGAAGACGTGGCCGACGGCCGGGGTGCCGAATCCGTCGAGATCGTCGGTGACGATCCAGTCGTCCTCGGCGGTGTAAGTTGGATCACCGCTCGAGGTCTGCACGATCAAGGTGTCAAAGCCAGAGCCGAGCCGGGATTCGATATCGACGGTGAAGGTCACCGCTTGGGTGTCCAAAACGTTTTCGAAGATCTCCAGGTAGCGGACGAAGCTGTCATCTTCTGGCACGAAGATCTTGCGCTGTCGCCAGACCCGAGGCTCGCCAACGTCGGCAATGAAGAACTGCCCGGTGCGCAACTCACGGCCGAAGTCCTCCGCCAGGGCGGTTTCCCATTGCCCGACCCGAACTCTCTTGCCGGCGACCAACTGCTCGAAAGCACCGTCGAAGATAAACGGTGTGCTGCTGCCGGTGAAGGCCCCCTCGGTGCCGGCGTATTGGCCGCCGTGCTGCTGGATGTCCCACTCGAAGCCGTCGCCATCGGTCAGCACCAGGGGTAGGGCGACCTCAAAGATATCGTCAGTGGGGTCGAGAGGGTCTTTGCCCCGATCGATCTCGTCACCATCGCCGAGGCCACCACCGTCGGTGTCGAAGGCGGTGGGATCGGTGCCGTGGGTCAGCACTTCCGGGCCGTCGTCGAGGCCATCGGCGTCGGTGTCCCGTAGCGCGGTCTCGGAGCCGTTCGCTACTTCTTGGCCGTCGTCCAGGCCGTCGCCATCGGTGTCTGGATTGGTCGGATCGCCGAGGGCTGCCTGCTCATCGAAGTTCGACAGACCGTCGCTGTCGGGATCGGCGGTCGGGTCGTCGGCCACCAGCGGATCGAAACCAAATTCGACCTCGAACCCATCGAGCAGACTGTCGCCGTCGCTGTCGGGATTCAGAGGATCGGTGCCCAGAACCGGCTCGTCGGCGTCCGCGAGATGATCTAGGTCGGCGTCTGGATAGGCAAAGAAGTTGACGATCTGCGCCTGCTCCGTGGCCGACAGGCCATCCAGGGTGCTGCCTTCGAGGCGGCTGACGCGCTCGGCCTGGGCCGTGGCGGTGACTTGTTCAATGGCTTGCACGCCGAAGTGCATCATCAGTCGCCGCTCGCCCGCAGGCACCGTGAAGGTCACCGAATACTCGATGGCATCGTTGCCCGGAGCATTGGTGAAGACCCGGCTCGGCAAGGTCCGAGTGGTGACGCCGGCAAAGACGAAGGCCACGGCCGGCGAGCCGGTGAGGTCTTCGTCGTCGGTGACGATCCAACGATCGCGGACGCCGAAATCTACCGCCCCGGAGGAGGTGGCGACCCGCTGGGTGAGGAAACTGGTACCGACCGTGGACTTGATCCGCACCGTAACTTCCTTCGCCGCCGCCGTTTCGTTGTCGATGATTTCGAGGTAGCGCACGAAGCGGTCGTCCTCGGGGACGAAGACCTTACGAGAATAGAACAGTCCGGGCTCGCCACTGTGCTCGTGCCGGCTGAGGATGATTTCGCGGCCACCGTCTTCAAAAGCGGCGCTCCGCCGGCAAGCGCTGGGACCGAAGCCAAGGCAGGGCGTCAAATTGTTGACGATGCGGATGAAGGCCAGGTCGAAGGCATCGTTCAGACCGTGATGGATCAGGCCGCCGCGGACCAGATCCCAATCAAAGCCGCCGCCATCGATCAGCACCACCGGCAAGTCGAAGACATCGTCGGAGGGATCGAGAGGATCAGTGCCATCGGCGATCTCTTGTTGATCCTCACGGCCACCGCCATCGGTGTCGCGCAGGGTGGGATCGGTGCCGTAGAGGTCGACCTCGTCGCCGTCCGTCAGGGTGTCGCCGTCGGTGTCCGGGTCGAAGGGGTCGCTGCCGGCCTGGAATTCGCGGACGTTGCTCAGACCATCACCATCGGGGTCGCCGCCCGCGTCCGCCGGGTCGTTCGGGTCAAAGCCCTGGGCGATCTCGAAGCCGTCGTCCATGCCGTCGCTGTCGGAGTCGGCGGCAAGGGGGTCGGTGCCGTGCTCATCAACCTCGGCGCCATCGCTGAGGCCGTCGCCGTCGCTGTCGGGGTTGGTGGGATCTGTGCCCAGGGCTGCTTCTTCCTCATCGCTCAAACCGTCGAAGTCGCTATCGAGCTCGAAGCGCAGGCCGGCGGTGGTCAGGCCGTCGAGGGTGACGGTCACCAGGCCGCTGCGCACTCCCCCTGGCACCGTTACCTGAAGCTCGAATTTGGAGGCTGAAGTGACGGTGGCTAGCAACCCGTCGAAGCGCACGCTGTGGGCATTGGCGACTCGCGAGAAGTAGCGGCCGAGCAGAGTGATGGTGTCGCCGGCAATACCGCGGTCGGGCAGCAAGATAGTCAGATCTGGTGAGCTGTCGACTGGTGTCACGGTCACCTGGGTCGCTGCACTGAGGGCGAGATTGTCGCCGAAGTCACGGGCTTCGGCGGTGAGGGTGAGGTCCGTCGGGGCAGCGAATTCAGGTAGCGGCAAGGCGGTGAGGTAGGGCGGTTGCTCGAGCACCAGGCTCTGGTCAAGGCCGCCACCGGTGACCCGGAAGGTGACCTCGCGCAAGGCGATGTCATCCGTGGCCTCGGCCTCCACCGTCAGTTGGGCGAGCCCCAGGCGACCGATGGTGGCGAGCATGGTGGCAAGATCAGTGGTCGTCGCCAGCAAGCTCGCCGTGCCACCGGTGGCCAAGGCGATCTGTTCGAGCACTTCCGGATCGGCCGTAGCCCCCACCGCCACCGTGTGGACCACCGCGTCGTGGGCAATCAGGCGCTCGATGATCTCGGTCGGGAAGATGCCGCCCTGGCCATCAGAGAACAGCACGATCAGCGGCCGTGCGGTGCGCTGAGCGGCCAGGCTGGTGAGCTGATCGCGCGCCACTTCCAGACCGGCGGTGAAGCTAGCGTGGCCGGAAGTCAGGCCGGGGAGCAGCTGCTCAAGACGCAGATCGATGCTGGCGAAGTCGTTGGTCAGGCCGCCTTCGGCCGCCGCGCCGGCGAGCATGCGCACCAAGGCCACTCGGCTGGTGCTGGCATCGAGCTGTTGCAGCAGGGCACGGGCGGCGATCACCTGCACTCGGCTGACTTTGTCGTCGCTGCCGTCGCCATCGAGGTCGAATCCTGCGGCGGTTGCGTTCGATGCGCTGTGGTCGAGCAGCAAGATCAGATCTGAGAATCCCACCGGCAGGGTAGTGCCGTCGAGAGGTGAGATCAAGCTCACCGTTGGCGCTACTGAATCGTCCTGGCGCACCAGGGTGATCGTGGCTTCGCGGGTCTGGCCGGTGGTGTCCGTCGCGATGGCTCGCAGTGCCAGATTGCCGGCCTCCCCTGCTGGCAGGCGAAGCTCTAGCTCGTAGGGCTCCTCTGTCAGTTCGCCGATCGCCTCCTGGTCGAGGAAGAATGCCACTGAAACCACGCCCAGGTCATCGCTAGCGCTAGCGGCGATTTGCAATAACTCGCCCTCGGTGGCCAGCAAGCCCGCGGCCGGGCTGGTAATGGCCACGGTGGGCGGTTCGTCGGATGCGATCTGCAGCTGTATTGCCGGCGTCGAGGCGGTCTGCCCGCGCTCGTCGCGAGCGATGAAGACGACCTCGAATGGCGACGCTAGCTCGCTCGGTGAAGGAACGGTGAAATCGAAGCGGAAGGGCTGGTAGGGCCGCGTTTGCAGCACCTCGCCATTGATCCGCAGCTCGACCTCGGCGCCCCGGTCATCGCTGGCGTCGACCTCGAAGCGCACCAACTCGCCCTCAGTGAGCACCGAGCCGCTGGCTGGCGCACTGACGATGGCGATGCTCGGCCCCTGATCGCTCAACACCGTCAGGGTGCGGCTATCGCTGCTGCTGTTGCCGGCGAAGTCGAAAGCGGTAGCGGTGAGGGTCACGGCCACCGGACCGCTGGGCGCGAGATTCGGGTCGAGGTCGAGAGCAGAGCTATAAGGAGCGTTCTGGACGATTTCTAACAACACCCCATCGATGCGGAACTCGACCCTGGCGACGGCGCCGCCGTCGGTGGCGTTGGCGCTCAAGATCACTCGGCTACCCTCGATGGCCGAGGCGCCGTCAGCCGGCGCGGTCAGCGTCACGGTAGGCGGTGTCGAATCAGCACCGACGGTCACCGCCACCGGCACCGCTTGAGCCGAGTTGATGCCATTGTCGCGGGCGATGGCGCTGATCGACAGGATCGTGGTTGGCGGTTCAACCACCCGATACACGATCCGATAGGGCGCAGTGGTGTCGCTGCCGACCTCGGTACCGTTGACCAGGAAGTCGACCCGGCTGAGGCCCACCAGGTCTGCCGCGGCGGCTTGCAGGGTCAGCAGGTTGCCCGGCGCGACCACCGAGCCGGCCACTGGCAGCACCATCTCGATCGCTGGTGGTTGGTCGATCGGCAACTCTACCGGCACCGTCAGCGTGCCGCCCCCGGTGCTCAGCAGCGCGCTTTCGTCGATGGCCAAGAACGGGTTCTGCGGATGCAGCACGCGCACGGTGAGGTTGCCCACCGGTACGTCGTCGATCCGTAGCTTGCCGGTTGCATCGGTGGTGCCGGCAGCGACGAAGCCGCTACCCAGCACTGCGATCTGAATCCGTACCTCGCTACCCACGGCCGGGGTGCCGTCGGACAGCTGCGCCTCGACGATGACCGAGCCGAGGGCGAAGAGCTGCAAATCAAGTTGCAGCACGGAGCCGGCCACTAGATCCAGCGGAATCTCGGTAGCGATGCGGGTGATCGGCTCGATCCCGCGCAGGGTGTAGACGCCCGCAGGAACGTCGAGGAAGCGGTACTGGCCACCGCTGTCGCTGGTGGTGAAGCGGCCGAAGTCGGGGCCGCGCAGCGCCAGCTCCAGACCAACGCCGGGGAAGCCATCGCCGGTGCGCACGATGCCCTCGACGCCACCGGTCGGCGGCATGGTGAGGTCGGCCAACACTCGCTGTCCGCCTGTCGACACCAGGGCCGAGCCGGCGGTGCGCAGCGCCGTACCCTGCGGATGGGGTTGGCTGGCGACCAGGGAGTAGACCTCGGGGGGCAGACCGTTGAACTCAAAGCGGCCATCGCCGGGGACCGGCCTGGCGACGTTGATCAGCTGCTGGCGAGCGCGCAGCACCACATCGCCGAAGCTCACCACGTTGCCGTCGGCGCGGCGCACGGTGCCTTCGACCAAGCTGGTGTCGACAAAGACAATGTCTTGCTGAGTGCTTGGACCTCCGGCGGGGAAGTCGCCGGCATAGGCTGGCGAGACTCCCCGGGTGTCCGGGTTGGTGGCATCGACGCGGAAAGAGACTCGCGGAATCACCCTACGGTTGCCGTTGTTGATCGCCTCGCTGGTGGTGAGGGTGTAGTCGCCGGCAGCATCGGCTTCGACTTCGAGCAGGCGGCCAAAGAATGGGCTGGTCGAGCGGTAGCGCACTTCAGCGTTGGCTACCCGGCTGCTGCCGTCGCCTTCGAGCACCGTGCCGGTGATCCCGCCATCGAGGGCCGGCAGTGGGTCGAGCAGGCTGCTGCCACCGGGCGGTGGGGCAAAGTTGGCCAGGGTCTGGAGTTCGCCCGCGGTCAAGCCGGCGAGGCCCTCGGGAGGCAGGCTGAGCAGTCGTTCCTGGCTCGCGGTGGCAGCTTCGATACTGGTCTGTTGAGTGGCGAAGTGCATCAGGGTGATGCTGTCGCCCGGCAGCACGGTGAGTTGGTTCCACTGCGAGCGCAGACGGCTGAAGCGGCCGGCGAAGTCGGTCTCGTAGGTCAAGCGGTCGATGCCGAGTGCCGCCCCTGGACCCTGGAAGAGGTAGCCGAAGGTCGGATAGAGGGCATCGAACACCGGGCCGTTGGCGCTTTGCGAAATCGCCTCGAGCACCAGCCAGCGATCCACCTCGGTGCCGGTGGGCGCCGCCGCTCCAACCAGCAATCGCTGATCGCCGTTCGAGGTGCTCACCAGGGTCAAGGGATCGAAGAACGCGGCGCCATTCCTGACATTGGTCAAGAACTCGAAGAAGCTATCAACTCGCACATCCACCGTGATCGGCTGCGGAGAAGGATTAAACAGCACTTCGAGGTAGCGCACGAAATAGCCATCGAGGGGGATGAACACCTTGCGGGTGACCACCAGACCCGATGGATCACCGCCCTCAAGCACCACCTCGCGGCCGGTGCTCGACAGCACGGAGCTAGCGGCATCGAAGCGGTGGAAGATGCCTCCCTGACCGATCTCGAGCAACATCGCATCGCGGTTCTCGCCGTTGTCACCATCGAAGATGCCCAGGCTGCCGCCGAGCACCCCGCCACTGTCGACCGAGATCGGGTAGCGGTGGTTGTTGGCATCGAAGAGCTGACTGGCGAAGCGGCTGGTCGGCGCCAACAGCCGGATGTCGAGGGTCAGCACCTGGCCTTCGGAGCTGAGTACACCGCTCTTTGTACCGAAGCCCCCCTCACCATCCTTGGCCTCGGCGCGGATGTCGCCGACCGCAACGCTGCTAGCGAAGTAGATGCCATTGACATCGCTCAGCACCTGGCGGTTTGGCCCACCCGCAGCCAAAGTTGTCACCGTGACCGAGGCATTCGCCACCGCCAGGCCGGCTTCATCACGCACCACGCCAGTGACCGTGCCGACGGCGGAGAGCACCAGATCGCGCCGCACCGAGCCGCCGTCGGCCGCAATCAAAATGCCGCTGACTCGTGCTCGTCGGCTGCGGTCGAGGGTGTTGGCCTCAACCGTGTGTGGATTCTGCGACAGCTTGGCCCAATCGAAGCGGTAGCTACCATCGATCCCGGTGCGCACCGTTCGGCCGCGCCAGTGCACCTCGACCCCGGCTGCTGGGGTGAAGCCACCGTTGCCGAAGACAGTACCGAAGATCACCCCCGACGGCCCCAGCTCGACAGTCAGTGCCAGGATTTCGCCAGGAAGCAGGGTAGAGCGGATCTGGCCCTGGAGGCCACCCACCGGGCTGGTCGCCAGAGCTTCCAGACCCCCTGTCGGTAGGCCGTTGAAGGTCGCGCGACCGTTCGCATCGGCGAGGGCGCTGCGTCTGGCTACGCAGGGTATGCCACTGGTGAGAGAGACACGGGCGCCGGGTGCGAGGGTGCCATCGGCGTAGCGCACCGTCACTTCTACCGTGCCTAGGCCGTGCATTACCAGATCTCGGGTGCGCACTTCGAGCGGTGCATCGAGGCTCACCGAGCTGCTAGCGCAGTCGGCATTGAGTGGGTGACGTGCCGACAGCGAGTAGTTGTCGAGCGGCAGGCCATCGAAGCGGTAATCACCGTTGGCTGCGCTCAGACCGCTACGCCGCAAACCCAGGGTGCTCACCGTGACCTCGGCGCCGCCCACCGGCGTCACCCCATCGAGCTCGAACACCCGGCCCTCGACGCTGGCGGTCTCTTCGACCACGATAGTCAGCTCTTCGCTGTCGCCCTGGTGGCGGATTTCGCCAACAGCGCTACCGGTCAGATTGCTAGTCAGGTCGCGGGCCACGGCGTCAAACTCGCCGACAAAGACCCCGGCGATGCTGAAGCGCCCATCCGCGCCCGAGGTGCCGATGAGCAGCTGATCGAACAGACCGCGGCTTGAGATCTCGACCGCCGCGCCAACCAGCAGTTGGCCACTGGCGCCTTCGACCACGCCATTGACCACACCCCGGCCGAGGAAAACCACGTCGGCCTCGAAGATCTGCGCCGTTTCCTCGATCACCACCGTCGTGCGACCCCGGTTACCCTGCCCGTCGATGGCGTCGAGGGTGTAGGTGCCGGGCGGCAAGAAGCCGAAGCGATAGCTGCTCTCCCGATCCGTCAGGGCTATTTCGACGGGCGGTTGATCAGGGGCGGTGCGCACCTCGATCGCCACCCCTGGCCCGGCCGGGGTCTCACCGTCGCTGTCCAGCACCCGCCCAGAGATGGCGCCGAAGGCGCCGAGCTGGATGTCCGCCAGCGCCTCGCCGTCGCCAGGCAGCACGCCCAGTGCGCGACCCCGCAAGCCGGTCTGGCCATCGATCGCTTCGAGATTGAAGGAGCCGGCGGGTAGATTCTCAAAGCTGAAAACACCGGTGATATCGGCCTGGGTCGAGCGGCGCTCAAGGCCCAGCGTCAGCGTCACCCGAACGCCGGCCACCGCATCGCCGCGCGGATCGAGCACCGCGCCCGACACCCGGCCGCTCATCGGCCGCACCCGGATCAACCCCATGTCGGTGAAGGAATCGGGCCGGGGAAGCGTCGCGGCCGAAGCACCCTCCAGCACCTCGACCATTGAGTTGCCTTCCTGGTCCACCACCACCCGCAGAGCGCGAGCGAACGCCACCACGCTGCCCTGGTCGGCCGGCACATGGTCGAGGATGAAGCGGCCAGCGCCGTCGGTAGTGGCGACCAGCCGGCCGAAAACGATCACCGAGGCACCCGCCTGGATCAAGTCCTGCTCGTCGCGTACCTGGCCGATCAGCGAGGTAGTGGCGTTTTCGATCAGTGGATCAGTGCCGAGGCCAACCTCGAGGCCATCGACAATGCCGTCAAGGTCCGAGTCCGCGCTCAGCGGATCGGTGCCGCGCGCCAGCTCCTGGCCATCATTCAAGCCGTCACCATCGGTGTCTGGGTCATTGGGCAGGGTGCCAAGCTCCACCTCACGGCCATCGCTCAGGCCGTCAGCGTCGGTATCCGAGGAGTAGATATCCGTGCCCAGCTCAAACTCGCGCAAGTTCGACAGATTGTCGCCGTCCGGGTCGTCGAAAGCGTCGTTGGGGTCATTCGGATCGAGACCTAGAAGCTCTTCGAACTCATCGGTCATGCCGTCGCCATCGGCGTCGTTGGGAATTTGCAGATCCACCTCAACCGCCCCGACCACGCCATCGCGCCGCGCCCCCACCAGCACCCGGCCGCGCTCCAGAGCGATCAGCACCTGCCGCTGATCACCGGTGGTTATCAGCCGTGCCAGCCGCGGATTGCTGATCCAATACTCCGTCCCCTCATCCACCCGCCCCATGTCGACCTGCGAGCCATCGCTCAAGATACCGGTCACCGAGATCCCCACCATCTGGCCGACCTGAGTCAAAACCCCAGGTGTGACTTCGACCTGGATTGCTTCAGGAATCGGCAAGAAGTTATCGAAGTCGATTCCGGTCAAGGTGACCTGCCCGTTGGGAATCAGCCGAAAAAGGCTCGATTGACCCTGGTTGAGTGCGGCTTGGTCCGGTGTGCAGTGGACCCGCACCCGATGAAGTCCCTCCTCAGCCGGCACATTGGCGAGAAAGAACGAGCCGTCCGCGTTGACCTGCACCGAGCGGTTGAGCAGCTGTGCATCGCAAGTCGCATCCAGCTGCGCCTGGGTAGGGGCGGTGAACGATCCTATCGCCAGCAGGCAGAGAAGTAGGCAGGCCCGACCGCTGTTGGTGAGTTGGTGTCGATTCCCGGAGTTCATGCGATGCCTCTTTTCCTAGCGAAAATCTATGGAGCTAGTCTTGTGGTCGCTCACGGTGCAACTGCCCATCGTTGGCCAAATGTCTGCTGTCCGAGTTCGTCGGCTGCGAGCCGGAACGCGAAGTCTTGGTCTGCCGACAACTGTTTCAGCGTTGTCATTGCCTCCTGGGGTGCGGGCTCAGGACCGGACTCCTCGACGACCAACATTGTGCGGACCAGCGCCAGATATGGGGCATAGGGGGTCTTTTCGCAAGGCTCCTTGAGCCGCTCTACAGTGGCGAGCAAGCGGGTGGTTTCATCGGGATCCGATGCCCGAATCCAATCGCCTTTCGGATCCGAAAATGACTGCTCCAGGAGGGCCTGTCCGGACTGCCAGCAGCGATCCTCTGCAGGAGTCCGGGTGCGGACATTGATCTCAATAGCGGGAGCCCGGAGTGTAAGTAGCTCCGGATCGCTCGGTCCGTTCGTAGCGAAGGGGCGGTCAAATATCTCTAGTCTGAAGCTGTATGTTCCAGGCTCTTCAATCGGTGGAGATAAGAGAACGAACTCTAGTGACGTACTGCTATTGGGCGGCACTCTCTCCTTTCGCCATTGGCTAGCCGTCACGATCGAGTCCCCGGACTCGATCGGCAGGTACCAGAACTGTTCTTTGCCCTCGTTGCAGAGCATGCGAAGGCGTGCACCGGCGAATTCAGGGGGCTCTTCTGTATTCCATTTTGCCACTGAAGGGATGGAATCCGCGAACCAATGGTGGCCCTGGACTACGAGTTCAAGCGGAAGAGGTAAATTGACTGCACGGGCATCTCGTGGTGTGTTGAGATGTGCTCGTAGCTTCGGGAAAACAAATTCATGTATCCCTTTTCTTGAGTAGTCAAAGCCATATCGCCAATCGATGAATCCGTTGTGCAAGCTCTCTAACAGTTCGACGACGGATTGCGCAGGGAATACGGCCATCCCAAGTGTCCGTTCTTTAGACATGGAACGTGTTTCTTCATCTAGAGCTAGAGTGAATTCTACTGCCGCTGCATCAGGTATTTCAGAGGGGCGTTCTGGTGTCTTTTCAATGTAGTCTACTAGGTAACGCAGGCTGAGTTGGGTCTCGATGTAAATTCCTAGTGCTCGCCACAACAGAACGTGAGTGTTTGGCTCGTCGATTAGGTTTCGTAGGCCTCGGGGATCCAGCAAACCAGGCCCATCAGAGAGGAGTGAGCCCGTGTTGGCGATGATGCGCAACGCCGCCGCCGGGAGCCTGTCACTGTCGCTTTCAGTGATGAAGAGGTCCAGGTCAGGATGTTCTTGTTTGATCCAGGACATCCAATGGGAGACCTTTAGAGTTCTTGCCATAAGTTCATTTAGCTGATGTCGGAGATATGGCTCTACCAACCATTGTTGGTCAAAATGCTTCGCAAGGACTGTGAGGCATGTTGAGTCGATGGCGCTCGTGACTAGTTGGTTTCCGTAGCCTGGAGATTGGATTGCCGCATGCCGCATCAGCGTTAGTTGATCGAGTTTTAGTGAGACGAATTTGTGATCTGCAGACGGTGGAGAAGTGAGAATAGCTGATAGCTCGTCGAGTGTACGCCATATGAGATCATGACATTTCGCATTTCCCTTAATATCTGCGATTGTTATAGATGGCCATGCATCCCTATTTGATCTCGTTAAAATAGAGATCGGAAGGGGCGAGTCCATCGTTGTTTCGCACCACCGAGTGCTCTGTGATTTTGCATGCGTCGGATGTGATTCGCCCATCAAGGTCAGGTAGAAGAGAATGGCTAGAGCTGACGTCCTGAGTCGACTAGTGGTCATGGGAAGAAGATACCTAGTGAGTAGTTTGCGGTGCGCTCAAACTCGATTGAGTCTCTGAAAACATGGCCTTCTTGCCCTAGTGAAGAATAGCCGGATTGGGTGATTGCACCGTTGCGGTTTCCGAACTTCTTGATAGCGAAATCGTACGCATCCTCGAAGTTACCTCGAAATCTGACTCTGAGTACTTTGAGGTCGAACTTTCGAACTTCTACTTCTAAGACTTCCGTGTTTATGCGGACACTGCCAAAGGCCAGGAATAGTAGAGGGTGATTCATTTGCGACCAAGTGATGCCTCTAGAGTCGGTCCAGGGACCTTCACCAGTCGCCTGCGGGAATATCGCGGTTGGACTGTCCGAATTCGCGAAGAACGCCCGGATAGATTCGGAGTGGGGCATGACTATTTCGCGGATGATTTCTTCGATCTGATCGGTCTTTGCTACTTCAGTACTTTCGGACGTAGACGACGAGAAAGAGTACTCGAAGGTAGAAGTGTCGGTGCATGATCCTGCCGCAGGGAGAATGCCGACTGGATGGTCGAGACTGCTTGCTGCTGTAGGTCTTGGCGTAGCTAGTGCGCGTGGAGGGGTAGCGCCCGTGAGATATGCTCGCAGCAGGGCGCCGGCTACGCCGGTCCCCGGAATTGCACCTTGAAACTCCAGTGTTCCTGCCGCACCTTCGTAGTCCCCAAGAGTAACCACCTGCACATTGTGCGGAAAGATGTCGCCGTTCATGATCTCTTCATCCTCTAGTCCGACAGTATCGTTCTCAAAGAATCCAGCGACGATCTCGTAGATTTCTGCACCATTGTCTGCCTGGAACATCACCGCCGTCTCGGCGGGTGCCTGCTTGGCGAAGTTCTCTCCCTTGCGCTCAGTGCCGCCTTTGCGGCGCACCTGGATTCGCGCTAGCGGTTCCGCTGCTGGTGGTTCAATCTTGGTGACGACCCGGATCTGGGCGTCTGAACCACTCCTGCAGCCCATCAGCATCGGGTTGTTGGGGCCGTCCCCTGCGGCACGATCGAGGAAGTTGCAGGTCAGCCCTGGCAGCTGATCCGAGATCACCCGCTGGATCTCGATGCTACCCTCGACTTCTACTTCCCAGACTTCGTCAAGTGTCATGTCCGGGCAGCTCGGGCAAGCGATGGTGACGGTGGTCATGAATGGCATATCATCGTTGGCCACGGTTCTCTTTTTGAAGCGGTGCTCGACTGTTTTGCCCATGTCGGTTTCGCCATCGCCGAAGTCCCACTCATAGGTCAGCGGGTCTTGGCACTCGCCTTCGGGGGTGGCTTTGGCGGTGAAGCTCACCATCGCGTTGAGCCCAACGGTGCGTTGTTGTGTCGCTTGCTTGGCCGGTGTCGCTATGGGTCGGGTCTGGGCTCTTCTGGGCGAGATCGGCGTATTGCCTTCGGGCACGGTATCCCGATCTTCTTCGATGGTGACTTGAATATCGACAATCCTGTTGGGTTCGCAGCCGTCGGGTCCGTCGCAGTGCTGACACTCGGTGCAGGTACTGACCGGGCCGGTGGGTGCGCAGGCAGTGCACGCTCCACCTTTGCAGAGATTGCTCGGGGGTGCCGGCGGCGGCACGCAACCGTGCCAGCCGCTCTTGATCACTCCCGATCCAGGATTCGAGAGCAATTGACTGCCATCCTCGCTGACGCTCGCGGTACCGATCGAGACGAATTCTCCCAGCTCATGATCGAAGCTGAACATGTCGACCACCGTACCCGGCGCCTCGCCCATGTTGGGGATGGCGATCCGTGCCGGTGGGTCGAACTTCACCCCTGGCGGTTGGACGGTCCAGGCGAGCATGAAGTTGGAGCCCATGGGAGCTACCATCGGTACTTTGTCGGCGTGAACCTGGGTGAGAGAGAGGGCGCCGGTGGAGCTGCCATCGGGGAAGGTGGTCGAGTTTGCGAAGACGGTCAACTCGACACCAGCTACGCCGGCGATCGGTAGGGTCACGTCTTGATTTCCGCCCACCAAGCGCACGCCGCCATCATCGAGTGGCAGCAGACGAATCGGCATGCCGAGTTGGTTTTCTCGGCCACTGACAGCGATCAGTTCGAATTCCAGATGGGGCCAGGTGCCAGGGCGGGTGGCCGTTGCTCCATCGACTTCGAGCATCAGTCTGCCGGCGGGTGTGGAGGTGATCTGAAAGCGCCCTTGCGCATCGCTCACCGTTGTCAAGTGGGCGATCGTCACCGTGACGCCCGGCACAGGTAAATCGGCGTTGTCGAGTACGACGCCAATCACTGAGGTCAGCTCGACGGGTCCGGGGATCTGGCCGCCGACTTGGAACATCGCGGGCGCTGCCTGCCCATCATCGAACGCTGCCTCTACTCGGTTGTTATTGACCCCCTCCTCGGGGCCGAGAGCAAAGAAAACGGCTGCTTTGCCGTCGGCATCGGTGGTAGCGAAAGCCGTGGCCTGACCCGCAAAGCTGCCGCCGCCATCGGTAACCTGGTAAGTGACGGTGACCCCGGCGACTGGATTGCCGTAGGAGTCGAAGACTTGGGTAAGCAGGGGCTTGGCGAAACGCTTGCCGGCAATCGCGGTCTGGCTTCCCATCGCATTATCGCCAGCGATCCTGACGATTCGCTCTGGAATTCTGGAAGTGCCCGAGGCGCAGAAGATCACCGAGCCAATTCGGCCGGCAGCAGAGGCGGTGACTTCATGGTTTCCTGATCCCGCCCGGCGGCCGAGGGTGAAGTTCGCCGACCCTAGTCCATTGCTGTCGGTGCGAACTCGGAAAGTGCGCACGGCCTCGGGAAAGTCGATCAGAGAACCGTCACCACGGGTCACTTCAAAGGTGATTTGTTGACCGATCAGCGGCGTTCCAAAGGCATCTGTCAGGCGCACCACCAGCGGCTCGGCGAGCGCCGTGCCAACGGCCGCTGACTGGAGGTTGCCGCTGATCTCCTCTAGACGGGCTGAGGAATCAATCACCCGGTGGATGATTCGCGTTGTGCTGTGGCTGTTGCCAAGCGCATCTCGGGCGACAGCGGTGATGGAGTTCTCCCCAGGTTGTAAGAGCAGCTCCGGCACGACGAAGCTCCGGTGGTCGACTTCCGCGACGAGCCCATTGACCTCCACCGAAACGACGGCCGCTTCAGTGTTGCTGGAGGTAAGATCGACGACTTCACCGGTAATGATGAGGTGCGGGGAAGTGGTGACGAAGCCATCGGGAGGGTTGATCAAGGTGATTCGCGGCCCTTCAGTATCGCGTACCAGGGTTACGCTGGCGAGGCCGTTGCCACCGGCCACGTTGCGGGCGATCACGGTCAGGGTGTTGCTACCCTCTGTGAGCGGAACGTTGAGTGCTTCGAACGAGCCTTCGCTGAGCTGGGCGGTGATCCCAGCAACTTCGACCGAGTCGGCCAAGGGCGATACGGTGCCGATGACATCGAGGGTCGACGCTTGGGTGAGGAGACCCGATTGCGGTGAGGTGATCACCACCGGTAGATCGAGATCTAGAGTGAACACTCGGTTAACAGTCGTGGTGTTACCGGCGAGGTCGCTGATCTCGGCCACGACAGAATGACTGCCGGAAGCCAGGGTGGTGGATTCGCAGGCGGCGAAGTCGGCTGTGATCTGACACCAGGAGATGAGATCGACGCCGTCGACTTCGATCAAGAGTGATTGCAGATCTGGCCCCGAGTCGTCGTCCGCATATGCTACTCGGATCTCGGGCGTGGCGTCGCCGACAAGTGTACCGTCGAGAGGCGAGGAGATTTGTAGATCTGGGGCGCTGGTATCTGGTCTTGCCAATAGCGCCGTGAATTCAAAGGTGATGGCCGCTTCATTCCCGGCACTATCTTGAACACTGGCAGCGAGGGTGTGACGGCCTGCCGCAAGTTCGGTAACGTCGCAGGAGGCCTCGATAGGACCGACGGTGCATGCTAGAGCAACTCCGTCGAGGTCTGCCAGGAAGCTGCTTTCTGCGATCCCACTTTTCCTATCGAAATAGGTGACGATCACACTCGGCAGTTCAGCGATCAAGATTTCTCCGGTATGAGGGGCAAGAACCAAAATACTTGGCGAAACCGCATCTGGCACCAACAATTCAACCGAGAAGCTAGCCTCCGCCGTCGCCAAGTTCCCCGCCAGGTCGGCGATGGTCGCTGTCAAGCCATGACTGCCCTCGGCGAGTGCAATCGCCTGGCAGGTTGCCCCACTGGCGGTGACCTGGCAACTGGAGGTGATCACTCCACCGTCGAGCCGCACTTCGAGAGTCGTGGCCTCGATGCCACTGCGCGGATCGTCATAGGTCAGGGTGATGGTCGGAGTTGAGGTGTTGACGATGGTGCCGTCTACCGGGGCCGTGATCGCCAGACTTGGCGGGGTCGTGTCGTCGGGTAGCGGGGCGATTTCGATGCCGGTGGCCCAGGCGATGGCGCCATCGAAGAGCGCCCAGCCGGCTGGCGCCAGAGCAGCAGCGGTACCGTTGTGCAGGCCGAGGGCGACACGCCTTGCAGGAGCTATTCCGACCGCCATCTCGCTGCCAGCCTCATAGGCGAAATGGGTCGCCAGGCCGGAGCCGTCGGCGAGCCTCGCCACTACCTGTGCTGCTGCGCCGGGGAGGCCCCAGGCCATGGCTCGGGGACGGGTGGTAAC
The DNA here is from genome assembly GCA_965248925.1 of Candidatus Multivoradales bacterium. Taxonomy (GTDB): domain Bacteria; phylum Acidobacteriota; class Thermoanaerobaculia; order Multivoradales; family J023; genus CBDFLE01. The sequence continues at coordinate 1,943,994 of CBDFLE010000005.1, read as the reverse complement.
ACCGGTGAGACCGGCGAGATCAGGCTGACCGAACAGTGCGCCATCGGTGACATCAATGGCGATCTGCTTCCGGGCTCGCCCAAAATCGACGTTCGCCTGATCGCCGGTGAAACCGAGATCGTCGTAGAGCCGGTTTTCCCAAGTGATGATCGGCACCTCCAGATCGCTGAACGCCGGATCAATCTCGCGCGCTCTGACCGTGGAGGAGATCAAGACCACCGCCACTTCACCGGCCTCTGCCGCCGTCACATCCGTCGCACTCGCCACCGCAACCTGATACCCCAAGCGTTCAAGATGAGAGCGCACCGCGGCATCGCCCGCGCCAAGATCCGATTCGCCAACGATCAGCAGGGCCGTTCGCGAAGCACCGCCGATGACAATAGAGATCGGTGCCGAGGGGGTCGCCGCGCCCTGATCGTCAACGGCCCGAGCGGCGATCGGCACCACGCCCGCCGAGGAAGCGGTCCATTCGACTTGCCACGGTGAAGCTGTGGCGACGCCGATGGTGGTACCCGCCGCCAGCACTTCAACCCTGGCCACTGTGCCATCGATGTCGCTAGCTTCGATTGAGAATGTAAGGGTCTCGTCGAGGGCAAACTCGGTCCCGGCCGCAGGCGTGGTGATGCTGACCGACGGTGGCCGGTTTCCAGGCTCAAGGCCAGCTGTCCAAGCCATCGCGGCATCGAATAAGGCCCATCCGTTGTCGACCAAGCTGTTGGCACCGGTGGTTCCGAGGAAGAATCCGACTCTCCGGGCGAGGGCAACACCACCGGGCATCAAGGCGCCGCGCTCATAGCTGAAGATTGCTGCCCGGCCCGGGTCGCCCACCAGAGTTGCGACGACCGCCGCTTCGCTGTTCGGCATGCCCCAGGTGAACCGGGACGGCGCCGAGGAAACCCCAACCCCGCCACTCAGCCCGGCGGCCAGGAACGATCCGCCGGACACCTCGAGCTGGAATTGATCCGGCGCACGGCCGTGGTCGACGCCGTTCTCGGTGCCGGTCATGCCTAGATTGTCAAATAGATGGTGATTCCAGGTCAGCGTCGGAATCGGTAGATTACTAAGCACCCTACCGAGGTCGCCTGCGCGGGCGGTGGCGGACACCAGCAGCGCGCTGGCCACCAGCCCGTCGGCCGGTGAGAATGCTTCGGAGCTGATCTGGGTCACGTTGTAACCGGTCGATTGCAGGCGGACTGCGACCGTCGTATCGCCTGAGCTCGGCTCGCTGCCAACGATCATCAGGACCGAGCCTGGCGGGGTGCCGACTTCGACTCGTGCAGGTGATGAGATGGTCACCGCGCCGCGGTCATCTCGCGCTTCCGCGGTCACCGCGTAGCGACCGACGGCGGCACCCATCCAGGTCGCCGAGTAGGGCTCTGCACTTGTGGTCGCGATAGTCTCACCGTTGGCTTTGAAGATCACTTCCGCCACGCTGCCGTCAAGATCAACGGCGTTGGCCGCCAGGGCGATCGGTTCGCCGGCCGGCACCGCCAAGCCGTCTGCTGGAGCCGACAAATCAACTTGTGGAGGCTGGTTGTTGGCAAAGGCATCGAAGCCAGCACTCCAGGCTACCGCGGTCTCGAATAGACGCCAGCCGGCCGCACTCAGCTCGCTGGCGGCGTTGCGGGCGAGGGGAAAGCCGAGGCGGCGGGCGGGGGCGATCGCCGTGACCATGGCTGCCCCAGGCTGGTAGGCGAAGAGGGCTGCGCGTCCGTCGTCGGTGGCGAGCGTCGCCACGATTTGCGCTTCGTCGCTCGCTACTCCCCAAGCGAGGGTCTGAGGATGGGTAAAGAGCAGCGGCGAGCCCTGGAGGCCGGCCGCCAGAAACGAGTTGCCGGCGTCGAGGGTAACTGCTGCTTGATCACCCTCAACCCCATGATCGACGCTAGAGATCGGGCCAGTCATTTGTTGCCGACGATAGAAACCGTGGTCCCAGGTCATCACCGGAGTCTCGACGTCACGAAGTACCGACCGGAGCTTACCGGCGCGGGCCGACGCCGAAACCAGCACCACCGTGTGGCTCGTGTCGCTGTCCGCTGTGACGGTTTCGTCCACCGCCGTGGTGACCATCAGTCCAAGGCGATTGAGGTGTTCGAGGATCGCCTGATCACCGGCCGTTGGCCCATCATTTCCGGCGACCAGCAAGGCGCTATAGGCTTGCGAGCCAACTTGGAAGTAGCTCGGTTCCGAGACGGTTACCAAGCCCCGCTCGTCGACCGCCCGCGCCCGCAGCGCATAGAGCCCCGCCGGTAAATTGGAGATTCGCAGCGAGTAGGGAGCCGCGGTAGTGGCATTTCCCACCGATATGCCATAGAGCTGAAAGCTGACCGACGCGATGTTGCCATCGGCATCGGATGCCTGGGCAGTGAAAGTGATGCTCTCGCCAACGGTGAACGTAGCTCCGGAAACCGGCGCGGTGATGGCCACAACCGGTCGTAAGTTGGGAACTCCCCGGCTGCTGGCCCAAATTACCGCGGCATCGAAGAGCGCCAGCCCTTCCGCGGTCAAGACGGCGCTGCTGGTGCCGTCCATGAAGAGGGCCACTCGCCGCGCCGGTGCCGACAGCAGGCCGGGCATGATGACATCAGCCTCGTAGGCGAAGAGGGTGGCATGCTCGGGGTTGCCAACCTCGGTGGCCACTACCTCTGCTGCCGAACCAGGTCGGCCCCAGGCGAAGGTGGAGGGGCTCGAAGTGGTTGTCGGGGTGCCATTCAGGCCGGCGGCAAGGGGGTGACTAGCTTGGACGATGGCCACTTCGGTCTCACCGCTGGTGCGGCCAAAATCAGTGTCTTCTTCGCCTTCGGTGAGGCCCAGGGCGGCGAAAAGCTGATGCTCCCAGACCACCAGCGGGGTTTCGAGGTCGCGGAAGCCGGAGTCGAGGCGGGCAGGTCTAACGCTTGATGAGATCGCCACCAACGCGGCACCCCGCTCGTCGCTCGGAGCTGCCTTGGAGTCGTCGACCACCAACACCTCGAATCCCAGGGCGTCCAGGCGTATCGCGACCGCCGCATCCGCTGCTGACAGGCTCACATTGCCGACCACCAATACCGCGCGCGGACCCTGCGCCCAAACGGCTGTTGGGCAGACCCACAAGGCTGCCACCAGCAGCAAGCAAACCATCCATGGAGTGACCCGGTAGGCCGGGTGGCTTCTGGCTCTTATCGGTCGGTTTGCAGCTACCATAATCTCAATCGTCCCCGATCATCAGCTGATTTCGCCGCCAGCCGAGTGGCTGGGCTGGGCCTTCAAACATCTATAGGCGCAGATTCGATTCAAAAGTTACAAGCCAATTCGCAGAAACTTCAGTTCCTCGGTTCATTTGGGTCCCGATGGCCCAGCTTTTCGCAGTCGGCTCTTCGGAGCTACTGAATTCCATGTAGGGATTTCTCCCGCCGAAGACGAGTATTCACTGGCCTTGAGGCCAAGTGGCGACAGATTCTGGCGAAGATAGGGCAAAATTCAGGATTCCTCTTCGGTATTCCACCTGCATGGAGGCCGGCGATAATCGCTCGTAGGCGCGCGCAAGAATGGCTTCGGCGGGGTGCGCACTGGCCAAAGAGATCCAGACCCGCCGGAACTTCCTTGAAGGCTCGGATCTCGTCGCTCCGCACTCGGGACTTCAGGCTGGCCAGGACTTCCTCGCTCAAGCGGTTGTACTGGCGGTGCCCCGCTCATCCCGCGGCCCCTTCCGGCGGCTCTGCGGGCTCGTGGCTGTGACCGCTCCAGTTGGCTGCGACTCGCTTGACATCCAGACGGGTGCTCTCCAGGAAATCGTGGCGACCGGCCGCGGCGCCAGCGGCTGGGGTCTGGGGGGAATCGGTGGATTTTTTCAACTGGCTGACTCCGGGTCTACAGGTCTTGGGGCGGTCCGATACCGCGGCTGGGTTTCTCCGCGGGGTCTGCTGTGACCCTAGCTCTCTCCTTTCCGTCTAGACAAAACCATTCCCTTTCAGAGAAAATGAGAGAAGATTTTGTTGATCGAACTAGTCTGATCGTTGAATTTGGAGACTTTGCCGGCAGATGCCGACAGATGCCAGCGGGGCAGGAGGGCGCGACTATGCCAGGGCAGCTTCAACAGCAACTGATCGAGATTCTTCAGCGGGTGATCGAGGCCCACCCGCTGAATCAGACCGAGATCGAGGTGCGAGCCGGCTTCAGCGGCGGCTACCTGACCCGGGTTTGGGCCACCCGCGTGGTGACCCTGTCGAGCCTCGAGAGGCTCCTCGGGGCGATGGAGATCACCCCCGAGGAGTTCTTTCGCCGGGTCACGATGTGCGACCCGGCCGAGCATCTGGACGCCCCGCCCAAGGCCGGCGGCAAGGAGTTCCGCGAGACCCTGCGGACGGCATTTCTGGCCGAGGGTGAGGCGCCACCGGGCTGAAGTTCTGCGGCTATCGGCCCGACATCATGCAAGCGGCGATCGAGGAGGCCACCGCCCGCGGCCTGAGAACCGCCTGCCACCATGCCCAGCTGGCGGTCACCCGGGTCAATGTGCCCGGCACCGCGCGCTGGGGATTGACCTCGATGGAGCATTGGTATGGCCTGCCCGAGGCATTGTTTGACGATCGGGTGATCCAGGACTACCCGCTCGACTACAACTACAACTAACGAGCAGCACCGCTTTGGCGCGGCCGGCTGGCTGTGGGCCCCGGCAGCGCCCGCTGGGAAGCGGTGATGGAGGAGTTGCTAGAACTCGACTTCACCCTCGACCCGACCCTGACCATCTACGAAGCCAGCCGCGACCTGATGCGCGCCCGCCGCGCCGAATGGCACGAGGAGTACACCCTGCCGTCGCTGTGGGACTTCTACCGCCCGAGCCGTAAGCCGCACGGTTCCTACTGGTTCGACTGGTCGACCGAAGACGAGGTCGCCTGGCGCGACAACTTCCGTCGTTGGATGGTGTTTCTCAATGAGTACAAGAACCGTGGCGGCCGGGTCACCGCCGGCCCCGACAGCGGTTTTATCTACAAGCTTTACGGCTTCGGCTACATCCGCGAACTCGAACTGCTGCGCGAAGCAGGTTTCCACCCCCTTGAGGTGCTGCGCTCGGCGACTTTCCTCGGCGCCGAGGCGCTTGGCCGGGTGGCCGAGATCGGCTCGGTCGAGCCCGGCAAGCTGGCTGACCTGGTCGTCGTGGCAGAGAACCCACTGGCCAATCTCAAAGTGCTCTACGGCACCGGCGCGATCCGGGTCGACGAGCACAACCAGCCGGTGCGGGTCGGCGTGTTGGCGGCTGGCCTTGGGTGAGGGTGAGTTTTTGGTGCATCTGATCAACGGAGAGAAGCGCCACCCCGTCCTGAGTGTGGCAAGCCGTGCAGCGGCTACGACACCCGCTCTCGTCGCTGCCCTCAGTGCAATTGGGGAGGAATTACGAGGTAGGCAGAATTTCTGTGCTTTTGCTAGGATAAGACATCTCAGCAATGCACCGTGGGAGGTGGGGAATGGACTTTGAGGGGTTCGAAGTCAGTGAGGAGATCGGTGGTGGCGCTCACTGCTTCTGGCGAGCGCGGCGCACGTCCGACGGGCGGCGCGTGCTGTTGAAGGCCTCGGGGAACGGCTCCGGCTCGACTAGCAACGCTAGAGCCTTGCTCGAACATGAATTCGAGGTCTGTCGCGATATCAATGTCGACGGGGTGATCGCTGTCCTCGATCTCATCGGCAAGAACGGTTCGGCGGTGTTAGTGCTTGCTAGCGTTCCCGGCGCCCCCCTAGAACACTTCTTGAGTCGGCATGGCTGTGCGCTGCCACTGAACTCCGCGCTCAAGATAGGTGCCCAACTGGCCAGCACCTTGAGCGCGCTTCACCGGCGCGACCTGATGCACCGGGATCTGCGGCCCGCCAACGTCTTCTACGACGAAGAAACGGGGCAAGTGCTCCTCACCGGTCTGGGGCGCGCCAGCCAGGTAGGGCGAGAAGCGTGGCGGCTCCGTCCCCCGAACCGGCTGGAGGGGGATCCTACCTACTTGGCGCCGGAGGCCACCGGGCGTATCAATCGGCAGCTCGACTACCGTGCCGATCTCTACTCCCTCGGTGTCGTATTATTCGAGATGCTGACCGGCCGGCTTCCCTTTGAGGCCACCGATAGGATGGCCCTGGTCCACGCCCACATCGCCGTCGACGCGCCCGATCCTCGCGCCTACCGGTCCGCCATCCCGACCGTGGTCTCGGCGATCGTCGGCAAGCTGCTGGCCAGGGCCGCGGAGGAGCGCTACCAGAGCGGCCTGGGCCTGCTCTATGATCTCGAGCGTTGCCTTGCCAAGCTGGCGGACGGTGGTGAGATCCGCCCCTTCGAGCTCGGTGAGCGCGACGTGGCGGAGCGCTTCGAGCTACCCCAAGGGCTGTTCGGCCGGGAAGTGGAGCTGGACTGGTTGGAACAGGCACTGGCCGCCGCCGCTGCGGGACGTGGGTCGGTGCGGTTGGTGGCGGGCTACTCCGGGGTTGGCAAGACCTCCCTGGTCGAGGAAATCCGTTGCTCGGTGATACGGCGGGGGGGGCTGTTCGCCAGCGGCACGTTCGACCCCAACTCGCGAGCGATGCCTTACGCCGGGATCCTCACCGCCCTGCGAAGTTTGGTGGAGCAGCGGCTCGGCGCCAACCCGCAGCAGGCTGCCAGCTGGGGGCGGCTCCTGGAGGCGGAATTGGGCAGCAACTTCGGCGTAGTGACCGAGGCCCTGCCCGAACTCCTCAGCCTGGTCGGGGAGCCGCCGCCGGTGCTCGAAGCGGCACCGGCAAACGCCATGAACCGTTTCCACGTCAGCATTTGTAGTTTCTTGGCGTCGCTCGTGGCGGTGAAGGACAGTACGCCGCTGGTGATCTTTCTCGACGATCTGCATTGGATCGACCCGGCTAGCTTGGCACTCATGGCAAGTTTGGTGACCGGCGAGAGAGGAGCTTTCCTGTTGTTGGGGGCCTACCGCGACAGCGAGGTCGACCAAGACCACTTGCTGGCTCATACATTGGAACACATCTCCGAGCAGGGCGTCGACATCGACTCCCTGAGGCTGCCGCCGCTGACCGAGGCGGCGCTTTCCAGGTTGGTCAGCGAGACTTTGCACCTGGAGTCGTCGGAGGTGGCGCCCCTGGCCAGGCTGGTTTACCGCAAGACCGCCGGCAATCCTTTTTTCGCTCACACTTTCCTCAGCACTCTCCACCGGCGCGGCCTGCTGCGTTTTACCGTCAGCGAATCATCGGATAGCTTTCTGCCTTCAGCTCGCTGGACCTGGGACCTGGGTCAGATCACCAAGCTCGAGGCGACGGAGAACGTCATCGAGCTGATCGCTCACCGGCTCACCGAACTCCCCAGCGCCGCACGCCGGGCGGTGGCGGTGGCGTCGATGCTCGGCAAAGAGGTCGACGTGGAGACCCTGGCCGCGGTCTGCGGTGGCGATGCTTCGGCAACACCGTGCCGGGAGAGAGACAGACCGAAGGGATCCTGGTCGAAGCTTGTCGGCAAGGGTTTTTTGTCCACGCCGACGCCTCCCCATGGGGGCAGCCAAAGGGCAAGAGTCGACGCTATGCGTTCGTTCACGACCGGGTGCGGGAAGGTGCCTACCATCTTCTCCAGCCGCAGGAGCGGGTCAACCTCCACCTGCGGATAGGGCGTCTGCTGCGGGATCGGCGCGAAGTGAGCCGCTACGATCTCTTTGCGGTTGCTGACCACCTCAATCAAGCGGCTCACTTGATCACGGAACCGGAGGAGCGCCGGGAATTGAGCTGGCTCAACACGGAAGCCGGCCGCCAGGCCAGGGCTTCAGGTGCCTTTTCGACGGCCTCGGCCTATTTCAACCGGGCCCTTGAAATGTTGCTGGCCGAGACCGCCACCGTTAGCCGCGCCGCTTCCTGGCGCGCGGATTACGAGCTCAACCGGTCCCTGCATGTGGAGGCCGCCGAAGCGGCTTCGCTGGCCGGGGACTTCGAGGCCGCTGAGTGCCTGGCAGAGGCCCTATGCCGCAATGCTTCCAGCCTGCTCGACGCGGTGCCGGCCCACGAGGCTCGGATCTACATGCTCTACGCCCGGCGTGAGGAGGAAGAGGCGATCCGCCTTTCGCTCGACATCGTCGGGCGCCTCGGGGTGGAGATCCCGATGCAACCCGAATCCGCGGATCTCACGACCGCGGTGGAGGCCGCTGACCGAGGGGTTGAATCGGTGCTGGCGGCGGTAAAAGAAGGCGGCGTTGGCCAGCTGCCGACTCTTCGGGACCCCGCACTGATCGCCGTATCAAGGCTCCTGGCGCGGACTGTGCTCATGGCGGCATGGACCCGGATCCCCCTCCTCCGGTTGGCGACTTGTCGGCTGGTGGACCTCACCGCCATTCACGGCCTCGGTCCGTCCTCGCCGCTGGCCTATACCCTGATGAGCGAGGTGTACTGCGGCGAGCTGGAGGACATCGCGGCCGGGCGCCGTGTTGGTGAGTTCGGACTGGCGCTTGCGGACCGTCCAGAAGGGAAAAGCCAGGAAAACAGCTGCCGGATGATTTTCGACCTGTTGGTCGGCGGGAGGACCTTGCATCCCGACGTTCTCCAGCAGCGTTTCACCGAACATTTCCGCCGCAATCTCGAATCCGGCGATCTTCACTTGGCAAGTGCGTGTGGGTTGCAAATGTCGATCGCCAGCCTCCTTGGCACCAGCGAATTGGCAGAGGTCGAGGCGTTGGCTCTTGAGCATCACGCCAAAGTCCAGGGTTTCGGTCAGCTGATGATGGCGAACGCCATCGAAGGGGTGGCCCGGCTCGCCGGCGTGTTGCTCGGCCGGTGCACGGTCGAGCAGGCGATCGACACCGCCGATATCCCTCCGGGAGCCGTGGCGAGCGTGCGCCTGCGGGCTATCGGGCCGGAGATGATGGTGCGCTTTATGCTGCGCCAACACGTCGCGGCGGCGCGTGCGGCGCGCGAGTCGCTGGCGATGCTCAACGGCATGTTGCCGCTCTTTCCCTTCGACTTCTACCGCTGCCTGATCTTCTGGGATAGCCTCGCAGCGACCGGAGGTATTGACCAAGGTGCCGTGGAAGAGTCCGAGGTCAGCGCCTGTTATGCGCGGCTCGAGCGCCAGGCTCAAGCCGCGCCGGAGATCTATCAGCACCGATTGGATCTGGTGATAGCGCACCGGCAGCGCTCCGCCGGTGCGGCTGACGTGGTGCTGGCGCTTTTCGAGCGAGCGATCGAGGGCGCTCGGCTGAGTGGCTTTCCCCACGAGGAAGCTCTGGCCCGCGAACTCGCCGGCGAGTTCTGCTTGGAGATCGAGCAGCAGCGCGCTGCCGGGGCTTATCTGCGGGCGGCAGTCGCGGTTTATGGCCGCTGGGGCGCTCGCGCCAAAGTCGATCAGCTGTTCGAGAGCTATCCAGACCTTTTGTCGGCACCGGGCGACGGCGCCAGTCCGCTCGATCTGACCAGTCTTGAGCGCGCCGAGAGCGCGCTTTCGAATGAACTCGACTTGGCCAGACTCCTGCGCCGCCTGATGACCCTGCTGCTGCAAAATGCGGGCGCTCGGCGCGGATTCTTGCTGCGGCAGGACGGAGAGCAGATCGTCATCGAAGCGAGCGGCGCCGATGGCGAGGTCGACTTGATGGAGAACCTGGTGCTCGAGGATTACTCGGAGATCTCCGCGGCGGTGGTCCGCTTTGTCACCCGCACGCGAGAGGCGGTGTGTCTCGGCGAGGCCACGAGCGACCCCCGCTTTGCTTCGGACCCCTACATGCAGCGTGCGCAGCCTCGCTCGCTGCACTGTTTTCCGCTGCTGCATCGGGGCCAGGTGGTGGAGATTGTTTATCTCGAGAACGACCGCAGTCCGGATGTCTTTTCCTCCCAGCGCTCGACGACGGTGCTGCTGCTGGCGTCGCGAGCAGCAGCGGCGCTGCAGAATGCCCGGCTTCATCACAGCCTGCAGCAAGAAGTCGAGACCCGGCGCCACGCCGAGGGCGAGTTGGCGGTCCTGAAGAATCGCTTGGAGGCTGAGAACGTCTATCTACAAGAGGAGATCAGCAGCCATTTCGAAGAGATCGTCGGCGAAAGTGAGGCGATGCGAAAAGTGCTGTTCAAGGTTGAGCAGGTCGCAGCCACCGATGCCACGGTGTTGATTCTGGGTGAGACTGGCACCGGCAAGGAACTCATCGCTAGAGCTCTCCACCGGCTCAGCCCACGTCGCGACCGTCCGTTGGTCAAGGTCAACTGCGCCGCTCTGCCGACCACCTTGATCGAGAGCGAACTCTTTGGTCACGAGAAGGGAGCCTATACCGGCGCGGTGAATCGTCGGGCGGGCCGCTTCGAACTGGCCGACGCCGGCACCCTCTTTCTCGACGAGATCGGCGATCTATCGCTGGAAGTCCAGGCCAAGCTACTGCGGGTGCTGCAAGAAGGGGAATTCGAACGGTTGGGCGGAGTCAAGACGATCAAGGTCGACGTGCGGATCATCGCCGCCACCAACCGAGATCTCCAGCAGGCGATGGCGGAAGGGACTTTTCGCTCCGACCTCTACTACCGCGTGACGGTTTTTCCCGTCGAATTACCGCCGCTCAGGGAGCGCCACGGTGACCTGCCGTTGCTGGTGCACTATTTCGTCAACTGCAAACAGGCCAAGCTGGGTAAGGCGATCGAGAGGATTCCACAGTTGGTGATGGAGCGCCTCGCCGCCTATGCCTGGCCAGGCAACGTCCGGGAACTCGAGAACGTAGTCGAGCGGGCGCTGATTCTGTCGCCGGGCGACTCCCTGTTCTTGGAGGAGACCTTCGGCGTGGGAAAAACACCCTGGGCGAATCCCGAGCGCCTGATCGATCTGGAGCGTAGCCATGTCCGCAGAGTCCTCGAGGAGTGCGGCTGGAAAGTCAAAGGTCTTGGCAACGCCGCAGAACGGCTAGGGTTGACCCCGCCGACTTTGCGCAACCGGATGAAGAAGCTCGAAATCGCGCGTCCGGGAGCTTGACGCTGGGCCCGGCCGGCAATCAAGAATCTCTACTCTCCCAATTGTGTCGAGTGAGTCCTAGTGGTGATCGGCGAGCTACCGCGCCGGCCGGAACACGTCGATGATGATGAAGTCGTCCGTGATTCCTGCATCGACGGCGGGCTGCGACTGGGCACCCGACTTGGGCAAACCGTACATGCTCTCGATGGTGCGCAGGATATTGACGTGGGTGATGCCATTGCCCTCGTCGTACTGAAACGGTTCGATGCGTGCTCCGGTGAAGATCGTAACGACGCGGTTTTGTTCTCCGCAAGCTGTCTTTTTGACCCGGTTGTCGGGATCCTGCTCTTCTTCGCAAGTCTCCCCATCCGGGATCGTGAGGCCGGGTTCGGTCAAACCGGCCTGAAACCCGGTGTTCTCGTCAAACGTGAAGATCAGCAGGCTATTGTTCTTGTCATCTTGGACCCAATCATAGTAGTCGCCGAGGTTGTCACGCAGCCATGTGTCGCCGGCACAGACACTACCCTTGCCGTTGCAGTAAGACAACGTGGGATCGTCCTCCTTACGGATGTTGTGCATGTCATTCTGAAGATCTGGAATAACGAAAGAAACCGTAGGAAGATGTTTGAAGTCAGTGGGGAAGTTCGCGAATCTTAGATTGGATGAAGTGTCTGCGTCTTCGGTGTTAGGTACGTTGGAGAAGCTGATCCAAGGCACATGCTTTCGCGCGTAGACCTTCCTGGTTGTTCCGTCGGCCTCGATAAATTCAGTGGTATGATCCACTGTAGATCCGATGGCGGGGAGGTTTTCGGAATAGCCTTTGAAAGAGAGATTGTTGGCGATCAGCTGTTGGCCTAGATTGGATCCGTCGAAAGGATAGTTGTCGGTACAGTCAAAGGGTGGTTCATCATCGCAGGTTGCCGGAACCTTATCGTTGAAACCAACATCCTGGTTGCTGCCTGAGAAGAGCCAGTAGTAGTTGCCTTGACTATGGTGTTCAAGGCCGAAACTTTTGGTGAAGAGAGCTCCATTGTCTTTCATCATGTTGATGTGCGGCGCGTCCGCATTGTCGATGATTTCTGACCAATCCTTGTTTTCTTCGATGACAATCACAATGTGGTCGTAGATCGGCAGATGCCCCGGCCACGCGACCGCGGGTAACGTCGACGCAGGCCCTGAGGCCGGGATTGTCGTAGTCTCGGAATCGGGGCGCTCGGTGGCCGAACAGGACATCAGGGCGAGGGCGAGAATGCATGCGATTTGTTTCATCGTGAACTCCTTAGTGCCGTTGACTTTTGCCGAATTTGTTCCAGCCTATTGGTCTTGATCAGTGCTGACCCAGGACCGACTGGAGGTTCTGGTTTAGCGGGCTCTCGGGATGTCGGCGCGAAAGCTCTCGCGCAAAGTGACGGGCTCTTTCCATGTCGTTCACCCGAGCATGGTTGTAGGCCAGAAGATAGAGCATCTGCGGATCGACTTGCGCGGTTTGATCCGCTTGTGCGAGTGTTTCGAGGGCCTCGGCGTGTCGGCCGAGGTTGCTGAGCAGTGACACGTACTCGACGCGGATTTCCAGTTCGTCGGGCAGTTCGGAGAGCGCTGTCGCGAAAGCGGCAGTCGCCGCGGCCTGGTCGCCCAACCGCGCCAGGACCCGGCCGAACAATTGCTGGAGAGCACCGTGGCTCGGCACCTCGGCGAGGGCGCGCTGCAAGGTTTTCTTGGCGTCTTTGAAGCGCTGCTCATCGACCTCCATCAGTGCCAGACGCAACCAGGCCTCGGCCAGTTTCGGGTCGAGCGCGAGCGCGGTTTCAAGGGCGCGTTGCGCCATGTTCTGCTGACCCAGGGTAGCAGCGAAGCGTGCGAGATTGAGCTGCACCTCGGGAAAATCGGCATGGGCCGACAGCGAGGCATGGTATTCAGCGACAGCGTTCTCGACGACTGCCCGATCGGTTTGGCTCAAGTTATCGGTCTTGATGTCCAACACCTGGCGGGCGGCGGCGATGCGCACCGCGCGCAGCGGATCGTCGAGCAGCGGGCCGCCATGTCGGGTTCGCACGGCAGCCGGCGCGGCGGCGAACAGGCCGAGGGCGGTCGACCGCAGCAGCGGACTCGGGTCGGTCAACAACGGCAAGGTCGAACCGACGATCGGCGGCGTGGCCACTGGCGCCAGGAACTCCAGAGCTGAGGCGCGGACGATCGTAGGTTGGGCAACGTCCATCGCCAGATCGACCAGACTCTGGGCCGTTACCTCATTCAACTCCTGGCGAGCGGCGTGAAAAACCTCGCCATAGTGGGGCCGCAATTGGTGGCCTTGTGGGAACCAGCCCGCGACGCGCGCTTGCGCCCACTCGGCGGATTGATCCGCGTGGCAGCTGGTGCAGACGTTCGGCACTCCGGTTGTGACGGTGAGGTCAGGCCGGGGCACGCGAAAGCTGTGGTCGCGGCGTGGATCGACCCCCATATAGGTCTGCTCCGGCATGTGACAGTTGACGCATTGCGCGGCTTCGCTACCGGGGCTGTGGTGGTGGTGGAGTGGTGAGTCGTACTCCGCCAGTCGCAGGGTGGGGAAGTCCTTCCTGCCCTGCGGATTGTGGCATTGGGTGCATACGCCATTCCCCACCACATCGAGTTCGGCATTGTGAGGCTGGTGACAGTCACCGCAGCTAACACCACGGGCGTGCATCTTGCTTTGTAAGAACGAGCCGTAGACGTAGACCTCGTCCTGGATCTGCCCATCGGCGTGGTAGAGCCCTTGGCGCAGTAGGGCGAGTCGGAAATGGTCGGCAAAGGGCTCTCCTGGCGGCGCGCTGTCGGCGGCCAACGATTCCCTTCGCGAGTGGCAGCCGGCGCACCTCTGAATCTCGGCCTCGGGGTCAGTGGCTGCCAGGCTCACCGTGAACCCCATCGCGTTGACCCCAGCAAAGGATTCGAGCAACGCTGAACCGGGGCGCTGGGTCTCTTCCTGTCGGGCCCAGACGAGGTGGGCTTCGCCGGGGCCGTGGCAGGCCTCGCAGCCGACCCCCATCTCGCTCCACGAACTCTGATAGCGATCGGACTCAGGCTCATAGCCCTTAACGAAACCGGTGACGTGGCAGCTGACGCAGCGCGAGTTCCAGTTGCGGTAAGGGCCCGTCCAGTGGAGCCCTGGATCGTGCTCCAGCGCTTGATCAGGGTACAGGTGATACCACCGGCCCTCCTCGGTGTCCCAGACGATGTCGAGGGCTTGCAGGCGGCCATCGTCGAGTTTAACCAGGTATTGCTGGAGCGGAGTGACGCCCACGGTGCCGGCGATCTCGTAGGTCGTTGGCTGGCCATCGGGGCCACCGGTCTGCACGAAGTAGCGCCCGTCGCGCTTGGAGAAGTGGCTGCGAACGCCGCGGTGCTCGAACGTGGCGGCGGAGAAATCGCCGAGGACGTTCTCGGCCGTTGCCGGCCGCCAGGCCCAACCATGGTGCGAGTCGGACCAGGCATTGTAGGCTTGGGAGTGGCACTCGGCGCAGCTGGCGGAGGTCAGGTAGGCCGGGACCCGGTTTGCCGCCGCCAGGGACGAGCCGGGTCCGGCCACCAGACCGGCGACTACCATGTATCGGAGAAGAGGTCTCTTTCGTCGGGTCATCGCCAGCGTCTCTGTGTCTTGCGCAATAGATCAAACATTAAGAAAAGACGGAAACGCGCCGGCAGCCCCTCGCGGAATTGGTCCGGCGCGCTGCTGAGTAACCTATCAGCTGCTGCCGCCCGCCGTCGGGAAAGCAAACTCACCCGCAGTAGTCTGCCCGAAATCAAAGCAATTCCCTGCCTCGTCCGGAGGGTTGCCAGGCGTTCCACATTTTTCGATGATGCCCCTGACATCTTCGTCGACGCTGAAGCTAGGGGGTGCCTGCCGCGGCGGGAAGTCCTGGAAGGACTGCAGGAAGGTATAGGTCGCGACCTGTGCCGGCGCGAGCACGAAAGCACGGTCGAAACGCCAATGATCGTAGTCGCTAGCCTCCCAATCGGCCCTTTCGAAGGGGTCGGTTCGCAGATTGAAGAGCTTCGCCAACCGCAAACGGGTGAAGGGCTCCTGCCAGACGTTGAAGCCCCCCTGTTGACGCTGCTCGTAGAATTGGGCCTTCCAGGTGCCGACCCGGATACCGGTCACGAAGCCGTCGTCATTGGCATAGATGAACTCCTTGCGGGGTGATTCACAAGCCACATTCTGTGGGCCGAAACCATTGGCGCAGCGGAAGTAGTCGAGAAAGTCATAGCCATCGAGATGGACGTAGTAGGGGTCGTGATGGTCGTTGAGTGAGTAGCCGCCGTCGCCCTTCAGCAGCTCCTTGATATCGATGCGATCCCCGGCGGCTTCACTGGCCGCGGAAACCAGCGTCGGAGCCCAGTCCAGCAACGAGATGACATCGTTTGAGACCCAGCCGCCCTTGATCACGCCGGGCCAACGGACGAGCAGCGGTACGCGGTAGCCGCCTTCCCAGTTGGTAGCCTTTTCCGAACGGAAAGGGGTGGTACCACCATCCGGCCAGGTGAAGGTCTCAGCGCCGTTGTCGGAAGTGTAAAACACAATGGTGTTCTCGTCGAGGCTGCTCTCGTCGAGGAAATCGAGCAGCGCTCCGATATACATGTCGTGCTCGACCATGCCGTCCACATGGACTCCGAGCCCGGTCTTACCTTCCGCGTAATAGTCCTCGGCCAGGCCCAGGTTGCACAGCTCATCGGTCGTATATTCCCCTGCGGCGTAGCATTTCCGGTCGACCTCGGGGACCTCGGAAGAGGCGTAGTCGTAGTCTGGTTCCGGCTCTTTCAAGTGGGTCCAGACGTGCATCCGGGTCGCCGCCCACCAGGTGAAGAAGGGCGTTCCTTCTTTGGCTGCCGCGGACATGAAACGGATCGCTTCCCGGGTGACGGCTCCATCGATGGTTTTCATCCGCTGAATCGTCAGCGGGCCGGTGTCGACGATCACTTGGCCGTCTATCGAGCCATACTCGTCTGTCTCGATGACCTTGCCTTCTTCGTAGACACTGCTGCCAAGCGGGGGTTTGTTGTCTCTGGCGAAGGAGTGCATCACGCCGCGTGGCCCGAACAAACGACGAAACTCCTCGCTGTCGGGGTAGTCGGGATGCTCGGGCTCCTGCTCGGCGTTAAGATGGTAGAGATTGCCGAAGAATTCGTCGAAGCCGTGGGTGGTTGGCAGAGTGTCGTTGGTGTCGCCGAGGTGGTTCTTGCCGAATTGGCCTGTGGTGTAGCCGAGGGACTTGAGCATCTCCGCGATAGTGGGATCGTCGTGATTGAGGCCGAAGGGTACGCCTGGCAACCCGACTTTGGTCATACCAGTGCGCAGTCCATGCTGGCCGGTGATGAAAGCGGCGCGGCCGGCGGTGCAGCTCTGCTCGGCGTAGGCATCGGTGAACATCCCGCCCTCTCGGGCTAGGCGGTCCAGGTTCGGGGTCGTGTAGCCCATCATGCCGTGGTTGTAGACCGAGAGGTTGAACCAGCCGATGTCGTCGCCCATGATAACCAGTATGTTCGGCTGCTGGGCTCCTCCCATCTTCGCTTTCTTTTCCTTGGCCTGGGCCGCCTGCGGGGCGGCGATGATGGCCAGAATGATCAGGGCGGCGAAGATGTCCCGGCCGGGATTTCTTACCCCCGGTGAGCGGAACGTTGAACTCGTTCGAATTCTCATGACTTGATCCTCCCTCTTGGCATTGTCTGGTTGCGGAGTCGCGCACTACTATTCACTTCATACTCCTCTCCGGCGACCGCCGGGTATTGAACTCTCCTGCTCGTGGGAGTGATGCTGTTGAATTGTCGGAAGAGTAATGGAGCAACATCAATGCCAGGTTGCCGCGCGGCCCCCGCCGACATGGGCTGCGCTGGACTTGGGCGCTCCTGCTGACGAAACAGGAGCACCGCGGCCGGGCAGGGGGCAAAGTTCTGCCCCTCCCGGGGCAGGCTGTTGCCCCTTTGCCCGGTGCTAGCGTCGAGGTCAGCGCCGCAGGCGGGAGAGGGCGACGATGGCGATTGCGTAGAGATTCGCGGTGAGGAAGAAGATCATCGCGAAGACCAGGGAGCCTTTCTGACCCAATAGCGTTGCGGTGACCACGATGGCCAGCTCCAGGTTGCGGAAGCCGAGTTCCAATACCCAGGCCAGTCGCGCGGTCGGTGCTAGGTGGACCCAGCGACCCAGAATCTCGCCCACGGCCATCGCCGGAAGCAGAAACAGCTTCCTCGGTGGACGAACAAAGCTGAGGAAATCTTGCGGCCTGAGTTCCAACCCAACGACCACCATGAGGAACATGGTCAGGATGGGAATTGCGATGCTGGAGATCGGATCCATCATCAAGGTGAAATTCCGAGTGCACTCACTTCAGCCAAGTCCACCGTCTTCTCGAAGATCGAATGGCCGAAGAGCCGCAAAGAGGAATTCCTGTAGGCTTCGAATGCGATATTGGCTTCTAGAAAACCTGCTCGGCTCGCAGCGCATGGCAACCGACTGCGCGAACAATTCGCCCTCGATGCGCTGGTGGACTACGGCACCGAGCCGGCAGACGCTGCCCGCGATGTGCCGAACCCCGAGCGCAGCAAAATCAACGCAGAGTTGCGTAAAGCCAAAGCGCATCTCGAGCAGATCCAGGCCCATTGCGGGATCGCAGCGCTCGAGAACCGAGAGGATCGGCGGCCTACGATGCGTGGATTCAAGATCGCCAACGCAGCAACCTCCGCCAGGGTCCGGGCAGCGACAGAGCAGATCACCGAACTCAAGAACCAGCGCGCGACCCTCCCTGTCCGCGTCCCGGTCCAGGAGGTCGTCGAAGCGGATGTCATCAAGCTGTCGGTCGAGCGCAAGCACCTCAGCGATATTCTCAAGATGGTTGCCTACCAGGCCGCAGGTGATCTTCTGCGGCTCCTATCACCCCACTACCGCCGCAGCGAGCAGGAGGGACGCACCCTGATCCAAAGCGCTTTCGCGGCCGGCGGCGATATGGAGGTTACCGACACTGAGCTGCTCCTCTCCATCGACCCGCTCAGCTCTCCCCACAAAACGGCGGCGATCGCCGCCGTCGGCGAAGAACTCAACGCTACCGCCACCCAGTTCCCCGGCACCGAGCTACGGATGCGGTTCGCGATCAAGCCAGCGCCACCCCGGAGCCTGGCCTTCCCAGGCCCTCGGAACACCTCCGGAGAGGCTCAACCGGACATTTGAGAAAAAGGGTATGTCAGGAGTTCTGGAATCGACAGCAGCGGGCTGAGAACCCCCTAAATCTACTGAGGCCGCGCAATCTTGGCATTCGGCCTTGCGGTGGCTAGAAACGCAAGTGCCTGACGGTATTGCCGTAGTTGATCAGCTGGCGCAAGGAGTCGATGCCGATCTGTAAGTGGCGATCGACGAAGTCTTCGGTCACTTTGCGGTCGCTCGCTTCCGTCTTGACTCCCTCAGGCACCATCGGTTGATCCGAGACCAGCAATAGGGCGCCGACCGGTATCTGGTTGGCGAAGGCGACGATGAAGACGGTCGCGGTCTCCATGTCCACGGCCATGGCTCGTAGCTCCCGCAGGTACTTTTTGAAGGTGTCGTCGTGTTCCCAGACTCGGCGATTGGTCGAGTAGACGGTGCCGGTCCAGTAGTCGCGCTCGTGGTCGCGAAAGGTCGTCGAGATGGTTTTTTGCAAGGCGAATGAGGGCAGCGCCGGGACCTCTTGCGGCAAGTAGTCGTTGGAGGTGCCCTCGCCGCGGATGGCGGCGATCGGCAAGATCAGGTCGCCGATGCACTCCTTCATTCGAGACGTAGACCGCTGACAATACCTGGGATAAGGTGTTAGCGATGGACAGGCAGCTGGATGCCGTGCTCGATGTCCTCCATCTTGAGGTCGATCAGTTTGAGTGGAGTCTGACCGACGTAGTCCGAGCGGACGGTGTCTCGGTGAACCCAAGGTAGAATTCAGCGCCGGTTCGCGCTGTCCTAAATGGTCGTGATGGCCAAAGCGATTGCGAATCGTCCCCGTGAAGAGATACCTACTTGGAGACTGACATGCCGAATCGAGAGACTTTCCGATTCAGAATCTACTGCTCAGAGACCGATGTGGTCGAGCTGCCTGATGGTGCCGAGATCGAAACGCGGTACCCAGCCTACATGGTTGTCCATGGAACGGAGGAGGCGCTGGGCGATCTGCGGGCGAGGTATCCAGTGGAGGAGTTGTCTACTGCGTCGCCGCCGCCAAGTTTTCCAGAAGTGGCTGGACTAGCAGCAGCGATGGGGGGCGGGCGGGAGCGGGGTCCGTACATAGTCGCCGTGCGCTTCGCGCCGCCAATTCCGGCGGATCATGAGGTGCGTCTCAACTCGGCGGGATGCCGTCTGCTGGCTACCATCGGCAATTCGACGGTTGCCGTCAGGTGCCCGAACAAAGCCAGCCGTGCCCGCGTCCAACGTCTGGAAGGCGTCGAGAAAGTTACTCCCTTTGTACCCAGCATCCTGATTTCCCCGGAATTCCTTCAGAACGTTGCTGTCAAGGCCGATGGCGCTGAGGTAGCCGGGGCCGCAGACCGGTTGGCAGCCTCCGACGTGTCGCGGCGCTCGCTACGCCGGGCGACTCTCGGTGGTTTGCTCAATGCGTCCTTCCTTACCGCCGATGACCGACGGCGGGCGCGAAACAAACTTCGGCGTGAGGGACTGCGTCCGGTTGTCGAGGTGGGATCCACCGGATTGGTCATTAACCTCGCCGGCACCGACAATGTGGTTGAAGATCTGCATCTTGTCGCTAGCCTCAGAGGGCTGAAAAAGCTAACAGAGAAGAAGGTCCGACGCCTGTTCAATGATGTGGCCCGCGAAGTCATCTGTGGTCCGACGGTGCTGCCAGCCCCTGGTGGTTTGGGACTCACCGGGGCGGGAGAGATTGTAGCGGTAGCAGATTCCGGTCTCGACACTGGCGATCTCCTGACCGTACATGCAGATTTCCGCGGCCGGGTACGCGACATCTCTAGCTTCCCTATCGCCGGCTCTCTGGCTCCGTTTCTGTTAGACCCAGATAGTGATGACGGTGCCGCCGATCGATTCTCCGGGCACGGTACTCACGTCTGCGGTAGCGTCCTCGGCAACGGTTCTCGCTCTCGCGCCCTTGGCCTCGATCCGATCGAAGGGGTGGCGCCGGAGGCCGAACTGGTATTTCAGGCGATCGACCAATCCACAGAGTGGAATATGGACGGTACGCTAGCTTTCCTGCAACAAGGTGGGACGCCGCCAGCGCACGGACTTTTTGGCATTCCTGACGATCTCGGCGATCTCTTCCAGCCGGCCTTCGATCTAGGGGCCCGCATTCACTCCAATTCCTGGGGTGGCGGCGGCCCCGGTGAGTACGATGAGCAATGCGAAGCCTTGGATCAGTTCGTACTTGACCATCCGGGTTTTCTGGTGGTGGTTGCGGCCGGTAACGATGGCGCCGACACTACACCTGGCGGCGGACAAGGCATCGATCTCGGTAGCGTCAGTTCACCAGCGACAGCAAAGAACTGCCTAACTGTTGGAGCTTGCGAGAACTTCCGCCCCGGAGATTCGGGCTCTCGGACTTACGGCGATATGTTTCAGGACTTTCCCAACGGACCCTTTGCTTCCGATCCGGTCGCGGATTCGGTCGACGATGTTGTGGCCTTCAGTAGTCGTGGCCCGTGTACAACCGGGCGGCGCAAACCCGACGTCATCGCGCCCGGTACCTTCATTCTCTCCACGCGTTCGTCGCAGATCGCCAGCAACAACTTCGCCTGGGGAGCCTTTGCGGCGGCCAAATTGGACTACATGTTTATGGGCGGTACATCAATGGCGACGCCGTTGGTGGCCGGTTGCTGTGCGCTGGTCAGGCAATTTCTGCGCGAGAACACCGTCGCCGAGCCGTCAGCGGCCCTACTCAAAGCCGCGCTCATCCACTCCGCTCGATATACACCCTATCGATTCGCCCACCCTTCCTCGCAGGCTGAGGCCGACAACGAGCAGGGTTGGGGACGGCTCCGGCTCCAGACCTTGCTGATGCCCGAGGCGCCGATTCAGGTACTGTTCGTCAACGGTGACTCTCTTCATTCAGGACAGCAACAGGAATTCCGTATCAAGGTCGCTGACGGCTCGGTCCCGTTGCGCCTGACTCTCGTCTACAGTGATTTTCCTGGTGAGGATCTGATCAACAATCTCAACCTGATCGCGATTCCGCCGGACGGCGGTTTCCACCTCGGTAACGACTTCGGTGGCGGCATGTTCGATGGCGATAACAACGTCGAGGGCATCCGGGTCGAGGAACCCGATCTTGGAGTTTGGACTGTGCGAGTAGTCGCCAGTGATGTGCCGCGGGGGCCGCAGGATTTCGCGCTGGTGATCTCTGCCGGCGGGGCCGAGCGGCTGCACACCGATGGATGAAATTTTGGCGAGCTACCGGGGTAGGATCTGGGCAACGAAAGTGCGCCGCAGGCCGGATGTGATGGACGCAGAATCGGGGCCAGCGCAACCTTGGAGAATCCCTCGGTGAGAGTGTCATTCGCGCGCTGATTTCGGAGGCCAGAGATGATCATAGTTCTTGGTAGTGTTGTTGCTCAAGAGGATCGCGTTGCTGAGATGCTCGCTCTGTGTCGCGAACATGTGGTGCGTTCGCGAAAAGAACCGGGGTGCCTGTCCCACGCTGCTCATGTGGACGCGGAGAATCCTCAGCGCCTGGTGTTTATCGAGGAATGGACCGATCCGCAGGCGCTTCGGGAGCACTTCAAGGTTCCCGCTTCGGTGGCCTTTGTCAAAGCTCTGGTGGCGCTTGCTGCGGAGGCTCCGATCATTAAGATATTTGCGGCGAACGAGATTGAATTGGAGGCCGAGAGTACGACCTAGCGGGCTGAAGTTGGTGGGGCGGTATCGGTTTTGGCGGAAGTTCTGCTAATGCGGGGGGTGGCGGCCGAAGGCTCGCAGAGGGATCGACACGGCAGTCCATTCTTCACCGGCACCCCGGTTTACCCAAACGGCCGTGGTTCGGGCCAACAATCCTTCGAGTGAAGACTGGCCGCAGGTTAGAGGCGCTGGGTTGGGTGAACGCCACGGCCGATCGGTGGAGAGCCAGCTCAGATCGACTGGGGAGGTGGTGGCGAAGAGCTTTAAATGGCTGACTGCCGGGTTGAGACTTCGTGGATAGAGATCCCCTGGCCGGCTAGCGATCAGCGGATCGCCAGCAAGGTGGCCGATGCGCATGGGTAGGTCCGGGGCCAGCAACTCGTCGCTTCCAGGGTCGGGGTGAAGCAGCGAGACTCGGTCGCTGCTGCCGAGATCCAGCAGTGAGATATAAAGATCCTCGCTATGCTGATTTTCGATCTCGATTACAAATCGGGCGCCGTCCAAGAAATCACACTTTGGTTGGCGGGTTTCGAGATCGAGGAGGCGGAGCGAAATTGCCTGTGCCCATGAAGGCGGCGGATTTTTGCATTCTAATGCCAGCACGTTGCGACAGCGAGCGCGACGTTCGAGACGCCTGACCAAGGCGCCGTTGACACCGGGTTCCTCCCGAGGCCGGGGTGCTGCCAGGGATTGGCCCCGCAGATCGACTATCCACCAGCAGAGACCGCCAGGTCCCTCGTCCAGCCGCAGGTGCAGCTGGTCGGAGTCGTGGATCTCATCGCGACCGCCGAGACGTAGCAGAGGAGACGCTGCAACGGCTGCCCGCAGGCGATCGGCCCCGACTGAACATGAATCCACCTGGACCCGGAGGCGGGGTTGGCAGTAGGCCACTGTTCTTTCGAAGGCCCGATCTCCAGGCCTGGGAGGGCGACTGTTGGGAAGAAGAGCGGCCTCGAAAGTCGAGCGTAAGGCGCCGACCCGGCGGATTCTGGCGCGGCCCAGCAACGACTGAGCCTGGTGTTTGGCCGGCGGATGAAGAGTCCAGATTGAACCCTCGCCGAGGCCTTGCACGGCACCACCGCGCAGCCTGCCAGTCTGGGTGCTGGAGTTCCAGGAGTCGACGAAGAGGAAACGGCGGCAGGGGCGTGCTCGACAACCGAAGAGCAAGCGATCTCGTTGGCCCACCAGAACCGGTTCTTGCTGGGGATTTTCGCTCCGCAGGCAGGCGCGGGAGAACTCGAAGATTTCCGCGGCTGTCGCGCCGTGATCCGCTCTGGCTAGAGTTCGCAGAATAGCCCAGGTCCAGTGGCCGTGAAACTGTCCACGGCCGACCGGCCTTTCCCAAGCCAGCTGGTCTTCACCGCAGGCGGCGAGAAGAACGTAGTGGCTGGGGCGCGACTGCCACGGGTCGGCCACGGGACGAGGGGTGGGTGGGCCAGGGAAGGTTTGCGCGGCGCGCTTGAATGCAGGCAGATAGCGCGGTCTCAATGAGCTGTGTCGGTGAATGTGGCCCGAGTGACAGCAGTCGACGATCAAGGTCACCGCAGAGCCGTGACTCTCGAGGCGCGCTAGCCAAGAGCGAATCTCGTCATCTCGCAGGTCGGCCGGTTCTTGATGCAGCAGGCGGCCGTCCACCGGCACCAGAGTCTCATCCAGGCCATCCGGTTCGTCCCCTTCAAGGTCGACTACCTGGGAGCCGTGCCCGCTCCAGTGAAAGACGGTGGTGTCGGTCGGCTGGGCCCGCGCTACCAGAGCTTCCATCTCTGCCGTCAAACGTTCGCGGGTCGCCTCCGAGTTCTTCAGCAGGCACAGATCGCGATGTGGGAAGCCGAATCGGTGCTCGAGGAGATCAGCCATCTGCTCGGCGTCGTGAACTGCGCCTCGCAGCTGGGCCGGGTCACCGAGCTGCGGATAGTGATCGATGCCGACAACCAGCGCCCGCCGAGCGCCATTCTGATCGGTGGTTGACTTCAACAATCTGGGAGATCGAGCAGATTGTTGCTGGTGGTGTTGTCCTTGTCGGTTCTGAGGTATTTGCCGCTGGAGCCGGGAACTGTTCGAATCCAGGTCTTGACCCCGTCTGGCCACTCGACGAAGTAGCGATGTATTCCGCTATCAATGTCGGCGATCGCTTGCGCCTTGGAGATCGGCTGTGGGAAAACCGCAGCATTACACAAGGCCTTGATGATGTTGTTCGAGTCTTTTTCGGTCGCGGTGACCTCGCGGTCTGCCATTACTTGTTCCTCTCTCGTTGACTGGGAGTCCTGGGCAATCACTTCTAGAGACTCGGCTAGTGAGAAAAGGTTGTCCAACGCTCAACAATTTGCCTGGGCTCGGGTCTTCCCCCGGTCAACCACAACGTCGATGGAGGTTTGGATGAGAATTGCTGCGAGGAAGCTGCTCCGCCTGCGGCGCCGAGCGAAGCCGGTTCCGCCGTGGGAGTGGCGGCCGCTGGCTGGTGCAGTTCAGGACCCGCCCTAATCATGCGCTATTTAGACTTCGACCTGCTGATCGATCGGCATCAAGATCGTTACCGGGCGCGCGTACTCGACTCGCCGGCTGGCCAGGGGGCGATGGTCTAGTTCGATGCTCCTGAACTCGTTTTGCTTGCCAATGAGCCGGGGGAGCATGACCGTTCGCCACCAATTGTCGAAGCAACATCAAGAGACGTACTACGGCCGAGTCGACATCGTCGACTGCCTTTTCGCCAAGCGGGCGAGAGATTGTACGAGCGGGTTCTGCGCGGCAAGGTTCGGGTCCATTTCGAGATCAGCCGGCGGATTGCCGCCGAGCGCTCCGCGGAGCGGCGGATGAAGATTGGTATCCGCCTACGGCTGCGGATGACCGACGTTCCGCAGATGGGGGATTGGCCCTGGGAAGCGCTTTTCGACTCGGACCATGGACAGTTCTTGGCAGTTCAAGACGGGATCTCGATCGTCCGCCACCTGGAGGTGTCGAAGCGACGGCCGCGGCTGCAGTCCGAGCCCCCCTTGCGAATCTTGGTGATCAGCGCCAGCCCAGAAGGGGTGCCGGAGCTCAACGTGGAATGTGAGACGCGGCGAATCGAGGAGGCCTTGGCGCCTTTGTGCGAGACCGGGCAGGTTGAGCTAGATCTGCTCAACCATGCGTCGATCGACAACTTGGCCGAGCGTCTGACGAGCAAGAGTTACTACCTCTTGCACTTCATAGGTCATGGCTCGTTCTCGATCACCGACCGCAGTGGTTGTCTGCTGTTCGAATCCCGCTCGGGAAAGAGAGACGCGGTCGGTGCGGAGCGTCTCGGTGCCGTGTTGGACCGCCATCCTTCCATCCGGCTGCTCTATCTCAATGCTTGCGAAGCAGGTAGGCAATCGGACTCGGATACTTTCTCCGGCCTGGCACAGAGTCTTCTACGACAGGGCGTTCCCGCGGTGCTGGCAATTCGTTCGGTGATCCAGGACCGGGCGGCGCTGGAGTTCTCGTCGCAGTTCTATCAGTCTCTGGCATCGACTCGGTCGATCGAAGCTGCGGTAGCGGAGGCTCGAGGGCGTTATTTCTCAAGGGTCGCCGACCGGGCCTGGGCGTTGCCGATTCTCTACCAGGGTGCGGTTGCATTGGACTTCGAGACGGCTCTCGGACGACCTCGGAGTATCGCCTCCAATGGGCGCAGATTCTCTGTTCTCGGCCGCTTCTTGCATGCCTCGCCGACGCGCTGGTCAGCGGCTGTCTTGACCGCGGTTGGGCTTCTGCTGTGGTCCTATCTGACAGTCTTCGAAGTTGGATCTGACACTGTGCAACTGGGCTTGATAGCCAACGCCGGGCAACCGCCGCCTAGCGCAGCTGCGGAGGACCCTCGTTGCCCTACGATGCTGGAGATCGGGCTCGAATTCATCTTTGTCCCCGCTGATCCGGCACAGGGGAAGGTGTTGGAGGGCTTTTGCTTGGCACGCACCGAGCTCCTGGAGCGCCAATGGAAGGTAGTCATGAGCGGCGAGCCCGGTGATCCGGTCACTGCGCCCGGCGAGCGACCCGTTAGCAGCGTCAACTGGGCCGAGGTTCTGGCCTTCGTCAAACGGTTGAACGAAAGGGTCGACGGGGAGCCATTTCGGATCCCCAGCGAGGCCGAGCTGGAATGGGCCGCCGGGGCCGCTGGTGGTCTCGACGTGGTCCTCGAGAAAGAGCCCGAGTGGCTTGAGAAGCATGCCAACTGCCGCTCCCTCAGTGGCGAGGATGGCTTCGAGCGTGTGGCGCCGGTGGCCAGCTTCAAGCCTGGGCCGCTGGGCTTTTTCGACTTGCGCGGTAACCTTTGGGAGTGGGCATTGGAGCGAGGCGACGAGGGCCCGTCGAGGCCGATGTTGCGCGGTGGTGGCTTTAGGTCCAGCCAGCGGAACTGCCGCGCTGCGAGCCGATCTCGGCGATCTCTGACGACCCACTACTCCGACGTCGGGTTGCGCATTGCCCGCTCGCCGGCTGTGGCAGCAGAGATCGACAATCGTGCTGCTGGATCGCCGAGCAAGACAAAGGAGCGAGCGTCATTGTAGGCTAGCCAGAGTTCCCGCGGAGCGGGTAGATCGAGTTCGGTACTGTCGCCGGGGCGGTGGGTCGCGGTCGCCAGCCGCCGCGCCAGATCGACATAACGCTGCTTGAACCCCTGCATCGCGAAGCCGATGCGGCGACCATCGGCGGCTGCCAGCAGGAAGTCTTCGAAAGCATTTGCCTGAGCGATCCCCTGCCACTCGAAAGAGCTCGGCCAGGCGCGATCGACGTGACCGATCACCGCCAGGGCGGCACCCGGCCGATGGCTGAGCAAGGCCTGTGGCAACCGGGCAACGAAGGGATGCTCGGTGAGGCGCCGCCGCCTGCCGGGGTCGCGGTCGAGATGGGAGAAACTGTCGTGACTGGGCGTGCCAGCGGTGAAGCAGCCGAACAACACGAAAACGGTGCCGCTGAGGTCGGCGGCCGCTGACAGAGCGTCTGCACCTACGGTGTGCTCGGGCAGGACTCTGGTGCCATGGCCCGGCCAATCGGAGCACACCAGAGAGCCCTGGCGTGCTCGCTGGCGGTCAGCATCGGTGCGAATCATCGAGGCATGGCCGGCGACCAGCACCAGGTTGGTGGCGCGGTCGGCCAGCACCTTGACTAGCTGTCCACGGCTCGCGTGCCGGCCAAGAAAGCTCCGCCTGAGTAGGTTCGGTCGACGTTGTCGCAGAGCTTGCCGTAGGGGATCGATCAGCTGGCGACGGCAGGCTCGGGTCGCCTCGTCATGGGGATGGCTCGGTGCGAAAAGTTTGATCGCCGCGCCGCGATGGAGCTGCTCGCTTTCGGCGCTCAATAGGGCTCGAACGTAGCTCTCGTAAGCCGCTGGTTGGTGAAAGGCAAGGCGGCCGACGGCATGCTGGCAGCCGAGTTCGATTTCGAAACCGTACGGTAACTCGCGCGGGTGGCCGATCAGCAACAAGTAGTAGGGAACCCGGTTAGGGTCGACCGGCCCGGGGCCGGCACGCAAGGATGAGAGAAAGCTGCCCGCGCTTCTGCGGACCTTGTAGGTGAGTTCTTTGAACAGCTTGCCAGCCTGCTGCCGCCGACGTTCGATCAGCGGCCGGAGTGCCCGCTTGATCGCTGGATCCACACCTGGGCAAAAGACGATTCCCCAGCCCGCAGTGGCAAGGAATCGACTGTCTACACCGTAGCGCAGAGGTCTTGGTTGGGCCGCTAGAGAAAGCCGGGAATTGGGCAGTCCGTGGCTGTTGAGTCCGGTAAAGAAAGGCTGGCCGGTGTCGACGTCCAGGCCGAGAAAATGCAGCCGGCGGTTCATGCATCAGTGGGAGGCAGCACCCCGCCATCCGCCGTGGATAGTGGGGCAGGTTTCATTCACTCCTCGCCTTCAAAGCTTCCGGCTTTGGGGTCGTCCGCAATGTCGGTTCCGCCACCATCGTCGTCGGGATCACCCGAGCCGGTGTCAGGTGGCGAATTCCCCAGGTTGTCGCAGAGCGGCCAGAATTCTTTCGCGTGACTCATTGAAGTCTCCCTTTGGCTTGGCATGGGCCGACTAGGCCCGAGCTAGCGCTGGTCTATCTTGGTAACTTGTCGAAGTGCAATGAAGGGAAGACGCGGCGGCGGTAAAAAGGTTGTTCAACCTTGCCAATCACCAACGAAGGCCCAGGCAGCCCAGTAGGCCGGGTCGTAGTATTTGCCCCGCGACATCGACCGCTGCGCTTGTTGCAGAGCCCGCGGTGGATCGAGACCTGCGCCCAGGCCACGGTAGAGCTCTGTCATTAGAGCGACGGTCGCCTGATCGTCGACCGGCCACAGACTGGCGATCACGCCCGCCGCGCCGGCGTAGAGAAAAGCACTCGGGAAGGCCAGCGGCCCGCTGCCTCTGAGAGGTTGACCGATGGCCGTTTCGCAGCCCGAAAGCACCACCAGCGAGGCCGAGAGCCGGAGTTGGTTCAGATCCGTCAAGTGCAGCCTGCCATCGATAGCGTGGCCATGCTCGTCGAGAGTCGCCAAACGCAGACGAGAAAGCTCAGGGTGGTTGACGTCAAGGGTGCCGTGGCTGGCGATATGGATCCACCGACTATCGCTGGCGACTCCGGCCAGCAGATTCTCGCGGCTGGCAGCACTTCCCAGATAGACCCGGTCGGTGGGGAAGAAGCGGCGAATGGACTCGGCCTCCTGGCGAGTTCCCTCGATCCGCGGCCAGGAGTTTTCGAGGTCGTAACTCGGGTCGGAGAAGATCGTCAGGTGGTGTTTCTGCTCGTGCCGTCGGGCCGCCTGCCGTTGGCGCAGCACCATCAAGGTCGAGACCGAGGAGATCTTCACCAACGGTAGCGAATCGACCAGGAGAGTGTCGCCTTTGAGTGGCGATGGAAGGGCCGCATATGGAAGTGCCATGAGCGGGCCGTCGACCAGCAGCACCAGTCTCTCGGCCCCTATTAAGCGTTCGGCGATTGGTTCCAGGAGCCGTGAAGATAGAAAGCTAGCTTCGTTCTTCGCCCGCCGTGAGGAGCCGTTGCCGCGTGCGAGTTCGCGCCGCAGCTCCTCGACAGAAGACTCGATCAGGCTGCGGGAAACCGACAGTTCCAGCACTTGATCTTCTCGCCCATGCTCAAGGATAAAGACCCAGCTGCGTTGAGCGCCCAGCCAGTAGCCAACGAACAAGCTCCCCGGCACGAGCAGATCCTCAGCCTGATGACGACGCAGCGGTGTCGCTGAGCGCATCTGGGCTTTCTCGCGGATCTCTTCTTCAATTGCCAGTAGCCGGTGGAGTAACTGTCGTAGCTCAAGGTCGAGGTGTTGCACAGGGTCGCTGCGAGGCTCCGGCAAGGTCGCTGCCAGCTGGAGCAGGTCGGCTCGCAGTTCTTCGTATTGCGCCAGCAGCTGGGGCGCACCAGACC
Organism: Candidatus Multivoradales bacterium; assembly: GCA_965248925.1. GTDB lineage: Bacteria > Acidobacteriota > Thermoanaerobaculia > Multivoradales > J023 > CBDFLE01. Next base: position 1,914,884 of record CBDFLE010000005.1, on the reverse strand, counting down.
TGAGCAGCACTTCGCGGGGAGAGAACAGCAGGCGATCCAACAGGCTGCGGGCACGATGAAGCTCAATGAGGTCAAAGGCTTCCGGCCACCGTCGATCGTCGATCAACAATTCGAGGTAGAGATCGACAGCGGGCTTGCGAAGCGCCAGAGCTGAGTCCATCAAGCTCCCGTTGTCAGTGCGCAGGACCTCGAAGAGGGCGATCGCCTGCCCGAGCGCCACGCTGGCGAGGTCCCGGTTGCCCAGGGAGAGCTGTGCCCTGGCATTGATCAGCAGGGCTTCGTTGCGAACATTCCATTCCGCCAGGCCGAGCCGCGTCGGCGCCGGTTGGCCGAGTACTCCGTCGACCAGCGCCAGAGCCTCGGCCGGGAGTGCTTGGCCCAGCCGCACTGCCGCCAGATTGACCTGCACGTTGGCGGTAGAGAAGTCGGCCTGCAGGGAGCTGAACAACAGCTCAGCTTCTTGCAAAGCACTTTCCGCCTCGCGGTACTGACGATCCTCCAGGAAAGCTCTTCCCAACCCGTCCAGAGAAGTGCCGAGGGCTAGCGGTCCGCTGTCGGCTCGACGGCGCAACCCAACCGCTTCGCGCAGCCGGGTTATAGCCAAACGGCGATAGCGGTCATCCGAGTCGGTCAGCCCCAGGGCGATCTCTGTGCGGCCGAGCCAGGTTAGGGCCGCGGCCAGGTAGCGGTCGTCAGCTGCTTGGCGAAAACGCTCGGCGGCGGACTCGAGCCGAGCGTGAGCCGCTGCTAAACGCCCGAGCCGGAACTCCATTTCGCCCAGGTTGAGCTGCACCAGAGTCCATTGCCGGCGGTCGTCCAAGTAAGCGAAGAGATATGAGGCAGCCTGAAAATAGTCCAATGCTTGGCGCAGGTTGCGTCCCCCACGCTCGAGCACAGCTAGATTGTTCAAGGTCTGAGCGGCGCCGCGAACGAATCCGGCCGAACGGGCCTCTGGCAAGGCCTGGCGCAAGTAGAGATGGCGCGCTTGATCTACCTTTCGTAGCTTTCGCAGCGCTTGACCTTGACGATTCAAGTTGTCGACTGCCAAGCAGGGAAAGCCGAGGGCCTGCAACCGCTCCGCGGCTGCTTCGTGGTGGTAGGCGAGGTGGTGTAGATCGTCTCCCGCACTCCTGGCGTCGCGATGGATCTTCAGCGCCTCGACGCTGCCCGGCCGGCAGGGCTTGAAGCCCTTCGTCAGCTCGATGAGCAGGTTTTCTCGTGGCTGTGCCGCGGCTTTTGCCGGCGGAATCGGTGGGTAGCCGGTTCGGGGTGGGTCGCAGGCGAGGGTCAGACCGAGGGTGAGCAGTCCTGAGAGTGCCGCCCATCGACCGAATCGCTGCCGGGTGGCCACTTCTTACCTCTCGTCGGCCCGGTGGGAGGTCGTCTTGGGCCCGAGCACGAATTCGGTTTCGACCATCGGCTCGCCGCGCATGGTGGTGATCCGCAAGCGGTACCGCGCCCCATTGACCAGGCCGCGACGGTCGATCAAGAAGGTGATGAAATGGCTGCCTTCGCTCCAGGCGTCGCCGTACCGGATGACTTTGTCGCCGAGGGTGATCTGGTAGCTAAAGATGGCGTTACGGATCAACCGCGAGGGGCGGACTTCAAAGAAAAGCTGAGTGGTGTCTGCCGGCAGACTGATCCTTTCGATCTCGGGGCGAGTGGAGCGCTTCGATGGCTCTGCTTGGACGCTCGGTGACAGCGTGATGACACTGGTTCGGTGGTCAGACCGCAGAGGAGAGATCGCCGCCGTACTCCACAGCACCAGCCACATCAGGCCGGCCCCGGCAGCCAGCGATGCGGCGAGCGACAATAGCGGCCGGCGATTGACGAACCGGTGAACACGGGTGTCGAGCCGGGGAGCGTTCTCTAGTCGGGCTTCCAGAGTTCGCCACTCCCGGTCGACCTCGTCGGTGCCGAGAAAGGGCTCGGGGAGGCCCGTCTGCTCTTCTTCGAAGTGGGCCAGCTCGAGCATCAAATCCGCCCATCGACGATCCATCGCCATTGCTCTTTCCACAGCTCTGGCCTTGGCCGGTGTGAGCTGGCCTTGACGATAGGCAACCAGATCCTCCAGGGTGATCGTCGCGGCTTTTCCCTGGCGCTTTTCGCCTTCCGAGAGCGAGGCCAATAGAGCCTGGAGCGGGTTGAGGTCGATCATGCTTGATTGCCGCCGAAAACCTGTACGAGGTACTTTTTTAGCTTGAATTTGGCGTGAAAGATCTGGGTTTTAACCGTGCTCTCGCTGACTCCGAGGATCTGAGCAATCTCGCGATACTTGCGATCTTGGCCGACCCGGAGTTCCAAGCAAGCTCGCATCTGCGGTGGTAGCTCGGAGATCGCCCGGTGCAGCTCTAGCTGACGTTCCTTGCCCAGCAAGGCGTGCAATGGGCCCTCATCAAGAGTGGTTAGGCCTTGCTCGGCGATCAACCCCTCGCCCTGGTCGTCCATGCCCTGGAGCGCGACTTCGGTAGCGTCGCGTTTTTCGGCTCTCCGATCGCGAATATGAGAGCGCCACACGTTGCCGGCGATGGTGAACATCCAACCCGCTTCCGCCGTCGGATCGCGGAGTCGCGAATGCCCGCGGGAGGCTCTCAGGAAAACCGTCTGAACAAGTTCTTTGGCTTCTTCCTCATCGCACCCGCGACGGCGGAAAAAACCCTTGACCCGGCCATAGTATTGCCGGAAAAGAACCTCGACTTGCTGTTGCCCGGAGATGACTTGCGAGCTTGAGCGGATATTCTTTCCCTTTCTCGAAGTGGTCTCGGACGATTTTTCCCGAGTCCAGGCTTGAGATGATAGCAACTCGGTTGCTACTTGCGAATTCAGTGGCGCTTGCAAGTCACCTCCCATGCCTAGAATTCGTAGTCGGCGGTCAATCTTCGGTCGGGGCGTTGGCGGCGTGACTCTTGACGTCGCTGATCGCCTTTGTCCTTTCACTGGTATTGCGGTAGGGGTTGCTCGTGGCAATGATCTGGTGGTTGCCGGCAACCAAGTTGAAGTAGAAGCGCCCTGCCTGATTGGTGTGGCGCTGAAATGCAGAGTCGCGCTGCGAGTTTGCCTTGACCGAGTTGATCCCGTTGACAGCTCCTGCCCGCTCTTCGTAGGCCTCGCTGCGCAAGATCTGAGATCCGGAATTGCCAAGGTAGCGGAAATAGTGTTTCTGGTCGTTCCCCTTGAAGATCTCGAATTTCGCGCTCACGGCGGTTCTCCTTATTGGTTCTCAGTGGTCGAGGTCCTGCCACGTCATCGGTTGGACTCCATCCCATAGTTTAGGGTCCAGTCGTGCCGTTCGGGAAATGACACCTGTGCAATGAAAAGCACAGGGTGAATCTCGAATGTCCTCTGGAAGGGGAGACTCGGCGTTGCTGAAAAGGTTGTCGGGACGTTGAGGAATCCCGCGGCAACTGCTAGGCGTCTCGCACGCTGCTCACAGCCACGCTGCCAACAGAGCGCCCCAGAGCCGGGGCTAAGACCGAGCCAGATTCTAGGCTCAATCAAATACTTGACTCAGTCCAGAATCCGTGATCATATGCCCGCCATGCAAGACGATGTCGAGCAGCTCCTGCGTCAGCACGGTCTGCAGGTGACGGCTCAACGGTTGGCCATCCTGCGAGCGGTGTCGTCTCATCCCCATGCTCGGGCCGACGAGTTGATCGATGTCGTCCGGGCGGTGATCGGGTCGATTTCCCGCCAGGCGGTCTATGACACCCTCGGTGTCCTGGTCGAGAAGAACTTGGTGCGCCGTATCCAACCGGCGGGATCTGCGGCCCGGTACGAGGATCGAGTGGGTGACAATCATCATCACCTGATCTGCCGCGGCTGCGACACGACGTTTGACATCGACTGCGCGCACGGGGTGGCGCCCTGCCTGATCGCCGACGATGATCACGGTTTCGAGATCGACGAAGCGGAGGTCATCTACTGGGGGCGCTGCCCGGCGTGCCAGAAAGCGGCGCCAGATGGAGGAGAGTAGAGCTGTCTGACCCACCGCGGGGTGCCGCGACCGGCACCCCGCCGATCCCGCGAGGGATCACGGAAACTTGACCCAAAACCACACTGGTACCACTTTTATACAGTGCAAGGAGAATAGCGTGACTGACCAGAACGCGGAGAGCGCAGGCAAGTGCCCTTTCATGGCCGGATCTCAGGCCCGAGGGACCAGCGCCAACCAACATTGGTGGCCGAATCAGCTGAACCTGAAGATGCTCGACCAGAATTCGACCCAGTCCAATCCCATGGGCGAGGAGTTCAACTACGCCGAGGCTTTCAACACGCTCGACCTGGCTGCCTTGAAGGCGGACCTGATGGCGATGATGACGGACTCTCAGGACTGGTGGCCGGCGGACTATGGCCACTACGGGCCGCTGTTCATTCGCATGGCGTGGCACGGCGCGGGCACCTATCGCATCGCCGATGGCCGCGGTGGCGCCTCTTCCGGCACCCATCGTTTCGCTCCGCTCAACAGTTGGCCCGACAACGTCAACCTCGATAAGGCGCGCCGCCTGCTGTGGCCGATCAAGCAGAAGTACGGCCGCAAGATCTCGTGGGCCGATCTGATGATGCTGGTCGGCAACTGCGCTCTGGAGTCGATGGGTTGCAAGACTTTTGGCTTCGCCGGCGGGCGCGAGGACGTCTGGGCGCCGGAAGAGGACGTCTACTGGGGGCCCGAGGACGAGTGGCTTGGTGACCAGCGCTACAGTGGCGACCGGGAGCTGGCCAATCCTCTCGGAGCGGTGCAGATGGGCCTGATCTACGTCAATCCGGAGGGGCCCAACGGTGAGCCGAGCGCGCTGGCCGCCGCCCTCGACATCCGCGAGACGTTCGCCCGCATGGCAATGAACGATGAGGAGACGGTGGCACTCATCGCCGGTGGGCACACCTTTGGTAAGACCCACGGCGCGGGTGATACGGCGCAGGTCGGTGCCGAACCCGAAGGTGCCGACCTCGCACAGCAGGGCCTCGGCTGGAAGAGCAGTCACGGCAGTGGCAAGGGCGCCGACACCATCAGCAGCGGGCTGGAGGGCGCCTGGACGGCAACCCCGGTGGCCTGGGACAACAGCTTCTTCGAGACCCTGTTCGACTACGACTGGGATTTGGTTAGGAGCCCGGCCGGTGCGTGGCAGTGGGTGCCGACCGATCCTGCCGCGGCCAGCACCGTGCCGGATGCTCACGATCCGTCGAAGACCCACGCCCCGATCATGCTCACCACCGACCTCGCGCTGCGGATGGATCCGATCTACGGGCCGATCTCACGCCGCTTCCATGAGCATCCCGACGAGTTCGCTGACGCCTTTGCCAAGGCCTGGTTCAAACTGACCCACCGCGACCTGGGACCCGTTTCGCGCTATCTCGGGCCGGAGGTGCCAGCCGAACAGCTGTTGTGGCAGGACCCGGTCCCCGCGGTCGATCATGAGCTGATCGGAGAGCAGGAGATCGCCGCCCTCAAGGGCAAGATTCTCGCATCTGGACTGTCTATCTCGCAGCTGGTGCGGACCGCTTGGGGCTCGGCGGCGACCTACCGCGGCTCCGACATGCGCGGTGGGGCCAACGGCGCTCGCATCCGTCTCGCCCCGCAGAAGGACTGGGAGGTCAACAGCCCGGCCGAGCTGGGTCAGGTGCTCGAGTCCTTACAGGGGATCCAGAACGCCTTCAACAGCTCGCAATCTGACGGTAAGAGAGTCTCGCTCGCCGACCTGATTGTGCTGGGCGGTTGCGCCGCCGTCGAGCAGGCGGCCAAGAACGCCGGGCACGAGGTGCAGGTGCCGTTCTCGCCGGGGCGCACGGATGCCTCGCCAGAACAGACCGACGCGGACTCGTTCGCGGCCCTCGAACCGAAGGCAGATGGGTTCCGCAACTTCCTCGGTAAAGGCCCCATCCGGCCCGCCGAGGAGCTGCTGATCGATCGAGCTCAGTTGCTGACCTTGACCGCTCCCGAGATGACGGTGCTGGTCGGTGGCCTGCGGGTCCTGAAGGCCAACACCGGGCAGTCCGAGCACGGAGTCTGCACCGACCGGCCAGAGACGCTGACCGCTGATTTCTTCGTCAACTTGCTCGACATGGGTACGGAGTGGCAGGTGTCCCCAGACGGTGACCATATGTTCGAGGGGCGCGATCTCCAGACCGGCGAAGTCAAGTGGACTGGCACCCGTGTCGACCTCGCCTTCGGTTCCAACTCCCAGCTCCGGGCCATCGCGGAAGTCTACGCAGCTGACGACTCGCAACAAGCGTTCGTGCGTGACTTCGTGGCGGCGTGGGACAAGGTGATGAATCTCGATCGCTTCGATCTAGCCTGATCGCAACGGCGGCGGCGAAACACGGGTTTTCGCCGCCGTAGTTTTTCTTCGGCCAAGTCTCATTGGTCAGTCGGTGCCGGCGGCGAGCAGGCGGGCAATCTCAGCTTCGACCGCGGCGAGATCGGTTTGCCCCGACCACTGGGCGACGATCCGACCCTTGCTGTCGACCAGGAACTGAGTCGGCACCACCCGTACCTGGTATGACTCCCAGGCCGGCGTGCCGGTGGCATCGTGGTAGACGGGATGCTTGGCGCCGCGACGTTTGATTGTGCGTTTGACCTTGCGGGCTGCCTTCTCTCCCTCATCGATCGACAGGCTGAGGACCACTAGACCGTCTTCGGCATAGCGGTTGTGCAGACGGGTCAGCTTCGGCAGGTCGTCGAGGCAGGGCTGGCACCAGGTAGCCCAGAAGTCGAGCAGCACCGTTTTGCCGCGGAACGTGTCGGAGGAGACCTCGGCACCGTTCAGGTCGTGGACAACAAATGCAGGCGCTGGTCGAGGGAAGACCGGCGGCAGGTAGCTCACGGGTGCCTCGAGGAATGTGTCGCGGCATTTGATCGAGCAGAAACCGTAGGTATGGCCGTCGTGCTCGGCAGAAGCGACGACCGGCTCGGCTTCGGTCTCTCCTTCATGCACCCGGCAGACTGGGCACACCGCGGGCGCCGTGCTCGCCGTGGTGGCGGTGATTGCTTCTTCGGCCACCGCCGCGGTGGTGGCGGTGACGGCAGCGAAGGCCAGGGCGATCCAGGTGTTGCTGATGATCTTCATCTCAGAACCTCAAGTCAGAACCGTTTCGAGAAGGCGATACCGATGCGCTCGAGCCAGACCCAGAGCAGCGAGACACCGTAGCTGCGGTCGGCGTAGTTGAGCATCAGGTGAGTCCGCTGACCATCGTACATCTGGCGCAGGGAAAAGCGCTCGCCGAACTCGACCTCAACGCCGAAGGGCGCGTTGAAGCCGTCGTCCCATTCCGAGTAGTTGAGGCTCGCGTAAGCTGACACTGGCAACCGTGGATGATGCTTGGCGACGGTCAGAAAGTACGACTGCTCACCGGCAGGCGAGCCGATGCGATCGGAACTGGTGCCGAGAAACATCGCTGGCCGCCTCTCGCCCTCGGTGAGCAAGAACCAGGTGAGCAGCGGCCCGACCTCGTCGGCCGCTGGGTTGACCTCGACGCCGAGCTGCAACCGCGGATGCAAGCGGTAGTGGAACGTCGAGCGCCAGCGCGGTCGGTCGAGCTCGGTGTCGACGAAACGCAGGGAAAAACTGAAGTCGTAGTCGATGCCGCTCCCCCGGAGCGGCGCTCCTTCACCGGGTCAGCCGCTTCAGGTGGGGGCGGCGGCGGGACGCGACGGTGGCGTATCGTCGGCGAAAACCCCGCCAGCCAAAGACAGGCCAAGAAGCAGCAGCGCGATCAGCACTCCCAGGCGACTGCGGATCAGTTCGGGTTTGATCATGCCGCCCATTGTACTCCAGCGGCGCCGAGCATACGGCTCGATAGGGATCGCCCTTTTGCTCTCTTGTGCGCGCGATTGCTGATGAACACCAGGCCATCGAACGGTCCTGTTCTAAGATGGGCAGTATCGCAACCCCAGGCCCTGCCCAATCCTAGTGCCTCCTACCGCGACCAAAGTTTCTCGCCTTAGACGCTAGCCCGGCCCATCTGAGCCATTCTGGTTCTTCGTTTCCTAAGATCCTGTTCACCTCGCTCTCGAGGCTGGAATCGATCGGATCCTCACTGTAGCGAACGTGTTCGACGGCGGCCAGAACCCGGACCGATTTCGGGGCTTGGCCGACACCGTGGAGGATCATGTTGGTCTGGAAAGCTTGGAAGGGGCGGTAGGTCTCTTCACCCAGCCGACCTCCACAGTTGAACTGATACTGCCCGTTTGCCCGATAGCCGGAAAGGTCCGCATTGATCGCGGAAGCGTTGTTAGACACAAACCGGGACGCTTGGTTGGCGGTGAAGGTCGCATCGCGTAGGTTGAGGCGTGCATAGCACTCGACCTGTCCCTCCTCCAATTCAAGTTCAATAGTACCGGAGAGGGTGCCTCCCTTGGGCAGAATCGCGGCATCTGGCATCAGGCGCGTAAAGGCATTGGTGCCGACATTCTCGAGATAGATCTCGCCTTTCAAGGCAGGCATCCAATCCACTTCATCGGCCGTCTCTTGGGAGGTTTTCCAAAAGAAAAGATTGGCGCTGCCGGTAAAAGAAATCTTACCACTGCCAGTACGGGCTTCCAGGTTCAGCAGACTTCTTCGATCAGAATTCAAGTCCACCAGGCCGACGAGATTCTTCGTGGTCACCTCAATGTCGTCGATGAAAAGTGTCGTTTTCAACTCCTGGATCATCCCACTCTTGGAGTTTCCGGGCAGATTTTCGACCCACTCCAGCCCCATCTGCTCGACGCTCACACCCGCCAACGAGAAAGAATACTTCCCTTCCGGATCCTGTATCTCACCCTTCTCCAGCTTCTTCCGGGGCCCTGGATTGACCTGTGGAGAGATCGGTGCACTCATCAGATCATGGTAGTTCCAACGGCCTGAGAGCAGGCGCTCGGCATAGATTTTGGGCTCCTTGATCCGGATATCGCGAACCCACTTTTTGTGATCGATACGATGCCATAGGGAGAGGTCGATCTCGATCGCCTCAGCGCTCAAGAACTCCGACTCCGCGTAGGGTCCAGGAATGGAGATGACCGCGTTGTGCGCCGTAGCGCTCAGATCGAGAAGGTTTGCGCTCCAGTCTTCGACCGACATCTCGACGCCGTACCTGTCGGCCAAGAAAGACGCGGCGCGAGAGACGATGGATGGCACGACGAGCATCTTGAAAACGATGATCGGAGCCGCCACCCCGAACCAGAAAAACTTTGAGCTGAAGAAGTTGAGGAGGGACTTGGGACTCAAAGGTAAAGCGTCTCTAACCTGCTTGAGTACCATGAAGAGACGCCTGGTATCCGGGCCGTGCGCTTCCGCAGCGGCCTGCTTGATGCCGAGGGGCGGGGCGGCGCCTTGGAACTCCTCGACGTTCAGGATCGGTATCCAATCGTCCATGTCCGGACGCCAGACCAGGGTCTCGAGGGACAATTGGCCGGTGCCGATCCAATGCCGGAGATCGTCTCCAGGAGTCGGGCCTATTTTTTCTTCTCCGTCGCGAGAGTAATACCAAAGGTCTGAGTCCATTCAATCCTCCTGGTCAGATTCTTCTATAGGATGAAACAGCTCACGGAAACGGGCTGAGAAGAAGCGCTCGGGCAATACCAGCTCTGGGTCGGCCGCACGGGCCGCGCGGGCCTCCCCACGAGCTAGGGTCAGCATTACGCCATCGCCTCGGATGCGATGCAAAGCGAAGAGAGCCGCTGAGCGCAGCAAGTGGACATGGGCCATGGCGCGCTTGTCTTCGGCAGAAAAACCCTCGAGAATCTCGATCACCTGTGGATAGTCACCGTGCAGAAAAGCTCTCCCAGCGGCATCCAGCTCGGCGGGAGGAGGGTCGATCCCCAGGATCGATGGATCCAGCTGTTGCAAAGTGTTCCCTTCCTGGTTCTCGTGCTTCCTTGCAATGTGTGTCGGTCGTACTTTCGCGCGCTGAGCCTCGGCTTGTTGCTCGAAAGTTCTCCATTCTCGACCTGCATCAGCGAGCAAGTCCTCGACCCCTGGTAACAAATCGAGATCTGCTTGCGACTGGGCTTGCTCAAGTCGAGTGCGCGCTTGTCGCAGCTTTTCCTGGGCTCTGGCCTGCCGCTCCGCCAGCGAAGGTGATCCCGTGTCCCAAGTGGCCTGGAGCTCCGGGTCCCGTTTCAGGCTCGATGCTCGGGATACTTTCGAACTCAACTTGGTGAGCTGCCGCTGGAGGGGGGCGATCTGATCAGTGACGCGACTGCGGGCCTGGCATTGTTCACGGGAGTGGGCGAGGTTCTCATAGTAGTTCTTGTGCCGGGTGACCACGCCTTGGCGTTCCGATTCCGTCCAAGATTCAAGCGCACTTTCGCAGTCGTCGAGTTCAAAATGAGCGACGCCGAGGAAATAATGCGGTAGGTATCTGCGGCGATAGCCCTTCTTGATGAGTCTGCGGCTCTCCTCTGCGCGTCCTGCTAACGCCTCGCGCATTTTCTCCGCAGCAAGATCCCATTGCCGGCTCTCTATAGCCTTGAGCCCCTGCTTGTAGGCGCCCAAGAAATCATCAGCAGCACCGAGCAACGATGGGACAAGGAGCCATCCAAGAAGCAGTAAGGCGGTCGAACTTCGCCAGATTCTCAACGCCACCATCCCGCGTCCTCCCAATAGTCTTCCGCAGTGACCGACAGGAGGTCCAATCGGCAAAGACCTCCGACATTGGCCGAGACCTGCACTTCGCAAGAGCGACTCTGTTCGAGAAGTTCCGGATGGGTCAAGTAGACCGTATAGCGACCCGGAGTGAGATCCGGAATGTGTCAATGAAAGTGAGACACTTTCTTCTGGGAATTAGTACGGAATCGGTAGTGGCTCCGGCACCATCGCTTTCAGCGAGGGCGCGCAGCCAGGGGTCTCGCCTGGTGCGTCGTTGTGTACGCGGTGTGTCACTACGTTCTCGGTATCGACTGGGTCAGTGCTGGCGGCGGTGGTCGGCGGGTTGATCCAGACCTTGTCACTGGGCTCCGGCAAAGCCGGCGCTCGCCGCTTGAAGCGGCTTGGATGAGCGGCTGAGGCGGCGGCGAGGACTTCTCGACGTTGCTCCAGTACTGAGGCCGTGAGGCCGTAGTGGACGGTCTCTGGCGTCAACAAGCCGAGTCCTGTGTGGTAGTGCTGCGTGTTGTACCAGCCGATGAACGAGCGGCAGAATGCTCGTGCATCTTCCAGTGATCCGAAGCGGTCGGGAAAGCTCGGATGGTACTTGAGCGTCTTGAACTGGGCCTCAGAGAACGGATTGTCGTTGCTCGTGTAGGGCCGGTTCAGCGACCGTGTCATCCCGAGATCGGCCAGCAGTAGAGCCACTGGCTTGGATGTCATGCTCGAACCGCGGTCCGAGTGCAAGGTAAGTCGATCTCGCTCAACACCTTGCTTCTCAACACTGTCGGCGATCAACCGCTTCGCGAGCCCTCCGGACTCGCGGCAGGCGAGCATCCAGCCGACGATGTAGCGGCTGAAGACGTCCAGAATTACGTAAAGGTAGTAGTGGGTCCACTTCACCGGGCCCTTGAGCTTGGTGATGTCCCACGACCACACCTCGTTCGGCCCTGTGGCCAGCAGTTCGGGCTTGGTGTAGTTGGGATGACGCCGCTGACGGCGTCGCTCGCGCAGCTCGCCCTCAGACTCCAGGACCCGGTACATGGTGCGCACCGAGCAGATATGGCGCTGATCCTCGTCCAGCAGCGCCGCCCAGACTTGACGCGGCGAGCGGTCGACGAAGCGCTCCGAGTGCAACACATCGAGGACCTCCTGGCGTTCAGCGGGCGTCAATGCCAGCGGCGGTCGAGGCCGCGTTGATAGCTGCGGCCCTGCGCTCTGCTGCCGACGGCGGCGATAGAAAGTGGCTCTGGGGACCGCCAAGGCGACGCAGGCTGCTTGCACCCCCACCGTCTCGGCCAGCGGCGCCACAGCGCTCATGGCTGGCTCTCGCTCGGCTCGATCCCTAGCAGCCGGGAAAGTTTTTTTTGGACATCGATGATCGTCTCGGCTTTGTACAGCTGATGCTTGAGCCGGGCATTCTCACGCTCAAGCTCCGCGACGCGGCGGGCCTCGGCAGAGACCGGTCGACGCTTGCGACCGCGCTTCTTCGACAGACCGGCCAGAGCACTGGCATCGCGTTGCTGGCGCCACTTCGATAGGAGTGAGGAATACAGACCCTCCCGGCGAAGCAGGGCGCCAATCTCGCCGGCTTTGCTACAGGCGTCGGCGGCCTGGACGATGCTCAGCTTGTACGACGCGCTGTACCGCCGCCGCTTCGCCTTCTCAGTTACCTCGGGATCTGGTCGGTCAGCACTCATATCTCGCAGCTCGTGGCTTGGACTCGCCATGGTGTTTGCTCTCCACGCCCTCACTAATTTATCGGTACGGGAGTGTCTCACCTACATTGGCACAGAGGGATCGAGGACCAACGGCGTCTGGCGGTCCAGGGGTAGTTGAATCTCTTCACCGTCACTGTTGAGGAGGGATGTCACCTCGCCCCAGGGCCTGGCATCTACAAGGAGCCGTCCCCCACCAACGAGGCTGGTCGTAGGGTACGCTGTCGCTTGTTGCGGTTCTGCCTCCACTTCTGCAAGAGAATCCTCGGGCCGGTTGGTGGAGAAGTAAAAACCGACGCCGAGCACTATTAGGGCCACAAGGCCGTATATAGGCCAAAGTTTTTTCGCGGTCCAAGGGCGCTGTAATGGCCCTTTGGGTGTGAGAGGAGGAGGTGATTCGGCTGCACCACGCTGGCTGCTCGCTGGGGTCGGGGCAACTGGCGGCGGCGGAGCTTTCCGCGTCCGCGGCGGTGCTGGTGCCTCAGCAACTGAAGGAGCTAGCGCCGGGGTTGGCGTTTGGGGGCGTGGCGTGAGCTTGGGGGGGAGGGGTGGGGGTGCGGGGAAAGAGGTGGAGGCCGCATCATCAGCGGGAATATGCACCCGCGATTCGGTGATCAAGGACTTCAGCTCGTCCTTGGGCGTAGGAGTCTTTGCTACAGGGGTCCGAGGGGGTAGAGGGGGAGGTGGCTCAGGCCTCGGTTTTACCCGCGCTGCGCGTTCGCGGGGCAGAGGAGGAGGCGTAGGAAAGGAAGAAAGATCGCCGCCCTCAGAAGGCGTCAACTCTTGTGAATTGTCTGAACTAGCGCCCGAAGATTCAGTTTTACTCATAGTGAGTACCTGCGGGTTCGACTCTACTTATACCTGTTTGCGTATACCCTTCTGCCTTACGTCCCCCCCTCTTGCGCACCGTCGCAGTGTATAGAGTTTTCGCTGAAAATCAAGCGCGCAGGCGAAGCACCTCTGTGCAGCCTGCGGCGCTGCGCGAGTCCCGTCCGTTACCCCAGTCTAGTCGGTGCTGCTGGCGACGGGCTGCTCTTCACTCGGTCAAGATTCTACAGCAGGCGGTCCGCCTCCGAGTCTAGACCTCCTGACCTGCCCCCTCCCGGTCCGGGAATGTCCGGTAGGTCAGGCGCACAGGATCCACCGTCCATGCATCTACGCCCACTTTATTGTGAATCTCCGCCCAAAAGGTGGGCGGGTGATGCTGTTGGGTGCCTAAAAAATGGGCGTTACCGGCAGGGTGGGGCGATAGAAACTTGGTGTTGAGGGGTTTCGATACTTGGCATGCGGCTTGCGGTGTCTAGTTCTCAGCCTTTGTTTGTTGTTGCGATTGATCGGCAGCTGGCGGACACCGATGTGGTGATTTGGGGCGCCGACAACAAGACCATTCGCTTTAGAGGTGAAGCCGTGGAGCCAACCAGTAGTGCCACGATCGCGGGGCTTTTTGCCGCTTTCGAAACCCTTTTGGCCACCGGCATGGGAACCCTGCCACAGCCACGGGTGAGCCTCTATACGTTGACCCTCAAGCCGGCCGGAGTGGGCGGATTGGTGGGTCTTAATGACGATCAATCTGCGGAGCTTTTCGGCCGCCGCGCCGAGGCCACCGTGGCGGTGGCGGTGCGAGCACCGACGACCGCCGAGCTGCCCGGAGCGGTGGCAACCGCTCTCGAATCGCTGCTCGGCATAGGCCGGGCGGCGCTCGACGACGTGGGTTTGCTGCGACTCGAGTTAGAACGGGTCGGGCCGCCTGCAGCAGCCCGGCCGCAAAGCACTGAAGCGAGCCAGGAGTTGCACTTCGTGGCGCATTACGAATTGGTTTCGAGCCCGCTCGAGGGCGACGAGGTCATTGCCAACATTCCCATCGAGCTGGTTGCCGCCGACGGCTGACCCGACGGCCAAGCTCATCGACGAACGCAGGAGGAACGCCACATGACCGAGACATTCAACCTATCGGAATTCGTGGTTCCGGGCACTTTCGTACAAGTACGGGCGGAGGGCCTGATCGGGGTCGGAGGCCTGTCGACAGGCAACATCGGTATCGTCGGCACCGCCGAACTCGGAGGCGGCGAAACCCACTTGGTTTCCGACTACGCCTCGGCACAAGCGCTGTTTGGTGCCTACGACCCGCTCAGCGACGGCACCCTCAATCTGACTCGCGGGCTCGAGCAACTGTTTCGCGGTGGAGCGCGCACAGTGTTTGCTCGGGCCCTGCCGGCGGCTGCCAATCGCGCCGCTTTCGAGGCCGAGCTTGCCGAGCTGGTCAAGGACGACATCAACATCTTGGTGTTGCCTGAGCTGTCCACCGCCGATGCTTTGGCGGCCCTCGGGCCAGTGCTCGAAAGCGGTGAGAACAATGGCCGCGACATGGTGGCGATCATCGGTTCCGACGCCGCCAACGATGCCGCGGCAACGGCTATTCGCGACCAGGCGCCGACCAACGACCGGGTGGTGATGACGACGCCGGGCTATCGGGCCTTCGATGCCGCCGCTGGCGAGGAAGTCGACCTACCTGGCACCTATGGCGCCGCCGCCGTTGCCGGATTGATCAGCACCCTGGCCGTGCAGAGCAGTCCGACCAACAAGAGTCTGCCGGGGATCACCAAGCTATCGCGCCGTTTTTCCTACGCTGAACTCGAGAGCCTGTTGGCCAACGACGATGATCACGGCGCGGTGCTAACTCTCGAGGAGCGGGGCGGCGTGCGGGTGGTGCGCGGAGTCACCACCGACGTGGGTGCGTTTTCACAAATCACTACCCGGCGCATTGTCGACTTGGCGAAGCGGGGCGCCCGCGCCGCCGCCGATCCGTTCATTGGCAAGCTCAACAACGCCCGAGTACGAGCCGCTTTACATAGCACGATCGCCGGTTTCTTCGACACTATGGTGGCTGACGAGGCTTTGACCGACTACCGCCTCGAGGTTACCGCCAGTCGTCAAGATGAGATTGCCGGCCGGGCGATTGTCAATGCCTTGCTGCAGCCCACCTTCAGTATCGACTTTGTCGCCGTTACTTTGACCCTGCAGTAGATCCGGAGGATTCAACATGCCAAATACCAGTGTCTTTACCGGAGCCGACGGCTCGATCACCTTAGCAGCGCCAGCCACGCCTCAAGGCGAGGCGGCGAAGGAGGTGCTCGAGAAGCACGAGCTGCTATCCGTCGGCCGGGTGCGCGGGGTGCGGGTCGAAGTGCGCTCGGATGTCAAACCCTTCCACGAGATTGGCCAACGTTATGCCACGGAGCTGCGACCCGGCAACATCACCATCCGCGGCACCTTCGATCGCGCCTATTTGAATGGTGCCTTGCTCGGCCTGCTGCTCGGTGAGGCCGCTTCTAGCCGTCCGGCCGGTGGTTGGACCCAACCTGAGTTCAACATCACTTTGATGTTGCAAAACCCCGCTACCCCTGATCTGCGCAGCACGGTGACGTTGCACAACGTCAAGATCGACAGCTGGGTCTATGACATGCCGGAAGACGATTTCGTGATTGAGTCCACCGGCTTCCAGGCCCTTTATTTGTCGACCCAGGACGAGCCATGACCCTGACCGCCGAAGAGCTGCTGGCGGGCAGCCGACTGAGCCACGATGTGGTGGTGCCGCCAGAGCTGCTCGGCGCCGGGGTCGGGGAAGAGGGGGCGGCAAGTGTCTGCTTGCGGCCGCTGACGGTGGACGACTTGCAGCGCGTCTCCCGGGCCGCCAAGCAAGACGATCAGCTCACCGCCACCTTGTTGGTCCACGCCGCCATCGAAGCGCCAGCGCTCAGCATTGCCCAAGTCGCCGGCTTGAGCGCCGGACTGGCGCAGTTCCTGGTCGATAGGGTCAACGAGATCAGCGGCATCACCGCCAGTCAGGAGCATTTGACAGCGGCCATGGAAGCACCGTTGGTGAAGGCCGCTTTTGTGCTCTCGCGGCAGCTTGGCTGGACGCCGGAAGAGATCCACGCCTTGACCTTGGGGCAGATCTTGCTTCATTTACAGCTCCTGCGCCAAGGATCGGCGGTGGCATGAGTGACGACCGCGGCCAGCGCTTGGCGGTTGCCGCCTTTCGTGGGGTGGCCTTGGCGTTGACCACCGCCGTCCCCGAGCTGCGGCCGTTGCGGCTACTCGCCGCATGCGGGGAACGCTTGGCCGACGGTACGCTGCCCCTGGTGGACGAGCTGGTCTTCGCCGGCCCACCGGTCGCGGCTGAGGAGCTGCCGAGGGTGGGGCGGGGGGCTGGGCCGACCTCCGGCCCCGGCGATCAGCGCCCTGCGACCCTCGCTGCGTCCGCTGCGCGATTTACTGAACCCACGGCGTCGAGCGAGCTCGGCACCCTCGACGCGGCGCCCGTCGCCAAAGCGCGGTCGCAGCCATCGCCCCGCTCGGACCGATCGCTACAGCCTTCGGCACCCGTGGCCCAGCTGACTCGCCAAGTGGTGGGTCGGGCGTCGAAGAAGAAAAACTCTGGATCGGCGAGCAGCACCGCCGCCACGGTATCGCGGGAGGTGCGGACGACAGTCTCTACCCCCATCACCCCAGGGACGGCTCTAGGTGCTCTGGCGGCGGCTTGGGATTCGCTGGGCAGCCAGAGCTCCGAGATTCTGTCGGCAGAGCAGAACACGGCCGCCGGCAGGGGTCCCGCAGCTTCCGCCGCTGCCGCTGGCCCGAGATCCGAGCAGCCGGTTGCGAGCGCTCCTCGCCCTGCCGGATTCGTGCCGCCGAGGGGCGGGGCCGGGCGCCAAGTCTTGCCACCGATTGCCACCAGCTCAGAGGTGGGGGCCGCGGCAGAAGTCTGGGGTCGCCTCGACAGGCTGGCGAGTGTTCTGCTCGATCGCCCAGCTACGTCGCCGTCTTCGGGCGCCGCGGTGCGGCGAGTGTCTCCGGCCGCGACCGCGCCGTCGTCGAGCCCTGCATCAAGGTTGACGCCGGTATGGCCAGCGGCCGCGTCGACCGCGTCGACCGCGCCGGCCGCGCCGGCCGCGCCCACCTCCACGACCGCGGTAGCTCGATCTGAGCGGTTACCCGAGGAGGAGGCCGCGGAGCAGGCCGAGGAGCAAGCAGGGGCTGCGGCTCAGGCTTCGGCGGTTGCCGTCCTATCCTCGACGGTGGCAGGCACCGAACCCCTGGCCCAACCGGACTCGCCTCCCGCTCGCCCCGATGCCACCGAGCTCAGCGATTTGATCAACGGCGTTCTGGTCGGTCAAGCCCGGCGCCATGGGGTGGATCTGTCATGAACGTCAAGCCGGTGCTCGGTGGCTGGGAGATCCCCCGTATCGCCGCTATCGAGACCCTCGAACGGCGGGCGTTTGTCGAGCTTGCGGTGCCGGGTCGGGTCGGCAGTCTGTTTCAAGACTTGAACAGTGAGCCGACGCTGTTGGAGATCCATGGCAGCTTGCACGGTGAGGAGGATAAGAGCACGCTCTTCGACCAGCTGCGAGCCCGCTTTCAGGACGGCGAGCCGGTGACTTTCGTCGCCGACATCACCACCGCCACCGAGGTTCAATATGTGGTGATCGAGGAGCTTTGGCTGGGCGAGAGTGGCCGCCGTCCCGACCAACTGGCCTACCGCATCCGCTTGCGCGAGAGCCCGCCACCGCCACCACCAGCGGATCCTTTCGCTGGTCTCGACAGCGGCTTGCTCGATCAAGCCGGTGATTTTTTGGACACGGTCAGCAACGCCGTCGACTTGATCGATGGCCTGGGCTCCATTCCTGACATCGCCGATCCGACGCCGCCGTTGCGCTCGTTGATCGATGGCGTCACCACCGCTACCGCCAGTGTCGAGGCAGCCCTCGGTCCGCTGGTCGGCCTGCTCGGCAGCGACGATTGAAGGTGGTCTGAGCAACTATGCCCGAAGGAACCCTACAACTCGAGATCAGCGGCTTGGGGGAGGCTCTGTCTGGTTTGCTCGGCCTGCTCGGCAAGGCAGGTGGCGACGGTGAGCCGGCGACTGGCTTGGCCGGCGCGGCGGCGCTCAGCGGCTCGGCACCGGTGCTGTCGGGGGATGGCTTCGCCCTGAGCTTCGAAGCTCAACTCGGTGCTGTGTTCAAGCTCGATCCCCAGGCCCAAGTGGAGCGCGTTGCGCGAGCCTTGGCGCAGGTCGATCTCGACCTGGATCTCAACCCACAAGCCGCTCTCTGGGGCTTTGTGCAACGGATCGAGGGCCTCAAAGGAAGTCTCGCCGGCGACTTCCTAGGCGACTTGCAGAAGCTCATCGACACTTTGAGCGGCCTCACCGGCGGCGCGCCGGCAAGTGCCGGTGGTGCCCTGGAACCGCTGATAAATCAGCTGCTCGGGGTGCTCGGCAGCCTGGACGGCGATGCCGCCGAGAAGATCCAAGCGTGGATCCGCGCTCTTGAAGCCCAGGTCCGGGAGCTGCGACCGTTGTTCGAGGCCGCCGCCGCGACCGCCGACGTGCCGGCGTTGGTGTTGCAGGTCTTCCGCCGCACCCTCGATCAATTGTTGGCGGCCTTTGGCTATGGCAGCTTGCGCGGCCTGTTCGATTTTCTCGAAGGCGGAGTCGCGCAGACTCTGCCGGCGTCCCTGTTGGCGGCGGTCGGCGGTCGTTTCGACGCGGTGATCGATGCCTACGGCGAGGTCCAAGCGGCGGTTGGAACGGCGCAGCTCGGCGTCCGGGTCGGCGCGGCGGTGGACGCCGTGGCCGAACTCAAAGTGGTGCTGCGGCCAGTGTTGGCCGCCCTGCGCCGCTCAGCCCACCATCCCTTCGCCCGGCCGCGCGGCCTGGAGCTCTTCCTGCGCCGCTTCCTCGATCAAGCATTGGCGGTGCAGGTCACCGAGTTGCAACAGATCGACGATCCCTTCAAGGACTTGCTCGACCGCCTCGATCAGGCCGTCGAGGCGATCGACTTGAGCTTCGTCAGCGAGGGTGTCTTGGCTTTCTTCGCCGACCTCGAGAGCCGCCTCGAGGGGCTCGATCCCGACGCCTTGACCCGCGGTTTGGAGCAGCGGTTGGCGGAGGTCGAGTCGGCATTGAGCGGCTTGGAGAGCGGTGTCGACGATCTCAGCCGGCAGATTGGCGAGCATTTCGATACCTTGGTGACCGCCCAGCGGGGTCTGTTCGAAAACCTCGGTCAGTTTGCTCCAGACGGCTCGTTCACCTTCCATCTCGAAGCCGATTTGAGAAAGGTATTGGGTGGTGCCCAACGAGCCATCAGCGGTGATCCGGACCATCCCGAAGCGGCCAGTGTCAGTGCTACGTTGAACGATCTGCGCGATGGTCTCAGCGCGGTGTTGGCTGGCCTCGGCAGCTTGCTGCAGCCGGTGGAGAGTGCCGCCGCCGGGGTCACCGCGGCGGCGCTCGGCGGCATCGAAGATTTCACCACTTTCCTCGATGGCCTCGACGTGCCTGGCCTGATGGCCGAGTTGCGAGGCAAGATCGAGGCGGTGCTCGACGCCTTGGCGCCGATCGATTTCAGCCCGGTGGTCGATCCGGTGGTAGAGGCCTTCGCAGAGAATGGTCGCAAGCTGGCGGAGATCGATCCCGAGCAGCTCAACGATCTGCTGCGCGCCGCTCTGGCCACCGCCCTCGACGCGGTGATCAAGATCGACTTCACGGTGGCGGTTTCGGCCCCTTTGGGAGACCAGATGGCGCAGGTCAAAGCCCTTCCAGCGGGCGCCATCGCCACTCTCCAGGAGAGTTTCGAGAGCGCTCTGCAGGAGCTTCGAGCGCTCAGCCCGGAGGCCCTTCTACAGGGCCTGGTGGAGGCTCTCGGTACGGTGCATGAGGCACTCGAACGGCTCGACCCAAACAAGCTATTGCAGCCCTTGGACGAGATCCATGAGCGCCTCCTGCTGCGGCCTCTAGCGGCTCTCGACCCCGCTTCTCTGTTGGCGCCGTTGGCGGCCGCCTTCGACGGTCGCATGAGCGCTTTCGACGGCCTCTCCGGAGCGGCCTTGATCGCCCCCTTGGTGGACCGCCTCGACCAGCTTCGGGCTGTGGTCGAGGGGCTCGATTTGGCAGCCCCTCTCGATCGCTTGTTGGCGGTGGTGACCGAGCTCAAACAAGACTTGCGCGGCGCCCGACCCTCCGCCTTGCTGGCGCCGGTGGCCGATGATCTGAGCCGCCTCGAAGCCGAGTTCGATCGCTTCAAGCCCTCCTTGGTGATGGCGCCGGTGGTCGATCTGGCGGCGCCCTTGCTGAGCTTCTTGGACACCGTGCAACAGGATCTGGTAACCGCCTTGTTCGAACTCTTTCGCCAGCCCTTGGCGGACCTAGATCGGCTCGATCCGGCGGTCCTCGCCGAGGCTTTTTTGCGGCAGATCGACAGCGGTCTCGAGCTCGCGCGCGGACTCGATCTGGCGGGTCGCTTCCGCCGGCTCAAAGGGGTTTATTTCGACCTCGACGCGGCGCTCTCGGTGGCGCCGGGATCTGGAGCATCTTCTGGGGCGAGCTTCGCGGGTCGGGTCAAGGTGACCGCCGCTCTCGAGCCCGAGGTTCAATTGGGCAGCCTGATGGCGGCTTACGGTGAGATCGTCGGCAGCGCCGAAGGAATTCGCGGCCACCTCGACTTGAGCGCCCTCGCCGAGGACTATGGCGAGTTCCGGCAACGCCTGCTGGGGCTGCTGCCCCCCTTCGCCCGCCAAGCCCTCGATGTCGACACCTTTCGCCGGGTGATGCGCTTGGCCAGCCCCTTGCGTTTTGTCGATCAGCTCGATGCCCGTTTCGAGACCATCAAAGCCAAGTTGTTGCCGCTCCGGCCCGCGGAGATCGGCGGCGAGCTCGACGCGGTTTATGAGCGGGTCTTGGCCAAAGTAGAGGCCCTCGACCCGAGCGTTGCGGTGGCGGCATTGCGCGACTCTCTCAGCCGCTTGCAAGCCTTGGTCGGCGAGCTGCGAGTGGATTTCGTGGCGGCTGATATCGATGCCGCCATCGGCAATTTGCGGGCGGTGGTCGAAGCCGCCGATCCGGCCCGCTTGGCGGCCTTGCTCGACGGGCTGCGCTCGGCCTTGTTGGCGGCGGCGGAGCAGACCGTGCCGTCGACCTTGCTGAGCGATATCGGTGGGCCGTTCGAGAGGGTCCGGGGGCTGGTCGAAAGCCTCGATCCGGAAGCGGTCTTGGCGCCGGCCCGGCTGGCTTGGGAGGCGGTCGAGGAGACCCTGGCGGAGATCGACTTTCGCCTCGTGTTGGCGCCGTTGGTGGCCAAGCTCGATGAGCTCGAGGCCGAGCTGGTGTTGGGCTTGAAGCGCTCCGAGGACGCCTTCGACGGCATGTTGTCCTCGGCCCGAGGTGCCCTTGGCGCCGGTGCCAACGCGGGTGCGAGCGCCAGCGTTGGAGGCAGCCTCTGATGGCCACCGTCAGCCGCCGCGCCCGCTTCCGGGTGCTGACCCTCGACCCGTTGTCGGCCGAGCTGATGCCGGTGCCTGGGGCCAGGGTGAAGGTCGAGCACGATGGCTTTTGGAGCGACCCCGACCTTGGGGAGTCGACTTCGCCGAGCGGCGCTGATGGGCGTCTCGAAGTCGAGATCAGCTTTGACGACGATGAGATCGGCGACCTTTTGCCGTTTTTCACCCTCACCCTCGACGCCGCGGCGCGCCAGGTACCGGCTGGCGCACCGGCCGAGCGGCGTTTCGAGCTACCTGCTGAGTGGGTCACTCGGCACGCTGCCAACGGCTCTGCCCGGCGCTTGTTGAGTGCCGCCGAGCCGCTGCCGGAGATGCCTTTGTTGATCGGCTTGCCGGCCCGGCTGCAAGTGGCCTACAGCGATTTTCATGCCTCGGGGCTGCGCAACCCGGTGGCACCGCCCGAGCAGAGCTTGGAAGTGGTGCTGCTCGACGAAGATCTGTGTTTCGACGATGCCTTGAGCGGTGTCGGTGCCGGTGAGGAGATCGCCGCCGATGGTAGCCGCCGGCTGGTGATCCGGCCGGCGGGCGGTGCAGCCGGCGAGGATGGCGACCACCCCTTCGGCTCCTACCCCTTCATCGATCGCTGGCCAGTGGCCCGCGCCGCTCTGGCCGACGACCTGGCAACCGCCGCCGCGGCCGCGCCGAACTCGCGCTGGTGGCTCGCCGAGCCTCGCGCTTGGCTCGACCCGCCGGGGGCGCCGGTGGCCAGCCTCGGTGGCGGCAGCTTCACCGCCACGGGGCCGCTGACCACCGACGATCATGGCTTCGTGCTGTTGCTCGACGGCGAGACTCTACGCCGCTTCTATCCCGATGGCACCCTATGCCAAAGCCAAAAATTCGCCGACTTCCAAAGCTCGTTCTTGGGGGTCGAAGGCTTGGCGACGGACAGCCGTCGCGATCTGTGGGTCGCCCGCGGCGGCTTGAATGGTGATCTGGCGGTGTATGCCCTCGACAGCTCGGCCGACGATCCCTACGGCAGTGCTGGCCAGTATCGCTTGGCCAGTCGCCTCGATCCGCAAACGGCTGGCTTCGATCCCCTGTCCACGACCTTGCCACAAACGTTGCGCCAGCCTGCCGATTTGGCGATCGCCCGCCAGCGCTCCACCGCCAGCGATTTGATGGCGGTGGCGGATCTCGGCCGGCGAAGCGTGGAGGTCTTCACCCTCGGCTACGGCAGTTTCGGTGGTCACCGCCTCAGGCATGTGCTGCGGATCACCGGCGAGCCGGCGATGGATCCGTTCCAAGGACCCAACGCCGTGGCCGTCGATGGCGAGCACCGAGTCTATGTTGCCGATGCGCCGAGTTCCCGCCTGTCGTGCTGGCGTATAGAGGGTCAGAATGCCGTGCTGGTCTGGCAGCGCAGCATCGAATCGGCGCCGCTGGAGTTGGCCCTCGACGCCAAGCACGGCTATCTCTACGTGTTACGCCAGGACTCGGCTGAGATCCTGCGCCTGAATACCGCTGATGGCACTTTGCATTTGCGCTTGACCCCCAGCAGCGACCCGCGCTCCCTGGCGGTGGACAACCGCGGTGAGCTCTACGTCGCCGACCGCCAGCCGGCCACGGTTCGCCGACTGAGTCCCTACAACCCTGCCGGCGCGCGCCGCGGCGACCAAACCGTGCCCTCGATGGTGGGGGAGGCTTGGCAGCCGGCCACCGCGGCCCAACACATGGTGGGTCCGGGCTACGTCTTCTTCGACCCCCAAGGTGCCCTGTGGGTCAGCGACACCGGCAACGACCGGGTGCAGCTCTTCGAGCGCGACGGCGACGGTCGTCTGCTGTTGCAAGCCAGCATCGACGCCGGGTTGAGCCAGCCCCATGGGGTGGCCACGGCGGCTGATGGATCGGTCTTCGTGGCGTCGTTCGGCGACAGCACGGTGCGGCGTTTTGACCCTTCTTTGAACGCGGTAGGTGAGGTCGGCGAGGGCTTCAACCAGCCTCGCGGCTTGGCGATCGGCCAACGAGGTGAGCAGGAAGTCCTGGCGGTGGCCGACAGCGGCAATAACCGGGTGCGCCTGCTGCGCCTCGATGGCACCTTGATCGAAGACTTGAGCGGCCATGCCGGCAGCGACTTCGCAGCTCCCGAAGACGTTGCCTTCGGCGCCGCTGGCGAGCTCTTGGTGGCCGACACCGGCAACGCGCGAGTGCTGCGGCTGCCGGCCCCCGGCGACGCCGGGGAGGTGGACGACGAAGATATCGATGTGGAGACCGGGCCGATGATTTTCACCCCCGCCGCCGTCGGCTTCGGTCTGGTGGAGCCGAGCGGTCTGGCGGTCGATTCGGCCGGCAGTCTCTTGGTCGCCGACCGCGGCGCCCACCGCCTGCTGGCCTTTGCCCGCGATGGCTTGTTGACCGGCTTTTGGGATCTGCAAAACCTGCCCGACCTGAGCCTTGCCGGTTCGATCAGGGCCAGCCTAAAGGGCACCGTGAGCTTGAACGTGCCACGCCTCGCCACCCCTGAGGCCTACCTTGGTGGCTTGGCGCGGCGGGTCGAGGTCGCCGGTCGGGTGACGGTAACTTCAGCCGATGGCAACTCTCAAACAGAAGACCTGCCGGTGGACTCCTTGGTGCTGGTCGAGGATGGCGAGCAGGTGCAAGAAGACAGTGAGCTGGCGGTGGTGCCGGCCTTGGAGCTCCGCCAGGTCGAGCTCGCCCGCTTGCAGCTCTTCGCCGCGCCGTCGTCGGTGGCGATGGATGATCGCGGCTTGCTGGCGATGGCCGATGGCGATCTCCACCGGGTCCGCCTGGTGCGCACCAGAGGCGAGCTGGCCTTCAACCTTTTCAGCCTCGGCCGCGGCTTGTTCAACGAGCTGCCCGATATCGCTCTGCGCTGGCGCTCGCGGGCTGATTGGCGCCAGCAGCTCGGCCTGCGAGCCGCGGTGGGGGACAACATCGACGCCTTCGGCGAGGCTTATCGCGAAGGGCCGCCAACCCGGGATGACTTTGCCGGCGACGAGCTTGTCGAAAGCCGGCTGTTGGGGGTCGGCAGCAAGGTCAACGACGCCGTCAATGTGCTCAAGGTGCTGCGTCAAACTCAGCGTTGGCTGGTGCATCTGAGCGCCGCCGACTCAGCCGATCAGCGCTGGGGAGGCCAGAATCTCGACCTCTTCGTCGACCTGCGCGACGGCATCAGCCGCAGCCACGCGCACTGGTTCAGTGATGTCCTGGCGCTGGCCCAAGATGCTAGCGGGCGAGGTGCTGACGCTTGGGATGATGAAGTAGTGGCCCACGAGATGGCCCATTTCATCTTCGCCCGCTCCCTGCCTCGCGAGCAGCTTCAAGTCTTGGACAGCGGCGGTGAGCACTACCGCCGCCAACTGATCTCCCAGGACATCGCCTTGACCGAGGGCTTCGCCGAGTATGTCCAGCTGTTTTGGGGTGGCGCCGAGCGTTTCGCCGGCTTCGCCAATCTGAGGTCGTTGTTTCGCCGCATCGACGGGCGGCGGCACAGCGTTGGGCGTTATGACAGTCCTGAGCTTGGCCTCGAAAGTGAAGCCCTGTTCGCCAACGCTCTGTGGCAGATCCACCATTTGCTGGTCAACCCCGCGGTGGGATTTGCCGACTCGCCGTCCTATTGGCATCCTCACAACCACGCCGCCAGCGCTGGGCAGCAGCAGCGCTTTGCCCTGCTGCGCCGCGCTTTGCGGACGTTCTCCACTGCGGGACAAGCAGGCATCGGTAGCTCATCGTTTTGGCGTCGGCTGCTCGACCTGGTGCGCGCCGAGCTTCCCGAACGACTGGAGGCGGTGCGTTTCATCCTCGAGGCCAACAACTTGCTGTTGCCGCGGATGACTTTGGGCCAGCACGGCACGGACAGTGCGATGGGAGCCAGCGTCGACGGTTCCATCGAGCTCGCCACCGGCGCCGAACTCGAGCTGGCGGTGGGTTTGCGCGACGCCCTCGATCGACCCTTGCGGGGGTACCAGATCCGTTTCGAGGTCGATCCTGAGACAGCCGCAGCGGTGGAGCTGCGGGCGGGCTCCGGGCCTGAGGCCCGTCACGGCTTGGGGCTGCGTAGCTTCGAATTCGGCAACATCAAAGCCCGTGCCACCAATGCCGGCGGTCTGGTGCCCTTCACTCTCAAGGCCGGTGCCGCGACTGGCAGCGCACGCTTGACCCTCAGCACCACTTCTGACCTGAGCAGCGATGCCGTGTTGGCGCCGCCGTTGCCCACTGACTCTTGGCAGACCACCTTGGAGAAGCTCTATTTGGCGGCGTTGAGCCGGCAGTTTCCGGCCGAGGGCGCCACTGTGAAACGACAGCTGGAGATCCGTATTTCCTAGGCCCGGAGCCGGAGATTCAAGTCATGGCATATTTCAACAAACGCACCGAAGTCACCCGCAGCACCTGGTGCTTCAAGAAGTCGTCGCGGGTCGACGTGCGGTTGATGGCCCCTGGCCAAGTGCCACCCCAAGGCGTTGCCGAGATGTTGTTGAGAGTGGATTGGCGCGGCGAGATCAAGGACGCCAAGCTCACCGTGTTGTTGAAGGCTCGCGACGGTGGGTCGGGTGACATCCGTTTTGCTCGGGCGGACGGTCCATCGGCGTTGATTTTTCCTTCGAACCGCAGTGTTTACCGGGTGGTCAAGTTGTACGGCCAAACGGCGACCACCGGCGCGGCACCGGATGTCGATCTGCTGGTCGACATTGACGGCGAGCGCAACTCTGCCGGGCGGCTGGCGGTGCAGGGCTCCTCCGGGCGCCTCGACATCAGAGATCAAGCCGGTAACGCGGCGCCGCCAGCGGCGATCAAGCCCGGTGACCAACTACGGCTCAAGGCGGTGTTGTCGACCGCCGCCGTCGGCACCTACAACTGGCTCACCATCCGCCCAGGAGCCTTGCGCATCGTCGGTAGCAAGACCAGCGACAGCGTGCGGTTGCAGGCGCTGCGGCCCGCCAAAGCCTATCGCAACCAGCGCCTGGTGGGAGTCCATTTCAAGCCCCAGGGAGGCGGTCCAGCGCGGGTTGCGGTGTACAAATTTGCGGTGCAATTTAGCGGCAAAGTGATCGATCGCAGTGTGGTTCCCGACCGCCCCGGAGTGGCGGCGAGTCAGCTGCCGATGGCCGCCGGAACCGCTTATGAAATCCGCCGTCTCGACGGCACCGTGGCGGCGACCGGCACCCTCGGTGCTCAGGGTGACTACAGCCAAGTGTTGCCCGCCGGCCAGGTCTACCAGCTGGTGGTCCGGGATCACCAGGGATTGGCAATTTGAGCGAGGACCGCGATGGATGAATCACCCAAAATCGTCCTCGTCGACCGCTTGCCGGAGGGCTTTCAAGTCGATGTCTTGTTCACCACCGCCCGAGGTCTGGTGATCCCGGCCACCGCCGCCGAGATTGCCGCCTTGCGGGCTCTAGACGTTGCCGTAGCGCAGCTCTACGAGTCTTATAACGACTACTGCTCAGCGGTTTTCGACCTCAGTGCCGAGCAAGCCGTGGCGACGGTCGACGGCGATCAAGACCGTGCTTTCGCCCTCCTCTCCACCTCGGACAAAGCCAAATTCGGCATTGCTTGAACCGCTGGAGTCTCTATGCCGCATTTTCACAGGAACGACACCGCCGGCCGAGTGATGACCGCTATTCGCCGCCGCCAAACCTTCGCTAGCTTGAAGGACGACCTGGCTGCTTTGCGGGCTGCCGCGCCGACCGGCTTGGTGGACACCAGCCGGACCAAGATTGGCCAGAGCGAGCGCGGCAAGGACATTCATCTCCTCAGGTTGGGCAACCGCTCGGCGCGCAAGGTTTTGATCGCCGGTTGTCACCATGCCCGCGAGTGGATTTCAGTGGAGGTCCCCTATCTGTTTGGCAAATACCTGCTCGATAACTACGCCAGTGACTCGAAAATCAAACGGCTGGTCGATCACCGTGACATCTGGATCGTGCCGATGCTCAATCCCGACGGCCACGAGCACACCGTGTTGAACAACCGCGGTTGGCGCAAGACTCGGCCGAGCGGCAGCCGCGAGGCGGTGGACCCGAACCGCAACTACGCCACCAGCCAGTGGAACATCACGGTGGGCCGGTTCAGCACGGCTGCCGGGGATGACGACTACAAGGGTCCGAGCGCGGCCTATGCCAAAGAAGTCCGCAACGTCCAGCAGCTGGTGCGAGCGCAGAGATTTCGCAACAGCCTCGACTATCACGCCTTCGGGCGTTTCGTATTGCATCCTTGGGCCGGCAAGTTGGGCCGGCCGCCGCGGTTTCAACAGGCCATGGCCCAAATGTTGGAGCGCGTCATCGACAGCAAAGGCAACGACTACGAGCGCTTTGAAGCCAAGGGCTTTTATCCGGAACTCTTTCGTCGGCGCGGCCGGCCTCCTCTGACCGCCCAAGAAGGCCGGATTCCGGGCTCGATGATGGATTATGTGGTCGAGCAGATCCCTCAGGCGGTGGCGATCACCGTTGAACTCGAACCAGCCTTCAATGATCCCCGAGCCTTTCAGTTGCCGCAGAGGGAGATCCAACCCACTTTCGACTTGCACCGCGCTTCGATGTTGGCCTTCGTCAATTGCGCCGGCAATATCCAAAAGCCCCCGACCCGCCAAGCGCTGACCTTGCAAGAGGGAATTGATCAACGTCCGGTGGTGTTTCAGCGCGATTGCAGCAAACCCTTCGAATCTTACTGAGGAGCCTGAGCCGTGTTGCCGAGTCTGTTTCCTAGCCCCGATCAAGCCCCCGCAGTGCGGCGGCCGGCCTTCGCCCTGCGCTTTGGCGACGCCACCGCCGAGGCTTGGGCTGGCGCGGTGCTGAGCATCGACGCCGACCTCGGCTTGGCGCCGACGGTCGACGAGCTGCGCACCACCCTGCGCGGTGGCGCACCGCGGCCTGGGGCAGGCGCCCCCGCTTTGCTCGGCGCTGTCGGTGGCGCGGCCTCGGCGGTGGCAGCCTTGGCTGGGAAGGCCGCAGACTTGCCGCGGCCGGCCCTTGCCGATGCCGGCACGGTGGAACTCGGCTACGACGACAGCGGCCTGGAAGTGGTTTTCAGGGGTCGCCTGGAGAGCTTGCATCGCGGCCTCGATGGGGCGATGCAAGCGGTCGCGGTCAACGCCGCCGCCGACCTTGCGGCGCTGCGCTTGAACCGCAGCTTCGAGGATCAGCGGGCCGGCGACGTGGTGCAGGACCTAGCTGCCGAAGCGGGGGTTGCCACGGGCCAGATCGACGATGGCGTCGAGCTGCCGTTCATTGTCGTCGACGATCGGCGCAGCGCTTGGTCGCAGATCGCCGAACTGGCGGCGCGTAGCGGGTTAGCTGCCTGGATCAGCGCTGGGGGTGAGTTGACGATGGCGGTGCCGGGAGGCGGCGAGCCTGTCCGCACTTTCACCTACGGTCAGGACTTGCTGGCCATCGATGCCATCGAGGCGACCTCGGCAGCGCCGTTGACTTGGGTCGGAGAGGGTGCCGCGGGTAGCTCAGGAGGCGATGCTTGGGCCTGGTTGGTGAAAGATCCGGCGCCGCTAACCGCCGCTGCCGCCGGCGCTGCTCGTGTGATGTCGGATGCGTCCCTGCGCAGTGCCGACGCGGTACGCACCGCCGCTGCGGCTCACCAAGGGCGCCAAGGAGCGGCCGGCTGGCGGGCGGTGCTGCGGGTGCCCGGCGCCGCGGCCGTATTCCCCGCGGCGGCGATCACCGTCGAGGGCACTCCTGAGGCTGCTCTCGATGGCAGCTTCACCGTCCGCCGGGTCCGCCATCGCTACACCAAGGCAAGTGGCTTCACCACCTTGTTGACCGTCGAGCGCCCGGCGCCGCCCGACTCGGGTGGCCTGCTGGGGTTGCTGGGGGGTTTGCTGTGAGCGACACCCTCTACCAGACCTTGCGCCAGATCGTGCGCGACGAGCTCGGGTCGGTGCGCGGCGCCGAGTTGGCGCTGGTCGAGGAGCAGCATCCTCACGCTAGCGATGGTGATCGCGACAATTACGCCTGCACCGTCAAGCTGCGCGACAGCGGTCTGCTGCTGCGCCGGGTGCCCCTGGCGACGGCGCGGCTCGGCGTCGCCAGCCTGCCGGCGGTAGGGGATTTGGTGTTGGTGCAGTTCATCGGTGGCGACGTCCAAGCGCCGGTGGTGGTGGGCAGCTTGTATAACGATGAGCAACGCCCACCGCTGAACGAGGATGGCCAGGCGGTGATGCACTTGCCCCAGGGTGCCGCTCCGGCCGATGCCCTGCGACTGGTGGTGTCGAGCGCCGATCAACGCCAAGTGCAGCTCGATATCGGCGCGGCGTTGAGCGTCACCTTGCAGGACGACGATCCAGTGGTACGCCTCGACGTTGCCGGTGGCAAGGCGGTGGTGGAGATTGCCCGCGATGGCTCCCTCAGCGTCACCAGCAAGGGGGATCTGGCGCTGGAGGCGGGCGCCATCGAGGTTAAAGGCCGTGAGATCACCCTGGAAGCCCAAGGTCAGCTCAACCTCAAGGGAGCTACCGTCAACCTTAATTGAAAAGCGGTTTCTTGCCGCTTCTTACGGATATCCGAAATGGGACAGCCAGCAGCCAAACAAGGAGACCAAGTGCTAGCCACCGACACTCATGTGGTGATGATCCCGTCGCCGGGCGGACCGGTGCCGACCCCGTTGCCGCATCCGTTCAGCGGCGTGCTCGATGGCAGTTTGAGCAGCGACGTCAAGGTCCAGGGCTTGCCGGCGGCGGTGGTCGGTTCCACCGCCACCAACACGCCGCCGCACCTGCCCCAAGGTGGGCCCTTTCAAGCACCGCCGAAGAACTCCGCCACGGTGCAGGTCGGGAGCGCCACGGTGCTGGTCAACGGCAAGGGGATGGCTCGCCACGGCGATATTGCCCTGACCTGCAACGACCCGGCCGACCTGCCGGTGGGCACGGTGATCGCCGTCGGCACCGTCTTGGTCGGTGGATGACCTGTTGGAGGATGACTTGATGGCCGAGCAACAAAACCTGCTGCGCGACCTCCGTTTGCAGTTGGTCGATCAGCGTTGGCGACCGCGGTTTCGGCTGGCGGAACAGCTTCGCCGAGCCCCACGGCCGGCTGGCCAAGGTAGCGCGGCGCGCAACGACTTTGCGACCCTCGGCGGCCGCGACAATCTCGGTCAAGCGGTGCTGCTGCGCCTGCTGACTCCACGCGGCGAACTCGCCCCTCTCGGCCAGCCCGGTTATGGCAGTCGATTGGCCGAGTTGGTCGGCCAGCCCAACAGCGCCACCGTTCGCGACCTGGCGCGGCTCTACATTCTTGAGAGCCTGGCCGCAGAGCCGCGCATAGAGGCGGTCGAGCGGATCAGCGTCGAGCCCCACCCGCTACAACGCGACCGCGTCGACATCTCTCTCGCGGTGCGGCCGGTGGCGGCGGCCGACATCGTCTCCATCGGCCCTTTCACTTTGAAGTTTTGATCATGAAGTTTCGATCATGAGGTTCCGATCATGAGGTTCCCACCATGAGCTTCCGCCGTGCCACTTTTCCTGAAGTGTTGGATCACTTGTTGACCTCGGTCACCGGCGGGGTGGCAGGGGAGACTCACCCCTTTTTGCCCGACTCTGGTGGCGGCGGCTTGCGTCTTCACCTGCTGCGGCCGCCGGCGGCGCAGATCGTCTCGGTCTATGGCAGCCGGGGTGGCCGGCCGCACCAATTCCGCGGTCCCGACGCGGCCGGCGAAGGCGGCGACTATGCCCTGTCGCCAGACGGTCGATCAGTGGTCTGGCGGAGCAGCGGCGAGCTGCCCGATGCCGGCAGCTTGCTGTCTTTGAGCTACCGCCCAGCGGCGCCGCCTTTGCCGGTGGACGACATCCGTCCGGGCAGCGTGTTGCACACCCTCTGCTCCGCCGCGGCCCTCGAGATGGCCCGCCTCGATGCCCAACTCGAGGTGGTCCACGACGCTGGCTTCGTCGACACCGCCAGCGGCAGCGCGCTGGAGAAGGTCATCGCCTTGGTCGGCGTCGAGCGCTTGCCCGCTGGCTTGCCGAGTGGCGAGATTGAGCTCCGTCGGGTGCGCGGTGGCGGTGGTGCTATCTTCGTGCCCATCGGCACGCGGGTGATGACCGGCGATGGCGCTATTGAATACGCCACCACCGCCGACGCCACCTTGGCCGAAGGACAGAGCGCGGTGCGGGTGACGGTGCGTGGCTTGGAGCCCGGCGAGCCTCTACCGGCCGGCGCCCTGCAAGTGTTGCCGGTGCCGATCGCTGGGCTGGCCGAGGTCAGCAACCCCCAACCCACGACGGTGGGGGAGGGGCCGCAGAGCGACGACGAGCTCCGTCGCCTGGCCAAGCGCGCCCTGGCCGGCAGCGCCCGGGCGACGGTGGCTGGCCTTGAGGAGGCGGCGGCGCGGCAGGGCATTCGGGTGGAGATCGACGAGCCCGCGGACCGTCCGGGAGTGGTCGCGGTCACCCCGCGCTCGGGGCGCCTCGATCCCGCCGTTCGGCAGCGCCTATTGCAAGCCTTGGAAGCGGCGCGGCCGGCCGGGGTGAAGCTGCTCCTGCTGGCATCGCAGGAGCCGCGGGCGGTGGACTTGGAGCTCTTGTTGCGCACCGCCGAGGGCTTGCTCGAAGCACAAGTCGAGGCCGCTCACCGTGCAGTACGCCAGCGTTTGGCGACCTTCTTTGACCTTCTACCCCAAGCTGGCGGCGCCAGCTTGCAACGCCTGGCCGGCGAGGTGCTGGCGGTCGACGGGGTCGAGGACTTTCGCTTGCTGGCTGCCAGCTGGCAGGTCGAGGGTGTTCGCCAAAGTCTCACTGTCACCACTGGCGAGCTGCCGCTGGCGGGTTTCGCCACCCGCCTCGGCGAGCTCACCTTGGCCGACCCGGCCCTGGCCACCCGGATCGAGTTGGTGGTGCGTTTCCCGAGCGCCGGCCCGGCCCCCGATCGCGCCGTCTTGAGGACCGCCTTCGGCGCTGCCCTGAGCTTGTTGAGCGCTCGCAACGCCGCTCCGCTGCCCGCCTCTCCCGACCCTGCCGAGGAGCAGCGCCGCAGCTTGATCTACCGCCAGCTGCTGCATGTGCTGCCTCTGGCAGGCCGCTCGCCCGGCAGCCTCGACGAGTTCGATCCGCCGGATCCACCGCAGGCGCCACGGGCGGCCGATTTTGCACCCCTTGAGATCAGCTTCGCCGTGTTGCGCTCCACCGGCGCCGCCGAACGCTTGGCGGCCGATGACGACGTTCTACAGTTGACTCCTTTTGAACGGCTCGATGTTGGCGACGTGGTGTTGCAGGAGCTTGGCGATGGGAGCTAGAGCGGCACGCTTGAGAACCCTGCTGCCGAGCCTCTACCGGCCGCGGCCGGCATCAGAAGCGCTGGCCATTGCCGGGGTCGATGACCTGCTGGCCCGCTTCCTGGACGGCCTCGGCCAGGAGCTCGATCGGCTCGATCGTTCCGCCGCCGAGGTTGCCAACACCCATTGGTGGCCGCAGGCCGACCGCGGCCTCTATCACCCTGCCCTGGCACGGCGTCGCCAGCTGCGCGGCCAAGCGGTACCGCAGAGCAACGACCGGCTGGCGCTGGTCGATGCCACCGGCTTCAACAATCGCCTGCGCGCTGCTGGTGCCGGCGGTCTGGATCCGGTGACCACCGATCTGCGCGCTCGGTTGACGGCGCAGACCCGCGCCGCGCTCGATGGGCTCGGGCCAGGAGAGCCCCTCCCGGCCCGCCTGCAACGGGCGTTGATCGGCGAGCTTGATGACCTCCTAAGCGGTCCGTCGATCTTTGACCCGGCGCGCTATGCAGCCGTCGAGCTCAGCGTCGAAACCCGTGCCCTGGCCGACCTCAGCCTGGCCGGTAGCGGCTTGGCGGGTGCCGAGCTCGAGCGGCTCAACCGCCGGCTGTTGGTGGAGACCTTCAGCGGCCAGTTGACCCGCGCCGATCTCGACCACCCATACTTCCAAAACCTGTCGCGACTCGCCTCCTTGCTCGGTTTGCGACCCCGCCTGCAGCCGGCTGCTTGGCGCGACAGCGCCGAGGGCTTCCGCCGCCGCACCCAGCGGACGGTCGATCTCTACCGCCACGGCCTCGGCACCCTGGCGGCGTTGCGCGGCGCTGTCGAGGCGGCGTTGCCGGCCGACCCCGAGCTGCCGCCGTCGCGCCGTGAGCGACCGTTCTTTGTCGAGGAGCACAGCCCAGGGAGCCGCCATCGCCAAGCTGCCCAAGGGCGTCTCGCCAGCCAGGATCTGGTGGCGCCGCTGATGCGCTGGCGGCTC
This sequence comes from Candidatus Multivoradales bacterium, assembly GCA_965248925.1. Classification (GTDB taxonomy): domain Bacteria; phylum Acidobacteriota; class Thermoanaerobaculia; order Multivoradales; family J023; genus CBDFLE01. The sequence continues at coordinate 1,881,123 of CBDFLE010000005.1, read as the reverse complement.
ACCAATGACGGCTTGAACCCGGTGCCTGCAACTCTCTACATCGAAGGGGTCGAGGCTCGTCCCGGCGAGGTCGACGCGACGGTGAGGCCGATGATCGAGCTTTACGACGGTGGCGCTGGGCGGCCGCCCGTGGGCCTCGGTTTCGGCGGTGACTTGGCCCCCGGCGAGACTTTGCGAGTACGCCCAGGATTCGTCTCTTGGGTTGCCGTCGGCGACGGCATTCGCTCGGCGCGTTCGCTGCCGACCGACGTCGAGGACGCCGACCCAACCGTCTCCACGGGCCGTTGGCGACGTCCGGACGGCTCCCCAGTCGGCATGGTGGTCGACCTCTATCAGAGCCACGATCGCGTGCTGTGGGCGGCCCTCGAGGTGGGGGCTGGAGGCGAGCTGTGGCGCGGTACTCCGGACGGTTGGCAGCGGGTTCTTGCCGACTTGCCGACCCCTCGCCGCTTGGCCGAACTCGGCAACCGGCTGTTACTCGCCACCGCCGAAGGGTTGCGCACGGTGGCCCTCTACCCGCCGTCAGGAGAGCCTTTTGCAGTGTCGCCGGTGGCTGGATCCGACAGCGACGTTCGCGATTTGGCGGCGGCGAACGGCGGCGGCTATTGGCTGGCCACCGCGAACGGTGTCGAACGCCTCGGTGCCGACGGCACGGTGCGGCCGATCGCCTTGGCCGGCACCCCGTTGTCGGCGGTCATCGTCGATGGGGTTGGGGATCTCTACTGCGGCGGCGAGCTCGGCTTGTTTCTGCGCCAAGGTGGTGAGTCCCCAAGCGAGGCCGCCTCCTGGTGGTGGTACGCCGGTGGTGAGCCGGGTGACGATTGGCGCCCGTTCGAGCTCGATGGCGAGGGTCGGCCGGCAGCCTTGCCCGATGCCACGGCGGTGTTCCTACCGGCGGTGCGCACTCTGCACCGCGCCGCTGATGGATCCTTGTGGATCGGCACCGATCAGGGCCCGGCTCGCTACCTGGCCACCGCCGGCCGTGGCGCTACCTTCGAGACTCGCCTCGAAGCCTTTCCGGACCTTGCTGACGGCGCCGTGAACCGTACCTTGAGCGACCGCCGCGGCCTGGTGTGGCATGCCACCGACCGTGGCTTGGTGGGCTTTGATGGCCGTGACGCTTGGCAACGTCAAGGTAGCGCCTTGCTTCATTTGGGTCGGGTCGACACGCTGTTGGGCGAGGATCTGGCTGGCGTCGACCGCGGTGCTTGGCGATTCGACCGTGCCACCGGCGCCTGGCAGCAGCTCTCTCGCGCCGCCGGATGGCAGGCCAAGAGCTTGGACTTGCGCGGTCGGCGGGCCATCGAAGTGCGGGCGTTGATCTTCACCCAGCAGGCGGTGGCCGATCTTGGCGCTTGGGATGGCGAGGTGTTCACGCAGCAGAGTTCGGTCGGCGCGGAACGGTTGGTCATGCGTCTCAAGCCGACCCCCGAGCGCATCGTTGCGGGCGGTTGGGCGGCGCTTCCCGAGTTGCCTCGCGGCGACTCGGAGTGGCGTTTCTTGAGGGTCGAGGGCGAGAATCCGGACGAACCCGCCGAGCGCCCGGCTTGGACCGCCGAAGGGCGATTGTTGGCGCCGCCTGTGGCCGCCGATCCTTTGCCCGGGCGGCACAGCCTGCCGGCGCCGCCGGATTCGAGTCTCTTCGACCGCGCCGTCTTTTCGTACTGCCCGGCCGCCCGGGTGTCGATGAGCTGGCGTCCAGCAGGGCCACTCAGCGTCACCGTGCGGCTCAAGCTGAGACAGCAAGAAACAGCCCTCGATCCGGCGTTGATCGATTGGGCGTGGCAAGCCATCGAACAGGCGCGGCCGGCGGGAGTGCGGGTGCGGCTGGCGCTAGAAGGCAGAATTTTGAGAGGTAATAACGATGAAAACACTGATTGAACTCAGCGATAAATCCGCCGGGCAGCTGATCAAACATGAAGATTGGAACGACCTGGTGAGCCATGTGGGCCAGCTGCAAACCGCCCTCAGCGATGGCTTGCTCCAAGTCGCCACTCAAGTCGGCGACCTGGACCAGCGCTTCGGCACCTTCGAAGACACCCTCGCTGGTTTGGGTCAGACCGTCGACACTTTGACTCGGGGCCGTTTGCGGATCACCCTGACCACCACTCGGCGGCGCTATCTGATCGGCGAGCGGTCCGAGATCGAAGCTCGGGTCACCGACTTGTTGGGCCAGCCGATCGACGTCGGCGCACTGCCGGAGCTGCCGTGGATCGACTTTGCCACGGTTTGGGGGCGCTTCCGCGCGATGCCGGGAACCACCAGCCGGGGTGGCAGCGGCGGGCGCTCGATGGCGGTGCGGCTCGATCCCCAAGGGGTGGCGAGGGTGCATTTGCTCGCCGAGCAGGGTGACGGTCTGTCACGGCAGGTCGAGGACGAGGTTAGCGCCGCTTTTGACACCCGCTTGCCGCAGGCCGACAATCTTAGTTTGCGCAGCCATCTGCTCGCTACCGCGACCCCCACCGAGGCGCTGAATAGCGGCGCCTTCAAGGTGCTTTCCCAGGAGTATTTGCGCACCGATGCGGTCAGCGTGCAGCACTTCGTGGACACCTACTTCCAGGCCCAACCGCGTTTCCGGCTGCGTGCCGCCGGCCGCTTGCTGCACCGCTGGCGTGACTACCGGACCACTGTTCTGGCTTTCGTCAAGACGGATGCCGACTCGCAAACCGCCGATCTCAGCCACGGTGGCACCAGCGTCGAAGTCAGCTTCCGCGATTGGACGGCGCCGTGGCTGGCGCAGGATTTCTTCGGCTCGATCGACGATGTAGTGCAGCGGGCCGGTCAGCAGATCACCACCCTAACCGCCACCGCCACCAACGTCGCCAGCGGTTTGGGTGCCATCCAAGACAGCATTCGGCGGTTCATCGCCAACCAGGGAGCGGCCGGCAAGCAGCGCGCCTTATTCGCCTACCGCTTGGCTCTCGACCGTTTCGCGCCGGCCGCCGACCCACCTATCTTTGTGGCGCAAATCGTCGGCGCGGCGCGTAGCTCGGTGGACTTGCAGCGCAGCCTCGAGGACAGCGCCCTGGCTGGCGAGTCGGAGCAGGTCGGGCTCGATGTGGTGGCCCGATTCGCCCTCGCCGACGCCACCGGCGGTGCCGGCTCACAAAGCCGCCTGGTGGAGCTCGAAGGTGAGCTGACGGTGCTTGAGGAACAGGTTGGAGAAGCCCTTGCTCAAGCCACCGGGTTGACCGAGCGTACGGCGGTGGTGGAGGGCCGCACCGCCGAGCTCGACAGCCGTTTTGGCCGCATCGACAGTCGCTTCTCAGGCATCGATTCGTCCCTGCAAAACCTCGCCTTGGTGGCCAATCGCGCCACCGACTCCCAAGTAGCCGCTCTGGATCAGCGAGTCGAGCGCGACCGTCTCAGCAACTCCACGGCGCTCGCCCGGATCGAGGAGCAGGTCGGCCACCGGCTGTTGATCGACACCTTTGAAAACCGCTTGCAACGAGACACCGCCCAGCTCGACAACCTGCGAGAGACCACGACAGCGGCATTGGCGGAGAAAGTGGGCGTTGGCGACCTCGACCTATTGCAGGCCGCGACCGAACAAGCGCTGGCCGCCAAAGCCGATGCAAAGGCCTTGAAGAGCTTGCAGGGCAACGTGCGCGAAAACCTGTTGGCGCTCAAGCAGCGGGTCAGTGGCTTCGACCCGCGAATTTTTGAGTTGCCGAACCCGGTGGTGATCGATCCGGTGATCGGTGGTGGCTTGGTGATTCCCGGTGGCGGCGGGGTGCGACCGCGGATTGGCCGCCAGCCAGCCCGCGGCGGTACTCCCCGCGGTGGTGGCTTGTCTGGAGGGGGTGATTGAGCATGGTCGCCGTGCGGATGGCCGACTTGCGAGGCGGAGCCACCCGAGGTGCCGATGCGGCGCGCCCCTTGGCGCCGGTGGAGGGCAGCGGCAGCGGTCGATTTCGGCGACTGATCTACCTCCGCTTGCCGGCGGTGGGGCCAGCCGATGAAGTGCGGGTCGACCTCGCTGCTTGTGTGCTCCGCGGCGTCTTCCAGCCCTTAGAGTCCGACGCCTTAACCAGCGCGCAGGCACTGCTGCCGGCAGTCGTTGAACAGGTCACAGTCGAAGAGCAGGCGACCGAAGAAGCCGGCCAGGCGGTCCTGGTCAGTCGTTCGTCGTCGGCGCCGGTGAACCTGGTGAAGCTGGCCAGCCCCGAGTCGGGCGTGCTTCAAGTGCTAGCCGCCGTTGGCGCCACAGTGGACAGCGTGGTGCGCCAAGAGATCCCTTTCCGACAAGGCTTCGCACGTTTCTCTGCTGCCATTCAAGAGCCTCGTTTCGCTCTCCGTTTGGGCGCCGGTACTTTGCGCCCCGAGCAGGTTGAGTACCTGGCCACCCAGACGCCGCCGGCTGCTAGCGTGGCGGTCCGGGATGGTGGGTTGGAGATCACCCTGGCGGCACCGCGGCGTTTGGCCTGTGCCGAGCTGCGCCGGTCGGCGGTGGCGCCGTTCACCCTGCACCGCATTGATGGCGAGGCCGTTGCCGAACAGGCGACGACCCGGTTGACGCAGCGCCATGCCGTGCTCGCTGACCCGCAATTCGCCAGCGGCGCAGCGCTAGTCGCCGGAGCTGGCTCTGCTGCTGGCATTGCTTTGCTATCCACCCGAACCATTCTGGCGCCGGCCGAGGCCCATTCCGAAGCCGCGCCCCATTCGAGCCAGGGCTCCGTAGTTCGCGCGCCGGCATTCAGCCAGCTACCTTCGCTCCGCCCGCGGACCCAGTTCATCGATCGCCAATTCGTGCTGCGCGCCGCCGAATCCCTGACCATCAACGACTTGCAGCGCTTGCATCTGACCTCGCCGCCCACCACCCCTCGTCTTTCCCTGGCCGACCCCATGGACCTTGAGGCCGCGGTTCCCTTCTGGCAGCTGGCCGGTGAAGTGGCCGATGGGCGGGTCGATGCCGGAGCGGCCTTTGGCGATGCGCTGGGCCGCCACCTTGCAGGTCGCCAGGTCGACTCCTCGGGGGCCATCGAGCTGGCTTTGATCATCGAGTCCGATGCCCCCTGCCGCTTTGCCCTCGGCGACATCGCGGCGCCGCTGATCTCTCGCCTCACCACCTTCGCCGATGGCCAAGGCAAGCAGGTGCTCCGTTTCGCAGGTCGTGGGGACGAGCGCCGCCAGCTCCGGCTGCGGCTTCCTGCGGCCGGCCGAGTCCAAAGTGCTGAACTCAGCCTGGTGAGCGGTCTTGGCGCGGGCGGCGCGCGGCTGGCAAGCCCAGCCGTTGATCAGGCGGTCTCTAACAGCGCCGCCGCGTTCAGTGCCGGTCGCTGGGTCGGCGTGTTAGTACGGCCGTCGACGGCGCTGTTCGTCGAAGCCCTCCTCCTGCCCCTGGTGGCGCTCACCGCTCCGGCGGAAGTGCGCTTCGAGTTGCAACACGACGCCGATGGCCGGCCGGCTGGCCGCAGCTTGGCGGCCGGCAGGGTCGAACTACAGAGCGCCGGTGAGCTAGCCTGGCGGCGGCTGCCAGTGGCTGGGCCGGCCGCGCTATTGGACCAGCCGACGTGGATCCTGGTAACCACGGCCCGCGGCACAGCCCTGTGGCACGCCGGCTCAGCCGGCGGTGGCGAACCAGCCCAGCGCTTCGACCGCGCCGACCGCCGCCGGCCGTGGCGCTGCTTGGGATCGGTAGGAGAAACATCTCCGGCAGCCATCTTCCTGACGCCGGGACCAGCGCCGAACGCCGAGCCGAACATCGAGCTCAGCATCGCCAACGTCAGAGTGCCAGTCAAACTCCAAGCTGATGATCTCAGCTTCGACCTGCGTCCAGCCCTCGCAGACCTGATCAGCGATCCCGCCGACGCTGACGGCGAGTTCGAAGTCGACCTGGTGTTGCACAGCCTCACCCCGGGCACAGTGACTGTACGACCGCCTTTGATTGAACTACGGCCCGGCGTATGAGCCGTAATTCGTTGAGAATACAAAGCGGTATTATCTTGGCGACGGACAGTCGACGCGTTGGAGGTGGGGCAACGTTGGAAGACCTGTAGAGAACAGGCAACAATAGAAGTGGTGATAGCGGAATGAGAGGGGTGCTGTTTTTTCGACGGGGTACCTGAGCAGGAGTCCACTGCCGTGTGCTCGTCGCGGCACGGGCGGCGGACTAACCTGAAGACGAGAAAGATTGGATGAGCCGGCAAGGCCGAGACCGAGAGCAGCAAGTGGCGTGGCTACGCCGGGTGGACGACTTCTTTGTCCGCGCCCTGGACATGGAGCCAGCACAGCGCGAGGAGTTCCTGGCTCAGGAGGGCAAAAGTGACCCCGAGTTGCGCCTCGAGGTGGAGGAGTTGCTCGCCGCCGCCGAAGAGGAGGACTCGTTGCTGCGGTCGGGAGGTGCCGCGGCGGGAGGGTTGCTGGGAGAGCTTTTCCCTGAGCTGGCGCCACATCAACCTAACGACCGGGTCGGCCGCTACCGGATCGTGAGCGAGATTGGCCGCGGTGGAATGGGGGTGGTGTATTTGGCCGAGCGGGCAGACGGGGCCTATGAGCAGCAGGTGGCGGTCAAGTTGATGCGCCTCGGCGCCGGACCGGAGGCGTTGGCCCGCTTTACTCGCGAACGACAGATTCTGGCGCGTCTCGAGCACCCGCACATCGCCCGGCTGCTCGATGGTGGGGTGAGCGAGGCTGGCCACCCCTATCTGGTGGTCGAGTACGTCGATGGGGAGGAAATTGTCGGCTTTTGCGCCCGGCGTGAGCTATCGACCGAGGAGCGCCTGCGGCTGTTCTGCAACGTCTGCGAGGCGATCGAGACGGCGCATCGGCAGCTGGTGGTGCACCTTGACATCAAGCCATCGAACATTCTGGTGACCCCCGAGAGTGAGGTCAAGCTGCTCGACTTCGGCATCGCCAAGCTGATGCAGGTGGAGGGCGAGGAAGGGCTGCTCACCCAACCGGGTTCGAGAGCCATAACGCCGCACTATGCGAGTCCGGAGCAGATTGATGGTCGGCCGGTGACGGTCGCGTCTGATGTATACCAACTCGGCCTTCTGGGCTACGAGCTGTTGACCGGACAGCGGCCCTATAAACTCGCAGGGATGCAGCTGGGAGAGGCGTGGCGGCGGACCATCGCTCAGCCGCCGCCGTGGCCGCGTAAGGTGGCGGCGGCGAGTGATGATCGTCAGGTTCGCGACCGGGCGAAGTCAATGACCCGCGACCTCGATGCCATCCTGCTCAAGGCGCTGCGCACTTCAGCTGAACGGCGCTATGGTTCCGTCGACCGCTTACGCGAAGACGTTGAGCGATGGTTGAGTGGCCGGCCGGTGCTGGCGCAGCCGGACCGTCTCGGCTACCGACTGAGCAAGTTCGTCGGTCGTCACAAGGCGATCATGGCGGTCGCGGCTTTGGCACTGATCGGGCTGGTGACCCTGACCTTCGGCTTCACCTGGCGCCTGGCGCGCGAACGGGACCAGACACTGTTGGCGGCCGACCGAGAACTTCAGGCGCTAGCCGGCGTCGAGCAGCTGCACCTCGAGGGGGAAGAGGTGCTCGAGTTCCTGGAAGGTCTGTTCGAGGTCTCCGACCCGATGGACTCTGCTGGCGAAGTGCTCACCGCGCGCGGTCTGCTCGACCGCGGAGCGGAGCGAATCGCCGAGGAACTCGCCGAACAGCCGGCTGTCCGCGCCCGCATGATGCACACCCTGGGTGGCCTCTACTCCAAGCTCGGCCTCTTCGACCGCGCCGAGGAGTTGCTAGTCGGCGCGCGCGAGCTACGAGCCGTCGATCCAGCGAGCAGAGCCTACGCTGAGAGCACCTCAACACTCGGGTTCTTCTACTACGACAGCGGCAAGTGGGATCGAGCTGCTGAACTCTTGCAGCAGGCGTTGGCCCTACTCGAAGTGGCGCCGCCCGCCGACGAGCTGGCGATCGCCGCCACTCTTTACCGTCTTGCCATCGTGCTTGGGGACTCGGGCGCCTGGCAGGAGGCCGAAGCCCTCTACCAGCGAGCCCTCGAGATCTACGTTGAGGAGCAGGGAGCGCGCAGCTACGAGGCTTCTAAGCTTTACAACAGCATGGCGATCAACGCTAGCTGGCAGGGTCAATCACAGCAGGCGGAGACTCTCTACCTGCGGTCGCTGGAGATCCAGGAAGAACTCTTCGGCAGCGACGATCCGCGGCTCGGCAAAGTGCTCAACAACCTGGGACTACTCAACGCCGACCTCGGCCGGCCGCAGCGCTCGGTCGAGTTTCTTGAGCAGGCCCTGAAAGTAAAGCTGCCAGCCCTGGGTGAGGACCACCCTGATATCGCCGTCGTACGGATGAACCTGGGGATTGGCTACCTCTACATCACCGACCTGAAGAACAGTGAGGAGCAGCTCGACGAGGCCGAACTGATCCTGCGCCGGGCTCTCGATCCCCGGCATCCGACCCTGATAGATCTGGAGAACGCTCTCGGCCGGCTGCGGCGGTTGCAAGGCAAGCTGACAGAGTCGCTTGCCCATCTTGACATTGGCAACCAAATGGCAGTCGAAATTCTCGGCGACGAGCACGAGCGGGTGGCTCGCTCGCTGGTCTTGCGCGGCAAGACCCTGGTGGTCATTGGGCGATTCCGGGAGGCGAAGGAGCAGTTGCAGGAAGCCTTCGAGAGGTATCAGCGTCTCGAGCACACCTACGACCACTACGATGCCGCGGTGGCGCTCGCCGGTGCTTGCGCCGGCCTTGGTGAGGTGGTCGAGGCTGAGAGGCTATTGCGCGAGACCTTGCGGAATCTGGAGGAGGCCAACAAGCCCCAGGGTCAGCTTCAGCTGGCCGCCACCACCCTGGCTCGGTTGCTGCGCGACCAGCAGCGCCCGGATGAGGCGCGCCAGATCGAAGTGCAGCATGGCCTCGAGCGGGGGGGGAAGGTGATTTCCAGGGAGTCGACATAGGCGCCATGCCGAAGACCCCGTCGACCTGGCTGTGCTCGTGGCGGGCTCGGGCGCGGGTGGGCTAGGGGTCGTCCACCCGCGCCGTCCAGATTTCCTCGGCACCGCCGTCGCGGCGATCGGTCCAGATCGGCAAGAATTTGGTGAGAAAAGCCGCCATGCCGTTGTAGTCGCCGTACTGGTCCACCGTGTTGGCACCGGCAGCGGTTTCATCGGTGGGTGCCGTGGTGACTTGCAGTGGAGTGCCCCAGCTCAGCCCGCGGTCGGCCGAAGACTGGAAATACACCTGGGTCTGATGTCTTCCCGGATCGGCCACGGTGTCGTAGTACATGACGCCGATCTTGCCATTAGTGGGGTCGACAGCCAGCCAGTGATTGAACTGATCGTTGAGCGAGGCCTGATGGTGGATTCTCACTGCCGCGCTCCAGGTGGCGCCACCATCGGCGGAGCGAGAGAACCAGATTCGGGTCTTGCATGTCGAAGCGGTGTTGGTGCCCGGTTCATTGGCCGCCTCGGTGCAGCCGCTTTCTCCCGAAAGATCGGTCCATGAAACATATACATTGTCGAGCCCACTACTCGCATCGGCACCCGCGGCGAGATAAATCAGGGCGCGACGGCTGGCCATTGCCGGCACGCCGATGTTGAAGCTGTCGAAAGTCGTCGCCAGCATCACCGGGACGCCCCAGCTCGCGCCGCCATTGGTGGATTTCGCCACAAGAATCTTGTTGTTGCCGACCGATGGCCAGAAGACGAAGGCGTCCCCGGCTTCGTTGGTGGTCACGTGGCAACCCGCGGTTGAGGATTTGGTTTCCTTTTTCGTGAGCTTGATGGCCCTCGCCCAGCCGCTAGCGGTTCGCCGACTCACGTAGGCCGAAGAGCCCGAACGCCAGCAGCCCTGGCTTTCTGCTTGGAAAGTCGTCGGGATTGCCGTCGATCCCTTAATGCTGCCAAAGCCCGGATTCGATGGCACCCAGGATGACGATGGTGCAAGTTCCGTGGCCCGGAAGCTCGGTCGGTGGTAGGGCGATCGTTCAGAAAGTGCGAGTTTGCCCAGCTTGACAGAGTACATTGCCGTACATTGCCGGTTGTGAGGTCCCGGTAGCCACCCAACCTCTGCTAAGCCAAGAACTTCACAACCAGACGTTCGAGGGTGTTGCGGGTCCGGGTCGTTGTGGGTCCGATTGCCTTGTCGATGAATGCGAGTTTGAGTTCGGAGGTTGAGAGTCCCCTCTCGGGTAACCAGTACAACTCGCGGCCGTCGAAGGCCAGCCGATCGGCCTCGGTGGCCAGCCCAAGCACCTGCGCACGGACCTTTGAGTCCGGCGCTCTGGCCAAGAACATCACCTGCGGCTTCCCGCCGTTCGCTCCAAACTCCCCCTTAAAAGGGCCATCGTTGGCGATCGCCGAGACCTCGTCGGCGCTCCGCAACAGAGTCGGTACCTCGTAGCCGAGGCTCTCGCGCAACCGATCCTCGATCATCGCCACGACCGCAACCCGTGAGCGCTCGTCAGTGTCGAAGACCATGTTCCCACTGGCGAGGAACGCGGCGACGTTGGTGAAGCCGATGGCTACGAACTCGGCGCACAGCTCGTCGTTTCGGATCCGGCGACGGCCGAGGTTCATCCCGCGCAGGAAAGCGACGTAGCGACTCATCTCGCTATTTTAGCACAACGCCCTAGATCGCTGGCACTCTGCGCCGAGACGAGAGCGCAAAGCGGCGCGCGATCGAGCGCATCCAGATTGCCGGCCAGGAGGGCCAGAAATCCCCTCTGAAAAGAGATCTCCGGCAGCCCAGCAGCGGACTGCCGGTTGGCGGCATTCAGGTCTTAGCCTTCGGGGCTAAGCGGGTTCAGCGTGCCGCGTTGCTGTTCATCGATCCATTGCGGCCGCTGTCGCGAGTCTGGTTCGGATCTCTCATGCCGTCGGTGTGGCACCAGCCGGTTTTGTGGCCGCGGTTGATGCCGCTCGCCAGTTGGCCCTTGGCCTTCTCGGTAGTTCCGTCGTCCGGATCGCTCAGCAGCAGATCACTGATCAGATGGCAGTAGTCATAGCGCCACCATTTGTCGGTGAAGGAGGTGGTGAAGTAGTTCACCTGGTTGCGAGCCCAGGTCGGGACGCCCGACAGCCAGCTGGCGGCGCCGCTATAGGTGAGATCGGTGTTGGCGCCGCAACCGATGCCGAAGATCTGACCCAGAACCGCCGCGTTGCCGGCCAAGGGAGTACCCTGATAGGGCGTACCGACCGACTGGATCAAGCGCCCGGCCGAAGCGTAGTCGAGGCCACTCCAATAGTAGGTGTAGAGGTGGAGTGCCGCTGCACCACCCTGGCTGTGAGCAACGATCCCGTAGGAGGAATAGCTGCTGCCGAAGCTACCGATCAAATTGGCGAACTGGTCGTGAGATCGGTTCTTGTTGGTGTCGAGGAAGATCGAAGCATTGGTGAACTGACCGGCGACCGGCCCCCAGACGTTGCCCGAGCAGTAACCATGGACCAGAAGTAGACGGCTGCCCGCCTTGTTCGCGGCGGCGGTGGGGCGGTGCCCCATGAGCATGGTCTCATCCACCGACTTGACCGTTTCTTGCGCGGCCGCGGGCAGTGTCGGCATGACGATTGGCAAGCGCTCAACGCGGGCGACAGTGATGAAGTGGTCCGGATCTTCGATCCGCAGATTGCGTAATTCGAAGGAGTTCTGGGCTGGCGAGCGACCGATCCACCGCAAGTCCAGTCCGAGGCTAAGTCGGCCGTTGTCGACGTAGGACATACCGCCGATCCAAGAGACGGCCTTCATCTCGCCCAGGGCATCAGCGCCCCAGACCTCGGCGAAGACTCGATACTTCTCGGGAGCGTAGAGGCTGTTCTCAATGCGCAGATCTATCATCAGGCGGCTCTCGCCTTGAACTCGGCCAGTCACGAAATCATGCATCAGTTCGAGACGGCGAGTGATGACCGGTACGATATGTTGCGCGCTGCGGACGAAGGGGTGCCCTTGCGGCGTCGTGCCGCGTGCCGTTACCTGAGCCAGATAGTCGCCCTCGAGGCGAGGCACGAAGGAAGCGCCGAACATGCCGTCACCGGCCTTTCCATCGCCGTGCAGGCCGTCGTCGCGCATGGTCCATTGCTGCACTTCGCCGGCGGGTGTCGTGACGCGCAGCGTCGCTGTTTCTACCAAACCGATGTGGATGTCGGCCGTGGTCTGTTCTGCCAGCTGCTCGTAGCCATAGGTAGCGAAGCCGATCTGGTGGCCGACCAGCTGTTCGTCGGCGGTCTTGAAAGAGAGCAGGCGATAGGGGCCGTCGCTGGAGACGAGGAGATACCCGCGGTCGTTCGCGGGCGCGGAGGCCGCCACAGAAACCTTCCAGTTGCCTGGAGCCATTGCCTGGAATTGGTATTGGTCGCCAGCGAAAGAAGCTCCTCCCAAGTCCAGACTCGAGCGCTCTAGAGACCCGGCGAGGGCACGAGCTGGCACTGGACTCTTGCCGCCCGGCTCGGTCAAGCTGAGGTCCCAGCTCTCTTCGCCCGAGAAAAGCACTAGCCGTAGGTTCACGCCTTCGGCGGCAACGACTCCTTGCCACTTCCAGGCGCCGTCCTTGTCCAGCACCAGCTGGACTGGGACCATGGAACTCTTCGAGTGGACAGCGGTTGCGATGGGGTCCGACTTTGCCATGACGCCGGTTTGCAGTTCCTCGATCGGACCGGCGAGCTGTTTCGGAATCAATCGATCCTGCGCTAGCAGACTGCCAGCGAGAGCCAGATAAAGAGGGACGGATACGAGATGTTTGAGTTTCATTTCACCTCCAAGTAGAGATAGGAGCCGTCCTGGTCAGGCTCGCCAGACCGCGGCGAAAGTTGCGCCTGGCCGCGAGTGACCAGACAAGACCTCCGTCCGTCCGCCCAGCCAGACATCTGGAGGACGTTCCTGTAAACGACAGAATTTCACTTCAACGAGAGGCAGCCAACGAGGACACCAAGACCCCCAGGACAGATGTCTGCTGGAGCGGGCTCCTCGTCTCGACCGATCTTGCTGCCCAAATGCTGAGGCGGATCTTAGCAGAGCGCGGGCCCACTTCGATCACCGCCGCATTTTTCCGGGAATCTGAGAAAGGGTACTGTCAAGTAGAGCAACACGCCTGGGCTAGCACGCAGCTCTTGAGCCTCCTCCGGGGCTGAATCGAGGCTCCTGGCTCCAGTTTATTCTCGGACTTGCGATGATGCCAGGGCTCACTCTCCAGTTAGAGAGTGCCAATTTACCCAACTTGACGGTACCCGACCACTGGGACAGGTCGAGGGTTCAGAAGGAATTAAGCTACTCCCTCAGCAGCGGGCCCCCCGAGGGCTGGTTCTTGATCTTTGGGTCGCAACAGTAGCAGACTCTATTGCCGTCGGGTCCTATTTCACTCCACTCGACAACGTAGATATATAGAGTGTGGTTGTGAGTCCTATCGATGACTGTCATTGAAGCAGCCGGGCAGCTATCAATCTCGAGATCCTTGAACTCTTTCGCGCCCGGATGGCCAGGAGTCCACCACCCTCCGGCCCACCATTTGTCGCCGGTGTTGTAGTAGCGGAATCCGGTAAATTGCGGATCTGCTCCTTCTCGAGCATTCGCGAATGAGAAAACGAGTTTCGTTTCAGGCGCCGTCACCTCAATCAAGGAGTCAGGGCCGAGGTGACTGAAGTTACTCTTCACCTGGACGGGTTTGAGGAAGCTAAATTCGCACTGGTGATTCGGCCCGTTGGGACTCGGCCCGGCGGGATTCGGCACTTCTCCGGGGTCTGATCCAGACAAACTGAAGTCGATCGTGATCTCAATCGTCGGGATCGAACACTCGATCTTTGACATTGTGCTCTCCTTGAGAAAGTGTGAGTTTTCTTTATTTGGCGCCCACACGGTTTTCTTCAGACTGGTGGCCAATGGATTCCGGCCAGTGCCAGAGAGAGCGATAACCGACCGCAGAAAGGGCCATCACGGTCGCCGTGGCCTCTTGCTTTCGACCCACATGGGCCAGGGCTCGCGCCCAAGGGTCGAGGAGGATGGGAAAGCTCGAGCCCTCGACTGGCCCGGCCAGGATCTCAAGCGCTCGATGCCAATTGATCAGCGCCTCTTCGCGGTTGCCGGCCTCTTGCTGCAGCTCGCCAGCGAGCACTCGAGTGCTCGCCAGTTCGGCGAGAAGCTCGAGGTCACGCGGAGCATCGTTATGAAGTTCTTCGCCGAGCTCCGCGGCGCGAGCTACCTTCTCGGTGGCCGTGGGCAGGCGTCCAGCCCAGCCCTCGAACCGCGCGGTGGCGCGGTAGGCGAGAGCCAGCGTGCGGCTGGACTGACGGTCTCCAGGCTCAGCTGCTACCAATTGCTGCAAAACCTCAATGCTGGTGGCCAACTGCTCCAGTGCACGGGCGAAGTTTCCCCCGGCCGCGCCGGGCTTCGCCCGCGCCGTCCGAGCAGTTGCCAGGGCGCGGAGCCAGTCGCGATTGGTGCGATCGCCATCCACTAACGCTTCGAGAATCGCAATGGCGTGGTCGAAAATCACCACACTCTGTTCGCGTTGTCCGCGAATCGCCGCGACCTTGCCCGCAAAAACCTTCGACTGGGCCCACCAAAACCGCCAGTGGACATTCTCTGGTTCCAGCTCTACCAACGCCGCGCGTTGGGTGGTGCTGGCGGAGAAAAATCCGGCTGCGCGGTCGAGTAGACCGCGGCGATGGGCCGTAGTGCCGAGCCAGGAATAGGCGTCGGCCAGGTCCTCAACCAGGCTCGGATCGTCCGCGTTGCGTTCGATCAGGTCCCTTAGGACCTCGACTTCGTCGCTGAACCCCTCCTCGGCCGCATCGAGATCGCCGAACTCAAGCGCCAGCACGGCGAGGTTGTGGTGGGCGTAGGCCGCTTCAAGGACCCAGTCGTCACGGCTGGCATCGCGCTCCAGCAGCGCCTTGCTGGTGTCGCGATAGCGTCCCATCCACTGCTGGGCCTGCTCCCCCTCGAGCCGCTGCCAGTGAACGTAGCCGACCCAATACTCGGCCTGGCCGCGGCCGAACAAGAAAACACCCTCTTTCGGGTTGCGGACGACCAGTGCGGCAGCTCGCCGGTAGGCCTCCTCGAACGAGGCCAGCGCCTCGCCATGGCGATTCTGGGAGAGCCGTACCTCGCCGATTTGGGTCAGTGTTTTGGTGCGGCTGAGAAGTTCGTCGTCCGACAGCTCGGCCTCAGCTACCGCAGCGAAGTAGGACTCCGCCTTGTCGCCGACATCGTCGAGAATGTCGAGCCGACCCAGCGGTTCGAGCTTCGTCCTCAGATCGCCCAGCATGAAGCCGATCAACCCTTCCGCCTGCGAGCGCCGCTGGTCGGCAAGCGTGCGTTCGCGTCGCAGATCGAGGGTGTATTTGAGTCCTAGGAGTATGGAGAGGGCGATGAGTGCCGTGGCCGCCGCACGTCTTAGCCGCCGTTTCGGCTTGTCTCGAATCCACCGCAGCCTATCGACGACCCCGGCGGCGGTCGGCCGGGTCCAGGCCCGTGTCGCGGTCAGCGATCTGATGAGGACCCCGAGATGACGATCAACTCCCGACACCGGTCGGGTGGCGCCGCGGCGCGCGGCGTCTACAAGCTCACCCGGCTTCAGTTCAGGATCGTAAGGAGACTCACCGGTGAAGAGCTCCTGCGCCAGCAGACCGAACGAATACATGTCGCTGGCGGCCGAGGCCGGCCGCCCCTCGATCTGCTCTGGGCTCATCGCCGACGGGGTGCCGGCCACCAGGCCAGTGGCAGTTCGGAAGTGAGTGGAGCGGTCGAGTTCGGCCGTCTCCGGCGCTGATATTGCGAGGTCCTCTGCCGCTCCCAGGCTGCCTTCTACCACCTCGGGTTCCACCGGTCGCGCCAGGCCGAAGTCGAGGATTTTCGCCCTTCCGTCGTCGGTCAGCATGACGTTCGACAGCTTGAGGTCGCGATGGACGACGCCCGCAGCGTGGGCGGCGGCCAGCGCGTCGGCGATCTGCTCGACAATCGAAAGGCCGGCAGCCTTCGCCAGTCCTTCCGCCAATGCTTGCCGCAGGCTCCGACCTTGGATCCGCTCCAGAACCAGAAAGTCTTCTTCATCTCCCCGCAGATAGTCGTGGATGCGGCAGATGTTGGGATGATCGAGACTCGACAGCATCCGCGCTTCGCGCAGGAATCGGCGGCGGGCCGTTTCGCTCATCCTCTGGTCGTGGCGGATCGCCTTGAGCGCCACCTGGCGACGCAGGACCGTGTCGACGGCGGCGTAGACTTCCCCCATTCCACCGCTGCCGATCCGCTCGCCGACTTCGAACTGGGCGATCCGGGTGTCGCTCAAGGAGCGGCTGGTCTCTGCGACCGCCGGTCCTGGTTCGGCTAGTCTAGCCGCGAACGACGGCGGATCGAGCCGCCCAGCTCCTTGCCGCTCGGCCTCCAGAAGCCTCTGCACCTCACTGCCGATCTCGGCGTCTTCGGTGGACAACCCGGCCAGAATCTCCTCACGCTCGTCCGGCGGCAGATCACAGATCTCGGCGAAGGCCTCCATCACCCGACGGAATTGCTCAGCGTCCATCGCCCCCACAGTCTGGGCGAGCTTCATTAACCGGCCCGAGTTCAGCCAGCAGCCAGGCTCGCGCCGAGCGCCAATCACGTTTGACGGTTCTCGACGACACACCGAGGAGCTCTGCCAATTCGTCGATCCCCAGACCGGCGAAGTAGCGCAACTCAACCACTTGGAGCAGACGCTCGTCGAAGGTGCCCAATCGGCTGAGCGCTTGATCGAGAGCCAGCAATTCGACGTCGATGCCTGGGATCACTACCTCTTCGTCGAGGAGCTGGTTCTTCAGCCCGAACCCACGTTTTGCAGCACCTACGCCGCGTCCATGATCTACCAGGACGCGACGCATGGCGCGCGCGGCCACGCGGAAGAAATGGGAGCGATTGGCCCAACTCACCCGCGCCCCGCCGGTCAGGCGCAGAAAGGCCTCGTTCACCACGGCCGAGGGCTGCAAAGTGTGGTTGGCACGTTCGCGGCGCATGTAGCCACCCGCCAACCGACGCAGCTCGGCATGGACCACCACGAAAAGCTCGTCCCGAGCCGCGAACTCACCGTCGGCCCAGCGGGTGAGAAGACCAGTTAGCTCTGTGGAAGGCTCTGTCATCGTTCGTTTGCCATTATGTTTTTTGTTTCTGAGCCTAATTTAGCACAACTCCAGGCACCAGGCGTCAGCCAGATCGCCTTCTGGCCGCGAGCTCTGGCTGGCCAGGGCGCGGCCCTGCTGGCAAGGGTCTCAGAGTCTCGTGTCCCTTTTCTCAGCACGAGTGCGCTCTTCAGGGCACGAGACGAAAAACGTCTCAGAACTGACCGTGTTTTAGACCTCAAACCGAAAGGAACCCATGATGAAAGGTCGAACGAAGCAAACGAACCAGCGGTGTGGGACCGCGCCAAGGAAAAATGGAGAGTCGCCATGAGTCGCACCAATCGAACAAAGAGATCCATCGATGAGCTGCTGTCATTCGACCGTTGGTCCAATTCCAACATCACGCTCAGTCCCAGCGCCCACGGCGAGGTCTGGAGAGCCTCCGACAGAGACGCGATCAAGATCCAGGGTGCGCGGGATTTCACCCTTGACGGCGCCAGTGTCGCTATCTACGGGCATGCCCTGGAACTCGAGGATTGCAAGCGGGTTACGCTGAAGAACCTGACGATTCGGGTAGGATCCATCGGCTTTGGGAAGAAGGATGAAGCCGAGTCTCTGTCGCTGAGAGATTGCGAAGACGTCACCGTGAAGAACTGTCACTTGGCATGGGGCACCGATGAGACATTCGCGATTGTCAGTTGCAAAAATATTAGCGTCCTCAAGTGCATCGTGTCGGAGGCCTTGGACAAACCCAAGACGCCCGGCGGCGATTGGATCCACAGCGAAAAGGAACGTCACGGCTTCGGCCTGCTGATTCGCGGCTCGAAGAACGTTACGGTGGAAGGCTGCCTGGTCGCACGATGCCAGAAGCGAAGCCCTTCCGTCACTCCCAAGGGGAAGTATGCGCCCGACGTCAAGGTCGAGTCTTGCGTCAGCTTCGACTACGTGAAGCACGGAGCAAAGTTTAACTCGAGCGACGTCCGCCATAATGACAAGATGCGGTATCGTCTCTATTACAACTACTTCATCGCAGACGATCAAAGCACGCCCGCGATTGAGATCGACAAGCCCAAATCCAAGTTGCTGTTGAAGACGCGCAGCAATCGCGACAGGAATGGTCAGGATCCTGAGCCCGATTTCGACGACGGCACGGCGCTCACCGAGTCGACGACGACCGGCAAACTCGAGTATGTCCGTGAACAGGGCAATGACCGGCGAGAGCTCGCCGACATCCTCAGAGAGGCCGGACCTCGACCGCGTCTTCGCGAAGATGTACGTCTGACCTTTGAGGTGCTGACCAATCCGCCGACCTTCAAGCCTCTGCTGAAGGACGAGAGAGATGCGCCGGAGTTTGATTCGGTCTATCGATCGTCCACCGAATAACCAATAGTCGTCCCTCCCGCTCGGTGCGTCGGTAGTGGGGTGATAGGAGCCGTAGGAGATCACTCTCCGCTTGGTAAGCGACCATCTTGAGAATGTCAGTGAAGTGCTTTCGCTTCACCGACAGCTTGATGACATCTGCTTCGACGACCGCCTGAACCGGGGCCCGCGCTGGGAGGGACGCGCTTTCTTTCTCAAATTCGGTGACCTGCCTCATCGCGGCGCGGACCTGCCCCGAGCAGCTGACCGGGCCACGCGACCACCCGGCCTGGTCAGCGATTTTTCCCAACAAGGGCCTTTCTTCTCCAATATTCGGCCATGAAGAAGGCCGCACTGACCGTGCGGTCGAGGGACAGCCGGCGTTTCTAGAAGTTGAGGCGTTGGTCGGTGCTCTAACTGCGTCTCACAATTCTGGAAGAGGAGGCAGAGATGGTCATGGGGCGCTGCAAATCCGATCAAGTTAGAAGAAGTCGTGGCCAAGTTTCCGTTTTTGCGGGGTGGGCTTCTACGTGGCCGGCCCTGTGCGCGCCATTGCTGTGGGCGGCACCCGCCTACGCCGTCGTTAGCGCGGCGCCCGAGGGCCAGCCGACGATCCAGCAGGCGGTGAACGGCACGAAGCAGACGTGTTCGGCGGTCCAGGCGTTGATCATCGGTATCAACCTTGACAGCGCTACCGCCTGCGGGCCTTCGGCGACTGACGTCGAGACCACCACCACCCTCGCGGGCGCGGGCGTGGGCGGTTTGTACACCTCGATCGCCATCGGCATCGACGGCCTGCCGATCATCAGCTACTACGACAGCACCAACGGAGATCTCAAGATCGCGCACTGCGATGACCTTCTCTGCAGCTCCAACAGCAACCAGACACTCGACAGTGCCGGCAATGTGGGATTACATACGTCGATCACCATCGGCGATGACGGTCTGCCCATTATCAGCCACTACGACCTCACCAACGGAGATCTCAAGATCGCGCACTGCGATGACCTTCTCTGCAGCTCCAGCAGCAACCAGACTCTCGACAGTGCGGGCGCTGTCGGTTTTTTCACCTCGATCGCCATCGGCATCGACGGCCTGCCGATCATCAGCTACTACGACAGCACCAATAGGGATCTCGAGATCACGCACTGCGAGAATGTAACTTGCTCGCCGCTCTTCCGTGATGGCTTTGAGTCCGGCGACACCTCTGCCTGGAGCTCCACGGTCGATTAGTAGGGCAAGGAAGTCCACCGATGAGCCGGCCACATGCCGCTCGCCTGCCCAACATCTTCCGCCGCAAGCCACTTAGGGCGACGTTAGAGAAACCGTGCGTGCGGTCCAGGAGGCTTCGGCGTTTCTCTGTATGAAGCGGCGTGGTGCTCGCTGTTGCACGCCGTAGAACACACAGTGGGAGGAGTGCCGATGTCACAGTTGAAGAACACTGCGGTGCGGACCCCAGGGATCCTCGACCACGACTGCATCCTGCCCTGGATGGCTGTCGGATGGCTTGTCCTCTGGGCGCTGCCGGCCCAGGCGATCGTCTGCTCCGTACCCGGCGGCCATCCGACGATTCAAGAGGCGGTGGACGACCCGACCTGCACGGAGGTTGAGCTCGAAGCGGGGACCTATGAGGAATCTGTCCAAGTCTCCAGGACGCTGATGATCTCGGGGCCGGTAGGCAGAGGCACCGTGCTTCAGGGCCGTTTCACGGCCTTGGGTAGCAGCACGGTCGTCGACTTGGTCGACCTCGTCGTCGAGAACGGCTGCGCGAGCGCGGCGTTGACCTCGCTCCAAGGCGCGCGGGTCGAAGGTCTCGGCCTCGAAGTCGTTCGCCAAACCGGCCTGCCGTGCTCGGTCGAGACGATTTTCTCCGATGGGTTCGAGACCGGCGACACCTCCGCCTGGAGCTCCTCGGTCGACTGAGAGAGGGAGTACCACTGATGCCCCAACCAGCTGCCGCCCTGTTGCCCGAGATCTGCCTCACCCTCGTCGCTTCGCTGACCGTCTGCTCTGCTGCCTCAGCCGGGGACGCTGCGGCAGTGTCGCCCGGCGCTGCGGCCCGCGCCACGACGACCGCTACCACTTGCCCGACCTTCTCCTGGAGTCTTGCCTCCGGCGCCGTCGGCTACGAGCTGATCGTCTACCGAGCCGAAGGTGCTGGGCCCGACGAGCCGGCAATTGTCGAGAAACAGCTCCCAGGCGCGACCTCGTCCTGGACACCCCCGCTCGAGACCTGCCTACCGCCAGGCGGTTCCTTCGCCTGGGCGGTCCGGGCCCTCGGCCGGGAGAAGAACCGCGCCTTCTCTGAGCCGCTCTTCTTCCGCACCCCAGCGGCGCCTACCGCCATCGAGCTCAGACGCGCGCTCGAAGTGCTGCAAGCCTGGCAACTCGCCAACGGTTCGGCAGCGGCCGAAGCCGCCGCCAAGGATCCCGAGGTCGAATACCGCCGTCCGGAGGGAAACACCGACAAAGGTACGGCTGGCCCCGCCCTGGCCATCTCTGGCAGAAGCACCGACACCGGCGTCGTGGCAATCGGCGTGCGGGGCTCCTCGGTCAGCGCCGAAGCCGGGTCAGCAGGGGTTTCCGCTTTCTCCACCGCCGCTAGCGGCGACGTCGCCGGCCTCCGAGCCGCCCAGCAGAGCCCGCAAGGCACCGCGGCGCTACTCGAGGCTCCCAACGGCGGCCAGCTCCTGCGCGGCACCGGTCCCGGCGGTCAGGTCTTCTCAGTTGACGCCGACGGCAACCTCGCGGCCGCCACCCTCACCGGCGACGGCTCCGGCCTGAGCGGCATTGACGCCGACACTGTCAACGGCCAGCAAGCCGCCGACTTCGCCCCCACGCTCCACCCCCACTCCGGCGCCGACATCGTCGCCGGCATCGTCACCGAGCCACGCATCGACCCCCTCTTAGCCCGCGACGTCGAAGTCATGCCGCTCGTCCTCGCCAACGACGGCCCCGGCTCCGGCCTCGACGCCGACACCCTGGACGGCAAGGAGGCGAGCGTCTTCGTGACCGGCGGACAGACCTGCCCAGCTGGGCAGGTGCTGATCGGCATCAACGCCGATGGCTCCATTGCTTGTGGATACTCCACGATTGGAACCGAGACGACCTCTACGGTCGACAGTCTGGGCGGGGTCGGAACCTTCACCTCGATAGCCATCGGCAGCGACGGCCTGCCTATCGTCAGCTACCGAGACCACATCAACAAAGACCTCAGGGTAGCCCACTGCAACGATTTGCTCTGCTCCTCCGCAGTCCTGAATACCCTGGACAGCCTAGGTGGGGTCGGGTCCTACACTTCGATAGCCATCGGCAGCGACGGTCTGCCTATCATCAGCTATCGAGACCACACCAACGACGACCTCAGGGTCGCGCACTGCGACGACCTACTCTGCTCGTCCGCAGTCCTGAATACTCTCGACAGCCTAGGAGACACCGGGTTCTACACCTCGATCACCATTGGCGGCGACGGACTGCCGATCATCAGCTACCAAAACGGGTCCAACCAGGACCTCAAGATCGCCCACTGCAATGACCGGATCTGCTCTGCTGCAGCCCTGAAGACCTTGGACGCGACGGGCGACGTCGGGCAGCACACCTCGATCGCCATTGGCAGTGACGGCTTGCCGATTATCAGCTACTCCGACTCGTCCAACAACGCCCTCAAGATCGCCCACTGTGCTGACGTGCTCTGCACTTCGAGTAGGAAGTAAATCATCCCAAACACCAGCTTCGTGGAATTCTCATCGATCGCCATTGGTAGCGACGGACTGCCCATCGTCAGTTTCTTCAACTCCAACCACGAGACCCTCAATGTCGCGGTCTGTGCCGACAACCTCTGCACTTCCATAAGTCTCCGCACTTTGGAGGGTCTAAATTCAAACGACGTCGGAGCCTACACATCGATCGCCATCGGCAGCGACGGCCTGCCGATCATCAGCTACTTCGACTTGTCCAACAACGACCTCAAGACCGCGCACTGTGCCGACAACCTCTGCACTTCCAGCAGTCTCGAAACCCTTGACAGCCTGGGCTTCGTCGGGGAGTACACATCGATCGCCATTGGCAGCGATGGCTTGCCTGTCGTCAGCTACTTCGACTCATCCAACGGCGACCTCAAAGTCGCACACTGCGCCAATGCGCGCTGCTCCTAACCACCCAGGACTCCACCTCGCAAGGGCTGCCCCAGCCGAACAGGATCTCCTGCGTCCCGACTTTCTCTCCAAATCTTGTACCAGGCTGTGCCCACCAACGTCCCGCCCCCAGCGAAGAGAAGCGAACCCACGATGGCCTGGACCTAGCTGCTCTGCCTTGCAGCTCTCCTCGCCCAACCGGCGACAGCCTACGCCGACCGACGCCCCCAGGCCATCTTCCCTGGTGGCACCGACCGCGTGACCTTGATCGCCACCCCCTGCCCAACCTTCTCCTGGGCTACCTCGGCGGGCGCCGAGGCCTATTTCCTGGGACTGGCGAAAGTTGGGGTCAGCGCCAGTCACCGGTCAACTGGAAGGCTGCCCACCGGTAGGGATGCCGAGAATCCACTTGGGTCAGCGGTGCAAGCCCACCCACGCCACGCTCCGCCGATCCCTCGCCACTGTCTGAGCGCGACAACACGGAGAGCTGGGCCTGCTGCAACGCCTCGTCCTTCGGCAGCCCTTCTTTCAGCCCGCGATAGAAGTCGATCATCAGATCGGCCGTCGAGGCATCGCCCACGCGCCACAGCGACGCGATGATCGAGCGTGCCCCGGCGTACTGCAACGCCCTGGTCAGGCCGATCATGCCTTCGCCCGGGGTCTCTTGGCCGAGCGCGGTCTCGCAGGCCGACAGGGTCACCACAGGTCGGCGTTGAGCTCGAGTTGATCAAAGATCTCCCAGGCTTGGAGAATGCCGTTGGTGCCCTCGCCATCGCCGTCTTGGTGTGAAAACACGAGACCGGAGTCGAGGGGCGAGGTGTCGTCGACGTAGCCGTGGGTGGCGATGTGCAGCCGGTCGACGTTGGCAGCGACTTCCTTGAAGCGGGACTCCGTCGCCGCCGACCCGAGGAAACTCACCGCGCTGCCCTCGAACAGGCCTGCAATCGCTTCCGCCTCGCGGCGGCTCTCCGGCAGCGCCGAGAGATCGAAGCCGGAGCGAACCGCGCTTCTCACCCGGAACGAGCGCTGACCCTCATCAACTACAGGGTCACCGAAGATCACCAGCGATCCGCGAGTGACGGCTCGACTCTTAGCTTTGGCGCGCCGGCGAAGCTCCTGGCGCACGGTCACCGAGGCGACGGCGTGCAGAGGCAGGCGCTCAACGAGGAAGCGGCCGTCGGCGTCGACCAAGGCGCCAAACGGGAGGTTGTTGAGCGCTCCGTCGGCCGAGATCAGCAATCGTTCAGCGTCGCCCAGCCAGGGCTCGGCCGGCGCGAGGAGAGCATCCCACAGCCGTCGAGCGGCGAATCGATACTCGCTCTGCTCGATGATCGCCTGGCGCAGTCCGGCGACGAGAGCCTCGAGGCGATCTCGCTCGAGATCTATCGCAAAGGTGGCGATGCGTTGCTCGCCCACCGAGCGTCCCACGACGAACAGGCGCGAAGACGCCTCGCCGAGACTGTAGGTGAGCGCCACCGTGCCTGGCTCGAGAGCTGCGACGGCAGCGTCGAAATCGAGCGGCACGGGGAACTGCACCGCGGCAAGACGGGAATCCTGCGTCCGCAGAGCTCGTTCCAGGTCGAGCCGCTCTTGCCTCAACACTTCGAGCTCCCGCTGCGTCTCCACCTGGTCTGGCGAGCTGCCTTTGGGTCCCCCAAGACGCTCGTAGAGCGCATCGTAGCTCGCGTTCAGTCGGCTGCGGCCTAGTCGCAGAGCCTCGGGCACGCGGGCGTCGAGCGACGGATGACGCTGCGCGAGGAGAATCAGCAAGTCCCGCGCCCGAGAGCGTTCGACGATGGCGAAGGCCTCCGCTGTCCGATCCGCCGCCAACAGAGCCTCTGAACAGTGGTGGTAGAAGTCTGAGAACTCACGAGCGAACCCGGCGGAGCTTCTACGATCGGTACCCATGCCGATGCGCTGCTGGTCGATGACATCTACCGCAGCGCAGAGGTTTTCTGTCGCTTCGGACTGCCGGTCCTGCTCGGCAGCGACGAGTCCCAGGCCGTGAAGGGCCCGTGCGTGATCAGCCACTCCTGGCGAGCGACCCCGGTAGGTCTCGATCGCTTCCGTGAACAGCTCTCGGGCTGCATCGAGGTTGCCGAGATCTCTTTGGTAGGTCCCGAGCAGCGCCACCGTCCGGGCCACTCTTGGACTCTCGGCAAACTGCTCCCGGACGGAGTCCAGGGCAGCGGACGTCTCTCGCACCGCGCCCTCGACATCGCCGCGCTTCGCGAGGATATGTGCCAGGATCACCCGGCTGTTGGCCGCGTTCAGGGATTCAGGCGCGATGTCGAAGGCCATCGCCTGCGCCCGCTGTGCTAGCGCCAGGGCGCGATCGAGATCGCCGCTCGCACGGGCGCCAACGGCCCGGTTGTTGAGCGCTATGGCGAGGCCGCTGCTCGAGGGGCTGCGCTCCTCATAGAGTGCAATGACACGCGCAAACGTTGTATCGGCGGCCGCGAACTCCAGCCGTTCGCTCTGAATTGTCGCTAGTGTATTGAGGAAGATCGGTAGCAGATGCAGCTGGCTGTCGAGAGTCTCCGCGATCTCGACGGCCTGCCGGATGTATCTGTCGGCCGAGACAAAGTCGCCGAAATCGTAGTAGAGGCTCGCCAGACCACCGGCCACGATCGCGACAACGCTCGGCTCGATCAAGGGAGTCGATTCGACCAACTCAGCGGCAGCTTCGAGTTGCTCGCGCGCCTCCTGCAGCCGGCCCAGCTTCGACAGAGTCTGGCCCCAGACGCTG
The DNA here is from genome assembly GCA_965248925.1 of Candidatus Multivoradales bacterium. Lineage (GTDB taxonomy): Bacteria > Acidobacteriota > Thermoanaerobaculia > Multivoradales > J023 > CBDFLE01. The sequence continues at coordinate 1,855,891 of CBDFLE010000005.1, read as the reverse complement.
TGAACGCGAACCCTCTCGATCGGCGCAGCGTCGATCCGAACCAACAGCTCATAGAGCTGACGGTTGCGCTCGAGCATGCACTCGAACCGACCCAATTGAGCCAGGGTCAGGATGAGACGGCTGATCGTCTCGGCGCTGTAGAGGCTGTCTGGCTCGATCGCTCGGCGCAATTGCAAAGCCTCGAGCAAGAGCTCCTCCGCGACCGCCGGATTGGATCCGTACATATCCAGCAGGGCCAGCTGCTCGAGATCGGTCGCGACTGCCGGGCCGGTGGGGTCCAGATCTCGATCGAGATCGAGAGCCAGCCCGATAAGCTCCCGCCGACGGGTGTCCGTTTCTGCGCCTCGGTTGCGAAGAGCTTTCGCTTCGCGGCGGAAAAGCTCACCAACGTAGGCCCGCTTCTGCCGGGCTAGCTTACGGGCCCGCAGGAAATTTCCAGCGAGATCCTCGGCAGCAGCGCCCGATTCAGCGAAAGCCCAGGCGGCGTCTATGGGCCGTTCGGCTCGCTCGAGGTGCTCACCGAGGCGCGACAAGAGATCTCCCTTCGAGACCTCCGCCCCGCTGCTGAGTTCCTTGTAGAGCGAAAGCTCGTCGCCATCCAACTCCGGCCGGACCACGACCGAAGCGCGGCGACCCCACTCACCCGAGACAGTGCCGTCATCGATGACCAGGAAGAGCGAGCCACGGGGTCCTTGCTCCACCCGGCAGAGGGCCAGGTCGGCCGGACTCTCGATCGGCCCACTCGAGATCAGCGAGCCATCTCGATCCTTCAGCAGCCACTCGGCGACCCGATCACCGGCCTCGAGCTGCTCCACCTGGTCTACCGAGACCACGATGACCGCACCTCGCAGCGGGCCGGCGGACGCCAGGCAGTCTAGGGCAAGTCCGAGGGTGAGGGCGATCGATGTTCCGGGGGCCGTGCTCATAGCAACGGCCCGATGCTAGCACCGGGACCTGTCCCGGCAGTCTCGAGCTACCAGGACCGCGGTGTTGGTGGCTGCGGGAAAGCGTACATAGTTGGTGTAGAGCACAGGACACCGCCGTCCGGTGGGAGGCACCACCGAAGGCACGGGGAACCCCGGCGTTGCCATCTCCATTCGCTAGCGCAGGAACCGGAGTCTCGATATAGACAGCCCCCCATTTTCGCAATGAAGAGGTCAATAGAGCGGCCCTGATACCCTCTGTCCATGCTATCCCTCTCCGACCTCACCGGCTGTCTCATGCTCTGCCTGACCGGCGAGGCGATCGACGGCCTCTTGGGGTAAGTCCCGATTCCATGCTGCGAAAAAGGCCCGGCCAGGGAGGAATACGGCAGGACTTGCCGACTGCCGACGAGGGGGTAGGGGCCGATAGCGAGGCAGTGCGAGACCGTTGGGGTCAAATCCTCGATATCTTCGACCGGGTCGTCGAACTCCCTCGTGAGAAGAGGGATGCAGCTCTCGACGATCTCTGTGGGCAAGACAGCACCTTGCGAGACGAGATCGAGGCCTTGCTCGAGGAGCACCTTTCAGCGACCGACCTGCTCGACCACTCTCTCCAGGAGGCGTCGCTCCAGGCCTTGTCGCTGGAGGATTCGAGAGCCGAGCCTGCACTCCCCGAGTGCTTCGGGCCCTACCGGATCGTCAGCCAGATCGGGACAGGCGGCATGGGCAGGGTCTTCCTTGCCGATCGTCAGAAACCGTTTCGCAAAGTGGTGGCCATCAAGGTCCTCAAACGGGGCATGGACAGTGAGGAGATCCTCGCTCGCTTCGAGGCGGAGCGGCAAATCCTCGCGCACCTGGACCACGAGGGTATCTGTGGCGTATTCGATGGTGGCCTCACCGAAGACGGTCGGCCCTATTTCGTCATGGACTACGTGCAGGAAGGAAGGCCCTTTACCGATTTCTGCGAGGAGAATCGGCTCGGCATCGAGGCTCGCCTGAAGCTTTTCCTGGCCGTCTGCGATGCCGTGCAACACGCCCATAGTCGGCTGGTTGTCCACCGCGATCTCAAGCCTTCGAATCTGTTGGTTTCCAGTCGGGGACAGGTCAAGCTGGTGGACTTCGGGATCGCCAAGCTACTCGACCCGGAAATGCTTGGAGGCTTCGTGACGCGGGTGGAGGTGCGTCCGATGACTCCGGAGTACGCCTCGCCCGAGCAGTTTCGAGGCGAGCCGCTGACCACCGCGACGGATATCTACAGCCTGGGAGTCGTTCTCTATGAAGTCTTGACGGCAAGGCGGCCCCATATTTCGGCCGCAGAAAATGGGGACCTATCGAAATCTATCCGCGAGCAAGATCCGCTCCGACCGAGTGAACAGGCGCAGATCCTGATTCCCAAGGATCTGGACACCATCGTGCTCAAGGCCTTGCGAAAGAGAGCCGAGGAGCGCTATTCCTCGGTGGAGGCGTTGGCGTCCGATCTCCAGAAATTGCTGGACAGGCGACCGATCTCGGCACGCCCTCAGACCCTGGGATATCGCACGCGCAGGTTTCTGCAACGCAATAAGGTGGGAGTTTCGGTCACCGCGATGCTCGTGGTGATTGGGCTTCTTGGCGTCGTGATGACGATCTGGCAAGCGCGGGTGGCGCGCAGCGAGCGTGATCGTGCCCGAGTCGAGGCTCGTAAGGCCTCCCAGGTGACCGACCTCTTGATCGATGTCTTCGAGGTCGCCGATCCGATCCGCACCAAGGGAGCCGACGAGCTCACCCTGCACGACTTCGCTCTTCAGGCGGAGGCCGGAGTCGTCGCCGAGCTCGAAAGTCAGCCGGAAATCCAGGCCAAGCTGCGCACGGCGATCGCTCGATTGCAGATCAACCTGGCCCATTACGAGAGGGCACGACAGCTTCTCGAGGCCAGCCTGGAGCAGCAACGGGACTTATTTCCAGAGGGGCATGTCGATCTCGCCGAGACGCTATTGGCTCTGAGCCAGACGTTGACGCTGGAGGCTCGATACCCGGAGGCTGAAGTCACGATCCGGGAAGCCTTGTCGCTCGAGATCGAAGGCGACGAGCTCTTGGAAGCCAAGCTCTTCATTCAGATGGGCTCGATTCAAGAGCGCTTGGGGAGCAGGGATTTAGCACTAGCTAATTACGGCCGGGCGTTGGAGATTAGGCGAGAGCTTCTGGGTGTCTACCACCACAAGACTGCTGAGGTGCTGGGTGGTCTAGGGGTTCTTCGCTATGCCGAGGGCGAATTCGAAGAAGCCGCCGCTCTCATGCGTGAGGCGATCGAGGTCAAGACCGCGGCTCTCGGCCCGACCCATCACTCGGTGGTTCACGAGCTCAACAACCTGGGTGCGACCCTGGCGGCCATGGGCGACTTCGAGGCGGCTTTCGAGATCCATACCCAGGTGCTGTTTCAGCGCAGGCAGCTCTTGGGGGACAGGCATCCCTATGTTGCCTTCAGTCTGGTGCATCTAGGAAATCTGGCCTTGAGCTTCGGGCGCCTCGACGAAGCGGCGGAGCTGCATCGGGAAGCGCTCGAAATTCGAGAGGCGGTATTGGACAAGGGGCATGCGATGGTCGCGGCCTCGCAGGCCTATCTGGCGGATGTTCTCTCGATTCAGGGTCTTAATTCCGAGGCGGAGACCCTGGCGCGGGAATCCCTCTCTAGCCGCGAGAGGTTGTTCGGTGCCGATGGCATCCCGGTCGCGTACTCGCTGGATGTCCTGGCTGGGATCGCTTATAGGAAGGGTGTTGCCGAACAGGGGCGCGAGCTTTTGCAACGCGCTCTGCAGATACACCAGCAAGTCGGCGGTGGCGACCACCCCAAGGTGGCGAGAACTTTGCTCCTCCTAGGCCGAGGTCTGGTGGCGACCGGCGAGGATGAGGAGGCGCGGTCTATGCTCGAAGAGGCTGGGAGAAGCTACGAGCGACTCTATCCCGACGGGCATCCCGAACTCGGCACGGTGGCTCTCTTCCTGGGCGATCTCGCCATACGGGCAGGCCGTACGGGGGAGGCCGGGGCCTTATACCGCCAGGCGTTGTCGGTCAGAGAGCGAGAGCTCGAGGCCGGGCATTGGCGAATCGCCGAGGTCAAGGGCCGGCTCGGTTCCCAGCTTGCTGCCGTCGGCAGCAAGAAGGAAGCCGAGGATTTGCTGGGCGACTCGCTAGAGAGGCTCGACAGCGCCGTTGGACCCCGTCATCCGAGCACCCTCTGGACCCAACGAGCCTTGCGCGATCTGCAGGCTCATTAGATCCCTTCGCTGGAGAGCTCCTTGCCGAGCCAGGCCTTCGCGAGTCGCCATTCGCGCTTGACCGTCGACTTCGATATCTCCAAGGCAGTCGCCGTCTCGTCGACGGAGAAGCCGGCGAAATATCGGCATTCGACAACCCGCACGGCCCGTGGACTGAACTCTGCGAGGCGCTTCAAGGCTTGGTCGACGGCCAGGACCGTATCGGCTTCGGGTTGTTGGCCAGCGACCTCGATCTCGTCGAGGGGTAAGGGAGAGACTCCGCCGCCCCTCTTGGCGCGATTTCGGTCGCGTGCCCAATTCACCAGAATACGCCGCATGGCCGTGGAGGAGAGGGCGTAGAACTGGGCGCTATTGGCCCATTGCGCACCGCGCTGGCCCGCCAAACGCAGGACCGCCTCGTGGATCAGCCCGGTAGTCCCCAGCGTGTGTGCGTCGCGTTCGCCCCTCATCTGGGCGGAGGCTCGCCGGCGCAACTCGTCATAGACCAGGGGCATCAGCTCGTCGAGAGCCTCCAGATCGCCTGCACTGCTTCGCTGTAGCAGTCGGGTGATTTCGGACTCGGTGGGTTTCGGTGCCGGGTATGGGGTCATGCGAACTCGATTCCCGAGGCGGCTTCTCCTCGATCCGCTCCCATGATCCCATGCCCAGCACGGTGGGTCCATGAAGAGGCGCAGCACAGATGACCCTTTCCGACGCCCAACGGTGCGTTGATGGATGAGGGCACTCGAGCAGCTATCGACCCTCGACTACCGAGTAGGACATGAGAAGAGAGTAGGTGCTTGAATATGAAACTCATCCCCAACCGGCATTCACTCGAGAAGTCGACCATCACAGCCCTGTCGACCCGAGCCTTGCTCATCGCCGCCGTGCTTCTCGCCTTTCCGCTGGGCAGGGTACTCGGCAACCCGTTTCGTGTTGCCGATCTCAATACGACCCCCTCTCCCCAGGACGAATTCCTGTGTTCGAGTGGCGTAGGTGTCGAGCTCGCAGGAATCTACATTTTCGCCGGCGAAGACACTGATCATGGCTGCGAGCTGTGGATCAGCGACGGCAGCGTGAACGGAACGGCCTTGTTCGTAGACGTCGAGCCGGGCCCCGTTGGGAGCAACCCAAGGAACCTTACTCGGACGGGCGCCAAGGTCTTCTTCAGCGCCACTACGTTTGCAGATGGAACTGAGGTTTGGGTAACGGACGGTACGCCCGAAGGTACCCGGCGGTTGACCGACTTGGCGTCGGGAAACAGCTTGTTGATTCTCTCGGACTTCGTCTTCGATGGCACGGTACTCTTCTTTACCGCCCATTCTAGTTCTCAAGGTTCGGAGCTCGCCGTATGGGACGGAACTCAGGTCGCTGTGCTCGAAATTGTTCCCGGCGGAGGCAGTAGCTCTCCTCGAGGAAAGGTCGCTGCCCCGGGTGGCGGCATCTATTTCTCCGCTGTTACCCCTACGACTGGCGATACACTCTGGCGAAGTGACGGTACCGCTGCAGGCACGGAGCTAGTGCCCGGATTCCTTCCCTCAGAGATCGACTACCGGCCAAGAAACCTCACTTTCATCAATTCGAGCTTGCTCCTCCTTTCCGCCACTTTCGGCGGCCTCGGCAATCAATTGGTGAGCTGGGACACGATTGCCGAAGTGGAGACGATCTTTAGTATCGAGAGGTGCAACGCCGATTCAGGGTCAGAACCCTTCGCGGTCGATGGTCAGAGGCTCTATTACACCGCCCAGACCTCTTCCCACGGCTGCGAGCTGTGGCGCTACTCCTCAGCCGACGGATCCAACGTGCGCCTTACCGACATTCAACTTGGAGCCGCTGACAGTCTCGAGCCGGTCACCGAGATCGTCGCTTTTGGCGACGGCGTCTGTTTCACGGCTACTGAGCTCGATACCGGCGAAGAGCTTTGGTGCTATGACGAGACGAACGGAACGGCAGTGGTGAAAGACATCAATCCGGGGTTGGATGGCTCGGATCCACGCCATCTCACTCTGCACGACGGCGCACTCTTCTTTGCCGCATCGACCGCCCTATCAGGCGACGCGCTCTGGCGCAGGACGGAGGCTGAAACCGATCTCTTCGTTGATTTCAACTTCGGCCAACAGACGTTGAGCGATCCGCTTCCACTCATTTCGCTGGGCACGGATTTGCTGGTTCAGATCGGATTCTATGAGGCGGCAGGTGTCAGTCAGCAGCTTGCGGCGCTCTTTGCGCCGGCATCGTGGCTGTGGCTGAACTCGGAGGTCGAGGATGCCTCTTCTCTGCCGACGTCTCTCGAGGCAGATGGCCAAGGTGGTCTGCGCTTCAGCGCCCGGCGACCCGACATCGGAAACGAACCTTGGGTACTCGATAGCCAGGGGACCCGCCTGATCGAAGATGTCGTCGTCGGTACGGAATCGCTGAATGCAGACGAGTTTCTTGTGCACTCGGGTCGAACGCTGATGATCGCCTCGAGCTCGGATGCTCCGCGAGAACCCTACCGTTGGGACGGTGGCGCCGTGCAACAGATCAATCTGCTCGGTGCTGGTGATTCCAATCCCGAAGGCCTGTACCCAGCCGATGATCTCGTGCTGACGCTGGCCCTCAATGCCAGCGGCGACCGGGTGATGTGGGCACTCGATCCGACCTCGGGAGCGGCGGAAGAGCTGATCGTCGGCGTCCCTTTTGCCCCGGTGATTTCGGCCGGAAACGCCGCCTTCTTCACCGCTTTCGACACTTCCGGCGGCCACCTCTGGAGAACCGACGGTACCCTTACCGGTACTATGGCGATCACGACTCCGGGTACTCTCAGGGCAGGAGCGACTCTGGTCCATGGAGAGGGTGCAACGCTACCCCTGGTCGTATTCCTGACTTCGAGCGAGCTCTGGGCCAGCGATGGTACCTCTGGAGGCACGGTACAGGTTCTCCCCAGCATCTCACCGTCATTTCCAGAGGTCATCGTTGGCTCGGAAAACAGAGCTCTATTCGTGAGCGGTCACACGGGCTTCCGCGAATTCTTCGTGACCGATGGCACGGCGGCGGGCACATCGCAGCTCACCCAGCGTGGCCTCGACGGCGGCTTCTCTGCCGCCAATATCCCGCGGGTGATTGGTGCGACGGGCGGTGGATGGTTCTACGTCGATGAGCACGAGGATTCGGGTAGCGAGCTCTGGTTCACCGACGGCATCACGACCACCCTGATCGATCTCGTCCCAGGAGCCGCTCCGTCGATGAGCTCCTCGAGCACCGGCGCCACCTTGGGAGACGTCTTCGTTTTCTCCGCTTTTCGCGCCGACCGCGGCTTCGAGCTCTGGAGTTCCGACGGCACCGTCGCCGGGACAAAGCCCCTCGGTGAAATCCTACCGGGCCCGGCTGGGCAAGAAGTCGAGCCCGTGGCCTCGGGAAGCCGCGTCTTCTTCAGCGCAGTCGGGACCGACGGTGCCGGCCACGAGCTCTGGGCTTGGGAGCCATCGCTCTTTGAAGATGGCTTCGAGAGCGGCGGCACCACGATGTGGTCGACGACTTCGCCGTAGCGTCCCTGACTTCGATTCCCTGGGCAGCCGTCGGCAAGAAGAGGAATCCCACGAGGAGGAGAGTCTGCGGAGGACCGTGGGTCGAGTGTGTGAGCCGATCTGGGAACGCAATCTCAGGCCCGGCCGGTCTTTCCATGGCTCTAAGAGCCCGCGAAAGAATAACTTCCAGTATTCGGAACTTATCTCTTCGCGGACCCTTACCCCTAAATATCCAAGATGCACGGCAGGAGGGGGCGGCCGGAACTACCCGCTGCCCGCCTGCTCTTGTATAAACGCGCAACATCGCGCGAGCGCACGGGCATCAGGCGTTGCCGGCGGGGAGGGAGTACCGGCTAGGGCTCTTCCGGGACGACCCGTGCTCCCGGAGCCTCCTCGTCGACCTCGCCGATCCACTGCGTACCTGTCGTTGTGCAGGCGCGGAGCCGCCAAATGGGGGGACCGGAGGCGAGCTGCGGCTGCGGAGTCCCTTGGTGGCAATCAACAAGCCGCCGGAAACTACCGACGATCGCCGATCAGTTGAAAGGCCGCCCAGGCGAAAGAGGGTTCCTGTGCTGGGAGAGAGGGACCCAAGCCGCCGACTCCGCGCGCCGGCGGGCTGCCCTGGTCGACTCCCGACGTACCCTGGAGGAGCGCCAGAGTGGCCAGTCGAAGTGCTTCGTCCTTTGGCAGTCCACGTCCCAGCTCCTGGTAGAAACGCTCCATGAAGCGTGCTGTCTTGTCGTCCTCCACCTTCCAGAGAGAGGCGACAATCGACCTCGCGCCGGCGTACTGAAAGGCCCTGGTGAGGCCGATTAGGCCTTCTCCTGGAAGATCCTGGCCCAGGGCTGTTTCACACGATGACAGAGTGACTAAGTCTGCATCCAGCTCGAGCTGCTCGAAGATCTCCCATGCCTGAAGGAGCCCGTTCTCCTTGGCCTCAGTGCCCTGCGACGCAGCGAATACAAGGCCTGAATCCAACGGAAACATCGTATCCAGGTAGCCATGGGTCGCGAGATGAAGATGCGAGGCCCCAGTTGCCAGCAACTTGAATCGCCCCTCCGAAGCCTCGGCGCCCAAGAAGACCTCCGCCGGTCCCGGAAACGATTTGGCTATGACACTCGCTTCCCGGCGTGAGCCTGGAAGGGCAGGCAGACCCGATGCCGTAGGGTCTTCGCCGGCCTCGGTAGCCATCCGGAGCCCCACTCCAAGACCCTCGGGAACCTCCGGATCCGCGAAGACCAGGAGCCGCCCTTTTTTCCCGCTACTCCTTTGGCGCAGTTCTGCGTAGACGGTAGCGGAGGATACGAAGTGGATCGGAAGATGCTCGATCAGGTACTGCTTCTCCGGGGAGAGCAGCGCCGCGAAGGGAAGGCCGTGAAGGCCGCCCTCAAGAGAGAAGAGGACTCGATCATGGCTCCTGAGCCTCGGCTCGAGAGGCGCGATCAGGAGATCCCAGAGTGCCCGAGCCGACGACCTAGCACCCGGTGCGCGCTCGACGATCTGCCTACGGAAGGTACCCACCAACTCTTCAATCTGTTTGGCTCCCATTGGGATCTGGTGAGCCTCGAGGCCTGACGGGACCCCCGTACCGATGGCGAAGACGTGCGTACTCTCCTCCCCGAGCGAGTAGGAGAGCAGCAAGGTGCCGGCATCGATCGCCCGCAGTGCCTGCTGGGAGCTGAGACTTCGCGGTGACTCGAGTGCCGCGAGACGCGGGTTGGCGTCTCGCAGCTGGCGATCCAACTGCTCCTGCTGCTGACGCAGCTCTGCCAAACGGGTCTCGATGAGAGCCCGCTCAGGCGACGATTCCAGCGCTTCGCTGGTAAGCAGTTCGGCGAACACCTTGTCGTATTCACGGTGGAGCTTCCGGCGCCAATCGCGGAGCTCCTCCGGAAGATCATCGTCGAGTCCGAGATCCCTATCAGCCAGCAGAATCAGTAGCTCGCGGGCCCGGGACATCTCCAGGATCTCGTACGCCTCAGAGGTCCGCCCCAACTGGAGCAGTGCTTCGATGCAGTCCCTGTAGATGTGGGCCGTTTCACGATCGAATGGGTTTCCGGCTTTTCGGTTCCCACCCAGTCGCAGCTTCTGTTCATCCAGCGAACGAACGGCCCGGCACAGAAACCGGGCTCCTGCGCGCGCATCGCCGCCACGGCGCTCAACCAGGCCGAGCTCGTTGAGAATCCGCGCCTCCAGGACGCTCCCTGGAGCAACCTTCTGAACGATGCCTAGCGCCTCTTGTTGTTTCTTCTTGGCGGTCTCACCCTGATCAAGTTTGCGTAGTATCCGGCCCAGAGTGTTTAGAGGCCGCGCCACACGCAGGGTGTCGGGCGCCGCCTTGTCGAAGTCCGCGATCGCTCCCTCCAGGAGTTCTCGAGCTTGCTCGTAGTCTCCACGCACCTCGTAGAGCAAGGTCAGCACCTCGAGTCCCGTCGAGTGAGTTCGTGATTCGGGCGCGACCAGGGCAGTGATCGCTCGAGATCGTTTGACGTCCCTTTCGGAGGACTCGAGCCGGCCTGCTCGTCGCGCGTTGTTGGCGCGGTTGTTGAGCGTTCGGGCTACCGCCAGGCTCTCGGGTTGAATTGCCTCGTAGATTTCTAGAGCTCGCCCATAGAAAGCATCCGCATCTTGGTACCGGCCGCGCTCGTTGGAGATCATGCCCAGGTTGTTCAATGTGTTCGCCACCGAGGGCGTGCCCGAGCCGAGCCGCTGTTGGACATCGAGAGCATCAGAGAAAAGGCGCTCTGCGTGTACTAGGTTTCCCCGGTTGTAGGCGACGAGTCCCATGTTGTTCCATAGGCTCGCAAGTCTGAGAGACCCCGGGGCGAGCGGCTCGACGACCCTTATCGCCCTGCCATAGAGGAGTTCGGCTTGCCGAAGATCGGCGCGTTGCCAGGCCAGGCGGCCCAGTCCGGCCATCGTGAGTCCGGCTCTCAACGACTCGGGTGCCAGCTCTTCGATCAGTGCCTGAGCCGTCTTTAGCGTGTCGACGGACTGATCGAGCTGACCGAGTACGGACTCGGGAATGTGCCGATTGAACAGGGCGATCCAGAGCGCCATGGATGCCGGAGCCACTCGCTGCCGAATTGCGACAGTCTTCTGGTAGAAGTCCAACGCCTCTAGAGCCCGACCGGCGCTGTCCGCGATTCGCCCAAGCTCCATGTAGTCAAGCGCGATGAGAAGCTCTGAAGAACTGTTGCCTTGGTCGATCGCCAGCGCCTCCGCGAAATAGAGTGTCGCTTCGGCCCATCGTTGCTCGTGACTCTCCCAGCTCCCACGTGTCCTGGCAGCCAAGGCCAGCTGAGCCGGCTCGGTGAGCCACCCTCTTGTCGCGCGGTACGCTTCGTTCGCCAGCCCGGCGTCCTGCGCGAGTTTTAGGGCTTGGAGAGCCACCGAACTCGCCGCGCCGAGCCTGCCGCGCCGAGCCAGACCTCTAGCCAGACTCAACAGCGACGCTGAGGCAGTATCGGGCTCGGCCTCCCTCTTTCTCCAAGCATCTTCGTAGGCACCTGCCTCGGCCAAGGGCAGCCACGGCCGGGTTTCGGCACCAATCCCAGCTACAGGAACTTCATAGCTGGTTTCATGGTTCTCGTCGGTACCGTGGAGAATGAACCTGCCGCGCGGCGCCGCGGTGATCCAGGCGAGATTGAGATCGATCGGGTTGGACAGCGAGCCACTTTCCAGTTGCAAGCCCGTTTCGTCCTCGAGCCCCCAGGAAGTGAACAGACCCCCCTTCGGGAGCACCCCCTCTCGCCCTGGGGCCGAGATGACCACCCCCTCACGGCTCCCCTCGGCGGACTCCAGGCAGACCGCCATCGATGCGATCGTGACGAGTGCGACTAGCGCAATGATCCAGCGGTCTCTGTTCATGCCAATGAGTGTAGTCTGGCCGGCCTTGAGAGGCGACCACTCACGGCTCGATCGGCGGAACAGGAGCGCAGGCCGATGGAGAGGATGGACCCTAGTCGAGGCCTTCCGGGACGACCCGCACTCCCGGAGCCTCTTCGTCGACCTCGCCGATCCACTGCGCGCCGGTCACCGCGCCGTCCGCCGAGCGATGGAAGACCAGGCGCTCGGAGTCGCCATCGAAACCAAACGTGTCGTCGCCCTGGTAGAGCATCGGGTCGGCGCCCTGGCTGTCCTCGATCCACAACCTCCCCTCGCGCTCGAACAGAGTCGCCTCACCATAGACGAAACGCCAGCGGCCGGTGTAGGCACTCACTGCCTTCGGCGACAACGGCAGGTTTTTTGTCTCCAGGGCAAACTCGGGCACGAGAGCCGAGGCGATGGCGTCCGCCAGCCCCCAGGGGTTGGCTTCGTCGGAACCCACCGCCCCCGACCGACCGAGGTTGGTCAGCACGATCACCGTCAGGCCGCGGGAGGGAATTCGCAGGAGTTCGGTGCCCGTGATTCCGCTGTGGTACTGGTAGGGGATCCCATTTCGCTCGGGGAGCCACCAGCCCAGGCCGTAACGAAATCGGGAGCCGTCCTTCAGTGTCGTCGGCGAGAACATCGCCGCGTAGGACTCCGGGGAGAGGAGCTCTTGGTCGCGCAGCGCTCGATCCCAGCGGACCAGGTCGGGGATGTTCGAGAACATCCCCCAGCCACCGGCGGTCTCCTCGACCGCGTCGCGCCAGATGTTGACCAGCTCGCCGTGCTTGAGCGAATAGCCCTGAGCTTCGTTGGGAATAATTCGCAGCTCGTCTTGCATCAGGGTCTGGGCCATACCGAGGGGCTCGAAGATGCGCTGCCGCATGAACTCACGGAAGCTCACTCCCGACGCCTTCTCGACGGCGAGCGCGGCGAGGAAGTAGTCCTCGCTGGAGTACTGAAACCGCTCGCCGGGCGGGCTCACGACCGGGTCGGCAATCGCCGAAGCCAGCATCAGCTCCCGCGACGAATAGCGTCGCCAGTCTCCTTTCAAGGAAGCGAACTCGACCTCCTGCGGGGCGATCCCGGCGGTGTGGGTCAGGAGGTGCCGGACAGTGATCCCACGCCACGCTTCGGGCGCCGCCTCGATGTAGCGATCGATCGGATCGTCGAGATCGAGCTTGCCCTCGTCGCAGAGCATGAGCACGGCGGTGGCGGTGAACTGTTTGGTCAGCGAAGCGATCTCGTAAACCGTATCGACCTTCGCCGCAACGTTGTGCTGAATCACCGCGGTACCGAAGGCCGCGGTCTCGACGCCGCCATCCGCGGTGATGATGGCGATCGAGGCGCCCGGGATGCGCCGATCGGCCAGGTGAGCGCGGACGACCTCGTCAGCCTGCTCGAACGAGCCTCGCCGCCGCGATGCGCTGACCTCTCGACCGGGGACGGGAATCATCGGGCCACGGATGGGACGGCCAGGAAATACGCCATCCTGAATGACACCACTTCGCACCACCGGCACACCGCCTACGAGCACCGCCTCGATGCCCGCCGGCGGCACCGTCGGCTCGCGGTACGTGGCCCGATCGATCACGGTGGCTGGGTCAAAGATGACCAGGTCTGCGTCAGCACCCATGCGGATACGGCCCTTGTTGTGCATCGCCGGTACGCGCCGTTCGAGGTGCTGCGCGGGTGCGAGGCTCATCTTGCGGAGCGCCTCCATCAAGGTGAGGACGCCCTTCTCGCGAACATAACGGCCGAGGATGCGGCTGTTGGTGCCGGCCGAGCGAGGGTGCGTCTTACCGTCATCCCATGCCCCATCGCTGGCAACCATCGGCAGTGGGTGCGCCAGGCACCTTTGCACCGCGGCTTCCTGCCGGGCTTCATCGCGGGCGTGGATGATCACCACGCCGCCCTGCTCGCGGTAGCGCCCGAAGCTCTCCCGCGTCAGTCGCTCGCCGGTCGGAGGCCACTCGAAGAGGCCGAGGTTCTCGTCAGACCGGGTCTCCCAATCGTCGAACAACGCGGAATCGATGGAGGTCAGCGCCGCGGTGTAGGGGTAGCACTCGGTGGTGATGGGAAGGCCGAACGAACGCGCCCGGTCGATGAATGTGAGCGCAGGTTCGGTGAAGCTCCCCATATGACTCTGGAGATGGTTGACGTGGAGATCGCCCCCGGTATGGATTGCGGCAGCGAAGACCTCGTAGAGCTCGCCCCATTCTCGCGTCGCATCCCAGTCCCGCAGGTGCAGGTGCGCCGAGGCGTCGTATCGGGCTGCCAGCTCGACCATGCGCAGGATCTCCGAATGCGTCGTGCCGGGGGTGTACGCAATGCCGAACCCGACGGCGACAGCGCCTTCTCGTAGGCCTTGCTCGACGAGTGCGGCCAGCGTGTCCAACTCCGCGGGAGTGAGTGGCCGATCATCCAGCTCGGGAGAGGCACGCGTTTCATTGATGCCCGGCATGTCGGTCATGCCGTTGAGGATTTCCAGCGATGTATCGCCCTGTGCGACGAGCCGCAAACCGCCGTGGCTGACGCTGATGCCGTGGTGGATGAGCGCACGGCCCTCGAGCGCGTCGTAGTAGGCTGAGACATCCACCGCCCCACCCTCCAGATGAAGCACGGATGTCACACCGTCGGCCACGCGAAGGCGGAAAAACGAGTCGCTGTGTTGGTAGGTGTTCAGGTCGATGAAACCCGGCGCGACCACCCGCCCGGTGGCGTCGATCTCGGTCTTGCCTACCAAGGGCGTCTCGCTGATGGCCTGGATGACCCCATCCGTTATGCCGATGTGCCGAATGGCGTCGAGGCCTGAGTCCGGGTCCATCACCCGCCCGCCTTCAATGAGCAGATCAAACGACTGCACCAGCAGGGCGGCCGGCGCGGCCAGTCCGCTCTCGATCGCGGCAAAGGTCAGTCGGTCCGCCGCCCGTTCAGAGAGCAGGCCATGAGCTTCGCGGCTCGAGTGTCCCCCGGACGGATAGGCCCGTAGCAAGATCGGTTTCGGGCACCCTTGAACATCGCTGAGGGCGGCGGCGAACTTATAGGACTGACTCGGGTGGACGAGGTCGTCGTCCTGAGCCGTCGTCAGGAAGGTGGCGGGATAGCAGGTGTCCGCCACTAGATTGTGAATTGGCGACCAGGCGCGGACCCAAGGATACTCTTCGGGAATACGAGCGTCGCCCATCTCTCTGACCCACCGTGGACCGGCGGTAAAGAGAGGAAACCGGAGGGCGTCGTAAATTCCGACATCGGCCAGGATCGCCGCGAAAAGGTCGGGCCGCTGGACCATCACCGCTGCCATCAACAAACCGCCATTGGAGCTACCGTAGGCCACCAGCTGGTTCCGGTTCGTTTCGCCGTCTTCGATGAGGCGTTCCGCGATTGCGATGAAGTCGTCGAAGGAGTTTTGTTTGTTCGCGAGGGTGGCAGCGGCGTACCACTCCTCGCCGTACTCAGCACCGCCGCGGATATTGGCCAAGACGAGCTTCCCGCCCATCTTCAACCAGGTCACCCACTCGGCGTCGAATTCCGGCTCCAGGGTGCCCCGCGAAGCACCGTAGCCAACCAAGAGGGTGGGCGAGGCAGCACCGAGCGCCGTGGAGTTCGAGACGAGGAAGAAGGGGATGCTCGTGCCGTCTTTGGATTTCGCGAAGTGTTGGTTGGTGACCACTCCTTCGAGCTCGCTAAGAGGTGCCGCCAACGGACGTAGCCGGCCGCTTCGAGGTTGGACTTCATAGCCCGTCGGCGGTCGGGTGAACGAGTCGAACAGAAAAGAAACCGAGTTCGGCCTCGGGCCGCGTTGGAAGACGAAGGCAGAGCCCGGCGAGGGCAGCTCGAGCTGTCGGGTGGTTTGGCGCTCGACATCGTAGAGATCGATCTCCGTAATGACGTCCTTGCGATAGGACAAGACGAGATGGCCGTCGGTGAAGGCCGAGTGCTGCAGCGGCCGGGAATCCTCCGCCACGACCGTCTCCCATGGGTCCGGCCGGTCGGCCCTCAGCCGCACGATGCGTTGCTTGGCAGCATCCAGGCTGGTCTGCAGGTAGACCTCCTGGCCGCTGCCCCCGATGTAGCGATGATGCCCTGCGCGCCGGCCCAATGCAGCCCTCAGTGGCGCGCGCCACCGCGGTGTCTCGGCATCGACGAGGTCGGCGACCAGCAGATCCTCGCCCTGCTCCTTGCCGCTCCAATCCCAGACCAAGAGCAGCTGACCATCGTCGCTGAGCTCCGCTCCCAAGAAGAGATCGGGAGCCGTCGCATGACCCTTGAGGAGGATGGTGTCGCCGGCAGCCTCGGTGCCCAGGCGGTGGACGGCGACCAGCGGTCCGCGATCGAGCGTGTCCCCATCCAGAGTGCCGGGAGAGGTGTATTTTGAGTAGACGAATTCACGGCTGTTGTTGGCCCAGCTGGCGCCCGAGTATTTGACTCCCTCGATGCGATCGGGGAGCAGGCGCTGAGTCGCGACATGGGCGACACGGATGCTCATCAAGCGCTGCCCAGCGGGCGATAGTCCGAAAGCGACGTGCTCCCCATCCGGTGACGGCTGGATGTGACGAATCGTGCTCGCCGGGTCGATTCCGAGTGCTTCGGGGTCGATTAGCGTCCCAGGTTCCATCCCCGGCCGGGCGAATAAATAGACGGGCAGATTGTCGCCACTGCCACCCTCCTCGGAGAGGAGAAATCCGCCCTCGACGCGGGTCGAGCCCGATTGGATTCTGGCGAACTCCGCCACCAGTTCGGAGGCCCAGGTGCGGAAATCCTGCGCCGACTCGAGGAAGCGTTCGGATTCGACGTTGCGCTGCTCAATCCAGCTGGAGACGCAGGGCTCCGTAAGGTCCTCGAGCCAACGGTAGCGGTCGGTGACGAGCTCGCCGTGATAATCGTCCGTCACGGCTGCAAACTGGCACGGCTCTCGAAGTTCAGCTCGGTCGGCGGGTTGCGGAGCTACCAGAGGGGTGCACCCTCCGATCAGGAAAAGAAAAGCGGTCGCGGCGAAGCTCGCCCGACGATGGCTCCAGGCGAGCGGAATCACGGTAGCGGTTGTCACGGGATTACGTCCTCGGATGACCAACTTCAATCGCCTCCCGCAGGGGGCAAGGAGACCGCCGGCTGGTGCAGCGAGTTGCAGTGGAAACCACCTCCACAGTGACTGAGATTGACCATGTCCACTTGGACTACCCGGCGCCCGGGAAACACCTCTTGGAAGATCTCGAGCGTCTGGGCGTCCTTGGCTCGGGTCGACTCGGGACCGTCCGGGCGCCCAAACTTGGGTAGCACGACGACGCCGTTGGCGATGATGTAGTTGAGGTAACTGCCGCCGAGTAGATAACGCAGCGGCTCGCCCGGAGTGGCTTCGGGGAATAGGATCTTCTCGGCGCCGAGGTCCTCCCAGGGCACGACGCCCTCCGCCAGATCGGCGGCGGGAACTCGCACGACGCGGAATGGACTCCCATCTTGGTCGGTAGCGCCTTCGAGAATCCGGTAGTTCTCCTCCATGCGGGCAAAACTCTCGGCGGAGATCGGGCTCGTGTCGCGTTCCTCGGCAGAGACCTCGGCAAGCAAAATCGTAGTGGCATCGGCGAAGCGGGCGATCGTATCGACGTGGCCGCCGGTGCCGTAGCTGAAGAGCCCGCCGGGAAGGCTGATCAGCGCTTCCTCCTCGTAGAGACCCTTCTTCAGCCAGATCACCTTCTTCACTCCAAGGTGCCGCTTGTACTCGGCCTCGATGCTCTCCCTGGTCCATCCAGGGTTGCGCTGGAGTTCCACCGCTGCCACCAGAAGTATCGTACCTCGGCCATTGACCTCGCGGGCACCACCCTCGCTCACCAGTCGCGACCGGCTGGTCACCGGCAGCCCGAGCCGCTCGGCCCAGCTGCGGTCTAGCGCTTCACTCTTAAGGGTACGCGCGTGCCCGACCGGGCGCACACCGCCGTTGTTCCAGTTAAAGTCGGCCACCCCGAGCCCGCCGGAAGAACGGCGCACGAAGGCCGGCCCGAAGTCCCGGATCATGCCGGGAGAATTGGGGTAGACGAAGACCTCGACCCGCGGCCCGGCCAGCTTGCGTTGCGCGAGCTTCGCCGCGAGCCTCTGCTCTTGCTCTTCATCGAAGACGTGGAGGCGAACGTTGACGTACCCGGCCAGCACTTCCGTGACGTCGAGTACCGAGTCGCCCCAGGAGGGACCGCCGAGGCAGGCTTCCTCCGGCCACGTCATCCAGATCGTCTCCTGGGGCTCGAACTCCGCAGCGGTGGAAACGCGCTCTGACCTGGTGTCCGAAACGACGTCGTCGACCACCCGACCATCGTCGACCACGGCATACAAGGTGCGCGTGTTGAGAATATTCTCTAGTGGGTTCTCTCTCAGGATTAGGAGATCGGCCTCGTGTCCGGGCGCGATCCTCCCCAGGCCCGTCTCCTTCTCCAGAAACGACGCACCGCCCAGCGTCGCCGCCTGCAAGGCCTGAGCTGGAGTCAGACCGGCTTCCACCATGAGCGCCAGCTCTTGATGTGCCGAGTAGCCGGGGAAGACCATCGGGTTATTGACGTCGGAGCCCAGGGCCAGAGGAACGCCGGCTTTCCGGGCACGCCGCAGATTGTCGTAGAGAGACTCTTTCTGGGACTCGAGGAGCTCGGGAGGATCGCCCGGTCGGCTTCGCCACTCTTCATCTTGCAGACTGGCCAGTGCCCGTCTCGAGACACCCGCAAGGGCAAACGCCTCCTGCTCGAACTGACCGAGGTCGTGGTTGTAGAACCCATCGTAGAGAGCCAAGGTAGCGATGTAGAAGATTCCCTGGCTCGCCATGTCCGCTAACACAGAGTCCGGGATCGGATCCTCGGCCGAGTGCATCACGCCATCGACCCCGGCGGCGACAGCGTTCTCGACGTGGGAACGCATGCTGACGTGGGCGAAAGTACGCAACCCTCGATCGTGGCCGGCCTGCACCAGTTCCGCGATCTTCGCGGTGGAGAGCCGGGGCTTGGGGAACCAGGGGCCCGGCCCGTCCTCGACGACGATCTTGATCGCATCGACACCCATGGCGAGTTTGCGGTCGAGCAGCGGCCCTGCCGGCTCATCTTCCGCCAGCGCCACCGCGCCGCGCTCATAGACCACAGCCGGATCGACATCTTCCGGCAGGTCCCAGATGGTGCCTATGGGGTGACTCCCCGGCGCGGTGATCAAGGCGCCCGATCCATAGAGCCCCGGGCAGAGAAACTCCCGCGCGTCGCAGCGCTCTTTCCACCGAGTCAGTTGATGGTCGTTGCCGCCGCCTCCTCCCGGGACAAAGACGGTCGTCACGCCGTAGCGAATGAACTGCGACAGTGCTCCCCGGCGATCTTCTGCCGTCAAGACCCCAAGACCACCATCCCCTAGATGCGCGTGCACGTCGATGAGGCCGGCCAGGGCGAACATGCCGCCGGCGGACAGAACGATGGACGCCCGATCAGCCGAGATCTCTCCAGCCTCCGCCACCTCTACGATCAAGCCCTGGTTGATCAGAATGTCCCGAGGAGGCGACGCCCGATTGGCCTCGGGATCGATAATCGACACACCAGTGATCAGCAGGTCGCCTTCAGTCGCGGTGGCTGTTATGTCATCTGAGCCGAGGCCCGCTGGTGGCAGGCACGAGAGCAAGAGCACAGCGAGGATCTGCGACCACTTCAATCGATGAGATTCTTCCATTGCAGCCATCATCTTCGCTCCCAAACTAGTTGTTTCCATGTGAGCCGAGGCCCGTCGTCGCGGCCTCTCCTGGTTGCCTGTCCCACTTGACGATGGCCCCCTGTTTCATGACGAAGTCGACCTTCGTCAAGGTTGAAATGTCGGTCAGTGGGTTGCCCTTGACGGCGATCAGGTCGGCTCGCTTGCCGACCTCGATGCTGCCGGTATCCGTCTCGACCCCCAGCAACCGGGCCGCCTGGATGGTCGCCGAACGGAGAGCGTCGATAGGTGTAAAGCCGGCATCGACCATGAGCGCGAACTGTTCGGCGTTCCTGCCATGCGGGTAGACGCCCGAGTCGGTGCCAAAGGCCATTCTCACTCCAGCGCGGTAGGCCTTTTCTACGCGGGAAGCGTAGGCGAGGTACTCCTCCCTGTTGTCCGTGACCCCTTTGTGGCTCCAGTCCGTACCCGCCTCGATCAGATCGTAGTGCGCGCCCAGAAGATCGGCGACCAGAAACACGCCGTGCTCTCTCATTTGCCGGATGGACTCGTCATCCATGAGGCTGGCATGCTCGATCGAATGCACCCCCGCCGCGATGGCGTTCTGGATTCCCTCCGCGCCGTGCGCGTGGGCGGCGACGGTCAGTCCCCGCTTCGCGGCTTCCTCGACCGCAGCCCGCATCTCGTCGATCGCGTACTCGGCCGCGCCCGGAACGGTGCCGTGGCTGGAGAAACCGCCGGTCGCGGCGACCTTGATCAGGTCGGCGCCGTGCTTCAGGTGCTCTCGCACCTGCTTCCTGACTTCGAGGACGCCATCGGCGACCGCCTCGGCCGGTGTATCACCCGAGTGCGAAGGACCCATCCAGCCTCCCCAATCACCATGCCCGCCCGTCATCGAGATCATCGGCCCACTGGCGTAGATGCGCGGCCCCTCGGTCCACCCCCTGGCGATCGCATCGCGGAGGGCGAGGCCGCAGTAGTAGGGCTCCGAGACATTGCGGACGGTGGTGAATCCGGCGCGCAGTACCTTGCGCGCGTTGACCGTCCCCACGACGCCGAACGCCGGCGCCGGCAGGGCCCAGTGGTCGAACGCCTCTCCCAGCCAGGTGTTGTCGCACAGATGAGTGTGCACGTCGATCAGGCCCGGGAGAACGATGTAGTCGGAGAGATCGAGGACGTCGGCGGGGATCTCGCTTTCGCCCGCATCCACGATCCCGGTGATCACTCCGTTCTCGATTCGAATCAGAATATCCGAGCGCAGTGAACCCTCGCCGACATCGAGAAGCCGGCCGGCATGAATCGTCTGCGTACCTTCGCTCGATCCCAACTGAGGTGTGACGGCGAGGAGGACGAGAACCGCCATAAGGTCTGAGACAAGTCTCACGGAACGCCTTCCTGGGTGGGTCCGTTGGTAATCGACCGAGAAGGAGTGCGCTTCACCATATCTTGCAAATCTCCTCTGCCGGTTTGACCATGGCGTCCCCGGCTTGACAGCCGAAGGCTTCGGCGAACTCCGGCAAATTCGGGACGATACCGTTGACCGCCGGGGTGCCCCAAGCGTGGCCATCGCCCTTGGACAGGGAGCGCCAGGTCTCTTCGGTGGCGTCGGTACACCAGGACTGAGCACCGGTCAGGAAGTACCGCTGGGCCGGCGTCAGCCCCCCGACTTTGACTTGTGGCTGCCCCGCGGTGGCCAACTGATATGCCTGCCAGGCGATGCTCGCGGCCGCCAGCTCGGTGACTTCCTCAGAGACGACGAGGGCGCCGTCCACCGGGATTCCGGGCGCATACTCCAGCGACGAGAAATGATCGGTCACACATTGTCCGGCCTGGTCAAATTGGGTCGCGTCGGCATCCGTCCACCAATCGCGCAGGCGGCCTTGAGCATCGTACTCGCGGCCTAGAGGGTCGAAGCCATGGATGAGCTCATGGGCCATCGACAGGCCGAGGAGTCCGTAGTGCACAGCCGGGTCGCTCGCCCCTTCCTCCGTGAGGAGCAAGTAGGCGGCGGTAATGACGAGGGCGTTCAGATTGTTTGCTTGATAGCCACCCACCCAGGTCGCGGGTTGCCACCAATCATTGATGTCCTGGGGCTGCCCGAGTCCCGCTAACTTGGCCCGTCGCAGGGCAGCGCTGCTTCGCTGGACGTTACCGTAGGCATCGTCACGACGGACGACCACGCGCTGGTCATCCAGCCACTCGGTTGGGTGGCCGACGCTCAGGCGCACGGTGGCGAGCTTGGCAATCGCTGCATGCTTGGTCTCCGACGCCATCCACTCGGCACCTTCGATGCGTTGATGCATAACGGCCTTGATCTCTTCGAAGATGAGGACCGTCTGCTCGCTCATCTCGGAGCTTGAACCCCGCGCCACGAACACCCGGCTCAGGGCATCGGGCAGATCGCGCTCCAGGTGATTGATGCACAGTCGAGACCGCTCGGGTGGCGTCTCTCGACCGCTGAGCGCCTTGCCGTAGAACTCAAAACGAGCTTCACTGAATGCCGCCGGCAGCAACTCGGCGCGCCTGACGACGAGCTTCCAGCGCAAGTACGCCTTCCAGGTATCGAGGGAAACCTCGCTCAGGAGCCGATCAAAGACACGCAGGAAGGCGGGCTGCACGACGTTGACTCGCGGGTCGATGGGCAAACCATAGGCGCGCAGCAAGTCGTCCCAACGGAAATTCGGCGTGGACGATTGCAGCTCTTCCAGAGTCATCGGGTTCGAGTAGGCTGAGGGATCGTTGCGCAGCGTGCTGTAGGGCAGGCCAGCCTCGGCGAGGGTGGTCTCGAGGGCCAGAATGGCTTGCGCGGAGTCGCCT
The DNA here is from genome assembly GCA_965248925.1 of Candidatus Multivoradales bacterium. Lineage (GTDB taxonomy): Bacteria > Acidobacteriota > Thermoanaerobaculia > Multivoradales > J023 > CBDFLE01. The sequence goes on along the minus strand of CBDFLE010000005.1, from coordinate 1,833,880 downwards.
GCCTGGGATTCACCCTCGCCCAGCAGCCGCAGCATCCCGGCGATGTGGTCCTGGAACTGCTCTCGGAGGACCTCGCTCTTCTCGCCGTTGTCGAGATAGTAGTCTCGCCCCGGCAGCCCAAGACTGCTCACATCAATCCACAGTCTCAGCGCCTGTCCGCCGTCGACCGGGTCACTCCCGGCATACAGGTTCAGGCCTACGACCGCGTCCGTCTCGTACGGCAAGCTCCGATCCAGCACACCAAGCAGGGTCGGCAACTGGTCGATCGACCCCATGCCATCGATCAGCGCCAGCTCGGTCTGCAGCGGCACCAGGCCGCGAGCCTCGATGGCGTCGGTGTCCAGGCAGGCGCTGTAGTAGTCGCCGACCTTCTGCTGGTCCGCGGTGCGCTTGGAGCCGTCCTGGGCAGCGTCCTCGATCAGGGCCCGCAAGTAGTCCTCGAGTCGACGCGAGAACTGCGTGTAGGGGCGAGACCAGAAGCTCACATCGGCCGGCATCGGGTTCTCAGCGTGCCATCCGCCGCAGGCGTACTGGTAGAAGTCCTCGCAGGGATCGGCGGAGGCGTCGATCGCGGTCGGGTCGAAGGTAGGCATTGTGGGCGGTATCGGTGCGCCTGCCGCCCAAGCGTGGGGGGTCGCTGCAGCGCCCAAAAAAAGCATTAGCAACGGCAAAGCAATCCGTCGTCTCGAGTTCATTGGGATCTCCTCTCATGGTGACCCGGCGGCGAATCTCCTCGGCGGGTCAATGCTCCGGTCAGTACCTCCCGCTTAATCGCGCCGCTCTTCCACTGACTATTCAAACGCCGCTTTCCGAGCAACCGCACGGCAGGATCTGGCACCGGCTTGAAGGAACCAATCCGCTTGCCTACGATTCAAGATGCGCAGGCTGCGGCGAGCTTAGTGTTTGACGATACTATCGACAAACACTAAGCTCTGGAACATGCAGCATCCCGGCGAGCTACTCAAGAAGCGCTTTCTAGACCCCTTGGGCATCACCCCCTACCGGCTGGCGAAGAGCATCGCCGTCGACCAGATGCGGATCTCACAGATCATGCACGGTAAGCGCGCGATCACTGCGGACACGGCCGTGCGGCTCGGAGCGTTCTTCGGCGTGCCGCCGAAATGGTTCATGGACCTGCAGGTAGATTACGACCTGGCCCGGGTCGCGTCCAGGGCGGACAGAATCGAGAAGTTCCCGGGGCGGTACTGGGTCCGTCCGAGTGGGGCCGAGTCGCTTGGGCCGGCGCCGCCGGCTCGGCCCCACACTCATCGCGTCGAGCCTGATTTCAGGGAGCGAATTCGTGCTCAGGCGGCGCTGTCGCCGGAACGCAGGCCCCGCTCGCTCGCTGCTGTCGAATATGAGAACGGGATGCAGGCCATCGTCGGCAAGGAACATGGATGAGCCGTCTGCAGGAGCTCGAAGCGGCGGTCTCGCCGAGGGTCATCGAAGACGCTATCGAGATGGGGGAACTGCTGGTCAAGCTCCAGATTCCGCACGCGTTGGTCGGCGGACTCGCCGTGGGACTCAACGGCTTCCCTCGCGCCACGAGCGATGTGGACTACCTCGTCGGATCCGAGGCGTTCGAGACAACGTCGCCGACCCTGGTCTTCCGCGAGGAGCTGAGGAACCGCGTCGAGAAGGGAGTCATCGATCTTCTCGCCGTGCCTGACACCTACCCGTGCCTGCTCGATCAACTCGCCATCGTCAAAGCCGGCGAGGTGCATGTGATCGCCCCCGAGGCCCTGATCCTGATGAAGCTCTCGGCGAATCGTCCCCAGGATCGCGCAGACATCGTGCGCCTTGTCAGAGCGGATGTGGAGCAACGAGAGGTTGCCGCCTACCTCGCCAAGCATGCGCCGGATCTACTCAATCGCTTCGCTGAGCTGATCGACACATCGACGAGCTCGTAGCGCCTAGGCGGCGCCGCGACAGACCTTGACCTTGCACCTCGTCTACTCCGACATCACCGTAACGTCGAGGCCCGCAGACACTCTCCAAGGCGCGCTCTCTTCGCCGTCGAAGTGCGTGACGAGATCTCTCGTGGTGGTGATCTCGCCTTCCAGGTTTCCCCCCGACTTCCTGGCGCCCTCGAACCCGACTCCGAATCCAACGCCCGAGATGGAGCCGCTCAGCTCCTCCGTGGTGACTTCGACCCATGTGACCTGCCCGCTGGAGGCGACGGTGATCCGCATACGATCGCTCCTGTGGACCCAGATCAGCTCAGAGGGCGACCGCTTTTCCGCCGGCACTTCCTCACGGAAGCAGTAGATCGTGACGTCTTCCTTGGTGGCATCGAAGTCGTTCGGCTTGCCGATAGCGAGAACGTGCGGGAACACGATCGTCTCGCCATCCACCGTCAAGCCGCACTCCGAAGCGCCAACCCCGGAGCTCAAGACGAGTGCAATCAGTACACAGATAGTGACCTTCATGTGAGTTCTCCTTGGGTTTCCAGCTTGTTCATTCCGGCGTCCTTCCTGCTCGAGGTACTCGAGAAGCTCCCCAGCAGCTCACCTCGGTACCGATCGGCCCAGGTCACCAGGTCACATCGATGGCATGGTCCAGAGTGGCGGACAACTCGATGCTGTGTCCGCTGTTGCCGTCTTCCAGCGGTGAGGACGTGGTCACCGTACCGATGATCGATTCGGCATCGTTGCTGCCGGTGAAACCCACCTTCGATGAGCCTCCAAACGGGCCTCCCCAATGGACTGGGAAGTCCCCATCTTCCATCCTCATAACCTTGACCACGTCGCCGGTATCTCGAATTTCGATCACCAGGCCGTTGGGTTCTTCTTGTCTCATCCACTTCATGAGGTTCTCTTCCGTCGCCAAGGCTGGCTGTGGAATTTCTGCCTCGAAGCAGAGCAGGCGCGTTAGGCGAGTTGAATCATCGAGGTCGTAGGGGTCGTGCGCGCGCACCGCGTACACGTTGTCGAAGGAGCGAGTCTCTCCCGACATCTCCACAGTGCACTGATCCACTGCGGCTGCCGCGCATCCCGCTACGAGCAGCGGGATGAGTCCTCCGAGTACAAGGATCGTCTGCTTCAACCTCACGTTCGTCTCCTTTGGCCCCTCATGGGTCCGGTGGTTTCCGCCCTGATGCTTGCTGTCGGGCTTCAATGACTCAAACGCACTCCACCCGAGAAGCGCACGGCCGGCGCCGCTCACTACCAGACCTTGCAGACCTCTCGCGATGGCTTCGGCGAACTTTGGTAGGTTGAGAACGGTGCCGTTAACGCCCGGAGCGCCCCAGGCATGGACCGGTCGCCACCACCTGCCCCGCCTCAGCTCAGAATGAGGCGAGTACGTAGCGGCTGAGGATCTCGTTGGCCGGGGACTGGCGGTTGTAGTAGCCGCCGGTAAGCACGGTGATCAGGCCGAGTTCCTCCCAGAGATGGATCTTCTGGCCGCCGTTGCCGGTGGCGAGGAGCGCATGCCTCTTCGTGCCGCCGCCCTCCAGATCGTGGTGCCACCAGAGGTAGCCGTAGTCCGAGCCATCGAGGCGCGAGTGCTTGCCGGTCGATTCCCGGATCCACGCCTCAGAGAGAACCTGCAGTCCGTTCCAGCGGCCGCCGGCGGCGAAGAGCATGCCGAGCTTCATCATGTCGCGCGGCGGTAAGGAAAGCTGGCAGAAGGTCTGCACGCTGGAGTGGTCGGGCGCGAAGCGCCAGCGGTAGTCGCTGATCCCCAAAGGCCCGAAGAGGTACTTCTCGGCAAACGCTGGGAGCAGCATACCGGTGACCTTCTCGACGATCCTCCCCAGCAGGATCACGCCGCCGGAGCAGTACGAAGTAACCTGCCCCGGCGGGGCAGCCATTGGCAGGTCGAGGACGAATCGCACCCAGTCCTCCGTCTCGATCATCCGAACCTCGTTGCCCGGCGAGCCGGCATCCCAGTCGTCGCAGTCGAGGCCGGAGCGTTGGGTGAGGAGATCGACGATGCGGATTGCCGCCTTCTCGTCCGCCGGGTTGGCGAGCAGCTGGTACTCCTCGAAGAAGGGCAGGACCCTCGCCTCGACCCCGGTGATCAGCCCCTGCTCGATAGCGATGCCCACCAGCGCCGAGACGACGCTCTTGGTGGCCGAGCGGAGCTGATGCGCTGTCCCGTGCCCGTACTGGTAGAAATACTCCTCGATGACGAGCTTGCCGTCCTTGGCGATCAGCAAGCTGTGGATGTCGGGGTAGGTGCCGTCGACGATGCGTTCGACCAGATCCTGCAGCAGGTCCGGGGAGAGTCCGGTGCCGGCGAGCGTGCCGACGGCGAGACCGTCGCCGAGGTCAGGCGGCGGCGAATACTCGTACTGGAAGGCACCCTCCCGGGCCTGCGGGCGCGCGAACCAGGTGCTCGCCGGCAGCTCGACCCCCTGCTCCAGCCGCCGGTAGACTCCCGCCGAGTCGTCTCCCCGCGTCCGATAGCCCTCGACCTCCCCGTCCTCGCCGCGAACGAAGAGCAGCTCTTTGCCATTGGTGGCGAGGAAGGCGTCGGCGGCGAGCGCCACGAGCGGGTAGCGTGCACCTTCGATGAAGGCGTACAGAGCGCGGTCCTTAGGCGACCCGGCGAGGGTCGCTCGCCCCCCGCCTTCGAACTCGTAGACCCCGTCGTAGGCGTGGAGCCGTTCGGCGGACAGCTTCCGCCCCACCGGCTCCGGCTCACCAGGCTCACCATCCCACGCGTACTCGATGTGCTCGGCAAGTCTCCGGGCCGCCTGCGGGCCTTGGATCTCCTTCACCAGATGGATCGCCGCGTCGAGGCCGGCTGACAGGCCCGCCGCTGTGACGACCTTGCCGTTATCGACGAAGCGGACCCCGCGGACCACCTCCACGGCGGGAAAGGCGACGGCGAGATCGTCCAGGGCGTTGTGGAAAGTAGTGGCAGGGGTGCCGTCGAGCAGCCCTGCTTCGGCCAGAAGAAAGGCGCCGGTGCAGACGGACAGCACATGGTCGGCCCTGGCGGCGCTCTCCCGGATCCAGGCGAGCACTCTCTCGTCGGCGCGCATTTCGTCGACCTGGCCTCCGGGGACCAGTAGGACATCGGGCCGGGGAGCGTCGTCGAGCCCGTAGTGCGGTGTCACATGCATGTCCATGGTAGTGGTGATCGGGCCGCCGTCGGGCGAGACGGTGTAGGCGTAAAAGCCGGCCTGTCCGAAGACCTCGTAGGGAGCGGCGAAGTCGATGATCTGGACGCCGTCGAAGACGAGAATGGCGGCGTAGACCAGCTCGCTCCGGGGAATCAGGCGCATGCCGCAGATCGGGCATTGGCCGGGTTCGTCGTAGATCCTGTCGAGGTCGCTGTGGACACAGGGCGGGCAGACCCAGCCGGCCTCGGGCGCGGGCTCCGCCGCCGGAGCGGCCAACGGGACGAGGACAGCGAGGGCGAGCAGGACGGGCACGAGTCGGGAGCTGGGCACGATACGGTCTCCTGTCACGGTCAGGTGGCGAGTTCACGCTCGCGCCAGGCCGCGGGGCTGGTCTGAAAGTGGCGCCGCCAGAGGCGGCGAAGCTGCCGCGCATCGTCAAACCCGCAACGGCTCGCGACGGCGGCGATGGTCAGGCTGGGGTTACAGAGGAGGTTCTGCGCCACCGCGAGTTTGAGCGCATGGGAGAATTCCTTGACGCTGATGCCGGTGAGGTCGCGGAACCTGCGAGTGAGGTGGCGGGGGCTCATCCCGGCGATGGCGGCGAGTTCGGCGAGTGTCGGGCTGAAGCTTGGGTGCGCCAAGAGCCAGTCCTGGACCCGGTGCACGCCCAGGTGCAGATGGGTGCGGTAGTCGAGAAAGACGCTCTGCTGCCCGTTCGAGCCGTTGCGGCGCATGTAGACGACGAGTTCGCGGGCCACCCGCGCGGCAACCAGGGGGCCGTTGTCGTCCTCGATTATCGACAGGGCGAGGTCGATCCCCGAGGCGACGCCGGCGCTGGTGTAGACACGGTCGTTCTTGACGAACAGCCGGTCCTCGAGCACGCGGGCGCGCGGGAACTGGCGCGCCAAGCGCGCCACGATGCGCCAGTGGCTGGTGCACTCGCGGCCTTCGAGGAGGCCGGCGAGCCCGAGGGCGAAAGCGCCGGTGCAGACCGAGCAGACGGTCGCTCCCGCGGCGTGCGCGGCCGCCAGCCACTCCCGCGGCACCGCCGGGGCGAGGTCGTCGAGCCGCTCCGAGTCGGTACCGGGGACGACGACGATGTCCTCCGGGCCAACCTCTGACAGCGGCTCGAGCCCGGCGAGCACGAGCCCTTGGGCCGTAACCACCTCCGGCTCGACCCCAACGTGGCGGAGCCGGTAGCGGCCTCCCAAACGGTCCGCCTCGTAGAAGGCCTGCGTCGCCCCGGCGAGATCGAGCAGGTGGGCGTCCGGCAGCAACAGGAAAGCGACCTGCCGCCGGGGCCGTGGGTCGAGAGGTTCGGTAGCATGGGTGCGGTCCATCTCGGACATCATAAGGATGTCGAATCTTTAATCGCAAGGCTGCAAGCGGACACGAAGTGGACGGATCGGGCCAAATCCCAGGGCTCGGCGGCAGCACCTCGCCAGCGCCTTGAAGATAGATACAGCCACACAAGCTGGCAGTCTGGTTCTCCGAGCGCTACCTCTCTGACGGCTGTGCAGGCGCCGGTGTGGCCGTCTTCGCCATCAGGACGTACAGCTTTCCTGGCTGCTTTATCACTCCGGCGCGCATTGCGTCGTCGTCGCCCCGTCCCCAGAGGAAGTCGGCACGGTGGGCCCAGCGAATCGCACCTCCGGTGTCCTGGGTGAGGACAAAACGCCGCAACGACCCGACGGTGAGCGCCTCGGTACCTCGCTGAATGTAGACGAAGTCGACCTCCGCGATCGCCTCGAACGAAATGTCGAGGACGTCGTAGGTCTGGCTGCCGAAGTCGGGGTGGGCGGTGACTCGTGCAGGTGTCACGATGCGAGTGGTGGTAGTCCGGGAATAGTCGGCACGGGTCGTACGTTGGTTGGTTCATGACGAGGCTGCAGCTTCATCTCTGGGTGTGCGTGTTGGCGGCGCTGGCTGCGTGCTCGTCGAGCCCCGAGAGCTCCGAGAGTTCCGGGCCGTACGATCCAGCCCGAGACGACCTCATGCCAATCTTGCTCGAGTCCGGCTACGAAGGCGTGTTCGTCGCCCGCGAGGTCGGCGCCGATACGCTCGTGTGTGTCGGCGGTGTCCTGTGCGACGAACGCTTTCCGCCAGCGTCTACATTCAAAGTTCCGAACGCGCTGCTCGCCCTCGACTACGGTGTGCTCGACGGGCCACAGCACGAGTTGCCGTGGGATGGCGAGGAACGCTGGCTCGACACATGGAACCGCGATCACAGCCTCGCGTCGGCGATTCGCCACTCGGTGGTATGGTACTTCCAGGCCGTTGCGCGGATGGTCGGTGTCGAACGTATGCAAGCCGCTCTGGAGCGCTTCGACTACGGCAATCGAACCATCGGCGGCGCGGTGGATGTGTTCTGGCTCGATGCGTCTCTGCGAATCTCCGCCGTCGAGCAGGTCACGTTTTGGCATCGGTTTCACGACGGTGAGTTCGGGGTGAGCCAGGCGGCGACCGACCACGTCCTCGCCATGACCGAGCGCAGTCGCGATGACGTCGCGGTGTTGCGCGGCAAGACCGGGTGGTTCCGCCGCGCGTCGGACACCAATCGCGGTTGGTATACCGGCTGCCTCGATGGGGAGACGCGGGTGTGCTTCGCCACAGTCCTGTTTGCCGACGACCCGTTCGACCACAAGGATTTCACCCGGGCCCGGTTCGAGGCCAGCGTGCGCTTGCTCACCGCGCTCGGCTATCACGTGCCGGACGAGTCACGCGTCGACTGACGCCCAAAAGCTTGCGGGCGCGGATCATCGCGTGGTTAAGTAACCTCATGGTAATTGGGCATATGCTGGCTCGGGCATCGGCTGCGCTCACCGTTCTGGTCGTCGCCCCGGTGCCAAGGAGCCGGCCAGTTTTTCACCCTGGGTTAACCTGCAGTCTCGTTAGGCCCTCATAATCTGTACGGAGATCACATGAAAAATCGCAGCACACACTTTAGATTATTTTTCTCTGTCATGACGCTGGCAGTCTCCGGTTGCTCAGCCGCTGGCGAGCAATCCGTCACTGCTCAAGTCGCCGATCCATTGTATGAAACTATCTCAAAACTTGACACTGCTGTATTCAACGCTTTTAACAATTGCAGCTCTCTAGCACAGCTTGAAAAGCATGCCAGCTATTTTGCAGCAGGCGTTGAGTTTTATCACGACAATGGCGGAGTTACTTGGTCACGAAAGGAGATGATCGCCAATACAGAGAAATATGTGTGCGGCAATTTCCGGCGCGTGCTCGTTCCGGAAACGTTAAAGGTTTTCCCAATAAAAGGCTTCGGCGCCATTGCTCTTGGTTCTCATCGGTTTTTCCAATTTGATAGTAGTGATTGCGAAGGGCTGGCAGATTTCGTAAGTGTGTGGAGAAATCAAAACGGCCATTGGCAAATCACTAGAGTACTTAGCTATGGTCATCGGCCTAACGGATAGTTAGGGCCTAACAAGGGCAACCATGCGACGCCGAAAAGGGGGCTCGCTGCTCGGGTTTCCCAACGATGTCGATGCACGGCTCGCTCACCCGGCTGCCAACGCTAGCCGGTGGCAACAATCTCAAAGTGCTGGACCTCAGGTTCGAACTCGAGCAGAAAATCGTCGTCTTCGGGGTAGTACTTCGCCTTGAGGATATCCAGCCCAGCGAACGACCGGATCGCTTCTTCGGACTCCCAGCGCGTCACTGTAAGGAAGTGAGTCACCTCTCCATCATCGCGACGGAGCACCTGCACCTCGATGATGTCGGCCACTGACCGATAGTCAGGAATAGCCCGCTTCTCGAGAAACCTCGAGTACTCTTCTGCGCTGCTCCGCTGGGTACGACCGTGCCAGATTCGGACAATCATCAAAACCTCTCCAAGTCTCTAGCGCTGCCAACGGCTTCCGAAATCGGCGGAGCGCTGACTGCGAAACACCGGTGAACTGGGAATCGCCAGATAGCCTTGAGCTTTCAGTGCCATCTGACCGGCGGAGTGGCTCTGGTCCATATCGGACATTATATATCCCTCGGATCCTCAAGCAAGAGACCGTTAACGGACACAAGGCGGACGGATCGGGCCATGCACCCAGGATTTCTTGCCGAGCCCCTGCCAGTCAGAGATTGGGAGGCTCACTCAAAGCGCCGGAACCGAGACCGACATGCTCGGGCAGTGTCCGCCGCAGCTAGTTCCTAGGCGGCATCTACGACCAAGTAGTGACCCCAACTACCCGTTAGCCGGATATCCTCCTTGGCGTCCGTCGTATGGATCTCATTTTTCAATTGAATCTTTCCTTCGACTTTAAGTTACTCTCGAAATCCCATCATTGGGCAGCGAAGAGCCCCGCGAGCAAGGCTTCCCCTTCCCTCAAGAAATCGGGGATCGCGGCAGCCTTCTCGGGGTAAAAGGTGGTTCGCGTCAAGTAAAACACCCCTCGGTGCACCGCCAAGTCCCACAAACGAACTTGGCCCAGCTGGTCGCGAAGGCGCGGAGTAATCCAAGGTTCCAGTTCCTCTTGGGGAGCGTCGGAGAAAAGAAAGTAGTGCTTTCCCATCAAGGCGGGGCCATTCACCGAGCGCTCACCCCTGACTTGCCCCTTAAAGAGAACCCTCTCTTCAATGAGAAAGTCGGGAGGAACCCGATCACCGTCCGGACGGCAACTGATCACGGTGAAGTCCCGGTTCTTGATCGATTTACCGACCTCCCGTTCACTCTTGGCGCTTCGGCGGCTGATGGAAGCGTCCAATACGGTCACCTCGCGCCTTCCTAAGTGGCCGGTCCAAGCCGAGGGCACAAAGGCCCTAATGTCATTCTCCACAAAGCGCGAACTGGACTTCCCCCACATGGATTCGAAGCCGTTGGGGTGAAATAGAAGCTCCGGCAAGAGGGCCTTATAGGAGGGCTCGGCGATGGGTTGATAACCAAGATTCGGCATCAAGATCTTGAGCTCTTCCTTTCGGTTCTTCCAGTGACGCGCCGCGTAGATCCACAACACCACCACCAGCGCGAGAAATGCGAGGATGAAGAACCACTCAGGTAATTGCTGGAGCTTAGAGATCATGGCGCCTCTCCAAAGGCCGCGGTCCACCAGGTCTTGCTGTAGGAGGTCAAGGGAAACACCGCCGACTCCCGGAGATAGGAACGGCCGTTCTCTTCGACCTTGTAGTCCACATGCAGAGCGCCGGTCTCATCCAGTTGGGCGAAAGACGCCAGTAGGCTCTCTTTCTCGTTCCAGTCGTGGGCAAACCAGCGGAGGATCCAGCGGTCTTCGCTTCGCGTCCACAGCGGCTGGTGCCAAGTGTCGTCTGCTCGGTGCCTCACTTCGGTCGGGCGCAGCACCTTCTGATCGGACGTGGTGTACGACCGAAACGGCGGGCTCGGTGGATCTTCATGGCGCCATAGAACAACCCAGATCTCAGCCTCTGCTAAGGGGCGCAAAGCTTCGACATCGAATTTCTTGCAGCGCCGGGACCGCCCTTCCAGAAAGACGCGCAAGAAAGGCGGCAGGATCACCCCCCGCGGAGGGTCCTCCCCGGGCTTCTCCAACCAAAGAGGGCCGATCACCTGGTGGCGATTGCCCACCCCTCGGTAATGCTCGATGCGATGAGCCCGGCTACAGCCGGCGGCGAACGCCGTCTCGATCTCGGCGTCGGTCAACGCCGCGGTGCCCTCGGCTCGCGCTGCCGCGCAGCCAGCGGAAACCAGCAGCGCCACGGCGAGGACCCTCGATACGAAACGTCGCATCATCGGCTCTCCTGGAGGTTCGCGGCCATCAGCATTCCCGGATCGGGAACCTGTGGCGGAGAGAACCTACCCGCTGGCTCACGCGCCTCTGCGATTTCGAGTCTAATCTCATCGTGGTCCTTTCGCGAGCCGTGAATCGGCCCTCTCGGTCGGTGGTGATGGCTGCGTTCGAGATAAGAAACGTCGCCACGAGCTCAACCGCACGGGCGGTGCCTACCGCGCTGCGGTCGCATGATTCGTAGTTTCTTGTTGGTGGTTTCTTGAAGCCACGATGAAACGCGTGCGGTCTCGGCCAGGTCGACGTTTCTCTCGGGTGAATGGAACACGAGCGCCAGGACGTGACGAAATCTTTGTTTTCATCACCGAGACGTCGGGTAAACTCGGCGCCGCGGGTCGAATCGAGGCCCAATCTCCTACCGTTCCCGACCCGGGGCCGGGAAGGGCAGCGCAACCTCGAGTCCGGACCCGTGGTTTCTGCCATGTCCAAGCCCAAACAGACCGGCCGCGACCAGCCAACCGGCGAGCTGTTGGATCAGGCCCGGTCGGGAGACGAAGCGGCAAGGCAACGGCTGATGGAGCGTTTCTTACCGTTACTCCAACGGTGGGCACGCGGTCGCTTGCCACTCTTTGCCCGCGCTACAGCGGAAACCGACGATCTGGTGCAGGTGACGCTTCTACGCGCCCTGCAGAATGTGGCGCGGTTCGAAAACCGGGGCGAGGGAGCCTTTCTCGCCTACTTGCGCCAGATCCTGCTCAACGCGGTGCGCGACGAAGTCCGTCGGGTTGGGCGTCGTCCGCCCCACGACCCGATCGATCGCGAGCTGCCCGACTCGTCGCCTTCAGCAGTCGAGCGGGTCATCGGACGCCAAGCGATGGTCGCCTATGAGAGCGCGTTGGCCTTGTTGGAGCCACGCCAAAGAGAAGCGGTCCTGCTGCGGGTCGAGTTTGGCTATTCCTACCTTCAAATCGCCGAGTCCATCGCCAGTCCGACCGCCAACGGCGCCCGAATGACGGTCTCGAGGGCCCTCGCCCGCATGGCCAGGGAGATGGACGGGTGAACGATCTCGATGAGCGCCTGGTCGAGCTCGCCGGCTCGGTGAGCGACGGCTCCACGGTGGCCTGGGAGAGTGAGGAACAAGCTGGCCTCAGCGCTGGGTTGGAGGGGTTGAGAACTCTGTCGCAGGTCGCCGAAGCCTTCGCGACGCAGCAGAGTCGACCGCAGGAGACCGACATCCTTTTCCGCTGGGGCCCGCTCGAAATCCTAGAAAAACTGGCAGCGGGCCAGTTTGGCGAGGTATTCCGCGCTTGGGACCCACAAGTAGGCCGAGAAGTTGCCCTCAAGCTGAGCCGCGGTAGGGGCTCACTGGCCCGCCCCTGGCTGGCTGAAGCGCAACGGCTCGCCCGCGTGCGGCATCCGAACGTCGTGACCGTCTTCGGCGCCGCGGTGAACCAGGAGCGGGCTGGAATTTGGACGGATCTCTTGCCGGGCAAGACTCTGGAACAGCGGCTCGAAGAGGATGGGCCATTGGGTGCCAGCGAGCTGGTGGCCGTCGGCAGCGAGCTATGCCGCGCCCTCGCCGCCGTGCACGGCGAAGGGCTGGTGCACGGCGACATCAAGACCAGCAATGTCGTCCGCAACGAAGACGGTCGGCCCGTGCTCGTCGACTTCGGCGCCGCGCACGCACCGGCTGAGGGCCAGCGGGTGATGCCGCAAGGAACGGCCGGCTATTTGGCTCCGGAGGTCGCGGTTGGCGGCGCCTCGACACCAGCTTCCGATCTTTTTGCCCTGGGGGCCTTACTCTTCCGGATGGCGACCGGCCGGCACCGGTCGGCGGGAGCAAGGCGGACGCTCAGGGACCTGCGACCCGATCTACCGAGCGAGTTGGTGGCGACGATCGATTCGTTGCTTGCCAAGCGGCCGACCGAGCGACCCGTTTCGGCTGGCCATGCGGAGCGGCAGCTTCTCCAACACCGTTCCGAGAGGATAGAGCCGGAGCCGCGCACCCAAAGATGGCGCTGGTTCTCGGCGGCGATCTCCGTGCTGCTCCTCGCCGTCGCCGTTTTCGGGTGGTGGCGCTTCAACCTACCTCCTTCACCTGCCGATGGCACAGTTCGAGCCAGCCTCTGGGGCCGGCGCACCGGCTCTCAAGTACGCCTCGCCAACGGATCCTCGGTTCAGGCGGGCGACCGGCTGAACCTGCGCGTCGAGCTCGACGAGCCGACTCATGTCTATGTTTTCAACGAAGACGAAAAAGGCAATCTCTTTGTGCTCTTCCCCCTGCCCGGTCTCCAGCCGGCCAATCCGCTGGGCCCGGGGATCCACCTGCTTCCGGGCGTCCTCGATGGCGCGGAACAAAGCTGGCGGGTCACTAGCGCTGGGGGCAAGGAGCTGTTTCTGATCGTCGGCTCCGACGCCATCGTGCCGCGGCTCGAACACTTCCAAGAAACGCATCGTCGGGCTCACCACGACCGACCGATCGAAGCTCCGGTCGTCGGGAGATCCGCCGAGACGCTGCGCGGAGTCGGTGGGGTCCAGGCATCAGTCGCTTCTGGGGAGTCGGTACTCGGGCAGCTCCACGCCGACTTGTTGCTCGACCCAGCTGCACCTCGATGGGTCGAGATATTGGTTCTTGATAATCCTTCCTAGTGTGACGGAGCAAGACGAGACTCGCCTTTGCTTCCGGCCGAGGGGCACCACGAGCTCGCGCATCTCGGTGCCCCTGGCGAGAGGTGTATGGGCGATAGACTCTCGCCCGGTGGCGGACCCGGACGACGAGAATACCGAGCCATGGACCGCTCCTAGAGGCACGAGAATCAAGGACCGATGAGCGCTTTGCACGCGACGCCGGGCAGCGGGCTCGGAGTTGCGGTATCGTCCCCGCCCATCAGCAGATTACCCGACGTCGAGGCCCGAGAAAATCACCCAGATCATCTAGCAAGCCGGCGAAGAGCTGTTCAGGTGAAGGATCAGAACGATTTTTGGGTCCAATCCGCAACCGTTTCGAGCCAGAACTTCTGCGACGATGCGCTGCTGCAGGCATAGGTCCGGAACTGAACGCCATTCCAGGTCGATGAGGTCGAATCCATGCAGTAACCAGAGTTCTCACGACTGCGAAAGCGCCCCTCCGGAGTGATTTGCCACTTCTCGCTGGCGCCGCCGTCGCAGTCCCAGATGTGCATCTTCTTGCCATTGCCCGCGTCACCACCGTCGATGTCGGCACAGTATTTGTTGTTGCCCCTGGGCCGCAGCTGACCCTCCGCGGTGTAGACGAAACGCTGGTTGGATCCACTGTGGCAGGACCACTGGTTGAGGTCCGAACCATTGCCGTAGGACGCACCTTCGACTTCCAAACACAAGTTCGTACTGTTGGTCGGCCGAAGTTTGAAATAACCCGGCAGTGATCGCCGCACGCCGACGTAGGGAATACTGTTTCCCCAGGTCGTTCCCAACCAAGGCTGATTCAAGTCCCGTCCCACCGCTTGGACGCCGTGCGCCACGGCGATGTAGTTGTAGGTGTAGCTCGTATTTCCCCAGACATGACCGCCCCACAAGTGGAGAATCTGGTTGTTCTGGGCCGCCCGATTCGCCGTCACTTGGTAGTGATCGCGAGATTTCAAGTTCGAGCAGAGAAAAAACTGCGAGTTGCTGGTGCTGATGGCGTCGAGCTTGCCGCCGACATCGACTTCCGAGGGGTCGTTCTCGACATCGGGACACAGGAAGGTCGCTGGATAGCGGCCAAATATGGATTGGATGGCTTGGCGCCCGTCTTCCATACCTCCATTGACGTCCCCATACTGGCCGCCGGTCAAGCCGACGATAACCTTGCTGCGCAAATCACGCAGCAGCGGCCAGCCGTGCTGAGCAGCCAGAGACCGCGGCGTGCTCTGGCCGCCCCTCGGCACCAGGTAGTTCCAATAGAGATCCTCGAAGGAGTAGAGGGTCGAACCGAGAAAGCTACGGATGTATTCATCGAGGAAAGCCACTTCCCAATTCTGCCATTCCGAAGACCCTGTGCCGCCTTTCATGTCGACCAGAAGCAGGATCGGAACATCCGGCGATTCCGCCCCAATGAAGTTCACGATGTCCCGTAGGCAATGACCGAGACGATCGTTGGCCGTGCCCGAGCTGCAATTGTTCTGTTGTCCAGATCCAGTGTGGGCGACAATCGGTCCGTCCGGGTGAAACTCCCAGAACCCCGGATCCTGAACATCCAGCTCCACCGAGCGGAAGCCCGCCTCGAGCCATGCCGTCAGCGAGCTGCCGTGCTCGTAGGTGTTATGGGGTTGGATGTAGTAAACGTCCTGAAAATGGTGCGTGTTGACGTTGACCGTTGCTGCCGCGTAAGTCGGAGTCTCCACTTGCGCCATAGCGGGCAGCGCCAAGGTCAGTAGCGCCAATACCGGGATGACGGTCCAACTAGTGAGCATCCACTGGTGTTCTCTAGTTCGTATCTGCTTTTGCATTTTCTACTCCTGTAGTGGTTAATTCTGTTCATCGATCGCTATTGCGCGCCAAGAAAAGGAAACGTAGGCGAGCATATGATCTTGCTGCCAGCGATGGACTGGCGGCAGACCGGCGCCGGCTGTGGACCGTGCCCTAGTTCACTTGGGTCCGACCTCAAGGGCAAGAGATCCTAATCGACGAGATCTCATCTCCTTTGCCGGACCAGTTGCTACCGACGTAGCCGCCGCTGGAGCGTTTGAGGTCGTTGTCGTAGCCGTAGGTGCCAGAGCCCGAGCCGTAGATGGTGATCAGTGGCGAGCTGTAGCCGCTGTGCTTGTAGGCGGTCAGGGTGCAGCCGTTGCGGATGCAATAGGAAAACGCGCTGGCCTTGTCGCCGAAGTCGATAGTGCTGTTGTGCAGATACTTGAAGTCCTCGCGATCGCTGTTGTACTCGGTGATCGTGATGTTGCGGTCACCGTCCATGTGATCGTCGTCATAGAGTGTCGCCCAACTGCTGGTGCCACAGTCGCCGTAGCTGTTGTCGAGGGTGCGGATGTTGCGGTTGCGAAACTCGGTGATCGGCGCCAAATTGGCAGCGGGACCCTTGTCGTCGTTATGGGCGCTGGCGAGTAGGATCAGCTCGCCGTGGCTGTCGCTGTTGGCTGCCGGAGCGACGTAGAAGCCGCCGGCGGCCATCAAGTCGCACATCCGTGAGCCGGTGTTCTCCCAGTTGGTGCAATAGATATGACGCTTGGCCTGGTAGGAAAGCCACGGGTTGCCTTGCAAGGTGCCGGCAGAATCGTAGCTCAGGCCGTAGACCCGATAGAGGAACATGTAGTCGTTCTCCGCCCATCCACGCTGGGTGCCGCCAACGAACAGGGCGTTGTCGTTCTGGCGGATCAGGTTGAGCGCCTGGTGGGCGCCGGTACCGGTTTCCCAACCGCTGGATTGATTGGTCGGCGTCACCCATGTACGCCATGGGCCGGTGGCTGTCAGGGTGTAGCCATTGAGTCCGAACTGGCGGAAACGCAGCCGGCGATTGCCGTCGGTAAAGACCATCACGGTATAGCGGTTGCCACTGTCTTCGATGATGCCGGCCGCGCCGGCGGTGGAGTAGCCGACGTTGAGCGAGTCCTGTCCAGCCCAGCCGTCGGCGGTGATGTCGATGGCGATCGGATAGTAGGTGTTGTGCAGGAAGTAGAATAAAACCCGGGCTTGAGTGCCGTGATCGCCACCGCTGCATTTCTCGGCGGCGACCGCTATCACTTTGCCAGCAGCTTGCAGGCCGCCGAGGTGGTCACAGATCTCGCCGGCGGTCTCTTCCCAATAGGTGAAGGCGGAGCCCACCGGGTAAGTACCGTGGGTGTTGGTTGCACCCTTGGCCCACAAGTTGTGGTTCATCTGTCGCGAGCTGGTCTCGGTAGAGAGGTAGGTGCCGAGAAGGGCAGCCGGTGAACTTGAATCGCCGCTTTTGCTGAGGAAGAAGGCTGCCGGCCGGCTCGGGTGGCGGGTGATCCCTTGGTAGTGATGGCTCATCGTCGGGTTGATCGAACCGCGGGTGAAGCCCGACGGCGTACCGTGGTCGTTGATGGTGACGAACTGGCTGCGGACGTCCTTGACTTTCGAGGTAGTCGGGTTGATCGACGGTTGGGCCAAGGTCGGTCCGCCAGCGTTGAGCGTCAGGGTGAAGACTAAGACAGTGGTCAAGCTGCGAAAGTGCATGATGTCTTTCCTCTTGGTTTCTTGGTGGACTCCGCATGACGGTCGTTGGTGGCAATGATCGCGATGGCCTAGCGGCGCCGACCATCGTTAGGGAGTTCGACCCCAACGTCGACTTCCTGACATCAAAGACGCTGGCCAGCGCGCTGCGGACAAAAGCGGATGGGGTTTTGGCTATCCACAACCCACGGAAGTACCTCATGGGGGCAGCGGAGTTTCACGGCCCATGTTACACTTCGGCGGTGAACAAGAACTTCCGGCACAAGATTCTCAAAGAGCTTTTCGAGCGTGGTAGGAGCCAAGAAGGTGCCTACCCTTTTGACGAAGACCTGCCGGAGGGGGACACCTTACTGGACAGTCGCCAGGATCCGCGCCAGGGACCGAAAGTAGAGAACAGAGCCAATTAGCCGAATCGGCGGTTTACTTTAGAACCATGGCGACCGCAAGACAAGAGGCTCAGAAGATTCTTGACACCTTGCCCGAGGAGTTCTCGCTGGAGGATATCCAGTGTCACTTCTACTTCTTTTGACGCATCGAGCGCGACCACCAAGATATCGAAGCTGGCGCTGCTGGTCTCGGACGACCCACACAACGAGTACCTCGTCGCGTTGCTCGCCGCGCACTTCGAGATCCGAGGCGTGATTTTCGAGCCCGGGCGCGCGCAAAAAGCCCACCTTTGGCGGCGCCACCGCTATGTCGATTGGGCCTACCGTCGCTATCACAGGCTCAGGCGCCGGCTCAGCGGTCACGCAGCCTACCGTGACCGCTTCTTCGCTGATCGGGCCGTGGCCGAGCCCGACTTCGAGACCGTTGAGGTCGAGTGGATCAACTCGAAGTTGGCGGTCGAGACCATGGCGCGCTGGCGCCCCGACGTCACGGTGGTGTGTGGCACGTCCTATGTCCACAAGCGGGTGCTGGCCCCTGCCGGTCGCTCGTTCAACATCCACGGGGGTTGCCTGCCCGACTTCAAGGGCAACCATGGGGTGTTCTTCGCCTTCGCCGAAGGTCGCTACGAGCAGGTCGGCGCCAGCCTCCACGAAGTCAGCGCGGACCTCGACGGCGGCGCGCTCGTCGAGGTCGTACGCCCGCCGATCTACCCCGGCGACGACGATGAGTCACTTTATTGCCGCGCCGAACATCTCGTGATGCTGCGCCTCGTTGAGTTGTTGGGCATGATAGAAGCTGGTGCGGGGGTCCCGGCGGTTGCGCAGACGGAGGCGGGGCGCACCTTTCGTCATCGCGATCGCATCCCTGGGTCGAGCTTTGCTCGTGGCTTCGGCGACGCCTCGGGCGCACGTCGGTCCCCTGCATCCCGGTTGCCCGCATCGCGACCACGGTCTACGCCTCGCTCGCGCCCGAGTGCCTAGCCGATCCGCTGGTCAAGTACAGCCAGCTGCAACCTTGAGAGTTGTTGTACCGGCTACCCATGGCCGTCCCTCGCCGGTAATGTCAAGTAGAGCAACACGCCAGGGATAGCCCGCTGCTCTTGAGCCGCTTCCGGGTCTGAATCGAGGCTCCTGATTCCAGTTTATTCTCGGACTCTCGATGATGCTAGGACTCACTTTCCATTCAGAGAGAGAGCCAATGGATCCCCGCTACCACCAGCAGAACTTCGCCATCCACTTCCCGTGGATCGATCGCATCTTCGGTACCTATCTCCTGCCGCCTACCGCGTGGCCCGATGCCATGGGCCCGGGGTGCCTGCACCGACGGAAACCGACCACCGATTCCGATTGAAAGTGACCAGTGATTCCAACGGAATCTGACCATCGATTCCGATCGAAAGTGACCACTTTTCCGGGTCGATCGGAATGGGTGGTCAGATTGGATCGGAATCCTGGCCACGGCGGAGTTCGACGGTAGCGCGCTCCTCACAATTGGGGTATTCCAGCCTCCTTGAAAGGAGAATTGGATGCCGAGAGTGAGGACATCGATGCGCAAGATACGCGAGGTACTGAGACTGAAATGGCAGCATGGCCTGTCGCACCGCCAGATCGGACGGTCGGTTCGGCTGGGCCACGGGACGGTGTGCAACTACCTGCTGCGAGCCAAGGTTGAAGGCCTGAGCTGGGAGCAAGTAGCAGCTTTGAGCGACGCTGAGCTGGAGCAACGCCTGTACCCTCGGCCGCAGCCGCTTCGGAGGGGTGGTCAGCGAGCCTTGCCCGACTGGACCAAGGTGCATGGCGAGCTGAAGAAGAAGTGCGTAACCCTGTCGCTGCTGTGGCAGGAGTACCGGGAGGACCATCCTGACGGCTACGGTCTCAGCCGCTTCTGTCAGCTGTACCGGATCTGGGAAGGGCGCCTGGATGTGTGCCTGCGCCAAGCCTACCGGGCGGGCGAGAAGCTGTTCGTCGACTATGCCGGACAGACCGTGAGGGTGATCGACCCGGCGACTGGCAAAGCGCGCGAAGCGCAGATCTTCGTGGCGGTGCTGGGGGCGAGCAACTACACCTATGCCGAATCAACGTGGAGCCAGGGCCTGGAGGACTGGATCGGCTCTCATGTGCGGACCTTCGCGGCTCTGGGCGGGGTGAGCGAGCTGGTGGTGCCGGACAATCTGAAGAGCGGCGTGACCAGCCCGTGCCGCTACGAGCCGGAGATCAATCGCACCTACGCGGAGTTGGCCGAGCACTACGGCGTGGCGGTGGTGCCGGCGCGGGTGAGGAAGCCCCAAGACAAGGCGAAGGTCGAAAACGGTGTATTGCAAGTGGAGCGCTGGATTCTGGCCCGGCTGCGTAACCAGCAGTTCTTCAGCCTGCGAGAGCTCAACGAGAGCATCGCGAAGCTTCTGGTCGAGCTTAACGACCGTCCGCTGAAGGTGTTGGGCGTCTCGCGCCGAGCGCTGTTCGAGCAGGTCGATCGTCCTGCTCTGGGTGCTTTGCCGCTCCAGCCCTACGAGCTTGCCGAATGGAAGAAGGTACGCGTTGCCCCGGACTACCACGTCGAGTTCGAGGGCCACTATTACAGTGTGCCGTACCAGCTGATCAAGAAGCAGCTCGATCTGCGGGCGACGGCGCAACTGGTGGAGGTGCTCGATCGCGGCAAGCGTGTGGCTGCTCATCGTCGCAATCGGTGTCGGGGTCGGCACACGACCCAGAGCGAGCACATGCCCAAAGCGCACCAGGCGTACCTGGAGTGGACACCGACACGGCTGATCAGCTGGGCGGCGAAAACAGGCCAGGCGACGGCCGAACTGGTGGAGACCATCATGCTTAACCGCTCCCATCCTCAGCACGGCTTTCGCTCGTGTCTGGGGCTGATGCGCCTGGGCAAGACCTATGGTGCCAATCGTTTGGAGGCTGCGTGCCGCCGCGCGCTCGCCATTCACGGCCTGTCCTACAAGAGCGTGAAGTCGATCCTGAAGAGCGGCCTGGACCAGCAAGCAGCGCCCGAGCCCACCGAAGTGACGGCGCCGATCGAGCACCGCAACGTCCGCGGCGCCAGCTACTACAGTGCCGCGCGCCGCGAGGAGACGCCGCCATGCTGAGGCACGCGACGCTCGATCAACTCGCCGCGCTCAAGCTCCACGGTATGGCCAAAGCCTTTGAGGAGCAGCTGTCGATGGTCGATGTCTCAGAGCTCTCCTTCGAAGAGCGCCTCGGGCTGCTGGTCGAGCGCGAAGCGACCGAGCGATCCAGCCGCCGCTTGATAGCGCGGTTGCGAAAAGCCAAGCTGCGCGAGCAGGCGGCCATCGAAGACATCGACTGGCGAGCCAAGAGGGGCCTGGACAAAGGCCAGATCCTGCGCCTGGCCTCGTGCCAGTGGATCGCCGAGCATCTCAACGTGCTGATCACCGGCAAGGCCGGGGTGGGCAAGACCTTTCTCGCCTGCGCCTTCGCGCACAAGGCATGTCGGGAGGGTTACACCGCTTTGTACCTGCGGGTGCCGAGGCTGTTTCGCCAGCTCGCCATCGCGCGGGGTGATGGTAGCTACGAGAAGCTGCTCAAGAGCTATGCTCGCACAGACCTGCTCATCCTCGACGACTGGGGGCTGGCGCCGATCGGGGCCAGCGAGCGGCGCGACCTGCTCGAGATTCTTGAGGACCGCTACGGCAACCGCTCCACGCTGGTGACCTCCCAGCTACCGGTTGAGAGCTGGTACGAGGTCATCGGCGATCCGACCTTGGCCGACGCCATCCTCGATCGCACTGTCCACGGCGCCTACAAGCTCGCGGTGGACGGTGACTCCATGCGGGCGAAGAGAGCCGGCGGTATTCGCAAGGCCGCCCAGCGAGAGGCAAGGTGAGATCCAAGAGCATGCTGAAGCGATCGCCGATCCGGACCCATCAGCGGGCCTGCGGCCCGATCCGGACCCGACCCAAGATGGACTGTGGAAGCTGCCGCGGTTGTGGAAATCGCTCTGCGATTCCCACAACCGCTTGGAAAACGCCCCCCTGCCCCCCAACCTGCGTTTCCCACAGCTACGCACAGCCCCGACGACGGGTTATTTGAATACAATCAATCAAGAAGAAGAGCCGGAAGGAGGGCTCCAGCTACAGCGAAAGTGGACACTTACAACTGAGGAGAGCGCCAGCGTCGCTTCGCTCCGACAAGTGGTCGGTTTCGATCGGAATGGCTGGTCAGTTTCGTCGGAATAGGCATGGGGCGGGAGAGCTTTCCCAAAGGCTATCTGCGGCAGCTATTGCACCCCTTCAGGAGCGATCAGGTCAAAACTCGGGTGGGGGATCCCAGCCAACGCTGAGGCCACTCCTCGGCCCGCCTTTACCCATCGGCGGGCTCCGGCAGGTCTTCTCGTCGCCACCCAGTTTCCCAGGTCCAGAAACGGGATGGTGTTCATTGACAACTGGCGTGCGGCGAGCGACCCCCTGAGTTGTGTCAACGGGGTTGTCAGCCAGAGCGCGTGGGAGACGACTCGATTAGAACGGGATCACCTACTGAGAGGTGACCAGGTGCCACGGTCGATCCGTAAACCCCAAGGCAACCCTGACGATCACCAGCGACTGTCCGCAGGATCGCGGGGTTGCGCTCCGCCGTCACAGGATCGATAGTAACGACGGCGCAACGGCCGTCGCGCTTGTCGACGCGCAGGCACAGGCTGCCGATTCGCAAGACGCATCCAACCCAGCCGTCCTCGGGAAACGGCGTTCCATCGGCCGCCTCTACCAAGATGTTCGGTCGAAAACGCTGGACCTCTAGCCGGGCGCCAACCAAGTCGCCGAGCAGGCCAATCGTCTGGGTCGAGATGAGGGACAGCGGGAAGGTGTCGAAGATGCCACGGTTCTGCTTGATCACCCGCACTTCGCGCGAGCAGAGTTCTGCGGCCAGCGCTGGATCCGCAACGTCGAAGGTGGACCCCGACGGAGTCCGAACGACCGCTGGCGATTTGTCTGGACGAGACTGCTGGACGAACGACGGGGTGTAGTGACTCATATTCCCGCAAACCCGAAGGGTGAGCCAAGGGAACCCGCTCTGTGCCATGTCGTTTAGGATGAATGCCCAGCGGCGATCGCCGGTAAGGCCATGCCAGGATACGTCGACCTCAGCCAGTGCCTCCGCTCCCATCGACTTGACCGGGTAAAGCCACAATCCTACAACGCGACCGACACGCCTGCCGCTTCGAGAGCCATGCATAGAGCAGCCTCCTGAGAGGGCGCCCTTATTCCCCGAACCAGCGTCGAGCGTGACGGATTTGGATCCGCTGCAGCGCCTCTCGGCGGCATGGTGTGCGCTGCCAGCGGCGGCGCCCCGGAGATAACTCAGGTATCAGACCAAGATCAAGTGCAGGCGTCAAGTCCGAGTGCCCTGGGCAGAACTAGCTCCTGTGGACTCCGGCGGTGTATTCACCTTGCAGGAAGGAGCCACCGGCAGGCGGCGCTTGATTCGTGTGCTCGGGGTCGAAGCTAGTCAAGGCCGTACCTTTTCTATCGCCGAAGAGCGTCGTGGGTCGGCGCTTCGGCAAGTCGTGCTGACTGACGGCGGCTGGCGGCGATATTTTGCCAGCGATCCTCAGATCATCGGTCGGCGTATCGACCTGGATGGAGAGTTCTGGACGGTCATCGGCGTACTGCCCGAGGGGTTTCGGCTTTGGAACCAGGACGACGACCTGTTCTTGCTCCACAGCCTCGATTCTCCTACGCCCGCGGGGGATCGTCGGCTCACCGCCTTTGCCCGCTTGAAGCCCGAGGTCGATCTCTGATCGGCGAATCAGGAGATCGGCGCGCTTGCTAGACGACTCGCCGAGCAGTTCCCTGACTCGAACTCCGGCTGGGGTGCCGAACTCGAGCCGATCGACGAGTTTTTCTTGGGCTCGGTCGGCCGCCATACCAACTACCTCTTGCTGGCCGCGGTCGCCCTGCTTCTGCTGCTCGCCTGCCTCAACGTCACCAACCTGATGCTTGCCCGGGCCGAGGACCGGGCTAAGGAGATCCGCTTGCGCCTTGCTACTTGCCATGGCCGGGCTCAGATCCTTATGGGCGCTGCTCTACAAGACTTCACCCTTCGATCCCCAAGTTCTGATCGTCGTACCACTGCTTTTCGGTGTGGCCGGGATCCTAGCCAGCGGCCGACCGCCGGCTCTTGGCCAGACGTTCACGACCGCCGGTCAGAAACTCGTCACGCCACCGATACAGCGTCTGTTCGCTTACTTGGTACCGGCGCGAGAGTGCTGCTAGCGGCTCTTCCTTGCGCAGCAAACGCAGTACCACTTCCTCGCGTTCTGCTAACGGCAGCTGACTTCTCTTGCCCATCGCTTGACCTTCTCAGGGAACTCGATGGCCTTAGTTTACCTCGAGTCCAAGAATCCCCGAGCAAGACTATGTATCCAAGATTGTGTCAAGAGATCGGGTCTACGGACGGGCCGAGGCCGTCAGCCGAGCTTGATCAAGCCCTGCGGGGTTGCCAGCGTCGCCCGCAGGGCGGTTTGCCCGGCGGCTCGAACGCTGAATTCCAGATCCAAATGAGTGAGAGTGCGTCGGAGATCCTCGGCCTCCGGGTGGTTCAACTCGAAGTTGGTTAGCTCGATTCCTCGTGGCGCATCGCGGCTCGGATGGGCCGAGTTCTGGTCTCGTTGGATGAAGAACGGCAAGATGAGGCCAAAAGGATGGCCGCCGATCTCCAATAGGCGGCCGCGAAACTGACCTCCTTCAAGGCGTTGGCGGGTAATTTCGACGATCGTCGCGGGCTGCAATCCGGCCGCGAGTGCTCGGGCGGCGAGTGCTTCAGCGTCGGTGGTGGGTGCCGCCCAAGTCAGCAAGCGAGGTTCTGTTAGCCCATCGAGCCAGCGACCAAAGCTCCGCCGGTCGCCGCGCTGAGCCGGATCGCTGGCCAGGATCTCCAGGTAGCGCCCTGCACCGAGGTCGAGAAGTGCGTTGTGAGTGCCGAGCCCCGGATGGCTGCCGCCGTGGGCGGCGCGGACGCCGCTGAGTTCGGCGAATTGGTCGATACCACGTTCGAGTTCGGGCACCGCCCACAGTAAATGATCGATCATCGCTAACTCTTCTTTCGCTGTTTATGTAGCTGTCTAAGTAGCTTTCTAAGTAGTTGCCTAAGAGTGGAGCCACCCCGGTTTGGTGGACAGTTTATCTCTTCGAACCTCTGTCGTCGTCGGGGGTGTGGGAGCTGTGGGAAACGCGCAGCGTTTTCCAAGCGGATGCGGTAAGCTCACAGCGATTTCCGCAGCAGCGGCAGCTTCCATACCCCTCTGATCGTCGCCGTTCATGCGGCGCGTTCCAGTTCACGACTTTCAAACGTCATGGGACCGAGATAACCCAAGGCAGAGTGGCGTCGATGTGGGTTGTACCAGCCCTCGACTAAATCGGAGGTCGCCACTCGAGCGTCGATCTGCGTGCGAAATTTGTGTCGCTCCAGCAACTCGCACTCGAGCGTTGCAAAGAAGCTCTCGCACATGGCGGCGTTATCAAAGCAATCACCGACCGAGCCCATCGAGGACCTCACGCCTGCCCGCTTGCGGCGTAGACCCAAGGCGATCGAGGTATATTGCGTGCCTTGATCCGAGTGATGGATGACCGACTTCGGCCGCCGTTGATGAAGCGCCATCTCAAGCGCCTCAAGCACCAGGCCGGAGCGAAGGTGTGTCCTCATGGACCAGCCGACGAACCTCGCGCCTAAGCCGACGAATCTCTTGCTGTTCAACCGTCGTCAGACCATCGTCGCGATGCCTCTCGTCCAGATCTGCTTGGCGGACCCATTTGCGGATGGACTCGACCGTCGGCTCAAACTCCCGAACCAACGAACTCAGTGATCGACCCGAACGTGCCAACTCCACCAGCCGGCAGCGAAACTCCGGCGTATATGCTACCCGTGTTCTCGGCATTGTGACCTCCTTGCACCCAGTGGGTGAAGTGGCCACTAAACCGGGTCAACTCCAGAGGCCCAGGTCGAGCAGCGGGTCAGCGGGACTCGAAATGCTCCCCCGATTGAGCAGCCATTCCGGGGATCGGTTGACGACCTCGCTGACTTCGCCGTAGGCGGTGGGAGTAGTCTGCGGGTGCGCCCGCGAGATCTGTTGCAGGGTCGGCGCGGTGCCGGACTTGACCAGCTCAACAGAGCTGAAACTGACTTCTTCTTTGGCCAAGCACGGGCAGCGCCAGCAGCGAGAGGGCGAGTATTAAGAGCATTGAACGACGCATTGACTTCGCCCTTGGGACCCTTTTTCAAAGGTGGGCAGCCAGTCACGGCAAGAACCCCGCGCGACTCGCCGTTCTCGGGAACGACACGTCGCGCGGGCTGGTTACAGTGTTGGCTACGCCTGCTGAAACCAGGGTCAGGGACCGATGACCAACCAGCCAACTACCTCGGAGGTGTGGTTGATTTCAGTGTCGGCCGACTTCTCTTCCTCGATCTTGATCTCCACTGTCGTGGCGCTCAAATTGAGGTAGCGCAGGGCAGCCGTGTCGCGGCCATCGTAGGTTTGCATGTCGGCGATCAGAATCGGGTTGGTAACACTAGCGCCGAAGTTGATGGTAGTGAAATTCTGCGTCACGGAATTTGTGGTGCGCCCGACTAGCAAGGGACGGCCATCCACCGTGGTGGATCCGGTTGCCACCGCGATCCAATGCACTATTTCGGTGTTGTGAATGTCGTCGTTAGCCTCTTCCTCCTGCAACCGCACCTGGAAGCTGGTGGTGGTGACGTCGCGGATGCGCTCGGTCACTGCCTGGCTACCGGCAAAGGAGGCTGTCTGGGCGAATACCACCGGGGCGCTGGCGAAGGTCTGGGAGAAGTTCACCGTCGTCCAGTTTTGGTTCAGGTTCACCGTCCCGGCTTCCGCGGCCAAGCTGCCGAGGTTCTGCGCGCCGGCATCGAGGGCCAGGTAGCCGATAGTCTCTTCAACATGGCTGCCATCGAGGTAGTCCCACTCCTGGAGATTCTGCTGGAAACTACTTGCGGTGACGTTGCGCACCCGCACCGTGGTCGGTTGGCTGCCGACGAACGAAGGCGGTCCCATGGTCACTACCGGGTTGGTGAAGCCGGTCAGTGCCACCGTGCGGATCTGCTCGTCAGTGGTCTGCTGGGCGGCTTGCAAGGGGCCACCGACGGTGCTGCCGCAAGAGGGGAATTTGTAGGAGCAGATGCGGGTCTTCCAGGGCACCGCGCCGGTGGTTTCGACATACTCATTGGTGACCCAGAAGGTACAACCGTCGACCGGATCGACGCTGGCGGTGGCGTAGTCGCCCCAGCGGGACGAGCCCAGGTAGCTGCCGGTGCCATCGATACACACCGACTCGGCCTGCAGAGTGCCAGCCGGATCGCTGGACTCCCGGCCGCTGAAGTACACCGAGGGGAAGGACTCGCTGCTGGACCGAGAGTAGACGATCCCCAGGTTGCCGACGCTGTCGAGGGTTGCCGAGGGGGTCCAGCGGTGTTCGCTGCCGGGGGCGAAGGTGCCGGTATCGCTGATCCCAACCCCGGCCAAGCTTGGCAGGTCGAAGGTCGCCCAGCGAATGCCGTTGCGACCCGCGCCGACATCGACGGTGTGGGCTAACGCGCCCACCAGATTGCCGCCCTCGGCACGGGTGCCAAAGCGGTACATGGTGAATTGGCCGAGGGGATCCAAGACCTGAGTGGTGCCCCGCTGCGGCACGCTGGTCAGGCCGAAGTTAAAGGCCGGCGCGGTGAGGAAAGGTCCGGTGGTGAAGGTCGAGTTGGCGGCGGTGACGAAGTCCGGGCAGAATTCCCAGAATTGGTAGCCATCCGGCCCACCGCCATTGCCCCAGGTATCGTCGTCGAAAGACTGGACGATCAGATTGCAAGTGCCGCCGGCCGGCGGCGGACTGCCACCTTCGAGGTGCGATGGCTGCAAGCTGAAACGGACCGGCGCCGCGCCGGTGAAGGGGAGCGAGACCTGCACCGCGTTACCGGTACCGGTCAGCAGACCGGCGCGATCAAAAGCGGTGATGTTGACCCCGACGAAGCTGGCGGTGAACTCGTTGGTGGTCATGTAGTAGGCATCGGGCCACAGGGCAATCTTCGGATAATCGTTGAAGGCCGCTGGGCTGACCAGGAAGTCATAGAGCAGGTAGGGGCCAAAGGGGCTGCCACCCTGGCTGATGGCGAAGCATTGGTGGCCGTCGGGATTGCCCGACGAGGTGAACTGAGAGAACACCCACTCGCCAGCCAAGTGATCGTAGAGCACAATCGGATCGCCCGCGTTGTCGCTCTCACAAACACCGCCGAATCCCTGCCAGAAGATGTTGCCGGCAAAGGGGCCACCGCCCACCGATGCGCCGGTGGCCTTGGCGAAGACTTCCCAGCCAAGGTTGACGTACTGGACGTAGAACTCAACCCCGACATCGCCATTGGTATCCGGCGGCGAGATCAGGAATCCGAACAACGCGCCGTTGTCGGTATTCGCGTAGCCCTCGACGCTCAACGAGGCGGCTGGCGCCAGGCTTTCGATCAGGCCCAGGTCGAGCAGCGGGTCGGCGGGGGAGCTGCTGGGCTGACGATCAAGCAGCCATTCGGGGGAGCGGTTGACCACCTCGCGGACCTCGCCGAAAGAGGTCGGAGTGTCGGCTGGGTGTTGGCGGAGGATCTCTTTGAGGGTCGGGGCGGAGCCGGCTTTGACCAGCTGCACACTCTCGGCTTGGATGCCTTCGTCGGCGGCGATAGCTGGTAGCGCCAGCAGCAATGAGATGAGCAAGGCGCACGACAAACGTTTCATCGACTTCTCCTGAGTGTTGTCTGAAGAGGATTTGTCTGCCCACCGCAAAGCCTAAGCCAGAGTGAGCCGACACTCCTTCGAACGATCCCGGCTGTCCGGGAGCCCCATCGGAAGACGACGACCGCAAGTCGGTCGCAAGTCTCCTAGTTTTGAAACTCAAACGATAGCCAAAGAGATCTCGCGGAGAGGGTCCAGACGACCGGCGAGCCAGCTTCGGATATCTGAGCCACAATTCTAGAACAGTCGGCTTAGTGGTGCTGAGAAACAGCGTCTGCCAGAGATTTCTCTACTTTGCGTCTGAGAATCTATGCTTTCGCGGGCCCTAAGCTGGCGGCGGGTGAAACCTTGGTGAGTAGGCTGACCGCGCCGATCGCGTCGCACACCCGGTCGAGGTCGCTTTCGCGGATGCCAGCGACGTTGATCCGCCCCGAATCGACAACATAGATGCCATGCTCTGTTCGCAACCGCAGGACCTGCTCGGGGTCGAGGCCGGTAAAAGAGAACATGCCGATCTGCCGGGTCATAAAGTCATTGCCGACGGCGCTTAGCCGTATACCGCGCCGATCGAGACCGGCTGCCAGATCCCGGCGAAGGCGATGGATGCGCTGGCGCATGGTGTCGAGTTCACGGTGCCAGGAGGAGCGCAGTCGCGGAACCGCCAGCACGGCGGCGACCATGGCCGCGCCGTGGGTCGGCGGGCTGGAGTAACTGCGCCGAATACAGACTTTCAGTTGACTGAGCACCGCGCTAGCGGCCCGGGGGTTGTCGGTGAGCACATGCAGGGCGCCGACCCGCTCGCCGTAGAGACCGAAGTTTTTCGACGTGCTCGACGCCACCAATAGTTCCCCGCAGCGCTCGGCGAGCTGCTGCAAAGGGGCCACATCCTCCTCGATGCCGGCGCCGAAGCCCTGGTAGGCGAGGTCGATCAGCGGCAGCGCCTGACGCTCACTGAGCCAGTCGATGATCTGCCGCCACTGATCGCCAGTCGGATCGATGCCGGTTGGATTGTGGCAGCAGCCGTGTAGCAGGACTACATCGCCGGGGCGCACTTGAGTGAGAGCCTCGGCCAGTTCAGCAAAAGCCAAACTGTGGCTGCGCGGGTCGCGGTGCGAATACGTATTGACGGTGAAGCCGGCGCTTTCGAACAGTGGCCGGTGATTGGGCCAGCTGGGTTCGCCGAGCCACAACACTGGCCGCGGAGTGATCGAGCGCAAGAAGTCAGCGGCGATCCTCAGGCCGCCCGTGCCACCGGGGGACTGTACCGTCACCAAGCGCCGATCAGCCAGTGCCGGGTGCGCGGCGCCGAAGATCAATTCGCCGATCTGGCGGTTGTAGTCGGCTATGCCGGCGATCGGCAAATAAGTCTTCGGCCGCTGTGCCGCCACCAGCTGTCTTTCGGCCTCGGTGATAGCGGCAAAGACCGGCGTGCGCCCGGTGTCGTCGCGGTAGACGCCAATACCAAGATTGATCTTGTCCGGCCGTGGATCGGCCTCGAAGGCCTCGACCAAGCCAAGAATGGAGTCAGCCGGTGCTAGGGCGACATCATCGAACATTGGGGCTCCTGAATCCTATCCGTGCGAGCGGCCAAGATTAGCAGCGCCGTGGCGGCGCCACAATGTTGACCCGTGGGTGTCAGTTCTGGCTCTGACCAAGCCGCGGGTCACCGATTTCGAGATCCTGTACCGAGTACTTACCGAGTACTTCAAAAAACACGGAAAAACTTGCCAAATTTGCCCCGGCGGCTTTTGTTGCATAGACTAGTGGCGATATTCTTGGTTCGATGCTTGCGACAACTCCTGGGTCCAGTGCGGGTGGAAGCCGGGAAGACCCAGCATACGGAAGAGATCAGCCGCCGATGGCAATTTCCCGAAAGATGCTTGCTCAGCAACATTCAGCTCGCTGTGAGACTTTGCGCTTCGGTGAATTCGAACTCTGCTTGGAGAGCTACGAATTGCGCTGTCGCGGCCGCTTGATCGCTGGCGAACCGCAGGTGTTGGAGGTGCTTTCGCACCTGATCCGTAACGCCGGCCGGGTCGTCTCGAAAGACGAGCTGTGGCGCGCAGTGTGGCAAGGGCGGGTGGTTAGCGACGCGACACTCTCGATGCATGCTCCGCGGCACTTCAGCTCTATGAGAAAGCGGCAAGGTTGGATCCGCACTCCGCTCAGTGTATCGCCCGCACCCTGGCCGACCAGGTCGGTGCCGGTCATGGTGATGTCAACACCCCCGGCTCGGCGGTCTATCTGATCAAGCGCCATCCAGCACGGTCGGTGCGTCGGGGTCGTCAGCTCTTCCAGCGCAAGTTCACCCACGACGAAGGCCAAGGCCCGCGGGTTGACCTCTGGTCGACGGGCGACATCACTCAGATGCGGGCGCTCGGTGCCGGCATCTCTGACAGCTGTGCGTCTTGCCACGGTAGGCCGCGGGGTGGGCTGAATTCGGCGGCGACGTCAACACCTTCCCGGATAGTCGCGATTCTCCGCACCTCGATGGCCTCGGCTTGGTCGAGATGCTGGCCGACGAGATGACCACGGATCTGCGAGCGATCCGCGATCAGGCCAAAACTGATGCCCAGAACAGCGGCCATGCTGTCACTCGACACCTGGTGACCAAGCAGATCAGATTCGGCAAGATCACCGCCCTTGCCAATGGCTCGGTGGATACCTCGCAAGTCGAGGGCGTCGACGCCGATCTGCGGGTCAAGCCGTTCTTCCACCAGGGTGCGACGATCACCATGCGCGAGTTCATCATCGGCGCGCTGAACGCGGAGATGGGTATGCAGGCCTCTGACCCGGTGCTCTGCGCGGTGACCGATCCCGGCAATCCGCAGGCGATGACCAGCCCCGCCGGTTTTCACTATGACCCGGCGGAAGACACCTTCGAGAGGCCGCCGGTCTGCGACACGGTTACCGATGTCGACGGCGACGGGGTGGTCGACGAATTCGATCCGGCTTTGGTGGACCACCTGGATTTCTATCTGCTGAACTACTTCAAGCCGGGGCAATACCTGGTCAGCCACCGCGCCATCCAGGGGCGACGCCTGATGAGTCGGATCGGTTGCACCGATTGCCATGTGGCCAATCTGGAGATCGAGCACGACCGCCGGGTGGCCGATGTCGAGACGGTTTTCGATCCGGTGAACGGGATCTTCAACGAGCTCTTCGCACTGCATCGACCCTCTTCCACGTAATGGCCGATGGCGATCCCTTTCCCCAGCTTTTGCCGAACGAGGATTCGTTCGTGGTGCGTAACTTCTTCTCGGACTTGAAGGGTCACTATCTTGGCCCCAATTTCGAGGAGCGTGATTTCGATGGCACGCGGATCTTCATGCACGTTACCGAGCCATTGTGGGGCGTCGGCACCACCGGGCCCTACGGCCACGATGGTCGCAGCATCAACCTCGACGCGGTGATCCGCCGGCATGGTGGCGAAGCAGCGCACTCGACCTTGGCGTATGCACACTTGAGCGACAACAACCAGCGCAAGATCCTCGAGTTCCTGGAGACCCTGATCCTGTTCCCGCCCGACGACACGGCGTCGAACCTGAACCTGGGCGACCCGAAAGCCAACGACCCGCGGGTGCCTGGCAACCACGGCAGCATCAACCTGGGAGCGTTGTTCCAGATCGCCTCCGAAGGACCTGAATAGTCCTCGCTCGACCAAGGACTTGAAAGGCCGCTGCTTCGTATTCCGGGGCAGCGGCTTCTGTCTCTTTGCCGCCGATCTTGCGGTCGATCCTCATCTCGATGCTAGATTGAGGAGCTTTTCTTAGGTTGGCTGGTAACAAATTGCCAGGCGAAGCGCCTTGAGTAGGGAAGGAGGCTGCTCAGCCTTACTGGCCGAGATTGGAGAATATTCCCCTCCTGGAGATCTACAACATGTCGAGTTCATCGCCGCCTTCTGTCCCTTCGCTGGCGCTCTGTCTAGCCTTGGCGCTGTTGTTCAGCCCGGCCCTGGCGCCGCCGAGCGATGCCAGCAGCGCCGCCGAGGCCTATGCTGACTATCAGCGCTTGCTCGAATGGCATACCAGCACGACACCGGTGGCGGTGCCGGATGCAGGCATCGTCTGGCGCCGGGACAC
Source organism: Candidatus Multivoradales bacterium (assembly GCA_965248925.1). GTDB lineage: Bacteria > Acidobacteriota > Thermoanaerobaculia > Multivoradales > J023 > CBDFLE01. The sequence continues at coordinate 1,801,715 of CBDFLE010000005.1, read as the reverse complement.
GGCTTCTTGGGCACTCGAGTCGGGCCAGCTTTGGACTCTACCGCCGACTTCAGATGGCCTGGTCAGTGGTTTTTGGTTCGAGGGTCGAGGTCATTTCGAGATGACTGTTCCAGATCCGGTGGAAGCCGACAACCTGGAGCGCCAGCTCGATCAGCGGGGGGCGCGGCAGCTCGACGTGACCTTCACCAAAGCGCTGCTGCGGACCTCGGAATCGCTGGTTACCGAGTGGATCGCGCTGCCGCAGGGATTGACTTATGGTCCGCACAAGGAGTTCGGCAAGAGACACCAGCTGAGCTTGGTGAAACGCTTTCGCGACCTCGATGCGCGAGTAGTCGCTGGCCTGCAGATTCCCGACGACCGTTTCTTGTACATCGAGATGGACACCGAGGAACTCGGTTGGCTGACCTACGAGTGGGACGATCTACGGCGTGAGGAGATTCGCCTCACCAAGTTCGAGCGCAACTACTACAACGAGATATGGCTGAGCTTGGAGCCACCGGAAGAGCGCTTGGCCGATGGCCGTCCGCGCGGCGACCGGGGCGCGATGCTCGATATTCACCACGTCGATCTGACCGTCGACTTGGCGGGTGAGCGGCGCTCGGTCCGAGTCGGTCTGAGCGGCTTGAACGTGGTGGTCGCCGAGATTGTCGCCGAAATTCACCTGGCCCCGCTAGTGAGTGGCGCCAAGGCCCTTCCCCTGGCGCTGAGTTCTGCCGCGGAAGTGCGGTCGGTTAAAGATGAATCGGGTGCTGAGCAGCTGTTCCTGCGCGACCACATCGGTGGTCGCAGCACCGATCTCGACAAGCGGGTTTACGACGGCTCGCTGGTGGTGCTGCTCGATGACCCTTTGGTCGAGGGGCAAGAGCGGCGGTTGCAGGTGCACTACAAGCTCGATGTGGGCAACTTCTTGCCCGGCCGTTCTTGGTATCCCAACCTGCCGGACAACCTCAACAATCTGCACACCGCGCGGATCACCGTGCGGGCGCCGAAAAAGCACGAAGTCCGGGCGATCGGCAAGCAGGTTGAAGAGAGCACTCGCGATGACGTCACCACCTCGGTGTGGGTGATGGAAAAGCCCACCAAAATGTGCAGCCTGACCTACGGCTCGCGCTTCAAAGAAGAAGTGCTGGAGGTCGAAGGGGTGCCCACGGTGGTGTCTTTCGGGCCCCAGGTCTCGGGCGGTTTCGGCAGCAAGATGATCAAGAATGTTGGTGCCGACGTCGTCAACAGCCTGCGATTCTTCCAATGGCTGTTCGACGATCAGCTGCCGACCGAGAAGGTCCAGTTGACCGGTATCAACGCCGGCCACGGCCAGGCCTTTGAAGGATTCATTCACATGAGTGAATTCACCTACCGGGCGGAGAGCCCCGGAGCCAGCGAGCTATTTCGCGCTCATGAGACGGCGCACCAATGGTGGGGCCACCGGATCGGTTGGCACAGCTATCGCGATCAGTGGCTGTCAGAGTCTTTCGCCGAATATGCAGCGATGATGTTCGTCCAGGCGACGTTGAAGAATGGTGACAAGCTCTTCGAGGAGATCTTGCAGACCTACACCCGCCTACTGATGGGCTCGTTGAAGGGCGCCTTTAGTAAGTTTGCCCGGCCGGGCCTGATCGATGTCGACCTCAGCCATCAGCGGCGCATGGGTCCGATTGGCCTCGGTTACCGAGCCTCTAACGCGGCAATGCCACAGGGCTACGTCATTCAGGCCTACTACAAAGGGCCGCTGGTGCTGCATATGTTGCGCAAGATCCTGCAAGCGAAGTCGCAGGGTAAAGACGACCTCTTCCTCGCCGCGCTGCGGGACTTCGTGCGCCAGAATCAGGGCAAGAACGCCTCCACGGCCGATTTTCAGGCGGTGCTCGAACGCCAGACCGGCATGGACTGGGGCTTCTTCTTCGACCAGTGGATCTATGGCACCGCCATTCCGACCTACGTCTGGAGCTACCACATCGCCCAACAGCCCGATGCCGAGGGGCACTTCCTGGTCGACCTCAAGATCGAACAGCGCGACGCCCCGGCGGGCTTCCACATGCCTTTACCAGTGGTCTTCAGACTCGCCGATGGACGCTCCGGTACGTTCTTGGTAGAGGTCAGCGCTGAGCAAGACAGCTTCCAAATTCCGCTGCCGATTCGGCCCGCCAAGCTCGAATTGGCCCCTGATTTCGCGGTCTTGGCGCGCATCAAGAAGCGCTGAACAAGGGTTCTGGTGCAGCGACCACGGCAGCTTCCGCGGCGGACTGCAGGTTGCGAGGCAGGTTCGACAACTACTGCCGGATTACTCGCTGCAGCTGCAGCACGTCGGCGAAGTCGATGGTGATCGACATGCTGCCACCTTGGAGATCTTCTCGCAGGGTCAAGGAGTCGGCGTCGGCTTCGAGGAGCTGACCTCTGGCGGTGCGGCCATCGGTGAGTGCTATCAAGACTTCTTGGCCGAGGTGGTCGGCGGCACGGGCCAGCGGCGTGGCGATCAACATGGGTTCTTCGGGCTCTGAGTTCTTGCTGTTGCCGTTGACCTTGTTGACCCACACCCGAGGGACATTCTCGGCGCCCAGCTGGCGGGCGATCGCCGCCACACGATCACTGCCCAGCGATTGGTAGGTCAGCATGCCGAGACCCGAGAGGGTCAGAACGGTCAGTAGGGCGGTCGCCAGGTGGGTGGCCAGGGCTCGGATCCAAGAGGTGCCATAGCAAGTTCGGACCGCGATGGTGCCAAATAAAGCAACGACGAACAGACCCACGGGAAGGGCCAGTCCCGGCCAAACCAAGCGCACCAGGAAACCAATGACGATACCGCCGACCATGGCCAGCATCCAGCCGACCAAAGTGGTCTTGCAGGCGACTCGAAAACGGCCCCGCAACCCGGTGAGACGGGCCGCCAAGTAGACAATGCTGGCATTGATCACCAGGGCTAGCAGGGCCAGTAGCACCAAAGTGAGGAAGCCGGCGCCGAAGAGCGCCGCCAGCACGCTAGCCTCAGAGGCCGCAGCTGATAGGGCGACGAGATAGATCATCTTTTAGCTAAATGCAAATGTTGTACAGCCGTTTACCGGATGCCGATCACCGAGTCTAGTCGACATTGGCCGGCAGGGGAAATGCACCGGCCTGCGCCCGGTTCTTCCTTACGGCCTGGCTGGGATATCATCCCGCCTATGCCGAAAATGATCGCAGCACCTACCGTCATCGCCGCCGCCGGCACCAAGCCGAAGCGGATCGAAGAGTTTGTGGGCCGGATCAACAGCGGCCACCGAGGGATCAGCATCGCTCAGATGCAATCTCCAGCCGGCTGGGTTGAGCCGGGGCAGACACCTGAGTTCGAAGAGCTGACAGTGGTGCTGACGGGCATGCTCAGGGTCGAACATGGCGAGGGTGCGCTTGAGGTTCGAGCCGGTCAGGCGGTGGTGACCGAAGCCGGTGAGTGGGTGCGCTACAGCACCCCCGAGGCCGAGGGTGCCGAATATGTCGCGGTTTGCCTGCCGGCGTTCTCTCCCGACACCGTTCACCGTGACGAGGACTGAGTCCAGAGCCTGGCCGTCAAACTCAAGCGAATTGTGCCGATTCGGTAGATTCTTTCATCGCGCTGGTGGCCGCCAGGCCGCCGGAGATCACCTGCCGCACCTGATCGAAGTAGCCGGTGCCGACCTCGCGTTGGTGCTTGGTGGCGGTGTAGCCCGCGGCTTCGTTGGCGAACTCGGCCTCTTGCAACTCCGAGTAGGCGGCCATGCCGCGATCACGGTAGCCGCTGGCAAGCTCGAACATCGAGTGATTCAAGGCATGGAAACCGGCCAGGGTGACGAATTGGAATTTATAGCCCATGGCGCCCAACTCGCGTTGGAAGATGGCAATGGTGGTGGCGTCGAGCTTGTGGCCCCAATTGAACGAGGGTGAGCAGTTGTAGGCCAGCAGCTTGTGCGGGAATTCAGCGTGGATGGCCTCGGCGAAGCGTCGTGCTTCCTCTAGGTTGGGAGTCGAGGTTTCGCACCACAGGAGGTCGGCGTAGGGGGCGTAGGCTAGGCTGCGGGCGATGGCCTGATCCTGGCCACCAGTGATCTGGTAAAAGCCTTCGGCGCTGCGCTCGCCGGTCATGAAGCGGTGATCGGCCGGATCGATGTCGGAAGTCATCAGGCGGGCCGAATCGGCGTCGGTGCGGGCGATCACCAGGGTCGGCACCGCCAAGACATCGCTGGCGAGACGGGCGGCTACCAGGGTCTGGACGAACTGCCGGGTGGGCACCAGCACCTTGCCACCGAGGTGACCGCATTTCTTCTCAGACGCCAGCTGGTCTTCGAAGTGGACGCCGGCGGCGCCGGCTTCGATCATCGACTTCATCAGCTCGAAGGCGTGCAGCGGGCCACCGAAACCGGCCTCGGCATCGGCGACGATCGGTGCCAACCACGGCACCCGCTGGCCGCCCTCGGCGTGGTGAATCTGGTCGGCTCGCAGCAGGGTTTGGTTGATCTTCTTGACCAAGGCCGGCACCGAGTTGCTCGGGTAGAGACTTTGATCGGGATACATCTGGCCCGAGACATTGGCGTCGGCGGCCACCTGCCAGCCGCTGCAGTAGATCGCTTGCAGCCCGGCTTTGACCTGCTGCATAGCTTGATTGCCGGTCAGAGCACCGAGCGCCTGCACGTAGTCCTGGTTCTTGAGCAGCCGCCAAAGCCGGCTGGCGCCGAGCTCGGCCAAGGTGTGGCGAAGGCGGATCGATCCGCGCAGCTGGTCGACTTCGGCGGTGGAGTAGGGCCGGTGGATATCGGCCCAGCGCGGGTCGTCGGCTTGATGGGTTGGCTTCATCTCGTCTGCGTCTGTTGCCATGGCTTGCTCCTGGTAGAGGGCGATCAATTGTGGCGACTCGGATCTTGGGTCTGTCGCAGGCTGAGGGTGGAGTTCAGGCGAACTCCGAGCTGCGGGTCATGAATTCGCTGAACTGGCGGCGGGTAAAGAGCGCCTCGGCGGTGTCGCGCGCGCGGCTGTAGGCAGCCTTCTGGTCACTCTGGCCGGCGGCATTGAGTTCGCGGTGGATCACCTCGAGCTGCTCGGCGAAGATCCTCGCTACCAGGCCACGGTTCATTTCTAGAGCACCGTCTGGGCTGTCGAGAGTTGCGCCGTGCTGTAGCCACTGCCAGGTCTGGGCGCGGCTGATCTCCAGGGTCGCCAGATCCTCCATCAGATGGTCCCAAGCGACACAGCCGACGCCCTCCTGCCAGCCCTTGAGATAGGCGATGCCGACCCGTAGGTTGGTGCGCAGGCCGTCGAGGGTGCGCCAGCCGCCGCCGGCGGGAATTAGATCGGGGTAAGGATCGACTTCGGCGAGAGTGATGTCGAGTTGGTTGGGGCTTTTGAAAGCGGCCTTGGCGATGCCGATGAAGTAGGGATGTGAGACCCAGCAGCCGTCGTGGCCGAGGCTGGCTTCGAACTCTTTGTCGGCCTTCACTTTGGCGCTTTGCGCGGCCCGCATGTCAGCGTCGCGGCCCGGGGTGAAGGCGGCCATGCCACCGATGGCGAAAGCGCCGCGACGGTGGCAAATCTGGATCAGGCGCTGGGCGTAAGCGCGCATCCAAGGCTGCTCCATGCCGATCGAGGAGCGGTCGGCAAGCACCCGATCTGGGTGGAATTTCAGCACCTTGATATCGCTGAAGATCTTGTCCCAGCGGCCGACGTTGAGGCCGGCGGCATGCTGCCGCACTTCGTACAAGATCTCTTCCATTTGCAATGCTGCGGGCAGCGTTTCGATGAGGAAGGTGGCGCGCAGAGTGCCGGGCTCGAGACCCACCAGCCGTTGGCCGAGAACAAAGAGCCGGTTCCACCACCGGGATTCCAGATAATGCTCAGTCTTCGGCACGTAGAAGGTCGGGGTCAATCCACGGCGGACAAAGAGTGGGCCAGCGTGCAGCAGACAGAGAGCGAAGTCGAGCAAGCCGGCGGCGATCGGTTGGCCGTCGACCCGCAGGTTCGATTCTTCCAAGTGCAGGCCCCGCACCCGCACCATCGGCAGAGCCATATCGTCGCCATCCAGTGTGTAGATCTTGTCCGGGCGATCTGCTGTCGCCGGCCGGACGAAGCTGAGAGTGCCGCGGGCTACCGCGATGACGTTGTGGACCCCCTGGACGATGTTCTCCCAAGTCGGCTTCATAGAGTCTTCGAAGTCCAACATGGCGGTGTCTGCGCGGTCGCCAGCGGCATTGCGGCTGAGCATGTTGATCACCATCTTGGGGTGATGGACCGGGCCGGTAATCTCTACTCGCCGCACCCTCAGCTCTGGCGGAATCTCGGCCACCCGCCAATTGCCGACCACAGCCTCGGAGTCGCGGTCGAGGTAGTCCGGCAGGGCCCCCGAGTCGTACTCTTGCTGACGTGCCAACCGGGCCCGCAGCAGGGTATCGCGCTCGCCTTCGAGTTCGCGATGCAGGCTGGCCAGCAGGCGCAGCGCCCGGTCGGTCAGCAGCCGCCGTGCGGCGCTGCTGTAGGCGGCTGGGTGGGTCGATACCCCGGCGCCGATCTCGAACCAAGCAAGCTCTGAGGTGGAACGGGAGGGGAGTGCGATAGCAGTGGCGGTCACCGGCGAGATCCTCCTGGGGCGTGGGTCGTTTCTTTTGGCCTGTGATCAGGTTAGAGCTAGCGAAAGGTCGTGTCAAGCGAAATTTCGCTAAATTCAATTATTCGCTGAACTTCCGGCCTTGTCTTCGGCAGATGGGCGGTGCCGTTAGGTGGCTCTTGCGCCAACCCTCAGGTGGTGTGGGGCAACATGATCGACTTCCAGACCCGCCGCGATCCCTGAGCTGAAACCGGGGCCCCCACTGCTGCCTGGTGGGGGCCTAGTAGCTGCTACAATCGGTTTCAGGCCGAGCACCCGATAGCCGGCCGACCACTGCATGGATCTTCATCCCGACAATCTGCGTTACATTCTCGGCCTCAAGCTGCGTACTTATCGCCAGCAACGCGGCTATGGGCTCAAGGAGCTGCACCAGCGGACCGGTTTGTCGGTGTCGTATTTGAGTGAGATCGAGAAGGGACGCAAATATCCCAAGCCGGACAAATTGGTCGAGCTGGCGAAAGCCCTCGAAGTGCCTTACGACGATCTGGTGTCGGTCAAAGTGGGGGCTGAATTGGGCTCGGTCGCAGCTTTGTTCTCGTCTTCGTTCTTGCAAGATTTTCCTCTCGCCCACTTCGGACTTGAACCGGAAGATGTACTCGCTCTGGTGTCCAATTCGCCAGATCAGGCGGATGCCTTGGTGCGCACCATTGTCGAGGTCGCTCGCGCCTACGATGTGCGCGTCGAGCATGTTCAGTTCGCCGCCCTGCGGGCCTACCAATGCCTGCACAAGAACTACTTCGAGGAGATCGAGCAAGCCGCCGAGCAGCTGCTCGCCGAGCAGGGTTGGCAGGACAAATTGACCCTGAGCGCCGCGCAGTTGCGGCGATTGTTGGCCCGGGAGGGCATCGAGATCGATCATCAGCGCCTCGACGACTACCCGCAGTTGCAAGGCATGCGCTCGGTGTGGGTTGAAGGAGAGAAGCCGCTGCTACTGATCAATCGGCGGCTGAAGCCCTCGCAGCAGGCTTTTTTGATGGGGCGGGAACTGGGCTATCGGCGGCTCGGTCTAGTGGAGCGCTCCACCTGTTCGACCCAACTTTCGGTGGCTTCGCTGGAACAGGTGATCAACGATTTCAGAGCCGCCTACTTTGCTGGCGCCCTGTTGGTCAACCGACGCCAGTTACAAGCGGACTTGCGCCTGTTTTTGCGTTTGCCGGAGTGGTCCTCAGCGCAGTTTCTTGCCCTTATGGGTCGCTATCAGGCGACTCCGGAAACCCTTTTCTACCGTCTCAGCCAGCTGCTGCCGGGACTCTTTGGACTCGGCGAGATCTTCTTTGTTCGCTTCCATCGCGAGGCCGATAGCGAACGGGTGGAGCTGACCAAGATACTCAACATGAGCCAGGTGCCGGTGCCCCATGGAGTCGGTCTCGACGAGCACTACTGCCGCCGCTGGCCGGGGCTGCGCACCCTAGGCGCAGCGGTTGCCGAGGTCGTGGGGGAAGATGGTTTACGGATCGACGTGCAACGCTCCTCGTTCCTCCGCGACGGTAGTGAGTTCTTCGTCGTCAGTGTGTCCCGGCAGCTCTCCCTGGCTCCCGATCGTCACTCCAGCGTCTCCCTTGGCTTTCGCATCAATGCCGACTTCAAGCGGCGGGTGCGCTGGTGGAACGACCCGGCAGTGCCGCGAGTCGAGGTCGACCTGACGTGCCAGCGATGCCGACTGATCGGTGATGCTTGCGAGGAACGGGCGGCGGCGCCGACTATCTACCTCGAAAACCAGCGTCAGCAAGCCGCCGAAGAACAGCTGGCGGCACTACAGCTCGAAGCCCAGCGACGCTAACTTGACGTGCCGGCGGGCAAAGCCGCTGGCCAGCAGGGCTGGCGCCAGACGGTCAGCCGGCTGCTCGACGAGTCGCAGCCGGCCGGTGGTTGAGCGCTGCTGAACCAAGATCGATTCGGTCTTGGAGCTGCCCCTCAGGCTCCCACCGCGTCGGCATCGCGGTCGCTGAGCGAGCCCCCATCGCGGCGTTGGCGGACGGTGCCATCTCGGCGCCAACTGCGTTCGCAGCGGGGTTGGTCGCGCAGATCCGTCACGGTTAGATCATCCGCCAAGTCGCCAGCTGTGCTGCTGAGTTCGACTCTCGACACCCCCATCAAGTCGGCCAGATCAGCGCTGAAAGGGGCTAGCAGGCCCTCTGGGTCGGCAAACTTCAAGCCGGCGTCGAGGGGGTTCTCTAGCCCACTGCTCTTGGCTTCTTCGAGGGCCTTGAGGGCCGCTTCGCGCAGCTCTAGCACGGTCGACCAGGCGGCGTCGGCGGTGGCGGTGAAGTCGGCGAAGTGCCGCAGGTGGATGGAGGGAGTGCCGTCACCGTGCAGCGCTGCGTAGGCTTCCTCAGCGGTGTGCGGCACGATCGGCGCTAGCAAGCGAGCCAGCACATCGACGGTTTGCCAGAGAACGTATTGGGTCTGGCGCCGCCGCGGCGAGTCCGGGCGATCACAGTACAGCCGGTCTTTGACCGCGTTGAGGTAGAGCGCCGAGAGGGTCTCGTTGCAGTAGTCAAAGAGCAGCTGGTGGGCTCGGCGGAAGGCAAAAGCCTGGTAGGCCGCTTGCACTTTGTTATTCAGCTCAGCCAGACGCTCGAGAGCAAGAGCGTCGATCGAGGTTGGATTGAGCTGTGGTTGGGAATCACCTGGCGGCGGTTGGTAGTCCTGCAAGTTGCTGAGCAAGAACCGCAGGGTGTTGCGCACCTTGCGGTACGACTCAGCAGCCAGCTGGAAGAAGCTGAGATCGACTTTGAAGTCGTTCTCGTAGGCCAATGATGAAACCCACCAGCGGCAGACATCGGCGCCGAAGTCTTTCAGCAAGTCCTCGACTTCGAGGGCATTGCCGAGGGATTTCGACATCTTGCGGCCGTTCTTGTCGACCATGAAGCCGTGAGTGAGGACCCGCTTGAAGGGGGGGTCGCCGGTGGCTCCCAGGGCGGGTAGCAAGGACAGCTGGAACCAGCCGCGATGCTGGTCGGAGCCCTCCAGGTAGAGATCGATCGGGTAGTCCATGCCCCGCCGGCGGATCACCGCATTCCACGAGGAGCCGGATTCGAACCAGACGTCGAAGATGTCGTAGGCCTTCTCCAGTTGGTCGACCTCGACTGCCGCCGGGGCGTCGCGGTCGCTCGCCGGGTCCCAATCGCGCAGCAGCTCGGCCGGGCTCTTGGTGAACCAGGCATCCGAGCCGTCGCGGCCAAAGGCTGCGGCGACGGCGCGCACCGAGGCCGAAGTCAGCAGCACCTGGCCGTTTGGCAGGGTGAAGGCAGGGATCGGCAAACCCCAGGCGCGCTGTCGCGAGATGCACCAATCGGGTCGCGATTCGAGCATGCCGCGCATCCGTTTGCGGCCCCAGTCGGGGATGAACTCAACCTGTGACGCGGTGGCGTCGAGGGCCATCTGGCGCAAGCTGCCGGCGCGCCCTTTGGCGGTGCGGTCGACGGCGATGAACCACTGCTCGGTGGCGCGGAAGATCACCGGTGTCTTCGAACGCCAATCGTGGGGATAGGAGTGGCTGTACTCCTCGTGGTGCAGTAGATGACCCTTGGAGCGCAAGCGCTCGACCACTTTCGGATTGGCGTCCCACACCGAGAGGCCGCGCAGCCACTCGGGCACCGAGTCGTCGTAGGTGCCGTCGCCGCGCACCGGGCAGTAGGTCGGCACCCCTTCGCGCAGACCGGTGAGGTAGTCCTCTTGGCCATGGCCCGGCGCGGTGTGTACCAGGCCGCTGCCGTCTTCCAGAGTGACGTAGTCGGCGGCGACCACCCGGCCTTGGAAGTCGAGGAAGGGGTGTTGGTAGGCGATCTCCAGCAGCGCTTTGCCCTTCGCCGTGGCGCTGGGGGCTGGCGTCTCGACGCCGAGTTTGCCGGCCACGGAGGTGATCAGCGAGCTAGCCACCACGGTGGGCTTGCCGGCCAGCTCGACCAAGGCGTACTCGACCTCGGGGTGAACCGCGATCAGCCGATTGGCGGGCAGAGTCCAGGGGGTGGTGGTCCAGATCAGCAGGCCGGCGTCGGTCAGGCTGCTCGCGGTTGGGCTGTCGAGACTAAATGCGGTGGCCAGCGCCGTTGGCTCGCAGATGTCGAACCGGACATAAACTGAGGAGTCGGTGCGGTCTTCATACTCCAACTCGGCTTCGGCGAGGGCGGTGCGGTTGGCGATCGACCAATGCACCGGTTTGAGGTCGCGGTAGACCAGGCCGGCGTCGACCAGATCAGCGAAAACCTGTAGCACCGCCTGTTCATATACCGGTTTCATCGTCAAGTAGGGGTTGTCGAAATCCGCCGCCACCAGCAGGCGTTGCATCTGCGCGCTCTGCAGTTTGACGAACTTCTCAGCCGAGCGCTGGCACTCCCGCCGCACCGCCATGCGACGGTCGTCATCGCTCAAGCTGGCCAACTTTTGCCCCTTGCCGGATTCGATCAAGGCGGTCATCACCTGGTGTTCGATCGGCAGGCCGTGACAATCCCAACCGGGGATGAAGTGACAGCGCTCACCGGACAGATTGCGACTGCGCACCACTAGGTCCTTGAGCACTTTGTTCAGCAGGTGGCCGAGATGCAAGGTGCCATTGGCGTAGGGGGGGCCATCGTGAAAGACGAAGGGCGTTTCGTCGGCGCGTTCCTCGAGCAGCCGCATGTAGAGTCCTTCGGCCTGCCAGCGGCGCAGAGTTTGGGGCTCGTTCTGAGCCAGGTTGGCGCGCATTGGAAAAGGTGTCCTGGGCAGGTTGAGGCTCTTCTTGTACCTCTTCTTGCGCCTTTTGGCCTGCTCGTCGGCATGGGCAGTCGTAGTTTGGGATGGGTCACTCATCGCGGGTTCCTCGGTCGGCGCGGGTTAGTGGACTCTCGCTGCGCGCTGCCGTTCTCAACATGTTCTAAACAGGAACGGCCTCGCCAGTAGGCGAGGCCGTTTGCGGGATGAATCCGTTCGGGGCTCGCTCAGTGGGCGGTGGAGCCGCTAATCAAGATCCAACGGAAGTTCTTTCTCAGTTCCATGGCAGTCATGGCGCCCATCATAACCCCTTGCTGCTGGAGGTCAAGCCGCGTTGGCTGGCCAAGAGCTCGTGTTAAGCTGCCGGCCGGCCAAGATGAAGGGCCGTCGGCTGTCGGGGAGACGGCTGGAATTCGTTCTGCTAGAGAGTACCGATCCGCATGAAAACCGTCCGCTTCGGCTGTACTGACTTGCACCTTGGATCTATTGGTCTGGGCACCTGGTCCCATGGCGGGCCGGCGACTGCCAACGGCCGCCCGGTGGGCTGGTTTGGTACTCGCGACTCGGCGGTTCGCAAGACCCTGGTGGAAGCCCACCGGCGGCAAGTGCGGCATTGGGATACCGCCGATGTCTATGGCCGTGGCCACTCCGAGCAGCTGATCGGCGAGGCCTGGTCGGAGGTGCCCCGCGAAGACATTTTCCTGGCCTCGAAAGTGGGTTGGGATCCTGGTCAATTCGAGCACTACTACCATCCCGAGCAGATGCGTCGCCAGTTGGAACGCTCGTTGTTCAACTTGCGTCTCGACCATATCGACCTCTACTACTTGCACCATTGCGATTTCGGCTCCCAAGACGAATACCTGGACGATGCCATCGAGGTGATGCGGCGTTTTCGGGAAGAAGGCAAGATCCGCTTCATCGGTCTCTCGGATTGGAGCGACGAACGCATCGTTCGCTATGCTGATCGAGTGCAGCCGCAAGCGGTACAGGCCTACCGCAACGTGGTTGACGACACCTATGCCGCGAGTGGTTTGAAGGATTGGGTCGAAGCCCATGACGTCGGGGTGGCTTTCTTCTCGCCGCTGAAACACGGCTTGCTCCTCGGCGAGTTCGAAGGTCCGGTGACTTTCGGTGATGGCGACCATCGCAACGCGATTCCTGAGTTTCGCGACTTCGCTCTGCTGCATCGGCTGCGACAGTGCCGCCAACAGCTGCAGCAGCGATTCGCCGGCAGCTGCGAACCCGTATTGCATGGCCTGGTCGGCGCGCTGCTCGCCGACAGTCCGAATGCCTGCGTGCTGCTCGGCCAGCGCCGCCCGCAACAGGTGCGGGCGGCTGGCCGAGTGGGCGAGCCGTTGACTGCCGAAGAACTCACCTGGGTGCGGCAGATCTACCAAGAGAACGGCCGCCTGCAACGCCGCGCCTGGCAGCAGGCTTGATTGCCTACAATCAGTAAAGCCGGTGTAAAGCCTTCGTCTTGTGGGTTACCTGAGCAGGCGAAGAAGAACTCACCAAGCCACTGCGCGTAAGTCTTGAGCATGCCGAGCAAGAGAACCGCCGTCGATCTGCTGTACCCGCTGACCGAGCTTTTTCTGCCCGAGCGTGACCGGCTCGAGGCGCAGCCGCTGCGCAGCGAGGATTTACCCCAGCCCTATCGCCGGCTGCTCGATCACCGGGTCGACATGACCTCGACCTTGGAGAGTTTCTGTGGCGAACCGATTCTGATCCGGGTCTTGGAACTCCGCCGCCGGGGCCAGAGCCTGCTGCGGCGGGTGGCGTTGGTCGGCGCCGACAGCGGTCGCTTGGCGGAACTTGGGGCGATCGAGATCCATCTGCAATGTTTCGCTGCCCCAGTGCGCGGTCTGATCTTGCAGGGGCACCTGCCGCTCGGTGGGATCTTGACTGAACAAGGGGTCAAATACAGTAGCCGCACCCGCGGTTTTCTGCGTCTCGATGCCGCCGGCATCCTGTTTGAAGGCTTGGTGCCCGAGGGTGCCACCCTCTTCGGGCGCCAGAACACTCTGATCGCTAACGACGGCAGACTATTGGCCGAGGTGCTCGAATTGCTGCCACCGCTGGAGCCTAGCTCGGTAACGGTGATGGCCAGCTTGCCCGAGGATGTGGCCCGTCATGAGCTGCGTCGGCGACAGCTGCGCCGCTTACGCCGCTTGCTCGGAGAGTTGTCGCAAAGCAACGCTTTTTACGCGCCGAGGCTTCGTGCCGCTGGCCTCGACGAGGGCATTGGCAGGCTTGAGGATCTCAGCCGCCTGCCACCCACCACCAAGACCGAGCTGGTTGACGATCAGGGTCGCCAACCGCCTTATGGCACCAATCTCACCTATCCCCTGGAGCGCTACAGTCGCTTTCACCAGACCAGTGGCACCAGCGGCCAGCCGCTGCGCTGGCTCGATACGCCGGAGAGCTTCGCGGTGTTGCGGGAAGTCTGGCGGCGAGTTTTCGACGTCGCCGGTGTCGATGCCTCGGACCGTCTGCTGTTTCCCTTTTCCTTCGGGCCGTTCTTGGGTTTCTGGGTGGCCTTCGACGCCGCGGCCGAGATGGGCTGTCTGTGCTTGTCGGGGGGGGGGGTGTCGACCGCCGCTCGCTTGCAGATGTTGATCGACAATCAGGTGACGGTGATCTGTGCGACGCCGACCTATGCGGTGCATTTGGCTGAGGTCGCGGCGCAGGAGGGCATCGATCTGGTGCCTTCATCGGTCGAGCGGCTGATCGTCGCGGGTGAGCCCGGCGGCAGCGTGCCGGCGACTCGTCTGCGCTTGGCCGAGCTGTGGGGAGCCGAGATTTTTGATCATCACGGCATGACCGAGGTCGGCCCGGTGAGCTTCCCCAATCCGCAGCATGCCGGCGTGCTGCATATTGCCGAGGACAGCTTTTTGGCCGAAGTTGTGGACCCTGAGACATTGCAGCCGGTGGCGCCGGGGGAGGTGGGTGAGCTGCTGCTGACCACCCTGCGGCGCAACGGCTCACCGCTGCTGCGCTACCGCACGGGCGACCTGGTGCGGCCCTCGAAGCGCTCGTCCAAGGAATTGGGCCTGCACGAGCTGGCCCTCGAAGGAGGCATCCTGGCGCGGGCCGATGACATGCGGGTGGTGCGCGGGGTCAACCTCTTTCCCAGCGCCGTCGAGCAGGTGGTGCGTTCCCTGGCCGGAATTGGTGAGTATCAGGTCCGCCAGCTGTCCAGTGGCGCGATGGTGGAGATCGAGATCCACTTTGAGCCGCTCGACGATGCCATCGCCCCCACAGAGCTGGCGCAACGCCTGGAAACCGCGCTGCGCGACGCCTTTCAGCTGCGGATCCCGGTCCGGGTCGTCGAGCGGGGCAGCCTGCCGCGCTTCGAGCTCAAGGCTAAGCGTTGGGTCGAGGTCAACTGAGCCGCCGAATCCCTTCGCCGGGCGGCGGCTCGGAAGCTCTGTCGAGCAGGAGCTCTGTGATAGCTTTTCGCCCGCCCACTGCCGGGCCGCGTTACTCCTCGGGCAGCAGCTGGAGATCACATGGCAAGAGCGAAGAAGAGAGTTCTTTCAGGCATTCAACCCACCGGTCAACTGCATTTGGGCAACTACCTTGGGGCGATTCAGCAGTGGGTCGCGGGCCAGGATGAGCGCGAGAATTTCATCTGCATCGTCGACCTGCACGCCATCACCCTGTACCAGGATCCCGCTGAGTTGCGGCGCCACGTCCGGCAGCTGGCGGCGATGCTGCTGGCCGCTGGCATCGATCCCGAGCGCAGTACCTTGTTCGTACAGAGCCATGTTCGTGCCCACGCCGAGGCTTGCTGGTTCCTGACCTGTGTTACCCCGCTCGGCTGGCTCGAACGGATGGTGCAGTACAAGTCGAAGTCGGCGGCGCAAGAGAGTGTGCAGACCGGGTTGCTGACCTATCCGGTGCTACAAGCCGCCGATATCCTGCTTTACGACGCGGATGAAGTGCCGGTGGGGGAGGATCAGAAACAGCATGTCGAGCTTTGCCGCGACGTGGCGCAACGTTTTAACCATCTCTATGGCGAAACCTTCGTTGTGCCGCGGCCGGTGATCGCTAAGCTCGGCGCGCGGATCATGGGTTTCGACGACCCGACCGCCAAGATGTCGAAGAGCGCGCTAGCCGGTGGCCATGCGGTACGGCTGACCGATTCGGATTCAGTGATCCGCAAGACAATCCGTCGTGCGGTGACCGACTCCGGCCGTGAGATCTGTTTTAGCGATGATCCGGAGAAGGCCGGGGTGGTCAATCTCTTGACCATCTACAGCAAGCTCACCGGCAAGAGTCCCGCCGACGCCGAGGCTGATTTTGCCGAGGCCCGCGGCTACGGTGATTTGAAGAATGCCGTTGCCGATCAGGTGATCGCGACCCTGGCACCGATTCGTCAGCGCTACGAAGAGCTGATCGAGGACAGCGACCAGCTCGATGCCCTGCTCGGTGTTGGCGCCGAACGGGCACGTGCCGAGGCCGAGCCCAAGGTCGAAGTGATCAAAGAGCGCATGGGCTTCACCGTCCCGGCCGGCCTGCGTTACTCGCCCTAGGAAAATCTGGCCGATGAATCTTCGTCTGCTGACCACTCTCTGGGTCGTCGTCCTCGGCTCGACTGCCAGCGCCTGTCGACCGCCGATGGCAACCAGCGAGGGGGTAGTCGAGGCCGAAGCTCAGCAAAGTGCCGAGAAGGTCGATCGCCACTCCGCCTTGCGAGCGGTGCCGGCCGCCGAGCTGCCCGCTTTGCTCGACGATGGTGACCGCGCCAGCCTGCGCGACGCGGTCGCCCTGAGCCGCTCATGGTATGCCCGCAAGCCCCCCTCTACGGCCTATGTCTTTGGTCCTCGCGAGACCACCGCTAGTGAGCTGGCGAGCGCCTTGGACCGCTTTCTTGGCTGGCTCGACGCGGGATTGTCGAATGAGCGGTTGGCGGCCGAAGTGCTCTACGCCTTCGAGATCCTGGAGAGCGTCGACTCGATGTTGGTCACCGGTTACTACGAAGCGATGATCGACGGCAGCCTGCGGCCTTCAGCTGAATATCCAGTGCCGATCTACGGTCCTCCGGGAGGCATGATCCGGGTCGATCTGGGGCAGTTTGCCGAGCGCTTGGCCGGTACCCGCATCGCCGGCGTGCTGCGCGGCGGCCGGCTGGTGCCCTTTGCTGATCGTCAAGAACTTCGGCAGCAGCCCCTGCACGGCCGCGAGATTGCTTGGGCACGGGATCCGGTCGATCTCTTTTTTCTCGAAGTGCAGGGTTCTGGCGCCCTGCGCCTGGCCGATGGCCGCGAGCTGCGCATTGGCTACGCCGGCTCCAACGGCCGGCCTTACCGTTCCATCGGTCGCTTGTTGATCGATGAAGGCAAAGTGCCGCGGGAGCGGATGTCGATGCAAGCGATCCGCGCCTATCTCGATGCCCATCCCGAAGAAGTCGATCGGATGCTCGACCACAACCCTTCGGTGGTGTTCTTTCGCCGCCTGAACGGGCCGCCCCTGGGTAGCCTGGGCCTGCCGGTGACCGCCGAGCGCAGCGTCGCTACCGATCTGCGTCTCTTTCCTCGCGGCGCGCTAGGCTTTCTGGTCAGCGAAGTTCCACGATTGGCCGCCGACGGCACCACCGTTGCCGCAGGGCCGCTGACCCGCTTTGTGCTCAACCACGACACCGGTGGCGCCATCCGCGGTGCTGGCCGAGTGGACTTCTTCTGGGGACGTGGTGAGCAGGCCGCCGCCCACGCCGGAGCGATGAAGCAGCCGGGGCGGTTGTTCTTCTTGGTGCCGCGCGGATCGTCGGCTGAGCCCGGCTAACTAACGCTCGACCGCATCCTCGATCACGATCTCTAGCGGCTCTGGGTCGCTGCCACCTGGAGGACCGCTCCCCGCGGGGCCGAATCCCGGCGGGCGAATGATCTGGATGCGGCGGCCGAAGGCGGCGCTGAGGCGTTGGCGGATGGCTCCGCGGATGGCAGGGATCAGCAGGGCGAAGCCGCATAGGTCGGTGAGCAGACCCGGGGTCAGCAAGACGGCGCCGGCCACCAGCACCAGCAGCCCATCGACCAAGGCCGCGGCTGGTAAGCGGCCGGCGGCCTGCTCGCGGCGGATCTCGGCGAGCACCCGCAATCCTTGGTGGCGGGCGAGCCAGGCTCCTAAGGCACCGGTGAGCAGCACTAGGGCGACGGTGGGCAGGGTACCCATCCGGCGCCCCAACTCGACCAGCAAGAACAGTTCGCTCAGCGGCACCAAAGTGAAGAGCAGTAGCAAGCGAAAGAACACGCTGAGTCCTCTTACTTCTCGCTCAACTGGGTAAGTTGGGGCCTAGGGCCAGCTCTTCGACCTCGTGGCCGGCGTCGCGCAAGGCAGCGAGAAGACGATCGATGTGGCGCCGGTTTCGCACTTCGAGGATCACCTCAAGGGAGGTCTTGCCGAATCTTGATTCTCCGAACACCCGGTCGTGGACCACATGCGCAACGCTTCCTTTTTGCTCGGCGATCACCTTCAGGAAGCGGTAAAGGCCGCCGGGGCGGTCGTCCACCGAGCCGCGCAGCCGCACCAGCCGCTGGCGTCGCGCCAATCCGCGCTGCAACAGAAGGTCAAGGGCACTCAGGTCGATGTTGCCGCCGCACAGAACCACCGCCACGCGGCGGCCTTGCAAGCGCTCGGCGAGCGGGCCTTCGAGGGCCGCCACGCCGGCCGCGGCAGCGCCTTCCACCAAGCAATTGCCGTTGTCGAGCAGGTCGATCAGGGCGCGCTCGATCTCGGATTCAGTCACCAGAACAACATCCTCCACCAGCCGGCGGATGATCTCAAAAGTGATCGAACCGGGGCGTTTGACGGCGATGCCATCGGCAATCGATTGCTGGCTGGGGTAGTCCACCAAGTGGCCGCCCACGAAGCTGTGATAGATCGCTGGCGCGGACTCGGTCTGGACGCCGTAGATCTTCACCTCGGGGTTCTGTTCGCGGATGGCGGTGGCGATGCCGGAGATCAGGCCGCCACCGCCGATCGGCACGATCACCGCCTCGAGCCCTTCGACTTGCTCTAGCAATTCCAGACCAAGAGTTCCCTGGCCGGCAACGATCAAGGGGTCGTTGTAGGCATGGATGTAAACCGCGCCGTTCTTGCTCTGGAGTTCGAGAGCGTGGTCGTAGGCGGTGTCCAAGCCATCGCCAAATAACTCAATGTGGATGTTGTCGCCATGGGCCTGGGTGTTCTGCACCTTGACTTGCGGGGTCGATTCGGGCATCACGATGGTGGCCTTGATACCCAATTTGGCGGCGGCGTAGGCCACTCCCTGAGCATGGTTGCCGGCCGATGCAGCCACCACCCCGCGACGGCGCTCCTCGGCGTCCAGGGCGCCGAGGCGGTTGAGGGCGCCGCGAACCTTGAACGAGCCAGTGGTCTGGAGCACCTCGTACTTGAACCAGACATCGGCGCCGGTCTGCGCCGAATAGGTGGGTGACGCCAGGGTGGGGGTGAGCACGATCTGCGAGCCCACCATCTGGCGGGCTCGGCGGATATCTTCCAGGGTGATCATCGTTGACTCTCGCTCGATTGAAGAGGGCGCGGGGCGGCCGGTGTTCCCCTCAGGTGCAATCGCGGCGACTCTCGCTGATCACTTGGTCGACGACGTCATTCAGGTCACCACTGTTGCGATAGCACTTGAGTTGCCGATCGGCGCTCGATCCACGGCGCAGAATCTCGTGTACGTACTCGACTTCGGCGCGGCTGCCGAGTTCATCGAGCACGTCGTCGACCAATTCCACCAACTCGAGGGTGAGGAAGCGTGTCGGCACCTGCTCGCGCTTGCCGAAGTCGATCAACTGGCCTTCCAGACCGTAGCGCACGGCGCGCCATTTGTTCTCGGTAATCAAATGATGGCGGTAGGTGCGCCAGCGGCGATTCTGGCGGTGCAGCTTGATCAGCTTGGCGACCAAGGCTTGGATCAAGGCGGCGATGCAGAGCACCTCGTCAACGGTGGGGCAGACGTCGGAAATGCGAAATTCCAAGGTCGGGAAAACAGGGTGGGGGCGCATGTCCCACCAGATCTTAGACGGGTCGTCGATCGATCCGGTTGCGATCAGCGTTTCAACAAACTGCTGATGATCGCTCCAGGAGCGAAACACTGGCGGTAGGCCGCTGCGGGGCATATTTTCGAAAATCACCGAGCGATAGGATTTGAGGCCGGTTTCGCGGCCATGCCAAAAAGGTGAACTTGTCGACAGAGCCAGAATATGCGGCAAGAAATAGCGCGCCTGGTTCATTACCGTAATGCGCAGTTCAGGATCAGCGATGCCGACGTGGACGTGCATGCCGAAGATCAGCAGGCGCCGGGCCACGTCCGCCAGGTCGTCGGCCAACTGGGTGTAGCGCTCGCCGGCCGTAACCTGCTGCTCGCTCCAGCGCGAGAACGGATGAGTGCTGGCCGCGGCCATGGCCAAACCCTGGTCGTTAGCCAGGCGATTGATGGTGCTACGTAGGCGCACAATTTCGCTTCGAGCCTCGCTGATATCAGCACAAACTCGGGTGCCGACCTCAACCTGAGAGCGCATCATTTCGGGCTTGATTTGGTCACCGAGTTCGACTTGGCCATCGGCGAGAAGCTGCTCCCCATAGGGCGCTAGTTCACGCGTCTTGGGGTCGACTATCTGGTACTCCTCCTCGATACCGAGGGTCAGATCGGGAAGCATGCCAGCCCTCCTGAGGGGGTGATGGGTGCGCTGAATCGCACTGGCGACCATAGCACGAGACGGCGCTTGGCGGCTGCTTCGGTAGCGGCAGCCGGAGCAGCGATGTGATAGAAATCCGCGGTGATCGCGCTGCTGCGAGCCGCCTGGGGATTGCCGATCTCTCGCCACCTCTAAGTCACAATCGTCGGCTAGTTTTTGGCTCGAGATTGGCCGACTCCGCGTCAAGACGCGATTGCCCACCGCCGGAGGAGAGATGAGCGACAACGAAGTCCTGCGCCTTGAGGCTGCCGATAGCTCCGCTGGTCGGCTGGCCGAGCTGCCGGTGGATGCATCGAGTCAAAGCGATGCAGCGGTCAGCTCTAGGCGTTGGACCAAGCTTTGGTGGTTGCTCAAGCAGCAGGTCAAACGGCCCTTCTACTCCCTCTATCTGCGCCGCTTGCGATCCCAGGCGAGTTCTTGGCGCAAGCCGCGCCACCTTGGGTTCATCATGGACGGCAACCGCCGTTTTGCTCGTCAGGCTGGTTTCGCCGGCCCCTTGTGGGGGCATCGGCGAGGGGCCGACAAACTTTCCGAGATACTCGAGTGGTGCTTTCAAAACGATATCCGGGTGGTCACCGTGTGGTGCTTCTCCTTGGAGAATTTCCAGCGTAGCGCGGCCGAGGTAGAGGGCTTGTTGAGCCTGTTTGAGGATAAGACCCGCGAGATCCGCAGCGATCGGCAAGTTCACGATCAGCGAGTCCGAGTGCGCTACATCGGCAAGCTCGAGTTGTTGCCTGAGAGCTTGCGCGAGGAGATTCGGCAGGCTGAGGAAGCTACCGCTGCTTACGATCGCCATCAGCTCAACATCGCCATGGCCTATGGGGGACGCGAGGAGATCACCGACGCCTTCCGCCGCTATCTGGAGGATCAGAACCAGCGGGGAGCATCCCTGGAGTCGATGATCGCTGGTCTCGACGCCGACGCTATCCAGCCCTTTCTCTACACTTCTGGCCAGCCGGAGCCGGATTTGATCTTGCGCACCAGTGGTGAGCTGCGCTCCTCCGGCTTCTTGCTTTGGCAGAGCGCCTACTCCGAGTTTTACTTCTGCGACACTTGCTGGCCGGCGTTTCGCGAGATCGATTTCCTGCGTGCCTTGCGCTCCTTCCATCAGCGCCAAAGGCGCTATGGCCGCTAGCTCACCACCTATGCCGCCGCGGCTGAGCATCGCGCGCCTGTTGATCGACGATTTCCTCGGCCGCTAGAAGGGCCGCTGGCCGCCCCTTTTTTTCCCTTCTCCTTGCACTTTCTACTCTTCGAGCTGGCGGCAGATGGGCCGGTTTGCTACTATAAATTTTGTTCGCTCGTCGCATGCTTAATAGATGATTTTTAGTGTTTTCTCTCGGATTGAGCGAATCCCAAGAGCTTCTTCGAGGACTCGAAGAGGCCGTCTACTGGGGGGGGCAGGTTCAGGCCGCGAGCCAGGCTAGCCCGGATGGGGAGTGAAACCACACGTGTCGCAAGATTCCTTCGACAGCAAGAGTTCGTTGAGCCTTGAAGCAGCGAGCCTGATTGGCGCTCTGGGAAGTGGTGTCATTCGGGTCGACCTAGGTCGGCGAATACTAGATATCAATCCGGCAGCCGAGGAGCTCACGGGCTGCTGGGCATCTGAAGCGATCGGCAAGACACTACAGACCGTCTACCGGGTGGCGGCGACGGAGGACACTCGGTCGGTCGAAGACCCCGTCGACCAGGCTCTTGATCAAGGTCGCCTAGCCGCCTCTGCTGAGGAACGGTTGCTGCTGCGCGCCGACGGGGTTGAACTAGCGGTGCGTGATTGTGCCGTGCCGATCGCCGGTTTGGCTGGTGTCGCGGTCGGTGCCTGGCTGATTTTTGAGGACGTCACCGAGGTGCGGGCGTTGCAGAAGGAGCAGCGTTGGCTCGACAGTCATGATCCGGTCACCGGGTTGGCGAACCGCCGCTCCTTTGAAGCACGGTTGGAGCATGCCTTGGCCGAGGCTCGAGATGAGGACTGCCAACATGTCTTTGGCTTTGTCGACCTCGACGATCTCGAGGTGTTCAACGACACTTTCGGCTTAGTCGCGGGTGAGGAGATGCTCAAGCAGGTGGCCAAACTACTGAGCGACAGGCTCGCCGACCGCGACACCTTGGCACGTCTTGGTTCGGACCGATTCGGCGTGCTGATCGTCGATTGCAAAGACCGTGAGGCAGACGATTGGGCTGGCCGCTTGCGGCAGGATATCGCCAGCTTCCGCTTTCGCTGGCAGCACGAGACTTTTGAGGTCAATGCCAGTGTGGGTATCGTCCCCATCAATGCCCAAAGTGGTGACTTGATACAGGTGCTCGGTGCCGCTGACGCCGCTTCCGACCGGGCTCGCGATGATACGCGGCAAATCTACCAATTCAACTCCGAGAACTCAGGGGATATCTTCCTCGCCGAGCACTATGGCGAAATGCGTTGGCTGTCACGTATTCACCGAGCGCTCAAGAAGGGGCGATTTAGGCTCTTCCGCCAGTCGATTGTGCGCCTGACAGAAGATGAGGGCTATGAAGTTTCGCTCTACGAGGTGTTGATCCGCATGATCGACGAGAAGGGGGAGATCGTTCCTCCCAACGCCTTCATTCAGGCGGCGGAACGCTTTCACTTGATCTCCACCCTCGACCGCTGGGTGGTGCGCACCGCCCTCGAACTGTTGGAGAAGGAGGCCAAACTGGAGGCCCCACCTTCTCCGGTGGCGATCAACCTGTCGGGCCAATCGCTGTCCGAATCTCGCTTTCTCGATTTCGTTCTCAACCAGCTCGAGTCCTGTGCGGTGGATCCCGCTTTACTCTGCTTCGAGATCACCGAAACCGCGGCGGTAGCCCATCTCGACCGCGCCCGGCGTTTTATCTCGGAACTCCATGCTCGCGGTTGCCGTTTCATTCTCGACGATTTTGGCAGCGGCTTGAGTTCCTTCGCTTACCTGAAGAATTTGCCGGTGGATTTTCTTAAGATCGATCGCGAGTTCGTTGGCAACATGGTCGAAGACCCGCTGCAACGGGCCATCGTGCAGTCGATCCACCAGATCGGCCGGGTGATGGGTTTTCAGATTATTGCTGAAGGGGTCGAGACCGCAGAGACCATGGGTGCCTTGCGAACTCTGGATATCGACTTTGCTCAGGGGTTCTTGATCGACCGGCCGGCCTTGTGGAGTGTCGACGATTGAACTCGGTGGAGTAGGGCCAAAGCTCCGACCAGGGAGCTGCCTGCCCTGTCTGCCGAGTCAGCAGATCGCTAGAAAATCGAGGTGCCGGCGATCAGCGGTGCGCTGGTGGTCGAGGCTTCTTCGATGTCCAGTCCGTCGACTCTGAAACTCAGTAGTGCCGAGCCGCAAGTGCCGATCTGTATGTTGTCGATCAGTGCCGATTCTTTCTTTTTCAGCGCCGCCAAAGGGAAGCTGTAAGCCTGCTCACAAACGGTCAGGGTGGCGCCGGTGAGCACGCCTTCGAAATCGGGGTCGATGTCGATTAATAAGGTGGCGTAGTTGGGGCCGTTCTTCTCTCTAGCTCCAGCTTCGAACTCGGAGCCGGTCAGGGTCTCGGGTCCGTAGCAGCAGCTGTTGGGAAACAGCGTGCAGGTCTCACAGGGGTCGGAGGCTGGCTGCGGGGCCAACCAAGCCTGGGCGCTGATGCCAAGGTACTGGCGCTCCGGGCATAGATCCTGTGGCTGCGACTCAGCGTAGCGCTCCTCGCTGCCGCAGGCGGCACTCTCCGTCGTGTCGAGCAGAGTGAGTTCGCTGGCGTCGACGAACTGGCGGTTGCTCGAGGCCTGGATCATGGCATCGCGATTCAAGAGCGGGGAGTCAGGCTGCCAACGACTACACGCAGCAATCAGCACTGGACAGCTGCCAAGAATGCTACAGGTGCTTTCCAAGACTGGGCAGAAAGCCAGGCGGTGGACTTCTAGGCAGGTGTTGCCGAAACAGTAGTCGGCGTCTCTCTGCAGATTGGAACCGGTGTCATAGAGCCGCTGCGCTATCTCATGGCTGTTGTTCTCCGCATCGAGTGACCAAGCGGCGGTGGCGGTGGCGGCGGCCACCAGGCTGGCTACGGAAGAACCGGTGAGCATGGCCGTCGGCGTCCCTTCGAGGTGGCTTTCGACCACTGCGTGATCGGCATAGGCGGCGAGCCGAGGAGCGCCTTGCTGGCGGGCGTTGGCGAGCGCCAGACCATTGCTGCGTAGGCCGCCCACGGAATGGACTAGGGGGGTGTAGGTGGTGGGTATGAAAAGAGAATTCTTGCGGCCGAAAGTGGAGTTGGCGCCGCCCCCATGGTCGTCCTCGTCATCGCCTTGCTCGAGGACTTTTTGACATTGAAGGGCCGTGGGGGCCGCGCGCTGCTCCCAAGCGGCTGGCAAAAGCGGGCCGATATTGCTATCGCTATTGGCTCCTGGGCCCTCGCGGTAGTTGCCGGCGGCGGCGAACACCAGAGCGCCGCGGCATACCGCATCTTGGAGAGCGGCGTACACTGCCTGCACATTGGCGGGCATCTGACTCGGGTCCGCTTCCGCGCCGCCGAAAACCGGATCCCAACCTAGCGACAAGTTGAGCACCACCCTGGCTTGTTGCTTGCCGGGGGAGTCCAAAATGAAGGGCTCGCGCCAAATCGTGGTATCGCCTGGGTTGTAGATCGCCTGTTGCATCTCTGCTTGGATGGCTTGGGCAAGGTCGCTCAGCGTACCGACCAGCCCACCGTGTTCGAGGTCAATTTCCGACTGCGAGGGATCGCTTGGGTGGAAAGTGACGTAAGGCATGGTAAGGCGGCTAGTGAGCTGAGCCAGGCATATGGCGTTAGGACACAGCAGATCCTTGGCCATGTGTAGCAAGGTGTAGCCATGCGGTGAATTGCCGGTGACCTGGAGCGGGAAGCCCACTCCGGTGGGGGCGGTGTCGAGTATCGCCAGGCGAGCGCGTGGGTAGTGGGATCCTTCCACCGTGATCATCTCGGTCTGTTCGGCGAAGTGATTGGCCATCTTGAGCCACATCGCATCTTTTACCTGGGTCGCCGTCTTGCCAGAGCTGCTCACCGCCATCGCATCGCTGTCGATGCGGTCCAGGCCATTGCCGACCAGAGCGAGCAGGCTGGCCTGGGCTGTCGCGGTTACCGCGCCGGTCTCGGCATATTTGTACTTGCAGAAATGCTGTAGACCGGGAGGCGGCGCCGCCTCGGCCATGCCAGTGAACAGCTGCGAAACCTGCCACCTGCCGCCGGCGGGTAACGGACACCAGGGGGTGTTGTTGGACTTGAGCCCGATCCACTGCCAGCGAGTCAGGGCGCTGGTTTTGTTGTCGCTCGGTAAGCGGGAGAGTTTGGCACTGGCTATGGGGACCAGTATGAGTAGTGCGGTCAGACAGGTACTTACGTTTCGCCCTTTGACAATCATTCGATAGCCTCCAAAGATGAAGCCGGACTCCAAGCCCGCTCCCCGCAGCACCAATTGCGGTACCGACCGTGTGGGATGCGGGAAGTTGTGCTTCAAGCTGGTATTCGCACCATCTCCCGGATGTCTGACATCGGCGCGGCTAGCGCTCGAGCAGGCGAAAACTGGCCCAGTCGGCTTGGGGATTCTCCTGGCGAGTTTGCAGCTGTGCTCGGCGCAGAGCTTCTGCCAAGTCGCCAGAGGCAAGCCACTGCCGTTGTAGGATCGCCATCAACTTGGCGGCGACTTGGTCGTTCACTGGCCGAGTGGCGGCGACTACCTGTTGGGAGCCGGCGGTGAGCAGAGCTTGGGCAATGCCGGCAACGCTCTCCGCCGCACCGATCGGTGAGCGAGCGGCCTCGCAGGCCGACAAGATCACCTGGCGGGGCACCCGTGGCAGTGCTAGGACGTCGCCGACATCAAGGCGCGAGCCGTGGTGCAGCGGCAGCGCACTTTCCCAGCTAGCCCACACTCCATGACCGGCATAGTAAAAGAAATCACTATGGGCTAGCCCTTGGCGCACCGCATCACCATCGGCAGAGCTGCCCTCGAGCAGCTGCGAAGGCTGTTTCTTGCTTAGCGCGAAGTGCATGGCTCGTGCTTCCTGGCGCGAGTGGGGTAAGTCGCCGGTGGGATCGGCAACCACCAGTGCCACCGGCTTGTCAGCGGCCGTCGACCGTGGCGCGGGGGGCAGGTCGAGACCGTAGACCACGGTTCGGGTGGCTAGCAGGGGAGCGTCACCGAAGGGCAAGGCATGGAAATCGACAGCACGAATCGCACCGTAGGGAAGTACCCGCAGAGCACTGGCGGCGGCGATCTCCCGGGCGAAGGGCTGCAACAGAACCGCCGCCAAGATCTCGGGATCAGCGGCGGTATCGATTTGATCGAGAATCTCGAAGTGGATCCCGGCCGCGCTCTCGACGAATGCCACCCAACCCTCGGGTAGGGGGTGGTAGAGCAACCGGACTTCGCCGGTCTCGAGTTTGGGAAGGCTCTCCAGGCGGCCCCATTCAGCTGCGCTCGAGCGTGCTTCTGAGAGCATGGCATAGGCCTCGTCCAGCAGGTGCTTCAAGCTCTGCCGATGGCCCAAGCGCTTAGCTCTGACTTGGCTCAGTTGGTCCTTGGCGAGCTGCCAATCGTCTGCTTGCTCGTGGTCCAGCTGGCTGCGCAAGGCGGTGTACTGATCGATTTTAACTTGCCAACGGCGGCGATCTGGTGCTGTCAGTCGAGCCAGGTGAACGTCGCGGAGCAGACTTCTCAGGACTCGTGAACGCGCCAACCGGGCGACGCTGAGAGCTTGCTCTTTCTTGCCGGCGTCGATCAATAGCTGCAAATACAGGCGGGTGCTGGTTTCGCGGCGGGCGAAGAATCTAGCACGATCGATGTCGATCGGTACTTGCAGCGCTGCCTCTTCCAGCAGGATCTCGTTGTCGCCGAGGATTCGTAAGGCCTCTTCAGCGTCGCCGAGCGCCTTGCGTGCCCTCGCCTTGCCCAATGCCGCGCGGATGTGAACGTCGGGCATGTAGCCGCTGCTGGCGGAGGCTTCGAGTTGCTCGTAGAGAGTCAGTGCTCTCTGCGGCTGCTGCTGGGCCAGCGCGATCCGGGCCTCGATGTCCTGCCACCAAAAGACCTGCCAGAGCTGTGCCCGCTGGCGGATGCGGCGCGCCTCCTGGAGTTCATCAGCAGCCTTGTCGAGCTGGTTGGCGTGCAGGTAGGCGAGGGCCAGATTGGTGGCCTGGTTGACCGTTTGCTGCTCGATTTCTCTTTCTTGCTCGGCCCGATTCCTCTTGCTGGCGCGACAATTGGCCAGTAGGTGGCGGGCCTCAAGCAGTTTGGGCAGTGGATCCTCGGCCAAGCGTCTGCTCTCGAACTCTAGCAGCATGTGCCAGGCTTGATTGTCGAGTATGCGGGCCTGGGTGCAAGGTCCCAGTCCGGCGAAGTCTTGCTCCAGGTCGGCAAAAATGCGTAGCGCTTCGCTGCCCCGTCCAAGCAGCAGCAGTTGGTTGGCCAGAACTTGTAGAGCTTGCCGGCGCTTATCGCGGAAACCGAGGCGCTCGGCTTGGCGCACCGCGTTGCCCAGGAGTCGCAGGGCGTTGCGGGCATCGCCGGTGCGGGCGGCTACCAGTCCTCGTTGGTAGGCCCGGCGGTAGCTGGCCAGCCCCGGCTCTCGCGCCCGCTGGGGGATCGCTTCGATGACCTCGCGGGCGCGTTCGGGGGAGCCGTCGTAAAGCAACTGCCAAGATAGGTTGGCGGCACTGGCCAGTTGGTCGAGGTGATACCCAGCGGCGCCGTGGTACTCGATGGCTCGCTCGAGATGGGTGTAGCTCGCTTCTTTGTTGGCGGTCTTGAGCAGATTCGCCAAGACCCAATGGGCGAAACCGAGATGGGCTGCGGGCAAGTCTTGGTCGACGGCCGCCCCAGCCCGGGCGAGAATCTCTGGCTTGTTGGCCAGAATGTCGTCCAACAAGGTCGAATTCGGCAGCTCGATAATCTCCAGCCGCCAGTCGACCTCCAGTCCGCCAAGCCGTAAGCCCAGAACCAACTCATAGGTGCCGCGCGGCAGCTCGATAATGTACAGCCTGCCGCCTTGGATGGGCGCAGAGTCGGTCTCGTCTGCCGGCCACTCGAGGCGGTCATCTCGCACCTCGACCACGGTGTCCGCGGGCCAGATCCACAGTCTGAGCTGACTAGCTTTTTGAAACGGGTCGTACGGGGCGCAAGCGTCGCCGATGGTGGTGAAGCAGCCGTTGTATTCGACTCGCGGGGTGCTCGTGGAGAGAGTGGACTCTGCCGGCGGGGGGGACATCTGACAAGCTGCGCATACCAGGGCCAGCACTGGTATGCCAGCGTTGGCTAAAAGGCCTATTCTGCGGCTTTGATTGTTCAACCGGCCATCATGGTACCTCAGCGAAGGGCAATCTTGCAGATTGTGCTGACCAATCTGCGCCGCTGGCGGTGGTCGTATCGAGGGCGGCCAGGGTGGCGGCATCCGGTAGGCTGCCGGTGCGGCCGGCTACCAGCCAAACCTCGACACTACCGCTGGCGACGCCAGGAAACAGGTCGGCAAAGCGATCGGCCGCGAACAACACGTTACCGGCCTCCGAGATCCGCGTCGGCTCGATCGCAAGGCGCTCAAGACCGCCGCCGAGATCGGCGAACAAAGCTGCTTCGAGTTCGCCTTCGATCGCGGTCTCGGGGCGCAGCAGCAACTTGATCTCGCTATCCGGATGGTAGGTGCTGGCGGTCACCACGATGGATCGTTCGACGCTGATACCTCCCGAGTGCTCCAACGCAAATCCGGGCAGCGGCGCTAGCGTCGCCCGTGGCCACAACACCAGCAGCAAGGTAGCGGCCAAGGCACCGATCGCCGGCAGGGCCCAGCGCTGCTGGCGGAACCAGCGACTCTGAGGAGCTTGGCCCTCCTCCTCTGCCGCGCTGGTCGTCGCGGATGCCTTGCGATGGCCGATACTCAACCGAGCACGCTCTACTATCCGGCCGCGGATCTCGTCGGACAAGGGCCGATAGGCTTCGTAAGCCCGCCCGAGTTCGGGGTCCTTGGCTGCTCGGCTGGCCAAGCGCTCTCGCTCTGCCGCCGGCAGGCTGCCATCACTGAGTCGTAGCCAGCGCTCGTCGTCCTGCGCCAGCCGAGCCAGAGATTGCATTATTTCATCGTTGGTCATTTTGCTTACCCTCCTCTAGAGGGGTATTCGCAACAAAGGTCAACTCTCTGACTCCAAGGACCGGAGAATCTTCTGTGCTTGCCGGCGCAGACGGCTGCGCCAAGCGTAGACCGCATCCGCGGTCATCGATTCCGCGGCGACGATTTCCGTCACTGTTTTCTCCTCGACGAAAATCGAGTGGAACAGCCTCCAGCCAAGCGGGCTGAGCTTCTGCTGCAAGCGGCCGAGCAGCTGGCGTAGCAGGTCGCGGTTGGCTACTTGGTTCTCAGGCCCGTCTTGACGAATCACGTCGAGTTCCTCCGGCGCTGTCGGCTCTTCTCGCCAGGGGTTGCGCCGGCCGCTGCGGAGGATTGAGATCACCCGCCGCTCAGCGACCAGACCGACGAAGTTAGCCAGCGACAAACCGCGGTCGGTTTGCCAGCTGCGCAGCACTTTGGCGCCGTCAGCAAAAAGCTGGATGAAGACCTCTTGGACAAAGTCCTCGACATCCTGGCGGATGTCGTGTTGCGCATTGCCCGCCGACCGGCGCAGCAGAATGCGGGCAACGCGCACTTGCACCAGGGGGGTCAGCAGATCGATCAGGCGGCTGAGTGCCTTCGGGTCGCCTGCGACCGCGCCGTTGACCAGGGTGGGTGTGAGTTCCTCGACCATCCAATTCCCCAAGCTCTGACGCGCTACTTCGCCGATGGTCTGAAATCGCTCCTGGTGACGGCGTGGGGATCCCCGGTTCGCGGCCGACTTGGCGGCTGCGACAGGGCGCACGCTGCGGGCAGTTAGTTGGCGCCGGTCCCCATTCACCTCGACCCGAGAAGAGGCGTCGGGCACGATTCTATGGGATGGTACTCCGGTTTGGGCAGACAGCTTGGGCTCTTCAGCCGTGGTGGCGGCGGAATCGGCGAGCGCTAGAGTTCGTCCGCCAGGCGAGTTCTCAGTCAGGACCCAGGTCATAGATGACGATCCCCGTGGTTTCCGACAGTCCGAGCTACCCGATCGGGCCATGGTGCGCTACTGAGGTCGGATGGTTGGCTTCCTACGGGGATTCGCGATCAGCGCCCGATTTCTGACAGGGAGTCTGCCGAACGGTCTTGATGGCTGCCCTGGCGGCTCTCCGCCCGTTCATCGCTGGCCAGCGGCCAAGGGGTCCTCAGCCCAGCTAGCTCGGGGGCAGGTAGCTCTCGATCGGCGGGCAGGAGCACACTAGATGACGGTCGCCAAAGGCGTTATCAACCCGCGCCACATGGGGCCAGAACTTGGCCTCCCGTACCCACGGCGCGGGGAAGGCCGCTTGCTGTCGACCATAAGGGTGCTGCCACTCCTCTGCGGTCACTTCGGCGGCGGTGTGCGGCGCGTTCTTCAGCGGATTATCGCTGCTGTCGAGGCGACCGTCTTCAATCGCCTCTATCTCGCCGCGGATCAAGATCATGGCCTCGCAGAAGCGGTCGAGTTCGGCCCGCGATTCGCTTTCAGTGGGCTCGATCATTAGCGTACCGGCCACTGGCCACGACATGGTCGGGGCGTGGAAGCCGAAGTCCATCAGCCGTTTGGCCACGTCTTCGGCCTCGACCCCGGCGCTTTTCTTGAACGGCCGTAAGTCGAGAATGAACTCGTGGGCGACCCGGCCGCGAGCGCCGCGGAACAAGATCGGGAAGTGCTCGGCCAGCCGCTGGGCCATGTAGTTGGCATTCAAGATCGCCAGCTCTGAGGCTCGGCGCAGTCCGGAGGTACCCATCAACGCGATGTAGACCCAAGAAATCGGCAAGATCGACGGGCTGCCCCAGGGCGCCGCCGCCACCGCTCCCATCGCCGCCTCACCGCCGACCTTCATCAGTGGGTGGCCGGGAGAGAAGGGAGCCAAGTGCTCGGCCATGCAGATCGGCCCCATGCCGGGACCGCCGCCGCCGTGGGGAATGCAGAAAGTCTTGTGCAGATTCAAATGACAGACATCGGCACCGAAATCCCCGGGTCGGCAGAGGCCGACCTGGGCATTCATGTTGGCGCCATCGAGATAGACCTGCCCCCCATGGGCGTGCACCACGGCACAGACCTCGCCGACACTCTCCTCGAACACGCCGTGGGTCGAGGGGTAGGTGATCATCAGTGCCGCCAGCCGGTCGCCAAGTTCGGCGGCCTTGGTTCGCAGGTCCTCGAGGTCGATGTCGCCCCCTTCCTCGCAGGCCACAGTCACCACTCGCAGCCCGGCCATCACCGCCGATGCCGGGTTGGTGCCATGGGCCGAAACGGGAATCAGACAGACATCTCGCCGCTCCTCGCCACCGGCGGCGTGATAGGCGCGGATCACCATCAAACCGCTGTACTCCCCCTGCGAGCCGGCGTTGGGTTGCAGCGACACCGAGGCGAAGCCGGTGATCTCCGCCAACCAGCTTTCGAGAGTACGAAACAGCTCAGCGTAGCCAGCGCTTTGCTCGGCTGGCGCAAACGGATGCAGGCTGTTCCACTCGGGCCAGCTCACCGGCAACATCTCGGAAGTGCCATTGAGCTTCATAGTGCAGGAGCCGAGGCTGATCATCGAGGTGGTCAGCGACAGATCCCGGTTGGCCAGCCGGTGGATGTAGCGCAGCAATTCATGCTCGGTGTGGTAACGCTGGAAAACCTCGTGGGTGAGGAAGTCCGAAGTCCGGCGATGAGGCTCGCAGAGTTCCAAATCAGCCGCCGCCAAGAGCTCAGCGGCGCCAAGGGCCGGCCGGCCGACGGCGGCGGCGAAAGCTGCCAGGACATCGTCGAGATCGGCCAGCTCGACGGTCTCGTCAAGAGCCACCACGACCGTGTCGGCGTCGAGCCGGCGCAGGTTAATGCCGGCTTCGAGCGCCCTTTGCAGCACCAGATCGGCGAGTCCCTCGCCGACCCCCACCCGCACGGTGTCGAAAAACGGCTGCGGCGGCAGGTCCAGGCCAAGCCGGCGCAGGCCCGCCGCTAGGGCGGCGGCCATGGCATGCACTCGCCGAGCGATGCGCCGCAATCCCTGCGGGCCATGGTAGACCGCATACATGCCGGCCATGATCGCCAACAAGACCTGCGCCGTGCAGATATTGCTGGTGGCCTTCTGCCGGCGAATATGCTGCTCGCGGGTTTGCAGCGCCATGCGCAGTGCCCGTTGGCCCAGCCGATCCTTCGAAATGCCGATAATTCGTCCCGGCAGCTGTCGCTTCAGCGACTCCGTGATGGCGAAAAATGCGGCATGGGGTCCGCCAAAGCCCAGCGGCACGCCAAAGCGCTGGCTAGAGCCGACACAGATATCGGCCCCTAGCTCCGCCGGTGAACGCAGCAGCACCAGAGCCAGCAGGTCGGCCGCGATCACCACCCGCACGCCGGCCTGCTGCGCTTTGGCGATCAGCGCCCGGTAATCGTAGATGCGGCCATCAGTGGCTGGGTATTGCAGCAGCAGACCGCAGAGATCCCCGGCCGCGAAATCCGCCTCGGCAGCTGGTCCCAGCCGCAAGTCGATACCCAATCCGCCAGCCCGAGTGCGCAGCACCGCGAGGGTTTGCCGGTGGCAGTTCTCAGCGGCATAAAAGGCCGGCCGTCGCCGCCGGGCGGCGGCGTGGCAAACGCTCATCGCCTCGGCAGCGGCGGTGCCCTCATCGAGCAGCGAGGCATTGGCCACCGGCAGGCCGGTGAGGTCGCAAATCACCGTTTGAAAATTCAGCAGCGCCTCCAGCCGGCCTTGAGAGATTTCCGACTGATAAGGGGTGTATTGGGTATACCAGCTCGGATTCTCCAGGATATTGCGCTGAATCACCGCCGGCACCCGGCAGTCGGCATAGCCCATGCCGAGGTAAGAGCGCATCAGCCGGTTGCGCCCAGCCATCCGCCGCAGCCGTTGCAGCAGAGCGTGCTCACCGAGAGGTTGATCGTTGTCGAGGCTCTCAAGCCGCAGCTCTTGCTGACAGCGAATCGCCGCCGGAATGGTCTGGTCGATCAGCTCCGCCATCGAAGCGGCGCCGACAGCGTCGAGCATCTGTCCGATATCGGCCTTAGACGAGCCCAGATGGCGGCGGGCAAAAGTATCGCTAGGAGCGAGCAGGCTCTCGACGGACGCAGACCGATCGATCATCACGATCCCTCGCAGCAGGCTGGTTGAGACTTGGGCGGTGGCCCAGGAAAGACACTTGCACCCGTTGGGTGCTCGGCGATTCTAACCTGTCCAGTGGTGGGTTTCCCAGTATGGCGAGCCATGACGATATGATTGTCGAGCACAGTTTTGTTCTTGCATCGTGACCCGGCCGATGGGTCTTGGGGATTGCCTCTAGATTGGGGAGAAAACACTATGTCCGATCGATTGAAACAGGATGGCAGCGCCGCAGTGCTCGAAGACATCGAGCAGCAGATGCGCGCACTCGAAGAGCGCAAGCAACGCATAGAGCAAGAGCTAGGTCAGCAGGCCGCAGAGGCGCCAAGGCCGGTCAGTGCCAGCGCGGGTGCTCTAGCCATTGGCGGCAGCGTCATTAACGCCCAGATTGTTGTCGGTGATGCGAATGCGCTCTCGGACGATGATCTCTACGCCAGCTACCTGCAGTGGCTAGCTGGCCGCGCCGAGCGACTACCGCTGGGCAAGGTGCAGCCACGTTTCGTCACCGCCAACAGCGACCTTCGCCTGTCGCAGGTCTACGTCGAGCTGGAAGTCTCGACGCCGCCCGTCCCGAAAGAGGACGAAGATTGCCGGGATTGGTCCTGGCGGCTAGCGCGCGGTGCTGACGGAGAGCACCGCGACTTGCTCGAAGCGGTCTCTGGCCAGGCCCGGCATCACATCCTGCTCGGTGATCCGGGCTCCGGCAAGACCACTTTCGCTCAGCACCTCTGCTTCCTGCTAGCCACCGGCGACCGGCGCCTACCCGAAAGCCTGGTGGGGCTGGTACCGGTGCGGCTCACCCTGCGTCAACTGGCGGGCAGTGTGCCGCGGCTGGGCCAAGGTCAAGCCAGCCTGCTGTGGACCGCATTGCAAGCCAGCCTGGACGAGGCAATCGATCCGGCCGGTGCCCGCCGGCTGATGGACTTGCTACGCGGCCGCCTGCTGACCGATGGAGGTCTGTGGATTCTCGACGGCCTCGACGAAGTGCCGACCACCGCCGACCGCCGCGAGCGCTTGCTGCAGGCGGTGGAAGACCTGGCGGCCTCCTTCGGCGAGCAGCCATCGCGGCTGCTGGTCACCGCCCGTCCTTACGCTTACAGCGCAGAAAGCCGGCCGCTGTCCGGTTTCGAGACGCTGGGTGTGGCGCCATTTCGCCAGCCGCAGGTCGAGACCTTCATCGAGCGTTGGTACCAGGTGGTGCGTTCCTCGCTAGATACCGATGCGCTCAATGTTGCGGCCAAAGCCAAGGAGCTGCGCGATGCCATCGCTGATCAGAGCTACCTCGCAGACCTGGCCTCGCAGCCTTTACTGCTTACCTTGATGGCGACCTTGCACGCCAGCGGCAAGTTGCCTGAAGACCGCGCTGATCTCTACGCCACCAGCACTGACCTGCTGCTCTACAGATGGCAAGACAAGCGCCGGGTCTGGGACGACGAGAGCCAAAAGGAGATCACCGAACCCAGCATCCTCAGAGTGCTCAAAGTTCCCGAGTCCCGCTTGCTCAACGCCCTGGCGGCCCTGGCCTTCGCGGTTCATCAGCGCCAGCGCGAGGCTGAGTCTGAGACCCTGGAGAGCGGCCAGACCGTCGACCGGCCGGCCGACATCAGTCATCATGAGTTGCTAGAGGCCTTCGAGGATCTACAAGGCGACCTCACCACCCGCCAACTCACCGCCTACTTGCGCGACCGTGCCGGCCTTCTGATCAGTCCCCGCGACGGGGTGTACATGTTCCCGCACCGTTGTATTCAGGAATACCTGGCGGCGCACTATCTTGCCGATCGTGGCGGTTCCAGAGCCTTGATCCGGCAACTCGAAGTCGACCCTCTGTGGTGGCGGGAAGTCGTCCTATTGGGCTACGGCAAGATCGCTCGCGGTGGCACCGGGTCGCTGCTCGAATCCCTGCTCTTGCTGCTCCCCAGCGATCCTCCAGATGAGGTCGATCAGGTTAAGGATATTCAGTGGCGGCGTGCCCTGGTGTCCGGGCTGCTGGCGATCGAGCTACGCTTGGGCCAGGCCGCGGCAGAGCAAGGAACGGCCAACAACTTCCAGCCACCTTTTCTGTCGCCGGACGAGCCCACCCTCGCCATGCAGCTGGAGCGTATTCGCCAATGGCTGAGCCGCCTGGTGGCAGGCGGCCATCTACCGGCCAAAGAACGCCTCGAAGCCGGCGATGCCCTCGGCCGTTTGGGCGATTCGCGGCCCGGCGTCGCCACCACCACCGTGGGCGAAACTGTCTGGCCCGACATCGATTGGCTGACCATCCCTCGCGGTAGCTTCATCCTTGGCAGCCCCGACGACGACCCCGAGGCCAAGGACTGGGAAAAGCCCGCTCACCCGGTCAAGCTGCGCCGTTTCTGGATCAGTCGCTATCCGATCACCAACACCCAATACGCGGTTTTCCTACGAGAAGTCGACTACGACGACCCAGATCTCTGGGGCCAGCGCGGCCTAGCCTGGCTGCGCGGTGAGTTGGAGCCTGAAATCGAAGGGTTGAGTGAAGAAGAGCGCAAGAACTGGCTCGATTGGCTCGCTCGGCGCCCGCCGGAGAAGCGCCAGCTGCCTTTTTGGTGGGGGCATCCGCGTTGGGCCTCGCCCAGCCGGCCGGTGGTGGGCATTTCTTGGTTCGAGGCGCTGGCGTTCAGCCGCTGGCTAGGTCGGCGTCTAAGAACTACCCGCAGAGCGCCCCTGCCGCGAGGCGTTGGCCGCCAACCTTTCGGGGTACATTTGCCCAACGAAGCTGAATGGGAGCGGGCTAGCCGAGGCGGAGCCCAGACCATTTGGCCCTGGAAGACGCAGTATGATCCCGAGAAAGCCAATGTACGCGAGACCGGCCTCAGCCAAACCTCGTCCGTGGGAATGTTCCCAGAGGGGCAGGGCGGGTTCGGTTTACAAGACGCCATTGGCAATGTCTGGGAGTGGACTTCGACCCTATGGGGCGAAGATGCACGGTCGGAGCAGTACGGCTATCGCTGGCAGCCAGACGAGAGGGAAGAAGTTGAAAGAAGAGGCTTCAGGATCCTCAGGGGAGGGTCTTACTGGAATTCCGGAGACTTCGCTCGCTGCGCTTCTCGCTCGGGTTCGATCCTGGGAACTTCCTCGGCGACATCGGTTTTCGAGTGGTTCTCTCCCTGGCGAATTCTGATTCCTGATTTCTGACTTCTGTTGCTTCGACAATAATCCAAATTAGGAAGGTGAAGCGATGCCGGAAGATAAGCACGATCCCCAATCAGTCAGCGCGTCGAACGGCGGAATTGCGGTGGGCGGCAGCGTGGTCGGCTCCACTCTGGCGGCTGGAAAAGCTCGGGTTCAGCAGGCTGGTGGGTCTTCGCTCGGCGAGCTGTTGGCGGCGCTGGACCAGCTGCGGGGTGAGCTCGATCGCGGTGGTCTGGACGCCGAAATCACTGAAGTGGTGGACGCTGAGCTAGCGGGGGCCCGGCAGCAGCTGGAGAAGTCGCGGCCCAACGGCGCCGCCGTGCTGGGTAAGCTGAAGACCGCCAGCGAGGTGTTGAAGAACGCCGCCGAAACTGGCAGCGCTCTGGTGCCGGCGGGCGTTGCCTTGGTGGAGATGGCTTCGCGGATGTTCTGAGCTAAGCATCCGGCCGCGGCGCAATGATGGTAGATGGAGGTTCCCTGCATGCTTGCGATTCAGTGGTTAAGAGCGACGATGTTTGTCGTGACCTTGCTCTTCTGCGGTGCTGGTGCTGTTAAATCTTGCTCTTGTGTGGGATCGGCAACGCCCTGTGCTAGCTATTCTTCAGCCGATGCGGTTTTTGTCGGCAAGGTGCGCACGGCTTACCCGGGGATCCGCTACAAGGTTCAGCTGGCTGACTACGAGAGTAGGAACCCGAGTTGGACCCTCTGCCAGGCTGAAGAGGTGGTCGCCTCGGAGCCTGAGGGCGAGACCGTCGAGGTGGCTCTGGCCCATTGTGACGATAAGTCTCCCTAGCCCTATCAACGCCTGATCCTAGGTTTCTACTTGGCGCCTAGATAATCTCTCCCGCACTCGGTGAGGGCCAGCAGGGGCCGTCGGTGTAGCAGCGGAAGTCCTGGATCTCGGTGCTGATCAGCTGGCGTAGCAGGTCGAGGGCCTGATCGGTATCGCTGTCCTCGCCGGCCAGGGCCAGAATCAACGATTTGACTGCCAGAGTGGCGGGGCGGAGGTAGATCTGGCGCACCACCGGCAGCAGCTGCAAGGCGGCGGCGACTAGGGGAGCGTCTGCTGCCGGCTCGGTGGGTAGGTCGTCGGGGGCTAGTTGGCGCAGCAGGTGGGTGACGCGGGCGAGGAGGTCGGCGGCCTTGGTCAACTGCAGCTGGAGGTCGTCGGCTGGGTCGGTTGGGCATTGCTGGCTCATTGAAGTCCTTTCAAGCCTGCGCGGTCAGGGCAAGCTGAGTAAAAAGACCCCGGCCAGAGCCCCGAGAGAGCAGGACCCCGGCCGGGGGACAGCAGATTGACGCCGCACCGCGCGACGACTTCTGGAGAGGGGGGCAGGTGACGGTCGCGATGCCCGCTCGTCGCCGCGCTCAGTACCCGCGGGCTGGCGACTCTGGCGAGCGCTCTGCTCGCTGGGCTGGTGGCTGCGTGGGTCATCGAGAACAAGCTATCGCCGCATCCCATCGCCTGGTCGATTTCCCTGAAATTGGTAAGAGATTGCCAAGAACTCTGAAGAGAAACACTCTATAATCGTAGAAAGTTGTGAATAGCCCCTATTGATTGCTTAGAAAATAGAGACTCAATGATGGGGAGTTGGGATTCAAGACCAGGGATGAGGACACTATGAGCGAGGAGCGAATAGCGGGTTGTCAGAAGATTGTTTGCCGCGTGCTGCGGCGAGTCGTCACCGCGCATCCCCTGCGGCTGTGTGAGATCGAGCGCCGGGGTGGTATTTCGAGTGGCTATCTATCGAAGCTCTTGGCCGGTGAGCGGATCAGCTTTGAGCAGCTCGAAAGAGTGCTAGAGGTGTTGCAGGTGCCGGCCGCAGATTTCTTCGATCGGCTGCGCTTGGTGGCTGGAGAAGGGCCTCCTGAAGGGGTGGCGAGTGGCCCGGCCAAGGTGGTGGCCGCCAGCTTGCGCCAGGCTTTTCTCGGTGGCGAACGGCAGCCTGCCGAGGCGGGCTCGGAGGAGCATCTGCGGGGCCTGTTGACCTACTGTCCGCCAAGTGCCCTCGGTGACAGTTTTGCCCAAGATCCCCGCTGGCGTTCGTTGCCGGCGGTGAGCTTGGCCTGCGCCCATCTTCAGGACGTGCTGCAACACGATCCAGCCGCCGCGATCGGACTGGGTCTGGCCTTGGTCCGTGGCGCTGCGGTGCATACCCGGCGCGGCTGCGAGGCAGTGGCCGAGGTGGCGCGGGTGCTGATGGCGGCTTGTCGAACCGGCGGCTGGCTGAGCACCGGCGAGCAGATCGCGGCAGCGGTGTGGTGGCCGATGCTGCCCTTGTCGCCAGCTTTGCGTCTGCGTTGGGATCTGCTGGTGGGTGGCCAGTGGTTGACCCGCGGCAATGCTGAAAAGGCTGCCGAGGTGGGCCGGGCAGCGGCTAGCCGGGCACTGGCGATGGGGGACTTCAGCCGCTTGACCGTGAGTCTGCTCTTGCAAGCCAACAGCTGCCACTTTGCCGCGCGTACTAGCGCCGCGTTGCCGTTCTACGCCCTGGCTATCGATGCCTGCCCGGTGACCGAGTACGCTCTGCGGTCCGCTGGCCATCGGCTCTACGCCGTGGCTCTCAGCAAAGTCGGCGAGACCAGCAAGGCCACTGCCCAGTGGCGGCGGGCGGTGGAACTGGGGGAGGAATGGCCGCTGGTCCAAGGACACTTGGCTTGGACTGGCGCCGAGCTGGCCTACCGCCGGGGCGAATTCGAGCGCGCTCGGCAGGGTTTCAAGCGCGCCCTTCGCCACCTCAGTGAGATCAGCTTGCTTGACGCCGCCCTGCTGACCGTGGACTTGGTGGAAACCTTGCTTGCCTTGGGGGCGCACCGAGAGGCCGGCACTCGGGCTCGCGAGATGGCCTCTGTGCTGATGGTAGAGGAGAGCAACAGCTTGATCGAGGGCGCGATCCTCGAACTCAGCCGAATCGCCGAGGCTCAAGAACTCACCCAAGCGGCGATTGACCACGCTCGCGAGCTACTCCAGCGTGGCCGTTGTCGGGGTCTGCCGGCGCGGCAGCTGAAGCTCTGAGCAAGAAACCAGGTTTGAGGAGGTCTACTTTCCTCGTCCCACGGGGACGTTATGCAGGAGCGAGGGGTTTCAACCCCTCGCGGCGGTACCGCGATACGCTAGCCTTTTTCCTGGCGAGCAAGTAAAGCCGCGATCTGCCGAGCGAATTCCTCCAAGCTTGGCAGATCTCTTTCCAGCTCAGTGAAAATCAGCTCGTGGTCGATGCGGAGGTAAGCGTGGACGAGAATGTTACGCATGCCCGCCGCGCCGCGCAGCTGCTTCGCCAGAGCCGCGTCGATCAATCCTGCCCGAGCCAGGGAAGGTACGATGTCTTCATAGCCGTGGGGCCTGGCCAGGCCCTCGCTAGCGATCAGATGATTGCCGATATCGAGCATCGCTTGCAGTGCTACTTGCAAGCACCTTTCGGCTTTGAGGAAGAGATCTTCCTCGGCCAGAAAAGCCTCTCTACCTGCCGCCAGCACGTCTCGCAGCCGCCGAACATTGAGTCGCAGCAATTCGAGGCGCGCCACGATCACTTCGCGGTCAACCAAGGAAGCGGCCCTCGGCAATGTCGTCGAGCAATGCTTTTTCGTGGACCCGACGCAGGGGGGCGGTATCAAAGTAACGCGACAACGCATGGCATTCGAAACGAACTCGAGCCGATTCATCGCGCGACAGGATGGTTAGACCGTCCCAGATCACCCGCGCAGCGAGCACCGGCGAGGCTTCGCTGAGTAGGACCACGTCGACCCGTCGGCGAGTGGCGCGGCCGAGATCTTCGGCCAGGCAGGCACGAAAATGCAGCGGGCTTGAAACCGGTTTTGCCAGCAGGATGGCGACGTCGACATCACTGCCGGGGCTCGCCTCCTGACGGGCTACCGAACCAAAGAGGTAGGCCACGGCGACCTCTTCCCGATCGGCCAGGGCATTTTTCAGCTGGCGGACTATCTGGCGAGTTTTCGCGGCGGTTTTGCTATTCATCGGCTTGGTGGATTCTGGCATTCGCACAGCGATAAGGCTATCAGCCCAAGGCCCTCACTCCTGCGCCGCGTCGTCACCGTTGCGCTCAGCCTTGAGGAAGGGGGCGAAAAATAGCCCGTTCAAGAACAACTTGTTGGTGCCGAACCAGTAAGCGCGAAAATTGGGATCGTCGGCCAGGCGAATGACCACGCCGCGGCCGACGGCGTGGGCGGTGACCGCCGGAGTGCCGGCGATGCGCGAGACGTTTTGGGGCGACGAGTAGCCCGACAGCAGGGGCGCCGGGCTATAGCGGGCGACGGTGGCGTAGTGATCGGGCTCGCTCTGCCACACCTTGGCATGATTGCGAAACACCGCCAGCTTGTCGCGCGGGTAGCCCCAGGCCAACGGATGGGTGGTGTCGAGCTGGACTTCGAAAATGGCGCCGCCGATCAGCGCCTCGGCGCGGTCCTGCTCGCGCTGATCCCAGGGACGGCGGGGGTCCTCAGCGGTTTCGGCATCGCCAGTCGCTGGTTCACCGCTCGGCGACCTGGAGGGCTCGGCGTTCGCATTGGACGGCGAGGGGGCGGCGGGATCCTCGCGGATCTGGCGGTCGACCCATTCAACGGGCTGCTTGATAGCGATCAGAACGCCGCCACGATGCACCCAACGGCGCAGCTCGGCGCGCATCTCTTCGTCGACGGTGGAGTAACCGCCATCGACCAGGATCAGGTGGCTGAAACGTTGCAAATCGACCTGTGGCAGCCGGGCGGTGTCGATCAGCGGTAGTTCGATTCCGAAGCGCTGGTCGAGCAGGTGCCAGGCTTGACCCGCTTCGTAGTCGGAGACGCCACGGCCCACCAGCAGAGCCGGCCGTGGCCGGCGCAAGGGCTGCAAGCTGGGGCTGCCGAGATCGACCCCCTGCGGCGTCCAACCGCTGCTCAGGGAGTGAACCTCGAGCGCGTCCGCCGTCGCTGCCTGCTGCAACAACTCGATGATCAAGCTGCGCTGAACTTCCTGGGTGGCCAACTGGACGACCACCGCGCCGCGGCTGAACTGGTGCCGGCCAGCGGCGGTGAGAGCCTCGAAGGGCTTGCTCGACGCCCGCACCCGGACGCCGGCTCGGAGCAGTCGATAGAGCGCCCGCGGAGCGTAGTAGCCCGACCAATCGAAGGCGAAGGCATAGGCTTCTTCGGTGGGCTCGAAATGGCCGCTGGGGAAGCTCGGCAGGGTGCTTGTTGCGGCACTGGCGGCGGCCAGTTGGCGCTTGTCGAGGGCCGCCCAAGGGATGTCGAAGGCCAGTGGCAGAGTCCAGGTCGAGACGTCGTAGAACACCGTATCGGGAAATTCCAAACGAGTCTCGAAGAGGGCTCGCGCCAGCCGCCCTTGGGGCTGGTCGAGGGGTACCACCCAGCTGCCGGCGGCGAAGCTCTGGCCATCGACCTCGAGCTGCTGCTGCGAACGTTGGAAAACAATCTGATGCCCTGCCAGCAGCTCCAGCAAGTGGTGCTGGCGGGCTTCATCGGCGGGCTCGCCGAAAACCCAACCGGCCAAGCCGGAGCCCGCGGTCTGGCGGCCGACGGTGCGGTAAAACTCGGCCTGGTAGTCGAGCAGTTCGTGGCGTAGGTCGACAGCTGCTGCGAGGGTCGACAGCGAAGTCAGCACTTGGTTGTGGATCGCCAGCGGGAAGCTCAACGGTCCGTTGACGGTGGCCTGTAGCAGACCGCGAGCACTGGCCTGCTCGAACAGGATGCCGATGGCGCCGTGCAAGTCGGGGTAGGTTGAGCCCTTGCCGAAGTAATAATCGTCGAAAGTCTCTTCGCTGTAGTAAAGGCGACCGGCTCGATCGAGGGCTTGGGCGTGAAAGCTGGCGATCTTGCGGGTCAGCTCCAGGTTCTTGGCCGGCGTCAGCGGGTTCTGCCGCCGTGGCACGCCGGGTTGGAAGAAGTAGGTCGAGTCCGAGCCCATCTCATGAAAATCGGTCAGCACGTTGGGGCGCCAACGATGAAACTGCGTCACCCTGGCACGGCTTTCCGGATGTTGCAGCAGCAGCCAATCGCGATTGAGATCGAACCAATAGTGGTTGGTGCGGCCATTGGGCCAGGCCTCGCGATGCTCCCGATGGTCGGGATCGGCCACCGGTACCTGGCCGAGGTGCATATTCGACCATTGGGCGAAGCGCGCCAGGCCGTCGGGGTTGAGACTCGGATCGAGCAAGATGATGGTGGTGGCTAGCAAGCGGTCGATCTCACTCCCCTGGGCCGCCGCCAGGTGGTAGGCCACCACCGGCGCCGCGTTCGCGCCGCTGGCCTCGTTGCCATGCACGCTGTAGCCCAGGTTGACCACCACCGGCATGTCGCGGGTGTCGGGGGTCGCCACGCTGGGATCGCTGAGTCGCAGATGCTCGCCGCGCAGCTGTTCGAGCCGGGCCAGGTTGGCGGCTGAAGAAATAGTCAGCAGCAGCAGCTCGCGACCCTCGTGGGTGTGGCCAGTGGTTTGAATCTGAATGCGCTCGGAACTTGCCGCCAACCGTCGCAAATAAGCCACCAGTTGGTCGTGCCGCACATGGCGCTCGCCAGGTTCGAAGCCGAGAACCTCGGCGGGGCGCGGAATCTGCGGGTCGTACTCGATTCCAGAGGGCAAGTAGTCCTTTAGTTCAACCGCGGCCGACGGGGTTCCGAGGCCGCTCAGCCAGAGACTGCCGATGGCGAGAAGAGTGACGAGAAAAGTCGTTTGCTTCATCCTGGCTCCTGGGGCCGATTGCGGAGGCTGGTCGAGGTGATCTTGCGAGTGGCTGCGTTAGCTGGTCGAGGGCAGTGAATCAGGGACTGAAAGTGCCAGGGGGCGCGAAGACGATGGGTTGCGGGGTGAAGCCGAGCACCAAGAAGGCCAAGGTCAGCCAGCCCAGGACCACCCGGCCCCAGCCCAGGGGCACTTCGGGATCGTTGGTCGGCGGATGGCGGTAGCCCATCATGATCAGGATGATCAGCATCAGCAACCACATGTAGTAACCGCCCACCACCACCGCCAGGACGGCGGCGATCAACAAGGCCAAGCTGACCTTCTGCGCCCGCTCGCGCAGCAGCGCATAGAGTATGTGGCCACCATCGAGTTGGCCGATCGGTAGCAAGTTGAGGGCGGTAATCAACATGCCCACCCAGCCGGCGCGCACCAAGGGATGAAAAAGCAGCACTTGGCCGGGTTCGAGAGCGCCGAACATATGCTCGATCAGCAGCCGGAAGAGCAGCGGCGTGCCGAAGAAGAATTGCAGATCCTGAGGCGGCGTATCGACCACCGTCGACAGGCGTAAGCCAATCACCGTCATTAGCAAGGTCGGCACCAGCCCGGCTAGCGGGCCGCTGATACCGATATCAAACAGGGCCTTGGAGCTGGAGATGCGCGACCGCATGGCGATGATCGCGCCCATGGTGCCCAAGGGCGAGAAGGGCATGGGGATGAAATAGGGCAAGCTGGCCGGCACCCGGTAGCGCCGCGCTTGTAGCCAGTGGCCCATCTCGTGGCAAGTCAGGATCACCATCACAGAGATGGCGTAGGTCAGCGCTCCAGCTAAGCCGTAGCGCAGCCGGCCGGCGTAGATCGTGCTGAAGCAAGTGCCGAGAAAGAGTACTGTCGGCACCAGCCAGGGGGGCCGGCGACGCCAGCGGCCGCGCAGGCTACCATCGTCGTGGCGCAGTGTCGGCACGGCGGCTGGCAAAGGCCGCGAGCCGTCCGGAGGCCAAGACGGTAGGCGGGGGGAGCTGGGAACGTCCATGGAATTCAGCAGTCAGAGCCTAGAACTTGGTGCTCGATTTGGGCAAGTCGGAGCGTGGGCCTTGGGTCTCGGGAGAGAAGTCCTCACCCGGATTGATAAAGCGATTCTGTTCTAGACGATACTGCTTGTCATGCAACTCGCGATAGCGGCCGCCGAGGGCGAGCAGCGCGTCG
Organism: Candidatus Multivoradales bacterium; assembly: GCA_965248925.1. Lineage (GTDB taxonomy): Bacteria > Acidobacteriota > Thermoanaerobaculia > Multivoradales > J023 > CBDFLE01. The sequence continues at coordinate 1,757,490 of CBDFLE010000005.1, read as the reverse complement.
TGGGTGCCGCGTTCGACGATCTCTCCATGTTCCAGCACCAGGATCTGATCGGCCGAGCGGATGGTCGACAGCCGGTGGGCGATGACGAAGGCGGTACGCCCTTGGCGCAGCGAGGCCAGGCCGTCCTGGATCTGTGCTTCGGACTCACTATCTAGGCTGGAGGTGGCTTCGTCGAGAATCAGTAGCGTCGGATTGGCCAGAATTGCCCGTGCGATGGCGATTCGCTGCCGCTGACCGCCGGAAACCTTGACCCCGCGCTCACCGACCACGGTGTCGTAGCCCTCCGGGAAATCAGCTACGAAGACGCCACAGTGAGCGACTCTTCCGGCGTCTTCGATCTCCTCGCGGCTGGCGCTGGGGTTGCCATAGCGGATGTTGTCGGCCACCGTGCCGTCGAACAAGAAGTTGTCCTGCATGACGATGCCGAAATGCGACCGGTAGTCCGCCAGGCGAACCTCTCGCAGATCCTTGCTGTCGACCAGCACGCGGCCCGATTTGGGCCGATTGAAGGCCATGACCAGGCTGATCAAAGTGCTCTTGCCCGAGCCGCTCGAACCCACCAGGGCGGTGGTGGTGCCGGCTGAGGCGCTGAACGAGATGTGTTTCAGTACCGGCAGATCGGGTTTGTACTCGAAGGTGACATCGTCCATCTCGATATCGCCGCGGACCGACTGTAGCCTGACTTTGTCGCTATCGTCGTCGGCCTCGGTGGAGTTCTGGCGCAGTTCGCGAATACGATCGAGGCCGGCGAATGCTTCACTTAGCTGCGTGATGATCGACGAAATTTGCACCATCGGCGCCACCACCATGGCGGTGAAGGCCATGTACATCAGCAGATCGCCGAAGCTCATCTCACCGCGCTGGATAGCTCGGGTGCCGCCGTACATCATCATCAAGCTGATCGCGCCGAGCAGGATCTGCGCCAGGCTGCCGACCAAGGCGAAACCACTGAGGGTCTTGGCCACTTTCCGGTAGAGGTTGTGTACACCGCGGGCAAAGACCAGATCCTCTCGCTTTTCGGCGGTGTAAGACTTGACGATCCGTACCCCTCCCAGGGTCTCCGCCAAGCGGCCGCTGACTTCTGCGTTCAAGGCGCCCCGCTGGCGGAAGATGGGGCGCAGCATCTTGAAGGCGTAGCCGGTGACCAGCGCGAACACCAGCAAGATGCCGAGGATAAAGAAGGTCATCTGTGCGTTGAGATAAAACAGCACCGTCATCGACACGCTGGCGGTTATCAGCCCACCGACCAGCTGCACCAGGCCGGTGCCAACCAGATTGCGGATGCCCTCGGGATCGGTCATGATGCGCGAGATCAGCGCGCCGGACTTGGCGCTGTCGAAGAACGCCACCGGCAGACGGATGACGTGCTGTTGGACGGATTTGCGCATCTCGGTGATGGCCCGTTGCGCGGCAATACTGAGCAGCTGGGTCAGGGCAAACGAAGTGATCGCCTGGACCACTACCGCGCAACCTACCACCAGCAACAACACCGCCAGCAGATTGGCCCGTTCGATGCTCACCAGGCCCCCGGCGAGGGTGACCGGCCCGGTCGAAGTCGCGCCACCGGCGGCTGGCAAGATGATGTCGTCGACCAGAATCTTGGTGCTGCCCGGCAGCATCAGACCGGCAGCCCGGCTGACCAGGATCAGACCGAGACCGCTGAGAACCCGCCAGCGCCGCGCCCAAATTAGATCGCGAGCTTCGCGGGCGACGCTTGACAGGCGGAAGAGAGATTTTTTCTTTGTGTCGGTCAAATTAAGCTTCAGGGTCGGTCATGGCAAGGAGTGCTAACCAGACAGGATTTATGAAAACCAAGGACACAGCCCGCAAGAGCACTGGGGTGAGAGCCTCATCCGAGTCGGTAAGCGTATCGCATCCTTCGGCTTCTGAGGCCCCGCCGATCGATTGGAATCGGCTGGCCAAGCTGGAGCATCGTTGGGTGGCGACTCTGGTGGCCGCCGCCGACGGTGAGTTGCCCCGGGAGCTGGTGCGCCAGGTGAGTGAAACCCTGCGCGGAGCTGGTGCCACGCTGGAGCATGTTGATTGGTTGGCGCTAGGGGTGGCTTGCGATCTGTACTTCCGGGGTCTTCGGCCGGTACGGGCCGCGCAGTTGCTCGAAGATCAGCTCGCCGGAGCAGCGGTCGATTGCGCCGTGCAGAGCAGCGAAGGTCGCAGCAAGCGCCTGCTGGTGGCCGACATGGAGTCCACCTTGATTGGCAACGAGATGTTGGACGAAATCGGTGAGTTGGTTGGGGTTGGCCAGCAGGTGGCAGAGATCACTTCGCGGGCAATGCACGGCGAACTCGATTTCGCCGCCGCCCTGCGTCAGCGGACTGCCCTGCTGGCGGGCCAGCCCGAAGCGTTGCTCGAGCAGGCTTGGAAAACGCTGGTAATCAACCCTGGTGCCGAGTTGCTGGTGGCTACCTTACGCGGCCACGGGGTGCGGGTGGTGATCGTCAGCGGTGGCTTCGACTGGTTCGTAGAGCGGGTGGCGGCGCGGCTCAAGGTGGCCCATTGGCGGGCCAATAAACTCGAGATCGAGAACGGGCGTTTGACCGGTCGGGTGAGTGAGCCGATTCTTGACCGCGACGCCAAGCGACGGGCCCTCGAAGCCCAGATCCGCGAGCTCGGCATCAGCCCGGCCGAGACCGCCGCGGTGGGTGACGGCGCCAACGATCTCGAACTGATCGGTCTTGCCGGACTCGGGGTCGCCTACCGCGCCAAACCGGCGGTGGCCGCGGCCGCCCGCTTTCGCATCGACCATGCCGACTTGACCGGGCTGTTGTATTTTCAGGGTTACCGTGCCGCCGAACTGATGCCAGGTTGAGCTGGGTTGAGCCGGCTTTGAGCGCCTTGAACCGCCATAGGAGATTCGCTTTGATCAGTTGTCGCCCTGCTTCCGTGTACTTCTCCAAGGTGGTTTCCGCCACCCTTCAACTTCTGCTGTTGCTGCTGTTGAGTGGCGGCGCTCAGGCCGAGACTCGCCCCTTCGCGGTGGACGATCTGGTGCTGTTTGATCGCCTATCCGATCCCCAGCCGTCGCCGGATGGACGCTGGGTGGCCTTCACCGTACGCGCGACCGACTTGGCGGCCGACAAGGGACGCACCGATCTGTGGTTGGTGGCCAGTGATGGCTCGGCGCTTGCGCGGCGGCTGACCGAAGATCCGGCAGACGACCACAGCCCGCGCTGGGCGGCGGACGGGCAGAGCCTCTATTTCTTGTCGACCCGTTCAGAGTCGTCGCAGATCTGGAGTTTGAAGATCGCCGGTGGCAAGCCGCGGCAAGTTACTGATCTGCCGGTCGACATCGGAAATCTAGTGGTGTCAGAAGTGGCTGGGCAGCTGGCCTTCACCGCGGCGATGGCGGCCGAGTGCGCAGATCTGGCTTGCATGGCGCGACGAGCAGAGGCACGCCAGGCAAGCAAGGTCAGCGGCCAGCTCTACGAACGGCTCTTTGTCCGCCACTGGGATACCTGGAAAGACGGCAGCCGGTCGCACCTCTTCGCCTGGCGGCTGGGGGTGGAGGAACCGGTCGATATCAGTGCGGCTCTTGACGCCGATGTACCTTCGCAGCCTTTCGGTGGCGCAGAGGAGATCACCTTCACCCCGGACGGTCAGCAGATTGTCTTCACCGCCCGCACGGCGGGTGCTAGTGAGCCCTGGTCGACTGATTTTGACCTTTTCGTCGCTCCGGTCGATGGTTCCGCCGCGCCGCGCCGTTTGAGCGACAATGCCGCCTGGGATACGGGGCCGGTGTTTTCTCCCGATGGCCGCACCTTGGCCTATCTAGCGATGCGCCGGCCGGGTTATGAGTCCGATCGCTTCCGCATTGTCTTGCGCGATTGGGCCAGTGGTGACGAGCGGGTGCTGACCGAAGAGTGGGACCGTTCGCCCAGCGGAATCACCTTCTCCGCCGATGGCCGCAAGATCTACACCGTGGTAGTCGACCTCGGCAGCCGGCCGCTTTACGAAGTCGATGTGGAGAGTGGCGAAGTCAATAAGCTGATCGGCGGTGGCCGGGTGCGTTCGCCAGCGGCGGTCGGCGAGAGGTTGGTGTTCGGTCGCGACCATCTGCGTTCGCCGGTGGAACTTTTCACCACCGATGCCGCGGGCGGAGATCTCCAGCGTTTGACTGATTTCAATCGGCAACGTCTTGGTCAGGTAGCAATGGGGGAGCCCGAGCAGTTTACCTTCGCCGGCTGGAACGATGAGACAGTGCATGCCTATGTGGTGCGTCCAGCCAACTTCGACCCAAAGAAGCGATATCCGGTGGCGTTTCTGATCCACGGCGGTCCTCAAGGCTCCTTCGGCGACGATTTTCACTATCGCTGGAACCCCCAAATATATGCCGGCGCCGGCTTTGCCTCGGTGATGGTCGATTTCCACGGTTCCACGGGTTACGGCCAGGCGTTCACCGACTCCATCGCCGGTGATTGGGGAGGCAAGCCTTTCGAAGATTTGCAGAAAGGGCTGGCGGCGGCCCTCGCCCGCTACCCCTTCCTCGACGGTGAGCGGGTCTGCGCCCTGGGAGCTTCCTACGGCGGTTACATGATCAACTGGATCGCCGGCAATTGGCCCGAGCGTTTTCGCTGTCTGGTCAACCACGACGGCCTGTTTGACCTGCCCTCGATGTACTACAGCACCGAGGAGCTGTGGTTCCCCGAGTGGGAATTCGGCGGCACCCCGTGGCAGCAGCCAGCGGCCTTCCAGCGCCACAATCCGGCCAACCATGTCGGCAACTGGCAGACCCCCATGCTGGTGGTGCATGGCGGCGCGGACTACCGGGTGGTCGACACCCAGGGCCTGGCGGCGTTCACCGCCTTGCAGCGCCGAGGTGTGCCCAGCCAGCTGCTGTACTATCCGGACGAGAATCATTGGGTGCTGAGGCCCAACAACAGCATCCAATGGCACCAAACCGTGCTCGCCTGGCTGGCACGCTGGACGGCAGAGAAGTGAAAACTGCGAACGGTGGTAGCCGGCTTGTAGGGGCGCACGGCGTGCGCCCCTACGAAGACCTCCAGTGTAGGCTAGACTACGCGGCGCAGCGAACCCACAATCGACGGAGATCCTTCTGTGCTAGCCAGCCAAGCCATCATCGATGCCTTCAGCGCCCAGGTAGGCAATGAGTTGGGCGCTTCCAACCAATACATCTCGATCGCTTCCTACTTCGCCGACGAGGATCTCGATCAACTCGCTCAGTTTTTCTTTCGCCAGTCCGAGGAAGAGCGTCAGCATGCGATGAAGTTCGTCCACTTCATCCTCGAGGTTGGCGGCGTCCCGCAGATGCCGGCGATCGCCGCGCCGCGGAGTGAGTTCTCCTCCGCCGTCGAAGCCGTGGAGGCTGCTCTGGCCTGGGAGCGTGAAGTCACCCAGCAGATCTACGATTTGGTGGACAAATGCCAGCAGGAGCGCAACCACATCGCCTTGCGCTTCCTTGATTGGTTCGTCGACGAGCAGCTCGAAGAGGTCAGCACCATGACCACCTTGCTCAGCGTGGTCAAGCGTGCCGGCGAGGGAAACTTGCTCTATGTCGAGGAGTACGTCGTCAGGCATGGCGTTGAAAGCGCCGCCGGCGCGGCCAACGGCGAGTAGAGGGGCCATGGCCGCCACTTCAGGTGAAAGTCCATTGGCCGGGCGCAACCGATTCGAGGATCTCGAATGCTGACCCGGCTGCAAGTAGAGGGCTTCAAGAACCTCTTGGATGTCGATCTCCGGCTCGGCCCCTTCACTTGTATCGCCGGGTTGAATGGGGCGGGGAAGTCGAATATCTTCGATGCCATCCGCCTGCTTCACCTGCTGGCCCGATTTCCGATCATGGAAGCGGTGCAAATGCTGCGTGAATCGCGGGGCCGGTCGCTAGAGCCCCGCTCGTTGTTTACCGCCTTCGGTGATTTCAGGGCACCGCTAATACGCCTAACCGCCGATCTGATCGTCGATCGGAAAGCCGTTGACGATTTCGGAGTCGAAGTCGAGGCCTCGATCTCCACCTTGCGCTACTCGGTGGCCTTTCGACTCGATGAGAGCAGCCGTCGTGAGAGGTTGGAGTTGGTGGCAGAGGAACTCGCCCCGATCTCGCTGAAGGAGGCGCGAAAGAAGATCGGCTTTGAGGCGAGCAAGCAATTCTTGAACTCAACGGTTACCGGGCGTCGCACCAAGCCGCTGATCTCGACCCTGAGAGAAGCTGGCAGCCATCAGATCAGGGTGCATCAGGAAGGTCATGGTGGGCGTTTGCTGCCGGCTCCCAAATCGTCTCGAACGGTCCTCAATGGGGTCGCTTCTAGCGACTTTCCGACCCTGCTCGCGGTGCAACGGGAGATGGAGTCGTGGCAAACTTTGTTGCTCGAGCCCTCGGCCATGCGTTCTCCGTCGTTCTTCTCAGATCCTCGCCAGGTCGATTCGCGTGGTGCCAATATGCCAGCTGCGATCGAACGGTTGCGAAAGCGAGAATCGAAGGTCGGTCAAACCTACTCCAGAATCGAGAATCGGCTGAGCGAGTTGATCGACGACGTTCAGGAGGTGCGGGTCTTGCTGGACGACCCATCCGAGACGTTGACTCTAGAAGTCAAGGGTGCTGACGATGTGTTCCATCCTGCGCGTTCGCTGTCTGATGGCACCTTGAGATTCTTGGTACTGACCACTCTGGCGATCGACCCGGAGGGGCGCGGAGTCGTTTGTCTCGAAGAGCCCGAGAACGGAATCCATCCGCAGCGTGTGGCGGCGATGGTTGAGCTGCTACGAGATATGGCATGTGATCCGGAATTCGCTGTCGAAGACAGCAATCCACTGCGGCAAGTGGTGATCAACACCCATTCCCCGAAGGTCATCGACCAGCTCGAACTCAGGGATGTGGTTTTTGTCGAAGGGACGAAAGTTTGGCGGTCTTCGTCGAAGGGGGAGGTTGCGGCGGTCTTAGTGCCGCAAAACAGTTGGCGGACTCAGTTCTCCAGTACCCGAGTGTTGACGCCAAGCCATATGCATCCATATTTTAGCTTTGGGGGGCGCATTCTCGGCCAGCTCGGGATGCCCTTCTCAAGTTGAACGATGGCTTTTAATTCTACTTTGTCAGATTACTTAAATTGTTGACAACAAAGGCTTTAACCTGTATTGTCGACCCCAATGAAGGCCGTCACTAAACCCGTGGAGGAACTCATGGCTCAGCTTGAGCCCCCAGTTCCCTAGTCGTTCGGAGATCAGCGATGCCCCAGTTTCCTACCAAAATCTGGGGCGCGAATTCTGGGATTTTGCCTAGGGCTTTGCCCTTTGTTTCTCTCGCTTTACACGGAGTGTGCTGCCGCAGGCGGGGCAGTATCTTTGCGGCCTGATGCAGGCGCGACGCGCTACCATGCTGCAAATGGCTGAAGTTGTCCCCGATTCCGATTCCCAAGCTTTGCATCACTTCCTGTCGGTGTCGGACTGGGAGAGTCAAAAGGTGGTTCATCCGGGAAATGAGGAGGTCATGGTCTGGTCGGACTCGTCAGACCAGTCCATGCAAGCCCCGTCGCTGGCCCAGTGTGGCGCCATCGTCTGACCGCCTCAAGGGTACGTTTCGCCGGCTCCGCCGCCCTTGACCCGGGGTCAGCCGCTGTCGCCCCTAGACCTGTGGGCGACGGGGTCAAGACGATCTGGAGGCCGCCAAGCAGGGCTGGGCACAGGCACCGGATTGAGCAATTCTGTGAGCAGGAGGGCGCGCGGGATTTGAGAGTTGTCGCCATGTCGATCATCCTGGTCGTATCTCAAACCAACCCAGAGCCCCCACAACCTGGGTCCGGGCACGATAGCTGCGTCCGACACTGAAGGACGCGAGACCACCCAGCGATGTACGCCTTGCTACCGACGCCGACCAGACATAGCATCACGACTCCTCTGGGAGGTCGCCGTGGGACACGTCTGGCGCCAACCATCGAAGCCGCGGTGGCCTCCCCTTTTGCACACCCCGATCATCCGCGATGCGCCAAACCCGAATCTAGCTGAACTCGGCCCTATCTGGAACCTGAAGCCATGGCGGTCACGAAACCGCGTGGGACCCTACACTCGTCGCCGCCGCGCTTCTTGGCGGTCTGGCGGCGGGCATAGTCGACCAAGATGTGACGCATGGCGACCGCCGAAACGGCCAAGAAGTGCTGGCGGTCGCGCCAGTCCGACCCCGGCCGGTCAGACAGGCGCAGATAGGCCTCGTGAGCCAAGGCGGTGGTGTCGAGGGTCTGGCTCGGCCGCCAGCGACGCAGCTGCTGCCGGGCTGCCCGGCGCAGCTCGTCATAGACCAGCGGCAGCAGGCGATCAAAGGCCATCTCCTCGCCGTTGCGCACGTAGAGCACGCCCTCGACGATCACCGGGTGATTCCAGGTCTTGCCCTCGATCGCCTCGATCTCGGCGACCTCGGAGAAGGCCCCGGCAGCGCCTCGACCAGCGCCACCTTGCCGCGATCGGACAGCACCAGCAGTAGATTCTGATCGGGCAACAGCAGCAGCTGACCGTTGCCGTAGCGGCCGCCCTTCCAGGTCCGCTCGCCGGTAGCCACCTCGAGACTGACCAGGATTCGACCGTCGAAGCCGTAGCTGTGGTCTTGGTGGACGACGAGATCGTTGTAATAGGGCTTCAAGCCCTTCGAGGTCCAGACCTCCTCGGTCTGCCATCCCGCCGGGCCGCCCTCGACCGCGACCAGCCGCAGCCCTTGGCCGAAGCCGGTGCCCACCAGCACGCCGCCATCGGCGGTCAGCGCCCCGGCCCGGCGCAAACCAGCTCGGCTCGCCGTCCTCGACGTCGTAGGCCACCGCCGCCTTGCGGCCCTCAGCACCGCTGTAGACCACCACTAGGCCGTCGGTGACCCACGGCCAGCTGGCAAAGCCCCAGTCGGGCAGCTTGGCGCCGGTGTCGACCGCAAGGCGACGATGACAATACCGGGCCAGATGCGGATATTGCGGGATTCTGTTGCGGCGTTCATGGCCGTTGCTCCATTCGATCAAGGATGGCAGAGGCGCTCTATCTCGCCCACGTTGCGCCCAGCTCGCGGCCGAACTCCTCGACGTAGACCCGGTAGCGGAAGCGGTAGACCGCCTCGCGCTCTTCCCGTGTCACCGCCTGGTGAACCGGCTGTAACCGACTGAGAAGACTCTTCAACATCGCGACCTCCTTCTGCTCTGGCCTGGCAAGTGGGCGTTCACAGCGGTCCACGCAAGTCTCGGCAGAGCCGGGGCCATCGGGCCGAAAACAGAGGGGTTACAATCAGCCAATGACTCGAAGCTCGACCCCGGCAGGCGTCAGCCTGCGCCGGGACTGGGACACCTTCGTAGCCGTCGCCGCGCTGCTGTTGACGGTCTACGCCCTGACTCTGCAACCCGGCGTCGGCGGCTCGGGGGATTCGGTCAAGTTTCAGATCTTGGGCGCGCATGCTGGCACCCCCCATGCCACCGGCTACCCGGCCTACCTGCTGATTAATCAAGCTTTCGTTCGACTGATCCCTTGGGGCTCGGCGGCTTTGCTGGCAAATCTCCTGTCGGCGATCTTGGCGGCATTGGCCTGCGCCGTGTTGGCGGTCGCTTTGCGGGTCGCCGAGGTCTCTCGGACGGTGGCCATCGCCGCCGCCTGCGGCTTGGGGCTCAGCGCGACTTTGTGGTCCTATGCAACCATCGCCGAGGTTTACGCCTTGCACTGGTTGTGCGGTACCTTGATATTGCTCTTTCTCCTGCGCTGGCAGCGCTGGCAGCAAACCGGCGATCTTTTGGCGGCCTTCGCGGTGCTGGCGCTCGCCGGAGGCAACCACGTCACCATCGCTTGTTGGCTGCCAGCAGTCATCTGGTTTGTCTTGCGGGTCGACCCCACCGGCCTGGCCAGACCGCGGATCCTGGTGGCCGGGGCAGCCTTCGTGGTCGTGGGATCCCTTCAGTACGGTTATCTGGCCTGGAGCACCTTTGATCCCGACACGCGGTTTCTCGAAACCACCGCCAGTGACCTTGCGGAGCTGGCTCAGGTCATGAGCGGCGGGATCAACAAGGGTTTCTTGTGGCAACAAAGCGTCGGCGAGATCTTTTCGCAGCGCCTGCCGTGGATCGGGCGCTCGCTGCTGGCTGAGCTGTGGCTCTTCGCCCCGCTGGCCCTGGTCGGGCTGCTCCGGCGGCCCGGCCGTCGGGACGGCCTTCTGCTCACCGCCGGCGCTTGCAACTTGATCTTCGTTATGGGCTACTCGGTCAACGATCTGGAGGCCTACTTGCCGCCGATCGTCATGATCGGTTCGTGCTACGCCGCCTTTGGCATGCAGCGGCTGCTCGTCCTACTCGGCGAACAGCGCCATCGCCTGGCTTGGGCGGCGCTGCTGCTGCCGGTCGGTCTGGGTTGGGTCAACTGGCATGACGCCGACCGGCGGCGCGGGCCAGATCTCCAGCCGGCCGGCGAGATTCTCGACCAAGCGCCCGACCCCTCGGTAGTCCTGAGTCTCGGCTACCCGCTCTCGATGCGACTCAGCTACGCGATGCTCGTGGACAATGCGGGCGGCGGCAGGGAGCTGCTGCAAGTGCCGGCGCCGGCGCCCTTCACCAGCTTTGGAATGGAAGAGATCCGCCGCTATCTTTGCCAAGGACGGCGGTTTCGGCTGCCGCCGCGGGGTCGGCTGGTGACACCTGGGTTGCCTGTTCTGCTGACTGGCGCCACCCCCGAGCAGCTCGAAGCACTGCGGGCCAGGGGCTTCTCGGCAATAGACTTCAGCGAGGATCTGGTACGGCTCGAGGTTCCCGCCTGCGATCCGCCGTCCCTACCGGTGGCGGCGGTCGTTCCAGAGCTGCTCTCGAGCGACGGCCTCGATGGCGCCGTGGCCCTGCTGACCGCCGCGGACTTCGATGCCACCCGCCAGGCAGTCGTCATCGGCCGTCCGGGCAATCGCGAGATCGCCGGCACCGCAGGGGTACGGGTCACGGAGTGGGCCGACCGCCGAATTGTGTTGGAGGTCGAGTCAGACCAACCCGGCTGGCTGGTGGTCTTCGACCATCTGCCAGGCACCTGGCGGGCTTGGATTGGCGACCGGCCCGTCGCCAGCTGGCCGGTCAACGTCATTCATCGGGGCCTGCGAGTGCCGGCCGGCCGCCATCAGATCCTGCTGACCGAGATCAGCGGCAGATTCTCGCTGTGGCGCTGGCTGGGCGGCGCCCATCCGCCTTTCGAAGCAACTCCGGCCAGCGGTCACTGACGCCCACGCAGCGTCGGACGTCGGCTCACCGAGGGATCGTACCGACGAGCACCAGACGCTCCAACTCCTCGGAGAGCGACCATTCCTCTCGCCTCGGCATCCAATAAACCCAGCAAGCTGTCTACGGAAACGGGCAGGCCCGTGCCGCGTTTGCCCAATTCCAAAAGGCGCCCATGAAATGCAACTTAAAGGAATCCGTGCTGCAACAAGCCCCGTAGAGCAGGTCAGTAACGAACCAGGACTGTGCCTTCGCCATTGTCACAAGACTCTGGCAAACAGGGCTGGAAGAGTCTTCCAGAGGGCCAAGGCGCATCAGTTAGTCTTCAGATGGAGAAGTGTCAATGACTCTCAAGAAAGCAGTCCTAGCTACCCTCGTGCTACTAGCCACTTCCGCACTGGTCTTCGCCGCTCCCCAGGCCCCTGATGATCGCGTGGAGTCTGTCTTCACCTCAATTGAGGTGTCCGAGCCTTTCATCTTCGCGACGGCGACGAAGGCACCTTCCACCAAAGCGTTCGAAATCGGATGCCTTTTTGTGCCTGGTCGATTTCATTTCCTGCAGAAGCGACTGCGAGGACGATGCATGTCTCATTACTTGCCATAAACAATACAAAACTTGTGCCAAGGTTTTCTCGTGCGCGGCCGCTAACTAGCGCCCGTCTTGCTCACGGTTTCTGAAACCCGAGAAGCTCGGCCCACTTTTCTCACCAGATCGTTATGAGTCGCTGTCGATGCCTGTAGCCGCAGGGCTTGCGAGCGAAAGCGCTGTAGGCGTATAGAACTTACGTCGAGAAGCATTAGCGAGCGAAGAGCCGCCGATACAGGTAGATACGGCGACCCGATAGATCGCTGATGAGAAATGTGGGCCAGGACTAACTCTAGCGATCTTCTCGGCGTCGGAACTGCGATCAGCGGTCAGCGCGGGAAAACTCTCAACCACGATCTGGCCCCGGTCAAGAGACGACCAATACTGCGCCGGCCGCCACCACCAGCCGCTCCAACTCTTCGTAAGGCTGGGCGCCGACCAGCCCGCGCCCGGCGGCGACGAAGGTCGGTACCCCGGTCACCCCGAAGCGCCTACCCGAGAGGTATCTGCTCCAAGATAGCCCGCGGAGTGGGCCGACTGACGGGCTGGCGAGAGAAGATCTGGGGCCGTCGGTATTCGGCCATTCCGGTCAGCGCAGAGCCCGCAGCATAGATCGCTCGTCTGCGGTATCTACTAAGCCATGGCGTCAAAGAACGCCCGGTCGAGCAGTGCGTCGACTGGCCCGGAGTCCACAGCGCAAAGTCTCTATCTACTGGGCGCCCGATGCAGGGATTCTGGTTCAATCGAACCGCGGAATTCAACGCCAAACGACGCGGCGGGGACTTCGGCACCTACCCCTACGCCGACCCCAAGTCTCTTGAACTAGCGCCGCTCCCTTGTTGGGAAAACCTTGACCCTACCGAATATCAGCAGCGAGTCACTGAAATGCTCTTGGAGCTCGAGGAAGACGCTCGACAAGAAAGGTGTCGCCGAGGAATTGCAGCGTTGGGGAGGGACGCAGTACTGCGCCAAAATCTGTTCACGAAGCCGACACGGGTGGCAAGGTCGCCAGCACCCTGGATTCATGCAGCATGTCGAGCTAGTTGGAGCCCTCAAGGTTCGTCGGCCTTTAGCGCGGCGGTCGAATCGGCTGGAACCTAGTTGGGTTCGAAGCGAAGAGCGAAGCCGCAGGTAGTAGCGTTCACTCTCCGCTGGCCTCATAGCCCCCTCATGGGTCGATTACCAGGGCCGGATCCCCGAGGAGAGTCCAGCCGACGATCACGTCCATGAAGGCTCCGGGGGCCTCGGCGTCTAGCGCCTGCTTGGCCGCTGTCAGCGCCTCGCCCACGGTGAGCCCAGGCTGGGTTACCAACGGCAGGAAATGCCGACCGAGGGCCAGATCCGACTGACTGGTGGTCAAGGTGGCGGCCCCCAAGACCGCGGCCGCGCCCTGCGCACCCGAGAGCAGCAGCCGGTGAGCCATCGTGTTGTTCTCGGGCGCCACGTAGTAGGTATTCCAACAGCCCCACTGGAGGATTGTCGTCGGATAACCGTCATTGGTGAGCGCGCTCGCGTCGGTAGTGTCGAACAGCCGGTGGAAGGACCACAGAGTCGGCCCGGAGTGGCCGAAGTATTGGGTCAGCGCTGTGCCTTGCTCGATGGCTTGGATCAACGCCGACCGCGCGCCGTCAACTCCCAGATGGTCGATATCCGCTCGGCGAACTTCCCATCCTGCACTCAACTCAGAGGTGAGCTGGTCGCCCGCCTCACGGAAGGAGATCGCTTCTGCTGAATTGTCCGCGTCAGTCGCCACCAAGGTCGTTCGCCGATAGTAGATTTGCTCGAAGGTGAGCGTTTTGGCGATGACCTCTTCGAGCTCTTCCACCGTGCGTACCGGGAACCGGCCGATCGCAAGGTCAGGCACCCGGTCGTAGTCGAGGTCGCCGTAGAGGGGGTCGGACGGTGCGAAGTAGACCACCGATCCGGTCCGGCTGTAGAGCGACGGCAGGAAGCTGATGCTGCCAATTCCCAAGTAGTTCTTGTAATCGTAGCTGTCGCCCCCGACCAGCAGCACATAGCGTGTGCCGAGCTTGGTCGCCGCATGGGCGATGAACGATCGAATCGCCTCTGCGTCGAGCACCCCGCCCGAGTAGTGAGCGTAGACGTCTTCGACATCGACCACCCGCACGGTGAGGCCTTGCCGCTGCCTTGCCGCCACCAGAGGTGGCAAGGCTTCGAGGAAGTCCGGATGGCTGAGGATGAGGTACTCGGCGGAGCCAGCGTGGATGTCTACGAGTGGCCGGGCCGCCGCGAGGCCGCCCTCCTGCTCGCTACCGGCGGCGGTCACGATATAGCGAGCTAGGCGGCCGTCGGAGCCGCGGAAACGAGCCGTGAAGCCCTCGGTCCCGGCGGTGACGGTGACCTTGGCCAGTCTCTCGAGCTCGCCGTCCGACTCTCGGTAGACAGTGACCTTCTCACTCGGCAAGCCACTCACCTCGACCGCCGAGCCGCTCGCTTCGAAGGAGAGGGTTCCCTGCGTTGCGACCGTCTGTCGGTCGAAGGTCACCTCGACCCGATCGAGCGCGACCAGATCGAAGGGCAAACCGGTGTCGTTCGGAAGCTCGATCCGCACGAGGTTCTCTCCCTCGCGAAGCAGGCCCTCCGGTAGTGGAATCTCGATGGGGTAGTTCACCAGACCGTCGAACCAAACACTGGCCAATTGCCTTCCATTGAAGGAAAGAACCACATGGTGATCGGGTCGCTCGGGCCATGCGGTCACCCCCCAGAGCTCGACCCGCAGCACGGCGTTCTGGCCGCCGTCGACCACATGGTCGACGCTCACCGGTATTTCGGCGCTCGCCGGGGCGCCGAAGGCCAACAGCCAGCGATCGATCCAAGGATCGCCGTTCGGGGCGCCGAAGCTGTAGAGGTTCTCTTCGCCGACTCGGGCGGTCTCACGATAGGTCGTCACCGCGGTACCCCCTCGCGGCGCGGGCCGCGGGTCGACCGATACGCGCTCGGCGGTGGCCGGATCGACGGACAGGCGGTATAGGTTGGTATCGGCGTAGAGGGTCTCGAGCCTCTCGCCAATCAACTCGAGCGCCGCTCCGGCCTTCCAGGTGCCCTTGCCGCTGGTGTATGCCGCCACCGGCTCGCCTGCCACGGTGACCGCCAGGTGATGTAGCGGCACTCCGGACAAGTCGAGGCCCGCCGCGTCGAGCTGTTCCCAGGTGATTCGGTAGAGGCCGTTTGCCGGCACGGAGATCTCGACCTCCGGTAGGTCTCTCTGGCGCCAGCCTCCCTGCCGCTCTCTTTCCTGGGCGTGGTGGCGCATGCGAATTGCCGACCACTGGATCCGCTCGGCCGGCCGGGGCGAAGCCGCGGCGATGGCTTCGCCCAGCGTGAATGGACCGTGATGAGTCGACCTTCCCCGGGTGTCGATGTCGATCAACAGAAAGCGCTGCGTGCCGGCCGCCGGCACATCGAGAGTGTACTGCTGCTGCACCACGGAGTCGACGACTAGAGACGGGATCAACTCATCGTGAAGTGGCACCCAGCCAGCCTCGGTCTCACCGTAGAGAAAGAAGCCGACATTTGCCGTCTCGGTCTCCGTCGTCCAGGTGAAACGGAGGGTGCCACCGAGTACCTCCAAGCGGAATGACGATAGGGTCACCGGTAGCGTGACCGGCTGATGTTGGTAGCCGAAGTCGGCATCGTTGAAGTCTTCGGAGTTGCTGGTGAGGGTGACCGTCAACGGCTCGTTGCCCGTGGTCAGGAAGTACGACGGCGGAAGTGAGTCCTGATCGATGACCACCTGATAGGTCCCCACCGACAGTCCGATGAAGTCGTATGCACCAGTGGTGTCGGTCACCTCGGTGGCGATAAGCACATCGTCGGGCGTACCGAACATCATGTCGAGTCCCGCGGTGTACAGCAGCACTCGCACTCCCGCGAGGCCGTCCTCGCCCGTCGGATCGCCGTCGCCGTTGACGTCGTTCCACACCAGGTCGCCGATCGTCGCCTGGTTGAGACTATTGAGCGGGTCGCTGACCTCAGCGCTGACAGGGTCAGCGATTTCGTCCGCGGCGGCGAAGACCGTATTGTCGACCGAGGTCTGGCCCAGCGGCGCGGGACTGTCGACCACCGCTTGGAAGGTCACCGTCATCGTCTCCCCCGGGAGGAGGTCGTAGCCATCCGCCGATACGACCAGGCCGGCCGGCGCCGCGCCGGCGCTCAGTACCGTCGGACGAGCGATGACCTCGATCTGAACGTCGTCCACGTAGAAGCGGTCCTGGGTTCCGAGACCGGCGGTGACGAATCGGATTTGTGTGTTGCTAGCAATTTGATTCGAGATGTCGAAGCTCGCCGGCTGGTAAGTGGCGTCCGTGGCGATCGTGGCGCCGTCGTAGGTGGCCAAGGGTGTCCAACTGCCACCACCGTTGTTCGAGACTTCCACGGTCACTAGGTCCGACGCATTGTCGAAACCCGAACGCCGGAAGTCGAATGTCAGGGTCGCGAAATCAAAGGCCGACAGATCGGCCTGCCGGAGGGCGCCATTGCCGGCTCGGCGCATCTCGAGACTGTTGTCTCCCAAGTCCGCGACCACCTGCACGTCGCCACCGGTGGCACTGCCGTCGTCGCCGATCTCGGACCACGGGCTGGTCGCCCAGTTCTGCGTCCCAGTCGACCCCGCATAACCTCCGCTCTCGAAGTCATCGGCGAAGGTTTCCGGCGGTTGGTTGACCGGCGTCGTCACCATGGAGCTCGACGCGACGTAGGTCGTACCCTCTGGCAGCGCATCGCTGAGCGTTACGTTGCTCGCCGCGGCGGAGCCGTTGTTGGTGACGGTCATGGCGTAGGTGATGGTCTCGCCCGGGTCTGCTGCCGCGCCGGCGCTGGACACTTTGGTCACCGCCAGCACTGGGGCCGGCTGGACGGTCACGTCTTCGTCGTCTTCCGGATCGAACAGCGGGGGCGTGTCCGCATCCTGCGGCTGGGTGCCATCGTCGTCGACGGTGGTGTCGGGGATGTTGTCGCCATCGGAGTCATAGCTCGCGGTGGCGGTGTTGTCGTAGGTACCGTCCGCGACCGCCACGCCGACGTCTACGGTGAAGGTGATCAGAAGCGAACCTTTGGCCGCGATATCCCAAACACCCCAAGCTGGAGCATTGGCTCCCACCGAGGGTGAAGTAGTCACCGTGCGCACGGCACCGTCTTCCACGATGCTATCGGTCGTGGCGTAGGTGAAGCCGGCCGGTAGGGTGTCCGCTGCGCCGACATCCTCCGCCGTCGCGGTGCCAGCGTTCTGAATCTTGATCGTATAGGTGGCCTGGCCCCCGGCAACGACGATGGGTGTGGTCGTGTCCTTGTCGATACGAAGCTCCGGCAGCGGAAGGTGCTGGTAACCGAAGTCGAGGGTCAGGTCGATATTCCCTCCCGTGAGGGTGGTGGCACCGACACTGTCGCAGGTCACGCAGCCGTTGCCTTCGTCCGGGTCGAAGGTTGGGTTGAGGTTTGCCGGCAAAGTCGCGGTATTGACCACTACGACATAGTCCCCATCCGATAGATCGCCGAAGGCGTAGAGACCGTTCGTATCCGTGACCACGGAGCTCACCAAGGTATCCGTACCGGGATCGTAGACACCGTTCCCGTTGACGTCGTTGTAGAGTTCGACCGTCGTACCGGAGATGCCTTCGTCCCCGGCGGTCGGGTCGAAGATTCCGTCTCCGTCGTTGTCGATAAAGACCACGTCACCGATCACGCCCGGCGGTTGGATCCCGAAGTCTACGAAATTGACAATCTGCCCAGGGCTCAGGTCAACGCCGGTTTCGAAGTCCAAGCTGCCGTCGGCGTCGTAGGTCACCGTGGTCGAAGGCAGGTCCGGATCGGTGGAGTCCACCACCACCACATAGGCGCCCGCCGGCAGTCCGCTGAACTGATATTGACCGTTGACGTCCGTCACATCCGTTGCAACCAGCGTGTCGGTGCCCGGGTCGTAATCGCCGTCCCCATTGACGTCGTCGTAGAGGCTGACGGTCACGTTGGCGATAGGAAGCTCCTCGGCGCTCTCGAGGCCATCTCCGTTGTCGTCCCGCCAGATCGTATCGCCGATCACACCGCCCGGCGTGAAGCCGAAATCGGCGTCGAGGAAGACGTCGTTGGCAGTCGCCAGTGTCACCTGCTGTGGATCGTTGGCGGTCGAAAGGATGTACTGATCGCCGTTACCGTCCGTCGGCAAGTCGGCGTCCGCCGCGTCCACGTCCACCAGGTAGTTGCCTGCCGGCAGGTCGCGGAACAGATAGCCGCCGTCCGAATTGGTTTCGACCGTGGCGACGACCGCGTCGCCGGCGCCGATCAGGCCGTCGTTGTTGGAGTCCTCGTAAAGAGTCACCGTGATCGAGGCGATCCCGGCCTCCGCCGCATCTTGGATACCATCGCGGTCGGCGTCGAGAAAGACTGTGTCACCGATCTGGCCGAAGCCGCTGGGCTGATAGGCAAAGTCGACGTCGAGCTGATCGGCGGTGCCGTCGGTAGTCACCGAGGCGGAGCCGTCGCAGGTCGCGCAAATCCCGGCCTCGTCCGGATCGAGGCTTTGTACGTATGAATCGGGAAGGTCCGGGTCGGTGCCGTCCACCACCACGATCCAGTCCCCAGCCGGCAGGTCCGGGAAGAGGTAGCCGCCACTGGCACTGGTGACCGTGGTGGCCACCAGGGCATCGTCCAACGGATCGATCATGCCGTCGCCGTTGGTATCTTCGTAAAGGAAGACCGTGACGCTGGCAATTCCCTCTTCGCCGATGTCCGGCACACCGTCGCCATCCCAGTCGGTAAACAGCGTATCGCCGATGTCGGAGCTGCCGGTACCGGTGTAGGCGAAGTCGAAAGGACCGTAGACATTGCCGCCGGTAATCGAGAGCGTCGCCGTCGTCCGGTCGTCGAGAGTGGCATCCGGGTCCACCGTCTGGCTCCATGTGACCCCAGCCGGCAGGGTGGTCGTGTCCACCGCCACGCGATAGTTACCGTCCACCACGTCCTCGAAGCTGTAGTCGCCGTTGGCGTCGGTGGTCGCAGATACCGTCGCCCCGTCGTCGCCGTTGCCGCAAACGGTGTCGGCGCCGCAGTCGAGAAGGTTGACCGTCACTCCCGCGAAAGGATTCTCACCCGTCCCCTGGGAGCCGTTGGCGTCGTTGTCTTCCCACAAGTTGCCGAAGACGGTGTTGGGAATGGTGTAGCCGAAATCGATGTCCGCGATGTCATCGTTGGCCGGGTTGCTGTCGTCGTTGTCGAGGCCACCGCCGCCCTGGTTATCGAGTGAAGCATCCGGGTCGGCCGTCTGGGTGAAGGTGGATCCCGGCAAGGTCGCCGTGTCGACCACCGCCACGTAGCTGCCGTCGGTGAGGCCGAGGAAGAGGTAGTCCCCGTTGGCGTCGGTCACCTGGCTATTGATCGCCACGCCGTCGCTCGGGTCGCCATCGCCGTTCGGGTCGGTGAACAGCGTCACCGTAACGCTCGGGATGCCCTGCTCCGCGCCGTCTCGTATGCCGTCGCCGGAGGTTCCACCACCGAACCCGCTGTCGTTCCACACCGTGCCCGAGAAGGTACCTCTCGGGTTGACGGTGGTATCAGCGTCGTCGCTCGCTTCGTTGACCGGCGTACCGTCCACGAGGAAGGCGCCAGTCGCTAGGGCATCGTTGGGCAGGAAGGCCGGGTCATTCTCGCCGTCGGCATCGGTGTCCGGAGGCTCAAGCGCCCGAAAAGTCACCGTTACCGAACTCGAGGTCAGCCCCGGGAGAGGGCCTACGTCAGCCCACGAGAGGGCACCGGTGTTGGTGTAGGGCGTCGCCCCCCCCGTGGTCACACTGCTCACCGGCGGCACCGCGGAGACGAATTCCAGCAGATCCGCGTTGTAGGTATCGGCCAGTGGCAAGGGTTGAATGACACCTCCGAGCGGACCGCTACATTGAGTCGTTACCCTCACTCCGAGCGCATCGACAAAGAAAGTGGCCGTTTCGCCTCCCCCTCCTGAGTAAGAAAACCTAATGATACTGGAGTGCCCCAAGGTCACGGAGGGTGTGTTGAGATCCGACTGAGACCAGGTTCTAGCGGAGGTGGCGTCCAAGACCAGGAGGCCAGCATTGGCGCTGCCAATGTAGTCGTTGGAGCTGGGAGTGGTGAAGGAAGTGAATATTTCGAACACGGTACCGGGCATCTGATTATACCACTGTTGGAGGGTGATACTTAGGTCGCCCAGGGGCGGGGAGGAGAAATCGACATAGGCCCACGCCAATACCTCGACCTTGACTATCTCCTCACTCAAATCCGCTGGAACGAAGTTAAAGGCTCCTCCCAGAAAGGGGATGTTGGTTGACGTCGTGTCCGCGTACTGCCCATCCGGAGCACCTAATGCATTCGTGGGATTGTTGAATCCGCTTCCATTTTCGTCATTCGCCCATTCGGTATAGACACACTCCCCGCCAGCCCCGCCTTCTTCGAGCAGATTGGTCAGCTGGATGTCATAAGTGACGAGCTCGCCCTCGGTGGCCGGCGAGGCGGAGGTAAGGGTCTTGGTGAGAGCCAGGATCGGCGAGAATCCGAAGTCGGCGGTGAGGAAGTCGCCTCCGGCCAGGGTTACGGCGATCGTCTCGTCAGTGGTCAGCGCCCAGCCGACCCCCAGGTCCGGATCCGCCTTGTCGACCTGTACGACAAAGTCACCGTCGACAAGATCGGGGAAGGAGTAGGAGCCGTCGACGGCCGTGGTGGTAGTACCGATGAGCAGGTCGCCGGGACCGATCAAGCCGTCACCGTCGGCATCGAAATAGAGAGAGACCGTGACGTCGGAGATTGCGGTCTCGGCACCTCCGTCCTGGACGCCGTCCTGATCGAGGTCCCGCCAGATGAAGTCACCGATGGTGTTCGTTCCCAAAATCAGGGTCAAGGCCGAGTCCTCGGCGAACGGACCGGCGTTGGCGAAGGAGAGACCGGCCGTATTGGGAATCGAGAGGCCGCCGAATCCCGCGTCGATCGTCACCTGAAACGAAAAGGTCCCGGTGGTAGCGGCAGGTAGAGGATCTCTCAGCCACCATTGGAGATCTGTGACGAGAGCCGGATTCGCCGGTTCGGTGGAGGACCAGATCGTGCCGCCGTCGGTCGAGAAGAGCGTTCGGACGCCATCGTTCGGACTGAAGCCAAGGACAAAGCTGGCCGAGGCGGCGACATAACTCGTGCCGGAGGGAATCGAGTCCCGAACCACCAGAGGGGTTCCGAAGTCGGGCTGGCCCACGGCGCTCGCACCGGTGTTCTCGATGTCCATGGAATAGGTCAGGGTCTCGCCGAGGTTCGCCGAACTCTTGTCCACGGACTTGTCCAGGGTCACGTCCGCCGGAAGGCTCTCCAAGGAGGGTGCCTCTGTTCCGAAATCGCCGGCGAACTTCTCGTTATCCGCACCGGATGCCACCTCCTGGTAGGGAGTGATGGTGGTCGCGCAGGGGCCGTTCAAGGCCAGGAACGTGTATTTGACGACTCCGAGGCCGCCGTTATTGTCATCGGGAAGATCCGTGAAGTAGAGTTGGTCGACGAAATCGATGATGGTGTCCGGATTGCCCCCGGACCGAGAGATGACTAGTTGCCCTTCGGTCTTGACCAGGCGGTAGCAGCTGGGATCGTACGAGGGATCACCGATCGGCTGTAGCCAGGCGTTGAAGTCGAAGTCGAGATCGCCATCGTTGTCGAAACCCTTGTTGATGACCCCGAGGTCATAGTTGAAACCGTTGGTGATCAACAACTCACCGGGCTTGACCATCGAGGGATCGTTGAACCAGATACCGCCGTTGGGCTCGATCTTGTTGGCGTTAGCGGAGATCTCGTTGCGCAGGGTGGCGCGGTGTGTAGCGGAAGCCGATGCTCCTTCGGTGGAGGTGACCCAGATGTCAAAGGTCAGCCACAGGTCGTCGTCGGGATCCCGGGTGAGACCCCACACCGGATCCGGTCCCGTGTTGTCCGGGTTGGTCCGCCGCGGATAGGTCATATGCCAATACTGCGTCCGACACTCACCGACATCCAGGCTGCCGACATAGCGGGTCGCATCCGCCAACCCCGCGCTCCCTCCGACATGGGTGAGCGAGTAGAGGCCGGTGGTGGCGAGATGAGGATGCTCGGTGATGAAGGCAGCTGCGGAGCTGTCCCGGGTCGGGTAGAGGCCGGGCGTCCCCGCGGTCATGTCGCCGATGTAGCCCGACACATCCGTCAGCGGAACCGTCCCCGTATTGCAGAGTCTTCCCATGACCGTGGCTACCGAGGGAGCGTAGGTGGAGGGAGACAGCACGTTCGAATCGACCACGTAGTTGTAGCCGGCGTTGATCGACGCCTCGAGGGCGGGCTGCGCCTGGATCTCGAAGGGAACCAGGAACAAAAAAGCCATGGCCAGGAAAAGTGCGCCACGCCCGACCCGAGGAGATGCGCACCGGGGCGCGAAACCACCACTCGGCAAGAAAACCAATGTACTAGAAGACATCACCAAACCTCTTGGAAAAAGAAAACAGGAGGGTTAAGGTAGGCCCTACCTGGCGGGGATCAGTGCAGAAGTTGCAGACAAGTAGACAGGCAGTCGACCGAGACTGCGCGACCTACCCCTGTATCTTAAAGGCGACGATGGAGCGACGGCTAGTGGCAAGGTTGTAGGACATTCTCTGAACTTCGTGTCAGACGGGAGATTCCCCCAGAGGCGAGGCTCTCGGCACGGTGGCCTGGGTCACAGGCCCTCGAGGTCTTGGCAGTAGCCGGCGAGGTTGGAGCGACTCCACGCAGCCCTCTGCATGGCCGTTGCTCCCACGGGCTCTGCCAAGCTCTCTCCGACCAGAAAGGTGCTGACCAGAAGGTGGTGCCGGGCGAGGTGGTCAGACCGGTGGGCAACGTCGTGTCGTCCACCGCCACGAAGTAGTCGCCGGCCAGTAGGTGGTCGAATAGGTAGTTGCCGTTGGCGTCGGTGGTCGCCGTCGCCACCAGCACATCGTCACCGCCGCCCACCATACCGCCCAGGCCCGGATCGAACAGCTCGGCCGTGACGTTGGCCAGGCCCGGTTCACCGAGATCCTGGACCCCATCCCCGTCGGCATCCAGCCACACCCGATCGCCGATGGCCCAAACCTACGACGCTGGATCTCCCGCGCTTGTCGAAACCGCCAGGCAGCCTCGCTAGTCCCAGATCTAGCGCATAGATCCAAGTAAACCCGATCGTTGCATAAGATCTCCCCTCAGGCGGCCGCTCCGAGCGTTCCGAGGTAGCTAAGAAACTCATGCTTGATTGCCCGATTTACCCCAAGAGTCTGCGTCAGGACACCTAGCGGTTGAGGTTGTGGGCGAAGATCGTTGCCAGCAGGTACACCTGATTCCCGAGCAGCGTGCGCGCCGGAATGTAGTCCCTCTGCCCCTCGGACTTCAGCTCGCCGAAAATCGCTTCTTGGGCACCTCTGCCTTCGCGGAAGGCGACGGCGTGGCGCGCGGAGATAGCCTTATTCGTCACCACCACTTTGAATTCGTTGCCAAAGACCTGGGGGATGAAGAGGTCCAATTGCAACGGCTCTTTGTGCTGCCCGGCCTTGGCGGATCGAATGGCGAGAAACCGAGCGCGGCGCTTCCAGCTCTTCGGCTTCCAGCGGAACTCGAAGTCGAAAACCTGGTCGTTGACCCGAGTCCACCGGCGGCGCTTCTCGACGCGGCTCTTGAGGTCGAGCCATCGCGGGAAGGGCACAGAGATGGTGAACTCCACACCACACTCCTCCAGCATGGAAATCAGCGCGTCACTGAAGAAAGCTCCGTCCATGCGGATCTCGATGATCGCGTCCGGTAGGACGTTGCGGATCCTGCGGATACAGTCTCGGATGAAGGTCTCGGCGCCGTAGGAGTCGTGCACATTCCAGGGTGATGATGGAAGTCGAAGACCTGGCCAGTCTGCGCAACGGTGCAGAACAGCGGGTAGTAGCTCCTCTGGCCTTTCTTACGGCGGTTGTAGCCGACCGCCGTAAGACGAGATCTCGGCAAAGCTCACGCAGGCGGTCCGGTGCCCGCGAATCGATCTGCGCCAGAGCGCGGCTGAGAGTGGCGACATCAGGCAACCGGCTGAGACCCAACAAGCGCAGCACCATGGGGTCGTCACGATTAAAGCCATGTCGCGCAACTTCCTGTATCCCAACAAGAATCCCAACAAGAAATGAACAATCAGGCCGCGAACCAAGAGGGCACGGTCGTAGGTGGGTTTCGCTTCGGCATGGCGAAAACAAGCACGGAGTCGATGCCGCAGGTCAAGCTTCTGAAACAAGCTCTGAAAGAGCATGAGTCCCGAGAACGAGGTGAGCTTCTGGTCAGCGAACTGAAGCTGGGGCAGAGTCCTGGTTCGGCACTGGACCTATTTACTGGTAAGCTTCATCTCGGCGACCCTCTGTGGGTAATTGGTGTGTTTCTGTTGTTTCACAATTATACCCTATGAAGGCTGCCGTTTTACGTTTACCAGAGGCTCCAACGAGGTGTTGGCTAACCTCACTGGCGGTAAAGTTGACCGCCAGGACGGTTTCTTAGGTAAGCAGCTGGCTTTCAGTGGTTTACACCAGATTGAGCGAGTTTTCTATGCAACTGGCGGGCACAGTGTCCCTGGCCTGCTCGGCACATCGATCTGAGTCGCGAACTCAAGCTCGCTTGATAGCGGTACCAAAGACGAGAATCTCGACCCCCGCGGTGCCTTTGCCGTTGCCCCTCGCAGTGGCCAGACGGGAGGTTTCGAGGCGGGTGTTAATCACCGCGTCGTAGCCCTTGGAGCGTGCTTGATCGATCATCCGTAGCATAGCTTCGCGGCGGGCGCGGTCGAGCAGGGGTTCGTAGCTCTTGATCCGGCCACCGATCAAGCCCCGGACCGCTCCCAGGAAGCGTTTGAAGTAGTCCAGCGAGATCACCACGCTGCCGGCCACTAGATGGCCGCGGACCATCTGCCAGCCGTCTGGCAAAGTCTCGAAACTGATCACCGGGAATCCCTTATTCGCTGCCTCGCGGCGGCGTAGGTCGGCGAAGTGGCGACGCTCTAGGGAGCTGCCGATCAGGTAGGTGACCAGCAACAGGAGGACGCTGAAGATCAGCGGTGCGAAAGCCTGGAGGATACTCGTGGTCTCCATTTCACTCCACCTTCACGGCAGTGCCGTAGGCGAATAGCTCGGCGGCGCCCTGAGCAACCGAGCTGGTGGAATAGCGCACATTGACGATGGCGTTGGCGCCCAACGACTCGGCTTGTTGGCACATCCGCTGCACCGCTTCGCGGCGCGACTCCTGCAGCAACTCGGTGTAGCCCTTGAGTTCGCCGCCGACCAGGTTCTTGAGCCCGGCCATGATGTCGCGCCCGACATGCTTGGCGCGCACCGTGCTGCCACTGACAATGCTGTAGAACTCGACAGTCTGCCTCCCAGGGATGGTCTCGGTGTTGCTCAGGTACATGTTGTCTCCTTGTCGTGGACTGAACCTCGTCGGCAAGATCGGTGCGGTTAGCTACCGGTACGCCCGAACTCTGTTGGCTATTCACCGCCAGCAGTGTCTCACAAAGGGACAGTAGAGGAGCAAGGGCAGGGCTACGATGGCGCCGGCTTGCATTTCAGTTCTTGGACATTGTCGAAGGGATCCTGGTCGATTTGTTTGAAGTAGGGGTCGATGCCGGCTCGCTGAGGGCGCGATTCGACCTCGATCTCAAAAGTTTGCGGACCGCTCGCCAGCTGGTGGCGCTCAAGAGACAGCTGCCTCGGTACTTTCTTGCGCAGCACCCGCTTCTCACCGAAGACCCCGATCTCGATCGGCCGCTCGAGGCCCGCGAGGGTCAGATTGCCGGCGCCATCGGCGTAGGATTTGCTGGCGATCACCTCCAGGGTGACTCGGAAACGGCCGTTGGGCAGGTCCAGGCAGTCGGCTTGGCGGGTTTCCAGATCATCAAACGTGATGCGTTCGAATAGATCGTTGATCAAGGAGTGGTGCCGTGGCTCAGCGTGGGTTTTCAGTATCCTCAAGAAGTCAGCGGTGGTGGGGTAAGGGGCCGAGGTGCCGGCGTAGCGGCGCAAGTATTCGGCCAGAGCCGCGTCCCATTCGCTCGTAGCCGATGCGGTCGGCCAAGGCCCAGGTCGCTAGCGCTCCCTTGTTGTAGTGCAAGTGCTGCTGGCCGCCTTGGATGCGCGACAACGGCCTCTCGTCCAAGGTGTGCCGGCTGTACCACCGTAGTCCAGATCTTGCCCTCGATTCCGGCCACTGCTTGCTGCGGGCTGCCGACAAAGAGCAGCTGGCCGCGGTCGAGAATCGCCAGCCGCGAGGCCAGCTGGGCGACATCGTCGACGATGTGGGTCGACAGCACCACCACCACCCCGTCGCCAATTTCCGACAGAGCATCGAAAAAGCGCGCCCGCTCCTCCGGATCGAGGCCGCTGGTGGGTTCGGCGACGATCACTAGCTGCGGTTTGGCGAGTAGCGCCTGGGCGATGCCGAAGCGCTGTCGCATACCGCCCGAGAAAGTACCCAGCTTGCACTGGCGCACATGCCAGAGATTGGTCCGTTCGAGCAGGTTGCGCACCGCCAGGGAGCTCGATACGCTGATAGTCGGCGGGAATGGTGAACAGTGCCGGGTCGAGTTTCTCGGCCTCGGCTCGCTGGGCTCGCCAATGGCCCAAGCCGTCCTGAATCGGCTGGTAATAGTCCAGGGCAAAGCCTTCTAGTTCAGAGTGCAGATGGCTGCTGGTGGTGGCGATCTGATCGGTGACCGGCAGCGGCAGGCGGTTGCTCGGATCGAGCACATCGACCAGGTCGACCGCCCGCGCCGAAAGCCCGGCGACTAGCTCGCGGCGGTCGGTTTGCTCCCGGCGCAGATCGCTGGCTGCCGCTCCGAGGTCGGACTCCTCAGGAAGAACAAAGGCGACCTTCTTTCCCCCGAAGTCCATCAGTTGAATTTGCTTGCCGGGTTCGACGCCGATCAGAGTGACCGAACCGCCCATCTCGATACGGCGTTGGCCGGCGCGGAAGGAGAGGGTCTGCTTTTTCGGCATCATGGCGCCGAGCGCTCCCAGGTCCTCGTAGTCGATGTCGAACTCCACCCTCCCTGCGGTGGTCGGCTCGGCGGCGGTCTGAGCCTGCATCAAGAGGGCCAGAGGGCAGATCAGGGAGGCGAAGGCGGCAGTGCGGCTCAAGAGATTTGGCATTCTCGGTTCTCCAGTTCAGGTTTGGGGCCTGGCGGTGGCCGGGCACTCTGCAAGGTAGGTGGCTGGACGGAGAAAGTGGTTAGGCCGCTGCAAGAAGTTGTTAAGAATGTAAGGCTTGCTGGCGCTGGGCCAGTCGGGGGCTAGTGACAGGCTAGAATCCGTCGGGTGAGAAAGCTGTTGAATCAAAGTGCGCTGTGGCTGGCGGCCACCGGCTTGCTGGTGGTGCTGCTGGTCGTCGGTTGGTTGCAATACCGCTGGATCGGCCAGTTGCACGACGTCGAGGCCGAGCGCCGTGGCGCCGATCTGGCAGCCAGCGTCGAGGCCTTCCGCGAAGAGTTCGACGCCACCATCTTTGCTTGGCACCTGCCGTTGATCCAGGCTTCGACCTGGATCGCCTAATGGCCGCGGCGGCCACTGCTGGCCCAAACCCTGGAGCCGTGGCCAAGTTCGACTGCTCAACCAGCTGTGGCGAGATGCCTACTTGCGGCAGATCGATGATGCCGGCCAGGCCAGCTGGCAGCGGCTCGATCGCCAGGGAGTGTCGACCGCACGGTCGATGTCCATGTAGTGTCGCTACGCAAGAAAATCGAGCCCGATCCTCAACGTCCACGGGTCTTGCTCACCGTCCATGTGGTGGGTTAGCGGTTGGCGGATGAAGAGCGGCGATAGCGTCGATCTGGCTGGCTCGTCGGCACGCAGTCCCGCACGGAGGCTCTGGTAATAGCTTGAATGGGTACCTTCAGACGGTTCAGGTGGCGCTCAGTTCTAGAAAACCGCTGAGAGGAGCCGTCGAATCAGCATTTATGCTGATTCGACGGCCTTAGTGTTTTTTCGCAGCAGGGAGGCGGTATGGCGATGTCGGGAGAGCTACGTCACCGTGGTCCGTAGAAATCGATACTTCCCTCGTCATTGCGATCCGTAGCCGGTGGCGGGCTGGGTGAGAGCCGGCTGATCTCGGCATACTCTTCCTTGGTGAGCTGGATCTCTGTCGCAGCCAAGCACGGAACCAGTTGCTCGAGGTTGCGGGCGCCGAGGATCGGGGCGGTGATCGCCGGGTGGGCGGCAGTCCAGGCGATGGCCAGGGAGGCGGGGTGGTGACCAAGCTGGCGGGCGTGTTCGCTGAAGCGCTGGGCGATCTGGTAGTTGTTGTCGGCGCCGTAACGCAGGGTGTACATCTGGTTGTCGACTAAGCGGCCAGCCTCGGGGCGGGCGTCGACAGCGTATTTGCCGGTCAGCAGGCCGCCGCCCAAGGGGCTGTAGGAGATCACCCCCAGCCCTTCTGCCCGAGCCAGGGGCAGCAGCTCGACTTCGGCTTGGCGCTTGACCAGGTTGTACATCGGTTGGATGCAGGCCATGGGAGCCCAACCACGGCGCTCGGCGATACCCAAGCCCTTGGCGATCTGCCAGGCGGCGAAGTTGCTGGCGGCGGGGTAGAGGATCTTGCCCTGCTGCACCAGCAATTCGAGGCCGCGCAAGGCTTCTTCGAGGGGCATGGCGTCGTCGAAGCGGTGGAGAAAGTAGAGGTCGATACGGTCGGTACCGAGGCGTCGCAGGCTGGCCTCCACCGCCCGCACCAGATGATAGGCGCTCAGCCCGCCGCCGTTGGGGTCTTTAGAAGTCGGGAAGTAGGCCTTTGAGGTCAGCACGATCTGGTCGCGGCAGTCGGTGATCAAGTGGCCGAGGATCTCCTCGGAGCGGCCCTCGCTGTAGACGTCGGCGCAGTCGAAGAAGTTGATCCCGGCGTCGCGGCAGGCGCCGAACATCGCCGCCGAGGTGGCGGCATCGGCGTCGCCACCGAAGGACATGGTGCCAAAGCACAAGGGCGAGACTTTGACCCCGGTACGGCCTAGTAGTCGGTATTGCATCGAGTTCCCTTGAAAATTTCACCCGGCCTGGGTTGATAGCTGACCGGTGCCAGCGACCCTATCGGCTGGAGATGCTCTTGTCAGCTCCGAACGAGATGCCACCCTCTTTGGCTCGGTCGAGAAAGTGCCATATCAGTTTACGGCACAGGTTACGGTATACTGCATCAATGCAGAGCGCCAAGAAGATCACTGTTCACGTTCCAGAAGAGCTGCTCGCCAAGGCGAGGGACTCGACGGGACGGGGAATCACCGAGACCGTCCGCCAGGGTTTGCAGCTGGTAGCGGCTGGCGAGGCCTACAAGCGCTTGCGGGAGCTTCGCGGCAAGGTAGATCTGCAAGTCAACCTTGCCGAGTTGCGTCAGGACCGCCGTTGATCGCCATCGACACCAGCTCCTTCATCGCCTTCCTCGGCGATGAGCGCGGGTTGGACGTCGAGGCCGTGGATGCAGCTCTGGAAATGCAGCAGGCGGTCCTACCGCCTGTAGTGCTGACCGAGCTCCTCTCCAACCCAACACTTGATCTGCGGGTCGGGCGTTGGGTTCGGGAGCTGCCCGTGCTCCAGATTCGGCCAGGATTCTGGGAGCGTGCCGCGGCAATTCGTTCTCGCCTGCTCAGCAAGCGTCTCAAGGCGCGGCTAGCCGACACGTTGATCTCGCAAAGCTGTATCGATCACCAAACGCCCCTGATCACCCGCGACGCGGACTTTCGACATTTCACGGCGCACACCAAGCTCCGGTTGATCTAGCTGCCGAGCGCCCTATGACCCAAACGAGCAACGAGGTGCCTGTGGCTGTAGCTGTTGTGCCAGCCTCTTCGGGGAGGGGACGTTGCCGACTCATGCCGTTTTGTCGACGCTTGGGTTGGTGGGAGCAGCTGAGGCAGAAACACCCTGCTGGCAGAGCCTCGCAGGGTGTGAATGGGTTCCCCGAAGGGGCGTTTCTCAGAAGCTGAGTGAGTCGCTTCGGGGGCTTGGATGTTGCTGTAGGTAGGCTACTCGCAGCAGTTCTTATAGTCGCCGTCGGGGCCGTTCAGACCGCAGGTGATGAGGCAATTCTTGATGTCGTTGGCGGCTTTTGAAGCACAGCAATCTTTGTCAACGCATTCATCGTCGTCGCAGAGACGCCCTTCGACGCAATCTTCCAGGGCATCGGCCACATCGGTGGCGCAGGCCTGAATTTTGAAGTCACAGGCAATGATGGCGAGGATAGTGACCGCTCCGAAGATGAAGAAACGGCTCTGCTCGTTGGCTTGGCGAGTCGCTGGTAGGGACTCAAATAGGGTCTGGGCTTCGATCTCAAAGGCACCCCAGCGCGGATCGGTGAGGGGGATCTGGAATTCCGCGGAGCGCTCGTCGATCTCGTGCGGTAGCACACCGAGCATCTCGGCCTCTTGTTGGAAGGCGTCCATGACGTCGCGACTATCGGCCGACAGGCTGCCAAACATGTAGTCCTGATAGGACTGAATGATCACGGTTTGCTCGTTGGTCAGGATGTCGGCGCCGAGCACCGCATCGGTGGTCTCGGCGACGTTTTCCTGGGTCAGAGGCACGAAGGGTGTGGCCAGCAGGCGGGCCAGTTTTTTCTCGACCGGAACGATATCGGCATCTGGCGCAGGACAAGTACTGGGTTGGATGTCGAAGCCACGGCTGGCAGTGCCGGCTGCCAACGCGGTGCTCATGGGTAGCAACATCAACATGGTTGAGAGGGCAGTAGCGAGGATTCTCCGACGCATTCTTGAACTCCTTATTCTCGAGCTGAGGATAGAAACAGCGGGCTCCTGTTTGGCCCTATCTCGAAAAGCGTAGAATCCGTCCGAAGTGAATAAATTTTTTGAGATCAGTCGCCGCGATGAAATTCCGCACTTGGTGCCGAACGAGGTGCCACCCTCTTCGTGGCTGGACAAGCAAGAGAAGGCTACCCGGACGGTGTTAGAACAGGCAGAGGTGCTATCGGCGGATTGGGCGACTTTGTGAACTCTAGCCGGTATTGGCAATCACCAAAGAACCGCACTCGCACCCGAACAAGGTGCCACTCTTTTCTGGGACCCGGTTCGTGGCACAATCGGGCCATGCTCGGACCACGGAGAAGTCGCTAGTTGTCCCTCATCGACCAGCCCTCGACGAGTCGCCTTGCAAGGCAGGCGGCGGCTGCATTGCTAGTGGCGGTCGCGCTGCTGAGCGCTGGCTGCCGGGCCCCCTCGGGGGATGTGCTGGCGCAAAGGGGTATCCCGGTCAGCGTCGGCGCGGCCCCCGGCTATGTACCCGATCGCGCCTGTGCCAGCTGTCATTCGGAGATCTACAGCGCCTTTCAAGAGGTCGGCATGGCGCAGAGTTTTTTTCGGCCCAGCGCTGAGCGGATGATCGAGGATTTCACCGCCGAGCCGTTCTACCACCAGCCCTCACAGCGCTATTACCGCATGCGACGCCAGGGGGAGCGGCTGTTTTTCGAGCGCTACCGAGTCGACAGCGATGGCCAGCGGCTGCATCCCTACGAGGTCGAGGTCGATTGGATTCTCGGTTCGGGTCATACCTCGCGCCTCTATCTGATCCACGACCCTGGCGGCGAGCTCTACCAGCTGCCTCTGGCCTGGTACAGCCAGGGGGCGAAGTGGGGGATGGCGCCGGGGTTTGACTCGGCTGATCATGCCGGCCTGGAACGACGGGTGCGGCATGAGTGCATGTTCTGCCACAACGCCTATCCGGAGGTTGCCAGCGGCAGCGATGCCTATGCCATGGCGCAGACTTTTCCGCTGGACCTGCCACAGGGGATCGGTTGCCAGCGTTGCCACGGCCCCGGTGCTGAACACTTGCGTGCAGCGGTCTCGGGCGCTAGCGAAGCGGCGCGCTCGACCATCGTCAATCCGGCGAAGTTGGCGCCGCGGCTGGCGGCTGACATTTGCTATGGCTGCCATTTCCAACCCTCCGTGGTGCTCGCTGGAGTACGTCGTTTTGGTCGCTCGATCTACTCCTTCCGCCCTGGTGAACCTCTGACCGATTACTTGGCGTTGCTCGATGTCGATGAGCAAGATAGAAGCCGGGAACAGCGTTTCGAGATCAATCATCATCCTTACCGGTTAGAGCAGAGTGCTTGCTTCAGGCAATCGCCGCCGGGCGAGCTGAGCTGTAGTCGCTGCCACGATCCCCATCGCAAGGTGGCGCCGGCCGCGCGCAAGGCGCACTATCGCGACGCCTGTCTCTCCTGCCATCAGGCGGCGGCTTGCGCCCTGTCGTCGATGGCTGACGGGGTCGACCTGCCGGCGGTGGCGGCAGACGATTGTGCCGCTTGCCACATGTCTCGGCGGCGGACTCAGGATGTCGTGCAGGTGGTGATGACAGACCATCTCATCCGTCGTCGACCCGGCGGCGAAGAACTGCTCGCCGAGCTGGAGGAGACGGTGCCGATTCTGACCGAAGCCGAGTTGATCCGGCCGCTGCCAGGTTCCAATGCTGAGCTGGACGGCATCTACCGGGCGAGTGCGGTGATTCGCGCTGGTGGCAGCGCTGCTGCGACTCGCTACTTGGCCGCGGTCCTGCCAGGCCAGCAGCTGGATTCGCCAGAGCCGCAACTCGACCTGATCAAGGGCTTGCTCGGAGTGGGGAACTTCGCTGCGGCGGCCGCGGTGGCGACGGCGACTCTGGAGGTGTGGCCAGAGCTGGTGTCGGCCCGGGATTGGCGGGCCATTGCCCGCGTCCAACTGGAGGATAAAGAAGGTGCGTTGGCGGATCTGAAGCTGTCGTTGGCCACTGCTGGGGGCCGCCCGGAGCCGCTGTTTAATCAAGGGTTGGTGCTGGCCGCCTTGGGGCGTTTCGAGGAAGCGGCCGCGGCGCTCCGCCAGGCGGTTGAGCTGCGCCCCAATTTCCCTGTCGCCTGGGTCTATCTGGGGCGGGTCTTAGAACGGCTCGAAGAGCCCGCGGAAGCCGCGCGAGCTTATCGCCAGGCACTCAGCCTCGAGCCAGACAACGATCAGGCGGCTGCCTTCCTGGAGCATTTGTTAGCCTCTTGACGCCAACTGGCGCTTCACGTTCCCGCCCGCCAAGGTAGTTCGGGCTCCCATGCCGGGGCGCGGACGGGGCCGAGAGATACCGCCTTTTAGGGTGTGGCCTTGACGGGTAAGTAGAGCTAGTTTCAGCGCTACCTTGGAATATTGAGATGGCTACCTAGGTTGGTTGATGGGTCACCACGAAACACGCACCGGCAATGATCCGGAAGAGATACGCGACTTCACCCAGGCGGTGTTGGCCGACCTCGAAGCGCTCGAATCGATGCTGCGCCGCGGGATGTTCGAGACCGGGGTGCGGCGGATTGGTGCTGAACAGGAGATGACCCTGGTCGATAGCGGTGGTCGGCCAGCGGGGGCTTCGTTGGCGGTGTTGGAAGGCTGTCAAGACCCCCGCCTCACCACTGAACTGGCTGTCTTCAACCTCGAAGCCAATCTTGACCCGCAGCGGCTCGGCGGGTCCTTCCTGCGGCAGTTGGAGAATGAACTCGTTGCGGTTGTCGCCGAAGTGAACTCGGGTGCTCGGGAGGAGGGCGCACGGGTCTTGCTCACCGGTATTCTGCCTAGTTTGCGGCGCGAGGATTTGAGTCTGAAGTTCATGACTCCGATGCCTCGCTATCACCAGCTCAACGAAGCTTTGCTGGCTCTCGGCGAGGGTAGTTTTTCGATCTTCATTCGCGGTGTCGACGAGTTGGAACTGAGTTCCGACAACGTCATGTTCGAGGCCGCCAACACCAGCTTCCAGCTGCACTTGCAGGTGGGGCCTGAGGATTTTGCGCGGCGTTATAACCTGGCCCAACTGATCACCGCTCCGCTGCTGGCAGCGGCGGCCAATTCACCCTTGCTGCTCGGTAAACGTCTTTGGCATGAGACCCGAGTGGCACTGTTCGAGCGTTCGGTCGATGCCCGCTCGGGTGCCGCTCGGGAGCGTGGGCGGGCGCCAAGGGTGACTTTCGGCAACGGTTGGGTAGACGAGTCTGTTCTAGAGCTCTTTCAGGATGCCGCGGCGCGTTTTCCAGTAATGCTCAGCCGGGAACTCGACCCACCGCCGCTGGAGCGGGTGGAGCGAGGTGAGGCTCCCAAGTTGTCGGCGCTGATGTTGCACAACGGCACCGTGTGGCGCTGGAATCGCCCTTGCTACGGCGTGGCCGACGGAGTGGCCCATCTACGGATTGAGAACCGGGTGCTGCCCGCCGGACCGACGGTGCTCGACGAAGTTGCCAACGCGGCCCTGTTTTACGGTCTGATGGTCGGGCTCGACGAGAGCAGCGCCGAGATTCCGTCGCGGATGTTGTTCGATGCCGCCAAGGGCAATTTCGTTAACGCTGCTCGCCAGAGTCTGGGCGCGCGACTCAGTTGGCTCGATGGCCGACGCATCGGTGCTCGCCAGCTACTACTTGAGGAGTTGCTGCCGATCGCCCGTCGTGGCCTAAGCTCGATCGCAGTGCCGGAAGAGGATGTAGATCGCTATCTGGGGACTGTCGAAGCACGAGTGGAGTCGCGCCGCACGGGCGCCCGGTGGCTTCTCGACGCGGTCGCCTCTCTCGACCCGCGGACTGCCCTCGACGCGCGGGCGGCGCGGCTGGTGGAAGCGATGATCAGCCATCAGCAGAGTGGCGAGCCGGTCCATGCCTGGCCACCTCTCGAACCAGCCACTATCGCGGTGGCCTTACAGGCTTCAACCGTGGCTGACATAATGACTACAGATCTGTTCACCGTGCGACCCCATGACGTGGTCGATCTGGCGACCCGGCTGATGAGTTGGAAGCACTTTCGCCATGTGCCGGTGGAGACCACCGGCGGCCAGTTGGTGGGCTTGGTGTCGCACCGAGCCTTGCTCCGCTTGCAGCAGCGGCGGACGGCTGAGAGTGGTGCCGAGTCGGTGGCGGTCGAAACGATCATGGACCGTGATCCTCCTCGAGTTGCCCCCGAAGTGCCATGGCGCCAGGCTTTACAATTGGTGCTCGACAGCGGCGGCGGCTGCTTGCTGGTAGTTGCTGATCAGCGACTAGTGGGTATCCTCACCGAGCGCGATCTGCTGCGGGCGGTGGCCGCGGGGCTGTAGCGAGTTCTCCCACCGGAGTTCTCTCACCGGCGTTGGCTGGCGGCCCGGTTGCGGGCGAGAGGGAACTAGCGATGAAAATGGAACACGAGCACACTCCGGAAGCGATTAGCCAGCGCCTGGCCGCCGGCCCGCGGCTGAGCTACCTGCGCGATTGGATCTATGGCGGTATCGATGGCGCGGTCACCACCTTCGCCATAGTCTCGGGGGTTGCCGGCGCCGATCTTGAGTCGCGGCTGATCGTAATTCTCGGCGTAGCCAATCTGGTCGCTGATGGTTTCTCAATGGCCGCCGGCAACTATTCGGCAACCCGCGCTGAGTTGGACGAATTGGAGCATCTGCGCCGCGTCGAGCTGCGCCATATAGAGCACAATCCAGACGGTGAACGGGAGGAGATTCGCCAAATCTTCGCCGCCAAAGGTCTGGAAGGTGAGGAGCTGGCGCAGGTGGTGGCGGCGATCACCGCCGATCGCGAGCGTTGGGTCGGTGCCATGCTGCGCGAGGAGTATGGCTTGCCCGGCGAGGTGCGCTCGCCGTGGCTGGCTGGCTGGAGTACCTTTGTCGCTTTTCAGCTCTGCGGAGTTGTGCCCTTGCTGCCCTACCTGATTGGCTCTGCACATCCCTTCGCGATAGCCACCGTGATGACCGGCCTGGTGTTCTTTGCCATCGGCTGTGCCCGCAGCCGGTGGTCGGTAGAACCCTGGTGGAAGGCTGGCTTGGGGACTCTATTGATCGGCGGCGGGGCCGCGGCTCTGGCCTACTGGATTGGTGATTTTCTGAGTCGGCTGATGGGTTGAGGAGAGGTTTTTTCCACCAGGGATCAGGATCGTCCCATATTCGAGTGGGGGATTCACAATAAGGTTTGCGCTGTAGAAGCATTAGGAGGGCTCAGCTGTGTCGGAGAATGAATTATACGAACGTATCGATCACATCGTGTTGAAACAGGGTAACGTCTTCATCCGTGAGTTGCTGCGCAGCAAGAATCTCGGTGCTGGTGCCAACAAGGATCAGTTCGAGGCATTGCTTAAGAAAGCCATCGACAGCGGGAAACTCACTGCAAAGATTCTCGACGATTGGATCGATAAGGTCGAAGGGTGGGGGAACCAGCATATCTACCCGTTCGAAGTACCGAAAGCCTTCGCCGCGAGGGCCAATTTCGGTTCCGAGAACGCTGCTAAGAAACTGATTCGCAACAATGGCCTCACCAAGTTCTGGGACGCTCCCAACTCGAACCTCTTTCCGCCCAAGACCGAACTCACTCGCGTCTTCTTCGACGACGACGCGCGGGCGCTGATCTTCGAGTGGCACATGGGGGTGCCGGGCTGGGTCCGCGACACGTCGCAGGATATTGAACGCAAGGAGATCGAAGGAGACGTCTATCGCTTCGACGCCTTTCGCCTGCAACCGGGGCGGATCGTGACCCGTTTTGCTCTACTCGCTCCCCGCGACAGCCGTCGGGCGCTTGCCGCCTTGTTCGTGCGCCAAGGCGTGAGGACCAGCGATCACGCGGGCGCCGTCCAGCAGGCTTGGGCCGATTTGGGCAAGGTGGCCGTCGGCAGTGGGAACTTGGGATCGATTGCCGGTAGGGCCTGGCAGTTGTCGGATCTGATCAAGAAGGTGGACTCCGCGGTCGTCAACAAGAACGAAGCAGCGGGGCGCTATCAGGTCCGTGCCACCAAGCTCACCCACCAGCGAGCCGCGGTGCAGTTCACCAATACGGCCCCAGGGGCGCTGCCTCCGGCGGTCATGGATGTGCGCAGAACGATCTCGAAGAAGGCCCTACGAGAAGATTTCGAAGCGTCGGCCGGCGAGTTCGGTTTCAATGCCGATCCTGACCGCCGCAGTTCGCGCCTAACCCGCGTCCACCTCTATCCTTCAAAGAGCCGAATCCGGATCGGCAGCGAGCTCGACCGCGAGGATGTCTGGGACATCTTACTCACTCTGGACGGCGTACGATGAATGTGATCGACAATCTCAAAGGGCGTTATCCGGACGAGTGGCTGATCAAGTTGCGAAGGCTGGGCGACGGCATTGAGCCGGTGGATCTCGACAACGAAAGTGTGGTGCGATGGCCGATCGCCGACAACCTCGATCGGCCGGCCGAGGTCGCGGTCAAAATGCTCAAGGAGCTGGCTTCGACCGTCTGGTGCGATCTCGAGGCGGAGTTCTGGAAGTGCCCGATCTGCCAAGAGCAACAAGATCAAAAGCCGATTGGCGACCTGTGTGCGTCCCAGCAACACAGTTTCACCGACGAGGGCCATTCGGGACCGATTCATGTCGTGGCGATTCGGCGTGCCGGGTTCGAGCGTCGGCATGTGGGCTGGCTCTATGCCTTGCATGGCATGTTGTCGCGTGGCGAGTGGCAGGAAGAGTTCAGTTGGAACGTATCAATGTCCTACGGCCGGATGGTGCCGGTGCGTATCCAGAAATACGGTTTTAGGACGCTGGGAGTGACCGTCAAGTGCCGCCAGCGCCGGATGGTCGAGACGGTCGTCAAGACGCTGCATATCGCCGAGCAGAAAGTGCGCCAAGTGATTGGCAAGACCAAACCTGACGTCATCGCTCATAGCTTTGGCACCTGGCTCATTGGTCACGCTCTCCACAGCCATCCGAAGCTCAAGATCGGACGTCTAATTCTGCTCGGGAGCGCGCTACGCCCCGATTTCGACTGGGCGACCCTTTTCCGCCGCGGGCAGGTCGAAGGGGTACTCAATCATTATGGGACCGAGGACTCAGTGATCCCGTGGGCACACTTTGGAGTGCCCGACGCGGGACCTTCCGGGCACCGCGGCTTCGACTCGCCGGGCGGATGGGACGACGAACTACCGAACGCCGCCTCGGCTCTTGTCAACCTGCCGCAGGAGAATTTCGAGCATAGCGACTTTTTCAAGGAAGAGCACCTCGAGGAGATGTTCACCAAGTATTGGCAGCCGTTTCTGAGGTGCTCCGAGTTGAGCCGCTTCCCCCGCCGCCCGACCCATCCATGGCCGGCTGAGCGGTGGAAGCCGAGTCCATGGCCGATTCGTGCCGTTCTTGGGGGTTGGAAGAAGACCTGGTGACCGCCTGCGTCTGACTTCCAACGCGGGCTCTTTGGGTGGCTGCTACTCGAGAAAGGTTTTGGTAAAGGAGAGGAAGGTCTCGACGTCTTCGAAAGAACTGACCAAGCCGAGGGAGATGCGCACCGCGCCGGTCGAGTCGGAGTCGACGCAGCGGCGGAAATCTTCGTAGGTCATGCACTGCTCGGTGTCGTGGAGACAGCTGACGATCTGCTGCCGGGACAGTCCGAAGGCCTGCTCGCCGGCGCCGGGATTGCAGAAGCAGCCGGTCCGCAAGGAGATGTTCTGGGCGGTCGCTCGAGCTTCGATCTCGTCTTGCTCCAGCACTCCGCCGTCCGGGTCGCAGAAGTTAAAAGCGATTGTGGCGCCGCGGTCGACGGTCGTTGGCGGCCCGTAGATGCGCACCAGTAGTTCGCCATTGTGGTGGCGCATCGCCAACAGGCCATCGAGCAACCAAGCGGCAAGGGCTTGCACCCGCTGATGCACCAAATCAATCCCAACCTTGTCCAGCAAGTCGAGACCGAGGTCGACCGCCGGAAGGCTGGTGTAGTTAAGGGTGCCGTCCTCGAAGGCCTCCGCGCCCGCCGCCAGCACATGGCTGTCAGCCTGCACCGAGGCGACTGAGATGGTGCCGCCGGCAAACCAAGGTCGGTCCAGTTTGGCCAAGGCCCGGTGACTGGCGATCAGAGCACCGACGCCGGTCGGGTAGCCGAACATCTTGTAGAAGGACAGCGCGACATAGTCGGGGCGCAGCGCTGCCAAGTCGAGCCTGTTGGTAGGCACGAAAGCAGCGGCGTCGAGCAGCACATCCCAGCCGCGGGACTGAGCTCGTTCGATCCAAGACAAGGGGTGTTGGACGCCGGAGAAGTTCGACTGTGCCGGAAATGCGAAGAGATTGTTGGCGCTGGGGTCGGCTTCCGCCAGATAGCGATCAAGGGTCTCTGGGTCGACTCGCAGGTCGGGAGGAACCAGCGGCACATAGGTGGTTTGTGCGCCGCGCACCCGATCGTACTCGCGGATGCCGTTGACCGAGTTGTGATTGTCGAAGGTGAGCAGGAAGCGGTCGCCGGGGCCAAAAGGGTAGGACTCACCGACTAGCTTGAGCGCCTGGCTGGCGTTGGCGGTGAAGATGACCGCGTACTGCTCGGGCGAGGCACCGAAGTAGTCGAGTACATGGCGGCGGCAACGTTCCGCCATCTCCGTCGCCACCGAGGAGGTCGGGTTGGAGGAGTGCGGATTGCCCAGCACTTGGCGTAGCAGCAACGCCATGTGCTGGCGAATCTGCCAGTCGCCGTACAGTCCGCCACCGGTGTAGTCGAGGTAGACGTGTTTCTCGGCGTCGAGTCGGCTGAAGTCGCGCTGCCGCAAACGATCGAGAATGTCAGTCTCCTGGAAGCCGGGGTTGGCCTCGCAGAACGCTGGCCATCGGTTCGTCGCGTCGGCGGCCGCGGGCGGCGGCTGATCTCCCAGGTTGGCGGTGGCGGCTGCCGGTGTAGGGGTTGTTGTCTCAGGCGGCATGCGGAACTCTCCAAGCAGGGACCTGCTAGCTGTCGTTGATCGGCGCCGACGGGTCGCCGACGACACGCCGATCTTATAGCAAGCTCCAGGGTCTTCTGGAAGACTCCTAGATGAAGAGGATCTGAGCGCCGGCAGCCTTGTCGTAGAAATCCATCGCTGAGATGACTTCTTCGACCTGCGGTACCAGGTCCTCGCGTTTGCGTTTGAAAATATCCATCGCCATGCGGCAGCCGAAAAGGTGGGCGCCAGCGTCGCTGAGCATCTCGATCAGCTCACGTACCGGCGGGATTTCGAGGTGCTCCATGTCTTTACTTCATCATCAGGGTGGCCAGGCTCTCCCTGCCCGGTAGCCCACCGAGCAGGGTGGGTACATGCATCGACGGGTTGCCCACGGTTGGCACATGCAGCTTGTCGATGGTCTTCTCGGTGACGATGTCGAGGCCCCAGAAGGTGAAGAAGAGAGCCGCGTCGATGCCCGTCATGCGGGCGGCATTGGCCAGAATCAGGCCCGGATAGGCCATGTCGAGGCTGCCCTTCGAGCAGATGATGGCAATGTGCTCGATCGCCTTGGGCCGTGGCTGCTGCTCTGCGAGATGCAGCTCGGAGGGTTGCGCCCCGCTGCTAGCTTGCTCTACGAGATTTGGTGTACTCATGGTTCTTGTTCCTTCAAATACAACCCTTGGGTTTGGCCAGACCGGAAATCCTTGCCGCCAGCTTGCCGGGGCCCTTGGGGAAGAGTTGGTAGAGGGTTTTCATGGTGACTCCTGAGAACTTGGAGATGCGGCGTAAGCCGGGCGGCTGGCCTTGCTCATCGGCATCTTTGCGGCAGTAATCGACGACCTGCCAATGCTCGGTGGTCAACGTTTCGATGCCGACGGTCTCAGCGATGGCGCGCGCGATTTCCGGCTTCCATTCGCCGCTATCGGTGAGGAATCCTTCGCCGTCGACCTCGACATCTGCGCCAGCGTATTGCTGGACAGTCACGGTTTGTTGGCTGGACACGGTACACCTTCTGGTCAATCAAGCATTCGCTTGAACAGTGGTTGGATCGCTACGTTTTCCCAACATCGACATGCGGCCCGAAATGGGCAGCGGCCGGCCGGGCAGCAGCATGTTCCAGTAGACCCAACGAAAGGCGAGCTTGCCCCAGTGATTGCGGCGGCTTTCCTCGAGCAGGGTCATTGGTCCCAGCCAGGGCAGCGGAAACTTGCCTGGCAGGGGTTCGGTCTCGTAGTTGAAGTCGATCGGCAGGGCTTTGCCGAAACCGCTTTCAATAAAGCAGGTGGAGTGGCCATCGAATTCCTCGACCGGGCTGTCGCCGCGGAGGGTCCGCAGGACATTCTCGACGATCACTTCACTCTGAAAGTGAGCCACAGAGCCGGCCTTGGAACTCTGCAGATCGGTAGCGTCGCCGAGCACTA
The DNA here is from genome assembly GCA_965248925.1 of Candidatus Multivoradales bacterium. Taxonomy (GTDB): domain Bacteria; phylum Acidobacteriota; class Thermoanaerobaculia; order Multivoradales; family J023; genus CBDFLE01. Next base: position 1,716,663 of record CBDFLE010000005.1, on the reverse strand, counting down.
GAATGTTGTCGTGCCCTTTGGCGAACAGACTGTGCGGTTCGGTGGGTACAAAGGCCTGCTCATTGCCGAGGCCAGAAGCCTCGACAAACGGCGCGCCCATGTGGGTGGGGACGGTGACCAGCAGGTCGTAGGCAAGCTCGCGCTCATCCCACGACGTCAGGATCCGGGCGTCTCCATCAACCTCACCGGTGTTGTATTCACTCTCGACCTTGATCCCTTTCTGTTCCAGCATCGCCCCCAGGTGGTGGGCGGCTACCGGTTTGGTGAAAGCGCCATTGAGGGGGGTAGCGTAGATCAACTCCACCCGGTCACGAATTCCGCGTTGGGTAAAATAGGCGTCAGCCAGAAAGAGGAATTCAAGCGGCGCCACCGGGCATTTGATCGGCATCTCGACAATATTCAGCAGCAGCCTGCACCGTCAAAATCGGCAGCGCCTGGCGCAGGCGCTGTGCCCGTCGAGAGTGTAGAAATCGTGCACCGACTGGCGCCAGTGGGCTCCGAGCATGCCCTCGGTCTCGCCCGGTCGGGTTTGCGCGCCGCTGGCGATCACCAACAGGTCGTAGGCTAGTTTCGAGCCATCTGCCAGCACTACTTGCCGGCTGTCGGGATCAACCGCCTCGACCTTGCCGTGCAGTCATTGGACGTCACCGGCAAGAGTGCGGCGCCGAGGACGCACCATCATGGCTTCGTCGCGGGCACCGAAGGGTAGGAACAACAGCCCAGGTTGATAAAGGTGTTGAGCCTCAGCGTCGACCACCCGAATTGACCAGTCGCTGGGGAGCCTCTCTTGTAGCCGATTGGCAACAATTGTTCCGGCGGTTCCGGATCCTAGTACCACCAGGTTTTTCATTGTTGTGTAATCCTCCGCCTCTTCGATCAGCGCCCGGCCCGGCTAGTCCTCGTAGAGCGCGGCTCGGAGAAAGTCGGCTTCGGTGAGGATTCCGACCAGATGAGTGCCTTCGACCACCGGCAAGCAGCCGAGTTTCTTGTTCAGCATGATGCGAGCGGCAGTGCGCACATTAGTTCTTGGGGTAGCAATCTCTAGTTCGGTGGTCATCACTTCGCTGACGACCAATTCTTCTAGGATTGAATCCTCGACATACTGCGAAATTTGCCGTCTTTCCATCAACGTGTTGCGCAGCAGGTCACGGTGCGAAACCAGGCCCACCAAACCACCTCGCTGATCGATCACTGGAATGTGGCGAATGTGATTGGCGTACATCTTGTCGCGCAGCACGGCCAGCGTATCGTCGGCGCCGACAGTGATCAGCTCGCGGCTCATCAACTCGGCGACAGTGATAGGTCGCATCGGTTCTCCCCTGGCGATATTTCGATCATCCGGCGGTAATCATGGGCGCCAGCCGATCGAGCAACAACAGCCTTCAGGGTGGTATGGGCAAGCTCTGTCGGGTGGGCTCGCCCATCCCGACGGCGGACAACTAGAGAGAAGCTGCCCACCCCGGCAGGCGGGAAGTGGGTCGTGAGGACTTGCGCCAGCGCTAACTACGGTGAGAACTAAGCGGCTGTGACTCGAGAGCTAGGTTGTCTGGGTCGAATTCTGGCAGCCACTGGAAGATCTAGCCGCCAGCGAGCCTCCTTGCGCCTAACGCCGGGCGCCGATACGCAACAAGGAGTAGATCGGACACCAACCCGCCAGGCCGGTGACCAGCGGGTAGAGGGCGAAGACCCGCAGTGGCAATGACCACGAACCCACTTCGGCTCGCCAGCCGATCGCCAACAGCAAGATGCCGATGAGAATGCGAGCCAGCCGCTCGCCGGATCCTGTGTTGTTGAACTTCATTTGCGGTTGAACTTCATAAGAGACAAATTTTGCCGGCCGATATGAGCATCCGAGCATCCTGAGCGGATGATCTCGCGCTTAGCAAGCTTGAGGAAACGGCCTCTAGGGTAGGGTTTCTGCCCACCTCGGCGGGTGGGAGAAAGACTCGACGTGCTAGCATCGAATAGCTTTCCGAGTAGACGCTATTTCTATCGACCCGCCGCCGGAGGTCTTCGACCGTCGTGAGTTTTCGCCGTCTCAAATGGCTCGCCATGCTTGCGCCGATCGTCTTTGTCGGTGTGCTGGAGTATGCCCGCTACGCCTTCGCGTCGGTGCTTGGATCGTGGCAGGGACGGCTGCTGATGGATGGGGTTGTATTGCTTGGCGCGGTGTTCTTTTATGGCTTTGTTTTTGCTCTGATCGACGAGATGCAGCACCAGCTTCAACGCCAGAACCGTGAGCTGGTGGCGCTGCGGGGTGCCAGTTTGGAAATATCTTCGGAGCTATCCCTCGATCTGGTATTGCAGAAGATCGTCGACCTAGCTTGCAACCTGATCAGCACTCACTATGGCGCCCTGGCGGTCTACGACGATGAAGGCGCGATTCGCAGCTTCGTCACCACCGGAGTTGGCGAGCAGGAGCGGCAGCGTATTGGCGATCTGCCGGTCGGCAGGGGATTACTGGGAGTATCCCTGCGCCAAGGGCAGTGTTTGCGGGTTGACGAAATCGGTACCGACGCGCGCTCTTGCGGCTTTCCCGCCGATCATCCGGCCATGCAGTCGTTGCTGGCGGTGCCGGTGGTTTGCAGCGGACCGTTTCGCGGCAATCTCTACCTATCGCAAAAGCTCGACGGAGAGCCGTTCTCGGCCGAGGAGGAGGACACCTTGGCGCGCTTCGCCAGCCAGGCCGGGATCGCGGTCGACAATGCTCATCTACACGCTCAGGTAGGCACGCTGGCGGTGGCGCAGGAGCGGCTGCGGCTGGCCCATGAGATGCACGATGGCCAGGCGCAGGTGCTGGCCTACGTCAACACCAAGGCCCAAGCGGTGGAAGAGCTGTTGCGCTCGGGGCGTAGCGAGGAGGCGCGCCAGCACTTAGGGGATCTGGCCAAGGCCGCGCGCGAGGTCTATGCCGACGTTCGAGAGGGTATTCTCGGCCTGCGCACCATTACCGACGGTGAGACTGGCTTCGGCGACACCGTTCGCCACCACATCGAGGCATGGCAGGATCAGTCGGGCATCACCGTCGAACTGCGGGCCGAGGAAGTGCCGGGGCTGACCACCGATATCGAGTTGCAGCTGTTGCGGATCCTGCAGGAGGCGCTGGCCAATGTGCGCAAACACTCCGGCGCACAGCAGGCCGAGGTGGTGGTCGAGCATCGTGGCGACGGTATCTTGATCGTGGTGGCGGATCGCGGGGTAGGGTTCGATCCCGCCGCCCTGGGCCGCAGCCAAATGCCGCGCTTTGGCCTGGCGACCATGCGCGAGCGCGCCGAAGCGATCGGCGCCAAGCTGAAGCTCAAATCGCGTCCTGGCGAAGGCACCCGGGTGGAGGTTTTCTACCCGCTGTTGCGCGGACGCTCTACGAAGTAGGTGAACGGATGAGATTGCTGATCGCAGATGACCATGTGCTGTTTCGCGATGGTTTGAAGAGCCTGCTCAGTGCCCGCGGGTTGCAAGTCGTTGGCGAGGCTAGTAACGGCCGCGAAGCGTTCGAGTTGGCGCAGCGCCTCAAGCCCGATATCGTGCTGATGGACCTCGCCATGCCGGAGATGAACGGGCTGGCCGCCACCCGCTTGATCAGTGCCGAGTTGCCGCAGGTCAAGGTGGTGGTGCTGACCGCTTCCCACGAAGACGAGGATCTGTTCGAGGCTATCAAGTCTGGTGCCGAAGGCTATTTGCTCAAAGACCTCGAAGCCGACCGCTTTTTCCCCTTGCTCGAAGGAGTGTTACGGGGCGAACCGGCGCTGACTCCACTGCTGGCGCGCAAGCTGTTGAGCGAATTCGCCAACCCTAGGCAAGCGGTGGCAGACAAGGACCCGGACGCCCTGACCGCCCGTGAGTTGGAAGTGCTGGAGGCGATGGTGGCCGGGGTCACCACCAATCGCGAGCTAGCCAAGCATCTGGGGATCAGCGAGAACACGGTCAAATTCCACGTTCGCAACATCCTCGACAAGCTGCATCTGCACAACCGCGCTCAGGTGGTGAGCCATGCCTTGCGCCACGGCATCGTCGCCAGCTGAGAGTCCCTGCCTCCTACCTTCGGGGGTGGCTGCGCAAGCGGCGGAGCCCACCCGCTGAAGTTCGCTCAACTACCCGCAAGACCGTGGTAGCGGGCGGCTGGGTTCCGCAAGATCGCTGCATTCTTTTAGTGCTGCTCATGGTTGCCTTGAGGTTGCCCGGTGAGCCGTGCCCAGCAGGAGTTGCGGATGAGCGACGATCATGATCTCGAGACTCGAGCGACCGAAGCCCAGGTGGCTGGCGGCCAAGACCGACGGACTTTCTTGACCTGGCTGTCGTCGCTGACCATGGCGGGTGGCTTGCTAATGGCCTATGGCACGCTGGCGGCTGTGATCGGCCGTTTCTTGTACCCGGCGAAGCCGGCGGACAAGAGTTGGTTGTTCGTCCGCGAGGCGGCGCGCATCGCACCGGGGGAGTCGCTGCCCTTCAACTTACCCAGCGGTAGCCCGGTGCACATCACCCGCCGCGGGACCAGGGCTGCCGCAGCAGACTTCATCGCCTTGTCGAGCACCTGCCCCCACCTTGGCTGTCAAGTGCATTGGCAGGCTCAGAACGATCGCTTCTTCTGCCCTTGTCACAACGGGGTCTTCACCGCCGAGGGCAAGGCGATCGCAGGTCCGCCGGCCGATGCCGGGCAGGCGTTGTTGCAGTTTCCACTGCGGGTCGATCGGGGGCTGCTGTTCATTCAGGCTCCTCCTGATCTCTTGGCGGCGGTGCCGGCCGCGGCCGCGGGTTGCGGTCCTTGTGGCTCAGCGGCGGCTGGGCGGCGGTCCTGATGCTCAGCGCGATCAGTGAGTGGTTCCGCCAGCGCGTGCCGATTTCCGGCGAGCAGCTGCGGGAGCTCACCAACGAGCCCGTACCCAATCATCTCAAGCGCTGGTGGTTTGCCCTCGGGGGCACCCCGGCATACCTCTTCGTGGTGTTGATCGTCACCGGCATCTCGCTGGCGGTCTACTACCAACCGGCACCGGGCACGGCCTACGAGGCGGTGCGTTACATCACCGAGGATGCGGCCTTTGGCTGGTACTTGCGCGGGTTGCACAAATGGGCGGCTACCTTGATGATCGCCGCCGTCATCCTGCACCAGATGCGGGTTTATTTCACCGGCGCTTACCGCCAGCCGCGAGAGCTCAACTGGATGGTCGGCATGTCGATGCTGATCGCCGTGTTGATGCTGGGCTTCACCGGTTACAGCTTGGTCTACGAGCAACTCAGCTATTGGGGGGCGACGGTGGCCGCCAACATGGCCGCCAGCGTGCCCTGGGTGGGAGGCTTTATCAAGCAGCTGTTGCTCGGCGGTGAGGAATACAACGTCCGCACTTTGCCACGTTTTTTCATCCTCCACGCGGCGGTGCTGCCGATGCTGCTGATTTTATTGATCGGCATCCACATCGCCTTGATTCGCCTGCAAGGCATCACCGAACTGCACTTTGAGGGAGATGAAGGCGAAAAGAAATCATTCAATTTCTTTCCCGACCATCTCTACACCGAGCTGATTCTCGGCTTGGGACTGATGATTGTGCTGTCGGTCTTGGCTACCGTCTTGCCCGCCACTCTGGGTCCCAAAGCCAATCCGCTGATCACTCCCGAGGTGATTAAGCCCGAGTGGTTCTTCTATGTCGCTTTTCGCTGGCTGAAATTGTTCTCGGGCACTTTTGCCCTTCTGTCGACAGGCTTGGTGGTCTTCATCATGTTTGTTTGGCCGTTTATTGATGCCTTTATCCGCCGCCGTACTAAATATGCCGAAGCCAGCGTCTGGATCGGAATCGTGGCTGTTTTGACCATCCTTGCATTGACGGTGTGGGAAGGCTTGGTTGCCCACTAGTTCGTATTTCTGGAGATCTGACCGATGACTCTGAATCAGAAACGCTTCATCATCGCCGCCTTGGCGCTGCTTTTCCTGCTGTCGTTGGTGTTGGTGCAGTGGATGGAAATCTCTCGCCGTCGAGTGGAATTGGGAGTGGTCGAGCATCATGTGGCGGTGCCGGCCAGTTCGCGGGCCTGTGTAGATTGTCATGGTGAGACCACGCCCGGCATTCTCGAACATTGGCAGGGTAGCCAGCATGCGATCTCCGGGGTTGCGTGCTTCGAATGCCACGAAGCCCAGGCCGGCGATGTCGATGGTTTTGACCACTATGGCAACCATATCGCCGCTATCGTCACTCCCCGCGATTGCGGTCGCTGTCATGGTGAAGTAGCGGCCGAGTTTCAAGGCAGCCACCACGCCAAGGCGGGGGATATTCTCAACTCGCTGGACAATTTCCTGGCCGAGACTGTCGAGGGGTCGCGAGTGCCATTCAGTCCCCATTCACCGACCCCTGGAAAGGCGGTGCAGGTGGTAGACGGGCTGGCCAGCGCGGCTTCCGGCTGCCAGCAGTGCCATGGCTCGAAAGTGGCCTTCCAGTCGGTCGATGGCGGTCGCCTGGACGTGACCGATTTTCTGCCTGACGAGAATGGGCTGCCCACCGCCACGGAAGCCGTGGCGCAGATTCTTCGCGATGCTGACGGCCGACCCCTATTCGCCTCCAGCACCTGGCCCAACACCGGTATCGGCCGGCTCAACATGGACGGCTCACGGGGCTCTTGCTCGGCCTGCCACAGCCGTCACGACTTCTCCCCGCGGCGCGCGCGCCAGCCCGAGAACTGCGGCAAGTGCCACCTCGGACCGGATCATCCTCAGAAGGAGATCTACGAGGAGAGCAAGCACGGCGTCGCCTATCGCGATCTCAAGGATGAACTCAACCTGGATGGCGACAGTTGGGTGCTGGGCGAGGACTATTCGGCGGCGCCGACCTGCGCGACTTGCCACCTGTCGGGCCACAGCCGCAATGGCGGCAAGATCACCCACGATCCGGGGCAGCGCATCTCCTGGACCAACCGGCCACCGGTGAGCTTGGTGATGGATACTGACGCCGAGGGCAACATTGTCAAGACCCTCGACCCGGAGGAGCGCGCCAACGCGATTGTCGACACCGCCGAGGCTAAGCGCAATCGAATGAAGGCGGTGTGTTCACACTGCCACACGCCGAGTTTTGCCAATGCTTTCTACGAGCAGTACGACGACCTGCTGATTCTTTACAACGAGAAATTCGCTAAGCCGGGGCAGGCGATCATGGTGGCATTGCGGCAGCAGGGTTTGATCACTTCGACCCAATTCGACGAGCCGATCGAGTGGACTTGGTTCTACCTCTGGCACCACGAAGGTCGCCGGGCGCGCCACGGCGCCTCGATGATGGCGCCCGACTACACCCACTGGCACGGCATGTTCGAGGTCGCTGAGCGGTTCTATATGGAGTTGATTCCGGAAGCTCGCGAGATCACCCGCCACGGTCGCACTGGTGGCGATGGGGCGGCGGCGCGGGCGGTGGACGCGGTGATCGACGGGATCCTTGCCCGTCCCGAGCATGCGTGGTACGAGGAAGGCGCCGAATTACAAATGCGCGCTATCCGCAAGAAAATGGAGGAGCGTTATGGCCAGGGTGGTACGGCTGAAGGGCCGTGAGAGTAGTAGCGTGAGACTGATTCGCCGACCCACGTCCTATGAGCTAACAACGAAAGCTCTGTGGCTGAGCGTGATGTTGCTGAGTGGATTCAGGTTGGGCCTTCTAGCCAGCGTGGCGGTGGCGGAGGACAAGCCGCCGGCCACTCTGGCGGCGGCTTTGAAGAGCGGTGAGGTGAAGATCAAACTGCGCTATCGGTTTGAGAATGTCGAGGACGATCGCTTTGATAAAGATGGGCGGTCTTCCACCTTGCGCTCCACGCTGGGCTATCACAGCCAGCCGTTCCGTGGCTTCAGCTTGGTCTTGGAGGCCGAGAACTCGACCGAGGTGGGCTCCCGTGGTTTGTTCAATGACCTTGGAGGCAACCCGGCTAACAATGCCGCGGATCGCCCAGTGGTGGCCGATCCGCGCTCGACGGAGATCAACCAGGCCTACTTGCGATTCGCCCGCGGATCTACCCGTGTAGATGTGGGGAGACAGGAGATCGCGGTAGCCGATCAGCGCTTCATTGGGCCGGTGGGTTGGCGGCAGAACCATCAGAGCTTCGATCACTTTGGGTTGACCCACGCCTTCAATGATCGGGTGAGCTTCACCTACCGCTATCTCGACGAAGTACATCGCATTTTGGGTGATCACAAGCCGATGTCGAGCCATCTGCTCGACGGCGCTTTCAAGCTGCCGCAGTTCAAGCTGCGGGTCTATGTCTACTCGCTAGATTTTGACCGCTTGGCAGATGCAGCTCTGTCGACCGCGACCCATGGGTTCGAACTCACCGGCCAGCGAAAGTTTGGCGAGGTCGAGTGTTTCTTCGAGGTCGAGATCGCCGAGCAGCGGGAAACCGGAGATCATCCTGGGGAGATCGACGCCAGCTACCAACACACGGTGCTTGGCGGCCGGCTCGCTGGCTGGACGTTGCAAGCCGGTTTCGAGAGCCTGGAGGGCGGTGCTGGCGGGCGCTTTACGACGCCGCTTGCTACGCTGCACAAGTGGAACGGTTGGGCGGACAAGTTCCTCGCCACGCCGCCGGCGGGTTTGGAAGATTTCTATCTGGCAATCTCGGGAGATATTCGGAAGATTGCCTGGAAAGCGATTTACCATGACTTCTCCGCCGAGAGCCGTAGTCTCGACTACGGCTCCGAACTCGACTTGCGACTCACCTTCGGCGCTTCCTGGGGGCAGAGCTTTGGCGCCAAAGCGGCGTTCTATCAGGCTGATGATTTCTCAGCCGACACTGACAAACTGTGGCTGTGGACCAGCTACACTTTCTAGCTGGTCCAGCCGGTCTGGCTTAGCTGGCGCTGGATGGACTAGTGGGCGCCGTGGATGGCCGGAGGTTTGCCGTCCGGGGTGCTGAAAAACATGAACAGGCCGGCCATGGCGTCTTGCTCTTGAGAAGTGACGTTGTCGTAGGTGGCCCGGAGCAGAAAGCGTTGGCCGGATTCGAAGGGAATACCCATTGAACTGGAGAAGAAGGGCATGGCGATCAGTCTGCCGTCTGCATCAACTTCGCCGACCGAGTTCCAGAGGGTCTGGTCGTGCTCGAGGTCGATCAGCTCAATCGACCGGCCATAGGGGTGGATGTGCACGCCCATGGCATGGATGCGGCCAGCGTAGGGAAGGGTGAATTCGAGTTCGCGGACATCTTTGCCCGCAGCCACGTGGTAGAGGTGGGGGGCGGCGACCGATTGGATAGTCGAGTACAGAGGGGTCAGCGGCTGTTCCAGTTCCGCGGCGAGGATAAAGTGGGTCTGTACCCGCACCGCAGCAGAGACCTGCTTGGCATGCCGATTATTAAACATCGGGATCAAATCAACTGTTTCGCCGCCCTCGAAGTAGATACCGAATCCCTCAGGTAGCCTGATTTCGGGGGTGTAGCCATCCGAATAGATTCCCTTGAATGGCCGCGAGTTCATCCGGTGGTGGCTCCCTTGAGTTGCAGCGCCTTTCATCAGCATGGTGTGGCACTGCATATCTTGGGAAAGGGGAACTCCTTGAGGGTCGAGTATCTCGGCGGAGTAGCCGACCAGCCAGGTCGCTTCTTCGAAAGGAACCGGCTTGATCCCTCCTGGCCGTTGCTGCAGCTGCTCGCTGGCGAGGGTGAAGGGACCGTAGACTCGCTCGGCGGTGTAGATTCTCAGGGGTGGGGTTTCGTTGGCGGCGGAGAGAGGGAAGTTGAAGCTGACGCTGACGCCGACGAAGACGAAGACAAACAGAGCCGGCAGAGCAAACAGAACCGAGCGCAGAGCGAACATTTAGCACCTCACTTCGCAAATCAATGGACCATACCCAGTCATCGATATAACGGATTGCGCTGGTGAGTGTTTCCCGCAAGACTGACTTTTTTCATCGATTAGACACAGTTTTTTCTGTGGATCAAAATTCCAAAAGAATGAATCCAATTAGCCTTTTTTAATGAAACATTTACATAGAATTGGACGAATCTCCGGAGACTTGAATTAAGACTGTGCGAAAGAACGAACAGGCGGTTTCCGGCGGAGTACTTAGGCCCGCTTGGCGAGCTGCCAGCCGCGGTTGTCGGGCTAGTGGGCGAATGGGTGAGAGACATCTCTGTTGCCGCGGCCCGACAGGGCGCATGGCATGCCCCGAACTCTGATCGCCTCAATCAGCAAGAGGCTATTGGCCCGCCGGTGGTCAAAATCTGCCCCTGGATGTCTTCCTTGGATTCTGGCTGCGGGTGCTGCATAGAGCCTCCAGTGCTCCGGCGGGGTCAGGATTCAGCTCCTGCCCGCGGAGAGCGCCGATATCGGCCAGAATCGAAGAACCGGCCCGATTTGTCGACTGGTGTAGAGTAAAGATGGATCCGCTCTAGTTTTGGCTCGCCGTCCCGGTTGGGGATGGTCTTTGACCCCTCGGAGGGGCATAACCCGCCGCCCGCCGCCGTCTTTCGAGATGCGCGGTGCGCGCTTTAGGAGAGTATTAGGTGTCAAAATCTCTGTACTTGATCAACCCTTGCCCAGCTTCTCCTAGTTATTTCGGTGCCGAGTCCTTCGCTCGCTGGGGCTACGACCCGGCGCAGGCGATCGCCGACCTGGCCACCGTGACCGTCGCCGCCCTGGCCCCCAGCGACTGGCAAGTGACGGTTTGTGAGGAGCATGTCGAGCCGATCGACTTCGACACCGACGCCGATTTCATCGGCATCACCGGCAAGGTCATTCAAGGACAGAGGATGAACGAGGTGGCGGACGAGTTCCGCCGTCGCGGCAAGACGGTGCTGATCGGCGGTCCGCATGCCTCGCTGTCGCCCGAGGCGGTGCGGGGTCATTGTGACGTGCTGGTGATTGGCGAGCTGGAGGCGATCGCCGAGGACTTCTTTGCCGACCTGGAGCAAGGCACTTGGCAGGCCGAATACACCGCCGAGAAGCCCGATCTCGAGACTTCACCGCTGCCGCGTTTCGACCTCTATCCTAATTCCCGCATTCTTTCGGGTTGTTTGCAGACCTCGCGGGGATGCCCCTTCGAGTGTGAATTCTGCGATGTGATCCAGTATTTGGGGCGCAAGCAGCGCCACAAGTCTGTAGATCAATCATTGCGGAGCTGGATGTGCTCTATGCCACCGGTTTCCGCACCGTCTTCTTGGCCGACGACAACTTTACCGTGTACCGCAAGCGGGCCAAGAATGTGATGGCGGCGCTGCGCGACTGGAACGTCAAGCGCCCCGACGGCCCGGTGGCTTTCCACACCCAAGTGTCGATCGACGCTGCCCGCGATTCAGAGATCATGGAATTGTGCGGCGAAGCCGGCCTCACCCGAGTTTTCATTGGCATCGAGACCCCCAACGAAGAGAGCCTGAAAGAGACCGGCAAACGGCAGAACGTGGGTATAGACCTGGTCGAGCAAGTGCAGATCTTCCTTGATCATGGGATTTCGGTCACCGGCGGAATGATCGTTGGTTTCGACCACGATGGGCCGAACATCTTCCAGATGCAGTATGACTTTGCGATGCGGAACCCGGTTCCGATCTTCACCCTCGGTGCCTTGGTAGCGCCGGCGGCGACGCCCCTCTTTGACCGCATGAAAGCTGACGGGCGGTTGGTCACCGAAGGCAGTTCCGAGACCCAGGGAGTGTGGAACACCAACATCCTGCCGGTCCTGATGCGGCCGGAAGATCTGTTCAGCGGCCTCAAGTGGTTAGGCAATCGGCTCTACGAGCCAGAGAGCTTCGGCCAGCGAATGGTAGCGATGATCGAGCGTCTCGGTCCCCAGCGGGGGCCCTTCAAGGCCGGCTACACCCCCCACAAGCCGCGTCCCATCGAGGTCCAGGCCAGCGGCGTGATTCGCAAGGTGATCGGCCTCGGTCCGCGTGAGCGGCAGATGTGGAGGACCATCTCCTTGGCATTGGCCGAGAAACCCGAAGCCGGCACCATGGTGATGATGTCGATGTTTAGTTACGCTCAGATCCGCTGCCTGTACGAGACTGAGAACTATTGGGAGCCCGAGATCAGCCGCCAGCCGCCGGTGATCGAGCCCTTCGTCGGCTTGGGCAAGGCGGCGCCGGCTTCGCTCAGCATGGCCGAGCCGGCCGCGGGCTGAGCGCCGGTGATGGCAGTCACATCGGCTCAAGATGAGTGAACAACCGAGCAGCCGTTTTGTCACTGTCGAGGGCCTCCGCCTGCACTACCTGGAGGCGGGCCAAGGAGAGCCAGTGCTGCTGTTGCATGGCTGGCCAACCTCGTCTTTTCTTTGGCGCAAGGTGATGCCACCGATGGCCGCGGGCAACCGCGTGCTGGCGCTGGATCTTCCTGGATTCGGGCGTTCGGACAAGCCGCTCGATGTCTCCTACAGCTTTCGTTACTACGCCAAGATTCTCGATGGTTTCGTCGCTGCCCTCGGTATGCAACGGATCGGGTTAGCGGTGCATGACCTGGGTGGACCGCTGGGCCTCTACTGGGCCTGCCAGCGGCCCGAGCGCTTGGGGCGTCTTGCCTTGCTCAATACCTTGATCTATCCCAAGCCTTCGTGGGCGGTGATCCTCTTTGTCCTTTCATTGCGCTTGCCGGGCCTACGCTCGTTGCTGACCAGCCCTTGGGGACTGGGACGGGCGATGAAGATCGGTGTCAGCGACCGGCGAAATATCACTGACGATGTATTGGCCGGTGTGCGAGCCCCATTCGCAAGCTCGCAAGCTCGCCAGGCGCTGGTGGCGACCGGCACCCATCTGAGTCCCAAAGGATTCGCGGAGATCGCCGCCAAACTGCCTGGTCTCGAAGTGCCGGTGCGAATCGTCTACGGCGGCCGCGACCGGATTCTGCCCGACGTGGCGCGCACCATGGCGCGGGTTAAGCGTGATCTCCCACAAGCCGGAGTCACCGTCCTGGAGGACTGCGGCCACTTCCTGCAAGCAGAGCGTCCCGAGGAGATCGGCCGCCTGTTGGGTGAGTTCTTCACCCTTCTTTAGGCGAGGGCCGAAGCCGGCGCTGCGCGCAACCTTGGGGTGCGTAGCGTCCCCGTCCCGGCAGGGACGCCATGATTCAGCGAGTGATTTCAATCACTTGCGGGGTTCCGGAGCTTGCGCCCAGCGAATCATGGCGAGTCGCCACGAGGGATTGAAATCCCTCACTATGGTGTGACGTCCCTGGCGGGACGAAGAGTAAGAAGCTCGAACGCGATATCGAGCCGCGCGAAGTTGCCAAGTTGGTTTTCAGCGGTCTCGCTCTGCCAGCGGGGAGCGATTTTGGAGCCATTCCTACCCGCACCGGTCTCTGCCTCTGCCACAGCGGGATAGCATCGCTGGCAAAGGAGTCCCTGTGAAATCAGCGACAGCAGCGCCGAGATCGATGGCAATCGCCTCGTCACTCGACGGCCAGTGCCTCTTCATCACCGGCGCCACCGGCTTTCTCGGCAAAGTCCTGGTGGAGAAGCTGCTGTGGTCGGTGCCGGGGGTGTCACAGCTGATTCTTTTGATCCGGTCTTCTCAGGATCGCGACGCGCAGCAGCGCTTGCAAGAGGAGATTCTGGCGGCGCCGATCATGGCTCGGCTGCGGGCCCGCTATGACGAGCATTGGCCAACCTTCGCCGCGGCCAAGATCACTGCTTTGGCTGGCGATCTCGACCAAGACCGATTTGGCCTCGATCCGCGGGCCTACGCCGAGCTTTGTCAGCGGGTTGACCGGGTGGTGGCCAGTGCTGCCACGGTGACTTTCGACGAGCGCCTCGATCGTTCGCTGGCGATCAACGTTCGCGGAACTTCGCGCACGCTGGAGCTGGCTCGCGCGGCTGGCGACGTGCCACTGCTGCAAGTCTCGACCTGCTTTGTCAGTGGCCGTCGCGAAGGTCTCATCGAGGAGCGGGCGGTAGGCGCAGAGGCACTCGACCTCGATTCCGCCCTGGCCGCTCTCGAAGCAGCGTGCTTGACCCTGCGCCAGCGCGGGGAGACTGCTGACAGTGCTTGGGTGGCGGCCGGCTCGGAGCAAGCTAAGTGTTTTGCTTTCAACGACATCTACACCCTGACCAAAGCGCTTGGCGAACGTCTGCTGGTGCGCCACCAGGGGGCCGTGCCGCTGGCCATTTTGCGGCCAGCGATTGTCGAGAGCGCTGCACCGAGCCGATTCCCGGCTGGATTGAAGCGGTGCGGGTGTCGGATCCGTTGTTAGTGGCCTATGGTCGCGGTCGGACGGAGGAGTTCCCCGGCAGTGCGGACGTGGCGCTGGAGATGATCCCGGTCGATTTCATAGTCAATGCCCTGATTGCCGCCCTATCCGCCTTGCCGCGACGGCTCGATGAGGCGGCGGCGGATGCTGAGATTCCGGTCTACCAGCTGGGCTCGCGACGCAATCCGATCACTCTGGGTGTTTTGATGGCTCACGCTCGGCAAGGATTCGCCCGTGTGCCGCTGCGCGATCAAGACGGCCAGCCCATCGTACCTGGCGAGGCTCGTTTCACTGCGCCGGAGGTCTACCGCCAGAGGCTCATCAAGCGTCGTCGGCGACTGCGGCGTTTGGCCCGCTGGGTGCCGCGTCGGCGCACTTCGCCGAATCGGCTGGCGTTGGCCAGTGGTGAGCGGGCGCTCGACCACCTGATCCACTTGTTGGCGGTCTACCGGCCTTACCTGGGCCCCGGTGCTGGTTACGACGATGCCCGCACCCAGCAGCTGTGGCAGCGGTTGTCGGCTGCCGATCAAGCTGTGTTTCCTTTCGATATAGCTGCTCTCGACTGGCATTCCTACATTGCCGAGGTTCACATTCCAGGTTTGGTGCGTTTTGCCTTGCGAGCTGCTAGCGGGGCGCCCAAGGTCGAGCTAGAGCCCCGGCAGTCGGCGACTGAGATCATCGCTCGGGCGGTCGGGCATGCAGCTTCAGCCAGCACTTTGTTCGAACTCTTTGCCGCCACCGCCGAGGTCTATCCGCGGGTGATGGCTTTTCAAATCCATCGCCAAGGGCAGTGGCTGCGCTACAACTATCGGCAGGCCCTCGAGGCTTGCGCCAACGTGGCGCTGCGGCTGAACGACCTCGGTATCGGACCTGGCGATCGATTGGTGTTGTGGTCGAGCGGCTGTCCCGAGTGGGTTCTGACGACCTTCGCCACCCACCGCCTGGGGGCCACCACCGTGCCGATTGATCCACAGTGGCCGGCAGTGGAAATGGTGCAAGCGGCGCGGCTGGTCGGGGCCAAGTTGATCTGTGCCGCGCCAGGTCTGGTGGCGAGCCTCGCGGATGGGTCGGTGCAGCCTGGCTGCCCGGTGGTCACCCTGGCGGCCCCTTTTGTGCCCGAGCCGGATGTTGGACCGCTTGCTGGCGCTGCATCGTTGCCAGTGGTTGGCGAGGCTGGTGATCTGGCCAGCATCATCTTCACCAGCGGCACCACCCTGGCGCCCAAAGCAGTGCCGCTGACCCATGGCAACTACCTGGCAAACGTACGCGATCTGCTGCCGCTGATGCAGCTGACCCGCGAACGCCTACTGTCGGTGTTGCCGATCCATCATGTGTTCGAGCAGATGGTTGGGTTGTTGGTGCCGCTGGCTGGGGGCAGCACCATCAGCTATGTGGCGGAGATCAAGCCGGCCGAGATCAGTTGGATGATGAACACTACTCAGCCGACAGTCTTGGTCGCTGTGCCACGCCTGCTGGAGTTGCTGCACGGCGGAATCCGCCAGAGCGTGGACGCCGGCGGCCCGGTATTGAAGCTGATCTTCAAAGTCCTCTTCGCTCTGAGCCGACGCCAGAATGGAGCGAACGGTCATCGGATTTTTGCCAAAGTACACCGGCGATTCGGTGGTTCTCTGCGCCGCATCGCCAGTGGCGGCTCGGCTCTCGAACCTAGTCTTGGCCGCAGTTTCCAGCTGATGGGCTTCAAAGTCGCCGAGGGCTATGGCATGACCGAGACTAGCCCGGTGCTGACCGTCAATCCGTGGGACAGCATCCGTTTTGGCTCGGTCGGTCAGCGCTTGCCAGGGGTCGAGATCGTGCTGCGCCCGCCCGCTGAGGATGCTATTGGGGTGGCACCTGGCGCTGGCGAAGTGTGGGTACGCGGCGCCAACGTTATGGCCGGTTACTACCAGAACCCCGAGGCTACCTCCGAAGTGATGGATGGTGATTGGCTGAACACCGGCGATATCGGTTTCTTCGATGACGATGGCTACCTCCACATCTCGGGCCGCAGCAAGGATGTCATCGTCACCAGCGCTGGCAAGAATATCTACCCCGAAGAGGTCGAAGCGCGCTATCGCGAGTTGCCAGGAGTTGCCGAATTAGTAATTTTGGGCCTTCCAGGCGCTGCTGGCGGCGAGCGGCTGACCGCTCTGGTGGTGGCCGCGGTTGGTGCCAGTGAGGATGGTATTCGGGCGGCCATCGCGACCCGCTCCAGCGAGATTCCGAGCTACCAGCAGATCGCCGGCATCGAGTTTTGGCGCGGAGAGCTGCCCAAGACCACCACCATGAAGGTCAAACGGGCGGTGCTACGTGCCGCGCTGCTGGCTGGGGAGCGGGGTAGCAGCCAGGTTGCACCGTCACCGCCGCCCATGGCCGAAGAACGAAGTGCGGCCGAAGCTGTAGTCATCGAGTGTCTTGCCCGCCTCACCCACAGCCGTGCCGACTTGCTCCGCGGCGAAGATCGGTTGGCCGATCTTGGTGTTGATTCCCTGACTCGTGTCGAGTTGATCGGTGAGCTCGAAGCCCGCTTCGACCTGCGGCTCGAAGACTCGGTCGCAGCGGCCCTCGAGACCGTCCACGACCTGCTCGATCTGAGTAGCGGTGGCTAGCCAGCCCGGCGCTGTCTTGGAGTCCTCTGTCTTGGCAGCCGCTTTCACCGATCTGCCCGCGAATGATGTGCAGGCCGGTTTGCTGCTGGCCCGAGGCCTCGCAGCGTCTCTCGCTTCGCAGTGAGCTAAGCTCTCAAGATGGAGAATCCAAGTGCTACCTTCCCGAGCGGCTTGGTGCCGCTTGTCGAGTGCACTTTGCTCGCCGTGTTGGTGATCGTCTCTACGATCCGCGGCGGACGGTCGTCGCGGTTGCCGCTCTCTCTGCTGACCTCCGTGGCTGGCCGGCTGCGGTCGGATACCAAGTTGGTGGTGTTGGCCGGCGTAATCGGCTTTATCGGTTGTGCGCTGATCACTGCTTTTTATGGTTTTCCGGTGCTCGGCACGGATGACGCCGCTGCATATCTGGTGATGGGAGAAACCTTCGCGAGTGGCCAGCTGGTCAACCCGCCTGCCCCTCACTTGGCTCTGGTGCCGGAGCAGGTGCTGGCGACTCCGGTCTATGCCGGCAAGTACCCTCCCGGCCAGGGCTTGATGTTGGCGCTCGGCTTTGGACTCGGCCATCCGGGAATCGCGTTGATGATCTCAGCGGGTCTGTTGGCCGCCTCCATGACTTGGTGCGTGCGCGGTTGGTTGCCGCGGCGCTGGGCCCTGCTGGCCGCGGTGCTGGTCTTGTTGCGCTTGGCGGTCGGCAGCTATTGGAACAACAGTTATTGGGGTGGTTCGGTGGCCGCCATCGGTGGTGCCTTGGTGTTCGGCGGATTGGGTCGGCACTTCTGCTCCTCACCACAGGGTGGCACGGTGCGCAATTTGCCGGCCCTGGCAGGTGGCTTGGCGATACTCGCCGTCACCCGGCCGTGGGAGGGCTTCTGGGTTGCGCTGCCGCTGTTGATCTGGTTGGTTTTCTGGTGGTGGAGGAGGACGGTGAGCAACGCCGCGGCGGGTTTGCGAGCAGGGCTTCCGTTGGCTCTGGTCGGGGCGGCGACGTTGGTCTTTCTCGGTTACTACAACTTCCGCACCACTGGTTCCGTGACCCGCTTTGCCCACCAGCAGTACGAGCAGGATCGGCCGGTGGCTGGTGAGTTCGTCTGGCAGCGCTGGATCCGCAGCGAACACCGCATGTCGTGGGTAGATGTGGAGGTTCCGGCGGCGGAGCGCCGCGGCTGGTGGCGACAGTCGGCGCTCTACCTCTATAAGCGAGCAATGAAAGCCGGGTATTTCTTGCTCGGGCCGGCCTTGCTGCTGGCTATCTTGCTCAGCTTGCCGCGGCTGTGGGCGACGCGGCGCTACCGCCTGCTAGTAGTTTCGTCTCTGTTGGTAGGTGGCAGTCACGCGATCGTCCATTTCTATTTTCCGCACTACTCGGCACCGATGGCCGCGCCGCTGATGATTCTCGGGTTGGCCGCGTTGCGCAACCTCAGCTTGCGGCCACCGACTTGGTTTCGCCAGGGGTGGGCATTGCTCGGCGCGGCTCTGTTGATCGAGGTCGCTTCCTTCGCCCTCCAGCTGCCGGCCTTGCGCCATCATCCGGGCGAGTATTTCATGCGTCAGGCGCGGATAACCCGTCAGCTGCAAGCACAGGGTGGTGAGCATCTGATTCTGGTAAATCCCAAATCAGCAGCGGTCTACAATTTCCAGGATTTGCAGGCGCCGGTGTTGTGGGCGGCGGATCTTGGGACAGATTCCACTGCCTCGCTACTGACTCTCTTTGCCGGCCGCAGGCTGTGGGTCTTCGATCCGGATACTGAACCGGAGCTGGCGCCGCTGGATCTCGACAACCCGACCGCATTGGGATCGGGCAGAGTCGAGTGATGGCTGACCGGTGAATCGCCGGAGTAGAGAAGGCGGGGAGCAATTTTGCGTTGAGGCAGGACCCGGCGCTACAATAGGGCCATGCAATACAGCGGTGCCCAAGTGGCTTGGTCCTGGTTGAGCGTTCTGTGTCTCGTCTCCTTGATCGGCTGTGTTTCCACCGCCGGTCCCGATGCCGATCCCGAAGGAGACCTGGCGGCGCCGCCGTCGGTTGATGCTTCTGCGGAGCTAACCCACATCGGCTTCGGCTCTTGCCTGCATCAGGGTTTTCCTCAGCCGATTCTCGAGACGGTGAGCGAAGAGGCTTTTCAGCTCTTCCTTTTTCTCGGCGACAATGTTTACGGAGATGTTGATCGCGACCAGCTCGACGACCTGAATCCCCTGCGCCAAGCCTACGCCCAGCAGGGGCAATCCGCAGAGCTGAGCGCGCTGCGGCAGTCCACTCCGGTGATGGCGGTGTGGGACGATCACGACTACGGCCTCAATGACGCCGGAGCCGACTTTCCGAGCCGGGAAGGGGCGGAGCAGCTGTTCGAAGAGTTCTGGGAGATTCCGAGCGCCGCCGCCAGTGCTCAGCGTCCCGGGGTCTATGACTCGGCGATCCTTGGCCCCGAAGGGCGGCGGGTGCAGATCATACTCCTCGACACTCGCTTTTTCCGCTCACCGCTGCGGCGGGCGGATCCGCGAGGGCCGGGCCGGGAGCGCTACGTTCCGGACGAGGATCCCGCCAAGACCATGCTGGGCGACGCGCAGTGGGCCTGGCTACGGCAGCAGCTACGGCAGCCAGCGGAGGTGCGTTTGTTGGTTTCGTCTATCCAAGTGCTCGCCGAGGGCCATGGTTGGGAAGCCTGGCGAACCCTGCCGACGGAACGACAGCGTCTCTACACTGTCCTGCAGGAATCCGGCGCCGGGGGGGTGATTTTGCTCTCTGGAGATCGCCACCGGGCCGGCATCTACCGCCACGACGAGGCCATCAACTACTCCCTCTACGAAATCACCTCCAGTGCCTTGAATCTGGTGGTCGACGACATCGAGGAGGAGCCCGGACCCCAACGCCTCGGGCCGACTTATCTTGCCGAGAACTACGGTGCCATCGCCATCGATTGGTCTGCCGGCACGGTGCAGCTAGAAGTGCGCGATCTGGAGGGCGACACGGTATTGGCGGAGACCCTCGCGCTGGCCGATCTCGAACCGCGGCAGGGCGACCGCTGATCACAGGGCCGCTGAATGATAATTCTCGCCGCCAATAGGGAGAGGCCGTGGAGAGGTACTGGCAAATTTTTCTTACCGGCTATGGCGACTATTCCCATTACCTCTGGGGCGAGATCACTCAGCTGCACGCCAAGAACTACTTGCTCTGGCTGATCGCCATCTCGGTGCTGTTCTTTGGCCTCGAACTGGCGCGGCCGTGGCGCCAGCAGCAGGCCAGATTCCGTAAGGATTTTTGGCTCGATGCCTTTTATATGTTCTTTAATGTCTTCCTCTTTTCGCTGGTGATCTACAACGCGGCTGCTGAGGTCGCGGTCAGTCTGTTCAGCGATTTTCTGGCGCTGCTGGGAGTCCGCAATCTGGTGGCGATCGAGATTGGCGGCTGGGGGGTTTGGGTGCAGTTGCTGATCCTGTTTTTGGTGCGCGATTTCGTGCAGTGGAATGTCCACAGACTGCTGCATCGCAGTCCCTTTCTGTGGCGATTCCACCAGGTGCATCACTCGGTCGAGCAGATGGGCTTCGCCGCCCACTTGCGCTATCACTGGATGGAAAATGTTGTCTATCGCACGCTGGAGTACATCCCTCTGGCGATGATTGGCTTCGGTATCGATGATTTTTTCATCGTCCACATCTTCACTCTGGCGGTGGGCCATTTCAATCACTCGAACCTACGCCTGCCTCTCGGGCCGTTGAAGTATATTTTTAATAGTCCGCAAATGCACATTTGGCATCATGTCAAGCGATTGCCTGAGGGTCGGTCTTATGGCATCAACTACGGTTTGACTCTCAGCCTCTGGGACTACCTGTTTGGCACCGCCTGCGTACCCTCCGATGGACGCGATATCGAGCTTGGATTTCCCGGAGATGAGAGCTTTCCAAAGTCCTTTCTCGGTCAACTTCGCAGCGGTCTTCGCTGGCCTTAGCGACCTCGAATTCACTTCAGGAGCGGCGATTGGGAGGCTGCCCCATGAGCCGCTCGGCAGGCGACGGGCGTAATTGAATGCGTCGGGTCGCTCAAGTCGAATCGGGCCTCGATGCGTCTTTGGTCAGGCGTGGGACCGAAGGGAGAAACTTAGACGTGGGAATTGCCTTAATAGTGGCCAGTCAACAGGGCGGGTCGGCAAGACAACGCTCACAGGCTCCTTGGAAGCGATTCTCTATCAACCGATCAGTGAGATCTCAGTGCGGGCGCTTAACACCATTCCGGGGGAACGCCAGATCGGCCTCTCGGGTCTCCAGGTCCTGGGTCCGAGCAGCCGCCGTTCTGAGCCGGCTCGCCACGAAGTTTTTCCGGCGCTGCGGGTGGGGGGACCCAAGAGCTGACAGTAGGCTGGACCCCGGAAGTGATTCAGGGAGGCGCCGCGCCAACGGCAGACCTGATCGGCCCTCGGTGCCGCCTTCGGCGGCCGCCAAGACCGCGGAAGTCTCGATTGACGACCAATTCGACGTCTTGCTGACCGCCGGTATCCAGGCCTCTCTTTGTCATGACTATCGCGCTGCCGCCGAGTCCTTCGCCGCTGCGGTTGCCTTCAAGCCAGACGATCCGAAGGCTAAGTTCAACCTCGGGCGGGTGCAGAAGCAGCTCGGCGAATAGCGCTTCTTGAGCAAGCGCTGCACCGCGGTGCTGAGCCCGCGACCAGCCGACCTACACCCTTCGAGGATTGAGTCTGCCCCGGTGCCGCGGGCGCAGCAGCCTTCATAGCTCTTTGCCCCAAGGGATCCAGGTTGCAACCCCGAACTGCGTCGGGCTAAGTAGCCGATGGCCAAGTGGCGAAGATTTCAGAGTCCGTCCAGGTAGTTGAAGACCGCTGCGTTGTCTTGTCTGTACTCGGGTCGATCGAGTGCAACGAACGACGAGTTCGACTTTTTTGGTGCTAGAAAGGCCTTCTGTTGGCGCCTGGCCAGCGAATGCAGTTTCCCCTTCTGTCTGAACTCCATCCGTTCGTTCTGATCCCTCTTAGCTGCGGATTTCGCTCTTCCTAGAGGAGCGACTTTCTCTTTTCCAGGACTGGTTTTGGGGTCGGTGCTGCTACCGGGCAGCATAGATTTCTTGCCGGAGGTACCACATTGCTGCCATGCGACCTTTCTCTACTACAAATATTGTCAATGCTGTGATTAGTGGAATCGCTGGTGCAGTAGTTACCATCGTCGGTCAACCGTTGGTGGCGAGTGCGATTCAGCCTGGTGCTGGGAGCGACTTGTCATCGGCGATTCCAGTTCCACTTCAATCTGTGTCGGAGTCGTTCACGGTGGTGGAAAGCGGGAAGCATCATAGGGTCTACCAGTTGGCGGAGGGTGAGCTGGTTTTCCAGGTCTTGATCCTGACTCAAGAGCTACGCTGGGAGATGGATAGCGCCGACGCGGTCGTCGATCCCGGCGGCCAGCCGCATAGCGTATCCAAGTATCTGAAGACCCATCTCGGCCATCTGTTGGCAAAGGCCAAGGACGTGGTCTCGATCGGTATGGCCTCGTGTGAGGGGTCCAAGATCCGCAACGAGGAACTTGCCGGCAATAGGGCGGAGATGCTCAAGCTGTGGGCTCAGCAAGGGAGGCCAGACGATCGACAGCGGAACTACTACGTGGTCAATCTGGGACAGTTCAAAGGTCACCAATGCGAAGATGGTCCGTACTCAGCTGGTGACACTAGTCGGCAGCGTCGGGTTGTTATCCTTTATGTGATCGAGAAGGGAGACCTCGACACTGAGACGTTGACTGCTGGCATTCGTCGGCAGCTACGTCCGCACAAAGAGCTGTTGTTCGATCCGGCTGACTATTCTCTGAATTTTTTGATGCAAGGCGGCCGAGACCAGTTCGCCTCCTAGCTCACAGCAGTGGGATCTAGACCATGGAGACAATATATTTTATTGCCATCTTACTGGGCTTGGCACTCGGTCTAGCAGTCGGCTTCGGCACATTCTTGGCCGAGGTCAAGGAACGCAAAGATCGACCACACGAAATCGGTCTTTTTCGCGAGGCTCTAAAGAAAGCCCTGGAGACGAAAGACCTGAGCTTGGAAGACATCCAGATAATCGGTCGTTCCCGTCGTGTTTCTCTGACCAGTATCAAGACTTCTCTCGAGGATCTCCTCAGCGATGCGTGGATTGATAGCGACGAGGTCACGGAGGGCTATGTCCACAAGTTGAAGTGCTCACTTAGGGAGTTAGAGACCGAAGAACCTTTCCAGGGCCTGCCGGACGAAATTCGCTTTCACCTACTGCAAATACAGGAGAAGATGCCTGACAGCGCTGCCTTGCTGCAGCCGCTGTGCCGTCAGCTCAAGGCAATGGTTCTAGAACGGACAGAGACCCAGCGGCGCCAGAGATGGGTGTCATGGATCAGTCTGGCAGTGGGAATCGTCGGCTTGTGTGTCGGCATCTCGAGTAGCGACATCTTGGGCTAGCCTTCATGCTTGTCGCTATGGACTCCGCATCTGGAGAGTTGCTTGGCTAGTGCATCGGCGCTAGCTCGATTCCCACGTCTGTGGCTAGTTCCTGCAGATCTCGCTGTGGCCAACCACGGTCACCAAAGCTGCTGGAGTTCGGTGTTGCTCGCAGCGAACCGATCAGGCGGGCCAATGTCGGCGCGTCCTGACAGTCAGGGCCCATCCTACAGACCATCGCTAGCCTGATGCCGTAGTTGGGTCGACCTTGCATGGTCACGGTCGCCAGGACCTGCAGAGCGGGTAGAGCCTCGTCGCCAGGACTCAAACGCCATTGGCCTTCACTCCTGGCCAAACGCAGAAATGGTCTGTCGGTGGCAGCCGTTGTCGTCGTCAGAGTCGATGGCTCGAGCCAAGCGTCCGCTAGGGGCCCGGACGGCGCACAGGTCCCGATCCACTTCCAGCCGGAGAAGGATCCTCTTCGTGATCTGTAGCCGACTGCCAGGGTGTCGGCCTGGTCGGTCTGTCGCTGGTTGCCATCCTTGGGCCGCGTAGAGATCGTGTTGTTGGCCGTTGGTGGCTGCGGTAATCTCCCCTGCTTGCTGTCCGATGGCACAGTCAGTGCGTTCGATTGCGCCAGCCCGCTGGCTGAGGAGTCCCTGGTCGAAGTCGTCAGCCTGGCTTCGACGGGCTTCTCTGCGCTCCGTTGAATCGGCTGCACCGCGGTGGAGATTGCTGACCTTCCAGTGTCTAAATGCAGCTCTCTGAGACCGGGTAGGTTTGGCAGAGTGAGGCGTTGGTCCAGCCGCTCCAGGAAGGGGTGTGAGTTGGTTGCTGCACCGCCAGCACCGATCTTTTCTGCATAGACGTAGGCGGTCGGCACTGGCGATCCGTCGCGGTAGTGGACCAGGATTGTTGCTTGGGGCGACTCGGCCGGTACCCAGCCTTGGTCTGACGGTAGCTCAGCGGTGAACAGGCTAGCGAGCCGCAATCGGCCCCTAAACTTGTCCGCCGAGCCTGCACAAGGGTCGAATCCCCAGAGCTCGCTGGCAGCACCGAATATCGGCTCAGCTTGGCCGTTGGCCAAGGATTGCGACCTCGCGACCAGAAAGATGCGGCGCGGATCGACCTCCAAGGGTAGTTCGCCCAACAGTTGCTCGAAATACCCACAGCCGCTGGTCAAGATCATCAGGACTGCGCTACAGGCTGCTGGCCGCAGCCGGCTACCCCGAGGTCTCCTCATCTTACCTCCTCTGAATTGTCAGCCGACTCGGACTCCGGTGCTGTAGGTTCCGGCCTGGGCCTAGATCTGGGCTGTGGCTCGGGGTGCAGGCGGCTGGCGAGCCAGTCAAGTAGGCCGTCTCGACGTGCCACCAAGGGTGAACATCGAGGGGCGTGTCCCGGCGGCTCCGTGCGGTCGGTTCGGTCCTGATCGTCTGTCTCCTGATCACTGGCTTCTTGCTCAGTCTCGGTAAGCACCTGGTTGGCTCCCCGATGGTGTTCAGCAGCAACCGTCTCTGTTTCCGGGTTCTGACCGCGCCGTCCGTCTTGCAATATCTCGTCGGCATGCCCCCAATGGTCATAGAGTCGCTGCAAACGGCTGAAGCCCTCGACGGTTTCCAGGAAGTGGCGGCAGAAGCGAAACAGAAGCTCCAAGCCATCGCGGAATATCGCCCGTGCAATGCCGTTGCCACCTTGCTGCAAGTCAAGGATGAAGATCCGGTCTTGGGCTTGAAGGGGAGCGTCCCAGCGTGGTGGCTCTTGCTCGGTCTCCACCGTCAGGCCGGCGATCACTAGAGCGACTTCGAAATGATCCCGAGTGTCGCGATAGACCATGGGCAGCAAGTAGCGCAACAGGGCGCACAGCAAGCGTGCTTCGCCGAAGTTCAGCTGCGGTGTTCCAGGACTGGTCTTTGCCGGGTTTGGGTTGAGCACGAGAGCGGTAGTTTGCAGGCTGCCGCCGAGGATGCTACTGGCGACCGAGCCGCTGCCAGGTGAGCGAAGAATCTCCCTCGATTGCACTTCACCGCTGTAGCGATCAAGACGGTAGAAGCCGATCATTCTCAGCCGCGCTGTAACGGGTTGCAGCCCGACCTCGACCGGGTCCTGCCCTAATAGCACCGGTTCGAGCTTGAACAAGGGGTAGGAGGGGAGTTCAATCGCGGTGTCCACGTCGACCTCGAAGCGACGTCGTGGACTGGAAATGTCAGCGTGCAGGACCGGCTCGACCTCGACATCCGCAATCAATTCTCCCTCATCCCTGCGGCTGACCACCACGAAGCGTCCACGGGCGTCCTCGAGAATCCGTCCGGGGTAGTAGACCGCACTAGCGCTGCGGGCCTCTACCCAGCCTAGTTGGGTGTGATCGGAGCGGTTTCGCACCCTTACTGCCTGGGGTGACACCAGCTCAACTTGCCGCACCTTGTCGTACTGAGCAAGTTCGATGATGCCCTTGCCTGCTTCCCCTGCTGTCTCGTCTTGGAGCGAAGCCGCGGTGGCACGGAGGTAGACCTTGGCCTCATATTCCTTGCGCTCCGGCTTGACGTCGCAGCGCTCTTCGATGAAAAGCATGCCCTGACGGTTGAGGCGGCGAAGTGACTGCACTACGGTACCGCCGAAGGTATCCACCAGATCTTTGACCTCGATCCACTGTTGTAGCAGGTCGGATAGGAGATGGGATTGCACGGCCAGAGTCGAGGGAGGTCGGACAATCGGTAGCGGCAGTGTGATCAGTTGTTCGCTGAGGTCGGTGAGTTCCTCGCGTTCATCGCCAGGGGCCAAGCCGAAGGCTGGATCGAGCGTCTCGCAGGCCTGCTGCTCTTCGCACCCAACCACAGTCAAGAAGCAAACTTCCTTGCGTCCGCTGTCGGCGCCCGCCCAGCGGAGCCGGCGCAGCTCCCGGCGAACTTCGCTCCAACGCCCTTCCAGGAGGACCACGCAAGCGTCGCCGGGAGTGGCGCAGGCGTGGCTGGGCTCTTGGTTGAGCAGTAGCGGCCCTCGGCCAGCGTGGCGTCTGCCATCACCAGCAGGTCGGTAAAGCCAAGGCACCCGCAGCGCCTCACAGACTCCGACGACTTCGGCCGCGGTCAGCGGGCGCCCCGAGTCTGTCCGCAGATCTGAAAAGCGGTAGCCCAGCTGTTGCTGGCACGGTGGGCTGTCGCCCTCGCTCACAGATGCCGTAGAGTGCTGGTCTGAGAAGGTGTGGATCGAAGCCTGGATACCGCATAGGCTTTGCGCCCAACTGGCGGTTTGTTTCATCGAATCGACACCAAGCACCAGCATCAGGGGAGCGTTTTCATCCCCTAGGTACTCGACATCGCTGAGTTGGCGGAACAGCAGCTGAAGCCGACGGAAAGCGAGTTGGGCATGGATCTCCACCGCGCCGGCGTAGGATTCGACATCGTCCACCACCACCAAGCCGACGTGGCGCAGAAATGGGATGTAGACCTCGTGGTTGTCGAGAAGGCCGGTGACCAGCTGCTCCAGGCTCACCACTACCAAGTCGGGGATGATGTCGCGGCTCAAGTCGCTGGCGAAGTCTCGCCCCAGCTGTCGCAGGCGCAGGTTCCAGCGCATAGTGGATGGCTCGACAGTAGCGCGGATGTGCGCGGTGAGCAGCTCTGCCTGGTTTTCCGAACGGGTAACGATCAGGGTTGCCCGGGCGTGGGTTAGCGCGTGGTTGGCGGCGGCTAGAATTGCCAGGGTAGTCTTGCCGCTGCCCTCGGGCGCGAGCACGATCTGGTGGCGTTCTACCAAGCCACTGCGATCTTCGATTTGCTGGGCGCCGAAGCCGGTCAGGATCAACTCGTCTCCTTCCACTGGCGCTGGGAGTTGCACGAAACCAAGCAGAGAGATGCATTCCAGCACCCTTTTCTGCAACGTATTCAGGCGAGGGGTGGACTCCTGGTCTGCCCCTGCGAGCAGCTCGACGACCAGCGGCGAGACGGTTGAGGCCTGCCCAGCTGGGGCAGACAGTGGCAAAGGTGCGACGGCACGCTCGAAGAGCGGAATAGGAGCGGCGCAACCATAGAGACGGCCGAGTTCGGCTGCTACTTCCGGCCAACCCGCGGGCCTCTTCGTGGTGGAATCCCGTTGGCCGTCGACCTCGGTCTCGTGCTGGGTGGCAAAACCGTGCAGGCGCAGGTGCAACACCCAGGAGAGTGTCACCACGGTCGCCAACGCCAAGGCCGATGGTGACACTCCTCCAATGTTGCGGTCCAGGGTCGAGTAGGCCAGCAATAGGAGCACGATGATGGTGCTCAGCATCCACGATGCCCAGCGACGGTAGCTCCTGCCGGGCTGGATCAGGTCGACAACGCCGAACCAAGTGGCCCACCGTGGTTCCTGAGCTTCAACCCGCGGTTGAGGAATGTCGCCGTGATTGCGCTGCAGAAGCGAGCGATAGCGTATGCCGCGCAGCAGGTTACCTGCACTCCACCAGACTACTAGCCAAAAGACCAGGCTCAGCACCAGTGTTACCCGCGGCTGTTCCTCGAGAGGGCTTAACCAGGCGAACTCCGGCCGGCGGCCAAGGAATAGGAGCTGCCAGAATGAATGGCCTGCGCTGAGGCCGCTGGCGCGGGCGAGCAACGGGTCCACTAGTCGGCCTGACCAATAGAAAACGCTGATGATTACCCCGGCTAGCAAGAAGGTCGGGCCCAAGGTCGGCACTCTTATCGAAGGCATGTAGAACCCGCGGTGGCCGAGGCCAGGCGAATCGGCCGTTGCGGCCGTCTTCCCCTGGCGTCGATGCAGTAGCCAGGTACGGATGGTGCGTACTATCCACTCGAGCAGAAAATAGGCTAGAGCCAGCGGTGCGATGATCGACAGAGCCGCTTCCACGCGCCCAAGCGGGGCAAGTCTCAGGGGCCGAGCGCGAAGCCGCTTCACCAGCCAGCCTTGCAGCAGGTGGGCGGTCGTGTACGGGATTGCCAGCAGCACGACCACCAAGATGAATAGATAGTGGCCGGGCAGGCTCGCCAACCGATACAGAGCCAGCGAAAAATAGCCGAACACGGCGGCCTCAGACCAGTTCACTGTCGCTCTCCCGGTCGTCCTCTATCAAGTCACCGTTGTCGCTAGATGGCTGCTGATTCTTGCGGATCTTCTTCAGTAGCTCCATTCCAAGAACTTCATTGCCACTCAGTAGGTGGATTGCTTGGCCATTTCTGGAGCCTTCCACGGAGCGGTCGTGAAATGACTCGAAACGCTTCAGGTTGTGTACGCTGTGCGCTCTCACTCCCTGCACTAGGGAGAACATGTAGGCCGCGTTGGGACGGATGCCTGCCATCAAGCGGTCCAAGCTTCGAGGTCGTTGGTGGTAAAGGTCGCGAGAGTCTCTTGGGCTAGAATCGAACTCCTCTTCGACTTGGTCGTAGGCCGCTAGCAGCGGCCCATCCGCTACTAACGAAGCGTCCGCGGCGAGTCGCACGCCGTCTGGATCTAGCCCTTCGTAGCCCAGGAACTTGGCGCCAAAACCAAGATTCGAGTAGTTGCGCCGGACAAAGTCCTGAAGGTGCTTGCCGACCACTTCGGAGAAGTAGTCGAGCTCAGTGATTGGATGGTTCGCTACGGTAGCAAAGAGTTCGCGGCCGTAGCCCATTAGCGACTCGGTGTCGGACAGACTGGCAGTCTTACGCCAGTCGCTCAGTCCGCCGCTTTGGTCGAGGAAATCGACTACCGGCAATTCGTTCGGGCGTACTCGGCTGCGGTAGTACTCCATCAGGTGATTCGGATCGATCAGCTTCGCCATCCGCTCGCCGACTCGGCGAACGAAGATGTCGCGCAGGTCGTCGCGGGCTTGTGAACCCGGTGGTGCCGGTCGTACACCGAGTTCTTCGGCACGGCGCAGCATGCAGTGCTGCTGAATATCGATGCTCTCTCGCAGCCGCTGACCGAGGCCCTCGTCCGTTGCCGCTTGCTGGTAGGTGTGCAGCGCGTAGCCACGTCGTGCCAGCGCTGCGGTGAGCTGGAGCCTCATCTCGAAAAACGAGCGCAAGGAGGGTTGCTGGTCCTGCAACTCGGTGCCGTCACTACCGGCGACCAGATGCTGGACGGAATTTTCCAACATCTCGATACAGGCTCGCAGGCGACGATGGAAATAGCGGGTGTGAAGTCGTAGCAGGCCGCTGGCCAAAACCGTTGTCACTCCGGCACTGGCCAGCAGTGCCCAGAACTCGCCGAGGCTCGAGGCCAGGCCTGCGACGGGCAGGGCAGAGGTCGCAGGCAACAGCAGGACCCAGATCGTCACTCCTAGACGCTGGGGGCCGCAGTCTGGCTTGTTCTCTGCCGCTACCACCACTTCATCCCTAGCATGCTGCAGCTGGCGGCGTGAGGGCGCTCGATGGCGTTGGCAGTTCTGCTCATTTCGACGGCGCTCTTTTTCCGTTTGCTGAAGAACAGCGAAAGCTTCGCGCCGCCGATCTCCGATCCGCGACAACATTGCCGGCAGGCCCTGATCGCTGACTCGATGGATGTCGTTGTCACTGTCCTGGCGAATCTCTGGCAAGGTCTGGTGGAGCTTGACCGAGACTTGGCAGCGGAGATCGTCGATCAAGGCGTCCATGCGCCCGCAGCGTTGGGTGAGATCGCGCCACAGGCTCAACACGCCCTGCCACAGTCTCTGCTCGAAGGCGTCATCGAAGGCATCCAACACCTGTCGGCGGGATAGGCAACGATTCTCCTTGGCCTTGCCGGGCAGAGCTTCCCAGACTTGGGTCAGCAGCCTTCGAGCGCGCCTCTTGGTGTTCTCTTCCAAGTCCGAGCTGGCCGCCTCCACCAGTTCTTTCTTTGCTGGCGGGGCCAGTGAGCGGGCCACCTTCGGCGACTCCGAGCTGGGCTCCCCACGGAGGCGGTGGAGGCACTCTCTGACCAAACGATTGGCCAGATACTCACGCGCCCGCTCGGCTGGGAACTCGATCTCGCAACAGGCGAAAGAGGCGAATAGATCGTCTCCCCCTGGGCCTACCGCGGTGCGTCTGAGCCAGTCGTCGCGCGACAGGTCGTTGCGAATCTGAAAGGAGAGAAAGTCCCGAGTCTGTTGGATGCTGTCGCGAAGAGTCAGTACCGCGTTGTCGGTGACCCTGCCATTGATAAAGATCTGCGAGATTCGCCGTCGCGAGCCTGGTAGTACCGATTCTACCCACCGGCGCACACGGTGAACGGAATCGATGATCGCCGCTTCCTCCAAGCGGGTTTTCTCCAGGGGCTCGCCGCCGAAGGGATCTGCTGGATGGGGCATCCACAGAATAGGCACAACCGACAGAGCGCGATCGAAACCCTCGCGATGTAGCTCAAACATCGAGCTGAAGGAGCGTAGCAGCTCGGAGTGGATGTCACGTAGCACTTCGGTCATCTTCTGTCGGGCGAAGGGCTCGCTCATATCGCCGACCACGAAGACAGTCAGCCGCGGTGGTGTTCGGGTCGCCTTCTTGCGATATTCGGCCAAGTATGAGAAATCAAGTAGGTCGCGAACCTCTCGATTGAGAACTTTGCGCAGACTGTCCCGCGGTTGCTCGTGGCGACAGAAGGCGACTTGTTGCAGCAAGGAACGAGGCGCCGGCGGTCGATTTGCGGAATCGGCCAAGCCAAGGGCCGCGAGACGTCGCTCGAGAGCACTCTCTTCCCAGGCCCGAGGCTCGGGGTCGAAGATCAGAGACCGCAGAAAGCGAGTCGGCCGGTCGGCGAGGAGATCGATGTCGCGTGGGCCAGCTTCCTGCTCGTGATCCTGTTCCGGCCCCCCATCTTCTTCATGAAGGGGCCGGATCAGGAGTTCGTCCAGCATTTTCAAGCTCTGTTGCAGAGCTTCCTCAGCAGCCTCGTGCCGCTGCAGCTGGGGCAGCGGGCTGAATTCCTCGACCTGCTCCCGCTTCAGGTCTACCCACAGGCGGACAAGTCCCTTGTGGAGCAAGTCGGCGAGTAGCCTCAGGCGCTGTCCGAGGTGCTCGGAGAGGCTTTTCTCTTCGCTGTGAGCGGTAGCGGAATGATCGAAGAGCCCGAGCCGAAAATGGCTGACTCTAAGAGTCTTGAAGGGTTGCTCGTTCTCTTCTTCCAGGTCAGTTGCCCAGCCGGTAGCTTGCCAGTCCTCGTTGAGTAGGTGGAAGGGATCGATCGGGGTTTCGGGGTCGTCGCTGGCGGGATGGAAGTTGGCCGGTACGATGATCTCGGACTCAGCGAACTCCCAGCCATTTCCGTCTAAGGGATCGGCAGAGAGGTTAGAGAGGTTATAGTTGACTTCTTGGTGCTTGCCCTCGATGCTCAGTGCGGGTGGCGCCAGACTGTCGAGTAGCTTGTCGTAGTCGCGATGCTGCTGGCGCGCTTGGTCGATTGTTGGCGCCGGAATGCTGGTCGGCCCAGGCGGGTGGCCGCTAAGTGCCTGCCGGACCCAGCGCCACGGCGCCGGGTCGCGGCCTGAGGCCAAGCTACTGCAACGCTGGATTGCAGCCAGCAGGATCCACGGGCTGTGTCCCTGCCGAATACGATTAATCAACGGTGCAATGAACTGGTGCAAAGGACTCTCGCGCTCTGCCTTGCGGCGCAGAATCTCGGCGGCATGGAGGGGGTCAGGATCGAGATCCTGCCAGTCGAAGAATCGCCGTCGGACGAATTGCTCGGCTTCCTTCTTGCGGTTCCTCGGGTCTTCCCTATCCCCGTCGTGCTGCCCTGAGTCTCGGCGATCGCTGCCCTCTAGAAGTAGGTCGCTAACCCTGACCGGGCCCCGATCTTGTGGCACCGCTATCTGGTAAGCACCATGGTGATAGCGAATCAGTCCCAGAGTGCGGAGGGCGACGAAGTCAAGTGCGATCGTGGGCAGATCTCCGTCCTTGATGTACCTCGCAATCCTCAGCTCTTTTTCTTCCTCCTGGCGCCAGCAGTCCTCGGTTTCGCCTTGGGAGTGTAGCCAGATCAGGCGCAGGTTCCTGAGCGACTGATCTGCCCCGGATAGCCGCAGCTGCTTCCAATCCTCCCCTAGCCTCTCGAGCACGGCGAGGCCGAAGCGGCCCATCCCCACTACCAGCGAGGGGGCCGGGTAGACAAGGCTGGGGTGAGTCATGTGGAGGAGGAGGTCCGCTCCTCGAAATCCCGCTCAGATTCCTCTGTTTCGCCGGCTGGCTGGTCGGTGTCCGAAGGGTGGACCTTGGAATGCACGGATCCA
The DNA here is from genome assembly GCA_965248925.1 of Candidatus Multivoradales bacterium. Lineage (GTDB taxonomy): Bacteria > Acidobacteriota > Thermoanaerobaculia > Multivoradales > J023 > CBDFLE01. The sequence continues at coordinate 1,684,378 of CBDFLE010000005.1, read as the reverse complement.
GTCGGACCCTCAGGGCCTTCCGAGGGATCGCCGTCCCGCAGCTGGACGATCATCTTGTTCAGCCGTGTTTGATCCAATGGCTTGAATAGGGATTTGAAAGACTTAGGTGCTCTGGGAACCTGCTTGGGGTCCTCCAGTTTGCTCCAGCGTTCGTGGAACACCGATAGCATCTGGATACTTTGGGTCAGCGCTTCGGTGGCTCGCTTGATTGCAAGCTTCTTTTGTTCTGACTTTGGTCTATAGACGGTGAAGTCCTCGTTGCGAGTGCGGCTCTCCAGCTGCCGGTTGCGCAGCTCTTTCAGCAGGTCTTCGAGCGCCTCACGCAAGCGGGAATATGAATCCTTGAGATCCTTGAGGATCTCAAGCTGATCGATAGAGCGCTGGTGTCCATAGTGGTTGCGCAAGTCCTCGTACTGCAGGCGCCACTTGAAGGGCAGGCTACCGATCTTGAAGAGTAGCTCCGGAGCCATTCCGTTGCGCACGCCGTGCAGCGAATCGCGATAGTCTCTGAACTTGATGCGTTCGCCGCCCAGCACTTCAGGGAGTCGTTGGATCGCGTCAGCTAGCGTGTCACCGAGGTTGATGAAACCACTGTCATGATCTTCCGGCAGTTCTGAACAACCCGGATCGAGAAGCAAGTAGCGCCCTTGTCGGCGCAGGATGCAGTTGACGCCCTTTTCACCGATTCGCGGATGCTGGCTGCGCAACAGGGCGGTGAAATTGATGATCTGGTCGCGGACTCGCTTCTGGCGGTGCTTTTCTTTGAGAGTGCCGGGGTCAAGATCGTGCAGCTTTTCACCTTCCCAATTCTGATCGATGTGCAGTGCCTTCGAGCGCCGCTTCTGGCCGCGGAAGCTGTCATAGAAGTGCTTCATCCTGTCGAGTCGACCGAAGGTGTAGAGCGGCACGTTGAGCACCGCGCTGTAGAAGATGATCTCTTTGGCGTTGTGCCAGCTGCCCGATACCCACTTCAGGTCGGCGATATCGGCGCCGCGCAGAGCATCCGCGATGTTGCTGTTCTTGAAATTGGCGTCGATGGCGCCAAGAAAGACATGGTCCGGACGCACTCCTCCATGCTGATCTTTGGAACGGTCGTAGACGCAGAGTAGCGAAGCCTTCTCACGGACTACACGGCGGATCTTGTCACGTAGATAGTCCTGGTGATGGAGGTCTCCAAAGTTGACCTGACGCTCTTTGGGTAGCGCCCGGTATTCGGACAGAATTTCTCGGACAACTTTCTCGCCCTTGCCCCGTACCGCCTCGACATGGCTGCGATAGAGTGCCCGGTAGATGATCTCAAGCTCGAGGGCGTCGGAAAGAGTGAGCCCCTCGCGCAGTGCTTCGTCTGGAGAGTGCGGATCGCCGCCGATGCGCTTTTCCAATAGATCGTGGGCGTATTGGCGCAGCGCTGAGAAGAGCTTTTCCAGCCTTGAGGTGCTAGTGCCACGGTCCCCTCGTTGGGAGAGCACGATGACCATGTCACTGAGAATCTGCTGCACCCGCCTGTTGCTCAGCGAGAACTCGGGCAGCGTGGCGATCTTGTCTTCGAAGTAAAAGTCCCAGAAGCGGCGATTGTCTTCGCCCTGCAGCGCTTCTGCGTCGAGCACATACTGGTTTGCGGACTCCTCGCCGTGGTCTTGCAAGCGTTCCAGCTTGCGGCTGTATTCGCGCGCTAGATGGGTTGAGCCGCGCTCCAGGTCGCGCATCTCCGTGGCGTAGCCATCGAGGGCTTTGCGAAGTTCGCCGAGACGGCCAAGGAATTCCCTGCGAACTTCCTGAAAGGCCATATCCCGGGCTTGGGAGATGATGTTCTCGATGAGCTCATCGTCGGGCTTGATCTTGGCTTTCTTATTTGGGATGTCGAAGCTTTCGTCCAGGTCGTCCGGCGGTTGCTGGTGCCAATCGACAGCGTCGAGGATCGCGAGTACGGCGTACCGCTTGGCGGTGAGTTCGACTTCACCGGCCTCGCGGCGGAGGAACTCGAGCTCCACCATCTGGTCCATGCCTGGTACCCGGACCGCACCCTCGTTGTAGCCTTCGCGGAGCCGCCGCAAGCCCTCGCGCTTGAAGTCGTCGCGCCACCCCGCGGCGCGCCCTCTGAGCTGTGTCACTCGCATTTCGCGGCGTGGCTTGGGTGGCTTGAAGGTCTGGATTGCTTGCTGCGCCTGATTGAGCAGGCCCGGGTCTTCATTCGGCAATCCGACCAGTGCCGGCAGCACGATTCCGCCGATTGAGACTCTGAGCTTGCCGCCGACTATGTCGCGCTCGCGGCGTTCCTCATCGCCATAGATCTCGGGGTCGTAAACCACGTTGCCGTTGGTCTTGGGGATTGAGCCCAGGAAGTGCCCGTGGCGGAATATGCCACGGAAGCGGCCGTCTTTCTCCGCCTGATACTCGCAGGCTGCCAGCAGTCGCACTCGTTTGCAAAAGAGCTTGTCGAAAAGCAGATCTCGGCGGTGTTTCTGGGGCTGATTGGCGATCTCAGCGGCCCGGACGACCTGCGCTTCTTCCTCGTCGCTCTCGCGGACTTCGTAGAATGGGTCCGGATCAATACGTAGAATCTCGTAGTTGGGATCGCCGGGGATCTCACCGAGAAAACTGGCGCGGATTAGAGACAGGGCCGCCGCCTGGCTGCAGTACTCCACCAGTCCCTGAACCGGGACGAGAAGGACGGCGCAACCAAAGGAACCATAGAAGGTGGAGAAGCCGACGATGCCTCGCTCCTCGAAGTCCTCCGGGACAAGGAAGCGCTGGTACTGCGTGTAATTGTCGTAGTCCGACTGTTGGGCGCCGTAAAGGGGTGAGAAAAACTGTAGGTAAAGACCGTCGGCGGCGGCGTCGACTGGTTCGGGAACGCTGAACGACTCCGGCTTGTCGATCAAGTAAAGAAAATCAAATGGGCGTTCGGAGACGATCTTCTTTGACGAGTCGGCAGGGTTGTAGTGTAAGGGGAGGCCGTCTTTGGGAAAGAACCGTGAGTCAGGTGCCCCTAGCTTCATCAGGTGCTCGGTTTCTTTCAGAGCGGCATAGCCGTTGGCGAAGATGCCATCTTTGTTGACTCCCACTTTGTCCTCGAAAACCGCCGGCAGGACTGCTACTCCAATGATCGCCGGCTGTCCCAGCTCAGCCGCCTGATCTCGCAGCATGTATGCCAGGGGGAGATGGCAGCCGGAGCCGGTGCCGCCGGCAATCGAGTAGCACAGAACGATACGGATTTCGTTGGAGTCGAGCTTACGATGGCCGTGCTCGTGCGACTTGAGATCCTCCAATAGCCGTCGGAATCGTTGTACGAAATCCCTATGCTTCATTTGGTAGTAGATCCCAAGGCGTGACTCGATCCTGATCTGACCAGCGCCGGAGGTATCTCCGGAACGAAAGCGGTAGTCGGGCGGAACCCACTGGGTGAAGTAGGTGTCGGGCTCGAGAAAGCTCTTGCCTGAGGCCAGATTTGCGTACTCCTCTTTCTCGAAGTCACTGATAAGAAAGGTGGCGTCTGCTACCTCTCGATATCCTTCGAGGTCGTTGACGTTGGAGTCGACCATTGCGAACTTGATCAAATCCTGGTAGCGCTCGCCGAAATCCGACCTGCGGCGAAGGTGCGTGGCCACCCGGTCGACTATTTGACAACCGGCCCCTCCTAGTCCGACGAACAGCATCGGGCAAACACCGCTCGGTTTGGTCAATAACTCGTCGACGATCAATTTACGATTCCTAGCCATAGCACAACCTCTCTATTTCGTGAAATAGGCTTGTTCATGGGATGCCTAGCCGAGCACCCATCCGGCGACCCCTCTGGCCTGGTGTTCCTGATTTGCGTCTCTGTGAATCAACCGATGTCCTTTTTTCATCCGCTCGATCTTGAGGTCCCCTCTGCCGCTCCAACCTTCGGGCTTGAGAACGCCGAGGGTGCCCTCCTCGCCGCGCACGGCATAGAAGGCGACCCCGCCTTCGGTGAGAAGGAATAGTCTGCCTTGCTCCCACTTCTCGATGTTCTTGACTTTTGTCAATCTCCCAACCACGTCGCGTTCGGGCACTAGCTCGACCGTGGAGCCGTCTAGCTGCTGGCTCAGTTGTAGTTCGAGGGTCTCGCGGTAGCGCTTGCCGGGTAGGCCGAAGGCCAGCGGATTGGCTTGAAGCCAGTTGAGCGCTCGATGATGCCAACGAAAATCCATCAGAATCATGTCCTCGACCACTTCCCTGTCTCCCCGGCGGCGCGCCGCTGGCTGTGGCTTGCCGCCATACTCTGGCCAGCGCAGCGGCAGTAGGGAGGTCATCAGTTGTTCGCGTTTGAGGAAGCTACTGTGAGTGAACATGCTCAGAACATAGTAGACAACGAGTGCCACGACCAACCCGAGCAGGCCGGCCAACACCCAGGAGCGGTAGCAGGCCCACCAATCGTCAGAGACCAGGATTTCGATCGGTACCGCGTGGGCTTGGCCACCGTCCACCGGCGTCAACCGCAGGCGACTGTGGTAGAGCCCGCCGCCGCAGCACGGACGTGCTTGGGCCAGTAGTCGAATAGGGTCTTCTGGTCCAAAGGGGGCGGGCATTTTCAGGCGCGGTTTTCCGTCTTCTCCGAGCAGCGTAGACGCTTCTCGGCGCCCGCCACGGAAACCGAGGAGCAAGCTCTGAGATCGCTTGCCACCCGGCGGCTGGACTATCTCGAGGCGGGCCCGATAGTCGCCTCTTTCCAGCCCGACCGGTGCTGGCACTTCACCCTGCTTCAGCTCGCCGGCATTGAGTCTTAGATTCAAGACATTGCCGAGGTGGACCGTGCTGTCGAGACGCCAGGTGAGTGGCACCGTCAGCTCTCCACCTGCCGGTAACTCGGGAATCCGCACCACCAACTGCGAGCTGAACGGTGCGACTTCCTCCTCAGCGCAGCTCTCGGCTACCCGCAGGACCAGCGGATACTTCTGGTTGGGGAGCACCCGTATAGGCACGCCAAGCGGTTGGCCGGCGAAGCTCAAGTTGATGCAGGTCGGGACCTTGTCGGCTCGGCGAACCTCAAGCTGAGCTTCTGACTCAGAAAAACGACCCGCTAGCGACATCATCACGGTGCTCTCATGCCCTGGAAATACCTGGCCAAACGCGACCGCGCCTGGTGTCGCCTCGATCGCCCTGTCGACTGCCTGCAAAGTGCGCGGGCGAGCCGGTAGGGTGCGGGGCTCGCCGCCGTCCGATGGAGACAAGTACACCGCTGCCCTGAGGGCGTGGTAGCCCTCTGTTAGCGCTTGCAGGTCGAGTTCGAATCGAGTCTCGCGGGTATCGGAAGGGGTGGCGCTCACCTCGACGGGCGGTCCCTGTTGGGGTGAAGAGATCTCGAGAACTCCGCGGAGTTTCCCTTGGGTGACATCTTGCCCCACCGCTTGGTTGCGAGAATTGACCAGCCGGATGACGGCACAGAGATCGGTCCCGGCGGTCAGAGTGTTGCTCTCGAGAAGTCGGCCGCTAGCACCGCAGCGGCCCCGATGCAGATCCAAGGTTGTTCTCAGTCGATACTCTGGCAGAGCGACCAGGTCCCAAGCGTCACCGGCGCCGAAGACCTGAACTCGAGCTGGCTCGCCGGTGGGGCGGTACTCAGCTGACACGAAGCGATACTCTCGGCCTCCGGGTAGGTAATGATGCGGCGCCTGATCGATAGTGGTTACTCTAATAGGATTGCCCTGGAGGTCGGCGAGGCGAATTTCCAGCGCTTCAGTGGCCTCTCCGGGGACTACCGCAAGCAGCCTTACTCGACGTGCGCCACGATGGGCCGGAAGTAGGGAGTTGCTGGCATTGAGAATCTGTGATTCGTAGCCCTGTGAGCGCGACAGAGCTTGTGCGAAGGCGTGCAGAATCCTCGTTGGGTCGCCTCTTCTAAGTTCGATAGTGGCGCCGCCGGTGAGTTTCGCCAAGCGCTCCAGCTCGGGGGCTGGCTGCGTTCCCTGAAAGCGCAACAAATAGAACTGAAATCGCCCGCCGCTAGCCTCATTGGATCGCAGACCATCGAGGAATCCGCCGACTTGCTCTTCGTCACCCGGCGTGCACCGGCCATCGCTGAGGAAGATGAGAACCTGCGAGGTGTTGGCTCGATCTGCCCCATCGAGAAGCTCCCTGGCATCCTCCAACGCGCTCCGGCACGGAGTTACCTGGCCGCGATAAGCCGCCAAGCTGCCGCCCAGGTCGAGAACCTTCTTCAAGCGCTGCCGGTGATTCGGGTCCAGGGGAGCCAGGGGTGGAGATTGCTCGTTCTCCCGGGGGCCATTGAGGCGGACAATACTTGCCCAGTCCCTATCGTCGAGCACCCCTAGCAATGCCCGCACCGCGAATACTGCCAGTCGATCAGGATCATTTCGTCCGTACTTTGCTAAGGACATGCTCCCGGAATCGTCGACTACGAATACGAATTGGGCCTCGCGGGGTTGCAGCAATCCTGGACCCTGGGCTTGCAGGGGGAGGGAGCCGAGGACCGTAGTCAGCAAGACCAGCCAAGCCAGCTCGGCAATTCGACGCCGGCGCCTGCCGAGCGCTTCAGCCATGGTCGGCGCCACTGGCAAGCTGCAGCAGAACATCCTGCGGCGGCGGTTCGTAGGCGAGCAGCACCATCTGGTCGTTCGGACCCAGTACAGCTCCGGGCTCACCGTCGCGGGGGTTGCAGAAAATTCTGGCTCTGCCGCTGGTTCTTCGCTGGACACCGACGGCGATCATCGGCTGACTGGTGCTAACACTCAAAATCAGTGCGCCGAAGTCGCGAAAGCTGGTGCCAACCACCGATTCCGGAATCGGTCGCACGTAGACCTCGTTGGTGTCACTGGTCACCTGCAGCAAGTCGGAATAGAAGTCGATGGCTCCCGGATTGAGCGCCGCCTGGGCCATCAGGCAGGTACGAATTTGCAGACCGGAGATTTGTTCCAGAAGACCCGGAAAGTTCTTTCCCACCTCGTTGAGTACCTCTACATTGTCCGGATTGATCAGCTCCGCCACCACATGCATCGAGTCGAGCCTTTGCTGGCGTGCGAGGCGGCGCAGCATGACCACGGAGCGGATTGTGTTCTCATCAGCATGAGAGTCGGCGCGCTCATCGGCGAGGATTAGCACCGTTCTAGCATCGTGGGCATTGGCATTGCGCAGTGCGTGCTCCTTGGTTGGATCGCCGACGCAGAGGTAAAAATCTTCAAAGACTTTATCAGAGCCGGTGCCAGCCTCCTTGAGCTGTTTCACGCTCAGACTCTCGTCATCTGTAAGCACCACAATTACCACATTGCCTTCGCGCGCCTTGATCAACGGATGGTGCAACTGGCGAGCGATGTCAATGGCCCGGGAGTTCCAGTTGAGGATCAAGTAGTGGTCTCGCAGATGCTGCGGCATGCGTTTCTCCGAAAAGATCAGTATTTTGGCCAGCCAGCCGGTAATGAAGGCGAAGAAGAGGGGGCCGAGCAACAACCCGAGGGTGGCGCTGAACCGTCCGCCTGGCGTTTGTGGGCCTCGATCTTCGAGCCCGCTGAAGATAAAGACTGTGATCGACCAAAAGGACTCGTAGAAATTGGTGAAGTTCTGGTTCTCGGCAGTTTCGAAATAGTGGGTCAGTAAAGTAATGATGAAGATGCTTCCGGCGAATGCCATGCAGACGTTCATCGCCAAGCGGTCACGCAGGAGAATCGAGAACCAGCGGGCCCTCAGGCTCCACAGCACGAGCGCGAGAACCATGAGGCCGATGCTGACCATCAGCAGAATCGAAGTCGGTGGAAGAACCTCTGGCCGGGCGTCGCTCATACCCTGCGCTCCAAAGACGAATGGCCAGCTCTCGATATTGGCCATCCGGGAGCAGTAGAGATCACAGACCAGAGCTGTCTTCATGGTCGACACCTTGGCACCTCAACGGCCTGTCACGCAGTCTGGTCACTCATCCCCCAGTTTGTTCACATCGCTACTCGCTGGTGAAGGGCCATACAGATATTGAAGCGGAAACAGCCGTTAATACGGGTCATTGTCGTGGTCATTCATTTGAGAACTTCGGTGACTATCTTCCAAATGAGGACCTGTCCCGAGTCCTGTAGAAAATGCAGAAAGGGCGTAACTTCGGCTCAGAGAGAGACTTCGCCACGACGGCGAAAGGAGGCTACGCCATGCAGGAAGCTACTACGAGCGGCGACCCGGTCCTCGCGTTTCGTCGCGATCTGAACTCCTTGCTTCAATCTTGGATCCGCGAAGCACTTCACGTAGTACTTGAAGAAGAGCTTGAGGAGGCCCTGGGTTGCTCTTGCTACGACCGCAGCGATGCCCGCAGGGGTTACCACTACGGGCGTATCAGGCGGTGTGTCACGACGGCATTGTTGGCGGCTCAGCAGAGCCGCTAGTGTTTGGTGTAAAGCAGTCGTTCTTGCGGCGGGTCTCGTAGCTTCTGCAGATGGCGTCGAACGGGTCGTCTTAGCGCTGAGGGATCGAGTCTATGGAAGTTCACTGGCCAGTCTCACAGATGCAACAGAAGCGGGTGCTCGGCGCTTGGGGTAGCTTGAACGGCCGCGGTCCATCTGGGTTTGGCGTGGGTCGATCGGAGTCTGTGCTCTGGCACCTTCTGCCGGCGAGGCGTCAACGAGGCGTCAACGAGGCGTAACAGGTTGGTACCGCCGGCAGCCACGGAGTCTGACTTCAGCCCCAGCCTTTTTCGGCCATCCCCTCGGCATATCCCTGCCCTGTCGGCGCGCAGGGGCTGTCAAGGCCATCGAGCGATGGGTCCGCGAGGAGAGAGGTGTCGAAGGGAAGCCTTGGCAGGCACGAGCACCGGCACACAATCCCGGTGCCAAGGATTGGGCGCGCCCCTCCGCCCCCCTTCAGAAAGGACCTACACAGAGCCCGGAAGGACGTCGCCCTTGAAGCGCCATCCCTTTCGATCTCCTTTTTGTGAGGCGCTTCCCTATGCTCAGCGCAGTTCCGGCCGGGCAGGGGTCAAGGAAGCACCAAGGAGGGCTACGAGCCGCCCGAACGGCCAGCCGCGGCTGCTTGCCAGAGCTGCCAGCGACTGAGAGCGGTGCGGCTGTCGAGGGAGGTCTCACCCTTGATCTCGGTGATCAAGTTCCAGCTCTCCTGCAGCAGGGGACGCGCTTCCTGGTAGGCACCCCGAGCCAATAAGCAGGCGCCCAGGAGACTCCGCAGCTCGGCACCACGCCAGCTGCCTCGCGCGGTCCAGGTTTCGTCTTCGAGAACCGAGCGCACGATCTCTTCGGCTTCGCGAGCGTCACCCCTAGCCAGGCGTACCGCCGCCAGATGGCGTTGGGTCCACAGGCCATTCTCGGTGTTCGATAAGTTCCGCAACCGATAAGTTGTGAGCGCTTCGCGACAGAGCTGCTCGGCTTCTTCGAGGTCCGCCGGTCGGCCCCGCTCGAGCAGGGCCCGGGCCAGGGCAGCTTGACTGGTGGCGACTTTCGGATGGATCGCAGGGTAGGTTTTCGATCGCTGGCTGAGAATCGAACGATAGGCCTCGAGGGAAGGGCCGGTTTCGCCGCGGTTGAGCCACAGCGTAGCCAGGTGCGACCTTGCCGTCACGGTCTTCTCTGCGCCTGCTCCTAGATCTCGCAGTCGGAGTTCGAGCACCCGCTGTAGCAGCGGCTCCGCTGCGACTAAGTGACCCATACGAACCAGCAGCTGACCCAGGTTGGCGCGCGATTTCGTTGCTTGGCGACTGTCTTCACCGTGGTGTTCGATCATTCCACGGAGAACTTGCCGGTCGAGTGTCTCTGCTTGTGCGAGCTGGCCGAGCGTTTCTCTGGCGCGGGCGAGGTTGTTCAGCACATTGAGGTAGTTGCCGCGATCGAACGACTCCTGGTGCTGATGCTGATCGTAGAGTTCCCGACTGTGAGCGAAGTACTTCACCGCGCGCTCCAGATTGCCCATTCTCTTCTCGCAGAGTGCCAGGTTGTTGAAGCTGGCGGCGATCGGTGCCCACTCCCCAGGTCGATGCCGCCGGCGCAGCTCCAGGGCCTCTTCGAGCAAGGGGTGGGCATCCTCGTAATACTCGTTGTGCAACAGCCAGCGGCCCAGGCGATCGGAGAGCAGCGCCCTGGCGAGCGGGTCACTTAGGGTCTTGACCCGTTCGATCTTGGCCAAGGCGGTGCGAATCGCTTCGGCCTTGGGCTCGTCGCTCGCCGGATCGACCAGCTCGAGGATCTCGAGGTAAGCGCTGATCGATTCTTCGGCCCGGGTGGCGTTGAGGCGGGCTCCGAGCCAGAGCCGCAAACCGACCATTCCAGCGCTTCCGAGGAGCCCGAGAATCACCGCAGCGATCCACAGCTCTCGCCGGCGACGGCGCGCGGTCAGCTTGAGATCTTCCCACCAGCTGTAAGGTTTGGCAGAGATCGGACGCCGTTCGAGGTGTCTTCGGAGATCATCGGCCAGCTCACTGGCGGATCCGTAACGTGAGCCGGGACTCCACGACATCGCCTTGCGCACGATCGCATCCAGGTCACCGGCGGCGGTGCGCAGCGAAGCGCGCCAGGCAGCCAGCTCGGGACTCTGTTGTGGGCTCTCGGCGATGCGTCGATCAAGGGCCTCTAAAGGCCCGGTCAGACGGTCGTTCTGGTCCTTCGGTTGGCGAGGTGTCTGGCCGGCGATCAGCAGGTGCAAGAGGCCGCCTAGAGCGTAGATATCGGTGGCGGTGGATAGGTTTCCGCCGGCGAGCTGCTCGGGGCTGGCATAGCCCGGGGTTCCCAGGCGCAGGGCGAGGGTGCGGGTCTCGAAATCCTCGTGCAGCACCTTGGCAATGCCGAAGTCGAGCAACTTGGGCTGGCCATCGGCCGTCACCAGGATGTTCGAGGGCTTGAGATCGCAATGCACGATCAGGTTGCTGTGCGCCAGCTGGACTACTTTGCAGATCTGGAGAAAGAGCTGCAGCCGTTGCTCGAGGTCGAGGGTATGTTCGGTGCAGTAGAGGTCGAGCCCATCGCCTTCGACCAGCTCCATCACCAGGTAGGGAAGGCCGTCTTCGGTAGCGCCGCCATCGAGCAGGCGAGCGATGTGGGGGTGATCGAGGCGTGCCAGGATCCGCCGCTCCTGGCGCGCGCGGCGGATGAAGTCGCCGGTATCGTAGCCCCGCTTGAGGATCTTGACGGCGACATCCTGCTCGAAGCCGCCTTCAACCCGTTTGGCCCGGTAAACCACGCCCATGCCACCGCGGGCGAGCTCGCTAGTGAGCTCGAAGGAGCCGATACGCTCGCCGACGCGCTGTTGCGGGTCCCGACCGGCAACCAGGTCGATCAGTGGTTGCTCGAGAAACTCAAGCTCGTGATCCTCGATCGAGAGATAGTCCTCGAGTTCATTCCGCAACTCAAGATCGTCGCCGCAGCGATTTTCAAGAAAGCTCCGCTGGCCCTCAGGCGCCAGGTCGAGGAGTTCTTCCAACAGGGGTTTTATTTCGAACCACCGGTCTCGAGTCATCAGGCATCCAACGAGATGGAAAGGGAAAAGACCTTCGCTTTAACTAGCGTGCCCTCGCAGATCTGGAGATCAAACGTCCGGGTCCAACCTGCTAGCGGGCGGTGGTTGTGAAAGTTGCCTGGTGAGCCACAACTTGGCGGTTCTCCATTCTCGCTTGATAGTGGCTTCCGATACATCCAGCACGTCGGCGACTTCTTCGACCAGCAGGCCGACAAAAAAGCGCAGCTCGACCACCCGCGCCTGGCGTGGACAGATCTTGGCTAGCTCGTCGAGGGCGCGGTGGAGGTCGATGATCTGGGTGCTCGACGGGGACCCCGCTGAGAGCAGGTTCTCGAGCCCCGCTTCCAGTGACACCGGAGACTCCTTGCCACCGCGTTTGACCGCCTTCTTCTTGCGCGCGTAGTCGACTAGGAAATGGCGCATGAGCTCCGCGGCGAAGCCAAAGAACTCGGCCGGCGTCTCGAACTGCACCCGCTCTTGCCCACGCAGCTTGCAGTAGACCTCGCTGACCAGAGCCGTCGGTTGCAAGGTGTGGATGTTGGATTCACGCAGGAAAAAACGTCGAGCCATGGTGTGCAGATCGTCAAAGACCAGCGGCACCAGCCGATCCAGGGCCCGCATCTCTCCCCGGCTCCAGGCCTCCAGGAGGCTGGCAATCTCGTTTGCATCGGTGCTCATCGTGAGCGCGCAGTATAGCGCAGCAGAAAAGCTTGTTTCGGGCTCTCTCGGAACCGCCCGCAGGCAGCTCAGATGCTCGATCTCGAGCAAAAACAGCCACCGACAGCCGACTGAACGTTAGCCCTACATGGAGGTCGAACGAGGCGCCTCGTGACCTTCCTCGAAACCGAACTGGCCCGGAGCTATCCGGGTCTCCATTCGTACCGGGCCAAAGGCCCACGAGGAGGACACGAACCATGTCACTCTCCCGTTTTCTCGTTTCTACCACTATCTCTGCCGCCCTGCTGGCGGCGGGCCACTTCACGGCTGCATCCGCCTCGCGCAGCCCACTGCCTTGCCCCGATCTTGAGCCCCTCGAGGTCGATCAACCCCACACTTGGGAATTCTCCGATCAGTCAGCCGAAAGCAGCCTGGTGGGTGTCGTCGTTGCCGAGCCTGGGTGGCTCACCGTTGAAGTGGACGACACCGACCCGCACCAGCTTGGTGCCTGGTGGGAGCTTTGGCCGACCCCTTGCGGTGCTGCCGCCTCGATCGCCGACTGGAGCTTCGACAGTGGCCTGATTGAAGTCCGTGAGCCCGGCACGGTTCACCTGCGACTGGGGCTGGTGCAGACCTCCGAGCGTGGTGAGAAGAAGCCGGTGCGGCTGGTCACCCGTTATTTTCCAGCCTCGCAGGAACCTCCGAAGGACGGAGAGTCAGGTGACGACACCGAAGCTGAAGAGTCCGAGATCCTGCCCAAAGATGGCGAGTCAGGCGACGACACGGAAGCTGAAGAGTCCGAGATCCTGCCCAAGGACCCTGCGGCCTGCGGCTCCGTCGAGCTGGCCTTCTTCAAAGATGGAGAGTCAGGCGACGATACGGAAGCTGAAGAGTCCGAGATCCTACCCAAGAGCGGCCAGGGCGGTTGCGGCTGTGCCGCCGAGCCGGCCAACGACTTGATGCGCTGTGCCATTCCGCTGCGCCTTGGCGGCTCGTTCCTGGCCAGGCTCGAGGCGCCGCGGAAGGACGATCGGGACTACTACTCCCTGGTGCTGAACCGGGCGCAGAGGGTGCGGATCTCGACCGCTGGGACTACCGACACCTTCGGCACCCTTTACGACGCCCGCGGGCGGCGGCTTGCTTCGGCGGACGGCGGCGGGGAGGGAGAGAACTTCGCCTTCGAGGCCAACCTGGCGACCGGGCGCTACTTCGTCCGGGTCGAAGGCATGGTCGGCAGCGAAGGTGAATATCGGTTGCGCGTTGAGCGCTGAGTAGGTTAAACGGTTCAGGCCCCGTCTGCGGGGGCCTGGACCTTTACTGGTCGGCCCGCCGGGGGTGCGGTGGGCAGGTGATCCCGAATTTGACTGCTTGTCGCTTGTGATGTCGGGGGCAGGCGCTCGCGGCTTCCCTCTGTGCCAATGTAGGTGAGACACTCCCGTACCGATAAATTAGTGAGGGCGTGGAGAGCAAACACCATGGCGAGTCCAAGCCACGAGCTGCGAGATATGAGTGCTGACCGACCAGATCCCGAGGTAACTGAGAAGGCGAAGCGGCGGCGGTACAGCGCGTCGTACAAGCTGAGCATCGTCCAGGCCGCCGACGCCTGTAGCAAAGCCGGCGAGATTGGCGCCCTGCTTCGCCGGGAGGGTCTGTATTCCTCACTCCTATCGAAGTGGCGCCAGCAACGCGATGCCAGTGCTCTGGCCGGTTTGTCGAAGAAGCGTGGTCGCAAGCGTCGACCGGTCTCTGCCGAGGCCCGCCGCGTCGCGGAGCTTGAGCGTGAGAATGCTCGGCTCAAGCATCAGCTGTACAAAGCCGAGACGATCATCGATGTCCAAAAAAACTTTCCCGGCTGCTAGGGATCGAGCCGAGCGAGAGCCAGTCATGAGCGCTGTGGCGCCGCTGGCCGAGACGGTGGGGGTGCAAGCAGCCTGCGTCGCCTTGGCGGTCCCCAGAGCCACTTTCTATCGCCGCCGTCGGCAGCAGAGCGCAGGGCCGCAGCTATCGACGCGGCCTCGACCGCCGCTGGCATTGACGCCCGCTGAACGCCAGGAGGTCCTCGATGTGTTGCACTCGGAGCGCTTCGTCGACCGCTCGCCGCGTCAAGTCTGGGCGGCGCTGCTGGACGAGGACCAGCGCCATATCTGCTCGGTGCGCACCATGTACCGGGTCCTGGAGTCTGAGGGCGAGCTGCGCGAGCGACGCCGTCAGCGGCGTCATCCCAACTACACCAAGCCCGAACTGCTGGCCACAGGGCCGAACGAGGTGTGGTCGTGGGACATCACCAAGCTCAAGGGCCCGGTGAAGTGGACCTACTACTACCTTTACGTAATTCTGGACGTCTTCAGCCGCTACATCGTCGGCTGGATGCTCGCCTCCCGCGAGTCCGGAGGACTCGCGAAGCGGTTGATCGCCGACAGTGTTGAGAAGCAAGGTGTTGAGCGAGATCGACTTACCTTGGACTCGGACCGCGGTTCGAGCATGACATCCAAGCCAGTGGCTCTACTGCTGGCCGATCTCGGGATGACACGGTCGCTGAACCGGCCCTACACGAGCAACGACAATCCGTTCTCTGAGGCTCAGTTCAAGACGCTCAAGTACCATCCGAGCTTTCCCGACCGCTTCGGATCACTGGAAGATGCACGAGCATTCTGCCGCTCGTCCATCGGCTGGTACAACACGCAGCACTACCACACAGGACTCGGCTTGTTGACGCCAGAGACCGTCCACTACGGCCTCACGGCCTCAGTACTGGAGCAACGTCGAGAAGTCCTCGCCGCCGCCTCAGCCGCTCATCCAAGCCGCTTCAAGCGGCGAGCGCCGGCTTTGCCGGAGCCCAGTGACAAGGTCTGGATCAACCCGCCGACCACCGCCGCCAGCACTGACCCAGTCGATACCGAGAACGTAGTGACACACCGCGTACACAACGACGCACCAGGCGAGACCCCTGGCTGCGCGCCCTCGCTGAAAGCGATGGTGCCGGAGCCACTACCGATTCCGTACTAATTCCCAGAAGAAAGTGTCTCACTTTCATTGACACATTCCGAACCCTTGTGCGACCCTCTGGAGGACGAACGAAGAACCAAGGATCTTGTGCCTTCGAACGCACAAGCAGCGTCACTCGGTCGCCGGGATGAACACCCTCGACAAGTTGTATCCAAGCCTTGCCGTCGCCGTCAGTGGTTTCCATGGACCCTGACCCTTTAGTGCCGATCCCCACTCCCCGGAGCGGGTACCCATCCCGATGGGAGACTTGCACCATGAGCACGCTGTCTTCAGCGACCAGTGGAGGTGGGAGCACCAGTGGAGCCGCGAGCCAGAATAGGAGACCCAAACGTGATGCTCGAAACCGAAGAAGAGGAAGGAAACTCATAAGTGCAGACCCCGAAGGCGCTAGTAGAGGAATGCGCTCACGGCAAGGAATACCTGGAATCTGCTGATCTAAGTCCGATTCCATGGGTTTGTTGAACTCACACCGTGATGCACGGCAAAAATACCATTCACTACAGACTGGCGTATTTCGATACTGATCCATCGATCCTATCAGGCCAACTGGCCCAAGATTCGCGGAGCAAGATCGGCAGTCGGAAGTGGTGCGCTTACTGCGGAAGTTGGACTCGCGATTCTGCGGTGTCAAAGCGCTCGAATCGTGGCTGGACGCGGCAAGGGATCAGCGAAGGAGCGATCTTTCGGGGATTCCGCGGCCTCCGGGCCGGGGATGCGGGCGTCGGCTGCGCTTGCGGGCGTCGGCGTGAGATTCAGGAGGGTGGGCGGTGCGCCGATCCTCGGTCCGTCGATCGCTATATCGAAGTGGTGGCGGGGTTCGAGGGGGTGGTGAACCACCGGCTGGGACTGTAGAGACCAGCGGGGCAAAGGACTACTGAAATATCTGTCGTTCGCTGGCTGCTGAAGCTCGACACAGAGCCCATTGTACGATTCTTGATATGACTTTGGCAGGGATAGAATCCTCTACGAGAGTTGGAACCTCGGAGAAATATAGCCTCATTCACAGCCAAATCGGCAGAAAGTGGATTCCTGTTGCTAGCTTGAGTTCGAGGGTTCGGCGTTGGCCGTCGTGTTGGCTAGTTCCTAGACATCCCTTTGTCTCTAGTTGAGTTACCTGTCTTAAGAAGGAGAATTATTGTGATCCGATCCGTAAGCCTCTTCCTCGTCATCAGTCTCCTCAGCCTTCTCGGTCTGCCAGCAGCACTGCAAGCCGGCACCGCCTGCAGCGGCGTCCTCACTTACCTCGAACAAGGACTCTTCGCTGACCAACCCTCGAACTGCTCCACCGGCTCCCGCTGCTACACGCCGGTCATCTCCGGCGCCACCTTCACCCCCGAGGCTGGCTGCGACCCGGCTATCGAATCCTGTGCCATCACCATCGAAGTGCCGATCGACTTCGCCGGAAACCACCAGAACGATCCCAGCGCCTCGGGCTTCCTGTACAGCTTCGCCACCGTCACGGTGACCCCCAGCGGCGGCGGTACCCTGGGCACCTGCGGTCTCTCGGGCGCGGTGATCGAGGAAGATCACGGTACCTTGAGCTGGGGCATCACCAGCTCTTGCAGCGACCTGATGGCCAGCTACACGATCACCGCCACCGCCTGTCCCTGTGCCTTCGGCCTCTGTCCCCATTGCCCGAAAGAAACCACCCAAGTAGTCGACTTCAGCCTGTCGCCCCTCTGTCCACCCCCGCCCCCGCCTAGCGGCTGCCCGGAAGATGAAGAATGCTCCTCTTGCGTCGGTGGTGGCAGCGGAATAGGCGGTAGCGCCGGTGGTGGAGGCGGAGGCGCCTCGCCGCCGCAGAGCGGCCCCGGCGCCCTACTGCGCTACCACGCGGGAGGCGTTGGCCATCCGACCTACCCCGGCTCAGCCGGCATCACCGCCGAGTTGGGGCGCTATTGGAGCCACGATTACGCCGAGAGAATCGCTCGCGACCCCGACGACAGCAACGTCTGGCTGCTCACTCGCTACGCTACTTTCCGTCGCTTTACGGACTTGGACATGGATGGGGACTACGACCGCACGATTCCCAGCGATGAGTACCGCACCCTGACCAAGACCCCGACCGGCTGGACCCTGCTCGATCTAGACGGCACCCTGATGCAATTCGACGACACCGGCCTATGGTCCTCGACCACCGACCGCAACGGCAACGCCAAGACCGCCACCCGCGACGGCACTGGCCGGCTGACCGCCGTCAGCTTCCCCGATGGCCGCTCGGAGACCTTCACCTACTCGGCAGGCGGCAAGCTGGACTCGATTACAGAAGTCGGCATCGACAGCACCACCAGTCGAACTTGGGGTTACACCTACACTGGCCAAGACCTCACCCGCATCGATCGACCCGACGGCACCGCCTGGACCTTCCTCTACGATGACCCAACTCTGCCGGGCTACATGACCCGAATGAGTCTGGAGGGCACCGATAGCAGCGCGCGGATCGCGGGCTCCTGGGCCTATGACCCTTTCGGCAATGTAGTGCAAATGTGGAAAGGCGCGGCCAACTTCAACGATGCCGGCGCCGTCGATCGCTGGTCGATGAGCTTCGACGATCCCCAGCTGCCGATGGTGACCACGGTCACCGATCCAATGGGCGAGATCTCCACCTACACTTTGGGCCGTGACTCCGAGAGCCGCAAGCCTCGCCTAGAGCAGCTCGAAGGCTCTTGCCCGAGCTGTGGCACTGGCCCGAACAGCCGGCTGTTCTATGAAGATCCGGCGCACCCCCTGCGCCCCACTCGCCAGATCGACGGTGGCGGCACCACGACGCTCACCACCTACGACGCCAACGGCCAAGCAATCTCCCGTGTCGAAGCGCTGGGCACGGCGGAGGAGCGCGAGACCACTTGGCAGCGCGACCTCACCTACCCGGCCCTGATCACCGAGATCGAGCGTCCCTCGACCACCGGCAACCCTCTAGATTTCCGCCGTACCACCTTCACCCTCAGTGGCCAAGGCAACGCCAGCGACCGCATTGACGAAGGGGTAGAAGACGGCCAGGTCTTCAGCTACACCACCACGACCACCTACACCGCCGAGGGCCAACCCGAAGACCGCGACCCACCCGGCTACGGCACCGCCGATGTCACCACCAGCGCCTGGGACGCTGCCCGTGGCGGCCTGGTGCTGGCCAGCCGTACCGATCCGCTGATCGGCAGCACTCTGTTCGGTTACGACCCATTCAACCGCCGAACCTCCGTCACCGACCCCAACGGGGTAACCAGCGAAACGCAGTACGACTCGCTCAATCGCGTTCTGTTCAGCATCCAGAAAGGCGCGGTACCGGCCGAGGATTTGATCACCGAGCAGCGCTACACGGTCTTTGGCGACCTCTTCCAAACCGTCTTGCCGCGCGGCAACGTGATCGAATATTCCTATGATTCCGCAGGCCGACTTGTCTCGATCGAGCGTAAGCCCGATGACCTGCTCGGCAGCCACATCGAGCGCACCTTCTACACCCTCGATGGCTTCGGTCACCGGGTCCGCGAAGAACTGCAAAGTTGGGACGGCGCGAGCTGGACGAGTGCGTCGACTACCGATTACCTGTACTCGACCCGTTGCCATCTCGACCAGATGATCGAAGGCGTAGGCAGTCCTGAGCAGGCGATCACCGAGTATGCCTACAACTGCGATGGCGACCTCGAACGCTTGTGGGACGCGAACCATCCATCGGCGGGCCAGACCGCGCCAGCCAGCTCGGTCTACGGCTATGACCCACTCGACCGATTGACCACGGTCAGCCAGCCATTCGGCGGCGCGGCCGGTGGCCAAGCCGTGACGACCTACGGCTTTGACGTTCAGGATCATCTGAACACGGTCACTGACCCAGAGGGCACGGTCACCAGCTACGTCCACAGCGATCGAAATTTGCTGACCCGCGAGACCTCCGAGGTCTCTGGCGTGACCAACCATCTGTACAACGAGCACGGCGAGCGCACAGAGACGACCGATGCACGCAGCATCTCCACCCTGCGCACCCTCGATGAGCTAGATCGGGTCACACTGGTCGACTACCCCGACGACACCCTCGACGTGACCTACACCTACGATGACGCGCTGGTGCCCTTCAGTCTCGGCCGACTCACTCAGATCGAACGTGATGGCCAGCCGATCGACTTCCAATACGATCGATTCGGGCGGATGACGCAGGACGGCGAGCTGGCCTACAGCTTCGACACTAACGGCAACAAGAGCGAGATCCTGTACCCTGGTGGGGTGAGAGCGTTCTACGGATTCGATCACGCTGACCGTCACCAGACCCTCGATGCCGAGGTGCCAGGCCAGGGCATCCAATCGATCGTCACGGGAGCCCTCTACCAACCCATCGGCCCACTGCGCCAGCTGACGCGCGGCAATGGTGTCACCGAAAGCCGCCAGCACGACAGCCGCTATCAGCCCGCCAGCATTACAGCGGTTGGCCCTGGCGGCACCTTGCTCGACTGGGACTACACCACCGACGGGGTCGGCAACATCACCGCCATCGGCGATCTGCTCGACCCGCTGAACAACCGCACCTACGCCTACCAGGAATACCAGTACTTCCTCACTCAGGGCGACGGCCCGTGGGGCAACCTAGCGTGGGCGTACGACAAAACCGGCAACCGTCTCAGCGAGACGCGGGACGGCGGCACCGACATCTACCAGTACCTCGCCAACGCTGCCGCGAGCGGCAATACCGCGAAACTCGACCAGATTGCCCTCGGTGCAGGTGGCAGTCGCGTCTACACCTTCGACGCAGCCGGCAACCAAATCGGCGTCGACGAGAACGGCGACCCGGTGGCTTACACGTTCGATGATGCTGGGCGCCTATCGGCCATCGACCACCCTTCAGCACAGGCCACCTCTACGATGTTCTATGACGGTCGCAGCTACCTACGCCAAGCAGTCGGCCGCGAGCCCGACACTTCGGGCAACGCTCTTTTCTGCGATGGCTTTGAAAGCGGCGACATCAGCGCTTGGGGCGATCCGGGAGCGAGTAGCTGCACAGCTGAGGCCGTAACCGAAGCGGCCTACAGTTCCGACGGTGTGCTGCAACGGCGAGCCGGTGCCACCGAGGCCAATGCAGTGCTCTACTTCGGAGGACAGCCTGTAGCCCAGACCGCCGCAACTGGCGTAACCCACCTTACGGCAGACCGCCTCGGGACACCGGTGCTAGCTTCCAGCAGTGTTGGCGGCTCGAACTGGAGCGGCGGATTCGAACCCTTCGGCCGTGACTTCGCAAATGCCGGAGACGCAGGCGTTTTCCTGCGTTTGCCGGGGCAGTGGGACGATGCTACTTGGGACGTGGGTAGCCCTTTCTTCTTCAATGTTCTCCGGTGGTATCGATCCGGCACAGGCAGCTATAGCCGCCCCGACCCGCTTGGTGCCCAGGGTGACTTCCACCCTTACCTCTACGCCACAGCGAATCCTCTCTTGTTTGTCGATCCGACTGGCGAGAAGTCAAGGGTCTGTTGTACGCCCATTACGCGAGGCCAGTCATTAGCAGCCTTCAAGCATTGCTTTATTCAGACAGAGCAAAACTCTGGAGGGCCTTCGGGAAAATCCGAAAGCACGACCTATGGATTGCAGAAAGTTAAGGGTGTGGGATGCAAATTCAAGAATGACCGGTTCGA
Source organism: Candidatus Multivoradales bacterium (assembly GCA_965248925.1). Lineage (GTDB taxonomy): Bacteria > Acidobacteriota > Thermoanaerobaculia > Multivoradales > J023 > CBDFLE01. The sequence continues at coordinate 1,663,691 of CBDFLE010000005.1, read as the reverse complement.
CACCGATGGTGTCAAAGATACCAGAACAGAATGCGGTCCCTGGAGTGGTGACGAGGACTGCATGACAGACCCGTGTGTCGGTCAACAGTTTCTGAACTATCCAAACCCATCCGGCTATCGGCTCCTTCGAGGACCCAACAGCAACTCCTTCGCCAGCACCATCGCCAAGACCTGCGGCCTTACGCCTCCTGACGTAGTAGGGTCAGGGCAAACGCCTGGGTGGGGCAATAAGGGTCGGCCATCCAAGAACAGGAAAGCCAAGTGTCCAGGAGTGCGATGATGCCAAGGTTAGCCGCAGTCTCAAGCAACCTTCTTGCATCTCTTGTTGCGCTTCTTTCGCTGGCTTGCTTGTCGCCGCCCTTCGTTGGTTCTGTGAAGCCATGGGGTAGATCGAATGCGTTCGTCAGCGGCTTGCGTTGCCAGATGACAGAGGCGGATGTTGAGGCACATATACCGCAGTTTCCTAAGATGCTTCTTCACCGGCCCTACAGCTATCCTCATGAACTGGTCGCTCAAAAGGGCGACACCATGGTCACCTTGGAAATGAACAGTAACCTGTTACAGGCATACCAGATATCTTGGACGAGTGGATTTACCAAAAAGTCCTCACGCCTGAAGTACGACCTTTGCGAGAAACGCTATTTGGTAGAAATGTGGCTCGTGAGTTCTAGGGAATACGGCGGCGCAGCCGTGTGGCTGAATGGGGTACTTGTGGGCCGACTTGATGGATACGGTGACTTCGCGAGGGACATACCCCTCGGCATTCACGAGTTTCGGATCGAGAGGCCCGGCCTTGGCACCTGGGTAATGGAGTTGCGTTATGACGAGTCTAGTCAAGGCCATGATCGGATCCCGATCGAGGTGATGACCAAGCTGGACTAACGACATGGGGCTCCCAGCTTCGGCAATTCTCGGACCGAAAAGCTGCATCACAGCGCGGCCTACCCGGTGAGCCTCGCGGCCCTGGACCGCAGGACGTCGCCAGCCTGGTGGTAGCGCATGGCCACGGCGGGCGGTGCCCGGACAGCTGCATCACCTCTTGCAAGCTGCCCCCCGCCCGACCGGCGGTAGTAACAAACCCCGACCTCAACGAATGCCCGCTGTAGTCAGCCGGATCAAGCCCAGCGCGCAGAGCCCGATACTTGACGATCTCGGCCAGGGAGCGCGGCACCATGGCGCTGCTGGCGAGATGGCCATGGCGATCGATGGCGCGAAACACTGCCCCGGCCGAGATGCCGGCGATCCGGAGCCAGGCGGTCAGTGCCTCGGCCGCGCGGCCGGCGGCCCGTAGAAGCTGGGGTATCAGGCCCGAAGCTACAGAAATTCACTCTAGGGGTACCCGTAGTAAATGGACAGAAAGCGTCGTTTTTGGGAAGACCTCTAGCGACGGGCCTGCGACGATAAGCGCTCCCCCTTCGGCGACTCTGAACAGTATTCTTCCTCAGAGGTAGCTCGGGGTTACCCTCGTTAGCAAGGTTAAGGGGAGGCTCGGGGACTCGGTGTTCGCCGGACCGCGTCTCCCGCGGCTTCTGCCACTTTGTGTGCGCGCCCGCGACGCTTCGAGACGGCTCAGTCCATCGGCGTGGACAGCCCTGCCTTCTTCATTTCCGCCAGCAAGCGCTTCAAATTCGCAGACACGATCTGACTATTGGGGTGGGATTCCCCGAGGCTCTCGAAGAGGATCTTCGCGGCCCTGCGCATCAGCGGCTCCGCCTCACCCAGACGGTTCGTCGCCTTAAGCAGCTGAGCCAGGGCGGTCATTGCGCTGGCAGCGTGAGGGTCTTCTTCGTCGTACTGGTCTATGGCCAAATCAAGGTAGCGCCTCGAGGCCTCCTCACACTCGCTCCACCTCGCGGCATTTTGAAGAGACGAGGTGAACCAGCTCAGCAGAGCAAGATCATCTCCGCGCAAACCCACGGCTTTGCGAAACGTTCCAGCCGCAGCGCCGTAATCCCCTACGGCATATTCCGTGGCTCCCAGATAGCGGAGCGACTCCAAGAAATCGCTCTCCTGTGTTTCAACAGCTTCGAGTAGCGAGGCCTCGGCCTTGCCATATTCGCCATCCAAGTAGGCAGCGATCCCGCGGTCCATAGGATCATCCGTGCTGCCGAAGGCCTCAAGAGCTGTCATGAGCTCCTCTTCGCTCAAGCCATACTTGGCTGCAAAGTCGACGAGAATTTCCCTACGTTGGGCCTCACCGATGACCCGGTCGGGGCCACTCGCCTGGGAAGCCTCCCTTGCCTCCCCAGCCAGGAGGCGTAGGTCCGTCCGCCGCATGACGACTACTTCCGCGGGGCCTTGGGCCATACCAGAAGGAGCGTGTACAAGTGGGTCGATCAGAAACCACTCTTCGCCAAGCTTGCTGGGCAAGTCGACCTTGATCGATTGCCCAGCCCCTATCAGCCCGTGGCAGAAGTCCGTTTCTACAAAATGTGGCCTAAATTGAGGCCAGCCGGCGCAGGTGGTCTGATCGAAGATCTTAGTGGCCAATATCCGCTCTCGTGCGGCAGAAGCCAGCTCAGCAAGCTATATACGGCGCGAAAGCCCTGTTCGAGAGCCGAAAGAAAGCCCTGAAGGGCCCGTGGAGTGCCGGCTCCATACATTTGACGAAGCAGCAGCCCAAGATTGAATCCCGCGATGTGAATCAGCAACCTTTTGCGGATGTTGTCGTGACCTCGAAGGTGGGTCCTTCTCATACCGCCAGTCTCGTAGCAATGGGCAAAGGTGCGTTCTACTTTCTCTCCTCGACGCCGCGACAGCTCGCGGCCTCGACGACCCTTGATCCGTCGACGGTTGGCATACACCGCTTGCTTCTCCGCCTCTTTGCCGCACCAGTTGCGTCGGCCTCGATCCGGTTCCGAAATATAGGTTCGAATCTTCCCTTGACGCTGTGCCTTCATGACCGCGTTACTGTGATAGCCCTTGTCAGCCACCAGCTCTGAACGGACTTTCTCGCTCAAGTGATCGCCAGCCTCCGAATCCTCAACGACATCTTCCAGCACCGCAGCGACTTCATCCAACGTCCGCTCTAGGCTCGACGTGTCCCCTCGGTCTGCAGGTTGCACCGTCACCGCCACAACCGCACCCGTCTCCATATCCACCGCATGCTCGGCTTTGTGCGCCAGATGCGTCCGCCCATCCTTCATTCGCGTGACTTTGGCGTCGGGATCGTGGGGGTTCTTCCAGTCGCCGTTCGACGTCTTTTTGTTCTTCCTTTGGCGGTCAAAACGCGCCAGATCCGCTCGCGTCGGGGTCTCCACACCCGAAGCCTCGGCCAGGCGCGTGAGAAACTCTTCGTAGCTCTCGCCCGAGTCTCGACGCACGATGCTGCGCATCGCCGCGTTCGCCTCGAGGGTCGTCGCATCGATGCCCAGCGTCTTTCCCCGGAGCAAGCCAGCCTTCGCCAGTACTTGCAAAGCCCAAGCAAACACCGCCTCATGGGTCTCGAGATCGATCAGGCGACGGGTCCGAGAGAGCGTCGAATGGTCCGGGGTCTGGTCCGAGAGTTCGAAGCCCAGAAAGTCGCGCAGAGTCATCGAATCCGCAAGCCGCCATGCGATACCTCGCTCAGAGTCGATACCCTCGAAGAAGCCGATCAACAGCAACCGAAAATACACCGCGGGCGCCAGCGAAGGCCGTCCCATCCTCGTAGCGTAAAACCTCGCGCACTGCTCCTCGATAAAGCGATCGAAACCGTGCTTGTCGAGAATCTTGGACAGACGCTCGTAGAAAGGATGTCCTGGGGACTTGGCCAGCGCCTGGGTTTCCACCCAGAGCTGCCGCTGTCTTCGTTTGCTTCGCCTGCCCATCGCCATGGTCGCTACCTCCCTCGGGTGGAAAGATTCTACCAGGGAAGATCGCCAAGACGGCCGTAATCGGGACTTTCACCACGGGCTGCTATGGCAGGTATCTGGAGGGTAGTGACTCCCGTACTGCCCGTAGGTCGACTCACGACCTCTCCGAAGGTGAACCAGATCCCCTGGACAACCTTACGGTGAGGGTCAAGGGCCTTGATCGAGATCTCAGTAACTTGAGCCGCCAGCGCCAATGCGAGTCCAGCACCCGCAAGGAATGCGGCCGAACGGAGAAGGCCACCCCGAGCCAAGCGAGTAGATTTCTGTATCTGTGTTGAGTCCATCAATATTCTCTCCTTCCCATCGAGCACGTCCCGCTGGCCAGCTCATCCTTCCAGGCCGAGCGCACTCGCCATTGGTCTATTTCGGCTCTAACACAAGGTCGCAGTTGCTACGGCCAACGAAGCAGCTGCCGTCTTGAGCCGGGAACTCCGGATGCTCGATCTGGAAATGAGCCAGTTGGTCCTGCGCTGCTATCACCCAGAGCTCAAACTGCCCATCCCGGTTGCTGAGGACGGTAGGACCCTCGAAGTTCTGCAGACTCAGCCGAGCCCCTTCGACGGCGCGGCCTTCTGGCCCCACGACCACCCCGGAAATCTTCTCCCTCGGCACCTTCAGGAGGATCTCGACACTAGGGTTGGAGTCCTCCCCGAGCTCCACCACCTTCCTGGCGGTCCGCCACTCATGATGCTCGGCCCACAGGGTCACCCGTCGATCGAGGGGGATCTTGACTTGCGGAATCTCGATCTCCCACCAGCCATCGGGAAGAAGCTGTGGTTCACTCCCAGAGGAGAGCCTGAGCTTCGAGCCGCTTACCGGCAAACCGCTCGGATCTAGGACTTGGACCCGCATGGCATAGAGAGCAGGAAGAGAGGGCTCGTCCGGAGCAACAGACCCCGACGGTGGGCGCGGGTAGCACCAGGCCAACGCGGTCGCCAAGACACCGAGGAGACCGATCGAGACCCCCCAGAAGAAGCGTCGGCCGAAGGAGGTGCCAGGAACCTCTTCCGGCTTTCTAGCGGGCGTTGGTCTCGGGGTGGGCGCCGAGATCGAAACCTCCGGCGCCGGTGAGGCAGGACGCCTCGAATCCGAGTTCTGCCCCGTCGAGGCGGCCTCTCCCGCGGCCGATGCCGGGGCTGGCGCCCGCATGGGCTCTATTTCCGGATCTCGGAGGTTGAGGGGCTTGGTGCCCACGCCCGGCGCCCTTTCCGTAGCTCCGAGGAGCTCTTGGAGCAGAGAGCGGTAATTCTCCTCCAAAGTCGCCGCGTCGGTGAGGTCGTGACACTCCCGCCCCTTGAAGCCGAATGGAATCGAGCGCCTCCGCTCTCCTCGGCCGAGCGCCAAAGCCACCTTCGGGCCTTCGGCATCCAGAATGGCGCTGGTCAAGAGACTCAGCTCCCACCCTGAGCCGGTGGGCCTTTGCCCCGACTGCATGGCCTTGACCTTCTCGCGGTACTTCGGCGAGCAGACGAGGAGCACCCAGTCGGCGTCCTCCACCTCGGCGGTCATGAAGTCCCCGAATGGCCTTCCGTCCAGGTGCCAAGCATCGAGACGGGCGTTCACGCCGTCGGCGCGAAGCCGCTTTGCGAGACGCTTGACCCAGGTCTTGTAATCCTTGTCTTCCCAGGCGTAGGAGACGAAGACCCGAGGCTGTTCAGATCGCGACATATTCCTTTGGCCCTCCGGACAGAACGCTCACAGCTATTTCTAGCGTCGAGCAAAAAAAGGAGCCTTGGTGAGCACCTCCGTGCACCCAATGGCGCCTACGGGGTGCCCTAGGCACCCAGAATCTTGCGTCCACGTTCTCGAAGCTCGCCCTTTGGCCCTACGTACCGATAGAGCGTCGCTTTGGAGACCCCCAGCTCGCTGCAAAGTTCTCGGACATTCATCTCTCTCTGGCCCATCCCAGCTTGCGCTAGTCGCACCTGAGCCTTGCTCAGGCTGTGAGGCCTCCCTCCGTTTCTTCCACGAGCTCGCGCGGCTGCCAGGCCTGCCTTCGTCCGCTCCCGAATCAGCTCTCGCTCGAATTCAGCCAAGGCGGCGAAGATGCCGAAGATTAACTTTCCGCTGGGGTTAGTAGTATCGATGTTGGCCCCCTGGCCAGTGAGCACCTTCAAGCCAATGCTCAGGTCGTTGAGATTCTGCACCGTATTGACCAGATGCTGGAGGCTGCGACCTAGCCGATCCAGCTTCCAGATCACCAATATGTCGCCTTCGCGGAGGGCCTTCAAGCAGGTGTCCAGGCCTGGCCGATTATCCGTCTTGCCCGAAGCTCGGTCTTCGTAGATCCGGTCTCGGCTGATTCCGGCAGCCTCCAAAGCGTCGGTCTGGAGGCTCAGACTCTGCGAGCCATCAGCCTTGGACACCCGGGCGTAGCCGATCAGCATGGGTGTCTCCGAAACGTTCGTTTTAGAGACACCTCGTAAACGCCTCTTGCGAGCCTTGAATCTAGTCTCATAACCGGTATCCTAACCTAAGCTTCTAAAACCTGCCCATATCCCTGAAAAGAGACCCTGAGCCTTGCAACTCAGAGGCCATCGACGTCTCGTGGGCAATCGAAGGGAGGGTACGATGCCAGGTCAGTTCTTATCGAAGGCCGACCGAAAATCTCTGGGTCGCTTCCCACCCTCAGTAGACCCCGACGACCTGGCGGCATGTTTCTTCCTAAACGAAGACGATGACCAGGCGATCATCTCTCGACGCTACCGTGGTGGCGGTCGGATTGCTGCCGGGCTCCAGATCGGAGCCATTCGCCTCCTGGGCTTCGTGCCTGCCGACCTGAGTTCGGCCCCCTCTGAGGTGGTCCGCTTCGTGGCTGACCAGGTGGGCGCTACCCCAGATGACCTCAAAGCGTATCCGGGGCGGCGGCGAACCTTCAGTAGGCACGCACTGGCCGTCGAGATCCATCTTGGATTCTGCCGCTGCAAGCCCTCTGACATCGAGGCACTAGAACGGTGGTTGGTAGACCGCGCCTTGGAGCATGACCGGCCGGTCACCTTGTTCCGAATGGCTAGCGATCACCTGAAAGCAAGACAGCTGGTTCGGCCTGGAGTGACTGTTCTTGAGAGGCTTGTTACTCATGCGCGCAAGCGAGCTGTTGACGCCACCTGGAGGAGGCTCGAACCTCACGTCGATCATGCCTTGCAGAATCGGCTGGATGGGCTTCTTGCGGTCGACCCCTCTCTTGAGATGACCCCGCTGGTTTGGCTCCGCCAGCAAGCGACCGCCGCCATGGCTTTGATGATCCGCACGCAGCTCACCAAGCTAGACCGGCTTTGGACCCTCGGTGTCGAGCCGTCGATCGTACGAGAGTTGAGCCCCAATCGGGTCCGGTACCTGGCGCGGCTCGGGGGGCGGATGACGCCCCAGGCGTTACGCCGCACCGAACCAGAGCACCGGTATCAAATCCTGATCGCGACCGCTGTTGAGACGATCTACTCACTGACCGACGAGATTCTCGAGCTGTTCGATACTGCGCTTGGCTCGGTCGATCGCCGGGCTCGCTCTCAACGGGATCAGATCAAACGCTCGACTGCCAAGGAGGCCAACAAAGCAGTCCGGTTGTTCGGCCGAGTCGGACGTCTCATCCTGGACGCCAATATTCCGGACGCTGATCTCAGAGCCCACATTTTCGAAGTCATGGGACCAGTGCCCTTGACTGAAGCGATCGAGCACGCGGAAAGGGTGGCTCGGCCAGCAGACGACAACTACATAGACTTGCTCCGCACTCGCTATAGCCAGGTGAGGAAGTACGCACCGCAGGTGCTTGCAACATTCGACTTCCGCGCCGCCGACCCCGACGATTCGCTTGTCGACGCGATCCGGCTCCTCAAAGAACTCAACGAGCGCGGGGCGAGGCTGGTTCCGCCCGACGCCCCGGTCGATTTCAGCCCAGCCAGATGGAAACGCTGCCTCACGGACTCTGACGGCGGCATCGACCGCAAGACCTGGGAACTCTGTACCTTGTTTCAGACGAGAGGGGCGCTGCGCGGAGCGAACCTATGGGTTGGGCACAGTCGCCGGCACCAGGACCCGAAGAACTATCTCCTCCCCGACGACACTTGGATGGACCTCCGGCCCCGAGCCGAAGCTGAGACAGGGATTGCTTTAGACGGTCGGCAGCAACTGGCTGACCTGGACCGACAGCTCACCGCCAATCTCGAGAAGCTCGATGCGACGCTCCAAGATGCGAGAGGTGTCCGGATCGAGAACGACCGGCTGGTGATCTCGCCGCTCGTCGCTGACCGCGACCCTGCCCTCGCCCATGCTCGCGACAAGATCGTGGCCTTGATCCCTGATATCGATCTTGTCGATATTCTCGTCGAGGTCAACTCTTGGTGCGGTTTCCTCGACTCGTTTACCCATGTTGGCCATGCCACAGAGCGGACACAGGACCACATCTCGAAACTCCTGGCAGTGCTCGTCGCCAATGGCTGCAATATCGGCGTCGCCAGGATGGCCCGCTGCGCTGGCTTCAGCCCGGACCAGCTCTCCTGGTGCCAGAGTTGGTATGTCCGAGATGAATCCCTCTCGGCTGCCAACACCGCCCTCGTTAATTATCAGCACAACCACCCGCTTGCCGAAGTCTGGGGTGGTGGGACTTTGTCGTCGTCCGACGGCCAGCGCTTCCCGTTCACTGTCCGAAATCCCACTGCTCGCGCCTTGCGGCGGTACTACACGGGCAAAGGCGCCACCATCTATACCTGGACCTCAGACCAGCATTCTCAGTACGGGGCCCGGGTCATTCCCACCACGGTGCGCGAGGCTACCTTCGTCCTTGACGCCATCTTCGACAACGAAACAGACCTTGATATCGAGGAGCACACAACCGATACGGCGGGCTATACAGACTTGGTGTTTGGGCTCTTCGATCTCACCGGCCTTCGTTTCTCCCCTCGAATCCGTGGGCTCGCCGGTCAGCGACTTTGGAGGCTCGCTACAACCCCGACAGAGGGCCCCGCAAGTAGCCTTCTTCGGCACCGGATCAGGGCCGATCGATTCCTAGATCGCTGGGATGACCTCCTCCGGGTCGCCGCCACAATCCGATCTGGGCATACACCAGCATCACTGTTGATCTCCAGGCTCCAGGCTTCGGCTCGCCAAAACGCACTTACCCAAGGCCTCCAGGAGTACGGACGGATCATCAAGACCATTTCCAGTCTCCGCTATCTACACAGCCCAGTGCATCGGCGACAGGTTCTGGATCAGTTGAACAAAGGCGAGTCAATCCACGCGCTCCGCAGGCAGCTGTTTTTCGCCAACCTCGGCCGGCTGAATCGTCGGCGACCCGATGACCAATATCTCCAGGCGCAGTGCCTCACCTTGGTCACCAACGCCATCATTTGCTGGAACACCATCTATCTTGGTGCAGCTCTCGAGCATCTAGAAGGACTCGGAAAGGTCGTGCCTAGGGAGGCGGTCATCCAGCGGCTGTCGCCTACGATCTATGAGCACATCAATCTATATGGCCGGTACGACTTCTCCAACCTCGTCGCACCTCCCTCAGGAGAGCTTCGACCGCTCCAGGTTGAGTAGGGGTGAATCGAAAACGACGCTTTTTGTCTATTTACTACGGGTACCCCAAGACGATCTCCGGGGCCTGACACCACTGCTCTTCGCTCACGTCAATCCCTATGGGAAGTTCGAGCTTGATCTGGAGGAACGCTTGCCGCTGGCAGGCTGAGCTGGGTCTCGAAGTGGCCCCTGGTGGTCGCTACGCTAGTTTCGGGCCTGGTCAAACCGACGGTATCCGAAAGCTCGGCCGTGACCGGTTCGGCCTCGAACCAGGACGCCAAGCGCCAAGCGGCGCGGGTTGCCTCGTCGAGGCGACTCCAAAGTGTCGTGAACGCTTGCGAGACCGTTCGGTTGTAACGGACGAACTCGCTGGCCTCGGCCTCGATCCCGCCACCGGCCTGTAGCTCTGAGTGATAGCCCGCCGGAGTCTCGCCGGTATACGCCCCAAGGAAAGCGCCCGCCAGCTCGACGGCTAGGGCATGGCCTCCGAGGTGCTCAATCAGATCAGCGAAGCCAGGTGCGTCCCTGAGCTGGCGGCCCGAAACGGCCTCGAGCAGCTCGCCAGCGAACTGCGCGTCGAGGAATCCCACAGCGATGTGCTCAAACTGAGCCCCTCCTAGGCGACGTTGGCGGGTCGTGACAAGAAAGTGCCTGCACCGACGGAAACCGACCACCGATTCCGATTGAAAGTGACCAGTGATTCCAACGGAATATGACCATCGATTCCGATCGAAAGTGACCACTTTTCCGGGTCGATCGGAATGGGTGGTCAGATTGGATCGGAATCCTGGCCACGGCGGAGTTCGACGGTAGCGCGCTCCTCACAATTGGGGTATTCCAGCCTCCTTGAAAGGAGGATTGGATGCCGAGAGTGAGGACATCGATGCGCAAGATACGCGAGGTACTGAGACTGAAATGGCAGCATGGCCTGTCGCACCGCCAGATCGGACGGTCGGTTCGGCTGGGCCACGTGACGGTGTGCAACTACCTGCTGCGAGCCAAGGTTGAAGGCCTGAGCTGGGAGCAAGTAGCAGCTTTGAGCGACGCTGAGCTGGAGCAACGCCTGTACCCTCGGCCGCAGCCGCTTCGGAGGGGTGGTCAGCGAGCCTTGCCCGACTGGACCAAGGTGCATGGCGAGCTGAAGAAGAAGGGCGTAACCCTGTCGCTGCTGTGGCAAGAGTACCGGGAGGACCATCCCGACGGCTACGGTCTCAGCCGCTTCTGTCAGCTGTACCGGATCTGGGAAGGGCGCCTGGATGTGTGCCTGCGCCAAGCCTACCGGGCGGGCGAGAAGCTGTTCGTCGACTACGCCGGACAGACCGTGAGGGTGATCGACCCGGCGACTGGCAAAGCGCGCGAAGCGCAGATCTTCGTGGCGGTGCTGGGGGCGAGCAACTACACCTATGCCGAAGCAACGTGGAGCCAGGGCCTGGAGGACTGGATCGGCTCTCATGTGCGGACCTTCGCGGCTCTGGGCGGGGTGAGCGAGCTGGTGGTGCCGGACAATCTGAAGAGCGGCGTGACCAGCCCGTGCCGCTACGAGCCGGAGATCAATCGCACCTACGCGGAGTTGGCCGAGCACTACGGCGTGGCGGTGGTGCCGGCGCGGGTGAGGAAGCCCCAAGACAAGGCGAAGGTCGAAAATGGTGTATTGCAAGTGGAGCGCTGGATTCTGGCCCGGCTGCGTAACCAGCAGTTCTTCAGCCTGCGAGAGCTCAACGAGAGCATCGCGAAGCTTCTGGTCGAGCTTAACGACCGTCCGCTGAAGGTGTTGGGCGTCTCGCGCCGAGCGCTGTTCGAGCAGGTCGATCGTCCTGCTCTGGGTGCTTTGCCGCTCCAGCCCTACGAGCTTGCCGAATGGAAGAAGGTACGCGTTGCCCCGGACTACCACGTCGAGTTCGAGGGCCACTATTACAGTGTGCCGTACCAGCTGATCAAGAAGCAGCTCGATCTGCGGGCGACGGCGCAACTGGTGGAGGTGCTCGATCGCGGCAAGCGTGTGGCTGCTCATCGTCGCAATCGGTGTCGGGGTCGGCACACGACCCAGAGCGAGCACATGCCCAAAGCGCACCAGGCGTACCTGGAGTGGACACCGACACGGCTGATCAGCTGGGCGGCGAAAACAGGCCAGGCGACGGCCGAACTGGTGGAGACCATCATGCTTAACCGCTCCCATCCTCAGCACGGCTTTCGCTCGTGTCTGGGGCTGATGCGCCTGGGCAAGACCTATGGTGCCAATCGTTTGGAGGCTGCGTGCCGCCGCGCGCTCGCCATTCACGGCCTGTCCTACAAGAGCGTGAAGTCGATCCTGAAGAGCGGCCTGGACCAGCAAGCAGCGCCCGAGCCCACCGAAGTGACGGCGCCGATCGAGCACCACAACGTCCGCGGCGCCAGCTACTACAGTGCCGCGCGCCGCGAGGAGACGCCGCCATGCTGAGGCACGCGACGCTCGATCAACTCGCCGCGCTCAAGCTCCACGGTATGGCCAAAGCCTTTGAGGAGCAGCTGTCGATGGTCGATGTCTCAGAGCTCTCCTTCGAAGAGCGCCTCGGGCTGCTGGTCGAGCGCGAAGCGACCGAGCGATCCAGCCGCCGCTTGATAGCGCGGTTGCGAAAAGCCAAGCTGCGCGAGCAGGCGGCCATCGAAGACATCGACTGGCGAGCCAAGAGGGGCCTGGACAAAGGCCAGATCCTGCGCCTGGCCTCGTGCCAGTGGATCGCCGAGCATCTCAACGTGCTGATCACCGGCAAGGCCGGGGTGGGCAAGACCTTTCTCGCCTGCGCCTTCGCGCACAAGGCATGTCGGGAGGGTTACACCGCTTTGTACCTGCGGGTGCCGAGGCTGTTTCGCCAGCTCGCCATCGCGCGGGGTGATGGTAGCTACGAGAAGCTGCTCAAGAGCTATGCTCGCACAGACCTGCTCATCCTCGACGACTGGGGGCTGGCGCCGATCGGGGCCAGCGAGCGGCGCGACCTGCTCGAGATTCTTGAGGACCGCTACGGCAACCGCTCCACGCTGGTGACCTCCCAGCTACCGGTTGAGAGCTGGTACGAGGTCATCGGCGATCCGACCTTGGCCGACGCCATCCTCGATCGCATTGTCCACGGCGCCTACAAGCTCGCGGTGGACGGTGACTCCATGCGGGCGAAGAGAGCCGGCGGTATTCGCAAGGCCGCCCAGCGAGAGGCAAGGTGAGATCCAAGAGCATGCTGAAGCGATCGCCGATCCTGACCCATCAGCGGGCCTGCGGCCCGATCCGGACCCGACCCAAGATGGACTGTGGAAGCTGCCGCGGTTGTGGAAATCGCTCTGCGATTCCCACAACCGCTTGGAAAACGCCCCCCTGCCCCCCAACCTGCGTTTCCCACAGCTACGCACAGCCCCGACGACGGGTTATTTGAATACAATCAAGAAGAAGAGCCGGAAGGAGGGCTCCAGCTACAGCGAAAGTGGACACTTACAACTGAGGAGAGCGCCAGCGTCGCTTCGCTCCGACAAGTGGTCGGTTTCGATCGGAATGGCTGGTCAGTTTCGTCGGAATAGGCAGCGAGCTGGCGGCGGATTGCAACAGCCTCGTGGGTTGCGGCGAGAGCCTCTTGATAGCGCCCCAAGTTTTCGAGGTGATTCCCGAGGTTGTTGATACCCATGGCTAGGTCGGGCAGGAAGGCCTTCGGACGGACCTCGGCCAGGGATCGGTGATGGCGGATAGCATCCTCTGTGACTTCGCAAGCTTCGCGGTGGCGACCGAGGTGGCGCAAAACTTCCCCGAGGTTGTTCAGAAGTGTCGCTAGGTCGGGTTGGAAGGCTGTGGGCAGAGACCTATGAAGTCGCTCATAGATTCCGACCGCCTGTCTCAAGTCGTCACGAGCTTCTTCCCATCTTCCGAGTTCGCTGAGAAGATTGCCCCTATTGTTCAGTGTATTTGCTGCCTCGGGGAGAAAAGCTTCTGCTCGGGCTGTCGCCAGTCGCTCTCGGATCACGAGAGTTTGTTCGATGTACCCCAGGGCTTTGTCAGGATTGCCGATATCACGGTGCATGTTGCCGAGGTTGTGGTGGCTTCTGGCGAGGTGCTGGAGATAGGTGTCTGGCCGTCCCTCTGCCAGCCTGCTGTAAATTTTGTTGGCTTCGTGGAGAACCTTCAGGCCCTCTTTTGGCCGACCGAGTTCACCGAGGCGATTGCCCAAGCTGACTAAAGCGCCAGCCAAGTTTGCGATTGTCTCCAAGTTGCGCCAAGTAGCGAGCTGGCGGTAGTATTTTACTGCTTCTTCATTTGCGCTCAGGGCCTCTTCAAGGCGCCCGAGGTCGCTCAGGATGTGACCCGTGTTATCCAGCGTCGCGGCAAGATCAGCCAAGAAGTCTTGGGTTTGGAAATCGGCCAGCTGCCGGTGGTATTCGAGTGCCTCTCCGGCTGCTTGTAGTGCTTCATCTTGCCTTCCGAGGCTTCTGAGACTGTGAGCTAGGTTGCCGATACTGGCGGCGAGATCAGGTAAGAAATTCGGGCGGTCCGAAGCGAGCTGACGTCGCAGGGAAACAGCTTGCTCAGTTAATTCCAGAGCTTCCTGCCTTCGACCCGACGCGTGCAAACGGCTGCCTAGTCGGTTGAGTAGGTGGGCCGCCTCGATGTTTTGCTCTTCGCTTGGGTTGGACCATCTTGTTTGCAATATCGCAAAGTATTTCCGCGTCACCAGGAGTCCCAGCTCGGCAAGAGCTTGGGACTCGCGGTTTTGATCTTCCTCGCAGCGATCCAGGAGACTTTGAAGCAGCTCGACAGGTACGGAGTCGTCGAGACACTGGGCGAGAACTTCTGCAATGGTATCTCCTGTCTCCACCGCTACATCAAGTACCAAGAGAGCCAGTCCTTCCAGATCCTCAGCGATGAACGCCTGCAGCCACTCGCAACCCTTTTGGGGTTCCAGGCTCTGGGCGATGTGGGTCAGGTGGGTGAGGGTGTGGTGCGGATTGTCGAAAAGAGGCATGAGGCTGGTCTCAGGTCGCTTCAACTTTGGTCTGAGGGCGCTCGTGGCCCCGGGGTTTACTTCTTCTTCCTCTTGACCAGGGCCATGATGTCGTCTTTGGCTGATGACATGAGCGCTCGCCGGGTCAGGTGCTCGCCGAGGAGATCCGGCAGGAGGGGCACGATCCACTTTTCGCCGGGATAGCTGTCGTGCAGCAGCCGTGCCACCTGGACCAGCACGCTTCGTTTCTGATCGGCGAAGAAAGGGAGATTCTCTAGCACCGCAACGGCGTGGTCTTCGTGGTTGGCGCCGCCGCCGAGGTTGATTGCCGCCATCGCCAGCCCGATGCCTTCAGCCAGGGCCTCGGGGAGGTTGCGAGTCTTGGCGAGCCGCTCCCAGAATCGGCGTTCTCGGCGCAAGATGTAGTCGAGGATGTCGTCGCGATCCTCCATCGGAGCTCTCTCGACATCTGCCAGAGCCCGCATGTGGAGGAGCAGAACACGCTCGTAGAAGCTCTCATCGAGATTGTCCGGGGGTTCCTCCGGTGCCGGTTTGCCGAGGTGTTGTGAGAATGCCTCGGCTGCTTCACGGTAGGAGTCTTGCCGCTGCTCGATCGACTCGCCGAGGGCACTGAGCATGTACCAGCGGGTCGCCGGTCCGCTGAGCAGGTCGCCGACCCCTTCGCCCTCTCGCTGTAACCGCAGCCACCAGTCGAGGGCGTCGCGGGCCAGCAGCAGGACGCGGTACTTGCCCTCTTGGAGAAGATACAGCTGCTGCATCAGAGGCACCAGAAGGTCGCGACGCGACTCGGCGTAGTCGACCACGATCAGAGTTGGCCGCGCCCGAGCTTCGAGGTCGCGCCAGATGTCGGTCGGCGAGCGGGCCGGATCAGGGGCCAGGAGTCCCACCTGCCAGCTGTCCTCCCGCATCTGTCGACAAAGCTCCAAAGCCAGCCGGGTCTTGCCCATGCCGCCAGCGCCGGTGTAGAGCCGCACCTGGACCGGCGGGTCGCCGGCACACCAGTCGGCGAGATCCTGCATTTCCTTGTTCCTGCCGTGGAACGGTACCACCCCGTACTCCGCCTGCAGCAGAGCCCCGGCCGGCGACACTTCGGGGCGCCAGCGGAGTTCGGGAAGACGCAGGGGAGTGGGCCCCAATCCCAGGCGCAATCTGGCTTGGGGGTGGGCGTAGACGCTGTAGGCGGCCCAGGTGGTCGAGTCCGGTTGCTCTTGGCGCACTTTCTTCCTCGCCCGTTGCGCGGCTTGAGCTACGGTGGCGCCTTCTTCCAGGCAGGCGTAGAAAGCCTCGGCGAAGAGCAGCGACGAGGCGTCTCTGACGCTCCACTGCGGCCCCACAAAGGCGCCGCAACCACAGTCGAGGAGCCAGCGCGACACCCAGCCCCCCAGGCGGGTCAAGGCAAAGTCTTGTTGGGCGGCCTGACAGCTGCCGAAGAAGATCAGCGGACGGTCCTGCCGCAGCCGGACCTCGATGGCGGGGTTCAGATCGCGCGGCGAGAAGGTGCGCCCGTCGCGCAGCAAGAAGCCGGCCAGGTCGAGCTCGTGGGGATCGAACCAGCCGTGGCCGACGAAGTGGAGGATCCCGTGGCCGCCGAGGCGCAGGGTGCGCTCGACATCCTCGTAGCCGGCGTTGGCAAGCACGGCTCCCTCGACCCCCGAGTGGCGCTCGGCGAGTTCGACGAGCAGCCGGCTTTCTTGCTCGGCATGGGGGAGTGGGGTTTCGTGGGGTGGTGCGCCGGCCTCGATCGAGGCCAGCCGGGCGACGCCGAACTCGGTGGCACCGAGGTTCGCCGCTGGAGCACTCTCTCCGGCCAGCCAGCGGGTGAGCTCGAATTGGTAGCACAGGAAGTCGTCTTGCTGCTCGCCGCGGAAGGGCTTGACCAGCTCCCAGGGTATCCACGGCTCATCCGAGACGATTTGCAAGGTGCTGACCCGCTGGTGGAACTCCCAGTAGGCTTGTTTCAGCTCTTTGGGAAACAGGGATCGATAGAGCTCGTTGCCCAAAGAGCCGAGTTCCTGCTCGACGCCGCCCGGTGCCAGCGGCGACCCATCGGGGCGTCGGCCACGATCGAAGCTCTCGATGGCCTTGAGCATGCGGGAGCGATAGATCTCGGGCCGGATCTTGAGGTCCTTTGATTCCCGGATCGAGTGGCGGGTGTAGGCGAGGAGGCCGGTCGGAGAGTGCAACTCGAAATGCAGGCACGTCCCCGCGCCTGCGCCGTCCCTGCGGATGTGAAGCTCGAGATCTGCGGCCATGGTCGGTCTCTCCCTAGATTCCAACCCGTACTGCCGGATCGCCCAGCACGACGTAGTTCCGCGCGTCCCGGCTGGCGAGGACCTGGCGAGCGAGTTGAGCTTGCCTTCTGGGGCTCAGCTGATCTCTGTCTTCCCACCGCTGGTCTAGCTTGGTGGCGTGGTCGGCTTGGAGCTGGCTGAAGTACTCCATCGCCGCGCCGACCGGCTGGCCGTCGAGCAGGCAGCGCAGTGCTGAGTCGAAGATCTCCGGCTGGCCGGTGTCGTTCCAGCTGAAGGAGGAGGTCCAGGCCCTATCGACGTGGCTGATGACCGCCAGAGCACCGCGGTTGGGGTGCGACAAGAGACGCTGGGGCAGGCGCGCGAGAAAGGAACGAGGGGCCTGCCGGTCGTACTCTCTCTGGTCATTGAGAAAGCTGTCGAGGGCTCGGGTACCGGCGCCATGACAGGCGAAGTGAAAGGTGATGAGCCCCTCCAGCCGAGCATCGTCCGGGATGTCCTTGGCGGCCAGGTAGTCCTCGGGCTTCACCTCGTGCCCCTCCCCGCGCCAGTCGCTGCACAGCAAGGCTCCCTGCTGGTCCAGCTGGCGTGCGTCGCCAGTGTCGAAGGCCATGCCGTGGCAGGTGGTGAAGAGCACCGCTGGGGTCTCCTCGCCCCCGAGCAGGTGCTCTAGCCGGGCTTTGGTGGCTTCATCGCCGAAGATACGCCGCAGCTTCCAGGCCGGTCCGCGCTGGGCAGCGAAGCTCTTCTCGAGCTGATCGCTGAGTGGCTGGAGCAGCTCTTCGATGATCCGTCGGGTGGTCCGGTCGCCCGGGTTCTTGGCTCCGAAAAAAGCGATCTTGCGAGTCCGGCGGTGGCGGCGACGCTGCTCGCTGGCGACGACGGTGCGAGCGTAGTTCCGGAAGTCGGAGAAGTTTTTGAGATGCAAGCGGCCGACTGCGTAGACCTGGTCCAGCTTGAGCTGGAATTCGAAAGGGATCTGCTGCGGGCTACCGATGAGCAGCAGGTAGTAGGGCAGCTTGTCCGGGTTGGCCAGCCCGGGGGGTACTCGGTAGCGCTTCATGAAATCGGTATAGGACTCGCCGGGGTAGTAGACCAACTCTCGGTAGCGCCATTCCTCTTTCTTGCCCGCCTGCTCCTCTCGCCGGTCGAGTAGATCTTGCAGGGCCTGCTTGATGCGGCCGTCCACCCCGGCGGGGAAGATCACCGCCCAGCCGGATTCTTCGAGTATGTTCGGATCGACGCCGTAGATCGGCCTGCGGAAGGGATCGTCGATGCCCCGTGGGTCTGGTACCGGTGGTAGGTGCCAATCCGGTGCTTCGGCGAGCAGCCGGGCGGTCAGCTCCTGCTCCGAGATGGGGGGCTGAAGATAGCTGCCGTCGGGACGAACGCCGTTGAAGTGTGCCTTTGGAGGGATCATCGCTTGCTGCCCTCGGTTTTGGGGCCTGGTATCGGTGAGGCCTTGGGTCCCGGCAAATCATCGTCGGTTGGATCATCCGGATCCGGAGTGGGAGGGGCAACGATTTTGATTTCGATCGGGTCGTCGCCAGGTACCGCAAAAGAGGCGGCCCAATCCCCCTGGTAGATGAAGCCGGCCCAGTGGAAGGGCTCGCTCCACTTCTCCTCCGCGAGCATGGAAAGCTGGGCTGCTCGTAGGGCGGCGGGGGGAGGGCGCTGGTCTTCGAACAGCCGGCGGTAGAAGCGCGGCATGAGTTCCGAGGTGCTGTGGTCGCTGACCGGCCACAGGCTGGAGATGATCCCGGAGCTGCCGGCGTAGAAGAAGCCGCGGGTGAGCCCCATCAGCCCTTCGCCTTCGAGATTGCGGCCGAGGCCAGTCTCGCAGGCACTCAACACCACCAGGTCTGCCGACAGGCGGAGGCTGTAGATGTCCCGCAGGCCGAGGAATCCGGTCTGATTCCGGCCCTTTTCGTCGACGGTCGAGAGCAGCAGCCCGCAGAGTTCAGGGTGCCCGCGGTGAGCCAGACCATGGGTGGCAAAGTGGAGAATGGGATACGGCTCGAGCACTCCGCTCAAGATCTTCTCGCGGTTGGCGTCGAAGCCGACAAGAGCGAGGCGGAGATTCTCCGGAACCAAGTTGAGAATCCTGCTGGCCTCGTCTCGGGCGTGGGGTAGGGGGGCGAATCCGCTGCGCCCCAGAGCTCGGGCGGCGCGGGTGAGCCGCGGCGAGCGAGCAGCGCTGCCCGCGGGTTGATCTGCGGATTGGAAGATCGGGGCGGCGACCACGGCGAGCAGCTTGGAGTCGGACCGGTTCCGACGCTTTCGGGCACGCAGGCTGGCGAGGACCGACGCCGAGGGGAGATGGATGATCTCGTGCCTGACCAGCAAGGGCCGGCCGCCCTGGGGGTCCCGCAGAGCGCCGAAGGGTAGATACTGGAGGTCGCCGGTGCTCACCACTACCAGACGCCGGTCGCCAAGCCTATCGGCTAGCGGGCCGAGCAGCATGTCGCTGAGCCGGCGATTCGCTCGCTCCCGCCGGGTTTTGACCTGAGGGCTCACCTGCGGCAGGCTGTTGCGAAGAGTCACAACCTCGGACTCTATGACCTCGCGGCCGGGGAGCACGAAGCTCTCGAAAGTTTGAGACCCTACGAGCCAGAGAAAGCTGCGCTGCTCGCCGAGAAAGTAAGCCAGCAGCAAGGACGAGCTGTCCAGCAGCTCGTTCTGAACATCGCTGAGATGAACCATCGCCGGATGGGTAAGCTCATCGGCGTTCGACTGCTGCCGGCGCAGCTGGCGATGCACTTGATCCAGCTGGTCGAGAAGCTCTTCCTGAGCTGTCTCGATGAGGCTCAGTCGCGACGTTGCCTCCCCGATCTCGAGTTCCACCTGCCGGTTCTGCTCCAGGTGATCGAGCCGTTCCTGAAGCTGCCGCTCGGTCTTCAGGACCTCAGTGTCGGCACCTTCGCGGATGCCGACCTGGGCTTCTTGAAGGAGATCGAGAAAACTGCGTACCCGCCAGCGCTCGCTGACTTCAAAGGCCACTAGATTGTAGGCGGCCTGGGCATGGCGGTCGTGAAGGGCCATCAGGATCTCGATGTAGAGTTCCCAGTAGTGGCTCTTGGAAGCAAAATAGGTTGCCCGCAGCTCGAGGCTCTCGCTGCGAGAGCGCAGCTGCTCAGCGGCGGTGACCGAGCCTTCGATCAGCTCCCGGGCTTCTTCCAGATGGTCTTGCGATAGAAGAGCTCGGGCGGCTCCGAAGCGGGCCGAAGTCTGGCCTTGAAGATCCCCGGCCTTCAGGTAGAGGGCCAGCGCCTGTCGGTGGAGCTTAAGAGCTTCCTCCGGCTTTCCAGCTTGATCGGCCACTCTGCCGAGCTTGAGCAGGGAAACGGCCTGGCCTTGGGTGTCTTCGAGGGTGCGGAAGACTTCCAAGCCGGCTTGCAGAGTCTCCTGCGCCTGGACTCCATCGCCGAGCTTCATCAGCACAGTGCCGATGCTGTTCAACGCGACCGCCTGACCGCGGCGATCTTCCAGCTTCCGTCGCAGGGCCAGGGACTGCTCCAGCAGAGACTTGGCTTCGGGCCACCGGCGGCGGCGATCCAGCACGTCACCAAGGCGTCGCAGAGCGAGGGATTCGATGGCCCGGTCGTTGATCTG
The DNA here is from genome assembly GCA_965248925.1 of Candidatus Multivoradales bacterium. Classification (GTDB taxonomy): domain Bacteria; phylum Acidobacteriota; class Thermoanaerobaculia; order Multivoradales; family J023; genus CBDFLE01. Next base: position 1,643,486 of record CBDFLE010000005.1, on the reverse strand, counting down.
CCGTCCCAGGGTCCGCGTTTTCTCGAAACAGCCTTGGGCACTGTCAAGCTTGTTCTGGAAGATGTATAGATTGCCGAGATTGGACCAGGTAGTGGCCTGGTGGCCGAGATCGCCCAGCAGGGTCCATAACTTCAGGGTTTCCTCGTAGGCCACGAAAGCTTCTTCCGTCCTGCCGCTGCGCCGGTAGAGCCTTCCCAGGTGCTCCAGGGTCTGGACCCGACCTTCGAGATCCTCGGTTTCGCTAAATATCTTCAGAGCGGCTTGATGATCGCGCAGCGCTCCGTCCACTCCTTCCACATAGCCACGAGCGAGGGCGATCCAGTTGAGCACGACTGCCTGATGAAAGCGATCCTTCAGCTCGACAAAGCCGGTCTCTGCGGTCGTGCCGTGATTCAGGGCCTCTTGCCATTGCTGCAGCTCGCTGAACATCCAGGCGAGCCTGAGATGACTCATCGCCTGGCCAGCTACATCCTTTGCGGCCAGGGAGTCTTCGAGGGATTTCTTGTAGTGCTCGGTGGCTTCCCTAAACTTTGCCTGGCGTCTCAGGCTTTCGCCCCTGTGAAAGGCGCGCTCAGCGGCGACTTGTTGGTGATCGGCCGGCGTGGTGGGATGGGGGAGGCTCAGGCTGATCTCATAGGCTCCGGGCTCGGCCGCGGTGTCGGAAGAGAAGACTTCCAGTCGGTACCGGCCACCCAGCTTGGCGGCCTCGGAGACGATTTCAGGGCCATAGGACCCATTGGGGCTGTCGACTTCGGCAAGCAGCTTGTCTGCCGGATCGAAGACTCGTATGGCGACATCGATGCCACCTTGCTGCACCGTGATCTGTGCGTAGTGCTCAGCTGAGAGGTCGAAAAAGTGGGTGTGCGACTGGCCGGCAGCCAGTGGCAGATTGAGCGGATGGTCCGGGACGAGGGTCGCCATAGTTTGAGGATCCCTTGCTTGAGTTTGAGACGGGTCTGAAGGGCTGGTCGTCGCCGGATCAGGAATACCGCAGGATACCGAAACCAGCACCTGAAGCGCCCCCGCACCCAGCAACACCCCCGGTCTCAAGGGGATTCGCTCCGCACCAGCTCGATGGTCTTCTTGTCGATCAGAGTCTGCGTCTGGTCATCAATGCCAAATATTCGCACGCGAAAGATGGAGCGCTGTTGCTGCGCAACAGGGAAGGTCAAGGTGTAGGAACTCTGTGCTGCCAGGTCGGGACTCCGGAACAGCATGGTGCCGTCCGGCTTTAGCAGCTCGATGAGATACATCTCGTGGTCCAGTGGCTGATCGAGGATCAGGCCGAGTTCGACATGAGTCGCGTCGGCAGGGATCTCCAGGGCCCTTTCTCCGCGGAAGCCTGAGAGCTGGATCTCGCGGTAGGGCAGGTCGAGGATCGGCTGCGAGAGTCGCTCGACGAGCCGTCCTAGCCGGTAGCGGTCAATCGCCAGACCGATCACTGCCAGGAATAGGGAAGCAGCAAGTACCCAGGCAAACCTGGGCCAGGTGCCGAGTTTCGAAGGTGAGCGATAGGGGAGCGGCTGACCGCTGAGTAGCTGCTTTGCACGGCGCGGGCCATCGTCGATCCAGTCGCGGTATTCCGGTGAATCCTGATCTTCGCGCAGCAGCCCATCATCAGTTGCACCCGCCAGCGCTGCTCTGAGAACCTCGTCTTCTATCCGATCGACCCACTGCGCTCGGCCGAGTACTCGACTCTCGAGGGTCAGCTCGAAGTTGCAGCGCAGTCGCCAGGCACCTGAACCACTTGCCGGACTGAGTTCCAGATCATCAGGCCCTAGGAGCGGAAAGGTATCCACGACGGCGCAGCGGAACGGGTCGGATTGTGAATCGACTTCGAGCAGCAGCCAGTACACCCCGAGCCGGTCGGCAGCCGGGAAGCTGACGATGTCTCCTGCGCGCCACCATGCTTTTCCATCGAGGTTCTGCGGCGGCGGCTTGGCGGCATCTCGCGCAGCAGCCAAGGCCGCGGCTCGGGCTTCAGCGAGCCGGTCATGGTTTTCTTTTCGAGCGGCCAAGGACACCCCCTTTCCGACATCCTCTACTTTCTCACGGCAGCTGTGCACTTGCTCACGGAGGATCTCAAGCAGGCCGGGAATCCGTCCCCTGGGGATCTCCAGCAGCTTGGAGATCTGCCGCTGAGGGGGGAGATCCAATGGGTCGGTCAACCCGTCCAATATCTCGACAGTCCCGCCGTCCAAGGCGAAGGTCTCGAGGAATCGCCACAGCCGGTCGAGATAGCGTAGCGTCTTGGCGCGTTCGCCGAGTTTGGCGATCCCATCGCTGACACAGCGCACCAGCATGGTGAAGCGCTGGAGAGTGTCGGATTCGTCGAGCGGTGTGCTGACCGAGTTTCGGTCGACGGGCTGCGCCAGAAAAGACGAATCGAGAAAACGGGCCGCCCAAGCGAGGCGTGCCCGCTGTTTGACGCTGGCTGCCAGGTCGCCGAATCTGAAGCCTGGCAGGTCTTGCTGGTCCAGCCACTCGAGAAGCTCGTCGATCAGTCTCTCTCTGAGCCTGGCCAAGTCGTTGCGAGAAGCTGTAAACAGGCCTTCAAGGTGATCGTCGACCCAACGCTCCGCCAGTGGCTGTAGATCGCTGGGGAGGACCCCTACGGGCGGCGTTGCCGGAGATCGGGCTAGCAGCGAGTCGTTGCGCACTCGGTGATCTCCCGCCAGGAGAAAAAGCTGCTCGGAGGCTATCGCGCGGCGCATCACGCCGCGTAGAACTTCGAAGACGCGAAAGCCTAGCGGGTCGTTCTTGCGCTGGGTCTCGAGCAAAAAGTGGCGGTTGGCCAGCGCGACCAGGCCATCGACCGTTTCCTTGCGCCGGGCTTGATCTCGGAAGCTGCTCAGCCGCTGCACGAAAACAAACTCGAAGCACTGCGACGCGAGCTCATCGAGGGCGTCGGAACCGGTCTCCGGAGTGGTCCAGAAACGATGGCCGATGATCCCCAAGTAGCTGGGGGGACTGAGCCAGCTGCTGCGTCGCTTGAGTTCCGAGACTAGTAGTCCCCGCAAGGCCTCCCAGACCTGCTCCACCAACTCATGACTCGGGCCAGGGCCCTGGGGGTCCATCTGGCGAACGAAATCTGTGAAGACTGTGCTCAACCTTGCCTCTGAAATCGGACGTTTTCCGCAGCAGCCGGACTTGAATTGCCCCGCAGAGCTGACCGCCAATCCTAACAACTAAAGCGAAAGTCGGCCTGCCAACGGGTCACCTGCTCCAGATTTCGAGCCCCGGCTGATCGGCGGCTGTCAACTTGACCGAAGCCAGCCTGAGAAGCCCTGTCTGGTATTGCTGTTTCAGCGCTCAGTCAGCGGGCATACTTGCAGCCGCGGTGGTGTGCAACTATGGGCCCTCGATGAAGGGCCTCGTAGGATAGGGTCAGCCCACGGTCGGCCAGCAGATCTTCGATGTTGCGGTAGCGCTGGCTGAATCTGGAGCAGGGCCAGGCGCATCGGTGGCTGGTGTTCTGGGGTGGGGGAAGAGGACTATAACTGTGGGCGATAGGCGCGAACTCCAAACGCTGGCGCTGCTCGAGGCGCTGGTTGGGGGAAGCGAGCAACCAGCGCAGGCTGCCCGGCAGCGCTTACCAGAGCTGGCCGCTGCCCGCCTGGAAGCACTTCCCAGCAGAATCGGATTTCTGGTTCGCCGAATAGGTTTCAAGGATCTAGATCCCGCTAGGTTGGCAGCTGCCTGGGCTGAGCAACTCGCCTCGAAGCCCGACTCTTCGCGGGCCGAGCTACTCGGAACAGCACGGAGGATAAGCCGGGCGACCGAGCGCGACGAGGGTCCGATCGGCCATTGGAAACGGGTTCTGCTGGCGCGGCTCGAGCCGACGCTCTCCAAGCGTGACACCGTCGAGTCCTTCGCTCCCGGCGCCGCGATCTCGGAACGCGAGACCCATCTGGAACTCGATCCACTGATCGCGGCTTGGCCAAAACGACTCCTCGAACATCCCAAATGGGCTTTTGCAGAGGCGCCGTTGCCGGAGATGCAGCCGCTGCCACTTGACGATGTCTGGGTCGAGCTGCGGCTGGCTGAGTCGGAGAGCATGGAGAGGCTGCATCAGGGTCAAGCTCTCGGAGAGGTTCTTGATCAGCGCTATGAAGAGCGGAGCTGGCGTACACGCCCCCTTGAGTTCATCATCGAGCGTTTCGAGGGTTCTGCCGTGCTGGTGGGGCCTCCAGGTAGTGGCAAGACTACGCTGCTCAAGTGGATCGCACGCTGGCTCATTCGTCATCCCGGGGGGCGCTTTGTGCTCCCTCTGCTGGTACCGCTGCGTAGCTATGGCATCTGGAAAAAGGAGAATTCTGGCTCCGAGTTGTTGGACTTTGCGCTTCTCGAGGCTGGGATTCGAGATCGACGTCAGCGGGATTTATGGTCGAACGCCTTGAGCTACTTCGCAGGGCCCGGACGGGACAACGTGTTGCTGTTGCTCGATGGTTGGGATGAAGTGCGCCCGGAGGACCGAGAGGCGATGCGACAGGATATCGACAATCATGCGCACGGTTTCGCCATGATTCTCACTTCGCGGCCCTCAGGTCACCCTCGCCAGCTGCCGGTCTACGACATCTTCGAGATCACCGAGCTTTCTCCGGACAGCATTGGTTCCTTGATACGGCTCTGGTTCCAGCGAGTTGGAGCTCCGCAGCTCGCGGAGCCACTGGAGCGGCGGCTCGATCGCAACCTGGATCTGCGGCGGATGGCGCGCAATCCGTTTCTGCTCAGCTTGCTGTGCGGTTTGTACTTGCGCAATAAGGGAAAAGAGCGACTTCCGAGATCCCGCGCAGCCCTCTACGAGAGTGCTGTCTCGCTCATTCTGCGGCACTACGGAGATCGCTGTCCAGAAAAGCCTTTCGGTTCAGTGGAGCAGCGGCAAGTGGAACGGCTCGCACTCTGGTTGCTCGACGAGGCCCCAGGAGCACCGCGATACGTCTTTGGTCCAGAGGATGTAGTTGCCTGTTGCGATTACCCAGAGCTGCTCGATGAGTACCTGAAACCATCTCGGCTTCTTGGGCAGCTTGGCCTTTCAGATGACAGCCATTTCTTCCTCCACACAACCTTCCAGGAATATCTTGCGGCTCGGGCGTTGACCCATGAAGATACCGATCGTGTGGTCGATAGCGTCAGGCGGCACAGCTATGATGCCGCCTGGCTCGAGGTGATGCAGTTCTTGGCCGGCCTCTCGGGTCTTGCTCGTACGGTTTTTTGGCAAGAGATGCGCCGGATCTCAATGCAACCCGATCGGTATGGCTTGGTCTTCCTCCGCATTGCTCACTTCGCTGCCGAGGCTCAGTTGCCCAATGGCGGTCTCACTGAGTTGGGAGTAGATCTCCGGGACAAGCTGTGGGAAGGGGTGACGGGCTCGAATTTCAGCGGCCGTTTCGTCGAAGCTCTGGCGGCGCTCGATAGCGATCTCCTGGTGCATCGGATGCGGAAGGCTCTGGCCGGTGACGACGAGGCAATTCGCAAGCGGGTTGTTCGTAACCTCGGACGAGTTGTGGCATTAGAGGCCTCTGAATTATTGGTCGAGCAGCTCCTCTCCGATCAGCCTGTCGACTGCGGTTTGGCATTATCACAACTCGGTAGGTATGAACGGCTTCACCCCAGAAGCCTTGCCAAGCTGCGGCTGGTGGCCTTCGCTCGAGATTCCGACGCGACTACCAGAAAGAAGGCCATCCACGCCCTCAGCAGTATTCGCGACGTGGCTTCGGTTCCGAACCTGGTGGAAATGGCGCGCCAATACCCGGACGAGGCGGAGAGTGTGTTGGTAGCCATCGGCTGGATGGGTGGTGAAGCGGCTACCGCCGCCCTGCGCACCATGGGCGAGTGGCACGAGAGCTACCAGTGGCAAGAAAGCCTGGTGACGATGCTGGGCCTGGTTGCGACGCCCGTAGCGAGAGACCTTCTGTTGCAGCGGCTGGCGTTGTTAGACCTCGAGGATCCACTGGTGGTGATTGCTCTGGAGGCTCTCCACGGAATGCCGATTCACGATGGTGCGGACCTGATCTCGACCATTCTCTTCGCCGACCTACCGGCCGCGACCCGTGCCGCCGCTGCGCATGCTCTGCAAGAGGCTACCGGATCGGGGGTGGTTGCTACCCTGGCCAGGGCAGCTGAAGGTGATCCTGAGGAGAGCGTACGGCTGGCGGCCCTCCAGAGTCTCGAAGGTCGAGGACAACCGAACGAGGTGGGATGGCTTTCCTCGCGGATCGATGAATCAACGCGAAGTGATGAGGAACGAGTCCTGGCTTTTCGGGTTCTGCTGACGACGGTCCAGCGGTTCAGGTACTCCGAAGACGGCAAGTGGCTGCTCGCTCGGGCCGCCACCGCCGTGCTGCGAGCGCTGGCCAAGCCAGCTGTGGGAGTATTGACTCAGACTGCTACCGAACTCGCCTATCTTGCCGGCGATGCAACAGCTCCGCGGCTCATCGAAGTAGCTCTAGACTCCTCTCTCGATACCCAGCTCCGGTGTTCTGCCTGTGCCAGTCTGGGCCGTCTTTGTTATGTCGAAGCCGCGGACAGTCTGGTTGTCTTGGCCAGTTCGGGACGGAATGCCAGACCGCGCGACCGGCGGCCGGACGGGTCGGGGTTCTGGACCCAGGATTCTTCGATTCGCTGGGAGGTGGTGGGGGAAACGTGGTCTATGCCGGCCCAGAAGGTGCATCTCGAGCTAACTGAAGACACGATAGGCCAGGCTGCAGCTGACGCCTTGGCCTGGATCGACCCAGGTGCATTGCTCGACATCTCCGGGACCGGGGCGGACAATGCTCTCGCAGCCTGGGCACTCGAAACGGGTTCGTTGGTGTTCAAGAACCACATTGTAGGTGCTACCGGCAAGACCATCGCTCGCCGCCGGTCCCACTCTTTTCTCGATGCCTCCTCTCGGGCAGTGTGGCCCGGCCTGGTACCGGATCTCGAGATCACTATTGAAGCGAGCACTGAGCAGCGGCCGGAGTTGACTTTTCAGTTGCAGGCGCGGGATCCGAGTCTCGGCTTGGTGCGCGACAGATTTGGGCCGATTTCCCTCGGCCGAGATCCTCAGGCCCAACAGCACGACCTGAGCAAAGATATCGAAGAGTACTCGTCCGTGGAGGCTGAGTGGCAGGAGATCTCCGCTGCTCGCCTTCGTGCCAAGGGAACACGCCTCTTTGGAATCCTACCGCTTGGCTTACAGATTTGGCTGTGGACGCTGCGTGAGCGAGTACAGACCGCTCGACTTGTCTCTGATGAACTCTTTCTTCCCTGGGAGATTCTTCGGTTATCCGGTCAAGGTGCTGGCACGCCAGAGAACGGGTACTTCCTGGCCGAAAAGTTCGCCCTAACCCGATGGCGACATGGCCTCGATGAGCAGCTCTCTTTCGATCTGTCTAGGGTGGCGGTGTTGGCCTCTGCGGCAGAAGACAATCTCGAGGTTCAGGAAGAGCTGGAGGATCTCGTCGAGCTCTTGGGCGCTGAACGGGTAACAATTATTCCACCGCGGTACAGGGAGGTGCGTGATGCCCTGGCGAGTGGTCAATTCGATGGCTGGCACTTTATTGGTCATGCTCATGCCCGGTCCGCGGATGTTGATCTGTGGGAGATTGTCCTCGACGACTACCAGACCCTACGTCCCGAGGATCTGCTGGAATTGTCGGGGTTTGGGAAGCATCGCCCCTGGGTATTTCTGAACGCTTGTTCTACCGGACTCGCCGGACGGGGCCTCAGTGGTCCTGGTGGCTGGGCGCTGCAGTGTTTGGAAAGTGGTGCGGGCGCCTTTCTTGGAACTCAGTGGGCAGTTCCTTCGCGTCAGGCACGACGGTTTGCCTTCGAGTTCTACCGCCGGTTTCTTGCCGGCGAGCCTCTTGGAGAATCCGTGCGTCAGGCCAGGATAGAGCTTAGAGACGAGTACCCAGGCTCCCCCGCCTGGCTTGCCTATACAGTCTATGGACATCCTCTAGCCTATTGCAGCAAGCCTATTGGGGCCGGCGTGGAAGAGAGAGGTTAGAGAACCTTGTCGTACTGCGCCGAGACTGGCTGGCACCAGCCCTGCCGAGAGTATCGATTTCCAGATCCACAGGAATTCGTTCGTTGCCAAGGGCTGCTTCGCAACTCCCACCGACCGAGTCCTCCTTCTCAGAGCTTTGCCCGCCGTAGTCGCTGCGCGTTAGCGATCACCGACACCGAGCTGAAACTCATTGCCGCGGCGGCGATCATCGGGCTGAGCAGCAGGCCGATGAGGGGATAGAGCACGCCCGCGGCAATCGGCACGCCGAGGGCGTTGTAGGCGAAGGCGAAGAACAGATTCTGGCGGATGTTGGCCATGGTGGCCCGGCTTAGCCTTCGCGCCTGGACTAGGCCGCGCAGGTCTCCTCTGACCAAGGTCACCCCAGCGCTTTCCATCGCCACATCTGTGCCGGTGCCCATGGCGATGCCGACGTCGGCGCCAGCCAGGGCCGGGGCGTCGTTGATGCCGTCTCCGGCCATGGCGACGACGTGTCCTTGCTTCTGCAGGTCGGCCACGGTGGCCGCTTTCTGCTCGGGTAGGACTTCGGCGATCACCTGGTCGATGCCCAGGCGGTGGGCTACCGCTTCGGCGGTGGTGCGACTGTCGCCGGTCAACATGGTGATGCGTAGTCCCTCGGCGTGCAGCTGGCGAATCGCTTGTGGGGTGCTTTCTTTGATCGGATCAGCGACGCCGAGCAGGCCGGCGACGGCTCCGGCGATGGCGACGAACATCACTGTCTGGCCTTCGCCGCGCAGCTCTTCGGCCCGCGCTGGTAAGTCGCCGAGATCAATGGCGAGATCCGCCATCAAGGGGCGATTGCCGAGCGCTACCTCGGTACCCTCGATGGATCCTCGGACCCCCTTGCCGGTGATCGACTCGAAGTCCGTCGCCGTGCCGAGTTCCCCTTGCCGGTTCTCGGCGCCAGCGACGATGGCCTCGGCCAGGGGATGCTCGCTGGCCCGCTCGAGAGAGGCGGCGAGGCGCAGCAGCTCGGACTCGGTGAATCCCGCAGAGGCCACGATGGTCACCAGTTTGGGCCGTCCTTCGGTGAGGGTGCCGGTTTTGTCGACCACCAAGGTATCTACCTGTCGCAGTCGTTCGATGGCTTCAGCATTCTTGAACAGCACCCCGGCTTCGGCTCCCTTGGCGGTGGCGACCATGATCGACATTGGGGTTGCCAGGCCGAGGGCGCAGGGGCAAGCGATGATCAGCACCGCCACCGCGCTGACCAGGGCGTAGGCCATGCGCGGCTCAGGACCGATCAGGCTCCAGACGATGAAGGTGAGGATCGCTATCGTGATGACGATCGGCACGAAATAACCCGACACCCGATCGGCCAACTTCTGGATCGGCGCTCGGCTGCGTTGGGCCTCGGCCACCATGGTGACGATGCGCGACAGTAGGGTCTCGGCGCCGACCCGCTCTGCTTGCATCAGCAGCGAGCCGGTGCCGTTGACCGTCGCGCCGATCAGCGAGTCGCCGGCTATTTTGCTCACCGGCATGGGCTCGCCGGTGACCATCGATTCGTCAATCGCGCTGGAGCCTTCGAGCACCTTGCCGTCGACCGGTACTTTCTCTCCCGGCCGTACCCGTAAGCGATCACCCACCGCCACGAGGTCGAGCGGCACGTCCTCTTCGCCGCCGTCAGGGATTAGTCGCCGCGCCGTCTTGGCGGTCAGGCCGAGCAGGGCCTTGATCGCCGCGCCGGTCTGGCTGCGGGCGCGCAGCTCCAACACCTGGCCCAGCAGGATCAGGGTGACGATCACCGCCGCGGCCTCGAAGTAGACCGCCACCGCCCCTCCCGCGCCACGGAACGAAGCAGGGAAGACTTGCGGCACCAGCGCCGCCACCAGGCTGTAGCCGTAAGCGACGCTGACTCCGAGACCGATGAGGGTGAACATGTTGAGACTGCGATTGCGGATCGACTGGATCGCACGGACAAAGAAGGGCCAGGCTGCCCACAGGCAGACCGGGGTGGCCAGCGCCAGCTCGACCAGTACCCGCAGGCGCGGTGCCAGCAATCGAGAAATCGGCTCGCCAGGCAGCAGATCGCCCATGGCGAGGAGGAAGATCGGCACCGTCAGCAGGGTGGCGAAGAGCAACCGGCGGCGCATCTCGTCGAACTCGGGATTGGCCTCCTCTTCGGCGCTTATAGTGCGTGCTTCGAGGGCCATGCCGCAGATCGGACAGCTGCCAGGCTCTTCGCGGACGATTTCCGGGTGCATCGGGCAGGTGTATTCGGTCTTGGTGGCGAGCCGTGGTGTTTCGGCATCCAGGGCCATGCCGCACTTGGGACAGGATCCAGGACCGAGTTGGCGGACTTCGGGATCCATCGGGCAGATGTAGTAGGCGTCTTTGGACCCCGCGTCGGGTTCGGCAGGTGCCGTGGGAGGGGCGTCCCGGTAGCGACGCGGATTGGCGCGGAATTTCTCTCGGCAGCCAGCGCAGCAGAAGTGCAACTCAGTGCCGTCGTGAGTCAGTCGATGCTGGCTGGATTCCGGGTCGACGCGCATGCCGCAGACTGGATCGGTGATGATCTCGCTATCGGTTTCCGCACTCTGTGGGTGGTAACAGCCATGTTCCTGCTGCAATGTCGATACTCCTCGCGTAGGTCCTAGGAGGGGGAGTATAAACCCCGTACCAGGATACAGAGTCAAGAGTGAACTTCATCCTCGAAGGGGGGAACGTCGGAGCCTGTGTGGAGTGAGGCTTTCGCGGTAGGCTGGGGCTCTAAGGTCACTGTCCATGCGTATCCTTCACACCGCCGATTGGCACTTGGGCCACTCGCTGCACGAGCTTTCTCGCGATTTCGAGCATCGGCGTTTTCTCGCCTGGTTGCTCGATACCGTGGAAGCGCAGCGGATCGACGGGTTGCTGATCGCTGGCGACATCTTCGACACCGCCAATCCCTCCGCCGTGGCACAGCAGATCTGGTACGGCTTTTTGGCTGATGCTCGGCGGCGCTTTCCCGCTTTGGATATCGTCGTCATCGGCGGCAATCACGACTCGGCGGCGCGTCTTGACGCGCCGCGACCCCTGCTGGAGGCACAGGCGGTTTTCATGGTCGGCGGTCTGCCCCGGCTGGCTGGTGATTTGGACCTGGATCGGCTGCTGGCACCCTTGCATGACCGCGAAGGTGAGGTGCGGGCCTGGGTGGCGGCGGTGCCTTATTTGCGGATCGCTGATTTGCCGCGACTTGCCGATGCTGAAGATCCACTGATCGAAGGAGTGCGGCAGGTCTACGCCGAGGTGGTCGCGGCGGCCCGGCAGCGCTGCGGCGAGGGCCAGGCGTTGCTGGCCATGGGGCATTGCTACATGACCCACGCCAAGATCAGCGAACTGTCCGAGCGGCGTATTCTCGGCGGTAACCAACATGCTTTGCCGGCCGATATCTTCGCCGCTGATCTTGCCTATGTTGCACTCGGTCACTTGCATCTGCCGCAGCAGGTTGGCACCGATCGGGTGCGCTACAGCGGTTCGCCGATCCCTTTGTCTTTGAGTGAGCGGCGATACCGGCACCAAGTGGTCTTGGTGCAACTGGAGGGCGCCGAAGCGACTTCGATTGAGCCGCTGGAGATCCCCAGAACGGTGGAGATGCTGCGCTTGCCGGAGGGTGAAGCACTGCCCTTGGGGGAGGTGCTGCCTCTGCTTCGGGCGCTGCCGAAAGCGACAGACGAGGCGCGCGAGAGGTGGCCCTTTCTTGAGGTTCAGGTCAGTTTGCCCGCTCCCGAGCCCTCGTTGCGAGGCGATATCGAAGATGCTCTCAAAGGGCGGCGGGTGCGGTTGGTGCGCCTGCAAACCAACTACTCGGGAAGCGGCGCTGCGTTGGGCGACGCAGTCCGTGCTCGGAGCCTTGAGGAGTTGCAGGTCGAAGACGTATTCCGCCGTTGTTGGCAAGCCAAACACCAGCAGGAGATCGAAGCCGAAATCCTGGCGGCCTTCCACCAGCTGGTCGAGCAAGCCCACCAGGAGAGCGAGTGAAGATCCTCGCCATTCGTGGTGGCAACCTGGCGAGCCTGTACGGCGACTTTGAGGTCGAACTGGCGGCGGAACCACTCGCCTCATCGGGCCTATTTGCCATTGTCGGGCATACTGGAGCGGGCAAGAGCACCCTCCTCGACGCCCTCTGCCTGGCTCTGTTCGACCGCACACCGCGCTTGGATAGCAGGGGTGGTGCGAAGGTCGGCCGCGCCGATCAGGATGATGGCGATCGGGTGAGTGCAGGAGATGTTCGTGGACTGCTCAGCAGGGGTCGGGCCAGCGGCTTTGCCGAGGTCGATTTCACTAGTCGTGACGGTCACCAGTGGCGGGCTCGGTGGCAGGTGCGGCGGGCGCGGAACCGGGCCGAGGGGCGGCTACAGCATCAAGAGCTGTTGCTCGAAAATCTGGACACTGGCGACCGTACCGGCGGCAAAAAGACCGAGGTGTTGGCCGCCATCCGCCACCAGGTCGGTCTGACCTTCGACCAATTTCGGCGCTCGGCGTTGCTGGCCCAGGGTGATTTCGCCGCTTTCTTGCACGCTGGAGCCAAGCAGCGGGCCGAACTCCTGGAGAAGGTCACTGGTACCGAGATCTACGCTCGCTTGTCGCAGGCCTCCTTCGCCCGTGCCAAGAGCGAACGGGAAGAGGGAGAGGACATGCAGCGCCAACGCGAGAGTCTTGGGCTGCTGAGCGTGGACGATCGGCAAGAACTTGAGCAACACCAGTTGCAGGCAGAGGCCCGCCTGGATGCTGCCAAGCAGGCTCTAGATGTTGCCAAATCCACCACCCGGTGGTACCGGAAGCTCGCCGATCTAGAGGCGCGTGAGGGTGCTGGCAATCAGGACTTGCAGGCTACCAAGCAGCGCTGGAAGCAGGCTGCTGAGCGTGCCGCGACTCTCGACTTGGTGCGTTCAGTCCAACCCCTACGTGCTCTGGTGGAGATGCAAGAGGTGGCGATCGGCCGTCGCGACGAAGCCCGGCGACGGGTGGCGACAGAGGGCGATGCTTCGCAGGATGCTAGGGATGGCATGACCCAGGCGGTGACCCAGCTCGCAGCAGCCCGCACGGCCCAGGTTCAGGCTCAGAAGCTGCTCACCACTAAGGCACCTGAGCTAGAGCAGGCAACCCTGCTCGATCATCGCTTGGCGCGGCTCGAGGGCGAGGCCGGGAGAGCATCCCAGCTTGCCAAGGAGACGGCTCTGCATGCCCGCCAGGCGGTGGAGAAGTCCGCTACCGAAGACAGATTGGTGGCGGAGCAGCGAAGACAGCTCGATCTGGCCGAGACTTGGCTGACGGACAATCCTCACGCCTCCACGTTGCACGGTGTTTGGGAGCATGTGCAAGCTGCGCTGCGCGATCACGAACAGGCTTCGGCCGCGGCCCTGGCGGCGGAGCAAGGTTTGCCTGGGCTGCAGCAAGCGGCCACCAGTGCCGCGGCAGCCAGCCAACGCGCTGCCGACCAGGTGACCGCTGCCGAGTCTAGGCTGGATCACTGCCAACGGGCAGTCGGGAGCGCTGAACAGGCGGTCCCCGCGGCTCGGCGGGAGAAGTTCGAGGCCCGTCGGCAAGTGCAGCAACGCCAATTGGATGGAGTCAAGGGTGCGGTGGAAATTCTCTCCACGGCGCTGCGCTTGCGGACTGAGCAGGAGGGTGCCGAAAGCGAAGCAGCAACCGCCACTAGCAGCCAACAAGCGGCCCTCGAGAAGGCGGATAGCACCAAGGTTGCCCAGCGTGATCTGGCCATCCGTTTAGACGAGGCGGAGCGGACCCACCGCGCCTCTCAAGCGGCCCGCGAACTCGCCGAGCGTCGACCCGATTTGCAGCAGGGTGAGCCTTGCCCCCTCTGCGGTTCGACCTCCCATCCCTACCGCCACGACGGAGCCCCCGCTGACCAAAGCACTGCCCAAGGCCAACGCCTGCGGCAGCTGCGGCAGCGCGAGACGGAACTGACGGACCAATTAGCGACGGCGAGGGAGCAGGCCAACGCCTCTGCTGGCGCCTCTTTGCGGTATGCCCAACAAGCCGTCGCCACGGCAGAGCGGCTGGCGGCGCGGCAGCGGGCCTGGACCCGTACTCGCGACACTCTGGGTGGGCTCGAAGGGCCCAAGACTGAGTTGCCAACGGACCCTCTGGAAGCCGGTGCGAGCCAGTCGGTGGAGCGGGCGAAGGCGGTAGCCGAGACGGCGCTGGAAGAGCTGGATCGCCAGCAGCAGGAGTTCAGAGCCCGTGAACAGCAGGCGGGAGAGAGTCGCGCCGCGCGGGATGCGGCACGCCAGGAACTAGTCGCTACCGGCCTTCGCTCGCGGCAGGCCAAGGAGCAGCAACAGCAGGACGGCGAAGAGCTGATCGCCGGCGAGCGCCAGTTGTGCGAAGCGCGGCAGCGTTCATCGTCGGCCCTCGACTCCCTCGCGACCTCGTTGCGAGAGCGCCCGAATTGGCGGCGGCAGCTGGAGGCGGATAGCGACGCCTTCCGCACTGCCTGTGAGCGTGAACTGGCTGATTTCCGTAGCCAAAGTGCTGTTGCCGAGCAGGCCACTGCGGGTCTTGCCGAACACCAACCGTGTGCCGCCAAAGCGGCCGCTGAGGCCTCCGCCGCCGCCTCCGCCGCCACCGAGCAGCAAGAGGATGAGGGCAAGTTGCTGGCCTCCGTGGCGCAAGCACGACAGGAACGGGCCGAGATGCTAGAAGGTCGACCGGTCGCTGAGGTCAAGTTGGCCCTCGCCGCGGCCAGCACCAAGGCGGATCAAGAGTTGGACTCCGCCTTGCGGATCGAACGCACCGCCCAGGCAGATCTGAAGGCCGCTGAAGCCCGCCAGGAAGGTTCTCGAACGCAGCTGCGCAAAGAAGCCGACTTGTTGCAGGAAGTGCGGCAGGAGCTGGCCGCCCAGCTCGCTGAACAAAGCCTCGATCTCGAACTGCTGAAGCAACGCTTGCAGCGGGACCTCGACTGGTGCGACAGCGAAGCAGCAGCCCTGGAGAAGATCCATCGGGCAGTGCAGACCGCCGAATCGGTACTCATCGAGCGCCGCGAGCGCCGCCGTGAGCACCAGAGCACAGACCGTCCCGAGATTCCCGCGGCCGCGGCTATCGCCGAGCGAAAGAGCATCACGGCGGAGCACCTGCAAGCCGAGTTGGAGGCACAGGAATTGCGAGTTCAGGTCAGGCAGGACGATCAAGCGCGGGCCAGCGGAGAAGCGCTCGCCGCCAAGATCGCCATCCAAGAGGCACGATCGCGTCGCTGGCAGACTCTCAACGAGATCATTGGCTCCAACGATGGGCAGAAGTTCCGCAACTTCGCCCAGGGGCTGACTCTCGACGCTCTGCTGGGCCACGCCAACGTCCATCTCGGCGAACTGGCGCCGCGCTACCGCTTGGACCGGGTGCCAGGTGAAGATCTCGAGCTGCAAGTGATCGATCGAGACATGGGTGACGAAGTGCGCTCGATCAAGAGTCTTTCGGGTGGTGAGACTTTTTTGGCCTCTTTGGCGTTGGCTCTCGGTCTGTCGTCCCTCTCCGCCAGCAAGACGCCGGTGAAGTCCCTATTTATCGACGAGGGATTCGGCACCTTGGACTCGCAGACTTTGGAAATTGCCCTGTCCGCTCTTGACGCCTTGCAAGCGTCGGGTCGCCAGGTGGGAATTATTTCTCACGTCCAGGGCCTGGGGCAGAGGATCGGTGCCCAAGTGCAGGTTACCAAACTAGGCGGAGGCCGCAGCCGGGTCGAAACCGTCAGTGGGATCTGAGATACCTCCAAGGCTCGCAGGAGGAGCAGATGCAGGACCGCAGCGGCGTCGGCCGTACGGGTTATTTCGGAAACTAGACTTATCTCGAATTGGCGTTCTTTGTCGAAGAGGCGATGAACCAGGGATTGCACTTGCTGAGCTGAAGGGAATATCTCGGGGCAACCATGACCTTCTGGGCTCCCTCGGACCCTGACGCCGGTAGCTACGGCCGCTGGATCAGGTAGGCGGTGAGCACTTCGTTGATCAGGTCGCGGCTGGCGCAGAGCTGGAGGGTGAATCCGGCTCTCGCCAGCGCCTTGAGGAAAGCGGCTTGGTCACCGTCGCTGGAGAGCAGCAGCAAGGATCGGCCACCGGCGCTTAGGTGCGCTGGTAGACCGGCCGCGAAGCGTTCGGCGATATCGGTCGAGTAGAGCGCGCGGTCGTGATCGCTGTCGGGCTCGCCGCGCCAAAAGGGAGGGTGGAAGAGCACCAGGTCAAAGCGGCGGCCGGCGACCGGTGCGAAGAGATCTCCCCGCAACACTTCGATCTGCTGGGCGTGACCGTGCAGCAGGGCATTGATTCGGCTACAGCGCACGGCTTGGGGGTTGATGTCGACCGCGGTGATCAGCGCTCCGTCGCAGCTGTTGGCAATAGTCAGAGCGCCGATGCCGCTGCCGCTGCCGAGTTCCAAGACGCTGGCGCCAGCAGCCAGGTGGCTGGCCTCTCGGTGGACGGTATCGACCAGGAACGGCCCGGTGCGGAACATGGCTGGGTTGAAGACTTCGTCGAGCACCAAGATTTCGAGCTTGCGGACTTGCACCAGCGCCAGGCGCCGATAGCGCCGCCGCTGCCAGCAGCGGAATTTGAGTTCCAGCAGCCGGCGCCACAAGGTGCGAAGTAGGGCTGGTCTAGCTGCTACGGCCTGTTGTGAAGCGGCCAGGGCGTTGGCGCTACTGGCCGCTGGCAGGTCAATTCGCATGTCTTATCGCTCGAAATAGGTGCCAGCCGTCTAGCTGACCGAGCGGTACTAGGCCGGGGCCGTCGCGCAGTGCTCGGTAGTTGACTCCCGGGGGGTGATCTTGCCACTGGCGTTCGACGCTGTCGAGGTCGAGAAGGAGGAAGGCGGGCAGGGCATCGGTGGCCAGGGCCAGAGTCTCGGCCTGGCTCAAGCCGTAGAGTTCTTCTACCTCGAAGTCGCTGTATTGGCGCATTGCCAGGGTCATGTTGAAGGTCAGTAGGCGAGCCTTGGCTGGCATTCGCTGGGTAGTCCAGCGAACCAGCTCGAGGTGATTCTGTTTCTGTTCGGTGAAGAGCCGATGAAACCTCACCCCGCCAGCAGCCATGGCCAGTAGGCCGCAGGCCAGAAATACCTTGAGGGAGCGCCGCGCGGGACCCCGCAGCCAGCGCTTGCCGAGCTGTTGCGAGCCGATTGCGATCAGCACCGCCAACGGTGGAGCGATGGCCAGGATGAAGCGCACATTTTGCAGCGTGGAGCCGGCGTGGTAGCCCAGCACGAGGGTTGGCCAGCCGAGCAGAATCAAACGCCCGGGCGCCGACCGCTGGCGCGCCACCAGCCAGGCTCCGGGGAGCAGCAGCAGAGCGAGCAGGGGAGCGAAGGCGAAGCTTCGGGCCGGCGCCGCGGCGAAGAACAGTCCCATCGGCAGGCGATAGTCGAGGTGGCCGTCGACGGTGTCAAAGCTGCTCTTGACAGTGTTGGCCGGCGACCAGGCGAAGTTTTTTAGGTTGCCCAAGTAGGTCACCGTCTCGCCGCCGTCTGCTGGACCGTCGGCGAGTTGCAGCCAGGCCGGTGCAAGCACCAGGGCGACCACCAGCACCGCGCCCCCGGCTGCTGGCCAAGCTCGTGGCCCCCGATGTCGAAGCGCAGCCAAGGCGGCGAGGGTGAAGGGGACTGCCGGCAGGCCAAAAGCCCAGCGGGTCAGCACCGCCCAGGCGGTAGCGGCGGCGGCCAGCAGCAGCCAACGCGACGCGCCACCACGGGTGAACCGCGCCAAAGCCCAGGCACCGACGGTGGCGGCGGCGAGGCCGGCAGCGTCGGACATCACCACGCTGCTGGCCAGCCATAGCTGGCCATTCAGGGCCATTACCAAGGTCGCCAGCGCTGGCACGGGGAACCCGCCAGTGCCTTTGTTCGGGCCCAGCTCAGCCGCCAGCAGGCCGGTGAACAAGGCAACGACAAAGCCGGCACCCAGGCTCACCAGTTGGCCGGCCAGGGGGCCGCTGCCGACCAGCAGGGAACTGCCCAGGACTAGCAGCGGATATCCCGGTGGCCAGTAGAAGGCAGCGGGTGGGGCCAGGCTGAGGACGCTCTCGCGGAGGGGGCCGTTGGCGTAGGCGAGGTAGGCATAGGCGTCTTGACCGTACAGGCCATCGAAGGCTCCGAACAACGACAGTAAGAAAGCGCTGGCAGGCGCGATAAGGGCGATCGGCACCAGGCTCTTCAGCGTGCTGAGTCGCCGACCGGGCTGAGCTGTCTGGGATTTCAAGCCGCTTTTCCCCGATCGCTGAGGGCGATTTTGGAGGTATTGGCCAATAGAGCTATCCATAGCACGACGAGGGGCAAGATATGGACCGCCAAGCGCCAGAAGGAGTGGCCGATGTGGGCTTCGATCGGGGTGTAGCGGCTCCACAGATAGCTGGCCGACATGGCTGCGAGGTAAAGCAGGGCAGTGGCTGGCAGCAGGCTGTGGGGAGTGGCGGCCAGTGGCTGCTGGCGCCGCCAGATCCGCCACAGGAGGAGTGGCGGCAGCAGCCACCAAACCGCCGAGGCCCAAGGGCTGCTCAAGCTGCGGGCGGTTTGGCAGAAGATCTTCACTGCTTGCTCCAGCGGCATGGCCGCAAAGCTGCTGCTAGCGAAGTCGCTGGTGGTCGCGCCGGCTAGCTTGACCGTGAGCCACCAGGGGCCGCTGAGCACCACACACCCACTGGCCAAGGCGGCGACCGCGGTCCAAGTGCGTCGCGATCGGCCGTAGCTCCACAGTGCGGCCAGGGCCAAGCAAGCGACCAGCACCAAGCCTTCGCGCTTCATCCACGGTAGCAGTCCGCCACAGAGCGCGGTCAACACTAAGGCCGCTCGTTCGCCACGGCCAACAAAGCGTGACAGTTGGTGGGCGGTGCCCAGCATCAGGGCGGCTAGCGGCAGGTCGGCGAAGACCATGCCGGCCAGGGTCCAGACGTGGGCGGTGGCGGCCACCACGGCGGTGGTCATCAGCGCCAGACGTCGACTACCGCCGTGGCTCGTCACCGCGCTGAAAAGCAAGGCCAGCAAGGCCGCCAAATAGAGCACTGACCAACTGCCGACCAGGCGCTCGTCGGGCTGCCCGAGCCAGGAGTAGAGCCAAGCCTCGGCCAGTGGTAGCTGCAGTGGATAGTCGAGGTGGGTGGCGGTCCGCGACGGATCGCCGAGAATGGTCTCACCAATGCCGCCGTCCAAGAATAGGATGCGGGCCTTCATGCCCCAGGTGACCCAACTGTCCCAGGTGCTCAGCGGCCGGCCGACGGCGAGCAGAATGGAGAGCAGAAAGTAGCTTCCGATCACTACCCACAGCCCGAAGCGCAGGCCGCTGGCGGCGACGCCGGGCCGCGGCGGGGTGGCAAAGAGAGGACTCCCTAGGGCAGCCGCCGGGCGGCGCAGCCAGCGGCCGAGCACTGCCAGAGCGAGAGTGAGACTGGTTAGTAGCGCCACTTGCAAGTCGAGCCCCAAGCCGGCCAGGCCGAGACCGAACATGGCCCAGGTCAGGAGTCCGGTGCCGATCAGCATGGCCAATGCCCACCGCTCGCCACCGCCGCAGGGGGCAGCCAGCAAACTTAAGACCGCTGCTCCCAACAGCAAAGGAACTCCCAGGGCGGCGATTAGGGCGAGTGGCCACCAGCGCGCCGGAGGGCCTGGTGCGGTGTTGCGGAAGGTGCGAAAGCGGGCATCCCCGAGGGCCACTAGCTGACCCGCGGCGAGATCCACGTTCTGCGGGCCAAGCCGCAGACGGGATACGGGATCGAGGGTCAGGATATGGCTGATCTCGAGGGTGGCAGCATCGGCGAGCACCGACTCTGAATCGATCGGGCCACTGCGCCAGCTACGGGACTCCCAGGTGCCGTCGGCCGGCGCCGGCGAGCGCCAATAGAGCGGCCGCGGCGCCAGTGCGTAGAGCGCGCGGTGGAAGGTGCGGTACTCGCTCTGCTTGGGGTCTTTGCCGGCGGTGATCAGCAAGACGCGGGCGTTCTCTGGCAGGTGGCCGGCTGCTTGCCACAGCAGGCGATGGGGGCTGGGGTCGAGGATCTCCAGCTGGCTGGCTGGATCGTGCCACCGTGCCGCGGCCTCTATCGCCGGCTTGAGCTGGGGCCGCAGATGGCGGGGTAGATGTACCAACGACCAGGCCAACAAGGTGGCCAGCAGCGCCCAGATCACTTGCTCACGACGCGGCCCGCGAAGGAAGCTCGGCACCTTCACGGCGCAGTCTCGCCGGGACGTTCGAGGATCATCAAGTAGTGATCGCCTAACCAAGGGAAGGGAAAACGCTTGGCCAGGCGGCGTTCCCAGCGGTCGAGATTCTCGAAAGTGGGCAAATGGCGCTCTACCAGGCCGGCGAGAAAGGAAGGTGGCAGGAGCACTCCCAGGCCGGCGCAGCCCAGCCAGCGAAGACCGCCGGCGGTGAGCTGGCGCCGCAGCCGGCCCGGCGAGGGGTACCAGACCGGCAGGGTGTGGCCATCTCCAACTTGCGCCGGTTGGCCAGCGCGCCAGCGCCGCGCCGCTTTGCCGGGCTGGCCACGGATTAGGAAGGCGGCGACCTCCCACGGGCACCAAGGCCCCATCACCACCAGCAACACCTTGCCGCCGGGGCGAACCCAATGGTTCAGAGCGCCGCCCAGCTGCTGCCAGGAAGGCTGGCAATTTAAAGCGCCGAAGTTGGAGAAGGCACCGTCGAAGAGCGTCGATCCTTGGCCCGGCGGAGGACTGTTAGCCGCCACCGCCGTCAAATCGAGCTGTTCGATTTCTACCCGGGAGGTCAAGTCGGCGTGGCGCAGCTTGTTGGCGGTGACCTCGAGCATGCCGGCGGCGGCATCGGTGGCAGTGACCTGGAGCCCACGCCGTGCCAGGTAGAGAGCATCCTCGCCGGTGCCGCAGCCAAGTTCCAAGATGCGCTCGCCGGGGGCGAAGAGCTGGTCCATTGCTTCCCAAACCCGGGCTCGCAACATCCGCCCCAAGGGGCGGTGAGTGAAATCCGAGTCGTAGGCCCCTGCGGCGTTGTCGAAGGGATGCGAGGCGAGCTGGCTCAAGGCTTGCCGCGCTCCACTTGGCGCTGGGTCAGTGCCATGCCGAGGCGGCCGTAGCGCGCCTTGAGGTAGTGGCGGGCGCGGCCGAGCAGGTTGCCCTTGTGCCGCACCCGCTGCCGATGCAGGGCGACTTCGTTGACCATCCAGCGGGTGGTGTGGTCGTAATAGCGTCGAGAATGGCGCCCGAGGATGGTCTGCAAGCGGTCGGAGCCGGTTTCCCAGGAGTCGCTGAGCGAGACCACCTGGTCGGCGACTTCGGCGTGGTATTTGGTGCCCTTGATGGGGTAGGCGACGGTGGTCAGGAAGACGTCGGGCAGCGCCGCCTTGAGCCGCTCGACGGTCTCCAGCAGATCACTTTGGCGCTCGCCGTGGTAGCCCAGCATGATGAACATCCCGGCCTCGATACCGTGCTGTTGCAGGAGTTTCACCATCTCCACCACGCGGCTCGCGTCGGTCCGCCGATCCATCGCGTCGAGAACTGCTTGCGAGCCGGATTCGGCGCCGATCCAGAGTCTGAAGCAGCCCATGTCGGCGAGGGTCTTCACCACTTTTTCGTTCAGCCGGTCCTCTCGCGAAATGGTCTCGAAGGGCACGCGGAAACCACGGGCGCGCATCGCATCGGCGTATTGATAGAGCCATTTATGTTGAATGGTGAAGACGTCGTCGGCGTACCACAGCAGCTCCGGATCGTAGCGCTCGATGATCTGCGCCACTTCTGCCACCACATTCTCCGGCGAGCGTCGACGGTGGGTGTAGCCGAACACCGCGTGGCTGCACCATTTGCACCTGAAGGGGCAGCCGCGGGCGGTGATCAACGATACCGAGCCCATGCCGTGGTGAGTGCGCCAGATATCCATGTAGCCGGGGATGTCGATCGCTTGGCGATCGGGGAAGGGCTGGGCATCGAGATCGGCGATCTGTTCTCGCGCCTCGGTCTGGCACAGCTCGCCCTCGTCGTCGAGATAGTAGATGCCCGCCACCCCCTCGAGTCCGCGGCGGCCGTGGTGGGCGAAATGGGGCAGCAGCGCCTCGAGGGTGAGTTCACCTTCGCCAAAGGCCACCACGTCGGCGCCGCGTTCGAGGTATTGGCGCGGGTAGTTGGCGGCTTCCGGGCCGCCCAACACCACCTTGGCCCCGGCCGCCTTCGACCAGCGGATGATCTCTAGCACGTTGGCGCGGGTCAGCATGTTGACGTAAATGCCAACCACTGGCGGGCGCTGGGCGGCGATGTGCGCCTCGAGTTCGCTCTTGCGGCTCAGGGTGGAGTCGAAGACGGCGACTTCGAATCCCCGGGCCTTGAGGTGCGACGAAACGTAGAGCAGGCCCAGCGGCGGGTAGGGCCGCATGATGTCCTGCTCATGCTCGTCGTGGGCCAAGAAGTAGCCGTGAGTCAGCAATAAGTCCAAGGTTCCGTCTCCACCGCTCCGGTCTACGACAGTTCGGCTTGCGGGAACAGCCGCTCGACCACTAGTTTTTCGAACGGCCAGCGGTAGAAGTCCCGCCGGCAACGCCAGCGACAGACGGTCTGTAGCGGGCGCTTGAACCAGCGTTCGGGGCCCCAGGCGAAGCGGTTGTAGAACTTGAAACGCTCTAGCTTGCGCTCTTGCTCCCGTGGCACCCACTCGTTGGAGGTGCCAACGAAGTCGAAATCGGCCCAATCGTCGAGGGTCTCGGGCAGGTGGTAGCCGTTAGCCACCATCTCTTGAGTGATCGGCGAGCCGGGATAGGGCTTGAAGTAGAACAGCGGCGTGTCGAAGGATGGGCTCATCGCCTTGAGGCGCTTCATCAGGTCCATGGTGGCCTGGACGCTGGCCTCGGTCTCGTTGGGGAAGCCGACGATGAAGGGAAAGATCACGCCGACGCCGTGGCGGCGGCAGAGTTCAGCGGTTTCCAACACCTGCTCGATCTTGATGTCCTTCTTCATCCAGTCCATCATTTCCTGCGAACCCGATTCGACCCCCACCATGACCCGGCGCATGCCGGAGCGCACACAGAGGGCGAAGGTCTCAGGCGTCAGCCGCACCCCTTGGTCGGCGCGCAGTGTGGCAGTCCAGTGGAAATCGAGGCCGCGAGACAAGAATTGCTCGGCAATCTCCGCCACCCGCTCGCGGTAGGTGAAGAAGGTCTCATCCTGGAAGGCCAGCTCGGTGAACCGGTAGCGTCGCCAATGTTCTTCGATCTCGGTTCCCAGGCGTGCGGGCGAAATCGCTTTCCAGCGCCGCTGGTAAACGAAGGGGTCAGCGCAGAAGGCGCAGCGGAAGAGGCAGCCGGTGGAGGATATGTAGTCGAGTTGGCGCTGGCCCTTGAGATCGAAGTAGCGTTCCACCGGCATCAAGCTGTAGTCGTGCTGCGGCAGGTCTTCCATTTCTTCCAGCTGTCGCGGTGGGTTGCGCACCGCTTGGCCGTCACGGCGCCAGGACAGGCCCTGAACGCCCTCCAGGTCCTGGCCCGCGGCGAGGCGTTCGACCAGTTCGGCGAAGGTGCGCTCTCCCTGGCCCTGGATGGTGATGTCGATCAGCGGCTCGTCGAGGACCGGCAGCGGAAACAACGAAGGATGCCAGCCGCCCCACACCACCGGCAGCTGGGGCGAGCGTCGTTTGGCCGCCCGGCCGACGGCCAGGGCGTCACGAATCGGTGCTCCGGTCAGTACCGAAATTCCCAGACAGAGGGCATCAGCAGCCTCTTCAGCGACCCGCCGCTCGGCATCGTTCTCCAGGCGGCCGTCGATCAACACCACTTCGAAGCGTTCGCGGTCCAGCGCCGAGCCCACCGCCACTAGAGCTAAAGGCATGGTGTAGAACACCGCTCGCGGGTTGTAGAGGACGACTTTGTGCTTCTTCAAGACAGGTGCTCTCGCAAAGGAGGCTGAGGTTCGAGGACGAAGCAGTATTCTAGCAGGCGCAGCTCAGCACGTCGCTGCCGCGGCGGCGCCTGGTGGTGTCCTAACAGTGTGTTGGTCCGATAGCGGCGGGTGCGAGGCAGGCGCGCGGTCGAGACGCTGACCGGGATCCCTGCGGGGTGGTGGTGGGAGGGGGCGGATCGAGAGTAGGTCTATAGGCGGTTCTGAAGGAGGCAGCATTCAGCGATGGCAAACGAAGAGCATCTGAAGATCCTGACGGAGCTAGGCCATGCACAATGGAGCGCCTGGAGGGAAGGCATTCCGAAAGAACGGCCAGACCTCAGCGGAGTCGATTTCCGGAACGGCTTCAGTCACGTCAACTTCCGTGGGATTGACTTCCATGACGCCGACCTCCGCAGAGCCAAACTCCAGCGCGCGAGCCTCAACGCCTCGCGGTGGGACGGTGCTCTGCTCGGCAGAACCAACCTGGACGCCATTCGGTTCGATGCTAACCACAACGTCATGCACGACGGTACGGATCGACTCAAGTACCCGATGCGGGATCGAGTGCTCAACTGGTCGATCCTCCGCTTCATCGGCCGCTTCCCGCTCTTCAGCGTTTCCTGGTCAGCGCTGACGATTTCAATCCTGGTGGTCAATGTCCTGGGCTTCTTGAACAGCGCGGCCGCCGCTGGCTCGCCGGTCTTCGAAGGCATGACGTACCCGATCCCAATCCCCAGGCGGATGATGTTGATCTAGCTCGACTCCCTTTTGTTGGTTGCCGGCAGCACCCTCTACCGGGTGAGCTGTCCAGCCCGTGTTCAGGAGTTCTCGGAGATCTCGTGGGTTGAGGAGCACGGTCATCCCCGGCTCCAATACCTGAGCAAGAGGCTGAGCCGCCGGCTACTCCAGGAGGTGACCGCCGCTTGTACGATCATCGGGGGGAATGCTCGCCATCTTCTTGGTTGGCGAGCGGCTGGTTCAGGCTCTCAAGTACGTATTGGCTGCGCTTGCCTGATAGGCACTAAGCAACTCAGCATCCGTCAGACCGGCCGCGCCATGGCGTAGCAGCCGCTCCCTCGGCTGTAGCTCAGCCTTCGGCATCGGCCAGCCTCAAGGCCAGGTCGAGCAGCTGCACCCGGTGGCGTAGCGCGTCGTCCTCGGTGAGCTGGGAAGGCTCCTTGAGCGTGCCAACGGCATCGCCGATCAGATCGACGCGCACAGCATCCGCGCGCCCATGGAGCTCTGCGGGCAGGAGATGCGGGGATGGCTGGATCGCCTTGACGATCTTGCCGAGACGGAGGTCAACGGATTCTAGGCTGGTGGCTAGGCCCGCTAGCTCTCTCTGCACATCCCAGACGGTGCACTTGCGTTGGTCGCGCATAGGGTCTGTCCTCTGCGTGGCTAGGCTCTGGCGACGTTCACCGCCTCGGCTTCGCGGCGAACGTACAACCCGCCCGCCAGGCCGTGACCCGCCCCTATCGGACCAACACAGCCTTAGGACACCACCCGGGAGGCGGGGCGGATTGTGAAGAGCGCGGTGAAGGCTTGGGAAGCGCTTGGGCAGTGGATGGGGTGAGAGGCTCGGCCCCGCTAAGCACCAAGCTTCGGATGCGGTTTGCGATCTAGCCAGAACCACCCCAGAGCCTGGCCTTTCCAGGGCCTCCGGGAAGCTCTGGAGAGGCTCAACCGGACATTTCCGGAAGGAGGTAGGTCAGGAGTTCTTGAGTCAGGAGGGACTGGCGCAGCTGGGGGCGTTTTCTCGGGTGTTTGAGCTGGTGATGGGGAAGAGGTGGGAGTGGCGGGGGGTGGAGCTGCCGGAGGAAGAGGAGGAGACTTAGAGGGAGCTGTAGGCGGAGGCCTGATCCCCCTCGGTAACCCTACCTTCATGCGGCAGGTGAGGGGCCCGGCGTTCTTTGCGTCGGTGTTCATTCATAGAGTCTCCTCAGGCTCGCCAGGGCGGTCTCAATTCGCGTTGTGCTAGGACGTACTCCCTCGATACGTTCCTTGACGAAAAGGACCGAGTTCGCAACGATACCGGCGACCGTGTCGATGTACCTTGCGGACTCGTCTTCTGTAGTCGGTCGGCAATAGACAATCTGGAAGTCGTCGTCGCACTTGGCTATGTGCCGTTGCTCAAGTGCGTTAAGATTGCTGTGAGAATGCATGCATAAGTGAGCGTATACGCTGACGTATCTCTCGACTTCGTCAGCTAATCGAAATCTCTGATAAATGCTCAAGCTACTAAACCCCTGCTGTTTCAGCTTCGACAAGCTATTCTTCATTGCTGCGATATCAGTTTTAAGTGTGTCGCGGCCGGCGAGGTCTTCTAAGTAGGGATTCTCTTTGGCCTCGTTAGCGTTGGCCGCCAATCTGAGCGACTGCGTCAGATGCGCGGCGGACATCTTGTGCAAATAATCTTCGGAACTACTCAAGTTCACCACGTCGACATAAGCTTCGAGCAAGCTTCGAAGAACAACAGGTGTACAAGTCGCGTCACCGCTCCTTAGGAGCGTGCTGCAACCTCCCGATAGCTCTAGGACTGTTCCGTTGAGCGCCATCAAGGATCTATGAAGGAGCTTGTTCTTGTCGAAACGAATGGCGAGGCTCGTTCGGTGGGCCTCTTCGAGGAGTATTTCGAGTTTATCCAGGGCCGTCGTAGTATTCACTTCTGTGAAACCTCTTTACGTGTGTTACTTCAAGGTTCTTGGCTGAGGGCGTGCAGGGCCTGTCGTGTGTCGTTTGCTGGAATCTAACAACTGCCCCTCCCAGACAAGATCAGCAATGAGCCGGGCAGTGGTGCTGCCGAGGGGACTGTCAGATTGAGCCCGAGCATGGTAAAGTAGTCCCTCAAACAATCTCGCTCTAAGCTACCGCGTCTACCGCTTCCCGCCCGAGATCATCAACCACGCCGTATTGCTCTACTACCGCTTCTGCTTGAGCTTTCGCGACGTCGAAGATCTGCTCGCTGAACGCGGGGTGATTGTATCCTGCGAGACGATTCGCCAGTGGAGTGGGAAGTTTGGCGGTGAGTACGCCCGCCGGCTGAAGTGGAAGCAGAGCCAGCTCGGCGACTTCTGGTATCTTGACGAGATGTTCGTAAAGATCCAAGGCCAGTAGCACTACCTATGGCGAGCCGTGGATCAAGACGGCGACGCGATCGGCATTCTGGATCAGTCCTTACGAGACAGCGGTGCTGCTGCACCTTCCGAGATCAGCCAGGCGTCGTCGCCGTGTTGCCGAACGAAAGGGTAGCACTGTGCTCTACTGATTCGCGTCCACTGCCAGATGCATCAAAACGCCAGCTGCGGCAAATGCAACACCGCTCCCATGTAGGAATCTGTCGGCCGCCACAGTCGCCTTGATGCGTTCGATCTTGTTGGTGAAGGGGGCGAGCAATTTTCTGTACTTCTTGTGCAGCTCACTTGATAGGGAAACGATTCCTCCAGTCAAGTATAGGCAGATGAGAAAGAATGGTGCCCAGCGCATCAGCTCCCATATCGCTTCACCGCGAGACATCGCGCTCGTATTCTGGCGGGCGTTGGGAATCAAGAACTCAAGGATGCCAAAGCGCTCATTGATATAGTAAAGCAACCAGCCAAGCGCAAAGGGGAGGATTTGGAGCGACAGTCCAATGGTGATTAGTGTCAGCATATAGAGCTTCTCGCCGAAGCTTTCCAAGATCCTAAGTATGCGTGTGCCTGCGACTCCAGTCAATACAATTCCTAGTAGTACAAAGGCGTGTCCGATAACTCGGAGCCAGTACTGATTTTCTAGTATCCATTGACTGATCGGTGTCATCGGCAATCCCTCTGCGTGACGCAGAATCTACATGTTACAAATCGTCTCGGCGCAGATAGGTGTGGGCAAATCTATCAGCTGATTTCCAAGAATATTCGTTGACATTCAATTCAAGTCTCATATAGCCATTCTCACCAGTCGAGTCAGCAGGCCCCACCAGGCCCTGCCACCCCAATCCGGCCCGGCGAGCAGTTACGAGCCGCCCATCGAGCCTATCCAACACCGGAAAAGCCCCGATGCAGGACCGCCCGAAGCATACCAACCCGAACCCTCAAGACCCTCAAACCGCGCTCCAAATCATAGCTCTTCGCCTCTTGTGGCTGGATCTAACCTCTCCAAGATCGCGGCTACCTGCTGCTTCAATGAAGACCTCTCCGGCGCCATCGCAGCGGCCCAGATCGATGGCCTGCGCAACGCCGTCGGCTGCCTTCTGATGGCCGCTTCACGGCGATGAGCCGGTCTCAGAAGCCTAGCGATGAGGAAGCGCGTGGCCGCATCCTACATCATGGGCCAGAGTCGCTGTCCAATGCTGAGCTAGTCGCCGTCCTGCTGCGAACGGGCGGTGCCGGCAAGTCTGCCTTGGATGTCGCGCAGGAGCTGCTCAAGGAGCATGGCGACCTCAGATCGCTGTTGAGCGCCAACGGCCAGCTCAAGGACCAACCAGGCGTCGGCCCCGCCAAGTCAGCGACTCTGGCTGCCGCCTTCGAAATCGGCTGCCGGATGGCTCGGTTCAGGGTCGAGAGGCGCAGCCCTTTGCTACGGTAGCTCGTCTTGGGCGAGATCACTTCATAGAGAGGAGCGGATGAATGGTCACGGATGAACAGCTAAAGGCGGAGTTCCCGACGTTCGAAGGCAACCTCGATCATCTGCGGAAACTCCTCGAAGGGGTCGACGCTTGGAACACCTGGCGATCGGAAGCGAAGGACGAGCGGCCGCATCTGGTAAGACTTGACCTCTCGGCTCGGGAAGAGCTTGCGCTCGGCAGCCTTTGGTTGAAGGTTGGTGGTAGATGGAACGCCGACCTCCACGGTGCGCGCCTGGAGAACGCCAACCTGGAGAACGCCGACCTGAGCGACGCGCGCCTGGAGAAAGCCAACCTGAGCGGCGCGCGCCTGGAGAAAGCCGACCTGAGCGGCGCGCGCCTGGAGAAAGCCAACCTGAGCGGCGCGCACCTGGAGAACGCCAACCTGGCCGACGCGCGCCTGGAGAACGCCGACCTGAGCGGCGCGCGCCTGGAGAACGCCAACCTGAGCGGCGCGCACCTGGAGAACGCCAACCTGCTCGGCGCGCGTCTGGAGAGTGCCATCCTGGCCGACGCGCGCCTGGAGAACGCCGACCTGAGCGGCGCGCGCCTGGAGAACGCCAACCTGAGCGGCGCGCACCTGGAGTTGGCCAACCTGAGCGGCGCGCGCCTGAAGACCGCCAACCTGAGCGGCGCATGGGTGAAGGGTAGTATCTGGCACCAAGCAGATCTTTCGGGGGCAGATCTGCGACTGCGGAGGCCCAAGTGGTTACAGTTGAAGGATCGCAGGGAGGAAGCCAGTCTGCTCCTCGACGACACCAGAATCCTCAACGCCCGCTTCGCTCCTGGCTCCCAAGACCCCTGGTCCGTAGTCCGCAGCGCCTACTCCGGCCCCGCCCTCCTGTTCAACCTCCTGTTCCTACTCCTGTTCCTCGTACCTCACATCAGCCGCGCCGGGTACTGGAAGGGCGTGAACGCAGCCCAGGAAGCGAGCTCGGCGGTGCAGGTCGCCGCAGACAACCGTCGACAGCAGAGCGAGGCTCGACTCCAGCAGCTGGCCAGCTCACCGGGCGCCCTAGCCGAAGCCATCGCTCTATGGAACCGGGAAGGCCTCGACATCGACCGCGGCCGCCAGGTCATCGAGGAGGAAACTCTGCGCCTCCGAGATCAAGCACTCGCTAGCATTGCCGTCCGGACGCTAACGCCCGTCAACGAGCTCGGCCTTTGCCTTGAGGCCCGGAAGAACTGCGGCTCCCCACAACCCATCTGGCGTCCTTTAGTCGGCCTCCACCAGCCAGGCGAGCACCTCATTCTGCGCCTTCTGGCGGTGGCGCTGATCTTGTACAACATCAGCCGAGGCATCCTGACCTACTACGTGTCCGGCTTGAGAGATGCAGAGACCCGCGGCGGCTACTCTCCGCGGCTTGCCGAATACTTCTGGGTCTATCGACTGCACGCCTACTTCTTGCAGTACGTGCCGATCGCCGGCCTGACAGCCGCGGTGTTCCAGATCGCCGAGTGGCTGCTGACTACGGATGTGGTGCTTCCGGTTTCGTAGGCAGCACCGACTTGGCCAATCGATGCGAGGCGAGAGCCCCTCAGGCGCAGTAGAATAGCGACGTGGGAACCGCGAAGAGAGTTCTTGAGGCCCCTCCTGGGAGCCTCGTCCGGCCTGCGCCTTCTAGGCTAGCGACGGAATCCGCCCGGCTGCGAATTCAGGGCTTCGGGTCGCTTGTCCAGTGCGCCGGGCGCTCTAGGCCCTCGGGGAAGAGGGTCTCTTCATCGCCGTGGGCTGAGGCGATTTGTTCTTGCGTCAGGTTGCGCGCCCCGTTGAGGTCTGCTCCAGCGAGGTCCGCCCCTAGCAGCTGCGTGCCTTGAAGGTTTGCCCCTTGAAGATTCGCGCAATGGAGGTCCGCCTTGAAGAGGTTAGTCAATTCGAAGTTTGCCTCTTCGAGGTCCGCCTCGTACAGGTTCAGGAGAACTCCCAGGTGGGCAAGAGATAGATTGACTCTCCTCCCAGCTCTGTTCTAGATGTTGACCAGCGCGGCGCCTAGCTGCTGGCTTGCGATGTCGGTCGGGAGGCTTCCTCGTGGCTCATGCCGGTGCTCAATGGGCCTAGCCCCTGATGCTGGTCTTTTTCGCGGCGGTTGAGCTTGCGGCGCTCGCCGGGCAGGGTGAGCCGGTGATAGAGCAAGGCGGCGGCGCGGCGCAAATGGCCGAGACGGAGATCGGTGGGGTGATGCCCCAGGCGCCTGAGAGCGTTGGCGGCCAGCTGGGCGCGAAACTCTTTGTTCACCACTTTGTAGAGTTGACGGTAGAAGGCGGTGGTGAAGGGACCACGGTACATCATGTCGAAATCGTTGGAATCGACCCAGTTGCGCTTCTCGCCGAGTTCTTGCTTGACCAAATCGTAGAACTTTGTGCCGGGTAGGGGATAGGACACCGACATGCCAATCTCGTCGGGCTGGCAGTCGCGCACCAGAGTTCGGGTGAGTTCGATCTCTTCGCGGCTTTCGCCGGGGTAGCCGAATTGGAGAAAGAAGCCGACCTTCACCCCAGCCTGGTGCAAGAGTTCGGCGGCGCGGTGGATCTGCTCTACTTTGGTCCCTTTGTCCATGGCGTCGAGCACTCTTTGGGAGCCGGACTCGGCGCCGATCCACACCACCCGGCAGCCGGCCTTGGCCAACGCTTCGATCTCGCCCGGGCGTAGCAGCAGATCGGCGCGGCTCAGGCATTTGAACGGCGTGCGCACGCCGCGCCGCTCGACTTCAGCGGCGAAATCCTCCAACCACCCTTTCTTCAGCCCGAGAATGTCGTCGCAAAACCAAATGTGGTCGGGTTGATAGCGCTGTTGAAGTTCGCTCAGCTCGGCGGCGACCAGGGCTGGGCTGCGCTGGTGATAGGTCTGTCCCCAGATCGGTTTGGCGCACCAGTTGCAATGAAAGGGGCAGCCGCGAGTGGTGACCATATTTATCGAGAAGTAGCCGTGGCGCTGGCGCCACAAGCGGCGATAGTGCTCCATGTCCACCAGGTCCCAAGCTGGAAAAGGCAGAGCGTCGAGATCGCGCAGCACCGGCCGCGGCGGGGTGCGCAGGGGCTCATCGGTGCCGGCGAACTCTGCTGCTGCAGTGAGACCGAGGATGTCGTCGAAGCGCTCTCCTCCCGCTTGCAGTCGTTCGAGCAACTCGGCGAGAGTGGCCTCGCCTTCGCCGTTGAGCACGAAATGGGCGCCGCGTTCGAGGTATTCAGCGCTGTGATCGGTAGCATCGGCACCACAGACGATCACCGTCGCTCCCCGCTGTCTAGCGAGGTCGATCATCCGCCAGGCCGCCTCGCGCATCCGCAGCAGACACATCTTCGACAGGTAGTTGAAGTTGTCTTCGTAGAGCACGGCATAGTCGGGCTGATGTCGGTCGAGGGCGCTGGCGAATTCCTCTTCTGATGCGGCCAGCATGGCATCGAAGAGGGCCACTTCGAAGCCCCGTTGGCGCAAGTAAGCGGCGGCAAACAGGGTGCCCAGGGGCGGGTACGGCTGCATCGCCTGCCACAGCTTGGGATCAAAGCGCAGGAAGTAAGAATGGCCGAAGAGGACACCACTCATCGCGGCGGATCCGCGCTGCCGTAGCGGCTGGTGAAGAGGTTGGCATAGAGCGGGTCGGCGTCGTCCAGAGCGCCGCTCTCGAACAACGCCGTCGCTTCTGGCAAGACGTCCTCATCGTCCAGCAGCTCGGCGGCGCGGTCGAGGAAACGGCGCCGTACCGCGCCGAGAAAGCCGCCGCGCATCACGGTTTGACGCTCGGGCCGGTAGGCTTGCTCGATCTCTTGCCTGCTCCAGCCGTGACGGCGCAAGCGGAGTGCGTAGTAGGTCAGCGAGAGGCGATGGATGGCGCCATCGAGCAGTGTCCCCAGCCTGCCGCCGAGCAGCTTCTCGACCCATCGAGTGGCCAGGTGTTGAGGCCGCGGCTCGAGAAAACGTTGTCGGTCGCCGTTGGCGATTTGGGGCAGGAAAGTGTGGATCCAGCGATTGGCGGCGAGGAAGTCTTGGTAGGCGTCCTCACCCCACAAGGGCACTACTTGGGCTACTTCGCGGGCGACATAGAGATTGCGGTTTTGGAGCACCAGCTGGTCGGCGCTCAGCAGAAAATTAGGGCAGATCTCAATACCTAATAGGCCGCCAAGGCGGCGCAGCAGCATCACCGTCGCCTGGGCGATCCACAAGCGCCGCGGAGCGGTGATCAACACCAGATCGACATCACCGTCAGCGCCGCCGTTCTCCACCGCTTGCGAGCCGCAGACTCCGACCATGCGCAGGAAGGGTACCCAGCTCAACCAGCGGCCGAAGCGCCGCGCCGGTGGCCAGCGCCGCGCCGCCAGCTGTTGGCGTTGCTGGCGCAGTTCTATGTTGGCCTCACTGCCGGCCAGGAACCACCAGCTATCCACCCGGCTGACCCGATCTTCGGCCTCGAGTTCTGCCAAAGCGTGGCGAAGCTGTTCCGGGCTGTCGCACGGTGCTACCAGGAAGCGGTAGAGCTCTGCCTCGTCCAAGGGAAAGTCGAACAGGTCGCTGTAGAGCAAGGTCAGCAGCACGGCCCGCCGCAGTTGACCCCCGACGATCTCCGGAAGCATGGCTGTAGCGGTGGAAGCCAGGGGCTCCATAGAGTCTCCCAAAGCAGTGGTTGCCGGTGAGCCGTGGTAGAAGACGCGGCCTCCTGATGTGGCCGCTGGGGGCAGAGAACAAACTCAGTGGATTCTACGGGCGATGGGCTGGGCTGTCCAATCGCTGGTCGGGCGGCTAGCGGCTAGTGGCGGCTGGCGCCGTCTACTGGCGCCGTCTTCTGGCGGGTTTTCCTCGACTGTCCTGGGATTTTTCGCCGAGCGATGGCGGCAGATGTTTTAAGATCCAGGCCGATATGGAAGCTCCCCTACTTGCCTTGCCACGGCTGCTCTGGCTGCTCGGTGCCTCCTTTGGCTTCGCGGTCTGTGGATCGTTGGTTGCGGCGCGCTTAGCAGGCCGGATTGGCCTCCTCGACCGACCTGCTCAGGGCAAGTTGCATCGTCAGCCGACTCCGTTGCTCGGCGGCGCGGCGATGCTGGCGGCTATTGCTTTGGCCCTGGCACCGAGTTTTGGCGAAGCCAAGGCTGGAGTGGTGCAGCCCTTGGGGCTGCTAGCCGCTGCTTTGCTGGTCTTTGCAGTCGGTTTGTGGGATGACTTCCGGCGTTTGCCGGTGGTGGGCAAGCTGCTGGCTCAAGGGGCAGTGGTAGGGATGGCGCTCGTGGCCGGAGCGGTGATCAACACCGGCTTGCCCGGTTGGGCCGATCTGGCTTTGTCAGGCTTGTGGATGGTCGGAGTGACCAACGCGCTGAATCTGCTCGACAACATGGACGGAGTAGCCGCCGGGGTGGCCGCGATCGCTGCTTGCGGCCTTTTCCTGCTCCTGCCGGCGGGCTTACCGTCAGCCCTCTCCTTGGTTCTGTGCGGCGCTTGTCTTGGATTCTTGTGTTTAAACTTCTCACCGGCTCGGCTCTTCATGGGCGATTCGGGAAGTTTGCTGATCGGTCTCTTGCTGGCGGTGTTGGCGATCGAAGCACAGCGGGCCGGCGGCGGCGGCGGCGACACGAGTTGGCTAGCACCGTTGGTGGTGCTGGCCGTGCCCCTCTTCGATACCACCTTGGTTGTGGTGTCGCGCTTGCGTCGTGGGCTCAATCCTATGACCCACTCGGGCACCGACCACTTGGCGCACCGCATACTGCGCCTTGGTTGGCCGGTTGCCGGCGCCGCCCGATTGCTCTACGCGGTGGCGGCAATGGCGGCGGTGGCCGGCGTGGTGTTGGGGCGCAGCGGCGGCGGGGCGACCCGCTGGGTACTGGGTGTCGCGTTGTTCAGCGCCGGGCTGACGATCTGGAGGCTCGAGCGGCGGCCTGGCCTGATTCATGGCACCCTCGAAAGTTCCCTAGTCGAAACGCCGGTGGATTCCGGAGGCGTTAGCTGATGGATGAAGCAGAGCCCGAGCGGTCCTCCCTGCGGCTTGCAGCGGGGTGCCGCGTACTGGTCACCGGCGGTGCTGGTTTCGTCGGTAGCTACCTGGTGGAAGAGCTGCTCGAACGCGGCTGCCAGGTGGCGGTGATTGACGATCTCTCCACCGGCAGGCTGGAGAATATCGCCCATCTGGAAGGTCACCCGCGCTTCACCCTCGCCATCGACAGCATCACTCATGAGGTGGTGCTCGATCATCTGGTGCGCGACTCGGACATGGTCTTCCACCTGGCGTCGGCGGTTGGGGTAGAGCTGGTGGTCCAGGATCCGGTGCATGCGCTGGAGAACAACATCCTGGGCAGCCAATCAGTGCTCAGCATGTGTACTCGCTACCGCAAGCGCTTCTTGCTGACTTCTACCTCCGAGGTCTATGGCAAGAGCGACCAGGTGCCGTTTAGCGAGGGCGATGATCTGATGTTGGGGCCGACCTCGAAGGCGCGGTGGAGCTACGCTTCCTCCAAAGTCGCCGCCGAGCACTTGTCGCTGGCCTATCACCGGCAGCACGATCTGCCGGTGGTGATCGTGCGTTTATTCAACACTGTCGGCCCGCGCCAACGGGGTCGCTACGGCATGGTGATTCCACGCTTCGTGCAGCAAGCGCTGGCCGGGGAGCCGTTGACCGTCTATGACGACGGTGAGCAGTGCCGCTGCTTCTGCCATGTGAGCGACGCCGTGCGCGGTATTCTGGCGTTGGCCGAGCATCCAGATGCGGTCGGCGAAGTGTTTAATATTGGCTCGACCGAGGAAATCTCAGTCATCGAGTTGGCCCGTCGGGTTCTGCAGCTGGTGCGCCCAGAGGCCGACCCGGCAACGGCGATTCGCCGAGTGCCCTACGAAGAGGCTTATGGACCCGGCTTCGAGGATATGCGCCGCCGGCTACCGTCGATCGACAAGATCGCTGAGCTGGTCGGTTGGCGACCGTCGCTGGGGCTTGATGAAACACTGCGCACAGTGGTGGAGTTCCAGCGCCGCCACAGTGGCGACTGAGGGGTCGGCGAGAGCGGTCTTTCAGGTTGTCTCGAGCAAGAGCCTGAGAGATCAGATTTCGCTGGTAGCCTTGGGTAGGATCCGGTAGAGAGCAGGCAGAGAATCCTGTTGCAACGTGCCGAGACGGCGCCGTCGTGTAGGTGGCGCCTGCCGACATCGCCATGGAAGGTGACCAGGAGCCGCCGAAAAAATGACACGACTTCCACTGGACAAGGAAGACTTGGAGAGGCTTTGCCGCCGTCATCGCATCGCCCAACTGTCTCTTTTCGGCTCCGTTCTCAAAGGCGAGGATAGGCTCGAAAGCGATGTTGACCTATTGGTGGAATTCGAGCCCGGTGCGGTCCCAGGACTCCTGGGCTTGGCGGCGATCGAAGCGGAGTTGTCGGCTTTGTTGCGCGGTCGCCGCGTAGACCTGCGAACGGCGCAAGACCTGAGCCGCCACTTTCGAGAAGAGGTGGTACGGCAGGCTGAGGTGCAGTATGCAGCCTGACGATCGAGTCCGGGTGCTACACATCATCGAAGCCGCGGAGACAGCGCTTGAATTCGTATCGGGTCGAGAACGCGCTGATCTAGATTCCGATCGCATGCTCCTCTTCGCCCTGATCAGGGCGATCGAGGTTATCGGTGAGGCAGCGGGCCAGCTGTCTGAGGCGACCAGAAGTGAGGCGCCCGACATTCCTTGGCCGCTGATCGTATCGATGCGCAACCGCCTGATCCACGCCTACTTCGACATCAATCACGACATGGTTTGGAAGACTGCGAACGACGAGCTGCGGCAGCTCTTGCCTCAGCTGAAAGCTCTTCTGGCAGCGATCGACCGCGAATAGCGTGGACCATGGCGATCATCCGTCGGGTGCCCTATGAAGATGCCGACGGACCTGGCTTCGGAGATATGCGCCGCCGGCTGCCGTCGATCAGCAAGATCGGTGAGCTGGTCGGCTGGCGACCGTCGCTGGGGTTCGACGAGACGTTGCGCTGGGTGGTGGAGTTCCAGCGCCGCCAGGGTGACGACTGGGTGGTCTTGAGCTGTAGCCATCCGTTCGAGCCAACCGAAATCGTGCATTCTGCTCATACCGCGGGCACTTTGCATGACAAAGTGCCCGCGGTGTATGCATTTTGCAGCCTTTTCCTCATCCTTGAGAATTACTGTACGATTCTCGTCATTGTCGCCGTCTGCACCGATCCATTCGCCATTGTTGACCTTGGGGAGCAAGCTGAATGAATCGCGTCCGTATTCGCCCGGAGCTATTGCGCTGGGCCTGCGAGCGTTCCCGCATCGAGCCGGCCGAGTTGACCCGGCGGATTCCGCAGCTAGCCGCTTGGGAGCGGGGCGAGCGGCTACCGACTTTGAAGCAGCTCGAGAAGTTTGCCAACAGCACTCATACCCCGATCGGCTTGCTATTCCTCCCGGAGCCGCCGGCTGAGTCCGTCCCCATCCCTGATTTCCGTACCATAGCCGACCAGCCGGTCGCCAAGCCGAGTGCGGATCTTTTGGAGACGCTCTACCTTTGCCAGCAACGCCAGGAGTGGTATCGAGACTTTGCTCGCACCATGGGCGAAACTCCACTGGGCTTCGTCGGCTCGGTCGAAATCTTGGACGATGTCGTGTCGACAGCTGCCCGTATTCGTCAGGAGCTTGGACTCGACCTCGAAGAACGCCGTCAGCTAGGGACCTGGACCGAAGCCCTGCGCCGTTTTATCCGATTGGCGGACGCCGCGGGAATCTTGGTCATGGTGAGCGGAGTGGTGGGCAGCAACAACCGGCGCAAACTCGACCCGCGAGAGTTCCGCGGCTTCGCCTTGGTCGACGAGCTGGCGCCGCTGGTGTTCATCAACGGCAGCGACACCAAGGCTGCCCAGATGTTCACCTTGGCCCATGAACTCGTTCACCTCTGGCTCGGCCAATCGGCCCTTTCGGATTCCCAGGCTTCGAGCCCGCCGAAACACCGGGTCGAACGTTGGTGCAATCAGGTGGCTGCCGAAGTCCTCGTGCCGCTGGTTGCCGTTCGTGAAGCCTTTGATTCAGGCGCTGAACTGGCGGGCGAGATCCATCGCTTGGCACGACGGTTCAAAGTGAGCACGCTGGTGATTCTCCGCCGGATCCACGATGCTGGCGGGTTCGAAGACTCGACCTACTGGACCGCCTTCCACGCTGAGCTAGAACGGCTACACAGCCTGCCTCGCGGCAGCGGCGGCAACTTCTACCTCACCCTGGGAGCGCGGGTGAGCCGGCGCTTCGCACGGGCGCTGGTGGTCAGCACCCTCGAAGGGCGCTCGTCGTTCACTGAGTCCTTTCGGCTGCTGGGCTTCAAGAAGATGGCCACTTTCCGGGAACTCGGCCACAGTTTGGGGATTCCGGTGTAATGGCTTACCTTCTCGATGCCGACGTTTTCATCCGGGCCAAGAACCTGCACTATGGGCTGGACTTCTGTCCGGCGTTCTGGGAGTGGTTGATCGAGCAGAATACGGCCGGTACTGTCTACAGCGTGGAGAAAGTGGGCGACGAAGTGCAAGCAGGGGCAGACGAGCTGTCGCTCTGGGCGGCCGAGCGCGGCGCGGGTTTCTTTCTGCAGCCCGAGTC
The DNA here is from genome assembly GCA_965248925.1 of Candidatus Multivoradales bacterium. Lineage (GTDB taxonomy): Bacteria > Acidobacteriota > Thermoanaerobaculia > Multivoradales > J023 > CBDFLE01. The sequence goes on along the minus strand of CBDFLE010000005.1, from coordinate 1,605,517 downwards.
GGCCTTGCTGTCTTCCCTGTCCGTGGTCAGTGTCTGGGCCACCAGCCAGAGCTACTTTCCCTCCGCGGTCAACACCTTCCTGCAGGTGGCGGACTACTACTTGGTCCCCCAGGCCCACGCCTACGGCCATACCGTGGTGACTCACGAGATACCATCGGCCAGCGAGCGCAGGATCAAGATCCCCGATGCCTGTATCGGCCTCGGGATCAAGTGCATGACGCCATACGCTATGCTGCGCGGTGAGCGGGCGCGCTTCGTCCTGGGATCACAGTCCTGAGCCGCAGTCACGAAGCAACCTTCAAGACCGTGATCGAGCCATTCAGAAGGGAGCGAGGGGCCACCAATGCCCACGCGATCTTGCTGCGGGAGCGGGGTACGAGGTCGGCGGTCAGTGAGTGTGGTCTGTCAGCACTTCAGAATAAACCTCCAGAGTCCTCTCAATCATCTGCCGAACATCAAAGCGTTGCCAAGCGCGGCGTCGAGCCCCGTCCCCTAGCCGTCGCCGTTCCTCAACCGAGCCGAGCAGCTCGCTCAGCGCTGTCGCCAGCGCGTCGGTATCTGCCGGCGGCACGACCAGGCCGGTTTCGCCGTGGCGGTTGACGAAGCTGGTGCCGGTGCCGAGTTCGGTGGAGATCACCGGCAGGCCGGCGGCCATGGCTTCGACTTGTACCAAGCCGAAGGCTTCGCTGCGGCGGGTGGCTGGTAGGACAAAGATATCGGCGGCTTGATAGAGGGCCGGTAGGTCGGCGGCCGGAATGTCGCCGAGGAAATGGATGCGATCCGCGACCGGTGAAGCCGCTGCCTGACGATGTAATTTGTCTTCGAGTGGGCCGCGGCCGGCGATCAACAGGCTCGCTTTACCGAGCTGGGCCATGGCATCGATCAGATGCTCGACTCCTTTGTAGTAACGCAGCCTGCCGACAAACAGAATCCTTGGCTCTGGGAATCGTCTCTCGAAGTCCGTGACGGACCGTGGGTCTGACTGGCTAAAGCGCTCGACATCGATGCCCAGGGGCACGACCCGGCACCGCTCACCGAGCCGGCTCAGCACCGGCGAGCTGTCGCGGTAGGCCGCGCTGGTGGCGAGGATCGCGTCGGCACGACGCAGCAGACGCCACATCAGCGGCCGGTAGAGCCAGCCGAGCAGGCGCTGACGGACGATGTCGCTCTGGTAGGTCACTACCGTGGCTCGCGAACGGCCGAGCAGCAGCTGGGCCAGCTCGCCCGGTGGATAGGGGAATTGTAGATGGGTCAGGTCGGGACGCAGTGTCGCCAACTGGCGAGGCAAGCTCAGGCTGAGGGGGGTCGAGGCGAGGGTGGCTAGGCGGGCGGCGCGGATGACTTCGACGCCGTTTTCGTGGCGAACGGTGGTGCGCGGGCCGCGCGCGGTGACCAGTACGGTGACCTGATGACCGAGCCTGGCCTGGCCTTCGGCGAGCAGCTGGAGATGGCCTTCGATGCCACCGAGCACCGGTGGGTAGTCTTTGTAGACGTGCAGGATGCGCACCGCTTAGATTCCAGCGGCCACTCGGCGGTAGACCTCGACGGTCAGTCGGGCGGTGTTGTTCCAGGATAGGGCCGCGGCGCGTTGTTGGCCGCGGCGCTCGAGTTCTTGGCGCAGATCTGGAGCGCTCAACACATCGGCCAGGGCCTCGGCGATAGCTGCAGGTCGCTCGCCGTCGAACAACCGTGCCGCGCTGCCTGCGACTTCGGGCAGGCTGGAGCCGTTGGCACAAGCCACCGCAGTGCCGCAGGCCATGGCCTCGATCACTGGCAGGCCAAAGCCCTCGTGCAGGGAGGGCAGGACGAATAGCTCGGCACCGGCATAGAGAGCCGGCAAGTCGGTCTCATCGACCGGTCCGAGGAAGCGCACGTCGTTGAGTCCCAGCCGGCGGACGGTCTGTTCGCTCTGGGGAAAGCGTGGATCACGCTGGCCGGCCAGCACCAACTCGCCGTGGAAGACTCCCGAGCGGCGCAGTTCGGCCCACGCCTCGATCAGTCTCGGCAGGTTCTTATGTGGCCGGTCGACACCGACATAGAGAACGTAGGGCTGGTCTAGCCGCAGGCGTTGGCGCAGCGCCTCGATGGCAGTCGGTGATTGGGGGGCGAACTGCTTGCTGGCGGCCGCCGGGGTGACGGTTATCTTCTGCGACGAGATGCCGAAGTGTGTTGCCAGCTCGTCCTTGGCGGCCTGCGTCAAGGTCAAAATGTGGCGGGCGCGGCGCAGGGCAAGACGCATCGCCAGTCGCCAGGCTAAGCGAGCGCTCAGCGTTGGCAAGGGCCAGCGCGCCGGGATGGCGTCGTAAACCGTCACCACCCAGGGGCAGGGCATGCGATAGGCGGTGAGATAGAAGGGAGCGTGAAAGAGATCCAAGTCCAGACTCCGCGCGGCGGCTGGCAGGCTAAATTGGTGCCCCAGACCACGGAGTGGGGTGGGGCAGGGCACGGGCTCGAATCCGGCTGGCGCTGGGCCGGCTCCAGGGTGCTGTAGCAGCCGCAAGCGTTCGCCTTCGGCGGCGGCGGGCAGTGCGCTTAATAACCCGCGCAAGTAACGGCCGATTCCTGGGTAGCTCGGCTCAAGGTAGCGGCCGTCGATGCCGATAGTGAGGCTCATCCGGGGTTTGCGCTCAAGCTACCGGCGGTCGGCCTCTCTACGACCCTAGCGTGCCGCGGCGGTGTGGACGGTCAGCTCTTTAACCGGCAAGCCGCCGTCGAAAAGCTCGGCGGAGGTGGGCGGGCCGTAGGTGAATTCGACGGTCACGGTTTCGCCGTCCTTGACCTCGATCTGCTGGTCTTCGGTGCCCAGGCGGGCTTGCAGGGCTTGTAGGGAGTAGCTGCCAGCCGGCACGTTCTCGATGCGGAAAGTACCGTCGTCGTTAGTGACTGCGAAGTAGGGATGGGAGAGCACACCGATGTAGCCCTGCATCCACGGGTGGACGTCGCATTTCACCTTTAGCATGACTTCCGCGGAAGCGAGCTTGGTCTCGTATTCCATGCCCGCTTTGGGCTGGCCGACGTTGAAGTTGTTGCGTTTGTCGGAGATCGCATGGATGTTGTGCAAGGTAGCGTCTTTGTTGATCACCTTGAGGGTCTGGCCGACCATGCCACCGCTGACCTTGGGATGGTAGATGCAGCCTTCTTGAACGATCACCACGGGCTTGGTTGGCACGCCGCCGCTGTAGGTTACTTCACCGGTGAGGTGGACGAAGACCTCGCCGACCGCACCGCCTTCGCCGAGTTTGACGATGTGGTTCACGACTTTCTTGCCCTGGTTGATCTCCAGGCAGTTGGGATCGGCGCCCATGCGGATCAGCGGGTTGCGCCGCGGTTTGCCGCTGAAGACCACCTTGCCTTCGATGGTGCCATCGGCGCTGGCGGTGGTCGGGGCGAGGAAGCCGGCGGTCAAAATCAGCACTAGCGCAGTTTGCAGCAGGCGCCGGTGGAGGGTGGGTCGGGAGGTCATATCTGCGCTCCTTGTTTCTGGACTAGGGGTCGGATGACGAGTCTTGGGCGACTGCTGCTGACTCGCTGCCGGGTACCGGGTAGTTGCCGGTGACCGTCAGGGTACCGTAGCTACGCTCGCGGACGTACTGATAGATCTCCTCCAGCTGCTGGCGCTCGATGGCGCCACGGAAGCCCGGCATGCCGTTCTGCGGCCGGCCGTTGAGCGCGATGTAGAGAAAGCCTGGCCAACTGAAGCGGCGCACCGAGATCTGCAGATCGACCGGCGCTAGGGAGTCGCTGGCGGCGATCCCTTCGACGCCATGACATTTGGCGCATTGCAGGGCGTAGATCGGCGCCCCCAAATGGGCGCTGTCGAGGCTGCGCTCGGGGGCCGGCAACAGGATCAAGTCACGGATGTAGACCGGTTGGCGTTTTTCAGCTGGCACCACGCCGTAGGATTCGAGGGTAATGAGGATTTCTTCGGCACAAGGGTCGAGGGGCGCTGCCGCGGCGGCACTAGCGCCAGCATTTGCCGCGCCGGGTCCAGCCGGTGGGCCGACGCCGAGCAGGCTCAAGGTGTAGTCGAAGTCGAGTTCGAGCACCGCCAGACCGGCCAAGGGGGCCCATAGTAGGGCGCTGTCGATCGTCCCCGCCAGCACGTCTTCGACGGCGCTGCCGGCGTTGGCCTGTGGGTAGGGGGTGGTGTTCGGCTGGCCGAGTTCGGCGGCCATCGCCAGCGCCGGGCTGTCGGCCAAGGTGGCTACCGAAAGCGACGACAGATCTTGCTGCTCGGCGCTTGGCGCGCGGTCGCCGAGCTGGTCGGAGAAGACCAAGGCCCAGGAGGTGCCGTACTTGGGCACTTGCGCCAGCACTTCGGCCAGTCTTTGGGGATCGTCGAGCAGGCCGCCGCAGGCGCTGTCGCTCTCGTCGCCCCAATCGTCCTGGGCGGTCGCCGTGGCTGCCAGATGAAGCAGCAGCAAGACTGCGACGAGGGCCTTTAGTAGGCCTGCGGGGGTCGGTAGGTAGCGCATCGGTGACCTCCTCACAGACCCAGCTTCAAAGTCAGGTAGACCACGTCGAGATCGTAGTTGGTGGGTTGGCTGCCCATCAGAATGGCGCCGTTGAACGCACCGTCGCGGGTCACCGGCACCAGGCGATAGCCCTGAGTACCGATGTCGTCAATGCTGTATTCCTCGCGGAAGTAAGAAGCTTCAAGGGCCAGATGCTCGCCCAGGGTGAGTTCGAGCTTGGGTTGCAGGGTGAGGATCTCAACATCGTCGACCGAGCGAAAATCGGCCGGATCAAAGGGATTGGCATCGACCTCGCCGATGGGGCTCGACAGCAGGATCTCACCATCGGTCTCGACCCAAGTCAGAACACATTCGAACTTCACTTTGTCAGGCACCAGGACCGCCTCCAGCCCAGCGGTGAAGGTCTGAATATCGTCGCTGTGATCGGCCCGCCAATTGCTGTTCGACGCCACTCCAGGTTCCAGATTGAAGGGGTCGCCGGCTTGGAAGAACTGCCACTGCCGTGAGCGCTGGGTTTTGTCGAAGTTCTCCCAGCTGAGCGAGCTGTAGAGGCTGAAGCGAGGGTTGGCGGTCCACGCCAGATCGGCCGAATAGATGCGGTGATCGGAACTCTGTAGGCCGAATTCGGAATCCGGATAGGTGTCGTTGCCGACAATCGCCGAGGTGACGATTTGCAACGAGTCATTGGGGTAGAACGAGACGATCAGTTGCCAGCGATCGCGGTCGCGCTCGGCCTGGTCGAATTTGCGCAGCAGCGGCAACACCGGGATGAAGCGGGTTCTGCCTTGTTCGCTGAAGAATTGGGCGAAGTCGTAGGTGTCGATGCGGCGCTCGGAAAGCAAGTAGGAGAGTTTGAGTTCCAGCCAGTCGTGGGGCTTGGAGTCATAGGAGACTTTGAACCGGTCTTCTTCCGACTTGGCCACTTCGCGAAACTCGCGGTCGGTCTCGCGGTGTTCGAGCAAGAAAGTCAGCCGGCTCTTCTTGGCCACATCGAAGGCTAGTTCGCCACTCAGCCGCGAGCGTTGCCAAGCGATCGGCACATTAGTAAAGCCGTCGGAACCGGTAGCCGGTGCCCGGTAGGCCGCGTCCTCGACCACGAAGCCGGGGAAGAGGACCCGATCGGACTCGTTGTTGACTTGATAGTCGCGGAACTGCAACTTCAAGCGCATGAAGGGCTTCGGCTTGGCGGTGTAGCGGAGGTGAATCAGCCGGGTGTCGAATTGGCTGCGCACCCGGTCGATCACTTGGTTGGCCGGGTCTGAGGCGTCGAAGGGAGGATTGCCCGCCTGCCCCGGCACGATAGTGGTGTTGGTGGTGAAGGGCAGCAGGGGGTCGTCTTGCTCCATCCGCCCCCAGGCCACGGTGGCCGACAGATTGCCCTTCCACGGCAGCTCGCGCAGCAGGCCGGTGAAGCTCAGATCGTGGCTCTCGTTGGTCGGATAGAGGTCGATCAGACCGCTCGCCGGGCCATTCTGATAGCTCGCTAAAATTGCTGGCGGCGAACCGCTCTGGTCGGTCAGTCGCCAGGGATTGTCGAACTGCACGCTGCTGATGTTGTTGTCGAAGGAACTCGCCCGATAGCTCGCTTTGAAGAAGGATTTCTTGTTGGCGTACTCGACAGTCAAGCGGGCGCTCTCGGTGTCGTAGTCCACCGGCCAGGGGATCTCGACGAAGTTGCTGAAGCCGAAGCTACCGCTCCACGGCCGGGTCCCTTGGCGCGATTCGCGATCGAAACGCAGTTGCACAGTCAGCGGGTGCAGCAGAGTGAAGTCGAGATCGAAGCGCAAGCGGTCGCGGGTGTGGCCGAGATCGACCCGTGGTGCCGCCGCCACCGCCGCCTCGGCGCGCTGGGCGGCGTCTTGCAATGAGGTCGAGCCCTGCAAGCTGGTGCGGGTGGCGTCGTCGATAGTCAGCCGACCGCTGCCGACACCGCGGTAGAGCGACGGCGTGTCGAAGACGTAGTTGTGGGGAATCGCGTTGAGGTAGAGGCTGGTCTTGAAGACACCGAAATGGCGCAATTCCAGACGTACATCGTGGTCGTCGCGCAGCAAGTGGCGACCGCTGAGCCGCAGCCAGCTCTTGGCGGTGCGCAGCTGGGCGTCGACTCCCACCGCCACTCCGTCGCTGAGGTCGCGGAATTCCTGGGCCTTGCCCGAATCACGCTCTCCCGAGGCGGTCAAAGTAGTCAGCGACGCCGCCAACGCCCAATTATTGGGGCGCTCTCGCGGGGTGCCGAGATAGTCGGGTTGGGTCTTGCTGTAGAGGGGGCTCAACAGGGGAGTGCGCAGGCCAACGTTGGGGCTCAGGCGAAACTCGAAGTCGCGCCGCGGGGTTAGCCGCCAGCGTTGTTCGATGTCGATCACTTGTTCTTCAGTGGGCGGACTCTCGACTTCGGCCTCGGCCTCGATGTTGGGGGCCTCGGTCTCTAGCTGGTGTTCTTCCTCGGCGACGATCAAAGCTGGCCAGACCGCGGCGAGCAGCCAGAGGGTGGCTAGGAGCGGCGGGCAATTCAAGGACTTGAGCATCTTAGCCTCCTCGCCTAGCGATGGAACCAACGCCCGGAGGGGTGGTTGCTGCCGTGGAAGTTGACGTGACAATTGGTACAGCTCCGGTTGAAGAGCTGCGCCGCCGGACGGCCGCTGCGGCGGTCCGGCAGTTCGTAGGGCGACAGGCCGGCGGCGGCTTCTTCCTCGCTCAGCGCCCACAGAACGTTGGCGTGGTCCGGGTCGGCGTGACAACGCTGGCAGAGGAAGGGGCGTTTGAGCTTGAGCAGCGGCTCGTGGGTTGAGCCGTGGGGCTCATGGCAATTGAGGCAGCTCTCGCGCACCGGCGGATGGTCCCAGAGGAACGGGCCACGCTTTTCGGCATGGCAGTCGTAGCACTTCTCGTTCACCGTATTGGCGTCGATCAGCCGCTCGGTGAGGGTGCCGTGGGGATTGTGGCAGTCGGTGCAGACCAGCTTTTCTTCACGGATTGGATGGCGAGAGGGGCGCAGCAGTTGAGCGCGAATCAGCTGGTGGCAGCGAGTGCAGACCTGCGGTTGGCTGGCTTCGACTAGCAGTTTGCGATGGCCCTTGTGAATGCTGTGGCAGTCGGTGCAGGCGAGTTGCCGGGTCTCGTGCATGCTGCCCATCCACAGCGCCGGATAGCCGCGGTTGTGGCATTGCAGGCAGACCCCGTTGCGCACCCCCACCGGTGTCGCGTCGGTGAAGTTCTGCATTTCGCCGATGCCGCGGCCGCCACCCCCTCCGACGTGGTTGCTGCCGGGGTTGTGGCAAGTCTCGCAGCCGTTACGCGACGCCGGAGTGCGGGGATCGTTGATCAGCCCGTGGGGGCTGTTCTCGTAGCTTTCAAAGCGCTCGAAGTGGCATTGCAAGCAGGCTTGCGGGCCGAGGAAAAAGGCTGCGGGCAAGCTTTCCGCGGGCAGGTCTTCCGCAGGGGCCGTGGCAGCGTTCGAGTCGGTGACCTCGGTCTGAGCTTCGGGCTCGACTCCAGGCAGCAATGCGAACAGCACTATCACCAGCAGCCCCGCCGTGAGAAAGGACGGGACCGAGTGAGGATGTGCCATATCAGCTCGGGTGGGGCTGCCCGGGGGTGGGCTGCCAACGAGTGTAAGATGTTCGGGATCGGCGCGCCATAGACTTTCCAATGAGTTCAAAAACATCTTCAATAAGCGGCCGAACGTCAAACAAGGCACATTCGAGCAGCAGGAACCCTGATTCGTCAGGCCCCGATGGTACAGCAGTCCCGGTGGTTTGCAAACCACCTCCGATCTGGTTTGCCGAGCACCCCCTGCGTACCTTTGTCTTGGGGTTGTTGATCGCCGCGTTGGCTTGGGGTACGCCGATCGAGACCGCGAACTCCGACTCGGCCCTGCTGTTACTCGCCTCCCAAGCCTGGCTCGAACACCACAGCCCCGATCTGGAGGTCTACCGCGACCATCCGCTGCTGACCTATGATCTCGATGGGGACTACCGGATTCGGCATCGTGATGGAGGCAGTTTCTATTTTTCGCCGGTCGTGCCGCTACTGTCCGTGCCGGCGGTATGGCTAGCACGTCGGCTGGGCTTCAACATGCTGTTGTTGGCTGACGAGGCGGCGTTGCAGGATGTGTTCTCGGCGCTGCTGACGGCTTGGATCTTCGTGCTGCTCTACCAGATTTGCCGACTGCTCGTAGGCCACCGTGCTGGCTTGGTGATCGCTCTGCTGAGCACCCTCGGCAGCATGCTGATAAGCACCCTGGCCACGGGTTTGTGGAGCATTGACTTTGTTTTGGTTTTCCTGTTGTTGGCGTTGCGCCAGTTGGTGCGGGCGCGGCGCCTGCCGGGCGCCCGCTCGCGGCCGCTCTATGTCGGGATCTTGCTGGTCGCAGCTTACGCCTGTCGGCCGACGGCGGGATTTTTCGTGGTCGCCGTGGTGGTTTATGGCGCCCTTCTTTACGCCCGGTCGCAGACGCGCCGGGCCCTTTGGTGGGCAGCTGCTGCGGCGGTGGTGGTGGCTCTCGCGGCGGTCGCTGGATGGTGGCTGTTGGGTGAGCAAATCCCCGAGTACTACTCGCCGCGACGGCTGACTGCCTGGACGCCGCTGTTGCACGGCTTGCAGGGCAATCTGATCAGTCCGTCCCGCGGGTTGCTGATCTTCTGTCCGTTTGTGATCGTGGTGCTTGCGGGAGTGGTTTTCAAGCTGCGGCAGCTGGTCCAGCAGCCGCTCTTTTGGCTGCTGGCGGTGTGGTGGGGTAGTCATTTGCTGGGCGCTTCGATCAAGGGCTATTGGTGGGGCGGATACTCTTTTGGGCCGCGGCTCTTGACCGAAATGATGCCTCCTGTCGCGCTGCTGGCGGCTTTGGTTTGGGAGCGCTTGCGCGGCCCTGGCCAATCGTCGACGGTGGCTCGCGGGTGGGCTTTCGCCTATCTGCTGCTCGGGGTTGTCGCCATTTGGATCCATGTCTGGCAGGGGCTGTTCAATCCAGCGCCGCGGCTGTGGAGCGTGATGCCCGATTTGGAGCGCAACCCACATCTGCTCTTCGATTGGCGTCACCCGCAGTTCTTGGCCCGGCTCGGCAATCTGGAGGCGCGCTATCTCAAACACCAGTGGCTTGAGTTGCTGCCCTACTCCTTTGGCGAAGCGATCGAGCCCGGGGGCGAGCGGGCGGTGTTTGATGGCTGGCATCATCCGGAACGACAATGGCAGTGGTCGGACGGGACTTCCTCTTTGCATTTTCGCTTGCAGAAGGCGCCGCGCGGGTCGAGCTATGTGCTCCATTTGGAAGCCAGCGGGAATGGGCGGCAGGAGGTCGAGTTGCGCCTGGATGGCACGACCCTAGGCCGCTGGGTCTACGCTGGTTTCGAGCCTCAGATCGGCCGTTTTGCCTTCTCCAGAGAAGCCTTCCTGAGCAGTGCCGAGGCTGCGGCTGGCGGTTCCCCAGCGAGCCACTCTCTGCAGGTTCTGGTGCCGGGTGCGGCTCCGGCCAGCGCCCTAGATGGTCGGGTAGTGGGGATTGCCTTGCGTTCGCTGTGGATCTCACCGCTCGAGGCGCCGCGGGCCGGGCTGGGCTTCGATGCCGAGCCTTACTTCCTGGATGGCTTTAGCCGTGCCGAGGCTGGTTGGCGGTGGACCGATGGCGAACGCTCCCGGCTGGCTTATCCGCTGCCTAAGGGCGCGGCAGGCTGGGACCATCGATTGCAGCTGCGTGCCCGCGCTCTCGGTAGTCAGCGGGTGCGGGTGCAGATCAACGGGAAAGACCTCGGCGAGTTGTGGTTCGAGGGTTTCGACGCCAGTGATCGAAGCTTGCTGGTGCCGGCGGCAATACTCAGCGTCCGGACCCCGAACATCATTGCCTTCGACCTCCCCGATGCTCAGCGGACCGCCGATGACGAGCGCCTGTTGGCGCTGGCGGTGGAGCGACTGGAGTTGGTGCGGATCGGCGCGGCGGGAAGGCTGGAGGACTCTTCGGCGAGCCCCAGCGCCAGCCGCAAAGCGCGGTGATAGTGCTCGGCGATGGAGCGCCAGCTGTAGTGCTGGCGGACCTGCTGGTAGCCGGCGGCGGCGCGCTTGGCTCGTTCCTCGTCACTGCTTGAACGCAACTGGGCGAGAGCCTCGCCGAGGTCGTCGAGATCGGCTAACCAGAGATGGCGCTCGGGGTCGAGGTCGAGGCCGCGGGCGCCGAAAGGGGTCGACAGCAGCGGCAGGCCGGCGGCCAGATAATCGAGCATTTTCAGATTTGTGCCGGCGCCATTGGACATAGGGTTTAGCGCCACATCGGCGATGCCCAGCAGCAGATCTTTGGTTGGGTTGTCGACCACTCCGAGCAGTGCCACATTGCCGGGCAGGGCGTCACGTCGCACCGCTTGACCAACACTGCCCATGACCAGAAAACAGATATCGGGCGTGGACTCTGCCAGGGCGAGGATCACTTCCAGTGCTTTCAGATTGGGAGGATGCCAGCTGCCCATGAAGAGGGCGCAGAAGGTGTCTTCGAGGCCGCCACGGAGCCTTGCTAGGAGGCGTTCTTCGAGATCGACGTAGGTGACCGAATCGAGGTCGGTACCGTTGGCCACCAGTCTAAAACGGTCCGCGTCGAGGCCGTAGAGGGTCGCCATCTCGGTGCCTTCGTCGAGGCTGCAAACCAAGGTCAGGAGGGCTTGCCGGCAGCACTCGCCTTCGACTCGGCGAACCTCGGCGAGCCAGTGTTGGCCGAGCGGGTTGTCCGGCAGCACGGCGGCCTTGAGATTCGCTTCGACGTTCTGTGAGTCATAAAACAGCGGCTTGTTGGCCAGACAGCCGTCGATTGCCGGCCACAAGTAGGGTTGGCAAGCGACGACCGCTTCGGCGTCCTGACCTGAAGCGCGCAGCCGCTCGCCATATTCAGGGGTCAACGACCACAGCTCAGGCATCAGCAGATCAGTGGCCGGCAAGCCACCGAGGGTTTCGGCGATCAGCCGCTCGCGATGCTCATGCACCGCCGATTTAGGCAATCGGATCTCCCTCAGGCCGGCGGCGATGGGGCCTGCGAAAGCTGCCTCGCCATGGTCGGTGAAGCTCACCACTTCGATGTCCCAGTGCTCCGCCAAGTGGCGGTAGAGGTGAAAAACGCGGCTCTGGCCGCCGCCCCGCGGTGGATAAATAGGGTAGGTGGTAGCGACGGTGAGCTTGGGTCGTCGCTGGCGCTGGACGGCGGCGCTGGCGCCTGGCGAAGTTCTCAACAGGTCTTCCGTCAGACGTTCCCAAGTGAGTTCGGCGGCGACCCTCAGGCCGGCGGCGCCGAGTTCGGCGGCCAGTTCCGGGGTGCTGGCCAGGAGGTCGATTTCAGCGGCCAGGGCGGTCGCCTCGGGCGCTGCCACCAGGCCATTGACTCCATGCTCGACCAGTTCCAACGGACCCCCTGCATCGGCGGTGGTGATCACCGGTTTGCCGGTCGCCAGGGCCTCGGCCGCCACCAGCCCATAGTCCTCGTCGTAAGGGGTGTAAAGCACCGCCAGCGCGCCCGCATAGAGGGCTGGTACGGCTGCCTCGGCTACCGCGCCGAGCAATTCCAGGCGCGGATCCGCCGCCGCCATGGCGCGCAACTCGGCCTCTTGGGGTCCACTGCCGACGATCTTGAAGGGCAGCTCGGTGCTCGCCAAGCGGTAGGCTTCAGCCATCAAGCGAACTCGCTTGCCGTTGTCGAAGCGCGCCAGGGTGAGGAAGTAGCCCTGTCCGCCGTCGCTATCGGGGCAGCGATGGGCTGGCGGTGGATGGCAGACTGTGACCTCACTGCCGGCGGGGAAATAGTCCTGCCGCTGGCGCACGTTGTGCGAGATCGCCGCGTAGCCGCTGATCGCTGGCGGCGCCAGGCCCACGGCGTCGAGAAAGTGCACCACCTCGCGAGCCAAGGGGCCGGGGAAGCGCAGGGCAGCCAGCGGCAGGGAGCGATCGCGACGTGCCCGATCAAGGTGGTCGAAAAGCACCGCCAGCGACTCGCGATTCGGCGGCTGATGCAGCAGTTCGCGGACCTTGCTGACCGCCGGGTGAAGGTCGGCCGGGTCTGCTGGAGGGTTCGGATAGGTGTCGTAGAGCCCGCGCAGCTTGTGCAGCATCAACACCCGATGGTGGCGGTGATGAACCATCCAGCTCGGATACTTGGTCGACACCACCAGATCGAAGTGGTCCAGATCGAGGCGCGAGAACGCCCGATAGGAGCCGACCAGCTGCCAGAAACCACTCTCGTGCAGCGGCAGCTTGATCAGCTCGGCGCGGTGCGGTGTTGCCCGATTGAAGTGGTCGAGCAAGCCCCAGACGAAACGCTCGGCGCCACCTACGGTGAAGGGCACGGGGCTGGGAGCTAGGATGGCGATTTTCATGGTGTTGAGGCTGAGACCTATCTTAGCGAACCTATCGCAGGTCAGCCGCGGGTGGCGCCTTCGCCAGCAAGGTGCTCACTACTCGTTGCCAGGAGATCCCTAGCGAGTCGTAGTGCTGCCGGCCGGCGCTTCCCAGCTCCTCTGACAAACGCCGATTGCCGGCCAAGCGATCGATCTGATCGGCGATGGCTTTGGCTTCGGGGGCGACCACCCAGCCGGTCTCGTTGGCAACGACGAATTCTAGCGGCCCGCCGGCGTCGAGGGTGGTCAGAACCGGTTTCGACGCCAGCATGGCCTCCAGCGTGACGTAGCCATAGTCCTCGTCGAAAGGGGCGAAGAAGACCGCCAGGCAGAGGGAGTAGAGGGCCCGCAGGGTATCGGAGTCGACCTCGCCGAGCAGCCGCACGCGGTCGCCCAATCCGTAGCGCTCGATCCGCTGCTCGAGAGCCAGGCGCTGCCCTCCTTCGCCGGCCAGCAAGGCCACTACCGGGCTACGCACATGGCGCATGGCGTCGATCAACAGATGCTGCCGCTTGTGATCTTCCAGTCGGCTGGGGGCGAAAATGAAGGGCTCGGCAGGTCGGCGGTAGAACTTGTCGGCGGCTGGTGGTGGGTGCCACAGGACTTGGCTGCTGAGTTGGGTGAATTCTTCGAGTCGCGCCGACACCCGAGCGCCGATGGTGAATCGTGGGTTGATCTGGGGCAAGACTCGGTGGTCTGTTTGGTGGATGGTCCGGCGCAGCTGGCGGCCCGCGTGGTGGCTCGACAGGCTGCCACCGAGCGGGGTGTCCCACAGTTCGTAAACCGCGCGGTGTTGATGCAGGAGCCACAGCACGCGCCGCGGGTGGGCTGCCAGGTAGGTCGGGAATTGCAGGCAGACAACCCGTTCCGCCTCGACTTCATCGAGGGCTCCCTGCCAGGCCGCCATGCTGCTGCTGACCGCTTCAGGGGGCTGGTAGTGAAAGGGCCGCCGGATCAGTTCGACCTGGTGATCCGCGGTCCGCAGCGCCCGGCACAAGCCGCGGGTGAGCAGCTCGGCGCCGCCGATGCCGCTGGTCGGCGGATCCAGCGCGCAGACCGCGACCTTCATCGACGGCGCCCCAGCACGGCGTAGTTCATGGCGCCGAAGAAGTCCAGCCACAGCTCCCCGCCGGGGGCACGGTCGATTCTGGGCACGATCTGAGTGCCTTCAGGCTGGGTCAGCAAGCGCAGGACTTCGACTTCTTCGAATCCCCGCGCTTGGAGCAAGAACTCCAGCAGCAGCGGCGGCAGGGGTTGACGGTGGGTGGGATCGAGATGGAAGTTGCAGGCTCCCACCAAGAGATTTTCCGGATTGGGTGTTTCGAGCAGCAGCAGGCCGCCCGGAGCCAGCACTCGGTGGGCCTGGTCGAGCAGGCTCAACAAGTCGGTGGTCGGCAGGTGCTCGGCCAGGTGGAAGGCGGTGACGGCGGCTAGGGAGCCGGCCGGCCGAGCCGCCAGCACACGCAGGGCGTCGCCCTGCTCGACGTCGAGATCGTGGTCGCGGCACTGTTCGACGAAGCGGCGATTGAGATCGACGCCGCTAGCCCCCCAACCCTCATCGTGCAGCAGCTGTAACCACTCGCCGCGGCCGCAGCCGAGGTCGAGCAAGGGGCCCGAGGTATCCTTCAGGGCGGTGTGCAGATGGGGCAGATAGACCTTCAGATGCTCACGGATTGCCTCTCTAGGACCGCGGAAGCGCTCTTCAAGGGCGACGTAGAAATCGTCGTTGCTGTCCGCGTCGGCGAGCACTCTTGCCGGATCGAGGCGGGTGGTTTGCTGGCGTAGGTCGGCGAGCGCTGCGGCTTGTTCCTGTTGCTCGCTGAACAGCTGGTCGGCGAAGCTGGCGAGCGTCCCGCGGCTCTGGGATTCACTCTTGAGTTCGCTGTCGAGACTTTGGAGGGCACCGCGCAACGCTGTCAACTCGCCGCGACGTAGACGTTGGGTGGCGCGTTCCAAGGCGTTGTCGGCGGTGCGGCGTTCGACGGCCAGTGCTTCGAGGGCGCGGCGATAGAGGGTGGCTACCGAGCGCCGACGGGCGGCCGCTTCGCTGGCCACGGTCGTGCTCAAGGTTTCGGCATGCTCGCTAGAGAGAGTTGTCCAGCGTTCGATCTCGGTTCCTAGCTCCGTCAGGCTTTGCTCGAGGGCGGCTAGGCGTTGCTCACTCTGTTGCGAGTCAGCGGTGGTGTGCTCGAGTTGCCGCAGCCGCCGCGGTAGTTCGATCAGCGTCCGCAGCCAGCGATAGAGCGGCCCGAGTACGGGCAGCCGACCACAGCGGCCGTGGAAGCGGTGGGCGACCAGGCCGCGGATCTCGACCCCGTGCGCTTCGCCTTCTGGCGAATGGCGGAGGTGCCACAGCAACTCGCCGCGCGACAGCCGACCCGCCGCCAGCTTGCGGTAGTAGAGCTTGTGGCCTGCTGCCCCCGCTTCGCGCCCGAGCACCATGCGGTAGGCACGGCGGACGAAGGCGTTGCGCTCACCGCATAGTATTTCGCCGGCAGCGACTGACGAGCCGGGCGCGGATAGGGGCTCGGTGGCGGGGGTTGCGCGGGGCACGCGGAGGGTGGCTGGGGGAGGAGGAGAAGGTTCGCGGGTCGGCCCCTCGCCGGCTGCCTGGCGGGCCAGGAAATCGAGTGGCCAGGGGGCGGCGCGGGCGGCCATCGCGGCGGCTTCGGCCGAGGTTTCCAGGTCGCTGAGCACCGCCTCTCGGGGTCGCCGGCCACTGGCGATTTCACGGCTGTGGAACTCCAGACCGGCCGCATCAGGTTCGCGACCCACCAGCAGAGCATAAGCGGCGTGGAGGTAGGCTTCAATGTCGCCGCCTTCGTCGGGCCAGGCGCCCAATGGCTGCGGCAGGTCTTGAATCTCGACGCCGAGGCGGGTCGCCAGGGCGCGATTGAGCGCCGCGGTCACCGCCCGGCCGTCCACCGGCCGGGTGCGGCCGCGCGGCCCGTCGGTATCGATTCCCGGCTTGTCGCGCCGGTGCTGTTCGGCTTCCCGATCTACTTTGAGCAGCAACTCGTCGATCAAGGGTGAGAGGGGCTCAGGCATCTTTCCGACTCAGGATCGCTGGCTTTAGGGGGGAGGCGGAATCACTGTTGGCCTCACTGTTGGCCTCGCTGTTGGCCTCACTGCTGGCGCGTTGGGCAGGGCTGGTGGCCCAAGCCTCACTCTCGGTGCTGGTCAGCTGCTCGATCACCCGCTGCCAAGTGATACAGCGGACCGTTTCGTAACCTTGCTCACCGAGCGCCTGGGCGCTGTGGGGTTCGCTGGCCAGATGGTCGATGGCAGCGGCGATGGCGGCGGCCTCGGGTTCGACCACCAAGCCGTTGACTTGGTGGCGCACCAACTCGAGGGGGCCGCCGCTGTCGGTGCAAGTGATCACTGGCTTGCGGCTCTTCATCGCCTCGACCGTCACCAAGCCGAAATCCTCGTCATAGGGGCCGAAGAACACTGCTCGGCAGTGGGCGTAAAGCTCGGTCAGCTGGGCATCCTCGGCAAAGCCGACTAACTCGACGCGGTCATCTAGATGGTGCTCGCTGATCAAGCGGGCAAGGTGCTGGTGTTGGGGGCCGGTGCCGACAATGATGCAGCGCATCTCGCGGTCGTTGAGTCGGGCCATCGCTGCGATCAGCAGATGGATGCGTTTTAGCTCGGCCAATCTGGAGACCGTCAGGATGTAGGGTTCGTTGCGTCCGCTGTAAAGCTGATCTCCGACCGGTGGCATGTGCAGGATCCGTGAGTCGATCTTGCCCCAGCGCTGTAAGCGAGCCTGGACGTTGGCCGACAGGGCGAAAACCCGCCGCGGCCGTCGGCGCAGCAAATGGCGGTCGAGGGCGTGGATCAACGGCCGCTGCAAGCGCCGCAACAGCCGCGCCCGGGCCGGCCAAAGGGGTTCGCGGGACTGCCAGAGATCGTAGAATTCACGCTGCCGATGGGTCAGCCAGGTGACGTGATTGGGATGGCGGACGGCGTAGCTCGGATAGCGCAGGCTGATCACTAGGTCGATGTCGTCATAGTGACCCAGGTCGGTGGCGGCGTTGGCGAGGTAGCCGCCGAGCAGTGGCCAAAATAAGTGATGGGCGTTCTGCGGGGTGTAGAACACCGTCGCCCTGAAGCCGGCCAGGCGTAGTTGGCGGACCAGTGTCTCAGCCATATAAACGTTGCCGCCACTGTCTTCGAACGGGGCTCGCGAAGTCGCAACGACGACGGTGCGAACGCTCGTGCGGGTTTGCCGCAGGCTGGCCCGACGCTCGCCGCGGGCGCTGTCGAACCGAAGCTCGACCAACGAGATCCCCAACTCTCGTTCGGTGGGGTCGCCCGAACTCCAGGTGCGATCGACTTCGATCTCGAGTTCGGCGCGGTCGGCGCCACCGACCTCGAGTTCTACTTTGGCGAAGCCTTCCACTTCGGCCTCGGCCGCTGGTTCGCCGCCGATTCGGACTGTGCAGTGGGTGGGCACTTGGGAGTAGAGGTGGAGGCGGACACGGCCCAGCCGCGGTCCCTCGAGTTCTAGCTTGGCGAGTTTGGAGGACCAACGAAAGAAGCCCACCCGGCCAACTTCCAGGCCGTGCCAGCCGTCGGTCAGGCAGACCTCGGAGCCGCGATCACGCAGACGTGCACGCAGTACCCAGCTGAACTCTTTTAGGGCATCGAGAAACATGGTGTCGCAATCGGCATGTCGGCCGTCCAGAAGCAGAAAACGCCGCCGAATCTACCGGTTCCTGGTAACTTATGCTAGCGCGGAGGAGGATCGCACGGTGTGATCGCCGATAGCCCTCCTGGTCGCCGCGCAACTTGACCGCAATTTCGGATCGCAACCTGATCGCAACTTAGCCTGGTGCCATGCTGCTGCTCTACAACCCGCCGAGTTCAGCCAACAAGAAACCTATTTTGCCGATGTCGCTGCTCGCCCTGGGGGCGCTGTTGGAGGATTCGGACGTTGCCTACCGGATAGTCGATGGCAATTTGCTTACCGACGGTGAGGCGGAACTCAGCCGGCAGATTCGCCGCGACGAGGTCCGCATCTTGGCGCTCACCGTGATGCCTGGACCTCAGCTTGAGCACGCGGTCCCGCTCTGCCGCCAGCTCAAGGCGCTATTCCCAGACTTGATCATTGTCTGGGGCGGTTATTTCCCCACCCAGCATTGGCAGGTCGTGCTGCGGGCGAGCTACGTCGACTACGTGGTGCGCGGTCATGGCGAGTGCGTCTTCCGTGACCTGCTCTGCCGGCTCGATGGAGGTGCCGAGCTGATTGACTTGAAAGGGCTGGCGTTCCGTGATGCCACCAGCGGCGAGCCCACCACCACCGGCATGCCGGTGATTCCCGAGCCTGAAGAACTGCCCGACTTTCCCTACCATCGAGTAGAGATGAGGCGCTACGCTCGCCGCACTTTCATGGGCGAGCGCACGATGTCGCACCACTCGTCCTACGGTTGCCCGTTCTTGTGCAACTTCTGCGCCGTGGTAAACATGGTCAAGGGTGGTTGGCTGCCGCAGTCGGCCAAGCGCACCGCCGCAGCGACTCGCCGTTTGGTGGAAGAATTTGGCGCCGACTCGGTGGAATTCTTCGACAATAATTTCTTCGTTCACCAAGCGCGTACCACCGAGTTCTGCGAGCGCATCATGGACCTTGGCATCCAGTGGTGGGGCGAGGCGCGCATCGACACCTTGCTCAAATACAGCGACAAGTCGTGGCAGCTGATGCGTCGCAGTGGGCTGAGAATGGTCTTCTTGGGTGCCGAATCCGGCTCCGACGCTACCTTGCAGCGAATGGACAAGGGGGGCACCGCGTCGGTGGCGAAGACGCTCGAAATCGTCGCCAAGATGAAGCGTCTCGGTATCGTTCCAGAACTCTCTTTCGTGCTCGGCAACCCACCCGACCCAGAAGCCGATGCCGCTGCCACTTTGAAGCTGATTCGCCGGTTGAAGAAGATCAATCCGGCGACCGAGATCATCTTCTATCTCTACACGCCGGTGCCACTGTCGGGGGAACTCTATGACCGGGCCAAGGCGTCCGGCTTTGCTTTTCCCGACACCTTAGAGGGCTGGGTCGACCCGCAATGGCGGGAGTTTTCGCAGCGCCGCGCGGAGGGCCTGCCCTGGATGCGCGACCCGATCCACCGCCGCATTCGCAACTTCGAGAAAGTGCTCAACGCCTACTATCCGACTTCCACCGATATTCGCCTCTCTGGAGCTTGGCGATGGATTCTCAAGGCGGCCGCCGGCTGGCGCTACCACACGCGGATCTACGCCTTGCCGCTGGAACTCAAGGTGCTACAGCGATTGATGACCTACCAGCGCCCGGAAACCGCTGGCTTCTGAGGCCGCGCGGCCGAAGTTTCTTCAACCTCAGGACAAGATTGCCCAAGCGTTTCACCTCTCCTTTCGAATAAGGAGACACCCAATGCCAAGCAGATTTCGCTACATCGCAGAACCGGGAACCCTCGTCGAAACCACCTGCCGTATCTTGCAAGGCCGCATGCTGCCGCTCCTGCGGAAATCGCTGAGCGATCACCGCATCTGCTTGGAAAACGCTACGCGTTTCCCACAGCTCCAAACACCCCCGAAGGCGACGGAGGTTCGAAGAGATTAACTGTCCACCAAACCGGGGTAGCTCCAATGCCAAGCGGTTGACTGTTGCCACGGACCGCCCGGAAAGCGGCCACTTTGAATCCTCTCAGGATCCGCGGCCGCAAATCAGCAAATCGGGCCTAGTTGATTTTCCCAGATTGCCTCACGGAATGCATGGACTAGCGGTTTTCGAACTCTGGAGGCCCACTACCCACTTTCCCCAAAATATGATTGACACTTTTTGGTGGGAAGGGGGCTTTTTTGGGGCGCAAAACCTGCGCCCCGCTTCGATGGCCGCGGTGGCTGCTAAAAAGCTAACCAAGCCAGCTTGGTGGCTGCCGCTAGCAGCCTACGTTGCTGACGATTGAGCACTCCGGCCGTGCTTCCAGCCGTCGAGGTGCCACTCCCATCGTCTCGCTCTTCCCAGGCTCGGCGTGAAAGCCGTTCCAAGGGTTGCAGCTGCTTGCGCTCGAGCTGTCTGTTGAGTGCCGGCAGGGCTTCGGCAAGGTAGCTGTCGGCGGTCTCGCCGAGCTGCTGCATCTGGCGGAGCAGAGTATCTGTGCGGCCGAGCTGAGAATCGGTGGGCCGGCCATCGTAGGTGCTGACCGCGCCGAATAGGGCGCCGAGCTTCTCGCGCAGCTGCACATCGCCCGATAGGCGGCCGGCCTTGGAGCGTGACACCAGCTGACCGAGCGTTTCCTCCAGGTGTTCGCTCAGCTGATCGAGGTCGCGGGCCAGGCGGCCTTTCTCAGCCAGGCCTTCTCGGCGCTTCGTCATTGCCTGGTCGAGTTCGTCGAGGCTTTCGGTCAGGTAAGTCAGATCCGCCAGAGCGTGGTAGATCTCGAGCGCCTTGCTCTGCTGTAGGGCACGATCTGCGGCCGCGTGCGGCGAGCGTGGATCGGCGACCAGTTGCACTTCGCCCTCGACGGTCTGCTTGCCCTTGATCAACTTCACTCGATAGGTCCCTTCGGGGACTCGCGGGCCGCCAAAAACCGGCACCAGATTGGTGGCGCGGGCTAGCTTGGGGGGTTTCAGCCGCATCGGCCAGCCAACCCGGTTGAGGCCCGGTCGCTTTTTCGCTGGCAGGGTGGTGATGAGTTCCCCATCCTGGCTGAAAATCTCGATCTTGAAATCGCCGAAGAGATGGCGTTTCTTTAAGTAGTAAGTAATCGCGGCGTCGGCCGGTGGGTTTTCACCGACGAACTCTCCCGAGCCGCCGAATAGCTGTAGGCCGCCGCCGAGGGGCATCTTGGTTGGCCGTGATGGCAACAGGACTAGCTTTTCGTCGAGCATCTCCGGACGCAGGGCGCGCAGCGGGGTGATGTCGTCAATGATGTAGATGCCGCGTCCGTGGGTGGCGAGAATCAGATCGTGCTCGGTGGGGTGGATCGACAGATCGCGCACCGACACCGGCGGCAGGTTCTCCTTGAAACGAGCCCAATCTTGGCCGCCGTCGAGGCTTAGGTAGAGGCCGAATTCGGTGCCCAGGAAGAGCAGGTCAGGATTCACCGGATCTTGCTTGATGACGTGGGTGTAGCCTTTGACTTCGGGGGATTGGCTCTCCGCATCGTGGCCGATCAACGAGTGCCAGGTGGCGCCGAAATCGGTGGTGCGATAGAGCCGCGGCGTTGGGTCGCCGCTGCGATGACCATCGAAGGTGACAAAGGCCGTGCCGGCGTCGTGCGGGCTGGCGCTAACGAAGGAAACCCAGGTGTTTGGTGGCAGGTCGGGTATCTCCTGGGTGACGTTGGTCCAACTCTGGCCGGCGTCGCGGCTGAGCTGGAGGTTGCCGTCGTCGGTACCTACCCACAGAACCTTGGGGTCTTTTGGCGACTCTGAGATGGTGTAGATCGAGCAATGATTCTCGGCCGTCGAGTTGTCGATCGACAAACCGCCAGACTCGTGCTGACGCTGCTTGGCCGGGTCGTCGGTGGTCAGATCCGGCGAGATGGTCGACCACGAATCCCCCCGATCACGGGAACGGTGGAGGTGCTGGGAGCCGTAGTAGAGAGTCTTGGGGTCGTTGGGGCTGAGGTGGATCGGGGTGTTCCAGTTGAAGCGCAAGCGCTCCTGCTCGCCTTCGGCAAAGGGCTGGATCCACTTCGTCTCTTGAGTTTCGCGGTCTACCCGTAGCAGTTGGCCACCCTGGAATTCGACAAAGTTGATCCGCGGATCCTGGGGATCGGCAAAGGCCCAAAAACCGTCGCCAAAGCCAATATTCTGCCAATCTCGGGCGAAGATCCCGCCCGCCCCGCGTGAGGGTGCGGTCCAAGTACCGTTGTCTTGCAGACCACCGTAGACGTTGTAGGGCTCTTCGAGGTCGTGGGAAACACGGTAGAACTGGCTGATAGGCAACTGGTTGAGATGGCGCCATCCAGTGCCGTGGTCGAAGGACTCGTAGACTCCGCCATCGGTGCCGAGGAGCAGATGTTTGGCGTTGCCAGGGTCGATCCACAGGGCGTGGTGGTCGGGGTGGGTGCCGCCAATCTGCATGTTGAAGCTCTCACCGCTGTCCGTACTAACCGCCAGAAAGAAACCTGGTTTGTAGAGCCGCCGGTAGTCGCTGGGGTCGACCCGTAGAAGGCCGAAGTAGAACGGTCGCAGAGTCACTATCGTGGAGTCGTTGACCATTCTCCAACTCTCGCCCAGATCGTCGGAGCGATAGAGGGCGCTGTGCTCGGCCTCGATGGTGGCGTAGACCAGATTCGGCCGCGAGGGGGCGACTGCGATGGCGATGCGCCCCAACTCGCCGCTAGGCAAACCTTGCTCGAGCCGGCGCCAAGATTCGCCGCTATCGACCGACTTGTAGAGACCGCTTCCAGGGCCGCCGGAGTTGAAGAAGTCGGGTGAGCGGCGGAATTGCCACATGGAGGCGTAGAGGATCGACGGATCTTGGGGATCGATGTCGAGGTCGGCGCAGCCGGTGTCGGCATCGACGTAGAGGGCTTTCTTCCAAGTCTCGCCGCCATCGGTGGTGCGGAAGACGCCGCGTTCCTCGTTACCGCTCCACAGCTGGCCGGTGGCGCACACCCAAACCGTGGCGCTGTCTTCGGGATGGACCAAGATTTCGCTGATGCGCTCGCTATTCTCGAGTCCCACCAAGTTCCAGCTGTCGCCGCCGTCGGTGCTTTTGAACACCCCTTCGCCGACCGACACGCTGTTGCGGGTCCAGGACTCGCCGGTACCTACCCACAGAGTATCGCTAGCTGAGGGGTCGACCTTGATGGCGCCAATCGACTGATTGTGATCGTCAAAGATGGCGGTGAAGCTGATGCCACCGTCGGCGGATTTCCACAGACCGCCACCGGCAGCGCCAACATAGAGGGTGAGAGGATCGCCGGGAATGGCATCGAGCGATGCCACCCGGCCACCCATCACCGCTGGGCCGATCGGCCGGGCTCGCAAGGCGCCGAAGGTGTTGGAATCGAAGCCGGCGGTAGCGTAGAGCGTCACCGGAGCCAACACGGCAGGAGTTAAGAGAGTTGCCGCCAAGAATGCGGGGCGCAGCCAGCTGATCGATCGGTCCATGGTCTCGCGCTCCGCGTTCTAGCCGTCGGTGCCAGTGGCGGCCGGGGTGGGCTCGGGCATGGTGAAGCGGTCTGCTGCGATATCGACATTGAGTTCGATCTTCTCCAGCGTCATGCTCTGCGAGGCCGGTATGCCGGCGGTCTTGACCTCGATCGAGTGTGCCACCATCAGACCGTCGACCTCTTTGTAGTCGCCGAGAGTGGTGGTGTTCTCGAGTTCCTGGCCGTTGATCGTGCGCTTGCCGACACTCTGGAATTCGATGAAGTGCTCGGCGTCGAGATAGAGGTCGGTGACGTTGCCGCTCTTGAGGGTGATCCTCAAGTGATAGGCGTCGGTGCCTGCGACCTCTTCGCGGCCGATCAGCTCGACGGTGTGCCCCTTCTCTTGCCAATCGACCAGCGGCCCGGAGAGATCGGTCTGGTCACTCATCGCATTTAGCATGTCGTCGGGCATTTTCTGCGGCTCCGAGCTTCCCATCATCGGATTGATCATCCAGCCGCTATCAACATCAATCACCTGTACGATGCTGTTGCCCTGGACGCTGATCTCAAGGCGGAACTGCTCCGACTTGGCTTCGATGGTCATCGGCATCACCATGCCCTGCATGGCCAGGGTGCCGGTGGTGCGCATGCTTTTGAGCGCTCGCAGCTGGTCGACGCCGCCGCGAGCCTCGTAATTCTTGGCCAGGATTTGGTCGAGAGTCAGGGCGTCTTCGGCGACTAAAGGGGTCAGCAGGAGCAGGCTGGCGCCAGCGGCTAGGGCGATCTTGTGCAAGGCTCGCGAGTTGCGACTCATGGGAATTCCTCGTCTGTTTCTGGTGATTTGTGCCAGGGGCTCTGCGCCCGAGGGCTTGTTTCGCTCGATCCCAAAGGCTGGGAGCCTCGGGGATAGAAGTGGTTACGCGACTTTGCCAGGTCTTATTCGTAGCGTGTGCATAGTCTACTCGCTGCGATTTCCGTGGCGACGCCGAGATTCGCTGAAGTCTGTTGTTTGCTCCTACGGATTTGGCTGCTGGAAGATGCGGTGAACAGGAAAATAGGTTCGCGGCTCGAGGGCCTGGACCTGCTGCGCTCTCCGGGTCGATTCGTGCCACCCTCGGACTGCAATGATGCCAAGGGAGCCAAGAGGTAACTGATGAAGGGAAAAATTAGCCTGGCCAGCCGGCGTTGGTCAGTGAGCAAGTGCAGCATGGAGCGCGGCTCGCCCCTCCTGCTTGGCTGTTTGCTGCTGTTGGCAGTGGGTCGAGCTGAAGCTCAGCCCGCCACTCCGCGTTCGTCTGAGGCAGCGGCCAAGTCTCCTTGTGAGAGTCGGTCGGTGGCAGACTTTCCTGGTGCCGAGCAGTGGCCGCAATGGCGCGGCCCGGCTGCCAATGGGGTGGCGCCGACCGCCGAGCCACCGGTCGAATGGTCCGAGGAGCGGCATATTCGACTGAAAGTGAAACTGCCGGGGCTGGGCCATTCGACGCCGGTGGCGTGGGGGCAGCGGATCTACCTCACCGCCGCGGTGGCCCACGGCGGTACCGTAGAGGTAGCGACCGAGGAGGCCCACGGCGCCCACCACAACTTGGCGCCGGATCGCCGGCTGCGTTTCATTGTCATGGCTGTCGACCGCGGCGACGGCAAGGTATTGTGGCAAACCACGGTGCGCGACCAACAGCCGCACGACGCGACCCACGCCACCGCTAGCTGGGCCTCGGCTTCGCCGCTGACCGACGGGCGGATGGTGTGGGCTTTTTTCGGTTCTCAGGGACTCTACGCCCTCGATCAGGCGGGCAAGATCCGTTGGCAGAAAGACTTCGGCGACATGCTGGTTCGCCACAGCCATGGTGAGGGCTCGTCGCCAGCTTTGTGGGGGGACGCACTGGTGGTCAATTGGGATCATCAAGGCGAATCTTTCGTCGTTGCCCTCGACAAAAATACTGGCGAGGAGCGCTGGCGGGTGAGTCGCCAGGAGATCACCTCCTGGTCGACACCGCTGATCGTGCCGCGGCCATGTGGCGCGCAGGTGGTTATCGCCGCCACCGACCGGGTACGCGCCTATGACCTGGCCACTGGCGAGGTGGTCTGGCAGTTGGCCGGCTTGTCGCGCAACGTGGTGGCCTCGCCGGTGGCCGGGGACGGCCTGGTCTTCGTCGGTAACAGCTACGACCATCAGGCATTGTTGGCGATCAAGCTCGACCAAGCTAGCGGCGAGATCACCGGCACCGATGCCGTCGCCTGGTCGATCGATCGGCTGACCCCCTACGTGCCTTCGCCGCTGCTCTATGACGGCAAGCTCTGCTTCCTGCGCCATCTGCAAGGAATCTTGACCTGCTTGCAGGCGGCAACTGGAGAGCCTTTCCTGGGGCCCCTTCGCCTTCCCGGCCTGCGCCAGGTCTTCGCCTCGCCGTTAGGCGCGGCAGGACGGATCTACATCGCCGACCGCTCTGGCACGGTGGTGGTGTTGCGGCTGGCGGCGACCCCCGAAGTGCTTGCGGTCAATCATCTAGACGACGCTTTCTCAGCCTCGCCGCTGGCGGTTGGCGGGGATCTGATCCTGCGCGGCGAGCGCTCGCTCTACGTGCTGAGCGAGCAGTAGGCGAGACGCTGAAAGCAGAGCAGCCGCCGATGCGCCGGTGGTGAGGGCGTCCCGTCTGGCCGGGGATGCCCTCACTGGAATGAGCGAGAGGCTCAGCGGCGGATGAATCTCACCGCGTCGACGTCGAGGTGCCGCCGGCTGTGGTCCTTGGCCCACAGCAGCCGTTCGCCGTGACCGCCGTTCATCTGCGCCAACCAGCGCGCTTCACCCTGCTCCAGACGGTAGACCCACTAACCCGCTTCGGCGAACGGAACTGGGAGTCGTGAGTAGTTGAAGAAGCAAGGCGCCGCGCTTGACTCGCGATCAGGACGACTGTCAATATCAGTGTATGAACGAGATCAAGCGGATTACCGCGAATATCCCCCGCGACCGATTGCAGATGGCCATGGAGGTCACTGGCAAGGGTATTACCGAGACCCTGATCCAAGGGCTCGACAGGGTTTGCAGAGGAGGTGCCTTCGAGCAAGCGGTGGCTCTTCGTGGCCGGCTGAAGCTCGATGTCGACCTCGATCAGTCGCGGCAACGGCATGATCGTTGATACCTCTGTGTGGATAGACTTCTTCGCCGGGGAGAGGGTTGATGGCCTCGAAGAGGCCTTGCGCCTCGGTCTTGCAACGCTGACTCCGGTCGTTGCTGCCGAGCTGATCAGCGGCGCTAGGAATAAGGGGCTGCGGGCAGAGCTGCTCGCTCTGCTGGCCAGGCTGCCGTGTCATTCGGCCTCACTGCAACATTGGATCCGAGTCGGCCATCTGCGGCGCCAGCTCAGGGGGGTAGGGATCTCGGTCTCGACACCCGATGCGCATATTGCACAGTGTGCTCTGGATCGCAATGCTCCATTGTTGACGCGGGATAAGATCTTCTCGCGGATCGCCGAGCAGACGTTATTACAGGTCTCGGCTGGCTAGGTTCCAGAGTCCTGTCGGCGTCGGGTTGTTGACCGCTCACCGCTGGATCGGTCAGGGTAGGGCATGGTGAGACTTCAGCCTACCCAGACAGCGTCCGCCCTTGAACAGCTGACCCGGCTGCTCGGCGACCGCCTGTCGACCGGCCCGTCGATCGTCGAGGAGCATGGCCGCGACGAGTCCTGGTATCCCCAGCAACCGCCTGATGCGGTGGCCTTTCCGACTTCGACCGACGAGGTGCAAGCGATCGTCCGCATCTGTGCCGAGCACCGGTTGCCGGTCATCCCCTATGGTGCCGGCACCTCGTTAGAGGGACATGTGCTGGCCGTCCACGGTGGCCTGTCGCTCGACATGTCGCGGCTGGATCGGGTGCTGGCGATCCGGCCCGGAGATCTCGATGCGACCGTCGAGGCCGGCGTCACCCGCCGGCAGCTGGGTAGGCGGCTGGAAGACCACGGGCTGTTTTTTCCGGTCGATCCGGGCGCCGATGCCACCTTCGGCGGGATGGCGGCGACCGGTGCTAGCGGCACCACCGCGGTGCGCTACGGCACCTTGCGGGAGAACGTGCTGGCCCTGCAGGTGGTGCTGGCCGATGGCCGCCTGATCCACACCGGTGGGCGAGCGCGCAAGTCTTCGGCGGGCTACGATCTGACCCGTCTGTTCATCGGTTCGGAAGGCACTCTGGGGGTGATCACCGAAGTCACCGTCAAGGTGTGGGGGCTGCCCGAGGCGATGTCGGCGGCGGTGGTCTCCTTCCCCAGCTTGGAGAACGCGGTCGAGGCCGCTAGCGAGCTGATTCAGCAGGGTATTCCGGTGGCCCGGGTCGAGCTGCTCGACGAGGTTGCTGTCGACGCGGTGAATCGTCACTCGGGCCTCGACAACCCGCTGCGACCGACCCTTTTCTTGGAGCTTCATGGCAGTCCCTCGTCGGTGGCCGAGGAGGCTGAAGAAGCTGGGCAGGTAGCTGGCGATCACGGCGGCGAGGACTTCCGCTGGTCCGACGACGGCGCCGAACGCGCCCAGCTGTGGCACGCTCGCCACCAAGCCTACTTCGCCGCCCTGGCCTTGCGCCCTGGCTGCAGGGCGATGTCGACCGATGTTTGCGTGCCCCTGTCGCGGCTCGCCGAGTGCTTGCTCGAGACCAAGCGCGACCTCGGGCGGGCGGCACTGGTGGCGCCGATCATCGGCCATGTCGGCGATGGTAACTTCCACTGCATCATCGTCATCAACCCCGCCAATGCGGCCGAGGTGAAGGCGGCGCAGAGCTTCAATCAGCGGCTGGTGGAGCGCGCCCAAGAGATGTCTGGCACCTGCACCGGGGAGCATGGGGTTGGTATCGGCAAAAGCCGTTTCTTGGCCGCCGAGCACGGTGAAGCGCTGGCGGTGATGCGCTCGCTCAAGCAGGCCCTCGATCCCGCCGGACTGATGAATCCGGGCAAGATCTTCCTCGACCAAGCCTCGGAGTCGTAGGTAAGTCTCGAGCAGTCCTCGATAAAACCGAGCTGGCACCCGCACAGCATGTGATCCACAAGACTTTTTGAGCGCCGCAGTGGCTGTGGGCTACCTTCGAGCATCGCCAGAACGCTCCGCCGGCCGGCGGTCCGACGCGGCGAATGGCTTGCAACCTGATCGATCTACTGTGGTCAGCGGGCAGCTCTTTCGAGCAGGCCGCGATCGCCAAGCCGGAGTGTTACACTGTTGCCGATGGAGAGGACCCTCGAGTGATCCGGTGCGGTGAGACTCGCGTAGGCTCTTCTGTAAACCAACGAGTCTTGGCTCAGTGAGGCGCGGGTCCGGCTGCACCCGGGCGAGTGCGGCGACCCTGGCTCGGAGATGGTCAGCGGTGGACTTTCGTATAGGCTATCCAGCGCTCACAATGAATTTCTCGAGGTATCTTGTCCGATGAAGAGACTGGTGGCTGTTGCGGTGATCGGCTTGGCCGCGATCATCGGTTTCTTGCTCTGGCTGGCCTACGATGACACCCGCGATCCCTATGTCGAGGATTGCGACTACACGGTGCCGGCTGAGGAGATTCCGCTATTCACCGAGGTCGACATCGCCTTCGAGCACTTCTTCGACGCCACCCGCGACTTGCCAATGATGGCCGGAGCGGTGATCGATATCGATGGCGATGGACTCGATGAGCTGTTCTTTGGCGGTGGTGCCGGCCAGGCGGATGCCCTCTTCCGGTATATCGATGGTGGTTTCGAGGATATCTCCCAGCTGGTGGGGATTGGCGGCAAGGTGGCAGCGCCCTCTATTGGAGCGGTTTCCTTCGATCTCGATGAGGATGGCCCCACCGACTTGCTGGTGACTCGCCGCGATGGGGTTTTCTTGCTGCACAATCTCGGTGGCCACTTCGAGTCGCTGCGCTTGCCCATCGAGCCAGACGACAAGTCGAGCCCAGCCACCCTGACCGTTGGTGACTACGACCGCGATGGCGACGGCGACATATTCCTCGCTACCTACCTCAAGCAGGAGCTGATGGAGGGGCAGACGATCTTCAATCAGCAGGGCTATGGCTCGAACAGCCTACTGCTCAGAAACGATGGTGCGCTGCACTTTACCGATGTCACTCAAGAAGTCGGATTGCAGTACACCCACAACACCTTCCAAGGTGTTTTTGTCGATCTAGATGCTGATGGTTGGCTAGACTTGGTGGTGGCCTACGACACCGGCGAGCCGCGTATCTATCAGAATCATCGTGGCGAAAGGTTCAGCGTCGAGGTCAATCCGCTGAGCGGTCAGTTCGCTTATCCGATGGGGATCGCGGTTGGCGACTACGACAATGATCGCCGGGTCGATCTTTTCTTCAGCAACACCGGCAGCACCGTGCCACGGTTCCTGGCCAAGGGTGATCTGCGCCCGGGGCAGCAGCTGGTGACCGACTGGATCTTGCTGAACAGTCGCGGGGATTTCCGCTTCTCCAACACCGCGAGAGAGACCAAGGTGGCGCATTTTGAGTTCGGCTGGGGTGCGCTGCTCGAAGACTTCAGCCTCGATGGCCGGCAGGATCTGGTAGTGGCTGAGAACTACATCGCTTTTCCGGCACACCAGCTCTTCAGACTTCCTTGTCGCTTCCTGGTGCAGCGGCCCGACGGTACCTTTGCCGCGGTCGAGGAGCAGGCCGGGGTGGTCAACGAGAGCTTCGCGATTGCACCGATCACCGCCGATTTCAACGCCGATGGCTACCCGGATCTGGTGTATACCAATCTCGGTGGCCGGCCCAAGGCATTCCTCAGCCGCGGCGGTGGGCAACATTCCATCCAGGTGCGATTTCCTGAGCGTGCTCACTTTGCCGGCGCCCGCGCCGAGCTCACCACGCTGAGCGGTGAGATTCTCACGGACCTCTACGTGGTGGGCGAGGGCCTGGGCAGCGATTCCGCGCCGCTGCTGACCTTCGGCCTGGGTCCTGCCGGGGCGGCCGCCAAGCTTGAGGTGACCTACCTCGACGGCACGGTGGAGTCCTTCGAGAACCCCGTCGCCGGCCAGATCCAGGTGACCGGCCAGGCAGATCCCGCCGCCCCCTGACCGCATCGGGTCGGCAGCGACGATAGCTGACCGTGATCTCGCAACATCTCGCAACATCTCTTCATCGGCGCCAACAGTTCCCACATCAGCTGGCAAGACCACCAGGGGATTCTTCTCCTCGAGCGACGATCGATTTGACGGTCGTCTGCCGCGACGAGGAGAATCCTGATGATCCAGAACAACGACAACAACTCGAAGAGGGGCGGGCTGAAGGCCGCCCTGCTGGGCTTGGCACTGCTGGCTTTGACCCTGATCGGCTTCAGCGTTGCCGCCGGAGCAGGCGGCGGTGGTTGGTTTGCCGGCCATGGCCGCGGTGGCGGCCACGATATTCACGCGATGGCCGCCAACTTGATCGCCAAGCTGGATTTGCGCCACGACCAGCAGGTTTTCGTCGACTCATTGCACGAAACCCTGAGCAGCCTGCACCATGCCCGCGCCGAGCACGGCCCTGAGCACCTGCACCAGGTGCTGCAACGGATCACCGCTGGTGACCTGGATCCGGCCGAGGGGCGCGCCATGGTCGATCAGCACATCGAGCATCTACGCACGGCGGGCTACCAGATCAGCGACGACTTGGCGGCGCTGATGAATAGCCTCGATGAGCAGCAACGGGCGCTGCTGGTCGAGCATTTCGACACCCTGCGCGAGGCGCATCAGATGTTGCTCGGCCGGGACGGCGGCCAGGCATCGGGCGAGCACCACCGGCATGGGGGCCGCGGCTCGCACCCTTGAGGCCGCTCCGAGCAGGGGGCCCCTCAGCTTCCCTGGCGCCGCCTCGCCGGGCGGCGCCAGGGTGCGTGCGAGAATGCCCACCATGCAGCTGTTGATGATCGACGACGACCAAGAACTGGTTGCCCTGATGCGAGAGTATCTGGGTGAGGAGGGCTTCGTCTTGGCGGCGGCTCACGATGGTCCCAAGGGCTTGGCAGCGGTCGAGTCTTCGGCCCCTGATCTGGTGATCCTCGACCTGATGCTGCCGGGAATTGACGGGCTGGAGGTCTGCCGCCGCATCCGTGCCAGCAGCCGGGTGCCGATTTTGATGCTGACCGCGCGCGGCGACGAAACCGACCGCATCGTTGGTCTGGAGATCGGCGCCGACGACTATCTGCCGAAGCCCTTCAACCCGCGCGAGCTACTGGCCCGGATTCGCGCCATCCTGCGGCGGTTGGAGGCACCATCGGCTGCGGCTTCGGTGCCGGCGGCATTGACCGTTGGACCTTTGGTGATCGATCCCGGAGCCCGTTCGGTCAAAGCCCACGGCCGCCCGGTGGAACTGACCAGCGCCGAATTCGACCTCCTTCGGGTGTTGGCTGAGAGCGCCGGCCGGGTGCTGTCGCGCGAGCAGATCTTGGAACACCTGCACGGTCCCGGCTGGGCCGCTTACGACCGCTCGATCGATGTCCACGTCAGCCGCTTGCGGCACAAGATCGAGCGCGATCCCAAACAGCCCGAGCTGCTCAAGACAGTGCGCGGCGTCGGCTATCAGCTGAGCCGTGGAGAGTCAGAGTGAAGTCATTCCTGCTGGCGGCCAAGATCGCCGCTGTTTTCACCGCCGTACTGCTGACCGCGCTGGTGTTGACCCTGCTGCTCTTTCTGCGTGTGGCGGGGCGCGACACGATGCGCGAGGTCGCTCTGCTGATGGCCCATCAAGGAGTGGCGATAGCCGAGGAAGTCGAGGGTCTGATCGCCAGCGGCCAGTCCGTTGAGGGCGAAGCCGTGGCCGAGCTGGTCGGTCGCCAGGTGGGGAAGAGCGGTTTGCACCTGGGGCTGATACCGGCCGGGGCGGCGCCGCGGGAGTTGGCTTGGTTTTGGCCCCATGCTCGCTCCAGTCGCGAGGTTGAGGTCGCCGGGCGGAATTGTTGGATCGACGGCCCGCCGGTGCTCGAAGTGCGGATTCCGATCCTCCACCAGGGGGTTGAGGTACGGCAGCTGCGGATTGAGGATCCCTTGCACAGTCGCCAAATCCACAGTGCTTTCATGATGGGTTTGAGGCAGATCGGCCTGGTGTCGGTGGTCTCAGTAATCGCCCTGGCGATGTACTTGACAGCGCCCCTGCGCCGCATGCGTCGTTCGATGGATCGCATCGCCGCCGGCCAGCTGGAGTATCGGGTCAAGACTCGGGGCAGCGGCGAGGTGGCCGACATGGGGCGCAGCTTCAACACCATGGCCGACCGTATCGGCGCCATGTTCACCGGCCAGAAAGAGCTGATGGCGGGGGTCTCGCACGAGTTGCGGTCACCGCTGGCGCGAATGAAGCTGCAACTAGAGTTGCTGCGCCGCGATAGTCGGCACGGGAGCGGTGACCCCCAAAGTCGCATCGAGGGTTTGGAAAAAGAGATCGACAACCTCGATGAGTTGGTCGAAGAGCTGCTGCTGGCCAGTCGTTTCGAGCTCGGCTCAGTACACCTAGATCTCCAGCCGCAGCAGTTGTCCGACCTCGCTGCCGAAGCCTGGCAACGTATCGAGTTGGCCGCCGCCGACCAGGGTATGAGCTTGCAGTTAGAACTTGCCAAAGACGCCACCGAGGTCCTCGTCGACCGGGCTTTGGTGGTGCGCAGTCTCGGCAACCTATTCGAAAACGCCCTCCGCCATGCCGGCCGAGGCGAGGTGACGCTGCGTAGCGAGCGCCGCGCAGAGCGTCTGTGGTTGAGTGTCGCCGACCAGGGCTCGGGCGTCGAGGAGGAGCATCTGGAGCACCTCTTCGAGCCCTTTTACCGCGCCGACCCCTCGCGTTCACGGCAGACCGGAGCCGGCGGATTGGGTTTGATGATCGTCCGCCGCGCGGTCGCCGCCCATGGCGGGGAGGTTAGCGCCCGGCGGGCGGCGGGTGGGGGGCTGGAAGTGATATTCGATCTGCCGCTAGCGAGTGCCGATCCCTCTGCGTCCGTCCCTGAAGGCCGGCCGGCCGCGAGAGGAGTGTCAGGCGATGCTACGATTGACGTTCGACCGACGCTGGATGGCAAGCTCCACCGTGGTCAGTCAATGGTGGTCAGCTCGATGTAGTCGGGGTAGGGCTGCAAGTTCTCGAGGGGATGCTCGAAGACCTTCATGCCGTCGCGCTCGCCGACTTCCCGGAAGCCGGCAAATTTATAGGTCACTAGCATTGGCCGATTGCGGTCGGTGGGAAGAAATTCAGCTTGCAGGCGAGCGCCGTGACTCTTGGCCGCGCGAAGGATGTACTGGATCATCACCGACCCTACTCCTCGCGCCATCACCCGGCACGACATCAAGAGCAGGCGAAGGCTCCAAATTTTGGTGGTCCGGTCGATCAGTGCCAACCCGATATTGCCGTAAGTACCGTATTTGTCTTCCAATCCGGCAATCAGCAGAAGATGATTGTCGGACTGGCGAAACCGATCGAGATCCTCGTAGTCGTAGGTGTAGCCGGTAGTGTTGAGCTGGTGCGTCCGGACGGTGAGTTCCTCGGCCCGCTGGAGATCTTCACGCTGGGCTGCGCCGAGAGTAAATCGCATGTCGAGGCTTGCCAGGAACTCCTCCGTAGGTCCGTCGAAGTCATCTTCTATCGACTGGCGGACCTGATCGGCCTGATACATGCCACGCCGCTTAGCCGAATCGCCGGTAATGAAACGAGGTTTGAGTTCGGGCTTGGCGACTAGCGCTTCGATCTGGTTCGCATCATAGGTTCTCACCAGCGGCAAGGAATGGCTCACCTCCTCGCGCTCGAAGGGCTGATCGTCGATGAAGCCCACCGCGTCGACACCGACATTGATCGCCGTCGCGATTCGTTCGATGGCCGCGGATTTGCGCCCCCAGCCGATTTGCGGGTAGAGGAAGAAGTGTTCTAGTGAGATTTCCTTGAGTCGAGTCATGGTCGGCTCAAAGTCATTCTTACTCGCCACCGAGAGTAGGATGCCGCGCTCATCCAAAGTCTCCAGAGCCTGACGGACGCCGGGTCGCGGTTGAACCTCGTCTCCCTCTGAGAGCACTCCGTCCCAGAGAGTGTGATCCAGGTCCCACACCAGGACTTTCAAGGCTGGGAGATGCTGGGCCGGGTTGCGAGACTGGGGGCGATCGGGTCGGGCGCTGGAGGCTTTCATACTCTCACCTATTGCGAAGATTGGGCAGCGGCACTATTGAAAAATTAGACGAAGGAGGCCTCAGGCTTCCACCGGCTGCGGTAACTTCCGAGCAATCAAACTATCGATGGAACAGATTGTACGAAAATTGTCGAAATCGAGATCTTCGTCCTCGATGGTGATCTTGAATTCCTTCTCGAGGAATCCGACGAGCTGTAAGGCGAGCAAGGAGTTGACGAACCCCTTGGCGAAGATGTCATCGTCGTCCGCAACCTCTACGTTGCGAAAAAAGCCGGCCAAGAAAGTTCGTATCTTGTTCTTTCTGTCCATTGATCCTCACGGTGCGATGGCTGGATGTTGATGTTGACTCTGCATGATCCCGATGAGGCTGAGTTGATAAAACCCCGCCCTATGCAGGTTCGAAGCTTCGCGGTGGCGGCTCAGTAGTTGTAAAAGCCCTCTCCGCTTTTTCGACCATGCAGGCCGGCGTCTACCATCTTCTTCAACAGCGGCGACGGACGGTACTTGCTGTCGCAGTAGCTCTCGTAGAGAACCTCGAGCGAGTAGAGAATGGTGTCGAGACCGATCAGGTCGGCGGTTTCCAGAGGGCCCATCTTGTGTCCGAAGCAGGTCTTGAAGATGCGGTCGATGTCGGCGGCGGGCGCGACTTGATCTTGCACCAGGAAAATCGCCTCGTTGACAGTCAACATGAGCACTCGATTGGAGACGAAGCCGGGCATGTCGTTGACGACTATGCCTTCCTTGCCGATTTCGGCCAAGAAGTTGTGGGTAGTCTCCAGACATTGCGCAGACGTGTGGTGGCCGCGAATCACCTCGACCACCGGTTTGAGTGGCACTGGATTCATGAAGTGCATGCCGACGATCCGTTCGGGGCGGTCGTATAGGGAACCGACTCGGGTGATGGAGAGGGCTGAAGTGTTGACCCCGACCACGCACTTGGGGCAGATCTTATTCAAACGTCCATGGACCTGCTCTTTGGCGGCCCACTTCTCGGTGACGTTCTCGACTACGAAGTCAGCTTGCGCCAAGTCCTCGAGGTCAACTGTGGAGGTAATCTTGGCCAGTGCGTCGGCGGTGCTGTAGGCGGGCTCTTCGCCGGTAAAGAAGCGGTGCAGGCGGAGATTCTGGCGGATCGAGAGAAGAGCCTTGTCGAGGTCTTCTTGCGTCCGGTCATTGAGCAGAACCTGGTGTCCGGTCTGGGCCAGATTCTGAGCCAGCCCGATACCCATGACGCCGGCACCAACCACGCCCACGGTGGGAAACTGCAAAGGTTTGTTCTCTTTCACGAAATGCTCTCTTGCTCTCTTGCTCTCTTGCTCTCTTGCTCTCTTGCTCTCTTGCTCTCTTGCTCTCTTGCTCTCTTGCTCTCTTGCTCTCTTGTTGTCTTACTGCGTAACTGTTAGGTTGTCAATAGGTTGTCCACAAGTTGTCGACAGCAGGCATCCTGCATACTCAAGTGAGAGCAGAGGAACCGCGCGAGAGTGTAACACTAGATTGACGTCTATGGTGTAAGAGTGGAGAGCAATTTCTCCGATCAATGAGTCGTCTTGCACTGCAACCGCAGACAACTCGGCCGCCAGTTGAGTACTACTGGCCCTAGCGAGAGGTTCTTCTCAGTAGGCCTACGGATGCCGCTCCCGAGTTGTTCTAGTCGAGGAGGTTGCTGGCTCGATTTCATAGCCTCCGCAGCTTCACTGGCGTTCACCTAGGGTTCTGTTGGGATCGCTAACGCGATACGCAGATTCAGAGATTTTCACTGATCTTTGCGGATCGACGAGGGCCCGAAGTGCGGGTATGTTATGTTTCCTAGCACTACACAACGATCCCCCAGCGGATATTGACCGAGGCTCGTACAACATGAGATTTACCTTTGAAGATTTGCCCTTTTCTCCTCCCCGAACGCCCATCCGGGAAAACCAGTTCCTCCCTCGATCGGACTATCAGCCTTTACCGAACGTGCCTTCGGCTACGTTTGGCCAGCAGGCATCCTCCCGAGTTCCTCCCTAGAATCTGGTCGTATAACAACGGGCATTCATGCTCGGTTCTGGCTGAGGGGTAGTCAGAAGTCTGCGGCTCTGAGTGTTTGAGCCAACCGCTGGCGGCAGCGTGCTCCTGTGGCCGATAACCCTTCGTTTCTGCTGATTTCTACTCGCTACCTCGAGTTCCGGATAGCGTTGCCGAAAGGCTGTCTTTCCGCGGCTTGACGATGGTTTGTTTGCCAGTTCTGTACATAGCAAGCGTCAGTACGTTTCACTGCTGTGCGGCACTTGAGTGTGTGCTGACGGTATGTGTAGGTGGTATCGCCAGCGTCGGATGGCGCTGTTGCTTGATGGAATCCACACAGAGTTTCAAGGAGTTCGGGCTGCAATGAGAATTGAGACGGCTGGTGACTCGACCGGAGATGGCAACAACCTGCTAAGTATTCTTCGACGCAGAGCGAGCGAGCGGAAAAGTGATAGGGCCTACACTTTTCTAGCTCATGGCGAAGAAGAAAACGCCTGGTTGACCTATGGTGAGCTAGACCAAAGGGCGATGTCGATCGGTGCTTGGCTGCAGCAGAAGGGACTGAGTGGTGAGCGGGCGGTGCTACTCTATCCTCCCGGTTTGGAGTTTGTTACGGCTTTCTTTGGTTGTCTACGTGCTGGGCTGTTCGCGGTACCGAGTCTCTTGCCTCATCCGAAGAGGCCGGCAAGTGCTTTCTCGAGGTTGGCAACGATCTTTGCCGATTGTGCGCCTAAGATCGTCCTGACGACGGCTCGACAACAGCCGATTCTCGAGCGTTTGTTACGGCAGATTGAGGCGGCGCGGGGTGTCGCCTGGTTGCTGACTGACGAGGTCGGCCGCGAATCGGCGACCGCGTGCCTCGATGAACCGATCGCTCTGGACTCCGTCGCTTTCTTACAATACACCTCTGGCTCCACCAGCTCGCCCAAGGGAGTGAAGGTCAGCCACCGAAATCTCTTTCACAATCTTTCCTATATGGCGCAGGTGTCGGAGGAGGATGAGTCCGGTGTCGGCTTTTCGTGGCTGCCGGCCTCGCATGACATGGGGCTGATTCAGGGCGTTCTTTTGCCGGTTTTCTGCGGCTTTCCTTCCTATCTGATGTCACCGCTGGCTTTCTTGCAGCGCCCGTTGCGCTGGCTGGAGGGTATCTCTCGCTATCGAGTAACCATTAGTGGTGGGCCGAATTTTGCTTATGAACTCTGCGGCCGCAAGGCTACTGCTGGTCGGTGTTCAGGTCTGGATCTTAGTAGTTGGAGAACCGCATTCAATGGCGCTGAGCCGGTGTTCGCCGAAACCGTGGAGGAGTTCGGCGACCGTTTTGCATCGTGTGGACTGAAACGGGGGGCGCTGCGCCCGGTCTACGGGCTGGCGGAAGGGACGTTGCTGGTTTCCTGCGGCCAGCGCGGAACGGAGCCGGTTTTTTTGCCTGTTGATGCCGAGGCTTTGGCTCAAGACCGCATTGTCGAGGCTACTCCGGAGACTGCCACGGTGCGACGCTTGGTGGCCTGTGGGCGGCTTGGATCTGGGCTCGAGGTAGCCATTGTCGATGCCGCTTCGAGGCGCTGTGCGGAAGACCGGCCGGGTGAGATTTGGCTCGCCGGAGGCAGTGTTGCACAGGGCTATTGGAATTTGCCGCAGGAGACGCGCGAGAGCTTTGGCGCACGGCTGGCGGGATCCGCGGCGGGCCCTTTTCTGCGCACCGGCGATTGTGGCTTCCTCAAGGAAGGTGAGTTGTTCATTACAGGACGCATCAAGGACTTGATCATCATCGATGGACGCAATCATTTTCCCCAAGACATTGAACGCTTGGTGGAGCGCTGCCATCCCTCTGTCCGATCTGGTTGTTGCGTCGCGTTTTCTATTCCTGAGAGGCGTCAGGAGAAGCTAATTCTGATGGCTGAAGTGATGGGCCGAAGATCTGAGGTAGACGCTGACGCCATTTGCGCCGTGATCCGCCGGACAGTGTCAGAGGCGTTTGGTGTGCGGGTGCAGCGGATTTGTCTGTTGCCCCCCAGAGGTCTCGCCAAGACCACCAGTGGCAAAGTCTGTCGCCAAGTCTGCCGCCGCCAGTTCCTTGACGGAACGGTGACGACGGTCGCTGGGTCTCAAGGACCTGTGGGCAACGATCGGAAGGGAAGGTCAGCTCATGGCTAGGAAAGGTAAGCGAGGAGCCAAGTCTGATGCTGGGGTGGATTCGCCCGCTGGCGCGGGCCGGCAGGGGGGCGTTCCGAGTGCCTCGGAGCTTCGGCTCTGGCTGGCCCATCGTGTGGCGGAAATCTTGGGCTGCACGGCGCAGGAGGTCGATGTCCGAGAGCCTTTTTCCAGCTACGGTTTGGCCTCTCGCGAGACGGTGGGTCTCTCCGGAGAGCTCGAGGAATGGTTGGGACTGGGGCTGGAGGCGACGCTGCTCTACGACCATCCGACGATCGATGCGTTGGCAGGACACTTGGCGGTGCAACTGGCTACTAGCGACGACCCGGCACCGTCGCCGAGAGTCGCGGTCTCCAGTCTAGATGCCGACGAACCGATAGCGATCATCGGCATGGGTTGCAGGTTTCCGGGCGCCGGGCATTTGACCGAGTTCTGGCCTCTGTTACGAGACGGCATTGACGCGATTGGTGAAGTGCCGGCTGATCGTTGGCCGGTGGAGCAGCTGTTCGATCGTGATTTGACCGCCGCCGGCAAAATGAGCACTTGCTGGGGTGGCTTCCTCGACCGCGTGGATCTATTCGACGCGCGCTTCTTCGGCATCTCGCCGCGCGAAGCCGAACGCATGGATCCACAGCAGCGGTTGTTGCTCGAGGTCGCTTGGCAGACTTTCGAGCATGCTGCGTTGGCGCCGGGGCGGCTGCGCGGTTCCAAAACGGGGGTCTTTGTCGGCCTGGCGACGAGCGACTACGGCCAGCTGCAGATTCGCGACCGAGCGCAGATTGACGCCTACGTCGGGACCGGTAACGCCGGCTCGATCGCTGCCAACCGGATCTCTTACTCGTTTGACTTTCAAGGGCCGAGCCTGGCTCTCGACACCGCGTGTTCATCGTCTTTAGTGGCGGTTCACGCGGCTTGCCAGAGCCTGCGTTCCGGAGAGTCGACTCTGGCGCTGGCAGGAGGGGTCAACCTGATCCTGTTGCCAGAGACGACGATGGTCTTTAGCAAAGCGGGATTGATGGCTGCCGACGGCCGGTGCAAGGTGTTCGCCGCGGCTGCCGATGGCTACGTTCGCAGTGAGGGCGTTGGCCTGGTTCTGCTCAAGCCCCTAAGTAGTGCGCTCGCCGATGGCAATCGGATTTACTCCCAGATTCGCGGCGTGGCAGTCAATCAGGATGGAGCCAGTAATGGTCTGACGGCGCCCAATCGTTTTGCTCAAGAGGAGGTGTTACGCCAAGCCTACAATCAGGCCGGTGTATCGCCAGCAGCGGTGCATTATGTTGAGACTCACGGTACCGGAACCGAACTTGGCGATTCTATCGAGTTGTCTGCTTTGGGAGCGGTAGTCGGAGTGGATCGGAGGGACGCCGAGCCCTGCGCTATCGGCTCGGTAAAGAGCAATCTAGGCCATCTCGAGGCCGCGGCGGGCATCGCCGGTCTGATCAAAGTAGTGCTCGCTTTTCAGCATCGACGGGTGCCGCCGAGCTTGCATTTTCACCCTGACACCGCGAACGCTTTGCTGGCCGGGCAGGCATTGCGGGTGGTCGATGGCCTTGAGGAATGGGAGTTAGGTGGCAGGGAAGATGCGCCGCCGGCGCTGGCCGGAGTGAGCTCCTTCGGTTTCGGCGGTACCAATGCCCATGTGGTCCTCGAGGAACCGCCGGCCGTGGCGCCCTCTGGGGAATCCCGCCTATGGCAGTTGCTGTTGTGTTCGGCAAAGACCGGCAGCGCGCTGGCAGCGGTGAGCGCTGAGCTGGCGGATTTCCTGGAGAGTACGGAAGTCGAACTTGCCGATGTTGCCTTTACTTCCCAGCTCGGTCGCGAGGCTCTCGACCGCCGACGTATGGTGCTGTGCCGTGGCGCCGCGGAGGCCGCCGCAGCCCTCCGCGAGGGCGATGCCGAGCGCGTTCTGAGTTCTACGGTCAGCCCGCACCAGCCCTCGGTGAGCTTCTTGTTCGCCGATTCAAAGTTGGCATCGCTCGAACCCGTCCTTGAACTCTACTCGGTCGAGGGTTATTTCCGCCGCCAGCTGGATCATTGTCGGGACCTGCTGCGTGCGCACACCGGTCTAGAACTCATTGATTGGTTGAAGGCCACTGCTAAACCGCAGGTGGCGGCGCCAAGGCAATTCTCGATTCAGTACTCACTGGCCAGAATGTGGATGGCTTGGGGGGTCGAGCCAGGACGGTTGATCGGGGTAGGAGTGGGTCTCGATGTCGCCGCCTGCTTAGCCGGTGTTTTCACTCTCGAAGAGGCTCTGTTGCGAGTGGCGGTGGGCTCTGCCTTGGTGGATAGGAGTCTCGCGGAGTCTGCTGAGATTGAGTTGCTGGTGCCCCGCATCCCACTGCTGTCGCTGGCGACGGGGCGCCAGGTCGATCTCGAGGAGGCGGAGAATTCCGATTTATGGAGCCGCTCGGCATCGGTGGAATCCTGCACCGCAGTGCTGCGTGACGCGGCGGGTGAGGAAGGTGCGCTGCTGTTGGAGATCGGTCCGGACGACATGCTGAGCGGACTGGCGCGGAAACTTGGGCAGAGTGTCGAGTCGCAAGTTCTCTGCTCGTTGGTGGTCGGTCAGTTGGCGCCGCAAGCGGCCCTCTTGCACAATCTCGGTCAGCTGTGGCTGGCCGGAGTGGAAATCGACTGGCGGGCGTTCAACCGCGGGGAGCAACGATCTTTCGTCGACTTACCGACTTACCCCTTTGAGCGCCAGAGCTTCTGGTTTGGTCCTCCGCGAGCCGCTGATTCCGCGGCAGCACAGCTCTTGGAGAAGTTTGACGATAGCGACCCGCGGCTCGAATTCGAGGATTGGTTCACGGTTCCGCAGTGGTGTCTGGGTCCGTCGGAAGGTGCGGACGGAGGAGAGGTCGAGGCGCGTACATGGCTGTTTTTTCTCGATCGGGCAGGTCTTGGCCAGGCCGTCGCCGCGCGGTTGGAGAGGGACGGGCACCGGGTGTATCGGGTGCTGGCGGGGGCGGCGTTTTCGAACTCGGACGACGGTGTTTGGACCATCGATCCCACTGCAGTCGAAGACTATCGCTCGTTGCTCGCTGCCCTGGACCAGGTTCCACAGCAGATTGTCCATCTGTGGAACTTCGACCACTGCGGCGTGGATTCCGCGGCGCGCGAGAGGCAGATCGAGCTGAGCTTCTACAGCTTGCTGTTCTTGGCACAGGCCGTGGACCGAGTACGAGATGCCGCGGATATTGACCTGACAGTGGTTTCGAGCGGCTTGCACAGGTTGCCGGCTGACCCGGCGAGCCAGCCAGAGAAGGCGCTGCTGACCGGTCCGTGCCGGGTGCTTCCCCTGGAGCTGCCGTGGTTGAGCTGCCATAGCGTCGACCTGGAGCCACCGCCGGACGATGCCGCGGCGCTGCAACTCCTGGTCGACTCGACTGTGGAGGAACTCACCGCCAGGGCAGCTGGCGGGCATCCAGAGAGGGTTGCCTACCGCGCCAAGGAACGCTGGGTGGAGCGATTCCAGCAGGTCGCAGTAGAGCCAGCAGAATCGGCGCTGGCAGGTTTGCGTCAGGGTGGTGTTTATCTGATCACCGGCGGTCTCGGTGGGGTTGGCCTGGGTTTGGCCGAGGAGTTGGCGCGCAGCTGTGCCGCCAGAATCGTGCTGCTGGGGCGTTCCGCATTGCCGCAACGTGACACTTGGCAGGAAGTTGTCGAACGAGAGGCTGCTGCCGCGGATGGCCCCGAGGAGCGGATTCGCAAGATCTTGGCGATCGAGAAGTTGGGCTCCGAAGTTCTGATCTTGCAGGCTGACGTTGCCGATTCGCTGGCCATGGGTCGCGCGATCCAGCAGGCTACAGAACGTTTCGGTGGCATCGATGGTGTGTTCCATGCGGCGGGGATTCCCGGTGCTGGCCTGGTGCGATTCAAGACTCGACAGATGGTGGCGCGAGCGCTGGCGGCCAAGGTTCAGGGTACGCGGGTGCTGGAAGAAGTGCTGGCTAGCTTAGAACTGGATTTCGTAGTCCTGTTTTCGTCGGTTATCGCCGTCACCGGTGGTGGCATCGGCCAGCTGGACTACTGCGCGGCCAATGCCTTTCTCGACGCCATGGCGGTCAACTCTGATCTTCCCGGACGGGTCCTCTCGATCAACTGGGGCTGGTGGCAGTGGGGACTCTGGGACCAGTCATTGGCTGGTTTCCGGCCCGAGTTCCAGACCTATCTGAAGACCTGCCGGGCACGCTATGGGGTGGACTTCGAGCAGGGGATGCGGGCGCTGGTTTGGTGCTTGGGGCAGCCAGAACCGCAGCTGATTGTCTCTCCGCGAGCTTTCGCCATCGTGCAGCGTGACAGCCGCCGAGCGACCGCCGCCAACCTCTTTGGCCTGACTGCAGAGCCGGTAAGCTCACCGGGCCTTGCCGCCGGTATTCACCCGCGGCCGGAATTGAGCACCCGGCATGTGCCGCCGGCCAGCGAGCTGGAGCAGCAGATCAGTGAGATCTGGCGCCGCGGGCTAGGGCTGGACCGAGTAGGGCGCAACGACAATTTCTTCGACCTTGGAGGCAACTCGTTAATCGGTCAGCAACTGACCCTGGAGTTGGCCTCGACCCTTGGTCTGAAGATCGACGAGGTCAGCCTCTATGAAGCGCCGACGGTCGCTACCTTGGCCCAGGTCTTGAGCCGCGGTTCCGAGCCACGAGAGGCGCCGACCCAGGATGTCGACGGTGTCCATCGCGGTGGATATCAGCACGAAGACATCGCGATTGTCGGCATGGCCGGTCGCTTTCCCGGCGCCCGGAGCAGTCAGCAGTTGTGGCAGCTGTTGGTCGAGGGGAGGGAAGGGATCTCCACCTTTAGTGACCCCGAGTTGCTGGCTGCCGGCGTAGCCCCGGAACTGATCGCCCAAGACAACTACGTCAAATCGCGTCCGGTGCTCGACGATGTAGACCTCTTTGATGCCTCGTTCTTTGATTTCACTCCGAGTGAAGCGAGGTTGACCGATCCGCAGCAGCGGCTGTTTCTGGAGTGTTCCTGGGAAGCCCTGGAGGACGCGGGTCAGGATCCGGAGCAGTTTGGCGGCGCGATCGGGGTGTTCGCAGGCACCAATATCAGCACCTATTGGCTGAGCCAGCTGGCCGATCCCGAGATGGCGGATATGGCGACGGTGTTGAGCACCGTGATCAGCAACGACAAAGATTCGCTATCGACCCGGACCGCCTACAAACTCGACCTCAGGGGGCCGGCGGTCAGCGTCCAAACTCATTGCTCGACATCTTTGGTGGCGGTTCACATGGCGCGGCAGAGTCTGCTGAGCGGTGATAGCGATCTGGTTCTGGCCGGCGGTTCCGCCATCCGCGTGCCGGTGCGGGTCGGTTATCTCTACCAAGAGGGAGGCACCGATTCCGCCGATGGGCACACCCGCAGCTTCGACGCCGCCGCCCGGGGTACGCCGCTGGGTGATGGCGTCGCTGTGGTAGCTCTCAAGCGGCTCAGTGACGCGCGG
Source organism: Candidatus Multivoradales bacterium (assembly GCA_965248925.1). Lineage (GTDB taxonomy): Bacteria > Acidobacteriota > Thermoanaerobaculia > Multivoradales > J023 > CBDFLE01. Next base: position 1,561,906 of record CBDFLE010000005.1, on the reverse strand, counting down.
CGTGACGGCAACCAGATTTACGCGGTGATCAAGGGCTCGGCGATCAATAACGACGGTTCGCTCAAAGTTGGTTTTCACGCTCCCAGCGTCGACGGTCAAGCCGCGGTGGTGGCTGCGGCCCTTGCCGAGGCTGGGGTCGAAGCGGAATCGGTGAGCTACGTCGAAGCTCACGGCACGGCGACGCCGCTGGGGGATCCGATCGAGTTCGCTGCCTTGACCAAGGCCTTCCGCCAGACCACCAAGCGACTAGGCTTCTGCGGCATCGGCTCGGCCAAGAGCAATCTTGGCCATCTCGACAAGGCTTCCGGTGTGACCGGTTTGATCAAGACCGCGCTGGCTCTGCGCCATCGCCGGATCCCGGCGACCCTGCACTTTGAACGGCCGAATCCGAAGCTCCACTTGTCGGCTTCACCTTTCTTCGTGGTCAGCGAGTTGACGGAATGGGAGAGCGTCAGTGGGCCGCGCCGGGCTGGGGTCAACTCGCTCGGAATGGGTGGCACCAACGTCCATGTGGTGCTGGAAGAGGCACCTTCCGAGGCGCCTTCCGGGCCGGCTCGCCAGTGGCAACTGTTGCTGGTCTCGGCGCGTACCGATTCCGCGCTCGCCACGGTGTGCGACAACTTGTGTGGGTATCTTGAGGAGAATCCGTCTAGCAGCCTAGCCGATGTGGCCTACACGCTGATGTTGGGCCGGCGGGCTATGGAACATCGCCGGCTAGTGGTCGCTGACCAAGCCGGCCAGGCAGTTAGCTCCTTGCGCCGAGGCGATTCTGAGCAGATACGCTCACGGCATCATGACGAAGCTCCCGCCAGCGTCACCTTTCAGTTCACCGATCTGACAGCTGGGGCGGATCTCTGGGGCGAGGAGTGCTACCGGCGAGAGAAGGTCTACCGCGAGGTTGTCGACCAGTGTGCTGAGCGTTTTGGCTTTGAACTCGGGCCCGACCGCGAGCTGGAATCGGCTCCACCTTGGTTGGCTGCGGCACTGCTGTTCGCCAACCAGCTCGCCCTAGGGCGCCAATTGCTGAGCTGGGGAATCCGTCCGTCGGCCCTCCAGGGGCAGGGTCTTGGCGAGGCGGCGGCTGCTTGCCTGGCTGGGGTTCTGAGCCTCGGGGACGCGGCGGATCTGGTGGGTCGGCGGGCTCGTGAGTTGGCGCAGGTGGCCTCTGTGACGCCCAATGGGGTTGCCCCAGGGGAGTCGTTGACGGAGAGTCTGGGGGCTCCAGCGATCCCTCTTCTGTCGCCTAGTGGCATCAGACTTAGCGCGCAGGAGGTCACTGACCCTGCCTATTGGCGCCGCTGGATGAGTCGGCCGCTGGACTGCCCTGACGCTACTGAGCAGGAGGCGGACGACCGCTATCGGCTGCTGCTCGAAATCGGCGTCGGACAGCAACTCGATGGCGGGTCTGATTTGTCGGCGACGGCCGAATGCAATCTCGCCGTGCTGGGTTTCGAGTCCACGACCGGCAGCGGCGAGCAGCTCGACGAGATAGCTCGCCTGCTGCGCACCGTCGGTGAACTCTGGCTGCGCGGGGTGGACATCGACGGCGCCGCGTTCTTCGCCGCTCAACAACGCCGTCGTCTAGCCTTACCGACCTATCCCTTCGAACGCCAATCTTATTGGGTGGAATCCTCGGCGGGGCCGAGCGCGCCAGACGTGCCAGCTGAACTCAAGGTCTATCTGGCTGAGGCGCCGGCAGCCTTCGACGATTGGCTCTACAGCCCCCAGTGGCGCCCTCAGCCGCTGCCTCTGTTGGCTGCTGACCCGCTGTCGGACAAAGCCGATCCGTGGCTCTTGCTGGTCGACAGTGGCGGCCTCGGCGCCGCCCTGGCGGCGCGTCTCGAACAGCTTGGCCAAGTGGTGTGGGTGGTCGAGGTGGGCGCAGAGTTCGTCCGCCATAACGATCGCTCGTGGACTCTACGCCCCGCTGAGCTGGAAGATTTCCGCCAGCTCCTAGCCGACCTCGACGCCGCGCCGCGGCGGATCGTACATCTGTGGAGCTTGGCGGTCGAAGAGGTCGCGAACAGCATCCCGGAAGATTGTCTGGTGGACCAGCTGGAGTATGGCTTTTATAGCCTGCTGGCGTGCATTCAGGGACTCGGTGAACTCCGCGATGCGACTGAGATCGAACTCACCGTGGTGTCGAGCGGCATCCATCGGATCACCGGCGAGGAAGTACTGCACCCGCAAAGTGCCACCCTTCTCGGTCCTTGCCGGGTGGCGCCTCTGGAACTCCCGCTGCTGCGCTGCCGCAGCCTCGATCTCGACCTGCATGGTGCTGCCGGCGAGGCGAGCTGGAGTCAGTCTGGTGAGTTGCGAGCTTTGCTCGACGAGCTCATGGCCGAGCCCCTGGAAACCGCCGAGCAGGGTGGGCATACGGTGGCGGCCTACCGGCAAGGAGAGCGCTGGGTGGAGACTTTCGTCCCGCTACCAGCGCCTGAGGAGGTGGTGACGCCGCTGCGTCAAGGCGGGGTCTATCTGATCACCGGCGGCCTCGGTGGCCTCGGTCTCGGACTTGCTGAGCATCTGGTCCGGCACTTCGCAGCCAAGTTGGTCTTGGTTAGCCGCACGCGGCCGGGCCAGGTGGCGGATCGCCTCGAAAGGCTGCAAGAACTCGAAGATCTCGGTGCCGAAGTTCTGGTGCTGGTCGCCGATGTCACGGTGGAAGTAGAGCTGCGCCGGGCCGTCGAGCAGGCGCTGGAGCATTTCGGCAAGATCGATGGGGTGGTGCATGCCGCCGGGGTACCCGGCGCTGGACTAGCGCAGCTCAAGACCCGGGAAATGGCTGCTCAGGTGCTGGCGCCGAAAATCCAGGGCTCCTGGGTGCTCGACCGGGTCTTCGCTGACCATCAGCTCGACTTCATGGCTCTCTTCTCCTCGGTGGTGGCGCTCACCGGCGGTGGTCCTGGACAGGTCGATTACTGCGCCGCCAATGCTTTCCTCGATGCTTTCGCGGCGCAGCGCTCAGCCCGTGGCCAGCGCACTATCGCCATCGATTGGAATGAGTGGCAGTGGGATGCATGGCAGGAAGGGTTGACCGACTTTGCGCCGCAGATGCGCAATTTCTTTGCCGCTAGCCGGCAGCGCTTCGGGATCGATTTCGACCGCGGGGGCCGTGCTTTCGAGCGCGCTTTGGCGCAGGCGGAGGCAAGGATCGTCGTCACCCCACGGCGCCTGCCGACCCTCTTCGAACTCGGTCGCAAGTTCACCCTGGACAACCTCTTGCGCGGTTTCGGCGTGGTCGCGGCGCCGGCCAGAACTGGCGACACTCCACCCCCGGATTTGTCGGTCGAGGAACTCGAGCGGCGGGTCGCTGAGATCTTGCAGCGCCTGCTCGGGGTCGAGCAAGTTGGCGTCGACGACAACTTCTTCGATCTCGGCGGCAATTCTCTGCTCGGTTTGCAGGTCACCGCTGAACTCAAGCAGGTCGTCGGTCGCGACGTGCCGGCAACTCTACTCTATGAAGCGCCGACGGCATCGACCCTGGCCCGAGCCCTGGCTCCCGCTGCGGTGGCGGCAGGCGGAGCAAAGCCCCGGCTGGCCGTCCGCAGACGGCGGGCAACCGGGCCGGAAGTTGAGTCTCACATTGCTATCATTGGCATGGCAGGACGCTTCCCCGGAGCCCGCAACACGACCGAGCTGTGGCGCAACTTGCAGCAGGGGGTCGAGTCGGTGACTTTCTTCAGCGACGAAGAGCTACGGGCCGCTGGCGTCGAAGAGGCCTTGTTACGGGATCCGACTTACGTCAAGGCCGGTGCAGTGCTGGAGGACATCGACCGCTTCGACGCCGAGCTGTTCGGCTACTCGCCGCGGGAGGCGGAGTTGATGGATCCGCAGCATCGCTTCTTTCTCGAAGCTGCTTGGGAAGCGCTGGAGAATGCTGGCTACGATTCGCAGCAGTACGGTGGAGCGATCGGCGTCTTCGGCGGCTCAAATATAAGCACCTACCTGCTCAATCAAATCATCAGTGATCCGCAGACCGCCGCCGCAGTCGATCCAATGCAGGCTGGAATCGTCAACTCTGCCGATTCTCTGACCACCAAAGTGTCCTACAAGCTCGGTCTTACCGGGCCCAGTATCGCGGTGCAGACCTTCTGCTCGACCTCGGCGGTGGCCAATCACCTGGCCTGTCGCAGTCTGGCCCGTGGCGACTGTGACCTCGCGCTGGCGGGCGGCGTGCGGATTGCCGTGCCCCATCGCGTTGGCTATCAGTGGCAGACAGGCAGCATCGATTCGCCCGACGGCCACACCCGAGCTTTCGATGCGGCGGGGCAGGGGGCGGTGGTGGGCAACGCGGTGGCGTTGCTGGTGCTCAAGCGGTTGGACGAAGCGCAAGCCGATGGCGATCAGATCTACGCCGTCATCAGGGGCACGGCGATGAACAACGACGGTTCGCTGAAGGTCGGCTATACGGCGCCGAGCGTCGACACCCAGGCGCAGGTCATCGCGGCGGCGATGGTGGAGGCCGGCGTCGAGCCGGCGACGCTGAGCTATGTCGAAGCCCACGGCACCGGCACCGAACTCGGCGATCCGATCGAGGTCGCCGCTTTGTCCAAAGCCTTCGCCGACGTGGGCAGAGAATTCTCCTGCGCCCTGGGTTCAGTGAAGACCAACATGGGGCACCTGGATCGCGCCGCCGGGGCGACCAGCCTGATCAAAACCGCGCTGGCCCTTCACCACAGCCAGATACCAGCCAGCCTGCACTTCAAGCGCCCCAATCCGGAGACTCGCCTCGCCGAGAGTCCTTTTTGTGTCAACACGGAACTCACTCCCTGGCCTGCCGGCGAGGCGCCGCGCCGGGCCGGGGTCAACGCCCTCGGTATCGGCGGCACCAATGTCCACTTTGTGCTCGAAGAAGCGCCTCCGGCGGCTCCGGCCAGCCCATCTCGGGCTGCCCAGCTGGTGGTGTTGTCGGCTAAAACGGAGGCGGCTCTGGAGCAGTTGACCGATCGCCTGGCCGAGCATCTGCAGCAGCATCCCGAGGCCGAGGTGGCCGATTTCACCCACACCCTGCAGCGCGGCCGCCGATTGCTGCCGCACCGGCGGGTGCTGGTGGGCAAGAGTGTCGAGGATCTCGGCTCGGCGTTGGCGCAGCGCGACCCGCAGCGCCTGTTCAGCTATTTCGACCAGTCAACGAACAGATCTGTAGCTTTCCTTTTTCCGGGGCTGGGTGATCAGTACGTCGGCATGGCCCAGGGGCTTTACGATTCTGAGCCCACCTTTCGCCGCCATTTGGATCTCTGTGCTGAGAAGCTGGTGCCGTGGCTTGACCACGGGCTGCTCGAACTCCTTTTTCCGGCGGCGCAGCAAGGCGGCGGCGAGGCTGCCAAGCCGGATCTGCGCAGCCTGCTCCGGGGCGGCGTGCCGAGCGATGACGCCAGCCGCCTCCTCAATCGCACCGCCAACGTGCATCCGGCGATCTTCGCCGTCGAATACTCCCTCGCACAGTTGTTGATCGAATGGGTCGGTGAGCCGCAAGCGATGGCTGGCTACAGCCTTGGCGAGTACACCGCGGCCTGCCTGTCCGGCGTGCTGAGCCTGGACGCGGCTTTAGAGCTGGTGACCTTGCGGGCGCAAATGATCGATCAGCTACCGCCGGGGGGGATGTTGGCAGTGCCTTTGTCGCGGCGCGAGGTCGAGCCCCTGCTCGGCTCCGAGCTGTCGTTGGCGGCGGTCAATGGGCCGGCAATGTCGGTGCTGGCCGGGTCCGAGGCCGCCATCGCGGCGCTGGCGGAGCACTTGACGGCGAAGGAAGTGGCTTGCCGGCGGCTGGCCACGTCGCACGCTTTCCACTCGTACATGATGGAGCCGATTGTCGAGCCCTTCACCCGCTTGCTCGAAAAGACCGAGCTGCGGCGACCGCGCATTCCCTTCGTCTCGAATGTCACCGGCCGTTGGATCCTTGATGAAGAAGCTATGGATCCGGCGTATTGGGCACATCATCTGTGCCGGCCGGTGCTTTTTCACGACTGCTTGCAGAAGTTGATCGACGGCGGCGATCGAGTGTTGGTCGAAGTGGGGCCCGGCCAGTCCCTGGGGTCCATGGTCAAGCAGCATCCCGCCTACAGCCCGCAGACCGCCCAGCCGGTGCTCGCTACCCTGCCGGCGGCCTTCCTGCGCCAGCCGGACCAAGATCTTCTGCTGCGCACTCTGGGCAAGCTCTGGCTAGCCGGTGTGCGGATCGACTGGACGGCCTTCTACCGCTATGAGAAGCGGCGCCGGGTGCCGCTGCCGACCTACCCGTTCGCCGACCAGCGTTTCTGGATTGGCCCCGAGCAGGGGCGGCTGCGGACGGCTGCGGTCGAGGTCAAGGGAGATCCGGAGGAGTGGTTCTACCGACCGATTTGGCGGCCCACGGATTTGTCGCCGAGTGACCCCTCAAACAGCGGCGAGGAGCCGGCGGCAGCGACCAGCTGGCTGCTGCTGGCCGATGCTCTGAGCGTGGGCAGGTGCTTGGCCGAGCGCTTGACGAGCGCGGGCCACAGGGTCACGACGGTGGTCGCGGGTGCCGCTTTCGAGCGCCAGAGCGCGAGCGAATTCGTCCTCGACCCGGGGCAGGCTGATCAGTATCAGGATCTGCTAAAGACCTTGCATAACGAGGACAGACTACCTTCGAGGGTGGTGGATCTGTGGAGCTTAAGCGGCTCCGAGGCGGTGCGGTCGAGCCCCTTCGAAGAGACTCAGGAGCGCGGCTTCTACAGCCTGATCCACTTGGTGCGGGCCTTTTGCGAAGTCGCTGCGACCCGGCCCTGGGCGATCGATGTGGTGGCAAATGGTCTGTGGTCAGTTGCCGGAACGGAGAAGCTCTGGCCCGAGAAAGCGACCCTTTTGGGGCCTTGCAAAGTCATTCCCCAGGAATATCCCCAGGTCGCCTGTCGAGTCATCGATCTCGAAGTGACGGACTCAGTAACCGAAGCCGAGTCACTCAGCGAGCGGCTGCGAGACGAGCTGGCCGCGGATCTGCCGGATCGGATGGTCGCTTTGCGCGCGAGCGGTCGCTGGGTGCAAGACTTCGAGTCGGCGCCGCTGGCCTCGCCCGAGGGCCTCGACAAGCTGCGCCGAGAGGGTGTCTACCTGATCACCGGTGGGCTCGGCGGCATCGGCTTCGTCTTGGCCGAATACCTCGCTCGTGAACTCGACGCCAAGCTGATTTTGACCGGCCGTTCGGAGCTTCCTGCGAGAGACAGTTGGGCTGAGTATGTCGACAACGCTGGGATAGCCGATGAATTGGCGCACAAGATCCGCCGACTCCAGCGTCTCGAAGAACTCGGTGCCGAAGTGTTGGTGCTGGCGGCCGATGTCGCCGACCCGGAGCGCATGCAGCAGGTAGTCGAGCAGGCGGAGGAGCGCTTCGGTACGATCGATGGTTTGCTCCACGCCGCCGGACTGGTGCGGCCCGAAGCCTTTGGCTTGCTGGCCGAGATCAGCCGCGAGAAGTGTGTAGCGCATTTTCGTCCCAAGGTGCAGGGACTCTGGGTGCTGGAGCAAGTGCTGGCGGATCGCAAACTCGATTTCCGTCTCTTGTTCTCGTCGACTTCAGCGGTTCTCGGCGGCTTGACCATGGGCGCTTACGCCTCCGCCAACCTCTTCATGGACGCCTTCGCCGAGCAGCGCAATCGGCGCTCGCCGGGGCGTTGGACCACCGTCAATTGGGATATCTGGGAGGTTCACGGGGACGAGCTGCGGGAACTCCGCGAACACGGTTCGGAGGCGGACTTGGGCGAGTTCCGAATGATGTTGAGCGAAGAAGGCAGAGGGATGACGGCGGAGCAGGGGATCGAGGCTTTCCGTCGAGTACTGGCCTCCTCGGCGACGCATCTGGTGCACTCCCCGAGCGATCTCGGTACCCGGCTGGAGCAGTGGATCGAGCACCGGGCGGTGGTCGAGACCGTGTCCCCGTCACTCTACGCCCGACCCAATTTGCAGACCCCCTTTGTGGCGGCGCAAAGTTTCGGCGAGCGTCGTATCGCGGAGATCTTCCAACGGATCCTGGGTGTCGAGGAAGTTGGCCTGCACGACAACTACTTCGATCTCGGCGGCACCTCATTGACCGCTATCCAGGTGACGGTGGCGTTGCAGGAAGAGTTCGGTGGCCAGATCTCGCCGAATCTCCTCTTTGCCGCGCCAAGTGTCAGCGAGCTCGCCAAGCGACTGCTGCCGCAGACTGCCGAGCAGCCCACCGCGGCGCTAGCGGCGGCGGTCGAGCGTCGCCGCCAGAGGCCGTCGACAGACGGCCGGCAGGAGATCGCCATCATCGGCATGGCAGGGCGTTTTCCCGGCGCCAGGGATGTCGAGGAATTCTGGAGCAATCTCGAGGCAGGGGTCGAGACCCTCTCCATCTTCAGCGACGAGGAGTTGCTGGCTGCCGGGGTGCCGGAGGAGGAGTTCAAGGACCCTAACTACGTCCGCGTGCGGCCGGTGCTCGACGGGGTGGAACTCTTCGACAGCGCCTTCTTTGGTTTCAGCCCTCGCGAAGCCGAGTTGATGGATCCTCAACATCGGGTCTTCTTGGAGACCGCCTGGACAGCTCTGGAGCATGCTGGTTACGACGCCCAGCGCTACGCTGGGGCGATCAGCCTCTTCGCTGGCTCGAATATCAGCACCTACTTGCTCGGCATGTTGGGGTCGCCCGAGTTTATGGATTCGGTCAGCGAGTTAGAGACGGCGATCACCAACGATCGTGACTCGCTGACCACCCGCGTGTCCTACAAACTCAACCTCAGGGGACCGAGCATGGCGGTGCAGACCTTTTGCTCGACCTCCTTGGTGGCGACTCACCTGGGCGCCCAAAGTCTACTCACCGGCGAGAGCGACATCGCCCTGGCCGGTGGGGTTTCGATCCGCGTGCCGCAGAAGGTGGGCTATCGCTTCGATCCCGGTGGCCAGGACTCGCCGGACGGCCACACCCGTTCCTTCGACGCTAAAGCACAGGGGACGGTCTTTGGCGACGGCGTCGGTGTGGTGGTGATGAAGCGGCTGGCTGATGCATTGGCCGACCGAGACACCATCCACGCGGTGATCAAGGGTTCGGCGATCAACAACGATGGCTCGTTGAAGATCGGCTACACCGCTCCGAGTATCGAAGGGCAGGCGGAGGCGATCGCCATGGCTCTCGACCATGCCGGGGTTAGGGCCGAGAGCATTGGCTATGTCGAGGCCCACGGCTCGGCGACCGACCTCGGTGATCCGGTGGAAGCGGCGGCCCTGACCAAGGCTTTCCGTCTCGGCACCGAGGCATGCGGGTTCTGCGCCATCGGCTCGGTAAAAAGCAATTTTGGCCATCTCGACCGGGCGGCCGGTGTCGCTGGTTTGATCAAGACGGTCTTGGCGCTGCGCGAAGAAGTCCTGCCGCCTACCCTTCACTTCGAAGAGCCCAATCCCAAGATCGAACTCGCGGCGAGCCCGTTCTTTGTTAACAACAAACGGCTCGAATGGAAGAGCAATGGCCGGCCACGTCGCGCCGGTGTCAACTCCCTCGGGGTTGGCGGTACCAATGTCCATGTGGTGCTTGAAGAGGCGCCCCAGCGCCAGCCGAGTGGTGTTTCGCGGGCCTGGCAGCTGCTGCCGATTTCGGCCCGCACGGTGGCGGCGCGAGACACCGCGTCGTCGTCGCTGGCGTCGCTCTTGTTGCGCGAGTCGATGGGTTCGACTGCGAAGAGTCCGCTGCCGGATGTCGCTTTCACCCTCCAGATGGGCCGCCGTGAGTTCGAGCAGCGGCGCTTTGCCGTGACCCGTGACGCCGAAGAAGCGGTGGCGCAGCTGGCCGCGCCGGATGCCGATGGAGTCTCCTGCGGCAGGGCTAGAAAGATGCCGCCGCGGGTAGTGTTCCTCTTCCCGACCGGAGACCACTACCTCGATATGAGCGCCGGCCTCTACCAGCAAGAGGCGGTGTTTCGGCAAGAAGTGGATCGCTGCGCAGAGTTGCTCGAGGACGAACTTGACGGCATCGACCTGCGGCAGCTGCTGTTCTCTGGCATGCCTGCGGACGCCGTGGCACGCACCAAGAGCCCGCCCAGTCTGCGCCACCTGTTGGGTCGCGGCGGTGGTGAGCGCGACGAAGCTGCCGGCCCGCTGAACGAGTTGCGCTTCTCCCAGCCCGCCACTTTTGTTGTGGAATATGCCTTGGCCCGACTGTTGATGAGTTGGGGGATCCTGCCGCAAGCGCTGATCGGACACAGCATGGGGGAATATGTTGCCGCCTGTCTGGCCGGGGTCTTTAGTTTGGAAGGGGCTTTGCGACTGGTGGCCAGGCGTTCTCGCTTGATGCAGGAGCGGATGCCCGCCGGCGGTATTCTGGCGGTTCCCTTGCCTGAGGAAGAGGTGCTGGAACTGCTCAGCGACGAGCTCTCGCTCGCTGCGGTCAACGCTCCCTCGGTGTCGTTGGTCTCGGGGCCGAAAGCAGCGCTGGACGCGCTGCAGCAGAAACTCGAAAGTCGCGACTTGATCTGCCAGCGACTCGCGGCCAACCACCTCATACACTCACCGCTGTTGGCGGAGATCGGTGATGAGGTTCGTGAATTGTTGCGCGAAGCACAGCTCGCCCCGCCGCAAATTCCCTTCGTCTCCAACTTGACAGGGACTTGGATCGAGCCCGCGCAAGCCACCGATCCCGAGTATTGGATTCGCCACATGTGCGAGACCGTACGTTTTGCCGACGGGGTGCGGACCTTGCTCGAAGAACCCGAGGCAGCTTTGATCGAAGTCGGCCCTGGCCAGGGGCTGTGCTCGTTCGTCAAGCTCCACCCCGAATGCCGGCGGGGGCATCCGCGGGTGATCGCGCCGACCCTCCGTCCAGCACATGAGACGCGGCCAGATCAAGCCTTCCTTCTCGACACCGTTGGGCGGCTGTGGGCGGTGGGAGTGGGGATCGATTGGAGTGGTTTTAGTGCCGGTGAAGAGCGCCACCGTCTACCGCTGCCGACCTATCCCTTTGAGCGCCAACGGTTCTGGATCGAGCCCCTATCGCTACGTCAGATTCAGGCCGGCGGTGCGGCCCTAGCGGGGGCCGAGGAGAGCGCCGAGGAAGGGGCTGTCTCACTTGACAAGTTCGACAAGAACCCGGAGCCTTCGCAGTGGTTCTTCGTTCCGGTGTGGAATCAGACCGTGCCCTCTTTCAGCGTCAGTAGTGGCCAGGGGCACGCCGACGCCGCGGCGGTCGAGGGCGGCTCTTGCTTGGTGTTGGGGGGTGAGAAAGGCCTGGGCAGCCGGCTGGTCGAACGCTTGGTGCAGGGCGGTCTCCAGGTTACCCAGGTGACCCTCGCTGAGTCGTTCACTCGTCTGGGGCGCGGAACCTATGCCCTCGATCCGTGTCAGCAAGATCAAATCCGCCAGCTACTCGCCGAGATGAAGAGTGATCAACGGCTGCCGGATAGGGTGATTCACCTGTGGAGCTTGAGCGATGAGGCGGGCGCTCAGGCGGACGAGATCGAGGCGGCTCTCGATCGTGGTTTCTACCCTCTGATCAGCCTGGCCCAGGCGATGGGCGATATCTGTGCTGACCGTGCGCTGCGTCTGGCCGTGGTCTCTGATGGCCTGCAATCAGTGACTGGCGAGGAGAATCTGCGAGTCGAGGTGTCGCCACTGATCGGGCCCTGCCGGGTGATCCCGCAGGAGTACCCGCAGACCACCTGTCACAGCATTGATGTCGTCCTGCCGCCTGCGGACAGCCCGCAAGAGGGGGAGTTGCTCGAGCAGCTCTTCGCCGAGTTGGCTGGCTCTGCGGGTGAGACGATGATCGCGCTGCGCGGCGGCCGCCGTTGGGTGCAAGAATTCGAGCCCCTGGAGCTGCCGGCAGGGGTTGGCCAAACGCCGCTGCGCCGAGAAGGGGTTTACTTGATCACCGGCGGGCTCGGTGGTATCGGCCTGGCGGTGGCCAGACATCTCTTCGCCACCCGCGGTGCCCGCCTTGCATTGCTCAGCCGCTCCGGACTACCCACCCGCGAGACTTGGGCCGAGCAACTAGAAGTAGAGGGCTCCGTGGCCGACAAGATCCACCAGGTGATGGCCCTCGAAGAGGCGGGCGCCGAAGTGTTGGTGCTCACCGCCGATGTCGCCGACCGGCGGCAGATGCAGCGTGCAGTCGACCAGACCCTAGAGGCTTTCGGCACCCTGAACGGGGTATTCCACACCGCCGGTGTGCCAGCCGCTGGGCTGATGCAGCTGAGCACACGCGAGGCCGCCGCCGCGGTATTGACCCCTAAAGTCCAGGGTACTCTGGTGTTGGCACAGGTCACAGCCCAGCTGCCACTGGACTTCATGTTGCTTTTCTCCTCGATGAACTCCGCCACCGGTGGCGGTCCGGGCCAGGTCGACTACAGCGCCGCCAATGCCTTTCTTGATGCTTTCGCCGTCGCTCGATCCCAGGCCGGCCAGCGGGTGCTGGCTCTCGACTGGGGGGAGTGGCAGTGGGATGCGTGGCAGGAAGGACTGATGGGTTTCGACCCCTTGATCCAGGCCTTCTTCAAGAAAAACCGGCGCAAGTTCGGGGTCTCTTTCGAGGAAGGCATGACGGCTATCGAACGAACCTTGTCGGTGCCGGTGCCGCGGGTGGTGGTGTCGACCGTCGACTTCCGCGTCATGTTGCGACTCAGCCGGCATTTCAATGTCGCCACCATCCTCGAGGCGGTGCGGGCTGACCAAGGGGAGCGGCCTTTCCATCCGCGGCCGCTGCTAGGGGTCTCGTTCGTGGCGCCAGCGAGCAAGTTAGAGCAGCAGATCGCGGGCATTTGGCGCCAATTGCTACGCCTCGAAGAAATCGGCGTACACGACAGTTTCTTCGAACTCGGCGGCAACTCGCTGCTCGGAGTCGATTTGACCCGCATCATGAAAGATGCGCTCAGAGTGGAAATTCCGATGTATGCGCTCTACGAGTCCTCGACCGTGCGGGCCATGACGGAGTTTGTCGAACAGTCGGGAGATCAGTCTGAGCATCTCGATCAGCGACGTGAGCGCGGAGCGTCGCGTCGCCAAAGAGCACAACAACAAAGGCGCCGAGGGCGGACCCAGCGCGGCCCTCAAGCCTAGACGAAACCACGGAGATCGAGGCATGTCAGAGGATTACCACGGTTCGGAAGTCGCCATTGTCGGTATGTCGGGGCGATTCCCGGGCGCGGACAGCCCAGCCGAGCTGTGGCGCAACATCCGCGCCGGGGTGGAGTCTATTCGCCATTTCTCCGAGCGCGAGCTGTTGGCTGCTGGGGTGGATCCGGAGTTGATGCGGCAGCCGCAATACGTGGCGGCTGGGACCTTGGTCGAGCAGGCGGACCTTTTCGATGCTTCCTTCTTTGGCTACACCCCGCGCGAAGCGGAGGTAATGGATCCGCAGCACCGGCTGTTCCTGCAAAGTGCGGTGGAGGCGCTTGAGGACGCCGCCCTCTGTCCCGAGACTTTCCCTGGATTGATTGGCGTCTTTGCCGGTTCGGGATTTCAAAGTTACGTGCAGAACAACCTGGCGACCCATCCCGAGTTGATGGAGTTGATCGGCGGCTTACAGCTGGCGGTGGGCAACGAGCGCGACTCGTTGGCCTCGACGGTGTCCTACAAGCTCGATCTCAAGGGGCCGAGCTTGTCGATTCAGACCTTCTGCTCGACCTCTTTGGTGGCCGTGCACCTGGCTTGTCAGAGCCTGGTTATCGGCGAATGCGACGGGGCCTTGGCCGGTGGAGTGGCGATCAGCTTTCCCCAAGGTCATGGCTATGTCTTCCAAGAGGGAGGCATCCTCTCTCCGGACGGCCATTGCCGAGCCTTCGACGCCCAAGCCAACGGCAGCGTCATGGGCCAGGGTTTGGGCATCGTGATGCTCAAACGGTTGGAAGATGCGCTGGCCGACAGCGACTCGATCTACGCCGTGATCAAGGGTTCGGCGGTCAACAACGACGGGATAGAGCGGGTGGGTTACACCGCTCCGGGCCTGCGCGGCCAGAGCGCGGTCATCGCCGAAGCACTGGCCAATGCCGAGGTCGATCCGGCGACCATTTCCTACATCGAGGCTCACGGCACTGGAACCCAGCTGGGAGATTCGATCGAGATCGCAGCCCTGATGCGGGCTTTCGGCGAGGTGCAGGGCCGGCAGAAGTGTGCTCTGTCTTCGATCAAGACCAGTATCGGGCATATGGATCGAGCCTCCGGGGTCACCGGCTTGATCTGCGCAGCGCAGGCATTGAATCATCGCGAGATCCCACCCAGTCTGCATTTCGAGAATCCCAACCCGGACGCCGACTGGGATGCCTCGCCGTTCTATGTCAACACCACGACCAAACCGTGGACCACTGCCGGTGCGCCGCGCCGGGCGGGGGTCAACTCTTTTGGCTTGGGGGGGACCAACGCTCACGTCGTGTTGGAGGAGGCGCCGCCGCGCACCCCCGCGACCCCTTCACCACGACCCTGGCAGCTGGTCGCTCTATCGAGCAAGACCGATACCGCTCTCACCGCAGCGGGTCAGCGGCTGCGCGATCACCTCAGCGCCCATCCCGAGTTCGATCTGGCCGATGTCGCCCACACCCTGCACCTCGGCCGCAGTGCCTTCAACCACCGGCGGATTGCGGTGTGCCAGGATCTTGGCGATGCGGTGGCCTGTCTCGGTGGGGCGGAGCCGAGTCGGCTGCTGACTGCGTACCAAGAGCATCGCGACCGCGAGGTGGTCTTTCTCTTCCCCGGCGTCGGTGATCAATTCCCCGGAATGACCGCCGGCCTCTACGCTAGCGAACCGGTGTTTCAGCGTCAGGTCGACAAGTGTGCCGAGCTGTTGCTCCCCCTCTTGGGCCAGGATCTGCGCCCGGTGTTGTTCCCTAGTGCTGGGGCCGAGGCACCGGCTCGGCCGGACTTTCGCCAGTTGGCAAGAGGAGGGGATGGCCCGGCCGAGCCGGCGGTAGAGACCTTCGGCAATATGGCCCTCACCCACTCGGCGATCATCGTCGTCGAGATTGCCCTGGCCCGTTTGTTGGAAAGTTGGGGGCTGGTGCCGACGGCGTTGATCGGCCACAGCCTGGGCGAATACGCCGCCGCCTGCATCGCCGGCGTGCTGGAGTTGAGAGATGCCCTCGCCTTGACCGTTCGTCGGGCACAGTTGATCGAAGAGCAGCCCCCGGGGGCAATGCTTGCGCTGCCGCTGCCGACCGCCGAGATCGAGGCCTTGCTGGGTGACGAATTGAGTCTGGCGGTGATCAACGGTCCGGCGATGGGGGTGGTTTCGGGTCCCGAATCGGCGATCAACGCCCTGGAGTCACTGCTGAACAATAGGCAGGTCGCCTGCCGCCGGTTGCAGACTTCGCGAGCGGTTCATTCGTCGATGATGAAGCCGGTGGCAAAAGAACTCGAGGCACTGCTCGGAACCTTCGAACTCAAGCCGCCGCGGGTTCCGTACGTTGCCAATGCTACCGGTACCTGGATTACCGATGACGAGGCGACCGATCCCGCCTACTGGGGGCGTCACCTCTGCCAGACGGTGCGATTCGCGCAGGGTCTGGACGAGATCCTTCAGCGGGACAACGCGGTGCTGCTCGAAGTCGGGCCGGGCCAGTCCCTGGGCTCCTTCGTGCGGCAGCATCCGGATCGTGAGGCGAGCGGCGAGCGGGTGGTGTTGGCCACCGTTTCCCATGGCCTGTTGCGGCAGCTCGACGACTCGGCCTTCCTGCTGACCACGGTGGGCAAGTTGTGGCTGGCCGGGGTCGAAGTCGACTGGGTCAAATTCTACGGCGGCGAGCGCCGCCGCCGGCTGGCATTGCCGACCTATGCCTTCGACAACGTCAGCTATTGGGTGCCGCCAGCTGCGACGGCCGCGGTCACGCCGTCCACCGGCGCGGGCAAGAAGTCGCAGATCGCCGACTGGTTCTATCTGCCCGCATGGCAAGCCGCCAGTGTGCCCAGGTTCTCGGCGCCAGCCCGCGGCGAACGTTGGCTGATCTTTTGCGATCGGCTCGGTATCGGGGGACGGGTTGCCGGCGCCTTGCAGGAGTCTGGCCGGGAAGTGGTCTTGGTCGAGGCTGCTGATGATTTTTCCAGTGGCCAGGACGGTGCTGCCTGGACCCTTCAACCGGGCCGTCGCGACCACTACAAGCGCTTGTGCCGCGGACTGAAAGAGCGTGATCAGCTGCCGAGCCGGCTGCTGCATCTGTGGACGGTCACCGGCGACAATCCGGTCGAGCCGCAGGCTCTGCAAGAACTTGGCTATTTCAGCTTGATCCACCTGGCGCAGACTTTCGGTGGCCACTATTTGACCACCTCGCTCGACATGATGGTGATTTCCGATCGGCTGCACCGGGTCTTCGACAGCGACCGGCTGCTGCCGGCCAAGGCGACGTTGCTGGGCCCGACCCAGATCATCCCGCAGGAATTTCCGACCCTGCGCTGCCGCAGCATCGACGTGGTAGCCGCCGAGCTAGCCGCCGACGGGCCGCGTCTCCAAGAGTTCTGCGCCGAGGTCACCGCCGCCGGAGCGGTTGGCCAGGGGCGGGTGGCCTGGCGCGGTGGCCAGCGCTTCCGCTTGGAATTTACTCCTCTCCAAGTACCGGCCGCGGCTGCTGGCGAGGTCAATCTCCGCCACCATGGGGTCTATCTGATCACCGGCGGTCTCGGTGGCGTCGCCCGAGTGCTGGCCGATCATCTGGCCAGCACTTACCAAGCACGGCTGGTGCTGGTCGGGCGCTCGGTGCTGCCGCCGGTTGGGGATTGGGACGAGTATCTCAGCGAACATGGAGCAGACAACGCGCTGAGCGAGAAGATCCGCCTGGTACGCCGGCTCGAGGAGTGCGGTGCCAAGGTGCTGGTGCTTGCCGCCGACGTTGCCGACAAACAGGGCATGGAGGAGGTCCTGGCTCGTCTGCTGGATGAGTTTGGCGAGTTGCATGGGGTCATTCACGCCGCCGGCATTTCCGACCCGGCGGCCTTTGGGGTGATTCAGGACATCACGCGTCAGCAAGCGGAATGGCATTTCCGCCCCAAGATCGACGGTCTGCGGGTCCTGGATGAGATCTTGGCTGGGCGCGAACTCGACTTCTGTTTGCTGATGTCTTCGTTGTCGACGGTCTTGGGCGGCCTTGGGTTAGTTGCTTACGCCGCCGCCAATGCCTTCATGGATTCCTTCTGCCTGAGCCGTCAGCGCGGTGGAGGTCTCTCGCCTTGGCTGGCGGTCGCTTGGGATACCTGGCAGCTCAGCCCATCCCAGCATCAGGTGATCGGCAAGACCATCGCCGAGTTTGAGATGTCGCCGAGTGAAGGTGTGGCGGCTTTCGAGCGCCTGGTCAGCGCTCTACCGGGACCCCAAGTGGTCAATTCTACCGGCGACCTACAGGCTCGCCTCGAACTCTGGGTCGAGCGCCGCGGGGGCGCCGACCCGACGGCGGCGAATCGCCCGACGGCGGTGTATTCGCGCCCCAATCTACAGAGCGCCTACATGCCGCCGAGCGACCATCTGGAGGCGAAGATCGTCGAGGTCTGGCAGCGCAGTCTGGGCATTGACAAGATCGGTATCGACGACAACTATTTCGATCTCGGGGGCACCTCTTTGACCGCCATCCAGGTGGTTTCGGAGCTGCAGAAAGAGCTCGAGGTGCAGCTCTCGCCGGTGTTTCTGTTCGAAGCGCCGACAATCACCGAGCTGGCCAAACGCTTGGCTGCCCAAACCGGC
The DNA here is from genome assembly GCA_965248925.1 of Candidatus Multivoradales bacterium. Lineage (GTDB taxonomy): Bacteria > Acidobacteriota > Thermoanaerobaculia > Multivoradales > J023 > CBDFLE01. Next base: position 1,544,283 of record CBDFLE010000005.1, on the reverse strand, counting down.
CCCAGCAAGCCGCTGCAAGAAGCCACGCCGCGTCCTCGTACGCCCCCGGGGGGCGGCAGCGGTGCCATCGCCATCATCGGCTTGAGCTGTCGTTTTCCCGGCGCTCGCGACGCCGAGGAGTTCTGGCGCAACCTCCGCGATGGGGTGGAGTCGGTCTCCTACTTTACTGAGGAAGAACTGGCCGAGGCAGGTGTCGACCCGGCCGACTATGGTCGCGAAGACTACGTCGCTGCACGGCCGATTCTCGAAGACTCCGATCTGTTCGACGCTGAGTTCTTTGGTTTCAGCCCGCGCGAGGCCACCTACACCGATCCGCAGCACCGGCTCTTTCTGGAGTGTTCCTGGCAAGCGCTGGAGAACGCCGGCTATGACTCGCTGCGCTGCGACGGCCGGGTGGCGGTCTTTGGTGGATCGAATATCAGCACCTACTTGATGGGCCACCTCCAGGATCCGGAGATCCTGCGCTGGATGGTGGGTTTGGAGGCCTCGATCGCCAATGACCGAGATTCGCTGGCCACCCGGGTGTCTTACAAGCTGAACCTCACGGGGCCGAGTTTCACGGTGCAGACTTTCTGTTCCACCTCGGCCGTGGCGATCCATCTCGCGGTGCGCACCTTGCTCGACGGCGAAGCCGATATGGCGCTGGCCGGAGGTGTTTCGCTGCACGTTCCGCAGAAGACGGGCTACAGCTTCACCCAGGGGGAGTACGTCTCCGACGATGGCCACACCCGTTGTTTTGATGCCCGTGGCACCGGCACGGTGTTCGGCGAAGGGGTCGGCCTGCTGGTGCTCAAGCGTCTCGAAGACGCTGTCGCCGACGGCGACAACATCCGCGCGGTGATCAAGGGCTCGGCGATCAACAACGACGGCTCGCTGAAGATCGGCTACACCGCTCCCAGCGTCGATGCTCAGACCGCGGTGGTGCAGCGGGCGCTGGACCAAGCGGCGGTCAGCGCGGACAGCTTGCAGTTGGTCGAGGCCCACGGCACCGCCACGCCGCTCGGTGATCCGATCGAGGTGATCGCCCTCAGCCGAGCTTTTCGCCAGCACACCAGCGACCAGAGTTTCTGCGCCTTGGGATCGGTGAAGGCTAACGTCGGGCACCTGGATCGGGCCGCCGGAGTCGCCAGCTTGATCAAGGTGGTGTTGGCCCTCGAGCACCAATGCCTACCGCCGACCCTGCACTTCGAGCAAGCCAATCCAAAACTCGGTCTCGACGGTAGCCCGTTCTATATCAGCACTGAGTTGCAGCTTTGGCCGGCACCGGCGAAGGGCAGACGACGGGCCGGGGTGAGTAGCCTCGGAGTCGGTGGCACCAACGTCCACATGATTCTTGAGGAGGCGCCGCCAGCGGCCGAGAACCCCTCGAGAGAGTGGCAATTGTTGGTGCTTTCGGCCCGCACCGCGGCCGCTCTCGAACAGGCCACCAGCAACCTAGGCCAATACCTGGAAAGCCGTCCCACTGTCGAGCTCGGTGATCTCGCCTACACCTTGCAAGCCGGCCGCCGCCTTTTTGAGCACCGCCGAGCCTTAGTGGCCCTAGATCTCAAAGATGCCGTCGCCGGTTTGGCAGATGGCAGCCGGCTGGAAACCCATGCTGAGGTTCGTCGTGACCGCCAGGTGAGCTTTCTATTGCCTGGGGTCGGCGATCACTACCCGGACATGGGTTTGGGACTCTATCGCCAAGAGCCCGCTTTTCGCCGCACCGTCGATAGGTGTTGCGAGCTGCTCCGCGACGAACTCGGCTCTGACTTGCGCGATCAGCTCTTTTCCGATGTTGCTGAAGACAGTGAGCCCGAGGGTGAGCGCTCCACCAAGCTCGACATGCGGAATATGTTGCGAGTGCGGGGCGCGGACCTTGGCGATGGCCAGCAGCAGAGCACCGTCTTTGCTCACTTGATGGTGTTCGTGATCGACTATGCGATGGCCCACCTGCTGTTCGACTGGGGGGTGCGTCCGCAGGCCCTTCTCGGCTACAGCTTGGGTGAGTACGTGGCCGCCTGCCTGGCCGGAGTCATCACCCTGGAAGATGCCCTGACCCTGGTTTGCCGCCGGGCGCGTTTGATCGATGAGCTGCCTCCCGGCGCCATGGTCGCCGTACCCTTGCCTGCCGCGGAGCTCGAGCCGCTGCTCGGTGACGACCTGGTCATCGCGGTGGTCAACGGTCCCAGCTTGCAGGTGGTTTCCGGACCGCTCGAGGCGGTCGTGGTGCTCGAGGTGGAGTTGCAGCAGCGGGGGGTGGTCTACCGCCGCCTGGCCGGTTCGATCGCCGCCCATTCGCCGATGATGGCGGCGATCGCCACGCCGTTACGAGAGCTGATCGAGAGTTTCGAACTCGCCGCGCCACAGATTCCCTACGTGTCGAATGTCACCGGCACCTGGATCCGACCTGAAGAAGCGGTCGACCCGAGCTACTGGATCCGCCATCTCTGCGAGACGGTGAGATTCAGCGACGGTCTTGGCCAACTCCTGAGCAGCGACTCGACACTGGTGGAAGTCGGACCAGGCCAATCCCTAATCTCCTTCGCCAAACAGCATCCCGAGTGTGATGCGGCGCGCGGCGCGCGGACCGCATCGACCCTGCGGGCCTTGTACAACCGGCAGCCGGATCGAGCCTTCTTGCTCGCTAGCATGGGTCGGCTGTGGATGACCGGTGTCGCGGTCGACTGGGCAGCGACCCACCGTTTGCAACGCGGCCGCATACCGCTGCCTGGCTACCCCTTCGAGCGCCAGAGCTATTGGCTCCAGACCAGCGCCAAGGCCGCGCCACAGAGTTCGGTGATCGAGCGCCACCTTGCCGACCTGCACAAGGAGGCCTATGACGACTGGTTCTACGCCCCGGTGTGGCATCGCGAAGAGGCCGAGGACAGCGCCGCCGATTCGGCCGAGGTGGTGGTCGGGAGCGGTGAGCGAGAGCAGCAGGTGACGGCGCTGCTGCTCGCCCAGTCAGGCGTCCGTGAGGTTCACACCGAGCCTCGCGGCGCCGGCGAGAGTCTGGTGGCCTACGTGGTACCGACCGAACTACCTGCTGCCGTGGTCGAAGGGGAGCGGGTGCAGACCTGGCCCAACGGCATGGAGGTGGTTTGCCAGGGCCAGACCGAGGCGGAGCACTTCTATGAGGATATCTTCGAGAAGGAGATCTACCGCCGCAATGGCATCGAGCTGCGCGACGGAGCGTGCGTGTTTGATGTTGGCGCCAACATTGGTTCCTTCACCCTCTTTGCCCACCAAGCCTGCAAAGACCCTCTGATCTATGCCTTTGAGCCGGCGCCGCCGTTGTTCGACAAGCTGCGTCTCAATATCGCTCTCAATCAGGTGAATGCCCGATTGTTCAATTTTGGCATCGCCGATCGTGCGGCGATGGCCGAGTTCACTTTCTATCCCAAAAGTTCGGGAATGTCCTCCTTTCACGCCGACAAGGAAGAAGAGAAAGAGATTCTCAAGTTGATGATGGAGCGCGAGCGCGATGCCGGCATCAAGGGGGTTGGCGAGTTGTTGGGTTTCGCCGACGGCCTGCTCGAAGAGCGCTTCCGTAGTGAGACTTTCGAATGTCGCCTGCGGGTGCTCTCGGATGTGATCGACGAGTGCGAGGTCGGCTGTATTGATCTGCTGAAGATCGACGTGCAGAAAGCAGAGCTCGAGGTGCTGGCCGGCTTGCGTGAGGAGCATTGGAAATTGATCCGCCAGATCGTCATCGAGGTGCACGACCTGGAGGGTCGCTTGGAACAGATCGAGCGGTTGCTACAGGAGCGTGGATTCCAAGTGGTTATCGAGCAGGACCCGCTGCTCAAAGGCTCGGTGCTCTACAATTTGTTCGCCATTCGCGACCTGCCCGAGCCCGCTCCCAGCATTCGCCATCGTCAACGGCGGGCCTTTCTCCGTGCCGTCGCCAAGGTGGAGGATGCGACCTTGGTCGGTGCCCTCGAAAACGGCCTCCGCGAGCAGCTGTCCGAGGAGCAGAGCGTGCCTGCCGTGGTGCTGCTGAAAGCCCTGCCGCGGACCTCCGCTGGTGCTGTTGACAGCCTTGCCCTGCCGTCTCCTGAGCCCGCCGCGGGGTCCGGCGAGGGGCGGCCGTGGTGGGTCATGATCGACGGTCAAGGTCTGGGATTGGCCCTGGCTGAGCAACTTCGCGAAGTCGGCGAGGAGGTGGTGACGGTCGCGGCCGGCGATCGTTTCATCCGCCACGCCGAAGGATCCTACGCCATCAATCCTGGCCGCCGGGCCGACTACGAGCGGCTGCTCACTGGCCACCAGGTGCCTTGCGGGGTTATCCATCTGTGGAGTGTTACGGCGGCAAGTCAGCAGCCGGCCGAGGTTGCCGAGGTCGCAGCGGGCCTCGATTTGGGTTTCCATGGCGTCATCCTGTTAACCCAGACGTTGGCTGATCGGGGTGGTTTTGAGAACGTCGATCTGGTGCTGGTCTCCAACCGGCAGTTCCGAGTGCTGGAAGGTGACTTGGTCGAGCCGGTCAAGGCAGCGTTGATGGGGCCGTGCAAGGTGATTCCCCAGGAGCACGAGAACATCAGCTGTCGGATGATCGACGTGGCCTTGGCGGATTTCGCCGATCCAGCAGCCCCAGCGGTTCCGGCCCTCGCCGCTCTGCTGGCTGCGGAGATCAGGGCAGGCGAGCCCGCCGACCAGATCGTGGCTATACGCTCGGCCGAGCGCTGGCTGCGACGGTACGAGAGGCAGTCGACCGCGGTGCCGACGGATGGTTGCCCTTCCTGGCGTCGCGAGGGTGTCTATTTGATCACCGGCGGTCTCGGTGGCATCGCCATGGCGCTTGCCGAGCATCTCTTTAGGAGCGTAGGTGCCCGTTTGGTGTTGCTCGGACGTTCGACCCTGCCGCCGCGGGAGGAATGGCCGCTGCTTGTGGCCGCGGCAGATACCGACACCGACCTGGCGCGCAAGCTGCGCGGAGTGCTGGCGCTCGAAGCGGCCGGTGCCGAGGTCCTGGCGCTGAGCGCCGATGTCGCCGATCAGCGGGCGATCGGCGCGGCGGTGGCAGAGGCGCTGGAGCACTTTGGCGCGATCCACGGAGTTATTCACACCGCGGCAGTTCCGCCGCAGGGTCTCGTGCAGCTGAAAACCCGGCAATTATCGGCCGAGATTCTGGCCCCCAAAGTGCAGGGCGTCTTGGCCCTCGAAGAGGCTTTGTCCACCGCCCCGCCGTTGGATTTCCTGCTGCTCTTCTCCTCGACCTCGGGAATCACTGGCGGTGGCCCTGGGCAAGTGGACTACGCCGCCGCCAACGCCTTTCTCGACAGTTACGCCCTACTGCCTTCGCGCCATCGGCGAGTGGCCGCGATCGCCTGGGGTGAGTGGCAGTGGGACAGTTGGTCGCAGGGACTCGAGGGCTTCCACCAGGAAGCGCAGGAGTTCTTCCGTGAAAGCCGTCGCCGCTTTGGCATCTCCTTCACCGAGGGCATGGAAGCGGTGGAGCGTATCTTGTCGGGAGACCTCTCGAGCATGGTGGTGTCGACCCTTGAGTTCCAGACTCTGCTCGAAGGCAGCCAGGATTTTTCGGTGAACAAGATGTTCGACGCGATCGCCGAATCGCGGCAGTCTCAGGTGGCGAGCCATTCGCGACCGGTTCTCGGTGTCGAGTACGTTGCCGCCGATAGCGAGCTGGAACGCGAGATCGGCGACATCTGGCAGCGAGTTCTCAACCTTGAGAGTGTTGGCATCGACGACAACTTCTTTGACTTGGGCGGCACCTCGTTGATCGGATTGCAAGTGGTCAACGAGATCAAAAGTGCGCTTGATGTCGAGCTGTCGCCGGTGGCGCTCTACGAGGCTCCCACCGTGCGCTCGTTGGCTCGACTGCTGAATGCCGAAGAGGAGGAGTTAGAGAGCGAGTCGGCCGCCGAAAGTGAGCTGCGCCGCCGCCGCGAGTGCCTCCGCCGGCAGGTGGAGCGTGATGATGTCGCCATCATCGGCATGGCCGGGCGCTTCCCGGGAGCCACCGATGTCGATCAGTTCTGGAGCAACTTGGTGCAGGGGGTCGAGTCGATCTCGGCACTCAGCGAAGAAGAGCTTTTGCAGGCTGGAGTCAGCGCCGCGGAACTCGCCGATCCCAACTACGTGCGGGCTAGCGCGGTAATCGACGACATCGATCAGTTCGATGCCCAGCTCTTTGGCTTCTCGCCGATGGAAGCCAGCGTGCTCGATCCCCAGCAAAGGCTGTTTCTCGAGTGTTCTTGGGAAGCTCTCGAACACGCCGGTTACAACTCTGGCAGCTATGCCGGTTTGATCGGCGTGTTCGGCGGCACCAACAGCAGTACCTATCTGTTTAACAACTTGGTGCGCTCCGCCCAGGCCGAGACCAATCCGGCGATGGTTTTGCAAGCCGGCATCAGCAACACCAACGACTCGCTGGCCACGCGGGTGTCGTACAAGCTCAACCTGACCGGACCGAGTGTGACCGTTCAGACCTTCTGCTCGACCTCGGCGGTGGCTACCCACATGGCCCGTCGCAGTCTGCTAGACGGTGAGTGCGATATCGCCTTGGCCGGAGGAGCCCGCATAGCGGTGCCGCATGCGGTGGGCTATCTCTTCCAGGAAGGCGGCATCGAGTCTGATGACGGTCACACTCGCACTTTCGACGCTCGCGCCAAAGGAGCCCTGAGCAGCAATGGTGTCGCCATTCTGGTCCTCAAGCGTCTCGGCGATGCCGTTGCTGATGGCGACACGATCTACACCGTGATCAAGGGCTCGGCGATGAACAACGACGGGTCGCTGAAGGTGGGTTACACCGCGCCGAGTGTCGAGGGCCAGGTGGCAGCGGTGAGCGCCGCGCTGCTGGATGCCGGAGTGGCGGCTGAGTCGATCGAGTACATCGAGGCTCACGGAACTGCCACCGAGCTCGGTGACCCGATCGAGGTGACCGCCTTGACCCGTGCCTACCGCCGTGAGACCGCCGAACGCCAGTTCTGTGGCATTGGTTCGCTGAAGACCAATGTCGGCCATATGGATCGTGCTTCGGGAGCCGCCAGCTTGATCAAGATGGCCTGCGCTTTCCATCACCAGCAGCTGCCACCGATGCTGCATTTCGAGAGCCCGAATCCGCAGATCGACTTCGACTCCAGTCCCTTTTACGTACAGACCGAGGGGCGCGAATGGTGCTCCAACGGTAAGCCGCGGCGGGCCGCGGTCAATGCCCTCGGCCTCGGTGGCACCAACGTACATTTTGTGCTTGAGGAGGCGCCAGCGGTAGCTGAGGCCGGGCTTTCGCGACCCTGGCAACTGCTGCTGTTGTCAGCCAAGACCGAGAGTGCGTTAGCGGCGGCGACGGCGAATTTGGCAAGTTATTTGGGGAAGTCCCCGCAAGTCCCTCTGGCCGATGTCGCCTTCACTCTGCAGGTTGGCAGGCGACGCCTGGAGCACCGGCAGATCTTGGTCTGTCGCAGTGGTGAAGATGCCCGCGAAGTACTGACTAAGGTCTCCCCGCGCCGATTGCTGACCAGCATCAGTCGAGCGAGTGAACGACCGGTGACCTTCCTACTGCCGGGCCTTGGCGATCACTACGTCGACATGGGAGCCGGGTTGTACCAGCAGGAGTCGGCCTTCCGCGCCGCGATTAACCAGTGCGCCGAGCTGCTGCGTCCCTATCTCAGACTCGACATCCGCTCGCTGCTGTTCTCTGGCGCCGCGGTGAGCGATGGCGAGCCGGAGGCTGCCCCCGATCTGCGCTCCTTGCTGGGCCGTGACGGGGCAGATTCAGCGGCGGCCTCGCCGATCTTCCGCACCGATTTGGCGCAACCAGCGGTCTTCGTCATCGAGTACGCGTTGGCCCGGCAGTGGATGGAGTGGGGTATACGGCCACAGGCGATGATTGGCTACAGTCTTGGCGAATATGTCGCCGCCTGTCTGGCCGGCGTGATGAGCCTTGACGACGCCCTCTGCCTGGTCGCCCTGCGGGCGCGGATGATCCAAGAGTTGCCTGCCGGCGGCATGCTCGCGGTGCCTCTGGCGGAGGACGAATGCCAGGCCGGGTTGAGCGGCGAGCTCTCTCTGGCGGCGGTCAACGGTGCCGCGCTGTGTGTTGTCGCCGGACCCGAAGAGGCCTTGCAAGAGTTCGAGCAGCAGCTCGCCGGCCGTGGCTTGGAGAGCCACCGCTTACAGACCTCGCACGCTTTCCACTCCAGCATGATGGAACCGATCGCCCGAGATCTGGAAGAGCTGGTCGCTTCGATGGTGCTCAAAGCGCCGCGCATCCCCTTCGTCTCCAATGTCACCGGGACTTGGATCGAGGCCGAGGAAGCGACCGATCCAGCTTACTGGGCGCGGCATCTGTACCGCACGGTGCGTTTGGCCAAAGGTTTAGAGACCCTGTTGGCTGAGCCCAAGAGGATCTATCTGGAAGTTGGTCCGGGCCAAACTCTGGGGACCCTGGTGCGCCAGCACAGTGGCCGCGACCAAGCGGTGGTGGCGTCGATGCGGCATGTGCACGAACGGCGGGCCGATCAGGCTCAGCTGCTGAGTGCCTTGGGCCGGCTGTGGATGGCGGGGGCGAGGGTCGACTGGCAACGCCTCTACGTCGACGAGAGTCGCCATCGGGTGCCGCTGCCAACCTACGCCTTCACCCGTCAGCGCTACTGGATCGAGCCTTCAACCCCCCCCGGAGCTAGCCGCTCGCAATGGGTCGACGAGGGCAAGAAACCTGATATCAGTGATTGGTTCTATTTGCCCGGCTGGAAGTCCTCGTTGCCCCCCCAAGCGCCGCTCGAGGTAGCGGCGGCGGACCGCGATTGGCTGGTCTTCAGCGACGGCTGCGAATTCACCCAAAAGCTGGTGGTGGGCCTCGAAGAACGGGGTTGCAGGGTCGTCACTGTGCAGCGTGGGCAGGCTTTTAGGCAGCTCTCGCCAACTCGTTTCGTCGTCGAGCCGCGATCGCCGGAGAACTATAGCGAGCTGTTCGCAGCGCTCGATACATTTCCCGGATCGATTCTTCACGCCTGGCTTCTCGATTCGGCAGCGGCGGTGGATGACTTTGCCGACCGCTTCGCCAGCGCCCAGGAAGTTGGTTTCTACAGCCTGCTCCGGCTGACTCGGGCGATCGGCCAAAGCGGCAGCAACGCGCCGCTCGACCTGCATCTGCTGTCGGGCGGGGTGCAATCGGTGACCGCAAGTGAGGAACTTGAGCCGGAGAAGGCGACGGTACTCGCCGCCGTGCGGGTGATACCCCAGGAATACCTAAATGTCACCTGCCGCAGTTTCGACCTCGTGCTACCGGCGGCTGGCACGCCGCTAGAGGGGCGGCTGGTGCAGTGTTTGACGGCTGAACTCCTGGCGCCAACAGATGAGCTCACGGTGGCCTATCGCGATGCCCAGCGTTGGGTTCAGAGCTTCGAGCCGGTGCGCTTGGAAGGCGCTCCCAAGCCCACTCCAAGGCTGCGTCGGAGAGGGGTCTACCTGATTACCGGTGGGCTAGGCGGGGTTGGCTTGCAGCTCGCCCACCGCTTGGTTCGCGACTACGAAGCACGCCTGGTGTTGCTGGGCCGCTCGGGATTGCCAGCCCAAGATGAATGGCCGCAATGGCTGGCGGCTCATGCTGAGGAGGATCCGACCAGCCAGAGAATCCAGGCGATAGCGACTTTGCAGTCCCAAGGAGCCGAAATTCTCTTGCTTCAAGCCGACGTGGCTGACGCGGAGCAGATGCGCATAGTGCTAGGCCAGGTCGACGAACGTTTCAGTACGCTGCACGGCGTGATCCATGCCGCGGGTATTACTGACGGGGCTTCCTTCCAAGCGGTGGCGCAGATCGGGCGCGAAGTTTGCGAGAGCCATTTCCAGCCAAAGGTCCATGGTCTCTACGTGCTGCAGCAGTTGCTGGCGGATCGGCAGCTCGATTTCTGTCTGCTGATGTCGTCTCTGTCTTCGGTCCTCGGCGGGTTGGGCCTGGCAGGCTACGCCGCGGCGAATCTCTTCATGGATGCTTTCTGCCACGCGCACAACCGTTCGTCAACGCAGCCCTGGATCTCGGTCAACTGGGATTCCTGGCAACTTGACGAAGCTCAACACGAGATCATGGGCAGGACTCTCGCCCGCTTCGAGATGTTGCCGGAGGAAGGCTGGGAAGTCTTTCAGCGCCTGATTGCCAGCATCGATGGGGTCTCTCAGATCATCCAATCGACAGGCGATTTGCGGGCCAGATTCGATCAATGGGTGAAGCTCCAGGATGCCCGCGATGATACTGGCGGAGCTGACCGCCATCCGCGCCCGGAATTGGTGACTGTTTTCGTTGCCCCTGACGGTGACAGCGAGCGCAGCATCGCCGCTATCTGGGAGTCGCTGCTGGCGATCGAGGGAGTTGGCCGGCACGATAGCTTCTTCGAACTCGGTGGGCATTCGCTGCTCGGCACCCAGCTGTTCTCGCGTCTGCGAGAGACTTTCGGAGTGGAGTTGCCCCTGCGCTCTCTATTCGAGTTGCCCACCGTCGCGGAGCAGGCGGAGATTATCGAGACTCTGCGCTGGGCTGCGCAAGCAGACGCCGAAAAAGCAGATTTGGCTCTGCCGGCGGGGATGAAAGAGGGCACGCTATGACGCCGTTGGAACTCCTTGCCAAACTGCGGCAGGCGGATATCCGCATTTGGGCCGACCAGGATCGGTTGCGCTATCGGGCGCCTGAGGGCGCGATGACCGGCGAGCTGCTCGAACAGATGGCCAGCGCCAAGCTGGAGTTGCTGGATCTGCTGCGCCAGGTGCAGGGAAATGGCCAGGGCGGGGAGTCGATCGAGCGCGCGCCGCGCGGCGAACCGTTGCCGCTGTCCTTCGGTCAAGAGGGGCTGTGGTTGGTGCACCAGATGGAGCCCACCAGCTCCGTTTACCACATTCCTCTGACCTTCCGGGTCCGTGGCCAGCTCCAGCTCGCGGCTCTCGAGGCGAGTCTCGGCGCGGTCATTCGGCGGCATGAGATTTTGCGCAGCCGTTTTCCGGCGGTCGACGGGCAGCCGGTGCAAGTGGTGGTGGAGGCGTTTCGCTTACCTGTGCCGCTGATCGATCTAAGTATGCTGGCCGGTGACGACGGTGAAATTGAAGCCCGGCAGTTGGCCTCGGCCCATGCCCGACGTCCTTTCGACTTGGGTGCGGCTCCGCCCTGGCGGGTTACGGTGGTACTGCTGAGCGGCGAACACCTGTTGCTCGTAAATACGCACCACATCCTCACCGATGACGAGTCGTTGAATATTTTTATGAAGGAACTCGGGGCTTTTTTCCAAGCGTTCTCCCGGGGACGAGCGCTGGTCCTGCCCGAACCGCCGCTACAGTACGCCGACTACGCTTTTTGGCAGCGCCAGCGCCTGCAGGGCGCGGTGCTTGAACGCGGCGTCGAGTTTTGGCGTCAGTGTTTGCAGGGAGCGCCGGTCGCTCTCGAGTTGCCCACCGACTGGGCCCGGCCGTCGCGGCGCAGCTCACGCGGGGTTCATTGCTCGATCTGGATAAGCAGCGGACGGATGGAGGCGATGGAGGCTCTGGCGGCTGGCGAAGGGGCGACTCTCTTTATTGCCCTGTTGGCGCTGTTCAAGGTCTTTCTCTACCGCCAGTCGGGGCAGCAGGACTTGGTGGTCGGCATCCCCAGCTCGAATCGTAGCCGTCAGGTTCTAGAACAGGTCATGGGCTTCTTTGTCGATGTCCTGGCGTTGCGTACCGACCTCGGGGGCGAGCTGAATTTTCGCCGGCTGATTCGACGCGTGGCAAATGTAGTCATCGCCGCCAGGAGCCACCAGGATCTGTCCTTCGACAAGGTGGTCGAGCACCTCGGTATTGAGCGGGATCCGAGTCGCAACCCGGTATTTCAAGCCGGCTTTGCTTTCACCGCTGAAGAGCGTTGGGACCAGGGCCAGCCGGCTCTGCGCCTGGAACAGGTGACGACCGAACTCGAGGCTTCGATGTATGACCTCGATCTGCAGATGTGGAAGCGGGCAGACGGCCTGGAAGCGAGCTTCCACTTTGCAGCCGACCTGTTCGCACCGCTGACCGGGAAGCGGTTTGCGCGGCGCTTCGAGATTCTCCTCGAGAGCTGCCTGACCAACCCAGACCAGCCCCTGTCGCGGCTCGCCCTGCTGTCCGCCGAGGAGACCCATCAGCTGGTCTACGAATGGCGGGAAGGGCCGCGCTGGCGAGGTTGGGGTGAAATCTCAGAAGTCAGCTTGCTAGAGGCTCAGGCCTTGGCCACCCCGGAGGCCGTGGCGGTGAGCTACCGTGGTCGGCAGCTGAGCTACGGCGAGCTCGATCGCCGTGGCAATCAGCTGGCAAACTACTTGCGCAAACTCGGAGTGGGACCCGACGTGTTGGTAGGTATCTGCCTGCACCACTCCCTGGAGCTGATCGTCGGGGTCCTGGGGATCCTCAAGGCAGGGGGAGCTTTTGTGCCGCTTGATCCCGCGTATCCGCAGGATCGTTTGCTCTTCATGGCTGAAGATTCTCGTTGCTCGGTGCTGCTGACCGAGGAACAACTGGAGCACAGCTTCGCGAGGCTGGCCTGCCCTCGACTTTGTCTCGACTGTGGCTGGTCGTCGGTCGCTGCGGGTGGCTCGGTGGCACCGCGGGTTGCAGTCACGGCCGACAATCTAGCCTACATAGTCTACACGTCTGGCTCTACCGGCCAACCCAAAGGGGTGATGACAACCCACCGCGGCTTGGCCCACTACACCGAGTCGGTGATACGAAGCTATGGGATCAAATCCTCGGATCGGGTGCTGCAATTCTCTTCGATTAGCTTTGACTCCTGCATCGAGGAGATCTTCTCTACCCTGCAACAGGGTGCTGTCTTGGTGCTACGCGAAACATCGATGCTGCGCTCTACCAGCGATTTCTTTGCCGCTCTCGAGGCCCATGCGATCACCGTCTTGATCCTGCCTACGGCTTATTGGCACGAGCTTTCCTTTGCTGTTGCGGCAGGTGTGGTGGAGTTTCCGGCCTCGGTGCGCCTGACCGCGTTTGGTGGCGAGCAAGCTCTCGCTGAGTGTGCGGCGACCTGGACCGCGGCGACCCGCGGCCCGACGTTCAATACTTATGGGCCCACTGAGACCACCGTCGTAGTGACCAGGATCGATTTGCAGGCGATCTCCGCGGAGGATCGCGGTAGGTTGCCCGAGGTACCGATTGGCCGGCCGCTCGAGAATACCCGATGTTGCGTTCTCGACCGAGAACTTGGCCTGGTGCCGACTGGCATGGCAGGTGAACTTCATGTCAGCAGTGTACAGCTCGCCCGTGGCTATCTCCGTCGGCCTGCATTGAGCGCCGAGGCATTTGTTCCCGATCCCTTTTCCACGCTGCCTGGGGCGCGCCTCTATCGCAGTGGCGACATGGTGCGCTACCTCCCCGATGGCCATTTGGTCTTCCTCGGCCGTACCGATCAGCAAGTGAAGTTGCGTGGCTTCCGCATCGAGTTGGGAGAGATCGAAGTGGTGCTGCGGCAGCATCCGCAGGTACAGGACGCGGTCGTCATCGCCGACAATGAAATACCGGCGAATGCCCGACTTGTGGCCTATGTGGTGCCGACCGCTGAGCCGGCGCTCAGCCGTGCCGTGCTGCGCGAGTTCCTTGAGACCAAGCTGCCGGCTTACATGGTGCCGGTGGCTTTTGTGGAGATTGCGGGGCTGCCGCTGCAACCTAACGGCAAGGTCCATCGAGCCGCTCTGCCAAAGCCGCAGTGGAACGTTGAAGAAGAATCTTCGGCGGCTCCCCGCACCCCGCTGGAAGAACTCTTGGCCGGCCTCTGGAGTGAACTTCTGCGGGCCGAGCGGGTGGGGATTCACGACAATTTTTTCGCGCTGGGCGGTCACTCCCTGCTAGCCAGTCGAGCTATTTCCCGGGTGCAGGAGAAGTTCAGGGTCGAACTGCCGCTGCAAACCCTGTTCGAACAACCGACGGTGGCTGGTTTCGCCAAGATGGTCGAGGAGGCCCAGGCTCATGGGCGGCACCTGGCCCAGCCCGAGCTTGCACCAGTGGCCCGCGACCAGAGCCTGGTTCTATCGTTCAATCAACAGCGCCTGTGGTTTCTTGCCGAACTCGAACCAGACAACCCGGCCTACAACATCAGCACCGCGGTGCGTCTCTACGGTCGCTTGCAAGAGGCACCCCTGCGGCAGGCTCTCCAGGAAGTGGTGGCGCGGCACGAAGCATTGCGCACGACTTTTGAATCCACCGACGGCAGTCCGCGACAGGTGGTTCACGACGACCTGCCGATGCGCCTCGACCAGGTGGACTTGCGGTCGCTGGCAACGGTGGCTGGCCAACTCGAAATTGAGCGCCGGGTGGTCGAGGAGGCTCGAACTTCGTTCGATCTGACCACCGGTCCGCTTTTCCGGGCGACCCTGCTGCGTCTGCGGGACGAGGAATACGCATTTCTCCTCACCCTGCACCACATCGTCAGCGATGGCTGGTCGGTCGGGGTGTTGATCGAAGAGCTGACCGCCTTGTACGGAGCCCTTATTGCGGGTCGGCCGTCCCCACTCCTGCCCCTTGCCATCCAGTATCCGGACTATGCACATTGGCAGCGCGGATGGCTCCGCGGCGAAGTGCTCGAGCAGCATCTTTCCTATTGGCGACAGCAGCTCGCCGGCGCTCCGAACGTCCTCGAGCTGGCTACCGATCGACCTCGTCCGGCGACGCAAAGTTTCCGCGGCGGGCACTTGCGAATAAACCTTTCGCAGTCTCTACGGCAAGATCTGAAAGCACTGTGCAGGCAGCGCTCCGTGACTCGTTTCATGCTGCTGTCGGCGGCCTTCAACGCTCTGCTCCACCGCCACACTGGGCAGCAGGATATCTGTGTCGGTACGCCGATCGCCGGGCGCCAGCGGGTGGAGAGCGAAAACATGATCGGTTTCTTCGCCAACACTCTGGTGCTGCGGTCGCAGTTGCACGGCGAATCGACTTTCGGCGACTTGATCGAGCGTTCGCGGCAGGTCGTTCTAGATGCCTACACCTACCAGGATATGCCTTTCGAGGTGTTGGTAGAAGAGCTGCAACCGCAGCGCAGTCTGAGCCATTCGCCCCTCTTCCAGGTCATGTTCGCGGACGACGTGCCGCAGGTTGCCGGCCGGCTGCCGGGGATCGAGATGGCGCCTCTCGAGGTCGCCAACGGCACCGCGAAGTTCGATCTTACGTTGTTCATGGGCAGCGCCGAAGAAGGGCTCAGCGCGGAGGTGGAATTCAACTCGGACCTGTTCGACGAGGTCACCGTTCGCCGTTTACTGAGCCATTTTCAGCGTCTTCTCGGTGCGGTGGTGGAGGATCCCCAGCAGCTGCTCCGCGAACTGCCATTGATTTCAGCTGCTGAGCGCCATCAATTGCTCGCCGAGTGGAACGATAGCAGCGAGCAATTCCCTCAACCCCGCTGCCTGGCCGATCTCTTCGCGGCTCAGGTCGAGCGCACACCGATGGCGGTAGCCGCCAGCTGCGGCGGCGATCGACTGAGCTATCGCCAGCTCGATCAGCGGGCCGATCGGTTGGCGAGAGCGCTGGTCCTACGCGGGGTAGCTGCCAACGTCGTGGTGGCCCTGCTGGCCGATCGCGGTCTCGACTTACTCACCGCGATTCTGGCTGTCTTCAAGGCCGGTGCTGCCTACCTACCTCTCGATCCTCACCACCCGGTGGCTCGGCAACGACTGATCCTTGATTCCAGCGCTGCGCCGCTGGTTCTTGCCAGTGACCGTTACTTGCCGTCTCTGCGTGAAGCACTGGCAGACGATGCGGTGGTCGGGGCACCACAGCTTCAGGGTCTCGAGAGCCTGCTGGCCGAAGAATCAGCCGCTAGCAAAATGCGGCGGAAGAGCAGCCTCAGCGATCTCGCTTATGTGATCTTCACTTCGGGCTCGACCGGAGTACCGAAGGGAGCGATGGTCGAACAGCGGGGCATGGTCAACCACCTTTTCAACAAGATCGAAGACCTGACCTTGACGGCGGGCGATGCAGTGGCGCAGACCGCCAGCCAGTGCTTCGACATCTCGGTCTGGCAGTTCTTTGCTCCGCTGTTAGTCGGCGGACGGGTGGCGATATTTGGCGATCGGATCACTCATGATGCGGGTTTGTTGATCGAACAGCTCGAAGTAGAACAGATCACGATTTTCGAGACCGTACCCTCGTTATTGCAGGTCTTGCTCGGCGAGTTGCAGGCCTCCACCACGGCTAGCCGGCTGAGTCGTTTGCGCTGGTTGATACCCACCGGCGAGGCTCTGCCGCCGGGCCTCTGTCAGCGCTGGCTGGAGACTTTCCCAGATATTCCGCTGGTCAACGCTTACGGTCCAACCGAGTGCTCCGACGACGTGACCCATCAGCTCATTCGCGAGCCGCGAGAGTTCGGCGCGGCGGGTGTGCCGATCGGCCGGCCGCTAGCCAAGTTGCGTCTCTATGTACTCGATCGCTGGCTTGAGCCGCAACCCCTGGGAGCCGCCGGGGAACTTTGTGTCGGCGGGGTCGGGGTGGGGCGCGGCTACCTCGGTGAAAGCGCTCGCACTGCTGCTGCGTTCATGCCCGACCGTTTTGCGGCGACGGCGGGAGCACGACTGTACCGGACCGGGGATCTGGGCCGGTATCGAGTAGATGGCAGCATCGAATTCCTCGACCGGGTCGACTATCAAGTCAAGATCCATGGTTTCCGCGTCGAATTGGGCGAGATCGAAAAAGTACTGGGCGAACAGGCCGACGTCGACCAAGTGTTGGTGCTGGCGCGCGAATCTCCCGGGGACCGGCGTTTGGTGGCATATGTAGTGAGTAGCGCGGCACCGCCGCCGGCGGTGGTGGAGCTGCGCAAGTTGGCTCTGTTGAAGCTACCCGAGTACATGGTGCCCGCAGAATTCGTTTTCCTGACCGAGTTGCCGTTAACCGCCAACGGTAAGGTAGATCGGCAGGCGCTGCCGGAGCCGGATCAACGTAGGTCTGCTGACCAAGGATCGGCGGCTCCGCGGAGCGGAACTGAAGAGTTGGTGCTGAAGTGTTTCTCCCGTGTCCTTGGCGTCGAGTGCCCTGATATCGATGGCGACTTCTTCGCCCTCGGTGGTCACTCGTTGTTGGCAGTGCAACTGCGTTCACGGTTGCGCGAGGCGTTCAAGGTCGAAGTGCCGCTGCGCGCCCTATTCGAGACCCCGACCGCCCGCGGCCTAGCGCAGACGATCGATGCGGCACTCCTGGAAGCCCATGACGCTAGCCTGCCGCTCGCGCGTCTAGCCCGCAATGGCGAGCCGCTGGCGCTGTCCTTCGCCCAACGGCGGCTGTGGTTCATCGACCAGATGAATCCGCACAGCTCGGCTTATAACGTGCCGCTAGTGCTGGGCATCGCGGGGCACTCTGATCTGGCGCCGGTGGAGCAGGCCCTGGCTGAGATCGTGCGCCGGCACGAGGTGCTGCGCACCCGTTTCGAAGCGTCGGGCGGCCTGCCGCGGCAAGTGATCGCCGCCGCCGGCCACTGGCGGCTGCCGGTGGTCGATCTGAGCGCCTTGCCGGCGGCTTGGCGGCGAGGGGTAGCGGACCGCTGGGTCGAAGAAGAATCTGGCCGCCCCTTCACTCTGAGCACCGGTCCGCTGTTCCGAGTTCTGCTGCTGCGCCTGGCTCCGGACGACCACATTTTGATGCTGACCACGCACCACATCATCAGCGATGGTTGGTCGCAGGAAGTGTTGATGCGCGAGCTGGCCGCGTTGCACACCGCCTATTCGGCGGGGAAAGCCTCGCCGCTGGCGGAACTGCCGGTGCAATATGTGGACTACTCCGCCTGGCAGCAGCGCTGGTTAGAAGAAGGAGATCTGGGCGCTGCCCAGCTCGCCTATTGGCGCCAGCGTCTGGCCGGCGCGCCGCCGCTGTTGGAGCTGCCGACGGATCGCGCGCGGCCCGCAGTTCTGAGTCAGCGCGGCGCTGTGTTGGATCTGCGCCTGCCGCAGGCGCTGAGCGAAGCTCTTGAATCCCTCGGCCAGACTCAGGGAGCGACTCTCTACATGGTGCTCCTGGGCGCCTTCATGACGCTTCTGATGCGCTACACGAGTCAGCGCGATATCTGCGTCGGCACGCCGGTTTCCGGCCGCCACCGTTCGCAGCTCGAAGGCCTGATCGGTTTCTTCGTCAACACCCTGGTGGTGCGCACCGAGGTGGCCGACGAGCTCGGCTTCCGACAGCTGTTGGCGGGGGTTCGAGAAGCTACGTTGGGGGCATTGAACCATCAAGATCTGCCTTTCGAGCGGCTGGTCGACGAGCTGGCTCCGCAGCGCAGCCTGAGTTACTCGCCGCTGTTCCAGGTAGCTTTCAGCCTGCACCGGAGCATTCTGCGGACGGCGGCGATACCGGGTTTGCAGACCTACCCGGTCGAATTCGCCTGGAAAACCTCGAAGTGGGACCTGAGCCTCAACCTAGAGGAAGGCCAAGAGGGGCTCAGCGGCGGCTTGGAGTACAACGTCGATCTCTTCGACGAGGTGACGATTCAGCGTCTGGCGGGCCATCTGCGGGTGTTGCTAGATGGGGTGGTCTCGGATCCGGAGCGGCAGCTGTGGCAGCTGCCGTTGTTGCCGGCGAGTGAGCAGGCGCAGTTGGTCGCATGGTCGGACACGGCTACCGTCTATCCGCGCGAAGCGTCGCTGCCGGAGTTGTTTGCGGTGCAGGCCTTAGCCCACCCGCAGGCGGTGGCGGTGGCCTACGAGGATCAGTTCTTGAGCTATGGCGCGTTGGACGGCGCGGCCAACCAGCTGGCCCGCTACTTGCGCCGCCGTGGTGTCGAGGCCGGCACCCTAGTGGGTCTGTACGCGGCTCGTTCGCCGCGGATGATCGTCGCCATGTTGGCGATCTTGAAGGCCGGCGGCGCCTATGTGCCGCTCGACTTGGCCTATCCGGCGACGCGGCTAGGGCTGATGTTGGAGGACTCGGGAGTCGAGATCGTGTTGAGTGAGACAGCGGTGGCTAGCGAGCTGCCGGCCTTCTCTGGCAAGGTGATCTGCCTCGATACCGCGCCGGAGGTGGAGCAGGAGAAGACCGCATCGCTCGAGCCCTTGGCGGCGGCCGAGAGCCTGGCCTATGTGATGTACACCTCGGGTTCGACCGGCCGGCCGAAGGGAGTGGCGGTGCCGCAGCAGGCGATCACGCGTTTGCTGGTGGCGACCAATTACCTCCAGCTGGTCGGTGACGAGCGCATCGCGCAGGGGTGCAATACGTCCTTCGACGTCGCCACTTTCGAGATCTGGGGGGCTTTGCTGCACGGCGGCGCGGTGGTGGGCATTGCTCAGCAGACGCTGGTCTCACCCGCGCTGTTGGCGGCCGAGCTGCGGGCGAAGAAGATCACCACGCTGTTTCTAACGGCGGCGGTGTTTGACCAGGTGGGACAAGAACTCCCCGGTGCCTTCCGCGGTATGCGACAGGTGATCTTTGGCGGCGAGGCCGCGGACCCTCGCTGGGTGCGGGCGGTGCTCGACCACCAAGATCGGCCGCGGCAGTTGATCAACGGCTATGGGCCGACCGAGAGCACCACTTTTGCGGTATGCCACCGGCTGGACCACCTCGAAGAGAGCGCGACAGCGGTGCCGATTGGCGTTCCGATCTCCAATTCCCGTGTCCACTTGGTCGACGAGTACCTTCGCTGGGGGCCGATCGGTGTTCCTGGGGAGCTGTTGATCGCTGGCGACGGGCTCGCCCAAGGCTACTTCGGCCGGCCAGCTTTGACCGCGGCGGTTTTCGTTCCCGATCCCTTCGCGACAGCGCCGGGAGGACGTCTGTATCGCACCGGCGACCGGGCTCGCTACCGGGCTGAGGGAGAGATCGATTTCCTCGGTCGTTTCGATCATCAGGTGAAGATTCGCGGTTTCCGCATCGAGCTGGGGGAGATCGAGGCGGTGCTGGGTGAGCAGGCCGGCGTCGAGCAGGTGTTGGTGGTGGCGCGGGAAACCCCAGCCGGCCTGCGCCTGGCGGCCTATGTGGTGAGTGCCGCGCCGACAGCTCCAACAGCCGCGGAACTGCGCCAGCTGGCGCGGTTGAAGTTGCCCGAGTACATGGTGCCGCCGGACTATGTGTTCTTGGCCGAGTTGCCGCTGAATGCCAATGGCAAGGTGGATCGCAAGGCCCTGCCGGAGCCGGATGAGATAGGGCTCATAGCCAGCGAAAGAGTGGCCCCACGGAGTGTGACCGAGACGACGGTGGTGGAGTGCTTCTCGGAGATCCTAGGGGTCGATTGCCAAGGAATCGATGACGACTTTTTCACCCTGGGTGGCCATTCGCTGCTGGCCACCCGGATGATTTCGCGTCTGGGCGATGTGCTCGGGGTCGAAATAGCGCTCCAGACTCTCTTCGAGACCCCGACCGCCCGCGGCCTGGCGCAGACGATCGATGCGGCACTCCTGGAAGCCCATGACGCTAGCCTGCCGCTCGCGCGTCTAGCCCGCAATGGCGAGCCGCTGGCGCTGTCCTTCGCCCAACGGCGGCTGTGGTTCATCGACCAGATGAATCCGCACAGCTCGGCTTATAACGTGCCGCTAGTGCTGGGCATCGCGGGGCACTCTGATCTGGCGCCGGTGGAGCAGGCCCTGGCTGAGATCGTGCGCCGGCACGAGGTGCTGCGCACCCGTTTCGAAGCGTCGGGCGGCCTGCCGCGGCAAGTGATCGCCGCCGCCGGCCGCTGGCGGCTGCCGGTGGTCGATCTGAGCGCCTTGCCGGCGGCTTGGCGGCGAGGGGTAGCGGACCGCTGGGTCGAAGAAGAATCTGGCCGCCCCTTCACTCTGAGCACCGGTCCGCTGTTCCGAGTTCTGCTGCTGCGCCTGGCTCCGGACGACCACATCTTAATGTTGACCACGCACCACATCATCAGCGATGGTTGGTCGCAGGAAGTGTTGATGCGCGAGCTGGCCGCGTTGCACACCGCCTATTCGGCGGGGAAAGCCTCGCCGCTGGCGGAACTGCCGGTGCAATATGCGGACTACGCCGCCTGGCAGCAGCGCTGGTTAGAAGAAGGGGATCTGGGCGCTGCCCAGCTCGCCTATTGGCGCCAGCGTCTAGCCGCCGCGCCGCCGCTGTTGGAGTTGCCGGCGGATCGCGCGCGACCCGCAGTTCTGAGTCAGCGCGGCGCGGTGTTGGATCTGCGCCTGCCGCGGGCGCTGAGCGAAGCTCTTGAGTCCCTCGGCCAGACTCAGGGAGCGACTCTCTACATGGTGTTCCTGGGCGCCTTCATGACGCTTCTGATGCGCTACACGAGTCAGCGCGATATCTGCGTCGGCACGCCGGTTTCCGGCCGCCACCGTTCGCAGCTCGAAGGCCTGATCGGTTTCTTCGTCAACACCCTGGTGGTGCGCACCGAGGTGGCCGACGAACTCGGCTTCCGACAGCTGTTGGCTGGGGTTCGAGAAGCTACGTTGGGGGCATTGAGCCATCAAGATCTGCCTTTCGAGCGGCTGGTCGACGAGCTGGCTCCGCAGCGCAGCCTGAGTTACTCGCCGCTATTCCAAGTAGCCTTCAGCCTGCACCGGAGCATTCTGCGGACGGCGGCGATACCGGGTTTGCAGACCTACCCGGTCGAATTCGCCTGGAAAACCTCGAAGTGGGACCTGAGCCTCAGCCTGGAGGAAGGCCAAGAGGGGCTCAGCGGCGGCTTGGAGTACAACGTAGATCTCTTCGACGAGGTGACGATTCAGCGCCTGGCGGGCCACCTGCGGGTGTTGCTAGATGGGGTGGTCTCGGATCCGGAGCGGCAGCTCTGGCAGCTGCCGTTGTTGCCGGCGAGTGAGCAGGCGCAGCTGGTAGCATGGTCGGAAACGGCTACCGCCTATCCGCGCGAAGCGTCGCTGCCGGAGTTGTTTGCGGTGCAGGCCCTGATCCACCCGCAGGCGGTGGCGGTGGCCTACGAGGATCAGGTCTTGAGCTATCGCGCCTTGGACGGTGCGGCCAACCAGCTGGCCCGCTACTTGCGCCGCCGTGGTGTCGAGGCCGGCACCCTGGTGGGTCTGTACGCGGGTCGTTCGCCGCAGATGATCGTCGCCATGCTGGCGATCTTGAAGGCGGGCGGCGCCTATGTGCCGCTCGACTTGGCGTATCCGGCGGCGCGGCTGGGGCTGATGTTGGAGGACTCGGGAGTCGAGATCGTTTTGAGTGAGACGGCGGTGGCCAGCGAGCTGCCGGCCTTCTCTGGCAAGGTGATCTGCCTCGATACTGCGCCGGAGGTGGAGCAGGAGAAGACCGCACCGCTCGAGCCCTTGGCGGCGGCCGAGAGCCTGGCCTATGTGATGTACACCTCGGGTTCGACCGGGCGGCCGAAGGGAGTGGCGGTGCCGCAGCAGGCGATCGCGCGTTTGCTGGTGGCGACCAACTACCTCCAGCTGGTAGGTGACGAGCGCGTCGCGCAGGCCTCCAATACGTCCTTCGACGCTGCCTCTTTCGAGATCTGGGGAGCCTTGCTGCACGGCGGCGCGGTGGTGGGCATTGCCCAGCAGACGCTGATCTCGCCCACGTTGTTGGCGGCCGAGCTGCGGGC
The DNA here is from genome assembly GCA_965248925.1 of Candidatus Multivoradales bacterium. Classification (GTDB taxonomy): domain Bacteria; phylum Acidobacteriota; class Thermoanaerobaculia; order Multivoradales; family J023; genus CBDFLE01. The sequence goes on along the minus strand of CBDFLE010000005.1, from coordinate 1,521,848 downwards.
GAAGAGGATCACCACGCTGTTTCTAACCACGGCGGTGTTTCACCAGATAGGTAGCGAAGCGCCTGGCGCCTTGGCTGGTCTGCGGCAGGTGCTCTTTGGTGGCGAGGCGATCGATCCGCGCTGGGTGCGGGCGGTGCTCGGGGCTGGGAGTCCGGAGCACCTACTGCACGTTTATGGGCCGACGGAGAGCACTACTTTTGCTTCGTGGCAGAGGGTAGAGGAGGTGCCAGCCGAAGCGACGACGGTAGCGATCGGCAGGGCTTTGGCGAATAGCACGTTGGAGGTGGTGGATCGACACTCGGGCAGGGTGCCGATGGGGGTGGCTGGCGAACTGCTGATCGGTGGTGACGGCTTGGCGTGGGGTTATTTCCGGCGGCCCACACTGACCGCTGAGAAGTTCGTGCCCAATCCGTTCTCCAGCCAGCCTGGCGGCCGGCTCTACCACACGGGCGACCGGGTCTGCTATCGGGCCGGAGGTGCAGTGGAGTTCCTCGGTCGTTTCGATCATCAGGTGAAGATTCGCGGTTTCCGCATCGAGCTGGGGGAGATCGAGGCGGTGCTGGGTGAGCAGGCCGGCGTCGAGCAGGTGTTGGTGATGGCGCGGGAAACCCCAGCCGGCCTGCGCCTGGCGGCCTATGTGGTGAGTGCCGCGCCGACAGCTCCAACAGCCGCGGAACTGCGCCAGCTGGCGCGGTTGAAGTTGCCCGAGTACATGGTGCCGCCGGACTATGTGTTCTTGGCCGAGTTGCCGCTGAATGCCAATGGCAAGGTGGATCGCAAGGCCCTGCCGGAGCCGGATGAGATAGGGCTCATAGCCAGCGAAAGAGTGGCCCCACGGAGTGTGACCGAGACGACGGTGGTGGAGTGCTTCTCGGAGATCCTAGGGGTCGATTGCCAAGGAATCGATGACGACTTTTTCACCCTGGGTGGCCATTCGCTGCTGGCCACCCGGATGATTTCGCGTCTGGGCGATGTGCTCGGGGTCGAAATAGCGCTCCAGACTCTCTTCGAGACCCCGACCGCCCGCGGCCTGGCGCAGACGATCGATGCGGCACTCCTGGAAGCCCATGACGCTAGCCTGCCGCTCGCGCGTCTAGCCCGCAATGGCGAGCCGCTGGCGCTGTCCTTCGCCCAACGGCGGCTGTGGTTCATCGACCAGATGAATCCGCACAGCTCGGCTTATAACGTGCCGCTAGTGCTGGGCATCGCGGGGCACTCTGATCTGGCGCCGGTGGAGCAGGCCCTGGCTGAGATCGTGCGCCGGCACGAGGTGCTGCGCACCCGTTTCGAAGCGTCGGGCGGCCTGCCGCGGCAAGTGGTCGCCGCCGCCGGCCGCTGGCGGCTGCCGGTGGTCGATCTGAGCGCCTTGCCGGCGGCTTGGCGGCGAGGGGTAGCGGACCGCTGGGTCGAAGAAGAATCTGGCCGCCCCTTCACTCTGAGCACCGGTCCGCTGTTCCGAGTTCTGCTGCTGCGCCTGGCTCCGGACGACCACATCTTGATGCTGACCACGCACCACATCATCAGCGATGGTTGGTCGCAGGAAGTGTTGATGCGCGAGCTGGCCGCGTTGCACACCGCCTATTCGGCGGGGAAAGCCTCGCCGCTGGCGGAACTGCCGGTGCAATATGTAGACTACTCCGCCTGGCAGCAGCGCTGGTTAGAAGAAGGAGATCTGGGCGCTGCCCAGCTCGCCTATTGGCGCCAGCGTCTGGCCGGCGCGCCGCCGCTGTTGGAGCTGCCGACGGATCGCGCGCGGCCCGCAGTTCTGAGTCAGCGCGGCGCTGTGTTGGATCTGCGCCTGCCGCAGGCGCTGAGCGAAGCTCTTGAATCCCTCGGCCAGACTCAGGGAGCGACTCTCTACATGGTGCTCCTGGGCGCCTTCATGACGCTTCTGATGCGCTACACGAGTCAGCGCGATATCTGCGTCGGCACGCCGGTTTCCGGCCGCCACCGTTCGCAGCTCGAAGGCCTGATCGGTTTCTTCGTCAACACCCTGGTGGTGCGCACCGAGGTGGCCGACGAGCTCGGCTTCCGACAGCTGTTGGCGGGGGTTCGAGAAGCTACGTTGGGGGCATTGAACCATCAAGATCTGCCTTTCGAGCGGCTGGTCGACGAGCTGGCTCCGCAGCGCAGCCTGAGTTACTCGCCGCTGTTCCAGGTAGCTTTCAGCCTGCACCGGAGCATTCTGCGGACGGCGGCGATACCGGGTTTGCAGACCTACCCGGTCGAATTCGCCTGGAAAACCTCGAAGTGGGACCTGAGCCTCAACCTAGAGGAAGGCCAAGAGGGGCTCAGCGGCGGCTTGGAGTACAACGTCGATCTCTTCGACGAGGTGACGATTCAGCGTCTGGCGGGCCATCTGCGGGTGTTGCTAGATGGGGTGGTCTCGGATCCGGAGCGGCAGCTGTGGCAGCTGCCGTTGTTGCCGGCGAGTGAGCAGGCGCAGTTGGTCGCATGGTCGGACACGGCTACCGTCTATCCGCGCGAAGCGTCGCTGCCGGAGTTGTTTGCGGTGCAGGCCTTAGCCCACCCGCAGGCGGTGGCGGTGGCCTACGAGGATCAGTTCTTGAGCTATGGCGCGTTGGACGGCGCGGCCAACCAGCTGGCCCGCTACTTGCGCCGCCGTGGTGTCGAGGCCGGCACCCTAGTGGGTCTGTACGCGGCTCGTTCGCCGCGGATGATCGTCGCCATGTTGGCGATCTTGAAGGCCGGCGGCGCCTATGTGCCGCTCGACTTGGCCTATCCGGCGACGCGGCTAGGGCTGATGTTGGAGGACTCGGGAGTCGAGATCGTGTTGAGTGAGACAGCGGTGGCTAGCGAGCTGCCGGCCTTCTCTGGCAAGGTGATCTGCCTCGATACCGCGCCGGAGGTGGAGCAGGAGAAGACCGCATCGCTCGAGCCCTTGGCGGCGGCCGAGAGCCTGGCCTATGTGATGTACACCTCGGGTTCGACCGGCCGGCCGAAGGGAGTGGCGGTGCCGCAGCAGGCGATCACGCGTTTGCTGGTGGCGACCAATTACCTCCAGCTGGTCGGTGACGAGCGCATCGCGCAGGGGTGCAATACGTCCTTCGACGTCGCCACTTTCGAGATCTGGGGGGCTTTGCTGCACGGCGGCGCGGTGGTGGGCATTGCTCAGCAGACGCTGGTCTCACCCGCGCTGTTGGCGGCCGAGCTGCGGGCGAAGAAGATCACCACGCTGTTTCTAACGGCGGCGGTGTTTGACCAGGTGGGACAAGAACTCCCCGGTGCCTTCCGCGGTATGCGACAGGTGATCTTTGGCGGCGAGGCCGCGGACCCTCGCTGGGTGCGGGCGGTGCTCGACCACCAAGATCGGCCGCGGCAGTTGATCAACGGCTATGGGCCGACCGAGAGCACCACTTTTGCGGTATGCCACCGGCTGGACCACCTCGAAGAGAGCGCGACAGCGGTGCCGATTGGCGTTCCGATCTCCAATTCCCGTGTCCACTTGGTCGACGAGTACCTTCGCTGGGGGCCGATCGGTGTTCCTGGGGAGCTGTTGATCGCTGGCGACGGGCTCGCCCAAGGCTACTTCGGCCGGCCAGCTTTGACCGCGGCGGTTTTCGTTCCCGATCCCTTCGCGACAGCGCCGGGAGGACGTCTGTATCGCACCGGCGACCGGGCTCGCTACCGGGCTGAGGGAGAGATCGATTTCCTCGGTCGTTTCGATCATCAGGTGAAGATTCGCGGTTTCCGCATCGAGCTGGGGGAGATCGAGGCGGTGCTGGGTGAGCAGGCCGGCGTCGAGCAGGTGTTGGTGGTGGCGCGGGAAACCCCAGCCGGCCTGCGCCTGGCGGCCTATGTGGTGAGTGCCGCGCCGACAGCTCCAACAGCCGCGGAACTGCGCCAGCTGGCGCGGTTGAAGTTGCCCGAGTACATGGTGCCGCCGGACTATGTGTTCTTGGCCGAGTTGCCGCTGAATGCCAATAGCAAGGTGGATCGCAAGGCCCTGCCGGAACCCCAGAAACGTTCGGCGAAGGACGGCGACTTCACTGCGCCACGTACGCCGATCGAAGAGTTACTGAGCAACATCTGGTGCGAACTCCTGGGCCAAAAGCAGTGCGATATCGACTTGAGTTTCTTCGAACTCGGTGGTCATTCCTTGTTGGCGACGCAGCTCATCTCACGCTTGCAAGCTTCCCTGGGTCTCGAGCTGCAGTTGCGTACCCTTTTCGAGGAGTCGACGATTCGTCAGCTCGGAGCCGTTATCGATACTGAGTTGCGGGGCGATTCGGCGAACGTAGAGCCGATCAATCGGGCGCCACGGGAAGGTGAGTTGCCGCTGTCCTATGCTCAACAACGCCTGTGGTTCCTGCACCAGCTGATGCCAGATAGCCCCGCTTACAACATGCCGTTGGCCCTGCGTCTCGAAGGTCGATTGATGATCGCAGCGCTCGAGCGTGCATTCGTCGAGGTTTTGCAGCGTCACGAGAGCCTGCGTACGACTTTCTTTCTCGGAGCCGCAGGGCCGGCGCAGGTGATCACTCGTCTGGGGCCGTGGCGGCTACCGTTGGTGGATCTTGCGGACTTGTCACCTGAGGATCGCGAGGTCGAGACGGGTCGATTGGTTGGCGAGGAAGCCGCACTGCTCTTTGATCTCACCTCTGGGCCTCTGATCCGAACCCGTATGCTTCGCCAGGCAGCCGAGCGGCATGTGCTGTTGATTACCTTGCATCATGTGATCAGCGATGGTTGGTCGATGGGATTGCTCTCGCAGGAGCTTGGCGAACTCTACAGCGCCTATTCCACCGGCCAGGACTCGCCTCTAGCAAAGCTGCCGGTGCAGTACGTAGATTTCGCCGCATGGCAGCGACAGTGGTTGGAAGGCGGCCCAGCTGAAGTGCAGTTGAAATATTGGCGTCACAAACTTGCAGACGCGCCACCGCTTCTGGAACTCCCCACTGATCGACCACGCCCAGCTCTTCAGAGCCTTCGCGGAGGGACTCTTGGATTTGAGTTGTCGGTAGCCGTGACTGAAGCACTCGAAGCCCTGGGGCGCCGCTGCGGCGCGACACTCTACATGGTGATACTAGCAGCATTTCAAACCCTTCTGATGCGCATCTCGCGACAGCAGGATATTGTCGTCGGGTCGCCGATCGCCGGCCGCAGCCGCCTGGAGATCGAGCCTTTGATCGGCTTCTTCGTCAACACTTTAGTGCTGCGCTCGGATCTTTCCGGCAACCCCAGTTTCGAGGCCTTTCTGGCGAATGTTCGGGCGGTGGCGCTCGAGGCCTTTGCTCACCAAGACTTGCCGTTTGAGTGGTTAGTCGAAGAACTTCAGCCGGAACGCGCCCTCTCCTATTCTCCCCTTTTTCAAGTGATGTTGGCATTTCAGAACTTACCTTCAGCACCTACTGCTGTCGGGGATCTCGAGATTGAGGACTTCGACAGCGAACAGACCACCGCTAGATTCGACCTACTGCTCAGTATGACCGAGGATGCGGGGCGGATGCGGGGAGTACTGGAATACTCGAGCGAACTGTTCGATGGTACTACTGTCGAGCGCTATATAGAGTATTTCCAGCGTCTACTGCTAGCCATCGCTACGACACCTGAGCGATCCCTACTGCGGTTCGACCTGCTTTCCAAAGCGGAGCGCCAGCAGATCGTGGAATGGAACGATACGGGAGATGGATGGCCGCCAACAGGGACTCTTACCGAGCTTTTCCAGCAGCAGGTACAGCGGCAGCCAGAAGCCATCGCGGCAATCTTCGCCGCCGCACGGCTAAGTTATGGCGAGCTTGATCGTCAGGCCAATCGGCTGGCGCACAAACTAGCCTCGTTGGGGGTGGGACCGGACGTCGTGGTGGGAATCATGGCAGAGCGTTCGCTCGAGATGATGATCGCGGTGTTGGCGGTACTGAAGGCCGGCGGCGCCTACTTGCCCCTCGATCCGTCCTATCCCGAAGAGCGTCTGGCATTTATGATCGAGGATGCTGAGGTGACCGCGCTGCTGACTCAGCAACGGTTGCTTGTGCGACTGCCGCCGCTGTCGTGCGAGCTGCTCTGTCTCGACCGAGACCGGGGGAGCTGGGCGGCGATGCCGGCCAAGGACCCCCGCACAGTGTCGCTCGCAGACAGTCTCGCCTACGTGATCTACACCTCGGGCTCTACCGGCCGGCCCAAGGGAGTGGCGATGCCGCAGGGAGCGCTAGTCAACCTCATCCGCTGGCAACTCAGCCAGTCACGGTTTGGCGGTGGTCTAACGTTGCAGTTTGCCTCGCTGAGCTTTGACGTGTCGGTTCAGGAGATCTTCTCGACCTGGTGCGCCGGTGGCACCCTGGTGCTGGTTGACGAGCAGCTACGCCGCGATACGCCGAATCTCCTGGAGAGGATGAATCAGCAACCGGTAGAACGCATGTTCCTACCCTTCGTTGCTCTGCAGCAAATGGCCGAGGCTGCCGTGCAGCGTAAGCGCATTCCCCGGGCCTTGCGAGAGACCTTTATCGCTGGTGAACAACTGCGCTTGACCACCGCGGTGCGGGAATTTTTTCGCCGCCAGAAACTTTCGACTCTGAACAATCATTACGGGCCCACGGAAGGCCACGTAGTAACTTCCTGGACCGACAGCAACCCAGCTTCTTGTACAGAGACCCTGCCACCGATCGGTTGTGCCATCGATCACACCAAGATCTACCTGTGTGATTCCCTAGGCGCGCAGGCGCCGGCCGGGGTTCCAGGAGAACTGTTGATTGGCGGCGTTGCCCTGGCCCGTGGCTATCTTGACCGGCCAGCGTTTACCGCCACAAGTTTTGTTCCCGATCGTTTCTCCGTCGAGGCTGGAGAGCGCCTCTACCGCACCGGCGATCTGGCGCGCTGGCGGGCAAGCGGCGAGATCGATTTCCTGCGACGAATCGATCAGCAAGTCAAGGTGCGGGGCTTCAGAATAGAACCGGGAGAAATCGATACGGCCTTGGAGGCACACCCGCGAGTTTGTGAAGCTGTGGCGGCCATACTCCCGGATGGGCCCACCACCAGCCGGTTAATAGCTTACTTGGTTGTCTCCGGGGATGGCGAATTCGATCCCGCAGAGCTGCCCAGATTCCTGGCGAAAAGTCTGCCCGATTACATGATTCCGCAGACCTTCGTTGAGCTGCAGGCTCTGCCTCTAACCCCGAGTGGCAAGATCGATCGGCGCTCACTGCCGACGCCGCAGAGCGGACTTCAGGAGCGTGATACCACCGCGCCGCGAACGATGGTGGAGAGGTTGCTGGTAGGGATGTGGAGACGACTCTTGGTACTAAAGAGCGTCGGAATTCACGAGGACTTCTTCGACCTTCACGGACATTCTCTAATTGCTCCCCAGGTGATGCTACGCATCCATGAAACCTTCGCAGTCGATCTACCGCTGATCGATCTCTTCGATACTCCGACAATAGCCGGTTTGGCGGAGAAGGTAGAAGCCTTCCTGGCCCGAGGTGAGACAGCGCAGGGCAGCGCGGCGGAGCAGTCCCACCAGATTTTCGGTCAGCACCGTCTGTGGTTCATGGATTACTTACAACCGGGCTCGGCAGAATACAAAGTCGGAATGGTGGTGCATGAAGAAGGGACGAGCAATATAAGAGCGCTGTATGAAGTCATCAGAATGGCGCTGAAATGCCAGTTGGAACAGCAGGCTACGGTGGCGGGCGACACTACCTCACCCCTGATGTGTCTGCAGAACGGTGGCAGTCGACCACCATTGTTCTGCGTTCACCCCACCGGCGGCGAAATTTTCTGCTACGCCCGCCTGGCACGCCTCCTGGGCAGAGAGGGGCCTTTCTACGGCTTGCGCGATACCAGTATAGAGGGGAAAGCCGCGACGACGACAATCGAGGGAATGGCTCAACGTTATGCCGGCGAGATTCGTAAAGTGCAATCCCACGGCCCCTACTTCTTGAGTGGCTGGTCGATGGGAGGCTTCATCGCCTTTGAGATGGCTCGCCAGATAGAGGCGGCAGGGGGTGAGGTAGCATTTCTAGGTTTGATCGATTCCAAGATCTGGGTGCTGCAAGAGATGGCTCAGCTCAAGGGGCTCAGCCGTCTGGTCAGCTTTGGCCAACAGCTCGGTCTTGACGAAAGTCAGAGGAAGTTCCTGTCCCGAACCAAGGGTAATCTCAAGACGGTCGAGGAGGCCATGCCTAGATTTCAGGCTACCCTAACACGGGCTGGGCACCTACCTAGCAGCGTAACGCTGTCGCAGCTGAAAGAACTTTACGTCAACTTTGAACGGCATGTCGATGCCTTGAGTCAGTTCTGTCCCTCGTCGTACGCGGGGAAATTAGACCTGTTCCTGGCTGAGAAAAGAACAAGAATGGAGCCCAAAGACCTGGATGGAGGTTGGCAAGGCTTGGCCGCTGAACTCGAGGTGCACCTCGTGCAGGGAGACCATTTCTCGATCGTCCGCGAACCCGATGTGATACCGCTGGCGAACATACTGGGCCAGCGGTTGCAGCTGGCTGGAGATTTGTTGAGTGTTGCAAGAAACTCCAAGTAAACAACAAGAACAACCGGTAGAAGGAGCTTGGTCGTGAAATTTCTGCTCATGTTGGCTCGATACTCTCCCCCACTGTTCGCCTTGATCGGCGTTCTGAGCGTGCTCGGTGGCGCCAGCAATGCAGCACTGCTGGGTTTGATCAGTGCTGAACTTGGTGCTGACGATGCCTGGGTTCCAGCAAACGCTTGGAGTTTCTTCCTTCTTCTGGGGCTGGTTTTTCTGACCGGCTATGCGTCGCGTATCACCACCCTTTACCTCACCAGTCGGTCTGGATTTGACTTGCGGGTCAGCCTCTGCCAGCAGATCCTGGCGCTGCCCTGCCGTGACTACGAGAAGATCGGCGAAAGCAGGGTCTTCGCCGTACTGACTCAGGATGTCGCGGCTATCGGTGGAACTCTGCTCAAGATTCCTGAGTTGATGGTCAGTATCGCCATTGTCACTGGGTGCCTGGTCTACCTGTATCTGCTCGCGCCCATCACGGTGGCGGTCCTCCTGGTTTTCATGATTTTGCTCTACATGACCTACAAAGTGCCAATGAAGAGAGCCGAGAGGTTGTTGGGGCGGGCGCGTGAGCACTGGGACGATCTGGTCGACAACTTCAAGGCTATCTCCGGTGGATTCAAGGAGCTGAAGCTCCACGCGGTGCGTCGACAAAGCTTTCTCTCTCAAGATCTCATGGGTTCAGCCAAGAACTACCGGCGACTGGCTTTCGCTGGTCACCATGCTTACAATCTGGTCAAGAGTTGGGGAAAAATATCGTTTCTTTTATTCATCGGCTTCGTGCTCTATGGCGCAGCCAGCTTTATTGATCTGGAAGTAAGTGTGTTGACGGCTTTCACTTTAACGCTGCTGTACGCCAAAGAATCAGTGCTCAAGATACTGGATGTGATTCCGGAACTCGCCAATGCCAAGGTGTCGATGAAGAAGATCGAGGGTTACGGGCTTAATCTGAACAGTTTCCGGAGAAACTTTGAACTAGAACTTCCGCCATCGTCCCTGGCGTTGAGGGGAAACGGAGCGAGCGAGTTTGGCGACATTCGTCTGGATGGAGTCACCCACAACTACTACCACGAAAGGGAGGGCGATAACTTTACTCTTGGGCCGATTGATCTGACAGTGAACCCAGGCGAGATCTTGTTCGTTATCGGCGGCAATGGCAGTGGCAAGACTACTTTGGCGAAGATTGTGGCGGGCCTTTACCGACCCGAGAGCGGTCAAGTCCTGATCGGTGGAAAGGTTGTCTCTGAGGATACTATCGAACAGTATCGACAGCTGTTCACAGTTACTTTTTCAGATTTTTTCATCTTTGAAAGATTGGCGGGCTTAGAAACCGAGTCATCCAGCGAGCGTTGTCGCGAGTATTTAGCAAAGTTGCAGTTGGATCATAAGGTGGAGATCAAGGACGGTCGGTTCTCCACCGTCAAGCTCTCTCAGGGTCAGCGAAAGCGGCTAGTGCTGTTGACTGCCTATCTCGAAGATCGGCCGATTTACATTTTTGACGAGTGGGCTGCTGACCAGGATCCGCAGTTCAAAGAGTTCTTCTATCTGAACCTGCTACAAGATCTGAGGGCTGCGGGTAAGACAATCATCGTAATTAGCCACGACGATCGTTACTACCATTTGGGTGATCGGATGGTGAAGCTGGAAGACGGCAAGTTAGTCTCAGATACGATCAGTCAAGGGGCTGCCGTAGCTCGAAGGAGTGACGTGGAGGATTTGCCTAGCTTGGACCGAAGTGGCCTGGAGGCCGGTACTGTCTGACTTGAAAGGGAAACGTGGTGGCTATAGAACGAGCAATTCAAGAGGGGGTTGCCGACTTGGCGCGCACCGTCCTCAAGGTCAGTGCTAACAGCCGGGTCTATGATCTCGAGAAACTGTTTGTCGGGATGGAAGCTGATATCTATTCATTCGCTGTAGAAGCCGGCAGTGGCAAAAAGCGGGCTGTCAGTCACTATGTACTCAAGCTCTTTGTTGGCAAGTCCGACGAGATGGCACGAAATGAGTTCGAGACCACTTCTGCAGTCAGACAAGCTGGTCTCCAGGTTGCGAGACCCATCTCCCTCGGCACGGCGGATTCGGTGTTTTCCCGCCCCGTCATCTTGATGGAAAGAGTGGATGGCACAACCCTGAAGGCTGCCTACTATGCAGCTTCAGAGGAAGGCAAGGAGCAATTGCTGTCATTGTTCTGTAAGGAGTTCGTCTCTATCCATCAAACGGAGTGGGAAGCGGCAAGGGAGGAGCTCATGCAGTGGGAGGAAAGCGACCCCTATGGCTATCTGTTGGGGCTGATGCCTTCTTTACTGAACGATATAAAGAGACTGGCCATGCCTGGATTCGTACCGGTATGGAATTGGCTAGGAGTAAGACTCAAAGACGTTCCTTGCGAGCATCCGGGAATCGTGCACGGAGATTTTCACCCTGGTAACGTGTTGCTACCTGCCGCAGGTCCTCCGGTTATCATCGACTGGGGAGGCGCCACGATTGGTGATCCGCGGAAAGACCTTGCCTGGACCATGCTGCTAGTGGGTGCGTACGAGGAGTCTCTGCGGGCGACAATCTTCGCGGAGTACTCGCGCCAAGGTGGCATTCTTCTCGAGGGGTTCGACTATTTTGAGGTGCTCACTGGCCTGATCCGGCTACTCTTCATCGTCGGTTCCCCGGAGTTTTTCGTCTCCCGGCTCAAAGAGCGGGACGATTTCGTCACAGAAATGATCAAGTTGGCCGAACACATCGACAGTACTCATCAGCTGTTGGCGGAACGAACCGGTATTACTGTTCCAGAGGTCCTAGAGTTCTTGAGGTCGTTGCCCGGGTCTGTGTAGCCTGTCGAGCAGCAGCTGAGTTTTGCACCGCAACAAGGAGAAGCCATGATGTCGTTGGGTCAAGATCTTCGATACTCACTACGGAGGCTCCGTAAGGATCCTGCCTTTGCCGCCATTGCTGTTCTTGTGTTGGCTGTCGGTATCGGTGCCAGCACTGCGGTCTTCAGCATTCTCGATCCACTTGTCCTCGACCCACTGCCCTTTGAAAATCCGTCCAGCTTGTACCGCATATATGGTACCGACGACTACTACGACTGGGACCGTTCCCCCCTGACTTGGCTTGACTTTCTTGATTTGGACGAGCAAGCGCAGGGGTTCGAGGCTACCGCCTTGAGAGGGCGAGGATTCAATCTGGTTGGCGGCGATCAGACTCTGCGGGTCAAGGGTTTGGAGGTGAGTGCCAGCTTCTTTTCGCTATTCGATGTCAACGCGCTACGCGGTAGGACCTTCAGCAGCGCGGAGGAGCGATCCAAACAGCGTTTGGCGATGCTGAGCGAGAGTTTTTGGAAGAGTCAGATGGGTTCCTCCAGCCTGGCCGGCCTGACCATAGACCTCGATGGATCGGCCTATGAGGTTGTGGGTGTTATCCCTGCGGAATTCCAGGTGCTTTCCCGCGATGCTGCGATCTGGGTTCCGCTCGACTTGAGTGAAGAAGAGCGCAATAACCGACAGCTAGAATCCCTGACGGTGATAGCCCGATTGCATCCAGATAGTGGTCAGGAGGAGGTTGCCGAGGAACTCAAGAGTATCGCCGGGCGGCTCGCCGCGGCCTATCCTGGAAGCAACGAACATCGGGGGTTCCGGCTACTTTCCCTGTACCAGGAGATCTACGGCGAGGACTTTCATCTGGTGGCAATGATCTTCATTCTTGCCGTTCTGGCGGTGCATCTGATCGCGGTTTTCAACATCTCTAGTATGTTGTTGGCTCGGGCAGTGGACCAACAGCAGGAGTTTGCTCTGCGAACGTCTTTGGGGGCTGGTCGAGGAGAGTTGATTCGGTTGTCCTTGAGCGAGGCTCTGATGTTATGTGTGATGGGCGGCGTGCTGGGGCTGGTATTTGGAAGCTGGGGGACGCAGTACCTCCAATCGGTGGTACCGGCAGACATTCCTCGGTTGGAGAACGTCGTCATGGATGGCCGAATCTTGCTCTTTACCGTGCTGTTGTCGCTCTCCGCTGGCGCTTTTTTTGGCCTCGCTCCGGTTCTACTCCTGCGATCTCCGAACCTGGCGGGTCTAGTTAAGGAACAAGATAGCCGATCGCAAGGTAGCCGGCGGAAGAAGTGGCTGCGGCGCGCCTTTGTCGTTGCAGAGATGACCATGTCTTTTGTGCTGCTGGTTGCGGCCTTGCTCTTGATCAGGAGCTTCCAGTATCTCCAGACGACCTATCCTGGATTCGAGGCAGAGGGGATCTTGACCTTCAAGACTTCGATGTCGGATGCGGCGCGCCTCCAATCTCCAGAAGATCGCCGAGAGGTTCTTTCGCGGCGCTATGAGAGTATTCTCGATAGTGTTGGCGTTCTTCCTGGAGTTGAGGGCTTTGCTTTTGCCGACGCCATGCCCGGCGAGTCAGCGGCGGCAATCAGGTACGCTGTAGCTGGCCGGGAATTGCCCCAGGCGGGCCGTGAGCCGATCGCAGATTTCCTAACTGTTAGCCCGGACTACTTCTCAGTGCTGAGAGCGCCGATAGTCAACGGCCGTCCTATTGAGGCGCAAGATTCCTTTGCCGGCGAAAGAGCGGTGGTGGTCAACCAGTCTTTGGCCAGACTGAGTTTCGGCGGCAAGGATCCTCTGCTGCTGCAGCTGACCCTCGGTGGGGATTCTTGGCGGGTTGTCGGTGTGGTGGCAGATTTCCAACAAGGCGGGCTCGAGGATCCGGTGTTGCCGACGATCTTCTTCAGCTACCAGCAGCGCACTGAAGTGCCTACGGATATGACCTTCGCAGTGCGTAGCATGTCGGGCGATCCAATGAGCTTGGCGACCGCGGTGCAAGCGGCGGTTGCTGGCGCGCAAGCTGGTATTCCGATCTACGAAGTGAAGGCCTTGGAAGAGATTCTACAGGATGATATTGCGGGTACGGGAATCATGGCTCAGTTGCTGGGGCGGTTTGCTTTGGTTGCCGTGATTTTGGCATTGGCTGGGATCTATGGCGTGATGTCGTACTCGGTGTCGTTGCGAAGGCACGAGATGGGTGTGCGAATGGCCTTTGGCGCCTCGCGGCGCGATGTTGTCAGCTTGGTCTTTAGGGAAGGCGCGTGGCTTGCTGTCATGGGTGTAGTTTTTGGCGTCTTTGGGGCTTTGGCGGTCACCCGTCTTTTGAAGGGTTGGATTCACGGCATTAGTGCTCTCGACGGCCCGGCATTTTTCCTGGGGGCGGTCTTACTCCTGGCGATGGGTATCTTGGCGTCGTTTTTGCCGGCTCGGAGAGTAGCGCGCTTGAAGCCCACTCTGCTGCTGGATGAGAAGTGACCGCTTACAGTCGCAAGGGATTGACATCCCGTGTTAGAGAATACCGTCCGCCCGAGGAGGGCGGACGAAGAGGCTGGAGCAGGTGCGGGCAGCAAGCTAGCTGCCGCTCAACCCCCGCCCTAGAGCCTCCACCATCAACTTGTTGAAGCGTACCGGATCGACGATCTCGGAGCCTTCAGCAAGCAGCGCATAGCCCATCAGCAGTTCGGCGTAGTCGCCCACCAGCGGATCTTCAGCGTTGGCGGCGAAACGTTTTTGTAGTTCCTGGACCAGGGCGTGTTCGGGGTTTAGCTCCAAGATGCGGCGCTGCTTCGGGCCGCCGCCTTGGCCTTTCTGTAGCAGGCGTTCCATCTGCGGGCTGTAATCGTGCTCGGCGCCCACCAGGCAGGCCGGGGAGGCGGTCAGGCGGCTCGACAAGCGTACTACCTTGATCTCGTCGTCGAGACGTTTCTGGAACGACTCAAGCATATCCTTGAGTTCGGTCTCTTTCTCTTCCAACGCTTTCTTGGTGGCTTCTTTCTCTTCATCCGAGCCGAGCTCGACGGTACCTTTGCCGACCGACTTGAGACGCTTGCCATCGTGCTCCATTAGGTGTTGCACCAGCAGCTCGTCGACGGTGTCGACCAGATAGAGCACCTCGATGCCTTTGTCTTGGAAAGCCTCCAGGTGGGGTGAACTTTCGACCACGGCGCGAGACTCGCCGGTGAGGTAGAAGATCTCGTCTTGGCCCTCTTGCATGCGGCTGACGTAGCCGCCCAGGGTGGTTAGCTTTTCGCGATCGTTGGAGGACTCGAACAAGACTAGCTCTAGCAGCTTTTCCTTGTTGTCGAAGTCCGAACTCAGGCCTTCTTTGAGCGCCTTGCCAAAGTGCTCCCAGAGCTTCAGATACTGCTCTTCTTTATCTTTTTGTAGGGTGGCGAAAGTGTCGAGCAGCTTCTTGGTCAACCACTTGCGGATCTGGCCAATGTGGCGATCTTCTTGCAACCGCTGACGGGAGATGTTGAGCGGTAGGTCGGCCGAATCGACCACTCCACGGACGAAGCGCAGGTAGCGGGGCAGCAGGTCTTCGCAGCGCTCCATCACCATCACCTGGCGAACATAGAGCCGCAGACCGAACTCATAGGCGTGGTAGTAGAGATCGTAAGGCGCTTCTGAAGGGATGAAGAGCAGCGCTTGGTACTCGATGCGGCCCTCGGCAGACAGGCTCAACCGCTCCAGGGGTTCGTTCCAATCGCTGGAGATGTGTTTGTAAAACTCGGTATAGTCCTTGTCTTCGACCTCGGACTGCGGCCGGGTCCAGATCGGCTTCTGTGAATTGAGGGTCTTGTCCTCGACAACTGTACTCTTGGGCGCGTCCTTGACCGGCTGGCCGGCCGCGTCGGTCTCGGTTTCCTCGCGCTCTTCGCACATCTTGATCGGGTAAGCGACGAAGTCGGAGTAGCGCTTGACGACTCGGCGTAGCACCCAATTGTCGGCAAAGTCCTCAAGCCCGCCATCGCGGTCCTCGGGCTTCAGGTGCAAAGTGATCGAGGTACCACGGCCAGCTCGTTGGCCGGCTCCCAGCTGATACTCGCCGTCGCCGGTCGAACTCCAGAAGGTGGCCGTGTCCTGGTCGGCCCGGCGAGTGACCAGCGATACCTTGTCAGCAACCATGAAGGCGGAGTAAAAGCCGACGCCGAACTGGCCGATCAGCTCCTTGACTGCTTCGCCAGCGGGCTCTTTCTTGATCCGCTCCATCAGCTCGCGGCTGCCTGACCGGGCGATCGTGCCGATATTGGCTTTCACCTCGTCGCTGCTCATGCCGATGCCATTGTCGTGGATGGTCAGGGTGCGGGCCTCGGCGTCGGGTTCCAAGCGAATCACCAGTTCGGCGTCGCCAAGTTCCAAATCATCACGAGTCAGGGCCTCGAAGCGCAGGTGGTCGAGAGCGTCTGAAGCATTCGAGATCAGCTCACGCAGAAAGATCTCTTTCTGCGTGTAAAGGGAGTGGATCATCAAATCCAGCAGTTGCTTGGCTTCGGTTTGAAAAGTATGGGTCTCGGTCTTGGCGGCCTTGGGGGGACTGGCGGTTTTGGAGCCGGACATTCTGGTCTTTGCCGGCGTGGTCTTTGCCGGCGTGGTCTTTGCGGTTGGGGTCTTGGCAGCCTTGGCGGCGGGCTTTGGCTTATTCTTAGCGACTTCCTTGCTGTCTTTTGATTCGCTTTTCTGCGGGTCGACTTTCTTGGCCATGGTCAATCCTCGACTGGGTTGGGGCGCCCGGGCGGGCGATTTCGGCATGGTGATAGGAGTATCTTGGAGGTGCCTTGTCAAGCAACGGCAATTTAACCGATCTCGATACTCGGTTCAACTCTGCTCCCCAGGCCCTCGGAGGCCTCGCGGGTGCCGATTTGGCGGCGGGTCGACAATGCCCTATTCTGTGTCGGTCGGTTCGCCCATCGGAACTTGACTGGCGCGAAGTTCCAGAACTTTCAAAAAAACTTGAAATCTTGAGGCGGTAGTTGTACCCTCCTGGGCGATGATTAGAGACGATCAACCGCCGGAGAGTGAACTGGCGCAAGTGCAGCAGGCTTTTGTTCAGCTGTGGGGAGCGATGGGCACATTCTGGGGGATCTCGCCGGCTACTGCACGGGTCTTCGCCTGGCTGCTGTCGCGGGCCGAGCCGGCTGACAGCGATGCGATCATGGCCGGGTTGGAGATGAGCCGGGGCGCGGTGTCGATGGCTTGCCGCGATTTGCGCCAGTGGGGCCTGGTGTTTCCTGAGAAGATTCCGGGTTCGCGCAAGGTGGTTTTCCGCCCGGCGACAGATCTGGAGAAGGTGATCCGGTCGATCGTGCAGATTCGCAAACGGCGGGAGTGGGATCCGGTGCGGGAGAGTTTGCACGAGTGGATTCCGCGTTTGGACGGCGATTCGTCGCCCGAGGCGGCGGTGTTGCGCGAGCGGCTGAGTTCTATGGAATCGCTGATCGAGCTGACCGATTCGGCGATCGAGGTTTTCCTCAAAGGTGGTTTGGTGGGTCGGCTGGGGCTCAAGCTGCTGGTTAATGCGGCGCGGGCGGATCGGGGTCGGAAACCGGAGAAGGTGATGCAGTTGGAGACAGACTCGTGAAGGCGGCGGTGGAGACCAAGGCGGTCGCGCTGTCCGTCCCGGCCGTAGAGCTGGCGCCGGAGGTCGAGCTGCTGGCTCGGCTCGAGGGCATCTGTGTCGGCCAGGGCCTTGAGGCACTGGCTGAAAAACTAGCTGATTTGGCGCACTTTATCGGTCGCGACATGGCCTCGATCGAGGCCGAGCTGGCCACCTTCCCGCGCCGCCCGCAGTTGGTGGGCCGGGCCGCCAGCCATTTGCTAGACCTCGGTGGCAAGAGGCTGCGACCAATGTGCGTGGCGCTGGCGGCCAGGGCCGGTAGCGGCATCGATCCGCGAGTGGTGGATCTGGCGGTGGCGGTAGAGCTGGTACATTCAGCGACTTTGTTGCACGACGATGTGGTCGATCACAGCGATGTGCGCCGCGGCGCGCCGACGGCGCGGGCGGTACACAGCAACGCGGCCTCGGTCTTCGCTGGCGATTGGGTGTTGATCGAAGCTTTGCGCCGGGTCGAGCGCTGTGGTCTGCCGGGCCTGCTGAGCGAACTCCTCGCCACCGTGGAGGAGATGATCTTCGCCGAGTCGATTCAGCTCGAGAGCCGCGGTCGGTTCGGGTTGGGGCGCGAGTCCTACTTCCGAGTGGTCGAAGGCAAGACGGCGTCAGTCTTCCGCTGGGCAATGTCGGCGGGCGCCTTGGCCGGTGGGTTGGAGGGGGAACAGCGGGCGGCGTTGAGCGACTATGGCTTGCACCTCGGCGTCGCCTTCCAGGCTATCGATGACCTGCTCGACCTCACCGGCGATGCCGCTACCACCGGCAAGGAGTTGTTCACCGACTTGCGGGAAGGCAAAATGACCTACCCGATGATTCTCGCCTTGGAGCGCGACTCGCAGTTGCGGCCGGTGGTCGAGAGGATCGTTGCTGCCGATCAACCGGTGAGCGATGCCGACGCGGCGCAGGTGGTGGCGGCGCTGGCCGCCACCCATGCGGTCGATGATTGTCTGGCCTTCGCTCGGCAGCGGGTTGCCGCCGCCATTGAATCCCTCGGCCTCTTGCCTGAGAGCGACGCCGTCCACTGTTTGCGCACGGTCGCCGAGTCGATCGTCAATCGCCGGGTGTAGGGGAGGGGGGAGTTGCCAATACCGCCCAACTCTTCGGTCGCTGCTCCGCCGGGCGGCTCAGGGGAGATGTTCGACCAGATCGCCGAGCGTTACGATCTGCTCAATCGAGTGATGTCGTTGGGCATCGACCGCGGCTGGCGCCGCCGCTTGGTGGCGGCTCTGGAGTTGGGCGCGGAGGCGCAAGTGCTCGATCTGGCCACCGGCACCGGCGATGTGGCGCTGGAGATCCTGCGCCAGCAGCCAACCGCGGCGGTGGTGGGGATCGACCCCTCGGCTCGTATGCTGGCGGTGGCCGGCGAGAAACTGGCGCGCCGTGGCCATACCCAGGTCGAGTTGCGTGCGGGCAGCGCCGAGGCTTTACCGATTGCCGACGATAGCCTGGATGGGTTGAGCATCGCTTTTGGCATTCGCAACGTGGCTGATCGGCGGCGAGCGCTGGCGGAGATGGCGCGGGTGGTGCGGCCGGACGGAAGGATTGCCATTCTCGAGTTGGGTGAGCCGCGCAATGGGCCGTTGGCGTGCTTGGCGCGGTTTCACATTCATCATCTAGTGCCGCGGCTCGGGGCCTGGCTGTCAGGTGCCGCCGAGTACCGTTATTTGCAGCGTTCGATCGCTGCTTTCCCGCCGCCGACGGAGTTTGCCGCGCTGATGGCCGAGTGTGGATTGGAAGTGTTACGGCTCGAGCCGCTGACTTTCGGCGTCGTCTGCTTGTACGTCGCGCGGCCGGCTGCGGAGGCGAACTGATGAGCTTTTCCAGCTTGGCCAGTTCGCCGCCAGCCGCTGTAGCACCGCGGTTGCGGGAACTCACCTTGGATCGTTTGGCGGCTCATGCCGGGCGCTCTCGCACTTTGGTGCTAGCGGTGCCGGCGCCGCGGGTGGCGCCAGAGAGCCTGCTGCGCCTGTCCCCTCGCGATTTCGCGGTGCTGTGGGATCCACCGACCGGCCAGGCGGTGGCCGGGGTGGGCGCAGCGCACCGGATTCAGCTGCGTGGTAAACGTCGTTTCGCAACTTTGCGCCAGCGCAGTGGTGAGATCGGCGAGCGCTTGGTCTGTGAGTCACTGCTCGGTGCGGCGTTGCCGGCACCGCGCTTTCTCGGTGGTTTGGCTTTTGATGTTGGCGCTGCCACTGCCGAACCCTGGGCCGAGTTTGGCGATGGCTGTTTCACCTTGCCCCGAATCACCTACTGCCGAACGGCCGACGCCGCCACGCTCAGTCTGGCGGTGCGCTGTGACCTCGAGCTGGGCTGCGACCGCGCAGCAAGTTGGGCGGAGGAGTTGCTGCAGTTGCTCGCCGGCCTGGAAAGTTGGGCGCTGGCCGCGCCGTCCCTCAGCGCTCAGCCCTTGGCCGTCGAACGGGTCGAGAAGTCGGCGATCGAGCGCTGGTCCCGGCAAGTTCAGAGGGTGCATCGGGCGGTGGCCGCGGGCGAGGTGGAGAAGATCGTCGCCGCTCGTCGTTCGTTAGTGGAGCTGGCCGGAGCAGCCGATCCGGTGGCCTTTCTCGAACGCCTCGGCCGTGGCCTCCTGGCTTCGACCCGATTCGCCTTTCGCCGGCCGCAGAGCACTTTTCTCGGTGCCACGCCGGAACGGTTGATCAGCCGGCACGGCGCTGAAATCGTCACTGAGGCGCTGGCCGGTTCGATCGCCAGCGATGGCGAGCGGGCCGCTGAGCTGCTGTCGAGTCGCAAGGATTTGCGGGAACATCAGCTGGTGGTCGACGAGGTGGTCCGCCGCTTGGCGCCCTTGACCAGTCATCTTGAAGTGGCGGAGGAACCACTGATCCGCGAGTTGCGCGAGGTGCTGCATCTGTGCACCCCGATTCGTGGTCACCTGGCCGAGCCGCGGCATGTGCTCGAGTTGGTGGAGGCGTTGCATCCGACTCCCGCGGTGGGTGGTGTGCCCAGCGAGCGGGCGCGGCGTTGGATCGCCGACAACGAAGATCACCCGCGGGGCTGGTATGCCGGACCGATCGGCTGGTTCGATGGCAGCGGCGATGGTGAATTCGCGGTCGCTTTGCGCGGCTGCTTACTCGCCGGCAGGCGCGCTTTTGTCTACGTCGGTGCGGGCATCGTTCGTGGATCAGAAGCTGAACTCGAATACCACGAAACCGAGCTAAAAAAGCGCACTCTGCTGGCCGCCCTCGGTGCCGGTGAGTAGCTAATGAGTCCGACCAACGTGCAGCAAGAGTGGGCCCGCACCCTGCTGTGGAGTCTCGCCGACGCCGGCATTCGCCAGGTGGTGATCAGCCCCGGCTCGCGTTCAACTCCCTTCGTGCTCGCTGCCTTGGAGCATCCCGATCTCGATTGCATCGACTTTCTGGACGAGCGGGTAGCCGCTTTCTACGCCCTGGGCCAAGCCCGAGCTAGTGGCCGTGCGAGCTTGCTGATCTGCACCTCGGGCACCGCCGGCGCCAACTACTTGCCGGCGGTGGTCGAAGCCGGTGCCGACTATGTGCCGCTGCTGGTGCTGACCGCAGATCGGCCGCTCGAACTGACCGACTGCGGCGCTAACCAGACCATTGATCAGCAACGTCTGTTTGGCCAACATGCGCGGCGTTTTTTCGACCTCGGGATGGCTGATGCCGCGCCGGAAGCATTCGCCGGTTTGCGGCGCCGTGCTGCCCAGGCGGTGCATGCGACCACCTATCCAGAGCCTGGCGCGGTGCAATTGAATGCTCGGGCGCGCAAGCCGCTGGAACCGGCGAGGGAGTTGGCTGAGCCTGAGATCGCCTTCGAACGCTTGGCCGAAGATCTACGTAGTCGACCCATCGTCACCGTGGCTACACCGAATCGGTTACCGTCCGACGATACGCTCTGTTCCTTGGCCGACCAGCTGTGCCGTGCCGAGCGGCCGCTGGTGGTCTGTGGGCCAGCACCCATCGGTGGCGCCGCCAGCGTTGCTGGCCATTGGCCTGCCGGTGCCTGGCTAGCCCTGCCGCAAGTCGTCCAAGACACCGGTGCCGTGCTGCTGGCCGAGACCGCCAGCCAACAGCGATTCGCCTCGTTGCCCGAGATGCCGCGGGCTGATGCTTTTGATACCATTCTGCGCTCGTCAGCGGCTCAAGAGGCCTTGGCCGCTGACTTTGTGTTGCAGTTGGGCCGGACGCCGACCAGCGCTGCTTGGCCGAGCTACCTGAAGAGTTGCGCGGCTCCCCATTGGGTACTGGCCGAGCATGGCTGGAACGATCCGAGCTGTACCGCTGAGCGGCTGCTGATCGGTGAGCCCGAAGCCGCCTTGGAGTGGTTGGCGGAACTGCTCGATGAAGATCGCCAGCGGCCATTTTCGGTGCCGCCGCTGAATGCCTGGCAGACAGCGTGGCACCGCGCCGACCAGCTTGCCTGGGGAGCGGTCGATGCCAGCCTGGCGGCCGTCGAGGGGCTCAGCGAGGGCGCGGTGGCGCGGCAGCTGGTGACCGCCTTGCCGGACGGCGCACTGCTAGCGCTGGGCAACAGCCTGCCGATTCGCCATCTCGACACCTATTGTCCGGGCCGACCGGTGGCTTGGGCGGTGTGGAGCCAGCGCGGCGCTAGCGGCATCGACGGGGTGATTAGTGGCAGCGCCGGAGCGGCCAGCGTTTTGCGGCGGCCAGCGGCGCTGTTGATCGGTGATGTCAGCTTCTTACACGATGCAGGGGGGCTGGCGGCGGCGGCGCGGATCGAAACTCCGTTCGTGGTGCTGGTGATTCACAATCAAGGTGGGCGAATTTTCGAACAATTGCCGCTGGCTGGCCACCCGGCGGCGGCCGGGCACCTGACCCATTGGACCATCCCTCACGATCGGCGGCTGGAGCCAGCGGCCACTCTTCACGGCTTGCCCTATCGTCAGGCGAACTCGTTGCAGGCGCTGCAAGAAGCCCTCGCAGAGGCCTTCGCCCGACCGGGCGCGACAGTGGTCGAGGCTCGGGTTTCGCCTCGCGATGCCGCCGAACGGCGGCGCGACATCGATCGACGTTTCGCCGCCGCCTGGCACTCGGCCTGATGGCCGCCACGGTGGTAGGTCTGCACGGTTTTACCGGCGCGGCGGCAGCTTGGGACGAGGTTTCGGCGCGGCTGCCAGCGGGGGTGGAAATGCACTGCCCGGAGCTGCTCGGTCATGCTGGTGGACCTGGCGATGAGGGTGCTAGCAGCGGGGGTGGTTTCGAGGCCGAGGTCAGTCGCTTGGCGGATTGGATCGATCGTCGGCGTGGCGGACGAGAAAAAGCCTATCTGGTGGGTTATTCGCTGGGCGCGAGGCTCGCTTTGGGGTTGGCCCTCGAACGCCCCCGGTCGCTGGCTGGCGTGTTGTTGATCGGGGTGCATCCTGGCCTCACTGACCCGGCTGAGCGCGAGCAGAGGGAGCGAGCTGAGCGGCTCTTGGTGGCCAGATTAGAGCAGCAGGGCTTGCCGGCTTTTCTCGATTATTGGCAAGCCCTGCCACTATTCGCCAGCCAGGCGACGGTGAAGGCGCCAGCGCTGGCCAGCCAACGCCGGTGGCGGCAGCGGCACAGTGCCGCCGGCCTGGCTGTGGCGCTGCGGCAGCTCGGCCTGGGATCGATGCCCAGCTTTGTCAATCGGCTGGCTGAGCTACGACTGCCGATACGATTGATGGTCGGTGAACGAGATACGAAGTTTCGCCGTGTGGCGAGTGAGATGTTGCCGAGCCTGTTGCGGGGGACCTACCAAATGGTGCCCGCGGCGGGGCACAACTTGATCCTGGAACAACCGTCGCGGGTGGCCGCGGCGATCGTCGAGGAGTTGCTGAAATGCCAGACCTAGAACCCAACCAAGACTTGCGGGCAGCTGTTACCTGGCAGCCGGTCGCCGAACTCGAAGACCTACGCTACGAACGGGCGATCAATGCCGACGGCTCCCCCGAGGCGATCGTCAAGATCACCATCGATCGGCCGCGGGTGCGCAACGCCTTTCGTCCCGAAACCGTGACCTCGTTGAAAACCGCTTTCGACCTGGCCCGCGACGATGCCGAGGTCGGAGTGATTATCCTCACTGGCGAGGGGCCCGATGCATTTTGCGCCGGCGGCGATCAGAAGGTTCGCGGCGCTGGCGGCTATGTCGGTGGTGACGGTATCCCGCGGTTAAATATTCTTGATGTGCAGCGCCAGATTCGCACCCTGCCGAAGCCGGTGATCGCCATGGTGGCGGGCTATGCCGTTGGTGGCGGTCAAATTCTGCATATGATGTGCGATCTGACCATCGCCGCCGACAATGCTCAATTCGGTCAGACCGGTCCCAGGGTGGGCAGCTTCGATGGCGGCTATGGCTCGGCCTACATGGCGCGGATCATCGGTCAGAAACGAGCTCGCGAGGTGTGGTTCCTATGCCGACTTTATAATGCCGTGACGGCGCTGGACTGGGGGTTGGTCAACGCCGTGGTCGAGCTGGCCGAACTCGAGAGCGAGACCTTGCAATGGTGCCGCGAAATCTTATGTCACAGCCCTACCGCGCTGCGTTTCTTGAAGGCCGCCTTGAATGCCGATTGTGATGGCCAGGCCGGCTTGCAGGAGTTGGCTGGCAGCGCGACTTTGCTGTTCTACCAAACCGCTGAAGGCCAGGAAGGCAAGAATGCTTTCTTAGAGAAGCGACCGCCAAACTTTGCCAAGTTTCAGCGCTTTCCATGACTTCGCCAGCGTCTGCCACCGAGCCACCCACCATCAGACCGGGTTCGCCGGCTGCCTGGCTGCTGGCTTGCCGGCCCGCCACGCTGTGGGCGGCGGTGGCGCCGGTGGTGGTGGGGGCGGCGGCGGCCCAGTCCCTCGGTGGTTTTCGCCTCGGGCCAACGATGGCGGCCATGTTGGGCTCAATTTTCTTGCAGATCGGCGCCAACTTCGCCAACGATGTCTTCGATTTTGAGAAGGGGGCGGATACCAGCGACCGGCTCGGACCCTTGCGCGCAGTGCAGGCCGGCTTGCTGAGTTCCCGCCAGGCGCGCCTCGGGATGGTGATGGCTTTTGTCCTGGCGACGCTGACCGGGGCTTACCTGGCCTGGGCCACTGGCTGGCCGATCATCGCCATCGGCGTGGTTTCGATCCTGGCCGCCATGGCCTACACCGGTGGCCCCTGGCCGCTGGGTTACCACGGCCTGGGCGATATCTTCGTGATGATCTTCTTCGGCTTCATCGCGGTCGCTGGCACCACCTTTCTCAATCTTGGTCGGGTGCCGGCGCTGGCCCTTTGGGGAGGGCTGGCGATGGGTTCGCTGGCCACCGCCATCTTGGTGGTCAACAACCTGCGCGACCGCCACACCGACGCTGCGGTCGGCAAGCGCACCCTGGCGGTGCGTTGGGGTCGCCGGGGCGCCGAATTCGAGTACCTGGGGTTGTTGGCGACCGCCTATTTGGTGCCGCTGTGCTTGCTGATCGAGGGGCGGGGGCCGTGGATCTTGCTGCCCTGGCTGAGCTTACCGTTGGCCGGACAGCTGCTGCGGGCGGTGCGCGCCGAGGGGAAGGCGCTCAATCCGGTGCTGGCGTCGACAGCGAGGTTAATGGTGCAATTCGCCGGCTTGTTGGCCATCGGCTTGGTGCTGGCTGGTTGAGATGGAGCGTGCGCCGCGCATCGTCGATGGACGGCTGGATCTGCACGGGGGTCGGTTGGCGTCCAGTGCGGGCAATGCACGGCACAGATGGCCCGAGCGTGGTGGCTGGTTGCTGCGCTTGGTCGATGAAAGCGGTGCGATCGGCTTGGGAGAAGCCTCTCCCTTGCCTGGATACTCTCCCGACACCTTAGAGGAGACCGGCGAGGTTCTCGGACAGTGCTTACGCCGGTTGCCGCTGCGCCTGGCAGGTCGATCGCTAGAGGATGTCGAAAGCTGGCTAGGAGGTCTGCCGCCGCTGGCGCCGGCTGCTCGTTTCGCGGTCGAAACCGCTGTGCTCGATCTGCTGGGTCAAAGACTTCGGCAGCCTCTTGCTGGGTTACTCGGTGCGGGGCCGGAGTCTGCGCCGCCACCGCTGGCCGGCCTCGTGATGGCGACCGAGCCCGAGGCGGCGTTGAGCGAAGCTCGTGCGACGTTGGCCCGCGGAGCACGCACGCTGAAGGTCAAAGTCGGCCGCGCCGGCCGCTTCGAGCAAGAGCTGGAGATTCTGGCTCTCTTGCGAACCGAATTCGGTAACGATCTTGCCCTGCGACTCGATGCCAACGGCCAACTGGCAGCGAACGATATCGATCGCTGCCTGGAGCAGTTGGCGCGGTGCTCACCACAGCTGATCGAGGAACCGCTGAGCGGGCTGGCGCTAGCGGCGATCGAGCGTTCACCGATCCCGCTGGCTGCCGACGAGACCCTGCAACGCCCGCGCGGCTGGCAGGAATTGCAGCCTTTGATCGACCGCGCCTTGCTGCGCGCCATCGTGCTCAAGCCGATGGCCCTGGGTGGTTCGTTGAAATGCTTGGATCTGGCTCACCAGGCGACTGAGCGAGGAGTGGGAGTGCTGGTGACCCATCTCTTTGACGGCCCGGTGGCGCTGGCGGCGGCCGGCGCTTTGGCCCAGGCTTTACCATCGCCGCGGCTGGCTTGTGGGCTCGATGTACATCCGGGGTTGGGCGTTTGGCCGGCATTCGAGCGTTCGGCAACCGGTTTCGGTCTCGGCTTGGAGCCGCCGAAGGAGCCGCCATGAACCTGTCGCTGCTGGCCGCTGCCGAGGAATTTCCACGGCGGATTGCGGTGGTCGATGGTAAGCAAGGCTACACCTTCGACCAGTTGCGACCGTGGGTCAGCGCGGCGGCTCGGCAGTTGGCCAGCCGCCTGGCGGGGGTGGAGAAGCCTCGGGTTGCGTTAGTTGGCCACCTCAACTTGGCGACTGTGGTGCAGCTTTTCGCCCTCTTCGAACTCGCTGCGCCGGTGCTCTTGCTCCATCCTCGCTGGAGCGCCGCTGAGCGTCGACGGGCGGTGCAAGAAGGCAAGCCGAGCCTGCTGATCGAAAGTGCGGAGCAGCCGCTCTTGGGCGAGACTCTGGCAGCGCCGTCGGACCCGGAAAGGGAAGCCTGCCTGGCGGTGGTCTACACCTCAGGGAGCAGTGGCCGGCCACGGGGGGTGGAACTCAGCCGCCGAGCTTTTGTCGCCGCCGCAGCCGCCAGCGCCGCCAATCTGGGCTGGCAAGACCAGGACCGTTGGCTGCTCGCTTTGCCTTTGGCCCACGTCGGCGGTTTGTCGGTTCTGACCCGCTGTCTGATTGCTCGCCGGACGGTCGTGCTAGCTCAGCCGGGATCCTTCGAGCCGGCCACCTTCGCCGCGAGTCTAGTCCGCCAGGGGATCACCTTGGCCTCGCTAGTGCCGACGATGCTCTACCGACTGCTGCGCCAGCGGCCTGCGCTGGTACCGGCCCCAAGCCTGCGCGCAGTACTGGTGGGTGGCGCCGCCGCGCCGGCTTCGCTGATGGCCGAGGCGCGCCAAGTGGGCTGGCCTGTATTGGCGACTTACGGCTCTACCGAGACCTGTTCGCAGGTGGCGACAGAGCGTCTCAGCGAACCTCTGAGTGAGACCGGAGGCTGTGGTCCACCGCTGGCCGGTACCGAGCTGCGCCTGGGGCCGTGCAACCGCATCGAGGTCCGCGGCGACAGCCTGATGACCGCTTACTTCCCCAGCGGCGCGCGGCCATTTTCTGACGACGGCTGGCTGATCACCGCCGACGCAGGCCGCCTCGACTCGAATGGCGGCTTGCACGTCCTGGGTCGTTTGGACGATGTCATCATTAGCGGCGGTGAGAACATCCACCCCGAGGAAATTGAAGCAGCTTTGCTGGAGCACCCCGGCATCGCGGCGGCGGTGGTCTGTGGCGTCGACGACAGCGAATGGGGGCAGCGAGTAGAGGCTCTGCTGGTGGCCAATGCCGACCCGCTAGCCGAAGAGCAGCTGCGCCAGCATCTGCGCCACCGCCTGGCCGCGTTCAAGCAGCCACGGCGGATCCAGTGGGTTGCCGAGCTGCCCCAGACCGCTGCCGGCAAAGTCAGTCGGCGCCTGGCCGCGCGGCTACTGGTTGCCGCGCGGCAGACCTGAGCCGGCTCAGAAACGGACCACGTTGTTGCCGCCTGCCGCGATCACAACCTGCTGCGCCGCGACTTGCCCGTCGCAAAACTCCAGCCGTGCGGAGTAGACCCCGCCTTCGAGGAGAGAGTAGTTGGCCGAGCGCTGGCGCAGGGGCACCCTGCCCGGCGGAAGGTTGACGGCCAAGGCCACCGGCAGGCCGTTGGCGCTGAGTTCGAACCAGCACGGCTGCGGCGACTTTGCGGAAATCTGGACTTGCAGATTACGGTAGCGCCGGTCCAACGGCAGCTCGATGGGCTGCTGTAGGTCGGCCGAGATGGCCAACTGGCGGCGGGTGAAGCCGCGGGCCTCGACGACGGCTTGGATCTCTCCGTCACCCGGCGCTGGCAGGTGATGCAGGCCCTCACTGTCGGCGGCGAGGGAGGAATTCAAGAACACCCCGCCATCGCTGCTCCAGGCACGCACCGCGATGCGCTCGATCGTCTGCCCTGACTCGCCGTCAAAGACTCGCAGAGTGAGTCCTGGAGAAGTGGGTAGTCGCAGCTCCAGGTATGCCTGCTCGCCGGCCGAGAGAGCCAGCTGGTCCGCAGCCAGGCTATGGCGCAGAGAGGCGCTGACCGCGATCCGGCCCGCCGTCAGACCGCTGATCGCAAACCTGCCAAAGGAATCCGTGGCCGTCTGCCGGCCCTGTACCGCCCCGAGTTCGTGGGTCAGCAGATCGATGCGCACTTTCGCTCCGGCCGCCGGGTTGCCGTCGGCGTGGCGCACGACCCCCGAGAGACTGGCCCCGGCCAAGTCGAAATCCAGTTGCGCCCCACTCGTCACCTGGCGCACTTCGACCAGCTGGCCGCCGCTTGCCGGGTTACTGACCGTCACCCGGAAGAGCCCGGTCGCCGGTAAGTCGAGAGAGTAGTAGCCTTCTGAGCCGGTGCTGGCACGGCGTTTCGCCAAGCTCTGCTGCCCGCCCAGCTGCTCAAAGATCAGCATGCAGCCGGTACAGGCGTTGCCCGAGTCGGTGATCCAGCCGGTGACCTGGTTCGGCCAAGGCAGCTCCAGGGTTACCCGATGCTCCTCGACGCCAAAGGGCAGCTCGATCCTCTCGACCAGCAGGCCGCCACTCTCGGTCTGGAGAACATGCAGCCGCACGGGTCCCACGGGCAGGCTGGCGAAAGTGAAGTCGCCGGCCGCATCTACCGTCGCGGTTTCGAGTGGCACCCCTGGCGCGGCCGCCGACAACCGCAAGGGCGTGCCAGGGTAATTCTCTACCCCTAAGATCTTGCCAACCAGCCGCACAGAGTTCTCCAGCACGACCTCGACCACCATCGGCTCTGATGCGCCGGGGCTGATGGAGAAAGTTTCGAACCCGGCAGCAAATCCATCCGCATCGGCCTCGGCGCGGAAACCCCCGGATGGTAGACCGTTGATGTAGCATTGACCCACGGAATCAGTGATGCAGCGGTGCCGGCCGGGGACTTCGTGGGCTAGCGGAATTGACCGCACTCGAGCCTCAGAGATTGGTTGCCCTGAGCTAGATCTCACGTTGACCACCACCGTTCCGCCAGGCATGAGATCGACGGTCAACTGGTTGTCGCCAGGGCTCAACTCAATCCTCTTGCGCCAGGGCTCGAAACCCAATTGGCGAGCTTCGACTTGATATCTGCCTGCTTCGAGGCTCTCAAGTTGGGCGATCCCAACCGTATTCGTCACTACCTCTTGGTGGACCTCTAAGAGTTCCGAGGTCTCGAAGCCGGCGTCGGTCAGGGTTGCGGAGACTCGGCAGCTCGCGATCGGTTCTTCGCTGCTGACAACCCGCACCTCAAGTCTGGCTTCCGGCTCCAGGTCCACTTCGAGATCTCCTCTCTCGGTGAGTGCAAGCTGCCGAGCAGCGTATCCTTGAGCACTCACTCGCAGCTGCCAGGGCAGAGGGAAGGGAGGGCGCAGACACCCACGACCGTCTTTGCTGTCGAAGGTTTGAGTCTGCCGGTGGGACCAAGTCGCATTGCCAGCCCGTTCGGTCTCCGGCTGCACGGAGATCTCAAAATGGGCGATGGGTTCGCTGGAATACCGGTTGTAAACCCAAACGCACTGCTCTGGCGCTGGTTGTAGGAAGATCAC
The DNA here is from genome assembly GCA_965248925.1 of Candidatus Multivoradales bacterium. Lineage (GTDB taxonomy): Bacteria > Acidobacteriota > Thermoanaerobaculia > Multivoradales > J023 > CBDFLE01. Next base: position 1,492,785 of record CBDFLE010000005.1, on the reverse strand, counting down.
CCGAGAGAGCAAGTCCAAAGGCACACCGACCAGGCGGCGTTGCTCGAATCCACCTGCCACAGTTCTGAGATGGGTGGTCTCGGTGGGTTCCAGCCCTAAGAGCTGGAAGCTGCCGTATTTGTCCGTTTTCATCGGCGGCAATTCGCCAAGTGGGGGGAGCACGAGAGCCCCCTCAGCCCGCCCGCCACCCGCGGCCAAGACCCGACCTTGAAGCGGGCGGCGGCCGCGGAAGAAGCGCTTCACTGTGCCTTGGTGCAGAAAGAAAACCTGGCTGTCGCTGTCCCAGAGCTGCTTGGCTGCAACGTCTTCCGCGTCATCACTGAGAGGTAGGCTCTCCAGCCAATAGCCAGCGGGGTCCAGGCGCTCCAGATTCGGTTCAGCGCGAAAACGCAAGGCCAGACCCTCACCGAAGGCTTGTAGGTGAGTGATCAATGGCCCGTCTTCGCACAGCGGGTCGTGGCGGGGAACCAACTGGCCGTCAGCCGCGCGGCGAAAGATCCGGTCTGCTGGCGGACCGTCCAGTTGTCGCTGCCAGCGCAGTCGGCCGTCCGGCTCAAAGCGGCGCAACCATGCCCCGCAAGCCTCGGCCACCAGCAGGCTGCCATCCGCTCCCTTGGCCAGCAGCCAGTCATTTCGTTTGAGACTTAGGGCGATGGACCTGGGAGGTGTCGAGGGCATCTCTTGGGCAAAGCGGCGGGGAACCCGGCCGTGCTTGTCGATCACCGAAATACCGCCTCCCGCGCCAGTGTTTTGTATGGCGAGCTGGCCGGGAGCAAGGGCTGCAACGGTTTTGGCAGTCAACGATTCGGAGCTTTGCCAGGGGCCGTGCCAGGTGCCTCGATCAAGCCGCCAGAGCAAACTCTCGGTAATGTTGATCAGCCAAGTCTCGTGCCGATCGAGCGGTGCCAGCACATAGGTGTTGGCAGGAGTAGATTCCTTGCCGGTGCTCACTTGGACCTGGTCAGGCAGGGGCCAACTACCAAGGAGGCGGGGGAAGGGGGGCTGGCGAGGCGGGCTGTCCGGTCCGAGAGTAGAGGCCGTGGCCAGCGCGGCGATGCGGTAGACCGCTACCTCGGCTGCCTCACGGTCGAGAATCCACAGCAGGTCGGGCTCAGCTCCAAAGAGGAGTTGCGAGTCGAGGGCCAGCGGTTGGCTGTCGACCTTTCGCAGCGGCCAAACCTCGACCGCGCCCTGCAAAGGCCAGCAGAGAAGCAGGGCAAGGAGACTAAGTCGTACTACCTTCAAGGCGCGGCCTCCTCCTTGGCCAAAGTCCGCACCAGAATTGCTCGATGGTCGCGGAAGATTGGGTCGCGAGTATTAAGTGCATCTTGCCACGAGCCCTTCGAGCGATCGTCCTGATAGTAAACCTGATGTATCGAGTCACCGTCGCTGTGGTCGGCGCAGACGAAGAAGAAGGAGTCGGCCCCCGGATCCCAGCGCACACCGACGAAGGACATGCCTTCGGGCACGGTGATCCCGGAGACGTCGACCGACCACAGGCGGCCAGCGTTTTCTTTACCCTTGGGCACCTCAGCGGCGTGGGCGGCGACGGTGGCGTAGGGCTCGGCCACTGGACGGCCCTGTGGGTTGGCGGCGAAGAAAACTACTTCGAAGTCGATCTCGCCATCGTCCCGAGTGCGCAGCCAGCAGACGCAGACCTGATCTAGTTCGCGCGAGGATAAATCCAGAGTGTGGATGCGCTGGACGTAGATGCCCCATTTGGCGCTCGGTACGAAGCTATATCCGGTCTCGGCGCTGCCATCGTCGGGCACCATGCCGCCAGCGCAGTCAGCCGCCGATGCAACTTCGGCGCTGGCCTGCGGCTGGCTATTATTGCTTCCTGCGCTGTTCTCAGTTTTGCTGCTGGCGGCGGCCGGGTCTCCGCCTTCCGTTGCTGCTGGCGCCGTGGCGCAACCCAGTCCCAACAACAGCGACAGCAGAGGGGCAAGAAACAATGATCGGGCACTAGCTGTCTTCATCTCTATCTTCATGGTCTTTCCTCTCACGTTTCTTGCCATGCCGAATAACCTATCGATCTCTAGAGATCGAATTCCACCCCCTGGGCCAACGGTAGCTCAGTGGACCAGTTGATGGTGCAGGTCTGCCGCCGCATGTAAATCTTCCAGGCGTCCGAGCCCGCCTCGCGGCCGCCACCGGTTTCTTTCTCACCACCGAAGGCGCCGCCAATCTCGGCGCCGGAGGTGCCGATGTTGACGTTGGCGATACCGCAGTCACTGCCGGTGGTAGCGAGGAAGCGTTCGGCTTCGCGCATGTCGAGGGTGAAGATCGACGAGGAGAGTCCTTGGGGCACGCTGTTGTGTAAGGCGATGACCTCGTCGAGATCGTCGTACTCGAAAATATAAAGAATCGGCGCGAAGGTCTCGTCACAAGCGATCGGTAGGTGCTCGCCAGCACTCACCAGGGTAGGCTCGACGAAGTGACCGGGGCGATCGAGGGCTCGGCCGCCGCAGAGCACTTCGCCACCTTGCTGGCGGGCGATGTCGAGGGCTTTCATCATGTCGTCGACGGCGCCGCCGTTGATCAACGGTCCCATCAGGGTCTTGGCATCCATCGGATCGCCGATACGCACCGACTTGTAGGCGGCGATCAGCTTTGCTTTCATCTCGGCGGCGATCGAACGTTCGAGGAAGAGCCGGCGGGTGGTAGTACAGCGCTGGCCGGCGGTGCCGACGGCGGCGAAGAGGATGGCGCGGAAGGTCAGGTCGAGGTCGGCCTTGGCCGAGACGATGATGCCGTTGTTGCCGCCGAGTTCGAGCAGCGAGCGGCCGAGACGGGCGGAGACTACCTGGCCGATGTTCTGACCCATGCGGGTCGAGCCGGTGGCCGAGATCAGCGGCACCCGCCGGTCGGCCACCAGCGGGCCGCCCACCGCATGCCGGTCGCCAATCGCCAAGCCAAAGATCGGCGGCGCGGCGCAACGTTCGAGCACCCGCTGGGCGATCTTGGTCACCGCCACCGCGGTCAGCGGGGTCTGGGAAGAAGGCTTCCAAATCATCGAATTGCCGCACACTGCAGCAACGGTGGAGTTCCAGGCCCACACCGCGACAGGGAAGTTGAAAGCGGTGACGATGCCCACCATGCCGAGGGGATGCCACTGCTCGTACATGCGGTGCTGGGGACGCTCGGAGTGCATTGTCAGACCGTAGAGCTGGCGCGACATGCCCACTGCCAGATCGGCCATGTCGATCATCTCCTGCACTTCACCCAGGCCTTCACTGAGGATCTTGCCCATTTCCAGGGCCACTAGGGCGCCCAACGCATCTTTGTGCTCGCGCAGGCCCATGGCCAGTTGGCGCACCACTTCGCCCCGCTTCGGTGCCGGCCAAGTGCGCCAGTCGAGGAACGCCTGGTGGGTGGTGGTGGCGATCTTCTCGTAGTCGGCCGCGGTGGCTTGACGAACGCTGGCCAGGGCCTCGCCGGTAGCAGGGTTGTAGGAGGTCAGAAGCTCGCCTTGGGCTTCCAGCCAGGAGCCGTCGAAGGCTCCCGAGTTCTCGCTCTCGATGCCGAGGCTAGCGAGGATTTGGCCGATGTCATGGGACGAAGAATTTGCTGCGCTCATACTTATGCTCTCCTTTAGAGCCTGCGACGGCCTAAGGCGCCGGAATCGGGATTGAATCGGTTGACGGCGGTCTGTGGGGTTGCCCCGTGGCTGTTTCCGTCGGCTCAAAGGATAACCCATCCTCACCTTCGGTGTGGAACCCGCCCGGGTCGATATTAGAATGTATTTATGGAAGGTCTTCGCGGCACCTTGGCCGCTTCGCTGCCGGCGGCCGTGATTGCAATTTTCGCCCTGGCTTGCGGCAATTTTCAAGCACCGTTGTCGGCTGAAGCGGTGATCTTTGGCCACCTGCTGCTGTTGCTTCTAGCGCTTTTCGGTGCCTCTTGCTGGCGCGATCCGTTGGCGCTGGGCCGCGGCTGGCGCTGCTTGCCCTGGTTGCTGTGGCTGCTGGCGGCGTTTTCTTGGTGGCGTTCGCCGGTGCACCGTGCCGGTACCCTTGCTTTGCTGCTGTCACCGGCGGTGGTGTTCGGGGCGGCGGCATTGGCGCGCAGTTGGCGCTCGGTGGCGGCGCAGCGTTGGGGGTTGCGGGCTCTGGCCTTGGTGGTTCTGGGGGTCGTGGTAGTGGCGTGGAGCGGCTGGTGGCAGCAAGCCACCGCTCGGCCGGCTCTGCCGCTTGGCCATCACAATCTACTGGCCGCGTGGTTAGTGGGTCTGCTGCCCCTGGTGGCGGTGGGCTGGCGCGAGTCTGGTGCCTGGCGCTGGTTGGCGGCGAGCGCATGTCTGGCGGCTACTCTGACCCTGGTGGCCAGCCGCTCGTTGAGTGGCGCGGCGGCATTGCTGGCGGTGATGGCGGTGGGCTGGGCGCTGCGTTCGGGACGGCGCACCGCCTGGTGGGTGACGGCCGCCTTGCTGTTGCTGTTGCCGCAACTGACCCGCTTGGCGGCGTTGTGGGCTGGGGCTGATATCTCGTTGGCGGCTCGTCGGGCCTACCTTCTTGCTGGTTGGCAAGGGTTTCTGCAACGGCCCTGGCTGGGCTGGGGACCAGGATCGGCGGGTTGGACGGTGGCGCTGCACCTGCGGCCGATTCCCGGAGTCCATCCTGCTGATCAGGCGGTGGCGGATCTTCACTCGCTACCGCTGACTCTGCTCTACGAACTTGGACTACCGGCAGTGGTATTGGCGGGCGCCGCGGCGGTGGTATTCGTCGTGCGGCGGAAGTTGGCCCCAGACCGTGATCCGGCTCTGTTGGCGGGCGCCTTGCTGGGGCTGCTCGCCTTGTGGGTCGCTGGTCTCGGCGGGCTGCCGTTGAGCGTCACTGCCTTGGTCGCGGTGGGCATGGTGCTGGTGGCGGCGGCACTGGCGGCCACCGCGCCGGCGGCGAGAAGCAACGCCGCCGGCGCTCCCGTCTGGCTGGGGTTGATCTACGTGCTGTTGGTGACGGCATTGCTGCGGCCCTACGAGTTGGCACATCTGGCTTACGATCGCGCGGTCCTCAGTCCGCAGCCAGCCGCCCGGCTGGTGGCTCTCGAACGGGCCTATGAACTCGATGCGGCGATGCCCCTCTACGGCTTTCGTTTGGCACTGGAACTAGAACCGCGGCGGCGGGCCGCCCGCCTGGCCTTGGCCGCCGCCGGGCGCGCTTCTGGAGTGGCGGCGTTGTGGTTGACGGCTGGGCGGTTGGCCGCTCCGGTCGATTCTCGCCGCGCTTTGGCGGCCTGGGAGCGGGCTTGCGATTTGGCCCCGTTGGGGGCGGTCGCACCGTTTCGGCTGGCGGCCGTCGATCCGCACCATCCGTTGGCGGTGGAAAGGGCGGCGCGGGCCTTACTGGCCAGTCCGGATCTGCGGGCGGCCCGTGAGTGGCAAGATCTGGAGGGGCTGGTGGGTCGCGCTGTCGACCGACTGGCTGGCGAGCAAGGGATCGAGCAGGGTTGGCGCTGGGCGCTCTACGAATCGTGGCTGCGGCTGATCGAGTTGTCGCCGAGCGGCGCGGTTGACGAGGCGCCGCGTTTGGCTCTCGCCATGGATGGGGAGGGTGCCGAAGCGCTGTCGCTGCACCTTTTCAGGCGCCGACCTTGGCCGGCGGAACTGGCCGCCATTGAGTTGGATCCACAGAGGTTAGCAGAGGCTCGGCAGGTTGCCGCCAGCGGTCTGCCGAGCACTTCGGCCGCGCTCTTCGCGCCCGGTTGCCGTTTGCCGACTCCATAGCCGACCGCGGCAGCCTACTGGGGCGAGGGTCAATCCGGCGGTTCGAGATCGAAGTGGGTGTAGTTCTCCTTCAAATAGGGGAGCCACTTCTCGGGCGTTTCTTCTTCCGGGAAGATCGCTTCTACCGGACAGGCGTCGACGCATAGGCCGCAGTCGATGCATTCTTCGGGCTGGATAAAGAGCTGCTTGCAGTCGTCATCGTCCATGCCGTAGATGCAGTCCACCGGACAGACGTCGACGCAGGCGGTGTCTTTGACTCCGATACAAGGCTCAGCGATGATGTGGGTCATCCACGGATCTCCAAATTGGTAAGGCTGTTGCGAGGCTCACTTGCCGGGAGTGAGTATACATCTTCGGCGCCGCATCTCTGGCGTCGCGTCTCCAGTGTCGCAGGGGAGTATTTGCCGCCGGTTGTTCCCCGACTCAGGGGCCTTCGAATCGGTGCGGCGAGAAGGCTCGGGTCGAACTGGGGTCGGCGCCGTCGAGCAGCAGCTCGGCGAGGCGTACCGCGGTCCAAGGGGCTAGCAGGATGCCGTTGCGATAGTGGCCGCTGGCAATCCACAGCGGACTGTCGGCCCAACGGCCAAGAATCGGCAATCCGTCGTCGGTACCCGGACGAAGGCCGGCCCAGCAGTCGCTCAACTGCTTGCCCGACAGGCCGGGGAATAGCACTCGGAGGAAGGCAATCAAAGAACCCAGGCCGGCGGGGGTGACCCGGTTTTGAAAACCGAGGTGCTCGACCGTGGCGCCGACCAGCAGGCGACCGCCACGGCGTCGCACGACGTAGTGGTGGGGAGTGCGAACGCTGCCGCGCCAAGGCCAGTCGACCCCTTCGAGTTCGAACATCTGACCCCGCACGGGCCGCACTGGCAAGCGCGGGAGGCCGTCGATCGAGCCGCTCCAGGCGCCCGCTGCCAGCACTAGCTGGGCAGCGTGGAAACGGAATCCGCCACCGATCACTTCGACACTGTCTGGCGCCAGACGAACTTGTTGGACCTCGCAGCCTTCATGGATCTGCACCCCGCGGCGGTGGGCGACTGCGGCTAGGGCGGAACAAGCCAGGCGGTTGTCGATGCGGTGTTCTCCGGGCAGCAACAGGGCGCGCTCGACGTGCGGTGCAATGTCGGGCATCAGCCGCCGCAATTCTTGTTGGGTCAAGGGCTGGCAGGGCTCGCCGTACTGTTCGGCCGCCGCTGCCACCGCCGCCAGATGATCGCTGGGCCCGAGCTGCGGCAGCACCGCTCCCGAGCGGTCGTAGTCGACCGTACAGGAAGTCTCGGCCTCGAGCATCTCGGCCCAGCTCGGCCACAGATCGCGGGAGTGGCGACAGGCGTCGAGGAGGGGACCCTCTTGGGGCGTTTCGCCGAGTGGGGCGAGCATGCCGGCGGCGCTGCCGGAGGCGCCACTGCCGATCTGGCCGCGATCGATCAACCCTACCTTGAGGCCGCGGTGGGCCAGTTCGTAGGCAATCGCCAAGCCGATAATGCCACCGCCGAGTACGAGAATGTCAGAGCTGGGTCGAGCCATAGTGCCGGAGCCTCTCGTGTTAATTCCGCTCAGCTGCCCACTTCGGCGGCCAGCGCTTGGTCAAACGCTGAGAGGGTGGCGGCGATGATCTGTGGGCCGTGGGCCAACGACACGAACCAGGCTTCGTAGGGCGAAGGCGGCAGATGAACGCCAGCGGCGAGCAGGCGGTGGAAGACGCGTTTGAAGCGTGCATGGTCCGAGTTGTCGACATCTTCTAGCCGGCGTACCGGAGGGTCGGTGAAAAACAACCCCAACATCGATCCCCGGCGTGCCAGTTGTACGGGGATGGCGTGGCGCTCGGCGGCGCGGCGCAGACCGGTCTCGAGTTCACCAGCGAGCTCGTCTAGGCGTCGGTAGACTGCCCCGTCGTCGGCCGCCAACAGGCTGAGGGCCGCTTTACCGGCCGCCACCGCTAGCGGATTGCCCGACAGAGTGCCGGCTTGGTACACCGGACCGGCGGGGGCGATCTGCTGCATCAGCTGGCGGCGGCCGCCGTAAGCGCCGGTCGGCAGACCGCCGCCAATGACCTTGCCCAAGGTGGTCAAGTCGGGCTCGATCTCCTGGGTCACTTGGACTCCCCCCCAAGCGACCCGGAAGCCGGTCATTACCTCGTCGAAAATCAGCAGCGCTCCGTCTTCGCGGGTGCACTCTCGAAGGCCTTCCAGGAAACCAGCCACCGGCGGTACCAGGCCCATGTTGCCGGCCACCGGTTCGACGATCACCGCCGCGATCTCGCCCCGATATTGGGCGAACAGGCGCTCGACGCTGGCCAGGTCGTTATAGGGCGCCACCAGGGTGTCGGCGGTGACCGCTGGCGGCACTCCCGGAGAAGAGGGGACGCCGAGGGTCGCGGCGCCACTGCCGGCAGCGACCAAGTAGGGGTCGGCGTGGCCGTGGTAGCAGCCGATGAACTTGATCAGCTTGTGGCGCCCGGTGGCGGCGCGGGCAAGGCGCAAAGCGGACATGGTGGCTTCGGTGCCGGAGTTGACCAGCCGCACCATGTCCATCGCCGGGAAGGCCGAGCAGATCAGCTCGGCGAGTTCGATCTCGGCCACCGTCGGCGCGCCAAACGTGGTGCCGCGCTCGAGGGCGGCGGTGATCGCCTGATCGACTTGCGCTGGCCGATGGCCGAAGATCAGCGGGCCGTAGGAGCAGATGTAGTCGATATAGCGCCGGCCATCCTCGGCGATCAGGTAGGGGCCGTCGGCGGAACGGACAAAAATCGGCTTGCCGCCGACTCCATGGAAGGCGCGAACCGGTGAGTTGACTCCTCCTGGCAGTACCTTGCAAGCTCGTTCGAATGAGTCCATCTGGCTAGTGTCCTTCTCGGTAGGGCTGTCCTCTGTGGGGCGCGGGACGTCGCACGGCAATCCACGCCACGGCCCCTGGCGCGTGTGTTGTACCACACTCGCCCTTTGGTCTAAGTGCCGCGGGGCTGGCTGGAATGGACGCTGTGGTACGCTCCGCCTTCTTTCGTCGCGATGCGGCGAGATTATTTCGTGTTTGGCAACATGATCAGGGGGTCGAAGACCTATTCGTTAGAGGATATCGTCGACTTGGCCACAGGCGTGCATTCAGCTGCTGCGCCATGGCCACGGCTTGCTGAGGCAACCGTCCATGGATTCTCTGTTTTTTGGCCTCGGTCTCGGGTTGGCCGCCGGATTCAGCCCTGGGCCGCTGATGGCCTTGGTGCTCTGCGCTACCCTCGAGCGCGGTTTCGCCGCCGGTGCTCGGGTGGCGGTGGCACCGCTGCTGACCGATCTGCCGATTATCGTCGTCTCGATCTTCTTGCTCAGCCGTCTGCCGGAGACCTTCCTCGGTGGCTTGGGATGGGTGGGTGGGGGTTTCGTAGTTCTCTTGGGGATTAGTACCCTGCGTCGTGCGCGGCAGCCGCAAGTGGTGGTGGATACCGGACCGACAAAGTCCTCGGCCGACCTCTGGCGGGGAGCGTTGGTCAATGTGCTCAGTCCCCATCCGTGGATTTTCTGGCTCAGCGTCGGCGCGCCGCAGGTGGTGGGATTGTGGCGCGATTCGCCGCCTCGCGGGGTGGCTTTCCTCACTGCATTCTATGTCGCGCTGCTGGCGACCAAGATCGCCGTGGCGGCATTGGTGGCGGGCGGCCGTCGGCGTTTGTTGCAGGGCTCCGGCTACCGGCGGGTATTGATGGTCTGTAGTCTGCTGCTGATGGTCCTCGGTGGACTGTTGATCTTGGACGGCAGCCACCGTTTGGCGGTGATCGGCTGAGCCGGTTCGAGCGGGAGAAGTCGGTGCAATCTAGAGGTCGCGAGCGTTGTTAGTCGACAAACAGCTGCTGTTGGTAACCGGCAAAGGTGGAGTGGGCAAGAGTGCGCTGACCGCTACCCTCGGGCGCGCGCTAGCCGCGGCCGGACAGCGGGTGCTGGCGCTGGAGATAGATCCGCGGGAGAACCTCCACCAGCTGCTCGATGTGCCGCCTTCCGGTGGGGAGGTGATACCGGTCGAGGGTTCCTTGTATCTGCAGAATCTAAAGCCTCTTGAGGTGTTGGATTGGCTGGTCGAACAGCAAGTGAAGATCGGTTTTTTGGTGTCGCGGATCAAACAGAGCGCGATCTACCAGCGGTTTGCCGAGGGGGCGCCGGGGCTAGCGGAGATGTCGATCATCGGTCATGCGCTGCGCTTGGTCGAGGGCGAGGTGCCCAAGACCCCAGCTTTCGACACCGTGGTGCTCGACGCTCCGGCGACCGGTCACGGAATCTACCTACTGAAGGCGGCGCGGCTGTTCCAGCAGACGATCGGCGAAGGGCCGGTGGCCGAGATTGCTCGCCGGGCGGCTGATTTCGTCGCCGACGGCGACCGCTGCGGCGTCGTGGTGGTGACTTTGGCCGAGGAGATGCCGGTGCAGGAGGCGCTTGAGCTGCGGTGCTCGCTGGAGGAGGAACTTGGGCGAGCACCCGATCTGCTGGTGGTCAATGGCCTCTATCCTCCCCTACCGGCAGAGGAAGCCGACCGAGAAGATGAGCTGGCGCGGCTGTGGCGCCGCCGCCGGCAGGTCAACGAACGACAGCTTGAGCGCTTGGCCACCGGTTGGCCTGGCCCGCGCATCGAGTTGCCCTTGCTGGCGGTGGACCGGGGCACCGAGCTAGTGGCTCAGCTGAGCCGCCGGCTGGTGGCTGGAGCGAGCGAAGTTTTGGAGAGCAGATGACGGCGATGTCGCGGCATTCGATCGCCGAATTGCCACCGCTAGTGGTGGTGGTGGGATCGGGCGGGGTGGGCAAGACCACCCTGGCGGCGGCGATGGGCTTAGTCTCGGCCCGTGCCGGCGAGCGCACCTTGGTGATGACCTTCGATCCCTCTCTGCGTCTTAAGGACGCTCTCGGAGTGACCTCGGGGGGGACTGAGGAGGAGAGCCTGGTGGCGATCGACACGCCGGCGCCGCTCTATGCCAGCCTGCTCGATGCGCGCCAGACCTTCGACCGGCTGATCGAGCGTTACGCCCCGGATGAGACGGCTCGCGACCGCATTCTGAACAACCCTTATTACGATCATCTGGCTGGTCACCTGGGTGGGATTCTCGAATACATGGCGGTCGAGCGACTCTATGAGGTGGCTCGCCTGGGGTGTTATGACCGGGTAATTCTCGACACCCCACCCGCCCGCCAAGCGATCGATTTTCTCGAAGCCCCGGCGCGGATTGTCAAATTCCTCGATTCAGGAGCTTTGCGCATCGCCTTGCGCAGTTGGTTCGATGCCGAGGGCAAGCTTAAGCCGGTGCGGCGGATGGGTGGGTTGGGACGTGGAGTGGAGAGCTTTCTGGATCGCATTGTCGGGCTTAAGCTGTTGCGGGATATGTCCGAGTTCTTCCGCGCCTTCGGCCCCCTCTTCGCCGGTTTTGGTGAGCGCGCGGCGGCGGTTGAGAAGCTGCTCGCCTCGCAGCGTACCGAGTTTGTGCTGGTCGCCGGTCCCGGCAGCGAGCGCATTCCCGACACCCTGTTCTTTGCCCGTCGTCTGCAAGAAGCTGGTCTGCGTCTCGGGCCGCTGGTGGTCAACCGGGTGCATCCACAGCTCGATGTTGCAGCTGGCGATGATGGGGGTGAACTCAGCGAGGGTCGGCGGTTATTTCGCTGGCTTGGAGAACGCCATCGTCGCGGCCTCGACGAGTTACGGCAGCTGTTACCGGCCGCTCAGCAGGTGGTGGAGCAGCCTCTGGAGGGTCAACCCCCCAACGACCTGGAGAGCTTGGAGGCGATGGGCAGAGGGTTCCAGGAGCGGCTCGCCGCCGCTGTTCGCTAGGCCCCTGCTCTATGTTTCCCTGGCTTGACAACACTTGCCGCAGCGCGGTACTTTTCGCTAGCCATTGCCGCGCCACGGCATAGCTTCACCAGAGCTTCATCGAGGCTCACGAGGCCCCCAGGAGGATCCATGATTCGCGTCATCAAACGCTACGAGAGCCGCAAGCTCTACGATACGGAAGAGAGTCGATACGTGTCGCTGGAAGACATCTCCCAGTGGGTTCGAGACGGCCAGGAAGTGCGGGTGGTGGACAACGCTTCGGGGGAGGATGTCTCTTCCCAGATCCTCACCCAGATCATCCTCGACGAAGGCAAGCGCGGCACTTCTTTCTTGCCCAGCGAACTGCTGCATGAGTTGGTTCGGGCAGGTGAGAAGGCGCTGACGACGGGGGTCGAGCAGGTGCAGACCAAGGTCGACCGTTGGGTGCAGAGCTCGATCGATCGCCTCGGCCCGGTGCGCCGCGCGCGGCAGGAGATGGCCCGCCTGCGAGATCGTTTGTCGGAACTCGAAGGCACACTGGCCGACCTCGATGCGGCACCGGCGAGCAAACCGCGGCGGCGGTCGGCGGCGAAGAAGCCGGCCGTCAGAAGGTCCGCGACAGCGACCAAGACCGCTAGCAAGAAGGCCGTGGCGACCCAGGGTGGCGCCGCCGCCGCCAAGCCACCGCCAGCGGCCAGCAGAGCCAGCAAGTCCAAGGCCGCCACGGGGGCCAAGAAACGGCCGGCCAGCAAAGCGGCGGCGAAGAAACCAACCACCAGGAAAGCCGGGCCAGTCAAGGCTAGGTGAACCCTCCCCAACAAAGCCCCCTCAGCCAGCGGCCGAGCTGGCTCGGACTCTCGAGATAGTCGTCAGTCATCAGTCGGGGTGGCGAAGGCGGCATCTGTTGGCTTCGGCAGCTGCTCAGCGGGTAGCGGATCGAAGGATTCGCCAGTCGCCAGCTCGCCGCTGGCGGCCAGGTCGGCTAGCACCTGCTGGGGTGCCGGAGGTGCAGTCTCCGCCTCGTCATCACCCTCGGCGACGGCCGGAGTAGGCTCCGGCAGTGCCTCGCCGTCCGCCTCCGCGCTCAGGTCATTTCATGAACAGGTGGTAAATGTGTCGGTTGTCGGCTTGCAGGGTCACTCGCCGCTGGTTGGCCATCGCTTCACAGCAGATAACGAAGCAGTTGCTGACCCCGTCTTTGCTTCCAGCCAGGATCTTGCGGCAGCCGAGGCCCTGGATGTTGGCCCAGGCGTTGCGACTGTGGTGTGAGGTGAAGGTCTGGCGAATCAAACGGTTGCTGTAGGTGACCTTGGTCGCCCGCGGGATCAGCTGGGCCAGATCCGGCCGGTTGCCGATGCGCTGCGAGTTCGGCCGGTCAGCGGCGCTCTGCTGTGGCGAGCCGCTGCTGTGCAGCAAGCCGATCGCCTGCGCCGGGGTGAGCAGTGCGGCAATCTGGGCACGCAGGATGCCTTGCAATGATGCCAGCACGCCGGTGACGATCGGTGAAGCGCTCGAAGTGCCGGAGAAGGTGTCCGTGTATACCAGCGGTTGTGGACTCCACCCTGCAGCGAGCCGTAGCCGCTGGTGGTCACTTCCCAGCCCCAACCCTGGGCGTCGAGCCGGCGGCCGAAGTTGGAGAATCCACAACGCACTCGATCGACGTAGGGCTCGCGGCTGGTGGCGTAGCGAATGGCGGCGTAGTCGTCCGGCCACCACTCGATCGCGATATAGCCCTTCTGGTCACCGCGCCCTTGAAAGCCGAACCTGGGACCGGCCCGATGAATCTCCAGCAACAGAAGGTCACCGGCGCGCAGCCGGTCGGCGGCGATGCCGGTGATACCGAAAGCATTTCGATCACCGCGGTGCCGTGATTGTCGTTGCTGGAGGCGGTGCCGCAGACCACTCCGCCCTGCTGGTTGAGCAGATCTCCTCCTCTCAGCCTTCTATCTTGTTGCGCTTTAACTTGGCCAGCGCTTTCTCAGCCGCCCGATCGGTCAACTTGTCCCAATCAGGAACATGAAAGCGAAAGCCGACCAGATAGTTGAAGAATGCAGCGCTTGAATCAGGTTTGTGGTAGGTCGCTTTGAACTCGAGACCATAGCTGGCCTCTTTGTTGAGACCGACCTCGCTGCCGAGCACGACGTTGTAACCAAGGGCGTTGCCGTGGTCGTAGTAGGCCAGGCCCGGCCCGAGGTAGATCTTCAGGTTCAGTTTGGCTCCTTCACGCCTGCTGGCGTGAAGGAGCCTGAATCGATAGCCGAGGGTGTAGTACCCCTGGTGCAGGTGTTGCGGGCCGGGCAGATCGGCGGCGGCTTCGCCGACCCTTAGAGCCGCCAAGAGTGGGGTGCCGGGTTGATCCTCGCTGCGCATCACCACGCTGCCGAACTCGATGGCAAGACCGTGCTTTGCTTGGTTTCCAAACGTACACTCCACGCCGAGCTCCGTACTGCCAGGGCCCTCTTCCGAGGCGCCAGCGAAGGCAGAGACGGAGATCGGCTCCCAGCCGAGAGTCGAGCCCCTGGTACAGGCCCAGGCGCTGCCCGAGCCGAACAAGCTGAAGATTGTCAAGACGACTAGCCACTCTGATTTCTTGGTCCCACACATGGTTGTCTCCTTCGCTAGGCCACAGAAAAATTCGATTGTGAGTTCTCTCCCCACAGCTAGGACGGAATCACTTTGCCTATTACCTCACTCGAGAATGAGGAGGGCGAAAGATGATCTTGGCTGAGGGAAAAGCCGGTCGCCCTCCGTCCTGGTTCTCGAGAGCAGGGTGGGTGACTTCCAATCGACGATTTGGTGAGGACTGGTGTAGGATTATGGGAAAAGTTTTCGATCTAACCATGGCTGATCCAAGAGCGTTATTCCTTACCCCGGCACAGGTCGCTGGCTCCGGCTCCAAGAAGCCTCCTAGGGCGGACCAGCATGCTGTTTTGCGGGCCAAGTTGGAGCGGGCGGTGGGGAATATCTGCCCGGCCTGGCTGCGGGCGCAGCAAGACGATCTGGTTCAAACCGCGATGATGGCGGTGTTGCGACAAGCCGCCCGGCGAGAACCGGATCGCCCCTTCCCGGCGTCCTATCTGCGCCGAGCGGCTTACACCGCCTTGGTCGATGAGATTCGTCGTTTGCGCAGCCGCGGTGAGGTACCGCTCGAGACTGTCGAAGACCAGATTGAGCTGATCGAGGGCGCGGCCGATCCGGAGCGCTCCAGCTTGTCGTCCGAACTCGGCCGAGAGATTCGAGATTGCTTGCAGGGCATCGCTGCTTCGCGGCGCTCGGCGGTGATCCTGCGTTTGGTCAGCGATTATAAAGTGCGGCAGATCGCCAGCCGGATGGGATGGCGGCGCAAGCAGGCCGAGAACCTGATCTATCGCGGCCTGCAAGACCTTCGTCGTTGTCTGCGAACCAAGGGGATCGAAGCGTGAGCGATCAGCAACAGAGTCTCTCTATCCTGCGCCGGGGCTTCAACGCTACCTCGCGAGATGACGCGCCGACCGCCGATTGCCCGCCACCAGCGGTGATCTGGGAAGGTGTTCGCGACCAGCTAGCGAGTGCCGAGCAGCGCTGGCTGATCGAGCACATCGCCGGTTGCCCCTCGTGTACCGAGGCTTGGCGACTGGCGGTGGAGATCGACGACGACGCCGGGCGGCGGCGGTCGAGCGCCGGGGGTTGGTGGAAGCCGCTGCTGGCGGTGGCGGCCCTCTTGCCCCTGGCCCTCGGCCTATCGATTCTAGATCGCACTCCAGCGCCCGAGGTTCTGCGCGCGCCCGCCGACGGGCTCGAGCTGCTCGGCGGCCCGACGGTGCCGCGCCAGGGTTGGGTCATTCGCTGGCAAGGGGCCGAGGAAGCAGAGTTCTTCGCTCTAGAAATCGGCCCGGAGGCGCAGCTGATGACCACCACCATCGAGGAGCCCTACTTGACCGATCGCGAGTACGGGGTGCTGCCCCAGGATCTCGAAGGCCTGCCGGCGGGTACCGAGCTGGCGATCTTCCTCACCGCCTACCGCCAGGACGGCAATCGGCTGGCCAGTAGGACCTTCATCCGGACCCTGGAATGAGAGCTTCGCGTGGATGGGTCGGTCTGCTGCTGCTAGCGACCCTGCCGGCTGCCGCCGCTGACCAAGATCCCTATGAAGCTTGTGCTGAGCAGCTGGCCGACCAGCCCGACGCTGAGTCGGCTGCCAGGTGCTTCTTGGAAACCGCGGATGTGATCGGCGATCGGCCCAGGGCCATTGCGCTCCTCGAGCAGCAGGCCGAGGTGCTGCCGGTGGCTCCCTGGCGGCACTACTACCTCGGCGAGCTGCGGCTGATCAATCAGCTGTGCGGTGCGCCGACGGCGGCCGCCTACGACCGAGCCGCGGAGCTCTTCGCCGACCGCGCGGAGCTGGCCAATGCCAGCCGGGCCTGGTCCGCCCTCGCCTTGGTGCTCAGGCGGTGCCAGGATCCGCTCTGGGAAGAGGCCCTGTACAAGGCCGACGAGGCGGCTTCGCAGAGCGGTGATCGGCTCAGCCTGCTGCGTGTGGCCGCGGGCCGGCTACAGATCGAGGTCTACTCGGGGACGGGTGAGCTGGCGGCCGCCACCGACGCCTTGCGGGGGATCTGCAGCGAGGTCCAGGCGCCGGCATTCGACCATCGTTCGCGCATCTTCAAGACCCGTCAGCGGTGTCTGGAGATCCTCCTCGAGGCCTGCAACCGGCGCGGTCGGGAGGAGGAGGCTCGGAGCCTCGAGGGGCAGCTTGGCGAATTCATCCGCAGCCGTCGAGATCAAGCCCGAGCCGATCTGAACAAGCTGATCTTGCAGCTCCGCTTCAAGCCTCCGAGCGCCGGCAATCGCCGGTTTCTGATCGCCGAGCTAGAGCAGTTGAGCGCGGTGCTCGAAGAGCTGGACTACAAGGAGGCTGAGGCGACCGCCCGCCGCTCGCTGGCCCGGTTGCAGGGAGGCAGTGGCGCGATCGTCCATCTGCAGCGCTGTCTGCAGCTGGCTGGCGAGCTCGGCGATCAGCGGCTGGATCGAAGCTGCCGCCTAGCCGAGGCTCGCTGGTGGCTGCGAGACGATCCGCGCCAGGCCTCATGGTTGCTAGACCAGATCACCACCGAGCCGCCGCTCAGCGAAGATCCCTGGAGTCTGATCGACGGCTGGCCGGAGCGGCTCGAGATCCTCCGCCAGAGTCGTTCTTTGGCCGCCGCCCTGGAAGCCGGTGGCGCGGTTCTCGATGCCCTCGAGGCCATCCGTAGCAGCCAGACAGGACTGGCCCGGGAGGAGCTGCTCCACGCCTGGTCTGACCCCTACTATGTTGTTGCCGGTTGGCTGCTGCAGGACCCAACCGAAGCTGACCCGCGCCGTGCCTTTGCCGTCATCGAGCGTCTCCGTGCGCAGCACCTGCGTGAGATCTTGCTCCTGGGTGATCCCGAGAATGCCCCGCTGCTCGCCCTGCCGGCGGCCGATCTGCTCGATCAGGTCAGCGCCGGACTGGCAAAGAACCAGGCGATGCTGTCGTTTCAGATTGGGCTCGAAGAGGATCTTGGTGGGCAGTTTCTCGGTGGCTCCTGGCTGCTGGTGGCGACCCGTCGGCAGGTTCGCTCGGTGCGGCTCAGCGTCGATCGCGCCGATCTCGAAGGCGCTGTCGAGAAGTTAGGCAAGCGGACCGAGGGGGAGTGGTCCGCTGCCACCTGGGCCAATCTTCACGCCAGCTTGCTCGGCGACGCCCTCGATCAGCTGCCGGCAACCATCGAGCGCTTGTTGATCATTCCCGATGGGGTTCTGCATCTGCTGCCCTTCGCCGCCCTGCGGACCGCGGAGGGCGGGCTGACCTTGGCCGAGCGCTATTCGATCTCGATCGTTCCCTCGGCGGAGCTATGGCTGCATTGGCAAGGTGCCGAGCAAAGCGTCGATCTGGCCTCGGTGCTGGCCTTTGCCGATCCGCTAGCAGCTCTGGGCTCAGCGGTGGCCGAGCAGCGCTCGGGCGGGAGTGGGGTGGGGCTTGGGCCCTTGCCACACGCTTACCGAGAAGGCCGGGCGATCGTCCGCCACTTGCCCGGTACCAGTCGCTTGATCTCGGGTGCCGCGGCCACCGAGGATGCGCTGAAGACCACCGATCTCAGCCCCTTCAGCATGTTGCATTTTGCCACCCACGCGGTTGCTGACGATGATCCCCAGCGCTCTCGGGTGCAGCTGGCTCGGGGTGCTGCTGAGGACGGCCAATTGCACCTCGATGAGATCGCCGAACTCGACCTCGAAGGGAAGGTGGTGGTGCTCTCAGTCTGCAACAGCGCCGCCGGTCGGTGGCTGCGAGGCGCAGGGGTGATGAGCCTCGCCCGGGCCTTCTTCGCCGCCGGTGCGCAAGCGGTGGTCGGCACCCTGCGGCCGTTGCCTGACAAGCAGGGCAGGCTTTTCTTCGACGGCTTCTACGCTCAGCTGAGCCGCGGGCTCAGCCTGAGCCAGGCATTGGCCGCCACCCAGCGCCGTTGGGCGGCGAGGGGCGAGCCGGAATCGACCTGGGCCAACGTGGTGGTGTTCGGTAATGGCGATCTGGTGCCGGTGCCAGGGGGTGTCGACCCGCCGGGCCGCTGGTTGATCTCGGCCGCTGGACTGCTTTTGCTGGGGGTGCTCGGTGGGCTGCTGGCCCGCCACCGTTGGTTTGGTCGACCCCGACGGTAGCGAGTCTGAGCAACATGGCATCAGCCACTCACTCACTCGCGGTTGCCAAACGCCGCCAGCAGGCCGGCGACTAGCAGCACGGCGGCCAGCGGCCACAGCCGGTCGCCGTGGTCGCCAACCAGCAGGATAGCCGCCGCCACCATGCAGAAACCGCCGAAAAGGGTGCCGCGAACACCGCTCAGCGGACTGCGCGAGGGCTGGCGGGCGGCTTTCTCCAGCAAGCGCAGGCCCTCAGTGATCAGCATCGGTCCCTTGACCACGGCGTCGATCAGCTCGGGGGCGCCGCGCAGGCTTTCTTTGGCCAGCCGCAGGGGATTGAACTGATGCAGGAACAACTGGGTCACATGGCGCTGTGAAACGGCGGCGATATCGAAGCCGGGTTTGAGCATCTGGCCGACCCCTTCGAAGGTCACTAGCGCCTTGGTCATTAACACCAGCTCGACCGGGAAGTAAAGGCGGTAGCGGCCAGCCAGGGTGACCGATTCGAGGATCAACTGGGCGAACGAAAAATCCTCGAAGTTGGCGTGTCGCGCCCAGCGCCGGCTGACCTCTTCGACGGCGCGGCGAAAACCGCCGCGATCGGCGCCGGGGGAGTCGCTGGCCACCGCGCTCAGATAACGTGCCGCGTTGGCCGCGTCGCCAGTGACCAGGCAGTAGTAGTAGTAGAGCAGGGTGCGGCGGGTGTCCTCTTCCAGACGGCCGACCATGCCGAGGTCAATAAACCCGGTCTTCTTGCCTTCATCCAGCAGCAGCAGGTTGCCGGGATGCAGATCGGCGTGAAAAAAGCCGTCGCGGTAGAGCATCTTGATGATCACCCCTACTCCGGTATCGATCACCTGATCCTTGGTCTGGTCGCCGAGGGCGGTGGCGGCCTCGGAGTCTGGCCGCACGCCGTCGAAGAACTCCATGCACAGCACGCTGTTGCCGCTGTAGCGGCGGTAGAT
Source organism: Candidatus Multivoradales bacterium (assembly GCA_965248925.1). Lineage (GTDB taxonomy): Bacteria > Acidobacteriota > Thermoanaerobaculia > Multivoradales > J023 > CBDFLE01. Next base: position 1,473,687 of record CBDFLE010000005.1, on the reverse strand, counting down.
CCGCGGAAACACCACGCTGGGGGTGTCGGCGAAGTTGGCGGCGAAGGTCTCGGCGTTGTCGGCCTCGCGCTTCAGGTCGACCTCGCGCAGGGTGTAGTCAATGAATTCTTGCGCCACCCGGCGTGGTTGGTAGCGGGCCCAAAACAGTTGCAGCAAGCGGCTGAACATGCCTAGTAGTCTAGAGTCGACCGCCAACATGCTGCGAATTCCCGGCTTGACCACTTTGAGGATCACCGCGTCGCCCTCGAGGGTCGTCGCCCGGTGGCTTTGGGCGATCGAAGCCGAGCCGGTGGGCCGTGGGTCGACCCAGGAGAACATTTCGTGCACCGGCTGTCCGAGATCCTCGGCGATCAGCTCGAGGAATCGCAGATAGGGAACTGCCGGCAATCGATCGAGTAGGTTCTTGAGTTCTTCGGTGATCGCTCGCGGCAGCAGGTCTTGGCGCAGGCTGAGCACCTGGCCGAGTTTGATGTAGCTTGGGCCGAGGATTTCGCAACGGCGGCGCAGCTGGACTGGAAAACTCTCTCGCCGCAGCGACCGTTTCAACAGCGGATAGACCAGCCACGACCCTCCTTGTAACAAGCGAAAACGCAGGCCTCGCCGCTCAGTGCCGCGGCGCGTGCGCACCCAATCCACCCAACCGCCCAGGGCAAGTCCGATGAATTGTCGCTGGGTGGATAAGAGACGGCGCAGCAATCCCGGCGCTCGGCGCTCGCGCAGTTCCTCGAAACCGGCCTCGGCCAGGGACGGTATCTCCAATCCCATCGCCGGGTTGAAGTCGTCGGCGGGTGGGCTAGCTTCAGGCATGAATGGGAGTCTGATCGGTTGTCGGAGAGGCTCTGAGCCGTGCTGAGTCTAGCACTTGCCGAGACTCAGCACGGTCGAGAAGGTGGGCTATGATGCGCCATCTCCAATCCTGACCCCTTACCGATCGCCCAGCTCGGGCGCCGAGATCTATGCTGAAGCCCCGCCGCCTCTACCTGCTGCTCACCGGCGCATTGCTAACCTTGATCTGGGGGACCACCTGGGCGGCGGTGAAGATCAGCCTGCAAGGGTTTCCGCCGCTGACCGGTCTGGCCCTGCGCTTTGTCTTGGGTGGCCTGCTGCTCTTGGTCCTGGCCCGGTTCCGAGGGGTCAAGCTCGGGCGCGGTCGCTACGAGCGCCGGCTGTGGTTGGCTCAGGGCGTACTCGGCTTCGGAGTGTCCTATGTGGTGGTCTATTGGGCACAGCAGTGGGTTCCTTCGGGGCTGACCAGCGTGCTGTTTTCGACCATGCCTCTCTTCGTGGTGCTCTTCGCCGCTTGGTTGTCGCCTGGCGAGGGAGCCGGTGGTTGGGGGTTGGCGGGAGTGCTGGTGGGCTTTGGCGGCATCGGGCTGGTTTTCTCGGACGACCTCGGTAATTTCGGCGATTCGCAGGTGGCCGTGGCTGCCGCGGTCTTGCTGTTAGCGCCAGCCGCGGCGGCGTTGGCGCAGGTGTTGCTCAAGCGTTGGGGCAAGGGACTGCACCCCTTGGCGATTATCGCCGTGCCGATGTTCGGCGCCGGGCTCGGGATTGGCTGCGCGGCGCTGGTGCTGGAGGGCGGTCGGCCGCTCGATCCATCGCTCGGATCGGTGCTGGCGGTGATCTATCTCGGAGTCATGGGCTCAGCGCTGGCCTTCGGCCTCTACTTCTGGCTGCTGGCTCATGTCTCGTTGTTGCAGATCAGCCTGATCGTCTACCTGACGCCCTTGCTCGCCGTCGCCATCGGTACGCTGATGCTCGACGAGCCTCTGACCTTGCGCTTGGTGCTGGGCGTCCTGCTGGTGATTACCGGCGCCGCCTTGGTGCTCAAAGACTAGGGCCGGCGCGAAAAACGCCCGCGCGGAAAGAACTAGTCCGTGCCCTCTGTATTCCACTCCAGGATCTCGTCGATGGTGCCGGTCGAGACCGAGTGATAGCTCGGTCGGGCCAGCTGGTAGATCTGGCGGGCCCGTTCCATGCCGGACTCGGACTTGGCCAGGCTTTCGTAGAGCGGTTGCAGGAACTTTCGCCGGCCGATGCTAGTGAGAAAGTGCTCCAGTGCCGGATAGGCCGGCTCATAGCCCTGGTCGATGGTGTGCAGCAGCCAGGCGCAGAGGATCTCAGAGTTGCCTGAGGCGGTGAAGCCAAAGGCCTGATCGAGCTCGGCGGCGCGCTGATGCGCCTGCTGCGGCAAGCTGCGCAGGAAGTGCAGCCACTCGTGGGTGGTCCAACCGGCGGTGAGAAGTTGGTCGGCTAGGGTACCCGCGCTCCAGGCGACCAGCTGGGTGTCGACCGCGGCGAAGCGTTCCGAGGTGGGCAGCGAGGCGGATGGCGGTAGGCCAGGACCGTCGATCCAGGCCGCCAAATCGAGCTGCGCGGCGAGCTGTGGGTCCCGCAGCAGCTGGTCGTTGAGCTGCTCGACAAAGCCGTCGGTGGTCAGCGAGTGAAAAGCGTTGGCGGCGAAATAGTCGCGCAAGAAGGCGTCAAAGCGCGAGCGACCGACCGCTTCTTCGAGGGTGCGTAGCAGGAAATAGCCCTTCTCATAGGCGACGTCGGTCATGCCGTCGTCGGCGTTGCGGCCCGCCAGATCGAGGCGCAAATGCGAGTCGGGGCTGCCGGCTCCCAACTCGGCGAAGGTCTGTTCGAGATCTTGCTGGCCGAGCAGGGCGAGCATTTCGGAGTATTCGCGACCTTCGAGTTCTTCCATGATGCGCCGTTCAAGATAGACGGTGAAGCCTTCGTTGAGCCAGAAATCATTCCAATTGGCGTTGGTCACCAGATTGCCCGACCAGGAGTGCGCCAGCTCGTGCGCCACCAACGACACTAGCGAGCGGTCGCCGGCGATCACCGTCGGAGTGAGGAAGGTCAGGCGAGGATTCTCCATGCCGCCGAAGGGGAAGCTGGTGGGTAGCACCAACAAGTCATAGCGTTGCCAGCGATAGGGACCGTAGAGCGGTTCAACCGCCTCCATCATCGCCTCGGTTTCAGCGAACTCCCAGGCCGCGGCGTCGATCAGCTCAGCCTCGGCATAGACCCCGGTGCGCGCTCCCATCGAGCGGAATTCCAGGTCGCCCACCGCCAGCGCCAGCAGGTAGGAAGGCACCGGCTGGCGCATCTGAAAGTTGTAGACCCCGTCGGCGCTCTTCTCGGTCGGGTTCTCGGCACTCATCAAGGCCAGGAGACCTGCCGGCACCCGCAACGTGGCGTCGTAGGTCATGCGCACCGCGGGGCTGTCCTGGCAGGGCACCCAGGTGCGTGCCAGGATGGCTTGAGACTGGCTGAAGAGGAAGGGATGGCGACCGCCAGCGGTTTGTTCGGGCTGCATCCACAGCAGTGCCTCGGCGCCGGGGCTGGAAGCGTAGTCGATATGCACACTGGTGGTGGCCGCTTTGAGTTCGATGATCAGCTCCTGGCCCAACCAGGGTTGCTCGCTGCCGAGTTCGAATTTGGCGGCGCTGCCGTCGTCGAGTTCGATGGCAGTGATCTCCAGGCCCCGGCTGTCGAGGTGCAGTTGGTTGGCGTCACCCTGGCGATCGAACTCCAACGAAGCTCGGCCGTGCAGTCGACGCAGCTCGAAGTCGACCGTCAGGTCGAGGTTAAGGTGGCGGATAGAGACCTCGTCGGGACGGGCGAAGGAATGGGGATCGCGGCTGGAACTCGAAGGTTTCATCGCCTGGGTCGACTCCTGGTCAGGGGCGTCGCAAGAAGAGCACGCCAGCGTCAGCAACGTGCCGGTGACGAGCAGGGTTTTGCCGGCCCGCAAGATGCTGCGGGGTAGGACTTCAGGGCAGATATTCGAGTTCATTATTACCTCGTGGAGGATGTGGTCCGGGGTAGCTGTGAGCGCTGGTGGTTAACGGTTTTTGGGTACGGCGGCAAGCCGAGACATATTATAGCCACAGCTGCCGCCAGCAGCTTCTCTGCTATGCTCCCGCGCCGATGAGCCGTGAAGCCAAGCAACACCCACAGCGGGTCGGATTAATCAGCCTGGGTTGCCCGAAGAACCGGGTCGACAGCGAAATCATGCTCGGCGAGCTGGCTCGGCGCGGTCATCAGGTGGTGACCGACCTCGACCAAGCCGAGACCGTGATCGTCAACACCTGCGGCTTCATCGATCAGGCCAAAGAAGAGTCGATCGACACCATTCTCGAAGTGGCGGCGAAAAAAGGGGCCGGGGTCAACCGCTTGTTGGTCGCTGGCTGCATGGTCAACAAATACGGTCTCGAGATGAGTAGCGAGATCCCTGAGATCGATGGTTTCATCGGTCTTGACGATCTCGATCAGATCGGTGCACGAGTCGAAGCCGCGCCCACCAGCGGCGGTGGACTGGTGCAATTGGGCGCTGGCGCCGCGCCAGCGCCGTCGCCCGCTCACCTGGTGTTCGACCACGCCGCCCCGCGGCTGCTGACCACCCAGGGCTACGGCTATTTGAAAGTCGCCGAGGGCTGCAATAACCCCTGCACTTTCTGCGCTATTCCCAGCTGGCGCGGCCGTTTCCGCAGTCGCACTATCCCTAGCCTGGTCGAAGAAGCGCAGCAGCTTGCCGCCGGTGGCTTGCAGGAACTTTGCCTGATCGCCCAGGACACCACCCGCTATGGTGAGGATCTGGGCTATGGCAAGCATGGTCTACTGCGCCTGGTGGAGGCTCTACTGGCCGCCACCGAGCTTCCCTGGATCCGTTTCCTGTATGCCTATCCCACAACCCTCGATGAGGGCTTGCTGCGCTTGATGGGCCAGGAACCGCGCTTCTGCTCCTACATCGACATGCCATTGCAGCACAGCCATCCGCAGATGCTGAAGTCGATGCGCCGTGGTGGCCGCGCCGAGCGCTACTTGCGCCAGCTCGAGCGGGCTCGGGAGTTGGCGCCGGACATCTTCCTGCGCAGCACCTTCATCGTTGGTTTTCCGGGCGAGACAGACGCCCATTTTCAACACCTGCTCGATTTTGTCGAACGGGCCCAACTCGACCACCTGGGGGCCTTTGTCTACAGCCCGGAAGATGGCACGCCCTCGGCCGAGTTCGCTGGGCGGATTCCTGCTGGCAAGGCGCAGCGGCGCTGGCAGAGGCTGCTGGAGAGTCAGCGGCCGATCTCCCTGCAGCGTCGCCAAGCCTTGGTCGGACGGCGTCTGCAGGTGCTGGTCGAAGGGGTCTGCGAGGAAACCGAGCATCTTTTGCAGGGCCGGCACCATGGTCTGGCGCCGGAGATCGACGGTCGGGTGTTGATCAACGACGGCATGGCGCCCGCCGGCAGCTTTGCCGAGATCGAAATTACCGAAGCCTATGCTGACGATGTGATCGGCCGGGTGGTGGGACCCGTGGCCAGCCCAGGGGTCGAGCTCGCCTACGATCTCGAAGGTGTCCGCTAGCTTTCATCACGACTTCTCTCGACCCTCGACCAAGCCATGCAAATTATCCACGATGCGCTGCGCAGCGCCGATCTGCCTTACGGAGCGGTGGCGACGATCGGCAACTATGACGGCCTGCACCGCGGTCAGCAGGCGGTGCTCGGCAAGGTTGTCGAGCGCGCTGCCGAGCTGGGGGTCGAGGCGATCGCGATCAGCTTCGACCCCCACCCGCTGAGTGTGCTGCGTCCGGAATCGGCGCCAGGGCTGCTGACCACCGCGGCTCAGCGTGAGCAGCAGCTCGCCGAGATTGGCCTCGATGCCTTCTTGCTAGTGCGTTTCAACAACGAAGTAGCGTGTACTCCGGCGCGGCGATTCATCACCGACTTCCTGCATCAGAAGTTGGCGATCAAGGAACTCTACGTCGGCTCCGATTTTGTTTTCGGCCATGGACGTGAGGGCGATCTAGAGCTGCTCAGCGAGCTTGGTGGCGAGCTTGGTTTTGCTGCCTTTGGGGTCGAGGAGCTGAGTTGCCATGGCGAGGTGATTTCCAGCACGCGGATTCGACGATTGGTTATCGAAGGGCAGATGGATCTGGCGATGGAGCTACTCGGCCGTGCTTATTCCCTGCGCGGCAAAGTTGCTCGTGGCGATCGCATGGGCATGCGGCTGGGTTGGCCGACGATCAATCTGGAGCCCAAGAACGAGCTGGTGCCCGGCGACGGGGTCTATGCCGGACAGGCTCATTTTCCGTCGTTCCCGGCCACCTTCGACTGCGTGACCAACGTCGGCACGCGGCCGACGGTGTACGAAAACTACCAGCGCGTGGTGGAGAGCCACATTCTTGGATTCAGCGCCGATGTCTATGGCGAAGAGGTCGAAGTGTCCTTCCACAAAAGGCTGCGGGAGGAGAAAATGTTCGCCACCGTTATGGATCTCTCGGCGCAAATAAGTCGCGATGTCGAGGCCACCCGAGAATACTTTGCCGCTCGCCGACGTTTACAGTTGCAGGAAGACGACGAAACCGCCGATTGAGCGCCCCGTCTGGCTTCCGTCAAAGACGAAACCTACAGAGAAACCGGGCAACTCCCGGACGACATACTGCCCGCGAAGGAGCATGAAGATGGCCAGCGAGAAAATCGTGGAACTGACCGGAGCGAATTTCCAAGACGAAGTAGTCAACTCCGAGACTCCGGTCTTGGTGGATTTCTGGGCCTCCTGGTGCGGCCCTTGCCGGATGGTGGCGCCGGTTCTCGAGGAGATCGCCGACGAGATGGGTGGCAAGGTGCGGATCGCCAAAGTGAATGTCGACGACAATCAGGATCTAGCGGTGCAGTTCAAGGTCTCCAGCATCCCCACTTTCATCCTCTTCAAGGGCGGCGAAGCCAAGGATCGGATGATGGGCGCGATGCCGAAAAGCACTTTCGAGCAGTTCATCGAACGCAACGCCTGAAGAGAAGCATAGAACCGATGACTGGCCTGGACGAGTTGCTCGCCGAGCGCTCGTTAGACGCCTTGCTGGTGGTGGCCGGCAGCGGCCGCGACCCGCTGATCGCACCCTTTGTCGGCAGCGCTCATCTCGGCACTTGTTTTGTTTTGGCGGCGTCCGCCCGCCCGCCGCTACTCGCCTATTGGAGTCCGATGGAGCGCCAAGAAGCGGCCTCCACCGGGCTCGACCTGCTCTCTCCCGAAGCACTCGACGTGGTCCGCTGGGCGCGCCAGGCGTCGGGCGAGGATGAGCTGTGGGCCGATGTGCTCGCCCAGGCATTTCGCCTCGCCGGTTTGGGGCCGGGGCGGTTGGCGCTGGCCGGCCATGCCGACGCTGGCGATTTGCACGCCGCTTGTCTCCGCCTGGAGCAACACGGTTGGCACTTTGCGCCCGGCGCCGAGTTGGTGGCGCGGTTGGGAAAGCGAAAATCGCCCGCGGCGCTGGCCGAGATCCAGCGTACCGCGGCTGGCACGATGAAGGCTTTCGAGATGGTCGCCGAGCTGTTGGCGGCCGCCGAAACCGTAAGGGGTGAGCTGCATCTAGAGGGCCGACCCCTCAGTGTTGGCCGCTTGCGTGGGGCGGTGGCGATGGTGCTTGCCGCGGCCGGTCTGGAGCAGCCGCACGGCAGCTTGCTGGCGGCGGCCGAAGAAGGCGCCGTGCCGCACAACACCGGCAGTGACCAGCGCCTGCTGCGGGCGGGCGAGTCTCTGGTGGTCGATTTATTTCCCCGCGGATCGATGTATGCCGATTGCACCCGCACCTTCTGCGTCGGGGAACCCTCGGCAGAACTCGCTGCCGGTTACCGTTCGGTGCGGGCGGCGATCGAGCTGGCCGAGAGCCTGGCGGTCGAGCAGGCCGATTGTTGGCAGCTGCAAGAGGCGGTTTGCGCTCACTTCGCCGTCGCTGGTCACCCGACGCCGCTCAGCGACCCCGGAGCCACCCGTGGCTACGTCCACGGCCTGGGGCACGGAGTTGGTTTCGAGGTTCACGAGTTGCCCAGCTTTCGTCGTGAAGCCGAGGGGGCCAGTGGCCAGTTGGAGGTTGGCGATGTCTTTACCTTGGAACCGGGCCTCTACGAGCCCGAGGCCGGCTGGGCGGTGCGGCTGGAGAACCTCTACCACCTGGGCCCAGACGGGCTCGAGAATCTAACTCCGCTGCCCATGTTGCTCGATCCTCGCGAGTGGGGTTGAGCCCGACCTAATTCCCCGGCCACAGCCTCTTCCACCACGATTCGCCGCTATCGACTGGTGTCGGCCGAGGCAGATCGAGCTTGAGGTGGATCTTGGCCAGGTCCCAGCCAGTGAGGTTGGCCAGGGTCTCGGCCTCACGGGTCTGGCGCTCGGCAACTTGCTGGAAATAGCTGCCCGCGGCACTGCAGCTGGCGGCGCCTTTGAACGGTTGGCGTAGCACGTAGCGGCCCTGAAAATTGGTGCGGTCGCCGGTCTCTTGGAAACGTAGATCCTCGGGGAAAGTGTCGCCGGTGTAACGCAGATGAAGCCGGGTGACGAAGACGTTCTGCGGCCGTGGCTGCGGCACGATGTCGGGCCGGCGGGTTGAGGTCAGGGGATTGCCGAGCCAGAAGACGCCGAGTTCAGCGAGTTCCTGGCGGCTCAGCGGCTCGGCCGCGCAGGGATCGCACCAGGCCATGTCCCAGGCGTATTCGAGAAATACCGCATTGCGCTGCTCGGCCACCTGCTGGGCGAACATATCTTTGTAGAAAGAGCCGAACTTACTCTTGACGAAGGGTGGAATATCCATGCCGGTAGGCAATTTGACGGTGCGGTAGTTGACCGTCTCGACCCGTCCGGTGCGGGTCAGGGCGAAAACAAAGAGCTCCTGCTCACCACGGGCGTTGAGGGTGCCGAGGCGGATCGGCAGCATGAAGCGGGGCGACTCATAGGCCACCTGCAGGGGTCGCAAGAAGCGGTAGCCGAGGCGCTCCTGCTGCTCTAGATTGACCTTGGCGACGAAGAAACGCATGTCTTGCTTGAGATAGCTCGACACCACCCGCTCGGCGCCCTGGGGCAGCCGGTAGCCACTGCCTTCAAGCCAGCGCACCAGGCCGTTGCTCTCCTTGGCGGAGAGGATCAAGATGTCGTACTCACCCACTGAGTAACGCGCTTCGATGGTCACCCCCAGGCTGCGGGCGGCGGCGTCTTGGCGGGCTACTCCGGCCGCGGGCATAGCTTTGCTGCTGCGCCTGAGCTGTTCGTAGAGCACCCGCCGGCAGGGGTCGGGGTCGAAGTATTCCACCAGCCGGGGGGCGGTGTAGGCGTCCAGGTGGTCGATGACCGCGCGCTCGCCGACGTGGATCTGCTCCCGTTCGAGGAAGGTCGGCACCGGGATGACGATGGCGAACTCATCTGGCTCGCCTTGGAAGTCATTGGCCATGGTCATCACCGTGCGCTGGCCATCGCGCACCAGCACCACCTTCGAGGCTTGATTGAACAGCCCGGTATCGGCTTTGGCGACGTAGAAGCCACAGAAACCGTAGAGAGCGGGGGCGCAGGCCAGCAGCAGGGCGGGGGCGAGTAAGTTGCGGATCGTTCTAGACATGTTCAGCTCCTTCGAGCAGCCGGCGGCCGGCCGCGGAGATGGGGAGGGTTGGTGGGTGGTTATTGGTTGACGGCCAGCGATAGGCGACACCGCGCCACAGCAGGTCCAGTAGCGGTACCAGCGGCGCGCAGCAGTAGAGAGCTAGTAGCAGGCCGTTCGGTCGATAGAGAGAGAATTCGATCCACCCGGCAACTACTGCCACCAGGGCGGCGTAGAGCAGCCGGCCGGAGCGCCGGTCGGGAGTGGTCTTGGGGTCGGAGATCATCAAGAAGGCGAAAATCAGGAAGGCACCGCTACCCAGCTGCTTGAGCGGGATCGCCCACGGATCGCCGAGCCACAGAGCGCGGCCGAAGAGCACTGCCGCCCAGGCACCGAGCAGCCCCCAGGTGATGTCGCTACGCTCGGCGCGGCGCACCACCACCATGCCCAGACCGGCGATCAGCAGCACCGTCCAGGCCGCTGACCCCCACTGTCCGGGCGAAGCCCAGACCCGCTCGAGATCGAGCCAGCTAGTCAGCAGTGCCAGCGTCACCAAGCCGAAGTTGGCGGGATTGAAGATGTGCTTGCCGCGCGCCCTGATCACAAACTTGCTGAGCACCGCCAGGCTCGCCGCCAGCAGCGCCAGCAGGGGGCTCTGGGTGCGCAGCAAAAGCGCCAGCGACAGGCCGGTGATCAGCGCGCTGCGCGGATCGAAGCGGGGCAGGCGCCACAGCTGAGTAGCCAGCCATTGGCTGGTGAGGGCGGTCATCAGCAAGGTCGTGGCAATCTCCGGTCGGATCTCTAGATCGAGGCCAATAAGGCCGTAGAGCAGCAAGCTCGACAAGATGCCGATTTGGTAGAGCCGGGGGTCGCGGGGCCAGCGCAGGGGGAAGATTCGGTGCCTCATGCTTCTTTGGACACCGGCGGTGGCCAAAGTGCAACCGATGGGCTCAGTCGTACACGCCGTCGGCGAACCAGTCGCCGGTGCTGCGGTCGCGGAAGATGCGGTAGAGACCACCGGTGGCGAGTTCGACGTCCCAGTAGTCGCGCTCGACGGGCTCTTCCGACCACCAGCCCTCCTCCAAGGCCCAAGGTCCGGAGGCGACTCGCACCGCGCCGACGATGCGTGGCCGGCGGACGCCCTCCTCGACAGTGATGGCCTCGAGTTTGAGTGGCCGGCCGGCGGCTTGGGGCGAGCCGCCATGGACCAGCACTTCGAGTTCAACCGCCGGTCGCAGGGCGCGCACCATCAGCAAGCCGCGACCGGCGCGGGGAGAGCGTTCGCGGTCGGGGGGCGGTGGGGGATCGAAAGGGACCAGCGAGAAGCCGGTCGGGCAGTGGCTGTCGTGGGTCGTGGGGGAGCCGGCACGGCCGTCGCCGAGCAGGGCGAAGAGCCTGGCGAGGGTGCTGCCGAGACGCTCGGGCGACAAGGCCGGCGGGCCGAAGAGGTTGAGCTGAGCGCGGCGGGGTGAGTCGGGATGAGCATTCAAGCTGAAGGCGACGATCGGTGCCGGCGGCGGATGCGCGTCGAGATCCAGCCGCAGCAGGGTGAGCAGGGTTTTAACCTCGCGGGTTGGCGCCGGCAAGGCGATCGAGCGTTGGTGGTGGCCCTCGGGGTCGAGCTGACAGACCAGTTCCAGCCGCTGGCAGGCCAGGGCGCTGGCTCGCAGCCGCTCGCTGAGTCGTTCGAGAGCGGCACGGGCGACGAATAAGAAGGGTTCGGCCTGCACCAGCGGCCACTCGAGTTCCAAACCTTCGCACAGCACCCGTGGCGGTTGGCGGGGCACCAAGGGATTGGGATCGAGGCCGCGGGCGATGGCATGGAGTTCTTGTCCGCCACTGCCCAGGCGGCTGGCAACTTGGTCTTTGGGCAGGCCGGCAAGATCACCCACCGAGCGGATTCCCCAGCTTTGGAGGGTGCTCAGCAGGGTTGCCTGCGGGGTCAGGCGGGTCAGTGGCAGGGGGGCGAGGAAGCTGGCTTCCTCGCCCCCCGGGATCACCACCGGGGATTGAGGTTGGCCGGCAGCGACCCGCGCCGCCAGCTTGCTGGCCGCCACGCCCACCCGGGCGAGCAAGCTGGCGCGCCGTTCCAGGGCGAGGATCAGCGCCCGCCCCAGATCGTGCTCCGGCGTGTCGCCGGGGTAGTGGCGATTGAGGCCGGTGATGTCGAGATAGGCGAGGCCCTCACCCGGATCTTCGACCCGCGGGGAGAAACTTTCGGCGATGTCGAGCAAAGCTTGTTGGGCGGCCCGCTCGCACTCCGGATCGCGGGCTCGGGCGATCAGCCCCGGTAGGCGAGCGCGGGCTTGCGACAGGGTGAGTCCCGGACGGATGCCGGCACGCCGGGCGTCACGGGTCGCTGCCGCTACCCGCGCGGTGGCGCCGTTGCCAGCAAATACGGCGAGGGCCTGCTGGGTGAGTTCCGGCTCGCTGCGCAATCGTGCCGCCAAGGGAAAGAGAGGAACCCGCAGGCAAGCGATGCGTGATGAGGACATGGTGGAGGGACGGTGGATGGCACGGGTCCGCGGCTTAGGCAATGGCCCGGTGGGCCGCAGGAGGTTGGGCTTGGGTGGTGGGTAAGTGCAAGATCCGGCGGCGCCCGTCGATCTCGGGACGGCTGACCGTCGAGGCCGACTCGGTGGCACTGGCGGGGGTCGGAGACGCGGCCATTCGCAGAGCGAAAGCGGCACTCTCGCCGGGGCGTAGACGGGGTCCCTTGAGGCGCTCGATGCGGCTGCCGAAGCCACTCAGCAGCAACGTGCGGCTTTGCCAGCCTTGCCAATTAAGCCGCTCGCGGCGTGTTTCGAGGACCGTGTGGGCCGCCGTGCCGCTGACTCGATAAGGGCTCGACACCAGCAACGCCACCCCCCGCGCCTGGGCTCGCCGGGCGAGTCGCAGCCAGGCCGCTTCGGCACCCCGGCCGCCGCGTAGTGGTGGCAGGCCGAGGTCGATCACCAGCAGGGGGAGGCCGCTCTCGAGAATCGTCTCGGCGCTGGCCAGAGCGGTTTTCATATGCTCGGGGCGGACCCACAGCAAGCGCCGCAGGTCGATGCCGCCGGTAGCGGCGGCGCGGGGATCGAGGCTGTCGCCCAGATCGATCAGGGCTGCCCCTTCGCCGGTGCTGGTGACCGCCGCCAGCAGCGCCAGCACATGGGAGAAACGACCGCTCGAAGCGCGCCCGACGAGTTCCACCAGAGCACCCCGTTCGAGACCCCCGGCGAGCAGCCGGTCAAAGGCCGGCGAGGCGGTGGAGAAGGCGCCGCGCCGCGGCCGGCGACGGCTCTTGGCCATCAGCTGGCGACCGGTTTGCAGCTGACCGTTGAAGGTTTCGGAAAGGCTCAGTGGCAGGCTCATCAGAGCCATAGCGTAAGACGGTAATAAGGCGTAATCAAATTCTTTCGTCTGGTCTAATTTTTCTTATAAAGCAGAAATTCACTGATTGAAAGAGAATTCATGGCGATGTCTCAGGCGCATTCAAAGTGCGCACTCGCTACCGCCGCCAGACCTTCGGCGAGGAAGGCGAGTTGCAAGCGACTCTGGTCGAGCAGCGGCATCGCCCGCAAGCCGGCCGCGGTGGCGTGGCGATGCAGGCCGTCCAGGTCATTCGCCGCCGCACACTGCAGCAGCTGCTGCACGGCGGCGGGGCGAATTGGATCGCGGCCAGCGAAATGCCGTGCCGGCAGGATGAAGAGAGGCATTTCGGAGACCAAGGTCAGCGGATCGCCTCCGAGGCTGCGCACATACTCCATCGAGCTGGGACGGAACAGGGCAGCGGTGCGGGAGTCGCCGAGGTTTTCGAAGTGAGCGCGCATGGCGACCGAATCGGGGCGGGAGGTGAAACCGACATCGATGCGGTGAAAGCCCTTCTCGCCACCGCGGTCGATGTCGTGGGTGACGTAGCCCAGTTCCTTGACCTGCTGTCGCAGGCGGTGGCGCATGGCCGCGCTGCGCGCTGCCCAGGAATGCTCGAGCAGAAACCAGGGCCCGGCGGCGAATGCCATGCCGTGCAGCGAAGCGTGCAGCACGAAAGGGGCGGCGGGAGCCAGAAAGCGGGCCAGCGCCAGGTTCTCCGGCCGCGCATCCTGATCGTCCGGGGTGTGGGGGAAGCCAAACTCGACATCGTCGCCCGGTGCCTCACGCACTACCTGGCGCAGGTAGGTGGCGAGGTCGTAGACTCCGTCGAGGCCGTCGCCAGCGTTGCTCCAAGCAGCATTGCGGGCTTCGCCGTCCGGGTTGACGTGCGGCACCAGGTACCAGGAGTAGTCGGCCAGGGCCGGATGGTCGGCGGGCAGCGCGGCGAGATGGGCGACCAGCCGGTCGAGGGTTGCTGGCCCCACCGGCTCGTCGGCATGGCAGCCGGCGATCAGGCTGACGTGCCGTGGCCCGTGGCCGAAGTGGTAGCCGAAGATCTCCCGGCCTTGGCGCGAACGGCCGAGCGACTTGCCAGTGGGTAGGGAGGGCGGGAGGTGGAGGACGGCTTCGATATCGATCGGCGGCGGTGGCGCGCTAGGCATTGGCAGACTCTCCTCGGATCAGTGGACCCCGAACGGAACTCGTGGCGGTTCCTATTGCATAACATAGGTACCCGCACCTCGAACCCCGGAGAACTGTGATGATTCAGATTTCGCCCGACCTGGAAATTCCTCAGAGCGAGCTCAGCTTTACCGCCTCGCGCAGCTCCGGACCTGGTGGCCAGCACGTCAACAAGACCAGCAGCCGGATGACCCTGCGGTTCGATGTCGGCGGCTCACCGAGCCTCGATGAGGAACAGCGGCAGCGGCTCATCGAGGTGCTGGCAACACGGATCAACCGGCAGCAGGTGCTGTCGGTCAGCAGCCAGCGTCACCGTAGTCAAGCGGCCAATCGCGAAGCCACCGTAGAGCGCTTTGTCGAGTTGTTGAGCGGTGCCCTGGAGCTGCCCACTACGCGCCGCCCAACCCGCAAGTCGCGGCGGGTCGAGCGACGTCGACTGGAGGATAAGCGCCATCGTAGCCAGCGCAAGCGAGAGCGCTCGAAGCCGGCCAAGTGGGACGATTGAGGAGGAGCGGCCCGAGGGGATACTGGTGGCCAAGATCTGGCCAGGAGTAACTTTCGCCAAGCCCTCGGATAAGGGAGATTTGGCTAAACGCCCAGAGCATGTCCTATGTAAATAGTTATACGTCTTAAACCACTGATTCCAAAGCAGTAGCTTGTTATCAATAGGTTGATTGCACAGAAGAATCGGGGAAAAGTTCGACTTTCTTGCCAGACGCTGCTAAAAAAATCCAGGCTGTGGCACTTTCTATGTATGAGGGCCGCTCAACAATCTGGGCAGAAGGAGGAGATGAGAGCCCTGCTTATGTTGCGCCTGAAAGCGCCATAACAGGGTTCGCCAGCACCGCACCGATCAGGGTGGGCCACAGTGCATCAGACCCGCGCCGGTTAGAGACCGCTGGGGTCGAGAAGGACAACGAGGCGAGCGCCTCGCGATGGCGGTCGCCAGCTAGCCCCTCGTTGTCACCAGTCCAGAACGAGTCCCTCTACTAGCTTCGGCTCTCGGGCAATCCGGGGGCCATTTTTTATGCTCCTTGACAGTTCGTGCATTCATATGTAACTTATTGGTTACATATGAAGAGGCAATCACCTACTTCCATGGATCAGACCTTCAAGGCCTTGGCCAGCTCGGTACGGCGGTCGATCTTGGACATTCTCAACCACTCGCCGGGGCTCAGCGTTGGCGAGCTGTGCTGGCATTTCGAGATCTCTCGGATTGCGGTGATCAAGCACTTGAAGGTTCTGCAGGATGCCGATTTGGTGATTTCCAGCCGCCAGGGGCGCCAGCGTCTCCTGTACTTCAACGCGGTGCCGATCCAGGGGATCTACGACCGTTGGACGACTGAATTCAGCGCTATCTGGACAGCCGGCCTGACGGCACTCAAATATCGTGTCGAGAACCCGGAGGAAGAATGAGCGAACGACCGAAAAACGTCTTCAAGGTGCACATCAACGGCACCCTCGAACAGGTGTGGAATGAGCTGACCAAGACCGATGAACTGCAGAAAGCGATGTTCAATTCGCGGCTGCACACCACCCAACTGACCCCCGGCGCACCGGTGCGTATGTGCTCCGCCAACGGCAAGTACACGGTGGTGGCGGGTGAGGTGATCGAGATCGAGGAGCGGGTGAGGTTTTCCCACACCTTCCGCTTCACTTCTTACGACGATCCTGCCTGCCAGGTGGTCTACGACCTGGAGCAGCGGGCGGACGGAGTCGAGTTCACTTTGACCATTCTAGATCTTGCCAAGGGCACCAAGACCGCCAAGCAAATGCTCCAGGGAGGGACGATGATCTGCAACACCCTGAAGGCGGTGATCGAGACTGGCAAGCCATCGCTGGGCACGCGACTGCTCTACCTGCTGTTCGCGATTCTGGCTCCATTTGCCCCGAAACGTTGCGCTAGCGAGCATTGGCCACTCGATGCGCGGGTTTGAAGGAGGTCGGCATGAGACGTAGTGCAGGTGCTGTCTTGGTGGGTTTCCTGACCTGGACTGCGCTGTGGTTAGTAGGAAATGCCGTTCTCAGGGGCACTTTCGCCAGTCGCTTTCGGACCGATGGTTCGACCGAGGATGGCGGTTTGTTGCTGGCTATTCTGGCGTTGAGCGTCGGCTGTTCGATCGGCGCTGGTGGTTGACCGCGCGGGTCGCCCGCCGGGCAGAGCTGCGTCACGCGTTGGCCCTGGGGGTGGTGCAGCTGATCATCGGCATCCTGGTTCAGGTGCAGTATTGGCAGGTCATGCCGCTGTGGTATCACCTGAGCTTCCTCAGCTTGTTGCTGCCGGGCACCGTCTTGGGGGGCAGGTGGCGGGCGCGACAGGTCGGGTGATTGAAACCTAGTCAGGGTCGAGTCGCTGATTGTCACGGATCTTTGGGGTAGGTGTATCCTTGCCCAGATCCAACCGCAGGAGGAGACCGATGCTGGACATTCTGGAAGTCGTAGTTGGTTTAGCTTTCGTTTTTGCCTTTGTCAGCCTGATCTCGTCGATGATCAACGAGTGGTTTGCCGGGATCTTGGCGATGCGAGGGCGAATGCTGTGGCGAGGGGTGAAGAATCTGGTGGGCAGCGAGCTTGGTCGGCAAGTGCACGAGCACCCGCTGGTCGCCGGGCTGAAGCACCCGACCTGGTTTGCCGGGCTCAGCCGCTTGTTGCGTCTGAACACCGCCTGGCCAGCCTATGTGCCGACCAAGACTTTTGTCCTCGGCTTGCTGTCGAGCTTGGATGAGAAGGAGGGGTTGCCGACCGACTTCGCCGGGTTGCGGGGGGCGGTAGAGAAGATCGAAGACACGGCCGTCCAGCGGGCTCTGCTGACCCTGGTGGACAGTGCGGCTGGTGATTTCGAGCAGGCCAAGCAAGGGATCGGTGATTGGTTCGACGCCTCGATGGACGAGGTGTCCGGTTGGTACAAGCGCTGGTCGCAGACCATGCTATTGGGGATTTCGTTGGCGGTGGCGGCGGTGATGGGAGTCGACTCCTTGCAGATTGGCGAGGAACTGTGGACCGACGATGAGTTGCGCGGCAAAGTGGTCGCAGCAGCGACCGACTATCTGCAACAGCATCCGGATTTGGTCGCTGCCGACGCGCCGGCTGCGGCGCTGGAGGGCGCGACCGCGGGCCAGACGGCGGCTGAGGCCGCGGCGGTATCTGAGGTCTCTAAAGGGAACGATCGGGAAGACCTCGAAGCGCTGATTCTGGAATTCCAAGAATTCGACCTACCCTTGACCTCCCTGGCTGAGGCGAGGCGGGAGCATTCGGGAAGCTCTTTCTTGGCGGTTTTCTGGCAGTGGATAGCCGGCCATTTCTTGGGCTTTCTGCTGACCGGTTTGGCGGCTTCTCTGGGGGCGCCGTTTTGGTTCGACCTGCTGAACCGATTCGTCAATCTACGGGCAGGATTCAAAAAGGTGACTTGAGACGGCCGAGCAGAAAAGAGCCGGTGGTTCGGCTGCAACGCACCGGCTCTATCGACATCAGATTGCGTCTGGGCTCAGGCCGCGTTGACCTGGTGGATGTGAGTGTCTTGCTGCGGGTAGGGGATCGACAGCCCGTTGGCATCGCACTCGAGCTTGATCTTCTCAGTGATGGCGAACCAGGCTTTCCAGTAGTGCTCTGGCTTAACCCAGGGGCGGACCACGAAGTTGACGCTCGAATCGGCCAGTTCAGATAGCGCCACCTGCGGTGCCGGAGTGTCGAGCACCAACGGCTCTTCCTTCAGCACCCGCATGAAGACTTCTTTTGCTTTGCGGATGTCATCGGTGTAGCCAATGCCGAAAACCATGTCGAGACGGCGGGCGTCGTTGGCAGTGTAGTTAGAGATGTTGCCGGCGGTGATTTCGCCGTTGGGGACGATGATTTTGGTGTTGTCGGTGGTGTTGAGGGTAGTGGCGAAGACACTTACTTCCTCGACCACGCCGGTGACGCCAGCAACTTCTACTAGATCGCCAACCTTGAATGGGCGTAGCGCGATCAGCATGACTCCAGAGGCGAAGCTACCCAGCGAGCCCTGAAGCGCAAAGCCGATAGCCAGGCCGGCGGCGGCAAAGATAGCGGCTAGCGAAGTAGTGTCGAAGCCTAATTTGGAAAGGGCGGCGATGGCCACGAAGGCCAGGATCAGCATGTAGACGATGTTCTTCAAGAACCGGACCAAGGTCTCATCGAAGTGGGCCTGCTTCAGCCCCTTGGCAAAGAGGGCAGCAACGATCTTGGCGCCGAAGTAGCCGACGACCAGGATCGCCAAGGCGGCAAGTACTTTGGGGCCCCATGCGGTGAGGGCTCCTTGCAAGTTTTCAAGCAGGTTTTCAAGCAGGGTTTGGGGCAAGGCTCCAGGCGTCGACTCGCTTTGCATTCAACGGGCTCCTTTTCTAAGACTTGTCAGAAATTGCAGCCCAGCCGAATTCACCGCGGAGAGAATCCGCGGTGAGTAGATCGGGCCGCAGTAGTTGTTTTTCTAGTAGAGCAGACCGGGTTGCTCGGAGAAAGTCACAGGGCTTCGCCAGCACTCGGTATCTTCTACTCTTCAGTAGCTTTCCCCAGGACCAAAGCAGTAAGAGCCCCGAACATATACTGTTTGCGAGCCGAATTCTTGTCGCCATCAAGCCACCGGCGCGCCGAGGAGACACCATGCGAGGCAGAGACCAAGATCGAGATTTGGAACAGCGCGCGCATGCGCTGATGACCGAGTCTCTGAACCTGGCGCCGAGCCAACGGAGTAGTTTTCTGCGCCGCCGATGTGCCGAAGACGAGCGCCTCCTACAGCTCTCCAAGGCCCTCTTGGAGCCGTCTAGCGATCTCTTGCAGCGCTTGGATTCTTCGCCACTCCAGGGGTTCTGGGACGATCGGGATCCAGAGATCGAGACAGGTACCTTCGGATCCTACAAGTTGCTGCGACTTCTTGGGGAAGGGGGGACATCCAAGGTCTACTTGGCTTGCAGTGAGACTCTGCACGGTGGCCAGCCGGTGGCTTTGAAGTTGCTCAAGCGGGGGCTCGAGACCGACGAGTTGGCGCGGCGCTTCCGCCGCGAGCGTGAGGTCTTGGAGTCGTTGCGCCACCCTGGAATCGCTCGCTTGTTGGGCGGTGGCACTTCGGATCGTGGGCGACCGTACTTGGTGATGGATTATATCGAGGGTGAGCGCCTCGATCACTACTGCGACCGCCGGCAGCTAGGGATCGGAGCCCGAATCGACTTGGTGCGGCGAGTTTGCAGGGTTGTGCACCATGCCCACCAGCGGTTGATTGTCCATCGAGACCTGAAGCCGGCGAACATCCTGGTCACCCGCGACCGCGAGCTGGCGCTGTTGGACTTTGGCATTTCCAAGCTCCTCGATCCGGTCAGTTTCCAGAGTGCGACGCAGACCACCGCCGGTCTGCGTCGCCTGACCCCGGTCTACGCTAGCCCGGAACAGTTCGACGGCGGCCCGATCACCACCGCCACCGATGTCTATGCCTTGGGAGTGCTGCTTTTCGAGATGTTGACTGGCCAGTTGCCCTATGCCGTGACGGGAGTCTCGGCGAGCGAACTTGAACAGATCGTGCGCCAGGTAGAGTCGCTGCGACCAAGTGCCGCGGTAGTGAGCGCCGGTACGGTGGCGCTGCGGCGGGAGTTGAGTGGACTGCGAGGTTTGGAACCGCGGTGGCTAGCCCGCAGGCTGCGCGGCGATCTCGACACCATCTTGCTCACCGCTCTAGCCAAGGATCCGACTCAGCGCTATGACTCGGTGCGAGCATTGGCGAGCGACCTGGGCCACCACCTTGCGGGCCGGCCCATTCTGGCGCGATCGGGAACGGCAGTCTATCGGCTAGGTAAGTTCCTCGGCCGCAGGCGGCGAGAATTGGTCGCGGCCAGCAGTCTACTGATCGTTGGCCTTTTCTTTGGTCTCGACCGCCAAGCCTCTAGTCGAGAAGCTCGCCAAGCCAAAGATCAAGCGGCGCGGGCGACATCATTCTTGGTCGAGATGCTTGCCGCCGCCGACCCTCTGGATGCGGCCGGAGGAGACATCTCCGTGCGCGAGGTACTCGATCGTAGTGTCGAAGAGATCGACCGCTTGGCCGAGCAACCGCTGCTGCAAGCCGCTGTGATGCATACTTTGGGTCGGGTCTACACCAGCTTGGGCTCCTACGCTGAAGCTCGCCAGTTCCTCGACAGAGCGCTCGACATTCGCCTCGATACTCACGGCGAGCGCCACATAGAAACAGCGGCAACGCTCTACCAGCTCTCGGTTCTCGACCGTTACGACAGCCACTTGGCACAAGCTCGCGAGCGGGGGGAACGGGCCTTGGCGATCCAGCGCCAGCTCCTTCGACCGCCGGCACCTGAGCTAGCGAGATCGCTCCAGCATCTCGGCGACACGCTGACCGATCTGGGTATCTACGCGCCGGCGGAGTCCAATTTAAGGTCGGCGCTGACCATGTACCAACGTCTGGCCAGGAACCAGCCCGCGATCGCCAATGCACACCTGGACCTGGCGGTAGTGTTGCGCGACCAGGAGCGCCTCACCGAAGCGACCGAGCATCTGCAAACTGCTTTCGAGATATGGCAGCGCGAACTCGGTGACGACCATCTGGATCTGGCCACCGGGCTGAGCGTCCTGGCCACTGTGGAGAGCAGGCAGGGCCTCCACGACCAGGCACGGCGTACTCAGCGCCGCGGTCTTGAGATGGTCCACAAGTTAGTAGGAGTCGAGCATCCCCGAGCTATTCGCCAAGCCATCGAACTTGCCAATCAACTGCGCCTCGAAGAGGACTATCCAGCCGCCGAGGCGCTGCTGCTGGAGACCTTGGAGATTTCCCGTCGATCTCTCGGTGAGGGCAAGAAGGAAACTGCCGAGGCCCTGCTCAACCTGGGAGTGGTGATGGCCAGCCAGGGGCGGGTGCGCCTGGCCGAAGACTACTATTTGCAAGCACTCGATATTCAGCAGGAACTTGTCGGTGACGGTCATTTCGTGACCGCAACCTTGCTCAACAACATCGCGACCGCACGGATGATGCGCGGCGATATCGAAAACGGGGAGGTGATGCTGCTGCGCTCCCTGGCGGCTTGGCGGGCGGTGGTGGGGGGACGGCACCCAAACATTGCCTCAATTTTGAGCAACTTGGGTAATCTGCGTTTTCAGCAGCTGGATCTGGACCAAGCGGAGCGCTACTTTCTCGAATCCCTACGGATCTGGGAGCTGCAAGAAGACGGTCCCCACCTGGGCACCACCGCTGCCCAGCAGAGCTTGGCCAACGTCTACATCAGGCGGCAGGACTACTCGCGAGCCCAGGAGCTGCTGCAACAAGCGCTCACGGTTCGGATTGCTCTTCTGGGTGAGAGTCATTCGCGAGTGGCGGTAGTGTTGTTGTCGCTGGGAGTCGCCTGCCTCGACCAGGGCCTATGGTCCGAGAGCGAGAGCTACCTGAACCGCGCCCTCGGAATCTACCGGCAAACCGTTGCCGCCAAACATCAACTGTTGGCGACGACGCTACAAAACCTCGGCAAGCTCAAACATCTCCAAGGTCAGTTCCAGGCCGCCGAGTCGCCGATGCGCGAAGCAGTCTCTATCTACGAGTCGACTTTCGGCGGCGGGCATAGGCAGACCTTCAGCGCCAGGAGTCAACTGGGAGAGATTCTAGGGGATCAAGGACGGATGAGAGAGGCAGAGCCACATTTGGTCGAAAGTTACCGGGCGCTGCACGCCGAGCTGGGCGCGGCGGACTTTCGCAGCAAGAACGCTCTGGAACGTTTGATCGCTGCCTACGAGATCAACGGCCAACAGGCCCAGGCCACATCTTACCGGGAGCTGCGGGTTGTGGAGAAAGGTGCTGAAAAACAGTGAAGGGTTTGATCCTCCTTTTCCGCTGGCACAGGTAGAGCCAATTACCGGGCATCCCATGCCCATCCACAGGGCTGGCAGCAGCCGGCCCTTCAAGGAAAGGATGCAGTGTCATGCGAAAGATCTTCATTGTTTGCCTAGCGATTACTTGTCTGTGCTTCGGAGCCGCCTGGGCGGCCGAGTCCAACGAAACCCCGGCGCAGGACGCGGAAAAAGCCGTGGGTTCGACTAGCGAATCTTCAACCGTTGGCGCAGCCTCAGAGCGTGCCGATAAAGGTGAGGAAACCGACACTCGATGGGGAGGAGGAGGGAGCTGCTCCGCCTCGACGACTTGCCCGGCTACTCCTTGGCGGCCAAACGGATACACCATAACCTGCCAGGGTGACTATGACTGCTACAGCATTCCGGGTGAAGTCGTGTACTGTGACGGCTTTGGACTGATGTGTCTGTTCTAGAACCTACCTGAGCGGTAGATCGTGCGCTTGGGCTGAAGCTGGGGAGCTGGTCATCTGGTGGGCTAGCCAATGTTTGGCGGCCCGCCAGCTTCTCTCCACCGAGGATTGCGACAAGTCGAGAAGACTGGCGATCTCCGGCAGTCCCAGGCCCCCGAAGTAGCGCAATTCGACAATCTTCGCCTGCCGTGGGTTGAGGTCCACCAGCTTGGCCAGGGCTTGGTCGACCGCCAACACGAGGTCCAGGTCGAGACCTGCGCTGGCCGCTTGGTCCGCTGCCATATCGAGAGGTACCCGCTCGGTCCTTCCCCCTCGTTTGAGGCTGCGGCGGGCACGTCCGTGATCGACCAGAATTCGGCGCAGCAAGCTGGCGGCGAAAGCGAAGAAGTGATGGCGATCGGCGAAGCCCCGCAGTTGGCTCCCCGCCAAGCGCAGGTAGAGTTCGTTGATCAGAGCGGTGGGTTGGAGGGTGTGATCGGGCCTTTCGCTCGCCAGGTAGCCGCGGGCCAGCCGCCGTAGCTCATCCATGATCTGGGGCATCAGCTGATCGAGGCCCTCTGGGCCGCCATCCCGCCAGGCATGCAGCAGATCCGTTATGTCCGAGTCTTGGTTCACAGCGTCGTCTCTTCTCAGAAGCCGTGATCTTACAGGAGCATTTGGCTGCTGAGTATGGGGATTTGCCCAAAGAGTTGATTCACATTAGCGGGTAGCCCGTCAAGGGCTAGATCTCCCCTTAGCGCTCTTTGTTCGAGATCGCGGTTGTAGAGTTGGTGAGCTAGATAGCTGTCTGCATTTCCGGGGTTCTCTCTTGCCAGAAATAGGTGCCAGATGAGATGAGTCGGCCGGTCTCCTATCAGTGACATCCTGCATGGGAGAAACCCCCCAGGGCGCAGTGGTGCCCGAAGGGAAACCGACCATGGACCCTGTTGGCATCGACGCTCACACAAAGTACAGCGAGATCTACGTTCTTTCCTCCCGAGGTCGTGTCCTGGAGCGCCGGCAAGTCGCAACCACGGAGACTTCGCTGCGGCGATTCTTCGCCAAGCGGGAGCGCTCTCGGCTAGTGATGGAGTGTGGCACTGTGACTCCCTGGTTGTATCGGCTCTTGAAGAGCTGGGGCCATGAGGTCATCGTGGTCAACCCGCGGTGGGTGCGTTTGATCGCTGAGAGCACGCTGAAGAGCGACACGATCGATGCGGAGATCTTGGCTCGGCTGAGTCGCTTCGACGGTGTGTTGCTGGGTAGCGTGTATCAGCGTAGCAAAGCAGCGCAGCTTCTGCGGACGCGCCTGCGGGTTCGCACCGAGCTGGTGAGAAATCGCACCAGACTGATCAACTCGATCCGAGGGACGCTGCGCTCCCATGGCTACCGGATGTCGCGTTGTGAGACCCGGCGCTTCGTTGACCGCTTCGTCCGCCTGAAGGTCGAGGACGAGCTTCGCCTGGTGCTGGATCCTCTGCTGGAGATGATCGTTCAGCTGAACCAGCAGATCGCGGAGCTGAGTGCTCAGCTGGAGTCGCTCTCCGAGGATGATGAGCTGATGGTTCGGCTGAAAGATCTCCGTTGTGCTCCACCGGATCTGGATCTCTGGCGACATCTTCCGCGCTTTTCCACAGACTGTTTGAACACCACAAACTCACAGAAAAAAAAGACTTAGAACGGCCACGTTTGTCTTGGAGCTTGGACTCCGTGTGCCAGATGGGAGCGCCCTCTTTGGGTCTCTAGACGCAAAGCTCGTAATGCACCGGCCTCCGATCAGGCCTCAAAGAGTGCGAATAGAAGTTCGTCCGATCAGACCCAGTCACCAGCGAGAAATCATCGACCAGAATCCACCATTCTGCTTGACTTGAACCGTCCGACTCATAGAAGGCACATATGACGCGGAGATACGACCAGGATGATCGACATGGCGACAACTCTCAAGTCCCCCCTAGTCCTCTGCTCACAGAACAGCTCGATTCGGTGCCCAGACCAGCTTGATTGCGTCGAGATCGCCTTTTCCCCGTCGCCTACAGGCCTACAGGAGCGACAGCGGCTGGCCGGGTCAGGGGCGGCAGGAGGGAAGGAGCCGGCGAAGCGTACCCTTGAGGCGGTCAGCCGATGGCGCCACACTCAGCGAGCGGCGGGGCTCGCCAAACCTCAGCGGGCCTGCCTGGACTGGAATGACCAGTCCGGCGAGACCAGCACCTCCTCATTTCCCGGATGAACCAGAAAACTAACTCTGTGAAGAGATCCTATCCCGCGGAAGGCGTTCTTACAATTGGCCGCCGGAGGGGTCTTGAGGGCTGGTCCGTGCGGGGTACTTGCGGCGGGTCTTCGCAACCGGCGACGGCCGGGAAGCTGGCCTGTCTTGGCAGCGGTAGGAACACGACGCGTCGGTACCGAGGTGCTCAAGCCGGTTGTCGGATGGGCGCCGAGACCGGCGAGCGCGGCCAGGCGATCGCCGCCAGGTAGAGCAGCGCCGCGAGCGGCACCAGGGCTGGAATTCCAGCGACATAGGAGAGGTTTTCGAGCATCCCGCCGGTCACGGCTCCGAGGATGTTCCAGCCCAGGGCGAAGCCCGGCGCGGCACTCTCCGCGAAGGCCTCGGCAAACACCAGGCCAGCGAAATAGATCGGCGCCGACAGCAGCAGGGTGGCGGCGGCGGGCCCCCAGACCAGGTCCGCTCCGATGAAGGTCTCCAAGGGCACCAACCAGGCCGCCGCCAGGGTCGCGAATAGCCCGCCTACCGCCCACCGGCCAGGCCGGCGACCGCGGCGGCTCAGTGCCAGATAGGTGGCGTTGGCCAGCAGAATCAGGCCTAAGATCACTCCGACCACCCAGGCGTTGACCTTCCAGGTGGTGCCGAAGACCAGCGCCAGGCGTGAGACGTTGTGGACTTCGAGCAACATGAAGGCGGCGCCAAGCCAGAAGACTCGGCCATCGAACGCGGCGCCGGAGGGGCGCGCGGCGAGCACGAAGATCAGCGAAAGGGCCAGGATGACGATCGAGATCAGCAATATAAAAGGCGGGATAGAGCGCTTTTCGAGCGGCAAGAAAGGCCACGCATCAGTGGAGGGATCTACCTCATGGGTTGCCGGTACCGCCGCGAAGTCACTCCACCCCGCGGCCGCCGCCTGGAGCTGCTCTTGAACCTCGGCTTCGCCGGTCAGCAGATAAACATTGTGCAGCACTTCGCGATCTCCCTGACGCCGGGCGCTCTGCAGGTAGACCGGTGGGTGTCCGAAAGCGGCCTCAAGATTGGTCGCCAGGCGATGGCCGACGAAGGCTTCTTGGGCGAAAAAGGAGATATAGACGATACCGCCGGGCGCCAGGCGGCTGCGCGCCTCGCGGAGCGCCTCGACGGTGTAGATGTAGTTGTCCAATCGGACATTGGTGTAAGAGGACAGCAGGGCATGCGAGTCAAGGTGGCTGAAGACGATGACATCGAAGAGCTCATGGCTCCTTTTCAAGTAGTTGCGGGCGTCGTCAATCACCACTTCGACTCGCGGGTCCGAGTACGGAGCTTGCGGATGGAGCTCTGCTCCGAGCTCGTAGATCTTGCGGTCGATCTCGACCGCGGTCACCGAGGTGGCCCCGGCCCTGAGCGCTATGGCGGCGTCGTTGCCGCTGCCGGCGCCGACGATCAGGACCTTGCCGGCGGGTCGACGGAAGGCATAAGGCATGGAGAAACGATCGATCGAGATGTCGCCGCTCTCTGCCAAGGTGGGCTGTGGGCGCAAGTTCTGAAAGCCGGTGTTGTTGACGAAAATATGCCAGGCGACTCCCGGTTCACGGCCTTCGAATACCGACAGCTTCTGATAGCCCGACCAAAAGGTTCTGAAGCTGGGCCGATTGTCGGGCAGCATCACCAGGGTCATCGCCAGGGCCAGGCCGATGAGCGCCTGGGCTTGCCAGCGCGGCGCCGCCGTCGAGGGCGAATCGGCGCCCGCCGAGCTGTCGACAAAGATCAAACAACCCAAAACGATCGGTACGAACCAGATCAGTGGCGGCGTGCCGATGCTGCTCATCAAACTAAAGGTGAGGATGCCGAGCAGGCTGCCGGCGACGTTGATCGAGTAGGCCCGCACCGGGCTGTCGAATTTGCTGATGGCGGCGGCGGTGAGCTGACCGAAGGGCACCATGATGTAGGCCGCGGCGAAGAACATCACGCTGGTCCAGCCGATCGCGAAGAGCAGCTGACCGAGTTCGGTCCACCGCCCTTCGACCTGCTGGTGAAAGATCATGAAACCGGAGAACTCGGCCAAGATGTCGCTGACCCGACGGGGGCCGAACTCTTGCAGCGATTGCCACGGCAGACGCACTACCAGAACGAGCAGCAGCAAGACGAACATCGACCGCAGCAGCTCTATCTTGCGCCGCGCCAAGAAGCAGCCAGCGCCAAATCCCAGAAAGCAAGCGACCAACACCAGGTTCTTGCAGTAAGCGAAGACGCGGATCTCGCTCGACACCCAGCGGATCAAGGCCAGCTCGAGGAACAACCCCAGGAAACTGGCCCAAAACACCACGGTGAAGGCCGACCGGTGTGAAGCCATCGCTGGCGTTCCCACCTCGCTTGCCACGCTACTCTTCGGTTCGCCCATCAATAACCCCTGCTCAGCGACGCTCGAAACGCAGCATATAGTTGTCTTCGAGCTGCGGCAAGGGGTGCTCGCTCAGAAGCTCGAAGCCGGCGCTTTGAAGCTCGCCTGGCTGCAGAAATAGGTGCTACTGGACCGACAGCAGCTGGGCTCGGCAGGTGCCCTTCGCGACTCATCAAACGCGCTTGTCTCGGACTGGCCATTTTTCGCTTGTAGTCAAAGGCCCCCCTTGGCTGTTCAGGCCCCGCCCTGGTGACGGAAACTCGCTCTGGAGAAGGCAACGCGGGTGCCTGTGGGGGCGTCGGGATCGGTCTCGGCAGCGATCCGCTCCAGGCGGCTACGCAGGCCCTGGCCGTTGGCGATTTGAATGTTGAGACCGGGCCGGGCGTTGAGCTCGAGGATCAGCGGGCCGCGCTCGTCGTCGAGGACGATGTCTACTCCCAGGTAGCCGAGACCGGTGATCTCGAAGCAGCGCGCCGCGAGTTCGAGGATCGTCTGCCAACCGGGAATCTCGAGGCCGCGGATCGACTGGCCAGTATCGGGGTGGGCGCGCACCACGTCGTTGCCGAGCACGCCGGCGAGGGTGCGGCCGGTGGCCAGGTCGATGCCAGCGCCGATCGCACCTTGGTGCAGATTGGCCTTGCCGTCCGAGTAGCGGGTCGGCAGGCGCACCATGGCCATGGCCGGATGGCCGAGGAAGACGATCACCCGGATGTCGGGCACACCCTGGAACGTGACCTGCTCGAACAGGGGGTCGAAACGCACCCGGTATTCCAACATCGCCCGGTCCCGCTGCCCGCCCAGGCTGTACAGGCCGGAGAGGATACCGGAGACGTGGTGCCCGAGCTCTTCCTCCCTCAGCAACTGGCCGCCTGGCCGGCGATAGCGGCCTTCGAGGGTACCGGTGATGACCAAGATTCCGTTGCCACCGCTACCCCGAGCTGGCTTGAGCACGAAGTCCTCGTGCCCGGTCAACAGGCTGGGCAGTTGGCTGATCTCGTGTTGGGCGGTGGTCACACCATAGAGCTCGGGTACCGCCATGCCAGCCTCGAGTGCCAAACTCTTGGTCAGCAGCTTGTCGTCGACCAATGGATAGAGTCGACGTGAGTTGTAGCGCGCGATGTAGTCGCCGTTGCGCTTGTTCAGGCCCAGGATCCCGCGGGCGCGAAGCGCGCGCGCCAATCCCAGCATCAGGCGCTCTCCCTGGCCAGGGCGCGGAAGCGCCGCAGCTCGAGCAGCCGATAGCCGCGATAGCGGCCGAGTAGCAGGATGGCTGCCAGCACCAGCAAGAGTAGCTCAGGAAAAACGAACAGCAGGTGCTCGAGGAAGGAGAAGCTCATCGCCAGATAAGCAAGGGCAGCCACCAACAGGCTGCCAAGTCCCTCCTCGATTGCCTCCCTGGCGCCGCGCTCTTCCCACACCACTGACATGCGCTCGATCGCCATGGTCAGGATGACCAGTGGAAAGAGGGCCACCGACAGCCCGCGCTCCATACCCAACCGATTGGAAAGCACACTCACCGTGGCCATCACCAGAACCACTACCGTCAGCACCGCTGCCAGTCGCGGCACCAGCAGCAGCCGTAAACGCTCTAGATAGAAGCGGATGGCCAATCCCAGGGTTACCACTAGGCAGAACAGAACAATGCCCCAGAGTAGCCGGGTCTCGCGGAAAGCCAGCGCCACCAGCACCGGGGTGAAAGTGCCGAAGGTCTTGATGCCCACCACATTGCGCAGCAGCACCAGGAGCAAAGCCCCGATCGGGATCAGCAGCACTACCCCGTACACGGTCTGGGTCTGCAGTGGCAGCCCGAGCAGCGAAAACTCCACCATCCGCGAACCCAGCAGCTCGGCACGGCGCTCGGCCACTTCCATGGTGCCGATCGTGTCGCGCTGCACGGAGACCTGCGTGTTGGCTCGCCGGCCACCAGAGATCTCGAGCATTTCCGAGCCACCACGCCACCACAGCAGCAAGTCGGCCGGTCGCTGCTGCTCACCGCTCGCCGGGTCGAAGAACAGCCACTCCTCGCCATTGTAGACCTCGAGCCAGGGCAAGAAGTCGGCCCGCGCCTGGCGCTCCTCGAGCCTCAGGCCATTGGCCACCCGCGCTGGAATGCGCGCTCCCGCCAGCAGCTCGACCAAGACCTGCGCGCGCTCCCCCGGGGTCTGGGCTCTTCCGAGCAGCAGATCGACATCTTCGCTCGGCGAAGGGTCGAGGGTCCGGGCCAGCATTTCCGAGGTGAAGGTCGAGACATCGGCGGATTGGCTGCGGACCTCGGTGACCAGCGCGGTCAAGGCGGTGAGAAAGGGCTCCTCCAACTCCGGCACCGGTGGCGGTGGCGGCTCGGCGGCGAGTTCGGAACGCGCCGGATCCGGGTAGATCGCAGCCCGGTAGTAGAGATTCTGCTGTCCGTTCGCACTGCGGATCGCCCACTGTGCTTGGCGGCGGTCACCCTCGAGCTCGGTCCGCAGGCCGTAGCCGCGGCTGACGAAGTGCTCGTCCAAGATGCCGAAGCCAGGCATCCCGGTGGGAATCTCCAGCCTGGCCTTCACCGGCCCGCCGGAGGCCAGGAAGCTCACTCGCGCCTGTATGTTCCAGACCTCGGTTTCCGAGTTCGCAGACAAAGGCAGGCCCAGAACCAACAACTTGTAGAGGAAGATCCCAAGGCCGGCGGCGCTCAGCACGCCCACCCACAGGAGTAGCTGGCGAGTGGTCACTCTTCCTCCGGAGCGCAGGTCGGTGGCGTGGTAAAGGTCAGCTCCGGGTCCACCACGGCGATTCCTTCCAGAGCACTGCGGCCCAGCAACAAGGGGTAGTTGAACTCACTGCGATCGACCAGACTGACCTCAACCTCGCGCCGATGGTCCCCGAGGCAGACCTCCATCATCACCACATAGCGCCCCTCGGCACTGCCTTGGTGGCGCTTTATGCGCGTCCGGCGAAGGTAGGGCCGCCGCAGCTCCACCAGCTCACCGGTGCTGGGGTCGGCCACCGAGAAGCGCACATAGCGCTTGTCTCCCCGCCGAACCCGGCGAATTCCGATCGCGTTCAGGGAAGAGTGATCGGCGCCGGTGTCCAGTTTGGCGGTGAGCTCGAATCGCACCTTGGGCAGCGTCACATGCTCCGCCCAGCCGTAGATTTGCTTCTCCCCCGCCGCCGCTGCGGAACCCTGGGCGAGGATCAATAAAGCAGCCATGACACCAGCCCTAGGCAGGCGCGGTAGGCGCGTCCAGCTGATGCACGACATACTCCTGCCCCCTACACTTGGCAGCCGGCGGCTTCCGGGCGGCGCATTCGAAGAATCTAAGACTAGTTACTTGAGAGAATACCGTACTACGTCAAGCCAGGGAGAGAAACTCAACAACGGCCTAGGCCAACTACTTCAACAGCGGCCACGATTGGCGGGGGTGCGTTTCTCGGAAATAGGTGCCAGGCACCTTATGAAGCGGGCTGCTTGCTTAGCTGCTTGCCGACGGAAATAGGTGCCGGAAATAGGTGCCAGGCACCTTATGAAGCGGAAATAGGTGCGACGGAAATAGGTGCCAGGCACCTTATGAAGCGGCGCCACCAGCGAGGTGCTGCTCAAACTGGCCGACTACGATCTCGACAAGAACACCGGCCTGGTCAAACGCAGCCGAGACAGCGCCGGGGTCAAGATCGACTTCCTCTATGACCGGCAGGGCCGATTGACCCATGAGTTTCCCGAGAGCGAAGCAGTGCGCCGCTACACCTACCGGCTGGCCACCCAGAGCAACTTCAACCTGGTGCCGCTACTGACCGAAGAGCAATGCGTCACCACCGCCGCTTGCTCGGGCTCCGGCCTGCTGGCCTACCGCCAGCACACTTTCGACGGCCTCGGCCGCCGGGTCAAAGAGCAGGTACAGTTGCCCGGCGGGGTGAGGTGGTACCGCCACATGAGCTTCAACCCGCGGGCCTGGAAGACCGCGGAATCGGTGTGGACCCTTAACGCCACTTCCGACAGCCGCGTCACCAAGTACGAGCAGTACGACAACTTCGGCCGCCCCGGCAGGATCACCCCACCAAGCCAGCCGGCCACATTCCTCAGCTACGAGGGCGAACGCACCAAGACGCGGCGGTTCAAAGTGATGCTCGCCTCCGGAGTGCAAGAAGACACCTACAACACCGAGATCTCCGATGGCCAGGGCCGATTGTTCGAGGTTTGTGAAGGCAGATCGGCGGCCTGGAATGGCAGCTGCAACGCGGGCGGCTTGCTGACTCGCTACGCCTACGACGCCGGCTCGCGGCTCACCCACGTTTGCCAGAATCGGACTGGATCGACCTGTGGCCAGCAACGCTTCTTCAACTATGACGGTCGCAGCTTCCTGACCTCCGAGACCCATCCCGAAGTCGGCCCAGTGGGCAACGGCGCCACGACCTATTCCTATGATGCTCGTGGCAGCGTTTTGAGCAAACGCATCGGTGGCTCCACCGAATTTGACCTCGACTATTTCTATGATCCAGCGGCTCGCTTGATCCGCGTCGACGAGAACAACGGGGGCAACCCACGCCGGCTGAAGGAGTTCCGCTACGGCCGCCAGAACGTAGGTCTCGACAAGCGGGCCGGCAAGCTGGTGCAGACCACCCGCCACAATTGGGTGGATCTGGTGAATCCGCTGAACGCCAATCCCGGCTTCCTCGATGTCCGGGTCTCCGAGAGCTTCGTCTACGCGGGTCGTGGCGGCCGGATGTCCGAGCGCCAGACTCGCTATCAGCTCGGCGTCGGCCACTACGCCTTCCAGGCCGGCTTCACCTTCGATCTGCAAGGCAACCTCGCGACCCTCGACTATCCTGACTGCCTGCACAGCAACGACAGCTGCGATCAGGTCAGCCCACCGCGGCAGGTGAGCTTCGCCTACGACAAGGGCTTCCTCACCGCGGTCCCCGGTTTCGCCTCCAGCCTCAGCTACCAGAGCGGCGGCATGCTGACCCAGATCAGCCACCAGAGCGGCATCACCGAGACCCGCCAGGTCGATCCCTCCGGCCTCGCCCGGCCCGAGCGCATCTCTACCAACGCCGGCTGGGACACCGGCACCTTCGACTACGACGGAGCCGGAAATATCCACCGCATCGGCTCCTTGCAATATCGCTATGACCGATTCCAGCGCCTGGTCAGCGGCGAGGTAAAAGTCGGCAGCAACGACCGCCTACAGACCGCGAGCTATGACAACTTCGGCAACCTTACCCAGATGGTCACCCACGGCGCCAGCCAGACCATGAGCCCGAGCAGCAGCACCAACCGCCTCGGCCTCAGCGGCACGGTGTACGACGCTGGCGGCAACCTGACCCGCGTGCGTTACAGTAGCTCGGAGATCTACCAGTACACCTACGACGCCGCCAACATGATGAAGCACCTGCAAAGCAACACCGACCAGGCGAGCGTGTACATCTACAACGCTGACGACGAGCGCATCGTCACCTTCAGCTGCTTCAGCGCCGCCGGCAGCAGCTGCGTCAGCAGCCCGGCCAGCGAGACCTGGACCTTGCGCGGGCTCGGCAACGAGGTGCTGCGGGTCTTCACCCATCCGCGGGGCGAAAGCTTCGAGTGGGAGCGGGACTACGTCTACCGGGGTGGACAGCTCCTAGCCTCGGTAGACCCGGACGCCAGTGGTGTCGAAGAGACTTACAGCTTTCATCTAGATCATCTCGGTACACCACGGCAGGTGACGAAGAATGGCACCCAAGTGGCGCAGCACAGTTACTATCCGTTTGGGCAGGAGGCAACCAGTGCTAGCTCGGATGAGTTTCAGCTGAAGTTTACCGGGCATGAGCGAGACAAGAACGGCGTGGGGGCGAAGAGTGAGCTTGACTACATGCATGCTCGGCATTGCAGTCCGGTGGTGGGGCGGTTCTTGAGTGTAGATCCGGCTACCGACGGTACTCCCATCCCGCAATCCCGCTCGTGGAATCGTGTTTCTTATGTTAACAATCGTCCCCTTCTCTTCAATGATCCTTCTGGGGCAACACCGCTTGACGGATTTGCATTTATTATTGACCCTTGTTTGCTAGGGCTCTGTTTTTCATCATCTATCGATGTGATCAGTGAGTTTTCACAAGAGAGTTCGACGGATTCCACATCCATTCCTTCAGATCGCGATTTACAAGTCACGGCAGGGACCTCCTCAGAGGGAACAAAGAAAAGTTTTACGGCGTTGATCCTGGAATCCTTTAGATTACCACAGAGCGGAAACTTCATGGATTGTGTCGATGCCGGAGTTTGCAAAATAGGCATGATGCCCGTAGGCCCCGGTGGGTTTGGCAATCGAAAAATCGGAGATCTGATCAGCGGAAAGCTCAAGCGATCCAAATCGTACCACTCAAACTTGGCGAATGAGACCTACAATACGATCTCCAAGATGTCTCGCGGAAAGGGCCCCGCGGCGCACGCAGAAATAGGTGCCAGGCACATTATGAAGAGTCAGAAGGGGTGTTGGTGTCAACGAATTTTCACTGCTGTCCCGTTAACTTCCGACGATTACCAGTTGTCTTTCGTCTAGTCCTGGGATCGGCGGCGGCTCTCGTTTCAAGAGGGCCATGAGGTCGCGGCGCTCAAAGAGGTTCAATTGAAGGAGGCGCAAGGCCTCCCGTAAACTACTGGAAAGACGGTGCTTGTGCTTGATGAAAGCGAGCAATAGGTAGACGCACATGGCGATCCAAAGCTGAGTCAGCACGGCGTTGCGGCTGGTGCCGACGAAAGTCTTGATCTTCAGATTCTGCTTGATCCACTTGAAGAAGAGTTCAATTTGCCAACGTTCGTGGTAGATATCGGCAATGGTCTGAGGTGACAGGCGGAACAGGTTCGTCAAGAAATAGTAGATCTTGCCGGTCTCAGGGTCGCGATAGCCTACTCTCCGCAGAGGCATCGGGCAGTCACGACACGCCTTCACACCGGTCCATTCGATCGTTTGGTCGCTCATCAAACCCTTGGAACGATTGACTCTTCGACGTTCGGTCACGCGGTACTTGGCCCCGCGCTTCAGACGGGTCACAAAGAAAAGACCCTTCTCGCTCAGCTGACGAAACCAGCTGTAGCTGTTGTAACCACGATCACAAGCTACGATGCTTCCTCGTGGCAGCGTCAGGCTCTTGCAGCCCGCGATGTCACCTGTTTTTCCATCCGAGATCGCAACGAAGGCAGGCAAGTAGCCACCGTGATCCAACCCCACATGCAGCTTGATCGCTCCCTTGGTCGTACGAAACTTCGCCCATGGGAATATCGACAGACAGAGGTCTATCACCGAGGCGTCAAGCGAGAACAAGCGGTTCTTGAACCGGAACGTATGCTTGGGCGCCACTGCCTGAGCATGCCCCAGAAGTCTCCCAAATAGCTCTTCAAAAAGGAGATAGGGCTTCTCTTCGTTGATCCGTGCCAAGTTAGATCGCGACAGGACTCGGCAGCCGAGATGGTAGAGCTTGTGCCGCTGCGCTCGTAGATTGTCAACGATGTCGCGCAAGCTAGAACGCCCGGACAGCTGGGCCATCATCAGAGCCACCAGCTGCGACCAGCGGCTCGCAGTGCGGAACTGGCGACCGGCGTGGTGGCGTTTTGCGAGGGCCTCGAATTCATGTCTCGAAATCAGTTGCAGTAGCTGGGCGAAGACGGTGCTATGATGTGCCAAGGCTCAGATCTCCCTTTGATTCAGCCGTTTAGCGATGACTGATTCTATCAAGACCAGGGAGGTTTGAGCCTATTTTTCTGCGAAGTTAACGGGACAGCAGTGACGAATTTTGGTCTTGGCGGGAAGGAGTTTTCAGGAAATCCGCTAGGTGCTCCACGGCTTCGAAGTTTCTCTGCGGCCGTACGGTATGCAGTGAGGAATTCGCCCAAGGCCAAGCGCATCGCGTGCCGGACTTTCTTCCGATAGACGTGAAAGAAGGGGGGTGGGTTTGTCGGTTGCTGGCCGGGGCGTCGATGTGTCTGCTGCTGGCCGACGAGGAATGCGCCGAGGGGCTCGGTTCCTCGGTCTTGATGGAGTCTTGCAGTATCTCTCTCGATCTTCTCGATGAGCTCCAAGATGTGTTGCTGCTGGGCTTCTAGCGCAAGATGCTTCCAACATGGCAGGTTGTCGAGCTTTAGCTCGACGTCGGTTACGAAGTCGGATTCCCCGGTGTCGGCCTCGCGCTGGCTCGCCGCCCATTGCCGAGTGCGGTCGATCCAGATTCCCCTCAGCGGATAGCCCGTCAGGAGCGCTCCTGCGCAGTGGGCTCCCGGCCACTCGAGGGGTGACGTCACGAGCCCTTCTTTGCAGCCTTGAGAGAGGAGGTACTCGAGGCGCTTGATCTGAGCTTCCTCTTCGTCGCTGACCGGAATCATGGTGTAGCGCCGGTCGAACATCGAGCCGGGCCAGTCGTGGAGACGACCTATTTCTTTGGCTATGTTGGTCTTGAGGTGTCCCATAAATCGCGCAATCTGTTCGACGGTGGCCGGTGAAGCGAGTAGGTGGAAGTGATTTGAGAGGACGGCGATCGCATGGACGGCGAGCTCGGTTTCTTGCTGGGCTTTGGCAAGAATTCCGATTAGAAGCTGATTGAGACGCCGGCTCGGTCGTAGGAGGTAGCGCCCTTGCAGAGTCCGCTGGGTGATCTCGACCAAGCAGCCGGGACGCGGCAAGTAGCGTGGTAAACGTGGCATCAGCCTCGCTCCGATCGCTGGTCCAGGCTGCGGTATTGAATGGCCTCGGCGGCATGCGCTGCCCGAATCTCCGCCGAACTGTCGAGGTCGGCGATGGTGCGGGATAGCTTGAGGATGCGGCTGAGTGCCCGTGCCGACAGCTTGAGCTTGTCGAAGGCGGTGTCGACCAAGCGCTGGGCATCGGGCGCTAGCACGCAATGCTGCTCGATGCCGTCGCTCCCCAGGGAGGCATTGACCGGCACGTCCGTCTGGGAGCCGAATCTACTGCGCTGGATCTCTCTCGCCTGGCGCACTCTCCACGCTACTTCCCGAGTCCCTTCGGTGGCTTCGCTGCGCAACTCGGCAAGGCTCACCGCCGGCACCTCGACATGCATGTCGATGCGGTCGAGAAGCGGCCCTGAGACCCGACTGCGATAGCGTTCGATCATCTGTGGCGAGCATTTGCAGTGATGCCGATCGTCCCCCAAATGCCCGCACTTGCAGGGATTCATCGCGGCTAGGAGAGCGAAGCGAGCCGGAAAGCAAAGCCGCGCTCGTGCCCGTACCACGGTGACGGTACCCTCTTCGAGCGGCTGTCGCAGGGCCTCCAAGCTGTCCCGACGGAATTCGGGCAACTCGTCGAGAAACAGCACCCCAGCGTGCGCCAGGCTGGCCTCACCTGGACGGGGAATGGAACCGCCACCGATCAGGCCGGCGGTGCTGGTGCCAGGATGGGGGCTGCGGAAGGGTCGTTCTTCGACCAGCCGTGAAGGGGGTTCTTCGGCCACCAGCGAGTGGATCTTGGTGACCGCTATGGACTCTTCGAGGCTCAGCGGCGGCAGCAATCCCGGTAAGCGCCTGGCGAGCATGGTCTTGCCGGAACCAGGCGGGCCAATAAAAAGCAGATTATGCCCGCCGGCCGCAGCGACTTCCAACGCCCGTTTGGCGGCCTGCTGCCCCCGCACTTCAGCTAAGTCGAGGGCGCAGCCGGGCAGGGAGTGCTGGCCAAAATCGTCGGCGGTAGCGGGCTGTAGGGGTTGCCGGCCGGTGAGGTGGTCGACCACTTCGCGGAGACTGCGGGTCGGGATCACCGGTACACTGCCTAGTGCTGCCGCCTCACTGGCGTTGGCCGCTGGCAGCAGCAACTCGCGGAGCTGCTGCCGGGTGGCTAAAGCGGCCAAAGCCAGGCCGCCGCGCACTGGGCGCACGCCGCCATCTAGGCCCAGCTCGCCGCAGAACATGCGGCCGGCCAGAGCCTCTTCGGGCACCTGGCCGAGAGCGGCGAGTAAGGCGAGGGCGATCGCCAGATCGAGGTGGTTGCCCTCTTTGCGCAGATCGGCCGGAGCCAGGTTGACCACCACGGCTCTGGGTGGCAGGTCGAAGCCGCTATTCTTGATTGCCGATCGCACGCGTTCACGGCTCTCGCGTACGGAGGCATCGGGGAGGCCGACGATCTGCATTTGGGGCAGGCCGTTGTGGGCGTCCACCTCGACTTGCACCGGCCGGGCGTCGACTCCCCAGGGGGTTGCTGTAGATATTCGTGCCAACATACCCACCAGAGACGCGGGCAAGGTCCATCATCTTGCACCGCGAGAGGAAAAATATTTTGCGGCGCGAGTTTTGAGGAAGATTACTTGACTCTCTGCTACATTTGTGGCAGTTTAAGCTACGCTTGTAGCAGAGAGAATTCAATGCAGAGGTCACCGTGCAGCTCAGTGAATCCGAATGGAAGGTCATGAAAGTCGTTTGGCAGCGCCATCTCGCCAGTGTGCGGGATGTGCTCGAAGCGCTGCATGACGACACTGGCTGGGCCTACTCGACGGTCAAGACGATGTTGGGGCGGCTGGTGGAGAAGGGAGCACTGTCGGTTCGCAAACGTGCCAACACCAGCCTTTTCACGCCTCTCATAAGCCGCCAGGATGCTCGTCAGACAGCAGTGCGGGCGCTGTTGGAGCGGGCATTTGATGGCACTTTCGGTTCTCTGGTTCAGCATTTGGTAGGGGATCGGCAGCTTAGCGGCCGCGAGCGGGCCGAGCTTCGTCGCCTGCTCGAGGAAGCGGACGACGACGACCAGGAGCACGATCGATGAGCGAGCTGTTGCGCCTTGGGGCGCTAGCTTGGTGGAGTTATCTGGCGCCGATCGCGGTCCAGGCGTCGCTCCTAATTGTGGTGGTGGCGGCGATCGATAGGTTGCTACCGCGTCGTACCTGGCCTGAACTGCGTTCCCTACTCTGGCTGCTGGTGATGCTGAAGCTGATTCTGCCGCCGGGGCTGACTTCACCGATCAGCCTGGTCCACGCCATTCCCCAGTCCATCACCATTGCCGTGCCGGCTCATTTGCTGGTGGCCGATGGCGGTCACCGGGTGGTGGTTTGGGCGCAGGCCGCGGTGGTGGTCTGGGCTGCTGGCTTCTTGCTGTTGTCTTTGGGCGGTTGGCTGCGCTATCGGCGACTGTGGAGACGGTGGCTCGCCACCAGCGATGACGCCAGCGAATTCACTGCGCCGAGCTGGATCGGGCCACTCCTAGAGCGCTGCTCAGCCCGAGTAGGGCTGCGCCGGCTGCCGCGGGTTGTCTTCAGCCAGGCGGTACGGACGCCTTTCGTCGTGGGCTTGGTGCGGCCGTGTGTCTTCTTGCCGCGGCGCTTGAGTGAGCGATTTTCACCACAGCAGATTGAGCACGTTCTGCTGCACGAGCTATGTCATCTGCGTCGCCTCGACACCTGGGGCTCTGCTGCCTGTACCGCCATTCAGCTGGTCTACTGGTTTCATCCGTTGGTCTGGTTGGCGCAGCGGCGGCTGGCCGAGGTGCGTGAGCAAAGCTGCGATCGGGCGGTGGCTCGCTTGCTCGGCGCGGAGACCGAGAGTTACCGCCGCACCTTGCTGCTCTTCGCCCGGCGCATGATCGAAGATCCTACTGCGGGACGCCTGGCCTTTCTGCGGCCGAGCAATCTGCTACTAGCCCGCCTGCGCCTACTGGAGCGCGCCACCCCTGATCGAATCTGGCTGCGGCGGTCGGTCACCACCGTGCTGTTGGGCGCTCTGTCGCTGGCGGTAGTGCCGATGGCCCGTGGTGCTGACCGGGTGGTCGGCGAGGTCGCCGAGCTTATCGAACGCCCGCCGGGCTGTTTGCAACTGCGTTATTTGGTGCTGCGGCGCTTGGCCGAGCAAGAGGGGTATAGCCTGCCCGCGACCGCGAACCCACCGTCCGACGACTCCCCATCCAGTCAACACGAGGAACCGAATCCATGAAGCTATCCCGCCCAATCATACTCCTGACGACCGCCCTGCTCGCGACCGCCTTCGGTCCTATTGTCCTGGCGCAAGAAGGCGACCAGGTCGACATGGCGGCGATGATGAAGAAGGCTCAGCAATACACCCAGCCGAGCGCCAAGCACGCCGCGCTGGAGCGTTTCCTCGGCGGTTGGGATACCTTAACGAAGGTGACCATGGCCGGTGCTAACATGCCGGCCGAGAAGGGCACGGCACAGGCCAGCTGGCTGATGCAGGACCGCTGGCTGAAAATCGAGACTAAGGGCACCTTCATGGGCAAGCCGATGGAGTACTTCATCTTGCTCGGCTACGACAACTTTAAACAGAGCTACATCACTTCCACTGTCAGCACCTTCGATACGGCGCTGCTGACCGCCGAGGGTGATATGGATCCCTCTGGCAAGGCACTGATCAGCTACGGCACCCTCGATGAGTACCTTACCGGCGAACACGACAAGATGGTCAAGACCATCTGGCGTTTTGTCTCGAAAGATTTGATCGTGCTGGAGATCTACGACTTGCCGATTGGCGAGAAGAACAACCAGGTGATCGAGTGGAGCTTCAAACGTCGCCAGTAGAACGTCGCCAGTAAACAGAGTGAGACCACCAGGAATAAGGGGCTGAGAATGGGTCAGTTGAGCGTCACAAAGTACATTGAAGCACCGGTGGCGGAGGTCTTTGCCCGTGCCGCCGACTTCGCCGGAGCCGCCGAGCGGATCAGCGGCATCACCAAAATGGAGATGTTCACCGAGGGACCGGTCGGTGTTGGCACCCGTTTTCGTGAAACCCGCATTATGTTCGGCAAAGAGGCCACTGAGGAAATGGAGGTCACCGTCTTTGAGCCCGAGAAGCGCTACGGGCTGGTGGCCGAGAGCCACGGAACTCACTATTACAGCGAGTTCCGGTTCGCTGCCAACGGCCCTGGCACGGATGTCGAGATGACCTTTCAGGCGACACCGCTGACTTTCTTCGCCAAGGTCATGTCGGTGTTGATGCGACCGATGATGAAGATGATGGCCAAGCTTTGCTTGCAGGACCTTAGTGATCTCAAGGCTTCGATCGAGGGTCCTACGAACGCTGGCTGAGAACGTCTACTGCGAATCGCTAACTAATGAAATAGGCGAGTTCTTCGAGGAATACAGTCAGATCGACAGAGCGCACCCGCACCTCGGAGTGACTGCGAATCTGTGCCTGCGCGAAGTTCAACACACCGCGGATCCCGGCGGCCACCAGGGAGTTGTAGTTCTCTTGCGCCACTTCGGCGGGTACAGCCAGGATGCCGATCTTGGCTCGGTGCCGCTTGACGGTTTCCTTCAGCTCGCGGCTGTGTTGGACGATCAGCCCATCTAGCCGGCGTCCCACCAGCTCGGGCTGTTTGTCGAAGATCGCCATCACCTGGAAGGTACCGGAGCGAAAGCCCGGAAAGCGCGCCAGAGCTTTGCCGATATTACCGGCGCCGACGATCACTGTCGGGTGGGCGCGGTGCAATCCGAACAGTTCTTCGAGACGTTGGCGCAAGGGCTCGACCTCGTAGCCGACACCGCGGATGCCAAGTTCGCCGAAATGAGCCAGATCTTTGCGGAACTGCGGCGCCGAGAGGTCGAACCGACGGGCTATCTCCTGGGAGGAGATCTGCTCCACACCGAGGCTCTCTAGACAGCGCAAGCAACGCAAATAGACCGATAATCGGCCGAGGGCGA
This sequence comes from Candidatus Multivoradales bacterium, assembly GCA_965248925.1. Classification (GTDB taxonomy): domain Bacteria; phylum Acidobacteriota; class Thermoanaerobaculia; order Multivoradales; family J023; genus CBDFLE01. The sequence goes on along the minus strand of CBDFLE010000005.1, from coordinate 1,433,350 downwards.
GAGAGGAGATGTTGGGCGGCTGGCTCATCTCCGCTGTCTTGTTGGCTTGGCCATGCTGAATTGTTTCACAGTTGACTTCGGCGAACGGACTGCCGGAACCAGGGATTGCCTATGGTACGATGCCGCGCCATGATGACCGCCAGCCCAAAAACCGAACTCCGCACCCGCATCCGCGCAATGATCGTCGAACGCCTCAAGCTAGACGTGGAAGCCGATTCGATCGGCAACGGCGAGCCGCTCTTCGGTGAGGGCCTGGGTTTAGACTCGATCGACGCCTTGGAGCTGGTTCTGGCTCTCGAGCAGGAATTCGGCGTCCGGGTCGAAGACGAGGAAGTCGCTTTCAAGGCGATGTCTTCGGTCGATGGCTTGGCGGAGTTTCTGATCGCCGAGTCCAAGGGCGCGGTTCTCGATCCTTCCTAATCCCTGCCAAATTCCGCGAGCACGAAGTCCTACGAGTCGGCCGTCTATGGCGAGCGCTCACAGGGCCCCGCTCACAGAGCCCGATTGTCTGTCGGTTGCAGAGCTGTCAAGACAAGGCAGGGAGGGGAGGTGGTGCGAAAGGGGGGACTCGAACCCCCACGAGCATATTGCCCACTAGAACCTGAATCTAGCGCGTCTACCAATTCCGCCACTTTCGCGCGGAGCGGATTGTAGAGAATCGGCGCTCGCCTGTCAAACAGATTCCTGGCGGCTCTGAACGCCGCCTAGGTCGCCGCCGGGAACCGAATGGCGCCTATCGGCGTCAAACTACAGAGGTAACTCAGCGACCAGGAGTCTCCAGATGCTAAAGTCCGCAGCCATGATTCGACTTCTTCGAACAACGCCGGCTCGAACACCGCCGGTTCGACCCGCGCCGAGAGGCCAAGCTCTCCATCCTCTGTCAAGGCGACTATCCATGCTGTTGTTGATCTGCTTGACCTTGACCACTGGCGCTTGCGCCAAGATGGGTCTGACGCTGGACGAAGCGGAAGTGCGGACGGCGATAGAGAGTGCTCTCGCGGAGTATTTGCCCGAGCTTGGTAAGGCCTACAGCGAACGCAATCCGCAGTTGCTGGTGGATCTGGCGGTGGCCAAGGAGATCGCCTCCATCGACCTCCTGATCGACCAACTGGCCGAGCGTGGCGAGTATTTGGTGCCAGAGTTGGAGAGATTCACAGTCGAAGACATCACCATGTCTCGCAATACCATCGCCATCGTCACGGTGCTCGAGGTGTGGGACGTTTCGAGCCGCGCTTTGGGTTCGGGCTCGGTGCTGCAGCATGTGCCCGGGCAACGCAATCGTGTGAAGTATCAAATGCGCCTGCTGAATGACCGCTGGATGGTGACTTTCCGCACGGTGGTCGATCCTAGTCTCAGCTGATTCTGCCCAGTCGGCCCTCACCCAACTCGCTTACCCAGCTCATCGTCGTTGTCGAAAGCCTTAGGTCTAACCGTGCAACCTCTACCCATTGTCTCTATCGTCGGCCGACCGAATGTCGGCAAGTCGACACTTTTCAACCGTCTGGTGGGGCGCCGTCAAGCGATTGTCCACGACCAACCCGGAGTCACTCGAGATCGGCTGGCGGGCCGTTTTCAGCTGGCTGATGAATGGCCCGCACAGTTGGTCGACACCGGTGGCTTGGTGCTGGGCGACGACCCTATGGGTTTGGGAGAACAGGTTTTTCTGGCGGTAGACGAGAGTGATTTGCTGCTGCTGGTGGTCGATGGGCGAGAAGGTCTGGTGGCGGCCGACGAGAAGATCTGGGCAGAGCTGCGGCGGCGTGGCAAGGCGGCGGTGCTGGTGGTCAACAAAGGAGATACGCGGGCCGCGGAAGAGGGATTCGAGGAGTTCTACCGCCTCGGTATTGGACCGCAAGTATTGGTTTCGGCCGAGCACGGCCGTGGCTTCTCCGAGCTCTTCGAGCTGATGCGCGAAGAACTGCCGGCACCGCAGCAGATCGAGCCTGATCCCGAAGTCCCCGCGGTGGCCATTGTCGGTCGGCCTAACGTGGGTAAGTCGTCTCTGGTCAATCGTCTATTGGGCAAGGCTCGAGTCTTGGTATCGCCGATCGCTGGTACCACTCGCGATCCGATCGACTCCTTGCTCGAAGTCGGTGATCGGCGCTACAAGCTGATCGACACCGCCGGCATTCGCCGTCGCAGCCAGGTCACCGGTGCCGCCGAGGACCTGGCGGTGATGTTTGCCCGCCGGCAGATGGAACGGGCCGATTTAGTGGTCCTGGTGGTGGACGCCGCGAGCGGCGTGACCAGCGGCGATATGACGATCGCCGGTCAGGCTTGGGAACTCGGCCGGGCGGTGGTGGTGGTGTTGAATAAGTGGGATCTGCTCGATGAGCTTTCGCGAGAGAATCTAGACAACAGCTGGCCGCGCCTCGAAGAGCTGCTGTCGGGGCCGCCGCGGGTCAACATGTCGGCAACCAGTGGTCGCCACGCTGAGAAGCTAATGCCGGCGGTAGATGCGGCGCTCGAACGCTTTCGCGTGCAGTTGACAACCAGCGTGGTCAATCGCCTCTTCGAGCGGGCTACGCAACTGCATCAAGCACCGCAGCTTCGCGGCCGGCCGTGGCGGCTGTACTACGCCACCCAGGTGGCGACCGCGCCGCCCACTTTCATGCTCTTCGCCAATCGTACCCTGGAGCGATCGGACACCTACCGTCGCTATTTGGAGAATCGGGTGCGAGCCGAACTCGACCTGGCTGGGATCCCCATACGCTTGGTGATCCGCCGCCGCTAGTGGCAGCTAAAGTCAGATCAAATATAGCCTTCGGGTCTTGCCGGGGGTCCCGCGGTTGCCTATACTGTAGGGCACGAATCGTCTCGGAAGCAGGTGTTGAGGGCTCAAGTTGGCCAGGAAGCTGATCAAGAAACACGGCAAGACCAAATCCGATCTCACCAATGCGGTGTATCGGCGTCATGGTGGTCTGACCAAGAACGAAGCCGCTGGAGCGGTTGAGGCGATTTTCCACACCGTCAAGGAGTCATTGGTGGATGGCCGCGCGGTGCGGATTCGCAACTTTGGCGTTTTCGAGGTGGCCAGCCGTCAAGACCGCACCGGGGTCGATCCCTCCACCGGTGAGCGCATCCAGATTCCGGCCCATAAGGGACTCAGTTTCCGGCCGGCCCGAAAACTGAAGCAAACGGTCACCGACAAGGAATTCCAGGACAAGTGATCCACTCCGCGGCCCGCCCAGCCGAAGCCTGGGAGCCCAACTGATCTTCGAGACCCTGACTCGTGGCGAAAAAGCTCTATTTCAAAATCGGCGAAGCCTGCAAGAAGCTCGGTATCCAGCCCTACGTGCTGCGTTATTGGGAGACCGAGTTTCCGCTGCTCAATCCGGACAAGAGTAAGTCCGGCCAACGGGTCTACAGCCAGCGTGAGCTGGAGATCATCGGCCGGATCAAGGACCTGCTCTATGAGGAGGGCTACACTATTGCTGGCGCCAAGAAGAAGCTTGAAGCTGAACTCCAAGCCGGGTCAGGGGGTGAAGACAGCGATCCCGGATCCGGGTCGACGGCGGCGAGTAAAACTTCTACCTACAAGGTCAAGTCGAACAGGAAGACCAGCACCAAACTCAGCGCCAATTCTGGCGCCGATACTCCGGCGAGTGCGGCCTCGATTTCTGCTTCGGTCACTGAGGAGGTTGCCAGTGAGCAGCTCGTGCGATTGCGCGACGGGCTGACTAGCGCTCTTCGGCAAGCCCGCGAAATTCTAGAGCGATTTGGATCGACAACATCCTGAAAAGCTCTGATCTATGCCCTGCAAGTTGGTGACCGGCGAACTCTTGCGGTGTAGAATGAACCGGTCGGGACGTGGCGCAGTCTGGTAGCGTACCTGAATGGGGTTCAGGTGGTCGCGAGTTCGAATCTCGCCGTCCCGACCAATTCTCCTGATTGGACAACCCCGGCAACCTGAGCAACTCCAGCAAGCCAACGGCTGCGGACATTGTACAACCCCCCTAGGCGCAGTTCTTAGAGCCTATTGCCGGCCTGCGGTGAGGCGGAAGCACGGATTATGGACCCCAGCAGAATGCCTGAAAGGCACCCACCGGAGCACCTCGGGCCAGGCCGCCCGCTGAACTTGCCGGCAGCCATCGAAGTTGTCGAAGGAGGGCTCCAGGCCGCCGGCAAGCGCTTCGTGATCGTCGCCTCCTGCTTCAACGGCGCGCTGGTCGACCGCTTGGTCGAAGGCGCCGTCGAATGCTTGATCGAGCATGGCGCCGCCGCTGGCGACATTCAGCTCTTCCGAGTGCCAGGCGCTTGGGAGCTGCCTCTGGCGCTCGACCAGCTCGCCGACGAGAGTTTCGATGCCGCGGTGGCTTTGGGTTTGGTGATTCGCGGCGAAACCGCGCACTTTGACTACATTTGTGCCGAGGTCAGCCACGGCATCGCCAAGATTTCCGTGGATTACTCCTGGCCGATTGGCTTTGGTCTGCTGACTTGCGAGAATGCCGAGCAGGCAAAGGCTCGTTGCGGCGGCAAGGTCGGCAACAAAGGCTGGGAGGCCGCCGAAGCGGCGATCTCGATGACCAATCTGCGAGCCCGCCTGGATCACCTGGCTGCTCAGTCTCTTCAGGTAGGCGGCAGTGGGTAGGCGCAGCACGGCGCGTGAGATCGCGATCCAGATGCTCTATCAAGGGGAACTCGGTGGCGCTTCTGAGGAACAGGTCTTCGCTACTTTCGATATCGAGGACTTTGTTGCCGAGACCGAAGAAGAGGGTAGTGGCAAGTCCAAAGGGCGCCTGGCCGAAGCGCGAGATGCCTTCGACTACGCCTGCAAGTTGGTTCGCGGAACCTTAGCGAATCGTGAAGATCTCGATCAGCTCATCCGCCGTCACGCTGAGAATTGGCGCTTGGAACGGATGCCGGCCATCGATCGCAACGTGCTGCGATTGGCGGTCTATGAGATGCTGCACCATGAGAGCGTGCCAAAAGTAGTGATTCTTGATGAAGCGATCGAGTTGGCCAAGAAATTCGGTTCTGAGAACTCCGGGCGTTTCGTCAATGGACTGCTCGATGGAGTCTTGAAGACCACCCGCCGGGCGAGTGCCGCTAAGTGAGCAGAAGTGCGAATAGCTGAGCCAAGGGTTGGCCGTCAGGGGCTGGTTGTCGGCCTGGTGGCGTTGTTGCTGGTTGCCGGCGCCACCCCGCTGCTGGCTGGCGGGGCGGCGGTCGAGGGGCTGGACCGGACGCGAATTCTGCCTCCTCGGGAGGCATCGGTAGAGCCCTACCAAAATACCGGCTACCGCCTGTCGATGGCGGCTGGAGAAATCACCATCGAGGTTGCGGTTTCAGCGCTCGACAGCAGCGAGTCCTTCGTCACTCCGAAGCTCGACGAGCCTCGGGCTCCGGTGAACCGCCTGGCTCTGGCATTAACCCATGGCAGCCGCTCCCGCTATGCCGCGGTGTCGCGGATTCTGGGTTGGATCGCGGGCAACATCGACTATCAGCTAGACCGGGCGGTGCCCCAAGATGCCGCGGCGGTGCTCCAGCGCCGCAGTGGCTACTGCACCGGCGTGGCTAGGCTCACCGTGGCCTTGCTGACAGCGGTAGAGATTCCTGCTCGTGAAGTAGCCGGGTTTGTGGTCGCCGCGGAAACGGGCCGCATCCCGATCGGTTATCACCGCTGGATTGAAGTCGATATGGGGGACCGCGGCTGGGTCTTCAGCGACCCGCTGACTTACCATCACTATGTGCCGGCAACCTACGTCCGCCTGGCCAGCGAGCAGCTGCTCGGCGATCGTCCAGGGGCGGGTTTGCTGCTCGCCCACGAAGATCGCCTGCGGGTGGTCGATCTCTATCCCACGGCGGTACCCGGGGTGCGGGCGCGGCGCAATTCGTCGCGGCAGTTGGCGGGCGCCCTGCGAGTCGAAATCGAGGGGCTAGGTCGCGGCTTGGCCGTCCTAGAAGGCGATTCAGCGCGCCGCTCCCATCAGCTGATCGACGGTGCCACCACCTTCCTGGGGCTTGAGCCGGGCAGCTATTTGCTGCGATTGCTGCTACCGGGACGCCCGGTTGTAGAGCGGTCGGTAGAAATGCCCGATCGAATTCACAAGGCGCTGCTACTACCGATTGCGGCGCTTGAGGGTGACCGTCATCATCCATCGAAACGGAGGAAGTCATGATCAACATCTCTCGCCGAGTTGTGGCGATGCTGGTACTAGCCTGTGGCCTATTGACCCTGGGGGGCTGTGGCTATGCCTTGGTCGGGCGAGGTAACAACCTGCCCGAAGATATTCGCCAGGTCTTTGTCGAGTCGCTAGAGAATGGCACCCAGCGATCTCAGATCGAGCAGATTCTCACCCAGGCGATTTCCGACGAGTTGATCATCCGCCGCCGGTTTGACCTGGTGAATAGCGCGGCGGGAGCCGATGCTGTCCTGCGTGGCAAAGTGATCAACCTCAAGCTCAGGCCGATCTCCTTCGATAGCAACGGCCTGGCGGACAACTTCGAAATCGAGATCAAGGCTGATATGGAGTTCGCTCGGGTGCCGGCGCCGGGCGAGGACGAAGGCGAGGTGATCTGGTCCAACTCGCGCTATAGCTTCCGCCAAGACTACCCATTGCAGGGTGGCGGGCTGAGCGACTTCGACCGCGAGACCCAGGCCATTGAGGACACTGCGGAGCGCTTTGCCGAAACCCTAGTGACCGATCTCCTGGAAGGCTTCTAAGCCAGCCGCCCCTCTGGGCCATTTTTTCTGACGGTTTTTACGATGGGGCGCACGGTTGTGCGCCCTCAGGCTGTTGCAGCCTCTCCAATCCTAGGCGCGACCTGATCAGGCCGACAGGGCGGTGACGGCGCGGGTCAGCCGCGACTTGGTGCGTGCTGCCACGTTGGCGTGGATCACGCCCTTCTGAGCCGTTGAGTCGATGATGCTGCAAGTGCCGTTGAGCAAGCTCTGGGCGGTCTTCTGATCGCCTTCGGCGACCGCGCTGCGCAGCCGTTTGATGGCGGTACGCATGCGCGTGCGGTAAGAGCGGTTGCGCTGCTGACGAACCGTCGCCTGCAGGGCTCTTTTCTTAGCTGACTTTATGTTGGCCATGATCTAGTCGGAACCTCGAATTCGTTGATACTGACGCGGACCCCACGGGCAGCTTGTGGATGAGCGGCCTGTCGAAACAATGTGCTTCGCCGGAGAAGTAGGGTGCCGGGCCGAGACGAGCTTTTTCGGCGGGCATAAGCGCGCCGCCGCAGAAGGACGGAGTCTAAGATGTTCAGCAGTCGACGTCAATCCCCAGGGCGCTCAAGCGTTGCCGGGCCAGGTGGGCTTCATCGGTGTCTTGATGCTCGCAGACCACGCTTTGCAACTGCACCACCCCCTGCGACCTTTGGCCGAGCTCGAGGTAGGCGTAGCCCTTTTTCAACAGCGCACTCGGCATCCGGTCGCTGGCGGTGAAACGGGTGAGCACCTGGTCGAATTGGTCGACCGCTTGCTGAAATTTGCGCTGCCGGTAGAAGCACTCGCCGATCCAGTAGGTGGCATTGTCGGCTTGCTCGGAGTCGGCCATCACTTCCAAGAAATTGAGAAAGCCGAGGATCGCCAGGTCGTAGTTGCCGCGTTGATAGTCGGCGTAGGCGTTGTCGTACAAGGTCTGCGGCTCAGCCGGGTCCATGGTCTGGGGTGTTGGGGCTGGAGGAGGCTGAAACCGCTGTTCACGGCTAAGGCGCAATGCCCGCAGCTCCTGGCCGGTGGCCGTGACTTCCTGGCTTAGCTGAGCGAGCCGAAAGTTGGTGTCTTCGAGCTTGGCGTCGAGCTGTTCGATCCCGGCCTGTAGCGCGCGCAAATCGAGCGCAGCGCCGGCCCGTGCTTTGATCAACAAGTCGAGTTGCCCGCTGAGCCGCTCACCGAGCCGCTCGATGCTGGCCTTGTCGGCGTTTTCTTTCTGCAGTTTGAGAATCTCGACCTGCAATTCGGTCAGATGACCGTCGAGGGTTTGCAGTTCGGTGGACGCGGTGCAGGCGGTCAGCAGTAGCACCAAGATCAAGCACCAGAGGTGTGGCTTCTGCAGGAGCCTCAAGTCGAGGGCGATCATCTTACGGCGATCCGATACGAGGAGTCAGCGGCGGGGAACTGAGGGGAAGGTGAGTAGAGGTGCCCAGGTGGGAGAACGCAAGAAAGCGGACGGAGCAAGCTCCGCCCACCTCGATCCACGATCAGTTGTTGAATCAGCCGTTGCCGCCAGTAATCACGAACCGGGCGCGGCGATTCTTCTGCCAGCAGGCATCGCTGCTCGTCGTGCAGAAGGGGCGCTCCTCACCGAAGCTGACCACGCGGAAGCGGCCACGGTCGATGCCGAGGCTGACCAAGTAGTCGAGTGCACCAGAACCACGGCGCTGGCCGAGGGCGATGTTGTACTCGTTGGTGCCGCGCTCGTCGCAATGACCCTCGACAGTGAAGGTGAAGTCTTGCCCTTTTTCGCTCTTCATGAACTCGGCATTCTTCGCCAGGCGATTGCGGGCGTTGGTTCCGAGATCATATTGATCGAGGCTGAAGAAGACATCGCCGATCAAGCCTTGGCCTTCGAAAAGCTCTTGCGCATCCCGGATGCTCATCGACGGCGGTTCTTCCACCGGGTCAGAAGCTGCGCCCGGGGTAGGGGTTGGTTCGATATCGGCCGGTGGCGTCGAGACCATGGTCTCTGCCGGAGGTGGTGTCACAACCGGGTCGGCTTTATTGCCGCCGCAAGCCGCGACAAGAACTAGACAGGTGATTAGGGTGATCAAAATCGCCCACTTACGATCCACTTTCATCGCTATCGCCGACCTCCGTTTTTTCAAGACTTTGCAAAGTTCGAACCAACGCTGAATCTAACAGAGATCGGGGGTTGGCAGCAAGCCTCGATGCGGTCTTTCCCTACACCACCGAGTGCTGCCAAGCCAACGTGTCCCGAGTTCTTTCGCCGTTTACCGTGGGTAGGGAGACCAATCGGGGGCGAAATTCTTGCCTTCGTGGGTCAGCTGGCGCCGGTTCCCGCCGTTGAGATCCATCACGTAGACCTGGGTCTGGCCGCTACGCTGGATGGTAAAAGCGATCCGCTGGCCGTCGGGTGAGTAGCTCGGGCTCTCGTGATTCTGGGTGCCATGGGTCAACACTCGAGTCTTCAGTCCCACCAGGTCGGTGGTAACGATCTGAAATTTGCCATGGCGACGGCTGGCGTAGGCGATCTGCGCACCGTCGGGGCGCCAGGTTGCTCCGTCGTTGTACTCGCCGTCAAAGGAGAGGCGCTGCACTTGGCGGCCATCGGCATTCATGTAGTAGATGTTGGGACGGCCGGAGCGGTCGGAGGTGAAAGCGATTTTCTGGCCGCTGGGACTCCACGACGGGTTGGTGTCGATTCCCCGCGATTTGGTCAGCCGGACGGGTTTCGTGCATGGGCGGTCGCAAACGAAGATGTCCATGTCGACACGCTCAGTGTGGGAGAAGGCCACCCGCCGTCCCTCGGGAGAGAAGGTCGGCGACAGGCTCAGACTGCCGCCGTTGTAGATCGGCACTTTCTGGCTGGTGGCGAGGTCGACGTAGTAGATTGCCGGCTTGCCGGAAAAGTAGGATAAATAGGCGATTCTGTCGCCGATCGGGCTCCATTCGGCATAAACGCTGGTCGACCGGTGGCCGGTGATCTGCCGTTGGTTGCGGCCGTCGTAGTCCATCAGGAACAGCTCGGTGTGGCCACTGCGATCGGAATGGAAAACGACGGTGGTTTGGGCGATGCCCGGTCTGCCGGTGAATTGGAGGTGAATCTCGTCAGCTACTCGGTGGGCGATCCGCCGTGCTTGATCGACCAGACCACGGTAGCTCTTGCCGGTGATCGACTGGCCGGAGGGGAGGTCGTACATGCGGCCCTCAAGGACCAGCTTGTCACCGTCCGGCAGCAGCTTGACCAGGAGCAGAATGGCGTTGCCGAGCGAGTGGTAGAGCTCGAAGTCGTGGGTTCGGTTGCCAGTCAGCTGCAGTACCGAGAGTTCGGTCGGTCCCTGAATGTTGAACACCCGAGCTTCTTCGAGATCGTCGCGCAGGGTGTCGGCGGCCTCACGAGCTGCTTCGGCGAGCGCCCCACTCAGGGTCGGGTCGAGCACCGGTGCCGGGAAGGCCATCGGAATGCGCTTCTGCATGCCATCTTCGACCAGGAGGGTGACATCTCTAGCAGTTCTATCAGTGCCGTTGCCGGCTGTCTGGGCCAGCAGCGGCGCTAGCGCCGCGCTGGTCAGCAGGGCCAAGAGAGTCAGAGGGGCGATCGACCGCGTGAGCGACCGGTGATGAACGGATGGGTGGGAGTGCTTGCTCATGGCCTCGTCATTGGCTGATCGACGGAAAGGGCCCGCGGGCCCCGGCGTGGGGAAACTAGCTGCGGATCGATTCATCGGATGATTACGTTGGCACCCAGGTTATCCTCTTTGTAACCTCGCGGCAGAGGGGGCAGGGTGGCGTTATTCACCGCTCTGAGCGCGGCTTGGTCGTAGATCGGCGAGCCACTGGATTCCAGTAGCTGTACTTCAGTGATAGTGCCATCGCGCAGAATCCGCAGGTGGATGATCGCTTGCTTGAACTCGCTGCCCACCGCCGGCCGATTCCAGGTGTCGCGCAATGCTGCCACCACCAGGTCCAAGTAGTAGCCGTAGGTGAAGTTGGGATCCTCCACGCCGAGACGATTCTTATGCACCGAGGTGCCGAGGGGATTGCCGGTAGCAGTGCCACGGCGCTGAGCCGGTTGTTGGATCTTGCGCTCTTGCGGCGGTGCGGGCGCCGGCTTGGCCGGTTCTTGCGCTGGCGGGGTGGCCTGTTTCTTGGGCTTCTTTTTCGCTAGCACCGGGACGTCGTCGTCGACCGGTGGCGGCTGTTGGCGCTTTTCTGGCGTCGGTGGTGGCACCTCCTGGCGCGGCTTTTCAACCTTCTTGGGCGGCGGCGGTGGCGGCGTCTCCCGCCCCAGGCGGCTCGCTGGGATCGACACGATAGCGACGACATTCAGCTTCTCTGGGGGCTTGGCGGACAGCCTGGGGCCGAGCCAAATGCCGATCACCAAGGCGCCGTGAAGCACCGCCGAAGTGAAGGCGAACAGACCTCGCTGGCGGGGGGTGAAGAGACGCATTCGGGCGTCGAGCACCTGATCGACTGGACTCGGCATATCGCTCTATCAGCCCTTTATGATCTTCTCGGTGACCAGGCCGATGTGCAGGATGCCGCCCTGGTGCAGCAGGTCGATGATGTGGATGAACTCGCCATAGAGCAAATTGCGGTCGCCCTTGATGTAGACCTGCTTCTCCGCCTGGTCGGCGAGCAGCCGCTGCAGGCTCTCGACCAGCTTGGAGGGATGCACCGGCTGCGAGCGAATATAGACCAGGCCGTCGGTGCGCAGGGTCAGAATCAGCGGGTCGTCGACTCGCTGCTGGATAGTCGCCGCCGTCTCGGTTCGAGGTAGGGCGACTTCCACTCCCTGGTGCAACATCGGTGCCGTGATCATGAAGATGATCAGCAGCACTAGCATGACATCCACCAGGGGGGTGACGTTGATCTCCGCCATCGGAGAATCTTCTTCGAACTCACCACCGATCAGCATCGACATAGCTCTTGCCTCCTTGCTTGAGATTCAGGGCTCAGGTGAAGTTGCGCTCGGTGAGGTTCATGAATTCGAGCACAAAATCTTGCATTTGACTGCGCATCTGGCGCAGCCGGTAGCCGAAATAGTTGTAACCCATCAGTGCTGGAATCGCCGCTGCCAGGCCGCCGGCGGTGTTGATCAGAGCTTCGGCGATACCTGGGGCGACGGCGGCGATCGAGGTCGAGCCGGTGGCACCGATGTTGACGAAGGCCACCATGATGCCCCAGACGGTGCCAAAAAGGCCGATGAATGGCGCCGCGCCGGCCGTGGTGGCCAGAAAAGCGGTGCCTTTGGCCAGCACCGCGCTTTCGACGCCGATCCCCCGCCGCAGGCTGCGTTCGACACCGTCGAGAGATTTCACCCGATATTGCCCCGAGGTGGTTTCCTCGGACTTGGGCCGAGCAGCCTTGATCTGCGCGTCAACCTCAGCATAGCCGGCCTGAAACAGGCCCACCATCGGTGTGCCGGCGAGTTGGCTGGCGACGGCGTTGACCTCGCTGAAGCGCTTCGAGCGGCGGAAGACTTCGAGGAATTTCTCGCTATGCGCGGCGGCACGCCGGTACTGCAAGTACTTGCTGAACATGATCGCCCAGGAGGTCACCGACATGAACGCCAGGATGGCGAAGACGATCTTGGCCATCGGGCCTGATTCGAGAAACAGGCCGACAATGTCGAGTCCCGACTCGGCTGGCACCTGGGCCGGGAACAGAAGGGTCCGGGCAATCATCAATGCTCCTTGAAAGCCCCACTCTATCTGCCGCCGGCGCGAGTGCTTGCGGCATGGCGGGCGGTGGGGGCTCGAGTTGCTTCATGGCAGATGGTCTTGGTCTGAGCGCGGCCGAGGCGGCGGGTCGAGAGCCGCTGTCCGGGTGTGGATGCAGCGTGATATTATCCTGTCCGGCCCGCGGATCGGAACCGCGCCATAGCCGTGCGGGTCCGACCCGTCAGGAATTCTAAACCCCTAGAGCCAAGATCCACAATGTCGCCGCCGGGCCGCTTCGAGTGGCAGCTCGGGGGCTGGTGAGGAGAAGCGAGCATGCGAGTTGCGGTGTGCATCAAGCAGGTGCCCGATACGGAGGCGCGCCTGAGGATATCCAAGGACGGTCGCTGGGTCGATGAAGACGACCTTCCTTTCGTCATCAATGAGAGTGACAGTTATGCCCTCGAAGAAGGGCTACGCCTCGCCGAGGCCAGCGACGGCGAGGTGATCGTCTTCAGTCTCGGTCCGGCGCGGGTAAAAGAAGCCTTGCGCAAGGCATTGGCGCTGGGTGCCGCGCGTGCCGTGCATCTGCTCGACGATGCCTTTCAAGGTGGCGATGCCTTGGCCACCGGCAGGGCCTTGGCGGCGGCGGTGGCGCGCGAGGAGGTCGACTTAGTGTTAACCGGCTCGCAATCTGACGATGCTGGCTTCGGCGCCACTGGCTCGGTGGTGGCTGGCCACCTAGGGTGGCCCCACGCTTGGTTGGTGATGGGGGTCGAAATCGACCGAGGCGCCGCCAGCGCCAAGGTGACGCGAGAGATGGAGAGTGGCATGAACGAGGTCTTCCGCTTGCAGCTGCCGGCGGTGCTTGAGGTGCAGGCCGGTATCAACCATCCGCGTTATGCTTCGCTCAAAGGCATCATGAAAGCCAAGAAGAAGCCGGTCGACATGCCGACACCGGCAGATCTAGGGCTCGATGCCGAGTCCATAGGCGCCGCCGGTTCACGTCTCGAAGTGCTCGAAGTCAGCTTGCCATCCAGTGCCGAGGGGGCGCAGATGCTCGATGGCGATGCCGTCACCATGGCCAAGACTCTGGTCGAGAAGCTGCGCAATGAAGCGAGGGTGCTGTGATGCAAAACCAAGATGTGTGGGTGGTTCTCCAACCGCGGCAAGGGCAGCTGCCGCGCAATGCTCGCGAAGCGATCAGCGCCGGTCAAAGGCTAGCCGCCGCGGTGGCAGGTCGCGCTTCTGCGGTGGTACTCGGCGGCGATGTCGCCGCCGCTGCCGCCGACCTGGCCGGCCTCGATCTGGCGGCGGTCTACACCGTCGAAGGTAGTGATTTCGCCGTCTACACTCCGGGTGCCTACATCGGTGCTCTGCGGCCGGCCATCGCCGCCGCGCAGCCGGCCTATGTGGTCTTTCCCCACAGCTATCAGTCGGTCGACTACGTGCCGCGCTTGGCTCAAGAGTTGGCGGCGGCGTTGGTGCCGGAGGTGACCGACTTCGAGTCCAGCGCCGAAGGCATGGTGTGGCGACGGCCGGTTATGGGGGGCAAATTGCAAGCCAAGGTGCGAGTCAAAGGCGCGGGCACGGTGCTGCTGTCGGTGCAGTCGGGTGCCTTCCCGGCCGACAAGGTGGTCGCGGGTTCGTCGTCGGTCAGTCTCTTGCCCGCCGCGGGAGCAGCAGCGGTCGATCGCGAGATTCTTGGCGTCGAGCAGGTGAGCGGCGACCAGATCGACCTGAGCAAGGCCGAGATTATCGTCGCCGTGGGTCGTGGAGTGGGCGGTCCTGAGAAGCTGGAGCCGCTCGAAAAGCTCGCCGCGCATCTGGGGGCTGACCTCGGTGCTAGCCGGCCGGTGATCGACAATGGATGGCTGCCCCGCGACCGGCAGATCGGCTCCAGCGGCCAGACCGTGGCGCCGAAACTCTACCTGGCGGTGGGTATTAGCGGCGCCATCCAGCACCTGGTGGGTATGAAGGCCTCGGGCTGTGTGGTGGCGATCAACAAGGATGCCTCCGCACCGATCTTCACCGTTTCTCACTATGGCCTAGTGGGCGATCTGCACGAGATCATCCCGGCGCTCAACGAGGCCCTGGCGGCGGCGGGATAATTAGCTCAGCAAGTCGGGGTGGGAGACTACTCCGGCGAGTAGCTTGCGCACCTTGCCGGCGGCCTGCTTGCCGCGTTCCAAGACATCTTCGTGGTCGAGCACTTCGTCGGTGACCCCGGCGGCAGAATTGCTGATGAATGACAGGCCGGCACAGCGCACCCCCATGTGGTGGGCGGCGATGACTTCCAGCACCGTCGACATGCCGACCACATCAGCGCCCATTTGACCGATCATCCGCACTTCGGCGGGAGTCTCGTAGCTGGGACCGCCGACGCCGGCATAGATACCTTCGCTGAGCGCCACTCCGAGTTTCTGGCCGGTGGCCAAGATGAGACAGTGGAGCTGTGGATCGTAGGCCGAACTCATATCTGGGAATTGCGTTCCCCAGGCGGCTGGGAAGCGGCCCCAAAGCGGGTTCATGCCAGTGAGGTTGAGGTGATCACGCAGCACCACTAAATCGCCGGCACGCTGAGTGCTGCGCAGGCCGCCGGCTGAGTTGGTCAGCAGCAAGACCTGCACCCCGAGAAGAGCCGCCAAACGCACTGGAAACACCACCTGTGCCGGTGTGAATCCTTGATAGGCGTGCAAACGACCTCGGGAGTAGAGCACTATCGGTCCACCTTCAGGGCGCAGCAGCTCGACTTGCAGGGAGTGCCCTTCGATGCCACGGGCGCTAAAGGGCAGCAATTCCGACCACGGGCAAGGCGGCTCGATCGGATCTCCCAATTCGCTTCCCAGGCCCGAGCCGGCGACCAGCATCACTTGCGGCCGTGGCCAGCCACGTTCGTCCCAAGCCCGCACGGCATGCTTCAACTCTGCTACTAGATGATCCATCGGCTGGCGATGCTAGCAGGTTTGCTCTGCCACCCGCAGGTTTGCACAGCCACCTGGCGTGGTATAAAAAGAGTCATGGCACGAAAATATGGCCAGCAAGGCTACCAAGAGGGGCAGCGCGAGGAGCGCAGCCAAAATCGTCCACCCCGTCGGCGGGACGCGCCCACCGGCCCACGCGGACGGGGGCTCGGCAAGCCAACTGTTTCCGTTCTGCGCTGCGCTGTCTGCGGCGCCCGGCAGAGCGTCGAAAAAGTGGCTCCGGACGCTGTTTGCCACGCCTGCGAAGCTGCTCTTCACACCTGCACCCACTGCTCGTCTTTTGATCCGTCGGCACCTGGAGAGTGCCGCGAGTCAGCGATTCCCTACGTTGCTTCGAAGGCCAAGCCCAATGAATGCCAGGCTTTCAAAGCCAAGCGGGCGCAGGAGTTCGGCCGTGACAACATGTCCCCCTCGGAAGCCCGCTCCGCCTTCGACGCGCTGTTCAAGTTCTGATTCGCAGGTAGCTGGTAGCGGCGTCTGGCTCAGTCCAACCACTCGACCCGATTGCGGCCCGCCTTCTTGGCCCGGTAGAGCAACTCGTCGGCGCGGGCTAGGAGCTGCTCTGGAGTCTCATCACGGCGCAGTAAGGTGCCGCCGACGCTGGCGGTGACCTGGAGTTCCGAGCCAGCCACCGCTGGCGCTATGGCGGCAATGGCGGCCCGCAGTTGCTCGGCACGGTCCCGCGATTGGTGGCCGTGGACCTCGGGCAGCACGATGGCGAATTCGTCGCCGCCATAGCGGCAAGGCAAATCGCTGTTGCGGACGCAGGTCTTGATCACTTCGCCGACCCGCTGAAGCACCAGATCGCCGGCCGGATGGCCGTGGGTGTCGTTGACCGGTTTGAAACCATCGAGGTCCAGCAGTAAGAGAGCGAGGCCGTGGCCAGCCGCCTCGGCGCGGGCGACGAAGCGGCTCAGCTGGTGGTCGAGGCAGCGTCGGTTGTAGAGCCCGGTGAGTGGGTCGGTATTGGCTAACAACTCCTGGGTGTCGACTTCCTCCTTGGTCCGGCGGAGGAAGTCGAGAGTCTGCTGCAACTCGCGATTGCGGCGTCGCAAGCTGTCGATCAGCCGCGCCTCGGAGGTCAGCAGGTAGCCGCAAGTGCGGCGCAGCAGGTTGACCAGCAACCGCGGCTGCTCCTCGAACAGGCGCTCGACGGCCTGTTGGTCGACCACCCACAGGTGGCAGGGGGTCAGGGTGCGGGCAGTAGCGGTGCGTTGATGCTGGCCAGTGATGAAGGCTAGTTCGCCGAAGATCTCGCCTTCGTGCAACACCTTGCCTGGAGCGGCCTCGACGAAAGTGAGTTCGACCTCACCGTGGTCGATCACGAACATGCTGTCACCATGCTCGCCGCGCTCGAACAGCTGCTCTCCCGCTTGGCATTCGCGCAGCAGGCCGGCATCACAGATCGCCGCGGTTTCCTGCGCGGTGAAGGTCTGTAGCGGTGGTGGCGGTGAAGACGTTGGTTCGCTCGACAATGCCTGCTCCTATCAAGGGCTGGCAAGAAGGGTACCAAAACTACGCCGCGCAGGGTGTCTGGTTGTCGCTAGATTACTAAATCCTCATTCGAGTGTGGGGTGGCGGGAGTTGTTGGCCCACCCCTCCAGCGGGTGGGCCAACAAGCTCAAGCCTTGCCCCCGGTCGCAACAAGATCCGCGGGCAACTCGCCATTCTCAGCCAGGATCGCTTGCACGATTTCCTTGATGATCGACGCCACCATCCAGCCCAACATGCCGATGATCACGTCCATGACGATGTTGATGGGGCTTTCGTTCCAGCCTTCCCAGATCCAGGGCTCGATCACTTCCCAGAGGATCAGCAGAATCAGTGTCCACTTGAAGCTGAAGCACAGCGCACCGAAGACGGCACCGCTGAGGAAATGCACCAGGCTCGACCAATCGACCGGATCTCGGTCTGGATCTGCGAGTAGTGCTTCCAGATCCTGCTTCAGATTGTCGCGGCCGCCGGTGAGATCTATGATCTGCTCGGCCATACCCTGCAGGTAAGGCTCGATCTTCTGCTGCAACTGGGCGAGTTCTGGTGGATCGTCCCGGCCCGTCTTGAGGCCGTTGCTAGCCTTGGCGGCCGCGCCCTGGGCGCCGGCGGTGCTGGCCACCAGCGAGCCCAGGCTACCGATTCCCAGCAACCCGACGAAGTTTCTGCGATCCAGATCTGACATCTCTTCCTCCTTTGTGTGACTCGGCCGACATCGTCCAGGGCGAATGGCACGGGAGACAGTTGTGGCCCTCACAGGGAGAAAACGGAAAGCGTTGCCAGACTCGATAGAGTCTTCTTGCTTGCGGGCTCGATTTTCTCAACCGGCTGGGCAGTCCATAGCCCTCGCACCCCGACCGCCGTCGTTAGCTGGCGATCTTGACTCGCGGCTGGTAGCCCAGGTTGGGAGTCAGCCAGCGCTCGGCGTCGGCGGCGCTCTGGCCGCGGCGGCGGGCGTAGTCTTCGACCTGGTCGCGGCCGATGCGGCCGACGGCGAAGTAGCTGGCCCGGGGGTGGGCCAGGTAGAGGCCGCTGACCGCGGCGGTGGGTAGGGCGGCGAAGTGCTCGGTCAAGGTTAGGCCGGCGTTGCGCTCGGCGTCGAGGAGGCGCCAGAGGTCTCCCTTGAGGGAGTGGTCGGGGCAGGCGGGATAACCGAAGGCGGGGCGAATGCCACGATAACGCTCGGCGATCAGAGCGGCGGGATCGAGCGTTTCGTTCTGGCCATAGCTCCACGCCTGACGTACTTCGCGGTGCAGCTTCTCGGCCAGGGCTTCGGCCAAGCGGTCGGCAAGTGCCTTGACCATGATGGCGTTGTAGTCGTCGTGCTCGGCCTCGAATGAGGCCACCAACTCGGCGACCCCGATGCCGGCGTTGACGGCGAAGGCGCCGACGTGGTCTTCGAGGCCACTTGACTTGGGGGCGACGAAATCGGCCAGCGAGCGGTAGGGCTTGTCCGAGTCGATCTTCTTCTCTTGCTGGCGCAGCATTGGCAAGCGCAGCAGTTCGTCGGTGCGCTTGGCGTCGCGGTAGAGAACCAGATCGTCGGTTTGCGAGTTCGCCGGCCACAATCCCCACACCGCTTTGGCCCGCAGCAGCCTTCCGCTTACCAACTGGTCGAGCAGCGCGGTGGCATTGTCGTAGAGTTCGCGGGCGGCCGCGCCATAGGTCGGGTGGTCGAGAATTTTGGGAAAGCGACCCTTCAAGTCCCAAACGGAGAAGAAGAAGGTCCAGTCGATGTAGGGCAGCAGGGGTTCAAGTGGCACCTCCGCTTCGACCACCAGGCCGGTGCGCTCGGGCAGGGCGATATCAGTACTCTGCCAATCGAGTTCCAGGCCCCGGACTTGGGCCTCTGCCCAGGGCAGCAGGGGTTTTTGTTGGCGCGCGCCGTAGACCCGCCGCAACTCAGTTTGAAGCTCGCGGTTGTCCCGCTCCAGCTCCGGCCGGCGCCGCGGATCGAGCAGATCGGCGACCACGCCGGCGGCGCGCGAGGCATCGAGAACATGGACGGTCGGGCCGTCATAGGCCGGTGCAAGGCGCAGCGCGGTGTGCTGCTTCGAGGTGGTGGCGCCGCCGATCAACAGGGGAATGGTCAGCTGGCGATGTTGCATTTCGCGGGCCATATGTTGCATCTCGTCGAGCGACGGCGTGATCAGCCCCGACAGGCCGATCATGTCGACTTGCTGTTCCTCGGCAGTGCGCAGGATAGTCTCGGCGGGTACCAACACCCCCAGGTCGACGATCTCGAAGTTGTTGCAGCCCAGCACCACGCCGACGATGTTCTTGCCGATATCGTGCACATCTCCCTTGACCGTCGCCAACAGCACCTTGCCCCGACTGCTGCGGGCGCCCTGCTCTTTCTCCGCATCCATGAACGGCTCGAGGTAAGCTACCGAACGCTTCATCACCCGCGCGCTCTTGACCACCTGGGGCAGGAACATCTTGCCGGCGCCAAAAAGCTTGCCGACCACCTTCATGCCGTCCATCAGCGGTCCTTCAATCACCGCCAGCGGCTTGCCCAGTGCTAGCCGGGCCTCTTCCGTGTCGTCTTCGATGTGATCGACAATGCCGCGCACCAAAGCGTGGCTCAGGCGCTCGGCGACGCTGCCCTGGCGCCAGGCGTCGTCAACTACTCGTTGGCGGCCGTCACCCGAGAAGCGCTCAGCGATCTCCACCAGCCTCTCGGTGGTGTCGGTGCGACGGTCGAAGAGCACGTCTTCGATGCGTTCGAGCAGCTCGTCGGGGATATCTTCATAGACCTCCAGCTGGCCGGCGTTGACGATTCCCATGTCGAGTCCGGCGGCGATGGAGTGGTAGAGGAAGGCGGCGTTGATCGCTTGCCGCATCTGCTCGTTGCCGCGAAATGAAAACGAGAGGTTGGAGATGCCGCCCGAGGTCAGCGCGCCGGGGCATTGCCGTTTGATGCCGGCCACCGCGTCGATAAACGCCTTGGCGTAGCCGTTGTGTTCCTCGATGCCGGTGGCCACCGCCAGCACATTGGCATCGAAAATGATCTCTCCCGGATTGAAGCCGACCTGTTCGGTGAGTAAGCGGAAGGCGCGGCGGCAGATCTCTACCTTGTGCTTGGCTTCCACTGCTTGGCCCTGTTCGTCGAAGGCCATCACCACCACGCTGGCGCCGTAGCGATGGACGATCCGCGCTTGGCGTAGAAACTCCTCTTCGCCTTCTTTCAACGACAGTGAGTTGGCGATGCCCTTGCCCTGCAAGCAGCGCAGTCCGGCCTCGATGACACTGAATCTGGAGCTGTCGACCATGATCGGCAGACGGGCGATCTCTGGTTCGGAAGCCACTAGGTTGAGGAAGTGAGTCATCTCCTGCTCAGAATCGAGCAAGCCCTCGTCCATGTTGACGTCGAGGATGTTGGCGCCACCGCGCACCTGGTCATGCGCCACTTCGAGGGCGGTCTCGTAGTCGCGTTCCTTGATCAGCCGAGCGAAGCGCCGCGAACCAGTGACGTTGGTACGTTCTCCGATGAGGATGAAATTCGAATCTGGGCGCACCTCCAAAGGCTCCAGACCGCTGAAGCAAGCGAAGGGACGCGGTGCCACCGGTCGACGCGGGGCTCGTCCGGCGAGGGCTTCCGAGATCGCCCGAATGTGTTCCGGGCGGGTGCCGCAGCAGCCGCCGGCCAAATTCAGCCAACCCTCGCGGGCAAATTCATCGAGCACCGCGGCGGTATCGGCCGGTGCCTCTTCGTACTCACCGAAAGCATTGGGTAGCCCGGCGTTGGGGTAGCAGCTGGTGTAGACCGGTGCGATACGCGCCAGTTCCTCGACGTAGGGCCGCATCTGGTGGGCGCCCAGGGCGCAGTTGATGCCCACCGCCAGCGGTCGCGCATGGGAGATCGAGATCCACGCCGCTTGCAGGGTCTGGCCCGAAAGGGTGCGACCGCTTTGATCGGTGATGGTGAGTGAGATCAACACCGGCCAGCGCCGGCCGCGTTCGGTGAAGAGCTGTTCGATGGCGACGATGGCTGCTTTCAGGTTCAGAGTGTCGAAAGTGGTTTCGGGCAGCAGGGCGTCGACGCCGCCATCGAGCAGTGCCGCGGCTTGCTCTTTGTAGGCTTGTAAGATTTCATCGAAAGTCACCGCCCGCAGCGCCGGGTCAGAGACCTCGGGGGAGAGGGAGAGGGTCTTGTTCATCGGCCCCATCGAACCGAGCACAAAGCGCGGCCGCTGAGGCTCGCGGGCAGTCCAATCGTCTGCCGCGCGGCGGGCGATCCTCGCCGCCTCGAAGTTGATCTCCCGCGATAGGGCCTCGGTGCCGTAGTCGGCTTGGGAGATCTGTTGGGCGTTGAAGGTGTTGGTCTCTACCAGGTCGGCGCCAGCGGCAAAGAAAGCGTGGTGGATCTCTTCGACAATCGCTGGTTGGGTCAGGCACAGCAGATCGTTGTTGCCGCGCAATTCATGGTTGTGATCGGCGAAGCGATCGCCGCGAAAAGCCGCCTCGTCCAGGTCGTAGCCTTGCAACATCGTACCCATCGCACCGTCGAGAATCAGGATGCGCTGGGCGAGCAATGAACTCAGAGGATGGAGGTGGATGGTGTGCTCCTCGATGCGGGAATTGCCGGGTCAGACATAAGGGGCGGTAGAGGCGACTGAGCAGAGGCCGACAGCGAGCGTGCCGCAGAGCGAATTATGACCTTGGCCAGCAGGCTGATCAACCCCGGAATGGCTGCTGGTCAGCCGGGAATTCTTCCCAGGGGGTGAATTTATCCCTGGTCTTTCCCCCGCGCCACAGGTGTCGGACCTCCAAGTATCTGCCCGGAAATTGGGAAAACCCCATAAAATCAGCTATTTAGCTCTGAATTTGCAAAAGGCACCTACTACTTACTGGATCTGGCACGTCATTTGCTGTAAGTTTTTACCGTGCAACCGAGCTTTCAATCTTTTGTTTAACGCCCGGCAAGGATTCTTGCGCCGGGTCGATATTGCAGCGGCGAAGGTCCATGGACCCGCGGTCGTTGCGCTGCCCGGCCTCTTCCTGGAGAGGTTCGCCGGCTCGCTCCAGAGGCTGTCCCAACGACGCTTTCTGGACTGCGTCCTGATGACAAGCAGTTCTCAAGACAGTGCAAGTACAGTGCAAGTGTTGGAGTAGGATCGCCGCGGCGGTAACGCTCTTGACAGGATTCAAACGACTTTAAAGGGGATTCAAATGTCCATTCTCGACATTCTCAGTGAGGTCGCCGGTGGTGACACCGTGCGGACTCTCAGTAAGCATCTCGGTGCCGACGAAGGTGCCACCGCCAAAGCGATTTCCGGCGCTTTGCCGATGTTGGTCAGTGCTCTGGCGAAAAATGCCAACTCCACCGGTGGCGCCGAAGCTCTGGCTGGCGCCCTGAGCCGCGACCACGATGGCAGCATTTTGGACAACGTTGCCGGTTTCCTTGGCAAGGGCGGCAACCAGGCTTCGAGCATGGGTGACGGTATCTTGCGCCATGTCTTGGGCGGTTCTCGTGGCAACGTCGAGCGCGGCCTGGGCCAGATGAGCGGCCTGGACGCCGGATCCACCGGCAAGCTGCTGACCATGCTGGCGCCGTTGGTGATGGGTGCGCTGGGCAAGCAGCAACGCAAAGGTGGGATGAACGCCGGTTCATTGGCCCAGATGCTGGGTCAGGAGAGCGCCCGCGCCGAGCGCCGCGAACCCGCCGCCATGGGCATGCTCGGCAAACTGCTCGATGCGGATGGCGACGGCAAGGTCGGCGATGACCTTGCCAAGCTTGGCAAGAATCTGCTGGGCAGTTTCCTGAGCCGCCGTTAGAGTCGGACAAGTCAAGAACAGATCTACTTTCGCAGACACCATTCCCGCAAACACGCGAGCGGCCATCGTGCCGTCCGCATCCAGAAGGAGACCGTAATTATGGGTTTCATCGATTTCGTCAAAGGCGCAGGCGCCAAATTGTTTGGCCGCGAAGAAGAGAAAGTCAAGGCCCAGGCGCCGACCGTTTCTGCCGCAGAACTCAACCGTATCCGTGACCGCCACCGTGGCGCTGCTTTGGTAGCGCAGGTCGAGAAACTTGGCTTCAGTGTCGAAGATCTGGCCATCGTCATCAGCGGCGACGATGCCACGGTGACCGGCACCGCCCCCAGCCAGGAAGTTCGCGAGAAGGTTGTCCTGGTGATTGGTAACACCGCTGGCTTGGCCCGGGTCGACGACCAGATGGTGGTCGAGACGCCGGAACCCGAGGCTGTGTACCACACCGTGGTCAGTGGCGACTCGCTGTCGAAGATTGCCAAGAAGCACTACGGCAATGCGATGAAGTACCCGATGATCTTCGAGGCCAACAAGCCGATGCTCAGCGATCCAGACAAGATCTATCCGGGTCAGGTACTGCGCATTCCGCCGACGGCTGCCGAGGCTGGGTGAGCCGCGACTGGCCTTTGACCAGCAAATAGAAAATCGGCGACTTGAAGTACGGGTAATCGACAGAGGAGTTAATTGACATGGGTTATAGCATTGAAGAGATCGAGGGTATTGGCCCGGCCTACGGCGCCAAGCTCAAAGACGCCGGCATCCGCACCACCGACGCCTTGCTTAAAGACTGCTGCGATCGCCAGGGTCGCAAGTCGGCGGCGGTGATGACCGGCCTGTCCGAGAGCCACCTCTTGAAGTGGGCCAACTTGGCAGATCTGATGCGGATCACCGGCATCGGGCCGCAGTTCAGCGAGCTTCTAGAAGCCGCTGGAGTCGACACGGTCAAGGAACTGCGCAATCGCAACGCCGAGAACCTGGCGGCCAAGATGCGTGAGGTCAATACCGAGAAGAAGCTAACCCGTTCGGTCCCGGCGGTGGCCCAAGTGGTCGATTGGGTGACCCAGGCGAAGTCGCTGACGCCGGTGATCACTCACTGATTCCCGGGCCTTGAGTTTGGCGAGAAAAGCCGGCTTTCGAGCCGGCTTTTCTCGTTGTGGGATCTGCTCGCTCTGCGCAGCCACTGTTTACCGCTGGCAGCCTGAGTGGTTCTGGTACACTTTCGGCCAGCCAGAAAAACCATTCGCTCCGACTTTAGCTGCTGCCAGAAGATTGACTTCTAGGGCAACTTTGGTTTCGGTTGCGCAAAATCGAGGAGAGCCCGATGAGCTGTCGCGAATCCGCAAGGTGTTTCCCTGTCCCGAGGCTGATTCTCACTATCACACTACTCGGTGTGGGGGGCTGCTCGGATGAGTCGGCCACAGATCCCGCGCCGGGAGATACTCTTGGCGGTGGGGGAGGGCCGGAATCTTGCGAGACCAGCGAAACGTGGGCGGCGGGTTTTCAGTCAGATGACTGCGCCATGGCGGATGGCGGCAATCCGCCGGTCACTCCGGTTTACTGGCCGGATGTTTGCACGCCGCAGGCATCCGCCGGCTGGACGCCGAGTCAATCGAGTTTCGATCAGCTCTCCTGGCGTTCGTTCTTCAATACCAGCTGGCCGGCGCTAATCAACGGCCAGCCGGATACCAGCAAGGCGATCGGCGTGCAGGAGAACGGAGTGTTCTTGCCCATTGTGTGGGAGCTATACAAGGACGCCGCCGACCTCTTCGCCGATGACGGCAGTTCGCTGACCGCCGCCGACTATTCGCGGGCTAGGGCGGTGCCCAGTGGCTGTGACCCGGCTGGGCCACGGGTACTGTCGATGACCTCAAAGTTAGCCCACGGTGCACGAGTGGCGGTGGCCGCGGCAATGCTGGGTGGAGCGGCGGAAGATGGCTCTTTGAAGAGCATCGACCAGGCCTTTCGCGGGCCGCTCTACCCGCAAGGAGAAGATCCACTGCTGCCGGTCTATTACGAGATTCGTATCGACGACACCGAGTACCAGGCGATCATCGCTGCTGGAGCGCAGAACAAGTCGCCAGCAGAACTCAACTGCACTGGCGAGTACGCAACAGAAACTTGCACGCCTTTTACCTTTCCCCTCGAATCCACGGAAGTCAAGGCGGCATGGAAAGTGTTGAGCAGTGAAGAAGTGGGCTCCGGCACCTTTTTCTATCAGCAGCTGCAAGTGCAAGACCCGGCAACCGGCAGCTGCTCGGTCCAACCCATGGGCCTGGTTGGCTTGCACATCGCGCGCAAGGTTTCTCATGCCATATCGTCGGACAACGATGGGCGCAAGAACTCTTGGGCCTGGGCAACTTTCGAGCATCGGCACAACGTGCCGCCGGTGGGTAGCGACGGCAGTTCGGGCAGCTACTCGTTTTTCAACACCAGTTGTACACCGGTGGTCGACGCCGCGACCTGCGCCGCGGTCACGACGCCGAATCCAGACGGCGCCTATCAATGCTGTGAGAATCTCTACCGCTATGTCGGGGGAACGGTCCCGGCAAGTCCGATCCCGGATCAGGTGACTCGGATCGATCCGCCGCCGCCCTTGACCCAGGCTTGCAACGCGATTTACAGCCAGCTCGAGAAAGGCGTTTTCGATCACTACTTCCTGGTCACCACCCAGTGGCCGAAGCTCTCTGACGGTCCCTATCCGGCTACGGTCACGCCGGCCTTTTCACGCAACGCGGTGATCGAGACTTACTTCACCGAATGGCAGAGCGGGGCTCAAGTCAACACCAGCAGCTGCATGGGTTGCCACTCCGGTGGCTCGGCAGTGGACATGAGTTATCTGTTCCTCAACAACTCCTGAGCAGCGCCGGTAGCCGCCGCTGCTAGCTACGCTCGCGAGCGGTCCTGGCGCAGACACTGAACGATGATCAAGTGGCGTGAAGTGTCCGCGCCGCGGTAGCCACTGACCGCATGCAGCAGCCGGCCGCGGCGGTGGCGGGAGTTCCACAGCACGGTGGCTTGGTGACGTTGGCGGTAGAAGTGGAAGATCTGATTCCGCCAGGGCACGTAGTGAACGAAGGCGCCGCCCTTTTCCGGCCGGTCGGCGCCGAGGGCGTAGAACAGGGCGAAGACATCACGACCCACCCACTCTCGCGGCCAGTAAAGATCGCGATGCCAACCGATCCCGGCGGGCTGCAAGTCCTGTAGCGAGAGAGTGATCGAGAACTCGCCGCGGGCGAGGTCAAAGCCGGTCAGTTGACGAAAGATATCGCTACCCAGAGCCGCCGCGAAGCAGTCCCAAAGCTGAGGGGCGCTTGTTCGATCCAATTCGCCCCAACTGCCGCCACGCTGGGCGGCCAATCCGGCAACCTGACGCTCGATCTCGGCTCGCTGTTCGGCCGCGAATAGGAAGTCGATGTTGGTCAGGTGCAAATCGACCAATTCGGCGGCAGCCTGAGCGGGACTAGCGGCGGTCCTGAGTTCGATCGATTGCGCGGGCACCACCGGCAGGTCGACCCAGCGCTGGAGGGCAATAAGGTCGTCGCTGACTTTGGTGAGTTCGGGCCACAGCACTGCGGGCAACCGTTGGAGCACTCCTTGTTCAGCCAGTCGCGGCAGATCGGCGGCGATATCGAGCAAGCGGAAAAAGGCTGGCCAGCGCCGTGGTTCGAGGCTGTCCCACATCTCTTGCGGCGGGTAAGCAGCGGCTTGCTGGCGCAATTCAGCAAGTAGTTCCTGCAGCTCAGCTGGTGCGATTTTCGGGCTCTCGGGGGGCGGCCCGTCGGGTCGGCGTTTCGAATTTGCCATCGTACAGAGAGTATACGGAGACTCCTATGCTCTAGGTCTGAACCTCTATTTGGCCTTAGACTACTGAGCCTCGAAGATCGAGGGCCGCGCCCGACGGCGCGGATTCCCGGGGATTACCTAGATGAAGGTGCTCAAGTTCGGTGGCAGCTCTCTGTCCACTCCAGAACGGATTCGCGGTGTAGTGGAGATCGTCGCCAAGGCGCACTCGCGCGGTCGCCTAGCGGTGGTGGTGTCGGCATTTGGCGGGGTGACCAACTCGTTGCTGCAAGCTGCTGAGTTGGCCGCGGCCCACGACGACGCCTACCGCGATTCCCTCGACAATCTCGCTGAGCGCCATCGCTTGGCGCTGGCCGAGCTGGCGCCGGTTACCGAAGCTGCTGCCGTGCGCCAGCTGTTGCTGGCAGAGATCGACGAGCTGAACGACTTGCTTCGGGGTGTCTTCCTGTTGCGCGAACTCAGCGATCGGGCTGGTGACCGCATCGTGTCTTATGGCGAGCGGCTGTCGGCGATGGCGGTAGCGGCCGCGATGCGAGCTGCAGGACTGCCGGCAACGGCGGTTGACGCGCGGCAATTAATCGTCACTGATGCTGTCTTTGGCCGTGCTCGGGTGGAGGTCAGGGAAACCTATCGCCGTTGCCGAGCTGCTCTTGCCGACCCGGAGCGCTTGGCGGTGGTAACTGGCTTTGTTGCCGCGACCTCGGAGGGGCAGACCACCACCCTCGGCCGGGGCGGTTCGGATTACACCGCAGCATTACTCGGCGCTGCCGTTGATGCGGAAGCGATAGAATTGTGGACCGATGTCGACGGGGTGCTGAGTGCCGATCCGCGCCAGGTCGAGGGTGTCCGAGTGCTGCCGCGGTTGAGCTATGCCGAGTTGATGGAGTTGTCGCATTTTGGTGCCAAGATAGTTTATCCACCGAGCATTCACCCGGCCCGCCGCGGAGCTATTCCGCTGTGGATCAAGAACACTCTGCGACCGGCGGCGACCGGTACGCTGGTGACCGAAGAATCGGCGCCGTCTGACTATCTAGTGCGCGGTATCTCATCGATCCCACAAGTGGCCTTGTTGCGCCTCGAGGGTGACGGCATGGTCGGCGTGCCGGGAGTTGCGATGCGCTTGTTCGGCGCTCTGGCTCGCTGCGAGGTGTCGGTAATCTTGATCACCCAAGGCTCCTCCGAGCATTCGATCAGCCTGGCGGTGGAGCCGGCCGAAGTCGCCGCGGCGTGCTCGGCGATTAGCGAGGAATTTGCTCTCGAACTGCAAGCTGACCTGGTCGAGCCTCTGCTGGTCGAGCAACCGCTGTCGGTAATTGCGGTGGTCGGCGAGGCGATGCGCGAGCGCAGTGGGGTGGCGGCGCGTCTGTTCGGTTTGCTCAGCCGGCAGCAGATCAACGTGCGGGCGATCGCTCAGGGCTCTTCAGAACTCAATATTTCGCTGGTGATCGATGCCGCGGACCAGCATCGGGCATTGTGTGCATTGCACGAGGGTTTCTTCGGCGTCGTTCCGCAACGGGTGGAGATCGCCTTGCTCGGTACCGGTCGGGTCGGTAGCGCGCTACTCGAACAGTTGCGGCAGGCAGCCCCCCGGTTGGCCGCGGAGGCGGGCCTTGAACTGCGCTTGGTGGCTCTGGGAGCGAGCCAGCGGCAAGTCGAAGATGGCGCCGGGATTGATCTCGAGCGTTGGCGGCAAGCCCTTGCCGGTGGTGGCAAGCGTGAGCCGCGGCGACTCGAGGATTTCTTCCTCGACCGCGGTTCGGCGGCCGCTCGGGTGTGGATCGACTGTACGGCCAGCGAGTCCACTGCCTCCTCCTACCCGCGTTTGCTGGCCGCCGGGGTGGCGGTGGTGGCGGCCAACAAGCGGCCCTTCGCCGGTCCGGAGGCCAGTTATCGGGAGTTGCTCCAGGCAGCAGCCGGCAGCGGTGCTGTCCTGTTGCACGAAGCGACAGTCGGCGCGGGTCTACCGGTCCTTTCGACCCTTGCCGACTTGCGTCGCACCGGCGATCGGCTGGAGCGTATCGAGGGTCTCCTTTCGGGCACTCTCAACGCCGTGCTCGATTGGCTCGACGGCGGCCTGCCGTTTAGCAAAGCAGTGCGACGCGCCTATGATGATGGGCTAACCGAGCCTCATCCTTGGGACGATCTTGGAGGTGCTGATGTCGGCCGCAAGCTGACGATTCTGGCACGTTCGGCCGGTCGTTCGATCGAGCCGGAAGAGGTCCAAGTCGAACCCCTGGTGCCGGCAGAGCCGTGGAGCGGGCTCGATCTCGATAGTTTCTGGCAGCGGTTGCCAGAACTCGACCAAGGATTTGCCGAGCGCCGCGCCGAGGCCGCTGCTCAAGGCCAGCGTCTACGCTATGTAGCGTCGTTGGACCCGCATGGCGCGCGGGTTGCCCTGCAAGCAGTGGCGGCCGAGCATCCCGCCTTTGGGATCGAAGGGGCGGACAACCTGGTGGCGTTCACCACCACCCGCTACCGTGACTCGCCGTTAGTGGTCAGGGGTCCGGGGGCCGGTCCGGAGGTAACCGCCGCCGGAGTCTTTGCTGATTTGTTGAAAGCGGCGGCGCTGGCCGCAGGAGTTTGGTGATAATGGGTCCACTGAGAAAGAAGATCCCGGTCGGTGTTCTGGGTGCGACTGGCAGTGTTGGACAGCGGTTTGTCCAGCTGCTGGCCGCCCATCCGTGGTTCGAACTCGCCCTGCTGACCGCGTCGCCCCGCTCCTCCGGCCGAGCCTATGGTGAAGCCGTCCGTTGGGCGCAAGAAGGAGCGCTTGATGCACGCATCGCGGCAATGACGGTGCAGCCGACCGCTCTGCCGATGGCGCCGCGCCTGCTGTTCTCGGCTCTCGATTCCAGCGTCGCAGACCAGGTCGAAGCAGAGTTCGCCCGCGCCGGCCATGTGGTGGTGTCGAATGCCAAGAGCCATCGGATGGACGCAGATGTGCCGCTGATGGTGCCGGAGGTCAATCCCGAGCATCTTGATCTGGTGGCAGAGCAGAGTTTCGGCGACGGTGCTCTGATCACCAACCCGAATTGCTCGACCATCGGCCTGGTATTGGCGCTGAAACCTCTCGCCGACGCTTTTGGTTTGCGTCAGTTGCACGTTGTCACCTTGCAGGCACTTTCTGGAGCCGGTCTACCCGGAGTTCCGAGCATGGCGATCCTCGACAACGTGGTGCCGTACATCGGTGGCGAGGAAGAAAAATTGGAGACCGAGACTCAGAAGATCCTCGGCCAGCTAGTTGAAGGCCGGATAGCGCCGGCAGAGATCGAGATCAGCGCCCAATGTACCCGCGTGCCGGTGATCGATGGCCACACCGAGTGTGTTTCGGTACGCCTCGGCCGCCGGGCTTCGTTGACCGAGGTTGCCCAGGCGCTGGATGATTTCCGGGGCGAGCCGCAGCGTCTCGGCCTGCCGTCGGCACCGGCGCAGCCGATCGAAGTCTGTGACATCGCCGACCGTCCGCAGCCACGGTTAGACCGGGGGCGGGGAGGAGGGATGGCGACGACGGTCGGCCGGTTGCGGCCTTGTCCGTTGTTCGACTACAAGTTTGTCGCCCTGTCGCACAACACCCTGCGCGGTGCCGCCGGTGGATCGATCTTGGTCGCCGAGTTAGCGGTGGCGAGAGGGACGATCGCCGGGTTGGCATTGCCGACGGAGGGGTAGACGGTAGGATCTGTATTCGTAGGGGCGCACGGCGCGCGCCCTCTTCGATGTACGCCGGCAATTCCGCGGAGGCTAGAATATTGGTATCTTGTCTTCGTAGGGGCGCACGGCGTGCGCCCTCTTTATCCAAACCACGCCTCCATCCAAACCATGCCTTCATCCAAACTTTTTGCCGATGATTTTCCGAGCACCTCCTATGCCGACTGGCGGCGACAGGTGGAGCGCTCGTTGGGCGAAGTCCCATTCGACCGAGCATGGGTCGACAGAATTTCCGCCGGGCTCGATATCGAGCCGTTATACACCGCCGGCGAAGCGGCCCCTGCGGAAGATTCGGCGGCCGCCAAGCAGACCTCCGCCCGCGATCCCGGTTGGCAGGTGGTGGCGGAGATCGCTTCCTCGGATCCGGCCGAGGCACGTCGGGCATTGCAACAGGCGCTGGCGCTGGGAGTAGAGCAGCTTTGGCTGCGGATCGACCCAGAGGGCGAGCACGGCATTGCTCTGAGTACCCCTGCCGCGCTCGAGAACCTGCTCGCAGGAGTGGATCCGCGCTTTGTCTCCTTGCAGCTCGACGCCGGTTCTGAAACCCAAGTTTGGACGACCGCTTTACGGCACTGGGCCGGGCAGCAAAGTGGCGAATCGGTGTTGCGGGGTGGGCTTGGCGCTGACCCGCTGGGCACTCTAGCCGCCCGTGGCGGGCGGGCGGCGGAGTTCGACGAAGCTCTCGCGGGTTGGGTCCAGCTGGCCCAATGGTCGCTGAGCAAAGCGCCTGAGTTGCGTGCCGGCTTGGTCTCTAGCGTGGTGTATCACGAGGCTGGGGCCAGTGCGGTCGAGGAGCTTGCTTATGCTCTCGCCAGCGGCGTGCTCTACTTGCGGCGCTTGCTCGATGCTGGGGTTGGGGTCGACCAGGCAGCGAGCCAACTGCGCTTTGCCTTCGCCATCGGCTCCGACACTTTTCTGGAAATCGCCAAGTTGCGCGCCGCGCGCCTGCTGTGGGCCAAGGTGCTGGGTGCCGGAGGTGCGTCGGGCGGTGAAATGTGCCTCCACGGCCGAACCTCGGCCGCTAGCCAAACTACCCGGCATGTGGCCGGCAATTGGTTGCGTGCCACCGCTCAGGCGCTCGCCGCTGCCGTCGGTGGTGTGGACAGCCTGGCGGTGATGCCCTACGACACGGTGTTGGGTCAGCCCTCGCGCTCGGGCCGCCGCTTGGCTCTTACCTTGCAGCATGTGTTGGCGGAGGAAGTCCATCTCGGGCGAGTCGCCGACCCGGCGGCTGGCAGTTGGTATGTGGAATCGCTGACCGATGATTTGGCCCGTTCAGCCTGGGACCTCTTCCGCCGGATCGAAAGCTATGGCGGCATGGCACTGTGGCTGAATAGTGGTCGAGTGGCCGAGCGTCTCCAAGAGCTGGCCGGCGAGCGGCGGCGAGCGGTAGCTCGCCGCGAGGCGCCAATCGTCGGCGTCAGCCAATTTGTCGACCTTGACGAGCAGCATGAACGAGGTCTTCAGACCGTTCCCGAGGCTGCCGAAGAGGGGAGCTCCTCCCGGTCTACCGAAGAGGGTGGCACCTGCGGGCAACGGTGGCTGGCGGCGCTGATGCCGGTGCGATGGTCGGAGCCTTTCGAGGCCCTGCACGCGTCTAGTGAGGGCTGGCAGGCCGCTCATGGTCAACGCCCGCAGGTTTTCCTGGCCAATCTGGGCAGCCTGATTGAGCATGGGCCGCGAACCGCTTTTGCTCGCGATTTGCTAGCGGCGGGTGGCTTACAAGCGGAATCGGGGCCGTCGTCGCTGGACGATGACGCCATTGTCGAAGCCTTCCGCGCTACTCGTGCGAGGCTGGCGGTGGTTTGCGGTAGCGATGCCGCCTATGGTGAGCGGCTCGCTGGTGTCGCCAGCCGGCTACTGGCTGCTGGCGCCCAACGATTGTTGGTCGCCGGCCGTCCCCCCGGCGACCAAGAGCCGAGCTGGCGCGCTGCCGGCATTGCCGGTTTTCTTTACCGGGGTGGTGATGCGTTGGCGGCGATGGCCGCTCTGCACGCCGTCTTGACCGCTAAACAGAAGCCAACCGCGAGCGCTGAGAAATCATGAGCCAGCTGCCTGACTATTCCCGCTTGACCTTCGATCAGGCGCAGGCCGCGGCGGTTCCCGCGGCGGCGGGCGGAGTCTGGAGAACGCCGGAGCAGATCGATGTGCGGCCGCGCTACACCGGCGCCGCGGTGGCCGATCTGCCTTTCTTGGACAGCCTGCCGGGTTCGCCGCCTTACCTGCGGGGGCCCTATCCGACGATGTATGTACAGCGTCCTTGGACCGTGCGGCAGTACGCTGGTTTTTCCACCGCCGAGGCCTCGAACGCCTTCTACCGCAAGAACTTGGCCGCCGGCCAACGTGGATTATCGATCGCTTTCGACTTGGCCACTCACCGCGGTTACGACTCGGACCACCCGCGGGTGGTGGGCGATGTCGGCATGGCCGGGGTGGCGATCGACTCGATTGCCGATATGCGGGTGCTTTTTGACGGCATCCCGCTCGATCGGATGAGTGTCTCGATGACCATGAACGGCGCCGTGTTGCCGATTATGGCTCTTTACGTGGTGGCGGCGGAAGAGCAGGGAGTGACGCCCGGCGAACTCACCGGCACGATTCAAAACGATGTGCTGAAAGAGTTCATGGTGCGCAACACCTACATTTACCCGCCGGCACCCTCGATGCGGATCATCGCCGACATCTTCCGCTACGCCTCGCGGGAGATGCCGCGTTTCAATTCGATTTCGATTTCCGGCTACCACATGCAAGAGGCCGGTGCGACCGCCGATCTGGAACTGGGCTACACCTTGGCCGACGGTCTGGAGTACGTTCGCAGCGGGCTGGCGGCAGGACTTGCGATCGATCGCTTTGCGCCGCGGCTGTCGTTCTTTTTCGCCATTGGCATGAACTATTTCATGGAGGTGGCCAAGCTGCGGGCGGCGCGCTTGCTGTGGGCGCAGCTGATCCAGCCCTTCGCGCCGCGGAATCCCAAGTCTTTGGCGTTGCGCACTCATTGCCAGACCTCCGGCTGGAGTCTCACTGCCCAGGACGTACACAACAACGTTGCCCGCACCTGTGTCGAAGCGATGGCGGCGGTGCATGGGCATACCCAGTCGCTGCACACCAACTCGCTTGACGAAGCGCTGGCGCTACCATCGGTGAGTTCGGCGCGGATCGCACGCAATACTCAGCTCTTTTTGCAGCATGAGACCGGTGCCTGCCGGGTGATCGATCCCTGGGGCGGCAGTCACTACGTCGAGAGCCTGACCCACAGTCTGGCGGCGCGGGCGCGCGCCCACATCGAGGAGATCGAGAAGCTCGGCGGCATGGCCAAGGCGCTTGAAACCGGCCTGCCCAAACTTCGCATCGAGGAAGCAGCGGCTCGCACCCAGGCGTTGATCGACTCGGGTCGCCAGACCATCGTTGGAGTCAACAAGCTCAAGCCCACCCGGGAGACGCCGATCGAGGTGCTCAAAGTCGACAACACGGCGGTGCGTGAAGCGCAGCTGGCACGGCTGGCGGAGCTCAAGCGGGGGCGTGATCCAAGGGCGGTAGAGGAGCGCTTGACGGCGCTGCGGGCGGCCGCTGAAGCGGGCGACGGCAACTTGCTGGCGCTGTCGATCGACGCTGCCCGAGCGCGGGCGACAGTGGGCGAAATCAGCGCTTCGCTGGTCGCGGTCTGGGGCCGTCATCAAGCCAAGATCGACACTTTGTCGGGCGTGTATAGTCGCGAGGTGGGAGAGTCTAGCGAGGCGATTCAGCAGGTTCGCGAGCAAGTCGAGGTATTTGCTCGGGCCGAAGGCAGGCGGCCGCGCCTGCTGGTGGCGAAGATGGGCCAGGATGGCCACGACCGTGGGCAGAAGGTGATTGCCACCGCTTTTGTCGATCTTGGTTACGATGTCGATGTCGGGCCGCTATTCCAGACTCCCGCTGAGACCGCTCGCCAGGCGGTCGAGAACGATGTCCATGTGGTGGGGGTCAGTTCGCTGGCTGCCGGCCATTTGACCTTGGTCCCCGAGCTGCGCACGGCGCTTGCTGAGGAGGGCCGCGAGGACATCTTGATCGTCGTCGGCGGCGTGGTGCCGCCGCAGGACCACGAGGCCCTTCTCGGCGCTGGCGCGGCGGCGATTTTCGGCCCTGGCACGGTGATAACCGAGGCCGCCACCGAGCTACTGGCCGAACTCAGTCGGCAGCTCGGCCACTGATTGGCCTCTGATCGGCGGAATACTCGGCCGTGGCATAGACTGCTGCTGATGTCCGACGCCAATCCTGCCCGTCCAAATCGTCCCTCTAGATTCTCGCTCGCTACTTATGTCGCCGGGGTGCGGGCGGGCGAGCGCGCCATGTTGGGGCGGGCGATCACTCTCATCGAGAGCCGTCGTGCTGATCACCGGCGGCAGGCGCAGGCGTTGCTCACCGCGCTGTTGCCACACACCGGCGGTGCCCAACGAGTGGGGATTACCGGTGTGCCGGGAGTTGGCAAGAGCACGTTCATCGAGAGCTTGGGATTGCAGCTGATCGAGCAAGGGAAACGAGTGGCAGTCTTGGCGATCGATCCGTCGAGTTCTCTCAGTGGCGGCTCGATCCTTGGCGACAAGACCCGGATGACGGAACTCGCTCGGCATCCACGGGCATTCGTCAGACCGTCGCCAAGCGGTGGTACGTTGGGCGGGGTGGCGGGAAAGACCCGCGAGGCTCTGTTGCTCTGTGAAGCCGCCGATTTTGACGTGGTGTTGATCGAGACCGTCGGGGTCGGCCAGTCGGAGACCGTGGTGGCGGAGATGGTCGACTTCTTGCTGCTGCTCTTGTTGCCCGGTGCTGGCGACGAATTGCAGGGGATCAAGCGCGGCATTATTGAGCTGATCGACATGATCGCCATCAACAAAGCCGATGGTGGTGGCGAGGCACCAGCCCAACGTGCTCAGGCTCAATACTTGGCGGCCCTCAAGCTGGTCCGCCAGCAATCAGCCCACTGGCGACCGCCGGTCACCACCGTCAGCGGTCTCCGGGGCACTGGCATTGATGAACTCTGGCGCCGAGTAGAAGAGCACCGGCGAGTGCTTGCTGAGCATGGTGAGATCGAGGCCAAACGGCGCCGCCAGCGCCGCCGCTGGATGTGGGCGCTGGTCGAAGAGGCCATCCAACGCGAGCTGCGCGAAGCACCCGCGCTGGCGCGGCTACTGCCCGAGTTGGAGCGCCAGGTCGAATTGGGCGAGACCACCGCCGTGCTGGCTGCCGATCGGCTGCTCGATGCCTGGCGCCAGCTGCGGCCAGCGCCGCTGAACGACTGAAGCGGCTGAGTTCGCTGCTGGCTGGCTGAAGTGGTGCTGGCTGAAGTGGTGCTGGCTGAAGTGGTGCCAGGCACCTTGAAGTGGTGCCAGGCACCTTATGGATCTGGATCTGAAGTGGTGCCAGGCACCTTATGGATCTGTGCCTTATGGATCTGTGCCAGGCACCTTATGGATCTGAAGTGGTGCCAGGCACCTTATGGATCTGTGCCAGGCACCTTATGGATCTGCACCTTATGGATCTGGTGCCAGGCACCTTATGGATCTGCACCTTATGGATCTGGCTCGTAGGTTGCCAGGAACAGCGCTTGGTTGACGATCCAGACGTCTTCTGGGTAGCGCACATGGCGGTCTTTCCAGCTCTTGACCAAGAAATCCCCGGCTTGTCCTCGCAGCTTGCCCCAGGTGGATTCGACACTGAAGTCTCGATCGATCCTGACCGCCATCACGCCAGTATTGTCGGGCAGAGGGGTGAAGAGCTGCCAGCCATTGGCGTCGATCTCATCTTCGGGCCTGTACTTGCTGACCAGCTGGGTGATCTTCTGTGGCCACACCTCACCGATCTCGCCACGGCAAAGGTAGTCTCCCTTGAAGGCGTTGGTGGTGCCCTCGAGAGTCTCTACCTGTAAATTCTCTCGCAGTGGTTTGGCCCAAATCGGTCGGGTTTTCTTGGCGTGGAACCAGTGCTGGCCGTAGGCGATTTCGTCGAGTAGTTGTTGGTTTGGGTTGCTCACAGTCTGCGAGTCCTCGCGCAAAGGAATCTCCAGCAGTCGGGGGGAGTCATTGGATGATCTTGGATGTCGGATGAGAACCCAAGCCATGTAAGGATTTACCGAAGGCTGCGCCGCCGAGCGTATGCCAACCGGCTAGCGGAGGCAAGCGATTCTCTATCGGCGTGCGCGCTTCGCCGAATTGCTCGAAGAT
Organism: Candidatus Multivoradales bacterium; assembly: GCA_965248925.1. Lineage (GTDB taxonomy): Bacteria > Acidobacteriota > Thermoanaerobaculia > Multivoradales > J023 > CBDFLE01. The sequence goes on along the minus strand of CBDFLE010000005.1, from coordinate 1,397,112 downwards.
GGCGAACGAGGGTGAACTGCCTCCGGCGTTGGCGGGGCTCGCCCTCACGCAACCACCAGATACTGCACGCTGAACCACTTTCGGTCGTCGGTCCACACCTGCTGTACCTGGAAACCTGCTTCCTCGGCCAGGCGGCGGAAACCCTCCAGGGTGTATTTGTTGGAATGCTCGGTGCAAATGGTCTCGCCGTCGGCGAAATGGATCCGCTCCTCGCCGATGCGCACGGTCTGCGCGCCGAGGCTTACCAAGTGCATCTCGATGCGTCCAGCAGTGGCATCCCAGATCGCCTGGTGGCGGAACCGTTCGAGGTCGAAGCCGGTATCCAGCTCGCGATTCAGGCGGTCGAGCAGGTTGAGGTTGAAAGCGGCGGTGACTCTTGCCGGATCGTTGTAGGCCCGCTCCAGGATCGCCGCGTCTTTGTGCAGGTCGACACCGATCAGCAGCGCTCCCCCCGCGCCACATACGCGGGCGATCTTGCGCAGAAACGAAAGCGCGTCGGGGCGATCGAAATTGCCGATGGTTGAACCTGGGAAATAGACCGCTCGCCGAGCTACCTTGCCCGGCGGCGAGGGGATCTGGTAGTCGGCGGTGTAGTCGGCGCAAACCGGCAGCACTTTGAGCAGCGGGAAGCGCCTGGCCAGATGACGGGCGGAGCGCTCCAGGTGCTCGCGGGAAATTTCGATCGGCACATACGCCGCCGGCTGGTCCAGGTTGCTGAGCAGGATTTCGGTCTTCATGCCACTGCCGCTACCGTACTCGATCAGCTGACATGCGACGCCCAACCGGCTGGCCATCTCGCCGATGTGGCGGTCCATGATCGCCAGCTCGGTGCGGGTCGGGTAGTAAGAGCCGAGGGTGCAAATGGCCTCGAACAGGTGGGAGCCGGTTTCGTCGTAGAGGTATTTGCACGGCAGCGTCTTGGGCCTTTGGCTGAGGCCGGTGAGCACGTCTTCCATCAGGGTTGTGATTCGCGGTGCGAAGTCGAGCAGTTCGCTGGTAGCGCTCATGCCGCACCACCATCGCGGGCCAGACGGAAGCCGGTGAACTGCCAGCGGGTGGCGGCGGGGAAGAAGTTGCGGTACGTGCTGCGGATGTGTGACCGCGGAGTGGCGCAAGAGCCGCCGCGCAAGACGTTCTGGTTGTTCATGAACTTGGCGTTGTACTCGCCCAAGGCTCCAGACGGTGGTTGAAAGCCCGGATAAGGGGAGTAGGCGCTGCGGGTCCACTCCCAGACATCGCCGAGCATCTGGCGGTGCCTGGCCCGCGGGGCCAACGGTCGCGGGTGGTAAAAGCCGCCTTCGGCCAGATTGGCCTCCGGCGAATCCTCCCCGCGGCCGTTGGGCCCGATCCAGTGGTCGGCGGCGACTTCCCACTCGGTCTCGGTCGGCAAGCGGGCGCCAGCCCAGCGAGCATAGGCGTCGGCTTCAAAGAGGCTGACGTGGCAGACCGGCTCTCTACTGTTGACGCCGCGACAACCACTCAAGGTCTGCTGCTGCCAAGTCTCATCTTCCTCGAACCAGTAGAGCGGCGCTCGCCAGCCTTGCTCCTGCACTGTGCTCCAACCGTCCGACAACCACAGCTCGGGGCGCTGATAACCGCCGTCGGCGATGAAGGCTGAGAACTCTTCGCAGGTCACCGGCCGAGAGGCGATCTTGAATGCCGCGGCGAAAGTCTGGTGCCGGGGCCCCTCGTTGTCGAATGCAAAGCCGCTGCCGCGATGGCCTATTTGCTGCAAACCTTCGGCAAAGGGGTGCCAGACCATCTCGACCGCGGTGGCCGCGGCGGTCAGAGGGGCCGGGCGATAGGTCGGACGCAAGGGGTTGCAAGAGAACATGTGTTTGAGGTCGGTGAGCATCAGCTCCTGATGCTGTTGTTCGTGATTGAGACCGATCTCCAGCAGGTTGAGTAGCGATGGCGGTAGCTCGTCGCCGCTGAGCAGCTCGATCATGTCGGCGTCTACCTGCTCGCGATAAGCATTTACCTGGGCCACTGTCGGCCGCGATAGCAGACCGCGTTGCGGCCGGGCATGCTGCTTGCCAAGGCTGTTGTAGTAGGAGTTGAACAAGAAGGCGTAGGTCGGGTCGGCATGGTAACCACTGACGTTGGCTGCCAGCAGGAAAGTCTCGAAGAACCAGCTGGTATGGGCTAGATGCCATTTGGTCGGGCTGGTGTCGGGCATCGATTGGACAACATAATCTTCGGTATTGAGAGGCTCGCAGAGGGTCTCGGTCCAAGCTCGAACCTGGTGGAAACGCTCGCTTGCGGTATTTGCGTTTGCCGAGCCGGCAGCATCACTCACCGCGCTCGCGGTGCCGCTCGGTGGGCTGCTGGTGGCGCTGGGCAAAGAGACGGGTACGGGGATTGGGGTGGCCTCGGCCATCGGGGTCCTCTCCAACAGTAATTGGCAATTGTGCTCAAGCTGACCCAGTTAAGGCCGGGATAGGCGAGCGATGAGTGTCTTCCTGACTGAGGCTATCATCCGCGATATCGATGTCCAGCCGACCCCGATCGACGCCGGGCAAAGTGCTTTTTGGATCGCTGGTGGTGTGCCGATTCGCAACCCTATCGGTGACCCTGATGGGTTTCATCAGTGCTGCTGCTGATCGGTACCGAGAAAGCAGTCTCCAAGGCCATGAGAGCCTGCCGATTCCGGCCTTCTCAGTCTTTGTCTGCACGATGGAGGCGAGATCCAATGGCTGGCGGACGGTATTCTCGCGGCTAGCGAATAGCTTGCCGAAGTCCCGCCGACACCAGCCGCCGCTCGGCGAGTTCGAACAACCCTTGGGCGAGGAGGGCCAGACCGGCGGCGGGTAGCGCACCTTCGAGAATCAACCCGAGGTCGTCGAGGCGGATACCAGTCAAAATCGGCTGGCCATAGCCGCCGGCACCGATCAATGCGCCGAGAGTGGCGGTGCCGATGTTGATCACCGCCGAGGTCTTGACGCCAGCCAGGATCGCCGGCGCCGCCAGGGGTAGCTCGACCCGCCGCAAGCAAGCCGCGGCTGGCAAGCCGAGGGCCGCAGCGGATTGCATCAGCTCGCCAGGGATCGAGCGCAGTCCAATATAGGTGTTGCGGACGATTGGCAGCAAGCTGTAGAGGAAGAGGGCGGCCAGGGCCGGCGGCGCGCCGATGCCGAGTAGAGGAATCATCAACACCAGCAAGGCCAGCGAGGGGATGGTCTGCAAGACACCGACCGCGGCCAACAGTAGCTGGCCGAGCCGCGGTCGGCGGGCGGCGGCGATGCCGAGTGGAATCGCCACCAAGATCGCGGCTCCCAGCGACAGCAGCACCAGCCACAAATGCTCAGCGGTGCGATGCCTAAGCCGGGTCCACAGGCTGTCCACTACGGCGGTGACTCGCAAGTCAAAGGCGTGGAGTAGGAAGTCGGCGGCGACTGCCGCTTCGGCTTGGCGTTCGATTTTTACCGCGGCGTTGAGCCGCACCATAGTGGCGCCGTCGATCCGTCCTTCGAGGCGGCTTAGAGCGTTCGCTGCCGCCAGCGGCAGATCGGCGCGGTAGAGCACCAGCGGTTGGTACGTTGGAAAGTGCTGTCTATCGTCTTGCAGCACCCGCAGGCCGTAGTAGGCGATCTCGGCATCGGTGGAGTAGAGGTCGATCACTTGCAGGCTGCCCGCCGCCAGGCCTTGATAGGCCAAGTCGTGGTCGAGGCCACGGGGCCGCTGTTCGAGTCCATAGGCTTCGCGCAATCCGGGCCAACCGTCGGGGCGGTCGAGAAACTCATTGGTGAATCCCAGCACCAGATCTGGATGATCGACCAGCTGTGAGATGCGCCGCAAGCCGAGCCGCTCGGCCAATGGTTCGAGCATGCCGAGGGCGTAGGTATTGTTGAAGCCCAACGTTGCACTGCACCGCAAGCCGACTTCGGCCAGCGCCTCGTCCAAGCCATCCTGGCCGAGTTCGCGGTCGGCGAAGATCTCTTCGCGCAGAGTCCCGGTGTAGTCGACATAAGCGTCGATATCGCCGCGCAGAAGGGCGTTCCACAGCACTCGGGTGCCGCCGAGCTGGCGCCGGTGAGTGGTGGAGAAGCCAGCTTCTTCGAGCGACAGCTCGAGCAGCTCGCCGAGAATCACCGATTCGGTGAACTTCTTCGATCCGACCCGCAGCGGACGCTCGACGGCGGCGTCCCGATTGCAGCCACTGGCCAAGAGACAGCAGACCATTGTCCACACGCCGTAAGCGAAGGTCCGCACTGCTGGCTGCCTCTGCCTCCTCATAACTGGCTGCCGGGTGGCCGTTGAGCGGCGACGAAACGACTGACGAAAGGGGTGGCAGGATTCTGGCTAAGTTCCTCGAAGGAACCTTGCTGGACGATTCTGCCGCCGTCCATCAGCACCAAGCGGGAAGTAAAGTAGCTGGCCTCTGCCAAGTCGTGGGTCACCAGTACCACGGTCTTTTCCAAGCGGCGGAAGATACTCCGTAGATCGACTTGCAGATCGCGGCGAATCATCGGGTCGAGCGCGCCGAGGGGCTCGTCGAGCAGTAGCACTCGCGGGTCGAGCATCAGCGCCCGCATCAAGCTGACCCGTTGGCTCTGGCCGCCGGAAAGCTGGTGTGGGAACCTGGCCAAGGCGGTAGCTGGCAGCCGCACTAGGTCGGCCAGCTCGCTGAGGCGCGAGTCGATCCGCGACTTCTCCCAGCGCAGATGGCGGGCCATCAAGGTGACGTTGGCGGTGGCGCTGAGGTGGGGGAAGAGGCCCCCTGACTGAATGACGTAACCGAGTTGCTGGCGCAGGGTGGAGAGGGCCGGTCCGGCCAGCCGCTGGCCGTCGAGCCGGACCTCGCCGCTATCGGGTTGTAGCAAGCCGACCATCAGCCGCAGCAGCGTCGACTTGCCGCAGCCGCTCGGACCGATCAACGCCACGGCTTCGCCGCCGCCGATCTGCAAGTCGACTGCGGCCACGGCCGCCACCTGGGCAAATGACTTTGAAACCTGCTGTAGCTGTAACACCGCCGACTACTCCTGACCAGATCGTTCACACCGGACCTTCCTAACACAGTGGTGAGGTTCGGTGGCGAGGATCAGTGATGAGGATCGACCCGATAGTTCAGCAGTCGGTTCCCGGCGAGAGGGCGTATGATCGGGCCGACAAAGGCAGCCATGAGAGTGATTCATAGTTAGCAACGCTGGGAGGAACCATAATGAAGCATTGGAAGTCTCTGGGAGCTGTACCGCCGTCCGCACTGGGCGAAGCAAGGCTGCAGATCCATCATGCCGCCCAATTACTGGCGGTGGCGATCGGTCAATCGTTGATTCCCGCGCGGCCGGACGATAGTCATACCGCGCTCACTTGGGATGCCGCAGGTGAACTCTGGCTAGGGCAGGAGATTCCGCCCCTTTCGCGCTCGGCCGGCGATCCGTTGCAGGCTGGCTTGCGGCCCGCCGATCTGATGCTGATGCTCGGTGAAAAGGGCCTGCCGTTGGCCGGCAAGACCCTTGCGGAGGCGCTCGGTTGGTTGCGCCGAGAGCTGTCGCTGCAAGGGCGTGATGGCGAATTGCCGAGCCTCAAGTCGCCTTACGAGATACCTCCCCATGGGCTCGCCGCGGGGGCTCGATTCGCTGCTCCCGGTGCCGCCGCGGTCGAACTCGCGGCCTACTATGGCAACGTCCATGGTCTGCTGGTCGACTTGGTTGCGACAAGAGCCCCGGAAACGCCGATCCTCACTTGGCCGCACCACTTCGATCACGCCATCCTGCTGCAGCTCGGCCAGCGGGGAGACGACCTCTGCTCGATCGGCATCGGCCTGTCGCCCGGCGACGGCAGCTACGACCAGCCTTATTTCTATGTCACCCCGTGGCCGGTGCCGCCCGCCGGCGATCTGCCGCCTTTGCCCTTTGGCAGTTGGCGGCGGCAGGGTTTCTTCGGCGCCATCCTCACCGCCAGCGAGTTGCTCGATGGCGAGCCGGTGGGGCAGGAGCGGCGAACTCGGGCCTATCTGTCGGCGGCGATCAACGCCGCCGACAAGATGTTGGCCGAGTGTCGCCTTGGAGCTGAAGGGTGAGGGCCGCGGATCGCCGGTTGTGGCTCGGCGGTCATCGCCGGTCGCGGCACCAATTGTGCCTTACCTTCGGTGTTGACGAGCTGGTTTTCAACACCAGCTACTGGTACGGCGACGTCGACCTGAAGGCTTTGGAACAGCGTTTTGGCCTCGAGGTAATGGAGCGCATTTACTTCCACATCGCCGCTTTTGAGGCCAACAAGTTGACCAGCTTGCGACCGCGGCGCTTTGATCCGGGTCCCTGGGAGCGTTTCGTCGACTCGGCATTTGTCGAGCTGTGGAGCACTATCCAAAGGCAGGTTTGGGCACAGTGGCGATATGAACACGACGACCCTGACTACCTGGGCCCAGAATTAGCATCCTTGGCCCCCGCTGCCGGCCGACCGCTAAGGCGGTCCGCTGGGCCGGTGGCGACGTTGGCATTCTGCGGCGGCGGCAAGGACAGTCTGGTGGCCCTGCGGCTGCTCGAGCGGGCCGAGGTGCCTTTCGATAGCTTTGCTTATTCGAGTTCGGTGTATGGCTTGGCGGCCGTTCAACATCGGCTGATCGATGGCATGTTGCTGCAAACGGCAGCCCGCCAGCGTCGTCGTCTGTGGATCTACGACGACTTTATCGACAGCCCGGTCGCTGAGTTGCACGGAGAGCTGGGGGTGCGGTCACTGACCGCTGCCGAGACCCCTAGTTCGCTATTCGCCGCTCTGCCCTTGGTGCTCGAACATGGCTACCGCCGGCTAGTGCTAGCTCACGAGCGCAGCGCCGACCATGGCAATCTGATCTGGCAACGCACCGGTGAAGAGGTCAACCATCAGTGGGGGAAGTCGCTCGCAGCCGAGACTTTGTTAGCGGACTACCTGGCTGCAGAACTGATCGAGGGCGTGGAATATTTCAGTCTTTTGAAGCCGATCTGGGATGTGTTGATCTTTCAACTTCTGGCGGCCGATGCCGAGCGCTTCAAGGTCACTCACTCCTGCAATGTCGCCAAGCCGTGGTGTCGACGGTGCCCTAAATGCGCCTATGTCTGGCTCTGCGCGATGGCCTATTTACCGCGTTCGGTGGTGGACTCGGTATTTGCCGAGAATCTCTTCGCGGTGACAGAGAATAGGCTTCATTTTCGCCGTATGCTCGGACTCGAAAAACACACCCCTTTTGAGTGCATCGGCACCATCGACGAAGCCCGCCTGGCCTTTGAACTCTGCCGCCGCAAGGGTCTGAAAGGGGGGGCGATGGACGACTTCTGTCAGCAAGTGGAGAAATTCGAGGTCGGCGCGGCTCTCGAGCGATTCTTGGCCATCGATGTCGAGCGCAGTCGGGTGCCGAGTGATCTTCGCCAGCCCTTGCGACTACTCTTCGAGGGTGCCGCCGTCGAGGCTCGTCAGCGAATCATGGTGGAGTAGCCGAGGCCGCAGGGTCGGAGTGGTTAAACCTGCTCGTCGTCAGCCCCTTCAGAACCCGCGGCCGTGTCTCTATCTTCCCTGTCGCTGACCAGCTGACGAAGTTCCGTTTCAGCCTGCCGGTAGCCGACTTCAATCTGCTCGACCAGCGGCTTGGCGCTGGTGAAATCCCGAGCCTCGGCCACCCTTTCGAGCTGGCGGCCGAGCAGGGAAAGGTCGAGGGCACCGAGAGTGCCGGCCGAGCCGGCCAAGCCGTGGGCTATCTGGCCGAGCGGTTCGCTGTCTTGTTGCTCTAAAGCCCGGCGCAGGTCTCGCAGTTTGGGCGCGTTGTGGCTGAGGAAGACCTCGATCGAGCGGCGCAGGAAACCACGTTTGGAGCGCCGATCGATCTGTTGCAGCCGATCGACGGTTTCTCGGTCAAGCACTGAGGCCGGGGCCGCGGAGGTGGCGGTGGGACCCCGGATTGAGCGCGCACTCTGGTCCAGTCCTAGCCACTGATCGAGCACCGCCGCCAGGCTGTCTTCCTTGAACGGTTTGGCCAGATAGTCGTCCATGCCGGCGGCGAGGCACTTCTCCCGGTCGCCAGGCATGGCGTGAGCAGTCACCGCGATCACCGGTAGGTGGCGCTCGCTCTCGGTCTCTTGGCGGCGGATTCGGCGAGTGGTCTCATAGCCATCAAGCTCAGGCATCTGGCAATCCATCAGCACCAGGTCGAAACGTGCCTGATCCAAGACTCGTAGGGCTTCGCGGCCGTTCGAAACTGCTTGGGCGCTGAAGCCCAGGCTCTGGACCTGATGCATCGCTACCAGTTGGTTGACTTGGTCGTCCTCTACCACCAGGATGCGAATGCCGCCGCGCTGCCCCGTGCGTTGGGTGGGGCCAGCTTCACGGGCGGCAGGGTCGGCCACTGAGGTGCCCCGTTGACCGCTTCGTAGCTCGAGCTCGAAGGAGAAACAAGAACCCAGCTCGGGAGCGCTATCAACATGGATCGTTCCGCCCATCAACTGGACCAGCCGCTGGCTGATCGCCAGACCGAGGCCGGTGCCGCCGAACTTGCGGGTGGTCGAGCTATCGGCTTGAGTGAAGGGGGTGAACAGCTGTTCTTGAGCCTCTGGCCTGATGCCGATGCCGGTATCGCGGACGGCAATCGCCAAGACCAGCAGATCGCCTCGGCGGCGAACCAGGCGCACTTCCAGGGTGACCGATCCATCACCGGTGAACTTGATCGCGTTGCCGAGTAGATTCAATAGTACCTGGCGCAGGCGGGTCGGGTCGCCCTCGACCTGGTCGGGCACGTCGTCTTCCAGATCGAGGTCTAATTGCAAATCCTTCACTTCGGCCCGCGGGGCGAGCAGCTCAATTACCGCTGCCAAGGACTCGCGGAGGCTGAATGAAATCTGCTCCAGGCTCATCTTGCCGGCCTCGATCTTGGAGAAGTCGAGAATGTCGTCGATGACCCCCAGCAAGCCCTCAGCGGAACTCTTGATGATCTCGGCGTAGTCGCGCTCGCGATAGCCGAGATCGGTCTTGAGCAGCAAGTTGGCCATGCCGATAACCCCGTTCATTGGCGTGCGTATCTCGTGACTCATGTTGGCCAGGAATTCACCCTTGGCGCTGCTGGCCCGTTCCAGGGCCTCGTTGGCGCGGATCCGTTCGGTGATGTCGAGCACCGAACCCACCATGCGCACCGGTCGGCCGAGCTCGTTGAGATGGATGCGGGCCTGGGAGTGGATCACCCGTTCCGAGCCATCGCTGCGCAACATGCGCAGTTCGAAATCGAACGCCGTGCCGATGGTTGCCGAGCGGGCCAGGGCAGCTTCCACCGTGGGCCGATCCTCGGGGTGGGCCAGAGTCCAGAAATCGTCGATCGTCGGGCGATGGCGAGTGCGGCTGACGCCAAAGATGCGGAACAGCTCCTCACTCCAGGACATCTTGTTGGTCTCGATATCGAAATCCCAACTGCCGAGATGGGCCAGGCGCTGCGCTTCGGCCAGGTTGGCTTGGCTTAGCTCCAGAGCTTCCTTGGCGTATTTGGCGCCGGTGATGTCGCGGGCGATGCCGTAGATCCGACCCTCCGCTACGACCGCGATCGAACGCCAGGATATCCAGCGGTAGCCGCCATCGCGGTGGCGGAAACGGTTGACGATTTCCGGTGTCGGCGCTTGGTCGCGCGGCAAATCGAGCAACCCTGCGGAAGCCCCGCGATCCTCGGCATGGACGAAATCTCGGATCGGCCGGCTGAGCAATTCCTCGCTGCTATAGCCCAGCAAGTGAGTGAAGGCTGGATTGACCCTGGTGAAATAGCCGCTAGTGCTGAGAAATAGAAGATCTGGCGACAGATCGAACAGGCGATCTAAGTCCTGACGAGCTTGCTTGAGTTCGGTGATGTCGGTCACCGTACCGATGTAGCCGTTCAGCCGGCCGAACTTGTCGCGGTCGGCGATCACCGAAGCCGCTACCCAAGAGATCTTGCCGTCCGGGCGCTGGTAGCGGTATTCGCCGTTGCGCACATTCCAGCTGCCGGTGCCGTCGCTCTTCGCCTCCAGGTTGGCGCCGACCGTAGCTTCCCAGTTGTCGACCACGGTCGCCCGGTCTTTGGGATGGATCGCTTCACTCCAGCCCATGCCGAGGGCCGCTTCGCGATCTTGGCCGGTTATCTCGCAGTAGCGGGGGTTCACATAGCGACAATCGCCGTTGCCAGCGCTCTGGAAGATGCCCACCGGAGAATTCTCGGCCAGTGCCCGGTAGCGTCGCCTACCGGCTTCAAACCGCCGTTTCAGGCCGGCACAGACAAAGGCCGCAAGCAGGTTCACTACCCAGAACTCCACCGCCACGAACAACTCAGCTTGGAAATCGCCGTCCAAACCCGGTTCCTGGGACACGGCCAGCAAGTAGCCGCCGGTGACCAGGCTGGCGAGAATCAAGACTTGGCTAAAGCCAGCCAGGCCGACGGAGACAAGCAGTACGATGAACCAGGTCATCAGCAACGCGATGCGCAGCTCCGGCGCCTGGTAGACAGCGAAGCTCAAGATGATGGCGAGCGCCACTCCGGGCTGAAAGACGAAGTGCGGATCCCAACGCCACCTCTCGCTCAAGCCTGACTCGACGGCTAGCCACAGCACTCCGAGGGCGCCGAGGATCACCGCCAGAGTCAGCCACCAATCGGACCAGGAGAAGGGGAAAGCGTCAGCCGCTCCCAGCAGAACGCTCAAAGCCAGGCCGACCAGCGGGCCGATAGAAGTGTAAGCGGCCGCCCTGCGGAGACCAGCCCGGCGCTGGGCCGCCAGCCGCGTTGGCTGCGGCTGGAGATCGTGCTGTAGAGGTACTTCAGAAGTTGACATCAGATCCGATAGGCGAGCGGCCGACTCCCATCTGTGAGACGGCCAACCGGAAGCTCTTCCCTGCATTGATAGTAGGTCTACGCAGCTTACATTTCAAATTACAAGGAGGAGATATTTGTTTTTGGCGGCCAGCTAGTCACGGTTGCCACTCCTCCGAGGCAGGCGCCACCCACCAGCGAATTGGCAGGGCCTTGCTGGACAACTCGACCTTCGCGTCATAAGCTGCCGGGTGTCTATTCCTGGGGGCTTCGACCCACCGACCAGCCTTGAGCGATGAGGCCCGGCTGCGGGCAGAGCAGAGTTGGTTGACGGATCGAAGATTAGAGTAGCGATGCGCCGAGAACGCTTTACAATTCTGCTGGTCGACGATTCGGAGTTCAACCGGGTCGCGCTGTCGATGTATCTTGAGGACGAGGGGTACCTGGTGATCCAGGCCGCTGGTGGTCTCGAGGCGATCCTGGCGGTCGACCAAGACCCGGTCGATCTGGTGTTGCTCGACGTCATGATGCCAGGCATGAGCGGTATCGAGGTGTTGCAGACACTGCGCCAACACCACCCTCCCCAGAGTTTGCCAGTGATCATGGTCACCGCCAAGGATGGCAGTGACGACATGGTCGAAGCCTTCGATCATGGTGCCAACGACTACGTCACCAAACCGCTCGACTTTCCCGTCGTGCTGGCTCGGGTAAGGGCGCAGCTGCGTGCTCGCACGCCGGCTAGCAGTGGCCGGCCACGGCATGCGGGGCCGGCGGAGGGTAGCGTGCTCGATGGCAAGTATCGCCTCGACTCGCTGATTGGCCAGGGTAACTATGGCTCGGTCTACCGCGGTACCCACCTAAAATTGCAGCGTCCGGTGGCGGTCAAGCTGCTACTCAGCGGCATGACTTCGCAAGCTGGCGCCATGGCGCGCTTCGAGCGCGAAGCGGTGGCGTTGTCGCGCTTGGAGCATCCCAACGCGGTCTCGGTGTTGGATTACAGCTTGACCTCCGATGGTGTCGCTTTCTTGGTCATGGAGTTGCTCGAAGGCCAAACCCTGGAGGACGCGCTGTTCGAGAGCAGGCAGCTAGGGTTGCAGCGCCTGATCGAAGTGGCTTTGCCGGTCTGCGAGGTCCTCGATGCCGCCCACGGGATTGGCATCATCCACCGCGACATCAAGCCGCAGAATGTGTTCTTGCACCGTTCGCCGCGGGGTGAATCGGTAAAAGTGCTCGATTTCGGTATCGTCAAGCTGGTCGGCGAGGCGGTAGTGGCGGAGAAGCTGACGCTCGAGAATTGCGCGGTGGGAACACCGTCCTACATGGCGCCGGAGCGTTTCCAGGGACAGACCTACGATGGTCGGGCCGATGTCTACAGCCTAGGAGTGATGCTTTACGAGATGCTGGTCGGAGTGTTGCCATTCCCCGCCTCGGGGCAAGACGCGATTTCCTCGACCATCGCCCAGCACCTGCACGACGACCCCAAACCGCCCCGGTCAGTTTTTTCAACTATCCCAGCGGAAATCGACTCACTGATCTTGAAAATGCTGGCCAAACAGCAGGAAGAACGGCCCTCGGCCCGTGAGGTGGCGCAGGCGCTATCCCTATTTTCAGACGGTCCGGCGAACGAGGTTGACCTGCCGCAGCAGGTCGTTGGGGAAGCCTCTGGCGAGACGCTCATCGGCAGCGGTCGCGAGATGGCGACGACCGTGGTGATGGAGCATCCGGAGAGTGCTGAAGTGAAACCTCGCCGATCCTCTGACTGAGTTCAACTCTCGATCGGCGCCAGGCAAGCTGGCGAATCGTTGCGCGGGCTGTTGACCACCCGGCTGACCGGTCGATGTTCGATCGAGCCGGCTGGGTAGGGCAGTAGCAGCGAAGTCAGCAGCTCTTTGTCTTCGACCCGTGGATCGAGCCACAGGTCGCGAGTTTCGCCGTCCAGAATCACCGGCATGCGGTGGTGCAGCTGACGAACGTCGTCGCTGGCCTCGGTGGTGATGATGGTGAAAGTCTCGATCGGCTGCTCCCCCTTGTCCCAGCGTTCCCACAAGCCAGCGAAAACAAATGGCCGCCCCGAGATGAGGCGGATGTGGTGCGGCTGCTTGCCGTCGGCAAGTTTTCGCCACTCATAGAAGCCATCGCTGAGCACCAGGCACCGGCGCTGGCGCAGGGCGTTGCGGAACGAGGGCTTCTCGGCCACGGTTTCGGCGCGGGCGTTGATCATCCGGCTACCAATCGACAGGTCCTTGGCCCAGAACGGCACCAAGCCCCAGCGCAAATGGTCCAGCTGGTGCCCACCGGCCGCCGTCTGACGAGCCACCGGCGCTAGTTGGGTGGGAGCAATATTGAACCGCGGTCGCAGTTCCTCGCCAGGCTCGATGCCGAGTTCCTCGAGTAGATCGCCGGGGTCGCTTAAGGTGTAGCGTCCGCACATTATGGGGTACTTCTCACCGAGTTACTTGGCCCGGTCTCGACCGGACGTGAGGATTGTCCTGGGTTATTTTGGCGGGTCGATCACCCGAATACTCTCGCAGATTCGATGCGGCTGAGTCCACTACATAGCTGTGAGTTGGCTAAGGCATGGTCTTGCTTTTTTCCTCAATTCCAAAAGCCCAAAATCGTTGGCAGCTGCCTTTCAAAGGTCTTTGGGGTCTTGACAGTGTGTCCAAGGGCGTTTGGGACAAGAAGAATCACGAGACCATATCTTGGGCAGAGAGGTTCACCCTGGCGGCGATCACTGCGACAGGATGAGACGGAGCGATACTGGGCGATGGAGAGGGCGAAGGTGGCCAGGAAACGTGGCAGAATAGTGGCTCGTCCGAGGTTTACGCAATGTTTTGAGGAGTTAGTCCCATTTCCCATCATCTAGACGGCAATCTCCGCGGTATCAAGACTTCTGACCGGCGTGCATTGGAGCGCACCTTCAGGCGCCGGGTGGCGCCGGACGAGGTGGCTTCAGCGGAACTGTGCCGGCATTTGTGCGAGATCTCGGCCCGACTCGGCCGTCAGGTCGGAGTGCTGCTGGGGCGCGATGGCACGGTGCGCAACGTGATTGTCGGTGACGCCACTCGCTTGGAGTTGCCCGACATCGGTCGCTTGCGCGGTGGGGTAGGTCGTTTCCGTGGCTTGCGTCTGGTACACACCCACCTGCGCGGCGAGGATCTCACCGACGACGACCTCAACGATCTGGTTCTTCTACGCCTGGACTTGGTGGCGATGCTGCAGGTGCAGCCAGGGGGGCGCCCCGGCCGCGTCGAGGTGGCGCTGATCGAGCCGGGAAATCTGGCCGACGAGGATGCCGCGAAGGAGCCCTTTCGCCGGGTCGCTGCCCGCGACATTCATCATCTGGACCTCGATTTTCGCTTGGAGATCGAAGCCCTCGAAAGCGAGCTGGGCCGGATTACTCGCGGTGCCGCCGGCAAGACCGATCGCGAGCGCGCCCTGGTTATCGCGGTGACGCCGGAGGATGCGCACTTCGAGGAGATGCTCGAGCTGGTGCGTTCGGCCGGGGTGGAGATCGCTGGCACGGTGCGGCAGAAGCGGTTCAAAGTGCATCCCAAGACCATCGTTGGCCGCGGCAAGATTCAGGACATCGTGTTCGAAAGCATGCGCCGGCAGGCCGAGGTAGCGATCTTCGACATCGATCTCAAGCCAGCCCAATCCCGCGCCTTTGAGGATGCCACCGGCTTGAAGGTGATCGATCGGACCCAGCTGATCCTCGACATCTTCGCGCAACGAGCCAAGAGTCGCGACGGCAAGGTGCAGGTAGAGTTGGCGCAGCTCAAATACTCGCTGCCACGGCTCACCGACAAAGACGCTGGGCTGTCGCGGTTGACCGGTGGCATCGGTGGTCGCGGGCCGGGTGAGACGGTGATGGAGATCGGCCGCCGGCGCATCCGTGACCGCATACGCAAGCTCGAGCAGCTGATCGAGCAGCTCTCCAAGCAGCGCGATATTCGCCGTCGTCGGCGGCGCGAGGAAGCTCTGCCGGTGCTGTCGATCGTCGGCTACACGAATGCCGGCAAGAGCACGCTGCTGAACGCCTTGACCCAGAGCAAGATCGCGGTTGCCGATCAGCTTTTCATGACCCTCGATCCGACCAGCCGCCGGCTACGCTTCCCCCGCGAGGGGGATGTGATCCTGACCGACACAGTGGGCTTCATCAGCGACCTACCCAAGGATCTGGTCAACGCCTTCCGCGCCACCCTCGAAGAGCTAGCCGACGCAGATCTGCTACTGCATATGGTCGACGCCGCCGACGAAGATATGGCGAGCAAGAAGCGAGCGGTGGAGAAGTTGCTGCAAGAACTCGAGCTGGACCATATTCCCCGCCTCCTGGTGCTCAACAAAGCCGACTTGCTGGGCGAAGACAAGGCCGCGGCGTTGGCTCAGACCTGGGAGGGGGTGGCCATCAGTGCCACCCGGCGGCAGGGCTTGCGTCAGCTGATCGCCGCCGCCGAAGATGCCCTCGGGCGCCGCCAGCCGCTGCTCAAGGACTATGGCGGCAAGGCCCCGGCGGAGGTCGCCGGCTAGTGGCGGCGGTCTCTGGATCCAACGGCAGGGTCCTGCTGAGGCGTGCGACACCTGGGCGCTGACTGGTCGTCCCCCGCTGGCTCTCTTTCGGCCCTGAGCGCTGGCAGTGCAGGGTGGGTTTCGCTACCCTTTTGGTGGCCAATCATGGGTTGAATTCGTTGACGAGGCCTCATTATGCGCGTATCGCTGTCCACCGTATTCTGTTTACTATTGCTTCTCTCGCCGGCAAGTTCCCTGGCTGGGAACCCGCTAGCCTCCACCGTCGAGTTGGTGGCGCCCAAGGGAGCGAGTGAGGCAGCTCGCAGGCTGGTTCTGAGCGATCAGCTGAGTCCGGCTTGGCAGCAAGCGCGGGTGGACTGGTTGGTGGTGCGTTCGCTCGGCGGTCAACGCTCGCTGCCGGGCAAGAAACTGCGCCAGGGGCAGCCGATCGATTTTCAACTCGAAGAACAAGGGTGTGTCTTGGTGCTGGCTGACCTGGTGCCAGCCGCGATTCCGGCCAGCCCGGCGCGGCCGAGTCGTTCGATCAAGATTGTTAGCTGCCGTTTCGGTAAATCCGCCGTCGATGTTCTGGCCGCCCGGCGCCAGGCGGCGGCGGTCTTGACCAGCAAGGTCGGCAGCCGGATCGAGCTGCGGCCGCTGTTCAATCCGGCGCTGCTGCGGGTGGGCTCTGATTTGCCGGTGCGAGCCTACTTCCAGGGCTCTTCGGTGAGCGGTGCCAGGTTGGTGGCGCAGAGCGAGGACGGTTCGAAGCACTTGGCCACCACCGACTCGGTAGGTATTGCCGCGCTGGCTCTCGATCGACCTGGGCGTTGGACTTTGCGCTTTGAGCATCTGAACTCGGCGGTGGCTGAGCCGTCGGTGGCCGAGTTGGTGTTCGAAGTCCTGGACGACGCGGCCTGGCAGCGGTTGAGTGGGGAGGGGAGGTAACCATGGGGTACTCAAACCGGCGAACAGCGGTTCTAGGTAGTTTGGCTTCAACAGTGGTGCTAGTTCTCACCAGCTTGTTAGCCGCTCCGATCGCGGCCCAGCAATGGCGCGAACTTGGACCTTCGCCGTTGGTCAATAGCACCTTGAATGCTGGTCGCTTCAGCTCACTGGCTTTGAGTCGGCGGGACGAGGGTTTGATCTTCGCTGGCGCTGCTTCCGGTGGCGTGTGGGTGTCGCGGAATGACGGTGGTACTTGGCGCCCCTTGGGCGATGGCTTGCCGATACCGGCGATTGGCGCTTTGGCCTTGGATCCACAGAACGAAGACCTCATTTATGCCGGCTCTGGCGAGGCCAACCACGCCTACCACAGCCTCTACGGTTTGGGTCTCTACAAGAGCGCCAACGGCGGCCGCAATTGGCAAGTTCTGGCGGCCGATACCTTTGCCGGCCGGACATTTTCTGAGCTGGCGATCTCACCCGCCAATGGCAATTTGCTGTGGGCGGCGGTGAACACCGCCGGTGGCACTTCAGAAGGTACCGAAGGCGCACGGCTGCATCCTGGCAGGGGTGGCCAGACGGGCCTGTTCCGCTCGACCAACGCTGGCCGTAGCTGGCAGCGGATTCGCAATGGGCTACCGGCCCTGCCGGCCAGCGATGTCGACCTCGATCCGGCGAATCCGGGGCGGATCTTCGTCAGTTTCGGTGAGGTGTTTGGCGATTCTCGGAACGGCGTCTATCGCAGCACTGACGGAGGCGCCAGCTTCAGCAGGCTGCTTCCGGAACTCAACGGGGCCCGCGTCGGCCGGATCACCCTGGCGATCTCGCCATCTCTACCGCGCCGTATCTACGCCCTTATGGTGCAGCCGACAGATCGCGTTTTTCTCGGTGGTTTCTTGCCCGGAGGAGCCTCGAGCTTCGGGGTTTACCGCTCTGATGACGGGGGTAACACCTGGCGACGGTTCGTGCCCGACAACTTCATGGGGCAGCAAGGAGGTTACAACGCCGCCATCGCGGTGCATCCCACCGATCCCGACACGGTGCTGGTGGGCGGGGTGCAGATGCTGATCAGTCGCGACCGTGGTCGCACTTGGCAGACCATCACTCCGCCGCACGTCGACCTGCACGATATCGACTTCGATTTGCAGGGACGGCTGATGGTGGCCACCGATGGCGGGATCTTCCGTTCGAGCGATCTCGGCGCCAACTGGTCGAGTTTGAACAGCAACCTCGGTACGTCGCAGATCTACGCTGGGCTATCGGTTCACCCCACTGACCCGCAAGTGATGTTGGCCGGCTTGCAGGATAACGGCACGTTGGTGCGCAGTGGTGTTGGGCGGCAGTGGGATGCGGTCTTTGGTGGTGACGGTGGCTACACTTTGATCCATCCTAGCGACCCTGATCTGTGGTTCGTGGAGTTCCAAGGCGCCGCCAATCTGTGGCGGCTAAATCTTGCCAACGCTAGCGTCAACCAGAGCAGCAACGGCATCAGTGGTAACGATCGCAGCTGTTTCTTGCCGCCTTTCGTCATCGACCCGGCCGATCCCGAGCGCATGCTCTACGCCACCCACCGGATCTACGAGTCCACCGACCGCGGCTTGACCTGGAGCGCGATCAGCGGCGATCTCACCAGTGGTGCGCCGTTTGCCGTGCGTGCTTTGCAGATCGCGCCGGGGGATAACACGCGGGTCTATGCGGTGACCAACGACGACCGGCTGATGGTCAGCAATGACCGGGGTACGACCTGGACCCTGCGTCGCGAAGGGGTCTTTGGCTGGCCGCGGGTGATGCGCCAAATCGCGGTGGATCCCCAGGACGCCGACGCCGCCTGGGTAGCGGTGGCACGTTTCGGTGGCGAGCGCATCCTGGCCACCAATAACGGTGGCGTCAGCTGGCGGACGGTCGGCGGCGGGCTGCCCGACGCTCCCTTCACCACGGTGGCGGTGCATCGGGCCAGTGGTGGCCGGGTGCTGCTAGCTGGTGGCGATCGGGGGGTATTCGCCTCTAGCGATGATGGCGTTAGCTGGCAGCCCTATGGCACCGGCTTGCCGACCGCTCCAGTGCAGGATCTGCTGGTCGACACGGTCCACGACCGCTTGCTGGTCTCGACCCTGGGCCGCGGAGTGTGGTCCACCTCCTTGCCTGGTGGCGGTCAACCGCCGGATGGTGGAGGGTGCCCGGCGAATCTCGGCAGCGGGCCGTTCTGCGCTCTGTGCGGCCCTTGTGTTGCCGGCGAAGGTGATTGCGACAACGATGCCGAATGCGCCGTCGGCTTGGCTTGCTTCGACAATCGCGGTGCCGACTTCGGTTTCGCCCCGGCGGTCGATGTGTGCTTGCCCAGTGGTGGCGATTCCTCCTGTCCGCTCCATCCGGGTCACGGCCGCTTCTGTACCGAATGCGGCCCCTGCGGCATGGGACAGGGCGACTGCGATCGGAATAGCGAGTGCGCGGCGGGCTTGAGTTGCATCGACAACCGCGGCGCCGATTTTGGCTTCCCACCGGCGGTGGATGTTTGTCTGCCGCCGGATGGCGGTGGCACCACCTGCGGCCGACCCCTGGGCAATGGCCGTTACTGCACCGAATGCGGCCCTTGCGGCGAAGGAGAAGGCGATTGCGACAACGACGCTGAATGCGCCATCGGCCTGATCTGCGTCGACAACCGGGGCGCCGATTTTGGCTTCCCGCCAGCGGTGGATGTTTGCTTGCCGCCGTAACAGAGTTTCTTCATCTTGCCTGTGATAGCTTGCCATTGAAGCAACCACTGGACGTTCGTCCGGTGGTTGTATGACAACAACCAGAGGCCGCCCCGGGATGTAGGGAAGTGGAGTGAGAATCTCCCGCCGCCCCGCGACTGTAAGCGCTACTTGCGAGTGGCGCGAGCCAGATACCTCCCCCGGACGCCTCAGGCCTTGGCCGGGTTCAGCCATTGATCTCCAGCCGAGAGCCTGATTTCCCGAGGGGGAAAGGAGCCTCCCATGAATCATGGGGCACTCACGATGCCGCATCAGCGGCTGTTCTTGCTTGCCTGCAGCTTGTTTGCTTTGTTTCTAGGGTTGCAGTCGCCCACCATCCTTGCAGCTGAATCAACCGCTTCTGAGACTATTGATCAGCCGGTGATCGAAGAGCAGATCATCGTTACCGCCGATCGCACTGAGCGGCCGCGGGACGAGGCCGGTTCGTCGGTGACGGTCATCTCGGCCGAGCAGATCGAAGCTCGCCGCCAACCCAGCGTTGCCGACTTGCTCCGCACCGTGCCGGGACTCGAGATTGCTCGCAGTGGCGGCTATGGCCAGGTCACCAGTGCTTTCTTGCGCGGCGGTAGTTCGTCGCAGACCTTGGTCTTGATCGATGGCCAACGAGCCAACAGCGCCACCACTGGCGCGTATGATCTGGCCGACTTGCAAAGCCTGGATATCGAGCGCCTGGAGGTGGTGCGCGGGCCGCAGAGCACGGTTCACGGCTCTGAAGCGATGACCGGCGTGATCCAGCTGGTGACTAAGAAGGGCGGGCCGGGGATCACCTGGAATGCTCTTGGCGAGGCCGGGTCGGACGACCTTCTGCGGCTGCGTGCTGGCGTGGCGGGCAGCCAGGGGCCCTTCGATTACCGGCTGTCGGCCTCGGAACTCGAGGTCGACGGGGTGTCGGCGGCGCAGGAGTCGCGGGGCAATAGCGAAGTCGATCCCTGGGAATCGAGTAGTCAATCGGCGCGTCTAGGATTGGATTTTTCCGCTCAGGGGCGTGCCGACTTGTCCTTGCGGCGCTTCGCTAGTCAGGTAGCGACCGACGGCTTTGCTTTTGGCGTCGGGCCGGTCGATGCCCTTGACCGGCTGCAAGACCGCGAAGCGCTGTCGGCCCGCTTGCGGGTGCAGCTGTCGCCGAGTAATCGCTGGACTCACTCGCTGAGCCTGGGGGTGGTCGATGAGCGGCTGATCGGCTCTGATCCGGCGGATTTCTTCAGCAACTTCCGGGTCGATAGCGAGGTGAGTTCTTTTTCCTTGCAGAGCGATTTCGAGTTCAACGCCGATGGCGCCTTCAGCCTGGGGCTGCAGAGCGAGCGCCGCGACGGAGTGTCGGTGGGCAACTTCGATCAGCAAGTCGATATCGATTCGGCCTTCGTCGAAGGACGCTTCACCCTTGGCCAGCAGGGGCATTTGACCGCTGGCGTTCGTCACGATGATCACTCCGAGTTTGGCGGTGAGACCACCTACCGGCTAAGCGCTACGACCGCCTGGCCGGCGCGGGACACGCGGCTCCGCCTGAGCTGGGGCACGGGTTTCAAGGCGCCGACCTTCAACGATCTTTTCTTTCCGTTTTTCAGCAACCCCGATCTGGTGCCCGAGACCAGCAGTGGTTGGGATATCGGCTTGGAGAAGCGCTTTGCCGGCGATCGGGTAACCCTCGATCTGACTTGGTTCTCACTCGATTTCGACGATCTGATCGTCTTTGACCAGGTGGCCTTCCGGCCTGAGAATCTGGCCTCGGCGAGTTCTGATGGGATCGAACTAGGCTTGGGCCTGCGGCCGGCGCCGAGCTGGGGTATCGATCTTTCCTACACCTGGAATGACACCGAGGATGAGGCCACTGGCGCGCCTCTACCGCGTCGCCCCAAACACCGCGGTACGCTACAGATCGACGGCAGACTGGGCGATCACTGGCGGCTTAGCGCGGTGCTTAGTTCGGTGGCCGACCGGATCGACAGCAATGGCTCGGAGATAGATGACTACAGCCGGCTCGATCTGGCCCTGGGGTACCGTCTGAGTCAGCGCGCCGAACCTTATCTGCGGCTAGAAAATGCTTTAGACGAGGACTACGAGGAAATTCCCGGCTTCACCAGTCCCGGAGTGGTGGGGGCGGTGGGTGTGAGCTTGACGTTTTAGAGCGTTTTGGGAAACCACCGAGATTTTTCAGGTTCGTTCGTCGGGGCGCACGGTGGTGCGCCCTCGTCGATCGGCGGTGGTTGTGCACGCCGCGGGCGCACGCCGTGCTCCCCGACCAGCTGCCTGGATTGGTCAGCCACCTTCGGTTCCTGGTGGTTCTTTGGCGTTGCTTGTTTGTTGATAGGACTGATGGGGTGTGGCGGTGCGCTCGATTCACGGCCGGCCGAGGCATCGCGGCCCTGTGCCAGACCATTCGATCCCGAGTTCGATTACTTTCCCCACCGGGCCGAGATCAGACACGCTAGCGGGTTCGGGATCACCTACGGGCGCCATTGGAAACGTATCGAAGTTGACGATCCAGCGGCTGGCGAGGCGAGTCTGAAGCACTACTTATTGGTGGTCTGTGGTGGACCGCCACCAGCGCTTAGAGGAGCGCAGCTGGTCGAACTGCCGATCGCGCGAGTGGTGACCACTTCAACCACTGAATTGCCGCATCTGGTGGAGCTGGGTCTGGTAGAGCGCCTGGTGGGACACGACGAACTCGATTGGGTGACTTCAGCGGCGGTCCTGCAGCGGGCCGAGAGCGGTGAGCTGGTTGAGATCGGTAGCGGGGCACGGCTCGATGTGGAGCGTCTGCTGGCCTTGGCGCCGGACCTCTTGCTGACCCAGAGTGCCGGCGGCATCCGCAATACTGATTTGAGCCGCCTGCGCGACGCTGGGATTGCCGTTGTTTTGGTGCCTTCCTACCTCGAAACGTCACCGCTGGGTCGCGCCGAGTGGATTAAGCTGACAGCGGCGTTTTTCGATCTCGAAGAGCGGGCAGAGGAGGTCTTTGGACCGATCGAGAAGCGCTACTTGGAGCTTGCCCAGAAAGTGGCGGAACTCGCGCACCGGCCGACGGTGCTGACCGGCGCCGCCCTCGGTAGCACCTGGTACGTGCCGGGGGGTCGCAGCTTCATGGCCCGCTTGCTCAACGATGCCGGCGCCTCCTATCCGTGGCGGAACGATCTCTCCAGTGGCAGCCTAGCGTTGGATCTGGAGAGTGTGGTGGCGCGGGCCGCCGCGGCCGAGATTTGGCTGCATCCCAGTGACTATCCTTCGCTG
The DNA here is from genome assembly GCA_965248925.1 of Candidatus Multivoradales bacterium. Lineage (GTDB taxonomy): Bacteria > Acidobacteriota > Thermoanaerobaculia > Multivoradales > J023 > CBDFLE01. Next base: position 1,374,948 of record CBDFLE010000005.1, on the reverse strand, counting down.
CAGGCGCTGCGCGTGGCCGATCAGCGCTATGCCGCTTTTGCTGCTTTTGCCACCGGCCAGGTGTGGGGAAACGATGCCCGCCGTGGACCCCATGGTGGCAATGCCTATTGGGAGGCTGGCTCCCTACGGCCTGATTGGGTGCTGGCCGACCTAGTGGCGATTCTCCATCCCGAGCTGCTGGCCGAGCACCAGATGGTTTTTCATCGCCGGCTAAAGGTTGGTGATGGCTGAGTCTGGCCGCCGGCGGCCCTTTGCCGTGCTGCTGCTGCTGCTGCTGGCGGTGGCGGTGCTCTTGGTGCTGCACCTGGCGGCCGGCTCGGTGTCGATCCCACCGGATCAAGTGTTCGAGGTGTTGCGCGGTGGTCAGCCCCGTGAGCCCTCCTGGCGCTTGATCGTGCTCGACTTGCGGCTGCCGCGAGCACTGACCGCCTTGCTGGCGGGCGCAGCGCTGGCGGTCAGTGGGCTGCTGATGCAGACCCTTTTTCGCAACCCACTGGCTGGACCTTATGTGCTCGGGCTGTCGGCAGGGGCCAGTCTGGGGGTGGCTCTGGTGGTGCTGGCTTCTGGCGCCGGGCTGGGCCTGCTGGCCGGTGCGGGGGGGGCTGTCGGTACCGTGGTGGCGGCTAGCCTGGGAGCTTTGGCGGTGCTGGCCATGGTGATGGCGGCTTCGCGCCGAGTGTCGACCTTGACTCTGCTGATCCTCGGGGTGTTGATCGGCTACGCTGCGGGCGCTTTGGTCACCTTGTTACTGCATTGGAGCGCCGCCGAACGGGTGCAGGCTTATCTGACCTGGACTTTTGGCAGTTTTGGCGGTGTTACTCGGCAGCAGCTGTGGATTCTGGCGCCGGCTTTGGCTCTCGGCCTGGTGATTGCCGGCCTAGCGGCCAAGCCGCTCAACGCTCTGATGTTGGGCGAACGCTATGCTCGGAGCCTGGGTTTGGCGGTGGCGGCGGCACGGCTGTGGGTGATTCTAGCGACCGCTCTTTTGGCCGGTACGGTGACGGCCTTCTGCGGGCCGGTGGGCTTTCTCGGTGTGGCGGTGCCGCATCTCGGCCGTGGTTTGCTCGCCAGCTCTGACCATCGTCTGCTGTTGCCGGCGGTGGCCCTGACCGGTTCGGCGGTGGCGTTGCTGGCCGACCTATTGGCGCAGATGCCGGGTCGCGAGGGGGTGCTGCCGCTCAATGCGGTGACCGCCCTGGTGGGCACACCAGTGATCGCCTGGGTGATCCTACGCCGCCGCTCGGCCGCCGGCGGGCTGCGTTGAGCGTTTTGCTTCAGGCTCGTCGATTGGCAGCGGGCTATGTCTCCGGTCGCCGCCAGCGCCGGGTGCTCGAAGGGATAGAGGTCGAGCTACGGGCTGGGGAATTAGTCTGCCTACTGGGGCCGAATGGTTGTGGCAAGTCGACCTTGTTGCGCACTTTGGCCGGCACTCAAAAGCCGCTCGCGGGGCAGGTCGAGATCGAGGGGGCCGAGTTGGGTTTGCTGTCCATTCGTCAACTGGCGCGACGGGTGGCGATCTTGCTGGCGGAGCCACTGGCCCTGGGTGCCATGACCGTCGCCGAGTTGGTGGCCCTGGGACGGTATCCGCACACTGATTGGAGTGGCCGCTTCACCGCCACTGACCGCGCCGCGGTGGCTCGAGCTGTCGATCAAGTCGGCATCGCGGAGTTGGCAACACGTACCCTTGAATCACTCAGTGATGGCGAGCGGCAGAAATCGATGATCGCCCGCGCTTTGGCGCAAGAACCCAAAGTCCTGCTGCTCGACGAGCCCACTGCCTTTCTCGATCTGCCGGGCCGATACGAAATCGGTGGCCTGCTGCGCCAGGTGGCGAGTACTGCCGAAGATCGGGCGGTGGTGCTCTCGACCCACGATCTGGACTTCGCCCTCGGCACCGCCGATCGGTTGTGGTTGATCGATAAGGCTGGCCACCTGATCTGTGGTCAGCCGGCGGAACTGGTGCAGCAGCGAGCCCTCGAACAGGCCTTTGGGGTGCCTTCGCTAGCCCTTTTTACAGGCGCTTGACCGCCAGGAACGGCCACCTGCTTGCGGTCGGGTGGATGGACTCGGTATTTTCCCCAGGTGATGATGAACAAGCTAAGAAACTCAACTTCTACCGCTGCTGTGCTCAGCACCGTCTCCCTTCTGACCCTGCTCGTGCCCGCTACGGTCTTGGCCGCCGACGGACCCAGCGACGAGGATTTGCGCAGCCCGCCGGCCGCGGCGGTACATTCACCTTCGGGCTTGGTCAGCCAAGTGCTGAGGCCGGGTGACGGTGACTACCGCCCCGACGCCAACGACATGGTGGTGGTGAGCTACACCGGTTGGACGCCAGCTGGTGCCGAGTTCACGAGTTCGCGCCAATTCAAGAATGGCTTGCATACCTTCAACTTGCAGCAGACCTTTCCTGGCTGGACCGAGGGCATCCGGCTGATGGTGCTGAATGAGACCCGTCGGCTGTGGATTCCCGCTGAGTTGGCACCGCAGAAACCCGCTGAAGGCCCGCGCGGTTCGGTGATCTTTGATGTCGAACTCAAAGGCATTCTGCGGTTGCCCAATGCGCCGGCGGATCCGACCGAAATTCCCGCCACGGCCGTGCGTACCGAGAGCGGTGCTAGCACTCTGATCTTGGAACCAGGCAAAGGCGAAACTAAGGCCACGGCCGGCGGAGTGTTGATCAGCTACACTGGCTGGACCGCCGACGGCAAGACCTTCGACTCTTCGGCGCCGCGCCAACGGCCGACCCTTTTCTTGCTCGAAGCAGTGATGCCGGCTTTCGCGGAATGTCTGCAAACCATGGTCGAGGGTGAGTCGCGCCGCTTCTGGATTCCCGCGCACCTCAACGACGGCAGCTGGACCAACAATCCTCAGGGTTTATTGGTATTTGATGTCGAGATGGTCAAAATCGGCAACAGCTGATATTTGCCAACCCCGGAAATCGCCAGCCTGTCCCATCGATTTCGCCGAGTGTCCCGCAAGAGCAAAGAATCCTGAACGAGCGCCCTAGGCGCTCGTATTCGTAGGTAGGATTAAACATGATGCACGGCGCTCACACCCCCAGCTACCTACCCACGGCAGCGCCGATGGCCCCTGCCCAGCGAAGTGTTTGCATGTCTCTATTTTTGCCTATTGGTGACCACCGTCTTGCTTGCGGCGACTCGCTGCGTCGGCGCAAGTGGTTAATAGGCGCCGTCGGAGGTGCGGCGAAGCCACCTCCCAAGCCAGCTGCCTGATCAGCACCTACATCATCTGCTAAGGAATTACATCAATGATCAACTTCGACTTCGACCGGCAGAAGATGCTCGACGCGGTGCGTGAGTTCCAGGAAAGCCAGGGACTGCCGTCCAGCTCAGAGCCCGCGCCCGACGCGGCACCCACCAAGGCGTCTCTCTCACCCGATGTAGAGGTCGAGCGCCAGCGCCAATCCAACGTCTTCGATCGCTTTGCCGAGGGACGCCCGGCAGAAGCGGGGGGTGGCCCGGCCGGCGGCGACCTCAGAGCCCATCCGCGGCTCCGTCAGATGCTCGAATCTGGTGAATTGGACCTCGCCGAGCTGCGCCGCGCCGGGATCAATCCGGCTCAGCTGCAAGCGTTGATCGGCGGCCAGGGCAATACCCCGGCTCCGCCACCAGCCGCACCAGCGGATCCCGACACCGCGCCGCGGGTGGACTACAACGTTCCGGTACAGATCCCCAACCCGCAAGACAAGGCACAGTTGCAGGAGTACCTCGGCGAGCATTGGCAACAATTCCAAAACACCAACAACCTGGATGAGATCCTGCCCGGCCACCCTCCGGGCAAGGTCGTCATCAACTGGCGTGGCGAGTCGATCCACACCAGCCTGCAATACGGTGAGAAGACCGGCGCCCTGACGCCCGAAATCAAGCACGACATCGGCCGCGCCGCCCACGCTCTGCTCGGTTTCGAGGGCCAGGTACCGAGCGGGGCCAAGCGGCAGCTCAACGACGAAGCCATCCTGACGGCGATTTTCGAGCGCGTGCCGCCCGAAATGATCGATGGCAGCCAGTTGATGGGGGCGCTGAACTACGTCAAGGGAGCCACCGACGCCGCTGACCAGGTCGTCCGCCTCAGCGCGGTGATGCAGGCTACTTGGGTGCATGCTCGGGTCGGCGGGCCACCGGTCAGCGACAAGCAGATGCGCGAGGAGCTGTGGGCGTTCAACCAGAACATCCCCGGCCACGCGCTGAAGTACAGCACCGCGGAGTTGCGCCAGAAGTACGACGAGATCAATCAAATCCAGTCGATTCCTGGCAAACATTCGGTCAAGCTGCGCTCCAGCCAGACCTACAAGATCGAGAACGACGATAACGGGGTCACCACCTCTGAGCAGGTGAAGAAGAAGAGTTTCTGGTCGAAGGTTGGCGATGCGGTCAAGAAGGCTCTGCCGATCGTTCTCACGATTCTCAGCTTCATTCCGGTGACGGCACCTTTCGCAATCGCCGCCAATGCCGCGCTCAATGCCTACAACGGGGTCAAGAACGGAAATTGGCTACAAGCAGTGGTGGGCGTGGCCGGTGCGGTTGCCGGGGTAGCGGGTGGTTTTACCTCTGCTGTCGCTGGCAAGGTGGTCAATGTAGCGTCAAAGGTCGCCTCCTATGCCGGCAATGCGCAGGCCGCGCTCAATGCCTACAAGGCCGCCAAGCAAGGCAATTGGCTCGGTGCGATCGCCGGAGCGGCGAGTGCGGTGTCTGGCTTTGTCAAGACCTCGGCGAACAGCCTGGCAGGCGTCGCGGGCAAAGTGGTCAAGTGGGCAGATCGGGTGCAGATGGGCGCCAACACCGCCGCTGCCGCCAAGCGTGGTGACTATCTCGGAGCCGCCGCCATCGGCGCCAATCTAGGGCGCAGTTTTGCCGTCAGCCGGGGTCTCAACGATGGCACTCTGGTGCAGAACAAGCACGGCCAGTACGTCTCGGCCAATCCCAGCGTGCCGCTCAGTGGCGGTGCCAGGGCCCTCAATATCCTCAACAAGGTCGACCTTGGGGCGCAGTACGGCGGCGCCGTACAAAATGCACTCGAAAACGGTGACTATGCCGGCGCCGCGGCCACCTTGGCCGGTGCGATCGATCATCTCAAGAATGGGCCGGCCTCGGCGCGCGACCCGGAGGACGTGACGACCCTGTCGAAGATCGCCAACTCGCTGGCCGGAGTTGGCCAGGCACAGCAGCTGATCGACCAGGGCCGCTATTTGGAAGCGGCGGGCATTCTCACCGCCGCTGGCTCCCAATTTGCCGGCAAAGCCGGTGAGCGGATGCTCTCGGTGGGTCAGGATCTTGCCAATCTGGGCGGCGCCTATGCCCGGATCGAAAACGGCGACTACATCGGTGCCGCCGCCAGCCTGCAAGAGATCGCCGCCGGTCATCTCGATGGACCGATGCAGCAGAAGCTGCTCGAAGGAGCCAAAGCCTTCGAGGCGGCCCGCGGTCTGCCGCAGTTGATTGACAGCGGTAATTACCTGGAAGCGGCGCACCTGATGTCGGGGGTGGCGGCGGCCTATGTCGGCGACCCCCAGGTCAAAGCGCGCTTGCAGAAGGCGAGTTCGGCCCTCGACAAGGCTGGCGATGCTTACTCCGCTTTCCGCCGGGGAGACTATGGCGAGGCGGCGGCGTCGCTGCTCGAAGCGGCTGATGTCTACGTTGGCGACCGGGCTACCAAGAAGAAGCTCGCCGAGCAGGCGGCAGCGATGCAGCAGGCCGCCAGTGCCGAGGGCCTGATCGAGAGTGGCGACTTCGCCGGTGCGGCCAAGGCCTTTGCCGCCGCCGCCGAGGTGCAGGTGGGCGATGCTTCGAGCCGCAGTCGTTTGAGCCAATTTGCCGATGCCCTGCGCGGTGCCGGGCGGGCGCACCAGTTGATCGAGGCGGGTGACTATGGCGGTGCCGCCGCGGCCTTGGCAGGCGCGGCAAGCAAGATGGTTGGTAACGAGCGTGTGCAGCAGCGCTTGCTGAAGTTCTCTTCCTCCTTGTCGGAAGCCAACACCGCCTACCAGGCGGTCGAAGCAGGGGACTACGCCTCAGCCTTGGAGAGCCTGTCGCGCATTGCCGCCAACCACTCTTCCGGTAGCCGTATCGGTCGCCGATTGGACTCGGCCTCGGGTCTGCTGGAGACCGCCGGTGCGGCCCAAAGAGCGATCAGCAGCGGTGATTACGGCAAGGCGGCCAGTCTGCTGTTCGGTGAAGCAGCGAAGCGGGCGTCCGGTGACCGCTTGGGCGGCCGGCTGGAGAATGCCGCGAGTGGGCTGGAGAAAGCTGGTGATCTACAGCAGGCGATTGAGAGCCAGAATTGGCCGGCGGCGGTCGACGCGGCCAAGGACCTGCACGCTTGGGTGCGCGACAGCCGGCCCAGCGGCGAGGCCGCCAAACTCGGCGCCGAGGTCGACCAACTGCAGCAGGCGTTGGTGTCGGGAGATGCGGCGAGCATCGCCCGTGCCGGTCAGCAGCTCGCCAAGGTGGCCGATCAGACGGCGCGCAAGGCCGCCAACGCCGAGGTTGCGGCAGCCGGCGAGATCACCGCTCGGGCGGTGCTCGACGACCACGCCGGCCAGCTGCTGGGCAGCGGTCAACCCTACGCCGTCCAAGCTGGTGACACGCTGTGGGACTTGGCGCGGCGCTATGGCACCACCGTTTCCAAGATCCAGGCCGCCAACGGCAACGCCCTCGAACCGCGCCGTTTGCAGATTGGTCAGCAGATCAAGATCCCGGTTGGCGCCGAGCAGTTCGAGCGTGCCAACCAAGCCCATCAGGCGCGGTTAGAGCAGGTCGCGGCGCAGGTCATGGTGCAGCGGGGCGATCAATTTCCCGATGGTTTGCGGCCGGCGCAGGTGCGGGAGATCGCTGTCGAGCAGGGCTATCTCGAACAGCAGGCGGCGGCGGACCAGGCCAGCGGTTGGAGTTGGAGTGATATCGGCCATACAGCTTTGGATGTTGCGGGCATCGTGCCGGGGGTCGGCGAGGCCGCGGATCTGGCCAATGCCGCCTGGTACGCCAAGGATGGCAAGTACCTCGATGCGGGGTTCGCCATGGTTTCGATGATCCCCGGAGTGGGTGACTTGATCGGGAAAGGCGGTAAATACCTGCTCCGGGGCGGCAAGAAGTTGGCTCGTCCAGCGGCCAAGAGGCTTCTCGACCTACTTGGAAAAATCGACATTCGGGCGTTCTTCAGGCGCTTCAAGAACCATCCTAAGCTGGGGCCGATGGTCGCCAAGATCGAGGCTGCGGTGGTCAAATGGGTCGATGAACTCAAGGCGCTTGCGGGCAAGATTCCACAAGGCTTTACCAGCGAGCAATTCGAGTTCTTGTCCAGTAAGATCAGCGACCGGGCTCGGCAGTTAGGTTTGGGGGATGACATCGTTGTCCAAGGCAGTAGGGCGGCTGGAACGGCTGCTGCCAAGTCTGATGTAGACGTGGCCATTCTTCTGCCGAAGTCGGAGTTCGACCGGTTCTTACGAGAACGATTCAAGAGTGTCAATCCTGGATCGGCCAAAGAGCGTACAATGTTGCACGCTATTGCTACCGGTAAAATCCAATCTGGTGAAGCTGGTTTGCGCAGTCTACGCAAGGAACTGGAAGCGTTCCTTGGTATTGAGGTCGATGTCTCTGTTATCCTCAAGGGTGGACCTTTCGACAATCCGCCGACTATTCCGGTCGGGTGAACTAGGAAATGACAACCATGGATTTGTACTGCAAGATCTTTGTTGGAAGCGATCTCTCCCGCGACGAGCTGTTCACTCGCCTGGCAGCCGTGGTTCGCGGAGAACAGAAGGTCTCAACTCTCTACGGCGAGCATCTTGAACTCGATGTCCGGCCGAATAAGGACCATGATCCGGCGAGGTTCGAGCCGAATTACGATGGCTTTGTCTACTCGCCTTTCTTTCTTGAGACTGAGCCTCGAGAAGGGGCCAGTGAAGATCCCTACATCGAGGCTGTAGGCGAAGTCTTGGAGAGTCTCTGGCAGATGGGGGCGTCGGCAGTGGCCGCCTGCGACTTTGAGAGTCGTTTACCCCGGAAGGGTGGATTGGTCGCTGCCGAATAACGATCCTGCTCAGTGCAAGGTCGTGCCTGGGAGGGGAAGTATCCAGTCGCGCCCTAAATGCCATCTGAACAGTACCTGTTTGAGACTCCACCAGCGCTGACTATACTGACCCTGCCGTCCGGGGGGACTGCTTGAGCGACCGCGTGCAGCAGCGTGGTTTGGGTTGATAGATCCTCCCGTATTTTCAGACATTTGCAGCCGTCAGGGGGGACCTGTGCCTGCACCCGAAATTACTGCGTGCGATGCTCTGCGCGTCGCCGAAATCTTGCGGCGTGGTCGGCAGTCGATCGACCTTTCCTTACTCATCGTCCAAGGCTATGACTTCGCCGAGCAACAGCTGACCGAGGCGGTCATCTACCATGCCGAGCTCAGCCGCTGTCGATTCGGCAAGGCGGATCTCTTTGGCATCAGCATCCAGCAATCCCTGGTAGTCGCAGCCGACTGGCGCGGCGCGCAGCTCGACTGTGCTGAAGTCTCGCGCTCGAACTTGAGCGAAGGGTGTTTTGACCAGGTCACGGCGAAGCGGTCCACGTTTGTCGAGGTCGACTTGCGGCGGGCCTCGTTCCGCCATGCCGATCTGCGCCATGCCAGCTTCAAGGGCTGCGATCTGCGCGGCGCGGTGCTCGACCGCGCTGTCGTGCTAGGCGCCGTCTTCCTCGACTGCCGGCTGTCCGGGGTGAGCTGGGAGCAGCTGCGCGGCGCGCCGAGCTTCGGCGTGGTCTGCTGAGCGCCGCTCAGACGAGCAGCTGAACATAGCGCCGTGCCAGGGTGAGGATGTGCTCGGTGGAGCTGGCGAAAGCCCGGTCGGTGAACTGCCGAGCGGCCTCGGCGTGGCCAGCCTTCTGCAGTGCCCGCCGGACCACCGCAATGCAGGCCACCGGCGCCTCCTGCTGGCCGACCAGATCGACCACGATGTCGGGAAAAGTGGGCTCGCTCATGCGGCAAATCGTACTCCAGAACAGTCAGGGTGCGGAGCGAGAGCGTAGAATAGGCGCTCGCCACCTGACCGCCAATTGCCCGGAGCCCCGATCTTGAATAGCCAGCGACCCTTCACCCGCCGCCCGATGAGCTTTGGCATGGGCGGACACCAGCCGCCGCCGCGGGATCTGATGATCCTGCTGGCGGTGCTCTTCGTCACTTTCTCGTTGCAGTTCTTCGAGGGTATTCGCCTGCTGCCGGCGCTGCTACGGCTGACGCCGCTGGTCTGGGAGAGCTTCTTTCTCTGGCAGCTGGCGACCTATCCCTTCATCGGCTATGGCCCGCCGAGTATCTGGTTTTTGCTCGAGCTGCTGATCTTGTTCTGGTTCTCGCGCGATGTCTATCGCTACTTAGGCCGGCGCCAGTTCTGGACCTTGCTCGGCTGGGGGGTGGGCTGCGCTTCGCTAGTGGCGGTGGGCACGGCGTTGCTCGGCACGCTGCTCTTCGGCAGTGATCCGTCAGTGCCGGTGTTCTCGCTGATGCAAGGTCAGCGGATCTTGATCACCGTCGTCATCGCCGCCTTCTCGGTGCTCTTCGCCAATGCCAGCATTTTGCTCTTCTTTGTCCTGCCGGTGCAGGCACGCTGGTTCCTGTGGTTGGAGATCTTGTTCGGCTTCATGGGCTATCTGAGCTCGAAGGATCTGCCGGGCTTTCTCGGTATCTGCACCGCGGTGGGGGTGACCTACTCGATGCTCAGCGGTCGCGGACCGCGCAAGATTCTGCGCGAGCTGCGCTTGCGGATCGAGAAGTTGATCCTTGAAGCGCGGTTGGCGAGCTCGCGCAAGAAGCGCAATTTCCGGGTGGTCGACGGGGGCGGTAAGGGTCAGGGCGGTCGACCGGGGAACGGCCGGGCCGGCGGCGATCCCTGGGTTCACTGAAGTGCCGGCGAGCGATCCGCAGGCCGCGCTGGCGGCTTTCGATCCGCGGCTGCGGCGCTGGTTTGCCGAGCGCTTTGGCCAGCCGACCGACATTCAGCAGCGCGCCTGGCCGCACATCGCCGCTGGCGAACATGTGCTGGTCAGCGCGCCCACCGGCAGTGGCAAGACCCTCACCGCTTTCCTCTGGGCCCTCGACCGACTGCTCACCGGGGTTTGGCAGGTGGGCCGCACGCGGGTGCTCTACATCTCGCCGCTAAAGGCGCTCAACACCGATATTCGGCGTAATCTGTCTTCGCCCCTCGCCGAGCTGGTCGAGATTTTTCGCGCTGAGGGCGGTGAGCCGCCAGAGATTCGGGCGCTGGTGCGCAGCGGCGACACGCCTCAGTCCGAACGCCGCAAGATGCTGCGCCGGCCGCCGGAAATCTTGATCACCACTCCCGAGAGCCTCAATATTCTGCTCACCTCGAAGAGTGGGCGCGAGCTGCTCGGTGGTCTCGAAACGGTGATCTTGGACGAGATCCACGCCGTCGTCGCCAGCAAGCGCGGTACCCACTTGATCACCGCCGTCGATCGCTTGGTGCCGCTGGCGGGGGATTTCCAGCGCCTGGCGATCTCCGCCACCGTGCGCCCCCTCGATCAAGTGGCGGCGTTTGTCGGTGGCTACCAGCTGATCGAGACCGGCGGCGAGCCTTCCTACCGGCCGCGGCAGGTGCGGGTGGTGCGCTCGACCGCCGGCAAGGATTACCGCATCCGGGTGCGCCATCCGCGGCCGCCGGCCGCCGTCGAGGCGGAGGACGAGGTGGTGTGGGAGAGCCTGGCTCGCGACTTCAAGCGTCAAATCCTGACCAACCGCTCGACGTTGCTGTTCGCCAACAGCCGTCGCCTGACCGAGAAGATCACCCGGCTGATCAACGACCAGCAGGACGAAGATCTGGCCTATTCGCACCATGGCTCGCTGTCGCGCGAGGTGCGCTCGGTGGTCGAGCGGCGGCTCAAGGATGGCGAACTCAGTGCCATTGTCGCCACCAGCTCGCTGGAGTTGGGCATCGATATCGGGGCGCTCGACGAGGTGTTGCTGATCCAGACCCCACGGGCGATTTCGGCGGCGGTACAGCGAGTCGGCCGGGCCGGCCATGGGGTGGGGGAGACCAGCCGTGGGGTTATCTATCCCTCCCATGGCCGAGATTTCCTCGACGCGGCGGTGGTGGCGCGAGCGATTCTCGATCAGGACATCGAGCCGATGCAGCCGATTCGCCAGCCCCTCGACGTGCTCGCCCAGGTGGTGCTGTCGATGGTCGTCGCCGAAACATGGCAGGTCGACCGGCTTTACGCCTTCTTGCGCACCAGCCAGCCCTACCACCAGCTGCGTCGCCGGCAGCTCGATTTGGTGCTGGAGATGCTCGCCGGACGGTATGCCGACAGCCGCATTCGAGAGCTGCGACCGCGGCTGCGTATCGACAGAGTCGATGGCACGGTGCGCGCCCGCCGGGGCGTCGAGAGACTGCTCTACTTGGCCGGTGGCACGATTCCCGACCGCGGCTATTTCACCTTGCGAGTAGAGCGGTCGATGGCCAAGCTCGGCGAGCTGGATGAGGAGTTTGTTTGGGAGCGTTCGGTGGGCGACAGCTTTGTGCTCGGCACCCAAGCGTGGAGGATCCGCAAGATCACCCACAACGACGTGCTGGTGGTGCCCGGGCATGGTGGCGCGGCGTTGGCCCCCTTTTGGCGGGCCGATGCTCAGGATCGTGGCGCTTTTCTCTCTGAGAAGGTGGCGCGGCTGCTACAAGAGGCCGATGACCACCTCGGCCGGCCCGAGTTTCGCCAGCGGCTGATCGACCGGCATTGTCTGGAGGCCGCCGCCGCCGACCGGCTGGTGGAGTTTCTGCAGCAGCAGCAGGCGGCCACCGGCAAACTGCCGCATCGTCGCCGGCTGTTGGTCGAGCATTGCTGGGACGGTGCTCAAGGCGGGCGTCGGCGGGTAATTCTCCACACCTTTTGGGGCGGCACCGTCAACCGGCCCTTCGCCACCGCCCTGGCCGCGGCCTGGGACCAGGCCCACGACGATCATCTGGAGGTCTACCACAGCGACGACAACGTGCTACTGATCCTGCCGGGGCAGGTCAGTGCCGAGGAGCTATTCGCCCTGGTACCGCCAGAGAGCATCGAGCGTTTGCTACGCCAGCGGCTCGAAGCCACCGGCTTCTTTGGCGCCCGCTTCCGGGCTGCTGCTTCCACTGCCCTGCTGCTGCCGCGGCAAAATTTCCGCCAGCGCCTGCCTCTGTGGGTGATTCGTCAGCGGGCCAAGAAGTTGCTCGATGGGGTGGCCTGCTACGGCGACTTTCCCATCCTGGTCGAGACTTGGCGTAGCTGCCTGCAAGACGAATTCGACTTGGAAACCTTGAAGCTACGACTCACCGAGGTGGCGGCCGGCGAAGTAGAAATCGCCGATGTGCGCACCACCGTGCCATCGCCTTTTGCCGCTGACTTGTTATGGCAAGAGACTAATTTCCTGATGTACGAGGACGACTCGCCGAGGGGAGAGCTGAGGACCGGGGTGCGCCCTGATCTATTGCGCGAACTGGTGTTCTCGGCCCAGCTGCGGCCGCGGTTGCCCGCCCCTCTGGTGGAGCGCTTCCGGCGCAAGGTGCAGCGCACCTTGGCGGGATATGCGCCCCGTCCCGGCGACGACCTTGCCGACTGGATCGATGAGCGCCTGCTGCTGTCGCGAGAAGAGTGGCGCGAGCTGCTCGCCGCGGTGGAAAGTGACCACGGTGAGCAGCCGGCGGGTCTGATCGAGGAGCTTGGCGAGCGAGTTCTCGGAGTGTGCTTGCCGGGGGCGAAAGAAGCCGTGGTGGTGTCTACCGACCGCTTGCCCTATTTGCTCGACGCCTTGGGGCTGACGGTCGAGCAGATCGAGCTGGTAGGGGTGGACGATCCGAGGCAGGCCGCGCCGAAGCCAGCGCGGCGCCGTCTTGACCGGCTGATCGGGCGGCGCTCGGCCGCCGAAGCGGCAGCCGAGCTAGCGCTGGTGCTGAGCGAGTGGCTGCGTTTTCACGGGCCGCTGGCACAGGGGCTAATCGGGCAGGTCTGGGGTTTTGACGATAGCGTTTTGGAGCGGGTTCTCACCGAACTGGCCGAGGGCCAGCGGCTGGTGGTCGATTTGTTGCAACAGGGGGTCGAGGCAGTAGAGATCTGCGATGCCGACAACCTAGAGATTCTTCTTCGCTGGCTGCGGCTGGCGGCGCGGCCGGCCTTCGAGCCCCTGGGTCTGGAGCAGCTGCCGCTGTGGCTAGCTCGGCATCAAGGACTCACCGAGCCTGGCTCAGCGATGGAGGACCTACAGCACAGTTTGGAACGCTTGTTCGGCTACCCGGCGCCGGTCGAGAGCTGGGAATCCAACTTCTTGCCGGCGCGGCTAGAACCCTACTATCAAGCTTGGCTCGACAGCCTGCTGCGGGAGACTCAGCTGCTGTGGACCGGGGTGGGCAAGGGGCGGCTGAGCTTCGTTCTCGCCTCCGACTTGGAACTCCTGCACCAGCCACCGGCAGAGGGTGAGTCGGCGGTGGCCGAGAGCGCCGCCCGCGCTCAGCTGTTGCCACCGGGTGGTGGTTGGTTGGAGTTGGCAGAGATTGCTGCCGGCGCTGGTCTCGAACTCGCCGCGGCTGCTGCCGAGTTGTGGCGCTTGGCCTGGAGCGGCCGAGTCACCAGTGGCAGCTTCGCGGCGGTTCGCCAGGGAATCGCTCAGCGCTTCGAACTGCCGGCGCAAGAGCCTCGTGCCGCTGCTCGCCGCGGCGGGCGGCGCCGGGGTCTTGATCGTTGGCGCCCAACCGGGCCGCGGCTCGATAGCTGGCGAGCGCTCGAAGCCAACGCTAGCCAACCCCTCGATGCCTTGGAGCGCGAAGAACTGGCCAAGGATCGTGCCCGCTGGCTGGTCGAGCGCTACGGGGTGGTGTTTCGCGAGCTGCTAGCTCGTGAGCTACCTGCGTTGCGCTGGTCACGGGTGTTCCGCGCTCTGCGGTTGATGGAGTTGTCCGGCGAAGTGTTGGCGGGGCAGTTCTTTGACGGCATACCGGGGTTGCAGTTTGCCTCCCCAGGGGCACTGTGCGAGCTGCGCCAGGGCCTTCCCGAAGATGTTATCTACTGGCTGGCGGCCAATGATCCGGCGTCGTTGTGCGGCGTTGACCTGGAAGCACTCAAAGGCAATTTGCCAGCTCGTTTACCATCGACCCATCTGGTTTTCCATGGCAGTCGGTTGGTGTTGGTGTCGAAGCGGCATGCCGCTGAGTTGCAATTCAACATCGAACCGGAGCACCCCCGACTGGCGGAGTACGGGGCCGTGCTGAAAGTGCTCTTGACCCGTGAGTCCTCGCCCCGCAGCCGTCTGGCGGTGGACGTCATCAATGATCAACCAGCTCACCACAGTCCGTACTGCGCGCCCCTCGGCAAGCTCTTCCGACTGACCCGCGAGGGGATTGGGATCAAACTGTGGAAGCGGTACTGAGGTGGCGCTAGCGCTCCGTCGGCGGCGCTCTTTCCCACCACTGGGGGCTCGGAAACTGGCCTGGAATTTCGCTGGTTGATTGAGGTTCGGAGGTGTAGGACTGAACGACGGTGGTGCAGCGACGGTGGTGCCGCTCGCTTGCCGTGCGGGCCTTTCTAACTTTTCCCTTTCTCTGATCTCGATTTCGCTTCAGAAACCGCGAAGGATCTTCCTGCTCGCCCCCTCTTAGCGATATCCGGTCGGCATTGTTGCCGCACCGAGTACAGCTCCGAAGGAGTCCGATGCCCTCAGCGACGAGCCTGTCCGCGGCCCCAGCAGCGATCCAGCAAGATCCCGAGGTTCGGCGTTTTTTGCTGCGCTGCCTGCAGCGGGCGGTGGGCCGTCGTGGAACCACTCTGATGACGATACCGGCGCCGGTGACCGCGGCGGAACGCTAGCTAGACTTGTTTCCGCGCTCCGCTAGTGTTTTTTGGAATGCTGGTGATGGTGTGGCTGTGGCCGGTCTTGGCTCGGCCCACCGACTGAGTGCTGTCGGCGAGGATCGCTTCGAGAGCATTCAGCGGCAGGCGGAGGTCCTGATCTCCGAATTCCACAGTGATCGCCATGAGGACTGCTCGGCAGCGGCGCAAGGCCATCAGCCGCGCTTGTTCGGCGGCTTTTCTTTTGACCCCGGAGCGGCGGATCTGGCGCCTTGGCGGCCATTCGGAGATGCCCTCTTTGTCTTGCCCCGATTGCTGTACCGCGCCACCGCGCAGGGGGCCAGTTTGACCCTCGCGGTGCGCAGCGCGGAGCTGGCAAGTGGAAGTTATCGCCAGCTTGTCGACACCACCTTGGAATTGCTCGAAGTGCTGGACTCGCCCGAGCCAAGGGTGGTGGCTCCAGGGGTCGCAACACCACTCCTGGAGCCGCCTCCGAGGGCTCGCTTCGAGTCGGCGGTGGCGGCTATCGGGCAGGCGATAGCGAGTTCGCAGGTGGAGAAGGTGGTCGCTGCCCACGGTGCCCGAGTGACCTTCCAGCAACCGCCCGATACCACCGCTGTGCTCCGCCGGTTGCCGGCCGCCGGTACTCTTCGCTTTGCTTGTCGCCACGGCGGTGCTTGTTTTCTCGGCGCCACTCCCGAGCGCTTGGTGGCCAAGCGTGGTCGGCGAGTGGTCAGCGAAGCGCTAGCCGGTTCGGCGGTGCTGGGTGCCGCCGCCGCACGCCGGCTCACTGCCTGCGCCAAGGAGCGCCACGAGCACCGGTTGGTGGTCCAAGCCATCGAGCGGCAGCTGGCACCTTTCTGTGAGCGTTTGATGATCGCTGCCGAGCCAGGGGTAAAGGTGCTGCGCGGCTTGCAGCACTTGGTGACGCCGGTCGCCGGCTCGCTGAGCACTCCGACCCATGTGCTGCGGTTGGTGGCTGCTCTGCACCCGACGCCGGCGGTTGCTGGCGTGCCAACCGAGTACGCGCGGCAGTGGATCCGCGATCACGAGGCCGCCCCACGGGGATGGTATGCGGCGCCGATCGGCTGGTTCGATGGCGCTGGCGACGGTGAATTCGCCGTCGCCCTGCGCAGTGCTCTGATCGACGGACGCGAAGTGCGGGCGTTTGCCGGCGCCGGCATCGTCAGTGGTTCTGACCCGCGGCGTGAGTACCGCGAAACGGAATTAAAGTTGCACTCGATCCTAAAGTCTTTCGGTGCCGAGGTAGAAAACCTATCTGGCGCTGTTCTCGAATCATCTAGCATGGAGAATCGACAATGATCCGAATCCTCTTAACCTGTTACTTTGGACTGCTCTGCCTGGCTCCTTCGATGTTTGCTGTCGAACGCATAATCACCTTCGACTTGGATGCGACCGAGGTTTCTTTTCATGTGCCGGCGACCGGCCACGATGTCGAAGGGCAGCTGCAACTCAGCGAAGGCGAGCTGCGACTGGATTCGCAGAGCAGCAAGGCCAGCGGCATGTTGAAGCTCGCTCTGAAATCGGCGAGAACCGGTAACGAGAAACGCGATGCGACGATGCACAAAAAGGTTTTCGAAACCGAGAAGTTTCCCTGGATCGTCTTCGAGCCGAGCCGTTTCGAGGGTACGCTGCCGGCGGATGGTAGCGGCGAAGTAGAGATTTTTGGCACCATTTCTATCCATGGCGATGAGCACCCTTTGTCGATGGCAGCCAAGTTCACCCTCGATGGAGAGACCTTCGATGCCGAGACTACTTTCTCTGTTCCCTATGTGGAGTGGGGAATGAAAAATCCGAGCCTGCTCTTTCTGCGAGTGGGCAAAGTTGTCGAAGTCAGCGTAAGAGCTCGTGGCCCGTTGCACTAGGAGGCCAGAGGATGTCGCTCAGCGAAGTACGCGACTTGGATCGCTGGCCCCGGCCCCGGCCGCTGCCCGGACTCGGTGCAAAGTCGGCTCCGAGCCGCTTTCCGAAGGCGGAGAAGTCACCGCGGAACGTCCTCGATCCCCTGCCCCGGCGCTTTGTCGAGGCGGGCTTTCGCGATCTGCTGCAGGTTGGCGCAGGTACCGAAGAGCATTTGCGCGGGGTTTTGGTCGATACCCTCGACCATCCGGGTGGCTTGCTGCGGGCGCAGGTGATTTACGGCTTGATGCGGGCCCACGGCGAAGCCGCTCAGCCGGCTCTCGAGCTGGCCATTGCGGTCGAGTACTTTCATACCGCATCATTGCTGCTCGACGATCTACCGGCGATGGACGATGCGGTCGAGCGGCGCGGCCGGCCTTGCCCGCACCGGGTGTATGGCGAAGGGGCAGCGATCCTCGGCTCGTTGGCCTTGATCACCCGCGCTTACGACCTGCTGTGGCGGGTGCTGGGTCCGTTGCCGGCTGAGTGTCAACAAACGGCGGCGCGCCTGGTGGATGATTGCCTCGGTGTGGCGGGTATCTTGAATGGTCAGTCCAAAGACCTTTTTTTTCGCGGCGGTGCGGTGGAAGCCCGCCAGGTGGCGGAGGGCAAGACGGTGACCCTGGTGCGTCTGACCCTGGTGCTGCCGGCCTTGGTCGCTGGCTGCGATGCTGGCGAGTTAGCTCGCTTGGAGGGTTTGGCGCTGACCTGGGGCCTGGGCTATCAGGCTCTCGATGACCTCAAGGACCAGATGATGTCGGGCCAAGAAGCTGGCAAGTCAACCGGTCGCGATCGGCTGCTCGGGCGACCCAATCTGGCTCAGGCGTTGGGGGTCCGGCAGGCGGCTGCGCAGGTCAACCGGTTGCTCGACGAAGGCAGGGAGATCATTGCTGGCCTGAGTAATCAGGCTGATGCCATCCTGTGGCGGCCCCTGGAGCGCTTGCAAGAGGTGCTGGAGAACGAGTGTCGCGAAATGGAAGAGCGCCTGGCGGCGGCTTAGAGGAAGGTGTGAAGGGATGAGTACGGCCGTCCCGGCGGCGCGCCGAGGGAGTAACTCGCCGCTCGCCTCGCAGGTCACGGTGCACAGTCTGACCTGGCTGGTGGTTGGCAACGCGGTCGGAGTGTGGCTCGCCCTCTTGTTGCTGTTTCCCCAACTCGGGCGCTTGACCGGTGCTTTGACTTACGGTCGATGGTTGCCAGTGCATTTCAACTTGCAGCTCTACGGCTGGGTCAGCTTGCCGATGGTGGGGGTGCTGCTGCGCTTGTTTCGGCCGCCCGGGGACGGCTCCAGGGGGGCATTGCTGGCCGTCTCGGTGTGGTCCGGAAGCCTGCTCTTCGGTGCCGTTTCCTGGCTTGCTGGACAGTCCAGCGGGAAAATTTTCCTCGAATGGCGCGGCCCCGCGCGAGGGCTGCTGGCAGTGGCTCTGGGCTGCCTGGCTTTGACTCTGTGGGTGGGTTTCGCCGCTCAGCTGAAAGCCAACCGGGGAGGTTCTGCAACCGGCTGGTCGTCCCCGCTTGGCAAGCTGGCCAAGGGGCTGCTGCTGCTCGCCCTGTCAGTGGTGCCGCTAGTGATGTTCTGGGTTGCCAGCCCGGCGGTCTACCCGCTGATCAATCCGATCAGTGGCGGGCCCACGGGAACCAGCTTGTTGGGCAGCTCGTTGGCATTGGTGGGGATTATCTTCGCTTATCCATTTCTGGTTGGTTTGAAGCCTCTCGAGGGTGGTCGGCGTGCACGGCGGATTGGCGTGGTGTTGGGCCTGCACCTGGTTTGGTTCGCGCTGCTCGATCACGCCGATCACAGCCACCGTGATTGGCTACAGGTGGCTAGCCTGTGCAGCCTGGTGGTGTGGTGGCCGCTTTTGCGCCGCCATCTGCGCTGCTTTCCGGCGTTACTCGGGGGCAGGTGGTGGCTTTCTGCCTTTGCTGGTTGGGGCGGTTTCTTGATTGTCAGTGGGGTGGTCGCCTTTCTGCCCGGCCTGCTCGAAGGGTTGAAATTCACCAATGCTCTGGTAGCTCACGCCCATCTGGCGATGGCTGGGATGCTGACTTGCTTTGTTGTCCTTCTGCTCGAAGGAATGCACCGGGAGACCCCCCTGGCGGGCCTCTTTCAGCATCGCCGGGCCTTTGTGCTGTGGCATGGAGGAACTCTGCTATTGGTGCTCTCTTTGACCATCCTCGGAGCGCTCGAAGCGGTCCGGCCCAACTTCTTGTTCGGCGGGCGGGGAGCTGTCGATCTGCTCTACGGGCTGCGCCTGGGGGGCGGGGTGGCGATGTTGGCCGCATCCGCTGAATGGCTGGTGGCGGCGTGGTCCCGCTCGCCAGCGGAGGAGGTGGTGGCATGAAATTGAGTCTCACCCGACAAGTGGAGACTTTCAGCTTGGCGGTCGGCCTACTGGACGGCTGTACCGGCCTGGCCCTGATCGTTGCTCCAAGGTTGACAGTGGGGTTGTTCGGTGTCTCGGATCCGCCATCTGACACCGTCTTCCTGCGCTTTGTTGGGGTGTTTGTCGCTGCGGTGGGCGCTGCCTACCTGTTGCCCTTTCTGCTCGACCGCGGTCATCGCCTGGGGCGTTTGCGGACAATTTTCGAGATCACCGCTTTGCTGCGTACGGCGGTGGCGCTGTTCATCGGCGGCAGCCTGCTGAGCGGTGGCCTATCGCTGCCATGGATCACCGTGATGGCCACGGATTGGCTGCTGGCGATCGCCCAGCTGGGGTGGCTGCGGCAGTTGTGGCGGCAGCGGTAGAGCATGAGTCCTGCGCTAGATTCTGACCGCGACAACGGGGCGAGGGGCAAAGTCCTCGAAGCACCTGCGAGTGTTGGCCTGGCGCCTTGGGTTGCCGGCGTGGTGGTGATCGCCGCGGTCTACATCTTCTTCTTGCTCTATGCTCAGTTTGGTTTCCTCCAGGTGCTCGAACTGCGCTTGAACTCGGTCCTCTGGCTTCAGCGAGCGATGGGGGCGATGGGCTTTGCGGGCTTGTTGACCAGTCTCGGTGCCGCCTGGGCCTTGGGCAAGGTGCCGACCCTGCGTCTGCTGCGGGCTGGGTTGGCCGGCGGCGCGCTGGCGGCGCTGTTGGCACCGACATGTACGGCGGTGAGCGCCTTGATCGCCATCGCTGTACTGATCGGTGCCTCGACGGCACTGGCCACGGTCTCGCTGGCTTATCGTCTGCGATTTCTGCTCGGCGGTCGCAGGCTGGGGTTGGGAGTTGGCCTGGGAACCGGCCTGGCATATTTGCTGAGCAATGTGCCGCTTCTCTTCGCAGGTTCGCCGGTGGAGCAGAGTGTAGCGGCGTCGCTGGCTTGCCTGGCGGGCCTGGCGGCGACTCCCTTTCTCGAACGGGGAGAGACCGCGCAGCCACCGGTCGGCGAGCCGCTAAGCCGTCCAGCAGGGCTGATGACTAGAGATTTCGCTGGCTTGGGTTTTGCCGCTGTGGTGCTGGCCTTCTTGGCGCTGATTTGGCTCGACTCAGCGGCATTTGCCATCATCCAGCAAAGTCCGGTGCTGCGAGGGGCGACTTGGGCGGGGCAAGGTAAGATAGTTATCGGTTGGACCCATTTGGCAGCGGCGCTGATCGCTGGCTGGCGGATCGATCGCGGCAATTTCCACGGCTTGTTGCTCAGCGCCGTCACTCTCTTTGCGGTAGCTTTTCGCTTGCTGAGTCTCGGAGGTGTCGCGGCGGCGATATCGGGCTCGTTGTATGCGATGGGAATCTCGTTCTACTCGGTGGCGCTAGTAGTCTACCCCTCGGCCGGCGGCGAAGCACCCGGGCGGGTGCCAGGGAGATTTCGCGCAGCGTTGTTGTTCGGTGTCGCGGGCTGGTTGGGTTCGGGCTTGGGAATTGCCATGGCACAAGGTCGCGAGCAGATTCCGCGGAGTTTTGTGCTGATCGCTGCTGTGTTGCTGCTGCTGGCTTGGGCGCTGGGCAGTGGCCGGCTCGCCGGGCTGCTACGCCGCCATGGCCTGACTTTCACTGGCGGCCTCCTCGCCCTGGGGATGTTTGGCGGTGGCGGGTCGGAGCCAAACCCGACAGCTGAAGCGCGGTTGGACGCGGCGGTGGCGGGCGGTCGCCAGGTCTACATCGCCGAAGGGTGCATCGGCTGTCACTCGCAATACGTCCGCCCCTTGCTCAGGGACACTGAGTTGTGGGGACCCTTGCCGGGGTCGAACGGGGAGGACCGAGTCGGAGCCAATGAGCGTCCCCCGTTGTATGGCAATCGCCGCCAAGGTCCCGATCTCAGCAACGCAGGCTTGCGCCGCTCGGCCACTTGGCACCGTCTCCATCTGCTCGATCCGCGAACCCTGGAGCCAGCGTCGAGAATGCCGTCCTACCGGCATCTATTCGTTGGCGATGGCCGGCGGGGTAGTGATTTGGTGGCCTATTTGACGAGCTTGCGGGCGGCACCGCTCATCATTTGGGCGGCGCAGGTGGCAGCCCATCCGATGGCCGAGAGCTTCAGGGGCGGTAGCGGCGAGCGCGGCGCGGTGCTGTTCGCGAGCTATTGCGCGGCCTGCCACGGCAGCGATGGGCGGGGGCATGGACCGCTGGCGGCGGCGGTCTTTCGTCCGGCCATGGATCTCACCAAGGGGGAGTTCTGGGCAGTGTCTTGGGGGCCCGGCGCGGATTCTGCGGATCTGGCTTTGGCGCGGCTGGTGAAATTCGGCCTGCTGGGCACTTCGATGCCTGGTCATGAGACTTTGCCGGACCGCGAGGTGGCGGATCTGGTGGCCTGGGTTCAGCAGCTCAGCAAGAGTCGTGAACTTGGCGGTCCGGCCAGCGCTGAACCTTCAGGAGGCTGGGATGAGGGGTAAGCGAAGACGCCTGATCGGTGCCGCGATCTTAATGGCAGCAGTTCTCGCCTCGGCAGGCTGGCTTGGTTGGTTGACACCTCTCCAACACTGGCAGGGCGCCACCGGCTGGGAAGAGATCCCAAGGGCGGCGCGACCTCGGGAAACGGTGCTCTGGCGGGGTGATTCGCCGGTGCCGCGGTTGCACTGGCTGGGACATTCGGGTTTCTTGGTCGAGTGGTTGGGGCAGCGAATCCTGGTCGATCCAAACCTCAGCCGGCATTGCACTCTGAGTCGCCGGCTGATGGCTCCACCATTAGCGGCTGGAGAGCTAGGGCCGCTTGATGCGGTGTTGATTAGTCATGCTCACTACGACCATCTCGATCTGCCGACCCTGGCGGCGGTGCCTCGCCTTGGGCGGATGCTGGTACCCGCTGGGGCCGCCGCGTATCTCGAGGGCGTTTTCGATCCCGCTATCCGCATCGATAGCCTCGAGCCTGGTTCGAGTTTGCGGCTGGGAGAGCTGGAAGTGATAGCCGTCGAGGCGGCCCACAATGGCAATCGTTATCACCCCTTGGCGAGCCGCCAGCTGGCCTTGGGTTACATCATCCGATCACCGGAAGATGCCATCTACTTCGCTGGTGACAGCGGTTTCGGCGAGCACTTTGCGGTGATCGCTGAGCGCTATCAGCCGCGCGTCGCGGTGCTGCCGATCGGCGCCTACGCGCCGCGGTTTCCGCTGGCCAAATTCCATCTGAATCCGGAGGAGGCGGTGAGAGTGGCCAAGATTCTTGGTGTCGAGCAAGTCGTGCCTTGTCATTTCGGAACCTTCACTCTATCGCTCGATCGGCCCTCCTCGGCCCTGCCGCGCTTTGCCCGCGCTGCTGAGATTGCCGGCCTGCGTTGGATGATGCCGCAGTTGGCTGCCGGATCTGTCGGCGGCGGGCCGCCACGATGAACTGGCTGGGCCGCGCAGCTGGGATGCTCGCCGTCGCCGCCCGAGTCTCGGTGCGGCAACCTGGCGCCGTCTTGCTGGTGGCTTTGCTGTTGGCGGGCGGATCCCTGGGACTGGCCGTGACCCGGCTGAGTCTGCGCACTTCGAACCTCGATTTGATCGATACCAAACTGCCACCAGTGCAGCGGTTTCAAGACTTCGCTGCTCGGTTCGGCACTCCCAACAGCTTGGTGGTAGTGCTCGAAGGGGCTGATCAAAGCCGTTTGCGAAGTGCCGCCGACCGGCTGGAGGTTGCTCTGCGACAGCTCCCCGGCGTGCGCAGTGTGTTCGCCAGGCTGCCGCTCGATCCGGCGGTGGTGGAAGTGACAGGTGTCGATCCTTACCTGAGTTCTGAGGATGGCGGACTGCTATTTCTCTTCGTCCAGCCGGAGGATGCTTACTCTCGGGTCGAGACCCTGGAGCCCTTCGTCGCTGGGGTGGAGGAGCGTTTGCAGGCGGAATTAGCGGCTACCCAGGTTAGAGCCGGAACCACCGGCATGCCGCGTTTCGCTCTCGACGATCGCAACTTGGTGCAGCGTGACATCGGCCGGTTGTCGGCGTTGTCGTTGATCTTGGTGCTGGTGCTCTTCGCCACTGCCTTTGGTGATATCCGTCGCCCCTTGGCCGCGACCCTGGCCTTGGCTTTCGGGGTTGTTGTGACGGTGGGATTCGCCGCCATCTACCCTGGCCACCTCACTCTGCTGTCGGCGTTCTTTGCTTCGATCCTTCTTGGCCTCGGCATAGACTCTGGCATTCACATTGTTGCTCGGACTGAGGAGCTGCTGGGCGAGGGCCTGGTGCTGGCGCGGGCGGTGCCACGAGCGGTGGGCGAGCTGGCGCCGAGCCTGGCCGGCAGCGCGCTGACCACCGCCTCGGTTCTGTGGGCAATGCAGCTCTCCGGTTTTCGTGGCTTCGCTGAATTGGGAGCGATCGCCGGCACCGGTGTGGTGATCTGTCTGTTGTCGATGGTGACAGTGCTGCCGGCCTTGCTAAGTCTTAGCTGGACTGGCGGGCGACAGCTGCGGCCATGGGCTGGTGGCGGGCGGCGCCTCGGCCGAATCTTGGTGGCGTTGCAAAGCCGGCCGCTGGCCTGGCTGTTGGTGCTAGCTGCCCTGACGGGACTGCTCGGTGGGCTGCCGTCTTTTGACACCGACTACCTCAATCTACAGCCGGTAGACTCAGAGACTGTGCGCCTGGAGCGCGAGATGGTGCGGCGGTCGAGCTGGTCACCCGAGTTGGCTGCTTTCACCGTTGGCTCACGCCAAGAGCTACAAGATCTGGTCTGGCGACTGAGTGATGACGAGACCGTGGGCACAGTGCGTTCGATGCTCGATTTTGAAGTGCTGCCGGGAGTGCGGGCAGAGCTGCCGCCGGACCTGCTGCGGGCCTTTGAATCCACCGCCGGCCAACTGGCGGTCTACGCTTATCCTCAGGCTGACATCTGGGACCCGCTGGAGCAGCAGACTTTCATCGATCATATGCTGGCAATCGACAGCCAAGCCACCGGCATGCCCTTCCTCGGCCAATTCATGGTCGAGCGATCAAAACGAGCTTTGTGGGTGACGGCTGCGGCGGGCGCTCCTCTGCTTCTGATCTGGGTCTTCTCGGTATTCCGCGACCCGCTCTGGACTTTGCTAGCGGTGATGCCGACCGGGCTGACGGTGAGCGCGCTGATCGGCCTGATGAAGCTCTTTGGGCTGTCCTTCAATCCTCTCGATATCATGGCTCTGCCGGTGGTGCTGGGGATCGCTGTCGACGACGGTATTCA
This sequence comes from Candidatus Multivoradales bacterium, assembly GCA_965248925.1. Classification (GTDB taxonomy): domain Bacteria; phylum Acidobacteriota; class Thermoanaerobaculia; order Multivoradales; family J023; genus CBDFLE01. Next base: position 1,350,655 of record CBDFLE010000005.1, on the reverse strand, counting down.
CCTGGTTCACCGCTACCGCTCGGAGCGAGGTGACCTCCACAGCACCCTGATAGGCACCGGTCGAAGCATCGTCCTGACCTCCCTCACCACCCTGGCCGCTTTCGTCACTCTGGCCTTGACCAGTCATCGGGGTTTGGCTTCTTTTGCCCAAGTTCTTGGTCTGGGAGTCGGCGCCGGACTGGTGCTGTCCCTGCTGGTGTTGCCGACCTTGCTGCAGACTTTCGCGGCAGGCCGATTCGGCAGCCAGCAGGCGCCGAGCTCATAGAGCGAGACGGTTGCCTAGACCAGTTGTAACTTGTCTGAGGCTTCGAGGTATACAATGTATGCTTCGCATGAGAGTTGAAGAATTAGAGTGAGAGTTGAAAAATCAGGGTAGGAAACGCATGGCAAAGATGGGTGAGTTTGAGCTGTTGGTGTTGTTGGCGATCCTGCGCCAAGCAGAGGAGCCCTATGCCAATCGGGTGCGCTGGGACCTCGAGCAGAACGCTGGCCGCAAGGTAACTCGCGGGGCGCTCTACCGCACCCTGGCCCGGCTCGAAGCCAAGAGACTGATCAGCTGGGAGATCGAGCCTAGCGGAGTTCCTGAACGCGGTGGTCACCCGATGCGCCGACTGCGGGTCTCCGCCGAAGGGCTCAGCGCGGCACGGGCATCGCGCACTACTCTGCTGCGTTTCTTCGCGGCGCTCGGGCCGATGATGGACCCACGGTGAGCAGCCTACAGCAGATCCCGCGACCCCCCTGGGGGGCAGAGTGGCTGCTGCTGCGCTGCCTTGGCGCCAGCGATATTACCCGCTCGATCCTCGGTGATCTCAGCGAGGACTGTGGCCGGCTAGCACGGCGGCGGGGAGCATTGACGGCTTACTTCTGGTACTGGCGCCAGGCATTGGTGTTGGCTTGCAGTTTGGGATTGAGTGATCGCCGGCAGCGCCGGCAGCCCCTCAGCTCGCTGGTGGTGGCGGAAATCAAAGGAGAGAGCGTGAGCGACTTATTGCGACCTTCGGCTTGGATTTCGGATGCGAAATATGCCCTGCGCGCGGTGCGCAAGGATCCGCGCTTGTTTCTCTTCGCGGTGCCGATCGTCGGCTTGGGGATCGGCGCCTGTACCGCGGTGTTTAGTGTCTTGAGCCCTCTGATGCTGCGCCAGTTACCGCTCACTGAAGCTGAGCGGCTGGTGTGGATTGCCAACGATGGCGTGGGCGGCATGTCGGCAGTTACTTCGCGCACCAGCAACTTGCGCGACTTCCGTGATCGCACCCAGTCTTTCACCGCAATCACCGGCTACAACGCCTTCTTCGAGCACCGCAGCTACAATCTGGTGGGGGAAGGCGAGCCCGAGAGGCTGGTCGGCGCAGCGGTGGCCCAAGATTTCCTCCAGGTGCTGGGTGTGCAGCCGCTCCATGGCCGCGCCTTCGTCTTGGAAGAGGGGGCTGACAACGGCCCGCCGGTGGTGATTTTGTCCCACGCCTTGTGGCAGCGACGATTCGCCGCCGATCCGGCGGTGGTCGGTAGCACGATCTCCTTCAGCAATGGCCCGCTCGAGGTGGTCGGTGTGCTGCCTCCATCTTTCGACTTTGCCTCCATCTTCACTCCCAGCACGAGGGTAGATTTCTTGCACGTCTTTCCGATCAGCGATCAGACCGACCGCTGGGGTAATACCCTATCGATGATCGGCCGGTTGGCTCCCGGCGCCACCGTCGCCAGCGCCCAGGCCGAACTCGACGCGGTGCTCGCGGCCTTGAAAAAGGACGATCCAGAGCGTTGGGGTTTAGGAGCCAAGGTGAGTTCTCTCAAGGGGCAGATCGCTGGCCCCTTCCGTTCCGCCATGTTGCTGCTGGCGGCGGCGGCTGGAGCGGTGATGCTTATCGTTTGTGTCAATCTCTCTAACCTGCTGTTGGCCAGTAGCACCAAGCGGAGTCGCGAGATGGCGGTGCGCAGTGCTCTGGGTGCCTCCCGCTGGCGGCTGCTGCGTCAGCTGTTGATCGAGAGTTCGCTATTGGCGACCGCGGGTGCTGGGGTCGGTCTTCTGCTGGCGGTTTCGATCACCGAATTCGCGGCCTCCGACAACGCGCTGAGCATTCCACTCTTGCGCTCGGTCTCGGTCGACGGCGGTGCCTTGCTCTTCACCACTGCGCTGACTTTCGTCGTCGGTTTGGCGGCGGGTCTGGTGCCGCCCTGCAGGTTTCCAACGGCAGTGAGGCAGCTGCCTTCAAAGGCACGGGCAGGGGATTGAGTGCCACTCGGCGCAGTACCCGTTGGCGCGAGGGTCTGGTCATTGCCGAGGTCGCCCTGGCCTGCGTCTTGCTGGTCTTCGGCGGCTTGTTGTTGAAGAGTTTCCAGCGGGTGCTCGATGTCGATCTCGGTTTTCAGCCCGCTGGGGCCTATGCTTGGCAGATCAACACCCCGCAGAATCTCGACAGCTTGGCGGAGGTCAACGCCTTCTATGACCGTGCGCTGACGGCGGTGACAGCGATTCCTGGGGTCGAGGCAGTGGGCCTCACGGATGCTCTGCCTTTGGGGCGCAATCGATCCTGGGCGGTGCGGGCACCGGGGGTTGAGTACCAGGATGGTGAAGAGTGGACGGTGGTCTTCCCCCATTTGATCGATAGCCGCTATTTGCAATCGATGCAGATTCCGCTGCTGGCGGGCCGCTACTTCAGTGCCCACGACGATGGCGACCAAGAGCGGGTCGTGATGCTCAATCAGACTGGCGCCAAGCGGGTCTTTGGCGGCCAGCGCGCCCTCGACCAGATCATGGTGATCAACGGCGCGGAGCATCGGGTGGTGGGGCTGGTGGCCGATGTGCGGCATCGGTCTCTAGAGTTGGGTGCGGGTTCGGAGATGTATCTCCCGGTCACTCAGAATGGTGATTTTCAGACCCTTGACATGGTGGTGCGATCGCGTTTGGCGGCCACTGCTCTGGTGCCCAGCGTTGCGGCGGCGATCAGCCGGCTAGACCCGACCTTGCCGACCGGCGAATACCAGAGCCTCGACGGGGTGGTTGAGCGTTCGATGTCACCGCGCCGCTTCACCCTGCAATTGCTTATTGCCTTTGCGGCTACCGCTCTGCTGCTGGCTGCTTTGGGGATCTACGGCGTGCTCTCCTATTCGGTCAACGAGCGCTTGCCCGAGATTGGCATCCGCATGGCATTGGGAGAGTCGGCGGCGGGAGTTCTGCGACGCATCGTGGGCAGGACCCTGCTCTTGGCCGGCTGCGGTCTGGCCCTCGGCAGCGTGGGTGCCTTGGTGGTGTCGCGATCGGTCGAGTCGTTGCTCTATGGTGTCGAGCCAACCGACCCGATGATCTTCCTCGCCATGGCGGTTCTGCTGCTGGGAGTCGCCGCCCTGGCTGGTTTGGGACCTGCCTTAAAGGCGGCAAGCACCGACACCGTCGAGGCCCTGCGGGCCAGCTGAGCGCTGGCCCGCCCAGCCAGTTGCTTTCCTCAAAGCTCCCGCAGCGCCGTCGCCACCGGCAGCCGGGCGGCGCGGATGGCGGGGAGGGATTTGTGGGCCGCGAACGCGTTTCCTAGGGTTCATGTGCTGTGGAGGTGCGAAACACCGGTAGAGCAGGAGCGAGTGGGCGCAGATGTTCATTCGATCAAGAAATGACTTTGGCGTCTTTGTTCGGCGATACTGGCTGCGCAATCCTAGTCGCGTGCCTACCCTGGTGTTAACCGTGGATTCGGTTCCTGGCTACTGTCCTGTGGTGCCCTCTTGCACTCGCCTAGGCGATATAGTCGCCCACATGGGGTAAGCCTTGGGCAGATTTCCCCTATGGACATTGTCTCTGCCTTCGAGCTGCTAGGGTCCAGGCAGATTCAGGAGAGATCCAAAAGGCACAGACTTGAGAATCAGGCCAGCAGAACCCCTGAGTATCTGAGACAATCGGGGCAGGACGTGCTGCTCTGAGCCAGGGTGGCTGAGTGAGATTGGTCCAGGCCAAACGGCCTCATGGTGTGATGGTGGTACCTCCGCCTGAAAGGTTGCTGGGAAATGAGCAGACTCATGACAAACGACACGATGCCTTCCACACGCCTAGTCGACGTGGAAACACTCAAGTTCGATCTTGAGAACCCTCGGCTATTCGACGGCGAGACCCGGATTCAGACCGAGGAGGATGCCATTGCAGCCCTTGACGAAACAGCCGATCTTGGAGAACTCCTAGAGTCGATTGCCGCTAACGGCTACATCGATATCGAGCCGCTCTTAGTAGACACCAATTCCAGTGTCGTTTATGAGGGCAACCGCCGGTTGGCTGCTCTTCGTCTTCTCCGCGAACCCGAATTGGCTGCGACGATCGGTATTTCAGTACCTCAGATTGCCGAAGACAAGAAGAGTAGCCTTGAGAAAGTAACGGTCTACTTTGTGTCCGACCGTCATACAGCACGCGCCTTTATTGGATTCAAGCACATCAATGGCCCTCACCGATGGGACTCTTACCCGAAAGCGAAATTTGCAACAAATTGGTATTTGAAGGAGCAACCGAAGATCACGATCCGAGAAATTGCGAAGAAACTCGGCGACAGACACGATGTCGTCCGACGCCTAGTCAACGGGATGCTCGTCTTGATTCAGGCTCAACAAGAGAAGATATTTGATGTTCGAGATCGTGCCAGTGGCCGTGTCTTTTATTTCTCGCACCTTTACACAGCAATAACCCGACCCGGTTTCAGGGCATATTTAGGTCTTCCAGATGACTGGCGCAATAGCGAACCGCTTCCGAACCCAGTTTCCCCGGAGAAGCTCGAGAATTTGAAACGAGTTCTGCAGTGGCTCTACGGATCCAAACAAGATGAGTGTGACCCACTTGTTACTTCTCAGAACCCTCATGTGAAGCAGCTCGACGAGATCATTCGAGTCCCCCAGGCCCGCCAGAACCTGGAGGCTAACGCCAGTCGCGTTGAAGCCTACAAGCTAGTCCGGACTCCGGCAACAGCATTCGAGCAGGCTCTGGTCCAAGCGAATCAGAAAACGGAAGAAGCACTTTCAAAAGTGCGGGCATACGACGGAACAGAAACCCTCTTTGCCACTGGTAAGAGCCTTGCGGAGAACGCCAATATCCTAATCGAAGTGATGACTGGGCGACAGAAAACAGCTCCCGCTGAGGTTTAGTCTGTTGTCCTCTTTGAGTTCTCCTCCGGCGTCCGCATCACTGATGATCTGGAGCGACTGGCTTGAATTGCGCGCCTTCTGCTGCTCAAATTATTCCTGTCATACTCGGGACGTCGTCGATGCCTTAGATTTCGATCGAGACTGGGACTCAGAAAAACTCGACCAAGATGATGCAAGATCTGAGGCCCGCTTGGGGGAAATTCTAGAAGAGATCAACTTTCGGAAAAAAGTTATGGGCCCCGCGTATCCTTATGATCTTAGCAGTAACGGGCGTCGGCTCGTCCTGGCCAAGCGGTGGTCGGACGGCCAGAGTTCCTATCTGTTTTGCCTGCTCCTCTCGCATGCGACCTCAAGCCTAATTTTGTCGGGTGACCTCAGCCCGTCGATTACTTACAACGAGCGACGCCTGTTCCAAGCATGCGCAACTATCTGCGCAGCTGACTATATGACCGGACCCTCGGTCTACTTCGATTTCCCCCGGCCAGATGGATCTGCAATTCGGGAGAAGCTCAGGGAAGTCGTGGAACTTTGGGGTGAAGGGAAAGTTCGGGATCAACCCTTGGCGGGAATGAGCGGTAAGGAAAAAGATGGTGGTATCGATGTGATCGCCTGGCGCCCGAACATTGACAGCCGCCCTAGTCTACGGTTCCTTCTTGGGCAGACAGCCTCTGGTCTATCGAACTGGCGTGACAAGTCTGTTAGACTACACCTCGACACATTCTTTGAGTGCTGGTTCGAGGAGCGTCCCGCGGCCAAACCTGCACCAGCTCTGTTTATTCCTTTTTGTGTTGAGCCACCCGATGAAAATTTCGGTTCCTTTTCCTACGAAGAGAGGATTCAGGGTTACCTTAGGGTGCTGACTCTCCAGTTCGGCGCTTTCTTCTATCGACATCGACTCGTCGCCCACCTGGGGCGGGCTTTGGGTCTCCACAAACAAGGCGTTGAGCCGATTGACGGGGTTGAGAGTCTTCGGGACGTCAGGAAGTGGGTTCGTTCATTTCGCAGAAAGGCAGTAAGAAATCTAGGAGAGCTGTGAGACATAGATTTCACGCAATCTGCCCTTACTTCGCGATGTTTCCTGAGACATTCGTGCAGAAGTACCTTGTCTGGACTAAACGAGGAGATCGCGTCTTCGACCCGTTTAGTGGTCGCGGTACGACAGTCTTCCAGAGTTTACTTCAAGGTCGTGAGGCCGCTGGTTGCGATGTCAACGCTGTTGCCTTTTGCCTCTCGAATGCAAAGGCTGATCCTCCTGAGATGCGTTCGGTTCTGCTTCGCATGCGAGAGCTTCAGGCAGGGTTTGCTGACTCCCAGGGAACTAACTGTTGCCTACTTGATGATCCGTTCTTTGCGCTTTGTTTTCATAAGCACACCCTGAGTCAGGTGATGTACTTGAGGAGTGCACTCAACTGGAGGAAGAGTCGCGTAGACAGATTTATTGCTGCCTTGGCGCTGGGGGTTCTCCACGGAGAAAGCCATCGAAGTGCCCGATATCTCTCGAACCGGATGCCAAGGACAATCTCGACAAAACGTAACTACTCAGTTGGCTGGTGGCGTCGCGAGGGATACTTGCCCCCGAAACGAGATGTTTTCCGAGTCCTTCGACAAGAAGCCCTGTACAGATTCGAATCAGACCCAGCCGAGTTTCGTGGGCGCGTTGCTCTTCGAGACGCCAGAACGGCCTATCGGTCATTCCCTAGATGGAAGGGAACGGTGAACCTAATTATCACGTCACCTCCCTACCTCGATACGACCAACTTTGAGGAAGATCAATGGTTGAGGCTCTGGTTTCTTGGCGGATCCCCTCGGCCGGTGCGGAGTAAAGGTAGCGATGACCGGCACGTTTCTCCTGAGCGCTACTGGAAGTTCCTCGCTGAATCTTGGAGGGGAGTCAAACCACTGCTGGCCAGGAATGCGCAAGTAGTCATCAGAATCGGCGGAAAAACTCTCGATATAGAGTGTGTGACCGAGAATCTCGGTACTTCTTTGTCTGTTGGTTTCGGAAGAACTTGTGAGCTGTTAGAGAGGTCGACATCATCGACAGACAACAGTCAGACTCGTTCCTTTCAGAAGGGGCCGAAGACAAGACTGGTGGAATTTGACTTTCGCTTTTCCTGTGGCGTTGATGTCTACGACCCCCAATTAGAGTCCGAATCTTCGACTTCGCAAGAGCTTGCGCAAACGCTGCTCGAGGTCTGAGCCACTGGAACTCAAGGTCATTCTCAATCTGCGCAGTTCGAGAACGGCAAGAGTGGGCGGCGCCTTCAAAAGTTTGCACCGAACAGTTGGGCTCAGGGACTCTTGAAGTGGTGACCTGCTGTCTCATGTTCACCAGAGAAGGCTCCTCTGCGGATCCGTGAAGCCACAAAAAATCCCTCCTTCCTCAAAGCTCCCGCAGCGCCGTCGCCACCGGCAGCCGGGCGGCGCGGATGGCGGGGAAGAAGCCGCCGATCAGGCCCATGGCGAGGGCGTAGAGCAGGCCGCCGACGATCAGCGCCGGGGTGACGGCGAAGGCGAAGGCTACCTGGCTGAAGCTGCTGAAGTTGAGGGTCGCGGCCTGGAAGCCGTTGAACAGTAGGTAGGCCAGACCGCCGCCGAGCAGGCCGCCGATCGCCGCTAAGGCCAGCGCCTCGACCAGCACGGAGACCACTACCGGGCCGGCGCTAAAGCCCAAGGCGCGCAAGGTGGCAATCTCTCGGGTGCGGGCGGCGACCGCCTGGTACATGGTGTTGAGGGCGCCGAAGATGGCGCCGAAACCCATTAGCAGGCCGACCGACATGCCGACGAAACGGATCATGCCGCTCATGATGCTGGCCTGAGATGCGTAGTACTCGCTGGTGCGGATTACCTTGACGTTGATCCTCGGATCGTCGGTCAAGGTTTGTTTGAGGTTATCGAAACCGCCAGCGGACTCGAGCCGCAGACGGACGGATTGGAATGAGGTACCGCGGCGGTAGGCGGGCTGCAGCACTCGAGCGTCGGTCCACAACTCGGAATCTTCGACGGTGCCGTCGGTGGAGAAGTGGCCGACTACGGTCCACTCGTTCTGTCCCCAGCGCAGCACATTGCCGACCTCAAGACCGACGAATTCTGCGGCTGCTGCCTTGCCGACGATAACTTCGTTGCGGCCGGGTTCGAATCGCCGCCCCTCGACGATCTCGAATTTTTTGCGCACTTCGTAGGCTTGGGGACCGATTCCTCGCAACGGCACGTTGGCCGAGGTTCCGGTCGACTTCTTTGCCTGATCGACGACTACAAAGAGTTCCGCCGAGGCCAGCGAGCCGCTTTCTCCGTGCAAAATGCCGGGAGCATCGGCGATGATCTTGGTGGCTTCGAGCCCGAGGCCACTGTTCATTTCGGTGTCGCTGCCAGCGCGCATTACCAACACGTTCTGCGGATCGCCGGTCGATTGCAGGGTGTGCTGGAAACCGGCGGCGATCGACAGAATGCCGACGAAGACCATCACCACGCCGGCAACACCGAGAATGGTGACCGCTGAGGAGCCGAGGCGTTGGCGCAGGTTGCGCAAATTAAATAGGGTGATCGACCAGACTTGCTTTAACCAGCGCATGCTCAGGCCCTCCGTAGTGCGGTGATGATTTCCAGACGCAACGCCTGAATGGCGGGGATCAGCCCGGTCACCAGACCGAGCGCTAGCACCAATACGACTCCTAGGATTAACGCACCAGGAGGCATGAAGAGGATCGGCAGGAAGCGGCCGCCGAGTTCGTAGGCGTTAGTCAGCCAATACACCAACAGCAAGCCGGTGCCGCCGCCGAGGACTGCCAAGAGCATCGATTCGGCGAGCACCAGGCCCATCACTTTGCGGTCGCTGAAGCCCAGGGTTTTCATCACCGCGAGCTCGCTGGTGCGCTCGCGAACCGAGTTGGCAACCGTATTGCCGGCGACTAACAGCAAGATGAAGAAGACGACTGAGACAATACCGCTGACGATCTTGCCGATGTTGCCGATCTGGTTGGCGAAGGACTGTACGAAAGCCTTTTCGGTGGTGGTGTTGGTCTCGGCCTGGGAGTTGGCAAACATGGCGTCGATTCGGTCAGCGATCGCTGGCGCATTGTCGGGATCGGCGATGCGAATCAGGTACCAACCAACGGTGCCGTGGAAGTTGGTGACCTCGGACAGGTATTTCTTGTGGAACAAGAACTGGGTGGTGTCGGTACCTTTTTCTTCGCCGTCGTAAATGCCGCGGATGGTGAATTCCCAGGGGGAGCCGTCCGGGGTGCGCCAAATGGTGCCCTGGATTGGGATCCGATCGCCGATCTTCCACTCGAAGCGATCGGCGGTGTTGCGCCCCACAACGGCGCCGGTTTGGTCGGCGATCCATGCCTGCTTTTGGTCCTCGGGCAGCAAGAACTCGGGATACATCTCGAGATACCCAACGGGCTCAACCGCCATCTGGGCAAACTGGTTCTTCGGTTCCTGGTAGATGCCGCCGAACCAACTGGCGTGGGTGACCGCGACAACCCCTTCATCGGCCTCGATCCTGGCTTGGTACTTGGCCGGCAACTGTTGGATGATCGATACCTTGTGCAACATGATCAGCCGGTCGACCCCCACCAGATCGACGCCCAAACTAAAAGCGGTCTTGAAGGCGGTCAGCAGGCCAAAGAGCAAGAAGGAGACGAAGATCGAGGCCAGGGTGAAGAAGGTGCGTACTTTCTTGCGCATCAAGTTGCGAAACACCAAATGAAAGTACTTCATGCGCTGGCCTCGCGGCGGGTAGCCTGTGAAGGCTCGACCAAGGCACCCTTGTCGAGATGCAAGATGCGTTTGGCGCGAGCGGCGGCCAGGGGATCATGGGTGACCATGACGATGGTCTTGCCATGATCTCGGTTGAGCGCCACCAGCAGATCGAGGATCTCGTCGCCGGATTGGCGGTCGAGGTCGCCGGTGGGCTCGTCAGCAAGGATCAACGTCGGGTCGCTGACGATAGCGCGGGCGATGCCGACCCGCTGCTCCTGACCGCCTGAGAGTTGTCGCGGGTAGTGCTGGGCGCGATCGGCCAAGCCCACTACCTTGAGGGCGGTGGCGACGTGTTGACGGCGCGTGGATTTGCTCAAGTTGGTGAGCAACAAGGGCAGCTCGACGTTGCGCTCGGCGGTCAACACCGGCAGCAGGTTGTAAAACTGAAAAACAAAACCGACATGGCGCGCCCGCCAGCGGGTGAGCTGGCCGCTCGAGGCCTGGTGAATCGCCGTGCCGGCGACCACTACTTCGCCGGAACTCGGTCGATCGAGACCACCCATCAGGTTGAGCAAGGTGGTCTTGCCGGAGCCTGAGGGACCCATCAGGGCAAGGAAATCACCCGCCGGAACGTCGAGGCTCAAGGACTGTAAGACATCGATCTTCTCGCTGCCGCGAGTGTAGACCTTGTGGACGTTGCGCACTTTCACCAAAGGGGTGGCGGTTTGCTGCTGGCTATCTTTCATTGGGGGCTCCTATGGCTCGTTGGGTTCACCGGGGTCTCTAGCTGTCGCTCACCTCGTCGCCATCGGCAAGCGCTTCGCCGCCGCTGATGACCACTTTTTGGCCTTCGCTCAAGCCGCCGCGAATCTCGATGGTGTCGCCGCTGCGGGGCCCGACATCGATGCTCTGACGTCGCACATGGCCGGCTTCGACCACCCAGACTTCATCGTTTTCGCTGTCGGCGATTAACGCCGCGGCGGGCATCAGCAGCCGTTTGCGGGGCTGGTCTGCGGTCACCGGCGGCGCGCTGTCGAGGAAGGACACTTTGACCCCCATATCTGGCAGAATTCGCGGGTCGAGCTGGTCGAAACCAATGCGCACGCGGACCGTGGCGCGTTGCCGGTCTGCGGTCGGCACGATGGTGATCACCGACGCCGGGATTTGCCAGCCGGGATAAGCATCGAGCACGGCGGTGATTCTCTGACCGGTTTGCACTCGGTTGATGTAAGTCTCGTTGACATCGACTTCGATTTCTAGAGAAGTCATGTCGACTAGAGTCCCGATACCGGTGCGGGTGAATCCGCCGCCGGCCGAAACCGGCGAGATCATCTCGCCCGGTTGGGCGTTCTTGGTCACCGCGATGCCGTCGAAAGGGGCGCGGATGATGGTGTCTTCGAGATCCTGGCGGCGCAGCTCGATCTGGCGCTGAGCGACTTTGACCTCGATCTGGCCGGTGCGGTGGCGGGCTTCGAGGGCGTCGAGTGAGGCTTGGGCGCGATCGAGATCGGCTTGGCTGCCAACCGCCGAACGGGTGAGGGAGACCTGGCGTTCTAGATCAAGTCGTCCTTCGGCGATGCGCACCGCGGTCTCGTCGAGTTGGCTGCGGGCCGATTCTAGCTGGGCTTGGGCCAGAGCCAGGCGTCGCCGCGGGGTCGCATCGTCGAGCCGGGCGAGGATCTGTCCCTGCCGTACCTCAAGTCCTTCCTCGACCATCACTTCGACGATCTTGCCGGTGATCTTGGAGGATACGGTAGCTCGTCGCCGGGGCACGACATAGCCTGAAGCGTCGAGCACGGCGGTTGCTTGGGAAGCTTCGCTGGTAGTGGACAGACGCACCAAGGCGGTGCCAACCTCGGTGGTCCGCTGGCCGCGCAGCCACCACCAACCGCCAGCGGCAGCGAGCAGTAGGAGGACCAGGCTGAGCAACCACAGCGTGGTGCGACCCGCACCGCGGGAATGGCTTTTGCTGCGGTCGATACGTAGTTGGTTGAGGGGGTCGTTGGTCTCTTCCATTCTAGATCTCTTGATTGGTGCATTTGCCAGCCCTTAGTGGGCATTCTGAATGCTACCAAGGGTGCGGATCGCTGTCACTGCCGAGTCGGCCAATGGTGGGCTCGGGTCGGTAGTCGGCGTCTTGCTGAGTTGAATGCTGCTGTTTCATACGGCAAGTGGAGCGTCGGGTTGAGATCAATTGCGGGATGGACCGGTGGACTCAGCCCTTGGCTTTTTTCAGCCGTCGATGAATCCTACGGCTCAGGTCGCGCTCTTCTTCGCGCATCAACCACAATGAGGCCGAGAAAAGGGCGAAGGAGGTCAGCTCGTGCAAGGTGGCGTTGAGATCGGCGAGGACGTGTCTGCTGGCCGACTCGCGCAGCACATTGGCGATCGCTTCGACACTGACCAACCCATCCTTTGCCAAGGCGTCGTCGATGCGGCTGCTGTCGGCCTGCTCACCAACCCAAGTGGCCAGGTCCCTACGTACCCGCTCGACCTGCCCCGACGACTCAATAGCTTCGTAGATCTCTACCAGGCTCTGGTTGAACGGCTCGATCAATTCCGCGGCATGTTGTGCTGGGCTGAGCTGTGGCGGGCAGAGCTGGATTTGGCCTCCGCGCAGCAGTTGGTAGGCGATCTCCAAGGTCTGAAAGCGTCCCAACCAAGTCTCACTGCCGATTTCGTTCAGGCTGCGCTGACCGTCGCAGTAGCCAAGCACGAGTCGTTGCCGCGGGTCGAGTTGGGCGACATCGACCCCCTCGCAGACCTCCGGACACATCGACGAGTCGGGAATCAGCCTGCTGAAAATCGACAACTTATCAACTCGCTCAGCAGCGTCGAGCAGCAGGCTTTGGAGAGGGATGTGAGCGGTGGCGGCAGGGGGTGGGCCGACGTCGTCAGATACCAGGAAGGCATAGGTGCCTTGGTCCTCCAATACTGCGGCCAGCAGGATTTGCTCGATCTGCCGGCCAAGGTAGGTGAAGAGTTCCTTGCGTTCGACCAAGCCGTGCTCGATTAGTAACTCGCCAAAGCGCTGCTCCGGCTTGATCCCCCGCATCACCTGTTCGACTTGGGCTGGACTGAGCACGCCGATCCGGCGGAGTACCTTGTCGAGACGATCTTCGGGGTGATCGCTCTCGGCGTAGCGCAAGACGCCGTTGTAGAACCCCAGCAAGCGATGGGAGTCGTCGCCATAGAGGTGCAGCGCGCCGGCCCAGCGCGAGGAGGCGATCAGGTTGACGACTTCCAGCACTGTCGAATTGGAGACGATCTGGCCGGCCATCAGCACTCGTTCGCCGCGGGTTGCTCTGCCGTTGCTGTCGTTACGCAGGATCAGTAGTTGCGGTGTTTCCAGCAAGACATCGAAGCGCTCGGCTCGCTGCTGTGAGTCCTGCTGCGGCTCAGCCGAGCGACCATGCCGCTGAGCCCCGCTACCGCTAACTATTAGGTATCTCCTGTCCACAACACCCCCCGCGCCTGCGCCGTTCATGCTCGTAGCTCTGGCTACATCTAGCTTGATGGAATTCTGGTCAGTCTATCCCACCGCAACTAGTGGGTGGTAGGCGGGGCGAGTCGCTTGGTGTCTTATCGGCTGTCGGCGGGTTTGCGGTGGTCTATCACCGGTAGGCGTCTTATCATCGGCGGATGACCAGCAACAAGCAGCATGATCGCTCGGTGGCATGGGTGGAGGCGCTGCGCGCCGACCCCGGCGCGATCACCCATCCAGCCCAGCTGACGGCCGCTAGCGGGCTGTCCAGTAGCCAGCTGCGGCGGTTCTTCGAGCAGCGCTACCACCTGCGCGCCGAGGAATTCCTGCTTCAACAGCGCTTGCGGGCGGCGCGGCGAGTGCTTGCCACCACCAGGTACGCCATTGACGAAGTTGCCGAGGGGGTGGGCTTCAAGTCGCGATCAGTGTTGCAGCACCATTTCACCCGCCGCCTGCGAATCACGCCGCGGGCCTATCGCCAGCTGGCGCAGCCTGGTTGTGCAGAATTTCAACTCCGCTTGCCGACGCGGCCTGCGTTTGAGCAGGCCTGGCAGCACTTTGGTCGGGACGCTAAGAGTCATTCAGAGAGAGTGCAAGGTGGACGCTGTGGACTAGCGATCGAGCAGAGCGGCGAGGTGCTTGAGGTTTCGGGGCTGCGGCGTCTGGGAGTGCTGCACTGCCGGCTGACGGCGCCGGCTGAGATACCGCCAGGCGCCGCTCTGACAGCCCATCGCTTGCTGCTGCGAGTTCTCGGATTGGCAGCCGACCCGGCGCCGTTCGAGCGCTCTTGCCAGGGGTTTGCCGTCGGCCGCCGGCTGTTGCGGCGGCGCGGACTGGTGGTGCCGCAGACCCGCGACGCCTTCGACGGGTTGATCTGGGTGATCGCTGGCCAGCAAGTCAGCCTGCCGGTGGCTTTTGCTCAGCGTCGCCGGCTGACCGCGGCATTCGGCCGACCGGGGCCGGGCGAGCTGATCGCACCGCCGTCAGCCAAGCGGGTGGCTGAATTGGCGCTGAGCGATTTTCGCCGCTGTGGTTTTTCGCAGCGCAAGGCCGAGTACCTGTCAGCCATCGCCCGCTCGGTGGCGACCGGAGAGCTGGATCTAGACCGGGTCGGCAAGTTGCCAGCTGATCGTCTAGAGCAACGTCTGTTGGCGATCCGTGGGCTCGGCATTTGGTCGGTGCGGTATCTGATGATGCGGGTTTGGGGCCTGGCCGATTGTGTGCCCCTCGGGGATGCCGCCTTGCGCCGTGCTTTGCAGTTCTTCTTTACCCTCGATCAGCGTCCCGACGATCCGCAGACCGCCGAGCTGCTGCGGCCTTTCGCCCCCTACCGCAGTCTGGCTACTTTCCACTTCTGGGATTCTCTACAGGATCTAGGATGAGCGCTTTGCTCTACAGTAGTTGCTACTCCGCACCCTATGGCAAATTGCGGATCGTCACCGACGGTCAAGGCCGGCTGTGGCAGCTAACCTTTCCGTCCGGCCGGCGAGCGATCGATCTGCGACCGGCAGCCGGGTTGGGCCGGGAAGTGGTCGAAGATCCCGAACGTACTCGCCATGTTCGGCATCAGCTGGAGGAGTTCTTCGCCGGCGAGCGGCAACAATTCGCGGTTGAGCTGAAGCTGGTCGGCAGCGATTTTCAGTGCCAGGTTTGGCGGCGGTTGGGCCGCATTCCCTGTGGTGAGACGCGGAGCTATGGACAGCTGGCGGCGGCCATGGGTCGGCCGCGCGCGGCCCGCGCGGTGGGGCGCGCCAACGGCCTCAATCCGATCGCGGTTATCGTACCTTGCCATCGCCTGGTCGGTGCCGATGGCTCGCTCATCCGCTTCGCTGGCGGTCTGGCTTTCAAAGCCGGCTTACTAGACCTCGAGCGCCGCTCCGCAGACCGCCGATTGGCATGTTCTAATGAGCGCTGGAGGTCGAGCGATGGCGTGGATTCGGACGATTGACGAAGAGCAAGCAGAAGGCCCGTTGAAGCGGCTCTACAAGCGTTTTCTAGCGTCGTGGGGCGGGGTCGACAACATTCTCAAGATTCATAGCTTGAATCCACCCACCCTGCGTGGGCACTTGGAGCTATACCGCACCGTGATGCACGGTCCGTCGCCGCTCAGCAAGGCGCGTCGGGAGATGATCGCGGTGGTGGTTTCGGCTGCCAACCGCTGCCACTACTGACTGACTCATCACGGAGCGGGGCTCCGTCAACTCACCTCAGATCCGGATTTGGTGGTCGCCCTGGCCGCCGATTACCGGCAAGCTGGCCTGGCTGCGGACGACCGCGCCATGCTCGACTACGCGGTCAAGCTGACGAGCGAGCCATGGAAAATGAGGCAGGACGATATCGCCGCCTTACGGGCGGCCGGGTTTGAGGATTCGGCGATTCTAGACATCGCCCAGGTGACCTCCTACTTCGCTTTCGTCAATCGGCTGGCCGATGGTCTCGGGGTCGAGCTGGAAGCTTATTGGTAGGGCTCTCGACGGTCACGCTCCGGCTCCTTTGTCCTCCTCTTCTGGCATTATCCGAGCGGCAAGGAGATCTCGATAATTTGACCTTTTTTTCTGTCGAATGAGGGAAATTACGTGCTGAGTGCGCCTGATCCAGCGGTTTAGCTTCAATTGTTGATGCCATGAAGTGCGGATTTTCGCCCCGGATTGAGGGCGAGCCGCCGGCCTTCTTCCAAATGGGGGGTGTTCCTGGAAGGGCTGGAGAGCGGACGACGACATGAGGTTTGAAATGGCGAACAAGATAAATGTTGCGGGTGGTCGAATCGGTCGCCGTAGCTGGGTAGTGATTGCCGCTACCCTGTGGGCGGGCATGGTACTGGGCCAGACCCAGACGTTACAGCAGCGGCAGGCGCCGCAAGTCAGGCCGGTACTGACCGCCTCCATCCTGGCGGTTCAGGCGTCGGCGGATGACCTGTTGATAACTGTGATGTGGAAGCCGGACCAGCTGGCTGAATACAGTCTCGCCTTGGTGGTTCGGGATCTTGAGGGAAACCCGGTGGCTAGCCAGGCGGTCAGCTCGACGCCCGGTGTATTGGAGACTCTAGTCGTGAGCGAGGCTCTTGCCAAAGCTCACAGGTGGGGACCGAGTTTCAGCGTCACTGTTGAGAGTGCTTGGGCAGCGCCGATCAGTGTCCGGCGTGACTACCTGGCCCAGTATCGCTGTGATCGGGGGGCTTGCGCTTACCGTTTGTTGGCCGGCCGATTTGAGGGCGCGGTGGTGGTGACGGAGCAGCTCGACCTGGCTTTGCAAGAATACGGCGAGGGCTCGCTGAGTGAGCGAGTGATGCAGATTTCGACTGCCTATCCTCACTTGGCGCAGGAATCGTCGATGCTGCTGAGTCAGGCGGATCAGGTGGTCGGCAGCTTGATCAGCGTTGAGCTTGGGCCCGGCGCCGAGTGCGTCTATGCCTGGCAAGTGGTGGTCGGACCCGCCAGCAAGCTGGAGATTCTTAGCCGTAAGACAGGGCCAGACTATGTGGATTCCTACGGCCGCTCTTGGGCCTTCGCCGAACGGGGAGGTGTTGAGCTTGGCCTGGCACACTGTGTTTCTGGGCAAGCCGTCGGGCATCCACTGTTTCCCGCGTTGACCTATGCCGAGGACTACCTCTTCGACGGCTATTTGGATGTGCAGATGGACCTGCGGTTGTTGTCGGGGGCCTCGTGCCAGCAAAGTTGTGCCAGCAGCGTGCTCTACTCGGTAACAGCGATGGCAATGATCGACTCCGCGGTGGATGTCTTGGGTGGTGTGGGCACGGCCAGCACCACGGCAGAGGAGAGCTTCACCCTGACTGTCGGCGGCAACCTGATGTTCAGCGAGGAGATTCTCGCCGATTTGGCGGTTGGCGCAGGCGCTAGTGACAGTGACCTCTCAGATCTGCTGCGCAGCTACAGTGCAGTCGCCCCGACGCCGTTTGCAATGCTGCTCGAGGGCCATGCTGAGTTTCAGCTCAGCAGTAGCGGCGAAGGCCATGCTTTTGCCGAGATGGGTAATGGCTACCAGGTGACCGCGGTGGGCTACCCGGCGTGCGGCTCGCCGTCGGCAAACGTAATTCTAGAGTCGGCCGATTTTGCTACTTTGCTGGACTGGGACAGCCGCGGCGGAGGGATAAAAATCGACCGCTGGGAACGGGGGCCGTAAGAAACCGAGGTAGAAGTCAACGAGGTAGAAGTCAATTGGCGGCGGGGTCGGGGTTGCCGTAGCGCTGCTCAATCTCCTCCAGCCGACTCTGGCGCCAGTCGCGGTAGAGTTCGCGGCAGCGCTCTAGGGCTAGCTCATGCATCCGTAGCTGAAAGGGAGAGAGCGACGGTCGCAACTCGGAGAGCGCTGCCAATGCGCCGACCAACAGTTTCTCGGCGGCTTGCCGGTCGCCTTGACGAAGATGGCAGAGTCCCAGGTCGCTCTGCGATTGGGCAATGCGGAAGGAGTCGCCCTGCTGGAAGGCAAGCCGATGGGCAAGGGCGTATTCGAGAGCCTGCTTGGCGGCATGATGCGAGCCGTGGTCGAGTTGGGTCAGGCCCTGGAAGCGTAAGATGTAGGACACCATGGGACCCTCCGGTGCCAAGTTTCGCTGCAGATCCAGAGCCTCGGTGAAAGCCTCTTTGGCTGTTTTCTCGTGACCTAGCTTGGTTTCGACGATGGCGAGGCCGATCAGTCCTTGGGTGATGTCTGGATGCTCCCGGCCGAGCAGCGCGCGGTTGACCTGCAAGGCCTCGCTGTAGAGCAGGCTGGCTTGGCGCAATTCTCCCTTAGCTTCCATCAGTCGGCCGAGGGTGTTTTTGACTTTGGCGATGTCGGGATGATGCTCCTGATGCTGCTGCAACTTGACTTCCAGAGCCTGGCGATAGTAGCGCTCGGCCTCGTCGTAGTTGCCTTGGATATGCAGCACTGCCGCCAAGTTGTGCAGCGTGGTCCCGAGGTCGGCCCATTGATCCTCTGCTTGGCGGTAGGTGATCTCGACCACCCAGCGCAGCAGTTCTTCCGCCTCGGCGTAACACTCCTGGCCGTCCAGGACCGCCGCCAGATCGTTGACGATCAGCAGGGTCTCGGGGTGCTCTTTGCCGAAGAGCTTCTCGGCCACCGCTAGCGCGTGGCGCAAGATCTTTTCCGCCTCGGCGGGTTTGCCTTGCTTGTAGGTCAGCTTGCCGAGTCCGGACAAGGATTCCAAGGTTTGCTCGTTAAACTCCCCCAGCTCGCGCCGCCGCAGCTCGAGGGCGTGACGTAAAAGTCTGTTGGCTTCGTTGTACTGGCCGAGGTTGAGAAAGGCGGTGCCCATCAGGTCCATCAGCGAGGCTTGAACCACCGGCTCATCGCTGAGGTCGGACTCGATCCTGGCCGCGGCGTTGGCCAGGAACTCGCGCATGGTCAAGTCCGGATCGGGAGTTGCCGAGGGATCGCTGCGGGTTAGCGCTTGCTGCAGAAAGTCGTTGATGTTCTGCGCCCGAGTCGCCTCGACTTGCGCCCGGTCGCGTTCCCGCCGCAAACGAACGGTGTAGAAGGTGGCTAACCCGGCAATGGTCAGCAGTGCCGCGAGAGTGGCGATAGCGGCAGTGCGGTGGCGCACCAGGAGTTTTTGTAAGCGATAGCCGATGGTATCGGCGCGAGCGATCACCGGCCGCCCTTCGAGGTGGCGGCGGATGTCTTGCGACAGCTGTTCTGCCGAGGGGTAACGCCGCTCGGGCTCCTTGCGCATTGCCATCAGCGCGATGCGGTCGAGATCGCCACTGAGATGCCGGCTGAGGCGCTCGGCAGAGATTCCCCGCTGCTTACCGACCTCGTCGGGTGTTACCACGCCGGTGATCTCCCCGTTGGCGCCGTGCAATTCGATGCTGCGGCCGACCACGGTGCTTGGCTTGTCGGGTTGGGTGTCGCATATAACCTGCTCAGCTCTCCTCGAGCGCGGGTTGCCCAGCTCGTAGGGGTGCCGACCGGTGAGCAGTCGGTAGAGCACCACGCCGAGCGAGTAGACATCGGTGGCGGTAGTTAGGGTACGGCCGGTGATCTGTTCGGGACTGGCATAGTCCGGGGTCAGCAGACGCAGGCCGGTGACGGTGGGAGCGACGGTCTGAGGATAGCTTTCCGGGGCTAGCAGCTTGGCGATGCCGAAGTCGAGCAGCTTGAGAGTGCCGTCGTCGGTGACCAAGATGTTCGACGGCTTCAGATCACGGTGGACGATCAGGTTCTGGTGCGCGTAGTGGACCGCCGAGCAGAGTTCGCGGAAGAGCCGCAGGCGGCCTGCCAAGGACAGCTGATGGCTATCGCAGTAGGTGTCAATCGACTCGCCTTCAATGTACTCCATGGCGAAGAAAGGCAGGCCATCCTCAGTGGTTCCGCCGTCGAGCAGGCGCGCGATGTGGGGGTGATCCAGGTTGGCCAAGATCTGGCGCTCCTGGCGCAAGCGGCGCAGGATGTCCTCGGTGTCCATGCCCCGGCGAACCACCTTCACCGCCACCTTCATCTGGTAGAGCTGGTCCGCTCGTTCGCCCAGGTAGACAGTCGACAAGCCGCCGCGGCCGATCTCGCCGAGCACCCGGTAGGGGCCGATCTGCTGCCGGCTGTTGGACTCGCTGAGTGCTGCGGCGGATTCCAGAGTCTGGCGGATCGAACCCTCGATGTGCTCGTCGATGTCAAGATCGGCGTCGAGCAGTGAACGCACCTCGGCGGCGAGCCGCGGATCTTCGACGTTGGCTAATAGTGCTTCACGCGGCGTTTTTTCGAGTTCGGCGGCGCGGTGGAAGAGAAGCTGGACCTGTTGCCAAAGCTCGGCATCCATCAGCGGCGGTCTCCGAGTTCACGGCTCAGCCAAGCTCGGGCCAGGCGCAGGTCGCGTTCGACGGTGGCGTGCGAGATTTCGAGCACCTCGCCGGTCTGTTCGATGGTCAGCCCGCTGAAAAAGCGTAGCTCGATAATCCGGCTTTTGCGCTCGTCGAGCTTGGCCAAGTGGCGCAGAGCACCGTCCAGAGCGAGCAGATTCCAGGTGCCGTCGTTGTTGTCGGCGATTTCGATCTCGTCGACCGATAGGTCGTGGCTACCCCCGCCGCGTTTGTCGGCCTGGCGTTGGCGAGCGAAATCCACCAATACGCGACGCATCAGCCGAGCGGCGACGGCGAAGAAGTGTTGACGGCCATCGAAGCCCATCTCCAAGCCGATCAGACGCAGGTAAGCCTCGTGCACCAGAGCGGTGGTTTGCAACACATGGCCGGTACGTTCGTGGCGCATATAGCGCCGGGCCAGCTGGCGTAGCTCCTGGTAGACGATCGGGGTCAACTTGTCGAGGGCCTGCCGATCCCCCTGCCGCCAATCAAGTAGCAGTTGGGTGACTCCGGAAGCCGGTAGTTCACTCATTTCAGAATAGCTCCCCAGCTCGGTACGTAATCCTAGGTGTGAACCGCGGCTGCCATGGCTCCTGTCCCAGAAGTGCTGCTAAGATGCGCTGCTCTCCTGATCGAGGAAACTGCGACCGATCCAATCGCCCTTGGCATCTGGCGGCGAATAGGCACTATCGGGCGTCCGCGAATCCGCCCGCACCAAGCCGCTGCTCGACCTGCAAGATGTCCACTCTAGAACTGGAGAATACCAGCGATGAAAAAGCGAAACCTCCTCTTTCTGCTGTTCACTGTCATAGTCCTCGTGGTGATCGGCGTTCTGTTGCTGGCCGTGTGGGGCGCCACCGGTGGCTTCGGGGGCAAGAAAGTCCCGGCGCGGGTGGTCCTCGAGGTCGACCTCGAACGGGGGGCGGTGGAGTACATCCCCCAAGACCCCTTTGCCCAGCTGACCATGGAGAGCACGCCGGTAGTGCGAGATTTGGTTGAGGCGCTGGTGCGCGCCGCTGAAGACGATCGGGTGGTCGGTTTGCTCGCCAAGGTGGGTAACAATGGCTTCGGCATCGCCCAATTGCAGGAAGTTCGCGACGCCATTGGCACCTTCCGCGCCGCGGGCAAGAAGGCGGTGGCATTTTCCGAGACCTTTGGCGAGTTCAGCCCTGGCAACGGCAGCTACTACTTGGCTTCGGCCTTCGACCAGATCTACTTGCAGCCTTCCGGCGATGTCAACCTCACCGGCTTGTTTCTCGAAGCACAGTTCTTTCGCGGCACCCTCGACAAACTCGGTATCGAGCCGCGTATGGATCAGCGCCACGAGTACAAGAACGCGATGAATTCGTTCACCGACACCGAGTTCACGCCCGCCTTCCGCGAGGCCATGCAAGCGCTGATGGACTCGATTTTTGGCCAGATGGTGCAGCATATAGCTGCCGCTCGGGAGCTCGAAGAAGAGAGCTTGCGAGAGCTGATCGACCGCGGTCCCTATCTGGGCCAGGAGGCCGTCGACGTTGGCCTGGTCGATGGCTTGGCCTACCGCGACGAGGTCTACTCGCGGGTTCTCGACGAAGCCGGCGAGGGTGCTGAGTTGCTGTTCCTGGATGCCTACCTGGAGCGCGCCGGCCGGCCCTACGCGGAGGGCGAAGTCATCGCCTTGGTCTACGGTGTCGGCGGGGTAGCGCGAGGGAGCAAGAGCTACGACCCGCTGAATGGCAGCATGACCATGGCGGCGGATGCCGTGGCTGCCAACCTACGCGCCGCGGTCGAAGACGAAGACGTGCGGGCCATCGTTTTCCGGGTAGATAGTCCGGGCGGTTCCTACGTCGCCTCCGACTCGATCTGGCGCGAGACCATCCGTGCTCGCGACGCCGGCAAGCCGGTGGTGGTGACGATGGGCAACGTCGCCGCCTCGGGGGGCTACTTCGTGTCGATGGACGCGGCCAAGATCGTCGCCCAACCCGGCACTATAACTGGTTCGATCGGGGTGCTCGGCGGCAAGATGTTGACCGCTGGGCTGTGGCAGAAAGTCGGCATTTCCTTCGATGCCGTCGAATCGAGCGCCAATGCAGATATCTACAGTGCCTCCCGCGACTACGACGAAGGTGAGTGGGAGCGCTTCCAAGCCTGGCTCGACCGGGTCTACGAAGACTTCACCGGCAAAGTGGCGGCGGGTCGCCAGCTGCCGCTCGAGACGGTGCGGGAGATCGCCAGGGGTCGGGTTTGGACCGGACAAGATGCGCTGGCGGTCGGCCTTGTCGATGCCCTCGGCGGCTTTCCCAAAGCTCTTGAGCTGGCTCGCCAGGAGGCGGGGATCGGTGCTGAAGAGGATGTCCATCTGCGGCTATTTCCGCGCCCCAAGACCACTTGGCAGCTGATCTTTGACGAGTCGCCGAGCAGCAGCCAAACCACCGCCATCGCCCTGGCCCGGGTGCTCGAAGACTTACAGCCAGCGGTGCGGCTGGCCCAGCGCCTCGGCCTGGTGGGTTCCGGCCCAGGAGTCTTGGAGCTACCGCCGGAGATGATCCTCGAACCCTGAGATTCACTGGCTAGAAGTCAGGGGTTGCTGCCGTCCCAGCGGCTTGAGTCAGCGGATTCAAAGCCGTCCATTGACAACAGCGTTGGATCGGGAAGCCGGACGAAGAAGCCGTCCGCCAAATCTCACACTCTTTTGGGCCTCGCCTGACGGCGCTGCTAGCGGTGCTGGCTGGTGTGGTAGAGGTGAGCAGGAGGATCCCGAGCAGGAGAAGAATGGCGGTTGTCCTGTAGACCGGCTAAGCATGCGTGATCTAGCTCTCCTCGGGTGTTTTTCGTAGTGCGAGTGGCCTGTCGCTGTCGAAGTCTCAGAACTGCATAAGGGAACGCGCAATGTCTTTGCCGATTGGCTCAAAACAAATGGCGCCTCGATCATTGCCGAGGCGCCATCTGCAAACATTGGCGAACTAACCGCCCTTGCTGCTTAAGGGGTCAGATCGTCACGGAAGATATCAGCCTCTGAGGCCACTGGTGAGGTGCGCCCGTCGAGGGCTGCTAGGAAGCGCAGGAGGTCCGCTTGTTGCGCAGCGGTCAGAGCTTCGGCGATGGTCTGATCGCCGTTGGCCGGTAGGCGGTGCAGAGCAAACACCGCGTCGACGGTTTCCGCAGCGCCATTGTGCAGGTAGGGCTGGGAGGAACTGAGCCCGCGCAGCGAGGGAGGATTGAAGCCGAGCCCGCCGAGGGCGGTGATACCCGCGGCGCCAGCGCCACGGATCTCGCCTGGATCGCTCGGGTCGAAGGTGCCGACACCTTCTAGGAAGGTCAGCAGGTTGCCGTTGAGTTCGAAGGAGAGCAGCTGCGGCCCGGCACTAGCCAGTCCGGTATCGAGTACTTGGCCGCCAGCCAGGGGGTTGCCGTCAAATGTGGGATTGTCGCGGAAGGTCCGGCTGCTCTTGGTGAACTTGTCGCCACCGTGGCAGGAGGCACAAGCGCCAGCGAAGACGGTGCGGCCAGCCGCCACGGACTCGGCTTGCTCTGCCGGCTGAGCCGGCTGATTGAGAGTGCGGAGCCGGGTCTGGAGCCAGAAGGTCATCATGTCGAGAGCGTCGCTCAAGTCGTGCGACACACCGTGATTGAAGATCGAACCAGGGTTGTCGGCGAAGCCCTCGCCGCCCTGGACGCCACGGGAGTTGTTGTTGAAATCGCGCACGTTCGAGCGCACTCCACTCCAATTGAAGATGCGTTGGTCGCCCGGTGTGTTGCCCCAAGAGGCTTCCATCGGTAGCGTCTGGCGCGGGCCGGTGGGGAAGGTCCAAGTGACGGCGTCACTGAGGCCATCGGGATGACACGAAGAGCATGAACTCCAGCCATTGTCCGATGCCTTGTTGCGATGTTGCAAGGGATCGAGATCGCGCACCGAGGTGGAGAGCAAGTCCTGGTTGCCGAGGCCGAGAGCGGTGTAGAAGGCGAGTTTACCCACCAGGGCGCGATGGGCGGGGGTGCCCGGCGGCGGTACAGTGGCTGTCGGTACCTTGGCCAGTTCCTCGTTGCTATCGAGGTCGATAACGCTCACCGAGCCGCTGACTTCGTTGTTGACGTAGGCCCGGCTCCAGTCGCTGCTGGCCACCACGCCAGTCGGGATGTTGCCGGTGGCGATGCGCGTCACATTGTCCGGAGCACCTATGCCGAGTCCCCCGCCAGCCAGCCGTTGGGCGCGCAAGAGATAGTTGCCGCCGCGGCTGATGAGCAGAAAGTCTTGGCCGTTAGCGCTTGCATCGATGGCGACCACGTCATTGGCGAAGAGCCGATCGGTGCTGCCAATGGGATCGGCTGGTTGGGCTTCGGTCTTGATCTGATTGTTGAGCTTGGTCAGCGCCGCGGGATCCTCACTCAGCGTCTCGATGTCGACCACGGAGACGAAGGCTTGCACATTGGTGTTGAACTTGACCGGCGGCGCGGGTTGGGCGGCGGTGTTGAGCACGTAGGCGCGACCGCCGCGCAAGATCAGCTGATGCAGCTGGTTGGGGAAGGCCGACTGGGGATCTTTGAGAATGGTGTCGCTGTTGGCATCGGCCTCCGCCGGATCGGGACAGAAGATGTCGCTGTGGGCGGCGGCGTTGAACTGCGAGCAGAAAGCCGTGCGATCGGCGGTGAAACCGGAAAGCGCCGGCGCCAGAGTGACATCGGTAACATTGCAGGTGGCGACGGGAAAGGCATGGACCACCCCTTGACGGCCGGTGTCGAAGCCTTCACCGGGACCGCCGGCGATCGGTTCTGAGAAGAAACGGGTGACGAAGGCCCATTCGTCGAGATCGTCGAGATCGCCATCGTTGGTAATGGCGACCGCTTCGGGCTGGCCGCCGACTTCGGCGTCGAGCACCACATTGCCCGAGTCAGCCTCGACCACAACCACCCGGCCCTCGGTGTGCAAGGCGACCAGCAGGAACTTGCCGTTGGGAGTGAAGGCGCAGCCCCGCGGCTCGCTGCCGACCACGAACTCACCGCTGACCCTGGGGCGGCCTTGCAGATTGACTCGGGTCAAAGTGCCGCTGGCTGAGTTGGAAACCCAAACCTCGGGATGGCCAGGGCGCACGCAGAGGTAGCGCGGATCATGGCCCACTGCAACTTCGCCGATTTTGACAAAGCGGTCTCGTCCTCCGGAGCGTACCCGTAGCAGCGTCAGGCTGTTGTGCTCACGGTTGACCACGACCAGACGCTCGCCGTCCTCCAGCAGGTCGATATTGGTCGATCTGAGAGGGGTTGCCGCGGTCTCGGCCTGCAGCGCAGCGACGCCGCACAGCAGGCCGACCAGGAGGGCGAAGTATAGGCATTTGGTTCGCATAGCTTGGGATCTCCGGGTAGTTGGTTTTCCCAAGTCTGCCTCAGTGGTGGTGGCTGCTGCCGCCGCCGAAAGTCCGGAAACAGGTGGCCGATGGCCAGTAGTGTAAACCTGGCTAGAGTCAGGCGATGAACCTGACTTTAGTTGGGTTCGCCGCGGTCGATCTCGCCTCGAGCCTCGGCCAGAGCGCGTTCGGCCAAGGCGAGGATGAAGTGATCGAAGTTGCGCTCGGCCACCGGCTCGCCGCCGGTCAGCGAGTGGCGGAAGCGCTCGAGATCGATCGCCTCCTGAGCCCGCTGACCCACAAGCCCGCTAGCCACCGCCGCTTGCGCCTGGCGCCGGGCGCTGATCAGCAGTTCGCGCACTCGTCGCAGGCGCCGCTTGCCGGGCAGCACCGGTCCGTGGCCGGGTACCACGGTGTCGAATTCCAGCGTCTCGAGGGTGTCGAGGGCGATACTCCATTGGCTGGGGTAGCCGTGGCCGGCATAGGGCAGCTCGCCGAGTAGATCGCCGGTCGCCAAGATCCCTTGCCGCGGCAGGTGGATCACCGTATCGCCGCGAGTGTGGGCGACGAAGCCCAGCAGCCGCACCTCCATCTTCGAACCCAAGTGCAGGGTGAGCCGGCTGCCGAAAGTCAGATCGGAGGCGATGGAGAAGGTGGCGAAAAAGGTCATCTGGCTGAGGTGTGGCGACAGGCCGAAGCTGTCGACCAGCCAGTCGACAAATTAGATCAAGCCCCAGGAGATTCCTCGGTAGAGCCCGACTAACTGCGGCACCCGACGGCGGCCGAACTCGGCCAGCAGCGAGCGATGGGGATCTTTCTCTTGACTCATTGAACGATCAGCTAGGATGTGGTGGCAGTCTATCAGGTGTGATGGCAACCCCTACCCCGCGGAGTCGATATCGGTTTCATTGGCGGCTAGTTTTGTGCAGAGGTTACCTATGTCCGATCAGAATTCTCAACGCCAGCGCTCAGCCCACGCCGGTCCTCGTCACCCGGCGCCCCCCGGTCCGCCGGAGCCCAGCCATGCCGAGCGAGCCCGAACACTGGTGCAGCTCGGCGACCTCGGTACCCTGTCGAGTCAATCGAAGCATCGTCCAGGTTGGCCGTTCGGCTCGTTGACTCCCTTTGCCATCGACCCTCGTGGCCAGCCCTTGCTGCTGATCAGCGCGATGGCGATGCATACCCAGAACTTGCGGCTCGACCCGCGAGCCAGCTTGCTCGTCAGTCAGTCCAGCGAAGATCGAGACCCGCTGGGGCTGGGTCGGGTCACCTTGCTGGCCGAAGCCGAAGAAGTGGCGGCGGACGATCTCGCAGCGGTTCGCGCCAGCTATTTGCAGGCCCATCCCAGCGCTTCATATTGGGTCGACTACGCTGACTTTGCTTTCTACCGACTCCGGGTGCAGCAAGTCTACTTCGTCGGCGGTTTCGGCGTCATGGGGTGGGTCGATGGCGACGACTACCTCAGCGCCCAGCCCGATCCGCTGGCCGAGTCGGCGGCTCGGATCGTCGAGCATATGAACACCGACCACGGCGAAGGGCTGCGCCAGATCGCCGAGCACCAGCTCACTTTGACTGTCGAGCAAGCCAACATGACCGCTGTCGATCGCCTAGGCTTCCACGCCCGTTTGCTTTGCGCAGGAAAGCCGCGGGGGGTCCGGATCAACTTTGCCCAGCCCGTTGTCGACGCCGCAGGAGCGCGCTGGGAGTTGGTCGAAATGGTCGGCCAAGCTCGGGCAGCGACCGGCGAAGGCTGAACCACTGGCCTTCGGAGTCCCTTCTTCGCCGCCAAGAGGCTAGGGGCCGATGACTTCGAGGGTTAGACAATAGGTCCGAAACCGGGCTACATCGCGGGTCAAGATTGCCTGGCCGCGAACCGCGGCATGGGCACCGATGTAGAAGTCTGGTAGAGCTGAGGATCGCGCACCGCCTCGTTGGCGAAACTGGAGAAAGCACCAAGAGGGCGACGAGCCGCTATTGAGCTAGTTTGCAAACCTGTTTGAGAACGGCTTCTACTGAGAGAGAGAGAGAGCTTGCGCAGGCCGCGAAGATCGGCCTAGAAGGGCCTTCGATTTGCCCGTCTTTCTCAGCAGGTGCGCCAAGGTTGGGGAGCTGCAAGCTATCAGCTCAGGGCTCATGCTTCCGCCGCGGAAGCTGAGGGCCGTATTCTCAACCTTGAGAATATTCCCTGATTAGGGTTGAGAAGAAGAGAGCCCACAAAATGGGCCATTGTCAGATTTCAGGTAGGGATTTCTGTTCTAACAAAGAGACCCCCCGCGGATCGCAAATCCAACATCGACCCGGCGCTGGCGCGAGATTTGCGTGAGCGTTATGCGGTCGGATATTTTGGCTCTTTTGCTAGTCGAAACACCCGTTGAGGGTTTTCGCCGCCAGTTCTAGCCTTTGACGTGGGGTAGCCAGCGCGCGATCGGTGTCCAGTTTGATGGACTGCCAAGACGTGAGAGGGCTCCTCAAGCCCTTGGCGGCAATCTCCCGACTCCGACGATTCGGATGCGGGATCCGCCAACTCTGCCGGCCTCGGTAGTACGGATTGGGCCTATTTGAACGACCGCTTTGCCGGTCAACTATGAGGAGTTCGTCAATGCAGAAGTCTACCCTTCGCAGTGCTCTCGCCCTGCTGGGCCTCCTGCTGATCGCCGCCCGGTGCTCGCCGCCGAGGTGATGCCTTACACTCCGGGCGCCGAAAAGGACATCGCCGCCCGGGTTGCGGAGACCGCGGCCTTACCCGCTTGGCTCAGCTCTTTCGAAGGTGCCGAGAAGGCCGCCTACCAAGTTCAGGTCGGGGCCGAGAAGCTCGCCGAGCTGGCTAGCTCCAAGTCCAATGGTGGACCGCTGTGGGTCGGTGTCAATGCCGAGGTCGGATTCACCTTCGATGCCAGCGTCAAGGCGCAGCCGCTGGGCTCTGCTACCTTCGCCGACGGCAAGATGGTGTGGAGTGGCACTTTCCGTTCCGCCGAAGCCACCGGTGTCCGCCTACATCTCGAGGACGTTGCGTTGCCGAAGGGCGCCGAGCTTTATGTCTTCGGCCGTCACGGCCACGCCTTCGGTCCCTATGCAGGTCAGCAGCAGGATCTGTGGACCAACACCGTCGCCGCGACGAGATCGTCCTGCAGCTGCATCTGCCGCTCGGCGAGCGGCAGGCCAGCGAGGAGCTGCTCCGGGTCAGTGAGCTCG
The DNA here is from genome assembly GCA_965248925.1 of Candidatus Multivoradales bacterium. Taxonomy (GTDB): domain Bacteria; phylum Acidobacteriota; class Thermoanaerobaculia; order Multivoradales; family J023; genus CBDFLE01. The sequence goes on along the minus strand of CBDFLE010000005.1, from coordinate 1,322,033 downwards.
CCCACCTGGGCGATCGCTACGAGTTTGGCTACAACCCGCAGAAGGCTTTCTGCAGCTGGAATGACAGCTGCATCACCAACGCTTCCTGCGCCTCCATTCCGAGCGCCATCCAGCCGTTGCGCAATGGTGTCGCCTACCTGATCTTCTCGTCGGGCGGCGGCAGCTTCATCTGCACCGGCGGTTTGCTCAACACCACCGACAGCTCGGGCGATCCCTACCTGCTGACCGCCAACCACTGCTTCAGCAACCAGACTTCGGCCTCGAGCCTGGAGGCCTACTTCCAGTGGTCGGTCGGCTGTGGCTCCAGCTGCGGCTCTCAGTTCAGCCCGCCGGGCTCGGTGCCGCGCGCCAACGGTTCTACCCTCTTAGCTACCAACTCGAGTTCCGACTTCACCTTTGTCGAGCTCAGCCAGGCGGCGCCGGCCGGCAGCACCTTCCTCGGCTGGACCACCACCGCGGTGGCCAACTCCTCGGGCACCAACCTGTTCCGGGTGAGCCACCCGTCGGGTTCGCCGCAGGCCTACAGCGAGCAGTCGGTCAACACCACGGCAGGCACTTGTGGAACGTTGCCGCGCGGTAACTTCATCTACAGCGACGCGACCTTGGCGGATACCGAGGGTGGTAGCTCGGGCTCGCCGGTGGTCAACTCCAGCAACCAGGTGGTCGGTCAGCTCTTCGGTGCTTGCGGCGCCACCCCGTCGACGACCTGCGACAGCGATGATCACACGGTCGACGGTGCCTTCGCCGCGACTTTCTCCTCGGTCGAGCAGTGGCTCGACCCGAGCACCGGCGGTGGTGGCGGTGGTGGTGGCTCCTGTACCGGCACCAACATCTGGACCGGTACCGCAACCACCGGTGGCTCCGATCTGGTGACCCCGAACTGCTCGGCGAGCGGCTCGTTCACCGGTGAGCTGGTGTGTACCAACGGCAATGCCGACCTCGACCTCTACCTCGACAAGGAGAGTTGCAGCGGTTGGTTCGGCTGCTCGTTCTCGGTGGTGGCCTCTTCGACCAGCGCCGGCTGCGACGAGTCGGTCAACGGCTACAACGGCTCCAGCGGCACCTACCGTTGGCGGATCGACCACTACAGCGGTCCCAACGAGCCGTTCCCACTGTGCACCAACAAATGCTAGGCTGGTCGAGAGCAGCTACGCAGAGCCCGCGGCGACCGTCGCGGGCTCGTCCGTTGGAGGATCCCAATGGCTGGCCCTGCGACCTTGAACAACCAGCATCACAGGTCGCTGTCAACGGGCGTTTGGCTCGGCTGTCTGGTGTGGCTAGCAGCCGCCCTTCCTCTGTCTGCCGACCCACCAACACCAGCGCCCAACCAACCTTCGCATGAGCTAGATCTGGCGGCCCGCCAGGCCGGTCTCGAAGCGGCCGAGCAGGGCTTCAACCGAGTGGCTCGGCAGCGAGACCGGGCGGGCTTTCGCCACCTCCTAGCCTAGGATTCAGTGTTCTTGGCCGGTGAACTACATGCCGGCCGGCTGGCGGTAATGTCGATCTGGAAGCCCCTTTTCGATGACTAGTTCGACTTTCGCTACGAAGCCGAAGCGCTGCGGATCCAGCTGGCAGGTTCGGGGGAGTTCCGCTGGGCCATCGGCGCGGTGCGCACCAGCTTTCACCGTCCCGCAATGCCCGATCCAGAGGTCACCGAAGGTCACTATCTGCACCTGTGGACAGTAGATGAGGCGGGTGCCTGGCAGCTGTCTTATGCAGCCAGTCTAGTGGTCCATCCGACCCTTGGGGCGGCGCGCGAGCCCCGCACCGGCCTGATGACCGCCTGGCCGGAGCTGGCTGAGCAGGTCGGCGCTGAGATAGATATCCGGTGGCGCCCGGAAGTCTTCCAGCGAGCCGATTCAGGCGGTCTGGCAGCACGACGAAGAAGAACGTTGGCAGCTGGTCGGCGAGGGCTTTACACCGCCGGGAATCTACGGTGAGTGAACCGCTGCTGTGGCCGCCACTTTGCCAACGATGACCCACCACACGGGCGGTCCCTCCGGCGGTGTGCCCCGACCCATCGCCGTGATGGCAGGGATGGTGATGGGGGTCGCCTTGGTCGCCGCGGCGAGCATCGTCCAAGGTGAGGATGACGCTGCCTCGACCGCCGCCCTTGAGTGGGAGCTCCTCGAAGCCGAGACCGCGGTTGCCCAAGGTGAGCCACGGATCGCCGCCAGCCACTATCGGGCAGCGGCCCGCGAGGCCTTCTACCTGCTCGGCTTGATCGAAGTTGCCAAGGGCGATCTGGCAGCCGCCAAACAGCATCTCGAACCGGCTCGCAATGCCGCAGCGGTCGATCTCAGCCGGGCGCGCATCGCGCTGGCGCTGGTCGAGCTACGGCTGGGTGAGGTCGAGCAGCCGTTGCGGGAGCTGCGGCTCACCGCCAGCGAAGACGCCCTCTCGGCGATCGCCTAGCGCTACTTTGCCGAATCCCTGTGGGCGGCAAACCGCCAGGATGAGCTGGTTGCCCAACTCGATCGGCTACGCCAGATTGATCCGGCGGCACTCAGTGGCCGGGTCGATTTCGAGCCCCTGGCCGGGGTTGGCGAGCCTCTTGGCAAGCTCGACCTCGAAGCTGCCCGGCCGCGGCGGCGGGTGGCACCGCCGGTGCTCGACCCGGTGGCCCTGCTGGCCAGCGAACCGGAGTCATTGCGTGCCGCCCTCGAGCTGATCGAAGATCAAGACCTCGAAGCCGCCGCTAGCGAGCTGCAAAGCCATCTGGGAGGCCCGGCCGGCAGCGCCGCTCGGGTCCTTGTCGGGCGCTTGCTAGCCCAGCAGGGGCGCCTTGCCGAGGCCGAGGTGCAATTGCTGAAGGCGGTCTCGACGCGGCCTGAGCCGGGCGCTGCACATCAGACCCTGGCCCGCCTTTTCTGGCGTGATGGACGGCGGCAGCAGGCGATCTACCACCTGCGCCGGGCGGCGTTGCTCGGTGCCCTCGCCCGCGATCTTGCCCTGGTGCTGGCTGGTCAGGATGCATCCCGAAGTGGCCGAGTACCGCTATCTGCTCGGTCGGGTTTGGCGCCTGCGGGGCAAGATGGGAGAGGCCTCGGAGGCGCTGCTGCTGGCGGTGCGGCTCGCCCCGGACTATATCGATGCTTTCTTGCCGCTGGCCCTGGCGCTCAATCACGAGAGTCGTTACGCCGCTGCCCGCGGCTATTTCGAGCGCTACCTTGAAGCCCGCCCTGGCGACCTCGATGCCTTGGCCGGCTTGGCCGAGTCGGAGCAGCGCCTGGGGGAGCTGGCGCTGGCGGAGCAGCGGGCGGCGGCAGTGTTGGCGCTCGACCCGGCCAACGCTCGGGCACACCTGGAGATCGGTCTGCTACGCGCCGCTGAAGGAGATTTCGCTGCCGCTCGTCAGGCTCTGGGCCAGGCGGGTGCCGGCGAGCGGTTTCATTGACAAATCCTTGCGAACGGCCTGCTCATCGATGGCCAATCGCCGGCCAATCTCGCGATTCGATACACCCTCGGCCTTCCAGGCGTTGCCGGCGTCCAGGCGACCTAGCGATAGCCGCCCTCTGTTGAAGCCGGCAACGGTTGTTGATCACCACGACCCCATTGGCAAAGCAGACGGAGTCAGGAAACGGGACGGCATTGGCGGTCGTCGGTGCCCTACCCGATCATGTCTCGGCAGCGAAAAAAGTGGACAGCCTTGGGTCCCCACCCTCTCTGAGGGGCGGTCTTGTGTTTTCAAAGAGTTAGGAGGAGTAGGTCAGGAGTTCTGGTGTCAGAGCCAGAATCTCCTCGGTCGTCATGCGGACGCTGGTGAGATGATCCACTATTCGGCGGCCTCGCCCGCCACCGGGCTTTCCACTTCTCACCAGCCGGACGCTGGTCCCATCGACGACGAAGCTGACTTCCGCGTGCGGCAGAAACCCGAGCTGCTCACCAATCTCGATCGGGATGGTGACCTGGCTCTTGGTCGTGATCCTCATGGCTGCTCCCAGTAGAATGAACTACGGTTAGATTCCTACAACTAGGATTCTAACTCCGCTGCCGACCGTAGGAGTAGGAAGAGGGCGACGAGCCGCTATTGAGCCTGTTCGCAAACATGTCTGAGAACAGCTGCTACTGGCGCTTGACCACCACCTGGCCAGAAGTCGCTTCGATCAGTTCTTGGCGCAGCCGGTCGGCCTGGTCGATCGGCACCGCCAGGGTCATCGACACCTCTGCCTGGTATTGGCTGGCTGTCGGTTGCAGGGAGAAGGCGGCCAGCAGCCGGTCGATGGCGCTGCTGAGACCGTAGGAGAAGCGCAGTTCGAAGATCTCGACAATCGGCCGCTCGACGATCTTCGCTAGATCGAGAGTGGCGGCGGCGGCGCCACTGTAGGCCCGTACCAAGCCGCCGGTGCCGAGCTTGGTGCCACCATACCAGCGGGTTACCACTACCACCACATTCTGCAAGCCGCGCCCTTCGATCTCCTTGAAGATCGGCCGACCGGCGGAACCCGAGGGCTCGCCATCGTCGCTGTAGCGATATTCATCGGCAGTCTTCAGCCGCCAAGCCCAGCAATTGTGGGTGGCGCCGCGAAACTCTTCACGCCGAGCGGCGACGAATGCAGCTGCCTCAGCAGTGGAATCGATCGGCTCCACCGCAGCCAGGAAGCGCGACCCCTTGATCTTGGGGATCTCGTGGCGCCAGCCAGCGGCGAGAGTGCGAAAGATGCTCATCGTCGCCAGCCTAACCTGCCCGGCGCACCTGGGGTTTGAAATGTAGCGGGCCTGCCGGAGCTGATTTTGAGCGGTCGCCCGAGTGACTCGCAGGTTCTGAGAGTCACGTAAACGCGTGACACACGCGTTTACGTGATATGATTTTCGGAGCCGACAATTGGAGATTTTGAATGCAAACTCAGAACGTCACCCTCTCTCTTTCCAAGAAAACGCTGAAGAAAGCCAAACTTGCAGCGGTTGAGGAAGGCATCTCGTTGTCCCGTTTACTGATCGGATTGATCGAGCAGATGGTGGCAGGACGAGAGCGCTACGAGCTTGCTCGCAGCAAGCACCTACGATTGCTTGACCGGGGATTCGACTTGGGCACTGGGGGAGGGCCCTTAGCTCCCCGAACGGAACTTCATGAGCGATAGCACGACGCGCGAATTCGTTGACTCCAATGTGCTGGTCTACGCCCACGATCTCTCTGCTGGACCCAAACAGCGGATTGCCGCTGATCTTCTCGCCAGCCTGTGGCAACGGCGGACCGGGTGCCTGAGCATCCAGACGCTTCAGGAATTCGTTGTCAACGTGACTCGCAGGGTGGAGAAACCTCTATCGATCTCATCGGCGACGGTCGTGGTCGAGGTGCTGGCCGAGTGGCAGATTCACTCACCCCAAGCCAGCGACGTGGTGGCCGCGATGCAGCGTCAGCAGGATTTTCAGATCTCCTTCTGGGACGCGATGATTCTCCAGAGTGCGTCGCGGCTCGGCTGCCAGGTGCTTTGGTCTGAAGACTTGAACGAGGGGCAGAACTACGGCGGTGTGACGGTGTGTAATCCGTTTGCGGCTGCCAATAGCTGATCATCCCCTAACGAGTAGCGCGAGATCGCCGGTGGCGGCCGGCGACCCCACGCTCTGACCAGGCCAAAGGCCGGTTCAGCTAGCCCAACTCCACTACGGTACTCTCCCGGGCACCCTCGAATTCTAGGCGGATGCCCTCCGCGCCGGCTGGCAGTGGGATGTGGAAGACCTGCTGACCGTTGCCGTTGGCGGTTGGCCGCGAGGGTAGAGCGTCGTCGGCCGGCGGCTGATCCGCGGCGCTGGGGTGGAAGATCAAGCGCAGCACGATCGGCACGTGGTCGGAAACCCGATCGCTGAAGTCGCGCACCGAGCGGTCGAGGCGAACAATGGCAGCGTCGTCGCCGGAAATCTCGCCCAGCACCGCGTCGCGGGAGACGATGATGTGGTCAATCAGTGAGCGATGCCGATTGCCGACGAAGGAGATGGCGTCGGTTTGGGCATCGTCCGCGGTCAACGCGAAGAGGTCTTGGGCATCGCTCAGCGGGTCGAGTACGTCGGTGGTCAGGCGTTCGTTGAAGTCGCCGGTCAGCACCACCGGCAAGCCTTCACTGGTCTGTACGTCGGCAACGATCTCGCTCAGCATCTGCGCCGCTAGCCGGCGGCGGGCACGGCTTTGGGGATCGCCAAAGGCTTTCAGGTGGACAACCATCATCAGGAAGCGCACCTCCCCGTGCAGCTCGTCGGCGACCCGGCAATCGGCGAATAGCGGCGCCCTGGGGAAGGCGCTACGGCCGTTGTCGGTGCGGGCCGCGAGGCGCTCCTGGTGGCGTTCGGCGAGGTCCGGGCGCAGCTCGACGGTGGTGGTGTCGCGGTCGAAGAGCACCGCCAGATCCTGGCTGCCACTGACATCGAGCAAGGCGAAGCCGGTCGCCAGACCGCGCCGGCCAAGATTTTCGACCAGGCGTTCCATGGCGCCGCGCTGCACCTCGACCAGTCCGAGCACGTCCATTGACAGGCGCTCGATCACATCGGCCACGTCCTCCAGCCGGCGATCGGAGATGCGGTCGTTGAAGTGCTCGATATTCCACACGCCGATATCGGCGAAATCCGGGGTGCCCTGGTGGCTGTCGACCTGGACTTCGCGACCGTCATCCGGCCGCAAACCAGCGAGGTCGAAGAAACCGAAGTTCGGCGTGCTGTGATCGAGAGTGGCGAGCAGCTCGTCGAAGGCTTCGCTGCGGGCCGCCGATTCACTTGATGAACTCAACAGCTGGTTGATGATTGCCGAAATCCGGATGCCTTCGTTCTGTGCTTGGCCGCCGTCCTCGGCAAAGCCGGCGTGGTGCAGGGCGACCAGCTGCCATTGATTGTTGAACACTGGTGAGCCCGAGGATCCCGGTTCGGTGTCGGTGCGGTAGCGAATCACCGTATCGAGCACCCGCTCGACCCGATTGTCGTGCAGCGCTACTTCCTTACGCCGACCACTCGGGTGTTGGATCACATTGACCCGTTCGTTGCGGATGGCGCCCGCCGGCTCGCGCAACAAAGCGATCGGCTCGATACCGTCGAGGGGGGTGGCGTCGCAGGCGACGATCGTAAAGTCCAGGGCCTCGTTGGTGATGAACAATCGGCTGGGTTCTATCGCCGCCAAAGTGGCGTTTTTGCCCGCCTCGAAGCCAAACTCGGCGGTGCTGTCGGCGGCCGTCGCGAGGTCTTCCAAAACGTGGTTGTTAGTCATCAGGATACCCGGTGCGACTAGAAATCCGGTGCCCAGGGAGGTAGGGGTCGAGATGCGGCACACCGCTTGCGCGCGGCTGGCGCCGTCAGCCAGGAACGACGCTGGCAAGAAGTCGCGGCCGAGGTGGATCTTCTCGAAATGTGAATCGAGTTTCTTCTCAACTTGTCGGCGCAGTTTCTCGTTGCTCACCGGGCCAACTGCCGCGCCCAAGAGCTGGCGCCCGCGCCGACCCACCAGGCGGCGATAACTCTCCGCAGATAGGTCGCGAGCTGCTTTCAGAAAACCTTCTTTACCGGGGCATTGGTTTGACATGGCGATCGCACCTCCAGGTTCATTAGATCTAAAGCATCGAAGACTACAAAGATCTACTGAGAAGCACGGATTGTGCCAGGTACAAGGACGCTCCAAAAAACAGTCAATACGGTGACGACCAGCCGCTTACCGCCTACTTCTCAGGCAGCCAGCGGTCTGGTTTAGTCTGCGGCGCCCACTTGGTGGGCAGCTGGCTGGTTAGTTGCTATCACTAGGCAGGCTCACCGCCCGCGGGCCGCCGCTGAGTCGGCCAGCGAAACCGTGCCGAGGGTCGGCGCTGTCTTCGGCATCGCTCAGGATGCGTAGATCTTCACCTTCCAGTCGCGCCATCAGGGCGGTGGCGGTGGCATCGCCGATGATATTGAGGGCGGTACGGAACATGTCGAGCAGTCGGTCGACGCCGAGCACCAGGGCCAGCCCCTCGGTGGGCACGCCGATGGCGGTCAGCACCAAAGCCAGGGTGATCATGCCCGCCCCCGGCACCCCGGCGGCGCCAACCGAGGCCAAGGTCGCCGAGGCGACGATGGTGGCTTGTTCGGCCAGGCCGAGGTCCATGCCGTAAATCTGGGCAATGAAAATCGCCGCGACACCTTGGTAAAGGGCGGTGCCATCCATGTTGACGGTGGCGCCAATCGGCAGCACGAAGCTCGACACCTGCGGACTGATCCCCAAGTTGTCCTCACAACACTCTTTGGTTATCGGCAAGGTGGCGGAGGAGCTGGAGGTGGAGAAGCCCACCAAAACCGCTTCCTTGATGGCGCCGAGGAAACTCAAGAACGGCAGTTTGACTCCCATCCGGATCACCGTGCCGAAGGTCAGTAGCAAGTGCAGCAACAAGCCGAGCAAGACCACGCCAGTGTAGGCCGACAGGGCGACCAGCACCGAGAAGCCAGTTGATCCGACCACCTTGAAGAGCAGGGCGGCGACGCCGTAGGGTGCTAGCGCCATGGCGATGTGAACCAGCATCACCATGGCATCGTTGAGGCGGTCGAATAGCTCCACCACCGGTCTAGCGCGCTCGGTGTCGAGAAAAGTCAGGGCGATGCCCAGCATCAGGGCGAAGAAGATCACTTGCAGCATGTCGCCACCAGCCAGCGCCGCGACCGGATTGGTCGGCACGATCGAAACCAGGTGATCGACCAGCGACGGCGCCGCGGCGGCGCTCATCATCTTGCTGCCGGCGGGGCCGCTGTAGGAGCTTTGCAGCAGGGCGCTGTCGGCGGCCGAGAGCAGCTTGCCCGGAGCCACCAGGTTGGCCAGGCTGACGCCGATCACCAACGCTACGACGGTGGTGCCGGTGAAGTAGGCCAGGGTGCGACCGCCGAGCCGGCCGAGCTTGCGAAAATCACCCAAAGAGGCCACCCCCACCACCAAAGAGAAGAACACCAGCGGCACCACCACCATGCGGATCAGCGCCAGGAAGAGGCGGCCGATCCACTCGGTGAGGTCCACCAAGCGTTGGCCCAAGGGCGCGAAACGACGGATCTTGCCGCTTTCGTCGGCCACCCAGCCGCCGACGGTCATGCCGGGCTCGCCGCCGCCGGCCGCGGCCACTCCAGCGGCCTGCAGGCGCAGCAAGGCCGCCGCTGAGAGCCGGCCTTCGATCTTCAACCAGCCGGGTTGTTGGTCCACCAGCCGGCCGCGGCGCAGCTCTTGGGCCATCGCTACGGCGATTCCTTGCGGCGCATCGAGAACCACGGCGCCGGTCAACTCGACGGCTGATTTTTCCAACAAGGGAGAGTTCGGGCCGACCAACAGGCCACCCAGGACGCCGATCGCCATGCCGATCAAGATCTTGGTGTGCAGCGCCATCCCGCGACCGCGCTTGGATGCTGGCGAAGTGGCGGTGGAGGCTACGTCCTGGATCGGGTCATCGGCCATGTTCAACTCCTCGTGGGAATGGATCGGAGGACTATCTTATGGCAACGGTGAGCTCTGCCCAGGCGCGGGGTATCATTCGCCGGCTCGCCATGTATATTTATCGCAGCAACCGTACCGAGGAACTGCTCGCTGTTCTCGCCCAGCTGGTAACTCGGCCATTGTCGGATCCCCTTGCCAGCGAATGCGTGGTGGTTCAGGGGCGCGGCATGGAGCGCTGGCTGGCGATGGAACTCTCCCGCCGGCTGGGAATCTGGGCCAATCCTGATTTTCCATTTCCGCGCCGCTTCATCGAGCGCGCCTTCGCCGCCGTGCTCGGCGACTCGACCCAGGCTCTGCCCAGCCCTGAAGCGCTGACCTGGTCAATTTGCGGATTGCTGAAGGAGTTGGACGACGACCCGCGGATGCAGCCTCTGCGGCAGTATCTCGCTGCCGATCCTGGAGTTCGTCGTCAACTCGATCTGGCACGGCGGATCGCTGGGGTGTTCGATCGCTACGCGGTCTATCGGCAACAGCGGGTTCGAGCTTGGGACAGAGGCGAAGGGGAGGATTGGCAGGCGGTCCTATGGCGGCGTTTGGGGCGGCGTCTGGGAGATTGGCACTTGGCGGCGAGGGCCGAGCGTTTTCATACCGCGCTCGAGCATTGGCGGGGCCCGCTGCCGGGCTTGCCGGAGCGGGTTTCACTCTTTGGCCTGAGCGCGCTTCCGCCCCTCTATGTCGAGATTCTCGCTGCATTAGCTAGACACCTGGACCTGCACCTCTTCGTGCTGAGCCCGTCGCGGGAGTTTTTTGCCGATATTCGTTCTCGGCGCGACATCGGTCGCCAACTGAGTCTGTTTGGCCACCGGCCGGCCACTGCCGACCAGTTGCATCTGGACGAGGGCAACCCGCTGTTGGCCTCCTGGGGCCGTTTGGGGCGTGATTTCCAATGGGTGCTCGAAGGGATCGAGGGAATGCGCGAGGCCGACCTCGATCTATATCGCGATCCAGGAACCGATACGGCCCTGCACGCCTTGCAGTCCGACATCTTGAATCTGCGCCACCGCCGAGTCGGTCAAGCGGGTCGAGGCGATGGGCGGGAGTGCGTGCCCCTGCAGATCGCTTTCGGTGACGACTCGATTCGCCTGCACAGCTGCTACGGACCGCTGCGCGAACTCGAGGTGCTGCACGACCAGCTGGCCGGCCTGTTGCAAGACGACGCCACTCTGGAGCCCCGCGATGTGCTGGTGATGACGCCGGATATCGGCGCATACGCCCCCTTTGTCGAAGCGGTCTTCGGTGCCGCCGAGGAGCCGCGTATCGCTTATCGGGTGGCGGATCGCGGTCTAGCTTCCGGCCATCCGGTGATCGAGGCGTTCCTGGCGCTGTTGCAGCTCCTCGGCGGGCGGTTGGGGGCTGGTGAGGTGCTCGATTTCATCGCCCGCGAGCCGGTCCGCGCCCGCTGTGGCTTGGCGGCTGATGAGCTCGAAGATCTGCGCCATTGGTTCAGCCGTGCGGGGGTTCGGTGGGGGGCCGACAGCGACCATCGCCAGGCCCTCGGCCAGCCGGCGGACGGGGCCAACACCTGGCGTTTCACGATCGATCGCCTGCTGCTGGGTTTTGCCATGGTCGGCGAGGGGAAGCAGTGCTTTGCCGGTGTGCTGCCTTTCGACGACATCGAAGGTTCTGCCGGTGAGTCCCTCGGCCGGCTCAGCGAATGGCTGGAGAGCCTGCTCAGAATTCACCGCCAGGCGCGGACTCCGCGGTCTCCCGAAGGCTGGTCGGAGCTGCTCCTCGGTGCCTTGGATCGCTTACTGGCGCTGGATGACCAGGTTGGCGCTGAGCATGAGCTGCTGCGGGCCGCTCTGATCGAACTCACCGCGACTGCCGCGCAGGCTGGTTTTGATCAGCGGCTGGAATTGGCGTCCTGGGTCGAGGCGCTGGCACCCCTGCTCGCGGAGCGGGCGCCGGCCAGCGGTTTTCTCGAAGGGGGAGTGACTTTCTGTGAACTGGTGCCGATGCGCACCTTGCCTTTCCGGGTGGTGTGTCTGACCGGCATGAACGACGGCGCCTATCCGCGACTCGATCGCCGACCCGGCTTTGATCTGCTGGTCACCGAGCCACGGCCTGGCGATCGTTCACGCCGCGAAGAGGATCGCTATCTGCTGCTCGAAGCGGTGCTCTCGGCCCGCGATCGGCTGTTGATCAGCTACACTGGCCACTCTCCCCGCGATGGCAGTGAGCTGCCGCCCAGCGTGCTGGTTGGCGAGTTGCTCGATTGTTTGACCGAGTCGTTTGTGCCCGCCGCCGCAGCAGAGGATCGCACCACGGATGCCACTGCCGCCGTTCTGCGCCGCCAGCTGCTGATCGAACATCCGCTACAGCCTTTTGATCAGCGCTATTTCTCGTCCACCGATAGCGAAGAGCTGTGGAGTTTTCGTGCCGCGGCGGCGGCGGGTGCGCGGGCGCTGGGTGAGCAGAATGAAAGCCAGCCCCGATTTCTCGACAGCGCTCTGGAAGCTGCGGCCGAGAGCCCGGTCGAGCTCGAGCTCGACGACCTGGTGCGTTTCTACCGGCGTCCCTGGCGGGCTTTCTTGGAGCAGCGCCTGGGCCTTCAGCTAAGTGCGGACGGGGATCTGCCCGCAGACCGTGAGCCCCTCGATCTGGTCGGTTTGGAAGGTTGGCGAGTGGGCCAGCGTCTACTCGATTGGCGACTGGCTGGCGACTCGTTGGAAGGGGCCTACGACTTGCTGCGCGCGGCCGGTGAGTTACCCCCCGGAGTGGCTGGGCAGACAATCTTCGACAGTCTGCGCCAAGAGATCGACGGTCTTGCCGCGGCCGCTGCCCCCTGGTGCGGCGGCGAGCGCTTTACTACAGCGGCCATTCGCGGCGAGCTGCAAGGTGCCAACCGTCGGTTCTTGCTGCAGGGGCGGTTTGATGATCGCTGGCCGGCGGCCTTGGTCGAAGTGCGCTTCGGCCGCCTTCATGCCGCCGCCCAACTCGGTCTGTGGATTCGTCATTTGGCGCTGAATTGGGCCTTGGGGGCGCAGCCCAGCGTGCTCATCGGTCGCGGCGGAAGTGGCGCCGCCGAGGTGCTTCGCTTCGCTCCGCCTGAGGACCCTGCCCGGCTCTTGGTTGAACTGCTAGATCTGTGGGTGCTAGGCCAACGCTGGCCGTTGCTACTTTTTGCCGAAGCCTCCGCCGCCTACGTCGCCAGGCTTGGTGAGGCGCCCGACGAGCCGCGGCGGGCTGCCGCTCTGCAGGTCGCCAAGAGCAAGCTGCGGGGGCGTTTTCGTTCTTCTTCTGAACTCGATCAGCCCGAAATACGACGCCTCTTCGGTGATCTCGATCCGCTGCGTGATAGCTACCCACTGCAGCTGAATGGCGCCGCCGAAGAAGACCTTCGCCAAACCTCCTTCACGGCGGCTTCGTCGACTGTCTTTGGCCCCTTGATGCAACACCGCGAGGTTGCACCGTGAAGACCTTCGACCCGCTGGCGGTGGAACTCGAAGGTGTTCAGCTGTTGCAAGCCAGCGCCGGCACTGGCAAGACCTACAGTCTGACGGCCCTCTTTCTGCGCTTGTTGCTAGAGCGTCGGCTCAAGGTTGGCCAGGTCCTGGTGGTGACCTTCACCCAGGCGGCGACGGCTGAATTGCGCGATCAGGTGCGCCAACGTTTGCGCCAAGTGATCGCTGCTCTGGACAGCGGGCAGCTGACGGGTGAAGAGGTTTTCGATCGCTACCTGGAGCGGCGCCAGAAGTCGGCGGCAGAGGATCGCGTTCGCCTGGTGCAGGCGGTGCGCGAGTTCGACGAAGCGGCGATTTACACCATCCATGGTTTCTGCCATCGGGTGTTGCAGGATTCTGCATTCGAGAGCGGGGTGTCGTTTGTCGATCCGCTGCCGACCGATTCGCGGCCGATCATCACCGAGTTGGCGGAAGACTTTTGGGTGCGGCAAGTGCATGGCGCCGATCCTCTGTTGGTGCGTTTCTTGGCCGCTCGGGGAATTGACCCGCAACTCCTGGCGCGGTTGGCTAGCCGGGCACTGTCAGCTCCCCGGTTGCAGCTCTTGCCGGCTGGCGAGGAAAGGCCGGCCGCGGCATTGGATGCCGGTCGCTGGCACAGCGCACGGCAACGTCTGAATGAGCTATGGCGGGCCTCCGGCGGAGAAGTCAAAGCCCTGCTTCTCGACTCGCCAGCCCTCAACCGTAACCTCTATCGCCGAGCGACGATCACCAAGACCCTGCTGCCGGCACTCGATCGGCTGGCCACCCCGGCCCAGCCCGGGCGCTACCACCAGGACCTTGCCAAGCTCAGCCCAGCGGCCTTAGAGAAGGGAACCAAGAAGGGGAAACCAACGCCACGGCACCCCCTCTTTGAGGCCTGTGCCGAACTTATCGATGCGGATCTCGAACTCACTAGCCAACTCGAAGAGCAAGCGCTGACCTTGCAATTAGAACTTGTCGACTGGGCTCGGCAGGAATTGCCAGGGCGGCAAGCAGCCCGCGGCAGCCAGGGTTTCGACGACCTCCTCCTCGGCCTCGATCAAGCGCTCGATCGTGCCGCCGGTGGCCGTTTGGCGGCCCAGCTCAGAGGGCGCTATCCGGCGGCATTGATCGACGAATTTCAAGATACTGACTCGTTGCAATATAGGATTTTCCGCCGCATCTACCTGGGGACCGGCGCGGCGACCGCCGCCCAGCCGCCGACCTTGCTCCTGGTCGGCGACCCCAAACAGGCCATTTACGCCTTTCGCGGCGCTGACGTCTTTGCCTATCTCAGCGCTCGGCGGGATGCGCGAGCGGTGCACACCTTGGATGTCAACTGGCGTTCCGATCCCGGTCTGCTGGCAGCTCTGGGCACCCTTTTCGGCCGCTGCTCGCGTCCCTTTTTGTTCGCTGGTATTGCTTTCGATCAGGTCGCCCCGCGACCGGCGGCCGAAGATCTGCTGCACAGCACCTTGGCGGCGGACGCCACCGGTGACTGGCGGCAGCCTTTGCGGGTGCTGTGGGCGGGTAGCGGCTCGCTGGGAGGCAAGCCTGGAAAGCCGATTTCCAAGACCGCTGCTCGACAGCGCCTGCCGCGAGTCGTGGCGGCGGATATCCGCCGCCGCCTCGAGGGTGCCACCCACCTCGGCGAACTGCCGGTAGTGCCTGGCGACATGGCTGTTCTCTGCCGTACCAATGCCCAGGCAGCAGCAATGCAAGCGGCTCTGCGTGGACTCGGCGTACCGAGTGTTCTGCACGGCGATAGCAGCGTCTTCGAGACTGCCGAAGCCGCCGAGCTGGAGTTGATCTTGCGAGCACTGGCCAATCCCCGCGACCCACGGGTTCTGCGGGCCGCTCTGGCGACTGATTTGATCGGCTGCACGGCCAGTGAACTGCACGCATTGACCGGCCAGCAGGATGTCTGGGCGGCTTGGCAGCAGCGTTTCGCCAGCTGGTCGGAAGCGTGGAGAGCGCGGGGCATGCTCGCCGCTCTGCGCCGCATGCTGGACGATCCGCGGCGCATGGCCCGCTTGCTCGCTCTGGCCGACGGAGAGCGACGCTTGACCAATTGGAGTCACCTCGGCGAGCTGGTCGACAGCCTGGCGCTGCGCTATGGCGGAAGTGCCGAGGTCTTGCTGCGCTGGTTGGCCCGCCTGCGCGCTGGGAGTGGGGGAGGGGCATTAGCCCACGAAGTGGCGCAGATTCGCCTGGAGAGCGACGCCCATGCGGTGCAGCTGGTGACAGTGCACAAGAGCAAAGGGCTCGAATACCCGCTGGTCTACTGTCCTTTCCTCTGGGATCATTTCGAGCCGTCGCGGCCTTGGGTGCGGTTTCACGATCCCAGCGATGGCTACCGCGGCAAATTGGACTTGGGCTCCTCGCGGATAGATCACCATCGGCAGCAAGCAGCGGAAGAGGATTTTGCCGAGGAATTACGTCTGGTTTATGTTGCTCTGACCCGCGCCCGCCACGGTTGCACGCTGGTTTGGGGTGCCTTTCAAGATGCTCACAAGAGCGCTCTGGGTTATCTGCTGCATCCCTTGCCAGCCGCCGCCGCGGAGCAGGATCCGGCGGCCTTGCGGAGCACGACGGGCGACCGTCTGCGGACCCTGTCCGAGGAAGGGCGTTGGCTCGAGTTGCAGCAGCTTGCTGATCTGGCCGCAGTGGGGTTGCAAATCCAACCCATTGACGAGCGCCCGGCGAGTCGCTATCGCGCTGAGCATCGGCTGCCTACAGAGGCCGAGCTGCGACCGCGTCAGATTCGGCGCCGGGCATCTTTGCCGTGGCGCTGGTCGAGTTTTTCGGCGATGGTTCGAGGGGCAGAGAGTTCGCCCCTCGATGAAGGGCGCGATCTCGACGGCGCTGACAATCTGGCCGACGCCTTGCCCGGCGCTCGGCCGCCGCTGCTGGCGCCAGCGGTCGAGGAGCGGAGGATCCTGCTCGATCCTCTGCCCGCAGGCCGCCAGCCGGGAAATATGGTGCATCAGATCTTCGAGCTTCTCGAACCTTCGGCCGACCAGCAGCAAGTGCGGCGTACCACCGCCGAGGCCCTGGCGCGGTTCGGCCTCGATTCCAGTTGGGGCGGGATTCTAAGCTCTGCGATAGAGGCGGCATTGCAACTACCGATCGCGGTTGCTGGTCGCACGGTCCAACTGTGCCAGGCCGAGCGGCGACTGGTCGAGATGCCTTTCACTCTGCCAGCCGCAGCGGCCAGAAATAGGCCTGAGTTGGTCGCTGACCAGTTAGCCGAACTCTTCGCGCGACACCAGGCGCCGGCGATGGCACCGAACTATTACCAGCGGCTGGCCCGGCTTGATTTCGCGCCTCTCTGTGGTTACTTACGTGGATTTGTCGACTTGGTTTTCGAGCAGGATGGCCGCTGGTTCGTGCTTGACTACAAATCCAATCACCTGGGGTCGCGACCCCAGGACTATCTGCCGGCCAGATTGACGACCGCCATGGCTGAGCACCACTACTTTCTGCAATACCACCTCTACGTCCTGGCGGTGGATCGCTATCTGCGTCTACGCCAGCCGGGCTACAGTTATCGGCAGAGTTTCGGTGGTGCCATCTACCTTTTCCTGCGAGGGGTGGGGCAGCATCACCCGCCGGCTTGCGGCATCTTCCAAGATCTACCCTCAGCGCAACTGATCGAAGACCTCAGCCAGCTCCTCGGGGTGCCCGATCTGGCAGTTGGAGAGGGCGAGTGACACCGACTCTCGAAGAGCTGCGGGCAGCCGGCGAGTTGGGCGCCTTGGACGAGCAGCTGGCCCACACCCTGGGTCGCCTGGCCAACGAGGAGCGTGCCGAAGTGCTGTTGGCGGTGGCCCTGACCGCTCGCCAACTCAGGCGCGGGCACTCGTGTTTGGATCTTGAACGCTGGGTGCTGACGCCACCGGCGAGCAGCCCTGAGGATTCCACCGAAGATCGCAGTTGGCCACCGGCAAGGCGTTGGCGGGAGCTGCTGGCCGCCAGTCCGTTGGTCGATGCCGCGGCGTCAGCAGAGCGCTCGCCGAGTCGGCCCTTGATCCTCGATCGCCGTGGCAGGCTCTATCTTCACCGCTACTGGCGGCATCAAGAAGACCTTGCAGAGAGCCTTCATCTGCTAGCCGGGGGGCCGCCGCCGGCAGTCGACCGAGATTTGCTCTGCGACGGCCTGGAACGCCTCTTTATTAAGAACTCGACCGTGGCGATCGATTGGCAGCGAGTCGCGTCGGCCATCGCCGTCCTCCG
The DNA here is from genome assembly GCA_965248925.1 of Candidatus Multivoradales bacterium. Lineage (GTDB taxonomy): Bacteria > Acidobacteriota > Thermoanaerobaculia > Multivoradales > J023 > CBDFLE01. The sequence goes on along the minus strand of CBDFLE010000005.1, from coordinate 1,304,954 downwards.
GCGACTGTGCGTTATTACCGGTGGCCCTGGCACCGGCAAGACCACCACGGTGGTGAAGATTCTGACTCTCCTCAGCGAGCAGGCATTGGCGGCCGGTGAGCCGCCGCCGCGCACTCTCTTGCTGGCGCCAACCGGCAAGGCGGCGGCACGGCTTGGACAGTCGATCCGCCAGGCCAAACAACAGCTCGACGTGGTGCCGGAGGTGATTGCTGGGATAGCCGAGAATGCCTCGACTGTGCATCGTGCCCTGGGATCTGTAGGCGGTAGTACAAGCCACTTTAGACATGGCCCAGGGCGGCCGTTGCTAGCGGATCTGGTAGTGCTCGACGAGGCCTCGATGGTTGATCTGGCGCTGATGAGCCGGCTCCTAGGCGCCCTGCCCAAGACCGCCCGCTGCATCCTATTAGGCGACCCAGACCAGCTTGCGGCGGTAGAGGCGGGCGCGGTTCTGGCCGATATCTGTACCGCACCTGCCAGCTTCTCGACCCGCCTGAGGCAGGATATCGAAGAAGTCGCGCAGCAAAGCCTGAAGCCCGCCGAGCCAGACTCGGTGACCGAGAATCGGGACCATGACAGCGCCGCTATCGGCGACTCAATAGTTACTCTGCAACACAGCTACCGCTACAGCGCTGGCGGCCTGATCGAGGAACTAGCAACCGCCGTCAGACTTGGCAAGGTCGAGCGAGCATTACAGTTGCTTGAGCAGCCGGGGCAAGAAGTGTTGCAGAGAATCGAGCCTCCCGCCGGCGGCAAGGTGCCTGTCCAGTTAATCACTCGGGCGCTGAGAAACTGGCGCCAGCTGCTAGAGCTTTCAGACCCGCTCGCCAAGCTCGAGTTGCTAGAGCAGTTCCGCATTCTCTGCGCCCATCGCCATGGCGCCCTCGGCGCGCTGGCAGTGGACTCAGCAATTGAGCGGCACTTGGACTCTGCGCAGGGTTTACAGCGCCTGGCCGGTGGGCATTATGAAGGGCGGCCTCTGATCCTCACCCGCAACGACTACCGCCAAGAACTCTACAACGGGGATTTTGGGGTCATTGCCAGTCATCCGCAGCGCGGTCCTCAAGCCTACTTTGCAGCCGCCGATGGAGTCCGCGAAGTGGCTCCCTCGTGGCTGCCAGCACATGAATCGGCGCTGGCCTCGAGCGTGCACAAGAGCCAAGGATCAGAACACCAAGAGGTGGCGATTGTACTGCCGGTGGAAATCTCTCCAGTGCTTTCCCGGCAGTTACTTTATACCGCGCTGACCCGGGCGCGTAGCAAAGTACAGATCTTTGCCAGTCGAGAGATTCTCCGGTTCGCGATAGAAAGTCCAGCCTTGCGAAGCTCGGGGCTGGCAGATCGTCTGCGAGACCCGCCAGCAACGGCGGACTAGAAGCCTCGCCCTGCAGCCGGTGGTGGTGACAAGACGAGGCCAGGCGAAAACGACACGAGACTGGTTTCAATCGCCCAGAGGTCCTCAAGCCGGACTTGCTCCGGTCTCATCCCCAAGCCCAGGCACCCAAGGCTCCCAACTCAGGAACCGCATGGACACCTCGCCCGGTTCGAGTTTGCTCCGAGTGAGACTTCTCAATGCCCTCCACAGCGGTTGCGGATGGCCTTCTAGGCGAAGCATCGAAGGAAATGCTTTGATCGTCATGGCTGGTCTCCTGAAACTAGTTGTGAATCTGCCAGAACGGGCAGCAGGAGGATGTCGGAGTCTGGTACGACGACTCGGCGAGTTTGACTTCTCGAGCTAGTCAGTGGGGTGCACAGGGCATCTCTATTCTCCTTTCAGAAGAAATTTCCCTCTCGCTTGCGAACTTACGTTAGGGGGCAACTCCGCACAGTATGGATGAGCGCCTCGCAGGCGGTCAGGCCAAACAGCACCCTGCCATACGCATCTAACAATAGGTATGAGAGCCGAGTGTATTCCCCGGTTTTGTGCAGGCGGGTGAATTATCTAGAGGGGGCGCTAAATGGCCCCCCGCGGTTGCTCAGTCGAGGTCAAACTGGGGTCAGTGGTTTAGCAATAGATATATAGAAAATACAATTTTCTTTGCGAGCTACTTGCTGGCTGGCGAGGACCCGGAATCGAGTTGGGCGTGAATCTCCCGACAAAGGGATGCCGGGGAGAAGGGCTTGCGAATCATCGGCCAAGAGGTGCTAACGCCGCCTTCAATCATAGACTCGTCGTTGTAGCCAGACATCAGGATCACCCGTAGAGAAGGAGCCATCAGCAGTAGTCGTCGAGCGAGCTCTGGGCCTCTAATGGCCGGCATCACCACATCAGTCAATAGTAGATCGATGTGGCCAGTGTGCTGCTCGAATACTCTTAGAGCCAATTTCCCGTCACTGGCCTCGATAACCTGATATCCGCAGTCGCGTAGGATTTCGCAAGTGACTTTACGAACTATATCGTTATCTTCGACCACTAGAATGGTGCCAATTCCAGAGGGTTGATCAGTCGGCTCTTCTGGAACGTTGAGAGGGGCCGAGATTTTCTCGGTAGTCAGCGGCAGATAAATGTCAAATCTAGTGCCGGAGTAGGATTGATCGTCGACCTGGCCTCCAGTTCGTCTGGCAACCCGACTGTCGACGAAAATATAGCCATCACTTTGACTGATAATGCCATAGACCATTGACAACCCGAGTCCGGTGCCCTTTCCAATGTCCTTAGTGGTGAAGAAGGGCTCGAAGATATGCTCCAAAGCAGAGTTCGGAATACCGCAACCACTGTCGGCAACAGATAGGTGAACAAAGTCATTGGTGGGCAAATTGAGATCATTGCCCCAGGCAGTCTGATCACCTCGATCGGTGCTAACGGCAAGGACTCCGCCATTGGGCATGGCATCACTGGCATTCACTGCTAGGTTGAGCAGCACCTGCTCAATTTGACCCGGATCGACCATCACCAAGTATTCCGAACTGCCCAACTCGACCTTTAGCTCGATATCTCCGCTGATGGCCCGGCTGAGGAGACTCTCGACCTCGGAGATCACTCGGTTGAGGTCGACTACCTGGGCCTCGACGGCCTGTTGGCGACTGAAGGTCAACAGCTGCTTGGTTAGCACTGAAGCACGCTTGCCGGCATCTCGAATGTCGGACACGTATTCTTGGATTGGACGCTGCCCACGAAACCGAGCCAGCAGCAAATCGGAATAGCCGATAATGACCGACAACAGGTTGTTGAAGTCGTGGGCGATGCCGGCAGAAAGCCGACCGACAGCCTCCATTTTCTGAGATTGTACCAGCTGATTTTGTAGCCGCCGGTTCTCCTCGATCTCTTGTTGTGCCGCCTCCACCAGTCGCACATGTTCTGTAACCGGGGCGATTTGGTTGGCAAGGTTGCGCAACAGGCTGATGTCACTCTCTGGGTAAAAGTCGTCCGGGTCACGCCGGCCGAAGAGCCAGACTCCGATGTAGCGGTCGGCGATTGAAAGCGGTATCACCAGTCGGATCCAGGACATCGGCCCGGCCTGAGTCTCTCGCTTAAGATGTCGGCCCGAGGACGTCAGCAGCTGAGCTAACTGTTCCCGGTCCAGAGGCCGGGCGATCAGGTGTGAGGGAAGATCCTGGATGTAGAGGGGAGTTGGATCTTCCTCGTCGAAGAGGTATAGACATGATTGTCGGATCAGCAAGGTAGGCAAGATCTCGGTGACGATTAGGTGTTTCAGGATTTCGCGATTGAAGGAAGTCGGGATGCGCTCTGCGAATCCACTAACTAGCGCTTCGGGCCGATACCTGATACCAAAGATATTGCGATCTACAAGTTGCTGGAAGCGATTGCGAAGGGTTGGCCCGAGGGCAACAAATAAAGCGGAAGTCAGCAGGCTGAAGATTACCGGGTCCTCGGTCATTCCCGGCCAATTGTCGTCGACGAAGTAGTAGAGGACGAAGTAGGTGGCAACGAAGAGAGCAATGTAGGCTGAGAAGAATCCATAGGAAGTAAGTAAGCGATTGGCACGGAACTCGAACTTGCTTCGTCCCAGTTTGTAGATTGCGTAGAGGTAGGACATTGGCCAGATCGGTACCACGAGCATCGCGACGCCATCGAGAAGCCGGTTGTATTTTGGTAGCAAGTTGAGAAAGAGAGTGATGTAAAGGGTGATCACAAATGGGCCCAAGCCGATGGCGACACCAAAAGCCATAAGGCGGCTCGCCACTCGACTGGCCATTTGGACTTGGCGGAAGTAACGCGATGCCAACAATACCAGCGAGGTACCGATCGAGATCAGCCACAACTGCAGGTTCACTGAGCGCTCGAGTAAGTAAAGTTGGTCGAGAATCAGCAAGGTCAAGGTGGCGAGGTAGAGGGGAGGTAGAATCCAGCGGTCGATTCGTGGCAGAATACTATTTGGCAGGATCAGGTGAAGGTGAATAATCAACGGGATAAAGAGCCATATCGAGAAATTGAAAACGACTGACGAGTAGGACATCTGAGTCGCCGAGACGAATCCAGAAGCCGTCCAAAGAGCGACGTCGTACCAGAAGGCGACTAGGAGTAGCCAGCGCTCGTCCCGCGGCCGCAGAAAGACTATGGCGATGCTGCCGGTTAACCAGAAGATCAGTGGAAAGAAGAAAGCTAAGAAGTTGTCGAGCGCTCCAGCCCGGGTGCCGGGCAGCACTTGGACTGCAACAGTCATCTGTTGATCATTGCGGAGAATAACGAAGTCTACCGATTGACCCACTTTGAAAGAGTTGTAGAGCCGACTGGAACGACTGTTGCGAAAAGTCCCGAAGCGGGTGTCGCCGATCTGCAGGACCTGGTCGCCCAGTTCCAGACAACCGGTCGGCGCATGGCAAGGCTCGGTAATTCGGTCCACGGCCCAAGTGTAGGGGTAGAGTAAGAAACCGAAATTCGGTCGCTTGAGGAAGTTGTAGGAATAGAATAGGCAAGTAGTGAGAATCAGGAAAGAGAGTAGTACGCAGACTGCATTGCCAAGGCGATTCTGGGTCAGGCTTTGGGTCGGCAGCCTCATGGCTCGAAGAGCTCCGCCGCGGTATCGACCCCTACAGCCTCCAATAGACTCTTCAGGGGTAGAGTCAAGTGGTCCAGCAGGTCGGTAATGGACTTGCTGTTGGCCAGACCTGTCGCGGCGACCAGGTTGTTGCCAACACGGTAGGTCTCGATCATATGGAAGGCGCAATAACTCACCGCGCCGCTGCGCACCAGAATTCCTTGCGCTTCAGTCAGCGCTTCTGGCTCGGCCCCGACCCGCGGCAGGAGATCTTCGAAGAGCTGCCGTTCTGGGTAGTCTGCTGTCGTGGCGTATAAGATCGCCAAGTTATTGCCGCGGCCTTGCCAGTCTGCGTTTGCCGGGCTTTCCATGGCGTCCCGTAGGTCATCACTGAGTTGGACGATCTTGCCAATCGGCTGCCCCAGGTCTTCAAGTTGGGAGCAGATTTTCGATTCGGCTCCGGCGAGTAGTGCCCCGAGCTTCAACGCGCCGCCAAATAGGGGCGGTGTCTTAGCCAGGGCTGCCCGCCAGTAAGTTGCCTCGTCGGTGATCTCGAGGGCGTCGAGGCGTTGCCCAGCAGCTGTATTGAGGGCGACCTCAGCGACGCAGGCTTGGGCTTCGGCAATAACTTTGGCTGGTAGTGGGAGATCGACCAAGACTGTCGCCGCGATCGCTTGGAATGCGAGCGCGATGTTGGCCACGTTGCCCTCTCCTAGTTGCCGAAAAAGGCCGCGCGGGTCGTGGTCTATAATGTCGTCAACAAGGTGGATGCTCTGTAAAAGAGAGAAAATCGTGGTTGCTGCGGGTATCGCTTCGTCCATTCTTCCGCCAACGGCTTCGGCGGCGATCAGTGGATACTCCCAACACGGTGTCGCGGCAGTCGTCACCGGGCGATTGATCAGCTCGACCATCTCTGGCCAGCCGTGGATCTGAGAGCAGTTCAATAACCGGTCTTGGATCTTCTCGAGCACGCTCTGGCTATCAAGAATCATCGCCGCTCCGATACTTTTTGGGCTCCTTCCCCTGCTAGCTTTCTGGTTTCCTACCGGGGGTGGCCATGGTCTGGAGGCGGCCATTATAGGGAGCAATAACGGATCCTGGCAAGTCCTGGCTGGGCCGCGGCAGCAGCGAGCGCTGGGTGTGATCAGCAGCGATCTCAATCGGAAGGTCGGGCGCTGCCGCCACTGGACGGCGGCAGCTTGGTGGGGTGGGACCCGGTCAGATATTGGTCTCGGCGTCGGGATTCCACGGCTGCCACTGGAAAAAGTCGACGCTCGACTTGCTCAGTAAGTCGGCGGGATTCGAGACATTCTGCAGCTTGACCAAGGCGTGGTTCATGGGGCTGGATGACTCATTGTTGAGTAGGTTCTGGCGGAAGGTGTTGATCGACATGGAATGATTTCCTCAATAAGGATGGGGACGGTTGAATTCGGGTTCGATTAGGAACTCGTTTGAAGTGTAGTTAAACGTATGCAAAAAGTTGCTGCTATCTCGTGATGAAAAGTCTATCGATGGTGGACTGTCAAGGCGGCAGGCGTTGCATTTAGACACTCCTTCTGGCGCGCGCAATTCTCCCGGTGAAGCCCAGGTTGCGGATTTCATTCGCTCTGGTTACCGTCTGTGAAAGAAAGTGAGCTGACTCGGGCCGATGATCTGGCCCAAGCTCCCAAGAGAGCTGCAAGTAGACAGCGGTATCCTGTTCGACTACTTACCAAAAAGGTTTTGCAGGCTTCCGGCTGGTAGGCGCGCTCCACGCTTTCCAGGCCCCCTAAGCGGTTCCTGGAGGATGGATTGTAGGTCGCTATTGCCGACCACTAGCACGTAGGCTGACACCAAGAACTCAGTTTGGCGAGTTCTCGAATAGCTGACTCTAGTCTGGATTTAGTCTGATCAAGTTTTGGTCCCCTACTCGCCTGGAGTTGAATGACCACCCCAAGGCTTTGGTGTGGGGGAAGAATAGATGAGGCATCTTACTCTGTCAACGAGTAGCGATAGAACAGTTTCTATCTTTTGTCTAGCTGTCGATAAGAGGCTCTTGTGAAGTGACTAAGTTTAACAATCTACCTTGTACAGGTTTAGATGCGTTATCTGTCTTCAGCTCCGCTCGACGGTACAGAGCAGTTCACTTCGGTTGGTGGTGGTGTGTTAGAATTTGCGGGCAAGTGCCTGACGACATAATGCGGGGGTCGGACTTTGACTTCGGCGGTCGAGGCCCGGTCGCAGACGTAGAGAGCTAGCGGTCAGACATCTGCCAGCAATTTGGATCGGTGAAGACGATGCCGAGATTGTGGGTGTTTGATAGAGAATTCACTGTAAATTGGGCGTTTTGTCGTTCAGGCGGCTTTATGCTCTGAGGTTGAGCTATTGACTGATGACCATTTGTTGATCCTAAGGGGTGACGAGATTTTCTCTCTGTTGAGAGACCGAGAGACGCAGATTCTCGATGAAGTCGCCGCCGCCTACAGGTTGCATCGTCAAGGCGCTAGCTCTCTGCCTCATTCGAGCTTCCTACGTTTCCCCGAGGAACCTGCGAACAGGATCATATGCCTGCCGGCCTTCTTGGGCGGAGACTACGATCTGGCGGGGATGAAGTGGATATCTTCGTTCCCAGGCAACATCACCTCAGGACTTGACAGGGCCTCAGCGTTGATGGCGCTGAACTCGGCTCGCACGGGGCATCCCGAGGCACTATTGGAAGCTTCGATTGTCAGCTCCAAGCGGACCGCCGCGAGCGCGGCTTTGGCGGCGCGGGTGTTGCTTGATGGCCGTCGCGTGGAGAGTGTTGCCTTGGTGGGATGTGGCCTGATAAATTTCGAAATTCTGCGGTTTCTGCGGTCTGCCCTCAGCGGTCTGGAGAGGGTTCTCGTTTTCGATCTGTCCGACGAACGGGCGAAGCAATTTGTCGACCATTGCCGCCGCAGTCTGGGTGAGGTCGAGATCGAGCAGGTGCCCAGCATGGAGCAGCTGCTCGCTGGGCGCTCTCTGGTGTCTTTCGCTACGACAGCTGGTGCTCCCTACCTAGACGACCTTTCTCCGATGGCTGCTGGTGGAGTGGTGCTACATATTTCTTTGCGCGATTTGGCTCCGCGGGCGATTCTGGCAGCTGACAACGTAGTCGACGATCTCGATCATGTGGCGAGAGCTGGCACTTCGATACATCTCACCGAGACTGAGGTCGGCCATCGCGACTTTGTCCGCTGTCCGCTGGCTGACATCCTGCTCGGCAATCAACCAGCCCGTTCCGACAGCGAGCGCGCAGTGGTCTTTAGCCCCTTTGGTTTGGGGGTGTTGGATCTGGCGGTCGGCGGTTTGGCCGTGCGTTTGGCCGAGGAGGAGGGGGTTGGCACCCGTCTGCGTGGGTTCCTACCGGCTCCTTGGACTGCCCGCGACTGAGGCACGAGCGAGGAGGCGGCAACGCGCGGCTCGCCACTTGGTGAACCGCGCGCGGAGCTGCTGAGGGGGGGGGAAGGCTCAGGGATAGTCGTCCAGCTCTTGGAATGGTAGGCCGCAGGGATAGAAGAGATTGAAGACCGGCTGTTCAATAGCTTCTGAAAAGGCTAGTAGCTGCGGGCCTAAGGTCTCTAGCGGAGACTCACCGGCCTCGATTTGAGTATAGTCGTCGGTGGTTATTTCTAAAGCAGCTGCAAGTTGCTCAATGCTCTTCTCGCGCCTCTCTCGATGTCCTTTGATGAGTCCACCAGCCTGGCCCTGGACGGTGTCGGCGGCGCGACCGCTGGTGGCGAGGAGACGCGAGGTTGGAGTTTCGAGTTCGATGGCGATCAAAGCTAGGCGCGGTCCCCAGACCTCGGCATCTGAGTCGCCAGCTTCAATTTCTTCGTACGCATCGGTCGCTAGGCTCATTTTTTGAGCTACTTCCTGGGTAGAAAGCGAGGCTTTCTGCCTCTCTTTCCGCAATACGTCTCCGAGTTTCATGATCTGTGCATCTCCGCGATTGAGTCCATTGGGCTGAGTTAGTTCATTGGAGTGGTACTGGGCTGGCCAGTAGTTGAGCAGGAACTCGCCGACTTGTCTCCCAAAAATGGGAAATGTCGCCGAAGTGTTCCTTGACCCAGTCTACCGAATAAATCGTATCCAGGTAACGGTCTCCGCGATCTGGCAGCAGGGCGACGACGTTGGTATCGGGCCGGATTTGCTGCTGCATTCTGTCGATCGCCATAATTACCGCGCCTGAAGAGCCGCCGCCGAGAATTGCTTCTCGTTGCACCAACCAATGGCAGCCGATAACACTCTCTTGGTCGTCGATCTTGACGAAACCATCCGCCATGTCTTCGCGGAAAATTTTCGGCCGCTTGGCTGAGCCGAAGCCCGGAATTAGTCGCTGGGTCCGCTCACCACCGTAGATTACACTACCGACCGCGTCGACGGCCACCAGTCGAGTTTCGAGATGGTTGTCAGCGATGTAGTCAGCACAACCGCGGATCGTGCCACACGATCCGGTGGCGATGAACAGATAGTCCACTTGTCCATCCAGCCCTTCTGAGATCTCCTGCATGGTGCGGAAATGTGCCCTTGGATTGTCGGGATTGGAGTATTGGCGAGTCCAGTAGCTGTTGGGAATCTCGACCAGCATCTCGTCGATCCGCTCGAGTCGGGCGATCAGGAATTCTCCGCTCTTTGCATCCGGCGCCGGCACCATCTCTATCTCGGCGCCGTAGGCTCTGAGCAGAGCTAGGCTCTGGCCGGTGATCTTGGGGTCGACAACGCAGATAAATCTGAGACCATGGCGCGAGCAAACCTGAGCTAGGGCGATGCCCATGTTGCCGGAACTCGATTCTATGATGGTGGTTTCTCGATTGATTTCTCCGCGCTCGAAGGCGCGCTCGATCACTTCCGAAGCGGGCCGATCCTTGCTGCTGCCAGTAGCGTTGGCGCCTTCGAATTTGCCGTAGAGGCGAAAGGGTAGTTTACCGAGAACTCGGTCCAGGTGTAGTAGCGGCGTATTGCCGACGAGATCAGGAAGTTCGAGCGGCCGAATCGGTGATCTTTTTGCCATCAATGGTGCCTTCCGGGGCCCTAAAGATACAGACCTCCAATCCGTTTCTACCATAGGGGCTCTAGTTCCAGGCGGCTCTCTGCTGGGGCGAGAAATCTTCGCTCGCTGCCGACCTCGGCAGCGGCGAAAGACGCAGATTGAGGTGATTCGGGTGCTGGTTCAGCAGGAACCGCTGCGGGCTACGCGGTGCTGAGAACAGCGTTTTCGAGGTCTTTGAGCTCTTCTTTCAAGTAGCTGGCGAAGCGCTCCGGATCCGAGATTACTTCGGGGCACGAGGTAACGCCGATGGCCAGCTGACCAGCGTAGCTGAAGATCGGCAGGATCAAGCCCATCCCATCGAAGATCGGCGCCATGCCGACATGGGCCAGCAGGCGGGCGCCATGAACATAGAGGGGCGCTTGCGGACCGGGCACATTGGTAATCACCAGGTTGAACAAGGGCCGGTGGCGGTCGGCGAGGCGGCTGCGGCTATAGAGCCTGGCGGCGAGGCCAGCGAGAGAGAAGGGAATGAAATTTGAGACCTCGGTCAAGGTGCGAGCACCGATCGCTTTGTGGAAGGTTTTGGAGCGGCGGGTGCCTTGGTGGATGGCGCGCAGGCGCGGCAGAGGATCTGCCACATCCGTCGCCAGAGAAACCAACATGGCTGACACCTGGTTGCCCATCGTGCCGCGCTCCGAATCGTCCCGAACGGACACCGGCACCATGGCCACCAGCGGCTTCTCAGGCAGCGCTTCGAGGTTAAGAAGGTGGCGTCGCAGGGCACCGGCGCAGAGGGCGAGGACAACGTCGTTGACCGTGCCGCCGGCAGCTTTCTTGAGCTTCTTGATGCGCTCCAGCGAGAGCAGGGCGCCGCCCCAGGTGCGGCGTTTGCCCACCGGCACATTGAGCGGCGTTCGCGGTGCGCTGAACGGCATCGGTGGTGGCTCCACATCTTTTTCCCAACGGGCGCTGGCGGTCTTTGCCAGGCCGCTGGCAGTAGAGCCCGCTGCCCCGCGCAGAGCGAGCGGCGAGCGCAGCAAGTTGCGATAGGCCCGGCCTAACAACCGCGCTTTGCTCGGCGTCTCGCTGGTTCGAAGAGGGGGAGCGGGGTGTAGTGGCGCCGGCGTCGGGCTGAGGTCGAAGAGAGCACCCAAGATCGCCGCTCCCGACATGCCGTCGATCGCGGCGTGGTGGACCTTGCTGATCAGCGCCACGGATCCGTTTGGGATGCCGGCGATGGAGTCGATACCTGACGCCCACAGAATGTGCCAGAGGGGCCGCTTGCGGTCGAGCTGTTGCTCCAGCTGCCAGGAGACCAGCGCCGACAGCTCGCGCATGCCGCCGGGGTGGGGCAGTTGGGTTTGCTCGACATGGGCCGAAAGTTCGAACTGGTCATCGTCGATCCAATAGGGCTTGCCCAAGTTCAGCGGTACTTCGACCAACCGCTGGCGGAAGGTGCGAGTGACATGCAGCCGGCTGGCGATGAATTTGCTGAATCCAGCGAAGTCGAGCTTGCCGTTCTCGGTTGTCGGGTCGAGAATCGAGACTCCACCGATGTGCATCGGTGCGTTTTCGGTCTCGAGGTAGAGAAAGGAAGCGTCGAGTCCGCTGAGCTGTTGCATTGCCGCTCCTGGAGGCGCCGGGTCAACTTCGACGCCAGGTGATTGCGAGATGCTGGTCGGACTTGGTCCTAGCTACTGGGGTAGAGCCAGCGCAAGGCTCGTGGTGCTTCAAACCGCTGCCAAGAGCCTTCGGGCTGTGCCAGTCGATCGGCCAGCAAGTAGAGCACCAGCGGATTCCACCCCAGGCCACAATGGCTGCCAGAGACCTCGACGTTCTCTGCTTGTGGCCCTTCTCGATCGATGCAGCAGCGCCACGCGGCGACGCCGTCGGTGCGCGAGTAGACGGAGGTCGTTGGCACCGGAGGGGTGTTTCGTATCCGCGCAAAGGTCTCGGTCGGCACCTGGTCGATGCGCTGACCGCTGAGCAGCTCCATCAGCCGCCAGCTACGGTTAGCCTTGGGGTCGTTTCGGAATGGGCTGCCCAAAGTGATGACCGAACGCACCAAGTCGGGTGCGCGGTTGGCGAGCAGGCGGGCAAAAACACCGCCGAGGCTCCAGCCGACCAGGCTGACCTTGCGGCCGTAGCGCTGGTGTAGTTCCCCTAGGCGTTCTTCCAAGCGGTCTTCGAGTCCTTCAACCGGTCCGAGATTGCGTCCCTGAGCCCAGCAGTGGGCGCCAAACTCATGCTGACGCAAGAAACTGCGCAGTGGGCGGGTTGACAACCCAGTGGCGACGAAGCCCGGAAGCACCAACACCGGATGCCCGTCGCCATGAGCGGCCCGGTCGAGCATCGGCCGGGCTAGCCAGTACCAGCTCAATTCATAGAGGGCACGTCCTTCGCTGAGCAACAACAAGGGCGATGGCTTGCGCGCATCGAATGGCGGATCCGGGTTAGCAGAGTGCTCAAGTTCGTTGGCTGAGGATTCAGCTAGGAGGGACGAGGCTGACATCGGTGGGCCGAGTATACGACAGCTGTGGAGCGGCTGCTGAGGGGGGCAGCCACCGGCTTCTGGCGCTTCGCGTAGGCCGACAGCTTTCTGTGGTAAATTGCAATATGCAAATGCAAGCCGACCACAGATCCATCCCCGCCAGTTGCATAGGCTTCGGCTCAGCAGCTCGGAGTTTCGAGCGGCGGCATGGACTGGGGGATCGAGTCGGATGAGCACCAGGCTGCCCAGAGTATTGGTTGTCGACGACGAAGCGGCGATGCGCGAGGTGCTGGAAATGCGTCTCCAGCCCTGGGGATTCGAGGTCCTTCTGGCCGAAACCGGCGAGCAGGCTCGGCGCCTGGCCGCGCGCCACGATCCAGCGGTGGTGATCACCGATGTCTCGTTGCCTGACTTCTCGGGGTTGGAATTGCTGCGCTGGTTGCGGCAAGAGAATTCGCGCCGGGTGGTGATCCTGATCACCGCCTACGGTTCGATCGACGCGGCAGTGCGGGCGATGAAGTACGGCGCGAGGGATTTTCTGACCAAACCGCTGGACTACGACAAGCTCAAGACCACGTTAGAAAGTGCTTTACACGACCACCAGCGCGGCATCGTCAGCCGCCAGCTCCAGCGGCGCCTCGATCAGCGGGCTGGACTGGGGCCGATCGTCGGTATCAGCCGGCCGATGCGCAAGCTCTACAAGACCCTCAAGTTACTGGCCAAGAATCAGGCGTCGGCGATCATCATCGGTGAGTCCGGCACCGGCAAAGAACTGGTCGCCAGGACCATCCATCAGCTGAGCAGCCGCAGTCCGCACCCCTACATCGCGGTCAACACCGCGGCGATCGCCGAAGGACTGGTCGAGAGCGAGTTGTTCGGGCATGAAAAGGGGGCCTTTACCGGCGCCGTGGCCACCAAGGCTGGGTGGTTCGAACTCGCCGATCGGGGCACCTTATTTCTCGATGAATTCGCCGAGATGCCGCTGCCAGTGCAGCCAAAGTTCTTGCGCGTGCTCGAAGATTGTCGTGTGCGGCGTCTTGGTGGAGCGCGGGAGATGGAGTTCGATGTTCGCCTGTTGGCGGCGACCAATCGGGAACCGCCGCGGGCGGTCGAAGAGGGAAGTCTGCGGCAGGATCTCTACTACCGCCTCAATGTCTTCACCGTGGCACTGCCGCCTCTGCGGCAACGACTGGATGATATTCCCTTGCTCGCCCAACATTTCGTTGGCGAATTCAATCGCAAGCATAGTGCCAATGTCGAGGGACTGGATCCAATCGTCGAAGAGAGGCTGCGGCTCTATCCCTGGCCGGGCAATGTGCGGGAACTGCGTAACGTCATGGAGCGGGCGGTGATTGTCGCCGGCAAGGGCTGGATCACCCAGCAGCACTTGCCAGCCTTCGTGTGGAGCTCCCAGGGCGAGCTGCAAACACGTTTGACTCTGCCGCCGAAGGTCACCATGGCCGAGGCTGAGCGATTCGTGATTCAAGAGACGCTCAAACAGGTTGCCAATAACAAGGCTAAGGCGGCGCGCCAGCTAGGTCTCGACGTCAAGACCATTCGCAACAAGCTAAGAGCCTACGGCAAAGTGGCGGAGTCGGCGCGCTGAGCCGGGAGTGAGAACGGAGTGAGAGTATCGACCAAGATGGTGGCTGGCGCCGTGCTGCTGGCGGCGGTGTTGGTCGGCGTGTTGGCCTACCATGCGCAAATGCTGCGCTACCTGGTGGGAGTTAACCGCGACCTGGCGCAGACCAAGCTCGAGGCGGCTTCGATCGCGGCGGATTTGCGCAGCCGGGTCGGTGAACTCACTGAAATGACCCGCAAACTCTACCTCACCGGCGATCCGGTATACGGTGATCGCCTCACCCAACTGAGCACTGAATTCGGTCTGCATTTGGCGCGACTGGACTCGGTGACTCGTTCACCTGCAGAAGCGTCGGCGCTGGCGGCGCTGCGGCAGTTATGGGAAGAGGGCGAAGTGGGCGGCGGTATGGAGGTCGCGTCCCTGCCTTCAGTCAAGCAGCTCAAGAGTGGCCTGCCGGCGGCGGCGGTGCAAGAGATCGGTGAGTTGGTCGAGGAGATAGGGCGCCTCGACCAGCTCGAACGTTCCTTCGAACTCAGTCGCTTGGAGTTGTTGGGCCGGCGAGTCGACAGTGCCTTGCAAGCCACCAAACAGGCGATCCAAAACCAGACCAGCTTGGTGGCCAACGCCAGCAGCCAAGCCCGCCGCGTCTCGTGGAGCGTGGCGGCGGCGGCTTTGCTGATGACCTTCGTGGTCGGCTTTGTCACCATTCGCTCGATCAATGAGCCACTCAAAAGGCTGATCGCTGGCACTCGGGCGGTGGCCGAGGGACGGTTTACCTACCAGCTCGACGATTCGCGGGGCGACGAGTTCGCCCGCCTGGCGGCCTCGTTCAACAAGATGGTGCGGCGTCTCGATGCCCTGGACCAGATGAAGAAGCAGTTCTTGGCCCATGTATCCCACGAGTTGAAGACTCCGTTGACGGCGATGCACGAGACCAATCAACTGTTGCTGGAACAGATTCCCGGACCGCTGACCGCCAAGCAACGTCGCTTGGTGACGCTCAATCTGGAAAGCGGCCGGCGGCTGTCGGCGATGATCTCCAAGCTGCTCGACTTGTCGCATATGGAAGCTGGTGGATTGGAGCTGGATCTCAAGCCGCGAGACCTGGTCGCTCTGACCCGCCTGGTGGTGGTAGAGCTCGAGACCCGCCTGGCTGAGCGCCGGATCGAGTTGCAGGTGGATATGCCCCAGCAGCCGGTGCGGCTGCGTCTAGACGGCGATCGGCTGATTCAGGTGATCGAAAACCTGCTTGAGAACGCTCTCAAGTTCTCACCCGTGGGCGCACCACTGGCGGTGCGGGTAGTGCAGTGTGCCGAGTTGCCAAGGGAAGTGCCGGCAAGTTTGCGGCCCAAACTAGGTACTGGTGGATTCGCCATGCTCAGCATTGCTGATCGGGGTATCGGGGTGCCGGATGAGCATAAGGTGAGGATTTTCGAGAAGTTTCAACAAGGTGGGGCGGCCGCCCGGCGGGCAAAAGGCAGCGTTGGTCTCGGGCTAGCGATCTGCCGCGAGATCGTCGATGCCCACGGCGGGGCGATCTGGGTGGTCGACAATCCAGACGGTGGCAGTGTGTTCCACCTGCTGCTACCGAGCGGAGGTTCACCCACCTCGCGGCCGCCCAAGCCGGCCGGTGGAGCAGAGAGAGAAGGCGGAAATGAGCGTTAGCAAGCGGCGGCGATATCTCGATGGAAGCACAGACAAGCGCTATTTTTCCGCGCCTGGATTCTTAGCAGGGGGTCTGGCACAAAGCTGGTGCAAGAGCTGCGTCGCACTCGGCCCAGCCCTTGCTGCCTTGACCATGCAGCTCGCGATCGCCGGCTGTATCACCACCGCACCGCTGGCCAACCCCGCCGACCAGCTCTACGACAATCGCGATTTCGCCGCTGCCGCTGCCGCTTACGAGATCTCCCTAGAGCCACCTGTGGCGAGCCTCGAGGCAGGTGATCGGCTGATGTTCCGCCTCGGATTGAGCCTGGCGTTGGCCCCCGGTCGGCAGCAGTGGCAGCGGGCCGGCGAGTGGTTCAGTCGGCTGATCGATAGCTATCCGGAGAGCCAGTATCGACCAGCGGCCGAGCTGTTCTTGGCCCTCGGCGAAGATCTCGATCGGCTAAGAAGCGCGGTCAGAACCCGCACTCTGTTCATCGAGCGGTTGATCGAGGGTTCCCGTGCTCTGCAAGAGAGTCTGGCCGAACTCGAAGAGCGCAAGAATCGCGAGATTAACCTGCTCGATCGTCAGCTCACCCAACTCAGCCGCCAGTTCAAGGTACGCGCCATGGAGCTGGCCGAGAGCGAGCAGCAGTTGGAGCGCTTGCGCGAAGAACTCGAGCAGCTCAAACGCATCGATACCAAGTTATCCCAGCCTCTCAACTGATTCTCGGAGCAGGGAAAAATTCCCCGATTTCTTCCTTCAGCGAACCCTCCTGAGATCTGTGTCTAGACCATAAGTTTGTTCGTATCAAGTACTTAAGACGGTAGTTCAAGGCTGGTATGGCACTTGCTTTGGTATGAGTCATCAAGTCCTGAGGCAATCGTGGCGAAACCTTTGGTTTCTCCCCCGGTCGGTGCTTCGGGACGTTGGCCGATAAGCAGTAGCCGCGGGGCGTGGAGTCAGGGCGTTGCCCGACCTCCAGCCAATCCGGTCGGCGGCGTCCGGCGGTTACTGTGACCATAACGAAGGGGGTCCGATGGAATCAATCCGCGGCGCGAGTGAGCTAACACCGAATCGGAGTAGCTGGTTCCAACTGCCTGAGAGCACAGCGGTAGAGACTGCTTTGCGGAGTACCGTCAGCGATATCTCGAAGACTCGGCACGACACCACCGTCAACGCGGTACAAAACTCCGAACGCTCGACGACGACATTGATCGAGGGGCTGCGAGCTTTTGCCAAGGGCCGCTACCGGGCCGCCGAGAGGTGCTATTGGAAAGTCCTCGGCGCGGTGCCAGGGCACCTCGAGGCGCGGGCTTTCCTGGCCGAAACATTGATTTTGCAGCGACGCATCAGCGAGGCCCAGCGGGTACTGTATGGACTGCAGAAAGTGCGCGGCGGGCATCCGGCCCTAGCTTTCGCCGACAGTCTCAGAAGGGGTTTCGAAGTAGGCCTCTATCAGCGTTTGGCGAGTCGTTAGTCGGCAACACTCGTAGCAGATCTAGAAGTTATGTAGCCGGTGCATCCGGTTGCATTTTTCCGCCACCCTGGTGCTCCGGCCTGGAGCACCGAAACTCCCTGCCCCAACGCCCCTTCCGGGCGGGATGTCGGCGCGAGATTGCTCTCTCTCATCGCGCAGGCGTCCCGCCCCCACACCCTCCCCTTGCAACTCTAACCTCACGGCTGCCAAGGATTGCGGCGTATTCTCAGTTTGTCTAGCGGCCATTCCTAGAGGGGTCGCTCTTTCAGCCACTTCGGTCTGCGATCGAGGACAGACTAGCTGTCGCCGGTTTCCGGGTCGAAGTACATCGGCAGGTAGTGTCAAGTTACACGAGGTCAGCACAAGTCTGGGGCTTGCAGGGATCGCCGGGCAGCTAAACGCTTCTTTTGTAAGCTACTGAAGGCACAGGGCCAAGGAGAGGGTCGCCTGATCACTAACAAGCGCACCAGTTACGGCTGTGATCACCGTGAAAGGAAGTGCCGGTGGTTCGCCACGATATCCGGTGCTGGGCGAACAACCGGGCAGAGGTCTCGCTGGCGGCTTGAAATGGCGGAGCAAAGTGGGCAGTCGTCGATCGCGCTCGACTAAGTTGACAATACCGGCTTGAGAGCTGCGAGATCGCCGCCGCTCGGATGCTGAAAGACCCGCAGATCGAACTCCGGGGCGATCGCCAGAATGTGGTCGAAGATATCGGCCTGGATCGACTCATATCGCACCCACGCCGGGTCGTTGGTGAAGCAGTAGATCTCGATCGGCAGGCCGTCCGGCGTCGGCGCGAGCTGACGCACCAGCAATGTCATCTCCTGGTGAATCGCGGGATGACTCTCCAAGTAGGCGACGAGATAGGCGCGAAATGTGCCGACGTTGGTCAGGTGCCGCCCATTGACGATACTCGTATCCTCGATGCCCTGGGCGTCGTTCCACTCACCGAGCTCACGCCGCTTGCGTTCGACGTAGGCGGCGATATAGCGGATCTTCGAGTAGCGCTCGGTCATCTCGGCGGTACAAAGCTTGATCGTGCTCATGTCGATCGCGATCGAGCGCTTGATCCGCCGGCCGCCGGACTCCGACATGCCGCGCCAATTCTTGAATGACTGGGTGATCAGGGCATACGTCGGAACTGTGGTGATCGTCATGTCCCAGTTCTGCACCTTGACCGTGGTCAGCGCGATCTCGAGAACGTCGCCATCGGCACCGTAGCTCGGCATCTCCAGCCAATCGCCCTTCGACAGCATGCGGTTGGTCGATAGTTGGATGCCGGCAACGAAACCGAGGATCGCGTCCTTGAAGACCAACATCAGCACCGAGGCGAGCACCCCCAAGCCGCTCAGCAACACGATCGGCGACTTGCCCAAGAGGGTCGCGATGACGATCAAGAGCGTCGTCAGGTAGAGGATGATCTTGGCGACCTGGACGAGACCTTTGAGGTGCACCTGATGGGAGACCCGGAAAGTGTCGTAGATCTCGAGGGTTGCGTTCAAGAGCGCATCGACGGCGAGCAGCCCGACCACGACCATGTAGACCTGCGCCGCGGCCCGAATCCCAGCGGCCATCGACGCGGCGCCTTCGAGCGCTCCCGGCGCCAAGCGGAAGAGCACGGCGCCGGGAGCCAGGTGGGCCAGCCAGAAGAAAACCCGGTGCCGTAGCAGACGGTCGTCCCAATCTGTTTTGGTCCGCGCGACGGCGGCGGAGACGATCCGGAGAAGCAGTTTCTTGGCGACGAAGAACGAGATCGCCGCGCCGACCACAAGCAGCAGTACCGCCGCCGCCAGCGCGAGCGCACCGAGGGCACGCCCGCCGAAGGGCAGGCGGAGCTGAGTGAGCAGAGCTTCGATGGTTTCGAGCATTGGTTCCCGTGGAGTGATGGGTGAGAGCGCGGGCGGCAGCGCAAACCACCGGAGCGATCGACGCGCGCGTCCCGGTTACCTTGTCACATCGCCGCTCGCTGCTGAAGGCGACATCTCGCAGTCCCGAAATGCGGTTCATCCGGGAAATGAGGAGGTCATGGTCTGGTCGGACTCGTCAGACCAGACCATGCAAGCCCCGTCGCTGGCCCAGTGTGGCGACAGCGGCTGACCGCCTCAAGGGTACGCTTCGCCGGCTCCGCCGCCCTTGACCCGGTCAGCCGCTGTCGCCCCTAGACTTGTGGGCGACGGGGTCAAGACGATCTGGAGGCCGCCAAGCAGGGCTGGGCACAGGCACCGGATTGAGCAATTCTGTGAGCAGGAGGGCGCGCGGGATTTGAGAGTTGTCGCCATGTCGATCATCCTGGTCGTATCTCAAACCAACCCAGGGAGACCGATTCATGGCGACAACCAGCTTCTTGTACCACACGCTCGGCTTGGTCGGATACGTGCAGCGCTGCACCGAGTTCGCCCACGGATGGGTTTACCACCATGTCGAACTCGCTCCCCACAAGCGCACCTGCCGAGCGTGCGGAGCGCGCTGGTACGATCTGCGTCTTGAAGGTGGCTTCGAGCGCACCTTCTTCGCCCTACCCGTGGGGTGGCGACCCCAGTTTGTGGTTCTGCATGGTCATCGCCAGCACTGTCGGCGATGTGGAGAGACCCGGCGAGAGCCGATCGCCTTCACCGAGGGCAAAGAAAGCCATTTGCGGGCCTTCGCGCGTTACGTCGTCCAGCTGTGCCAGATCGCCACCCTGCAGGCCGTCGCCGATCTACTGGGCGTCGGCTGGGACTTGGTCAAGGAGATCCACAAGAGCCATCTCCAGAGGCGCCTGAAGCGGCGCAAGCTCTCCAAAGTTCGCTACCTCGCGGTCGACGAGTTCGCCACCCACAAGGAACACCGCTACATGACCGTGGTGCTGGATCTGGAAAGCGGACAGATCCTCCATGCTCACTCCGGAAGGGACGCCGAGGCCCTGCTGCCCTTCCTCTGGAAGCTCAAGAGTAGAGGCCTTTGTCCCCGAGCTGTGGCAATCGATATGTCCCAGGCCTACCACAAGGCAATCCGGCAGGTCTTCGGCCAGCAGGTCGACATCGTCCACGACCCCTACCATGTCGTGGCTCTTGCCAATCAGGCCATCGACGAAACCCGAAGAGAGAAGCTCAAGCCCTCCTCCCTGGAGCACCTCGCCCTTCTCATGGAGTTGAACCAGCCCCTCTACCAAGCCTATCTCCTCAACGAGGAGCTACGATTCTTCTGGAACCTACCGAACGAAGAGGACGGCAAGGACTTCCTCGACGCCTGGACTACCCAGGCCAAAGCCATCGACAATCCCCACTTCGCGAAGCTCGCCAATACCCTCGACAAACATCGCCCAGGACTGCTCAGCTACTTCCGTCACCGCATCTTATCCGGACCCCTCGAAGGCATCAACAACAAGATCAAGGTCCTCAAGAGGAGTGCCTATGGATTCCGAGACATGGAGTACTTCAAGCTCAGGCTCTTCTTTCTCCATGACCAGCTCGCCTCTCCATTTCCCGGATGACCCTTAAATGCAAATAGAACAGGGTAAGGGTATCAGGCAACCTTGAACGATCCGTCCCGCGCTGGTTGACGCCCCGTCGTGGTTACTTGTAGTCCTTGGCCATCGGTCGAGAGCGCATCGGGCGCCACCGGCCACACGGCAACCGACCACAGGAGAAGACGATGACCACAACCAATTTCGAGTTCTACGAAGGCACCGCCAGCGAGCATCGAGGCCCCGAGATCACCGTCCGGCGCAGTGGCCAGCTGGTGCTGACCGCAGCTGCGGCCGAGCTGCTGGGTGAGGGCGTCAGGAACGTCCAGATCGGGGGAGAGGGGAAACGCGGAGAGAAGCACCGCGGGCCGAGCTCTCTCGGCCCGCGGTGGAGAGGCGAATCGGCTAGAAGGCCTGCGTGTCGGCAGAGCCGCAATAGCTGCCTGCGGCCTGGACGTAGGTCTTGCTTGCGCCGGTCTGGGTGTCGGTGACCGTCACCTCGTAGTGGATGTCGGTGGCACCGCCGTGCAACACCCAGAAGTGGCCGTTCTGGGCGGAACCGTCAATGATCTTGACCCCGACTTCCTCATTGGCCGGATCGAAGAACCAGAAGGTGCCGCTCCGATCTTTGTGCTTGGCCTTGGTGGCATTCAGCATCTGACCGGGATTGCTGGGGTTGCGGTAGCGGACCTCGGCCGCGAAACGCTTGCCGTTCAGGCACAGGCGCTTCGGCGTCGGCACACAGGCCCCGGCGCCGCTGCTTCCGGCTCCTGAGCTCCCACCGAGGGGGCCGGCCGGTGGATCCATCAACGAGGGAAAGCCCTGGTTGTCGGAGCCGCCGCATAGATCCCCTCCCGGGCTCTGGTAGACGCGGGTAAGGTTCTCCCACAGATCCTTGACCGTCAGGGTGTAACCCTGGTCGGTCAAGGCACCGTGGTAGACCCAGAAGCTCCCGTTCTGAGCCCGGCCGTCGAGGATCTTGACCAGAGCTTCGATGCTGCTGGGATTGTTGAACCAGAGGGCACCGCTCTTGTCGGTTCGCGATAGGGCTTTGGCGCTGCCGCCCGGATAGTCCAGGGTCACCTCAAAGCGGCCGCCCAGCAAGCACAGCTTGGTGCCGCCGGTGTTGCAGGTCGGTCGCTCGGTGACCGTGACGGTTCGGGGCGCCGAGAGGCCCACTTTGTTGCATTGGTCCATGGCCGCGACCCTGAGAGTGTGGGTCCCGGGAGTCGCCTGCCAGGTCCATCGATAGTCGGTCGGATCGGCGGAGAGGATGGTGAACCCTTCCGGCACGGTCCCGTCCACCTGCAGGGTCGCGGCCATGAGCCCGGTGTCGTCGCCGGCATTGGCGACCACCTCGACCGCACCTTCCGACACCGTCTCGCCGTGGGCCGGCAAGGCGATGGTGGTCCATGGGTCCGCCGTGTCGAGGGAGCAGACGGAAGCGTCCTCCTCGATATGAATGGTCAGGCTCTCGGTGCCCATTCGGCCACAGCCATCCCAGACCCGAACCTCGATCGGCACCGGCCCCTGGTTGGTCAGCCAATAGCCATTCGACTCGAAGGGAGCCCCCGAATCGACCCAGGGGTCGAAGCTGCCGACTTGAAATTCGACCCGGTCGATGCCGCTTCCCGAGTGATCGGTCGCCGAGGCCTCCAGGTGGTAGAGACCCGGTGGCAACCAGCTACCATCCTGAAGGTTGGTCACCTCCACCGAGGGTTCGGGCTGACCGGTGCAGCCGCTCGGGTCGACCACCACCAGGGTGATCGAGGTCTCGCTCTGATTGCCGCAGAAGTCCCTGCCTCTCGCGGTCACCGTGTACTGACCGGGACCCGGCCACCAATTGCTGAAAGTGTAGGGAGAGCTCGAATCGCTGTGCTGCTCCACACCGTCGATCAGATAGGTGACCTGGGAGATACCGCTGCCACTGTCCGTGCCGGTGGTGATCAAGGTCACCTGACCGGGCGGAATCTGCTGACCGTCGGAGTGACTGACGATCTCGAGCACCGGCCCGGTGTCGTCTCCGACACAAGGGTCGGCGGCATGCTGCACCACGAAGCCCCTGTCGTAGAGAGCCGTCCAGCCGCCTTCCTCGTCATAGACCGCTGCGGTCAGGCGGTGAGTGCCCACTCCGAGCTGGCTGGTGTCCAGCTCATGGAAAGTGGTGGCGCTCTGAGCCCCTCCGAGCTCGAGGAAGCCGGCCCACTGGTCGTCGATGGCCAAACGGATCTGGTTCAGGCCGACATCGTCCACAGTGTCGGCACCGACCCGCAACTTCTGATTGGCGATCAAGACCTCGGTGGGATGGTCACCGCGCAGGGAGAAGACCACGTCCGGGGTGTCGACCGTGATCACGGTGGATTGCGAGGTGCATACCAGGAAGCAAGGCGGAAAGATGTAGGAGACCGCCTCGCAGTAACAAGGCTCGTTGCCGTTACAATAGAGGGACGGATCACAGGGGATTTCCACGCTGGTCGCCTGTGGTGGCGGACAGACCTGCTCACAGGTCACGTCCGAGCCCGGGGGGAGCGGTAGGGGCGGTAGGGGTGCCGGAGATCCGGGCATGCCGTCGGGGCAGTCATCGCAAGGGGGTGGCTCGTTGTTGAGCTTCGAGCATTCCACCCGACCCAGGGTCACGGGGCCAGTGCCGGGCACCACCCCTCCCGCAAGATCGGTGTACTGGCACTGCCGCGCGGCACCGGCTGGCAGCACGACCACGGGATTGTTGATCCCAACCGCGTAGGACTGCCCTGTCGTGGCCCGCCCTAGAGAGGCAACGCCCTGGGCCGAGGTGTTGGTGCTGGTCAGCTGCCCGTCGAGGAAGAGCTCGAGCTGAACCCCGCCATCGAGTCCCGCACCGAAGCCCATGACCCTGACGTTGACGTCGACTTCGCCGCCACAGGAGCTGTCACAGGAGACGTGGGTGACGTTGAAGGTCCCGGTGGTTTCCGCGGGAACTTGCACATCGAAGGGGTCGTTGAAACAGCCGCCAGAGCTGTCGACGATGGTGGTCTTTACCAAGCTGCCCGGCACCGCATCGATCCCTAGGAAGAAGGTGTCGGACTCGGTGACCGTCACCTGATTCTGCCCGACCGGCTGGCCGCAAGGGTCGGTCACCTCCACGTCGAGGCTGAACCAATCGTTCGGCGCCATACAAGAGGCGCTCCCGGTCAGGACTACCGGCTGCACGGAGTCGCCACAGCTGGCACCGCTGCAACTGCAATCGAAGCGAGCGGTGACCGAAGGGATATGGGTCGTACCGGCGCCGCTCCGCTGAGACGGTGTGCATGAGCGCTTAGGAGTATTGGTGGCGAGGTCCATGACCGTGCCGATCGTGACGCTCCAATCGTCTTGCCCGGAGCACCAGTTCGGGATGTTCGAGGTGGGTGAGACTTCGCTCAGCATAAAGGTGGCCGGCGTCGAGTCGGACTGGCAGAGGACATTGGCCGCGACCGCCTCCCCGCAGCGCAGGCCGGTGACCTCGAGGTTGACGTCGTAACGGTTGGTGCAGGTGGGATTCTGGGTATCGCAGAAATCACACTTGCACTGGCTGTTCTTCAGACGTTGCTGAAAAGAGACGTCGTCGAGGCATTCGATGTATTCGAGGACCTCGAAGGCGCAACGAGTGCAGGAGAGCAAGGCAAAAGGCGACCTCAGCCTCCAGCCCGAGCCGAAACAACCAGCGCAGCCCGTGGCCACGCTTTCGAGCTCATCGGCACAGAGATTGACGCCGGCCTCACAGGCATCGATCCCGTCACCCAGACACTCGAAATATGCGCTGCTGGAGCAGCCCAACTGAAAATCACCGGCACCGATCTCGCACAGCGCGTAATCGGTCAGCAAATCCGGAAAGGGCGGGTCGTCGGGAATCTCGAAAGGCGCACCCGCCTGCTGAAAGCCCTGGTCGAAGGCCAGGTAGGCCACCCGCTCCGGGCCGTGGGAGCGCTCGCCGTCTCCTAGCTGATCTTCCTCGACGAAGGCCTGGAATCCACTTGCCGTCTCCCCATAGAGCTCGGCCCAACCGCCCTCCGGGTCGGTTATTCCCGCCAGGCCGACCAACATGACTTCTGGCGCCTCGGGGAAGGGCTGGGCGAATGACTGAGCGGTGGGAGCCAAAAAAGAGAGACCGCCCACCCCCAGGGCGGTCACCCCGGCCTCGAATTCGGTCGAGCCAAAGCTCCCGTGGCCGGCCTCGAAGACGATGAAGCCGATCTCCTCCGGCTGCCGGGAACCCTGTGGATCCTCGCCGACCGTCTTTCCCATCCTGAGACCATTCCAGGCGGGCTGCTCCGAGGTAGTGGAGCCGGCGGCCCAGAAGACCGACCAGCGCGGATCGTTGGCGCTCATCACCTGTCCGAGGACCACCGGCTGCAGATAGCTCTGTAGGAAGGCGCGACGCTCGCCTCCCAACCGCATGCCATCCGTGACCCTGGAGACGAAGCGTTGGGCCTCGAAGGCCAATCCGTTCAGGCTCCAGGCCCCGGCTTCCACTACCAGATAAGAGACCCTCTCACTGGCCGGTGGCTGCAGGGTATTAGCCGCTGGCTGGAGCCAGATCCGGAAGCTCGTCGAGGTGACACTGCCGATCCGGACCACGGTCGAGAGCTGTGGCGCGGCGCCGTCATAGTGAGCACTAGCGACCACCACCGGTTGGCGGTAGACAGCCCCCAGGGGAACGGTCACCGGATCGCTGCCGACCGTCAAGCTACCGGCTTCGAGGCGCGGCGGCTCGCCGACCCCGCAGCTTCCAAAGCCTTCGTTGCAGGAATCTCCCGGGCACGGGGCCGGCCCCGGCTCGCAAGTGCCCCGCACACAGCTTTCCGAGCCATTGCAGAAGATCCCGTCAGAGCAGTCGAGATCCGAGACGCAAGCCCCGTTCCCGGCGGAGAGTGAGTTGGATCCCTTGCCGGCCGCGGCGGTGACGCCCGAGAGGAGGCCGAGTAGGAGGAGAATGCCGAGAATCCATGCTCGGCTGGCGCTCTCCGAAGAGAGCCAGGCCTGGGGAGAGGAGTTCCTGTGTTCTTGGGCTCTGCCGTCTCGAGCCGTCCTTCTGAGTTCATTCATGGCTTGCTGTCCCTTCTTCGTTGGTTCTTAGGACGGCTAATTCGAAGGCCGTCATGGGTAAACGCGAAGAAAGGCCAGCATGTTCCCAGAACAGGAAGATGAATGGCGGCGGGGCTCTTCTACTTGTTCTTCCACCGGACGTCGAGGAGCTTCCCTACCCGTGCCACTACCTTGTCGTCCTCGGATAGAACCTCGATCTCGTACTCCGGCTCGACCGTGGGCCTGCCCCGTGGGCAGCCCCGAGAGCCGTAGCGAGGTTTTGATCCGCCGCTCCTTCCGCTCGCCGAGTTCGGCCGCAAGGAGCCGGTCGAGAAAACCGTGAGCCGAAAGCTGCTCCTTGGCCGTCCCCTCGACCAACTCCGCGAGTTGGGCCGCGGCGTGTGTGGAGCAGCTGGCCGCATTCGCGAGAGTCTTTGAACATGTGATGGCAAAGAAGACGGAGCGGCGGGGGTTGGATTTGGCGCAGATCGAAGGCCACTCCGATGCGGAGTAGAAGAAGCGAAGGCATCCAGAGAAGCGCGGATCATGGTTCGGTCATGCACTCTTGGCCGCAATCAGGCAGGATGTATTTGCTGCGGCGAACGACTGGTAGACCACTGTAGCTACGGGCGGATGAAACTGTGGCGAACAGCACCCCGCGTAGCCGGATTCTACGACATAGGCCTAAGTTGCTGTTGGACTCCGAGATTGTCGCCATGGTGCTGCGCACTGGAGGCGCTGGCACGCCGATCCAAAGAGGGTCCCTTTGTGCTCAAGCTTAGCTTCTGTCGACGGAATGCGTGGCAGACTGAGGTCCTAAGTAGTAGCGGTGACTGAGCCTTGGCAGAAAGAAGGAGGTGGCCGCACTGAGGCAGTGCCTCCTTGCGGTTTCTCGGTATCGACACCGGTGACAAGACCTTCGCCGTCCCAGGTGGAGGCAGCACTCTTCTCGATTCCAGAGAATGGGAAGCCTATCCGGTCGATCCCTGCAGGCCGGAATTGGTTGGCACTTTCGGCTTAGACGATGAGCTGGTCGCCAACCTTCAGCCTTGCCTGGACGCAGGCGCTGGTGCTAATCACCGACGACATGGCGAAAGCGGCGAAACCTAATCTTCAGAGTCTACTCACGAGTTGATCCGCTGATCGACACCGTAGACCAGGAGGCCCACATGCCCCGACCCACGACCACTCCCCTCACCGTCTGCCTAGCCCTGACCATGACTTGCATCGTCCCAGGGCCTGTGTCGGCTCAACCGACAGGTCAGCTCGATCCGAGTTTCGGTTCCGGTGGCAAGGAAGTGCTGTCCTGGAATACGGCCAATCATCCGATCGACGAAGCGATGGCGGTGACCAGCCAAGCTGACGGCAAGCTGGTGATCATCGGCCGCTCTTGGTCACCGACCGATCCGGCGACCGGTTTCTGTACCGTGGTACGCACCTTGGTCGACGGCTCAGTCGACACCAACTTTGGCACCAACGGTCAGGTCACGGTCGATTTCAGCCCGATCTATGGTCTGAGCTATTGCAATGCAGTGACCATCCAAAGTGACGCCAAGATTCTGGTCACCGGCGGCACTCAGGCCGGGCCGAACAATGAATCAGACTTCATGGTCGCGCGCCTGAATCTGGACGGTAGTTTGGACGCCTCATTCGGCAGTGGCGGCAAGGCAACGCTCAGCTACCTCTCCGGTTCTGGCACGATCGAATATGCTGAGGAGGTCCTGCAACAGAGCGACGGCAAGATAATCTTGGCCGGGTCGATTTGGTGGCCGGGTGGCACCGATCGCGATTCCTGGCCCTGCGACTGCTGACGAACGGCAGTCTAGACTCGACCTACGGTGCCTTTGGCTACTCGCTGGTTGCCTTCGATCTCGCCAGCTCGAAGGACGACCAACTCCATGCCGCGGCTATTCAAGCCGACGGTAAAGTCGTGCTGGCCGGTTTCGCCGAAACCACCAACGTACGTGATTTCGCCATCAGCCGTCTGAACGTCGACGGCTCTCTAGACTCGACCTTCGGCGCTGGCGGCAAACAGGTGATCGACTTCTACCCAGCACAGCAGACCGCCGAACTTGCCTATGACGTCACCATCGACACATCCCAACGAATCTTGCTGGTAGGCGAGACGACGGCGCCAGGCGCCTCGGATCCGATGTTTGCCCTCACGCGCCTGACCTCCAGCGGCTCACTCGACGCCAGCTTCTCGACCGACGGGCGGCAGATGATCTCCTTTCCCTATCCACACGGTAGCCGAGCGTGGGCCGTGGCACAGGTCGCCAACAATAAGCTGGTCGCCGTTGGCGAAGCCAGTTATACGACGACGGATCGGGACTTTGCCGCCGTTCGGCTCCTCGATGACGGCACGCTGGATCCGGGCTTCGGGTCTCAGGGTTTCGCCTTGGTGCCCTTCGACATCGGCGCGCACAAAACCGACCTGGCTACCGACCTGACGATCCAACTCGATGGCGGCATAGTCATGGTGGGCATTGTCGATACGGGAACGGCCGGCAAGCTCGACCTGGACTGGGGTGTCGCCAAGCTCACCGGCGAGCCGTTCTTCTCATTTCCATAGCGGTCGCCGGCCGCCGCCGGGTCGTCAGCGACGCTGTAGAAGATCGCGTTTTTGGAAGGGGCTCCGCGGGTAGCCACAAGACCCTCGTACAGCGCTCCTGGGACTGCCCCGATTTTTCGGACACCTCAATAAGTTCTGAGTCCACCGTAGGCCGCGAGATTCCGAGCGATTTTCGTTGACCACAGCCCAGCGTCGGCCGCAGTACTATGCGTTGTGACAGAGATGGTGGTCAGTCTTTGCTAGCTCAAGCAGAGTTTCGGTGGACGATCTGGTTGATCTGGGTATAGAACTTTAGAGTAAATTCCAGCCCCCACGGGTCGCCGTTCTCAGGCCTTGCCAGCCGTAAATACACTGTTGTGTCGGTCAGTATCAGGCTCGATGCAGTTTGCTCTTGGGCAGCGGTGCTCAGCATCAGTAGGTTGGCGCCCTGGATCGTGAGTGCTATCGAGTCAGGTTCGGAAAAGATAATGTAGCCGCCGTTTGTGTAAGGCAACTTGCCGTCGAACTCGTCGGAGATCGCGTAGCTCGCCCCTTCCTCTTCGAGGCTGATGAACCCTTCCGAGAAGCCATAGAGCCTCTCCTGGTTGGCGGTCGAGATGACCTCGAACTGGTAGGGCTCGCTGGAGCCGATTCGAATCGCAGAGCTGGCGGTAGGGAAGGTCTTCTTCATCGGTCGGACTCCGAAATGTTGTCGGCAACCCGAGAGCGTTGGCGTCTTCCAAAATAGGTCGGCGGAGTCAACGGACATCCTGCATGAGTATTTCGTTCCCCGTCACCACTTCGCGGGATTTGTCGACGCGATGCGCGGGATCATTCGACAAAGTGGGGCCAACTTACTTAATGTCACGGTCCATTTGGTCAATGAAGACAACGACACATTTCTGCGTTATGCAGACCAGCCTATGGCTGCATTCGTACCGCTGTTTGTCCAGGGCAGGACCATTGATGACGAGGCTCGGATGCAAGCTCTCACGCGTGAACTGATCAATGCGGCTATCGAGCACGAAGGAAGGTTCTATCTTCCTTATCGCCTTCATGCTACGCCCGGGCAGTTCTCCAAGGCCTACCCGCAGTCAGGTAGATTCTTCGACAGCAAACGAAGTACGATCCCGGAGAGTTGTTTCAGAATCAGTTCTACGTCAAGTATGGCAAGCTGTCTGATGCAGAGGCAGGATACTGACAACTTGAGCTAGCAGTCGGAGCGTCGGAGGAGGCAACGACTGGTCGACTTGGGGTCACCGACGATTCGTGGATCTGGGCGACTTCAGTCTGTCGACATCGGCTGAACAGCTGCTAGGTCTGGCGGGTAGTTCTGCGCTCACCAACGCCCGGCAGGACCGAAGATCCCAGTTTCGATGATGGGTAGGTCCCAGCCCACTGGCTCGTTCGGTTCACTAGGTCGATGCAGACCGGCCAAATAAACCAGCCAACACAACACCTCGCCGTAGGCGCCGAAGGCTTCCTGCCGCCAGGCGTCTGACGCACGTTCGATCACCGCGTCTGCACTCCACTCTCCCGGCTCGATGGCTTGCAGGAGCTGTTCGGTTTGAAACTGATGCACACGGAGCAGACCGGATTCCAGGTAGTTGGCGACAGCTTCAATGCTCTCTTCTGCTTGAAAGCCTTCGGCAGCTCCCTGCCACACTTCCTCGATGGTGACACCGTCTTGGTAGAGCTGCTCCAACCGGAATGTGTCAATGAAAGTGAGACACTTTCTTCTGGGAATTAGTACGGAATCGGTAGTGGCTCCGGCACCATCGCTTTCAGCGAGGGCGCGCAGCCAGGGGTCTCGCCTGGTGCGTCGTTGTGTACGCGGTGTGTCACTACGTTCTCGGTATCGACTGGGTCAGTGCTGGCGGCGGTGGTCGGCGGGTTGATCCAGACCTTGTCACTGGGCTCCGGCAAAGCCGGCGCTCGCCGCTTGAAGCGGCTTGGATGAGCGGCTGAGGCGGCGGCGAGGACTTCTCGACGTTGCTCCAGTACTGAGGCCGTGAGGCCGTAGTGGACGGTCTCTGGCGTCAACAAGCCGAGTCCTGTGTGGTAGTGCTGCGTGTTGTACCAGCCGATGAACGAGCGGCAGAATGCTCGTGCATCTTCCAGTGATCCGAAGCGGTCGGGAAAGCTCGGATGGTACTTGAGCGTCTTGAACTGGGCCTCAGAGAACGGATTGTCGTTGCTCGTGTAGGGCCGGTTCAGCGACCGTGTCATCCCGAGATCGGCCAGCAGTAGAGCCACTGGCTTGGATGTCATGCTCGAACCGCGGTCCGAGTGCAAGGTAAGTCGATCTCGCTCAACACCTTGCTTCTCAACACTGTCGGCGATCAACCGCTTCGCGAGCCCTCCGGACTCGCGGCAGGCGAGCATCCAGCCGACGATGTAGCGGCTGAAGACGTCCAGAATTACGTAAAGGTAGTAGTGGGTCCACTTCACCGGGCCCTTGAGCTTGGTGATGTCCCACGACCACACCTCGTTCGGCCCTGTGGCCAGCAGTTCGGGCTTGGTGTAGTTGGGATGACGCCGCTGACGGCGTCGCTCGCGCAGCTCGCCCTCAGACTCCAGGACCCGGTACATGGTGCGCACCGAGCAGATATGGCGCTGATCCTCGTCCAGCAGCGCCGCCCAGACTTGACGCGGCGAGCGGTCGACGAAGCGCTCCGAGTGCAACACATCGAGGACCTCCTGGCGTTCAGCGGGCGTCAATGCCAGCGGCGGTCGAGGCCGCGTTGATAGCTGCGGCCCTGCGCTCTGCTGCCGACGGCGGCGATAGAAAGTGGCTCTGGGGACCGCCAAGGCGACGCAGGCTGCTTGCACCCCCACCGTCTCGGCCAGCGGCGCCACAGCGCTCATGGCTGGCTCTCGCTCGGCTCGATCCCTAGCAGCCGGGAAAGTTTTTTTTGGACATCGATGATCGTCTCGGCTTTGTACAGCTGATGCTTGAGCCGGGCATTCTCACGCTCAAGCTCCGCGACGCGGCGGGCCTCGGCAGAGACCGGTCGACGCTTGCGACCGCGCTTCTTCGACAGACCGGCCAGAGCACTGGCATCGCGTTGCTGGCGCCACTTCGATAGGAGTGAGGAATACAGACCCTCCCGGCGAAGCAGGGCGCCAATCTCGCCGGCTTTGCTACAGGCGTCGGCGGCCTGGACGATGCTCAGCTTGTACGACGCGCTGTACCGCCGCCGCTTCGCCTTCTCAGTTACCTCGGGATCTGGTCGGTCAGCACTCATATCTCGCAGCTCGTGGCTTGGACTCGCCATGGTGTTTGCTCTCCACGCCCTCACTAATTTATCGGTACGGGAGTGTCTCACCTACATTGGCACAGAGGGAACTGGCTGCGAATGACCTCGGAGTTGCTCTCAGGAACGGAGTAGAACGACCGTTGGCCTTGACGACTCTCTTGCGCTGTACGGAGCTTCTCTGCGAGCTGCGTTCGATGCCACCTGCGTGGTCACCCTCGTCGATCGACTCGTGCATCACGCCGAGATCGTCACCATCGAAGGCGATTCCTATCGGCGTAAAGAAGCGGAAGAGGAGAAGAAA
Organism: Candidatus Multivoradales bacterium; assembly: GCA_965248925.1. Lineage (GTDB taxonomy): Bacteria > Acidobacteriota > Thermoanaerobaculia > Multivoradales > J023 > CBDFLE01. Next base: position 1,273,226 of record CBDFLE010000005.1, on the reverse strand, counting down.
CGGCGGGCACAAGACCGCGCGCGGCGCCGAAAGGCAAAGACATCATGAGCAAGGGCGACTACGTCCAGGCGGTTCTCAGAGCTTATCTCAAGCAACACGAGACCCCTGCTCTGGCAAGACCCAATGACCGCAAGCTCGCTCTAGATCTCCACCACCAGAAAGTCTCCATCGATCAGATCAGAGCGGCCATTCTCCTTGCAGTCGGTCGACGCATCTATCGATCTCCAGAGGCACCAAGTCTGGCCAAGATCCGATCACTGGCCTATTTTGTGCCGGTGATCCGAGAACTCGACAGCCTTGGAGATATCCAGGGGTATCTCAAGTATCTCCAAAGTACCGCTCGGCCCGAGCAAGGGCAGCACCCGGGATCGGATTACACCGAATAAATGCGCTCTTGCGCAGCCGCTAACAGCCCGAGCCCATCGTCTTGTACAGCGAGTCCTAGAGCGGTGACTAGATCGTCGTGAGTGCCGACTTTGAAAGCACCGTAGCGGTCGTTGGCGTTCTCATCCACGCGGATCTCGTAGTTCCTTAACTCGTGGGCCAAGGCCTCGGCATCGGAGTTCTTGGGTAGGCGTAGCCGCTTAGTCTGCAGCAAAGCTTGCAAGGGGCTATCAAGATGAGGAGCCAGTCTGCAAGCGTTGCATGCTCGATGCTGACGCTGATCTCGGGCTTGTCCTGGCGCTCGTATCGGTGACTCGGGCTTTCGGAGCTATTCCCCTGAAGCATGCAGATGCTGGCCGGGAAGGTCTGGCGCAGCTCGCGGCGTTTGCCCGGGTTTTCGAACCCGTCATGGCCAAGAAGGCGGAGCGGCGGGGGTTGGATATGCTGGACATTGAACTCGGCTCTGGAGCGGAGTAGGGAAGCGAGGGCCAATGCAGGTCTAACGGCAGCGGAAGGGTCGTGACCAGAGGCGAGCCCGACGCTTTCGAAGCCCTCAGACCATAGAACAGTAGCTCTTCCCCTGGTGGCACAAGGTGTCGACGAGGGTGGCGATGGCCGGGCGGCGGCTGGCGTCTTTTCGCCATACGGCGAACACCTGCCGCTCCAGGGCTGGGGTTACCGGGACGATGTGTACACCTTTAGGCAAGGGGCTACGGCCGAGGCGGGGGAGAACTGCGGCGCCCAGGCCGGCTTCTACCAGGGCGACTTGGGTCGCGTGTTCTAGGGCCGTGTGGGCGATGTTGGGTTCGGAGCCTAGGCCGCGGAGGGTTAGAACCAACCAATCGTGGCAGATGGAGCCGCGGGGCCAGCTGATCCAGACTTGATCCTGGAATTCCTCGAGGCGCACGGATTCCCTCGCCGCCAAGGGATGACTCGCAGGTAGGGCCAAGTCCGCAGAGTCAGTAAACAAAACCTCCTGGGCGAGGTGGTCCGAGATCTCCAGGGGGGGCGTTAGCCCAGGCGACGACGACGGAGAGATCCAGCGTGCCCCGAGTGACGCCGGCAAGGGCCTGCTCAGGCTCCATTTCCCGCAAGCTGACTGAAAGGCCCGGATAGGTTTCCTGAAGTTGGCGAAGGGTCCTCGGGAGAAGGCTTCGGGCTGCTGTGGCGAAGGCCCCGAGGGTCAGGCTACCGATGACGCCACCTTTCTTTTCTTCTAGATCGGCCTCTGCTTGTTCCACCAGAGACAGGATTCGATCCGCGTGGCTCACCAAAAGACAGGCGGCGTCTGTGAGGCGAATACCACGGCCTTGCCGTTCCAGGAGCTTTTGGCCGGTTTCCGTTTCCAGCTTGCTCAGCTGCTGGGACACCGCCGAAGCGGTGAGGTACAGGGCGTCGGCGGCTCCGCTGAGGGAGCCGTATTGGGAGACGGCTTGGAGGGTCCGGAGGCGCTGTAGATCTAACACGTTAGAAACTCTACAGGAAAACCGTAAGAAAGTTTCGCTTGTCTTAAGTTCGGCTTGCCCTCAATCTTCAACCGAACCCAGGGGAGAAGACAAACGATGAAAGTGGAAAGCGCCGTGCGAGAAGGAAACATCGAATCGAACCAAGATTTACGGAGGGCGGTCTCTGCTAGTGATCCCCAGAAGCCGACGGAGCCAATTCAGCGGCGGCTTCTGCTCACTGCCGAGGGGACATTTTCGACGGCGTTTGGCCCGGTAGAATGGATACTTCTGGTGTGCATCGCGCTGATCTGGGGCTCTTCCTTTCTTTGGATCGATTTGGGCCTTGAGGGCCTTCGCCCGGGAGTCATCGCCGCGAGTCGGGTACTCCTCGGTGCTGCCGTGCTCTTGTGCTTCCCCCAAGCCCGGAAACCCGTCCACCGGTCGGACCTGGGCCGCATAGGTTTGATGGGGATCCTGTGGATGGGCATTCCCCTGGTTCTCTTTCCCATGGCTCAACAATGGATCGATTCGTCCGTCGCAGGGATGATCAACGGAGCGGTGCCGCTGACCACCGCCGCCTGGGCCACGCTCTTGCTCGGGCGCCTGCCGGGTCCAAGTCAGAGGCTTGGCCTCTTCGTCGGTTTCGGCGGTGTGGTCGCTATCGCCTTGCCGCAGCTCATCTCTTCGAGATCTACTGCTTTGGGAGTCGGCATGATCGCTTTCTCAGTCGTCCTCTACGGCCTCGCGGCCAACCTCGCCGTGCCGCTTCAGCAGCGCTACGGAGCCCTTCCGGTGTTGCTCCGGGCTCAGCTCATCTCTCTAGCGGTGGTGGTGCCTTTCGGCGTGATGGACTTGGCCGGTTCACAGTGGAACACCAACTCTCTTCTAGCGATGATTCCCTTGGGAGTTCTCGGTACAGGTCTCGCCTTCGTGATGATGATCGCCCTGGTAGGGAGGGTAGGGAGCACCCGTGGGTCAGTGCCCATCTACCTGGGAGCACCCGTCGCCGTGGCCCTTGGTATCGTAGTTCTTGGAGAGGCGGTGCATCCAGCGGCGATCGCTGGAACGGCTCTGGTCATCGTCGGCGCCTGGTTGACGTCGCGTAGTGAGGCAAGGCAGCAACCCAACACCGCTTCCGAAGATGCAGAAGGGGCCTTCCTCGCCAAGATCCAATCCGGCCCGATCTGCGCCGAGATTCTACCTGTTGGCGCCTCCCTCAACGATTCCAGAACTCCTGACATACCCTTTTTCTCAAATGTCCGGTTGAGCCTCTCCGGAGGTGTTCCGAGGCCCTGGGAAGGCCAGGCTCCGGGGTGGCGCCTTCTTGATCGCGAACCGCATCCGTAGCTCGGTGCCGGGGAAGTGGGTGGCGGTAGCGTTGAGTTCTTCGCAGACGGCGGCGATCGCCGCCGTCTTGTGGGGAGAGCTGAGCGGGTCGATGGAAAGGAGCAGCACGGTGTCGGTAACCTCCATATCGCCGCCGGCCGCGAAAGCGCTTTGGATCAGGGTGCGTCCCTCCTGCTCGGTGCGGCGGTAGTGGGGTGATAGGAGCCGGAGAAGATCACCTTCGGCCTGGTAGGCGACCATCTTGAGAATATCGGTGAGGTGCTTGCGCTCGACGGACAGCTTGATGACATCCGCTTCGACGACCTCTTGGACGGGGACGCGGACGGGGAGGGTCGCGCGCTGGTTCTCGAGTTCGGTGATCTGCTCTATCGCTGCCCGGACCCTGGCGGAGATGGCGGCGTTGGCGATCTTGAATCCGCGCATCGTGCGCCGCCGATCCTCGCGGTTTTCAAGAGCAGCGATCCCGATGTGGGCCCGGAGCTGCTCGAGATGTGCGTGAGCTTTGCGCAGCTCTGCATTGATCTTGCCGCGCTCGGGATTCGGCACATCGCGGGCGGCGTCCGCTGGCTCGGTGCCATAGTCCACCAGGGCATCGAGTGCGAATTCTTCGCGCAGGTATTTGAAGAAGTTCTCTTGCCTCCAACGATCGAACATGCGGTAGGCGACCTCGAGTGTGGAGAGGTCGCGGCGGGAGGTGATGATGGACGTCTGGTGGCCGTTGTCGCAGAGGCGGGTGACCTGGCGCAGGTACAGCCGCTTGCGCTTCTTCCTCGGGCCATACTCGAGGTAGATACGCTGATCGGCGAGGAGGTACTCGAGCTTCCGCCCGTGGATCGTGTCCTTGATCTGCCCGAACTTGCTCAACGGCACCGGACGAAAGGGGGCCTTTCGGTATGTGAGGATGTCGAACTTCTTGGCGATGAGCTTCGCAAACAGCTTCGGGCTCCAACCCCCACGGTCGAAGACGACGGTGACTCGCCGGTCTCCGAGTAGCTTTCGTACCTCTTCGAGAATGAGGGGAAGCATCGTCGCAAGCCCCTTGTTGGCCTCGGTGGGGACCACGAAGAGAGGCTCGCTCTCAGCATCGTTGACCCAGTAGTCGGTGGTGGCCGGCATCGCGATCCGCATCCGCGCTACGTGTGTCTTGGGAATCTCTCGGCCACCGTGGTAGGCGCGCACATGCCCGTCCACGTAGAGGAAGCCCATGGCATGGCCCCTGGTGGCGACCCGGCGCTGAGCGAGGGCGCGACCGAGATCCGCGGCCAGGCCATGCGCGGCCAGCCGAGCGAGCTTGTTGCGCAAGGTTTTCACTTCCGGCGCTCGGTCGAGCCCGAGAAGCTGACCCAAATGCCGGGGTGAGCGCTCCTTGAGCCCTTCGGGTCGCTTGACCCGCAACAGTGCCATCAGCAGCAGGGTTACCAGAGTGGTGCGCAGCCCATAGAAGGCCGGCCCGATGCTGCCGTACAGCTCCTGCGCGATGGAGAGCACGCCGCTGTCCACCAGGGCGGGAATCGCCAGCAGAGCACCGGCGCCCGGTAGCTGGGTCGCCGCTCCGAAGATCGGCGCCGCATCATCGAGGAATCCCAGCCTCGCCAGCAGCCGATCGCTGGCGCGATCCGCTGGATCGAGGTCCAGCGAGAGGGGAACCTGATCTTGCTCGGACGCAGAAGCGGACAGTTTTGGGTCCGCAGCCGCTGGGTCACCGCCACCCTCAGCGTCGAGCGCAAGATCCGCAGTTTTCAGGGGGCCGTCGACCTGCTGCTCATCAGAGGCGGACAGTTTTGGGTCCGCACTCTCGAAGGGCATCGTCATCTGCACTACCGACCGCTCTTTCCAGCCCAGGCGCTTGGCGAGCTTGCGAACGGCCTTCTCATCGATGCCCAGCCGCCGGCCAATCTCGCGATTCGACACACCCTCGGCCTTCCAGCCGTTGACCGCGTCCAGGCGGCCCTGCGCTACCCGAGACTGACCCCGGGGAAAACCGCGCGGCCGGCCCAGAGCAGCCAGCCCACCTTCTTCGAAGCGGCGCTGATTCCGGCGCACAGTCCGCACATCACAAGCGAACGCAAGGGCCACCTCGCGTTGCTGTGCCCAGCCCAATTCAACGAGACTCACCATCGCGTGGGCCTCGCCTGTCCTGTCGCCGGCAGCGAAGTGAGCGAGCGGCATGCCGCTGACCACCACCACCCGATAGCCGCCCCTCTGCTGGAGGCGGCAGCGGTCGTTGATCACCACAACCCCATCGGGGACCCCGGCGTGGTCTGGGAACAGGACGGTGTGCTCGCTCGTCAGTGCCATGCTCGATCATGCCTCGGCACCGAAAAAAGCGGACAGTTTTGGGTCCGCACCACCTCTGAGGGGCGGTCCTGTGTTTTCAGAGGGTTAGGAGGGGTAGGTCAGGAGGTCTGGATTCAGGCGAACGCACCTCACCACGAATTCGAAGGACAAGGCTGGGCCGGGTTGTGAAAGAGCAGGGGGTTCAGGCTGCTTGAGCCCAATGATAGCGATGGTGAAGCCCATCGCACCTTAGAAAAGCAGCGACCTCTGCACCCTTTTTCGGTGGTCGCTCAACCTCTCGGCCTGCTGGTGCTTGTTTTCTGAGAGCAAGGTGCGGCCGGTCTTCCTGGTAGTAGGCGACGTAGCCTGAAATCAGTCGCCGAAGATGATCTTCGTTCAAGACTATTACGTGGTGGAGTAGCCCTCGACGAATCGAGCCGACCCAACATTCGGCAATCCCATTCTGCCAAGGGCTTCGCGGCGAAATCCTGACCGGCTTCGTGCCAATGTCTCGAATGAAGTCCCGGATCGCTAGGCTGAACAACGGATCCCGATCCAGGACCAGATAGCCTGGCGCTGTATCGAAGGGGAATGCTACTCGTATCTGCTGCTGAATCCACTCTTGGGTAGGCAGCTGTGTCACCGCCCAATGAACGATCTGTCGGTGTTCGTGGTGGACGAAGAAGAGGACATGCAGGAGCCTGAAACTCAACGTGTTGACCACGAAGAAGTCCATACCGACCAGTGCCTTCCGGTGCTGTCGCAGGAAGATCATCCAGCGACGAACAGCATCAGGGTTGGTCGGCTTCGGTAGGTACCGCAAGACCGTCCGCACTGCTACCTCAAAGCCGAGGAAGAGCAGCTCTGCGTGGATTCTTGGGGCTCTCCACGTTGAGTTCTCTCTGGCCATTCTGCGAATGAGTTTTCGCAGTTCTGGATCAATTCTCGGTCGGCCTGGCTGGCGCTTCTTGGACTTCCAGGTCCAGTAGGCACGGAAGCCGAGGCGATGCCATCGGGCGACCGTCTCGGGCTTCACCAGATTCAGAGCGTCCCGCCATTGCGGCCAGAAGCGGCGAAGAGCGACCCAGAACAGGCGACCGAGCGTCGGCATCCTGCGTCGTGGTTTCTGGCCTTGGAGAACCGCGAGCGGTTGGCGAAGAGCGGCGTTCTCGAGGGCGAGATCCGTTCGGGAGCGTAGTAGAGAAGCGAGGAACGCCAAGGAAGCGCGGATCATGCCGTGACGGGATCCGTCAAGCATGACGTATGCGTTTCGGCCTATGGGCTGTCAGTCGTTGAGAAAACAGGTCGGTATTTTGTTGTCGAGGCACAACCCGACCAGGGCTCGGGGAACCTCCGAAGGGCCCGGCGGACGGCGGGATGACCGCCCGCCGGGCCTCGAATCGTGCCATCGGCCTCTCGTGGGTGACGACGGCTAGCTCCGGCTAAGGGCAGGTACCCCCATTCCGCAAGTAGCAAGGTGGGTCGCCAATGGTGCCGTCGCAGAAATGAGTGACGTTGGCTATCCCTGGAAGGCAACACCCAACGTGAGTGAACGAGTTGAAGGTCGGCATGAATCCCCAAACCTGCTGGTCGTTGATATAGACCTCGTAAGCCGGATAGCAATCATGGGTATTTGAGATCTCGTAGGTACCGTCGTCGTGGATCCTCATTCTCATGTGCCAGTCGATATCCGGAGCAAGAGGGATAGTTGGATTCGCTGCCCCCATGATCATCGTGATCATCACGGTGTCGGAATCGTTCCGGTCCACGACCACCAGATCCGTACTCGGAGTAGTGGTTGCTCTGTCATCCCACAAATAGCAATCCTGGAAATTGCTGTCATAGTCGGCGATGGTTATCTGATTGATTGGAGAGTTTTCGAGGGCATTGTCAGCCATGACATCCGTACGCCCAAGTTTGGTTCTCCGGCTCAAGAACAACTCCCCATTGCTGCGGCAGCCAGAAGTAGCGCTGCAGCCCGCCGCGTTCGGTATCACCGTAACCTTCTGTTCGAGACGGAAGCCGTTGGTCCCTGCCTCGGATAGAGGTGGATCCGCCATGAATCCGCGGTCATCGCCCACATCGAGCAGCGCGTGTACCCTTGGATTGAAGGGTTCCTGGCAAGAGAACGGAAATATGTTGATGTGGTCGACGGGAATGAAGGCCCGTATCTCGACCTCGTACTGATCGGCGCCACACGTGGGCGTGGCCAGGGCAAGAGGCCGGTCGAGCTCACTGTAGGACCTAGCGAAGGGCGACGTCTGGAAGGCGACGCCCGCAGCGGAGTACGTGACGGTCTCGGCACAGCATTGGTCGAGCTCGATCTTGGCAGCCGCTTGGCCTTCCGGTGGCGGCGGTGGGCCTGGCGGGAGGATCTTAGTACACTGCCGTGGCGATGAGATCTCGAAGGAATCGAGCGTCCCGGTGGTATTTTCCGTCTGAATGAAACCGCCGCCGGGAAAGCATTGGATGCCGCTTTCCACCAGGCCGGACCCACCCAACAGCTCTGCTCCGAAGTTCGCGACGATGCAGACGGTGAAGGTAAATCTCTCACTCTCCTGGCAGTAGGCGACCTCGGCCAGGACGGTGACATTCGCCATGACGGCGACGCCTCCGGCCCCTAAGCGCCGAATCTCACCTACATCCATATTCTTCAAAACGTCGGGATCCACCATGCCGGCGAGGTTTAGCGGGCTCACTTTGATATCGAATCGGCTGCTTGAACTCCGGGAGCGATAGAACGTATCCGGGAAGATGCAACTCCCCCCCAGCTTGGCTGAAGTATTTCCGAAGCCGCTTTTCCCGGTCGGCGGCGGAGGCGTCGGAAGCCCACCCGTGAGGTAAGTAGGCGCCTGAAAGTAGATCGGGGGACCAGGGTTCTTCGTACCCGAAGTAAGGTCATAGCCGGTGGGCTCGCTCTGGGACCCCAGTAGGGAGGGCGGCTCGAAGGGCAGCTCGAGGGGCAACTGGATCGTACCGCCGCCGGGGGCGCCCAGGGTCAGGTTGAAGTTGCCCGGAGGGGCGCCGGACTCGACGATGAGCAGGCCGGTGAGCATCGAGTCGTCCGAATTGTCGAGCTCGGTGATCGAGATGTTGGGATGCGATGACTGCACACTGGCATTCAGCAGGTTGGCACCGGAGGCCATCAGTACGTAAGAGGCGCCGTCGACCGCCACCGCCGGCGTGTAGGCGTCGACCACCGGCCGGTTCGGCACGACGCGCACGTCCTCGATGGCGCCTCCGGCGGGTCCGGCCCCGTTCTCGACGAAAATGGCGAAGGGTCCTTCGGTCCGCGGATCCGAAGTGTCTAAAACAATGTCATATCGATGTTGACTGCCGACCGGGGTGACCGTGATGCTCTGCACTGTTGGGGCAACCTGATTCGGGTCTTCGGGATCCGGGATTCGGATGATGGCGTTGGCCATGTTGCGGCCCCGGACGATCACCGTCACGGCGCTGGTCATGGGGATCGTGCGGCGGTTCACCAGCGTGATGTCCGGTCCTGGAATGGAGGTCACGGTTACCGTAACGTCGGCCTGGTCGGTCTCTCCATCGCTCGCCGTGACCCGATAGCGGAAGCTGTCCGTGCCGGAGAATCCGGCGTTGGGGGTATAGCGGATGCGCGTCGAGCTGGAGCGGACCGCCGTGCCGTTGCTCGGCTGGACCACCACCGGGTTGGGGCTCGTAGCCAGCGACAGGGGCAGCAAGTCGGGATCGAGATCGTTGGCCACGACGTCGATCTCCACCGGCGAGTCGGCGCCGGTCGTGGCTGTGTCGTCGGCCGCTACCGGTGGCAGGAAGCAGCCGTCCCAATACCAATGGGCGCCGTTGAACATGCCCGCTTCGTCTGTCCCGTCGCCATCCCAATCAGCGACCACCGGCAGGTGGCCCGCGACCCCGAAGTTGAAGGCGCCGTCGGGGGGTATCCCGTCCCAGAGGCCGTTGCCGTTCAGGTCCAGCGACCAGGTCGTCGGACGGTAGACCGCGATCTCGTCCACGCCGTCGCCGTTCCAATCTCCGGGCACGCCGATGTCTCCGGTCAGGCCGAAGACCGTGGAACGATCGAGGGGCGGACCCTCCCAGCCCAGACTACCGTTGAGGTCGATGTCCCATAACCAGTCACGGAAGATGCCTATATCGTCTCTGCCATCGCCGTTCCAGTCTCCGACCACCGGTTGGTCGGTGCCAAAGCCGAACTGAGCGCAACGGTCCGCCCCGCAGCCGTTCCAAACGCCGTTGCCGTTGTAGTCGAGGTGCCACCAGCCGTCCGAGCGAAAGACACCTATATTGTCCCTGCCGTCGCCGTTCCAATCCCCGACAACGGGTTTGTCTCCAGCCTCGCCGAAGTCCCAGGATCGATCGATTCCGCCACCCTCCCAGACGGCGTTGCCGTTGTAGTCAACATCCCAATGGGTATTGCGGTAGATGCCGATGCTATCCGTTCCATCACCGTTCCAGTCACCGACCACGGGAAGGTCGGTGGGAAGGCCGAAAACGGCGCAGCTTTGAGCTGAAGCCCGGTCGTTGACAAAGGCCAATAGCGCAATAGTGGTGAGAGTTACTAAGAAGTATGTCTTCAATTGCCTTCTCCATTGTGCCGATCATTCGGAGAGCTTCAGGAGGCCTGGGACAAGTACCCCTAGGACCGCCTGTCTAGAACTCCATATGGGGGAGTGCGATGAATCTTTGAAAAGCAATTGTGATGCCACCTTGATTGCTCAGGACCGCAAGTAATTGATTGGAAAGGACTTAGTCGCGACCTATTGGAGCTTTGCCAGGGGGTGAATTGTTATCATATTAAAATGCTAAGGCCTCATATCGGCATGGCGAGTCCGCATTTCAGGAGAAAAGTGCGCGAAGGGGTCAACCCTCTACTTCCGAAATCCTTCGCGTGTCTCGCTGAAATCAAGCGGCCTTGGCGAGTAGCGGAATGTGTCAATGAGAATGAGACACTTTCTTCTGGGAATTAGTACGGAATCGGTAGTGGCTCCGGCACCATCGCTTTCAACGAGGGCGCGCAGGCAGGTGTCTCGCCTGGTGCGTCGTCGTCTACGCGGTGTGTCACCTCGTTCTCGGTATCGGCTGGGTCAGTGCTGGTGGTGGTGATCGGCGGGTTGATCCAGACCTCGCCACTGGGCTCCGGCAAAGCCGGCGTTCGCCGCTTGAAGCGGCTTGGATGAGCGGCTGAGGCGGCGGCGAGGACTTCTCGACGTTGCTCCAGCACTGAGGCCGTGAGGCCGTAGTGGACGGTCTCTGGCGTCAACAAACCGAGTCCTGTGTGGTAGTGCTGCGTGTTGTACCAGCCGAGGAACGAGCGGCAGAACGCTCGTGCATCTTCCAGTGATCCGAAGCGGTCGGGAAAGCTCGGATGGTACTTGAGCGTCTTGAACTGGGCCTCAGAGAACGGATTGTCGTTGCTCGTGTAGGGCCGGTTCAGCGACCGTGTCATCCCGAGATCGGCCAGCAGTAGAGCCACTGGCTTGGATGTCATGCTCGAACCGCGGTCCGAGTGCAAGGTAAGTCGATCTCGCTCAACACCTTGCTTCTCAACACTGTCGGCGATCAACCGCTTGGCGAGTCCTCCGGACTCGCGGGAGGCGAGCATCCAGCCGACGATGTAGCGGCTGAAGACGTCCAGAATTACGTAAAGGTAGTAGTGGGTCCACTTCACCGGGCCCTTGAGCTTGGTGATGTCCCACGACCACACCTCGTTCGGCCCTGTGGCCAGCAGTTCGGGCTTGGTGTAGTTGGGATGACGCCGCTGACGGCGTCGCTCGCGCAGCTCGCCCTCAGACTCCAGGACCCGGTACATGGTGCGCACCGAGCAGATATGGCGCTGATCCTCGTCCAGCAGCGCCGCCCAGACTTGACGCGGCGAGCGGTCGACGAAGCGCTCCGAGTGCAACACATCGAGGACCTCCTGGCGTTCAGCGGGCGTCAATGCCAGCGGCGGTCGAGGCCGCGTTGATAGCTGCGGCCCTGCGCTCTGCTGCCGACGGCGGCGATAAAAAGTGGCTCTGGGGACCGCCAAGGCGACGCAGGCTGCTTGCACCCCCACCGTCTCGGCCAGCGGCGCCACAGCGCTCATGGCTGGCTCTCGCTCGGCTCGATCCCTAGCAGCCGGGAAAGTTTTTTTTGGACATCGATGATCGTCTCGGCTTTGTACAGCTGATGCTTGAGCCGAGCATTCTCACGCTCAAGCTCCGCGACCCGGCGGGCCTCAGCAGATTCCGGTCGACGCTTGCGACCACGCTTCTTCGACAAACCGGCCAGAGCACTGGCATCGCGTTGCTGGCGCCACTTCGATAGGAGTGAGGAATACAGACCCTCCCGGCGAAGCAGGGCGCCAATCTCGCCGGCTTTGCTACAGGCGTCGGCGGCCTGGACGATGCTCAGCTTGTACGACGCGCTGTACCGCCGCCGCTTCGCCTTCTCAGTTACCTCGGGATCTGGTCGGTCAGCACTCATATCTCGCAGCTCGTGGCTTGGACTCGCCATGGTGTTTGCTCTCCACGCCCTCACTAATTTATCGGTACGGGAGTGTCTCACTTACATTGGCACAGAGGGTAGTTGCTTGACGGAAGCGCCTGGTGGCGGCAAAGGGTACTGTCAACTTGGCCGCTGACGTGGCAGGGTAGCCCCATGAACGAGCCTGTTCCCTGTCCCTCGCCAAAACCCAATCCGGCCCGATCTTCGCCGAGATTCTACCTGATGGCGCCTCCACCGACGATTTAGGCGAACGCAGTTCTCCGCGAGTTCGAAGGGCGAGGCAGGACCGGGTTGTGAAGGAGCAGGGAAGTCAGGCTGTTGCAGCCCAACGATAGCGATGGTGCAACCCATCGCACCTCGGGAACGCGACGACCTTGGCACCCTCGCCTTGTGGGCGCTCCACCTCTCTGCCGGCCGGTGAGTCCTTTCCGAGAGCAAGGTGCGGTCGATCATCGTGATGGTAGGCGACGTAGCCAGCAAGCAGTCGCCGAAGATGGTCTTCGTTGAGGACGATGACATGGCGGAGGGGCTCTCGACGTACAGATCCTACCCATCGCTGCGCGGCTCCATTCTGCCAGGGACTGCGAGGCGAAATTCGGACCGGTTTGGTACCAATGTCCTTGATGAAGTCCAGGATGGCTGAACAGAAGCGAGGATCACGATCGAGGACCAAGAATCCCTGCGCCGTGTCGTAGGGAAAGGCGTGCCGCAATTGCTGCCGAACCCAGTCCAGATTCGGCGATCTGGTTACAGCCTAATGGACGATTCGTCGGCGGTCGTGGTGGATGATGAAAAGGACGTGAAGCAGCCGAAACGTCAAGGTGTTGACCACGAAGAAGTCCATACCGACCAGAGCCTTACGGTGCTGTCGGAGGAAGACCATCCAGCGACGAACAGCGTCGGGGTTGGCCGGCTTCGGTAGGTACCGCAAGACCGTCCTTTCAGCGACATCGAATCCGAGTAGCCGAAGCTCTGCGTGTACCCTTGGCGCGCCCCACGTCGGGTTCTCGTTCGCCATTCGACGGATGATCTTCCGCAGCTCTGGATCAATCCTCGGTCGACCTGGCCGGCGCTTCTTGGACTTCCATGTCCAGTAGGCACGGAAGCCGAGCCGATGCCATCGGACGACCGTCTCGGGCTTCACCAGAATCAGAGCATCACGCATCTCGGCCAGAAACGGCGACGAGCGACCCAGAAGAGTCGACCGAGCGTCGGCATTCTGCGGCGCGGCTTCTGGCCCTGAAGAACCGCGAGCTGTTGGCGAAGAGCGGCGTTCTCGAGGATCAGATCGGGATCGGAATAGGGAAGCGAGGGAAGCCAAGGAAGCTCGGATCATGGGCCGATCATGCCCTGACGGGCTCCGTCAAGCAAGATGTATGCGTTTCGGCCTATGGGCTGTAAGTCGTTGAGAAAACAGGTCGGTATTTTATTGGCGATGCACAGGTTCTAGATGGTTGAAAACCACCAAGCAGAGGCTCTTTCACCAGTTTGCTGTTCATTTGCCATCCCTCTCGGGGGGGCACTCTTGCCCTTCTAAATGTTCGAAAAGTAGTTGGAACAACTTCGATATGGCGCGGTTTTGCTCGTCTCTTGTGAGAGTATTTCCCGACTGCATCGGGAGTCCAGATAAGTGAAGAACTGCCGACATCCAACTTAGACTTGATGGGGCTGAATGCTTTGCTACCAACCAATCCTTGAAGACTTCCATCACGCTATTTCCGGAGGCTAAGTCGTACCCCAAGATGGCTGACGAAACACCGGAATAGTCTTCGCTAGGTACATACATTCCTGTATATCTATGCAGACTCTTGACGAATCTCAGGAACGTCATTCTGTCAGTGGTTTTCTCGTACTTCATTTTAAAAACCAAAGTCTATTGCATCTTGATGTTGCCACCACTGCTGTCCCGTTAACTTCGCAGAAAAATAGGCTCAAACCTCCCTGGTCTTGATAGAATCAGTCATCGCTAAACGGCTGAATCAAAGGGAGATCTGAGCCTTGGCACATCATAGCACCGTCTTCGCCCAGCTACTGCAACTGATTTCGAGACATGAATTCGAGGCCCTCGCAAAACGCCACCACGCCGGTCGCCAGTTCCGCACTGCGAGCCGCTGGTCGCAGCTGGTGGCTCTGATGATGGCCCAGCTGTCCGGGCGTTCTAGCTTGCGCGACATCGTTGACAATCTACGAGCGCAGCGGCACAAGCTCTACCATCTCGGCTGCCGAGTCCTGTCGCGATCCAACTTGGCACGGATCAACGAAGAGAAGCCCTATCTCCTTTTTGAAGAGCTATTTGGGAGACTTCTGGGCCGTGCTCAAGCAGTGGCGCCCAAGCATACGTTCCGGTTCAAGAACCGCTTGTTCTCGCTTGACGCCTCGGTGATAGACCTTTGTCTGTCGATATTCCCGTGGGCGAAGTTTCGTACGACCAAGGGAGCGATCAAGCTGCATGTGGGGTTGGATCACGGTGGCTACTTGCCTGCCTTCGTTGCGATCTCGGATGGAAAAACAGGTGACATCGCGGGCTGCAAGAGCCTGACGCTGCCACGAGGAAGCATCGTAGCTTGTGATCGTGGTTACAACAGCTACAGCTGGTTTCGTCAGCTGAGCGAGAAGGGTCTTTTCTTTGTGACCCGTCTGAAGCGCGGGGCCAAGTACCGCGTGACCGAACGTCGAAGAGTCAATCGTTCCAAGGGTTTGATGAGCGACCAAACGATCGAATGGACCGGTGTGAAGGCGTGTCGTGACTGCCCGATGCCTCTGCGGAGAGTAGGCTATCGCGACCCTGAGACCGGCAAGATCTACTATTTCTTGACGAACCTGTTCCGCCTGTTACCTCAGACCATTGCCGATATCTACCACGAACGTTGGCAAATTGAACTCTTCTTCAAGTGGATCAAGCAGAATCTGAAGATCAAGACTTTCGTCGGCACCAGCCGCAACGCCGTGCTGACTCAGCTTTGGATCGCCATGTGCGTCTACCTATTGCTCGCTTTCATCAAGCACAAGCACCGTCTTTCCAGTAGTTTACGGGAGGCCTTGCGCCTCCTTCAATTGAACCTCTTTGAGCGCCGCGACCTCATGGCCCTCTTGAAACGAGAGCCGCCGCCGATCCCAGGACTAGACGAAAGACAACTGGTAATCGTCGGAAGTTAACGGGACAGCAGTGTGTTGCCACTGGGATTTGTATTCCTCTATCGGCAAACCTCCGTGGCCTGTGAACGCGTCGTACACTCTGCCCTCCTTGACAACGACCTCGTGGTGTGACCACCCGTGGTTAACGTTTCTGTAGCCGCCAAGTGTCGGTGGGCGGACTCCCGGGACAACTTCTGCGGGCCTGATCCGTGCAACCTTCCCTCCAACATGGCCTTGAATCTGGACTGCAGCGGCTTCGCATCCGGCAGGACAGTCTACAACTTCTCTAGGCTTCCACTTTTTCCCAAACCGCTCTCCTCGTCGACGAGCTTCGCTCCTTACTCCCCTTGCCGTAGTCTCGGCGCCCTCCTCCGCCCCCTCCCGCACTCCATTCTTCAAGAGCTGTCTCCCAAGGCCTTTGAAGATTCCAGCCATGCCAAGACGCCCCACCGCCTCTTCGGCATCGAGGGCCGTCTGGGCAGCGTTCTCGGCCACGACACCCGCTTGCCCATTGGCTTCTACGATGATTGTTGCACCGCCGTGGGCTTCTCCAAGGGATGCTGCTTGGGCTTTCTGGAATTCGTCGCGGTTGTCGCGGGTAGAGACCTGGTCGCTTAGCTTTTCGAAGCCCTCAATGGTGCGCCGAGCGGATTCGCCAAGCCTTCTGAACGGGTCGATGAAGAAGTTGTCGAAGGCCGCACGAATACCGGATTCTTGGGTCTTGGCTTGCTCGCTGGTGGTGCCGGTAGGCGTGGAGGGACGACCATTGATGAGCCGATCGAACTCTTCGTCGATGCTGCGCTCTCGCTCGGCGTCGGGTAGCGCGTCGAATTCTGCATTGGTCAGGAATCGCGGCTCTCCGGCGAGCGATTGGCGGTATGCGTCCTGGACGGGAATGAGCAGAGGCGCAAAGTCTAGGCCGAGGGGCTCTCTACCATCGGGATCGGTATAGACGGTCGGGTTCTGGAAGGCATACAGATACCGATGCAGACTCGGCGGATTCTGAAGATCTCCTTCGACGGGATCGCTGCTCAGGAACAGCCCCAGCTCCGGATCATAGAACCGCGCCTTGGCGTAGATCAGCCCGGTTTCGTCGTCGTGCTCGTGGCCGGTAAATCCGAAGGGGTTGGCCTGGGTTTCGACGGAGGCGCGCTTGTTGCCCCAGGCATCCCAGCGATATCGGGCGAGCAGGGAGCCGGCAGGAGTAACTAGCCCGACGACGCTGCCCAGCGTGTCGTGGAGATAGTAGGCGCGGCCTTCTGTTGGATCGTCGACTGAGAGCAGACGGTCGGGGCCGTAGTTGAATTTGGTGATTCCGTCGCTGTCTTCTCGGGTCAGTACGCTCTGCTGATCGTAGACGTATCTAGCTTCGCCTTCTGCAGTTAGCTTCTGTACCCTGAGCCCGGTGGCGTCATAGGCGTAGGTGCTTTGGATGATTGCGGCTTCGATGACCTGGGTGAGCTGATCGCGGGTGTCGTAGGTCAGCTGGGTTTGTTGGCCGGTTTGGTTTCGACGGATCTGATTACCGTTGGCATCGTGGGTGTAGGTGACGGTCTGGGTGGAGTCGAGCTGGTCGGTGACAGTTACCAATCGGTGGCGATTGTCATAAGCGTAGATGCGATCGGTGATCGTTGCGGCGCTGGTGTCGGCAGCCACTTCTGTAGTGCGATTGCCGACGGCATCGTAGGTCGTGGCGACTGTTTTCTCGGGGTAGGTGAATACAGACAGCCGATCGGCGAGATCGAAGGCATAAGTGGTGGTCGCGGCGGGCTGGCCGGTGTGGGTTTCGATCTGCTTAGTGCGGTTGGAGTTGCGATCGTACTGATATTGGAAGCTGGAAATCAGGTCGGTGACTTGGCGGTGATCGATGGTTTTGATGCGGTTGGCTGGATCGTATTCCCAGGTGCTGGTGGTGCCGCTAGGGTAGTCGATCTGGCTGAGCAGGCCGTTCGCTAGATATTGGTAGGTGGTGGCTCCACCGGGAGTGCCAACGGCGTCGACTCGGTTGAGGGCGTCGAAGGTGGAGGTGGTCGGGATGCCGGCGGGGTCGATGAGTAGTCGGCGATTTCCGTTGAAATCGTAGCCATGGGTGAGGGTGTTGCCCCAGCGGTCGGTTCGGGTGGCCAGGCGATCGAATTCGTCCCAGGTCTGGGTGGTGGTGAGGATGCCGCTCTGGGCGAAGTTCTCGGCGGTTCGGAGGCGGTTGCCGTTGGCGTCCCAGGTGGTGGTGATCTGCTCGAGGTCGTCGTCGGTGGTGGGATCTTCGGGGTACTGAAGGGCTATTTCCCGATTGAGAGAGTCGTAGGTACGGGTGAAGATTTGGTTTTTGGCGTCTCGGTGTTGCTTGAGGTTGCTGCTTTCATCGAAGGTGAAGGTCTCGGTGGCACCATCGGCTCGGGTAATTGAGGTGCGGCGGTCTAGCTCGTCCCAGCTGAAAGTGGTGGGCTGGCCGGCGGCGTCGATCTGGGTGATGAGGTTACCGTTTTGATCGAGCTGGTAGGTGGTGATGTCGCCATCGGGGTCTTCCACTTCTGTGAGGCGGTGGGCATCGTCGAAGCGGTAGGTCCAGGCGTTGCCCTCGGGGCGCAATTTGCCGATGCGGTTGCCTTGGAAATCGTAGGGAAAAGTGGTGGTTTCGGAGCGGTTACCCTCGCCGAAGCGGGTGTTGGTGAGCTGGCGGCGGCGGAAGTCGAAGGTGGATTCGGTGATGCTGCCGGCCGGGTCGACTCGGCGGACCACGTCGCCCATGCTGTCGCGGGTGAAGGTGGTGGTGGCGCCGAGAGGCCGGCGCTCGGTGCTCAGCAGCTGGCGTTCTTCGTAGTCGAATTGGCTGAGGTTGCGGTTGGCGTCCCAGACTTTGGCGCGGTTGCCGGCGGCATCAAACTCAACCTGCTCGATGAGCAGGTTGGCGCGCAGGGTGTCGGTGCGGCGGTTCTCGGCGTCCCAGCGGTCCTCGGTGAGGACGCCTCGGGGGTCGATCTCGGTGAGCTGGTTGCCGGCGGCATCGTGGGTCCAGGTGGTCTGATAGCGGATTTCGGAGCCGTCGACTAGTACGGGCGGCTCTAGCCGAGTGATGCGGCGGTTGAGGTCGTCGTAGGTGAACTCGGTGGTGTTGCCTCGACGGTCAGTTTCTGAGAGCAGGTTGCCGGAGTCGTCCCAGGTCATCTGTCGCAGGTAGTTGAAGGGGGCTGACGAGAGTTCTTCGGTCTGCCGGTCGAGGGTGTCGAAGCGGGCGGTGGTGGCGTGGCCGCGGGGGTTAGTGGTGGCTAGGCGGTTGCCGGCTACATCGTAGGTTTGTAGGACGGTGCGGTCTTCGGGCAGATCCTGGCGGATCATGCGGCCGAGGCCGTCGAACTGGCTGAGGGTGACATTGCCGTTGGCGTCTTCTTGGCGGATGGGGACGCTGCGAGCGTCGTAGCCGGTCTGGCTGAGCTGGCCTTCGCGGTCGTTGCTAGTCAGACGGCGATTGAGCGGGTCGTAGGTGTGGGTGATGCGGTTCTGGTTGGGCTGGAGCTGCTCGATCAGGTTGCTAGAGGGATCGAAGGTGAATTCGGTGATGGCGTTGCCAGCGGCGAGCTTGACGGTGGTTTTGATGCGGCGGTTGCGTTCGTCGTATTGGTGCTCGGTGCGGTGGCCGCGGCGGTCGATCTTGACAGTCAGATTTCCTGCCGGGTCGTATTCCATCGTCCGCAGCTCGCCGGTGGCGTCGAGCTGGCGGATCGGGCGGTTGAGGCGATCGTAGGTGGTCTCGCGGATCTGGTTTTCGGGCTCGTTGAAAAGCACCGTCTTGATCAGGTTGCCGTTGCCGTCCCAGAAACGTTGACTGACTCTCGGGGTGCCGGCTTTCCACTCGGGCTCGGTGCGCTCGATCTCGCGGTCGAGGGCGTCGAATGTGATCGTCGTCACTCGGCCGAGAGGGTCGGTGCTGTGGACGGGGTTGTTTTCCAGATCGAAGGCGATCTGGCCGGCGATGAAGCCGGCGTCGAGCAGGCGTCGGGTCTCGATGGGGCGGTTGAGCCGGTCGTAGTCGGTCTCGGTGACGCGGGGGGTGAAGCTCGGGTCGCCGCGGTCGGCGAGGGTCTGGCGCAGGACGTTGCCGGCTGGGTCTAGTTCTCGGTCTGTGGTGCGGCCCTCGGGCTGTTCGCGACGGATCAGGCGGCCGGCGTCGTCGTAAACCAGCAGGGTGTTGTGGCGGAGGGTGGTGGCGTCGAAGACGGTGCTCTCTAGCGTTAGGTTGCCTTCTGGGTCGTACTCCATCTGCTGCTGACCGCCCTCGGCGTTGACGATCTCGATGGGCCGGCCTTCTAGATCGAAGCTGGTCCGGGTGGCGTGGCCACGGGGATCGATCTGGGTGCGGGTGCGGGCGATGTCGTCGTGCTGGATCTGCTCTACGCTGCCGTCGGCGAGGGTGCGCAGGATCAGGCGGTCTAGGTCGTCGTAGGCCAGCCGGGTGGTGTGGCTGTTGGGGTCGGTCTGACTGAGCTGGCGGCCTCGTGAATCGAAGGCGAAGGTGGTCAGGCCGTTTTCGCGGTCGCGCACGGTGGCCGGGTTGCCGAAAGTGTCCCAAGTGAAGGTGCTGGCGTGGCTGCGAGCATCGGTGGTGGTGCGGCGGTCGCCGTTTGAGTAGTAGGTGTGGCGGCTCTCGACGGTGGAGGCGGCGCCCTCGGCATCGATGACGGTGATGTGTTGGCGGGTCAGATTGCCCTGGGCGTCGTACTCAAATTGGGTGGTGTGGCCACGGCCGTCGGTGTGGCTCTTGAGGTGGTTTTTGATGCCTTCTGCGATAAAGGCTGAGGGCGAAAAGTAAGTGCTCAGGCGCTCGCGGGTGACCAGGGTGCCGGTCTCGTCGGTGACTTGGACGCGCTCGGTGGTCCGGTTGCCGTGCTGGTCGTACTCGAAGCTAGTGACGACCCCATTCTGGTCGGTGCGGCTGAGCATCAGCACGTCGTCGGGGGTCCAGGTCTTGCGGGTGGTGTGGCCGAGGGGGTCGGCGATCACCACCGGGCTGCCGTAGCGGTTGAGGCGGTAAGTGGTGGCCCGCTGGCGGCGATCGGTGACGGTGGTCTCTAGCTCTAGCGTGGCGGCGTTGCCGAGCAGCTGTTGATCGAAGTCGAAGGTGGTGACGCCGCCCTCGGGGTGGGTGATCGAGTCCACCAGCAGAGCATCGATCGCCAGCCCGGCTTCGATGGCCACGGCGCCGCTCTGCCAGGTGTAATGGGTGCTGGCGCCTGAGAGACCATTGGTCGTCGAGGTCATCACCGGCCGCAGCTCCAGGCCGGCGTTGGGCTGGGTCTGGTAGGTGTAGCGCTCGATGCGACTCTGGTTGTCGCGCTGGGCGGTGATCAGGTTACCGAAACGGTCGTAATCGAAGCTCATCGCCAGGCCGCCAGGGCCGGTGATGTGCTCGATCACCGGTCCATCCCAGGCAGCAAATCTGGCCTGGCGGTAGTCGAAAACCAGGGCTCGGCCGCTGGAGTCGGTGACTTGACGCAGCAGGGGGCCATCGGCGCCGGCGATGTAGGTGAGGGTGGTGCGGTTGCCGTTGGGGTCTTCGGTCCAGGCCAAATGCCAGGTGCTGTCTTCCGAGAAGAGATAGTGGAAGCGGTTGCCGGAGGTGGTGAAGAAGTCGAAGCCGCCGTCAGCCGGGTCGGCCCGCAGGGTGCCGTGAGAGCCGCGCAGCGGGCGTAGTCCGCCCTGGCCATCGTCGACGAAACGCAGGCCCGAGCCCTCGCCGCCGATCAAGATGGCCTCGCCGCAGGGGGTGATCACGACTCGCGACTGGTAGCGATGGTTCCAGCCCAGGCCGAAGGGGCCGCCGCTCGACACCGCCAGGCTCGAATAGGTGCGCCGCAGCGCCAGGCCGATGCCGCGGCCGGGGATTTCGAGATCGGTTCTACTGATGGTGAGGTGGCCATCGAAAAGGTCGACACCGTGGACCAAGGTATGGCCGATGGGCAGTATTTCGGAGATGTCCCAATCGGAACTCAGCCGGACCTCGCGGACCTCCTCGTAGCCATCCACCGCGTCGATGCCGCGCAGCTCGATCAGGTAGTCGCCGGGGGGCAGGTCGGTGGGGCTGATCGGCTCGCCGTGCTCGCCGTCGGCAAACATCTCGGCTTCGATCAGGGTGATGGCGGCGGCGGTGTTGAGGCTGCCGTCGGTCTCGACGCTCTCGATCCGGCGGGCGATCAGGGTGACCTCGGCCGGGCGGTTGAGCTCAAAGCTGAAGAGGGTCGGCTGGGCGCAGCGTCGCTGGTTGAGCAGGTCGACATCCTGGCGCACCGCCAAGGCGCGGCTGTAGTCGGCGAAGAGCTGCTGCCCTAGGGGCACCGGCACGGGGTCGCCGCGTACTTCGATCGGAGTGTCGAGATTGAGCACCAGCTCGGCCTGCCACAGACCGTCGAGGCCCAGCTCAAGGCCGCGGGGCAGCTCGGCGAGACCTTCTCCAGCGATGCTCTGGCCGCGCAAGAGGTCGACCTGTTGGCCGTCGCGCAGCAGCTCGACGAAAGCACTAGTGGGCTGATACTCGGCCGGCGCGATCTGGTAGCTCACCGCGACCGGCTCAGCTGCGAGGCCGTCGTCGTCGAGGGGCACGACAGGCGGTTCGAAGCTGGTGATCTGAGCTTGCACCCCCCACAGACTGCCGATTTCTTGGTCGATGTTGGCGATCAGTCCGAGGGCAATGTCGAGCAGGCCGACGGCGAGGTAGTCCTCGGGGGTTTCGAGCACAGTGACTTCGCCATTGAAGTCGTCGAGGTAGGGACTCTTGGGCAGCACCGGTAGCAACACCCGAGCAGTGTGCAAGGCTGGGTCGAGGCCGGCTTGCAGCCGGCTCTCGAGGCGGCCGAGGAGGTTGTCGATCTGTGGCGGCGTGGTGGTGCCGGCGGGCAGCAGTTCAACCGCCAGCGGGTGAGTGTTGTCTTGGTAGAAATAGGCGGGTCGCCACTCGCCTCGTAGCTCGTTGCAGACCAGGAAGAACAGCGGTCCCCCTGGGCTGGGGTCGGCGATCCCTATCCCCTGGCACTCGGGCACCCATTCGAGGGCCTCGAGTCCGACCGGTGGGTCGTAGACCTGGCCGGCTCGCACTGCCGAGCTGGGCTGGCCGGCGGCGTCGGCGAAGAACCCGAAAGTGCGCACGAAGCGCTGTGCCAGCGGCCCGCAGTGGTCGTGGTTGAGGCCCGTGTTGTTGATGAAGGAAATGCTGTACTCGTAAGACAGCGGTGGCAAGGCGGCTGAACTGACGGTTGCCGGGTAGCTGGTAATGGCGCTGGGGCCGGCGATGAAACCGGCCGAGACCTGACCCGAGGAGGTCGTTCTCAGGGTCAAATCGGAGCTGCCGCAATCGCCGAAACGGGGCGTAGTGACCGGGCAGCCGGTGAAGCCACCGGTGATCGAGTCGATTGAGGCGTCGAAGAAGGCACCTGGGGTGGGGTCCGGCGGAGCGTTGGTGCAGGTGATGCCAGGGGCGACGAAGACGGTGTTGGTGAAAGCCACGTCTTGATTGGCCACTGGGTTGCCGTGCGGATCCTCGACGGCGATCGCCAGGGTGTCTTGCCACAGGCCGTGCAGCACGGTGAGGTCGGTGCCCTGGTTGTCGTCGCGGTTGGTGCGGCGCAGAGCCGCCGGATCCTGGGGGAAGGCGACCGAGGAAATCGGCTGGCGCAGCACCAGATTGCCGAGTCTGGAGCTGGCCACCGCCTCGACCACGTTCTCCAGCACTCGGGTTTGGAAGATGTCGCTGTCGAAGCGACGAAGGAAGAGGGGGTTAGCCGCGGTGTGCTTTCCTGAACGTAACTTGACGCGGGCCATTCCACGGGCGTCGCTGCGTAGGGTGAGGCTGGTGGATTCTTGGTTCTGGGTGTCGAGCAGCCGGCCGTCGCCAGCCCAGATGTAGAAGGTGACTTCGGTGCCCTGGACCGGTCGGCCGGCCGCGTCGAGCACGCGCACCGCCAGAGGGTGACGATAGACCCTGTCGACGGTGCCGAGCTGGCTGTCAGTACCCTCGGCGACGAGTAGCTCGACGCCAGCGAGAGGATCGGTGTTGGGGGAGTCTGACATGGGCGCGGCCAGGGCATCGGCGAGGAAGCCCAGCAGCCAGTTCTCAGGCGCCTCGACGGTGGCGCCACCGGCCAGGCCGCCGGAGAGGAAGTAGCCGGCCGTGCCGCTCTCTGGATCTTCGGCTCGCCATGTCGATCCGGTCCAGGCACTGACGGAGATCGGCTGGCGGGGGATCTCGACCGTCAGCCCTTGGGCGATGAGGGCGACCACGTCGTCACGCACGGTTTGAGGGTGGTTCAGGCTGGGCAGCTCGGCGGTCAGATTGCCAGCGTCGAGGCGTAGCACCTCGATGCCCGAGTCGCGGGCCAGGGCCAGGCCCCTGTCGGCCGAGATTGCCGCGACCTGGAATTGTCCTTCGAAAATCGCCTGCTCCAGCGCCGAGCCTTCGAGCGCCGCCAGGCGCATCCAGTCGGCGGCGGTTTCGGTGGAGCCGTCACGAGCTGCGGGTTCAGCGACGCGCAGCGCGGCGTCGAGGGTGACGCCTTCCCAGATCAACCGCTGCGGCACTCCCAGCAGTAATTCGGCGCGCAAGGAGTTGCTGGCGATGACCAGCGCCGGCAGCGGCCGTGCCGGGCTCACGGCTAAGAGGCCGCCAATCTCGGTCTCAGCGGCGTCCCAATCGGCACCATAGCTGTAGGCGAGGCCGCTCAGCAGGCGGGCGGCGAGCTGCTCGCCGTCGCCTGGGTCGTTGTCCGCCAGCTCGACGGCTTGGAAGTGCTGACCGCCCACAGCGATGGCGTGATAGGCGCCTGATAGGACGATCTGGCTGATCTCTTGGCTGCCAAACGGCCCTTCGACTACTGCTTCGAACCGATGCAGCTTGGCGGCGTCCACCGGCTCGCCGACGGCGATACGGCGGCCGTCGATATAGAGCTGGGGCCGCAGCCGCACCAAGAAGGGTGGCACTTCTGCCAGGCCGCCCCAGAGGTTGATAATCAGGTGATCGTCGGAGGTTGCCGGGGCGTAGGACAGAGTCAGACGTCGACCGAGAGCTTGGTGTAGGTCGAGCTGGTGATCGAGGATGGCTGGCGAGCCTGCCGTGGTCTCGCCGCGGGCGATCAATCGCAGCCGGTGGCGGGCGCTCGCCGGTAGCTCGGAGTCTTCGAAGGTTACCGCCAGAACTGGATGATAGAAGCCGTTGGGCAGCAGGCCGAGGGGTTGGCCGGTAGAGGTCACCGAGCCGAGTTGCTCGGCGTAGGTGCCGCCATCGGTGTCCAGCAGGTATTGCTCGACTCGCTGGCGCAGCAAGCTCAGCGGGGTCTCGAGCTGGGCCGCGCTCAGCATCTCGGTGACGAAATCGTTGGCCGTGAAGCCCATCGCCGCCAGCACCTCGGTGGACGGCTGTCTCTCGACCGGTTCCAGAGCCGGCGTCAGCGGGATCCAGCTACGGCCTGAGAAGTCGACCACCGAGCCACGGTAATTGCTGTAAGGAACGTGAGCGCTGACCCAGGTGTGCTCGACTTCGAAGGCGGCGATACGACCGCCGCGAATCACTGGCCGGTGGGCAATACCAGCGCGAGCCAAGTAGTCGGCCACCGCAGTGCCGTCGTCAAGGCCCAGCTGGGTGTTGAGCCAGGGCAGCGGCAATTCGATCACCCCGCCGACGTAGCGCGCTGCCGCTCCGCTGGCGCGGTAGAGGGCGATCAGCAGACTCGCCTGGTCGGCATCGTTGCCGGCTCCCTGGCGTAGAGTGCCGAGCGCGCCTTTCATGCTGCCGGCGTACCACTCGGTGGCGATCTGGTGGCGAACGAACTCGTAGATCGCCACATAGTCGTAGCCCAGCTCTTCAGCCTGCAAGAGAATCTCATCAGCTAGCGGCGCGGCGCCGCTGGGCTCCAAGTCGGCAGGTGTGGAGCCGGGATCGGCGAGATCGAGATAGCTCGGCACGATCGCCGGTTCAGTGACTGGCAGACGGGCCGGCAGGCGCAGCTGGCGATAGGGCAAGCTGGTGGCCCGCAGCACTGGGCGGTCAAGGGTGGCCGGGTAAGTGTCGAGCAGCTCGGCGGCGGCTTTGGCGGCCGCATTGAGGGCCGGCGCGAGAGCCGGCTGCTCGGTTCTCTGTGCCGTTCGGAGACTGGCCAAGGGCTCAGCGAGCAGGGTCTTCAGGCGGTCGTGGAACTCTTGCCAATCGCCGCGGACCTGCTCTAGACGAGCTCTGGGCTCGCCGCTGAGGCCGGCCGCATCGAGGCGGGCGGCGGTGCGTTCGAAGCGGTCGCCTTGCAGCAGGTCCCAGGCTTGGAAGCTCTCCCAGGCGGCAGTAAGGGCAGAGGTGTCAAGGCGGCTCTTAGCCTTCGAGGGTAGGGCCTGGCGCAGCTCTACCAGCGCTTCGTTGAGGCTGGTAGGCGCAGTCTTTGTGGGCGATTCCTCGGTCGAGACTGGACGGGTCGAACGCCAGCTCGCCAGCGGCCCCTCGATCGACCGGCCGCGAGCTAGCTGGTCGAGGATTCGTGTCTCTAGCGCGGTGCGCGAAGTCTCAGCAGGCGGCTCGGTCGCAAGCACGGCGCTGGCAAGCAGGAGAATTCCAGCGCTGGTCAGCCAGCGCCGAAAGCTGCGAGCAAAGCGAGGCCGCGTTGTTGGGCAGTTCATGGGAGCACCGCAACCGGCGTGCAGCCGGGATTGTTGTAGGCGTCGAGGATGTCTTTTAGCCGGTTGGCCTCGGCTCGGTCTGGGCCTCTGGGGCGGCTGCCTGGCGGCCAGTCTGCAAGGAAGGCATGGGCGGCTTCGACGGTTGCCAAGATGTCTAGCGGATCGGAGCCCACGGCCAGATTCAACTCAGTGGTAATCAACTGGCGAGCGAGCTTGCTGGCGGCGTCCGAGCCGCCATATTGCAGCAGCGCCAGAGTGCCGCTCTGATCGATCTGCTGGTCGCCCAACGCCAACTCCGACAATGGCCAGAGGTCGCTGTGGTGCTGCCAATAGCCTGGCGAGCGAGCGCAGAAATCATCGTTGAGGATGCTCACCCGGCCCCGCGGCTGGGGCGCTATCGCCAGCCCAGCGGGCTCGATCTCCCGCAGCTCGACGAAGAAGTCCTCGTGCAGCTCGTGCTCCGTATCGCCAAGAATCTCTACCTCGATCACACCCCCGACGGTACCACTGGCCAGCTCCAGGGCGCCGCGGGCTTCGATGTAGTCGACGCCGCTCGTCGCTGTGCCATCGACGGTTTCCCAAGTGATGCTCAGCGGACGATCGATCGCGCAGCTCAGCCGGACGGACAGCTCGCCGACCGCGCTGGCACTGTGGCCTTCGGCGATCCGTAGGTCGTCGATCTCGACCACCGGTTGGCGGATGACCCGCAGGGAAAGGGCGTCGAAGTAGCCATCGCTGGTGTCGCCCTCCAGGCGGTTGCTGAGCAGTCGCACCCGCACTCGGTCGGTGCCGACCGGCACCAAGCGTAGATCCTCTACCCGCAGCCACTCTGAGGGACTGACGATCTCGCCGCTGTCGAAGCTGTCGCGCAGCACATTCCCATCCTCCTCGAAGTACTCAACCACCACTCGCGCGGTGTCCGAAGGCTGCTCCTCGGCGGTCCGCAGGTGGAGGGAGAAGGCCAGCAGCAGCTCGCCGCGGGCGATCGCTTCGCTGTAGCCGCTGAGGTCGACCACCTGGGACAGTTCGGCTGTCTCGGCCTGGCCAGCGGCGAAGTAAGCGGCACCCTCGGCCGGCAGGGGATCTTGCTCACGCCGGTACCAATGCTCACCGGCGACCGGAACTCTTCGAGGTGCCAGCCAATTCGCAGACAGGATTGCCACTTTCAGGCGCAAGAGGGGGCTCACCCAAACCGAGTTGGCCAACAACGTCGGTATCATTCAAGCCCTCGTCTCCGACTATGAGCGCGGCAAGCTAAGAGTCTCTGCAGAGATGGCTGCACGGATCGCCCTCGCCCTTGGCATCTCCACTGATCAGATGCTCGGAATCGACGGCATCGAAGCCAACAATGCTACGCCTATCCCCAGTCGCAAAGTGCTGCGGCGCGTCCAGCGCATTGAAAAATTGCCGCCGCACCAGCAAGACACACTTCTCAGAACCATCGACACCTTCCTACGTGGCGCTGAGATCTGAGACCGGACACACAAAAGCCCGACCAAAGCCGGGCTGCTACGAAACGGCCTGCACCTACTTGGGTAGGGTTTGGATTTATTGCTCACGAGCCAACTGGCTTGCTTTCTCGAAGATGAGTTCCCGTAGATCGTCAAGGCGATCGTTTAGCGCTACTTCGTCCTTCTCCTCAAGGTTGTGGCCGTTGACAGCGGATATCAGGAGATCAGCGAAGGACCCCATGCTGCCGTACCATGAGAGGAGTTTCTTGGCTGTCCAAGAGGAGGGTTCATGG
Organism: Candidatus Multivoradales bacterium; assembly: GCA_965248925.1. GTDB lineage: Bacteria > Acidobacteriota > Thermoanaerobaculia > Multivoradales > J023 > CBDFLE01. The sequence goes on along the minus strand of CBDFLE010000005.1, from coordinate 1,245,761 downwards.
TCGCATGCTTCAAGTATCTGATCGATCTTGTCGGCCCAAGAGGGTGCGTCTACGCTCCGCAGTAGAGAACTTGTCTCCTGGAGTGCCAAAACAAGATCGTGGTTGGACATGGCCGACATGATCAGGGGACGATCCAGCTCGGTTCAACCCGCTGAATATAGACCTGGCTCCCGCCCCCCAGGAGCTGACCAACTCCTGTGGATTGCGGAGCAGCGAAGCCTTCGTAGATCGTTGCCCCAGCAGGCACACGGATCGACACCACGTTGTCTGCAGAGTTGCCCCACTGAGGCAGCAGCGCGGAGTCGAGCTGGGACTGTAAAGGACCAGCTGGTTTGATACGCGTCCAGTAAGGACCGAGCTTTCCGGCTTCACCACCGTAGACGCGGTACAGCGTGACAGGCTCTGGCAGCGTCAGCTCGGTATAGGAGCCACTGCGGAAAGTAGCCGCAGTGCTTGGCTTTAGCGGACCAGGCTTCGTCGTGCCAAAACGCCTGACTGTACCCCTAGCCCCCTCCCGCGCGCCCTTCTTTATCAGCCTCGTCCCTAGCCCAATGCCTAGTCCGCCGAGGGTAACACGGCCTACGGCCTCTTCTGCATCGAGCCCAGCCTGGACGGCGTTCTCGATGACGGCCCCGGCTTCTGCGGAGGATTCGGAGATCTGCTGGAGATTTTGGTTAACGTCGGCGACGGTGTCGCCTATTGCGCGCTCTTCAGTGCTGCGGATATCACGTTCGGGAAGTTCGCCGAACTTCTTGAAGCTCTCAATAGTGCGCCGTGCGGATTCGCCAAGCCTTCTGAACGGGTCGATGAAGAAGTTGTCGAGGGCCGCCATCACCCCACCTTCCTGAGTCTTGGTTTGCTCGCTGGTGGTGCCGCTAGGCGTGGAGGGGCGACCGTTGATGAGCCGATCGAACTCTTCGTCGATGCGGCGCTCTCGCTCTGCGTCGGGTAGCGCGTCGAATTCTGCATTGGTCAGGAATCGCGACTCTTCGGCGAGCGATTGGCGGTATGCGTCCTGGACGGGAATGAGCAGAGGCGCAAAGTCTAGGCCGAGGGGCGCTCTACCATCGGGATCTACATAGACGGTCGGATTCTGGAAGGCATACAGATACCGATGCAGGCTAGGCGGATTCTGCAAATCGCCTTCGACCGGGTCGCTGCTCAGGAACAGCCCAAGCTCCGGATCATAGAACCGCGCTTTGGCATAGATCAGCCCGGTTTCCTCATCGTGCTCATGGCCGGTGAAGCCGAAGGGGTTGGCGTCGGTTTCAACTGAGGCCCGCTTGTTGCCCCAGGCGTCCCAGCGATATCGACCGAGCAGGCTGCCGCCGGGGGTCATCAGCCCGACGACGCTGCCCAGGGCGTCGTGGAGGTAGTAGGCGCGGCCTTCTACGGGGTCATCGACGGAGAGCAAGCGATCTGGGGCGTAGTTGAATTTGGTGATTCCATCGTTGTCTTCTCGAGTCAGGACGCTTTGCTGATCGTAGACGTATCTCGCTTCACCTTCAGCAGTTAGCTTTTGGACTCTGAGGCCGGTGGCGTCGAATGCGTAGGTGCCTTGGATGACGCTGGCTTCGATGACCTGGGTGAGCTGATCGCGAGTGTCGTAGGTCAGCTGGGTTAGCTGGCTGTCTCTTGTTCGGGTTGACTGATTGCCGTTGGCATCGTGGGTGTAGGTGACGGCTTGGGCGGCGTCGAGTTGGTCGGTGACAGTTACTAATCGGTGGCGATTGTCGTAGGCGTAGAGGCGGTCGGTGATCGTCGTGGCGCCGTTGTCGACGGCCGATTCTGAGATGCGATTGCCTACAGCATCGTAGGTGGTGGTGACGGTTTTCTCGGGGTAGGCGACGGTGGCGAGGCGGTCTACTAGATCGAAAGCGTAGATGGTGGTTTCGGCTGGCTGGCTGGTGTGGGTCTCGATCTGCTCAGTGCGGTTGCCGTTGCGGTCGTACTGGTATTGGAAGCTGGAGATCAGGGCGGTGTTCTGGCGATGGTCGAGGTCCCTGATGCGGTTGGCGGGATCGTATTGCCAGGTGCTGGTGGTGCCGTTGGGATAGTCGATCTGGCTGAGCAGGCTGTTGGCGAGGTACTGATAGTCGGTGACTCCGCCGGGGGTGGTGACGGTGTCGACTCGGTTGAGGGCGTCGAAGGTGGTGGTGGTTGGGATGCCCGCCGGGTCAATGAGCAGGGTGCGGTTGCCGTTGAGATCGTAGCCGTGAATGAGGGTGTTGTCCCAGCGGTCGGTTCGGGTGGCTAGGCGATCAAAATCGTCCCAGGTCTGGGTGGTGGTGAGTTCCCCCGTTTGCGTGAAGTGTTCGGCGGTTTGGAGGTGGTTGCCGTTGGCGTCCCAGGTGGTGGTGATCTGCTCGAGGTCGTCGTCGGTGGAGGGGTCTTCTGGGTACTGAAGGGCTATTTCCCTATTCAGCGAGTCGTGGGTGCGGGTGAAGAGTTGGTTTTTGGCGTCTCGGTGTTGGGCGAGGTTGCCGTTTTCGTCGAACGTAAAGGTCTCGGTGGCGCCGTCGGCCTGGGTGATGGAGGTGCGGCGGTCTAGCTCGTCCCAAGTGTAGGTGGTGGGTTGGCTGGCGGCGTCGATCTGGGTGATGAGGTTGCCGTTTTGGTCGAGTTCGTAGGTGGTGAGATCGCCGTCGGGGTCTTCGACTTCGGTGAGGCGGTGGGCACCGTCGAAGCTGTAAGTCCAGGCGTTGCCCTCGGGGCGCAGCTTGCTCGTGCGGTTGCCTTGTGAATCGTAGGTGAAGGCTGTGGTTTCAGGTCGGTTGCCGGCGCCGAAGCGGGTGCTGGTGAGCTGGCGGCGGCGGAAGTCGAAGGTGGAATCGGTGAATCTGCCGGCTGGGTCTTGGCGGCGGATCACATCACCCATGGTGTCTAGGGTGTGGACTGTGGTGGCACTGAGGGGGCGGCGCTCGGTGATGATGAGCTGGCGTTCGTCATAGTCGAATTGGGCTAGGTTGCGGTTGGCATCCCAGATTTTCGTTCGGTTGCCGGCGGCATCAAACTCAACCTGCTCGATGAGCAGATTGGCGCGCAGGGTGTGGGTGCGGCGGTTCTCGGCGTCCCAGCGGTTCTCGGTGAGGATGCCTCGGGGGTCGACCTCGGTGAGCTGGTTGCCGGCGGTGTCGTGGGCCCAAGTGGTGAGGTAGCGGACCTCGGAGCCGTCGCTCAGGACGGGTGGTTCGAGCCGGGTGATCCGGCGGTCGAGGTCGTCGTAGGTGAATTCGGTGGTGTTGCCTCGGCGGTCGGTTTCTGAGAGCAGGTTGCCGGCGTCGTCCCAGGTCATCTGGCGCAGGTAGTTGAAGGGGGCTGGCGAGAGTTCTTCGATCTGGCGGTCGAGGGTGTCGAAGCGGGCGGTGGTGGCGTGGCCGCGGGGGTTGATGGTGGCTAGGCGGTTGTCGGCGACATCGTAGGTTTGTAGGACGGTGCGGTCTTCGGGCAGATCCTGGCGGATCATGCGGCCGAGGCCGTCGAACTGGCTGAGGGTGACATTGCCGTTGGCGTCTTCTTGGCGGATGGGGAGGCTGCGAGCGTCGTAGCCGGTCTGGCTGAGCTGGCCTTCGCGATCGTTGCTAGTCAGACGGCGATTGAGCGGGTCGTAGGTGTGGGTGATGCGGTTCTGGTTGGGCTGGAGCTGCTCGATCAGGTTGCTAGAGGGATCGAAGGTGAATTCGGTGATGGCGTTGCCAGCGGCGAGCTTGACGGTGGTTTTGATGCGGCGGTTGCGTTCGTCGTATTGGTGCTCGGTGCGGTGGCCGCGGCGGTCGATCTTGACAGTCAGATTTCCTGCCGGGTCGTATTCCATCGTCCGCAGCTCGCCGGTGGCGTCGAGCTGGCGGATCGGGCGGTTGAGGCGATCGTAGGTGGTCTCGCGGATCTGGTTTTCGGGCTCGTTGAAAAGCACCGTCTTGATCAGGTTGCCGTTGCCGTCCCAGAAACGTTGACTGACTCTCGGGGTGCCGGCTTTCCACTCGGGCTCGGTGCGCTCGATCTCGCGGTCGAGGGCGTCGAATGTGATCGTCGTCACTCGGCCGAGAGGGTCGGTGCTGTGGACGGGGTTGTTTTCCAGATCGAAGGCGATCTGGCCGGCGATGAAGCCGGCGTCGAGCAGGCGTCGGGTCTCGATGGGGCGGTTGAGCCGGTCGTAGTCGGTCTCGGTGACGCGGGGGGTGAAGCTCGGGTCGCCGCGGTCGGCGAGGGTCTGGCGCAGGACGTTGCCGGCTGGGTCTAGTTCTCGGTCTGTGGTGCGGCCCTCGGGCTGTTCGCGACGGATCAGGCGGCCGGCGTCGTCGTAAACCAGCAGGGTGTTGTGGCGGAGGGTGGTGGCGTCGAAGACGGTGCTCTCTAGCGTTAGGTTGCCTTCTGGGTCGTACTCCATCTGCTGCTGACCGCCCTCGGCGTTGACGATCTCGATGGGCCGGCCTTCTAGATCGAAGCTGGTCCGGGTGGCGTGGCCACGGGGATCGATCTGGGTGCGGGTGCGGGCGATGTCGTCGTGCTGGATCTGCTCTACGCTGCCGTCGGCGAGGGTGCGCAGGATCAGGCGGTCTAGGTCGTCGTAGGCCAGCCGGGTGGTGTGGCTGTTGGGGTCGGTCTGACTGAGCTGGCGGCCTCGTGAATCGAAGGCGAAGGTGGTCAGGCCGTTTTCGCGGTCGCGCACGGTGGCCGGGTTGCCGAAAGTGTCCCAAGTGAAGGTGCTGGCGTGGCCGCGAGCATCGGTGGTGGTGCGGCGGTCGCCGTTTGAGTAGTAGGTGTGGCGGCTCTCGACGGTGGAGGCGGCGCCCTCGGCATCGATGACGGTGATGTGTTGGCGGGTCAGATTGCCCTGGGCGTCGTACTCAAATTGGGTGGTGTGGCCACGGCCGTCGATGTGGCTCTTGAGGTGGTCTTTGATGCCTTCTGCGATAAAGGCTGAGGGCGAAAAGTAAGTGCTCAGGCGCTCGCGGGTGACCAGGGTGCCGGTCTCGTCGGTGACTTGGACGCGCTCGGTGGTCCGGTTGCCGTGCTGGTCGTACTCGAAGCTAGTGACGACCCCATTCTGGTCAGTGCGACTGAGCATCAGCACGTCGCCGGGGGTCCAGGTCTTGCGGGTGGTGTGGCCGATGGGGTCGGTGATCACCACCGGGCTGCCGTAGCGGTTAAGACGGTAAGTGGTGGCCCGCTGGCGGCGATCGGTGACGGTGGTCTCTAGCTCTAGCGTGGCGGCGTTGCCGAGCAGCTGCTGATCGAAGGCGAATGTGGCGACTCCTCCTTCAGGGTGGGTGATCGAGCTTACTAGCAAGGCATCGATCGACAATCCGGCTTCGATGGCCACGGCGCCGCTCTGCCAGGTGTAATGGGTGCTGGCGCCTGAGAGACCATTGGTCGTCGAGGTCATCACCGGCCGCAGCTCCAGGCCGGCGTTGGGCTGGGTCTGGTAGGTGTAGCGCTCGATGCGACTCTGGTTGTCGCGCTGGGCGGTGATCAGGTTACCGAAACGGTCGTAATCGAAGCTCATCGCCAGGCCGCCAGGGCCGGTGATGTGCTCGATCACCGGTCCATCCCAGGCAGCAAATCTGGCCTGGCGGTAGTCGAAGACCAGGGCTCGGCCGCTGGAGTCGGTGACTTGACGCAGCAGGGGGCCATCGGCGCCGGCGATGTAGGTGAGGGTGGTGCGGTTGCCGTTGGGGTCTTCGGTCCAGGCCAAATGCCAGGTGCTGTCTTCCGAGAAGAGATAGTGGAAGCGGTTGCCGGAGGTGGTGAAGAAGTCGAAGCCGCCGTCAGCCGGGTCGGCCCGCAGGGTGCCGTGAGAGCCGCGCAGCGGGCGTAGTCCGCCCTGGCCATCGTCGACGAAACGCAGGCCCGAGCCCTCGCCGCCGATCAAGATGGCCTCGCCGCAGGGGGTGATCACGACTCGCGACTGGTAGCGATGGTTCCAGCCCAGGCCGAAGGGGCCGCCGCTCGACACCGCCAGGCTCGAATAGGTGCGCCGCAGCGCCAGGCCGATGCCGCGGCCGGGGATTTCGAGATCGGTTCTACTGATGGTGAGGTGGCCATCGAAAAGGTCGACACCGTGGACCAAGGTATGGCCGATGGGCAGTATTTCGGAGATGTCCCAATCGGAACTCAGCCGGACCTCGCGGACCTCCTCGTAGCCATCCACCGCGTCGATGCCGCGCAGCTCGATCAGGTAGTCGCCGGGGGGCAGGTCGGTGGGGCTGATCGGCTCGCCGTGCTCGCCGTCGGCAAACATCTCGGCTTCGATCAGGGTGATGGCGGCGGCGGTGTTGAGGCTGCCGTCGGTCTCGACGCTCTCGATCCGGCGGGCGATCAGGGTGACCTCGGCCGGGCGGTTGAGCTCAAAGCTGAAGAGGGTCGGCTGAACGCAGCGGCGCTGGTTGACCAGGTCGACATCCTGCCGCACCGATAGGGCGCGGCTGTAGTCGGCGAAGAGCTGCTGCTCTAGGGGCAGCGGCACAGGGTCGCCACGCACTTCGATGGGAGTGTCGAGATTGAGCACCAGCTCGGCCTGCCACTGGCCGTCGAGGTCGAGTTCGAGACCGCGGGGCAGCTCAGCGAGCCCTTCGCCGGCATTGCTCTGGCCGCGCAGGAGTTCGACCCGCTGGCCGTCGCGAAGCAGCTCGACGAAGGCACCAGTGGGCTGATATTCGATGGGCTCGATCTGGTACCTCACCGCTACCGACTCGGCGGCCTGCCCGTCGTCGTTGAGGGACACGATAGGCGGCTCGAAGCTGGTGATCTGAGTCCGCACTCCCCACAAGCTGCCGATCTCCTGGTCGATGTTGTCGATCTGGCCGAGGGCGAGGTTGAGCAGGCCGACGGCGGCAAAGTCCTCTGGGGTTTCGAGCAACGTGACTTCACCGTTGAAATCGTCGAGAAAGGGACTCTTGGGCAGCACCGGCAGCGATACCCGTGCATTGTGCAGGGCCGGGTCGAGGCCTGTTTGCAGACGGCTCTCGACGCGGCCGAGGAGATTGTCGATCTGCGGTGCTGTGGCCGCGCCGGCGGGCAGTAGCACGACGGACAGCGGATGGGTGTCGTCTTGATAGAAGTAGGCCGGGCGCCACTCGCCTTGCAGCTCATTGCAGACCAGGAAGAACAGCGGTCCCCCCGGACTGGGATCGGCGATCGCCAATCCCTGGCACTCGGGCACCCATTCGAGAGCCTCGACTCCCACTGGCGTGTCGTAGACCCGGCCGGCTCGTACTGCCGAGCTGGGTTGGCCGGCGGCATCGACGAAGAAGCCGAAGGTGCGTACGAAGCGCGTTGTCTGTGGCCCGCAGTGGTCTTGGTTGAGGCCAGTGCTGTTGATGAAGGTGACGCTGTACTCGTAGGACAGGGGCGGCAGACCGGCCGAACTGACCGTCGCCGGGTAGCTGGCGATGGCGCTTGGACCGGTGATGAAACCGGCAGAGACCTGGCCCGAGGAGCCCGTTCTCAGGGTCAGACCGGAGCTACCGCAGTCGCCATAGCGCGGCGTGGTCAGCGGACAGCCGGTAAAGCCGCCGGTGATGTTGTCGATCGTGGCGTCGAAGAAAGTGCCTGGGACGGGGTCTGGCGGCGCGTTGGGGCAGTTGATGCCGGGGGCAACGAAGGCGCTGTTGGTGAAGGCCACGTCTTGGTTGGCGATTGGGTTGCCGTGCGGGTCTTCGACGGCTATCGACAGGGTGTCTTGCCACAGACCGTGCAGGACGGTGAGGCTCGTGCCCTGGCTGTCGTCGCGGTTGGTGCGGCGCAGGGTGGCAGGGTCTTGGGGGAAGGCTACGGCGGAGATCGGCTGGCGCAAAGTGAGAGCGCCGAGCCTGGAGCTGGCGGCGGCTTCGACGACGTTCTCTAGCACTCGGGTCTGGAAAGTGTCGCTGCCATAGCGGCGCAGGAAGAGAGGGTTGGCGGCGGTCAGCTTTCCTGAACGTAGTTTGACGCGGGCCATGCCGTGGGCGTCGGTGCGGAGAGTGAGGCTGGTGGATTCTAGGTTCTGGTCGTCGATCAGTTGGCCGTCACCGGCCCAGATATAGAAAGTGACCTCGGCGCCTTTGACCGGCCGGCCGCTCTCGTCGATCACCCGCACGGCCAGAGGGTGGCGATAGACCCGGTCGACGGTGCCGAGTTGGCCATCGCTGCCTTGGGCAACGATTAGCTCGACACCGGCCAAGGGGTCGGTGTTGGGGGCGTCTGACATGGGTGCCGAGAGGGCGTCGGCGAGGAAGTCGAGCAGCCAGTTCTCGGGGGTTTCGACGGTGGCGCCGCCGGCCAGGCCACCGGAGAGGAAGTAACCGGCCGCACCGCTCACCGGATCCTCGGCTCGCCAGACCGAGCCTGTCCAGGCGGTGGCGCTGATTGGCTGGCGAGGGATCGCGACGGTCAGTCCCTGGGCGATGCGGGTGACCACGTCGTCGCGGACGGCTTGGGGATGATTCAAGCCCGCCAGCTCTGCGGCTAGGTTGGCGGCGTCGAGGCGTAGCACTTCGATGCCCGAGTCGCGAGCCAGGGCCAAGCCCCTGTCAGCCGAGATCGCGCCGACCTGGAATTGGCGCTCAAAGACCGCATGCTCCAGCGCCGAGCCTTCGAGGGCTGCCAGTCGCATCCAGTCAGCGGCGGTTTCGGTTGAGCCATCGTGAGCAACGGGCTCGGCAATACGCAGGGCGGCGTCAAGAGTGACGCCTTCCCAGATCAGCCGTTGCGGCACTCCCAGCAGCAGCTCGGTGCGCAAGGAGTTGCTGGCGATGACCAACGCTGGAATAGGGCGCGCTAGGCTAACGGCCAAGAGGCCGGCGAGTTCGGTCTCGGCAGCGTCCCACTCGGCACCGTAGCCATAGGCCAGACCGCTCAGCAGGCGGGCGGCGAGCTGCTCGCCGTCGCTGGGATCGTTGTCGGCAAGTCCGACAGCCTGGAATCGCTGACCACCCACGGCGATGGCGTGGTAGGCGCCTGAGAGAACGGTCTGGCTGATTTCTTGACTGCCGAACGGCCCTTCCACCACCGCCTCGAAGCGGTGCAGCTTGGCGGCGTCCACTGGCTCGCCGACGGCTATGCGGCGGCCGTCCAAATACAGCTGCGGTCGCAGCCGGACCAGGAAGGGCGGCACTTCGGCCAAGCCGCCCCAAAGGTTGATAACCAGATGGTCGTCCGAAGTTGCCGGGGCATAGGAGAGGGTCAGCCGGTGGCCGAGGGCCTGATGCAGGTCGAGCTGGTGATCGAGGATCACGGCTGATCCCGCCATGGGCTCGCTGCGAGCGATCAGCCGCAGTCGATGGCGGGCGCTTGCCGGCAGCTCAGCGCCCTCGAAGGTTACCGCCAGAACCGGATGATACAAGCCGTTGGGCAGCAGGCCGAGGGGTCGGCCGGCGGCCACTACCGAGCCGAGCTGCTCGGCGTAGGTGCCGCCATCGTTGTCCAGCAAGTATTGCTCCACTCGCTGGCGTAGCAAGCTCAAGGGGGTGTCGAGCTGGGCCGTGCTCAGCATCTCGGTGACGAAATCCCCGGCCACGAATCCCATCACCGCTAGCGCTTGCGTTGCGGGCTGCCGTTCCACCGGCTCCAGCGCGGGTGTTAGCGGTATCCAGCTGCGGCCCGAGAGGTCGACCACCGAGCCGCGATAGTTGCTGTAAGGAACGTGGGCACTGACCCAAGTGTGCTCGACCTCGAAAGCGGCGACCCGTCCTCCCCGGATCACCGGTCGGCGAGCAATACCGGCGCGGGCCAGATAGTCGGCCACCGCCGCGCCATCGTCGATGCCCATCTGGGTGCTGAGCCAGGGCAGAGACAGCTCGACCACCGCACTGACGTAGCGTGCCGCTGCCCCACTGGCACGGTAGAGGGCAATCATCAGGCTGGCCTGATCTACATCGTTGCCGGCTCCCTGGCGCAGGGTACCGAGGGCTCCCTTCAGGCTACCGGCATACCACTCGGTGGCGATCTGATGGCGGACGAACTCGTAGATCGCCACGTAGTCGTAGCCCAGGGCCTCGGCTTTCAGAAGGATTTCATCGGCGAGCGGCGCAGCAGTGCCGGGCTCGAAGTCGGCGGCAACGGAGTCAGGGTCTGAGATGTCGCTATAGCTCGGTGTGACGGTTGGCTCGGTGACCGGCAGGCGGGCCGGCAAGCGCAGCTGGCGGTAGGGCAGGCTGGTGGCTCGCAGGGTGGGGCGGGCCTGGGCCGTCGGGTAGGTGTCGAGCAGCTCGGCGGCGGCTTGGGCGGCTCTGGCGAGTCTCCGCTCTCGCCCTGGGCGCTTGGACTTCGGTGCTGCTTTCAGCTCGGCCAAGGGCTCACCGAGCAATACTTTCAGGCGGTCGCTGAAGGCTTGCCAATCGTTGCGCACTTGATCAAGACGAGCGCTCGGCTCACCGCCAAGGCCAGCCGCGGCGAGGCGGGAGGCGGTACGCTCGAAGTGGTCGCGTTGCAGTAGATCCCAAGCCTCGAAGCTCTCCCAGGCGATGGCCAGGGTGGGGGCGTCGAGGGTCGCCTTGGATTCTGAAGGTAGAGAGCGACGCAGCTCCAGCAGGGCTTTGGCGAGATTGTTAGGCGTAGCCTTGGTGGGTGATTCGTTGGCCGAAGCGGGGACGGTTGACCGCCAGCTTGCCAGCGGTTCGTCAATCGACTGGCCGCGGGTTATCTGGTCGAGGATCTGGGTTTCTAACGTGGCTCGCGACAGCTCAAGGGGCGGATCGGCGGCCAAGGCGACCCCCGCAAATACGAGCACTCCAACGACGGCCAAGCAGAGCACTAGCCTGCGCCAAAGAGTGAGAGCCTTGCGAGGCTGCTTTTTCTTGGCTCCGCCAGTCTCTCGGCCTGCTTGTGATGTTCTGAACTCAGGAAGGTTTATCAATTGCATCGGAATTCTGCTGTATTACATTTAATAAAGTGAATTTGGAACGGGCTTTCTTGACTCTCCGACCAGTTCCCATGTAGCCACTCCCACCAGTCGAGTCAGCAGGCCCCACCAGGCCCTGCCACCCCAACCCAGCCCGGCGAGCAGTAGCCGCTGCCCACCGTGGCTTTCCCGCACCGGAGATAGCGAAATGCAGGACCGCCCGCAGCCCACTAACCCGGACCCATCAGACCCGCGAACCGCGCTTCAGATGATCGCCCTCCGGCTCCTATCGCTGGATCTTGACCTCTCGAAGATCGCCGCCACAGTTCGCTTCAATAACGATCTCTCCGGTGCCATCGCTGCCGCTCAGATCGATGGTCTCCGCAATGCCGTCGGCTGCTTGCTGCTGCTGACCTCGCGGCAATGAGCGCGCCACAGACGCCGAGAGATGAGGATCCGCGTGGCCGTATCTTACGACATGGGCCGAAGTCGTTGTCCAACGCCGAGCTTGTCGCCGTTCTGCTGCGGACCGGCGGCGCCGGCAAGTCTGCCCTGGAAGTCGCACAGGCGCTTCTCAAGGACTATGGCGACCTAAGATCGCTGCTGAGCGCCAACGGCCAGCTCAAGAGCCAACCCGGCGTCGGCCCCGCCAAGTCAGCGACCCTTGCTGCCGCCTTTGAGATTGGCTGCCGCATGGCTCGGTTCAGAGCCGAGAAGCGTAGGTTGCTTGATCAGCCGCAGGTAGTCGCCGAGTACCTGGCCCTCCGGTATCTGAGGCCGGATCAAGAGGTGATGGGCGCTCTGCTGCTCGATGTTCGCCACCGGCTCATCGCTGATTTGGAGATCTTCGCTGTAACCCTTCGAAGGGCGGCCGCGGAGCCTCGCCCTATCCTGAGAGCAGCGTTGCAGAAGTCGGCGTCGGGGATTGTTTTATGGCACTCCCACCCCAGCGGCGATCCAACTCCGTCGAGCGATGACCTGCTCTTCACTGGTCAGATGGCCAAGGCCTGCAAGTTCGTGGGGGTGAATCTTGTCGACCACCTTTTCCTCGGCGGCGCAGGGCGTTGGGTGAGCTTGCAGCGGCGGGGAGCTTGGTAGGCGGCGAGCGCAGTGCTTCGCAGTGTTGTCGAAGAACCGCGCCCTCCTGGTTGACCCACCGTCGCGGCCACTTGTACTCCTAGGGGCATAGGTCGAAAGCGCATCGGGCGCCGCCGGCCAAGATGATGACCCACCAAAGGAGAAAGACCATGGCCGCAACCAACTTCCAGTTCTTCGAAGGCACCGCCAGCGAGCACCGTGGCCCCGAGATCACCGTCCGCCGCAGCGGCCAGATGGTGCTGACCAAAGCTGCCGTCGAGCTGCTGGGCGAGGGCGTGAGCCACGTCCAGCTTGGCTTCGACGTCGACACCCGAGCCGTGGCAATCCGTGCCGGCGCCGAGGGAGCCAAGGGCCGCTACCTGCTCCGAGAGCAGCAGGGGAGCGCGAGCTACCTGGTCGACGGCCGCCGGACGTTCAAGCACTTCGGTCTGTCGGCGGAGAAGTCCACGCGGTTCGAGGTCGAGGTCTTCGGCGAAGGCTTGATCGGGTTCACGCTGCCGGCGCTGGTCGAGGCGGAGGAGCCGAAGCCGGCGAAGAAGCGCAAGAGCCGCGCTGCGGCCTGACCCCTCTCGACGGTGATACTTTCTCGCGGCGGGTGACGTGCCCGTCGTTCTTTGCGTAGGCCCGTGAAGTACAGCCCGGTCGTTGCCGGTTCGACTACTCGACCTCTCGGCGCTTCAGGAAGAGAATAGGTCCGTCGCCGCTTGCTAGGTCCTTCAAAAGGATTGCAGTTCCCTTGAACCCGGCTTTTTCTAAATCTGTGACTACACCCTCGGCAGCCTTTTCGTTGTTGGTGATGTCCCTATACCGAACCAGCTTCGTCGGAAGTGGCGTATTCGAGACTTCAAACTCAATAGTGCATGTGATCTTTGATACTGGAGTTCGTTCGCCAGTAGATTCTCGGATTATTGACAACCCGTGAGCTTGAAGTTCAATCTCAGCTGGCTGTGGAGTCTCTCCTGGGGCGCATGTCCAAGGCGTTCTTCGTAGTCCGTCAATAGCAGCGGCTTGAACCCTTTCCTGTAAACTCTGCATATGGACAGCTTGCCCAGATGCATCTTCTAGGGCGTAGCCGGCAGCAAGGTCAGACAAGTCCAGACCAACCGCCTCTAGCGTTGCTGTAATGGCAGTTGGCTTTCTTCGCCGGGTCTGCATCCCGACTGCAGAGAACCAATCGAATCTCGTCACTTCGGTGAGTTCTAGGCATCTGATTCCCTTGGCAGTCGCTTTGTCCCTCGCGGGCTTATAGAAGCCGCTAGTGGAGACAATCACTCCTTGGTGGACTCCGGCATCTCTGCATTTTGTCAAGAACGCCTCAACTTGTGGCGAGCCGATCTTGCGCGACCGATCTCGACATTCGATAGCCACAATCATCTCGTTGTGCCCGAGGCTTCTCCGAACGAGGACATCGAACTCCCTTCGCTGTCCGGTAGTCCTATCTTCTAGGTAACCAGGAGATTCGATTGCGGCTCCGGATTCCGCGGTCAGCACTCTCTCCAGGTTCGCAATGACCTCCTCTAACTGCTTTCCAGGACGCATCCTGAGATGTTACTAGAAGCCGCGAAGAAACCGAATCTGTTTGCTGGCCATTCTTGGTCAACCTCCTCCCCATGGTCAGATCAGCCTGAGCCGGGTAGTGGTGCTGCCCAGGGGCCGAGATCTGGTCTTAGAGGGCCGTTCTGGGGCCTCTAAGGCCGGTCTACAGAACCCACGGTCCCATCCTCTGCACTTCCAATCCCGACTATCCCAAGGGCGAAGTTCTCGGCGAGATTCCCTGCGATTCTCCGCGCAGTCCTGGTTGACCAAGACCAGCTGTCGGCCTTACTACTTGGGCCATGCAGAGCACACAGCACGTCGAAGCGACGCGACCCGAGACCACGGCGCCGGCAGCCGATTCCGCGGCCTCCTCGATCGCCAGCAGAGCCAAAGATCCGCGCGAGAATCCGGCCAAGGTCTACCTCTCCGGCCTGGCTTACGGCTCGCACTGGGGCATGATCAACGCCCTGGAGACGATCGCCTCGTACCTGAGCGACGGTGAGAGGACCGCGGAGACATTTCCGTGGTGGGAGGTGCGTTTCCGCGATGCAGCGGCCGTCCGGACCTTACTTGGTCGAGCGCTACGCGCCGAGGACCGTCAACCGGATACTGGCCGGTTTCAGAGGCGTGATGAAGACAACCTGGCGCCTGGGCTTCATGGACGCCGAGACATACCAGCGGGCCGTCGATATTGACAACGTCCGAGGCCAGGCGCTACCGCGAGGCCGGGCGCTCGAGGACGGCGAGCTCGTGGCGCTGTTCCAGTGCTGTGCTGAGGATCTGTCGCCGGCAGGGCGGCGCGACGCTGCGATGCTGGCGGTGTTCTTCACGACCGGCATGCGGCGGGCCGAACTGGCGGGGCTCGACATCGGCGACTTCGATCCTGTGGATTGCTCGATGACGATCCGGAACGGCAAGCGGCGGACCCAACGAGTCGTGTACCTCACCGATCGGGCCTGCGAGCTGCTCCGGGAGTGGCTGTTGGTTCGCGGCGCAGAGCCGGGGCCGGTGTTCTGCCCGATCAACCAAAAGGGTGTCACCCGGGCGAAGCGGCTCGGCGGCGAGTCAATCCGATACATCGTGCAGCGGCGGCAGAAGCAGGCTGGGGTCACGGAGTTCAGTCCTCACGATGCACGCCGGACAGTGCTCACGAACTTGCTGGACAAGGGCGTCGACCTCTCGACAGTGCAGCGGGTCGCTGGCCATGCCGATGTCTCGACGACGGTCAGGTACGACCGCCGAGGCGAAGCCGCGAAGCGCCGGGCGGCTCAGGCCCTTCAAATCCCCTGACCCTCGACCGACCCCACAATCGACAGCTCCGCCGGACCGGTGGGCACCCCTTGCCGGGGGACCGAGATCCTCGCTCTGGGGGCCGGTGAGAGCCTCTCTCGGGCCAGGGCGTGACCACCGATCAATAGGCTGCCGCCACTTCTTCCTCGATCAGCTGTCGAAGCCGCTCGACGCCGAAGGGCTCCAGTGGCCGCCCGTTGACGAAGATGCCGGGTGTCCTGCGCACCCCCAGCGTCTCCGCGTCCGTCCGGTCCTGCTCGATGAGGTCGAGGATCACCGGGTCTTCAAAGTCCTTGCGCAGGAGCTCCATGTCGAGATCGCCCTGCTGCGCCAGGACCAGCCATAGGTTGCCGGCCTGAACTCGGTGGTGCTCCGTCCAGGCCGACTGGCTGCGGTAGACCAGGGCGAGCGTCTCCCAGTACCGGCCCTGCAAGCGGGCCGCTTCCAGCAGGCGCACCACGTCGGTCGCGCCTTCGTGAAACGGCGCGTAGCGAATCACCAACTGGATCTTGTTGGAGTGGTCCGCCATGAGCTGCTTGAGGATCGGTCCGAAGGCCGCGCAGGTCTCGCACGCCGGATCGGTGAACTCCACCAGATAGACCTTGGCGTCCTCTGGTCCGTATCGTGGCGAATGCGGCCGCACGAAGGTCTCGGCTCGCTCCTGGGATAGAAATCCGAGCGCCTCGCTGCGTTGCTGGCGAAACTGCTGGGCGGCCAAGAGGAAACCGCCCACCAAGACCAGGCAGGCGACGGCGAAGAAAGAGCGCTTCATCCGGGGGATCTCCTTTGCAACAGCAGCAGAAGGCCGAGGATCGACGTGAAGGCGAGGAGGGACAGTAGCGGGATCGACAGGAATCCCAGCAGCTTCACATACTCCTCCTTGCACGACACGCCCTGGATACATGGCGACAGACTCTCCGGCACGATGCCGAAGTAGACCAGGTTGTGGTAGGCGGCGACCAGCCAGCCGGCAACCGCCAACGACAGACCGTACCTGGCCACACCGCGATCGTAGGGAAAGAGGCCGACCGCCAGGATCACCACCAGCGGGAAGAGGAATATCCGCTGGTACCAGCACAGCACGCACGGCGCGAAGCCCATGACGTAGCTGAAGAAGAGACTGCCCGCCATGGCGACGGTGGCGAGCAGCCAGGCGGCAAAGAGCAAGGCCCAGCCTGGGTCGGGCCGGCCGGCGGCTCCGCTAGCCTCGGTTGCATCAGTTGTCGGGTGGCTCGGCACGAGCTGAGTCTAACTCGATCCCCAGCAACAACCGACCTTTTGCCCGATCAATCAGAAGGGTGTCGTCAGGATCAAGCGGCTGGGCGGGGAGTCGATCCGCTACATTGTGCAGCGGCGACAGAAGCAGGCGGGCGTCGATGACTTCTCGCCCCACGATGCTCGCCGAACAGTGCTGACCAACCTGCTGAACAAGGGCGTCGACCTCTCGACGGTGCAGCGGGTCGCCGGCCATGCGGATGTCTCGACCACGGTCAGGTACGACCGCCGCGGCGAAGCAGCCAAGCGCCGGGCAGCTCAGGCCCTTCAACTGCCCTGATCCTCGACCGACTCCACAATCGACAAACCCGTCAGACTGGTGGTCAGCCCTGCCGAGGAGCCGAGATCTTCGTTCTGGTGGCGGATGAGAGGCCTCAGAGGGCCGGCTAGGGCGCTCTTGGCGGCTACAGATCGCGTGGTGGTTCCATGAAATGGGAGTTGCCTGTTGGAAAGAGAAGCCCAACGCTTCGCTGAGGCGCCGTGCCAGGGGAAACTGCTCCTTTGAGAAAAACCTCTGTAAGAAATGGCGCTCCCGATCGACTAGTAAGAGGTGACGGAGCCAACCTCGGCTGATACGACGGCTTTGTCCAAACCTCGGCTCAAGAAGGAAAACTCGATGCGGATCAAGTGTTTGAGACTACTAGCGTTAAGTTTCTTCATGACGGAGACAACCATGAACAAGATTTGCAGTACGCTCCAGACAGTCCGGGGGGGGCAGGCCCTTGCCGGGCTGCTCGTCCTTGCCATTGGCTGCGTCGCCTCAGCGGCGAGCGGTCAAGAGAAGATTTACTTCACGTCGTCGGTTGAGCGAACAATCCAGCGGGCGAATCTCGACGGATCCGGTGTCGAGCTGCTTGTGACCGGCTTGGTGTGGCCCGCCGGTATTGAGCTGGATCCGGAAGGCGGCAAGATGTACTGGGCGGAGCCGACCGGTCACCGCGTGGCGCGCGCTGGTCTGGACGGTTCCGACTTGGAGTTAGTCGTCGGCGGGCTGCCCGGCAATCTGGTCGATGTCGCCTTGGACCTCGATGCAGGAAAAGTCTATTGGGTGACTTTTGCTGGAACTACCACCCACGCGATCAAGAGGGCCAACCTCGACGGCACTAGTGTCGAGGACCTCGTGCTGCTCGTTGAGCAGGGTAATCGCAACGGCATCGCGCTCGATCTCGAGGCCGGCAAGATCTACTGGACCCTCTGCCACGGCATCGTCCGGCGCGCCAACCTCGACGGCTCGGCGGTGGAAGACGTGATCACCGGCCTCGGCTGCCTTGGTGACATCGACCTGGATTTGGACGGCGGCAAGATGTACTGGGTAGACGCGACCTTCGAGGACGGTCGAATCCAGCGCGCCAACCTCGACGGCTCGGCGGTCGAGGATCTGGTCACCGGCCTTGTCTTTCTCATCGACCTCGATGTGGTGCCTGCGACCGGTCATGTCTACTGGGCGGAGAACGTGGCCCAAGAGGTCCAGCGCGCCAACCTCGACGGTAGTGGTGTGGTCACTGTGATCACCGGCATTCAGGGCATCAACAGCATTGCCATCGACCGCAGGCCGGTCTTCTCGGACGGCTTCGAATCTGGCGACACCATGCGCTGGTCAGCCACGGTGCACTGATGGAGGAGGGCGCCGAGGAGCAAGCAGTGTTATCGATAACTCCCGCTCCCCTCGAGCTGAGACTTATTCGGCCGAATTCGCGACGGCATGTCAGCTCCACTTTTCTCGTCGAAGTGGCGATCCGCTCGGCGACTGGTTGAAGGATCTTCGCCCTTCCGAACCTGTGCAAAGACTTGCTGGGCTTCGTCGCGAGCTTGCTGGACGGTCATCTGTCCATAGCGACCGAGGGTGAAGAAGCGCCGCCGACCCTTGCTCCAATAGCAGACGACGAACGACTTGGCGCCGCTCGGGTAGATCCGTACTCCGAAGGCCGGTATCTCGGTGTCCCAGAGGTAGCACCCGCCAGGCCCCTGATAGACGGCCTCGTCGACGGCCCGCTTGTTGATCCGGGCCTTCATGGTTGCTCTCCCAATAAAGCCCTCAGGGAGCACCCACGATCGGGTTCCCAGGGCGTTCGAGCAACCGTGGAGCAACCAAGTGAACGAGTATTGGGGCGTAATGCAGCGTTGACCATGCACCCAAAGTATGAGCACAAACCCTGCAATGTCAACCACTTAGCGTAGTCTGGCGTGGAGCGGCGTAGGACCGCGTAGGGCGCGGTGGTTCCGGGACAGGGATTTGAACCCCGATAACCAGCTCCAAAGGCTGGCGTCCTACCATTAGACGATCCCGGAATGGGGCCCGCGAGGGGCGGAGGGCAGATGGTATTACAGGCTCAGGGGGGAGTAAAACCCCTGTTGGCCTCAGTGGGGAACTTTCTGGGTCGGACCTGGGGAAAAACTGGCGGAGGATGTCTGCTCAGTTTGCTGGATTGGACTCATTCGATGGCACCGCGGATGAACTGTCTGAGGGCTCGGGATGCCTGGTGCTCGGGGCCGATGAACTGGAGGTCGGGCTGGGGGCCAGGCTGCTCGGCGGACGACTGATGGGCGGTGACGGTGGCAGCGGCGCTCAGGTAGAGGCGGGTGTCTTCAGCGATGATCTCTAACTGGTCGCCAATCCGCAGGCCAACAGCGGCCTCGATGCGCAGGTGGGTGAGGGCGGCGCGGAAGTCTACACCGGTCCGGTAGACGGGCAGGTTGTCGCCGTGGCGGCCGGCCTCGGTTCGTACCAGCTGGCACTAGCGTAGATCGACGGTGAGGGAGATCTGCTGCTCATTTCCTTACAGCTGTAGCTGCTGCGCGCTGCCGATCCGCAACGCTTGGTGGGATTCGAAGGCAAGACCGGTCACACTTAGGTCGGGTCGGTGAAGGCGTTGCGGGATGCTTCTTTGAGTGAACCTCTGACTGCTCGCACGGTGTACCGGCGGTGGCGGCGACGCTCGTACTCGCGGGCCGATGACCGGAGTCCGACCATCTCAACTCACCTCTCCGAGGGCTGTGGTCGGAGTCTGCCGCAGCCAGTCTTTGAGCCGTTTGAGGGACATTGGTTGGGCGAATAGATGGCCCTGGCCGAGGTCGCAACCTAGCCGGGTGAGCAGTTCGACTTGGGCGCCGGTTTCGACGCCTTCGGCGATCACTTCCAGGCTGAGGCTGGTGCGCAGGCGGAGGACGGCGGCCACCAGATCGCTGGCGCCGGAGTCTTGGGTCAAACCACCAACGAATATGCGGTCGATCTTGACCAGATCGACCGGCATCCGCTGCAGCAGTTTGAGGGAGGAGAAACCGTTGCCGAAGTCGTCCAGCGCTACTCTTATCCCGAGGTCTTTGAGGGCGCTGAGATGGCGCAGGGTGAGATCGAAGTCGTCGAGGGCGACGCGCTCGGAAATCTCGACCATCAACCGCTCTGGCGGGATAGAGGTTTCTGCGAGCAGCTCGCGGATCTCTGCCACGATCAGCGGATGACGCAGTCGCTCGGGCGATAGGTTGACGCTAAATGCAAGTGCGGAGTACCCGGCGCTGGTGAGCTGGTTGAGGGCGTCGCAGGTCTGACGTAGGACCCAGGCGTCGATCGCTGCCAAGATGCCTGCCTGCTCGGCCAAGGGAACGAAGCTCGCCGCCGGCAACAGGCCGAGATCGGGATGGCGCCAGCGCAATAGGGCTTCGATGATGACTGGTTCACCGCTGTCTAGTCGCACCACGGGTTGGAAGTACACCACCAGCTCGCCGCGATCGAAGGCGCCGCGGAGGCGGGTTTCTAGGTCGAGGTGGCGCAGCACGGCCTCGTGGGCCGAGTCTTCAAAGACCAGGGCCGTGCCGCCACCGCGCTCTTTGGCTACGTATTTTGCGGCGTCGGCTTGGCGTAGCAAGGTGGTGGGGGTCGATACTTCAGGGGTCTCGACGCTGATGCCGATGCTAGCCCGCAGCGCAACCCGCCCTTCGGCGAGCGCGAAGGGTTCTTCGATGCATTGAAGGAGCCGCTGAGCGGTTTGTAGAGCAGTCTTCTGCGACCGCACGCCTTCCATCAGAATGCCAAACTCGTCACCGCCAAAACGAGCCAGCGTATCGCCTGAGCGCACGAAGCCGCGCAGCCGCTGGGCGATCGCCACCAGCAGGGCGTCGCCAGCGGTGTGGCCAAGCTGGTCGTTGATGCTCTTGAAATCGTCGAGGTCGAGGAATAGCAGCGCTACTAGCCGGCCTGTTGGACGACGGCGGCGGAGGGCTTGTTCCGCACGGTCGAGAAAGAGCATTCGGTTGGGTAGGTTGGTGAGGAAGTCGTGCAATGCCAGGTAGCTCTTCTGCGACGCTAACAGCCGCTGTGCTTCATAGAGCTGGGCGTTGGAGATGGCAGCGGCCGCCTGCTCGCCGAAAATGCTCAGGGCGCGTAGATCTTGCTGGCTGTATCGTTTCCAGGGAAGGGCGTTGAGGTTGAGCACGCCAAGGAATGTTCCGCGGTGGATCAGTGGCACCGACATGGCGCTGACGGGTGCCGGAGGCGCTGCCGGAGGCAATCGCCGGTTGGGTTGCTGACGGGTGCCGGCAATTAGCTGCGGCCGGCGGCTCGCAGCGACCTGGCCGGCGATTCCGATGCCAAACTTCAGCCGAGCGCCGCTAGCTCCACTGCTGCCTGAGGTGCACACTACTCGCAGTTCGTCGCTGCCGTGGACCAACATCACCGAGCCGTCACGACCGTCGAGAAACTCACGGGCAGCCGTCAATATGGTGTCGAGAACCTCGTCGAGGTCGAGCACTTGATTGACCGCTTTGGCGGCGTCGAAGAGGCGCTGTACTAGTTTGGCTGGAAGGTCACGCGGGCTTGCCGTACCGTCGCTGAATGCCTGCGATTTGGGCCGCTCTAGCCACCACAGCCAGCTGACGGCAAAGGCGAGGACCAAGGTGGCTCCAAGCCACACCCAACCTTCTCGGCTATGCGCTAGTAGACGCCAGCTCACCACCGCAGCCAATAGCACCGCCAGCAACGGCGCCGCCCTGCGGACCAATCGGAGGGTTGATGGAATGGCCCGCAGAGCCCTAGCTCGTTGCCGAGTTTCCAGTCCGCGCTCGCCTGAATTGACTGCTGGATCGCCCACTGCCCACCCCCGTTTGCCCTGACTGACGATGTCGCCAGAACGGTCCGCTACCGTCCGCCGCCGCAATAGTGTACCAAGGGTTGCGCCGCTGCCAAGGGATCCTGGTGTTTTAGAAACTAATTCTGGGAGGAGATGTTGTCCAGATCAGGGAAGGGCCTGCCAGCGGTCGACTCTGACAATGATGTAGAATAAATCCTACTTTTAGTTCTGCCGAATGGAATCGGTCAAGTCGAGAGCTTATGCGCGAAGGCGTAACGCAACATTTCGGCAGTCGAGCGCATCCCCATTTTTTCGAGTATTCGCCGACGATAGGTGCTGACGGTCTTGACGCTAATACCGAGAGATATGCCAATTTCGGTCAAGCTGGTGCCGTCCGCCATTTGCAGCAAGACTTGCAGCTCGCGTCGCGAAAGTTTCTTGTGGGGCAACTCGGTGGCGTTAGGATCAATGTCGAATGCCAGGCGCTCAGCCAGCTCGGGGCTGACGAATTTGCCACCGCTGGCGACTTTGCGAATGGCACGCACTAGATCTTCGGTGGGTCCACGCTTGGGTACGTAGCCGGCGGCGCCGGCCCGCAGTAAGGGCACCGCGTACTGGCCTTCGGCGTGCATGCTGAGGATCAGTACCGCGATATCGGCTAGCTCCTGGCGCAGCTCACTCAGCACCTCCAAGCCGCTGCGATCGGGCAAGGAGATGTCTAGAATAATCACGTCCGGTTGCAGCTCGCGGGCTTGTGCCAAGCCTTCCTTGCCGTCCTGCGCCTCGCCGACCACCTCGAGGTCGGGGAAGTCGGCCAGCAGACTGCAGATACCTTTTCGGACGATCGCGTGATCATCGATAATCAGTAGGCGGATCACAGCACTCTCTTGGAATTTGGTCGTCAACTCATTCTGCCAAAGGTCAATGCGTATCTTCTACTACCTGAGGGGCCGGACAACATCCAGCAAGAACTGTTGCTGGCGAAGCCTCCCCAAGGCAAGGTCACTGCCGGTAGAGCACTAGGCTCTGTCTGCTCAAGAAGCGGCGGCACGCTACACTAAAGAAAGCGTTCAGTCAAAGGGGGTGGCAGGCTGGTAGGGTGGTGATGGTTGAAGATCTACCACCCAAGTGCGATTCTGCCACAACTTATTTCGCAGCCCGATTTTTTGTCGGCTGCGCAGAGGATTTGGACGCGGTAAGCTGAGAAAACAATGAAGGGTGAACCTCGAAGCCGTCATTCTGGAGTTCGACCGGCAGCGGCGGAGGTGGCCACTAGAGGGTCGCTGTGGGCTACTCTCCTGCCCTGGCTCGGTAGTTGGCGGGAGTTCGCGTGGATCGATCCGCGCCTCGACTTGTCGCACCCATCGCACAGTTTTCTGCGACACTTTCTTGGGTCGCATTGAGGCTGAGTTGGACGCTGTCGTCGAACGCCTCGAGGGCATTGCCGAGCCGCTGTAGGGAGTGTTTGGGAGTAAGAACTGCCTGACGAGAACCGTCAGAAATTTGCCACTAGGCAATCTGCCCGGCAAGGACTAGGGTAGGTGCAGTTTTCCGAGTCTTAGCTCTCAGTTAGTGGGTCACCGACCGGTCGATAGCAAACGCCAGGGTGAGTGTGGGTGGGGAGTTGGCGGTTGGAAGTCGAGCGGCGCTAGCTTGTTTTCGGCCTTTTTGGGGCGGAGCGTGGAAGTGGGTCCCCTCTCTCAACGGGGTGTGGACCCTCTAGAGACTTGGTTTTAGTGTTCTGGGCTGGTCCCACGGTCTGTCATTGCCGGCGAAGCGGGTGGGTCGTGGAGTAGGTTTTCACCGCAGTACCCAGGTCGGCGTTCCGGCCTGGGCTGTGGTCTTGGATTTGCGGTCTTGGAGCTATTGGGGAGGGCTTCAGATTGCGCAACTGTCACGGTTCGGGAAGGGGGTTGGTAATGCAGAGAGAAGAAGTGGTCAAGAGCTGTTTTGCGGTCTCTGGAGCTGGCGGTATTTTTGCAGTTGCAACAGCTGTAGGGGGCCTGCTGACCGACCGCGGGTCGTTGCTCGATCTCTCTCTCACCTCGCTCACCGTCAGTTGCTTGGTCTGGTTGGCGGGAGTTGCTCTCCGCGGCTGGTGGCGTTTCTAGTTCCCCTTTGGTTCAGCGTCGTTGGAAGCGCAGCACATAGTTGTTTTTTAGCTGTGGCAGGGGATGCTCGGCCAAGAGTTCGAAGCCGGCACTTCGCAGCTCGCTGGTGACCTGTTTCTTGCCGGCGCGAACATGATTCAGGATCCACTCCGGAGACTCGCCTGGAAGGCGCTCAAAATCGACCAACACCACTTGCCCGCCGGGGCGCAGGGCACGGCGTATCGAGGCCAGCGTGAGAGTTGGGTATTCGAAGTGGTGGTAGGTGTCGGCGAGGAAGACGAGATCGACCGAGGCGGGTTCGAGATCGACCGAGTCTTGCCGGCAGACTCGGGTCTGTAGATTCTCGACCCCGGCAGCGCCAGCCTTCGCGGCAAGTTCCTCCATCATTACTGGATTTATGTCGACGGCGACGACCCGACCTTCGTCACCGACCAGCTTGGCGAATTCCAGAGCCATGAAACCCGAGCCGGCGCCGACGTCAGCGATCACCATGCCTGGCCTTGCTCCAACCACCGCTGCCAGCAGCTCTCGGTGAGCGAAGATCTCGCGTCCTTCGCGCTCCAAGCGCTCCACCAGGGGTTTGGTTTCGCTGCTTTCCCAGCTGTCGTTGAGACCTGGGGCGGTACGTCGTATGGCGGCGGGGAAGAGGGTCTCGAGGGGGCGGTCGAGGCGCTCGGCCCAGCTGAACTCCTCGCTGGTACCTTCGACTTCGCCACCGAGATAGTCGAGCCCGGCATCGTTCAGCGCGGTAGCCATCGCCAGCGCACGGCTGTGGCTCTCGAAGCGGGTCCAATCGAGGTAGAAGCGGTGTGGTGACGGCGCTGCATTGTCTTCGCCCTCCTCCTCGGCCCTGGCCTCTTTCTTGCTCTTGTCCTCGCTATTTGTTGTCGAGCCTTGGCTCCGAGTCATGAGGCCACTGGCGAGTGCGCCGAGGGCGGTGATCTTGTCGGCGCCGGCGTAGAAGCTCTGGGCTGCTGCGCGGCCAAAGGTCTCGGGGGCATTGAGCACCGCGTGCAGGGCGGCATAGCCGCCATCGGCGGTACCGATCAAGCCGCGTTGCCAGGGAGCGGTGCGCAGGCGCCAGCGCTCTTCGAGGCTGGGTAGCAAGTCTTCGGTGAGGAATTGCAAGTGCTCTTCGGCCCCTTCTCGGTAGCCGCTACGCTGGGCGGGCTTGATCAGCACGGCGATCAACGGCTCGACACGCTGGCGGCCGATTAACAAGTCGAGTGCCGCGGGTAGCTCGAGGTTGCTCTGCACTCGTCCGCCCTGAGTCACGATCAGCAGCGGATAGTCGCCGCTATTGGCCGCCTCATCGTAGCCGGCCGGCAAGTAGACCTGCACCGACTGCGATTCTGCATAGACGGAAGTGTCGATCAACATCTCTTCTAAGCGACCACTGGCGCCATCCCACCGCCCCTGGTGCTCGGGGGCCAACCAATGCGGAAGGCGCAGCTCAGAGAGCCTTACCTCGCCGTGGGTGAGGTAGTTGGGATTTCCTGGATCGGCTAGGCGTTGCTCGTAGTCGACGACGAATTGGTAGCGTCGGCGGGTGCTGGAATCAAGTCGAAGACTGCGCGCCCAGAGATTGCTTTCCGGGACTTGCTGCATGGCTACTTCGGTTTCGCCGCTGATCAGCCCTTGGCCGGCCAAGGCCACGTCCTGGTGCTCGCCCCGGTAAACGAAATGCACCCAGCCGTCCTCATCGATCAGCGGCACGGCGCGGCCATCGAGATAGCTGTCGATCGCCGCTTGGCGGCTCTCTCTGGGGAATCGGCTGAGCAGATTGGCCAGTTCGCCGGTGACCAACGGCTCGCTGCCGGTGGAGTTGGCATCACTGATCCGCAATGCCGCCATCCCCTCCAGGTCGCGGACGAAGAACAAACCGTCGGCGTAGGTCGGAGCGGTGAAGGAACGGCCGGCCAAAGCACTAGCTCGGGCGCGCTCGTGGAAGCCATCGCGACTCACAGCGCCGATCACCAGTTCGCCCTGTGGGTCGAGAGTCACCAGATGGTGATCGACCAAGATCAAGCTACGCCCGCCGGGGGGGCGCGATTTCCACAGGCGCTCGCCAGTGGCCGCGTCGATGGCGGTGAGGAAGCGGCCAGTGAAGCCATAGAGCACGCCGTCGTCGAGCACCGGCAGGGCCAAGCTGCGGGTCAACTCGCGGCTGCGCCAAGCTTCTTTCAGGGTGTAGGGGCCGCCCGCGGAGCCGACTACGTCCAGGGCCAGCAGCTCGTTGTTGCCATTGAGCAGCAGGCGGCGGTTGCCGATCTTGGTTGGCACCGCGGCGCGGCCCTCGAGACCATGCTCATGGGCCCACAGAGTGATGCCGGTTTCGGGGTCCAGGCCGAGCAGGCGGTGATCACTCAAGGCCAGTAGAATCTCGCGCCCCTCCAGCTCGAAGGGCAGCGGCGATTGGTACTGCACCGAGTCGTCACCCAAGGCCCAACGCAGCTTGCCGGTGGCCGGATCGAGGGCGGTGATCGAGCGCTCGGCCTCGCCGCCGGTTTGCACCACCAACACGCCGCCAGCCAGCACCGGTGAGGTGGAAAAGCCGAACACCGGTCGCCGTGCCTCGGCCGGCTGCTGCGGCAAGCGCGCCCAAAGCTCCTTGCCATCAGCTAGCGCGACGGCGAAGATCTTGCCCCAGGGGCTCAGGCCGTAGACTCGGTCGCCATCGATCACCGGCGTCGACAACGGACCATCGGACGAGTTGCCGTAGGCCACATAGCGGTCGCCCACGCGGTAGCGCCACAGTTCTTGACCCGAGGTGGCATCAAAGGCTGCCAGCACGTCGTCGTCGCCTTCGCTAAACATGGTCAGCGCCTTGCCATCGACCGCGACGACGGCGGAGAAGCCTGAGCCGAGGGGTTTCTTCCAGACTCGCTCTAAACCAATTCGCTGGTGGTTGTCGAGTCCCGCGCCGGCCCCTTTGCCGTCATGATGCGGACCGCGCAGCTGGGGCCAGCCCTCGCTGGCCAGGACTGGAACGGCAGGCGCGAGCAGCAGAAGGATGCAGAGCAGAAGGGCGACGCAGGTAACTCGCGACATCAGAGAACTCCTATGCGGCATGCAGGGGGCCGAGAGGCGATGGAAAGCCGAAGCGGAAAGATACCAGGCTGCGGGCAGGGGAGGTACGGGACTTGATGGTGCTAGATCTTGAGCGTCGCCGCTCGGCATGACAGACTTCTGGCGAGGAAGTTAGGGATGTTGCCTGGGTCCGCCTTGCTGGATTCCGGGCCATCTGCTTGCCACAAGCACGCCGTTGCGAGAGATTGAAGCCTTCCACAGGAGAGAAAATGGCTCGTTCGATTCAAACTGAAAGCCCTTTCCGGTCTTCTGAATACACCTTGCCGCAAATGTCTAATTGGCAATTGAAGCATGCGCTAGCTGGCATGCTGCTGGTCGCCTTGATCGTGCTAGGTCTGCTGGCGACGCCGGTCAGTGGCCAAATCCCGGCGGATCTGCAGCTCGCTCCGATCGGTGCCGCGGTGACCACCGTCCTAGCCATACGCCCTGCTGGTGATGGTTCCGGCCGCTTGTTCCTGGTCGAGCGCAATGGCACCATCTTGATCTGGGAAGAAGCTACGGGGTTGGCCGGCACGCCTTTTCTCAACATCACCGCCAGTGTCGATACCTTCTTCGAGGGGGGCTTGCTCGGCTTGGCCTTCCACCCCGACTACGCCAGCAACGGCTACTTCTACGTCAACTACACCCGCACCGGCGTCGGTGGCGACTCATTGACTACGGTGATCGAGCGCTTCACGGTCTCGGCCGGCGACCCCGACGACGCCGACGAGACCTCGCGGGTCGAGATCCTAACCATCGGTCAGCCGGCCGGCAATCACAATGGCGGCGATTTGAATTTCGGTCCTGACGGGTATCTCTACATCGGTATGGGTGACGGTGGCGCCTCGAGCGCTACCGCCCAGAATACCAACCTCTTGCTGGGCAAGATGCTGCGCATTGATCCTTGCGCCACGCCGACTTGCACGCCGGCATACACCATTCCGGCGGACAACCCGTTTGTCGGAGTTGGTGGGACTCTCGACGAGATCTGGGGAATAGGCTTTCGCAATCCCTACCGCTGGAGCTTCGATCGCAGCACCGGCGATATGCTGATCGCCGACGTTGGCGCGGGCACGGTGGAGGAGGTCTCCTTCGAGGCTGCCGGCAGTGCGGGCGGACTGAACTATGGCTGGAACTGCCGCGAAGGCGACATCGCTGGCCCGGGAGGCTGCGGCGGCACCTTCGTCGAGCCGAAAATGACCTATGGTCACGTCTCGGGCAATTGCTCGATCACCGGTGGCTATCGCTACCGCGGCTGCATCCAGGGGCTGCAAGGTCTCTACGTCTTCTCGGACTTCTGTTCCGCCAGAGTGTGGTTCGGTACCGAGAATACGCCGGGTAACTGGAGCTTCGCCGAATGGGACAACCTCAGCGGCAGCGTCTTTGGCTATGGCGAGGATGAGGAGGGTGAGGTCTACCTCTCTCAGGGAGGCAGCATTTTCCGTTTTGAGAGTGATAGCGATTGTGACGTTGGCCTGATCTTCGACGATGGTTTCGAGTCTGGCGACACCACCCTGTGGACCGTGACCACCGGCGAGATGTTGGTTCACAAGCCGGCCTTGAGCGCCTCAATATAGGCCTCGACCTGCTGGCCGAGAACGTTCAGCGGTACCGAGCCGTTGCGCAACACCACATCGTGGAAGTCGCGCACGTCAAAAGCGGTGCCGAGTTCGTTTTCGGCGCGGCGGCGCAGCCGGCGAATCTCCAGTTCCCCCAGCTTGTAGGACAGGGCCTGAGCGGGCCAGGAAATGTAGCGGTCAATCTCGGTGCCGACCTCATGTAGCGACAGGGCGGTGTTGGCGGCCAGGTAGTCGCGAGCTTGCTCACGACTCCAGCCCATGGCGTGCAGGCCGGTGTCTACCACCAGCCGGCAAGCACGCCACATCTCGTAGGTCAGTCGACCGAAGTTGCTGTACTTGTCGGTGTAGAAGCCTGCTTCCAAGCCCAACCACTCAGCGTACAAGCCCCACCCCTCGCCAAAGGCCGACAGGTATGAATAGCGGCGAAATGCCGGCAGATCCTCAAGCTCTTGGTTGAGCGAGATCTGTAGGTGGTGACCGGGTACTGCCTCGTGCAGACTGAGTGCTTCGAGGACATACAGAGGCCGGCTCTCAAGGGCGTAGGTGTTGACCCAGTAGAAGCCCGCCTGCCTGCTGCTGGGGGCGGCGCCGATGTAGCGAGCACTGGTGTAGTTCGGTGCCAGGTGGTCGGGCACCGGCGCCACGCCGTAGGGTTGGCGTGGCAGCTTTTTGAACAGTGCCGGCAGTCGGCCGTCCATCTGCTTAGTGATCCAGGCCGCTCGCCTGATCAACTCTTCTGGAGTCTTGGCATAGAACTGGGGGTCGGTGCGGAGAAAACTCAGGAATTCCGCGAAACTCCCTTGGAATCCAACCCCGGCGATCACTTGATCCATCTCGCCGCGGATCCGCGCCACTTCGTCACGGCCGATGCGGTGAATCTCCTCTGGGCTCAAGTCCAGGGTGGTGTAGTGGCGGATCTGGTGCCGGTAGAGTGCAGCGCCCTGGGGTAGCTGGCTCGCGCCCAGGGTCTGCCGCGCGCCGGGCAGATACTCGTCGCGGAAGAATTCCAGCAGCCGGGCGTAGCCGGCCACCACTCCCTCGATCACCGCCCGCCGGCCAGCGCTGGCCAAACGTTGGTGCTCGCGGCTCGGTACGGCGTTGGGAAAGTGGCTGAACGGGCGGTAGAACAGACTTTGCTCGGCAGTCTCGACCAGATGCGGTGCGAAAGTGCCGACGAGGCCGTCGAGCACCACTCGAGGTTGGCTCATTCCCCGTTCGAGGCCAGCTCGCATATTGCTAATGTGTTGATCGACGTAGGTCGGGAAAGCCAGCAAGCGGGCGATGTAGTTGTCGTAGCTAACGACTGAATCGAGGGGCATCTCAGCCGGCAAGCGGGCGAAGGCGATGTGAAACCCGGTGTCGGTGGTGAATGGAATCTGGTAGGTGCCTAGTTCAACCTCGACGATGCTCTCGCTAAGTTCCCGCTGGAACATGTCGTAGCTGATGCGGTCTTCGGGCGATAGGCGAAGGCGGTCGATAGTGCTCAGTTGGCGCAATAGGTCTCGCTGAGTACCTGCCATGCGCTGCCGGGCGGCAGCGTCCACCTGGGGCAGCTCGGCGTCGTGCTGGTGCTCACCGATGGCGGTGGCCAGCAGAGGATCCGCCGCCAAGCGGAGACTCCATTCACGGACGAAGAGCTGGTGCAAGCGGGTCGCCGGGTCGGCTTGGGTAGCGGTGATATCGGGCTCGGCGAAGCCGGGCACGGCAACGAGGATGGCCAACAACCAGGCGGCGAAAGTCTTCATTGGCGAGACCTCCAAGGCTGTAGAACTTCGCGAGGTGTGCTCAAATCGACTGGCTGCCCAACTCCAGGCGCGGCAGAAAGCGGGGCGCTTGGCGGTGCTGGGTGGCCTGTTCGAAGGCATAGGCCAGGCGCAGCAATACCGGCTCGGACCATGCCCGTCCATAAAATGACATGCCGACCGGCAGGCCGTGTATCTGCCCTGCCGGTACGGTGATGTTGGGGTAGCCAGCCACCGCTGCCGGCGTCGAGCTGCCGCCGCCGAAATGATCGCCGTTGACCAAGTCGGTCACCCAGGCGGGGCCACCGGTGGGGGCGACGATGGCGTCGAGGCGGTGCTGGTCCATCAGTTTGTCGATACCTTCGCCGCGGGCGACCTGGCGGGATTTCTCCAAGGCTTGTAAATAAGCCGGCTCGGCCAGCGGCCCTTTCTCTTCGGCGGCAAGCAGAATCTCTTGCCCGAAATGGGGCATCGACCTCCCTTGCTGGGCTTCGTTAAAGGCGATCACCTCGGCCAGGTTCTTGACCGGTGCCGCTGGGCCAAGCGCGGCCAGGTAGGCCGCCAGGCCCGCCTTGAACTCGTACAGCATGACCTCGTAAGGAGCGCCCTCGAAGTCACCCCAAGATGGCGGTTCGACCGGATCGACCAACTCGGCGCCGGCGTCGCTGAGGGCTGCCAGGGCCTCTTCCATCAGCCCGTCGACCTGGGGATGGAAACCGAAGGTGTTGCGGGCCACGCCAATGCGGGCGCCCTTGAGACCGGCCGGATCTAGCACCGCGGTGTAGTCCTGGTGCAGATGCTCGGCGGCACCCCGGGTCGCCGGATCCTCGCTGTCGACACCGGCCAGGGCAGTGAGCACCAGGGCGGCGTCGCGGACCGTGCGGGCGATCGGTCCAGCGGTGTCTTGGCTGTGCGAGATGGGGATGATCCGCGAGCGGCTGACCAGGCCGACCGTGGGTTTGATGCCGACCACGCCGGTGGTGGAGGAGGGGCAGACGATCGAGCCGTTGGTTTCGGTGCCGAGCGCGGCGGCGCAGAAATTGGCGGAGACGGCGGCGCCCGAGCCTGAACTCGAACCGCAAGGATTGCGGTCGAGCACGTAAGGATTCTTGCATTGGCCGCCGCGGCCGCTCCAGCCACTCGACGAGCGGGTGGAACGGAAATTAGCCCACTCGCTGAGGTTGGCCTTGCCCAGCAACACCGCCCCGGCGGCTCGCAAGCGCTGCGCTACCGCCGAGTCGGCGGGTGATATCGAGCCTTCCAGGGCCAGTGAGCCAGCGGTAGTGGTGTTGCGGTCGGCGGTGGCGATGTTGTCCTTGAGCAGGACCGGGATGCCGTGCAAGGGGCCCCGGACTTTTCCTTGGCGGCGCTCCTGGTCCAGCGCATCGGCGATCTCGAGGGCCTGTGGGTTGGTTTCGATCACCGCGCGCAGGGTGATTCCCTGGCGATCGAGATCGGCAATCCTCTGCAAGTAGCGCTCGCTGATCTTGCGCGCCGTCCAGCGCCCCTCGGCGAAACCCTCGGCGAGTTCGCCGAGGGTCACTTCCTCGAGGTCGAAGGTGGGGATCGGGGCAGCGGCTCCAGCAGCAGGGGTTGTAGGCACGGAATCGTCCGCGGCTGGAGCACAGGCCGTGGAAGCCACCAAAGCGGCACCGCCCAACGCGGTCAGTTCGAGCAGTTCGCGGCGAGAGACCCCTTTGGGGTGGTTTGCTGGACGATGCATCACGGCGGTCTCCTGGGTCCTCGGACCCGATCGGGACGGTGCGGAGGTCAGAATCACTCTTCGGAAGATGGCGGCTCGGCCTTCACCTCGCCTTTGCCGGCGGAATCCCCGCCACCTCGCCACCACTGCCACGACGAACGGGAGCTCTCTGGCGTGTCGGCTGTCGGATCGTCACTACCGCTAGCCGCGTCGGGGACCGATTGGAGCTTGGCTGGCTTTGACGGCGACTTGATCGCTACCGGTTTGGCCGTGACCGGTTTGGCTGTGACCGGTTTGGCTGTGACCGGTTTGACCGCCATCGGTGCGGTTGACACCGGTGGCGTCGGGGTCTGGGTTTGACGGCCACTGAGTTCGGCTAGAGTGGGTCGGAGCCCAGCGGGTGCCGACCCTGGGGTCTCTGGTGCCGGCGTTTTCGCAGGTTCTGCCAAGGTCGCCCGACGCCGCGGCGCGGGGCGCTTTCTCTTTGGTTTGGGCTGCTCATCGACTGGCGGCTGCTCAGCGATCGGCGGCCGCCGAGTGACTGGCGCCTGTTCAGCGACTGGCGAGGTCGCTGGGGAATCGCGGAACATGAATGCGCCACCCGTAGCCGCGGGCGCTTCGTGAGTTGGGGATGACCAGCTGGAATCTGCTGTAGGTGGTTCATCGCGGATGTTTCCAACGGCTCGTTCAGCTTTGCCCTCGGTGGCGATTTCCGGGGTCTGGGCGTCCTCGGTCTTTTTCCGCCGACCGCGTCCGCCGCGGCGGCCGCGGCGGCGTTTGGGCTTGCTCGCAGCCGCGGCATCGCAATCAGCATCGGCGGCATCATTCAGCGCCTCTCCGCTGACTTGGTGGGCATCGCTGTCGCTAGCCTTTGCGCGGCCTCCGCGTCTGCCCCGCGAGCCGCGCTTCGCCGCCTGTGGCTCTTTGGCTGGCTCATCGCCGGCCGTGTTGGCACTCTGCCGAGTTTCACCGGTCGCGCTTTCCGCGGCCGGCTTGCGGCCGCGTCGTCGGCCGCGTCTACGAGCCGGCTTGGCGGCGTTCTCGGTGTCGCTGTCGCTGGCTTCTAGCTCGGCGCTCTGTTCTTCGATCTCGGCGTCGTCGGTGCCGTGCTTGCGGCCGCGCCCGCCGCGCCGCCGACTCTTGACACTGGTCAGCAGGTCGTCGGCCGACAGCGTCGCGGCGGCGGGGTCTACTTTGCGCTCGCGGGCGGTCCAGTCGATCCTCTCTTCGCTGCGGCTGAAGGTAGAGGTCGCCAGAACCTCGACATGCATCTCGAAGTCTACTTCCAATCTGGCCAGATCATTCCGGTACCGGTTCTGCAGGGCGTCGGCGATCTCCGGGTGCAGAGCGACGGTGACAGCTTGCACCATGCCGGACGCTGCCCGGGTTTCGATTCTGCGCAAAACCGATTGGGCAGAGAAGCCTGCGCTCGGCACCGAGCCGACACCAGAGCAGGTCGGACAGGCGCGGTGGGTGCGCTGGCGCAGCGCTTGCTTGATCCGCTGGCGATTGATCTCCACCAGACCGTTGGCGCTGATCCGGCTTACCGAATGGCGCGCCTTGTCCGCCTTCATGGCGTCGCGCATTTCTTTTTCGAGCTTGCGCTGGTGCTTGCGCAGCCGCATGTCGATGAAGTCGATCACCACCAGGCCGCCGATATCGCGCAAGCGTAGTTGCCGGCCAATTTCGGTGGCGGCCTCCATGTTGACGTTGAAGATCGACTCTTCATGGTCAGTGGTCTTGGTCGCTCGCCCGGAGTTGACATCGATGGCGGTCAGTGCCTCGGTACCGTCGATGACGATCGAACCCCCAGAGGGTAAGGGAACCTGGCGTTCATAGATCCGGTCGATATGCTCTTCGAGCTGATAGCGGCTGAACAGCGGTACCCGCTCGCGATAGCGCAGCAGCCGAGTCTTGGAGCGCGGCATGAAAGCGCGCATATAGTTGGCCGCTTTGGCGTAAGCCTCGTCGTTGTCGACCACCACCTCGGTCATCGAACTATCCAGATAGTCGCGCAGGGCCTGCATCAGCAGATCCTGGTCGGAGTACAGCAGCTTGGCGCCCTTGGCCTGGTGGCTCGCTTCGGCGATGCGCCGCCACAACCGCAACAAGGCGCTGAGGTCGCGGTTCAGAGTGGTTTGGTTTTGCTCCAAGCCGTTGGTGCGGACTATGACGCCGTGATTTTCCGGCAGTTTGAGCTTGTCGAGCCGGTCGCGCACCTTGTCGCGGGCTTCGCTGCCTTCAGCCTTGCGCGAGATGGCGCGCACCTCGTCGTGGGGCATCAACACCAGGTAGCGACCGGCGATCGCCAAGTTGGTGGTCAGGGCCGGCCCTTTGCGGCCGATACCATCTTTGGTGACCTGAACTTCGATTTGCCGGCGTTTTTCCAGGATTTGATCGATCCGCGGGCGTCGGGCACCCTCGGGGGGTTGGCGGTGGTAGGCGTGCGGTAGCACGTCATCAGCCGACAGGAAGCCGTGGCGTTCCTCTCCCAGGTCGATAAAGGCCGCGTTCAGGCTGGGTTGGATATTAGCAACCACTCCGCGATAGATGTTGCCGCGGGTCAGGCCAGCTTCTTTGATGTCGACTTGGTAGTCCTCGAGGATCTTGCCTTCGACAATCGCTAGGCGCAGCTGCTCTGGGCGCTGCGCGTTGATCAACATTCTTCTGCTCAAATTTACACCGTTTGAATTGTGTCGGGGCTGGCCGCGCCAGGCCTTCTGGAGGCCGGCGGGCGAGCCGGGTTGACGCTCTACCGCGCGCGCCCCTAGGGCACGCCGAGGGGCGAGCAAGGACCTGCATCACGCGCCAGCTCCGGGGAACAATGTCCACAAGAACAGGCCGGCGGTGAACAGCAGGAACAAGATACCGAGGATCGAAACCAGGGTGGCCAACGGACCGGGCCTTAGCGCCGGATCGTCGATGCGCCGATGCACGGCCCACAGATTGAGGGTGAAGTACACCGGCGATAGCAGTAAGCCGAAAGCTCCCACCGCCTTCACCAAGAAGGCCGGGTCGGGAACGTTCGACAGCAGCGCCATGCCACCGAAGGTCACGATCAAGAGAAAGATCCAGTAAGGGCGGTCTGCTCTTCCGCCGGCCGCCGGCCGGCCGGAGAGCACTCGCAAAGCGGCCACGAAGGCCCGCGGGAAACCGTCCATCATCGTGTAGCAAGTCGTGGCCAGAGCGAGGAAAGCCATCGCCAAGACCACCGGCCGCATCCAGGCGCCGAGCACCAAGGTGTAGAGGCTCGACAAGGTCAGGGCTACCTGCGGTCCCTCGGGCACCAGGCCGCGAGGATAGAGCAACGAAGCTCCCAGGCAGACGAAGCAGATGGCCAGTCCGGCCGACAAGGCATAGCCCAACCGCAGATCGATCAACCCGGCGCGCAAAGCGGCGCGGCGGTCGTCCGGTCGGTTGCGGTTGGTTGAGAAGCGCCCCTGTTCCAGGGCCCACAGTGATTGCCAGATCGACACCGCCACCGAAGTGGGCATGTAGCCCAGGATGGCGACCACCAGCAGCAATGAGCCCGGTGGCAGAGTCGGCTGGAAAATTTCGAAGATCTTGGCTGTTGGCGGTGGAGCAGTAGCAAATGCCACCAGGGTGCCGACGGCTAGGGCCAGCATGGCCACCAAGTTGACCACCCGTAGAGAGCGATAATTGCCCCAGCGCAGCATGCTCAGTAGACCCAGAGCCAGTAGCAGGCTCCACACTTTCAGTCCGCCGCCGAGCGCCGCCACCAGAAAGCTGGCGGTTAGTCCGATCAGCGCTGCAATCAGGCCGAGAGCTTGAATGGTCATATCGATCAGCCCGAGCCAGATCGCCCAATGACGCGGCCCCGGCGCTGTGGCGTAGGCGTCGAGCAGGGACTCGCCTTGGGCCGCCACATAGCGCGGCGCGGCTTCGAACGCCATGTACTTCAGGGCATGGGCCAAGACCACCAGCCAGACCAACTGGTACTCGAAGCGAGCTCCGGCTTCCGGGCTCATCAGCAAGTGACTGGCGCCGATCGAAGTGGCGGCCAGCAATATTCCTGGACCCAGATGGTGCAGTTTCACGGTGAGGATGGCTCAAGCGTCTTCTCCCCGGCCCAGGGAACGGGGCGGGGAGCTGGGAGACGGTATGGAGGGTGGAGATCAGTGTCGGCTTCCAAGTTTGTGGCGAGTTAGTAGCGAGGCCTGGATGGCGCCGTTGGGTCGTTTGAAAAGCAAGGTTGGCTGAAGAACCGGGTTACTTGAAGAGCTGGATTATTTGAAGAGCTGGATTATTTGAAGAACAGTGGAAAGCGCTTCGGCTCGGCTTCGTGGAGCAACTCATAAACCGCGTCGAAGACGCTCTCGACGCTCGGTTTCGACCAATAGTCGCCGTCCGAGCCATAAGCAGGTCGGTGCTCGGTGCCGGTGACCGATCGCGGTTTCGCATCCAGCCAATGATAGCCGCCTTGGTCCTCGATCACCCGCTGCTGCATGTAGGCGGTGGCGCCTCCCGGCACATCTTCGTCGAGGAAGACGATGCGGTGAGTCTTCTGCAGCGAGCTACCGATCACCCCGTGGCGATCAAAAGGCAGCAAGGTCTGGACATCGATCAACTCCACTTCGATGCCGACACCAGCAAGTTTGTCGGCTGTCTCGGCGGCGATCCGGCAGCAAGCTCCGTAAGTGACGATGGTGACGTCTTGGCCTTCGCGAAGCACTTCTGGAATGCCCAGGGGCACGGTCATCTGGCTGATGTTCTCTGGCAGCGTTTCTTTGCTGCGGTAGCCGTTGAGTACTTCGACGACGATGGCGCTATCGTCCGAGGCCAGCAAGGTGTTGTACATGCCGGCGGCTCGGGTCATGTCGCGGGGAACACAGAGATAAACCCCGCGCACCAGCCCGAGAATTCCAGCCATCGGTGAGCCGGAGTGCCAGATGCCTTCCAGGCGATGACCGCGGGTGCGGATGATGACCGGCGCCTGCTGGCGACCGCTGGTGCGGTAGCGCAGTGTCGCCAAGTCGTCGCTGAGAGTTTGCAGAGCATAGAGTATGTAATCCAGATACTGAATCTCGGCCAGCGGCCGCAGGCCGCGCATCGCCATGCCGATCGCTTGGCCGACGATAGTGCATTCGCGAATGCCGGTGTCGGAAACTCGCACCTCGCCGTATTTGGCCTGCATGCCGCTCAACGCTTGATTTACATCGCCCAGTTTGCCGACATCCTCACCAAAAGCAATCAGCCGTGGTAGGCGGTCAAAAGCTGCATCGAAAGCGTGGTTAAGGATTTCGTAGCCGTTTAGACGGGGGCTGTCTTGGCCGTAAACCGGCGCTACGACCGGTACCTCCAACGCTGCTCGCGGCGACTCGCTGTAGAGGTGGCTGGCGTAGGTGTCGCGGCCTTCGCGATCGAGCCGCTGGTGCAAATCGATCAACGGCTGGCGCACCGCCAGCTCGGCATCACGCAACTCCAGCAGAGCATCGCGCAGCGCCACGACCAGATGCCGCCGAGTCGGGTTGGGTACCCGGCCGAGGGATTTGCCAATCGCTGCGAGAGTGTCGCGCCGCTCCTCGCTGCTATGCTGTGCCGCACTCTGTTGCAGCAGCGCGGAAGCCTCTTCAAAGGCCGCTTGGT
Organism: Candidatus Multivoradales bacterium; assembly: GCA_965248925.1. GTDB lineage: Bacteria > Acidobacteriota > Thermoanaerobaculia > Multivoradales > J023 > CBDFLE01. The sequence goes on along the minus strand of CBDFLE010000005.1, from coordinate 1,208,869 downwards.
GAGAGTCGCGGTACGCCTTCCAGGCCCGTTGCTGGGCTTGGCGGACGACTGCCTGGTCTTGCTGCTCAAGGTCTTCGAGTGCCGCCGCCTCAATCCGCCCGTATTCAAGCACGAAGTTGCGCAGCACACTCAGGCAATCGTGGCGCCGCTCCCAGGCTAGGCGCTCGGTGGACTTGTAGCGCTCGTGGCTGCCGGAGGTCGAATGGCCCTGGGGTTGGGTCATCTCGGTCACATGTACGATCACCGGCACATGCGAGCCGCGCACCAAATCCGCGGCTGCGGCGTAAGTCTGCATCAGGGTCGGGTAGTCCCAGCCGCGGACGGTGTAGATCTCATAGCCGGGTTTGCCCTCCCCGGCACGGCGGAAGCCGCTGAGCACCGCCGATAGATCGCCCTTGGTGATCTGCTGCTCGTTGGGCACTGAAATACCGTAGCCATCGTCCCAGATCGACATCAACAGCGGCGCTCCGAGCACTCCCACGGCGTTGATGGTCTCCCAAAACGGCCCTTCAGCGCAGGCGGCGTCGCCGATGGTTCCCCAGGCGATTTCCTGGCCGGCGTTGGAGAAGCGTTGGCGCCGATCGAGTTCTGGCAGCTGGCGGTAGATCTTCGACGCCAGAGCCAGGCCGACTAAACGTGGCATCTGCGACGCGGTGGGGGAGGAGTCGGCGGCCGAGTTCATCATCTCGCTGAGCTTTGACCAGCGGCCGTTCCTATCCACCAAGTGGGTGGCGAAATGGCTGTTCATTTGGCGGCCGGCCGAGGCTGGCTCACGCTCTGGATCGGTGTCGGCATAGAGCTGGGCGAAGAGCTGCTCGAAAGTCAGCAAGCCGGTCGCCAGCATGAAGGTCTGGTCGCGGTAGTAGCCGGAGCGAAAATCGCCAGCCCGGAAGGCCCCGGCCATGGCCAGTTGAGCGGTCTCTTTGCCGTCGCCAAAGATGCCGAATTTGGCTTTGCCAGAGAGCACTTCGCGGCGGCCGAGCAGGCTTGCTTGGCGGCTTTGATAGGCCAGGCGGTAGCCGCGCAGCAGGGCCTGGCGGTCGAGGGGCGCTGGGGCGCCGAGAAGATCAGAGTCTTGGGTGGCTGTGGCAGATGGGCTCATCAGGGCAAGTTGAATTATATCAGGTCGGTCAGTCCGCTCCGCGGGGTCGTCCACCGATCTGGGTTCGGCGGTCGTTGGCTTGGGCCGGGCCCCGGGAAAAATCTGTGGATCGGGTGCGTTCCGCTAACAGCGGAGCGCCCAACGGATGGTAGCATGAATCCGTGAAGACCTCGACCGCCGGGTATTCTCCCGGAACTTCACCCCCCAGAACACCCCCAGGCCGCCTTTAGCAGCCGAGCGCGAAGATGGCATCGGAGATGACGATGACGGAAGTGCAATATCCGCGAGAATTCCTGCAGGCACTGCCCAAGACCGATCTACATGTCCACCTGGACGGCTCGTTGCGTCTCGAGACTTTGATTGAGCTGGCCGCCGAGCGCGGTGTCAAGCTGCCGGCGGAAACCACCGAGGGCTTGCTCGAGCTGGTGTTCAAGGAGACCTACCGCGACCTGCCGGACTATCTGCACGGCTTTGCCTACACCTGTGCGGTGATGGCCGACCCTGAAGCACTGGAGCGGGTGGCTTACGAACTTGGTGAAGACTGCCTGGCCGAAGGGGTGCGCTATATCGAAGTGCGCTTCGCGCCGCAGCTGCACGTGCGTCCCGGCTTCGATCTCGGAGCGGTGATCTCGGCGGTTGATCGGGGGCTCGATCGGGTAAGTCGTGATCACCGCCTTTCGCCGGCGGTCAAAGAGCAGGGTGAGCCGCCGTTTCGCTACGGCATCATCGCCTCGGCGATGCGGATGTTCACCGGTGGTTTCAGCCCGTACCACAAGAACCTGTTGCGGGCCCTCGAACAGTGGCCGGCAAAGGAAGTCTACGGTGTAGCTTCCCTATCCTTGGCCCGCTCCGTGGTGGAGGCCCGTGATCGACTGGGCTTGCCGATCGTCGGCTTTGATCTGGCCGGCGCCGAGGCCGGGCATCCCGCGTCGGATCACATTGATGCTTACCAATATGCGCACCGCAACTTCCTCAAAAAGACCGTGCATGCGGGTGAAGCTTACGGTCCGGAGAGCATCTTTCAAGCGATCACTCGCCTCAACGCCGATCGTATCGGTCACGGTACCCATCTGTTCTCGGTGGAGCGGGTTCAGGGCGAGAACGATGCCGAGCGTTACGTGCACCAGCTCAGCGAGTTCATCGCCAACAGCCGCACCACCCTCGAAGTTTGTATTACTTCAAATTTGCAGACCATGCCCGAGTTGCGCCGGGTGGAGGATCACCCCTTCGGCAGGATGGTCCGAGACAAGCTGTCGGTGACCCTATGCACCGACAACCGGTTGGTGTCACGCACCACTGTCACCGACGAGATCGACCAGGCTTGTCGGGCTTTTTCGCTATCGCCCCGGCAGTTGCGCAATGTGATTATCTACGGTTTCAAACGCAGCTTCTTCCCCGGTACCTACGGTGAAAAGCGGGCCTATGTGCGGCAGATGATCGATTTCTACGATCACATTGCCGCTCAGCACCAGATGCCGGTACCGGATCCGGGTGGCGGTCCGCGCTGAGCGCTGCGGGGGAGAAGCTGGACGCGCAGGCGTCCGGGCCGTAAGCATAGAGTGAGGATTGGGGCCACCTACTTCATCTAGGAGGTCCAAGATGTATTCTATCGAACGCCAGCCTCATCAGCTGCGCGCCTTCACTTTGCTCGAGTTGTTGATCGTCATGGCAATCCTCGCCTTGATCGCCACTTTGTTGATCCCCAGCTTGGTCAGTGCCCGTCATCGAGCTAATCAAAGCGCCACCATGACCGATATGGGCACTCTCGGCAAAGCTCTAATCGCTTGGCAGGCAGAGCGCGGCCAGCGCTTGCCGGTGGCGCGCGGGCAGACCATCGACCGGGCTGCCTTGCACCGAATGTTAGTGCCCGATTACCTGGAGAGCGTGGAGATTCTCGACGCTTGGAAGGGGGAGCTGCGCATCGAGCGCGGGCCGGACGCTAGCGATGTTGATGTCCGCATCACCAGTGCCGGTCGAGACGGAACTTTCAGCGCTGCTCCTGAAGGCCCCTTTCCCAGCGGCGACTTCGATCATGACATCGTTTGGGTCGACGGTCGTTTTGTCAGCTTACCCGCCAGCGGAGCCGGCCAGCCTGAGAACTCGCCAAGCTGAAGGGTCGCTGGGCCTGTCGGTTGCTTTGACTGCCGGTTTGTAGAGACTTGCTGTTCCTACGCCACACCGATGCTGATCGATCGCATTGGGAAGATCAGAACCTAAGCACCGCCGTCGGCGGCCCGGCCAACGACCCATTTCCTCTCCGCCGGATTCAACAGTCCGTCGCCGTTGGCGCAGCAGAGCAGCGCCTGCAAGAACGTAGGCCGCTCCTTGCCGCGCTGCAGCACACGGTCACTGTCGTCGCAGTGGATTTGCTGCCGGTCGGGGGGCGTCGAGCCTTGCTGTGACTCGACTTGGAGCAAATCGCCGGGCTCAGGAACCGCCGTCGAACATCTGCTGGCGCTTGTAGCCGGCCGGCGGCTCGAAGTCTGCCGGGTCGAGAGTCTGCCGCTTTGCGGTGCGCAGATTCGATTCGTCTGCCAGCGAACCGTCGTCTTCGAAGCCCTTGGTGACCACTGGGAAACCATCGATCTCATTGAACACGGTCATCATGTTGTCGGCCATGCCGTCGACGAACCCGGTGCCTCCAGCGGCCCCAGCGAGCTGTCCGACGGACTCCAACATGTCGGAGAAGAAGTCGGCCATAGCGGTGAAGGACTTCCGGACTTCATCGCCACCCTCGATGTTGTCCCAATCGGTGACCCACAGCTCACGCACTACCCGGTCGCCGTTCAGTACCTCGTACCTGACGCACGGGTAGCCGTGATGGTTGGCGCGCTCTTGGGTCCGGCGCACCTCCTGCTGCGGGCGGGTCGACTGTTTTGATGCCGCCTTCGGCATCCGCTCCTGCATCATTTTCTCGACCATTGCGCGCTGTGCCTCGGGCACGTTCTTGAGCGCCTCCTGGACCTGGCTCATGGCCGAGCTGACCTGGCCTGCGATGCCTTCCATGGCCTCTTCATCCATCACCATGTAGGTCTTGCGGTGGTGATCGATAATCACCATCTCGCGGCGGTCGGCGTTGAAAATCACCTCGTCGTCTTGGCGGTTGCCGGTAGTGCTGATGTTCATTTTCAAAAAATGATCCTCAGCGCTGATGGCCATCTCCTCGCTCTTCGGCGGCGTGGCTTCGTGGTCCTTGGTTTCGAGTTCAAAGACCACCCCAGCAAGGGCCGGGGCGGCGATCCACAGAGTCAAGAATGAGACGGCGAGAGTGAGGGCGCGAGTAGTTTTCACGGGTTTTTATCTCCAGGGTGAAGCACTCGCCACAAGGGTTGGCGGCACTTGTCGTATCAGTGAAGGGGCGTCGGGAGTCGCTGGCTGATGGTCAGCTCAGTGATTGTCGGCGGATTCAGTGTCGAGTTCGGCGATCCGTTGCCGGATCTCTTGCGGCCGGTAGCCGCGGACGATTTTGCCGCCGATGTCGAGCACCGGAACGCCCGAGCGGCCGCCGGTCTTCTCACTGTACTCGCGACGGGCTTCGGCGCTCTTCTCGATGTCTTTCTCGACATAATCAGCGCCGATCTCTTTGAGCAGCTGGCGAGTCTTGCGGCAGTAGCCGCACCAGGAAGTGGCGTACAGGACCACCGCGGTCTCTTTGGCCTCGGCGGCGTCCGACACTTCGCCCTCGGGCTCGGTGGTGCGAATTTCGGCGGCGGGGTCGGCGGTCAGCCGGCGGCTGGCATCGAGGTCGACGGCGCTTTCATGCACCGCCCGGCGAGCACCCTGAGGGTCGTGATACACCACCCAGCCGGCCTCGATCAGCCATGAACCGGCGGTTTCCAGGCGGGCGCCGCGGTGGGTCACCAGCCAATCGGCGCTTGCCGGCCAAGCCATGAGCATGGCGATCAGCAGGATCAAGCCAACAGCCCCCGGTGACTTGGCGGGCAGTGTTTTGAGAGGCAGTGTCCTAATAGGCACTGTCCTAACAGGCACTGTCTCGGCAGGCACTGTCTCGGCAGGCATTGTCTTGGCAGGTTGGGCGCGATTTGAGCGGTGCATCACGGGGGTCCTCCACGAATCGGTCGGCGCTTGAAGCGAGCCAGGTCATTATCCTCTGTCGCGTGGTGGGCGGTCAAACCGTTTGCCGCGTCTTGTCAGCGGGGTCGGCACGCCATAGAGTGGCGGCGTTCGCAACTTGGAGATACAGATGTCCACGACGACGACCCTCAGCGGAGCCCAGCGCAAATACCTGCGGGGCCTAGCCCACAGCCTCAAGCCGGTGGTAATGCTCGGCAAGGCGGGGCTGTCCGAAGGCTTCTATGCCCAGCTCGAAGCCGCCCTCGACAGCCATGAGTTGGTCAAGGTGCGTTTTGTCGACCACCAAGATCAAAAGGCCGCGGCGGCGGCCGAGATCGACGCCCATCTGAGCTGCCAGATGGTTGGCAAGATCGGTCATGTAGTGACCTTCTTTCGCCCATCGACTGATTCCGACAAGCGGCAGATCGCTTTCCCCTGAGCCTGCCCTGGTGATCCCGATCGAGCTTGTCGCGCGTTGGGAGGGTCGCCTGAGACCTTGGCTCGGCCGGTTGCCGGCAGCCCTATTGGTGCGGCTCTATTCGGGCTCGCGGTGGCGTTTCAATGCCGCTTTGGCTCGCCGCCCCCCGGCCCTACAGATAAAGCCCGAACACCTCGGGCAGACCCTCTGGGGATTACACTTCCGCGCCCCGTTGTTCAATGCCGCGGGCATGTACAAGCGGGGAGAGGGCTACCGGCTGGCGCTGCGCCAAGGCGCTGGTGCCTACTTGGCTGGCACCACCACCAGCCGGCCGCGCGGCGGCAACAAGAAGAATGGAGTCAGGCTGCCCTTCGCTCCCTATCCGGCCTCCGGCGCGGCCAGCAACTTTCTCGGCCTGCCCAATCCTGGTCACCAAGCGGTAGCCGCTCGCCTGTCTCGCCTGCCACGGGTTGTTGGGTTCCCGATCGGTGCCAGCTTGAGCCTGTCGCCCGAGCCCGAGATCGGCCGCGAGCAGCGCCTGGGCGAGTTGATCGATGGCCTTCAAGCTTACAATCAGGCGGCGGTGGATTTCCTTGAGATCAACGAGAGTTGTCCCAACACCGAGCAAGAGCCGGGAGCCTTCGCCGATCTCCGCCAGCGTCTGGAAGAGATTTCCGAGCGTTTTCTCGCCGCCCGCGAGCGACCCTTGCCAGTGATTGTCAAGTTGTCCTGCGACACCTTGCCCGAGCAGCTGCCAAGCTACCTCGACTTGTTGCTAGAGCTAGGCTACGACGGGGTCAACTTTGGCAACACCTCGACTGCATACACGGTGCATCGTTCAGCAATCCAGCCTGGCGAAAGCGGCCTCTACGATTACTTCATCAGCACCTTCGGCGGCGGCATCAGCGGTCGACCGCTAAGGCACTCGTCCTTGGCCCTGATACAGGCTGCTGCGGCGTACTTGGCTGAATGCTCACCACCGAGGGAGTTTCATTTAATCCGTACTGGTGGAGTTGCTGAGGCGGATGATGTAAGGGCCGGCGAAGCTGCCGGCGCGGCCCTCACTCAGTGGTTCACGGGTTATTACGAAGCTTTCTCGCAGGCGGGACACGGGCTCTATCGGCAGCTGTATGAACAGATAAAGATGCGGCCAGACGATCAGAGCGCCAGGCTCGGTCGCTGAGTCAGAGTGTTGCGAAGATCTGCCGCAGCGCGGATCAGGGCACAGCGATCAATGGCATCGAGGCTGTGGCGCAACTCGCGCACCGCGACCGTCAGATGCCGTGGTAGGGAACTTGGCAGGGCATCGAGCATCCTGATCAGTGTTTTCGCCACCAGATCTTCGCGCTGCATCTCAGCGCAGACTTCGGCGGCTTCGCTGGTAATCAGCAGAGCGTCCCGCAAGAGACCCAACTCGACGTGAAGCCTTTGTACCCTTGCCAAAGTGCTGCGCAACTCACCAGGATCGACATCTCCCAGGCGGTAGCCCAGAAACGCGGTAACCCAGGCCACTTTGCCTCTAGCGGAGCGATAGCGCGAGTTTCGCGGCCACCTTCGCCGTAGGTCACGCAGATCGTTGCGGGCCTGGATGAGTACAGTTGCAGGTGTTGGCTCAATGCGCCGCGCGCAATTGCCGATTGTCGTGATAGCACCGACAATGTAGAGAAGATCGTCGCGAGGGAGTTCGCGAGTTGCTCTGCGGGCCGATTCGAGTGCGCGGCTGTAGTTGCGTTCCAGGACCTGGACATAGGAGAGGGCTACCCGGCAACGGCCAACCATCTCCAGGTTTGGCGCAGACTCTATGGCTTCGTCCGCGCATTTTTGAGCATCGAGCAGAAGCCCTTGATCAGCCCGTAAGTAGGTTAGCCGACGAAGACGATCCCAGTGGCATGCAGTACATTGGCAGGCTTTGGCAGCTTCAGAATAGCTGTAATCAGAGCGCTCTAGATCTCTGAGAATTCTGCAGACCGTGCCAAGCCTGTCGAGAGTACGTGCTCGCAAACAGCGATCAAGGCGGGCAGAATCGAGGGTCGAACTCACCTGTCTGAATCCCGCCAGAGGATCTTCGCGGATCAGGTCGTCAATAGCATCCAATTGGCAACAAGGGATTTCTTCGACCACGGCCTCTTCCTCCCAGTATGACTACTATCCCAGTACGTACTCCCACAACTTCAGAATCCTGTCTGGGCAACTGCCTCGTATGAGGGAGCCGACCCTTGCACCTTGAACGCTTGAAGTCTTCGCGAAAAGGCTACCATGGTCTCTAGGCGGCAATATCGGGTTGTGGATTCGGAGCGGAAAGCCGCCACGCGAGGTCAAACCGCTCCGAAAAACGCACAGTGGTCCCTGCTCACCTAACCGTCTGGAATAACGATAGATCCGAATCGCATCCTGCCTCCTCACGAGGCCCCGTGGTTCTCGGGCGAAATTGCCTAGGTATGGCCTCCGGGGGCATTTTGCGGAATTCTCGGCTATAGCGACAGTGGGCGGTAGGCTATGTCCCTGCATTTTCGTGTCTTGACCATGAGGGAAAAGGGGGCAAACGGTGACTTGTATTGTCGGGATCGCGCAGGATGGCGCAGTAGTTCTGGCTGGCGACAGTGCTGGATCTTCAGCCGGGAACGAGGAGGTCTACACCTTCAACAACTCGAAAGTCCTTCGCTTGGGGGCCTACGGCATCGGATTCACAACCTCGTATCGCATGGGCCAGATCTTGCGCTATGAGGCGTACCTTCCGGAGCCACCGGAGGCGGACTTGGAGCGTTTCATGGCGACGACCTTCGTCGACGCTTTGCAGAGTTCGTTCGAGCGCGGAGGGTTCAGACGCGGTCTCGGAGAGCACGGCTCGATCCTGGTTGGCGTCCAAGGTTGCCTGTTCGCTGTTGGCACTGAATATCAGGTTCTGTCGGGAGCCACGCCTTATCTTGCAGTCGGCAGCGCGCGGCGGACTGCCTACGGCGCTTTGTTCGCACTCGACTCCACCACCAAGGAGCCACGCGAACGGGCGGAGATCGCCCTGCGGGCAGCGCAGCGCTTCAATTCCGGAGTGTTCCCTCCCTTCAACTTTGTCGAGTTATAGCAGGACTACGAAGTGGGTGCCGAACACCTTCCCGGTCCAGGGAGAAGAATTAGAGAGAGATCTCTGACCAGGTCTCTGAATATCAGAGTATCGAGGGTAAACGGTTCATTTCGCCCCGCCAAAATGAACCGTTTGGTCTCTAACATCTTTTCCCATAGCTTGTTTGACGAAACAAAGTCGAGCGGGAACCTGGTGGGCCTAGGGCCAGTCCAAGCAAGAGAACGAATCTAGAATCTTCCAGAAAGTGAGGTAGCCTTGAGAGACAGAATCCCCAGATGTTCGATCCTAAACGCCGCCTGCCTACTGGCAGTCGCAGTCGCCGCCGCCACCGCCCACGGCCAATGCAACAGCACCCCCATCGCCTCGGGCGACAACGCCGAAGCCGCCTCCGCCCCGATCCTGATTGATGTCCTGGCCAACGACACCGAGCCCGACGGCGAAGCCCTGACTGTCACCGTCCTCGCCAGCACCTGCCCGGCGAGCACCGAGATCGTGCTCGATCTGATCCGCTTGACCCCCAACCCGTCGATCGATGCCAACTGCACCCTGACCTACCGCATCGAAGACGAGACCCACCACAGCACCTCGGCCACCGTCGCCGTCAAGTCCATCGCCGTGCTCTTTGGCGACAACTTTGAGTCTGGCAATGCCAATCAATGGGATAGCACCTGCCCCGGCAGCGGCTGCTGAAGGAGTCAAAGACTATGCAACAGAAAATTCTCATCGCCTCACTTCTCTACGTTGCCCTCGCCGGGCCGACCGCCGCGCAACAGCCCCAGAGCCACCAGCGGGGCGTCACCGCCGACACCGCCTTCCAAGTCGGCGACATCGACTCGATCAACCTCTTCTCGGGGAATCTGTCGCTCCGCCTGCCCCTCGGCCAGAGCTACCCGGTGGGTCCCACTCTGAGCTACGGCTTCACCCTGACCTACAACTCCAGCGGCTGGGACTTTGACGACCAACAGAGCTGCACCGAGGGCACGCCGCCCAACCAGATGCTGGTTTCCTACAACTTGCCGATTCAAGATCTCGATGCGAATTCTGGCTGGGGGTGGCGGGTCAATCTTGGCCAGTTGGTGCGCTCCGAAGGCGGCAATCCCGCGCCACCCTTCAGCGGGTTTTCCTATTTGAGCCCTGACGGCGGGCAACACGCCTTCCACGATTTCCTCCACCCGGCCCAGAGCGGCACCTACCCGCCCGCCGGCACCCAGCCCAACACCTGGTTCACCCGCGACAGTACCTACCTGAGAATGCGCTACTACCCATTCGCATCGAGCCCCTGCGAGACGCCGTCGAATCTGCTCGACCAGGATTGCCGGACGGTGGAATTCCCAAGTGGTGAGATGCATGAATTCCATAACATCAGCCACACCAGCTTCGATTGGCGGGTGACCAAGATGCTCGACCGCTTCGGCCATTGGGTCAAGATAGCCTACGCCTCGGGCGGCGATTGGAGCGTCACCGATTCCGCCAACAGGAGTCATTCCCTCGATTTCACCGCCGGCCGACTGGAGAAAGTCACCCTGGCCGCCTTCAACAATCAAAGCGCCGTCTACGATCTGATCTACTCCGGCCCGGTCGATCTGGAGCGCCAAGGCGCCCAGCCTTCGTGTGTGCCCGAAGGGGACACACTTTCCGGCGTCCGCCTGCTCGAACGCCTGGTCTTGCCCGACGACTCGTTCTACCAAATGGACTACTACCGCACCGACAATCCGGGAGAGAAGCTCTCGGGCGGCATCAAGTTCCTCCGTCTTCCCACGGATGGCGCCTTCGGCTGGCGGTACCAACAGATCGATTTTCATGCCCAAAGCCCAGATGTGCCCGAGGGCCGGGAGTGGGCCAACATCGGCACCGGCGTGGCCACCAAGTCGACGTTCTTGAAAGACAGCGACTATCCAAACTCGCCCCACGGCACCTGGATCTATGACTACGATCCCCAAGGAGTGCTCGGTCCCGGCCAGATCTCCTGCTACCACACGCTCACCTTGACCGACCCGCTAGGCAACGACACGAAGCACTGGTTTAACTCCGCGGGCGCTAATCGCCAAGGCTTTGGCCTGCCCTTCACCCGCTGCACACCCGGCACCAACGACTACTACAACAACAGCCCGCCCTACTTGTCGCAAGAGATCTACCAGGGCTCGGTGGCCAGCGGCAGCAAGCGCCGCTCGATCTTCCTGGAGTATGAGAACGACGGTCCATCCGGGACCTACGCCGACCGCAACCACCGGATGAAGTACCGCAAAGTCATCTACCACGACGACGGCGACAAGTTCCGCGAGGTCACCCACTCGGACTTCGATGGCCTGGCCATTTCCGCACCACCACCACCGGTGGCAACTTCGCCAGTGGCAACGTGCGCGCGAGCGAGACCTTCTACAACCAGAATCGCGGCTCCTACTTGATCGCCAACAGCGACACCGGTGCGATCGACCCGGCCACCGATTTCGCCATGTTCGGCCAGACCCAGCCCTGGGTGCTAGAGACCTTCAACTCGCAATCGGTGACCGAGAACGGCGTCACCGAGACCACCGAGTATGACTTTGCGCTAGTCAACGGCTTCCTACGCAAACGCCGGGTGTTGGCAGGCGGCTCGCGGCAGTCGAACGACCTGCTGAGCATCTTCGTGCAGGCTGGCAGCACCGGCTTCGTTGCTTCTGAGTTGCAATACGGCGGCGACAGCCAGGCGATCAGCACCGCAAGCCTCGGCAGCATCAACCCGGCCCAATCCGGCGCCCTCTACCGCACCAACCACAGCTACCAGTACGGCGTGCTGAGAAACTCCACGGTGGTCAACCCCTGCGCCACTAGCGAAGTGCTGCTCAAACTGGCCGACTACGATCTCGACAAGAACACCGGCTTGGTCAAACGCAGCCGAGACAGCGCCGGGGTCAAGATCGACTTCCTCTATGACCGGCAAGGCCGCTTGACCCACGAGTTTCCCGAGAGCGAGGCGGTGCGCCGCTACACCTACCGTTTGGCCACCCAGAGCAACTTCAACCTGATGCCGCTGCTGACCGAAGAGCAATGCGTCACCACCGCCGCTTGCTCGGGCTCCGGCCTGCTGGCCTACCGCCAGCACACTTTCGACGGCCTCGGCCGCCGGGTCAAAGAGCAGGTGCAGTTGCCCGGCGGAGTGCGCTGGTACCGCCACATGAGCTTCAACCCACGGGCCTGGAAGACCGCGGAATCGGTGTGGACCCTCAACGCCACTTCCGACAGCCGCGTCACCAAGTACGAGCAGTACGACAACTTCGGCCGCCCCGGCAGGATCACCCCACCAAGCCAGCCGGCCACATTCCTCAGCTACGAGGGCGAACGCACCAAGACGCGGCGGTTCAAAGTGATGCTCGCCTCCGGAGTGCAAGAAGACACCTACAACACCGAGATCTCCGATGGCCAGGGCCGATTGTTCGAGGTTTGTGAAGGCAGATCGGCGGCCTGGAATGGCAGATGCAACGCGGGCGGCTTGCTGACTCGCTACGCCTACGACGCCGGCTCGCGGCTCACCCACGTTTGCCAGAATCGGACTGGATCGACCTGTGGCCAGCAACGCTTCTTCAACTATGACGGTCGCAGCTTCCTGACCTCCGAGACCCATCCCGAAGTCGGCCCAGTGGGCAACGGCGCCACGACCTATTCCTATGATGCTCGTGGCAGCGTTTTGAGCAAACGCATCGGTGGCTCCACCGAATTTGACCTCGACTATTTCTATGATCCAGCGGCTCGCTTGATCCGCGTCGACGAGAACAACGGGGGCAACCCACGCCGGCTGAAGGAGTTCCGCTACGGCCGCCAGAACGTAGGTCTCGACAAGCGGGCCGGCAAGCTGGTGCAGACCACCCGCCACAATTGGGTGGATCTGGTGAATCCGCTGAACGCCAATCCCGGCTTCCTCGATGTCCGGGTCTCCGAGAGCTTCGTCTACGCGGGTCGTGGCGGCCGGATGTCCGAGCGCCAGACTCGCTATCAGCTCGGCGTCGGCCACTACGCCTTCCAGGCCGGCTTCACCTTCGATCTGCAAGGCAACCTCGCGACCCTCGACTATCCTGACTGCCTGCACAGCAACGACAGCTGCGATCAGGTCAGCCCACCGCGGCAGGTGAGCTTCGCCTACGACAAGGGCTTCCTCACCGCGGTCCCCGGTTTCGCCTCCAGCCTCAGCTACCAGAGCGGCGGCATGCTGACCCAGATCAGCCACCAGAGCGGCATCACCGAGACCCGCCAGGTCGATCCCTCCGGCCTCGCCCGGCCCGAGCGCATCTCTACCAACGCAGGCTGGGACACCGGCACGTTTGACTACGATGGATCGAGCAACATCCACCGCATCGGCTCGCTGACCTATCGCTATGATCGCTTGCAGCGGCTGGTCAGCGGCGAAGCCAAGGTGGGCAGCAGCGACCGCCTACAAACCGCGTCGTATGACAACTTCGGTAACCTCACCCAGATGATCACCAACGGCGCCAGCCAGAGCATGAGCCCAAGCAGCGCCACCAACCGCCTCGGTCTCAGCGGCACCACCTATGACGCTGGCGGCAACTTGACCCGCGTGCGTTACAGTAGCTCGGAGATCTATGAGTACACCTACGACGCCGCCAACATGATGAAGCACCTGCAAAGCAACACCGACCAGGCGAGCGTGTACATCTACAACGCTGACGACGAGCGCATCGTCACCTTCAGCTGCTTCAGCGCCGCCGGCAGCAGCTGCGTCAGCAGCCCGGCCAGCGAGACCTGGACCTTGCGCGGGCTGGGCAACGAAGTGCTGCGGGTGTTCAGCCATCCGCGGGGTGAGAGCTTCGTGTGGGAGCGGGACTACGTCTATCGAGGTGGGCAGCTGCTGGCTTCAGTTGACCCCGACGCGAACGGTGTGGAGGAGACCTACAGCTTCCATCTCGATCATCTTGGATCTCCGCGGCAGGTGACCAAGAGCGGTAGCCAGGTGGCGCTGCACAGCTACTACCCGTTTGGGCAGGAGGCGACCAGCGCTAGCTCGGATGAGTTTCAGCTGAAATTTACCGGCCATGAACGGGATAAAAACGGGGCTGGGGCGAAGAGTGAGCTTGACTATATGCATGCTCGGCATTGTAGTCCGGTGGTAGGGCGGTTCTTGAGTGTAGATCCGGCCAGAAGCTCTGGGCGATCTAGCCCGCAGAGCTGGAACAGATTTCTCTATGCAAGTGCCAATCCGATCTCGGTGATCGATCCCAACGGTCTTGAGGCGTTTTTGGTAGTTAGCGGTCGCGTGGAGACCAATTCGTTCGGTCACATTGCCCTTGCGATTGACGGTGTGGTTTTCTCATACGGTACTACAGTTGTTTCTGACTCCGACTGGGGTGTATCACTTGAATCATACGTAAACGCAGAAAGCCTAGATCGAGAGGTTCGGATCCTCCGACTAGGTATCGACGACAGCCAAGAGAGTCAACTCTTGGACGCTCTTGAAACCAATGTTCCGGATCCTGACTCCTACGACCCTGTCTCGAATTCCTGTGTTAGCGTGTGTGAGAACGCCTTGGAGGGTGCTGGAGTAGTTCCAAATGCTCCTGGTCAAATTGTCTTTGACCGAGCGGGAACACCAATGCAGGAAGGCGCCCCGAGATCCTTTACTCCTGATGGACTGGAACAGCAAGTCAGAGAGTCTCTCTCCTGTAACACGAACTGAGGTGAGAGGGAATGCAAAAGTGTCGAGATGGCGGTCATTCATCAAGACGGTTGGGACGATTTTCAATGTCATTCGTAACTAAATCAATTCTTCAAATAGCGTCCTTTGCGATCTGCCTTCTGATCTTGATGGGTTGTGACAGTGGATTGCCGGAGATCACTCTAGACCTAACCGATGACCAGTTTAGATTCGGAGCGCTGACGTTGGGCGAGTACCCTTCGCATGTGACCAGCATTTCTCTTTATGACCTCGATACCAAGACGACTGTTTGGCGGATGAAGGCGAAGGTTGCTTCGCTGAAGATCGGCCGGTTGACAGTAAAGATTGGAGAGAATTCAACAGCGCAATGGGCGACTCGTTTCGAGGTGATTACTCCCTCCGGTGGTACACCGTTTTTTGTAGAAAGAGGTCGAAAATATCGACTGACCATGGTTGGGGGAAAACGACTCTCAAGATCTCGCTCTGTCGAGTTTCAAATCTAGCGGAATTGATGTTTGCAGGCAGGGAGCAGCGAGCGTTTGTAGACGGTTTCCTACCTATAACCGTGTCAATCTCAATCTACCTCCAATCGTCTGTTTTTGACTCTCCTCAACTTGCAGTGGGTACCGGAGGCTGTAGTTTGATGCCGCCACAGTTGAGGAAGATCATGGCAGAGAGTGCTTGATGGGAGTGGAATCCAAAAGCCCGCCGGGTGATCATTCTGATCTTCCCGTTGATTCCTTCGACGAGTCCATTGGTGAGTCGTGTTCTGATGTAGGCGAGAATGCCGACCCGGTGTTTACGGATCGTTCGAGCGGCCTTGACAAAGGGCTTGAGCTTAGATCTCGACGCCCAAGCCAGCCATTCGCCGAGTTCTATCTCTGCCCGCCAGGGTTGGCGATAGTCGAGGGTTTGAGCCAACGTCTCCTTGAGGAGGTAAGGCCCGGTACAGGCGCCGGTTCGTAGCTTGGATTTCCGCCAGCTTACTGCGCTGGGTGGGACTCAGGTTCCAAGGATTCTTGAGCAGGACGTATCGCGTGCTCTTGACGGCTCGGGCCCTTTCGGGATCGATCGCCAGCTCGCGTACGATGCTGCGCCGCACTTCGTCAACCGCGTCGGAGGCCAAGCGCTGTACATGGAAGCGATCGAAGACGACCTCTGCTTTCGACAGCCCTTCACGGACGGCCTTGATGAAGGCTGCGGAAAGGTCGATGGTGACAGTCTCGATCTTCTGGCACTGCTCCTCGCCCAGGAGTTCGAAGAAGGGCGCCAGAGTCTCGGAACTCTTGCCTTCGCCCGTCCAAACGACGCGACGGCGGTCATGGTCGACGACAATCGTCAAGTACCTATGCCGCTTACGATAGCTGAACTCATCGATGCCAATCCGGCGCAGACCCAGGAGGCGCTCAGAATCGAGGCGTCGTGCCACGACCCGCTTGACGATCGAGCCGACGGTCTGCCAAGAGATGGCGAGGAGTCGTTGGACTTGAGTCTTGTCGGTGACCTGTGCCAGATAAGCGGCCATCTCCTCAAAGTCGTAGGTGAAGCGGCTACCCCGGTCGGCCCATGGCACCAGCTCGACGCGAACACCGCAATCACGGCAGTTCACCCGCCACGGCTCATAGATCAGCTCCACAGACGCCCGTCCCCACGGGACATGCCGCCACCGGCGCAGAGGTCGGCGGTCATACC
The DNA here is from genome assembly GCA_965248925.1 of Candidatus Multivoradales bacterium. Taxonomy (GTDB): domain Bacteria; phylum Acidobacteriota; class Thermoanaerobaculia; order Multivoradales; family J023; genus CBDFLE01. The sequence continues at coordinate 1,192,860 of CBDFLE010000005.1, read as the reverse complement.
GCGAGGCCTTCCGGCCGCAGTGCCCGCACCGGGAAATACGCCAGGTTGGCCGGACCTGGATCGCGAGTCCCCCCTCAACGGTGAACGCGACGTCTTCGATGTACATCTTCGTGACAGCCAGAAGGCGACGGAATACAGTAGTGATGCGCATGGGGTGACCCTTCCTCCTCGGTTTTGTAGTACTTCCAAGGAGAACAGGAAACCCTGTGCGTTTTCAACTACTTACAGCTTCGTCATTTCGCCATGCTTGCTGCCGGTCGTCCTCGCCCGTCTATGGGCGGCCGGCAACAAGTGTGGCGAAATCCACCCACTCCTATTTGAGGAGAGCCATTTAAGTGCTCCCCTGACCCAGTGCCCCTCTCTGTTCAATTCTGTCGAGCTGTAGCTCTCGAATCTCAACCCAACGGGCGGACCACCACCATGGTGATGTCATCGAGCTGTTCGGCGTTGCCTTTGTGGCTCCACAGGTCGTTGAGCAGGGCGTCGCGGATGGCCAGGGCGTTCTTGCCCCGCTGGGCGGCTTTGAGCAGGCAGTCGGCGAGGCGGTCGATCTCGTAGGCAACGCCCGCTTTGTCGAGCAACTCGGAGAGACCGTCGGTGTAGAACAGGAAGGCGTCACCCACCGCGTACTCGATTTTGGTGATCTCGAAGGTGGCCGGCAAGGGGGTGCCCAGGGGCAGGGCCGGCAGGTCGATTTCGCGGACTACGTCGTCTGCTTTGGAGTAGTGCAGCAGGGGCGTGTGGCCGGCCGAGGATAGAGTCACGGTGCCGGCTTGGCGGTCGAATATCGAGTAGAGAAGAGTGAAGAACATCCGCCGGTCGGTGGTCTGACGCACCACATGGTCTAGCTTCTCCATGATCTCACGGATCGGTGAACCAAACTCGTGCAGCAGGTGCAAGCAACTGCGCACCCCGGAAAGTAGGATGCCGGAGGTGACGCCGTGGCCAGCAACATCGCCAATGACCACCGCCAGGCGGTCCTCGGCCAGTTCGAAGTAGTCGTAGTAGTCGCCGCCGACCTCGGTGGCGGGCAGCGACATGCTGGCGGTGTCGAGCCAATCGATCGCGGTGTCGCGGCCGGGCAACATCTGGAGCTGGATGCGGCGCGCGGCTTCGAGTTCTTCGCGCATGCGCAGTTTTTCGTCGTAGTGGTCGCGCTCGCGCCGCCACTCCCCGCCCCGCTCGCGCCGCCTACGCCTTGCCTTGCGGATAGCGAATACGAGCAAGATTACCGTCATCACCGTGGTGGCGATCAATTCATCGACGTCGGAAGAGCTACCGCCGAAGATGGAGGGCCACATATGCATCGAGAACACAGTGCCCCAATAGATTCCATAGAGCACCAAGTACTCTTCGGTCTTGAGCAGGAAGAGCAGGGTGAGAAAACCAAAGATGATCGCCGCGGCCCTGAACTCGCCGTCGGAGAGTATCTGCTGCGCCATCAAGCCGACGAATAGCACCACCATCACCGCCACCAGCAGGCGGCGGAAACGAAGCTCGAACCACGAACGCTGATGCAGAGCGAAGAACAGCGCGATGGCGATCAAACTACTCGCCGCCGCCGCTCCACCGGCCCAGGAGCCGGCGAAGATGGCGTTTAGCAGCAGGCCCATGGGCACAAAGGCGTAGGCCAACAAGAGGCGCCGCAAGCGGAACAGGTTGGTGGCGTCGAAGCTGCGCTCGATCGCTTCGTCCTGGGGTAGCAGGATCAGGCTGTCGATGGTCGGTGTATTCATGGTTGCTAGCGGCGCAATTGGTTGCCGGCGGCCGGACCCGCCGCGGTCGACCGCCGCCAGCCCGAACTATACGCTGCTAGCCATCGGTCGCCAACTGCACAAGCCAGAAGTCGGTGTACTCTGGCGACTGCTTCGCCACGAGGATCGCGGCGGGACCGTGGCCAGGCCACAGATCGAGTACTCGCAGAATCTGCTGGTCGGTGTCTGCGTTTGATTCGACTTCGGCAGCCTCGCCGCCGACCTTGATGCCTACCGAGTCTCCAGCTGTCCCAGCTTGCTCTACGTCGATCGGTAGCCGCCAATTCGCTTTCTTACTGATCACCGCTTTACCCTGCTGGCGGGCGACTCCGGGGAACACCACCAGTTCGCTAGAGAGCATCGCCAGATCGGCCTCGCCGTCGCCGTTTAGATCTTGGCCGTAGCTCCATTTGCCGTTGAAGTCGACGACCGACCGGCGCGGCCGGGAGTCGAAGCGACCGCCGCCGCGACCGTGGTAGGCCTCGACGATCAGCTTGCCGCCGGCAAAGCCCTCGGGTTGGATCAGCACCAGATCCTGATGGCTGTCGCCATCAAGTTCGGCGACGGAGATGTCGAGATCCTGCCACAAGCGACTGGCGGTGATCAGCTCGAACCTTGGCCGGCTACCGGCGCGGGTGCGATCGATGCTGAGGGGGAAAACGAAGAGCCGCTTCTTGCCGAAGATTCTGACCTTCTCGCCGTCGAGGGTGACAGCGAAGAGCATCGGCTGGCCATCGACCAGCAGGTACTCTGTCTGGTCCAGACGCTCGGCGGTGGGGAAGCGCGACCAGGTTTCGTGGCTGGTTGGGGGTTCACTGCTTGCATCGACCCAAACGGTACGCAGCCGGCGTTTGCCTTCGGGGTGCGGAGCGGCCAAGAAGAGAGGACCGGAGGCGTCTGTCGGCCACAACGAACTCACGGTCGGCGAACTCAGCTCGAGACCGTATCGGCGCCGCTTCACCGCTACCGGTAGGCGGACTTCGAGGACCGCCGAGCGGTTGTCGCCATGGAAAATCAAAAACTGCCCTACTTCAGCCAACGCCGACCATCCGCCGCGGCTGGCGACCCACCCGGCGAGACTCGCCCGCCGCTCGGCGAGCAGTGGCCGGGCTTGGCCGTCGCGGTGGACCGACCACAGCTGGTCAAGGTCGGCGGTGAGCATCTCGCCGGCGCCGCCGCTCGCCGTGGCTCGTAGGCCGGCGCTGCCGACCGGTAAAGAGGCGATCTTGAGCAGGGTGCTTTCGGCGGCGGTATCTAAACGCCACAGCTCCGCCGGCTGCTCAGGGTGGGTCTCGACGCGCAGCGCCAGCTCTCCGTCGCCCCAGGTTTCGAAATGGGTGACCGCGCCTGGTAGCCGAGCTTGCCAAACCACTGCCGAAAAGGACTGCCGCCGCTCGATCGTAGCTTCCTGCGCGTTCACCGTCGCCGCCTGGCCCAGCCCGAGGAGGAGCAACCCGGCAGTGGCGAGTAGATGGAGAAGGGCGCAGCCATGGGTGCTGTTGCCGATCTTCATGAACGCTCTCCCGAAAGATAGAGATCGAGCCGAACCGGTGGCGTGACACCGGCTTCGACGGCCCTCTCGGGTTGAATGATCAACAGGTCGGAAAGGCCATCGCCGTCGAAATCCTCGACCCGCACAAGGCCGAGATCACGCGGCGCGTCGGCGAGCTTCAGCACCAGATCAGGCTTGCCGGGGTAGGAGCAGCCAGGTTGGCCGCGGTGGATGGTGACTTTCTTACCCCTCCCCATTTGCACAAAGTCGGCCCGACCGTCCCCATCGAAGTCGCCGGCGAATTGGGATAACTGGCCCAGCGCCAAATCCTTCAAGTTGAGGCGTAGCTTGCCTGATAAGTCGAGCCCATCGACCTGGCCGAAGCTGCCGTCTTGCTGCTGACACCAGAGGTGGAAATCGATGCCCACGCTGAGTGATTTGGTGGCCAGAATCCGCAGTGCCTGGAGCATCGAGAACTCCAAGGTCAGGGTGATCAAATCAAGGCGACCGTCGCCGTCGAGGTCGCGCATGCCGCCGGGTAGGCCGATGCTCGACTCGCCACCGAACGAATAGCCGGTGACCGGGAAGGTATGGCTGGGTTCTGCCGCCGGCGCACGATCCTCGGCGCTGGGATAGATGGCGAAGCGAAACGAGGGGCGCTTGACTTCAGCCAGCCCCGCTCGCAGGCCGTCTTTGCCGTCGCTCAATGGAGTGCTGGTGAGGTACTCGCCGCGGCCATCGCCATCGAGATCACCAAAGTGGACCAGCTCTTCGCGCTCCTCTTGCGGCTGCTCAGCGGATTCCTCGCTGGTGTCTTGGCCGGCCTCAGCCCCGTTGGCGGCCTTGGTTTCAGCTGCGGCGAGGGCACCCAAGCGAGTACCCTCGAGGGGTTCTCGGGGGTCGCCGAAGCGGCCGTTGCCCAGGCCGACTTGCAGGTGGAACTTCTGCCAGCCGTGGCGGTCGTCAGGCGACAATATGTCGGGCAGTCCGTCGCCGGTGACATCTTTGACTTGCGGTCGCGGATAGTGGCGGTAGAGACGCCCACCGCTGGCGTAGCGCCGGTCGGTGGGCAATGTCTGACGGCTGGCCAATTGCAGTTGGCCGTTTTGGTCGAGATAGATCGCCGCTCCGTTGGCGGCGGGAAAGAGAATGTCCTGGTCACCATCGCCGTCGAGGTCTTGGGCCAGCTCCAGCCGGGGCAGGAAGATCCCACTGCCAGCCATCACAGGGCGCTCCTTCAGCACTGGCTCAAGGACGATGTGTCGGTCGTCGGTTGGACCTTGCAGCCGCAGGGCGGAGAGGCCGCTGTCGGTCAGCGCCACCACCGGCCAAGTCGCGGTTCCGGCGGCCAGGGCAAGCACTTCGAGGCCCAGCTCCAGGGGCTCGCCGGCAGCCACGTAGCCCCCCTCTTGCTGGCCCAGATAAACCCGCAGCTCGCGCCGGTCGAGCAGCGAGGGCACGATGGTGAGCACCTCGACCAGCCCTTCGATGCCATCGATCTCGCTGCTTTCTTCGATGCTGATCTGATCCCACCGGGTGTAGGCCACGACCACCGACAAATCATGGATGCCATCGCCATCGAGGTCCGCCGGGACGATGGCGGCTGGCGGTCCCGGCAGTGGCACTTCGACGGCGCGCAGTCGAAGGGGTCTGGCGGCGGCGCTGGAACTGACCCCTAGCAAAGTGATGATGAGCAGGGCCGAAGTGCTGCTGGGTAAGAATCGAGACAGGGGGTTTTCGCTCATGTTGTTGGCCTCTTAGTAAGATCAACGCCAGCCTGAAAGATTTGTTACCGCTGACCCCGAACCACCGCCGAACAGAGAAAAAAGACCAGCCCGCCTGTACGATTTCGCAGACAGCGGGTTTGATAAGCTACTCTAGTCGAGCGCGTCTCGACATTTCTTGGAGGCTGCCCAATGGCCGAGTTTGACGGCGAGTGTCCCGAAATTCTGCCGATCTTTCCCCTCAATGGGGCGTTGCTGCTGCCTGGCAGTCGCCTACCGTTGCACATCTTCGAGCCCCGTTTCCTGGCATTGGTGCAGGACGCCCTCGACAGTCATCGTTATATGGGGATGATTCAGCCTTTCGCGGACGCTGGCGAATCCCGCCGCGAGGGCGAGAGCGAGGGCGATAAGCAGCAGCTCTATGGGGTCGGCTGCGCTGGCCGCATAGATCGTTGGGAGCGTCTCGACGATGACCGTTACATCTTGCTACTGGAGGGGGTCAGCCGCTTCCGCATTCGCCGTGAGCTGCCGCCGCAGAGTGGCTATCGCCGGGTCGAGGCTGACTACGCGGAGTTTGCCGAAGATGCACGGCAGAGCGGACAGGCCGAATTCGATGCCGATGATCTGCTGCTGGCGCTACAGGTTTTCGGCCGTGCCAACCATCTCGAACTCGATCTCGACAAGTTGCGGGAACTCTCCGGGCTAGCGATTCTCAACAGCTTGGCCATGGCCCTGCCTTTCGCACCGGCCGAGAAGCAAGCATTGCTCGAAGCAGAAGATGTCGATCACCGCCATCAAATGCTGTTGTCGCTGATGGGTATGGGCCTCGATCTGCGGCATCGCGACGACGCCCAACCCGAGCAAGTCCACTGACCCCTCTGCACTCTAGAGCGGCGACTCTCGCCCTGCTACTGGGCGCCTGCGCTACGCCGCCTGCTGAGCAGGCGGCGGTCGCCGCCCCTGTTCGCCAACCACGCCATGACTTGGTGGCAACTCTACGCCAGGATCTCGACGCCGCGCGGTCTGCAGCCGATGGCGTTGGCCGGGCCTGGGTGGACCCCTGGGAGGCAGGCGCCAGCACGACCTTCGTCGCTGGCCGGCCGGGTCGCTGGCGGATCTGGTTCGAAGCCGGGTCGCCGGGGGTGGCGGTAGGGGGCACGGTGTTCCTCCAGGTGTCGCCCTTCTGGGGCTGGTCAACGCCGCAGACCGAGCGTCCGGATGCGCCTGGCTTCTGTTCCCTCTCGACCACCGCCACGGGGGTTGAGCTACACCCAGAGACGATCGATCAGCAGCTGCTCGGCATCACCATTGGCGGCCGGCCTCTAGCCGCTGGGGAACGCATTGAGATCCTCTACGGCGCTGGCTCCCAAGGCGCCCGCGGTGATCGCTTTGCCGAGCGCGGATCGCGTTTCTGGATTGCGGTCGATGGCGATGGCGATGGAGTTCGTGGTTTGTTGCAGCAGTCGCCGACTGTCGAAGTGGTGGCCGGCGCGCCTCGGCGATTGTTCCTCACTTTGCCTTCAACCGCCCATCCGGGTGAGCCGGTGCGACTCACTATCGCTTTGCTCGATGGGCAGGGTAACGCGGGTATCGCGGCGGCCACTGAGATCAAACTGGTGGTCGATTCCACCTCGGTGGAGATGCCGCGGAGCGTGCGTTTGACGCCAGCCGACTTGGGGCAGCGAACCCTCGAAATCACTCCTCGCGAAGCTGGGGTGGTGCGCGTCGAGGCGATCAGTGACCTCGGCCTGAGCGCGGTTTCGAACCCTTTGCAGGTCGCCGCGGCTGGACGCCGAGTGCTGTGGGCTGACCTGCAAAACCACTCTAATTTTTCCGATGGAACCGCGCTGCCTGAAGACTTTTTTCGCTACGCCCGCGATGTGTCGGCCCTCGATGTGGTGGCGTTGACCGATCACGACCATTGGGGCTTACCCTTCCTCGACCAGAACCCAGCGATGTGGGCCGAGATTATCGATCAGGGAACCGCCTTCCATCAGCCTGGCCGCTTCGTCACCATCCCAGGTTTCGAGTGGACCAGCTGGATTCACGGCCATCGCCATGTACTCTTTTTCGACAGCCGGCCGCGGATCTTCAGTTCGTTGGCAGCGGAGTTCGACACCCCGGACGAGCTGTGGCGGGCGCTCGCTGGCCGCCGCGCCTTGACCATCGCCCACCACAGTGCAGGTGGGCCGATTGCCACCGATTGGTCGATCGCTCCCGATCCCCGATTCGAGCCAGTGACTGAGATCGTCTCGGTGCATGGCTCCAGCGAGGCGGCCGACTCGCCGCTGTTGATCTACCAGCCGGTGGCCGGAAACTTCGTTCGCGATGCTCTGGCGCGAGGCTATCGACTGGGTTTCATCGGTTCTAGCGATGGTCATGATGGCCATCCAGGACTGGGCCATCTGGCTTCCCCGGCGGGGGGGCTGGCGGCAATCTTGGCCGATGAACTGAGCCGTGAAGCGGTCTACGAAGCCCTAACCGCTCGCCGCACCTATGCCACCAGCGGCCCACGGATCTTGCTGCGGGTCAGCCTGGCAGGATGGCAGATGGGTGCCGCGATCTCGGCTCAGGACTATGGCGCGGGCAAGGTGGGGCCGCTGCCCGGCATCCCCCCCCGCACTCTGGTGGCCCAGGTCTTCGCCGTGGCTGAACTCGACCGAGTCGAGCTGATCAGTAACGGCGATTTAGCCTCGCAAGTCCCTTGCGATGGCGAGTTGCGCTGCGCCTTCGCGGTCGAGATTGCTACCGCCGAGGCTGGTGACTACCTCTATTTGCGAGCGGTGCAGCGCGATGGCCACGCCGCCTGGACCAGCCCCTTCTTTTTCGATCCCTAGGAGAACCTCGGCTAGGGTACCTGGCAGCTAGTGGCGGCGGTAGCTCCCGACGTGTCGGTAACAACCACATAGACGGTGTAGCTGTTGGGATGGCCGGGCAAACCCGGAGTCAGTGGCCCGTAGAGCGGATTGCTGGTCGGCGGGCCGGGTAGGGCGCCGTTGATCCAAGTATAGGTGGCGATCGTATTGCCGCTGCCAGCGACGCTGTTGGAGGCATTGACGTAGTACTCATAGTAGCCATCGCCGGTCGGCCCTCCTGGCTGCCAGGTGGACTGGACGAAACAGTTGGCGGCCGGCCCCGCCGGCTGCGGTCGGCCGAGGCGGTCCATGGTGTCGTTGCGCGTACCATTGCGGGTTTGGGAAGGGTGGTGCATGCCGCCGGTATGACATTCGCCATCGGTGATACCCAGACTATTGCCGCCCCACAAGATGCCTTGGAAGTCGGCCACAACGCCATCGTCAGCGCTGGGGATGATGAAGGAGGCGAGGTTGCAACGCCAGCGCCAGAATTGCAGGCGCTGCCAGAAGTTGCTCGGCCGGGTATGGCGGGTACGGTAGAAGAACACCTCGTCACGAACAAAGCTCGGAAGAGAGACGTTCCACAGCAGGCTACCGAAAGTCGTCAAGCTGAATTGCTGGCCGCAGAAACCGAAGATCTCGCTCACAATCCAGCCGATCGGGCCGGTGGCAAAGTAGAGATCCATCAGTGTGCTGCCGAGATAGGGCGTACCCATCGATTGGATCCGCCGCGGTGCCGTAGTGTTGTCGAGACCACTGGTGTAGTAGGCCCGCAAGTGGGTGGCGGCGGCACCTCCCTGGCTGTGGGCGACGACGCTGAAGGCGGTGTTGAAGCGGGCGTCTCCCTGATCGCGAATCAGCTGGGCGAATGCGTCGTGGGAGCGGCTGGCGCTGGGGTCGCTGAACACTGAGGTACCGCCGATGCGGCCGTTGATGAAATCGCTCACCGGCCAAACCGGGTTCGAACACCAGCCATGAACCAGCAGGATGCCAGTGCTGCTGCCCCGCAGATCAGCCGGCGAACCGAGATCGATCGTTGGGATTGAGCGATCGCCTTTGCCGATGTAAAGCGATTCGTCCTTGCTGACTTCATTGGCAGCTTGAAATGCCGCTCGGGGTAGCCGGCTAGTGCTGAATGGTAGCTCGTCGAGCTGATCGATGGGGATGAAAGTGTCGGGGTCTTGGAGGCGGATATTTCGCAGCACAAGATCTTTGCCATGTTCGCCCGCCAGAGCCAGCCAGCGGGCGTCCAACAGAAGAGGCAGAGTCGGTCGCTGGCTATCGCCGAGGGTCGGATGGGTCATGCCGCCGATCCAGGCCAGGGGAGTCTCGCCGTCGCCGCTCCACACTTCAGCGAAGGCGTAGACATGGCCGACGTCGGCGATAGAAGAAGCGAGATCGAGATGTATTTGCAGCCGGTCGTCGTCCAACACCTCGGCGCTGGCGGTACCGGCTAGCTGATAACTCTGGGCAATGATCGGCAGCGGATAGAAGGCGGTTCTTTCGATCCGCCCGCGATTCTCGACGTTGCCTACGACGTCGATCCTCACCGTGTAGTTGCCCACCGGGAGGCTGGGCAAGGGCAGCAGGGTGTGGCCGCTGGCGCTGCGCGGCAGGTTGGCGGCTTGGCGGCTATCGTATTGCCGTTGGTGCAGCTGGGTCGCGGAATTGGTTTCGCTAAGGGTCCAGCGAATCGAGGTGGGTTGCAACCGTTGTTCAATTCGGCGACCCTGCGGGTCCGAGCTGGTCATCGACAGGCTGAGCACTGGCTCGGCACCTGCGGTCAGATTGTAGGCCGTGTGGGCGGTGTCGGCTGCGGCGCAAACGGCGTTGCCGGTCGATCCGCGGCAGGGTTCTGGCTCGAGACCCACCTCGACCTTGTCTTCCTCGAAGCTGATCATCGATTCGACCGTCACCGAGTGACCGGGCCCGTTCAAGGTGAGGGTCCAGCTGCCGCCCTCGACCTCGGCGCCGGATATCGAGAAGATGGCGACTCCAGCGGGCGCCTGACGGCGGAAGGCCTCGCTCACCAAGTTGGCTTGATCGTCGTTGCAAGGGCGGTCATTGCAAGTGATCGCACCCCCGCGGATCTCATAGCGAGCGCCAGCTGGCGAGGTGAGGATAGCGGAGCCGAAAGAGGGGTAGCTAGTGGTCACCTGCAGCAGGCTGAAGCCGACCCCGGCAACGGTGCTGAAGGAGGTGCCCGGGGTCTCGGTGGCCTTGCTATCTCGAGCAGTGGTCCGCTGATCGATCAGCAATAAGTTCGACGGTACGGTCAGCTCAGCGGCCGATGGCAGATGGTATAGCTCGAGTTCGACCGGCGGCCCGGAGAGGGATTTGACTCCCAGGTCGGCGTGGGCGGTCAGTGGACTCAGCCACAGAGAAAAGATCAAGGTCAACAATCCAGCGTAGGACCTCATGGCGACTACCTCCTCAGAGTTCAAGTGCTTTTCAGTTCAGGGGTTAGTTCGCGTTCGGTGGGCGGAATCTGACTGGCGGCAGGCTTGGCAAGCGGCCAAGAGAGGAGAAACTGCGACAAGAATTTGTTTGACAGCCTCTCGGCGTGAGCCTTATCGTTCGATGGCTTTGACAGACTAACGCTGCGGACCAAGGCACTCGGGGACATGATTTCCTGGGCATTGCCGGATCTGCGCGGCACGGGCTTGGGGGGCAGTTCTCCCAGCAGAAGAGACCACCTTGATATGGAGACAACGTCATGAAAAGCCTCTTGGCGACCAGTACTTGGGCCGGCGCATTGCTACTGACCACCACCTTGGGCTCACCAGTGCTTGCCCAGGAAAGCGAAGAGCCAGCTGCCGCCGAGACGGGGCAGGCGTTTTCCGAGGAGGTGACGGTGACCGCGCGGAAGCGTGAAGAGACGTTGCAGGAAGTGCCTTTCTCGGTGGTGGCGCCCACTGAAGAAGTGTTGCGTGATCGCGGAGTCCAGACCATTGAAGACCTCTCTGCCAACATCGCGGGATTCAGTGTGCAGAATCTCGGTCCCGGCCAGAGCCAGGTCGCCATGCGCGGGGTCTCAGCCGGCCAGATCGTCCGCGATCAGCCAGGGGTCAAGGAGCAGGTCGGGGTCTACCTCGACGAATCGGTGATTTCGCTGTCCCTGTTTACCCCTGATATCGACCTGTTCGACATGTCGCGGGTCGAGGTGCTGCGCGGACCCCAGGGCACGTTGTTTGGTTCGGGTTCCTTGTCGGGCACGGTGCGCTACATCAGCAATCAGCCCGAATTGGGGGTTAGCGAATCGTTTGGCGAATTTGGTCTCAGCACGATGACCGATGGCGAGTTCGGTGGAAGCGCCAAGGTGGCGATCAATACGCCGATGGGCGAGAAGGCGGCGCTGCGCATCGCAGCTTACTTCACCGAAATGGGTGGCTTTATCGATGCCGTGCAGCCTGATCTCAGCGTCAACGAAGACGTCAACAGCGGCGACCGCGCCGGGGTGCGGTTGGCGATGCGCTTCGAACCCAATGAGCGGGTGACCATCACCCCACGGCTGATCTACCAGGAAGTCAATACCGACGGTTGGAACCGGGCTGACGCTTACAACATTCTGGCCAACCCCTTCACCACCACGCGGCCGGCGGTGGATCTGGGTGAGCGGCAGCAGTTCACTCAGATCGAAGAGCCGTTCACCGACGAGTTTCTGCTCGTCGACCTCACTATCGAGGCCGAGTTTGGCGATTTGACCCTCACCTCGGTCACTTCCTTCACCGACCGGGACGTGTTGGTGGTGCGTGATGCCACCGCCCTGACCGCCAGCATTACCGGCGGCTCGATCGGTTTGGCGGAGAACATTTACACTCTTGACGGGCCCTTGGACGACGGCACCACCGCCGAAGTGCTGACTCAAGAGTTGCGCCTGGCCGGTGGCAACGATCGGCTGGATTGGGTTGTCGGCGCCTTCTATAGCAGCACTGATCGTGATTACAGTCAGAGTCTGTTGGTTGATGGATTCGAGGCTGGCACCGGCATTCCCACCGCTGGTAACTTCGGCGCCGGTCGTGACGTGCTGTTTTTCTCCGACCTGGCCTATGAATTTGAGCAGCTGGCGGTCTTCGGCGAGATGACCTATGCCTTCAGCGATCGCTTCGACCTCACCGCGGGTCTGCGTTGGTACGATTTCACCGAGGACCGGGTACAGACTTTCGACGGCATCTTTGCCGCTCCGGGCACCATGCTCGGCTCGACTTCGGCCGACGGCATTGCGCCGCGCCTGATCGCCAGCTTCCAACTCAACGAAGACACCCAGCTCAACGCCCAGATCTCCAAGGGCTTCCGCCTCGGCGGCATCAACGATCCACTAAACCTACCCTTGTGTACCGCCGAGGATTTGGCAACTTTTGGCGGCAACGACACCTGGGACGACGAGGAGTTGTGGAATTTTGAAGTCGGCGCCAAGCGCAACATTCTGGGTGGCCGCGGCACCTTCAACGTCGCTGCTTTCCACATGGACATCAGTGACTTGCAGGCGACCGTGACCGCCGGCTCCTGCTCGTCGCGGGTGGTGTTCAACGTGCCCGACGCCAGCAGCACCGGCATCGAGCTCGAATTTGCCGCCCAACTGACCAACTTTTTCGATGTTGCTATTTCGACCAGCTATGTTGATTCTCAGCTCGATTCCACCCTAACTTCCACCGATGCCGCCGGCAACGTCAGCGTCGTTTCGGGGATCAAAGAAGGCAATCGCCTGCCGACAGTGCCGGAGTTCCAGCTGGCGGTGGCAGGCACCCAGCGCTGGGAGATGAAAGGCGGCTGGGCGGGCTACCTCACCGGCACCTACCAGCATGTGGGCTCGCGTTTCACCCAGATCGGCGACCAGGCGGCGGGTTTCGGTACCGTCAATCTGCTGGCTTTTGATCCCAACAACATTGGCGGCCCGCTGAACGGCAGCACTTTCACCTTCGACCCCGAGCTGCCGGCCTACGATATTCTCAACTTGCGCCTCGGCTTTTTGAACGAGAAGTGGGACGCGGCAGTGTTCATCAACAACCTGACCGACGAACGCGCCTTGTTGGCTCTCGACCAAGAGCGCGGCACCCTGGCTCGGGTGGGTTTCTTGATCAACCAACCCCGCACCTTCGGGGTCAACACGCGGATCAAGTTCTAGCCTAGCCAGGCTAGCCGCGGTTCGGCGATCGAGTGGCGGGCGGCTGATGGGCCGACCCGCCATTTTTGTCTTCAGGGTCGGCGGCATGCCGCTGTTCGAGAGTTATCGGCGCAGGCTCTGCCGGGCTGTCTTGGGACTGCTGGTGGAGTTGGTCTCAATCGTCGTTGGCTGCCGCGAGACAGGGTTGTTGATCGCCCTGGTGCTGCCGTTCATCCCCGCGCCGATCTATTCTCCTTCCACGGTCAGACCTGGGTCGTGAACGCCTCCCTGGCGCGTACGCCCTCAGCCTCGAAATCCTGCTGCTGCGGCTCTAGCGGCGCTCTCGCTAGAGGTTCTCTTTCTAGACCCGGGTGAGAATGGTCCACAGCAAGCCGAGATATGCCACTTCGCTCAAGGTGCGCAACCACTCAGGCCAGGGCAAGGCCCAAATGCGAAAGCCAAGCCAGAAAAGGCCGACTAACAGGCCGAGCACCAGCAACGGGGCGATTTTCGCTGGCCAGAATACCCATGGCGATCTCCTCGCCACATGAGTCGAGCCCGGCGGCTCTTGGTATTCTCCAGTAAGCACGAAATGGGCGATCGAGTCCCAGAAGTCCTCCGCGATGGCCGCGCCGTGGCCGCCCTCGATACAGCACTTGGGCTCGATCACGTTGGCTTCAGTAGAGGCTGCCTTGAAGCCGTCGTGGCCGGCGCCACCGAGATCTTGGATGCCGAGCAACTCGAAGGTTTTGGGGCCGAAAGCCACCACCCAATCGGCCGAGGCGACAAAGTTGAGCACCTTGCCGACCTGCCCCGAGTCGAGAAAGGTTTTCCAATCGAGGTTGTGGCGCACGACGCTACCGGCGAATACGACGTTGTCGAAGTTTACTGAAGGATATTCGCGCAGCGCTCGGGCCAGTAGGTAGGTGCCGTTGCTGTGGCCGACGTAGGAGAAGGTCTTGGCGTTGGGGTAGGTTGCCAGCGCTTCGGTGTAACGGTCCATCAGCCACTCGACCTTCTGGCCGCGGGCCCGTGGGCGCAGGAAGGAGAGAATCGGGAAGTAGCCATAGGTGGAGGTTTCAGCGGCCACTACCCGCCCCTCTTCCCGCGCTTTGTCGATCACCTGGCGAGCAATGCGATCGGTCCAAAAGCCCTGGTCGCGAATCCCGTGGATGACGAAAACAACATCGGTGACCGCCAGGTTGGCAGGATCAGCCTGATGGGGCTCGGGTAGCTTCTCGAGGGCCTGCTGAAAGATCAGTCGCCGCCGCTTGCCGACGGCAGAAGAGTCGCCCAATTCGATGACATCCTTGTGACCGGTTCTGGGTACGTCGAGGTAGATGAAATCGTCGCCGGTTACCAGATCAATGTTGTCCTCCGGCGACACCAGGTCGTCGATCGTACCGAGCAGTTGGACGGTAACCGCCAGTCCTTCCCGACGGTGGCCGAGGCGCGCATGGCGCCGCATCGCCAGCCATTGGATCCGCAGTTGAGTGATGAAGGGCGCGCCGCGGCGGATACTGAGGATTAGCGGCGGTCGGCCGCGCAAGCGGCCCAATCCATTGCCGACCAGCACTCCGAAGGACATAGATACCGCTCGGCTCAGCGACATGTGGTGCGAGATCGACCAGCCGCGATTGATTCCCGCCAAGAGGATGATGCGCCGCACCGCGGCGGCCCACGGGCGAGGTTGGATCAACTCACCGATCGGGTCCTTGCGGGTACCGGGCAGCCGCTGCAGAGAGGCTCGAAGTTCGGGTTCGAACCGAGCTTCAGCATACTCTCCGCAGGCGGCCACATAGACCTTGCGCGCAAACAGTGCCCCCATGCTGTGGCCAACCAGGACAATATGCTCGAAACCTGCCGCCCCGCCGCGGGTCTTGGCCTCCCAGGCCCGGTCAATCTCGTCGACCAAGCTGGCTACCACATCCATCGGTCGCGCCATCGATAGAGTGCCAAAGGGTAGGTCTTCGGCCGGTAGTAGCAGCGCACCGGGAAAGAAACTATCGACATGCTCCAAGCTGTCTAGGTCTCTAGTGAAGGCATGTAGGCGCAGCACTAGATCGGGGGGTGGCAGAGGAATGGCCTCTGCCACCCCCGCCGCGAGTTCCTGGCCGGCCGCTGAATCCAGCGACGGCAGGTCTGCCAGCGCACCCGGACTGAAGGGTGGGAGCAGTGGCAGAAAGGCCAGCGGCAGAGCGCGGAAGATTTGAGTTTTTGTCATCGAGATCTCCAGGTCCGAGAAGTAGAACGGGGGTCTTTCTTACACAGCGTGGCGAGCCAGTGGAATAACCCAACAGAACGTGTCGGCCTGATGCCCTTTGGGTGTGGCAGGATAAGATCGACATACTTACCTGGGGGGGACCTTGCGATCGATCGATCTACCTCCGCCGGCCAACGCGGACGACTCGAGGATCTATGCCTAGATCTGTACCGGGCGATCTGGAACGATCCCGGAGCGCAGAGGCACGGCCGCAGCGGTGAAAAACAATACGGCGTTGACATCTTCGGCCAAGTAGACGGCACACCGTCCCGTCAGGGACGTTATTCGTCAGCGAGTGATTTCAATCACTTGCTGGGTTCCGGAGCCTGCACCCGGCGAATCACATTGTGTCTTCACGAGGGATTGAAATCCCTCGCTATGGAGTGACGTCCCTGGCGGGACGGAGAACAACGCCCCTGTATTCTGGTGTTTGTGTGATCTCCGAGATGTCTCTCTAGTACCTCAGATCCTCGCTTACCAAGCCCAAGGAAGGCGAACGCCGCTAACGGACGCAGCGAAACTGCACCTTTTCTCTGTCGTTGCTGCTGCGCCCGACCCATCTGAAGAAAAGGCCGTCGCAAGATCCGGCGGGAAGGGTAGTGGCGATCTCTCCCCGGCCGCCGCTACCGGTGAACAAAGTACTCACCTCGTTGGTGGCCCATTCTTCGTCGTCGAGCAGGTCGCTAACCGCGAACATGTCGGCGTTGTCGCAGGTCAGTTGGATCTCGAAGGGCTCCGGCAGGCGCATACCGTCCATCAAACACAGTGCCCGCGCGGAGGTCCAATCTTGGGCGGCTCCGGACTCGCGTTCGAAGCGGTCGATGATCCAACCGGTATCGCCCGGTAGGCAGTTGCCGCCGGTGGTCGACTCTCCGGCGACGTGGATGTCGAAGTGCATGGCGCCAGCTTTGAAACAGATTTCGGTGAAGGCTTGGGTGGGGGAGAGGTCGGCGATGGTGTTGCTGTAGAGGCCGGCCTTGGCCGTCAGGCTGCGGACTGCGGTCGAGGGAGCGGCGGCGCTGAGCTGCAAGGTGCCGTCGGGAAAACGAACGCCACCGGCGGTATCTAGTTCTTCGCTGGTGGTCAGCTTGCCGGTGACTCGGGTATCGCTCTCTAATTCGATTTCTCCGACTACGGTGGTTCCTGCCGGCAGGGTGTCGAAGGTGATCTCCGAAATCTCGTCTTGGGCAGTCAGGGTTGCTGGCAAGAAAACAGTCAAGCTAAGAATGGCAAGGCAGGGGACAGGACTTTTCATGGGCTCTCTCCTGATGGTTGGTTCCCGGATCAACAGGGTCCTCCGCAGGGCTCGCAGGCGACCCTTACTCCCTAACAAAACGCGGGATCCCTGGCCGAATCAGACCATTTCGAGGGTCATTTTCCTGACCATTAGACCTGCTGCTGCGGATCATTGTTCTCGGTCGCTTCCTTGAAGCCTCTCGAATTTGCCCCCAGAAACTCCTATGATGTCTGATCATGGGGACCCTCAAGCCACTCAGGCGTCGGACACAGCACTCGTCAACTCGCACTTTGCACTCCGCCTCGCCTCGCGGCCGCAGGCTCACGGAGCCTGCTGGCGACTCTCGCACCACGATTCGACGGGCGCCGAACTCAAGCGATTTGCCACTTGATCAGCGGCTGCGGCGAGCCACCGCCTTGGGCTACCGCATTGCTAGCGACGAGCCCAAAGCTCGGGTGCAGCGGCGGCGTGGTCCCACTCCTAATGTCGCTGGCCCGTCGCTGACCGCTTCGTCAGCGACCATTCAGCGGGCCGGCCATGCGGAGGATCTTTGCTTCTTGAGCGGCTCTCGGTGGATTGTCAAGCGGATGGATGTGACGGAAACTAACGAGTACGTGGGATTTTCCGACGGTGTGAACCGACCTCCGTCGATGCCGGATTTTCATGGCCCCTACTACTCGGTGAGGGCAGTGCGCGCTGCCCTCACTGAACTTGGCCAGGCGGTTAACGACAAGCAGGTGACCAAGCTCAACACAATGGCTGAGGAGATCGCTAGGGGAGGCAGGAGCTTTATGATCCTGAGCAGCGCCAAGCAGGGTAGCGGCGATGCTGGGCTGCGGGACTTGAAGCTTGGCCAGTACAGCGCCAGCGGCACGGATCAACAGCGTCGGGGCAAGAACAAGTTGGGTAGTCTCGCCAAGACCGGTCAGCACGATTGGATGGATAAGGTCAGCGGCAGTCGGGAGCGAGGATTCCGCGATGAGGATGCTTGGAAGAATGCTTCCGGGTGGGACAAGGTCAAGAATGCCAGCAAGGTCAAGAGGGAGAATCTGAATCCTCTAAAGGGAATGTTGGACGGCGCACCACCAGCGGCTCTGAGTGCCATCGAGAGGGATGTTTTCGCTCTCTACTTCTGGATCAAGAACGCCGACCCGATCTATGTCGGCATGAGTGTGCTGATCGTTGTCAACCCGGATAACCCGCGGCGTAGCAACGCCACCGCGATCGACTTCGAGCATCCGATCTTCGCGGCTGATCGCTCGTTTGCTACTCATCGGGAGGGCTTGCTCCTCGGCCTCAGCAACATGCTGGACCTGGTCCAGGCAGCGCACGCTTACCAGGCGCCCCACTTGCCGGAGCCAACGGCGCCGATTCCAATTCCGCATGGCGGTCAGCGAGACGAGGAAGAAGAGACCTTCCACATCGGCGGGCCTCCCAGCTCCCCCGGCCCGCTGGGGCTGGTCGAAGATGAGGACTCAGAGCTACAGTTCTCGATCGACTAGGTGGCGCCCCGACGGTCGAGGCTTTGCTCTACCTGCGCTATGATCTCGCCATCCTATGATCAGATTGAGACCCGTCTTGGAGCGTGTGGGCCTGCTGGCCTTGGGTTGCCTGGTCGCCTGGCTGCTGGCCGAGGCTTTCTTTCGCTTGCTCGGGGTAGGTGATCAGGTCGAGCTACCGCCGACTTTCGACCGCATCGCCTACCAGTATTACCCTGATGAGAGCGAACTCAATCCGTGGGTGGATGCCGCGGATACGAAGGTCTTTCGGCTGGCCTTTGTCGGTGACTCGTTCACCGTCGGCGCGGCTAACGCTTGGCAAGATGCCTATCCCTGGCGGTTGCAACGCTTGCTGAATATGAATGGCGATGTGCCGCCGGTGGCGGTGCGGGTGTTTGGCCGCAATGGCACCGCCACCGCCGACCAAATAGGGCTACTAGCGAAGGCGCTGGCCTGGCAACCGGATCTGCTGATCCACGGCCTCTTCCTCAATGACCCCGAGGATCCGCACGATGATGACCGCGAGATGTGGCGCGACAGCAGGTTGCCGCAACCGCAAACTGGCTGGCGGTTGCGGGCGCTGCGCGCTTCGCGAGTGGCGGGTTGGATCTACCTACGGCTTGAGAGTCGCCGGGCTCGCCGGGCGGTGAGCGGGCATATGGCCTCGATGTATAACCCGGAGTCGAAAGGCTGGCGGAAGTTCGAGCGCGCGTTGTCGATTTTCTCCAGCGAATGCGAGAAACACGGAGTGCAGATAGTGGGAGTGATCTTCCCGGCGATGGGCAGTCTGTTCGATTACAGGGGCTACCCCAATGGCTGGGCGCACCAGCGGTTGGGCGAGGAACTCAAAGAGCGGCAAGTGCCCTACTTGGATCTGCTCGACACCTTTCTAGGCTATGCCGATGTGCGGATGGCGGCCTTTCCCAGTGTCGATGCCCATCCCAGCGAAATCGGTCACCGGGTCGCGGCGCGAGCGATCTTCGAGTATCTGCTGGCCGAGGGGCATATCGATGCTAGCTACCAACCCCACAACACCCAGCCGCAAGATCGCGACTGGTTGGGTCTGACTCGGCGGATGTGGAATCCGCTCTATCCCTGATCGGTGACCCAAACAACAAAGGCGACCAACTGGTGGTCGCCCTTATCGATCGCCTCACGAGCGGGCGGCCAGATGTCCCTAGGGGTAGTAGCAGTGCTGGTCACCGGCGGTGTAGCCGGTGTGGCAATTCAGCTCGTCGTCGATCGGAGTGATGCGTTTCGTTTGGCTCTTCTGACTCTGGCCGGCGGCAAAGTTCGATGACGCGGGCACGAACGTGTCAGCCAGGCCGTCGCCATTGGTGTCGACGGAGGTCAGGCCTCGGCTCAAGACCTTCCCGGCAGCCGCCTCGTAGGACCAGGGGATGCTGGTGGAGAAGGGGAACTCGACCGGTCGATCCAACGACAGGGTGTTAGAACGGTTGCCTTTGACCGGCACGAAGGTGATTTTCATTTGAACCTCCGTTCGATCATTGTCCGATCGAGCCGCACGGCGTGATCTTCTGGTACTTCACTGGGCGGCTGCCGCGTGAACTCATGCAGGTTAGGAAAACGCGGCAGGCCAACTTCTTCGATCTTGCGAAAAGAATAGCAATGCATCGATAGACAAGACTGAAAGATCAGGACTGTCGGGGTCGGGCAATGTTGACCTCCAATCAGGATCGGGGTATAAGCAGCCTCTTCCGTGAGTAAGAGTCAATGAGCACCGCTGCCGCCAACGACCTGACCCAAGGACCGATCTTCAGCAAGATCATCCGCCTGGCTGTGCCGATAGCTATCGGCATGGTTTTTCAAACCCTCTACCACCTGGTGGATCTATATTTCGTTTCCCGCCTTGGGGACGCGGCGATTGCCGGGGTCAGCGCTGCTGGCAATGTGCAATTTCTAGTCGTTGCCCTGACTCAAATCCTCGGTGTTGGCACCATGGTGTTGATCGCTCAGGCGGTGGGGGCGAAGCGGCCCGGCGATGCCAACCTGATTTTCAACCAGAGCTTGGTGCTGGGGGGGGGCTGCGCTTTGGCGATGGTGCTGGGAGGCTATCTGGTGGTCGGCGACTACATGTCGATCTTGGGGGCGGATCCGGCGACAGAGGCGGCTGGCACCGAGTATCTGCGCTGGTTCCTACCCGGTTTGGCGCTGCAATTTGCTGCGGTGACGATGAGTTCGGCGCTGCGCGGTACCGGCATCGAGAAGCCGACCATGATTGTGCAAGTCTGCTCGGTGGTGCTGAACGCGCTGCTCTCGCCGATGCTGATCGCCGGATGGCTGACCGGTCGGCCGATGGGGGTGGCTGGAGCGGGGCTGGCGAGCACCCTCTCGATCACTGTTGGGGTGATTGCGATGGGGCTCTATTTCCACCGCACCAAAAAGTCCGTCCAGGTTGACCGCCAGCTGCTGTGGCCCCGCCTGGCCGCCTGGCGGCAGATCCTCGGCATAGGGTTGCCGGCCGGCGGCCAATTTGCCCTGCTATTTGTCTACGTGACAGTGAGTTACTGGGTGATTCGAGGTTTCGGTGCCGCCGCGCAGGCCGGGTTTGGTATCGGCTCACGGGTCATGCAGTCGATCTTTCTACCCGCCATGGCAGTGGCCTTTGCCGCCGCGCCAGTGGCAGGGCAGAACTTTGGTGCTGGCGAATTCGCTAGGGTGCGGGCCACTTTTCGCAGCGCAGTGTGGATGGGCAGCTCGCTGATGCTGGTGCTGACTTTGCTGTGTCAGTGGGATCCAGAGTTGTTGGTGCGCGGTTTCACTAGCGATCCGCAGGTGATAGCCGTCGGCGGGCAGTTCTTGCGCATCATCTCGTGGAATTTCGTCGCTTCCGGGTTGGTCTTTACTTGCTCCAGCTTGTTCCAGGCGGTGGGCAATACCCTGCCAGCGCTGCTCGCCAGCGCTACTCGTTTGCTGACTTTTGTGCCGGCGGCGATTTTGTTGTCGCGCCAGCCTAGTTTCGGCTTGCGTCATCTGTGGTTTCTGTCGGTGGCGACGGTCAGTCTGCAGGCGATTACCGCCTTGCTACTGCTGCGCCTTGAGTTGCGCCGCAAGTTGGCTGAGGGAGTTGTTGGGCCGATGCCGCCGGCGAGCGGTTAAGATTGGCTTTATGAGCAATGCACAACATGTCGAGATCTTACGCCAGGGCAGGGTCGCTTGGGGCAAGTGGCGGCGGCAGAGCAACGAACGGCCCGACCTCAGCGAAACAGACCTGCGCCACCTCGATCTCAGCTCCTACGATCTGCGCGGCGCCGATCTGCGCCGCTCGGTACTGGTGGGCTCAACCCTTCGTCGCACCCGGCTCGACGCTGCCGATCTGTCAGGTTGCGTGGCCCGTTTCGTTCGTTTCAGCGATGCCAAGCTGATCGGCGCCAAGCTGGTCGAGGCAGATTTGCGAGCCGGCAGTCTGCGCCGCGCCGATCTGCGCGGCGCCGATCTCAGCCGGGCGGTGTTGCGTTTTACCTCGCTGGTGGGCGCCAACCTCAGCGGCGCGATTCTTCGCCAGGCGGAAATCTACGGCATCAGTGCCTGGGATCTGCGCGGTGAGCCGGCCGATCAGCGGGGGATGGTCATTCGCGAGAATTCCAAGGCCGAGACCATCACCACCACGATCGATGATCTCGACACGGCGCAGCTGCTTTTTCTGTTGCGCGAGAACCACAAGATCGCCGATGTATTCAACACCGCCAGCCAGCGAACAGTGCTGCTACTGGGGCGTTTCAAGCCCTCCTATAAGAGAATTCTCGACGCTCTTCGAGATCATCTGCTGCGCCGCAATATGGTGCCGATGATGTTTGACTTCGACCGCCCTGCGGGTCGTGATCTGACCGAGACAGTGGCCAGCCTGGCACATCTTTCCTGTTTTGTAATCCCCGACCTCTCAGGTGCCAAGAGCGTGCCGCAAGAACTCAGCTTTATCGTCCCTTTCTTGCCTTCGGTACCGGTGGTGCCGGTGATCAGCGAGAGCAACGACCAGGCCTATTCGATGTTCGAGCACTTCCTGCGCTATCCCTGGGTGCAGCCGCCGGTGAAGTATCGCGATCTCGACCACTTGCTGTCGATCGTTGACCAGCAGGTGATCGATGTTGGCTTCCGGCAAGCGATGAAAGCTCGCGGCATCGACGATGCCCGGCTGCCCGCCCTGCCCGAGTAATCCTCTACTAGACAACTTCGTCTGAGTTAGAGAATCCCGCCACCCACCGCCACCACCAGCGCTACTGCCAGGGGGATCAGCACCACCATCAGCGGCTTCCAGGTGGCGGTGATGCGAAATCTTCCGGCGCCGCGATTGGTGTCAGTTCGAAAACGCTCGAACCCCCAAACCAGGGCGGTGAAAAGGGCCAGCAGCAAGGCTCCGGCTGGCAGCAGAAAATTGCCGGAGAGGGTGTCTGCGAAGACGAATAGGTCCATGCCGAAAAGGCGTAGCCCGGTCCACGGACCCAAGGACAAAATGATCAGGGTCGCCAGGGCGAGAAAAATGCTTGCCAGCAGCCAAGTGGAGGTGCGGCGTCTGATGGGCAGCAGGTCGGTCAGGGTAGTGCTCAGTACCTGGTGCAGGGCCGCTGCCGAGGTGATTGCCGCCAGCAGCAGGAGGCAGAAGAAGGAAACGCCAAAGAGCTGGCCGACGGGCATCTCGGCGAAGAGCCGTGGCAGGGTCTCGAAGATCAGGCCGGGTCCGGCGTTGGGCTGCAAGTCGAAAGCGAACAATGCCGGGAAGATCACCAGCCCGGCGAGCAATGCCACCGCCGTGTCGCAGAGGACGACGATGGCGGCGCTGCCAGGCACATCACTGTGGTCTCTGTCGAGGTAGCTGCCGAAGCCAAAGGCCACCGCCATGCCGATGCCTATCGAGTAAAAGGCTTGGCCGAGGGCGGCCAACAGCGTGGCGCCATTGAGTTTCGACAGGTCGGGCTGCAAGTACCAGACAAGGCCTCGGAGAGCGCCGGGAAAGCTCAACGAACGCACCGCCAAGCCGACCAACAGGAGCAACAACACCGGCATCGCCACCTTGGCCACCCGCTCCAGCCCCTGGTGCAGGCCACGGCTGACGATCAGCGCCAGCAGCACGACCACCGCCGCGGTGTAGCCGAACACCGGGCCCGGAGTAGCGGTGAACTGTTGGTATGTGCTGCTCAGAGAGGCAGTATCGGCGCCGTTCAGGCTGCCGGTGAGGATCATCACTGTGTAGCCCAAGATCCAACCGATCACCATCACGTAGTAGGACTGGATGAGAACCGCGGCGGCAACGCCGAGCCAGCCGATCAGATTCCAAGGACTGGACTTCGAGCCGCTCAGTCGCTGCATGCCGGCGATCGGCGTCAGGCCGCTCTGGCGCCCGAGAGAGATTTCCGCGCTGAGCAGGGGAATGCCGATCACTAGCGCGAAGATCAAGTAGACCAACAGGAAGGCGCCGCCGCCGTGGGTACCGGTCAAGTAGGGGAAGCGCCAGATATTGCCCAGGCCGATGGAGAACCCGGCGGTAGCCATGATGAAGCCAAAGCGGCTGGTCCATCTGTCGCGGGTGATCTCGCCTGCCATCGTCGTGCTCCTCACTGAAGGTTCTGTCGAGGAGCATTCTATGCCCTAGCAAGCTGGACTCTCGCTACCCAGAAAGCGGGATCCGTCTGCCGCATCCGCGCCGTGCCGGTGGCGTGCGGAGTAGCACTGGGAAGTGCCAAAGAAGGTCGGAGCATCTTGCCTTCTTTGGCTGAGTTATCTGGGCTGACGTTGGCGGGCCGAAGCGGATCAGAATTGGATCCGCACCCCGGTCGAAAGGTTGTAGATGTTCAGATCATCGCGGGCCAGATCGGTGTCGTAGAGCAGAAAGATGCTCTTGCCACGGGGCAAGACGGCGGTCAGGCCGATGGCGAAGTTGAAGAAGCTGCGATCGGGATCATCGGTGCTGACCTGGAACTCGGAGCCCGCTGGATCGGCTACCAAACTGGCGCGGATCAGCCGGCCGTCATCGGCGAATTCGTGCAGGTAGGAGGCGCGCAGGCTGGGTTGTAGCACCCCCCCGTTGAAGCTGAAGGGGTAGCTGACCTCGGCACCGGCCTCGGTCAGTAAAGAGGTCAGCCTCTGCTCGCCGATGATCAAGGCGAACGGTTTGGCGCCGGTTTCGCTGTAGCCATCGATCTCGGCTTCAATATAACTGACCCGTAGCAAACCACTCAGCCTGCCGGCGCCAAGATCGAAGTCATAACCAGCGCCGAAGCCGAAGGAGATCTGCTGACTGCCCGGATTGCCGCGAGCGGTGAAACGGCTGCGGCCGAGGAAGGGCCGGGGTAGATCGATGGAACGCTCTAGACGGTAGTCGTTCCAGCCGTAGGTGGCGGCGCCTTCGAGATAGAAACGCTTGCGGAAATAGCTCGAATACAGCGATAGGGCGTAACCAGTGGCGTCGAGGCTACCGCCGGAGTTGTCGATATCGATGTCGGTCAGCAAGTAACCCGCGGCGGCGCCGAGGACGAAGTGCTCACCGACCCGGCGATCGGCACCCGCGGTGATGCCTTGGGAAGTAAAGTCGAAGCCCTCCTCGCGCCCTAGCTTGGGGCGGTCACCGATCGACACCCGACCGTTGACGAAGATCCCCCAAGGGTTGCTTTCTGGGGCGCTGTCGAGTGCCACCGGCGGGTCGGCCGACGCGGCACCGCCGCTGAGCTGAGCTGGAGCGCCAGCGGCTACCAGGGCGGCTTTTACCTGTGCGGTGTAGGAGTGCGCGAGGCGCGACCCGGAGGCTGAATTGATCTGTCCCAGGTCGGCTAGGCGGAAGGGCTCGCCGCGAATGTCGAAGGCGATTTGCTCGCTGGCTTGGCGGGTGGCGCTGCCGCGCAGGGTAGCAAGGCGGGCGGCGATGTTGCGCAACTGCACCCGCGGCACCTCCAGGGTGAGGTCGCTTTGGGCGGCCAAATCGTCGGTGGGGGTGAGTTGGTCGAGCACCTCCTGCTGGTCGTCGTCGTCGAGATCGAAGACATAGTCGCAGAATTCGTCGAGGACACCTTCGGCGTCGACACAGACTTCGTCGATCACGCTGCCGACGTCTTCGTCTTCGGTAGTGGGATCGCCGTCGTCATTGCCCAGATCCCCCAGGACGGCGATCGCGAAAGAAACGCTGGCTTCGCCGGCCTCGACTTCGGCCTCGCTATCGACCAGCGTGGCAAGGGCCATGGCTCGGCCCGGACGGTCTCCCAGCAGCAGCGGCAGGTGGACCAAGCCATCGGCGTCGCTCTTGAGGATAGTTGGCTCTTTCTCTTCCTGCTCGGCAGTGGCGGGATCGTCGCTGTCGCCAGCATTGGGGCCACCATTGCCGATGCCGTTATTGCTGGTGCCGGTGGAGTCTGTTTGGATGATGGCGGCGTTGCCTTGCACCGTCCAGCTGACCGCGGCACCGGCTACCGGCCGATTCAGCTCACCGAGAACTCGGACTACCAGCTCGATCTGCTCTTGAACCCGACTTTCAACCTCGGTATCACCGATTGCTTCGAGCGCTCTGGGTTGGTCGTCGTCGAGAATCCTCAACTCGATCTCCGAGGGTTCCTCGAGGGTGGCGTCTTGAGGATCGACCAGTTCGATGATCAGGGTCTCTTCCTGCTCGGTGCGGTTGTCGTCGACAATGTCGATGACCAGTTCCTTGATCCCGAGCTCGCCAACTTCCCAGCTGAGTCGGTCAGAGGCGGCCTGGAAGTCCTCGCTTACTTGGGCCAGGCTTTGGTTTTGGGCATCGCTGTTGGCGGTCGGTAATGGGGGTCGGGTACGGGCGGTGACCGCGATGGCGCGGCCCGCGGAGCCAAAGCGCTCGACTTGAATCCGCGCCTGGCCGCTGTCCTCAGTGACCGGGTCGGCACGGCGCAAACGCAGCTTACCGAGGGGTTGATCGTCGTTGAGTACGGTCACTCGACCCTCGCTGTCGGCCAGCTGGGCGCCGTTGGGTGAAAGCAGGTCGACAAAGAAATTCTCGTCCTTCTCGACTTCCAGATCGCCGGTGATCGCTACCGACAGCTCGGCTTCGGTCTGGCCGGGAGGGAAGGTGAGCTGGCCACTGGCGGCGGTGTAGTCGCTGCCTGCACGGGCCGAACCGTCGCGGGTTGCCCAGCTGACGGAGATCGTGTCGGCGCTCGGCGCCGAGAGGTGGACGGTGAGCCCCGCCGCCGCTCGGCCAGCGTTGCCTTCACGGCTAGCGGCATCGCTGATCGATAGGGTAGGCAGGGGATCGTCACTGCCATCGCCATCGTCCCCGTCGCCATCATCCCCTGAATCGTCATTGAGCACTGTCGCGCGGCCGCGATCATCGGCCAGGGTAGCGCCGGTCGGCTGAGTCAGCAGCACGAAGAAGACCTCGTCTTTCTCGACTTCGGTATCGCCGAGCACTTCGATCGACACCTCTTGGGTGAGTTCCGACGGCGCGAAAGTCAGTTGGCCGCTAGCGGCTTGATAGTCACTGCCGGCGGTGGCGCTCCCGTCGAGGCTGGCGAAGCTCACCCGCACCGGCTGGCTAGCGGCCGTTGACAAGGTGACGGTGAAGCGCGCCTGGCGGCTGCCGCTATCACCCTCCTCAAGACTGACATCGTCGATCTGCAAGGTTGGTAGGGGATCGCCACCGCCCCCATCGTCATCACTACTGTCATCGTTCTCGATTGTCGCTTGGCCCTGGTTTCCGAGGAGGGTGGCACCGGCCGAAGGTGCGGACAGCTGCACCAGGAAAGTCTCGTCTTCCTCGACCTCGGTGTCACCGTTGACGGTGACGGCAACAGTCTGGCTGGCGCTGCCGTCGCTGGCGGCCAGAGTCAGGCTGCCACTGCCGGCTTGATAGTCCTCACCAGCTGTCGCCGTGCCATCGACGGTGGTGTAGTCGAGGCTGAAGGGGAGGTTGTTGGGCGAACTCAGGGTGATGGTGAAGACGGCCTCGCGGCTGCCTTCGTCACCTTCTTGCAGCACTACATCGTCGATGACGAAGGTGGGGGTCTCGGCGCTGTCGTCGTTGAGGATCGTCGCTAGGCCCTGGGCATCGTCGAGAGTGGCGCCGAGGGCCGAGCTGAGGTCGACGACGAAGGTTTCGTCACCCTCGAAGCGCTGATCGCCGCGGGCCACTACGTCGAAAGTCTGGGTCAGCACGTCGGCGGCGAAGGTCAGGTTGCCGGCGGCGCTGATGTAATCGGCGTCAGCGACCTGAGCCGTGCCGTCACCGGTGGCCCAAGTCACCATCACTGGTTGTGCGCTGGCCCCCGACAGGGAGACGGTGAAGGTGCTGCGGGTCGGCCCGGCGTCGCCTTCGGCAAAGCGGATGTCGTCGATCGACAAACCGGGTTGTGGCTCGTCGTTGGTTATCGTGGCGCTACCCATGGGGTCGCCAAGGGTGCCGTTGATGACATTCGACAGCTCGGTGGTGAAGCCCTCGTCTGGCTCAAAACGCTGGTCGCCGTTGATCGCCACGTCGAAGGTAGCGTTGAGCGTTCCGGGGGCGAAGGTCAGATCGCCGCTTGCCGCCTGGTAGTCGCTGTCGGCCACCGTGGCGGTGCCATCCACGGTGGTGAAGTCCACCGTCACGGTCTGCGAGCTGGGAGTGGTCAGAGCGACGGTGAAGGTGGCGAGGGTCTGGCCGCTGTCCCCCTCGCTGAGCAGCACATCGTCGAGGGTTAGCGCCGGCACTCCGTCGTCGTTGAGGATCGTGCCGAGTCCTTGGGGATCGGCCAAGGTGGCGCCGCTGGGTGCGCTCAAGTCGACGGTGAAGGTCTCGTTGCCTTCAAAGGTGACGTCGCTGTTGATGGTCACCACCACGGTCGCCGTGGTTTGGTCAGCGGCCAGATTGCTGCTACCGCTGGTGGCTTGATAGTCGCCATCAGCGAGGGTGGCGGTGCCATCGTTGGTGGCAAAACTTACCGCCACGGGCTGCGAGCTGGGGTTCGACAGGCTCAGGGTGAAAGTCGCACTGCTGGTGCCGGCGTCTCCCTCGGCGATGAATACATCGTCTACCGACAGGCCGGGCAGCGGGTCGTCATTGCTGATCGTGCCGCTGGCCTGGGCAACCCCTAGGCTGGCGCCATTCGGGTTGCTCAGGTCGACGGTGAAGACTTCGTCATTTTCGAAACGAGGATCGCCGAGGACCGGCACATCGATGGTTCCAGCCACTTCGCCAGGATTGAAGGTCAGCAGGCCGGTGACTGCAAGATAGTCGTTGTCGGCCACCGTGGCGCTGCCATCGTTGGTGGTGAAGTCGACGGTCACGGTTTGCGAGCTGGCCAAGGTCAACGCTACCGTGAAGCTGGCCACGGTTTGGCCGCTGTCCCCCTCGGCCAAGGTCACGCCGGTGATCGAGATCGAGGGCACGCTGTCGTCGTTGAGCACGGTCGCGATGCCCTGGGCATCGACGATGGTCACCCCCGAGGGTGTGGTCAAGTCGACGGTGAAAGTCTCGTCGCCTTCGAAGGTCGGGTCACCGTTGATCGGCACCAGGATCTGCTGCGCGATCTCGCCCGGGTTGAAGGTCAGAGTGCCGCTGGTGCTCTGGTAGTCGTTGTCGGCCACCGTGGCGCTGCCGTCGCTGGTGAGGAAATCGAGGGTGAGGGTCTGGGCGCTGGGGTTTGATAGGGAGACGGTGAAGACCGCGTCGGCGCTACCGGCGTTGCCCTCGGCCAGGTTGACGTCGTCGATCGAAGCCTGAGGTTGGCCATCGTCGTTGAGCAGGGTGCCCAGGCCCTGGGCGTCGCCAAGAGTGGCGCCGAGAATATTCGACAGATTCACGGTCAGAGTTTCGTCGTTCTCGAAGGTCGTGTCGCCATTGATCGGCACGTCGACAGTGATGGCGACTTCACCAGGATTGAAAGTCAAGTTGCCGCTCACCGCGCCGTAGTCGCCGTCAGCCAAGGTGGCGGTGGCGTCAGCGCTGGCGAAGTCGACGGTCACCGGCTGCGAGCTGGCCAGGGTTAGTGACACGGTGAAGCTGAGGTTGCTGCTGCCGGCATCGCCTTCGCTGAGGCTGACGTCGTCGATCGCCATCGACGGCACCCCATCGTCGTTGAGAATCGTACCGGCGCCCTGCGGGTCCGCCAGGGCGGCGCCGATGGGAGCGCTGAGGTCGACCACAAAGCCCTCGTCGCCTTCGAAAGTCGGATCACCGACCAGTTGCACCGGGATTTGCTGCACGACGGCGCCAGGAGTGAAGGTCACCGTGCCGGTGGTCGCCTGGTAATCGCCGTCGGCGGTGGTGGCGGTGCCGTCGGCGGTAGCGAAATTAACCATCACCGGCACCGCGCTGGGGTTCGACAAGGTGACGTTGAAGAGCAAGCCGCTGAGGCCGGCGTTGCCCTCGGCCAGGCTCACATCGTTGATCTGAATCTGTGGCTGGCCATCGTCGTTCTGGATCGTACCGAGTCCCTGGTTGTCGAGCAGGGTCGCATTGACGGCCCCCGTCAGATTCACATTGAAGGCCTCGTCACCCTCAAACGTAGTGTCGCCGTTGACCGTCACGTTGAAAGGTGTCGAAGTAACTCCCGGCGCCATCGTGATACCGAGGAAGTTGGGCAGGTAGTCGCCGTCGGCGGTGGTGGCCGTGCCGTCCGCGGCGGTGGCAAGTACGGAAACCGCCTGCGAGCTGGGGTTGGAGAGAGTGATGGAGAAGACCGCGGTGATGGTGCCGGCATTGCCCTCGATCACCAGCACGTCGTTGATCGAGATCTGCGGCTGGCCGTCATCGTTCTGGATCGTGCCGAGACCTTGCGCATCTAGCAACGTGGCATTGGCGGGAACGCTAGTGGCGTCGACGGTGAAGGTTTCATCGCCCTCGAAAGTGAGGTCGCCGGTGACATTGACATTGATCGTCTGGCTGACGACGCCTGGATTGAAGGTGACGGTGCCGGTGGTCAAGGCATAGTCGCCATCGGCGGTGGTGGCGCTGCCGTCGCTGGTGGCAAAAGTGAAAGACACCCCTTGCGAGCTGGGATTGGACATGGTGACAGCGAAGGCGGCAACACTGGTGCCGGCATTGCCCTCGGTGAGGGTGACGTCGCCGATCGAGATCTGTGGTGCGCCGTCGTCGTTGTTGATCGTTCCTAGTCCGAGTCCATCGGCGATAGTGGCGCCGACCGGCGCTGACAGGTTGACAGTGAAAGTCTCGTTAGCTTCGAAGGTGGTGTCACTGTTGATGGTGACATTCACCGTCTGCAAGACCACCCGGGGATTGAAAGTGGCGGTGCCGGTGGCGTTCAGGTAGTCGCCATCGGCGGTGGTGGCGCTGCCGTCGGCGGTGGCGAAGGCCACCGTCACCGGTGAGCCACTGGGATTTGAGAGAGTGACCGCGAAAGCGGCGGTGGAGGTGCCGGCATTGCCCTCGGCGAGCACCACGTCGCCGACCGAGATCTGCGGCAGGCCGTCGTCGTTGTTGATTGTTCCTAGTCCGAGGCCATCGGCGATAGTGGCGCCGACCGGCGCTGACAGGTTGACAGTGAAAGTCTCGTTAGCTTCGAAGGTGGTGTCACCGTTGATGGTTACATTGACCGTCTGCAAGACCACACCGGGATTGAAGGTGGCGGTACCGGCGGCGTTCAGGTAGTCGCCATCGGCGGTGGTGGCGCTGCCGTCGGCGGTGGCGAATGCCACGGTCACCGGCGAGCCACTGGGGTTAGAGAGAGTGACCGCGAAAGCGGCGGTTGAGGTTCCGGCGTTGCCTTCGGCGAGCACCACGTCGCCGATCGAGATCTGCGGTACCGCATCGTCGTTGGTGATCGTGCCGAGTCCCTGCGCGTCGAGCAACGAGCCGCCGCCGGCGCCGGACAGATTGACGAAGAAGGTCTCGTCAGCTTCGGTGTTGAGATCGCCGTTGACGTTGACGCTCACCAGCTGCGAGGTGTTGCCGGGGACGAAGGTCAGGGTCCCGGAATTGGCCACGTAGTCGTTGTCTGCCAGAGTCGCGGTGCCGTTGGCGGTATTGAAGTTAACGGTGGTGACGAAACCGCTGGGGTTGGACAAGGTGACGTTGAAGACCGCCGGAGTGGTGCCGGCGTTGCCTTCGACGACGGTGTCGTCATTGATCGAGATCTGTGGTGCGCCGTCGTCGTTGTTGATCGTGCCGATCGCGGTGCCATCGAGGATGGTGGCATTGAGCGGGCTGGTCAAGAGCAGGTCGAAGGTCTCGTTGCCTTCGAATTTCGTATCGCCGTTGACCGCCACTTGCACCGCCTGCAGGGTGGTGCCGGCGGTGAAATTGACAGTTCCGGCGGCCCCCACGTAGTCGTTGTCGGCGATGGTGGCAGAGCCGTCCGAGGTGTTGAATTGAACCGAAACCGGCAGCGAGCTCGGATTACTGAGCGAGATGGCGAAAGAGGCATTGATGGTACCGGCGTTGCCTTCGGTGACGGCTATGTCGGTGACCGAGATTTGCGGCGTGGCGTCGTCGTTGTTGATCGTTCCCGAGCCAAAGCCGTCGGTAATCGACGCCCCGGAAGGCGCCGATAGATCGACTCGGAAGGTCTCGTTGAACTCGAACTTGGTGTCACCGTTGACCGGCACGGTGAGATTCTGACTGACGACGCCGGGGTTGAAGGTGACGACTCCCGAAGTGGCGACATAGTCGTTATCGGCGGTGGTGGCGGTGACGTCGGTGGTGGCGAAATTGACCGTGACGATCAACCCAGAGGCGGCCGAGAGGGTCACCGGAAAGGTTGCGTTGGTAATGCCCGCGTTGCCCTCGGCGACGGTCGCGTCGCCTAGCGTTAACCCCGGTAGGGAGCCATCGTCGTTGTTGATCGTTCCCTGCCCCTGGGAGTCAGCGATGCTGGCATTGCTGGCTCCTGAGAGGTTGACGAAAAAGGTCTCGTTGGGTTCGGGATTGTTGTCGCCAACCACGAGGACGTCGACGGTTTGGGTCGTCACACCGGGGGCGAAGGTGGCAATGCTGCCGGGAGCCAGCGCCACGTAGTCGTTGTTGGCGGTGGTGGCGGTGCCGTTGGCGGTGGCGAAATTCACCGTCACCGTTTGGCCGCTGGCCGCGCTGAGGGTGATGGTGAATGTGGCGAGGGTGATGCCGGCGTCGCCTTCGACGACCACCACGTCGTCGACGGTCAGTGAGGGCAGAGGATCGTCGTCGGTGATGAAACCGCTGTCCGATGAGGTGCCTAGGGTCGCTGGACCAGTCGGGCTGGCGATGCTGACGGTGAAGTTCTCGGTTGCCTCGTCGAGGGCATCGTCGAGAATGCCGACGTTGATCGGGATCAGGGTGATGCCGGGGTTGAAGGTCACCACGACCGGGCCGAAGCTGGTGTAGTCCGAACCGGCGGTGGCGCTACCGTTGCTGGTCGAGACCTGAACTGAAACCGGGTTGTCGGCGGCTGGCGTCAACACCACATCGAAGAGCGCGAAAGTGCTGCCGGCGACGGATTCGTCAACCGTGTTCTGGCTCCCGATGTGGCCGATAGTGATCACCGCCGGGACTTCGTCGTCCACGATCACGCCGATGTCCGACGAAGGTGCTCCGACCGTGGTGCCGCCGGTGGGGTTGGAGATCGCGATGTTGAAGGTCTCGTCGCCCTCGATCAAGACGTCGGCGGTGGTGGTGATCAAGACCGGCGCGATTGTCTGGCCGGCGATGAAGTTCAGGGTGAAGCTGCTGCCACTGTAGTCGACCCCTTCGATGGCGCTGCCGCTACTGGTGCTCACATCGACAGAAGTCGGGCCGGCCGCGGCCGGCGTCAGCACGACATCGAACTGGATCAACGACGCCCCACCTTCGGTCACTTGATTGTTGCTGCCGATGTGGCCGATGGTGAACACCTGGGCGCTGGCCAGGGGCGTGCAGAACAACACCAAGCCGGCCCACATGATCAAGCGTGCGGCGGCTGGTGCAGTGACCAGGGGGTGAAGTTTGTTAGCTATATTGGCAAATAGAGAAGTCTCGACACGGTCTTCGTGATGCATGTAAACCTTGGCATGTTGCCGGATGTAAAATCTTGTGAAGAGCTAGCGTGTGCCATCTACCATGTCTACGGGAAAGCACAGTGATGGGTTCCAAAGTTGTTCGTTCGAATCACCGAGAAGGCAAACCGCGAGAGTCGGGTATTCTAGGACGGTCGTCGAGCCTTCGAACCTGGCGCTGCGCGCCCCGGCCGTGGAGAATCCCATGAAGACCTCTTTTGTCTTGATCGTCGCCGTCCTATTGTCGTTAGCCACCCTGACTGCCACCTCCGAGGATGCCCAGGACGCCGCAGTCGGCGAGATCAAGTCGTTGATTGAGAGTTCCTACGTCCACGGCGCATTCAACGCTCTGGATCCCGAGGCTCTGGAACACGGCTTTCATCCGGACTTCGCGATCTTCTCGCCCAAGGGCGAAGACATCCGCAAATATCCGATCGCCAAGTGGGTCGAAGGCACCGCTAAGCGCAAAGCCAGCGCCGATTTCGATCCCGCTACCAACCTGTGGCAGCATCGTTTCGTTTCGGTCGACGTCACCGGCCACGCTGCCAGCGTCAAGATCGAGCTATCCCAGGACGGCGAGTTGGTCTACACCGACTATCTCTCGCTGCTGAAATTCGACAGCGGCTGGCGAGTCGTCGCCAAGGTCTACTACCACCACGAAGATTGAATTCGGCGAAGTGGCCTTGGGCGCGCAGCTGAGACAGCTCGGCTCAGCTGCGGTCGATCAGCGCGCCGCAGCAAGAAATGCTGTCCTGCGCCCGATATAGCTTGCCCTACCGTCCTCCTCGGATCGATGCGAGCCCATACTGGCAGAGGTGCCGGGTGGGACATCGACCCTTGTTCGAGGAGGCCGGAGCCAAGTAGCTGGCTCAGTCAGCGAAGAAGAGCTTCAGCCAGCGCTCTGTCCGCCGCCGCCAACTGGCCCAACCAGAGCCCTCCGGCACCTCGCCGCCGCTGGTCTCGAAGCCCAGCTGACGCAGAGTCGCGAAAAGCCTGCGGTTGTCTTCGACGGTGCTCCAGGCTTCGTGGGAGTTACGCAGGTCGTAGAGCCCCCAGTCGAGGTAGATCTGGGGCTTTTCCTTGGCGGCTCGTTGCGCCCAAGCGGCCGCTCCGCCTGCCGGTGCGGTCAGAGCGTAGACTGACTGCAAAGCCAAGTGGCCGAAGAGTTCGCTCTGGGCGAAGCCAGCGTAGGCCGCGGTCAGTCCTTCCCAGCCCATTCCGGCGAGAGCCCGGTCTTGGCGTCTGCTAGAGGCTCGGTAGTGTCGCTCGACAAACGGAATCAGGTCGTTGGCCAGCATCTCGGCGAAGGGCTGCAAGGCGCCGATGCCATTTTCGAGCACGAAGACCACCAACAGATCCGGCAAGGTGTCACCCATCAGGCGGTCGAGGACTTGAGAGTACCCGCCCAATCGTAGCGCTTCACTGCCACCGAGGAGGACGACTACCGGTAAGAGTTCGACGTGGCTGTGGTAGCCAGCAGGGGTGTAGATGGCCAAGTCAAGGTCGCGGCCCAAGGCTTCGCTGCTCAGGGTTTGCCTCTTGAAAGTGCCGCCGCCCGCACTTACCAATGGCGTCGGTGCTTCGGCCTGAGTGACAGCAAACCAAGACATCTCCAACTGACCTCCCATCACCGGTTCGAAGTCGTCTCCCAACGTGGTATTGAGCACCGTTACCGGATTGAAGGGGTCGACTACCGGCTGATAATCGACCAAGAACAAATAGCTGAAGGCGGCTTGCGGAGAGATTTCGACTGAGCGGAAGAACAAGTCGGTCTTGCCCAGGCGACGCAGCGGTAGCTCGCGCCTGGCACCCGCTAGGTCGCCGGCCAGTGCCACGTCGCTCGCCGTACCGCGATAGAGAAAATGTACTTGGCCGTCGGTGACTATGGGGATACGTTGCTGAGCGGCAAGAAAGCGATCGATCACCTTGTCTGGCCTGTGGCTGCTCTCGACCTCGGCCAGCAACCGTTGCCAGATCAAAGGTGGCGGGATGGCTGACGATGTAGCCAACTCTCGCTGCTCATCTCCAAAATCGAGTTCGAGTCGGGCGATCTGCCTCATGCTGCGGCTGTAAAGCGAGCCGTTCGAAAAACTGGGCGAAGTCCAGCTAACCTCGTCGAAGACCTCCATCCTGGCACGCTCTTGGTAGCCCGATGGAGAAGCCCGGACCAGCCGCACGCCACCGTCCTTGGCTTGGATCAAGAGGTGGCCGTCGACCAGAATGGGGAAGCCGTCGCCGGGTTCACGAGAGCGCCACAAGAGCTCTCCCGTGGCCGCATCGACACAGCTCAGGAAACGGGAGCTATAGGCGAATAGATGGCCCTGATGAATGACTGGAGAGGCGTAGCTATTGCGAATTGCCCGACTTTGCCAGGCGACGCCGCTCGGCCCGCTGACAGGGTCGACGGAGATCACCAGCGATAGGTCGTCTCGATGGGCCAGGAAGAGCTGATCCGAGGCCATTGGAACTGCCGACAGGCTGAAGGCCCCGCGGGTTCCGGCGCCTTCATGGGCCCATCGCCAGAGCTCCTTGCCGTGCCGCGGGTCGATGCTCAGCAACCAGCTGCTGCCGGCTAGCAGCACCTGCTCGCTGCCGCCGGCTTGCCAGAGTACGGGTGATTGGTAATCGATCACGTCGCTGCCCACTGCCCAGCGCAGTGAGCCGTCGGCGAGGTCAAAGCTAGCCAAAGCTTGTTGGTAGCCGCCCAGGGCCAGCAACACTTGGTCGCCGTAGAATCGCGGCGAAGTGCTGAAGCCATAGTGGGGCTTGCGTGCCTTGAGCTCGCCGGTCAGATCGCGGCGCCACAGCAGCTCACCGGTGGCCAGGTCGGCGGCGACCAGCTCGCCGTGGGCTCCCAGGCTAACTACCCGATTGGAGTTAGCCGCGGGAGTTGCTAGTGGCCCGGAATGAGAGCCATCATGGCCGCTGTAGGCGGCTCCCAGGCGCAGCCGCCAGAGAGTGGTGCCGGTGGTCGCATCGAGGGCGATCAGGAAATCCGAGTCGCTCTCAGAATACTGCGTGACGAGACGACTGCCGACCACCGCTATGCCAGAGTAAGCGCTGCCCAGATCTCGGATCCAAGTCAAGCGGAAGCTGACCGCTCCCTCCTCGGGGATGACGCTGACCTCAAGCGATCGGCCATCGCCGATCGCACCACGAAACGCCGGCCAGTCGTCGCCGCAAGCCACTGCAGCGATCAACCACAAGACGGTGGTTACCACCCAAGAAGTGACGGTAGGGCCTGTTGGATTGAGTTCCCCAAGCCAGGCATTGATGGAATCTGCGGTGCGTCTGGATACCAAGGTCATACCTTGTCCGTTGCTACTGAGAACGGCAGTTGATCGAGCGAGTTCCCGGAGGAGTGCGTGCCGCCCTCAAGGTCGCTAACCGCCCTGCGGTGGAGTTTGCGCCATCGCTCAGATCACGAATCTACCCGGCGATGGCTGGTCGGAGACGAGGATTCTGGCCACTGGGCTCATCCCAGGACGAAATGAGGTTTTTTGGCTACTCACATTGGCTGGTACTCGGAACTGTTGACTCAGCCCCTATCGCGATGCTCTTCGAGCGCCGCATCGACGGCGCGCAGCATCTCGCGCACCATGCCGGCGTAGGGGCGGGGGTCGTGGGACATTTCGAACAGATTGTCGATTTCGAAGCTGATCAAGTCGGCGAGGGACTCTTGCAAGTAGTCGTCGTCGTGGGCCTTAGCGCACAGCTTGGCGAGGGTGGCGATCAGCCCGAGGCGGTGGTCGACGATTTTCCGCATCGCCAGACGTTCGCTGACCAGGTCGGAGCGGTTGAGGGCGTAGACTCGGATCGATGCTTGCGCCCGCTCCCGTTCGTGGCCGGCGGCGGGACGGGGGAGAATGACCCCGCGACCGTCATAGGTGAAGAACTCTTCGGGAAGGTCGACGCAGGGGTTGATCAGCAAGGGCTGCTCATTGAGCAAGTTGAGTTGTTGGGTGATGTTGGTCGGGTCAGAATCGGGCCGCGGCAGGCAGCGGGGGCCACGGATAGGGAATTGGTTGGCCTTGCCCAGGCTGATGATCTCTTGGCGCAAAATGTCGTATTGACTGCGGGCGCGGTTGCAGTCGATGCAGGAGGGCAGCAGGTTGTTCCAAGTAGAGGCGAGCCAGTAGTAGCCCGGCTCTTTGACTTTGGTGCCCTGGCGGTGGACCTCGCCCTTGGGTCGCCAATGTTCCACGTCCATCGGCTGAGTGCCGGCGTAGACCGATTCGCAGTAGGCGCATTTGCCGTCGAAGAGCTGGCGTAGGGCGCGTTTGACTTCCCGGTCGCGGTAGCGTTCGTAGGGGTAGCTGAACTGCACCGCTGGCTGGCCTTCGTCGAGGTGCTGACTGTAGGCTTTCATCACCGCTTGGAGTTCGGTCTGACCATGCAGACTCTGGTCTTTGACACGGTTGCTGTAGGGCTTCTCCAGGGCCGAGGGCGAGGTATCCGCGACCCGCTGGCGGTGGATCACAACTGGCCTCCCCGGCGCCGGTCCCAAATCTCGACTATCTTGCCCAAAGCGGCTGTGCGCTGCGTTTGGCGCTGCTCGAGAGTCAAATTCCCTTCGACGGCGAGAAACTTGTCGATCGCCTCGTAGACCAACTGATCGCGGCGGGTATTGCCGAGGGCGGGCCGGCAGTGGTGCTGCAAGTAGCTGTCGAGCTGGTCTCGCTCGACTTTTTGCTCGGCGGTGATCTCCTCCGGGTCGATCGCCAGCAGGCGGTAGTAGGTCTGGAAGCGGCGGTCGAGATCGGGGTCGATGGTGGTGTCGAGGCCGAAGAATTCGGAGGTCAGTAGCTGGTCGACCCGGAAGTCGCTGGGTGAGCGCTCGAGGGTCTCCGGGACGACACCCTCCTCGGCCAGCTTGCGTACCCGCACGACTTCATTCTCGTACAAGCCGCGCAGGCAGAGGGGCTCGTGGGTGGAGATGATGAATTGCACGTTGGGTAGGGCACGGCGCAGCTTCTCGACAATATTCATTCGCCAGCTGGGGTGCAGGTGGGCGCCTAGCTCGTCGATCAGGACGATGCCGCGGGCGTTGTGCAGATCACTCAACCCCTGGCCGAGGCCGGCAAGGATGTCGCAGACAATGGAGATCACCGCCCGGTAACCGTCGCTCACCTGGTTCAGTGGGATGCCGTCGACCAGCACTTCTCCGGCTTGGTGATCGGCCTCCAAGGTTGGACCTGGGGTGTCGCCGGAGTTCTGTCCCGGCAGCTGGTTACCGGCTAGCAGTTCTTTCAGGGTGGTGGCGATGGCGTGAAAGTCGCCCACTTCCTCGGGGTCGAGCAGTGATAGCAGCCAGCTCTGGGCATCGACCACCGCTCGGCGGGGGTCGAAGAGGTTGTCGACCCGCACCAACTGGCGAAGATCGCGATGGCGCTGCTGGCGCTGTTCTTCCTGGGTGGTGGGGTCGCTGCT
Organism: Candidatus Multivoradales bacterium; assembly: GCA_965248925.1. Lineage (GTDB taxonomy): Bacteria > Acidobacteriota > Thermoanaerobaculia > Multivoradales > J023 > CBDFLE01. The sequence goes on along the minus strand of CBDFLE010000005.1, from coordinate 1,154,580 downwards.
GTCGGCCGCCTGCGGTCGTGGACTGTCGAGCAAGCGGGTGGCGCCGTAGCCGCGGACGAACAGTTCGGTGATCGGGGCCAGACCGTCTTTCCAGCGGTAACCGTCAGCATGGAAATTCAGTTCGATCTCGATATCGCCGGTGAAACTCAGCTTGATCGAGCCCTGACTGACCCGCGGTGCTTCTTTGGCCGGGCGGCGCAGCAAATGGCTCCAGTCAATCTGGCAGGTCTCACACAGTTCCTCCAGCCGATTGCCGGCCAGGGCGAGACCGATCGCTTGCAGAATGCAGCTCTTGCCCGAGCCGTTCTCGCCGAGCAGGGCCTTCCAACCTCGGGCCCGCAGCTCGGGGGGATCGTCGGGATAGCCGTAGCGGGCCGGCAATTCGACCAGCTGGGTGCTGGTGAAGTCGAGTTCTATTCGCTGAATGGCCTTGAAGTTCTCGATCTCGACCTTGGTGATCGAAGCGGTGAGATAGACCTGCGGTGCGTTCGCCGGTGCTGGCAGGCTCTTCTCCACGGCGGGGACGGAGAGCGAGAATCCCTTGGCGTCGTCGAGTCCCGGGTCGTGGTCGAGGCCCAGCGTTGGGGTGCCCCTAGTCGCTGGCGGACCCACAGTCGTCGGCCACTTGTCGAAAGTCTTCCGGTAGGCCGCCGAGTTTTTCAGGTCGGGAAACTTCTTGACCGCGAAATCGCTGACTTGCTCGAAAGCCGCCCGCGCCGTAGACGGTAGGGGTATTGGGTTGTGCAACAGACCGGCGGCGATCTCGGGCAACAAGAAGCTCACCGCTCGGCTGAACAGCGAGTCTGACAGTTCATGGCTACCGCGCTGGCCTTGGCCGATCAGCCAGCGGGCCAACAGCTGGCGGCGTAGGCCGGCGAAGGGCTCGGCCCGCAAGGTCAACTTCTTGAGCAGAGAGACCGAACAGGTGACCGGCAACAGCTCAATTTCACTACGGATCTGCCACCCGGCTTGCTGGCGTGGCTGGTGGATCCAGGGGGCGTTGAGGTCGAGTAGCCGTAGGGTGATCTCACCCCTCGAGTGGCCACCAAAGAGACTCTGGACGCGCTCACTGGGGTGTTGCCGGGCTTCTAGGGAGCCGTCGGGCTGGAAGTCCAGATACCAGGCGGGCTCGTCGCGGCGCGGATCGAGGAGCAAGCCACTCTCGTGATCGATGGGCTTGAACTCTTGCGCTTTCTTGGCTTTGAAGCGCTCGCCGGCAACCGGGAATTGGTTGCCTTTGGTGGCGTTCAACCGGGGATGCACCAGGTACCAGTTTGTCCACACTGGGACCAGCCACCAATAATGTTCGGGGCTGAACTGGCTGTCTAGTCCGATGGCATCGGCGGCCGGCCGATGCAGGCCGAGTTCGCCCAACTCGGGTGGCAAGTCCTCACTTCCTCCTTTCGTACTGCGCCGTTGCTTGGCGCCCGTACTGGCGGAATCTTCTCGTCGCCAAGCCAACGGTACTTCGGTGTAGGCGCATTTGCCGTCGAAGAGCTTGTGCAGGCTGGGCAGCGCCTGGTTGACGAAGGCCGCCATCTTGGCCTGGTGAGGAAATTGGCGTTGTAGCGTGCGGCTACCCCCTTCGAGATGAAAGGTGCGCAACTCGCGGGTGAAGTCATGGAAGGCCCTGGTCTCATAGAAACCGGGCTTGGGAACCCGGCGGAAGGCAGTCTTGATCATCGGCTTGCTCCCGGAAAAATACTATTAGGTGCCGAAACCCCGCACCCCTCTAGGTAGGGGCGCACGGCGTGCGGCCGCGCCACCTACAACGAGGCCGCATCCCAGCCGTCGGTGTCTCCCGACTCGAAACCGTCCTCGAACAACCCAAGACGACGAAGCTGCACCCCATTCAGCGCCGCGCCCAAGGCGGCATTGGCTCCCGGCACAATGCCTGAGTGCATGTCGAGATTGCCGTCCGTGCCGACCACGGCGGTGTGGTATGAGTAAGTCAGCAGCTCCTGATGCTGACCCACCCAGCTGCCGCCCACCTGATAGTGCGGAAACCCGACTTCCTGATCGACGCTGGTGAAGCCTTCGACCGCTGGCGACAGCGGCATCCAAGCGTAGACCCAAGCCTCATACTCGCCGGCCGCCAAGCCGTCGAAGAACAGGCAGGATTCTAGATCGCTGTTGAAGGTCACCAGGTAGTCGTCGAGTAGCAGGGCGTCGTCGCCGGTGGTGGTGGGATCGTCGGCGGTCAGGTTCTCAAAGCCGCCGACCTGGGTCATCGATACCGTGGTGGTGTTGCCATCGATGTCCACCAAGGCACTCTGGGTGGTGCCGTGCAGGGCGAGGAAGGCGTTCCACACCCCCGCCTGGCCAGCAGCGGCATAAGTGGCCGGCGGCGCTGCTTCGGGGGTACCGAAGTCGACGTTGAAGGACTGGCCGCAGAGCGGCGCGGCGAGCAGGACGAGAATCCAGCAAATAGCTCTTGGGTTCATGTCTCTATTTCCTCGGTGTCTAGTGGCCCCACAGATCAGCCAACCGCTGGTCGCGGCCGCAGCCGTGGCGGTAGCGTTTGTAGTGCGTCGGATTCTTGACGTAGAAGTCCTGATGGTACTCCTCGGCGGGGTAGAAGGTAGCCGCCGGGGTGACCTCGGTGAAGACCTGGGCGAAGCGGCCGGAGTTGATCACTTGCTGTTTGGAGGTGGTGGCGAGAGCTTGCTGGGTCTCGTCGAGGTAGAAAATGCCGGTGCGGTATTGGTCGCCCCAATCGCAGAATTGGCGGTTCTCGACCGTCGGGTCGATGTTGTGCCAGAAGACTTCGAGCAGCTGGGAGTAGTCGATGCGCTCGGGGTCATAGGTCACCCGCACCGCTTCGGTGTGGCCGGTGCTACCGCCCGAGACTTCTTTGTAAGTCGGGTCGTCTTTGCTACCGCCGATGTAGCCGGAAATGGTGGCGAGGACGCCATCGAGCTTGTCGAAAGGCGGTTCCATGCACCAGAAGCAGCCGCCGGCGAAAATCGCCTCGGCGGTTGGGCCGTCGAAGTTGACGGCCGCAGCGGCCTTGGCCGCCGGCGCTTCGGCGCCGCTGCATTGGCTGAGCAAGAGTAAGCCGGCGGCGAACTTGAGTGAGGTGATAAATGAGGTCTTGGGGATCATCTGAAGTTCCTTCTCGCCTATTTGCGCGGTGCGAAGACTAAAGACTCGGAGTTGACGCAGTAGCGCAATCCGGTGGGCTGGGGACCGTCGGTGAAGACGTGACCGAGATGGCCGCCACAGCGACTACAAACGATCTCGGTGCGGCTAACGCCGAAACTACGATCGGTCTCTGTGTCTACGTGAGCCTCAACGCTCGGATCCCAGAAGCTCGGCCAACCGGTGCCGGACTTGAATTTGGTTTGTGAGTCGAACAGCTCTTGACCGCAGGCGGCACAGAGGTAGATGCCGTCTTCCTTGTGATCCCAATATTCGCCGGTGAAGGCGCGCTCGGTGCCCTTTTGGCGCAGGATGTGGAATTGTTCAGCGGACAGTAGTTGGCGCCATTCCTCTTCTGATTTGATCACCTCGAGGTCGAGGGAGATTTGCTGGCCAGCGGCGACCAGAGCCGGAGTGCCGGCCAGCGAGTTGCCGTCAGAATTGCTGCCTGAGCCATCCTCCGAACCACGGTCAGAGCCGCTGGCGGAGCAAGCGAGCAGCAGGCACAAAGGCAGGATCCAAAAGCCGGGGTGCTTACGCATGCGGGTTTCCTCTTTTTTGGGCCGAAGCGTTAGCTTCCCAGTCTATCGCCTTCGGCGGTAATGGTTAGGTGGATCGCCTGTAGGTGTCGCCATGGTGGAAGAAGTGACGATCTGCAACCAGCGAAGGGGGGCCAGCGGTGTAGGATCGGCGATCAAATGAGCCAGCCAGCCACCGTCACCAATACCTTGCTACGGCCTTCGACGATCTCTGTATTGCTGCTCGCCATGGTCCTTGCCCCGGTCGCGCCGATTGCCGCCAAGCTGCTGCTACCAGCGTCGCAAGCGTTGCGCGGCGAACACCACCAGATCATGGAAGCCACGGTGGTGGCTATCCCGGCAGCGGATCGGGTGACTCTGCGTCGCGAGCGCAAGCTCTACGGGCATCCAGCGGCCGCGGTGACCGTGCGCTTGGAGCCGCGTTCAGTGGCCGCTCTCGAGGTTGGCCAACGCTGCCTGATCGCCTATTCGGATTGGTACAAGGTGCGCTTCCCCGGCCGCAGCGGCAAGGATCCCGAGGGGCCGCAGGTGCTGCGAGTGCCGGGGGTGGGGCAGGCGCTGTTTGCGCCCAGCAGAGTGGCTCGCCGACTGTTGACTCAGTCTTCGGAACTCGATGACCAAGCCTTACTCGATCTGCTGATCAAGGGGCTGAAGCAGGCTGATCCGGCAACCCAGCGGCTGTTCATTGCCGATCTGATGCCGCGCCGACAGTTGCACGCAGCCTTGGGTGAGCGGCGCCTGGCGGCGTTGGCTGCTTTCGGTAGCGATCCTCATGTCGACCCCGAGGCGCGCGAATATCTGCTGGCGACGGCGCAGCGGCCGCCGCATTCGCTCGGCGCTAGTTGGTGGTCGCGCAGCGCCCGCCACCTGCTAAGGAGCAGCGAGCTCGACCTCGATCCGATCTCCCCCCGACCCCAGCTGATCCGCACTGCCTTGCGGGCGCTGCCACGGCATCCCGAGGTGGAGGATTTTGACCTCGCGGCCCGTTGGCTGCACTCGCCGCACGGCGGTTTGGTGCGCGGCGCGGTGAAAGCCTTGGGGGCTCTTGATCGACGGCGGCTGGCGGCAGCGATCGAACGGGCCTTGGCCAGCGCTGATCTTCCAGCTACCAGCCGTGCTGTGTTGCGTCAGCACCAGCAAACTCAGGGGGCCGCCGAGTCGCCGCCACCAAGCGCTGGCAGGCTGCCGGTCTTGCCCTTGCTTAAGCCGGCCCTTCAGGGGTAAGCTCTAGCCCGCTGCAAATAGCCCGACCAACTTCTCCTGGCACCCGAAGCCCTCGAAGCGGCGGTGCCGGAACGATCGACCTTGGGGAAAATATGTTAAAGAGTGCGTCCATTGTGCTTGCGACCATCCTGCTGTGTCTATTTGCTGGGGTGGCGGTAAACGCCGAAACTGCGCCTGCGTTTGAAAAAACAGTCCATCACGCTATCCGCCAAGACACCTCGCCGCCGTTGGCCGAACTCATCGAGCTAGCGCGGCAACAGGCCAATCAGCTACAGCCGCAAGCGCAGAACGTAATCCGTGAGATCGAGAATCACCAGCTGCCGGCAGCTCTGCAGCAACATATCCAAAGGGTCTCCGACGGCACCGATCTAGTGCAGCGCGAATTCGCCGATGAACAGCGTTCGCTCGGCCTGCTGGGTACTGGCTTGGCTTATTCCAACAGCGATAACCCGGGCCTGGTGGCGCCGCCGGATACCGTCGGCGATGTCGGCGGCAATTTCTACATCGTCTACGCCAACCTCGGCTGGATCATCCTCGACAAGAACACCCTGACGCCGACGGCCGGTGGCGGTCCATTTGCTGGCAACACCTTCTGGGCCGGCTTCGGTGGTCCCTGCCAGACCAACAACAGTGGCGATCCGATCGTGCTCTACGACCACTTTGCCGATCGTTGGGTGTTCAGCCAGTTCACCGGCAGTGGCACGCCGAACCAGTGCTTTGCTATCTCGACCACCAGCAATCCGCTGGGGCCCTACCATCGCTTCCAGTTCCCCTTTACCAATTTCAACGACTACCCCAAGCTGGGCCTGTGGCTGGACGCTAGTGGTACTCGCAGTTCCTACACCCTGAGCGTCAACGAATTTTCGGGTGGCTTCGTCGGTGCTTCGCTGAGCGTTTTCGAGCGCGACGTGATGCTCGACCCCGCTGCCTTGCCACCACCGCAGCAGGACCGGTTCTTCTTCGCAGTAACGGCGGACGATGCCTTCTTCGCCGTCTCGGTACCCAGCTTGTTGGGACCCAAACCGGCGCCGGCCGGTACCTGTCCGACCTTTATTCAGATGTGGGACGACGAACAGTTCGGTAGCATGCCTTTCTTGCCCACCGATGGCTACCAGCTGTTCGAGATCTGCCCCGACTGGCCGGGAACCTCGACTGCCACCGGACCCACCTACATGGACGTTGGGGTGGAGTATGACGCTGAGCTGTGCGGCTTTGGCCCCTGCATTCCGCAGCCCGGCACCGGCCAGCTGCTCGACGTGCTTGGCCAGTTCACCATGCACCGCACGACGGTGCGCTACCACCTGGGAGCGGGCACCTTGAACGCGGTAGTTGTCCACACGGTAGATGTCGGTGGCGACCAGGCGGGCATCCGTTGGACCGAGATCGATCTGCTCGGTGGGCCGACGGTGATTGATCAGGGGGTTTATGCGCCGGATGGAGAGAATCGCTGGGTTCCTTCTGCCGCCACCGACAACCTCGGCAACCTCGGCATCGGTTACTCGTTGGGTAGCGCCGCGATCTTCCCCTCGATCCGCATGGCCGGTCGCCGGCCGGCAGATTCTGCTAGCACCCTGAAGGGCGAGATCACTTGCATCAACGGCACAGGCGCCCAGACCGGCACTTCCCGCTGGGGCGACTATTCCTCGATGAGTGTCGATCCGGCCGATGGCTGTACCTTCTACTACGCCACCGAATATTTGCCGGCCACCAGCGGTGCTGGCTGGGTCACTCAGGTGTGTAAATTCGAATTCGCGGGCTGTATCGAGGCAGCTATCTTCTGCGAAGGTTTCGAAACCGGGGACACCTCCGCCTGGTCCTTCACCTTGGGCCTAGGCCTGTCTAGGCTGTGAACCTTGCCCGCGCGCCGTGTGTGTGGGCAAGCGGTTCCTATTCCTCGGGCAGCTTTGCATTTCTCCATTCTCGGGGCTGCTGAGTGGTCTCCATTCCTTGACACCAGATCCGTGGCTAAGAGCTGCCATCGAGATCGCCAATGATTCGCCCAATGGCCTGAGAAAGAAGTTCTCTGTTAGCGCTAAATTGTCTTTGCTGAGTAGGATGGCTGACAACCAAGCTGGTGCAGAGGGCCCCACCGGCTATACTTTGGCCGTAATAATTCCCCAGGGCTGTCATCAGGCCTTGGCGGTTTATCCTGCGAGGAGCTGAAATGAGTGAGCTGGTTGAGAAACTGTCCCAAGGAGACCACCCGGTGGTATTCCGCTCGATCCAAGAAGACGGCACGGCCGAACTCGGTGAGTGCATCGAGCGCGACTACGTGCATATCTTGTTCACCGGTACTCGTGGGGGGACGGAACTCGGTTTCGAGCTGGACCGCGAATTGTCAGACCTCTCCGCGGCCGATTTCGAAAAAGGCGAAGGTAAGGTACGCTTGGTGGGTGCCTTGTCGTTGGACTATGTCAAGGTGCGCTGCGTTGCCGATCTAGATCTCGCAAAACTGGCGGGCAAGGGGCACTTGGAGATCGTCAAAGACTCTGAATCTGACGCTGCCGATGGCGACTCGACCGAAGACTCGGTCAACTGATCTTCTCTTGGCTTATTCCCTACAGCACCCACCCAGCTAACAGTGTGTAGAGCACGGCTGCAGCGCTGGCGGCGGTCAGTGCCAGGGGCAGTTGGGTGTAGACGTGGTCCATCAAGTCGGCGCCGGTGGCGATCGACGACAGAATGGTGGTGTCGGAAATGGGTGAGCATTGATCGCCGAAGGTGCTGCCGCCGAGCACCGCGCCAAAGCATAAGCTGAGAAAGAAGGGGTCAGGGTGGATCGCCCAGGCCAGCGGCATGGCCACTGGATAGACCACCGCGTAGGTGCCCCAGGAGGTGCCGGTGGCAAAAGCGACCACCATCGCCAGCAGCAGCAGCAAGGCGGGTAGAAGAATCGGCACCAAGACTCCCTGGGCCACATCGACAATGTAGGTAGCCGTGCCGAGTTGGTCGGCAACTCGCTTGAGAGTTACAGCCAGGGCCAGGATTAGCGCGCCGATGGTCACTCCCTTGCAGCCGTCGACGATCCCATCGACGGTGTCGCCGAGCGACATGCCCTTGACCAGGGCGATGGCGACACCGGCCAGCAGCGCCAGGGCAAAAGCTTCGGCGATGGGTAGGGAGGGGCGTTCGGCGCCGACGATCCAACTGCTGTAGACGAAGGGGATGATCGCCACCCCCAGCAGCACCCCGATCGGGCCGAAGAAGTCGATCAAGCCGGGCCGGTAGCCCGGCGCCACCTTGAGTTCTGAGAGTTCAGTCGCTGCCATCGGCTGCGAGCCGGGGCGGTCGAGCTGGCCGCTGTCGCGGGAGCGCACGATCGCCGCGGACATTCGCCGTCCAACCACCCACGGCCGGTGGCCCCAGCGCCCTCCGGGCATGAAGGGAATAAGATCGAGGGCGAATAAGAGAGTCAGCAAGATGGCGAACAAGCCGTAGAAGTTCAGCGGTACGGCGCGGAAAAAGAAGCCTACCGCATCGCCGAGGGTGTCGATCATCGGCACCGTGCCGACAATCAGGCCACCGACATACAACGGCCAAACGTTGAATGGCAAGATGGTGGCCGCCGGTGAGGCGGTGGAATCGACGATGTAAGACAGCTCTTCATGCGACACCCGGTAGCGGTCGGCGATTGGCCGCACGGTGGTGCCGGTGAGCACCGTGCTAATGGTGCCACCTTGGTGAAAGATCATCCCTAGCACCCAGCTGAAGAGCTTCGCCGAGCGCGGTCCGAAAACGAATCGAGCCGCGGCCCCCTCGGCGAAGTGGCGAGCACCGCCGGTGCGCGTCCACAGGCCGATCAGTCCTCCCAGGCACCAGAGGTAAACCAGTAAGATCAAGGCATAGTCAGCGTTGCCGATCGACGGAATCAGGAAATCCTGCACCAGATTGGGTTTGCCGGCGATGGCTCCACCCAGGGCGATGCCGATGGCTAACGAGGGGATCACCTGGCGAGTCAGAACTGCCAGTAGCACCGCCGCGATCGGCGGCACTAGCGACCAGGGGCCAAAGTGTAGGTCGGTGGCTCGCAGACCACCACCGTGCCCCAGCACCAGCAAGACGGCGAACGAAACTAGGCCGAAAACGGGTAAAGCAAGCCTGCGTGAGTTCATCGGGTCCCCTCTGGGGTTCTCTGACCGGTGGAGTGGGCGGTGGGCTGCGAGTCTACCCGCCGCGGGATTGAGCGGCTTTCGGTTCCTCAGACCGCTGGCCACAAGGGTGGATACCAGCTCTCGCCACGGCCCTCGGGCAGGGTGTCGAGGAGATTCCACAGCGGCCACATCAGGTCGATGTGGCGGGCATCGCCTTCGAGGTCGGCGTAGAGCATCTCGCTGCCCCAGAAGTGGTAGGTGACGCCGTCACGGCGGATGAAGACGTTGGCCATCGGCATCTGGCCGCCGCCGTCGGTTTCGACCCGATAGTCGCGGGCGAAATCACTGTCGGCCGAGGACAGGACGCGGAGGCTCTTCCACCCCCTTTGGGTGGCGAACTCGGCGACCCGATGGATCGGCGAGCGGGCGGCGATGGCCATCTGCATACGTTCGCCGAGCTGCGGTGCGTTGCCTTCTAAGCCGTCGATGAAAGAGGCGCACAGTGGGCAGGGTTGCTGCATCTCCGCTCCGTACATGAATCCATAGAGAAACAGCGCTTCCTGATCGGCCCGGAAGAGCTGCGACAGGCGCACTTGCCGCACCTCGCCATCGGCCAGCTCTTCGAAGATGTAATCCTGGGGCACTTCGCCGCCCAACGGCAGCCGGCGTCGCAGGGCGCCCAGCTGCGCTACCTGCTCGCGCACTTCGATTTCTTTGTCGAGCAGCGCGTTGCGGGCTTGGCGGTATTGCGCCGATTCGTTGGGGAAGCTGATAGCGGCCATAGTGATCCTCCCGGTTGGGTTTGAGATTTGTGAACGGATTGATTCTAACCGCCGTCATCGGCGGCGGCGCAGCCGCATCAGCTTGCTGAGCACCGGTTTGCCCCGCCAGTGGCTGAAAAACTCCTGGCCGACGGCCCCGAGGTCGAAATCCAGGCGGTAAACGCCGTGGGTTTGTGGGCATTGGATGTCGAGGCGCAGGTCGACTTCCTGGCCGGGAATGACTCGCTCGGGCAGGGCGATGAGTTCACGATTGAAGATCTTCTCCGGCGTTTGATCTTTGAAGATGACATAGCGCAGCTGCAGGGCAGTGGGATCCTCGATCTCCCAGGCTCGGCGGCTGGTGTTGCGCGGGCGGAACTTGACCACGGCGCGGTCGCCGTTGAGTAGATTCTCAGGAAAGCTGGCCGCCACCACCTTGCAGGCGGCCGATTCTTCAGCCAGTAGGGGATCGCCAAGGTAGTGCAAGCGAGCCTTCGCCGGGCTGCCGTTCGGGGTGGTGAGGGAGAGGCGCAAAGTACGGATGTCGTAGTCGGTGGCGTGATCCCACCTGAAGGGGTGGCGACGCCAGGCGAGGGCGAGCTCGATATCCCACAGCACCGGGGCCTCGGCAGTCTCGAGGAGGATGCTCTGGTTTCGGTCGCGGTCCGAGAAATGCAAAGTTGCCGCCACTCGATCTACCTCGACACTGAGCCGTAGGTTGGCCAACGGCCGTCACTCCGCCACCATCAACTCGGCGGCCGGGGCGCCGGCTGTGAGCACGAAACTCTGTTCTTTAGCGCTGGCAAAAGGATCGACAAAGCGCACCAGGCGCGAAGCCCAGTAGCGATCACGACCACCGTCGATGGCAATGGCGGCCGACTCGTAGGGCAGAGCGCGAAAGATGCCGGCGTAGACGTGGTTTGGCTGCTCCGATCGACCGGGTGGCTGATCAGCGCCGAACCCAAGGCGGAAGCGTAGGAGACCGCGGCCAGCCCCGGCGGGGTCCGCCGACGATGGTTTGGGTGGTCGGCTCGGTGGTGAATCGCTGCACGGCTGCGCTATCGTCCGCCGCCCCCGGATAGCCGGTTCTAGCATCAAGGCGCGACTGACCGGCCGCCGGCAAAGCGGTGGCCAGCACGACGATCGCGAACACCTTGCCCTGTCTCATGACTGTCTCCTGGCTTCGAGCGTACTTCTAGAGAGCAGGAAGGACAAGACTGCTCTGCTCGTTCGGTCGTGAGTGAGCCTCGCCCGGAGTGTAGGGAACGGCGTCACCTACGGAGGCGCCTCGGAAGCCGCATGTTGCTGGCTTGCCGGCCTGAGCTCGAGACTGCCGAGAATGCGGCGATCATGGTCTCTCCAGACATCGGCGGTTTTGTCCTGAGACAGCTCGAGATGGATCTGGACGAAGTCGCCATCGAGGTTGGCGAGGAAGTAGGTGATCCGGGAAGGGTCCGATGCCGCCCAGCCGAAGAGGCTCCGATACCCCGCGATACGGGTCGATGAGGGGAAGGGCTCGGTTTCGATCTCGAACCGGTGGAGATTGTCCTTGACCGTCGCTGCCATGAATCTCTCGTTGGCGAGGTAGCCGTCCAACCAAGTCCTCAGGTCGACTCCCTCCTCATTTCGGGTGAGCCGGACTCGCAAACGTGCCGCCCGCCCGTAGGCTCGCATCTCCGACACCTTCGGCTCCAGGTCGAGGCGCCACTCGGCGGGAATCGACATCGCGAGGCCGGCGGCGGGGATGAAAACCGATCGATTGAGGAGAGGCGCCTCGCTCTGGATTCGCTCCAGGACATATTGCACTGGATGTTTCACCAAGCCGATGAGGGGCAGGTCTCTGTGGCCGGCGCACGGCAGACGCTCGTCGTAGCTCGAGTCGTGGCTCCAGGCTGTCTCGGTCTGCAGGTACCAGTGCAAAGGCCCGCTCCGGAGGTACCCGCTGTAGACGCCGCTCTCCCCCGGACTAGGATCACAGTCGCGGCGCGTCACCAGAGTCGCCAGGTCCAGGCGACGGTCACAGTCGACGTCGCCGACCAGGAGCCGGGTGTGATAAGCGGCAAAGCAGCCGCCGACGCGCACCCGCCACTTGGAACTGGGCAGGGCGAGCCCGAATCGGGTTTCCCGGCTGGCGGGATCGAAGATCAAGAAGACATCCCGTCCGTCCGTGGCCATGGCCGAACCCGACCTCTGGATCTCGTAGGAAGACAAGTGCAGGCCGAGGAGGCCGTCGCCCATGGGGAAAGAGCTCACTTGCTCCGCGTAGTCGAATCCCGCCACAAAGCGATGCTCCGCCTGGGCCAACTCCGCCTCGGGAATCAACCACTCTCGGGGAATCGGAATCGGCAGCTCGCGAGCTTCCTTCAAGTAGAATTCGCCTTCGCTCTCGACCAGCTCGAAGCGATCCGTCTGCAGACCGGGCCAGGTTCCGCCGTCGGCGGCACAGAGTAGAACAGAACTCAACCCGACGGCGATCCAGGTCATGAGCCGCGTAGGCATCATGACCAGCGTCGTCGCGAGCTTCTCATCTCCAAGGTCGATCAAGCTGGACATCCCATGTTGGACATCCTAACAAACCTGGACATACGGTCCACGCTGCCGACATGCGCCGGAAGCTGGCAGACTTCTGCATCAACCGGTTTCGTGTGGCCCGCCGTTGAGAACCATGGGGCAACAGGGCAGAGTGCTGCGCCGCCAGTGCCCCTTGACACCCAGAAGACGCGAAGTGGCAAGCTACTCTCATCATGGGTACGACGGGATTAAACACTGACTGGTCCAGCACTTACAGAGTGTGCGCTTGGAAGAAATCGACGGGATTTTTGGGCTCTGAGACCCGGTGATTCTCTCCTTTTCAAAGTGAGATAACCCAATACTCGACAACGCTCCACCATGCTTAACCACTGCAAATGCAATAACTTACGTCTCGCGACGTTTTGTATGCAGTGGGGCGTTGTTGGCCAGTGCTTCCCCTTGAGTACCCCACAGAAATCCGTCCCACGGGGACGACCTGTTTGGAGGAACTCATGGCACACATCGAAAAGCGTACGACGGCGAAGGGCAAGATCCGGTATCGGGCACAGATTTTCTTGAAGGGGCATCCTCGGGCTTCAGAGACTTTTTCCACGCGGCGCGAAGCCCAACGATGGGGCGATAGTACGACTGAGGCGATACGGCAACGCCGCTATCAGCCGGAAGCCGAAGCCGAACAGCACACCGTGGGCGATCTTATCGATCGCTACATCGAAGTGAAAGTCCCCCGGCTGGCACGAGCCAAGGACACCGCCCGTAATCTTCGGTGGTGGTGCCAGGCGCTGGGAGAAAATACACGGCTCAGCCAGGTCACCCCCGCCATCATCGCCGAGGCAAGAGACGGCCTGACCAGCGGCAAGGGGATCTCTGGCAAGCAACTAGCGGCGGGTACCGTGCATCGCTACCTCACCATCTTGAGCGGAGCGTTCAGCGCTGGTGTCAAGGAATGGTTCTGGATGGACGACAACCCCTGTCTGAGAGTCGTCAAACCCGCTCAAGGACGTGGCCGTGCTCGCTTCCTCGACGAAGACGAAAAGCGCCGGCTACTTGCCGCCTGTAAGGACAGCACCGAGCCCCGTCTCTATCCGCTGGTGGCGATGGCCCTTTGCACCGGAGCACGGCGCGGCGAGCTGTTGAACCTCAAATGGAGGGATGTGGATTTTAATCGCGGAGTGGCACTCATCCACCACACCAAGAACGGCGAGCGCCGCTCACTGACCATCAGCGGGCTAGCCGAAGAGGTACTGTCACAGTGGAAGACCGCCCGACGCCTCGGAACCGATCTCGTCTTTCCCAGCCGTACCGGCTCAACGTCCTTCCCCCAGGGCGAATGGCAGCGGACTTGTGAGGCAGCTGGCCTCAAAAATTTCCGGTTCCATGATCTTCGCCACACATTTGCCAGCTACCTCGCGATGAGCGGCGCGACGTTGGCCGAACTCGCCGAGGCTATGGGCCACAAGACGCTGGCCATGGTCAAGCGCTACGCCCACCTGACAGACGGCCATACCGCCAGCGTAGTCGCTCGCATGACTGCGAACTTCCTTGCAGCCTAGAAGATGCCGGACGCCCGCTCATGCGAGCGTCCTTTGCCAGATCCCAAGCCAAGAATTAAAATCTCACCCTACTAGGAGCTATCCAAAATGAGCAACGACAAAGGCTTTGAATGCCCGTCCTGCCACCACAGCTATTCCAAGAGCTACTATCCGCCAGCAAGTCGTCCCGGCTTGGACCCGTGCAATAACTGCGTGCAGCTCCAACCGCTGAAAGACCACGGCTGTTTTGTCGCCATCGCACCAGACGGAACGTTGATCTCTTGCCCGATGCTGGCCAATGGAGAGCCCGAGCGCGAGAATCTTGGCTCTGTCACCCACCCCGAAGTGGGCCTTCTTGACGCGACTAACGCCAAGCTGGGCTCCGCCTTTTGGCTTGAAGAGTTCGCTGGCCTATAGCTGTCACTGACCGCCCTAATGGAGCCACCCATGATCGGCGTAATGGAGCCACCCAGAAGTGCTCGTTCGAGGATCTCAGGCGGTTTGTGTCTATCGTGTGAGGAGGCAGTTGGCAAGCTCTGCCTTTCCTCTTCTTCCTTATCCTGATCCATCGCAACCAAACCGTCGTCGGGGCTGTGGGAGCTGTGGGAAACGCGCAGCGTTTTCCAAACGGATGCGGTAATCGCGTAGCGATTTCCGTAGGAGTGGCAGCTTCCATAGCCCATCCGGTCCGGCTCGCGGATGCTCAAGCCGTGTGGCCTCCCTTCTTCGTCTTCTGGTCCTTGCTTGCGGCCTCGGCGACCTTTCTGGCTTTCGGCATGGGCCTGGGTTTTCGGTAGCTCTCGCCGTCGAGAACGACGCGGTATGCGGCGTCTCGCAGACGGTCGAGTGTGGCGGCGCCTAGCAGGCGGTTAGTGAAGGCGTCGCCCCACTCGGTGAAATCGAGGTTGCTGGTGACGACGGTCGAGGTGCGCTCGTAACGCTCTGCGACCAGATCGTGGAGATCCTCGTCCTGCGGTGCCCGTAAGGGCTTGAGGCCGAAGTCGTCGAGGATCAGCAGGTCGACGCGAGCGACGGCCTGGAAGCGACGCTCGAAGGTGCCCGTGGCGCGCGCCGCGTTGAGCGAGCCGAGGAGCTTGCTCGTGGTGGTGAAGAGCACGTCGTGGCCAGCGCGTACGGCGCAGTGACCCAGCGCCTGGGCGATGTGGCTCTTGCCGGTCCCGCACGGTCCGGCGATCAGCACGCAGACGTGCTCGTCGAGGAAACGGCAGGCCGCAAGCTCTTGGAGCAGCTCGCGGTGGACGCTCGGATTGAAGTCGAAGTCGAAGCTCTCGATCGTCTTGTTCGACTGGAAACCCGCACGCCTCAGGCGCAGGTCGAATTTCTTCTGGTCGCGCCGCGCTACTTCGTCTTGGATGAGCAGGGTGAGGAAGTCGGTGTACGGGAGCTTCTTGGTGATCGCCTGACGATTGCGCTCCTCGAGGCTCTCGAGGATTCCCGACAGACGGAGTCGCTTGAGCAGCGGGGCGATCTCGGGTACAGGATTCATTGGGGCCTCCACATCAGTGCGCCAACAGATTTCGGGTGTCACGGCAGAAGCGGCCCGAGCCGGTGTAACTCGCGGCAAGCTGGACGGACTCCGGGGGCTCGACGCAGTGCTGGTCGAGCCCCCGCTCGAGGATCGTCTTGACGCACCGATAGCGCGGATTCTCGAAGGCCAGCGCCCGCTCGCAAGCGGCCTCCAATCGGTCCTCTCCGTAGCGCTCTGCGAGCCGGATGACACCTTGCGCAGCCCGCAGGTTGTCCAGCACGCGGTCGGCGAATAGGGCGTCGATCAGCCCCTGGCAGGAAGGGCCAATCGACTCGGCCTGCGAGCGGCACCAATCCGGTGTCCGCCGTTTGTGCGCCAGAGCTTCCGGCGGTAGGTGGTCATCGACCGTCGAGCGCTTTCCAGGTCTCATGCGCGGGTGCGCCGCCACCATCGTGTACTCCTCGTAGACCTGAACCGCGGTCGGTGTTGCCCGCAGCCACAACCGCTCACCGATCAGTGTGTAGGGCACTGAGTAGCGGCCATGCTCAAGGCGCACATGGTGATCTGCAGGCACGATCGCACGGGCCCAGGTCGAAGGCTCCGGGGCGGCAGCCGGCAAGGTCTGGAGCAGATCACGCTCGGTCTCGGCAAAGCGCGTCAGGGGCCGCTCACGGGTCGAGCCGTGGATCCGATTGCCTGCCCGGCCGAGCACCCAGGCTTCGAGCTGACCATTGCCATCGCTCAGGTTTCGGAACTCCCGCAGAGGCAGGAAGTTCCGCTTCACGTACTTGATACCCGACTCCACTCGCCCCTTCTTCTGGGGATCCCGAGGTGGGCACGGGTCGATCTTGAAGCCGTAGCCTTCGGCGAGCTCGGCGTAGGATCGTTGCACCTCCGGATCTCGCCAGCAGGCTCGCGTGATCGCACATTTGGCGTTGTCGATGGTCACCCGCAGGGGCACCCCGCCGAAGAACTCGAAGGCTCGGCGATGGCAGGCCAGCCACGTCGCCACCTTCTGGTCGAGAACCAGCTCCGCCTACTGGTGCCGACTCCAGCACAGCGTCATCACGAAGAACCACGTGCGGATCTCACTGCCGCCCTCGACCAGCCGCGGCCCCGAGCCGAAATCCACCTGCGCTGCCTCGCCGGGTGCAAAGTCCAGGATCACCGTGCGCCGAGGCTGCGACCTGCCCAGCCGGCGCAGATAGCGCCGCACCGACGAGTAGCTGCCTGGGAAATCGAACTTGCGCACCAGCGCCTGGTGGATTGTCGTCCCGTCAACGCCCTGGGACGCCCACTGACGAACCATCTCAGCGTGTGGCTCTACCAACGATGTCGACGACTGTTTCGGTCGTTTCGGGACCGCTTGCGCCGCCAACGTCGCCACCTCGGGCAACGGCCGCGACGGCTTCAGCCAGCCCAATTCCGTCACCAAACGACGAAATTCACCAGACTTGCGACGCCCCATCAGGCCCGCACGAGCCAATTCTCTATCTGAGTCGCCAGCCCGCATTCGGACCAGCACATGACGGTACTCGTACATCTCGAACCTCCGATTCCCCACGGACACCTCCTGCCATTTCGACTGGCAGTAAGGTATCCCCGGGAGAGGCCCGAGATCCTCGAACAGAGCAGCTACTAGCTCCATTACGGCGATCTTCTACTGGCGCCATTACGGCGATCCCGCTTTGGCTCCATATGGGCGGTCACTGACACAACCTTCTGCACTAACCGGTTTCGTGCGGTCAGCCGTTGAGAAGCACGGGGCAGCGGGGCAGAGTGCTGCCCCCACAGTGCCCTTGACATCGCAGTGCCCCCGCATGGTAAGCTGTCTCCATTATGGGCACGACGGGATTAAACACTGACCGGTCAAGCACTTACAGAGCGTGTGCGGGGAAGAAATCGGCGGAATTTTTCGACCTCTGAGGCGCTCTAATCCCCCCCTACTTATGCCGCGATCTCACCTGCCTTCGACTGCCACGATGGCTCGGGGCTCGTCCCCGGCTGAGGGATACAAACCCCTAAACGCAACGTCCGTGCCAGGCGGCGGCTTCGTACAACTCGCTTCCATCTGAACTCGGGGAGGCGCGTCCGCACGATGGGAGATCTTGGCTTGGAGTTCAGATAGAACCTTTATTGTTAGCCGGATTCGCAATGAGTATTGAGCTTCGCGATTACGAAACTACCGCTGTCATGGGCGAGGGTGCATTCGCGCTCGTAAAGAGATTCAGTCACCGTAAGACTGGCGACGGCATTGCTGTGAAGAGCTTAAGGAGTTCAGTCAACAACAATCCTGTCTATCAAGCACGGCTCAAGCGGGAAATCACACTGCTTGAACGTCTTAGGGGCGTGGCGGGCGTAGTTGATCTCCTAGGCCACTCGGGAAACTTGGTTGGGCCTGGCATCTGGTACGCCATGCCTGTGGCAGCTATGAATCTTCATCGGTTCATTAAGAGGAACAACACTGCACTGGAGGAACCGGAGCGCGTCGTAATGTTCCGCCGAATTCTGAGTGCAATCCAGTCGGCGCACGAGCTCGGCATCCTGCATAGGGATATCAGTCCATCCAATGCATTAGTCCTGGACACTCGCGACTGCAATTCTGTGGTCGTGTGCGATTTTGGCCTGGGCAGGGACCTCAGTGCTCAGTCGAACCGCACGCGGAGCAGTGTCGACAACTACGGCCATGCGTACTACGTTGCGCCCGAGCAGCGGGACAGCCTCAAAAGTGCTACGGTTCAGAGTGACATCTACTCGCTAGGGAAGCTGCTCAACTTTGTCATGACCGGCAGAGACCCAGATCACCACCATCGTTGTTCGTACTCTCCTGTAATTCAAAGGGCTACTCGGCCAAGCGCTACTGAGCGCTATCCATCTGCGGCTCACTTTGCCGAGCACTTTGATCGAATCGAGGCATTACGAACCGATACGCCGCCTCGCAATGACGCGCTAAAGGTGCTGTTAGCCGACAATGGATCGGCACCTCACTGGGATCAGGTGCACAGAGCACTCGCAGAGCCCGAGTATAGAGATCACGTCTACAGCGGTTACATAGAGCCAGTAATTGACTTCTTTTCTTCCGATGATCGGCTCGCGCCCTATTGCGATGCAGTAGGAGCAGAGTCTGCGAGGTTCGTGCGTGTCTTCTTGGATGAAATGGAGAAGTGCCTCGGAACTGTGGGATGGCCCTTCAGCGCAATGAATGGATTTGCTAGCTTCTTAGGCCGACTGTTCCACGCTGTCGTCGATACCGAGAGTCGAGGCGGTTGCCTTGTTGGAATGTGGTCAGTGGCGTACGGCGCAGATCAATGGGGGGCGCAGAGTTCCCTGCTTGGAATCCTAGAGTCTGGCGAAGTGGACGACGATGAGGCGATGATTCTGGCAGACTTCATCCTAGAACAAGGCATGTCAGTCGGAGATGACCGACTATACGACAACGCAATTCCGGCACCCATCCGGAATGCAGTTAGGCAAACCGGTGCAGACGGCTAATCGGGTAGCCGGGGGATCTAACCCCGGCCAACACGCCACCTAGCATACGGGTCCGCACTAGGCGATTCACAATGATGGAGCACACGATCGTTTCAAGCATAGCCATGGGCTTTCATCCACAGATCGCGGAAACTGATCAGCCCCTGACTTTGAAGCAATTTGTTCGTCATTCCGGTCTGTGTCGCCAAGGTTTTCGACAAGTCCCAGTAGCTCTTGCGACTGAGCGCGGTGAAAATTGCTTGACGACGACTCGTTCCCAAAGCGAGCAGATGACGGACCTTCGTGCGCACCCAGCGCCACTGTTTCCAGTAACACATTCAGATGAGTCTTCGGATCCACTTGTCGATTTCTGCGACAGGTCGGTAATAGTCCGAAATGCCGAAGTAGTTCATCCAACCTCGGAAATCCTATGACAAATGATCGCCGGAAATACAGCCCTGCCGAAGAGTTGGCATTAACCACGCAAACTAGAGGCATTTGCCCGCTGTGTGGACGTGATCTCTTCTACGTCAAGAACTTAAGGTCATATAAGATGTACGACCTAGCCCACATCTATCCCGTCAACCCAAGTAAAAGCGAACTGTATGAGCTGAGAAATGAGGTAAAGCTGCACGCTGACGTGAATCATCCAAACAACTTGATTCCATTGTGTGCGACATGCCATAAGAAATTTGACAAGCCAAGAATCGCTGACGAGTACAGGGCGCTCGTGCGGAAAAAACGATCCCTGCTTCGACAGGAGGAGCAGCAAACACTTCAATCTTCCTACAAGATCGAGAGAGACATCCGGGTTGTTATTGAGGGGCTCTACACAGTCGCGGACTATCCCGATGAGCCAGATCTTGAGTATGACCCAAGAAGTCTAGAAGCAAAATTGGACGAATCGATGCCGATTCCAACTCAAAGAAAGATCAAGTATAATCACTGCTGTCCCGTTAACTTCCGACGATTACCAGTTGTCTTTCGTCTAGTCCTGGGATCGGCGGCGGCTCTCGTTTCAAGAGGGCCATGAGGTCGCGGCGCTCAAAGAGGTTCAATTGAAGGAGGCGCAAGGCCTCCCGTAAACTACTGGAAAGACGGTGCTTGTGCTTGATGAAAGCGAGCAATAGGTAGACGCACATGGCGATCCAAAGCTGAGTCAGCACGGCGTTGCGGCTGGTGCCGACGAAAGTCTTGATCTTCAGATTCTGCTTGATCCACTTGAAGAAGAGTTCAATTTGCCAACGTTCGTGGTAGATATCGGCAATGGTCTGAGGTGACAGGCGGAACAGGTTCGTCAAGAAATAGTAGATCTTGCCGGTCTCAGGGTCGCGATAGCCTACTCTCCGCAGAGGCATCGGGCAGTCACGACACGCCTTCACACCGGTCCATTCGATCGTTTGGTCGCTCATCAAACCCTTGGAACGATTGACTCTTCGACGTTCGGTCACGCGGTACTTGGCCCCGCGCTTCAGACGGGTCACAAAGAAAAGACCCTTCTCGCTCAGCTGACGAAACCAGCTGTAGCTGTTGTAACCACGATCACAAGCTACGATGCTTCCTCGTGGCAGCGTCAGGCTCTTGCAGCCCGCGATGTCACCTGTTTTTCCATCCGAGATCGCAACGAAGGCAGGCAAGTAGCCACCGTGATCCAACCCCACATGCAGCTTGATCGCTCCCTTGGTCGTACGAAACTTCGCCCATGGGAATATCGACAGACAGAGGTCTATCACCGAGGCGTCAAGCGAGAACAAGCGGTTCTTGAACCGGAACGTATGCTTGGGCGCCACTGCCTGAGCATGCCCCAGAAGTCTCCCAAATAGCTCTTCAAAAAGGAGATAGGGCTTCTCTTCGTTGATCCGTGCCAAGTTAGATCGCGACAGGACTCGGCAGCCGAGATGGTAGAGCTTGTGCCGCTGCGCTCGTAGATTGTCAACGATGTCGCGCAAGCTAGAACGCCCGGACAGCTGGGCCATCATCAGAGCCACCAGCTGCGACCAGCGGCTCGCAGTGCGGAACTGGCGACCGGCGTGGTGGCGTTTTGCGAGGGCCTCGAATTCATGTCTCGAAATCAGTTGCAGTAGCTGGGCGAAGACGGTGCTATGATGTGCCAAGGCTCAGATCTCCCTTTGATTCAGCCGTTTAGCGATGACTGATTCTATCAAGACCAGGGAGGTTTGAGCCTATTTTTCTGCGAAGTTAACGGGACAGCAGTGAAGTATAATGTTGCTGATTATTATCAATATATCCGGAGTAAGTTCCTGGAGATGGAGCGCTTGAGCCCTGCAGTGTCCGACCTAATCGCGACACAGGTGAAAGTTTATTATCTTAAACAGAAGAGTCTTGGATTACCACAGCACGAGGTCTTTTCGAACATCGTCGACTGGTTGTACATCAAAACTGAGCCAGATACCCTAGAAGCGGCCGAGATCGTGACGTCATTCTTCGTTCAAAACTGCGAGGTATTCGAATGATCACACCGAACAAGATGGTGGCGCTGAAGGACTCTGCTTTAGGCGCTGTAGGTCTCATCCTTGAGCAGCGACCGGGCTCAATCGACCTTATAAAACTGTACAATAAAACCGCCAAGAAGTTGGAAAGCGTTGATCAATTTCTCCTGGCGATCGATGTGCTCTACCTCTTGGGATGTATCGAAATAGATTTCGACACCCGGATCATTTCCTATGTTGACTGAAGTTCGTTGCGACAAATTTCGCACCGACCGGATCCCTTTTCGCCCTGGCCTGAATGTAGTGCTTGGAGATGAGAACGGTACGAACTCCATAGGCAAGTCGACCCTCCTGATGGTCATCGACTTCGCCTTTGGCGGCAATTCATTACTAAAGCATAATATTGATCTGGTCGCCGAGCTGGGGGACCACGACTATTTCTTCTCCTTCACGTTCAACCGGGAACTTATGCGCTTTCGGCGAGGGACGTTTCAGCCCGATTTGGTATATAAGTGCAGCGAAGATTATCAGCCAACGACGCCGATCCCTATTGAAGAATACACAGCCATTCTTAAGGCAGCCTACGGAATCCAGCTTGAGGAAATAAGTTTTCGGTCTTTGGTTGGTTTGTACTTCAGGGTGTGGGGCAAAGACAACCTAAGCGTGCAAAAACCTCTTCATGTGGTGCAAGTCAAGCCTGGTCGAGAGTGCGTCGACAACTTGATTAAGACATTTGATCGATTTGGACCCATCAAGAAACTTGCCAATAGCCTCAAAGTTAGAGAAGAAGAGCGGAAGGCGCTGAACGCCGCGTTCAAGACTCAGATTATTCCGAAAATCGACAAGCGGAAAGCCAAAGCCAATGAAAGTCGGATTGCTGCGATTGAGACTGAAATCGATGACATTAAAGTTAACCTGGCAAAGTACGCGACTAATATCTCGGAAGTAGTCAACCGTGAAGTATTAGAGTTGAAGCTTCATAAGGATAAACTGCTTTCTGTTAAACTGGATCTTGAAAGCAAATTGGCTCGAATTCAAGGGAATATCACAGGCAATCGCCATATCAAGAGTCGACACTTTGCTGCGTTAAGCAGATTTTTTCCAGAAATTGACAAGGGGCGTTTGACGAGAGTCGAGGAGTTCCATAGCGGCGTTGCGAAGCTGTTGAAAACAGAGCTTCGAGGATCTGAGGCAAACCTGAAGGAAAACTTGGCTCGAATCGATGCTGAGATCGCGAATATCGAAGCTCGGATGGCCAAGACATTATCGACTATCGATCAGCCTACAGTCATAGTAGACCGTGTGTATGACCTAGCAGTGGATCTAGGCGAAGCGAGACACGAGAATCTTCATTTCGAGAACAACCAGTGCCTTCGAGAAGATATCAAGGGACTTAAGAAAAGCCTCTCTGCCAGGAAGGCCGAAGAGATCGAGCTTATCAAGAACATATTGAATGATACGCTTCGCAGGATTGTTACCTTGATTTTTGGGCCTGAGCGAAAGAGTCCTGAGATCGGAATCGAGGAGAATAGTTATACGTACGAGGTTTTCGAAGATACTGGGACTGGCACGGCATACGCAAGTCTGATCGTCTTAGATTTGGCGGTGTTCCAGGCAACGATTCTACCATTCATTGCGCATGACTCGCTTCTCTTTAAGAATGTCGAGAATGACTCCGTCGCGAACCTTTTTCGTTTCTATCTATCGATTGAGAAACAGTCCTTCGTCGCTATTGATGAGATTGACAAGTATGGAAAAGAGGCGTCCGCGATGTTGCGGAAACAGAGTGTGATTCAGTTGAATAACACTAATGTTCTTTACGTCAAGGATTGGAGAGGCTAGTGGCTTGTTTGTTGGGAAAGATTCGGAGAGCGGAGGCAAGACACCAACAATCCCACGCAGCATCTCGCTCATGCCCCGGGGGCTTCAGGACCTCTACTCGCCGCACAGGCTGCGGCGAGTAGGTACCGTCCAGCAAGGCTTGGCGGATGTATCCTCTGAAGAGGTGGAGACAGAGGATTTTAGGGAGAAGTTTGACTGGCTAGGTCCGCAGAGGTCGCAAATATCGGATCCACAAGAAACCCGG
This sequence comes from Candidatus Multivoradales bacterium, assembly GCA_965248925.1. Classification (GTDB taxonomy): domain Bacteria; phylum Acidobacteriota; class Thermoanaerobaculia; order Multivoradales; family J023; genus CBDFLE01. Next base: position 1,131,267 of record CBDFLE010000005.1, on the reverse strand, counting down.
AAATACCGCAGCCTGAACTGATGGACTATGAGTCCACCTTAGCAAAGGAAATAGCCTGTCCAACGAAAAGGGTTCACCTCTCATGAAACGACTACATCACCCCGTGCTTCTTACACTGCTGGTGCTAGTGCTTGGCTGTGTCAAAGAGGACTCTTCTCTCTGGGTCGACCTAGGCACAATCCGCAACGCTGACTCCATATCGCTAAATATCCTTAATCTACATCGAGCAACTAGTGGAGCCCTCATCGCAATCGGGTACTTTGACAACGAAGATGTTGACTGCGGTACGGACGGCCTTCTTCCAGCCTTTAGATGCAAACCATTCCGAGTGTACAGGTCGCTAGATAGCGGCCTATCTTGGGAGGAGGTTTCGACCCCGGCAATGTCTGAACAGAATGCGCTAATCAAAGGAGATAAGCTCGACAACGTTCCGGATTTCTTCTTCGCGCGCTGGGCAAAGACCGCAAAGAATCTGGCGAGCCCTCTATTGTATTCAGATGGCGCAAAGTTCACTCAAATCACTAGCGGTGACGGTTCTATCCAGATGTTCATTGGTGGTAATTTATATCGCAGTCTCGATAATGGCGCCAGTTGGACACTGATACAGCCGGCACCTGAAGACGCAAGTCGTCGCCCCTCCAATTCTGATGTAGCTCAATCGAAACAGCATTTGACCCCGATCTATCAAAATGAGCAGTATTGGTATGCCCCATCGGGCAGTAGCCTGAATAACTCGTACTACCTTCGCTACGATAGCGTACTAAGAAGTGGGACATCGACACCAGAAGACACCTTGAGGCTCTCCGAGGTCTTCAAGGTGGCCGATGGTAAGATGTTTGGTACGGCATACCACACCAGCCCCATGAAGCGCAATCCTTTCCTGTGGAAATCCAACGGAGACGAAGCTCACTTCTCAAGAGTTGACTTGTTCGAAGACCCTGACTTTGACATCTCCGAAACAAGCATATTGGCATGCATGGGCGACAAGTTGATACTTCGAATCAAGCGCCGACAATTGGCCGATTCGCTACTGGAACACAACCGGATCAGTTACTACATCCTGGATACCACTCATGGCACCTTGTCTCGGTTCGTCTTTCCGACACAATACAAGCTTGACGCCGATGCCACCTTCAAGATGTCCTTCGATCATGATAGCGACACCATATTTTTTGCTCAGCTAGACATGATCTACATGTCGAAATCTCGCTACCTCGGAGAGGTGCTAGAAAGTCCAGAATATCGCGTCAACTCCGTGAGCTTGGCCTTGAACCCCCCAAATGTTTCCGATTATGACCTCCTGGATCTATTGATGCAGGGTAAGAATTGTGAGGATGAGCGATGCCTGAACGAGGTGTTCCCAGAAGACGACTTTTCCTGGGATGTAAGAAAGCAGAATGGTGTCATTGCAATCAAGCCGAATGGTAATGTCTGGCTCTCGGGCGTAGAAGGTCGCTCTTTTCGCTTCGACGTTTCCCTCCTTGAGGATTACACAAAAATTAGACTTTCAACTACTTCTCATGAGTCTTTTGATGAGTTTCTCCTCTACTTACAGGGCAGGGAATATTCGATAATAAAAACCTATCCTCATGAGAACAAGAGGAGCTTCTGGCCCTTCAAGAATAACGGCAAGAGGTTCTGGCTGAAAGGAACTCTTGACGGGGAAGTTCTCTTTATGACTCTCAGGCCAGATGACTTCACGGTAGATGTTTCATCAAGAGTGCAGTTTCAGGACAATGAGCGTCTATTTCGCCATGCAATCGACCAAGGAAGAACGAGGACCGTCGCCAAGAGCAAAATCCATCTAGACCTTGAATTCGGCATGTCCGTGAACGACTATCAGGAGCACATGGCCTCTCTCCTGGACAAAGGAGCCATATCACTCTGCGGCCAAACATACTGTCGCAAGGAGCAATTTCGAGTCGAAGGGATAGAAGTCGCTAGTGGTTTTGAGGCTGAGTTTCTTGAGGGTCATCTAAGTAGATTTGGGTTCCGATATACTCTAATTGCAGACGACCGTACACAGAGGAGCAAGGCCGCCGATCTCTATTCGGCCGTAGTTGATGATATTTTCAAGAGCATAGCCATCGAGGACTTCCATGTCTTTTCATCGGACACCATCACCCATGTGATCAACGGCAACCTCTATATCAAGATTTATGATAGCAATGATACTGGCCTAGAATTCATCGACTTAAGAGTTTTCGATGGCGCACTCGACTATAGGTGAGAGGCAGGGGCGTACAGTGAGAACCAAGCCGTGGCCTTTCGGCCAAGCCAATTAAGGTGCCACCGGAATCGGCAGATTCCGCCGATAGCCGAGCAAGCCAATTAAGGTGCCACCGGAATCGGCAGATTCCGCCGATAGCCGAGCGCTTGACGCGTTTCGATGCGCCGGGAACCTAGCAAACTTCTGCACTAGCCGGTTTCGTTGTGGCCCACCGTTGAAGACCGTGGGGGAGGATTGGCCAGTGCTTCCCCATGAGCCCCCCTTGACGCGTGTGGAGGTGCTCGTGGTAAGCTTCACACGTCGCCGGTACTCAAGGGATAAACACTGGCATCTCATGGAGTTAGGTGGATTCAAGACCGAGGCAAGAGGCAGCAGCCCAACCCCCTCGTAAGACCTCGCCCTGGCACGTCTTGACAGGGTCCTCAGATTCGAGCAGCGAAGATCAGTTTGGTGGGGGTGAATCGCCGGGGCTGGCCGGCAAGGTGACAGTGCCGGGATTCTCGAGAGCCGCCCGCGTTGCTTTGAGCAGGTAGGCGTAGGGCTCATCGCCGGCAAGCTTGGCGCTCTCGGTGAGGCTGTAGAGGATCGCCGCGACCTCGGTTCCCCGCTTGGAGCGCGACCCGTAGTGGTTCTTGCGTCCGATGACGACGCCTCGCAGCTCCCGCTCGGCAAGGTTGTTGTCGAGGGGAATTAGGGGGTTTTCAAGAAAACGCGTTAGCCCTTTCCAATGGCCGAGCAGGTAGTTGACTGCCTTGCCCAATCCGCTGCGCGGCAGGGCTACGGGTCTGGTCTCCATAGCCCAAGCTTGCAGCTTTTTGAGAATGGGCCCGGAGTGCTCGGCGCGCAGCTTCAGGCGCAGATCCAGAAGCTCTTGCGGCTCCGGAACTTGGATAGCCGGTACCTTCCGCTCCACTTTGAAAAGATCGCTGATCATGTCCAGCGCTTGACCGCAGTGTTTCGGGTAGTTGTGCTCTGCGTCGGCGAATTTTCTTCGTGCGTGTGCCCAGCAGTGGGCCAGTGTGAATCCAGGACCGGCGCGGGATGCCGACTGATCGTCCCTCTTGGCCTCACTCTTGGCCAGAGCCTTGTAGGCCGAGTATCCGTCGCACACCACGATGCCCTGATAACCAGAGAGGATCGACCTGGCAGATTTTTCCGAGCGAGTTCCGCACAATCGATAGAACACCGCCTGCCGATTGGCCACGCTCCACACCCACCACTTGGAATTTTCTTGACGAGTCACCAGCCGCCAGTGAGTCTCGTCGGCGTGGACCACCGGAGCCATGAGCACCTTGTCATGCAGAGCCAGGTAGCTCGGCGTCAGCACCCTGGCCAAAGCTTCGATCTGGTCCCACAGCGTCTGCGAGCTGACGTTCAGCCCTTCCCGCGCCATGCTTCGGCTCTGGCGCTCAAGAGGTAGATGATCAAGGTATTTACCGATCGCCACCTCAACCGCGAACTCTGGAGCGTAGCGGCCTCCAGGGATCAGCTTTGGCAGCGCTGGCGCCGTGACCACTGCCGCGTTGCAGCGACAGCGATACTTCTGACGCTGGTGCTTGACCATGATGAAGTGTCGCCGGACTACGGAGATCTCGTCGGAATCTTCCGTCTGATCACCCATCGGCTGAAGGGAGCCGTCGCAGGTCGGGCAAACCTGCTCTGCAATGGGTAGCTCGAGGAGTTTCTCGACCACTGGCAGCAAGGGCTGCGGAGTCGGCCCGTGGCCGGTCTGCGGCTTACGCTCCGACGCTGGGGTCCGCGTCCTGGGGCGTTTCTCCGAGGACGGGCCGAAGATCTTACGCTCGCGTTGAGCGAGAATCTCCTGCAGTTGCTCAAGCTCAAGTTGCAGGGTAGCAGCGCCGGCCCCTGCAAGATGTGCGTTGCTAACTATCAGATTCTTGATGCGCTCGTGCAGGTGTCGATTCTCGCGATCGAGCAGCAGCGCAATTTGACGCAGAACGTCGGGGCGCTGTTCGTTCTCGATCCGAAGCATGCGTCTATTATCACTGCTGTCCCGTTAACTTCCGACCATTACCAGTTGTCTTTCGTCTAGTCCTGGGATCGGCGGCGGCTCTCGTTTCAAGAGGGCCATGAGGTCGCGGCGCTCAAAGAGGTTCAATTGAAGGAGGCGCAAGGCCTCCCGTAAACTACTGGAAAGACGGTGCTTGTGCTTGATGAAAGCGAGCAATAGGTAGACGCACATGGCGATCCAAAGCTGAGTCAGCACGGCGTTGCGGCTGGTGCCGACGAAAGTCTTGATCTTCAGATTCTGCTTGATCCACTTGAAGAAGAGTTCAATTTGCCAACGTTCGTGGTAGATATCGGCAATGGTCTGAGGTGACAGGCGGAACAGGTTCGTCAAGAAATAGTAGATCTTGCCGGTCTCAGGGTCGCGATAGCCTACTCTCCGCAGAGGCATCGGGCAGTCACGACACGCCTTCACACCGGTCCATTCGATCGTTTGGTCGCTCATCAAACCCTTGGAACGATTGACTCTTCGACGTTCGGTCACGCGGTACTTGGCCCCGCGCTTCAGACGGGTCACAAAGAAAAGACCCTTCTCGCTCAGCTGACGAAACCAGCTGTAGCTGTTGTAACCACGATCACAAGCTACGATGCTTCCTCGTGGCAGCGTCAGGCTCTTGCAGCCCGCGATGTCACCTGTTTTTCCATCCGAGATCGCAACGAAGGCAGGCAAGTAGCCACCGTGATCCAACCCCACATGCAGCTTGATCGCTCCCTTGGTCGTACGAAACTTCGCCCACGGGAATATCGACAGACAAAGGTCTATCACCGAGGCGTCAAGCGAGAACAAGCGGTTCTTGAACCGGAACGTATGCTTGGGCGCCACTGCTTGAGCACGGCCCAGAAGTCTCCCAAATAGCTCTTCAAAAAGGAGATAGGGCTTCTCTTCGTTGATCCGTGCCAAGTTGGATCGCGACAGGACTCGGCAGCCGAGATGGTAGAGCTTGTGCCGCTGCGCTCGTAGATTGTCAACGATGTCGCGCAAGCTAGAACGCCCGGACAGCTGGGCCATCATCAGAGCCACCAGCTGCGACCAGCGGCTCGCAGTGCGGAACTGGCGACCGGCGTGGTGGCGTTTTGCGAGGGCCTCGAATTCATGTCTCGAAATCAGTTGCAGTAGCTGGGCGAAGACGGTGCTATGATGTGCCAAGGCTCAGATCTCCCTTTGATTCAGCCGTTTAGCGATGACTGATTCTATCAAGACCAGGGAGGTTTGAGCCTATTTTTCTGCGAAGTTAACGGGACAGCAGTGGTCTATTATAGAGCAGAATTCAGGCTGCGTCAGCAACCTTTTCCCTCACAAATAGGGGCGGCGAGAGCCTCATCTTTCCGATCAGCTTGCTGCCCTCCAAGAACAAGGTCAGCTCACTCATAGTCAGCCGCAGCCGGTCCTCTTCCCGTTCGCGCCACAGACAGGCAAACCGCCCCTGCTCGAGCCGCTTGCTGTAGACACAGAGCCCGGTACCGTCCCAGACCAGAACCTTCGCGAGGGTTTGCGCCCGATTGACGAATAGGAACAGATCGCCTGAGAGAGGGTCTTGGTCAAGCTCGCCGGTCACCAGACCCGAGAGACCGTCGAGCCCCTTGCGGAGGTCGGCAGGCGCACCGAAGGCGTAGACGCTGACCCGGCGGGTCGAGCCGATCATCCGAGCGCTTCCAGAAGCAATGCCACGTCGGCCAGAGCCAGCCCCACCACGCGGTGGCCAGCGACAGTCACCAGGACCAAGCCCTCTCGATGGCCTCGATTGATGGTTGCTGCTTCTTCGGCCTCTACGACTTCGACCGCCCGCAGCTGAATGGGCATCGGCGGCGCTGCCTCGATCCAGCGGCGGAGCGTGTCCACACCGACTCCCAAAGCAGCGGCCACCCGGCCCAACCGATCGCCGTTGGACTGCGCCTCCAAAGCCACCTCCACGGCTTCTGCCCGAAGGGAAGCCGGATACCGACATCCGCGGCCTGGGCGGCAGCCAAAGTAGACCTCGACCTGATGACGAAAGCTCGCGATTCGTTGTTCCATAGCGGTTCCTCCTTTTGAGGAATCACCATGCAACAGATCCGCCCGCTTGGCGAGACGGGGCGCGGCGAGGTCTTACACCCCCTCGATCCCCCTTTTTCAACCCGGACTGAGTTTCTGTACGTCCGGGCGATAGATGTCGTGGTCTTGCCGCAGTCCGGCCCTGTCCGCTTCTCGACTTTCTTCTCCTCGGACTTCGCGAAGTCGAGCCCGGTGGACTCGGCCCACTTCCTCGACTTCGCCCGTGCGCAGCTGAGCCAGGGCGACCTATCTGAGGAGGTCGAACGATGAACAGTAAAGTGCTGGTCCTCCTCTCCACAGGACTCCCGTTACTGGCCGAATCGGCCTTCGGCAGCTGAGCGTCGATGTTGGACCCGCAGCGCGACCCTCCGTGCCAATGAGAATGAGCCACTCGAGTCACGAGAAATTGGTGAGGGCGTGGAGAGCAACCACAATGGCTACTCGGAAGCAGACGAGTTGCAGAGTCTCGACGATGCGGGGATCGTCGCCATTGGTCTCGAATTCCGCGAGTGGCGTGGCCGGGACCGAATTGGTAATCGCTTCCCCTTCATCGGCGTTGCCTGGAAACTCGAGAACGGCAGGTTGAAGAGGCTCTTGACGACCGACGTCTTCTTCGTCGTTGACGAGTAGAAGAAACCGAGAACCGGTCAAGGGGCCGGGGTTTGACCCCGACCCTTTTCTGGTGAGCGCTTGGCGGCCCGGGCTGTTAATCACCAAGTTACTTTTCGGCTGCCGCCTTAGCCAGCTCTAGCTCCTTCTTTTGCATTGCCAGTTTGCGTTGCTCGCCCCAGCGGTAGCCGCCGATGCCGCCGTCGGCGCGAAAGACGCGATGGCAAGGCACCAGCACGGCGAGGGGATTGGCGGCGCAGGCGCTGGCGACGGCGCGGTGGGCTCGGGGCTTGCCGAGGCGGGCAGCGAGTTCACCGTAGCTGACCGTGGTGCCGAGGGGGATTTGCCGCAGAGTGTCCCAAACCCGATGTTGGAAGGCGGTTCCCTGCGCATCGAGGGGTAGGTCGAGACCACCGTCGGGAGCATCGACGAAAGCTGCCACTGCTTGCACCATCTCGGCGAATGGCTCTGCCGCGGGTTCGACTTGGGCTTGGGGAAAGCGCAGTGCCAGCAGACTTTCCGCCTGGGCCTCGCTGTCGGCCAGTTCGATGGCGCAGATGCCGCGCTCGGTGGTGGCGACTACCACGTGGCCTAAGGAGCAAGGGGCCGTGACGTAACGGATGCTCAAGCCCTGGCCCCCTTGGCGGTAGGTCGACGGGGACATGCCGAGGTGACTGGTGACGTTCTCATATGCCCGGCTGCTGGAATTGAAACCGGCGGCGTAGATCGCTTCGGTCACCGTCGGGCTGGTTTGCAATTGGTCCCGGAAGCGGTGCATGCGTTGGCTGGCGGCATACTGCCGCGGCGTGACGCCAAGGGCTTGCTTGAACAAGCGGTGAAAGTATGCCGGGCTCAAGCCCGCTGCCGCGGCGAGCTCAGTCAGCGATGGCGATTCGTCAGCTTCATCGATGCGGCGACAGCTGCGGGCGATCATTTCGGCATGGAGTTGCCGCGGCGCGGTGGCGGTTGGCCGGCAGCGTTTGCAGGGCCGGTATCCGCCGCCGGCAGCAGCGCCTTTGCTGTCGAAAAACTCCACATTCCGGCGCCTTGGCAGGCGTGACGGGCAGTCCGGGCGGCAGAAGATACCCGTGGTCTTGACGGCGTAGAAAAAGCGACCATCGGCCCGAGGGTCACGTTCGCGGACGGCGTTCCAGCGTTGTTCGTCGCTGGCGTATTCGGGTGTTTTGGGCGGCTCATGCATAGGCGTAACCTGCCTGATATTAACTCGGTTTTTGGATCGCTGAGCGAGCACTCGACGGGGTGTTGTTTCGACCATGGAGCGAGCATAGAGAGTTCCGCTGTTGGCGGCACTCCGGTTCTTGCACTCAAATTCGGCGAGCGGGCAAGCAGGCCATGGAAGTCAGCGAAGGGGCAGAGGATTCGCCGTCTCAGCGCCGGCGAACCGGCGGCCCGTTGGCCGTAGAATGAACCGTCTTGAGCGGCTCATCAACAAATCCTCCCACCAACCCAGCCCGCTTGCTGGAGTTATTCGAGAATGCCCTTCGGCTTCCCGAGCACCAACGCCAGGCGTGGGTCGAAGAGTTGCGCGGCAGGCAACCGCATCTGGCGGCAGAGCTGACGGAATTGCTGGCCGTGGATCTGGCGCTCGACGACGAGTTCTTGCAGCCGCCGCCGAGCAAAGGAAGCGCAGCGCCGCTAAGTAATAGCGAGGTCGATCAGCCGACGGTGCCCGCCTCCGCGGCCTCCACCTCTCTCGATCGCCGGGTCAAAGTGGGCCCCTATCGGTTGCTCGAACTGCTCGGTAGCGGTGGCATGGGGCGGGTGTTTCTCGCCCAGCAGACCGAGCCGATGCGGCGCCAGGTAGCGCTCAAGGTGATTCGCAACAGCTTGCCCAACGCTATCGCCAAAGCGCGTTTCGCCGCCGAGCGGCAGGCTTTGGCGCGGCTCGAACACCCCAACATCGGTCGCATTCTCGATGCAGGAACCACCGCCGACGGCTATCCCTACTTTGCTCTCGAACTGGTGCACGGGCTGCCCCTGAATCACTACTGCGACCGCCGCCAGCTGAGCGTTGACCGGCGTTTGCGGCTGATGATCGATGTGTGTCGCGGCGTCGAGCATGCCCACCGCCGGCAGATCATTCACCGCGATCTGAAGCCGTCGAACATCCTTGTGCAGGAGATCGACGGTAAGGCGGTGCCCAAGATCATCGATTTTGGTATCGCCAAATCTCTCGCTGCTCCGCTCACCGATTCGACCCTCGAGACCGGTGGGGTGATGGTCGGAACTCTGGCCTACATGAGTCCCGAGGCGGTCAACGGCAGCCGTGACATCGATACCCGGACCGATGTCTACACCTTGGGGGTCTTGCTCTACGAGTTGCTCGCTGGCGAGTTGCCGATCGTGCAAGGGGACGACCCGTTGGCCAAGCTGATTCGGCGGGTGGTGGAAGAGCATCCCGACAAGCCTAGTAGCCGCTGGGCTGGCCCCGCGACGGAGGGTACTCGGGCACTGGCCGCCGACAACTTAAGCAGTTCGCCGCGGGAGCTGCGCCAGCGGCTGCTCGGTGACCTCGATTGGGTGGTGATGGCAGCGATTGCCAAAGAGCCGGACCAGCGCTATGGCTCTGCCTCGGCGCTGGCGGATGATCTCGAACGCCACTTGCTGCACCAGCCGGTGTCGGCCGGTCCACCGAGTGTTGCCTATCGCTTGGCCAAGGCAGTGCGGCGGCATCGCGCGGCGTTCGCGGCGGCCTTGGCGCTGGTGGCGATGGTTGTGGGTGGGTTGGTCTTGGAACTACGGGCGCGTGCTCGCGGCCAGCGCTTGGCCCGCGCGACTGCCGAGATCACCCGCGAGGCGGAGCGCATCGAGTGGCAGCAACGAGTCGCCCATCTGCTGCCACTGCAAGACCTGACGCCGCGGCTTGAGCGCCTGCGGGAGGGCATGTCGCGCATCGAGGCGAAGATGCTCGAGTTGGGTTCGCTAGGGGAGGCCCAAGGGCACTACGCCCTGGGTCGCGGGGCGCTCAGCTTGGGCGATTTGACCAGCGCCCGGCAGCATCTGGAGCGCGCTTGGGCTTTGGGCGAGCAGCGGACGGAAGTCGCCATGGCCCTGGGGCTGACGCTGGCGACCTTGTACGAGCAGCGAATCGGAGAGATCTCGCGCTTGCCAGACCCGCTGGCCCGCGGCCAACTGCGGTTGGTGGCAGAAGTGGAACTGCGCGACGCGGCCTTGGCCATGCTGACCCGTGGCGAGGAGGATGAGCCAGCTGCCGCCGAGCTGCTGGCGGCGCGGCGGGCGCTCTACCGCCAGCAGGCCGAGCTGGCCCTGAGCCACAGCCGGGCGGCGGTGGCGGCAGATCCAATGTTATTCGAAGCCCACCTGGTGGCGGCCCGCGCGTTGCGCGCGCAGGCGGTGGTGGCAGAGGACGCGGGCGATCACGATCGCGCCGACCAGCTGTTGGTCAGTGCCGAACAAGCTGTTCAGCAAGGGCTTGTCATCGGTCGTAGCGCTCCTCTGGGCTTCTTGCAGCTGTGTCGCATTGGTAGCCATCGTTTGGCTTTGGCGGTGCGCTACTTGCGCCCTGGCGCGGTCGAATTTCATGCCGCTGGAATGGCCGCTTGTGGCCAGGTGCGGACCATTCGCCCAGACCTGTCAGCGGTGGATTTTGAAGAAGCCCGGCTGTGGCAGCTGCTCGCCGATCACCAGGTTTGGGACTTGGCCGAAGATCCGGCAGCGGCCCTTGAAGAGCTGGCGGAGGTGTTGGCCGATCACCGGGGATCGGCCGAGGCGGTGGCCATGTTGGGGACTGGCGAGGCCCTGCGTGCGGCCTACTTGGAGCGTGCCGGGGAGGACCCTCGCACCGCCATGACGCGGGCGATCGAGCGCCTTGAGCAAGCCGTTGAGCTCGATCCTGGCTTTCAGTTCGTCGCTTCCAGCTTGTCCTGGATTCTTGCCCAACGGGCCAACTATGAAGCCAACCGGGGAGGCGATGGCACCGCTGATTTCCTCCGTGCCGAGCACTATGCCCGGCAGCTGATCGCCAGCCAGCCGGAGGAGCTGGTGGGCTATTTCTACCTCTCCCAAGCGAAGGTGCACCGCAGTGAGCAGCAGCTCGATTGGGGAGTCGATCCGCTGCCAGCTCTCGATGAGGTTGATCAGTTGATGGACGTCACCGCCGAAATGGACCCGCAGCGAACCTTGGTGCATTCCGTCCGCTCGGTGAGCCGCTTGTTGCGCGGTATTTGGTTGCTCAAGATCGGAGCCGACCCGACCGCTACGCTGCAAGCCTCGGTGGTGGCCTCGGATCGTTTCATCGAACTTGACCCCGGCGCTGCCTACGCCGGCTTCAATCGCGGCCACGCATTGTCGCTGTTGGCTCAGTACGCCGTTTCGCGGGACCTTGATCCTGTGGGCCGGATGGCAGCGGCTCGGCGCTCCTATTCCCGGGGGCTGGAATCTCTGCCCCGCGCCGTAGGACCGCAAGTCGAATTGGCTGAGCTGGCGGTGACCGAGGCGCGTTGGGACCTACGCCGAGGCGCTTCCCCAAAGAGCGCCGCGGCCGTCGCGGTGGGCCATGCCGAGCGTGCTCTTGAACTCGACGCGGAGCGCGCTGATGCCTGGCTGGCCAAGGGCCAGGCGCAGCTCGCAGTGGCCATCTGGCAAGGTCAGGGAAGGGTGCCGAGTGGGTCAACCATGCAAGCGGCGCGCAGGTCTTTCGCCAAGGCCCTCGAACTCGAACCCACCGACGCCAGAATTCAGCTCGCTCCGGCTCGCTGGCTGCTGGCTTCAGCGGGTCAGGATCCGGCGATTTATCAGGCTCGTTTGCCCGCGGTGGATTCCCAGACGCCCGCCCGATTGAGCTTGGCGAAACTCGAGCAGGCGATCGCTAGCTGTGACCAAGCCTTGCGCCTCGACTCTTCCCTTGACGACGCGCGAGCGATCCGTGGCGCCTTGCTGGCGTTGAGCATCGAGTCCCGCTCCGAGGGGCTTCGACAAGTGGCCGCTGCGGCCGCCGCCAATCCGCGGCTGGCTGTGCAGTGGGCGGCATGGCTGGCGGCGCGGACTGCTTCAGCCCAGAGCCGTGCACGATCTGGAAGTTTGGTCGCGCCAACGACAGCCGCTCGAAGATGAGCATCTACGCCCGTCGCTTGGTGAGCAAGGCCAACCGCTGCCACAAGACTCTCGGTGACCAGGCGCCGTAAAGGTGGGCGATCAGAGGCTGAATGGCTCAAGGCTGGATGGCCGACCAAGCCGCGGTATTTCCGCTCTCGAAGTCGTCAGTAAACACGGTGACACAAGCCGTGGGGCAATGCTCCCAGGCACCGATGTCCAGATTAGCGTCTACTGGCCGGGGCTCGTCGGAGCGGTGGCGGACGTAGTGGCGAAGCAGAGGTAGGGAGAGGGCCGCCGGGTGCAGATCAGTACCGCCGTCGATCAGCGGCGAGCCGACCGCTGGACGGTAGCCCTGAGTGCCCTCGGCGGTGAAGCCGGGATCACTGCCGGTGAGGCCAGAGCCGTCGTCGTCGATGGTGCCGGTGAAGCTGTCGTGGCTGTCGCGCCAACCTGGCTTGCTCCAATTGTGGCGCAGGGTGAGGGCGCCAGCGGTGGACAGCATGGCTAGGCGGCTGCCGTCGGCCGTGGTGTAGAGCACGTTGTTGCGGACATCGGCCGATTCGTCCTCGGTCGACAGGCGTAGCAGGGTGGTGTTGCCGCTACGGGTCGAGACGACGGTGTTGTTGTAGAAGTACAGCGTGCCCTTGCGGTAGTCGGATGTGCTGCCGCCGTCGCCGCCGTAGTGAATCACCTGGCTGTTGCCCTGGCCGTCACTTTCGATCAGCACATTGCCGTAGACCGAGGTCTGGCCATAGCCAGGATCGGCCGCGACCTCGGCGCTGCCTTCGACCAGATCGAGCTGCCGGTTGCCGTCTTCTATCCAGTTGTAGCGCACGACCAAGCCCGCTGAGCGGTCTTTCAGATTGTTGCCCTCGGCGCCGGAGCGCAGGGCGCCGAAGCGGTTGTACTGGTAGAGAACGCCGATCGCCTCGGTGTAGGTGTTGTGGTGGAAGGCGCTGCCCAGGTTGCCATTGCCGAAGATGTGATTGCGCTCAATCCGCAGGTCGCGGGTCTGGCCATTGAACGAGCCGGCGAAGATGCCGTTGCCCGAGTCGTGGATCACGCAATCGCGAATAATTAAATGCTCGGCCTTCTCAATGTAGATCGAGGCGGCGTTCTGGGCGTACGCGCCGCTGCCGGCGCCATCGTTGGTGAAGGTGAAGGGTGGCCGACCGGAGCGGATTTCCAAACCTTCGATCAGCAAATAGGCGGGCAGGCCATCGGGGGGAGTGTTGGAGCCGCCGATCTTGATCACCCCGCGCTCTTCGTTCCAGAAGTTCAGCCCGGCCGGGGTCACCGCGTCGCGGCCGTCGATCACCGGCGGCTGACCCTGGGGTCCCGGCACGCCGAGCACCGAGATCCAGGCGGTCGGCGTACCGCGGCGGTTGAGCACCCACTTCTCTTGGTACGGAGCCGCCCGCCAGTGGATCAACACCCGGTCGCCGGGTTGCAGCGTGGCCCAGGGGGCGTCGCCGATGGCGGCTAGCGGCTGGCCTGGACCGACATGGTAGTCGATTGCCCACAGAGGTGAGGTGGCCAGCGTCAGCAGAATCAGCGCAGCGGTGGGAGTTGGTTTCATCGGGTCTCGTCTCCTCAAAGTATGGACACGTCCTGGTGGCGGCCCAGTTTGGCCATAAATACTGTCACAGCAATCTCGCCATGTATCTATTTTTTTGCCGTGATGAGAAAAAGGTCGGCCGATGACCAGATCGCCGCGCTGATTTCGCGTCCTCCAAGAATCCACAAAACCCGGAGCTCGAATGGGGAAGCTCCGAACCTAAAGGAGACGTGAAATGTGGGACCAAAAAAAAGATCGCTCAGCCTGTTTTAGCTCGCCTAGCACCGTGCGAAGAGCGATTTTTCTGACTTTGCTGTTGGCATTCAGTGGCACAGCCTTACTAGCTCTTTCAACTCCGCCCCCGCCCTGTCCGGCAGCCGGCAGCTGTGCAGTCGGTACTCAGATCTCACTTGGAGGTAGCGCTTCGGTCTGCGGTCTGGCGCAGACGGTGGCCGGACAAACCGCCCACGCCTACCTGGGTATCCCGTTCGCCAATGCGGCGCGCTGGGAGCACTCGCAGGTGACTGGGCCGAATTGGTCCGGAACCAAGCATGCCACGGCTTTTGGCGCCGCTTGTAGCCAGCCTGCCAACACCGTCAACAAAAACTGTTCAACGGGCGTTTGCAGCGTGGTGCAGAGCGAGTCTTGCCTGTCGCTCAACGTGTGGACGCCAGCGGGGGCTACTATGGCCTCCGAGCTGCCGGTGATGGTCTACATCTACGGTGGTGCTTTTATTGCCGGCGAGAGCGCCACCGCGCTCTATGACGGCGCGCGCCTGGCAGCGACCCAGAATGTGATCGTGGTGAGCTTCAACTACCGGCTCGGTGCCCTCGGTTTCCTGGCCTCTAGCGATGGCACGGTGGACGGCAACTTTGGCTTCGGCGATCAACAGCAGGCGCTGCGCTGGGTGCAGAGCTACATCGGCAACTTCGGCGGCAACAAGAATAACGTGACGATCTTCGGCGAGAGCGCTGGCGGTATGTCGGTGGGGCTGCACGCTTTGGTGGCACCCAAGAGCAAAGGCATGTTCAAGGCCGCGGCGATGCAGAGCAATCCGCTCGGTTTGCCGTACAAGAACCGGGCAAAGGCCGGGCCGTATTTCGACAACCTGGCGAGCCACTTCAGCTGCACCGGCAGCACGAGCAGCAAGTTAGAATGTCTGAAGCTCCAGGCTCCGCAGTTGGTCGTCAAAGCGGAGATTGCCCCAGACGTTGCGAAGGCGCCGGACGGCTATCTCGACATCCTGACCTGGACGCCGATCGTCGATGGCACGATGATCACCGACGAGCCGATCCACGCTATCTACGAAGCAAAAAAAATGGGCACCGAGGTAGTGCCGATGCTGTTCGGTACCAATCGCAATGAGGGCCGGATCTTTGCCGACGGAATTGCGGCGGTGGCCAAGACCCAAAGCGGCCACCCCTTTTGGGGCGCGGTCTACAGTCACGTTCTGAAGGATCTCTTTCCGCATCATGAGACCGTGGCGACCAAGATTGCAGGCTCGAAGGTCTACGGCACGGTCGGATACATCGGCGATGCGACGAAGAACCTGGACCACTTCAGTCGCTTGCTCACCGACTACCTCTTCACCTGCGCCAACCAATACTTCGCCAAGACTTCGCCAGGACCCGTCTACGCCTACCAGTTCGATCAGGTGCCGACCTCGCCCTTCTACTTGCCACTGTGGAAGACTTCCAGTCAGTGCAAGAACGAAGTCTGCCACGGTGCTGAGCTGGCCTATGTTTTTGGTTCGTTCGACCAGAACTGGTGCTCGGACCCGAATTCTGAAACTCGTGCTCTCTCCAATGCCATGGTCAGCTCCTGGGGCGCTTTCGCCTCGAGCGCTCACGATCCGGGCACAGCAGGAGGGGTGACCTGGCCCCAATACACTACTGACAGCGACTACATGCTGTTCGCCAACTGGACTTCTACTTCGACGGCCAAGACCGGTCAGCCGGTCACAGTCACTGGTGCCGACGAGCTTGATTGCAGCTTCCTTAACACCCTGATACCCGGCGCTGAGGAGTGGCAAAACTACCAGCTCTTCGTGCCGCCGGGCGACGATTTCGCCGAGTTCGAAGACCCGCGGGACTAGCACTTCTGCCGATCGACCGGTCTCTGCAAGCCGCGGCGGAGGGGCCGCGGCTTGCTCTGTAGATAGGCTGCTGGTCCGCTGAACTCCTCGGCCCTATTCTCGTACCTATAATTCGGGTTTCACTTTCTCCCTGGAGATGGCAAGATCCGTGCCCCAGATGAATCTGGGCTCAGGTCTATCTTGAGGAGTTACGGAACATGGGTTTAAGGTCAACATCATGGTTGGGAGCCATCTTGCTGCTGGCGGTTGCGGCGACCGCATTGTCGGTCGCGGCCCAGCCGCCCGGCCCCGCCACGGTCGGAGTCACCGCCGCTCGTTCGGCGCCGCTGCGCAGCACCGCGACGATGGCGGGCACGGTCGAGGCGCGGGTCAGCGCCGTCGTCGCTAGTCTGGTGGCCGGTCCGGTGGTGGAAGTATTGGCTCGTGAAGGTGATCGCGTACGCCGCGGCGACTTGCTGGTGCGGCTGCGCCGCGAAGATATTGAGCAGGACCATACCGCCGCCACGGCGCGGCTTGCCGAGGTCGCCGCACGCTTGCAGCAGGCCGAGCAGTCGTCGACCCGGATGGGTGAGCTGTCGGCCTCGGGAGTAGTGAGCCAGCAGCGGCTCGATGACGCCAAGTCGGAGGTCAATGTCTGGCGCGGTAGCATCAATGCCGCCAAGGCCGAGATTGCCCGCCTCGAGGTGGCGCTGCGAAACGCCCGGGTGCGCGCGCCTTTTTCCGGGGTGGTGGTCGCCCAACGTTGCGAGCTAGGCGAGTGGATCGAAGTCGGTGGGCCAGTGGTCGAGATTGTCGACTTGTCACGGTTGGAGGTGGTGGTCAGCGTGCCTGAGCGGCACTTCGCCACCGCTGTCGAGGGGGCCTCGGCGGTGGTCCGAGTCGATGCTCTACCGGGTCTCGAACTGGTTGGCAAAATCGTGGCGGTGATCCCCCGGGCAGACCGCGGCTCGCGGGCCTTTCCGGTCAAGGTGGCGGTGGATAACTCAGACGGGAACTTGGCGGTCGGTATGTCGGCGACGGTCGAACTAGTCGCGAGCCAGTCGCGAGCGGCAGTTTTAGTTCCCAAGGACGCGCTGCTTGGGGAAGGTCCCAGGCGGCGGGTCTTTCGCCTGGAGGAGACCGCTGATGGAGCGGTGGCGCGAGTCGTGGAGGTGGAACTCGGCAGCGGCGCTGGCGCTTGGATCGCAGTTCTCGGCCTCCAGGCCGGTGACCGAGTTGTGACCCGTGGCAATGAGCGGCTGATGGCCGGCATGGCGGTGGAGGCCCAGGACGTGGAGTACCCGGCACCATGAATTGGGTCGCGGCAGCCATCCGTTCTCCGGTCAAGACCGCCGTAGGCGTGCTGCTGCTAGTGCTCTTCGGCGGCCTCGCCCTGGTAAATATCCCAGTGCAGCTGACGCCGAGTGTCGAGCAGCCGATGGTGATTGTCCAAACCCTGTGGCCTGGTGCCAGCCCGGCGGAGATCGAGCGCGAGATCGTTGACGAGCAGGAAGAGCAACTCAAGGGGCTCGACGGGCTGCTCGAAATGGAGAGCTCGAGTCTTGACAGTCGCGCCGAGATTCGCTTGCGTTTCGCGGTGGGCAGCGATTCCGCGGCCAACTTGTTGAAGGTGTCGAACCGCCTCGAACAGGTGCCGCGATATCCCGACAACGCTGAGAAACCGGTGTTGCTCACCGCCGATCCCAACATCAACGCGATGGCCTGGTTAACTCTCGGCCGGCTCCCCGAGGCCGTAGATCAAACGCCGGTGTGGACCTTGCGCGACTTCGTCGACGACGAGGTCAAGCCGTTGCTTGAACGGGTGCCGGGAATTGCCAAGGCCAACCTGTTCGGCGGTCGCGAGCGCGAACTCCAGGTGATCGTCGATGCCGCTCGGCTGGCTGCTCACCAATTGACCATCGGCCAGCTGGCGGCGGCGCTAGAGAGTGAGAATCGCAACTTCAGCGGCGGTGATTTCAGCGAGGGCAAACGGCGCTATGTGGTACGGACCGTGGGGGAGTATGCCTCGGCGCGGGAAGTCGAGCAGGTGGTGGTGGCGATGCGCGGCACCACGCCGGTGACCATCGGCGACGTGGCCCGGGTAGAACTTGGCTACCGCAAGGCCGACACCCGCATGCTCGGGGCCAGCGGTGAGATGTTGGGCCTGGCGATCATCAAGGAGCCCGGTGCCAACACCCTGGATGCGATGACCGAACTACGCCGGGTGATCCTCGAGTTGGACCGCGACCTGCTGGCAGATCGCGGCTTACGTCTACACCTGGCCTACGACCAAAGCGACTACATCTACAGCGCTATTGGGCTGGTCCGCCAAAGCATGCTGCTCGGCGGTTTGCTGGCCATCGTCGCCTTGTTGCTCTACTTGCGCAGCCGTACCAGCACGCTGATCGTGGCATTGACTATCCCCATCAGTCTGGTCGGCACCTTCTTGATCATGAAAGGGCTGGGCCGCACCCTGAATGTGGTTTCGATGGCCGGCATGGCCTTTGCCGTTGGCATGGTGGTGGACAATTCGATTGTCGTGCTGGAGAACATTTTCCGCCACCGTCAGAACGGCAAGTCGCGCTATCGGGCAGCGTTAGAGGGTACCAACGAGGTCTTCGGAGCGGTGCTCGCCAGCACCTTGACGACCATCGCGGTGTTCGTGCCGATCCTCTTCGTCGAGGAGGAGGCGGGTCAGTTGTTTCGCGATATCGCCCTGGCGATCTCGGCCAGTGTCGCCTTGAGCTTGGTGGTGTCGGTGACGGTGATCCCGGCTTTGGCGGCCAAGCTGCTCGATGCCGCCGGCAGTGCCGATACCGAGCCGCGAACGTCCGCTCGCCACCGCGGCCCGCGCCAGTTGTGGGGCGGAGTAGCACTGGCCGGCCGGCTCGCCGACTGGATCGCCAATCGTGTGGAGTGGATCTGCCGCACTACCTTGCGGCGATTGGCCATCGTGCTGGCGTTCACCGTCGGTGCTCTGCTGCTCAGCTGGTTGTTGATTCCCAAGGCCGAGTACCTGCCTCTAGGCAACGTCAATTTCGTTTTTGGCATCGTGCTGCCGCCGCCGGGCTACAACCTCGAAGAAGTGATCTCGTTCTACGACTTGTTTACCGAGGAACTCGGGCACCTCTGGCAGGAGACCGCCGAGGACACGACGCAGCTGCCCGCGGGCGGAATTTCGGAGTTCTTCTATGGTGTCTTCGATGGTCAAGTGTTCGTCGGTGCTTCCAGTCGCGAAGAGCTGCGGGTGCGGGAGCTGATCCCAGAGATCCAGCGCGCCAATTCGAGAATTCCCGGTACCATTGCTTTCACCCAGCAGTTTAGTATCTTCCAGACCGACATCGCCGGTGGCCGCAGTATCGACATCGAGATCACTGGCCCAGACCTGCTGCGCTTGATTGCCCTCGGCGGCCGGGTGATGGGCGCCATCGGCACTGTGTTGCCGGGAGCGCAGGCGTTCCCTATTCCGGGCCTCGATCTTGGCAATCCGGAGGTGCACTTGCGCGCCAGCCGCCGCCGTGCCGCCGAGCTTGGTATTTCCAACCGAGAGCTGGGGCTAATAGTTGATGTCCTGGTCGACGGCGCCAAGGTCAGCGACTATCAGCACGACGGACGCGAGATCGATCTAGTGTTGCGCGGCGAGGTTGGAGACATGCTCAGCACCCACCGTCTGGAGCAGCTACCGATCGCCACCGCCGATGGACGCCAGGTCAGCTTGGGTTCGGTGGCGGCGGTAGAGCTACGTCAGGGGCCGGTGCAGATCGATCACCGCGAGCGCCAGCGCACCATCACCATCCAGGTGACGCCTCCCGACGAGATCCCGCTGCAGGAAGCGATGGAGCGCATCGATGCCGGGGTGTTGGCGCCAATGCGCCAAGCCGGGGACGTGGGTGGCCTCTACCGGGTGTCTTACGCCGGCAGTGCCGACAAGCTGACCCAGACCCGCCAGGCTCTGCAATGGAATCTGTTGCTGGCGATCCTTATTACCTACCTGCTGATGGCGGCTCTGTTCGAGAGTTTCCTCTATCCGCTGGTGATTCTATTCAGCGTGCCGATGGCGGCGCTCGGTGGCTTCCTCGGCCTCGGCGCGCTCAACTTGCTGACCTATCAAGCTCTGGACGTGCTGACCATGCTCGGTTTCGTGATCTTGGTCGGCACGGTGGTCAACAACGCCATTCTGGTCGTGCACCAGGCGTTGAACCACATGCGTGCCGACGGCCTGTCACCGGTCGATGCGATTCGCGAGTCGACCCGCACCCGTGTGCGGCCGATCTTCATGAGCGTTTCCACCAGCTTGTGCGGCATGCTGCCGCTGGTGTTTTTCCCCGGCGCCGGCTCGGAACTCTATCGTGGCTTGGGCAGCGTGGTGATCGGTGGCTTGGCGGTGTCGACGGTGTTCACTCTGTTCCTGGTGCCGGCTCTGTTCAGCTTGGTACTTGACGCGCGGGCGGCCTTGGCCCGGCGATGGGGTAGCAAAGCGCCGGTGGCCGAGGTGATTTAGTTCCCTAGGGAGTTTTTCCTCTGCGGAGGCTTCGCGCCTCAGCCGTGCCGACCACGGCGCCGACGGTGCCGGCGAGGATCAGCAGCGAGCCGGCGAGAGTCCACAGGCCGGGGATCTCACCCAAGATCAGTGCTCCCAAGAGGGTTGCAAAGAGCACTTGCAAATACAACACAGTCATCGCCGCGCCGGCTTGGACATGGCGCATGCCGCGGGTCAGGGCGACCTGGGCGCACTGTGCCAACAGCGCCACGGCAGCGAGTAGCAGCCACTCATTGACGTTTGGCCATAGGGCGCCAGGCAGCATGGAGGGCAGGGACAGCGGTAGGGTTACCAGGGGAAAGTAGAGCACAATCACCAGCGGGTTTTCGCGGCTACTCAGGTGACGAACGGTGACGTAGGCACCGGCGCTCATCAAGGCGCCGAGTAGCGCGATGCTTACCGCCCATCGATCGAGTTGGGCAGAATGGCCGCCAAAAAGAGCCGCCGGGCGCACCACCAGCAGCACGCCAGCAAAGCCCACCAGGGCGGCCAGCCAGCGTCGCGGCCCGGCCCGTTCGCCGAGAGTTAAAGCCGCCAGGATGGTAGTGAAGATCGGATTGGTGTATTGAATCACCGAGGCTTCGGCGATCGGCAGCCGAGTCAGCGCATAGAAGAAGCAACTCAGACCGAGAAAGCCGAAGAGGCCCCGTAGAAGGAGCAGGCCGCGCTGGTTGCCCAGCGCCGCTACTCCGGCACGGCGCAGCAGCGCCCAGCTCAGCACGAGGGTTATGGCAGCGCGGACAAAGACGATCTCTTGGCTCGGCAGACGTTGGCCGAGGATCTTAACCAGCAGAGTCATGAGGGCGAAGGCAGCGGCGCTCAACACCAGTTGGGCGTTGCCCTTGGCAGGAGAATTCATGATGGCAGCGGTCTCTGCGATCAGTCCCCTTCGACGCTGCTGCTGGCCAGATGTTGTCGCGCCAAGCGGCGAGCGAATTCGATCCCGGTCGCGAGCTGCTCGAACTCGCCATCCAACTGGGCTTCGAAGCAGGCGTCTAGCAGGGGTTTGAAGTGCGGTCCCGGCCGCAGTCCGAGGTCGATCAAGTGCCGCCCGAGCACCAGCGGCTGCGGCGCCTGAGCCGCTACCGCCAGTTCCTCGGCGCGGGCGAGCAACCAAACTCCGGCGGGGAAACCGTCGAAGGGTTTGGGCGGGCGGCCGCGGTGGTCGGCGCGGGCGACCCGTACCAGCCGGTCGATGCGCACCCGTCGCGCCAGCCGGCGCACCGCCGCGGTGCTGGCGTCGGCGGCGAAGAGCTGAAAGGGCTTCAGATGTTCACAGACTAGCGGTACCACCGCGTCGGCCAGTGCTTGCTGCTCAGTCAGCCGGGCGAGCAAGCTGCGGCTCGGCGCGGCGCCGGCTTCTTCGTGCCCGGGCGAGCGCCAGCGGCCATTTTCGAAGACCGTGGTGGCCGGCTTGCCCAGGTCGTGGCAGAGGCAGCCGAAGCCCACCACTAGATCTTCCCAAGGGTCATCGAGGCGTTCGCTGGCGAAGGCGTCGAGCACGTGCAGGGTGTGGATCCAAACATCGCCCTCGGGGTGCCACTCCGGCTCCTGCTCACAGCCGACCAGAGATTCGAGTTCGGGGTAGAGACCGAGCCAACCACAGTCACGCAGGAAGGTGAGGCCGCGAGAGATTCTCCGGCCTTGCAGCATGAGCTTGCGCCACTCCTCGAAGATTCGCTCACGGGCCAAGCCCTCGGGTCCGATGGAGCAGCACAGAGCGAGGGTCTCGGGAGCGACTTCGAGGTCGAAACGGGCGGCCATCTGCATCGCCCGCAGCACCCGCAGAGGATCTTCGGAGAACTTCTCAGAGACGTGGCGCAGCAGATTGGCTTCGAGATCGGCAACCCCGCCATGGGGATCGAGCAGCTCTCTGGTCAGCGGATCCCAGGCCAGGGCGTTGATCGTAAAATCGCGTCGGGCGGCCGCTGCCGCGAGTCCTAGTTGTGGATCGGAGTAAATCTCGAAGCCCCGGTGGCCGAGGCCACGCTTGGACTCACGGCGCGGAATGGCGACATCGATCGCCAGACCGCGCAACTTCAACACGCCGAAGGAGCGGCCCACCAGGTCCAGCCGGAAATTCTCCTCCAGCAGTCCCCGCAGGCGTTCTGGCGGCAGGCCGTAAACCTCGAGATCTAGGTCTCGGGCGGGAAGCCCTAACAAGCTGTCGCGGACGCTGCCGCCGACCACCAGCACGCGCCCTCCCGCCGCCGCCACCTGACGGCTGATCTGCTCACCGGCTTGACGCAGTTCGTTGTCGGGGATCTGGAGGGTGAGCTTTTCCGGCATGTCGGGGAGCAGAGTTCGCGGTCTTGGCCGCCGCAGGTTAGCGGGTTATGCTGCGCTATCGAGCATAGCGGAATCGCAGTCTGCGTGGTGATTGGCCAGAACCCGGTCGCTGCTGCTGAATATGGAGGTGTTTTCTAGATGTTTCGGATCACAGCTATGGTTGTTGTGCTTGCCTTGCTGAGCTGCCTGCCGATGACTTCCGTCAAGGCGGACGGTAGGCCGGTCAGAGACTCCGCGGAAGAGAAGCGGGGGCGACCAGAACTGGATTTCGGCTTCGAGGCCAAGGTTCATTTTCGCGATAGCGATGCGTTTTCCCACCCTCTGCGAGTGGGTCCGCTCGACCTTGGCGGCAGGACAGAACTCCTTGATGCGAACCTAGGGGTGGTCGATCCAGGGGAGCATCTCGAGATCTCCACCGTCACTTTCACTCTCGATGCGACTTGGGCCGAGGGGATTGATGGGCGGATCAAGGTCGACTTCATTGATCTCTACGACCGCAATCCGACATCCGAGGATCGGCAGATCGATGTCGACGAGGCGTGGATTCGCTTCGGCCATGAGATGGAGCCGGCTGAGCTGCCCGAAGTTCCCTGGGGGATGTACCTCAAGATCGGCAAGATGCCCAAATTCGAACGCCAGGACGATCGTCACTTGGAGAGCTATGGCTTGTCGGCGACGGTGTTCAATCGATTCGAAGATCTGGGGGTGGAATTCGGCGCTTCTTTCGGCCGCCACTTCTACACCAAGCTCACCGCTACGCAGGGCAATCCTCTATTCATGCGCGACCCCAACGCCCTGGCCGGCGACAACGGAGTGCCAGAGACCTTCGATCCCACTCGCGAGCCCAGGCTGGGCAGCGGAGTGGTGGTTCCCTACGATGCGGAGATCGAGGATCTCGATAGCGACGGTGACCTGGAGACCGGAGCGGCTCTGGGCCTGCGTTTCGCCAATGCCAGCGGCGATCGGGCGGTGGACTTCATGGCTTTTGCCTACCGCCGAAAACTCGCCGAGACGGTGGCCTTGGAAGGTACCTTGTACGGTGGCGACCTGGATCTCCTGCGCGGCCCGCTGAATCAGATCCCCTACGCCTTGACCGACGACGACAAGTCGGAGTTCGGGGCCAATTTGTGGCTCTATTGGAGTGGATTCTCACTCTTTGGCCAGTGGGTCGAACAAGATCTGGCCGGGTTGGATCGAAGTGCTTGGGAGGTGGAGTTGGCTTGGCGCTGGGATCTGCCTCCGCGCTGGGGAGTAGGGGGCAAGCAGCTCTTCTCTTACCTCCAGCCGGCCGTGCGATTTTCTGAACTCGATCCACAGTTTGGCAATCCCGCGGGAACGCCGACTCCGAGCTTTGCATGGTTTTGGGAGAAGCTTGATATCGGGGTCCGGATAGGCATTCTAGGTGGTATCGACCTGACCCTCGAGTATGCGGCCAATGACTTTATTGTCGGTGGCAGGACCCGCTCTGCCGACGAATTGCTGGGCACTCTGCGATGGCGGCTTCGCTGATCGCCGGTAAAGCGTCGGGCGCCGCCTGATAATGGGCGGTCCGTTGCCAGGCTGCGCTGAAATTGTTGCGCGCCGCCCGCAGGTCAGGCGCCAAGAGCAGTGCCAGCCGGCCCCATAACAGCGCTTCTTCTATTTCACCGGCGAGCAGGCTCTGGGCGCTGCGATTGGCCAGGAAGATACCGCGGCCCGTTGCCCGGTCGACAAACTGCAGGGCGCTCGGGTAGGCAGCCGACAGTCCGGCAAAATCGAGTATCAAGAGACCCGAGTCGAGTCGTAGGGCGGCGGCAACATGGCGTCGTTCGATGCGCAAATCTTGCTGCTGTTGCTCTGCGAATACCTCGCCGACGATTACCAAGTCGAGGTCCAAACCGACCGTCCGACCGAGAGCAATCGCCAAGTAGGCGAAGCCAACACAGTCGGCACGCCGATAGGTGAAGGCCTGGAGGGCAGTGGGAGTAAAGTTGGAATCTTCTCTCAACCCGAGCTTGCGAGGGTTGAGGAGGGCGTCAGCGAGCTGCCGGAACTGGACTCTTGCAGCGGCTTTCTCCGACACCATCCGGGCGGCCCACCGGCGCATTTCTGGGCTGCTGGCGGCGGGGTCTGGAACCCAACCACCTGGTAGTACCGCCAGAGATGAAGTGGAGGCCAAGATGGAGGATGGCAGCAGCAGGGCAGTGATGCTTAAAAGCACGATCGTGTTTTTAATGGATACAAGAAACCTATTAGTGATCAACGTGGCGGGTTCCCGAGAAGATTGAATAATTAACACGAACGATCGTGCCTTTAGTGGCAGCGTAGACAGTCCCTTTCGAAGCGCTTCCGAGGTAGGTGGCACTTGGTGTTTTCCTAGTCAGTGGCTGGAGCGCTGTAGCTGGTCATCAGCCTTGCAAAGGCTCGGTGGACGCGCTCTTCGGCCGCCTCGTCTTTGAGCAATCGGCTGAAGTGGCGGTAGGCGAAGATGATCGCGTAGAAGTCGTAGGCCATCTGCTGCGGATCTACGTCGGCGCGAAAATGGCCTTCATCAATGGCGCTGCGAGCTGCCCCGGCTAGGGCGTCGAGCCAACGCCGCTGGTCGCGAACGATGTAGTCGCGCACCGCTCCAGGGCGATCTTCAAATTCCCGAGCAACAGCGACAAATATGCAACCGCCCGGCTGGAAGATCGCCTGCTCCCAGACGATCCAACGCTCGATCAGGGCCTGCAGACGTGGTTTGCCCGGGGCGCTGCTCTGAGCTGGCCTGACCACCGTATCGACAAACCTCTCGGTGGCTAGCTCTAGCACCGCGATTTGCAGATTCTCTTTGGAGGCGAAATGGGCGAAGAGGCCACTCTTCGACATCCCGGCCTCCTTGGCCAGACGGCCGATGGTCAATCCTTCTAGGCCGATCTGGGTGGCTAAGGCCAGGGCTTTGTCGAGGATCGCCCGGCGGGTATTTTCACCTTTTCCCATGCGAGTAAAATAGTACGATCGTTCGTGTTAATGCAAGAGATATTTTGGGCTTCGCGATTTTGGCGGCGGATTTCAGCCAGCTGCGCTGCCGCAGAGTTGCTCGCACAGCTTGCGCAGCAGCCCGGCGGCGCGGCGAAACTCGTCTTTGGGCAGGAACTCATTCGGTTTGTGGGCCACTTCGATGGTTCCAGGACCAAACAACAGACAATCCATCGCGGCTTGTTGCAGCCAACCCCCATCGGTGGCGAAAGAGGCGCTGGCGGTGTTCTCTTGAGCCACCAGCTGGCACACCATCTGGTAGAGGTCGTTGCTCTCGGCCAGGGCCAGGGGTGGGCTTTCGCCGGTGGCTTCGAGCTGCCAATCACTGTCGCCCAGGGTGGTGGTCACTACTTGGTGAATGCGATGTTCGATGTCCGCGGCCTGCATTCCTGGTAGCACTCGGAAGCCCAATTCGACTTGGCACTCCTCAGGCACGATGTTGACCGCCGAGCCGCCCGCGACGGTGGCGATATTGAGCGCGACGAAGGGTACTTGGGGAAAGTGTTCTGCTTCGGCGCCAGCTTCGTCCTCGAGCTGCTGCCGCAACTCGCCGAGGGCGACAATGGCGCGAGCTGCTGGCTCGATCGCGTTCTCTCCCAGGTGGGGGTAACCGCTGTGGGCACCGACGCCGCGCACCGTCAAGCGCATTTTGGCGTGGCCTTTGTGCAGGCGTACGGCGGCGAGGGAGGTTGGCTCGCCGATAATAGTCCGCCGCGGCACCGGGCGCTCGGCGAACGGCCAGCTGTCGACGAAGTGTTTGCCACCCAAGGTACCGACCTCCTCGTCGTAAGTCAGCAGCAAGACCAGCGGTGCGTCGAGCTGACTTGGGTTAGCCTGCGCCGCCAGGTTGATCGCCAAGGCGAGAAACCCCTTCATGTCGCAGGCGCCGCGGCCGACATAGCTGCTGCTGGTCTCGACCAGTTCGAAGGGGTTGCTCTGCCACTCCGGCTCGGTGGCTGGCACAACATCCATATGGCCGCAAAGTACCAACCCCGCGCGACTGACCGGGTCGACTTCGGGGCCGGTCGAGATCACCAGATTGACCTTGTCGCCGGCCGCTGAGGGGTTGCGCTCGATACGCAGACCGGGTCGGTCGAGGTAAGTGCAGATAAAGTCGGCGATCGGCAGATTGCTGTGCTGGCTAGTGGAATCAAAACCCACTAGTCGGCTTAGCAGTTCGGCATCGGTCAGGGGAGGTGCACTGGTCATGGCGCCGACCTTAGCACCCGCGGACTTCACCTTCTTTCGGCCGCTCGTTCAGCCGCTGGTTCAGGGCACCAGCGGTGAGTCAGTGAACCGGCCCATCAAGGAGATGGGGGTGGAGTGCCAGCAGGTCGTCACGTTGCCCTGCCCCAGGCCGGTGGCCTCGTAGAAGGTCAGCAATGAAGGCTGGGAGCCCTCTGGCAACATTGGAAATACGTCGCGAATCACCAAAGTGTCGTAGTCCGCCCTGGCGAGCTTGGCGAGTTCTAGCGGGTCGTTGCTATCGAGCAGCGAATAGAACAAGCCGCCGATCCGCAGGACCAGCCCATTGATGCCGATGCCGAGTTCCTGGGCGGACGCGCCGGTGATGTCGACCACCAGATCGATGGCGGTGTCGATTGGCAGGCCCACGGCCTTGCGCTGTAGGCTGTTGACCGCTTTGGATTTGTACTGGCCCATGCCGCAAGGAATGCAGATGTCGTTGGTGGGCTTGGGCAGGTGCTCCTCAGAGAAGCACTCGGCCAAGCCAGGCAAGCCGAGGGTCGGGTCAAAGGAAGCTGGTTGTGCCGGCATCGGCAGGTCGAGGACCTCGCCAACGATTTGCGCCTGCCAACAGGGGACAAGTTCGATCCCTAACATCCGTTTGTAGATTCGATCCACAACTTCGTTACACAGAGGCGGCGAGAACTCGTCGAAGGCAAAGCAGCCGCTACCGGCTTGTGCTCCTGGTTGCCAGCTTGGCAGCCAGGAGTGTTGCAGCGGCTCCTCGACATCGTGGTTGTCGATCGCCCAAGCGATGCTGGCGGCAGTGATAATGGTCGAGAATGAGGTCCCCGGAGAGGTTGGGTAGAGCACTTGCGTGTCGCCTTGAGTCCATTCGATACAGACTCCAGATCCTGCTTGCAAATAGTCGTTGTCGAGCGGTGTCTCCCACGTTGGCAAGTGTTGTTCGAGTTGGTATTTGGCGATGTCGAGATTGCCGACCTCGATCACATGAGCGAGGTCGGCGGGAAACTCTCGCAGCTTGTAGTTGCCCGCCGCGGCGAAAGGAAGGGTGCCGCGGGCCGCCAGCCGCTTGATGACTTTGGCTAGCTGGCAGCTGAGCAGATTCTTGTCGCAAGGAGTGGCATTGGCGTCCGCTGGCTGGTCAAAGCGCCCTAAGCTCATACTCAGAGCGGTCGGCGGGCGCAAGCTGCCGGCATGCACCTGGTCAAGAACTTGGCAGACACTGCTGAGCAGGTGAGCGTCGCCGATGGCGGCGCCAAGCAGACTGGTGATTTGCGGTTGGTCGACGCCAAACAAGGACACTGGACCGTCGAAGATTTGGTTTCCCAGAGTGGCCATCATCAAGCCGTGATCGCGCCAGGGTTCCAGCGTCCAGTCGAGAATCATCAACCATGGCTGTAGGCCATCGTCGCCGCCCGGCGGGCTCAAACACGAGCCGTCATCACAAGGTACCGGCGGCGGGGGGAGCGTGCCGCCGCCGCCGCCGCCGCCGCCGCCGCCAGTGCCTTGGCCGACGGCCTTGAGCGAGTTGCTACGCCGGATGGTGGTGGTCGTGATGGTGATGGTGGTATCCTGAAATCCAGGCAGGTTGTACGACAGCGGAATTTCGCTACCGGCGGCCTTGATCTGGCAGCCGAGGCCGGGGTTGGAGCCGAAGTAGAACTTGCCGTAGTTGCCACAGGAAACGGTCTTGTTGGCCGGCGGTTGGCATTGACGACCAACGAGGATCCAGTCCACCCGGTTGGCTTGAGCGATCTGGGTAGCAGTGGCGGGGTGAATGGCGAAGGCGAAGCCGACCAGCATCCAGCAGGTGGCCAGCCACCGCCGCCGGGAGCCAGCTGCTGGCGGTAAGTGTCGAAATCGGCCGGCCGCCGCGATCGAGGGTATGGGGTGTTTGACGAGATTGACGTCTGCGCGAGTCGTTGAGTCCATGGAATCCCCTTCCGTGGGTTCGCTACGGGCAGCGGCTGGCCGGAACCGGCCGAGAGCCGCCTGCCGCGATGGATCAGTAGGTAGCTGCCGCCGAGGTCTCGGCCTCCAGCCTGAGTAATTGTGAATAGGCGCGTCGCAAGCCGTCCTGGCTGAGGCTTGCGAGTGGATCTCGCCGCGGCTCCAAGTCGACTCTGCTGGGTAGGCTGCCCGCGCCGACCACCAGGAAAACTTGGTAGTCCCCAGGCTGGTAGCCGAGCAGGTTCGCGGCGCTAATGCTTAGCTGGGCGCCGCCACCTTCCAGTTGCATGTGAAGTCCGTGAGTGACCCGCTGGAGGTCTCCATTAGCCTGGCGGTAGAGGCCGTACAGAAGATCCATGTCGAACTCGCTCTCGGGCTGCAGAACGAATCTCAAATGGCTTGAAGGATGCACGCTAGCAAGCCCCAGGGTAGTGCTGGCCGCGGCCGCGGAGTCAGCAGCCCGGCGTGCGCCGAACCCACCCTCGAGCACTAAAGTGAAGGAGGTCTGCGCTGGCAACGGCAGAGGCTGCTGGCCCCCGAGCAGCTGCCAGGAACCCAGCGCGAGCAAGGCCGTTGCCGCCAGGGCGAGGAACGCCGACCCATGGATGTGGTGTCGGCGCGGCTGCCGGGCCCTGCTGAGGAGTTGGCACCGCAGCTCCGCTGGCGGCGAAGATAGGTTGACCTCGGCAAGGTGATACAGACGGCGGCGAGCCGCGCTGCTGCTGGCCAGCAAGGTTTCGATGCGGCGGCGGCCCGCGGCGGTCTGCTGGTCGTGGCGATAGCTCAGCAGTAGGTGGTCAATCGGTATTGCCTGCGGCGCCGGATTTGGCCCCTCCGTGGCGTTCTGCCGCCGAATATCCGCCAAGGTCCATAGTAGGTGGTCTCTTTCAATCAGTCTCATGTTGCCCCCGAAGACTTGCGAAAGGTCACTTTGGTTCGCTCCCCTTGATTATTCAGGAGTCTGAAGGGCCGCTGATTGCCCCCCCCCCAAGGCCGATCAGCGGCAGGTGTTCGAGTGCGATTTAAACCAGGAGACTGCCAGGCGGCGGGGTCAGGGGTATAGCGAGTTCGCGTCACCGGCCCCCATCATGTTCAGAGGCGAGGAGTGCCAACAGTCGGTTTGGATGGATCCCGCTGAAGCCGTTTCCTGGTAGAAAGCCACCAGCGAGGGTTGCGATCCAGCAGGCACGAAGGGGATGGCACCATAGACCACCAGGGTTTCGAACTTAGCCTTCGCCATTTGGCTCAGCTGGAACGCCTGACCGGGGTCGCTCCTGCTGAGCAGCGGGTAGAAGTCTTCGCCGACCCGCAGGAAGAGCTCGGTGATCTCGAGGGTGACTGAAGTACCGGGTGGGTTCAGCGGAGTAGTGGCGGAGATGTCGAGCACCGCGTCTCGTCGTTCGTCAATCGGTCTGCCGATAGCCTTCGACCGCCACAGCTGCTGTGCCTTGGCCTTGCTCTGGCCCATGCCACAAGGGATGCACAGATCGTTGGTCGGTGCTGGTTGATGGTTGGCAAGGCATTGGGATAGCCCTGGTGCGTCGTCGGTGACGCCGACCAGCGGTGCACCCGCCGGCATGTCTATCTCGAGCACCGCATTGCTGATCTCGACCGACCAACAGGTTGTTATCGGAAAGCCGAGAATTCGTTTCATCATTCGGCTCACGGCTTGATTGCAATAGGGATAGCCAAAATTGCCGTAGACGAAACAGCCTTCGCCATTCCCTTCCCCATGCTCGTTGGTCGGCTGCTGCCAGCTCGGTTTCCAAGAGTAGGCCAGGGGCTCTGGCAGTTGGTAGGTCACAGCGGCGCGGCTGATCATGCTGGCGGCGATGATGTTGGCGTAGGAAGTACCCCCCGGCGTGGGGTAGAGCAACCGCTCGCCAGCATTTTCGTATTCCACACAAATACCGGAGCCGGGAAACACCAATGTGCTCTCGGCGGGTGATTCCCAGGAGGGTTGGATGGCGCCGAAATGCTGGAAGGCCGGCATGTCGAGATTGCCGATATCGGTGACGTTGGGCAGAGTGGCGGGAATCTCCAACTTCTGGTAATTGCCCGCGGCGGCGAATACCAGGGTGCCGGCGTCGGCCAACTGCTGGATTACCTGTTGCAACTGACAAGTCAACTCGCTGGAAGTGGCGGTACAGCTGCTGGAGGAGCTAGTTCCCTCGTCGTAGCGTCCCAGGCTCATACTTAGGCCTTCCGGAGCGCGCAAGATGCCGTCGTCTACTGAGTCGACGATCTGACAGAGCTGATGGATCAAGTGGCCATCGCTGATCCCTTCGCCCAGCACGCTGATGGTCTCTGTCGAATCGACCCCGGCCAGATGCACCGCTCCTTGCCATACTTGGGAGCCGATCGCCGCCATCATCAGGCCATGATCCGCTTGCGGCCCATTCTTCCAATCGAGGACCATCAGCCACCGCTGCTGGCCATCGCCGCCGCCGGGCGGACTCAGGCACGAGCCGTTGGCGCAGGGCTTGAGCGGTGCCTCCAGTGGTTGATTCAGCTCGCCATTACCGCTGCCAATACCGCTGCCAGTACCGCTGCCGATATTGGCGGCGGCTTTTAGAATCGGCAGGATGGTGAAGACCGCGTCGGTGTACTGCCGCTTGGCTAGCACCTCAAAGCTGTGCAGATTGTAGCCGCCCGGCGCACTTTCGGTTCCAGATGCCAAATCGGTGCAATCTAACTGTGGTAGCGGTGGGCCAAAATAGAACGTGCCGTAGGTGCCGCAATCTACCGACAAGGAGTCGGGGGGAGGCGAATTGCAGTCTCCGGGCTGCGACGAGTAGAGGGTCCATTCGATATCGTCGGGGTCGACGATCGGGAATATCACTCCTGCTTGAGCGGTGGCACTGATCGGTAGGAGGCCGCAGGCGATGGCGGCGATCAGCCGAGGCCGGCGAAAGCGAGTCTTTAGCATGAGCCGAATTCTTTTCAATGTATCCCCTTCTGCTTGCTACTGAACGGCGGCTGTTGTTGGAGTGGTTCCGGGCGCCGCGGTCTTCATCTCGCGGTTTTGATCTCGTGGTTTCAATCCCTGGGTGCTGGTGAGGCCTAGCGACCCATCAGCAGAATCGGTGAAGCGTGCCAACAACCTAGGTCGTTGGCACCCGGTTGGGCGTAGAACGTCACTAAGGAGGGTTGGATGTCCGCTGGGACATAAGAGATGGCGTTGCGCACCACCAAGTTTTGGTACCTGGCATCAGACAAGTCGGCGATTTCTTGCGGGTTGTCAGGGCCGAGTAGGAGATGGAATTCACTACCGATCCGCAAGTACATCGAGGTCGGTCGAGTGGCGCTGCTGCTCTGCTCTGGAGCGCTCCCCGAGAGATCGAGAATCAAATCGTTGGCAGCGTCCATGGGGCGGTCGATGTATTTACCCAGCGGCGCTGATTTGGACTCGCTCTGACCCATGCCACAGGGGATGCAAATGTCATTGGTGGGGGCTGGCAGGTGGTTGGCCAGGCACTCCGACAGTCCGGGCTTATCTAGGGTTAGCTTGCGCTGCGGTGGCACCGCCGGCATGTCCAGATCAAGTACCGAGGCGGAGATCTCCGGCGACCAGCATGTGGGAACTGGGAAATTGGTCATCCGTTTGATCATCCGGTCGAGAACCGGGTTGCAATTCGGCGGTGAGAAGTCGCCGAAAACGAAACACCCGCCGTGGCTCTCGGGGTGCTCTCGCCATTCCGGTGCCCAGGAAAGGCCCGTCGGATCGGCCAGGTCGTAGTCCAACATGGCTCTGCTGATCATGCTGGCGGCGTTGATGCTGGAGAAGGAAGTGCCGCCAGGAGTGGCGTAGAGCAACCGTTGCCCGTGGTCGGGGTATTCGATGCACATGCCGTAGCCGGGCATTAGCAACTGAGTGTCCGGGGGGGTTTCCCAGGTGGGCTCGGAGGCTTGGCTGGCCTGGAAGCGGGCCATATCCAAGTTTCCAACCTCGACGACGTGCTCCAGGATGCCGGGAAATTCCTTCTGCCGATAGTTGCCCGCGGCGGCGAAGGGGATAGTGCCCTTGTGGCGGAGCTGTTGGATGACCTGGGCCAGTTGGCAGTTGAGGGTGTTGGAGTCGCAGCTCAGATCGGTGGCCTCGCCCTCCTGGTGGTGGCGGCCGAGGCTCATGTTGAGGCTGGTCGGTGCTCGCAGGGTACCCGCATCCACCTCTTCGATCACCTCGCAGAGGTTGTAGATCAAGTGGGCGTCGCTGATGCCGGCGCCGAGCAAGGTTACGGTTTCGGGACGGTCAACACCGAATAGGGTCACTGGTTCGTGGAACATCTGGCTGGCGATTGCCGCCACCATCATGCCGTGCTTGGCGAGTGGTTCTTCTTGCCAGTCGAGAATCATCATCCAGGGTTGCTGGCCGTCTTCACCGCCGGCCGGGCTCAGGCAAGAGAAATCATGGCAGGGTGAGCCAGGAGGACGAACTGGAGGGGACGGCGGCTGCTCCTGGTCGCTATCGCTGCCTTGACCGTGGTCGCCTTGACCGTCGTCGCCGTTGCCGATTTGCTGCGAGCCGGCCTTTCTCGGCCATTCGATCGGCACTTCGAGGGCAAAGAAATTCTGATCGGCCTGGTGTTTGGGTAGATTGTAGCCAATCGGACTGGGATCGGACCCCCCGGCTTTGACCAGACAGTCGACCGAGCCGCCGGGATCGGCGCCAAAAAAGAAGGTGCCGTAGTTGCCGCAGGCTACCGCGCCGCTGGCTGGTGGCGGTACGCAGCATTCGTTGGAGTTGGCTGAGTAGAGCGTCCAATCGACGCGCAAAGGTAGCTCGACGAGTTGGAACGCCTGAGAAGCCGTGCTACCGACCAATGCCAGGCTGATTGCGGCGCTGGCCACAATGCTAGTTCTTGCGTATTCGCATAGACGTATGTAAGCTTTCGGTTTTCGACGTACCTGCACAGAATCCCCATTCCTCTCGGTAACAAAATAGCGCCAGAACGGGGCTCGATCGAGCTCCAGGAATGCCGCGGCTTCAACTGTCTAAATCTGGACCCGGATCCTCCGCAGTGGGTTCCGGAATGAGCTTCAACGGTTGTGAGTAGGCGCGGCGCTGGCCGCCGCCATGCAGTGCTTCCAGAGCCGCCCGGCCTCGCAGTGGAATGCTATTGGGGGCGCAGGCGCCGACAGCGACAAAGATCTCAAAATTGCCGGGCTTGCCTCCCAGCAGTTCGCTGGCTTGGATCAGGAGCTTGGCGCCGCCGCCTTCGGGTCGGATCTCGACGGCGGTATTCTTGATCAGCTTGTTGTTGTCTTGCAGGTAGACCCCATAGGTCAAATCGAGGTCGTCAGCGATGTCGATCTCGGGGGTTAACCACAGCTCGATGGTGTCGGAAGGATAGGTTTCGTAAGTTTCGGCGTGGCCGGCCTGGGTTGGAACTTCATTATTGCCCCGCACTTCCCTCAGCCCGCCCTTGAACGACAGCTCGAAAGCGACTTCCGCCGGTAGAGGCTTGCCGCCGGGAGCCAGTGTGCTGTGTAGCAGCGCGCCGAGGGCCAGCAGGGTAGTGGCGGCGATGGCTAGCAGGGCCGAGCGCCGCCAGCGGTTGGGTTGGGGAGGTGCCGCCAGGCCGAGCAGCATCGCGCGGAGTTCGCTCGGCGGTTCTCGCGGCCGCGCCGCGGCGAGCTCCGCCAGACGAGCACGGGCCTTGGCATCGTGAGCTAGCAGCTCTTCGACCCGACGCCTTTCCCCCGCCGAGAGATCGTCTTCGCGGTAGCGGATCAGCAGGCTGTCGATCGGTGCGATTTGGCCAGCTCGCTCGGCACTGGCGGACAATTCCCACAGCAGTTCTTCACGGTCGATCGGTCTCATGATGTCCCCCAATAAATTAGTGAGAGGTCGAGAAGAAGCCACCCTCTACCATCCCAGGAGTCAAGGGAAGAGGTTCTTGACCCCTGGTTGGCAAGAAATCTCGAAAAAAACTGCCCCCCCCCCCGCATCACAGCTGCCGGCAGCTCAGCCACCGCTCGCTGTGACCCCTGCAGGAGTCGGCGCGGCGCGCAGTAGCAGCAGCGCTGCCCACTCGCTGGCGGGTTGCTCGATGCGCACCTGCGCCAGCGCTTGACGGTAGGCTTCGGGTACTGCCTGGCCATCGGCGATCAGCAGATAGAAGGCTTTGTTGAAAGCACTGGCCAGCTTGTCGGTGAGGTCGGTGCGACTGGCCAGCACCCAGGGCCTTCCCAATCTCGCCACGTGGCCGGCGATACCGTAGCGGCCGGCGTTAGCAGTGATCGGCCAGCTACCAGTGCGGCAGCTGCTCAGATTGGCGAAGTCGAGGCGTGCCCAGACTTCGTCCAGATCGGAAATAGCGAAGTCGCCATCGGCCAGCTTCAGGCTCGACAGTTCTGGGAAGTAGTCAAAGTAGTTGCCGTGGGCGTCGATGTGCAGCCATTTGGCCTCGGCGAGGTCGTTGCGGAAGGCGGCGACCGTAGCTTGTTGGCGATACAGTACGTGGGCGTCAGGCAGAGTCTTGCTGTAGAAGCTCTTCAATGTCGGGCCGCTGCGCAGATCACTGGTCGGATCGACCACCACCAGCGGTCGGCCACCCCGATTGTCGGTCGGCGGCAGTTCGCTGGTGCCCGCCGGTCGGACCACGACGGTCGTCAGATCGCCGAGCCAGCCGCCCTCTGCCAGAGGCAGCGCGGCGAGGGGTACTGCTTGTAGAACGCCGTGCATGGCAAAAGAACTGAGATCCTCCAGCAGCTTGGTCTCGGGCACCAAGGCAGCGGCTAGGGGCTCGCTCCACGACCGCCACAACTGATCATCTACCGGCTCACCAATCCCCGCCAATGCTCGGGTCAACTGATCGGTCAGCCGACGCAGCTCCTGGCTGGCCATTTCCGTACTGCGGATCAACCGCGCTCGGCCTTGGCTGTCGCGGTGTAACAGGAAGATCTGATCATCGATGGTGAAGGCGCGAAAACGCAACTCACGATCGGGACTCGGCTGCCGCCGAACCGCGTTGTAGGTCTCCCGAGTCAGGCGCTGGATCTTCTCCCTCAGCTCACGTTTTCTCTTTTCGCGCAGCTCCCTTTCTTTGGGCGGGGCTATTCCCTCGAGGTCGCCCAGCTCGTCGCGCAGCTTGCCAATCTTGGCGTGGTCCGCGTCACTGGCGCCAACCAGAACACCGATGGGTGGCAGCACGTCGAGCTGCGCCAACAGCCGCCACGCCCGCTGCGGGTCGCCCGCCGAGCCGCGCTCGAGCAAGACACTGGCCTCGCGGTAGTAAGTCTCGGCACGCGGGCCGGGAGACTGAGAGATGTCCTGACTCAGCTGATTGGGGTTTGCCGATTCGTAGAGGTGGCGAGCTTGGCGGAAGGCCGCCAGGGCGCTGTCGAAGTTCTTCCTCTGCTGCTCAGCTCGTCCTCGGCAGGTCCAAGCGAAGGCCTCCAGGGTTTCTGCTTGGTGATTCTTGGCGCTGGTGGCGGCGTGGGTACAATGCGCCAGCGCTTGGGCGTGAGCTCCGGCTTTCAGGCCTTCTTGGCCGATCACCAGTTCGGACCACCCCTTGACCTGGCGAGCTCGCCGTGAATCGTCACCCTCGACCAGGCTCAGGGCTTTTTTCAGTGTCGCCATGGGGTCTTGGTCGAGACGGGAGTAGAGCATCGCCAGGTTGATGAGCTGAATCGCCGTTGCAACAGGTCCCTCGCTGGCGAGCAGGTGTAAGACGGACTCTAGGGACTCGGCCTCCGCGGCGATTTCTTGCTTGCTGCTCTGCGGATCGAGCAGGGTCCACCAGGCGATGTCGCCGCGGGCGGCGGCCACCAAGGCCGGCCGGCAAGTAAGGGCAGTGCAATCCTCAAGGGTCGCTTCCAGGCTCTCAATGGCTTCCCGCTCGGATCCCGCCAGCCCAATAATCTTGGCCCGCTTGAAACGATTCGAAAGATGTTCGACGCTGAACGCGCGGCGCAGCAATTGAGTAGATTGTTCGAATGAACCCAGCGCTGTCTTGAGGTCGCCATGGGCAGCGGCTAAATCGCCGCGAGTCTGATGGACAATGCCATGAGCTTCGTCCGCCGGCCGTTGCTCGATCCACGGAGGGAGGCTGGCGAGTCGCGAGCGTGCTTCCGCAAAGGCTTCCGGACTTCCCTTCTGGCGGAAAAAGAAGGCCGCGATGGCTTTCTGCTTGACCGCGGTTAACGGCAGGTTGGCGGTTTTGGCCAGTTCTTCCAAAGCATCGAAGTCGCCCGCCAAGTCCTTGTTCTGCGGGTCGTTAGCTGCCAGCCGTGACTGGCAGGCAAGAAAAATCTGGAAGCAAAGCCAATCGAGGCCGCTATCACAGCGGCGACCGATGCTGGAGAAGATGGGTTGACAGGCGCTGACCTGGTCTTCGCTGACCCACTCTCCGAAGTCTCGATCATCGAGCTGGTAAGCGAAGATCTGGGGTTCTATCTCGTGTACCTGCTGGCCATGGCGGTAGATCACGCCGTGCAGGATCAGTGCCGGGTTGGGCTGTAAATCCGCCGGGATGGGCTCACCAAAACAAACCTGCTGAAAACTGTGGACCGCCGGGCGCGGCGGATCGGCTGGGCGGGGCTGGCGACCGAGAGCGAAGCGGGCTTGCCATTGGCTGGTGCTTTCTTCTTTGCCCGGCTCGACACAGACGTAGATGTCGTTTCGGCGGCCGACAAAGCGTGGACGAAGCTGACCGTTGGCGTCGATATCGACCTCTTGGGCACGGCGCAGATCAGCGCTGAGGAGAATTGGCGGAGGCTCGCTCTCGGCCAGCCGGCAAGCGCTGGCCAAGCAGATTGCTAGCCCGGTCAGGGCAAGTGCCGGCAGCCGGCTGACAAATGAGCGCCTGGGGAGCATGGTCAAGGATCTCCACCAGTCAACTCTAGGCCCAGAGCCTCCGCGCATTTGTCGACCGCTTTGTTGAGCGCTTGGCGTAGCTTGTACGTGGATCGCCGTGACCAACCGGTGGCCGCGCAAATCTCCTCTGGCGCCAGGCCGTCGGCGAAACGCATTTTGAAGTAGAGGTAGACCCGCTCGCTCGAGCGCTCCAGGCAGTCGTTGAGCTTCTGCAAGCGATCGCGATCGACCAGACGGCGTTCGGCGCCGGGTTCTGGCGAGGCGGTGACCTCGGTGATATGGCCCAAAGGCACGGTACCCTTGCGCTGTGCCGCCGACCGCCGCCGGTTGGAGGCGACACCGCAGGCCAGATCCCAAAGGTGGCGCTCGAAGCGCTGCTCGGTCTGCTCGCTGCGAGGTGTCCGGTCTAAGAAGTAACGCAGGACACGGTGGTCATTCTGTAGGAAAAAGAGAAAAGCATCCTGGAGTAGGTCGGCGGCCTCAAGTCCTCCCGCATGAGCGTAGCGCTGGCTGAGGCGGCGATAGAGCTTGGTGGCGAAACTGTCGTAGAGCCAAGCGTAGCCCTCGGCTTCGCGTGACAGCACCCGCTGCAGCATCTCGTGCACATCGCCGGCCATCCACCTTCCCTTCTGTGCGTCCAAATTTGCGATACCGACTCTTTGTCGGCGCTGATGAACTAGTAGACCAAATCTATCAAAAAACCACGGATACAATTCGCCCATGCTGACTGAGCGTCTTCACCGGCTGAACAGTGCTGGAGGTCCGCCGCGCGCGGCCGGGCTGCAACGGCTCGCCGTCCTCCTGCTGGCGCTCTTGTCGACCTTGCTCTTCGGCCTGCTGTTTACCAGTTTCCCGGTACTCTACGACACCGACTCCTATTACCACTTGGGAATTGCCCGGCTGTACGCCGAAGAGGGGGTCGTCGATCAATTGCCCTGGCTACGGTTCAGTCTGCTGCGTGATGGTTTTGGCGATAAAGAGCTGCTCTTCCACCTCTTGATGGTGCCGCTCGCTGGGGGGGAGCAGGCCAGCCTCGGTGGGCGCTGGGCGCTGGCTTTGTGGAATGGCCTGCTGGTGGGGTTGCTGGCCGCCCTGGGCGCCAGGGCCTTGCGCCGGCCGGCCGGCCGGAGACGCGGGCTGGCCTGGGGAGTGCTCTTGCTGGTGCCCTGGGTGAGCTACTTTGGCTCCTTGGCCTTCCTCGGCCGGGCGGTTCGCCTGCGACCCGAGTTGCTAGCGCTGGCTCTACTGCTGCTCGCCAGCTGGTGCGCCGGCAGCGGCAGATTCCGCTGGTTGGGAGTCGTGGCGGTTCTTTTCGCTCTCTCCTACACCGCGTTTCACGCCCTGGTGGGGCTTTGTTTTCTGTGGTTCCTACAGCAAGGCTGGATGCGGCGTTGCTGGCATTGGCGCTTGCTGCTCTACAGCTTGCTCGGCACCGTGAGCGGACTTCTGCTGCACCCCCATCTGCCGCACAACTTGCGGGTGTGGAAAGTGCAGAGCATCGATTTCTTCCGCTACAAATCGGTGCTCGACGTCGGTACGGAGATCGGTTCGCAGAGCGCCGCCGACCTCTTGCTGATGAACCTCCCCTGGGCTCTGGTGCTGGGCTTGCTGTGGTTGGCCCGGCGACCTATGGCCAGCGAGCCAACGGTGGAGGACCGGCAGCTGGCGGATGTCTTCGCGGTGGCGGCGGTGGCGTGGTGCGGACTTTACTGTCTGATGCTGCGATTCTCGACCTACGCTATTCCCTTCTTCAGCCTGGCCTTGCTCTTCGGGTTGCGCGCTAGGGGATTTGGCATTGGCGCGCGGATCTCGCTCTGGGGCCGGGGCACCTTGCCGCTGTGGTCGCTTTTACTCCTGCCGCTGCTGGTCGGCGGCTATCGCAGTCAGGAGTTCTTGTCGGGTCTGAGCCAGTCGAGCGGCACGGAACTCGAGCGCGAGGAAGACTGGACCGCTTTTGGCCGAGCCCTACCGCCTGGAGCTCGGGTGGCGGCAGAGTGGGGTGCAACTCATAACTATTTCTTTTTTGCCCCCCACGGACGCTACCTCAACGTCCTCGACCCGGTGTTCATGGCGTTGCCTTTTGCTGCCGAGCACGCCTCCCTGCGGGCCGTTATGGAGGGGCGTGAGGCGGATATTCCGCTGGCCTTGCGGCAGCGACTCGACAGCGACTTTCTGGCCCTATCGCGGTTCCATCGCCACCCTGCCTTGCTGCGCCAGCTAGAGGCTGACCCTCGGTTTAGACTGCGCTATGGCGGCTACACATTGCTCTACGAGTTAGTGGCTGAAGGCAATCAGGACTTTGTGCTCGACTGGCGTTTGGTACCGCGAGGCACCGAGCTGCCGGTGATGCCCGACCAGCCAGTGCCGGAGTGGCCGGCCTACCCGCGGTTAGTCGCGGCTGAACTGCGGGCCAGCGAGGGGTTGGTCGACTGCGGGCGCTTGCAGCCGCCCAGTCGCTGCCAGGCTTTGGTGCATGATTTTCAGCTGGCCAAGGCCGAGCGGCGACGCTGGGAGTTGGCTCCGGTCGGTGTCACGAGCTTGTGGTTGGATGGCCGGGCGTTGGCTTCGACCGGTACCCTGGGAGCGGTGTTGGGCGCCGGAGTGACCTTGCCGGTGAAGCTGGATGCCGGGGCTCACCGGCTGACCATCTTGACTTGCAGCGATGGTTCGCGGCCGGCCGGATTCTTTCTGCTCGAACGCTGAACTGGGAGAAGGCCATGAACCGTAGGATTGATTCTCGTCCCGCCACGGCCTCCGAGATCACCGCGATTCTCGCCGACTGGAGTGGTCGGGATGAGCAGGCCCTCGACAAGTTGCCGCCGGTAGTGTTCGAGGAATTGCGCAAGTTGGCCAGCTTCTATTTCTTGCGCGAGGCGCCGGGGCATACTCATTGGCTCGCCGCAAGCGCTGGTGGTGGATCGAACGAGTGACAGTCACGGTCTCCAAGCCCTCCGCCGAGTCGATCGGGTTGAGTCGAGCCGATTGGATCA
Organism: Candidatus Multivoradales bacterium; assembly: GCA_965248925.1. GTDB lineage: Bacteria > Acidobacteriota > Thermoanaerobaculia > Multivoradales > J023 > CBDFLE01. The sequence goes on along the minus strand of CBDFLE010000005.1, from coordinate 1,090,861 downwards.
AATAGATGGTATCAAATAGCTCAGATCGAAGGTATAGCCTAGCCTTGCCTGTCCGGCGGTCGTAGACGTCGACGTTGAACAGCTTTTGATTCTCGGCACAGGAGCCCATCCATGGCAGCAGAGCAGGGCGAACCACCGCGTTTCGAGGACCTCGTCTTGCGGCGCCTCGACGGTGTGGAGTTGAGCGACCGCGGGGGCACGCTGGGAGTGCGGGTCGAGGGCCGCCGGCTGCGTTTTCCGGGCCTGGTCCAAGCCGATCTAGAGTTCTTGCTCGGCTTGGTCGACAGTCATCGCACGGTGCGGGAAGTGATCGCCGCCGCCGCGTCGCGCTATGCCGAGGCCGAGGTACGGCAGGTGTTGTGGCAGCTTTGTGGGGTCGTTCTCGAGCCCCACTTGCCGCCCTCGGTGAATCTCGACAGTGCCCGAGTGACCGCCCAGCTCGACCTGGGCCGGCCACGGCGGTCGCCGGGATCGGAGGTGCGAACCGTCGGTGTCCTAGGGGGCGGCACAGCCGGATTGCTGGCGGCATTGGGCCTACGTCGCAAGCTGCCCGAGCTTGAAGTGACGGTGGTGGCCTCGAGTCAGATTCCGGTGATTGGTGTCGGTGAGGCCACCACTCCTCTGATGCCGGCTTTTCTCCACGGGACCCTGGGACTTGACCCGCAGGAGCTGTTCGAGCGGGTGCGGCCGGTGTGGAAGCTGGGCATTCGTTTCGACTGGGGCAGACCGGGGAGCGGCCATTTTAACTACCCGTTTCAGCGCGGCCCGCTACTCGAGGCGCTGCACTACTCCGGTGATTTCAACACCTACTGTCCGGCCTCTTTGCTGATGGAAGCCGACCGTAGTCCGCTGCTGGACGCTGGCGGCGGCCACTACGAGCTGCTGCCGGCTCCCTTCGCCTACCACCTCGACAATCGACCTTTCGTCGACTATTTGCAAAGCGTGGCGCGACGGTCCGGGATCCGGTTCATCGATCGACAAGTAGTGGAGGCGCGTCCGGATACTGCTGGTGAAGGCTTGGCGGCAGTGCTCACCGACGCTGGCGAAGAGTTCGAGTTTGATCTCTGGATAGATGCCTCCGGCTTTGCTTCGCGGTTGCTCGGCGAGGCTCTTGGCGAGCCCTTCGACCCTTGGGCCGGCAGTTTGCCCACCGATGCGGTGCTGCTTGGCACGGTGCCTGGCAGTTTCGGTGGCGGCATGCCGCCCTCGGCTTTCACCACCGCCAGCACCATGCGGCATGGTTGGCGCTGGCGAATCTCGTTGGCGGCGGAAGACCACATTGGTTATGTCTTTGCCCAGGCGATGACCACCGTGGCGGCTGCCGAGAGCGAGCTGCGAGCCGCCGTGCCCGGTGTCGGCGAACTTCGCCTGCTGTCTTTCACCAGTGGTCGACGACGGCGGGCCTGGCGCGGCAATGTCTTTGCCCTGGGCAACGCATATGGCTTTGTCGAGCCTCTCGAGTCGACCGCTCTGCACATGGTTCTGGTGGCGGTAACCACCCTGGTGCGGCACTTTCCCCGGCGTCTCGACGAACCCGCTGGACGGCGCTTGGTAAACCAATATCTGGGTGATTTCTGGGACGATCTAAGATGGTTCCTGGCCCTGCATTTCCGCTTCAACCGCCGTCTCGATTCGCCTTTTTGGCGCCACTGCCGCCAGCATGTCGAGATCGGCGATGCCGCGACCGCCCTGGCGCTTTTTCGCGAATCGGCGCCGCTGTCCTACCGGCCTCATCTGCTGTCGTTCGACAGCTTGTGGGGAGACTTTGGCCGCGATATTTTGCTGCTCGGCCAGGGGGTCGAAGGCCACTTGCTGGCACCGAGGATGAGCCGGGCAGAGTGGCGGCGACGGCTTGGCGAGGCGCGTCAGCTGACCGAGCGTGCTCTACCCTTGCCGGCGGCGCTAGCGCTGCTCGATCAGCGGCCGGATATCTTGCGCCGGTGGGCGCGGCAAGCTCCCTGGGCGCAGGACCAGGCGGTGGGCGGTTGCGTGGGCTGGTAAGGGCACCTGTCCGGCCTATCGCAGCTTGCATCTACCGCGCAAGCTCAATACTCTTAAGCCCCCACTGCGGTGGGCTTTCACCAAAGTAATTCAGCAAACTGGTACAATGAACTTCTGTGCGTTTGGGCTGTCCCGGTTTTTCCTGCCCTGGGGCGTCTAGATTGTTGCGCTGAGGATTTTTCTGTGGCGTTTTTCTGTGGCGTTTTTCTGTAGTCTTGCTCGTTGCACAACGACGACCTCGACGACGACCTCGACGCTCGTATTTCTATTGTGTAAGACTTGGAGAGCTGGGCCTGCGGCCAGCTTGGACCTGGCTGAATTCGACCAAGGAGAGAAACTTGATGAAGCGAAATATCCTCGGCATTTTGATGCTGGTCTTGCTGCTGCTGAACATCGGCTGCAGCCATCATTCAAACCTCGCGCCGGCGGCACCGGCCACCTTCGAAGCGACTCCGGTAACCGGCAGCGGAGAAGGCTTCGACACGGCGCCGATCGCCCCGACGGCAATCAACATGCGGCAGGTAGCCACCATCGGCGAAACCGCTGATTTCGACAACACAGTGGTGCTCAAGAGTCGCTTGCGTCCGCCGTCGCTGATCGGTGCGGAAGCGGAAGAGAACCTGCGGGCCGCGGCGCAATTCTTGCCGCCAAACCCGAATCTGCGGCAGATCACCAGCGCCACCTTGGTCAACCGGGCGCCGGTGAATTTGGCTAGCTTCGAGGGCCCAGACCGCACCAATTCGAGCTCGATCCCGCCAGATCCTGAGCTTACGGCGGGCAGCGATCACGTCATTTCGGTGGTCAACGCCTTCTTTGAGATCCACCAGAAAAACGGCACCGTGGCGCAAGCCGCGACCACCTTCGGCAGCTTCTTCTCGGGCGTTGCCGGCTGTACTGGACTGTTCGATCCCAACGTTCTCTACGACGAGTCGACCGGGCGCTACATCCTGGGTGTCGACCAGGGGGGCGTCGGCTACTGCATCGCGGTCAGCCAGACCAGCGATCCGACCGGTCTGTGGAACGCCTACCGTTTCGTCACCGCCACCGGCGGTGATTTCTTCGACTATCCCCACGCCGGGGTTGGCGAAGACGCCATTGTCATGGGTGCCAACAACTTCCTGGCCGGGGGGGGAGTACGTGGCGTCCTTTTCGCCATCGACAAGGCGGCGATGTATGCGGGCGACCCGCTGCCCGCGCCGGTGATGCGCAGCTTGGGTAGCGAAAGCACGCCGCAGCCGATGAACTTGCACGGGTTCGACCAGGGCACCTGGCCCTCGAACGGCATTCACTACATCCTGACCGACGCGGTTTTCGGCAACGGCGACAGCATTGGTATCTGGTCGTGGGTCGATCCTCTGGGCGCCAACACGCTCACCAACATCGGCCCCCTCGATCTCGGCGTCCCCTCGGGCGTATCCGCCGGTTTCCCGGTCAACAGTCCGCAGATGGGCGGTGCGCCGAATCTTCAAGCCAACGACTGGCGGGTGCAGGACGCTGAGTATCGCAATGGCTCGGTGTGGACCGATCAGGCAATCTCTTGTAATCCGGGAGCGGGTACGGTCAATTGCATTCGCTGGGCGGAGATCGATCCCAGCGGCCCCACGGTTGTCCAATCGGGTGTGATCTCCAGCGATGGCGAGTACCGCACCTTCGCGGATCTGGCGGTCGACGCCTGCGGCAACATGACCATCGGCTATTCCAAGAGCAGTACGACCTCCTTCGCGGGCGCTTATGTTACCGGCCGCTTGGCGGCAGACGCCCTCGGCACGACCATGGCTGAAGGCACTTTGAAGGCCGGCGAGGGGCACTACTCTCAGGCCGCCAACCCAACTCGTTGGGGCGATTACGCGGGTGCCACCAGCGATCCAGATGGTAATCGCACTTGGTACCTGGGCCTGTACTCGAAGACCTCACTCGGAATTACAGCACCCTGGGGACACCGCATTGGTAGCTTCTCCAATGATTGTGGGGGCATTCCCATCTTCTTGAATGGCTTCGAAACTGGCGACACCAGCATCTGGTCGTTTACCATGCCCTAAACCCAGTCGCGACGATGGGCAGTGCGAGGCGGGAAGCTGAAGGGTCGGCTTCCTGCCTTTTCGCGTTTCAGCAGTGAACAACTTGTGGCAAGGAACGCCGCGAAGAGGAATAATGCAGCGATGAAGTCGATGATTTTTTGCGTATGCGCGGCCCTCTGCTGGACTTCTGGTGCTCAAACCGCGGCGCCGGAAGTGACAGCGGAGCAGCAACCGCAGCTCACCCTGAGTGAAACCGTCGAAGTGGAGGAGCGTCTGCCGCCACGTTCGAGCCAGAGTTCGATCGCCACTCGCTTGCCGATGACCGAAGCTGCCATCCCGGCCAGCTTGTCGCGAGTGGAGCGAGAGCGGCTGCTGCAACAAGGAGCCGAGAACCTCGGCGATGCGCTGCGCAATGTCAGCGGGGTCAATCCCCAGACCGGTTCAGGAGTCTTCGACCGCTTCGTGCTGCGGGGCTTCGAGTCGGTGACCGGCGCCTTGATCCTCTCCGACGGTGCCATCGAGCCTGAGTCGACGATTCATCATCTCTACAACATCGAGCGGGTCGAGGTGCTGAAAGGGGCGGCGGGATTTCTCTACGGCGGTCGGGCGTTGGCCGGCACGGTGAACTTGGTGCGCAAACAACCCGCGGCCAGCAACTTCACCGAGGTTGGCCTTTACGGCGGCTCAAACTCGACGATCGAAGCCGCTTTTGACATCAACCGCGATTTCGCCGAGCGCCGGCAAGGGCTGCGGATCAACGGCTTTTGGCGTCAGTCTGACAACCATCGCGAGCGCAACGACAGCACGGCCTGGGCGATCAACCCGGTGTTCAACTGGCGGCTCGGAGAGAGCACCACCGCTTCGCTAAGCTTGGAGGCGGCGGAGAGTGAGTATCGGCCGGACTCCGGGTTACCGGTCTTCTTCGGCAACCTGCTCGACCTGCCGCGGGAACGCAACTACTCGAGCCCGTTCGACTTTTCTGTACAGCGCGTTACCCGCTTGCAGCTCGATCTGGAACACCGCCTGTCGGACAGCTTGCGATGGCGCGAGAAGATCTACTTTACCAGCCTCGATTGGCGGAGTGACGGCACCTTGATCGTCGGTGTCTCTCCCGGGCGGCAAGGCGGAATCGACGTGCTGCGAACGCAGACCGAACTGGACGACCAGCAGAGCTTTGCCGGGCTGCAGATCGATGCGGTGCTGACGCTCGAGAGCGGCGCTTTCAGCCACCAGCTGATCGCCGGTTTGGAAGTGCAGCGGCTTGCCGACGATTTCACCCTCGGGGTTGCATTTCTGCCCTCGGTCGATGCCTTTCACCCCGTCGAAACCGCCCAGCTGCCCCTATTCCCGATACCTGGCCAAGGCTTGGCAGTGGACGGGCGCAGCGTGGTGATTGCGCCTTATGTGCTCGATCAAATCAGCTTTTCCGACCTCTTCCAGGTGGTGCTCGGAGCGCGTCTCGACATCGTCGACTACCAGGCCGATGGCACGGTGCGCAGCGACCGTGACGATAGCCAGCTCAGTCCCCTGGTGGCGATCGTCGGTCAGCCGCTCGAACAGCTGTCGCTCTACGTTCAATATGCCGAATCCTTCGAGCCGCCCTCGACCTTGACCGTCGGCGAGATCGAACCCGAGGAAGGGCAGCAGATCGAAGTCGGCGCCAAGCTCGACCTGGCCGACGGTCGTCTGCGGCTCAATTTGTCGCTGTACCAGATCGAGCGCAGCAATCTGTCGATTCCGGACTCCTCCGGCATCACCGGCCAGCAAGGCGATCAGCGCTCGCGGGGTGCCGAATTCGAGCTGTACGCCCGCTTGGCGGAAGGCTTCGACTGCTCCTTCACCTACGCTTTCACCGAGGCCGAGTTGGTGGAGTTTGCCGAGTTGGTGGTCTTCGGTCCCGGCCCGACCGACTTCTTCATCGCCGACTACTCGGGTAACGCCGCCGCCTTTGCTCCCCGGCATCTGGCCAGCTTGTGGCTGTCCAAGCGCTTCCCCAACGGCCTCGGCATCGCGGGCGGGGCACGCTACCTGGGCGAGCAATATGCCTATGCCAACAACGCCTTGGAACTCGGCGAAGCGGTGATTGTCGACGCCAGCCTGAGCTACCATCGGGGCCCGACCAGTTGGCGGTTGGTGCTCAAGAACCTCACCGGCGAAGACTACTTCACGCAGGCATTTGGCGCTTTCTCAGCACGCCCGGCGGCCGGTTTCGAGGGCTTTGGCGGGGTGCGCCACCGTTTCTGAAGAGGCTTCGCTGGTTCTGGGTTTGATGCAAAAAAGAGCCATCGCCCGGCGGCAGGGCCGGCCGATTGGATATGCTTGGCCGAATTCCACAACCTCCAGCGCTGCTCAGACGAGCACCGCTTGGACGGCTCGCTTGGCGGGTCTGGCTAGGAGCATGGGTGGGTGAAGCTCAGATGTAGCAAGTGTAGCGTCGACATTCCAATCTCGGCTGAGCAGCGCAAGGGTGCCGCGGTGAGGGTGGTGTGTCCGTCGTGTGGAGCGCGCTATCGCTTGCGCCATCGTGCTGCCTCAGCTGGCGGCAGCGCGCCGCCGCCGCGGCCGACCCGCCCTCCAAGTCGTCCGTCTCCCGCTCCTTCGGCAGCCTTGGGGAGAGCGGTGACCGGCATGCCGCCGAACCCCACGGCAGTGGTCTCCACCGGCCAGTTGCGCCAGTCGACACCGGCTGTCGGTGAGGCCAGGGGATATGCTCTGCCACCGGTCGAGTCGGTGATTCTGCCTCTGCCACAGGTTTTCCAGCCGGGTGAGATTCTCCAGGACCGCTACCGCATTGTCCGTTTCATCGCCCATGGTGGCATGGGTGAGGTCTACGAAGCTGAAGACACCGAGCTGCGCACCCGCGTGGCACTGAAAACCATCGGCGCCCGGGTGGGGGCCGATGCCGGAGTGGTCGATCGCTTCAAGAGGGAGATTCATCTGGCCCGCCGGGTGACCCATCCCAATGTTTGCCGCATCTTCGACCTCGGTCAGCATCGCGTCTCACGGGCGGCGCCGCCGCTAATCTTCCTCAGCATGGAACTGCTCGAGGGTGAGACCCTGCAAGCGCTCGTCCGCCGTCGAGGTCGCCTGGCTTGCAGCGAGATTCTACCCTTGGCGGGGCAGATGGCGGCGGCGCTCGACGCTGCCCACCGGGCTGGGGTTGTCCATCGCGATTTCAAGTGCGAAAACGTCTTCCTGGTGCCGGGCGCCGGCGCCGAGCCGCGGGTGGTGGTGACCGATTTTGGCATTGCTCGGGCCGACGATCCGTTCGCTGCCGAGGTTACCGGTGCCGGCTACGTCGGCACGCCGGCCTACATGGCGCCGGAGCAGCTCGAGAGCGAGACCATCACTCCGGAGGCCGACGTCTATGCCTTTGGCGTGGTGCTCTACGAGCTGCTCACCGGCAGATTGCCTTTCGAAGGCGAGACGCCGCTGATCAAGGCAGTCAAGCGACTCAAGGAACCGCCGACGCCGCCGCATGTTCATCTGCCGGACATCGACCCGCGTTGGCAGCGGGTGATCCTGCGCTGCTTGGAGCGTCGGCCGGCAGATCGCTTCCACTCGGCGGTAGAGGTGGTTGCGGCGCTGGAAGCGAAACCGCTGCACCCTTCACCGACTGCGCTCGCCGGGCCGACACTTAATTTGTCACGGCGAGCGACCGCGGATTTGGACTCCACCGCCGTGGGTCCCCCAACAGCTAGCCTACGGCTTCCGAATCGGCGCCGACCTGGCTTGGGCGCGGCGCTGATGCTGGTGGTCTTGTTGGCGGCCGGGGTGTGGGCCTGGAACCGCTGGTGGCAGCCGGGGGCGCAAACTCTGACTCCGCGCAGTTCCGTAGCGGTGCTTGGATTCGAGAACCGCACCGGTCGCGACGAGGTGGCTTGGATGTCCACCGCCTTGGGCGAGATGCTGTCCACCGAGCTGGCCCGTGGAGAGAGCTTGCGAACGGTTCCGGCGGCGACTATTGCCCGGGTGCGGCGCGAGCTTCAGCTCAGCGCCGGTGGCGTCTTGTCCGAAGACCTGCTGCACCGTCTGCGGGCCACCGCTGGTTGCGATTTCGTGGTTAGCGGCGGCTATGTGGCGCGCGGTGACGGGCAGCCGCTGCGTCTCGATTTGCGTTTGCAAGACACTGCTTTGGCCCGCACCGTGGCGTCTTTGGGTGAAACCGCTGCCGACGGCGACATTTTCGCCCTGGTGACCCGACTTGGCGATCAGCTGCGGCAACAACTCGGCGCCGAAGCCGCCACCACCAGCGCGGTCAGTGGCTTGCCCACCAATGCCGGCATTGCCCGCCTCTACGCCGAAGCGATTGAGGCGCTGCGAGGTTCGCGGCCGGTCGAGGCACGCGATTTGTTGCAGCAAGCGGTGGCTGGTGAGCCCGGTCGAGCCTTCCTGCACTCTGCCTTGTCCCAAGCTTGGGATGCGTTGGGTTACGCTGCTCGGGCAACCCAGCAGGCAAAGCGGGCCTTCGAGCTGTCGACCGAGTTGGGACGCGAAGACCGCTTGCTGCTCGAAGGCCTGTATCGCAAATCGGCTGGCGAGTGGCCAGCGGCGATCGAGATCTTCGACTCCCTATGGCAGACCTTTCCCGACAACTTGGAATACGGTTTGAGGTTGGCGGCGGTGGAGGTCGCTGGCGGTTCGCCGCGGGCTGCCCTTGAGACAACCGACGAATTGCAGCTCCTACCGCCACCGAGTTCAGACGATCCTCGAATCGACTTGGCGATGGCCTCGGCCAGCACCGCCTTGGGCGATTTCGCCGGCAAGCTGGCGGCCGCCGAGAGCGCCGCCGAGGCTGCCGGCGGTCTGGGTGCCAGCCTGTTGCTCGGCGAAGCTCGTTTGGTGGCTGCTGACGCCCAACAGGCGCTTGGGCAGGCGGCGGCGTCGCGGGCCTCGGCCGAGCAAGCCTTGGCTATCTACACCCGACTGGCGTTGCCCACCCACGCCGCCCTGGCTTTGCTCAAGCGGGGCAACTCGCTGCTCGATCTGGGTCACATGGCCGACGCCGAACGCGACTACACCGAGGCCCTGTCGCGCTTTCGCTCAATTGGTGATCAAGACGGCGTCGCCACCTCCCTCGGCAGCTTGGCGTTGCAGGCGCGGCGGCGGGGCGAGTTAGACCGGGCCCAGACCCTGTACGGTGAAACCGCCGCCATCTACCGCGAGACCGGCAATCGTCACGGGTTGGCCACCGCGCTCAACAACTTGGCGGTGTTATTCGTCAATCGCGATGACCTGGAAAAGGCCCGCGACCTACTCGAAGACGTACTGATCACCTGGAAAGAGCTTGGCCAGCGTGGCGCAGTGGCCTACACGCTCAACAACCTGGCGGCGGTAGAGCGTCTCGCTGGCGAACTCGAGGCCAGTCGCCGGCGTGGCGCCGAGGCTCTCGAGCTGCACCGCCAGCTGGGTCAGAAAGGCGGCGAGGTCAGCGCCCTCAACAACCTAGCTCTGGTGTTCTTCAGGGTCGGCGAGCTAGAGCGAGCCGGCGACTTGCTCGGCCAAGCGCGGACTCTGGCCGAAGAAATAGACAGCCCCAGCAAGCTGGCCCAGACCCTCTACCAACAAGCCGAGCTAGAGCGAGTGGTGGGAGAGAGAGCAGCCGCTCGCCAGCTACACCAAGAGGCTCTAGAGCTACGCCGCGAACTCGGCGAAGTAGCCGGGCTAACCGAGAGCCAGATCGCCCTCGCCCGCCTCTCCATTCTCGAAGGCGAGCCGGTTGCTGCCGAGGAGCAAGCAGTTCTGGCCGCCGCCGCCTGCCAGCGGGCCGGCCGCGCGGCCGAAGAAGCCTTGGCGCGAGCGGTTGTGGTGCAGGCTCTGGGGGCTAGTGGTCGCTACGCCGATGCCGCCGCCGAGTTGCGGTTGGCCGAGAGCCTGGCCGCCATCAGTGACCGCAAGCTAGTGGTGATCGAGGTCGGCCTGGCCGGTGTTGGCCTCGAACTCGCCCGTCACCACACAGCGGCGGCGGGACGGCACCTGGAAGCGGCCACCGCCCTCGCCACTCTCTCGGGCTACGCCGAACAACAGCTGTTGGGCGAGTTGCTGCGCGCCGAGTTACGAATTGCTGCCGGCGGCGGCGCTGAAGGTGGCGCCATCGCCCAGCGAGTCCGCGAGCGCGCCGCGGCCCGTGGTTACGTGGCCTTGGCCGAGCGGGCGGGGCGGGTGGGTTCTTAGCTGTTTCGCTCGGGGAACTTCGAGTCTGTAGATTGGCTCACCCCTCTCTTGCTTTAGATCGATAGGCGTTCCTTGTACAGACTTGTACGGTGAAGGAGCTTCTTCTCCCTCTGTCCGACCCGCCAAATCCCCGAAATCACGGCCTTCTGCTGGCCGCCGACTGCTGGCATGAGCATTGCTTTCGTAACTGCCTTTAGGGGGCAACATGAGGGAGCAATTCAACAGTAGTAGGAGGCTAAAAGTGACTTTCTTTCAAGCTCAAGAACAACGTCGAGCGGCATTCATTCTCTCCCTCGCCTTGGTTTTTCTGCCGAGTCTCAGCCTTGCTCGGTCTCCCTCTCCAACGGTGCCCTCGGCAAGTGCCGAAGGGGTCACGATCAATGGCCTGTGGGAGGCGGTCGAAACTCCAAGTAGCGGCATCAGCTCGGCATTGGAGGTGCGAGGCGATGGCACTTGCTCAAGTGTCGTAGTGGTCATTGTGGACAGCGCTTTTAGAGTAGAGAACGGGCTCATCTGGCTGCCTGCTGAAAGGACGCAGGGAACGCCGTTTCAACTCACTGACAAGAAGCTCATTCTAGGAACGGGCAAGGAGGCTATACGGCACCGCCGTTTGTCGGGGTCTGCCGACTCTGTGCTCGGCTCGTGGAAAAGTAAGGTTGCCAAGGGTACTTGGGCCTATCATCGATTTCTCGCCGATGGGTGGCATCAATTTCGCCTGCCGATGGCGGTTTTCGAGATCAGATGTTCGATTGAAGATGGCCAACTGGTTCTACAAGCTGGAGGCACGCCGGCAACCTGCGCCACCTACCAGGCGTCTAGTGATCTGCTGACGCTGCGGCCGCTCGACGGAAATCCTGTCGCGATGCGCCGTGCCGGTTCCTGGTATCCGATCAAGACGGATTCTTCAGGCAGGTCATCGCTGCTCGATAAGCTAGACCAGGGCCCGGCTTGGTAGCTTGTCGCTTCGGGTGCCTGGGGACGACTATTGGGGTGGGGGGGGTGTTACCGCCTTGAGCAGTCGGCGGAGCCGCCGCAGCAATCGCGAAGAGGTGGCGCCGGCCTCGCACGTACATGGCGCCGCTAGCCAAGGCCGGAGTTGTCCTGATGACTTCGTCGAGGGAGTAACTCTCGGTGGGGCAGTGGCCGCTGCCGCACAGAAGACACCGGCTGGTTACCAGAGAGTCTACTCTTGTCTAGAGAAGTACCCATCCCGGACTTCTCGCTTCTGCCCTCAATTGGAGAGAATCGCTCAACCCCCTCGCCTAGTTGCCTAGCAGCAAGGCGAAGAGTCTTCAATGAAGCCCTAAGTACAGCTCCGCTGCTAGCTTGGTGGGCACCGCCTGCACCACGAACTACTGTCGTTTTCCAGTTCCCATATCAGAATAGCAAGTGCGACCACCTCCTCGCTGACGAATTCGGCGTGTTGTTCTAGTGATTAGTCCGTTGATGCGCGAGAAAACCTGTGTGGTGGGCCGAAACCTGGACTTTTGAGCGCCGCTTGTCCTTGAAGATAACTCCTCCGACTCTTGCTCTAGTGGGGCAAGCATACCAAGGCGCTCAGTACCCCAAAGATACCGCTGTTGTAAATCGTGAAATTCGGACCTTGCCTCCTCTATCCTTCCCATCGAGATCAAGAGATCGACAAGATCTATGTTAGCCAACACAGCATCAAATGGATTGATACCGGCGAACAACTCCACCGCCAGCGAAACATGTTCTTCGGTTGCTTCAAGGTTGCCAGTTGACTGTTGGATCGTTGATTCGGTCCAAAGCAGCCACGCCTCTAGATACGGTGCTCCGCTATGCGGCAGAAAAGCTCTCGCGCGTTGCAACTGAACATTCGCTTCAATCTGCATTTTCTTTCGTGCGAACCAATTGGCAGCACACTGGTGCATGCTAATTGATCGAAGCCAGTTCGAAGAACCTTTCAGGAGATCCAGGTATCAGTCGAGTTGTCGATTGTCCATTTCATCCAGTACAACCAGACAGCGAGCAGTCGCTACTTCTGCTTCAAGGTAACAAGCAGAGTCGCCCAGCGCCAACCTCCGAGCCTCCCTGTAGTACCTCCGTGCTTTGGGATACTCTCCAAGTGCGAAAATAATCTGCCCGCCGGTCATATAGGAAATGAAGGAACCTCGCCCGCATGATGGCACCACCATGCTGTAGGCCGCACTCTTTGCAGCCGTCATCCAGCCACCTAGCTGATTGGCGCTTACTAAAGCTCTGCTTGCCTTCAAGGCTCCTGCACAGCAACCGCCGCGTCCTCCGACCCCCTCGACCAAAGACCGGGCCAACTCCGCTGAGGCGCCCGGGTCTGTGAAGCGTACGAGGGCTAGGTGGTCACAAGCTACTTCCACCGCCTGCAACGTTCTCCAACACTCATTCTCTCGAAAATGCCGAGCCAGCGCCGCTTCTGGTAGCACCTCGAGTAGCAGTTGAAGCCTGTGCGGCTCTGTAGCGCAGCAGGAGGAAGTCTCGCCAAGGAACACCGCTCGCAGAGCAGCACTGACGCCTGGATCGCCACGGCTGGTACCGAGGAACTCGGCCGGGTCGAGCCCGGTCACCCTACTGAAGAACTCCTGGGGCGACACCCTCATCGCCGCCAGCACCAGATCCAGGCTGGGCAAGCTCATCGCGCCAGTGTTCAGCGCGCGACTCAAGTAGCCGGTGCTGAGGCCAGCTCGGATATCGATTTCTCTCTTCAGCAGCGGGTGAGCCTCGACCATCCGGCTCAGAACCTCGATAACCCTCCGTAGCAGCTTCCCCTCCATGACATGGCGCTCCCAATTCGATTTCCCCGCAGCCTCGCACGACAGGCAGATCGACAACCTAGTCAGCAAAGATGCTGATCCATCTGCTGCCAATCCGAGATGAGATCAGCATCTTTGCTGATTCTTCTAAATTGTGCTCGGAGAGTTCCGCCTGCCCTCTAGGCTCTTGGCATGCCTGAATCGTTCCTACTCGAAAGTAGATCGCCCGTGATGACCGACGATCAAATCCAAGCCGCCTTGAGCCCACTGAGCGGCTGGCGCCGCGCCGAAAACGTCCAAGCGATCGGCAAGCACTACCTGCTCGACACTTGGCGCGACGCCATGATCTTCGTCGATTTCGTGCTCTTCACCGGCGAGCGGCTGGCGATCACCCCGCGAATCGTCGTCGTCGGCCGGCGGCTCAGTATCCAGATCGCGCCACGACCCCCAGCCAGCCTGACTCACCGGCATTTCGAATATGCCCATTCCCTCGACCTCCCATGCGGATCCGGCGGTTAGACCCTGAGGCCGCCGGAACCCTCCCTACCTCCGGGCCGGCCCTCTCTCCCGGCCCGGAGGCTCTTTTTTCACCCGGTCATGACACTCACCAGGAGAACAGCGATGAAACCAGAACGCATCCAACTCGGCTTGAAGGGTTTAGTCCACTGGCGTCAACCCAGTACCGCAGACCAGGTCATCAGCCGCCAGATCGGCCTCGCCAACTTCACCAGCGCCAGCGACCTGCTGCGCAAGAGCCTCGTGCTGGCCAAGAGGCTGGAGATGCCGCTCGATCTGCACCTCCAAGGCAGCACTTTGAAAGTGCGCCTGCCCTGTGCTACCGAAACCGAACTCACCGAGCGCCATCTCTCCCTGGCCCGCGCCATCGAGAGCCTCGCCGCCGAGGTAGAGCAGCGGACACCCCGTCATGGATAGCGGGACAGAGCAACTAGACGACCTTGAGCTGCGCGCTCTGCTACGCCAGGTCGCCTCTCAAGTCACCGGTGCCTCCCTGCGCTTGGAGCATTCCTGGATCGTGGCGCGGGCCAAGCTCCAAGTGAACCCCAGCACCTCCACCGGAGACCTTGCCGGCAGCTTCCTGGCGAGCCTTAACCGCTGCTACCTGGAGCCCGCATCCGCCATTCTCTGGTTCATCGACAAAGTCCTCGACTCGCGCCGTGGTGGTCAGCGGCAAGCCGAGCAGTTTCTGCGCACCTTGGCTGAGCGAGAGCGCATTCCGATGAATGGGCAGCGCCGCTGCGAAGCCATGGACCAGCTGGCCAACACCCTCACGGAATGTGCCCTCGAAACAGCCCTGGCCGCCAGCCAAGTCAACGACCGCCGATGAAAGTTTTTGACCCCTGTTGTAACGAAGCCGGCCCATTTACGCCTATAGAGACTGAAGCGATTCTCCGCAACCCGCATCCGCGAAAGGAGCGACCCCCAATGCCGAGCCATCACCTCCCTCTTGCCTTGCCGGTTCTTCTACTCACCGCCCTGCTCACCCTGCCATCCCCAACCCAGGCTCTCGATCTGACTTTCGACAGCCACGCAGCCACTGCCGTCGGCTTGGCGGCCGAGCGCTTGTCGGTGGCCGATACAGAGTGCCGGTGATAATGGGTTGCACCATCGATCGCGAGGCGTTCACAAACGCGCAGACCAACACAACCTGCTGAATCCCAAGGAGGAAACATGAAATGCGCTGACCAGTCCTAGGCGCTCCCCGTAAGTTCGTAGAAAAGCAGGCCGAGATATGCTAGCGTTTCCCTCGCTATCTGATTTCGCGCCAGATGAACCGCGATAATTTCCTAATTGGAGGAATGAATCATGAATGTACTTCCTATCCTGGCCGTGAGCATTGGCCTTCTCCTCTCCACGATGGCCGCTGCGCAGCAAGTCGCCAGTGAGCTGCCAGATCTTTCGTACAAGTACGATAAGCAGGAAATTCCCAAACATATCCTGTTGCATCATTTTTTCCTAGCCGTCCCGACTCAACTCGAGCATTCGGGATCGACTGAGGTTCTGCTCGAATCAATCAACCTCAAAGATCCTCGGGTGTCTTCGATTCTCCTCGCCGCAGCCAACCGATATCTTGATATCGTAACAAATGGTCAACCGATGATTGTGCGTGAAACACAGGAAGAGGACGGCTCGACAACAGTTCTGAAATATGGAGATTCAAGTGCTCCGGATCCGATTGAGCTAGCCGGGCTGGTGGGTGATGCCAGGATACAAGCAAATCACGAGCGGTCTCTAGACCGAGTGCGACATCTTGCTGAGATCTATGCAAGCCTGGATCGGGATCTGAAGACCATAGGTCTCGATACGAGTGGAATTGACATCTATCTGGACCGAGACCTGCGTATGAACACTTCTGTAACGAGCGACAAGCCGTTTCTAGAGGGTAGTTCTGTCTGGGAAGTCGCTGAAACTTTCGAACGTCATTTCGCAACCCAAGAACACTGAACAAAGGAGGCTTGCTATGCGTAAGATTCTAATAATCACCGTGGTGGCTCTTTGTCTTCCGGCCGCTTCCCATGCCATTGCTATCTCGGTTACCGCCCATGCAATGGCGCCCAATTGCTCCCTCGCAGTACAGGTACAGTTCATTTATACAGTAGAAGTCACAGGCACTATTCCGGCGATCTGGGCAACCGAACCGATTCGATGGCAGACTACTCACGACCTGTTCAACTGTATCCCTCACGTAGATAGAAATATTACCTTCTGCTGTGTTAGCGATGGGAACAGTGCGATCCTGAACAACTCTCACGAGGGCGTTCCATGCCCGGTTCGGGCCAGCTGCGAAACATTTGCGACGATTGGAGGTGGGCTGTTGCCGATCTTCTCGGACTCTGATTTCAGCAGCTGCAGAGAGCCGTGTTTGGATCCGTTCTTCTGATTCTCTAGCAGACGCGACGCAAGCGGTCGGGCACTTCTTGCTCGGCCGCTGCCCTCGCCAGACGGCGCTACCCACGATGTGCGAGTGACCTACGTCGGCGATCGGCGGGTGGAGCGCCGGGGAAGGGTGGGCACCTCCGTGGCTGGCAACGGCAGCGTCAACCAAAGCCAGTTTGCCACCGAAGAGATCTACGATGGCTACGGCCGGCTGGTGCGGGTAGCCGAGCCCGCGGGCGGCCTGCAGGCGACCTATTTCTACGACTCCGGCGATCGGTTGAAACAGGCTAATCTGAAGGGCGGTAACACCACCCAGATTCGTACCTTCGAGTACGACGGTCGAGGCTTTCTCCTCTCCGAGAATCACCCCGAGGCACAGCGGATCACCTATAGCAACTACGAGTGCGGCAAGAAGCCGCTTTTCTATATGAAAGGAGTTGTCCTCCGAAATGCAATTATTTGATTTCCCATCCCATGAGCGAGGACCATCTGTACCGCCAGATGAACCTACGGCCCTGAATAAAGAGCGGGCCAGACAATGCGCGAAGCACCTCGGTGCGGTCTTGACACCGCGAGGCGTCAAGGCTCCTGGGAGCCCCGATCCGGGATAGCGTCTGGTAGTAGCCATGGCAAACACATGTGAATCAGCGCAGGGATCGTTATGATGAAGGGCCAAAGGGGCTGACAGGCCTGGCCAAACGGCAAGGTGGCAGGGGCCACGTTCTCGTAGTCGTGGCCCGCGGTCGTCGATCACCCGGTCTAAAGCTGATGCCTAAAGCTACGTACTCCGAAAGCGGAACTTGTAAACCTGGTATGTCCGCCTACGAAGGTGAGAGTCCGATCTTTCCCGCCCCACCGCGTCAGCGAACGGCCCGGGATCGTTCCGACTCCTATCGTCAACCAGGCAGGCTGACCGCAAGGGAGGCTATTGGATGTGCCGGAGTAGGACGCTGGAAGAAGCGAATGCCGGTCTGTAATGGATCGGATACGGGTTCGGAATTTGCCCGGCGCGAAAGCGAGCCAACGTCCAGCGGGTGTTTCTTTGTAAGAGCGCTTGGAGAACCGATTCTGCGGAGGAATGGCGATGGATGACCCGAAGAAATTCGCGGTCGGCGCACCTTCGGGCGGTGTCGAAAGCTGGTCGGATATCGACTGGCGGTGGACGTACAAAACCGTTGAGCGGCTACAAGTTCGTATTGCGAAGGCAGCTCGGAAAGAACGCTGGGGGAAGGTGCGCTCCCTCCAGCGAATTTTGGTTCAGGCGCTGCCTGCGAAGCGGCTGGCGGTTCGTCGGGTGACGACGAACCAGGGAAAGCGCACGCCGGGAATCGACGGTGTTCTCTGGAACACCTCTCGGCAGAAGATGCAGGCCGTGGACGAGCTGAAGCGGCGAGGCTATCAGCCTCAGCCACTACGGCGAATCCACATTCCAAAACGCAACGGCGGAAAACGTCCGCTGAGTATCCCGTGTATGCACGATCGAGCGATGCAAGCTCTTCATCTGCTGGCTCTCGAGCCAGTAGCCGAGCAAAGGGCGGATCCAAATTCCTATGGATTCCGCAAAGCCCGTTCGATCCAAGATGCCCATGTGCGATGCCACATGGTATTGGCTAAGGGCAACGCAGCTGAATGGGTGCTCGACGCGGACATCGAAGCCTGTTTTGATCAAATCAGCCATCAATGGTTACTAGACCATATCCCGATGGATAGAAGTCTACTCCGGAAATGGCTGAAGGCCGGATATTTCGAAGGTGAGATGTTCCACCCCACTGAGCAAGGCACTCCCCAAGGAGGAATCCTCTCGCCAACCTTGGCGAATATGACCTTGGACGGTTTAGAAGCTCATGTCCTTTCGGCGGTTCCACGCCCAAAAGGGAAGGAGCCCGCCGCCAAGGTCCATGTCATTCGGTACGCAGACGATCTCGTGGCCACGGCCAGAACCAGGGAACTCCTGGAAGAGAACGTCGTCCCCGCGGTTACCGCCTTTCTCAAAGAACGCGGTCTGAGACTGTCCGAAAAGAAGTCCCAGATCGTGCATATCGACGACGGTTTCGATTTCCTTGGAGCCAATGTACGTAAGTACAACGGCAAGCTCCTGATGCGCCCAATGCGGGCCAACGTCAAGGATCTCATCCAAAGAACGCGGAGCCTCATTCGTCGGAACTTCGGAACCAAGACGGAAAATCTACTGCACCAGCTCAACCGCGTCCTCCGCGGCTGGGCTCACCAGTTCCGTCATCTCGTTGCCTCGAAGACCTTCCAGAATATCGACCACTTCATCTTCGGACAGCTCTGGAGATGGGCGCGAAGGCGCCACAACAACAAAGGGCCGGTCGAAAAGGTGCCAGGCACATTATTGGCGGATGCCTGGCATCCGATCAAGAAGGATTCTCGAGGCAGATCGCCGCTGCTCGGTGTGCTAGACCAGAGACCGTCCTGGTGTTAGCGGCTGAGCAAGAACGTATCTATTCGGTGTAATCCGAGCCGGTGTGCAGCCCCTGCTCGCGCCGAGCGGTGCTTTGGAGATACTTGA
The DNA here is from genome assembly GCA_965248925.1 of Candidatus Multivoradales bacterium. Lineage (GTDB taxonomy): Bacteria > Acidobacteriota > Thermoanaerobaculia > Multivoradales > J023 > CBDFLE01. The sequence goes on along the minus strand of CBDFLE010000005.1, from coordinate 1,072,490 downwards.
GATACCCCTCGATGTCTTCAAGGCCATCGAGTTCTCGAATCACCGGCGCAAAGTAGGCGAGGGATCGGATCTTGGCTAGCTTGGGTGCCTCTGGAGATCGCTGGATTCGTCGACCGGCTGCGAGGAGAATGGCTGCTCTGATCTGATCGATGGAGACTTGCTGCTGGTAGAGATCAAGAGCGAGTACGCGGTCAGTGGGTCTTGCCTGAGCAGGGGTCTCCTGCTGCTCAAGGTAAGCTCTGAGAATCGCCTGGACGTAGTCGCACTTGCTCATGACACCTTCGCCTTTCGCCGCCGCGCGCGGTCTTGTGCTCGCCGTTTCTTTTCCTCTTCTGCTTCTTTGCGCCGATAGGAGTCGCCTTCGATGGTGACGATCTCGGCGTGATGTACGAGCCGATCGACAAGGGTGACCACGCAGGTGGCCGAGGCGAAGACGCTCTGCCACTCGGAGAAGGGTTTGTTGGTGGTCAGCAGAATAGATTTCTTCTGATACCTCCGGCTTACCACCTCGAAGAGGAGGTCGGCGTGGCGATGGTCGTAGGACAGGTAGCCTAGCTCGTCAATGGCCAGCAGATCGGGCCGGGTGTAGAGGGCCAGGCGCCGCTGCAGAGCCCTGGAACTCTCTTGTGCCGCGAGGTCGTTGAGCAGTTCGCTGGCGGTGAGCATGCGTCCGGTGGCGCCACGCAACAAGGCCTGGTAGGTGAGATTCTGAACGATCATCGACTTGCCGACGCCGTTGGGACCGAAGAGGATGACGTTGGCTCCTTCTTCGAGCCATTGGAAGTTGAAGAGGTCTTCCACCATCAGGCGATCGATCTTTCGTGGCCACTTGTAGTCGAAGTCGGCCATCGGCTTGAAGGTGCCGATGTGTGCGTTGCGGATTCGCCTCTCGAGGCTCCTCTGGTGTCGCACTATCTCCTCTCGGTCGATCAAAGGCAGCACCCAAGGCTGGTTCTGAAGTTGACTCCAATCTTCGACCAGACCGTGCAGCCCGAGCTTCTTGGCCCGGATGAGCAGATCTTCAGTCGTCGTCATGAGGATCCTCCTGGCGGCTGAGACGGTCGTAGTCGTTGAGATCATGAGGGCGCACGTCGAGATCCCGGATTCTGGGATCTTTGGGTAGGCGGAGAGGAAGCATCGGCGTGGCCTGACGCTCGCGCTCACGGCGCTCGAGCACCAGGCGAACGGCCTGGACGTCGCAGGAGTGGTTGCCGAGCGCCTCTTCGACGGCCGAGGTGAGAGCCTCGGTGCCGTAGTGGTCGAGCAAACGCAGGAGTGCTGCGGTAGCGGTTCCCAGAGGCAGCCCTCTCTCGGCGAGTCGCTGCAACAGCGCCTCGCACCTTGGAGCCGCGCGCCTGAGACGATCGAGCCCCCGATGTTTCTTCGCCCGGTGTTTGTGATCGACAAGCTCCTGGATATGCTCGGGGTTCTCGATCTGCTGGCTGCGATCGAAGGATCTGGGATGGCACGCCACGACCTTGTGACCGTCGAAGATGCGTACCTCTAAGAGGCTGGCGCGCACCGTCAGAGTGCGGCGCACCCGATCGAACGGCACCGAGTAATCGTTGCGATCAAAGCGTGCATACGGCGTCTTGCCAATGTGAGCCTCGCCGCGCTCCTCGGTCCGAAACGGCTCGGTGGGCAGCTCGATCAGGTAGGACCTCTCGTCCTCGAAGGCTTCGCTGACCGTTCTGCTGGGGTCCTGATGCCATTTCCGACGATCTGCCCAGCCCTCACACCATGCCTCGGCTTGACGATTCAAATCGTCGAGATCCTTGAACTCCCGACCGGCGAAGAACGAAGTTCGGATATAGCGAATGGCGCGCTCTACACGTCCTTTCTCGTTGCCCCGAGCGATCGCTACTGGCCGTGGCTCGAATCGGTAGTGGCCGGCAAATTCCTGGAACTTGGGGTTGTAGCGAATCGCCTCGCCCCGGCGTTCGAGCACCACACTTTTCAGATTGTCGTAGAGCAAGATCTTGAAGACACCTTGCCATCTCTCGAAGGTGGCCACATGACCGCGCAGAAAATTCTCCATCCGCGCGTTGAGGAAGAACCGGAGGAAGATCCGACGCGAGTAGCTCGCTACCAGAACGAAGCCCATCAGGCTGTGCTCCGCGCCTCCCACCTTGATAGAGCCGAAATGGCCCCAATCCACTTGCCCTTGCTCGCCAGCCAAGGTGGTCAGGCGCAGGTAAGCCTCAGCCTTGCGACGAGGTCTTATTCGAGCCACCAGGTGACGGAAATGATCCTCACCTCCTGAGTAGCCGCGCTCCTTGACCATCTGGTAGAGCCGACTCGCCGGGAGGCTCGGGAACTTCTCCAAGGTCTGGTGCATGAAGGGCTGGTAAGGATCAACTATCGAGCTGCGGGTCGAAATCGCCGTCGGCGCCCCGGCATCCCGCAGGGCTCGCTGCACCGTCTCGTAGTGAACTCCGAGCTGCCGGCTGATCGTGCCCGGCCGCCATTTCTCCACGAAGTGGTAGCGCAGGATCTCCTGTTTCTTCTCTTCTGAAATCATCTTCGATCTCTCCGTTTGCGCCGCCGTCGTCGTCTGAGGGGATCCAGACGGACGAATGGACGGCAGAGAACGCCACAGAAGCAGCATCGCGGCTCGCCGAGCGGGGCAAGGCGGTCCTTGGACCCACTCGGGGGTGGCGTAGTGAGGATGACTGGGGGCTCTGGGGGTGGGGTACCCTGATGCGTTACTTTCTGCGCTTCGGCCTGCTGGCGCTGACGCCATCGGGCCTGCCGCTCGGCCTGATTTCGGCGACCTTGAGGGGTCTGGCAGTAGCGCCAACCAGCAACTCGCAAGGACTCGCGGCGGGCGGCGCTGGAGCACTCCTGGCCACAGTAAATCTGCCCCCGGTCACAGTGCGAGCAGATCTCGACCGAGGCTCGACACCCAGCACAGAAATACCACCGGTAGTCCTCGCGCACCGTCTCCAGCTGGACAGAGGGTAGACGAGACGATGATTTCCGAAGATACTTAGCGCGAGCCGGCCTATCGGTCGCGCTTCTTGGGGAGGTCCAGGGGTTTCGACCGCCTAGTCAAATTGCCCCTGGACCTTCGTCTCTTCCGTCCACAGCCCTATTCTGCAAGATCACGGACCCGCCTGCGGCGGGGATGATGATTCCGTTGGGCGGGATCTAGAGAATGGTGCTGGTCTGCGCTCTACACCAACTACGTACGCTTTCCCGTAGCCGCTAACACCTGGTAGCCCATCGCTGCGGCTAGCTAGGGACTACGCCTGTTGGTCTTGCTGCTGGCCTCTGCGCTTGGTGGGGTCGTCTCAGCAAATGCGAAGATGTGGCGCCGGCCTCGCTCGTACAAGGGTCCGCAGCCCGTGTTAATTGGCCTTGGCCGAGAGGTCAGGGCGGGTAGGTTCTTAGCTTCTAGAGCTTCTCTGGCTCACGCCGAGGTCTGGCATCGCGCCAGTCCCCACCTTCTGCCCCAGGTTTGGCTGCGACCATCCCCTTCCCTTGTCGGCTTCTCTCGTCAGAGGTTGCTCTGCGGCAACGGCGATCGGCTCTAGACCACCGTTGAGAGATTGGTTCCTAGACATGATCGCTGCTGCTGTCGCTCAGCTGCCGCTGTAAGAAGGCGCGGGCAAAACGCCATTCGCGGAGCACGGTGCGGGAGCTCAGCTCGAGCACTGTGGCGGTTTCTTCGACCGACAGACCGGCGAAAAAACGCAGCTCGACGATCCGCCCAGCCCGCGGATCGACCTTCTCCAGCTCGCTCAACGCCGAGTGTAGGTCGAGCCAGTCGAAGGTGTTAGTGGCGGCGATCTCGAGGGCCGCGCTGAGCGGTAGTACCGGCAGCCCGGCACCGCGCTTCTGGCTGTGCTTGCGGCGCAGCTGATCGATCAGGATCCGGCGCATGATGCGTGCCGCGATAGCGAAAAAGTGCTCTCGGTTCTGCCACCGAGCGGTCTGCCCGACGAGCTTCAGGTAGGCCTCGTGGACCAGCTCGGTCGGCTGCAGCGAGAAAGCCGAGGGGTCGCTCGAGATGCGCTTGATGGCGATCGCCCGCAAGGCCGGGTAGATTGCTCGCAGCAGGTCTTCCTCAACGTGTGCTTCGCCTTCCTTCCAGCGTTGCAAGAGCTGGGTGACCGGTGGCGAGGGTTGGCTCATCGATGCTCAGCCTAGCCGCTCAGTGCAGGTGGATCAAAGCATTTAGCTCGGCGGCCGATTCGTCGCGACCGGTCTGCTAGTAGAGCTCCACCAGACAGCCAGTGGCACGGAACCTGAATCGTGGTGGCAGCCGCAGCTGGCTGCTGAGCAGGCGATGGCAGGGGCCGAGGAGCTTCTCCGCCTGGGCAATCTCCCCTTGCCGCAGCAGGGCGCCGCCGAGGTCGGCGGTGGCGATGCAGGCGTTGCGGCCGTTCTTGCCGTCCCGAGAGTGGCGCTCGAAGATGCCGACCGCCTGACGCAGCAGTGACTCAGCTTCTTCGAGCCTGTTCAGGTGGATCAGGGTCTCTCCCAGGCTGGCGGAGAACATCCCGGCCTGGACGTTCTCCGCGCCAGAGACCGCCAGATGCAGCCCCAGGGCGCGGCGGAACTGGGGCTCGGCGGCTTCCGGCCGACCGAGATTCCCGATACACCACGGCTAGGTTGTTGTGCGCCACCGACAGCCTGGGACTGTCGTCGCCATAGATTCTCTTGCGGATTCTCAACGCTTCCTCGAATTGCTCTGTCGCGGCTTCGAGGTCGCCCCGGTCGACGTGAACGCTGCCCAACGCATTGAGCGCCTCAGCGACTGAAGGGTGGCTCCCGCCGTAGAGCCGCTGGGCCATGGCGAGCGCCATCTGGCTCAACCTGAGGGCTGAATCGAGCTCTCCCAGACTGCCTTGGGTGAAGGCTAGCTGGCGCAGTGCAAGGGCTGCTGTCGGATGCTCGGCGGAGCCAAGCGGTTGAGCAGAGAGAGGGATTGTCGGTAGAGCTCGGCAGCTTCCTGACGCTGACCATGGGGCCCCAAGGCGCCCGCCAAGCGGCATAGACCTTCAGCATGCTGCAGGCTGTCCTCGCCCAGCAGAGCCGCATTCTCTGCCAGCGCCTGAAGGTGGAGCGCCACGCCCCGGTCGCGAGCACCCTTGTCACCCCTGCTGTAGACGATGTCGGCGATCAGGTGGGTCGCCTCCGCGACTGCCGGCGAGCGGTAGCGGCGCAGCTTGCCCGCGGCCCGGCGGGCGATCTCCTCTGCCAAGTCGAAGTTGGCGCGAAAATAGTGCAATCGTGCTTGTTCGAGTTCGGTCGAGGCCGAGCTGGCGCTGTCGTCGCCACTGAGCTGCCGGCGTAGCAGGCCAGCCTCGTCGAGGTTGGTGGTGGCCTCTTGATAAAGGCCCAATGCAGACTGCACGGAGCCGATGGTGTGCAGCATCTCGGCCATGACTTGAGGCTCATTTCGCAGCTTCCTCCGCACCATCCTGCTGCCGATGGCGAGGATCTCCCGCGCGCTGACGTCGCCGCGGCGGCTATGTGATGGGTCTGCCTGGAGGAAGGCTTCAGTGAGCAGGTCAGAGACCGCTTCCGCGCGGTCGCGCTGGCGTGCCGTGGCGCGTGCTTGGAGCAGTGAAGAGACGGAGAAAGCCACCAGCAGGGAGGCGAAAGCAATAGCTGTCGAAGCTGCCCAGCGATGGCGGCGGAGGAACTTACCGGCATGGTAGACGAAGGTCGGCGGCCGGGCTTCGACCGGCTGGCCTGCGAGGTAGCGGCGCAGATCCCCGGCCAGACGATCGACCGAGCCGTAGCGTTCGGCCGGGTTCTCGCGCAACGCCTTGTCGACGATGCTGTCGAGGTCGCCTGAGAGCTTGGCTGTCAGACTGTAGGGGGCGAGAGAGTCATGGGGGTTGGCGGTTCGCGGGCGCTGGCCGGTCAGCAGCTCGCCCAGCAGGACGCCCAGTGAATAGACGTCGCTGGCGGTGGTGATCGGTCCGCCGGCATGTTGTTCCGGGCTGGCGTAGCCCGGGGTCAAGGCGAGAACCTGGGTCTGCTCGGCCGCTGGGTCGTCGAGTAGCTTGGCGATACCGAAGTCGAGTAGCTTCGGTTTGCCGCCGGCGTCGACCAGGATGTTGCTTGGTTTCAGATCTTGGTGGACCACCAGATTGGCGTTGGCGAAGCTGACCGCCGCACAGACCTCCAGCAGCAGCTTGATGCGCTGTCTTATGGGCAGCCGCTGCTGCTCGCAGTAATCGGTGATCGGTAGCCCCGGGGCGTACTCCATCATCAAGAAGGGCAGGCCGTCGTCGGTGGTGCCACCGTCCAGGAGACGGGCGATCGCCGGATGCTCGAGCATCGCCAAGATCTGACGTTCGCGGCGGAAGCGGTCGATCGCCAGGGGCGTGTCGAGGCCCAGCGGCAGCACTTTCAGCGCCACCTCTTTCTCGAACTCTCGATCCGCCCGCTCAGCGAGGTAGACCACTCCCATGCCGCCCTGGCCGAGTTTCTTCTTGAGCCGGTAGCGACCCAGCCGCCGCTGAGCCCAGAGCCGGTCCTGAGCCTGATCCAATGTCTTGGCCAGGGCTCCGGCTGCAACCGTCGGTGAGAGACCTTCGGTGTCGTGACGGAGCAAGGAGCGGACTTGATCAGCGAGTTCCGATTCATGCTGGGCGAGAACGTTCAAGTGCATTCGCCGAGAGCCCTCGTCAAGCTCCGCCAACTCCAGAAAGAGCTCCTTGGCCCGTAGCCAATCAATGCCGGTCATGCCAATCTGCCTGTGATTCCGAGTTTCGGTCCAGAGGTGTTGACAGGGACTGTACCGTACGGTCCGGGTCGGCTGCTAACCTGGGCTTCTCTACCAAATCTCCAGCTGAACTAGAAGACTAGCCTGGTCTCTTCCGACCTGAGGCTTCTTTCCGGCCGTGTCAGCTTCCAGTCATCGATTACGCGTCAAGGGATAGGGATCGCATTTCCGTCGCGGAGAGACATAGACGGCTCATTTTGAAGCCAAGACCGAACCAAGGAGAACCTGGACATGTTGTGGACCAAGAACATCATCACCCTGGCGTCATTGCTGCTGATTCCGGCGCTAGCGGAAGCGGCCGAGGTCGGCTGGATCTGCCAGGGCGACTCGTCTTTTCTCGAGCGCTTCGATGGCGCTACCGAGAACGTGACGGTGGTGGTCATCGACGACGACGACTGCCGCGGCGCGGTTTCCGATATTGGCTGGATCGAGCTCGACTTGATCCGCCGATGGGCGCAGCTGGATTTCGAGATCGAGCTGAACCTGGATCAGCTGCAGCTCGAGCAGAATGCTGAGATTCACGTTTTCGAGCTGCGTCGAGAGGTCAATCTGCCGGAGGTCGTGCGGTTGAGCATCCGCCAGCAGCAGATGCGGCGGTTCTTGCTGGCCAGCTGGAGCGACGACCTGGGTAATGGTGGGCAATACCAGCTGGTCAATCTCTTGCCAGGGGACCGCCGGATCCGGGTCAGCTGGATCGAGAATCGCACCCAGAACGACGGCGGCCTGAGGTTCGCCGTCGACGGCCAGCAGGTGCTGGCGTTGAACGGCCTGCAGATGAGCTCGTTCAGCCGGCCCCGCATGGCGATTCTGGGCCTGCTAGCCAGCGAGCAACCGGTCGATGGCACGCTGCTATTTCGCCCCTTGTCGGAGAGCTGGTCTCTCGTGCCGCCTGGCAGCGTCAGCGGTGTCGACGATCCCTGAGCTGGTGAGCGGTCGGTGCCCGCTGCAGCGGGCGCCGTCAGCCGCGGATTGTTCTCTGCCCTTTCTCCACCCCCCCCCCCCCCCTTGGTTCGCTCCAGTCCTTCTGTGGCATCTCTAGCTCGAACTTTGCGCGTCAGTGAGTGGAAGCACTCCCGGCGCGGGGCGAGTCCTCTTGTTCACCTGGAATCCGGCAGCTTGCCGGGGCCCTGCTCCCGCCGGGGACCCGCCGAGACCTGTCGGCCGATGGCTCGTTTCGGACTGTCGAGCCGGCGGGCTCACGGGCCTGAACGCAAAACCTGCAAGGAGACGGAAATGTCAGAGATCAAGAGTGGCCGAACGAAATTGAAGCTATTGGCGGCTTGTTTGTGGTTCGCTGTGTTCGGTAGCAACGCCTGGGGTCAAGAGCCGCTCTTCTCGACCCTCGATCAAGAAGCGGCAGAGCAGTCGCTGACCGCTGCGGAGCTGCAGATCGAAGCTGACTGGGATCCCCTGATCCTGCGTCGCAACTACGCGCTGCTCGACCGCGATGCGCAGGTGACCAATAGGAACAAACTCGAAGTCGAGCTCAATCTATTCGCCGATACGAGCTATACCGCCGAGGTCTCGAGGTCGACTGCTGGCGGACTGCAGATCTGGAAGGGAGGTCTTATCGGTCAGCTATGAAGTAGCTTCATTCTGGTCGAGGAGTCAGCGCTCGGCGTCGGCGGGGCCGTTATGGCCGGCTTCATTCGACTGCCCGGAGCGGTATATCAGATTCGCAAGGTGGGGATGCGATTTGCCACCCTGAATCTATTCGCGGTGGAAGAGATGGATCGGTCCGTAGCCTGGACCGATATCGCGGTGGTGAGCGGCGGCACCGGCCTGAAGAGCGACCGGGGTGCGGCTGCCGGGCTTGCGCTGCAAGGCCCCTCGCCGACCGTCGGCGATGCAGGAGCCGCCAAGGCGTTCGAGGACATCGACGTGATGATCCTCTACACTCTAGAGGCCGAGGTCGCCTGGGGCGGAGCGGGAGACGCGCTGGCCTTCATCATCGTCCAGGACATGAACGACGTGCTGTTCAACAACTTCCTCACCCAGAGAATGTACCTGGCGCACTCGCAGCGGGTCGAGGTCGATCTGATCGGCAGTCCGGATTTCGATCTTGACAACCTGATCGCCAACCCCGAGATCCAGGAGCTGCGCGACATCCATGCCGCGGATCTGGTGCAGCTGGCCGTCCAGCCGGGCTGGAGCTTCGTCGGTGGCATCGCCAGCCAGCTGATGAGCGCCGGGGACTCCGGCTTTGCTTCGCGGGCCTACAGCATCTTCAGTGTCGAATTCATTTTCGATGGGGTGGCTCTGCACGAGATGGGGCACAACATGGGCGCCGCGCATCACGAGGACGACGGTGGCCCGAGTGGAGCTTTCTCCTACCCCCGCGGCTACAACGGCTCCAGTGACGGCATTCGTACAGTGATGGCCTATCGCTGCACGATCGGGTTCTGTGACGTGGTGAAATATTTCTCGAGTCCGGATGTCACTTATCTCGGACTGTCGGTGGGTAGCTCGACTCGCGACAATGCACGAACGATCAACAACACCGCCGGCCTGGTCGAAGGTTTCCGAGATCTGCCGACCTTGGCCCTGGTCAGTGTCAACAACGTGGGCTCTGGGAGCGGTGTGGTGAGCTCTTCGCCCGGTGAGATCTCCTGCGGTGACGTCTGCGAGGATTACTTCCCATTTGATATCGACGTCACGTTGTCGGCGGTGCCGGATTCGGGATCAGATTTTGCCGGCTGGAGCGGTGGCTGCGCTGGCAGTGACCCGAGTTTCACCTTCACGGTGACCGGCGACCGGTTCTGCACGGCGAGCTTCACCACCTCGCCAGGTACCTCTTGGTTGCTGACCGCTAACAAGTCGGGTAGCGGCGACGGCGACCTGTTCAGCAATCCCGCGGGCATCGACTGCGATCCGGGTTGCTCGCAGGATTCCGCTACTTTCGACGACGGCACAACCGTAACCCTGACCGCGGTCGCTGACGGTGCTTCTCAGTTCAGTAGCTGGAGCGGCAGCTGCTCGGGCAGCAACCCCACGACGACGGTAACCATGACCGCGGACGAGACCTGCACTGCCCACTACGACGACCTGCCGACCTACAATCTGACGGTGCAAAAAGCAGGTGGCGGAAGCGGCCGAGTGGTCAGCTCGCCGACTGGCATCGACTGTTCTAGTGGCTGCAATCAGCAGACCGCCGCTTTCAGCCAGGGATCCTCGGTGACTCTGACGGCCACGGCCGACGCCGGCAACATCTTCGTACGCTGGACCGGAGCTTGTAACGGAACTTCGACCGTGACCGCCGTCACCATGAATTCGAACAAGACCTGTCAGGCCGAGTTCGCGGTGCCGGAGATGCGAGAGCTGACGGTATCTGTGGCCGCGACCATCGGTCAGGGAGTACCGACGGTCGAGATCGAGCCGCCCGGGACCTTCTGCGAAACCCAATGCACGGAGAACCTGGCTGTTGGCACGGTGGTAACTCTGACCGCTCACGACGACGGCAACTTCGAGTTCGTTCGGTGGCTTGGTGACTGCTCTGGAACGAGTTCGGTTATCTCATTCGTGTTGGGCGAAGATCAGAGCTGCACGGCCAAGTTCAGCTGTGACGACACCGTCCCGATTTGTCTTGGGCTGTCCTGACCCTCGATCTCTGCTCCGGCCGGGATCACCGAAGAAAGTCGTGGTTCCGGCCGTTCCTCGTCCTCTGGGTGGCTCGATTGTCTTGGCGGGCGCCGGCGGCTCACCGGGCTCTCAATCGCTAGCCGAGCCGATGGCGAAGAGGTGGCGCCGGCCGCGGACGTACATGGCGCCGGCGGCTAGGGCCGGGGTGGTCATGATGACTTCGTCGAGGGAGTTCTGGGCGATCAGTTCGAAGCTCTCACCGGCGCGCACGACGAAGATGTCGCCGTCTTCGCTGGCCAGGTAGAGCTTGCCATCGGCGGCTACCGGGGAGCCGCTGAAGCCGCCGCCGCCGTGCGGAATGCGCTGGCGGTAGAACTCCTCGCCGGTGGCCAGGCGAAAGACCGCTAGGGTGCCGTCGTTGTTCAGTATGTAGAGCAAGCCGCGATAGGCCAGTGGAGTAGGGATGTAGGAGCCCACTCGCAGCTGGCTCCACGCCACTTGCTGGTGGCTGCCCAGCGCTTCGCCTTCGCCTGCGGTCAGGTCGCCGCGACCGCCGGGGCGCAGCACATGCAGCGGCTTGACCGGTCGCCGGCCGCTGGTCACGACGATCAGGCCATCGGCGAAGATCGGCGTCGGCGTGGTGATATCTGAACTCGGCCCCAGACGCCACAGCTCGTCACCGCTCGCAGGATCGTAGCCGCGAATGAACTTGGGCGCGTTGGTTACCACCTCGACTGAAGTGCCGTTGTCAATTACCGTCGGAGTGCTCCACGATGGCCACTCGTCGCGCGCCGCGCGCCAGCGGGTGAGGCCGGTGGCCTGGTCGAGGGCAATCAAGAAGTCTTCGCCCTGGCCATCGCATTGCAGAATGACCAGATCGTGCCAGAGGATCGGCGAGCTGGCCACTCCCCATTGATAGACCGCGGCGTTGTAGGCACCGGCGTCGATCACCCCCAGGTCGCGGCTCCATAGTTGGCGCCCTTCGACGGTGTAGGCATGAACGCCCTCGGAGCCGAAATAAGCGACCACCAGACGACCGTTGGTGGCCGCCGTGGGAGTGGCGTGGCTGGCTTTGGGATGGCGGGCGGTGCGCGGCTTGCCATGGTGCGTGGTGCGGCGCCATTCGATGGCGCCACTAAGGCGGTCGATGGCCAGCAGTTCCCAGCGGTGCTGTTTCTGGTGATCGTCGGTGGAGTTACCGTCGCCGTAGAGTCCTGGCTTGAAATCGGGCTCGGCGCCCTCACTGCTGGCGGTGGTGAGGAATATGCGGTTGCCCCAGACGATCGGGCTGGAGTGACCGAGGCCGGTGATGGCAGTGCGCCAGAGAATGTTGTGGCCGTCTGCGGCCGACCACTCGTCGGGCAAATTCTGCCCATCGGATACTCCCGAGGCGGAGGGGCCACGGAACGATGGCCAGCTGGCGGCGGCCGCTGACTCCTCAGCCGCTGAAGCGGCTTGCATTGGTGGCTGGCTGGGCGATTCACCCGCGGTCGCGCTGGCGGCGACTAACAAAATCGCCAGCATCCGGATAGGGGGCGATAACTTCATGTGGATTGTCTCCAGGATTCTATGACGGCTTCATCCTGCCATAGATTACGTTCCCGAGCCCTGCTGGCCATCCAAATGGAGGGTTGAGGGCGTACCCACCGGTGAATCCAAGCAGTCTAGTCCATCGCCTTGGCTTGGTCTCAGGAAGATAAAGAGGAGAGAGGTGCACGAATTGCGCTGGATCACACCATTGATGATGGCCGCCCTGATGCTCTTGGATAGCGCCGCGCCAGCTGCTGCCGAGGTTTTTTCGCATGCCGACTGGACCACCGTGCTGGAGCGTTTTGTCGACCCGCAGGGGCGAGTCGATTACCGCGGCTTGGCGGCGGATCGAGTTGTCTTCGACCGCTATGTGGCGGCGATCGAGAAGGTCTCTCCGGCATCCCGGCCCGAATTCTTTCGCCGACGCGAGGAGGCCCTGGCCTACTACCTCAATGCCTACAACGCCCAGGTCTTCAAAGGGGTGCTGGCACGCGGGCCAGAGGAGAAGAGTGTCTGGCGAGGATGGATTTCGGGCTTCGCCTTTTTTGTCCGCATGCGCGTCACCATCGGTGGCGAGACCATGAGTCTGAAGCGGTTGGAAGACCGGCTGATTCGCGAGGGCTTCACTGACCCGCGCGTCCATGCGGCGCTGAATTGCGCCTCGATCTCCTGTCCGCGACTGCCTCAGCAGGCTTTCGTCGCGACTGATTTGGATGCCCAGCTCGATGCCGCCATGCGCGAGTTTGTCAGCGCTGCGCAGCACTTCAAGCTCGACCGCGACGAGCGCACCGTCTATTTGTCGGAGATTTTTGACTTTTTCCCTGGCGACTTCCTCGACTTTGAGCGCCGCCAAGGCAATGCCGCTCCGCGGATAGTCGACTATGTCAATCGGTACCGCGACTCTGATGGGCAAGTGCCACGGGATTTCCGGGTCAAGTACTTCGCCTACGACAAGGGGATCAACAAGCAATGACAGTACGGTGTCACGAATATTACTCAAGCGGCGATCAGCCACCCGCCTGGCGGGATACGCTATGAGCATGCAGACTTCAGCCGTCCCCACCGCCGCCGAACCCACAGCCAAAGAACTCGCAGCCGTCGAACCGGCGCCGAGCAAACCCACCGCCGTTGAATCGCCTCCTACAGAATCATCGGCCAAGTTCTGGGGCCGGATTCTGGCTCCTTACAAGCAGGCCGATGACCGCAAGGCTTGGTTTCAGCTGAGCACCACCGCGTTGCTGTTCGCTGTCTTCTGGGGGCTGATGCTGCGCAGCTTGTCGACCAGCCCTTATTGGGTGACGCTGTTGCTTGGCATTCCGGCCGCTGGCATGTCGATCCGGCTGTTTATTTTCCAGCACGATTGCGGCCACGGCTCGTTCTTCCGCAAGCGCAAGCTCAACCAGCGGGTCGGAGGGCTGCTCGGGGTGCTTACCTTCACTCCCTTCAGCTATTGGAAACGCACCCATGCCATCCACCATGCTTCCTCAGGCAATCTCGATGTGCGTGAGTTTGGCGATGTGGTGACGCTGACCGTGAGTGAGTATCGCCGCCGCTCCAAGCTCGGCCGCATGGCCTACCGGATGTACCGCAGCATGGTCGTCCTGTTGCTGATCGGACCGGGCTACCAATTCCTGCTCAAGCATCGCTTGCCCTACGATGTTCCGGCTTCGTGGAAGCGTGAGTGGCGCAGCATCCTGTTCAACAACTTGGCGCTGGCAGCGGTTCTGCTGCTGTGCTGGCGGACGATTGGTATCGGCACCTACCTCATGGTCCAGATTCCAATCACTTTGATCGCCGGTTTGGCGGGGATTTGGCTGTTCTACGTCCAACACCAGTTCGTCGATACCTACTGGGAGTACGAGGAAGAGTGGGACATCCATGCCGCCGGCTTGCAGGGCAGCTCGTTCTACGATCTACCGGCCTGGTTGCACTGGCTGACCGGCAACATTGGCTATCATCACATCCATCATCTGTCGAGTTCCATCCCCAATTACAATCTGGCGCACTGTATGCGCGAGGTTCCCGAGGTGGGTCAAGTCACCCGGCTGACTCTCTGGCAGAGCTTCAAGACTGCTCGGCTGAAGCTCTGGGATGAGGACAGCCACAAGTTGGTGACTTTCCGCCAGTTGCGTGGTCTTCCGGTTTCTACCAGCTGAGTCGGCTGGAGCGACCGGCAATTGCCCACAGCGCGTTCCGCGGAGTGGAGTTTCGGGCTCAGGGCTCTTCGAGCCGGATGTCGACCATCAGATCGGCCGCCAGGCCTTCGAGGTCGCGCTGCACGATTTCCAGGTCGGCGTTGGTCGGTGCCTGCAAACGAGCCCGGGCCTGGAATATGCGCTCGCCGCTCATCGGCGCGCTGAGCACCTCAGTTTCGAGTTCCTCGACATTGATCCGGTGGGCGGCGATAGCCTCAGTCAAGGCGCGGACGATTCCTGGATGGTCCTGGCCGACTACCTCAAGGCGCAGGAAGGCGCTGCCAGCACTAACTGGCGGTGCTACGTGAGGGCGGATCACCGCTGTTGCAATGCCCGGCAGACGTCCCAGATCCCGCTCCAAGCCGAGCGCCCGCTCGGCCACGATGCGCACCCGCAGTAGGCCGGCAAAAGTACCCGCCAGTTGCGCCATGCGGCTCTCTTCCCAGTTGCCACCATGCTGGTCGACCACCGCCGCCAAAGTCTCGACCAATCCGGGCCGGTCTTTACCGATCAATGTCAGGACGACGGACTGCTTCATGGCCAGAACCTCACGATTTCGGAGTGATTTGCATCGTCAACAGAGGGGATTGAGTCGACGGTACTGATTCGCTCAAGCGACCGCTAGCCGGGCAGTCCGGGAGTGACCAGGAGCATGCCGAGGTGCGGCGAAGGAGGCATTGTATGCTACTCTCAGTCTCGGATTGCCGCCAGTTGAGCGCCCGCCAGGGCACTGTTTCCAAGGTTTTGGGATGAGCCCCGCTGGCGTTTGTTGAACCGTTCCGAGCGACCTGAATCCACCGAGGCAGAAGTGTTTGTCGAGAAACAGAAAGTCGATGGCTCCGTAGTCCTCAAGGTCGAGGGCATCATCAAGCTTGGCGAAAGTGCCCAGTTTCTAGTCCAGACTCTGGAGCGGGTACTAGAGCAGGATCAGGGCAACGTCCTGCTCGATCTGGAGAAGATCAACTACATCGACTCGACGGGTATCGGCGAATTGGTGGCCTACCTGGGCCGCTTCCAGAACCGTGATCGCAACTTAATCTTGGTGCAACCATCCGAGCGCATCCGCAAACTACTGGCGGTTGCCCAGCTCGACAGCCTGTTCGCGATATATGCAACGGTCGAGGAAGCGCTGGCGGCGCAGAGCTGAGCAGAGGGGTTAGGGCAGCATGGGGCGAAAGGGGTCGTGGACGGCCAGTTGGATCGTGGCTCTGGGGGTGATGTGCCTCGCTTGTGGTGGTGGCCTTAAGCAGCCGCAGACCATCGCTGGGGCGCGGCTGCTCAGCGCACCGGTTGCTTTTCATTTGTTGCGCGATGCGGCCGGTTTGCTGATCTTCGATCTACGTACCGAGCTGGAGTACATCAGTCCACGGGGACACCTCCGCGGTGCTGTCAACTTTCCCCTGGCGGAGCTGGAGCGGCGACTCGCTGGGCTGCGAATCCCGAGTTCCAGCGGCGTTCTGGTCTACTGTCGTGCCGCGGACGACTGTGGTGCCAAAGGGGTGCAACTTTTTCTCGACGCCGGTTTCGAGAATGTCTTTCTGCTCGCGGACGGTATCGAGGGGTGGTTGGCGGCGGGGCTCGGCGTAGCTGATCAACCGCTGGTCCCGGTGACCGAGAACTGAAGTTAGAAGAAGATCATCGACGGCGCCTCGCGTCGTTGAACCACAAATACAGGACCGGCCCGAGCCACGGGCTGAGTTGCAGGACCAAGATGGCATCACCGAATTCCGAGGTGCCCAGAGAAGGAGAGTTCATGCCCCCCACCGCCGCCGCCGATCTGACTGCCGCCATCCAAGCGTTGAAGCAGCAATTGGGCGACAAGCTGCACCTCGACGAAGATGTCCGAGGTGAGTTTTGTACCGATTTTGGCAAGCTGAAACATCGCACACCCGGCGCCATCGCCCGCTGTACTTCGACCGCGGAGGTGGCGTTGGTGGTGCGCCATTGCCGCCAACATCGGGTACCGGTGGCGAGCCGAGGTTTGGGCCATACCCAAAGCGGTCAATCGACCACCGAAGGGGGCGTGGTGATCGACATGTGCGGTGGCATGAGCAAGATCTACTCAATCGATCACGACACCTTGACTGCCGATTGCGGCGGCGGTACGCCGTGGCGCGACCTGGTCGAGGCGACCGTGCCGCAAGGCTTAGTGCCGCGGGTGTTGACCAACAATCTCAACGTCACCCTGGCTGGCACCACTTCGGTAGCCGGCCTCGGTGTGGCGAGCTATCGCTACGGCACCCAGGCCGACAACGCGGTCGAACTCGAGGTGGTGCTGGGAACCGGTGAAGTGGTGACTTGCTCGCGGCAAGAAAACACCGAGGTCTTTGATGCGGTGCGTTGCAGTCTGGGCCAGTTCGGCATCATTACGCGGGTCAAGACCCGGCTGCGCGAATGCAAGCCCAAGGTGCGGATGTACCACCTGCTCTACGACGAGCTAGGCGACTTCATGAAAGACGCCGAGACGGTGATGAACCCGGATGATCGGCGTTTCCACACCTTGGAATCGCGTTGCGCGCCGTGTCCGATCTTCATGAAGCGGATCGGCGAGGGAATGAAGCTGCGCGAGGGTTGTCAGCTCTACGCCTACTGGACCTATCCGATGTTCCTCACCGTCGAGTACGACGAAGGCGAAGAGCCCAACGACGCCGAGTTGCTCAAAGGGCTGAGTTTTCACCGCCACCTGCGTACCGACGAATATACCCAGCTCGAGTTCTGCTGCCGCCTCGACCCGGTATTCGAGATCTGGCATATGTCGGGCAACTGGGAGATGGCCCACCCATGGATGGAGACCGTGCTGCCGTGGGACAAGGCACAGGGATTCATCGAATTTGCCCTCGACAACCTGCCGCCCCAAGCTCTGGGACCGGCCGGACACATCCTGCTGTGGCCATCCCGTGGCGACACCTCCGACGTACCCCTCTTCATGCACCCTGGGGGCGACCATGTGATGGGCTGGGGCATCCTGCCGGCGGTGCCGGAGAAGTTCCTAGAGCAGGCCCTGAGCAATCTCGACATGGTCAGTGAGTTATCGATCGGCTACGGTGGCAAGCGCTATCTCTCGGGTTACATAACCTTCGACACGGCCGAAAGATGGGCCGCCCACTTCGGCGACAAATGGCCGGTCATCTGCGCGGCGAAGAAGAAATTCGACCCTGATGGGATTCTTAATCCGGGATTTATTCAGTACGAGTAGAGGCGGGGGGAATTGATGGTGTGCCCGCTCAAAATGTGCCCGCTCAAAATGTGCCTGGCACCTCTCGCCGGCACCTCTCGCCACCTCTCGCCGGCACCTCTCGCCGAGCGCAATGTCACCGGAGGCGGCGTCCGCGGTGGACGACGATCTCCGAGCCCTCGGCGACGAATGCCGAACTCGGTTTTTTCCCGGCTAAATCTGCGAATCGACTGCCGTAGAGCCTGCCGCTGTCGCAGCTGAAAGAGGACTCGCGCGCATTCCACAGCCGCCAGGGTGGATGCTGTACCTGATATTCGACGGTCGCCCCGGAGCGTTGCCGGGAGTAGCCCCAATAGTGCTCGGCGATGAAGCTCTCTTCGCTGTCGAGATCGGGCAGGTAGGGCTGGCCGGTGATGCGGGCCGCCAACTCCTCGTCCTGGCCGCGGTGGTTCCAGCAGTAGCGAATCCAGCCGCCAGTTCCTTCGTCCAGGCTGTCTTGGTGGCTCATCGGCAGGGGGACGTAGTTCTCGTTATAGAGCCAGCGAGCGGTCCAAGCGATGGCCCGCTTGGGCACTAGCTCTTTGACGAAGACCACCCCGCGGCGAGGACCTTCTGTGGTCTCACGGCGGACATAGAAGCGCAGGTTGACCTCTTCGAAGTGGCGGTGGAAGGGGATCGGTAGGCCGAGGACGCGGGTGTCGAGAAACTGAAAACCCACCATGCTGAGGAAGGTCTTGCCGGCGAAACTGTCGAGTTCGGTGCCCGCCGGCACCAGCGGTGCCAGAATTTCGGGCGCAACCTCGTAGTTGAGCAGCGCCAGATGGACCCAGCGGGCGGTAAGGAATCGAGCGGTTGGTGCATTGATCTCCATCGAACAAGTCTATTTCACTACCCCGCTGGACTGAGCAGGATCTTGCGCGTACCTTGCCGAGCAGCGTGGTGCAGCGCTTCGAGGCCCTGAGCCAGTGGGTAGTCGCCGTCGATCAGGGGACGCACCTGTACGGCGCCTTGTTCGAGCAGACGAAGAGCCGGCGCGAACGGGCCGCAGCGTGAGCCGATGACGCGGATCTCGTGGATCACCAAGCGGCTGAGGTCATAGCTCGCAGGTGCGGCGAAGGTGCTCTTCAATACTAAAGTGCCACCGGGTCGCAGCAAACGTAGGGCGGTGTCCCAACCGGCGGCGTTGCCAGTGGCCTCGACCACCAGATCCCAGGCATGATCTTCTGCTTCCGTGGCCAAGCTAACCTCTAGGCCGAGGCTGCTGGCAAGAGTCAGCGATTCTGGCCTGCGGCCCAGCAATCTGGGCTTACCACCGGTCAGGGCGAGCACTTGGGCGACCAATAGCCCCAGTTTGCCAGGTCCGAGTACGGCCACTCGCGCCGACGGCGGCAGGGTTAGTTGCTCGCCAATGCGCAGCGCTGCCGCTAGGGGCTCGGTGAAGACGGCTTCTGAGTCGCTCAGGGTGTCGGCAACCGTTAGTAGATTGGCTAGGGGCAGGGTGGCGTAGTGGGCAAATACCCCGTCGTGTTGGCGGATCCCCAGCACTCGGCGCCGCGGACAATGCTCGGCGCAGCCCGCGCCGCAGCTGGCACACTGGCCGCAGCCAAGGTTGATCGAACCGACCACACGACGGCCAATCCAGGCCGGGTCGTCACCGCCTTCGACCCGGCCGACGAACTCGTGACCTAGGATGCCTCGGAAGCCAGCGTAGCCGGCGATCAGCTGTAGATCGGTAGCACAGATGCCGGCCTTGGTGATGCGAATCAGGGCTTCGCCAGCCGCCGGCTCGGGTGTGGGGTAGTTGGCCAGCAGCCGCGGGCCTCGCGGCCCCAGGTGGAGGGCGATCATGGCCGTGAGTGTAACCCACCGGCCGAGTCCCATCGCCTATTTGCCGCTGACCGCTGCCTCGAGCTGCTCGACCATGCCGGCAAGCGCCTGGCGGTTGAGATCATCGGGAGCGTTCTGGAGTGCCTTCTTGGCGTGTTCGAGGGCCTTGGCGTTGTCGCCCACACCTTTGTAACCACGGGCCAGGCCGACGTTGATCGGCCAGGTGTCGGGGAAGCGCTGGGCATTGTGCTGGAAAACCATCATCGCCACATCGCTGCGTCCCTGGGCCAGCAGTCCACGGCCTATCTGGTGGACTTGAAATACCGTCGCGGTGGGGTGATCGAGACCCTTCGTGAGGGTGGCCAGAGCCTCCTCGCTATTGCCCATGCGGTCGAGAACCCGTGCTTTCGTTTGCAGAGTTTGCAAGTTTTCCTGGCCGGGGAAGGGAGAACTGAGGGCGAACTCGGCCCAAGCTAATGCCTTGTCCAGGTGCTTACCCTCGGTGTCTCGCTGCAAGAGGTATTGCGCCGCACCTTGCCAGCTCTGCCACGAGAACCCCGGTGCGTTGCGCAGCTCGTCTTCGATCTTGGCAATGTAAAGACCGACCATGTCGGGCAGCGAGACGCGGAAGGGAACGCGGAGATTCTCCCACTCCAAGGCCACCAAGGTGGTGTCCAGCTGGCGATCTAGGAATTCAAAACTCATCCACTCGCGATAAGGCGCCGGCTCGGACTTCACCGTCACTCGCAAGGCGTCCTCGGTGGGGTCGTAGAAGAAGCTTCCCCAGGAGGTTGAGTTGTTGGAGAAGATGATTTGCCATTCCTCTTCGCCGGGTGCCATATGCAATCCATAGGTGCCGGCGGCAAGGGCCTGTCCTTCGATTTCGACGTCGTGGGAAAAAGTGATGGTGGTGTTCTGGTTAGCGCCAACCCGCCAGGGACTCTCGGTGGCGGTGCCGAAGCCAAGGTTTTTCATCCCCCAGGGCACCAACGTGCCCCAAATTTTTCCGCTGCGATCGCCTCCGTTCGGGGCGTGAACATCGGGGCTGTTGTAGTCCACGGTCACAGCTACAAAGCCCATGTATTGGGTGGTTACGGAGCGCTGATTGTCGCCGGCTGGTGGGGTGGTAATACCCGGCGGTTGCGCCAAGCTAGTGCCGACGGTTAGCGCAGCGAAGAGCAAGATCAAGAGAACGACGCGACTAGGTTTTCTAATTCTCATTCCTCATTTCCTCTGGTTTGGGAGTTGCGGGTAGCGCAGCTGCTGCTTGGTACGGTTCGGCCTGGGACAAGGTTCTGGCACCGCCTGCGAGCTGGGATCGCGGGACCAGCTGTTCAGATCTGCTACTCGGAATGGATGGATTTAGGGTCGGGAGGTTCAGAGAACCGCGCTGTCGAAGAGCGCTGGGTCAGTCGGTCGGCTCGAGTTCACGGACCCAACTCTCAGCGACGGCTCGGCGCAGCCTCTTGTCGGTGGTCCACAACTCGCAGTCGAGGGTTTGCGCCAAGGCGAGATAGAAGGAGTCGTAAGCACTGGCGCGTTCGAGTTTCAGAGACCAGTCGAAGGCCCGCTGGCGGAGTTCTCCATCGGGGGCAATCAAGCGGATGTCAAAGCTGTCTAGCTGGGCCAAGGCGCGGCGCGCTTCGCTGCCGGTCAGGTCGCCAAAATGATGCAACTTATTCAGTGTCGAGGTGGTCTCATAGGCCCACAGGGTCGGTGCGAAAAGCTGCCTGCCATCCTCGGCACAGCGCCGCAAGTGCTGCCGGCAAGTCGCCTGTCTGGGGCCGGGCATGAGTGCGCTTATGGCCACGCAAGCGTCGATGACGACGGTCGAGTCCAACGCCGGACCCTAGCCGCGCTCGGGCCGCGAGCGCTCTTCTAAATCGCTGCGGCTGCTGTCGAGAGCCCGGTCGAGGGCCAGCGGCTCACCACCCCGGCGCTGAGCGATTTCTGCGGCCAGACGGCCGGCGGACTCATCCCAAGCGCGCCACCGTTCGAGGCTCTGTTCAGCACCTTGCTGCTCTAGCCAAGTCAGATCTCGGAGGCTCACCAGGGCAGCTTTGGGGCGGCCTCTGGAGGTGAGGACGATGCGCTCGCCGCCAAAACTGACCCGGTTGACCAGCTGCGAGATGTCGCGCTTGACCTGGCCAATGCTGACCTGGGCTGCTGGCAGGGATTTGGCAAGATCAAGGAGTTGCATAATCCTGATCTTACTACAACTCGGCTCAACAAGTTAACTCGGCTCAACAAGTTGGTGCTCGCTAGTACTCTCTTCGACCACGGCCTGCTTTTCCCCGCTAGCGGTGAGCAGCTCTCGTCTCGGTAAAGGTTCGCGGCCAGATGGTCAGCTATTGACTGAAGAACCCATAGCTGCCCTGACCGGTCTGTAGGTTGCCCCGGGATCTACTCGCGAAGGTCGCGGTTAGGCGCAGCGCGAGAAGTCTGGTTTGCGTTTTTCGACGAAGGCCTGAGCGGCTTCCTTGAATTCAGCACTGGCCAACGCTTTGCCGAATTGTTTCGCCTCCTCCGCGATGCGCTGTGGTACGGCCGTGATGTTCTGGCGCAACAATGCCTTGGTGCGGCGTAAGGCGTCGGGAGGTTTGGCGGCCAGTTTCAGAGCGCTCTTCCGACTCGCCTCGGGCAGCTCATCGGTGGCGAAAACCCGGCTCACCAGACCGCACGACTCGGCCTCGGCGGCATCGAGCCATTGGCCGAGCATCAGCATCTCGTAAGCGCGGCGGAAGCCGGCAATTTGCGGCAATAGCAGGCTGGAAGCGGCTTCCGGTACCAGTCCGAGGTCGATGAACGGAGTGCAGAAGGTCGCGTTGTCGGCGGCGTAGACCAGGTCACAGTGCAGCAGCATGGTGGTGCCGATGCCCACCGCCAGCCCGTTGACCGCGGCAATCAGCGGTTTTGGGGCGCTGACAATGGCTTGTAGGAAGCGCAACACCGGCGGTTCACTGCCGTCCACCAGCGATGGCGGCGCGGACAAGAACTCCTGCACGTCGTTGCCGGAAGTAAAGGCATCGCCGGCGCCGGTCAGCAGCACCACCCGGATTGCCGGATCGTCTGCGGCGCTGAAGATGGTGTTGGCCATCGCGGTGTACATCTCGTGCGACAGGGCGTTCTTCAACCGTGGCCGGTTCATGGTCACCGTGCGCACGCCGTCTTGGTCTTGGATGTCGATAAATTCACTCATCTCGATGTCCTCAGGGTTTGAAGCGCAGCACCATGGCGGCACCCGCGGCGGCTAACAACATGCCGACCCAGAACCACGGTTCCGGTGGCGCCTTGGGCCGGTGCCAGGTCATGCTGACCAAGGCGTTGACGATCGGCGCACCGGCGAAAACCAGGGGCGCTACAAAGAGGGGAGAGCCGCCGCTCTTGAGCGCCAGAATCACGAACAGCGCTCCGGCAGCACCCAGCACCCCGGCGATGGTGGCTACCGTTACCCCCTTGCTGTTGAATTCCATCGGCTCGATCTTTGGTCCCAGCAGCAGGATCAGCGGTACTACTACGGCGGTGAAGAAGTAGGCCAGGCCGACGCAGAGGAAGGCGCGCAAGGAGCCCTTGTCGAGCAGCATCTGGCCTTGGTGCAGAATCGGAACATAAGCGCCCCAAGACAGGGCGGCGAGCAGGGCAAAGAGCATCCACATCTTCATCACGATAGGTTCCTCGGCCGGCGGCCGTAGAGGTCAGCGAGTGGTTCAGCGTTGGTGTGCAAGTGCGGGCAATTCTAGACCGCTCGCGGCAGCCGCGGGGGTGCCGTTCGTCGCTTCACTGCTCGGCTTTGAGAGCCGGCAAGAGGTCGGCTCGCAGCGCCCCTTTGGCGGCTACCGCGGCGCTCAATAAGCCGAAGGCCAAGATGCCGAGCAGAGTCAGCGCGATCGATCGCCAAGGTACCGCCGAGCCGTCGCTGAGCAGAAAGGGCATCACGGTGACTAGCGCCGCGGTGGTACCGATGGCCAAGCCACCGACCAGCGGCACGGCGTTTTCCAGCACCACCAGCAGGGTCAATCTGGCCTGGCGAAAGCCAAACGCTCGCAGGGTGGCTAGTTCGCCGCGGCGCTCCACTAGGCCGCGCACCAGCACCACCGCCAAGCCGATGGTGCCGAGCAGCAGACCGAGACCGCCGAGGGTCTGGAAGGTCTGTAAGAAGGTGTTGCGCACGGCGTGGAAGGCGGCCAGTTTATCGGCCGCGGTGCTGGCGTCAAAGCCGTAGGGTTCGAGGTAGACCTCCAACGCTTGAGCCACGTCTTGGCGGCGCTCCCGTGGCGCGTCGGCAAGAAAGTAGGAGAAGCCATCGCGGCTGGGGAAATGACGGAGCAAGTTGGCTTCTGAGATCAGTAACTCGCTCTGGAAGATGCTGGTCGCCAGCATGCCGACGATCTGTAATCGCAACGGCTGGCCATGTTCGTCTTCGAGTTCCACCGTCTCGCCCAGCTTGACTTTGAGAATGTAGGACAGCGACTCGAAGTCGCCAATCGCCGGCACTACTCCCGCGCCGAGGTCCTGCTGCAGCAAGGTCCAGGGGTTGTCCACCGCCGTCGCTTGGCGAGTGAAAGTGAAAGCGCCGCGTTCGATCAAGGAGTCGGGGACGCCCAAGATCCGTGGTTGGCCAGGTTGGTAGAGGTTGAGACAGCTGGTGTCGTCGCCGGGCAGCAAACGCAGGGGAGTGATGGCAACTCCAGCCAGGCGCTGAGTGGCGGCGTCGGGCATGCCCAGCTCAAAGCGGCCTGGGTCGCTGTCAAGATCATGATGCAGAGGTATGTCTGACTGCGCCACCAGGGCAAAGCCGCCGGTTCCGGAGCTGCGATCAAGCTCCTCGCGCCGGTAGTCGTGCTGCATCGAAGCGACAGTGACGATGAGAAAGCTGGCCGCCGCCAACAAGCTGGCCGAGAGCAGGCCACGTCCTCTTTGGCGACCGCTGTTGGCCGCTGCCATGCTGAGCAGCGAGGGCAACCCGACCGTCGGCCGGCGGCGACCGCGCCCGGTCCACAACGAAAACCAGGCCAGAAAGCCGAGCAACAGCAGTGGACCGGCGGTGAAGAAGACGGCTGGATTCTCGCTGTTGTCACTACTCACCGCCCAGCCAAGCAGCAGCAGAGCGAGTGGCACCAGCAGCGACAGCCACCGCGCCAGGCGTCCCCGCGGGCCGCTTGTCGGGGGTTCGACCAAGCGCTTGAGCAGGCGCGTTGCCGGCACTTGGCCGATGCGCCGCACGGTCCACCAGATCGACACCAGAACCACCACCAGGCTGATCAAGAAGCCGCTTGCCAAGCTGCTCGGCAAGATGTGCAGGTAGAGCGCCGAGGTGCCCATCGCCGGCTGCCACCAGCTGCGCAGGGCGGCCATCATCAGTGCCGCATAGCCGACCGCGCCGGCCAGCCCGAGCAGGCCGCCGAGCAGCGCCAACAACAGCCCCTCGCCGAGCAGCCGGTGGCGCACCTGGCGCACTGTCCAGCCAACCGCTTCGAGCAGGCCGATCTCGGCCGCTCGCTGCTCGACGCCGAGGCCGAAGAGTAAGGCCGCCAGCAACGCCGCGGCGACGATCAAGAAGATGCTGAAACCGACGAAGAGGCCGCCGAAGTCGGTGGCCCCGCTGGCCGCCGCCAATCCCAGAGCCTTGACCGGTTGCAAGACCAGTCCGAGACTCTCGGCAGGAAGTAGCGCCGGCAGCTCGCGCTCCAAGCGACCGATCAGCGCGTCGCGGTCGCCATCCGAGGGGGCCAGGCGCAGGGCGGTCAAAGCTCCCCAGCGATTGCGCCACAGCCGTTGGCCGGTCGCCAGGTGGACGAAGGCCTTGGGGGTGCCGCGGTAGAGATCCCAATACGCCTCGTCGCGGTCGCTGACCAGGCTGAGGTCGAGGGGGAAAGGCGGATCCCAATCTGACATGTCGGCGGCGCCGGCAATGCCTGGGTAGTCCTGGCTCAATCGGGAATCGGCCCCCAGGCCGGTGAGAGCGACGATGCCGGCCAAACGCAGCGGGTGGCTGTCTTCGCGCAGCTCTTCTCGCGGACCGACCACGAAGTAGTCCAGCTGGACGCTGTCGCCGACCTTCGCGCCAAGTTCCTCGGCAGCCCAGGTGTTGAGCAGGATCTCGTTCTCCGCTAGCCGTGGCGCGAGGCTGCCATCGATCAAGCGCAAATCGCCGAAGGCTGCTGCCGGTTGGGTGGGCATGGCACTGACGGTCGAGTAGGCGAGGTGCCGCTCACCGATGCTGAGGCTGTTGGCGAGGTAGGTGTAGATCGGCAACACGGCGGCGTCGCCGGCAACTTGCTCGACCGCCGTGACCAGGCTAGGGCGGAGGATGAACTCCTCGCTTTCCAGGGTGACAACGGCGTCGTGTGGCTTGGCCAGCACCCCGATATCAGCCAGGTGCAGCTGGCGCCGCAGCGTCTCATCGAGGAGCTTGGCTTGCTCCTGGGGATCGCTGTCTTCGTCTTTGCCATCGACCCACAGACCGTTGATCGAGCCGTCCTCGGCGAGGGCTTTCTGCAGCCGCTCCAGGGGTACGAAGATATTGCGTGTGGTGCCTTGGTGGGTCTCCAGCGCAAAACGTCCCATGCCACGGTCAGCAACGATCTCGACCACCCGCAGGCGCAGGGTCTGGACCACATCTGCGATAGCTTTCTGGCCCAAGAGCGAGCCGGTGGGTACCTGGCTCCAGCGTTTCAGCGACAGCAGCAGGTCGTCACCGACTTCGGCGCCGAGTTCCCTGGCCAGGGTTCGATTGATCGCCGCGGGTGGAAATGGGCTGCGTTTGCGCTCGGCGTAAAGAGCCTGTGGCTTGCCCGGGCCGTGGTCAAAAAGGGCCAATGCATGCCGGCCAACCCCCTGCAAGCCGACGCCATTGGCGCGCGCCCGGCTGCTGGCGTGTTGGGCGCTGGCGCGCAGCAGGATGACCGGCGCCACGCTATCGACTTGAGTGGTGAAATCGTCGTCGTCGGTCAGTCGCTGAACAATGTGCTGGGGAAAGAAGCGCTGGCCGGCCAGAGCGAAGTCGATGTGGCCGAGGCGTTCCAAGGTGAGTTGGCGCAGGCTGCCGCGCACCGAGTCGCCGACCAGTAGGGCGCCGGTAAGCACCGCGGTGGCCACCGCGGCGCCGAGGATTACCGCCAGGTGGGTGCGCCAGTAGAAGCTCAGAGTAGCGCGCATGTGCCCTCACGCAATTCGAAGCGGCGGGTGAAGCGGTGTGCTAACTCCGGGCTGTGGGTGACCACAATGAGAATGTTTTGCTCCTCCTGGTGTAATTCGGCGAGCAGATCGCCAACCATCATGGCGGTGTGTTGATCAAGGCTGCCGGTGGGTTCGTCACAGAGCAGCAGCGCCGGTCGTTGGATCAGGGCCCGCGCCACCGCCACTCGCTGGCGCTCGCCGCCGGACAACTCCCCTGGCCGATGCAGGAGGCGGTGCTCCAAGCCGACCCGGCCGAGTAGATGGCGCGCGCGATCCTCGGCGTCGCCATCCGGCGAACCGTGGGCCAGGGTCGGTACCAGCACGTTTTCCAGCACTGAGTATTGTGGCAGCAAGTGGTGGTCTTGGAAGACGAAGCCAATTTGGCGATTGCGGAAGCGCGCCAGCCGCGGTTCGCTGAGGGCAAAGGGGTTCTCACCGTTGATGGTGATCTCGCCGCGGCTGGGCACATCGAGGGTGCCGATCAAATGCAGCAAAGTGCTCTTGCCGGATCCTGAAGGCCCGGTGACGGCGAGCGATTGACCAGCCCGCATTTCAAGAGTGATGCCTCGCAGCACTTCGACAGTCTGTTGTCCGGTGGCGAAGTCCTTGAACAAGTTGGAAACCTTGAGCGAGATCTGCGGCGTGGGCGGCACTTGTTCTCCTAGCACTTGTTCTCCTAGCACTTGTTCTCCTAGCACTTGTTCTCCTGGCACTTGTTTTCCTGTGGGTTGGTTTAAGCCTGCATCTTAGCGTTGTCGGGCGCTTGTTCCAGCCGCTCCGCCAGAAAGGAGGGAATGGCCACTGGCCGCGGCGGCTGTCCAGGCTCGAGGGCACAGCAGATCATCGACAAGCGCCCCTCGGCCACTAAGCGCTCGCCACAGCGGATATCGAAACTGTATGTCAGCGACCGGCGACCCTTGCGCAGGATCCGCAAGTGAATATCGAGTTCATCGCCGAGCCGTGCCGGGCTGCGGTAGCGGCAGTTGGCCTCGACCCGCGGCCAGCCGATCTCAACTCCCTCGTGTTGAAAATGCACCGCCGAGCCCAAGGAGCGCTGAAACTCATGCTCGGCGGTTTCCATGAAGACGAAGAAGCGACTGAAGTGGACGATGCCGGCCATGTCGGTATCGGCGAATTCGATCCGGCGACTAGTGCGGAATTCATACATCGGCAGATCGTAGCCTACTTGAGTCTTGCCGCTTCAGCCCGTAGCGCCGAGGCTCAGTTCCTGTTCGACTTCGGTTGCGCCCGTGGCAAGCACCTGGTGGAAGACGTCCAGGGTGGCCACGGCCATCGCTGAAGCGCCATAGGCTCCGTGCTCAACCGCTCGCCGCCCCTGTTCCCCCAGGTGCCGGCGCTGATCTGGATCGGCGATCAGGCGACGCAGTCCAGTGACCAGCGAATCCACCGAACCGGGTTCGACTAGCAAACCGGCGCCGGTGGCGCCGAGGATCTCCGGGAACGCGCCATGCTCAGGGACCACCACGGGCACCCCGGCAGCCATCGCTTCAAGAACTGACAGTCCTTTGGGCTCGCTATAGACCGACGGCACCGAGAAGAGGTCGAGGCTGTGCAGCAAGCGGATCTTGCCGGCGCGGTCGACCTCACCGTGAAATCGCACTCGATCTTCGAGCCCCCAGGCGGCGACTCGCCGCCGCTGTTCCTCGAAATAGGCCCGATCACCGCCGCCGAGGTAGCCGGCGACCTCGAGCCGGAGTCGAGGATCCTCGCTGGCCAGCCGGCGGAAGGCGTCGAGCAGCAGGTGGAAACCCTTCTCAGGGCACATTCGCGCCAGGTAGCCGAGAGTGACGCGGTCGACGGGGCGAGGGGTCGGTGGCGGGCTGTTGAAATCCTGGTTGTCGACCCCCAAGGGCACCTGGTGGATTTTGGTCTCATCCAGATCGAGCTGCTCTCCCATCAAGTCGGCGAAATACTGGCAGGGGGCGATAAAGGCCGCCACCTGACGGGCATTGCGGCGCATGATCTCCAGCACTTGCGAGTGAAAGGGCTCGCGCAGGCCATCGAGAAAGATGTCCTCGCCGAGCAGCGCGCAAGTGATCGGTACCCCCAGTTCCTCGCCCAGGCGCGGTGCCAGGCCGAGCATCAGGGTCTGCGAGAGGTGGACCAGGTCGGGGCGTAGGTCGTCGCGCAACCAGGCGACCAGGCGATCGAGTTCCTTAGCTTGCGGGCCGTCGGCTCCTTGCAAAGTGGCCAAGGTGATGTCGCCAAGTTCCGAGGCAGCGGTCGAAGAGCCCAGCTTGGCCGCCCAACCTAGTAGACGGGGTCGGTCGAGCAACCAATCGATCAGCCGCGGAGTGTGGCGGAAGAAAGACAGCTTGGACTGCAAGTAGATATTGATCGCGCCGTAAAACACACGGTCGAGGGTGACGTTTTCCTCGTCGGTGCGCAGCGGCGTGTAGAGGGCCATCAACGAGACATCATGGCCGCGGCCCATCAGTTGTCGAGCCAGAGTATTGTCGTGCATGCAGGAGCCGCAGTACATGCCCGCCGCGCCGGCGGTGATGAAGGCGATCTTCAGTGGTGCCTGCGGGGCCGCGTTGCTCAAGCGTCCATCTCCGCTTTGTCGCTGTTGGTGGCCGCGCCGAGCATTCCTTCCAGGTCGTGGAAGAAGCGTTCGAAGTCTCGTTCGAAGACATCGCCGACCAAGATGTCGACCACCTGCGGACGGTGTTCGGGAAACCTCTTCAAGAAGCGGCCGAAGCTGAATTTGGGAGAGTAGAAGGCGAAGATCAGGCGGCGAAAGGCGTTCAGGCCACCGCGCAGAGTGGCTTCGAAACCCCCTAGCCGAGCGGCTGAGGTATCTCCTTGGCTGAGTGCCGCGGCGACCGCGTCGCCGGCCATTTCGCCAGATTTGAGGGCCAGCAGTACCCCGGTGGAGTACATCGGGTCGAGGAAGCCGAAGGCATCGCCAGCGAGCACCCAGCCGTCGCCAGCTAGCTGGCTCGAGACGTAGGAGAAGTCGTTCAGCACCTTGACCTCGAGCGCCTGGCGGGCGCCGACGAGCCGCGGTTGGACTCCGGGACAGCGGGCGATCTCTTCATCGAGCACTTGCTGGGGATTGCCTTGGCGGCCGTGGATCAAATGAGGAATCGGCCCGACCACGCCGACCGAGACCATGTTGTCCGGCATCGGGATGTACCACAGCCAGGACTTGCTGCCCTCGCTGTGACAGATCAAAGTCGCCCCTTCGTCGATTCCCGGATCGCGCTGGCCGCCTTCAAAATGGGTGAAGATCGAAGCCATTTTCAGCCGTTCGTCGGTCACCCGCAGGCCCAGCTTGCGGGCCAGCAGAGAACGCTGTCCGGAGGCGTCGATGACCACTCGGGCGCTAAATCGCCGTTGCTCGCCGTCGGCGAACCGCGCCTCCACCCCCACCGCCCGCTGTTGCTCATCGAACAGCACTTGCCGCACACCGACTCCCTCCTGGGCCTCTACACCGTGCTGGCGAGCATTCTCCAACATCATTTGATCGAACTCACTGCGCAGCACTTGCCAGGTTTGCGAGCGCTCACTGGGGTCGGTCTCGTGAAAGTAGAACGGCCGACCGGCGCGGCCATCACCGGAGTAGAACTGCACGCTGTGTTTCTCGACGAAACGTCCGCCGCGCAGCCGCGGCAACATGCCGAGCCGGCGGAGCACATCGTAAGTCGCCGGAATCAGTGATTCGCCGACTTTGAAGCGAGGAAAATTCGCCCGCTCCAGCTGCAGCACCCGATGGCCGGCCTTCGCCACCAGTGTAGCGGCGGTCGAACCGGCGGGGCCGGCGCCGATGACGACGGCGTCGTAGGTGGTTGAGGCGCTGGGCATAGATCTCTGGGGCGTCGGGCGTGGACTCGGCGTTCGATCCCTTGCTGATACGGCGGTGGGTCGCGGGAGTTCCGGAATTCTTGCCGAGCCGGCGCAGGATCACCGCCGACCTGGCGAAAGGTCATGGCGGGCCAGCGGCCCGATCGATGGCGGTACGCATCAGATTGAGGACGATTCCTAGCTTGACATCCCCCGACACCACTGCGCAGAGCGCAGTGCCAGGCTCATGATGCAGGCGCAGAAACACATGTAAGAAGTTGGTCGACCGCAGGATGACTTCCTCGAACTCTCTTTGGCGCGGCCGGTTCGTAGAGTGCTCATCGAGGAGGGTCTTGATGGTCTTGACCCGATCTCCGCCGAAAATCTTCTTGACCGAAAGGGCCACGAAGTCGAGAAGCTCCTCCGGGTCGCTGCGTCCGTGCACCAGTCGCCGCCACTTGCTGGTCTCCAAGTCCAAGACTCCGCAAGAGGTGATTTGCGGGATGTTGGACATTAGACTCGCGACCATGTCATTAGTTGTAGTCATGCCACCCTCGCCCTCCCTCGACAAGATCGCAAACCGCTCGAATCGTCAACCCGGCGTCTTCTATTCCTTCAAGAGGAGCTGCCGGCGCCGATCGGAAGCTCGGCAGCGAGCTTCCAGATTCCCATCTTCAAAGTGTCCACCTCGCTACGCATCGGATCGAGCAGGTCGCCGACGAGCACCGCGCGCGGGCGTCGTAGCACCGTCGGCGTCAACCACTCTCCTCCTCCGCGACCATGGAGATTGACGTACACCAGATAGGGTAGAGCGGTCCGGCGGATCAGCTCGGTGGTCGACAGATCTGTCTCCGCTCCGGCGGCATGGACCCAGACCGCGGCCAGCGCGTGGGCGACGAGAGCATCTCGGACGGCGGCAAAGCGCTGTTGCCCGGGGACACCGACCAACGAGAGACAGCTGCTTCCTCGACTCAGCATGCCATGGTCCATCGCCACCGTCCGGCCGTCGACGTGGAGGTTCATGCTGTTTGGGCAGAGGGTGGTGATGAGCGTGCTCTTGCCGGCCTCGGCTGCACCGAGGATCACGACCTTGCCGCGCACTGTGGTGCCGCCGCAGGGTGGCGGCCCGAGTCCTCTCGCCATGTCGGTACAGGCTCCTGCTCAGCCTTGACGGGCTTTGGTAAGCAGCTTGTCGACCGCTACGTCTGCCATGCGGTCGATCAACGCCGCGTTCATGCCAGTGACGTCGGTCACCGCTTCGATGTAGCCCTGATGGTAACCCTCTGCGATCAGCCCCAGCACGATGTCGGTGACCCGCTTGAAGGCTCCGAAGACGGCCTCCGCCGCGGCTTGATCGAGCGTCGCGAGGCACTTCTCGAGAAACACCAGCTGCAGCCGGCTGACCATCGAGATCATGAAGCTGTTGGTGACCTGGCGCTTGATGTGGACTAGGCCGACGATCCACTGATGGTTCCAGAAGTCGCCGCGGATTGTGCCGCTGGTGACCTCCAGGTACCAGGCGCGCAGGGTGGCCTCACGCTCCGGGCGCTCGCCCTCGCGGAAGACTACCGAGGTGGGCGGGTAGGCGAATAGGGTGTCGTAAAAGGCCTGCACGGCGTCGTCGGCCCACTGCTGCGTGATCGCAGCGTGGCGCCCGAGGATCTCGAAGTCCTCCTCCGTGTGACCGGTCAACGAGATCAGATGCTCCAGAGTCGCCTTCATCGAATTCTCCTAGGTCTTGTGACTCACTGAGTTGGCGACGGCTTCATCGCTGGCGGCCAGTGATTCTGGTAGGTGTTGCGCTACGGTGCGGGAAAGGGCCAGTAGATGCATGGTGATGGTGGCCGCGGTGGCGTAGGACTCAACCATGGCCACCAGCGCCGCGTCTTGATTTATCGGGGTGACAAAGATCTGCCGGTCCCGTCCGATGATATGTGCCTGATAGAGCGGCCCCATCTGGAAGTCCTGTTGCGCGCGGTCGAGCTGGGTCCAGATCGAGCCGCCGAACGCCGCCAGCATCTCCTCCAACGCTCCGGTGCCCAGCGTAGAGACCAGGGGCAGACCGTTGCGGTCGACCAGCGACAGCGCCCGGATCTCCTGCACTCGGGTGGTCAGAGAGAAGAGACAGTCCTTGAGCAGCTCGGCCGAGGAAGGCATTGCTACTAGACGATCCTGACAAGCTCGTGGGCTGCTCGCTTCATCTCGAGGAGCACCATGCCGAGCTTCGCCGACTGTCCGGCGATGGCCTCCAAGACCGTGTCGGTGCCGGCCTGCATCAGTACGATATAGCCGTTGGCTCCCTTGACGTAGATCTGCTCCAGCTCGCCGCGCTCCAACTCGCCAGCGGTGCGTTCACCGAGCGAGAGCAGGGCCGCCGCCATCGCGGAGACCCGGTCCTCATCGGTCCCCGCCGGCAAGACCGAGGTCAACACCAGACCGTCAGTGCTGACCATCGCGGCACCTTCTAGGTCCGGTGTGTTGGCTACCAGATTCTTCAGCGTTTGCTGCATCGCTTCTGCTCGCGTTGCCATGCAATCTCCTTTCTGTCGTTTAGTACCTGGATTCGAATAGGGTGCCAGCAGTGTCGCTGGCATTGGTGGCAGGTATCGAGAGTTCCTGGGTACCTTTGGCGAGTA
The DNA here is from genome assembly GCA_965248925.1 of Candidatus Multivoradales bacterium. Classification (GTDB taxonomy): domain Bacteria; phylum Acidobacteriota; class Thermoanaerobaculia; order Multivoradales; family J023; genus CBDFLE01. Next base: position 1,039,817 of record CBDFLE010000005.1, on the reverse strand, counting down.
CGATCTCCTGGGTGCTCTTGGCCAGGTCGGACATTTCGTTGAGATGTCGCACCGCTTCTTCCATTTCGAGCAGTACCATTCCCAACCTCGCCAGCGGCCCGGTAACTACTTCCAAGACCCACTCGCCGTCCGCATGCATCAGAACGGTGTAGCCACTGCTTCCTTTGACGTAGATCTGCTCCAACACGCCGCGCTCGAGTTCGCCAGCGATTCGCTCACCGAGCGAGAGCAGGGCCGCCGCCATCGCGGAGACCCGGTCCTGGTCGGTCCCCGCCGGAAACGTCGAGGCCAACGCTCGGCCGTCCGGAGTCACCACCGTGGCGCCTTCGAGGTCAGGCGTCGAACTCATCAAGCTTCTTAGGATTTGCTGTACTCGTTTCACTGGCACCACCTCACCTTCGCTCCCGATCCCGGTCTGTCCGAAGCGCAAGCCCAAATCCCCAGAGCCGAGTGCGACTCGGGACTACTTGAGGCGGGACTGCCGTACTCCGTCCTGAGCACGGGCCCATCCTTTCACTGAAGCAAGGATGTCGTCGCTACCCGAAGGGGTGGTTTGTCGCTACCGGTCTGCATCGTCCTCGTAGGGCGTCACTGCGGCCGGCTTGAGGGTTCACTTCCGGCATCATCCTTACCCTGTCACACTATCGGGAGGCGACCCTTTTGCAACCCTGCCATCTCGCCATCACGCCTGCTCCCTTCTCCCCCAGACTTTGCATTGGAAAGCAAAGTGATAGCTGATGCAGATCTCGTCCATACTCTTGACCGATCTCGCCCATACCCGAATCTGAGTTTGACTCTGTGCGCTTGATTCTATTCCGACTGCTGCGAGTCTGGGTGATCACCGCCTCTTCAGGTTCCTTCTTGGTCGAGGTCTATGCTGAACGAGCTTGCTCGATGGAGAGCTCTTCGAGGAGCTTCGCGGTAGTGTGCCGCCGCTGCTGCCAGTGGTTCTTGATCACCTTGGCCGGCGCCGGGAATCGCCCGCCTGGCTGGCCGGCGTAGTCCGCCAGCCAGGCCAAGACCCCAGCGCCATCTTGGCCGAGCAGGGCGTTGAGCTGAAAGCGGCGCTCGCCCCGCCGCAGACCCAGATCCAGCTCCTCGCCAAGGCGGGCCAAATCGCTTCGGGTCAGCAGCAGGCCACTCTGTACCGGGCTGAGCAGGTCTCTGAGAAACGCTTCGGCACCGGCCTGCCGGGGATCCGCCAGCTGAGCTGCTCGGCGCAAGTGAAGGGGCAGGGCTGGAGGAGCGTCGATCTCGTCGGCTTGGGAATTCAAGGCTTGTCGGGCCACTTCGGACCAGCGGCGATAGAAGGGGAACTCGGCCTGCGCCAGCTTGTCGAGGTAGATCGGCAGCCAGCTCAGCAGGTGCTCCCAGAGAAAAGCCAGACGCGCATGGCGCCAGCGCTCAGTGTGCCGTAGGTCTTGGTCCTCGAGTTCGGCCAGGCGGGCGTAAGTCGCCAGCAGAACGACCAGGTGGTCGGGCTCCTTCGGTGGCTCTTCACCCAGTACGCGCCAGAAGCCGGCGATCGCATCGCGGGCTTCGCCGCCGAGCTTGCCGCCCTCTCCCAGATAGACCGAAGCATAGGGGTAGAGTTCGAGCACAAAAACCGCCGTGTGCTCAGCCGCTGACGGCGGCGGGCCAAGGTCGAGTAGCTGAGCGAGGCGGTCAGTCTCGGGGGTCGGTGTCTCGAGCAGACAGCCGAGAGTGCGGAATAGCTCCATCGATATTGGCTCAGCTCTGCTGGTCGACGGTCTTGGGCCAGCTGATCGGCGGCTGGCCGTCGGTTGCGGTCATCGAAGGGTCTTCGGGCATGATTCTCGTCTGCATCCTGATGCTAGCGACCCTATCCCAAACCGCACAAGGTGAGCCGGCAAGCAGGGAATTCCGCGTTGGGCTGTATAATCCCTGCGACTTTCCTCCCCTTGAGGACGATTGAGGACGATCTACCAGGAGCCACCGATGCCCTATGACGAAGGTCTTGCCGAGCGCCTGCGCGACACTCTGGCAGGCGAAGCGTACGAGGAGAAGAAAATGTTCGGCGGCCTGTGCTTCATGGTGCGGGGCCACATGTGCGTCGGCGTCTCGGGCGACGAGCTGATGGTGAGGGTCGGCCCGGAAGCTTACGCCGAGGCGCTGGAGCAGTCCTTTGCCCGCAAGATGGATTTCACCGGCCGGCCCCTGAGAGGTTTCGTTTTCGTCGCCCCGGAGGGCATCGCCGAGGACAGCACGCTGGCCGCCTGGGTCGAGCGCGGCGGCCGCTTCGTGCGTTCCTTGCCCGCCAAGTAGACAGACTCGCCGCAGTCCCTTGGCCGGCAGCTTAGCCGGCCCCGACGCTTCTTGTCGGACACTTGCTATCCAGCCGATTGCGGCGAGTTCACCGCCGAAGATTTATGGTTTCTAGCGATCCTCCTTAGGATCTTTCTGGAAATACCACTCCTTTCGACACTTTCTTGCCGGAAGAATCCAGCCACGTCCGTCTTACATTGCGAGCTCAGTCTTTGTTTGCCGGCAAACAGAACATCTTTAATTGGCCTCTCGAGGCCGAGAATGGAGCATGTGATGTTTGCAAATTTGTCGATCAGCACCAGTCCTGTCAGATACCTTCTAATAGCTGCCGCTTTGGTCTTGGTGGTACCGCGTGCGAGTTACGCGCAACCCTCTTCTGCCGCTTGCTTCCGACCCTTGGATCTGGTTGCCGGACAAGTTGCGCGAACTGTGGTTTCGCGCGGTGGCGAGTGGCTTCGCTTCGATGCCCCAGCAGCCGGTTGGGTCAAGATTGAGATCAGCGGTGCCGCCGAGTCCTCCTTGCTTTCCTTCTGGGGATTCTCTTGTCACGCAAATTCAGCAGACCCGTTACAGATCATCGAGCGTAGTCCGAACGCCTTGTTGGCCCGCGTTGACCGCCCAGGCTCCTTGCTCTTCCGTTTGTCGGCCGCCGATCAACGCCGCGAGCTCGGCGTGGTCAAGGTGCATAGCAGCTTCCTGTCGCTGGCGGATCATGCGGCCGGTGTAGTGCAGGCCAAGGAAGGGGAAGATGAGGATGAGATTGAGATCGATGCCGGCGGCGGCGCCCCACAGGGGCTTGGTGGCCCGGTCTTGTCCGGCTCATGCATTGCGCCGGGGGACGATCACGGTGATTCACGATCCTGTGCCAGCCTGTTGGATTCAGCGGGTCTAGCGGCTGAGATCTCCAACCGTTGGGGCGACGATGAGGACTACTACCGCATCAATCTTGGTAGTCCCGACGGGGCGCAGATCTGGCGCTTGGTGGTCGAAAGTACTGGCGATCTCGATACCGTGGCTCGGCTCTACAACAAGCAGGGGCAGCAGATAGTCTTCAGTGACGATGATGGCGAAGGCAGCAACTTTCGGCTAGCCACGGCGCTAGTTTCCGGCACGTACTATCTACGGGTCGCAGGCCGCGACGGCGCCGAGGGTGCCTATGGGCTGCGGGTCGACACTTCGGCCTGGTAGAGGGGCATTTGATCGCTTGGGCCCGCCTGTAGGAACTCCTGCAGACGGGCCTTGGCACGTCGGGTAACCCAGACTTGCGGCCCGCGAATCTCGCGAAGGCGATCGTAACTTTGTTGTAGTAGAATCGCTGCCTCCTCGGGATCACCTTGGCGCGATCTGAGTTCCCCTTTGACACTCAGAAAATCCGCCATGCGCCAGCCCGGATCAGGGGACTTCGAAAGAGCTGCGATAGCTTGATCGAGGCGGACTTCGGCGGTATCGAGATCGGTTTCAAGAAGGGACTCTGAGAGAAAGCGCTTGGAGAGAGAGATCTTTCGGTGGTCGCTCTTCAAATGAATATCACGGATACTAAACGACTCACTGAATGAGATTCTCGCTTGCGAACTGTCGCCTTTTTCGAGCCATATCTTGCCGATGAGGTGCAGCGAATCGGCGACGAATGTGGGTTTCTTGCTCTTGCGTCGAGCGCTAAGGGCTCTCTGGGATCTTTCTAGGGCTCGGTCAAGATTGCCTAATTGAAGTTGGTTGGCAGCAGAATTTTGATAGCTCGAAGCAAGATTCAGATCAGTTTCTGAGTTCTTGTAGAGCGCTCTGCGGCCCACCAATACTTCCTCGAAGAGAATTTCGGCTTGCCGCGGATGCCCAGCGTGCATCAAGGCGGATGCGAGGTTGCTCTTCGCTTTGAAGATCTGCTGGGCAGTCTGCTTGAGCACCTCCTTCATCTGCAGGACTTCTCTGAAGCGCTTCGCTGCGTCGTCATATTTGTCGAACTCGTGGTAGACCACAGCGAGGTTATTGAGTCTTCTTGCAATGTCTTGATGGGGAGAAGGATGGTTATCAAGTGCAAGTTCTAGGGCGCGCTGCATGAGCTGTTGGGAATCATCGTAGTAACCAAGTTCTCGGAACAAGGAACCTAGGTCTCCGGCAATCACCTCTCTGGATTGGTGGCTGGCTAGCTCTTGGTTGAGGACCCTGTCCTTGCCTCGGCGCAGCAGGTCGATCGCCGACAGCTTGGATATTGCTACTGCATCGGGCGAAGCTTCCAGGAACAGTGATTTCAGGAACTCAAGCGTTCTCTCGGCATTTTCCTTCTGCTTCTCGGCGATTTCCTTCTGCTTCTCGGCAATCTCCTTTTGCTCCTCGGATTGCCGAGCGAGATAGTTGGCGTGTAGACCGTAGCTGATCGACAGTATGACGAAGGCAAGGGCGGTCGCTAGGCCGATCCGGTGCCGGCGGCTGAATCTTGTCGCTCGGTAGGCCCACGTCCCAGCCCGTGCCTCAACCGGCATTCCCTCCAGATATCTGCCGATATCCTCCGCCAGCTGCTCGACCGAGCCATACCGCTGCTCAGGCTCTTTGCGGATTGCCTTCAATACGATGGCGTCGAGGTCGCCGCTGAGTTTGCGGTCGAGTCGGTCGGCGATCACCAATGTGTGCTCGTTGGAGCGGCGACGCGCGGCGGTGCTGGGGCGATCTGGCTCTTGCTCGCAGACCGCGCGCGCCAGATCGTGCTCGATGTCGGTGTCGACCCGGTAGGGACTAAGGCCGGTGAGTAGCTCGTAGAGCAGCACTCCGAGCGAGTAGACGTCGGCGACCGTGGTGATCGATTCGCCTTTGATTTGCTCCGGGCTGGCGTAGCGCGGGGTCATTGGCGCCTGCCCGGTCACGGTGGCCAGGGGGGTGTTGGCGACACTCTCGTCAAGCAGCTTGGCGACTCCGAAGTCGAGCAGTTTGGGCTCGCCGCTAGCGGTGATCAAGATGTTGCTGGGTTTGAGGTCGCGATGGACCACCAGGTTTTGATGCGCGTAGCCCACCGCGTCGCAGACTTGGCGGAAAAGCTCGAGCCGCTCTGGAATTCCGAGCCGCTGCCGCAAGCAGTAGGCATTGATCGGCTCGCCCTCGACGTACTCCATGACGAAGTAGGGCAGCCGATCGCTGACGGTGCCACCATCGAAGACCTGAGCGATATTCTTGTGTTGCAAGCGCGCCAGGATCTGGCGCTCGTTGTGAAAGCGGCGCACCAGTCCAGCGTCCAGATCGAGGCCGCGGCGGATGACTTTCAACGCCACCCGCTGTGCGAAATCTTCGCGCTCGGCGAGAAAGACTGAACCCATACCGCCGCGACCGAGGCGTTTCAGCAGCCGGTAGGAGCCAATCTTCTCGACCGGCAGGGGCTCTTCCTGGTGGATATCGAAGAGGGGCTGGTCGATCAGGCTGGCGGTGTCCTGGCTGGCCAACATGGCGAAAACTCGCTGGGCCAGAGCCGCGTCCTCCGGGCACTCTCGGCGCAGGAAGTCGACTCTTTCTGCAGTCGGTACATCAAGGGCCCGGAAAAGGAGATCCAGCTCCTGGCCACTGTCTTGGCTCACTTTGTGCCCTGATTGTCGCTCTGCAACATCTGGGTTTGCAGCCACAGGCGGGCTGCCTGCCAGTGACGGCCAACGGTATTGACCGACACGCCGAGTTCTTTGGCGGTCTCCTTCTGGCTCAGGCCGACGAAGAAGCTGAGGGAAACGATCTTGTACTTCATCGGATCCAGCTTCTTCAGCTGCTGCAGCGCGTCGTCGAGCAAGATCAGCTGTGGGTCGGGCTGGTCAGCGGCGAAGATACCTTCATCCAGACTCAGCTTCTCGGCGCCGCTGCCGCGCTTGGCGGCCAGCCGGCGGCGGGCTCGATCGACCAGAATGCGCCGCATCAGCTCGGCCAGGATACTGAAGAATTGGGCGCGGTTCTTCCACCAGTAGACCTTGCGGCCAACCAGACGCAGATAGACCTCGTTAAGCAGCTCGGTGGGTTCCAGCGAATAGCCGCGACCTTCCCCCAACAGCGCCCTACGAGCCAGCGTGCGCACCTCTTCCATCACCAGCGGAAGTAGCCGATCGAGTGCTTCCGGATCCTTCTCCCACGCCCGGAGCAGCTCCGTGACCTCGCCAGAACTTGTTGCCATGAGGCAATTGTAGCCATTCTTGACTCCATTTTGCGGTTTTTCCTCAAAAGACCATGCTTCGAATCTCTACAGCGGCGGTCACTCGCCGAATCCACCAATGTGATCGATCCAAAAGAACGAGCGGAGTTGGGTGGGTGTTTGCGGGCAGGTTTTTCGCTGTAGTAGCCGAAGCAATCTTCAGGGACCTTGCGAAATAACCAGGGCCGGTGGGTCCTAGAGGAGCGAACCATGAGAAGTTATTCAGCTTACCTAGTTGTTCTCTTGATCTTGCTGGTACCGGGACGTCTCGCTGCGGCGGACGATCTGGCCGCCGAGGTTGCTCAAGATGACGATGCCCTGGGCGTAGCGTCGGATGACGGTGGCGATGGCGATGGCGATCAAAGGATGGGCACCGACCTCGGCGTCGCGTTGAACGTGATAGACCGGGCGGGAGACAGCTTGGGGGCTCGGTATTTCGGCGGTGCTTCTTTCTACTACTCACTATCAAAACTCGGCAATGATCGAAATCACTTCATCGTCAACTTGTCAGCGCTGGACTTCTACGACGACATCGATTTCGAAACTGGCATTGGCCTTGGTCTTCTATATCGGCTCAACGGGGATGGCCTCGAGCAGGGGTCTTTTACCCTCTCGGCTGTATATGGTTACAATTTTATGGCCGACGATGATGAGGAAGGAGAGTATGTATTGATCGGCTTTGGCTGGAGCTTCGGTCGCAAGAACAAGTGACCAGCCTTTTATTCACCGACGTAGATAAAGGTCGGTTACTTTCAGCCAGACGAGATCTTTCTCGTTGCGTTGCTCAAAGTGGCCGATCTTTCAAATGTCTTTGCTCTTACCTCTCCACCCAGTCCAATCAACCTCTGCCGAGCTCGCGAGCTCAATATCCCCCGGCTCCAAGCTGTCGCAAAAAGCGACCAAGTTAAGGCACTGCCAACGCGCGCTGGGAACAACGATCGCATCGAATCCTAAGAATGCGGCGGCGTCGCCGATTTCCTGGCTTCTCTGGTACAGAACGCCTTGGGAGTCGTCTGGGTTGACTCCTAAAGCTCTGAGATCTGCGGACCCCGACAGCTGCAAGGTGCGTCGTGTCTCGATGTGGATCTCGTTCAGCAGAAAAGAAGCAGAGGGAAATACGGGCTGCCTGGAGAGGTGGAAGTGTACTTCCGCGAGGGCTCCTTCGGCGCTGCAGGAGGTGTAGAGAACGTCGAAACGGCCCGGATCCCAGCGCCCTGCCGAGGAGCTGCAAAGTAGGGGGTCGCGGCCTTCGCGGACGATGCGCCAGACCGTAGCCTTTAGCGGCACCCGATCCAACTTGTCGAGGAAGTCTAAGAGCGCCAGATCGCGCGCTCTTCGGTCATTATTCATCGAATTAGAGAAAGACTCCCGCCTCTATGCGATCGATAACCGCCAAGACCTCTTTGATTTTTCCTGAGTGGATCAAGTCAACGGCTCGTTCGCGGTCGAGCAGGGGGTGGGGAGTGTGCAGCCAAAGTCTGGTTTCGTCTGGGGTGTAGAAATCCGACAGCCTCTCGACCACGAATCTTAAGTCGGCGATCTCGGTCTGGGTACTCAAGGGAGGAGATCCCTTGCCGGTGGTCCAGCGCGAAACCGTGGGGGGAGAGACATCGACAATATTGGCGATGTCGGCGCCGCGTAAACCTCCGCGACTTTTGAGGTCGTCGAGTATTCTTGCAACTGCTGTCGTTGGCATCCGGCCTGGCTCCCTTGTTTTGCCCTTTGCCCTGTCGGTCGCTAGCGGGCGAAGTCACGGTTTCCCCAATCGACCGCCGCAGGGTCTTAGCCTGGCGGCGTAGCCTGCCTCAAGACAAATATTACAGTTGTCTTTCACTGCGGTCAAGCCGTGAAAGACAACTGAGATGCCCGGAAGCTCCCGCTCTTACCCGGTTGCCTTCAAGCAGACGATCTCCTTCTCGTTGCGCAGGTAGTACCGGCCGGCGTAAACCGTTGGCGCGGTCCAGTGTTTGCCGGTGGTGACTTGGGTGCGGGCCTTCTCTTGGTAGCTCTCGGGCGTAGCTTCTACCAGCACCAGCTGGCCTTTTTCGCCGAGCACGATGAGGTGGCCATCGGCCCAGATCAAAGACCCGTGGCCGAGGCCCCTTTGGCGCCAGATCTCGTCGCCGGTGGTGGCGTCGATGCACTTGAGCGTCGCTTCGTCGAAGCCGTAGAGGTAGCCTTCGCTGTAGACCGAGGAGCTGAATTTGTTCTTCAGGCGGCGGCTTCGCCACAGCTCTTTGACCGCTATGCCATCTTCGGCGGGAGAGAGCTGGAGTAGGGCGCTGCCAACGTCGTAGCCGCTCGAGACCAGGATTCTGTTGGGCGGGATGAAGATTGGGCTAGCGGCGTTGATGTCGTAGCTGGTTTGCCAATCGAAGCTCCACAGCTCCTTGCCGTCCTTTGGCGCCAGAGCCACCAAGCCGTTGCCGGTGAAGAAAAGGACCTGCCGTTTGCCGACGCTGTCGAAGGCGATCGGGTTGGAGTAGCCGGGCAGGCGTGAACCGCTTTTCCAACGCAGCGCTCCACTTTTCTTGTCGAAGGCGAGAATCGAGTGGCCGGCCTTGCCGCCGGTATCGAAGAGCAGCAGATCGCCTTCCACCAGCGGTTGACTGGAAATCCCCCAGGTGGGTACTCGCGCGCCGTACTCTTTGACCAGGTCGTGGCTCCACACCATTTCGCCGTTGTCGGCCTTGACCGCGTGCAGCTGGCCGAGGGCGCTGGCGGCGTAGAGCAAACCATCGTCAAAGAGGGGCGTCGACCGCGGCCCTTTGCCCCAATCGTCAGGGCGCTCACTGCCGGTGCGGTAGGTCCACAGCGGGCGACCGTTGCCGGCGTCGAAGGCGGCTAGCAGCTCGTCGCCGTCACGGCCGAGTTGGGTGTAGAGGCGGCCAGCGACCAGCACCAAGCTGGAGAAGCCGGAACCACCATCGGCCCGCCAAATCATCCGCGGGCCGTCTTCTGGCCAAGTGGTGGCTAGGCCCTTCTCTGCGGAAAGGCCGTCGCGATTGGCACCGCGGAAGCTCGGCCAATCGACTGGTTTGATCTGGGCGAAGACGGAGGTAGTGCTCAGCAGGCCGGTGAGCAAAAGACTGGCGAACAGCAGACTGGTGAGCAGGAGGCCGGGACGTAGGGAGTGCATGATTATCTCCAGGTCTTCGAAATCAAGTGTAGCGGGCGTTCTGGAAGCGCTGATCGTAGAAACCGGGCAGCAGGCTATCGACCTGCAGTAGGCCACGGCGGCTGAGTTCGATGTGGTCGCCGTCGATGCTCAGCATCTGCCGTTGTTCGAGGTCAGCGAACTTCTGGCGCCAGCGGTCCAGCACGTCGACGCCGAATTTGTCGCGGAAATAGCTAGTGCCCAGCCTGCCGAGTTTCATTTGCAAGATCAACTCGCGGGTCAGGCGTTCGTCGGCCGTGGTGGCGTAAGCGCGGCCGAGGGCCAGCTCGCCGGCCTCTAGAGCGTCGAGATAGGGCTTCCAGCCGGTGACATTCTGGAAATGTACGCCGCCGAGGTGGCCGAAGGAGGCGATGCCGGTGCCAAGCAGGTCAGCGCCGTGCCACAGCGAGTCGCGGTAGGCGAAGCGGCTCTTGCCACTGGTGTCGCCAGAGCGCTTCTTGACCATGGTGTAAGCGCTCGAAATCTCGTAGCCGGCAGTGCTCAGCTGCTTGATGGCGTGGTCATTCCAGGCCCTCTTGGTCTGCCAATCGGCCACCGGCGAGCTGCCGCCGTCTAGGATGCCTTGGGAATAGACAGTGTTGAAAGGCAATTCCATCTGGTAGATGGTGACGCTGTCGGGGTCGATGTCGATGGTGCGCTGCACCGTGTCGCGCCAGGTCTCCCAGGTCTCGCCGACCATGCCGGCGATCAGATCGACGTTGAGCTGATCGAAGCCCCGTTCGCGGATCCAGGGCAGGCAGCGGTCGATCTCTGGAGTTAGGTGGGCGCGGCCGTTGTCGCGCAAGATGTCATCGTTCCAATTCTCGATACCCAAGCTGAGCCGGGTGACGCCGATCTCGCGGATGGCGTCGAGCTTGGATTGGGTCAGGGTGCCGGGCTCGCATTCGAAAGTTATCTCCTGCGCCTGCTGCCAAGGAAGCACGGCTTGGATGCGATCGACCAGCGACCGCAGATGCTTGGCGGCGATGTAAGAAGGTGTGCCGCCGCCAAAGTAGACGAAGTCGAGTTTCCGCTCGGCGAACGCCGGTTGGGCGGCGTAAAGCTCTACTTCGCGCGCCAGGCAATCCAGGTAGCGTTGAATCTCCCCTGCGTTCTTATCGACGTAAACTCTGAAGTAGCAGAACTTGCAGCGCTTGCGGCAGAACGGAATGTGGAGGTAGAGACCCAGAGTTGGGGACTCTTTGGCCGGCGGTGTAGCTAGCTGGCGCCGGTAATCGTCGAGCCCGTCCTCGCCCCACACTGAGAAGGGTGGATAGTTGGAGACGAAAACGCTGCCGACTTCCGTTGCCTTTTTGGCCGGCGGGACGCCCGCGGGAGCGGTGGAGTCAGTCATGGAAGCTCCTTCGTTTCTCTAGCTGTGGCGGAGGGGGTAAAGGCGTAGACCACCCCGCCGTCGGTGCCGATGACCAGGGTGCCTGAGGCGATGGCCGGCGAAGCGGTGAAACTGTCGCCGGTTTCGAAGCGCCAGCTCTCGCTGCCGTCGTCCAGGGCCAGGGCGAGCAGCACGCCGCTTTGATCGGCGACGAAGACTCGCTGCCCGGAGATCACCGGCGAGGCATCGACCCGCGCTCGTAGGGTTACCGTCCACGCCGCCTCACCGCTCTCGGGATCTAAGGCATGGACGATTTTATCGCGACCGCCGATCACCACCCGGTTGCCGGACACTGCTGGCGAACTGAAGAAAGGAAACTCCCGCTTGGGGTGTTTGTATTCCCACAAGAGCTTCTGTTCCGCCAGATCGACCGCCAGCACTTTGTTGTCGAACGAGCCCAGGAAGGCCCTGCTGCCGGCGATTGCTGGACTAGAGGCGACGTAGCCGCCGAGCGCTATCTGGCCTTTGGCTTCGCCACTGCGCAGATCGAGTTGGCGCAGAAAACCGTCGCAGCCGGTCGAGATCGACTGGCCGTTCCAGATCGCGGGTGTAGCTTGGATGTAGCCTTCGGTTTCGACCTTCCAGCGCAGCTTGCCGTCCTTGGGATTGAGGCAGTAGAGGTAGTTGTCGTAGGCGCCGAAGACCAGGCAACCATCACCCAAGTTGGCCGAGCCCGAGATGCTGGCGTCGGTTTCGAAAACCCAGATCCGCTTGCCGGTCGCGGCGTCGATGGCGTGCAGGCGGCCGTATTCGTCGCCGAAGTAGACCCGGCCGGCGGCCACCAAGGGAGAGGACTTGATCTCGTCTCCGGCGTCGTAGCGGAATTTCTCTTGGCCGGTCTTGAGGTCAAGGGCGTAGAGCCTGCCATCGAGGGAGGCGACATAGACCGTGTCGCCAGCGATGGCGGCGGTGGCTTCGATGGCGTCGTCTGCCTCGAAGGTCCAGAGTGGTTGGAGATCGCCTTCGAGGGAGCTGGTGGCGACACCGGTTTGGGCGCCGCCGCCGCGGAACTGGCCCCAAGTGTCGACGCTAGTAGCCGGCTGGGTTTGGATGGCCGCGGCCGTCAGGAGAATCCAAAAGAGCAACGCCGCTGCCGCGGGGGTGACCCACTTCATGCTTGCAGGCTCCACCGCGATCGGTTCCGATGCCGACAAAACCGCTGCCGCGCTTCAGAAAGCATCGACATAGATCGACTCGAGTTCGTCGGCGCCAACAGCGCGGGGATTGAAACTGGCGGTCCATTCTTTGGCAGCGGCCTCCGCTAGCTCGCGCAAACGTGGGCGCTCGACGCCACAATCTTCGAGCCGGCCAGGCAGCCCCGCGACGGCGCGCAATTCACTGACCCGGCGGCTGACCCGTAGGGCGCTGGCGCCGCCACTTGATCCATTGCCGAGGTCGCCGTTGAGCGAGGCGGTAGTGGCCAGTTCACGGTAGAGGGGTTCGACTTCGTTGCCGTTGAACCGCACCACCGGTGGCAGCATCAGACCTACCGCCACGCCGTGGGTGACGCCGTAGCGGGCGGTCAGCGGATTGGCGCAGGAGTGGGCCGCGCCGAGCATCGAGGTTTCGATGGCGGCGCCGGCCAGGTGGGCGCCGAGCAACATGTCGGCGCTGGCCGGATCTTCGGGGTCGGCGAGGAAACGTTCGAAGCTGCGTTCCAGCAGGCGCCAGGCTTCGCGGGCGAAGAGTTGCGAAATCGGGTTGCGGCGTCGGGTGACGTAGCTCTCGACGGCGTGGGACAGAGCGTCCATGGCGGTGACCGCCGCTACCGAGCGGGGCAGGCTGGTCAACAGCCGGGGGTCGAGAATAACGCTGTGAAAGCGGGCTCGGCGATCGCCACAGGCCATTTTGCGATGAGTCTCGACGTCCGAGATTAGGGCAAAACGTTGTGCCTCGCTGCCAGTACCGGCAGTAGTCGGTACGCCGATTGCGGGCAACATGGTTCGTCTGGCCTTGCCATCGCCCCAATAGTCGGCCATCGAGCCGCCTTGGGTGAGCAGGAAGTTGACCCCTTTGGCGCAGTCCATCGAGCTGCCGCCACCTAGCCCCACTAGCCCATCGGCGCCCAACTGCCGAGCTGCGTCAACCCCGGCGGCGACGTGCTCGGTGGTGGGATTTTCGCCAACGCCGTCGAATACGGCTGCTTTCAGCCCAGCTTCGGCGAGCGCCGCCAAGGCTGGGCGGATATGCCCCGCCTCGACGATCCCGGGATCGGTCACCAGCAGCACTCGCGACATGCCAGCGGCGCGGCAGAGATCTCCGAGGCGACTTAGGGTGTGGTCGCCAAAGGTCACCTCGATGCCTCCCAGATCTACCTTCCAGGTGCCATCGGGCCGCCATGGAGCGTGGCCGCTCACCGGGCGACCACCGAACAGTCCATCAAGCAGACCGCCGCTGAAAAGCACGTTGCTGGTAGAGGTGATCGAACAGATTGCCTTCGTGGGGTTGATCCCATGAGATCTCGTACGTCGGGATCGCTCCAAAGTTGAGCCGATCGATGTGGCGGCAAGCCAAGAAACGCCGTTCGCCCTCTTCCGTCGCGGTCACCACTGAGCCCACCAAGGTGGGCCCGATGGCTTGCACTAGCAATTTTTCCGGCTGCTCAACCACGGCGGCAAAGGGGAAACCGTACTCGCTGTGGGCCAGTGGGTGGGTGGGATCTTCGCACCAGATCACGGTGGGCAGCAGGAAGGTGCAGCCTCCGGCCTCCGCCACCCGCTCCGCTCCACGAACTGCGGCGGTCAGATCCACCGCGCCGGGCGTCTCAGCTAACTGCTGATCGATTCTCTCTGAGATTCGCCGCGCCACCTCTGGGTCGGGAAATGCCGCTAGGGCGGCTTGCGGATCGTCCAGTGGACGGGCTTCTATCGCCGCTAGTCGGCTGGCCAGTGCCGCCGCTAGCTCGCGGCCGTGGGCGGTGGTCCAGACACCGGAAGCATTGATACACGAGCGGCCGCCGTTGGCGGTGATCGAGCCCACCATCAGGTCCAGGTGTTGCTCCCAGGCGTCGGCCTGGTCGGCGGCCAGGATGACTTTGCTCCAGCCCGGACCGTGGACTTGTACCTTGCCGCTGGCGCGCCACCCTGCGACGGTGCTGGCATCGCCGAAGAATAACGAGCGGCCCGAGCGCAGCAGCAGTTCGGTGGCGCCGCCGTGGTCCGTGGGGTAGAGGAAAAAGGCCTCTTTGGGGCAGCCGGCGGCGATCATCGCCTGGGCAATGCGCAGCGGCGTCCAGGGCTCGGCACTGCCGGGCTTGAGCACCAGCGGTGTTCTTAGCGGAATTGCCGGCAACCACAGGGAATGCACGCCGGGGGAGTTGTTGGGCAGCACCGCGCCCAGCGCGTCGCTCAGTCGCATGTAGCTCAGTTGGCGCTCGTTCTGCACTGCCCAGCCATGGTCGAGCACCCGCAGATCGAGACCGCGGGTGAGGCCGTCGAGCACCGCCTCCATCTCGTCCAGGACCTTGAAAATCTTGCCCATATTCAGCCGCCCCATGACCACCGGCATGCCGGTGGTGGCGGCGAGTTGCTCGAGGTAGTCGTCCGGCGTTTGCTCTTGCTCGCCGACCGGCAGGGTGTCTTCGAGGAAACGGCGGCCGGCCTCGCGGCAGATTGCCAGTAGCCGGGCTACCGGCAGTGCCTCGAGCGCCCGCCGACTGTCGGCGATGCGTAGGAGGTCGCGGGCGATGATGCCGGGGATCGCCTGGCTGACCTCGGCCACCGGCGAACCGTCGCGAATATCGGTCAGCGTCATGGTCTTGAGGCTGAAGTAGGGCTCGCCGGCGCGCAGCATCGGCAGTCGTAGCAACGACATGGTCAGTAGACCCCCACGGCCACCGATTTGTTGAAGCGCGAGAACAGTCGCAGGTTCGACACCCCGTCCCAAGGATAGATCTCGCAGGGAGCCGCGCGCTCCCCCTCATCACGTTCCAAGAAGCGGGGCATGAAGAACTCACGGGTCAGGGTGGTGAGGATCACACGACCAGTTTCTCCATAGTCGACCAGGGTGTCTGGATCGTCCGGATCGACGATCTCGAACACCGCGCGGGGCAGCGGCGGATAGTAGGAGATGGTGTAGTCCTTCTTCACCGGGTCGAAGGGGGGGGTCGGCGCTAAACCCATCAGCGTGTTGCCGTAGACCGGCCTAAAATCAGCTTGCGGCGCCAGTTCTTCGCGCACGAAGCGGTGAAACTCGGCGTTCATCTCGGTGCCGCCGCAGAAGATGCCGGTGATGCCGTACTTCTCCAACGAGACCTTCTCGCACAGGGCTTCGAGCAGCTTGGGAGTGGTGAAGATGCACTGCACGGAATCGTGACCGCGGAGGATCTTCAGCGCCTGATCAATGACGTGATCCTTGTAAGCGTTCATCTCGTCCCAACGCTGCGCCTTGACCAATTTGTTGACCCATCGCGGATCGAGGTCGATGCAGAAGGCGATACCGCCGCGATATTGCGCCAGATGCTCGATCGCCAGCCGCAGCCGACGCGGTCCCGAGGGGCCGAGCATCAACCAGTCGGCGCCGCGGGGGAAGGTCTCGTCGTCGAGTTGGTCGGCGAACAGCTCGTAATCGATCTCGAAGTCCTGCAAATTGATGCGACTCTTGGGCAGGCCAGTGGAACCGCCGGTCTCGAAAACGTAGATCGGCTTGCCGCGAAACCCCCGTGGCAGCCAGCGCCGAGCCGGGCCACCGCGGAGCCATTCGTCCTGGAAATGGCCGAAGATGCGAAGGTCGTCGAAGGTGTGCACCTCCTTGCGCGCGTTGATTCCCAACTCACGCTCTTTGTCGAGCCAAAAGGGAGTGCCGCGATCGGGATCGAAATGCCAGGCGACGACGTCGCGCAGATGAGAGTCGAGATGCTGGCGCGCCTTGGCCGCCTTGGCTTCCAACTCGCCGGGAATGATGACATCCACCATGATCGCTTGCCTCAGGGAGCGGTCGTTTTGCCACCATCAGCCGACATCTGCACGCCTTCCTGAAGCGCGAATAGCCGGTTGCGGGCTAGCACGTAGAGCACGCCATCGTGGGCCACTGGCGTGGTGTAAACCGCGCTGCCCATGTTGACTTCGGCCAGCTCGACAAGCTTCTTGCCGTGTTTCAACACTACGATGTCGCCGTCTTCGTCGCCGAGGTAGACCTTGCCGTCGGCGACGTAGGGGGAGCCCCAGATGGCGGCGAAGGCGTCGTAGGTCCAGAAATGCTCGCCAGTTTGTGCGTCGAGGGCGTAGAGGAAGCCTGAGAGGTCGGTAATGTAGAGAATGTCGTCCAGGATCGCTGCCGTCGAGATGGTGCGGTTGAAGTCCTCACCACCGCGATGCCAGACCGTTCCTGTGGCTGAGATGTCTTTGCCCGTCGCCGGCTTGGCGCTCGGGTCGATGGCATAGAAGTGCCCTGGAGCCTCACCATGCTCAGGGTCTTGGCCAACGCCGATGTAGACCTTGTCGTCGTAGACCACCGCTGAGGAGATGATGTTGTTGCGGGTGCCCGAGCCGCCGAGCCGCCATTTCGAGTCCGACGGGTTGCAGTCGAACTTCCACAGCAATTCACCAGTCTTCGGCGCAAAAGAGTACAACCAACCGTCGCCGCCCGGGAAGAGCACCTGCGGCTTGCCCTTGATCACCCCATAGCTGGCATTGGTCCAGGTGCCGTGCAAGATCGAGGTTCCGGGGGCGGCGCTTTCCCACACCAATTTGCCGGTCTTCTTATTGATCGCGATGAAGCTTGGCGACAAGGGTGACGGCACGTCGACGTGCCCCTCGTCGACACCATTGCCGGTGGAAACGTAGATCAGATCGCCCACCACCAGCGGCGAACTCACCGCCAGGTTGTGGGGGAAGGCGTCGAGTTCGGTGATCATGTCGTAGGACCAGACTACGTCGCCATGCTGGTCGCCCTGGTACTTCTCACTCTGGAACGGCCCGGCGTTGCCATCGGCCAGACCGCCGACATCGAGAGCGACGATCTCGGCCCGGTTGGAGGTGTAGTAGAGCTTGTTGCCCTCGACCACCGGCGTTGAGCAGACCCCCTGCAGCGGCCAGTCGTGCAGTTTCGACTGCGGCAGTTTGTCGTGCACCATTTGCCAGAGGAAGGTGCCGTCTTGGGTGCTAAAGGCCATCAGGTTGCCCTTGTCCCCTTGCACCTCGGGGTCGCGCTGGCCCTCGTTGTTGGTGCCGACGTAGACCTTGCCATCGAGGATCACCGGCCCGGCATAGGATTGGGAACCGACTGCTTGCGACCATTTGATGTTCTTGCCAGTCTTGACATCCCACTCGCTGGGCAGACCCGTTTCACTGGACACCATATTGCGCCCATGGCTGCCGCCAAACATCGCTTGCGGGGGATCGGCGGCGATCGCCGGACTGGCTAGACCGGTCAGCAGGCCGCAGCAGGCCAGGAGAGTGGCCAGGCCACGGCGGCGGGTCGGGTGGAGGATTGATCTATGGTCGCTCATCTTCGGCTTGCTCCTCGCAGGCTGGCTGGCAAATGGCATCTGAATCCTTATTGGCAGGTCATCAAGAGTCGTGAGTTGAGATATCAGCATGGATCTTTCAAATGCGGTCATGGGCTGTCGTAAACCCGAATGTTGTCGAAGTACGACTCGACCGGCGCGTAGGTGTAAAGCCCCGGGCTGCCGGCCGCTACCGGTCGGGGATCCTCGGCGGTGAGGTTCCAGTCTTCGGGCTCTTGTTGATCGCGCTTCCAAGCCTTGCCGCGGACGATGGCGAGGTGGCCTCCTTGGCCGTCAGCTTGCAGGTCGACGCGTAATTTCAAGGTGTACCAAACCCCCATCTGCCACGGGAAATCGATCTTCTGCATCATCCGCCGCTCGGCCCTCCAGGAACGCACCACCAGACTTTGGGCGGCGCCTTGCAAGTCGAGGGTGTAGCCGCTGTTGGTGATGCCCAAGTCGGTAACCCGGCGACCCTGCTTGGCCCCCAGCACGTCGACTTCGATGGTGTAACCGCGCTGGTGGGAGGAGCCCAGATAGATGAAGGCGCGCGGTGCTCCACGGGCTGCCTTGGGTTGGGCTAGGACCTTGTTGCCGTCCTCCAGCGTCTTCACCGCGGCGGCTTTGAAGGTCGGCCGCCAATGGTTGGGACGTTGGCCGTCGGCGAGCTGTTCGAAGTCCTCAGTCCAGGGTAGCTTGCCGGTGACCCGGACTCGCGCTTGGGCCTTGAGTTCGCCGACCGTGACCGCCACCGTGCCACCCTGATTGGGGGCGCTGGCGGCGATCTCCAGCTGACCCTTGGCGAGCTTGCCGTCGACGCCGCTCAGGCTCCACTCACCGCCATCGACTTGGCGCAGAAAGCGGCCCCCATCGTCGTAGGCTCGCACCTTGAAAGTCATGCTTTGGCCAGCATCGATCACCAGCTCAGCCGGCACCAGCAAGAGCTGAGAGGCTTTGGCGTCGTCGGTTGCTGGCGCCTCTCCTAGGTCGATGGCCGGCGAGCTGCTGGCCACGAAGGGTTTTGCTTTGTCGCCCAGGCAGTAGACCCCTTCCTCGGTGGCGAAGTAGATCCGGCCGTATGCCACCGACGGGCTGGCGTAGATCTCGGCGTAGCGGCCGCCCGGCACCTCGAGGTGCTCTTGGTCGAGTATCTTGGCGCCGTCCTCGTCTTCTTCGAGAATGATGATGTTGCCGTTGACTTCGGTAAGGTAGATCTTACCGTCGGCCCACACTGGAGAGGACTTGCCAACGTTGCCGAAGTTCTGGGCCCACAGTTCCCGACCGCTGGTGGCGTCGATGGCGTGCAGATTGGCCGAGTTGTCAACAACGTAGACCTTGCCGTCGTGAACCATCGGTGAGGGGAAGCCGGATTGCAGCTCGTCGATCCGCCAGCGCTCATGGGTCTTAGTCACATCGCCGCGGCCGGTGGCGTCGATCGCCACTAGGCGACCCATCACGCCGGAGTCGAGGTTCTCTTCGCTGTGGGAAGCGAAAACAGTGTCGCCTTCGACTGCCACGCTGATGTTGAGGCCGCGCTGAGAAAGTTGGAAGCTCCACACCTTGCGGCCGGTACGGGCCTCAAGGGCGTGCACGCCGCCATCGGCGCTGGCGGTGATCAGCAGCCGCTGGCCGCCGATGACCGCTACCACCGGGGTAGTTTGAGTGTTGAGGTCGCCGGCTGGCGGACCGCCCGGAGTGGCAACCCAGAGAATTTCGCCGCTGTGCTTGTCAAAGGCCATGTAGCGATGCCGCGGTGCTCGCTGATCGCCCCAGTTGGAGGAGACCGTGCCGAGATAGACCCGGTCTTGGTCGACGGTTGGAGTTTGCGTGCGACCGCCATAGCCTGAGAGGCGACCGTAGTCTTCGGCCAACTGGTGGCGCCACACCGACTTGCCGTGGCGATCAAGGGCCTCGAAGACGCCGTGGACGGTGTGCATGAAGACATAGCCGGTTTCGGCATCGGCCACCAGGTTAGACCAGCCGACCCGGTTCCAGGGCACGTCTGTCTGGTAGACCGTGTAGCTCTTCTGCCACAGCAGCGTGCCGTTCTCGGCATTCCAGCAAGTGACCCGCTCTTGGCGTTCGATGTCCTCGCCCAGGCGACCGATGGCACAGGCCCGGCCGTCGAAGACGATCACCGAGGAGCGGCCTTCGAAATCCGCGCGCCAGATCAGATTTTCGCCGTCGCGGGACCAACTCGCGGGCAGGCCGGTCTCATCGGAGACACCGTTCTGGTGCGGGCCGCGCCAGCCGGTCCATTCGCCGGCAAGGGCCGGCAACGTCAAAACAAAGGCCGCGACGGCGGCGAGCGAGAGTATTGAGAACTTGCTGAACCTGGGCATCCTGGGTCCTCTCTGCAGAGCGAGTAATTCGTTGGGCTAGAAGTGCTGGAACTGTCGTGTGTTTGGGCTGTGTTTCCGGCATCCTACGTTTGCGCTTGCAGGGGCGCAAGCAGCAGCTGTAGAAAGCAACGAGAGACTGCTAGCCCGAGGGGGCCGACCTGGGCGGGAATCGGTGGACACACGGCGAGCTACGCACTTCAGCGCTGTGGAGTTCGAGTGCCAGAAGAGCTTTTACCTAACCTTGACGTCGGCCTGCTCGGGCCGGCCTAGTGATGTCGAGAGGTGGGTTGTTGGTGACTCTTTCATTGGATCCGTGCTAGATAATCCGCCCGCTCTGTACGCACTCCGTGGTCGAGTTGTCGCACCCGTTCGAGGTAGAAAAGCAGCACCTGACTCTCGAACAACCAAGCGACGAAGAGGAAGAGCAAACACTTGAGCACCAACGCCAGGAAGGTGAGCACCAACATCAGCTGGTGGTGGGATTGAAACATCGGCCAGGCGCCTTGGATCGCGGCGTAAACGTAGAGCAGGGCCACCACCACGGTCGGAGGCTCGAGGTATTTGCTGTCGAGGCGGCCCACCATCAAGGCCAGGGCCGTGCCCTGGGCGAAACCGCTGATCCAGCCGAACCACTGCTGAAGTTGCCACGACAGGCCGGCCCCCAGCACCGCCGCTTCGAGTAGTGGCAGGAGCAGGGCGAAGGCTAACCAGGCTTCGGTGGGCAGCACCTGTTTGCGGGTCAGGTCAGCCTCGATAGTGGGTCGGGCGAGTACTTCGTAGCCCAGCAGCAGCATCACTGTGGCACCGTTCTGAATCAGGTTCAGGCCGACGATCAGCCACCGGCTAGCACTGCTGTAGGGCACTTCCGAGCTCGGCAATAGGCCGAATATGGCGCCGGCGGTGAGGCCGAGATAGAGGAACAGCCAACAGGTCCAGGCCGCTCCCCAGTAGCGGCGAAAATCACTCGCGGCGGCGGCGGCGAGGCGTAGGGAAGCCGTGGCGTCGGTCCAGGTTCGGGGGCGTACCCAAGCTCGCGGCAGACGCAATAAGAGCACCAGGATGACTAGGCCGTGAAGTCCTTGGACGGCCGGCGACAGGCCGCCGCCTGATAGACCGTGGCGGAGCAAGAAGGCGGTCAGGGCGGCGCCAGCGAGGCAGATCCACAGGCTGGGATTGCGCCATCGCAACAGCCAGCTGTCGAAGCTGGCAAAGCGAGCAGTGTCAATAGCCGCCAATTCGGGGCGGGTGAGCTGTGAGATCGGTAGGTCGAGGGCGGTGGCGAGGATCTCGATGGTCTTGCGTTGCGGCTGCCGCGGACCGTAGATGGCATTGGCGATGGTGTTCTTGGTCAGCGGTGTGCGGCGCTCGATCTCGGCGATCGACCAGGACCGTTCGGCGAGCCGCTCGAGGATCTTCTCGCCGGCCGGGGTCGGTTGTTTGGAGTCTGCGCTCATTGGTTGATTCTAAGACTTCCTGGTAGCGATTCCCGCGATTGCGTCGACATTGCGCCACGATCGACCCGCCTTTGCCGTGGTTTGGCTGGGCGGCCGACTGTAGGCTGTTGCGATGTCGAATCTAGCGAAGACTGAGGCGAACGTGCGCGGTAATTGGAGCCGAGTCGGTTTTATCTTGGCGGCTTCAGGCTCGGCCATTGGGCTCGGCAACGTGGTGTTCTTTCCCGCCAATGCCTATCGCTTTGGCGGTGGCGGCTTCTACTTACCCTATTTGCTGGCCCTCCTGCTGGTCGGATTGCCGTTGATGGCTGTCGAGCTTGGCCTCGGCCATCAGCAGCGACGAGCTTATCCGGCGGCTCTGCGCCAAGTGGCCGGGAGGCGTGGTGAGTGGCTCGGCTGGTGGGCGTTGGTCAACACCAGCTTACTGACTCTCTACTACGTGGCGATTCTCGCCTGGGTGATGGGCATGCTAGTCGGCTCGCTGGGTCCTCTGTGGACGCCGATGACGGCTCTTGGCGACTTTTCGGTCGGCGAGTTGGCCAACCCGAGTGGCTTTTTCTTCGCCATGCTGGCGAGTTACCGGCCGTTGCTGTTCATCGTCGTGGTCTGGGGGCTCAATGGCTGGGTCGTCTGGCGGGGTCCAGCGAGCATTGAGCGGGCGGCGAGGATCGTGGTGCCGCTGATGTGGTTGCTGATGGTCTTGTTGGCGCTGCGCGGGGTGACTCTGCCGGGTGGCGAGCAGGGAGTCTGGGATTTGTTCGTTCCAGATTATCGAGCGATGGGCGAGCTGGCGGTTTGGCAGGGTGCGGTGAGCCAGATTTTCTTTACTTTGTCGATCGGTTTCGGGGTCATGACTACTTATGGCTCTTATTTGCCGAGACGAAGCGATCAGGCCAACAATGCGTTGCTGATCTCGTTGCTCAATTGCAGTTTCGAAGTGATTGCCGGCATTGCTATCTTCTCGCTCTTATTCGTCTTTGCCACGGTGCCGCAAGCGAGCACCTTGGCGATGACTTTCTTTATTGTGCCGCTGGGCATCGGCCAATTGCCCGGCGGTGGTGGGGTGGCGGCTAGTTTCGGCGTGCTGTTTTTCTCGTTGCTGTTGCTGGCGGGTCTTTCATCGACGGTGTCATTGGTGGAGAGTGTGGTCTGTGCGCTGCGGGACAAACTGGGATTTGATCGTCGGCGGGTGGTGCTGGTGCTGTGCTCGCTGGGAGCGGTGGGTAGTTGCTGCTTCGTGTTGCCGCAAGTGGTGGACCCTCGGATTACTAACAATGGCACTCTGGGACTGACTCTGCTCGATCTGTTGGATCATTGGGTTTTTGGCTACGGCCTGTTGGTGGTCGGTCTCGCTCAATGTTTGGTGCTTGGGCAATCTGGGCGGGTGACGGAGATTCGCCGGCGAATGAACGCTCAGTCGCGGTGGCGTTTGGGGCGCTGGTTTGACCATCTGATCGGGGTGGGTATCCCGCTGGTTCTGGCCACTCTATTGCTGGGTGGAGTCGTCGGCGAGGTTCGTGGCGGCCTTTATGGAGGTTCTTATGGGGAGAACTATGGCGCCGGTTGGGGGATTTTGCGGCTGGCGCCGCTAGGGATGCTGGTGGGCTGGCTGGCGATACCGGCTGGGGTCGCTTGGCTGCTGACTCGGATGAAGAAAGTGGATGTTGGGGGTGGTGCGTGATCCGGGGTATTCCAGTTGCCTTCCGCGCCGAGCCTTTAGGTCCGCGGCGGTCGTTGGTGGCTAGAGCTGCCGGGCTTGGCGCTGTGTGCCGGGCGATGCTTGGCCGAACACTTTGCCTTGGCCCGTTACTTTCGGCGCTCCAGGCAACCGGAATGCCCCGGGCGTACCGGTGCGGGGCTTTGGTGGTGATGCTGGTGGTGGGTGGGGGGGATTGGGTTTGGGCGACGGAGATTGTGGTGCGGGACTTGCCGTTGGTGGCGGGAGTGGAGGTTGAAGTTGAGGTGGTGGATGGGGGGCAGAGGGATGGGCTGGAGGTGGTGTATCGGCCGATGAGTCAGGTTTCGCGGCAGGAAAAACTTGAGGTTGTGGACGGGGTGGTGAGGTGGCGACCTCGGCGGGCTGGGTTGGTGCGGCTGCGGCTGATGGGGGAGGGAGTGGAGCTGGCACGGCTCGATCTGGCGGTTCGCTATCCCAGGGTACCGATCAGTGGCCTGGTGGTGCTGTTGCTGGTGGTTATGGCTTTCGCTGTCGGCCTCGTTGTGGCGTTTTGGCGGCAGCGAGGTAGGTGGGACTCTTGATTCTTGGTCCTGGCGCTATTTCTATTGCGTGCTCAGGGGCATCCGTAGCAAAAAGTAAGTGCGGCCGTCTGGTGCCGGCTGCAGGGCGAAGTCGAAGCCGTGCTGGTGCAGCACTTCTTTGGCCAGAGTCAGGCCGACGCCCTGGCCTTGGGCTTTGGTGCTGAAGAAGGGGCTGCAGAGTTGGGCTGTGGTCTCGGGATCAGGACCGCAGCCATCGTCGAGGATACGCAGATCAACCTGCCGATCGACGGCGGTGAGGGAGATCTCCAAGCTGCCGGCGTTGGTAATGGCTTCGAGGGCATTCTTGACAATATTGATCAGCACTTGCTCGATCTGCTCGCGGTCGAGAGCTACAGGCGGTACTTGCGGGTCGCCACTGCGGATCCATCGCACCTGATGTTCTTGGCAAGGGACGCGGAAGATTATTGGCTCTTCAGGAACTTGTGTGGGTGAGTGAATCTGGATAGAGGTCCAAACCCCCGAGATGGAAGTAGATGGCATTGCGAAAGCGTTCTCGATTGCGAAAGCTCCTTGCTGCTCTCTTCAGGCCTTGGATGACGGTGTTGATGCCCTCGAGCCGAGCATTGGTGATGGCGAGTTCGATCGCGTTGAGGTTTCCGCCCAGGTGCTTTTCTACAGACTTCGGAACACATCCCATGATACAGTGATGCCGCGCTTAGCGAGCAGGTCTCACTGACACGGCCGGGGCGAAGTTGGCAGTACCGTTCCGTCACTGCTGCTTCACTTTTTGGGAACCCTCGAGGATGATTAGATTAAACCGGCAGAGCGAGCAGACCGTCATGTCTCTCGACGAGTCATCGCTGCTGCCCAGATCGGTCATTGCGAGCCCCGACGGTCTTCGGATCGCCTACGTCTACAAGAATGGCAATCTGTTCAATCGAAAGCACTCAGTAGGCGTCGACGCGACCCTGGACGCCGCACCTGGCAAAGTTCTGGGCTGTCTTGCGTTCAGCCCTGACAGTCAAAGGCTCGCCTACGTCTCCAAGTCACGATCTGGATTCACCCTGGTCGTCGACGGCAGCGCAGGACAAGGCTACGAGCGCCTTTTTCCCGAAACATTGCGCTTCAGTCCGGACTCCTCCCAGGTCGCAGTCCTGACCAAGTCCGCTCGCGGATACTCGTGGCTCATAGACGGAACGGAGGGAATGACTCACGACGCGGCTCCGGTCGAACTGGTCTTCAGCCCCAGCGGTGGCGGTATGGCCTACATCGTGAAGTCGGACAAGCGCTGTGTCATCGTCCTTAATGGCAAGCCACTACGCGAGCACGATGAGGCGTTGGGAGCGGTTTTCAGTCCGGACGGCAGTCGCTTTGCCTATGTCGCACGGGAAGGCACTACGATGTTCGTCGTCCTGGACGGCCAGACCCACAAAGAATACGAAGCCATCCATCTGACGAGTCTCGTCTTCAGCCCTGACAGCAGCCGCTTTGCCTATTCGGCGGCGCAAGCAGGAAAAAACCTGGTGGTCCTTGATGACAATGAGACCGAACTCTATGACGCAACGCTCGGTGCGACGGCCGGCAGCATCGCCTTCAGCCCAGACAGCCAACGTGTCGCCTACGGGATCAAAGACGGCTCGCGGTGGCGGGCCCTTGTCGACGGCGAAGATTTCGGCGCAGTCGATACCATCATGTCGTCCTACCACATGGCGAGCGGACCGACGTCAGGAGCGGTGTTTACGTTCAGCCCTGACAGCCGGCAAGTCGTCTATCTTGGAACAATCGACTATGGTGGGGCGATCGGCGACAGATCGGTGATCGTGCTGAACGGTAGAGAGCAAGCGCACGAATTCTCGAGTTTCATTTACCGGCCCGTATTCTCTCCCAACAGTGATCGTTTGGCTTACGCAGGTGTAGAGAGTGGGGAGCCGCTCTTGGTCTTGGACGGCGCCGGCATCAGACCCGATCACGTGCTTATCGGCAGCGCACTCTGTTTCAGCCCGGACAGTGCACATCTCGCATACATGGCCGCACGGGGCGACGAACAGTTCGTCGTCGTCGACCAAGTAGAAAGCGGGCCGTTTGGCCCAATGCGGTTCGACGAAGGCAACATCATCTTCGACTCACCGGCGGATCTACACTATCTCGTAATGAGGCAGTGGGACGTGGTCTTGGTCAGAGACAGGATCGAGAGTGATCTATCGAGTGCCGCCGGTTGATGGCTATTGGCTGCTTGATGGAATGCAGTACTTTTTCACGATGCGACCGTCGAAACGAGATTACCAAGCGGCAAGCGGTTGAGCGGATCCGAATCTCCGGCCAGGCGACCGGACGACCCTGGGTTGCCATCAGAATGGAGATCTCCGGCTAGCCCTTCATGATGTGTGCTGCTGCGTTGCGGCGATCGGGCCTTTCAGAGCCAGTCAGGGCCGACAAGACCTTGGGCTTTGGTGCTGAAGAAGGGGCTCAGTTGCTTGATTCGCGCCAACAGCGCCAGTCCCTCCTCGCCGCTGGCACTCACCGCCCCGCGTTCGACCCGCGCGGTGCGAATCTCATCGCGATCCATGCTCGGCCGGATCCAGAAGCGCAGCACGAGCAGAGCGATTCCCAGGCACACGGCAGCCGCCAGCCAACTGAGCCAGCGACCAAGAGCCTGGCGGGTCTGTCGGGCGGCGGGAATTTCGCGGTCCATGGTGCCCTCTTGTGCAGGCTCCATGCCAGCGGGGCGGGTGAGTCCTCTAGCAGTGGCAGTCCCGGCAATAGGGCGGGGTAGGAGCCTGCGGTGGGCCGGCGAGGCGATTCTGTGGGTGTTCGGAAGTGAACAGTTTTACTAGGTGGCTGGCGAAAGTGGACAGTTGCCTACTGCGCACGGTCCGACTTGAAAATTCTGGCACCTTCTTCTGAGGTTGCAAGGCGCGGCTTTGGAGCAGCGTATAAGATCGCTGGTAATGACCCTTCCTGCTGACCAGCCTTCGGCCCGCTCTACTTTGGTCGCCTTCCGCTGGCCCTTGGTGTTGATCGCCCTCATGGTGCTGGCCTATTTGCTGTGGCGGGATACCTTCTCCCGGGTGGACCGAGCTGCGGGGGCGGTTTCTAGTGTCGCCGCGGCGGCGGCTCGGGGGGCGGAGGAGCTGGCGGGGAAGTTCTGGAGCGGTGATATGACCGAGTCGTTCGTCGCCGCCATTCCGCAGGTGCAGTCCGCGGGCGGGGGGCGGTTGGAGGTGGCTACCGCCCGCGTTACCGAGACCCTGACCCGGTCGGACGAGCGGCGCATCTTGTGGGACGCGATCTCCCTCGGCACCACGGTTTCTGAGATCAAGGTACCGGTGACCTACCGCTATCACCTGCTCCTCGAGGGTCCGTGGCGGATTGAGATCCAGCAGAGCACTTGCATTGTCTACGCACCGGCGATTCGCCCCAGCCTGCCGCCGGCAATTCACAGCGACGGAATCGAGAAACGGGTCGCCGCCGGCTGGCTGCGTTTCGACGGTGCTGATCAACTGGCGGATCTGCAGCGCAGTCTGACGCCGCGCTTGGAGGGTCTGGCTAACGATCCGCGACATCTGGCCTTTGCCCGTGAGCCGGCTCGCCATACGGTGGCTGAGTTCGTGCGCACCTGGCTGTTGCGGAAGGAGCAGTGGGGTGGCGACGCAGCATCCACTATCTTGGTGGTGTTTCCGGACGAGGCCACTCATGCCGCGGAGGTTCCGGCGCTAGTGCTGGGTCTCAATTAGGATTCTTATGTCTTATCTTGAGGGAAAGTCGATCCTGATCTCGGGTGCTTCTTCCGGTATTGGTGCCGTGCTGGCCAGGGAGTTGGCGCGCCGCGGTGCGCGAGTAGGGCTACTGGCGAGGCGTGCTGAGCGGCTCGAAGCACTGGCCGCTGAAATCGAAGAAGCCGGCGGCCAGGCTGCCTGGGCAGTGGCGGATGTTGCTGATGCTGAGGCTCTTTGCCGGGCTCTTGACGACCTGGCCAGGGAACTCGATGGCGTCGACATGATCATCGCCAATGCCGGCTACGGCCATCCCGAAAACCCGGCCAAACTTAAGCCGGGCACGGCGGAGCGGATGTACGACATCAACCTCTTTGGCATGTTGCGGATGATCGATTGGGCGCTGCCCGGGTTCTGGGAACGGCGCAGCGGTCACATTGTCGGGGTGGCCTCCATGGCCTCCTACCTCGGCATGCCGAATTCGGCCAGTTACTGCGGCAGCAAGGCGGCGATGCGGGTGCATCTGCAATCACTGAGGGTCTCGCTGAAGCGCCGCGGAATCGCCGTGACCACTCTCTGTCCAGGCTTTGTCGACAGCGAGCTGACGCGGAAGACCAAGGCACCGATGCCTTTCTTCTGGCCCACCGATCGCGCGGTGCGCTATATCGCCGACGCCCTCGAGCGACGCCGTGGTGAAGTCATGTTTCCGTGGCAGATGCGCTGGATCATCCAGCTCCTGGCCCGCCTACCTACTGCTTTGAGCGAGTGGCTGATCGGGCGAATGGCGAAGTGAAGCCTTTGCCTTGGCCTGTCGCGGCTAAGAGAGCGATCTTAACGAGGCAGCACTGGCAGGTGACTGGCAGTGCTGCGAAGAGCTTGCCGCGGCGGCGCCGTCGAAGGTCAGCGCGGCTCGGCACAGCGACCTGCCATGCCGACGGTTCTGGGTGGTCGTCGCCAGAGGCGTCGACGGCCGAGGCGGTGCGGTTGGGCGACTTTCGCTACGACCCCGCGAGCGATGAGCTGCTGCGGTTGGAAAGTGGCGAGGTGGCGTCCCACCAGGTTTTGGTGGAGCTGATCAGGGGCCGTGACGGGGTCCACCTGTGGGTCGAGACCGACGACGATTTTGGCGATCTAGAATTGATTTCCGAGCAGATCAGTAGCGCGATAATTGGCGGGTTGGAGTTGGATCCAGCCGGGTCTGAGGTTCACCCGCCATGACCACGTTGATCATCGACAACTATGACTCCTTCACCTACAACCTCTATCAGCAGATCGGCCGCTTGAGTGGCGCGGCACCGCGAGTGGTGCGCAACGACCAGCTTTCGTTGCAGCAGCTTGTCGACTTACGCCCGGCTCGCATCGTGCTTTCGCCCGGTCCGGGTCGGCCCAGCCGGCAAGCTGACTTTGGCATCTGTGCCGCGGTGATCGATGAGCTGGAGGTGCCCATTTTAGGGGTTTGTCTGGGGTGCCAGGGGCTGGCGGAGAGTCTTGGTGGGCAAGTTGGGGTCGCGGAGCAGCCGATGCATGGCCGATTGTCGGCGCTGTCGCATGATGGAAAGGGTCTCTTCGCCGGCTTGCCTCAAGGTCTGCAAGTGGTGCGCTATCACTCGTTGGCGGTGCTCGGTGAGCTACCGGCCGAGTTGCAGCGCAGTGCTTGGACCGAAGACGGCGTCCTGATGGGACTGCGGCACCGTCGCCGGCCCTTGTGGGGGGTGCAGTTTCATCCCGAGTCGATCGCCACCGAACATGGCGACCAGATCCTCAGCAATTTCTTGGAACTCTCGGGCGCTAGCCGCGGGCGGCGATCACGGACGGCGGTCGCGGCCGGCCTCGCTCGGGGCGCTGATCACTCTCCGGGGCAGGGCCGGAAAAGCCGTTTGCGGTGGCGGCGGTTGGATCACTTTGTCGAGCCCGAGGCGGTGTTTTGCCAGTTCTATGCGCAGAGCCCTAATGCTTTCTGGCTTGACAGTAGTCTGGCAAGTTCCTACCGCTCGCGGTTCTCTTTCATGGGCGATGCTTCCGGGCCCCGAGCCGAGATCCTGCGCTACCGGGTTGGTGGTTCGTTGGAAATCGAGCGGCAAGGGCGGCTGGAGTGCCGTTCAGAGAGTATTTTCGACTATCTCGAGCGCCGGCTTGAGGATCGGCTAATGACCAGTCCCGAGCTACCCTTTGATTTCAATGGGGGTTTCGTCGGATATTTGGGTTACGAACTTAGAGAGGAGTGTGGAACTAGCCTGCACCAGCGCTCGGCGTTGCCCGATGGGTGGCTGATTTTCGCCGATCGATTGCTAGCCTTCGACCATCAGGAACAATGTGTCTACATGTTGGCGCTGGGGGAGGATGGGAGCGAAGACTGCGATCGAGCTTGGTTGCGACAGGTGGAGAGTGAGCTGGAGAAGGTGCCGCCAGCGCCGCGGTTGCCGGCGCGCCGGGTCCTAAGTTTCAAGTTGGCGCGGGCCGCGGAACGCTATCTGGCTGATATCGAGAGCTGCTTGGAGGAGATTCGTCAAGGGGAAAGTTACGAACTCTGTTTGACCAATCAGCTGCTGGGTGAGCCATTGGAGCGACCGCTTGACAGCTATCGCTGGTTGCGGCGAATCAACCCGGCGCCTTATTCGTCCTTCTTGCGCTGCGGTGATTTCTCACTGCTGTGCTCATCGCCTGAGCAGTTTCTGCAAATCGATCGCCGGGGGCAGGTGACGAGCAAACCGATCAAAGGCACCCGTGCTCGCCATACCGATCCGCTAGCAGACCGTCGGCGCCGTCTGCAGTTGCAGACCGACATCAAGGATCGTGCCGAGAACTTGATGATTGTCGACCTACTGCGCAACGATCTTGGGCAGGTTTGCGAGTTGGGCTCGGTGCGGGTGCCGGAGTTGATGCGGGTGGAGACCTATGCCACGGTGCATCAGTTGGTGTCGACGGTTCGGGGCCAGCTACGCTCAGGGGTGGGCGCGGTGGCGTGTGTGCGGGCGGCCTTCCCAGGAGGCTCAATGACCGGTGCGCCGAAGCGACGCTCGATGGAGATTCTCGAGCGGTTGGAGGGGCGGGCTCGGGGACCGTACGCGGGAGCATTGGGCTTCTTTGGCTTGGGCGGCACAGCGGATCTGGCGATTGTCATTCGAACCGCGGTGGCGAGTTCGTCGGCCACCGAAATCGGCACCGGCGGGGCGATTGTCGCCCTCTCCGAGCCGCAGGCCGAGTTGGCTGAGATGCTGATCAAAGCCGAGCCCCTGCTCGAAGCCCTCGGTGGCTCGATCGACCTACCTGCTAAGATCGAGAAGTGAAACCCGATCAGGATGCTGTGCGGCCGAAGGGGACCCTGCCACGGCCGCTTCGTTGGTTCGCCACCGTTTTGCTAGTGCTATGGGGGCTGTACCTGGTGGCCGGGAATATCTTTTTGCGGCCTGCACTCGGTCCGCGCTGGGTAAGCCGAAAGCCAGACAAGATGCAGATCAGCTGGAGCGGAGGCTGGACGTTGGTTCCAGGCCGGTTGCATCTTCGAGACCTGCAACTTAAAGCACGGAACAAGAAGCAACTGTGGGCGCTGCAATTGGATCAAGGGCGATTGTCGATCAGCCTCCTCGGATTGGCGCGCAAGCACTTTCGGCTACGGCGTTTGCAGGGGAAAGGACTGAAATTCCACCTGCGACCGGCGCCGGTCACGGGCGAGTCTGACCCGGCATTGCCGACCATCGATGGTTTAACCACAGCCCCGGCGGCGGCGGCGACCCCAGCCAAGCGGCGGCGGTGGAGGATTTCGATAGACCGGATGGCGGTGGAGGAGGTGCGCGAGATCTGGTTGCGACGCCATCGCTGGGCGGGCCAAGGGCGACTCAGCGGTCAGCTGGATTTTCAGCTGCGGGGTCCCTTGCGGGTAGATCAGGCGCAATTGGTGCTCGGGCGAGGCAAAATCTGGCAGGGCGCAGACCAAGCTAGTGAGGTCGAGCGGCTCGAGGCTCGGGTGCAAGTTCACCCCTTTACTCCTCGCCAACACGGCGGTCTGCAGGCGTTGCGATTCATCTCTGGCCGGCTACAGGTCGATGCACCGCGCGCAGATCTCAGTGTGCTCGACTATTTCTTGCGCGGTTCGCCTTGGATTGCTATCGGCGGCGACGGCGCCCTGCAGATCGATCTTACTCTAGATCATGGACGTTTGTTGCCCGATAGTCATCTCCATGCATGGGCTGGTGTTGAGCTGGATTATCTAGACTACCGGATCGAAGGCCAAGCACGACTACGTGGCGAAGTTGCCGAGGTCGAGAATCGACCCAGTGGCACATTGGCAGTGGTTTTCGAGAAATACCAGCTGCGCGAGCGGGGTGCTGAGCAGCCGCACATCGTCGGTGCGGGTGCCAGAGTGCAGGTGGTCACCGAAAAACTCGATCTGGCCGAGCCGACTCCAGAGCTGGTGGTTGACGTCGAGTTGCCCAAGTCGCAGATTCCTCACCTCGCCTATTACAACCGATTCCTGCCGCAGAGCGCGGCGATGGAGATCTTCGCCGGCAGCGGCGAAATCGAAGGGCAGCTTCATCTTGAAACCGAGGCCAGTCGGATCTATGGCGCCTTGCAGATCGTCGGCAAAGCGGTTGATGCGCGGTTCAAAGATGTCGAGGTGCGGGGTGATATGAAGCTGTTGACAACGATCACTGACGGCCACATCGGCGAGCGGCGGTTCGATATTTCGGGCACTCGGTGGGAGATCGACAACGCTGGCTTGGCGGCAGGACAGGCTGAGACAAGTAACGCGGCTTGGTGGGCCAGAATTGAAATAGTGCAAGGGGCGGTGCGACTCGCGGAGGCGATGGAGTTAGAGACCCTCCTGAAGATAGAGATGAGCGATACTAGCCCATTGGTGACTCTCTTCGAGCGCACCAAATCCCGTCCGACCTGGCTACGCAACTTGCTGACGGTAGAGGACATTGAGGCGACCAGCGAAGTGGTGATTCGCGATCAAGATATCTGGCTCAATAATTTTTCTCTCAGCGGCCAGAAGTTGGAGCTGAAGGCTCACGCTCACCTGTCAGAAGACGAAGTGGTAGCGCTACTTTTTTGCAAATACCGCGGATTATCGGCTTCGTTGGAGATGTTCGACGAGCAGCGAGATTGGGATTTGATTGGCAGTCGCAAATGGTTCGAGCGCAAGACCCGCGAGTGGCAGGCTGAGCGACAAAGCAGGTCGTTGTCACCAGCCCTGGCGGAGGGCGGTCCCTAGCAGCCCGTGGCAGAAGTCCGTTTCTACAAAATGTGGCCTAAATTGAGGCCAGCCGGCGCAGGTGGTCTGATCGAAGATCTTAGTGGCCAATATCCGCTCTCGTGCGGCAGAAGCCAGCTCAGCAAGCTATATACGGCGCGAAAGCCCTGTTCGAGAGCCGAAAGAAAGCCCTGAAGGGCCCGTGGAGTGCCGGCTCCATACATTTGACGAAGCAGCAGCCCAAGATTGAATCCCGCGATGTGAATCAGCAACCTTTTGCGGATGTTGTCGTGACCTCGAAGGTGGGTCCTTCTCATACCGCCAGTCTCGTAGCAATGGGCAAAGGTGCGTTCTACTTTCTCTCCTCGACGCCGCGACAGCTCGCGGCCTCGACGACCCTTGATCCGTCGACGGTTGGCATACACCGCTTGCTTCTCCGCCTCTTTGCCGCACCAGTTGCGTCGGCCTCGATCCGGTTCCGAAATATAGGTTCGAATCTTCCCTTGACGCTGTGCCTTCATGACCGCGTTACTGTGATAGCCCTTGTCAGCCACCAGCTCTGAACGGACTTTCTCGCTCAAGTGATCGCCAGCCTCCGAATCCTCAACGACATCTTCCAGCACCGCAGCGACTTCATCCAACGTCCGCTCTAGGCTCGACGTGTCCCCTCGGTCTGCAGGTTGCACCGTCACCGCCACAACCGCACCCGTCTCCATATCCACCGCATGCTCGGCTTTGTGCGCCAGATGCGTCCGCCCATCCTTCATTCGCGTGACTTTGGCGTCGGGATCGTGGGGGTTCTTCCAGTCGCCGTTCGACGTCTTTTTGTTCTTCCTTTGGCGGTCAAAACGCGCCAGATCCGCTCGCGTCGGGGTCTCCACACCCGAAGCCTCGGCCAGGCGCGTGAGAAACTCTTCGTAGCTCTCGCCCGAGTCTCGACGCACGATGCTGCGCATCGCCGCGTTCGCCTCGAGGGTCGTCGCATCGATGCCCAGCGTCTTTCCCCGGAGCAAGCCAGCCTTCGCCAGTACTTGCAAAGCCCAAGCAAACACCGCCTCATGGGTCTCGAGATCGATCAGGCGACGGGTCCGAGAGAGCGTCGAATGGTCCGGGGTCTGGTCCGAGAGTTCGAAGCCCAGAAAGTCGCGCAGAGTCATCGAATCCGCAAGCCGCCATGCGATACCTCGCTCAGAGTCGATACCCTCGAAGAAGCCGATCAACAGCAACCGAAAATACACCGCGGGCGCCAGCGAAGGCCGTCCCATCCTCGTAGCGTAAAACCTCGCGCACTGCTCCTCGATAAAGCGATCGAAACCGTGCTTGTCGAGAATCTTGGACAGACGCTCGTAGAAAGGATGTCCTGGGGACTTGGCCAGCGCCTGGGTTTCCACCCAGAGCTGCCGCTGTCTTCGTTTGCTTCGCCTGCCCATCGCCATGGTCGCTACCTCCCTCGGGTGGAAAGATTCTACCAGGGAAGATCGCCAAGACGGCCGTAATCGGGACTTTCACCACGGGCTGCTAGGAAAACAGTCGCTCGAGGCCAGCGCGCCGCGGGCGCGGAATTGGGCGAAAAGACCTTTGTTTCGTAAGCACCGAGAGAGCGTGTACGACACCGATAAGACATCTCACCTGGAGGCCCCCGTATGCTACGTGCTGCTGCTCCGATTTTTGTCTTGACAATTCTAGTTTGTGCGACCTCGCCAACTCCACCTCTATTGGCCGCAGACGACGGCCGAGTAGCGCTGGCCGAGAGTCGCTATTTCACCTTCTATTCAGATTTCGCTTTCAATCTCTACGACGCGCTGCTCAGCGCCGCGACAGCGCGGACGGCGCATCGGACAGAGGACCTGGAAGATGCGGAGTCCGGAGCTTGCTTCGACCGCTTGCCGCGTGAACAGCGCAGTGCCTGGCACGAGGCGGTAGATTACTTTGCCACTAATGTTGCCGCGACTTACACTTTCAGTCGCGAGCGCTTTGCCTTTCGTTCGCACTTGGCCCAGCTGATGATCGACGACCTAGATGATGACGATGGTGAGGATCTTCGCCTGGGCTTGCTCTTCATGCAGGCTGCTGAAGCTGCCTATCGGACCTGTCGCTGGCCGGCCCAGGCGGCGGCCAACAAAACCTGGATTGAGCAATTGTTGCCCAAACTTGAGCAGCACGAGCAGGCGATTGGCGAGCGCTTGCAGGACCGCTTCGGCCAGCGCTGGCGGCAGCTGCCGATCGCCGTCGATGTCGTCGAGACCGCCGGCCGCAACGGTGCCGATACCATCGCTGGGCCGACCACCCACACCCAGATCAACAGCCGTGATCTGGGCTACCAGGGCTGGGCTTCCTTAGAACTGATCTTCCATGAAATCTCGCATGAGTTCGTCGGTCCCCGCAATGGACCGATCGCCGAGGCCTTGGCCGCGGCGGCACGGACGGTGCAGACCTCGGTGCCGCGGGATCTTTGGCATGGGGTACTCTTCGTCACGGTTGGCGAGGTGACGCGGGCTCGACTGGCGGAGCAGGGGGAAGTAGAAGAATATCTGCCTAGCGCCGAATCCCTGGGTGTCTTCGAAGGCCGCTGGCGGCCCCTCTACGAGCCTCTGCGAGCCACTTGGCTACCCTATGTTCAAGGCTCTGGTGATCGACGGTCCGCTGCCCTAGACTTACTTCGCGCGCTCGAATCAAGACCCTGAGAGACGGGCTTGATTTTCCTGGCGGCGCTGGCCTAGTCCCGCTTGCGGTCTTTCTTGAGATCTCCCAAGGCGATCGACAGCAAGCAGCTGACAATCGATACCACCAGCCCGCCGAAGAAGGCGGCGCCGAAGCCACTGACCGAGAAGCCGAGGCCGAACAAGCTACCGGCCCACGAAGTAATCAGTAGCAAGAGGGCGTTGATCACCAACAGGAAGAGTCCCAAAGTGAGCAAAATCAAGGGGCAGGTGAGAAATTTCAGCAGCGGCCCGACGATGGCGTTGACGATGCCGAAGACGAACGCCACCAGCAGCAGGTCAAGCCAGCTGCCGCGGCTGACACCGGGAACGAGATAGGCCGCCGCCGCCAGGGCGAAAGCGTTGATCAGCAGTCGCAAGAGGAAGTTGCGCATCGATGAAAGCTCCAAAGTCGTGGCAGATGTGCGGGATCCAGAGATCGTAACATGAAGCGATCCAGTCTCCTTCGGGCGGCCTTTCCCGGCACCCGACAAGGAGGTGGTCGAAGTTTGGCAAGCCAACACCTGTCTTGCTAGAGTCCCCGCCACGCAGATGCCGCCGGCTGTCGCCTGCGCCCGCCTGCTCGTTCTTAGATTAATCGACCGACCCCTGGTCGGGGCAAGGATTCAGTGAGGAGGTAGTGATGAGCTTGGCTACGGCTTTCAAAGCATTTTTCAAGATCCTCGGCGATGCCGAGCTGGCAGGCCGAGTGCGGCAGTTGTTGGACGGCTCGGCGCCGGAGATAGCAGCGTCACTCGGGGAGGTGGAACAGAAACGCAGCGAGGCGCTCACCTTGCTGGCAACTCTGCAACGGGAAGCCCGCCTTGTGGACTTTGTGATGGAGCCTCTCGAAGGCTTTTCCGATGCCCAAATCGGTGCCGCCGCTCGCGATGTGCATCGCGACTGTGGGGCGGTGATCCGGCGCCTCTTTGATCCGCGAGCCTTGCGCCAGGAGGCGGAAGGAAGCTCTATCGAGGTGCCGGCGAGCTATGACCCCGGCGAATGGCGGCTTACCGGCCAGCCGGCTGGAGAGGGCGCGCAACGAGGCTCGCTGCAACATGGTGGCTGGAAGGCGGCCCGCTGCGAAGTGCCCTCGTGGACCGGCGCGCCGGATACGGCGAGGGTGCTGGCGCCAGCCGAGATCGAGGTCGGTTGAAGATGATGGACTCGGCAATGTTCGCGGTCGGCATCGATCTCGGCACCACTCAGAGCGTGCTGGCTTGCTGTGACCTGCGGCAGCCGGATTCGACGGTCGAGTCGATCACCGCGGAGTTGGTCGCCATTCCGCAGGTCGTTGCGGCCAACACGGTGGAACCGCGCTCGACCCTGCCTTCCTTTCTCTATTTGACTACCGTGGCAGAGGCCGCACAAGGTGCCTTTTCCTTGCCCTGGAGCGATGGTCTCTCGGCGACTCGAGTCCTAGGGGAATGGGCGCGTCAGCGCTCTGCGGAGGCGCCAACGCGGACCGTAGCGGCGGCCAAGTCCTGGCTTTGTCACCACCGGGTCGATCGGCGGCAAGAAATTCTTCCCTGGCAAGCGCCGGCGGAGATCGACAAAGTCTCGCCGGTGACCGCGGCACGCTGCTATTTGCAGCATTTGGCCGCAGTCTGGGGGCAGGCCCATCCCGAAGCGCCGCTGGGCGAGCAGGCGGTAGTGTTGACGGTGCCGGCTTCGTTTGACGCCAGTGCCCGCGAGTTGACCCGCGAGGCGGCGCTGGCCGCCGGCCTACCAGCGGAATTGGTGCTGCTGGAGGAACCGCAGGCGGCCCTCTACGCTTGGCTCGCCGAGCGTGGCGGCGGCTGGCGCCGAGACCTACAACTAGGCGACCGGTTGCTGGTGGTCGATATCGGCGGCGGTACCACCGACTTCAGCTTGATCGAGGCCCGCGCCGAGCAGGGCGAGCTGGAGCTCGAACGTTTGGCGGTGGGACAGCACCTGCTGGTCGGCGGTGACAACATGGATCTGGCCTTGGCCCACTTGGCGCAACAAGGATTGGCCGACCGCGGAGTGCAAGTCGACGCCTGGCAATCGGTAGCCCTGTGGCACGCTTGCCGCGCCGCCAAAGAGTCCTTGCTAGGCGACGATGCACCTGCAAGCTATCCCGTGAGTATCTTGGGACGGGGGCGAAGTTTGATCGGCGGCACCGTTGCCACTGAACTCGAGCGTCAGCCAGTGCTGGATTTGCTGCTCGAAGGCTTCTTGCCCCATTGTCGGAAGGATGCGCGGCCGCGGCGTCAGCCGGCTTCTGGTTTTCGCCAGCTTGGCCTGCCCTTCGCTACCGACACCGCTATCTCCCGCCATTTGGCGGCGTTCTTGGCTGGCCGCGCGCCGACCCGAGTGCTGCTCAATGGCGGCGTGCTCAAAGCTCCTGCTTTGGCTCAGCGGCTACTCGATATTCTTCAGCAATGGTTCCCCGAGGCGCCGCCTCGGCTGCTCGATGGCGCCCCGGATCTGGATTTCGCGGTCGCCCGGGGGGCGGCTTTCTACGGTCGCAGCCGGCAGGTGGGCGGGGTGCGGATTCGGGGTGGCGTGGGGCGTTCGTACTACCTCGGGATCGAGACTGCCGGCCTGGCGGTTCCTGGCGCGCCCCGGCCCCTCGACGCCCTTTGCGTGGTGGCGCAGGGGATGGAGGAAGGCAGTGAAGTCGCGGTGCCGGGAGGCGAGATCGGGCTGGTGGTGGGCGATGCTGCGACTTTTCGCTTCTTCAGCTCGACTGTTCGCCCCGCCGACCAGCCCGGTGACTTGCTGCGTGGTGAGACCACCGGCGATTTGGTCGAGAGCGACTTTTTGGAAGCCGCGCTCGAGACCGCGGAGGGGGCGGAAGACGGCTTCGTCTCGGTGCGCTTGCGCGCCCGCCTGACCGAACTCGGAGTGCTCGAGCTGTGGTGTGACAGTACGAATTCCAAGGAGCAGTGGAAGATGGAACTCAGTGTGCGTGAAGCAGGGCCGGGCTGATGGGGGAAGGCAAGGATGTCCGCCAGCAATCGCGTTACATCGTCGGTCTCGATCTAGGCACCACTAACTCGGCGGTGGCGGTGGTCGATACTGAGGCCGAGAGCTGGCGGGTGGAGACCTTCTCCGTGCCACAGCTGGTGGCGCCGGTGACCATCGAGGCCCGAGAAACGCTGCCTTCCTTTCATTATCAACCCACGGCAGCCGAGCACACCGGGGGTGCCTTGCGCCTGCCCTGGCAGTCGGCTGATCCGGCTGCCGTCGTCGGGGTCGCGGCGCGGGAGCAGGGCGCGGTTCTACCCGGCCGGATGATCGCCTCCGCCAAATCTTGGCTCAGTCATGGCGGCGTCGACCGCACGGCGGCAATCCTACCTTGGCAGGGTGGCGAAGGGGTCAGCCAACGGTCCCCGGTCGAGGTCTCAGCGGCCTACTTGGAGCACATTCGCCGCGCCTGGGACCACCTGCATCCGCAACATCCTCTGGCCGACCAAGACCTGGTGCTGACCGTGCCAGCATCTTTTGACGAGATCGCTCGCGAGCTCACTGTCGAAGCTGCCAAGCACGCGGGTCTGCGCCGTCTGGTGTTGCTGGAAGAGCCCCAGGCGGCCTTTTATGCCTGGATTGATCGTCATGGCGAGGGCGGTGGTGAGGCTCGGCCGATGGCGCCGGGGCAGAGGATTCTGGTCTGCGATATCGGCGGCGGCACCACTGACTTATCACTGATTCGGGTCGAGGATGGAGGCGAAGGCAGGGTTCGGTTTCACCGCCTGGCGGTGGGCGAGCATTTGATACTCGGTGGCGACAATCTGGATCTGACCCTGGCCCACCATCTGGAAGACAGACTGAGCAGCTCCGGCCGCTTGCCACCCCGGCAGTGGAGCGTGTTGGTCGAACGCTGCCGGCAAGCCAAAGAGCAACTACTTGGCGAGCAGCCGCCGGCCTCGCTAACCGTGACTTTGCCCGGCGGTGGTTCTCGATTGATTGGCGGCGCGCTGGCCGCCGAACTCGGTCGCGACGAAGCCATCGAGCTGCTGGTCGAAGGCTTTTTGCCCCGCGTTGGCCTGGACGAGCGGGCGGGGAGCCACGCCTCGGGCTTCCGTGAGATGGGGTTGCCCTACGCCGCCGACTCGGCGGTCACCCGCTACCTGGCGGCTTTTCTCTGCGATCACGGGGACCCAGGTCGGGCGGTGCGGCCCGACGTCGTGCTGCTCAATGGCGGCTTCTTCGCCGGCGCCGCCCTGCGCCGACGCTTGCTGGAGGTATTGGCGTCGTGGTTTCGCACCCCGGCCGAGCCCGACTGGCAACCGCGTCTGTTGGCCAACCATCGCCTTGACCTGGCAGTAGCCCATGGCGCGGCCTACTTCGGCTGTGTGCGCCGGGGCAAAGGTCAGCGCATCGAGGCTGGTTTGGCCCGTACCTACTACCTTGGCGCCGACCGCGCTGAACAGGGCGGCACGGTGACCTCTGCTCTCTGCTTGGTGCCGGCCGGGCTGCAGGAGGGTAGCGAAGTCGAACTCGAAGATCGCACCTTCGAGCTGCTGATCCGCGAGCCGGTGGAGTTTCCGATCTTCACCTCCAGCGTGCGGATCAGCGATCTATCCGGCCAATTGATCGACATCGATCCGACCGAAATCAAAGCCCTGCCGCCGATCCGTACCGTGCTGGCCTCGGGTAAGAAGAAGAGCGCGGAGAGGGTTGAAGTACGGCTCGGTGCCCGGGTGACCGAGATCGGCACCCTTGAACTGGGTTGTCGAGAAGTGGCTGGCGAGCGCAGCTGGAGGCTGCAATTCGATGTTCGCTCGGCGGTGGCCACCGATGTCGCCGCGCACCAGGGCGCTGGCGAGAGGGCTGGCTTCCTCGATGCCGCGGTGGTGGTGGCGGCCGAGCAGCTGATCGCCGACAGCTTCGCCGGCTCGGCGTCGCCAGCAGGGCTGGTCAAGCGGCTTGAAGAGGCCACCGAGGCCAGCCGCCACGAGTGGCCGCCGTCGCTGCTTCGCGCCCTGTGGCATGCCTTGATCGAACATCAGCGCGGCCGCCACCGCAGTGTTGCCCACGAGGCGCGTTGGCTCAATCTGCTGGGTTTCTCCCTGCGGCCGGGATATGGCTACGCGGTCGACGATTGGCGGATGGCTCGCAGCTGGCGCTTGTCGCACCAGGCGGTAGTCCATAGCGGCAACGCGATGTGCCGCGCGGAGTGGTGGGTAATGTGGCGCCGCCTAGCTGGCGGTCTTTCCGGCGGTCAGCAGAAGGCCCTGTCGGAACCGCTGCTGACCGGTGTCAAATCTCTCTCTAACTCAGCGCGCAAGAGCAAATTGAAAGCTGGGTCGCACGAGTTGGCCGAGATCTGGCGCCTACTGGGTGCTCTCGAATGGCTAAATCCGGCGACTAAGACTTGGCTCGGGGATACTGCCTTGAAAGAGATCGAAATGCGCGGTGCCAAAGTCTTGTCGGGGGCGCTGGTCTGGACCCTCGGGCGCCTCGGCAGTCGGCAACCGATCTACGGTCCGCTCAACGCGGTCTTGCCTGCCACTACGGTGGAGACGTGGTTAGAGCGCCTGCTTGGCCTCTCTCAGCCCAGTGCCGAGGCGCAGTTTGCCGCGACTCAGCTGGCCCGCCACACTGGAGATCGCTACCGCGAACTCTCTGCCGCGACGGTCGAGAAAGTTGCAAGATGGCTCGAACACCACCGGGCGCCGAGCCATTGGTCACAGTTGGTTCGCAGCGGTGGCCAGTTGGAGGCGGCCGAGAAGCGGCAGTTATTCGGCGACAGTCTGCCGCGAGGATTGGTGATTCGCTGATCTCAGCCGGGGCGCCGGCCACCCTTTAGTAGATCTTGCAGCTGCCCAAGTTCTTGCCATTGGCCAACAGCAGCCAGAGCAGCTTGTTCCGGCCAGGTAGTGGGGTCGTGCACGCGGTAGCGCTCGCCGGCAGCCGTGAGAATCTCTCTGATGCTCTCGCTTTCGCTGCTGGCTAGGTGGGCCCAGGTGCGGATGCCGGCAGCGTTGAGCAGCTGTTCGATCTTTGGTCCGATACCTTCAATCTTCTTCAGGTCGTCTCTGGCCTCGGCGATAGCCGGTGCTGCGTCCGTGTCGGCCGCTAGGCTGCTGTCGACCAGGCCGAGACGCTGGCGTAAGGCTTCGTCTGCGGCGTCCGCTTCACTGGCCGCCGCAGCGGCTTGATCGGCTTTCGCGGTGGCTTGTAACTCGGCGGCTCTGGATGCCGCCGCGGCGCTCTTCGCTTGCCGCGTTCGGGCATCTGCAAGGCGTTCCTCACAGCTGTCGAGGCGCTTTCTCCACTCGTTCTCGATCTCTGTGCAACGCCTCCCACAACGCCACCTGTTCCACAGCCAGCCAACTAGCAGGCCGCTCAGGAAGGCGAACAGAAGACACCAGAGCATCTCACCCATCAACCAAGCCATTGTCCCCTCGCTTCCTGTTCTGCTCGCTCGGGCAGCTGCAACCTCAGCACCATCAAGGTACTCAGGTGCCGCCGAGCCGGGAGCGGAGCTATTGTTCAAAGCTGATCGCCAGGCTATCACGAGGGCCACCAGGACACTCGGCCTCACCAGGGGGGCCGGCGGGAGGGGCAAGTGCTGGCCCTTCCAGGAGTTCTATTGCAGGTTAAAGTTGACCGTGAGGATTAGAAAAACAGCCACCGGTCTGCCGTCCTTGGTGGCTGGCTTGAAGGTCCAAGTCTTGACCGTTTCGAGGGCCGATTCGGAGAGTCCCAGGGGCAGGCCCTTGAGTACCGTCGGATCGACCACTTCGCCCTCGGCGGTGACCACGACCTGCAGCAGCACCGTGCCCTGGATGCGGGCGGCGCGCGCTTCCTCAGGGTAGCTAGGTTTGGGGGCGAAGATCTTCAGCGGTCTTGCCACCCCTTTGCCGATCTGCAAGGCCCCGGCTGCGGCCGGATGAGGGCCCACGCCAGGTGGGGCGTCGGGAATCTCTACCGCGACCTCGGCACCGTCGACGAGCTCGAGTTCTATCTCGATCTCATCATCAAAAATTGGCTCTGGATCGTCCGGAGTCGGGTCGGGGATGGGAATTCGCTTGGCTTTGCGTTTGGTGACCTTCATCTCCGGCCGCGGCGCGGGTGGCTGGAGGCGCACCTGCTGAACGACGTAGACCGGGCCCCGTTCAGGGGCGCCTATCGGCTCGGCGGCGCTCTGGGGAAGATTGAGAACCAGGATCAAGAGATGGGCGGCGGCGGCCAACGCGACGGTCCAGGCGGTGCGTTTTCTGTGTTGGCGGTCGCGTCGGGCGTCCTCCTCCAGGATCTCGAAAGCAGGGGCGCCGGAGCGCGGTCGCTCGCTGCTGAAGGGGGTCTGGAGTGGGATAGGCTTGGGCATATAGATCAGCAGCGAGGATATCTACTAAGAGTCTTACGTGGACAGAGTAGTTCCAGGTTCTAGAATCTCCGCCCGGCTCACCTTTCAGAGGACCCATAACCGGCATGAAGCGCGTCGTATTCCTGTGTAGCGAAAACTCCAACCGCAGCCAGATGGCGGAGGCCTTCGCTCGCCTCCATGGTGCGGCTGTACTAGAGCCCTGGAGCGCCGGCTCGGCGGCTTCCGGAGTGGTCAATCCGCGGGCCATCGCGGCGATGGCGGAACGCGGCTATGATCTTTCCCGGCACCGCTCCCAAGCCACCGACGAGCTGCCCGCGGGACCTTTCGACTTCGTCGTCACCATGGGCTGTGGCGACCAATGTCCATCGCTTGCCGGCGAGCAGCGAGAGGATTGGGGCCTGGCTGATCCCAAGGCGATGCCAAGGGTCGAATTCAATCAAGTCCGCGACGAGATAGAGCGACGAGTGATCGATCTCATCTCCCGTGCCGGCACCCAGGAGCCTGAAGATGCCCGTTCATGAGCTAGCCGGCCAGGTTGCGCCGTCGCAGATGCTGACCGACATACCCCGCCTGGTGTCAGCGTACTACACGGTCAGTCCCGACGCCGACGATCCGGCGCAGCAGGTGTCGTTTGGTACTTCTGGCCATCGCGGTACGGCGCAGGCGGCAACTTTCAACGAGGCTCATATTCTGGCCATCACCCAGGCGATTTGTGAGCTGCGGCAGCAGTGCGGCATCAAGGGCCCGCTTTTCCTCGGACGCGATACCCATGCCCTCTCCGAGCCGGCTCAGACGACGGCGCTCGAGGTGCTGGCCGCCAACGGCGTCGAGACAGTGTTGCAGGAGAACCATGGCACCACCCCGACGCCGGTGATCTCTCACGCCATCCTCACCTACAACCACGCTCGTGGTGACGACCATGCAGATGGGGTAGTGATCACGCCATCGCACAATCCGCCGGCCGATGGTGGCTTCAAATACAACCCTCCCTCGGGCGGCCCGGCGGACAACGCTACCACCCGCTGGATTGAAGAGCGTGCCAACGCCATTTTGGGCGATCGCCTGCAAGGAGTGCGACGACTGCCCGCGGCGCGCGCTCTGGCGGCTTCGACCACCCATCAGCGGGACCTGATGTCCCCCTACGTCGAAGACCTCGGCGCGGTCCTCGACCTCGATGCGGTGGCGGCGTCGGGGCTACGCCTGGGAGTCGATCCGATGGGCGGTGCGGCGGTCGACTATTGGGCGCCGATCGCTGAGCGGTGGCGCCTCGATCTGGAAGTGGTCAATCCCCATCGCGACCCGACTTTTGCCTTCATGCCGGTCGATAAGGACGGCATGATCCGCATGGATTGTTCCTCGCCATGGGCGATGGCTGGTCTGATCGCGCTGCGCGACCGTTTCGATGTGGCCTTTGGCAACGATCCCGATGTCGATCGCCACGGTATTGTCACCAAAAGTACCGGCTTGCTGCCTCCCAACCACTATCTGTCAGTGGCGGTGGACTACCTCTTTGGCCAGCGGCCGGGATGGGGTGGGGAAGCGGCGGTCGGCAAGACGCTGGTGTCGAGTTCGATGATCGACCGGGTGGCGGCGGGCCTTGGCCGGCAGGTGGCGGAGGTGCCGGTGGGCTTCAAGTG
Organism: Candidatus Multivoradales bacterium; assembly: GCA_965248925.1. Lineage (GTDB taxonomy): Bacteria > Acidobacteriota > Thermoanaerobaculia > Multivoradales > J023 > CBDFLE01. Next base: position 995,821 of record CBDFLE010000005.1, on the reverse strand, counting down.
GTTTGTGCCTGGTTTGCTTGACGGCAGCATGGGTTTTGCCGGCGAAGAAAGCGCAGGCGCCGCCTTCCTGCGCCGCGATGGCCGCGCCTGGACCACCGACAAGGACGGTATCTTGCTCAACCTGCTGGCCGCCGAGATCACCGCCGTCAGCGGCCGCGATCCAGGCGAACTCTATGCCCAGCTGGAGTTGCGTTATGGGGCTCCGGTGTATGAGCGCATCGACGCGCCGGTGAACCCGCGGCAGAAGGCTGTACTGCTGAACTTATCGGCCAAGGATGTAGTCGCTGAAGAGTTGGCCGGCGAAAGGGTGGTGGCCAAACTGACCCATGCGCCATTTGGCCAGCAAGCGATCGGCGGGCTCAAGGTGGTGACCGAGAACGGCTGGTTCGCGGCGCGGCCTTCAGGAACTGAAGAGATCTACAAGATCTACGCCGAGAGCTTTCTCGGCGAGCAGCACTTACGGCAGATTCAGCAGCAGGCGCAAGAAATTGTCGGTGATGCATTCGCCGCCGCCGGCGTCTGAGTCTCGGTCTGTTCTCGGCCGGGCCGCCGCGCCGGCCGGCTAGCTATCCGTCAAGCCTGGGCCGGTGCTGTCGATCGCCTGGTTTTCGGCGCCACGCTCGATCAGCTCGTCGATCCAGTCAGCTGGGTCTACCTGCTTGCCGCCGTAGACCACTTCAAAATGAATGTGCGGTCCGGCCATGTCACCGGCATTGCGAGGGTAGCCGACGATGTCGCCGCGCTTGACTTCCTGACCGACCTCGACCACCAGCTCTCCCATATGGTTGAAGAAGGTCTTGAGTTCGGGGCCATGGTCGAGAATCAGCATGGCTCCTTTACCCGGTCGTTCCGTGGGGTCTGTGGCCAGCATCACCGTACCATCGGCCGGGGCGATCACCGGCACGCCTTCAAGCGCCGCGAGATCGACCCCCGGATGATGCTTGGCGCTGCCGAGCACGGCTTGACGGCTACCAAAAGCTGACAGCAGACGACCGCCGGGCAGCGGGTTGCTTAGCACGGTGGTTTCAGTGGCCGCAGTCTCAGTGGCCGCAGTCTCAGTGGCCGCGCCTTCACTGGCGGCGGTCTGGCTGGTAGAGGCTGTGTCGGCCCGAGCGGCCAGGGTGGCGCAGGGCAGCAAGCAGCAGAGCAAGATGATCGTAGTCTTCAAGTCCTTGACCTCGGTTGAGTTCTGGGGGCGGCTCGCTGGGAGCGTGAGCCAGATTGGATTCTACAGCTTGGCGGCGGGGTAAGATGCCCGACTATGCGAAGACAGGGCTGTTTGACCGGATTTTTACTGCTTCTCGGGATCCTGCTGGGCGCTGGGTGGTGGCTGCATCAGTCACCCTGGGAGATCCGCTTGCTGCACGATGGGGGCGACGCTTCGTTGACCCGAGTGGTACGCCTGGCGCAGCGTCAGGGGTCCGCAGCTGGGTGGGCGCAGCCGCTTGAACGCCTGGCGCCGGGAACCGAAGTTCGCAATGTGGTGCTGCTGATCGGCGATGGCCTGGGATTTTCGCAAATCCAGGCGGCGCGAGCAGACCTGGTGGGGTTGGACGAGCGATTGTATTTCGAGCAGATGCCCTTCACCGGTTGGTTGTCGACCCACTCATGGCGCAGCGCCATCACCGATTCGGCGGCTTCAGCCACTGCTTTAGCCAGTGGTCACAAGACTCTCAATGGTCGGGTAGGGGTGGACTCACAGGGGCGCCACTTGCAATCGGTGCTCGAAGCGGCTCGCGATCGTGGCATGGCTACCGGCTTGGTGACCAGCAGCTACCTGGTGGATGCCACCCCGGCGGCCTTCGTTAGCCATGTTGTGTCACGCCGCGACTCCGCTGAGATTGCTCGGCAAATGGCCCGGTCGGGAGTCGACCTGCTGCTCGGCGAGGTGGATGATGACCTGAATTCTGAGCAGCTACGGCAACAGCTCGGCGAATTCGCTACCGGCGGTTACGCAGTGCATCAGGACTGGGATTCGTTGCAGGGTTCGGTGGACTCGGGACCCTTGCTCGGCTTGTTCGAAAGCGGCTCGGTCGCTGATCCGGACCAGCAACCGACGCTGGCAGCTGCCACCAAATTCGCCCTCGAACGGCTGGCTAGCTCGCCCTCGGGCTTTTTCCTGATGATCGAAGACGAGGAGACTGACACCGGTGGCCACCGACTAGATTGGCCGCGGGTGCGCCGTGGGGTCGCCAACCTGGAGGCTTGTGCAGAGCTGGCGATCACCGCCGCCCGTGCCGACGGCCACACCTTGGTGCTGTTCACCGCCGACCATGAGACCGGCCACTTCGGGATCCACAGCGGGGGTCAGGGCCAGCCTTTGGGAATCCGCTTCGACAGCACCCACCACACCGGTGGCCCGGTGCCCCTCTACGCCTACGGTGCCGGTGCTGAGCGCTTCACCGGCGCTCTCGACAACACCGACATTGCCTGGCTGATGGCCGAGCTGCTCGGTTTGCAGTTGGCGCTGCCAGAGGCAGGCGGCACTCACTGAGGTCCGTGGTCAGCCTCTACCTCAACGCAGCTCTACCAATTGGAAAGTTTCCCAATCACCAGCCTCGTAAGTATCCGCCCGCAAGCCATTGCCGCCGCCTGCATCGGCGGATAGAAAGCGGGCTTGGCGGGTCATCAGGGCGATGCGGTCGCCGCCGCGGCGGACCAGGCGAAAACTCTCCCAGGTGCCAACCTCGCTGCGGTCGGCCACCAGCCCGCGGTCGGCGCTTTGCAGAGCGGTGACGTAGCGGCCGTTGCTGGCGCGGAGGGCGACGCGATCACCGTCGAGTTTCACCAAGTCAAAGGACTCTTGTTGGCCCGCGGTTCGGGCGTCGGCGCGCAGCCGTCCGTCGCTCGAGACGGTGAGGTAGAAGCCGTTCTGGGTCTTCAGCGCGATCCGGCCGCCGAGGTTGCCGCCGGGGGAGGGTGCGGGGGCGGGATTCGGTGCTGAGGCGCTACCCTGGCTGATCACATTGACGCGGAAGATTTCCCAGGCGCGGGCGTGCTCGCGATCCGCGGTCAAGCTCCCGCCGCCACCATCTTCGGCCGAAAGATAGCGACCGTTCCAAGCCCGCAGCGCTTGGCCGCCTTCGGCTAGGCGCTCCAGGGTGAAAATGCTGTAGCGATCAAGCTGATTGGCAGTCGCCAGTACCCGTTTGCCGTCGACGCTGACGAAGCGGCCGTTGCTGGCGCGCAGCGCGGCACGGTCGCCAGCCAAGGGGATCAGCTCGAAGACCTCACGCTGACCTGGGCTGCTGCCGCGGGCGCTGAGTTGATCTTGAGAGTCGAGGGTGAGATAGGTGCCGCGCTGAGTTTGGAAGGTCAGCCGGTAGGAAGGGCCGCTGCGCAGAGGTTCGGTCCAGCCGTTGTCCGGCGGATCATCGTGGCGAGGGGTGTTAGGGAAATCGTGGGGGTGGCCGTGTGGGTCGTCGCGGGGGTCGCCGTAGGTCGAGTCGTCGAGTTCCACCAAACGGAAGATCTCGTCATTGCCCACCGAAGAACGGTCGGCGCGCATCGTTGCGTTGCCACCGATTTGAGCTGTCAAGTAGTAGCCGCGCTCAGTTTCAAAAGCGATGCGGCCGCCGCCCTGGGGACGGATGTGGAAGGTTTCCCAGTCTCGCGGCCGTTCGCGGTTGGCGCGTAGTTCGCCGCCACCACCGCCATCGGCGGAGACGAAGCGCCCGTTGGCAGCCCTTAGGGCCAAGTGATCGGCGTCGATCTCGACCAGCTCAAAGGTCTCCCGCTCAGCGGCGGAGTTGGCGTTGGCCCGCAGTTCACCGTCGGGCCTAGTGGTGATGTAGTAGCCCCGCTCGGTTTGCAAAGCCACCCGGCGACCGAGCCCAGTACCCGCGGTGGGAGGTAGCGCTGGTTCACCACCGCCAGTGGTGTAGGGATCGGCCCGTTCGAGGCGGAAAATTTCCCAGGCGCGAACCGTCGAGCGGTTGATCGTGACTTCACGCCCGCCGCCGTCCTCGGCCGTAAGATAGCGCCCGTTGTAGGCCCGTAGGGCCAGTTGGTCGCCCTGCTGCGGCACCAGGTCAAACACTTCGCGAGTGTTGATCCGCCGCCCGCCGAGCTCCAGCCGCCCGTCGTCGGCAGAGATGTAGCGACCATTCCAGGCGCGCAATGCGATGCGACCCTGACCGAGTTCTTTGAGCAGGAAAACTTCGCTGTCGCCGATCTGCCGTTGGTCGGCACGCAGCTGATCGCCATACTCGCCGGCCGACAGCAGGCTGCCATCGTCAGTCCGCAGAGCGATATAGCGCTCCGCTGAGCTGTTCCAATTCTGATCATCTGGGCGTTGCTGCAGGCGAACGATTTCAAAAGTCTCGCGGCTACGGGCCGCATCGCGGTTGGCGTAAAGCTGCCCGCCGTTCTCTGTCGTGACGTAGCGCCGGTCGTTGGCGCGCAGCGCCACCCGGCCGCCACCCAGCTGGACTAGCTCGAAAGTCTCCCAAACGCCAGCGTCGCGGCGATCGGCAAGCAGTGCGCCGTCAGCGCTCGAGGCCGAAACGTAGAGCCCCTCTTCGGTGGTCAAGGAGATCCTGTTGCCGGCTAGGCGAACGATTTCAAAAGTCTGCTGCGGGCCGACTTGCCGAGCGTCAGCGCGCAGCGCCCCGCCACTTCTGGCAGCAGACACATAGAGGCCGCCGGGGGCGCGCAGCGCTACTCGCTCGGCAGTCGCGGCCGAGGCTAGGCCGAGGGCCAAGAGGGTCAATACAGGGACTAGATTTCTGGCTCGCATGATGCTCTCCCGCGCTCCCCACGATCGACGATGGTGCCGCCGTTCGGGATCAATTTCTAAGATCTGGATGAGGTCTGGCCATAGCGGCCCCGGCAAGGGTACCAGTCTCGCACAGGTGGCTGAAGACCTGTAGCAGGGTTTGGTCAGCAGGAGGGGGCTCAACCGACCAACAGGCCGCGAAAGAAAGCGCCGCGGCAACGCAAATCCCAGGCGTCATGTTGCCGGCGAGGATTGGGCAAGAGTTGCCGCAGTGCCAACCAACCACCCCACAGAGCTGGTTGTAGCAGCACCTTCGAGGCCATACCCGGATGGAGTAATAGGGCATGGCGGGCGGCGCGTCCGGCCCGGCGTTGTCGGTCGAGGAAAGGGCCTAGCTGGTCGTAGTGGTGATGATGCCAGCACAGCGCGGCACGATGATATTTGACTCGCCAGCCTTGGCGCTGCCAGCGATAGGCCAGCTCAGTGTCTTCAAAAGCAGCCGCGGGGAAGGTCTCATCGAAGGGCTGACGGCGAAACCAACGGGTCGGCGCCGAGAAATTCGAACCCAGCACGGCGGTGTAGGGCACCTCGGAACCATCGTCCAAGCCAGCGAAATAGAACTGTGGCCCGGCCGGAGCCAAGAACTTCATCAGCGCTGTGATCTCCTGCCGCGGATCCCAGTCGATATGCCCCTGGACGCCGACTTCCTCGCCATTGGCGGCGAGCAGATGTTCGGCCAGCGCGCCAGGGCTGGGGCGGGTGTCGTCGCCCAGCAGCAAAACCCTCTCGCCGCTGGCCAGGGCGATGGCTCGGTTGCGCGCCACTGACGGTCCGCTCGCCCGCTGGTGGGTTGGCCGCAGCTGGTAAGTCGCGGGAGAGAACTGCCGCAGAAGTTCGGGGGTGGAGTCAGTCGAACCGTCGTCGACCACCAGCACTTCGAACTCAGCGCCAAGTTCCCCCTGCTGATCGAGTGCGCGCAGGGTCTCGACCAGCCGATCGCAGCGATCACGACTGGGGATGACGACGCTCAAGGGCAGGGATGAGGGAGAGGGTTGCATCGTTGGGTAGGGAGCTATTGTACCGCTCTTCTACCGTGCCACTCTTAGTGGCGGCTCCGAGCAGGAAGTGGAGGTGGTTGGTGCGCCTTGTTGAAAACGATGAATCGACCGAGAGTCAAGAAAGGAACTCTCCTCGTCCGGGTCGGGCCGGATGCAGAAGGGGACCGCGAACGTCGCCGAGGTTGGAACGGCGGCCTGCAAGAGCCGAGCGGTTTGAAGTGCTCTTGCGGATTCGTCCGTGACGGGCTACCACAGGTACCAAGGTGAAGAGCGGCCGGGTGATTGCCCGGTCTTCTGTAGTCTGTGTCGGACGTTTCTGTAAGGAAGCACATCCCTCCGTGGGTGGAGGGGGTGTCGTCAGAGCCTGGTGGGTGCGAACCATGCCGACTGGGTGTGCCCGGAATGGGCACGCGATCTTCCGGTCCCGAAAGCGGAACATCGTCCGTGCGACCAGGGATATAGCAGACCACCTACCGTGCCATGGGTCGATTCAACGAACAAGGGAACTTCGATTCGGACTCCTGGTATGCTATGCCAGGCAAGCCCGGTGATGTTCCGAACGAAGGGCGGAGCTCTCGTACTAGTCGGAGCGCGGGAAAGCCGCGTACAGGGCGAAGGGGAGCAGTAGATGCGTGTAGGTGCGTACCGCCGGGGAAAGCCATGAAATATCGAAACCTTGTAACTTCTCGGCTCTTCGTGCGCCTATAAGTAGTGAAAGCAACTTAGCCACAAAACCAACTGAAGGGTGAAGCGATGCACCGAAGAAGATTCTGCCTGAATACTGCCCCCCTGCTGCTCCTGGCCTGCCTGGCCACAGCTCCGCTCCTGGCTCAATGCGACAACAATCCGATCGCGGTTGACGACGAAGTGCTGCTCGCCGCCACTCCAGTGCTGATCGACGTGCTGGCCAATGACCAAGAGCCCGACGGCGAGGCCCTCCGCCTGACGGTCCTCTCGACCACTTGTCCACTGGCCTTCGAGGTGCTTTTTGATGTCGTCCGGCTGACCCCGACCCCGGCGGTGCGAACGGCTTGCACGGTGACCTACCGAATCGAAGATGAGTCGCAGAATTTCGCCACGGCCACTATCGAGGTGACCCCGAACGGACCTTTGTTTGCCGACAATTTCGAAACCGGGAATAGCTCGCAGTGGACCGAAACTTGCGCCAGCGCCAGCTGCTAGGGGAGAACAATCATGCGAATTAGACCTCTCACTTTCATCCTTCTCGGCCTCTGCATCGCCCTGCCGCTAACCGCGCAACTCCCCCCGAGCCACCAGCGCGGAGTGACCGCCGACACCGCCTACCAAATCGGCGACCTGGATCAGATCAATCTCTTCAACGGCAGCCTGACCGTATCTCTGCCGATCGGCATCACCTACCCCGTCGGCCCATCCCTCAGCTTCAGCCTGACCGCCTCGTACAGCTCCGGTGGCTGGGAGTACGATGAGAATCACCAATGTCAAGACATCAATCCACCCTTCGCGCTGCGTACCTACAGCCTGCCGATCCAGGATCTCAAGACGCAGGCCGGCTTCGGCTGGAGAGTCAGCCTCGGAGAGCTGATCGCGCCACGTAACAGTCCAACTACAACGCCCGAGATTTACGTCGATCCAAGTGGCGGCGAGCACAGGTTTTATACCGAGCTGCATCCCGGCGGTTTTCCAGCGACACCGCAGCCCAGCACCTGGTTCACCAACGACAGTACCTATTTGCGTCTACGCAAGCGCAATCCGGGGGTGTGCGAGCTGCCGTCTGGCACCTTTGTCGATCAGAGCTGCTACACGGTAGAATTTTCTGGCGGCGAGCTGCACGAGTTCCATAACTACGCCTCCGTCGGCGATCTCTGGCGCCTGACGCGGATGGAGGATCGCTTCGGCAATTGGATCAATGTGCGCTATGCCAACGATGGCGACTGGACATTGACCGACAGCCAAGGGCGCACTCACACGGTGGATTTTGTCGGTGGCAGAGTCGCTACGGTGAGGCTCGAAGCCTTCGGCAGCCAAAGCAACTCGACCTTCCTCTTTCAGTACCGCACCGAGACCCTCGAACGGCAGTTCGGCTTCCGTCCCGGCTGCGTGCCGATAGCCGAGCACACCCTCACCACCCAGGTGCTCGACCGGGTGGTGTTGCCCGACGGTTCGTTCTACGAGATGGACTACCTGACCGTCGACAACCTGCTCTCGGGCGGCTTGTCAAAGCTACGCCTGCCCACCGGCGGCGCCTACGGCTACGACTACCAGCTCTTCCCCTTCCAAACCCAGCTGGCCGACCTCTTCCACGCTCCTGACTGGGGCACGGTGGCGCGGGGAGTCAAAAGCAAGCATCTCTTCCTCGACGACGGCGACACCACCCCCTACGCCACCTGGAACTACAGCTACGACACCGCAAATCCGCAAGCCCCCGGCGATCCGCTGGGCCACCCCTGCTTCCACTCGATGAAAGTGACTGATCCCTTGGGCTTCGAGACGGTGAGCTATTTCTCCACCGTTGGCGCCAACAATCGCTGGTCCTACGGCCTGCCCTACACCTACTGCGATCCCATCAGCGGCAGCTTCTCAGAAGCCGGCCCCTTTCTCTCCCAAGAACTCTTCAACGCTGGCGGAACCAAGCTCCGCTCGATCTTCCTTGAGTTCGACAGCGATGGCCGCGACGCCGGCAACTACAACGAGAAAGCTCACCGCTTGCGCTATCGCAAGGAGACCTTCCACGACGACGGCGGCAAGTTCCGCGAAGTCACCTTCTCGGACTTCGATGGCCTGGGCCACTTCCGCACCATGACCACCGGCGGCAGCTTCGGCGCCGCCGACGTGCGCACCAGCAGCACCACCTACAACGCCAACAGCGGCACCTACATCATCGCCAACCCCGACGACAGCTCGATCGATCCGGCAACCGATTTCGTGCTGCCAAGCCACAACGCACGCTGGATCTTGGAGACCTGGGACGAGCAGTCGGTGAGCGAAGGCGGGACCACCGAGAAGGCTGAGTTCTGCTTCAGCAGCACCACCGGCTTCCTCGAACGCCGCCGCCAGCTGGCCGGTAGCAATCGCCAGAGCCGCGACGTGGTGAGCCTCCTCACCTCGAGCAACGGCTTCGTCACCCGCCAGCGGGTCTATGGCGGCGACACCCAGAACCTCGGCACCGGCTCCTTGTGCAGCCTCAGCTTGTCCGGCCCGACCTACCGCACCGACCACGTCTACGCCAGTGGCAGCCTGCGCAAGTCGACGGCGGTGGACTGCACCGGCACCGCGATCCTCACCCTGGCCGACTACGACATCGACTCAGACACCGGCCTGGTGGCCACCAGCCGCGACGCAGCGGGCCTGGGCACCAGCTTTACCTACGATCGCCTAGGCCGCTTGACCGGCCAGCGCCCGGCCGAGCTGGGCTGGACCCAGTGGACCTACACCCTGCCCACCACCGCCAACCCCGGTCTTGCCCCCAAGCTCACCGAGCAACAGTGCCAGCCCTTCCAGACCTCCTGCAGCGGCACCGACCTGATGAGCTTCCGCGAGCACCGCTACGACGGCCTCGGCCGGCGGCTGCAAGAAACCGTGCGCATCCCCATCGCCAACGCTGGCCAGACCGAGCTCTGGCATCGCTACACGACCTGGAACCCGCGTCACTGGAAGACGGACGAGTCGGTGTGGACTACCGCCTCAGCGGCCGGCGAAAGCCGGCGCACGACCTACCTCGCCTACGACCGCTTCGGCCGCCCCGGCCGGGTCAAGCCGCCAGAACAGCCGGCGACCTTCTTCACCTACCAGGGCGACCGGGTGCAGATCCGGCGCTTCAAAGTGCAGCTGACCAGTGGCCAGCAGGACACCTACGTCACCGAGATCATGGACGGCCAGGGCCGTCTGGCCGAGGTCTGCGAGGGCAGTTCCGCCGCCTGGTCTGGCAGCTGTGGTGGTGGCGGTCTGCTGACCCGCTATTCCTATGACGATGGTGGCAGACTGACCAAAGTGTGCCAGAACCTCGCCGGCTCGACCTGCGGCCAGACCCGCTTGTTCAGCTATGACGGTCGCGGCTTCCTACTCTCCGAGACCCATCCCGAGATCGGCCCCTCGGGCAATGGCCGCATCGATTACCGCTTTGACGCCGGCGGCAACGCCATCTCCAAAGACCTGATCGGCAGCACCGCCTTCGATCTGAGCTTCGATTTCGACGCCGCCGGCCGACTGATCAGAGTCCTCGAATCGAGCAATGGCGTGGGGAGCACTCCGCGCTTGCAGAAGCAGTTCCGCTACGCCCGCACCAACTCTGGCAGCGACCACCGGGCCGGGAAGCTGGTGCAGACCGTGCGCCACAACTGGGTGGACATCCAGAATCCCCTGGCCCCCGAGCCCGGCTCCCTCGACGTCAAGCTCTCCGAGAGCTTCCGCTACACCGGTCGTCAGGGCCTGATGTCGGAGAAGCAGACCCGCTACCAATTCTTCGCCGGCAACTACGCCTTCACCACCGGCTTCGCCTTCGACACCCAGGGCAATTTGTCACAGCTCGACTACCCCAGCTGTCAGCACGCCGACGGTGGCTGTGCCACCAACGATCCGCAGCGCACAGTGAATTTCAACTACGAGAAGGGTATGCTCAGGTCCGTGCCTGGATTCGCCAACAACCTCACCTACCAGAGCGGTGGCATGCTGCATCAGCTCGCCCACAGCGATGGTGTAGTCGACAGCCAAGAAGTCAGCAGCTTGAACGGCCTCGCCCGGCCGCACCAGCTGACCACCTCTGCTGGCTGGAGCAGCGGTAACTTCGCCTACGACGGAGCTGGAAATATCTCCGCCATTGGCAACTTGGCGTACCGCTATGACCGCCTCGGCAGGTTGATCTCCGGCCAGACCTCCGTCGGTGCCACCCTCTTCACCCAGACCGCGAGCTTCGACAATTTCGGCAACATCCAGCAGCTATCAACACCCGGCTTCGCGGCTCTCAATCTCAACCCCAGCGCCACCACCAACCGCCTCGGCCTCTCGGGCGCTCAGTACGACGCGGCCGGCAATCTGACCGACATCACCCTCGGCAGCGAGAGCTTCGACTACGCCTTCGACGGCGCCAACATGATGAAGCACCTGCGCTCGAACACCGATCAAGCGCGGGTCTTCATCTACAACGCCAGCGACGAGCGGATCCTCACCTTCGACTGCTTCGGCCCCGGCGCCACCAGCACTTGCACCACCCAGCCCGCCAGCCTCACCTGGACCCTACGCGGTCTCGGCAACGAAGTCCTGCGAGTCTACGATCAGCCAGCTGGCGGCGCCTTCAGCTGGAGTCGAGACTACGTCCATCGCGGCGGGCAGCCCCTCGCCACCATCGAGCCCGAGGGTAGCGGTGGCGAGATGACGTCGCATCTCCATCTTGATCACCTGGGCACACCCCGGCAGATCACCCGAGGGGGTCAGCAGGTGGCGTTGCACAACTACTTTCCCTTTGGTCAAGAGGCGACCAGCGCGGAGGCTGACGAGATCCAGCTGAAATTCACCGGTCATGAGCGGGACAAGACCGGGACCGGGGCGAGGAGCGAGCTGGACTACATGCATGCGCGGCATTGCAGTCCGGTGGTGGGGCGGTTCTTGAGTGTGGACCCGGCGAAGTCCGCCAAGCCCAGCGCGCCGGGAAGCTGGAACCGCTATTCCTATGCGGGGAACAACCCGATCAACGAGATCGACCCCAATGGGCGAGAAAGCCGTGCGGCGATGGCTCTCGAACAAGATATACAGCGCTTGATGCGGGGCGAGATCACCCAGGAGCAGTACATTGAGAACATCAATGCTCGGGGAATGGGAGCACTGTTTGCTGCCAGCCTTCTCTCGCCAGTCGACGAGACGACTCTTGTTGTCGCTGTTACTCGAAAAGCACTTCCTAGTGTTGGGTCAAAGCTGTCTGCTGTCTTTGCTCGACTTGGTAAGGTCTTTCAACGGGGATCGCGCGGAGGAGCAAAGGGGGCAGCGAGCGTTGACGACCTGCTTCGGGCTGGCCAGCAACTGGATAGAAATGGACTTAGCAGAGCTGGGCGCTCTCTACAGAAGCACGGAGACAGAGCAGACAGCGTTTTTCCACGGTCAACGGGCAATGCAGCTGCAAGGAACGATCAAGGACAACAGATCCTTGAAGAGATCTTGAACAGCTCGAACCAGACTACTCGGGCAAATCGCCTCGGTGGACGGGATATTTTCGATACTGCCAGTGGGCGCGGAGTACGCTTCGACGGAGATGGGCAGTTCATAGGATTCCTAGATCCATGAAGCGGGATGAGTTCTCAGCTGGCCATTTCAGCGTGATGATTGCCAGCGATCTGGATCACGAGAAGGTTTACGCAGAGATCTACTGTGATGACAAGTTTGTGGCGCTCGTGAGCCAGGAGCATGGCCTTGAGCACAAAATGTTAGAGGTGCCAGGGCCTGGGCTTGTGGAAGAACAAATCTCTCGGGAGGTGGATCTCAAGGGTTTTCAGCACGCTCTTGAGCTAGCCGCGAGAAAGCTGCACGGCGAGTAGGCCGCGTTGGCCAACCTTTGACAGTAGCTCGCCATCATGAGTGCCCGGTGTCCCACCGGGCACTCTCACTGGTGGAGCACTTCTTCGATCTGGTGCTTCTTGATGTAGGCGTCGATAAGGGAGGTGACGACGTGGCGATCATCGTCGCTCATCCGCTCGACCGCTTCGAACTGGCGTAGCAACTCCCGATCCCGCAAGGCAGCCCCACGGGCTGCATCCCCATCGAGATCATCCCGCAGTAGAAAATCGATCGAGACGTCGAGAACATCGGCGAGCCTGACGGCAGTTTCGGCGTTGGGCATGGCTTGGCCAATCTCATACTTGCCTACATGGCGACCGTGGATGCCGACCCGTTTGCCGAACTCGTCCTGGGACCATCCGCGCTCTTTGCGCAGCTTGCGGAGCTTCTGGCCGAAGCTGGGGGCGTCTGTAGTCATCTCCATCCGTTGCCTCTCGCTATGAATCTCCGCAAATTCTACAGCGCAAGCACCTCGCCATCAAGGGAAATGGAGTCTCGGGGCAGAGTTCTTACTTGTAAAACCACGTCTATGCGCTATATAATCGAGTCAATCGATGCGTATGGTGCTCGCTATGAAAACGAGCCCATCAGCTACAACAGAAAGACAGAATCTTGCCGGAGGATCTCCAATGACCGAGCACAAGCTAACGATCTCCGCCCTGTACCGCCCCGGCTGGCACGTCTTGCCCAGATCGGCACAGCTGCCATTGCTGCAAGTGGTCGGCCCATGGCTCCAGGACGCTGGCTTCTACCCCGGTGCGCGAGTGCGGATCGATGTGGTGGGTGACGGGCGTTTGGTGGTGACGCGGGTGGAAGAGGGCGAGGAGGAGAGGGAAATGCAGCCGGTGGTGTGGGTGCCGGCGGATCAGATCGGCCGGATTGATGAGGTCTCGGCAAGTCGCCTGGCAGGAGCAGCCTGTGTCTGAGTCGAGAGCTGAGCGGCATCTGACGATCTCTACCCTGCACGAGCCCCGCGCACCGCACTACATCAACGGTCCGTGCTCGGTGCGGCTTGTGCCGTTTGTGCGGATGCGGGGGGCTTGGCTGGAAGCAGCGGGGTTTCGCTGTGGGGAGCGGCTGCGGGTGGAGGTCGAGCAGGATCGTTTGGTGCTTACTCCGGTGGGATCGGAGGCGGCACGGTGAGCAGGATTCCGGAAGCGGAAGTGGAGCGACTAAAGCGAGAAGTATCGGTGGAACGCCTGGTCCTGGCCCGCGGTGTAGAGCTGAAACGGCACGGGGCGGACCTGCTGGGGCTGTGTCCGTTTCACGACGACCACGAGCCGTCGCTGGTGATCTCGCCAAAGAAGAACCTGTGGCACTGCCTGGGCGCCTGCCAGGCGGGTGGCTCGGTGATCGATTGGGTGATGCGAGATCGCGGGGTGTCGTTTCGCCACGCGGTCGAGCTGCTGCGCTCGGATCTGCCGGCGGCGGCGGTCACTGAGGCGCGGCCTTCGGCGCCGGCTCTGCCTTCGCCGGTGGTGGCGGACGTCGAGGACGCGGAGTTGCTCGGCCAGGTCGTCGGCTACTACCACGAGGCTTTGAAGGAGGGCCCGGAGGCGCTGGCTTATCTGGAGAGCAGAGGGCTGAAGCACCCGGAGATGATCGAGCATTTCAGGCTTGGCTTCGCCAACCGGACGCTGGGCTATCGACTGCCATCGAAGCAGCTGAAGGCGGGTAAGGAGATGCGGGGTCGATTGCAGAAGCTCGGCGTGCTGCGCAAGTCGGGTCATGAGCACTTCAACGGCTCGATCGTCTTTCCGGTTTTCGATTCAACAGGCCAGGTGGTGGAGATCTACGGGCGCAAGATCACACTAAATCTTCGCAAGGGGACGCCCTTGCATCTCTATCTGCCGGGTCCACATCGAGGGATCTTTAATGCGGAAGCTCTGGTGGCCTCGACCGAGATCATCCTCTGCGAGTCGCTGATCGACGCTCTGACTTTCTGGTGTGCGGGTTACCGTAACGTCACCAGCGCCTACGGCATCCAGGGTTTCACCGCGGAGATGCTGGCAGCCTTCGGTGGCCACGGAGTCGAGCGGGTGCTGATCGCCTACGACCGTGACGATGCCGGCGAGAAGGCCGCCGGGAAGCTGGCCGAGAAGCTGGTGGGTGCCGGGATCGACTGCTACCGAATCCAATTTCCGCGTGGCATGGATGCCAACGAGTACGCGCTGAAGGTGACCCCGGCGGCGAAGTCGCTGGGGGTGGTGATCCGCAAAGCACAGTGGCTCGGCAAAGGCAAGCCGCCGGGCGTGAAACCGGGGTTTGGGCCAACAGCTGGCCTAATCGCGCCAACGGTACGGCCAAACACAGCCGCAGAGGCGGTAATGGCTCCACCAACAGAGCAGCTGACATCATCGAATACCGCCGGAGAGGCGGTATTGGCACTGCCCGCCCCGGCCGAAGCCTCCCCACTGCCCGCACCGCCTCCGCCAGATATGCCGGCTGAGGTGCGCGACCAGGAGGTGGTCTTGTCGCTCGGCGATCGCCGCTACCGCATTCGCGGTCTGCCGAAGAATCTGGCCTACGACGTGCTCAAGGTCAACGTCCTGGCGTCGCGGGGCGACGCCTTCCACGTCGACACTTTCGATCTCTACGCGGCGCGGCCGCGGGCGGTGTTTCAGCGGGCGGCAGCCGCTGAGCTGGGGGTCGAGGAGCAGGTGGTCAAGAAGGATCTGGGCAAGGTGCTGCTGAAGCTCGAGGAGCTGCAGGACGAGCAGATCCGCTCAGCACTCGAGCCGCAGTCGACGGCGGTGGAGCTGTCAGAGGGAGAGAAGGAAGCGGCGCTTGAGCTGCTGCGCTCACCAGATCTCTTGGTGCGCATCCTCGCGGACTTCGAGCGCTGCGGGGTGGTGGGCGAGGAGGTCAACAAGCTGATGGGCTACCTGGCGTCGACCTCGCGTTTCCTGGAACGGCCGCTGGCGGTGGTGGTGCAGTCCAGCTCAGCGGCCGGTAAGTCGGCGCTGATGGAGGCGGTGCTGTCGCTGATGCCAGGTGAGCAGCAAGTGAAGTACTCGGCGATGACCGGGCAATCGCTGTTCTACATGGGCGAAACGGATCTGCAGCACAAGATCCTGGCGATCGTCGAGGAGGAGGGGGCCGAGCGGGCTAGCTACGCCTTGAAGCTGCTTCAGTCGGAGGGCGAGCTGACGATTGCCTCGACCGGCAAGGATGCTTCAACGGGCAAGCTGGTGACGCACGAGTACCACGTCGAAGGGCCGGTGATGATCTTCTTGACGACCACGGCAATCGACATCGATGAAGAGCTTTTGAATCGCTGCTTGGTGCTCTCGGTGGACGAGGCGCGAGAGCAGACGCGGGCGATTCACCGGCTGCAGCGGCAGCGGCGGACGCTGGAGGGGCTACTCTCGCGCACCCGGCGCGACTGCCTGCACCGACGGAAACCGACCACCGATTCCGATTGAAAGTGACCAGTGATTCCAACGGAATCTGACCATCGATTCCGATCGAAAGTGACCACTTTTCCGGGTCGATCGGAATGGGTGGTCAGATTGGATCGGAATCCTGGCCACGGCGGAGTTCGACGGTAGCGCGCTCCTCACAATTGGGGTATTCCAGCCTCCTTGAAAGGAGGATTGGATGCCGAGAGTGAGGACATCGATGCGCAAGATACGCGAGGTACTGAGACTGAAATGGCAGCATGGCCTGTCGCACCGCCAGATCGGACGGTCGGTTCGGCTGGGCCACGTGACGGTGTGCAACTACCTGCTGCGAGCCAAGGTTGAAGGCCTGAGCTGGGAGCAAGTAGCAGCTTTGAGCGACGCTGAGCTGGAGCAACGCCTGTACCCTCGGCCGCAGCCGCTTCGGAGGGGTGGTCAGCGAGCCTTGCCCGACTGGACCAAGGTGCATGGCGAGCTGAAGAAGAAGTGCGTAACCCTGTCGCTGCTGTGGCAGGAGTACCGGGAGGACCATCCTGACGGCTACGGTCTCAGCCGCTTCTGTCAGCTGTACCGGATCTGGGAAGGGCGCCTGGATGTGTGCCTGCGCCAAGCCTACCGGGCGGGCGAGAAGCTGTTCGTCGACTATGCCGGACAGACCGTGAGGGTGATCGACCCGGCGACTGGCAAAGCGCGCGAAGCGCAGATCTTCGTGGCGGTGCTGGGGGCGAGCAACTACACCTATGCCGAATCAACGTGGAGCCAGGGCCTGGAGGACTGGATCGGCTCTCATGTGCGGACCTTCGCGGCTCTGGGCGGGGTGAGCGAGCTGGTGGTGCCGGACAATCTGAAGAGCGGCGTGACCAGCCCGTGCCGCTACGAGCCGGAGATCAATCGCACCTACGCGGAGTTGGCCGAGCACTACGGCGTGGCGGTGGTGCCGGCGCGGGTGAGGAAGCCCCAAGACAAGGCGAAGGTCGAAAACGGTGTATTGCAAGTGGAGCGCTGGATTCTGGCCCGGCTGCGTAACCAGCAGTTCTTCAGCCTGCGAGAGCTCAACGAGAGCATCGCGAAGCTTCTGGTCGAGCTTAACGACCGTCCGCTGAAGGTGTTGGGCGTCTCGCGCCGAGCGCTGTTCGAGCAGGTCGATCGTCCTGCTCTGGGTGCTTTGCCGCTCCAGCCCTACGAGCTTGCCGAATGGAAGAAGGTACGCGTTGCCCCGGACTACCACGTCGAGTTCGAGGGCCACTATTACAGTGTGCCGTACCAGCTGATCAAGAAGCAGCTCGATCTGCGGGCGACGGCGCAACTGGTGGAGGTGCTCGATCGCGGCAAGCGTGTGGCTGCTCATCGTCGCAATCGGTGTCGGGGTCGGCACACGACCCAGAGCGAGCACATGCCCAAAGCGCACCAGGCGTACCTGGAGTGGACACCGACACGGCTGATCAGCTGGGCGGCGAAAACAGGCCAGGCGACGGCCGAACTGGTGGAGACCATCATGCTTAACCGCTCCCATCCTCAGCACGGCTTTCGCTCGTGTCTGGGGCTGATGCGCCTGGGCAAGACCTATGGTGCCAATCGTTTGGAGGCTGCGTGCCGCCGCGCGCTCGCCATTCACGGCCTGTCCTACAAGAGCGTGAAGTCGATCCTGAAGAGCGGCCTGGACCAGCAAGCAACGCCCGAGCCCACCGAAGTGACGGCGCCGATCGAGCACCGCAACGTCCGCGGCGCCAGCTACTACAGTGCCGCGCGCCGCGAGGAGACGCCGCCATGCTGAGGCACGCGACGCTCGATCAACTCGCCGCGCTCAAGCTCCACGGTATGGCCAAAGCCTTTGAGGAGCAGCTGTCGATGGTCGATGTCTCAGAGCTCTCCTTCGAAGAGCGCCTCGGGCTGCTGGTCGAGCGCGAAGCGACCGAGCGATCCAGCCGCCGCTTGATAGCGCGGTTGCGAAAAGCCAAGCTGCGCGAGCAGGCGGCCATCGAAGACATCGACTGGCGAGCCAAGAGGGGCCTGGACAAAGGCCAGATCCTGCGCCTGGCCTCGTGCCAGTGGATCGCCGAGCATCTCAACGTGCTGATCACCGGCAAGGCCGGGGTGGGCAAGACCTTTCTCGCCTGCGCCTTCGCGCACAAGGCATGTCGGGAGGGTTACACCGCTTTGTACCTGCGGGTGCCGAGGCTGTTTCGCCAGCTCGCCATCGCGCGGGGTGATGGTAGCTACGAGAAGCTGCTCAAGAGCTATGCTCGCACAGACCTGCTCATCCTCGACGACTGGGGGCTGGCGCCGATCGGGGCCAGCGAGCGGCGCGACCTGCTCGAGATTCTTGAGGACCGCTACGGCAACCGCTCCACGCTGGTGACCTCCCAGCTACCGGTTGAGAGCTGGTACGAGGTCATCGGCGATCCGACCTTGGCCGACGCCATCCTCGATCGCATTGTCCACGGCGCCTACAAGCTCGCGGTGGACGGTGACTCCATGCGGGCGAAGAGAGCCGGCGGTATTCGCAAGGCCGCCCAGCGAGAGGCAAGGTGAGATCCAAGAGCATGCTGAAGCGATCGCCGATCCTGACCCATCAGCGGGCCTGCGGCCCGATCCGGACCCGACCCAAGATGGACTGTGGAAGCTGCCGCGGCTGAGGAAATCGCTCTGCGATTCCCACAGCCGCTTGGAAAACGCCCCCCGGCCACCCACCCGCGTTTCCCACAGCTACGCACAGCCCCGACGACGGGTTATTTGAATACAATCAACCAAGAAGAAGAGCCGGAAGGAGGGCTCCAGCTACAGCGAAAGTGGACACTTACAACTGAGGAGAGCGCCAGCGTCGCTTCGCTCCGACAAGTGGTCGGTTTCGATCGGAATGGCTGGTCAGTTTCGTCGGAATAGGCAGCGACGGGGTGATGGCGCTGCACCAGAACGCGCAGCGGCTGCTGCGGCCGCTGGCGGTGGTCAATCCCTTTGCTCCGGAACTTACCTTTCTCGATACGCAAATCCGCACCCGCCGGGACCACGAGAAGTACCTGACGCTGATCGACGTGATTGCTCTTTTGCATCAATACCAGCGAGAGGTGAAGCTGGCGGTGGTCGACGGGCGAGAGGTGGAGTACGTCGAAGTGGTGGCCACAGACATCGAGACAGCCAACCGCCTGGCGCACGAAGTCTTGGGGCGCTCGCTCGATGAGCTGCCGCCGCAGACGCGGCGCCTGCTGGGGCTGATCGACGAGATGGTCAGCGAAGCCTGTGAGGCGCTGGCGATGGATCGGCCGGACTACCGTTTCAGCCGGCGGGCGGTGCGCGAGCACACCGGCTGGGGCAATACGCAGCTGAAGCTGCACCTACGCCGTCTTGAGGAGTTTGAGTATCTGCTGGTGCATCAGGGCGGGCGGGGGCAGAGCTTTGTCTACGAGCTGGTTTACGTGGCCAGCGACGAGCCGGAGCGGCCGCGACTGCCGGGGCTGATCGAGGTCGAAACACTCAGGTACGACGAAAAGAAGTCGGGGTCTGAAGCTGAGAAGTCGGGGCCAAGTCGGCCCCAAGTCGGGGGGGTGTCGGGGGGTGGTCGGGGTGCAGTTTCCCAAGCAGAATCAACAACTTCGGCCGGAAATCGTGGAGTTTCGGCAAAAAACGCATATAAGGGGGTGCGAGAAAACGGCCCGTCATGTCGTAAATCTGGGCCTCGTACCGGCGGCTCGGCGGCGGTCGAGGGGGCCTGATGCCGCGCCGTGGCGAGCGCAAGATCCGCCTCTTGCCGGGCAATCCAACCGACCCTCGGGGCTTCGCGGTGATGGCGGGTCAGTACCTGGAGTGGATGGCGATCAAGAACTACTCTCCACGAACCGTTGAGAACCGGCATCTATACCTCTCGTTTCTCATCGCATGGTGTGAAGAGCGTGGGGTGTCGCGGCCGTCGGAAGTGACCAAGCCGATCCTGGAGCGCTACGCCAGGTGGCTCTACCACTACCGCAAGCCTGGGGACGGGCGGCCGCTGTCTTTCCGGGCTCAGCACTCGCGGCTGGTGCCGGTAAGGGCCTTCTTCAAATGGGCGGCTCGGGCCAACCACCTGCTCTACAACCCGGCCTCGGAGCTGGAGCTACCGAAGCTGGAGCACCGGCTGCCGGCGGCGGTGCTGACCGCCTCTGAAGCCGACCAGGTGCTCAACCAGCCCGACACCACGGAGCCGCTCGGGATGCGCGACCGAACAATCCTTGAAGTCTTCTACTCCACGGGCATGCGCCGGGCTGAGCTGATCGGCCTCGGCCGTTACGATCTCGACATCGAGCGCGGGACGGTGATGGTGCGCCAGGGCAAGGGTAGGAAAGATTGGATGATCCCGATCGGCGAGCGGGCGTTGGCCTGGATCGATCGCTACGTCACTGCGGTACGGCCGTCGCTGGTGGTCGAGCCGGACGGCGGGCCGCTCTTTCTCACCAACCAGGGGACGCCGTTTGCGCCGTCGCGAATGACTCAGCTGGTGCGCGGCTACGTGCTCGCCGCCGATCTCGGCAAGTCGGGCGCTTGCCATCTCTTCCGCCACACGATGGCGACGCTGATGCTCGAAGGTGGTGCGGATATCCGCTTCATTCAGCAGATGCTCGGCCATGCCAAGCTGGAGACGACGCAGATTTACACTCAGGTATCGATCCGCAAACTGAAGTCGATCCACTCGGCAACCCATCCGGGCGCGAAGCTAGGGCGGCGGGTGGCACCGCCGACAGAAGAAGACGGCAGCGATGAAGTGACCGCCGAGGACTTACTCGATGTAGTCGAGACCGAGGCGGAGGACTGACCCCCGCCCGAAGCGGTCCGGGTCTGCGGGTCCCGCGCTGCGGCCGGCTGCGCCGTCCTCCGTTCGCGGGCCACGCAGCCCTCGGCAGTATTTTTTCGTCACCCCAGCCCGCCCCGGCCCGAGCATCTGCGATCCACCACCTGAGCCCTCCGATCACCGGCCCGGCGCGGGGCTTCAAGTAGTCCAAGAGAAGACTCTTCGAAAGCTCACCCCAAGCTCCGCCGGGGCGTGTGTCCCTCCGGTCGCTGCGCTCCCTCCGGGCACGGGCCAGCCGCTCCGCAAGCCGCGCGCCACCTGGGTCCCTCCTCGGACCTCCCAGGTGTCACGCGGCTTGCATGGGTCGCTGTCCGATAGTGCGCGCCCTATCCGACCTGGCCCTCACACGCCCCGGCTCCGGGCCTACGGCCTTTCCATAACGCGTGCATTATGGAAACTTGGGGTGAGCACTCCGCGAGCCTGCGATGGTCAGCGGCTTCGGAACCACGCCCCGCTCCGGGCCTCCTTGCCGAGATCCACCAGCCAGCACTGCGACGGCTCGGCCCGGCCCCGTCCGCCCCCTCAAGGGGGCTCCCCATCCTCCTCCCAAGACCCGCCCTGCGTCGTGGCCTCCGTACCCTGCGCGCGGCGCCCTGCGGTCGCCGTGCTCGGCTCCGGCCCCGCCGCCACCACGCCCCCAACGTGCAGATTGGTTTGGCGGCTGCGCCGCCGGCACCAAACTGCCGGAAAGACCCGCGCTCGCTCCGACGACCAGCCCGACGAAAACGACCTAAGAAAACACCCACTGCCCGAAGAAAGCGGCCTAAGAAAACCGCATCCCGCCTCCGCACCAACCACCCTTCCTCCTTTAGCCGCTGTCTTCGAGCGCCACCCGCGGCGTAGAATGGCCCGGCATGAGGCAGGCAGCTAAAGGAAGAAGCACTTGGACGATGGCGCTCGGGCTGGTCGTCGCGCTCCTGGCGGTGACGATGCCGGCAACAGCGATCGCGCCGATCTCCGAGTCGAGCTACGCCGAAACTCGCCTCTGGACCTTCGAGCACCAAGACCCCGCCGGCAGTAGGGCCGAGCGAGGCTTAAGTAGAACAGGCATAGAGGGTTACCAGCTCTCAAGCTGGAAACCGCGTCGGGCTGTCCCCTTCACCCGAGGGGGTCAGCAGGTGGCGTTGCACAACTACTTTCCCTTTGGTCAAGAGGCGACCAGCGCGGAGGCTGACGAGATCCAGCTGAAATTCACCGGTCATGAGCGGGACAAGACCGGGACCGGGGCGAGGAGCGAGCTGGACTACATGCATGCGCGGCATTGCAGTCCGGTGGTGGGGCGGTTCTTGAGTGTGGACCCGGCGAAGTCCGCCAAGCCCAGCGCGCCGGGAAGCTGGAACCGCTATTCCTATGCGGGGAACAACCCGATCAACGAGATCGACCCCAATGGGCGAGAAAGCCGTGCGGCGATGGCTCTCGAACAAGATATACAGCGCTTGATGCGGGGCGAGATCACCCAGGAGCAGTACATTGAGAACATCAATGCTCGGGGAATGGGAGCACTGTTTGCTGCCAGCCTTCTCTCGCCAGTCGACGAGACGACTCTTGTTGTCGCTGTTACTCGAAAAGCACTTCCTAGTGTTGGGTCAAAGCTGTCTGCTGTCTTTGCTCGACTTGGTAAGGTCTTTCAACGGGGATCGCGCGGAGGAGCAAAGGGGGCAGCGAGCGTTGACGACCTGCTTCGGGCTGGCCAGCAACTGGATAGAAATGGACTTAGCAGAGCTGGGCGCTCTCTACAGAAGCACGGAGACAGAGCAGACAGCGTTTTTCCACGGTCAACGGGCAATGCAGCTGCAAGGAACGATCAAGGACAACAGATCCTTGAAGAGATCTTGAACAGCTCGAACCAGACTACTCGGGCAAATCGCCTCGGTGGACGGGATATTTTCGATACTGCCAGTGGGCGCGGAGTACGCTTCGACGGAGATGGGCAGTTCATAGGATTCCTAGATCCATGAAGCGGGATGAGTTCTCAGCTGGCCATTTCAGCGTGATGATTGCCAGCGATCTGGATCACGAGAAGGTTTACGCAGAGATCTACTGTGATGACAAGTTTGTGGCGCTCGTGAGCCAGGAGCATGGCCTTGAGCACAAAATGTTAGAGGTGCCAGGGCCTGGGCTTGTGGAAGAACAAATCTCTCGGGAGGTGGATCTCAAGGGTTTTCAGCACGCTCTTGAGCTAGCCGCGAGAAAGCTGCACGGCGAGTAGGCCGCGTTGGCCAACCTTTGACAGTAGCTCGCCATCATGAGTGCCCGGTGTCCCACCGGGCACTCTCACTGGTGGAGCACTTCTTCGATCTGGTGCTTCTTGATGTAGGCGTCGATAAGGGAGGTGACGACGTGGCGATCATCGTCGCTCATCCGCTCGACCGCTTCGAACTGGCGTAGCAACTCCCGATCCCGCAAGGCAGCCCCACGGGCTGCATCCCCATCGAGATCATCCCGCAGTAGAAAATCGATCGAGACGTCGAGAACATCGGCGAGCCTGACGGCAGTTTCGGCGTTGGGCATGGCTTGGCCAATCTCATACTTGCCTACATGGCGACCGTGGATGCCGACCCGTTTGCCGAACTCGTCCTGGGACCATCCGCGCTCTTTGCGCAGCTTGCGGAGCTTCTGGCCGAAGCTGGGGGCGTCTGTAGTCATCTCCATCCGTTGCCTCTCGCTATGAATCTCCGCAAATTCTACAGCGCAAGCACCTCGCCATCAAGGGAAATGGAGTCTCGGGGCAGAGTTCTTACTTGTAAAACCACGTCTATGCGCTATATAATCGAGTCAATCGATGCGTATGGTGCTCGCTATGAAAACGAGCCCATCAGCTACAACAGAAAGACAGAATCTTGCCGGAGGATCTCCAATGACCGAGCACAAGCTAACGATCTCCGCCCTGTACCGCCCCGGCTGGCACGTCTTGCCCAGATCGGCACAGCTGCCATTGCTGCAAGTGGTCGGCCCATGGCTCCAGGACGCTGGCTTCTACCCCGGTGCGCGAGTGCGGATCGATGTGGTGGGTGACGGGCGTTTGGTGGTGACGCGGGTGGAAGAGGGCGAGGAGGAGAGGGAAATGCAGCCGGTGGTGTGGGTGCCGGCGGATCAGATCGGCCGGATTGATGAGGTCTCGGCAAGTCGCCTGGCAGGAGCAGCCTGTGTCTGAGTCGAGAGCTGAGCGGCATCTGACGATCTCTACCCTGCACGAGCCCCGCGCACCGCACTACATCAACGGTCCGTGCTCGGTGCGGCTTGTGCCGTTTGTGCGGATGCGGGGGGCTTGGCTGGAAGCAGCGGGGTTTCGCTGTGGGGAGCGGCTGCGGGTGGAGGTCGAGCAGGATCGTTTGGTGCTTACTCCGGTGGGATCGGAGGCGGCACGGTGAGCAGGATTCCGGAAGCGGAAGTGGAGCGACTAAAGCGAGAAGTATCGGTGGAACGCCTGGTCCTGGCCCGCGGTGTAGAGCTGAAACGGCACGGGGCGGACCTGCTGGGGCTGTGTCCGTTTCACGACGACCACGAGCCGTCGCTGGTGATCTCGCCAAAGAAGAACCTGTGGCACTGCCTGGGCGCCTGCCAGGCGGGTGGCTCGGTGATCGATTGGGTGATGCGAGATCGCGGGGTGTCGTTTCGCCACGCGGTCGAGCTGCTGCGCTCGGATCTGCCGGCGGCGGCGGTCACTGAGGCGCGGCCTTCGGCGCCGGCTCTGCCTTCGCCGGTGGTGGCGGACGTCGAGGACGCGGAGTTGCTCGGCCAGGTCGTCGGCTACTACCACGAGGCTTTGAAGGAGGGCCCGGAGGCGCTGGCTTATCTGGAGAGCAGAGGGCTGAAGCACCCGGAGATGATCGAGCATTTCAGGCTTGGCTTCGCCAACCGGACGCTGGGCTATCGACTGCCATCGAAGCAGCTGAAGGCGGGTAAGGAGATGCGGGGTCGATTGCAGAAGCTCGGCGTGCTGCGCAAGTCGGGTCATGAGCACTTCAACGGCTCGATCGTCTTTCCGGTTTTCGATTCAACAGGCCAGGTGGTGGAGATCTACGGGCGCAAGATCACACTAAATCTTCGCAAGGGGACGCCCTTGCATCTCTATCTGCCGGGTCCACATCGAGGGATCTTTAATGCGGAAGCTCTGGTGGCCTCGACCGAGATCATCCTCTGCGAGTCGCTGATCGACGCTCTGACTTTCTGGTGTGCGGGTTACCGTAACGTCACCAGCGCCTACGGCATCCAGGGTTTCACCGCGGAGATGCTGGCAGCCTTCGGTGGCCACGGAGTCGAGCGGGTGCTGATCGCCTACGACCGTGACGATGCCGGCGAGAAGGCCGCCGGGAAGCTGGCCGAGAAGCTGGTGGGTGCCGGGATCGACTGCTACCGAATCCAATTTCCGCGTGGCATGGATGCCAACGAGTACGCGCTGAAGGTGACCCCGGCGGCGAAGTCGCTGGGGGTGGTGATCCGCAAAGCACAGTGGCTCGGCAAAGGCAAGCCGCCGGGCGTGAAACCGGGGTTTGGGCCAACAGCTGGCCTAATCGCGCCAACGGTACGGCCAAACACAGCCGCAGAGGCGGTAATGGCTCCACCAACAGAGCAGCTGACATCATCGAATACCGCCGGAGAGGCGGTATTGGCACTGCCCGCCCCGGCCGAAGCCTCCCCACTGCCCGCACCGCCTCCGCCAGATATGCCGGCTGAGGTGCGCGACCAGGAGGTGGTCTTGTCGCTCGGCGATCGCCGCTACCGCATTCGCGGTCTGCCGAAGAATCTGGCCTACGACGTGCTCAAGGTCAACGTCCTGGCGTCGCGGGGCGACGCCTTCCACGTCGACACTTTCGATCTCTACGCGGCGCGGCCGCGGGCGGTGTTTCAGCGGGCGGCAGCCGCTGAGCTGGGGGTCGAGGAGCAGGTGGTCAAGAAGGATCTGGGCAAGGTGCTGCTGAAGCTCGAGGAGCTGCAGGACGAGCAGATCCGCTCAGCACTCGAGCCGCAGTCGACGGCGGTGGAGCTGTCAGAGGGAGAGAAGGAAGCGGCGCTTGAGCTGCTGCGCTCACCAGATCTCTTGGTGCGCATCCTCGCGGACTTCGAGCGCTGCGGGGTGGTGGGCGAGGAGGTCAACAAGCTGATGGGCTACCTGGCGTCGACCTCGCGTTTCCTGGAACGGCCGCTGGCGGTGGTGGTGCAGTCCAGCTCAGCGGCCGGTAAGTCGGCGCTGATGGAGGCGGTGCTGTCGCTGATGCCAGGTGAGCAGCAAGTGAAGTACTCGGCGATGACCGGGCAATCGCTGTTCTACATGGGCGAAACGGATCTGCAGCACAAGATCCTGGCGATCGTCGAGGAGGAGGGGGCCGAGCGGGCTAGCTACGCCTTGAAGCTGCTTCAGTCGGAGGGCGAGCTGACGATTGCCTCGACCGGCAAGGATGCTTCAACGGGCAAGCTGGTGACGCACGAGTACCACGTCGAAGGGCCGGTGATGATCTTCTTGACGACCACGGCAATCGACATCGATGAAGAGCTTTTGAATCGCTGCTTG
This sequence comes from Candidatus Multivoradales bacterium, assembly GCA_965248925.1. Lineage (GTDB taxonomy): Bacteria > Acidobacteriota > Thermoanaerobaculia > Multivoradales > J023 > CBDFLE01. The sequence goes on along the minus strand of CBDFLE010000005.1, from coordinate 969,792 downwards.
GTGCTCTCGGTGGACGAGGCGCGAGAGCAGACGCGGGCGATTCACCGGCTGCAGCGGCAGCGGCGGACGCTGGAGGGGCTACTCTCGCGCACCCGGCGCGACGGGGTGATGGCGCTGCACCAGAACGCGCAGCGGCTGCTGCGGCCGCTGGCGGTGGTCAATCCCTTTGCTCCGGAACTTACCTTTCTCGATACGCAAATCCGCACCCGCCGGGACCACGAGAAGTACCTGACGCTGATCGACGTGATTGCTCTTTTGCATCAATACCAGCGAGAGGTGAAGCTGGCGGTGGTCGACGGGCGAGAGGTGGAGTACGTCGAAGTGGTGGCCACAGACATCGAGACAGCCAACCGCCTGGCGCACGAAGTCTTGGGGCGCTCGCTCGATGAGCTGCCGCCGCAGACGCGGCGCCTGCTGGGGCTGATCGACGAGATGGTCAGCGAAGCCTGTGAGGCGCTGGCGATGGATCGGCCGGACTACCGTTTCAGCCGGCGGGCGGTGCGCGAGCACACCGGCTGGGGCAATACGCAGCTGAAGCTGCACCTACGCCGTCTTGAGGAGTTTGAGTATCTGCTGGTGCATCAGGGCGGGCGGGGGCAGAGCTTTGTCTACGAGCTGGTTTACGTGGCCAGCGACGAGCCGGAGCGGCCGCGACTGCCGGGGCTGATCGAGGTCGAAACACTCAGGTACGACGAAAAGAAGTCGGGGTCTGAAGCTGAGAAGTCGGGGCCAAGTCGGCCCCAAGTCGGGGGGGTGTCGGGGGGTGGTCGGGGTGCAGTTTCCCAAGCAGAATCAACAACTTCGGCCGGAAATCGTGGAGTTTCGGCAAAAAACGCATATAAGGGGGTGCGAGAAAACGGCCCGTCATGTCGTAAATCTGGGCCTCGTACCGGCGGCTCGGCGGCGGTCGAGGGGGCCTGATGCCGCGCCGTGGCGAGCGCAAGATCCGCCTCTTGCCGGGCAATCCAACCGACCCTCGGGGCTTCGCGGTGATGGCGGGTCAGTACCTGGAGTGGATGGCGATCAAGAACTACTCTCCACGAACCGTTGAGAACCGGCATCTATACCTCTCGTTTCTCATCGCATGGTGTGAAGAGCGTGGGGTGTCGCGGCCGTCGGAAGTGACCAAGCCGATCCTGGAGCGCTACGCCAGGTGGCTCTACCACTACCGCAAGCCTGGGGACGGGCGGCCGCTGTCTTTCCGGGCTCAGCACTCGCGGCTGGTGCCGGTAAGGGCCTTCTTCAAATGGGCGGCTCGGGCCAACCACCTGCTCTACAACCCGGCCTCGGAGCTGGAGCTACCGAAGCTGGAGCACCGGCTGCCGGCGGCGGTGCTGACCGCCTCTGAAGCCGACCAGGTGCTCAACCAGCCCGACACCACGGAGCCGCTCGGGATGCGCGACCGAACAATCCTTGAAGTCTTCTACTCCACGGGCATGCGCCGGGCTGAGCTGATCGGCCTCGGCCGTTACGATCTCGACATCGAGCGCGGGACGGTGATGGTGCGCCAGGGCAAGGGTAGGAAAGATTGGATGATCCCGATCGGCGAGCGGGCGTTGGCCTGGATCGATCGCTACGTCACTGCGGTACGGCCGTCGCTGGTGGTCGAGCCGGACGGCGGGCCGCTCTTTCTCACCAACCAGGGGACGCCGTTTGCGCCGTCGCGAATGACTCAGCTGGTGCGCGGCTACGTGCTCGCCGCCGATCTCGGCAAGTCGGGCGCTTGCCATCTCTTCCGCCACACGATGGCGACGCTGATGCTCGAAGGTGGTGCGGATATCCGCTTCATTCAGCAGATGCTCGGCCATGCCAAGCTGGAGACGACGCAGATTTACACTCAGGTATCGATCCGCAAACTGAAGTCGATCCACTCGGCAACCCATCCGGGCGCGAAGCTAGGGCGGCGGGTGGCACCGCCGACAGAAGAAGACGGCAGCGATGAAGTGACCGCCGAGGACTTACTCGATGTAGTCGAGACCGAGGCGGAGGACTGACCCCCGCCCGAAGCGGTCCGGGTCTGCGGGTCCCGCGCTGCGGCCGGCTGCGCCGTCCTCCGTTCGCGGGCCACGCAGCCCTCGGCAGTATTTTTTCGTCACCCCAGCCCGCCCCGGCCCGAGCATCTGCGATCCACCACCTGAGCCCTCCGATCACCGGCCCGGCGCGGGGCTTCAAGTAGTCCAAGAGAAGACTCTTCGAAAGCTCACCCCAAGCTCCGCCGGGGCGTGTGTCCCTCCGGTCGCTGCGCTCCCTCCGGGCACGGGCCAGCCGCTCCGCAAGCCGCGCGCCACCTGGGTCCCTCCTCGGACCTCCCAGGTGTCACGCGGCTTGCATGGGTCGCTGTCCGATAGTGCGCGCCCTATCCGACCTGGCCCTCACACGCCCCGGCTCCGGGCCTACGGCCTTTCCATAACGCGTGCATTATGGAAACTTGGGGTGAGCACTCCGCGAGCCTGCGATGGTCAGCGGCTTCGGAACCACGCCCCGCTCCGGGCCTCCTTGCCGAGATCCACCAGCCAGCACTGCGACGGCTCGGCCCGGCCCCGTCCGCCCCCTCAAGGGGGCTCCCCATCCTCCTCCCAAGACCCGCCCTGCGTCGTGGCCTCCGTACCCTGCGCGCGGCGCCCTGCGGTCGCCGTGCTCGGCTCCGGCCCCGCCGCCACCACGCCCCCAACGTGCAGATTGGTTTGGCGGCTGCGCCGCCGGCACCAAACTGCCGGAAAGACCCGCGCTCGCTCCGACGACCAGCCCGACGAAAACGACCTAAGAAAACACCCACTGCCCGAAGAAAGCGGCCTAAGAAAACCGCATCCCGCCTCCGCACCAACCACCCTTCCTCCTTTAGCCGCTGTCTTCGAGCGCCACCCGCGGCGTAGAATGGCCCGGCATGAGGCAGGCAGCTAAAGGAAGAAGCACTTGGACGATGGCGCTCGGGCTGGTCGTCGCGCTCCTGGCGGTGACGATGCCGGCAACAGCGATCGCGCCGATCTCCGAGTCGAGCTACGCCGAAACTCGCCTCTGGACCTTCGAGCACCAAGACCCCGCCGGCAGTAGGGCCGAGCGAGGCTTAAGTAGAACAGGCATAGAGGGTTACCAGCTCTCAAGCTGGAAACCGCGTCGGGCTGTCCCCTTCACCCGAGGTGGACAGCAGGTGGCGTTGCACAACTACTTTCCCTTTGGTCAAGAGGCGACCAGCGCGGAGGCTGACGAGATTCAGCTGAAATTCACTGGCCATGAGCGGGACAAGACCGGGACCGGCAGCCGCTCCGAGCTGGACTATATGCATGCTCGGCATTGCAGCCCGGTGGTGGGGCGGTTTTTGAGTGTGGATCCATCTCTGGGTAGCCGGTCCTCACCACAGAGTTGGAATCGCTTCTCTTACGTCAGCAACAGTCCAATCAACCAGGTAGACCCGGACGGAAGGCTTGGGTTTCTGGTAACTGCATTTCTTGGCGGAGTCGTAGATGTTGGGATTCAAATTGCGAGCAACGCGCTTTCAGGGGAAGAGCTCACATCAGGCGTAGCCGGGGCTTTCGTCACCGGAGCAGTGGCTGGTGCCACAGGTCTTGGGCTATTGAAGGTGGCTGGTAGGGGAGCGAAGCTCGTAGGAGCCGTAAGAAATGCAAAGAAACTGAAGAAGTCAGCTGCTGCTGCTGACGCAGCTAGAGCGGGCGCAAAGGGGCAAACGGGCAGCAGAATTGGAGTCACGAGGCATGGAGTCAATCAGAAGATCAACCGCGGAGTTAGAAGTGTAGATGAACTCGATGCCATCAAGAATCCACTCGATACGCGACCGGTCAAGATCGACGAACTAGGCAGATCTAGCCAGCGTTTGGTAGGCCGCAATGCTGAGGTTGTCCGGAACCCTCGGACTGGCGAGATTATCTCGGTAAATCCAACCTCAACGAAGAAGGCCCAGCGGCTTCTACGGAGACTCGAAGACCAATGATTCGGCTGTCCCAAGGGGATATCGACTTTCTCCTCAGAATACTTGTGCTTCCGCCCAGTCTCATCGAGAGCTTGGAACGTGCTTCAGCGAAGGGAGGTACTCTCGAAGATAGAGCGGCAGATACGATCCGAGATTTCTGTGGAGAGCGGCTTCAAACGCATGGCTTTGGGCTCAATTACGAGCCGACCAAAGAAGGGAAGAAACTAGAGCAGATGATTGACCGACTCCTCGTAGACTAAGATTCCTCACTGCTGTCCCTACCGGCAGAGGTGCCGGCTAGTTGGCAGTCGTTTCGTAGCAGCCCGGCTTTGGTCGGGCTTTTGTGTGTCTTAGATTAGGTGCCAGGTGAATCGTAACCCGCAGCCCACCTGAGAATCAGCGTTCAACCATGAGTAGAGCCCGACTCCGGCCGGGCTTTGTTGCGTCTCAGACTCCGGCGCCTCTTCGCCTATGAAGCTGCGCTCCCAGCACCGACGGCACCTTGGACCCGGTGCTTGAGAATCATCGCGTCGATGAGCCTGATGACGGTTTCCTGGTCCTCTGCCTCGAAGCTTTCCAACGCCCGAAACCTATCGAGAAGCCGCGGGCTGTGCAGCGGTACAGCCTCCTTCGAATCTCCGGCAAGCAGGAAGTCAACGGAGGTGTCGAGAACCCCGGCAAGCTCGATGAGCTTCTCCGGCGGCGGAGCGTGCAGCCCGCTCTCGTACTTGTTGAGCTGCGAGAAACGAGTATCAATCTTGGCGGCCAGCTCCTTCTGAGTCCAACCCTTCTGTTTCCGTAGCTCTTTGAGGCGCCCGCCAAAAGCCTTGAGGATCACCGCTCGTTCCATCATCAGCATCTCGTCCATGTCGTGGGCCTCCAGTGTAGCGGTCGATCCGTAATACGCCTTGACGAAGTCGCGTTTTGCGATTATACTCTAAGGTGTAAAACGCAGCAAGAGTCCACTTGACAGGTTTCAGACGAAATCGCGATTTCCGATCAAAGAAGGACAACCGATGACCGAGCACAAGCTAACGATCTCCGCCCTGTACCGCCCCGGCTGGCACGTCTTGCCCAGATCGGCACAGCTGCCATTGCTGCAAGTGGTCGGCCCATGGCTCCAGGACGCTGGCTTCTACCCCGGTGCGCGAGTGCGGATCGACGTCGTGGGTGACGGGCGTTTGGTGGTGACGCGGGTGGAAGAGGGCGAGGAGGAGAGGGAAATGCAGCCGGTGGTGTGGGTGCCGGCGGATCAGATCGGCCGGATCGAGGAGGTCTCGGCGGGTCGCCTGGCGGGAGTGGCCTGTGTCTGAGCCGAGAGCTGAGCGATATCTGACGATCTCTACCCTGCACGAGCCCCGTGCGCCGCACTACGTCAACGGCCCGTGCTCGGTGCGGCTTGTGCCGTTTGTGCGGATGCGGGGTGCTTGGCTAGAAGCGGCGGGGTTTCGCTGCGGGGAGAGGCTGCGGGTGGAGGTCGAGCAGGATCGTTTGGTGCTTACTCCGGTGGAGTCGGGGGCGGCACAGTGAGCAGGATTCCAGAAGCCGAGGTAGAGCGACTAAAGCGAGAAGTATCGGTGGAGCGCCTGGCCCTGGCCCGTGGGGTGAAACTGAAACGCCACGGGGCGGACCTGCTGGGGCTCTGCCCGTTTCACGACGACCGCGAGCCGTCGCTGGTGATCTCGCCGAAGAAGAATCTGTGGCATTGCCTGGGCGCCTGCCAGGCGGGTGGCTCGGTGATCGATTGGGTGATGCGAGATCGCGGGGTGTCGTTTCGCCACGCGGTCGAGCTGCTGCGCTCGGATCTGCCGGCGGCGGCGGTCACTGAGGCGCGGCCTTCGGCGCCGGCTCTGCCTTCGCCGGTGGTGGCGGACGTCGAGGACGCGGAGCTGCTCGGCCAGGTCGTCGGCTACTACCACGAGGCTTTGAAGGAGAGCCCGGAGGCGCTGGCTTATCTGGAGAGCAGAGGGCTGAAGCACCCGGAGATGATCGAGCATTTCCGGCTTGGCTTCGCCAACCGGACGCTGGGCTATCGTCTGCCATCGAAGCAGCTGAAGGCGGGCAAGGAGATCCGGGGTCGATTGCAGAAGCTCGGGGTGCTGCGCAAGTCGGGTCATGAGCACTTCAACGGCTCGATCGTCTTTCCGGTCTTCAAGGGTGGCCGGGTGGTGGAGATCTACGGGCGCAAGATCACACTGAATCTTCGCAAGGGGACGCCCTTGCATCTCTATCTGCCGGGTCCACATCGAGGGATCTTTAATGCGGAAGCTCTGGTGGCCTCGACCGAGATCATCCTCTGCGAGTCGCTGATCGACGCTCTGACTTTCTGGTGTGCGGGTTACCGTAACGTCACCAGCGCCTACGGCATCCAGGGTTTCACCGCGGAGATGCTGGCAGCCTTCGGTGGCCACGGAGTCGAGCGGGTGCTGATCGCCTACGACCGTGACGATGCCGGCGAGAAGGCCGCCGGGAAGCTGGCCGAGAAGCTGGTGGGTGCCGGGATCGACTGCTACCGAATCCAATTTCCGCGTGGCATGGACGCCAACGAGTACGCGCTGAAGGTGACCCCGGCGGCGAAGTCGCTGGGGGTGGTGATCCGCAAAGCACAGTGGCTCGGCAAAGGCAAGCCGCCGGGCGTGAAACCGGGGTTTGGGCCAACAGCTGGCCTAATCGCGCCAACGGTACGGCCAAACACAGCCGCAGAGGCGGTAATGGCTCCACCAACAGAGCAGCTGACATCATCGAATACCGCCGGAGAGGCGGTATTGGCACTGCCCGCCCCGGCCGAAGCCTCCCCACTGCCCGCACCGCCTCCGCCAGATATGCCGGCTGAGGTGCGTGAGCAGGAGGTAGTGCTGTCGCTCGCCGAACGCCGCTACCGGGTCCGAGGTCTGCCGAAGAATCTGGCCTACGACGTGCTCAAGGTCAACGTCCTGGCGTCGCGGGGCGACGCCTTCCACGTCGACACTTTCGATCTCTACGCGGCGCGGCCGCGGGCGGTGTTTCAGCGGGCGGCAGCCGCTGAGCTGGGGGTCGAGGAGCAGGTGGTCAAGAAGGATCTGGGCAAGGTGCTGCTGAAGCTCGAGGAGCTACAGGACGAGCAGATCCGCTCGGCACTCGAGCCGCAGTCGACGGCGGTGGAGCTGTCAGAGGGAGAGAAGGAAGCGGCGCTTGAGCTGCTGCGCTCACCAGATCTCTTGGTGCGCATCCTCGCGGACTTCGAGCGCTGCGGGGTGGTGGGCGAGGAGGTCAACAAGCTGATGGGCTACCTGGCGTCGACCTCGCGTTTCCTGGAACGGCCGCTGGCGGTGGTGGTGCAGTCCAGCTCAGCGGCCGGTAAGTCGGCGCTGATGGAGGCAGTGCTGGCACTGATGCCAGGTGAGCAGCAAGTGAAGTACTCGGCGATGACCGGGCAATCGCTGTTCTACATGGGCGAAACGGATCTGCAGCACAAGATCCTGGCGATCGTCGAGGAGGAGGGGGCCGAGCGGGCTAGCTACGCCTTGAAGCTGCTTCAGTCGGAGGGCGAGCTGACGATTGCCTCGACCGGCAAGGATGCTTCAACGGGCAAGCTGGTGACGCACGAGTACCACGTCGAAGGGCCGGTGATGATCTTCTTGACGACCACGGCAATCGACATCGATGAAGAGCTTTTGAATCGCTGCTTGGTGCTCTCGGTGGACGAGGCGCGAGAGCAGACGCGGGCGATTCACCGGCTGCAGCGGCAGCGGCGGACGCTGGGGGGGCTACTCTCGCGCACCCGGCGCGACGGGGTGATGGCGCTGCACCAGAACGCGCAGCGGCTGCTGCGGCCGCTGGCGGTGGTCAATCCCTTTGCTCCGGAACTTACCTTTCTCGATACGCAAATCCGCACCCGCCGGGACCACGAGAAGTACCTGACGCTGATCGACGTGATTGCTCTTTTGCATCAATACCAGCGAGAGGTGAAGCTGGCGGTGGTCGACGGGCGAGAGGTGGAGTACGTCGAAGTGGTGGCCACAGACATCGAGACAGCCAACCGCCTGGCGCACGAAGTCTTGGGGCGCTCGCTCGATGAGCTGCCGCCGCAGACGCGGCGCCTGCTGGGGCTGATCGACGAGATGGTCAGCGAAGCCTGTGAGGCGCTGGCGATGGATCGGCCGGACTACCGTTTCAGCCGGCGGGCGGTGCGCGAGCACACCGGCTGGGGCAATACGCAGCTGAAGCTGCACCTACGCCGTCTTGAGGAGTTTGAGTATCTGCTGGTGCATCAGGGCGGGCGGGGGCAGAGCTTTGTCTACGAGCTGGTTTACGTGGCCAGCGACGAGCCGGAGCGGCCGCGACTGCCGGGGCTGATCGAGGTCGAAACACTCAGGTACGACGAAAAGAAGTCGGGGTCTGAAGCTGAGAAGTCGGGGCCAAGTCGGCCCCAAGTCGGGGGGGTGTCGGGGGGTGGTCGGGGTGCAGTTTCCCAAGCAGAATCAACAACTTCGGCCGGAAATCGTGGAGTTTCGGCAAAAAACGCATATAAGGGGGAGCGAGAAAACGGCCCGTCATGTCGTAAACCTGGGCGTCGTACCGGCGGCTCGGCGGCGGTCGAGGGGGCCTGATGCCGCGCCGTGGCGAGCGCAAGATCCGCCTCTTGCCGGGCAATCCAACCGACCCTCGGGGTTTCGCGGTGATGGCCGGCCAGTACCTGGAGTGGATGGCGATCAAGAACTACTCTCCACGAACCGTTGAGAACCGGCATCTATACCTCTCGTTTCTCATCGCATGGTGTGACGAGCGTGGAGTGTCGCGGCCGTCGGACGTGACCAAGCCGATTTTGGAACGCTACGCCAGGTGGCTCTACCACTACCGCAAGCCCGAGGATGGGCGGCCGCTGTCTTTCCGGGCTCAGCACTCGCGGCTGGTGCCGGTAAGGGCCTTCTTCAAATGGGCGGCTCGGGCCAACCACCTGCTCTACAACCCGGCCTCGGAGCTGGAGCTACCGAAGCTGGAGCACCGGCTGCCGGCGGCGGTGCTGACCGCCTCTGAAGCCGACCAGGTGCTCAACCAGCCCGACACCGCCGACCCGCTCGGGATGCGCGACCGAACAATCCTTGAAGTCTTCTACTCCACGGGCATGCGCCGGGCTGAGCTGATCGGCCTCGGCCGTTACGATCTCGACATCGAACGCGGGACGGTGATGGTGCGCCAGGGCAAGGGTAGGAAAGATTGGATGATCCCGATCGGCGAGCGGGCGCTGGCCTGGATCGATCGCTACGTCACTGAGGTACGGCCGTCGCTGGTGGTCGAGCCGGACGGCGGGCCGCTCTTTCTCACCAACCAGGGGACGCCGTTTGCGCCGTCGCGAATGACTCAGCTGGTGCGCGGCTACGTGCTCGCCGCCGATCTCGGCAAGTCGGGCGCTTGCCATCTCTTCCGCCACACGATGGCGACGCTGATGCTCGAAGGTGGTGCGGATATCCGCTTCATCCAGCAGATGCTCGGCCACGCCAAGCTGGAGACGACGCAGATTTACACTCAGGTATCGATCCGCAAACTGAAGTCGATCCACTCGGCAACCCATCCGGGCGCGAAGCTAGGGCGGCGGGTGGCACCGCCGACAGAAGAAGACGGCAGCGATGAAGTGACCGCCGAGGACTTACTCGATGTAGTCGAGACCGAGGCGGAGGACTGACCCCCGCCCGAGCATCTGCGATCCACCACCTGAGCCCTCCGATCACCGGCCCGGAGCGAGGCTTCAGGTAGTCCAAGAAAAGAGTCTCCGAAAGCTCGCCCCACGCTCCGCCGGGGCGTGTGTCCCTCCGGTCGCTGCGCTCCCTCCGGGCACGGGCCAGCCGCTCCGCAAGCCGCGCGCCACCTGGGCCCCTCCTCGGACCTCCCAGATGTCACGCGGCTTGCATGGGTCGCTGTCCGATAGTGCGCGCCCTATCCGACCTGGCCCTCACACGCCCCGGCTCCGGGCCTACGGCCTTTCCATAACGCGTGCATTATGGAAACTTGGGGCGAGCACGTTGGTGGCCGTCGAAGGTCAGCGGCTTCGGAAGCACGCCCCGCTCTTGGCCTCCTTGCCGAGATCCACCGACTTGCACTGCGACGGCTCGGCCCGGACCCGTCCGCCCCCTCAAGGGGGCTCCCCATCCTCCTCCCAAGACCCGCCCTGCGTCGTGGCCTCCGTACCCTGCGCGCGGCGCCCTGCGGTCGCCGTGCTCGGCTCCGGCCCCGCCGCCACCACGCCCCCAACGTGCAGATTGGTTTGGCGGCTGCGCCGCCGGCACCAAACTGCCGGAAAGACCCGCGCTCGCTCCGACGACCAGCCCGACGAAAACGACCTAAGAAAACACCCACTGCCCGAAGAAAGCGGCCTAAGAAAACCGCATCCCGCCTCCGCACCAACCACCCTTCCTCCTTTAGCCGCTGTCTTCGAGCGCCACCCGCGGCGTAGAATGGCCCGGCATGAGGCAGGCAGCTAAAGGAAGAAGCACTTGGACGATGGCGCTCGGGCTGGTCGTCGCGCTCCTGGCGGTGACGATGCCGGCAACAGCGATCGCGCCGATCTCCGAGTCGAGCTACGCCGAAACTCGCCTCTGGACCTTCGAGCACCAAGACCCCGCCGGCAGTAGGGCCGAGCGAGGCTTAAGTAGAACAGGCATAGAGGGTTACCAGCTCTCAAGCTGGAAACCGCGTCGGGCTGTCCCCTTCACCCGAGGCGGACAGCAGGTGGCGTTGCACAACTACTACCCGTTTGGTCAAGAGGCGACCAGCGCCGCACAAGATGAGGTTGTGCTGAAGTTCACCGGGCACGAGCGAGACAAGACCGGGACCGGGGTGAGGAGCGAGCTGGACTATATGCATGCTCGGCATTGCAGCCCGGTGGTGGGGCGGTTCTTGAGTGTCGATCCATCTCTGGGTAGCCGGTCCTCACCACAGAGTTGGAATCGCTTCTCTTACGTGAGCAACAGTCCAATCAACCAGGTAGACCCTGACGGAAGGCTTGGCTTTCTGGTAACTGCATTTCTTGGCGGAGTCGTAGATGTTGGGATTCAAATTGCGAGCAACGCGCTTTCAGGAGAAGAGCTCACAACAGGCGTAGCCGGGGCTTTCGTCACTGGGGCTGTGGCCGGTGCCACAGGTCTAGGACTCTTGAAGGTTGCCGGTAGGGGAGTGAAACTCGTAGGAGCCGTTAGAAATGCAAAGAAACTGAAAAAATCAGCTGCTGCTGCTGGCGCAGCAAGAGCGGGCGCAAGGGGGGGACTGACTTCTCTTGGGCGCGCGGGCAAGAGCAAGGGCATTCGAGAAGTTGCCGGGGACGCGGGCGACGCTCGCAAGCTATTCGACAACTTGAGGGGGTCGAACCCGGTGACAGAAGTCAGACCGGGCATCTTCACTGCGCGTGGGCCTAATGGGGCGACGGTGACGTTCCGAGCGACGTCGAAGAGTGGCGGGCCACCGACCGTAGATGTTCACGGGATTGAAAAGGGTCTCCGCAAAATCAAGTTCCTGGAGCAGTGAGATGACTGGCGTGATTGAAACAACCGATCTACCGGCGATACGGTCAGCTTGGCGACGTGTTTTCAAGACCAATGATGCGTTCACATGGCCTTTCGGCCAGGAGTTCGAAGTTGGCCGTGTCTTCTATCCGACGGACGGATGCCATCTGACCATAGAACAGTATTCGGCCGTCTTAGGCGCCATTCAAAGAGTTGGCGAGAGAACCTTCTTCCTGTCGGTCGTCGAGTCCGAAGAACTTGCTTTTCTCGACAGAGAGTGGGGGCATTGGTCATGCAGCATTCCCTCATATCAAGAGTATTGTGACCGGCACCTAACGTTGGAAAATGCCTTGTACTCCAAAGACGGGCGCTGGGGGGTCTTGATCTCACACGAAATGCATGCGGTGATTGGCGGTACCAAGGCTTTCATGACTGCGCTCGACGATCACTACCAGGGATGGGCAGATGATATTCGCATGCTGCGTGACGCCTGGTCCGACAACGCGAACGCCACTTGGTTGGAGCCGACTCTTAGGCGGATGGCTCCATAGCGGTCGAGGCGACCGGAAAAGGCCCAGGCCGTTTCATAGGGGCCCGGCTTTGGCCGGGCTACTGTGTATCTGAGCCTTTTCGTCAGCGCCAGTCGTGTTGCGTAGGCCCGTGAAACGAGAAGGGCTTTCAGCCCGCCAGAACCTGCCCCATCTGCGACCGCTTGACGAGGGAGTCGAGGAGGATGACGAGGGCCTGCTGGTCCTCGTCAGAGAGGCGGTCGATTTCCTGGTACAGCTGATGAAGCTTGGGGTTGTGGAGCCGGAACTGCGGCTCCTGAGGTTCCTTGCGTCCGACTAGTTCATCGATACTGACCTCTAAGATGTCAGCAATCCTGACGACAGTGTCTAGGCGGGGCGCCGCGGCAGCGGTTTCCCAGCGGTTGTAGACTCTAGGGCTGACCTCCAGAAGCTCAGCTAGCCGAGCCTGGGTCAACTTCCGGCTCTCCCTATGCTCTCGTAGTCTTCCAGCGAACTGATCCATAGCGACCTCGGCGATGGTATTGGCCTGCAAGGTCATTGTAGGTTCTCCTCTCTTGTGTCTTGTATTGTCAGTACTTATTAGTCTATAATAATCATGACGAAAGAGTCCATTGACAGTTTACGGCGGCCTGCACCGCCCGGAGGAGGAACCCATGATCGACCGCACTTTGACCGTCTCTAGCCTCTACCCAGCCTCATCATTCCCTTCGGGCTATCGCTCACTACGCCAGTCTCGGCGACAGCATCCGGTGCCCTTCCTGCGGCTCTCAGGCCGGTGGCTGGAATCGGCGGGATTTGAGATTGGCTCGAAGGTGCGGGTGGTGGTCGAGTCGGATCGCCTGGTGGTGGAGCCAGCGGATGTCTGAACAGAAACTTCGGGTGTCGGGCTTCTATCGCCCCGGTTGGCCGGCGCCGCCGGCTCTGGAGCGGCCATCGCCGCTCCTGCTGCTGGTGGGCTCGTGGCTGGCAGAGGCGGGATTTGCTCCTGGGGATGGGGTGCGGGTGTCGGGGCAAGATGGGCGGCTGCAGGTGGTGCGGCGAGAGCTCGACGATGAGACGCCGGCTTGGGGAGGGCGGTAGGGGTGAGCAGGATTCCGGAAGCGGAGGTGGAGCGGCTAAAGCGAGAGGTGTCGGTAGAGCGCCTGGCCCAGGCTCGGGGGGTGAAGCTGAAGCGGCACGGGGCAGATCTACTCGGCCTCTGTCCGTTTCACGACGACAAGGAGCCCTCTCTCGTCATTTCACCGAAGAAGAACCTGTGGCACTGCCTGGGCGCCTGCCAGGCGGGTGGCTCGGTGATCGATTGGGTGATGCGAGATCGCGGGGTTTCGTTTCGCCACGCGGTCGAGCTGCTGCGCTCGGATCTGCCGGCGGCGGCGGTCACTGAGGCGCGGCCTTCGGCGCCGGCTCTGCCTTCGCCGGTGGTGGCGGACGTCGAGGACGCGGAGCTGCTCGGCCAGGTCGTCGGCTACTACCACGAGGCTTTGAAGGAGAGCCCGGAGGCGCTGGCTTATCTGGAGAGCAGAGGGCTGAAGCACCCGGAGATGATCGAGCATTTCAGGCTTGGCTTCGCCAACCGGACGCTGGGCTATCGACTGCCATCGAAGCAGCTGAAGGCGGGTAAGGAGATGCGGGGTCGATTGCAGAAGCTCGGCGTGCTGCGCAAGTCGGGTCATGAGCACTTCAACGGCTCGATCGTCTTTCCGGTCTTCAAGGGTGGCCGGGTGGTGGAGATCTACGGGCGCAAGATCACACTGAATCTTCGCAAGGGGACGCCCTTGCATCTCTATCTGCCGGGTCCACATCGAGGGATCTTTAATGCGGAAGCTCTGGTGGCCTCGACCGAGATCATCCTCTGCGAGTCGCTGATCGACGCTCTGACTTTCTGGTGTGCGGGTTACCGTAACGTCACCAGCGCCTACGGCATCCAGGGTTTCACCGCGGAGATGCTGGCAGCCTTCGGTGGCCACGGAGTCGAGCGGGTGCTGATCGCCTACGACCGTGACGATGCCGGCGAGAAGGCCGCCGGGAAGCTGGCCGAGAAGCTGGTGGGTGCCGGGATCGACTGCTACCGAATCCAATTTCCGCGTGGCATGGATGCCAACGAGTACGCGCTGAAGGTGACCCCGGCGGCGAAGTCGCTGGGGGTGGTGATCCGCAAAGCACAGTGGCTCGGCAAAGGCAAGCCGCCGGGCGTGAAACCGGGGTTTGGGCCAACAGCTGGCCTAATCGCGCCAACGGTACGGCCAAACACAGCCGCAGAGGCGGTAATGGCTCCACCAACAGAGCAGCTGACATCATCGAATACCGCCGGAGAGGCGGTATTGGCACTGCCCGCCCCGGCCGAAGCCTCCCCACTGCCCGCACCGCCTCCGCCAGATATGCCGGCTGAGGTGCGCGACCAGGAGGTGGTCTTGTCGCTCGGCGATCGCCGCTACCGCATTCGCGGTCTGCCGAAGAATCTGGCCTACGACGTGCTCAAGGTCAACGTCCTGGCGTCGCGGGGCGACGCCTTCCACGTCGACACTTTCGATCTCTACGCGGCGCGGCCGCGGGCGGTGTTTCAGCGGGCGGCAGCCGCTGAGCTGGGGGTCGAGGAGCAGGTGGTCAAGAAGGATCTGGGCAAGGTGCTGCTGAAGCTCGAGGAGCTGCAGGACGAGCAGATCCGCTCAGCACTCGAGCCGCAGTCGACGGCGGTGGAGCTGTCAGAGGGAGAGAAGGAAGCGGCGCTTGAGCTGCTGCGCTCACCAGATCTCTTGGTGCGCATCCTCGCGGACTTCGAGCGCTGCGGGGTGGTGGGCGAGGAGGTCAACAAGCTGATGGGCTACCTGGCGTCGACCTCGCGTTTCCTGGAACGGCCGCTGGCGGTGGTGGTGCAGTCCAGCTCAGCGGCCGGTAAGTCGGCGCTGATGGAGGCGGTGCTGTCGCTGATGCCAGGTGAGCAGCAAGTGAAGTACTCGGCGATGACCGGGCAATCGCTGTTCTACATGGGCGAAACGGATCTGCAGCACAAGATCCTGGCGATCGTCGAGGAGGAGGGGGCCGAGCGGGCTAGCTACGCCTTGAAGCTGCTTCAGTCGGAGGGCGAGCTGACGATTGCCTCGACCGGCAAGGATGCTTCAACGGGCAAGCTGGTGACGCACGAGTACCACGTCGAAGGGCCGGTGATGATCTTCTTGACGACCACGGCAATCGACATCGATGAAGAGCTTTTGAATCGCTGCTTGGTGCTCTCGGTGGACGAGGCGCGAGAGCAGACGCGGGCGATTCACCGGCTGCAGCGGCAGCGGCGGACGCTGGAGGGGCTACTCTCGCGCACCCGGCGCGACGGGGTGATGGCGCTGCACCAGAACGCGCAGCGGCTGCTGCGGCCGCTGGCGGTGGTCAATCCCTTTGCTCCGGAACTTACCTTTCTCGATACGCAAATCCGCACCCGCCGGGACCACGAGAAGTACCTGACGCTGATCGACGTGATTGCTCTTTTGCATCAATACCAGCGAGAGGTGAAGCTGGCGGTGGTCGACGGGCGAGAGGTGGAGTACGTCGAAGTGGTGGCCACAGACATCGAGACAGCCAACCGCCTGGCGCACGAAGTCTTGGGGCGCTCGCTCGATGAGCTGCCGCCGCAGACGCGGCGCCTGCTGGGGCTGATCGACGAGATGGTCAGCGAAGCCTGTGAGGCGCTGGCGATGGATCGGCCGGACTACCGTTTCAGCCGGCGGGCGGTGCGCGAGCACACCGGCTGGGGCAATACGCAGCTGAAGCTGCACCTACGCCGTCTTGAGGAGTTTGAGTATCTGCTGGTGCATCAGGGCGGGCGGGGGCAGAGCTTTGTCTACGAGCTGGTTTACGTGGCCAGCGACGAGCCGGAGCGGCCGCGACTGCCGGGGCTGATCGAGGTCGAAACACTCAGGTACGACGAAAAGAAGTCGGGGTCTGAAGCTGAGAAGTCGGGGCCAAGTCGGCCCCAAGTCGGGGGGGTGTCGGGGGGTGGTCGGGGTGCAGTTTCCCAAGCAGAATCAACAACTTCGGCCGGAAATCGTGGAGTTTCGGCAAAAAACGCATATAAGGGGGAGCGAGAAAACGGCCCGTCATGTCGTAAACCTGGGCGTCGTACCGGCGGCTCGGCGGCGGTCGAGGGGGCCTGATGCCGCGCCGTGGCGAGCGCAAGATCCGCCTCTTGCCGGGCAATCCAACCGACCCTCGGGGTTTCGCGGTGATGGCCGGCCAGTACCTGGAGTGGATGGCGATCAAGAACTACTCTCCACGAACCGTTGAGAACCGGCATCTATACCTCTCGTTTCTCATCGCATGGTGTGAAGAGCGTGGGGTGTCGCGGCCGTCGGAAGTGACCAAGCCGATCCTGGAGCGCTACGCCAGGTGGCTCTACCACTACCGCAAGCCTGGGGACGGGCGGCCGCTGTCTTTCCGGGCGCAGCACTCGCGGCTGGTGCCGGTGCGGGCTTTCTTCAAGTGGGCGACTCGGGCCAACCACCTGCTCTACAACCCGGCCTCGGAGCTGGAGCTACCGAAGCTGGAGCACCGGCTGCCGGCGGCGGTGCTGACCGCCTCTGAAGCCGACCAGGTGCTCAACCAGCCCGACACCGTCGACCCGCTCGGGATGCGCGACCGGACGATCCTTGAAGTCTTCTACTCGACCGGCATGCGCCGGGCTGAGCTGATCGGCCTCGGCCGTTACGATCTCGACATCGAACGCGGAACGGTGATGGTGCGCCAGGGCAAGGGGCGGAAAGACTGGATGATCCCGATCGGCGAGCGGGCGCTGGCCTGGATCGATCGCTACGTCACTGAGGTACGGCCGTCGCTGATGGTCGAGCCGGACGGCGGGACGCTCTTTCTCACCAACCAGGGGACGCCGTTTGCTCCGTCGCGAATGAGTCAGCTGGTGCGCGGCTACGTGCTCGCCGCCGATCTCGGCAAGTCGGGCGCTTGCCATCTCTTCCGCCACACGATGGCGACGCTGATGCTCGAAGGTGGTGCGGATATCCGCTTCATTCAGCAGATGCTCGGCCATGCCAAGCTGGAGACGACGCAGATTTACACTCAGGTATCGATCCGCAAACTGAAGTCGATCCACTCGGCAACCCATCCGGGCGCGAAGCTAGGGCGGCGGGTGGCACCGCCGACAGAAGAAGACGGCAGCGATGAAGTGACCGCCGAGGACTTACTCGATGTAGTCGAGACCGAGGCGGAGGACTGACCCCCGCCCGCCACCCGAAGCGGTCCGGGTCTGCGCGTCCCGCGCTGCGGCCGGCTGCGCCGTCCTCCGTTCGCGGGCCACGCAGCCCTCGGCGGTGTTTGTTTTGTCACCCCTGCCCGCCCCGGCCCGAGCATCTGCGATCCACCACCTGAGCCCTCCGATCACCGGCCCGGAGCGAGGCTTCAGGTAGTCCAAGAAAAGAGTCTGCCTGCACCGACGGAAACCGACCACCGATTCCGATTGAAAGTGACCAGTGATTCCAACGGAATCTGACCATCGATTCCGATCGAAAGTGACCACTTTTCCGGGTCGATCGGAATGGGTGGTCAGATTGGATCGGAATCCTGGCCACGGCGGAGTTCGACGGTAGCGCGCTCCTCACAATTGGGGTATTCCAGCCTCCTTGAAAGGAGGATTGGATGCCGAGAGTGAGGACATCGATGCGCAAGATACGCGAGGTACTGAGACTGAAATGGCAGCATGGCCTGTCGCACCGCCAGATCGGACGGTCGGTTCGGCTGGGCCACGGGACGGTGTGCAACTACCTGCTGCGAGCCAAGGTTGAAGGCCTGAGCTGGGAGCAAGTAGCAGCTTTGAGCGACGCTGAGCTGGAGCAACGCCTGTACCCTCGGCCGCAGCCGCTTCGGAGGGGTAGTCAGCGAGCCTTGCCCGACTGGACCAAGGTGCATGGCGAGCTGAAGAAGAAGGGCGTAACCCTGTCGCTGCTGTGGCAAGAGTACCGGGAGGACCATCCCGACGGCTACGGTTTCAGCCGCTTCTGTCAGCTGTACCGGATCTGGGAAGGTCGCCTGGATGTGTGCCTGCGCCAAGCCTACCGGGCGGGCGAGAAGCTGTTCGTCGACTACGCCGGACAGACCGTGAGGGTGATCGACCCGGCGACTGGCAAAGAGCGCGAAGCGCAGATCTTCGTGGCGGTGCTGGGGGCGAGCAACTACACCTATGCCGAGGCAACGTGGAGCCAGGGCCTGGAGGACTGGCTCGGCTCTCATGTGCGGACCTTCGCGGCTCTGGGCGGGGTGAGCGAGCTGGTGGTGCCGGACAATCTGAAGAGCGGCGTGACCAGCCCGTGCCGCTACGAGCCGGAGATCAATCGCACCTACGCGGAGTTGGCCGAGCACTACGGCGTGGCGGTGGTGCCGGCGCGGGTGAGGAAGCCCCAAGACAAGGCGAAGGTCGAAAACGGTGTATTGCAAGTGGAGCGCTGGATTCTGGCCCGGCTGCGTAACCAGCAGTTCTTCAGCCTGCGAGAGCTCAACGAGAGCATCGCGAAGCTTCTGGTCGAGCTTAACGACCGTCCGCTGAAGGTGTTGGGCGTCTCGCGCCGAGCGCTGTTCGAGCAGGTCGATCGTCCTGCTCTGGGTGCTTTGCCGCTCCAGCCCTACGAGCTTGCCGAATGGAAGAAGGTACGCGTTGCCCCGGACTACCACGTCGAGTTCGAGGGCCACTATTACAGTGTGCCGTACCAGCTGATCAAGAAGCAGCTCGATCTGCGGGCGACGGCGCAACTGGTGGAGGTGCTCGATCGCGGCAAGCGTGTGGCTGCTCATCGCCGGAATCGGTGTCGGGGCCGGCACACGACCCAAAGCGAGCACATGCCCAAAGCGCACCAGGCGTACCTGGAGTGGACACCGACACGGCTGATCAGCTGGGCGGCGAAAACAGGCCAGGCGACGGCCGAACTGGTGGAGACCATCATGCTTAACCGCTCCCATCCTCAGCACGGCTTTCGCTCGTGTCTGGGGCTGATGCGCCTGGGCAAGACCTATGGTGCCAATCGTTTGGAGGCTGCGTGCCGCCGCGCGCTCGCCATTCACGGCCTGTCCTACAAGAGCGTGAAGTCGATCCTGAAGAGCGGCCTGGACCAGCAAGCAGCGCCCGAGCCCACCGAAGTGACGGCGCCGATCGAGCACCGCAACGTCCGCGGCGCCAGCTACTACAGTGCCGCGCGCCGCGAGGAGACGCCGCCATGCTGAGGCACGCGACGCTCGATCAACTCGCCGCGCTCAAGCTCCACGGTATGGCCAAAGCCTTTGAGGAGCAGCTGTCGATGGTCGATGTCTCAGAGCTCTCCTTCGAAGAGCGCCTCGGGCTGCTGGTCGAGCGCGAAGCGACCGAGCGATCCAGCCGCCGCTTGATAGCGCGGTTGCGAAAAGCCAAGCTGCGCGAGCAGGCGGCCATCGAAGACATCGACTGGCGAGCCAAGAGGGGCCTGGACAAAGGCCAGATCCTGCGCCTGGCCTCGTGCCAGTGGATCGCCGAGCATCTCAACGTGCTGATCACCGGCAAGGCCGGGGTGGGCAAGACCTTTCTCGCCTGCGCCTTCGCGCACAAGGCATGTCGGGAGGGTTACACCGCTTTGTACCTGCGGGTGCCGAGGCTGTTTCGCCAGCTCGCCATCGCGCGGGGTGATGGTAGCTACGAGAAGCTGCTCAAGAGCTATGCTCGCACAGACCTGCTCATCCTCGACGACTGGGGGCTGGCGCCGATCGGGGCCAGCGAGCGGCGCGACCTGCTCGAGATTCTTGAGGACCGCTACGGCAACCGCTCCACGCTGGTGACCTCCCAGCTACCGGTTGAGAGCTGGTACGAGGTCATCGGCGATCCGACCTTGGCCGACGCCATCCTCGATCGCATTGTCCACGGCGCCTACAAGCTCGCGGTGGACGGTGACTCCATGCGGGCGAAGAGAGCCGGCGGTATTCGCAAGGCCGCCCAGCGAGAGGCAAGGTGAGATCCAAGAGCATGCTGAAGCGATCGCCGATCCTGACCCATCAGCGGGCCTGCGGCCCGATCCGGACCCGACCCAAGATGGACTGTGGAAGCTGCCGCGGTTGTGGAAATCGCTCTGCGATTCCCACAACCGCTTGGAAAACGCCCCCCTGCCCCCCAACCTGCGTTTCCCACAGCTACGCACAGCCCCGACGACGGGTTATTTGAATACAATCAATCAAGAAGAAGAGCCGGAAGGAGGGCTCCAGCTACAGCGAAAGTGGACACTTACAACTGAGGAGAGCGCCAGCGTCGCTTCGCTCCGACAAGTGGTCGGTTTCGATCGGAATGGCTGGTCAGTTTCGTCGGAATAGGCAAAGAGTCTCCGAAAGCTCGCCCCAAGCTCCGCCGGGGCGTGTGTCCCTCCGGTCGCTGCGCTCCCTCCGGGCACGGGCCAGCCGCTCCGCAAGCCGCGCGCCACCTGGGCCCCTCCTCGGACCTCCCAGATGTCACGCGGCTTGCATGGGTCGCTGTCCGATAGTGCGCGCCCTATCCGACCTGGCCCTCACACGCCCCGGCTCCGGGCCTACGGCCTTTCCATAACGCGTGCATTATGGAAACCGGAATGTGTCAATGAAAGTGAGACACTTTCTTCTGGGAATTAGTACGGAATCGGTAGTGGCTCCGGCACCATCGCTTTCAGCGAGGGCGCGCAGCCAGGGGTCTCGCCTGGTGCGTCGTTGTGTACGCGGTGTGTCACTACGTTCTCGGTATCGACTGGGTCAGTGCTGGCGGCGGTGGTCGGCGGGTTGATCCAGACCTTGTCACTGGGCTCCGGCAAAGCCGGCGCTCGCCGCTTGAAGCGGCTTGGATGAGCGGCTGAGGCGGCGGCGAGGACTTCTCGACGTTGCTCCAGTACTGAGGCCGTGAGGCCGTAGTGGACGGTCTCTGGCGTCAACAAGCCGAGTCCTGTGTGGTAGTGCTGCGTGTTGTACCAGCCGATGAACGAGCGGCAGAATGCTCGTGCATCTTCCAGTGATCCGAAGCGGTCGGGAAAGCTCGGATGGTACTTGAGCGTCTTGAACTGGGCCTCAGAGAACGGATTGTCGTTGCTCGTGTAGGGCCGGTTCAGCGACCGTGTCATCCCGAGATCGGCCAGCAGTAGAGCCACTGGCTTGGATGTCATGCTCGAACCGCGGTCCGAGTGCAAGGTAAGTCGATCTCGCTCAACACCTTGCTTCTCAACACTGTCGGCGATCAACCGCTTCGCGAGCCCTCCGGACTCGCGGCAGGCGAGCATCCAGCCGACGATGTAGCGGCTGAAGACGTCCAGAATTACGTAAAGGTAGTAGTGGGTCCACTTCACCGGGCCCTTGAGCTTGGTGATGTCCCACGACCACACCTCGTTCGGCCCTGTGGCCAGCAGTTCGGGCTTGGTGTAGTTGGGATGACGCCGCTGACGGCGTCGCTCGCGCAGCTCGCCCTCAGACTCCAGGACCCGGTACATGGTGCGCACCGAGCAGATATGGCGCTGATCCTCGTCCAGCAGCGCCGCCCAGACTTGACGCGGCGAGCGGTCGACGAAGCGCTCCGAGTGCAACACATCGAGGACCTCCTGGCGTTCAGCGGGCGTCAATGCCAGCGGCGGTCGAGGCCGCGTTGATAGCTGCGGCCCTGCGCTCTGCTGCCGACGGCGGCGATAGAAAGTGGCTCTGGGGACCGCCAAGGCGACGCAGGCTGCTTGCACCCCCACCGTCTCGGCCAGCGGCGCCACAGCGCTCATGGCTGGCTCTCGCTCGGCTCGATCCCTAGCAGCCGGGAAAGTTTTTTTTGGACATCGATGATCGTCTCGGCTTTGTACAGCTGATGCTTGAGCCGGGCATTCTCACGCTCAAGCTCCGCGACGCGGCGGGCCTCGGCAGAGACCGGTCGACGCTTGCGACCGCGCTTCTTCGACAGACCGGCCAGAGCACTGGCATCGCGTTGCTGGCGCCACTTCGATAGGAGTGAGGAATACAGACCCTCCCGGCGAAGCAGGGCGCCAATCTCGCCGGCTTTGCTACAGGCGTCGGCGGCCTGGACGATGCTCAGCTTGTACGACGCGCTGTACCGCCGCCGCTTCGCCTTCTCAGTTACCTCGGGATCTGGTCGGTCAGCACTCATATCTCGCAGCTCGTGGCTTGGACTCGCCATGGTGTTTGCTCTCCACGCCCTCACTAATTTATCGGTACGGGAGTGTCTCACCTACATTGGCACAGAGGGAACTTGGGGTGAGCACTCCGCGAGCCTGCGATGGTCAGCGGCTTCGGAACCACGCCCCGCTCCGGGCCTCCTTGCCGAGATCCACCAGCCAGCACTGCGACGGCTCGGCCCGGCCCCGTCCGCCCCCTCAAGGGGGCTCCCCATCCTCCTCCCAAGACCCGCCCTGCGTCGTGGCCTCCGTACCCTGCGCGCGGCGCCCTGCGGTCGCCGTGCTCGGCTCCGGCCCCGCCGCCACCACGCCCCCAACGTGCAGATTGGTTTGGCGGCTGCGCCGCCGGCACCAAACTGCCGGAAAGACCCGCGCTCGCTCCGACGACCAGCCCGACGAAAACGACCTAAGAAAACACCCACTGCCCGAAGAAAGCGGCCTAAGAAAACCGCATCCCGCCTCCGCACCAACCACCCTTCCTCCTTTAGCCGCTGTCTTCGAGCGCCACCCGCGGCGTAGAATGGCCCGGCATGAGGCAGGCAGCTAAAGGAAGAAGCACTTGGACGATGGCGCTCGGGCTGGTCGTCGCGCTCCTGGCGGTGACGATGCCGGCAACAGCGATCGCGCCGATCTCCGAGTCGAGCTACGCCGAAACTCGCCTCTGGACCTTCGAGCACCAAGACCCCGCCGGCAGTAGGGCCGAGCGAGGCTTAAGTAGAACAGGCATAGAGGGTTACCAGCTCTCAAGCTGGAAACCGCGTCGGGCTGTCCCCTTCACCCGAGGCGGACAGCAGGTGGCGTTGCACAACTACTACCCGTTTGGTCAAGAGGCGACCAGCGCCGCACAAGATGAGGTTGTGCTGAAGTTCACCGGGCACGAGCGAGACAAGACCGGGACCGGGGTGAGGAGCGAGCTGGACTATATGCATGCTCGGCATTGCAGCCCGGTGGTGGGGCGGTTCTTGAGTGTCGATCCATCTCTGGGTAGCCGGTCCTCACCACAGAGTTGGAATCGCTTCTCTTACGTGAGCAACAGTCCAATCAACCAGGTAGACCCTGACGGAAGGCTTGGCTTTCTGGTAACTGCATTTCTTGGCGGAGTCGTAGATGTTGGGATTCAAATTGCGAGCAACGCGCTTTCAGGAGAAGAGCTCACAACAGGCGTAGCCGGGGCTTTCGTCACTGGGGCTGTGGCCGGTGCCACAGGTCTAGGACTCTTGAAGGTTGCCGGTAGGGGAGTGAAACTCGTAGGAGCCGTTAGAAATGCAAAGAAACTGAAAAAATCAGCTGCTGCTGCTGGCGCAGCAAGAGCGGGCGCAAGGGGGGGACTGACTTCTCTTGGGCGCGCGGGCAAGAGCAAGGGCATTCGAGAAGTTGCCGGGGACGCGGGCGACGCTCGCAAGCTATTCGACAACTTGAGGGGGTCGAACCCGGTGACAGAAGTCAGACCGGGCATCTTCACTGCGCGTGGGCCTAATGGGGCGACGGTGACGTTCCGAGCGACGTCGAAGAGTGGCGGGCCACCGACCGTAGATGTTCACGGGATTGAAAAGGGTCTCCGCAAAATCAAGTTCCTGGAGCAGTGAGATGACTGGCGTGATTGAAACAACCGATCTACCGGCGATACGGTCAGCTTGGCGACGTGTTTTCAAGACCAATGATGCGTTCACATGGCCTTTCGGCCAGGAGTTCGAAGTTGGCCGTGTCTTCTATCCGACGGACGGATGCCATCTGACCATAGAACAGTATTCGGCCGTCTTAGGCGCCATTCAAAGAGTTGGCGAGAGAACCTTCTTCCTGTCGGTCGTCGAGTCCGAAGAACTTGCTTTTCTCGACAGAGAGTGGGGGCATTGGTCATGCAGCATTCCCTCATATCAAGAGTATTGTGACCGGCACCTAACGTTGGAAAATGCCTTGTACTCCAAAGACGGGCGCTGGGGGGTCTTGATCTCACACGAAATGCATGCGGTGATTGGCGGTACCAAGGCTTTCATGACTGCGCTCGACGATCACTACCAGGGATGGGCAGATGATATTCGCATGCTGCGTGACGCCTGGTCCGACAACGCGAACGCCACTTGGTTGGAGCCGACTCTTAGGCGGATGGCTCCATAGCGGTCGAGGCGACCGGAAAAGGCCCAGGCCGTTTCATAGGGGCCCGGCTTTGGCCGGGCTACTGTGTATCTGAGCCTTTTCGTCAGCGCCAGTCGTGTTGCGTAGGCCCGTGAAACGAGAAGGGCTTTCAGCCCGCCAGAACCTGCCCCATCTGCGACCGCTTGACGAGGGAGTCGAGGAGGATGACGAGGGCCTGCTGGTCCTCGTCAGAGAGGCGGTCGATTTCCTGGTACAGCTGATGAAGCTTGGGGTTGTGGAGCCGGAACTGCGGCTCCTGAGGTTCCTTGCGTCCGACTAGTTCATCGATACTGACCTCTAAGATGTCAGCAATCCTGACGACAGTGTCTAGGCGGGGCGCCGCGGCAGCGGTTTCCCAGCGGTTGTAGACTCTAGGGCTGACCTCCAGAAGCTCAGCTAGCCGAGCCTGGGTCAACTTCCGGCTCTCCCTATGCTCTCGTAGTCTTCCAGCGAACTGATCCATAGCGACCTCGGCGATGGTATTGGCCTGCAAGGTCATTGTAGGTTCTCCTCTCTTGTGTCTTGTATTGTCAGTACTTATTAGTCTATAATAATCATGACGAAAGAGTCCATTGACAGTTTACGGCGGCCTGCACCGCCCGGAGGAGGAACCCATGATCGACCGCACTTTGACCGTCTCTAGCCTCTACCCAGCCTCATCATTCCCTTCGGGCTATCGCTCACTACGCCAGTCTCGGCGACAGCATCCGGTGCCCTTCCTGCGGCTCTCAGGCCGGTGGCTGGAATCGGCGGGATTTGAGATTGGCTCGAAGGTGCGGGTGGTGGTCGAGTCGGATCGCCTGGTGGTGGAGCCAGCGGATGTCTGAACAGAAACTTCGGGTGTCGGGCTTCTATCGCCCCGGTTGGCCGGCGCCGCCGGCTCTGGAGCGGCCATCGCCGCTCCTGCTGCTGGTGGGCTCGTGGCTGGCAGAGGCGGGATTTGCTCCTGGGGATGGGGTGCGGGTGTCGGGGCAAGATGGGCGGCTGCAGGTGGTGCGGCGAGAGCTCGACGATGAGACGCCGGCTTGGGGAGGGCGGTAGGGGTGAGCAGGATTCCGGAAGCGGAGGTGGAGCGGCTAAAGCGAGAGGTGTCGGTAGAGCGCCTGGCCCAGGCTCGGGGGGTGAAGCTGAAGCGGCACGGGGCAGATCTACTCGGCCTCTGTCCGTTTCACGACGACAAGGAGCCCTCTCTCGTCATTTCACCGAAGAAGAACCTGTGGCACTGCCTGGGCGCCTGCCAGGCGGGTGGCTCGGTGATCGATTGGGTGATGCGAGATCGCGGGGTTTCGTTTCGCCACGCGGTCGAGCTGCTGCGCTCGGATCTGCCGGCGGCGGCGGTCACTGAGGCGCGGCCTTCGGCGCCGGCTCTGCCTTCGCCGGTGGTGGCGGACGTCGAGGACGCGGAGCTGCTCGGCCAGGTCGTCGGCTACTACCACGAGGCTTTGAAGGAGAGCCCGGAGGCGCTGGCTTATCTGGAGAGCAGAGGGCTGAAGCACCCGGAGATGATCGAGCATTTCAGGCTTGGCTTCGCCAACCGGACGCTGGGCTATCGACTGCCATCGAAGCAGCTGAAGGCGGGTAAGGAGATGCGGGGTCGATTGCAGAAGCTCGGCGTGCTGCGCAAGTCGGGTCATGAGCACTTCAACGGCTCGATCGTCTTTCCGGTCTTCAAGGGTGGCCGGGTGGTGGAGATCTACGGGCGCAAGATCACACTGAATCTTCGCAAGGGGACGCCCTTGCATCTCTATCTGCCGGGTCCACATCGAGGGATCTTTAATGCGGAAGCTCTGGTGGCCTCGACCGAGATCATCCTCTGCGAGTCGCTGATCGACGCTCTGACTTTCTGGTGTGCGGGTTACCGTAACGTCACCAGCGCCTACGGCATCCAGGGTTTCACCGCGGAGATGCTGGCAGCCTTCGGTGGCCACGGAGTCGAGCGGGTGCTGATCGCCTACGACCGTGACGATGCCGGCGAGAAGGCCGCCGGGAAGCTGGCCGAGAAGCTGGTGGGTGCCGGGATCGACTGCTACCGAATCCAATTTCCGCGTGGCATGGATGCCAACGAGTACGCGCTGAAGGTGACCCCGGCGGCGAAGTCGCTGGGGGTGGTGATCCGCAAAGCACAGTGGCTCGGCAAAGGCAAGCCGCCGGGCGTGAAACCGGGGTTTGGGCCAACAGCTGGCCTAATCGCGCCAACGGTACGGCCAAACACAGCCGCAGAGGCGGTAATGGCTCCACCAACAGAGCAGCTGACATCATCGAATACCGCCGGAGAGGCGGTATTGGCACTGCCCGCCCCGGCCGAAGCCTCCCCACTGCCCGCACCGCCTCCGCCAGATATGCCGGCTGAGGTGCGCGACCAGGAGGTGGTCTTGTCGCTCGGCGATCGCCGCTACCGCATTCGCGGTCTGCCGAAGAATCTGGCCTACGACGTGCTCAAGGTCAACGTCCTGGCGTCGCGGGGCGACGCCTTCCACGTCGACACTTTCGATCTCTACGCGGCGCGGCCGCGGGCGGTGTTTCAGCGGGCGGCAGCCGCTGAGCTGGGGGTCGAGGAGCAGGTGGTCAAGAAGGATCTGGGCAAGGTGCTGCTGAAGCTCGAGGAGCTGCAGGACGAGCAGATCCGCTCAGCACTCGAGCCGCAGTCGACGGCGGTGGAGCTGTCAGAGGGAGAGAAGGAAGCGGCGCTTGAGCTGCTGCGCTCACCAGATCTCTTGGTGCGCATCCTCGCGGACTTCGAGCGCTGCGGGGTGGTGGGCGAGGAGGTCAACAAGCTGATGGGCTACCTGGCGTCGACCTCGCGTTTCCTGGAACGGCCGCTGGCGGTGGTGGTGCAGTCCAGCTCAGCGGCCGGTAAGTCGGCGCTGATGGAGGCGGTGCTGTCGCTGATGCCAGGTGAGCAGCAAGTGAAGTACTCGGCGATGACCGGGCAATCGCTGTTCTACATGGGCGAAACGGATCTGCAGCACAAGATCCTGGCGATCGTCGAGGAGGAGGGGGCCGAGCGGGCTAGCTACGCCTTGAAGCTGCTTCAGTCGGAGGGCGAGCTGACGATTGCCTCGACCGGCAAGGATGCTTCAACGGGCAAGCTGGTGACGCACGAGTACCACGTCGAAGGGCCGGTGATGATCTTCTTGACGACCACGGCAATCGACATCGATGAAGAGCTTTTGAATCGCTGCTTGGTGCTCTCGGTGGACGAGGCGCGAGAGCAGACGCGGGCGATTCACCGGCTGCAGCGGCAGCGGCGGACGCTGGAGGGGCTACTCTCGCGCACCCGGCGCGACGGGGTGATGGCGCTGCACCAGAACGCGCAGCGGCTGCTGCGGCCGCTGGCGGTGGTCAATCCCTTTGCTCCGGAACTTACCTTTCTCGATACGCAAATCCGCACCCGCCGGGACCACGAGAAGTACCTGACGCTGATCGACGTGATTGCTCTTTTGCATCAATACCAGCGAGAGGTGAAGCTGGCGGTGGTCGACGGGCGAGAGGTGGAGTACGTCGAAGTGGTGGCCACAGACATCGAGACAGCCAACCGCCTGGCGCACGAAGTCTTGGGGCGCTCGCTCGATGAGCTGCCGCCGCAGACGCGGCGCCTGCTGGGGCTGATCGACGAGATGGTCAGCGAAGCCTGTGAGGCGCTGGCGATGGATCGGCCGGACTACCGTTTCAGCCGGCGGGCGGTGCGCGAGCACACCGGCTGGGGCAATACGCAGCTGAAGCTGCACCTACGCCGTCTTGAGGAGTTTGAGTATCTGCTGGTGCATCAGGGCGGGCGGGGGCAGAGCTTTGTCTACGAGCTGGTTTACGTGGCCAGCGACGAGCCGGAGCGGCCGCGACTGCCGGGGCTGATCGAGGTCGAAACACTCAGGTACGACGAAAAGAAGTCGGGGTCTGAAGCTGAGAAGTCGGGGCCAAGTCGGCCCCAAGTCGGGGGGGTGTCGGGGGGTGGTCGGGGTGCAGTTTCCCAAGCAGAATCAACAACTTCGGCCGGAAATCGTGGAGTTTCGGCAAAAAACGCATATAAGGGGGAGCGAGAAAACGGCCCGTCATGTCGTAAACCTGGGCGTCGTACCGGCGGCTCGGCGGCGGTCGAGGGGGCCTGATGCCGCGCCGTGGCGAGCGCAAGATCCGCCTCTTGCCGGGCAATCCAACCGACCCTCGGGGTTTCGCGGTGATGGCCGGCCAGTACCTGGAGTGGATGGCGATCAAGAACTACTCTCCACGAACCGTTGAGAACCGGCATCTATACCTCTCGTTTCTCATCGCATGGTGTGAAGAGCGTGGGGTGTCGCGGCCGTCGGAAGTGACCAAGCCGATCCTGGAGCGCTACGCCAGGTGGCTCTACCACTACCGCAAGCCTGGGGACGGGCGGCCGCTGTCTTTCCGGGCGCAGCACTCGCGGCTGGTGCCGGTGCGGGCTTTCTTCAAGTGGGCGACTCGGGCCAACCACCTGCTCTACAACCCGGCCTCGGAGCTGGAGCTACCGAAGCTGGAGCACCGGCTGCCGGCGGCGGTGCTGACCGCCTCTGAAGCCGACCAGGTGCTCAACCAGCCCGACACCGTCGACCCGCTCGGGATGCGCGACCGGACGATCCTTGAAGTCTTCTACTCGACCGGCATGCGCCGGGCTGAGCTGATCGGCCTCGGCCGTTACGATCTCGACATCGAACGCGGAACGGTGATGGTGCGCCAGGGCAAGGGGCGGAAAGACTGGATGATCCCGATCGGCGAGCGGGCGCTGGCCTGGATCGATCGCTACGTCACTGAGGTACGGCCGTCGCTGATGGTCGAGCCGGACGGCGGGACGCTCTTTCTCACCAACCAGGGGACGCCGTTTGCTCCGTCGCGAATGAGTCAGCTGGTGCGCGGCTACGTGCTCGCCGCCGATCTCGGCAAGTCGGGCGCTTGCCATCTCTTCCGCCACACGATGGCGACGCTGATGCTCGAAGGTGGTGCGGATATCCGCTTCATTCAGCAGATGCTCGGCCATGCCAAGCTGGAGACGACGCAGATTTACACTCAGGTATCGATCCGCAAACTGAAGTCGATCCACTCGGCAACCCATCCGGGCGCGAAGCTAGGGCGGCGGGTGGCACCGCCGACAGAAGAAGACGGCAGCGATGAAGTGACCGCCGAGGACTTACTCGATGTAGTCGAGACCGAGGCGGAGGACTGACCCCCGCCCGCCACCCGAAGCGGTCCGGGTCTGCGCGTCCCGCGCTGCGGCCGGCTGCGCCGTCCTCCGTTCGCGGGCCACGCAGCCCTCGGCGGTGTTTGTTTTGTCACCCCTGCCCGCCCCGGCCCGAGCATCTGCGATCCACCACCTGAGCCCTCCGATCACCGGCCCGGAGCGAGGCTTCAGGTAGTCCAAGAAAAGAGTCTCCGAAAGCTCGCCCCAAGCTCCGCCGGGGCGTGTGTCCCTCCGGTCGCTGCGCTCCCTCCGGGCACGGGCCAGCCGCTCCGCAAGCCGCGCGCCACCTGGGCCCCTCCTCGGACCTCCCAGATGTCACGCGGCTTGCATGGGTCGCTGTCCGATAGTGCGCGCCCTATCCGACCTGGCCCTCACACGCCCCGGCTCCGGGCCTACGGCCTTTCCATAACGCGTGCATTATGGAAACCGGAATGTGTCAATGAAAGTGAGACACTTTCTTCTGGGAATTAGTACGGAATCGGTAGTGGCTCCGGCACCATCGCTTTCAGCGAGGGCGCGCAGCCAGGGGTCTCGCCTGGTGCGTCGTTGTGTACGCGGTGTGTCACTACGTTCTCGGTATCGACTGGGTCAGTGCTGGCGGCGGTGGTCGGCGGGTTGATCCAGACCTTGTCACTGGGCTCCGGCAAAGCCGGCGCTCGCCGCTTGAAGCGGCTTGGATGAGCGGCTGAGGCGGCGGCGAGGACTTCTCGACGTTGCTCCAGTACTGAGGCCGTGAGGCCGTAGTGGACGGTCTCTGGCGTCAACAAGCCGAGTCCTGTGTGGTAGTGCTGCGTGTTGTACCAGCCGATGAACGAGCGGCAGAATGCTCGTGCATCTTCCAGTGATCCGAAGCGGTCGGGAAAGCTCGGATGGTACTTGAGCGTCTTGAACTGGGCCTCAGAGAACGGATTGTCGTTGCTCGTGTAGGGCCGGTTCAGCGACCGTGTCATCCCGAGATCGGCCAGCAGTAGAGCCACTGGCTTGGATGTCATGCTCGAACCGCGGTCCGAGTGCAAGGTAAGTCGATCTCGCTCAACACCTTGCTTCTCAACACTGTCGGCGATCAACCGCTTCGCGAGCCCTCCGGACTCGCGGCAGGCGAGCATCCAGCCGACGATGTAGCGGCTGAAGACGTCCAGAATTACGTAAAGGTAGTAGTGGGTCCACTTCACCGGGCCCTTGAGCTTGGTGATGTCCCACGACCACACCTCGTTCGGCCCTGTGGCCAGCAGTTCGGGCTTGGTGTAGTTGGGATGACGCCGCTGACGGCGTCGCTCGCGCAGCTCGCCCTCAGACTCCAGGACCCGGTACATGGTGCGCACCGAGCAGATATGGCGCTGATCCTCGTCCAGCAGCGCCGCCCAGACTTGACGCGGCGAGCGGTCGACGAAGCGCTCCGAGTGCAACACATCGAGGACCTCCTGGCGTTCAGCGGGCGTCAATGCCAGCGGCGGTCGAGGCCGCGTTGATAGCTGCGGCCCTGCGCTCTGCTGCCGACGGCGGCGATAGAAAGTGGCTCTGGGGACCGCCAAGGCGACGCAGGCTGCTTGCACCCCCACCGTCTCGGCCAGCGGCGCCACAGCGCTCATGGCTGGCTCTCGCTCGGCTCGATCCCTAGCAGCCGGGAAAGTTTTTTTTGGACATCGATGATCGTCTCGGCTTTGTACAGCTGATGCTTGAGCCGGGCATTCTCACGCTCAAGCTCCGCGACGCGGCGGGCCTCGGCAGAGACCGGTCGACGCTTGCGACCGCGCTTCTTCGACAGACCGGCCAGAGCTCCCGTGTCGCGCTGACGGCGCCACGTCGACAGTAGCGAGGAATACAGACCCTCCTGGCGAAGCAGGGCGCCAATCTCGCCGGCTTTGCTACAGGCGTCGGCGGCCTGGACGATGCTCAGCTTGTACGACGCGCTGTACCGCCGCCGCTTCGCCTTCTCAGTTACCTCGGGATCTGGTCGGTCAGCACTCATATCTCGCAGCTCGTGGCTTGGACTCGCCATGGTGTTTGCTCTCCACGCCCTCACTAATTTATCGGTACGGGAGTGTCTCACCTACATTGGCACAGAGGGAACTTGGGGTGAGCACTCCGCGAGCCTGCGATGGTCAGCGGCTTCGGAACCACGCCCCGCTCCGGGCCTCCTTGCCGAGATCCACCAGCCAGCACTGCGACGGCTCGGCCGGGCCCCGTCCGCCCCCTCAAGGGGGCTCCCCATCCTCCTCCCAAGACCCGCCCTGCGTCGTGGCCTCCGTACCCTGCGCGCGGCGCCCTGCGGTCGCCGTGCTCGGCTCCGGCCCCGCCGCCACCACGCCCCCAACGTGCAGATTGGTTTGGCGGCTGCGCCGCCGGCACCAAACTGCCGGAAAGACCCGCGCTCGCTCCGACGACCAGCCCGACGAAAACGACCTAAGAAAACACCCACTGCCCGAAGAAAGCGGCCTAAGAAAACCGCATCCCGCCTCCGCACCAACCACCCTTCCTCCTTTAGCCGCTGTCTTCGAGCGCCACCCGCGGCGTAGAATGGCCCGGCATGAGGCAGGCAGCTAAAGGAAGAAGCACTTGGACGATGGCGCTCGGGCTGGTCGTCGCGCTCCTGGCGGTGACGATGCCGGCAACAGCGATCGCGCCGATCTCCGAGTCGAGCTACGCCGAAACTCGCCTCTGGACCTTCGAGCACCAAGACCCCGCCGGCAGTAGGGCCGAGCGAGGCTTAAGTAGAACAGGCATAGAGGGTTACCAGCTCTCAAGCTGGAAACCGCGTCGGGCTGTCCCCTTCACCCGAGGTGGTCAGCAGGTGGCGTTGCACAACTATTACCCGTTCGGTCAAGAGGCGACTAACGCTGGTGCTGATGAGATTGGGCTGAAGTTTACCGGCCATGAGAGGGATAAGACCGGCACAGGCAGCCGTAGCGAGCTGGACTACATGCACGCTCGGCATTGCAGTCCGGTGGTGGGGAGGTTCTTGAGTATTGATCCAGTAAACGGAACTGCGCCAATCCCACAATCTTGGAATCGCTACTCTTATGTAGTGAACAACCCTCTAAACCTGGTCGACCCGGATGGTCTTGACCCGGAGTGCGTTACTCAAACCAGCGAAGACGGTTCGCAGACTGTGATCTGTGGCGAGCGGATTGACGTAGTCGACAGCGCCGAGGGTGGCGATGGAGAATCCTCGGTAGATGTTTTCCCTACCCTCTTGGCTTTCATTGAAGTATCCAGTCGCCCTGACCCGGCACCGCTTGCGTTACATGATCGCGCTCTGGCTAGCTTGCCTATTGACGGCGTAGACTATTCACGGTGCGTGCGGAAGAATAGGATCAATGCCGGTGCGGTAGTTTTCGGTTCAGCTTTTCCGAAGCGTTTACTGCCGCCTTTCAGGGTCCCGAAAGCAACAGACCCCTTGACTAACCCAGGAAGAGCACTTGTCGGATCTCCCCTTAAGAGGGCTTTCCCAAACTCCGCGGTAGCAAGATCGGCCTCGGGCGCTGTCCGCGCCGGGGGCCGGGCCGTGTCGTTTGTTGCCACGCCAGCTACCGTGTTCGTTGGCTACTACAACATCGGAACTCTGGCAAACTGCGCTTTCTAGCTGAAACCGGGAGGCTATAAAAATGGATTTGTGGTGGTGGATTCTTTTGGCAATGGCGCTCTACTGGATTGCCAGCAGGGGATTGAAGCGCTCTCGTATCAAACGACTGCCAGCGATTGACAAGAATGACTTTCTCTCTCACTTTCCACCTAGGCTCGTGGCAAGTAGCTCTAGCAAGATCCTAGACGGAAGAAGGTTTGTAGCCCACGAGCTAGGTATTCCAGAGAACAAGCTTTCCCCAAATATGAGGTTTGAGGAACTCAAGGGGCACCTAGATCTTTCTGTAGATCTGTACATGGCTCATTCGCATCTGCTCGAAGACCTCGAAGAGATGCTCGTCAGATCAGGGGTCGAGTTCGATCCGAATACCCTCGATGAGGATTCAGGAAGCGTAGGGTCGTATATCCAGCTCTTTGTTCGATCTTCATCAGAGTCTGCTCAGGCTGCTGAGTTGCCTTGAGGTTCTACCTGGGCTGAGGCCGATGATGGCTCTCAAAGCCGAAGCAAGAAGGCTTGGGTTTACGAAGCTTCGACTCACTGAGCGGCCAGGTGCCAACCGTTTCGCAGAAAGTCCGGCTGATGCCGGGCTTTCGTGCATCTGGGCTCAAGTAGCGGCGTAGGACTGCCGGGTACGTGCGTCTCGGATGAGTCCATCGGCCTGCTGCGGAGGTGCCAGAAGGCGTTTCGCCGCAAGCCAACTGAAATCAGCGAGCTGTATTAATCGAGCCCGGTGAGAGCCGGGTTTCCGTCTATATTGGATCAAGAGGCGCCGAAAGCCTGGCGGGTCTTGGCTTCCCTAATGAGCGAGTCGACGACGTAGAGGATACGGTCCCGGTCGCTCGTCGCCAAAGCGTCGAGAGTCATCCACCGTTCGACCATTTCGCTTTGGGTGAGCAGATTGGGAACCTCCTGCTCACCCACCAAATAGTCGAGCGTCACACCAAAGACTTCGGCCATCTTCTGAGCCACCTTGATCGACGGCATCACCTCGCCTCGCTCGTAGCGCCCGATGACGACGCCCGAAGTGCCGAGCTTTTTGCCAAGCTCGTCTTGCTTCCAGCTGCGAGTCTTGCGTAGCTCAAGAACTCGCTTGCCGAACCGTGTCTTGATCGTGCCGCTTTCTTGGCTCATAGAACCTTCCAGTCCTTTCTTGTACGCCTTTTTCCGTCCTGAGTTAATTCTAGGCAACCCGAAGGTATGCGTCAAGACATTGCAGGCTTGACACCAATGCAACCGATTGGTACTGTAGAGCACAGATGAGTTGCATCTGAGTTAACTGAAGAAATTTGGAGGCAGACCGATGACCGAGCACAAGCTAACCATCTCCGCCCTGTACCGCCACGGTTGGCACGCCTTCCCCAAGTCCGCGCAGCTACCGCTGCTGCAGCTGGCGGGGCTGTGGATGCGCGACGCCGGCTTCTATCCTGGAGCCCAGGTGCGGGTGGACGTCGTGGGTGACGGGCGTTTGGTGGTGACGCGGGTGGAAGAGGGCGAGGAGGAGAGGGAAATGCAGCCGGTGGTGTGGGTGCCGGCGGATCAGATCGGCCGGATCGAGGAGGTCTCGGCGGGTCGCCTGGCGGGAGTGGCCTGTGTCTGAGCCGAGAGCTGAGCGATATCTGACGATCTCTACCCTGCACGAGCCCCGTGCGCCGCACTACGTCAACGGCCCGTGCTCGGTGCGGCTTGTGCCGTTTGTGCGGATGCGGGGTGCTTGGCTAGAAGCGGCGGGGTTTCGCTGCGGGGAGAGGCTGCGGGTGGAGGTCGAGCAGGATCGTTTGGTGCTTACTCCGGTGGAGTCGGGGGCGGCACAGTGAGCAGGATTCCAGAAGCCGAGGTAGAGCGACTAAAGCGAGAAGTATCGGTGGAGCGCCTGGCCCTGGCCCGTGGGGTGAAACTGAAACGCCACGGGGCGGACCTGCTGGGGCTCTGCCCGTTTCACGACGACCGCGAGCCGTCGCTGGTGATCTCGCCGAAGAAGAATCTGTGGCATTGCCTGGGCGCCTGCCAGGCGGGCGGGTCGGTGATCGATTGGGTGATGCGAGATCGCGGGGTTTCGTTTCGCCACGCGGTCGAGCTGCTGCGCTCGGATCTGCCGGCGGAGGCGGTCGCAGAGGCGTTGCCTTCGGCGCCGGCCCTGCCTTCGCCGGTGGTGGCGGAAGCAGAGGACGCGGAGCTACTCGGTCAGGTCGTCGGCTACTACCACGAGGCTTTGAAGGAGAGCCCGGAGGCGCTGGCTTATCTGGAGAGCAGAGGGCTGAAGCACCCGGAGATGATCGAGCATTTCAGGCTTGGCTTCGCCAACCGGACGCTGGGCTATCGACTGCCATCGAAGCAGCTGAAGGCGGGTAAGGAGATGCGGGGTCGATTGCAGAAGCTCGGCGTGCTGCGCAAGTCGGGTCATGAGCACTTCAATGGCTCGATCGTCTTTCCGGTCTTCGATTCAACAGGCCAGGTGGTGGAGATCTACGGCCGAAAGATCACACTGAATCTTCGCAAGGGGACACCCTTGCATCTCTATCTGCCGGGTCCGCATCGAGGGATCTTCAATGCGGAAGCTCTGGTGGCCTCGACCGAGATCATCCTTTGCGAGTCGCTGATCGACGCTCTGACCTTCTGGTGCGCGGGCTACCGCAACGTCACCAGCGCCTACGGCATCCAGGGTTTCACCGCGGAGATGCTGGCAGCCTTCGGTGGCCACGGAGTCGAGCGGGTGCTGATCGCCTACGACCGGGACGATGCCGGCGAGAAGGCCGCCGGGAAGCTGGCCGAGAAGCTGGTGGGTGCCGGGATCGACGCCTATCGCATTCACTTTCCGCGCGGCATGGACGCCAACGAATATGCGCTGAAGGTGACGCCAGCCGCGAAGTCGCTGGGGGTGGTGATCCGCAAAGCACAGTGGCTCGGGAAAGGCAAGGCGCCCGACGTGAAACTGGGCAACGAGCCCATAGTGGGCTCATTGGCACCGCCGGCAGAGCAATCGACACGGCCTAATACCGCCGCAGAGGCGGTATTGGCGCCGGTCGCCCCGGCCGAAGCCTCCCCATTGCCCGCCCCGCCTCCGCCAGATATGCCGGCGGAAGTGCGCGATCAGGAGGTGGTGCTGTCGCTGGGCGATCGTCGCTACAGGATTCGCGGTCTGCCGAAGAACCTGGCTTACGACGTGCTCAAGGTCAATGTTTTGGCGTCGCGCGGCGACGCCTTCCACGTCGATACCTTCGATCTCTACGCTGCGCGGCCGCGCGCGGTGTTTCAGCGGGCGGCAGCCGCTGAACTGGGGGTCGATGAGAAGGTGGTCAAGAAGGATCTGGGCAAGGTGCTGCTGAAGCTCGAGGAGCTGCAGGACGAGCAGATCCGCTCAGCACTCGAGCCGCAGTCGACGGCGGTGGAGCTGTCAGAGGGAGAGAAGGAAGCGGCGCTTGAGCTGCTGCGCTCACCAGATCTCTTGGTGCGCATCCTCGCGGACTTCGAGCGCTGCGGGGTGGTGGGCGAGGAAACCAACAAGCTCATGGGCTATATGGCGGCCACCTCGCGCTTTCTGGATCGGCCTTTGGCGGTGGTGGTGCAGTCGAGCTCGGCGGCCGGCAAGTCGGCGCTGATGGAGGCGGTGCTGTCGCTGATGCCAGGTGAGCAGCAAGTGAAGTACTCGGCGATGACCGGGCAATCGCTGTTCTACATGGGCGAAACGGATCTGCAGCACAAGATCCTGGCGATCGTCGAGGAGGAGGGGGCCGAGCGGGCTAGCTACGCCTTGAAGCTGCTTCAGTCGGAGGGCGAGCTGACGATTGCCTCGACCGGCAAGGATGCTTCAACGGGCAAGCTGGTGACGCACGAGTACCACGTCGAAGGGCCGGTGATGATCTTCTTGACGACCACGGCAATCGACATCGATGAAGAGCTTTTGAATCGCTGCTTGGTGCTCTCGGTGGACGAGGCGCGAGAGCAGACGCGGGCGATTCACCGGCTGCAGCGGCAGCGGCGGACGCTGGAGGGGCTACTCTCGCGCACCCGGCGCGACGGGGTGATGGCGCTGCACCAGAACGCGCAGCGGCTGCTGCGGCCGCTGGCGGTGGTCAATCCCTTTGCTCCGGAACTTACCTTTCTCGATACGCAAATCCGCACCCGCCGGGACCACGAGAAGTACCTGACGCTGATCGACGTGATTGCTCTTTTGCATCAATACCAGCGAGAGGTGAAGCTGGCGGTGGTCGACGGGCGAGAGGTGGAGTACGTCGAAGTGGTGGCCACAGACATCGAGACAGCCAACCGCCTGGCGCACGAAGTCTTGGGGCGCTCGCTCGATGAGCTGCCGCCGCAGACGCGGCGCCTGCTGGGGCTGATCGACGAGATGGTCAGCGAAGCCTGTGAGGCGCTGGCGATGGATCGGCCGGACTACCGTTTCAGCCGGCGGGCGGTGCGCGAGCACACCGGCTGGGGCAATACGCAGCTGAAGCTGCACCTACGCCGTCTTGAGGAGTTTGAGTATCTGCTGGTGCATCAGGGCGGGCGGGGGCAGAGCTTTGTCTACGAGCTGGTTTACGTGGCCAGCGACGAACCGGAGCGGCCGCGACTGCCGGGGCTGATCGAGGTCGAAACACTCAGGTACGACGAAAAGAAGTCGGGGTCTGAAGCTGAGAAGTCGGGGCCAAGTCGGCCCCAAGTCGGGGGGGTGTCGGGGGGTGGTCGGGGTGCAGTTTCCCAAGCAGAATCAACGACTTCGGCCGGAAATCGTGGGGTTTCGGCAAAAAACGCATATAAGGGGGTGCGAGAAAACGGCCCGTCATGTCGTAAATCTGGGCGTCGTACCGGCGGCTCGGCGGCGGTCGAGGGGCCCTGATGCCGCGCCGTGGCGAGCGCAAGATCCGCCTCTTGCCGGGCAATCCAACCGACCCTCGGGGCTTCGCGGTGATGGCGGGTCAGTACCTGGAGTGGATGGCGATCAAGAACTACTCTCCACGAACCGTTGAGAACCGGCATCTATACCTCTCGTTTCTCATCGCATGGTGTGAAGAGCGTGGGGTGTCGCGGCCGTCGGAAGTGACCAAGCCGATCCTGGAGCGCTACGCCAGGTGGCTCTACCACTACCGCAAGCCTGGGGACGGGCGGCCGCTGTCTTTCCGGGCGCAGCACTCGCGGCTGGTGCCGGTGCGGGCTTTCTTCAAGTGGGCGACTCGGGCCAACCACCTGCTCTACAACCCGGCCTCGGAGCTGGAGCTGCCGAAGCTGGAGCACCGGTTGCCGGCGGCGGTGCTGACCGCCTCGGAAGCCGACCAGGTGCTCAACCAGCCCGACACCGCCGACCCACTCGGGATGCGCGACCGGACGATCCTTGAAGTCTTCTACTCGACCGGCATGCGCCGGGCTGAGCTGATCGGCCTCGGCCGTTACGATCTCGACATCGAACGCGGAACGGTGATGGTGCGCCAGGGCAAGGGGCGGAAAGACTGGATGATCCCGATCGGCGAGCGGGCGCTGGCCTGGATCGATCGCTACGTCACTGAGGTACGGCCGTCGCTGATGGTCGAGCCGGACGGCGGGACGCTCTTTCTCACCAACCAGGGGACGCCGTTTGCTCCGTCGCGAATGAGTCAGCTGGTGCGCGGCTACGTGCTCGCCGCCGATCTCGGCAAGTCGGGCGCTTGCCATCTCTTCCGCCACACGATGGCGACGCTGATGCTCGAAGGTGGTGCGGATATCCGCTTCATTCAGCAGATGCTCGGCCATGCCAAGCTGGAGACGACGCAGATTTACACTCAGGTATCGATCCGCAAACTGAAGTCGATCCACTCGGCAACCCATCCGGGCGCGAAGCTAGGGCGGCGGGTGGCACCGCCGACAGAAGAAGACGGCAGCGATGAAGTGACCGCCGAGGACTTACTCGATGTAGTCGAGACCGAGGCGGAGGACTGACCCCCGCCCGAAGCGGTCCGGGTCTGCGGGTCCCGCGCTGCGGCCGGCTGCGCCGTCCTCCGCTCGCGGGCCACGCAGCCCTCGGCGGTGTTTGTTTTGTCA
The DNA here is from genome assembly GCA_965248925.1 of Candidatus Multivoradales bacterium. Classification (GTDB taxonomy): domain Bacteria; phylum Acidobacteriota; class Thermoanaerobaculia; order Multivoradales; family J023; genus CBDFLE01. The sequence continues at coordinate 930,804 of CBDFLE010000005.1, read as the reverse complement.
CCCCTGCCCGCCCCGGCCCGAGCATCTGCGATCCACCACCTGAGCCCTCCGATCACCGGCCCGGAGCGAGGCTTCAGGTAGTCCAAGAAAAGAGTCTCCGAAAGCTCGCCCCAAGCTCCGCCGGGGCGTGTGTCCCTCCGGTCGCTGCGCTCCCTCCGGGCACGGGCCAGCCGCTCCGCAAGCCGCGCGCCACCTGGGCCCCTCCTCGGACCTCCCAGGTGTCACGCGGCTTGCATGGGTCGCTGTCCGATAGTGCGCGCCCTATCCGACCTGGCCCTCACACGCCCCGGCTCCGGGCCTACGGCCTTTCCATAACGCGTGCATTATGGAAACTTGGGGTGAGCACTCCGCGAGCCTGCGATGGTCAGCGGCTTCGGAACCACGCCCCGCTCCGGGCCTCCTTGCCGAGATCCACCAGCCAGCACTGCGACGGCTCGGCCCGGCCCCGTCCGCCCCCTCAAGGGGGCTCCCCATCCTCCTCCCAAGACCCGCCCTGCGTCGTGGCCTCCGTACCCTGCGCGCGGCGCCCTGCGGTCGCCGTGCTCGGCTCCGGCCCCGCCGCCACCACGCCCCCAACGTGCAGATTGGTTTGGCGGCTGCGCCGCCGGCACCAAACTGCCGGAAAGACCCGCGCTCGCTCCGACGACCAGCCCGACGAAAACGACCTAAGAAAACACCCACTGCCCGAAGAAAGCGGCCTAAGAAAACCGCATCCCGCCTCCGCACCAACCACCCTTCCTCCTTTAGCCGCTGTCTTCGAGCGCCACCCGCGGCGTAGAATGGCCCGGCATGAGGCAGGCAGCTAAAGGAAGAAGCACTTGGACGATGGCGCTCGGGCTGGTCGTCGCGCTCCTGGCGGTGACGATGCCGGCAACAGCGATCGCGCCGATCTCCGAGTCGAGCTACGCCGAAACTCGCCTCTGGACCTTCGAGCACCAAGACCCCGCCGGCAGTAGGGCCGAGCGAGGCTTAAGTAGAACAGGCATAGAGGGTTACCAGCTCTCAAGCTGGAAACCGCGTCGGGCTGTCCCCTTCACCCGAGGTGGTCAGCAGGTGGCGTTGCACAACTATTACCCGTTCGGTCAAGAGGCGACTAACGCTGGTGCTGATGAGATTGGGCTGAAGTTTACCGGCCATGAGAGGGATAAGACCGGCACAGGCAGCCGTAGCGAGCTGGACTACATGCACGCTCGGCATTGCAGTCCGGTGGTGGGGAGGTTCTTGAGTATTGATCCAGTAAACGGAACTGCGCCAATCCCACAATCTTGGAATCGCTACTCTTATGTAGTGAACAACCCTCTAAACCTGGTCGACCCGGATGGTCTTGACCCGGAGTGCGTTACTCAAACCAGCGAAGACGGTTCGCAGACTGTGATCTGTGGCGAGCGGATTGACGTAGTCGACAGCGCCGAGGGTGGCGATGGAGAATCCTCGGTAGATGTTTTCCCTACCCTCTTGGCTTTCATTGAAGTATCCAGTCGCCCTGACCCGGCACCGCTTGCGTTACATGATCGCGCTCTGGCTAGCTTGCCTATTGACGGCGTAGACTATTCACGGTGCGTGCGGAAGAATAGGATCAATGCCGGTGCGGTAGTTTTCGGTTCAGCTTTTCCGAAGCGTTTACTGCCGCCTTTCAGGGTCCCGAAAGCAACAGACCCCTTGACTAACCCAGGAAGAGCACTTGTCGGATCTCCCCTTAAGAGGGCTTTCCCAAACTCCGCGGTAGCAAGATCGGCCTCGGGCGCTGTCCGCGCCGGGGGCCGGGCCGTGTCGTTTGTTGCCACGCCAGCTACCGTGTTCGTTGGCTACTACAACATCGGAACTCTGGCAAACTGCGCTTTCTAGCTGAAACCGGGAGGCTATAAAAATGGATTTGTGGTGGTGGATTCTTTTGGCAATGGCGCTCTACTGGATTGCCAGCAGGGGATTGAAGCGCTCTCGTATCAAACGACTGCCAGCGATTGACAAGAATGACTTTCTCTCTCACTTTCCACCTAGGCTCGTGGCAAGTAGCTCTAGCAAGATCCTAGACGGAAGAAGGTTTGTAGCCCACGAGCTAGGTATTCCAGAGAACAAGCTTTCCCCAAATATGAGGTTTGAGGAACTCAAGGGGCACCTAGATCTTTCTGTAGATCTGTACATGGCTCATTCGCATCTGCTCGAAGACCTCGAAGAGATGCTCGTCAGATCAGGGGTCGAGTTCGATCCGAATACCCTCGATGAGGATTCAGGAAGCGTAGGGTCGTATATCCAGCTCTTTGTTCGATCTTCATCAGAGTCTGCTCAGGCTGCTGAGTTGCCTTGAGGTTCTACCTGGGCTGAGGCCGATGATGGCTCTCAAAGCCGAAGCAAGAAGGCTTGGGTTTACGAAGCTTCGACTCACTGAGCGGCCAGGTGCCAACCGTTTCGCAGAAAGTCCGGCTGATGCCGGGCTTTCGTGCATCTGGGCTCAAGTAGCGGCGTAGGACTGCCGGGTACGTGCGTCTCGGATGAGTCCATCGGCCTGCTGCGGAGGTGCCAGAAGGCGTTTCGCCGCAAGCCAACTGAAATCAGCGAGCTGTATTAATCGAGCCCGGTGAGAGCCGGGTTTCCGTCTATATTGGATCAAGAGGCGCCGAAAGCCTGGCGGGTCTTGGCTTCCCTAATGAGCGAGTCGACGACGTAGAGGATACGGTCCCGGTCGCTCGTCGCCAAAGCGTCGAGAGTCATCCACCGTTCGACCATTTCGCTTTGGGTGAGCAGATTGGGAACCTCCTGCTCACCCACCAAATAGTCGAGCGTCACACCAAAGACTTCGGCCATCTTCTGAGCCACCTTGATCGACGGCATCACCTCGCCTCGCTCGTAGCGCCCGATGACGACGCCCGAAGTGCCGAGCTTTTTGCCAAGCTCGTCTTGCTTCCAGCTGCGAGTCTTGCGTAGCTCAAGAACTCGCTTGCCGAACCGTGTCTTGATCGTGCCGCTTTCTTGGCTCATAGAACCTTCCAGTCCTTTCTTGTACGCCTTTTTCCGTCCTGAGTTAATTCTAGGCAACCCGAAGGTATGCGTCAAGACATTGCAGGCTTGACACCAATGCAACCGATTGGTACTGTAGAGCACAGATGAGTTGCATCTGAGTTAACTGAAGAAATTTGGAGGCAGACCGATGACCGAGCACAAGCTAACCATCTCCGCCCTGTACCGCCACGGTTGGCACGCCTTCCCCAAGTCCGCGCAGCTACCGCTGCTGCAGCTGGCGGGGCTGTGGATGCGCGACGCCGGCTTCTATCCTGGAGCCCAGGTGCGGGTGGACGTCGTGGGTGACGGGCGTTTGGTGGTGACGCGGGTGGAAGAGGGCGAGGAGGAGAGGGAAATGCAGCCGGTGGTGTGGGTGCCGGCGGATCAGATCGGCCGGATCGAGGAGGTCTCGGCGGGTCGCCTGGCGGGAGTGGCCTGTGTCTGAGCCGAGAGCTGAGCGATATCTGACGATCTCTACCCTGCACGAGCCCCGTGCGCCGCACTACGTCAACGGCCCGTGCTCGGTGCGGCTTGTGCCGTTTGTGCGGATGCGGGGTGCTTGGCTAGAAGCGGCGGGGTTTCGCTGCGGGGAGAGGCTGCGGGTGGAGGTCGAGCAGGATCGTTTGGTGCTTACTCCGGTGGAGTCGGGGGCGGCACAGTGAGCAGGATTCCAGAAGCCGAGGTAGAGCGACTAAAGCGAGAAGTATCGGTGGAGCGCCTGGCCCTGGCCCGTGGGGTGAAACTGAAACGCCACGGGGCGGACCTGCTGGGGCTCTGCCCGTTTCACGACGACCGCGAGCCGTCGCTGGTGATCTCGCCGAAGAAGAATCTGTGGCATTGCCTGGGCGCCTGCCAGGCGGGCGGGTCGGTGATCGATTGGGTGATGCGAGATCGCGGGGTTTCGTTTCGCCACGCGGTCGAGCTGCTGCGCTCGGATCTGCCGGCGGAGGCGGTCGCAGAGGCGTTGCCTTCGGCGCCGGCCCTGCCTTCGCCGGTGGTGGCGGAAGCAGAGGACGCGGAGCTACTCGGTCAGGTCGTCGGCTACTACCACGAGGCTTTGAAGGAGAGCCCGGAGGCGCTGGCTTATCTGGAGAGCAGAGGGCTGAAGCACCCGGAGATGATCGAGCATTTCAGGCTTGGCTTCGCCAACCGGACGCTGGGCTATCGACTGCCATCGAAGCAGCTGAAGGCGGGTAAGGAGATGCGGGGTCGATTGCAGAAGCTCGGCGTGCTGCGCAAGTCGGGTCATGAGCACTTCAATGGCTCGATCGTCTTTCCGGTCTTCGATTCAACAGGCCAGGTGGTGGAGATCTACGGCCGAAAGATCACACTGAATCTTCGCAAGGGGACACCCTTGCATCTCTATCTGCCGGGTCCGCATCGAGGGATCTTCAATGCGGAAGCTCTGGTGGCCTCGACCGAGATCATCCTTTGCGAGTCGCTGATCGACGCTCTGACCTTCTGGTGCGCGGGCTACCGCAACGTCACCAGCGCCTACGGCATCCAGGGTTTCACCGCGGAGATGCTGGCAGCCTTCGGTGGCCACGGAGTCGAGCGGGTGCTGATCGCCTACGACCGGGACGATGCCGGCGAGAAGGCCGCCGGGAAGCTGGCCGAGAAGCTGGTGGGTGCCGGGATCGACGCCTATCGCATTCACTTTCCGCGCGGCATGGACGCCAACGAATATGCGCTGAAGGTGACGCCAGCCGCGAAGTCGCTGGGGGTGGTGATCCGCAAAGCACAGTGGCTCGGGAAAGGCAAGGCGCCCGACGTGAAACTGGGCAACGAGCCCATAGTGGGCTCATTGGCACCGCCGGCAGAGCAATCGACACGGCCTAATACCGCCGCAGAGGCGGTATTGGCGCCGGTCGCCCCGGCCGAAGCCTCCCCATTGCCCGCCCCGCCTCCGCCAGATATGCCGGCGGAAGTGCGCGATCAGGAGGTGGTGCTGTCGCTGGGCGATCGTCGCTACAGGATTCGCGGTCTGCCGAAGAACCTGGCTTACGACGTGCTCAAGGTCAATGTTTTGGCGTCGCGCGGCGACGCCTTCCACGTCGATACCTTCGATCTCTACGCTGCGCGGCCGCGCGCGGTGTTTCAGCGGGCGGCAGCCGCTGAACTGGGGGTCGATGAGAAGGTGGTCAAGAAGGATCTGGGCAAGGTGCTGCTGAAGCTCGAGGAGCTGCAGGACGAGCAGATCCGCTCAGCACTCGAGCCGCAGTCGACGGCGGTGGAGCTGTCAGAGGGAGAGAAGGAAGCGGCGCTTGAGCTGCTGCGCTCACCAGATCTCTTGGTGCGCATCCTCGCGGACTTCGAGCGCTGCGGGGTGGTGGGCGAGGAAACCAACAAGCTCATGGGCTATATGGCGGCCACCTCGCGCTTTCTGGATCGGCCTTTGGCGGTGGTGGTGCAGTCGAGCTCGGCGGCCGGCAAGTCGGCGCTGATGGAGGCGGTGCTGTCGCTGATGCCAGGTGAGCAGCAAGTGAAGTACTCGGCGATGACCGGGCAATCGCTGTTCTACATGGGCGAAACGGATCTGCAGCACAAGATCCTGGCGATCGTCGAGGAGGAGGGGGCCGAGCGGGCTAGCTACGCCTTGAAGCTGCTTCAGTCGGAGGGCGAGCTGACGATTGCCTCGACCGGCAAGGATGCTTCAACGGGCAAGCTGGTGACGCACGAGTACCACGTCGAAGGGCCGGTGATGATCTTCTTGACGACCACGGCAATCGACATCGATGAAGAGCTTTTGAATCGCTGCTTGGTGCTCTCGGTGGACGAGGCGCGAGAGCAGACGCGGGCGATTCACCGGCTGCAGCGGCAGCGGCGGACGCTGGAGGGGCTACTCTCGCGCACCCGGCGCGACGGGGTGATGGCGCTGCACCAGAACGCGCAGCGGCTGCTGCGGCCGCTGGCGGTGGTCAATCCCTTTGCTCCGGAACTTACCTTTCTCGATACGCAAATCCGCACCCGCCGGGACCACGAGAAGTACCTGACGCTGATCGACGTGATTGCTCTTTTGCATCAATACCAGCGAGAGGTGAAGCTGGCGGTGGTCGACGGGCGAGAGGTGGAGTACGTCGAAGTGGTGGCCACAGACATCGAGACAGCCAACCGCCTGGCGCACGAAGTCTTGGGGCGCTCGCTCGATGAGCTGCCGCCGCAGACGCGGCGCCTGCTGGGGCTGATCGACGAGATGGTCAGCGAAGCCTGTGAGGCGCTGGCGATGGATCGGCCGGACTACCGTTTCAGCCGGCGGGCGGTGCGCGAGCACACCGGCTGGGGCAATACGCAGCTGAAGCTGCACCTACGCCGTCTTGAGGAGTTTGAGTATCTGCTGGTGCATCAGGGCGGGCGGGGGCAGAGCTTTGTCTACGAGCTGGTTTACGTGGCCAGCGACGAACCGGAGCGGCCGCGACTGCCGGGGCTGATCGAGGTCGAAACACTCAGGTACGACGAAAAGAAGTCGGGGTCTGAAGCTGAGAAGTCGGGGCCAAGTCGGCCCCAAGTCGGGGGGGTGTCGGGGGGTGGTCGGGGTGCAGTTTCCCAAGCAGAATCAACGACTTCGGCCGGAAATCGTGGGGTTTCGGCAAAAAACGCATATAAGGGGGTGCGAGAAAACGGCCCGTCATGTCGTAAATCTGGGCGTCGTACCGGCGGCTCGGCGGCGGTCGAGGGGCCCTGATGCCGCGCCGTGGCGAGCGCAAGATCCGCCTCTTGCCGGGCAATCCAACCGACCCTCGGGGCTTCGCGGTGATGGCGGGTCAGTACCTGGAGTGGATGGCGATCAAGAACTACTCTCCACGAACCGTTGAGAACCGGCATCTATACCTCTCGTTTCTCATCGCATGGTGTGAAGAGCGTGGGGTGTCGCGGCCGTCGGAAGTGACCAAGCCGATCCTGGAGCGCTACGCCAGGTGGCTCTACCACTACCGCAAGCCTGGGGACGGGCGGCCGCTGTCTTTCCGGGCGCAGCACTCGCGGCTGGTGCCGGTGCGGGCTTTCTTCAAGTGGGCGACTCGGGCCAACCACCTGCTCTACAACCCGGCCTCGGAGCTGGAGCTGCCGAAGCTGGAGCACCGGTTGCCGGCGGCGGTGCTGACCGCCTCGGAAGCCGACCAGGTGCTCAACCAGCCCGACACCGCCGACCCACTCGGGATGCGCGACCGGACGATCCTTGAAGTCTTCTACTCGACCGGCATGCGCCGGGCTGAGCTGATCGGCCTCGGCCGTTACGATCTCGACATCGAACGCGGAACGGTGATGGTGCGCCAGGGCAAGGGGCGGAAAGACTGGATGATCCCGATCGGCGAGCGGGCGCTGGCCTGGATCGATCGCTACGTCACTGAGGTACGGCCGTCGCTGATGGTCGAGCCGGACGGCGGGACGCTCTTTCTCACCAACCAGGGGACGCCGTTTGCTCCGTCGCGAATGAGTCAGCTGGTGCGCGGCTACGTGCTCGCCGCCGATCTCGGCAAGTCGGGCGCTTGCCATCTCTTCCGCCACACGATGGCGACGCTGATGCTCGAAGGTGGTGCGGATATCCGCTTCATTCAGCAGATGCTCGGCCATGCCAAGCTGGAGACGACGCAGATTTACACTCAGGTATCGATCCGCAAACTGAAGTCGATCCACTCGGCAACCCATCCGGGCGCGAAGCTAGGGCGGCGGGTGGCACCGCCGACAGAAGAAGACGGCAGCGATGAAGTGACCGCCGAGGACTTACTCGATGTAGTCGAGACCGAGGCGGAGGACTGACCCCCGCCCGAAGCGGTCCGGGTCTGCGGGTCCCGCGCTGCGGCCGGCTGCGCCGTCCTCCGCTCGCGGGCCACGCAGCCCTCGGCGGTGTTTGTTTTGTCACCCCTGCCCGCCCCGGCCCGAGCATCTGCGATCCACCACCTGAGCCCTCCGATCACCGGCCCGGAGCGAGGCTTCAGGTAGTCCAAGAAAAGAGTCTCCGAAAGCTCGCCCCAAGCTCCGCCGGGGCGTGTGTCCCTCCGGTCGCTGCGCTCCCTCCGGGCACGGGCCAGCCGCTCCGCAAGCCGCGCGCCACCTGGGCCCCTCCTCGGACCTCCCAGGTGTCACGCGGCTTGCATGGGTCGCTGTCCGATAGTGCGCGCCCTATCCGACCTGGCCCTCACACGCCCCGGCTCCGGGCCTACGGCCTTTCCATAACGCGTGCATTATGGAAACTTGGGGTGAGCACTCCGCGAGCCTGCGATGGTCAGCGGCTTCGGAACCACGCCCCGCTCCGGGCCTCCTTGCCGAGATCCACCAGCCAGCACTGCGACGGCTCGGCCCGGCCCCGTCCGCCCCCTCAAGGGGGCTCCCCATCCTCCTCCCAAGACCCGCCCTGCGTCGTGGCCTCCGTACCCTGCGCGCGGCGCCCTGCGGTCGCCGTGCTCGGCTCCGGCCCCGCCGCCACCACGCCCCCAACGTGCAGATTGGTTTGGCGGCTGCGCCGCCGGCACCAAACTGCCGGAAAGACCCGCGCTCGCTCCGACGACCAGCCCGACGAAAACGACCTAAGAAAACACCCACTGCCCGAAGAAAGCGGCCTAAGAAAACCGCATCCCGCCTCCGCACCAACCACCCTTCCTCCTTTAGCCGCTGTCTTCGAGCGCCACCCGCGGCGTAGAATGGCCCGGCATGAGGCAGGCAGCTAAAGGAAGAAGCACTTGGACGATGGCGCTCGGGCTGGTCGTCGCGCTCCTGGCGGTGACGATGCCGGCAACAGCGATCGCGCCGATCTCCGAGTCGAGCTACGCCGAAACTCGCCTCTGGACCTTCGAGCACCAAGACCCCGCCGGCAGTAGGGCCGAGCGAGGCTTAAGTAGAACAGGCATAGAGGGTTACCAGCTCTCAAGCTGGAAACCGCGTCGGGCTGTCCCCTTCACCCGAGGCGGACAGCAGGTGGCGTTGCACAACTACTTTCCCTTTGGTCAAGAGGCGACCAGCGCGGAGGCTGACGAGATTCAGCTGAAATTCACTGGCCATGAGCGGGACAAGACCGGGACCGGGGCGAGGAGCGAGCTGGACTACATGCACGCTCGGTATTGTAGCCCAGTGCTAGGGCGGTTCTTGAGTGTCGATCCGGCGAGGTCCGCCAAGGTCAGCGCGCCTGGAAGCTGGAACCGCTATACCTACGGGGCCAACAACCCGATCAACGAGATCGACTCCAATGGGCGAGAAAGCCGTGCGGCGATGGCTCTCGAACAAGATATACAGCGCTTGATGCGGGGCGAGATCACCCAGGAGCAATACATCGAGAACATCAATGCTCGAGGTATGGGGGCGCTGTTTGCCGTCAGTCTTCTCTCGCCGGTCGACGAGACGACTCTTGTTGTCGCTGCTACTCGAAAAGCACTTCCTAATGTTGGGTCAAAGCTGTCTGCTGTCTTTGCTCGACTTGGTAAGGTCTTTCAGCGGGGATCGCGCGGAGTACCAAGGGGGGCAGCGAGGTTTCCCAGTAAGCCTGGTCAGATCAAGCACATTTTCCGAGACGCCCCTGGTCACCTCGCTGACACGCCAGCAAACCGAAAGCTCCTGCAAGGGGTCGCAGATGACGCTTCAACGGCCCTTGGAACGGACAAGTTCGGTAATGTCTGGTCTGCACGAACACTGGACGACGGCACTCAGGTTTGGGTCCAGAGCCGCAATGGAGTCATCAAAAACGGCGGGTTGAACCAGACACCGCGAATCTTTGACTCAACAACCGGCCTGTCGGGCCAATAGGAGTGGCAATGGGGGATACTTTAACTACACGGGAAGCCTATGCCGCGATGTTCGCTTTCCTCGAAGAGATCTACCAACGCACCGAGTCGGACGATCTCGGCGCCCTGCTTGGAGGTATGAGCCTCTTGCAGGATGAAGGGACAGCTGATCCCGCTGTTTGGGCGGATTGGAAAACGGCTGTGCGGACCGTGAAAGAGTGCGCTATCAACGTCGATCTACATCTTCGAGACGAAGCGTAACTTCGTGGGGTCCGGTATCGACCGTTTCTTGAGATTCGCCTTCGGCCGGGTTCTCATGAAAAACCCCAGCGAAAGAGCAGACGTAGCCTACTCCGTGGCGGGCTGACTCGCTGAGGCAAGCGAATTGACGAGCCGAATTACGGCTCGTTGGTCCCTCTCGGGCAGAGTCCGGACCTGCTGAAACTTCTTCCACATCCTGCGGGTTTCGGGATCGTCCTGGAGCAGGTCGACCTGGGGCTGTTTGAGACCCATCAACTCATCGGCAGAAACACCGAGGGCCTGGGCCAGAGCGACGACCGCCGGCATCGGTGGATAGCCGGCCTCCGTTTCGTAGTAGGAGATCGCCCGCTGGGTGGTCCCGGTCACATCTGCAAGCTGAACCTGGGTGAAGCCTTTGGCCTTGCGGATGGCAGGCAGGCGATGTCCAAAGTCGGTGGGTGGCTGCTTTTTCCTCGGCATCGTTCCCCAATTCTAAGGGCAGTTTTCGTTTTCGGTGGGCGAGGGTGGATATCCTCTTGTTTGAAATACTCGTATAACGTATATCCACATAGACCGTAAATGAAGTTCAGGAAAGTCACGTAGAGCGCATATTCCCTGTTGACAGGGTTCCGGCGGCTCTCCGGAAGAGGAGGATTCCCAATGACCGAGCACAAGCTTACCATCTCCACCCTGTACTGCCACGGCCCTCTGTGCCAATGTAAGTGAGACACTGCCGTACCGAGAAATTAGTGAGGGCGTGGAGAGCAATCACCAGGGCGAGTCCAAGCCACGAGCTGCGAGATATGAGCGCTGACCGACGAGATCCAGAGGTAACTGAGAAGGCGAAGCGGCGTCGGTACAGCGCGTCGTACAAGCTGAGCATCGTCCAGGCTGCCGACGCCTGTAGCAAGCCCGGCGAGATTGGCGCCCTGCTCCGCCGGGAGGGTCTGTATTCATCTCTACTATCGAATTGGCGCCAGCAACGCGATGCCAGTGCTCTGGCCGGTTTGTCGAAGAAGCGCGGTCGCAAGCGTCGGCCGGTCGCTGCTGAGGCCCGCCGCGTCGCGGAGCTTGAGCGTGAGATTGCCCGGCTCAAGCATCAGCTGTACAAAGCCGAGACGATCATCGATGTCCAAAAAAACTTTCCCGGCTGCTAGGGATCGAGCCGAGTGAGAGCCAGTCATGAGCGCTGTGGCGCCGCTGGCCGAGATGGTGGGGGTGCAGGCAGCCTGCGCCGCCTTGGCGGTCCCCAGAGCCACTTTCTATCGCCGCCGTCGGCAGCAGGGCGCAGGGCCGCAGCTATCGACGCGGCCTCGACCGCCGCTGGCATTGACGCCCGCTGAACGCCAGGAGGTCCTCGATGTGTTGCACTCGGAGCGCTTCGTCGACCGCTCGCCGCGTCAAGTCTGGGCGGCGCTGCTGGACGAGGATCAGCGCCATATCTGCTCGGTGCGCACCATGTACCGGGTCCTGGAGTCTGAGGGCGAGCTGCGCGAGCGACGCCGTCAGCGGCGTCATCCCAACTACACCAAGCCCGAACTGCTGGCCACAGGGCCGAACGAGGTGTGGTCGTGGGACATCACCAAGCTCAATGGCCCGGTGAAGTGGACCTACTACTACCTTTACGTAATTCTGGAGGTCTTCAGCCGCTACATCGCCGGCTGGATGCTCGCCTGCCGCGAGTCCGGAGGACTCGCGAAGCGGTTGATTGCCGACAGTGTTGAGAAGCAAGGTGTTGACAAGCAAGGTGTTGACAAGCAAGGTGTTGACAAGCAAGGTGTTGAGCGAGATCGACTTACCTTGCACTCGGACCGCGGTTCGAGCATGGCATCCAAGCCGGTGGCTCTACTGCTGGCCGATCTCTGAATGACACGGTCGCTGAACCGGCCCTACACGAGCAACGACAATCCGTTCTCTGAAGCCCATTTCAAGATGGTGCCGGAGCCACTACCGATTCCGTACTAATTCCCAGAAGAAAGTGTCTCACTTTCATTGACACATTCCGCTCGTGGGGCGAATGTGTCGGAATTGTCTTCCCATACCCCCCCAAAGACGACAGGGGGAGGCTCCTGAATGGCGAGTCGCTGCCGGGGAGACTTGCAGGCCTCAATCAGCCGCTGCCGCCAGCTGTCTTACCGCGGCATCGCGGAAGGGGTGGTCCTGGCGGATCAGGGCGTCGTAGGCCGAACCCGGATGGCGCGCGCCGCCGCGCAGAGCGAGGAGCTGGGCGAACAATGCATCGTTGCCAAAGCGCGGGGCCGAGGTCCACAGGCGCCTTTCGAGTTCAGCCCGATCGTAACCCTTCGCCGCCCAGCGCTCGATCAGGGCGTTGGCATGCCGGGCCACCGACCAGAGGATCTCGAAGCGCATCAGGCCCTTGCCCAGGTCAGTGCCTTCTCGGATGGTGTTCTTGCCATGCACGCGGTAGCGCACCGAAGGCTGTTCGAGAATCTCTAGCTCACCGACCTGGCAAGCAGCAAGTACGAAGTCCCAATCATGAGCGTAGCGTAGGGCCTGGAAGCGGACACCTTGCCGCCAAACTTGGCGCCGGAAGGCGACGTTCGAGGTGGTCGAAATGTAGTTGCTTTCGAGCAGCGCCAAGGAGGGCTCACCAGACTCGCTGAGCTGAGGGCCAGGTCGAGGTGGCGACCATGGGGGCAGATTGTGGAAGGCCTGTTTGATCGCCAGGGTCTCCCCCTGACCGTCGACTACCCGCAGCCAGCTCGCCGCCAGGACCAGCTCCTTGTGGGCGGCGAAACGTTGGCGCAGGTCGGCGATACGGCCCGGGTCCCAGCTGTCGTCGGAGTTGAGGATCAGGATCAGCTCGCCATGGGTCAGCTCGATGCCGCGGTTGAGCGCCGCATGGGCTCCTTGGTTGGCTTGCGGGTAGAACTCGAAACCGGGCCGCTGGCGGTAGCGCTGCATAAGTTCCAGGCTGTTGTCTGAGGAACCGTCGTCGATCACCACCAGCTGGAGTCCATCGATTTGCTGTTCGAACACGCTGTCGATCGCGTCTTCAATGTAGGCGGCGTGGTTGTAGGACGGAATGACCACCGACACCGAGGGCAGTTGCTGGCTCACGCTTGCTCTCCCTCGGGGAAGAGCAGTTCTTCGTAAGCCTCGCGGTAGCGTTGTAGACCGAATCGCTCGGCCACTGTGGCGCGGCCGATAGCACCCCGCCGCTGGCGCTCAGTGGGGTCGAGGAGAGAGCATAGAGCTGTTTCCAAGGCGTCGAGATTCCCTGGTTCGTCCACCAGCAGGCCGCCGCCATCACCGAGCAGCAGGGGTACATCGCCAACGGCGGTGGCTACCGCTGGCAAGGACCGGGCCAGGGCGTCGAGCAAGAATACCGGCAGACCCTCGAAATCCGAGGTCGAGAGACATAAGTCGACCATCGCGTAGAGCGGCTCGACGTCTTCCTGCATCGGCAGTCGCAGCAAGTTGTCAGCCGGCCGGCGAGCCAGCTCACGGTCGATCTCCGCGTCCAAGGGGCCGCCACCGGCGAGTACGAACCAGACTCCTCGGTGCCGCAGGCGGTGGGCCAAGGCGAGTACGTCAAGGGGCCGTTTCTGGGCATGCATGCGAACGAAAGTGCCCACTACTAGCGCTTCTTGGGGCACGCCGAAGAGCTCGCGGTGGTGCTGCTTGCGCTGGCTGATTTCGGCGGCTGAACGGATCCTGGGCAGGCGGACGCCATGGTGAATCAGCCGTACCTTCTCCGGCGGGCCGCCGTGCTGCTCGCGCAATGCTCGGGCCGTGGGTTGATTGACCGCTACGCTGGCGTCGAGTTTGGCGAAGCGGCGCGGGGTCATGCGCTCGATCCAACCGCCGCGGTGGTTGAAGTGTTGATCGATCAGGCGCAGGCCGGGACAGCCGGCGCGCAGCTCGCCGGCGAGGTCGTAGAACGCTACCGTGCCATTCCACGACATCAGGCTACTAACCCGCCAGCGGCGTAGCAGATGGGCCAAGGCGCCGGCCAAAGCGGCGCGGGGTAGCCAGTCGCCAAGGGTGTAGACGTGGGGGGTCAGGGCGCGGCAGCGATCGACCGTTTGGCCGAGTTCGGCGCGGTGGGGCTCGGTGGTGACTACCAGGATGCGGTAGCGCCCGACCCAACCTTCGAGCAACTCAAAGAGCAAGCTCTCGGCGCCGCCAACAGCGAGGAAGGGCAGCAGCAACAGGGCGGTCGGCGGCCCTTCGTGAGTGGGCAAGCGACCTAGTCGCTCGGCGAGATCGTAGACTGGCTGGGTCACCATCCGCCCGGCGACTTGATCATCGCGCAGCAGATAGGCCCCCGATCGAGGCAGAGGTAGCGCCGCCAGAGGTTGCATAAGCTCGAGATTCAAGGCCGAAGTGATATGCGGCACGGTCCGGCCATAAACCTCTGGTGCGGCGCTTGGCTTGGCGGTTGGCAAGCGGCTGAGGGTAGCGCTGGCACTGTCCACGGCGGCAGCCAGCTTTAGCCCGCCTGCCGGCGCATTGGCTTGGGCGGGCCCCGCCCAGCCGCCGGTGGCCCAACAGAGATCCTCGGCAGCGACCGCTAGGAGCAGGGACTCGAGAAAGGTGGCCGGTAGGGAGGTCGGCTCCTTGGCCAAGGTCAAGACATAGCTGGCGGCGCGGGTCGACTCGATGGCGATGGAAGTCTCGGTCTGCTGGGCGACAAAGCTCACCAAGATCTCGGCAGAATCCGCTGCGATGCGGACAACCGGATGGGCGAGCTGCCCGGCACTGGCAGATGCCGGGTCGCTGACGACGCAGAGCACCCTTGGTGGCTGGCTGCTGCCGAGTCGGTGGCGCAGCCAATAGGCAGCCACGGAAAGCTGCTGCCGCAAGCGTCTCGCCGGTCGCCGGAAGAGCTGACTGTGGTCCCACAGCCAGCCAACGAGGCGCCTTCTCAAGGGCTGTGCCTGGGGCCGTGGGGATGGCTGACTCAGATCTCCTCCGGCACTAGATCCTGACCCAGGAACACTGCCGCATAGCGCTCGGCACAGTGCTCGACGTCGAAACGATTCCCGGCCACCCTCGCCTTCTGCGCCAACTCAGACCACAACTCCGGGTCGCACAGGTTGCGCACATGGTCTTCCAGCGACGCCAAGTCGCCGGGCTGATCGGTCACTAGGCCGGCGCCAGTGGTGCGCAGCACATAGCCCATCTCCCCCACGTCGGTACCCAGGAATGGCCGGCCGGCTTGCAGGCATTCGAGCATGAACACCGGTAGACCTTCGTATTCCGACACCAGGCAGCCGACATCGGCGGCGATGATCAGCTCAGGGATGTCGCTGCGGAAGGGCAGACGCCGCAGGTTGATTCCCGGATCGTTGCTGATCTCCTGATCGACCTGATCCGACAACTCGCCACCGCCAACTACCAAGAAATGCACCTGCCGCAGATCGCGGACCCTTCGCGCCAGGTGGACCAGGTCGATGGGCCGTTTCTGTGGGTGCATGCGGGCGGCGGTGAGGATCAGCAGGTCGTCGTTGGCTACTTTCAGCTGTTGGCGAATGCGGCGGCGCACGGCAGCGATCTGATCGGTGCTGGGGAAGGCGTCGCGGCGGCGGCCGCAAGGCCAGATCACCGGCGCCCGCTGCCGCGGCCAACCGTGTTCGGCAGCCAGGGTCTCGGCGATACGACGGTTTTCGGCGACGCAGGCATCTACCGTGTCGAGCAGAGCCCGGCTGTAGTGTTCGATGTAGCCGTGCAGGTGATCGTACAGGTGGTCGAGAATGCGCAGACCGGGACGGTCGGCCTTGAGCCGTGGCGCATACTGATAAAACAAAGTAGTGCCGTTGGCGTTGTAAAGCACTTCGACGCCGAGGGAGTCGATTAGTGATAGCAACATGCCATACATCGCCGCCGGGTGGGCCAGATCGCCGAGGCAGTAGATGCGTTCGGTGATCTGGCGGAAATCCTCTCGCCGGTCGCCCAACTCGGGGCGGTGCGGGGCCAGGGTGACGATGGCGATCTCGAAGCGCTCCTGCAATGCCCTCAGGGTTTCGAAGAGGGTGTGCTCGGCGCCGCCGCGGGCCAGGAAGCAGTTGCTCACTAGCAGCACGGGCTTGGAGAAGGATTGTTGCCGCCGCGGTGTCGCGGCGGCGTCACGGACGCCAACCTCGAGCACCGGCCCAAAGTTGTGGGTGCCCAGATAAGGACCCCGGCGAGTGGTGGTCCAGCACTCGGCTGCGCGGGATTCTGCAGCCACTCCGGCAGCACCGATCTGCTTGACTAACAGCTGTTTCCTCGTCGGCTGCACCTGGTCGGAGTGGGGCTGGTAGGACCAAGCGGCGGCGCGTAACAAGCTCACTCGGCGTAGCTCAGGGATCCTGATTGCGCTGACCTCGGTGGCCTCGGGCAGCTCCAGGCGTTCTCCCAGGATGACCGCGTCGAGCACCTCACCGGCCGCTACCAGCCACGCAGACTCCAGCAGTGCGGGATAGAAGTCCGGCAGCTCGCCGGGGGCCAGAAACCATTTGGCCGGCAGGGCTTCCGGCTCGTCCACCGGGCCGCCGGCGTCGACCCGCCAGGCTACTTGGCCGTTGTTCTCGAGACCCACTACCTGGAGTTCGACCAGAGTCTGCTGGGCACACCAACGGGTTGCTGCTGTCGGCGTACAGGCCTCGGCTCGCAGTCGCACCTCGATGCCGGCGTCGCCCCGCGCCCCGGTGGTGACGAAGCGATAGACGTAGGCGCCGGCGGCTTGCCCTTGGCGTAGGGCCCGGTGATAGCTGCGTTCGGCGAGGCGCCGCTTGATGGAACGCAGCGGAGGCGCTAAGAGTCGGTGGAAGAACTGGGGTAAGACCGGCATCTGTTTTGGGTTCGGCTCCGCGGACCACCGATTGGTCTATTGGAGGTAGCCTAGAGCGCGCAGTTGCTCAAGGGTCTCGGCCGCGGGCCGGCTGGACTCGGCGCTGTGGATGTGGCTTTGGTCGACCATCTGCTGCCAGCCGGCGAGACCTTGGCGCAGTCGCGCCGCCTGTTCGGGCTCGGCCTGGGTTAAGTCGGTGGCTTCGGCGCGGTCGTCGCGGAATCGGTAGAGTTCGATCTGCTCGCTGGAACGGGTCCACAGCAAGCGGTAGTCGCCCACCGTGATCGCCCGGCGCTGGCCAAAGAAGGGCGACTCGCTGACCGCCAGCCGGGCACCTGCCGTCTGCTCGCCGCGAATCAACGGCAGCAGGCTGCTGCCTTGTACTCCCGCCACTGGCGCCGCACCTGCTAGCTCCAGCAGGGTCGGCATCAGATCGATTGTCTGGACCACGGCGCTAATTCGCCGTCCGGCGATGCCGCCAGGTGGGCGCAAGATCAAGGGTACGCGGGTGACCGTCGAGTAGAGCTTTTCGTGTAGCACTGAGCCGTGTTCTTGGAATTCCTCGCCATGGTCCGAGATCACCACCAGGGTGGCGCGATCAAGCAAGCCGAGGCGCTCGAGCCGTTCGAGGAATCCTTTTAGCCAGTCGTCCACCCAGCGAATGCCGGCGTCGTAAAGCGCCGATGCCCAGGCCAGATCATTGGCGGACAGCTGCCGCGGCTCGCCGCTGTAGCGCGACAGGCGGATCGCTTCCAGCTCTTTGGGGCTCGGTGCGAATCCTGGGGTGGGCGCCGCAAGGCCGGCGGTGAAGCGATCTTGATAATCCTGCGGCGGAGCGTAAGGTGTGTGGACGTCGTAGGTGTGGATCAGCAGGAAGAAGTCTTCCTCGGCGTGCTCGGCGAGCCAGCGGTCGACTTTGGGGCCGATCTTCTTCAGCCCGCCGCCGCGGCTGTCGTTGTAGGGCTCAAAGCCCTGATCGCCCCCGAACTCAGCGCTCATGAAACCACCATCGACGAAGGCCGCGGCGCTGTAACCGTGCCGCCGCAGGGCTTCGGCCAGAGTCTCCACCGACTGCGGTATCTGGTCCTCGTCGGCGATCTTGCCGTGGGTCGAGGGGTAGAGGCCGGTGAGGATCGAGGCCTGCGAAGGGCCGGTGTTGGGGGCTTGGCTGAAGGTCCATTCGAAGACCACACCCTGCGCGGCCAACTGATCGATGGTCGGGCTGGTATAGCCGTCGTAGCCGTAGGTGCCGAGCCGATCGGCGCGCAGGGTGTCGATGTCGAGGACGATAATCGGGTGCGGAGCGGCGGGCAGCGCGACCTCGGGGGCCGTGGTCTGGGTGTCGCCACAGCCTAGACTGAGGGCCAGGGCGAAGGAATAGGCCAGCCCCGTGGTAGCGAGCCAGCCACCGCGGTACCTGGCGGTGCCAAGGACCAAAGGTTGAGCAGACGCGGCGTGCGGGGCGTTGGCGGGTCTGTTGCTAGCGGCTGTTTTCATCGGTTTACGGGTACGAGCGGCGGGCAGCTTAGCATGCGATACCGACTCGCCCCTCACCCTCTGCAGCGGCTAAGATGCGCCCTATGCCGAAGTCATTCGACTACTCCGACGGTGCCGCGGTCGAGCGCCGCGTGGTGGAGCTGATCCAAGCTGCCGACCAACTAGGTTCGGAGGTGCAGATCGCCGCCGAGGAACAGGGCCGCAGCTGGCCTCTGCGCTACCACCTAGCGGCTGAACGCAGCCAGCTATTGCGGCATTTCGATTTTTCCGGTCTTGACGTTTTGGAATTGGGCGCCGGCATGGGAGCGGTGTCGCGTTTGTTAGCCGAGCGCGCCGCTTCGTTGACCGTAGTCGAAGCCAGCGCTGAACGCTTTGCCGGCTTGTCGGCCCGGCTGCGGGATTTGGACAATTGGAGTGGCGAAGTCGTTCGCATGGAGCATTTCGCCAGCGATCGACATTTCGATGTTGTGCTGATGATCGGTGTCTTGGAGTATGCCGAACTCTACGTCGAGATGCCCGCCGAGGCGGCTGTGGACGACCCGGCTGGCGACGCCTTCGATTTCATCTTGCGGCGGGCAAGGGGCTATTTGCGACCGGGTGG
Source organism: Candidatus Multivoradales bacterium (assembly GCA_965248925.1). GTDB lineage: Bacteria > Acidobacteriota > Thermoanaerobaculia > Multivoradales > J023 > CBDFLE01. Next base: position 911,960 of record CBDFLE010000005.1, on the reverse strand, counting down.
GGTGTTGCTTCTAGCGATCGAGAATCGGCTAGGGGTCAAGTATTGGTGCGGTGCGGCGGAAGATCACAGCGGTTGTCTGTTCGATGGCTTGGCGGGCTATCCCGCCGCGCCGGTGACGCGAACTTTCGGCCGTCACGAGCTAGCGGCGCGTCTGACGCGGGCTGGACTCGGCCATCGGCAGGAGTATTTGCCCTTCCCCGACTACAAGTTGACTCGATCGATCTTGCGGCCGGACTTGGCTCGCCGAGCGCCGCGATTGGCCGCCGACCTGGCTTGCTACGAGACCTCCGAGACCGGTGGCCAGGCGCGTAGTCAGTTGCTGCCCGACGAATTGGTGCTCGAAGGGCTGGCTCGTGACGGCTTGTTGGTCGAGCACGCCAACTCCTTTTTGATCGCCGCCTGTGGTCTGGAAGACTCCGACATTCTGCGCCACTTGACCGCCGAGCCCGAGGATCTAGCGAAGGCGGGCTGCCAAACTCTGGCCTGGCACTACTCCCGCGACCGGCGCTGGCCAACCGTGTCGCGATTGCTGCTCGATCCGCGGGGAAAGCTGCTGGCCGACAAGCAGGCCGCTGCGCCACCCCCCCCAGATCTACGGCGGTTGGCAGATGGCTCGCGCATTCGCTGGCGTTCCCCAGGTCTGGTCTTGGTAGCTCGCGGCAAGCGTCTGCGCCTGGAACTCCTGCGCGAGCTCTACTTCGATCGTTGGCAGGCTTTCGTCGACCGTCTGACCGGTTTCTGTAATTGGGTAGCTGACCACCTGCCAGGAACCTCCGCGGGGCTCGATGGCCGGGCCCTAGACGCCGTCTTAACCAATGCGGTGGTGGTCGAACGAGGGCCCTCGACTTATGAACTCTTTGACTTGGAATGGCAACTCGAAGACATCGACATGCGCCGCTCCTGGCATGTGCTGCGCAACGTGGTGGTGCTAGGGGGCTGTTGGCACTACTTTCATCGCCGACTCGAAATGCGCTGCTTGGGCGAGCTTTATGATCTGCTGTGCGGCCGACTTGGCTTGACCGCGGATCTGGCAGCGGATCTCAAGCTAGAGGTCAGCTTTCAGCGGCTAGTGGGCACTGACTCCGAGGAACAGGCCACGGCTCGCTTCGAAAAGCTGCTGCTGGAGCCTTTCAGCGAGCGTCGGCCGTGGCCGCGCCAGCCAGGGTTCGAGGCCGCGGCGGAAAGCGAACTGCAGCAGGCTGAAGAGCGACTGCGCGGGTTCAAGCAAGAGGCCGAGCAGCGCATCGAAGGTGAAGTCTCCCGCCTGCACCAACGTGATGAGGAACTGGCCCAGACTTATGCCCGTTTGCAAGGTTTGGGCGATCAGAATCTGCAACTGGTCGACACTCTGGCGGCAGTCAACGCCAAGCTCGCCGCGACCGAAGAAGAGCTGCGCCAGCTTACCTCGAAGGAGGGGCCCCGTTAGGCGGTGGGGGGAGGGCAGAATAACGATGTTAAAGAGCGGCAAGAACGCAAACTCGCGACGGCTCGAGGCTCGTGCGCGCAACTCTCGACTGTCAGTATGCGGACTCCTCGCGACTCTGCTGGTCTTGCTGATCGGCGGTGGCTGTGCGCCCAGCGGGCCGCAGCCATCTGGCGGTACGGTGGCTGCGGCCAACGTGGTGGTGATTCTTTCCGATGCCATGCGCGCCGACCGGCTAGGGCCGTATGGTTTCGATCAGCGTTCCACCACGCCGCATCTGGATCGGCTGGCGGCCAGCGGCACGGTGTTCGAGCAAGTGATCAGCCAGACTGCCTGGACGGTGCCGTCGGTGGCTTCGTTGTTCACCGGTGTCGATCCGCAGGCCCACCGGGTGCGACGCTTCATTGACCCGAAGAAGCACGCCGGCTTCGGCGACGGCGATGTGGCGGCGGTGCAGCTCGACGCCATGTCCTTGGCGCACGATACATTGGCCGAACGGTTCCAGGCGGCGGGCTATCAAACAGTGGCGGTGGTCAAGTCCGACGTGATCAATGCCGGTCGGGGCTTCGATCAGGGTTTCGATGCTTTTCATTTCATCGGTCAAAAGCCCAAGGAGCATGGTGACAGCGGCCAGCAGTTGACCGATCGGATTCTCGCTTGGCTCAGTGCTGAGCGCGACCCCGAGCGGCCGTTTTTCCTCTATCTGCACTACATGGATGTACACGCTTCCTACCGCGCTCCCACGCCCTATTTCGAGCGCTGGCTGGATCCCGAGAGCAGTAGTCAATTGAACGGCAATCATGGCCAGATCGTGCCCTTCGACAAAGGTGAGAAAGCGCTCGGTGCCGGCGACTTGCGACGCTTGTTGGCGCTTTACGATGCAGAGATCACCTATTGGGACGCTCAGTTGGGTCGCTTGCTCGCCGCTCTGGATGGTCTCGGGGGCGATACGGTGATTGCCGTGGTGGCCGACCATGGCGAGGCTTTTTTCGAGCATGGCGGCTTCTTTCACCACGATCTCTACCAGGAAAATATCCATGTGCCGCTGGTGATCAAGGCGCCAACCGCTACCCCGCGCCGAGTAGCTGGTTGGCTGGAACTCACCGATTTGCCGCCAACCTTGGCCGAGTTGGCTGGAATCGAAGCGGCGGAGCAGTGGACAGGTTCTAGCCTGGCGGCGGCGGTCCGTGGCGGTAGCGCCAATTTGCGGCCAGTCTACTGTGAGTATGGTCGTGATCGGACGATGATCGATACCGACGGCTTGAAGTTGATCTTGCGTGTCGACCGGGCGGAACTCTATGACCTGCGCAGCGATCCGACAGAAAGCCATGACTTGGCGGCCGAGCGGCCCGCCGATGTCGCCCGCCTGACCGCCTTGATTGAACAGCGCTTGCGGCGCGGCAACCGGCTGTCGCAGCAATTCCCGCAGCCCGAGCCGCAGGACCTCAGCGCCGAGCAAGAAGCGGCCATTCGCGCTTTGGGTTACTTGTGAGCTGGAGTTCTCGCCAAGTTGCAGCCGGCTCGCAGGGAGTGCTGGCGGCTGTCCTGATCGTCGGCGGTCTGGCTGCTGCTTGTGGTGGGCCGGGCGAGGTCCCCGCGAGGCATCTCGAACGCTTGATCCCCGAAGATCCCCAGGAGGTTCTTGACCTGGCGGATTTTTCGCTGCCAATAGAGGCCTTCCGCTGGAGCTTCGCGAGTTCGCAGGAACTCGAAGATTGGCAGATCGAGGGGCTCGAGCCGGGTTGGCAGTTTCGTTTTGGGGCGATGGTCTCCATATCGCACTCCACTGAGCAAGCCCGGCTGGTGCGGCAAGTCGATTTCGATGCCGCCGAGGTGGACCGGCTGGAGATTGGCCTCAGCGGTCTTCGGTCGAGCCGGGTGCGGCTGTTATGGGCCGGGCCGGGGCAGGAGTTGGATAGTAGGCGCAGCATTTCGCTGCGCGCCCGCGAAGGGGTGGGCGAAACCGGTCGCCGGGTGTTCTATTTCGACCTGGCTCAAGACGTCGCCTGGCGCGGCAGGATTCGCCAGCTGGCAATCGAACAGACCGCCATGCCAGGACAGCAGACTCGCTTGCGGCAGTTGGTCGCTTGGCGCTATCAGCTGGCCGGCGAGGGCTTGGCCGAGCTGATCTCCCGACCGCGCAAGGTCAATCGAGTGGGGGAGCTGCGCAACGCCTGGTTGGTGGTGCCGGACATTCCTCTGCGCCATTCTCTGACGGTGGCTGCTGGTGCCAAGTTGCGTTTTGCTTTTTCGGCGCCGACCAGCTGGTTGCAACGAGTGATCTACACCGTTTCGGCCTCTTTCGAAGGCCAGGAAACGGTGCTCTTCGAAGGTCGTGTGGGTCCGGCGCAGAAAGGGAAGTGGCAGGATCATGAGGTCGATCTGGCGGCCTGGGAGGGGCGCCAGATCGAGCTGCTTTTTGTTGCCTCGCCCACCCAACCGGTGGATCCCCGGCACGGATTGCCAGCTTGGGGCCATCCCGAGATCTACACCGCGAGCCGCCCTGGCCAACGGATCAAGAACGCTAGAGGAACGGAGCGCACGGTGCCTCCTAACGTGGTGCTGATCTCGATCGACACCCTGCGCGCGGACCATCTCTCCCTCTACGGCTACCCGCGGCAGACGACGCCGAATATCGACCGCTGGGCGCGGCGCCGGGGGGTGACCTTTGAGCAAGTAGTGGCGGCGGCACCGTGGACGCTGCCGGCGCACATTTCGATGCTTTCCGGGTTGAACCCACTCAACCATGGGGTTAATCACAAACGTAGCGCGCCGCTCAGTCTGCGGTTGTTGGCCGAAACTCTGCGCGACGCCGGCTATGCCACGGTGGCGATCACCGGCGGTGGTTTTCTGCATCCGCGTTTTGGCTTTGCCCAGGGCTTTGACAGATATCGCTATGCATTTGGCACCGCGAAGCCAGAGAACCGGCTAACCAGCAGTCTGGAAGAAGCTCTCGAATGGCTGCCGCGGCTGGCTGAGCGGCGGCCGTTCTTGCTCTTTTTCCACACTTACGAAGTCCACGACCCCTATCGCGCACGGCAACCCTACTTCAGGCAGTTCGGTGGTCCTGAAGGGATGGAGAAGGTGGAAGTTGTTCCCGAGCCGCTGCCCGAACGGGCCGATGACGGGTGGATGGCTCGGCGCCAGTTCGTGCATCGCCTCGACAGCAAGGAGAGGCCGCTGAACTTCGCTGCGGACAGCGATTTGGTGCAGACCTTCTATGATAGTGGCTTGGCCTACACCGACGCTGCCATCGGCCGGCTGCTCGAACGCCTCGACCAGCTCGGTCTGAGCGAGTCGACGGTGGTGGTGCTGACTTCTGATCATGGCGAAGCCTTGGGTGAGCACAGTTCCGCCGGCCACGGCAATCTCTATGATGACAACCTCATGGTGCCGCTGGTCATTGCCACGCCGAATCTCGAACGGGGGTCGGCTCGGGTCGAGCGGCAGGTACGGCAGATCGATCTGGCGCCGACTCTGATCGAGCTGGCCGGTCTCGAATTGCCACCGGCGGACGGGCGCTCCCTGGTGCCGTTGCTGATGGGTGATCCTGCCGGGCAACGGCACCCGCGGCGAGCGATCAGCTACAACGGACTTAATAATCTAGGTTTGGCAGTGCGTGACGGCGGGCGCTTCAAGTACATTTTCGGCGATTCCCCATGGCCCGAGTCGAGCCGCCGCGAGGAGGTCTACCGTCTGGCTGGCGATGCTTCCGAACTCAACAACCTGGCGCCTACCGAGGCCGGTTTGGCCGCTCTGCGAGAGGAAGTCACCGGGTTGTTGGAGTCGAGCTACCGCGGTTTGGCCGTCGAGCTGCGAAACGCTGGGCCTGGCCTCTTGAGTGGGGTCTTGAACAGCCGGGCGGTGAGCTTGATGGCGGTCAAAACCACTTCCCTGAGCGACAGTGTCAGGTGGCGAGACGGTCGACTGCGCTTCACCCTCGAATCCGGCGAGCGGCTAACTCTGTGGCTGCCGCGGGCGGTCGAGCCGATCGTCATGCGAGGGTCCTTGAAGATCGAGGGGCAACGCCGCGGCCATTTTGCTATCGAGACCTCGCCGGCAGAGCTTGCCAGCCGGCCCTTGCGTTTAGCCATCGAGGGGCGGCAGGTGCGAACCCTGGCAGCCGAGGAAGCGGCGCCGGAACACGGTATCGAACTCAGCTGGCGGGGGGAAGTCAACGATCCAGGGCCGGAGCCGTCGACGGTCGATCCCGAGTTGCGGGCTAGGTTGCAGGCCTTGGGCTATCTGGACTAGGTTGCTGAGCGATGAAATCCTCTCCTTCACCTCAGCTGTCGATCATCTTACCGTGCTACCGCACCGGTGTCCTGGCGATGGCTTCCGCAGCTCACTTACAGGAGGTGTTGAGCGCTCGTGGAGAGAGTTTCGAAGTTCTCGTGGTCGACGATGGCGGCGGTGACCTGGTGAACGGACCGTGGTGCGACGGGGTGCAAGTGCGCCTGCTCGCTTTGCCGGACAATGCCGGCAAGGGGGCGGCGGTGCGAACTGGCATGCTGGCCGCTCGCGGACGGGTGCGGCTGTTCACCGATGCCGATCTACCCTACGGGGTAGAACCTCTGTTGCTGGCGGCGGAGCTGATTCTGCAAAGGGGATTTCACATGGTGATCGGCGACCGTACCTTGCCAGGATCGCGCTACGCCGAGGATCTTGGTTGGCGGCGGCGGCTGGCTTCGCGGGTATTTTCCTCCTTAGTCGGCCGCGTAGTGACCGGTGGATTCTTCGACACCCAATGCGGTTTGAAGGCGTTTCGCGCCGATATCGCCGAGGAGCTGTTCCGCCGCGGTCGGGTGGAGCGCTTCGCTTTTGATGTCGAGTTGGTCTACATGGCGCTGATTCACCATCTCGACATCAAGCGCATTCCGGTTCGCCTGCGGGCCAACGAGACTTCATCGGTGCGCTTGGTGGTGGACTCGTTGCAGATGCTCGGCGATCTGGGTCGGATGGGCTGGGCCAGGTACCGCGGTCTCTACCACAGCCCGGCTTTGGATGAGTTGGCGCGGCGAGAGCTGGAGGAGCTAACGCGAGGCAAGAGGGGAATTCGGGGTGAGTGAAGAAGATCGCTCGAGCTTCTTGCTCTTCTGCCAGCAGCCAGCAGCCTTGGCTTGGTTGGACGACCCAGCCCAGTCGCCAGAAGCCGGGCGCCTGCGGCAAGCGGTCGATGCGCTGCTCGCTGCCGGATACCGACTGACCGTGGTCTACGCGGCGGCGGAAGAGGCCGCCGCCGATGCACTGTCGCCGCGCGAAGGATTGCGGGTCTGCCAGGTGCCGAGCAGCTTTTTCGAACATCCCGAGCGGCTCGACCAAGTTCTGCACCAAGCGCAGCCGGATGCCATCGGCGGAATTGGCCTGCTGCCGGCGGTAGTGGCGGCTCAGGTGGTGGCGCTGCGTCCTCTGTGGGTCGATCTATCGGCCTCGACAACAGATTGGTTAGCGGCGGCGCCGACCGCCGAGGTGGATGCTGCGGGGTGCTACCGCTGGTGGGCCGGACTGGGCTGGCTGTTCGACCGGGCCGACAAGCTGAGCGTCGGCAGTGCCACTGCCCGCGGCGAGCTCCTCACCCACCTTGGCCTGCGCGGTCGTTTGCACCTGGGTGATGGCGGCTTTGAAAGAGTCGAGGTTTGGGAAGGCGAGCCGCCGCCAGGGCTCGGCCAGTGGTGGTGCCAGCCGATTCGCGATCCACGCTACGCCCGCATCTTATCCGCCGAGGAGCAGGGCCTGCGGCAGACTCTGGCAGCGCAGCAGCAAGAGCTGACGGCGATCCACCAATCGCGCTTTTATCGCTCGTGGCAAAAGTGGGGCCAGCTACGCCGCGGGTTAGGGAGAGCGCTGGCCATTTTCCTTGGGTTGTTGCGCCGGCCGTTGGTCCTGCTCGGTCTGTGCGGCACTTTGGTGGCTGCGACCCTGCGACCAGCCGGCCGCCTCGGCTTGTGGCTGTGGTTGTGGTTCGATACCACCAGCACCCGAGTCGCGGCGGCACTACGCCGTTTTCTCGGCACTCCGGCGGCGGTCGCCCTGCCGCCGCCGGTGGTCGATCGACAGCGCCGTCCTCGCTTGCTGATCGTCATGCCCTACCGCATCTACCCGCCGAATCATGGCGGCGCGGTGCGGCTCTACAACCTGATCCGGCTGCTCGCCGAAGACGCGGATATCCACCTGTTGATTTTCGATCGTGAGCCAGGGGATGAGCAGCGAAGTGCTCTAGAAGCCCTGGGGGTGGTGGTCCACCAACATCATTGGGAACCATCGTTCGAGCATCCCTGGTGGACCCTGGAGCCGCCCAATTCTCGTCTCTTCGGCTCGCATCGGGTGGCGGAGAAGATTCGCGACTTAGTTTATTGCCAGGGAATCGAAGTGCTGCATCTGGAGAATACAGAGTTGGCCTCGTATCGCCGAGTGGTGCCCGAGGTAGCGGTCTTGCTGGTCGAAGAAGACGTCACCTTCCGCTCCTTCCGCCGCCGCCGCAGCTTGGGTTTTCACCGTCGCTATCCCGACAGTCGGGCTTTCGGCGCTAGCCATGGTGACTGGATGCGCATGCTGCGGCATGAGGTGAGGTCTTGCCGGCAAGTTGACCAAGTACACGCCATGTCGGCGGACGATGGTGCCTACTTGGCCTCCTTCTTAGGCGATGGTGGACGCCGGATCGTGGTCGTGCCCAACGCGGTCGATTGTGCTTTCTACCGCCCGCCGCAGCCACCCCTCGAGCGGAACGGTATCTTGATTGTCGGCAACTATCAGAACCTGCCCAATGTGGATGCTGTGACTTGGTTCATGGCCGAGGTGTGGCCGCTGGTGCGGCAGGGCAACGGCAGCGCCGAGCTGACCTTGGTCGGCGCCGAAATGCCCGAGGAAGTGCGCGCCCACGGTCGGCGCGAAGGGGTCGCGGCGCTCGGAGCGGTGCCCGAGCTGCGGCCCTTTTACCACCGCCACCGGGTATTGGCGGTGCCGATTCGGGCAGGCTCCGGCACCCGCTTGAAGTTGTTCGAGGCCTTCGCTGCCGAGATCCCAGCAGTTTCGACCACCCTGGGCGCGGAAGGTATCGATTGCAGCGCCGACGAGCATCTTTTGATCGCCGATGCGGCTCCCGCTTTCGCCGCGGCGATCCTCCGCTTGCTCGACGACCGCGAATTGGGTGCCAAGCTAGCCGGCGCTGCCTCGCGGTGGGTCAAAGAGCGCCATGACTGGCGCCATTCCGCCGCTGTCCATCTGGCCGCGCTGCATCAGCTGCTACCGGAGCAACCGCCGCCGGCACCGGCGGTGGAGATCGCCCGGTTTGCCGCCGAGTCTGCCGCCGCCAGTGATCGGGTCGACATCTCGATCGTCTATCCAACTCTAAACGGTGGCGAGTTGTTCGAGCGCAGTCTGCAAGCGATCACCGAGCAGCAATGCCCACGCAGTTGGGAAGTGATTTGTGTCGATTCAGGTTCGAGCGCTGCTGACTTGGAAACCATGCGTCGCCATGGGGTGCGCATTCAGCCGATTGATCGCAGCACTTTCAACCACGGACTGACCCGCGACCGTGGTGCGGCTCTGGCCCGGGGAGAGGTCATCGTTTTCCTCAACCAGGACGCGGTTCCAGCCGACCAAAATTGGCTCGATGGCCTCACCGCGCCGTTGTTTGCTGAGGATCCTCCGGCGGCGGTCCAGGGGGGCATTCGAGAATTCGAGCAGGGCAGTGGCGTCGCCCGTTTCTTCTGGGATTCCTGCGGTCAGCGGTTTTATTTCACTCGCGAGTCCGAGGGCTGGATCGAGCGCTTCGCGGGGGTGGGTTTCTCGACCGTCAACGCCGCCCTGCGCACCGAGGTCTGGCGCCAGCTGCCCTTCGGCTATGCAGAGATCATGGAAGACAAGAAATGGCAGCGGCGCGCCACCGAAGCTGGTTTACGGATCGACAGCGCTCACCAGGCAGCGGTGCTGCACACCCACGACTACGATCTACGCTCGCTTGTGCGGCGGTGCTACAGCGAGGGTTTTGGCTGGCGCCTGCTGGGCGAGAGTTACAGCGCCAAAGACCTAGCGCACGACCTGCTCATCGGTCGGGTTTGGCTAGAGCTAGCCAAGGGCTTGCTTCGCGGTCGCGCCTGGCGACCGGCGGCGCTGCTCTTTCCCATGCTGCGACCGGTCGCGCTGTGGTGGGGCAACCACTTCGGGCGGCAGGTGCTGCACTAGGACCGCAGCTTGCGGTCTCTGCTGCTCAGCGGGCGGGCCAGTTGGGTTTCGTTTCCCCGGCCATAGCTTTCTAGCCTCGGCGATCTTCCTTGTTTGGGGCCTGTGGAAGAGCCACCGAGTACTATTCGGTGGCTCTTCCACGTTGATGGATTGATCAGGGCCAGTTGCCGACAAGCGGCTGATCGGCCGCTCTGCCGTAGCCGAATACAGAATCGATGCCGGGAGTCCAATTGCGACTTCCGTCACTATCCAAGATCCAAGTTCCGGAGCTGAACAAGCCCGGATCGTCGACCCCGTCGTCATTCCAATCGCCAGTCACGGGTAGATTCGCTGCGCCGCCGAATCCAAAAACGGCATCAACCCCAGCGGTATAGCGGTGGTTTCCGTCACTATCCAGGACCCAGGTTCCCTGACGGAAGATTCCCACTCGGTCGGCACCCGTCGCATTCCAGTCTCCGCTCACGGGCAGATCTGCCGCGATGCCGTAGGTGAACACCGCGTCGACCCCCGGGGTCCAGCCGCGGTTCCCATCGGAGTCCAGAATCCACAGACCGGCACGAAATATCCCTACCTGATCCCTACCGTCGCCGTTCCAGTCGCCGACGATTGGCAGATCGGTCGGCTGGCCGAAACCGAATACGACATCGACTCCGGGAGTCCAGCTCTGACTACCGTCAATATCGAGTATCCACAGTCCGCTGCGAAAGATCCCCGCATGGTCGACGCCGTTGCCATTCCAATCTCCGGCCACCGCTCGGTCAGTGGGCTGGCCGAATCCGAAAACGGCGTCGACCCCAGCACTCCAACTTTGATTGCCGTCACTGTCCAGCACCCAAGTGCCGCTACGATAGACGCCGACATTGGGTGCGTTGCCCGCTGGCGGCTGCACTGTGATTTGAACCCCTACGGAGCATTGATTGGTGGTGGTGCTCTCTCCTGCGACCGTGTCTACACAGCCTCCCACCCAGTAGGTCCCGGGAACCGAAGGTGCCGAACTGACATCAGAATCCGGATCGGTCTGACCAGGAGCCAGGGAACTGACGGAGTCGGTAGACATTTCAAGATCTGCAAGAGTGATCGACGGGTTGCTCGACAACAAGTAGTGAAGCCCGCCGCTGATCGAGGGGGAGGTGGCGTTGCCTTGGTTCTTAGTGGTCAGGCTCAGAGTATAGGATTGCCCCGGCGCCAACAGCGAAGCACTGACGGATGGCGATTCGACCACCAGATCCGGCGCGCTGGTCGGTCTGCTGATCTGGAGGAAAATGCCCCCTGGATAGGGGCTCTCGTCGGGGTCATTTGAATGTACCAACAGCCGCCGCGTCGTGTTGCCGGTGGGAGCGTTGGCCAGATCGACAGTTACCGAAACTTGTCGCGAGGCTCCTTGGGGAATGGTAAATCCGCCTGCTGGGGACCAGGAAATCCAAGAGGCCGGAGAGTCCAAGGCTATACTAGTGACAGTCAGTGAAGCATCGCCGTCATTGAAGATGGTGAAGACTTGCGAGCTGCCTCGGACGGCTGTCTGCTGGCTTGGAGTAGATCTTGGCAGCACATTGCCTGGCCCAGCCTGCCGCAAGCTGGCCGAGAATTCTTCCCATCCTATGCAGGGCAGCGACGGTTGTGCGTTCGGTTCGATCCTGGGGCTAGCAGCGTTTCGCAGAAACAGGTTGACATTCGCCCAGTTGTCGAAGTCCCGAATAGTCGAACGAAAACTGTCTGCCAGGCACCAATTGGATGTTTGTATATCTTTGGCAACCGAGTTCTCGATGTTTCCGTCACAATCCCAATCTACCGCCAGGCCAAGGCCGATGCCGACACCTTCGTCGAGCGCGTTCTCATTCAGCGGACTCTGGTCGCCATAGGAGTAGTCGAACTCACGGAAACCCGTGGCGTCGTTGGTGAGATTAAGGCTGATTAAAGAAGTTGCTATGCCACGGAGCTGGTAGTGGTAGTTCATCGAACTGAGGTAGTTCGGCTTGTAGTTCTCGTGATCGGAACCGCCATGTTTCTGGCCGAGGTTGTGGCCGAATTCGTGGATAAGAGTTCCCGATTGGTGGCTGGAGGTTCCCACCTGCCCGGTGAAGGAACCCAGCGAGACTAGATGAACGCGGCCCGGTAGGTCGCCTATGCCGGAACTCGAGGTGGATGCACCGTTGCGGCTGTAGTTGTGAACCCACAGGCTGTAGAAGTAGCGGTTGTCGGCCTCGTGATCGAAGTGGTTGGCGATGATTGCTAGAACGTCCGGCGATTGGGAGGGGCTTGTAGTGATATCGATGGTTGCTTGGTGAGGGATCGAGTTGCTGATATCGACAGTCAAGTCAAAACCGGCGGCGGCGAAGCTAGCGATCACCGAATCGACTACCGATTGGGAGGGCCGGTGGGAGTGGCTGCCGGTCGCCATCCAATCTAGCTCCATGAAGATCGGTATTCCACTACTGCTACCAAAACTGAGCGACAAAGGGGCGATCCTAATGTCGGGCTCCGAGCTGCTAACGATGTAGTTCTGAAACCGCTCGTTGTTGTTCTCGTTAGTTTCATCGACTAGATTGAGATAGTCCAGCTCGCCGTGGAGACTGTGGGTGCCAGCGCTGACTGTCCAAGGGGAGTTGCACCAACCAACTCTGGGACCTGCGGGTTCGGTTCCGGAAAAGGTGCAAAGGGTCTGCGAACTCAGCGGCAACTCCAGCCGCCAGTTGGTGTCGGGAACGCTACTAGAGGCGCTGACCGTATAGGCGAAATGGGCGTAGAGCTGCTGGCCAACTGCCGGACTGGAGACGAGGGTGCCCCCATTTTGCGGTTGACTTCTGAAGTAAACATCGGTCGCCACCAGATCCACTGCTGGTGCTTGCCAATGAACTCTGAACTCGATGTATTGAAGAAAACCCGTGTCCTGGGCGAGGGTGTCGCGGATATAGACATACCACTGCTGGTTCGGATCTTCGCCATTGAAGTAGCTGCTATCGCGGAAGTTGATATAGATATCGGCGTCGTCAGCGGCGTCGTCATCGAAACCGCCGTCGGTGCGGGCTCCTAGATTGTTGTAGACCAGATGCTCTGCGACCGCCCCTCCCCTGGCGCTCGATGACAGGTAAATCTCAAAGTCGCCGCAGTAGATCGATCCGGGATCGGAATCCTTGTGAATCCTGAGGCGGTACTCGAGGTTGGTGGTCGTGGAACCTGTCGGTGCCGTGCTACCGCCGCCGACTCGTACCCAGCGCCAAGTAAAGCCCTGATCAGGGATCGGATCATTGACGGTGCCGCTGCCGATGGTGAAATTCGAAGTACCGCGGGTGACAATTGCAGGGAAGCCGTCAGTTCCAGGGCGCGCCAGCTCGCCGAGGTTCGGCCGGACAAAAGTATGCGTGGTCACTCCTCCCAGTAGCTCTACATCGAACGCGCGGTCGAGAAGTTGCTCCAAGATCCAATCGGCTACCAGATATTCTTGGCGGCTTCGACTGGCGGTTTCTAGGCCCGCGCCATAGGCTGCCAGAACCGACTCATCGTCGGGGAGATCGAGCAGGATTCGATAGCTGGTACTGCTGCCGACCGATAGATGGCTCTGGGGGGCCGGCTGCCCACTACCGCTGTGCCCGGCGGCAGTATGAAAAGTAGTCGCCTGGGCTTTGCTCGAGCTTTCCCCTGGCGGGTCTTGGATCTCGTCTTCTGGCGGAGAGAAACTGTCCGCGCCAAGGACCAGAAGAGGTAGTTCCGCAAGGCTATGCTGGTGTTGGGAATGTCGCTCCTCATCGGACGAAGGTTTGGTGGGCTGCTCTGCCGCCGAGGTCAATGGCGAACAAGTCAGCAATAGGAGCAAACAGAGAGTCCTGGCAGAGGATCGACCGAAGTTGCTGGATACCATTTTTCACCTACTTGAGTTAAGAGAATAAATGAGGGAACTCCTGTGCCAGAGTTCTCTCCTATTGTACGCTCAGCATCGGAGCGGCTGTGACTCAAGCCCTCTAAAATTGCTAGAAAATCAATTACTTAATGTACAAGATTCGAAGGCTTACATATATTGAAGAAAGGCTAACCATTACGCGCTTGTGGTACCTTATTGTCTTGTCGGTAGCTTGTCAAACGGTAATTCTGAGTACGGCTATAGGTGGTCGCTTATTCACCGTAGACCTGGTTTTTTTATCTGCGATCCAGCCAGCGATCCAGCTCACAGACGTTGGCTAGACAATCGAGCGCTAGAGGCTGCAAGACCTCGGCTGGCATCGCCCCTCCGGCGACCGCCAGGGCATCGACATCAGCATTGGCGGCCATCTGCAAGTCGTGAGTAGTATCGCCGACCACCAAGGCATCAGCGGCTCGCACGCCGAGTTCGTCCAGAATCTCCAACACCATCTGCGGCGCCGGCTTGGCGGCGCAGTCGTCGCTGGTGCGGGTGGCGTGGAACTGCTGTTCGACTTGCGAGCGCTGCATATCGACATCGAGGCCGCGACGGCCTTTGCCGGTGGCGACGGCGAGCAGCAAGTCACGCTCGGCCAGGCGGTCGAGCAGTTCCGGGACCCCGGCAAAGAACTCGGCGCGATCGTTCCAATGGTGAATCCAATGATGGATGTAGCGTTCGCGTACTGCCGCCACTCGTTCTCTGGCTAACCCTGGCGACCAACTGGGAATGGCCGCGGCGAGAGCGAGACCGATGGTCTGGCGGATGCCGTCGGGGTCGGCCCCCAAGCCGAGTTCTTCGAGAGCTGCTTGCGCGCAGCCGACAATGGTGCCGACCGAGTCGCGCAAGGTACCGTCCCAGTCGAAGATGATCAGGCGATAGGGAGAGGAGATTCTGCTCATGGCAAGAGCATACTGGCTACAGCGGTCACCAAGGCGGGGTGATCGATAGGGAGGGCGAATTCCCTCGCAGTTGATCGCCTACCGTGCGACTATCAAGGCATACTTCCGGGTAAATTCAGCGGAGAGACCCTAGATGATTCAAGATCTCCTCGAACGACAGGTTCCCCAGGCGCTGGGCCTGTACGACGGCTGAGGACGGGTGGATAAGGCTATTCGCAGGCTTTTCGGCAGAGCTTGGCTAGCACTGTGGTGGGGAGGCCGGAGGGCGCTTCGTAACTATTTGCCGAGGCCACAACGGCGACCGCGAGCGACGCCCAGCGTGCCGTCCAAGCGATCTCGTCTGCTGTGGGTGTGTCCGTATTCCTTGCATCCACCCATCCATGGCGGCGCTGTACGGATCACCAATCTGCTTCGCGAAGCCGCCGAGCGGGTCGATGTCTACCTGCTGATCTTGATTGGCGGCACTGACGATACCGAGCAACGGCGCGCTTTGGCGCCCTGGTGTCGCGGAGTGTTCTTTCACCAGGTTCCGGGCCAGCCGGCGGCCGATCCTTGGGGCTGGCGACCGGCTGAGGCTCTGCCATTCTCCGACCCGCTGTTGGCCGAGAGGGTGGCGGCGCTGGTGCAGGCACACCAGATCGACATTTTGCAACTCGAGTATAGTGAGCTAGGTCATCTGACGGCTGCCGCCGGCCGGGCTGAAGTGGTGCTGGTGGAGATCGACCTAGCCTATCGCTCGCTGGCTCGCCGGCGACAGATCGGTGCGGTCGAGGCGTCGTGGCTCGACGAGTTGCGCCTCTACCGCCACGAAGTGAGGGCTGCTCACCAGTCCTGGCAAGTGCACTTCATGTCCGCGGTTGATCAGCACTTCTTTGCGCCTCATGTGGAGCGCTCCAAGCCGCTGGTAGTGGTGCCGAATGGGGTCGATTGCCAGCGTTTTCATCCCTCTCTGGCGATGAGTGAACGCCGCGATGTGCTTTTCTTGGGTAGCTTTCCCCATCTGCCCAACCTCGATGCTCTCGACTGGATGATCGCCGAGATCTGGCCTCTGGTGCGGCAGCAGCGTCCCGGTGCTCGACTGTCGGTGGTGGGTGCCCGACCACCCGCCACAGTGCTACAACTGGACGGCCGAGACGGTGTGCGGGTGCTGGGCGAAGTCGGCGATGTGGTGCCCCTCTATGCTAGTCATAGGCTGCTGGCGGTGCCGATGCGAGCTGGCTCCGGGACCCGGCTTAAGATTCTCGAAGCCTTTGCCAGCGGCCTGCCGGTGGTCTCGACTGCCTTGGGGGCTGAGGGAATCGAGCAGCGGCCAGGGGAGCATCTGCTGCTCGCCGAGCAGGCGGCGGAGTTTGCCCGAGCCACGCTCGATTTGCTGGATGATGAGGCGCTGGGGACAGAACTTGCCGGCAACGCTCGATGCCTGGTCGAAGCGACCTACGACTGGCGGCAGATCAGCGCCCGGCAGCTGAGCGCCTACGCCGAGCTGACCCGCCAAGCATGCGCCGAAGAGCTGCTCGTGGACCGATCCCGAGAGCTGCAAGACGAGCCACCGGAGCTGTCGATTCTGCTCGACCTGCCGCCCTGGACCCGCCTACTCGAACCCTGCCTCGAAGCACTTACTGAGCAGCAGAGCAACCGAAAATACGAGCTGCTGGTGATCGACTGGGGGCCGGGGCGAGACCAGGCGAAGATCCTGGGCCAAGCGGGGGCGCGAATCCTACGCCCGCGAGGTGCCTACCATCAGGCCCGTGGTCTCAATCAGGCCGCCGCGCTGGCCCGCGGGCGATTGCTAGTGCTGCTCGATGGCAATGTGGTGGTTGCCGATTCGCGATGGCTGGAAAAGATGGCGCGGGCTTTTGATGTCGAGCCCTTGCCGGCTGCTGCGGGCGGGCTGCTACGGCAAGTCTACTGTTGGCGCCGGAATCCCCGTCATGATTCAAGTTGGCACCTCGATTTTCGGCAGCTGCGGCCCGAGTCCCAGCCTTTGCAACGCGGCTGGTTAGCGCAACGACAGGGTGTCGACCTCGACTTCGCCAGCGCTGCCTTGCCGCGAGCGCTGTGGCGAGCTTATCCCTTTCCCCCGGTGCCACGCCTCGCCGGCCGACATTGGTTGCGGCAGGTCGAAGCCGGTGGGCGCCAGCCATCATTGCTACCAGCGGCGGTGGTATTTCGGGCCTGGGGATTTAGCTGCCGACAGTTATTGTCGGAGGCGTGGCTCGAGGGGCGTCAATATCGCCGCTTGGGTCAACGCTATGCCTTGCCGCGGCTGCTGGCCGAGTGGCGCAGCCCGCGGCTTCTCCAGAGTGAGCTGAGAGGCTGGAGCTGGCTATGGCAGCAGCTGACCTATGGCGGTGTCAGCGAACGGCTGTTGCCGTGGCTGTTGCCGCTGATTCAGTTCTTGGGCAACCGGCTGGCCCGCTTACAAGGACGGTAGCCAAGGCCGGACCGGATCAGGGGGGCAGTAGCGTGGCACCCGCAGTGGGCAACTCAGGGCGCTCCAGGTGTAGGCTCTGAGCGAGCACTTCTGCAAGCGGCGGTTGAGGTCGCCAGACGGACCCTGCTGGCTGCGAGCTTCGCGGGCATAGCGGCTGAAACGGCGTCTACCCAACCGCAGCCCGGCCAACCCTCCGTGTTGCCAATCGACGATCGCTTCCGAGCGGCCTTGGGCGCCGAAGCGGTCGAGCATCCAATCTTCACTGATCCGTTCGGCGTTGACATGGTGGCCGACGCGGGCACCCGGAACGTAGAAGATCTTGCCTCCCCCTCGTTCGAGGCGTAGGCAGAGTTCGATTTCCTCACAAGACAGCAAGGATTTGCCCTTGCGGCCAAGGTGGGTACTGAAATTGCCATAGCGCCGCAGGGCATCGCGGCGGAAGGCCACGTTGGCGCCGCGCGGGTACTCGTTGTATTTCAGTTCCTGACGCTCGGCACCCAGGTCCCAGACGGTCATGTAGGGCAAGTAGCGCTCATCCAGCCAAGCGGGTAAGTCACCGGCGAAGATCGGGTCCACCGGCCCTCCTGCAGCCATCGCAGAGGGCAGTTGCAGGGCTTCCGCGAGAGCCTTTAGCCAGCCCGCTTCGGGGATTGCATCGTCGTCGATGAAGGCCACAATATCGCCCTGGGTGTGGCGGATGCCGGCGTTGCGGGCCGCTGAGAGTCCCAGTTCCTTCTCGACCACCACCCGCACCAGATCGGAGTGCTCGGCGGCAAACCCGTGGGCTACCTCGAGAGTGTCGTCGGTGGAGGAATTGTCGACGATCAAGACCTCCCAGAGGTCTTCTGGATAGTCAATACGGGCGACTGCCTGACAAGCCTCAAGAAGCTGCCGCGAGCGATTTCGCGTGCAGATCACAACCGATGCCGAAGGCAAGAAAGCAGCTGCGGGGAGCATGGTTAGATCATACAATCTGCTGGCGGCTGGCGCCAATAATCTAAGCTCTTCATCGTTCTTGCCGGGACCATCCGCCGCCAGCTAGTCGGGGTTCGGCGGCGGCTCAAGCCGAGAATACAGATGCTCTATCAACGATCAATAATCGAGGCGCGCTGACTTTGCGAATTCTGTGGTTGAGCAGCGCCTCGCCGTGGCCACCCCGGCGAGGGTACCAAATGCGTCTGGCTGGCTTGGTGGGCGAACTGTGCCAGCGCCACCCGAGCTTGGTGCTAGCGCCGCGGCCGGTGGGCCAGCGGGCCGGCAAGCATGAGAGCCCTCTGGCGACTCACTGGGTCGATATTACCAGGACTGAGCAGACAGCTGCGGCGGTCGCTGGCTTGGGTCGCTGGCCGTTGCAAGTGGCGATGTATCACCTGCCTAGTTTGCGCCGCGCACTGGCGCTGGAAATAAGACGTTTCGAGCCTGATGTGGTGGTGCTGGTACTGGCTCGCTTGGGTTCCTTGATCGGCGACTGCGGGGCAGTGCCGGTAGTGGTCGATCTGGTCGACTGCCTAGGTTTGAACATGGCCCAACGGGCCGCTCGCCAGCGCTGGGCCGGGCCACTCTTGAATTGGGAAGGGCGGCGAATGCTGCGCTGGGAACGCCGGCTGATAGAGCAAACGGCGGCTGCGGTGGTGGTGAGCGAGCGCGATCGGCAGGCCCTCGTGTTGGGCCATCCTGAAGTCGCCAAGCGCTTGCGAGTAGTTCCCCTGGGTTTGCCCCTAGCGGCCTCGCCGCGAGCCCGCCAGCCGTCACAGCCCAGGGTGATTTTGACCGGCAACCTAGGTTATTTTCCCACCGTTGAGGGTATTTCCTGGTTGCTGCGCCGAGTGTGGCCGCGGATCCGCCGCGCGCGGCCCGATGCCGAGCTGTGGTTGGCCGGTAGCCGGCCTACCCGGGCGCAGCGGCGGCTTCACGGTAGATCAGGAATTCGACTGATCGCCGAGCCCTCCGACTTGGCTGAATTGCGGCGCCAAGCAGCGGTGGCGATCGCGCCGCTGCGGTCTGGGTCGGGCACGCCGATCAAGATCCTCGAAGCCATGGCGGAGGGGCTGCCGGTGGTGACCACCCTCGGCGGCGCGGCTGGCCTGGACGATCTCTCGGGCGGTGAACTCGCCGTCGCAGCGGACTCCCAAGCCTTTGCCGAGCAGCTGCTCGCTCTACTCGACGATCCGCCAGCAGCGGCTAGACAAGCCCAGAAAGCGCATCGTTGGTTGGTCGCCAGGCACTCCTTGAGAAGCTCGGCTGCTGCTTTCGAGGCCATGCTGGCGACGGTAATCGGGGAAAAGTGATCGAGGAACGGTGATCAAGGAACGGTGGCCGAGGAACGGTGGCCGAGGAACATAGATAAAGAAGATGTCTCAGTCGCGGTGTCAGATATTTCTTGCCAGCTGCCTAGTGACCAGCATGGTGTTGGCCTGTGGGCCGTCGTCACCACCGGAGCGTCCGACTGGCATTGGCGATCTCGAACCCGAGGTGCAGATTTTCCGCGATGTCACTGGGTCCGCTGGAATTGATTTTCAGCATGTCAACGGTGCTAGCGGCAAACTCCACTCCGCGGAGATCATGGGCAGTGGCGCGGCTTGGTTGGATGTCGATGGCGATGGAGATCTCGATCTCTTTCTGTTGCAGGGAAACCACGAAGCGATGCAAGCCGGCGCTGACTCCGCGGGGAACCCGGGGCGGCGGCAAGCGCCCCGCGACCGCTTGCTGCGCAACGAGTTGATACCGAAGGGTCAGCTGAGCTTTACTGACACGACCGAGGCGAGTGGCATCGAGGGTTCTTCCTACAGCATGGGAGTCGCGGTGGGGGACGTCGACCAGGATGGCGACGACGACCTCTACGTGACAGTCTTCGGTGGAGCGGATCGGCTGTGGCTAGCGGTAGGCAATGGCACTTTCGTCGACGGCACAGTCGCCGCTGGCCTTGGCGATCCACGTTGGACTACCAGCGCTGCTTGGGCTGACTTTGACGGCGATGGCTGGCTCGATCTGGTGGTAGCTGCCTATCTTAGTTTCAGGTTTGATGCGCCGCCTTGCCACAGCGCCAGCTCGGCGCGGGACTACTGTGGTCCGGCGAGCTATCCGGCTTTGGTTGATCGTCTCTATCGCAACCTGGGGCCGGACGCCGAAGGCCGAGTTTCGTTTACCGATGTTACCAAAGTGGCGGGACTTGGCGCCACTCGCGGTCCTGGTCTCGGGGTGATCGCGGCGGACTTCGATGGCGACGGGCGGCTCGATATCTACGTTGCCAACGACACCGGCGACAACCGCCTCTGGCGCAATCTGGGTGGCGAACAAAGACAACTAGCCTTCATCGATGATGCCCTGCTCAGCGGCTGCGCCACCAATGGCGCCGGCAGCCGCGAAGGATCGATGGGGATCGCGGTGGGGGATGTCGATCGCGACGGCGACGACGAGATCTTGGTCACTCACTTGGCCAGCGAAACCGATACCTTCTACAGTAACCAGGGCGGCGGCATTTTTCGCGATCGCACCCGTGCCGTGGGGCTGGCGGCACCAAGCCTGTCTCTCACCAATTTCGGCACGGCCTTCCTGGACGCTGACAACGATGGTTGGCTCGATTTAGTGGTGGCTAGCGGCGCGGTGCGGCTGTTCAGCGGCCGGGCCGATGGCGAGGGGGGAACGCTGTACCAGCCCAACCACCTCTTCTTGCAGCGGCCCAAGGGCGCAGGGGAAGCGTTTTTCGAGGAAGTGGGGGAGCGGGCGGGGGCCGCCTTCGCGGTGCCTGACACTTCGCGTGGATTGGCCGTGGCGGACATCGACAACGATGGCGATCTCGATCTGCTGGTGACCAACAATGGTGGCCGCGCTCGCCTGCTGCTCAATCAGCTAGGCCAGGAGGTGCCGTGGCTGGGGTTGGTGGTGGTCGTGTCGTCGGGGAGCACCGCCCTTGGTGCCCGGATCGGCATCCACCGGCGCCAGGGACCGACCCTGTGGCGGCGGGTGCACAGCGATGGTAGCTATCTCTCGGCCAGCGATTCCAGGGTCTTGGTGGGGTTGGGTGACGATCCTGAAGTCACCGCCATCGAGGTGCGGTGGATCGGCGGCGCGGTTGAAGAATTTGGCCCTTTCGAGTTGGGCCGCTATCACGCTGTCCAGCGCGGCGCGGGTCGCCCCCGAAGCTAGTTCCAACGACCCCCAAAGGCCGAGCCCCGCCATGGCTTGCGGCAGGGTTGGCCGGCTTTGTAACGTGCGAGGTTGGCTTCGAGTCCGGGCAGTAGATCCTGCCTAGGGCTCAGGCGAACAGCCGCGATGGCCTGACGTTGCCAATTCATCGCAGCGTTGAAGTCCCCGGTTTCAGCCAGTGCCATGGCCAGGGTCTCGGCCAATTCCGATGATCTATCGGTCGCCATCAACGGGCGAACCAGGGCCAGCGCTCGGTTGCCGTCCCGCAGCTCTGGATCAGGGCCGGCGGCGAGCAGTCGGGCTTCGGCATTGCCAAGCAAGGCAACATCTTGCACAACGGATCGCCCCGCGGCGGTGCGTCGTAGGGCGCCGCTCATATCGCCAAGCTGAGTCAGACAGACCACCTCTCCGAGCCAGGCTTCGGCCTTTTCCGGCATGAGTTCGATGGTGGACCCATAGGCAACGGCGCAGTCTTCGAAGCGACCCAGACGCAAGAGGGCGTTGGCCAAGTTGAAGCGGCCATCGAAGTGATCAGGCTCGGTTTCTAGGGCTGCTCGATAATGGCCCACCGCGACCTTGTCGTCGCCGCGGCGCACCGCGATCTGAGCCAAATTATAGAGCGCTTTGGGGTTGCGTGAGTCAGCGGCCAGGGCCTTGCGAGTGCTGGCCGCCGCCTCTTCGAGCTGGCCTAGTTGGAGCAGTGCGGCGCCCAGGTTAACCTGAGCAGCAACACTCTGGGGATCGTCGCGCAAGGCTTCGCGAAAAAGTTCCGCAGCAGCCCTGCCATCGCCCCGGCGGAGGCTGGTGGTACCTTTGGCGATAGCCGAGGAACTATGGCTGGCCAGGGATTGAATTTCCAGCATCCACGGATCGTCGACCACCACCACCTGATCGCCGCGTTGGGCCGCGGCGGCTTCTGCGGCGGTCTGGTCGCCGAGGCTGCGATAGGCCAGAGCCAACGGCAGTTGAATCGCCGAGGCGTCGGGCTGCAGCCGCAAGGCGGCCTGAAAGTGGGTGATGGCTAGCGCCGGCTGCTCAGCATCCGTCGCTGCCCGCCCGCGTAGGAAGTGGGCCATGGCGCTGGGTTGCAGGTCGAGTGCTCGATCGAGAGCCGCCGCCGCTTCTTCTCCCTGACCGGCCTTACCGAGGGCGCGGCCCAGAGTGACCCAGGCCATGGCGATGTTGGCGTCGAGTTCAATCGCGCGGCGTAGGGCGACGACAGCCTGGTCCGGCAAGCCGCGGGACAGATGCAACTGACCGAGCTGGTAGTGCAAGCGCGGATCGGGACCCAGCAGCCGCAGGGCGTTGTCGTAGCTTGGCTCAGCCGCGGTCCACAACTCATAGGCGTGATAGTGGCGCGCGAGGTTGGCGAAGGCTTCCCCTACCGCTTGCCGAGCTGCCGGCCGCTGTTCGCCCTCCGCAGCAGTCGCCGGCAGCTCGGCAAGCAGAGCGGTGACCTCTTGGCGGATCTCGGTGAGCTGCGCGCGAACTCCGGGCTCGAGATGGGCGAGTGTGGGTGCGGGCCAAGGACGCAGGTCGACGGCCGCCGCTCGCCGCGGCGTGGCGCCACCGCCACAGGCCAGCAGCGGGGTCAGGGCGACGAGGAGCCAGCAGTAAGGGCCAATCCGCTTCATGATTCTCTTTGATAGAAACACAAAAGCAGCGCCCGCTAGTACGGGACGCTGCTCTTGCTAGTGCGTGCTGATCGTTAGCTAGTGCTACTCGACCGAGAACGACAGCAGCTCAACCGGTACGGACATGCTGTTGAAGCCCAAGGTCCAGCTGACCAGGGTGCCGGTGTCGCCACCCGCTGAGTCGCCAACGCAGAGCATCCACACGCCGACCGCGTCAGTGCCGGTGAAGTCGCTGAAGTCGGTGCCAAGACCAGCTACTGGGCTGTCGCTGGCATCCGGGTTGGGCAAGAAGTTGTCGGTACAGTCGTTGGTGCCGATCGCATCACCGCCGCCGCAGGCCGCGTCCCCAGCGGCCGAGTCGTTACCAATCTCTTCAGCATCGACGCCCGAGGGAGCCATCGCGCCGAGCATCAGCGGGGTGGCGGCCGCATAATCGCTCGAGTCGCCAGCACCGGCGCCATTGCGGCCGGGCCGGTTGACCACGGTGAGAGTGTTGAGCGGCCCGCGCAGCTCGTAGGTGAGATCGCCAACCCAACTGTGGTCAGTCTGAATCCGCACCGAAGGGGTGTCAGCGATGATCAAGCTGGCAGGCACCGTCAGGCTCTGGCAGGTGACTACCGTTCCAGTGTTGTCAGGAATGGCGATCGCCGCGTCACCGGTTGTGAACTGATCGGCCAGTGCCCAGCCGGCGAGGCACAACATCGCTAGCGCTGCGAGCGCCAATACAGAAGTCTTCTTCATTACATCTCCGTCGTCGTCCGACAGTAGTTCCTGTTTCAGCCTCGGCGCCAAAGCCGCACACCCAGCCGGAGCAAGACTCCCTCGCTCGAGCCCGATGGCGACTGAACGCAGACCAGGCGGGTCCAAATTTTGCTTAACTGTGAGCGTACCCTAACACATTCATGCACTTCGTTCACTTGTTCAGTGAAGCTATTATCTGCTGGATCAAAAGGACTCGAGCACTTGCCGCAGCTCTTCGGCCGATGCTCTATCTCCGTTGGAGATGGCGATGTCGAGGGCTTGTTGCGCCAGCTCTCTTGCCCGCTCACCGCGGTCGGCGGCGACCAAAGCGGCGTGGGTGATGCGCAGTGCATCGCGGTTGCGGTAGCCGGTGGCCGCGCACCCCGCCAGGCCCAGGCGGATAGCTTGCTTGAGGTCTTCGGCGGAGCGTTCTGGCCGTTGCAATAAAAGTGCTGCCAAGCGCAGGGCCAAGGAGGCTTCGCCTGGATTTAGTTGCAGCCCTTGGCGAACTACTTGCAGCGCTCTGTCGAGTTCATTTCGACCGCGGAGTACCCAGCTGAGGTCGAGCACTGCTGGCACAGAAGCTGGGCGCAGGGCGAGGGCCTGGCGAAGTACCGGTTCTGCCCGCGCCAAATCGCCGCGTTGGGCGAGGGCGGCGCCTAACTGGTGGGCAACATCGGCGTCGTTGGTTGACCGGCGGTAGGCGACCTCGAGATGCTCTATCGCGGCATCATTCTGACCCATGGCAAGTAGAGTACTTCCCAGGTTGAGGTGCCCTTCCAGCAGCTCGGGGTCGATGGCCAGGGCGTCGCGGTAGGCCGCCGCCGCTTCCGGCCAACGACTCTCCGCCGCTAGGGCGGTGCCGAGATTGTTCTTCGCCATGGCGCCATTGCGGCGTTGGCCAAAGTCGAAGGGTGCGTTGGCCAGCACTGCTGCCACCATGCCGGCGGCCAGCGCGGCCGCGACACGGCGGCGGGATTGCCGCCAGGCTGGTCCGAGACCAGTAACCCCAGCAGCGGCGAAGAGCAGTAACGGAGGTAGGGCCGGGTGACGATAACGGGCAAAGACAAAGAATAGGGCGACGCTGCCGAGCAGCACCAGGGTAGTGAGACCGAGGGGCCAGAGGCGCCGCCATCGCGGCCAACAAACCATCCAACCGACCACCGCCAGCGGTATGACCACGCCGTAGTGGCCAACCCAACCGAGCCAGCGGAGCAGCCGGCTACGGCTGGCGTAGAGGGTGAGATCCTCGCCGTCGGGCTGCTCTTAGCGATGCAGCACCATCAGTAGTTTGCGGCCGGTCAAGCGCAGCCAAGCGACGGGCTCGGCGCGGGCGAAGTCCCAGGCGCGAGATGTCCAATAGCGTGAGACCTGCCGTGGCGACAGCTCACGGCCAAGGGCTTGTTCGGCCAGCCGCACGGCGTCGGCGCGTTCGAAGGGGGTGTCGCTGCGCCCAGTCACCAGAGGGCGGTAAGTGCCTTCTGCTTGAGGGTTGTTGCCGATCCACAGGTTCGGTCCCGCTTGCACGGTAGTCAGGGTGAAGGTGCCGCCGATCACCAGGTTGCGCACCGCGACCGGCAGCAAAACAACGGCTAATCCGGTGGCCAAGAGCAGCGCGCAACGGCCACGATGGTGGCGCCAGCCGCGGTTGTCGGCGTCCGGCCCGGTCCACAGCCACAGCCAAAACACCGGCACCAGCAACAAGGCATTCTCGCGCAGAAGAATCAACCAGCCCAGCGCCAGGCCTGCTGCGGCCCAAGTGTTGGGCCGTGGCGTGCCGCTGAAATGGCCCATTAGGCTGATGACTACGACCGAGGCCAGCAGCGCCAAGCTAGCCTTATTGATCACTCCATCGAAGAAGATCGCTGGCGCATAGAGAGCCAGAGCAATGCCGGCGATCCAACCGGTCTGCCGATCAAACCAGCGGCGACCGGCGATCACCAGCAAGACACAAGCCACCGCCCCGGCCGCTGCCTGGCAGAGTCGAATCGCCCACAGGCTGTCGCCAAACAAAGTGCGGATTGCCGCCAGCGTATAGGCGTAGAGGGGCGCTTGGTAAAACACCTGCTGGCCGCTACTCCACAGATCTCCGGCGCGAATCGCGTCGGCCCAGGCGACGTAGGCACGGCCATCGGAGATCAGGTGATGAAAGAGGGGTAGAGAGCGCGCTTCCAGCAGATAGAGCAGGCGGAGGAGGAACGCGGCGACAAACAGCCCACCGAGGGCTAGCCGCTGACGGCGAAGGGCCATGCCGCCATGTGTGGTCGCAGCTGCCCCGAGGCTCGCGGTCGTCGACGGCGAAGCCACTAGCCGTACTGCAAGCCGGGATAGAGCAGGTTAATCGCCAGCAGGTGGAGCGGGCCGTAGACCGCACCAAAGATCTTCCAAGCGATGATGATGCCGAGCAGCGACATCGAGGGTTGGCTGATGAAGCTGCGCCAGCGCGTCGCCGTTTCGTGGCTCATCGCCAGTGGCAAGATGGCGCTGCCATCGAGGGGAGGTAGAGGTAGCAAATTGAAGGTGAAGAGAATCATGTTGAGGGAGAACACCACGCTGAGCAAGGTGGCCACGGCGGCCAGCGCGCCGGGCTCGGTACTGGCGGTGATCTGCGAGAACATCACTGAATCGGGGGCGTAGAAGGCACCGGTGGCGATGCCGACGCGGATCGCCAGGGCCGAAAAGAACACCAGACTGAGATTCGACAGCGGCCCGGCCAAGGCCATCAGCGCCGCGCGTTTGGGATAGCGCTCCGCCCATTCCGGATCGTAGGGGGCACTCGCCCAACCCATCGCCCAGCCGGACATGACGTAAGTCAGGATCGGCACCAGCACCATGCCGAAGGGCTCGCGGCGAATGTGTGGCAGCGGGTTCAGAGTCACCTGGCCGCCGTGGTAAGCGGTGGGATCTCCCAGCCGCAAGGCGCTCCAGGCATGCGCCGCCTCGTGCAGGGTGGTGGAGAACAAGAAGACGATAAACCAAACCAGGCCAAGGGCCAGATCAGGGGCGTTCATATCCATGGCCGCGGAGCTTAGCAGGCGGGACGCTGTGCCTGCGCAGCCCTGAGCCGCAGGGGACACCTGGTTTCTGCCAAGAGACCGAGAGTGACGCGGAGGTATTCCTTTTCGTGGCACCCAAGGGTGCATCGCCCGCCGCTAAGGTAGCTCACCGGTGCTTCAGGGCGCGGTGAGTTCCCAGTTGCTGGGTCCCTCGGGCCAGGCGAAGAACTTCTTCAACGCGACGGCCGGATCCTTGACGCTGGAACCACCGTTGATGGACATCGGCAGGTCGAAAACAGTACGGTCGCCGACTGACTGCAGGGCGCTGCCAGGGAGGGTCACTTGGCCAGCCAGGTCGGTGATCGCCAGGGCCGGGAATTCCTGGGTGATGTTGCCCAAGCTGTCGAAGTAGGTGTACCTGCCTGCGACTTCGATGCCTTGCTGGACGACGCCGTCGTTGTCGATAATCGTCACCACCGCGGTGTAGTCGGCCATGGCGCCATTGCGCTGTGCGGTGACCACCAAGTCGCCAACTCGGATGTTGGGATCGGAGTTGTCGGCGACGGTGAAGATCGGAATCGGCCCGATCGCCGAATCGACCAGGGTGATGTTGCCACTCTGGCCGCTGCTGCCGTTCTGTCCCTCGGTGAGGATCTGGATCGCAAAGAAGGAGCCGTCGTCTAGGCCAAGAAGCCCCTGGGTTGAGTCGAGTCTTAGGAAAACGGTGTGGCGGGTCTTCCAATGGTTGCTGCCGGCCGGCAACGGCTGCGACTCGCCAGAGAAGAAGCCGTAGTTCGAGTCGGGACCGAATTCGATTCGGGTGGATGACAGGCCGTCGGTCTCATAGGTGAGCTTGAACACATTGGTGGTCACCAGCCAGCCCTTCACCGAACTGAGGATTACTTGGGGGGTAGGTTGACCGGCGCAGCCCGGAGGCGGCGCGGTGCAGTCGCAGAGGTCCCAGAAGCCATCATTGTTGGAGTCTGGGTCAGTCGGGTCGCTACCGGCGGCCATTTCGTCGCCATCAAACCAACCATCGCGGTCGTGATCGACACCGATGCGCTCCCCGGACCACACCGGAACCCCAAGAAACAGCACTGCTGTCCCGTTAACTTCCGACGATTACCAGTTGTCTTTCATCTAGTCCTGGGATCCGCAGCGGCTCTCGTCTCATGAGGGCCATGAGGTCGCGGCGCTGAAAGAGGTTCAATTGAAGGAGGCGCAATGCCTCTTGTAAACTACTGGAAAGACGGTGCTTGTGCTTGATGAAAGCGAGTAAGAGGTAGACGCACATGGCAATCCAAAGCTGAGTCAGCACGGCGTTGCGGCTGGTGCCGACGAAAGTCTTGATCTTCAGATTCTGCTTGATCCACTTGAAGAAGAGTTCAATTTGCCAACGTTCGTGGTAGATCTCGGCAATGGTCTGAGGTGACAGGCGGAACAGGTTCGTCAAGAAATAGTAGATCTTGCCGGTCTCGGGGTCGCGATAGCCTACTCTCCGCAAAGGCATCGGACAGTCACGACACGCCTTCACACCGGTCCACTCGATCGTTTGGTCGCTCATCAAACCCTTGGAACGATTGACTTTTCGACGCTCGGTCACGCGGTACTTGGCCCCGCGCTTCAGACGAGTCACAAAGAAAAGACCCTTCTCGCTCAGCTGACGAAACCAGCTGTAGCTGTTGTAACCACGATCACAAGCTACGATGCTTCCTCGTGGCAGCGCCAGGCTTTTGCAGCCCGCTATGTCACCTGTTTTTCCATCCGAGATCGCAACGAATGCAGGCAAGTAGCCACTGTGATTCAACCCCACATGCAGCTTGATCGCTCCCTTGGTCGTACGAAACTTCGCCCACGGGAAGATCGACAGACAAAGGTCTATCACCGAGGCGTCAAGCGAGAACAAGCGGTTCTTGAACCGGAACGTATGCTTGGGCGCCACTGCCTGAGCATGCCCCAGAAGTCTCCCAAATAGCTCTTCAAAAAGGAGATAGGCTTCTCTTCGTTGATCCGTGCCAAGTTAGATCGCGACAGGACTCGGCAGCCGAGATGGTAGAGCTTATGACGCTGCGCTCGCAGATTGTCAACGATGTCGCGCAAGCTAGAACGCCCGGACAGCTGGGCCATCATCAGAGCCACCAGCTGCGACCAGCGGCTCGCAGTGCGGAACTGGCGACCGGCGAGGTGGCGTTTTGCGAGGGCCTCGAATTCATGTCTCGAAATCAGTTGTAGCAGCTGGGCGAAGACAGTGCTATGGTGTGCTAAGGTTCAGATCTCCCTTCGAATCAGTTGTTTAGCGTTGACTGATTCTATCAATACCGGGAGGTTCTGAGCCTATTTTTTTGTGAAGTTAGCGGGACAGCAGTGATCTAGGAAGGAGTCAGCTGCGGCGGCGGTTATCCAGCCGGACGCGGTCCACGAAGGTCTGGCGGGGCTTGTCGGGTGGCGATGAGGGCTATTTGCTCTACGTCCGGATCAGCCGTCGAACCCCACTTCGTTCGCGCGCCGGGTAGTGGCGGCGGGCGCGGTGAAACCCGTGGCCGTGACCCGCCGCCGGAGATGCGGGGGTTGTTCGAGCACTATGCCGGTGCGGCCGCCAGTCAAGGCGGCGCTGATGGTGCGCAGCAGGGTCAGCAGGTAGAGCCGCAGCGAGCGCTCGCGAATGAAATAGAGATCAAACTCGAGCTTGCGGCGATGATCCTCAAGATCTCTAGCATAGGCGGTGTTGATCTGTGCCCAGCCAGAGAGACCCGGCGGGACGGCGAGGCGGAAGGCGTAGTACGGGATCTGGTGGCTCAGTTGCTCGATAAACTCAGGACGTTCGGGGCGGGGGCCGACCAAGGACATCTCTCCCTTGACCACATTCAGGAGCTGCGGCAATTCATCGATGCGAAAGCGGCGCAGCACACTGCCGATGGCGGTGGTTCGCGGATCGCGTCGGCTGGCGAATTCTGGGCCGTGGCGTTCGGCATCAGTGCGCATGGTGCGAAGCTTGAGCAAGGTAAAACGGCGGCCGAACTGCCCCACCCGCTGCTGACGGTAGAGCACCGGCCGGCCGTCGGTGATTAACAACAGTAGCGCGGCAACCGCAAAAATCGGCAGCGATACAACCATTAGCAGGCTGGCCAACAATAGGTCGAGAATGCGGGTGACGCGATTGAACAGCTCCCAATGCACGGCGCCGAATCCCGGCTGGTGGAGAAAAAACGCCGGGGTCAGCGCTTCGAGCGGCAGGCGTTCCTCCAACCAGGCCCAGACCTCCGAAGCGGCGGTCACCGGCACGCCGGAGAAATGCAAGGCCGAGAGGCTGGCCTCCATCTCCAAGGCATGCTCGTCGCCCGGTGCCAGCACAACTAGGCTAGCGGCTTGGCGGTTGATCTCCCGTTGCAGGTCGGCGAACTCCAGATTTGCCGCGTCGACCGGCAGCCAGGGGGCCGAAGGACGCGCCATCAATTCGGTGCAGAAGCGTCGCACCGCGACTGCTTCGCCGACCACCAGGGCGGGGAACTTGGCGCGCTTGCGCAGCCAGGCGGAGAATAGCCAGCGGGTCGCCACCATCTGGATCAGCCAGCCGCTAGCGGTCAGCGCCAGCAGGCCGCGGCCATAGGCCCATCCCGGTCGCAGGTAGGTGGCCAAGACCAGCAACACCGCCCAGGCGAGGACAGTGACCAAGGCGCGAATCAAGACCTCGAAACGGCGGTGTAAGACCTCCGGCTCAAAAATCTCCGAGGCAATTGCCAACAACCAGGCGCTGACCACTGCCCAGGCCAGCAGCCCAGGGCGTGACAGCAGCTCGCTTAGTTTCGCCGCTTGAGTTTCTGCCGGAAAGCGCAATATCAGGGCCAGCCAAGCTGCAAGCAGCAAGCCGGCGGTGTCGAGACAGGCCAACGAACTGCGCAGGCGGCGAC
This sequence comes from Candidatus Multivoradales bacterium, assembly GCA_965248925.1. Taxonomy (GTDB): domain Bacteria; phylum Acidobacteriota; class Thermoanaerobaculia; order Multivoradales; family J023; genus CBDFLE01. The sequence goes on along the minus strand of CBDFLE010000005.1, from coordinate 881,703 downwards.
GGTGGGGAAGGTAGGCGCTCATCGGCGGCAGAGTGGTCGGCTAAAGCGCCGTGACCCGCACCACCTCCTCGTAGGTTGTTACCCCGTCGGCCAGCTTGCGCAAGGCCGATTGGCGCAGAGTGCGCATTCCCGAGGCCTCAGCTTCGCGCTTGATCTTGGCGGCGTCGGCGCTGTCGATCACCAACTCCTTGATTCTGTCGTCCAAAGCCAGGATCTCGAAAATGCCAGCACGCCCGAGGTAGCCCGTCTGGCGGCATTCGAAGCAGCCTGCCCCCTCGAACACCTTGAGCTGTTTGCCTTGCGGCACCGACAGGCGCAGCATGCCGGCTTCCTCAGCGGACAGATGTCGCTCTTCCTTACAATGTTTGCAGATCCGTCGCACCAGTCGCTGGGCCATGGTGCCGATCAAGGTCGAAGAGATCAGAAACGGCTCGACCTCGAGATCGACCAGGCGGCTGATCGACGAGGCGGCGTCGTTGGTGTGCAAAGTGGAGAACACCAGGTGGCCGGTGAGGGCTGCTTGAATGGCATTCTGCGCCGTTTCGTGATCGCGGATCTCGCCAACCATGATGATGTCGGGATCCTGGCGCAAGATGTGGCGCAGGGCTTTGCCGAAGGTGATGCCGATCTTGGGGTTGACAGCGGTTTGGTTGAATCCCTCGTAAACCAGCTCGATGGGGTCCTCGATGGTGGTGATGTTCTGCTCGCGAGTAGCGATGGTGCGCAGCGCCGAATATAAGGTCGTGGTTTTGCCCGAGCCGGTAGGGCCGGTGACCAGCACGATGCCGTGCGGCCGGGTAATGAACTTCGAGAAGGTGTCGAGTTCTTCAGGATAGAAGCCCAGGCCAGTGAGGTCCTGCACCAGCACACCTGGGTCGAAGATCCGCAGCACCGCTTTTTCGCCGAATGCCACCGGCAAGGTAGACACCCGTAGTTCGATCTCGCGCCCGGCGCGCAGCGTCTTCACCCGACCGTCCTGCGGCTTCCGCTTTTCAGCGATGTCGAGTCGCGACATGGTCTTGATGCGGCTGACCACCGCCCGATGCACGACCTTGGGAATCTCTTGAATGTCGTGCAGTACCCCATCGATGCGGAAGCGCACCAACGACCCCTGCCGTTTGGGCTCGATGTGAATGTCCGAGGCGCGAGAGTCGTAGGCGTGTTGCAGCATGTACTCGACAGCATTGACCACATGCTGGTCGCTGGACTCGATCTCGGCCTCGTTTTTCATCCGCACGAGCTGTTCGAGATTGCCCAGGTCGATGCCACCGGTGAGGTCCCGTTCCGCCTTCTTGACCGACTGGCGCAGGCCGTAGAATTCAGTCAGTCCCTTGAGGATTTCCGGTTCCGAGGCCACCACCAGCTCGATCTTGCGGCCGGCGATGCGGCGATAAGAATCGAGCGCCTCGAGGTCGAAAGGGTTGGCGCAGGCTACCCGCAGGACGTTGTCGCGAATCCCCAACGGCACCATGCGGTGGCGGCGGGCGAAGGGGCGTGAGACCTGGGACTCGATCAAGTCGGCATCCAGCGCCAGCGGATCAATGCGGGTAAAGCCCAGCTGTGCCTCGGTGGCGATCGCCCGCGCGATCTGCTGTTCGTCGAGAGGACCGTCGCCATTGCTACTGGTCAGGCCGAGCTTGGTGACCAGCTCGTAGGCCACCGATTTTTGGCTGTAGGCCTTCGACGAGCGCAGGTGGCGTGGCAGCAGCTTGGCCTGATGCAGGATCTCTTCGCGCTGCTCAGCGCTGATCAACTGCTGGCGCGCCAGCACATCGGCGAGCAGTTCTGGGGTCAAGTGCATGATGTTCTTGCCTCCCGGCCGGCGAACGAATCCCTGGCGTGGAAATCCCGCTGCGAGGTTCGGGGGGCACTCCAAGTCTATCGGAACACCACGGCTCAGGTCTGGGATTACTAGCAAGTAGGGACTAAAGTGGCGCGGTGAAAGACTGGATTTCGAGATGTCGTTAGGCTCGCTCACCCTGGTGGTGCTGATTCTCTGCTCTTTGGGCTGGTCGCTGCTCGATGTCGTGCGCAAGCGTTTGGCGATCTATGGCCGGGCCACCGCGGTGACTCTGGCAATGGTCTTGGTGCAGTTGCCGTTGATCTTGGTTTGGGCGTGGGTGGAGGCAAGCTGGGCGATCGAACCTGGTTACTGGCTGCCCGGGGGCTTGGGGATCGTCGTCAATCTGGTGGCTAGCGTTGCCTACATGCAGTCGGTACGGCTGTCTCCGATGAGCGCCACCCTGCCGCTGCTGGCGCTGACCCCGGTATTCAGTTCCCTCTTTGGTATTCCTCTACTCGGTGAGGTGCCGGCGGTGGGTGAGTGGTTTGGTATCTCGTTGGTGGTGCTGGGGGCCTTACTCCTCAACAGCCGTCCCGAACTCGGCTTGTCGCCCTCGGCCCTGCTGCGGGCGTTGACCGATGAGCCCGGAAGCCGCTACATGGTGTTGGTGGCGCTCTTGTGGTCGATCGCGCCAGTATTCGACAAACTGGCGCTGCGCCACACCAGCTCAGCCGTCCACATGCTGGTGTTGTCTGTCGGAATTTCCCTGGGCCTGGCCTTGCTGCTCTGGCGCCGTGGCCGTCTGCGAGAGGTCGCCAGCTTGCGCCCGGCGTTGGTTTGGATGGTGCTGGCGGCGTTGATCGGCGTGGTCGCGCTGGGTTTGCAGTTCTTCGCCATCCAGCAGGTTTGGGTAGGTCTGGTCGAAACCGTCAAACGCGGTCTGGGCAGCGCCCTGGCCTTGGTTTTCGGCCACCTGCTCTTTGCCGAGACGGTCAGCCGGCGCAAGATCGCGGCGGTGTCGCTGATGGTCTTCGGCCTGGTGTGGGTGCTGTGATCAGTACAGTGACATGGTGCGGTAAGACGGGGCCTCAGCGGTCGTTTACCATGAAAATTGAACACGACGTGTTAGATTTTCATGGTAAACCCGCCATCTTGCGGAACGGTTCCAGCACCTGCGGCGGGGTGCGGCAGGGGCGGCCGCTGGCGCGGTCGACCCAGATGTGGCCGGTGCGGCCGGTAGCTAGTTTCTGCTCGCCGCGGTGGACGGCGTAGGCGAAGGAGAGGGCGCGGCTGGCCATTTTCTCCAGCCAGCAAGTCACCTGCACGGTGTCGCCGTAGCGAGCGCCTGAAAGCATCCGGCATGCGGTGCGGGTGACCACCAGGAAGTGGCCCTGCTCTTCGATATCGGCGTAGTGAAAGCCACTCTGCATGCACAGACGGGTGCGCGCCAGCTCGAACCACACCAGATAGACCGAGTGGTGGACGATGCCCATCTTGTCGGTTTCGGCGTAGCGCACTTCGACGTCGATGGTGATCGCGGCGGGGCGGTCGCTGATTTCGGTCATGCCTGGCGGATTTCCTATTCCAATTTGCCGAAACTGTAGCGAAAGACGGTGAGCAGGATCTTATAACCCGCCAGCAAGGTGCCTTTGAGGGTGCCGGTGATCTTGGAGACGCCGACCCGTTTGCGGTAGCTCACCGGCACTTCGACCACGGTCATGTCGTGGCGCAGTGCTTTGACTTGAAGTTCGGCGGTCCAACCAAAATTGGTGTCGCGCATCGCCAAGCGCTCGAAGGCGCTCCAGCGGATGGCGCGAAAGGGGCCGAGATCAGTGTAGCGGTGAGAATACAGCAGGCGAATCAGCGTGCAGGCGACCAGATTGCCCATCCTGGCTTGGGGCAGCAAGGCGCCACGTTCGCGCTGCCCCAGGGTGCGCGAGCCGATCACCGCGTCGGCGCGGCCAGAGAGGATCGGCGCCACTAGATCAGGAAGTTCTTCGGGGTGGTCGGAGTAGTCGCCATCGAGAAAGACGACGATTTCCGGCGGACCACTGGCGCGCAAGTGGGCAAGAGCGGCCAGGCAGGCGCTGCCATAGCCTGCAATCGGCGCCTCGACGACCTCGGCACCGCCGGCCGTGGCCACCTCGGCAGTGGTGTCGGTGGAGCGGTTGTTGGCCACTACGATGCGGCGCACCGGCGGCCGCGGTATATCGGCCAGCACCAGAGGCAGGCTCTGTTCTTCGTTGTAGGCCGGAATAACCACGTCGATCGACGGCCCGTCGGTAGGGGGCTGAGCGCTGGTTGGAGTCATTGCTTGGTGTCGGGCTGCTGGGGGAAGGGCGGTTCGGTGCTTGGCGGTGGTTGCGCGGTTGATGCAGAGTGTAACGAATCTCGACCGCCAGTGGTTTCAGTGACGAACTGGCAGCGAGGGCAGGAGAGCCGCCGAGGGCGACCCTTGAGTGATACCATCCGCAGCCTCGGCCGTCGCCTGCCGCGCCGCGGCAAGACGGCTGATCGGAGCGCTCCCGCCTGTCCTTCGTGTAGGCTGACCTGAGAACTGGACCAGCACAAATGCCGATCTATCCTTACCGCGGCGTCGAGCCCCGTCTCGGCAGAGGTGTTTGGGTGGCGCCCTCGGCCTACCTCACCGGCGATATTGAAGTGGGTGACGATGTCTCGTTCTGGTTTCACACCGCGGCGCGGGGTGATGTCAATTGGATGCGCATCGGTGCCCGCACCAATATCCAAGACGGTAGCGTGCTGCATGTCACTCACCAGCGGTTTCCGCTGACTCTGGGCAGCGGCGTGGTGGTCGGTCACAGTGCGATGGTGCATGGTTGCACGGTCGAAGACGGGGCGCTGATCGGCATTGGCGCGCGAGTGCTCGATGGCGCGGTGGTCGAGCGCGGTGCCCAGGTGGGTGCTGGCGCCGTGGTGACGCCGGGCCAGCGAATTTCCGCCGGCCAGCTGGCGCTGGGCGTACCCGCTCGGGTAGTGCGCCCGTTGAGCCCAGCAGAAAGCGCTGAGATCTCTGCCATCGCCGATCGCTACGTGGCGCTTAAAGATGAATACTTGGCAATGTTGACCGCCGCCGATCGACAGCGGCTGTTGCCTGACAACGGAGAATAGTCATGCGACGCAGCCACGCTGGTACCCTCGATGAATCCGCTGTCGGACAGCGGGTTAAACTACAAGCCTGGGTCCATCGTCGCCGTGATCTCGGTGGCCTGCTGTTCCTGGATTTGCGCGATCGCAGCGGCTTGGTGCAAGTGGTGATCCATCCAGATCAGCGCCAGCAGGCGCACCAGGTGCTCGAAGTGGTGCGCCCCGAGTGGGTGGTGGAAGTCGAGGGGGAGGTGGTGCGGCGTGATCCCGAAAATGTCAATTCGCGGTTGCCCAGTGGTACCATCGAGGTGGATGTCGACCGCGCCTTGGTGCTTTCGCGCTCAGCGACGCCGCCTTTTGGACTGGATGACAAGGAAGAGGTCGGCGAAGAACTGCGATTGAAGTATCGCTATCTCGACCTGCGCCGCCGCTCTTTGCAGCAGAATTTCTTACTCCGCGATCAAGCCACTTTTGCGACCCGTAATTTCTTGCACGAGGCTGGTTTTCTCGAACTCGAAACACCCATCCTGACCCGGTCAACGCCAGAGGGCGCGCGCGATTACCTGGTGCCGAGCCGGGTCCATGCCGGCCGTTTCTATGCCTTGCCGCAGTCACCGCAGCTGTTCAAGCAGCTGCTGATGGTCAGTGGCTTCGAGCGCTACTACCAGATCGCTCGCTGTTTCCGCGACGAGGACTTGCGCGCCGATCGCCAGCCTGAGTTCACTCAGATCGATCTGGAGCTGTCGTTTGTCGACGAAGACCAGGTGATGACTCTCACCGAGGACCTACTGCGGCGCATGTTTGCCCTGGTCGATATCGATCTGCCGCGGCCTCTGCCGCGGATGACCTACGCCGAGGCGATGGCGCGGTTTGGCAGCGATCGGCCGGATCTGCGTTTTGGACTCGAAATTCATGAGCTCTCGAAACTACTCGGCGAGAGCGGTTTTCGCGGCTTTCGTGGTGCCGTCGAGAGTGGCGGAGTGGTGCGCGGCTTCCGCATTCCTGGTGCTGCTAGCGCTAGCCGCAAACAGCTCGATGGCTGGGCGGCGCTCGCTCGTCAAGCTGGCGCGGCTGGTGTTCTGGCGCTGCGCAAGCGCCAGGGAGAACTCATCTTCCAGGTCAAAAAAGCGCTCAGCGAGAGCGAACTGGAGAGCACCGCGGCGCTGCTCGGCTTGGAGGAGGGAGACTTGGCGCTGATAGCTGCCGGTCCGGCCGGCTCCACCGCAGAAGCCTTGGGGCGCCTGCGCTTGCAGCTAGCGCGCGACTACGATCTGATCCCTCAAGACCGCCATGCCGTCCTCTGGGTGACCGAGTTCCCGCTCTTTGCTAGGGACCAGGAGAAACAGCGCTGGGCGGCTCTCCACCACCCCTTCACCAGCCCCCACGAGGACGACTTGGACCTCCTGGCGAGTGCTCCGGGGGAGGTGCGCTCGCGGGCCTACGATGTGGTGATGGATGGTGTCGAACTCGGTGGCGGCTCGATCCGAATTCATCAGCAGCCGGTGCAGCGCCAGGTCTTCGAGTTGTTGGGTATTGATGCTGAGGAGGCTGAGGCGCGCTTTGGTTTCTTGCTCGAGGCGCTGCGCTTTGGTGCGCCACCGCACGGCGGCATTGCCTTGGGACTGGATCGGATCATCATGCTGATGGCCGGAGTGCCGTCGATTCGCGACGTCATCCTCTTCCCCAAGACTACCTCAGCGAACTGTTTGATGACCGAGGCCCCGTCGGTGGTGGAGCAGCAGCAGCTCGAAGAGCTGCACATCGGTGTTCACGACCCGCCGGCCGCGGCAGCTGAGAGTGATGATGAGGGTGACGACAAGGGCGACGGATGATCTACCGCCAGCAGCTCGACCATGCCGTGGGCCGCACGGAGATCTACATCGGTGTCGGGGCCTTGGAAGCCGCCCTGCCGCAGTTGACGGCCTGGCTGCGCGGCCGCACTCTCTTCTTGCTGTCGTCGCCGCAGGTGTTGGCTTGTCTGGGGCCTGTCGTCGAAGTTCTACGCCCCTTGGCGGCGCGCACGGTGGTGCTGCAGGCTCCTGATGGCGAGGCTGCCAAGCAGATCAGTGAGGCGGAGCGGCTGTGGCAGGAGATGCTCGAGGTAGGCAAGCGCGACAGTCGCCTGCTGTGCCTAGGGGGCGGTAGCGTTGGCGACCTGGGTGGTTTTGTCGCCGGCTGCTTTCTGCGCGGCATCGAGTTTGCCCAATTCCCAACCACCTTGCTGGCCCAGGTAGATGCTTCCATCGGCGGCAAGACCGGGGTCGATCTAGCGGCCGGCAAGAACACGGTTGGGCTGTTTCACCACCCGGCCATGGTGGTGGCCGACACCCGTTGGCTAGCCAGCCTGCCCCCGGCGGAGCTGCGGGCGGGCTTGGCGGAAGTGGTAAAGATAGCCTTCCTTCTTGACCTGGATCTGCTGCGCCAAGTTGAAGATCATCTGCCATCCATCCTGACCGGCGAGCCGCGGCGGCTAGCCTCGGTGGTGGCGGCGGCGGTGGCCGCCAAGTGCTCGGTGGTCAAGAGCGATCTGGGTGAAGGAGATCGACGCCGACTGCTCAATTTTGGTCACACCCTGGCCCATGCGATCGAAGCCGCCACCGGCTATCGGCAACTTCGCCATGGCGATGCGGTGTCCTGGGGCATGCTCTTCGCCCTACGCTTGGCGGAACGTCGTGGCCTGCCGCCGGCCGAGGCCGATCGCTTGCGGACTCTGCTGCGGCGCATGGACCTGCCGCCCTTGCCAGGGTTGCAGTCGGCGCGGCTGGTCGAGTTGATGGCCCGCGACAAGAAAGCTACCGAGAAAGGGCTGGTTTGGGTGCTACCGGCACGACTCGGTGAAGGACGCATGGTGGAGGATATCCCGGTGGCCGAAGTGCTGCGCGAGCTGGACGAATTCTTAGCCTAACGCTCTGTGCCAGATCCTTGGATAGCCGCGTCGGCTACCGGTCGCGCTCGATTCATGTATACTGTCCGGCAATCTAATGTGTTGAGCTGCGGTTCAGTGGTTTGGGCAGTCAAACTCTGTTGCTGGAGGGATAGCAGCACGGGGACCCTTTGATTGACTGAGCACGCCAGCAACCCTACGTCTTCATCTCGGCCGCCGCGCCGCTTGCGCTCTTTCATGCGCCGGGTCAAGCTGCGCTATTTGCTCTTTTTGTTGCTGTTGTTCTCCGGCATCATTCCCCTGCTGATCAGTAGCTGGCGGCTGATTGCCGAGAATCGTGACATTCTCGAGACCCACGAAACAGTTCGCCTGACGACTTCGGCGCAGAGCCTGGCGCAGGAACTCAGCGAGGGGTTGGCGAAGTACCGGTCCGAGCTACGCCAGCTGGGCAGAGTGTTGCTGGCGGTGCCCGATCTCGAATCGGTGAAAACCCGACTCGGTGAGCCCTGGGTCGAAGAGTTGATGCGCTCTTTCTTCGACGATCATCCCGACATTGTAGTTCTGCGCTTGGCCAATGCAGAGGGCTATGGTCTGCGCTTTGGTTTCAAGGATCTCAGCGCACCGGCTGCTCAAGCCTTGACCTTGGCGTTTCAGGAATCCAGCCTGGCGGCAGAATCAGTGGTCTACCGGTTTGCAGCTTTGCCCCGCGGCGAGCGACCCCTGGTGGCGGTGGCGGTACTGGTCGAAGCAGCAAGCGGCGAGCGCTTGATCGCTCAGGCGCTGGTCGAGCCGCCGTTGATCCGCGCCACCTTGCGTTCGCAAGTGAACTTGAATAGCAAGGAGATCATCGTCGTCGACCGCACCGGTCAGTTGCTGTGGTCCGGCGATGGCGACCCTGAAGTAGAGCTGGCGTTGATGGAGACTGACTTGGTCAGTGACTTTGTCCGCCAGCCGATTTCGGTGACTCGCCGCTACAACTTGCAACTGCGCGATCGTCTGCTGCCAGTTCTGGCCAGGGTGTCGCCAGTGGCCGAAAGCGGTTGGGTGGTGGTGGCGCATATGCCTGCCAAGGCGGCTTTCGTCGAAGTTGAGCAGATGGCGATGAACACCCTGCTTTCTTCTCTGCTCTTGGTAGCTCTGGCTTCGGTCTTTGCCTTGGCCGCCGCCCGCTGGTTGAGCCGGCCGATACAGCGGCTTACGGATTCCAGCCATCAGATCGCCCAGGGTCACTTCCACCAGCGCATCGATACTGAATGGGTAGGCTTCGAGATCGCTGAGCTGGCCGACGATTTCAATCGCATGAGCGATCACGTCGAGAGCTATGTCGAGCAGCTCAAACGTGCCGCCGAGGCCAATCGCGAGCTGTTCATCAGTTCGATTCGAGCGTTCGCGGCTGCCATCGATGCCAAGGATCCCTACACTCGCGGCCACTCCGAGCGGGTAGCGGCCTATAGCCGGGCCATCGCTCGCCACCTTGGCTTGCCCGCCGACGTTCGCCAGCGGGTGTGGATCAGCGCCGTGTTGCACGATGTGGGCAAGATCGGGGTGGACGATCGAGTGCTCAAGAAAGGGGGGGTGCTAACCGCCGAGGAATTCGAGCAGATGAAGTTGCACCCGGTGGTTGGTGCCGAAATCGTCGAGCCGATTTCCGACCTGCGGCAGATGATTCCCGGCATCCGCTGGCACCATGAAGCTTGGAACGGTTCTGGCTATCCGGATGGCCTGAAAGGCGACCAGATTCCACTGATGGCGCGGATTATCGCCGTTGCCGACACCTTCGACGCCATCACTACCAACCGGCCCTATCAGAACGCTTACACCACCGATTATGCCCTCGATCGGATCAAGCAGCTCACAGGAACCAAGTTTGATGCCAAGATCGTCACCGCCTTCTTGTTGGCCTGGGAGGCCGGGCGCATTAAGATCCGTCCAACACAAGAGTCGGCAAGCCAAGACGACGCTGGAGAGGTGGATAGTACCAGCATTGATTTAGTCGTTCCGTCCGTCTTGCCGCCCAACTGAATCCGGCCCGCTGGGTCGAGTCGCCGCGGGTAGGGATCCCTTGGTTGCGGCTTTGCGTTGGAGTCTCTTGCAGCAGGATCTGAGGCATGCCTTTTCAATACACCATAGCCAATCTGCTGGCCAGCGACGAGAGCGTGGTGGCAGCAATGTTCCTCGACGAAAGCGGCGAGGCCGTACATGTTGCCTGTAGCGAGTTTTCGCCCTACAAGATGAAAATTCTTGGCGCCTATGTCGGTATCTACATGCGCCATTTGACCACCGTACTGGAGTCCAGCGGCTGTGGTTCGCCGCGGACCTTGCACATCGAAAAAGAAGGCCTGCACCTGTACGCCGCGCAGCTGCCGGAGGCTTATTATCTGGTGCTCGTCCAGCGGCGGCCAGCGATTTTCGCGCGGGCGACGGAAGCGCTCGAACTGGCGCGGCAGGAAATTGCCCGTGAAGTCTTTGCCGAGCTGACCTGAACCGCCGGCCAGGGCGAGGCTGCCGGAGCCCCGCATCGCGATCTATGCTTTACCGATCAATACTGAGCCTGCTGCCGATTTGGCAGTGGGTCCCAGGGAGAGTAGAGGCTGATGAGTTCCCACCACACCGATCCCCTGCAGTTGGCTCCGGAGAGCGAGCTGCAGAGTAAGCGAAAAGGCGGTTTCTGGAGCAAGCTCAAACGGGGCTTGCTGATGACCCACACCGAGTTGATCGAGCGTATTGACGCGCGGATGGATGGGCGTGGAGTGCTCGATGAGAACGCGCTGGAGTACCTCGAAGAGACCTTGATCGGCGCTGACTTGGGGGTCGAGACTTCTTTGCAGTTAGTCGAGACTTTGCGCGGCCAGGTCGAGTCTGGCAGCACCGGTGATGGCGCGGCGTTGCGCCGCCAACTGGCCGCTTTGGTTGCGGAGATGCTGCGGCAGATGCCCGCGCCAGCAGTCTTGGCCTGTCCGACCATCACCTTGGTGGTGGGTGTCAATGGTGTCGGCAAAACCACCACAATCGCCAAGTTGGCCCGTTTTCATCAACGCCGTGGCGAGCGGGTCTTGCTGGCTGCCGGAGATACCTTTCGCGCCGCCGCCATTGAACAGCTGTCCCTGTGGGGCGAGAGGTTGGGCTGCGAAGTGATCCGTCAGCAGAGCGGCGGCGACCCGGCAGCGGTGATTTTCGATGCCTTACAAGCCGGTCGAGCTCGGCGCGCCGACCAAGTGATCGCCGACACCGCCGGCCGGCTGCACAATAAAGAGCACCTGATGGCCGAGTTGGGCAAGATCGGTCGGGTGATCGACCGCGCCAGCGAGGGCTTCTCTCGCCGCACCCTGTTGGTACTCGACGCCACTACCGGCCAGAACGCCATTCTGCAAGCGCGGGAGTTTCAACGGGTGATGCCGGTCGATGGAGTGGTCTTGAGCAAGCTCGACGGTACTGCCAAAGGAGGCATGGTGGTGTCCGTCGCCCGCGATCTGAAGCTGCCGGTGGTCTACCTCGGGGTCGGCGAGGGAGCCGATGATCTGATTGCATTCAAGGCTGAGGAGTTTGCCGCTGCCCTCTTCGAATAGGCCGCTGGCCGCGGTTGATTGCGCCTTTCTGCAACGGGCTCTGCGGCTCGCCGCTCGCGGTCGTTTTGGCACCTCTCCCAATCCCCAGGTAGGCGCGGTGGTCGTGACAGCAGGTGGGGAAGTGGTGGGGGAGGGTTGGCACCGGCAGCTCGGTGGACCCCATGCCGAGGTCGAGGCGCTGGCGGTCGCTGGCGCTCGGGCTCGGGGTGCCACCCTCTTCGTCACCCTCGAGCCTTGCAGCCATCAGGGCCGCACCGGTCCCTGCTGCGAAGCGGTGATCGCCGCCGGTGTTCGCCGCGTGGTGGTCTGCCATCGCGATCCCAACCCGCAAGTCGCCGGCCGTGGCCTGCGGCGCATTGCCGCGGCGGGTATCGAGGTCGATTGTGGCTACCTGGTTGAACAGGCGGTGCGGCTCAACTGGCGTTTCTTGGTCGCCATGACCATGGGCCGTCCGGCGGTCAGCCTCAAATGGGCGATGAGCCTCGACGGCAAGATCGCCACCGCCGGCGGCGACAGCCAGTGGATCTCCTCGGCCGCCGGCCGTCGCTGGGGGATGGAGCAGCGCGAAGACCACGATGCCATTCTGGTCGGTAGCGGCACCGCCCTGGCTGACGATCCGAGCCTCAACCGACGTTTGAAGAAGACCCTTGGGGCAAATCTGCGGCTAGTTCTTGATCGTCGCCTGCGCCTGCCACCGACGGCGCGGATGCTGAGCATCGAGGGGCCGGTGCTGGTGTACACTGAGAGATCGGATGCTGCGGCTGTGGCGGCGCTCAGCGACCGAGGAGCCGAAGTGCAATATCTCGATCGGCTGACACCGGCCAGCGTTCTCGCCGACTTGGGTCGGCGCGGAGTGCAGAGTCTGTTAGTCGAGGGTGGTAGCGAGATCACCGCCGCCTTCGTCGCCGCCGGGCTCTACGATCGGGTGGGAGTCGACTGCGCGCCGCTACTGATCGCTGGTGTCTCGGCTCCGGGACCGGTGGGTGGTGCTGGTTTTGAGCCGCTGGCGGCGGCGCCGCGGCTGGATGGAATGCGTGCCCGGCGACGGGGCGAAGACTTGATCATCGAGGGGTTTCGAGCTGGATGTTTAGCGGACTTGTGCTTGAGTGTGGCCGGCTGACGGCGGCTCCGAGAGCTTCTTCGGAGGGTGGGGTGCGGCTGCGGATCGGCTTCAGCGCGGAGCTTGGCGAACGGCTGACTATCGGTGCCAGCCTGGCGGTGGAAGGAGTCTGCCTAACGGTGGTCGAGCTGGCCAGCACTAGCTGCGAGGTGGAACTTTCCCCCGAGACACTTGCCCGAACTCGTCTGGGTGCGCTCGATGCCGGTCAGGCGGTCAATTTGGAGCCGGCGCTGAGGCTCGGCGATCCGCTCGGTGGACACTGGGTCCAAGGGCATGTTGACGGCACCGTCGAGGTGCTTGCCCGACGAGATCTGGAAGCTCACCGCGAACTCATTTTCTCTCTACCTAGCGAACACCTGGCCGGCTTTGTAGAGAAGGGATCAGTGACTCTCGACGGGGTCAGTCTGACCGTTGCCAGCTTAGACGACGAGCGCTTTTCGGTCGCTCTAATTCCCCACACCTTGCAGGCGACCACTCTGGGTGAGCGGGTGGTTGGCGACCGTGTTCATCTGGAAATCGACGTGTTAGCCAAATACATCCAGCGGGCTCTCGAGCTCCGTGGTCAGGGGCGCTGAGAGGCGGCGGTGAGGATCCTGCGGTCGAGGTGTTGGCGCTGATGAGTCGTACTCTGCCGGTGCGCCAGTTGCCCGAACCGGGGCGCTTTTGGATTGGCATGGCGCCGCGTTCTTGGCGTGGCTGTGGTGGCCTGTGGACCTATTTGGCGGCAGCTCGGTTGGGTGTGGGGGAGGCCGGCCCCGGCCAGATCATTCCAGAGATCAAGGCCGAGGGGCGCGACGAGCTGTTTTATATTCCGCCGGTGGCGCCACGGCTGGTGGCAGAGCGCCACCGGCTGGTTGAGCGGCTGAGCGCTTCTGGCACCCCGGTGCTGCTGCAACTGCTACCCGGTGAGGCTGCATTGACAGGCCCGGCGACGCTGGTCTACGACTTGCTCATCCCCTTGCTAGAGGGGCGCCTGGAGGCACTCACTGAACTGCCCGCCGGTAGCGGCGCGGTGTGGCCACTGATCGCCGGCCTGACCGACCAGCCAGAGCTTGGCCAGGAAGGCTGCGAGCTGTTGGCAGCGGCGGGGGTTGGATTTGTCCAGCCGCTGACCCTGGAGTTGACGCCGATTCTGCGCCGGCGCCTGGCCGAAGGGCAGAGCGATAGGGTTTACGATGCTTTGTTTCATGGCCCACCGCCCGCTGAACGCGCTTTGGCGCGGGTGGCCGCCAGCCACGGTCTCGAGACCTTCATGCCCCGCCCCGACACCGGCCAGAGCCAGCGCCAAACCGCCAATCGCAAGATCGCCGCCGAGCTGTCGTTGATTGCCGAGTTGTGGTCTCGCCTAGAGCGCCCGCTAGGCCGCGGGCAAGCGATTTTCCGTGCCGCCCGCGGTGCCGAGACCACCCGCTACGACCTGGCGGCGGTGGCGCGTGAAGAAAACCTCGAGGTCTTGGATTGGCTCGACGCCGAACTGGCCGAGTTGGTCGATGAGATCGTCCACCGCGGCAAATCTGAGATCCAGGCTGAGCTGCTCGACGAGTATCTCGGGCGGGGCTAGGCTTTTGCCACAGGCTGCTAGGACCGGCGTGTTTCTCAGCTCAAGGAATACGCGCCACCAGATCGATCTCGACCCGCGATCCCTTGGGCAGCTGGGCTGCTTGCACGGTCGAGCGGGCTGGGCGGTGCTCTCCCATGGCTTCGGCGTAGAGCTTGTTGAGGCGGGGAAAGTCGGCCATGTCGGCGACATAGACGGTGGCCTTGACGATGTCGCCGAAGGTGCAGCCGGCGGCCTCCAGCACGGCGGTCAGGTTGCTCAGGACTTGCCGGGTCTGGGTCTCGAAATCACCTTCGACCATCTCGCCGGTGGCGGGGTCGAGGGGAATCTGGCCCGAGGTGTATAGCCAGCCATCGACGGCGATGGCCTGGGAGTAGGGGCCGATGGCCTCAGGGGCGTCGGCGCTGTGGATGAATTTCATCAATGGAATCCTCGGCGCGCACCTCTGGTGAGGCAAGCGCGGTTTGAACTTCAGATTTCAGGGATCTGGTCGAAGACCCCGATGTAGGTCAAGTTGCGGTAGCGCTCAGCATAGTCCAGACCGTAGCCGACCACGAACACATCGTCGATCTCGAATCCACGGTAGTGGATCGGTACCTCGACCTCGCGGCGGGCGACTTTGTCGAGCAGGGCGCAGAGCTTGACGCTGCGGGCGCCGCGGAAGCGCAGCAAGTCGAGAATAGTGCGCAGGGTGTAGCCGGTGTCGACGATATCCTCGATCAACAGCACATCGGCGCCGCGAATCGGCAGGTCGATGTCTTTCTTGATCCGCACCTCGCCCGGCATGGTGCCGTCGCCATAACTAGAAGTCTGAAAAAAATCAACTGCCAGCGGCACCGTCACCTGCTGCAGGAGATCGACCATGAAGAACACCGAACCCTTGAGCACGCCGATGGTGATCAGCCGTTCGCTGTCGCGATAGTCGCGGTCGATTTCAGCGGCAAGTTCGGTAATGCGTTGACTGAGATCCTCGGCGGAGATCAAGATTCGCGGAGTAGCTGCACTGGTATCAGGTGAATTGGTCATTTCTATCTCGGATTGTCGTAAGGTAGTAGGATTAGAATCAGCGCAGGAACCTATCTCAGCCGGCCAACCCGCTCGAACTCTCTGCCCGGCGCTCATGGCAACGGAGTCTCGACAATGTCAGTGCAGCAGCTGAACAGCGTTCATCGCCAGTACGTCAGGCAATCGAACGTCTTCAAGTCCGCCTGGACCTTCCACCAGTTTCTACAGAATCTGCAGAAGGTCTTTGTTGAACGGCCGCTGCCGGAGCAACCGGCGGACTTTCAGGGCCTCTATTCACGGCTCAAGACCATCTCGAAGAACCTCACGGAGACCGGGGCCGAGGCCGCCGGTGAAGAACTCGCGGAGGTCGAAATCGAGCTGAGCCAGCTGATCAAGTCGCTCCGCGAAAGCGACGGCGAGGTCTCGCCGAGCCAGCTGCGCCAATTCTTCCAGCGGGTCAAGAGCTACGAGGACACCATCCTATCGCAGCTGGTCAAGTTCTACCTTTTCTCGCAGAATGGCAGTTGGAGCGCTGACCGGCTGGACAAAGTTGACTTTCTGACCACCAAGCTGTGCGAGGAGTTCGACGAACACCTCGATGCCTTCCTGCCCCGCGACCGTACCCATTTGCGGGAGGTCTCGGAGGGTTTTTGGTCGGCGCTGGGAAGTCCTTCGGCGGAGTCCAGCTTGATCGAGCAGAGGCTCGGCCAGTTGATCGAAATGCGGCGCAATGCCGAGAAGGTGAAGAGTATCCAGGACCTCGACGGCACGGGTCTGGTACTGCGCTATCGACAACTCAAACA
Source organism: Candidatus Multivoradales bacterium (assembly GCA_965248925.1). Lineage (GTDB taxonomy): Bacteria > Acidobacteriota > Thermoanaerobaculia > Multivoradales > J023 > CBDFLE01. The sequence goes on along the minus strand of CBDFLE010000005.1, from coordinate 865,879 downwards.
TGAGCTCGGCGACCTCTACTTCCAGCCCAGTATCTGTCCCGAAATCGTCGAGACCAATCTGAAGCTGAAGAATCTGGTGCGAAAGCTCTATCACCACGAGGAACAGCGCATTGTAGCCGAGTACCAGGAGATCTTTGAACTCGAACGGGAAGTTCCGGTCGACCTGAAGCTAGATCGCGAGCTCAAGGATTTCCGCGTCGCGGTCGAGCGCTTCGAGCAGCAGCTGGAGGGCTCCAACGTGCGCCTGGACTCCCTGGTCGGTCTGCGTCGGCGAATGGCCGCTCTGCTGCCCAAGCTGCGGCCTGAGCGTGACTTTGACCAAGGACCGGTGGTGCAATCGCCAGAATTGCGGGAGCTGCTGGGTAGCGAGGCGCCGGTAAGCCCCCGGCCAAGCACGGAGTTTGAGTACGTGGCTGAGCACTATCGCGAGCTGGTCGCGGTACTCGAAGGCACCATGCCGACCCTCGATGCCCGCAAGGTGACGGTATTGCCTGAGGTCTTCCCGTTTCGCTTGGAGCCGCGGGAGGTGATTGCCTATCGCCGGCTGTTTGGCGACGCCACTTGCGATCGCGATTTGGAGGAACTGCTGTTGCGCGCCGCCGCTCTGCGTCTCCGAGTGGAGCAAGAGGTCGAGGCCATTCGCGGTCTGCTCGACGACAGCGCGATCACCCAGCAGGCGCCGATTTTCTCCCAGGCGCGGCGCACCGTCTTCTTGGCCGACCTCTTCGTTCGCCGCTACGAGCATCTGATGCATCAGGTCGTGTTGAGCGGTGACATCACTGAGGCGCAACGTTTACAAGTGCTCAGAATACGCTTGATGCGTGCTTTCAGCGGTCTCTGGCTGCTGCTCCACAAATAATTAGTCCAAGTTGTCGACCCTCCCCAGGGCCTGCCGAACTTTGGCCACCAAGGCCTGAACTCGGTAGGGTTTCTGGAGGAAGTCGACCGGTTGGCTAGCGTCGAGCAGGTCGGTAGATTCTTGCTCACCGAAGCCACTGGTCAGGATCACTCGAGCATTGAGCTTGATCTTGCGCATTTCCCGCAGGGTCTCGTAGCCTCCTCTTCCCGGCATGTTCAGGTCGAGCAGCACCAGGTCGATCTGGTCGCAATGTTCGACAAAAACTCGCAAGCCTTCGGCTCCGTCGCGGGCCACCAACACCTCAAAGCCGCGCCGAATGAGGATTTGGCTGGCGACAGTCAGGATCATCTCCTCATCGTCGACCACCAGCACTAGCGGGCGGGCGATCTCGGGTGGTGGGTCGGTCGATCCGCTGTCGGCGATGGCTTGCGGATCAGCCTTCAGATTGGGGGTCAACGACTGTTCGTCGGCTGATCCCGGTGTTGCCGGATCGACGTTTGACGAGTACTTGGCGGCAGCTCCCGAACGGAATGCCGAAGATGAGCGAAGATCGCGCGGATACAATAGTTGGGCCACCGAGGTTGTTGGCAATCGGGGCTTCCAGCAAGCCCGAAGAGGGCACTACAGCGCGCCTACCGTACAGCCAGGATCGCATTTGAGCATATGCTCTGATGCCTGGTCCGTCAATCGCGGCGCACTGCTCGAATGTCTGCTGATATTGGTCTGGCTAGCATGCATGAGATCCTACCGATGCCTCTCCCCGGAAGCCGTGGAAGCGGCGCGAGCGGGATCTCCACGGCTTCCGGCGACCCATCACGGTAGACAATTCCTAGTCCGCTTCGTGGGCGAGCAGATCAGCGAGCAGGGTGACACGGCTGGCGAAGGAGTCGATCCAGACGAATTCTTGTCGCGTGTGCATGCCGCCGCCGGTAGGGCCGAGACCGTCGAGGGTGGGAATCGCGCCGGGTTGGTCGAGGAAGTTGGCAAACGAAATACCGCCGCGGTCTTCCTCCAGCCGCAGCTGCAGGCCACGGCGATAGCCCAAGGCGCAGGCTCGCTGTGCCAGTTGCCGACTGGCCGCCGACGGTACCAGGGGCTTGACCAGGGGTGAGTGCGAGAAGTCGAGCGCGACCCCTCGTCGGGTGCTGATCTCGCCGGTTAGCTGCTGCAGCTGGCGCAGCAACTCTTCACCGTCGCGAAGACCGCTGAAGCGCGCTTCGCCGTCGATTCGCGCCCGGTCAGGCACCACATTGCTGCTCCGGACGGTACCGAGCAAGGCGGCGCGATGGCTGAGATGGTCTACAAAGTCGGCTTCGCCAGCGACCAGTCGGGCCGGGTTGACGATCGGCCCGCCGCCAGGCCGCGAAAAGGCGCTGGCCGCGACAGTCCATTCGCTGGCCGCCTCTACGGCAGAGCGCCCGCTCCAGAAGTCATTGCCGGCATGGGCGGCCTTGCCAGCCGCCTGGAGATGCCAGTGAAATAAGCCGCGACGGCCGATCACCAGGGTCTCGGTGGCTCGTTCGCCAGCCTCTTGGCGGGCATCTCGCAAGCCCGGCTCAAGAATCCACAGGGCCCGAGCGGTGGCGGTCCAGCGGCCCATCAGCCGTTGGCAGATCGGCCCGGCGGTCTCTTCGTCGGGGAGCACCAGCAGCCGCAGATCGCGGGGTAGTTTGCTCCCCTCGGCGCGCAACATGGCGAGGGCGCCGACCAGGGCAACCAATCCTCCTTTCATGTCGATGGCGCCGGTAGCCCACAGGCGCCGCTCGCTGCGGCGTGGTGGAAGCGCCGCTTGCACCGTGTCGAGGTGGCCTACCAGCAGCAGACAGCTGCCCTCTGCCAGTGCCGGGTGGGTAGCGTGCAACACCGGCATGAGGTTGCCGGCGCCGTCTTCCTGATCTTCCAAGCTGACCTGCATGCCTTGGGCGGCCAAGGCGGTGGAGAGCAGCTCACAGCAGCGTAGCAGGCCTGCTCTGTCGCCGGTGGGGGAGGAGACAGCGGTCAGCTCTTGCAGCAGACCGAGGTGGCTCTCGATCAGTTCTTCCGTGGGAGGGGGCAAGGTAGCATCCATAGCGGCCGGCAGCCTACCATCCTCGGTACGGCCGGATGGCCTCGCGGCGTTGGGTGATGAGCCCTTTCGCGAGGCTGATCCGGCGTCTTGGGGCTGCTAGACTGCGACCGCTTCTAGGCGTCCTCGACATTGGGCCAGGGCGCGACGAATCCACACTGGAGGACTTTGATTCCATGAGCGATAAGGTTTGGTACTACGCCCTCGGCGGACAACAACAAGGCCCCTACAGCCTCGAGCAATTGCTGCCACGCTTTCAAGCGGGAGAACTCGCTGCTGACACCCACGTTTTCACCCAAGGTATGGACAATTGGGTGAAGGCGTCTTCGCGCGCCGAATTCTCCGGCGTTCTCGCTAGCACTGCCGCGCCGCCGCCGGCAACGCCGGGCGGGGCGATGGAAGCGCACGAGATCGACTACAAGATCTACGGCGAGGAGATGCAGTTCGTCGAAATTACCCTGGACCCGCAGGAGGCTTGTATCGCCGAGGCCGGTTCCTTCATGTTCATGGATCCAGGCATTCAGATGGAGACCATCTTCGGCGACGGATCAGCCCAGGAAAAGGCCAGCGGTGGTGGCGTTCTGAACATGTTGATGGGCGCAGGCAAGCGGGTGTTGACCGGCGAATCGCTGTTCATGACGGTCTTTGGTAACGCCGCTTCCGTGCGCCAGAACGTAGCCTTCGCCTCCCCCTATCCTGGGCGTATCATCCCCCTCGACTTGAAGCAGCACGGTGGGCGCATCCTGTGTCAGAAAGACGCTTTCTTGTGCGCTGCCAAGGGTATTTCGGTGGGTATTGCCTTCCAACGCAAGATCCTTACCGGCTTGTTCGGCGGCGAAGGCTTCATTTTGCAGAAGCTCGATGGGGATGGCCTGGCCTTTATCCACGCCGGTGGCCATGTGGTCGAACGCACTTTGGAGGTTGGTCAAACGATGCGCTTGGATACCGGTTGCCTAGTGGCTTTCGAGCAGCAAGTGAACTACGAGATCCAGAGCGTGCCGGGCATCAAATCGAAGATCTTTGGTGGCGAAGGCCTGTTCTACGCCGCGCTCACTGGACCTGGCAAGGTGTGGATTCAATCCCTGCCCTTCAGCCGGCTCGCCGGCAAGGTCTTTGCCGCCGCGCCACAGACCGGAGGAAAGCGCACCGGCGAAGGCTCGGTACTCGGCGGGCTCGGCGATGTGTTGATGGGCAGCTGAGAAAGCACTACCGCCTGTTGAGCTGGTGGCGGCGCCTAGGTGGATCGAGGTTCGTCTAGGCGACCGGCGCTTCCACTTTTAGCATCCTGCCCCAAGCGGCTCGGAGCTTCTCGGGAAGCTCGAGTTCGGCAAATATCTCGCGCACGTCCTCACGGCTCACATAGCGCCAAATATCGTCCCACAGGGCATAGCGCAGCAAATGCGAGACCGCCCAGGCCCGTTCTTGCTCGGTGCCGCGATGCAGGGTTTGCCGCATTTGCGACTCGGTGACAGCTTGGTCGGGGAAGAAGTAGAGGCCTTCGACCTCGTCTGCTGGCGAGTTGTCCAGTTGAGATTCTTGGTCGGTCTGCCTCATAGCGAACTAGTATAGCGGGCGGCGGTGCAATCTCCAACGAGGATCGGTTCCTCGACCCCTGACTCTCAGCGGTGAGTGGTTGCCGCGACGATGACTTGACGACTTGCTCCGTCTGGGCTAAATTGCCGACCTATCGAGCGGGCATAACTCAGCTGGTAGAGTGCAAGCTTCCCAAGCTTGATGTCGCGGGTTCGAGTCCCGTTGCCCGCTCCATTTCAACCCCCGAAACAGCCTCTCGATGTCTCCCGCGTTGGAGCGCGTTTGTCGCCTAAAAAGTTGCGACCTCCGGCCAGTGGGGTGTATCGTCGCCACATCGGGAACATGTCGGATTGCTGGCTTGGAGACCATGTGAGTCCCGGCCGTCGTCCGTTCGAGATCTTGCGAGGAATAGGTGAAAAATGTCTATCTTCAACCGTGAAAAAGACCGTGAGCGGCCCAAGACTCCAGCCCCTTCTCGGCCAGCTGTGACCCCTGCTCAGCGGCCCCAGAAGGCTGCTCAGCCAACCCGCCAGGCAGCTACTCAGATTGCTAGCGGCACCAAGGTGGTGGGGCAGATCTCGGGCTCTGCCGAATTGGTGATCGAGGGCGTTGTGGAGGGCGAGATCGATTTGCAAAGCCAGGTCGTGGTCGGCGCCCAAGGACGGGTCGAAGGACGGATTCGCGCCCTGACGGTGCAGGTCGGCGGTAAGGTCCATGGCGATGTAATTGGTACCGAGCGGGTCGAAGTATTGGCCTCGGGCAGCTTGGAGGGCGATGTGACCTCGCCGCGAGTGAGGATCAAGGAAGGTGCCTTCTTCAAAGGTAAGGTCGAAATGACCGCCAGCAAGAGCAGACATGCCAATGCGGCGAAGCAACAGCAAGCAGTAGCGGCTCAGGCCACTGCTGGCGACGCTGCCAAGAAGCCAGGCTCGGGCGAGGGCAAGAGTTCTGAAAAGGCTAGCACTGTAGGCGGACAGCGCAAGGCGTTTGGCGGCTCCAGCAGGTCCGGCCGGTGAAGATCGGCATCCCCAAGGAACTCAAAGATCACGAATACCGGGTCGGCATGACCCCTGCGGGGGTGCACGCTTTGGTTGGCGTTGGCCACCAAGTTTTCGTCGAAACCGAGGCCGGTGCAGGCAGTGCTTTCGAAGACCCGGAGTATCTGGAGGCCGGAGCAAAGATCCTCGGCGATGGGGATCAGATTTACGCCACGGCCGAGATGGTGATCAAGGTCAAGGAGCCCATTGAAGTTGAATACCGACGCATGCGCCGGGGACAGTTGCTGTTCACTTACCTCCATTTGGCTCCTCTGCCACTGCTCACCGAGATTCTTGTCGAGCGCGGAGTGACCGGGATAGCCTACGAGACAATCACCGATGCTGAGGGCGGCCTACCTGTTCTGACGCCGATGTCTGAGGTGGCAGGCCGAATGGCAGTGCTTGCCGGCGCCACCTACTTGCAGCGTCGGCACGGTGGGCGTGGCATTCTGATGTCTGGAGTGCCGGGGGTGCCGGCAGCTGATGTAGTGGTGTTGGGCGGTGGCATCGTGGGCCTGAACGCCGCCAAGATCGCTCATGGAATGGGCGCACAAGTGACCATCCTGGAGCGCAGCGCCAAACGCATGCGGTTCATTGACGATGTCTTCCACGGTGGAATTCAAACTCTGGCGAGCAATCCCCTGACTTTGAGGCAAGCACTGGGCTATGCCGATGTGTTGATTGGCGCGGTACTGATCCCCGGCCGTGCGTCGGCGAAATTGGTCAGTCGCGAGATGCTCCAGCTGATGAAACCAGGTTCGGTGGTGGTCGATGTGGCCGTGGACCAGGGAGGCTGCTTCGAGACCACTCGCCCGACCACCCACTCTAACCCGGTGTACGAAGTCGACGGCATCTTGCATTACTGCGTCGCCAACATGCCCGGGGCGGTGCCACGCACCTCGACCCAGGCGCTGACCAACGCCACCTTGCCCTATGCTCTAGATCTTGCCAACAAGGGCTTCGCGCGCGCGGTGAATGAGAATCCTGGACTCTATGCCGGGGTCAACACCCACGCGGGCCAGGTGACCTGCCTACCGGTAGCGGAGTCCCAAGACCGACCCTACACCGACCTCCGCGACCTGCTGAAGGTTGCGTAGGGCGAGCGGATTAGGTCACGCGCGGTGTCAAGCCGAATTTATGCTTCTATAGCCTAGAAGAGGACTCCCCGCCGCCGACTCCGGAGCTGTACTCAGTTCTCGCCGGGCTCGTTGAGGGGCCACGGGTCGCCGGTGAACCCAGTCCACAGCTGGCGTAAGTCAGGCGGCACCGCCGCGCAAGTCTCGAAAGGGTCACCGTCGCTGGGGTGGGGAAGACGGATTTTCCAAGCATGCAAGGCGGGACGGGGGAAGTCCCGCAGTCGGGCTTGGCGGTGCTTTGGCAGGCTGCGCCAACGTGCTTCGCCGTAGGTCGGGTCGCCGATCAGAGGATTGCCCAGGGTCTTGAGGTGGACCCGGATTTGGTGTGTACGGCCAGTCTCCAAACCTAGCTCCAGCAGGCTGATGCCGGCGGCGGTGGCACGCAGCGAGTAGTGGGTGCGCGCCGGTCGGCCATGGGTGCGCACGGTCATTCGTTTGCGATCGTGGGGATGGCGGCCGATCGGCAGGTCGACGGTGCCTCGGTCAGGGCGCGGCTGGCCATGGACGATCGCTAGGTAGGTCTTGTCGACCCGACGTTCGGCAAAAGCGGCGATCAGTGCCTGATAAGACCGATCGTTGCGGGCGATGGCCAACACTCCGGTGGTGTCCTTGTCCAATCGATGGACGATGCCCGGCCGACCGAGGCCGCCGACCCCGGCAATTTCTGGATAGCGGTGCAAGAGGAAATTGGCCAGAGTGGCGTTGGGGTGGCCGGCTCCGGGGTGGACCAACACGCCGGCTGGCTTGTCGAGTATCAGAACGTCGGCATCTTGGTACAGCAGGCAGAGTTCACCCTCCTCTGCCTCCACCCCAGCAGCTGGCGGTTGCCGGGGCTGCTCGACGACGATTTCATCACCGGCCGCGACCAGGGCTGAGACCTTGTCCGTGGGTCGGCCGGCAACCTGTACCCGATGGTCGCGGATCCAATGCTGGGCCCGGTTGCGGCTGATCTCCATTTGGGCCGCCAAGTGCCGGTCCAGGCGGTCACCGGCAGCGTGCTCCGCAACTCGCCAACGAGTGGCTCGGTCGGTCTCGTTCGCTGCCTCAGCGGCGCTCACGCTGGAGAACTCATGGGCTCTCCAGCGTCACCGGCTCGACTTCGGCGGCGGCGGATCGCTGTTGCGAGAAGGAACTGATCAGCATCAAACCGATGCCGATGGTGATGGCGCTGTCGGCCACATTGAAGGTGTGCCAATGATAGTCGCGAAAGTAGAAGTCGATGAAATCGGTCACCCCGCCGGTAGTGATGCGGTCAAGCAAGTTGCCCACCGCGCCGCCGAGCACCAGGGTGAGCGCCACTAGCAGCAACCGGCTGTCCTCCGGCACGCGGCTAAAATAGACCAAGACGAACGTCAGCGCACCGAGGCCGAGGAGGCTCAGCACCCAAGTGCCGATAGCCGAACTGCCGTGATTGGCGAACATACCAAAGGCGACACCGGTATTGCGCACATGAGCGAGGTTGAGAAGTCCGGGAATCACCGGTTCGCGGAAGTATAAGGGCAGATGTAATTCGACCAGCCACTTGCTCCACTGGTCGAGGGCCAAGACAGCGATCGAGATCAGCAAGTAGCGACTACGGACGAAGCGCTTGGGCGAACTCATGGTAAATCCTCTTCTGCTATCAGGCTTCCTTCTAGCACCGCAACGGCCGCCGCGTAAGTGCGCTCGTGGGTAATCGACAGATGGATCGAGCCCACTCCCAGAGCCGCTGCGCGCTGTGCTGCCCGCTGGTGCAAGTTGATCGACGGCGCGCCGGCTGAGTTGCGCACGACTTCTATCTGACGAAAGCCGAGGCCGGCCGCCCAACCGGTGCCGAGAGCTTTCAGCACCGCTTCCTTGGCGGCGAATAGGCCGCCGAGATGCTCGATCATGGCATGGCCTTGGCGCCTTTGGCACTCCCCAGGGCAGCAGAATTTGCACACGAAGACTTCGCCGTGGCGGTCGTATAGGCGCTCGATACGGCCCAAGTCGACCAAGTCGAGACCGATTCCGAGAATCGCCATTAGCGGTCGCTGTTGGCCAGCCTGAGGTTGGCTTGGGCAACGCCAGGCTGAGCGATGATGGCGAGGCTTTGAGGGTCATGGAAGGCGTGGATTCCCGCCAGGCCTCGCGCTCCTGCGGCCAACACTGCGGCGAAGTTCTCGCTGCCAACCCCACCGAGGGCGAGCACTGGCAAGCCGTGGCTCAGCGCCTTGCGGAGTCCTGCCAGGCCAGGCGGCGGACCATAGGCAGCTTTGGTCGGCGTGGGAAAGATCGGACCGAAAGTCACGTAGTCGAGACCTTCGCGCCGAGCCGCCGCCACCTCTTCGGGGTGGTGGGTCGAGCGCCCCAGGAGTAGATGGCTACCAAAGTGCCGGCGCAAATCCAGCGCGGAGAGTTCGGCGGCCGGCAGGTGGGCGCCGGCACAGCCCGCTGCCAAAGCAATGTCGACGCGGCCGTTGATCAGAATGCGCGGTCGCTCGCCGAGCAAGCGGCGGGCGTTGAGGGCGAGTTGGTAGAGGGAACGATCCGAGAGCTGTTTCTCGCGTATTTGCACCGTGTCGACCCCCGCATCGGCAACCCGCCGCAACCAGCCATCGAAGCTCTCCTGACCCCGTTCGAGCGGATCGCTGATCGCCATCAGTCGGGGCAGGCGAAACTCAAGGCTCATCGTTCTCCCCTACTTGGCGCAGCATGGCTCCGAGATCGTGCAACGCCCAGAGCAGATGCACCAAGCCGAAGCCGCTCAGCCCACCGCGCAAAACTGGATGCTGCAGCAGACGCAGGGTCGACGCTGCTAGTGGTGCCAACAGCTGGTCCCAGCTCGCCATCCACGGGGCGAGAACAAGAATCATCCCGACGACGGTGCAGTAGAGGATGAAGATGAAGCGCAGCAGCAGGTCCAGTTCCATAGGCGCCGTGACTATAGCCCAATGCAGGTCGTAGCTACCGCACGCCGGCCCTTTTTCGAGCCGAGGCTAGCGCCGCTTCTATATAATAGCTTCCTACCAATAGCTGAACCGTGATCGAGTCGGGCCGAGGGCTGCCACATAGAGCAGCCGCAGAGGGCGGTTCCCTCGATCAAATCTACTGCCGAGGGGGCGATAAAATGGCGACAACCAAGCGGATGGCAACCCACCCGTTAGTGACGGCGCGGGCCCTGGCGATGCCATCGTGCTGAAAAAGCTCTTTGGCAAGGGTGCCCCCGAGAAGAAGCGCGAGTTGACGATCGAGGATCTGATCACTCTCGAACGCTACGAAGATGCCGCTGATCGGCTCGAGGCAAGGATCAAGACGTCGCGCAAGGATCTGCATTCCCACCTCAAGCTGGCCGAAGTCTATCTCGGGCTCAAGGACGTCAAAAAAGCGCTTGGTGAATACGTCTTCGTGGCCGACTCCCAGGCCGAGGACGGGTTCTTCGACAAGGGTATCGCGCTGCTCTCAAAGGCGGTTCGGCTGGCGCCGGGAGACGATACCCTGCCGCGGCGCATCGCCATTTATCGCCGCAAGAAGCGCCTTGAGCACCGTCGTCGTCTGGCGATCGAAGGACTGCGATCGAACTCCTCTGCCGGCGCCTTGGCGGCGGGTGACTCGGTGTTGGCGGTGGAGATGCTGTGGAACAAGATCGCCAAGAGCCACCTGGTCGAGCAGCTCGCTGGTGAGCAGCTCAAACGCTTGTTCGCGGCGATGGAGTTGCTCCAGCTGCCCCGTGGAGAGATCTTGGCCGAGCAGGGAGACAGTCACTCGATGATGTTCTTGGTGGTCGATGGAATGGTCGACGCCGAAGTGGAAATGGCCGGCAAATTCACCAACGTTCGCAGCTTCTCGACCGGCGATCTGATCGGCGAGTCGGCGTTGATCGAGCGGAAGACCTGGCCCGCTCGGTATCAGGCGACGACGCCGGTGACTGTTTTTAGACTCGGCCGGCGGGGATTGCAGCAATCGATGGTCGGCGCCGAAGATCCGCGGGGTTTCTTGGGCGTCTTGCGCAAGCAACAGAATGATCGCGACGTCGCGGTCTCGATTCAGCGCCTTGGGGTTTGAGGGGTGGCGGTACTCCCGATCCGTTTGTATCCCGATCCCATCTTGCGGGTGAAGTGTGCCCCTGTAGAGCGCTTCGACAACGAACTTAGCGAGCTGGCGGAGGCCATGGTGGAGACCATGGTGGCCGCTCCCGGGGTTGGCCTGGCGGCGCCGCAGGTCGGTGTAGAGCTACGTTTGGCGGTGGTCGACGTGTCGGTGGGTAAGCATGCCGAAGAGCTGCGAGTGCTGGTTAATCCCCAGCTGTTACAGCAAGTGGGCCGCGAGGTCGAGGCCGAGGCTTGCCTTTCCCTGCCGGGTATCTCGGAGCGGGTTGCTCGACCTACTCAGGTCAAATTGCAGGCCCAGAACCTGGCAGGAAAAACTTTCGAGTTCAGCGCTGAGGGCTTTGAGGCAAGGGCTATCTGCCACGAACTTGATCACCTGGACGGCATTCTGTTCTACGACCATGTCCGAGGGCTGCGCCGCGATCGGGTACGCCGTCAGCTGCGCCGCCTGGCACGTTCCGGGTGAGTTGCAAGTCCCGCCGTGGGCTCCTGGTTTGGTCCTGCCGCGAAAGGCGTTTTGCGATAGCCTGCGCGAACTCGCAAGCACTCTCTCTACAGGGGCTCTCGGCATGCGCCAGCTTAGATTCTTCAATACCCTCGGCAAGAAGCTTGAGGTCTTTCAGCCGCTCGATCCGCCGCGGGTCAAGATCTACACCTGTGGTCCGACGGTCTACAATCGGGCACATATCGGCAATCTTCGGTCTTTTCTCTTCGAAGATCTGCTCCGTCGCACGCTGGGCTTTCTCGGTTATCAGGTGACCCAGGTGATGAACCTCACCGATGTCGACGACAAGACCATCCGCGGTGCCTTGCGCGACGGGGTTGAGCTAGACGAGTTCACCGCCACTCACATCGATGCCTTTTTCGCCGATCTCGATGCCCTCGGCTTCGAACGCGTTGAGTGTTATCCGCGGGCCACCGAGCACATCGCTGAGATGATCGAGCTGATCGAGCGGCTGATCGAGCGTGATAATGCCTACGTTGGCGACGACGGTTCGGTGTTCTTTCGCATCGCCTCAGATGCCGATTATGGCCGTCTGTCGGGCGCCGATCTGAGCCACAGCAGGCAAGGCCAGCGGGTGGCCTCGGATGAATACGACAAAGAAGACGCTCGCGATTTCGGCCTGTGGAAGGCGGCCAAGGAAGGCGAACCCTCCTGGCCCTCGCCGTGGGGACCAGGGCGCCCCGGTTGGCATATCGAGTGCTCGGCGATGGCGATGAAGTACCTTGGCCCGAGTTTCGATATCCACTGTGGTGGGGTCGACAACATCTTTCCCCATCATGAGAACGAAATCGCTCAAAGCGAGTCCGCCACCGGCGAGACCTATGTTCACACCTGGTTGCATGCCGAGCATCTGATGGTTGATGGGCAGAAGATGTCCAAGTCGTTGGGCAACTTCTACACCCTCGGAGATGTGTTGGAGAAAGGGGGCAACCGGCGCTCGGTGCGCTATTTGATGCTGTCGGTGCATTACCGGCAGAAACTCAACTTCACCTTTGAGTCTTTGGCTGCTGCCAGCGCCGCTCTGAAGCGGGTCGACGATATGTGTTTTCGCCTCGGCGGAACTGGTGAGCAGGGGGAGCCGCGGCCAGCGGTGGCGACGGCCTGCGCCAAGCTGCTCGACGACTTCGCCGCTGGTCTGGCCGACGATCTGAATATTGCCGAGGCCCTCGCCGCGCTGTTTGGTTTTGTTCGAGAGGTCAATCGCATGATTGGCGACCAGGAACTCGGTGAGGGCGATAGCCAGCGAATCCTGGCAGCGCTGGCCGAAGTCGACCGAGTGCTCGCTGTGCTCGATCCGACGGCGTGGCAGGATGCCGCCGCCGCGGGCCTCACCGACGCGCAGATCGACCAGTTAGTGGCCGCTCGCCAACAAGCCCGCGCCGATCGCGATTTCGCTGCTGCCGATCGCCTTCGCGACCAGTTGCAAGAGGCCAACGTGGTGATTGAAGACAGCGCGACGGGCAGCCGATGGCGGCGCCGGTAGGCGAACAGATGGCGGAGCACCTCTTTCATCGTCAACCCCACACCCGGGCTCGAGGGCGGGTCGGGGAGGGTGAAGCTGAAAGTTGGCTCAAGGAGCATGGCTATCGCATTGTCGAACGCAATGTCACCACCGCCGCGGGTGAAATCGATCTGGTGGCCTGGGAAGGGGAGACCCTGTGTTTCGTAGAGGTCAAAGCGCGTGCCAGCGCTTCCTATGGCCCGGCGATTGCCGCCGTTCCGCCCGCCAAGCAGCGCAAGATAGCTCGCGCTGCCGCATTATTTCTCGCTCAGCGAAACTTCGATGCAGCGTGTCGGTTCGATGTTATCGGGCTCGATTGGACCGCCTCAGGGTGGAGTTTTACCCTCATTCGCGACGCCTTTAACGCTTCCGCGAGATAGCTTGCGGAGGGCCGCAAACCGGCACAGATAAAGGCGCTTGACAGCCTGTTGAAGGGACACTATCCTTCTCCTCCCGAGCGGGAATAGCTCAGTGGTAGAGCACAACCTTGCCAAGGTTGGGGTCGCGGGTTCGAATCCCGTTTCCCGCTCCATGCATTTTCCCTCTGCCGCCCTTTGGCTCACCGTCGACGTCTCGGTTGCACCAAGAATGCGGTCGTCGGCAGGCTGGATCTTCAGCCGCGGTCCGCGTTTAGGGTGAGAGGCGGGTGATATGCTGGAAGCCCTCGATGCAAATCGAGCGCGGAATCAAGGCGACGTGGCCAAGTGGTCTAAGGCGGAGGTCTGCAAAACCTCTATTCGCCGGTTCGAATCCGGCCGTCGCCTCCAAACATCCCTGTTTCAGTTCTGCGTCTTCAGGCCCATGTTTCCAGGCTCACGGCATGTGCCAGGTGGCGGTTGAGCCCTGGTCAGTCTCCCTGAGAGCTACTCCAGCTGCTGCTGTTGCCGGCTTCGAAGCCATCCACAAAGATTCCACCGATCGGTAGCAGCGGCGCCCGCCAGGTACCGCGGCCGAAAGTCGCGGCATAGATCTCCTCGGTTGCAAAATCGATCAGCAAATCACCGATGTTGACATTCGGCAGATCCGAGCCATCCTTGGTCCAGGTCTGCCCGCCATTGGTGGAGTAATAGACCCCTGCACCGGTGCCGATGTAGAGATTGCTCGGTGACCGCCAATCCACCGCCAAGGCTTTGATCGACAAGCCGCCGGGTAGGCTGCCGGTTCTGTTCTGCCAGCTGAGGCCGGCATCGTTGCTGAGCAGCAGGCGCGGACCGCTGGTCGAGAACAAGCCGACCCAGGCGAGTTGTGGATCTTGCGGATCGACCAGCAGGTCGCTGATGCCGCCGCCGGGCAGGCCGCTGGAGCGATCTTGCCAAGTCGCGCCACCGTCTCTGGTGATCGCTACTTTGCCAGCGGCGCCGCCCAGCCAGATGGTCGCTGGGTCCGCGGCGGCCACGGCGATGGCGTCAAGGGGCTGGCCAGCTCCCACCGTCGCATTGCTAATGGGCGTCCACTGCGGGTTGGTGGCGCTGGCATTGGTGGTTCGCCACAGCCGATTAGTGCCGCCGTAGAGAGTGTCGGAATCGAGCGGGTCGGCCACCAGCGGAGCGATAAAGCTCACATTGTCTGCGCCCCAGGGGCCAGTGATCTCTCGGCTGCCGCCACTGTCGAGGCGGTAGACCGACAGACGAATGTAAGTCACGTAGCGGCGCGATGGCTGATCGAAGTCATAGGTGGCGAAGCCGCCATCTCCGGCCAGGATCTGCGACCAGGCCGGGTTGACGGGATTGCCCTCGATAGTTCCATTGTCCTGAGTGCCGTTGATCAGCAAGCCAGAGCCAGGCGCGCGAGCGATGGTATAGCTCTGAGTGATGGCCAGGCTTTGATTGAGGTTGAGCCATTCTTGGCCGTTGTCATTCGATTTCCACACCCCGCCGTCGCAGCCGATCCAAATGCTGCCGTCGGCGGCAAAAGCGCCAGCGTGCATGTCGGGGTGGAGTTGACCGCCCAGCACGCCGACCGTGACATCGATCCAGCCGTTGCCGCCATCGCTGCTGCGCACTGCTCCAGCCGGGGCGTAAGTGGGGAAGACGCCGCCCGCGAAAAGTAGATCTGAATCGGTAGGTGAGACCGTCAAGAAGGCGGAATACCACCCTTGGCTGCCGGCGAAATTCGGCGTGTTGGCTTTGGGTATCCAAGTGTCGCCATCGTCGTCCGAGCGGAACAAGCCGAGCAGCTGGTTGCCGGTGTTCATCAGGGCAGCGTAAAGAGTGCCCGGATCCGCCGGTGCGGCTTGCACCAGCACCCGTCGCACGCCGGTCAGCGGTAACCCGCCGAAAACCTGAGTCCAGGTATCGCCGCCGTCGCGGGAACGAAAGATGCCGGCGTTCTGGCGACCCAAGAACAGAGTGTCGGGATCGCCAGCATCCATGGTCAGGGCTGATGCCGCGCCCGCCAGCAGCAGCTGCCAGGTTGTACCGCCATCGCTGGTGCGAGCGTAGCCAGAACTGCCGCTGACGTGGACCGTCAGCGGCTCTTGGGGGTCGACAATCACCGCGCTGCAATTGGCGCCGGTCTCGGCAGCGGTGGAGAAGCGACTCCAGGTCACGCCGCCATCCACGGAGCGAAAAATACCGTCGCCACCGCTCGCGGTGGTGTACTCGCCAGTGCCGGCGTAGATGGTCTGCGGATTGGCGGGATCCAGGGCCAAGCAGCCGTGGTTTAGATTCGCCAGCTCATCGGTCAGGGGCAGCCAGCTAGAACCACCATTGGTGGTCTTCCAAATGCCTCCCGAAGCGGCGGCGATGTAGACCGTGTCGGCGTCGGTCGGATGCGGCACGACCGCCACAACGCGGCCAGTAGCCAGATCATTGCCGCTCCAGAACTCGTGGGTGATCGGTTGAGGGCCGAGTAACGACCAGCTCAACATGCTGTTGCGCTGGTGGAACGCATCCGTGGACTGCCAACCAGGGACGGCGTTGCCAAGGATCCGCACATAGCCCGGTGGCGGCGGGCCGCCGTGGCGCTCATCGCCGGTGGCGGCGCTAGCTGCGCCCCCTGGGCTGACCGGTTGGAGACTGATGAGAGACGGCTGGCAGCCAACCAGACACACGGATAGCAGTAGCAAGACACGAAGACTCGGCATTCTTCTGGGGCCCCCCGGGCACTGGTTACCTGACGATGCCCTCAGTGTAGTCGCCAGCGCCCTCAGCGTCCACGGTCAGGACGATGGCAGCTGAGCCGAACGGCGGGGGAGATCCACGTATACTGCCGTGATGACGGACCGCCAAGGGCTGCACGCCACGCTACGCCGTATCCCACAAGTTGATCGGTTGGTAGTTTCGGACGCCTTCACCGAGGTCTTGCAGCGGCACTCTCGGCAGTCCGTGCTGCGCAGCTTGCGTCAGCACCTAGATGAACTACGCCAGCAAGTTCAGGTGGCGCCGCTCAACCCACGGGCGTTCGAGCCATCGCGTCTAGCCGCCGTCATCGCCGTTCGGCTCGATGGCCGGCGGCCCTACTACCGGCGGGTGATCAACGCCAGCGGGGTGATTCTGCACACCGGTTTGGGCCGAGCACCTCTGCCGGCGGCAGCGGTTGCGGCGCTCGCCCAAACCGCCGGCCATCCTCAGCGAGTCGAGATCCGCTTGCACAGTGGCCAGAGAGGAGGACGGGATCGTGGATGCGAGCAGCTGCTGTGCCAGCTTCTGGGCTGCCCGGCGGCGACCGTGGTGAACAACAACGCCGCCGCCACGCTGCTGATTCTGGCCGCCTTGGCGAGGGGTCGAGAGGTCGTGCTGTCGCGTGGAGAGATGGTGGAGATCGGCGGTTCCTACCGCATTCCCGACATTCTCGAAGAGAGTGGCTGCCAACTGGTGGGTGTCGGCACCACCAATCGTACCCACGCCGCCGACTATGATCGAGCGATCAATCCCGCCACCGGCTTGCTGCTCAAGGTGCATACTTCGAACTACCGGCTGGTGGGATACACCGGCGAAGTCGACCTGGCAACCCTGGTCGAGATCGGCCGCGGTCGGGGTGTGCCGGTGGTGCATGATCTGGGGTCCGGCTCGCTGCTCGACCTAGCTCGCCATGGTCGGTCTGGAGAGCAGCGGGTACAAGAGTCGATTGCCGCCGGTGCCGACTTGGTGTGCTTCAGCGGCGACAAGCTACTCGGAGGTCCACAGGCGGGAATTTTGGCTGGCAGTGTAGAAGGCATCGAGCTCTGCCGTCGCCATCCTCTTTTCCGCGCCTTGCGTCCGGGGCGTTTAACCTACACCGCTCTTGAAGCCACATTGCGGCTCTATCTCGACGAACCTACCCAGGTCGTTGACCAGATTCCGGCCTTGTCACGCTTGTTGATGGATGAGAGTCAGCTCGAACAGCGTGCGCGGCGGTTAGCCGCGTCCTTGGCCGACCTGCCGGGTTTTGACCTCCAAGCCGCCCCCAGCCAGGCGCAGGCCGGTAGTGGTTCCTTGCCGGCTCGCGACTACAGTAGCTGGGCGCTGCGCTTAGTGCCTCGCGGCGGCTCCGTCGACCAGCTGGCCGCGCAATTGCGGCGTGGCGACCCGCCGATCCTCGGCCGTCTTCACGCCGCCGCTCTGTGGCTCGATTTACGTACTGTTGGCGAAGCCGATCTCAAGCCGCTAGAAGATCGCCTGCGCGAACTTGGAGGTGGCGAGAAAAGAGATGCAGAGCCCTGCTAGGATCACGCAACTCCACGCCGGAGTGGCGGAATGGCAGACGCAGCGGACTTAAAATCCGCCGCCGCAAGGCATGTGGGTTCGAGTCCCATCTCCGGCATTCTCTTTAGAATCAGTTAGTTGCGAGTGCTTCGGGCGGCTCTTCGGTTGTCGCTCGAAATTGCAAGTAACCATCAAGTAACCAGGCGAGAGGGTGCTTTGCAGTACTGTGGTTACGCATAGCGTAGCTCGTGGAGCAGCCTGGTCATGCTTACTCGCTATGGCGATTCTGGCGCCGCCGCTACGACGACATCCCATTCGGACGTGTCGCCGGTTTCGAAGCCAGCCGCGAAGACCTCCTCGCCGAAGATCCAGTCAAGCAAGCTATTCAGCGTCAAGACAAAGGCGCCGCCACCCTCCGAGACCAGGGAGACATGCCGAGCCAAGAGCGGGTTTTGAGGAAACGAGAAATCGACCCCGCTTGGCGAGCAGAAGCCGGCGAGGTCGAGTGGATTGCCTTGGTCGTCGGTCACGTCTGAGAAGAAGACGATCACATCCGCGCCACTGTCGCAGGAGTCGACGAGCACGAGCTCGACGGTGTAATCGTCAGCCGTGCCAGCAACTGAGTCCTGACCCGTCCGTGCCATCCGCGCCATGTTCACGTCATCGGCCGATAGCTGGCGCTTGATCTCGCTGTCAGACACGAGGCTGTACATCACCGCTTGCGTGTTCGGGGCGCCGAGCTGCTCAGCCGTAACTCGGTTGGCGTTGGCTGCCCAGCTGTGGCCGGCCGGCAAATCGCCTGCGGTTGAGCGCGAGTAGGTGTTGATGTCGATGATAGTTCCGTCAACGACCACCGGGTCATTGTCGGCGATCCGAAACCAGGAGACGGACTGTGCGCGCATGCCGCCGAAACCAAATTGCTCATCGTCGAGGGTGCCACGCAGAAAATCAGGGCCGGTCACAATTCCGACCGGCGGTGCCGCGACTCTCCAGGACCGGGTAAAGCTCGTGGACTCCCAGATGCCATCATCGCCAGCATCCCAGGGCCGATCAGGATGACCCAAGCCGAGCGGGCAATGGCCAAGCTCATGGAGCAACACCGTCTCAGCGTCAGCGGTCATGAGCGGCGCAGCCTCTTCCCACGTCTTGCAGCCCGATCCCGAGCAGTTGCCCGTGGTCGGTTGTAGCGCGTTCCACGTCGCGATAGCTCGGGACAATGGAGGAGTCAGGACTTCACTGCTCTTGTCTACGCAGATTCGATACTGCCGAGCCCCACCGCCGCCACTGTAGCCGGGAGGGTGAGTGATGGCGAACGGTGGCACGGTGTTTCCAGGGGATGAGGTGAACCGTCCCGCTTTACAGTCGGCCGGAACACCGTCACCATCCGAGCAGACCGACACGCCGGTGTAGCTGCCGGCGTGTACTGGCGAGATAACCAGCCAGACCCCTCTGTGCCAATGTAAGTGAGACACTCAAGTACCGAGAAATTAGTGAGGGTGTGGAGAGCAATCACCATGGCGAGTCCAAGCCACGAGCTGCGAGATATGGGTGCTGACCGACCAGATCCCGAGGTAGCTGAGAAGGCGAAGCGGCGGCGGTACAGCGCGTCGTACAAGCTGCGCATCGTCCAGGCCGCCGACGCCTGTAGCAAGCCCGGCGAGATTGGCGCCCTGCTTCGCCAGGAGGGTCTGTATTCCTCGCTACTGTCGACGTGGCGCCGTCAGCGCGACACGGGAGCTCTGGCCGGTCTGTCGAAGAAGCGCGGTCGCAAGCGTCGACCGGTCTCTGCCGAGGCCCGCCGCGTCGCGGAGCTTGAGCGTGAGAATGCCCGGCTCAAGCATCAGCTGTACAAAGCCGAGACGATCATCGATGTCCAAAAAAAACTTTCCCGGCTGCTAGGGATCGAGCCGAGCGAGAGCCAGCCATGAGCGCTGTGGCGCCGCTGGCCGAGACGGTGGGGGTGCAAGCAGCCTGCGTCGCCTTGGCGGTCCCCAGAGCCACTTTCTATCGCCGCCGTCGGCAGCAGAGCGCAGGGCCGCAGCTATCAACGCGGCCTCGACCGCCGCTGGCATTGACGCCCGCTGAACGCCAGGAGGTCCTCGATGTGTTGCACTCGGAGCGCTTCGTCGACCGCTCGCCGCGTCAAGTCTGGGCGGCGCTGCTGGACGAGGATCAGCGCCATATCTGCTCGGTGCGCACCATGTACCGGGTCCTGGAGTCTGAGGGCGAGCTGCGCGAGCGACGCCGTCAGCGGCGTCATCCCAACTACACCAAGCCCGAACTGCTGGCCACAGGGCCGAACGAGGTGTGGTCGTGGGACATCACCAAGCTCAAGGGCCCGGTGAAGTGGACCCACTACTACCTTTACGTAATTCTGGACGTCTTCAGCCGCTACATCGTCGGCTGGATGCTCGCCTGCCGCGAGTCCGGAGGGCTCGCGAAGCGGTTGATCGCCGACAGTGTTGAGAAGCAAGGTGTTGAGCGAGATCGACTTACCTTGCACTCGGACCGCGGTTCGAGCATGACATCCAAGCCAGTGGCTCTACTGCTGGCCGATCTCGGGATGACACGGTCGCTGAACCGGCCCTACACGAGCAACGACAATCCGTTCTCTGAGGCCCAGTTCAAGACGCTCAAGTACCATCCGAGCTTTCCCGACCGCTTCGGATCACTGGAAGATGCACGAGCATTCTGCCGCTCGTTCATCGGCTGGTACAACACGCAGCACTACCACACAGGACTCGGCTTGTTGACGCCAGAGACCGTCCACTACGGCCTCACGGCCTCAGTACTGGAGCAACGTCGAGAAGTCCTCGCCGCCGCCTCAGCCGCTCATCCAAGCCGCTTCAAGCGGCGAGCGCCGGCTTTGCCGGAGCCCAGTGACAAGGTCTGGATCAACCCGCCGACCACCGCCGCCAGCACTGACCCAGTCGATACCGAGAACGTAGTGACACACCGCGTACACAACGACGCACCAGGCGAGACCCCTGGCTGCGCGCCCTCGCTGAAAGCGATGGTGCCGGAGCCACTACCGATTCCGTACTAATTCCCAGAAGAAAGTGTCTCACTTTCATTGACACATTCCGGACGAGCCAGGCAAAACTGCGAAAGCGAGTCATGGCGCCACCACCTTCCGGTGGCTGCGCAGTGCACTAAAGAGTGTCGAGAGGGCTTGAATTTCTGGGATGTTCGGATACCGTTTCGCCTTACCGGCAACGTCGCCGACGCTGATCTCGATGACAGCCGGCGCATCGTCCTGGCCGGGGCGTTGGTAGTGCGGCAGATCTATCTTCAGCCGCACAGTTCCGGTGTGGGATCGATAGTGGGTGACGGGACCCATTGCGGCCCTGACTCGGACGGCTTCGTAGTCCATCAACCTACCGTCGACAGCGAGACCGACCAGTGCGCGGGTATCTTCAAAGGAAAGATCCTGCTCGACCGTGTTGTCGTAATCCTCACCACGCTGAGTCGTCAGCCGGTAGGTCAAGTGTCCGTCGGCGAAGAGGTCGTAGATCCAGACATTCGCGGTCTGATTATTGGAGAAGCGAGCCGAGATCAAGACGTGTTCCGGATCGGGATCGAACCAGAATTCGCCAGACTCGACGGGCTCGTCGGCACCCGTGTGTGGTGCGGTAGAGAGCATGGTGACGCCCGCGATAGCGAGCGCCAGGAGGGCGACAGTCGAGGCAATACGCATTGCTGTTCTCCTTCCCATTGGACATTCTCAGGACACAAAGAGACAGACCCGGTTGGGACCGCATTGGTTCCAAGAGTTTGGTTGAGTGGATCTCTGGCGGCGGTTACTCACGGCGCAGCAAAGGCCGTGAGCTTTTCTCGCACGTTTCCGAGTAGCTCTTCGCTGAGCTGGCGCTTCTTGATCGCCGTCGTCCAGAGTGAAAGCGCCGCCAACGCTTCTCGTTCGACGGAGAGCGCTCGAAAGCAGCGGTAGGTGTCGCGAGCCAGCGTCTCTATTTCCCGATCCCTACCTTCCTCTAGATACATGCAGGCCAAGTCGAGCGAGATTACGCCCACCTCGTAGGGAACTTCAAGCGCAACCAAGTGTTGGCGTGCCTTGCGTAGCAGCAGCTCACCCTTTCGGCGTGCGCCGAGTCTGACGTGGATGAGCCCTTTCAGCCCGCAGAGTTTGTATTTGGCGAGTTCACGCTTCTTGAGCATGCTAAGCAGACGGTGGGCGCTTTCGAGCTTGTGCAGCGATGCTGCTAGCTCGGCGGTTGAACCGCCATCGACCAGCGCCAGGGTCAGATTGTGGAGTGCAGCGTAGTAGGTTTTCGGGTCGCGCTGAACATCGAGATGGTTGAGGGCAGTGCTGATGAAGCTGATCGCTGCTGATGGGTTGGGGAGTTCAAGCTCTATCTGACCGCGTGCGAGTTGGCAGCACCCGAAGTGGTGTCGATCCACGAAGTCACTTTCCATTCGGTGAATGAGAATGGCCTCGTCGACGCAGGCAATTGCCTGCTCGTGATCGCGAAGATCTCGAAAGAGGTACGCCTTACGGCGGAGAAGGTCGGCAACTTCGAGACGAGGCACTTGTCGTGCCGCTGCCCTTTTGTACGATGCCATCGCGGCAGCGAGGTCGCCCGACGCTCGCTGTGACGAGCCGAGGACGCAGTAGGCAGTGAAAAGCATCTGATCAAGATTGACAACCGGATCGAGGTCGGCGATTCTGCGCGCAAGGTGTGGAGCGAGCTTGGCTAGCGCCCGCGCTTCCTTGGGATCATCGAGGAGTAAGTCGTCGCTCCGCTCCAGTAGCAGCGCAAAAACATCGCGTTTCCAGAACCGACGTTCTTGAAGCAGAAGTGTCGGATCCTTCCGCAGAGCTTCAGCCAGCAGCGCTCGTACATACTTCACAGCATCACCCCTAACAGCCCGTGGTGAAAGTCCCGATTACGGCCGTCTTGGCGATCTTCCCTGGTAGAATCTTTCCACCCGAGGGAGGTAGCGACCATGGCGATGGGCAGGCGAAGCAAACGAAGACAGCGGCAGCTCTGGGTGGAAACCCAGGCGCTGGCCAAGTCCCCAGGACATCCTTTCTACGAGCGTCTGTCCAAGATTCTCGACAAGCACGGTTTCGATCGCTTTATCGAGGAGCAGTGCGCGAGGTTTTACGCTACGAGCATGGGACGACCTTCGCTGGCGCCCGCGGTGTATTTTCGGTTGCTGCTGATCGGCTTCTTCGAGGGTATCGACTCCGAGCGAGGTATCGCTTGGCGACTTGCGGATTCGATGACTCTGCGCGACTTTCTGGGCTTCGAACTCTCGGACCAGACCCCGGACCATTCGACGCTCTCTCGGACCCGTCGCCTGATCGATCTCGAGACCCATGAGGCGGTGTTTGCTTGGGCTTTGCAAGTACTGGCGAAGGCTGGCTTGCTCCGGGGAAAGACGCTGGGCATCGATGCGACGACCCTCGAGGCGAACGCGGCGATGCGCAGCATCGTGCGTCGAGACTCGGGCGAGAGCTACGAAGAGTTTCTCACGCGCCTGGCCGAGGCTTCGGGTGTGGAGACCCCGACGCGAGCGGATCTGGCGCGTTTTGACCGCCAAAGGAAGAACAAAAAGACGTCGAACGGCGACTGGAAGAACCCCCACGATCCCGACGCCAAAGTCACGCGAATGAAGGATGGGCGGACGCATCTGGCGCACAAAGCCGAGCATGCGGTGGATATGGAGACGGGTGCGGTTGTGGCGGTGACGGTGCAACCTGCAGACCGAGGGGACACGTCGAGCCTAGAGCGGACGTTGGATGAAGTCGCTGCGGTGCTGGAAGATGTCGTTGAGGATTCGGAGGCTGGCGATCACTTGAGCGAGAAAGTCCGTTCAGAGCTGGTGGCTGACAAGGGCTATCACAGTAACGCGGTCATGAAGGCACAGCGTCAAGGGAAGATTCGAACCTATATTTCGGAACCGGATCGAGGCCGACGCAACTGGTGCGGCAAAGAGGCGGAGAAGCAAGCGGTGTATGCCAACCGTCGACGGATCAAGGGTCGTCGAGGCCGCGAGCTGTCGCGGCGTCGAGGAGAGAAAGTAGAACGCACCTTTGCCCATTGCTACGAGACTGGCGGTATGAGAAGGACCCACCTTCGAGGTCACGACAACATCCGCAAAAGGTTGCTGATTCACATCGCGGGATTCAATCTTGGGCTGCTGCTTCGTCAAATGTATGGAGCCGGCACTCCACGGGCCCTTCAGGGCTTTCTTTCGGCTCTCGAACAGGGCTTTCGCGCCGTATGTAGCTTGCTGAGCTGGCTTCTGCCGCACGAGAGCGGATATTGGCCACTAAGATCTTCGATCAGACCACCTGCGCCGGCTGGCCTCAATTTAGGCCACATTTTGTAGAAACGGACTTCTGCCACGGGCTGCTAAGCAAATTACTTCGACCTTTTCGCCGACAGTTTAGCGAAAACTGACCAGCATGGGAACTGATCCCATACCGGTCATCAGTCAATGGCCTTACGCGCTCGGGTCGATTGCCAGCCCGGCGCGGTGAATCGCGATGAGTGCTGTACTCATGGTGCCTCCTGCTGCAACTAGCCGTTGCGGCTCAATTGCCCCGACGGATATGCAGCGAAGGCCCTATCGTGATCGGTTTCGCCGTTCTGGGGGAATTTCTGCCAAAGGCCGGATCAGATCAAATTCGAGGCATTCGGGAGGAACCGGCGGCGAGGCGCTACGGTGTACGTAGTGCGAACGTCATCGATCGAACCCAAGTTAGAGGACGTAGTGAACCTGCTCTTGGTAGCAGAGGAGGGCGGCATCAGGGTTTATCAGATCGTGTGGTATCTGCTCGGCCGTGACCCAGCGACCTGCCCACTTTTCGTCGAGCTTCAGCATATGGCGATCGACGCAGAGATCAGGGTCGGCAGTCGGCATTGGGCGCTCTCGACCTTCGAACTCCACCGGTAGGCGGGTCGGCTGATGTCCTCAGACGGGCGGACCTGGAAACACTCAAGAGACCTGCTCGACCCCGAGCGGATCATCGGTGTTGACCACGAAGGCTTGATCGCCGTTCTCGACGCCAAGATCAGCCGCTTCCGTGGCGATACATCGCGACTGCGGCGAGTGCGGGAGCGTCTTAGGCGTGAAGTCAGTGCAGGAGGTTGAACTGGGGTCCCCTCGTCGGCCCCCGAGGGTTTCTGCTGTTCCTCGGGAGTCTTTTTTTATTCTCCGAACTCGTCCGAGTCCGAGGTCGACCGCCGCACCAGTGAGCTGACCCACGCATCAAATCATCCCGCCTGTACCGCACCGCTCGGCTTGAGATGGCCACGAACCTCGGCCCACCACCACGGCACCGCCATGCTTGGAGCGAACGCGGAGAGAGGTTGAGGTAGTCGGCTACCTGAGTCTCGGTGAGTAGTTGGTTGGTCATGTGTGCCCTCCATATGTTCGAGCGTGATGCTGTTGTCAACGTTCTGAAATCACCATAGGCACTCGGGTGCATCACTGTCAACAAAAAATGTCTCAGCTAGGTCAGTGAGGCTACGTAGTGCTTCTGTGGCTTCTTCGTCGGTCAGTTCGAGATCCACTTCGTTCGCATATATTTCCTGCAAACGTTTGGTGTATTGGCTCTCCATTTTGTCGGTTTGCATTGGTCCGAAGCCTATCGCGACCCCGAGATTCACAAAAGGCAGACAAACGTGCCACTTCTGGCAACTCTCACCACCGTCGCTCTGACCTTTATCCTCGTTAAGAAGAGAATGAGAAGGTGGCTTCGGGGGACATCGGGGACGGCGGGGACATCTTTTTACCCTTACCTACTTGCAGCTCTATTCACTGCAAGCCCTTATGCAGCTACTGTTCTCCTCTCTCACCTCCGCCGACTATGTCCCCGACGTCCCCGATGTCTACTTGTTTCCTACCGCTTACTCCTCTCTCGGACGGGCGCGACGTGCGGAAAGTGCAAGAAACCCACCCTCTCGGGGTTTTTGTGCGGTCGAATACAGAATGCACGACCGCTCAGTTGGCGCAGGCGTTGACAATTGGAACGCGTCGTCCGTATACTCGAAACGTCTAGGGATGTGGCTACTGGGTATGGAGGTGATCTATGAAGCAGTGTGCGTTCTTTCCTTGTTTCCCGGTCTGCTGCCCTGATTCTGATCTTGTCGTTCGCCGCGTCTTCCTCGTTGGTCGCGCAACCTCTCGAACCGCCGTGGCCTAACGGCTGCTCCGTGGGTGCTCCAGGTTGGGTGCAGCAGGGTATTGACGGCCTCTTCTTGGGGGCGTGCGATGCCCATGATCGCTGCTGGGGGCAGTGCAACGGCCAGAACCCGCCGTTCTTGGACCTTGGAGACAAGGCGCAGTGTGACTTGAGATTCCTGCTTGATATGGAAGCCGCATGTGTTGCCATCGCGGCAGTCGTCGCGCTCCCGCTCGATGGTGCTTCGTCTGCTGAGGACTTTATCGAAGACTGCTCGGTGATTGCCGGGACGATCTTCGCCGCTGTCGCAACTCCGTTCACGAACGGCATCTTCTTGGGTTCCCAATGCCTTCATGGGTGCAATCGAGATGCTTGTACGGCCGTGGGTGCGCCACTGCCTCCAGCCTGCGGGCGCGGGCTGTGCTACTTCAACACGCCGCCGCTGCCAGGCCCGAATCCGGAACTATGCTTGTTTGTTGCATGCAAACAATGTCTGTCGGTCGATCAGCAGATCTGCTGCCCTGAGTGCGCATGCTGAGAGTCGCGAAGCTACTGCACATCATCCCGCTGCTCGGTCTTGTGGCGTGCGCAAGCATGCCAAGGCCGAGCCCGTCCTTTGCCGCGTGTCTCGAAACGAGTCGTCAGGGCATCTTTACAACAGAAACGCTGGCATGCTTCCCCGAGATGGCTGAAGCAGTCGAGAAGGCGCTCTGCCGAGTCGACCCCCAGACGGGCTCGGACCTGCGGCACTTGGGAATCGGAGAAGGAACAGTTGTCTACGATCAGACGGTGCTGGGCGGTAGGGGTAGGGAGTATATCGTCGATCAGGCCCGCGCGGATCGGTGGCGGGGAGTGCATTGCGAGAGCCAGGAATCGTTGGTTGGATCCGAGGAGTGGCTTCCTGTATGGCAGGAAGCGTATGCTCAGACGCCGACGGATTTACTCTGGCCGTGGCAAACCTGCATGCGATATTTTCGCCAGTTCTGGCACAGCGGCGGGACGCGACTCCTTGCCTGCACTGCGATCCCAGGCGACGGCGGGGAGATTGTATTTGGTGCACGGTGGTTCTCCGACGTTTTCTTTGATCTCAGGATCAGATTGCGGGAGGAGTTGAAAGTCGAGGGCGCCACCTGTAGCGAGCCGTGGCGGCGGGGCTCGACGCTTGCCTTCTCGAGCCGCGAGATCGCCTGTCAACGCCATCCAGGCAAGACAACGGTCTTCCGGCTCGATGCGGGTAAATACAGCTGTGAAGTAACTGTGCCGCCTGATCCGGAAGTCTCGTGGCGTGAGAAATGTGCAGCTGGGGGTCAGGGCTGACCAGCTACCGCCCCCAACGCCGCCGCAATCTCCCCACCCACCCCATCCACCGCCCGCCGAATCGGGTCAGCCGCCAAGTGCGCGTATCGCTCAGTCGTCACCGCTTGGGTGTGCCCGAGCATCTTGCCGATGATCGGCAGGGAGAAGCCAGCGGCAACACCCATGCTCGCGAACGTGTGCCGCAGATCATGTAGCCGGACCTCTTCGAGGCCGGCGATCGTGCGGATTCGGCCCCACGGGTCATTGATGCTGACGAAGTGATGCCCGACTTTGCGGCCAGGCAGGATGTAGGGATTACCCTCGACACGTTCCAGGTCGGCGAGCACCGAGAGAGCCGGCGGGTTGAGGTAGATCGTCTTGCGGCCGGTCTTCGAGTCGGGCAGGTGGAGGTAGTGGCGATCGAAGTCCACGTCCTGCCACCTGAGCGAGAGGATCTCTCCGACCCGACAGCCGGTGAAGAGGAGAAGCCGGATAGCGGCGATCACGGACGGGTGTTCGGTTTGCGCTTGC
Source organism: Candidatus Multivoradales bacterium (assembly GCA_965248925.1). Lineage (GTDB taxonomy): Bacteria > Acidobacteriota > Thermoanaerobaculia > Multivoradales > J023 > CBDFLE01. The sequence goes on along the minus strand of CBDFLE010000005.1, from coordinate 838,569 downwards.
TCGGTCTCGGTGAGCACCTGGCCGAGCGTGGCTAGCTCAGCACCCGAGAGGTATCGATCGAGCTTGCGCTCTTTGAAGCGCTTGACGTGGCGGCAAGGGTTGGAGCCATCTGGCCGCAGTTCCCAGATCTCGGCGAGATTGAACATCTTCGAGACAACAGCGATCACTCGGTTCGCTGCTCCTGGGGCGGTCGTCCCCACCTTTGTATGGAGCGCCACAACATCGGGGCGCGTGACTTCGCTAACCCTGCGAGCACCGAACGCCGGCAGGATGTGGTTGGTGAGCAATTGCGTGTCGCTCTTCACACTGGACGGCTTCTTCTTGGGAATGGCGTGCTCGCGGAGATAACGGTCGGCGAGGTCGGCAACGGTGGAAGCTGCAAAGACCGCGTGGCGAGCTTCGGCGGTGTCGGTGCCGTCGAGCGCATCAGCGAGGACACGCTTGGCCCGGTCGCGCGCCTGGTTCAGGGTGAGCGCGCCATACGATCCGAGGATCATGATTCGCTTCCGCCCCTTCACGCGGTAGGCCACCGCAAAGGACTTCTTGCCGCTCGGGTAGAGCCTAAGTCCGAAGCCAGGCAGGGCGTCATCCCATCGGTAGTCGGTGCCGCCCTCGAAGGTCGCCGCGTCGATTGCTCGCTTGGTCAGTCGCATGCCTTCTCCCGAGTAACCACCAAGTAACCAGGAAGTGGCGCGGTGGCGGGTAGCATGTCGCAGACGAGCATAGCACGGGAGAAGCGGTAACTGCTAGAAGTAAGAGGCTTATGGAGACTTCGCGTAGCGTGCCGTAGCTACGCGAAGTCGAGGTAGCCGGACTTAAAATCCGCCGCCGCAAGGCATGTGGGTTCGAGTCCCATCTCCGGCGTTATCTTTATAATCAGCTAGTTACGGGAGGCACTACCCCGCTCGCTCTCCTTGTCTCGGTATATCCAGGTAACCAGGCGAGTCACTCTCGAAGAAAGAGCTGCCCGTATCGCTGTGGGTGCGCTGTGCAAAGGGTTGCTGGCCGAAACTGGCTAGTGGAGCTATCCTTCTCGGGCTGCTCGTCGCCTGGCCTCTCGCTGATAGTGGCGCAGCTCGCGCACAATTTCAGCAAGTGCTTGAACCTCGGCACTCGCGTTTGGCCGCGAGGTTGGCGAGTCAATGGAGATCTCGACTTGATTGAGATGCCATTCCATCAGGCCGCCGTCGACCGCCAGGCCGGCCAACTCCACGGCCTGCTCGGTCGACAGAGCAATCTCCGAAGTAGAGCCCGTTGGCACGCCGCGACGATCGATCTTCCCGATCACCAGGCGATCATCAGCGAACAAGCTGGAGGCCGAACCACCGTGCTACCGATCTGCTTCACCGACAGCAAGACGTGCCCTGGATCGGGGTCAAACCGGAAGTCACCCGACTCGACGGGCTCGTCCGGGCCACTCGGCACGTTATAAAACAGGGCGACCCTCACGCCAATGAGCGCCAGAACAGCGGCAGTCGAGACAAGGCGTAGTTTCACGCTATGGCGAGTCCCCTCCCTCCTCCCGCCGCAGGTGTACCGTCGTCGTCGGAAAGGCGATTTCGATCTCCATCTTTTCCGCCAAGCGCAGGATATCGAGAGCCAGCTGCTGGCGCCCTTCGAGTTCTTGGGCCCAGCCGGGGACGGTGAAGAAGATGTAGAGCATGATGTCGATGGAGGAGGGGCCGAAGTCTTTAAAGGCAACCTGGAAACCGTCTTTGCGGGTGGCCGGGTGGTCGAGGACAAGCTGGCGGACGCCGGCGCAGAAAGCATCAATCTGGTCGGCCGAGGTGTCGTAGGCCAGGCCGATGGAGGTGCTCCAGCGGCGGAAGCGGCGCTCGCCCATGTTGTCGACGGCGGCGTTGATCAGCTTGGAGTTGGGCAAGGTCAGGTAGGAATCGTAGAAGGTGCGGATGCGGGTGCTGCGAAAGCCGACTTCGGTGACCGTGCCAGAAATACCGTCGATCTTGACCGAATCGCCAACCTGGAAGGGTTTGTCGATCATCACCGTCAAGGAGCCGAAGAAGTTCTCCACCGTGTCTTTGGCCGCCAAGGCCAAGGCCAAGCCGCCGATGCCGAGGCCGGCCACCAGGCTGGTGATCGGCAGATTGAGGCTGTCGGCAATGAACACCAAGCCGAAAGCGAAAACCGCCATCTTGAAGGTCTTGCGCAGCAGCGGCAGCAGCAGGTCGTCGAGTTTGCTGTCGGTCTCCGAGGCCCGCGGCGCGTAGAGCGCGGTGGCTAGATCGATGGCCTTGTAGAGCGCCCAGACGATGCTGACGGTGAGTATTAGTCGCGCCGCTCTGCTGAGCACCAGCGCCAGGCCCGTGGGTAGGCCCAGGGCGTGGATGCCGGCGCCCCAGACCAGCGCCAAGGCCACCAACCCCACCGGTCGCAGCACCTTGGCCAGGCGCCCCGGCTCGACCACGAAGGCTGCTTGTAACAGCCGCCGACGAAGCAGCACACGGAAGATCGCCACGACAACGATATCTGCCAGCCAGCCGAGTACCAGCAGGCTGGCGAGGCCGATCCACTGCCAGAGTTCCAGGGTTAGGAATGAGGCACGCAGCTTGCTCGGCACGGCGGCGCGGATCTGCATCGACAGCGGTAGCCGATCGACCTCGACGATGCCCTCCACCTTGGCACGCTCCTGGGTGGCGTCCAGGAGACCTGGAATCGCCTCGACGGTGGCGCTGTCGAAACGCCATTCGCCGCGGCTATTGGCGGAGATCACAATGTCGCCGTGATTGAAAACCGGCAGGCGGTAAGGGGGGGCGCTGGCGGCATCTGAGATCTGCTTGAAATCGATCACCTCAACGCGGTCGATAATTTCCTTGAGGCTCACCGCTAGCTCGGCCCCTTTGGTGGCGCGGATCAAGCGCGGAATCTGCGTCAAGTCGAGACAGTCGGCGGCCTCACTGAAGGAATCGCCGCCGGAGCCGGCGAGGCTGGATTCGAAGGACTGCAAGAAAGTTTGCATGGTGGCTCGCGCCGAAGCGTGCTCAGCGGGCACGCTGTAGACGGCCGCGGACTCGGGGGTGCCCTCAGTCTGCGCGGCCAGGGGCAGGATGCAGCCCAAGACTGTCGAGAGCATGACTAGCGCGAGGCTGGTGCGAAGCAATAGGGAGCGGTTGGCGAACACGGGCGAGATCTCCACGGCGAAACCGATTCCAGAGGAATTCGGTGGTTGGATGACTGAGGATAGTGGATGCCCGCCGAAGCTATCAGAGAGCCACCGGAGGCTCATCAGCTGAATGCTAAGATCGGCCCGGCTCTCGTCCTTCCAACCCACCCGAGCTGAGCTCGTGAATGCTGAACCCCTGGGGAGACTTCGTTGCCGAAGGTCCTTTTCTCACTACTACGCCAGGCAGATCGAGGCCGTCTTGGCCTCTCCATCAACCAGTTGGCTGGGCTGCTCGTCGGGCTCTCATTCTTGCTGTTCGCCGCCCTCGCGGTGGCCAAGAAACAACCCCCAGTAGCTGCGGCGGACGCCTATTCCGAGATTCTCGAGGGCCTCGAACGGCGCTCCGGCCTGCTCGGCCTTCATCTCGATCGCCGCCATGGCAAGGTCTGGCTCGAGTTGCCGGCGCCCGCGGCCGATGGCGAAGTGTTGAGATTGATCCACCTGGAAGGGCTGTTGACCGGCCTGGGCTCGAATCCGGTGGGGCTTGATCGCGGCCAGATGGGGGAGTCGCGTTTGCTGGTGCTGCGACGGGTGGGTGGGCGCATCCTATTCGAGCAGCCCAATCTGCGCTTCCAGGCGTTGAGCGACTCGGCCGACGAGCGCAACGCCACCCGCCAGTCTTTCGCTAGTTCAGTGATTTGGGCTGCTGAAGTCGCCGCCGAAGCTGGCAATGGTCGACAACTGATCGATTTGACGCCCTTCCTGCTGCGCGATGCGCACGGCGTCGTCGATACCCTGTTCGACAGCGGCCAAGGGGAGTACTTACTCGATGCGCAGCGCAGCGCCGTCGACCTGGCCGCCTGCCTAGCTTTTCCCGACAACCTGGAATTCGAGGCCGTGCTCACCTTTGGCCTGGATGAAGACGGCCCCGGCGCACAGGTGATCGCCACCACTCCGGCGGCCAAGTCCATCACCTTGGTGCAACATCAATCGCTGGTCCGCCTGCCGCCCGCGGGTTTTGAGCAGCGGCCCTTCGATCCACGGGCCGGGGTCTACGCCTTGGAGGTGGTTGACTACGCGACTGGCCTCGACCAACCTCTCCTGCGACGCACCTTGATCCGCCACCGGTTGGAGAAGACCGATGCCAGCGCCGAGTCTTCGCCGGTGCGCCAGCCGATTGTCTACTACGTTGACCGGGGGGCACCGGAGCCGGTGCGCTCGGCGCTGCTCGACGGCGCTCGCTGGTGGTCTACGGCCTTTGCCAAGGCTGGTTTTGTCGATGCCTTCAGAGTCGAGCTGCTGCCCGCCGATGCCCATCCGCTGGATGTGCGCTACAACGTCATCCAGTGGGTGCATCGCGCCACCCGTGGTTGGTCGTATGGCAGTTCGATCTACGACCCGCGCACAGGTGAGATCATCAAAGGCCATGTCAGCCTGGGTTCGTTACGGGTACGCCAAGACATTCTACTTTTTGAAGGCATACTCGGAGTGGCTGAAACCGGCTCGGGCAGTGACCGCGACCCGATCGAGCTGGCTCTGGCGCGAATTCGTCAGCTGGCCGCTCACGAGGTGGGACATACCTTGGGGCTGACCCATAATTTCGCCGCTTCGACTTATGGCGGCCGAGCTTCGGTGATGGACTATCCGGCGCCAGCAATGCGGCTGACCGCCGCTGGGGTGCTCGATGTGTCTCGGGCTTATGGTGTGGGGGTCGGCGCTTGGGACGACTTCGCCATCTCCTATGCCTACCGTCAACTGGCGCCGACCAGCAACCGGGCCAGCGAGCTGCGGCAAATGGTAGAGCGGGCGGTCGCCGGCGGCTTGCTGTTGCTCAGCGATGCCGACGCACGGCCGGCGGGGGCCGCGGATCCGCGCGCCAATCTGTGGGACAACGGCGAAGATCCGGTGGCCGAACTGGCTAACGTCAGTGCCAACCGCGGCCATGCCCTGCGCGGCTTCGGCATCGACAATCTACACCCCGGTCGCCCCCTGGCCGAGCTGCAAGAGGTGCTGGCACCAGTTTATTTTCACCACCGCTACCAGCTCGCCGCCGCCGCCAAGGTGATCGGCGGCATGGAGTATCACTACGCCTTGGCGGGAGATGGTCAACAGCCGACCGAGATAGTCGATGGGCGTCGTCAACGTCTGGCTCTCGACAGCCTGCTGCACGAGCTCGATGCAGAGCAGCTGACGGTGAACAATGAGGTGCTAGACCTGTTGGCGCCGCGTCCTTATGGCCAGGGGCGCAATCGTGAGATGTTCGCCAGCCGCGCGGCCCCCGCCTTCGATCTATTGAGTGCCACCGAGTCGCTGGCGGATCAGATTGTCGGTTCGATCTTGCAGCGCGAACGCTTTGCTCGAGTGATCGAGTTCCACCGCCGCGACAGCCAACTTCCCAGTCCGCGAGAGATCCTCTTGGCCTTACTCGATCAAGCTCTGGTGTCTCGACAGTCGACGGCGGAGCCGCAAGGCTGGATGGAGCTGCGGCGGGTGGTGCGGGCAGTGGTGGGCGAGAACCTACTGCGTCTAGCCGCTGATGAGGAAGCCTTGCCAGCGGTGCGCGACTGGTCGGAATGGGCGCTCGACAAGTTGGCCCGGCGGCTGGCGGATGTGGACGACGATCCACGGGCCGAGGTGCTGCAGCAGCGCTTGCTGCGGTTCTTGAACCGTCAGTATGCGGCGCCGCTAGCGGCCCGCCAGGTTTTGGCGCCGCCCCCGGGCAGTCCGATCGGCGGCAGCGGCGGGGCGAGCAGCCTACCGCCAGCAAATTGTGCGATGGACGACCTCTACGGTCCGCCGCCGATCTACCAATCACGATGGGGAAGCGAGCGATGAAGAAGCAGCAGGGCTTGTCGAATCAGGCCTATGAGCCGATCCCACCAGGGGGCAGTTACGAGCCCTACGTGTCGCCAACTAGCAATCCGGCGGAAGTCACCCTCAAGTCGGTGCTGGCGGGGATGATTTTTGGCGTTCTTTTTGGCGCCGCTAACGCCTTTCTTGGACTCAAGGTCGGGCTGACTATCTCAACCTCGATTCCGGTGGCGGTGATGACCGTGGCGGTCTTCAAGCTGCTGGGCGGCTCTTTGCTCGAAGCAAATCTTTCTCAGACCATTGGCTCGGCGTCGAGTTCGGTGGCTAGTGGAGTGATCTTCACCTTGCCGGCCCTCTTTCTCTGGGGGGTGGCGCCGTCGCTGTTGCAGATGACCTTGCTAGCAATGTGCGGCGGCCTGCTCGGCGTACTTTTCATGATCCCCTTGCGGCGTTACCTGATCGCTGGCCAGCATGGTCATTTACCCTACCCGGAAGGCACCGCTTGTGCTGAGGTTTTGGTGGCCAGTGAAGAAGGGGGCGATCGGTCGCGTTTTGTCTTCTTTGGCCTGGCGGCCGGAGCTTTGTTCAGACTGGCTTTCGGTTGGCTGAAGCTGCTGCCAGATCATCTGCAAATCAACCTGCCCTTGCTCAAGAAGGGGCAGCTCTCGACCGAGATCTCGGCCGCCTTACTCGGCGTTGGCTACATCCTCGGGCCGCGCACCGCGGCAATCATGGTCGGCGGCGGATTGCTCTCATGGCTGGTGCTGATTCCAGCCATCGCGGTGTTCGGCGAAGGGCGCCCCATGCCTCTTTTTCCCGAAACCGAGCTGTTGATCGGAGACATGGCTCCGAAGATCATCTGGACCCGCTATGTGCGCTACATCGGCGCTGGAGCAGTAGCCTGCGCTGGCCTACTGACCTTGCTCAAGAGCCTGCCGATGATGATCGAGAGTTTCAAGATCGGCGGCCAGCAGTTGCGTTCTCGGCTGCGCGGAGAGGCGGCCGAGGAGCTGCCACGGACGGAGACCGATCTGCCGCTGTCGGTGGTTGGAGTGGGGGCGGTGCTGATTGCTCTGGTGTTGGCTCTGGTGCCGTTGATTTTCTCGAGCATCGACAATCTGCTCGGTCGTGCCTTGGCGGCGGTGTTGGTGGTGATCTTTGCTTTCTTCTTCGTCACCGTGTCTTCGCGCATCGTTGGACTGGTAGGAGTGACTTCCAATCCCACCAGCGGCATGACCATTGCTACGTTGTTGGCCACCTCGTCGATCTTTCTGCTGCTCGGTTGGACCGGTGACACCGGCAAGGTAGCGGCGCTGACCATCGGCTGTGTGGTGGCGATTGCCGCTTCGATTGCGGGCGATACCTCGCAGGACCTGAAGACCGGGTTCTTGCTTGGAGCGACTCCCAGGCGACAGCAGATTGGCGAGTTAGTGGGGGTGTTGAGCAGCGCCGCCGCGGTCTGCATGACGGTTATCACCCTCGACAAGGTCTATGGCTTTGGCGGTATCGACCTGCCAGCGCCGCAGGCGACGCTGATGAAAGTAGTGATCGAAGGTGTGCTCGAGGCGAATCTGCCCTGGGGGTTGGTCGGCATCGGCATCGCCTTGGCGTTGATCGTCGAACTGTTGGGGATTCCGAGCCTGCCGTTTGCGGTCGGTGTCTACTTGCCGGTGGCGACGATGGTGCCGGTCTATCTCGGTGGCTTGTTGCGGAAATTCGCGGAGTCGACTGCCACGGATGACGACGAGCGGACCGCGCGGCGCGAGCGCGGGGTGCTCTTTGGCTCGGGCTTGGTCGGAGGAGAAGGTCTGTTGGGAGTCTTGATCGCCGTCGCGGCGGGGGTCTCGGGTAGGGCTTGGGCGGGCTTGGGAAGCTCCTGGGCGGGGACTTTTAGCTACGGGTTCGGGGCGTTGGTGTTCGCCGGCTTGATCTTCGGCTTCTGGCGTTTAGCCACGGGTCGTCGGGAGCAGCAGGGCTGATGGGAGCATATTTGCTGCCGGCAGCAATCTTGGCGCTGCTAGTCATCGCTTGCGGCGGCCAGAGTGTCGCCAACGCTGCGGCGCAAGTGAGTGGGCGGGAGCACTTGGTAGAGCCCTCAGCTGCCACCCCGGTGGTCGAGCCGCTGCGGCTACATCTAGAGGTCATCGCCAAGTATCCGCATCCCTCCGACGCCTACACTCAGGGTTTGGTGTGGCACCAGGGGCAGTTGTTAGAGAGCTGCGGCAACTATGGACTCTCTCAGCTACGGCGCAGCGATCCGACCAGTGGCGAGGTGTTGGCGCGGCGCAAGCTGCCGCGACATTTCTTCGCCGAGGGCTTGGCGCGGGTCGGTAGCCGTCTCTATCAACTGACTTGGAAGTCTGGTGTCTTGCTGGTCAGTGATCTTGAGACTTTGGCGGAGGTTGACCGGCTGAGCTATCGTGGCGAGGGCTGGGGCCTAGCCCATGACGGCGAAAAGCTGGTGATGAGCGACGGCAGCGATCTGCTGAGCTTTCGCGATGTCGACGACTTCACCTTGCTCAGCCAGTTACCAGTCACCTTGCAAGGGCGGCCACAGAACCAGCTCAACGAGCTGGAATACGTCGACGGCAGGCTCTATGCCAACCTCTGGTATCGTGACGAAATAGTTGAAATTGATCCTATCAGCGGCGCGATTACCGCGGTGATCGACGCCTCCGGCCTGCTCACCGCGGCCGAACTTCGGCATGCCGAAGTGCTCAACGGCATCGCCTGGGACCCGAGTAGTGAATCTTTCTGGATCACTGGCAAGCATTGGCCTTGGATGTTTCAGGTACGGTTCGTAGAATGATTGTTGCTTGTTATCAAAGGGAGGTGCATTTTGCATCCACGGACGATTCTAGTCGTCGACGACTCGAAGTTAATGCGCAGAATGTTTGAATTTATGTTGCACGATGAGCAGGTGGTCACCGCCCCCGATGGTGCCGAGGCCCTAGAACGCCTCGCCGAGGATCCACAGATCGATCTTATCCTGCTCGATCTTCACATGCCGCGAATGGATGGTCTTGAGTTCCTCAAAGTGCTTGCTTGCGATCCTCAGAGGCGAACGACTCCAGTGGTGTTGGTCACCACCGAAGGCAGCGAGGAAGAAGTAGCCCGGGGGATGGAACTTGGTGCCGCCGCGACCATCGAGAAGCCCTTTGCCGTCGATGAGCTGTTGGCTCTTATCGATAGCCTACCCGGAGTCGGCTAGCTCGGCTCGTTGATCGGGCCTGGCAGTTGTTGATCGCGAGGGTAATTCGGTAGCGCCCCGCGATAAGTGGTTAGATGGCGTTGCCGGCGAAACTGCCGTCTTGGGGCTGTGGGCAAGGAGCGCCGCAGAGCGCAATCAGTCGCTGGGGCCGGCGAGCTGCCGTCGTCGCCACTCGAACATCACGACTGCTGCCGCCACGGTGGCGTTGAGCGACTCGACCGGCGTGGCGATGGGGATGGTCAGTTTGCTTTCCGCTCGGCGTTCGAGGTCCTCGGGTAGACCAGCACCCTCGGCGCCCAGGGCGAGGAGCAGAGTAGGTGGCAGCTCGGTGGCGTAGAGGTCTTCTCCGCCGCGCGTGGCCAGGGCGGCCCACTGGGGTTGGTGAGCGCTCAGGTGATGCTCTAACTCGCCGGCGGTGGCGCGGGCCAGGGGCAGACGCAGCAGGCTGCCGGCGGATCCGCGCAAGGCGCGCGGGTGAGTGAGCGTGACACAGCCGGGACCGAGCACCAAGCCTTGAGCGCCAGCAGCCTCGCAACTGCGGGCCAGGGCGCCCAGGTTGCCGGGATCTTGCAAGCCCTCGGCGTAGACATAGAGGCCGGGGGCGGCCGGCAGCAGGTCGAGCGCGGGGCGGGGGAGGTGGACGACCGCCACCACGCCGCGGGGGGTACCGCTGTCGGTGAGTTCCCGCAGCAATGGAGGATGGATCAGCAGGGCGGGGCGGGGCAGCGCGGCGGCCAACTCAGCTCCGGCGGGTGAGGCGATAAAATCCTCGGTCGCCAACAGGCATTGCAGCTCCAAGCCGGCGGCCAAGGCGGCGCACACCAGATGTGGCCCTTCGAGCAAAGCCGCGCCGGCTTTACTTCCCCGGGCACGGCGAATATCCTTCACCCGTTCGTTATCTCTGCTGGTAATCATGACTAAGGATCTTACGGATTTCTGGCGCCAATTCCAATCTGGTGTCGACATCGCGGTAGCTTCGTCCGTGGCCGACAAGCTGCTTGGCGTGCGCGATGGGTTCTTGCGGTATTTTGCTGACGGCTTGGGCAAGACAGTGCCGGTGTCGGTGAAGGCGCGTCCCCAGGACGAGGGTAGCACCGCCCTGCCGATGACCGATGCCGAAATCCTTCAGCTCGCCCACGGCCGGGCTATCGCCGAGCAGGCACAGCTCGGCGGCTCTTTCGACTTCTACGTTGGAAGCGAAGCCGGACTGCTGAGCTTCGAGGCAGCGGGGCAGCGGCGGCATTTCGTCCGCTGTTGGACCGTCGTGTTGGGGCTTGGCGACCAGGCTTGGGGGTCCAGCGGCTCTTTGCAACTGCCCGAGCTTCTGATCCACGGTCTGGGCCCGGACGACTTTCCTTGCGTGGTGCCTGGTACTCGGCGTAGCGGCGGCATGGTGAGTTCATTGACCGGTGGTCTAGAGAATCGCCGCAGCACGACCGAGCTCTCGACTCTGAGCGCTTTGGCTACCCTCATGTGGGGCCTTGGAGAGGGCTTGCCGAGGCAAATGCGAGAACGCCAGGGGCAGAAGAAGCTCTTCCGCTAGTGATGGTTCATTGACCCCCTTTTTGGCGGTCTGGTACGATCCGCGAGCTTCGCCGTGGAGTTTTGCTAGTGGAGACTGCAAGCCGCAAGGTATTGCTCGAAGGCGTCGAGTTTCACCCCGATCAATCTGCCCATCTTCGTTCGCGAAAGAAGAGCCCGAGGAATCAGACCGATGTCCGATAGCAACACTCATCTGTTCACTTCCGAGTCGGTCACCGAGGGTCATCCCGACAAGATTGCCGACCAAATCTCCGATGCGGTACTCGACGAGGCCCTGCGCCAAGACCCCAACAGCCGCGTCGCCTGCGAGACTCTAGTCACCACCGGCATGGTGTTGCTGGCTGGCGAAATCAGCACCCAGGGGTATATAGATTTCTCCAAAGTGGTGCGGCGAACGGCCTGTGAGATCGGCTACACGGATTCCGCCTTCGGCCTCGATGGCAAGAGCTGTGCCGTGCTGTCGACCATCGATCCACAGTCTCCCGACATCGCCCAAGGGGTGGATCCGGGTGGCGCTGGCGACCAGGGGTTGATGTTTGGCTATGCTTGCCGCGAGACCGACGAGCTAATGCCGTTGCCGATTACCTTGGCGCAGCGTTTGACCCGTCGCTTGGCCGCTGCTCGCAAGAGCGGTGAGATCGGCTGGCTGCGGCCCGACGGCAAAAGCCAGGTCACCGTCGAGTACGCTGGCCACCAGCCAAAGAGGGTGCATACGGTGGTGATTTCCACCCAGCACGGGCCCGAGGCGAGCCAGGATGAGATAGAACGGCAGGTGATCGAGAAGATAATCCGCCCGACCCTGGCCGGCGGTCTGATCGACCAGCAGACCATCTTCCACGTCAACCCTACTGGCCGTTTCGTGACCGGTGGTCCAGAGGGTGATTGCGGCTTGACCGGTCGCAAGATCATCGTCGACACCTATGGCGGCAGTGCCCCCCATGGCGGCGGTGCTTTTTCGGGCAAAGACTCCACCAAGGTCGATCGCTCAGCCAGTTACATGGCCCGCTACATCGCCAAGAACGTGGTAGCCGCCGACCTCGCCGAACGCGCTACCGTGCAGCTGGCCTACGCCATCGGTGTTGTCGACCCGGTGTCGGTGCATGTCGAGACTCAGGGCACCAGCCGGATCGACGACCGGCGTATCGAAGTGCTGATTCGCGAGCACTTCCCGCTCACTCCACGGGGCATCATCGAACACTTGGAACTACGCCTGCCGCGCTTCCAGCGCACCGCCGCCTATGGCCACTTTGGCCGCGACGAGGACGGATTTACCTGGGAAAAAACTGACAAAGTCGCAGCCTTGCGCGATGCTGCCGGAATCACCAGCGAAGTCGGCTCCTGATGGCCTGGCCGGCGCCGCCGCGGAGCTATCTCGCTGCGACCGACCGGCTAAGCGATGCCTGAGAACGCACAGCAGGTTGCCGAGGCCAGCGTCGCCAAGATGTTGGCCAACGATGCCTTCAGCCGCTGGTTGGGGATCGAGCTGCTGCAGGTGGAACGAGATCGCTGCACCCTGCGGATGACTGTGCGCGAGGAAATGTGTAACGGCTTTGGCATCTGCCACGGCGGCGTAACCTTCGCCTTCGCTGACAGCGCTTTCGCCTTTGCCTCGAACAGCCGCGGCCGGCTCAGTGTCAGTACCGAGAACAGCATCGTCTATGCCGAAAAGGTGACCACCGGCGATCGGCTCACCGCCACCGCCGAACCCCGCACCCTTGGGCATAGGCTGGGTACCTGGGATGTGGCGGTGGAAAACCAGTCCGGTAGTACCGTCGCCCTGTTTCGCGGCACGGTCTACCGAACTTCGCGGACAGTGTGATCAGCTTGATCCGTCCAGATACCGGGTCAGCGCTGCGAGTCGCTGCGCCCATTCGCCTTTGACCCTGACGACCTCTTCTTTCGCCGGCAGCTTGCGATGCTGAATCTGCACGCTACTCTTGGCATCTCCTTTGGCGGTGAACCAGAGGTCAACCCGGCATCCACCCGGCCAGTCGAGGCGGATCGAGCGGTTGGTGGTGGATTTTCGCACCTGCCACTCGACCTTTGGCAGCCAGAGACGACGAATATCTTCGTCGTCGAAGTCGCGAAAGAGAATTTCAATCGGCACTGGCAGAGTTCTGCTATTGCTGGCTTCGTAGCTACCTTCGCGGCGCTGGCCGATTTCTCGGAGGCCGACAATGCGGTAAATGCCGACCGTCAAGGTCTGCGCCCACCAGGGTGAGATGGCGAACTCACGAGCGACGTACTGAGCGATCTCGCGGTGCTCTTGCTGGCGGCAAGTAGCGGCGTTCAGGTGCTCAAGCCACCAGCCCCAATCATGCTGGGTGGCCCGCTGGACCGCGGCGGTTGATATGCCAGCGAGTTCAGCTAGCTCTGCTTCGCCTAGCCGTTCGCCGTCGAGGCTTTTCCTGGCGAGTAGTTGGACTCGGGCGGTGGTGTAGGACTCGCCAGTTTTCTCCATGCGCTGGCGGGCAAGGCGTTTCAGGTCTTTGTCCTTCGGCATCAGCAAACTCCTGTTTCCAGGCCAACGCTAACGCTCCTCAGCAGCGAAATCGATGGCCTAGCAAGAGTTAGCGATCCGGCAGCTATCCGGGAGATCCGGGAGTATGCCTCCTTTTGCCCCGCGAGGACCCTTGCTGAGGAAGGGTCTGAGAGGTTGGGCGTGTGGATCTAACGCCGAGGGCGAAGCATGCATTATCCGCCGTCGCCAGGTCAAGGGCAGCCACCCCAGCGGCTCCCTCGACTGCTATTGTCTAGCGTCAGAATGGACCGGCAGCCTGGAGGACAGCAGCCTTGCACCAACGATCATCCCTCAGCTTGACCGTCTTGACCGGCGTCATTCTTCTTTGGCTCGGCGCCTGTGGCGGTGCACCGGCAGCGGTGGCGCCCCCTGCCCTCGACGATTCTTTCTACCTCGGCGGTATTCAGGTCAATGAGCCCGATCACCCACAGTGGATGGCCAGCCTGCGGGCGGCGGGGATGAATACCGTGTCCGCCACGGTCTACGCCCACCAGGGCAATTGGAACACCGACCACCTGTGGTTCGATGCCGACAGTAAGTGGGTGCTGCATGAGATTCGTCAGGCGAAAAAGGCCGGACTCAAGGTGGTGCTGATCCTGCGGGTGGCACTGGATCACACTTACCTGGCGAATAGCCATCTGTGGCACGGCATGATCATGCCCGGCACCGAGGAGCAGATACGCGGCTGGTTCATGCGTTACACCAGCTTCGTCCAGCAGTGGGCTCGAGTCGCCGAGGCAGAGGGAGTGGACGTGTTGGGCATCGCGAGCGAGATGAACGCCTTGGCCTCGACGATTCCGATCGAGGAGATCCCGGTGCTCGAGGAGTACTACCTCAATGCGGAGAAGCAGACGGAGTTCAAGCAGGACGTGCTGGCCGGCATCGCCGCTGGCGCCCGCCTTGATGGCACTGCCGAGGAGAGCGAATCGGTCGGCGACTTCCTGGCCGCCAAGGTCGAGACCTTCGAGAGCTGGGCGGGGCAGATGACCGCCTACAGCGGCGAGGATCACCTGCAACGGATCAACCGCCGCCGCGCCTTGCTCGAGGAATGCTGGCTGTGGTTGATCGAGAGCACCCGCGAGGTCTACTCCGGCAAGCTCACCTACGCCGCCAACTTCGACCAGTACCACCAAGTTGGCTTCTGGGAGCAGCTCGACCTGATAGGCATCAATGCCTACTTCCCGCTGCGCAAGCGCTTCTTGGACGAAAGCCAACGGGACCAGCTACCAGCACTGTTGCAACAAGGCTGGCGCGAAGTAATGGCTGGAATCGACAGTTTCCGCGCCAGCGAAGGGATCGCCGAGATGCCGGTGATCTTCACCGAGCTGGGCTACACCGAACGCCGCGACAGCACCTTGGCGCCGTGGGCGGGTGACAACTTCACCGTCGTCTGGGGTGAGCCTGATGCTGTTGCCGAGGGAGAAGAGCCGCTGGCGGCGGAGAAGCGCTTGATCGTCTGGCAGAATCAGCCCCTGGAGCCCACCGAGCGCTGGCATGCCATTGCTGCCTTGCGCCAAATCAGCCAGCAGGAATTCCCGAATCTTCTGCAGGGTATCCTCTATTGGAAACTCTCGACTCAAATACAGCATCGGGAGATCGAGCCTTTCGTGGCGATCTTGAGTGACGATCTAGCCAGTCAGCCGCTGATCGAAGAGCTTGCCAAGTTTCGCCGCTAGAAGATCCTTGGACGGCGCAGTCCAGCGCCGAGTTCACGTCACTTCGATGGCGAGGCGAGGGTGCCGTCGAGCAGCAGGCTGGCAGCGTCGCTGAGGATCTTGCGCTGCTCTCCAGTTCGCTGCGCCAACTCGCTGGCCAGGTGCTGCAGTCGACGCTGGCGAGCCGCACGCAGCAACTCGATGCCGGCCGCGGTGGCGCTCATGCGAAAGACTCGCCGATCCTCAGGGTCCCGCCGCCGCCGCGCCAGTCCCTGATTCTCCAGACCTCTCACCAGACCGGTGATGGTGGGGGAGCTAACCTGCTCGGCCCGGGCTAGCTCACCGAGAGTCAGCGGCCCTGCGATCACCATCACCGACAATGCGGACAAACGAGCCGAGCTGAGTCCTGTGACGGGATCGTCTCGCCGCACTCGGCGCAGCAGATCAATGGCCGCGCTGTGTAAGCGATCGGCAAGCTCGAAGAGGTCGACCTGGTCACCGAGGTCAGGGGGATTGGCTGCGTCCATGGCTGGGTGTTCTCTGTCTAGGTTCATTTGAAACTTGTTTAGTTAGACTACCTAACTATATAATCTTCAGTGCTACTAATCAAATAGGAGGATCCAGCCGTGAGCGAAGATGATGTCTCAGCTGCCAAGCGGGCGATTGGTGACGGCGATTCGCCGGCTCTCGATCAGCTGCTGCAAGACTCCAAAACACTCGCCGGTGCCCGCGACGCCTCCGGCGTGTCCCTGATCTTGCTAGCGCTCTACCACCAGAAGACTTCCCTGGCCGAGCAACTACTGGCTGCCTGCGAGCGTCCTCTCGATATCTTCGAGCTGGCGGCATTAGGCCACGTCGCGGCCCTAGGCGACTGCTTGGAAGCGTCGCCTGATCTGGCCAACGCGCTGTCTGCGGATGGCTTCTCGGCGCTTGGGCTTGCAGCCTTCTTCGGCCGGCCGGCGGCAGCCAAGCTGCTGCTGAAGAATGGGGCCGATGTCGACCGACCCTCCCAAAACCCGATGCAGGTGCGGCCTCTTCACAGCGCTGCAGCCAACGCAGAAATTGCTTCCGGGCTCGAGACCGCTCGCTTGCTGTTGGATGCGGGTGCGACGCCAAATTGCCAACAACATGGAGGCATCTCGCCGCTGCATCAAGCAGCGGCGGGCGGCAAGACAGAACTGGTGAAACTCCTTCTGGAGCGAGGTGCGTCACCTGCTCTGGCCGCTGAGGATGGGCGTCTAGCGATCGATTTTTCTCGCCGAGGCAACCACCCCGCCGCTAGCCAGCTACTGCTGGCGGCTCAGTGAGTTAGATAGAGTCAGCGGAACTACCAGTCTGAACCTCACTGCAGCCGAGAGGCGTACGCTGAAGAACTGGCGAAAAGCGGCGGTGGCCGCGCGCAAGCCCGAGGTGCTCAGGAGCGAATGCCGAGGAAGAGATAGAGCGCCAACAGCGAGAAGATCAGACTAGGACTCCACACAGCTATTAGCGGTGGCAGGACCGCCGCCTGGCCCAGCGCTTTGAAGGTGGCCATCAAGGCGAGGAAAACAATGCCGAGGACGATTGCCAGGCCAATTCCGTAGAGTGCACCGCGGCGGCCGAGCAAGAAGGAGAAGGGTAGGGCAACCAGCGCCATCACCAGTGAGATCGTGGGGTAGGCGATCTTGTCGTAGAGTTCCACTTCGAGGACCGGTTCTTGCTGTCCGGTAGCCTCTAGCTCGGTCAGATACTGACGTAACTCGCTGAAGTTCATTTCGTCGGGACTGCGCAACTCGCCCAGAAAGAACTCGGGCTCAACCGGCAGGCGAGCCTTCTTGACGTCATCGAAGCGCTCAAAGCTAGTGACCTGATGGTCACCGAATTCTCGCGTCCAGCCGTTCTTCAACGCCCACCAGCCATCGCCGGCGTAGGCCGCGCTTTCCGCCACTAGGCGCCGCACCAGGTGACGCCGATCGTCCAGCTCCAGGACTTGGAGATTCTTGACCAGCTGCTTGCCGGCATCGTACTGGCGATAGTTGTAGAGCCTCTGGTCGGTAGCGAAACGCCAACGTTGATCGGCCCGCTGATGCTGCGGCACCGCCTCACGACCCTTGATCTGCGCTTGCAATACCGCCATCCGTTCGTTGGAAGCAGCCAGGACCTCCGAGCCTAACAACCATAAGAGACCGGCCAGTCCGGCGGCGGCGAGGATCACCGGCAAGGACAAGCGATAGAGGCTGACTCCGGCTGCCTTGCAGGCGGTCACTTCGTTGTTTCGGCTGAGCATGGCGAAGGTGGTCAAAGTCGTCACCAGCAAAATGATCGGCGCAATCTCGTAGATGATCGCCAACATCTTGAATCGGTAGTACGACAGCAACACGTTGCCGGGCACGGCGTTCTTCAAGATGTCATCGACTTTATCGGTGACGTCGGCAACGATATAAACCGTCAAGCAACCCATGCAGACCAGAAGCAGGGTGCGGAAGAAGCTGCTCAAAATGTAGCGGTCGATCGAGTTGGGAAAACGCAGCTGGAAGCTGGGCAGGCGCAACACCAAATCGGCGCGCGAACTCTGGCGCTTCGAGATCAAAGCCTGGCGGCGACTGCGTCTGCGGTTCTCGGCTCGTTCACTGCGGCGATCGAGCCAGCGCCTGATCCAGGAAAAATTGATCAACGCCAAACCGCGATCGCGGTTGCGCCTGGCCATGATGAACAAGCCAGCAGCGAACAAGCCCAAATTGGGAAACCAGGCCGCCAGCCAACCCGGTAAGTGGCCGTTGCCGGCCATCTCTTCGCCCATGGTCAGCAGAACCCAATAGACCAAGATCACGCCCATCGACAACACCAGGCCGGACGATCGCCCGCCATGTCGGTTGTTGGTAGTAAAGCCCAAGGGCAGACCGAGTAGGGCAAACACCACGCAGGCGGCGGGCAGGGCGAAGCGCTTATGCATTTCCACCCGGGCTAGATTGCGGACCAGTGGAGAAGCCCCCGCGTCGCGTGCTCGCTGGCGTAGCCCCTTGAGGTCCAGCTCCCGCATGCTGCGACTCACCGAGTTGCGAGTCTGCCGATCCTGGCCGGTGTCGATCACCAGATCGAGCTTTGCGTGGCGTGAATAGCGGTAGTCAGTGGGGTCGGTGAGATTAACCTGGTGCTCAACCGCATTCCAGAAGGTCAAGGTTACCTTGCCGTTTTCCTCGTTGGTTTGCGCCGCACCCCAATCGGCGACCACCAACCGATGGTCGCCAGCTGGGATCTTGTTGGTCAGCAGAGTGTTCTTCCAGCGCTCTTCACCGGCAGGGGTCTCAAAGACGTAGAACGCCTGGTTGCCCCAATCGGTGTAGAACACCCGCGGCTCGATCTGCCGGGTCAGGCCCTGTTGCAGAATCTCGTAGCGCAGGCGCGAGAAAGCGTGGTTCTGGTACGGCAGCACCTCGAGCATCAGGTAGCCGTTGGTCAGCGCCAGCACCAGCGACAGCACCAGGATCGGTCGATAGAGGGAGAATAGACTCACCCCTGAGGCACGGATGGCGATCAGCTCACTCTCGGCAGACAGCCGACCCACGGCCACCAAGATGCCAAATAACAAAGCCATCGGTATGGTCAGCACGACGATGCTCGGCAGGTAGAGCAACAGCAGTTCGCCAGCGGTCGACCAGCCCACGCCGCGGCGGATCACCATTTCGGCGATCTCAAACAGGTAGCGCAGAACGAGGATGAAAGTCCAGACCAGGAAGCCGAGAGCCAGCGGCCCAAGGATCTCGGCGAAGATGTAGCGGTCCAGGCGTTTGATCATACGGTCGAGATTATACGCTGGGCAGCGACGGCCTGGTGAGCAGTTCGTACCCGCCAAGGTGGTCACAAGGGGCTAATTTCTAGAGTCTGATAAGATACATTATGTCAACTAGGACTAACGAGAACCCCTCCGTTCCTTGGCACACGGCGGCGCCAGTTCAGGCGCCTTCAGGACCTTCTTTGGTTGTTCTCAGATCGGTCAGGATGTTCTCGAGCGTGGAGATCAGATCTTCTTTCGAGACGTCCACCTGTCGAAATTTCAGTGCCAGACTGAAGCTTTTGTCCGGGGCGCGAAAATTGAAGACATAGGGCTTACGTCTTGGCTTCGGCGTGCCGGGCTTGGCTGCTCCGCGATGCCGGCGGCGCAGGTCGTCGCGGTTCAAACCTCGTTGACTTACCTGCTCCAAGAGCTGGATCATTTGCTCCTCGTCTTCAACCTTGAGAACTTCGAGTAGCAGAGACTTGGTCTGGATACCCAGCGCCTGGGCGGTCTCACGGGCACGGCGTGGCATCTGTAGCAGAGCCAGGCTCTCGGTCACTACGGTGCGGGACTTGCCCACCGCTTGGGAGATTTCTTCGTGGGTGTAATCATGCCGCCCACTCAAGAATGAGTACCCTTCGGCTTCCTCAAAGGGGGTTAGATCCTTGCGTTGCAGGTTCTCGATCAAGGCGATCTCAAGAGCTTCTTGCTCGCTGACCTCCATCTCAATGAGTGGAATTTCAACCAGACCGGCTTCCATCGCGGCGCGGAAACGCCGCTCGCCGCTAATGATGCGGTACTGCGGCTTGCCAGCCCGCTGGTCGCCGAAAGGACGAACGAGGATGGGTTCGAGAATGCCCTTGTCTTGGATCGAACCAACCAGATCGCTGAGGTCTCCCATGGTCGACCGAGGCTGATCGGGGTCGGGTTCGACCAGCGCGATAGGTACCATCTTCCCCACCGGCTGCTCGCTGCGGGTGGTCAGTTCTTCAACGAAGTGCGGCGTATGCCGCATTCGCACCCGTTCTGGTAGGCCTCGTTTCTTGGCGTCCAAGCTGGAATTAGACACGGCTCAGCACCTCTTCAGAGAGCTTGTAATATTCATAGGCGCCACTGGAGGAAGGCGCGAAGGTGAAAATCGACTCACGATAAGCAGGGCTTTCCTCAAGGCGAACACTCTTCGAGATCGAAGTCTCAAAAAGCTTGTCGCCGAACACTTTGCCGATTTCATGGCGGATATCGCGGGCCAAGATGGTGCGCTTGTCGTAGAGGGTGATGACCGCGCCGAGGATCTGCAGATTGGGATTGGCTCGCACTTTGATCTTGTCGATGGTCTCGATCAAGTCATCGGTTCCCTCGAGGGCGAAATAGCTCGACTGAATCGGAATCAGCACATGGGTCGAGGCGACCAGCGCATTGACGGTGATGATGCCGAGGGTCGGGGGCGTGTCAATGATGATGAAGTCGTAGTCATCGTGGATCCGATCGACCTCGTCCTTGAGGCGAAAGTGACTGTCGAGTTCGCCGAGCAACTTCGACTCTATCTTCGCCAAGGTGATGCTTGAGGGGGCGACGAATAGGTTGGGAACTTTCTCCGCTGCGACCGCGACATCTTCCAAATGGACCTCATCCTCGGTCAGTACATCGTAGATCGCCCGCTCCAAAGAATGCACATCGACGAATGACATCGAGCTGTTGGCCTGGGGATCAAGGTCAATCAGCAGAGTCTTGAGACCCTTGGTCGCCAATGCGGCGGAGAGATTGATTGCGGTGGTGGTCTTCCCCACCCCGCCTTTTTGATTGGTGATGGCAATGATCATAGGAGAACTCAGCATATGAGCTGTGCGACCCATCGGTCAAGGGAGACGATGCTGGGGACGATGGTCTAAGAAAGCGCGGCCGGCGCCTCGGATTGGCCGATGTCGGCGCGCCGACATTAGAGGTAAGTCGCTGCGGTCTAAAGGTTTAGGTGGCTGACAACGACGGAGATGGTGGCTGTCGAAGGTGCCTGGGACCGGGGCCGCTTGGAGCTACATGGTGTACTTCCCAAGATCTTCGGGATCGACCTCTTCGAGCCACTTACGGATCTTATTGCGCTCGCCGAGCTGATCGCTGAGGTCAACGTCCCGTGCCTGATCGAGGACCCCTCGGGTGACAAAGATCAGAGCGTCGACTCGGAGGGCCAAGGCAATCGCATCGCTGGGTCGTGAATCGATCGACACTTCGGGCCGACTGCCTCTCTGCAGATCGATGCGAGCGAAGAAGGTGCTCTCTTGCAGATCGCAGATCACCACCCGACAGACGTCGATCTCCATCTGCTCGACCAAGTTTGCAATCAGATCATGGGTCATCGGCCTGGTAGGCTCGATTTTCTCAAGCGACAAGGCGATAGCGTTGGCCTCAAAGACGCCGATCCAGATCGGCAGGATCTCTGAACCGCCAGCCTCCCGCAGAATAACTATCGGTACGTTCGAATTTGGATCCAACATCAAACCTTTGACTTC
The DNA here is from genome assembly GCA_965248925.1 of Candidatus Multivoradales bacterium. Taxonomy (GTDB): domain Bacteria; phylum Acidobacteriota; class Thermoanaerobaculia; order Multivoradales; family J023; genus CBDFLE01. The sequence continues at coordinate 817,450 of CBDFLE010000005.1, read as the reverse complement.
GACGCGGACGCGATCCTCTGGTGACTCACTCATAGTGGTCCTATTGTCCGCCTGTCGAGGTGGTAGGTCAAGTCGGTGAATCGGTGAGGGAAGCGATTAGGCTGTGGGGCAAAGCCCGCTCAATCTTCACTGTCGTCAAACTGCCGAGCGGGATCGAGGCGCCAGCGGTGGGTTCAAAGTGGACCACCCGGTGGCAAGGGGTGCGGCCACTCTGACTTCCGGGCTTCTTTCCCCAACCGGTGACCAGCACGTCGTAGATTTGACCGACCAGACTCTCGTTGATCTCTCGTTGAATGCCCCCTTGCAGCGCCAGAAGCTCTTGCAAGCGGCGACTGGCGATCTCGTCAGGCACGGGCGGTTGCTTCATTCTCGGTGCGGCGGTACCGGGCCTTGGCGAGTACTTGAAGGCATAGAGCGAAGCGAAGCGAGTGCGCTCGATCAGGTCCAGAGTCTGCTGGAAATCTTCCTCGGCTTCTCCCGGAAAGCCGACGATGAAATCGGAAGATATAGCTAGACCTGATCTCGCTTGGCGTAGCCGGGCGACAAGATCATCAAATAAAGCGACTTCATAGCCTCGCCCCATCATCTTGAGCACTCGATCTGATCCCGATTGGACCGGCAGATGGAGATAGGGGCAGATGTTCTCGTGCCGGCCGATTTGGTCGACCATCTGCTGGCTGAAGTCACGTGGGTAGGAGGTGACGAATCGCAGCCGCTCTACCCTATCGAGAGCGGCGACTTGGTCGAGCAGGACCGCGAAGTCGGCGCCGGTTTCGGGATCTAGCCAATGGTTCACCGTTTGACCCAGGAGTTCGATCTCGGCAAAGCCATAGTCCAACAAATGGCGCACTTCGTCGAGAATCACCGGCAAGGAACGGCACTGCTCGGGTCCACGGGTGCTGGGGACTATGCAGAAGGTACATTTCTTGTTGCAGCCCTCGATGATGGTGACCATGCCCTTATAGGAACTCTGCCTGGCGAGACTGTCGAAGGCGTAGTTGCGGCTGGCGGCTTTGGGAAACCCAGTGGCAACCACCCGACGTCCGAGTTGGCGCTGGGCTAGTAGTTGCTTGAGTTCGCCGACCCGCCCCGGGCCGATAACAAAGTCCAAGTCAGGCACCCGCGCCATGGCCTTGTCGCCTTCTTGTTGTGCGACGCAGCCGCAGAAGCCAATCAGCAGATGAGGCCGGTCCCGCTTCAGCAGACGGTATTGGCCCAGTCGCGAATAGGCTTTCTGGGCTGCCTTCTCGCGCACCGAGCAGGAGTTTAGCAAGATCAAGTCGGCGTCGCCTGGATCGCGGGTTGGCAGGATGCCTTGCTCCATCAGCTGGCCGGTCATCCGCTGGCTGTCAAGTTCGTTCATTTGGCAGCCCCAGGTCTCGACGTAGAACCGCCGCGGTTTGGGTAGCTGTTGGGGCTTCAGAGTAGAGGGAGTCATGGTCCGTTCTCAGGCTCGACCGAGGATAGATCTTGGGCTTCCAGGGTGTCCTCGGGCTCGGCTGAACGGCCGACACCTATTCGTGGTGAACGCTTCTGCTCGTCAAGATCGGGCTCTAGCTCCCAGCCTTCGTTGAGCCAACCCTGTTCGGCGCCGGCAAGTCGGCCGCTCTCGACAAAGGCCTCGACCTCCGCCTCGTAGACGCCAGCCTCGCGGCGCAGAGTGTCGAGTCTATCGAGAGCACGATCCCAAGCCGGTTTGACTTGCGAGTCGCGCAAATAGGGATCGTCTTCAGCGTAGAACTGCTGCCGCAAAGCGGCGCTCTGCAACTCGAGTTGGTTGATCTCATCGACGGTGCCGCGCCAGCCGCGGCGTAGATCCAGGGCGCGACCACGCCAGTAGCCTTCGTCGTCGCCGGGCGGCGTCTCGCCACTGCCAACCGCCAAAGGGCTTCGCGGTCGGCGCCCGATTGCAGGCGGTGGGTTGCTGCCAGCAGCGGCGGCGGGTCCGGCCTGGGCAATGATGGCGGAGAGCTCTTCGAGGGCAGGCGCGGCGGGTTCAGACTCCATGATGGTGACTTGGCCGCCGGCGGCATACTCTGCCAGATTGTCGTCGTCGATGGTGATTATCGACGGTTTGCTAGATGCTTTGATCTCTTTCGCCAAACGGGAGGCCTCGCCGAGGGTCAGCGGCCGCTCGCTGTTGCCTCCGGGATCGATGACCTTGATCTCCGAACTCCTGGATGCTGGCACTTCGGTGATCGGTGGTAGGGCAGGGCTGGTAGGCGGCGGCTCGATCTGCGGCGCGACCTTGCTCAAAGTCTGTGATGGCAAGGGGTCTGGCTGCTTGGCACCGCCACAAGAGATGGCTGCGCAGGCAGCCAGGCCGAGCAACGACGTTGTCAGAACATGAGATTTAAATTTTGCCATGGGGCCAGGTCTCCTTCGGAGTAGCCGTCGAGGCATCCTCGGTAAATTGCTCCGCTACAGTGCTGACGGCGTGGCGTAAGTGCTGCTCTACTTCTCCGGCAGTCGCTAGGTTGGCGCAGGTCTCTACCACTTGCTCCAGCTGTTGAGTGTCGAGTTCGCGGATCCGCCGCTTGATGGTTGGCACTTGCCGCGGGCTTACGGAGATCCGGCGCAGGCCACAGCCTAAGAGCACCGCGGTGGCTAGCGGGTCGCCGCCCATTTCGCCGCAAAGACTGATATCGATGCCTGCTTTGCGAGCGTTGTCAATCACCAGTTTGAGCAAGCGGATCATGCCGGGATGAAAAGGCTGGTAGAGGTCGGCGACCTTCTCGTTGTTGCGATCCACTGCCAAGGAGTATTGGATCAAATCGTTGGTGCCGAGGGAGAAGAAATCAACTTCTCGGGCCAGCAAGTCTGAAATCATCGCCGCCGCTGGAACCTCGATCATCACGCCTAGTTTGTAGTCGGAGCGGAATGGCGAACCCTCACATTCGAGTTCCCGCAGTACCCGTGCCGCCATCTTGCGGAACTGGCGAACTTCTTCGACTAGGGTCACCATGGGTAACATGATCCACAGCTCACCCTCGGTGGCGGCGCGAAACAACGCGCGCAGCTGGGCTCGGAAGACGTCTTGCTTGGCCAAGGTCAGGCGAATGCCGCGCAAGCCAAGCACTGGATTGTCCTCTTGGGTGTGCAGCAGCTCACGAGCGATCTTGCGGCCTCCCAAGTCGTAGGTCCGAATGATCGCCGGATGGGGCGCCGCGGCTTGGATCATTCGGCGGTAGATTTCCAAGTGCTGTTTTTCCGACGGTTGCTGCGGGCTCATCTCGATGTAGAGAAACTCGCTGCGATACAGACCGATGCCAGCAGCGCCGAAGCGTCGTGCTTCCTCGATCTCCTCAGGCAGGTCGATGTTGGCCATCACCTGCACTTGAACACCGTCGCGGGTCACTGCCTCGAGATCGCGGGTCGCCAGCAAATGGCGCTCCTTGCGCCGCAAGCCGCGTTGGCGCTCGCGGTAGCGCTCGATAAACTCGGCCGTCGGGTGGAGGATGACCTTGCCATCGAGCCCGTCGACGATGATCGGCGCTTCGGTGTGGTCGGCCAACCAGTGGCTCAAGCCGCCAACCCCAGTGACCGCCGGGATATTTAACGACCGGGCGATGATGGTGGTGTGCGAGGTGCGGCTGCCGTGCTCGATAGCAAACCCACGGACGTTCTCGCGCCCCAGGCGAACGGCGTCGGAAGGCGTCAGGTCATCGGCGACGATGACCACATCGCCATCGATCTCTGAGAGCCGGTGGACTTGCAGGCCCTGCAGGCAGCGCAGCAGATGCCGGCCAACATCGCGCAGATCTTCTCCCCGCTCCCGCAGGTGCAGCACATCGAGAGCTTCGAAGCGTGCTTGCAGAGCCGTAGCCGCTTGATGGACAGCCCATTCGGCATTGACCGCTTCTCCACGAATATGCTGTTCGACCTGGCCGACGAAAGTAGGATCACTCAGCAAGAGCGCCTGGGCATCGAAAATCCCCGCCAAGTCGCGGCCAAGTTCTTCTCCAACCCGATCCCGCATCTTGTGCAGCTCATCGCGAACCTTGTTCAACGCCGAGTGGAAGCGCTTGATTTCATCGTCGATCTTGTCGCTGGCAATGGGGATCTGCAGCACGTCGAGCAAGCGCGTGTTGATGCACACCGCTTTGCCAAAAGCGATGCCCTCGGTGACCCCCAATCCATCAAATACCTGCATCGGTCGGCGTGGCTGCTGCTGTGAAGTCATGCTCAGTACTGCTCCCCAAAGCGGTCGGCGATTAACTTCTCTAAAGCGCTCAACGCAGCGTCTTCGTCACTGCCGTCACAGCGAATTGCCAGTCGAGTGCCCTGGGCTGCGGCTAGTAGAAGGATGCCTAGGATGCTCTTGGCGTCGACTTTCTCGCCGTCCTGAAGCAGATGGATGTCGCACTCGAAACTAGCGCCGAGGTGTACTAGTTTGGCTGCCGCGCGAGCGTGCAATCCCGATTTATTGACGATTTCAACCTGGCGCTCAACCATCGCAGCTCTCCCTGTCTGCCGGCGCGGTTTCGCAGCCTCTACAGATGCTGCTACGACCTTTGCCTTCGATCCAGGCCGCCATTCCGCTCAGGGGCATTTGCCGCGGACGAACGCAGTTCAGGCGCACGACCATCGGTAGGTTGACTCCGGCCACCACCGCGACCCGCCCCGGCTGGCGCAGCCTCATGGCCGCGTTGGTTGGCGTCGAGCCGAAAATATCGGTGAGGACCAGCACCTCGCCAGCTTGTTCGAGCAGACCTTCGACCGCTCGGGCGATTGCCTGAGTGATTTCCTCGGGGCTATCCTGCCAGTCTAGACAAAGAGCTTCACAATTCTCCATCGAACCGGCGATCGTGCGAGCGGCGGCAAGCAGTTCGGCAGCCAAGCGGCCGTGGGAGACAATCAGTACGTTGATCATGGAATGAAGATCTCAGACTTTGGCCGCGGGCAAAGCACTCTCGCCCCGCTCAGTCTACCTGCTGACTCGAGGAGGCGGCAAGCGCGCTAGTAAAGCACGAAACTGCTACAGGGACATATTCAACCACGGGATCTCATGACACGCTACAATGCACGTCTGATTCACCCCACCACCCACTCACTCCTATTCTCCGCCGCAGTGCGGCACAAGGGATTCAGTCATGTCGAAGAAGATTTACGTAGGCAACCTGCCGTTTTCCGCTACCGATGACGAAGTCAGAGAACTCTTCGCTGAGTTCGGAGCCGTCGACTCAGTGAGCCTTATCACCGATCGTGAAACTGGAAGGCCCCGGGGCTTTGGTTTTGTTGAAATGTCATCTGGCGCCGACGAGGCGATTGAAGCACTCAACGGCAAAGATCTTGGTGGCCGGACACTGAATATCAATGAAGCGCGTCCGCGCGTGGACCGCCGGCCGCCCCGCGATCGCTGGTAGGAGACTCATTGCTCCGGCCCCGTGCTGACGGGGCCACCGGGCTCCTCTGGCCCTGACATCCTCGAAGTGGGTTGCATCCGATCTAGAGGAGTTTCCCCTCCTGGTTTGATTCGCTAGGCGCAATTCGCCACCAAGAACTGAAATCTGCCTCCTGGTCATCGCCGGCCAGACAGCTGCTGCTTGGCCCGAGGACTCAGAGCCGCCTCGCCAGCTGTGGTCTACCGGTCGCAGTCGCGGTGCTTGAGGCGTACGGTCCAGCCCGCTTCGGTGAGCTTGCGTGAGAGATGCTCGGCGGTGGCTACCGAACGGTGGCGGCCACCGGTGCAGCCAATGGCGATCGAGACGTAGCTGCGGTTGTCGCGACGAAAACGCGGCAGGAGGAAGAGCAGTAAGTCGAGCAGACGTTGGCAGAGTTCAACGAATTCTTCCTGCCCTTCGAGGAACTCACGCACCGGGGCGTCTTTGCCGCTGAGCTGGCGCAGACGGGGATGGAAGTAAGGGTTGGCGAGGAAGCGCACATCGAAGAGCAAATCGCTAGCGGAGGGTGTGCCGTGTTTGCAGCCGAAGCTGACCAGCGAGACCACCATTTCAGGAGCGTCTTCGGGCGAGTCGGTGAATTCGCGGTAGATCTCCCGGCGGGCGTCGTGGACCGACCAACCGGTGCTGTCGAATACCAGGCCGGCCTGGCCACGGAGCTCGCTGAGCAACTTCTTCTCACGTCGAATCCCCTCGATCAACGGCCGGTCACCATCGCCCAAGGGGTGGCTACGGCGGGTTTCAGAGAAACGCCGCACTAGGGATTCTTCGCTGGCTTCGAGAAAGAGCACCACGAAGCGGAAGTTCTTGCGATCAACGTCGTTCAGCAGCTGTGGAACGGACTCAGCGAAACCCGCCGCGCGTACGTCGGTCACCAGGGCGATCGGTCGCCTTTGACCTACTTGGGCGATCGGGTCGGCCAAAAAACGTTTGAGCAATGGCCATGGCAAATTGTCGACACAGTAGTAGCCGATATCTTCTAGAGCCTTGGCCGCTGTGCTCTTGCCGGAGCCGGACAAGCCGGTGACCAGAACCAGGCGGGGGCGGTCAGGGGCGTCGTTTTCGCTCAAGCTCTGCCTCCAGCTTGCTGACAAATTCCCAGGCCGAGTGATGCCCCTGCATCTTCAGCACATGATTTCGCGCCGCCACCTCGACCAGAATAGCCACGTTACGACCGGTCGCGACGGGCATTTCCAAGTAAGGGACGGGGGTCTCCAAGATATGATAAACGCTCTCGTCGAGTCCCAAGCGATCATAGGCCTTACCCTTCTCCCAGCGTTCCAGGCGGACTACCAGATCGATCGACTTGCGCTCGCGCACCGCGGCTAGGCCAAAGAGATCTTTGACGTTGATGATGCCCAGCCCGCGCAGTTCCATGTGGTGGCGACTGCCCTCGCCGCCAAAGCCGATCAACTCACCGCGAGGATAGAGCCGGATGGTGACTCGATCATCGGCCACCAGGCTGTGACCGCGGGTGATCAAGTCGAGAGCCGATTCGCTCTTGCCGACGCCGCTCTTGCCGATCAGCAACACACCTAGGCCGTAGATTTCTAGCAGCACCGCGTGCTCTTGGGTGTGAGGTACGAGGTGATCTTCGAGAAAGAAGCTCAGCTGGCGAATGATTTTCGAGGTTAAGTCCGGGGACGACAGCACCGGCCGGCCTTGCAGGCGGCAGCGCTCGACCAACTCCGGCACCTCCAGCCCCTTGGATATGACAAAGACCGGAATGTCGAGTTGAGTGATGTGGTCGAAGCGTTCGCGGCGCACACTGGCGCTCAGTGTGTCGAGGAATTCAACTTCGCTAGCACCGATAATCTGTACCCGCCCACTTCGGATGTAATCGTAATGACCGGCAAAGGCCAGGCCAGGCTTCTGCACTCGGGGATGGGTGATCTGGCGGCTTAGGTTCTCTTCCCCACACACTATCTCAAGATGCAGATCGGCCAGCGCCGGCCCCAGCAAATCAGCTACATCAACGTTGGCAGTCTTGGCCACGGAATATCCTAGTTTTCCAACAAGCGGTAAAGCTCGGCTGGGTCGTCGAGACACATCAGGCGATCCAGCAACTCCGCATCTTGGACCCGCTTGGCAATAGCTGCCAGGCAGTGGAGATGGGCCGCTGGTTGGCGTTCTGGCGAAACAAGGACGAAGAATAGCCGAACGGACTCGCCGTCTTCGGCGCCAAAGTTGATGGCTTGATCGGTCTTGAATAGCGCCAGCACCACCCGCGACAGAAGCTTGTGCTTGCAGTGCGGAATCGCCACGCTGTGCCCGATTGAGGTGGAACCGAGTTCTTCGCGCTCGACCAGCTCCCGGTAAAGCTGGTCAGCGTCGCCAATCGGGCGGGCCTCTGCCAAGTGCTCGGCGACGGCTCGCAGCAGAGAGTCACGATCAGCTACTTGCAGGCCGGTGAAGATCAGCCCGGGACTAGAGAACTCGGCCAGTTTCATGGAAGCTAGCTTTCCGGAGCAATCAAACCGAAGTTGTCATCACGCCGACGATAGAGCACATGCACCTGATCACTGCTCGAATCCAGATAAAGGAAGAAGTCATTTTTCGACGAAGCCAGAGCCTGTGCCGCTTCCTCAAGAGTCATCGGCTTGATCGGTAAGCGGGTGGTCTTGATCACCCGACGCTCTTCCTTGGCCACGGACAGGCTGTCGCTGTCGATGACCTCTACCGGCCAATGTCGTGGGCCACCGTCTTGGTGTTGGGCGCGCCGTCGCTGGCCGATCATCTTCTTACGCGAGCGCCGGGCCTGCTTTTCCAGCTTGGCGACCGCGGCGCTGATCGCCTCGCGTAGATCTTCTGCTTCCTCGGTCGCGTGCAGGCTGCCGTGCTTGTGGGTAACGTTGAGTTCAGCGTATTTCAGGCGCCGCTGGTACTCGAGAACCACATGCACTTCCACCGGATCGTCGAGGAATTTGATCGTCTTGTTGAGTTTGCTAGCGGTGAAGTCGCGGACCTCATCGTCGAGATGAAAATGGCGGGCAGTGTAGTCGATGGACATGCTTCAATCCTTGTGGACGCGTAGCATTGAGATAGTGGTACGGATCGGTTCTTGGTGAGTTAGTGACTGGCGTATGAGTGGTGGGCCAACGCGGCTAGGCTAGAAGATCTTCTTTCGTTCGGTGGAGGAAGCAATGCCCAGCTCGTCACGGTACTTGGCGACCGTCCGCCGGGCAATGTGAATGCCCTCGCGGTTGAGGATGCGCATCAACTCGCTATCGGACAGCGGCTTACGGTTGTTCTCGTCAGCGATCAGATGTTCGAGCTTGCGCTTGACGGTGAGCGATGAAATATCTCCGCCGTACTCACGGTCGATTCCACTGTGGAAGAAGAATTTCATCGGGAACAAGCCACGCGGGGTGTGGATGTACTTGTTCGACACTACTCGCGAGACTGTCGACTCGTGCATTTCGATGTCTTCGGCTACGTTGCGCAACACCATCGGTCGCAAATGATCGATGCCATAGTCGAGGAAGGCTCGCTGCTGCTTGGCGATCGAGTTGGCGACTTTGTAGATGGTCCTCTGACGCTGATCCAGGCTCTTGATCAGCCACACCGCGGAGCGCATTTTCTCTTTGATGAATTGCTGTGCTTCTGCCTGCCGCCCCTCGGCGGCCATCTGCTTCAGCATCTTGCGGTAAGCACGGCTGACCCGTAGTCGGGGCATGCCGTCGTCGTTGATTTGAACGATGTACTTCTCTCCCACTTTGAGCAAGTAGACATCGGGCTCAACGTAGTGGGTGCGATCGGTGTTGAACTCGCGGCCGGGACGGGTTTCGAGACCGCGGATGGTATCGACAGCGGGCTTAAGCTTGGCCAGCGGCAAGCCGAGCGCACGGGCGATGGCCTCGAACTTGCGCTTCTTGAAGGCCGGCCAATGGTCGGCGATGAGCTGCCGGGAGAGGCTATCTTCAGGCTCGCCGCGACGATCAAGCTGAAAGAGCAAGCTCTCTTGCAGCGAGCCGCAGGCGATACCCGGAGGATCGAGGCTCCGCACCAGCGCCAGCACGCGCTTGACCTCGTCCCGACTGTAGCCGTCTCCGCTGGCCAACGCCTGGGGGTCGTCACTGGCTCGCGGTTCTGCGTTGCCGAACTCTGCGGCATCGAGATTCGCGGTCGGTTGCTCTTCGAAGTGGGCGGTGGCGGTCAGTGCCTCAGCCGCTCGCTCTGGGTCCGCTAGGACTTCGGTCTCTGGCCCAGAAGTCGCGCTGGCAGGTTGTTTCGCCGCCGGCTGCTGCAGGCGCAAATCCGCCAGCGCTGCTTCTATAACCGCTTCGGCGGTGGCGGCGTCCTTGTCCAGCTCCGCAATCTGCTGTTGAGCATCCTCGGGTAGGGCGCCTAGGGCCATGATCTCCTCGATCGAGGCTCGAAGGTAGCCTTCGTTGTCGAGGTTGCCGATGATGAACTCTGCTATTTCCCGCACCGCTGGTGGCACGTCCATCATGTGCAGCTGAAACAGCAGGTGATCGTAGAGATCCGGTTGCCGGGTGAGGATGTTCTCTAAGGGCGGCCCTTGGCGATGCTCGTAGACCGAAGCGTAGGTGCTTCCTTCCCAGCTCTCGCCATACTCACCAAAATAGGCATCGAGGTCGATTTCGTTCATCGCCTCTTCGGAGGACTCCTTCTCTTCCTCGGTATCCTCGCTGCTTGCTTCCTCTTCGCTGAGAGTGCCTTCCTCAAGGACCGGGTTCTCCTCCATCTCCTTGGTGAGCACACCATCGAGCTCTAGCCGGGTCATCTGCAACAGCTTGATCGCCTGCTGCAATGACGGTGTCATCACCAGCCGTTGGGCTAGTTTGAGAGAGAGTTTTTGCTCTAAGGCCATAGTCGTAAGCCCCTAAAGACTGAACTCTTCGCCGAGGTAAATCTTGCGCACCTGTGGATCGGAGGAAAGCTCTGTCGGTGATCCGGAGCGGAGAATCTCACCGTTGTTGATGATATAGGCGCGATCGGTAATCTTCAATGTTTCTCGAACGTTGTGGTCGGTAATCAGCACGCCGATGCCCATCTCCTTGAGATACCGCACAATGCGCTGAATGTCGAGCACCGCGATCGGATCGATGCCGGCGAAGGGCTCGTCGAGGAGCACGAAGAGAGGGTCGATGGCCAGCGCGCGGGCGATCTCCACCCGCCGCCGCTCGCCCCCCGAGAGGGTGTATCCAGGATTCTTCCGCACTCGATCGAGACCGAACTCCTGCAGCAGAAACTCCACCCGCCGCTTCTGTTCGGCGCGGCGCAAGCCCAAAGTCTCGAGGATGGCGACTAGATTCGCCTCGACTGACATCTTGCGAAACACCGAAGGCTCTTGCGGCAGGTAGCTGATGCCTCGCTGGGCCCGCAGATACATCGGCAAGGCGGTGATATCGACGTCGCCGAGGATCACCTCGCCGGCATCAGGGGGCGTCAGCCCCACCACCATGTAGAAGGTGGTGGTCTTGCCGGCGCCGTTGGGACCCAACAGGCCGACGATCTCTCCTTGGCTGACATCAAGGGAGACCTCGTTGACCACTGCCCGGCCGCGGTAGACCTTTTTCAGCTGGTGGGCCGAGAGAACTTTCACTTCGCTCATCGAGAGGGCGCACTCGCTGGGTTCTGTGACGCGTGATCGACCGGCGGTTTGCCACTGAGGGCGACGGTGCCGAGACTCAGATCGTAAATCAAATAGCGGCCAGAAAGCTCGTTTCCCTGGCCATCAACCAACCGTACTTCCTTGCCGAAGACCTCGACTTCGCGCCGCGCTAGAGTGTAGATCGCCGAATCGCCGAACACCCGCCGACTTGCTACAGGATCGTCGAGACGTACCGAATCTCGGCAGTACATGCGCTCGGCCTGGCGGCTGGCGGCTGATAGTTCGACGGTGAGCTCGCGGCAGCTGAGAATCCTCTGCCCTTGCTCGACCCGCACATTGCCGTCATAGACCAACGCCAAATCAGCGCCGCGATAGCTCAGACGCTCGGCCTTGACCTTGATCGGCTGCGCCGCCTCGCCCAGCAGATCGCCGCCTGCTGGGATCCACACGCTGCTGACCTCGCCGCTGGCCGCCAGTTGGTCGAGCTGCTGTTCGCCGCGCAACTGGTCGGCCAGCAGCAGGCTGTCGCCACGCCAAGCGCGGACCCCGCCGAGGAAGGAGAAACTCGGCGGCGACAGATTCCACACCGCCTCCTTCGACTCGATCCTAATCGGCCCCGAGCCTTGGCCCAGGGGAGTCCTCTCCAGGGCGTTGAGCGAGCCCGCGGGCAAGACCGTCCGTACGCCGCCGCGGCCGCGAATCAGCCCCGACCTGCGGTTGTATTCCAGACTGGGCGCGATAACTTCCCCGCGCTCGCTGTACAGTGCCACCTCGGCGCCTTGGATCGCCACTTTGCCAGCGACAATATCGAGCGTTGCTCGATCGCCGCCGCTGAGCTGAACTTCGCGGTCTTGCAGCTCGACTTGCTCTTCGAGGGTGATCAGCGCCAGGCTACCATCGGCGAGAAAGCGAGCCTCGGCCCGCCGCGCGCAGAGCCGGCGCAAGATATAGGGCGGATCAACATCGACGACTTCGGTGATACGCAGCGGCTTCCCCGCCCCGGAGAGGGTTTGCAGGCGACCACCGCCGAAGTGGCCGGTCAGGTGGCTGCCGAGCAACTGCCGGCCGAGGCCGCTGTCGTCGACCACGCTGAATTGAGCCGGCCCACTCTCGGCCGATCCTTCCAGGTCAAGCCGGGTGGGCTCGCCGCTCGCCTCGTCGAAATGCAAAGTCAAGTTGTAGCCCGAGATCTCGGCCTGGGTACGGGCTCCGAGATCGCCGGCGCTGGTCAGCACGCCTCGAACATCCCAACGCGCTCGCAGAGTCTTCAGACTGTTCAGATCGTCTTGGAAGAAAACAGTCAGGGTTTCGCCCTCGATGCGCTGTTGATCGCGAACCAGAACAGCACCGCCATGGGCGCGGATCAGCCCATCGTTCGGTTGGTAGTAGAGGCGTTCACTGTCCAACCGCAGGAAGTTAGCCGCGCCGGGAATGCTCCGGATGTGGACTCCGTCGCTGAGTACGATTGAATCGGAGCGAAAATCGACCCGCAACTTCGACGCCTGGCCCTCCAGGTCGGGGGCATAAGCGAAGCGTACCTTGCCATCGCTGTATAGCACCTCGCCACCAGATCGCAGGTGCAGCTCGCGGGTCTTGAGGACCAGAGAATCCCAGCCACTCAGCACTACATTGCCCCGCAGCACGGCCTCGCCGCCGTCCTCGCGGAAAACTGCTTGCTCGCTGCGCACAAAGTAGGAGGAGCCGTCTTGGCGGTAGATTTCAAGATCTACTTGGCCCAGTTGGATTGTGCCATCGACAGTGTGTTGGTCGGTCTCGGCGCGGATGCGATAGATCGGCCGGCCTTCGCTAGTCTGGGTGAAGTCAAAGCGAGTGCCGCTGACCCGGACCTCAGGATCCGTGTTGACGCCGCTGCTCAAGGCGCTGCTACCGCCGCCGGAGCCACTGCTGGCGAAACGGTAGGCCAGCAACAAGATAGTAATGCCGACAATCATCAGCAGCGCCAATACCAACATCAACCGGCGCAGCCAGGCGAATGGCCGTTTGGCTTTCACTCGCGCTCTAGGTGGTGTGGTGGTTTGGCTCATCATGCTGCTAGTTCGCTCGCAGGCCGGCTGTCGACCAGGCGCAGGACCAGGCCACCGCGGTAGCGATCTTCCTCAAGGTACCCCAAGAGCTCGAATTCCCCGTCGAGGTCCGCTTGCCGCTCGGCCCATCCCCAACCCAGCAGGCGTATTCTACCGCCATCCGCGGCGACTGCCTCACCACTCAGGTGGCCACGGCCAAAAATCCTTGGCGAGCCGACCAGGCGCAACGGACCGCTAATCCGCAGCAAGGGCTGCGGATTGCCTTGGCCAAAAGGTTCGAGGCGCCGTAACTGCTGATAGAACCGCGAAGTGACCGTTCGGACCGCCAGCTCGAGTTCATATTCGTAGGACTTCTCCCCCAACTGCTCACCCCAATCGGCGGCCGCCAACTGCCAGCCATCGCGCAGCTCTTCGAGTCGCGCCACCTCGGCACTCATGCCGATCGCCTGTGCATGACCGCCAAAGCGCTCCAGGCGATCCTGCCAAGGGGAAAGAAAATCGTAAAGATGAATGCCTGGAATGCTACGGCCACTTCCTACCGCCATCCCGCCATCGACCGCCAGTAGAATGGTCGGCCGGTGCAGTTGGCGAGCTAACCGTCCAGCCGCTACTCCAACCACGCCGCGATGCCAGGAGTCGCTCCAAGCGACAATGATCGGTGGCAATTCCGCCTCTGACTCGGCGCCGGCAAAGGCTTCTTCCGTCACCTGCCGCTCAGCTTCCTGGCGTTGACGATTGGCGGCTTCTAGTTCTTGAGCAAGCTGCTGGGCGCGTTGCGGATCGCGGCAGAGCAGAAGTTCCAGGGCGGGTTCTGCCGAACCCAGGCGACCGGGGGCGTTGAGCCGCGGGCCCAGGCGAAAACCGATATCCGCAGCCGCCAGCGGCGGCCGAAGCCCGGCGGCGGTGATCAGGGCTTGCAAGCCCGGCGAGCGGGTCTTGGCCAACTCGCGCAGGCCGATCGCGGCAATCACCCGATTTTCTCCTCGCAGCGGCACCATGTCGGCAACCGTGCCCAGACAGGCAATGCGCAGCAAGCGTTGAGGATCGATCGAGAGATGGCAAGCGCTGGCCAAGGCACTGGCCAGCTTGAGCGCCAGGCCAGCGCCTGAGAGGTCACTAAAGGGATAGTTGCAACTCTCTTGCTGAGGATTGATCAGCAAGGCTCCTGGCGGCAGTTCGGGACCCGGTAAATGATGGTCGGTGATGATCACTTGCAGACCAAGTTCCTGCGCTCGCTGGCAGGCCGCGAGCGAGGTGGTCCCGCAATCAACCGTGACCACCAAGCGGCAGCCCAGCTCCTGAGCTCGCTCCGCATGCACTGGCTGAAAGCCATAGCCGTCGTGCAGTCGGTGCGGCAGGATCGGATGGGTCTCGAGGCCGCAGGCGCGCAGTACCGCTACCAGCAGGGCAGTGCCTGAAACCCCATCGACATCGTAATCCCCCACTACCGCCACCGGCTCAGCCTGCTGCTTGGCGGCCAGCAGGCGCTCGACCGCTTGTTGCATGCCGGCCAACAAGAAAGGGTCGTGCAGCTGCTCCAGACTCGGTTGCAGGAAAGTGCTGGCGGCCAGCGGGTGGTCGACACCACGGCGCGCCAGGAGTTCAGCAAACCAAGCGGGACAGCCCGCCTCAGAGAGTGCTGGTGTGGGGGGTGTGGCCGCTTGGGACCAGACGATGGAGGCTCGCAGTGCCCTATCGCTCTTCGAACATACCCAGGGAGCGGAATTTGCTGTAGCGCTGATCGACCAGCGCCTGGGGATCCAATTCGACCAGCTCGTCGAGGCTCTTGTCGAGCTGGTCGCCAAGAGCGGCGGCGGCGGCGGCCGGGTCGGTGTGGGCGCCACCGGGAGGCTCGGTGATGATGCCATCGATCACCCCCAGGCGTTCGAGGTCGGGAGCGGTCAAGCGTAGGGCGGCTGCGGCGTCGGCCTTGCGGCCTTGATCCTTCCACAGGATCGCCGCGCAGCCCTCTGGGGAGATCACAGAGTAGACCGAATATTCGAGCACCAAGACCCGATTTCCCACGCCGAGGGCCAGAGCGCCCCCGCTTCCGCCCTCGCCGGTGATGGTGACCACCACCGGCACCTTCAGGGCGGCCATTTCGATCAGATTGCGGGCGATGGCTTCGGCCTGACCGCGTTCTTCAGCACCCAATCCCGGATAAGCGCCGGGGGTGTCGATAAAAGTCAGGATTGGACGTGAGAACTTCTCCGCCAAGCGCATGATGCGCAAGGCCTTGCGATAGCCCTCGGGTCTCGCTTGACCGAAGTTACGCCGAATCCGGCCTTTGGTGCCGCGCCCCTTCTGGTGGCCGATCACCGCCACTGAACGGCCGCGAAAACGGGCGAAACCGGCGACTATAGCCGGGTCGTCTGAGAAGTTGCGGTCGCCGTGTAGCTCGACCCACTCGTCCATCAAATAGTCAATGTAGTCCAGGGTGTACGGGCGGTCGAAATGCCGCGCCACCAGGGTCTTCTGCCACGGGGTCAGCTTGCTGAAAACATCTTTGGTGGTCTTCAGCAAGCGGCCTCGCAAGCGCTCTAGCTCGGCTTCGTGGCCGCTACCTTGAGGGTAGCCCTCCAACTCCTCGATCCGTTGCCGGAGTTCGATGAGAGGCCCTTCAAAAGAACTTTCCGCTGCCCGCATGCAGGCACGCTAGCAGAGGGCTCACGGGTGGGTCAACGACCGCCTGAGCAGCGGTGAGAGAACGCCATGAAAGGTCTGTGCAGATGCGGGCTGGCGCCTCAAAGCAGATCGAAAGGATCGACGTCGATTGTCAGTTCAGGCAACGCTCCATCGGCCAGCGCTACTTCTCTGACCAGCCGCCGCAGATGGCTGCCATTGGGTCCTCGCAGCAAGAGCTGAAAGCGCCACAGCCCGCGCAACTTCTCGTGCGCGGCCGGTGCCGGCCCGGTGATCCGCAGGTCTCTTGCCGCCGGGTGGCGCCGCAGGCGCTGACTGAGATCGCGCAGCAGGTCGGCCGCCCGCTGGCGGTCGCGGTGTTGGCTCAGTAACTGCACCATGCGGCTGAAGGGTGGATATTGGAACACCCGGCGAAAGCGCATCTCTGCCTTGGCGAAGGCCTCGTCGTCGTGCTCCAAGGCGGCACGGATGGCGTAGTGGTCGGGATGGTAGGTCTGAATTACCACTTTGCCGGGCCGCTGGCCGCGACCGGCCCGGCCGCCTAGCTGCACCAGCAGGGCGTAGGTTCGTTCGACGGCGCGAAAGTCGGGAAAGCCGAGATAGGTATCGGCGTGCAGCACCGCGGCCAGCGAAACGCGTGGGAAGTGGTGACCCTTGGAGACCATTTGAGTGCCGATCAACACTTGCGAGCGGCCACTGCCGAAGCGTTCCAGAACGGCGGCGGCGCCACCTCGTCGGCGGGCGGCGTCGGCGTCCAAGACATCAGCTGTCACCCCGGGGAAGATCTCGTTGAACTGCTCCTCCACCCTCTCGGTGCCGGCGCCGATCGGTTCCAGCGCCTCCTGCTGGCAAGCCGGGCAAGCCCGCGGCACCGAGCGTTGGCTAGCGCAGTAGTGACACACCAAGGCCCGCTGTCGGCGGTGAAATGTCTGCGGCAGACCGCAGTCTTCGCAGCGAAAGTCCTCGCCACAGGCGCGACACAGCAGCACCGGCGAGTAGCCGCGCCGATTGCGCATCAGAATGATCTGATCGCCGGCTTCCAAGGCGGCGCCGATTTCGCCTCGCAGGCGGGCCGAGAAATGCACCTCGCCGGGACGGCGGGAAAGCTTCTCTTGGCGCAGGTCAACCAGCACCCCGGTAGGTAGCTCCGCTCCACCAGCACGGCGGGTGAGGACCAGCGGCGCCAGTTTGCCGGTAACTATGTTGTGACGACTCTCCAAGCTCGGAGTCGCCGACACCAGTACCGCCACCGCTCCCTCGGCACGGGCCCGCCAGAGAGCGAGGTCGCGGCCGTTGTAGCGTGGCGAGGCGTCTTGCTTGTAGGAGCCGTCGTGCTCTTCGTCGACTACGATCAGTCCGATGTTCTGCAGCGGAGCAAATAATGCGGAGCGTGGGCCAAGCACCACTCGCGCTTCGCCCTGGCGTACCCTCTCCCACTCCTGTTGCCGCTCAGCCGACGACAAATTGGAGTGCAGCACGGCAAGATCACGGCCAAAGCGCTCGCGAGTAACTGCCGCCAAAGAAGGGACCAGAGCGATTTCCGGCACCAGCAGCAAAACGCCCCGTCCTTGATCAAGAGACCGCCGAGCGACCCGCAAGTAGACCTCGGTCTTACCCGAACCGGTCATCCCATGCAACATGAAGGGAGCGTAAGCGGCGCTGGCTAGGCCCTGCATCAGTGGTTCGACGGCGGCTTCTTGATCGTCCCGCAAGATGATCTCGCGCGGTTCCTCGACACTCATGCGGTGGTGACCGAGGGACAATCTCTCCGGCTGGGTGAAGTGGCGTAGCAGGCCGAGCTGCTCAAGTCGTCGCACGACCCCGGCACCGCAACCCACCGCCGACTGGAGATCGCGCACGGTCACCGGCCGGGACAGTGCGTGCAAGTAATCCACCACAGCACGGCCTTTGGCCGAGCGGCCACACAGAGCGAGCTGTTGGTCGAGATCACCGGGCCGCAGCTCGACCGCCTTGATGTAGCGAACGCCACTGCGTCCGGGCTCGTCAATCGACAGCTTACCTGCAGCCCGCAGCTCTTCCACCAGCCGGCCCAAATCGCTAATTTTCAAATCTCGTTGTAGCTCCGCCACCCGCACTCGGCGACGGCTGAGCAGAGCCTGCTTGAGCTGTTCCTCACCGCTGCTCCGAGGTAGTGCCAGAGCACCGGCATCGGTCAACGAAATACGCCGGTCTCCCCACGGCGGCAAGCGGCTGGGCAAGAGCACGCGGATGGCGTCGCCGATCGGCGCCAGGTAGTAGTCGGCAATGAACTTCGCCAGTTGCAGTAGCTCGGTGGTTAGTACCGGCTCGAGATCGAGAATCTCTTCGATCGGTTTGAGCCGCATACCACTCGGCGGCTCTTGATGAAGCCGCAAGATGACCCCAACTACCCGTCGCTTGCCAAGGGATACCCGCACCCGGCAACCGACTGCCGCAAGCGAGCTGAGGGAGGCCGGCAGGCCATAGGACAGGGTCTGGTGAATGGGGGCCGGAACCGCGACTTCAGCAACTTGCGCCATCTCCTCAAGCGGTCGCTCATCATCCCGAGACACCGCCAAGTCGCCAAACAGCAAGCCGCTGGTGGCTTCTTCAGCGGCCATCCGCAGCTGGCCGGCAGCTCTCGGAGCAGTAAAACGAGCCGCTAGCAGTGCGCTCGCCGAGGCTCTCGGCGACACGGACGCCACAGCCCGCGCAAACCACCAGCCGACCCACAGGTGACGCTGGCTGGTGGCCAGCCGACTTGGTAGATCGGCCCATCGGCTCGGCCATCGCCTTGCCGATGCCTTGCAACCAGCGGCGGCTCTGGCGATCCAAGACGTAGACGATGCTGACAGCGATGGCCAGTAGGAGGAAGATTCGCAAGGGCTCAGCCTTGTTGCCGCTGCTCCACTTCAGCGGCAAGTCGTTGCACGTCGGAATTTTCTGGGACCAGCTGCTGCAGCACCGCGAGTTCTACAACTGCCCTTTCGAGATCGCCGAGATCGAAAGCCAGCACGATGATCTCGTTGAAGTAGGCCTGCCAGTAGTCCGGGGCAAGCGTCTCGACCCGATTGAACAACTCCAACGCGCCTTGGCTGTCGCCGAGCGCCCGCAAGCACAGGCCGAGGTCGGTCATGGCCTCCGGATCGCCAGGTGCGAGGGTGTTGTAATGCTTGAAGAGTTCAGCGGCGCGACTCCAATTGCGAATCTCGTAGTTCATGTTGGCCAACAACAAGACCGACTCGTGGTCGTCGGGATTGGCCTCGACATGCGCTCGCAGACGCTGAACCCGTTCCATCGCCGCTGCCGGGCTGGCGGCCGGCGGGTTGCCTGCCGTAGCCGGAGCTGCCGTGGCGGCAGCGCTTCCTGCTATCAGGCGTGCCGGCTGACGTTCTTGCATGAGTTCATGGCCGATATAGCCAACAATAAAGCCAACCAGCAATCCGCCGACGGTGAAGAGGATGTTGTCTCTATTCAAGCAAAGCTCCTGGGCTGGCTGCTGGCTCCACCGCGAAGGGATCGGCGAGCGAGCGAGCAGGGTGGAGCGCGATACTAGCAGCTATGGAAAAAGCCGCTCGCCATCGAGGAGCGGCTTTTCCATAGCTAGTGGAGCCCGGTAGAGCACGGTATGGTCAGCTGGCGACCGCCTTGGATACTTCGGTGGAGTTGTCAGTGCCAGCGAGGGCCTTCCCACTCTCCAGCTCGTTCTCCGTGTCCGCAGCAAGCTCATCCCCTGCTTCAGCAGCACCGGCCTTCTCTTCCTGCTCCAGGGCCAGCTGCTTGGCTGCAGCCAGCTTCGCCAAGCTGTTCTCGAGCTGCTCTTCGACGATCTTGTCAGCGGCTTCCTCGTCGACGTCCTTGACATGGGCCACTTCGCTGACGATGAAGTACTTGGCTCGCTCGTACATCTTCTTCTCGCGGAAGGAGAGGCTCTTCTTCTGACTCACCAAACAGAGGTTCTTGAGCACCTCTGCCACTTCAGTCAGCAGGCCGGTCTTCATCTTGTCGAGATTCTGCTTGTAGCGACCCTTCCAATCTTTGTAGGTGTCGATCTTGCCGTTCTCGAGAATTCCGAGCAGAGTGCGGATCTCCTTCTGGGTGCAGAGAGGGCGCAGACCTACTAAATCGAGATTCTCTTCCGGCACCATGACCTTTGAATTATTGGACAGCAGACGCAAGTGGAAGAACGTCTGTTCGGTCTCGTCGAACGTCATTGCCGAGATATCCTCGATCATGCTGACGCCGTGATTGGGGTAAACCACCTTTTGTCCTACCTCGAACGATGCCATCGGAGCCCCTTTCCTTGCACGGGGTTTAGCTTTTTAACTCGCCACTTACCAGCCAGCGCCTGCATTGAGCCGGCGTGGGCAGAGGACCGCCCGGCCGGCAGAGGGCCGATCATGGTACTGATTTGCAGCTAGGAATTTCAAAATCGGGAAGCACTGCAGCAGGGCTTTTTTTCGCCGCGTCGAAGATGCATTGAAAAATCACCTGTCAACCCCTAAACCATACACCAGAATGGGCTTAGGGTCAAGAGCGGAGAGGCGATTCGGCGAGCTTTTTGCCCCTCTACCGGTTGACACCGAGATCACCGCGCCCTACCATCACCCGATCATGCGTTCAACGCCTGTTGAGCGTGTCGAGATTGCCCCTTGCCGGAGTGGCGGAACGGTAGACGCGACGGATTCAAAATCCGTTATCCTTACGGGTGTGTGGGTTCGACTCCCTCCTCCGGCACCATCATCAAATCAACAGGTTACCCCGCTCGGGCATGGCTCCCAGATCGCTGGCGAGCTGCTCGACTAGTAGCTCTAGCTCGGCGTCCTTGTCGAGCGCTGCCTCCTCCAGGGCAGATCGAAGAGGAGTAAAAAGAGGGGAAAGACCGAAACCGCATGAGCTGGAGCCTCGTAGGGCGACGGACACGACCCGATGTTCACTCCGCACCACCGTTCCGAGGGAATCCTCCATGAGTTCCAAGAACCGCCTCTTGTACCTCCTGTGGGTGGCCACCGCGGTCGCCTCTACCTGGCTGATTCACGAGTTGGCCCACTGGGCCGCCGGCACGCTGCTCGGTTACCAGATGCGCATGACCCTCAACTCCGCTGGGTTGGTGCAGGGTGAGTACCATGCTGCCTGGCACAGCTTGGTGGTCAGCGCCGCGGGACCCATCATCACTCTGGTGCAGGCCGGAGTCGTATTTGTGCTCCTTCGGAGGGCGTCGTCGGCGGAACTCTACCCTTTTGTTTTCGTCCCGTTCTACATGCGGCTGTTGGCCGGGGCAATGAACTTGATCAACCTCAACGACGAAGGCAGGGTGAGCCAGGCTCTAGGCTTGGGGACCTACACCCTGCCGGTTCTGGTCTCGCTCGCTCTCCTAGCTATGGTGATTCAGGCTTCCCGGAGCGCGGCCTTCAGGACTCGGTTCCAGGTAGGCACCACCCTCACGGTGATGTTGTTTTCTTCGATCCTGATTCTGCTGGATCAGTTCTTGAAGATTCGGCTGCTCTGAGCCGCGACGAGATGGCGACCGGCTGTTGCTCTGCAACTGCAAGAGCCCGACCTGCTGGCGGTGGCGCTTCTCGCCCGGTCCGGGTCTAGACGGTGCATTGCCCGCAGTCGCGGAATAGGGGCGCGAGCCTCTTGGGATAAAGAGTAGTGTGACGGTCGGCCAGGCGCGCGACCGTCGCCAACACGCTCCTATCCGGACGGATCAATTACCACGCCAAGCCCGCCTGGAGTGATTCCACCAAGTTCCAAGTTGTTCTGCCTGTCAGCAATAGACATCAGACCAAGCTCTCTCCACCCAATCAGCCGGGGGGCTTCATTGCTCTCTGCGACTGAATTTGGGCAGGTCGGCAGGCTAGCAGCGTCCCGGAACTACGTTGCTGCGGCGAGCAGAATTGCCGAGTAGGAAGGTCTAGCGACGGGCGGCTTGCTAGCGCTGAGAGCGTTGAGCTGTCCTAAACACCTACCGCTACCCTTCAGTCCCTGGCACCTCCCCAGCCGCGGATTCTGGCCGCGCGCTATACTTCAGGGCGATTCACTTAGTCGATCCCCTCTAGGCTCTGTTGCCGACTTGACCCGCGGGTCTTTGGCACTCCTGAGCTATTTCTCTGTTTTTGGGTATGTTTGTATTGCAGACAGAAAATTTCTGTACCTAGGAGAAAGTCCATGTTCCGATCCTTCCAATCTACCTCCCCAAGGCGGTGGCTGCTCCTGCGGACAGCCGCGCTAATTCTGTGGGCTACCGGGATGCTGGTGGTGCCAGCCGGGGCTACTGACGACCATTTGCTGCTCTGTGAGGCAGTGGTGACGCCGACCGCCAGTGAGTTCTTGGAAATCGTCAATCCGACCGCGGCGGCGGTGGGGTTGGATGATTTCTACCTTGCTGACGACGCTAGCTATGCCCTTTTGCCGGCTGCTAGTGGTACCGGGCCGACGCCGTCGATCGGTAGCTCGGACTTCATCGTCCGCTTCCCCGCCGGTTCTAGCCTGGCGCCGGGACAGGTGGCGGTGATCGCTTTCGACGGTGCTGGTTTCCTGGCCGCCTTCGGCACTGCTGCCGATTTCGAAATCTCGGGTACCGACGCGGGCACGCCGGACATGATCCCCACCGACCTTGGTGCCAGTGCCGGACTGACCAACAGTGGCGAGAACGCGGTGCTGTTCACTTGGGATGGGGCCAGCGATCTGGTGCAGGACGTCGACATGCTGAATATCGGCACGCCATCGGCCGCTAACGATATCGGCGACAAGACGAGTGTGGCGGTCGATGGACCCGATGCCGACACTAGCGCCACCGCCTATGGCACCGATGCCTTCACCATGCCGCAGCAGAGTGCCGATCCGGGCTTTGGTACCTCCACCAAGCGGCTGACCCTGGAAGCCGGCAACGAGACCAGCGGTGCCAATGGTGCTACCGGCGACGACGAGACTTCGGAGCAAATCCAGAACACCTGGGACAGCGCTTTCACCGCTCCTAACCCCGGTGTCTGTGAAGCGCTGGCGCCGGCCGTACCGCCAATCCTGATCAATGAGGCTGACGCCGACACCGCCAGCACCGACGTGCTCGAGTTTATAGAGTTGTTCGACGGTGGCAGTGGTACCACCGCCCTCGACGGTCTCGTGGTGGTGCTTTACAACGGCTCCAGCGACACGGTCTACAATGCGTTCGATCTCGATGGCTTCACTACCGATGCCAGTGGCTACTTCCTGCTCGGCAACGCTGCGGTCTCGCCGACTCCCGCCATCATCTTCCCCTCTAACGGCCTACAGAATGGTGCCGACGCGATCGCCCTCTATGTTGGCGACGCGGCCGACTTCCCTAACGGTACGGCGCTAGCTACCGCCAACCTGCTGGACGCGCTGGTCTATGACACCAACGATGGCGATGACGCGGGCCTGCTGGCGCTGCTCAATGCCGGCGAGCCACAGGTCAACGAGGGTGGCGCAGGCGACAAGGACGGCCACTCCAATCAGCGCTGCCCGAACGGCGCCGGCGGTGGCCTCAACACTTCCGGCTACCTCCAGGACACCCCCAGCCCGGCGGCAGACAACAACTGCCCGGTACCGATGGTCGGCGACGTGCTGATCAACGAAGCTGACGCCGACACCGCCGGCACCGACGTGCTCGAGTTCATCGAGTTGTTCGACGGCGGCAGCGGCGGCACCGTTCTCGACGGCCTGGTGGTGGTGCTCTACAACGGTTCCAGCGATACGGTTTACAACGCTTTCGACCTCGACGGGTTCACCACCGATGTCAATGGCTATTTCTTGCTCGGCAATGTCGGGGTGAGCCCGGCGCCGGATATCGTTTTCGGCTCCAACGGCTTGCAGAACGGCGCCGACGCGGTGGCGATCTATGCTGCCGACGCGGCCGACTTCGCCAATGGCACGGCGGTAACCACCGCCAACCTGATCGATGCCTTGGTCTACGACACCAACGACGGCGATGACGCCGGTCTCCTGGTGCTGCTCAACGCCGGTCAGCCGCAAGTCAACGAAGGTGGAGCCGGGGATAAGGATGCCCACTCCAACCAGCGCTGCCCCAACGGCGTCGGTGGCGGGCGCAACACCGCCGGCTATCTGCAGAATCCACCCACCCCGGCGGCGGATAACTTCTGCCCCCTACCCGATCTGTGGATCAATGAAGCGGATGCGGATACCGCCGGCACCGACACTCTGGAGTTCATCGAACTATTCGACGGCGGCAGCGGCAGCACCGCTCTCGATGGCCTGGTAGTGGTGCTCTACAACGGCTCTAGCGACACGGTGTACAACGCCTTCGATCTCGACGGCCTGACCACCGATGCCAATGGTTATCTGCTGCTCGGCAATGCTGGCCTGGTGCCGGCGCCGGATGTGGTCTTCAGCTCCAACGGCCTGCAGAACGGTGCCGATGCGATCGCCATTTACGCTGGCGACGCGGCCGACTTCCCCAATGGCACGGCGGTGAGCATCGCCGATCTGGTCGATGCCTTGGTCTACGACACCGACGACGGCGACGACGCCGGTCTGCTGGTGTTGCTCAACCCAGGCGAGCCGCAGGTCAACGAAGCCGGCGGTGGCAATAAGGATGGCCACTCCAACCAGCGCTGCCCGAATGGGGCTGGCGGTGCCTTCAACACCGCTGGCTATCAGCAAGCGGCGCCGACCCCGGCGGCGGAGAATACTTGCGCCCTGGTGGTGCTGGAGATTTTCGAGCTCCAAGGCAACGGCCTGACCTCACCTTTTGACGGTTCTGAAGTGGCGACCGAGGCCAACGTGGTCACCGTGCTGGCACCGGATGGCTTTTTCATCCAAACACCGACGGTGCGCAGCGATGGCGATAGCGACACCTCGGACGGCATCTTCGTCTTCACCACCACACCACCGACGGTGGCGGTGGGTGACATGGTCGATATCACCGGTGTGGTGCAGGAGTTCTTTGGCTTCACCGAGCTGACGGCGCCGCTCACCGTGATGGTGACCGCCACTGGTGGCGCCATACCGGCCGCCGTGACCCTCGATGCCAACACTCCTTCGCCGCTGCAACCGGTGTCGCCAATCGAGTTGGAGCGCTTAGAAGGCATGTTGGTGGAGATCGTCGGCGGTACCGTGGTGGGCTCGAACCAGAGTTTCGGCTCGGATCCGATCGCCGAGGTACACATCGTTGCCGGTCCCAACCGCAGCTTCCGCGAGCCGGGTATCGAATTCCCGGGGATCGTTGGGCTGCCGGTGTGGGATGGCAATCCCGAGGTCTTCGAGCTCGATCCCGACCGCCTTGGACTGCCCAACCAGATCATTGCCGCCGGTTCGAGCTTTGATGCCGTCGGTGTGATCGGTTTCGAGTTCGGTGGCTATGAACTCTTCCCCGCTTCCCTCAGCATCACCCCGGCGACGTTACCGGTGGCGGTGCGGGCGACGGCGGCGGGTGAGTTCACGGTGGGTTCATTGAACCTGTTCCGCCTGTTCAATGACATCGTCGATCCGATGGACCACGGCGGCACTCTGGTCTCGACCGCCGAGTTCCAGACCCGGCTGACCAAGTTCTCCCTCTACATCCGAGAGGTGCTCTTGGCGCCCGACATTCTGGCGGTTGAGGAAGTGGAGAACATCGCCACGCTGAGCGAACTGGCGACCCGGATCTTCGCCGACGATGCGGCCGTGCTTTACACCGCATTCCTGACCGAAGGTAACGACCAGGGCGGCATCGATGTCGGCTTCTTGGTGCGCGAAGATGTGATCCAGGTCGACGCTATAACCCAGCTAGCTGCCGCCGAGCTACTGACTTTTGACGGCAGTCTGCTGCATGATCGTCCGCCGCTGCTGTTCGAAGGCAGCTACCTGGGCAGTACCCTGCCAACTCCGATCAGCGTCTTGGTGGTCCACAACCGGTCGTTGAACGGGATCGATGCTGATCCAGGAAGTGGTCCACGAGTGCGGCAGAAGCGGCTTGAGCAAGCCCAGTCGATCGCCCAGATCGTCCAGGACCTGCAAACCACCGATCCGGACGTCAACCTGGTGGTGACCGGTGACTACAACGCCTTCGAGTTCACCGATGGCTTTGTCGATGTGGTGGGGCAAATGGCCGGCAACTTCACCCCGGCCGACAACCTGCTCTCGGCTGCCGATCTGGTGGATCCGAACCTACTGATCGAGACTCTGGCTTTGCCAGCCGCTGAACGCTACTCGTTCAACTTCAGAGGCAGTTCCCAAACCCTCGACCACGCCCTGACCTCGAGCCATCTCGATGCCCTGGTGCGCGGCCTGGAATATGGACGCGGCAATGCCGACGCGGCGCGGATTCTGCTCGACGACCCGACCACCCCGCTGCGGGCCTCGGACCACGACGGCCTGGTGCTGTTCCTCGCTGGTGACGGCGATGGCGACGGCATCGGTGACGATCTGGACAACTGCCCGGCGGTACCCAATCCCGATCAAGCCGACGCCGACGGCGATGGCCTGGCCGACGCCTGCGATGACCGCTGTCCCGGCACGGAGATCCCAGAGGCGGTGCCTACCCGTACGCTCAAGAAGAACCATTGGGCGTTAGTGGACGGCGATGGTGTTTTCGACACCCCGCCGGGGCCGCACGACGACCTGATCTTCACCCTCGGTGACACCGGTGGCTGCTCCTGCGAGCAGATCTTGACCGCGACCGGTGCGGGCAACGGTCAGTTTTTCTTTGGTTGCACCCAGGGGACACTGGAAGGCTGGATCAGCAGTCTCGACTGATTCCGTGTGGATTGGCCCTGGCGAGTGGCGGCCGAGTTGATCGGTCGCCACTCGCTAACGGGTAAACCAAGACGCCGAGGGCTCGCTGGCCGTCGGCGTCTTGGTCTTGCTCGGTGACTAAGTAGTCAGCTGATCAGTCGCCAGCTTCGAGAACGATGCCGTAACTCTCGAGCAACTTGCCTACCGAGCGGTCGAAACTCAGAAGCCGGCGGCGGTAGGTAGACACCGCGTTGACTTCTCGGCTGCGGGCGTTGGAGAGATCTTCCTGGGTCTCGAGAATCTGGAAGCTGGTGGCCAAGCCGTTCTCGTAGCGCCGTTGCTCGGCTTCGAGGTTCTTCAACTGCAAACGGCTGGTCACCTTGGCCGAGCGGATCTGCTCTTCGGCGGTGCGCAGGGCGCGGGCTGAGCGGCGGACTTGCGTGATCACCGTCTGACGCTCTCGTTCTAGTTCCACGAGGCCCTGTTCGAGGGCCAATTCGGCCTGCGCTTTGGTGGCGCGGGCGGCCCGGTTTTGGAGCGGGAAAGCGAAATTGAGACCCACTGACCAGCCGGTGAAATCGGCTTTAAGAACCTGCTCCAGAGCGCCACTGTAGCCACCGCCTTCGACGTTCGGATCGAGGGAGGTGCCATCGGTACCGCTGAGGCCATAGCCGGCGGTCAGATCGAGGCGCGGCTTGAGCTGATTGCGTTGGAAGCGCGCTTCGACTTCGAGGTTGTCGAGATTCAGCTGCTGCCGGCGGATCTCCGGCCGTTGCGCCAGCGCGATCTCGATCGCTGAATCCAGATCGATCTGGCGAAACTCCATTTGCGGATCGGTCGTCGGTTCGATCGGAGTGGCCCAAAGCGGGCCCTGGTTCAGGTTGAGCAGCTGGCGCAGGCGATCTTCGGCATCTTCGACGTCGGCGCGAAAGCGAATGATGTCTTCTTGCCGACTGGCTACGCCGGCTTCGCTGCGCACCAACTCCAAGGGTGCCAGGGTGCCAACCTCGACCTGAATTCGGTTCATGTTGTGCAGTTCTTCGGCCAGGCGCAGACTCTCTTGGGAAACCTGCAGCTGCTCGCGGGACTGCACCACGTCCCAATAGGCGGTGGAAACATCCTCGACCACCGTTTCGACCTGTACTTGAAAATCCTCGTGGTTGATCGCCACGTTGGTGCGCGCCACGATCAGGCTGCGCTCGGTGGCTAGGCGGCCGAAATTGCGCATCAGCGGCTGGGTGAAGCCAAGCTGTAGGCCAGAACTGTAGGACGGATTCAAGGTGTTGAAACTAAGGTCAGATTCTGAGCGTCCGTTGTTCCAAGTCAAGCGCAAATCGGCGCCGGTGAGAATTCTCCGATCGAGCTGCAGGTTGGCGTTGGCGTTCTCACTCGAGGCGCTCTGCAACTGGCTCGAAGAAGGTGAGTTGCTCTCGCGGGTGTCGAGATTGCCGCTTAGATTGAGATCGTAGATCCCCTGGTTCTGCAGAATGCCGAGCAGTGAACGGCTTCGCTGGTAGCGCTGGACATGCAAATCGAGATTGCGCCGCAGGGCGATGCCGATGGCGTCTTCGAGGGTCAGGGCAATGGTCTCACCGTCGGTCGACAGACCTGAGTCGGCGAGTTCATAGTCGGCAGTGGTCAGCAGCGACTCGGCTGCCAGGGACGGGACTAGCAAGACCGCCAGGGCGATCATGAGCGCTAGAGCGTTGGGGATCGTGGGTCCATTCTTCATCCGCGACTTCCTTCTTCCTTGAACCCGTCCGGGGGACTGCCGACGGGAGAGTGTGCTTACAGCTTCCGTTTCTGCACTGCGTACTTTCTGCACTGCCTACTTTCTGCATTGCGTACTTTCTGCACGGCGTAGCAAATTTGGCGGTATTCAACAGGCCGCTAGTCAATACGCTGGCGAAGCGCCAAGGTTACCCTGCCGGCCGCGGTCTGCGCGAGCCTGTTATGCGGTCTCCACCACCTGCTCGTCAAGCAATTCCTCGGCGAAATGGCAGGCGACGTGGCGTCCTTCGCTGATCTGGCGTAGCTCCGGGCGTTGCTCTCGGCACAGCTGGCGGGCCAGGGGGCAGCGGGGATGAAAAGCACAGCCCGCCGGTAGGTTGAGGAAACTAGCCACCTCCCCTGACGCTGGCGCCAGTTCTTGTTGGGCAGTGGAGTCGGGGTTCGGCACCGCCGCCAGTAGGCTAGCGGTGTAGGGATGGCCAGGGGTCGAGAACAACTGCTGACGCCGCCCGTCCTCGACCAGTCGGCCCAGGTACATCACCAGCACCCGGTCGGCCAGTTGCTCGACCACCGCCAGGTCATGGGACACTAGGATCATGGCGAGTCCCAGGCTCTGCTGCAAATCCGCCAGCAGCTCGAGAATCTGCGCCTGGACCGATACATCGAGGGCAGAAACCGGCTCGTCGAGCACCAACAAACGAGGACCGGTGGCCAAGGCGCGGGCGATTCCAACCCGCTGCCGCTGGCCACCTGAAAGCTGGTGCGGGAAGCGCTCGGCAATGCTGGCCGGCAGTCCTACTTGATCGAGCAGTTCGACCACTCGTCGTGGGCGTTCCGCCGGGGTGGCCAAGCGGTGGATGGCCAGCGGTTCGGCAATCTGACAACCTACCCGCTGACGCGGATTGAGTGCCTCGCCGGAGTCTTGAAAGACCATCTGAAAATGTCGCCGCTGGCGACGCAGCTGAGCGCCGCTGAGCTGCCGCAAGTCCACTCCATCGAAGAAAACTCGGCCCGCCTCTACCTCCACCAGACACAGCATGCTCAACGCCAGAGTGGTCTTGCCGCTACCCGATTCTCCGACCAACGCCAGGCATTCGCCAATGTTCAGGTCGAAACTGGCGTCATCCACCGCCGCGAAGCGATGATGCCTACCCAACTTGCCGCGTAGCCGATACACCTTGGTCAACTTCCGCACTTGCAGCAGCGTGGTCATGGTCGTCTACCTACGATCGGCGCGGCCAGGGCGCAACGAGATTGATGGCTCTCGCCGACCACAATCCAAGGGGGCTCCGCGACGCTGCACTCCGCCACCGCGATTCGGCAGCGGGGGGCGAAGCTACACCCCAGCGGCAATTCCGCCGCTGCGGGTACCCGTCCTGGAATACCCCGCACTCGTCCCTCGGTCTCGAAGCGACCCAGTCTTGGCACCGCTTGCAGCAGCGCCCTGCTGTAGGGGTGGCTGGGAGCGGCGAACAGTCGGGCGACCGGCGCCTGCTCGACAATTTGGCCGGCATACATCACCGCCACTCGGTCGGCTAGAGTCGCCACCACGCCGAGGTCATGGGTGATCAGGAGGATGCTGAGATCGAGTTCGCGGCGCAGCTCGTCGAGCAGCCTCAGGATCTGTGCCTGGACTGTCACATCGAGGGCAGTAGTGGGCTCATCAGCCAGCAGAACTTGTGGCTGGCAGGCCACCGCCATGGCCAATATCACCCGCTGCCGTTGGCCCCCGGACAGCTCGTGGGGATAGCTTCGCAGGCGGCGTTGCGCCTCGGGAAGGGCCACCAACTCGAGCAGACGTTGTGCTTCCTGATTGGCCACCGCACCGCGCAAACCTCGGTGCAGCAGCAGAATTTCGCGCAACTGGGCACCGAGGGTCATGATCGGATTGAGCGCTGCGCCGGGATCCTGGAAAATCATCGCCACTCGCGCTCCCCGCACTCGTCGCAGACTCTTCTCCGGCATCGATAGTAGGTCACCGGTTCCGTTGAGTAGAACTTCTCCACTGTCGATCCATGCCGCCGGCGGCAGCAGGTTGACCACGGTCAAGGCGGTGAGGGTCTTGCCGCAGCCTGATTCGCCGACCAGGGCCAAGATTTCGCCGCGATGCAAATCAAAGGTCACCCCTCGCAGCACCGGATTCTGGTGCGCCTGGCCACCAAAGCCGAGGACCAGATTGCGGATGCTGAGGATGGTTGGTGCAGAGTCGGTCACTCTTAGCCTTCTCTTTTGCTGCTCTTTGCCTGCTAGTTTTGGGCCCCTGGACCGCTCGCTGCTGTCGGCGGTGAGCACGCTATGTTATACGTAGGTCGAAAGCGAACAACGATCCATCGGTGGGACCGCATCTCAAGCCATGCCCAGCAAGCTAGCAGAACACCTTTCCCGCGGGAGATTCAGCTTCCTGCGCCCCGACGCAGAAGAGATTCGGCGTATCGTGCCAGGCGCTGAGCGCCTCTTACCCGAGCCGCAGAAGATCTTTCTCGCCGACGAAGCCACCACTCCTCTGATCGGCTTTCCTGTCTTCAGCTCGCCTCAGCTTGCCGCTCTCGAGGAGGCGCTCGAAGACTATCTCAGCGCCGAGGAAGAGGCGCAGTTCAAACTCTACAACCGCGAGCCCTTCGACAGCCGCCGCTATGCGGCTCGCTGGGACCGCTACAGCAGCTTGCTGCAGCAGGCGACGGAGAACGTCTGCTCGTCGAACTACGGCCAGAATTTCGCCGGGGTTTTCTGGCTCTACCACTCGCTGGCTATCTCCCGCTTCATCAAGCAGATTCCCAAACGGCTACTGCGCTTCGACTTGAGGATTGGCCGCGACCGTGGTGACGACATCAAGTATCGGGTGTTTTTCAAGTTCATCGATCGGACCATCACGCTGATCTACGACACTTCCCAGCGCTTGGCGGCGGCGGCCGAGGAAGAGGAGGAAAGTCTCTTCCCGACCCTGCTGGCGCGGATGCGCGACAACGTGCTGATCTTCACCGAAGATCACATCAGCCCCGACTTGATCGAGCTAGCAAGCTATTTCAATGGCTGTCTGCGGATCGACGGGCGAGCCTTGCGGCGCGGGATCGCGGCGCTCGACACCTGGCATTTACAGCAAATACAAGTCGATGCCCTGCTGCGCAGCGCGGTAGGGAAGATCCTCGGCGAAGATCCGGACCGTGGCGGCGACCGTTCCTTGCTGAGCCGCTTTGGCTATGTCAGCTTCTTGGCCAGCCATCCGGCCTACAACCCCTCCAGCCTGCTCGACGCCGATCAAGTACAAGTGTGGGAGAGCCTGCTCGCCAAACTGAAGGAGTTCGAAGCGCTGCACGCCTTGCGAAAAATGGTGGTGCCGGTGGAGAACGATGGCGATCGCTTGATTTCCCGCGATCGCAGCGTCAATTCCACCTGGGTCGGCGGCCCGCCGGTGCTGAATCTCTCCAAGGCCACTCGGCCGATCGACTTCATGGCCCCGTGGGTAGTCGATCCACTGGTAGAACGCTATGGCTTGGTCTACGACATCACCGAGTTCTCGGCAGTTATTTCGCAGCTCGGCCGGGCCGAAAAGAGCGCCATGGACCATGCCTTTCGGTTGATGTTCCGCTTTCAACGGCGGGTCAACAAGCTGGCTTCGTCGCTGCGCCTGCGAATGGAGAAGTATCTCGGCGATGGCGCCTTCTATTCTGGCCGGAACGCTCGTCGTCTGCTGGTGGTGGCGATTTTCTTGCAGCGCTCCTACCAGCATTTCTTGGAACTTGGACTTCCCTTCGACCGCGGCTTGCGCATCGCCATCAACTACAGTCGCTATCGCCTGCTGCCGCTCGAGAGTGGTAACGCCGACGAAACGGCACGCTACGAATTCTTCGGCCAAGGGATCGTCGAGCTGTCTCGCTTGGCAACTGGCAAGGCATCGCAGGAGATCGACGAGTTCAAGACTTTCCTGGTCGGCACTGGTTATCCCGAGACCACGGTCAACAAGTTCTTCGCGCCTCTTCTGCGCCACGAGTCCGGGCTCGGCAGCCGGCTCGACGAATCGCGCCGTTTCTACGCCTACATCAATCAGAATGGCACCCTGATCAACGAAGGTATCGTCGCCACGGAGCGCTTCATCGCCCGCTTGGGGCAATTCGAGCAGACGTACTATGCCCGCGAGCAAGGCCGTGGCTACATCGCGGTGAAAATCGAGCAGGAAGCGCTGGGCAAGTTGACCATCGGCATCCGCAAGCTCGGCACCTGCCGCCTGAAAGGACTCGACGACACGGTGGTCTACGAACTCTTAGATGGCGCTCATTGGCAGCCGTCGGAACTCAGGCCGATCAGCGGAATGGACTTGATGGCCGCTCTGGATCACCTCTTCGTGCGGGTTGCTAGCGCCCGCCAACAAGCCGCCGCGAAGGCCGAGTAGCGGACCTTCCACGGCTGAACCCAAACAACTGACCGGCAAACCGCCGGCGGCTGACTGACAAGGATGATAGCGATGCCACAGACGGTCTGGCAGACCGAACTCAGCGGTCTGGGAACTCCCAAGCGAGGCAAGGTCCGCGATATCTATGACCTCGGTGATCGCCTGTTGTTGGTCGCCTGCGACCGCATTTCGGCTTACGATCATGTGTTGCGACCAGGGATTCCGGGCAAGGGCAAGATCCTCCATCAGATCAGCAACTTCTGGTTCGAGCAGCTGGCGGACGTCGTACCGGGGCATCTTGACCACGGTCCCTGGCCGGCCGCTGTCGAAGCCCACCGCGAGATTTTGCAGGGGCGGACCGCATGGGCCAAAAAAGCCGAGGTCATCCCCTTTGAATGTGTCGTTCGCGGCTACCTGGCGGGCAGTGGCTTTCGCGACTACAACCAGAGCGGCGAGATCTGTGGGGTTCCCCTTACCGCCGGCCTGCGTCGCGCGGACCAGCTTCCGGAACCGATTTTCACCCCCGCCACCAAGGCCGAGACCGGTCACGATGAGAATATTTCCTACGCGGTGATGGCAGGCGCCATCGGCGAAGAGCTGGCCAGCCGCCTGCGGGATATCTCCCTGGAGCTCTACCGCCGGGGCTCGGTACACGCTCGCCAACGCGGTTTGATCTTGGCCGACACCAAATTCGAATTCGGCCTGGTCGACGGCGAGCTGACACTGATCGACGAGGTACTGACCCCCGATTCCTCACGCTACTGGGAGATGGAGACCTGGGTGCCAGGCAGCGAGCCGCCTTCCTTTGACAAGCAGTACGTCCGCAACTGGCTCGACAGCACCGGTTGGGATCGCGAGTCCACCCCGCCGCTGCTGCCGGAGGAAGTTGTTGCCGGTACCCTCGAACGCTACTGCGAGGCGTTCCGCCGCCTCAGCGGTCGGGAACCGCGGCTTTAGGACGCACTACCGGCGTCTGAGAGGAATACAACGATAGATCCAGATGCCAATTAATTTGGCTTTCTTACTGCCGACCCGGGGCACCCATCACCGCCGCGGCTAGCTCGCCGAGGTCGGTGATCTCGATCGCTTGCAGGCCTTTGGGCACTTTCACGCCTTCGAGAGGTGGCAGGTAGACCCGGTCGAAACCCAGCATCTGGGTTTCCCGCAGACGGCTGTCGGTACGCGACACTGGACGTACCTCGCCGAGCAGGCCGACCTCGCCGAAGTAGGCTGCGCCTTCGGGCAAGGGCCTTTCGCAGTAGGCCGACATCACCGCGGCTGCTACAGCCAGATCGACCGCCGGCTCGCGCAGGGTGAAGCCGCCGATGACGTTCAGGAACAGATCACGATCGGCCAGCTGGATGCCGCCAAAGCGCTCCAGCACGGCTACTAGCAGCACTACTCGGTTGGCGTCGAGGCCGACATTCATCCGGCGCGGTGAGGGTAAGCTCGATGGGTTGACCAAGGCTTGCACTTCGACCAACAGAGGGCGGGAGCCGTGCATGCTCGCGGTCACCGCCGAGCCCGGGCTCTGGCCGCGGCGTTGGGAGAGCAGCACCCGCGAAGGATCTGCCACTTCCGAGAGGCCGCTGTCGTGCATTTCGAACATCGCCACCTCGCCGGTGGGTCCGAACCGGTTCTTCTGCGCCCGCAGCAAGCGGTACTCAGAGCCTCTCTCGCCTTCGAAGGTCAGCACCGTGTCGACTAGATGCTCGAGGGACTTGGGACCGGCGATGGTGCCTTCCTTGGTGACGTGTCCAACCAAGAACAAGGCCACATCGCGGC
Source organism: Candidatus Multivoradales bacterium (assembly GCA_965248925.1). GTDB lineage: Bacteria > Acidobacteriota > Thermoanaerobaculia > Multivoradales > J023 > CBDFLE01. The sequence goes on along the minus strand of CBDFLE010000005.1, from coordinate 783,205 downwards.
GTTTGGCAAGATCCACCAGGCGGTCGGCACAATGCCTGACTTGACCGATGGCACCGGGCGGTCCCTGTAGATCTTGACTGCGCAGGGCCTGCACCGAATCGACCATCACCACCGCGGGCCGGTGCTCTTCGATGGCGGCGATCAGCGGTTCCAGGCGAGTTTCGCCGGCCACCAACAGGCCCGGCCGATCGCAACCCAGGCGCTCGCCGCGCAAGCGCAGCTGCCGCGGCGACTCCTCCGCACTGAGGTAGAGCACCCGGTTGCCCCGACCCTCGGCGTCGGTGGCCAGGGCATTGCCGAGTTGTAGGAGCAAGGTTGATTTGCCGATGCCCGGCTCGCCAGCCACCAGCACCGCGCTGCCGGCGACTATGCCGCCGCCGAGCACTCGGTCGAGCAATTCGCTGCCGCTAGAGAACCGTAGAGTGTGTTCGTCTGCCACCTCGATCAGGGGTACCACTGTTGCCCCCGCTCGGCCTCCGCCCGGCAGGCCGGCTCCACGGCTGCCGCTGCTCCGAGCCTCTTCGGCAAAGCTGTCCCAAGTGCCGCACTCGGTACAGCGGCCGAGCCACTTGGCGGCCTGATGGCCGCAGGACTGACAGACGAAGACAGAGCGGGCCTTGGCCAAGGATCAATAGCCCTGCGGGTCGCCGCCGGAAGAACCACCGCCAACATCACCACTATGATGGCGGTCGAAATTGCGGAAACTGGTGGTCTCGCCAATAAAAATTAGGTGGACAGTGCCGGTCTGGCCATTACGGTGTTTGGAGATGATCAGCTCCGCCAGTCCTTTATTGTCGGGATCTTCTTTATTGTACAGCTCGTCGCGGTAGACGAAGCACACCATGTCGGCGTCCTGCTCGATCGAGCCCGACTCGCGCAGATCAGCGAGCTGCGGCCGGTGGTCGCCGGCGCGCCGCTCGGGGCCGCGAGAGAGCTGAGACAGAGCCAGTATCGGGATTGACAGCTCTTTTGCCAACTGCTTGAGTCCCCTGGAGATAGCAGCGATCTCCAGGTTGCGGTTCTCATAGCGGCCGCCGGCTTGCATTAGCTGGAGGTAGTCCAAGATCAGCAGGTCGAGACCGTGCTCGGCCTTCAATCGGCGGGCTTTGGAGCCGATCTCGAGCAGCGAAGGATTGGGAGAGTCGTCGATGTGGATCGGCGCCTTCTCGATCTGGCGGATGACTCCGTAGAGCTTTTCCCACTGCCCCGCCGACAGGCGACCGGCGCGCAGATTGCCGAATGGCAGATCGGCCTCTGAGGCCAGGATTCTCATCGCCAGCTCCTCCTTGCCCATCTCCAAGGAAAAGATCGCCACCGAGGAGTCGGCGCGGATGCCGACGTGTTGCGCCACATTGACCGCGAAACTGGTCTTACCCATGCCGGGACGGCCAGCGATGATGATCAGGTTGCCGTCGACCAGGCCCTGAGTCATCTGGTCCCAGTCGTAGAATCCGCTCGGCAGACCGATCAAGCCGCGTTGATCAGCCCTTTCTTCGAGGTCGGCGACGGTCAGCTGGAAGATCTCGGAGAGGGGCGTGAAATCACGCTGCATGGCCTCTTCGGAAAGGCCCAAGACCGACTTTTCGGCCCGCGCCAGAGCTTCTTGGGCGTCGAGGCCGCCGTCGTAGCAGTCGCGGGTCGTTTCCTCGCAGACCTCGATCAGCCGCCGTCGTACCGAACGTTCCTTGACCAACTCGACGTAGGTCTCGACCCGTGCTAGATCCGGTAAATCGGAATCCAGACCGGCGAGGTAGGCGAGGCCGCCCAACGACTCGAAGGTGTCCTGTTGCTCCAGCAATGCTTGCAGGGTGCGCAGGTCGATGTCGACCCGCTGTTCGCCGAGCTCGAGCATTGCCCGGTAGAGCACCTGATGGCGTTCGAGATAGAAGTCTTCAGCTGTCAGGCGGCCTGCAACCAAGGCCAGGAGGTGCGGCGAAAGCAGCACTCCGGCGAGCACGGCGCGCTCTGATTCCTCGCTGTAGGGCAGCGTGCGGACGGCGCTTTGTTGATGTGGAACAGCAAGCATCGAACTCGCCATTGTGCCCTAGCAGGAAGCAAAAGGCGAGCTGAAAGCCGCCGTCTTCTGGCATTCACGAGGCGCGGTATTGACCGGCGGGGTACGAATCTCGCTCATGAATCAGGTTGAGTGAGCAATTCCAGCTTTTTGCGAACGTTTTCGGCTTGCTCCGACTCGAGTTCCAGTGCCCGCTGGTACGAACCCCGCGCCAGCTCTACCTGGCGTAGCTTGACGTAGAGGTCGCCAAGATGATCAAAAACCGTCGCATCGTTCGGTACTAAACGGACTGCCCACTCAAGGTGGCGACGGGCGTCTTGGTAATCGCCGAGCTGGTAAAGCGCCCAGCCGAGAGTGTCGAGATAGGCGCCGTTATCCTGATCGAGCGCCACGGCGCGGCGGACCATGGTCAGTGCCTGGTCGAGGTGCTCGCCCCGCTCTGCCCACATATAGCCGAGATAGTTCAGACTCGCCGTGTGGTTGGGTTCGATTTCGAGCACCTTGAGGAAAGCCGCCGCCGCCGCCTCCGTGGCGCCTTGGCGTTCGTGGGCAGCGCCGAGCAGGAACAAGACGCGAATAGAATCGGGCAGCTCTGCTTGCGCCCGCTCAAGCAAGGGCACCATTTCAGCGTAGCTCTCCAGCTGCTGCAACACCTGAGCGGCAAAGAACAGATCGTCGACCGCCGCCTCTGCTGTGGTTATTTCGCTGAGCAGCTGGCGCGCTTCCTGTCCCCGGCCATGACTGTCGAGGAGCTGCACTCGTCGCGCCAGAGCTTGACGCTGACCCGCACTAGCGATCCGCTCGGGATCCAGCAAGTCAAGGGCCCGATCGAGGTTGCCCAATTCCGCCAGTGCATCGACCGCCAGCAAACGCGCCGCTGAGCGGACTGCCGGCTCTTCCGAGGTCATCAGTTCGCTTGCCAACTGCTCCAAGCGGTGCCATTCCTCGAGATCGGAAAGCAGCAGCAGGCGCCGCAAGCCGAGTCGCTCGGCCACCGCCGCCGCCTGCTGATTGTCGCCTGCCGCCAAGGTCTGCAACCGCGACAGCTCTCGTTCGATCTCGAACAAAGCATCGCGCGTTCGATCGTGACGTGACAGCAACTCGCCCCGCGCTCGCGCCAGGGTGCCGAGGCGGCGCGGCTCAGTTTCGCCGGTAGCGGGTTGCAGCAACTCCAAGGCGCGATCGAATTCACCGCGCCGTTCTTCGACACCGGCTAGCATCAAGCGCAGCTCGAGTCGGCGATCCTCGTCCTCCGCCTTGGCGATCAACTCAATCAATGACTGGGCTGCCTGGTCATTGCGGCCGACTCTCTCCAGCAGGCGACTGCGCAGTAGAACATTTTCTCTGTTGACGGCGCTGTGCTCGTCGAACTCGCTGTCGAGCAGGGCCAGGGCCTCCTCGTTGCGGGCCATGGCCGCCAAGATGCTGATCTGCAGGCGCTTGATCGGGGCTTCTGCTGGCTGCTCGGCGGCGAGCTGCTCGACCCGCTGCAGCGCTTCATGATTATCTCCACTGAGGTGCAGTTCGCGGGCCAGACGATGGCGATAGTCGAGGCGTTCCGTGCCCTCCTGGGCGCCACTGAGAGCTGCTGCCGCGGCCCGGTGGGCGCCCCGCCGACTGAGCAACTCGGCGAGCTGCATGCGTCCCTCGACGGTAGCCCAACCGGCGCTAACATTCTCCGCCAATACCGCCTCAGCCTTACCCAACTGGCCTGCTTGCAGCAGCGCGTCGACCAACATTGATTGGATCAAGCGGTTTGAAGGCAGGCGGCCAACCGCGTCCTCCAACACTTCGGCAGCTTTTGCCGGCTGGCGTTGCCAGAGATAGATCTGAGCCAAGGAAGGCAGTGCCCGCCGATCGCCCGCACCCTCCGCGCGCAGGCGTTCGAACGCCTGTTGCGCCTTGGCCAGAGAGGCAGGATCTTGCTCGGCCAGCTGCAAGTGGATCTGAGCGTAGCTCTGCAACACCTCCATGTTGTCCGGCTCCAGTCGCTGCGCCTGGCCGATTTCCCGCGCCGCTCGCTGCAAATGCTTGACGGCCTTGGCTTTGCTGCGCGACAGCTGCGCCATGTCGAGGTGGAAAAGGGCCAGCTCAACCCGGCCGTAGGGATCGGCGGAATCGAGTTTTATGGCCCGCTCATAGGCGGCCTGGGCGTCTTCGTAGTAGCTCTCACCGGCCAGTAATTTGGCGATCGCAAATTGGTAGGCTGCCTGCTGCCGAGCCAGCCGAGGAGAGAGTTCGGCCTGGCCTTCGCCAACCGCGGCGGGTTGGGCACTGCTGCTAGCAGCCGCGAACCAAGAGATGCAGACTAGCGCGGTGACGAGGGACTGGCGGGACTTACAAACTGGCGCTTGTGATCTGTTCATCTTTCCTTTCGATCGGCGAGCCCGCGCCGGCAGAGAGTCAGTGTTGAGCGGCGGGTCTTCTGGCATCGAGGTGAGCCCTTCTCCACCGCACCAGGGTAGCAGTCCAGTTTTCGCCTGACAACTTTCACGGCTCCTCGGCGCGCTTTACAGCTCCGCCGCATTCAAGCTATGCTCGCGCTTCCAGCGGCCTAGCCTAAGTGCTGTTAATTCAATGAAATCGCGACGAAAGTGAAGCAAACCCAAGGCGCTCTCGCCGACCAGCCGGTGGCGCGGAAAGCCCCCCGACAGTCTCAACAACCGACTCGACTAGAGCAGAATTCCGGATTTTTGCGTGAGCCGTAGCATTGCCACCGATTCACCTACTGCGCCGGTGGTCGCCGCCGTCCAGCGGCTGGGACAGCTGCTGGTTGAGCGCGGCTGGATCAGCGGCGAGCAGCTATTGCGGGCACGCGAGCACCAAGGGTTGATGGGCGGACGGCTGGGCACGGGTGTTGCCGCATGTGGTGAGCGAAGTTCGCCTGGTGGCGGCGTTAGAGCGCTACTACGGCTTGCCCTGCGAGCCGCGGCAGCAACATCTGCTCGACCGGCTCGAGCAACAGCGCTATCGCTGGGTCGAGGACGATGCGGGAGAGCTGGCCGATAGCCAGAGCACCGTGGCAGCAGATGACCCGCAAGCTTCCAGACTGGCCGACACCAGCGCTTTGGAGCTGCTTGGAGTCCAAATCGAAGGGGTGGCCAGGCCCGATCGCCTGGTCGATCTACTGCTCGAATTCATGGCCCGGCATTTTCGCCGCCGGGCGGTATTGCGGGTCAGTGGCGACACCCTGCGCGGCTGGCGGGCGGCCGGTGACAACCTCGTGCCAAGTCATTTCAACGCTCTACGAATCGACTTGACCCAGCCTTCTGTGTTCGGTGGTCTGCGGCATGAGTTCCAGCTCTACCGTGGGGCTCTGCCAGCAGTCGCCGCGCACCTAGAATTTGCCGCGAGCTGGAGTGGGGAACTGCCGGAAGCATGTATGATGTGGCCAGTTCGAATTCAGCAACACTTGGCCTGTATCCTCTATGGAGATGGATTCACTGGAAATCTGGACGCGCTAGATCCCGCCTTGTATCCGGCATTGGCCCAGCGGGTGGCACGGACGATGCGGCGATTCATTCTTGATCGTAGACGTCAGTCACCCACTTAGCAGCGGCCGCCGTGCCCGGCGCGGGCAGCGGATCGCTAGCCATCGCTTAACGCTCGCTTTTTCCCCCAGAGCAAGATGATCAAAGCCGACATCATTCAACTCGTAGCCGAAGGATCCAACGTACCGCGGGTCAAGGCGGCCAAAGCGGTCGACACAATCTTCGCCGCCATGAAGGGCGCCCTGCAGGACGGCAAGCGCATCGAACTCCGAGGTTTCGGGGTTTTTCAGGTTCGTGATCGCAAGAAGGGCGTAGGGCGCAATCCAAAAACCGGGGTCGAAGTAGCCATCACCCCAGGCAAGACAGTGCGCTTCAAGCCGGGCAAAGAACTGAAGAACATCTAGAGTTGCGGCCTGACCAGCGGCGGCCTGTTGGGTTCAGAGCACGCGGCCATCCTTGACCTCGAGTACGAAGGTCACCGGACCGTCGTTGATCAAGGTGACCTCCATGTGAGTGCCGAACCTACCGCTGGACACCGGCAGCTGAAGCTCCCGCAAGCGGTTGATCAGTTGGTCGATCAGAGATCTGGCGATGGCTGGTGGCGCCGCGGCGTTGAACGACGGCCGGCGACCCTTGGCCAGCGAGGCGGCGAGAGTGAATTGCGAGACTACCAACACCGCCCCCGCGACCGCTGTCAGCGGCAGGTTCATCTTGCCAGCTGGGTCGGCGAAGACTCGTAGCTTGGCCAGCCGGTCCGCCAGCACCTCGACCTCGGCCAAGCCGTCTCCCTGCTCCACTCCCACCAGGGCGAGAATGCCGATGCCGATAGCACCGACAATCTCCCCCTCAACCTCTACCGAGGCGGAACGAACTCTCTGTAAGATTGCTCGCACGAATTTCGTCTCCTATTACGGCTGCTGCCGGCGAGGCCAGGGATGGCCAGCCGAGGGCGGCCGCGCCGCGGCGTCCGTAGGCGTCGCTATGATACTTCCTGATCCACAAACATGGAGATCTACTGATGGTCAACAAAGTAATCCTGGTCGGAAATCTGGGCCGTGACCCCGAGATGCGCTCGACTCAGAGTGGCAACGCGGTGGCAAATTTCAGCGTCGCCACCAACCGCAAATGGCGCGACCGCGACGGCAATCGCCAGGAGCAGACCGAGTGGCACAATGTGGTGTGCTTCGGCCGCCAGGCCGAGATCGCCAGCCAATACCTCAGCCGCGGCCGGCAGATCTATGTCGAGGGACGTTTGCAGACCAGTTCTTGGGACGACAAGCAGAGCGGTGAGAAGAAATACCGCACCGAGATTATCTGCGACAACTTCCAGATGCTCGGCCAACGCGGCGATGGCGGCGGTGGCGGTGGTGGCGGTAGCTACAGTGGCGGCGGCAGTGGCGGCAGTGGCGGCAGTGGCGGCGGCAGTGGCGGCGGCAGTGGCGGCAGTGGCGGTGGTGGCGGCAACGCGCCTTCCTACGATCAGGCTCCGGGACCGTCCGGCGGCGGCAGTGGCGGTGGTAGCGGCGGTGGCTTCGGCGGCGCTGAGCCCGGCGATGACGACATCCCGTTCTAGCGCCACTCTCTAGGGACCGGCGATAGCCGCCTAGCCCAATCGATCTTTCAGCCCATGGAGAAAGTTGAGGGCGGCCAGCGGGGTCAGTTGATTGAGGTCGACCTCGCGCAGCAGTTCGGCAATCACCTCCTGGACTGGGGTGAACAACGACAGTTGCGGGTCGGCGTTGCTTACCGGCGCGTTGTCCCCCTGGGCTAGCCGAGGTTGGCCGACCAGGTCGTACTCCTGAGCTTCTAGGTTGGCCAGCACTTCGGCGGCGCGGGTGATCACCGAGTCCGGTAGGCCGGCCAGACGGGCGACGTGAATGCCATAGCTCTTATCCGCGCTGCCCGGCACCACTCGGCGCAGGAAGATGATGCGCTCTTCCCATTCGCGCACCGCCATGGTGCGATTGACCACCCCTGGCAGCGTCGACGCCAGCTCGGTGAGTTCGTGGTAGTGGGTGGCAAAGAGGGTTTTGGGGCGGCGGTGCTGGTGCAGGTGTTCGACAATCGCCCAGGCCAAGGACAGGCCATCGAAAGTGGCAGTGCCGCGCCCTACTTCGTCGAGGATCACCAGGCTCTCGCCAGTGGCGTGGTGCAGGATGTTGGCGGTCTCGATCATCTCGACCATGAAAGTCGATTCACCTCGGGCCAGATCATCGGCGGCACCGACGCGGGTGAAAAGACGGTCGATGGTGGAAATTTCCGCCGCCTCGGCGGGCACGAAACTGCCCGCCTGGGCCATCAGCACTATTAATGCCACTTGTCGCAAATAAGTCGATTTTCCGCCCATGTTGGGCCCGGTAAGGACGACGATCTGGCAGTCTTCGCCGAGCTCCGCATCGTTGGGAACGAAGGGCTCTGAAGTGCTGCGCTCGACCACCGGATGACGACCCTCGCGGATCTGCAGCAAACCTCCCGCGGGTCTTATCTTGGGCCGGCAGTAGCCCCGCCGGGCACCGACCTCGGCGAAGGCGGCGAGGGTGTCTAGCAGAGCAAAAGCAGCAGCCAGGTCCCGCAGCCCCTGGCCCGCCACCACCACCCGCTGGCGAACTTGCTCGAAATAGCGCTCCTCCAGCGCCAATTGCCTTTCTTCCGCCGACAGCACCTGTTCTTCCAGCTCCTTGACCTCGGGAGTGATGTAGCGCTCGGCATTGACCAGGGTTTGCTTGCGGATGTAGTGCTCGGGCACTAGATGCTGGTTCGCTTTGGTGACCTCCAAATAGTAGCCGAAGACCTTGTTGTAGCGGATCTTCAGCGAACCGATGCCGGTGGCTTGACGCTCACGCGCCTCCATCGCCAAGATGTGCTGTTTGGAATCGCGAGCCAGGGAACGGCAGCGGTCGAGTTCTTCGTCAACTCCCGCGGCGATGACCCCACCGTCGCGCAGATGCGCTGGCGGCGATTCCACCACTAGACGGTCGAGTTCGGCCGCCAGATCAGCCAGAGGATCGACCCGTGCCGCGGTGGCCAGCAGCTCGGCGGTGGCTGCCGCTACCCGCGCCAGCAATGCTGGTGCCCGCAGTAGGCCATCGCGCAACGCCCCAGCTTCGCGCGGAGTCAGGGAAGCGAGCACCGCGCGCCCCAGCAGGCGTTCCAAATCGCCGACCCGAGCCAGCTCCTCGCGCAGCCCTTCACGCCGCCGGCCGTCGGCAATCAATTCGCCGACCGCATCGAGGCGCAGCTCGATCTGTGCCGGGTCCTTGAGTGGCCGCCGCAGCCAATCGCGCAGCAGGCGGCCGCCAGGAGGGGAGACACTTTGGTCGAGAACACTCAGCAGGGTGCCGGACCGCCCCCCTTCGCGCAGGCTGCGAAAAACCTCCAGATTGCTCAAGGTGGTGGGATCGAGCACCATGCCGGCATCTCGGTCGCGCACTTGCAGACTACGGATGTGACTCAGTTCACTGTGTTGGGTCTGCTGGGCGTAGCTCAGAGCGGTGGCGGCGGCCAGCACAGCTGCCTCTGCCGGATGCAGGCCGAAGCCGCGCAGGGTTGAGGTTTCGAGCTGCCGTTGCAACAGCTCGCCGGCCTGCTTCGAGTCGAGGAGCTGATCCTCTTCGAGTGCGGTCCAGCAAACCACTTCGCGCTCTATCCAGCTGCTGAGCTTGGCCGGCAAGGCGACTTGGCGAAACAGGACCTCCCGCGGTCGCAGCACCCCTAGATCTTCGAGACATGCATCCGTCGTCGGCCAGCGGCGGACGAAGAAGGTACCTGTTGAGACATCCAAAAACGCGCCAGCACCGCCCTGCTCAGTGCCTGGACCACCTGGCTGCCAGATCAGGCTGGCGAGCAGATTGTCTTCTTTGCCTTCGAGCAGTTCGGGGGAACTGACGGTGCCCGGCGTCACCACCCGGGTGACTTCCCGCTTGACCAGTCCTTTGGCCTGTTTCGGATCCTCGACTTGATCGCAGATCGCCACCTTGAGTCCGGCCCGCAGCAATTTGCCAAGGTAGCCCTCGATGGCATGGTGAGGCACCCCGCACATCGCCACTTCGTTCGCGGTTCCTTTCTGACGGGCGGTCAGAGCCACTTCGAGAATCGGCGCAGCACGGCGCGCATCCTCGGAAAAAATTTCGAAGAAATCCCCCATCCGGTAGAGCAGGATCGCATCCGGGTACTGCGCCTTGACCTCCAGGTACTGGCGCATCATCGGCGTTAGCCGCGCTGCTTTTGCCATCGGCGGGGAGTATAGCCCGCGCCTTTCCGCACGGCCAAGAGCAGCGAAGGAACTCGCCAGCGCGGGGTCTGGGCGTTAGCATCGGCTGATGGAGATCACCAGTTTCGCCACTTTTCTGCCCTATTGGCAACGCATCCATCAACGTACTACCCGGTTGGCGGCGGTGATCCCCGCCGACTCGATCGAGTGGACCTACGCCAAAGACAAGTTCACCCTCGGTGACTTGCTGCGCCACTTGGCGACTATCGAGCGATGGATGTTCGTCGAAGCGGCTTGCGGGCGGCCGAGTCGCTATCGTGGCGAGGGCGCCGAGTTGGCGCCTGGCTACGGCGCCGTGATGGACTATCGCCGGCGCCTGCACGAAGAGTCGGTCGCGTTGCTCGGTGCCCTACCCGACAGTCGCCTGCTCGAATCTTGCCGCACTCCAGCGGGGGCCGAACTGACGGTGTGGAAGTGGTTGCGGGCGATGATCGAACACGAGGTTCACCACCGCGGCCAGATCTACCTCTATCTCGGCATCTTGGGAGTCACCACGCCGCCCCTCTACGGCCTCACTGCTGAACAAGTGGCGGAACGGGGCATTGGCTGAGCGGCAGCTATTGACTGCTGCACCCCGGCCCGAGGTCTGCGATAGGCTGCCGGCCAGCCGATGAATCATCCCGCACCCAGAGAAAGTTCGGCCGGCTTGCACGTCGGCGTCGTTGCCTACGAAATGGAAGGCCGAGCTACCGGAGTCGGCCGCTATCTCGAGGGCATGCTCGGCGGCGTCGCCCAGCTAGGTGGCAACGATCGCTTCAGCTTGTTTTTCAAGGGTGACGGCTTCAGTCACCGTCTGTGGGGTGAAGCTGCCGCCGACGCGACCCAGGCCAAGTCGGCGGACGGTCGCTTTCGCGCCTTCTTCGACCGGCGGCCTAGCGCTCGGCCGATCTTCTGGGAGCAGCTGATTTTGCCGCGCCTGATGCGCGGGATGGCTCTCGACTTGCTCTACTCGCCAGCTTACAGTCTGCCGCCAACCAGTCTGCCCGGAGTGGTCACCTTGCACGATCTGTCGTTTGAGCACTTGCCACAGGAGTTTCCCTTCAAGGAGCGCTGGCGGCGACGATTTCTGGCCCGCCAAGCGGCGCGGCGAGCGCAGCGAGTGCTGGTACCGAGTCAGGCTATCGTCGAGGATCTGAGAGCCACCTACGGGGTGCCGGTTGAGCGCATCGGCTTGGTACCGGAGGCGGTAGATGAGGTGTTCTCACCCTCGCCGCCAGGGCAGGCGGCGGTTGAAGCCGCGCGGCTGGGTGAGCTTGGGGTGCGCGCACCGTATTTGCTCTTCGCCGGCTCGGCCCTGCCCCGGCGCCGGCTCGACCTAGTGTTGCCAGCCTTCGCCGCTCTGCTGCCTCGCTACCCACGGCTTCGCTTGGTGATCGCCGGTCAGGATCGGCTGCCGCAGCGAGGTGGTTTGGGGCGCTTGATAGGCGAGTCCGCGGTGGCTCGGCAAGTGGAGCGGCTGGGCTGGGTGGAAGAAGCCGATCTGCCTCTCCTCTACCGGCATGCCGAGCTGTCGTTCTATCTCTCGACCTACGAAGGGTTTGGTTTGCCGCCGTTGGAATCGTTGGCCTGTGGCACGGCGCCGGTGGTCAGCAGCGGCCTGGCCTTCGATGAGTTGTGGCCCGAGTATCCCTACCGCTCGGCTCTGGATGCCGCCGCCGTGAAGCAGGTCCTGGGCCAAGCGCTCGAGGATCCCGAGGCTCGCCAGCAGATAGCCGAGGAAGGCCGACGGCGGGTGGGAGAACTCAGCTGGCGAGCCTCAGCTGAGCTCTTTCTCGACCATCTGCGGGAGGCGGCGGGATGATCTCAGCCATCGTCGTCAGCCACGGCTCGCGGCACCACCTGCGAGCCTGCTTAGGGTCCCTGGCTAGCCAACCAAGCATCACCGAGGTGGTAGTGGTCGACAACGCCTCGACCGATGGCTCGGCAGACATGGTGCGCAAGGAATTCCCCACCTGCCGCCTGATGCAGCTAGAAACCAACCTCGGCTTTGGCGCCGCCAACAACCGTGGCGTGGCGATTGCCGGCGGTGATCGGCTATTGATGATCAACTCTGACGCTTGGCTGGCTGACAATGCTCTGAGCCTCCTCGACCGCGCGCTCGATGCAGATTCGCGCCTGGCGTGGGTCGCGCCGCAGCTCCGCTATCCGAATTCCGGGTGGCAGTTCACTTGGGTGCCCGAGACCGGCATCCTGGGCGAGGCGCTGCAGAAGCTGCGCAACCCGTTCGAGGGCTCGGCCTGGAATCATCGCCTGCTGCCGCCATTCTTGCGCCTGCTCAGCGGGCCGGGCTGGTATACCGCTGCTTGTGTGCTGTTGCGGCGTCGAGCTTTCGCGGCGGTCGGCGGCTTCGACGAGGACTTCTTTCTCTACTTCGAAGACGTTGACTTGTGCCGCCGGCTGCGGCTCGCCGGTTGGCGGCTGGGGCAAGTGCACGCGGCTCTAGCCTGGCACGTCAAGGGTGGTTCGAGTTCCAGCCGGCAGGGAGAAGTCCATTACCGCCGTGCTCAGCGCCACTATTACGCCAAACAGCGCCCGCGCTGGGAACAGCGCTTGCTGTGCTGGCGGCAGCGACGGCGCTCGGCGCGGCAGCAAGATCCCGAGCTACGCCAGCAGCTGCTGGCGGTCTGGAATGACGACCATGGCAGCTGATTCGATAGCATTCAGGCCGTGATGAGTATTTTCGCCGTTCTCAGCAACCAACGAGAGGTCACCACGGTGACCAGCCTCGGCCTGCGCCTGGCCCGAGCGTTTGCGACTGAGCTGGTGGTCGCTGTGGTCGAGGGCAACCCCAGCGACAGAGAATCCCGCACCTACCAGCTGCAAGACACCCTGCCCGACAGCGCTTCGAAGCTGTCGCGCCAGACCGCCCGCGAGTTGCGACGTTTGCTGAGCAGCGGTGATTTCACCCCGCCACCGGCGGCAGCTGCCGAGCCGCCGGATGAGCATCCCATCGAGCTGATCGAACTCTGCACCAGCTATCCGCTGCGCGACGTGTTGGCGGCCCAAGGAGAGGCCCAAGCGGAACTGTTACTGGTCGCCAAGAGTGCCTTGCGCAAGCCCAGCGGCGGTGCAAGCTTGGCCCGCAAGCTGTTCACCGCCGCTCCCTGTCGCACTCTGCTAGTGGGTATTGCCGATGCAGACTCGCAGGACTCAGCGACCGACCTGTCGTGCCAGAGGGTCCTGGTACCCACTGCCGGCGGCCACCATGCCAAAGCGGCCTTAAGCATCGGCGACAAGCTGATCCAAGCTGAGCAGGGTGAATTACGAGCCTTGAACGTGCAAGCGCCGATTCTCGACCTGGCTTGGGAGGTCGGCCAACGCTCCCTGGCAAAGTCGTTGGCCGCCGCTGGCATCGCCGACAGTGCCCAGATCCGGCGCCAGGTGGAACTGGCCGACCGGGTCGACGATGGTATCCGCAAGGCCCTCGAAGACCCCACCGACCTGCTTCTGTTGGGCGCTTCCAGCGTCGGTCAGCTACGTCGTCAGCTCTTCGGCACCGTTCCCGAGCGCCTGCTGAGCGGCCACCAGGCGCTGGTGGTGGGAGTGGTGCGAGAACGCTGGCGTCTGCATCACAGGCTGCGCACCCGACTCGGCAGATGGCTCGATCTGACCATCCCGCAAATGACTCGTGAAGAGCGGGTCAGGTTGTTCGAGACCCTTCAATCAGGCTCGCTGTGGCGTTTTGATTTCTTCGCTCTGATCGGCCTGTCGACCGCCATCGCTACCCTCGGGCTGCTGCAATCGAGCGCGGCGGTGGTGATCGGCGCGATGTTGGTGGCACCGTTGATGACCCCTATCCTCGGCGCTGGACTGGGCCTGGTGCAAGGCAATCTACCGTTGCTGCGGGACGCCGCCAAAGCCCTCCTCTACGGCTATCTCACCGCCCTGGTGATCGGCATTTTTTTGGGCGCGGTGGTGCCGTTGCCGGAACTCACCGCTGAATTGCTGGCTCGCGGTGGACCTACCCTGCTCGATCTCGGAGTGGCCTGGTTGTCGGGTATCGCGGCGGCCTACTGCTTGGGCCGGCCCGGCCTGGTGGCCGCTTTGCCGGGGGTAGCGATCGCCGCCGCCTTGGTGCCGCCGATCGCTACTACCGGGGTGTCCATCGCGCAGGGGCAAGTGGCCAACGCGCGGGGCGCAGCCTTGCTTTTCGGCACCAACGTGGTGGCGATCGTGCTCGGCGCTGGCCTCGCCTTCTACGCCGCCGGAGTGCGTGGTAAGCGAGGAGCCAGCGGCCAGACCTGGGTGCGCTTGGGGTTTCTTGCTCTGCTAGTAGCGGTGGCGGTGCTGGCCATGCCCCTGGGCTCTGAGTTGCTTTCGGGGCTGCGAGCTGGCGAGCCCCAATCCACTCTCGAGACGCCTCTCAGACAGCGCCTCGAGCGAGCAGTTGCCAGCACCGCGGGGGCACGGATAGTTGGCATGCAGCTGGTCCGTCAACAGCATCAGCCGGTGCTGGAAGTTGCGATCGAGAGTCCCAGGCCGGTCAGCACCGCCTTGGTGGCTGAATTGGGCCGCTTGGCGCGCGCCTCGTTGGGTCAGGACTGCCGGTTGCGAGTGCGTCACTACTGGGTCCGTGAATCTCCTCCGCCGCGAGGCGAAATCCCCTAAGATCGGCCAACCAACCACTTCGTCATCACAGCCAGGATCGCAGCAAGGACCGAAGCAAGTGCAGAGCGCGCAAATACTGACCGCATTCCTGCTCCTCGCCGGGGCCACGACCGCCTTGACCTTCTTGGTCTTGGTGCTGCAACGTCGTTCTAGCGCCGCCCAGCAGCAATTGTCCCAGGAATCTCACGATCGAGCCTTGGCCCTCAGTTTGCGTGCCGACCACCTACAAGCGCAAGTCGATCGGCTACTTCTCGATCAGCGAATCGATCGGCTGAGTAGTTGGGTCCAGTTGGCCAAACAGCGGCAAGTCTTGCCCGCGGCTGCCGCCGAGCGTTTGCACCATCACCTGTCATTGCTCGCCGACGAGACCGCCAACCTCTAGGATTCCACTTGCGTATCGGCTTCGATATTTCCAAGGTCTTGCCGCCTCGCGATGGCATCGGCACTTACAGTGTCGAGTTGCTCAACGGCATGGCCCGCTTGCCCGGCGACCATCAGCTGAGCCTGCACAGCCTGCTACAGCCAGTGGATGAAGTGGCGCTGAGAGCGGCGCTGCCCGAGCTGCCTGACAACGTCAGTTTGGCCGCCCGCCCGCTGGCCGAGGACCGACTGGATATTTTTCATAGTCCGACTCTGGCGTGGCCGGTGGGCTTTCGCGGTCCAGTGGTGATGACTTGCCACGATTTGACCTTCCTCACCCATCCCGAGTGCCACACCCTGGAGAACCGCTTGCACTGCCTCGAAGGGATGCTGCGGGCGGTGCTCGACGGAGCGCACGTGGTGGCCGTTTCCGCAGCCACCGCCAAAGCCGCGACCGCGCATTTTGGCATCGACGGAGATCGCTTGCAGGTGGTGCATTCGGCGGCCGGGGTCGATATGCGACCGCAAGAGGCGGCCGCCGCACGACAACGGCTGCAACAGCTCGGCCTGGAGGGTGGTTACGTGCTCGCCGTCGGCACCCTGGAGCCGCGTAAGAACCTCCTGCGCCTGCTCGAAGCGCATTGCGCCTTGCCGGCAGAGCTGCGGCGAAGATTTCCGCTGGCGATCGCCGCCGGTGGGGGCTGGCGCAATAAGCAGCTGGAGCGGCGGCTGGAGGGAGCAGACTTCGTCCATCGGCTGGGGCATGTCAAGCGGCAGCAATTGGCGGATCTCTACAGCTGCGCCTCAGCTTTCGTTTTTCCCTCGCTGGCCGAGGGATTTGGCTTGCCGATTCTCGAAGCGATGGCCTGTGGCGCGCCAGTGATCACCGCTAACACCACCTCGATGCCGGAGGTGGCCGGCGATGCCGCCCTGTTGGTGGATCCACTCGATACGGCGTCGATCACCAGCGCCCTCGAACGGCTGTTGGGCGATGCAGCGCTGGCCGCCGACCTGCGGCAGCGGGGATTACAGCGGGCAGCGCTTTTTTCTTGGCCCGCCACCGCCGCAGCTACCCTAGACTTCTACCGCCATGCAGTGGCCGGCTGCTAAGCCGCAATCACCGAGTTGCAGAACAGAACGATGCCCCTAGACGCCTGCACCATCGTGTCGAAGAATTACCTGCCGTTCGCGCGGGTGTTGGCTCGTTCGTTCGCCGACAGCCACCCGGCCGGGCACTTCTTCGTGCTGCTTTACGACCGCAACGAAGGCTTTATCGACGACTCGGACGAGCCTTTCGAACTGCTCGAAGTGGAACAGCTTAAGATCCCCGAACGCGCTGGATTCCTTTTCAAATACACCGTGCTCGAAGGCAATACAGCGGCAAAACCCTACTTCCTCGAACACCTTTTCGAACATCACGGCGTCGAGCGCTTGCTCTACATCGACCCCGACATCTGGATCAGCGGCGACTTGGGCGAGCTCGATCGCCTGCTGGGCGAGCATCAGGTAGTGCTAACCCCCCATCTCGATCAGCCGATCGAGGACGACGCTCACCCCGGCGAGCAGAGCATCCTGCAGAGCGGTACCTACAACCTGGGATTCATCGGCCTGCGGCACAGCGACGAGACTCGGCGTCTGCTGCGCTGGTGGCAGGAACGGCTGTGGGATCAATGCGTGGTGCGCATCGATCAAGGGCTGTTCGTCGATCAAAAGTGGATCGATCTGGTGCCTGGCCTATTCTCCGGAGTTCACATCCTGCGCGATCCGGGTTACAACGTGGCCTATTGGAATCTCCATGGCCGCAGGGTGAGCTTGGATGGCGAGGTGGCGCAGGTCAACGGCCGGCCGCTGATCTTCTTTCACTTCAGTGGTATTCAGCCCGACGCCTTGCAGCACGTTTCCAAGCATCAGGACCGCTTTACCCTGGACCAAATTGGCGAGGCCGCCGAACTCTACCGGCGCTACCGCGACCGCCTCTTCGCCGAGGGTTGGGCCGATTGCAAGGGCTGGCCCTTCGCCTTCGCCCGGTTTGACAACGGCGTGCGAATCCCACCCGCCGCCCGACGGCTCTACCTGGCGCTCGACGAGCAGCGGCGACGGCACTTCGGCAACCCTTTCGCCACTGATTCTGCCGACAGCTTCTTCGCCTGGCTCACCGCGCCGGCTGGCACTAGGAAAGCTCGGCCGCCCTACCTCAGCCGCCTGCTCAGCCACTTGTGGGCGAGCAGGCCTGACCTGCATGCCGACTTTCCCGACCCCGAGCGGGCTTCGTTGGCCGAGTTCTCCTCCTGGCTGCGGGACTATGGCCGCTACGAGCTGGGCCTGGACGAACCCTTGCTGAGCGGGCTGCACCGCGAATCGCGCGCTTCTCTGCTCACCGCCGCCGGCTTGAAGAGAAGGCTGCGAAACCGCGCCAAACGGGCCTGGAGATCACCTCTGGCGATCTCCGGCAAAGGCAGGCTGAAGACACTGCTGGGAGCTGAACGCAGCCGCGCCCTCAAGCGATGGCTGCGCCCTAAGCGAGCTGTCGCCGAAGCTACCGGTCAGCCAGGGTGCGCCCCCCGGAGAGCGCCCCTGCCCCGGCGGCTGGATCATCCGGGAATCAACCTGGTGGGCTATCTAGAGGCCGAGACCGGCATGGGCGAAGCAGCCCGCGGGCTGGCACGGGCACTCGATACCACAACCATTCCATTCTCCTTGCACAAGCTAGATTTGGGAGTCGTCGCCCGCCAGCAAGACCTCAGCATCGCCGCCAGCAGCAGCGACCTTCCCTACGACATCAACCTACTGGTGGTCAACGCCGACCAGGTCGGGCCGGTGACCACCCGGCTCGGCGGCGAGGTTCTCGGCGGTCGTTTCAACATCGGCTACTGGCTGTGGGAGATGGAAGAATTCCCCCGCCGCTGGGCACGGGCCTTCGATCCGCTGCACGAGGTGTGGAGTGCGAGCGTCTACTGTGTCGACGCGATCGGCTCGGCGGCACCCATCCCGGTGCGCCGGCTGCCCCTGCCCATCGAAGCACCGGCCGACCTCGAGGTCGACAGCAGCGCCCACCGGCAGCACTTCGGTCTCTCTCCGAGTACCTTCGTGGTGCTTTACATGTTCAACTTCCTCAGTCATTTCGAGCGCAAGAACCCGCTCGCTCTGGTACGCGCTTTTCGCCGCGCCTTCAGCCCCGACAACGACGTTCAGCTGCTCCTCAAGACCTCTCAAGCCAGCTTCGCCACTGCCGCCCATCAGCGGCTCGTCGAAGCTACCAAGGGCGCCTCGATCCATTTGCTCGACGACTATCTCGATCGTGCCGACACCTGGCGCCTGCTGGCCACTGCCGATGCCTATGCTTCGCCCCACCGTGCCGAGGGATTCGGTCTGACCCTGGTTGAGGCGATGGCCTTGGGCAAGCCGGTGGTCGCCGCCCCCTACTCGGGAGTGCGCGACTTCTTTGATCTCAACGATGGTTTCCCGGTGCGCTATCGGCGGGTCGAGCTGGCCACTGACCAGGGCCCTTACCAGGCCGGGTCGAAGTGGGCGGAGATCGATGAAGGGCACCTCGCCGAGCGCTTGCGTGAGATCTACGACAACCGCCAGGAAGCCTTGCGGAGAGGTGCCGAGGGCCGCCGGAGAGTGGCTGAAGAGCTGTCCTACGAGGCAGTTGGACGGTGTTTGCAACGGCGCTTCGCCGACATCGTTCGGCGGCTGGCGAGGGGCGCGCTTTAGGCATGGTACAGCCACCCGATGCTGGTCGCCGGCCCACCGCCGGCAAACATCCTATACGCCACTTGCGTAGTACCCAGTAAACAGAGGAGGTACCATGCATCTGATCCCGTTACTGCTGCTACTGACCACCGCCGTCCAGCCCGTCGAACGCTGGCGTCACGAATCCAGAGGCTGAGTGTTCATCGCCCCGGCGGTCGTCGGGGACAGTGTGCTGATCGGCTCCTGCTCCGGCAAGCTCGACGCCCTCGATGTCGAGACCGGAAAGCTGCGCTGGCGCTATGACACCGCCACCGACGGACCGCCGGCCAGCTTTCACGGTGATTTGCTGGTCGCTGACCAGCGGGTCATCGTCGGCACCGACATCGACGGGCCAGCGGAAGGGCTGATCTACGCCTTCGACCTCGCCAGTGGCGCGCTGCAATGGCAAGCGGGCCTCGGAGATGTGGCCAGCGACCTGCTGGCCTACGACAATCTGGTACTCGGCGCCACCGTCGAGGGCCGCGCCTTCGCCCTTGATCAGGCCACCGGCCGCACCGTCTGGCAGTACCAGACCGAGACCGGCAAGGAGGCTTTGAACGGCGACCCGGTGCTCGCTGGCGGCCGCTTCTTCTTTCGCGACTCGGCCACCGTCTATGCCCTCGACCCTGCCGCTGGCGCATTGCTGTGGCAGAGCACCGTCGGCGGGACTCTGAACACCTCGTTGGTCGCCTTCGCGGGGCAGATCGGTGTTGGCACCCTCGACGGCACGATCCTGCTACTCGATGCCACCAATGGCGAGATTCGCAGCGAGAGGCGCTGGGCAGAGTTCGTCTACGGCAACCTCACCAGCGCTGGCGACTGCCTGCTAGCCCTCGGCCGCGTCGGCCAACAGCACCGGCTCGCCTGCCTCACCGGCGATCCGTTGAGCGAGCGCTGGCAACTCACCTCAGAACTCGAATGGACCGCCTACCAACCGTGGGTCGGTGACGGTATGGCCCTGCTTGGCAATCAGCGTGGGCGGGTTCTCGCCGTGAGCCTCGAAGATGGGAAGGAGCTGTGGAGCACCCGGGTGGAAGGGATCGCCAGAGGCCTCAGCTGGGCAGCAGGAACCCTCTACGTTGGCACCTTCCAAGGCCGGGTCTACGCGTTACCAAACCTCGGCAATACTGAGCCCGAAACCGCACCGATGCGGCGCTAGATGAGGCGCGGCGTCAACGCTGATCGCTGCAGTCCGCGGCCTTCGACAATCATCGGACCGAAAAACTACGCTAGGGACCTGCGACAGAATCAGTTCCGGTATTCGGCCACTCCCGCATCGCCTCTCGCGGCGTTGCTAACGACGCGCCTGAGCGGCCTCGGTACTCAAACGTTATTTCTTCGCGGGCTCTAAGCGAAGTTTCTTCGGTCCGTTGACTGTCGAAAGCCTCCACCTAATGCTCATCGGCTAGTTCGTGCAGAGCCGCGAAGGGCTCGTCGCGGTCGGTCGAGAAGAACAGCCGGCGCAGCGGGTCGGCTTCGACGGTGTGTATGAAGTCTGCTGTTGCTCGGCGTCGCTGGTGGCTCTTGATATTCTTGACGATCCGGTACTTGGGAACATCTGGCCTGGCGAGATCCACCACCAAGGTCGAACCACCGCGGAAGTAGCGCCGAGCCCTACCCTTTGCCGGGTGCTCCTCCAGCGGCCTCGATTGGGTAAGGCAGACAAAGACCTGTGGCGCCGCACGACCATCCAGCCGCACCCGCATGGCACGGCGCAGGGCATGGACCTCGAAGCCGCGGTCGGCAACCAAACCCAGGGACTCGGCAAACTCAGGAGCTACCTCGAAGGCCGCCTTCAAGCGCGCGTGCAGGATGATCCGCTGCTTCCGGGTCTCGCGGAAGAGCACTTCGCGATCACTGAGATAGAGGCAGGCATCGGCAAAGCGTTTCAGCTGCTCAACAATGCCTTGGTATTTCTCCATCACCGGACCGCGTTCCTTGGTGGGAATGGCGAACTTGCTGAACCCCTGCCAGCGCAACGTATCGACTGACAGGGCCCGTGCGCCCTCGTGAGCTTGCTCGTCGTGATCGCCTGGGAAAATCGCCCGGCGGCTGAAAGCCTCGACAAAAGCTACCCTATAGTTATGGCGATCATCGGCCACCATCTCGAAATCAGCGGTGATCAGCGCCCGGAGGAAGTCAAAGAAGGTGACATCGACCGGTGGCAGGTAGTCGAGGGCACGGATGCACATCGCCAAGACGTGGCTGGCGGACTTGGCGGCCTCCGCCGCCAAGCGGCGCACCAAGTCGGGATGAATGGCGCCACCGGACAAGAGCCCAGTGCCGCCGGTGGAGATGCGCAGCAGGTCGGCGGTGCGCTGCTTGTAGATGGCGATCAAAGCATCGAAGACGGCGGCCACCAGCACGGCGCCGCGGGCGTGCGGCGTCTGGCGTTGTGCCAGATCTTCGGGGTCGGCCTCGAATCGGTGCCACACACCCTGCTCGACCCGACCGATGGCATTGCGCAAGGCGCCGCGCCCGCCCGCTCCCCGGCCCAACTGCACCGCCAGTTTACCGAGTACTGATTCGGCTTCCAGATCGCCCCGGGTTTGGGAAATCTCGTGCGCTAGTAGCTCGGGCATGGTGAAGTGTTGCAGCAGAGAGACGATGTCGGCAAAGGCCTCATGAAAAGCCAAGACATCGACATTGGTGGGCTCATTGAAACGCCGGTACATGCCATCGAGAATGGCGTGGGTGGTTTCGTGGGCGATGACATCGTGGGAAAGGCAGGTGTAGACCGGGCTGCCAGGCAAATAGCCACTATCTCGTTTGGCCTTGAAATAGCCGAAAAGCAGCGCCACTTCCTGCGGGCTGTAGTAGGCATTGGCCTGCTGCAGGGCGTGCGGCCGAATCTGCAAACGACGGAGGAATTCGCTGTCGTCGTGGGCATTCTCGAGATTCGGTCGTGGCCGCCACAGCACTGGCCGGCCGAGGGCGCGTTCGAAGTGCTCGATGGTCTTCATCGCCACGGCATAGACCATTTGCTGATGGAACTGGGGATTGCCCTCGGAGGGCGCCCAGCCGTCCTGAGCCAGCAGGCTGCGGTCGTTGAGATTGACTCCAGGGTAGTTGTGCGGCCCCTTGTCCTTGACTTGCAGGTACTCGCCAGTCGGGCCGCGGCGGAGTTCTTCCCAGCGCACGCGCAGGGTCACCTCGTTAACGTCGACAGTGTCGAGACGCTTCGAGAGGCTGGGATCCAGGGCGTAGACCCGCAGCCGCCGGTGCGCAGGAGCTGGCACCTTGGGGGTGCCGATTCCCACCGGCGGTAGCTCGGGCTCGAGGTTGATCCTCGCTGCTTTCGGCGCCGGCCGGCCGATCGCCACCGGATAACGACTGAGGACATGGCGGCGCAAGGCATGGGAAGCGTCAGGGTCTTCGATCACTGCCTCCATGAATGATTTCAGCTCCCGTGCCGACAATTCGCCGGCGGCTTCAGGGTCCGGTACCAGTTTCTGCAAGTCGTCGTTCATCAGCCAGCGCTGGGCGAGTTCGATGTTGAACATCTCCTCGCGCGAAGTCGGCTGATCAATACCCAGGCCAGTCACCACCCGCAAGAAGGCAAAGGAGCTGTCCGAGCGGCCGCTGCGCTCCAGGTGCAGCCGTGGCTTGACCGCCAGCGCCTTCGCCGCTTGCACTATCCCGCGACCGAAGTACTTGAGATTCGAAGGGTGCTTGGCCGACGAGAAGAGGGCGAAGCGAACCGCTTCGACCCGGCGCCAATCGCCGGGCAGTTGGTGTTTGTACTTCTCGATCCACAGCGCCGCCGCCGCCGCCACCTGCGGCGTGGCGCTAGAAGTCCCCTCGCCGTTCAACCGCACCACATCGGGGCAGCCAAACTTGGCCCAGGGAATATTCGGTGTATAGGCGGCGAGAGCATAGGCCATGGCTGATTTTGGACCGTGGCTGCCCTCCATCGCGGTGCCTTTGAGCTTGGCGTAGGGCTTGCCGTTGGCCATCACCCCACAGACCGCGATCACCCGCGGGTAACGGGCTGGATAGATCAGCTTGCGCGGTGGCGCAAACCCGACATGATTGCCGGCGGCGGCGCACAGACAGAGGCCCGCCTCATAAGCCGCGTCCACCGCCTCGCCCCAAGCACGGGTGGGCACCCCGCCCATACTGAGAGTGGCCACCGCACAGCCGGCATCGGCGGCATAACGCACCGCGCGAGCCAAGGCACTAGTGCGCAGCAGGACCACGCTGTCGGCGATGCGGATAGGAACGATATCCGCTTCAGGAGCACCACCGAGAATCTCGCCGCCATGGGCCGAGACCGGCCCTCCGGCCAAGATTCCGAGGGTGCCTGTACCGTGTCCTGAGTTGTCGAGTAACAGCAGATTGTTGTCAGGATCGGCGGCGTTGGAGAGATTGCCGTCCTTAGCGACGAAGTTTCTTTCCAGATGCTGCAAGATGTTGGCGGGGCGGGTCTCATGGGCGGGATAGTAGCCGGTGTCGAGATGGCCGATGCGGGTCCGCGGCGTGTCGAAGTGGACCGCCTCGCGGGCCTTGCCGAGCTGGGAGAATCCGCGCTCCAGGTGCCAAGCAAACTCGCCGGCCCTGGCAGCCTTACCCCTCCTACCGTCTTGAGCTTGGGCCACACAATCGGCACCGACCGCCTCCAGTGCTCCGCCTACCGGAGCCGCATCAGATTCAGGATAGACCGCATGATAGAGGTCGGGCTCGGCGAAAAGCACATCGGACTCGTCGATTCCTAGTTGCGCGGCCACTCGAGCATGGGCCTGATCCCACGGCGATGCCGCCTCCTCGGAGCGCCGCAGCAGAAACCACTGCGGCGCGGCGTCGAAGCCGAACGCACCAGGGGCGACCACGGGCGAATCGTGCAGCGGTTCGAGGTCGAGGCGGCGACCGGCCGCGCCGAGCCGGCTGGAAGGCCGCAGCTTGACCAAAAGATCACCTGATCCGCTGATCTTAGTGTCACTCATACTCCTCTTCCTCCATCGTCAATAAGCACCTCGACGCTGATCTGGGGCAGCTGGGTAACCTAAAGGGTGATTTTCTCTAACAGGTTATCCGATCGCGCTCCACGGTGCTTGCGCGATAGCGGCTGAGGCGCCACAATCTGCCACCAATGCTGGAAACTCTGCTCGATCCACAGCTGTGGAAGTACGCCTCGATCCCGCTGGTGGCGGGTGTCGTGGGTTGGGGCACCAATTGGGTGGCGATCAAGCTGACCTTCTGGCCGCTCGATTTCATCGGCCTGCGGCCGCTGCTCGGTTGGCAAGGGATCATTCCTTCGAAGGCGGCAAAGATGGCGGCCACCTTCCACGATTCGACCATGTCACGCCTCGGCGAGCTGCCGGAGGTCTACCAGAACCTCGAGCCGGAAAAGATCGCCGCCCAGGTCAAGCAGGCCCTGCTGCCCCGCCTGGATGGCTACACTGATGAGATTCTGCAACGCCACCACCCACTGCTGTGGGGCAAGCTGCCAGAGTTGGCCAAGCGAGCGGTCTATGCCGAGGTGCGGCGGGTGATGCCACCGTTGATTGATCGACTGGTCGATGAGGTGGGCGAGCAGATCGACGAGCTGATCGACTTTAAGCGCATGCTGGTCGAACGGCTGGACAAAGATAAGGCGCTTCTCAACCGTTTGTTCTTGGAATGCGGCGAGCGAGAGTTCGCCTTCATCATCCGCTCGGGCTTCTACTTCGGCCTGCTCTTTGGCCTGGTGCAACTGGCGGTTTGGGTGCTCTACCCGGAGTGGTGGATCTTGCCCTTCTTTGGCTTGTTGGTGGGTTGGGCGACCAACTGGATCGCCATCAATGTGATCTTCAGACCGCTTCATCCGGTGCGACTGGGACCATTCAGCCTGCAAGGCTTGTTTCTCAAGCGGCAGCCGCAAGTGGCCAAAGTGTGGTGCCGCATTGTGACCCGAGAAATCTTGACCCTGCGCAGCCTGGTCGACGCGATGCTCAACGGCCCTCACGCCGCGCGCACCGCAGTGCTGATTCGCCAAGGCATCGAACCGGTGGTCGACCGCGCTCTGCCCGAGCTGCAAACCGTGGCCCACTTGATGCTGGGCAGCCAAGCCCTGCAGGAGTTACGACTTGCGGTGGGCGACAAGGCGGTGGCAGTTTCCGAGCTGCCGTTCGACGATTGGAACTTCAATCACCAGCGGGCGGCGGTGATCGAAGAGATCTTGCGCGCCCGCATGGTTGAGCTGCCCACCGAGGAATTCCAAGATCTGCTGCGGCCTTGTTTTCAGGAAGAGGAGTTAAAGCTCATTCTGGTGGGTGCGGTGCTGGGCTGTGCGGCGGGTTTCGCCCAGCTCTTCCTTGTTTTTGGTGGCGGCTGAGACGAGGGCCTGAAGAGATGTTGCTAGCACTGATTGAGATTCTGCTGACCGCGATGCTGTCCAGCCTGCTGACCTTGCTGCTGGCTTGGTGGTTGTTCGAAAAGCGCTTCCGCCCGCGCCTCGAACAGCGTCTGCAGGAGATGGGCGAACACTATGGCGACGAGATCGAGGGCCGGGTCCGCCTAGGAGTCGAGGAGGGAGTCCGCGCCGGGGTGGTCAAGGCAGTGGCCGCTCTACCCTCGAGCGAAGTGATCCGCGATACCACCCGCACCGCTGTACGCACCGGTGCCGAGTTGGTCGAAGATGGGCTGGGGACCCTCTTCGGGCGGCTTCGCAAGCCGCAGCGACGGGATTGAAATGGAGGGAGACGAAAAGGGGATCCGGGCCAACCCACACGGCCGGCCCGGAAAATAAGATGGGGCATCGGACAATCTGCGACAAAACCAAAGTTCTTGACAGACGGCGTCAGCCTGCACATTTACTAAAGGAGTCAACCCTGGATCCCTTTACCCCCACAGATCCGCGAAATCCTGCCGCTGGCGAACTCCCAGCCGTGCGTTGCGTAGACAGTGCTAACAAGACTTCTTCATCCCGCCTCGCTCTACTGAACTCCATGGAGGTAGCCATGCCTGTTCGATCCCGCGGCTTTACGGTCGTTGCCCTGTTGTTCCTGCTGCTGTGTTCGCCGATTTTGGCGGCTGCCGAGGTTGATCTGGAGAACGCCCGGTCCAGCACCGATTGGCCGCAGTTTCGCGGCCCCGAGCGCAACGGTCTCTCCAGCGAACGAGGTTTGCTGCCGAGTTGGCCGGAGAATGGTCCGCGTGAGCTTTGGCGGCGACCTCTGGGGGCGGGCTTCTCCGGCCTCTCGGTGGTCGGCAACCAGCTTTACACCTTGATCAGCGACGGCCAAGAGGACGCGCGTTACGAATTTGCGGTTGCCATCGATAGTTCCTCCGGCAATGAGATCTGGCGGCGGCAGCTGGGCGAAGTCTTCGTCGACGAATTTGGCGACGGTCCGCGCTCTACTCCCACCGTCGACGGTCAGCGGGTGTTTGTGCTCGGTTCTTATGGCAACTTGGCCGCCCTCGCCAGTGCTGACGGCGAAGTTCTGTGGCAAGTGGATCTGCGCCAAGCCTACGCCGCGGAAGTGCCCCTCTGGGGTTTCTCCAGCTCGCCACTGGTGATCGGTGATCGCCTGGTGGTGCAAATTGGTGGTGGTGACAACCTCGCCTTGGGCATCTTCGACAGAGCGACGGGCAAAGAGCTACACACTCTGCTCGACGGTGGCGCCAGCTACAACTCACCTATCATCCTGCGGCA
This sequence comes from Candidatus Multivoradales bacterium, assembly GCA_965248925.1. Lineage (GTDB taxonomy): Bacteria > Acidobacteriota > Thermoanaerobaculia > Multivoradales > J023 > CBDFLE01. The sequence continues at coordinate 757,094 of CBDFLE010000005.1, read as the reverse complement.
GGGCAGCAAGGATTTGGTAGTGCTGGCGCGTGGCAACCGGGTCGTGGCCGTCGATCCAACAGTTGGCAAAATAGTCTGGGAACATCCATGGACGGAAAAAGGCGGCGCGATCTCGATGCCCCTGGCGGTTCCCCCCGACGGGCTTTTCCTCTCCGCTTCCGGCGATGTGGGGGCGGTGCTGCTTAGCCTACGGCAGACGGATGCGGGTATGGTGGTCGAGTCTCGCTGGGCCAGCCGGGTGATGAAGAACCATTTCAGCTCCTCGGTCACCCACGGTGGTCTGATCTACGGCTTCGACAACGCCACCCTGAAATGCATCCGCTCCAGCGACGGCGAACAGAAGTGGGCTAAACGTGGGTTTGGCAAGGGTTCGCTGATAGTCAGTGAAGGGCGCTTGTTCGTGCTCAGCGATCGCGGCCTTCTGGTGGTGGTCGATACCACCAGCGAGGACTATCGCGAGCTAGGACGGGTGCAGGCATTGGAAGGCAAGGCATGGACCGCGCCGACCCTGGCCGCGGGCCGCCTTTACTTGCGTAGCGGGCAAGAGATGGTCGCCTACGAGCTGGGCAGCTGAAGGAGATATGAACGATGCACCGACTCTACTCCCTTCTCGCCGCCCTTATTCTTCTGCTACCGGCTGCTCGTGGTATTGCCGCCGAAACGACCGCGGACGCTGCGCTCACTGTTGACCAGGTGGTTGCCCGACACGCTGCCGCTCGCGGCGGCTTGGAGAGTTGGCGCCAAGTCGCCGGCCTGCGCAGCAGCGGCTTCTTCACCGGCTTCAGCCAGCGCCATGAGTTCGTCCGCCATCAAATGCGCGACGGTCGCTACCACCTCGACCACACCGTAGGATCAAAGCGAGTGGTGATCGGTTATGACGGCGAACTCGCTTGGTGGATCAACCTTTGGTACGACATCGACTGGCCGATCCCCCTGGCCGCCGCCGACCGGGCGGTGCTGTGGCAAGACGCCGAGCTGTCGACCCCATTGATGGACTATGCCGCCAAGGGTCATCAGCTGAGCTTCGCGGGCCGAACGGAGATCGATGGCCAGTGGTTGTTGCAATTAGACCTAGAACGGGCCACTGGCGAAGAGGAGACTTGGTATCTCGACCCCGACACCTATCTCGAGGTGGCTCGCGACTCCGCGGCTGCGGATTTCGGCCGGCCGGCACGGCAGCGCACTTTCTTCGACGATTTTCGCAGCGTCCAGGGACTGGTGCTGCCGCATTTGATCGAGAGTGAATTCGGCACTCGCCATAGGGTGATGGAAATCGACCGGGTGGAGATCTTGCAGCAAGTAGACTCGGCCATTTTCGCCAAACCCCTACCCGGCCAGATGGGCGTCATGGGTGAGGCCCTGGAGGGTGAATGGCAGGTCAAAGTCGAGTCTTGGATAGCGCCGCGAGAAACATGGGTCGAGAGCAGCGGCGAAGCCACATTCACATTGGCTGCCGGTGGTGGCTTGGTGCGGGAAGTCCTGCGCTATTCCGGTGCCGACGGGGCGCCGGCCGAGCTGTACCGCACCCTGACCTACGATCGCTTCCGCCAGCGCTATCAGCTCACCGAGGTCAACGACTCAACCTTGCGCAGCGAACTCTTTGAGGGCAATCACCAAGGCCCTTATTTGCGCCTCGACAACCTCCAAAGCGGCACTGCAGCCGAAGTTGGCGGTCAGCTGCGACACGCTCGGCGATCCTGCCAGCGAATGGATCAGCAGCAGATTGTCTGCGAACACGAGTCTTCGACGGACGGCGGCGAGACTTGGATCCCCGGCCTGCGTCTGACCTACCAGCGGCGGCATCCTCAGGGCTGAGTATCCTACTGCCCTACCCACCTGGCCAGACGACGGTGCAACGCGGAGGACTTCAGACTCCCAGGCACGAAACTAGGTATAGTCGGCGCTCTCTTCGATCCAGGGTCCGAGTCCAAGATCCGAGAGAGAGCGTTCGCAATGCGAAATCCTCCCTCCACCTTTTGGCGCCCTGACTTCCCATTTGCACCGGCCCGCTGGCCTTTCTTCTATGGCTGGGTAGCGGCGCTGGCGGGCACCCTCGGGATAGCCGCCAGTATTCCCGGTCAGACGGTTGGGGTGAGTGTCTTCACCGACTACCTGATCTCCAACTTGGGGCTGAGCCGGGTACAGCTGAGTACCGCCTATCTGATCGGCACCGTATCGAGTGGCCTGCTCCTGCCGTTGGGCGGTCGCTTGCTCGACCGCCTGGGAGCCCGCCGCATGGCAGTCGCCAGCAGCCTGGCCTTGGCCGCGGTGTTACTGGCGGCGAGTTCGGCCGACCATTTGGCTAGTTTGCTCGCCAGCGGCCTGGGAGTGGCCACCGCGTCCCTCTCTTTCACAGTGATTTGCCTGCTATTTTTTGCCCTGCGCTTCTTTGGCCAGGGCATGTTGACGGTGACCTCGCGGGCGATGATCGGTAAGTGGTGGGACCGGCGGCGCGGTTTGGTGATCTCGATCACCGGCATCGCAGTGTCGTTCAGTTTCTCTTTGTCGCCACGAGTATTGGCCTGGATGATCGACAGCTGGGGCTGGCGCGGTGCCTGGCGCCTGCAAGCGGCGCTCTTGGCGGGTGGCTTCAGCCTGCTCGCTTGGGCATTCTTCCGCGACAACCCCGAGGAGTGCGGCTTGGAGATGGACGGGGGCGTGCTGCCCGCAAACGCCCGGCCCCGGCATCCCGACCAGCTGCTGCACCAAGAGCTCAATCGGCGCGAAGCGTCCCGCACTTTCACCTTCTGGGCCTTCGCGCTCTCCTTCGCTTGGGTGGGTCTGTTCGCCACCGGCTACACCTTCCACATCGTTTCCTTGGGCGAGCAGGTCGGCATGAGCCGCAACGCCATTCTGGCCCTGTTCATCCCTGTAAGCCTGGTATCGATTCCCTCGAATTTCTTGGTCGGTTGGTGGAGCGACCGCACCCAGCTGCGCTGGCCACTGTGCTTGCTGGGGCTTGCCTCGGCGGTCTGCTGTGGCGGCCTACTGCTACTGCCCAGCATTCCGGGCAAGGTGTTGATCGTCGTCGGGCTGGGATTCTCGGGCGGCGCCTTTCAGGCTTTGATGGGAGTGGTCTGGCCGCGCTTCTTTGGTCGCCTACATCTAGGCGCGGTTAGCGGATTGGCGATGTCGGCGGTAGTCATCGGCAGTGCCTTCGGGCCCTTCTTGATGAGCCTTTCGCAGCGCTACACGGGCACCTACGACGCTGCCTTTTGGGGTGGGCTGGGGATCTCGCTGGTGCTGGCGGCGGCGGCGCTGGGAGCGGTGAATCCGCAGCGGAAGTTGGCTGGGCTGGTCGATGAATAGCCGAATACCACTTCACTAGATGCTTGCAGCCGCTACGGGCACCTACACTTTTCGGGCGCCGCACCGCTGCCCATTGCAATCTTAGTAATGCTCATGCAGTTGTTAGCAAGATTAACGCTCCGTGCTAAGTTTAGACGCAGCCCTTTTGGCGCGAAATTGAGGCCGGTGACTTGGTCGGCGCAGGCCACTAGTCGATTCTTGACTGCCTTGCCGCAAGATGTGCGCCAAGGACACAAGAAGCGTTTCGTGACGGCAGCTGCAGCGGTAACGTAAGCCACCGACACAGAGGTACCCTTACCCGTGACCAGCCCAGTAGACGTGCCAGCCCTGGTGGAAGTTGCCCTACCAGGTGCACCCAAGATCAAGGTGGAGTCTGAGTAGGCGGTCTTCTCAATCCTGCTATCTGTAAATGTGGTCGCGCCGGCGACCAGAACGTTGTCAAACGAGCCTGCTTGTGAAGCTGGGAAACGCTTATCATAGTCAATCGAGACGTCTTGTGGCCCGGCAGCGGCGACGACCAGGATGTTCTTCAATTCTAGATAGCTCAAGACTTTCGCCAGTACGTCCTCGGCGTCAGCATCCTTGGTGTACCAGGCTGCTGAGACAATACTGGCGAGTTCGTTGTCTGCTACCAGACACAACCCTGCGACAATGTCGTCAAGGCTTCCGATACCAGTATCGCCGATAACTCTGACCGAGACTAGTTCGACACCTGGATCAATTCCGGCAATGCCAGAGCCGGGGCCGGAGTTGTGTTCTGCCGCGATAATGCCTGCGATGAAAGTGCCATGACCCAGGCGATCCTCGATTCCCTTAGCGACATCCTCCTCGACGCAACTGCCCCTGTCGAGGCAGTTGTAGGCGCTACTAACTGAGATATCAGAATGATCGTTGTTGATTCCAGAATCAAGAATAGCGATTGTCGCCGGCGTTCCCTCCAAAGGATTGAGCCATATTGAATTCGCGCCGACCTTACAGGCTCCCCACTGGAAGTTAGAAATCAACTCATCCTTGGGAAACGACTCAGAGGTCGCGGCCCGAAACGATGAATTTATTGCGACCAGCAGGCCCCTGCCATCATCGGACAGTAGCCTGCCGCTATCTTGGGCCGTAACACTCACTGTGCGTAGTTCCTTTCGGTCGCAAACCAAAGACGATCGGATCGTGCGACAATCTGGGCAAGCTCGCGCAATGTACCGATCAATGTCTTCGCTTCCAGGCGCAGCGAGAAGCACGAATTCCTCAGTGCGAGCGGAAGTAGAAATGCAGACAAGAACGAACAGGATTACAACGGCATTGAGTCTACGGCGCATGCTTTTAGCCTCCGCTTGAAGTTGCTGGCGGGCAGAATTCGGTTTCGTCGAGGGCGGGGTTGAAGGGCCTTTGGGAGCGGCCTTGAGGGCTTTTTTTCTTCTTCCTAAGCATCACTGACGGCGCATTACAGAGTGACGAGCTGTCCGGGTAAAGCCGATAGAACCACAGGAAGTGTTCTAGGGCCGGATTCGAGCGTTTCTCATCAGAGGTCTGTGGCAAGTTGGCGATGGCCAGCTCGATCCTGTCATTGATTGGCTTCAGCATCAAAATGACGTCGCCGTCCTCGTCCGTAAACCTGAGAAAGTCGATCACCTCCGCCCGCCGCCGCCAGCGGATCCGCTCGGCCAGGGCTTTCGGAAAGTCATCAACATCACTTACCGGAGTGCCGCTCGTGACATCGACAATCTGCCACAATGCGTAGTCTCCCTTCTTGTCAGGCTCTAGATGGTGGCCGAGACTTTGGGCGCTAACCATACCACCGGAGAAGCGGACAATAGAGGAAATGCGCTTCTTGCACCAGAGATCACTCTCGCTGAGCATTTTAACGGCGTCTGCATCTATCTCGGGCACTGAGGCGATCCAATCACTATCACTAGCGTCCGGCATGAACCACTTGGGGTATTCGTGTTCGCACCAGCGTCCGCCCTTCATCTTGACGCCGGCGGGATTGAGAGCCACTTGCAGCTGATGGCCAGTGAGGTCGACTACCCGCATGCGTCGGCCGTCACTGGTGATGAAGTCATCCACGATAGCCAGGCGGTCGGACCTGAGTCCCTCAGCCGCTGCTGGGTAGATCAGGCGCGGCACATGAATCCGGTGCAGCGGTTCGGTGAGATCACAAGGTTGGTACTCTTCTGCTGACGGTCCGGCATTCACCAGGTAGGCATTGGTAATCCCGGCTGGAGAATCGCTTGGGCAGGTGGCGTGATCCGCCAAACAAACCAAACAGAGGCCGACGAACATCACATCAATTGTTGTCATTGGACAGGTTCTCTATTGCGGTTTCAAGGTTAAAAGTTGGAGCCGCCGTAGAGTTGAGAGGCGGCCCATAACTGGGGTCGGCGAAACCGTTTCTCTGGGTGCCTGAGCATTTCCAGTTGTGCTCGCCGCAGAGCTTGGTGTGCGGCCAGGCCGTCGCGGTATGCTCGGTGGAACGCCCAGCTGAATTCACTCGAACCCCGGTCTTCGAGATCCCAGAGCGCAGCGACAACGGTTGGCACGCCAGCCGCGAGAAAGGCCTCGGCCAGGCCGGCGACTCCCTCGCGCTGGGCTTTAGAAAACGGCGATGCCGAACGACACACTGCCAGCGTGACCAGTGCCGGCGGCAAGGCTCGCAGGCGCCGAATTCTGGCAAGGCTTAGCCCCCGCTCTTCTCCCCACTCGGTCTCAGGAGCCAGCGCGATTACCGCGGTTTCGGGGTCTCCTCGCGAGATGACTCCGTGGGCACCGATATGCACTACATCCTTGCCCTCGAAGCCAGCCAGTACAGCAAGAGCTGTAGCCTGACGGTCGATCAGTAGCTGGGCTCTTGGTTCGTAGATGGCAGCAACCCGGTTTGCTTCGAGCCGCGCGCCCGGAAGTCGGTCCAAGTCGAAGGTCGCAGTGTCGAATCTGGGGTCGCCTATCACCAAGGCGGCGGGCTCTGACGACCTGATACGGCGCTCCAGCGCAGCGTTTGCCGCCAGGTGGACAGCACCACTCGGGGCGATGACCAAGGCATGATCTTCGATCAGAAAGCGACCCTTTCGACGGAGCGCAGCGAAAGGCAGTGCGTACAACTCTCGGTCGGGCGAGATTACCAGCGTCGTCTCGGCGGTAACTCCGGCAAGTGCCTCGCCGAACAGCTCCTGAAAAAGCCCCGCACCGCGCTGGTGGATTTCACTAGGAATACCGTAGGCGATGGCCGAACGCACTGCCCTGACTTGGTCAGCCAACCAGTAGCGATCGTGTTGGACTTCGTGGAGTTCAACTCGCGAAGAGTCAATGCTCCACACCAGAATCGTTTCGTCGAGCACCGCAACCTCGAGAAATACCACCTCCGCCGGAAGATTTGCCGGCGTCAGCAAGGGCAGGGGACCGTATAGCTCTTGGAGCGTCTCGGTCAGCTCCCGGGCTCGCGATTCTTCTGCGTAGGCCAATGCCAGGATCCCATCGCCGAGATCCTCGGCGGCAATAGCAATAGCCAGGTTGAAGAGTCCTTGAGCGCTCTCGAAGAAACTCAATCGGCCCCCGCGGCGACGACCAGCGGCTGTACGAGTGTCGAGTATCGCCAGCGCCGTGTCGAGATCAGTAAGGGCGTCGGAGGGGTTGGCTAGTGCACGGTGCGCCGTTGCCCTCAGACCCAGCAGGCGCGGAATTCGCTCGCCTCGGCCCGTGAGGGTTGAGCCCGCCAGGGCATCGCTCACCTCAACCACAGCAGCGTGTGGATCTAGTTGTTGCTGGATCTTCGTCTCAGCAATCCTCCGACTGAGTTCCAGACCGGGGCGGGCGCTGTTCTCTGATCCCAACTGAGACGCTTGCAGGCGAGCCCGGAAGAGGCTTCGTAGGCTACCGGTGAGATCGCCCTTGGCGGCCTGGATCTCGGCGCGAAAAGTCAGTGCTTCTACGATCGCAACCTGGTTACCAAGACTGTGAGCGTTGGGTATCTGTTCGAGTTGGAAGGTCTCGGCCAAGGCGATTTCGCCTTCGCTCAGCAGCTGATGCGTTGTGTCTTCGAGTAGATTGTGCAACTCCCGAGTGAGCCCGCGTTCGGCAAACCGGCGCAGCAGGCCCAGACGCTGGCTCCATTGGTCCGCCGTCCGCCCGAGTTTGCGTTCAGTCTCGAACTGCCGAGCTGCCAGGGCATCTACCCCTTCACCATCGCCGACCTGAACTAGCAGCGCTTGAGCAAGGCTATAGTTCTGAGCCGCCCGGAAGAGATTCTGATGCCTGGCCTCTGACAGCCCCGACATCCATAGCGCATGGGCCGCAAGGCGTGGATAGCGCGAGCTGTCGATGCGCTTTGAGAGCTTCTCAATTTGCGTCCTGGCGCGGTCGTTGTCAACCGCAAAGAGTTCCTTGGCGTACTCCAGCTGGACCCGCAGGGCTAGTGGGCAGTCGACCTGCTGAAGCTTGCGGGCGGCGCGCGCGAACGAGCTACGGCGCGATGCTGCCAGCTCAGGCAAGCGCTCGGCCTGACCGTACTCACTAAGGCCTTCGAGCAGCAATCGCCAGTCGTCTTCGGCCAGTCGGCCAGTCGAGTGATCGACGCAGGCTAGCGCATCGAGGCTCAGTTGATTTTCAGTGCCCGCGCGTTGCAGGGCACCTGTCAGCCTTACAGCGAGTTCCAGCGAGCGGTTGGCAGAGGCTTGGTTGTCTGCGAGCGTAGAGTCGGCCCAGCCGGGCAATAATTCGCCCATCAGCTTGTCTTGTAGCAGCCATGGGAACTCAATCGCTAGTTGTAGGAGTTCTTCATCTGTCGCCAAGGTGGCGCCTTCGACTTTTTTCCATCGCTCAGCCAAAGAGGTGTGCTGACCCAGCCTGTCCAAGTTGGCCAGCTGGTCCCAGACCAGATCAGATCGTGGTGAGCCCGGCTCGAGGCCAAGAAAGGCGCGATAGGCTTTGCGTGCCTGATGCAACAATCCAAGTCGCCGAAAAGCACCCGCTTGGAGGAGGAGAACGCTGGGCCGAATGTCCAACGCTAGCAACAGGCGCGCCGCGAGGAGACTGCTCAAGAGTGCTTCGGAACGCTCGGGCGGAACTGTCAACAACGCCTCAGCAAGTTCAAAGGCCAAGTCGGGGCGTTGAGGGTCCTTCGCCCACCGGCGCCACTCTGCACCACTCGCCAAGCGGGCGACTGAACGCGCCCCCAGCCAGCGGACGCCGTCGTTCGGGATAAGATCGGTGCTGGTAGCAACAGAGCCGCGGCTGGTCATCGGCTGAATCGCCAGTATTTCGGGCACCGACCGCACTTCTTCGGTCGGTGGTGGCGGGGAGCAACTGATCAGCTCTAGACTCAGCAGAAGCGCGGAAAAGAGCACAAGCAGCTGCTGCCGCTCGCAGGCGCGACCGGACAGACCCTGCTCACTCCAAGTGTTCCGCACTTCCGATACCCCCCCTGCCAGGCACTACTCTTCTACAGGGCAGAAGGAGTCACAAAACTACCATCCTTGGAATCTCCGCAGCTGGCCGTCTCTTCTCATGCGAGCCCGGTGGCTGATGACAGTCAGCTGCCTCCCCACCTCGCCCCCAATACGATACTCTTCCCACGACTCCGCCCGTCTCCCACCACACGCCGCTAGAGACCAAGGAACCACCTATGCCGAACGCCCCCCAGACCCCCAATCCCGACATCGACCCGCAGGAGTCCCGCGAGTGGCTCGATGCTCTGGACGATGTGCTGCGCGAAGATGGCCCGGAGCGTGCCCGGTTTTTGCTCGAGCTGCTCGGCGGACAGGCCGGGGTAGCTGGTGCTGGCCAGGCGATCACCACCGCCTATGTGAACACCTTGCGGACTGAGGACGAGCCGGACTATCCCGGCAATCTGGAGATCGAGGGCAAGCTGGCGGCGTTGGTGCGGTGGAATGCGATGGCGATGGTGGTCAAGGCCAACAAGGCTGAGGGCACGATTGGCGGCCATATCGCCACCTACCAGTCGATCGCTGATCTCTGGGAGGTGGCTTTCAACCACTTCTGGCGCGCGCCTACGGCTGAGCGCGGGGGCGATTTGGTGTTCTTCCAGGGTCATGCGTCGCCAGGAATCTACGCTCGCGCTTTTCTCGAAGGGCGGTTCAAGGAGTCGCGGCTGATGGGCTTTCGCCGCGAATCGGATGGCGAAGACGATGGTCTGTCGTCGTATCCCCACGCCTGGCTGATGCCTGATTTCTGGCAGTTTGCCACCGTCTCCATGGGCCTTGGCCCGCTGATGGCGATCTATCAGGCGCGATTCATGAAGTACCTCGACCAGCGCGGTCTGATCGACGCGGGCGACCGCCGGGTGTGGGCCTTCCTTGGCGATGGCGAGACTGACGAGCCGGAGTCGCTCGGCGCGCTAACCTGCGCCGTCCGCGAGGGGCTGGACAACCTGACCTTCATCGTCAACTGCAACTTGCAGCGCCTCGACGGCCCGGTGCGCGGCAACGGCAAGATCATCCAAGAGCTGGAGGGAATGTTCCGTGGCGCCGGCTGGAATGTCATCAAGCTGGTGTGGGATGCGAGCTGGGACACCCTCCTAGCCCGCGACACCGATGGCTTGTTGGTGGCACGACTGGGTGAGCTGCTCGATGGCGAGTACCAGGAATTGGTAACCAAGGATGGCGACTTCATCCGCCAGAAGATCTTTGGCGGCCACCCCGAACTGGAAAAAATGGTGGCGGATTTCTCGGACGCCGACTTGCAAGCCTTGGGGCGCGGTGGGCACGACACCAAGAAGATCTATGCCGCCTTCCGTGCCGCCACCGAGCATCGGGGCCAACCGACGGTCATCCTCGCCAAGACGGTCAAGGGCTACGGCATGGGCGCAGTGGGCGAGGGCCAGAACCCCACGCACGGGTTAAAAAAGCTCAAGCAGGACGACGTGCTCTACTTCCGCGATCGCTTTCAAGTGCCGCTGGACGATGATCAGGCGAGCAAGCTGAAGTTCCTAAAACCCCCAGCCGATAGTCCGGAAATGGTCTACTTGGAGCAACGCCGCCAGGCCCTTGGAGGGCATTTCCCAGTGCGGGTCGATCATTCAGCAAACCTCGAGATCCCCGCTCTGGCGGCGTTTAAGAGCCTGCTCGAAGGTTCCGGTGAACGCCAGATTTCAACCACCTTGGCGTTTGTCCGCATCCTGAGTCTACTGACCCGCGATGCCAATCTGAAAAAGCACCTGGTGCCGATTCTGGCGGACGAAGCCCGCACTTTCGGCATGGAGGGGATGTTCCGCCAGCTTGGCATCTACGCCCACCAGGGGCAGCTCTACACACCGGTGGATGCCCATCAGCTCGCTTACTACCGCGAGGATGCGGCGGGGCAGATCTTGCAGGAAGGGATCAATGAAGGGGGCGCGATCGCTTCGTGGATCGCCGCCGGCATGTCCTACAGCACTCATGGCGTGCCGATGATTCCCTTCTTCATCTTCTACTCGATGTTTGGCTTTCAACGCATTGGCGACTTCATCTGGGCGGCAGCCGACCAGCGGGCTCGCGGATTCCTGATCGGCGGCACCTCGGGCCGGACGACTCTCAACGGCGAGGGCTTGCAGCACCAAGATGGCCACAGCCACCTGATCGCCGCCACGGTGCCGACTTGCGTTAGCTACGACCCGACCTACGGCTATGAATTAGCGGTGATCGTCCAGGATGGCTTGCAACGCATGTATGGCGAGGGCGAAGATGTCTTCTACTACATCACCACGCTGAACGAGAACTACCCCCAGCCAGCGATGCCCAGCGGTGCCGAAGGGGGCATTCGGCGGGGCATGTACCTGCTGTCGGAAAACAAGAGAGGGAGCAAGAAGCCGCGGGTGCAGCTGCTCGGCTGCGGCGCCATTTTGCGCGAGGTGATTGCCGCTGCCGAGTTGCTGGAGAAGGACTTCGACGTGTTGGCCGATGTCTGGAGCGTGCCAAGTTTCAACGAACTGGCTCGCGATGGGCGCGGCGCCGAGCGCTACAACCTGCTGCATCCCGAGGGCGAGCAGCGGAGCTGTTGGGTCGCACAATGCTTGAGCGAGCGCAGCGGGCCGGTGATTGCCGCAACTGACTACCAGCGGGCTTTTTCCGAGCAGATTCGCCCTTGGGTGCCGGCGCCCTACTCCACTCTGGGCACCGACGGTTTCGGTCGCAGCGACACCCGTGAGCAACTGCGCCGCTTCTTCGAAGTCGATAGATATTTTGTCGCGGTGGCGGCCTTGCGCGCCCTGGCGACGGCGGGCGAAATCGATCCCAAGGCGGTGACTAAAGCCTTGGCCCATTACCAAATTGACAGTGCGAAGCCGGATCCGGCGACGGTTTGAGAAAGGACCTACGACCATGGGCCAAACGATAGAAATTCAGGTACCAGACATCGGCGACTTCGACGAGGTCAGTGTCGTCGAGGTGTTGGTGGGGGTGGGCGATACGGTGAGTATCGACCAGGCGCTGATCACCCTTGAGAGCGACAAGGCGTCGATGGAAGTGCCATCAACGGCCGCCGGCACGGTACAGAGGGTGGCAGTGAAAGTCGGTGATTCCATCGCTCAGGGAGCTGTGATTGTCACTCTCGACGGCGTGCTCGCCAGCGCAGCCGCGGTGGAGGCAGCGCGGTCGCCCGAAGCAGAGGAAGCCGCGAACCCCACCGAGGCGAGCACCGCAGGTGTGGCGCCACCAGAGCCCGATGCAGCGGCCCCGGTTCCAGCTGCGGCGAAGCCGACGGCGATCGCGCCAGCTAGTAGCGACCCCGAAGCTCTCAAGGATGCTTACGCCAGCCCCGGTGTGCGCCTCCTCGCCCGCGAGTTGGGGGTCGCTCTCGCCCAGGTTGATGGCAGTGGGCGTAAAGGGCGGATTACCAAAGAAGATGTGCAAGGCTGGGTCAAAACAACCATGGCTGGCACTGCGGTGACTGGCACTGCGGTGACTGGCTTTGCTTGGCCTGAGATGCCGGCGATCGACTTCTCAAAGTTCGGCCCCACAGAGGAACTACCGCTTTCGCGCATCCGTCAAGTCGCGGCGCGTAATCTGCACCGCAGCTGGCTGCATGTGCCCCACGTCACTCAACACGATGAAGCAGACATCACCGAGATGGAAGCTTTTCGCCAAGGGCAAAAGGAACAGGCCGCTCGGGACGGCTACAAGTTGACGCCGGTGGCTTTCTTGCTCAAAGCAGCAGCGGCGGCATTGCGGCAATTCCCCGACTTCAATAGCTCCCTGCACCCGAGTGGCAAGAGCATCGTCCGCAAGGGCTATGTCCACATCGGCATCGCCGTCGACACCCCCGGTGGCTTGGTGGTGCCGGTGTTGCGGGATGTCGACCAGAAGGGCCTTGCCGAGATCGGCCTTGAGCTGGTAGACGTCAGTGGCCGGGCTCGAGCCGGCAAGCTGTTGCCGCAGGATTTCCAGGGCGGCTGCTTCACCATCTCCAGTCTGGGCGGGATTGGCGGCACCGCCTTCACGCCGATCGTCAACGCGCCAGAGGTGGCGATTCTCGGCGTGTCGCGTTCGCAGTGGAAGCCAGTTTGGCAAGGCGAGGAGTTTGTTCCGCGGCTGCTCCTTCCCCTGTCGCTGTCTTACGACCACCGAGTGATCGACGGCGCCGCGGCAGCCCGTTTCATCGTCCATCTTAGCGGCCTGCTGAGCGACATCCGCCGCCTGCTGCTCTGAGATTCCGCCGCGGAACCTGAACAAGACCCACCCAGCAACCATCGGCAAGGAATCGACAGTGAGCCAAGAAATCGAAGTTTGCGTCCCCGACATTGGTGATTTGGAGCAGGTCGAGGTGGTTGAGGTGTTGGTCGTCCCCGGCGATCATGTCGAGGCTGAACAGGGTCTGGTGACTCTCGAGAGTGATAAAGCTTCGTTGGAAATCCCGACTACTCACGCCGGCAAAGTTGTCGCGGTGCAAGTGCGGCCGGGTCACCAAGTCGGTGCCGGGGATGTCGTCGCCGTGCTCGCCGTCGAAGCGGCGCCAGCTAGCGAGGTCAAGAGGCCCGAGACTTCAACCAGCCAGCCTGTGGCGGCGGCGGATCTCAGCACTCAGTTGGTGGTCTTGGGGTCCGGCCCCGGAGGTTATACGGCGGCTTTCCGCGCCGCCGATTTGGGGCGCCAGGTGATCTTGGTGGAGCGCTACCCGGTAATCGGTGGCGTCTGCCTCAATGTTGGCTGCATTCCCTCCAAGGCGATGTTACACGCCGCCAAGGTGATTGATGAAGCTGATTCCTTTGCCGACCACGGCATCTCTTTTGGCCAACCTAAAATCGACCTCGATCGCCTACGAAACTGGAAGGATGGCATCGTCCAACGGCTTACCGGTGGCCTGACCGGGTTGGCCAAGAAACGTCATGTGCAAATAGTCCGGGGTAGCGGCAGCTTCGTTGACGAACACACCCTGGCGGTCCAAGGTAGCGCTGGCACCCAGTCCATCTGCTTTGAGCAAGCGATCATCGCCGCCGGCTCGCAGTCGGTGCAAATTCCCGGCTTTCCCTGGGACGATCCCCGTTTGATGGATTCCACCGGCGCCTTGGCCTTGAGCGAGATCCCCAGCAGCCTGCTGTTGGTCGGCGGTGGCATTATCGGCTTGGAGATGGCGACGGTCTACTCTGCCCTGGGCACTAAAATCAGCGTTGTCGAGTTGCTCGATCAACTGATGCCCGGTGCCGATGCGGATCTCGTACGGCCCCTGCAAAGGCGCATTACCAAGCGCTACGAGGCCATTTGGCTGGGCTCCAAAGTCACCGCCATCGAGGCGCGGGACGAGGGATTGCTGGTCCGCTTCGAAGGCGGCAAAGCGCCTTCAGAGCAGCTCTTTGATCGGGTCTTGGTGGCAGTGGGTCGGCAGCCCAACGGCGCCAAGATCGGTGCCGACGCGGCCGGAGTTGAAGTCGATTCGCGAGGCTTCATTCCGGTCGATCACCAACAGCGAACCAACGTTCCACACATCTTCGCCATTGGTGACATCGTTGGCCAACCGATGCTGGCTCACAAAGCCACCCATGAGGCGAAGGTTGCCGCCGAAGTGGTTGCGGGTCAGAAGAGCGCCTTCGATGCTAGGGTGATTCCGTCGGTGGCCTACACCGATCCTGAAGTCGCTTGGGTCGGCCTGACCGAGGAAAGCGCCAAAGCCGACGGTGTGGCCTATGAAAAATCTACTTTCCCGTGGGCGGCCAGCGGCCGCTCACTGGCCCTGGGGCGCGATGAGGGAATCACCAAGCTACTCTTCGACCCCACCACCAAACGCCTACTCGGCGCCGGCATTGTCGGCCCCGGTGCTGGCGACTTGATCAGCGAAGCGGCGCTGGCGATCGAGATGGATTGTGACGCTGCCGACATTGGCCTGACCATCCATCCCCACCCCACTCTATCCGAGACCGTGGCGATGGCGGCGGAAGCCTTTGAGGGCACGTTGACGGATTTGTACCTGCCGAAAAAAGCTACGAGGTGATCCTGGGCGGAGGCTAAGGATCAGTTCAACAACGCCTTCAGCGCCTCGATCGGCCGGCGATCGGGCATCATCAAGCGGATTGCCTTGCGCAGCAGATCTTCCGCTTCTTGGCGTTTGTCCAAGTGAGCGTGAATGCAGCCGGCGTAGTACATCGTCAAGCCGGATTTCGGGTCGATCCGCAGTGTCTCTGAAAGTTCCTTGAGTGCGCTGTCGGCAGCTTCCTCGGGCCGGTCAAGAAAGTGACAGTAAGCCAGTTCGGCGCGGTAGGTTGAGTTCTGCGGATCGCAGTCGTAGGCAAATTGAATTTCCTGCAGAGCCTCGCGGTAGTTGCCCTTGTCCATCAACGCCTTGGCTCGCCGATACTGCAACTCAGAGTCCAACAGATTGGACTTGATCTTGAAACGCTCCGCGGCTGGCTGATTAGCCGCATCCTGACGTAAGTTCTGTCGCCGCAAGATCATGCTGTTGCGGTGCTCGACATCACAGAGTTCGCCGTAGGCCCGGCTGCCGGCAAGGAACAAATCCTCAGCCTTTTCCCGCAAGTCCTCTAAGTCGGGAGCGGCAAAACGATAGGGCACGTAGCGATCGGTGAATTCGAGAAAACGCTGTTCGATGTCCACCTGCTTCGCCGTCTCGGCCAATCCTAGAAGGTCAAATGCATCTTGTTTGCGGTGGCGCAAATAGGCCGCCATCAGCTGATCACGCTGCTGCTCGATCCGCTCTGCCGGAATGGTCGTGGATGGCGGGCTGCTCGGCTCGCTCGGCAGGCTTGCCGGCGGCTCTTTGGGCAACCACTCTTCGGGAACGATGGTGCCGATCACCGCCAGGGAATACAGCAAGCGGGTGATCTCGTCGAAGGGAATCGAGGTTTCTGCTGCCAGCTCATCAATTCTCTTGCCCCCCGCCATCAGCTGTACCAGCTTCTGCTGGTGCGAACTCAGATGCAATTCAGCCAATGCATAGGGGGGCTCGGGATGCAGGTAGAGCATCTTGCCGACCACTTCACCGATCGCCAGGTTGACCTCTTCCTGGGAGGCGAACTTCGAAATACCGGTCACCACCAGCTGTGCCACTCTGACTTTCAAGGGCGATTCTACCCGCGCCGAGACTTGGGCCACACGAAACTGCCCAGTGCGCCAAGTAAAAAGGTCGAGCAGCTTCTTGGCCAGACTCTGCTGCAGCAGCCGGTAGAGGTCGGTGGGACTGAAGAATCCTTCGAGAATCAGCCTCTCGCCGAGCTGAATGCCCTGTGAAGCTGCCTTGGCCATCGCTGACTGAGAGTGCTCCTGGGAGAGCTTGCCGCTATCGACCAAGAACTGGCCGAAGGTATCTTGCAAGATGTTGGATCGGCAATCGACCGGTACCCCACGCTCAAGGTGGATCGACTTTTTCAACGGCGGGCGCTCTATCTCCAGCACCGCCGAACTCTGGCGAATGGCGAGGGCGTGGATCAACACAGCAAACGGGACTTCGCTGAGATCGCCCTGCCGCAGATGTGAAATGGCCTCCAGTTGGCCCGGACTTGGTATCAATGCTCCATCCTCCACAAACCACCTGCCGGGCGAATGCTGCCCGATCGAGGCCATCTTAGCAGCCACGGGCGTCTTCTTTCATCGCCACTCGGATCTTCTCAGCGGCTGCGCGCTAGCTTCCCGATCAAGGCTCGGATACTCTGCCCCCGGCCAACAGCTCAGCTGAGACCGAGACCGAGACCGCGGCTGGCCGGCCCGGCTGGCGCGTCGGCAGAGCGGACGGAGGGTACGGAGTGCACTCGACCACGGAAGAAATTCTCGCCACGCTGGTGATAGCTGTATTCCTGGGCATTCTGGCTCAGGTAGTGGCGCATCGATTGAAGCTACCGGCCATCCTCCCCTTGCTGCTGATTGGCATGGCCGCTGGACCGTTTGGCCTTGAATTCCTGCACCCTGAAACCCTCGGCGGAGCCCTGGAGGCGATTATTCACCTGGGGGTAGCGGTGATCCTCTTCGAGGGTGGTCTATCCCTCGACCTGGGGCAATTGCAGAAGGTCGGCCGAACGGTGCGCAATTTGCTGTCGGTGGGTGTTTTCGTCACCTGGATCGGCGCCGCTTGGCTGGCCCATTGGCTCGGCGGCGTCGAGTGGTCGACCGCCGTCCTCTTTGGCGCCATTGTCACCGTCACCGGCCCGACGGTGGTGGCGCCCCTGCTACGCCACATGATCGCGCCCCGCAGAGTCCGTACCATCCTCCTGTCGGAAGGCTTGATGATCGACCCCATCGGCGCGGTGCTGGCCTATCTGGTCTTGCAGACCGTGAGTAGCAGTCAAGTGGCGCCTGATTGGCACTCGATGATCATCGAGATCTTCACTCTGGTGCTGGTTGGCTCGGTGTTGGGATACGCGGCGGCGGCCATCGGCCGCCTGGTGTCGCAGAACCGCCGGGTGGCTGGCGAACTGCGCAATCTCGTGGTCCTGGCCCTGCTGCTCGGTGCATATTTAGTCGCTGAGCAGCTGGCGCCCCAATCCGGCATCGTTGCCGCGGTGGTGATGGGCTTGGCGATGTCTTTCAGCGAAGTTGCCGATGTGCATCCGCTCAAAGCTTTCAAAGAGCAACTCACCGTGCTGATCATCTCGGTCTTGTTCGTGCTGCTCTCGGGCCAACTTGACCTAGGGGCGATAGTCGACCTCGGTTGGCGTGGGCTGGCAGTCGCCCTGGGGTTGATTCTGATCGTCCGGCCACTGTCGGTACTGGCCTCGGTGATCCCACCAAGCCGCTTGAGCTGGCGCGAGAAAGTAGTCTTGGGCTTGACCGCGCCGCGCGGTATTGTCGCCGCCGCAGTCGCTTCTCTGGCGGCGATTCAACTGCGCGAAGGAGGGCAGGTGCAGGCCGCCGCCAATCTCGAAGGGCTGACCTACTTGGTCATCTTATTGACTTGCACCTGGGCCACCGCCATGGCGATTGTGCTGCCCAGGATACTCGGCTACTTGGACGACCCCTCCCGGCGTTTGCTGGTTTTTGTCGGCTCCAACACCCTATCGACGCGCTTGGCCCTTGAGTTCAAGCAACGCGGCTGGACCTCGTTGGTGATCGATTCAGATCAGGAGAAGCTCGATCAACTTGCCGCCCACGACATTGTCAGCGTCCGCGGCGATGCGCGAGCGACTGAGACCTACCAAGTTGCTGGCATCGAGCGCGATTCGCGAGTGTTGGCGCTGACCGCCAACGATGAGTTGAATCTACTGGTGGCTGAGCTGGTACGCGACGAGTTTGGGGTCGAGCACCCGATTGTGGCCATGCAGCGGCCGGCTGAGGACCTTGGACGCTTGCGCAAGGCTTGGCTCGATCTACTTGGCAATCGACCTTTTGCCATGACCCACTGGTGTCGCTTGCTCGAGAACTGCAAGGCGCAGTTAGCCACCGTCGCCGTGCCCACCGGGCCGCAGCGCGATCACCAGCTGCGCGATCTCTTGCTGGCAGAGGATAGCGATCTGCGGCTGATCTGTGCCTGGAAGGACGAGCGCCCGAACTTCGAGATCGATCTCGAAGAACTCAGCGTCTACAGCGAACTCACTCTGCTGGCTACCACCTCTCTCTTCGAGCAGCGGCTCAACGCCATACTCACCCCACCTCCCGACGAGCCCCTCGAAGGTGGAGAGAGGGTGGCCGGGGCAGCGGCCGACGAGGGAGCCGAGATCAGCTGAGCGACGTAGCGTTGATCGACACTTCACGAGTTCATGGAGGCCGCGAATGGAAGCTCCACGGCAGCGATCCGCGGCAGCAGAGAGTAGAAACGGCCCCCAAGGTTTGTTTTCCTCGCCCGCTCGGCCTAAAATCGCTTTGGATGAATCCACATTAGGAACAGGAGTGCGTCATGAGACTGAGTCGGAACCTCTCCCCCGCCCTTCTCCTCGCGGCCATCGCCGCGGCCTCGGTCCTCGCTTGCTCGAGTGGCCCGAAGGTAGTGAGAGCGACGATTGTCGACACTCCATCTCCCCCTCAGCCAGCCCCAAGCCGGGTGGCTGAGCGGCCCGCGTCTGCAGCTCCGGCAGCGGCGCACAACGCTGAGCGCCTAGCCCGAGAGGAAGCTCAGCGTTTGGCGAGCGAAGCGGCCGTCGAGCGTCAGCTTGCTGCCGAGCGCCAGACCGCCGAACTAGAGCGTGAATCCGAGCGCCAAGCTAGCTCGGCCCGCATCCAGCTCGCAGCAGAAGCCAGGGCTGCTGCCGAAGCACACGCCCGCAGCGCTGCCCAGGCCCTGGCCGCAGCCGAGGCTGAGGCCAGT
Source organism: Candidatus Multivoradales bacterium (assembly GCA_965248925.1). GTDB lineage: Bacteria > Acidobacteriota > Thermoanaerobaculia > Multivoradales > J023 > CBDFLE01. The sequence continues at coordinate 738,122 of CBDFLE010000005.1, read as the reverse complement.
CGCCAAGCAGAGCAACAGGCCAGCGCCGAAGCCGAGATTGAGAATCGCCGCCAGGCCGAGATGAAAGCCCGCCAAGAGGCCCAGCAGCAAGCGGAAGTGGCAGCTCGTCGGCGCGCTGAAGAGCGAGCAGCGATCGAGGCCGAGGGCGTTGTCGCGGCCGAGGCCAAGGCCCGCGCCGCCGCCAGCGCTCGCGCCGCCGCGGAGGCAGAAGCGCGGCGCCTGGCGGAACAGCAGGCTCGCGCGGTCGCTGAGGCCAAGGCGCGAGGGCAAGCCGAGCAAGCTGCCCGCGCCCAAGCCGCCGAGCAGCAAGCCCGGCAGCAAGCCGCAGAGCAACTAAGAGCCAGCGAAGCCAAGACTCGGGCGGCGGCCGAAGCCGCGGCCGCGGAGGCCCGTCGCAGAGCCGATGAAGCGCAGCGCCAAGCGGCGGTGGAAAATGCCCCGACAGCGGCCCCTGAGGACCCCCAGCAACGCCGGCAACGCGCTTCGACGCTGCTCTACCAGGCCGGCCTGCACCGCAGCAAGGGTGAGCTGACCGAGGCCATCAAGGACTTCAGCGCCGCCTTGTTGATCGACGACAGCTCGGTCTCGGCCTACAACAACCGCGGTCTGACGCACTTGGAGCTGGGCAACTACGCCGCCGCCGCCGCCGATTTTTCCGCCTCGATTGAGTTGCAACCGGGCCGCGCCTTCATGTATACGAATCGGGCCAGCGCTCATCTCGGGAGCGGCGATCCGCAGGGTGCGATGAGCGATCTTGACCAGGCGATCGAAATAGATCCCAAGCTAGCCACCACCTGGGTACAGCGCGGCAACTTACATTTTCAGCAGGGTTCCTTTCAGGCCGCCGTCGACGATTACAGCAGCGCTTTGAAGCTCAACAGGAAACTCAAGGAAGCGGTTAACAACCGCAAATTGGCGCAGCAGAAATTGAAAGGCCAGAGCTAAACACGGTGGTTGGAAAAAACGACACGGACCTCGATTTGGTGGAAATTGCCCGCTTTCCATCACGGCTCGAGGCCGAGACCATCGGCCATGCCCTCGATCAATTCGAGATTCCCTTCATCGTCAAGGGTGCTGATGTGGGTATTTTTGGCCCCGGCATGACCGGTGTCACCCCTGAAGGAGTTGGGCTGTGGGTCTCGGCCAGCAATGCTGAACGGGTCAGTGAGCTGATCCAATGCGCCGTTCACCGCCGAGAGGATCCTAGTGGAACCGAATCCAGTTGAGCGCTCGGCCCTCAGCGAAGCTCTGAGTTGCCGAGCCGGCGCCAACTGACCACTCGCGGGCGGGCGTCCGATCCTTCGAGCATCACTTCCACCAGCACGGTGCGCCGCACTTTGCCATACTCAACCTCGACCTTGGCTTCTAGTCGCCGATAGCCGACGACCTGAGCCGCAATCTTGTAGGTGCCCCCTCCCATCTCCATCGGACCGCCGCCGCGGTAGGACGGGGTGATGGCAATCCCGGAAAGAGCCTCGGCGACGCCAGCATCGCTGAGGGCGGTCAGGCGGAGGTTACGGTCGGTGGTGCGCAAGGCCCTTTCGTGACGACTCACGCCGCTAGCCAAGATCGCCATGCCGGCCGCCAGCATCACCAGCATGAACAGAGCCAAGAGGGTGGCATAGCCAGACTGGCTCGACCGAGCGTGACTGCCGACTACCATCGGATGCCGCCGTTTGCCCGCGGCGAAACGCGAATCACTCGTCGCACTAGTTGGCCACCTAGGGCGGGGTCAGTTCCCACCGGTGACGGGCGTCGATAAGCTACTTCGATTTGCAAGACGTCGCCGGGAGAGCGGCGGAGCCAGCGGAATAGAGTCACCCCCGAGAGCATCGGCCGCCCCGGATCGCCACTGGTGGTAGAAAGCCTGCGTATTAGCTGGCGCCCCTCAAGAGCGAAAACCACCATCCCAGCGGGATGGCCGCGCAGGCTCAGTGGTTCGTGGGTCCACTCGTTGCTGGCCGCGAGAATACTGCTGGTATCAGCGCCCTTGCTGAGCAGAATGTCGGCCCGCAGTTGCTCGATAGCCAAAATCACGCTGGGTTCGAGCGCGTGCGCTTCGCCACGAGCTACCTGCAGTCGCGCTGTGCCGAGTTGCTCGCCAACTAAAAGAAGGGCGAGCAGCAGCAGGGAGGATGAAACCACGAGTTCCAGCAAGCTGAAGCCCGCCTGCCGCTCGCCGGCCAGCGATAAAGCGGTTGGCAAGCTTGCCTGGCTGTCGCTGCCGGTCATGGCACGGGCCGCCACAGCAGGGACTCTACTTGGCGTTTGTAGAGGCGACCGGCCACAGCGTAGTTCGCGGTCAAGCGCACCCGCAGCAAACCGTTGGTCGAAGCCGGAACGATCTCGCTCACCAGCTGAATGGTGGGCAGATTGCTGGAACTCTCGCTACCATCACTGGACTCGCCACCATCGATAGTAACTGGCAGGCCCAGCAGCAGGTCGGCTTGAGCACCCCCGCGCAGGTCTTCAAGATACGAATCGAGAGCCTGCAAAGCGGCTTCGTGGGCTCGCATTCGGTTCACCGCTTGGCCGTGCTGCAGCAGAAAGGCGAAAGAGAAAAGCAGGCCGATGCCGATCAGCATCAGGCCGAGCAGCGTTTCGATCAGGGAGAATCCCGCCTGTGGACCGCTGGTGTGTTTCTTGCCACGCATGGTCGAAGAATCCGGCTGGCGATTGGGCAGCGGGCAGGTCCGGTGCCGCTAGCCCAATGCCCACACTAGACTAACACTGCCAGAGTCTCTAGGCGAATGCCAGGTCAGCGGCTTGACAAGACGCCAAAGCGCTGTACACTGTCCATCCGGATGAACGGATGTACGAGCGGTTTGGGCGCTCAGCGCTGCGCAAGCCATCCACCCGGTATCATCGCGATGACTAACAAACCACAAATTCTCGACCTCGCGTCCAGCCTGACCGACCTCACTCGCTGCCGTCTCCTGCAACTGGTAGAGGGTCGGGAACTCACCGTAAGCGAGCTGTGTGCCGCGGTGCAGCTGCCGCAGTCGACGGTCAGCCGGCACCTGCGAGTGCTGGCCGATGGCGGCTGGCTGGGCTCACGCCGCGAGGGTACCTGTCGCTTCTACCGCTTGACGGTCAACGAACTGAGTGCCGCCGCCAGGCCGCTATGGCGGCTGTTCCGCGATCAATTGGCGGCGACCTCGGTATTCGCTGAGGATCGTGCTCGGCTGGATGAGGTTCTTGCTCTGCGGCAGACCCGCTCGAGGCAGTTCTTTAACTCCACCGCGGGTCGTTGGGACCGCTTGCGGGACGATCTGTTTGGCAGCCGCTTCGACCTCAAGGCCCTACTGGGTTTGCTCGACAGCGACTTGCACGTCGCCGACTTGGCCTGTGGCACTGGTCGGGTGGCGGAGTGTTTGGCCCCCTTCGTCGACCGGGTCATCGCCGTCGACGGCTCCGCCGCCATGCTCGCAGCGGCGCGCCAGCGGCTTGCCGACAACGACAACGTCGAGGTGCGCCAGGGGGACCTTGAGAAACTGCCTTTTGACGATCGCGAACTCGACGCCGCTACCCTCTTTCTCGCTCTGCACCACGTCCCCGAACCGGCTCTGGTGCTGGCTGAAGCCCACCGCGTGCTCAAACCTGGCGGCCGCTTGCTGGTGGTCGATATGGCGCCTCACGAGCGAGAAGATTTTCGCCGCGAGATGGGTCACGTCTGGCTGGGCTTCTCCGCCAAGAGCGTGCTCGACCTCTTCGACCAGGGCGGCTTCGGCAGCCCCCACTATCACCCTTTGCCGATCGATACGACAGCCAAGGGTCCGGCCCTTTTTGCCGCCACCGCTCGCCGTGACGGCCCCGCCCGCATCACTCGGGTCGAGCCGCAACGGGTTGCAGTCTCCAGCACGGGCGGTAGCACCCAACCCAGCACTCATTAAGTGACCTCACTACTCTCCAACTTGTAGGAGCTTATCCATGACCACTGAGACCCTAGCCCCTGAGCATGCCTTCACCGCCGCCTCTAACGTAGGCCGCCAGCCGTTCAAAGTCGCTGACTTGAGCCAGGCTGACCACGGTCGGCGCGAGATCCGCTTGGCCGAGCATGAGATGCCCGGCCTGATGGCCCTACGCGCTCGCCACGGCGACGCTAAGCCGCTGGCCGGTACCCGCGTCATGGGTAGCTTGCACATGACCGTTCAGACCGCCGTGTTGATCGAGACCTTGATCGACCTCGGTGCCGACGTGCGGTGGGTGTCGTGCAACATCTTCTCCACCCAAGACCACGCCGCCGCCGCCATCGCGGTGGGTCGCGAGGGCACCGTCGAAGCGCCCAGCGGGGTGCCCGTGTTCGCCTGGAAGGGTGAGACCCTGGAGGAGTATTGGTGGTGTACTGGCGAGGCTCTCTTGTGGCCCGACGGCAGTGGCCCAGAGCTGATTGTTGACGACGGCGGCGATGCGACTCTCTTGATCCACAAGGGCGCCGAGTTCGAAAAGACCGGAGTAGTGCCGGCTCATGACCCTGCCACTGAGCCCGAGGAGTGGATGCATGCCCTCGACTTGCTACGCCGGGAGTTGGTCGCCAATCCGGGTCGCTGGCAGCGCACCGCGGATGGCTGCAAGGGAGTCAGCGAAGAAACCACCACCGGTGTCCACCGTCTGTACCAGATGCAGCAGCAGGGCGAGTTGATGTTCCCGGCCATCAACGTTAACGACTCGGTGACCAAGAGCAAGTTCGACAACGTCTTTGGCTGCCGTCATTCCCTGGTCGACGGTCTCAATCGGGCTACCGACGTGATGCTGGGCGGCAAAGTGGCCGTGGTCTGCGGCTATGGCGATGTTGGCAAGGGCTCGGCCCAGTCCCTGCGCGGCCAGGGCTGCCGGGTGATCATCACCGAGATCGACCCGATCTGCGCCTTGCAGGCAGCAATGGAGGGCTACCAGGTCACTACCCTGGACGAAGTGGTCGAGACCGCCGACATCTTCATCACCACCACCGGCAACAAAGACATCATCACCGCCGCCCACATGGCGAGGATGAAGGACAAGGCCATCGTCGGCAACATTGGCCACTTTGACAACGAGATCGAACTCGCCGGGTTGAAGCAGATCGAAGGCATGGTCAAGGTCAACATCAAGCCGCAGTATGACGAATGGCAATTCCCGGACGGTCACAGCGTGCTCGTGCTGGCCGAAGGCCGGCTGCTCAACCTGGGCTGCGCCACCGGCCACCCCAGCTTCGTGATGTCAGCTTCCTTCACCAACCAGGTACTGGCCCAGCTCGATCTGCTGCAAAACGCTGGCAAGTACCCCAACGAGGTCTTTGTCCTGCCGAAGAAGCTCGACGAAGAAGTTGCCCGCCTGCACCTCGATCATCTCGGCGTCAAACTCACCGTGATGACCGACGCACAAGCCGAGTATTTCGGCTATCCCAAGGAAGGGCCCTACAAGCCAGAACACTACCGCTACTGATGGCCCGATAGTTGGCCGTGTCGTCCGCTTCCAGCGGCGGGCGCGCGCCCAACTGGCCTGTAGCTCTCAACTGCCGGGACTCTCCCGGTGTAGGGGCGCACGGCGTGCGCCCCTACGAAGACTGGCGGCGTGGACCCTTCACTTAGGTCAGATCGATCTCCAACTGGTCGGCCAAATAAGCCGCAAAATCTGGCGCCGCCGGCTGGCTCAGCACATGCCGCACCCAGGCATCGCGCTCGTGCTGCATCACCGCCATTTCCCAGACGCAAGCCATGGTGCCATCCTCAGGGCCGGGGGCGTAAGCTGCCGGCTCGTCCAGCGGAGCGCGCAACAAAACGTGGTGCAGAATATCGCCTGCCCAGCGATCGATCAGCAACCAGACCCCCTGATCGCCGCGATGCAGAATCACGAAACCGTGTCCCGAGCCCTGCGCCAGCGTTACCGCGATTTGTCTGGCCACTGCTCCGAAAGCGGCTGCGATCATGGCATCGTCGATCCTGGTGCCTGCGACGACGATGCCGTAGGTCTTGAGCCGCCAATCGCCGACCTGGCGGCTGCCCAGCGACCAGGTTTTGCGCCGCCGGTAGGGTTCCATCTCCAGTTTGCCGTTCATTTTTCCTGCTCCTTCTCACCCAGCGGCGACGAAAACCCGGTTGTCTGAATAGACCCCGCCACGGGCCATATCCGCATCACGCTCGGCCACCGTTGCGTTGACCGAAGAGCCACCATTGAGCTTCGGCCACTGCCCCTTACTGCTCAAAGCCACTCCACGGCGGGTCGCGTCACTACTCTTGAGCTGAGCGAAGAACTCCCCGCGCTGATTCCACGCCCGCACCCGCTGCCCATCCCGCAGCTGCAGACGCTCGACATCGGCCGGATGCAGCACCAGAGTAGGGCCGCCCGCTCTGGCGTGGTGCGAGCTGTTGGCAAACATCGAATTAAGCAGATGCTGATTGGCCGGCGACAGCAAGATCAACGAGCCATCGTCGGCATCCGCCGCGGTTTCCCGTGGCCGGGTGTAGTGCGGATAGAGCCCGTGTCCCTCGGCCGCGGCGCGTTGCGAGCGAAACTCGAACCTCTTAGAGGGAGTAAAAAAATGTTCGAGAAAGGGCTGATACGGCTGCGGCCAGGCGAGGCGCTGCCAGCCCTGAGCCTTCAATTTTTCGAGCGTAACGCCCTCCAGAGCCGGGTGCTTCGAGGCCAGAGCAGCTCGCGCTAGCTGCTCGTCGCTGGCCTGCAAAGCAGGTTCATCAAGCCCCAGGCGACGGGCCAGGCGGCGGAAGATCTCGGTGTGCGATAGGCACTCCCCCGGCGCTGCCACCGCTGGCTCGTTCCATTGCAAATATAGGTGGGAGAAGGAGTCGTGCAGATCGGCATGCTCGGTCTGCATGGTGCCGGGCAGCAAGATATCGGCATAGTCGGCGGTGTCGGTCTGGAAGTTCTCGATCACCACGGTAAAGAGATCCTCCCGCGCCAACCCACGGCGGATGCGTGCTTGCTCGGGATTGGAAGCCATCGGGTTAGCGGCCACCACGATCAGCGCCGCGACCGGCGGATCGTCCAGCTCCAGCAGTCCCTGTCCAAGGCGAGTCATGGTGAGGGTGCGAGTCGAATCAGGTTGCAGATCGGGCCGACACAGAGCGTCGACATTGAGCTGGTAGCAAGGGCCGGTGGTATAGCAGAAGCCGCCGCCGAGGCGCTGGTAGTCGCCGGTTATTGCCGGCACACAAGAAAGCACCCGTGCCGCCTGGCCGCCTCCCCGGTGCCGCTGCATGCCCATCAGACTGCGGATGGCCAAGGGGCGACGGCTGGCGGCCCAGCGCCCCAGAGCGAGAAAACTATCCTCCTCGATGTCACATAGCTCGGCCACTCGCTGGGGAGTAAACTCGGCCAGCTCTTGCTGGCGAAATTCCTCCCAACCCAAGGTCCGGTGGGCCAAGTATTCGTCGTCTACCGCTCCCTCCTCGGCCAGGTAGCGCATCAATCCCAGAGCCAGAACAGCGTCGGAACCCGGACGCAAGGGGATATGCAAATCGGCATGCTTGGCGGTCAGGGTGCGCAACGGGTCGATGGTCACTACTTTGGCGCCGTTTTTCTGCGCCTGCTTAATGAACGGCCAGAGATGGCGATTGGTGACGATGGTATTGGTGCCCCAGAGCAGGATGAGCCCCGAATGAACCAGGTCTTCTGGGTCCATCCCTGCCGCCGAGCCGGTGGTGTAGCGAATACCTGCGTGGCCCGCGGCTGAGCAGATGTTGGGGTCGTGCCGAGAGGCTCCCAGAGCGTGAAACAGGCGCCTACCGGCGCCGACAATGCCTTGGACCCAACCTACCGAACCGGTACCGAAATAAGGCCAGATGGACTCGGCGCCATGCTCGAGGCTTGCCGCTTGCAGCCGCTCTGAAATCTCGCCCAACGCTTGGTCCCAGGAGATGCGCTCAAAATGGCCGCCGCCTTTGGCGCCGACCCGGCGCTGGGGATACAGCAGGCGGTCGGGATGGGCGCTGTAGTGCAAATAGGGGTTGGTCTTGACACATAAGGACTTGCCGGTGAATGGATGCGAGGAGTTGGCGCGCAAGTCAACCGCCCGCCCATCTTCAACCTCGACGATCCAGGAACAGCCGTCCGGGCAATCCAGCGGGCAAGCCCCGATCACCGATCGACGCTCGACCGCCTGAACGCTTGAGGACCGCTCCGCGATGGGGTTTGTTCTCGGCATGAACAGAGGATGACAAGAAGCAGAGCAGAAGAAAAGTGGCACAATCGTCAAAGTTCGATAGAATCCCGCCAAGGTGGTGAAGATGAAGATGCAACGAGGGCCGACCATGGCGGTGGCGATTTACGATGGCTTGCTCGGTTTTGAGTACAGCATTGCGGCCGAAATCTTCGGCCTGACCCGTCCTGAGCTCGGTGTTCCCTGGTATGACTTCCGACCCTCACGGGTCGAACCCGGCGGCCTGCGCACCAGCCATGGGCTACATATCGAGCCCAGCGGCAACCTGGCTACCTTGGAAGCTGCCGACATTGTATTGATTCCTGGCTGGCGGCGTTCGCTGGAGCGTCCACCGGAACCCTTCCTTGAGGCCTTGCAGCGGGCGGATGAGCGCGGGGCTCGCCTGGTCAGCATCTGCACTGGAGCGTTTGTCCTGGCCCACGCCGGCTTGCTGGAGGATCGCCGGACGACTACCCATTGGTTGCATGCCGAGACCCTGCGCCAGCAGTTTCCGCAGCTGCGGGTGGAAACTGATGCCCTCTACATCCACGACGGGCGCGTCTCGACCTCTGCCGGTTCTGCCGCCGGGCTGGATCTCTGCCTGGCCATTGTGCGCCAAGATTTTGGCATCGCGGTGGCCAACAAGGTTGCGCGGCGGATGGTGGCGCCAGTGCATCGCGACGGCGGCCAAAGCCAGTACGCTGAGCTGGTCTGCCCCCTCAGGGAGGACGATGGTTTCGGCACGGTCTTGGAGAACTTGCTCGATTCGATCGACCAACCTCTGTCGGTCGACCAGCTAGCGCAGCAATCGGGTTTTGCCCTGCGCACTTTCCAACGTCGATTCCGCGAGTTGACCGGCCTGTCGCCGCACCGCTGGGTGAGCCAGCAGCGGGTGGCGAAAGCACGGGAGCTGCTCGAAACCACTGATTACAGTGTCGAGCAGGTAGCCAGCCGCTGCGGACTGGGTTCAGCAGCGAACTTGCGCAAGCACTTGGCGCGTCACCTCAACACCACCCCACGAGCCTATCGCTCGGCATTTCGCGCCGCTGGCGAGAGCGAGCCGCGGCTGGCATCTTCGACGCCGTCGGGGAACAATTCGTCCAGCACGACCGTGGCATAGGTGCCGGCAGGCAGCTCAAAACGTAGTTCTAGCTGCCTGTCGCCAGCCTGCCAATCCACCGCTGTCGGCCGCACCCGCAGCGGTCGCCGGGTGCCAAAGAGGCGCAGCCCGCGCGGAGCGACCAGCCGGCGGGGTTCGGGCAAATCGAATTCAGTCATGACCTGCTGTTCGAGTTCCGCCACCGCGCCGCTGGGACGCTTCATCTTGGTGCCGAAGATCGGCCCGCTCGGGCTCAACTCGAAGTTCGACCAGCGAGCGGCGAGTGAAGCAGGGTCCGCAACAGCGAGAACTTCACCGCTGGCGTGCACATAGGCTACATCCCCCGCTTGCAGCTGATTCCAAGTGCCGTCTTGCTGACGCCGCCGCAGAACTTCGTTGAAAACCGCTGATTGCAGAGCCGAGACCATCAGCCAAGCGTGTCGCCGTTCACCTCGCAGCTTGATCTGGCGTAAGATCTCGGCACCACGGCGGACATTGGCCCCATCGCGCCCAAAGCGTTGCTCACCATAGCGATTGGCCATGCCCTCGGCGGCCAACCGCCTCAGCTGCTTCCCTGCTACATCACAGCTGGCCGCATCGACATCGCGCACTACCAAGACAAAACGGTTGCCGAGCAACTGACCGAGGCGCAGTTTTGAAGCGTGGCGAACCGCCCGCAGAACCCGCAATCGCTCATCGCCGGCGTAGCTCAGCGCTTGCTGCGGATCGAGCGCTGGCAGCGACAACCACTGTCGGGTGACGGCATGCCGGTCCTTGCGCCCGGCGTAACCTATCTCGCGCCGCGGTAGCCCACGCCAGCGTGCTAACAGGCGGATGCAGGCCGCGGTGTCGAGGCCCCGCTTCTCAATCCACAGCCAAGTGTGCGGGCCGTCGCCGCTGGGCTCCTCCAGGGTCAGTTCTTCGACGACAAAGTCTTCCGGTCGGTGGCGGATCGTGGCCAAGTCCTATGCTCCCTTGCCAGGCGCGCCGAGGTACGCCGGCTGCTGGCAAGCAGTGACGAGTGGCTGCCGGCATTCAGCTCGACAGCACATTGGCTACCTGATGCAGGCAGTATAGCCGCGACCGCGCTGGATGGCGCCTTGTCCTAGCTCAGGGACAGCAGCCGAGCGGCGAACGCCGGGAACCAGACCCCAGGCCAGATTCCTTTCTTGGCCCGTATCTTGCTGAGATCAAGGGCTTATCACCCACCCGCTGGCGATTAGCGCCACAAGGACCTCAAACTCATGCTGCAACACCGCCTCCCTTTGCCCCGCGCTTCCTACTTATTCCGCTTCTTGACCTGCTTGCTCTTCGTGGCGGCGCCGCTGGCGGCCCAAGACGATCCCGAAGCTACTGCCGAGCCGGCTGGCATTCGCCTACTGCCGCCGTTGCAGGGAATCGCTGAAGGCCCGACAGAGATTGAAAGCTTGACCTTGACCGCGGAGATCGCGCGGCTGGTTTTCTATTTGGATGAGCAGGAGGTGGCGCAGCGCAAGCGGCCCCCTTGGACCGCCCGCCTTCCCTTCGCGGTGCCAGCTCGCGAGCAAACCGTGCGGGTCGAGGCTTTCAACACCGAGGGGCGTGACCTGGGTCAGGACACCCTGGTGGTCAACCGTTTTGACCCCCCTCTACGGGTGCGCGTCGCTGCTTTGGAGACGCTAACTGATGGCCTGCGAGTGAGCGCCAAGGTGTCGATCCCGCGCGACGCCAACTTGGCTGAATTACGCTTCTGGGTGAACCAAGATCAGGTCGGTACGGTGCGTGCAGAACCCTTTGAGCTGCACCTCGACTTGACCGAACCGCAGCCCGAGGACTTCCTTCGTCTCGAACTCGAACTGGTCGACGGTCGCACGGTGGAAGACGTTCACCTGCTGGCTAGCGGCGCTCCCGGAGAGCGCATCGATGTCAACCTGGTGCAACTGCAAGCATTAGTGACCGCCAAGCACGGTCCGCCGGTCACTGATTTGCAGCTCGCCGATTTCGAAATCCGACAACGCGGCAAAGCGCAGCAGATAGACCGGCTATTCGCCGCCGAAGACATCGCCTTGGTGCTCGGCTTGCTGGTCGATACCTCGGGCAGCATGGTGCCCATCTGGCAACAGACCCAGGCCGCTGCCAAGGTCTTTCTCGACGGTGCTCTGGGACCGCGAGATCGCTCGTTCGTAGTCTCCTTCGACTCCGAATTGCGGTTGGTGCAGAGTCTTACCGGTGATCTTGAGCAGTTGCACCAAGCGCTGGCTTCGATCCACCCCAACCGTGAGGGGATGACCGCCCTCTATGATTCGATTCTCTATTCCATGCTGCAATTCGCCGAGCAGCCTGGCCGCCGTGCCTTGGTGGTGCTGACCGATGGTTTCGAGAGTTCCAGCCGCGCCGACCCGAAGCGAGCGGTGGAGTTTGGCCGCAAGCTCGGGGTTCCGGTCTATGTCGTGGCGTTGCCCGGCGGCGGCGGTATGAGGGGAGTTTCATTTTCGGCCGCCTTGCAGGAACTGAAGCTGCTGACTCAGCCCACCGGTGGACGCCTGCTGAGGGTGGGCAGCGGCGAGGGCCTAGAGCGCGCTTTTGCCCAGATTAGCGCCGAATTGCGCCATCAATACGTGCTCACTTACTACACCGACGATCCCCCAGCTGGATTGGGTCGGCGGCAGGTCGAGGTGCTGGTCAAGGGACGGCGTGGGGTCGAAGTGCGGACCATCGTCGCCCTCGACCAAGTGCAATAGGGCGGCAGCAGGGCAGGGTGAGGAAAAAACCCCTTCGCTAGGCGACGACCTTGCCGCGGGAAGGAGAGCAGAGCCTGCCGATGGGAGCAACCTTGGTTGCCGAGATGCGTACAGGGGCGTGCTAGCATCGGCCGCCGACGCCACCGCCAAATCTTGCCCAGCAACGGGTGCTGCGCGCAGCCCGCCCGTGGCCTTGCCGGGCCATCTAGGGGACCCCAATGCGCCATCCTACGAAGCTCAGTTCGCGACTCTTCCCCAGCCTCTGCTTGCTCGTTCTGCTAGCCGCCTGTGGGACTGGCGACGGGGTGGATTCTGAAGCTACCGCAGAGTCGTCATCACCTCGATTCTTGAGTCTCGGCACGGCCCCTCCCGGAGGTGCATTCTTTGTTGTCGGCAGTGCTCTAGCCGATGTTGCCGCCGCTGCTAGCGACGGAGCCTGGGAAATCACCGCCGAATCGACCAAGGGTTCGCGCGAGAACATCCGACGTTTGGCCCATGGCGAGCTCGACTTTGCCCTGTCGAATGCCGCGATTTCTTATTTTGCGGTGCGCGGCGAAGCGGGCTGGGATCAGCAGTATGCAATCCGCTCGGTGATGACCCTGGCCCCCAACGTCGCCTTCTTCGTCACCCGCGCGGACTCGGGCGTCGCCTCCCACGCCGACCTGGCCGGACGGCGGGTGGTGGTGGGACCGGCGGGCGCTGGGTTCGAGTTGTTTGTCGGCCCGCTGCTGCAAGCCCATGGCGTCAGCCTGGATGACTTCACTTTGCTCAATGCGCCACAGGCCGGGGCGGTGGATTTGCTCGCCGACCGCAGCGCCGATGCCGCCTTCCTCGGCGGTGCCATCCCCACCGCCTCGATCACCCAGGCGGCGACCTCGATGGAACTCAGCTTTGTGCCCTTCGAGCCGGCGGCCCGGCAGCAGTTGGTCGAGGACTATCCCTTCTTTGCCCCGGCGACGGTTCCGGCCGGCACTTACAAAGGCCAGGAGGAAGACTACCTCGGCCTCAACGTCGGCTCGATGCAGCTGATTACCCACGCCGATGCCAGTGACGATCTGGTCTACGCTTTCACCAAGGCGATTTATGAGAACCGCGCCCAGGTGGTGGCACGCCATCCGGCCGGCCGCGCCATCCAGGCTCAAGTGGTGGTGCGAGATACCGGCACCCCATTCCACCCCGGCGCAGAACGTTTCTATCGTGAGATAGACATCTGGCCAAACCCGGACACCACCGCCGACGCGAGCAGCGAACCGGCGGACGACGAGGCGGCCACAACCCCATGACCGCTGCCGGGCGGCTAGAACGCGGCCTGGCGATCGCCCTGACGCTCTTCGTCCTCGCCGAGGTTAACTACCCCCATCTGCGGCCGCAGTCGCAGCTGGCTCTCTTCACCCTCTTCGGCCTGGCGATCTGCTTCCTGCGTTTCCCCCTCGAACCAGGATGGGCGGGAGCCCGCCTCGGGCGCTGGATCGACGGTGCCTTGGTGCTCGCCACCGCGCTGGTCTGCGGCTGGGTGGTAGTGCAGACCGAGCCGCTGTTTTCCGCCAGCTGGCTGCTGCGCCAGAGCCTGGGTGAGCGGGCGGGCATCGAGCAGCCCCTCGACATTGTTATCGGCGTGCTCGGTTTACTGCTGGTGCTGGAGGCGGCGCGGCGCGCGGTGGGCTGGGCCCTGCCTCTGCTGGCGATGATTTTCTTGCTCTACGGCGCCCTCGGGCCCCATCTGCCCAGCTGGTTGTTCCCCCACCGTGGTTATGGCCTGGAACGGATTGTGGCGCAGACGTTTTTGCAGAGTTCGGGGGTTTTCGGCACCGCTCTCAAGGTGATGTTCACCTATGTCTTTCTCTTTGTCGTCTTTGGCGCCGTGCTGGAAGCCACTGGCGCCACTCGCTTCATCATTCACGGCGCGGCTCGCCTGCTTGGCGGTACAACTGCCGGCGCGGCCAAAGTCTCGGTGCTGTCGAGCGGCCTGATGGGATCGCTGTCCGGCAGCGCAGTGGCCAACACCGCCACCACCGGCACCTTCACCATTCCAATGATGCGGCAGTCGGGTTTCAAGCCCCATGTGGCCGCCGGGGTGGAGGCCGCAGCCAGCTCTGGCGGCGCGCTGGTACCGCCGGTGATGGGGGCCGGTGCCTACATGATGTTGGAGATCGTCGAGCCGGCGGTCACTTATCCCCAGATTCTACGGGCGGCGCTGCTGCCAGCGATTCTCTACTACTTGTCGTTGCTGTTGATCGTCCACTTTCACGGCCGGTTGCAGCGCCAGGGCGACAAGGATGGCGAGCCACTGGCGACTCCTGCCCCCGCGGCGGTCGAGGAACTGAACAAGGAACCCGCGCCCGGTTGGTTGGAGGGTTTGATCTTCTGTGGCGGTCTGGCCACGCTGATGGTCTTCCTGTTGCAACGATTCTCGGTGTTTCGCTCGGTCAGCATGGCACTAGTGGCGGTGATCGTGCTCAGTCAGTTGTCGGCTCGGACCCGGATCACCCCGCGGCGGGCGATTGACGCAATGGTCAAAGCGGCGCGCAACGGCGTGGCGTTGGTGGCCGCCGCCGGTTCCGTGGGGGTGGTCTTGGGCATCGTAACGCTGACCGGTGTCGGCGCCAAATTACCGACTACCCTGCTGCCCTTGGCGCAGGAAAACCTGCTGCTGGCGTTGCTGTTGTTGATGGCCTCTTCGATTGTGCTCGGCATGGGTTTGCCCTCGGCGGTGTGCTACTTGCTGCTGGCGACGTTGGTTGGACCGGCCTTGGGGCAGCTTGGGGTGGTGCCGCTGGCAGCGCATTTATTTGTTTTCTATTTTGGCCTCATGTCAATGGTGACGCCGCCGGTGGCATTGGCTGCCTACACCGCCGCCTCGCTCGCTTCGGCGAGCATCATGCGCACTGCTTTGGCGGCATTTCGTTTTTCCCTGGCCGGCTTTGCCCTGCCGTTCCTCTTTGTCTATCGGCCGCAACTGCTGATGCTCAACGATCAAGGCAACACCGCGCCGGTGGTGGAGATTGCCGCGGCATTTGCTTTCGCCGCCTTGGCCATGTTGCCGCTTGCAGCGGCGGTGAGTGGTTTTCTGGTCCAGGCTCTAGGGGGCTGGCAGCGGCTGTTGCTCTTGCTCTCGGCGCTACTTATCGCCATGCCCTTGGCTGGCGGCTCAGGGTGGCTGGGACATGGCGCTGGCGTCGTAGTGCTCGCCGCTGTCGCCTGGGTGAATGGCAAGCCTACTAGTCAGTTGACCGTGCCTCGATGAGGGGGGCTAGGATTAACAGCGAGAGTCGGGCCGGATGGCGGCGGGAGATCGTGGCGGTGCTGCGCTTGGCGGCACCGGTGGCCGGTATCCAGGTAGCGATGATGCTGATGGGTACGGTCGACACCATGATGCTCGGCCGGGTTTCAGAAACTGCCCTAGCCGCGGGTGCCTTGGGCAACGGCATCAGCTTTGGCCTGGTGAGTTTCGGTATGGGCTTGCTGATGGCCCTCGACCCAATTGTCGCCCAAGCCTATGGCGCGGGAGAGAGCCGCCGGGTCACCAGGGTGCTCAAGCGTGGCTTGGTAATGGCGGTGGTGCTGAGTCTGCCATTGGCCTTCATAATGTGGAACATCCGGCCGATCTTGCAGGCTCTGCGGCAGCAACCCGAGCTGATCACCGAGGCAACGGCGTATGTTCGCGCCTCGATCCCCGGCACCCTGGCCTTCTTGCTCTTTGTCACTATCCGTCAGACTTTGCAGGCGATGAGCATGGTGCGGCCGGTATTCGTGGCCATTGTCTTGGCCAACCTCTTCAACGTAATCGCTAACTATGCCCTGGTCTTCGGCCATTTCGGCTTCCCCGCTCTTGGCGTGCTGGGCTCTGGGCTTGCGACTTCGTTAGCCCGCTGGGGACTCTTGTTGGCCACCGTGGTCTTCGCCAGTCGGCATCTACGACCCTTCTGGCGCTTGCCCGAGCCTTTCAGTTTTCGCCCGCGCTCGTACTTTCGCTTGCTCCGCCTGGGTGTTCCGGTGGCCTTTCAAATTTCGTTGGAGATGTGGTTGTTCGTCGCCGTGGCGATCATCATGGGCCAGATCGGAGCGCGGCAACTTGCTGGACACCAGATAGCCATGAGCCTGTCTTCGCTGTCCTTCATGGTCCCCTTGGGCATCGCCGGCGCGGCGGCCACCCGGGTGGGTAATGCGGTGGGTCGTGGTTCGATGCCCGATGCCCGGCGTGCCGCGCTGGTCTGCTTGGTATTGGGTGGCGCCGTGATGACCATTTCGGCGGTCCTCTTCACGGTCGCGCCAACGTCGCTAGCACGGTTGTTCACCCCGGACCGGCAGGTGATCGAGATGGCGGCCCTGCTGCTACCGATCGCTGCCTTATTCCAAATCTTCGATGGCCTACAGGTGGTCGGCGCTGGCGTTTTGCGCGGTGCAGCGGACACCCGGATACCGGCGATCATCGCTCTGCTGGGCTACTGGGCCCTGGGCTTGCCGATAGCGGTGCTACTGGCCTTCCGCTTCGCCCAGGGTCCGCAAGGGCTGTGGCGTGGACTAACCCTGGCTCTGGCGTCGGTGGCGGTCTTGCTGCTAATCCGTATTCGAATACGCTTCAGCGGCCACATTGAGGCGCTAGAGCCAGATGACAGCTAGTCGCCTCCCTGAAATTTGCTCTGCCAGCAAATTTATTTTTCGTGTCAGAGATCCAGCTCAGCCATCGAATTCCATTTCTGTATCCCAGGTTCCGCCGCGGTCGCTGGCTCAGCCGCGACCGCGAGCGGCTCTTTTCTAGGCGAGTGCCTCGGGTGAGTCCCTGCCAAAGATCAAAGAGCTGGCGGCGCCACGATAGAGAAAATGCGCCAAGCCGCCACTTTCGATGAGCGATCCATCGTCATGATGGATCAAGAAGCTGTCGACCAGAGACTGACGCTCGCTGGCTGGAAGCTGCAGCGCTCTCGCCAACATCGTGCCCAGGGAACCGCGAAGATCGAGGTCCGCCAACGGATCCAGCGCCGCTGGCGGTGAGTCGGTAATCCGAATGCCAGCCATCTCGCTCAGGTTACGAACGTAGATCTGGCCAGCGGCGAAGCTCGGCGCGGTCCAGCCTGGGTCATCAAAGAGGGGCAGGCGAGCAGCTTCACGGTAGCCCTCCGGCGAGGCCTCAACCAAAACCAAGTCGCCCTCGTTGCCGAGGATCACCAGGTGGCCATCAACGGCCATCAGGCCGCGCCCTCCTGGTGGCCGAGACTTCCACACTGTACTGCCGGTGGCCGGGTCGACACAGGTCAAGAAACGGCCGTTGAAAGCATAGAGGTAGCCGTCGATCAGTAGCGGCACCGCAAAATTGCGCTTGATGTTGCTCGAGCGCCAAATCTCCTCGGCCTCGAAGTGACCGCCGTGCCGATTGACTTGAACCGCTATCGCCTCGCCGTCGATCACCAGCAGCACCCGGTCCCCACCCAGGGCCACCGGATAGCCTGAGCCGGCTGCTTCCTCACTTTCGCTGTGCTCTAACGACCAAAGTTCTTTGCCGGAAGGGGCATCGAGGCCGATTAACCGGTGGTCGGTAGCCACCACCAACTGCTGCACGCCGGCCAAACTCAGCAGAGTGGGAGACTGATAGTTGACCGAATCCTCGACGCTAGTCCAGGCGGTTCTACCGTCGGCCAAGTGCAGAGCGGTGATCGCTTTGCCAGCGCCGCCCCCGGTCTCGACAATCAGCAGCTCTCCAGCCACCAGCGGCGCGGTGGTAAAGCCATAGAAAGGCGCCGCTGCCTCGGTCTCCCCCAGCTGACGGCGCCAGATCTCGGCGCCGTCAGCCAACCGCAGCGCAAACAGCTCCCCCATGGCACCCAGAGCGTAAACCTTGCCCCGGTGGACGGCCGGAGTGGAAAGGGGGCCATCGTCGGAGCCATCGTGGCCGACGTATTTGGCGGCGATTTCGTAGCGCCAACGTTCGCTGCCGTCAGCAGGATCGAAGGAGGCCAGAAAGTCGGTCTCGCCGTCTGTGAACATGGTCACCAGGTGATCGCCAGAGATCGAAATGCTGGAGTAGCCGGAGCCTAAGGAACGTTTCCAACTCAGCTCCAGCCCAACTTTGCCTTTCTCAAGATTGCCTGGGCGGGCCACCCCATCGACCGTAGGACCGCGAAACTGCGGCCAATCGACCGCCGGTGCTTGATCGGGCGGTGCAGCACCAAGCGTCCCTGCAGCGAGTAGCGCCAGGAGGGTCAGCGAAAGGGAGGGCGGATACCGAACGGGACTTGCGAGTCGGGTCGAGGTCACTTTGTTCTCCTGCGCTAGTTTCGGGTTGTTCCTTCTCGACTACGGAGGGGACTGGCTGATATCCGAAAAAGGCGGTAAACGGCAGGTAAAAAATCTTCCCAAGCCGCGCAAGTCCGCGTCAAGGGTCTAGCTCTAACTGGCCAGGCTCAAGCCGCCGTCGAGTGGAACCACTGCGCCTGTCATCCATTCGCTCTGCGGCCCGGCGAGGAAAAGCGCCAGACGGGCCACGTCGGCCGGCTCACCGATGCGACTGAGAGGGGTCTGCTGACCGATCTCTCGCAGCATTCCAGCAATCTGCTCAGACGGCATCATGGTCGAGAAAATCGGCGTGTTGACGACTCCGGGATTGATCGCATTAACCCGGATGCCCCTTGACGCCCAGTCGCGGGCCAA
This sequence comes from Candidatus Multivoradales bacterium, assembly GCA_965248925.1. Classification (GTDB taxonomy): domain Bacteria; phylum Acidobacteriota; class Thermoanaerobaculia; order Multivoradales; family J023; genus CBDFLE01. The sequence goes on along the minus strand of CBDFLE010000005.1, from coordinate 719,521 downwards.
ACAGCGAGTTAGCATGTCGAGACCAGCTTTGGCGGCTGAATAGACCGAGAAATTTGGCACTGGATTCAAGGTCACTGACGACGAAATATTGATCACTGAGCTGACACCCGAAGCCTGCTTGCGCGACAACTCCGGCAATGCCGCGCGTAACATCCAGATTGGCCCTTTGAGGTCGATGTCGATCACCGCCTCAATATCCTCGCTGCTCATCTCCTCGATCGGGCCGCCCCGAGCTATGCCGGCATTGTTCACCAGGATCTGTAAGCCTCCGTACTCGCTCACCACCTCCTCGACCAGCCGTTGCGCCTCTTGGGGACGAGAAACATCACCAACCACCGCCAAACCGCGGCCTCCTACTTGGCGGATTTCCTCGACCCACTCTTCGAGGGGCTCGGAGCGCCGGCCGGCAACCGCCACGGCGGCGCCAGCGCCAGCCAGCGCGGAGGCGATGGCGCGGCCGATTCCCGAGCCGCCGCCAGTAACCAGAGCCACTCGGTCAGCCAGTGGTTTGGAATTCTTCGTCATTGCTACTCTCCTCGTGATGGTCATGATCTAACCCACCGCCGTCGGGGATTGTCGCCGCCAACTTGCTCGACAGCGATAGGCTGAGGCCGACGATCTCACACCGCGAAACCTTTTTTCGCCGGCTGTACACGAAAAACCGATCGCCAGCCCTCCTACAGGTATGAACGGAGTCGAGACAGAGCAAATCCGACGCGCCCAGGACGACGACCGCGAGGCTTTCGCATTGATCGTCGAGGATCGCTGGCAATCCCTGGTGCGGTTGGCTCGCTCGGTACTCGGCGATGGAGAGGCTGAAGATGCAGTGCAAGACGGCCTGGTGACCGCCTGGAGCAAGCTTCGGTCCTTGCGGGATCTCGACAGCTACGCCTCCTGGCTGACCCGGATCGTCCTCCGGGGCTGCCTCAAGAGAGCCCGCGGAGATGGCGTTGGCGCCCGCTCGAAGAAGCACCCCTCTACCTGACCCTGGCTGGCGACCGTGAGCGATCGCAGCCGGAGTCGAACTCAGGAGATCTGCTATGAACTCTCGATATTTGCTGGTGATGACCCTGCTCCTCGTGCTGCTTCCTTGCCCTTTGCTGGCCAAGACAGTCGACACCCACGTCAGCCTGCTGGTGTGCTACCTACCAAGTCAAATTCTTCGACCGTTCAACAGTGATTGCAGATTCTCCAGTGACCATCCTGCGCGGTGGCTCGGCGGTGGTCGGACGTCGAAGGAAGAAGAGGGCAACTAGAGCCACCCACATAGTAGCGCCCCAACTCTTGAAGCTGCCCCTGCCCCTCCTACCGTGGTGGGGGCTCTTCATCAGCGCAGGCTCTTGGCGATGCGAAAACCAACGTCATCGGCATGCAGACTCGGCTCGGCAGCCCGGCGCAGCGAGCAAGATAGTTCTTTGCCAGGCAAGCGAAAGGAGCCGCCACGCAGAACACGCTGCAGGGACTCATCGGCGGATGACTCCCCAGACGCGGCCAGAGGATAGGGCCGATAGTCCGAGGCGGTCCACTCCCAGACGCCGCCGACCATCGCCCACAAACCAAAGCCATTCGAGGCTTTACTATCGAGGCGCCCTACCCGGCCGTCGCTGTTGCCAGCATGCCAGAGATGCCTATCGATCTCTTGGGCGTCGTCCCCCCAAGGCCAGCGGCCAGCACAGCCGCCGCGGCAGGCGTATTCCCACTCAATTTCAGTGGGTAGCCGCATCGCCTTGCGCGACACCTCTGCATACCAGGCGGCATAGTCTCGAGCTTGTTGCCAGCAGATGCCAGTGGCCGGATCGCCGGCCGACGGCGAGCAGGTGCGGCACTGATGCCCCGGATCAAAGGCCGCGAATTGTAAGTTGGTGATCGGGAACTTGCTGATATAGAACGATTCGACTTCGGCGCCAAAGCGGGGCTGAGCATCTGCCTCGTGGCCACCGAGGGTGATCTCGCCACCTTCGATCAGCCATAAGATGCTGCGGGGATAATGGGTATAACGCGCCGGTCGATCCATAGCCGCCTCGCAGAGCTGTCGCGCCAGAAACCACCCTGGTGGGTGGCTCTGGCTCTCACTATTCGACCTAAAGTGCGGCTAGAACCGCGTCGGCGCTGCTGACCCCAACCTCGCCGGCCGGTTCCACACCGAGGTAGGTAACCACCCCGTTGTCGACCACCATGGCGTAACGTTTGGAACGTTTGCCCATGCCGAAATGGCCCAAATCGAGTTCCAGCCCGGCGGCGTTAGCGAACTCGCCGTTGCCATCGGCCAGCATCTGGAAGCCATCACCGAGCTTATTCGCCTTCGCCCAGGCACCGAGCACAAAGACATCATTGACCGCGGTACAGGCGATCGCATCGACCCCCTTGGCGAAGATCTCGTCCGAACGGACGACAAAGCCCGGCAGGTGGGTGTCGCTACAAGTCGGGGTAAAGGCGCCGGGAACGGCGAAGAGCACGATCTTCTTACCGTCGAAGAACTCGCCGGTAGTGATCTCCTGCGGTCCGGAGGCCGTCGGGGTCTTGAAAGTCGCGGCGGGAATCTTGTCGCCGATCTGAATAGTCATGGTCGAACTCCTATCGGATGGATCTAGCTGGTTTTGAGATTGCGGCCGAGGGAGCCTCGGCGGCAGCGATTCTAACCGAATATGACCCCTCTGGCGCGGACCGAGCTAGCGGCTGCCATGCTCTGTTAGCAGCTCCACTATCCGGTTGCCGGGGGTTCTTGCACCAGGTCAATCGGCCGCTGGCCGGAGGCGTTTGCAATCTCGGAATCCGCGCCCGCGCGGAGCAACAAAGCGGCAACACCCAGGTGGTCGCCCTTGAGCCAGCAGCTCTCAGGTCCAAAACCATTGTCCACCTAGCCCAGGGGAGTTGCACCGAAAGTCGTACAGCGAAGATTGAGCGGTGCCTGAAGCCGCAGCAGCACTTCAACCGTCTCGCGATGGCCGCTCCAAGCGGCGGCGTGCAGGGCGGTGCCACCGCCCAATCCCCTGCTCTGAGGCCGTGATAGCGCTCGACCACCTGCGTCGAGCAACGCATAGGTTGCGTGTGTCTCCCGAATGCCCGCAGTGACTGGTTTTTCTAGAGCCGCGCGAGCAGTGCTCGCCGAATGACCTCGGCGCTGGATGAGGAGCAATCCTTCTTCGAGCGGGAACCTGACGGAACGTCGTTGTGTCCAAGTAGGAAGAAGGAAGACAGAACGATCTGGACTGGAGGTACGAATGAAGCGAAAAATCTCTGGATGCATGGCGTGGCCGGCAGCGGCGCTCGCTCTCGGCCTGCTCGCCGCCGCCACCGCCCACGCTCAATGCAACAGCACCCCCATCGCCTCGGGCGACAACGCAGAAGCCGCCTCCGCCCCGATCCTGATTGATGTCCTGGCCAACGACACCGAGCCCGACGGCGAAGCCCTGACTGTCACCGTCCTCGCCAGCACCTGCCCGGCGAGCACCGAGATCGTGCTCGATCTGATCCGATTGACCCCGAACCCGTCGATCGATGCCAACTGCACTTTGACCTACCGCATCGAAGACGAGACCCACCACAGCACCTCGGCCACCGTCGCCGTCAAGTCCATCGCCGTGCTCTTTGGCGACAACTTTGAGTCTGGCAATGCCAATCAATGGGATAGCACCTGCCCCGGCAGCGGCTGCTGAAGGAGTCAAAGACTATGCAACAGAAAATTCTCATCGCCTCACTTCTCTACGTTGCCCTCGCCGGGCCGACCGCCGCGCAACAGCCCCAGAGCCACCAGCGGGGCGTCACCGCCGACACCGCCTTCCAAGTCGGCGACATCGACTCGATCAACCTCTTCTCGGGGAATCTGTCGCTCCGCCTGCCCCTCGGCCAGAGCTACCCGGTGGGTCCCACTCTGAGCTACGGCTTCACCCTGACCTACAACTCCAGCGGCTGGGACTTTGACGACCAACAGAGCTGCACCGAGGGCACGCCGCCCAACCAGATGCTGGTTTCCTACAACTTGCCGATTCAAGATCTCGATGCGAATTCTGGCTGGGGGTGGCGGGTCAATCTTGGCCAGTTGGTGCGCTCCGAAGGCGGCAATCCCGCGCCACCCTTCAGCGGGTTTTCCTATTTGAGCCCTGACGGCGGGCAACACGCCTTCCACGATTTCCTCCACCCGGCCCAGAGCGGCACCTACCCGCCCGCCGGCACCCAGCCCAACACCTGGTTCACCCGCGACAGTACCTACCTGAGAATGCGCTACTACCCATTCGCATCGAGCCCCTGCGAGACGCCGTCGAATCTGCTCGACCAGGATTGCCGGACGGTGGAATTCCCAAGTGGTGAGATGCATGAATTCCATAACATCAGCCACACCAGCTTCGATTGGCGAGTGACCAAGATGCTCGACCGCTTCGGCCATTGGGTCAAGATAGCCTACGCCTCGGGCGGCGATTGGAGCGTCACCGATTCCGCCAACAGGAGTCATTCCCTCGATTTCACCGCCGGCCGACTGGAGAAGGTCACCCTCGCCGCCTTCAACAACCAAAGCGCCGTCTACGATCTAGTCTACTCCGGCCCGGTCGACCTGGAGCGCCAAGGCGCGCAGCCTTCGTGTGTGCCCGAAGGGGACACCCTTTCCGGCGTCCGCCTACTCGAACGCCTGGTCTTGCCCGACGACTCGTTCTACCAAATGGACTACTACCACACCGACAATGTAGGAGAGAAACTCTCGGGCGGCATCAAGTTCCTCCGCCTGCCCACCGATGGTGCCTTTGGCTGGAAGTACCAAGAGATCGATTTCCACGCCCAAAGCCCAGATGTGCCCGAGGGCCGCGAGTGGGCCAACACCGGCACCGGCGTGGCCACCAAGTCGACCTATCTCAAAGACAGCGACTATCCAAACTCGCCCCACGGCACCTGGACTTACGATTACGACCCCCAGGGAGTGCTCGGCCCCGGCCAGATCTCTTGCTACCACACGCTCACCTTGACCGACCCGCTAGGCAACGACACAAAGCACTGGTTTAACTCCGCGGGCATCCATCGCCAGGGTTTCGGCCTGCCCTTCACCCGCTGCACGCCGGGCACCAACGACTACTTCAACAACAACCCACCCTACTTGTCGCAGGAGATCTACCAGGGCTCGGTGGCCAGCGGCAGCAAGCGCCGCTCGATCTTCCTGGAGTATGAGAACGACGGTCCATCCGGGACCTACGCCGACCGCAACCACCGGATGAAGTACCGCAAAGTCATCTACCACGACGACGGCGACAAGTTCCGCGAGGTCACCCACTCGGACTTCGATGGCCTCGGCCATTTCCGCACCACCACCACCGGCGGCAACTTCGCCAGCGGCAACGTGCGCGCGAGCGAGACCTTCTACAACCAGAATCGCGGCTCCTACCTGATCGCCAACAGCGACACCGGCGCCATCGATCCGGCCACCGATTTCGCCATGTTCGGCCAGACCCAGCCCTGGGTGCTGGAGACCTTCAACTCGCAATCGGTGACCGAGAACGGCGTCACCGAATCCACCGAGTATGACTTTGCGCTAGTCAACGGCTTCCTGCGCAAACGCAGGGTGTTGGCAGGTGGCTCGCGGCAGTCGAACGACCTGCTGAGCATCTTCGTGCAGGCTGGCAGCACCGGCTTCGTCGCCTCTGAGCTGCAATACGGCGGCGACAGCCAGGCGATCAGCACCGCAAGCCTGGGCAGCATCAACCCGGCCCAATCCGGCGCCCTTTACCGCACCAACTACGGCTACCAGTACGGCGTGCTGAGAAACTCGACGGTGGTCAACCCTTGCGCCACCAGCGAAGTGCTACTCAAACTGGCCGACTACGATCTCGACAAGAACACCGGCTTGGTCAAACGCAGCCGAGACAGCGCCGGGGTCAAGATCGACTTCCTCTATGACCGGCAGGGCCGCTTGACCCACGAGTTTCCCGAGAGCGAGGCGGTGCGCCGCTACACCTACCGGCTGGCCACCCAGAGCAACTTCAACCTGATGCCGCTGCTGACCGAAGAGCAGTGCGTCACCACCGCCGCCTGCTCGGGCTCCGGCCTGCTGGCCTACCGCCAGCACACTTTCGACGGCCTCGGCCGTAGGGTCAAAGAGCAGGTGCAGTTGCCCGGCGGAGTGCGCTGGTACCGCCACATGAGCTTCAACCCACGGGCCTGGAAGACCGCGGAATCGGTGTGGACCCTCAACGCCACTTCCGACAGCCGCGTCACCAAGTACGAGCAGTACGACAACTTCGGCCGCCCCGGCAGGATCACCCCACCAAGCCAGCCGGCCACATTCCTCAGCTACGAGGGCGAACGCACCAAGACGCGGCGGTTCAAAGTGATGCTCGCCTCCGGAGTGCAAGAAGACACCTACAACACCGAGATCTCCGATGGCCAGGGCCGATTGTTCGAGGTTTGTGAAGGCAGATCGGCGGCCTGGAATGGCAGCTGCAACGCGGGCGGCTTGCTGACTCGCTACGCCTACGACGCCGGCTCGCGGCTCACCCACGTTTGCCAGAATCGGACTGGATCGACCTGTGGCCAGCAACGCTTCTTCAACTATGACGGTCGCAGCTTCCTGACCTCCGAGACCCATCCCGAAGTCGGCCCAGTGGGCAACGGCGCCACGACCTATTCCTATGATGCTCGTGGCAGCGTTTTGAGCAAACGCATCGGCGGCTCCACCGAGTTCGACCTCGACTACTTCTACGATCCAGCCGGACGCCTGATCCGAGTTGACGAGAGCAACGGTGGCTCGCCGCGCAAGCTCAAGGAGTTCCGCTACGGCCGCAAGAACGTCGGTGCCGACAAGCGGGCCGGCAAGCTGGTGCAGACCACCCGCCACAATTGGGTGGATCTGGTGAATCCGCTGAACGCCAATCCTGGCTTCCTCGATGTCCGGATCTCCGAGAGCTTCGTCTACGCTGGCCGCGGTGGGCGGATGTCCGAGCGCCAGACCCGCTACCAGCTCGGCGTCGGCCACTACGCCTTCCAGAGTGGGTTCTCCTATGACCTGCAAGGCAACCTCGCGACCCTCGACTATCCCGACTGTCTGCACAGCAACGACAGCTGCGACCAGGTCAGCCCACCGCGGCAGGTGAGCTTCGCTTACGACAAAGGCCTCCTCACCGCGGTGCCCGGCTTCGCCTCCAGCCTCAGCTACCAGAGCGGCGGCATGCTGACCCAGATCAGCCACCAGAGCGGCATCACCGAAACCTACCAGGTCGATCCCTCCGGCCTCGCCCGGCCCGAGCGCATCTCTACCAACGCCGGCTGGGACACCGGCACCTTCGACTACGACGGAGCCGGAAATATCCACCGCATCGGCTCCTTGCAATATCGCTATGACCGATTCCAGCGCCTGGTCAGCGGCGAGGTAAAAGTCGGCAGCAACGACCGCCTACAGACCGCGAGCTATGACAACTTCGGCAACCTTACCCAGATGGTCACCCACGGCGCCAGCCAGACCATGAGCCCGAGCAGCAGCACCAACCGCCTCGGCCTCAGCGGCACCACCTATGACGCTGGGGGAAACCTGACCCGCGTGCGTTACAGTAGCTCGGAGATCTACCAGTACACCTACGACGCCGCCAACATGATGAAGCACCTGCAATCCAATACCGACCAGGCGAGCGTGTACATCTACAACGCTGATGACGAGCGCATCGTCACCTTCAGCTGCTTTAGCGCCGCCGGCAGCAGCTGCGTCAGCAGCCCGGCCAGCGAGACCTGGACCCTGCGCGGTCTCGGCAACGAGGTGCTGCGGGTCTTTAGCCATCCACGTGGCGAAAGCTTCGAGTGGGAGCGGGACTACGTCTATCGGGGTGGGCAGATGCTAGCTTCAGTCGATCCCGACGCCAACGGTGTCGAGGAGACCTACAGCTTCCATCTTGATCATCTTGGCTCGCCGCGGCAGGTGACCAAGGGTGGTAGCCAGGTAGCACTGCACAGCTACTACCCGTTTGGGCGAGAGGCGACTAGCACCACCTCGGATGAGTTTCAGCTGAAATTTACCGGCCATGAGCGGGATGAGAATGGGGTGGGGGCCAACGGAGACCTCGACTACATGCATGCTCGGCATTGTAGTCCGGTCGTGGGGCGGTTTCTGGGAACAGATCCAAAGTTGTTGAGAAATCCGACCCGTCTTCAGCAGCGGTGGAATCGGTACACCTATGCGCTTAATAATCCTGCGAAATTCCTAGATCGAAACGGGAAGGAGACGGTTGTTTTTGTCGTTTCTGGTAGCTTCAACGAAGCTAGCACTAGCTTCGGTCACGCAGCGATAATAGCCACCGCGGCAGAGGGGAGAGCGTCGGTAAGTGAAGGGACTCCTGTTCAACTTGAGCCGTCCGTTGCAGCATTCATCAATAAGTACTTGGCCCAGCAACGCCGTGTGACCGCATTCGTAATGAAATCCGATGCGGCCCGAGACTCTCGTATTGTCGACTCGGCGAAAAAGCCGAAGAAGGCATACGAGGTACGTCGCCAGAACTGCAGTTCGGCCTGTGGTGACGTTCTTCGCGATGCAGGGGTTCTTTCCGAAGGTCAACGGCCGGAGAGGGGGATCCTATACGACTCTCCCCAACGGCTGGCGGCAGCACTGGAAGACGGGGTCTTGTCAGATCAGGTTTCTGCAATAGTTGTATTCGACCCTCTGTTGGTTCAGGAAGTTTTCCCGAACCAAGTCGAGGAGCATCTTCTAATTCTTGACCAGGAGCCATTGCTGTCGGAAGGTGAACGATGAAGAAACTCTTAGGGTCCTTGCTTTTGCTGTGCCAGATCGACTGCTGGGGTGTGATGTCGGCAACGAAACAACTTCCAACGTTTGCGGATCTACTGAATATCTCGCGAGACATTCAGTCTCATGTGAAGTTGGAAGGCTCTATTTCTGACGAGCAGGCTCGGCGAATCATCGATTCGATAGGAGACGGGAAGGACCGGTGGGGGACTCGATATTTCTTCAGGACTCGAAGAGAACCAGAGTTCTCGTTTGTGCTGATTTCACCTGGCAGCGACCGAAGGCTAGACTTTGATGATCTCGATCATTATTTCGAGATGGAGCAGGAGAATATCGTCGGCGACCTTGCTCGGGATATTGTCTTTCGCGACGGAAATCCGATAACGATCGCTTCGTCGAAGTAGCCCACAGTGGGCGCTGCATGCGGCACCCGAGAGGGTGCCACACATTAGCGGGTGGTCCCTGAATAGGTGCCAGCCAATTCACAAGCCACCTAGGATCAGCCACTTGCATTGAGTGAAGCCCGGTGCGAGCCGGGCTTTCAGTACACCTGGGGCTCGGGCATCGCTTCTTCTAAGAGGCAGCGCTACCGGCTCCTACTGCACCCTGGACCCGGTGCTTGAGAATCATCGCGTCGATGAGCCTGATGACGGCTTCCTGGTCCTCGACCTCGAAGCCCTCCAGTGCCCGAAACCCAGCAGAAATAGGTGCAGAAATAGGAGAAATAGGTGCCAGGCACATTATGAAGAGTCAGAAGGGGTGTTGGTGTCAACGAATTTTGGTCTTGGCGGGAAGGAGTTTTCAGGAAATCCGCTAGGTGCTCCACGGCTTCGAAGTTTCTCCGCGGCCGTACGGTATGCAGTGAGGAATTCGCCCAAGGCCAAGCGCATCGCGTGCCGGACTTTCTTCCGATAGACGTGAAAGAAGGGGGGTGGGTTTGTCGGTTGCTGGCCGGGGCGTCGATGTGTCTGCTGCTGGCCGACGAGGAATGCGCCGAGGGGCTCGGTTCCTCGGTCTTGATGGAGTCTTGCAGTATCTCTCTCGATCTTCTCGATGAGCTCCAAGATGTGTTGCTGCTGGGCTTCTAGCGCAAGATGCTTCCAACATGGCAGGTTGTCGAGCTTTAGCTCGACGTCGGTTACGAAGTCGGATTCCCCGGTGTCGGCCTCGCGCTGGCTCGCCGCCCATTGCCGAGTGCGGTCGATCCAGATTCCCCTCAGCGGATAGCCCGTCAGGAGCGCTCCTGCGCAGTGGGCTCCCGGCCACTCGAGGGGTGACGTCACGAGCCCTTCTTTGCAGCCTTGAGAGAGGAGGTACTCGAGGCGCTTGATCTGAGCTTCCTCTTCGTCGCTGACCGGAATCATGGTGTAGCGCCGGTCGAACATCGAGCCGGGCCAGTCGTGGAGACGACCTATTTCTTTGGCTATGTTGGTCTTGAGGTGTCCCATAAATCGCGCAATCTGTTCGACGGTGGCCGGTGAAGCGAGTAGGTGGAAGTGATTTGAGAGGACGGCGATCGCATGGACGGCGAGCTCGGTTTCTTGCTGGGCTTTGGCAAGAATTCCGATTAGAAGCTGATTGAGACGCCGGCTCGGTCGTAGGAGGTAGCGCCCTTGCAGAGTCCGCTGGGTGATCTCGACCAAGCAGCCGGGACGCGGCAAGTAGCGTGGTAAACGTGGCATCAGCCTCGCTCCGATCGCTGGTCCAGGCTGCGGTATTGAATGGCCTCGGCGGCATGCGCTGCCCGAATCTCCGCCGAACTGTCGAGGTCGGCGATGGTGCGGGATAGCTTGAGGATGCGGCTGAGTGCCCGTGCCGACAGCTTGAGCTTGTCGAAGGCGGTGTCGACCAAGCGCTGGGCATCGGGCGCTAGCACGCAATGCTGCTCGATGCCGTCGCTCCCCAGGGAGGCATTGACCGGCACGTCCGTCTGGGAGCCGAATCTACTGCGCTGGATCTCTCTCGCCTGGCGCACTCTCCACGCTACTTCCCGAGTCCCTTCGGTGGCTTCGCTGCGCAACTCGGCAAGGCTCACCGCCGGCACCTCGACATGCATGTCGATGCGGTCGAGAAGCGGCCCTGAGACCCGACTGCGATAGCGTTCGATCATCTGTGGCGAGCATTTGCAGTGATGCCGATCGTCCCCCAAATGCCCGCACTTGCATGATTGCGGCCCCCTTTTGCCATGTCCAGTTGAGAGGACGTATCCCCAAGATTGCGGGGTATCCGCGAGAACTTGTTACGATTGGTAACCACATCAAGAGATGTCGGCTTGATCGTGGTCAGTTGCAGAAAGACGTTGCCCGAACGCTCGGCGTCTGTCTGGGTTCGATAGTAAATTGGGAACATGACAGGGGCTACCCGGAAGTCCGGTTTTGGCCGGCACTCACGGACTGGCTTGGCTACGATCCAAACCCTGAGCCCGAGAATGTGGCTGAGCTGCTGATGGCTTTGCGGCGCAGGCTCGGATTTTCGCAGCGCTCTCTCGCCACGGTCATCGACGTGGCACCAGAGACGATTTCGGGATGGGAGCAGCAGGCGCACCGGCCGACAGGAAAAGCACGCCGACGGCTGAGCGGCTGGATTGAGTCGCTGGAGGTCGGAGACGATCTCGCGAGGTGTGCTGCTCGGGTGGTGGTGCTGTTGCGGGGGCGGAGTGCCGTGGTGGAGTGAGCGCTTATTGGTCTTTTGCGAGTTGCGCGAGCAGTGCCCGCCGAATGACCTCGGGATTGGATGTGCGGCTATCGAATGCACGCCGCGATTTTGACCATTGATATATGTAGACAATATCAGAATATCGAAAACAAGGAGTTCCCTCGCGTGCAATCTCTGTCATTCAGTGGATCGAGGGGAAACGGTTCATTTCCAGCCTGCCAAAATGAACCGTTTGGTCTCTAACATCTTTTCCCATAGCTTGTTTGACGAAACAAAGTCGAGCGGGAACCTGGTGGGCCTAGGGCCAGTCCAAGCAAGAGAACGAATCTAGAATCTTCCAGAAAGTGAGGTAGCCTTGAGAGACAGAATCCCCAGATGTTCGATCCTAAACGCCGCCTGCCTACTGGCAGTCGCAGTCGCCGCCACCGCTGCCCACGCTCAATGCAACAGCACCCCCATCGCCTCGGGCGACAACGCCGAAGCCGCCTCCGCCCCGATCCTGATTGATGTCCTGGCCAACGACACCGAGCCCGACGGCGAAGCCCTGACTGTCACCGTCCTCGCCAGCACCTGCCCGGCGAGCACCGAGATCGTGCTCGATCTGATCCGCTTGACCCCCAACCCGTCGATCGATGCCAACTGCACCCTGACCTACCGCATCGAAGACGAGACCCACCACAGCACCTCGGCCACCGTCGCCGTCAAGTCCATCGCCGTGCTCTTTGGCGACAACTTTGAGTCTGGCAATGCCAATCAATGGGATAGCACCTGCCCCGGCAGCGGCTGCTGAAGGAGTCAAAGACTATGCAACAGAAAATTCTCATCGCCTCACTTCTCTACGTTGCCCTCGCCGGGCCGACCGCCGCGCAACAGCCCCAGAGCCACCAGCGGGGCGTCACCGCCGACACCGCCTTCCAAGTCGGCGACATCGACTCGATCAACCTCTTCTCGGGGAATCTGTCGCTCCGCCTGCCCCTCGGCCAGAGCTACCCGGTGGGTCCCACTCTGAGCTACGGCTTCACCCTGACCTACAACTCCAGCGGCTGGGACTTTGACGACCAACAGAGCTGCACCGAGGGCACGCCGCCCAACCAGATGCTGGTTTCCTACAACTTGCCGATTCAAGATCTCGATGCGAATTCTGGCTGGGGGTGGCGGGTCAATCTTGGCCAGTTGGTGCGCTCCGAAGGCGGCAATCCCGCGCCACCCTTCAGCGGGTTTTCCTATTTGAGCCCTGACGGCGGGCAACACGCCTTCCACGATTTCCTCCACCCGGCCCAGAGCGGCACCTACCCGCCCGCCGGCACCCAGCCCAACACCTGGTTCACCCGCGACAGTACCTACCTGAGAATGCGCTACTACCCATTCGCATCGAGCCCCTGCGAGACGCCGTCGAATCTGCTCGACCAGGATTGCCGGACGGTGGAATTCCCAAGTGGTGAGATGCATGAATTCCATAACATCAGCCACACCAGCTTCGATTGGCGGGTGACCAAGATGCTCGACCGCTTCGGCCATTGGGTCAAGATAGCCTACGCCTCGGGCGGCGATTGGAGCGTCACCGATTCCGCCAACAGGAGTCATTCCCTCGATTTCACCGCCGGCCGACTGGAGAAGGTCACCCTCGCCGCCTTCAACAACCAAAGCGCCGTCTACGATCTAGTCTACTCCGGCCCGGTCGACCTGGAGCGCCAAGGCGCGCAGCCTTCGTGTGTGCCCGAAGGGGACACCCTTTCCGGCGTCCGCCTACTCGAACGCCTGGTCTTGCCCGACGACTCGTTCTACCAAATGGACTACTACCACACCGACAATGTAGGAGAGAAACTCTCGGGCGGCATCAAGTTCCTCCGCCTGCCCACCGATGGTGCCTTTGGCTGGAAGTACCAAGAGATCGATTTCCACGCCCAAAGCCCAGATGTGCCCGAGGGCCGCGAGTGGGCCAACACCGGCACCGGCGTGGCCACCAAGTCGACCTATCTCAAAGACAGCGACTATCCAAACTCGCCCCACGGCACCTGGACTTACGATTACGACCCCCAGGGAGTGCTCGGCCCCGGCCAGATCTCTTGCTACCACACGCTCACCTTGACCGACCCGCTAGGCAACGACACAAAGCACTGGTTTAACTCCGCGGGCATCCATCGCCAGGGTTTCGGCCTGCCCTTCACCCGCTGCACGCCGGGCACCAACGACTACTTCAACAACAACCCACCCTACTTGTCGCAGGAGATCTACCAGGGCTCGGTGGCCAGCGGCAGCAAGCGCCGCTCGATCTTCCTGGAGTATGAGAACGACGGTCCATCCGGGACCTACGCCGACCGCAACCACCGGATGAAGTACCGCAAAGTCATCTACCACGACGACGGCGACAAGTTCCGCGAGGTCACCCACTCGGACTTCGATGGCCTCGGCCATTTCCGCACCACCACCACCGGCGGCAACTTCGCCAGCGGCAACGTGCGCGCGAGCGAGACCTTCTACAACCAGAATCGCGGCTCCTACCTGATCGCCAACAGCGACACCGGCGCCATCGATCCGGCCACCGATTTCGCCATGTTCGGCCAGACCCAGCCCTGGGTGCTGGAGACCTTCAACTCGCAATCGGTGACCGAGAACGGCGTCACCGAATCCACCGAGTATGACTTTGCGCTAGTCAACGGCTTCCTGCGCAAACGCAGGGTGTTGGCAGGTGGCTCGCGGCAGTCGAACGACCTGCTGAGCATCTTCGTGCAGGCTGGCAGCACCGGCTTCGTCGCCTCTGAGCTGCAATACGGCGGCGACAGCCAGGCGATCAGCACCGCAAGCCTGGGCAGCATCAACCCGGCCCAATCCGGCGCCCTTTACCGCACCAACTACGGCTACCAGTACGGCGTGCTGAGAAACTCGACGGTGGTCAACCCTTGCGCCACCAGCGAAGTGCTACTCAAACTGGCCGACTACGATCTCGACAAGAACACCGGCCTGGTCAAACGCAGCCGAGACAGCGCCGGGGTCAAGATCGACTTCCTCTATGACCGGCAGGGCCGCTTGACCCACGAGTTTCCCGAGAGCGAGGCGGTGCGCCGCTACACCTACCGGCTGGCCACCCAGAGCAACTTCAACCTGATGCCGCTGCTGACCGAAGAGCAGTGCGTCACCACCGCCGCCTGCTCGGGCTCCGGCCTGCTGGCCTACCGCCAGCACACTTTCGACGGCCTCGGCCGTAGGGTCAAAGAGCAGGTGCAGTTGCCCGGCGGAGTGCGCTGGTACCGCCACATGAGCTTCAACCCACGGGCCTGGAAGACCGCGGAATCGGTGTGGACCCTCAACGCCACTTCCGACAGCCGCGTCACCAAGTACGAGCAGTACGACAACTTCGGCCGCCCCGGCAGGATCACCCCACCAAGCCAGCCGGCCACATTCCTCAGCTACGAGGGCGAACGCACCAAGACGCGGCGGTTCAAAGTGATGCTCGCCTCCGGAGTGCAAGAAGACACCTACAACACCGAGATCTCCGATGGCCAGGGCCGATTGTTCGAGGTTTGTGAAGGCAGATCGGCGGCCTGGAATGGCAGCTGCAACGCGGGCGGCTTGCTGACTCGCTACGCCTACGACGCCGGCTCGCGGCTCACCCACGTTTGCCAGAATCGGACTGGATCGACCTGTGGCCAGCAACGCTTCTTCAACTATGACGGTCGCAGCTTCCTGACCTCCGAGACCCATCCCGAAGTCGGCCCAGTGGGCAACGGCGCCACGACCTATTCCTATGATGCTCGTGGCAGCGTTTTGAGCAAACGCATCGGTGGCTCCACCGTATTTGACCTCGACTACCTCTACGATCCGGCCGGCCGATTGATCCGCGTCGACGAGAACAACGGCGGCTCGCCGCGCAAGCTCAAGGAGTTCCGCTACGGCCGCCAGAACATCGGCAGTGACAAGCGGGCCGGCAAGCTGGTGCAGACCACCCGCCACAACTGGGTGGATCTGGTGAATCCGCTGAACGCCAATCCTGGCTTCCTCGATGTCCGAATCTCCGAGAGCTTCGTCTACGCGGGTCGTGGCGGCCGGATGTCCGAGCGCCAGACCCGCTATCAGCTCGGCGTCGGTCACTACGCCTTCCAGAGTGGGTTCTCCTATGACCTGCAAGGCAACCTCGCGACCCTCGACTATCCCGACTGTCTGCACACCAACGACAGCTGCGACCAGGTCAGCCCACCGCGGCAGGTGAGCTTCGCTTACGACAAAGGCTTCCTCACCGCGGTGCCCGGCTTCGCCTCCAGCCTCAGCTACCAGAGCGGCGGCATGCTGACCCAGATCAGCCACCAGAGCGGCATCACCGAAACTCGCCAGGTCGATCCCTCCGGCCTCGCCCGGCCCGAGCGCATCTCCACCAACGCCGGCTGGGACACTGGCACCTTCGACTACGACGGATCGGGCAATATTCACCGCATCGGCTCGCTGACCTACCGCTATGATCGTTTGCAGCGGCTGGTCAGCGGCGAGGCCAAGGTGGGAAGTAGCGACCGCCTGCAAACCGCGTCATATGACAACTTCGGCAATCTCACCCAGATGATCACCAACGGCGCCAGCCAGAGCATGAGCCCGAGCAGCAGCACCAATCGCCTCGGCTTGAGCGGCACGGTGTACGATGCTGGGGGCAACCTGACCCGCGTGCGTTACAGTAGCTCGGAGATCTACCAGTACACCTACGACGCCGCCAACATGATGAAACACCTGCAAAGCAACACAGATCAGGCGAGCGTGTACATCTACAACGCTGATGACGAGCGCATCGTCACCTTCAGCTGCTTCAGCGCCGCCGGCAGCAGCTGCGTCAGCAGCCCCGCCAGCGAGACCTGGACCTTGCGCGGGCTCGGCAACGAGGTGCTGCGGGTCTTCACCCATCCGCGGGGCGAAAGCTTCGAGTGGGAGCGGGACTACGTCTACCGGGGTGGACAGCTCCTAGCCTCGGTAGACCCGGACGCCAGTGGTGTCGAAGAGACTTACAGCTTTCATCTAGATCATCTCGGTACACCACGGCAGGTGACGAAGAATGGCACCCAAGTGGCGCAGCACAGTTACTATCCGTTTGGGCAGGAGGCAACCAGTGCTAGCTCGGATGAGTTTCAGCTGAAGTTTACCGGGCATGAGCGAGACAAGAACGGCGTGGGGGCGAAGAGTGAGCTTGACTACATGCATGCTCGGCATTGCAGTCCGGTGGTGGGGCGGTTCTTGAGTGTAGATCCGGCTACCGACGGTACTCCCATCCCGCAATCCCGCTCGTGGAATCGTGTTTCTTATGTTAACAATCGTCCCCTTCTCTTCAATGATCCTTCTGGGGCAACACCGCTTGACGGATTTGCATTTATTATTGACCCTTGTTTGCTAGGGCTCTGTTTTTCATCATCTATCGATGTGATCAGTGAGTTTTCACAAGAGAGTTCGACGGATTCCACATCCATTCCTTCAGATCGCGATTTACAAGTCACGGCAGGGACCTCCTCAGAGGGAACAAAGAAAAGTTTTACGGCGTTGATCCTGGAATCCTTTAGATTACCACAGGGCGGAAACTTCATGGATTGTGTCGATGCCGGAGTTTGCAAAATAGGCATGATGCCCGTAGGCCCCGGTGGGTTTGGCAATCGAAAAATCGGAGATCTGATCAGCGGAAAGCTCAAGCGATCCAAATCGTACCACTCAAACTTGGCGAATGAGACCTACAATACGATCTCCAAGATGTCTCGCGGAAAGGGCCCCGCGGCGCACGCTGCAAAGCAAATGAAGAAACTGGCCGACAACTCAAGACGACTGATTGACAAACTCAGAAACCAAGGAACTGGTGGGCAAGGGTGAACCAATGAGTGTACGCACATTTGGGGAATGCCAAAGGCAGGAAGTTTCGAAGCTCATGTTGGAAGGCTGCTTTGATGACGCGGCAGAGATATTGTCAGTCGCCGACAAGGCGCATTGCTTGCAGGCTATCGACCTTTTATCCTTTAGTAGAGCGATACAGCTTGGGTCTGAGAATAGTCGCTTCTCTCTTGAGTGCGCAAAGGCCCTGCTCCACAAGGCTCTTGAATTCGAACCGAGTAACTCTCTGGTATTGGAGGAGTTAGGATGGTTTTACCATTCTGTCGAAGACGATTCCAAAAAGGGTATGTTCTATTTTAAAAAGGCGGTTTCTCTCAATCGAGAGCGTCTAACGTCGTCTTCGCAAGGTCTTGCTCGATGTGTGGCTGAAGAAGAGTCTGTTGATGAAGCTGCCGCGTCACTACGGCGAGTACACCGGTCGGCCCTGAATGTCGGACAACTTGCTGACGAAGAGAAGAGCTGGCTCAAGACAGAGTCATAACACGGTTTCTTCCGACCGCAAGACTGCCAGAGCACCTTATGTTCTCTGGTGGCGGGTCGCCGAGCACAACGGGGGCACTCAACAGCGGCAGAGGGAGTTTCGCTACGGTCGCCAGAACGTCGGTGCCGGCAAGCTGGTGCAGACCACGCGGCACAACTGAGTCGACATCGTTGGTCCGCCTACCGGGTGCCAGGCGTTTCGTAGCAGCCCAGCTTCGGTCCGGCTTACGTGTGCTTGGGAAGTAGATAGCGCAGGCAGATCCTCTGCCTCGAAGCCCTCCAGTGCCCGAAACCTGTCGAGAAGCCGCCGGCCAGAAATAGGTGCCAGGCACATTATGAAGAGTAGAAATAGGTGCCAGGCACATTATGAAGAGTCAGAAGGGGTGTTGGTGTCAACGAATTTTGGTCTTGGCGGGAAGGAGTTTTCAGGAAATCCGCTAGGTGCTCCACGGCTTCGAAGTTTCTCTGCGGCCGTACGGTATGCAGTGAGGAATTCGCCCAAGGCCAAGCGCATCGCGTGCCGGACTTTCTTCCGATAGACGTGAAAGAAGGGGGGTGGGTTTGTCGGTTGCTGGCCGGGGCGTCGATGTGTCTGCTGCTGGCCGACGAGGAATGCGCCGAGGGGCTCGGTTCCTCGGTCTTGATGGAGTCTTGCAGTATCTCTCTCGATCTTCTCGATGAGCTCCAAGATGTGTTGCTGCTGGGCTTCTAGCGCAAGATGCTTCCAACATGGCAGGTTGTCGAGCTTTAGCTCGACGTCGGTTACGAAGTCGGATTCCCCGGTGTCGGCCTCGCGCTGGCTCGCCGCCCATTGCCGAGTGCGGTCGATCCAGATTCCCCTCAGCGGATAGCCCGTCAGGAGCGCTCCTGCGCAGTGGGCTCCCGGCCACTCGAGGGGTGACGTCACGAGCCCTTCTTTGCAGCCTTGAGAGAGGAGGTACTCGAGGCGCTTGATCTGAGCTTCCTCTTCGTCGCTGACCGGAATCATGGTGTAGCGCCGGTCGAACATCGAGCCGGGCCAGTCGTGGAGACGACCTATTTCTTTGGCTATGTTGGTCTTGAGGTGTCCCATAAATCGCGCAATCTGTTCGACGGTGGCCGGTGCCTGCACCGACGGAAACCGACCACCGATTCCGATTGAAAGTGACCAGTGATTCCAACGGAATCTGACCATCGATTCCGATCGAAAGTGACCACTTTTCCGGGTCGATCGGAATGGGTGGTCAGATTGGATCGGAATCCTGGCCACGGCGGAGTTCGACGGTAGCGCGCTCCTCACAATTGGGGTATTCCAGCCTCCTTGAAAGGAGGATTGGATGCCGAGAGTGAGGACATCGATGCGCAAGATACGCGAGGTACTGAGACTGAAATGGCAGCATGGCCTGTCGCACCGCCAGATCGGACGGTCGGTTCGGCTGGGCCACGTGACGGTGTGCAACTACCTGCTGCGAGCCAAGGTTGAAGGCCTGAGCTGGGAGCAAGTAGCAGCTTTGAGCGACGCTGAGCTGGAGCAACGCCTGTACCCTCGGCCGCAGCCGCTTCGGAGGGGTGGTCAGCGAGCCTTGCCCGACTGGACCAAGGTGCATGGCGAGCTGAAGAAGAAGGGCGTAACCCTGTCGCTGCTGTGGCAAGAGTACCGGGAGGACCATCCCGACGGCTACGGTTTCAGCCGCTTCTGTCAGCTGTACCGGATCTGGGAAGGTCGCCTGGATGTGTGCCTGCGCCAAGCCTACCGGGCGGGCGAGAAGCTGTTCGTCGACTACGCCGGACAGACCGTGAGGGTGATCGACCCGGCGACTGGCAAAGAGCGCGAAGCGCAGATCTTCGTGGCGGTGCTGGGGGCGAGCAACTACACCTATGCCGAGGCAACGTGGAGCCAGGGCCTGGAGGACTGGCTCGGCTCTCATGTGCGGACCTTCGCGGCTCTGGGCGGGGTGAGCGAGCTGGTGGTGCCGGACAATCTGAAGAGCGGCGTGACCAGCCCGTGCCGCTACGAGCCGGAGATCAATCGCACCTACGCGGAGTTGGCCGAGCACTACGGCGTGGCGGTGGTGCCGGCGCGGGTGAGGAAGCCCCAAGACAAGGCGAAGGTCGAAAACGGTGTATTGCAAGTGGAGCGCTGGATTCTGGCCCGGCTGCGTAACCAGCAGTTCTTCAGCCTGCGAGAGCTCAACGAGAGCATCGCGAAGCTTCTGGTCGAGCTTAACGACCGTCCGCTGAAGGTGTTGGGCGTCTCGCGCCGAGCGCTGTTCGAGCAGGTCGATCGTCCTGCTCTGGGTGCTTTGCCGCTCCAGCCCTACGAGCTTGCCGAATGGAAGAAGGTACGCGTTGCCCCGGACTACCACGTCGAGTTCGAGGGCCACTATTACAGTGTGCCGTACCAGCTGATCAAGAAGCAGCTCGATCTGCGGGCGACGGCGCAACTGGTGGAGGTGCTCGATCGCGGCAAGCGTGTGGCTGCTCATCGTCGCAATCGGTGTCGGGGTCGGCACACGACCCAGAGCGAGCACATGCCCAAAGCGCACCAGGCGTACCTGGAGTGGACACCGACACGGCTGATCAGCTGGGCGGCGAAAACAGGCCAGGCGACGGCCGAACTGGTGGAGACCATCATGCTTAACCGCTCCCATCCTCAGCACGGCTTTCGCTCGTGTCTGGGGCTGATGCGCCTGGGCAAGACCTATGGTGCCAATCGTTTGGAGGCTGCGTGCCGCCGCGCGCTCGCCATTCACGGCCTGTCCTACAAGAGCGTGAAGTCGATCCTGAAGAGCGGCCTGGACCAGCAAGCAGCGCCCGAGCCCACCGAAGTGACGGCGCCGATCGAGCACCGCAACGTCCGCGGCGCCAGCTACTACAGTGCCGCGCGCCGCGAGGAGACGCCGCCATGCTGAGGCACGCGACGCTCGATCAACTCGCCGCGCTCAAGCCCTCTGTGCCAATGTAAGTGAGACACTCAAGTACCGAGAAATTAGTGAGGGTGTGGAGAGCAATCACCATGGCGAGTCCAAGCCACGAGCTGCGAGATATGGGTGCTGACCGACCAGATCCCGAGGTAGCTGAGAAGGCGAAGCGGCGGCGGTACAGCGCGTCGTACAAGCTGCGCATCGTCCAGGCCGCCGACGCCTGTAGCAAGCCCGGCGAGATTGGCGCCCTGCTTCGCCAGGAGGGTCTGTATTCCTCGCTACTGTCGACGTGGCGCCGTCAGCGCGACACGGGAGCTCTGGCCGGTCTGTCGAAGAAGCGCGGTCGCAAGCGTCGACCGGTCTCTGCCGAGGCCCGCCGCGTCGCGGAGCTTGAGCGTGAGAATGCCCGGCTCAAGCATCAGCTGTACAAAGCCGAGACGATCATCGATGTCCAAAAAAAACTTTCCCGGCTGCTAGGGATCGAGCCGAGCGAGAGCCAGCCATGAGCGCTGTGGCGCCGCTGGCCGAGACGGTGGGGGTGCAAGCAGCCTGCGTCGCCTTGGCGGTCCCCAGAGCCACTTTCTATCGCCGCCGTCGGCAGCAGAGCGCAGGGCCGCAGCTATCAACGCGGCCTCGACCGCCGCTGGCATTGACGCCCGCTGAACGCCAGGAGGTCCTCGATGTGTTGCACTCGGAGCGCTTCGTCGACCGCTCGCCGCGTCAAGTCTGGGCGGCGCTGCTGGACGAGGATCAGCGCCATATCTGCTCGGTGCGCACCATGTACCGGGTCCTGGAGTCTGAGGGCGAGCTGCGCGAGCGACGCCGTCAGCGGCGTCATCCCAACTACACCAAGCCCGAACTGCTGGCCACAGGGCCGAACGAGGTGTGGTCGTGGGACATCACCAAGCTCAAGGGCCCGGTGAAGTGGACCCACTACTACCTTTACGTAATTCTGGACGTCTTCAGCCGCTACATCGTCGGCTGGATGCTCGCCTGCCGCGAGTCCGGAGGGCTCGCGAAGCGGTTGATCGCCGACAGTGTTGAGAAGCAAGGTGTTGAGCGAGATCGACTTACCTTGCACTCGGACCGCGGTTCGAGCATGACATCCAAGCCAGTGGCTCTACTGCTGGCCGATCTCGGGATGACACGGTCGCTGAACCGGCCCTACACGAGCAACGACAATCCGTTCTCTGAGGCCCAGTTCAAGACGCTCAAGTACCATCCGAGCTTTCCCGACCGCTTCGGATCACTGGAAGATGCACGAGCATTCTGCCGCTCGTTCATCGGCTGGTACAACACGCAGCACTACCACACAGGACTCGGCTTGTTGACGCCAGAGACCGTCCACTACGGCCTCACGGCCTCAGTACTGGAGCAACGTCGAGAAGTCCTCGCCGCCGCCTCAGCCGCTCATCCAAGCCGCTTCAAGCGGCGAGCGCCGGCTTTGCCGGAGCCCAGTGACAAGGTCTGGATCAACCCGCCGACCACCGCCGCCAGCACTGACCCAGTCGATACCGAGAACGTAGTGACACACCGCGTACACAACGACGCACCAGGCGAGACCCCTGGCTGCGCGCCCTCGCTGAAAGCGATGGTGCCGGAGCCACTACCGATTCCGTACTAATTCCCAGAAGAAAGTGTCTCACTTTCATTGACACATTCCGAAGCTCCACGGTATGGCCAAAGCCTTTGAGGAGCAGCTGTCGATGGTCGATGTCTCAGAGCTCTCCTTCGAAGAGCGCCTCGGGCTGCTGGTCGAGCGCGAAGCGACCGAGCGATCCAGCCGCCGCTTGATAGCGCGGTTGCGAAAAGCCAAGCTGCGCGAGCAGGCGGCCATCGAAGACATCGACTGGCGAGCCAAGAGGGGCCTGGACAAAGGCCAGATCCTGCGCCTGGCCTCGTGCCAGTGGATCGCCGAGCATCTCAACGTGCTGATCACCGGCAAGGCCGGGGTGGGCAAGACCTTTCTCGCCTGCGCCTTCGCGCACAAGGCATGTCGGGAGGGTTACACCGCTTTGTACCTGCGGGTGCCGAGGCTGTTTCGCCAGCTCGCCATCGCGCGGGGTGATGGTAGCTACGAGAAGCTGCTCAAGAGCTATGCTCGCACAGACCTGCTCATCCTCGACGACTGGGGGCTGGCGCCGATCGGGGCCAGCGAGCGGCGCGACCTGCTCGAGATTCTTGAGGACCGCTACGGCAACCGCTCCACGCTGGTGACCTCCCAGCTACCGGTTGAGAGCTGGTACGAGGTCATCGGCGATCCGACCTTGGCCGACGCCATCCTCGATCGCATTGTCCACGGCGCCTACAAGCTCGCGGTGGACGGTGACTCCATGCGGGCGAAGAGAGCCGGCGGTATTCGCAAGGCCGCCCAGCGAGAGGCAAGGTGAGATCCAAGAGCATGCTGAAGCGATCGCCGATCCTGACCCATCAGCGGGCCTGCGGCCCGATCCGGACCCGACCCAAGATGGACTGTGGAAGCTGCCGCGGTTGTGGAAATCGCTCTGCGATTCCCACAACCGCTTGGAAAACGCCCCCCTGCCCCCCAACCTGCGTTTCCCACAGCTACGCACAGCCCCGACGACGGGTTATTTGAATACAATCAATCAAGAAGAAGAGCCGGAAGGAGGGCTCCAGCTACAGCGAAAGTGGACACTTACAACTGAGGAGAGCGCCAGCGTCGCTTCGCTCCGACAAGTGGTCGGTTTCGATCGGAATGGCTGGTCAGTTTCGTCGGAATAGGCAGCCGGTGAAGCGAGTAGGTGGAAGTGATTTGAGAGGACGGCGATCGCATGGACGGCGAGCTCGGTTTCTTGCTGGGCTTTGGCAAGAATTCCGATTAGAAGCTGATTGAGACGCCGGCTCGGTCGTAGGAGGTAGAGCCCTTGCAGAGTCCGCTGGGTGATCTCGACCAAGCAGCCGGGACGCGGCAAGTAGCGTGGTAAACGTGGCATCAGCCTCGCTCCGATCGCTGGTCCAGGCTGCGGTATTGAATGGCCTCGGCGGCATGCGCTGCCCGAATCTCCGCCGAACTGTCGAGGTCGGCGATGGTGCGGGATAGCTTGAGGATGCGGCTGAGTGCCCGTGCCGACAGCTTGAGCTTGTCGAAGGCGGTGTCGACCAAGCGCTGGGCATCGGGCGCTAGCACGCAATGCTGCTCGATGCCGTCGCTCCCCAGGGAGGCATTGACCGGCAGGTCCGTCTGGGAGCCGAATCTACTGCGCTGGATCTCTCTCGCCTGGCGCACTCTCCACGCTACTTCCCGAGTCCCTTCGGTGGCTTCGCTGCGCAACTCGGCAAGGCTCACCGCGGGTACCTCGACATGCATGTCGATGCGGTCGAGCAGCGGCCCTGAGACCCGACTGCGATAGCGCTCGATCATCTGTGGCGAGCATTTGCAGTGATGCCGATCGTCCCCCAAATGCCCGCACTTGCATGATTGCGGCCCCCTTTTGCCATGTCCAGTTGAGAGGACGTATCCCCAAGATTGCGGGGTATCCGCGAGAACTTGTTACGATTGGTAACCACATCAAGAGATGTCGGCTTGATCGTGGTCAGTTGCAGAAAGACGTTGCCCGAACGCTCGGCGTCTGTCTGGGTTCGATAGTAAATTGGGAACATGACAGGGGCTACCCGGAAGTCCGGTTTTGGCCGGCACTCACGGACTGGCTTGGCTACGATCCAAACCCTGAGCCCGAGAATGTGGCTGAGCTGCTGATGGCTTTGCGGCGCAGGCTCGGATTTTCGCAGCGCTCTCTCGCCACGGTCATCGACGTGGCACCAGAGACGATTTCGGGATGGGAGCAGCAGGCGCACCGGCCGACAGGAAAAGCACGCCGACGGCTGAGCGGCTGGATTGAGTCGCTGGAGGTCGGAGACGATCTCGCGAGGTGTGCTGCTCGGGTGGTGGTGCTGTTGCGGGGGCGGAGTGCCGTGGTGGAGTGAGCGCTTATTGGTCTTTTGCGAGTTGCGCGAGCAGTGCCCGCCGAATGACCTCGGGATTGGATGTGCGGCTATCGAATGCACGCCGCGATTTTGACCATTGATATATGTAGACAATATCAGAATATCGAAAACAAGGAGTTCCCTCGCGTGCAATCTCTGTCATTCAGTGGATCGAGGGGAAACGGTTCATTTCCAGCCTGCCAAAATGAACCGTTTGGTCTCTAACATCTTTTCCCATAGCTTGTTTGACGAAACAAAGTCGAGCGGGAACCTGGTGGGCCTAGGGCCAGTCCAAGCAAGAGAACGAATCTAGAATCTTCCAGAAAGTGAGGTAGCCTTGAGAGACAGAATCCCCAGATGTTCGATCCTAAACGCCGCCTGCCTACTGGCAGTCGCAGTCGCCGCCGCCACCGCCCACGCTCAATGCAACAGCACCCCCATCGCCTCGGGCGACAACGCCGAAGCCGCCTCCGCCCCGATCCTGATTGATGTCCTGGCCAACGACACCGAGCCCGACGGCGAAGCCCTGACTGTCACCGTCCTCGCCAGCACCTGCCCGGCGAGCACCGAGATCGTGCTCGATCTGATCCGCTTGACCCCCAACCCCTCGATCGATGCCAACTGCACCCTGACCTACCGCATCGAAGACGAGACCCACCACAGCACCTCGGCCACCGTCGCCGTCAAGTCCATCGCCGTGCTCTTTGGCGACAACTTTGAGTCTGGCAATGCCAATCAATGGGATAGCACCTGCCCCGGCAGCGGCTGCTGAAGGAGTCCAAGACTATGCAACAGAAAATTCTCATCGCCTCACTTCTCTACGTTGCCCTCGCCGGGCCGACCGCCGCGCAACAGCCCCAGAGCCACCAGCGGGGCGTCACCGCCGACACCGCCTTCCAAGTCGGCGCCATCGATTCGATCAACCTCTTCTCGGGGAATCTGTCGCTCCGCCTGCCCCTCGGCCAGAGCTACCCGGTGGGTCCCACTCTGAGCTACGGCTTCACCCTGACCTACAACTCCAGCGGCTGGGACTTTGACGACCAACAGAGCTGCACCGAGGGCACGCCGCCCAACCAGATGCTGGTTTCCTACAACTTGCCGATTCAAGATCTCGATGCGAATTCTGGCTGGGGGTGGCGGGTCAATCTTGGCCAGTTGGTGCGCTCCGAAGGCGGCAATCCCGCGCCACCCTTCAGCGGGTTTTCCTATTTGAGCCCTGACGGCGGGCAACACGCCTTCCACGATTTCCTCCACCCGGCCCAGAGCGGCACCTACCCGCCCGCCGGCACCCAGCCCAACACCTGGTTCACCCGCGACAGTACCTACCTGAGAATGCGCTACTACCCATTCGCCTCGAGCCCCTGCGAGACGCCGTCGAATCTGCTCGACCAGGATTGCCGGACGGTGGAATTCCCAAGTGGTGAGATGCATGAATTCCATAACATCAGCCACACCAGCTTCGATTGGCGGGTGACCAAGATGCTCGACCGCTTCGGCCATTGGGTCAAGATAGCCTACGCCTCGGGCGGCGATTGGAGCGTCACCGATTCCGCCAACAGGAGTCATTCCCTCGATTTCACCGCCGGCCGACTGGAGAAGGTCACCCTCGCCGCTTTCAACAACCAAAGCGCCGTCTACGATCTAGTCTACTCCGGCCCGGTCGACCTGGAGCGCCAAGGCGCGCAGCCTTCGTGTGTGCCCGAAGGGGACACCCTTTCCGGCGTCCGCCTGCTCGAACGCCTGGTCTTGCCCGACGACTCGTTCTACCAAATGGACTACTACCACACCGACAATGTAGGAGAGAAACTCTCGGGCGGCATCAAGTTCCTCCGCCTGCCCACCGATGGTGCCTTTGGCTGGAAGTACCAAGAGATCGATTTCCACGCCCAAAGCCCAGATGTGCCCGAGGGCCGCGAGTGGGCCAACACCGGCACCGGCGTGGCCACCAAGTCGACCTATCTCAAAGACAGCGACTATCCAAACTCGCCCCACGGCACCTGGACTTACGATTACGACCCCCAGGGAGTGCTCGGCCCCGGCCAGATCTCTTGCTACCACACGCTCACCTTGACCGACCCGCTAGGCAACGACACAAAGCACTGGTTTAACTCCGCGGGCATCCATCGCCAGGGTTTCGGCCTGCCCTTCACCCGCTGCACGCCGGGCACCAACGACTACTTCAACAACAACCCACCCTACTTGTCGCAGGAGATCTACCAGGGCTCGGTGGCCAGCGGCAGCAAGCGCCGCTCGATCTTCCTGGAGTATGAGAACGACGGTCCATCCGGGACCTACGCCGACCGCAACCACCGGATGAAGTACCGCAAAGTCATCTACCACGACGACGGCGACAAGTTCCGCGAGGTCACCCACTCGGACTTCGATGGCCTCGGCCATTTCCGCACCACCACCACCGGCGGCAACTTCGCCAGCGGCAACGTGCGCGCGAGCGAGACCTTCTACAACCAGAATCGCGGCTCCTACCTGATCGCCAACAGCGACACCGGCGCCATCGATCCGGCCACCGATTTCGCCATGTTCGGCCAGACCCAGCCCTGGGTGCTGGAGACCTTCAACTCGCAATCGGTGACCGAGAACGGCGTCACCGAATCCACCGAGTATGACTTTGCGCTAGTCAACGGCTTCCTGCGCAAACGCAGGGTGTTGGCAGGTGGCTCGCGGCAGTCGAACGACCTGCTGAGCATCTTCGTGCAGGCTGGCAGCACCGGCTTCGTCGCCTCTGAGCTGCAATACGGCGGCGACAGCCAGGCGATCAGCACCGCAAGCCTGGGCAGCATCAACCCGGCCCAATCCGGCGCCCTTTACCGCACCAACTACGGCTACCAGTACGGCGTGCTGAGAAACTCGACGGTGGTCAACCCTTGCGCCACCAGCGAAGTGCTACTCAAACTGGCCGACTACGATCTCGACAAGAACACCGGCCTGGTCAAACGCAGCCGAGACAGCGCCGGGGTCAAGATCGACTTCCTCTATGACCGGCAGGGCCGCTTGACCCACGAGTTTCCCGAGAGCGAGGCGGTGCGCCGCTACACCTACCGGCTGGCCACCCAGAGCAACTTCAACCTGATGCCGCTGCTGACCGAAGAGCAGTGCGTCACCACCGCCGCCTGCTCGGGCTCCGGCCTGCTGGCCTACCGCCAGCACACTTTCGACGGCCTCGGCCGTAGGGTCAAAGAGCAGGTGCAGTTGCCCGGCGGAGTGCGCTGGTACCGCCACATGAGCTTCAACCCACGGGCCTGGAAGACCGCGGAATCGGTGTGGACCCTCAACGCCACTTCCGACAGCCGCGTCACCAAGTACGAGCAGTACGACAACTTCGGCCGCCCCGGCAGGATCACCCCACCAAGCCAGCCGGCCACATTCCTCAGCTACGAGGGCGAACGCACCAAGACGCGGCGGTTCAAAGTGATGCTCGCCTCCGGAGTGCAAGAAGACACCTACAACACCGAGATCTCCGATGGCCAGGGCCGATTGTTCGAGGTTTGTGAAGGCAGATCGGCGGCCTGGAATGGCAGCTGCAACGCGGGCGGCTTGCTGACTCGCTACGCCTACGACGCCGGCTCGCGGCTCACCCACGTTTGCCAGAATCGGACTGGATCGACCTGTGGCCAGCAACGCTTCTTCAACTATGACGGTCGCAGCTTCCTGACCTCCGAGACCCATCCCGAAGTCGGCCCAGTGGGCAACGGCGCCACGACCTATTCCTATGATGCTCGTGGCAGCGTTTTGAGCAAACGCATCGGCGGCTCCACCGAGTTCGACCTCGACTACTTCTACGATCCAGCCGGACGCCTGATCCGAGTTGACGAGAGCAACGGTGGCTCGCCGCGCAAGCTCAAGGAGTTCCGCTACGGCCGCAAGAACGTCGGTGCCGACAAGCGGGCCGGCAAGCTGGTGCAGACCACCCGCCACAATTGGGTGGATCTGGTGAATCCGCTGAACGCCAATCCTGGCTTCCTCGATGTCCGAATCTCCGAGAGCTTCGTCTACGCGGGTCGTGGCGGCCGGATGTCCGAGCGCCAGACCCGCTATCAGCTCGGCGTCGGCCACTACGCCTTCCAGAGTGGGTTCTCCTATGACCTGCAAGGCAACCTCGCGACCCTCGACTATCCCGACTGCCTGCACAGCAACGACAGCTGCGACCAGGTCAGCCCGCCGCGGCAGGTGAGCTTCGCCTACGACAAGGGCTTCCTCACCGCGGTCCCCGGCTTCGCCTCCAGCCTCAGCTATCAGAGCGGCGGCATGCTGACCCAGATCAGCCACCAGAGCGGCATCACCGAAACCTACCAGGTCGATCCCTCCGGCCTCGCCCGGCCCGAGCGCATCTCTACCAACGCCGGCTGGGACACCGGCACCTTCGACTACGACGGAGCCGGAAATATCCACCGCATCGGCTCCTTGCAATATCGCTATGACCGATTCCAGCGCCTGGTCAGCGGCGAGGTAAAAGTCGGCAGCAACGACCGCCTACAGACCGCGAGCTATGACAACTTCGGCAACCTTACCCAGATGGTCACCCACGGCGCCAGCCAGACCATGAGCCCGAGCAGCAGCACCAACCGCCTCGGCCTCAGCGGCACGGTGTACGACGCTGGCGGCAACCTGACCCGCGTGCGTTACAGTAGCTCGGAGATCTACCAGTACACCTACGACGCCGCCAACATGATGAAGCACCTGCAAAGCAACACCGACCAGGCGAGCGTGTACATCTACAACGCTGATGACGAGCGCATCGTCACCTTCAGCTGCTTCAGCGCCGCCGGCAGCAGCTGCGTCAGCAGCCCCGCCAGCGAGACCTGGACCCTGCGCGGGCTCGGCAATGAGGTGCTGCGGGTCTTCACCCATCCGCGGGGCGAAAGCTTCGAGTGGGAGCGGGACTACGTCTATCGGGGTGGGCAGATGCTAGCTTCAGTTGACCCCGACGCGAACGGTGTGGAGGAGACCTACAGCTTCCATCTCGATCATCTTGGATCTCCGCGGCAGGTGACCAAGAGCGGTAGCCAGGTGGCGCTGCACAGCTACTACCCGTTTGGGCAGGAGGCGACCAGCGCTAGCTCGGATGAGTTTCAGCTGAAATTTACCGGCCATGAACGGGATGAGAATGGGGTGGGGGCCAACGGAGACCTCGACTACATGCATGCTCGGCATTGTAGTCCGGTCGTGGGGCGGTTCTTGAGCGCGGATGCTCTTCCACTTATAGATAAAGCTCGCCACGACCCCAGGCGATGGAATCGGTACACGTACGCTGCCGGAAATCCACTGAAGTTCGTTGATCCCACCGGGAATATCATCTTTGCAGTTGGTGACAGCATCAACGAAGTACAAGCCGAGTTGGAGGCTCTCCGTACGGCTCTCCGAGAGGCGGGAGTAGCCAACTTGGCTAGCAGCCTGGTCGCCACAGGGGTCGACGGTGAGTACCAGATCAACGCTGGAGGAGATCTCGATCTCTTCACGGAATCCTCGAACCCGACAGCAGCGCTGATTGGGGCGGCAATAGGCACGGAGACTGGTGTCATTGTCGACATCACTTCCGATAATCTTTCTGAGTTTGGCGGCGCCGTTACGTTCTCAACACCGGTTGGTACTCCGCGGAGTGGCGATATTCTGATTCGCA
The DNA here is from genome assembly GCA_965248925.1 of Candidatus Multivoradales bacterium. Classification (GTDB taxonomy): domain Bacteria; phylum Acidobacteriota; class Thermoanaerobaculia; order Multivoradales; family J023; genus CBDFLE01. Next base: position 689,343 of record CBDFLE010000005.1, on the reverse strand, counting down.
TCAACCCCAAGCAGGTCGCTAAGACGTTTGTAGAAGGAGAATTCACGAGAGGGCGTTTCAAAGGCGTGCCTGGCTCCTTTCCCGTTAGCCCAGGCACCGCACTCGTGCATGAGTTTGGTCATGCCAGTGCCTACTTCCTTTTCAATATGCCAAGACGGGGGACAAACACCAACTCCGACGCTCTGCGCTACGAGAATCTGCATCGTGACCTCTTGGCTAGACCCTGTTGCACGAGGAGAACAAAGCATTGAATTCCTTCATCTGCGAATTCCGGCGAGTGCTGCCTCTGGGAATCATACTTGGCTGTGCAGAGCACTTTCTAATCTCGTTGATAGAGATGGCGTATACCCACGACGCACTCATTGAAGGCGCTTATTTGACGCTGCTCCACAAGTTTCAGCTCTTGGGACTTCCGGGGAAGTATCTTCCGCAAATCTTCGGTATTACGCCCTACTATTGGGTAGCTCATTCAGAGGGAACCTGGTTTTGGCTGCATATGGTGTTCTACTTTTCAGCAAACATTGTAGGCTGGGCGGTGATTGTCGCTTTGGTTCGGCTGGCATGGAAGGCCACCGTACTTCCTCATCAGCGTAAAGCGTGAGTTGCCGCCCCGACCCAGTATAGGCGCTGAATAGTTGCAGAAATAGGTGCCAAGCGGGCAAAGAAGAGCCTTTCCCAGGGAGGAACAGCTCAAGCGATAGAGCAACGGGCTTCAGATCTGGTAACTCGAAATGGTGGAAGAAACCGCGTCTCAATTCAGACCCCGAATGGTCGTGTGAATATAGATCTCCGAGGCCGGTCTCACGGAGGAGTTGATACGCCCCATGTAACAACTCTTCAAAACAACGTTATCCCATCTGGACCACGTGCGGGACAAGTTGGAAGCCGGAGCCAAGTAGGTCCGGTACGACCAGCTACGAGTGCAGATTTGCGGAATGTTGACAGACTCTTGAAATCAAGGGAGCAATAATGAAAATGTCAAACTTCGAGATCGGAGACAACTACGCGATTAGCATGGGATCAATCTGGCTAGACCTGCACAACGACTACGATTTCGAGACCTACTGGTATGATGCAACTACGAACAGTACAGTCTTGTTGTGGGTACTATCTAAGCAACATCCGCCTGAAGTGTCGCTTGCACAGAAAATATCGATACGCTTCACAAGCGTCAAACTGTTAAAGACAGATTTACTGACAGATGCGGAAATTTCTGCTGACGCGGAAACAGTGGCTTTCCTGGGTTTTCTTCATCCAGATGACCTAGATGTAATGGACGGATGCCTTACCCAGAGAGAATCAGATTCGACGTATCACATGATCTTTCGCTTTGAAAACGGGCTCTCAATCAAGTGTTTCGCGGAAACAGTCACATGTGAACTAGAGACTTGATGTGCCGGAATAGGTGCCAGCCAATTCGCTGCAGAAATAGGTGCTGCAGAAATAGGTGCCAGGCACATTATGAAGAGTCAGAAGGGGTGGTGGTGTCAACGAATTCTGGTCTTGGCGGGATGGAGTTCTCGGGAAATCCTCGGGGTGCTCCACGACTTCGAAGTTTCTCCGCGGCCGTACGGTATGCGGCGAGAAATTCGCCCAAGGCCAAGCGCATAGCGCGCCGGTCTTTCTTCCGATAAACGTGAAGGAAGGGGCGTGGGTTTGTCGATTGCTGGCCGGCTGATCACTCGATAACTCTATTCCAACAGGCAAATCACGGTTGCAAAAGGCTGCATTTCCAGCTTCCGGCACGATTCAACTGGTACAGCTCACGCCGATGCAATCGGTGGCGGGAAGCTTGCCAGAACTCGATGCTGCTGGCTTGCAAGCGATAGGCGGACCAGGTTGGGGGAGATGGGATGGGGTCGGTGGAGCCAAAGCGAGCAGCGCTTTCTTTATAGCCTCGTACGAGATCCTCGCGGTTGTCGAGACCGGCGCTCTGCGTTGAGGCCCAGGCGGTCACTCGGCTGCCCCGAGGGCGTTCTGCGAAGCACTCCTCCGCTTCTCGCTCGCTTCCGGGATGCACCAAACCGCGAATTCGCACCTGCCGCTCTTGCGATTCCCAGTAGAAGGTGAGCGCGGCTCGGGGCTGACCCGCGAGCTGCTCGGCCTTGGGTGAACGGCTGTCGGTGGAAAACAAGAACCCGTCGGCGCTTAGTTGATGCACCAGCAAAATGCGGGCATCGGAATGGCCTTGGCTGTCGACGGTGGCCAGGCAAGCTGCATGCGGATAGCGAATGCTCTCGTCGGCCTGGGCCGCGCTGTACCAGGCGAGCAACTGGGTGAAGGGTTCAGCGGCCATCGGGCTGGGCAGCCGCATCGCTGGAAGGCTGCGACAACGCGTCGGCGTGCGCTAGGCACTCATCGAGGCTCTGCTCGCTGGTCGTCGCATCGGCTGTTGCTCGATCCAGGCAGCCGAGCATTTGGGTGGCTCCAGGATCGTCTGGCCGACCGCGCAACACTCGCTGAAGTTGAGCCCGTGCTAGCTGCCAGCGGCCGGCGACCAGGTTGAGTGCGGCATCGTCGCGCACCAGGGGCAAGAGCAGCTGTTCAAACTCGTCGCTGCTGGTAGCGATGGCCGGCTGGGGCGGCTGGGTGGTGGCGGCCCAGGCTTCAGCATTGGCGATTCTGCGGGCAAGCTTGGGATGGCTGCCAAAGAAGAAACCTTCGGCCGCTCGCGAATCTCCATGATCATTGGCCAGTAAGCGATACGCGACTGCGGCTTCGCCTGGATCGTAGCCCGCCTGGGCGAGCTTGGCAAAACCGCCTTGGTCGGCCTCTAGCTCCAGTTCTCGACCGTAGCCCTGCACCGACGCTCTGACCGCCAGGTGCAAGCCGAGGCTGAGCATTACGTCGGCCAGAACCCCCACCACGGCGGCACGGCCCCAGTTGCCCGCGCGGTATTTGTCGTCGGTCTCTCCGGCGATCAAGATGGCCGCCGCGATACCGGCCAGCGACCAACCGATCTCGCGGTTCTGTGCCCCCCGCTGATACCGCACCATGTGGCGATTCTCGACGTGGGTCATCTCGTGGCCGAGGACAGTGGCCAGCTGGTCTTCGTTTTCGATCCGGGACAGCAGACCGGTGTGCAGATAAATGCTGCCATGGGGATAGGCGAAGGCGTTCAGAGTGGGATCTTCGACTACCGTGACCCGATATTGCAGCTGGCCGCTGTGCGCCATCGACGCTGGATTGAGTCGCTCGACGACTGCCGCCAGATAGTCATTGAGGCGCCGATTGTCGTAAAGCGTCAAGTTGCTCAGCAGCTGATCTTCTTCCGCCCGCGCTTCTTGCCACAGGTCGAGTTCATCGGCTAGCGGTTCAAATGCAGCACCGAGGGCCGAGATTGGCGGCAGGCGGGTGGTTCGACAAGAGCTAGACAGCATTCCTAGGAGCAAAATCAATAGTGACCCGATGGCGGTTCGTCGCCTTCGGACCCCTGCTCCGGGAGGCACTATCTTGAGCATTTGCATGCCCCCGGTCACTCCATCTCAGCGGGATTGCGGCGCAGGCTGACCGGCGGGCCGAGGATCTCTTTCAGCACCATGGCTCGGGCCAAGGAGCCTCGGCTCGCCAAGGCGGCCCGGACTGAGCCAGCTCGATGGGCTGGGCGCCTTCTCGTCGCTTCTTCGGCACTCCCGCGCCTAGCGGCCACAACGTCGCCACGCCGATGCTCGCTTGCGCTGCCTCGATGTTCACTCGCGGTGCCCCGTAGTTCGGAGAGGGTACTTGAATGCTCGCCAGCACTGCGCCGGTGCTCTTCAAAGCTCCAACTATGTTCTGACGCGCTCCAGCTGGTCTCGCTGTCGGTATGGCGATGCTCGCCAGCGGACTGCTGGTGTTCGGAGAGTACCTGCGGCTCTTGCCAGGGGGGCGTTGCAGCCTCTTCTGACTGCGGCTTGCCCTTGATCTCGGAGATCATCTCGCGCAGCAAATCACCCACGGTATCGGGCCCCAAGGTTTGCTTGGGGGCGCTGCGCCGCGTCGTTGGAGCGGGCGCCCTGGCGGGATGAGGCGGAGCCGGGGTGGAGGTTGGGGCTTGCTGAGCTTGCTTTTTCTTGCCTCTATTCATGGCCTTTGTCAGGGCAGAAATAACCCAGAACGCGATAATCAGCAACGTGCCAATGGCTTCTCCGTCCACCCCATTCCCCTACTGATCGTCCAGACCGTCGTCGGTCGGTGGCTTGTCACGGGAGATCGACTCCCGCATCTCGGTATCGGCCATCACATTGCGCATCCGGTAGTAGTCCATGATGCCCAAGTGGCCGGCGCGGAAGGCCTCGGCCATCGCCATCGGCACTTCGGACTCGGCTTCGATCAGCTTGGCGCGCATTGCTTGGGAACGAGCGATCATTTCCTGTTCTTCGGCAACCGCCATCGCTCGGCGCGACTCAGCGCGGGCTTGGGCCACTCGCTTGTCGGCCTCGGCTTGGTCGGTTTGTAGCTTGGCGCCGATATTGTCGCCCACATCAACGTCGGCGATGTCGATCGACAGGATCTCAAAGGCGGTGCCGGAGTCGAGGCCCTTGTCGAGCACGGTCCTGGAGATCATGTCGGGATTCTCTAGCACCTGCTTGTGATCCCTGGCCGAACCGATGGTGGTGACGATGCCCTCACCTACCCGCGCCAGAATAGTCTCTTCGCCAGCACCACCGACTAAGCGGTCGATATTGGCTCGCACGGTCACCCGGCTGACCGCCTTGACCTGAATACCATCCTTCGCCACCGCCGCCACTATCGGCGTGGTGATGACCTTGGGATTGACCGACATTTTCACCGCTTCGAGCACGTCGCGACCCGCCAGATCGATCGCCGCCGCCCGTTGAAAGGTCAGCTGGATGCCAGCCTTGTCGGCCGAAATCAAGGCGTTGACCACCCGCGACACGTTGCCCTCGGCCAGGTAGTGCGACTCAAGGGGGGCTATCGCCAGGTCGATGCCGGCACTGACCGCGCTGATCCGCGGCTCCACCACCGCACGCGGTGGAATCCGCCGAAAGCGCATGCCGATCAGCCGCATCAGCCCCACCGAGGCGCCGCTGAATCTTGCCGCCAGCCACAGACGGACCGGAATCAGATAGACAAAGACAAAGAAGAAGCCGATCAGTAGGGCGACGAGAATGGGAGCTTGCAGAGAAGACATAGATGTAGGACTCCAAATATTTGATTAGTCGAGGACCCCCGCCGACGAATGAATCCGCCAGGAGCAGCCGCTGCTAAGAGAAAGCTATCACGCTCAAACTGGGGTTCCGGCAGAGAGATCGGCGGCCGGCTCAGCGCTTATCGACTGGCCTGAATCCCCGCGGATCGGCCCTGCCGTAGAAACAGCATCGCCTGAGGCGCTATCACTCGGCGATTCTACCCGCTCGACCATGACCCGCCGGCCTTCTACCTCGACCACTCGCACCAGCGTTTGATGGTCGATGAACTCACTGTCCGAGACCACATCGAGGCGGCGACCCTCGAAGTCGGCCAGACCTGCCGGACGCAAACTGGAAAGGGTGATGCCCTGTTGACCGAGCAACCCGTCAAGTTCGTCGGCCGACGATCTCCACTGCCGGCTGCCGCGATTGTCGAGGACTAGCTCACGACCAGTTTTTGAACGATTGAACAGGACAATGCCACCAGCCGTGGCCACTACACTCAGGCCCACCGCCGCCGCTCCCCAACCCGCCCCCAGGTCGAAGGCACGCCAGCAGGACAATGCCACCAGGCCGAGCCCCAGAAATCCGACCACGCCGCCGGGAACGAAGAGTTCGAAAACCAGCAGCAGGTAGCCGAGCGACAACATCAGAACAACAGCCAGCAATCCTTCAGGCATGGGTCTCCTTCGCTGATCGGTCCATCTCAGGCGCGGCGGACGACGATTCTCCCGGGTTCGTGCCGCAGCACGCGAATGGCATCACCACTGTCGATGAACTCTCCCTCGGTCTCGACCTGAAGCCGGCGGTCACCGAAGCGACCTCTACCGCTTGGGCGCAACGGGGTGAGGGCAATACCCGTGGTGGCCAGCGGTTTGTCCGCCTCAGGCAAAGAGTGTGAAAGGTAGCCAGCGTCACTCCTCAGACCACCAGCGAGTACCAGTTTACCGCCCAACACACTGTCCGCGGAGTCCGGCAGCATGCGCATCAAGACAAACATGCCGAGGATGGCCGCCACCGCTGCCCACAGCACGAGCACCAAGGCATCGAGACTGAAGGGGTTGCTGAGTCTGACGTCGCTCCAATCACCGGCCAGCAATAGCAGTGTGACGCTGCCGATCAAGGCCAACAAGCCAGCGATACCAGCAAGCCCGAAGCCAGGAAAGACAAACATCTCCACCACAAGTAGGAGGACTCCAATAGCGAAAAGCAGGAGCTCCTCCCAACCTGCCAAATTGACCAGGTAGTGACCAAAGTAGAGCAAGACAAAACAGCCGATGGCGCCAATGCCGAAGGCACCGAAACCCGGCGTTTGGTATTCCAGGTAGGCCAGCATGAACATCCCCGCCGACAGCAGGGCGACGATTGCTGAGCTGGTCAAGAAGGCCACTAGCTCTTCCGACCAGGTGCGCACCAGCTCTTCTTGCGGCCCGTCGATTCCCAGCCCGGCAAGCACCTCGTCGACGGTCTTGGCTTCGATATCGGCGATGCCGTGTTCGAGCGCCGTGCGGGTGGTCAGGGTAAGCAATTTGCCCTGTTTGCTGATTTCCGGAATTTCGTAGTCGGCATCGACCATCGCCTCGGCAATGTCGCCATTACGTCCGCGGGTTTCGGCGGTGACCCGCATCTCCTCGCGAAAGTACGAGATGTACTTCTCCTCCACCGGTGCCGCTAGCTGCTGTCCGGGAGAGGTGGTGATCGGCATCGCCGCGCCGATTGTGCCCCCCGGGCTGATGGCGATCATCTCGCAGGCCAATGAAATCAAGGCGCCAGCGCTGATGGCTCGCTTGTTGATAAAAGCCACCGTTGGAATGTCGACTTCGAGTAGCGCGTCACGAATCGCCACCGCCGCATCCAGCCGACCGCCGAAGGTGTTGATCTCCAACACCAGGGCGCGCGAATCGCGCTCCTTGGCGGCATCGATCAGGCGTTTGACGTAAGCACTCTCGGACAGGGTGATATCGCCATCGATGCGGCCGATCAACACCGCACCGGCCGCTACCTCGGCGTCGGCCTCTGGCAGCACGGAGGAATCTTCCGACTTGGCCACCTGCGACAGGCTGGGAAGCACTCCGGCCTGGGCCAGGGCGCAGCAGAAGGCAAGAATGAAAGTGAGTCTTCGCATGATGTTCTTCCTTTGGATACGGATCCATTCTGCACTTATTCGAGATCCCTAAGCAAGTTCGGCAAACTACCGCCTGGCGGGCAAAACTACTGATAGTCTGTTAGTCCGGCGGAATACTCGCAACACAAAGCGTGCCGTTTCCAGCCTCTGGGGATGAAACCTCTGGGGACCGAGACCGGCAAGATGTAGTAGGGGAGAGCTGGGGCTCTAATGGCAAAGAAAACGCGAAAGGGGCGGACACCCAGCCGAGGGGCTCTGCATTGGCGGCTCGTCGGCACAGCGATTGGGCTCGGCCTGTGGATTGCCGCGTCGAGCCACGCCAACTCGCCAGAAGCCAGTAGTGTGGCTGGCCGAGTCGCACCGCCTGAGTTGACCGCCGAGCAGCAGCCAGCGGCATGGCTCTGGCTTTGGGGTTTGCCGACCCTGCTGTTGCTGAGCCTTGCCGGTAGCGCTCGCTACTTGGCGATCAAGCGGCGGGCAGCCTACTACGACCCGCTGACTGGCCTGCCCAACCGCACCTTCTTCTTAATCCGGCTCGACCGAGCTCTCACTCATGCCAGTCGTAAGCGCGCTTGCGCGGTGCTGTGCCTGAAGCTGGATCGCTTTCAGAATCTCAACAGCAGTATGGGTCATAGCACCGGCGACGAGCTACTGGTAGAAGCCGCGGCACGGCTGCGGGCGTCGGTGCGTGGCCGCGATACCGTCGCCCATTTGGCGGCGGACGAATTCGCGGTGCTGATCGAAGGTCTCAAGGTGACTGCTGCCGCTCGCGTGGCCGCCAAACGCATTCAAGCCCGCATCTCGGAGCCCTTCGAGCTCACCGCTATCGAGGTCTACACCAGCGCTGGGATGGGTATCTCGATCAGTCACGGCTCTTACCAGAATCCCGAGCATTTGTTGCGCGACGCCAGCACCGCGATGCACCGATCGACGGCTGGCGGTCCGGGGAGCCAGCGTCTTTTCGAGCCAGCCATGCATTCGCGGTCGATGAAGATCCTGCGCCTCGAAACCGAACTTCGGCGAGCGATCGAAGAGCAGGAACTCGAACTCTACTACCAGCCGATCTACCGCTTGCCGGGCGGTCCGCTTACAGGATTCGAAGCTCTGCTGCGCTGGCAGCATCCAGAACAAGGGCTGTTGTTGCCGGGAGAATTTCTCGACATCGCCGATCACACAGGCTTCATTCAACGTATCGAGTCCTGGTCGCTGCCCGCCGCCTGTAAGCAGTTGCGCGCCTGGCTCGACGCTTTTCCCGCCGCCGGACGGCTGAGCATCAGCGTCAACCTGGCAGGTCGCCAATTCCTACGCGGCGACTTGCTCGACTTGGTGGCGGATGCACTCGCGAGTTCGTCGCTGGAACCGAGTCAGCTCTGCCTGGAGATTACCGAAAACACGATCATGGAGCAGCCGCGGCGGGTGATCGAGGTGCTCAGCCGGTTGCGCTGCCACGGCGTAGAGCTTTATCTGGATGATTTCGGTACCGGCCATTCATCGCTGAGCTACTTGCAGCGCTTCCCGGTGACTTGTCTGAAAATCGACAGATCCTTTGTTCGCCGAGCAGATCGCCAGCCGGCCAACGCCGTAATTTTGCGCACCATCACCGAGCTGGGGCACAATCTCGGTTTGGAGGTCATCGCCGAGGGGGTCGAGACCGAAGGTGAGTTGGCGATGGTCGAGCAGCTCGGCTGCGAGATGGCGCAGGGCTTCTTGCTCTCCGAGCCACTGACCGCCAAACAAGTAGAGCAGCTATTGCAGAGCTGCAAGCCAGCAATCAGCCGCAGCGCCTGAACCAACCAGCCAGCTGCTGGCTGTTCAAAATTGCAGCAGCACGGCAGCCCAATGGAAACCGGCACCGAAAGCGGTCGCCAACACCAGATCGCCGGTTTGGATGCGACCGTTGCGCCGCGCTTCCCACAGCGCCAATGGCACCGAGGCCGAGCCAGTGTTGCCGTATTCCTGCACATTGATGTAGAGCTTCTCGCGCGGCAGGCCAAGGCGTTCGGCGGTAGCCCGTAAAATGCGCAAGTTGGCTTGGTGCGGGATCACCAGATCCACCTCTTGCAGCTGCTTACCAGCTTTCTCAAGGACCTCTAGCGAAGCCTGGGTCATTCGCCTCACGGCGTGGCGAAACACTGCCCGCCCATCCATGATGATCGTCTTGTGTCGATCGCTGGCCACATCTTCGACGGTCAGTTGATGGCGGGTACCGATCGCTGGATAGCCCAGCATCTCGGTCTGACTGCCATCGGTGCCGGCGCAGGCCGATAGAATCTCAGCTACCAAGTCGCGGCGACCGACCACCGCCGCCGCCGCTGCGTCGCCAAACAGCACATCGGTTTCGCGCCGTTTCCAAGTCAGCCACCGGCTGATCACCTCAACCCCCACCACCAACACTCGCTCGGCCCCCAGCATGACTCGCGCGCGGGCCACGTCGAGAGCCTGCACGAAACCGGCGCAGCCGCTGCCGGCGAGGTCGAAGGCCGGAATCTCCCGCGCTCCCAGACGATGTTGCAGGAAGGAAGCTGTGTCCGGCACCATCACTTCCGGCGTGTCGGTAGCGACAATGATCTCGTCAACGTCCGAGGCTCGTAGATCGCAGTCTGCAAGTGCCGAGCGCGATGCCTCCAGGGCCAGATCGACGGTACTCTGCTCTGCCGCGGCAATCCGCCGTCGCTCGATGCCGGTACGGGCGATAATCCACGAGTCGCTGGTGTCGACAAATTCGGCCCAATCGGCATTGCTCATCACCCTTTCGGGCAAATAGCCACCGAAGCCCAGCGGGCCAATCGCCGTGCCGTTCATACGCTCCTCGCGCAGCCGTTCTCAGGATCAAGCATCTCCAAACACCTCCAGACAGATCTTGTTGGGTAGAGGATTATGCCAGAACCGGGCCTACCGCAACTGCTCCTTGGTTTTCAGCAGCCGGACTTCGGGCCAGTCTTCGGCAGTCCGGTTGAGATGCCAGGCATTGCGGGCCAGCAACACCGGAGAGCCATTGTGGTCCTCGGCAATGGCTATTTCATTGGCGTCGACCACCTTCTTCAGATAGCGCGGGTCGTCAGCTTCAAGCCAGCGAGCGGTGAAGAGCTGGGTGGCTTCGAAACGCACATCGAGTTTGTACTCGGTGCTCAAGCGGGCGGCCAGGACCTCAAATTGCAGCGCTCCGGCGACGCCGACGATCCACTCGGAGCCGATCTTGCGCTTGAATACCTGGGCCGCGCCCTCTTCCGCGAGCTGAAATAGAGCCTTGCCGAGGTGCTTAGCTCGCATCGGATCTTCGGGCCGTGCCCGCTGCAGCAGCTCGGGGGCAAAGCTCGGAATACCCGTGAAGTGGAGCTGCTCTCCCTCGGTCAAAGCGTCGCCAATGCGCAGGTTGCCATGGTTGGGAATGCCAAAAATATCGCCAGCATAGGCTTCTTCAGCCAGCTCTCTTTCGCGGGCCAAGAACAGCACCGGATTGCGCAAGTTGAGCTGCTTGCCAATGCGCACATGATGCAGCTTCATGCCGCGGCGAAAGCGCCCGGAACAGAGGCGGACAAACGCCATGCGGTCGCGGTGTCGTGGATCCATATTGGCTTGGATCTTGAACACAAAACCACTGACCGACTCCTCCAGCGGCTCCACCAACCGCTCCGCCGTCGCTTGGGGACAGGGAGGAGGTGCCAGGCTCTCGATCGCATCGAGCAATTGCAAGACCCCGAAGTTACGCAGCGCGCTGCCGAAGAACACCGGCGTCTGGTTGCCCGCCCGATAGGTCTCGCGATCGAACGCCGGGCACAGCTCGCGGGCCATCTCGGCATTTTCGCGCAGCTCTTCGGCGACCGATCCACCGAGGTGTTGTTCGAGACGGGGGTCGTCGAGTCCGCCGAGAACTTCTCCTCGCGGTTCGCCGCTAGTGAGCAGCAAGCGATTGCTGGCCAATTCGTAGTTGCCACGAAACAACTGTCCCATGCCGATCGGCCAGTTGGCCGGGGTCACTTCCAACTGTAGCTTGTCCTCGATCTCGTCCATCAGTTCGAGGGGTTCCAGGCCGTCGCGGTCAAGCTTGTTGACGAAGGTGATGATCGGTACGTCGCGCAGCCGACAGACCTCGAACAGTTTCAGGGTCTGGGCCTCGATGCCCTTCGCCGCATCGAGCACCATGACCGCCGAATCGACCGCGGTTAGAGTACGGTAGGTGTCTTCGCTGAAGTCCTCGTGACCCGGCGTATCCAGCAGATTGAAGGTGCATTTACCGTGGTCGAAGGTCATCACCGAAACGGTGACCGAAATTCCCCGCTCCCGCTCGACCTTCATCCAGTCCGAGCGCGTCCGCCGTCGCTCGCCACGAGCCTTGACCTCGCCAGCGAGTTGAATCGCGCCGCCATAGAGCAGCAATTTCTCAGTCAGGGTGGTCTTGCCGGCATCCGGGTGCGAAATGATCGCGAAGGTGCGGCGGCGAGAGACTTCGGCGGCAAGCTGGCTCATGGAGATTAAGTCCGGGAAGACCAAGATCGTGGAAAGCCACCGCGAATCAGCGATTTCAGCCGACCCGGTAGCGTTTGGGGCGGCGGGAGAATAGCAGATCACACTAATTCGCGAGCGTTCCATGGGCCAGCCCAGACAAGCAAGGCCCCGAGGCAAGCCCCGGGGCCCGAGCAACCTCAGACTCGGCCGCTAGCAAACGGTGGTCGCACCCGCTCTAGAAGCCCTTCTCGACCCCTACCGCGTCGACCTGGGTACCGCCGCCTATCAGTCGGCCGGTGACTTCTTGCACCACCACCTCAGGGGTCTTGATGTAGACGATGATGATCCAGGTCTTCGGGGGACCACCCACACCGAGGACGCCGGCGACACCGGCGATCGCACCCACTGTGGAGTCACCACCATCTTTGCCATCGCCACCGTCACCGCCATCGCCACCGTTGGCGCCCTTGCCACCTTTGCCACCCTTGCCGCCCTTGCCACCCCCGCCGCCTGGGCCACCGAAGCCACCCACGCCGCCGTTGCCACCCCGTGCACCATTGCCGCCGAGACCACCCACGCCACCCTGACCTCCGATGCCACCGCCGCCACCCTGGCCACCGGGTCCCCCGACACCGCCATCCCCTGCGGGGATGATCACCAGCTCCTCCACATCGTCGCTGGTCGTGGTGCTTCGCAGCACCACACCGGTGCCCGCGAGCGAGGGACCGCTAAGCACCCAAACCCGGTTGGCGCGCCCGCCGACAGCTACTTCCGGGCCGGCGGAGTTGCTGACCAGAGAGCCCAGCTTGACGTCAGTGAAACCTTCGCTCGATGAGAAATAGAGGCGTGAGGTGAAGCTCACACCGCTCAGAGTCAGCTCGGTCAGATCGCCGTTCTCACCCGCCAGGTAGATAAAGAACAAGGTCGGAGAGAGGGGCTTGGTGAGATCGCTGGTGGCACCGTCAAGGCCGGGATCGCCAGGATCGGCCTGCGGCCGGCCGCCAATTCCCGGACCTGTCGAGCCTTGTCCAGCGTTGCCACCGTTGGGTCCATCAGTGCCGTTCTGAACCAGAATGTTCTCGCGATCCTGGCCATCCCCTCCGGCTGTACCCACGGTGCCAACCATGCCGGCAGCCACCGCGGCGCCCATGGCGGCCTGGGGCTGATCGGCACCCGGCATGCCAAGTTCCCCGTCTTCGCCATCTTCCCCGCCTTCGCCAGCTTCACCATCTTCGCCAGCTTCACCACAGGCGACACCGTCCATGCCGTCCATGCCGTCCGTCCCCGGAGACCGGGGCGAACCGGTGGGACCACTCCCTTCGACCCCCTCCGCGCCATCGGCGCCAGCATTGCCAGCACCCCCATCAGCACCCATCGCACCCTTCCCGCCCTTGGCGCCAGGGGCGCCGAAAGCACCGATCTGTCCTTGCATACCGGGCTGGCCATCTTGGCCGTCGATACCTGGAGTTCCCGACTGTCCGGGAGCTCCCTGCAAGCCCATTGAACCGCTGAACCCACCTTGCCCTTGCGCCCCGGCAGTGGGGTCGTCCGAGAACCGCATGGCGATCGCGTTGAGCGGTGTACCGTCTGTATTGGCGAAAATTTGGAACGCCGAGCTCCAACTAATCAAGAACGGCGACAACCAGGTCTTGCCTGCCGAATCGACCGCGGCAACCACCGGAATCAGTGTGTTGTTGACCCACAGCTGCCCCAGATCCACATCGTTGACCGTCGCCCCCACCGAGGCGTGCAGCGGCAGGCCGTTCCACTGATTGCCGTCCCAGCTGAGCAGGAGAACGCCGTTGTCGGCCGCAACCGCAATCTCCATCGCGTTGTTGACGGTGACCACGTCGGACACCGCGACCGCGTTGATTGGCGCGTTGTGAGTGAAGATCAACTGCACGCTGGAACCGTTGACCAGGTAGACCCGGCCCCCCTCGGTGACCACCACGATGCGATGCTGGCTATCGCCGGGGAACACAAGATCGGCTTCAAGGTCATTGATCGCCGTGCCATCGAAGTTGAGCTGACTAGCGCTGTAGCTGGCATTGATGCCGTCAGTCATCAGTACCGCTTGGCCGCCACTGACGTGCAGTAGGCCTCCGCGAGCGCCTTTGCCGCCTTGACCACCCACACCACCTTGGCCTCCCCTTCCGCCAAGGCCGCCGGTGCCGCCCTTGCCACCCTTACCGCCGTCGCCGCCCTTGCCGCCGTTGCCGCCAGGACCGGCATTGCCGCCCTCGCCACCCTTACCGCCAACACCGCCCACACCGCCGGCGCCGCCCTTACCGCCGGTGCCACCCTTACCGCCATCGCCACCTTTGCCACCGGCGCCGCCCTCGCCACCCTTGCCGCCTTTGCCCCCGTCACCGCCGTTACCACCGTCACCACAGGGGGCGCCATCGCCACCGTCGCCGCCATCGGCGCCTTCTTGACCGGAGCTGGTTGCATCTTTGCCATCGGCACCGTCGGGGCCGTCATTGCCGTCTTTGCCGTCATTGCCGTTGTCGGGGCCCACCCCACCGACCCCGCCCGTGCCGCCATTGCCAGCGAAACCGCCCCAGATGCCGGGATAGCCGTTGCCACCGGCGATGCCGTTGCCGGCGGTAAGACCGGTGCCCCCGGCGTTGCCGCGGCGCCCGACCTGACCGGTCTTGCCGATCAGGCCGCTGCCGCCATCGGCACCGAGCAGAGCGAGGCGGGCGGTGCTGGCGATCGGCGTCAACACATAGACCCGACCGGCATCGGTGCCCACTGCCAACTCGTAGCCGGCGATGCTGGTGTTGAACTCACCCCAGGCATCCCCCAACACCTTTTCGCTGGTGGAATACAGCAAGTGCGCGGTCCATGGGTTGAGGTCGGCAGCGCTGATTCCCACGGTGCCACCCAGACCGCCGGTGCCGGCGAAGCCTCCTGGGCCGCCGTTACCGCCGTCACCTGGCGAGCCAGCCCCTCCGCGCACCCCTTTGAGGCCCTTCATTCCCCCGGGTCCGCCGATGCCGGGGCCGCCTAGAGCTCCACCGGCGCCGCCTGCACCGCCGTCGCCACCGGGGCCGACATCGCCAGCCTCGCCCTTCTCACCCTTGGCGCCCTTGGCGCCGGGGGAGCCATCGGCACCATCGCTGCCATCGCTTCCGTCTACGCCGTCCTCGCCCGCCAGGCACATGATGATAATGATCAGGATGCAGTCATTGATCTCATAGATCTCCGCATGCAAGTCACTGGCGATGCTCTGGAGATCGTCACCCTGGTTGAATCGCGCGCGAGCACTGAGGGTCGTCGCCAACTCGATCGGCAAGTCGAGATCGCTCGAGCTGAGGGTGAAGGCGACCGGCACGTCATGGGTGGTGACCTCGAGGTTCAACTGCCCACCCTGAACCGCGCCGAGCACCTCGATAGTCGCGCTGACGCCGTTGAAATCAAACGAGAATTGCACGCTGTAGCTGCCGGCCTCCGAAGTCACCACCGCGGCGGAGAGGGTGCGGTCGGGCAGGGTCAGTTCGAAGCTCTGGGGTATGCCACTCATGCCTCCGCTCAGGGGCACTTCGATGGTGACCACCTGCTCGGTAGCATCGATAGCCGCCCTCGGCAGTACGCTGCCATCGAGGGTGCCGGTGACTTCGAAATAGGAGACCCGCTGTAAGAGTGCCAAAGCGGCGTCGGTGTTGGCCTGTAGCAACTGCATCCAGGCGTGGGGATCGTCGCGGGCCAATAGCACGGTGTCGATCAGTGACGAGGTGATGTCAGTCAGGGCTTGCCGGTCCCCGGCCGAGGCGGTAGAGCCGAAAATTCGCTGCTCAATGCTGTACAACACAGCGGCGATTTCCCCGGCCCAGAATGTGGTGTCATCCAAGTCCGGGTCGACGTAGGTACCGGTGGCGTCCGCCGCCAAGCCGCTGCCGCTGGCGCCGCGCAAGGCCGCGCCGAAAGTGTTGAGCCCGTCATTTAGGGTCACCATGACGGTTAAGGATCCTGAACTCACCAGGGAGTGAATCTCCGGCTCACCATAGACTCCGACGTTATAGAACAGTGGATCGAGGGCCGCCGGAATGTTGTTGACGTAGAGTTCTAGGTCAGCGGTTGCGGTGCCGCTGAAAGCAATGTCGAGCTCGAGTTCGAGCTGAACTCCCGGCGTGTCGGCATCAGCATCCAATGCTGGATCCAGGAACAGCGGCGGGTCGATGAACTTCACACTGCCGCTCTCAGCCGCGGGCGGCGACTGGGTGGATCCACCAGCCAAGCGATCCACCGCCACCGCGCCCTGGGCAAAGACAGCAGTCGGGAAAGGCATTATCAATAGGCTGAAGATCAATCCACCGATGGCGGTCTTGCGCAGCTCTTGGCGCCACATGGGTTCGACTTTCTTGCGCATGTTTGGAACTCCTGGTTGCGAGGCTTGGCTTGACTCTGGCTTCATGTTGAAAAGCGCGATCGGCGCGTAAACTCGATAGCCAGATCGCCAAGTCCCCATACGACGGGCGATAGAAAGTCCACCGTCGGCATGCCGCCACTGCCAGCTAGGTCTAGAATGATCAGTAGAAACCGGATGGAGATTCAGTGAATTACGAAGCTCTTCTAGAGACCATCACTCAGCTGGCGCCCAATCGCTATTTACAGGCCCTGCTCATCATCGTTGCGGCCCTCGCCGGGGCGGCGATCAGCCGGCTACTGGTGCAGCGCTTGCTGCCGCTGCTGACCCGGCGCACGGACACCGAGGTCGATGATCAGTTGTTACAGGCCCTGCGTTGGCCGCTGTTCTGGAGCCTGCTGCTGATCGGTGTGCACCTGGCCAGCCTGCGCCTTGGGATCACCGACCATCCGCGCTTGGACCGCTACACCCTGGCGTTGATGAAGAGCCTGGCCATCGTGCTCTGGATGGCCTTCGGTTTTCGCCTGACCCATTTGGTGCTCGAGCTGCTGAGCCGTCATCGCCACCGTTTCCCGCTGATCCAGGCGCAAACTCTGCCGGTGTTCGACAATCTGGCGCGGGTGCTGTTGTTCGGCGCCGCGGTCTACTTTCTGCTCCTGGCGTGGAAGGCCGATATCAGCGGCTGGTTAGCTTCTGCGGGAGTTCTCGGATTGGCCTTGGGGCTGGCCGCCAAAGACACCCTGGCCAACCTCTTCGCAGGTATTTCGATCCTCACGGATCGCCCATTTGCGGTCGGCGATTTCATCGTCCTGGAGGACGGTTTGCGCGGTGAGGTCACGGAAATCGGTATCCGTTCGAGTCGAGTCCTGACTCGGGACGATATCGAGGTGGTGATTCCCAACTCCATTCTCGCTAACACCAAGATTGTCAACGAACGCGGCGGGAGATGGTCGAAACACCGGGTGCGGGTCAGAGTCGGGGTGGCTTACGACTCCGACATCGACCAGGTGCGCGAGGCGCTGATGGCCATCGCTCGGGACGAGCCGCTAGTTTGCGAGGATCCCGAACCGCGAGTTCGCTTCCGCCGTTTCGACGATTCCTGCCTGGCTTTTGAGCTCTTGACTTGGATTGCGGAACCGGTGTTGCGCGGGCGCACCCTGGACAGTCTCAACAGCGAAGTGCACCGTCGCTTCCGCGCCGCGGGCATCAAGATTCCATTCCCCCAACTGGATCTACAAGTCCATCGACCCTCGGTGAACCGCGAGGGCACCACCGAAACCTGAGCCGCTGAGCGGGCAGCGACCTAAAGAGCTGAAAAGGGAGTTTTCTTCCCTGGGGTCGAAGTAGGGCCCGGTTGCCGCTCCTTGGCGGCAGCTGGACGGTGCTGCCGATAGTGTTGGCGGCGGTCGCGGATCTTCTGGCGCGGTTTTCCGGCGCAAGTCTGGCGGCTGCGCTGGGCGGTCGTGATCTCAATCCTGGTGATGGCTCTGGGCTGTGCCACCGGCTGGGTGATGGTCGATCAGGACTCCCCAACGACGCCAACCAGGAATTGCTGGAGCAGATTGCCTCGCGCGTCGGGCGCAAGATCGAGTGGCCTCAAGAACTGCCGCCAGGCAACGAGCGGGTTTTCTTGTTCGCCTTCTACGAAGCACATCGTCAACGCCTGGAGCACAAGATGCTGCTCGGCAAAAGGCAGGAGCACAAGCTCTTCTGATGGCCGCGGGAAGGTAGCTGTCAGGGGCTAGCGGACCGACCGCAACGGCGCCAGCGCAAGCTGGCGGCAAGGCCAAATGCGAAGACCAGCGACAGGCCGTTGGCGGTGATGATCGCTAGCTCGAGCAGATTGACCGAGAGAGTCAGCCAGAGCAACACTGCGGCATACACCAGGGCCTTTGGGCTGTGGGCGAAAAAACCAGCACCGGGATAGATGCCGGCGAGGCTCGGGTGGCAGGCATTGTGATGCCATATTCCTAGCGGCTGTAAACCCAGCGCCACTCCAGCGGCGAGCAGACACCAGCCGTCGCCCACCAGATCACTCCGCGCCAAAGCGGCCAGTACCAGCATGAAAGTAGCACTGTCGCAGAGCTGATCGAGCAACTTGCCTCGGCGATCGCCGCGCCCCAGACGCCGCGCCAATGCACCGTCAAGCGCGTCGGCGAGCAGCGCTCCAAGAAAGGCCAGGAGTGCCAGCAGCGGGCGGGCGCCGAAAGTCCACAAGGTGCCGGCCGCCAAGGCCACTCCAGCTAGGCTGACCGCGGCTGGAGGCAGCGACAGCCAGGCGAGAGCGGCCACCGGCCAGCGCAGCAGCGCATCGCGCTGGCGGCGCAACTCAAGGTAGGGTGCCAAGTCCCAATCCGTGGTGGGATAGCGGAGGTGGCTCAAGAAATCGATTAGAGGCATAATAAAACTACGATGGAAGCAAAGAAAAGATCCACAGCTCGGCGCCGCTCCCGCTGGTGCCAGCCTCGATCTGGGGTGGGCCGCTGAACCGCCAACGGCGCTTACCTCGCAGCCCGGCGCTGCTCACAGTGGGGATTCTAGCGCTAGTTCTATTGGCCTGGTGGAGCTGGTCTGAGTGGGCACTGCCCTCTGGGCAAACTCTGGCCAAGCTGGCGGAGAAACTGGGCGTTTGGGCATATCCGGCAGCGACGGTAGCCTTCGCTCTCGGCACCCTACTAGGTATTCCCGCCACTCTGCTGCTAATCGCCGCTGTCGCCATACTGGGATTGTGGCCAGCGGTTGGAGTCGCTGTGTGCAGTGGCACGCTGGGCGCCTGCGGTTCTTTCTTGCTAGCGCGTGGTCTGGCTCGGCGGTGGATCACGCGAAGGCTAAGTAGCCATCCAGCATTGCTGCGACTCGACCGCCAGACTGCGGAGTTCGACGGTTGGATCGTACTCTGGTTGCGGGTCCTGCCGTCCTTGCCCTTCACCCTGCTCAACCTGCTCTGTGGACTGACCCGCATCAGCTTCTTTCCCTTCGCGCTGGCCACCTTGATCGGCATCGTTCCCGGCACTCTGACCTACGGCTGGGCCGCCGACCGCATGTTGCGCCTGGGCGAATCCAGCGATGGCCTGCGGCCGCAGCTTAGGCCTACCCTTCTGGCGTTGTTACTGCTCGCCCTCTTACCCATCGCGGGCTGGCAGGCGAAGCGACACGGCTGGGCCGACTTGTTAGCGGCGCGACACCGGAAAAGGCCTTAGATTTCTCCCCACGCCGAGGCTCGATTGGAGAGATAGCCGCACCCTGCCTGGTAGGATAGGGCGACGATAGATCCTCCCCTCTTGCAGCCCCCCGGCTGCTTTTGCGGGCTACCCCGCCAATCAACTCCGAGCTACTACCGAGAACTGATGACCGCTGAAACGATTCCCCAACTCGCATCCACTCTGGTGAAAAACCAGGATGAACTCAACCAGGCCGCTGCCCAGTGGCAAGACGCCAGTGCTTTAGCCTTGGATACCGAGTTTGTGCGTACGCGCACCTTCTACGCCCGTCTCGGTCTGCTGCAAGTGGCGACCGAGCAACAGATCTGGTTGGTCGATCCTCTGCAACTGGATCTGACACCCCTCTTGGAGCTGCTGGCCAACCGAGAGGTGGCCAAGGTCTTCCATTCTTGCAGCGAAGATCTCGAAGTCCTACATCGCCTGGGCGACGATTTTCCACGGCCTTTGTTCGACACCCAGCTCGCCGCCGCCTTCGCCGGTCATGGCTACTCGCTGGGCTATAGCCGCTTGGTCGAGCGCTTTTTCGGCGTTGCCCTGCCCAAGGGAGAGACCCGCACCGACTGGACCCGACGTCCTTTGTCCGCGGCCCAGCTACGCTACGCCGCGCTCGATGTGCTCTACCTGCTGCCGCTGCATCGCTTACTGAGTGCCGAACTCGAGCAGCTCGGCCGGCTGAGTTGGTTGCAGGAGGATCTTGAGGGATTGATGGACCCGCACCGTTTCCTACCTGAGCCGGAGCAGGTCTATCGCAAGATCAAGGGCGGTGGCCGCCTCGACCGGCGACGCCGCGGCGCCTTGCAGCAGCTCGCCGCTTGGCGCGAGGAGCAAGCTCGAAGCCGGGATCTACCTCGCAACTTCGTCATCCACGAACATCTGCTGGTCGACATTGCCCAGCGGATGCCAGAAACCCAGCGTCAGTTGAGCCAGATAAGGGGCATGGAGGCAGGCTTGGTGCAACGCTACGGTGCCAGAATCTTACAGTTGGTCGCCGATGCACGCTCCTTAGCCGAGGAGTGCCTGCCCCCCGACCTCTCCCAGGGCGCGGATTTGCGACCCTACAAGAGCACCGTGGCGAGGATGCGCCAGGAGGTCAGTGCCGTGGCTGCTGAGCTCAATGTCCCGCCAGAGCTGCTGTCCAACCGACGCAGCGTGGAAGACACTCTGCGTCGCAGCCTCGAAGGCAGCGAGATGATTCTCCCCGAGGCGCTTCGCGGCTGGCGTGTAGCAGTCATCGGCGACAGGTTGGTCGAGCTGGCGGCATCGGTTTGAGCCGTGGTGAGGATCCACTGATGACCTACTCCCCCGCCGCCTCTACCAGTGATCTGCGGCTCTCTGATGACGAGCTGGTCGATCTTGTCCGCCGGGTTTTCAGCTTGCGTGACGAGGATCGTCGGTTAGCGGTCATCACCGATCTGCCGGATGCCCAACTGGCCGACCATTCCGGCTGGCAGAAGCGGCGGCAAATGGCGCTCGATTGGTATCAGCGTCTCCGCGCCCAACAGGACCAGCTAGGGCTGGAAATCGAACTCTACCTCTATCGCAACGCGCGGCGGAACAACGCCGACTTGCCAGCGACCGCCTGGCGTTACCAGGCAGGCGACCTGCCTACCGATGCGGATCAGCTCGATCCCAACCGCGGCGAGTCCTTCAGTGAGATTTTCAACCGCCTCGACCTGCTGCTGGCACCCACTGAACTGTCGACCACCGCACCGCTTAAGCTGGCGGCGCCGCGGCACCAGCTGCGGGCCGCCACTTTGCCCGGTTTCAGCAGCGCCATGGTGCCGGCGCTGCGCCTCGACTACGTGGAGATCGATCGTCGAGTGCGGCTGCTGAAGGGCTTGCTCGACCGCGCCCAGCGAGCCGAGCTTCGCTTCGCTGCCGCCGGCAAGACTCATCGGCTGATTCTCGACTTGCGCCACCGCACCGCCCACGCTTCGGGCGGCCTGCTGCCAGAGCCGGGTAACGCCGGCAACCTGCCCTCCGGCGAGTCCTACATCGTGCCCTATGAAGGGGAGCAGGATGGCGATCCCAGCCTTAGTGCCGGCACCCTGCCAGTGGAGCTGGACGGCGAAGTTGTGATCTACCGTATCGACCGCAATCGAGCGGTGGCGGTTGAGGCTGGGGGAGCGGTCGCCAAAAGCGAGGCTGCCCGCCTGAGTGCCGAGCCGGCCTATGGCAATTTGGCCGAACTTGGCCTGGGAGTGCTGGCGGATTTCGGCGTCCGCCCGGTAGGTGAGATTCTGCTCGACGAGAAACTGGGTCTGCACATCGCCTTCGGACGCAGCGACCACTTCGGCGGGCAGGTAGGCGCGGCTGATTTCAGCCGACCCGAAGCAGTGGTGCACATCGATCGGGTCTATCTGCGGGAAACCCAACCAAGGGTTGAAGTGCTTGCTGTTGAGCTGCACTTTGAACACGATCAGGCCGTCCTGCTGATGGCTGAAGGCCGCTACCAGATCGATTTCAACTAGGGCGAAAGGGACAAAGACTCCAGCTGCCGACAGGTTTTGCCCGACCCCAACGGCCGCTGGTCCATGCGTGTTATAGTGAGTTTTGCATACGCTGAGCTATTATTTCCCGAGGAAAATGAATGACCTCCTTCAAAGTGCCATCGTGCTCCGCCGCCTTCTGTCTGCTGACCATGCTGCTGGCGGCCCCGACGCTCGCCGCTGACCTCGCGCCCTCCGTAGTCGGTTGGTTGAGCATCGTCTGGGGCGATTCGCAGCCCGGTGCCGTAATCGCCACCCCGCGCAGGATTCTGCTCACCGACGAACAAGGAGTCAGCCGGGAGCTGAGCATGAGCTTCGAGTTGCTGCGCGGTGGCGTGGCCAGATGGGACGGTCGGCGCGTGCGGGTTTTCCCCCGCCTCGCCGCCCAAGCCGCCGCTGGCGAGCAGCACTTTGACGTCGCCGCCATCCGCTTGCTCGGCGAAACTGATGCGCGTGGGGTAGTCAGCGGTTCCCAGCCCTGGGTATCGTTGCTGTGTAAGTTCTCGGACGTAGCTACCGAGCCGCGGGACCAGGGTTTCTTCAACGGCATGTATGCCAACGCACCCGGCGGGCTGGATCACTTTTGGCGTGAGGTCTCAGCCGGCCAAATCGACATCATCGGCTCGACGGCAATAGATTGGGTGGCCCTACCCGGTACCCATAACAGCTACGTACCCACTCCGGGCAGCGGTACCAACGCCAACCTGAATCTTATTTTCAACGATTGCACAGCCGCGGCGGACCCGTTTGTCGACTTCTCGGGCGGCGGCAATCCCTTCGCAGGCATCAACATCATGCTCAACGGCTTGCTTGACTGTTGCGCTTGGGGCGGCAGCCGCTTCGCCACCCTCGATGGGGTGGCGAAGACTTGGCGCACGACTTGGGAGCCGCCCTGGGGCTACGCCGACGAAGGGGTGATCGCCCACGAGATGGGACATGGATTCGGCCTACCCCACGCCAACAATTTTGACGGCGATTCCAATCCCTACGACAGCCCTTGGGACGTGATGAGTTCTGCCACCTCCTACTCCGTCGTGGACGGCACCTACGGCCGGTTGGGCAAGCATGTGAATGCCTACCACAAGGACTCCCTCGGTTGGTTCGCGCCGGCGCGGCGCTTCGAGCCGCCGGCCGACAGCAGCACCGAGATCTTGCTCGACCGCACTTCTCTGATCGGCGCCAGCAATTTTCAATTGGTGCGTATTGCGATCGATAGCTCGCATTGGTACACAGTCGAAGCTCGGCTGCGCGGCGGCGACTACGAAGCAGCACTCGTCGGCGACGCGGTGATTATCCACCAGGTAGTGGTCGGTCGCTCGGAACCCTCTTGGGCGGTGGACGATGCCGATCCCCCGGCCAATTTCGGTGACAATGCGGGTACCATGTGGACGGTTGGCGAAACTTTTGTCGATGCCGCCGCGTCAATCTCGGTCAGCGTCGATTTCGCTACCGCTACGGGTTTCGGTATCACCGTTAACACCGGCACCGTTGGCAAGATCTTCGAGGATGGCTTCGAGTCCAACAGTACCAGCGAGTGGACTAGCGTTTCGCCCTAGGGTCCTGGCTCAGTTGCGCTAGCGCCAACCAGCTAGCCGCTTGCCAAGGCGGGACAAGGAGCGGCGCCCGACTGCGGCTACTCCCCAGAAGCCTTCTTGATACCCCTGGCGGCCGAAGAGAGCAGCTTTAGATCGGCTGACCGAATAGCGCCGGTCTGGTAGCCGTACCTATCTGCAAAGGCGACGTTTAGACAGCTGTGGGAAGAATTCGCCGCCACCTCTGTCGGTGGCCGCAGACGCGCCTTATTGGCTAGATGTTTGCTAGAATCGCCCCACGATTGAAATTCACCACGTACGATGCCGGGCGCTTTGCTGCTCCGCTACCCTCCCCGGCGAACGACGCGAGCCGCGGCCAGCCTTCGAGGAAGCCGCGGTGTCTGAAGGAGACGCCGCCCATGTTTCGACGCCTCAGCAACCTCTTCAAGGGCTTCCTGAGCCTGTTTATCTCCGGCATCGAGAAGTCCAACCCGCGGGCCTTGATCGAGGCCGAGAAGGAGAACCTTCGCAGTCAGATCTCGCGCTTCAACGAGAGCCTGGCCAATCACGCGGCCTTTGTCGAGCGCTTGATGCGCCAGGTCAAGAATCTGGAGAAGCAGGACAGCCAGCTGGCCGCCAAGGCCGCCGCCAACCTCAAAGTGGGCAATCGCGCCGCCGCCGGCCAGTACGCCTTGCAACTGAAGACGGTGCGTGAGCAGTTGGAGGAGAATCGCGGCCAGCTCGAGGCCGCCGATGGCACCTACAAGAAGCTGGTCAAGTCCCGCGATGTGGCGGTGCGCGAGGCGCAGGCCAAGATCGATTCGTTGAAGCGCATGCTCAGCGAAACGCAGATGCTCGAAGCCCAGGCCGAACTGCAAGAGATGGCCCAGGGCATGATCACCGAGATCGGCGGATCCGGCGACACCCTGAACCGTGTTGAGGACTACCTCACCGAGCGCCGTGACAAGGCCGCTGGCCGAGCGCGGGTCGCCGAGTCCTCGATCGACATCAGTGAAGTGGACCTCAAAGACGCCGAACAAGCTGCGCTGGCCGACCAGGCGCTGGCCGAGTTCGCCGCTACCTATGGCCTCGATATGCCGGTGGACGAGAGCGCCGCCCCGGCCGCAGAATCTGCGGTCCCAATCAAGGACATGGGCCCCGGCGTCAGTGAAGGCTGATTGCCGCTGGTTAGAAACTTCTTGCACTAGAAAACAACGGAGGAACTCCGATGGCTGAAAAAACCGGACCGACTGCTCTCGGCAAGTTGGTGCTTCTACTCTTCATCCTGGCGCTGCTCGGTGGCGCGGGTTACTACTTTCGCGACCTGATCGCGCCTTCAGGCAAGGGCAGTGCAGACATCGACTTGGCTGCGTTCAAAGACCAGCAGCTGATCGAGGCTCCCGACACTCAGGGGGTGACGACAGTCAACGAATACGCCTACGTGGCGTCAGAGAAGCTGCCTCCGGTACAGGGGGTCAGCAACTACAAGTGGGACGACAGCGAAAAAGTTGTCCAGTTCCCGATCAATGTCTGGATTGGCTGGTTGCCGATCGTCGCCGCCAACGGTGGTTTCGCTCCCAACGAGGACAGCATCTTCTTCAAGGAGCACGGCTTCAAGGTTAATCTGAAGTTGATCGACGATCCGGTGGTGGCCCGCGACGCCTATGCCTCGGGCAATAGCCATGTGTTGTGGGGCACCCTGGACATGATGGTGCTCTTCGCCCCCGGCTTGATGCAGGACTCACGCACCGCGCCCCGCATCCCGCAGCTGATCGACTGGTCCAACGGTGGCGATGGCATCGTCGTGCGCGGCAACATCGAGACCGCCGAGGATCTGCGAGGCAAGACGGTGGTCTATGCTCAGAACAGCCCCTCGCAATACTTCCTCAACAACCTGCTGCTCAATGCCGGCATTCAACCGAGCGAGATCAACCACAAGTTCACTGCCAGCGCGTTCGAGGCGGCGGCCGCTTTTGTCGCCGACAAATCGATCGACGCTTGTGTCTCCTGGGCACCGGACATCTACAACATCCCGGAGAAGGTCGCCGGCACCAAGATTCTCACCACCACGGTGGAAGCCAACAAGCTGATCGCCGATATCTGGGCGGTGCGGGCCGACTTCGCTAAGGATCACCCGGAGATCGTCAAGGGATTGGTATCGGGGATCTTCAAGGCGATGGAACAGCTGGGCCAGGACGACAGCTTCAAGGCCAACGCTTTCCAATGGATGTCTGAGGGCTACGGCATGCCCGTCGGTGAGGTGCAAGGCATGGAAGCCGACGCCCACCGCACCAACTTCGCCGAGAACAAGGCGTTCTTCCTCAACCAGAACGAGCCCGCCAACTTCGAGCGGACCTGGAAGAACATCACCTTTGTTTACCGCGAGTTGGGCCTGATCGGCACGCCGGCCCGCTTTGATGAAGTGATGGACTTCAGCATCCTTAAGGCCCTCGACAGCGAAGGCACTTTCGCCCATCAGAAGGATGAATACCACACCAGCTTCGTGCCCACCACCTACTCCAAGGTGCGGGCCGAGTCGCCGATTCTGACCCAGACCATCCGCATCAACTTCTACCCCAACTCATCGAATCTCTACGAGCCGAAGCACGATGACGACGGTAATGGCTTGACCGGCACGCTCTACGATCCGACGGTCGACGGCACCCTCGAAAGAGTCGCCCGACTGGCCGGCCAATACGAGCGCGCGGTGGTGGCCATCGTCGGCCACACTGACGGGTCAATGCGCGGCCGTGGGGTGCGCTTCGAGGACGTGAAGCAGCTTTCCGCCGAGCGCGCCGAAGCGGTGGGTAGGGTCTTGGTCGAGAAGTATCAGTTCGATCCCAACAAATTCGTCATCGAAGGGATGGGCTGGAACGAACCCGCCGATCTCGGCGATGCCGACAACCACGCCTTGAACCGTCGGGTCGAGGTCTCGGTTTACCCGCCGGAGTCACAGTAGAGCCTTGAGTGATCGCGGCCAAGATAGGCGCCAGCCGCCGTCGCCCGTCGATGCATCCGCCGCCGGCAACCCAACCACAGCGGAGGAAGACGACGACGGCGGCCTGCTGTCTTTGTTCTACAACGACGGCGACGAGCCTAGCCAGAGTGACGAAGAAGGGGCGGCTACCGACCAGGAAGAGGTTGACGAACTGCTCGAGGCGGGCGCTCCTCCACCCTCGCGCGGCCCCTTCGGCTGGCTGCGCATTCGCGAAGACGTACCTACTTGGATGCATTGGCTGTTGGGTCTGACGCCAATCCTCGCCCTCCTCGCTCTGTGGTGGGGGGTGACCGCCGGCCCGACGGTGGAATCGCGGATGATCTCCTCGGTCATCCTCCCCAGTCCACTGGAGGTGGCGCGGTCCTTCCCCTCCCTGTGGTTCGATCGGGCGGTGGTCCGCCATCTGGGAATTTCATTCGGCCGAGTGCTAGCAGGATTCGCGGTGGGATTGGCGATCGCCTTTCCCCTGGGTCTGTTGATGGGTGCTTTCAGCAAGATCAAGGCGATGTTCAACCCGCTGGCGGTTTTCGGCGCCTACTTGCCGATTCCCGCCCTGGTGCCACTCAGTTTGAGTCTCTTCGGCACTGACGAAAAGCAGAAGGTCGCTTTTCTGGCCATGGCCTTCTCGATCTACATGTTGCCGTTGATCGTCGCCGCGGTGGAAGGGGTCGACGAGATCTATCTCAAGACCGCTTACACCCTCGGCGCCAGCAAGCTACAAGCGGTCTTGAAGGTGCTGCTGGCGGTGTCGTGGCAAGATGTCTTCCAGGCCATGCGCCTCGGTTTTGGCATCGGTTGGAGCTACATCATCCTGGTCGAGATGGTCGACATCGGCAAGGGAGTCGGCGGCATGATCCTCATTTCACAGCGCCGCGGCGAACTCCGCCCGCACATCTATTTGATCATTCTGCTGATCGTGACCGTCGCCTTCCTCACCGACAAGCTGTGGCAGATGCTCGGCCACAAGCTCTTTCCCTACCGTGAGGCCCATCGATGAGTGGCTCCCAGGAGAAGGCTGGCGCGGCAGCCGGCCAGGCAACGGCCGGATTGGCGAGTCAAGAACCGCCGGTGGTGGAATTCGCCAGCGTTGAGAAGACCTTCAATCCCGGCACGGCGCGTGCCTACACCGCCATTCGCGATGTTGATTTTCGCGTCGAGGATGTCAAAGACAAGGGAGAGTTCATCTCGCTGATCGGCCCTTCCGGCTGTGGCAAGTCAACGATTTTCAATCTGATTCAGGGCTTCCCCGACGTCTATCCGGCGACTCGGGGCTCGGTGAAGGTTCGCGGCCAGGAAGTCACCGGGCCGGGCCGTGACCGGGGCCAGATTTTTCAGCGCTACAGCTCTTTTCCCCACCTCACCGTGCTGCGTAACGTCACTTTCGGTCTCGAACTGGCCAAGCGCGAGCTGGGCTTGAGCCGCTCGGAAATGGAAGACCGGGCGATGCAGCTGATCCGCCGAGTGGGCCTCGATGGGCACGAGAAGAAGTACCCCAAGCAGCTCTCCGGCGGCCAACAGCAGCGGGTGGCGATCGCTCGCACCCTGGTGCTCAAGCCGCGCATTATCTTGATGGACGAGCCTTTCTCGGCTTTGGACGAACCTACTCGCTATGAAATGCAGCGCTTGATCACCGAACTCTGGCACGAGGTCGAGGCCACCGTTTTCCTGATCACCCACTCCCTTTCCGAGGCGGTCTACCTCGGTGACCGGGTGTGGGTAATGTCTTCGGCACCAGGCACTATCGCCCACACTTTCGACGATATCTTCCCTCCCGATCGCTTGGCCGATCCGCTGTTGGTGCAGGAGCGCAGTGATTTTCGCGACGCGGTGCGCGAGGTGGCGAGGACCCTGGCAAAAGCAGAGGCAGATTGATGGCGAGGCCGCTCGGATTCGGCGACTATCTGAAGGAAGCCTTCAGCCGCAGGGCTAGCCTGCCACTGCTGGGCCAGTTGCCGGCCAATTGGATGGCCTTGGGCATCTTCGGCGTGCTGGGTATCGCCAATCCCGGCTTCTGGCTGCTGGGGGCTGCTGGCGAGTTGACCTACCTCTTCGGGATGGCCAGCAGTGCCAGGTTTCAAAAGTTGATTCAGGGCGAACGCTTGCTGGCGGTGCAAGAGAACTATGAGGCCAGAATCGGTGACACCTTGAGCCGTCTATCGGCAGACAGCAGGCAGCGCTATCGCCAGCTGCTCGACCAGTGTCGCCGCATTCTCGGTTTGCGCCAGGACCGTGGAGACAGCCTGGGCAACGTCGGCGAACTACGAAATCATGGCCTCAACCAGATGCTGCGGATCTTTCTCCGCCTGCTCTCATCGCGGCGGGCGATCATGGCCAACCTGCACAATCTCAACCCGGACGGCCTGCGCGGCGAGATCACCCGACTCGAAGAGCGGCTGGAAGGAATCGACGCCGAGGCCCAACCGGCGTTGGCGCGATCGCTGCGGAGCACGTTGGAGATCACCGGCAAGCGGCTAGATAATTTCGCCCGCGCCCGCGAGAGTCTCGATGTGATTGATGCCGAGTTGCGGCGCATCGAGGGCCAAGTCGAGTTGATCCGTGAGGAGACCGCGGTCAGCGGCGGCGCCGATCAGCTGTCGAGTCGCCTCGATCAGGTCAGCTCATCAATGCAGGAGACCAGCTTGTGGATGGAACAGCACGCCGACTTGCTGGGTGACTTGGGCAGCGAACTCGACAGCCCGGTCCCCGATTTGCCTCGCCTACCCAGCGCCCTACAAGGAGAATAGACCCGATGAGCGAAGCCTCCTTGCCGGCCTGGGCCGGGGAAATGCGCAATGTCTTTCGCAGCGGTTCGGCGAGCCAGTTCATCCTCTATGGCAACGTCGCTGATCTGGTGCCGGCGCCAGCGCCGGCGGGCCCTCTAGCCGGCGATCCGCGCCGTGATGCGTTTGGCGATGCCGACGAAGTCGCCGCGCCGGCCGCCACCGGGGCCAAGGGAGAGCGTTACGTCTCGCTGCGCACCTTCCTCACCGAGGTGATGTTCGCTCCCTTCGATGTCGTGCTGCACTACGACCGCGGCCGCGGCATCCGGGTGCGCAAGGGCGGCGACCATGTGCATCGTTTCCTCAAGGCCTTTGACACCTTCCAGGGTACCTCTTGGGCCTCCCTGCCCAGCACCGGCAAGGACAAGATGGAGACCCTGAACCTAGCCAACCAGCTGCCGCGCGACGCCAAGCGGGCGTTGGAGATCATCGATCGCTTCATCCGCGGCAGCCAGCACCGCACCGACCTCGACGACCAGGGTCAGCGGGTGCGGGCGCCACTGAAAGTAGCCGTGGTGATCGACTATGCCCACTTCATCGCCCCCCAGGGCGAAGCCCTGCACCTCTCGGGTGATCTCAGCCAGACCCTGATTCGGCTGCTCGACTGGGGCTCCGATCCGTCGATCACCCAGGCGGTGATCGCCAACGTACTGATCACCGAGAACCTGGCCGATCTCAACCGGCTGCTGGTCGAGAGCCCTTATTCGTCAAAAATCAAACTGACTCTGCCCAAGGCGGCTGAGATCCGCCGCTTCGTCCACCACCTAACCGACCAGGTGGCAGACTTCGAGCATGTTTGCGAAGTCGATCGTGAAGCCTTGGCCGCCAAGTTGGTAGGCCTGTCGCGGGTCAACGTCCGCTCCCTGGTGCGGCGGGCTCTCGAAGGCGACGAGCGCATCACCAGCGACTACTTGACGCGAGTGAAGAAAGAGCTGATCGAGAAGGAGGCCTTCGGCCGCATTGCCTTCATCGAGTCGAAGCGCACCCTCGACGATGTCGCCGGCCATCACGAGGCCAAAGCCTGGTTGCGCCAAGACGCCGCCTTGCTCAAAGCCGGCCGCACTCGCGCCCTGCCCATGGGTTACTTGCTCTGCGGTCGCATCGGCACCGGCAAGACTTTCTTAGTGACTTGCTGGGCCGGAGAAGTCGGCATCCCGGTGGTCGAAATGAAAAACTTTCGCGAACGTTGGGTGGGTGCCACCGAGGGCAACCTGGAGCGCATCTTCACCATCTTGCGCGCTCTGGGCCAGGTGATCGTCTTCGTCGACGAAGCCGATCAGATGACCGGCAAGCGAGGCGGCGATTCGAGTGATTCGGGCCTTTCCGGCCGCATTTACGGCATGCTGGCCAAGGAGATGAGCGACACCCGCAACCGCGGCAAGATCTTGTGGGTCTTCGCCACCAGCCGCCCCGACCTGCTGGAGGTCGACCTCAAGCGCCAAGGCCGGCTCGATGTGCACATTCCCCTCTTCCCCCCTGGCGACGCCGAGAGCCGTCACGAGCTGTTCTGGGCCATGACTCGCAAAGTCGGACTCGAGATCGACCAACAAGACCTGCCTCCCCTGCCCGACAACAACCAGATCGGCGGTAACGAGATGGAAGGCATCCTGGTGCGCGCCTTGCGCTTACACGCGACCCAAGATGAAGGCGAGAGTGCCAAGCCGGTGGCCGAAATAGTCTCCGGGGTGATCGAGGAGATGCGCCCCTCGGCCCACATCGAGCGCTTGCAGTTGATGGATTTGGTGGCCACCAAGGAATGCACCGACAGCCGCTTCCTACCCAACCGCTACCGCGATCTTGGCTTAGGGGAGATCAATCAGAAGATCGAAGGACTCAAACTGCTGTTGGGAGATTGACCAAGCCAGGAATTGACTCCTCCTGGACCCTCGCCTGGGTAGTGTTAGCAATCTTGCCCCCCTGATGAAGAAATCTCGTGGCGCCGCTCCTGGTGAGCCTACCGCCAACCCAAGGACGCTGTTTCCTTGGCGATCTCCTAGCGGCAACTTCAGTTGGCAAGTCAGAGTCGGGTGAGAATCAGCAGAATGAGAACCTGTAAGAAGACTACCGAAGTCAGCACGATTTGAAAGGTGATTCGATGGACTCCGGTCAAGCCAGTGTGAGCCGCAAGCAGGCCGCGAGGTGAAAGCCACACAGTGCGAAGGCTCATCACCGTGGCCAGCAATAGGCCGCCGTGGAACATGGATAGCGCCAAGGAGGTCAAGAGTTCTTCCCACGAGGGGCCGTGCGAAACACTTGCGTACCAGACCGCCCTTGAAAGCGAGCGAGTTGAAATCAGGCCCCACAGAAGAATTGGTAGCAGTAGCCGCCCTTGCAGCAGAGGCCAGAGGGCCTCTGCCACGCTACCGCGTCTAGTCGTACCACGATAGCGGCTGCCGACCGCTAGGATCTCGGCTCCGATGACCGGCCAAAAGAGAGCTACGCCTGCCGTCAAGCCATCCAGACTCAGCGGCGCTTCATGGCGCAGAAGATCGAGTAGGTTCATCTAGATATTGGACCGTCTTTGCCTCGTTTTGGTTCCAATTCTTTGCCCAGCGAATGTGTTCCCGACGCCGCGGCTGATTCAGCGGAGGCGCGCTTCGCTGGCGAGTGAAACGGCAGAGCGAGAGAAATCTCCTGCATCGCCGTGGCAAGTCAGAGATTGCTAACATGTGTTGCTCAGCTCACTTTCTGGGGCAAACCACGGCTTTCTGAGGAGGAAGCTCATGCAACTACGATCCTTATCCAGCTGGCTCTGCGTTCTGGCTATTGGCGTGTTATTGGCCACATCGCCGGTGGCGGCGATTACATTCAGCTTCGCGTCGGACGACAATCACGATGGGCCCACCTTTCGCGGCAACTCCGGCGGCTCAATGCCGGCCGATTTGAACGACGCCGCGGCTTTCAGCGTTGATTCGGCGGTCAATGTGGACCTGATGATCGACCTCAACAACGACGGCAGCGGCAGCGTGGTGATCTTCCCCGCCACTTTCACCTTCGTCGGTCACATCAGCGGCTACACGCTGAGCGCCCGTGGCGGCAATTGGGTGCATAGCTGGGATGTCGACGGCGTAGCCTCTTTCCGCCTCAATGGTAGCGGTCAGAATTTACTGGCAATCAGCTTTGAGAATGCGCTCCTGACTTCCCTTTCACCGAACATCGCGACTCTCGGCGCGACCGCTACCTTGCAGAGTTCCGAGGCGGTGGATCGGTCGATCAAGTTCACCACTTACCCGCTGTTGCAAGGTGTTGGAGTGAATGACGGTGCGGTGGCGCTGCAAGAGGACTTTGCCTTCACCATGACCAACATCCGACGGCCAGACAACAATGCCCTGCCGATGCTAGACCATGGCTTTTTCTTGCGGGACTGGATCTCCGAAGGCAGCTTTTCAGCCCATGCCTTGGCCGGTTTCGCCGAATTCGATCCCATCGAGCAATAGGCGCGAGAAACTATCTAGCGATTCTGAAAGTGAGAAAAGGGCCGAGGTACGGTGGCTCGAGGCTGGAGGTTACTTGCCTCCTGCCCTGGCTGCTAAGAGGGCAGAGGACCGTCGAAGACCTCTTTGCCAACCTGCAAGAGTCCTGCTTCAAGGGAAAAACGCACCAGGTCCGCGCGGCTTTTGAACTGGAGTTTCTCCGCCAAGCGATAGCGGTAGGTCTCAACGCTCTTGACGCTGACTCCGATGCGAGCGGCGATCTCGCGGTTGGTGTAGCCAAAGGCAACCGCTTCTAGAACCTCGCTCTCGCGTTTGCTCAGCAATGCCAACTTGCCTCGCACTTCTTCGAACCTCGGTGATCGTGGATCTAGTCCTGGCGGTAGTTGCAGGCCACCGGTGGGTACGTCGATGTAGGAACGGCCGCTGCAGATCTTTTTGATCGACGACAGCAGCTCGCGGTGGTTGTCTTTGTGCACCACGTAGCCCAGCGAGCCGAAGGCCAGTACCGAACGCAAAAGCGTCGTCTCTACGTGGGTCGCCAAGACGATGACCCGCATCCCAGGCCGCAACTCGGCGAGCTGCTCGAGGGCGCGCAAACCGCTGCCTGGCATGCTCAGATCGAGCAGCAGAACGTCCGGTGGATCCTGCTCGGTCTGACTGAAAATCTCATCCATTGAGGTCGCCACATTGACCACCTCCATCTCCACCTGCTCGGCGATCAACTTCTGGATCTGTTCGCGGGTCGCTGGCTGCCTTTCTGCCACCAGTACGCGGATCTTTTTCCCCATTGCGGCCTGACTCCCTAAGTTTGCTCGCTACGAGAAGAGACGTAACGCAATTGTACTCAGATACTCTGCCGCTTGACAGTACTGAACCCTAGCACCGCGGCATGCAGCGGGCTGCATTTGGGGGGGGAATGGCCAGCGCCGGTCCGCGAGAAGCGGACGCCTCACCAGCCAGCCCGCTGGACTGCGACGAGAAACTCGAATGCGCTCAATGCGATCGCTCTATTCAAGTGCAGTTGCAGTTGGCGATCACCGAGACCAAGCTGTTGCCATACTGGCTAACTAGTGCGCCGGTCAGTTGCCGCGCCGGTTAGTTGCCATGCTGGCCAGCTTTTTCTTCCCCCTACTACCCTCACCGGGGAAGTCTATCGTGTACGGCAGCTCTTGTCTCCTCAGGCCGCCAACGACGGCCGACTGGCGGCCAAGGGCCGATCGCGCGGGGCCTGTTCTCATACCTCCGATTGGCTTACAATACCGCCTCCAGAATCCCCGGCGAGTGTTCGAGACTCAGGAGCCCTTCCCATGCAGCCAGCTGTCGACCGTCGAGTCGTGGTAGCAATCGGCGGCAACGCCATCACCCGAGCAGGAACCGACGATAGTGTCGAGCAGGACTATCGCAATCTGCGGCGCAGCTTGCAGATCATTGCCGAGTTAGTGCAGCGAGGTTACCAAGTCGTTCTCACCCACGGCAACGGACCGCAGGTCGGCAACCAGATGATCCGCGTCGAACTAGCCCGCGGCCAAGCACCTGAGCTTCCCTTGGACATTGTGGTCGCCGACCTGCAAGGCGGAATGGGCTACATGATCGAAAGGGTGCTGCGCAACGAGCTGCTGGCACGTGGTCTGGAAACTCCTGTCTGTGCTCTGATGACGATGGTCGAGATCGATCCCACTGACCCGGCCCTGGACCAACCGAGCAAGTTTGTCGGTTCGGCCTATACTGGCGACGAAGCAAGCGAGCTAAGCCAGCAGCAAGGCTGGCTGATGCGCGAAGACATCGGGCGCGGCTGGCGGCGAGTGGTGCCTTCGCCATTGCCGATCAATATTATCGGGTGTGATCAGATCCAGGTCTTGGTGGACTCCGGAGCTTTGGTAATCGTCACCGGCGGTGGCGGCATACCGGTGGCGCGCAGCGAGCGGGGACTGTTGCGCGGCGTTGAGGCGGTGATCGACAAGGACTTCACTTCTCAGGTGCTGGCCGAGCAGGTGCGAGCGAGTGAACTCTTCATCCTCACTGGCGTGACCCAAGTGGTGCTCAATTTCGGTCAGCCAAACGAGCGTCCTCTGGCCCGCCTGTCGGCCAGCGAAGCGCGCCTGCACCTGGCCGCCGGCCAATTCCCCGCCGGCAGCATGGGGCCCAAAATGGAGGCCGCGTGCCGCTTTGTCGAACACACCGGCAGCAAAGCGCTGATCACCGACGCCGACACCTTGATCGACGCCATGGCGGGCAAGACTGGCACCTGGGTGGAGCCCGACCCGAAGGGTTGAGGCCGACCCCGCAAGCCGCCCGACGCCGATCACTGATCTTGGGTATGATCGGGGAGCAGAAATGAGGACCCAACTGGCATGAGTTTGACCCTGATGATCTTGGTCGCCACCGTGGCGGCGACCCTGACGCTGTCGTTTCTGTGCTCGGTCTTGGAGGCAACACTACTGTCCTCCAGATTGCCGGAACTCGAGCACCGCCGGGGCAAGGGAGATCGCGGCGCGGCCCTATTGTTCGAACTCAAACAAGATCGCCTGGACGATGCGATCAGCGCGATCCTGACCCTGAACACGGTATCTCATACCAGTGGCGCGGCGCTTGCGGGCGCCCAAGTTGCAGCGATCTACGGTGACGCCTGGGTGGGATTGTTCGGCGGCCTGCTGACTTTGCTGATGTTGGTAGTGACCGAGATCATCCCCAAGACCCTCGGCACGGTGTACGCCTCGCAGCTGGTCGGCTTTGTGGCGCGGGTCACCCATTGGCTCACCATACTGCTCAAACCTGCCCTCTGGGTGCTGCGGTTCATCACCCGCTCGCTAGCGCGCAAGGAAGAATCCTCCAGCATTTCTCGCGCCGAGTTGGCGGCGATGGTCAATTTGGCGGCTCGAGAAGGCTCACTGCCAGCGGCAGATTCGAAGTTGATGAGCAACGTTCTGCGCCTCGGCGAGATCAAGGTCGAGGACATCATGACCCCGCGGACGGTGATCGGCATGTTGCCGGCAGAGGCCACTATCGCGGATTTTCTGGCCGCTGAAGACACGTTGGTTTTCTCCCGCATTCCACTGTACAAAGACAACCACGACAACGTGACGGGGTTCGTATTGCAACGGGATGTGCTGCTCGCGGCAGCCAACGACCAGGATCCCCAGACTCCGATCACAAAATTCCTGCGCAAGGCTCTCTTTATCCAAGAAGGCCAGGTGATCGGTCGGGTGATGCGTCGCTTGATCGAAACTCGCGAGCATCTTGCTCTGATCACCGACGAATACGGTGGCATCAGCGGCCTGGTGACCTTGGAAGACTTGGTCGAGACCACCTTGGGAGTAGAGATTCTCGACGAGTCGGATCGGGTGATCGATCTCCGAGCCGAGGCGATCAAGTTGCGCGAACGCCGCTTGGAGAGCATGCGTAGGTGGCGCCACGATGTCGAGAAGCGGGACACCCCACCGGATCCAGAGCGCTCTTGAAGGTGTCTACTACCCGCCTTACCCTGGCGGCTATCGCCGCCGCCCTGTTGCTCTTTCCTCTGACCCTAGAGAAGCCCGGCCGGCCGTTGAGCCTGGACGGCACCGAACCCACGGTGTTGCTGCAGATAGCTAGCTTAGCGGACACAGCCGATCTGCACCTGGATGTTGCAGACCTGGAAGCCCTCTATGCCAACTTCCCCTACGCCGGCGAAGTGCAGATTGCCCTCGCCGTTGCCCCGCAAGGCGGGCTGCAAGGGGAGCCAACCTACGCCCAAGCTCTGCCCTACGCCCTTTTGGCGGCTCCTTTTTGGGCCGCGCTAGGGGCCGCCGGGCCGTTGCTGCTGAATCTTCTGCTGTGGCTACTTGCCTGGTACTGCTGCGCCCGCCTACTGAGCCAGGACGGGAAGCTGGGCGGGGGGGCTCTGCTCTTTGCCGGCGGCGCTTTGGCTTTGGGTTTGCCTTGGCCCTACGTTTTCCGCTATCGGGCCGAGATCCTGGTTCTGGCAGCGGTGGCGCTGGCGTTGTTCCTGGCGTGGCCCGCCGCCGGTCGTCGCCGAACACGCCCTGGAGGGCTGGTGCTGAGTGGTGCGGTCCTCGGTCTGGCGATCATCCACCAGCCCTTGGCGGCGGTGGTCGGCGCCTTGTTGTGGGTCGAGTTGCTGTTGCTCGGCGGCCCGCGGTTGGCGGCCCGCTGGCTGTTGGGACTTGGCGCCACTCTGGCATTGGTCGCCTTGCTGAGCTTGGCCTGGAACGGCCGCGCCTGGCCCGTGAGCAGCGACGCGGCACTGCGCGTGCGAGTCTCTAGTCCGACGGTACCCACAGCCTTGGATTTAGCGTCAGCCAGAAGCCTGGAGAAGGTGCCGGCCGCGCCGCCGCGTCACCAATTGGTGACGTTTTTGGCAGGCCGCTACCGGGGACTCCTACCCTACTTCCCATTCGTTATCCCCGCCCTACTCTTGGGTTTGGCTGGCCTAGGTTCGGCGCCCGGACGACGAGGGCGTCTGCTGCTGGCGTTGCTGGCCTATGGCCTGCTGCTCGCCGGGCAGATTGAGGAGAGGGAATTGGCGGCTGAACTTGGCGAGCCGCGGTGGTTGGCGGCCTTACCCCTGTTCTTTGCCTTTGCCGGTCCGCTAGGTCAGAGCCGCCGAATGCAAGTGGCGACTTTGGCGGGCTTTGCTTTGGCTGCTCCTCTACTACTCACCCTAACCCTTCAACCCTTTGGCAGTGCCGCCCCAGGTGGCCCCCTTGCCGCCCACACCCGAGCTTTCCCCTGGCGCTGGTTGCCGCTCGAGATCTGGCGCCTTGCCGAACTACCCGGCTGGCAGGCCCAGCAGCTGCCCGAGGGCCGGCTGTGGTTCGCCAAGAAAGATGTCTTGCTGGTCAGAGATCGGCTGCTCTCTATCGCCGGACCGCGACCGCATGAACTTTGGTTGGAAAGCCCCCGTCGGCTGACCGACATCGCCATCAACTTGCGCAGCTGGGCGCGGCAAGGTAGCACTACTACCCTGGCTTCGTCAGTGGATCAGCAGCAGCTGGCTGGTGGTAACAGCGACACGCAACGGCTGCGACTGGCGCTGGGGACGGGGCGTGAACTGCGCACGGCCGCTGGCAGCGCACTCTATCTCTATCGCTTGGAGCTCAGCGCTGGTTCGGGTGAGAGGCCCGGTTGGCGAGATGCCGCGGCGGCGCCACCGTTGGCCGCCACCTTTGCCGTCGGCGCCGAGTTGACTTGGTTGGGCGCCGCCGACGAACTCGAACGAGATCTATTCCATTTGCAGTGGCTGAGCTGTAGCGCACCTGCTGAAGTCAGCGCCGGTAGTCAGCTGCAGGCCCTAGCCCGGCTGCGCAATATCAGCGACTATTCCTGGCCAGCCCGCGGCGCCGCCCGAGTCCGCATGAGCTACCACTGGCTGCGCGCTGACGGCGAGGTGCTGGCCGGCGAGGGACAACGCACTGATCTCTCCCAGGCGGTCGCCGCGGGTGCTGAGCTAACCACCTGGCTGAGCGTGACCGCGCCAGAGGAAGCAGGGAGCTACTTGCTCGAGGTGGATCCGCTGTACGAGAACGTTGCTTGGTTCTCGGCCCGCAACGGCGGCATCACCTGCCGAGCTCCGCTGACGGTTCGCCGAGCGCCGCCGCCAGCAGAGTCACCCGGCTCCTAGATGCCGATCTCGATCTGCGCTCGGCCGCGTAAGGTCTCGACCTGGCGCTGTACGGCGCGCTGCATCTCGCCGTCTTTGAGGTGCTTGCCGATTTGTTCCTCGGTCTCCTCATAACTTCTTGCCCGAGCAGGCTGCGACTCGACCAACTGCAAGATGTGGAAACCGGCGGCTGTCTCGACGACGCCGCTGATCTCGCCGGGCTCTCGCAGCGAAAAAGCCGCGGCCTCGAATTCTGGGCGCTGGCCACTGCGGACGACCCATCCCAACTCACCACCGTCTTCACTGCTGCTCTTGTCCTCGCTATGCTCCCGCGCCATCGCGGCGAAATCCGCTTCGCCACCGAGTCGCGCCCGTAGCGCCTTGGCGCGGCCATTGGCTCGTGCGCGAATATCCTCGGCAGCATCGCGGCTGGCGAGCAGCATGATGTGGCGCACTCGGCGTCGCTCAGGGATCTGTAGGCGATCCTTGTTCTGGGCGTAGAAAGCCCGCTTGGCCTCCTCCGAGATAGTGATCTGCGGTGCCAGCACCTGATCGATGAACTTCTGGATCGACAGCGCCCGATGAACCTGCTGCTGCAACCGTTCACTGTTGGTGCCTTGGCGCTCGAGCTCGGCTTCGAAAACTGCTTGATTATCGAAGCGGCTACGCATGCCGGCGATGGACTGCGCAATCTCCTCTGCGGTGGCGTCGCTGTCGGTGGCCCGAGCATGCTGAAACACCAACACCTCGCCCACCAAACCGCTGAGCACTTCGCGGTAGAAGGCGGTCGAGTCCCCCGGATCGCTGCCTCCGGATCTGACGACTTGACTGCGCATCAAGTCGGCCTGGGTCATCAATTCGATACGGTGGATCTCCTCGCCGTTGACCTTAGCCACCACCGCGGGCCACTGCGTTGGATCCACGGTCCGCGACCCGGAAGCATCTGCCTTGGCGCGCTCGGCCTCGCGCCGTAGCTGCTCTTTGACGCTCTGAGCACCTGCCGTAACGGCACCCATCACCAGCAGCAGCACCAGAAAGGCAGCGCTAGCGCCACCGTGGTGCGCTGGCAGGTGTCGGTGGAAGCTCTGTCTAATCATGTAGTTGGGTCCTTTTTGACCAGTTGCCGGCCAGACAGCAGGAAAGCTCTATGGCGGCAGGAAGTTTTCACTCGATCCCGGCGCTACTTGGTGCAAGAAACATGCACAGGGAGGCGCCGTGCGACTCACTCCTACATCGAGATCGAGCCCTTGCGGAAATCTGTCTTGCCGAGAATCACGTTCACCAACACAGGTATGCCCTGACGCGCCGCGGCCTTGGCTTCGGCGAGCACTCGCGGAATATCCTCTTCGCGGTCGAGCAGCAGCCCTTTGCCGCCATAACCTTCGGCCACCCGGTGATAGTCGGTGTGGCGTAGATCGGTGGCGCAGGAATCCCCTAACACCTCGACTTGTTCACGGGCGATCTGCATCCAACTAGCGTCGTTGCCCACCACCGCAATCACCGGCACCTGATGGCGCACGTAAGTGTCAAATTCAGCCAACGTGTAGGCTGAGGATCCATCCCCCCAAAGCAGCCATACCTCGGCCTCGGGGCGGGTCAGCTTGGCCCCCAGCGCGAAGCCACCGCCTACCCCCAGGGTACCAAAAACCCCCGGATCGAGCCACCGCAAGGGGCCCCGCGGACGCAAGGTGTAGGAAGCCGTGGCGACGAAATCGCCGCCGTCCGCCACCAGCACGCTATCGTCTTCCAGCACCGCATCGAGCTGACGAAACAGGCGTAGGGGGTTAATGCCACCGCCAGCCGCCACCGCCGCCCGCCGATCAATGTCGGCTTCACGCTCCAGGTCGCGCTGCCGCAGCGACGCCAACCACGACGCCCAGCGCTCGGCACCAGACTCGACCACTGCGGCCAGGCGAATGATCGAGTCTCCGGGCTCGGCGAGCACGCCGATTTGAGGTTTGCGGTTTTTCTTCAAGTCTTCAGCGCTGAGGTTGATCGACACCAGCTTGGCCCGCCGCGACAGGCTACGGCCATAGTCGAGGCGGAAGTCGCAGGGGACGCCCAGCAGCAAGATGAGGTCGGCCTCCTGCAGCGCCGCTCGTCGTTGATGGCGTAGGTGTAGGCGATGGCCAGCCCCCAGCAGACCTCGGGCCATGCCGCTCAGGAAACAGGGAATCTCCAACGCCGCGAGGGCGGCCGCCACTTCTTCGACTCTCGAGGCCGCGGCTACCGCCTGGCTGCCCACCAAAATAACCGGCTGCTGGGCCTTGGCGATGGCGTCGGCGATGTGCCGCAGTTGACCCTCGGTGGCCCGTGGCGACTGCACTGCCTGCGGTTCGCTGGCCCGATTGTCTTCGGCGCCGCCGAAGATCTTGCGCAGATGCCGGGTCAAATACCAACGCAACATCGACTCGCTGCGACTCTTGGGCGCCGCCGCCTGCGGACCGACACCATAAATCTGCCGCACCACGTCTTGTTGGTAGAGCAAATCGACCGGCACCTCGACGAACACCGGCCCCGGCACGCCACGCCGTGCCTCGAGGAAAGCCCGCTCGAGAGCTGGCACTAGCT
Organism: Candidatus Multivoradales bacterium; assembly: GCA_965248925.1. Taxonomy (GTDB): domain Bacteria; phylum Acidobacteriota; class Thermoanaerobaculia; order Multivoradales; family J023; genus CBDFLE01. The sequence goes on along the minus strand of CBDFLE010000005.1, from coordinate 648,647 downwards.
GGTTGACCCGAGTCACCGCCGTCGCCCATTTGACGTGCGGTTTGATCAAGGCCATCTGATCGATATCTTGCAACGCTCCGCGCCCTTTGAGGATGGTGGCCGTAGCGCCGCCCAGGAGCACCATCGGCGACTGTGCCAACTGCGCGTTCTTGACCGCCGTCAGGGTGTTGGTGACCCCCGGCCCAGCGGTGACCGCCGCCACCCCGACAGCGCCGGTCAGGCGCGAAACGGCATCGGCGGCAAACGCCGCTGAGGCTTCATCGCGCACGTCGATGATGCGAATACCACGCTGCTTGGCGCTAACCAAAATAGGTGAAATATGCCCACCGCAGAGGGTGAAGAGCAGCTCGACACCTTGTTGCACCAAGACTTCAGCCAGCAGATCGCCGCCGCTCAATGGTTGACTCATGCTCTAGCTTCTCCAGCAACAGTGATCAGTTTTTTGCCAAGACATGCCGGCCAGGGACAAAACAGGTTAGCTGCCCCGCCGCTACCTCCTCTTCACCCCGCAAGACGGTGACCTCGACCCTCATCTTCTTACCTTCCCGACCCGCCAGAACGGCTTTCGCCAGCACCGTTTCCCCCACTCTCACCGGCCGCAAGAATCGCATCTCTACCTGGCCAAGCACCACATTCGCTTGGTTAATCGCCAGCATCGCGGCGTAGTCTGCCAGGCAAAAAATGAAGCCGCCATGCACCAGGCCCTGGTCGTCGGCGAGCATTTCCGGCACCGTCTCAAGAGCCACTTCGGCCTCGCCGGGACCCAACTTCACCAGCCGTCCAGAGAACCGTGGATCGATTCTGAGATGGGTCGCGGGTTGTAAGTGATCTGTAGAGGGCGGCATGGGCGCAGACTATACGATCTCGGCAGTGACGCCCGGACCCTCGATCTCGAGCAGCCGCGCCCGTCCCTGGCGCCCGCTGAGATCTGCGGTCGACTCGGCGAATAGCCGCAAGTAGTTGTCGCTCAGACCGCTCCACCGCCCAGCGCGCCGCTCCTCCCAGACCACCCCCAGGGTGGCGCCGAGCTGGCTCTGGCGAAAAGCTAAATCCGATCGCAGGGCTACTTGTCTGAACGCCGCCATGCGCTCTTTCTTGATGGCCGGGGGTAGGGCATCAGGAAGCTCGGCGGCGGCGGTACCTGGGCGTTCGGAATAGGTGAAAAGATGGGGCCTGGCAAAGCCCATGCGTCCAACAAAGGCCAGGCTGTCGGCGAACTCTTCGTCGCTTTCGCCCGGAAAGCCGACGATCACATCGGTGGTGATCGCTACCCCTGGAATCTGCTCCCGAATGCGTTCCACCAACTCTGCATACTGGGCAGCCGAATAGGGGCGACGCATACGCCGCAAGGTCCGGCTCGAGCCACTTTGCAGCGATATGTGGAAGTGCCGGCAGAGGCGCCGATCGGCCCACAGCGCCAGCAGCCGGTGGTCAAACTTCCACGGCGCAAGCGAGGTCAGCCGCAACCGCGCGCCGGCCGGCTGGGCGAGCAGGGCGCGGGTCAGATCATAGAGTCGCCGGCCTTGGTCGTCATACTCGGAGATCTGCACCCCGGTAATCACCACTTCAGCATAGCCCCCGGCGCTGAGCGCCTGCACCTCGTCGACGATCTCGGCCAAAGGCCGGCTACGCTGGCGCCCCCGCAGGAAGGGGATGATGCAGAAGGAACAGCGCATATTGCAGCCGTCCTCGACTTTGACCAGCGCCCGGGCATGAGCAAAATCCAGCGGCACATAGGGCACTGGCAACGCCTCTCGCGCCGGCGGTACGATCTCTGGAAAGGCCGCGTGAACTCTCTCCAACAGCTGCTCTTTCTGTTCATTGGTCACCACCAGATCTACTCCTACCAAAGCAGCGGCTTCGTCCGCGGCGCCGGTGGCGTAACAGCCGGTCAGAACGGTCCGCAAACCGGCCACCAAGCGGCCGCCTCGGCGAGCCAGCTTGCGCGAGTCGCGAGCCGCCAAGTGGGTGACGGAGCAAGAATTGACCACATGCAGCTCCGCCTCCTCTAAACGGGGCGCCAAGCGGTGGCCGGCGGCGACAAAGCGCCGCGCCATCTTGTCGACTTCGGCTTGATTGAGCTTGCAACCCAGGTTGGTGAAAAAGACTTGCATCGGCAGCATCCTAACCTTCGCCGGAGCCGCTTGGGGCCGAACCAGCGGCGGCGATGCCGAGCCAGGCCGCCGCCTCAGGATAGCCGGTGGCGAGAATCTGCCGCGCGGTGGCATCGAGCAGAGACTGCAAGCGCGCCACTGGCTCCGGGTGCTTGGTTTTTCGCTCGCCGAAGCGCTGCCACAGGGCTTGCCATTCGGCATCGTGGATGGTGATCGCCGCCGCCACCGCGACGCCCCAGCGCTGCGGCTCTTCGAGGGCCTCGAACTCTCCCCGGCCACGGCCAAAATGCGCCACCGCCAGGTAGCGCACCAGCGCTTGGGCGACCAGGCGTTCGAGAAATGCCGCTGACCAACCGATCACCGGCGGACCGGTTCCTTTGACCAGGCGATAGCCACGGCTCAAGCCGGCGCCGCCGAGGGCACCCAGGATAGCCCCGGCGAGCACTCCGCCACCAAAAGTGAGTCCGCCAGCCAGCAAATCGGCTGCCAGGCCACCGAGGGCACCGCTGAGCACACCTCCCAAGAATGCGCCGCGTTCGGTGTCGAGCCCCTCTTCGCCAGCAACAGAGAAGGCACCCAGTTGGCTCTCGATCTCCATCGCCGCCTCACCCTCCAGCTGATGGGCGTCGAGCAGCTCCTGCATTAGCTGACTGGTGCGCGTCACCAGTCTTTGGCCGAGGCTTTCGATCGCTCGCTGCTTGTCTTCCGCCATTGCTTCGCCATCGCTGAAGATGCGCTTCAAGCCGGTCGAGCCTGGAGGCAAAGACTCGCAATCCTCGGCGGTGAGCGCCAGATATTCGGCCACGGCTCGGACCGCTTGCTCGAACACCGCCAGATTGCGCCGCAGCCACAACGCCGACAGCTCGCCGAACAGCTCTTGCTTGGCTGCCCCCAGGTGCGGCTGCAAGCGATCGAACAAGAGATTCTCTTGCACCCAGCAGCGACTGAAGGCATCGAGTTCGACCACCTCGCGCACCATCGGCCAGCGGGCGACGTGCCGCCGCCAGCTCTCCAGCCGTTGGCGCCGCAGCTCGCTGCTCAGCTCCGCTTCTCCTACTTGGTTGAGCACCAACACCACTGGTCGATCCATCCAAGACAGCAGATCGAGCTCGGGCGCGACGTAGCCAGCTGCCTGCGGCTCTTCCGCGGCGTTAACCAAGTAGAGTACCAAATCGGCCTCGTCCCGGACGTTCAACACCGCCTGTTGACCGCACCACAGGGGTCGATCGGTGATCCGGTCCCACAGTTGCTGCACAAACCACATCAGCGGGCGATCATGGCGCTGTAAACGCCGCAGGAGACGCACCGAGTCGCCAAAGCCGGGGGTGTCCCAGAGGCGCAGCACGCCGCTGTCGCAGCGCGCCAACTCATAGACTTCGCTGACCTCAGTGACGTGGGCTCGGTCCAGCACCTGACCGACATCGCGGCGCAGCAGAGTACGCACAAGTGTGGTCTTGCCAACATTGGTGTGGGAAATCAGACTGAGAGTCACCGTCGGTAAGTGCTCGCTGGACTCACGCTGTTGCTGGGTTGGCTGCATCGTCGCTCCTGCCTCAGGGCGTACTCTCGGCGGCGGGCCACAGCGAATGCCGCAAAGCCGCTAGCTGCGCCTCGCCGAGATCTTCATCGAGCTGCAGGTGCAAGACTTGGAGCTGGTACTCCGCCGCCAGCAGATCCCAAGCCCGCCGCCGTTCTTGTAAGCGGCGGCCCGCCGTGGCGGCCCTACCCAGGCGCTGTCGATAGGTCGTGCCGTCCACTATCAGCAACAGCTGCCGGCTACCGTCGGCACGGCGCTGCTGCTGCAAGAGTTCTCCCTGAACTTCGACTTCAGGAGTCTGGGCGAGACTAAACCACAGCACCCTCAGCGCCGCGCCCGGTTCATCGGCCGGAGCCTCGGCGCCGTAGTCCAGGGACGCTGCGAGGCGAATTTCAGCCCGCGCTCCAGCATGGTCCATCAGCAGTAGCGTGAGCCGCTCAATAGCCTGGGAGGAGGGCTGATGGCTATAGGGCAGCAGCTCGATCAAACTCCGCTTACTACCTCCCAGCAGCCGCTGCAAATACGCCTGCGGCAGCACCAGTCGCAAACCCCGACTGCGCCGCCACAGCGCCAGGCTGTCGCCGCCCACCAGGAGCAAGCGCGGCCCCAGAACGAAGATCACCGCGGTCAGCGCCCACAGGTGAATCCACTGATTGGCCAGCTGTTGGTGGGTACCACCGAGGCCGGCCACCGAAGGAACTTGGCGCCCTAGAAGAGCTGCCGCCGGCGCCAGAATCACCGCCAGCACCCGGTCGACAGTGGCGGCACTGAGAAAGGTGCTTTCAAAGCTGGGTCGATAGGCCAAGGCCATGCCCCGCAGGTACATCCCCGCCACGGCACCAGCCACCAGGGCCAGCGCCGATAGATGCAGTAGACGCCGGCAGCGAATCACCACTAAAGGCAACTGCAAGGGCAGCCAGTTGACAGTGAATGCAGCCCGAGCGTGGCGCCAGAGCTGGCTGCGGTCTTTGCCAGCAGCGCCCGCTGGCAGCGGCAGACGGGCCAGGCAACGACTGGCGAAGCGCTGCAACTGCTTGGCCAGCCGGCCCGCCAAACCAACCCCACGGCTTTGTGGCAGCCAGCGAACAGCCACCCCCAGAATCAGCGTCAGCACATTCCAAGTGATCAAACCGAGCAGCGGCAGCGCCAGAACATTGACCTGTCGACTGGGTCCCAAGGCATTACTGGAAGCACCGAGAAGCAGAGCGACCAACAAGACCGGAGCCGCCAGGCCACGACCTGGACGACTCCAATCGATTGTCGCCTGCTGCCCCGGCAGGGTGTGGCCAAGGTGATCGAGGAGCTGCCCTGCGCGCTGCGCTAGCCAACTCGCGGCAGAAGCGTCGATCACCGCGGGGCGACTCTCATCAGCAGCCTGCCAGCGTAGCTTCAAGGGGATCAACAAACCGTCCTGGTCGGCTTCCTCTACCGCCCGCAGCCAACAGATCTGCTGCGCTTGGCGTTCAGAGAAACGCAGCTCAGGCTGATTCAGCATCAGCTTCGAACGCCCTCACCTCGGCCAAGACCGAGTGCGGGCGGGAGATCACGCAGGCGTTGATGCCACCGATTCCCATCGACATCTTACCCACCGGACCAGCCGGGGCCGGGCAACCCCGGTCGAAGGTGAAGCGGCGATGGACCTCAGCGATCTGGGCGTTGAGTTCGCCCGCGGCGAGTGGTGTGGGAAAGACCTGGCCACGTTCGTGGCCCAGATATTGAGCGGTCAGTTCCCAACCTCCCCCGGCTGCCATGCCGTGGCCGAAGGTGCCCTTGCGGGCGGTCACCAGCACATTCTCGCTCATCAGCTGACGCACCATCTCGACTTCGTTGAAGTCCCCCGGGGTGGCGGTAGCGTGCAGATCCCACGACACCAATTGCGAGCCGTGCAAATCGGCTCCCGCCAGAGCTTCGCGCATCGCCGCCATGGGCCCTTCCTGGGACGGGGTGATGATGTGGTCGGCGTCGGAAGTCACTCCCACCGCTAGCGGCTCCATCCCCAGAGGAGTGAAACCGAGGCCAGTCATGTGCTCCCAATCGCCGAGAATCCACAAAGCGGCGCCGCCAGCGACATGGGTACCGCGCAGTTCGGTCAGGGGTTTGGACAGGCGGGCATCCGAGGAGATCACTCGCGCGCGATAGAAACCGGCGACGGACAGCGGGTGAGGCGGTGGATCGGTGGCCCCAATCACTACCGCCTTGGCTTCGCCGGAGCGGATCGCATCGAGGCCGAATTTCAAGGTGACGCCAAAAGTCGAGCAGGCGGCTGAAATCGCCACCGCGGCACCGGTCAGACCACCCAACATGGAAATCTGAGCGGCGGCAATGTTGTCAATATTCCACAAGATGTTCGGCGACACCGCCTGCCACGGTGGCTCGGGAGCGGCCCAACGCTGTTGCAGTTTGCGCAGGCGGCGGGATTTTTCCTTGATCGCCGCCAGCTTGCCGGATTCGATATCACCCTCGACGGCGATCGATTCGATGTCCCGGTATTCCTCAAGATAGCGGCCAAGGCCGTCGGAGCGCTCGGACCAGAAGGCCCACCACTGGTCCTCGGCCTCAATACGATCCTCCGCGGACACCGCCGATGGCGACGGCGGCACCTGCAAATCCCCCACCGACCGCCGATCACCGACGTACTCCTGCAAAGCGCTGCAGCGACTCGGATCAGCCCAGAAACAATTCCAGCGACGTTGGGCGCGGTAGAGAGCCAGCGATTGCTCGTATTGGGTGCCGAAATCGCCGAGGCCGGTGCCGACGTACACTCGCACTTGTGATGCGAGCCGCCGAAGCTCGTCTTCGAGGCCGGGATTCTGTCCCAGAGCCTGGATGAAAGTACCGATGGCGTATTGCACCGGCAAGCCCATCTTGCTCTCCAGTTGGGAAAAGCGGTTGGGCTTGAAGCGTTGCAGGATCCAAGGTCGGTAGACCGCGAAATCGAAGGCTGGTTTACCGACCAGGAAATTGTCGGGACCGTAGCCATCGAAGGGCTCTAACCAGCTCTCCGCCGAATCTAGATTGGTGGTGAAAGCGTCAATATCGGGCGAACGCGGGGCGACGATACCCCAGCCGAAGATGCCAACTCTGCGCAAAGATTGCTCCTCCAAAGACCTTGTCAAGCGAGCGTCGGTACGCTCCGCGAAGCCCGAGCGGTGCCGTTGTCCGATGAATCTATCACGCCGCATTGCGGCAGCAGGCGCTTCTCAGCGAGAGCCAGATGTTGATATAGCTCACCGTCGACAAAGCCCAAAGTGCGGTAGTAGGGGCGAGTGCCAATACTCGAGATCACCGCCAGGTCCAAGAAACCCTCAGCCGCCGCTAGCTCGCGGGCCTTGGCGACTAAGCGCCGGCCCAGGCCGAGGTGTTGGGCGCGGCCACCTTGCTGCTCGCCGAGTCCCACCATCACCCCATAGACATGCAGCTCGCGCAACAGGGCGCTGTGCCGAATCTCCTCGATAAAGGAACCTTCCCCGGGCAGCGCCAAGCGGCAAAAACCCAACAACCAGCCCTCCGCGGTGGTCATTTGCAGGAAGATCTCCTGGCTGTTGCTGGTGTCGTAGCGCAGCACTTCGAGCCGGGGCTGCTCCGCGCCGAGCTGCCGCCGGCCGATCTCCCGAGCGCGGATATCTCGGCTCGCCAAGCCACGCCGCGCCAGCTCCTGTTCGAGGACTTGGCGGAAGTTGGTCACCCTATTGCCGGCCCAGATGTCGTCTCCCGGTATGTCGCGAATAACTCGCGTAACCCGGCACCAAGGAGGCACTAGCAGCATGCAGCGGGTCAGCACCTTGAGCAATTCCGCTCGGTCGTAGGGGCGCCAATCGCCGCGCTGCCAGTAGCGCATCAATTCGGCGCTCTCGATCAGGCTGCAAGGGTAGATTTTAAGTTCGTCGGGGCGAAAGTCGGGGTCGGCGAAAATTCGCTTGAAATCCTCGACATCACGCCGCGGATCGGAGCCGTGAAGGTTGGCCATCCAATGAGCGTGGATCTTGAAACCAGCCCGACGCAGCAAGCCCATGGCGCGGCGGGTGGCGGCGACATCGTGACCTCGCCGATTGGCCCGCAGCACATCGTCCGCCAAGCTCTGATAGCCAATTTGCACCTTGGTGCAGCCCAAGCGACGCAAGTGAACAACCTCGGCCGCTGAAATGTGATCGGGACGGGTCTCGAGCACCATGCCGACGCAACGCACCGCTGCCGTCTCGTTTTGGCGTTGCACCTCCTCCAGTTCCGCCCACTCCGCCCCTTCGCTTGGCTCGAGCAGTTGGCCGTCGCGCAGCTGGCCTTCCAATTGCTCGCTGAGAAAACTGCTGACCCGCTGATTGTAGGTTCTACCGGCCTCGCGCCCGACCACGTCGCCGACCAATTCAGCAAAGCGCAGCCGACCGCGAATCGAGCCGGCGTCGGCCCGATCGCGCTGGCTAGCAAAGTCGTTCATCGCCTCCAGGCAACGTTTGATGAAGCCGATCTGGTAGGCCAGGGGATAGAACGACCAGGTGCCACCCAACACAATCAACTCCACCTTATCCACCCGATGGCCGAGATGATGCAGGGCCAGCAAGCGGCCGAGGGTCTGGCCATAAGGGTCGAAGTCATGCTGGGCGGCCCGTTGGGCGCCGGGCTCGCGCGACAGATAGCTCTTCGGCATGCGCACGTCGCTGGGACAGAAAATACACTTTCCAGGACAGGGGTGGGGGCGGGTCAGCACGCTGACCGGCGCCACCCCACTCTGGGTGCGCACCGGTTTGCGTTTGAGACGCTCGACAAATTCTTCCTGCCGCGGCTCATCCCAACCCAACGTGGCCGCCAGCCGACGAACGCCGCGAATGATCTCGCTCTTGGAGAAAGCTCCCTTTCCCGCTCTTGGATAGCGCCGTAGGATGCGGTCGTAGCGTGGCCGTTCCAGGCTCTTGGCTTGCTCGAGTTCGGTGATCAGCGGCACTAGCTGAGCGGCGTGCTGCCGCGGATCGAAACTGGCAAAGGACGATGGTTTCATGGTGCTGTCGAGTTTGGCTACTGCCGCGGCCGGCAGGTCTTGGCAGCCAACGGTATCATCCAGCCAAGATGGACCATCGCACTTCCGCTCAGCTGCAAGCCCTCAACCGCGGTTTCTACCACCACCACGCCGCCGCTTTCGACCGCACCCGGCAGAGTCCCTGGCCGGGGTGGCATGAGCTGCTGCGACTTTGCGGCGATCTCGGCCGTCCGCTGCGGGTGTTCGATGCCGGCTGCGGCAATGGCCGCTTTGGCGCATTCCTTGCCGATCGGCTCGGCGGCCAGGTGATCGACTACACCGCCTGCGACAGTTCAGAGCAGCTGCTCTCCGCCGCCCGCAACAAGCTCGCCGAGCGCTTCGCTAGTTGCCACCTGCTACAGCTCGATTTGTTGGACAACCACCTTGATGAGCGGCTCAGCGGCCGCCAATTCGATTGGATCGCTCTCTTCGGCGTGGTCCACCACATTGCCGGCTTCGAGCAGCGCTCGCGTCTCTTGCGGCGCCTGGGCCGGTATCTCCAGCCCGGCGGGCGATTGACCGCGTCGCTGTGGCGCTTTGACCTTGACCCACGCCAGGGGCGCAAGATCTTGCCGTGGCCGCGACACCTCGCGGGTCAGCCGCTGGACCGCAGCCAACTCGAGCCTGGCGACCATCTACTGAGCTGGGGCGGCGAGCAAGGTCGTCCCCGCTACTGCCATCTCACCGAGCCGCCAGAAGCCGCCAGACTGATGGCCGCCTCAGGTATGCGAGAGGTCGCCCACTTGGCCGGCGCCGACGCCACTGGAGGCGATGGCAACGACTACCTGGTGCTGGCGCCTGCGACCACGGCTGGCCCATAATGAGCCCAACCAAGACGCCGTCGGACCGAGACCCTGGATGGGAGATGTAGTGAGTCGCCGAGTCGTAAAGTTTGCCGCTAAAGACCAACCGCTACGCGATGATGTCCGCAGACTTGGAAGTCTGGTCGGTGAGATGCTGCTCGAACAGGGCGGTGAGGAGCTGTTCAATCGGGTCGAGACTGCTCGCCAATGCGCCATCAGGCGGCGTGATGGAGAGAAAGACGCCGAAAGCGAGCTGCGGGAGCTGCTGCAGGGATTGACGCCGGCCGCGGCCGAGCGTCTGGTGCGCGGCTTCTCGGCCTACTTTCGGCTCGTCAACCTGGCCGAGAAAGTACACCGCATCCGCCGCCGACGGGAGTATTTGCGCGGCACCACAGCGCAGCCCGGCAGCCTCGAACACACCTTCGCCGAACTCGCCGCCAGCGGTGTCACCGTCGAGCAAGTTGGTCACTTGCTCGAGCGGCTGAGTTTCGAGCCTGTATTCACCGCCCATCCCACCCAGGCTACTCGGCGCAGCTTGTTGGAGAAAGATCAGCAGATCGCCCGCCGCTTGGTCGAGCAACTGGACCGCACCCTCACCCCACCCGAGCTTGAGGCCTCGATGGCAAGGATTCGCTCCGCCATCACCGCCGCATGGCAGACCGACCAGAATCCCTCGCAGCGACCCACCGTCGGCGACGAAATGGAACATGTGCTGTTTTATGTGACCGACATTCTCTATCTCACCGTGCCACCGTTCTACGAAGCGATCGAGAACGCCATCGAGAGAGTCTGGGGGCAGCGCTTGCAGGTACCCAACGGCATTTTGCGCTTTGCCTCCTGGGTGGGTGGCGACATGGACGGCAATCCCAATGTCACCGCCGCTTCGATCGGCGCCACCCTGGCCCGGCATCGGCAATTGGTGCTGGCCCTCTACCGCCGTGAAATTCGCACCTTGGCCGGCGAACTCAGTCAGTCGAGCAGCGAAATCGCCGTCGATGATGCCCTCAGCGCTCAGCTCGAGACCTATCGCCGGCTGTTTCCCGCAGAAGTGATCAAACCACGCCATCAAACAATGCCTTACCGCATCCTCTTGCGCTTGATCGCCGCCCGCTTGCAGGCTACCGACCAAGACCAAGAAAACGCTTATGCGACCCCGGAAGAGCTGGCCGACGACCTGCGGCTGATCGCTGCCAGCTTGGCTCATCACCGCGGGCACAATGCGGGGCGCTTCGCCGTCCTGCGCCTGCTGCGGCGGGTCGAGACCTTCGGCTTCCACCTGGCGACCCTCGATGTGCGCCAAGACGCTTTGCTGCACCGGGCGGTGGTGGGCAGACTGCTGGGTGAAGAAAACTGGCCGCAGCAGACTGCCGCCGAACGAACGCAGCTCTTGAGCGGCCTGCTGACTGCACCGCCGGCCCCACCTCCCTGCCCACCCGGCGATCTTGACCAGCCCACCCTAGCGGTCTTCGCTGCCATCGCCACCGCCCGCCAACGCTATGGCGAGCGTGCCGTGGGACCATTTGTCACCAGCATGACCCAAGGGGCAGACGATCTGTTGAGTGTCCTTTTGCTAGCCCGCTGGGGCGGCTTGGCCAATGCTGCTGGTGAAGTCCCCCTCGACGTGGCGCCCTTATTCGAGACTGTGCCGGATCTACAGGCCGCACCTCAGGTGATGGGAAAGATGGCGTCGGATGAGACCTACGGCAGCCACCTCGATCGCCGTGATCGCCGCCAGATGGTGATGATCGGCTACTCCGACAGCAGCAAGGAGGGAGGCATCGCGGCCTCTCGCTGGGCGCTCCAACAAGCCCAATCCGCCCTGGTCGAAACCCTCGCCGCGGCGCAGGTCAAGCTGACCGTCTTCCACGGCCGTGGCGGCACCATCAGCCGCGGTGGCTCGAAAACCCACCGGGCGGTGTTGGCGGAGCCTCCGGGAGCGGTCGCCGGCCATTTGCGACTGACCGAGCAGGGAGAGGTTATCGATGCCAAATACGGCCTTCGGGGGATCGCTCTGCGCAGCCTGGAGCAGGCTCTGGGAGCAATTGCCAAGGTCTCTGTAAGCCCTGCTCCGGCAGCAGAGCGGGAGCCGCAGCAACCGGCTGCCTGGCGCCAGATAGTCGATCAGATCGCCCGCGATAACCGGCGCAATTACCGTCAGCTGGTCTACCACGCAGACGGCTTCGTCGACTATTTTCGCCGAGCGACACCGATCGACGTGATCGAAAAGATGACCATCGGCTCACGCCCATCCTCGCGCCGCAAGGGAGGGGGAATCGGCAGCTTGCGGGCTATTCCCTGGGTCTTCTCCTGGACTCAGAGTCGCCACTTGCTGCCCGGATGGTATGGCCTCGGCAGTGCTCTTGAGCGAGCAGTCGAGCAACACGGCGAGGAACCGCTGGCGGAAATGGTCGCTGGCTGGCCCTTCCTGGGTACATTGTTCGAAGATCTGGAGATGGTGCTAGCAAAAGCGGATCTGGCGATCGCCGCCCGCTATGCCTCTCTTGCCGGCGACCGCGGTCGAGAGTTCTTCCCGCGGATTGAAAGGGAGTACCAGCGGACGGTCGAATGGGTGCTGCGGCTGCGCGGCCAAGAGCAGCTACTCGACCGTGATCCGACCCTGCAACGCTCAATCCGGCTGCGCAATCCCTACGTTGATCCGATGAGCCTCTTGCAGGTGGATCTACTACGTCGGTGGCGCGCTGGCAACCGTCAAGACTCGGAACTTCAGGCCGCCCTGCTGGCGACGGTGCATGGCATCGCGCAAGGCCTCAAGAACACAGGCTAGTCGCCGAGGCCCTGAACTGAATGTCCACTCTGCGACGCATCTGGCGAATCAAGGTGATTGCCTTGCTAACCCTGCTCAGCTACGCCGGTTTACTGATCAGCTGGCCTACCCGCGGCTGGTTTCCCAAAGCTCAGTTGCGGTGGCGAAATTGGATCTTTAGAACTTGGTCAAGATCCCTGCGACGGGTGATCGGCCTGCGGGTCGACTGTCAGGGAGAGCCGCCGAGGGGAGACTTCTTCCTGGTCTCTAACCACCAAACCTATCTCGACATCATCGTCCTCGGCAGCTTGGTCGATGTAGCCTATATCGCCAAGCTAGACTTGCGGGGCTGGCCGCTAGTTGGGGGGATCCTACGGGCCGCCGATTCGATCTTTGTCGACCGCAGCCGCAAGCGAGACCTATTGCGAGTGCTGCGGCTGATCGATCACAGCCGCGCTCGCGGACTGGGGGTGCTGCTCTTTCCCGAAGGCACGACCGGCAGAGGCGATGTTCTCTTGCCTTTCAAGCCCTCATTGCTCGACTACCCGGCCAAGCGGGCAGTGCCGGTGCATTATGTGACTTTGAGCTACGCCACGCGGGATCCGCAACGCTCAGCCCAAGAGTGGGTCTCTTGGTGGGGCGATAGCGACTTCGCACCGCACTTCCTGCGCCTCTTGCAGCTGCCCCAGATCGACATCCAGGTGCGTTTTGGCAGCACACCTATCCTTGCAGACCAACGCAAGGAACTCGCCGACCAGCTCAGGCTGGCGATGAGTCAGAGCTTTGAGCCCTCCGACTAGCAGACCTAGTTGGGCTTCTTCACGGCAGCGCGGCTGCTGAGTTCGCTCTCCTTCACCGCGTCGCTGATTTCCTCCATGGTCATGATGTTCTTGTCCATCATCACCTGCAGCACGCCATGAACCATGTGCTTGACTTCGTTGAGGCTGCGCAGAAGAGCATCGGCATCCGGTTCACTGCCGTCGCTAGTGAGACTGGCCGCCGGCAGCTGGCGAGGCTGTGGGCCGTCCTCTGCGAACTCATCGATATTGCGGATGCCAGGCTCTACCGGCATGAAATGGTAGAGTTCACTGTAAAACTCCACTGGCTCAACGCCGATGACCTTGAGAATGAGCAGCACCTGCTCAACCCGAAGAGACTTCTGCTTAGTCAGCAGCTGACTGATGTAGCTGCGACCCCAGCCGAGCGCGTCCTGGACCTCGAGCTGGGTGAAACCGCGTTCTCGGATCTTGTTGCGGAGCAACGTCAGAATGCGAGTAAGTTCTTTTTCAACTACCATGACTTTTGCTGTCCTGAAGGCAATTCGTTGATTTCCAAGAGTTTATATCAAACGTGACTTGGAACAGTAGAAGTGTGATTTTGGCAAGAAAATCACTGTTTTTAGTGCCTTTTAATGATCACTCCAGAGAAGGCAGAGTGAATATCTCTCAATTGAAGAGATATTCACTCCTTGGAGTCTCTCTCTAAAACTGCCCGCCCAGAAGCCGCGTCTCCTCGCACCTACCTGCCCGGATGCTTCAGTGCCACCTGATTGCTTTTCTCAACCGGCGGCTTGCACAGCGGTTTATCCGCCTTACTTACGCCAGTCTACTCTCCCCTATTGCTGGGGTCAAGCTGCGCCTAAGACCCAGCCTTCATCCCCGGACGGGCCTGCTAGACTGACACTTTCAACGAGCTGATCAATATGCCCCTCTTCGATTCCAAGGAACACAACTTTGCCGAGGCGATCGCCGGTCTCACCCAGTGCAACCCTTTCCTGCCAGAGAGGATTCGCTGTGAGCAGCTAGCGCTGGGAGAAGACTTTGTCGATTTAGGCACGGTTTGGCATCGCACCGAGTCCTTCCGTCTGCCCAACCCTAATGTGCAAGAATTGGGGCGCCGGGCAGCTCGGATCACCCAGCGGGTAGGAGATCGCCTGCGTCAGGGGCGACAAGGCACCCTGCACGAGCGACAGCTCTATTACGAGGTCGCAACTTACTTCCTCTACGACAAGTACCAGCTGGATTTCTTTCACTTTCTCAGCACGGCTAGCGGCCTGTCGCGACCGGTCTCGTTCTGGCCTAAATTCCGCGACGAGGTCGCGCGTCTGTTCAACGAACTTCCGCTCGAACTGCCCGGCAGGTTGGAAACAGACCACCTATTCGCCTGCTTCTTCCAAGTGCGCCGAGCCTTTCACTACTGCTTTCACTACATCCTCGGCGGATCGATGCCGGCCGCGCGCTTGCGTGCCACGGTCTGGCAGTCCATCTTCACCCACGACTTGCACCGTTACCGGCGTTCGCTCTTCCCCCGCATGGGGGAGATCTCAACCCTAATCACCGGCCCTTCCGGCACCGGCAAGGAGCTGGTAGCCAGGGCTATCGGACTAGCACGCTACTTGCCGTTTAACGCCAACACAGGCTGTTTTCCAGCCGACCCCGAGGACTCTTTCTTCCCCCTGAATCTCTCTGCATTGGCGCCGGCAGTGATCGAGTCTGAACTTTTTGGCCACCGCCGCGGCGCATTTACCGGCGCCGAACAGGACCGCACCGGGTGGCTGGAAGCCTGCGGCGCACTCGGCACTGTCTTTCTCGACGAAATCGGCGAGGTCGATCCGGCAATCCAGGTAAAACTCTTGCGAGTTTTGCAGAGCCGTAGCTTCGAACGCCTCGGCGAGACCCGTTCGCGCCCTTTCGCCGGCAAGATCATCGCCGCCACCAACCGCGATATGGAAGAGCTGATCCAGCGTGGCAGCTTTCGCGCTGATCTCTACTACCGGCTGTGCGCCGATGTCATCGAAACTCCCTCCCTGGCGGCACAACTGGCGGAGTCGGACGACGACCTGCAGCAACTGATCACTTTGTTGGCCAAGCGGCTGGTTGATGAGCAGGAGGCGGAAGGTCTGGCCGAGGAGACTGTGGAATGGATTTTTCACGGTCGCGACGACAATGGGCGGTTGGCCATCGGACCGGACTACCGTTGGCCTGGCAATGTACGCGAACTCGAGCAATGTGTTCGCAATGTACTGATCCGCCGGCGCTACCTGCCGCCAAACACTTCTCAGCTGGCCGACGATGGCCTCGATGCCGCATTAGTGGGCGCCGAGTTGAGCGCCGAAGAGCTGGTGGGCCGCTACTGCACCTTGATCTATGCCAAGAACGGCAGCTATTCCGAGACCGCCAGGCGACTGGGAATTGATCGGCGGACGGTGAAGGCAAAGATCAACCCCGAGCGGCTGGCCGGTCTCAAGCCAGGGCCAGGCAGCTTCCCAGAACAGTGATCGTTGCCAGCTTGGTAGAACTCCTGACCTCAAAGACGGCGGAAAGTGATCTCCAGTCGATCGCCCTCGACTCTCGGCGCGCTGGTTTCAATCGCCGACGATGCCAGGTCGAAGACCACATGCAGCTGGCTGGGTTGGTGATCCGGATGGAAACCGATGCGGATCCGTTCCAACTGATCATTGCCGATGCGCATCGTGCCACCGGTGAAAGGTTGCTCTATGCCTCGGAGCACCAGCAGATCGCGCGGCCGGACTTGGCTGCGAAAGCGGCTGACCTTGAGCTGCGACGATCGTAGCTCGCCATCGGCGACCAAGGTGACCACGGTAGCGTCGCCTTCTTGACTCCAGGTGATGGACCGAATCAAACTTGCCGACTGCGCCCTGCCCTGCCGCGAAATCAACGGCTCTGCCACCGCGACCCTGCCACCGGGGGACGCCAAAGAATCGTCAACTCGGGCGCGTGGAGTCTCTTCGCCACCGGAGCCGTCGGGCGCTGCTGCGGCGGGCGGCGAGGAAGGGTCCGTGGTGCCCACAACCGCTGAGGGCTCGGTCGTCACAGAACTCTCCTGCACGGGTTCTGGCGCCGGCTGCTCGGTATCCTCATCTGCGGTCATCGCTGGCCGAGCGACTGCGGCTACAGCAGGCCCTTCGGCGGTGGCAACTGGCCGTGAGCCAACACCGACCCAACCCACGAGAGTATCGCGATAGAGCCAGCCCAAAGCGGCCAAGACAAGGATCAGAGTCAGGGCGAGGAGTTGTGGACGGGCAGACCGCGCTCGCTGAGCTATCCCGCTCCCTATCCCCCTCTTGCCAAGCCCTTCCGGGCGCCAGGCGACATAGGAGTCCTGAGTTTCCTCCAATGGCGACTCGGCCTCCTCGCGTGCCGGAACCAAGAAATCCCCAGTCGTAGTCACTGGCGACCCGAGATCGCCAAGAACATCGCCACTCTCCTCAACCGCGGCGTCAGCGGCAGGCGATAGGTCACTGCTGGACAGCTTCGTTGGTTGCGAGTCCAAGGCGCTATCGTCCAGCTGCGCGCTGGCCGGTGGCAGGGAGTTGGCGAGTTCGCTTTCCAAGCCGGGGATCTCTTCTCCCCACTGCAAGTCTGGCATCGGTCCACTGCGATCGTTGGGGTCGCTGGGATTGCTCAAGCGGTGGATATGAGGCTTCTCTTCATCCCCGTCGGCGGCCGCTGCAACCGACGCTTGCGGCGGAGTCACATCGCTAACCGTGTCTTCCTCGCTGTTTTCCGGCGGCGGTTGATCAGCATCCGAATCGGTCTCGAATAGGGCATCGAAGTCTTCCCCGAACTCAAAACCGGGAAGTGCGGTACTCGGTTCCCCGGGCAAAGAGCCCAGACGGTCGGCCAGCTCAGCTCCAGCGATGACCTCGACGGCCTCAGGGCCGTCCTGCGAACCATCCGCGGCTTCGAGACTCGGTTGCTCGGGCAACGAAGGAGCCTCGGGCGTCACCTCGGGCGTCGCTGTGTCTGGCTCCTCCATCGCCAATTCTACCTCGTCGTCGTCGAGCAACTCGAGTTCGTCCTCCAGCTGCACTTCATCTTCTTCCTCGAACTCTAGTTCGGGCTCGGCCTGGAGCTGCTCGGCAACACCGGGATCAAGGTCAGGTTCAGGCCTCGCCGCCACACCAGGAATATCCAGCAGGGCGACCGGGGGAACTCTCTCAACTTCGAAGGGCGCGCCGCCCATGTTGACGTGCTCTTCCAGCACTCTCACGATCAGGTTACGGCCTTTGGCATCCAGCGCTTGAAAGCGGATTCCCATACCGCTAACCGCTTGACCGTTGAGCCTCACTGGCTCGTCATCGGTGCCGATCCAGGCCACTTCGCCGAGCGCGTTGAACAGCCTGAAGTCATCTACCAAGCGAAAGTCCAGCACCAACTGAGAGCCCACCGGTTCAGGCTCGTTGCTGGCGAAGAAAATGCCCTTGAGCGAGATCAGACCGGAATACTGGTCCACAAAGTCGGCAAATTTCTTGAACTGGGCATCGATCTGCCCAGGCATGGAGAATTCGCCCGTCCCCCCCGATGCCCCTATTTCCTTGTCGTCCGCGACCATGCGGCAGGCCCTCGCCCGCCCGGCCAACGCCATCACGTTGCAAGCTCCAGGCGCACTGCCCGGGCCTTCGGCCAAGCGGTTGAAATTGATGAATAATGCGGCGGCTCGCAGAGGTCTTGCACCTCGCCAACCGCCGAGTAGCACTATAGCTAACTTGCCTTCGCTTCTCCATGTCCGCAGAGTGAAATGAGCTAGCTAGCGGGCACTCTACTCACCGCCGCACCCACCACCGCCAAGGTGTCGCGCCGCTGCAGGAATACCGCTACCCCTAGGTCCTCGCTGCGCCAGCGGGGATCTAGGCTTAGGGTCAGCGTCTCGGAAAGACCTTCGCCGGCTTTCTTAAGCCCTACCGGACGACTCTTCAAACGGCGCACGACATAGTCATTGGCGAGATTACGACGGGCGTTCTCACCCCGCTCGACTGCGGTGGATAGGCCACTCTCCCACAGGGCCACCCTTAGCGTTAGGGAGCCTTCGACCGCTGAGCGCAGCCGCCCTTCGACCCCTATTTTTAGTCGCCCCCCGGCCATCCGCTCGGCTTCTACCTGCAACTCCGCAGCGGGTTGCCGCTGACCCTCTTCAGCGAGGAGCTTTTCCACCTGGTTGCCCTTTGAGCCTACTTCGTGATGGCGACCGTTAATCACCAACTGCGGGGTGTAAAGACGCCCTCCAGGCAGGACTCGGGCATAGGCTGCCTGGCGCTGCGACCACTCCGCGGAGGAAAAAGGATCGGCCCAGCCCAGCCGGTTCCAATAGTCGACATGGTAGGACAGAGGAATCAGCAGGAATCCCTTTTCGTCGACTTCGCCAAGTCTACTCAGCAAGGCATCCGCGGGCGGACAGCTCGAACAACCCTGCGAAGTGAAGAGCTCCAAAACAATCGGCACGGGTGCGGCTGGCGGATCGCCTGCGGCGGCGCTCCTGACCCCAACAATGCCCACCGCCGTCAGCGCCAGGGCGGCCGGTAAGAAACGACTGAACACAGACGAGTTGAACATTCTCGATCCTCCTCAGAGACTATTGCAGGCCCTAGAACCTCGGCGGCAGGAGCCGGCGGGTGGCTACTTCCTCGCTGTCACTCGCTGTCGATTGCGGTGGCGAAGTCATCGATCTTCACGTCTGATGAAAGCCGCTCGGCGCGCAGCTCGCCGGCTACCGCTTCCGCCCGCCGCATCACCCGCAGCAGGTTGAGGCCAGCGAGTTGGCGGATATCCTCGTCGGTCCAACCGCGACGCAGCAGTTCGCCGAGCAGAGCCGGAAAACAGGAAACATCTTCAAGCCCCGCCGGTACGGCTGAAATGCCATCGAAATCAGAGCCGATACCCACCTGCTCCAGGCCCGCAACGCGGCGGATATGCTCAATGTGGTCGGCGGCATGAGCAAGGGTCGCCCGCGGCGCTGGATGGGCTTGCTTCCACTGCTCAAGAGCCGCGTCGCGCCCTTCCGGATCGCCGATGAAGAGGGTATCCAGGCGGGCCTCTTCAGCATCTTCCCGAGCGCCGTGTTGACGCAACTCTTCGGAGAGGAAGCTGGGCACGAAAGTCACCATCACTACGCCGCCATTCTCTTTCAATCGACCCAACACCGCGTCAGGAACGTTACGGGGATGGGCAGCCACGCCGCGGGCCGAGGAATGGGAGAAGATCACTGGTGCCAGCGCAATATCGAGGGTCGCGTTCATAGTCGCTTCTGAGACGTGCGAAAGGTCGACCAACATGCCCAGCCTGTTCATCTCGCGAATCACTTCGCGGCCGAAATCACTCAAGCCTCCATGCACCGGCTTACTGGTGGCGGCATCGGCCCAGTTGTTATGCCGCCAATGGGTGATCGTCATATAGCGCGCACCAATACCGTAGAGCTGCCGCAGAACCGCCAGCGAATCACCGATCGAGTGGCCTCCCTCGATACCGATCAACGAGGCCACCTTGCCTTCGTGGTGAATCCGCAGCACATCGGCCGCGCTGAGCGCCAACTCAAAGGCCTCAGGATAGTGCTCGGCTAGGCGGTGAACGACGTCGATCTGCTCGATCACCGCCTGCACCGCGTCGGCTCCCGCTAAATCCACCGGTACGTACACCGACCAGAATTGGGCCCCCATGCCACCGCGCTCCAATCGTCCCAGGTCGGTGTGAGTGGGTTCTTCGGCAAGGCTGAGATCCGCGCTCAGGTCGATCTTCCGCAAGCGGTTGCCGACTTGCTCGCGGATCGCCCAGGGGAGGTCGTTATGACCGTCGATCAGCGGCACTTGGTCGAGCAGCTGGCGGGCATGGTGCACGAATTTGGCATCGAGCCCAGGCACCTGACAAGTAGCGGCGGCCAAGCCAACAGTAGGTAAAGCAATGGCGCCCATAAGAAAGACAGTGAAAGAAGCTCTAGCGATCATGGGTTCTCCTGACAGCGGGTGGTGAATCGGCCGTGGACCGGGAAGGGCATTCTAACCGCAAGCCACCATCCTGCTAGCGACGCACCACTGGCCGTGAGATGTTGACGCCAATTCCGCGACCGGGTCAATGGCCCTAACAACAGCTGCCGTGTTCGCGCCAACCTTGGCAGCTCGATTGCCACCTGGCGCGACATTCGTTCAACATGTATTTCAAGAGTCTCTTTCCAAGAGTCTCTTTCTCAGAACGAAAGCCTAGTAGTTTTGGGCAGTCGACAGAACTACAGTTTGCTAATGTTCCCTTGGCCGGAGGTCGCAACCTGCTTACTCGACCGGACACGATCCCCCCCTCTCTCGCTACCTCCGGCCACTTAGAACTCCCCTTTAGCGTTTCTTTTTGCCGGTGCCGACTGCGGTGTTCTTGCAGCTGCCGTAGCCACCCTTGAACCGCCAAGATCCTCGGCAATCCCCAAGCTGTGGCGCAAGCGCCGCCGGGCCATGAATATCTGTGTCCGCACCGTCTGCGGCGAGAGTTCCAAGGTCTCAGCTATTTCCTGATACCCCAGCAGCTGCAGGCGCAACTCGACACAGCTGCGCATTCGCGGCGGCAGCTTCGCCACCGCTCGCTGCAGCTGGTCTCGAGCTTCCTGACCGAGGTCGATCAACTGCCCATCAGGACCAGGCAGGCGCTCCACCGCAGTTGGGATCTCGGCTGCCCCGCCGTAGAGCGCAGACAACTCCACTAAAATTTGTAGCATCGAACTCGCCCCCCAGCGGTGAGGGCCGACTGTATCTATAAATGGCTAGAGAAGAAAAGGGAAATGGCTAGAGAAGAAAAGGGGGGTCGGCTTCGTGGTATCCCCAACGGGATTCGAACCCGTGTTGCCAGCTTGAAAGGCTGGAGTCCTGACCTGGCTAGACGATAGGGACTTTGAAGCCGCGAACCACAGCTGACTCGGGGGCGCCGCGGCTGCGCATCCTAGCACAAGCCAATCCACCTTGGCAGCTCTCAGCCGAGCAGCAATAGACGGCAGATCAGCCAGGCGCCAACACCGAGCAGCTGAGCTAGAACACCGGGCCAGACGCTGAGCGAACGCTCTCGCATCATGCCCAGACCAAGACCGGCGAACAGTGCTCCGAGCGCTGGCAGGAACGGGCGCAACCAGCCGACGGTCGAGACCGGCGCCTCCGCTAGTGGAACGGCCGTCAGACCTAGGCAAAAAAGAGCCCCAAGAACCGCCGACACGGCGCTGGCTCGAGATAGCAGCCAGGGACCGCCGACGGACATCACCGGGGCATCTAGCAAGAGACGACCGTGCACCACGCCGCGAAACCAGAACTCTCGGCCCAGCACACCGACGCCGATCGCGACGCTGGCCAGCAGCGGCGAAGCCAAGCCGTGCTCAGCCATGGGAATTGCCCAAGCTCCTCCCATGGCGGCGCCAAGCAGCACCGCCGGGAGCAACAACAACCCATCCCAACCCGCCGGACGGCGCCAGCCAAAGATGTAGGTTCGCTGCCGCGCCAGGCCAAAAGTGAAGAGAATAGCGGCGAGCGCCAAGACTCCGCCAAGGACCGTAAGTTCGGTCGTTGGCCGCAAAACCTCGGTCTGAAGTTGCGGCAGGAAACGCAAGCCAAGAACCAGAACCCAGCTGAGTAGGCCCAGCAGAACGGTCCACAAAGCTGCCATGGCGACATGCTGGAGGCCTAGCCAACGTGGCGGTTGACGATAGGCCAGGCGGAGGATCTTGGCGATCTCGCCAGCGGAAAGAGCAGTGCCCACCGGTCGCGGCGAACCGCCGATCTCGTCGGAGCCGCCCCAACGCTTCTCCGCCGGCCGCCCATCTACTGAGCGATCCAACAAGTTGAGCTTGGCGTAAGCCAGATCGAGGTCGATGCCGGCGAACGACGCCGTCCGCCTCAAGGTCCAGTGACGCTGATCTTTGGCCAGAGCGACGATGCCCAAGCGCTCCCCCCAGAATTTCTTCAGCCTCTTCTCGACCTCATAGATGCCAGTGGCATCGCTGACCAGCACCGCCACCCGATCTTGACCGATCTCGACATGGCCGAGTTCCTTGTCGACGCTGACGAAGTCGGAGAAATCTTCCAGCCGGTAGATCAGCTGATCGATTTCACTGAGCATCTCGATGACGTATTGGTAGTGATCGAGAGTTTCCCACTCACCGCCGCTTTTGACCGCCAGCTCTTTGGCGAACAAGCCGTCGAGCTTCGCTTGAGTCTTGCGGAGCAGGTTGCGCGGCAGGCCACAGAACTCGGCTACATCATTGCCGTTGGCGTCGATCGCACCCTCGAGGCGCAGCAGGGGAAGCAGGGCATCGCGACCGCGGGTGTCGAGGTTGCGGACTCGGCGATGATTAAGCAACACCCAGAGGGCGAAAATAGTGTCGAGATCGGGCTCGTTGGCGTAGAGAGTCCACACTCCCTTGTCGAGTTCCAGCCCCTTGATGACCATCACCAGAGCTTGCTCGCAGGTCGCCAAAGTGAAGGCACGCTGACAGTCGCGGTGGTGGTCGAAGTTGTAGAGCTGGGCGGTGGAATCTACCAGCGGCGCGAATTGCCCGGCGCCGTCGAGCATCACCACCCGCTCGCCGAGCCGTCGAGCCTCGGCCTCGCTGAAGGCATAGGATCGATCTAGCTGCACCGCCACTGCCGGTGCTTCCTTGCAATACAGGGTGCGACCGTCGTCGCTGTCGCGAATCTCGTAGCGCTGAGGCAGCTGTGCCTCAGCCTTCCGCCCCGCGTGCCTGCCGCGGCGAAACGGCACTATGCTCTGGGAGTTGAGCAGAGGCAAGATGCCGCTAGCGAACTCGCGCTCGCCGTGGGCAGGACTCTTCTTGGGCTCGCTTTTGGACATCACCAGTCGACATCACCAGCTCCGACCGAAGTCAGGGGCGCGATCGGAATTCGCCCGCATGCTAACACGAGGCCAGCGGTCAATCGCCCTGGTAGGGTTCGCCATCGGTGATCCACGCAGCAGCCGGCTGGCCCTTCAGGTAATGGTCGAAGTAGGCCTTCATACGGATTGCGTAGTCGAGTTTGTTGGCGTACTTCTTCAGGTGGTGACCTTCACCGCGGTATTGCAGAAAAATCGCCGGTTTGCCCAGCCGTCGCAGCGCCAGGTAGAGTTCGATACCCTGAGTCCAGGGCACCGCACCGTCTTTATCGCCAAATTCGATCAGCAACGGAGTGTCGATCTTATCGGCGAAGAAGAGGGGCGAATTCTCGACGTAGGCCCAGGGCTTCTCCCATAGGCTACCGCCCATCCGACTCTGCCCCTGCTCATATTGAAATTGACGCGCCAGGCCAGAGGTGTAGCGGATGCCACCGTAGGCACTGGTCATATTCGACACTGGCGCCCCGGCCACCGCGGCGGCGAAGATATCGGTTTGGGTGACCAAAAAGGCCGCTTGGTAACCGCTCCACGAGTGGCCGTGCAAGCCGATGCGCTGGGGGTCGGCAATGCCCATCTCGATCAGTTTTTGCACTCCAGGTACCAGGCAATGAGTGGCAGATAGACCCGGCCTGCCTATTTCGAATCGGGTGTCAGGGAGGAAGACCGCATAGCCGTCCGAGGCATAGAGAGGAAAGCTCGGCCGATGGTTGATCACCGGCTCGTTAAACTCATAGAGACGTTGCGAGAAGAAGCGGTAGAAGTAGACCAGCACCGGGTAACGCTGTCCCTCTTGATAGCCCGCTGGTTTGATCAGCACCCCCTGCAGGGGTTCGCCATCGAGACTGGTCCACTGCACCAACTCCGGTGCTCCCCAACCGAAATCAGCCATCTGCGGATTGGCTTGAGACAACCGCTGGCGGCCCTCGAGCTTCAGGTCGGAAATCCACAGATCGGGAAATTCAGCATGACTCTCGCGGGTGAAGAGTAGCCTGTTGGCGTACCGAGCTCGACCGCGATATTTCAAACGCTTGTTGGCCTCGAAGAGAATCTTGGTACCGGCCTGCCCCACCTTGGCACCGACAAAAGCGTTGTGCTTCAGCCGGTCATGGTAGGCCAGCAGCAGCAGATCCTGGTCACTTTCCAGTCCCTCCTGTCGCTCGTCGAGGTCGATCATCCGGTGGCTTACTCGCTCTTCGCGCCCGGAGGTCAAGCGCAAAGGCTGGCCGCCGTCGGTGGAAAATTGCCAGATATCGAATTTGTCATAGAGCAGCAAGCTCTGATCGTCGGCGGTCCAATCAGCGACGCCATAGCCTGGAACTTCATAGGAATAGTCGTGATCCTCATTGGCGAAGGGTACTTCGAGACTCTCCGTGAGGTTACGGCTCACCCCCGTGGCGGTGCTGTAGAGCTGCCAATGGCCTTTCTGGAACCAAGTCACCCAGCCGCCGCCGGGCGAAAGGGAGGCCTGGTCATCGCTGACCCGGAGGGCAAATTTGCGTCGTTCGCCGTTCCTCAAATCAATCGCCCAATAGTCGTAGAAGCGCCCTTCCCAGGTGATCAGCTTGCGGTATGGGACATCGCTCCGCCCGAGGGCAAAGCGGGGATTGTCGACCGCCACCACCACCGGTATTTCATCGTCCGCCAGCTGCACCACAGAGCCGTCGTCAAGGTGGAGCACGGCGCGGAACAGCTCTTTGTCGCGCTCCTGCCAACGCTTCTTCTGATGCGGGCTGATGAGGGGGTCGTCCCAATGCCAGACATCCACCTTAGCAGCCTCTAGCAGAGCATCTTGGTCAAAGGGGTCGAAGGCTGCCGCCGTTGGTTCGGCGGCGGTTTCATCTTCGCTGTTCGAATTCAGCTCGGGCGAGTCAGACCGCGGCCGGAAGCCGAAGAACAGCCGCTCGCCGTCACGGCTCCAATGCAGCTCATTGACGCTTGGAATTCGCCACCCGGTAGGGACCTCGCCGGCAGCGAGCCGCAGCGCCGCAGCAGTATCGCCCGCTCCCCAGGTGCTGAGTGCGACCTGGTCGATCTCGTCGTCGGCAGCCTGGTGGCCGTGCAGAAAGGCCAGCCTCGGCCATTCATCGGCCCACTGCAACTGTCCCTGCCAACGCTTATCCCCGGCTGCCAATAACCGCGACTCGGCATCATGGCGCAGCGGTCGGACAAACAGACCGTTGGCGGTGGTCACAGGGCCATCGACCACCCAGGCCACAAACTGTGCCGGTTCGCCCGCAGCCGGGTGGTCAAAAGCGAACTCGCGAACTTGCTCGATCAGCAGCTCATTGCCGCTGCGCAGATGGCGCAAACGCAGGTGACCGCGGGGCTCAGGGCTGGCGTCTTCCTGGTCGCCCTCGGCAGCTGGCTCGACAGCTGATTCGGCGGTGGCTTGCTCACCACTACCGCTCACTGACGGCAGCTCGCTTTCATCCTCCGCAGCCAACGTCTCGGCTGGGAAATGATGAATGGCCAGCCAGGCGCCATCGTCAGAGAACTGAAAGCCATCCACCCGTTGATAGCTTTCGACCCCGCCGTTTCTGGTGTCGACCAGCGACATGCCGGCCTTGGCACCGTCTGCGGCGTCAGACTTCTTGTCCTTCTCCCCCTGCTTGCCCTTCTTCTCTGCCTCTTCCAGCTCCGCGGCAGTTGGCTTGATGACAAACGCAGCCCAACGACCGTCGGCTGAAAGCTGCGGTTCGGCGCCCCGCTGCAAGCGATGCACTTGTTGGCCGTCGGCGGAACGCAGCACACCCTCGCCATCGCCACGGTCCGGTTCCAGACCGTAGGCTAACCACTTGCCATCTTCTGACAGCAGCGGCTGGCGGATCTGGCGGAAGTGCATCAGATCGTCAAAAGTCAATGGCCGCGGCTGGCCGCTGGCGGTCGCGGCAGCCACTACCAGCCCCAAGACGACGGCCCAGTGCAGCGGGGCGAGCCCGCGAAAGCTGTGCAGAGTAGACATATGCAGGCTCGGTTCTCCTCAGTCGGTTCAGCGCATCTCGGCCGGCAGCTTGCTGGCCCAGAACGAGGGAGAGGTTTTCAACTTGCCATCCTTGGCGGCGACTACCAGCACTGCCACACCGTTGCGGAAGACCGGCTGATCGAGATCGAGTGAGAGCTTGTTGTCGCCGATTATCGCGGTCACCTTGGGGCTCTTCTTCGGCTTCTTGAGTTCCGCGACCCAGCACCCTTCGCTGTCCACTTCCACCTCGACATCAGCAATCATCAAGCGCTCGATTTCGAGTTCGCTCAAGAACTCCACCGACAGCGTGCTGCCCTCTTGGGTCAACTTGAAGACTCCTTCGGCCTCGTCCGCCATTTTCCAGGGGGTCGCCAGCAGGCTCTTCTCACCGCGGCCCTGCTGTCGATGCAGTTGCTCCACTCCTCTGCTGGCTTGGCCGCTAGCGGCGGTGACGGCGAAGATCAAGATCAAGGCAAATAGCGCAGTGGCTTTGTAGATCATCACATCCTCCTAAAATCAAGATCCTGCATCTCAA
Organism: Candidatus Multivoradales bacterium; assembly: GCA_965248925.1. Lineage (GTDB taxonomy): Bacteria > Acidobacteriota > Thermoanaerobaculia > Multivoradales > J023 > CBDFLE01. Next base: position 622,275 of record CBDFLE010000005.1, on the reverse strand, counting down.
GAGCGCCGGCAAGGCGCCCAACCGGCCAGGCAAAGGCCCGGCCGACCGCCGTCGGCAGGATTCTAGCAGGCTCCAAGCTGCCCTCCGGGAGCTACACCCTCTGCCGCTGCCGCTGCATCAGCAGCTTTCGGAAGATCACTCTCGAAAGCGACCGGGTCATCGGCGAAAGCGAGCCAGCGTCCTACCGCCAGACCTGAAATGTCTCGATCTTCAGCGTAGCTCGCGGCGTTGTTGGGAGCGTAGATCGATAGTCAGCCGCAAGCTTGAGTCAGTGGCCAATACCTGCCACGAGACTCCCGGTCTCTCCTGCTGCTCGCAGATTCGATCCGCCAACCGCCAAGAGGGGCCAGCGTGATACACCGCCGCGTAGGAGCCCGCGGCCACCCCGCGATCAGAGCCTACTGCTCGTTGAGTTGGCAGCAGGCCGCCGCGGCCGTTGACCAGCCAGACCGAGCCGGCGGATAGCGGCGGCAAAGCGGGATCGGCCTTGGTGTCGAGCCGGACCTTACCGCTAGTGTTGGCGACGGTGAATGCCAGCTCATTGTCTGGAGCGGCTGGCAATTCGATACAGACCGACTCCAGGGGGCTGCTGGCGGAATCGATATCGAGCACCGCGCGCTGGGCAGTTCGGGGAAGGCGAATCTTGGCCCGGCCGTCAGGGCCTGTAACAGCGCCGGTTGTTGTCACCGCCGGCCTGGAGGTAACAACGTTGATCCTTGCACCGGCGAGGGGCTGACCGGCCGGCGTCGTGAAGGCGAGGGTGAAAGGGCGCGATTCTACGAGTTCGAGTCGGACTTCGCTGGGGGCTGAGTCGCGTAAATCGACCTCGACTGGCACTGCACCCGTGCCGTTGCGGCTTCTGATTCGAAGCACATAGGGGGCTGGTAGAAGACCGGCAAGGCGAAAGCGGCCGTCGGTCCCAGTCTGGGCGGTGTGAACCACGACCTGGTCGAGCAGGTGCTCGGCAACGACCGTAGCTTGAGCAGCGGGGCTTCTGCTCGCGGTCGACACCCAGCCGGTGATCTCGGACTTGGACATCACTAGTTCGATACTCAATCCATCGTCTTCGAGCTTGTAGGTCCGAACCCGCCATCGGCTGTGAATCGGCGGCTCGGTGGTAGTGACGGTGGCGAAAACAACACCGCGGTCGAGCCGCCGAACAATGCCTTCAAAACGCCCATCGTCGTCAGACTGGAATGTCCAACTATCCAGCCCGCCGGTCTGCAGCTCGATGTCGGCCTCGGCAAGCGGGTGGTTGCCGAGGAGCACTCGGCCTCGCACCGGGACCCAGGGAATACCAACTTCCACCAGTTGATCACCCGTCACCTCGATATCTTGGTGGTGGACGCCTCCCTTCGCGTCAGCTCCACGAACAATCGTCAGTCGATAGCCGCCGGGTTCCAGGCCAATGAAGAAAGCCAAGCCGCCTTGGTCAATCACCGTTTCGTGCGTTGTGCCGCCGGCATGAGCGGCTAGCTGTGCCATCCAGGTCACTTCGTGGGCCGGTGGGATGGGGTCGACAGCCAGCGTCAACGTCACCAGAGGTTCCAGTGCCAGATCCAAGCGAACCTCGCTGTTCTCGACCACCTCTACCAGGCGCCGAATTGTAGACAGCCCTGGTCTTCCTGCTTCAACTCGCCAGGTCCCGGCCGTGATCGAGTTGAACAAGAACCAGCCACGCAAATCGGTCGCCTGCTCAAGGCTCTAGCTTCGCAGGCGATGCTCTTCTTCGGCTTCCAGGTGATCGACATCTGGTGGAGCTATGGTCGGAAGTTGTGTATGAGGAGAAAAAAAGGTGGCGTATCCTGAATCGACTTTCACAGTCCGATTCACCCTCAACGACGAGGAGATACGCCGTGGCCGAGAATACAGTAGTTCCGATGCGTCGTCCGCAAGAGACTCGCGACGCGCTGACGGAGGTTCTTCGCGCTGGCGCCCGGCAGCTGCTCGCAGAGGCCATCGAAGCCGAGGTCGGCTCTTTCCTCACCGAGTATCAGCAGGAGCGCAACGAGGCTGGGCACCAACGCCTGGTGCGCAACGGCTACCTACCTGAGCGCGAGATCCAGATGGGCCTTGGCGGTGTGCCGGTACGAGTCCCTCGCGTCCGCGACCAGGCGGCCATCGAGGGCGAAGGCATTCAGTTCCACTCAAAGATCGTACCGCCCTATCTGCGGCGCGCGAAGAGTGTCGGCGAGCTGCTGCCCTGGCGCTACCTGCGCGGGAGCTCCACCGGTGACTTCTCAGAAGCCCTCGGTGCTCTTCTAGGTCCGGATGCCCCCGGGCTCTCGGCTCCGACTATCAGCCGCTTGAAAAAGGTCTGGATGAAGGACTACGGAGCGTGGCGTGGCCGCGACCTCACCGGCAGGCGCTACGTCTACGTGTGGGCCGATGCCATCCACTGCAAGGCGCGTCTCGAAGACGCCAAGCTGTGCCTGTTGGTGCTCATCGGGGCCACGGAAGACGGCAAGAAGGAACTGATCGCCGTCGAGGATGGCTATCGCGAGAGCGAAGCCTCATGGCTGGAGATGCTGCGCGGCCTCGAAACTCACGGTCTCACTACTGAACCCGAGCTGGCCATTGGCGATGGAGCACTCGGCTTCTGGAAGGCCCTCGCTCAGGTCTGGGGCAACACGAAGAAGCAACGCTGCTGGGTACACAAGACGGGGAACATCCTGAACTACTTGCCCAAGTCGGTGCAGCCGAAGGCCAAGCAAGCCCTACATGAGATCTGGATGGCAGAGTCCCGCGAGAACGCCGAGGAGGCTTTTGACGGCTTCTTGCGCATCTACGAGGCCAAGTACCCGAAGGTGGCTACCTGCCTGGAAAAGGACCGCACCGAGCTACTCGCGTTCTATGATTTTCCGGCCGAACACTGGACCCACCTGCGCACCACCAACCCCATCGAGTCGACCTTCGCAACCGTGCGGCTGAGAACTGCGAGAACACGCGGCTGCCTGTCGCGTCAAACGATGCTGACAATGGTCTTCAAGCTCTGCCAGAGCGCCGAGAAACGATGGCATCGACTCCGAGGCTACAAGCTACTTGCCGATGTCATTCGAGGTGTCAGATTTGTCGATGGAATCCGAGAAGACAGGATCGCCGCCTGATCCTCCATACACAACTCTTGACCATAACTCGCCAAGCTTGGCACCGCTGGCAAGGCCGAGCTGCTGCTACGAAAAGCTCGGCAGCAGCTCATCAGCATGTCTGCCACCTACCATGTCGGCGTAATCTCGCTCGACTTGGCAGGACTTTACCTCCAGCACGGTCGCGGTGAAGATATGGCACGGCTTGCGGCTGACACCTACCGCTGCTTCCGAGCGCTCTCCGTCGAACGAGAAGCGTTGGCGGCGCTTTCACTCTGGACGACGGCGATCAAGAAGCGCCAGCTCACCCAAGAGCTACTCGGAAACGTGCGAGAGAAGCTCACAGCCTTTGCTGCGCCGTGAGTAGGCGTAGCGCCTTCGATACCTTCTCCACAACGCGCCAAGCTGTTATTCACACTGCTTACCGTTTGCTTACCGAAACACAGCAGGCGCCGGATGCCTTCTCGGCGGCACCACATAAACAACTGATTATAAAAGAGTTAGGTGGTAGGCCGTATAGGGATCGAACCTATGACCCGCGGATTAAAAGTCCGCTGCTCTACCAACTGAGCTAACGGCCCACCGAGACGCGGGAGTATACCGAAGGTCGCTCCCCGGAGTCATCTCTCTCAAGAGGGAAATTCTACGACGCTCACTCAGGATCCGCTATCGCGGTGGTCGAGAATGAGGTCTAGACGGCCACCGAGGAGCTTATCGAAGACGGCGATCGGTCGCAGCAGGGTCTCCTCGCGGCGCGGGCCGGTGGATATCAGGCCAACCGGCACCCCGACCAGGTCTTCGAGCCGACTGATGTAGTCGCGGGCCGCTGGCGGTAGATCGACGGTGTCGCGAGTGCCGGCGGTCTCTTGGCGCCATCCGGGAACCGTGACGCACACCGGCTCGGCTTCGGCCAGCACCGCCACATCGGCGGGGAAATCTTGCAGCTCTTGGCCGCGATACCGATAAGCGGTGCAGATCTTGATCTCGTCGAGCTGGTCGAGCACATCGAGCTTGGTCAGCGCCATGACGTCGATGCCGTTGAGCAACTGGGCGTGCCTGGCGGCCACGGCGTCGAACCAGCCGCAGCGCCGTGGACGACCTGTAGTGGTGCCAAATTCTTGGCCCCGGTCGCGTAGGTGCTCGCCAGTCTCATCGTCGAGTTCGCTGGTGAAGGGGCCCCCGCCCACCCTGGTGGTGTAGGCCTTGATCACTCCGATGGCCCCGTCGATGCGCCCCGGCGGTACCCCGGCGCCGGTACAGACTCCGCCAGCTATGGTGTTCGAGCTGGTGACGTAGGGATAGGTGCCTTGATCGAGATCGAGCAAGGCACCCTGGGCGCCCTCGAAGAGCACTCCCTTGCCTTCGGCAATCCAGCGATTGAGTAACCGCGCGCCGTCGCAAACGTAGGGCCGCAGGCGCTCCGCCCAAGCTCGGCATTGCACTAGCAGCTCGGCTAACGTCGGCACTGGCTCGCCGCCAAGGCGCTCGAGTTCGGGCAAGGCACGATCGAGCTGTGCCGCTAGCCTTTCCTCCAGAGCTACGCCATCGAGCTCACCCACCCGCAGGCCGCAACGGGCCGCTTTCATCTCGTAGGCAGGACCGATACCGCGCGCCGTGGTGCCAATCTTGGCGGTACCCCGAGCTGCCTCGCGAGCCCGGTCGAGGGCCGCATGGTGCGGCAGGATGACGTGGGCGCGCTCAGCGACGAACAATCGCCCCGTAACCTCTACTCCGGCTGCTGCCAGACGTTCGAGTTCGCCAAAGAAAGCATCGGGCGCGATCACCATGCCGTTGCCTAACACACAGCGCTGGCGCGGATGCAGGATGCCGGATGGAATCAGGTGCAGGGAGAAATGACGGTCCGCGAATTTGACCGTATGACCAGCGTTGTCGCCTCCCTGGTACCGCGCTACGGCGTCGAAAGCCGGGCCGATCAGATCGACGATCTTGCCCTTGCCTTCGTCGCCCCACTGCATGCCTAGAACGATGGTGTTGGCCATCTCGGGATTCTCCTGCAAACGGAAGAGGATCTGAGCTGCTTCGCGACCGAAGCCCGGAATCTAACAAAAAGCTAGGAGATCGTCACACTTTCCGGCCAGCCAAGAAACACCGCTTCTTCAAACCGGCGGATCCCACCCACCGGCACGTCGATGGTTGCTCCGCGACATTGCTGCCGGCACCGCCCCAACTCTGCTCAGGGAATCAGCAGCCGCTCTAGCTGGTCTGCGGCGAGCACCTGGTCGACGCCGTTGGCGAGCACCTTGCCGTCGCGAGCGGCCACCACGTAGAAGGGGAAAGACTGAATCAAGTAATCGTCGCGCAGGCGTGCGCCAGCATCGTGATAAATGGGAAAAGTCAAGCCGTGCAGAGCACGATAGGGGGCAATGCGGTCGATCGCGTCGCGGGTAATGCCGATCAACGGCAAGCGGGGATCCACCTGCTCCAGCCATTGGCCGTCACCCAAGGTCGCCTCGTCGAGAGCCACTTGCCAGCGGCCCACGGCCTCGGTGCAGGGGGAACAGTCGAGGTCCAGGAACAGCACCACTGCACCGGACTCTGCTAGCAACTGCAAGCTGCTGAGCTGTTCACCGGCAGGGGCGCTCAGCGCTACCTCCGGCAGCTGGGCACCGGGCTTCAAGATGACCTCTGGCAACTGGAAGGTGGCGCTCTCCGGGGCAATCTGGCGCTGTCCCATTCGCTTGCCCAGGGCAAGACCTAGGACCGCCACCGCAACCATCGCTAGGACGGTGGCGGCGACCTTGAGGGGGGATGTGCGACTCATCGGCCGGGCTCCTCGTTGAATCTCTCTGGTTCGAAGAGAAGGAACGGCGCAATGGCCGTTCCTCCCAAGTTCAAGGCCCTGTCAGCAGTCAAATACCTGCGGGCACTGAATCTCGTTGGTAACCTTGCAGGCGCTGCCGCAACATTTGTACGGCACACTGCAAACACAACGATAGGTGCAGAAGCCGGCAGCTTTCGCCGGTTCGGCGGTGGTCATTCCGAAAGCAAATGACAGGCCGAAGACCAAACAAGCTCCGATGATCGCTTTTCGCATTCTTCCTCTCCTTGATTTTCTTGCACTGCACTATGCCGGGGAAAGCAGAATACACTCCTGCCACCCACCGCCAATCATCCAGCAGTACATAGTCTGAGGGCAACAATAGCTTATTAGCAATCTGTCTTTATGAGACAGATATTTCTTCGCTGCAAGGAGAGCATTCTCCTTGCGGGTGGCGAAGGGCGGGCCGGGTCAGCGCAGCAAGTGCCGCGCGATCACCAGACGTTGCATTTCGCTGGTGCCCTCGTAGATGGTCGTCACTCGCACATCGCGAAACAGGCGAGCAACCTCGTAGTCTTCGCAAAAACCATTGCCGCCGTGAATCTGCACCGCTTCCCAACAGGCCCGGTTGGCCGCCTCGCTGGCGTAGACTTTGGCCTGGGAGGCCAGCCGGCCGGCAATAGCGGAATGCTCTTCGATTGCCGCATGGTAGGTCAGAGCGCGAGCCGCCGCCAACTCGGTGGCCATCTCAGCAAGCTTGAACTGAATGGTCTGGAAGTTGCTGATCGGCTGGCCGAACTGCTGCCGATCCTTGGCGTAAGAGGTAGCCAGTTCTAGCGCCCGCTGATGCATGCCGATCGACTGGGCGGCAATACCCAAACGCGAATGATCGAGGGTCGAGAGGGCGATCTTGAAGCCCTGCCCTTCTGCGCCCAAACGATTGGCATCACTCACCCGGCAACCGCTGAAGTAGATCGGCGCGGTGCGGGACGCTTTCAGACCAACCTTTTCTTCCGCCGTGCCCACCTCGAAACCAGGGGTGTCGGTGGGCAAGACGAATGCGGTGATCCCGCGCTTACCAGCTTCGGGGTTAGTCTTGGCCAACACCACCAAGTATTTGGCTTCTCCGGCATTGGTAATCCATGCCTTCTCGCCGTCGAGCAGCCAATGCTCGCCGTCTTTTTTGGCCGTGGTGCGCATTGCACCAGCGTCGGAGCCGGCGCCAGGCTCGGTTAGACCAAAGCCGCCCAGGGCGCCTTCGCCAGCTAGCTGGGGCAAAACCCGCCGCTTGAGTTCTTCGCTGCCAAAACGGCCGATGGGCCAACAGCAGACCGAGTTAGTAACTGTCATGGTGACCGCCGTTGCCGGACAAATCCGGGCCAACTCTTCGACCGCCAGCAGATAGGTGAGACTGTCGAATCCGGCGCCGCCGTATTCTTCGTCCACCGTCATGCCGAGAAAGCCGAGCTCACCGAGTTCAGCGATGATCTCGGCCGGGAACTGGTGATTGCGGTCGCGCTCCGCCACGCCGGGCAAGATGCGCTCTTCGGCGAAGCGACGGACCTCGTCACGAATCAGTGTTTGATCTTCGCTCAGGGCAAAGTCCATCAAGACCTCGGACATGTTCGTTACCTCGGCTTAGCTCTTGTTCAACACCCAGTCGGCGATCACTATTTTCTGGATCTCGCTGGTACCTTCGTAGATCTCGGTAATCCGGGCATCACGGAAGTAGCGCTCCATGTTGTACTCGCGGATATAGCCGTAGCCGCCGTGGATCTGCAACGCCAAATTGGTCACCTTCTGCGCCATCTGCGAGGAGAAGAGCTTGGCCTGGGCGGCTTCCAGGGTGTAGCGCTTCTGATGTTCCTTCGCCCAAGCCGCTTTCCAGGTCAGCAGGCGGGCGGCGTCGAGTTCGGTCGACATATCGGCCAGGTAGTGCTGGATAGCCTGGAAACTAGAAATCGGGGTGCCAAATTGTTCACGCACTTGTGAGTAGGCCAGCGCCTCTTCGAAGGCGGCCTGGGCGATCCCCACCGCCTGAGCGGCGATTCCGACCCGACCGCCATCGAGGGTAGCCATGGCAATTCTGAAACCGTCACCCTCTTCGCCAACTCGCTGTGACGCAGGTACTCGCAGATCTTGGAATGCCAGCTCAGTGGTGCCGGACGCATTGACCCCGAGCTTGTACTCATGCGCGCCGTGGGAATATCCCGGAGCGTCGGCGGCGACGATGAAAGCGGTGATGCCTTTGTATTTGAGTGCCGGGTCGACGGTGGCGAAGACCAGCGCCAGATCAGCGTCAGTGCCGTTGGTGATGAAGATCTTGTTGCCATTGAGCAAGTAGTCGTCGCCATCACGTACCGCCGTGGTGCGCAGAGCGGCGGCGTCTGAACCGGCGCCGGGCTCAGTCAAGGCGAAGCAACCCAACTTCTCGCCCGCGGCCAAGGGCTTGAGGAAACGCTCCTTCTGCTCGTCGCTGCCGAATTTCAGCAACGGATCGCAGACTAGCGAGTTATTGACCGACAGGATCACTCCGGTCGAAGCGCATGCCCGACTGATTTCCTCGATCATCAGGCAGTAGGACAAGGTGTCCATGCCGGCGCCACCGTGCTGCTCGGGAACAAAAACACCCGCCAGCCCCATCTCGCCGGCTAGATCGTAGGAATCGCGGGGGAAACTGCCCTTCTCGTCGATTTCCTTGGCTTTGGGTTTGATCACTTCATCAGCGAATCGCCGCACTTCCTGGCGCAGCAGCTCTTGCTCTTCGCTCAATTCGATATGCATGAACTCTCCAAGTCGGATTGGGATCGGGGTCACGAAAGCGGATCGTAGCAATGCCCCTTGAGGGTGGTCAACAAAAGTCAGCCCTCGGCATCGTTTCGCCAAGGGGGTGTTGCCGCAGCACAGAATAGCGTATTCTCTGCCGCGCTGCGGCGGGCTGACCGTGCGCAGCGCGATATAGATGTCAAAAGAGCTGTTGCAAGAGCCGGAGACCACCCCCATGCTGATCCGCGACACCATGCTCGAGAATCCCCTGACCACCACCCCGGAGGAGACTTTCGCCAGCCTGCTACCCCGGCTGCTGGCGAGCCGCCAGGCTACCGCAGCGGTCCTCGACAAGGACCGACGGCTGGTCGGCCTGGTGGGCATCTACGACATCTTGCGCAGCGTTGTGCCTCTCTATGTTGATCTCGATCAGAAGTTGGCGGCGATGCTGCACAAGGGATTCCTCACCGAGCGCCTCGACGGCTTGGCCGGGCGTCAGGTCAAAGAATTGATGAGCGAGAACATCGACTCGGTAGCGCCGGACGATTCGCTGACCCGAGCGGTGGTGCTAATCGTCGAGCGGCGGCGCAAGACCTTGCCTGTGCTTGAGGACGGACGCTTCGTCGGCATGGTGACGCGGCGGACTATCCTTGAAAAGGTCGCCCCGAAAATACTCTAGAACAACGCCAGACCGCTTTTCGCGGCAGGCCCTGCAAACCCACCTCTACTGACCCGAGTGAGCCACCTCCGATGGAACCCGAAGTGCATTCCGCCTTGGCGACGACCGCCGAAATTGCTGCCAGCAACCCGACCTACTGGCTCGCGGTCGCCGTTTTTCTGCTCAGCCTGATCGCCATCGTCTCGGAGAAGGTCAACAAGACCAAGGCGGCGTTGGTCGGCGCGGTGTTGATGATCGGCCTCAAGGTCCTCGACCAGGCCGAGGCCTTCCATTCGCCCCGCTTGGGAGTGGACTACAACGTGATCTACTTGCTGATCGGGATGATGATCCTGGTCAACATTCTCGGCCGCAGCGGTCTGTTCGAGTGGTCAGCGGTCAAGCTGGCCAAGCTGGCGGGTGGGCGACCGTTTCCGATCTTGGTGATGTTCTTGATCTTCACCGCGGTGTTCTCGGCGCTGCTGGACAATGTCACCACGGTCCTGCTCTTCGCGCCGGTAACCCTGTTAATCACCGACGAGTTGGGGCTCGATCCAGTCCCGTTCTTGATCGGCGAGGCGCTGGCGTCGAATATCGGCGGCACTGCCACCTTGATTGGCGATCCGCCGAATCTGATGATCGCCTCGCGCTCGGGCCTCGGCTTCACTGATTTTGTCGTCAACCTGGCACCGGTGGTAGTGGTGATGATGGTCGCCCTGCTGGCTGTCGTCTGGCTGCTTTTCGGCCGTCGCATGCAGGTTTCCGAGCAGCGCCGGCAGCATGTGCTGTCGATGCCGGCGAGACAGCTGATCAAGGATCCGGTGTTGGCCCGCAAATCCCTGATGGTGATGGCCCTGGTGACCATCGGCTTCGTCTCCCACAGTGCATTGCACCTGGAACCGGCGACCATCGCCCTGGGTGGCGCGGCAGTGCTGCTGTTGATCTCCCGCCTCGAAGTGCGCGAGATTTTGGCGGAGGTCGAGTGGCCGACGATCTTCTTCTTCATCGGCCTCTATATCATCGTCGGTGGAGTGGTGAAAGTGGGCCTGGTGAGCGATCTCTCGCGGCAAGTGATCGAACTCACCCACCCCACCGAGCAGTCGATGCTGGCCACCTCGATGACCATGCTGTGGTTTTCGGGATTTGCCTCGGCTTTTCTCGACAACATCCCTTTCGTCGCCACCATGGCGCCGCTGGTGGCCGACATGGGCGAGACCATCCTCGGTCCCTCGGCCGAAGAGCTGGGTTGCCAAGTGCTGCGCCACCCAGTGCTGCTGCCGGTCTGGTGGTCGTTGGCCTTGGGTTCCTGCCTGGGCGGCAACGGCAGCCCGATCGGGGCCTCGGCCAACGTCGTCATGCTCGGCATCGCCGAGCGCTCGGGAACCAAGATCTCTTTCCTGCGCTTCGTCGCCTACGGCCTGCCGGTGATGCTGGGAACCCTGGCGATCTCGGCGGTCTACGTCTACTGGCGCTACTATGGCGGTTGACGGTCGGGGCGGTTGCCGGTCGGGGCGGTTGACGCTCGGGGCGTTTGATGGTCGGGACGGCCTACGAGCCGTCGCGGCGAATGTCGTACTGCTCCATCTTCTTGTACAGATTGGAGCGTGGGGTCTTGACCGATTGGGCGGTCTGGGTGACGTTCCAACCATTCTCGTCAAGCTTGTGTAGCAGGAATAGGCGCTCGGACATTTCGCGAAACTCGCGCAGCGTCTTGACCGCCAGCAGGGACTCGGAGATTTCCGCCTGGGCGCCCGAGGTGTATTGCACCACGTCTTGCTTTTTTACTTCGTCGCCTGAGCTGAGTATAAGCAATCGCTCGACTAGGTTCTTGAGTTCGCGGACATTACCTTTCCATGGCAAGGTCTTAAGGTGTGCCAGGGCGTCTTCAGAGAAGACCTTGGAACGGTAGTTATTGGCTCGGGTGTAGCATTCGACGAAGTAACTGACCAACTGTGGCAGATCGTCGAGATGCTCGCGCAGCGGTGGAGTGCGAATCGGGATGACGTTGAGGCGGTAGAACAAGTCTTCACGGAACTCGCCGTCCTCGATCCCTTGGCGCAAGTCGCGGTTGGTGGCCGCGACCACCCGCACGTCGACCCGGGTGTTGTTGGTCGCCCCCACCGGCTCGACCTCACCGTTTTGCAGCACCCGCAAGACCTTGGCTTGAGTGCGGGCCGACATGTCGCCAATCTCATCGAGAAAGATCGTGCCGCCGTGGGCGGCGACGAACTTGCCGATCTGTTTGCGCACCGCACCGGTGAAGCTACCCTTCTCGTGGCCGAAAAGCTCCGATTCGATGAGTTCGTCGGGGATGGCGGCGCAGTTGACCTGAATGAATGGCCGGTTGGCCCGCGCCGACTGCTCGTGAATGGCCCGCGCCACCAACTCCTTGCCGGTTCCTGACTCGCCGGTGATCAGCACAGTAGCGGGGGTCGGCGCAGCCTTGGCCAAAGTCTGACGTAGGCCCTCCAAAGCCGGCGAATCACCGGTCAGCCGGTCCGGTTCGTGCCGCCGAATACGATTCTCGGACTGAAGCCTGTAAGCCCTTACCGCATTGCGCAGACTGACCAAAACCCGGTCCCGTTCAAGGGGCTTCTCAAAGAAGTCATAGGCCCCTTGGCGGGTCGCGGCTGCCGCCGTGTTGACATCTCCATGGCCGCTGATGATCAGCACCGGCATGTCGTAGCCGCGCTCGCGGAATGCGGCGAGGACATCGAGGCCGTCCATCTCCGGCATCTTGATGTCGAGCAACACCGCTTCCGGTGCCCGCTCGGCTACCTTGGCCAACGCCGCCGCGCCGCTCGCTGCATCGTCGACCCGGTACCCCTCGTACTCAAGGATCATCCGCAGGCTCTCGCGAATCGACGACTCGTCGTCGACCACCAACACCATCGCCTTGCTGACCGGCTCGCTTCCCTTAGCCACCTCTAGGGTACCCGTATGATGGCAAAGAAACGGGCGCCGCTGCGCTGCGGGTTGAAGCTGGTGATATAGAGCCGCAAGAAGGAACCCGACTCGGCGGCTTCGACCAGCTCTTCGAAGCGTTTGACACTGTCGATCGGCTCACCATTCACCTCGGTGATCACATCGCCCGGCACCACTTGCGCGGTGTCGTCTACCAACGGGCTGGTGGCGGCGACGTCGGTGACCCAAACTCCCTCAATGTCGCTATCTATACCGTGGTTCTGGCGCAAGTTGGCGTTCAAGTCGGTGTATTCGATGCCCAACCAATCAATGCTGCCGTGCTCTTCAACCTCGGGATCAACTTGCGCTACTTGACTGCCAGGGCGCTGGCCCAGCTTGACCTTCTTGTCGATCCACTTGCCATTGCGCCACAAGGTCAAGGTCACCTTGACCCCCGGCCGACGGCTGGAGATATTGTCGATCAGCTCGCGATTGTTACGTACCACCTTGCCGTCGACTTTCAAGATGACATCGCCGTGGCGCAAGCCACTGTCCTCGGCCGGACCGTCATCGGTGACACTCTCGACCAATGAACCGTCGGTCGAATCGAGGCCGAAAGCCTGGGAGAGATCGAAGCTGAGGTCCTTGATGCTGACTCCGAGATAGCCCCTCTCCACCGAGCCGTTGTCGCGCAGCTGCGGCAAGATCTGGCGCAGAGTCTCGACCGGAACGGCGAAGCCGATGTTCTCGGCACCGAAGTTGATCGCCGTGGCGATACCGACCACCCGACCGGCGAGATCGACCAAGGGTCCACCCGAGTTGCCGAAGTTGATCGCCGCATCGGTCTGGATGAACTTCTCCAAACCGCTGTCGGCAGTGATATTGATCGCCCGCCCCTTGGCCGAGACCACCCCGACTGAGACGGAATTCTCAAGCTGCAATGGGCTGCCGATAACCATCACCCAATCGCCGACCCGCAGGCCGTTGCTATCTCCGAGGTCAAGGTAGGGGATCGGCCCATCGGGCTCGATCTTGATCAGGGCGATATCGGTGGCCGGATCGTCGCCCTTCACTACCGCTGGATAGCGGCGGCCGCCAAGATTGACCGTCAAGCCATCAGCACCGTCAATGACGTGGTGATTGGTGATGATGAAGCCGTCGGCGCTAATCACGAAACCACTGCCGGAAGAGCGCGCCCGGCGCTGCTCCGGCTCTTCGCCCGGGTTGGGTTGCGGCTGCCGGCGGCGTCTCGGGTTGAGGAAGAAATCCAGTGGGTTGCCGCTCTGGGGGCGTTCTTCGACAAAAGTCGTGACTTGGATGGAAACCACCGCCGGCGACACCGCCTCGGCCAAGTCCGCCAAACTGGGTAGGCCCTGGACGGGACTTGCTGCAGCCACCTGAACCGGCCGGCTGGGAGCGGTGTCGGCCTCTGCTAGGCCAGCCGGCACCAGCTCCGAGCTGCCCGCCAAGACCATGCCAAAGACCATCGCTCCAAATACCAGGGCAAAGGTGAATATCTGACGGCCGCGCTGATTCTGCATCAAGCTCTCCTCGGTGGTACCCGGCCGGCCTACTAAGGAAGGTCTAGTGCGGCCGCGCCTATTTTTTCTGACCCATCGTGCTCAAGGACCGCTGAGGCCCTGGATTTGCTGAATTCTCATCGACAGTGGAGTCACGCCTCTGGTGGTATCTGCCAGCGCGGCCTCTCCTAGCCTGCCTAGCAAAACCCCTGCCAGCGGCTGCCGGCTGCCGATAGTGCCTTTGACCCACGATGAAAATCCGCCCCTGTCGAAGGAGTTATGTTCGCGGCGGCGGCCACTGACGGGCCAAATCACAGCTTCTTCCACCGCTCACCCCTTCTATCGCAGCGCCATATTGGCACCAGCCTTGGCAGGAATGACCTCGGTAGAGGACGATACGGACTTTCGACTCTGAGGTTTTGAGCATCTGTTGTGAATGCCCGCAGGTCCCGCAAAGCCCACTGTAAGTGAGCCGAATCGATGCCGCAGCAGCTGCCGCCGAGCGAGCCTAAGCGCAGATTTAGACGGCACTTATGTTTGTTGCGCCTGGCCGAACCTTTGGTCTATACTGCGCCAGCCAGTTCTTCAACGGGAGGGTGGGTAGTTCGCCCACCTTTTTTGTTGGCCGAACTTTTTTTGCAAGCCGACCGACTTCAGTAGCGAGTGCCCAGAGGTCGTCCCGCGCGAGAACCGGCAGAAACGTAACGACCGTTGATCATGAAGAACGCCAACTATCGCGTAAACCCGGACCCACCCCGTGTTTAACACGGCGGCCTTCCGGGGCCATCCGTCCGCTATCAAGCAGCGGACGGCCGCGTGGGATCGGTTTCGGCCGGCAACTGGCGTAGGAGACACAGCGACCCGTGAGCGCCCTTCGAATCACAGCAGAACTCGAGGCGGAGATCGCCGCCGTAGCCAGCAGCTGCGAGTGCCGGCTGCTGCAAGCCGAGTTCAATCGGGGCGTTTTGCAGATCCTTCTGGATCACCCAGATGGCACCACTCTGCAGCACTGTGAAAAAGTCTCCAAGCAGCTCTCCCCCATCCTCGACTTAAACGATTTCGGCGGCGGCAAGTATGTGCTTGAAGTTAGCTCGCCCGGTCTTGATCGGCCGCTCTTCGGCGCTGGCGACTTCCGCCGTTTCTGCGGCCATTTCGTCCGCCTGACCTTCGTTGACGGAGAATCTCAGAGTAAGCGCACCGTTGTCGGGGAACTTCAAGACTTCACCAATCAGAATGGCGGCACGGCGCGTATCGCAATCACCGAGTCCGGCAGGCAGATCGAAATCCTTTTGAGCCAGATCCAAACGGCAAGGCTCGATCTCGAACAAGAGCTAGCTCTCGGTGCCACCGGCGGGAGGGTTTAGCAGCCGGCGGTGACCCCTTTTACTCACGTTCCATGGCCTCCATGGACTTATCGAACACGGAATCGAAGATGGCCCAGGCACAAACACCAGATATTGACCTCATGCAGGTGCTCGAGCAGGTCTCGCGAGAGAAGTCGATCGATCTTGATCGCTGGATTGCCGCATTGGAAGACGCGATGGCTTCCGCGGCCAAGAAGCAGCACCGTATCAAGGAGCCAGTACGCTCCACATTCGACCCGGCGACAGGTAAGTTCGACGCCTTCATCGTCAAGAATGTGGTTGAAGAAGTCGTCGACCCTCTGGCCGAATGGTCGCTGGAGGAAGCACAAGCCGAGCGCGCCGAGGCCGCCATCGGTGACGAAATCTTGATGCCGCTGTCGACTGAGGGCCTGGGCCGAATCGCCGCACAGTCGGCCAAGCAGGTGCTCTATCAGCGCATCCGTGAGGCTGAACGGGAGAAGATCTTCAACGAGTTCCACGACCGCGTGGGCGAGATTCTCAATGGCACGGTCAAACGCTTCGAGCGCGGCGACATCATTGTCGACCTTGGGCGCACCGAGGCGGTGGTACCCAAGCCGGAGCAGGCGCGCCACGAGCGCTACAGCCAGGGCGAGCGCATCCGCGCCGTGATTATCGATGTGCACACTCAACCCAAGGGACCGCAGATCGTCCTCTCGCGCACCGATCCGCGCTTGTTGGTCAAGCTCTTCGAGATGGAAGTGCCTGAGATCTACGATGGCACGGTAGTGATCAAGAGCGCCGTGCGAGCCCCCGGCGAAAGGGCCAAAGTAGCGGTCTACAGCCGCGAGCGGGATGTCGATCCAGTCGGCGCTTGCGTCGGCATGAAGGGATCGAGGGTGCAGTCGATCATCCGCGAGCTACGCGGTGAGAAAATCGACATCATCGAGTACAGCGACGACTTAGTGACCTTCGCCCAGAGCGCTCTGGCGCCAGCGCGGATTACCCGCGTATCGATTACCCATCACAGCGATGTGCCCCATCTGGATGTGATCGTCGAGGACGAGCAGCTCTCCCTGGCGATCGGCAAACGCGGACAGAATGTCCGTCTGGCCGCCGAGCTGATCGTCGGCAAAATCGATATCAAGGGCGAATCCGACGTCAAGGACGAGGTCGCCGACGCGCTGGCCAAGATGCTGCAGACCGCGATGGAAGAGAGCCTCCCCGCCAACGAGCCGATGAGCGACGACACGGAAGTCGATTGGCCATCAATCCCGGGAGTTGGGGAGAAGGTCGGAGAGGCCTTGCGGGAAGCCGGTTTTGTCGATCTTGGCTCGGTGCTCGATGCGCGACCGGATGCGATGGCCGCGGTCGAAGGAGTCGGTCCCAAGACGGTGGCGGCGATCCGCGCTTGGGCACTAGAGCAAGCCGGCCTCGAGGACTCCGTCAGCCTCGATCTGCCGGTGCCTGAGGCCAAACCAGACGCCACTGGGTCAATGGGTGAAGACGACTTCATGGCCGCGCTGAGCAAGGCGATGAAGGAGAGCGGTCATTTGGAAGCCGAAGAGGCCGCCGCCGCAAGTGATCAGATGCAGGTTGCCGAGCAGGCCTTTGCCGACCTCGACACCACCAAAGACAGCGCTGCCGACAGCGAAGAAACGAGCGACTGAAAATCTTCCTGGCCAACCGCCAGGAAGATTTTCCAAGGGGAGGAGCCCCCGTAGGTATGAGTAAGATTCCGGTTAAGGATCTGGCCCAGAAAATGGGCATGGCCGAGCAGGATCTCCTGTTCAAGTTGCGCTCAATCGGTGTTCGCCTTGATGGTGAGGACTCGTTGATCGATGCCGATATCATCAAGGCAATCATGCAAGGCAAGCGCCTGCCCCAGCCACGGGAAGTGATTCTGCGCGACGACTCAACCGAGGAAGCGGCAGTCGAGGCAGTGCGCCAACCGACTAGGCTAGCGGCCGCCGCCATGAAACCGCCAAGGCGTTCATTGGTGCAGCGGGTCGACTCCCGGATTCGCACCCTGGATCGGCCGCTGAGCGAGATCACGGCGGCAGCCGCGCCACCAGCTGCGAGCGCGGCACCAACCAAGAGCACGGCGGCCGTGCCGACCGCCGCCGAGGCTGCCCAGGCGGCCGCTGCCGTCGCTCCGACCGTTGCCGCGGCAACCACCGCCCAACCGGCGACCACGGAACCAGCCACGGCCAAGCCCGCAACCAAGGAGACACCCACTCCTAGCGCCACGGCGCCAGCGAGCCCGGCCGCACCCGCGGCCCAGGCACCGGAAGCGCTCAAGCCACCGCGCAGCAAGATCCGCGCGCGCCTGATCGAAAGGGGCACTGGTGCGCCAGTGAGCCCCCCCGCAAGTACCCGCCCAGGCCCCTCCAGGGTTCGCCCTGGACCACGCCCTGCGGGCCCGCCGGGAAGGCCGCCGAGAGGTCGTCATCGGGCCCGCGGCCGCGGCGGTCGTCGCTACGACGGGCCACAGCGTCGCTTCACTCCCAGCGAACCGGTAGCTCCTCTAGAGCCGGTTTCCGAGCGCGGCAAGCGCCGCGCCAAGAAGCGTGAGGAATTGGGCCCGCAGACTGGTCAGATCCAATTTAGGGAAGATCGTCCTGGCGGCGCGGTGACCCTCACCGAAGGCATGACGGTACGGGACTTCTCCGACAAGCTCGGCATCAAGACCAAAGATCTGATCAAGATCTTGATGGGCCGTGGCATGTTGGTGACCATCAACCATGTGCTCGATGTGGCAACCGCCAGCGAGGTGGCCGAGGAGTTGGGGGTCGAGACCATGGAGGTCTCGTTCGAGGAAGAAGTCCAACTGCAGCACGAGGAGACCGCAGAGCAGTCGGAGGCACCGAAGGAACCGCGAGCGCCAGTGATCACCGTCATGGGTCACGTTGATCACGGTAAGACCACTCTGCTCGACACCATCCGCTCCACTCGGGTTGCCGCCGGCGAGGCTGGTGGAATCACCCAGCATATTGGGGCCTATGAGGTCCGGACCAAGAGCGGTGGCAGGCTCGTCTTCCTCGATACGCCGGGCCACGAGGCGTTCTCCTTGATGCGTGCCCGCGGCGCCAAGATCACCGACTTGGTGGTGCTGGTGGTGGGTGCCGACGATGGCGTCATGCCGCAGACCTTGGAGGCGATCGATCACTCCCGGGCCGCCAACGTGCCGTTGATTGTAGCCATCAACAAGATCGACCGCGACAACGCTAACCCCGACCGAGTCAAGAAAGAGCTGTCCGACAAGGGGCTGTTGGTCGAGGATTGGGGTGGCGACATCGTCGCGGTGCCGATCTCGGCCTTGAAGGGGGATGGGGTTCCCGAGCTGCTGGAGATGATCCATCTCAACGCCGACATGTTGGAACTCAAGGCTTCGCCTTCCCTTCCCGCCCAAGGCGCTGTGTTGGAATCGCGTAAGGAAGTCGGTCGCGGCATCGTCGCCACGGTGCTGGTCCAGGACGGAACCCTGAGGATCGGCGACGCCTTCGTTACCGGTGCCACCTGGGGCCGGGTGCGGTCGATGACCGATCAAGACGGCAAGCGGATTGACAGCGCGCCACCGGCTACCCCGGTCGAGGTGACGGGATTCAATGAGCTACCGGCGGCCGGCGACGCGATGCAGGCAGTTGCCGACGAATCGAAGGCCCGCTCCATCGCCGATTTCCGCCGCCGGGAAGAGCGGCAACGGGAACTGGCTCCGCAACCAGGCCGGATGTCTCTGGACCAGCTCTTCGACCAGATCGAACTAGGGGAGACCAAAGAGCTGTTGGTGGTGGTCAAAGCCGATGTACACGGCTCTTTGGAAGTCTTGCGAGATACCTTGGAGAAACTCTCTACCGAGAAGGTACAGGTGCGGATGATTCACGGCGGTGTCGGAGCGGTGACCACCAACGATGTGGTCTTGGCATCGGCGTCAACTGCGATCATCGTCGGTTTCAATGTCAGACCTGAACGCAATGCCAAGATGTTGGCTGGCAAGGAGCAAGTCGACATTCGCCTGCACACCGTCATCTACGAGCTTGCCGACGAAATCCGCAATGCCATGACTGGTCTCCTGGAACCGACTTTCGAGGAGGTGCAGCAGGGAACCGCCGAAGTACGCGAGACTTTCAAAGTGCCGAAGATCGGCGTCATCGCTGGCTGTCATGTGATCGATGGCACCGTTGTCCGCAACTCCCTGGCCCGTGTACTGCGCGATAACCGAGTGGTCTACGAAGGCAAGATCACCTCCCTACGCCGATTCAAGGACGATGCCTCCGAGGTCCGCAACGGCTTCGAGTGCGGCATCGGCCTCGATCATTTCCAGGACCTCAAACCTGGTGACTTGATCGAGGGCTATATGCGCAAGGAGGTTGCGGGGGTCCTCTAGCCCGGCACGGCTCGTCACCGAGCCAGCGCCGCGTTGGACGAGAATTCGACAAGGCGCTGGCTTCTGACCGTTTTTTGTAGTACAACTACCTCGACGCCCGGGCTCGTGGACGCCATCGCCTAATGCGAGCGGTGACCCTGGCCCGTCGACAAGTCGCTCCCCGCGGTGATCGCCAGTTGTCGATACCACGGATCTGAGCACGACGGCCGATCAGCGCCGCCGGAATGACAGTGTTCTCCGCCTCTGACCCTCTCCTTCAAGAGTGATCGCCACGCTCTCGCAGCACGGCCGTTCACTCTTCAGGGAAGCTGCTGCCGGCTCGCCGGCGCTGTGGGGAGTCCATAAGGGCGGCGGCACCTGGACGCAAGATTTGGTCATCGGAATATCGGTCTTCGAACTGCAAATGCCGCACTCGCGCAGCTTGAAGCAAAAGCGCAGAGTGTTGAAGAGCCTGATCGAGCGCATTCATCGGCGCTTCCGGGTGTCGATCGCCGAGACCGACTTTCACGATTTGCGTCAACGCGCCGAGGTCACCCTCGCCGCGGTAACCCAGAACGGTGGTGAGAACCAGCGCATGATGGATTCCATCCGCGAGTTGATCGACAGTGAGCCTGAAGCCGTCTTGTTGCGGTGGGATCCCCAACTCTTGGAGGAAATGGGTTGAGCCAGCGCACTGATCGTGTCGGCGACCTCATCCGCGCCAACCTGGCCCAGATCATCCGCCAGGACGTCAAGGATCCACGGGTCGGGGAACTGACTACCATATCCGGCGTGTTAGTCAGCGGCGATCTTGGCCATGCCCAGATCCGGGTTTCCGCCTTCGGCGACGAAGCGGCCCGCCTGGAAAGTGTCGAAGCACTCAAGCGGGCCAGTGGTTTTGTGCGCAGCCGGCTCGCCCGGCGAGTCCGACTGCGCAGGGTGCCCGAACTCGAATTCGTGCTCGACCGCGGTGCCGAGCATAGTCAGAACATCAGTGATCTGCTGGAGGATTTAGATGACCTCTCCTAAAGTTCCGGAAGCTCTGCTCGCCAAGATTCGCAACGGCAACCGCTTCCTGCTGACCAGTCACGTCAACCCCGACGGCGACGCCATCGGCTCAGAGCTGGGTTTGGCACGGGTGCTCCGCCGGCTGGGCAAAGGCTCGACGATTTGGAACCAGGACACCACCCCCGAAATCTACACCCCGCTGGCCGGCTCGGCCTCCATTCACGTCGGCTCCGATCCGCCGGTCGGTTTCCCCGAGCTTTACAGCGCGGCCATCGTTCTCGAATGTCCGAGCCCACAGCGCTGCGGCCATGCAGAGGCACTTGCTGAGATCGAGGTGATCAATATCGATCACCATCTCGGCAACGAACTCTACGGGGTGGTCAATTGGGTCGACACCGCCGCACCCGCGGTGGGCGAGATGGTCTTCCGACTCGCCCAGATGCTGAACATTCCTCTGGATGTCGACACCGCCAATTGCCTCTATCTGACCCTGGTGACCGACACCGGTGGGTTTCGCTACTCCAACACCACTCCTGAGACTTTCGAATCGGCCGCCGCCTTGGTGCGCGCCGGCGCTTCGCCAGATACCGTTTCCCAGTGGCTTTATGAGTCCCAGCCCGAACCGGCAATTCGCCTCTTGGGAGAAATGCTAGGTACCCTTGAAATGCATTTCGAGGGCCGCGTCGCCACCGCCTGGCTGACCCAGGACATGATGCGTCGCAGCGGCGCTAGCAAAGCTCACACCGAGGGTTTGGTGGATACGCCGCGAGCGATTGCCGGAGTCGAAGCAGTGGCCCTTTTCCGCGAGCTTGAAGACGGCGGCTTCAAAGCTTCGCTGCGCAGCGCGGGCGGCGCTGATGTTGAGAAAATAGCCCGCAAGTATGGCGGCGGTGGCCATCACAATGCCGCCGGTTTCAGTTCTGAGATGAGCCGGGACGAGTTATTGCGCAACACCCTCAAGAGCCTCTGTTCTAGTCTCGAAGAAGCCACCAACCGAGAGTCCTCGACCGAGCAAGACTCGCACGGAGCTAGCTGATCATGGACGGACTGTTGCTGATCAACAAACCGTCGGGTTGTACCTCGCACGATGTGGTGGTGCAGGCGCGGCGCCTGGTGCGGCAAAAGAAAATAGGCCACTGTGGCACCCTGGATCCAGATGCCACCGGGCTCTTACTGCTGACTCTGGGGCGCGCCACCCGGCTGACCCGCTTTTTGATCCGGGCTCCCAAGCGCTACCGAGGCACGGTGCGCTTTGGCACCGTGACGGACACCTACGATCTGCAAGGCGAGGTAACTCACCAGCAGTCCACCGAGGATTTGACCGCCGAGCAGGTCGAGGCGGCATTGGCTGAGTACGTCGGTATTCAACTACAAACGCCCCCCCCTTACTGTGCCAAGAAAATTGGCGGCGTCAAGTACTACGAGCTGGCGCGGCGTGGCGAGCCGGTGCCGGATGACAAGAAAGAAGTCACCATTTATGAGCTAAATTCTGAGCCGCCTTGGCAAGCTGGTAAAGATCTACGCTTTGAGCTGGCCTGCTCCTCTGGCACCTATGCCCGCAGCATGGCCCACGAGTTGGGACAGCAGCTTGGTTGCGGAGGATGCTTGAGTAGCCTAGAACGGACTCAGATCGGGGTCTTCAAGCTTGCCGAGGCGATTGACTTGGATACCCTCGGTCAGCGGCTCGAAGCGGACCAGTCGTTCGGCGAGGCGTTCGTCCCCTTTGACGACATCTCCTTGCCTTTCGATGAAGTGATCACCGATGCCCAGCAGGAGCGCCGCATTCAGCACGGGCAGAGTGTCTTAGTGCGCGAACTCGATCGCCAAGAGGGGGACTGGATCAAACTGGTCAACATGCGCAGCGAACTGATCGCCGTCGGCTCGGTGGTCGAACGCATCGGCTCAGGCAATGTCGGCGTCGTGCAACCGAAAGTCGTTTTCCACCGCTAAAAATCAGCAAACTACTTAGAAACTTTAACCGCAAACCGCAACCCTGGCCGTGAAGCGCCAAAGGAGCAGAAACTTGGCTCAGACAACCGACGTCAAGTCGAAGATCATCGAGGACTTTCGGGTCCACGATGGAGACACCGGATCACCGGAGGTGCAAATCGCCCTCCTCACCCATCGCATTATCGAGCTTACGGAGCACTTCAAGGTGCACAAGCACGATCATCACAGCCGCCGTGGCTTGCTCAAGCTGGTCGGCCGCCGTCGCCGGCTGCTGGACTACCTGATGAGCATTGACATCGCGCGCTACCGCTCAACTCTTGAGCGCCTGGGCCTGCGCAAATAGCTCCTGCCCAACCGTGGGCCCGATGGAGGGCACCACAAGGGAGGCATTGCCGCCTCAATGGCCAACAGCTACTGGGGAATCCGAGTGTGGATTCTCGCACCCGTAAAGCGGCGCCGGAACATGGATGTTGCGGCCTGACGGGCCCGGTTCAGAGTGCTCTGCGGACCTTCGAATCGTGAGTCAGCTGAGGGCCAGCGGCAAGCTAGCCTACCCACATCGCTACCAGCCGCCACCCGAAAGGTGAGCGCTAAAGGAACAAGGTTTTTATATGAGGCTTCAGAAAGAAATCGCCATCGGCAATAGCAGCATGGTGCTGCAGAGTGGGCACATCGCCAAGCAAGCTAACGGCTCCTGCATCGTCCGCTGCGGCGACACCGTGGTGCTGACCACCGCGTGCATGTCCGGCGACCTGACCGCGCCGCGCCCATTTCTGCCGCTGACCGTTGACTACCGTGAGGGAGCTTCGGCAGCAGGCCGGATCCCCGGTGGCTTCTTCAAGCGCGAGGGCCGTCCGACAGAGAAAGAAATTATCTCCTGCCGGCTGATCGACCGCCCACTGCGGCCGCTCTTTCCGGAAGGCTATTTCGGTGAGACGCAGATCATTTCGATGGTCTTGTCGGCCGATGGCGAGAATGATCCCGACATCATGGCGATCAATGGTTCGTCGACCGCGCTAGTGCTTTCGGACATCCCATTCTACAACCCGGTCGGCGCGGTCCGGGTGGGCCTGATTGACGGCGAGGTGGTGTTCAACCCCACCAACAGCGAGCGCGAGGTCTCGGATCTCGACCTGATCGTGGTCGGCACCGAGGAAGCCATTGCGATGGTCGAAGCCGGAGCCAATCAGTTGCCTGAAGACCTGATTCTAGATTGCATCTTCCGTGGTCATCAGGAGTTGCAGAAGGTCATCCACGCCCAGCACGAACTCTTCCGCCAGGCTGGCCTGCAGAAACCCTTCTGGAAGACCCCGGTGGCCTACACCCAGGAGACCTACGACGAGCTCAAGGCGGCGATCTTAGGCGACCTTCGCGACGCCTTGCACACCAGCGGCAAGTTCGAGCGTAAATCAGCGGTCAAGAAAGTCGTCGAGGGATTCTTGGCGAACGTCCCGGAAGAGGACGAGGACAAGCGCACCCAGATCAAGAAGGCGCTCAAGAAGCTCGAAGAAGAGCTGCTCGCCGAGGCCGTACTCGAGCGTCAAACGCGCTTCGACGGGCGCCGCCTTGACGAGGTCCGCGACATCGAGGTGCAGACCGGCTTGCTCCCCCGCACGCATGGCTCGGCGCTCTTTACCCGCGGCGAAACCCAAGCTCTGGTCACCACCACCCTCGGCACTCGTCGCGATGCCCAGATCATCGAAGGCTACGATGGCGAGTCGCTGCAGAAGTTCCTCCTGCACTACAATTTCCCTCCCTTCTCGGTCGGCGAAGTGCGCTTCTTGCGCGGTCCCAGCCGCCGTGAGATCGGTCACGGGGTGCTCGCTCGCCGGGCTCTAAATCCGGTGCTGCCCCACGAAGACGACTTCCCCTACACCGTGCGTGTGGTGTCGGACATCATGGAGTCCAACGGATCCTCGTCGATGGCTACCGTCTGCGGCGGTTCGTTGGCCTTATTCGACGTTGGCGTGCCGATGTTAGCGCCGGTCGCCGGCATCGCCATGGGTCTGATCAAGCGAGGCGATAAGTTCGCCGTGATGAGCGACATCGCCGGCCAGGAAGATGCCCACGGCGACATGGACTTCAAAGTCGCCGGAACCCGCGACGGCATCACCGCCTTGCAAATGGACATTAAGATCGCCGGTGTCGATCGGGCGATCATGGGGCAGGCGCTGGAGCAGGCCAAAGCAGGCCGCAACCACATCCTCGACATCATGGAGACAGAGATCGCCGCACCACGCGAGGAGATCTCGCCGCGTGCACCACGACTGTTCAACCTGATGATCGAGCGCGACAAGATTCGCGACATCATCGGCCCTGGTGGCAAGACCATCCGCTCGATCCAGGAAGAGACCGGCTGCGAGGTCGAGATTGCCAACGATGGCAAGGTCACGGTGGCGGCACCGGACGGCACCAGCGCCCGGCGGGCGATCGAGATCATCGAGAAGTTGACCGAGGTCCCCGAAGTCGGCAAGACCTACGACGGCCTGGTGACCCGGGTCGAGTCATTTGGCGCCTTCGTCGAGATTCTGCCCGGCACCGAGGGCTTGCTGCACGTCAGTGAACTCGCTCCCTTCCGGGTCCGCGAAGTCTCGGCGATCCTCCGCGAGGGCGACCCGGTCAAGGTCAAAGTGCTGGAAATCGACTCCGATGGCCGCAAGATCCGCTTGTCGCGCAAGGCTGTCTTGCTCGAGGATCCGAACTACGATCCGGCCCAAGACGAGCACGCTCGGATGGGCGACGACGAGGAGCCCAGCGGCGGTGGCGGACGCCCGCCTCGGGGTCGTGGACCGCGCGGCGGCAGGCCGCCTCGGGGACGGGGTGGACGGGGTGGGCGCGGCGGCAGACCGCCGCATAGCGGCAACCGCTAGACCTTAGCTGTATACTTGTAGCTCCGGACGGCGAAGAATGGGCCGTCCGGAGCTTTTTTCGTTATTCTTGCGCGGTCTGAAAAGTGGATCGTTTCGAATCGAGGGACCGATGGGTAGCCACAGTGATTGGGTCTTGGTAGTTGACGATGAGGCGGTTTTCCGCGAAGTTCTAGTCGCCCAACTCGGTCACTTGGGCATCACCGCCCGCCACACTGCCGACGGTCAAGAAGCTTTGGCGCTGGCTGGTGGCGACAATTCTCCCGCCATATTGATCCTAGATATCGAGATGCCAGGGTGTTCCGGACTCGAGCTGCTGCAGCAAGTGCGCCACATTAACGAGGACCTTCAGGTGGTGATGGTCTCCGGCTATCAGGACTTCGACACCGTGCGCGAGGCTTTACGCAGCGGCGCTTACGACTACTTGCCAAAGCCCTTTGACATCGATGACTTATCCAACACCATGCATCGGGCGCTGGAGCGTCGTCACCTGATTTACGAAAACCGCGACTACCAAGAGCATCTCGAGCACATGGTGCGGATGCAGACCGAAGAGATCCGCCGCACCACCGACATCGCCCTGTTGACCCTGGCCAAACTGGCCGAGTCGCGAGATAGCGCTACCGGTATTCATCTGGAGAGGATGGCCGCCTACAGCCGTATTCTGGCCCAGAGTCTCAAGGACGGTCCTTATTCCCATCTGGTCGATGAGTTGTTCGTCAACTGGCTGTTCAAATCGAGTCCATTGCACGACATCGGAAAAGTAGGCATCCCCGACGCCATCTTGCGCAAGCCCGGTCCACTGACTAGTGAAGAGACCTTGCTGATGCACACCCACACGCAGATCGGCGGCGACACCTTGCGCTCAGTGCTCCAGCGCTATAGCGGGCGCACTTTTCTCAACATGGCGATGGAGATCGCCTACAGCCATCACGAGCATTGGGACGGTGGTGGCTACCCTGCCGGCATTGCTGGCGAAGACATCCCGCTAGCGGCGCGGATTGTGGCTCTAGCCGACGCCTACGACGCGATCACCAGCGCCCGGCCCTACAAACCAGCCTACAGCCATGGGCAGGCGGTTCGGCGGATCAGCGCCGACCGCGGGAAACACTTCGATCCGGTGGTGGTGGACTGCTTCCTAAGCCACCAAGCTGCTTTCGCTGACGTTCAACGACTGATGAAGCAGGATCACAGCTTAGGTCCACGGCAGACCTAGCCTTTGGAGAGGTAGCCAGATGACAGTCAGCGAAACCCCGGATAGCCCCTCACCGAGCACCTCCCAGGGGGTATCCCGCGAGCAGCTCGAAGACCACCTGAGCCAGCTCCTGGCCTGGCCTTACGATGATTACTGCGCCAATGGACTACAAGTTGAAGGTCGGCCACGGATCTACCGCATCGTCACCGCCGTGTCTTCCTGCCAAGAACTCTTCCAGCGGGCTCGGGAGTTGCGCGCTGATGCAGTGTTGGTTCACCATGGCATATTCTGGCACGGCGCTCCAGCTGCCTTGACCGGCATCCAATACCGCCGGGTGCGCGAGCTGATCGCCGGCGAGATCAATCTCTTCGCCTATCACCTACCCCTCGACGCCCACGCCGAATTGGGCAACAACGCGCTGGCAGCACGCGCCTTGGGCCTCGAAAATCTACAGCCCTTCGGCTTCGCCAAGGGTCGACCGGTAGGCTTCAGTGGCCGCTTCCCCACCCCCATCGAGCCCCAAGAACTTCGTCGACGGACCGCTGGACTGTACGCCCAAGAGCCCCTGGCTTTCCTCGCTGGCCCAGCGCAGATCAGCAGCCTCGGTATTGTCAGCGGTGGAGCGCAGGATAGCTTGCACGAAGCCATCGATGCTGGACTCGACGCCTTCATCACCGGCGAAGCCACAGAGTGGGTGATGAACCTGGCCCGCGAAGCCCGCATCCACTACCTGGCCGCCGGCCACTACGCCAGCGAGCGCCTCGGCATCCGCGCCCTCGGCGAGCATTTGGCGGCGCGTTTCAAGCTGGAAGTCGAATTCGTCGATATCGCCAATCCGGTCTAAAGCAGCAGAGAACGTTGAACTCGTCGAAGATTCTCCGCCGACTCTCTCTGTAGATGCTCGCGCGCCGCTCGCGGACCTCATCCACGGCGTAGCCTGGCCAGAGATACTCGTAGCCGATTATTGAAATATTTCTCTAGATTTCTTGACGCGACTTCCAGTAAGGTTGGGCAAATCTTCTGCTCTTCCGAGCCGAAGCGGTCGCCGCCGCTGACGTTGGACGTCGAGTCCGGCATTCCAAAGCAGCGACTTGCTGAGGCCAAGAACCCAACCGTGGAGAGTCCGCAGTTATGCAGAGCCCCCTGGAATGCCGAGCCACACCTGCCCTTCGTGCGCCGCTAGAGACCGTCTGGCGGCAGCGGGCGCGCCCCTTCACCGCCGTCGTTCTGATCCTGCTGCTGTTTTGGATGGTCGACCCCTTGACCTACCTGCAGGCCGCGGAGCAACTCGACACCAAGCAGGAGTCCCTCGGGCCGAGCGCCGCCGCCGAGCTCCATGAGGCGGCCACCAAGGCGCGGGCGTTGATCCCCGCACTCCGCTCAACGCGGCAAGCTGATCGGCTGAACAGCCTCGGCGACGGCCTCGGTGAGCACCTGAAGCAGATCTCCGAACTGATTCTTGAAGTCCGCGGCTCGCTCCTGCAGCTTGGTCATCATCTGCGAAGCGCTGGCCTGCCACAGCTGATCATCGATCGACAAAGGGCGGAGCTTTCCAAGTTCGAGTCCCGAACAGCTTTGTTCGGCAACCTTCGTGCGGCCGTCGACAAAGCGAGCCGAGATGCGCGGCGGCAGCTGCGCGGCGGCAAGGCCGGGGGACCGGCGGCCGCGGCTCTGGGCGGCGAGCTGGATCGGCTTGAGGACTATCTCTCCGAGATGCTCGACCCACCCACCCTGCCGCCGGCTTTCGATCCACTCAAGTTGCCCCACCGGATGAGTGAGCTGGAGCCCGTCGAGCCTCGGCTCAACGCCGTCGAGTTCACCGAGATGGCCAGCACTGGCGCTGCCCAGAGCCCGGCCGGTGAAGCCACCGTGCAGGGACTCGGCGCCAAAGCGTCGTTGCCCGGCCCAGAAGACTTGGCCGAGACAATCGATGTCCAGTTCACGCCGGCGATCACCGCCCGGGCGAGCGAACTCGGCAACGACCCGATCCGGATCTTCGACTTCGTTCGCAATGCGATCTCGTTCGTTCCTACCACCGGCTCGATTCAAGGCGCTGGCGCGTGTCTCGACAGTAAACTCTGCAATGCCACGGACACCGCCTCATTGTTGATTGCTCTACTGCGCACTTCGGGCATTCCGGCGCGCTACGCAAGCGGCACCATCGAGGCGCCGATCGACCAGATCATGAGCCTGGCCGGCGGCTTTAGCGACCCGCAAGCGGCCCTGACCTTCATGTCCTCGGCCGGCACCCCAACCGTCGGCCTGAGCGACGGCGTCTCCTTGGTGTCGGGCCGATTCGAGCACACTTGGGTGGAGGCGTTTCTCGACTATGTACCCTCGCGCGGCGCGGTGGCCGTTGCCGGCGACACCTGGGTTCCTCTGGACCCGAGCTTCAAGCAGCTCGACGTCGTGCCGGGCATCGACCTGGCCGCCGCCGCCGGCTTCGACTCGCTGGACTTCCTGCAGCAGGGGTTTGACACGGCGACTATCGATCCGACCAACGGTGCGCTCAGCGACCTTGACGTCGGCTTCGTCACCACCAACCTCGAGACGGTCAAGAACCAGATTCTCGCTTTCGCCGACAGTGAGGGCGTTCCTTCGACGCTGCGCGATCTGGCGGGCGGCACTAGGATCCGCGAGCAACGCTTGACCCTGCTGCCGGCCTCGCTTCCTTACCGGGTGCTGGTGCGGGCAGGTTCGTTCGCCGAGCTGCCCAGCTCGCTACGCCATCAGCTACGCTTCGAGGTCACCTCGAGCAGCTTCGGCTTCTTGCCCGACCTCACTTTCGGCGCCTCCATGCCGCAGCTTGCCGGCCGCAAGATCACCCTCAGCTATGGGCCGGCATCGGACGCCGACCGCGACACCATGCTGTCCTTCGCGCCAGCTGACGACGACGCTATCGAAGACTTCCCCAGCTCGTTGCCGGCCTACCTGATCCGGGTCCACCCAGAGCTGCGCATCGAAGGCGAGGTAGTGGCCACCGGCGCCGCTGTGACCTTGGGCGAGAGTGGCAACTTCCGCCTCGTGCTCTCGGGGCCCGGTCGCAACACCGACGTGGTGAATAACGCGGTAACCGCCGGCACCTACAACGCCATCGTCCTCAACCTCGGTATTCCAGGCGACTCCGACGAGCGCCGGGGAGCGGCCCAGCAGGTCCTCGACCTGATCGTGGCGGGCAATACCTCGGGGCTCGACAAGGACGACATCATGGGCGAGTACCTGCACGCTGGCGGCCTGACCTACTGGTCTCAGCTGGCGGTGTTCTCGAACGTGCTCAAGGGTAGCCGAGGCATCGCCACCGCGCGGCTGCCATCGGAGGGCATCTTCACTTACGCCCTGCAGACCTTCTTCTTCTTCGGCACCCCCAACGAGGTGCGCAGCGGTTCGTTGGCAACCGATGTCGATACCGACCTGCAGGCGGTGGTGGCTCTGGACGGCGATCGTGCGCAGGCCATCGGCTACCTGGCCCAAGCCGGTGCCAACGCCTCGCGGCAAGAGTCCGAGATCTGGGACTTGTCGATCAGCGACACTCCGACCCAGGACGGCATTAGCACGATGGCCTACCTCGACGAGGCGGTGCGGCGGAACATCCCGATCTTCCATATCACCCGCGACAACCTGGCGACGGCGCTGCCCCAGCTCAGCGTCTCGTCGTTGGTGCGCAACGAGATCGTCAACTCGGTCAACGCCGGCCGTGAGGTCACCATCCCGCAGCGCCAATTCGAGCTCGACGGATTCTCGGGCGTGGGCCTGGTGGTCTTCGATCCGGCCACCGGCTCGGGCGCCTACCTGATCGCCAGCGGCCTGGCCGGCGGCGGTTTTCGCATACCACCGATTCCCGGCGGCTCGGTCACCGCGGCCTTCCTCGGCATGCTATTGGTGGCCGTCGGCGCATTCGCGGCTCTGGCCGGCCTTGGGGTCCTCGCCTTGATCGCCGGCATCGCCGGCATCGCTCTGGCGATCTACGACGCGATCGACTCCTACCAAGGGATCCTCGAGGACAACCCGGGGCTTGGACCCGCGGGACGCAATGCGGTCGGTGTGGTGCTTGCCATGGCGGCGATCATCGTGGTGACCATCGGGGTGTTTGCACTCTTCGCTTCTGGAGGAACAGCGATCGCTCTGCTCGCCGTCATCGGCTTCTATTGGGCGATCAACGCGCTGATCATGTCCTCCATCGCGGTCCTCATGGGCAGGATCTTCGGCAGCCTGGGAATGGCTCCCGACACCGTGTGGATCAACCTACAGCGATGGCTACTGCGCTTCTTGCGCCCGCCCGAGGATGAGCGTTTCGACGGTTTCGGTTCGGCCACCAACCCTTGGCTGCAGGTCTGGGCCTGATGCGGATCTGTCGAATGGACATGATGAGCAAAGTGCACGGTGGCCTGGTCGCCGAAGGAGATCGATGATGACGACGCTCTCAAGCAGTCGAAGTACCTACCGCCCGCGCTCCCAGTCGACCCTGGCGTGGGTTGCGCTGCCGCTTCTATTTCTCGTTTGGGCGAGCTTCAGCACTCCTGCACAAGGCCAGCCATCCACCGACGGCGCCGCTTTCCTGGCCGCCAACCAACAAGCCGACGGCAGCTGGCTGAGCCTCCAGGTGCGGCCCGAGCAGGCCACGACCGAGGCGCTGAGAGCCCTCCGCGCCAGCGGCCTCGAGGCCGGTGCCAGGGCCGCCGCGGCGACCTTGCTCGATACCGAGCCGGCGCTCGACACCGATGATCGTGCACGGCGGCTGGCGCCGCTCGCCGCCGAAGGCCGTGACGTCGCCGGGCTGCTGGTGGTGCTCACTGCCGATGCCAGCGACCGTGGCGGCTGGGGCTTGTCGGCCGACTTCAGCGCTGACCCTCTCGACACCGCCCTGGCATTGGCCGCGGTGGCCTCACAGCCGACCGTCGGCAACGCGGTCTTGCTGCCCGCGCTGGGTTATCTGGTCAGCGTCCAGAATACCGATGGCGGCTGGCCGTGTGTCGCCGGTGGGCTCAGTGAGATCTTCTGTACCAGCCACGCCATGCTGGGGTTGGCGGGCTACCAGAGCCGCTTCGCGGTGCTGAGTGACTTGGACGAAGGCGCGGCCTACTTGAGCGGCCTGCGCAACCTCGACGGCAGCTTCGGCGCGGCCGGAGCCAATCTCCTGATCCACTCAGCGCTGGCCTCAACCGCTCTCGCCGCGATTCCCGCGGTAGGACCCGAGCTGGGCGCGATGACCGCCTTCTTAGGCGGACTCCAGCAGACCGACGGCAGCTGGCAGGGCGATCCATACCCCACCGCACTGGCGCTCAGAGCGCTGGCGGCGCTGGCCACCGTGCCAGTGTGCGGCGATGGTGCGATCAACCAGCCTGGCGAGCTCTGCGACGGACTCGACCTGGCCGGCGCGAGCTGCGAAACCCTCGGCCTGGGAACCGGCACCCTGGCTTGCAACGCCAGCTGTGGCCTCGACACCAGCAGTTGCACCGGACCGCCGGTGTGCGGCGATGGTGAGATCAATCAAGCTACTGAGGCCTGCGACGGATTGGACTTCGGCGCCCTGACCTGCGAGTCCCTCGGCTTGGGCCCAGGTGATCTGGCCTGCACCTCGGAGTGCTCGCTCGACACCCTCGGTTGCTCGGCGCCACCGACCTGCGGCGACGGGGTGATCAACCAGGCTACGGAGTCTTGCGATGGCAGCGACCTAGGTGGCCAGGGCTGCGTTGACGTCGGCTTCCTCGGCGGCGTTCTGGCCTGCAATCCGGACTGCACCTTCGACGCTGCCGGCTGCGAAGGGGTGCCGTTCTGTGGCGATGGTGAGATCAACCGGCCGGAGGAGGAGTGTGACGGTACGGACCTCGCCGGCCAGAGCTGCGACTCCCTGGGTTTCGGCGGCGGCACCCTGGCCTGCAGCTCGAGCTGTATCCTGCAGACCGGCAGCTGCCTTGGCAGCGGCGCCATCGACCCCAGCGAGATCGTCCTCGAACCGAGTTCGGCGGTGTGTGTCGGCGGCTCGGAAACGGTACCAGCGACGATCACTTTTCCACCGACTTCGGTGGTCGACCGGGTCGACGTCTTCCTGCTCTTCGACGACACCGGCAGCTTCGCCGGCCGGGTGCCACAGGTACGTAACATTTTCAACCAGCTGGTCGGCGACCTGCAAGCCGGCCTGCCTGAGATCTCATTCTCCTTCGGCGTCGGTCGCTTCGAGGACTACGGCGGCAGTCAGGGCCGCACCTTCAGCAGCGAAAACTCGACCGGCAGGCCGTTCACCCTCAACCAACCGCTGATCACTCCCGACTTGCCGGATTTCCTCGCCTTGATCAACGGCGCCCTGAGCCGCAGCGCACCGGGCTTTGGCGGCGATGGTCCGGAGACCAACTTCGAGGCCCTGTTCCAGATTGCTACCGGGGCCGGGTTCGACGGCAACGGCAACGGCTCGAACCTCGACAGCGGGGTGGCTGGCAACGCCTTGACCCAGGTCTCACCGGGCACCAGCGGCGATGTTCCAGGATTCGACTCGAACATCGCGCCAACCGTCGGTGGACTTGGCGGCGTCGGCTTCAGGCCGGGAGCCTTACATCTGGTGATCCAGGCTGGCGATATCTGCTCGGTGGCCCCGTTCGCCGCCAGCGAGCCGATCCCGACCACCCTAACCGGTGCCGGCGGGGCGACTGTGCCGACCACCGCCATCGCTTGCTCAAGCTCGATCGGCTCCAGCCGCTTTGGCCGGGTCAGCGACTCGATCTCGAGATTCGGCAACACCGTAGCGGGGGCTATTGCACCGCTCGGCTCGGCGCCGGTGCCGGCGACCATCGACCAGCTCAACGCGCTCGGTATCTCGGTGATCGGCCTCGCTCCCGGCGGTACCGCGATCCGCAATCCGGTCGGACCGTCGGGCAGCTCCAGCGTGCTGATGTCGGCCCTGGCGCTGCTCACCGGCGCGGTCGACGAGACCGGCCTGCCGCTGGTGTTCAACATCTCCGGCGGCACCGGCCCGCTGCGCGACGCCGTGGTGCGGGCGGTGACCACCGCTGCCACCCGGCCGGTCGACGTGTCGCTACGGCCGGCGACGCTGCCCGACGGTCTGTCGTTCAGCTTCACCCCCGAGGTGGTCACCGGCGTTGGCCCTGGCGAGTCGGCGACCTTCGACGTCACCTTCACCGGTGACGGTAGCTCGGTGAGTGGCCCGGGAGCGATCGAATTTTTCGACACCCTGACCAATGGAACGCTGGCCACCCTACCGATCGAGGCCAGCTGCCAGCCGAGTCTCGAGCCACCGGACGGCGACGGCGACGGCTTCCCCGAGGACGAGGACTGTGACGACACGGACCCGAACGTCAACCCGGGCGCCGAGGAGATCCCTGGCAACGGTATCGACGACGACTGCAATCCCATCACCCCAGACGTGCTGCCACTAACTGCGGCGCTGTGCAATCTGTTCAGCTTGCAGGTGGTCTACGACGCCGATGAGCTGGCCACCTTCGACGGTCAGATCGAGAACCTCGACGAGGAGTTCACCCTCAACGGCCTGTCGGCGCGGCTCAGAGTCTTCGACGAGTTCGACCTCGAGATCTTCGCCGAGGAGCGCTTGCTCGCTCCCTTGCCGCCGGCCAGTCTCAGCGAGCAGACCTTCTCCTTCGCTCCCCTCGGGGTCAGCCCGGGCGATCACCTGGCGCTGCTTGAGATCTTCTCCGGCGACCAGCTGGCGACGATGTGCTCGGCCGGCTTCAGGATCGAGAGCTCGGCGCTCTCCGGCGCCGGCTTGAGCGGCACCCTGAGCCTCAATCCCGACCTGGTCGACAGCGGCCAGCCGAGCGACGCGCTCTACACCCTGACCAACCAGGGCAACACGCCGCTGGTCGACCTCGGGGTCCGGGTACTGCTGCTGGATCCAGACAGCGAGCAAGTGGTCGGTGAGCTACTGGACCAGACCGCCATCGCGGTAGGCGACACCTTCACCGGCAATCAGCTCTTCACCACTACCGGACTGCCACCGAAGACCTACCTCGCTCTGCTGATCGGCGTGCTTGCGGGTAGCGGCCTCGAACAGACTCTCGACAGCGACCTGCTCGAAGTGGTCAACGTACCGCCGGATTGCAGCGCCGTGTTCGCCGATCTCGATCGGCTGTGGCCGCCGAACCACGCCATGGTGGAGATCGCCATCGAGGGGGTGGTCGATGCCGACGGCGATCCGATCACCCTGACAGTGCTGCAGGTGTTCCAGGACGAACCGGTGGACAGCACCGGCGACGGCGCCTTCTGTCCGGACGCGACCGGCACCGGTACGCCGAGCGCCAGCGTCCGCCGCGAGCGCTCCGGCGGTGGCGATGGGCGGGTCTACCACCTCGGATTCATCGCAGATGACGGTCGCGGTGGCACCTGCGAGGCGGTGGTCACGGTCTGTGTGCCGCACGACCGGCGACCGGGATCGGATTGCGTCGACCAGGGTCCGCTGTTCGATTCGACGATCTGCCCTTGAGGCTGCCGATAGCAAGCGGCCGGTCGGCGAGATGCCGACCGGCTCCGGGCCTCCCTGTTGAGGGCGTTGTCTGTGGCTAGGGACCTTGTAGCGCTTGGTGAACCATCCGGGCCAAAGCCACCGCCGAGAAAGGCTTCTTGAGCAGCTGTCCTTGAGCGACGGAAAAACCGCGGCGCTCGAGTTCGCTAGCGCTGTGACCCGAGATGAAGATCAGCCGCACACCAGAGCGCGGATCCAGCTGGCGCAAGAGTTCGGTGCCATCCAATCCGGGCATCACTACGTCGGTCAGAACCAAGCGCAGACCTGCCAGGCGGTCGATAGCGAGTAGTGCCTGCTCGCCATCTGCTACTGCCTCGACACGGTATCCCAGACCTTCCAGTAGGGCGGCGGTGGCGTGGCGAAAGCTGCTGTTGTCATCCACCAGCAGGAGACTCTCACCGGCACCCTGTAGCGGCTCGGCATCCACCGGAGAGTCATCCACCGCGGTCAACGGCTGTAGCGTACGAGGCAGGAAGATCTCGAAAATCGTCCCGCGGCCAACCTCACTGTCGACCTCGATGCGGCCACCGTGACGCTGCACGACACCGTACACCGTCGCCAGGCCCAAACCGCTAGATCCGCTACTCAACTTGGTGGTGAAGAACGGCTCGAAGATCTTGTCGCGGATCTCAGGCTCAATACCGGCACCGCTGTCGGTGATGCTTAGCACGACGTGGTCACCGCTGGCGGTCGGTCGGTTCTCGGTTACGACTTCCAGATCACCGCCTCGCGCCATCGCGTCGCGCGCGTTGACCAGCAGGTTGACAATCACTTGCTCGAGCTGAGCCGGATCAGCTCTGACGTTCCACAAGCCCGGATTGAGCGCCATCTTCAGCCGCACATCGTCGCCCAGCAAACGGCCCATCATCTTTCCCAGCCCTTCCACTAACCTGTTGAGGTTCAACACCGTGGGTTCTATCGGCCGCTGACGACTGAAAGCCAACAAGCGATCGATCAGCGCCGAAGCCTTGTGGATGGTACCGATGGAGTCTTCCATCTTGCTGCTGATTCGCGGATCGCCGCCAAAGCGCATGGCGACCAGCTCGCACTGGCCGCGCAGCGCTGCCAGGTAGTTGTTGATATCGTGCGCTATCCCATCGGCGAGGCGGCCAACAGCCTCCATTTTCTGTGCCTGGAGGAGCTGCTCTTGGCTGTCACCGAGCGCCAGCTCGGTCTGTTGGCGATGCCTCTCTCGAGTCCACAGACCGGTAGCGGCCAACGCTAGCAACAGACCCCAACCGATAATGATGCCGATGAAGGTGCGGTTAGAGCGCGCTGCATCGCTTTGCCGACGCTGCTCGAGAGCTTGCTCCAGCGCGACTGCCTCGCTGCGCAGCTCGGCGAACACCCGGTCGTACTCCACATCCAGGGGGGAGCCGACGCCGACTTCCTCGCCCTGGACGAAGCCGCGGTGGCGCTTGGCCGCGATCTCGGCAAAGCGCTGGAGGAGGAACTTCAGGTTGCCGGCAAGGCTCAACAGTCGGCGATCGGTGAAGGGCCGCAGCTGGCTGTCGACCGCCCTGCCAGTTGATTGGCCGAGCCAGCGATCAACCCGGGCCAGCGACAGCACCAAAGGATCAAAAATCTCAGCATCGTCGACGGAGTCACCGCTGACGTACTCTTCAAGCCACAGATGTGAAGTAGCGATATCTCGCTGTAGGTCGGCGAGAGTCAGGGCGAGGGTGCGGTCAGCCATCTCGCCGTGGCGCCGCAGACGATCGGTACCGATCAGCAGAAGGATCGATATCAGCCCCAGGCCAACTACGCCGAGGACCAGCACTAGCGGGCGCAGCGACCCGCTGGAGGCTTCCCTCACCCGCGCTCACTCTTCAATAGGTAACCAACACCCTTAACCGTATGCAGCAGCCTACGCTCAGTGCCACTATCGATTTTCTTTCGCAGGCGATAGATAATCACGTCGATAACGTTGCTCATCGCATCGAACGAATCATCCCACACATGTTCCGCCAGAGTGGTTCGCGACACCACCTCGTCATGATGGGTCAAGAGATACTCCAAGCAGCCGAACTCCTTCGGTGCTAGATCGAGCAAGACGCCACCTAAGTGGGCGGTGTGGGCTGCCCGATCGAGGGTCAGATCCGCAGCTTGCAGACACACCAGGCTCTTGTCACGCCGGCGCATCAGGCTGCGCACCCGGGCCAGCAGCTCGACCAGAGAGAACGGCTTGGTCAAATAGTCGTCGGCACCGCTATCGAGACCGCCGACTCGGTCCTCAATCTCTCGCCGACCGGTCAGCATCAGCACCGGCAGTTGGTGGCCGGCGGCGCGCCAAGTGGCTAGCAGCTCGATGCCGGTGGGCGGTGGGATCGACCAATCGAGCACCACTAGGTCGTAGTCATTGACCTCGAACAGTTCGTCAGCCTGCTCGCCGGTAAGCGCCAGATCCACGGCATAGCTTTCTTCTTCGAGCGCTTCGACCAGCACCTGGGCCAGATCGCGCTCATCTTCCACCACCAAGAGTCTCATCGCTTGTCCTCCGGCTGGTGATACAGCCTACGACGCATGGGCCTGTTATGCAGTGGCAGAGCTTCGGCAGCCGCGATTTCCGCTTGAGTGCGGAGAGCGATAGGATAAACCGCCATGTTAATCCTCGTCGTCGAAGATGATCGTCGGATGTCGGAGTTGATCTGCGATACCCTGCGTGAGGCTCTGTATGCCGTCGATCTTGCCGAATCCGGCGGCTATGCCGACGAATTGATGGCGGTCAGCGACTACGACTTGGTGGTGCTCGACTGGTCGATCCCACCGCCCACCGGCATCGAGCTGCTGTCCACCTGGCGCGCCGCCGGCAGCCGGGTGCCAGTGCTCATGCTGACCGGGCGCGACTCCATTGCAGAACGCGCCAGTGGTCTCGACACTGGCGCTGACGACTATCTCGTCAAACCCTTTTCCTTCGCCGAGCTGCTCGCTCGAGTGCGCAGCCTGTTGCGCCGCCGCGAAAGAGCCACCGCCTACTGTCTGCGAGCCGCCGACCTGGAACTCGCACCAAAGAGCGGTAAAGTGCGCCTGGCTGGCCGGGCCATCCAGCTCTCGCGCCGTGAGCTGACGTTGCTCTGTTACCTGATGGAGAACCATGACCAGGTGCTGAGCCGGCAGCAGATCGAGGACGGTGCCTGGGATAGTGCTTTCGTTTCGACGGCGAATGCGGTCGACGTATCGATTTGCCGGCTGCGACGCAAGATTGATCGCCAGGGTGAAGGCAAGTTGTTGCATACCGTACGTGGCCAAGGCTATGTCCTCAAGAGTGAACGTTGCTGATCGAACCAGTTGCCAGTAGCCGCTCTATCTCCGCCTGCAGCGTATCAGCCGAGAACGGCTTGAGCAGAAACCCGCCGGCTAGGCTCAGGGCCTCGGCGTTGGGGGCGTGGCTCGAAATCAGCAACACCGCTACCTCGGGGCGGAGCGCCGAAACCCGGCTAGCGAGTTCCAGGCCATCGATCTGCGGCATCCGGAGGTCGGTGATCAGCAGCTCGACCTGCGCCTTCCTTTGGCATAGGCCAAGTGCCTCTAGCGGCGAGGCCACAGCAATCACCCAATGCCCGAGCAGCCGCAGCAACTCGGCAGTCGCGTCGCGAAAGCTCTCATGATCGTCCACCAGCAAGATGTGGTATCTGGTCCTCAAATCAGCCATCAGTACATCCCTCTCGGCCTGCATGCCCAAAATTCGGGCAGCCAGCAGTCGGTCCCAGATCGAGTGCAGTATGTCCCGTGACAGATGACATGTTCATGACGGTCTCGGCAAACCGCGCCCCTGAGGTATGATCGCTCCGTGTTCGACCAGCGAAGAGGTGGGTACGAAGCATCCGCCAGCAATCTCAGCAAGCTGCTTGACAGCCTACCCGAGGCCGTACTCTTGGTCGGTGCTGACTGCGAGGTGCAGTGGCAAAACCGAGCCGCTGAGAAACTCGCGGAACTCTCCCTGGCTAGCAGCTGCGGCCTCGGCAAAGCAGGCTTGACCGACCCCAAGCTGCTGCGCACTCTGCTCTCCAAGGTCGGCGTCGAACTCGAATTGCTCGACAGCGACGGCCAACGCCGGATTCTCGATGTCAGTATTTGGCCTCTCGGTAGCGGTCCGGACGGTGCATCCAGAACCTTGATCAGACTTGCAGACGGCAGCGGTCGACGCCAGGCGCGCCAGTTCGCCCTCGCCGCCAACAATGCCCTCGGGGCAGCCCGTGGCCAGTGTGAGATCACTCAGATCAAACACGCCGGCAATGCCGAGATCGAGCGGCGCCTGGCGCAGGCTATCGAATCGATCGACGAAGTCTCGAAGCTACTGCGGCAGACGGTGCGCCTGGGCCTACCCCATCCCGCCGCGAAGGCCGAAGAGAAAGCACAATCGGTCGCCCTGCTGCCGCTGCTGGCCAGCGACCCTACCCTGCGCCGTGCCACCGCCGACCTCTTGCGAGCGCTGGGCTACAACGTCCAGGCGGTGGCCGACTGCGACGCCTTGCTACAGCTGATCTATGACGAAGAAAGCCCCGCCGAGGTGCTGCTCTGCGAACGGTCCGAGATCCCCGCCGGGCTCCTCGAACAGCTGCGCCGGTCCCGGCCTGCGCTGCGTTGTCTGTTGTTGTCCAGCGATCCCGCGAGGTCGCCGCCAACTCCTGGCTGCATCTTTCTTGCCAAGCCCTTCAGCGCCGCCTCTCTCAGCACCGCACTCCAGCAGCTGCTGGCCTAGCGCCACCCCACTGCCAAGAGCCCGCGAGGAAGGCAGCTATTCAATCGCCGGCATTAAGCGCCGCGGCGGCGTAGTACCGCGGCCACCTTGGCGGCCAGCTGCACCGCAGAAAAAGGTTTCTCCAGGAAAGCCTCCTGATCGCTATCGAAGCCATGGTGGGACATCACATCACCGGTGTAGCCGGAGACGAACAACACCCCCAAGTCTGGCCGCTGAGCGCGCAAGCGATCACTGATCTCCTTGCCGCTCATCCCTGGCATCACTACATCAGTGATGACCATTGCCACGTCGCCCCAATGATCTTCGAACATCGCCAACGCCTGGCGACCATGCTCAGCGATACCGACCCGGTAGCCCAGAGCTTCGAGAATCGCCGCGGTCGATTGGCGCAGCTCAGGATTGTCCTCGATCAGCAAGATGCGCTCGGCCGCCCCCTCGGGAACCGGTCGCGCTAACTTGTCGGCCGGTGGCAACGAAGCTAGTTTCTTGGTCGATCGCGGCACAACCAGGGCGATCCTGGCGCCGCCGGCAGGGTTGTTCTCGGCCCAGATCCGGCCACCGTGGCTCTCGACTATGCCGTAAGCGGTCGACAGCCCGAGGCCGGTGCCTTGGTGGCTGACGCTCTTGGTGGTGAAAAAAGGCTCGAAAATCTTGTCGAGAATCGCCGGATCCAGGCCACCGCCTTCGTCGCGGACCGACATCAGCACCGCATCCTGGCCGATCGACCGCGAGGGCTGATGGCGGGTGAACTCCGCTGGCGAGCAGTTGCTGGTCCCAATGGTGATCGTGCCCCCCCGGGCATGGCGTCGCGGGCGTTGACCAGCAGGTTGACGATCACCTGCTCCAGCTGCGAGATATCGACTTCTACCGGCCACAGATCCGCGGCCAGGCGAAAGCTGATTTCGATGTCCTCGCCGAGCAGCCGCTGCATCATCCGATCAAGGTCGGCGATAACTTGGTTGAGATCCACCACCTCCGGCAAGGTGGGCTGCTGCCGGCTGAAGGCGAGCAGGCGCCGAATCAGGCCCGAAGCCTTGAAGGCGGTCGCGATCACCGCCTCCATCTTGGCCGATGTTGGATGGTCTGGTCCGACTTGTAGACGCACCACCTCACATTGGCTGGTCATCGCTCCGAGGTAGTTGTTGATGTCATGCGCCATGCCACCAGCGAGCCGGCCGATGGCATGCATCTTCTGCGCCTGCAGCAACTGCTCTTGGCTGGTCCGCAGGGCTTCCTCGGCCCGCGCGCGGCGCCGCTCACGACTCCACAAGGCGGCGAAACCCAGGGCGATCAGCGTCACCCAAGCCAGCAAGATCAGCTGAAACAGCAGACGCGATCGGCTGTAGCTCCGCGCCATGCGGGCGCTGAGCGCCACTTCCAAGCTCTCGGTCTCCCGGACGACTTCGCCAAAGACGCGATCGTATTCAACATCTACCTGCGAGCCGATACCCACCGGCTTGCCGACTTCGTAGCCCTCATGACGGTCCTTCGACATGTCTTCGAACTGCTCTACCAACGCCCGAATGCGCTCCGCCTGGAGTACCAGAGACGGCTCGGACAGGGGAGGCAAGGCGCCGCGAGCTACCGCACCGTGGCCGAGCAGCTGGGCGATCGCCGTTTCGGCATCGTCAAGACTTCGCCACACCGGCTCCATCGCCACCTCATCGCCGGTAACGAACTCTTCCACCCAGAGGTGAGCGATCGTTAAGTGGGTGAGGATCTCATGCAGGCCAACAACGCGGCTGACGTCAGGGTCGATCAGTCGCTCGCGAAAAAGCTGTGTGCCGACCAGAAGAGCCACTGACAGCAGTCCCAGGACGAGCAGTAACCAAGGTACGCCGTACCAGCGCCGCACGGACGGGCCGATGGGTGCCGACGGGAGAGGATCTGACATCAGCTCCACCCTCATTGCAGAACAGAGAAACTCTCTGCTTTTAGTGTTGTCATTTGGCTGTAACTTTTGTACTTCTACGCTGCGCCTAACTTGCCGCTCTAT
This sequence comes from Candidatus Multivoradales bacterium, assembly GCA_965248925.1. Taxonomy (GTDB): domain Bacteria; phylum Acidobacteriota; class Thermoanaerobaculia; order Multivoradales; family J023; genus CBDFLE01. The sequence goes on along the minus strand of CBDFLE010000005.1, from coordinate 580,671 downwards.
CGATCCAAAAGCGCACGGTGCCTAGAGCACAGGCAGCTCACAGTTCGTAGACCAGCGGTCAGAAGAAGAACCGGAGGACCCGGAATCCCTCATGCCAAGAATGACTTCCGGGTCCCCCGACTCACCAACCTCTGTTGAAACGAGGACCCTAATGATGAACTCTAGAATCCGCCTCCTGGCTCTTCTGCTGACCCTGTCAGCGAGCGCCGGACTCCTCTTATTGGTAGTGCCCGCCGAAGCCCAAATCAGTGCCCAGCTCTGTGTGACGGCTAATGTCGTCGCCCTCGACCAGCCTTTCTTCTGGAACCGGCTCGGCGCCTACGAGCCGCAGGGCCAGATCTTTGCCCTCCGCCGCGACGTGGTTTCAACCTTGTCGGGGAGCATCCAGCTGACTCCCGGCAATGTTGCGCTGCGCTCTGACAAACGCGCTCGGCCGCTGGTGTTGCGGGTCAATGTTGGCGAATGCCTGTCGATCAGGTTCGAGAACCTGCTGGCACCAAATCAGGTCAACAACAAACAACCGGCCACGCGAGCTGCGTCAATCCACGTCACCGGCATGGAGTTGGTGTCCAACATCTCCGATGACGGCTCCAACGTCGGCACCAACAGCAGCAGCTTGGTACTGCCTGGGCAGAGTACAACGTACCAACTTTCTGCCCTGCGGGAAGGCACTTACCTGCTGCATTCCAATGGCGCCCTGGTCGCCGGCGAGGGTGAGGGTGGCTCGATCTCCACTGGGTTGTTCGGCGCGGTCAACGTCGAGCCGGCGAGCTCGGAGTACTACCGTAGCCAAATAACCGAGTCGGACATGACGCTGGTCACCTCCAACTTCGGCAGCATCAATATCTATGGTCTGCCAACCTTTAACTACAACGCGCTCTATCCTAGCGGCCATCCGTTCGCCGGCACGCCGATCCTCAAGATGCGCTACCGCAATGAGCTTATCCACTCGGATCTGAATGCGATCATCACCGGGCCCAACGCCGGCGCGATCAGCCCTAGTTATCCGGAGGTCGAGGTGTACCGCGACCGGCAGGAGCCCTTTCGCGAGTTCACCGTCATCTTCCACGATGAGATCGGTGCCAAGCAGGCGTTTCCCGACTTCTTCGACGATGGCGGCGCTTACGAACATGCTCTGCACAGCGTCCGCGACGCTTTCGCCATCAACTATGGCACCGGCGGCATCGGCGCCGAGATCCTCGCCAATCGGCTGGGGGTCGGCCCGATGTACCAATGCGATGGCTGCAAGTACGAGGAGTTCTTCCTCTCTGCCTGGGCGGTCGGCGATCCGGCGATGGTGGTCGACATTCCGGCCAACTCGACCAACCTGTCAGGCCAGCTGATCACCGGTCCGAAAGCCACCAAGGCGTTCTACCCGGACGATCCATCGAACGTTCATCACAGCTACATGAGCGACCATGTCAAGTTCCGTAACTTGCTGGCCGGCAGTGATGATCATCACATCTTTCACTTGCACGCTCATCAGTGGCTGCACACCCCGGATGCCGACAATTCGACCTACCTGGATAGCCAGGCGATTGGTCAGGGCACCGGCTTTACCTATGAGATCGCCTACGACGGTTCGGGCAACCGCAACAAGACCGTCGGCGACTCGATCTTCCACTGCCACTTCTACCCCCATTTCGCGCAGGGCATGTGGGCGATGTGGCGGGTTCACGACGTGCTCGAGCTCGGCACCGAGCTCGACGTCAACGGCCGCCCCGCCACCGGTTCCCGGGCCTATCCGGACGGTGAGATTGCTGCCGGCACGCCCATCCCGGCCTTGGTGCCGACCCCGACCAAGCCGCTGGCTCCACTGCCCGGCGCTAACGTCTCGATCGTCAACGGCCAAGTGAACGTCGCCGGTAACGGCAACCCGGGCTACCCGTTCTACATCCCGGGCGTTGCCGGCGAGCGGGTGCCGCGGCCGCCGCTGGACACCCTGTGGGACGGCGGCCTACCGCGCCACGTCGTAGTGAAAAGCGTGTTCACCGAATCGCACACCCCCTACGACTTCAGCAAGGATCTGGTCAAGGCGAATGCGTTGGCGATACCTGAAGCCGGTACCCCTCTCGAGCAGACCGCGATGGCGGCACACTCGGTGCGCTTGAACTCGACCTGCCTGCCCAACGGGGTCTGTGATTCAATCTCGAATCCGGTGAAGTTCCTTTACAACGGCGCCGCGCCGCAGCCCGGAGCTCCCTACGCCGATCCCTGCATCGACGACAATGGCAACCCCTTGTTCTTCGATAATGGTACCGCTGTCGACCCGAGCAAGAACCGCTTCCTGACCTATCAGGCTGCCAACATCCAAACCGATGTTTTCTTCAACAAGGAGGGCTGGCACTACGGCCAGCAGCGGTTCATCTCACTGTGGGACGATATCGGTCCCTTCTTGTCGCAGACGAAACCGCCGGAGCCGTTCTTCTTCCGCGCCAACACCGGCGACTGTGTGGAGTTCCAACATTCCAACCTGGTGCCGGCCTACTATGAGCTTGACGACTTTCAGGTGCGCACTCCAACCGACGTGTTGGGCCAGCACATCCATCTGGTCAAGTTTGATGTCACCTCCTCGGATGGCAGCGGCAACGGCTGGAATTACGAAGACGGCAACCTCGGCCCGGAGGAGGTTCGCCATCTGATCACCGCCATCAACCTGGGCGGTGGACTGATCAACTACAGCGGCGGTGGCACCACCCTCTTGACCCCCACCACCCACCCGGTGCTCGGCGCCGGACCCAACAACGATTGGGTGGGGGCCCAGGTCAGTGCGCAACGCTGGTACGTCGACGATGTGCTCAACCAGACCGGCAAGGATCGCACCTTGCGCACCGTCTTCACCCACGACCACTTTGGCCCTTCCACTCATCAGCAGTCCGGCCTCTACGCCGGCCTGGTGGTCGAGCGGCGCGGCTCATTGTGGTTCGATCCAGTCACCGGCACGCAGATGGGTAGCCGTTATGACGGCGGCCCGACCAGCTGGCAGGCGAACATCCAGCAGACCCAGTTCAACGACTGCGATCCGCTGGGGCTCGGCATCGCCTCGAACGCCGACGATTTTTGCCGCAAGGAGTCTTTCCGCGAGTTCTTGCTCGAGTTCGGAGACTTCCAGCAGGCCTACGAAGAAGGCTTCGGCTATAGCGGTCCTGATCACGACCACGCGATCAATCCGCCGGAATGCCCTGCCGGAGTTCCGACACCCTGTCCGGAAGCGGTCTCCGCAGCCGACAGTGGCACTATGTTGGTCAACTACCGCAACGAGCCCATCGCCCTGCGGGTACAGAAGCACAACACCCTACAGCAGGCTCCGGGCCAGGCTGGCGACCTCTCATATGCCTTCTCCTCGCAGGTCACCCGCAGCAATCCGGCGCTCAACAGCGTGATGCCCTACTACCCCACCCAGCTGACCCCAGGAGTCCTGCCGCTAGATCCGGCAACGCCTCTACTGCGGGTCAAAGAGGGTGACCCGGTACAGATCCGGATCCTGGTGGGTGCACACGAGGAGGAACACAATCTGTCGATCAGCGGCGTGCGCTGGCCCTTTGAGCCGTCGTTCGAAAATTCGGGCTACCGGGCCTCGCAGATGATGGGTATCTCCGAGCATTTCGAGTTCGAGATCCCGATTCTGCCGCAGGGTTTCACCGGTCCGCAGGCCGACTTCCTCTACCGTGCTGGCTCTTCGGTAGACGACCTCTGGAACGGCCTGTGGGGCATTCTGCGGGTTTACAACCGCAACGGCACCGAAGCCGGCAGCTTGCTCGATCTGCCGGGCAGTAACAACGTCACCGCCGAGACGGTGATCCAGGGTTGGGACGGCGCCTGTCCGGTCAACGCCGCGACCCGTACGTTCAAGATCTCGGCGGTGGCTGCCAAGGACGCCTTGAGCGGCGGCTCGCTGATCTACAACCGCAACAGTGGTTACAACGGCAAGCTCAAAGACAGGACGGCGATCATGTTCGTTCGCGATAGCGACCTGGACGCCAACTTCAACCTGAAGCCGACGATCAACGAAGAGCCGCTGATCATCCGCGCCCAAGAAGGAGAGTGCATCGAGGTCTTCCTCACCAACCGTCTGCAGACCCCGTTACTACACTTTAAGAACGGCGCCAGCAAGCTGCCGAAGATCGTTCGCGAGATCGATCCTCTAACCGGCCAGCTGCGCAGCTTCGGCATGAGCGACATCCACCCCTCGGAGGAGGTCGGCCTACACCCGCAGCTGGTCTACGCCGATGTCACCAACAGTGACGGACTCAACGTCGGCCTCAACCCGACCCAGACCGCCAGCCCCGGCCAGACCGTGTCCTACAAATGGTATGCCGGTGAGGTGGCCTACAGCCCAGGCCAGGGTCGCTACCAGCCGGTTGGGGTGGAGTATGGCTCGACCGGTCTGAGCTCTTCGGACCCGATCCTGCACTCCAACAAGGGCGCGGTAGGTGCCTTGATCATCGAACCCAAAAACGCTTCCTGGACCGAGATTTGGTGCTCGACACCACCTCACCAACAGGTATCGCCGAGACTCTGAAGAAGACCTATGCTTCAGCGACCGTCGGCGCACCAGGAGTCGGTGAATTCCGCGAGTTCGTGCTGGTCTTCCAGACCGACCTCAGCCTGCAGTACAACAACGGAACGATGGTGCCCAACATCGGCGTGGCTTTCAACTCCGCTGAGTCCGGTCACAAGGCCGTCAACTACCGCACCGAACCGGTGTGGCATCGCATGGGCTACGCCCCTGAGACCACGCCGCAGGCCGCCAACCAGTTCACCTTCTTCGACACCGCGTTCTCCAACTCGGCGGTCGGAGGTGATCCGGTAACCCCGACGTTCCAGGCCACGAGCGGCGACCAGGTGCGCTTCCGGATGGTCAATCCGGCGGGGCACGGGCAGCAGAACACCTTCGGTATCCATGGCCACATCTGGCAGGAGCTGCCCTACGAGAACGCCTCGAGGACGATCGGCGACAACCAGCTGTCGGAATACAAGGGAGCACACCACGGCCACGGGCCCACTAACCACTTCGACATCTTGTTGCAGAACGGAGCTGGGGGTAAGGCAGGCGTGACCGGTGACTACATGTACCGCGACTACGTGCCTTGGATGTTGCAAGGTGGGATCTGGGGGATCCTGCGGGTCACTCCCTGACCTGAGAATCGCCGGCAGGAGGATCGCGGCGCCCCTCCTGCCGGCGTCACCGGTGCCCCGGCCGCTCTCCGGGGCGGCGCCGCCCATTTTTCGATGAACCGACGTAAAGAACTCACACCAAGACCGACATCCACCAGGGCAACCTGCACCCACAGAACCCGAGGTATTAGCCATGACCCAAACCCGAACCCCAATCTCGCCCTTACGCCACGTCGTGGCCGGCACCGTTTTGCTCGGCGCCACTTGCTTCGCGACCTCCCTCGGTGCCACAGCCGATCCTGGCAGCGGCAGCCATTTCAGCGATCTCTACGAGCGCGAAGGCATTCGCGTCGAAGTCGACCTGAAGCCCTTCAGCGACGGCGGCCAGCTGCAAGAAGGCACTGACGCGAGCTTTCAGTTCCGCGTCACCGACACTCTCACCGGCCAGCCGATGTCGGGGGCCTACCCCGCTGCCTGGATGGATCTCCGCCGCATCGACAAGCAGAGCAACGGCGAAGAAGTAACCTGCCAGGACAAGCTCAAGTCATTCCTCAGCGGCTCCTTGATGTCCCAACCCGAACTCGATTTGAACGTCTATTACGTGCTGGTGATGAACCAAGACGCCTCGATCAGCGTGGTCGATCCCTTGTTTGGCTTCGGCGGCAGCAAGCTGCTCGACATGGTTCGTCTGCCAAGCCCGGCGCAGGATTGGGTGCTGTCGGAGGACCAGCGCACCCTCTTCGTCTCGATGCCCGAGGCCGGCTCGGTAGCGGTTATCCGCACCGCCGACTGGCGGGTGCTGGAGAAGATCGCGTTGGGTGCCGCCCCGCGCCGCCTGGCCTTGCAGGGTGACGGCCGCTACCTGTGGATCGGCATCGACGCGATCGACGACGACGATGGCGAGGCAATAGAATCCGGCGTAGCGGTGCTCGATGTCGCGAGCCGTGAGTTGGTTGGCCGTGTCGCCACCACGAGATCGCCTTCGACCACGACAATCGCTACGCCTTCGTCACCAACGAGCTGGAAAGCAACATCTCGGTCATCGATATCCGCCAGCGAACCAAGCTGCGCGACATCGCCACCGGTGCGGGCCCGGCGGCGATCGACTACTCCACCGCCGCCGATGCGGTCTACGTCGCCAATCGCTTCGCCGGCACGGTAACCGCCATCGACGCCCGCAGCCTCGAGCTCCGGGCCCAAATCGAGGTCGAGCCGGGGATCCACTTTCTGCGCTTCGCCCCCGATGGCCGTACCGCGGCGGTGCCCAACGCCGAGACCAACTACCTGCATGTGATCGACGCCGCCTCGAACCGGCTGATCAAGAGTGGCGAAGTAGAGACCGCGCCCGACCAGGTGACCTTCTCCGAGACCCTGGCTTATGTCCGTCACCGCGGCAGTGAGGCGGTTCTGATGATCTCCCTGGCCAACCTTGCCGACCCGAATTCACCTTTGTCGGTGACCGATTTCCCCGGCGGCCAGGAAGCGCCCGGCTTGATGAACTTGCCTAGCCTGGCCGCCGGCATCGTCCAGGCTCCCGGCAACAACGCCGTATTGATCTCCAATCCCGGCGACCAGATGATCTACTTCTACAAGGAAGGCATGGCGGCACCGATGGGCAGCTTCAAGACTTACAGCCGCGAACCCCGCGCCGTCATGGTGCTCGACCGCAGTCTTGCCGAGCGCCAGCCCGGCACCTACGTCACCGAGGCACGCTTGCGCGGGCCGGGGACCTACGACCTGATCTTCTTTATGGATTCACCTCGGGTGGTGCACTGTTTCGAGGTCGAAGTGGGTGTCAACCAGGCCATCCGCGACCGCCAATTGGCGCGATTGCCAGTGCGCGTCGAACCGAAACTGGACACCCCGGCCCTGGCTGTCGGAAAGGTCTCCAAGCTGCGCTTCTCGCTGATCGATGGCCGCACCGGCGAGCCGGCTAGCGGCGCCCAAGACGTGATGGTGCAAGCCGTCAAGGCCCCTGGAACCTGGCACGTTCGGCGGCCCGCCAAAGAGATCGAGGCCGGCCTCTACGAAAGCGAAATCACCGCTCCAGAGAGCGGTGTCTACTACCTGACGGTGTACAGCACCAGCTTGGGACTGACCAAGAAAGAATCCCCCTTCGTGGCCGTCCATGCCGGCGCAGCTACTGCCACGGCCGAGACTAACGGTGCCACTCCAGCAGCCGGCCGCTAGTCACCCTGAGCTAACGCAATCAAGAACCGAGGAGAACCGATATGATGCATTCCCCCTTTTTCCCCACCCGGGCACGGTTGGCCGTGCTGGGCCTGATCCTGCTCTGCGGGTCGCTTGCCGGACCGCTGTTCGGCGCTGACCCAACTCCCCCCGCTTGCCATACGCCGCCGGCTGCCGAACCAACGCCGAACGCGGAACCAACAGCGACCCCAGCCCACGGCGAAGGGCAACACACCCAGGTCCGCATTCCCGACGTCGTCCTCTTAGATCAGCACGGCGAAGCGGTGAATTTCTACAGCGACTTGATCGCTGGCCAACTAGTAGCGATGAACTTCGTCTTCACCACCTGCACCACCATCTGCCCGCCGATGGGCGCCACCTTCGGCAAGCTCGAACGGCTGCTCGACGAGAGCGGTTCCGAGGCCCGTTTGATCTCGGTTTCAGTCGATCCGGCGGTCGACACGCCGGCCCGGCTCGAAGCCTGGGGAAAAAAGTTCGGCGCCGGCGACCGTTGGACCCTGGTCACGGGCTCAGTGCCGGAGGTTAACCGCCTGCTCAAGGCCCTCGGCGTCTTCAGCCCCGAGAAGACCGATCATTCGCCGGTGGCCCTGATCGGCAACGCAAAAACCGGTGAATGGCTGCGCACCAGCGGCATCACCGCGCCGGCCAGGCTGGCAGCCGAACTCGAACGCATGGCCGAAGGCTCCGGCGCCCAGCTGGCCTCGGTGGAGGCCGGCAGATGAGCACTCACACCTGGCTCCGTCGCGGCGCACTCCTGGCTTTGGTGCTGGCCGTGTCGAGCACCAGCTTGCTGGCCGAGAACAGCTCCGCCCACGGCTACTTCACCGACATCGAGCTGATCGATCAGCACGGCCAGACCCAGCGCCTCTACAGCGACTTGATCCAAGACAAGATCGTCGTCATCAACGCCTTCTTCACTTCCTGCACCGGCTCCTGCCCGGTGATGGCAGGGCATTTAGTGAAAGTGCAAGACTGGCTCGGTGAGCGCCTGGGAAAGGAGGTGTTGATGCTCTCGATCAGTGTCGACCCGGCTACCGACACCCAAGCCAGACTGGCCGAATACGCCGAGCGCTTCGGTTCCCGCGAGGGTTGGTATTTCCTCTCCGGCGAAGTCGCCAACGTCGAGGCGGCATTACGCAAGTTGGGGCAATACGTCGACGAGCCCGCGGCCCACACCTCGGTAATGATGATTGGCAATGACCGCACTAGTCTGTGGAAGAAAGTTCAGGGTTTATCCCAGCCACAGAAGCTGATCGCCTTGCTCGACTCGGTGATCCAAGACGTCCTACCCGATCCAGCGGCCGACTCAGCCAGCGGCTCAGCCGGCCAGTAAAGGAGTTTGCGATGGGTGCAGGGATCAGCCGGCGGCGGCCGGCTAGCGTTGCCACGGTGTGGACCGGGGGATTTCATTCACCCGCCCGCACCCCCGTGGTTCGGGGCTGGCTTCGCTGGCCGACCGCCGCCGTGCTGATCACCTGGCTGGCCGTTGCCGCGGTTGCCGCGGCCAGCGAGCTAAACCCGGCCGAAGAGAATGGCCGGCAGATCTTCCACCAGGGCACCAGCGGCCGCGGTAAGGAAATCACCGCCACCCTACAAGGCACTGAGATCGAGATCCCAGCCGCCGCGCTGCCCTGCGCCAACTGCCACGGCGGCGACGGCAAAGGCAGGCCCGAAGGCGGCACCTTCCCCACCGACCTGCGCTGGGCGAGCTTGACCCGCCCCTACGAAGTCGAGCATGCCAGTGGCCGCCGCCATCCCCCCTACGACGAACGCAGCGTCACGCGAGCGATCACCATGGGCAGGGACGCGGGGGGCAATGAGCTGCAAGTCGCGATGCCCCGGTACCGCCTGTCGCAAGGAGACATGGGCGACCTGCTGGCCTATTTGAAAAGGCTCGGCAATGAGCCCGAGCCGGGAGTCGACGACTCCACGATCACCCTTGGCAGCCTGCTGCTAGACGACGGACCCGATGGCCCCAACACCGCCGCCCGCGCCATGCTGCATGCCTTCTTCGCCAACCTCGGCGAACGGGGGGGTATCTATGGGCGCAAAGTAGAGGTGAGCTTCCCCACTAGCACGACCAGCCCCACGAGCTCACTACGCTCGCTGGTCGAGGAGCAAAAGATCTTCGCCCTGGTCGGCGGCTCTATGTTCGGCGTCGAAGACCAGCTGGCCAGCCTGCTGGACCAAATCGAAGTTCCCTGGCTGGCGCCGCTGACCTACGATCCGCCGGTCACCCGCCTCCCAACCCCAATCTTTTCTACATCCACTCGGGTCTCGAAGATCAAACTCGGGCCTTGGCTGAGTCCCTTGCCGGCAGCTTCGGTGAGCAGGGTCCCACCACCGCCGTGGTGCGCGGCACCGATCTACTTTCCGGCCGGCTCGAGGCGGCGTTATTCGAGCAAATCGCGGCCCACGGCTGGCGCACACCAGAGTCCTGGCATATGCAACCGGGCGAGAACCCAGCAGCGCTGGCCGAGAGTTTGGCCGCGAGCAGTCCTGACGCCATCTTCATCCTGCTCGCCGGCCAGCCCGCCAGCAGCTTGATCCAAGCCACCCGCGGCGTGGATTTCAAGACCCGCTGGCTAGCCTGCGGAATGCTCAGCGGCCGCGCCCTGCTGAGCACTCCGGGGAACGACCTAGGCGACCTCTACCTGGCCTACCCATCGCTGCCCGGAGACCTCGACCCGCAAGGAGTCGAACTTTATCGCCAGCTGAATCAGAGTCACCAGCTGCCCACTGGCCACCGTCCCGCCCAGCTCGCCGCCCTCGCCGCCGCCCAGCTCTTCGTCGCCGCCGCCAACCAAGCCGGTCGCGGCCTCACCCGCGGCCGCTTGATCGAAGCGCTGGAGAGCATGTACGACTTCCCCACCCAAGTCACCCGCCCGGTCACCTACGGCCCCAACCGGCGCCGCGGCATCCGCGGCGCCCACCTGGTCGCCGCCAGCCCCGAGGGCGATCCGCCACGCTGGGTCGGGGTTGATTGAGTCGCCAGGGCTAAGTGTGCCAGGGCTAAGTGTGCCACCCACCTAGGGCTTTTTCTTGGGGGGGGGGGGGTTGAGAGTGCCCCAAAGTCAGGGTCTCTTTGAGCGGCGGGAGACCTACTCCAACACCGGTTCCTAGAACACCACCTGGGCGCGGGCCAGCAGGATGTTGGGGTTGTCATCGCGGCCGCGGCGGGTAGAGTCAACCATGACGTAGTTGAGCATCAAGCGGAGGTTGGTGTTGGGGTACCAGCTGGTGGCCAGGGTGATGTTGTCTTGCTGGCCGCCATCGGCGCCGGGGCCATCGAGGTCGAGGGTGCTGAAACGCACCGCCAGCTCCCAGGCACCGCCTTTGTGCTTGGGTTTCACTTGGCCGAAGACACCTTCTGCTGCATCGTAGGGGCGGCGATCAGCGGTGGGGAACCAGCTGAGGTAGGTATACCAGCCAGATAAGCTGACATCGGACTTGCCGTCGTTGCGGTTGACCTCAACTCCGATGTATTCGCCCTGGAGAGACACTGAACCCGCCCGCCAAGCTGCTTCGAGGCCGTAGCTCACGGTGGCCTGGACGTCGTTGAGCCGCCGAGTGCGAACCAGCTCTTCGCCCGCCACCGAAGACTCCGGCGCCGCGTCGAAGCGCAGCCTCTGTCCCCTTCGGGGCTCGCGGTACGCGGTCGCGAATCCCAGGTGCAAGACTTTGCTCTTGCCGACAAAAGGCGATCGAGTGAAGCGGGCGGCGATGCCAAATCCCTGGTCGTCGAAGCTGTTATGGCCTGAGATGGCCTCGCCGAAGAGCCCCACCGAAGCTCCGCCATGTTGGTTGCCATGGTGGATCCCCAAGCCCACCGCGCGACCGGGGGCGAAAGCGGCAATGGGCAGGGATCTCTCGACGAAGGTGATGTGCTTGGAGCTGATCTGCTCTTCCATCGCGAAGGGCTCTTTGAAGTTGCCGATGGTGATTTCAGTCCCTTTACGACCGGTATGGCGGAGATATAGATCCTTGAGGTCGGCGTCGCCGTCGCTGAAATCGGCCTGCGCCTTGAATGACCAGCGGTCGAACATAGAGCCCTTGAGGTAGATCCGTGCACGGCGCACTTCGCTGCCATCTTCTAAGGTACTGCGATCCTCGTCATGCAACGCGCCGTCGATCTGTAAGCGACCCCCCAGCCTGAGCTTAAAATCGCCGCCGGTGGTGGCGAAACGTAAACCCTTCTTGCCAATCTCGATCCTGGACCCGTCTTGGCCTGACTTCTCTTTCGCCTGGGCCAGTCCAACAAGCGACACCAGCGCCGTGACAAGGACCCAACTCCTCAGCAAGATCGTGGTTTTCATGCTTCTCCTCGTTTCACCGCTATTCCTGATCGATGCGCAGCGCCGCGTAGTCAACCAGCAAGTACCTGGCAGGGCGGCGCTGGCGGTAGCTGCCGTCGTCGCTGAGCAGCAGAAGCTTGTCTTGGCCCTCGAGGCTTATCGGCACCACCGCCTCGGCCCTTCGCAGATCGGCCACACCCTCGATCCGAACCCGCCGCACCGAGTGTTCCCCGCCGCCGTTCCACAGCCACAGCTTGAAGGGGCTCTCTTTTTTGCCACTCTCGCGCTGGCTGAGGATCAGAAAGCCAGAGAGCCGGGGGACGTAGGCCAAGCCACGGATGCCACCTCCGCCGAGATCCAAGGTCAACACCCGGTCGCCAAAGCGAAAGCCCTCATCGCTTTCGAAGGCCCGTCGCGGGTTGAGGATCGAGACCAGCATCGCGTCACCCTTGACCAACGGACCGCGAAATCCGATCCACAGCGTCTGCCGCCGGAGACCGAAGGTCAGACCTTCCAGGTTCAGCCCATGGTCTCGTTTCACCTGGCGCTCTCTTGCCGCGCTGTCGAGCTCTGGAAACGCCCGAACCAGAGCATCGCGCAGACCGGTCACCACCTCTAGATCAGTGATCCTCGAGTCCTCGACTCTGAACCTCACCAGCCGTTCTCGCTCAGCGGAGCGCTTGCCGTTGTCCTTTCGCGAATGCGAAGTGATGGCATAAGCGAAGCCTGACTCTCCGGCCGCGACCCCCTCCAGATCGGCCAGCTCGAGAAAAGCGGCCGAGAGTAACGAGCCGGATCGCAGCGGTTGAGCACTGAGCCGAGTCACCAACCCGGCCGGGCTCAGCAAGCTGAACGGCCGCGCGGGCTCGTCTTCGACGGCGACGATCGTCCCGTCTTCGAGCTGGGTGGCGCCAGAGGGCTCATAGATGCCTTCGATCAACTTGAATTCCGCCTCGGTGGCGGCGCCAGCGGCCAGCAGGAGCATTGCCGAGAGCGCCAAAGGGGCCTCGCACCCCCACCGCCACGGCCGCGAAGCGCCGCGCAAGAGTGTCTTCATCTAGTCGACTCTTCCTAAAGGTAAAAGATCGCTACTACCGCCGCCAAGGCGACACAGCTGGCGATCAATCCGATGATGAACGCATTGTAGGAGATTCGCAGAGTTTCGAAACGGCGATTGGCGGACTGACCGAGGAAGTGTAGATGGGCCACCATGCTGCGGTAGACCCGCTCCTTGTCGCCCATCATCTCCAGCATGACCGCCATGTGGTCTTCTTTGGATAGGTTCGAGAACTGCTCGAAGACCAGCAGGTCGGCCCGCTCCTTGCGGAAGTCTTTCAGCCGGGTTCTCGAACTGTCGACCCGCTGCGGACGGGCTGCCAATACGGCGAATAGAATTGCCGTGATACAAGTCACCAGGAAGATCCCGGAGGGGATCAGCAGATAAGGTGCCGAGGTCAGCACATAGGCACTGCCGACGGTCAGCAACGACAAGAGAAAACCATTGACCGAGATCATGATGTTGGCCTTGCGAGCCGCCAGCGCAATCATCGCCAGCTGCGCCCGGTAGGAGTTGCGTAGCATTGACTCGATGCCGCGGCTGGTACCCACGTCAAGGCCCTGCTTCTTACTGGACTTGCTCTTTTTCTTCTTTTTGGCCGAACGGCTCCCCAGGTTGACGTCAATAGCTTCCGCGATCATCAACAAGAGTTCATCACCCGACTCATTCTCGGCCTTGCCATCGTCGACTGTAGGCATCACATCACCGGCCCGGATGGGGGTCGGTGGCAGCAACGGCCTTTCAGTGGTCGGTAGGATTTCCGCCAGATCGGTCATCGAGTGCCTCTCTTTCGTTGTGTCGATCATTTCAAGAGGCATTCGCCACCTCCAGAACATTTTTTCTCCAACTCAATACCTCGCATTGGCTTTCTGCTACCGCGACGCGGACCGAGCTCGCGGCGGGTGCTTTCGCGGTGGGCGAATCCGGCTGCTCGATGTAGCTGCCATCGGACTGCATCTGCCAAATCCGCCAGTCCTTGCCGGGCGAGGCCCGAAGGAACTTCTCCAGCACCTGACGTTGGTCCGGCTGCTCCACTGGCACCAGCAGCTCCACTCGGTGCTCGAGATTGCGCTGCATCAGATCCGCTGAGCCGATGAAGTACTCGTCTTCCCCACCATTGCTGAAGTGGTAGACCCGCGAATGCTCTAGGAACCGGCCGACGATACTAAATACCCGAATGCTCTCGGAGAGTCCTGGTAGACCAGGGCGCAACCTGCAGGTGTCGCGCACAAACAGCTCGACCCGCACCCCGGCTCTGCCGGCCCGGTAGAGCGCCGCGACCACATCCGGGTCTTCCAGGGCATTGGTCTTGAGGCGGATCAAGCCGGGGGAGGCTGGATTGTGGAGCTTGGTTTCGCGCTCGATTTTGGCCAGCAGCAGGGCTTTCATCACCTTGGGCGCGGTCAGGATCTTGCGGTAGCGACGGTCCAAGTTACGCCCGGTGGTCAACGCATTGAACAGATCGGCGATGTCCCAGCCGAGCTCCTCGTCGCAACTCAGCAACCCCAGATCACTGTAGGCGAGAGCGGTGCCTGCATGATAGTTGCCGGTGCTGATGTGAACGTAGCGCGTCAGCCCTCCGGTCTGCTCACGCACCACCAGCAATGCCTTGCAGTGGGTCTTGAGACCGACGATGCCGTAGCTGACATGAACCCCGGCTTCTTCCAGACGGCGGGCCCAGCGGACGTTGGCCGCTTCGTCGAATCGAGCTTTCAGCTCCACCGCCACCGCCACCTGCTTACCATCAAGCGCGGCTTGCACCAGGCTGTCGACAATCCGGGTGCCGTCCGAGGTGCGATAGAGGGTCGCTTTGATCGCCACCACTTTTGGATCGCGGCTCGCCTCGTCGACGAAGCGCTCGACCGAAGCACCGAAGGACTCACGCGGGTGCTGCAGCAGAATCGAGCCATGGCGGCGAATGGCGGCGAATACGTTGTGTTTCTCGGCCAGCTGGGCGTTGACCCTCGGCCGATGGGGCGAGAAGTGAAGCTGTGGAAGATCCAGGTTGGCAAGCTCGAGCAAATGCGCCAGCGCCAGCGGGCCCTCATTTTCGAAGACGTCGAACACCAAGTCGAGCCCCAACTCAGCGGCCAGAAGCCGGCGATGGGCCGGGGCCATCTCCTTTGCTACCTCGAGACGGACGAAGGGAGCAAACCGACGATCGCGAAGCTCCGCTTCTATCATCGCCAGCAGATCGTCGGCGTTCTCTTCGTCGCGCTCGGTCGATGCATTGCGGATCACCCGGAAAGCGTGGCAGGACTCGACCAGGCAGTCGCCAAACAGTAAGTCCAGGTTGTGGGCGATGACTTCCTCGAGGAACACAAACTGCTGCTGCTTGCCGATCTGGACAAGACGTGGCGTCCTGGCACTCACTGGCACCTTGATCCGCGCCAGGAAGGTAGGCTCGTCAGCATTTTCCCGAAGCTCCACCAGCAGATTCAGTGACCGGTTAGAGAGCACCGGGAAGGGGTGAGCGGGATCGAAACCCAGCGGCGTGATCAGCGGCAGGACCTGTCGTTTGTAGTGGCCACGAGCTACTCGTCGCAGCTTCGAATCGAGATCTCGGTAACGCCGCAAGCGGATGCCCTTGGCCTGCAACTCACCGAGCAAGGTCCCAAAGACCACCTGCTGCTCCTCAAGGATCTGGCGGGCTTCTTCCAGGCTCTCGGCGATCTGTTGCCGAGGGGTCCGGCCATCGACGCTCAGCACCTCCAGCTGCGCGGCGGCTTGCTGCTTCAAGCCGCCGATCCTCTTCATGAAGAACTCGTCCAAGTTCGAGCTGACAATGCTAAGAAATTTAACCCTCTCAAGCAGCGGTGTTTGCGGGTCCCGCGCCTCGTGCAGCACGCGGCGGTTAAAAGCCAGCCAGGTCAGCTCCCGATTGAGGTAGAGCTGAGGAGAACTCAGGTCGGAACCGACGCGGTTCACCGAGTCCACGGCAATCAATCGTGGGGCTAGCGGCCCTAGCGAGCTAGGTTCTGATCGGCTGGTGAACGCGGTTGAATCTTCGAGCGAGCTGTTCATGCTTAGAGGTATACAGATTGGCGCATGAACGCTAAATGAATGCTCTCCCTAACAATGATCGGGATCACGGAGCCAGGCTGGACCCTACCGCTCGGCACTTTATCTCGGTCATGTTCCGTTCATACACGCCTGGCTATAACTGGAGCATGCCAAGCCGCTTGCTGCCGAGTGCGATGCTCATTCAGCACCCACATTCAGCACTTCGCCCGCAACCGGGTTGAGCGGCAAAGTTCAAGTGAACGAGCCTTTTCCGAACAACAAAGTGTGGAGGATACGAAGATGAAAGCACTCAACATGAAACTAGTCTTGGGGTGGATCCTGGCCCTCTTGGCATCCCCCTTGTTAGCCGCCGGCAACGGCGAGATCGCCTTTGATGAGGACAGTACCGAAGTACTCGAAGAGGCCGGCGTCGCGTTGGTGGTGATCGAGCGCTCGCGCGGTGAAGATGGAGCGGTCACTATCAACTGGTCGACGACTGGCGGCAGCGCCAGCGAAGGCACCGACTACACGGCCGCCGCGGGCACGCTGTCATGGGGGGATCAAGACGGAAGCAACCGGGTGGTCGAGATTCCGATTCTCGACGATGCCGAGGCCGAGGGCGCCGAGACCATCGATCTGGAACTCTCCAACCCCACCGGCGGCTCAATCATTCGCGCCGGCCGCGGCACTTCGGTGGTGGTCATCCTGGCCAGCGATGGCGGCACCGGCGGTGGCGGCGGTGGCGCTGCTGGCAACCTGAAATTCGACGAGGTCACCTTCGAGGTGCTCGAAGAAGCCGGCCTGGCGGTGATCCGAGTCGAGCGCTCGCAAGGCGAGTCCGGCGTGGTTTCGGTGGACTACACGATCAGTGGCGGCTCTGCCATCGATGGCAGCGACTTCCAATCCGTCAGTGGCACTTTGATGTGGGCCAATCTCGACGGCCTGGCCAAGACTTTCAACGTTCCGATCCTCGACGATGCCGAAGCCGAAGGCGACGAGACCATCGAGATGGTGCTCTCCAACGCTACTGGCGGCGCTACCATCGACGGCCTGCGCGGCACCTCCACCTTGGTCATCCTGGCCAGTGATGGTGGCACCGGCGGCGGCGGCGGTGGTGGTGGTGGTGGTGGTGGTGGCGGCGCTGCCGGCAACCTGAAATTCGACGAAGCTAGCTTCGAGGTCCTCGAGTCGGCCGGCGTGGCTATCATTCGTGTCGAGCGTTCCCAGGGAGATTCCGGCGCGGTCACCGTCGACTACACCACCAGCGACCTCAGCGCCGAGGATGGCAGCGATTACACCGGCGTCGGCGGCACCTTGAGCTGGGCCAATGGTGACGGCACCGACATGACTTTTGTTGTGCCAATCCTCGAAGACGAGCTGGCGGAAGGCGACGAGATCCTGCAACTGACCTTGTCCAACCCCACCGGTGGTGCTGGCCTCACGGCCGGACGTGATACCGCGGTGATTCGAATTCTGGCCAACGATGGCGGCACCGGTGGCGGTGGCGGTGGCGGTGGCGGTGGGACTGGAACACCAGGGGTGATCAAGTTCGACGAGATCAGTTTCGAAGTGCTCGAGGAAGCTGGCACGGCGGTGATCACCGTCGAGCGCTCCTCGGGCGAGGACGGCGTGGTCAGCGTTGAGTACTCCACCAGCGATGGCAGTGCCAGCGACGGCAGCGACTATCTGGGAAGCTCCGGCGTGCTGACTTGGGCCGCCGGCGATGGCGCTG
Source organism: Candidatus Multivoradales bacterium (assembly GCA_965248925.1). Taxonomy (GTDB): domain Bacteria; phylum Acidobacteriota; class Thermoanaerobaculia; order Multivoradales; family J023; genus CBDFLE01. The sequence goes on along the minus strand of CBDFLE010000005.1, from coordinate 563,255 downwards.
ACAAGACTTTCTCGGTACCGATTCTCGATGATAGTGCGTCCGAGGGCGCCGAGACCGTCCATCTCACCTTGGCCAACGTCACCGGCGGAGCGGTGATCGACGGTTTGCGGGGCGAAGCTGACCTGGTGATCTTGGCCAGTGACGGCGGTACCGGCGGCGGTGGTGGCGGTGGTGGCGGTGGTGGCGGTGGTGGCGGTGGTGGCGGTGGTGGTGGCGGCACACCGGGCATCTTCAAATTCAGCTCGGCCGCGTACCAGGCCTTGGAGCAGTCCGGCATGGCGGTGATCACCGTCGAGCGCTCTTCGGGCGAGGACGGCGCCGCTTCGGTCAGTTATTCGAGCTTCGACGGTAGCGCCTTCGACGGTAGCGACTACACCGCGGTCAGCGGCACTCTGAGCTGGGCCGCTGGCGACGGCGCGGACAGGACCTTCTTGGTGCCAATCCTCGACGACCTCGACCCCGAGGGCAATGAGACCATTGAGCTCAGCTTGAGCGGCGCCACCGGTGGCACCACCATCGACCCGCTACGCGGCAACGCGACGCTGACGATCGCCGACGATGACAACACCAACTGCCCTGCCGGTATCAACACTCTCTGCCTGCTCAGCGGCCGGTTCAGGGTGAGCATCCGTTACACGATCCCGAACGGCACTACTCGCGACGCCAAAGTAGTGGTGCTGTCGGACAAGTCAGGATTGTTCTACTACGACGATCGCAGCAACTTTGAGTTCCTGGTCAAGGCGGTTGACGCCTGTGAGACCTTCGGCGCCTACTGGCTGTCCTACGCCGCCACCACGACTTTGTCGATCGTGGTCACCATCGAAGATACCGAGACCGGACAGCGCAAGATCTACCGCGACAACGGCAGCGGAGCCGCGGCACCGATCTTCGACACTTCGACTTTCCGCGCCTGTCCTTGAGAATGGCTGCCGGCAAGGGCCGATAGCACTGCCCCTCAGGCAGCAACTGACCCGAGGATTGGCCGCCGGATTGAACTCCGGCGGCCATTTTCAATTATCTCTAGCTACTTCTCAGACTTCTTCACGCTCCATTCATCTCCGACGCGATAGAAAGCGCCAGACATCCACGGGAGGATTTCATGTTGGAGTTGGAAACCTTGACTACCGTCGATTCCTCGGCCCATGCCACCTTCGATGCGCGGCTGCCCCGCGGCGCTGAGCAAGCGCCCGCGGCCGCGGGATCGAGCTTCGCCGACCGCCTGCGGCAGGCGGTCGCTCAAGCGGATCGAACCGGGGAAACGATTGCCGTGCAGGTGCTATCGGTCGAGTCTACCCCCGACCCGGCACCGGACCTCTCAACCCAGACACCGAGGATTCGCGCCGTGGCCGTGCAGCTCGCCGAATTGGTACGCTCTTGCGATGCCTGGACCTATCTCGGTCGGGGTCGCTTCGCGATCTTGCAGCGGGCGGTCGCTGATCCCCTCAGCGCTTTGTTCCTGGCGCAGAAGTTAGTGGACGCCGCCACCTCGATCAGCAAGCGAGCCGAGCACCCTCGCCAGGCATGCCGGGTTGGCTTGAGCTTGCACACCCATGGGGTAGCCGCTGAAGAGCTGCTCGGCCGGGCACGCACCGCCCTGGAGCAGGCTCGGCAGAGTGGTAAACGAATCTCTTGCCTAGATGGCGCCGCTGCCCGACAGGCGGCTGAGCTGAGCGAGTTCGAGGCCCTGCAGAGGGCTCTACAGCAGGGTCAGCTCTACTTGGATTTCCAACCCCAGATCAATCTCAGGAGCGGGAAGGTCAAGGCGTACGAAGCCCTGATCAGGTGGCTTCACCCGCGCCGCGGACTGCTGGGTCCTAATGAGTTCATTCCTCTCGCCGAGTCCACCGGCTTGGTCTGCGATCTCGGCAGCTGGGTGCTCAAGGAAGCCTGCCGTTGGCGGCAACGGTGGAGTTCACAGATTGCCCACGACACCTTGATCGCGGTTAATGTCGCCGCCTTACAGCTGGCCGACCCGTCTTTTCCTGCCTGCATCGACAAGGCATTGGAGGCTGCTCGATTGCCGGAGCACCTGCTGGAGCTCGAGCTCACCGAAACGGTGGCCGTAGACTCCCTGGACGACCACGGCAGCGGTCTGGCCAGGTTGCATCGCCGGGGCATCCAGCTGGCCTTGGACGATTTCGGCACCGGCTTCAGCTCGTTGCAGTACCTCAAGCTGCTGCGCGCCCGCAAGGTGAAGATCCCGCGAGAATTCACCAGCCAAGCTGTGACCGACGACACCAGCCTGGCGATTGTGGAAGCGGTGGTAGCGCTCGGCAACCGATTGGGCTTGGAGGTGGTGGCAGAGGGTATCGAGAACCCGAGAGAGCTGCGGACCATCCAAGCGGCAGGATGTCCAACCGCCCAGGGGTTCCTCTTCGGCCGCCCAGACCGGTTCCCGCTCAAGACCAGCAGTTAGCCCCCGATGGTCGCCTCCGCCGCCCACCGGGCGGCGCCCCGAGTAGGGTACGATCTGCAGATGTACCGGCTTAAATCCTGCGGTAAGAAGACCCAACACCATCCTCGCCAACGACTTTGGTGGCTGCTCGTTTTCGGCGGCTGGCTGCTGGCCGCCACCCTCACCGCCCAGGACTTGGAGGCAGCGCGGCGACTCTATGGCGAAGGACTCTGGCGGCAGGCTGCCGAGGCCTTCCACGCGGCCGCAAGCCAGCCCGGCGCCGACCCCGAGTTGCGCGCTCGGGCCTTGAACAACGCCTGCGTGGTATTCAACGACCTCGGCGACCATCACCGGGCCGTCGCTGAATGCCGCCAGGCCCTCGCTCTGCGGCGCCAGCTCGGCGATCACCGCCGTCTGGCCCGAGTGCTGAACAACCTCGGCCTCAGCGAGCGTTACTTGGGTAACTTCGCCGCTAGCCGTCAAGCCTTCAACGAGGCATTAAATATCAACCGCCAGCTAGGCAATCTCGGCCAAGAGGTGGTCAACCTGGCCAATCTCGGGGCATTGGAGACCGAAGCCGGCCGCTACACCGATGCTCTGGTCCACCATCGGCTGGCTGAGCAACTGGCCGACCAGCATGCCGAACAGCCTTGGGCCGCCGAGCAAGCCTGGATCTCGAGGGTCAACCAGGGGGTGGCGTTGGAGCTCGCCGGTGCCTACCGACCGGCGCTCGAGCAGTATCGCCGAGCGGTCGCCGACGACCCAAGGGTGCCGCCCCACCGCCGCGCCAATCTGCGGGTCAACCTGGGCGTGGTCTATCGCAATCTCGGCGATCCGCAACGAGCAGTGGCAGCCTTCGCTGCCGCTGCCGAGCTTTTTCAGCAACTCGGCGACGGTAGCGGTCGAGCCAATGCGCTGCTCAACCTGGGGCTGGCCTATCACCTCAACCTGGCGCGGTTGGACGACGCTGAGCTTGCCTTGAGCAGCGCTCTGAAGGCGGCGCGGCAGGGCGGCGCCAAAGCCGAAGAACTGCGCAGCCTCGGGCAACTCGGCCGCCTGCACCTCGACCGCGGCCAGTTTGACCAGGCGGAGCAGATGTTTCAGCAGCAGTTCGCCGCCGCCAAAGACTCCTCAACCATCGCCCACTGGCAAGCCGAAAACGGCCTTGGCCTAGTGCAGGCGGCCCGCGGTAAGTTGGGATTGGCATTGCCGCATTTACTGCGCGCAGTCGCCGGGGTCGAGCAGCAGCAAAGCAAGTTGGGCGCCGACAGACTGGATCAAGACGACCTGCGGTGGACTTTTCTTGCCGACCAGCGAGTGGTCTACAGCGCCGCCATTGAGGTGCTGGCCCGGCTCGACCACCAGCAACCCGGCCTTGGCCATGCCGAGCATGCGCTGGAGATTGTCCAGCAGGCGAAGGCAAGGGAACTGATCGAGACCCTGGCTCACCTCACTAAGGCCGCCGATAAGCCGCCGGGGAATCTGCCCCAAACTCCGCGAAGCGCCGCCGAGCTGCTCGAGCTGGCTGCTGCCAACCGCATTTTGGAACTCTATTTGACCGACTCTAGCCTGCTGCTGTGGCAGATCGGTGAAGGCCGTATCGAACTCCATGATCTCGGCCCGCCGGCCACCGTCAATACGCTGGTGAGCGAAGTTCATCGCGCCCTGGCAGCTGGCAAGCAGCTGCCGCAGGAGGCTCTAGCCGAGCTATCGAGAATCCTGCTGACGCCGTTGGCTACCCTTGACCAGGCTTCGGGCACGCTGCAGATTGCCCCCGACGGAGTGCTCCACTACCTGCCTTTTGAGCTGCTGCCTACCGGCGACCACGGCGACCAGCGATTGATCGATCACCTGGTGGTCAGCTACCTGCCAAGCGCCTCCGCCCTAGGTCGCCGGCAACCCCCAACCAGCGACCGCCTGGTAGGTTTGGCCGATCCCCGATTGGAGTACTTGCCAGAGCAACCAGGCACGCCACGCGAGTTGCTGATCGAGCGTTTTCATCTCTCCCCATTACCAGCAGCAACGGGCGAGCTGCTACGCATCGCCGAGCAGTGGCCAGGGGAAAGCGAGTTAGCTGTTGGCGCGCACGCGACCGAGGAGTATTTCCGCGCTGCCGTCGCTGCGCCGGCACGTATCCTCCACTTGGCCAGCCACGCGGTGCTTGACGAACGCCCCGGCGGCAGCGCTGCGATCGTCCTCGGCAGCGACTCGGCCAACGACGGCCTACTCTACCCACGCGAGATTGCCAGACTCGAGATGGCGGTTGGCTTGACCGTGTTATCGGCCTGCCGAACAGCCCTTGCCGACGACCAAGGCCGAGCCCTCTCCTCCCTCGCCGGCGCCTTCCTGGCAGCAGGATCGGCAGCCGTGATCGCCACCCTGTGGGATGTCGACGACCAAAGCTCAGCGGTGTTCATGGAGCAGCTCTATCACTTCCTCGGCCGCGGCCTGGCACCCGCGGATGCGCTTCGCCAAGCCAAGCTACGCCTGCATTCGGATCCAGATTGGGACCGCCCCTCAGTGTGGGCGGCCTACGTGCTGGTGGGAGATGTTGGCCCCTTGATCGAGCGCCAGCGGGGCTGGACCTGGCTGCTGGTCGCTGCCGCCCTATTGCTGCCGATCACCGCCTGGTGGCTGCGCCCGCGGAAGGGCTGAGCATAGCCGCCAAGAACTACGCGTCAGGGCTGCACTGCCGACCAGGCAGCAAAGTCGCCACCTTCAAAACCATCCGTGAAGAGCGCCGGCGGGCCGGTCACTTTGACCGTTGAGCCCATCAGCTGCAAGCTGATCGGTGCTCCTGCCGGTCCGCTGAGGAAGGTGGAGTCCGGATCGAGGGTCAGAGGATAGACATTGCCTAAAGGAGCATCGCCACGGATCGGCAGCGCGATGGTCAAGATCTCTCCAGGCACCTCGTTGTAGGAACTGTCGGGAGAGTTAAGATTGATCACTAGCAGGCCAGGTTCAGCCCTCGAAGTCTCGACCATGACCAGGCCGTAGCGTGGGTCGACACTGACCGTCGGCGGCCCACCAGCGATCTCTGCCGGATAGCGGAGGCCGATCTGGCCGCCTGCAATGGGGAACAGCTCTGAGGTCTCGACGCTCAGCAAAGCGACTGCTCCCGGAACTACCTCGGCAGCGCCGGTTTCCAACAAGTAAGGTGCGCCGAGCGGTCGGATATCCATTTCCCCGGACCGCGGCCTGATGATCACCGGCAATCCAGCTTCGTCAACCAGGAAAGAGGCGTCGGGGTCTATCTCCACATTGAAAACGGTGTCCGGAACCAACCCTCCATCGACTTGAAAGTAGAGTACTCCAAGAGGCCCATCGGCACTGTTGACAGTTGCGGAAACCGAGGAGAAATCAACCAGTACCAACTGGGTAATCGGGTCAAAAGAAGCCTCGGCCACAACGTCTCCCATCTCACTGAAGATGACGAAACTGTCGAGCGCCACGAAAGGAGAACCTATTCCTTTGCCCAGCAGCTGGTCGGGACCGTTGGCCACGAAGGCATTACGAAAACACAGCTGGCCTTGGCCGATTGGCCGTGAAGCATAGGTGCGCAAGACGATCGCCACCCGACCACCGGCGTCTACCGAAGTATCATTCACCCGCAGGGTGAGATCTGGCCGGCAGAAGGCCACCGAGGCCCAGCAGAAGACCATCGTCTCGACCACCAGAGTCCGTCGAATCAACTTTGCAGGGTAGCTCTCAAGCATCTCAAGTCCTCCAATTCCTAAGCCTCGCTACTCAACACCTTGTATTGCGGCCAGCTCCGCGATCATCCGGAATTGCACCGGACTGGACCATGCCAGTCGAGCGCCGGTCGTGTCCAGAGCTTCCACTTGCCAGAAATAAACAACCCCGGGTTGCAACGCTTGTCGCAACTTGGCCGGCACGTCGGTAGGCGAACCCTCTACTTTCGTCTGCCACAGTAGATTCTCGTCAACCTCGCGCAAGCTCACACGGTAACTTGCAGCTAGATCAACTTCACGCCAAGCGAGATCGTCAGGCGGCTGAATCTGCTCCCCAAGAGGCCGAATTGGCTCAAGAGTCGAGCCGCGAACCACCCCGGAAGCAGCTGCCGGGGGTAGCGGCGGAGGCCTCATTTGTAGCCACCAGCCGACCAAGGATGCAGCTACTAAAGCGACCGCGGCCAACGCCAGATAGCGCCGTGATTGAATCTTAGGAGATGCAGAGGGAAGCTGCCGGAGGGAACGGGAAAGCTGAGCTTCCGAGAAAGGCTTGGCGAGAAATAGCACCTCCCGCCGGGTCACCAAGCGCTCTACATCCGCCCGCCCCTCCGCGGAAGAGACCAGCAGACAACGTAGGCCGGGAAGCTGCCGGCGTAGACGAGTCACCAGCTCGGGACCGTCCATGCCGGGCATCGAGACATCACTGACCAGGACTGCGAACGATCGGTGAGCGGCTAACTCCAGAGCTTGTTCCGCCGATCCAGCTTCGACCACCTCCCAGCCCTTCGCTCGCAGCAGCTCAGCCGTGGCTCGTCGCAGGTCGTGGTTGTCATCCACCAACAGCAGACTTGGCGTCGTTGGGGAGTCGTTTTTTGGTTGCTCGACGTTCACCATGGTTCCTCGGTAACTGCGTACTCCTTGAACGGTGGCAAGAGTATTTGATGGCAGATGAACGTAGGATGACGCCAAGCGACCGAGGCAGGGTGACCACCGCCTAGGAGCAGGCTAGAGTGAGAGCAAGATCTACTCCAACCCGTTCTCAGACCGCGGTGGGAAAGCCTCCGATGGGCTCAGCTGCACCAAGACGAGTTCGCGAGAACAAGCGAAAGAAGTTCTCATTGGTCTGGCGCACCGCCTGAGCAATGCTCAAACCAAGTTCCTCAGCCAGTCTTTCGAGCACCGCAACCACAAAAGCTGGCTGGTTGCGTTTGCCACGGTGCGGTACCGGTGCCAAGTAGGGGGTGTCGGTCTCGACCAAAAGGCGGTCGTGGGGAGTTTCTGGTAGCACCTCGCGCACGTTATCGGCCTTGGGGAAGGTAATCATCCCGGTCATGCCCAGATAGAAGCCGCGACCTAGAAGGCCACGCGCCATCTCCAAACCGCCAGCGAAGGAGTGAAAATCTGCTCGCAGGTCAGCGAACTCTGGTCGCGCCACTAGCTCTAGCATCTCCTGGTTGGAATCGCGATTGTGGACCACCACCGGCAGATCCAGGTCGATGGCCAATTGCCATTGCTCGCGGACGGCACGGAACTGCTCTTCGCGGGGCGACAGGTCGTAATGAAAATCGAGACCGCACTCCCCCACCGCTACCGCCTTGGGTTCGCTAAGCAAGTCAGCCAAGCGCCGGTCGTCGCCATCTTGCCAGGTCGAGGCCTCGTGCGGGTGCACTCCAAGGGCGCACCAGACATCGTCGTGGCGTGAGCAGAGTTCGAGCAGCGGCTCGGCATCGGCCAGTTTGATCGCCGGCACCAAGAAGCCGCTGATTCCGCACTCGCGAGCCCGCTCAAGAGCAGCGTCGGGATCGTTGAGAAGATTGACGTGGCAGTGAGAATCGATGGGGCCGGGCTGTAACATCAGCGAAGGCTCAGCCGACTCGGGTGCCATTGGGCACTGGGCGGTCAGGAATCAGCAAGGCCGGTCCGGAGTCGTCGGTGGCTGCCAAGATCATGCCGTTGGACTCCACTCCCATCAGCTTGGCAGGCTGCAAGTTGGCGACGATCACCACTTGCCGGCCGATCAAGGACTCGGGTTCAAAGTTCTTGGCAATACCCGCTACCACGGTCCGTGGCTCCTCTTCGCCGATCTCTAGGCTCAGCCGGAGCAGCTTGGTGGACTTGGGGATAGCTTCAGCCTCTAACACCGTAGCCACCCGCAGCTGGATCTCAAAGAACTTATCAATCTCGATCATCAGGGCTCCTCGCCAACCTTGTGGTCGGCACATTCAATGGAGTTTCGCCGGCTCTCGCCCTCCTCAGGCATCTGCCGGCTCAGTGGCGGCGCGCGCCGCTACGAGTTCGTCGCGGTCGAAGTCATACTGCTGGTTGCAGAAGGCGCAGACCGCCAGGCATCCCGGGCTCTCCGCAAACAGACTTTCGAAGTCGTCGGCGGCTAGGCCGATCAGCTTTTCCAGCAAAGCTTGCCGGCGGCAGCGACAGCTCCAAACCTGCGGCTGCTCGGAGTGCACTTCGCGGTCGAAACCAGCCAAGGCGCCTCGCACCAGTTCGCCCACCCCGCCCCTGGCAAGTAAGCCAGCAACGCTGCCGAGGGTGGCGAGATTGCTCTCCAGCTGTTTGAGGTGCTCGTCTTCGGCACCTGGCAGGGCTTCGACAATCAAACCGCCGGCAGCACCCACCCCGGCCGGTCGCGGCAGGACCCCCAGCATCACCGCCGAGTGGATCTGCTCGCTCTGCTCAAGGTAGTGCGCCAAATCGAGGCTCAAGCTGCCGGTTTCGAGCGCGACATGACTGGTGTGACGGCCCTTGCCGTGTTGCCGAGTGACCCGCAAAATACCGCGCCCTACCGCCGTGCCGATCGCTGCCAAGCCCTCATCGGGACTCGCGGTTTGCGGCTGATCGACGCGACCGCGCAGCCGTCCGTCGCTTTCGGCTTCTGCTGTCACCTTGCCCAGCGGACCGTCGCCGATCAGCTCTAGCATCAGGGTGCTGGGCGTCTTCATCGAGAAACGCAGTAGCAATGTCGTCGCCGACAGGGCCTGGCCCAGCGCCACCGCGGCGACCGGCGATAAATCGTGTCGCTGCCGAGCGGCCTCCACCGTGGCGGTGAGATCGACTGCCGCCCAGCGCAGAAACCCGTCGCCGGCCAAACCCATGCGCAATAGGTCTGGGGTCTGACTCAGCGCGGCATCTAGGGTCATCTCGGGCATCGTCTGGGGCCTCGGAAAATAGATTGGAGCGCTGGCCAAAGATGCCAACGGCGCAACAATTTACCACGCCCCGCGCCGTTGCAGGGAGACCCAGCGCCCACTGCCACCAAGAATTAGATGATCCACAAGGACGACTCCCAAGACCTCGCCGGCCTTGGCCATTCGCCGGGTGAAGAGTAGATCCTCGGCGCTTGGTGAGGGGTCGCCGCTGGGATGAGTGTGGAAGAGGATCAAACCCGAAGCCGAAGTCAACAGAGCTTCTTTGAGAATCGCCCGCGGCTCGACAGCGGCGCGGCGCAGGGTGCCGCGAAAAATATCAGATTCGGCGATCAGTCGATGGCGGACATCGAGAAAGAGGGCTCCCATCACCTCTTGGTCGGGAGCGCAATAGCGCAATGCCAAGTACGCGGCGACCACGCTGGGTTGATCGAGCAGTCGGCGGCGGTCGACTTGGGCTCGGGCAAGACGGCGACCGACCTCCACCGCCGCCAGCAGAGTAGCGGCTTTGGCAGCCGCCAAACCAGGGCGCCTCAGGCCAGCCGGACTGGCGTTCAGCAGGCCACTCAACCCGCCATGTTCGGCCAACAGATCGCGGGCCATCGCTACCGCCGAACGGCCCTTTCTGCCGGTACGAAGCAACACTGCCAACAGTTCGGAATCCGACAACGCCGCCGAACCGCAGCGCAGAAGACGTTCCCGCGGCCGGTCCTCGGCAGGAATGGACTTCATCGTTTTCAGCCAGCCGCCCGGCAGCTCCTCGGAGGGTGTCTCGATCGATCTCATCGTTCCGTCTCCAAATTAGATGGCAGCCCGGCCTCCCTGGACCGGGCTCTGCTCGGTAGAGACGTAAAGCGCTCCGTCAATCTGTTAGCCTGCCGCCAAATGCCCTCCTCACCTCCTACTGTCGAACCGGCCGCCGAGGATGCCGGGGCGCCAGTATTCCTCGGTGACGATGCTCCACAGTGTTCCTACCAGGAGGCTCGGGCGGTGCTTCTACCGCTTGCATTCGAGCGCACCACCTCCTATGGACGAGGCACCGCTGCGGGCCCGGCAGCAATTCTCGCGGCCTCTTCTCAGGTTGAGCTGTGGGATCAGGAACTGGGCCTCGAACCGGTCAAGGCTGGTATCCACACCTTGCCACTGCTGGCCCCCGCGGCCGCCCGCATGGCTGATGCCATCGCAGAAATAGAGGCTGCCGCCAAGTCCCACTTGCAGGCCGGCAAGTGGCTGCTGACTCTCGGCGGCGAACACAGCTTGACCTTGGCAACCGTACGCGCCGCCTTGGCCCAGGAGCCGGGGATCGGCGTACTGCAATTTGACGCCCATGCCGACCTGCGGCAAACCTATGCGGGCAGCCCGCACAGCCACGCCTGTGTTATGCGCCGCTTGCTCGATCTCCAGCTATCGACGGCAGCAATCGGCGTGCGCTCGCTGTCGGCGGCGGAAGCGAAGTTGATCGAAGAGCGAAATCTGCCGGTGATCTGGGGCAGTGAGTTGCGGCGGGCGGACGAGTTGATCGACGAAGTCCTAGAGCGGCTACCGCCTCACCTCTATTTGACCTTCGACCTCGACTACTTCGATCCATCGATCCTACCGTCGACCGGTACTCCTGAACCCGGAGGCGGCGGTTGGTACCCGACTTTGAGACTGCTGCGGCGAGTCTTCGAGCAGAAGGAAGTGGTCGCCATGGACGTGGTCGAACTAGCTCCACATATCGGCCAGCCTGCGAGCGATTTCATGGCCGCCAAGCTAATCTACAAATGCCTCGGCTACCGCTTCTTCGGCGCTGCAAGGGCCTGAGCGAGGGCTCCTTGAGTGGGCTGGTTTGCGCCGACTAGAGATTCAATCGCCATAGCTCGACGGGTTGCCAGTCTGGAACACCACCACCCGCTGCCCTCGGCGAATCTCGCCGCGCCGCGCTAGCTCCTCCACCGCCATCATGCAGGCGGCGCCTTCAGGGCCGAAAATCAAGCCGCAGTCGCGCGCCAATCGGTGCTGGGCCTCGTCGAGCTTGTTCTCATCCATGGCCAGCGCTACCCCGTCGCTTTTGGCCAGGGTTTTTAGGATCATGAAATCCGCCAGTGACTTGGGAACCCGCAGGCCCCAGACCAAAGTGTCAGGATCTTGCCACGGCTCGGCGCGCTCGGCACCAGCATCGAACGCGCGCACCAAGGGGGCACAGCCGGCCATTTGCACCACCGCCCAGCGGGGACGTTGAGGACCGATCAAACCGAGTTGTTCGAGTTCGTCGAAAGCTTTGGCCATGCCGACCACGCCAGTGCCGCCACCGGTCGGATAGACCAGCCAATCGGGCAGCCGCCAGTCCAACTGTTCGGCGATCTCCAGCCCCAGGGTCTTCTTACCTTCGACCCGGTAGGGCTCACGGAAGGTCGAGACACCGAAATAGCCGCTCGGCTCCGCTGCCAAGAGGGCCGCAGATTGCACCAGGTTGGCCCCATCGCAGAGCACTTCAGCGCCCAGCAAGCGGCAGCGTCGCTCGACTTCAGCTGGCGTACACACTGGCAGTGCGACGCGGGCCGCCAAGCCACCAGCCGCAGCATAGGCCGCCAGTGCCAGCGCGGCATTGCCGGCACTGGCTAGTTCCACTCCAACCGCCCCCAGCTCGCGCGCTCGATTGACCGCCAACGACAAACCCCGATCCTTGAATGAACCGGTGGGATTGCCGCCTTCTTGCTTGATCAACACCTCGACCCCGGCAGGCGCCCCGGCGCGTAGCGAGAAAAGAGGCGTGGCGCCCTCGCCAAGGTCAATCCGCGCCGCGAAATCTGTCAACGGCAACAGCTCTTGGTAGCGCCACAGGGACCAGGGCCGGGTGCTGAGCGCTGCCCGTAGGTGCCGACCCTTTGCCTTGTCCAGCTCATAGCTAACCAACCATGGAGCGCCCTCGGGAGAGAGGGTAGCGAGCTGCTTGAGCGGCGCCGTGTCTGCGCTCACAGAGCAGCGGAGATGGCGTGCCCAGGACGATTCGGCAGTAAGTTGCGACATGATCGCGAAACTGTAGCACTTAGCGCCTGGATGGCAAACGGGTCCGCCCGACCTAGCTCCCATGGTGGTAGGATTTACCTTTCCCAGCTCGCCCGCCGGCCTGCACACCTCATGCAAAACATCGGCAAGTACAAAGTCCTAGAGAAAATCGGCGTCGGTGGCTTCGCGGTGGTCTACAAGGGCTACGATCCCTTCATCAAGCGACCGGTGGCGATCAAGATTTGCCTCGCGAACGATGCCGAGACCCGCAAGAGGTTCTATCGCGAAGCCGAGATCGCCGGCCGCCTCGCCCATCGCAACATCACCGCGGTCTACGATTTCGGACTTGAGGGTCAGAGGCCCTACCTGGTTGAGGAATATCTGCCAGGCGAAGATCTAGCTCAGCAGATTCGCCGCCAGGAACCAGCATTTCTGGAAGAGAAGATCGACATCCTCACCCAGATCGTGCGCGGCCTCGCGCATGCTCACGGCCAAGGAGTGATTCACCGCGACATCAAACCGAGCAATATCAGGGTGCTGGATAGTGGCCTGGTCAAGATCATGGACTTCGGCACCGCCAAACTGTCGGCGGTCGACAGCCAGCTCACCCAAGCGGGCATGACCTTGGGTACCGTCGCCTATTTGCCACCCGAGCGCCTACTGGGAGAGCCCGGCAGCCCGCGATCCGATATCTTCTCCACCGGCGTGCTGGCCTACGAGCTGATCACCTTCCGCCGTCCATTCGTCGGCCGCAACATACCTGCTCTGATCGACGCTCTGTTGGAATCCGAGCCGCAACGGCTCACTGACTGTCCCGCGGACTTGGCGAAAGTAATTGAGCGCTGTCTACGCAAGGACCCGGAACAGCGGTATTCCGCCAGCAGCGAGTTGTTGGCAGCCTTAGAGGCTTTTCGCACCGAGCACACCGCAAGCACTCGCTTGCCCCTGGTCGAGAGTGAGGCGGCCAGTGAACATTCTGTGCAAGTTCGCGGTCTGCTACAGCGGGCCCGCCAACTGCTGAATGAGGGCAAAGCCAAGCGGGCCGAGGTGATGCTGCGAGAGGTACTCGAGATTGAGCCTGGCCAAGCCGAAGCGGAACGTCTGCTAGAGAGCTTCTGGACCGGGGCCGCCAGCGCACCACCGGCCCCCTCGCTACCCACTGCCTCGGCCGACTGCGGTTCCGCCGCCACCGTGGCCCTGATCGAGGATCGGCTGGTGAAAGGGCACCTCGGTCGAGCCGCGGCCAACATGCGCTTGGCAGCGACCCTTGACGCCGACCTCGCCACCGCCATCGTTCACTTGCGCGGTCTGGCTCGGGCAGCACTGGCGCAACAACTCGATACGGTGCGCGAGGACGGTGCCCGGCAAGCGGTTCGTCTCGCCGGTACCCTAGCCCATCTCCGCGGAAGCCGCCGCCTTCCCTTGGTGGTAGCTGAGGATCTTGCGGGCTGGATCGAGGAACTCGACCCGCGCAATACTGCTGGCCGGCGAGCCATTGATGAATTGCGCAACGAAGCCCTCGCCGAACCTGATCCTGGCAACACCAACCGCCGCCGGCAGAACGAAGCGGTTGCCTCGATCGAGCGTTTGCTAGCCGATGGCGACCCGAGCACCGCGGCGCAAGCACTACGCTTCGCCGTCGAGCTGCTAGGGGAATTCGACGCAGCCGATCCGCTGCGGGCTCGCATCGATCAGGCTCGGGTCGGCAGCGACCCGTGAAGGCCAGCCTCGGCACCGTGCTAGCATGTACTCGGATCCTTGGACGTACTCTTCATGGCAGCTAGAGAAACCCCGCGAAAGATTGGTAAGTACGAGATCATCGAGCAAATAGGCGCTGGTGGGTTTGGTGCTGTCTTCAAAGCTCGCGACCCTTTCATCAAGCGCTTCGTAGCCGTCAAGACTTGCCATTCGGACAACCCTGAGATTCGCCAGCGCTTCTTCCAGGAAGCTGAGATTGCTGGTCGCCTCGCCCATCGCAACATCACCACTGTCTATGACTTCGGAATCGCCGAGGACTGGCCCTATTTGGTGCAGGAATACCTCAGCGGTGAGGATCTCGACCACAAGATACAGCGGCGAGATTTTCTACCCTTCCCGGAACAGCTCTATTATCTGCTGCAAGTCGCCCGTGGTTTGGCCCATGCCCACAGAAAAGGAGTCATCCATCGCGACATCAAACCGGCCAATATCAGGATTCTGGACGACGGCACGGCAAAGATCTTGGACTTTGGAATCGCCAAACTCGCCCAGCAGCAGAGTGGTCTTACCGAAGTCGGAATGACCCTCGGCACCGCCGCCTACTTAGCGCCGGAGCAGATTCAAGGCAACAGTGTCAGCGACGCGACCGACATCTTCTCGTTCGGCGTCACCGCTTACGAGCTGATCGTCGGTCAACGCCCCTTTAAGGGCGAGCAGATTTCAGCCGTGCTCTACCAAATTCTGCACCAACGACCACCACGGGTCGAAGAGCAACGTCCTGAGGTGCCAAAACCGATGGCACAGCTAATCGAGCGGTGCCTTGCCAAGGACCCCAAGAGCCGTTTTTGCAATGGCCGCGAGCTGCTTGAGCAGCTAGAGCAAATGCAGCGCCAGGGCCGCGTGGTGCACGAGACTCGCTCCATAGATACCAGCGCCCTCACCACCATCGCCGCCCACCGCGAAAGCTCACCACCGCCTGCATCAGAAGTCGCAAGCCAGTCCTCCGACGAGCGCCTCGATCAGATAGTTCTCGATCCGGCCGCAGCGGCTGCCGGCGGTAGCTCTTTCCACGCCGCTGCCAAGCCCCGGCGCCGAGCCTTGTGGACCGCACTTTTGTTGGCAGCCGCAGCTGCTGCCGCCCTTGGTTGGCAGTCGCCAAGACTACGCCAGATCGCTATCGAACGAGGCTGGTTAGCACTGTCGGCGCCAGCCGAGAAGCACCCTGGTCCCACGGCGACAACACTAAGCGCAACCTCGGGCGCCGCCGACCGCCAGACGCTCGAACACAGAGACTCAGCAGCAGAAGCCAGCTCTGGGATAGCGGCCGCCGCCGATCGTAGCCTAGCAAATGGCGGCGGCCGGCCGAGTTCCGAGCAGTCGCAAGCGGTCAATGCGACCTCCACACCTTCACCTACCGCCGGCGGGCCTGACTCGGCAGAGGTACCGACAGGCCGTAGAGGTGCCACCGAAGCAGGGGTGGCGACAACCGGAGCGACCGAGCAGCCTGCAACTCCTACAGCGAACGAACCCAGAACCCCGGCCAAGGCAACTTTGATCGTACCGGCCGTTGCCTGGACTGACGCGATGACCGTTCGTTTCGGCCGCGCCGGAAGGCTGCATCCTCTTACCCGTCAACGTGTGTTCGAGCTCAATCCTGGCACCTACCGACTGAACTTCAACCTCAGAACGGCACACTACTCCACGGCTGAGGAAGTCCTGGTGCGCCTCGGCGAGGGTGAGCGGCTGAGCAGAGCCTCGCCCATCGCTCAGCCGGGTGCGCTAAGCGTGCGTGCCCGCCCCGGCCGGCCACAAGGGCAAGTCTCCATCAACGGAGCTGATTCGCTACCTAGTCCCGTCAGCCACCTCTGGTTGGCGCCCGCCCATTACCTGGTGGAGATCCGCCCGCTCAGTGCAGGCACCGGCAAACACCAGACCCAGGCGGTGGCGGTGGAGTCGGGCCGGGAAACCATCGTTACCTTTGATCTAGAAAGCGGGCTTGAGCCGACCGTGCGCAGCAAAGCATTGCAGCCTTAGGCGGGCGGACTCCGGCCGAATCTGTGCCGGGGGGGGGCCCTACTACTTAGCGACCGGAAATGTGATGAGAACTAGCCAATTCTGCAAAAGCCTGGGAGCATTGCTGCTGGTGGTTGGCAGCTGTCTGCTACCGACCTGGAGCAAGGCGCAAACCACCGCCACCGCGGATCTCGAACGGCTCGCTGAGGGCCGCTTCGAGGAAGACGACTTGGCCGGAGCGATCGCTCTCTATCGCCAACTCGCCGACCGTCTGCCGGCAGCCACCGAGAAAGTGCGAGTCTGGATGACTATCGCCTGGATCGAGCATCTATCCAACTACGACCGCGGCGCGACTGAAACTCTCGCCAAGGCTCTAGAGCTGCTCCCCGAGACGCCGTTCCGCGCCGAACTCTACAGTGACGGCTTCCGTGATCTCTTTATTGAAGCGCGGCAACTTGCCGAGAATCGACGTCAACGCAGTGGCAACCAGCAAATCAACCAAGCGTTGGAGAAGATCCGCCAGCGCGAATGGCCAGCTGCTCGTCAACTGCTGCTGAGTGCTCTCGACACTCTCCCCAACCAGCCAACCGCGCTGTATAACCTGGCACTGGTCGATCTCTACCAGGAGCATGCCGAGGCAGCCATGGCCGGTTTCCAAAAAGTGCTGGCGCTAGCTGCTGCGCAACCCGAGTCCGTCAGTCCGCAGACCCGCGCCCTGGCACTGACCAATCTAGGTTTCTTATTCAACTCGCGCCAGCTCTATGCCGAGGCCGAGGACGCTCTTGCCCAGGCCGTAGAACTCGATCCAGGCAACGCTTCCGCGTGGACCAATTTAGGAGTTACCCGGCGCCGGCTGGGTCGCAAGCAAGAAGCCGCCGCGGCCTTTCGTCGCGCCTACGACGCTCTACCCAATGACCCCAGTGTGCTCAACAACCTGGCTCTGGCCTACCTCGACGCCGAAGATTGGACCGCCGCGGTGGGCCTGCTCCTAGAGGCCACCGGCAAGTACCCGGACAATGCCGGCCTGTGGCTCAATCTCGGCATCGCCCAACGGGGCCTCGGCAACCCGCGGGGTGCGGTAGAAGCTCTGGAGACGGTGTTTCGCCAGGATCCACGGAACGCCGCCGGGTTTGCTATCTCGGCCGCTATTCAACTGGCGCGCTACTACTATGACCAAGGCCAATATACAGATTCCGCTCGCCAAGCCCAGCGGGCCATCGACTGGCAGCCAAGCCTGGTAGATCCTTGGCTCTATCTAGGCCTCTGCCAACAGGCTCTCGGAGAAATAGAGTCGGCGGCGGCCAGCTTCCAGCAGGCCATTGCTCAAGATCCCACCCGCGCCGAAGCCCACAACAACCTGGGTAGCCTCCATGCCTCCCGCGGTGAATATTCCCTCGCCCGCCAGTCGTTCGAGAGAGCCTTGTCGATCCAACCCGATTTCGAGGACGCGAGAAGGAACCTGCAAGCTGTCGAACGTCGCGGTGCAGGAACTTCCCCCACCTTGCGCTCACCGTCACCCAGCAGCCGCCCAACGACGGGCCGAAAGCCGGCAGCGGCAGGCACCCAGCCAACAACTCTGGCGCCGCCCAATGGCTCAACCAAGGGTGTCCCGGCGCTGCTGGGGTTGCGCTTCTCGCCGATCGACTACGGCTCCTTCGGGCTCAGCGGCACGCTGATTCAGACGGTGGAGCCAGCAAGCTCGGGGGAGCGCGCCGGCCTGCGGGTCAATGACCTCGTGCTGCGGGTCGACGGCCGCACGGTGAGCGATGCCGATCAACTACGGGCCTACATCGCACGGCAGGTGCCGGGAGCGACTTTGGAGCTGGTCATTCTGCGCAGTAACCTGCCGCAGCGCCTCTCCTTGAGCACCCGTTAGCCTGAGTCCGGGATCCCAGGCTTGACACTCGGCGTCTTTGCGACCACAATGACCACATGGACAACTCAGCAGACTTGCCAAATCCGCCGACCGCCGTCGGAGCCCGTGAGCTCAAGACTCGCTTGGGAACCTATCTGCGTCAGGTCAGCGAAGGCGCGACCTTGATTGTCACTGAGCGCGGCAGACCTGTAGCCGAACTCAGACCGCTCTCCCTCGAGTCTGGCGGCCTGTCCTATGCCCTGGCCGGCCTGGCCGCGAGGGGTCTTCTGGGGGGTGAGATTCGCGAGCGTGGCCCACTGGTCGAGTTTGAGCCGGTGCAAAATCTCGGGGCCGCGGCGAGTGAGGCGGTGATCGAGGACCGAAGGGACCGCTTCTGAAACTCTCTATCTGGTATCTCGATGCCAGCGCCCTGGTCAAACGCTACCTGGAAGAAACCGGCAGCGACCAGGTGCGTCAGCTGATGCGTCGGACGTCAGTCGCCACTGCCCGGCTGAGCATGGTGGAAATCTCCTCGGCGCTTGCCCGGCGCTGCCGTGAGAAAGCGTTCTCGGCCGTCGAACGGGATCGCGCGTTGGCGGCTGTGGCAGCGGATTTCGAAGAACTCTACATAGTCGAGCTGACTCGCGACATTACCCAATGCAGCCAGGTGCTGTTGCGCCACCACTCGCTGCGCGCGGGCGATGCAGTGCAGCTCGCCTCGGCCGTCGTCTTCGCTCGCGAACTGCGTGTCGAGGTGGGGTTTCTAGCCTTTGATCAGCGTCTGATCACCGCCGCCCGAGAAGAAGGATTGCGAGTCCAGCTCGAGGAGCGGTAAGGCAGCGCCTTATCGCGCTATCGAGCCGGCCTCAACCCGCCATCGCCCTCTCATATGCCCCTCGATAGCGCGCGCCGACGGCGTCCCAGGTCAAATCGCGTTCCACCCGAGCGCGTCCGGCGGCTCCCATCGCCCGGCCCCGCTCGGGGTCCGAGAGGGTGCGGTCCAGAGCATCGAGTAGCGCCGCCGGATCCTGTTCTTGCACCAAGTAGCCCTCGACCCCATCGTCGATCGCCAAAGGGATACCGGAAATATTGGTCGACACCACCGGCAAGCTGCTGGCCATCGCCTCCAGCAACACATTCGGCAAGCCATCGACGTTGCCCTGCGGATCATGTATCGCCGGTAGGACAAAGATATCGGCGGCCCGGTAAAGGTCCGGCAGGGTGTCGCGCAGCACCGCCCCAGGCAGGTGGAATCGCTCTCGCCACGGCTCACTGTCGCGGCGGAACTCCGCCAGACGATCTCCGGCGCCAGCCAACACGATATGCAGGTCTGGATGGCGGTAATAAAGCTCTTCGAGGCACTCGATCAAGACCTGGTAGCCTTTTTTCGTCGCCATCCGACCGATCGAGTAGAGCACTGGCGCGGTAGCGGGAATACCGAGCTTCTGGCGCCAGATCGAACTCCTCCCAGAGTCGGGGGAGAATTTTTGCGAATCTACACCGTAGGGAATCACTTCGGACCGTTGTGGTGGGAAACCGAGGGTGCAGATTCGACCCACCAGCTCCGGTGAACAGCCGGTCAACGCCCGAGTGCGGCGTAGCGCCCACCGCACCGCCGGCCGCACCCAGGCCTTCTCAGCCATGAAGACATCACTGCCGTGCAAGCCCACCGCCAGAGGCACCCGCCCGGCAACAGTTGCTCCCACCAAACCGTTAGGAATCACCCAATGGCATTGCAGCAAGTCGTAAGGTCGCCGAGCCAATTCGCCACGTACCGCCCTCAAGGCCCCCGCCAGATACAGTGGGGTAACCGCCGCCGCGCCGATCTTGGGCGTCTCGTCAGCAGCAAGACTGCGTCCATAACCCAGCAATTCGGCAGCTTCTGGGGCATAGCGAAAGCTGAGCACCTCCACTCCATCATCATCCCACAGTGGCGGAATGTCCTCAGCGTGCGGCACCAACACAGTCAGCCGATCACCACCCCGCACCAGAGCACGAGCAATATCGCGAATGAACGGCCCACTGAGGTCGCCGGCAAATCGCGGATAGGTCTGGGTCAGGAACAGGAATCTCTTAGCCAGGGGAGATCTCCAGGGCTCGATACAAGTCGCCCAGCGCCTACTCGAGGCGCTCTTTGATCAAGTAACTGTCGCTACGTTTGAAGTTCTTGAGGGTGATCATCTCACCAATCAAGCCAGTAGTGAGGACTTGGAAACCCAGCACCATCAACAGCACCCCGAGCAACAGCAAGGGACGACTGGACAGCGGCTGGCCGAGAAACCAGAGGATCGCCAGGTAGGTGTTGATGGCCAAACCAAGGCCAAGCGCCCCCAATCCGATGGCGCCGAACAGATGCAGCGGCCGACGGCTGTACTTGGTGACGAAGAGCACCGTGATCAGGTCAATAAGCCCTTTGTAGAAGCGATCGAGACCATATTTGCTCTGCCCGTGTAGGCGCGCCTGATGGGCGACCCGGACCTCGCCGATTTTGAACCCACGACGGCTGGCCAACACCGGAATGTAGCGGTGCAACTCACCATAGATCGAAATCTGTTCGAGAGCCTCGCGGCGATAGGCTTTGAAGCCACAGTTGAAGTCGTGCAAGTCGACTTGGGCCAGCTTGCGGGTTGCCCAATTAAACAGCCGCGAAGGAAGGGTCTTCATCATCGGGTCTTGGCGATCTCGCTTCCAGCCCGAAACCAGGTCGAGGTCCTCGTCTTCCAACTTGCTGAGCAAGCGCGGAATCTCCTCCGGCTGGTCCTGCAAATCACCATCGATGGTCACCACCAGCCGGCCAGAACTGTGCTCGATGCCGGCACAGAGGGCGGCCGCCTTGCCGAAATTGCGCCGCAGCCGCACCAACTTGACGCGTGCGTCCCGCAGATGAACTCGACGCACTTGCTCACTGGTGCCATCCCGCGACCCGTCGTCGATAAAAACCAGCTCGAAACTCCGGCCTTCGGCCTCGAGTACCGCCGCAACACGGGTTGACAGCTCTTCTATGGTCTCGGCTTCGTCGAGCACCGGCACTAACACGCTGATCTCGGGGTTGGCCGCCCCGGAAGGGCTTGCTATGGCCGCCACCGGCTGCCGCGGCTCGGCCTGTTCGCTCGTCCGGCTCATCAATCTAGTATCCGTCTAGTCAGTTGTCTGCTGGGTAGATGCTCGCCCCGCAAGGGGGCCAAGCCCGCGTTCAGTGGCCCTAGGCTATCGCATCAGTTCATAGTAGCGCTGCTGCGTCACCTCGCGCGGCTCGACGTTCAGTTCATCCAACAACTCTTGCAAGCGGACAAACTGCCGCCGCACCAAATCTCGCCGGCCCTGTTCGGAGTAGAGTTCCATCAAGGCCAAATGAGCAGCTTCCTCGAAGGGCTCCTGCAGCAACAGCGCGCGGAAGGCGTCGATCGCAGCCACGGAACGCCCCAGGTGCCGATAAAGCCGCCCCAGATCAGCCAAGAGAAGCAGGTAGGTGCGATGCAGTTCCGCCCTTCGCGCGACCATCCACTGCGCATCGTTGCCAGCCAAAAGTGGGCCCCGGTAAAGACGCCATGCCTGCTCCCAGCACTCCGCCGCGGCTTGATCGTGCCTGGCTTGCTGCAACTCCCTACCGCGCTTGATGGCAGTTTCAAAGCGGGTGACATCGAGTTGCCAGTCGACCTCCTGCACCAGCTCATAAGCACCCCGATGGCTGATCAACAAGCGCGGCGCGGCGCCATCAGCCAACGGCCCGCCGGCCAGAGTACGGCGCACCGCGCTGAGGGTCGGGTGAAAATTTCGCTGCACTTCACGTTCGCCCGCCTCCGGCCACAGCGCTGCTTCAAGTTCGTCCTTGAAGGCACTACGCTGCGGCGCCAGAGACAGGTAGGAAAATGTCATCAAGGCCCGCTGCAAGCCCCAGCGAAGCTCCTTGCGGCACCCATCTTGCAGCCGATAAACCCGCGGCACTCCAAGTAGCTCGACCGCAAACACCAACCCACCTGCACGCCCCAAATCCGTCTCTATCCTCGCCTCCCCAGCCGCAACGAAGCTGCTTCTCCAATCTTCCAGCGCAGCTGCATCGATGCCGCTCCCGCGGGCCAATTCAGCCAGCGGCTCTCCCGCCAAAAGGCGAAGCACTAACTCACTACGACGACCGGCTTCGCCTGCGATCTCCCTCTTCGCTCCGGCGGCGGCTGGAAACGGGGCTGGCTCCTTCATCCGCCCGAAGATACCAGGCAAGGCGGCTTGGAACTCAGCTACTCAACCAAAAAACCAGGTAGTACACCAGCACCGGCAAGACTACGCAGAGCAAGCCACCGAGGTTAAGCAGCAAGCCAGCCCGCGCCACCCCTGGCCGCTTGCCGCTCCGATTCTTGCCGCTCCAAGCTAGCCAGCTGCCGGCCAAAAGCCCGCCGGTGGTGGTCCAAACCAGGATGCCCAACGGTTGGGACCAGTCGTAGGAACTGGTGTGGACAAAAATAGCCACCCAGACAAGCAGCGAAAGTCCGCCCCGACCGATGGGGGGTCCGACCGGATCGTATTCGCTGCGTGCCATTCCCGCCGCTGGCTCTAGTCCACTTCCCGCAAGCGGTCACGCACCACTTGCATGTCATCCCAGGTGGGCCGCTTGTAGGAAGCGTTGCGCAGCAGGGCCGCTGGGTGGTAAGTCACTCGGGTGGGGGTGTTGGCTACCGTGTGCCAGCGGTCGCGCATGCGATAGAGAGGAACTCCCTCATCGAAGCCGAGGAGGGTCTGCGCCGCGACTTTGCCCAGCAAGACGATAACTTTGGGCTGCACTAAATCGATTTGGCGGCGCAGAAAGCCACTGCAGGCGGCAATCTCATCGGCTTGCGGATTACGGTTGCCAGGGGGTCGGCACTTCACCGCGTTGGCGATGTAAACCTGATCGCGTTCGAGGCTGATAGCCCGCAGGATTCTGCTCAGCAGCTGACCAGCCGCGCCGACAAAAGGCAGACCCTGGCGGTCCTCTTCGGCCCCCGGCCCTTCACCTATGAACATCAGGTCAGCGTTGGCAGCGCCGCTGCCAAAAACTACGCTGTGGCGGCGTTCAGCCAAGCGGCAAGCAGTGCAAGCAGCCGCTTGAGCACCTAGTTGTTCTAAATCGGCAGCTAACGGTTGAGACTGCTCGGTGGCTGTGGCGGGAATGTTCTTGGGCTTGCTGATCGGCGCCGCCGCTCGGGGTAGCGCCAGAGCTTCGGAACTTTGCTTGCTGATATGGGCTGAGGTCGACTCTGGCCGCGAACTTCTTGCTGGCACGGCCGGCGCGACTTGGGCTCCGGTTGAGTGGGCCAGCGGCAAATAGATTTCGCTGTAGCCAACTCCATCGAGATAGCGCAGCAGCTCGACCCACGGCGCCGGTAGCGGGGGTCTCAAGAGGCTCTCCCTACTTCCCCGCCCGACCACGCCCATCGTCGACGGTCTGCCATCGGCATACCCCGCGAGATCAGCTCTGCTCTTCGTCGCTGGGCATGGCGATGGGCTCAACGTCCACCGGGTCGTCTACCACCGGCTCGGCTGCCGGCCCGTAGTCCCATTCGATGGTCTCTTCGAAGATCTCGTCCATGGCGGCCCGGGTCTTCTTCACCGGCCCATGGTCTCGCTTGGGCAGAGCACCGCGCAGCAACTGCTCGGCCCGATTGGCGGCCAGCAGTACGAAACGGAATTTACTGTCGATCTTTTCTGGAATTTCCTGCATCAATACACTCCACTTGAGATGCGGTGGATGGCGTGATCTTGGCGGGCCAGCCCAGCCTCAGGCAGATACCCAACGCATCTGCGGTCCGGATTTCGAGCTGTAGTGGTTCCAGGCGGCCTGCACCTGTGCGGCAGAATATCACAGCTCGGCCAACTATCGGCTATTCAACATTCTGCACCTGCTCGCGAACCTGTTCACACAGCGCCTTGCCTTCGAGCACCCGGCGGGTCATCTCGCTATCGCGGCACTTAGAACCGACCGTGTTGAGTTCGCGCAGGACTTCTTGGGTAAGGAATTCCAAGCGCTTGCCCACCGCACCCTGGCGCTGAAACAGGGAGGAGAAGTGCTTCAAGTGCGAGCGCAGGCGGTCGAGTTCTTCACTGACATCGCTCTTGTCCACCAGCAGCGCGATCTCTTGCGCCAGCCGATTCTCATCGACCGACTCCCCTTCGAGCAGTTCGCCGATCCGCTTGCGCAGGGCCGCCGCAGCCTCGGTCGGCGACTTCGCCGCACGCTGCGCCAGCTCGGCAGTGAGGCCGGCGAGGGCCTGCAAGCGCTGATCGAGCACCGCCACCAAGTCCTGCCCCTCGGTGGCTCGAGCCTCCACCAATTGCACCAGAGCGCGGCCAGCAATAGTCAGCAGCAGCTCCTGATCCACGTCTCGCCACTCCAGGGGACGTACCCGCAGACGAACCACTTCCGGCAAGCTCATCAAGTCGCTGAGCGTCAGCTCAGGCTCGATCAAGCCTTGAGCGGCGAGGGAATCGGTAGCCTGCCTCACCGCCAAGGCCAACTCGCGATCGACTTGTAGTTCTACCGGCCGCGAAACTAAGGGTTCGATATCGGCCGTCACTTCCACCCTGCCACGCTCGAGCTGGCCGATCAGCACTTCGCGTAGATCGGCCTCAGCCGCACGGTACTCATCGCGCAACCGCAACGAGAGATCGAGAAAGCGATGATTGACACCGCGCAAGGTCACGGTGACCCGGAAGCGGTCATTTTCTCCACTCGCTTGGCCAAAACCAGTCATGCTACGCATCTTCTTGCTCCTCAGCCGTGCCTGCGTCGGGAGAGGCCAAATTCAGATCGTGCAACCGGCGATAGGCACCCCCTGCGGCCAGCAGCTGGCGATGGCTCCCAGCCTCGACGATTCTGCCACCGTCCATTACGATAATGCGATCGGCGCGCCGCACGGTCGACAAACGATGCGCCACCACCAGGACGGTGCGGCCCCGCATCAGATTGTCCAAGGCTTCTTGCACCAGCGCTTCGGAGGCGCTGTCGAGGTGTGAGGTAGCTTCATCGAGAATCAAAATCGGCGGATCCTTGACCAAGGCGCGGGCGATCGCCAGTCTCTGCCGCTGACCGCCGGAGAGCTTCAAGCCACTCTCGCCAATCAACGTGTCATAGCCTTTCGGCAAGGCTATGATGAACTCGTCGGCGTGCGCCGCTTGAGCCGCCGCCCGTACCCGCTCTAGCGAGAGATCAGAGCGCCCGTAGGCGATGTTGTCGCGCACGGTGTCATTGAACAACACGGTGTCCTGGGTGACGACGCCAATCAGGGCTCGCAGGCTGGCCAGGCTGACCTGCCGCAGGTCGTGGCCATCGATCCGTACCGCTCCTTGGCTGGGATCGAAGAATCGGGGCACCAGGTTGACCAGAGTGGTCTTACCAGCCCCGGAGGGCCCCACTAATGCGATCGTCTCACCCGGCTGCACTCGCAGGTCGATCCGATCCAGCACGAGGTCATCTTCGTAGGCGAAACTCACTGCCTCAAAGTGCAACCCCTGACCCAAGGCGGCTAGAGTCTCCGTGCCCTCGGAGTCGACGATTTCATTGGGCATGGCGATCAGCTCTTGCACCCGCTGGCCGCAGGCGAGCGACTCTTGCAGAGTCAAATTGACCTTGTTCAGCCTCCTCACCGGATCTTGGATCAACGCCAAGGTAGTCAAGAAGGTAACCAGCTGAGCCGAACCGACATCGCCGCTTGCCACCGCCCGTCCGGCGTAGAACAGCAGCACCGCACCGCCGGTGACGATCAAGGTCTCGACCACCGGACTTGAAGCGGTGGCGATCAGCTGAGCGCGCAGTTTCACCAACAAGTGGCGATCCGCGGCGGCTCGGAAGCGGCTCTCTTCGAAGCCCTCCATGCCAAAAGCCTTGACCACCCGATGGCCGCGCACCGCCTCGTTGACCAAGTTGGCCAGCTCGGCCATCCGCTCCTGCGTGTGCCGACTGGTCTTGAACATGCCGCGGCCGAAGCGCACAATCGGCACCACCACGGCCGGCGCCACCACCAGGGTGATCAAACCAAATACCCAGTGGGTCGACAACAGCAGCCAGATCAACACCAGCAAAGTAATCGAGTGCTGCACCAAATCAAGTAAGCGGGTCGTCACCACATTCTGCAAGACCTGCACGTCGTTGCCAATCCGGCTGAGCAACTCACCGGAAGGGTGTTCGGCGTAGAAACGGCTCGACTGACGCAGAATCGTGCGGTAGAGATCGTTGCGCAGATCGTTAGTAGCGCCCAGACCGATTTTCTGGAAGAGATAGCCGTTGGCGAAAGCAGCAACGCTGCGTAGTAGGAAGAACAACCAGAGCAAGAGTGGTACCAGCGCATAGGTCGGCAGGGCAATCGCCGCCGCCACTCGGTCGAAAGCCCGGTCGACTAACACTTGCAGATTGAGCGAGGCTGCCCAACGTTCCACCAGGCCGCCTTGCTCGGCAGAGTCCACCGCGTCCTCAACGCTGGTGCGGAGTATTTTCGGCACCTCTTCCTCGGCATCGAGAACGTTGACAAAAATCGGCCGGATCAAACCAAAGAGCAGCACGCTGGCGGCGAAGAACACCGAAATGCTGAGGGCAGCGCCAAGAATCCACCGACGATAGCCGCGCAAGTAGGGCCAAAAGAAGCGAGCGAAACTCATCTCGCGGCCACTCCAAGGCGCCAACAATCGGCCACCTCGGCAGCCGCGCGGGCGCTAGCGCCACTGCTGCCCAAACGAGGACGTAGCTCAAGCATCGAACGGCGCATGGCATCGATCGCTGCTGGCGACTCCAACAAGCTGGCGGCTTCGTCGCTGATCCCCGCCGCAGATGCAGCTCCTTGCAACAGCTCAGGCACGACACCAGCCCCCAACACCAGGTTGACCATGCTGAACTGCGGCAAATCGACCAATAGCCGACCCAACCAGTAACTCAACGGACTCAACTTATAGACCACCACCATGGGAGTGCCGAGCAAACCAACTTCGAGGGTGGCGGTACCTGAAGCGCAAATCGCCAAATGGCAGTCGGCAATCACCTGCAAGCGATCCTCCCGCACCCTCTCGACCGCCACGCCGGATTTGGCAACGAGTTCATCCAGCAACGACTCGGCCAAAGTGGGTGCTTGAATCAAGAGCAGCTTGACCGGCAGCCGCTGGCCCAGCTGACGCCCCGCTTGCAACAGCTCGGGTAGCAGGACGCGAACTTCACTGGGTCTCGAGCCGGGCATCAAAGCAACAGAAAACTCCTCTCCCTCGCGCCGCGGCCTGTCCCAAGCCTGAAACTCGGGCTTGGGCACCTCATCGACCAATGGATGGCCAACATGCACTGCGGCGACCCCATGGCTTTGGTAGAAATCGACTTCGAAGGGAAACAACACCAGCATTCGGTCGATGTTGGCGGCGATGGTCTTCACCCGTCCGCGCCGCCAAGCCCAAACCTGAGGACTGATGTAATAGACCACTTGCACCCCACGGCGATGCAGCTGCCGAGCCAGGCGCAAGTTGAAACCGGGCGAGTCAATCAGCAGCGCGCGACGGACCCCGCGGCGCTCGACCTCAGCCAACAATTGAAAGTAAATCTGGCGTGCTCGGCGCAAAATTTTCAGCACCTCGGTGAAGCCCACCACCGAGATTTCAGAACTCTCGGCGAGCGCCTCGAAGCCCCCGGCAGCCATCTCCTGGCCGCCAAGACCAAAAGCCCGCAAGCCGGGCTCCAACTCAGCCAGA
This sequence comes from Candidatus Multivoradales bacterium, assembly GCA_965248925.1. GTDB lineage: Bacteria > Acidobacteriota > Thermoanaerobaculia > Multivoradales > J023 > CBDFLE01. The sequence goes on along the minus strand of CBDFLE010000005.1, from coordinate 535,760 downwards.
TGAGCGAGCAAACGGGCACCGTGCAGGTCGCCAGAGGCCTCGCCCGCTACTACCAGAAGATCTGTCTTGCTCATCGAGCGAAGCTCATGGAATAGGCGAAGGGGGCCCCGACGGGAAGGAAAACATCAACCAAGCGATCACCCAGCCGCCAATTACCAGGCCGAGAAAGATCTTGGCGAACAATTTGACCTGCGCCGCTCGCTGACGCTTCCACAAGAGGGCGAAGAAGACGCCAACCAAGGCGGCGTAGGTCACCATCAATACTAGATGACTCATTGCTCGCCGTCTCCATCAGGCTTGCGGCCGGTAGCGATGTCCCAGGTATCCAAGACCAGGAGAAAGTTCATCAGCCCGCCGGTGACCAGGAAAGCGCTGCCATAGTCAAAGCTGACGCTCTCGATTTGGCCACTATAATCGCTCAGCAGCAGAGCAAAGTAAGGCAAACCAGAGCCCAGACAGCCCAAGCTGCGCAAGATCAATAGCGGCGAGCCGCGAAAAGTACTCCACAGCTGGCCGTGCAACAAACAACCCAGCGCCACTGCTGCCAGAACCAACACGGCAAAAGCAAGCCCACGACCCCGCCGGCCGAGCATCAGGTGCCCCGATCCGGGCACCAACCAGGCGCAGAACGACGCCACGTAGGCGATCGCCGGAGCCTTGGCCGACTGGCTGACCCGCTCTCGAGCAGCGCTCTTCTTTACCTTGGCACCGGATCCCTTCACGGTGCGCTTTTTGGCCATGTTGGTCTCCACGGACTTCGCTTAAAGCCCGGAGGAGAAGACCTCCACCGGGCTAGGAACCGTCAGGGCTTCTGGTTAAGAAGCTCTTTGAGCTCCTTACCAGGCTTGAAGTATGGGATCCGCTTCGCAGGTACGTTGACCTTCGCGCCCGTCTTCGGATTGCGCCCAATACGCGCCCCCCGCTGACGAATTCGAAAGCTACCGAAACCCCGCAACTCGATCTTCTCTCCCGATCTTAGCGACCGGACAATACTCTCGAAGACCGTGTTGACAATGATCTCGGCATGCTTTTTAGTCAACTGCGTCATACTCGCGACACGTTCCACGAGTTCTGCTTTGGTCATAGCATCGCGAGTCGGCACAGTGCGCTCCTCCGCAACGGATTGATCACCATCGACGACCTAGGCGTCCGACTTGTCGTCCGACTCAGCCGCCGCCTCCACCTCTGCCGAAACTTCGGTAGCTTCTTCAGCTTCCTCGGCACCAGCCTCCTCGGCAGCCGGCTCTTCGGCCACCTCTTCTTCAGCCTCGGCAGCCAGCTCTTCGCTCGCGGTCTCCTCTGCCTCGGTTGCGCTAGCCGCGGTTTCCTCAGCAGCTGCTGCTTCACTAGGAACCTCTTCCGCCGCAGCTTCCTCGGCCGGTTCCTCCACGCTAACGACAGCGAGAGAGATGCCGCGCTCAGCAGCAGCTGCCGCTTCGAGTTCCGGTATCTCTTCAGGCGAAGGCTGCGGCACGCCACGCATCGTCAAGCCCACCTTCTTGTCTTCTTCCTCGATTCGCAGAATGCGGGCGCTGACCCACTCACCAACCCGGTAGCGGTCTTCCAGCTTGCCCCCCGGCAGGTCGATCTCACTGATGTGAGCCAGACCTTCGAGGCCCTGGTAGATATCGATAAAGAGACCGAAGTCGGTGACGTTGACGACCTTGCCGTCCAAGGTGTCACCCACCATGTACTTCTCGACGAAGTTGTCCCACTCGTTGGGCAGGAACTCCTTGATCGACAGGGAAACCCGCTGGTTGCCGACATCGATGTTGGTGATCCGGGCTTTGACTAGCTCGCCCTTCTTCAACACTTCGCTGGGGTGCTTGACGCGTTTAGTCCAGCTCATGTCAGAGACGTGGATCAGGCCATCGATATCATCGGTGATCTCGACGAAAGCACCGAACTCGGTGAGGTTACGGACCTTGCCCTCGATGATCGAGCCAATCGGGAAGCTGTCGGCCAGCTCTTCCCAAGGGTTGCGCTCGGTCTGCCGCAAAGACAGGCTGATCCGTCGCTGGCCCATGTCGAGTTCGGAGACGATCGCTTCGACCTCCTCGCCAACCGTTACCAGTTTCGATGGATTGACCACCTTCTTGGTCCAGGACATCTCACTGACGTGGATCAGACCTTCAACCCCTTCCTCGATCTCGACAAAGGCGCCGTAGTCCACCAAGCTGACCACCTTGCCCTGGACGCGCGAACCGATCGGGTACTTCTTATCGACCAAAGTCCAGGGATCCTCACTGCGCTGTTTGTAGCCCAGCGAAACACGCTCGGTCTCGGGATCGAATTTGAGGATCACGATCTCGGTCTCGTCGCCGACCGAGAAGTGCTCTGAAGGATGGTTGACCCGGCCCCAAGAGATGTCGGTGATGTGCAACAGGCCGTCGATTCCGCCGAGGTCGATGAACACACCATAGTCGGTGATGTTCTTGACCACGCCCGGTAGGCGCGCGCCCTCGACCAGCTTGAGAATCGTCTCGGACTTTTTCTTGGCGAATTCCTTCTCCAGCACGGCCTTGCGCGACAAGACGATGTTATTGCGCCGCCGATCGAGACTGATGACCTTGAACTCGAACTCCTGGCCCTTCATCGACTCAAGATGCTTGACCGGCTTGATGTCGACCAGGGAGCCGGGTAGAAAGGCCCGCAAGCCGACGTCGACCGTCAGGCCGCCCTTGATGCGATCAACCACCCGACCACTGATGATCTTGCCATCTTTGTAGGCCGTTTCGATCTCTTGCCACACCCGCATCCGCTCGGCCTTGTGCTTGGACAGCAGCACATGGCCTTCCGCGTCTTCGGTCTTCTCGAGTAAAACTTCGACCTCATCGCCGATCTCTATCTTGAGTTCGCCGGAATGGTCAGTGAATTCTTGCCGCGGGATCAACCCCTCGGACTTATATCCGACATCCACCACTACTTCGTTAGCGGTGATGTCGACGACCTGGCCCTTTACCAGCTCGCCCTCTTCAAGGTGTCGCATGCTCTCGTCATAGAGTGCGACGAGCTGTTCGTAGCTCAGCTCTCCACCGGCGTCTAAGATCGCCTTGGCGTCGAGTCCGGTACTCAAGGTCTCGGCCTCGATCACCGCCTCGTCATTGGGTTCTGTCATTGTTGTTGACCTGGGGAATTGCAGTCGGAAGTTATCGATTTCGCGGGCGAACGCCGCCCGCCTGGGGGTCGTGTGCCGAGATGGCTCTCGCTGCAAACGGCCGAATCTGCGAGTTCGTCCGGGCACCTTGGGACCCGGCGTTGCGTCGGTAAGTGCCTGAGAACTCGGGACGTTGGAGTATAGGTGTGCGTTTACGAGGTGTCAACAGCCGCAGCCACGATCCCTCTCACCACCCCGCTGAAGATGAAATTCTGCGCTCCTTAGCGCCGTTAAGACGCTGGCCCAGCACCACCACGGACTCGGAGCATCATCTGCTCTACTACCTCTTCTAATGAGAACCGGGAGGTATCGATCCGCTGGTAACTCGGGTCGCAACGCAACGGCGCCAACCGCCTTTCGCGATCGCGGGCATCGCGAGCCTCAAGCTCACTGCGCAGAACCCGAAGCGACTTGTCGGCGGCCGAGCCGGCGAGCTGGCGGTGGCGGCGAGCGGCGCGGATTTCCGGATCGGCGTCGAGAAAGAACTTATAAGGAGTGTCGGGAAACACCACCGTGCCAATGTCCCGTCCCTCGACCACCGCTCCGGCGAGTTCAGCAGAACGTCTTTGCAGCTCGACCATTCGCCGCCGCACCGCTTCCTCCACCGACAAGCGAGAGGTCGCATCGGCCACCTCTGGAGTGCGGATGGCGGGTTCCACTGACTCACCACCGAGCAGCACTTCGAGCGCACCATCAGAGGTCTTGCGCACCTCGACCGGTGCCGCCACCGCCAGCTCTACCGCGCGCGGTCGCTCAGCGGGCGAGACCCCATTGCGCAGCACATGCAAAGCCGCGGCGCGATACATGGCTCCAGTGTCAAGCACCGGAACACCCAGCCGCTCAGCCAGACGGCGAGCCGTGGTGCTCTTGCCAACCCCGGAAGGGCCATCGATCGCCACCACCAAAGCGCTCACCGCCCCCCTCCTCGCCGCGGTCCGCGGCGCACACCGCGCGGCCGCCGAACGCCGCCTCCCCGGGGCGAACCCTCTCTGGGGCGCCGCGGACGACCGCGAGAAGCTGCTCGAGGAGCGCCGCCACGGGCGCCACGAGCCGAACCGCCGGATCGAGCTGTACCGCCGCGAACTGTACCGCCGCGAGCAGCGGTAGTGCCGCGCGCCGAGCGAGCACGGGAAGCCCCAGTGGTCGTCCCGCGTGCCGCCCGCGAGGAACCGCCGCGGGGAGCGGCGGATCGGAGGGACGCTGCGCGCGCCCGACGCGGTCGACTCGCCGCGGTGACTCTCGGCTTGGGCCGCGCGGTGACCCGCCGCAGCAGTTCTACCTCAGCTTCGCCAAGTTGCCGCCAATCGCCCCGACGCAGGCTCCTGTCGCGCAGCGGCCCCACCGCCACCCGGCGCAAACGCATCACTGAACAGCCAATGCGCAAGAACATCTGCCGTAGCTGCCGCGTGCGCCCCTCACGCAGCACCACCCGCCACCAGGTACTGGTGGTGGCATCCCGAGAGCCACGGATGCCGGTACGCCGGGTGATCTCGGCCGGCGCGGTACGACGCCCCTCCAAGACGATGCCGTGGCGCAGCTTGTCGAGCGCCGCCTCGTCAGGCACTCCCCGAACCTTGATCTCGTAGGTCTTACCGCAGCCGTACCGGGGGTGAGCGACATGCTGGGCCAACTCACCGTCGTCGGTGAGCAGAAGTAGCCCTTCAGAATCGAAGTCCAAACGCCCAACCGGGAACAAGCCGCGGCGAAAGCTCTGTGGCACCAAATCAATCACTGTCGGCCGACCCTGTGGGTCCGACAGAGTGGAGACTACGTTGCGTGGCTTGTTGACCAGGAGGTAACGATGCGGCCCTTGAGGCGTGGAGACCCGCCGGCCATCGAGCTTGACGGCGTCTTTGTCGAGCTCGGCGGTGTCTCCGAGCCGCGCCACTTTGCCATTGACCGTAACCCGGCCATCGCGAATCATCTCCTCGGCTTGACGGCGAGACGCCAAGCCGGCCCGCGCGAGGATCTTCTGAATTCGTTCGGCCATCAGCCGACCTCCTCGACCACCGGCTCAGGGACTGCGACTTGAGCTGCGCCAGCGGTCTCATCGGTGTATTTTTCAGCCTTCGCCTGGGCCGTGTCTGCTGCCATGACGACAACTTCTTCAACGTCGCTGGGCACTTCACCAGCGATCAGCAAGTCGGCTTCTGCGGCGGCCTGGCGTAGATCATCGGCATCACTCTCGGCGGTTGCTTCGCTAGTTTCCAATTCGTCCATCTGTCGCCGCACTTCCTCTTCGTGATCCGTTGCAGAATTCTCCATCTCGCCCGACTCGAGTTCAGCCCCGAACAACTCTTCGAACTCATCTAACGGCGGCAGCTCCTTCAGCCCGGCAAGGCCAAAGTGCAGCAGAAACTCTCTCGTCGTGGCATATAAGAATGGCTTGCCCACCACCTCTTTGCGGCCGCTGATGCGAATCAACCGTCGCTCCAACAGGGTTTTCAGCACCCCGGACGAGTTGACTCCGCGCAGCTCCTGGATCTCCGGTGCGGTGATCGGTTGCCGATAGGCGATGATCGCCAAAGTCTCGAGCCCCGCCATCGACAGCTTGTTACTACCGCTAACCTCAAAAAAGCGCCGCAGATAGCCATGCAGATCGGGCCGGCTGACCAGCCGCAAACCGCCGGCCGCTCGGTCGATCAGCACTCCGTGGCCACTCTGCTCCTGATAGCGCTCAAGCACCGTCTCCAAGGCCGCCGCCGCCACCACCCGCTCGCGTTCGGCAAATACTTCGAGCATCTTGTCCGGCGATACCGGCTCGGTCGCGACGAACAAGATAGCCTCCAGCACTGCCTCCATATCCTGCCGCTCGGTCATCCCTGAATCGCCTCCAAATCACTCACCGAAAGCTCCCGCGTGGTGCGGTAGAGCAACACCGAGCCATCGCGGGTCTGGTGCACCCGTAGCAGGCTCAACTTCGCCATCTCCAAAACCGCCAAGAAGGCCGCGATCGCCTCGCGGCGACACGACAAAGCCCGTAAATCGTCAAATAAATCGTGCGGTCTGGCGGCATCAAGCAGACGCAGCAAGCGCTCGATCTGATCACGCACCGCATACATCTCGCCGATCAGGTGCAGCGGTTCGGGGTGTTCGCGATCAAAGCGATCAAGAACCCCCTTGAAGGTCTTTAGCAAGTCGAACATCGACAGCTCGCTGAGATCGAGATCCGGCACCTCGGCCTTGGTGATCCGCCGGATCTCGTCGCTGCGCCGAACCCACATGCCGCGACGCACCCCGTCGACCTCGGCCAGGGTCTGCGCCGCCTCCTTCAGCCGGCGGTATTCCAACAGACGCTCGACTAGGTGTTGGCGCGGATCCTCCGGCTCGCCCCCCGCCACATCAGCCTTGGGCCGCGGCAGCAACAGCTTGGACTTGAGGTGGATCAGGTAGGCCGCCATGTAGATATAGTCGCCGGCGATATCGAGATCCAAGGTCTCCATCAGATTCAGGTACTGGTGGTACTGGTCGCAGATCAACGCCACCGGAATGTCGGTGATCTCGACCTTATTGACCCGGATCAACTGCAACAGCAGATCCAGCGGACCTTCGAAGACCGGCAGGTGCACATGCCAAGACTCTGGGAGGGTGCCGGTCGTCGGCACGGAAATTCGCTTCATTTCGTCGGCTTTTCCTGACCGATCTCGGGAGCAGTCGGAGAGCGGCGCAGTATAGCAGCTTCCTCAGTCAGATTCGTCTAGCGACGCCAGCGCTCGCTGCCAGATCTCGGCGGCCCGCGCCGGGGTGTACTCGCCTTGGAGGCGTTGCCGTCCCGCTTGGCCACGGCGTTTGGCCGCGGCCCTATCGCTCAGCGCCTGAATCAGAGCATCGGCCAGCCGTGGCGGATCTTCAGCCGGTAGCACCCAGCCGGTGACACCATCGACCACCACTTCAGGGATGCCGCTGACCGCGCTGGCGACCACCGGCACGGCTTCTGACATCGCTTCCAAAATCACCAGCGGCATACCCTCGTATGTCGAGGGAACCACTAGGCAGCGGGCTCCGCGGAGCAGACCCCGCACTCCCGCTGCATCCCGCCGGCCAAGAAACTCGACTTGCTGGCCGAGCCCAAGCTGGCGCACCTTGCGCTGCAGTGCCGGCAGCTGTTCGCCAGTACCAGCGATCAACAAGCGCACGCCGGGAACCGCCTGGCGCACCGCTGGCAGGGCCTCGAGCAACACTTCAACCCCTTTGCGAATCCGCAAACGGCCGACATAGAGCAGGTAGCCCGGCGGATGCTCTGCGGCGGTTGCTGGCGGCACCGCCAGGCCGCCGGTGACATTGGGCAACACCCGCACTCCCCGAACCCGGTAGTCCTTTTCCACTTCGTCGGCGGTACGCCGGCTCGGTGCCATGTTGAGATCCGCCAGCCAAGCAGTCAAGCAGCCCAGAATCACTTGCAACGGCCCTTTACCCAGGCGGAAGCGTCGCTCGACGGCACTCGGTCGGCCGAGAACCCGACCACCGTGGCGTAGCGGACGCACGGCGCGAATCTCCTCGACATAGCTGACTTGCAACAGAGCCAGCAGGCGCGGTCGCGGCTTGAGCCAAGGGCGCGCAACGCGCACCAACAAAGCCACCAGGCCGGCGTCGGACTCGTTGACCTGCACTACATGGGGGCGAAAGCGGCGCAAGCAGCGCCAAGCAGCCGCCAGAATCGTCAGGGGAAACAAGACCTTGGGTCCAGGCGCACCACCCGGCCCTCGGCCCAGCACTTCAACTTCGTGCCCTACTTGGCGCAGCCCAACCGCCAGCTGCAACACTTGCTCGCCAGCGCCGGAAATGTCTTTGGGAGGCAGCGTGTTGGCCACCAACAACACCCGCATCGGTCGTTCAAACTCCTCTTGAAGATCGGCGTTCGGCCAGCAAGCGAGCGGCCAGCCGACGGCGCAGAACGGTCGGTCGTCGGTGCGCCAACTCGGCGCACAAACCGACACCAGCTTTTCTGGCACTCAGCAGTGATTCCGGATCGGCCAGAGCCCATGCCACCGCTCGCCCTCCATTACCCGTCTGCCGCTGACCCAACAACTCGCCCGGACCGCGCTGCCGCAGATCTGCTTGCGCCAGAGCAAAGCCATCATCGGTCTCAGCGAATGCTCGCAGCCGTCGCTGACCGGCGGCGCTGGTGCGACCATGCAGAGCGATGCAGAGGGCCGCTTGCGAACCGCGGCCGACCCTACCACGCAGCTGATGCAGCTGGGCGAGGCCGAAATGCTCCGCGCCCTCGATGATCATGACGGTGGCGGCGGCAACGTCCACCCCAACCTCTAGCACCGTGGTTGCCACCAGAACTCTGATTTTGCCACTGATAAAAGCCTCTAGAACCAACCGTCGTTGGGGCGCTGGCGTGCGTCCGCTCAACTCAGCAAACGGTAAACCGCCCAACAATACGCCGAGAGTCGAAACCCGCTGGCGCAGGGAAACAACGCCGGCAGCGCCCGGTTCGATCCGCGGCACCACAATAAAGGCCTGCTCGCCTTTATCGAGCCGGCCACGAAGACGGCGATAAACCGATTTTCTGCTGCTCAGTGGCAGCACCTCAGTGCGGGTCGGCAAGCGCCCCGGCGGCGGCTCGTCGATCAGCGACATATCGAAGTCGCCAAAGGCGGCCAGGGCCAGGCTGCGGGGAATCGGCGTGGCACTGGTGATTAACAGATCGGCACCTCGGCCCTTGCAAAGCAGATCCCGCCGCTGACCGACACCAAAGCGATGTTGTTCATCGATCACCACTAGGCCCAAGCGAGCAAAGCGCAGCTCAGGCTGGGCCAAGGCATGGGTGCCCACCACCAGATCCATGGTGCCGGCGGCCAACGTCTGGCGCACCGCAGCTGCGTCCGCCGTCGAACTACTGAGTAGGCCGATGCTGTAGTCCGCCGGCAAGAATCCGCGCAAGCTATCGTAGTGCTGCTCGGCCAATAGTTCGGTCGGCGCCATCAGCGCCGCTTGCTGACCGCGCCGCAGAACCTGCTCGATGGCCAGAGCTAGCACCACCGTCTTACCACAGCCAACATCGCCGGTCAGTAGACGACGCATCGGCTGGGGAGAGATCAGGTCGGCCACAATCTCGGCACTGACCCGCTGCTGGGAAGAGGTCAACTCGAAAGGCAACCCGGCCTGCAAACGGGCGGGCAGCGGTGGAAGCGAGAGGTCTGCGACCCCGCTCACACCCCGACGCCGTCGCTGCAAGCGCCAACAGAAAAACAGCTGCTGCTCCACCAGTTCGCCCCACAGCAGGCGCCGCCAGGCTGGCGTGCGCTGCTGCTGCAACGCCAGCAGGTCGTCCGCGGGGTCGGGGCAGTGCAGGGCGAAAAGAGCCGCCGCCAGCTCGGGCAGATTTTCTTGCCGCCGCAGCCTTGCTGGCAGCCAGTCTTCTCGCCCGCGGCTCGCCAACAACTCCAAGGCGGCCTGTCGAGCACGGCCAGCCAGGGTGCGACCAAGACCGGGTAGGTCGGCATAGGTTGGCCGCGGCCCCGCCTGCTCCACTTCGGACGGATCCAGCAGCCGCGGATTCAACATCCGCCAGCCCCGTGCGGTGTCTTCGACTTTGCCGTAGAAAGTGACTTCGCGCAGTCCTTCCAGGCGCCGCTGCTGCCAGGGTTGGGCTGGCCAGAGCAGGGCGAGGGTCGAACGATCATCGCTGAGTTCAGCCAGTACCATGGCTCCTCGCCGACCTCGCCGACGGATAACACGTACTTTGCCCAGCCGCCCCTGCACCGCTTGCTCACCGGCCTCGACCACTGAGCTTGGACGTAGAAAGAGAGAAAAATCGCGGTAACCGGTGGGCAGAATCTCGAGCAGATCCGCCAAAGTACGCAGACCGACCACCGCCAGTTGCCGCTGGCGGGAAGGTCCGATGCCGGACAAGCTACTGAGCGGACTATCTAACGAGCAGCGGCTAGCGGCCGGAGTGGAAGCGGAAACCGGGGTCAATCCTTGCTTTGATGGAAGAAGGTCTTGACCAGGCCGAAGCGAACTTCGTCACCATTCTTGAATTCGCTGGGCACACCGGTTTCGACCCGCGCACCGTTGACGAAAGTGCCGTTCATGGTGCCGATTTCTTCGCGTACGAAATAGCGATCGCCACGGCGGAAAATCTTCGAATGACGACGGCTGATCGAGCGCTGGGAATCGACCGGCGTCAAGTCGATTCCGGGGTGGATACCGGTCACCGGATCGCGTCTGCCGACAGTGGTTTCGTCGCCTTCGGCAAGGAAGAACTCCATCCCCGAGGGGTCGTGAATCATCTTCTCCGGGCCAAAGCTAGTGGCCGGCTCTTCCGGAGTCGGAATCTCAGGTGCCTGACCACCTTCCTCATCGCCCAGTTCAGCGCGCAGCAGCAGATCGGTCTCGCGCAGGCGGCGCGATAGCTTGCGCATCATGCGCACCGCGATCTCCGGATTCTTGCGCAGCATTTGGTCAAAAGTGGTGCCGTTGATCTGCAGCAGCTTGACCGGCACGCGCGCTACGGCGGTGGCAGCCCGCGGCAAATCTTCGAGAATCGACATCTCGCCGAAGAAATCACCCTTCTCCAGCAGCGCCAAGGCCTTGTCTTCATCGCCAACGCTCTTGAGAATCTCCACTTTGCCTTCCTGGATGATGAACATGTCCGTCCCCAGGTCGCCCTCGCGGAAAATCTCTTCGCCCGGCTGATAGTCAGCCGAGTAACTCGGCGAGTTCTTGGTGCCTCGTGCTTTGAAGACCGGCTTGACCATCTTGCGTTGGATCCCTTGATTCGGCCCGTCGTCCCAGCGAATAGGCTCTTGCTTCAAATAGCTTCGGTGACTACCGCCAGCCGGCGCCCGGCTGCATCGAGCCGCACGGTGAGCCCCAAAGGTAGCGTCAGATTCGGCGCCGCATGTCCGGCATCAAGCCCCCAGGCGACTGGGATCGCCAACTTGTCGCTGAGTTCCGCTATCCAGGCCAGTGGAATCCCAGGGGGCGCGGCACCCACTGGCGAGGCGGCCGACGGCGACATCTGGCCCGCCTTTGCCACAGCCGTCAGATGGCCGAAGACGATCCCACGGATAGCACCCAGAGTACCTGAGAGGCGCAGGTGGGTCAACATTCTGTCAAGACGATACAGCGGCTCGCCCACCTCTTCCAAGAAAAGCACCGCCCCCCCCGCTGCGAATGCCCAGGGAGTGCCCTGGGTAGCCGCCAGCAGGCTCAAACAACCACCCACCAACCGCCCCTCGACGGGCTGGTTGCCGAATCCACCGCCAAGTTCCCAAGCCGCGGGGAAATGCCCCGCCAACGCCGCTACGAAGCTCTGCTGTTCAGCGGCCTGCAAACCGCGGGCAACGTCTGCCGCCACCATCGGGCCATGCAAGGCCACCAAGCCGAGCCGCCTGACCACCTGGTCCAGCAGCGGCGTCAAGTCGGAATAGCCGACATAGGAGCGAGGCGTGCGGGCCAGCAGCGACCAGTCAATCGCTGGCATTAGTGCCAGAACACCATGACCACCCCGGGCAAAAATGATCGCCGCGATCTCTGGATCGGCGGCCAAACGGTGAAAAGCACCGAGGCGCTGGGCCTCGGTGCCGGCAAACATACCCGCCGACCGACTACGTAGATTTTCCGCTTCGATCGGCTCAAAACCCATCTCCCACAGAGCTCGAATACCAGCTCGCAAGAGCCCCGGATCGACGATGCCGGAGAGAGCCGCAATGCCAATTTTCGCTCCCTCGCGCACCGCTGGCGGAAGCCGGGTAGCAACAAGTGCGGGGGATTCAGACAACATTGGCAAATTGGCGGTCAAGTATTGCTGAAGAATGCCGGAGAGCCCGCATAAGCCGAATCCTGTCCCTCGGGCGAACCGAGGTGGCGATCATTCATCTAAGGTGGCCGTTACCGACCACCTCTAGCGACCTACCCGGAAACGGTCGCACTCACCCGAAGGCGAGCCCGAGTGGGACGGACGGCCCACACCCGCTTCCCTATTTGGTCTTGCTCCGCATGGGGTTTACCGTGCCTCTGACGTCGCCGTCAAAGCGGTGCGCTCTTACCGCACCCTTTCACCCTTACCGAGCGGTCGAAACCGGCCGGCGGTCTACTCTCTGTTGCACTTTCCGTCGCGTCGCCGCGCCTCGCCGTTAACGAGCATGCTGTCCGTAGGAGTTCAGACTTTCCTCCCCCACAACCGAAGTCGTGGCGGCGATCACCCTGGGCTCTCCGGCGAAACCGATAGTATCAAATCTACGGGCTGTCTCTAGTCTTCGCCGCTGCGGCCGAAGAGGCCGCGCAACCCCCCCCGTACCTTGCTCCCAGCCTTGGCAAGACGAACACCGCCCAGGCGGCCCAACCCTTCCTCGGCACCGACATGGTCGGGCATCAATCTGAGGGCGCTCTGGTATTGAGTGCGGGCTTCGCTGAAGCGCTCCATGCGCTCTAGCAGCTCGCCGAAAGCGGCCCGAATGCCTGCGTCGTCCGGATCGAGTTCGGCGGCCTGCTTATAGTTCCCCAAGGCGTGGCGGAACCAGCGTGGGTTCTTTGCCTGAGCCTGACCCAGCAGGGCGAAATAGCGGGCCTGAGGATCAAGGCGAACGGCCTCCTTGAGCAGATCCACAGCGATCGAGTAGTCCATCGCAGAGAGGAATTGGGTGGCTCTGCGGTAGTGCTCCACGGCCAACTGCTGGCGCTCCTCATCGCGCTTCTGCCGGTCGACTTTGACCTGGACGGGCATGTCGGTGAGCAGGTTGTAGCTACTGCGACGGCGGGGATCCGAAAGCGTCAAATAGGCTTCTGTCGCGCGCTCGAAGAGCACCTGCAGCGCTGCCTCGCGACCGGCCAAACCCAAGGCCGCAGCATGGCTGGGATGGACCAGACGGCCCAACTCATTATAGGCCGCATGGATCTCGGGCGTCTCCGCCTTAATCGCCACCTTAAGAAGATCGTAGTGGCTCAATTCGCCCAGGTTGCCCAGTAGATTGGCCAACTGCTGCCGATGCTCTGTACGTGCCACATCTAGAGGATCGGCACTGAGATCTTCGGCGATCCGATCCGAGAATCGGCGCAGCAGCTTCTCGGTCAGCACCAGCCCCCCAGGGGCGATCGTCGGCGAGCGCGCTTCACTCTCTTGGCTCTCGATAACCAGGCCGACCGACCACAGCTGAACCAGCGCCCGCAAGCGATCGGAAGTATCCTCCTGGCCGCCGAGCAAGTCGCTCACCGGCTGCGGCTTGGCCAACCACTCGAGCAGGCGCGCCATGGTCGGATCGAGACGCCGCAGATGGCGCATGGCCGGCGAGTGAGGTTCGCTGCGCAAGCGCACGCCCGGCCCACCCAAGCGGGCCATCAGCCGCCCGTTATCGCAACCATGCACCGCCATCTTCATCACCACCCGGGCGGTCGATAGCGGGCCGACGCAATCCCCCTCCGCGCCGAGCAGGAAGCGCGCCGGCTGGCTTACCCACGCGGCATAGCCACGGCCGATTTCTTCGCTCATCTGCAAGAGTAGCGGCTCGCTGTGACGCTGCTGTTGACCGGCCGCTCGTTCGCTCACGATCTGCCCTAGGGCCTCGGCACTCGGATGGTCACGGGCGACGAACATCTCACCCTGGCGAAAGCGAAGGCGTGTCGGCTGGGCACCGACCTGCACTTCCACGACCCCGGACAGGCGTCTCATGTAGACCGTGCGAACGACTTCGAGCAGGAGCTTCTTCGCCACCCTCAGACACCCTCCCCGCCCGCTCGAATCCGCACCCCTACTGGCGCTCCCCAGCAACCCTCAGGCGATTGGGGCTTGTGGACTCGGAAAGATGCAATCATCAAGCTAGTATTCCTCTGTGGCGGATGCGACCCACAGAAGGGCGGGGTCGCCATCAACAGGCCGCGAAGTCCGTTCAAGGATATCGCAAAAAGCTTGATCTAGACATTGCTACCCGGATTGGATTTCACAGCATCCTCGACAGCTCGATGCAGCTGCCAATGAACCGCCTGCCCGAGTTTCTGCCCCAACACCTCAATCAGCTGATCTGCAGCAGCCTCGCGCACCCCCTGGATGCTGCCGAAGCGGCGCAGCAGCGCTCGCCGCCGCTTAGGACCCACTCCGGGCAGCTGATCGAGGCTGCTACTCATGCTGCTGCGGCGGCGCCGGCTACGGTGTTTGGCCACCGCGAAGCGATGCGACTCATCGCGGATCTCTTGCAGCAGCTGCAAACCGGAATCACTGCGCGGCAAACGCAAAGGCTCAGGACGTTGGGGAAGGTAGATCTCCTCCTGACGTTTCGCCAAACCGACGATCGGCGTTTCCTCGACGCCAAGTTCGGCCAGAGCGTCGAGGGCGGCGTTGAGTTGTCCTCGACCCCCATCGACCAACACCAGATCAGGCATCGCGCCGACTTCCTCCAAGCGTCGCCGATAGCGCCGCAGCACCGCTTGGCGCATCGCGGCGAAGTCGTCTGGCCGGTCGAGGTCACGGATGTTGAAGCTCCGATAGTCGCTCTTGAGCATCTTGCCAGCCTCCCAAACCACCAACGATGCCACCGTCTGCGAACCCTGGAAATGGGAGATGTCGAAGCCTTCGATGCGCTGCGGCGGCTCGCTGAGGTCGAGGTGTTGGCGCAACGCCCGGGCTGCCACCGCGCCGCGGCTCTCGGTGCGGAAGCGCCGCTTCCAGGCCAATTCGGCATTGCGTACCGCCAGCCGCACCCGATCGGCCTTGGTCCCCCGTGATGGAACTCGCAGATAGACTCGCTCTCCCTTACGCTCACTGAGCCATTCGGCGAGCAGCTCATCATCATCCACCGGCGCCGGCAGATGCACCTCCTTGGGGACGAAAGTCGTGCGATCGTAAATCTGCGGCAAGACCTCAGAAAGAAGACGCGAGACCTCGATCTCACCTTGCCCTTCCCAAAACAACTCTCGGCGATCGAGCAAATGGCCACCGCGCATCACCAGAATGGTCAGCGAGACATTGCCGGCCGCAACGTGGGCGCCAAAGACGTCGACATCCTCGCCACGGAGCGAGGACAGCCGCCGACGCTGGCCGATTTCGTTGATTTCGGCGATCAAGTCGCGCAGCCGGGCTGCCTCTTCGAACTCGAGCTGCTCGGCGGCGACTTGCATCTGCTGCTTGAGCTGGCGCAGCAGCTGGTCATTGCGGCCAGCGAGGAAGAGCCGTGCTTGTTCGACCGCGGCGGCATAGGCCGAGTGGCTGGTCAAGCCATCGACGCAGGGACCGAGACAACGCCGCATATCCCAGAAGAGACAAGGGCGCGGCAACTGGCCATCGATCGGAATGCGGCAAATGCGCACCTGAAACAATTTCTGCACCAGCTTGATCGCCTTGCGCGCCAAACCCGCCGGCAGATAAGGGCCAAAATACTCAGCCCCATCGTCGAGAATACGCCGGGTGAAGGCGATCCGCGGCGTCTTCTGCCGCAGAGTGAGTTTGAGGTAGGGATAGGTCTTATCGTCCCGCAAACGAATATTGAAGCGCGGTTGGTGCTGCTTGATCCACGCATTCTCGACTCCCAGGGCCTCGGCTTCGGTGCCGGTGAGCACGAAGTCGAGTTCCCGCGCATCCTCCAGCATGGCGGCCAGGCGCGGTTCCTGGCTCTCGCGCAAATAGTTGCCACCGCGCTTGCGCAGCGATTTCGCCTTGCCGACATAGAGCGGCTGGCCATCGCCATCGCGAAAAATGTAGATTCCCGGCTTCTCGGGCAGCTGGCGGATGCGTTGTTGAACCTGGGGGTGGGCCATGGCGACGGCATGCTAGCGTGGACCGAGTCTGCTCACTCGGCGAAGATCTGCAACTCTCGCAGCTCGCGCAGCCGGTCGCGCAACTCGGCGGCCTCTTCGAATTCAAGGTTCTTGGCAGCACTCTTCATCGCTTTCTCCAACTGCTTGATCTGCTCTGCCAGCGGCCGGTCGGGCTCGGCGACATCTGAGAGCAGATGGTGTTGGGCCGGATACATGTCTAGATTGGACATCTGCACCAGCGGGCTGCGCACGTCCTTGAGAATGGTCCGTGGTTCGATGCCGTGTTGACGATTGTATTCGGCCTGGCAGAGACGGCGGCGGCCGGTCTCATCGATCGTGCGGCGCATCGATTCGGTATGCCGGTCGGCGTAGAAAATCACCCGCCCGGCGACGTTACGCGCCGCCCGGCCAGCAGTTTGCAGCAGCGAGGTTGCGCTGCGCAAGAAACCCTCCTTATCGGCATCTAGAATCGCCACCAAGGCCACCTCGGGCATGTCCAGCCCCTCGCGCAGCAGGTTGATGCCGATCAGAATGTCGAACTCACCACGGCGCAAGGCGGTGATGATCTCCACCCGTTCCAAGGTGACGATATCGCTGTGCAGATAGCGCACCTTCAGGCCCAGCTCCTGCATGTACTGGGTCAACTCCTCCGACATCCGCTTGGTCAGAGTGGTCACCAGCGTTCGCTCGCCGCGCTCGGTGGCGCGCCGCACCTCGCCCAAGAGGTCGTCGACCTGCCCCTTCGCCGGCCGCACGATGATCTCTGGATCGAGCAACCCAGTGGGACGGATCAACTGCTCGGCCACCACCCCGGCAGCCTGCTCCAGCTCCCAGGCTGCCGGGGTGGCCGAAACGTAGATTCGCTGTCCCACTTTGTGGCCGAACTCCTCGAAAGTCAGCGGCCGATTATCGAGCGCGCTCGGCAGGCGAAAACCGTAGTCCACCAAGTTTTGCTTGCGCGCCCGGTCACCGTTGAACATGCCCCGCACCTGCGGCAGGGTCTGGTGGCTTTCGTCCATCACCAACAAGAAGTCGTCCGGCAAATAGTCAATCAGGGTCGGTGGCGGTTCCCCAGGCTGAGCACCGGTGAGGTGGCGTGAGTAATTCTCGATACCGTGGCAAAAACCCATTTCGCGCAGCATCTCGAGATCGAAGCGAGCGCGCTGTTCGAGCCGCTGGCGCTCCAGCAACTTACCCTGGGACTCAAGTTCATCGAGGCGCTCGGCGAGCTCTTCCTCGATGGTGCCGATGGCCCGCAGCAAGCGGTCCGGAGGGGTGACGTAGTGGGTCTTGGGATAAACCGCCACCCCCTCAACTTCCTCCACGACCTCGCCACGCAGCACATCGATCCGGCTCACCCGCTCGATCTCGTCACCGAAGTACTCCACCCGGATACCCAGTTCCTCATAGGCCGGCAGGATCTCCAGCACGTCCCCCCGACTGCGAAAAGCGCCATGGAAGAGATCCATGTGGGTGCGCTCATACTGCATCCGCACCAGCTGCGCCAAGGCATCGTCCATGCCGCTCTCGTCGCCGACTTTGAAGAAACGCAGCATGCCGTGGAAAGTCTCAGGCGAGCCCAAGCCATAGATGCACGACACCGAAGCGACGATCAGCACGTCGCGGCGCTCGAACAACACCTTGGTGGCGCGCAGTCGCAGCCGGTCGATCTCTTCGTTGACAGAGGTTTCCTTCTCAATGTAGGTGTCGGACTGAGGGACGTAGGCCTCCGGCTGGTAGTAGTCGTAGTAGGAGACGAAATACTCCACCGCATTCTGGGGAAAGAAAGAGCGAAATTCTTGGTAGAGCTGCGCCGCCAGGGTCTTGTTGTGCGACAACACCAGGGTCGGCCGCTGCAACTGCTCGACGACGCTGGCGATGGTGAAGGTCTTGCCCGAACCGGTGACCCCGAGCAACACCTGATGCTGCTCATCGGCCCGCACTCCCTCCACCAGCTGGCGAATCGCCGCCGGCTGATCACCCTGCGGTGAGAAGGGTGACACCAGCTTGAACTCGGACATTCACTCTCCTTGGATGGGCGACCGACGACGGCGCCGATAGTATGATCACTGCCCGCCGACCCTACCGCAAAGCGGGCGTAAGTCGAAAGCGAGCAGAGGGTGGTCATCGCCCCCCGCCTACGCCCAGTTCACCCGGCTAAGACAAGCGAGGATCAGATGCCTCAAGAACCGCAAATCAGGCTTCTGGATCAGCACCAACAGCCACTGCTGGAAGACTTCCTCGGTCCGCGGATCGAGTCCTCGATGTTCCTGCTCAACAACTCTCGCCGGGCCGGCTTGGTGGATCGCGGTCAACCCTTGCAAGCAACTTACTTGGCGGCGGTTGAGCAGCAGCGACTAGTCGGTGTGGCAGCGCTGTGTTGGAACGGCAATATCCTCCTGCAAGCTCCGCGCGGACTGGCGGCGCTGCTCACTTTCCTCAGCAACCTGGGACTCAGGCCAGTGGCTGGAATCATCGGCCCCGACCACCAGGTGGTGGATGCCATGCGCCTGCTCGGCATCCACCCGGATGACCTGGCACTAGATGGCCCGGAAGGTCTCTACGCACTTGACCTCGCCCAGCTCCGCGTTCCCCAGCTGCTCGCCGCCGGAGTGCTCACCGGCAGAGTGATGACCGGCGACGATCTGACCCGCGAAACGGCTTGGCGGTTGGCCTACTGTGTGGAAGCACTGGGCCTGGACGATGGTCCGGATTTGCACAACAAATGCCGCCAGGACATGCAGCGCTCCCTCGACTCTGGGCAGACCTGGGTGCTGGAAAATGCTGGCCAGGCCGTCGCTTCCAGTTCCTTCAACGCCGTCTTGCCAGAGATCGTCCAAGTTGGCGGCGTCTACACCCCACCGGGCCTGCGCGGTCGCGGCTATGGCCGGGCAGCTGTCGCCGCCTCGCTACGCGCCAGCCAAGCCCGTGGCACACCGCGAGCGGTGCTGTTCACCGAAGACAGCAACCAGCCCGCTCGCCGGGCCTACGCCGCGCTGGGTTTCGAACGCATCGACGACTACCGAGTGGCCTTGCTGCGCCAGCCCTGGCAGCCTAACTCCGACTAGCAACCAGGGGGACCGAGCGGTCTCGGCGGCGAAATGCTCTGCCCCTGCCTCGGCATCGACACAATCCACTGCTTATAATCAGTCCATGGATGGAAAGCCAGAGCCAGAGGGATCGCCCGCCAACAAAGACCAGCCGATCGACCAGGCGCGGCTGGACCACGGCCAGAGCGCCAATGCTCCCGCCGCGCAAGCTGACCGCGGACCACGCCACGGCCTTGAGCCTCCTGCTCCTGAGCCGCGTCGTCGTCGCTACTTGCTGCGCTGGCTGGGCCTGCCCCTGTTGACCGTCGTTGCGGCGACCGCCACCGGCATCGGCGTCGCCGCCTCGATCCACATGCCGGAGATCGACAAGGCGTTGGAGGACTTTGTCCCCAAACTGGTGACTCACCTGCAAGACCGCGGCGGCCAGACCTTCCGCAGCTATTCGCGGGAGAACCGCATTCTGCTAAAAGAAGGTGAGATTCCACCGCTGCTGCACGACGCTACGGTGGCGGTCGAAGACGCCAACTTCTACCGCCACGGCGGCATCGACCTCAAGGGCGTCGCCCGGGCGCTACTCAAGAACTACATCACCGGCAAGCGCACCGAAGGCGCCTCGACGATCACCATGCAATTAGCCCGCGAGTTGTTCTACACCCGTGAGCGGACCTGGAAACGCAAGATCGAAGAGTCTTTCACCGCCGTGCATCTGGAAAAGCAGTTCAGCAAGCAGCAGATCCTCACCATGTACGTCAACCTGATCAACTACGGCCACGGTAACTACAGTGTCGAAGCGGCGGCTCAAGCTTATTTCAACAAGACCGTGGCCGATCTGACATTGGCCGAAGCCGCCACCTTGGCCGGTATCCCCCAGCGGCCGGCCAGCCACAGCCCCTACAACAACAAAGAACGGACCAAGAAGCGCCGCAACGTAGTTCTCAAGCGGATGCTCGACGAAGGCTACATCGACTCCCAGCAGTACCAAGAGGCGATCATCCAGCCCATCTTGACCGCCCAACGCCAGCGGGAAAGGCAGATCGGCCCCTATTACGCCGAAGAAATCCGCCGCTACCTGGCCAAGACCTACGGCACCGACATACTCTATGACCGCGGTCTAGAGGTGCAGACCACCCTCGACCGTGGTATTCAAAGAGCCGCCGAATATGCCGTGCGTCAAGGCTTGCAGAAGCTAGACCAGCGCAAAGGCTGGCGCGGCCCGATCGACCATCTCGAACCTGGTGAGGAGGCCATCGAAGATCTGGCGCTCCCTTCTTGGAAAAGCGACGAGGAACTCATCCCTGGCCACTGGTACCGAGGCATCGTGCTCACCAGCGGTGCCAAAACCGCCCAGGTGAAGATCGCCGGAAAGGTCTTCGAACTCATCCCCAAAGGGTTCCGATGGACGCGCAAGAAACGGCCGAAAGACCTCTTGAAACCCGCCGATGTCGCCTGGTTTTATTTTTCACCGCAAGCAGACGAAGAGCTGCCGCTGCGACTGATGCTGACCCAGGAACCCGAACTCGAAGCGGCCGTGGTGGTGCTGGAGTCGGCCACTGGCGCGGTGCGAGCGATGAT
Organism: Candidatus Multivoradales bacterium; assembly: GCA_965248925.1. Taxonomy (GTDB): domain Bacteria; phylum Acidobacteriota; class Thermoanaerobaculia; order Multivoradales; family J023; genus CBDFLE01. Next base: position 515,279 of record CBDFLE010000005.1, on the reverse strand, counting down.
CGGCGGTTGGGACTACCAGCGCAACGAATTCAACCGCGCCACCCAGGCCCGGAGGCAAGTCGGCTCGGCCTTCAAACCCTTCGTCTACGGCGCCGCCCTCGAAAACGGCTTCACTGCCGCCGACACCATCTTCGACGGCCCGGTGCTCTTTCCTGGCGCCACTGAGGACGACTCCTACAGCCCACGCAACAACAAGCGCAAATACCACGGCATCATCACCTTGCGGCGCGCGCTCGAGAGATCGGTCAACGTCTCAGCGGTCAAATTGCTCGACCTGGTCGGCGCCCAGCAAGTGGTCGACTTCGCCCGCCGCTGCGGCATGCAATCCAACCTGCCTCCTTACCCCAGTTTGGCCTTGGGAGCCGCCGACTTGACGCCGCTAGAGTTGGCCGCCGCCTACGCCGCCATCGTCAATCACGGAGTCTTCGTCGAGCCCTACTTGATCGAGCGCATTCTCAGTCGTGACGGCCGAGTGATCGAAGAACATCCACCCCAAGCGCAGAAAGCGATGGAGCCGGAAGTAGCCTACGTACTTACCCGCATGCTCAAAGGGGTGGTCGACCACGGCACCGGCCATGCTCTGGCCAACTTTGATATTGATTTAGGGGGCAAGACCGGCACCACCGACCGCTACTCCGACGCCTGGTTCGCAGGCTTCACCCCGCGCTACACCATCGTCTCTTGGGTGGGTTACGACAAGAACAGCTCTATCGGCCGCGGCATGACCGGTGCCGCCGCCGCCCTACCGATCTGGAAACTACTAATCGAGCGCGGTCTCGAAGACGGCTGGCTAGGCAGCGGCGAGACTTTCCGCCGCCCACCGGGCCTGGTCGAGGTAGAAATCGAACCAGCCACTGGCCTGCGCTGGAGCCCCGAGGCAGAAGCCAAACGAAAAGAGATCTTCGTCGAAGGCACCGAACCCGAACGCGCCTACAGCGAGCAATGGCAGCGCATCATGCTCCTGCCGTGGTACCAGCAAGAAGCCTACTACCTGCCCAAAGAAGGCGAGCGCATGCCCTCCCAGATCAAAGACTGGACCGCAGTGCAGGATTCGTGGAAAACCAAAGACCGCGGCCCTCGTGGTTGAGTTAGCGGCGCCCTCCGCGGGGCGGGGCTTGCTCGACATTGAGCCAGTTTCTTCAATCGACTGGACAACACGATCGGGCTCTTAACGCCCTGCTTCCTTGGAGAGCGTGGATTGACAGCCGGTTCTACAGCCTTTATCGTACATCTACGATGAGCGATGAAAGCTGTACCTGCCCGCCGGAAACTGACACTCGCCCCCTCGAGGGGGACGCGGCAGATGTGGAGCTGGCTGAGCTATTCAAGGCCCTGGGGCATCCCGTTCGCTTGCGAATCCTGCGCTTGCTGGCGCGGCGAGGTAGTTGCCTCTGTGGCGAGATCGTGCTTCACATTCCCCTCGCTCAATCGACCGTCTCGCAGCATTTGCGGACCCTGAAGCAAGCCGGACTGGTGCGAGGCGAGGTCGAGGCCCCGCGGGTTTGCTACTGCCTAGCGGAGCGGACGATAGAACGCCTCAAGGTTCTGACGGCGGCTCTGTGAGCGCTGGGAACCGCGGCGGAACTTTCCTCCGGCATCGGCTATTTGCCGAGGCGTTGGGCACTTTTGCCTTGGTCACCGCTGGCTGTGGCGCCATCGTCGTCCAATCCCAGACCGGCGCCCTGGGGCATCTCGGCGTCGCGCTGGCGTTTGGCCTGGTGATCACCGTCATGGTGGCGGTCACCGGACACATCTCCGGCGCTCACCTGAATCCCGCGGTGACCCTCGCCTTCGCCACCATTCGCCACTTTCCGCTACGTGAGGTGCCTGCCTACATAGCGGCGCAGCTGCTTGGTGCGAGCCTTGGGGCGGCGGTCTTGCTCGGGCTCTTTGGTGACCAGGCGGCACTCGGCGCGACCGTGCCAACGGGCTCATCGCTTCAATCTCTAGCTCTCGAAACACTGCTGACTGCCACCTTGATGTTCAGCATCACGGCGGTGGCCACCGATACCCGCGCGGTCGGCGAGTTGGCGGCGATCACCATCGGTTCGGTGGTGGCCCTCGGCGCGCTGTGGGGTGGACCGATCAGCGGTGCCTCGATGAACCCGGCGCGCTCCTTCGGCCCCGCCTTGCTGTCGGCAACTTGGCAGGATCATTGGCTTTACTGGCTGGGCCCGATCTCGGGTGCATTGATCGGCGCGGCGATCTATCAACACCTCAGGTCCTCGGACAGCGAACAAGGTCCGACGATGGAACCGCCGGGCTAACGCTTCTCTCCCAGCCGTGCTCCGTAACGTATACTCTGGCCCTCATGAATTCCTGGCGCTGCAGATTCTGTGCTCTCATCTTGGCTCTGGCGATAATGCCAGGTGCGGCCGAGGTCATGGAGAGCGCCTTTCACCTCGCCACTGCCGGCCATCTGGCGCATGCGGCAGCCGATGGAGATCACCACCAGCCGAACGGCCCTGAGCACGGCTGCAATGGGACCTTTCACCTCTGCGGCTGTCACCAAAATCTGGTCTTTCTCGGCCCACAGAGCCCACCCACGGTGGTTCTCGAAAGCTCCATTTTCGCAGCAGCACTGGCTCCAGCCCTAAAGCCGCCCAGCTTCTGGCCGGGCATTGATCGCCCTCCTCAAGTCTGAACCGAGTCCCGGAATCGATAGGTGAGGTGCGTCTCGTGGCGCCGGCCGCAAGGTCCGGCCGGACGCGGGATGAGACCGGGCGATCGCTGGATCTTCCCGGTAGACGCTTGTCTGACAAGAATTAAGGCTGTGCAATATTTAGAAATGCCGAGGTGCTGCCGTGAATCTCCAGGAAAATCACTCATTGATCGTCGCGACTCTCGCTCTACTGATCGTCACGGCGGCTTGCGGCCGTCCTGAAACAGGCTCGGAGCAGACCCACCCAGGAGATAGCAAGGGGGCTGCTCCGGCTGACGGCTACGTCCACCCCGAGGAACCCGCGGCGGGGGTCGTCGAACTATCCGCCGAAGCTGCTGCTCGCATCGACCTCCGCACCGCGCCGGTTCAGCTCCGTGTCCTTGGCACCCAGCTTTCGACCACTGGGCAAGTGGACTTCGACCAAACTCGCCTGGCCCACGTAAGCCCACGAATTTCCGGTCGGGTGCATCGAGTCAACGTGGTCCTCCGCCAGCACGTCGACGCCGGTCAGCGGCTGGCTGAGGTCGACTCGATAGAGTTGGGCCAGGCCAAGGCGGCCTTTCTTCAAACCAAAGCGAAGGAGGAGCTGGCCCGCAGGACTTTCGCTCGCGCCGAGAGCTTGTTCGTCGACCGCATCGCCTCCGAACAGAGCATGCTGGAGGCCGAAGCAAAGCTGCGAGAAGCGACCGCTGGACTGCGCACCACCGAAGAGACGCTGCATCTCTACGGCCTCAGCCAACAGCAGGTAGACGCTTTGACATACGACGATCGCGAGGCGTCGATCTACCCGCTGCGAGCACCCTTCGCCGGCACCATCGTCGAACGCCACGCCACCATCGGCGAATTGGTAACCCCGGAGCGCAATCTTTTCACCCTCGCCGATCTCAGCCGGGTGTGGATCTGGATCGATATTTATCAACGAGATCTTGGTGGAGTGCATGTGGACGACCACGCGCGGGCACGGGTCGATGCTTTTCCGAATGAAGTCTTCGCCGGCAAGGTCTCCTATCTCAGCGCCCAAGTCGACACTGACACCCGCACCGTTCGAGCCCGCCTGGAGGTCAGCAACCCGGCGGGCAAGCTGCGCCCCGGAATGTTCGTCGAGGTCGATCTCATCGACCCCCACGCGGGCAATGGCAGTGGGCTACGGGCCGCTAGCCTGGCGCTGCCGGAGAGCGCGGTGGTGCGAGCCGGCAACCAATTCTTCGTCTTCGTCGCCATTGCGGAGCACCGTTTCGAGAAGCGCCAGATTCGGACTGGCCGTCACGCAGGAGGCTTTGTCGAGATCTTGCCGGGGGCCACCGAAACCGGGGTCCAGAAAGGTGACTCGGTGGTGGTCGAAGGTGCGTTCTTGCTCAAATCCGCGGCGGCCAAGGAGTCCTTGGTCGGCGGTCACGACCACTAGGGAGCGGCAACTATGATCAACAAGCTGATCGACTTCTCGCTCGACAACCGCTTTCTAGTCTTGGTTCTGTGGTTGCTGGTAGCAGCTTTGGGCGTACATTCCCTCATCAGGCTGCCTATCGACGCGGTGCCAGACGTCACTAACGTCCAAGTGCAGGTGCTGACCAACAGTCCGGGCCTAGCGCCGGAGGAAGTCGAGCGCTTCATCTCCTTTCCGGTCGAGACCACGATGAGCGGACTACCCAAGATCGAGGAGATTCGCTCGGTGTCGAAATTCGGTCTGTCGGTGGTGACGGTGGTCTTCGACGAAGGCACCGACATCTACTGGGCCCGCCAGCTCGTGGCTGAGCGCTTGACCGCCGCCCGCGAGCAGATCCCCGCCGGATATGGCAAGCCCGAAATGGGCCCCATCTCCACTGGTCTTGGCGAGATCTATCAATTCGAGGTCCGAGGTGAGACCATGTGCGCCCCTACCCAGCCCGGCGACGTGGTCCAGGCTGGCGTGCCGCCGGCCGACGACTGCTACACCCCGATGCAGCTCCGCACCATCCTCGATTGGTTTGTCAACTACCAGCTGCGCTCGGTACCCGGCATCGTTGAAGTAAATTCCTTCGGCGGCCAGCTGAAGACCTATCAGATAACCCTTGATCCGGATCGCTTAGTGTCCTATGGCTTGGCGGTCGGGGACGTCTTCTCGGCCATCGAAGCCAACAATCGCAATGTCGGCGGCGGCTATATCTCCCACGGTGGCGAGCAATACCTGATCCGCGGCGAGGGTTTGATAGAGACCCTAGAAGACCTCGAATCCGTGGTCTTGGCCCAGGACGAGAAGGGCACACCGGTGTTCGTGCGCGATGTCGGTCGCGCCGAGCTGGCGCCGATGATCCGCCAAGGAGCCGTGACCCGAGACGGCCGCGGCGAGGCGGTGGTCGGTGTCGTCATGATGCTGATCGGTGAGAACTCGCGGGTGGTGGTCGATCAGGTGAAGGAGAAGATCGCCCAGCTTGAGAAGACCCTACCGGTCGGCGTTAGCATCGACCCCTTCTACGACCGCACCGAGCTGGTGCGGCGGACGATCAAGACGGTGGCCAAAAACCTCGGCGAAGGCGGCCTTTTGGTGATCCTAGTCTTGCTCCTCTTGCTGGGCAGTCTGCGAGGCGGATTGATCGTCTCCTTGGCCATCCCGCTGTCGATGCTGGCGGCCTTCATCGCCATGCGTCAGGCCGGCATTTCCGGCAATCTGATGAGCTTGGGGGCGATCGACTTTGGCCTGATCGTCGATGGCTCGGTGGTGATGATCGAGAACATCTCCCGAGTGTTGCGCGAACGCCGCCAAGATCACCGCACACCGCATCGCGAAAAAGTTCGCCAAGCGGCCCATCAAGTCGCCAGGCCGGTGGTTTTCGCGGTCGGCATCATCATGATCGTCTATCTGCCGATCCTGGCGCTGCGCGGCATCGAGGGCAAGATGTTCGGGCCGATGGCAATGACCGTGGTCTTCGCCCTGGCGGCGTCGCTGGTCTGCGCCCTGACCTTGATGCCGGTGCTGGCAAGCTTGCTGCTACAGCGGGTGGCGGAAGAAGAGGCCTTCCTCTTCCGCCTTGCCAAGCGTCTCTACCTGCCGCTGCTGGGCCACTCCATGCGGCACAAGAAAGTCACCGTCGGCGTTGCCGTGGGGTTGTTCTTGGCCAGCCTGGCTATTGCCCCTTTCCTTGGCGCGGAGTTCATTCCGCGCCTCGACGAAGGGGCTATCGCAGTGCAGATCTGGCGCCTGCCATCGATTTCTCTCGAGCAGTCGAATGAGATCTCAACGGTGGCTGAAAAGGTCTTGAAAGAGCAATTTCCCGAGATCGAGACGGTAATCTCGCGCACCGGGCGGGCGGAGATCGCCACCGACCCCATGGGCGTGGAGATCAGCGACACCTACCTGATGCTGGCACCCCGAGAAACCTGGCGCTACGACACCAAAGAGGCGCTGATCGAAGCCATCGACCAAGCCCTACAAAAGAACGTCACCGGCGCCATCTTCAGTTACTCCCAGCCCATCGAGCTGCGCGTCTCCGAACTCATCTCAGGAGTTCGTTCCGACATCGCCGTCCACATCTACGGCGACGATCTGGCGCTGTTGAAAGAGAAAGCCGATGCCGTGGCGCGGGTGCTGCAAGAGATTCCCGGAGCCGCCGACGTCAAAGCAGAGCAGACCCTGGGCTTACCGATGTTGCGGATCCGAGTCGACCGCCAAGCCATCGCCCGCCATGGCATCAACGCCGCGGACGTGCTCGACGTGGTGGAGACCCTCGGCGGCAAGCAGCTCGGCGTCGTGCTGGAGGGTCAAAAACGCTTCGTCTTGCAAGTCCGCTTCAGCCCCGAGGTGCTAGCCGACCTGGATCGTCTCCGCACCCTGCGAGTCGCCGCCCCAGCTGCGCCGGGCTCTCCTCAACGGCTGATCCCCCTAGCCCAGCTCACTGATATTCGCATCGAGGATGGTCCGGCGCAGATCAGCCGCGATCGCATCAGCCGGCGGATCAATGTCGAGGCGAACGTTCGCGGACGCGACCTTGCTTCCTTCGCGGCGGCAGCGCAAGCAGCAGTGGAGCGGCAAGTCGAGGTGCCACCGGGGTGGACGATAGAATGGGGTGGACAGTTCGAAAACTTGCAAGCAGCCTCGGCGCGGCTAGCCTTGCTGGTTCCTCTGGCCCTTGTGCTGATCTTCGTGCTGCTCTACACCACTTTCGGCTCGGCCCGACTGGCCACCCTGATTTTCTTCAACGTTCCGCTGGCGATCAGCGGCGGATTGGTCGCGCTCCTGCTGCGTGGCTACCCCTTCTCGATCTCGGCCGGAGTCGGCTTTATCGCCCTCTTCGGTGTCGCCGTCCTAAATGGCGTGGTGCTGATTTCCTACGTGGTCGAGAAACGCAATCATGGCCTTAGCGCCGATGAGGCAGCACGGCAAGGCGCCTTGACCCGCTTGCGACCGGTACTGATGACGGCGATGGTCGCTTCCTTCGGCTTCATCCCCATGGCTCTGGCCACCAGTGCTGGCGCCGAAGTGCAACGACCGCTGGCCACCGTAGTGATCGGCGGCCTGGTGACTTCGACCCTGCTGACCCTGCTGGTGCTGCCGGCGATCTACGGCTGGTTCGCAGCTCACGACTCGGAGAGTGAAGCAGGACCGACAGATCATTTCGCATCGCAGGCCTGGACTGCGGCCAATAGGTCACCGTCCTCAAGCAGGAACTCGGTCCGCCGCTCGAGGAAAAATAGAGATCTTTTTGAAAGAAGTCAGGGCAACTTGCTCTCGGTCACGCCTTCGCCGGCCACTCACCAGGCACCGCGCCTGCCGCCGCACCCGCAGTAATTGACTTCGTGACTACATGAGGTTGCACTTGAGCCGAAGGACACCGTCGGCATTCGCAAGCTGAAGAGCCACTTCAGTGAGTACATTCGCCGTGTCCGAGCCGGTGCAAGGATCCGAGTCTCTTCCCACGGCAAGGTTGTAGCCGATTTGAGCGCGCCTTCCACCGCGCCCACAGCCTCGGTGATCTATCGCCGCACTGCTTCGCCGATCTTTGCACTGAACTCGGGCGGTTGGCCGAGAGCTGGATTCTGCTCCCCTTCAGCGACCCGATTGTCGAACGGGCGCGGCAGTCGTTTCCAGGACCGCCGATCCGCTCGCTCGACGCCCTCCACCTCGCAGCGTTCTTCACACCGCGACAACGAACCCCGAAACCTACCTCCCGACCCTCGACCAGCAAGTCCGGAACTGCGCTGCCGAACTCGGACTCCGGGTCCTCCCTGCAGCCAGCTGAGGAGAGTACGTTGCACCTAGATATCTTCTCTCGAAACGGGTTCCAGGGTCTCGCTGTACCCCACGCTGAGGCTCACGGGCAGGTACCTCGAATATCCCTTACCAGGTAAACCGGAAAGCAAAGCAGCTCTCGATGACCCACCCCGACTTCGACTCCTCCAGGAACTCCTACCGCAACCCGACGAGGCCAGTCCGTAGGCGACTGGGCTTGCCGTCTTCGACCCAAGCGAAGAGCATTCCATCGCCCCAGGGCGCCATCTTCGATACGCCGGCCGAACGCGCAGCCGTGGTCGCGGCAACAATCTGCACGGCACCGCGCTCGCCGTCGATAGCAATCTGGCGCCAGCGAATCTCCGCGCCACCACTTGTTGGGCCCATCCAGCTAACAACCGCCAGCCCGCGCTGATCGAGAATCACGTCGACTCGCCCCATTGGCTTGGTGTCATCCACCGAGATCGGCGCCGCAAAGTGGGCTCCAGCATCGCTTGAAAACGCCAGTTTGACCGTCGGCTGTTCGCCCGCGGCGGAAAACCACGCAACCGCGACCCGATTGCCCTGGGCCGCAATCGCCGGACCGTTCACCGGGCAGCCTTGAATCTGCCACCCGTCTTGATGGATCACCACAGGCTTGCTCCAGCCGTCACTGGTTGCGCGAATGAGGGCGATATCGCGAATCTCCGTCGAACTACGATCGCGGTAAACCACCACCGGACCGGCGCTGGTGGTCGCCGCGTCGGTGGCGCAGCATTCGCACACCCGATCATCGAGCAGGGTGCTGGCCTCGACCGCGCCCTCGCCGAGCCAGCTGGTGCGCAGCTGCATATCGCCGCCGCCGGGCATCAGCCGGCCATCGAGCCAGAATGCCTGCACTCCACCACTGGCCAGCGGCGCGTACGAGACGAAGCCGTGCTCGGCCGGGGTGGCGTCGTCGTGCAGCAGGCCAAGCTGCTGCCAGCTCTCACCGCCGTCTCGCGAGCGCGCCAAGGAAGCGCCGTAGGCATAAGTGTCCTCGCCCAACTTCTGCAACCAGTGGGCAAAGTGGGTGCCCTCGGCGGACACCACCAGCTGCGGCAAGTCTGCCCAATTGGCAAAGAATGCTTCGCCGGAGGCAATTTGCAGCGGCGCCGACCAGCTCTCACCTGCAAATTCAGCGAAGTACAGAGTGTGGCCGCTGGCCGTCGGCTCGAGCCAGCTCAGCAGGGCGCCGTCTTGGCCCGTGGTCAGGCTGGGCGCCATCGCCCCGGAACCCGACGGCGGGTCGATGAAACGAATTCCGCTACGCGCCACCGCGGGCGCGTCCGGGTCCTGGGGTTGCGAACCGGGCTGCACTGAGCAAGCGGCGAGCATCAGGGTGAACGCCAACAAGGTGAAGCCAGCGCGGCTGAGGTCTCCGCGGGTCGGGTCAGTGTCAAAGAGGATCTCGATCATTGGCTATCTCCTGGTTCTGCGGTCGGTTGCAACCGCTCGACAGTGGCGAAAAGGGCCGTTCTTTGCAGGCCGACTCCGCGCCAGATGAAGTAGATGGCCGGAAACACCACCAACTCCGCCAGGAAGGAGGTGAAGACCCCGCCGACCATCGGCGCGGCGATACGCCGCATGACGTCGGAGCCGGTGCCGGTGGCCCAGAGGATCGGTACCAGGGAGAAGAAGGTGGCGGCGACAGTCATCATCTTCGGCCGGATGCGCTGCACGGCGCCGTGATCGACCGCCTCACGCAGATGCGAGAAGCTGAGCATGCGGCCCTGCTCCTGCCAGCGGTCGTAGGCGATATCGAGGTAGAGCAGCATCACCACTCCGGTCTCGGCCGCCAGCCCGGCCAGGGCGATCAGGCCGACGATCACTGCCACCGACCAGTTGTAACCCAAGAAATCCATCAGCCAGACCGAGCCCACCAAGGAGAAGGGGATCGCCGACAAGACGATGGCGGTCTTGATGACCGACTGGGTGTGGAAGTAGAGGATCAGGAAGATCAGCAAGAGAGTGATCGGCACGATGAGCAGCAGCCGAGCCTTGGCCCGCTGCATGTACTCGTACTGACCCGACCAGAAGATGGTGTAGCCGGGCGGTATCTCCACCTGGGCAGCCACCTCCTCCTTGGCCCGCTCGACCCACGAGCCGACATCGACACCCCGCAGGTCGACATAGATCCAGGCGTTGGGGCGGGCACCCTCGGACTTGATGCCCGGCGGCCCATCGCGCAGCTCGAGCTTGGCGAGCTGCTTGAGCGGCACTTGCCCTCCCGCCGGAGTTGCCACCAGGATCTCACCGAGGGCCGCCGGGCTGTCGCGCAGCTCCCGCGGGTAGCGCACGTTGATCGGATAGCGCTCCAGCCCTTCGACCGTCCAGGAGACGTTCATGCCGCCGACGGCGGAGCGGATGACATCTTGAACATCGCCGACATTGAGGCCGAAACGGGCGGCCGCTTGGCGGTCGATGTCGAAGTCCAAGTAGCTGCCACCCATGACCCTTTCGGCATAGGCCGAGAGGGTGCCGGGCAAGGGCTTGACCACCGCTTCGACCCGCTTGGCGATGCCTTCCAAGGTGCGCAGGTCCGGGCCACCGATCTTGATCCCCACCGGTGTCTTGATGCCGGTGGAAAGCATGTCGATACGGGTCTTGATCGGCATCGTCCAGGCGTTGGTGAGACCCGGAATCTGCACCGCTCTATCGAGCTCGGCGATCAGCTCATCGCGGGTCAGCCCCGGCCGCCACTCGCTCGGATCTTTGAGCACGATGGTGGTCTCGATCATCGATAGGGGCGCCGGATCGGTGGCGGTCTCGGCCCGGCCAACCTTGCCGAAGACCGATTCCACCTCCGGGAAAGTGCGGATGATCTTGTCGGTCTGCTGCAAGATCTCCTTCGCCTTGGTGATCGACAGACCGGGGAAGGTGGTCGGCATGTAGAGCAGGTCTCCTTCCCATAGCGGCGGCATGAACTCCGAGCCGATGCGCCGCAGAGGAATCACCGTCACCGCCAGAATCACCGCCATGGCGATGATCACCTGCCAGCGCCAACGCAACGCCAGATGCAAGACCGGGGTGTAGAGAAAGCGCAGCAGCCGCGATACCGGATGCTTGGCTTCGCCGTGGATCTTGCCGCGCACAAACCAATACATCAGTACCGGCACCACGGTCACCGCCAAGATCGCCGACATGCCCATGGCAAAAGTCTTGGTGAAGGCCAGAGGACTGAACAGTCTGCCCTCCTGAGCTTGCAAGGTGAACACCGGCATGAAGGAGACGGTGATCACCAGCAAGGTGAAGAAGAGGGTCGGCCCGACCTCCTGCGCCGAACGCAAGATAATCTCGAAGTGAGATCGCTTGCCCTGCCACTCCTCGTAATGCTTGTGGGCGTTCTCCACCATGATGATGGCGGCGTCGACCAACACCCCGATCGAGATGGCGATCCCCCCCAAGGACATGATGTTGGCCCCCAGCCCCTGCCAGCGCATCAGAATAAAAGCCAGCAAGATCGACAGCGGAATCGAGACGATGGCGACGAAAGCGGAACGGAAGTGGAAGAGGAAGAGGATGCAGATCAATGAGACCACCACCAGCTCTTCGATCAAAGTATCGATGAGGGTGGCGATGGAACGCTCGATCAGGCCACTGCGGTCGTAGGCCACCTCGATCTCGACATCGTCCGGCAGCCCGGCCTTGAGCTCCTCGAGCTTCTCCTTGACCCGCTGAATGGTGGTGCGGGTGTCGGCGCCGGAGCGCACCACGACGATGCCGCCCACCGTCTCCCCTTCGCCGTTCCAATCCGCCAGACCGCGGCGAACGTCCGGGCCAATGACCACCCGAGCGACATCCTTGAGCAGCACCGGCACGCCACCTGGACCCACCGACAGCACAATATTCTCGAGATCCTCCACACCCTTGATATAGCCCCTGCCGCGGACCATGTATTCGCGCTCGGCGATCTCCAAAAGACGACCACCGACGTCGATGTTGGACTGTTGAATAGCTCGCTTGATCCTCTTCAGCGGCATGCTGTAGGCGCGCAGCCGCACCGGGTCGACCTCTACTTGGTATTGGCGCACAAATCCACCGATCGACGCCACTTCCGAAACTCCCTCCACCGACGACAAGCCATATTGCAGGTACCAATCCTGATAGCTGCGGAGTTCGGCCAGCGAACGCTGCGGCGAGTTGAGCACGTACATGAAGGCCCAGCCAACCCCGGTGGCATCGGGGCCGAGTTGCGGCGTCACTCCCGGCGGCAACTTGCCGGCCAGCGCCGAGAGGTATTCGAGCACTCGCGAGCGCGCCCAGTAGAGATCGGTGCCGTCTTCGAAGATCACGTAGACAAACGAGAAGCCGAAGAAGGAGTAGCCGCGCACCACCTTGGCGAAAGGTACTGCCAGCATTTTAGAGGTCAGCGGGTAGGTGACCTGATCCTCGATCACCTGTGGAGCCTGCCCGGGGAACTCAGTGTAGATGATCACCTGCACATCGGACAGATCAGGAATGGCGTCGACGCGGGTCTCGCTGATCGACCAGACACCGCCAAGGACGGCCAACAGCAGGGCCACCAGAACCAGCAGCTGATTCTTGAGAGACCACTCGATGACACGGTTGAGCATTGCTTGTCCCCTACGAACGACCGGCGATCATCTTCTGGATCGCTTCCCGCAGCTTGGATTCGGAATCGAGCAGGAACTGGGCCGAGGTGACCACCTCCACTCCCGCTTCGAGACCGTTGAGGATCTGGGCATAGCCTTCGGCCTCGTGACCAATGATGACCTCCCGCGGCACGAAACGCCCCTCGCCGAGAGCGACCACCACCACGTTGCGCAGCCCGGTGCGCAGCACCGCCTGCGCCGGCACCGCCACCGCATCGCGAACGATCACCGGTTGAAACTCCACCGTCGCGAACATCCCCTTGCGCAGCCGGCCGCCGGGGTTGGGCACTTCGATCTTGGCCCGCATGGTGCGGGTCTTCTCCGACAACTCGGGCTCGAGGAAACGCACCTTGCCGGTGAAATTTTTGCCGGGGAAATAGGCCAGGGCGATCTCGGCGGGGGTGCCTTCCCGCACCCAAGCGACCTGGTCTTCGAAAAGCTCCGCCGAGATCCACAAGCTCGACAGGTCGGCAATGTGGAAGATCTTCATCCCCGGCTTGATCGCCATGCCTTCCAGGCCGGCCATCCGCTTCATCACCAAGCCGCCGGACTTGGCCGCCACCTTGAGGGTGCGGAAGACCTCACCGGTTTCCTCCAGGACGGCGATCTGCCGCGGTGAGATATCCCAATAGCCGAGCCGGGTGCGTGCCGAATCGACCAGCGACTCGGCACGCGCGCGCGCATCCTCCGGCGCGTCGGCCAGCTGGCGGGCGAATTCCAACGCCGACAGCAGCTCCTGCTCGGTCTGCACCAGCTCGGGGGAGTAGACCTCGAACAGGGGCTGGCCGCGGCGCACCTTCTCGCCGACGTAGTTGACGTAGACCTTCTCGACCCAACCCGAGTACTTGGTGGTCACCGTGACCATCCGTTGCTGGTCGTACTCCAGGTAGCCGACGGTGCGGATCGGCTGGGTGAGGTCGCGACGCTCGACGATCTCGGTGCGGACATTCATGTTCTGCACCACCGCCGGGTCAATACGCACTGTCGCTCCCGATCCAGCACCTAGAGCAGCCCCTGGAACAGCCCCGGGATCGCTGTAGACCGGCACATAGGCCATCCCCATGCTGTCCTGGGCCGGCACCGGCGAGGTGATGGATGGGTCCATCGGATTGCGGTAGAAGAGCAGTTCCGGCTGCGCCACTTGATCGGGGATGGGCTCGGCGCCATCCAGACCTCGCATGGGCACCAGGTTCATACCGCAAATCGGACACTGCCCCGACTCGTGCTCGATCACGTGCGGGTGCATGCCACAGGTCCACAGCTGGCCATCGACCGCAACCTCGGGTTCACCGCTCACAGAAGTGGATCGGTGCCGCAAGCCCAAGAGGTCGGGTGGCAGCAACTGCGCCAGCAGCACCCCGGCGATGAGGGCAACGGCCAGAAACATCACGCTTCGTGGACTCATCTTGCCAACATTCTCATCGGACATGCTATAGACCCTCCTGGACAGGTAGCAGCGAGTGAGCAACTGCGCGCTCTAATTCGGCTTGAGCTATGGCGAGATCGGTGCGAGTACGAGCCGTGGCGATGCGGACATCGAAGAGCACGACCTCAGCATCGAGCAGATCTACCGCGTTCAGCTTGCCCGTGCTGTAAGCGGTTTCGGCCGAGCGCAACGCCTCCCGTGCTTGAACTCGCAGCACCGTATCGAGCAGCCGCCAATGCTCGAAAAGCAACGGCATGCGGGCGGTGAGATCGCCGATCGAGCGCTCGATACCGGCGAGGACTTCGCGCTTCTTCTCTTGCGCCGCCCAATGGTTGGCCTGGGCTTCTTCGACCCCGGCCACCAACTTGCGCCGCCACACCGGCAGGTTGAGAGAGCCGGTAAGGGCGAGAATGTCGTCACCGTTGCCCGAGGGTGGAGTCGCGCGGCCCGCTGCATCGCGGCGTTTGCCCACTGCCGTGTAAGAGAAACCGAGAGTGAAATCGGGATGGAAGCTCTTTTCGGCCAGCTCCACTCGAGTTGCTGCCGCGGCAACTTCAGCGATCGCTACCGCCATTTCGGGTCGCCGCGAGCGGGCTTCTCGGCCCAATTCTTGGCGATCGAAGAGCGGCTGGCTTGGGACCGGCGGTTGCACCCCTGCCACCCCCTGATCCGCCGGCCGATCGCGCAGGGCATTGAGCGTGGCCAGCAGCGAAGCTCGGCGCTCGGCGATGTTCAACAAGCGAGTGTCTGTACGGGTGATCTGCGCCTGGATGCGCACGCTCTCCTGCTGCAATCCGGTGCCCGCCGAGTAGCGCGCCTGAGCCGCCTGCTCAAACCGCACCAGAGTGCCGCGCTCCCCACCGACAATCGCCTGGTGGGAGTCGAGAAAGCTCAACTCAAGCACCAGCCGCCGCACTTCAGTGAGCACATCGAGCCGCAATACCTCTACCTTGGCTGCGACAGCCGCCGCATCGTAGAGGGCTGCTTGTTCCTTGAGGGCCAGCTTGCCGAACCAGGGGAATCTCTGCCGAATCGATGCGCTCAGCCGCTGCGGGCCAACCCGAGTCTCAGGCGGCAGCGCAAAGAGAGTCAGGGCCGCCACCGGATCGGGCAAGGAACGCACCTGTGGCGCCCGCGCGGCAGCTGCCGCGGCCTGCCGCCGCGCACGAGCAATCCCAGGGTGGCGGGCTAACACTTCCTTCCCCACCTGCCGCAGCGCGGCGGATTCTTGGCCGGCGATCAAAGCGCCCGTCGGGCCGCCGAGCAGCAGTCCACCCTCGGCCACCAACCCCTCACCGGCAAGCTGCGAGGGCAACTCCGCTGGCGCCATACTAGGAACGCCGAACCCGAAAACCTGGTACGCGACCAGTAAAGGCACAAACTCCTTGAGCAACATGATTCTCCTTCCGAGTAGGGGTGATCACGCGTCGAAAGACGCGGAACGCACTACGCCGAAAGGTGAATCAAATCAGCAGGGAACTGTACAGGGTGTAAAGGGGCTGGAGGGCCAGGCGCGGCGGGGCCTCCAGCCGGCTCGCGGCGAAGAGAGGCCCGAGGACCCGAGCATCAATCGCTAGAGCAAGCTCGAAAACGGAGTCAAGAGAGGTCGAAACAACTGCTGTGGAGCTACTCTCTGATTCTCGAGCCGCCTCAACCACGCAGCAGCCGGCAACAACTCTTACCGACCCCAGAGAGACGCAAGGAGCTGCCTGCTCAGCGGCATCTCCGGCAGCCGGACAGTGATCCCCAGCTGCTGGCTCGCTGATCCCTGACGCCCCAACCATGCCAGCCATGCCAGCCATCTGACAGTGCTCGGGACCACATCCACCGCACACCGACGCACCGAGCGGCGCGGCGAAAAGAAGCAGAATGAGGACTCCAGCGAGCGAGCGTGACGACATGTCCATAAGCCTACCGGGCTTTGGGCGACTGTGCAACTCGCAGCAGGGTCGCGGCCGCTCAAGCGGGCTTGACACCGATCAAAGCGTAATCCCGGTGGCCGTGCAACAATTCGTCGAGGCGGTCCCGCAAACGGTTGACCTGATCGCCCAACTGCCTCTGGCTTGCCGGCAAGTCGCCGAGATCGATCTGCGGCAACTGCTGCGCCGTGGGGAACGGATGCAGGTCAAGGCGATGCACCGGCTCGAATCCAGCCTCGCGGTAAGCCACCTCAAGACTGGCCGGGTGTACCGGCCGCAAGTGCGTGGGATCGGTCCAGAAATCGCGAGCTGCCATCACTACAGACAGCGGACTCGGTGTTTCCAAAATCAACACGCCACCCGGTGCCAGGGCCCGCCAGGCGAGGCGCACCAGGCGCTCTAACGAGTCTGCAGGCAGGTGCTCGATGACGTGGAATGACACCACCCCACCCAACGAGTCGGGATCTACCTCCTCGGTCAGATAATCGAACAGCTGGCCGTTGACGGCGTCCAGGCCCTTGGCCATACACAAGCCCACCATTTCGCTGCTCGAGTCGATTCCGCGCGCTGGGTAACCATGGCTATTGAGCACTGCCAGGGCTTCGCCACGGCCACAACCGAGATCGAGAATCAGGCCCCGGTGCTTGAGAAAAGGTAAGTAGGTGTTGACCCGCTGGCCAATCTCCTCTTCCGAGCCGCGATGCCGTAGCTCCAAGGCCAGGTAGGTCTGCTCCCTCTGCACCGCGGCCAGGGGTTGCGGCGGCTCGGCCTGGCGGGCGGCAATGAAAGCACCGAGCTGAGACGAAAGGGTACGGGCTTCGCGACGGTAGCGATCGAGCTTCTGATCGAGGCGGGCGACCAGCGCGTCGTTATGCTTCATCACATCTTGCAAGCTCTGGGCGAGGCGGCGGTCGAGTTGCACCAAGCGCTCGGCATGGGCTTCGATGGCGCTTTGATGATCGTGGTGAATCGCTTCGATATGCTGCCGCAAGCCATCAATGTCGCTGCGCAAGCTGTGGCGCTGACGCTCGAGAGTCTCGATCAGAATCAGGTTAAAAACCCGCTGGCGATCAAAGGTCTCGGCTAGAGCCAGACGCAGAAAGGGCCGCAGGAGACGCTTGAGAAGCGCTTTCCCGCGGCCCAATATGCCGCGGCTGCCACGGATCGGAAAGCGCTGATCGCCCTCCCACAACCAGGCCCAATGGCCCAGATCTCGGGTCGGCTGATCGAGAAATTGATCGATCGACGGCGTGGCGCTCTGATCCCGCCCAGCGGTCTCCTTCGCCACGCCGCGCCGACCTTCCAACTAGTGCTCTTCCGGAACCACTGACACCGTCAACTCGGCCATGATCTCGGGGTGCAGGTCGACCGCCACCAGATGATCACCGAGAGTCTTGATGCCGAGGCCAATATCGATTTTGCGTCGATCAATGCGCACGCCTTTCTCGGCCAGCAGATCAGCAATTTCGCCATTGGTGACCGAACCGTAGAGGGTCTCGGTCTCGCCGGCCCGCTTGCTGATCGAGATCTTCAGGCTGGCCAGATGCGCCGCGATTTCGGCCGCCTCGTCGCGCTCCTTGCTGTGCCGCACATCGATCTTCTTACGCTGCTGCTCGAAGAAGGCGACGTTGCCCTTCGACGCGTGCAGCGCAATGCCCTTGGGCAGTAGGTAGTTGCGGGCGTAACCCGGTTTGACGTTGATGACCTCACCGCGCTTACCGAGGTTGCGCTGGTCTTCCATCAGGATGATTTCCATCGCTCCGGCCCTCTTAATCAGCGGTGAACGGGATCAGCGCCAGGTGACGGGCGCGTTTGATCGCCTGAGCCAGCATACGCTGGTGGCGGGCGGAAGTACCGGAAATACGACGCGGCAGAATCTTGGCCCGCTCAAGGATGTACTGCTGCAACAGCTTGGTGTCTTTGTAATCGATGTACTCGATTCCCTCGACGGTGAATTTGCAGACCTTGCGGCGGCGGTAGAAGACTTTCTTCCTGGCCATCTTCAGCTCTCCTGGCTCTCGTCAGCCTTGTCGGTCTCCTCGACCGCGGGCTCTGCTTCTTCTTCTTGACCGGGAATGTGGGGCTTGATCTTGCCCTTGCGCATCGCCCGCTTGATGCCCTCATCGGTGCGCACTGTCAGGAACCGCAGCACCTTGTCGTTCTGGCCCATCAGGCGCTCAATCTCAGGGAACGGCGGCACCGTGCCATTGGCGGAGATGTACAGGAAGACGTATTTGCCCTCGGTGTACTTTTCGATCGGATAGGCCAGCTTGCGCTTGCCCCAATGATCTTCGTAGGTGACCTCGGCGCCGGCGGCCACAATCATCTCTTTGTATTTGTCGGTCAGGGCTTGCACTTCCTCGTCACTCTGACGAGGTTCTACTACAAAGCCCAACTCGTAGGTACGGGTCATCAATGGACCTCCCTCTGGCCTCATTCGGTCCCGCGTCTTGCTGCGCGGAACAGAGAGGTGGTGTGTGGTGCGGGCCACACCCTAACGGATAGCCCGCAGGAAGCTCGCTATTCTAAGCCTTCCGACCAAAAACGCAAGCCACAGTCGCGCTGGAAGCTTAGAGCATCGGCGCAATAACTAGAGAAACGACGGTCATCAGCTTGATCAAGATGTTCAAGCTCGGTCCCGAGGTGTCCTTGAATGGGTCGCCAACCGTATCGCCCGTTACCGCCGCGTGGTGGGCATCGGAGCCCTTGCCGCCGTGGTGCCCAGCCTCGATGTACTTCTTGGCGTTGTCCCAAGCGCCGCCGGCGTTGGCCTGGAAAATGGCCAGCATGACGCCGCTGGTGGTGACTCCAGCGAGCACCCCGCAAAGGGCCTTGGCATCGAAAATGAACCCTACAGCTACCGGCACCGTGATCGCCAGCAGACCTGGCAGCACCATCTCGCGAATGGCCGCCTTGGTGGAAATATCGATGCATTTGGCATAGTCGGGCTGCGCCTTGCCCTCCATCAAGCCGTCAATCGTCTTGAACTGATGGCGAACCTCTTCGATCATCTCGAAAGCTGCTTTGCCAACCGCCTGCATAGCCATCGCCGAGAACAAGAAAGGCAGCATCGCGCCGATGAACAGGCCGGCCATAACCAGGGGATCGGTGAGGATGATGTCGGTGACCCCCGCCTCAGTGCGGAAAGCAGCGAACAACGCCAGCGCGGTGAGCGCCGCCGAACCAATGGCGAAGCCCTTACCGATGGCCGCCGTGGTGTTGCCCACCGCGTCGAGCTTATCGGTACGCGCCCGAACGTCCTCGCCCAGATGAGCCATCTCGGCGATACCGCCGGCATTGTCGGCGATCGGGCCGTAGGCATCGACCGCCAACTGGATGCCGGTAGTGGAAAGCATGCCCAGGGCAGCAATGGCGATGCCATAGAGGCCCGCCTGGTCGAAGGCCACCAGCATGGCGGCGACCAGCACGATCACCGGCAAGGCGGTCGATTTCATGCCCAGCGCGAGGCCGGCAATGATGTTGGTGGCCGCACCGGTTTCGCTCTCACGAGCAATGGCCCGCGCCGGCGCCCGCTCTTCCGAAGTGTAGTACTCGGTGATTAGACCAATCAACACTCCTGCCAACAGGCCCGCCAAAGTAGCCCAGAAGACGCCACTGGCGCCAAAATCCTGGCCCTCGAGATTGTAGGTCCCCGGCAACAAAGCACGAGTCACGAAGAAGGTAGCGACTAACATCACAATGGCCGAACCCAGAGTGCCTCGATGCAGGGCGTGGCTGGGGTTACCGCCATCCTTCGTCCGCACCAACAAGGTGCCGGCCAACGATACGACGATGCCCAACGCAGCCAGCACCAACGGCAACAGCACCAGGCGGGGAATGCCCGTGGTGCCGGCTCCGGCGGAGACCGTGGCGGCACCGCCAAGCACCAAGGCGCCAACGATGGCCCCAACATAGGACTCGAAGAGGTCGGCTCCCATCCCGGCGACATCGCCAACGTTGTCGCCAACGGCGTCAGCGATCACCGCCGGGTTGCGCGGATCGTCCTCGGGAATGCCCGCTTCCACCTTACCCACCAGATCAGCGCCGACATCGGCCGCCTTGGTGTAGATACCACCGCCGACCCGAGCGAAGAGAGCGATCGAGCTAGCGCCGAATGAGAAGCCAGTGACCACGCGGATCACCCGCACCCAATCCGTACCGCCGTCGGCGCCGGCAAACTGGCTGGCGTACAGCAAGAAGAGCAGTGACAGCCCCAACACTCCCAGACCAACGACGCAGAATCCCATCACCGCGCCACCCGAGAAAGCGACTCTCAGAGCACCGTTGAGGCCGCTACGCGCGGCCGACGCGGTGCGCACGTTGGCGGCGGTGGCCACCCGCATGCCGAAGAAACCGGCTAGGCCCGAGCACACCGCACCAGCCAATACCGACAGGCCGATCAACGATGAGCTGTCGGCACGGCCGCTATTAGCAAAGGCTAGCAACGCCGCCACAACGACGACGAAAATGGCCAAAACGGTGTATTCACGGCGTAGAAATGCCATCGCGCCATCACGAATGTGACCGGCGATGGTGATCATCTCGGCGTTGCCCGCATCCTGGGCACCGATCCAGCGGGCGCGTAGCGCGGCGAAGATCAATGCCAACACTCCCGCCAAGGGAATGGCGTACAAGATTGTTTGGCTGTCCACTTCTTCTCCTTCCTGCCCCACAGGGGGGCCTCTGTTCAGCACCACCTCCACGGCGGCTTCTGGCGAATTCTCCAACTCCACTGGCAGGCCAGCGAAAGGTCGGCTCAGCCTCGCCTCCGGTGTCCTGCTCGTATGCGATGCGATGTCGTGGTACGACTAAAGTCAGCTTGCAACTCGTCCAGCAACTCCGGCTCAGCCGTTAAATCGTTGCATGGCGACCTCAATTCCATCACTCAGCCAAGTCTCGCAGGCATCGGCCGCGCGACAGATCATCTTTTCCACTGCCTCGAACTGCTCCTTGGCGAAAGGTGAGAGCACAAAATCAACCTGTGCTTCGCCTCCATCCGGATCCCCATCCAGGCTGCCCACTCCAAGACGCAGTCGCGGCACTTGATCACTACCTAAATTCTCGGCTACGGACTCCATCCCCCGATGCCCGCCGGGACTGCCGGCGCGGCGCAGCCGAAGCTTGCCGAGAGGTAGGCGTAGTTCGTCATAGACCACCAAGATGCGTTCAGGCGTTACCCCTCGACGCTCGACCAAACAGCGGGCGGTGAAGCCGCTGCGATTCATGTAGATCTGCGGCGCCACCAGCAACAGTTCGCTACCTTCACCTATCAGCGCGCCGCACTCTTGGTGATCCAACGCCACCTCGCGTCGGCGTGCCAGCTCGTCGAGCACTCGAAAGCCCACGTTATGGCGAGTCGCAACAAAGCGCCGGCCAGGGTTGCCAAGCCCCAAAACCACCGCTGGGGCGGTGGTTTTGGAATTATCGTCTCGTTTCATAGTGCAGTCTGAGACAGGTCGGTCAGCCGGCCAGACAAACCTAGCCGGCAGCGACCTATGGCCAACTCTTAGCCGGCGCCTTCCTCAGAGTCCCCACCCACCACTTCAGGCTGCGCAGTCTCGGCCTCGAGTAGCTCCTCGCTCTCCTCGGCCTCTTCCTCGACGACCCGGGCGATGGCGATCGACACCAGCACGCGCTCTCGATCGGTCAGCAGCTCGATGCCCTTGGGCAGTTCAATCTGCCCAGCCTCGATGTGCTGGCCAACATGTAGCGCTTCGACATCAACCCTGATCTGGTTCGGTATCTGGGTCGGTAAGCACTCGATTTCGACTTCCCGAGTTACGAAGTCGAGTATGCCGCCTTCGGTCTTGACCCCCTCTGGTACACCAACGATCTCGACCGGCACCGCCAGCTTAATCTTCTGATCTAGCAGAATGCGCTGGAAGTCGATGTGAATCAGGTGGCCGGTGATGGAATCCTTCTGCAGGTCGCGGATCATCGAGTGACGGCTCTTCTTGGTGCCTTCTAGCTTGAGCAAGAAGACCGTGTTCTCACCGGCCCGAGAGCGCAGCAGCTCGTCGATTTGGTGCTGGTTGATCTGGATTGGCACCGAGTCGCCCCCGCCGCCGTAGAGTACCGCCGGAATAACTCCAGCGGCGCGCAGCCGCCGATTGGCGTTCTTGCCCTCGGCGACACGCTGTTGCACTTCGATAGTGGACTCGCTCATAGCTGCTTCCTCACGGATCTAATCGGTCAACAGACGATCATCGCTTCAGACAAACAGCGACGAGACCGAGCTATTGCTGTGAATTCTCTGGATCGCTTCGCCGAGCAACGGTGCGACAGTCAGCGGCTGCAACTTGGTTGAATGCCGCAGTTTCTCGGTAAGCGGAGTGGTATTTGTGATCAAAACCCGCTCCACGGGTGATTTCTCGATGCGCTCCAAGGCCGGGCCGGAGAGTATACCGTGAACGCCGGCCGCCAGCACCCGGTGCGCGCCTTTGTCCACCAACGCCTGCACTGTATGCACCAAAGTGCCGGCGGTATCGACGATATCATCGAGGATCAAAGCCGTTCTGCCTTGAACCTCGCCGATGACATGCATCACCGAGGCTTCGTTGGGCTTGCTGCGCCGCTTGTCGACGATGGCCAGGCCGGTCTCCAAGCGTTTGGCGATCGCTCGCGCCCGCTCCACCCCGCCAGCGTCCGGCGAGACGATCACCAGATCCTCGATCTCCATCTCGCGGATTGCATCGAGGACCACCGGAGCGGCAAAAAGGTGGTCCACTGGAATGTTGAAGAAGCCTTGAATCTGCGGTGCGTGCAGATCCATGGTGAGAAGTCGGTCGGCGCCGGCGGTAGTGATCAAATCGGCGACCAACTTGGCAGTAATCGGCACTCGGGGAGCGTCTTTCTTGTCCTGGCGAGCATAGCCGTAGTACGGCAACACCGCCGTTACCCGACACACCGAAGCCCGCCTCAGGGCGTCGAGGATGATCAGCAGCTCGACCAGATTGTCGTTAGCCGGGGCACAGGTCGGTTGCACCAAGAAAGCATCGCAGCCGCGCACGTTCTCGCTCAGCTGGCAGAACTTCTCACCATCTGAGAAGCTGAAGATCTCGAGCTTCCCTTGCGGCACGTTCAGATACTGGCAGATATCCTCAGTCAACTGCGGATGAGCGCTGCCACTGAAAATCTTCAGCTCGCCATACATTCTGTGCTCACTCGGGCGGTAGCCGCCGCCGTCGACTGTCATCGGATATAGGCCCGCTGGCCTGCCTTTTGCGCCCCCTGGCGGACGGAAAGCCGCGCTCAGCCCGCGACGGGCCGCAGCATCAAGCCTCTTGCAACCGGGAGCGGCAGCGGGATTGTAACCGAGTCGTGAGGATTCTTGGGTACATTTTCGCGCCGCGGCCGAATTCAGAGGCAGAGCAAACCAACACCACCACGGTCTGCAGGCCAGCGGTCAGCGGCGGCCGCTGCCATCCGTCCAAGAAAGTGTGGCACCTAGGTCACGAAACACTCCAAAAAGAGTCTCGCAAATGCATTTCCTGCACTTCTTCGAGAGTCTTTTCGGCCTTGCTGTCGAGACCTTCGCCGGTGGCTGGCGCGGAGACCTCGGGCTGGGAGTCGCCGGCCGAGGCAGTGGCCGCCTCTCCCTCCTCCTCACCCTCGCGGTCGGGGCGCCGGGGGGTCGGGTCGTCCACCATCTGACGATACTCCGTCAACACCCTCTCTTCGAGCAAGCGACGGGTCTCGTTGTTCAAAGGATGGGCAACATCCTTGAACTCGCCAGTCTTCTTGCGCCGGCTAGGCATACTGAGAAACAGCCCGTCCTTACCCTGAATGATCTTGATGTCATTGACCATGAAGCAGTGATCAAAGACCACCGAAACGAACGCTTTAAGCTTGTCCTCGTGGACCGGGAACACTTTGACCTGGGTGATTTCCATAAAAAGCCATCTCCAAGCTGTGGCGGGCAATTGGCATAAACTCCCTGAAGCCAATTCCCCCCTTCTCGTCACTGGAAGCATGCGACTGAAGAAGTACCGCGATTTGTCGTCTTCAACCCAGCGTTTCTAGATCTCAAAGCGCCTGGCTGAACCCAACAGACCCGGCGTTGCCGCCCAAGTTCGATAAACTCCAAGAAGACCATCGCGCAAGGCCGGCCAGCCAATGCTAGAGCCCTGGCACTCCCGTGTCAAATATCGATGAAAGCAGGAGTTCCAGCCCCCTGGACGACGCCGAAATCGCCGCCCAGAGCAGATATTTCGCCGCCATGCATGCCTGCAGCCACCGTGCCGCCTTCAAGTCTCTTGTTTCCAGCGATTTGCTTATCACCATCGAGAAATAGACTCGGCATCTCGACAGCCCATGCGCAAGGCCCCAGTCCACCACAGCCGACCACGTCTCTCGTTCGACCCTCCCGGAAATCGCCGCAGGCCAGTGCAAGAACCGGAAGAGCTGGGAGCTCAACTCAGATGCACAGGTCTAAGTGTCGCTGGGCCCCCCAAAGATCCCAGAATCCGGGATCTCGACGTGCGCCCTCATGATCTCAACGACTACGACCGTCTTAGCCGCCAGGAGGATCCTCATGACGACGACTGAGGATCTGCTCATCCGGGCCAAGAAGCTCGGGCTGCACGGTCTGGTCGAAGATTGGAGTCAACTTCAAAACCAGCCTTGGGTGCTGCCCCTGATCGACCGAGAGGAGATAGTGCGACACCAGAGGAGCCTCGAGAGAGAAATCCGCAACGCCCACATCGGCACCTTCAAGCCGATGGCCGACTTCGACTACAAGTGGCCACGAAAGATCGATCGCCTGATGGTGGAAGACCTCTTCAACTTCCAATGGCTCGAAGAAGGAGCCAACGTCATCCTCTTCGGTCCCAACGGCGTCGGCAAGTCGATGATCGTTCAGAATCTCACCTATCAGGCCCTGCTGCGGGGCGCCACCGGACGCATGCTCACCGCCAGCGAGCTGCTCAACGACCTCGCGGCACAAGAGAGTTCCAGGGCTCTGCAGCGGCGCCTGGCCCTCTACACCCGGCCCGATCTGCTGGCCATTGACGAGCTAGGCTACCTGTCCTATGACCATCGCCACGCCGACCTCCTCTTCGAGGTGGTAAGCCGGAGGTATCAGAAGAAATCTATTCTGCTGACCACCGACGGCGACTCCTATCGGCGCAAAGAAGCAGAAGAGGAAAAGAAACGGCGAGCACAAGACCGTGCCCGGCGGCGAAAGGCGAAGGCGTCATGAGCCAGTGCGACTACGTCCAAGCGGTTCTCAGAGCCTACCTCGAGCAGCGGGAGACCCCTGCTCAGGCAAGGCCCACTGACCGCGTGCTCGCTCTAGATCTCCACCAGCAGCAAGTCTCCTTCGAACAGATCAGAGCAGCCATTCTCCTCGCATCCGGTCGACGAATCCTTCGATCTCCAGAGGCACCAAAGCTAGCCAAGATCCGATCCCTGGCCTATGTTGTGCCGGTGATCCGAGAACTCGACGGCCTTGAAGACATCGAAGGGTATCTCAAATATCTCCAAAGCACCGCTGGTCGCGAGTAGGGGCAGCGCCCCGGTTCGGATCACACCGAATAGATACGTTCTTGCTCAGCCGCTAACATCGGCCAGCGAGTTGATTCGCAGAGCATGTACCGGGGGCTTTCCAGAGGTCGTCAGCCGCCAGGATGACGACCGGCGCTCCGCCTGGTTCTCAGCCTACATCACCACTATTCTGCAACGCGACATTCGGGATCTGGCGAATATCGCGGGTTTGACTGACCAATTTCATTTCCGTACCTCGAGCGCCCAAGAGGTTGACCTGGTGTTGGAAGACGCCGCAGGTCGCGTTCTTGGCATTGAGGTCGAGGCTGGAGCCACTTGGGATTGGAATGACCTGCGTGGACTCAAGACACTGGCGGCAAGCACCGGCGAGCGGTTTCACCGCGGAATCTTGCTGCATCGCGGTGACCAAGCCCTACCCTGCGGGCCACGGATCGACGCACTGCCGATACGCGCCCTGTGGGAGTTCTGAGCCGCCTGTGCCGGACGATTGCGGATCACCAAGTCCTACCTCTCTTGGCCGGCGGCTAACGGTCGCCGCGTTGACGCATGGTGCGTTCCGGGTGGGCATCCTGGTTCGAAGCGCGTACCGCACCCGGTGAGCCCTTCTGCAGCTCTGTGTGGCTAGCGTTACTGACCACTTCCAGCTCGCCAGCTTCCACCAGGCGAGCGAGCGGCGGATGATCCACCGCCCGATCAGCGATCCCTCCGGTTTTTTGGGGACTCAGGAAAAGCACCTTGCCGCGTGGCAAGGGCACCTTGAGAGGCCGGGTCGTCACATTGCGGATTGTCTTGATGGTGTCACTCCAGTCTTGGTCGTTGGTGCCACGGCTGGCGATCAAACGCCGATCACCAGCTACGCAGAGATCGGCCCGCTCGGGTGCCTAGTCTCAAGGCAGCTGCCGGGGCCTCGTTGCCAGCACGGTAGCACGGAGTCGCGGCAGCTGCCGTCAGCCGCACCGTCTGGACTGTGATTCCCGCGTCGCGCAGACGGCAGCCAACCGCCGGCGGGGCTACTCCCAACAGGGCCTCGAGGCAGAGCACTGGCACTAGCCAGTACATTCGATGATCTCACTCCAACTCTGCGGTTGGCGGCATAAAGGCCTCGAGTGAAGGTTGTGCAAACCGGCCGGCAACCGCTGACCCCAGCCGCCAACTGAGCCACGCCCAAACAGCTCCCAGAACGCCGGCCATTACCCACCCTGTCCAAGCTACCGGGCCGGCCGCCGCCAGACCCATCGCCACCTTGGCGATATCGTCACCCCGCAAGACTTCGCTCAGCGCCTGCCACGGTGGCAGGCGAGTGACCAGAATCGAGCCGATTTCGTAGGCATCGCCGGTCAGCGACAAGAAGGGGGCCAAGGCGAAGGGCAGCGCGCCGCCGAAAAACAGCGGCCGTCCGCCCCGCGCCATTCTTCGCAACAGCCAAACCCCAGGCCACAGAGTCAGTAAAAAGGGAGCCAGGTCAGTGGCCAGATAAATGACATCACTACCGCCGGTGTCGAAGTCAGCCAGGCGGCCGGCGTACTCCCCACCCGCCTCGACAAAGCTGAAGTAATGGGCCAGCACCTTGCCGCCATAGAGTTCGGCAATCTCCAATCGACCCACCTGGCCGCCGCTTGCCCAGCAGCCTAAGGCGTGCAGTAGTTCGTGCCAGGGGACGTAGATCCACCAGCCCAAAAGCAGTCCGGCGACGACCCGCAGCAAGCCGCTCCAGCCTGCCGCCAAGCAACGATCAAGGCCACGGTAGACATCCACCACCGGTGCCGCGGCTGCCTGCAGCAGCCTGCTCAACCGCCACCACCGACCTGCTCGCTGCCGCGCCAATGGGTCGGGCCGACCTCCAGGTTGCGCCCGTCGCTGAGCAGGAAGACCGCTCGCAACTCTAATTCCGGCACCCCGCGGGTGCGCAGCTCCAGATCGCCAGTCTCCACCCGCTGGTCACCGCCGAGGATGGCAAGGTGCAGGCGGATCACATCGGGATTACGAAAAGTGCGTTCGAGTTCGCCGTCGCTATCGTGGCGCAGCAGGTCGAAGCGATAGAAATCACCCACGTCGACCCGGTGGCCGATCACCGTGCCGTTCTTGACCGTCACCTGCAAGTAGTTGTTGTCGAGCAGCGAGAGATCGGTGATCTCACCATTGCGATTGCGAATAGCGAAACGCATGCGGTAGCCACCGCCGATCCGGCGTTGCACCGCCGCTTGCAGCTCCAGGTCCGGGGTGGCGGGATTGGGATCGAGGGCATTGAGCAAGTTGCCGAGACTCAGCGAGAGGCGCTCTTCGTCTCCGGCCAGGCGATAGTACAGCCGGCCAAGGCAATTCGGGGTGTGCCAGGCGCCGAGCAGCCTGCCGAGTTCCTCCAAGTCGGCACTCGCCGGTCGCACTACCCGCACCCGGTCGCCACTCTTGAGTTCAAACGGGCCGACGGTTGCTCGGCGCAGGGCACCGACCTCATAAACCCGTCGACTACCGGCCGCCAAAGTGAACCCTGGCTGTAGCTTGAGCGCCCGATTCCACAACACCTCGGGCAGACTGATGCGGGTGGTCCGCGCCCGAACTTGGCCGCCTGATGTCAGATGAGTGGCGGTGCCCAAAGTCACCAAGCCAAGCAAATAAGGTTGGGCCAAGGCTTCGATCTGCTGCAGCTGACGTTCGATCTCGGTCTGATCCCAAGCCGCCAAATCCTCTAGCTCATGCACCCTTTGGCCATAGAGAAATACCACCAGGAAATCAGTCGCCTTGGACAACTCCGCATAGCCCACGCTACCCACCCACTGCCGCGGCGCGCTGGCCGACAAGTAGGAGCTACCGCCGAGCTTGGGCCGCAGCTCGCCGAACATCTCAGCATAGGCGCTGCGACTGCCGACCTCCAAGAGGTCGAAATGAAAGCCCAGCGGCACTATTCCCTCCCCTTCGGCCTCAAATCGCAGCTGACGCAGATCGGCGGCCAAGCTCTCGACGTCTACCGCCAGCGGATCCAAGGCGCCGGTCAACACCAAAGTAGCGGTGGTGCCAGGCGGTAACCGGGGGAGTTCGAAGCGCTGCGCCAGGGAACCAGAGGAACTCAGTTCAGCGGCTTGTAAGAACAGCTCGTCTACTCCGGCAGCCCGCAAGCGGGACAAGTGGCTGGCCTCCAGCAAAGGCGCGTTGCTGCCCAGCCAGATGGCCGAGCTGGGTGGTTTGCGCGCTCGCTGTGAGTCGCAGGCGCTAGTCCACAGGACCGCCAGCGCGACCAGCAGACAACCCGCGCGCCCCAAACCAGGATGGCGTCGTTGAAAGTGTTGTATCTCAGACATTGGCCAAGGGCATTGTAATAGTCACCTCAAGCCCGCCGCCAGCCCAGTTGCGAGCTTCGATCACGCCGCCGTGTTCTTCGACGATGCGCCGGGTGATCGCCAAGCCCAACCCGGTGCCAGTGTCATGAGTAGAGAAATAGGGATCGAAGATTCGCGGCAAGGCCGACTCGTCAACCCCTGGGCCCGCGTCGCGGACGGTGATGACGGCTGCCTGCTGGGCCTCGACGGACACCTCCACAACGCCACCGTCACCACTGGCACGGAGGGCGTTCTCCAGCAAATTGCGCAAAGCCCGGCCGAGCAGCCGGAAATCGAATAGTGCCGGAACTGGTTCGGCGGGCAGCTGCAATTCCAGGGTCACCCCTTCGCGGGCGGAGTCGGCATAGGCATCACAGATCTCTTGCAGCGGTTCGCGCAAGTCACCGGCCGCAAGTTCGGCCCGTGGAACGCGACTATAGGTCGAGAAATCGCTGGCGGTCAGGCGCAGGGCTTCCACCTGTTTCAGAATGTTGCTGGTGCAACGCTCGAAGACCTCGTCGAGCCGCTCAGGGTGACGCCGCCACACTTCGCGCAGATGCTCGGCCGAGAGACGGATCGGAGTCAGCGGGTTCTTGATCTCATGGGCGATGATGCGCGCCATCTCGACCCAGGCTTCGAGACGCTCGCTGCGCAACACCTCCGTGGCGTCGTCCACCACCAGCAAGGCGGCGGGATCGTCGCTGCCCGGCACCGGTACCCAAGTCAAGGCCCACTCGCGATCCTGGCCGTCGTCGTCGGTCAAACGGATGTTGCCGCGGCGCGCAAGCTTTCCTTGCTCAGCGGCGAAGCGCGCCACCGCCGCCAGGCGCGCTTCACCAGCCAGAGTCTCGGCCAGCGGTTTCCCCACTTTGCTTCCGAGCAGCTCAATCGCTACCCGGTTGTGCAGCAACACCCGGCCCTGGCGGTCGAGAGACACCACCCCGGAGGTGATGTTCTCGACCATCCGTTCCATCACTCCCTTCTCACGCTCCAACGCATGGCGGCCGACGGCGATGCGCCGGGCCATCTGATCGATCGCATCGGCGAGCAGAGCCAACTCCTCTTCGCGGGGTGCCAGGCCGAGCGCGGGAGCGCCTTCGGCAATTCTCTGAGTGCCCGCCACCAGTTGGCGGATCGGGCGGGTGAAACTTCGCGCCAGACGGCTACCGACCGCCAGCAGGGCGAGGAACAATGCGGCGGTCACCAGCACCGCTTGGCGACGCAGCGTGGCCAATTCACGGGTAACCCCCCGTTGCTGCTCGAGCAACGGCACGGAAATGAACAGGCTCTCTCCCAGCCCTTCCTCGTCGCCGGTGCCCAGCGGTGCGTAGAGTTCCAGATAAGACGCATCTTCAGCCTCTCGCGCCCGGCTGCTCACCCGATAGCCCTGAAGAGCCAAGCGGGAGTAGATCTCACCGGGGATGCGCTCCGGCAACAAGCCGGTGGTGAACAGCTCTGGCCGACTGGAAGCCAGGCGAGTGCTCCCCCAGTACAAACTGACCTGGTGGTTGACGATCCGCGAGATCCAATCGAACAGCTCATCGCTGATCGCACTCTCGAAATCAAAGCCCACCCGCAGCCCGCGCACGTAGGAGATCAAATACAGCCGTGCCGAAGCGATAGCGGCTTCCCCCTTGGCCAGTTGCTCGCGCCGGAGTCGATCCTCGAAGCTATTCAGCAAGACCAAGTTGAGGGCCAGCAAGGGCACGAACAGCAAGACCGTGAAGACCAGCAGTAGCCGCTTCGAGTAGGAGCGCCAGATGCGCGACAAGAAGGCCCTGAAAGCTGCCCTCGGGAGGGCGAGAGCAAGGCCCAAGAGACCGAGCAAAGCCAGCGGTATCAGCGTCCCCAGAGCATGGGTCGCGGCACGCTCCAAGCCTTCCAAGGGGCCCAGCAGTGGCAGATAGAGCACTTCGACCGCCTCTTCATCGGCGTTCGCCCAATACCAGCTGCGGCCCACCGGTGTGGCGGCAACGCCCCGTGGTTGAGCTCGCGGGTCGAGTTCCAGTGGTGGCTCCTCTTCCCACGGACTGGCCACCGCACGTCCGTCCGCGGCGTAGACGGCGAAGAGTAGGTCTCGAGGTAAGCCATCCACTTCGCGACACGGCGCTTCACCCCGCAGTAGCGCGCGCGACAGCTCGTCGACTTCGCGCACCGGCAGGCGGAAACCCGGCCGTAGCAACAACCAATAACGCACCGTGCCCCAAAGCTCACCCTCAAGGTTCAGATCGTGCTCGCCGTAGACCACCGGATGTTGCCAGGCGGCCACCGACGGCACGTTACAGCGCGAGCGCCAGTCTCGAGTTTGATCGTAGAAAAGGCCCGGGGTCAGAGGCAGGCCGAAAGAGAAACTGGAGGCATCTTGGTGCAGTGGTTCGATGACCAAGGCCGACAAAGCGTCCCGTTCGGCCAGCGGCGAGTGGCGCCACAACTGTAGTGCCAGGTCGCTGCTATCGAGTTCAGACTCCGCTCCGGGCACCCAATCCTTCATCTCTCGCAAATCAAAGAAATCAAAGGCTTCGAGGCGTAATTTCTCGAGTTCTTGCTCAGTGGGCGGCAGCAGGAGTTGCAGCAACTCGTCGCCTGCCAGGTGGCGAAATTCCTGGCGGTAGGTACATTCCCAAACCACCGCCGAGAGTCCCGAGGCGAGCAGCAGCAGCAGGCCGGCGGCAGCAATGCGTTGGCGATACTCGACGCCGCGCAACCACAGCGCCACCGCTAGCGCAGCCAGACACACCAGAGGCCAGGCCAGCAGCGTTAAGTCGTGGCCACAAGCTGCCAAAGTGAGTAGTGTGGCGGCCAACCACAGCCATCGTCGGCGCTCGCCCAGGCCACCACGACCGGCAGCCCAGGTCAAAGCGCCGAGTATGGCCAGGCACAAGCCCAGGCGACGCACCATCACGTCTGCGTTACCCAGAAAGTCGCCGGCCAAGTCGAGCGCACCAAAATGCCGCTGGCTGGCCCAGCAAACCGCTCCTAGCAGAGCTGGCGCCAACGCTCCCAACAGCGCCGTAGCACCGGTGCGAGAATCCCTTCGGCTGCCCCACCAACCCGCCACCGCCAGCCAGCAGCCGAGGGCCAGCAAGCAGGCCGACTCTGGCGCCACTGGCCAGCCCAACGCCGCCAAAGCGACCGCCGCGGCACTCCACGTCGCCAGCAACGGCCATTGCCTGGCCCGCCGCTCGCCGCTGACCCGGCGCAGCCACCCAACCGCCATCAAGAGCAGCAGGCCGACCCACCAGAAGGCCCAGCCGCGCGAGAGCAAGCGGCCCTCAGCGCTCCTCGAATCGCCCGCTTCAACGCTCACCGCGCAGTCCACAAAGAGGGTCGGCAGCCCCTCCACCGCTACTTCGAGCACCTGGGTGCTGCCGGCCGGCGGGCTGTCGATCGCCCAGCGATGGCGATCCCTCGCCGCGGCACCGAAGGGCAGGCGGTGATAAGCCAAGCTGCGCCCAGCCACCACTCGCCATGAGCGCCGCTCAGCGGTCAGGGGTGCGATAGCCATCAGGGTGACGGCGGTATAGCTCGCGTGGTGAGCAATGCCGGTTCTGGGCAAGGACGCAAACCTCAGCTCCTCGCGCAGCCCAGGCCCCCCCCAGGCATAGGGTTCACCATCGGCATCGAGCAAGATCAGGGTGAGGTCTGGCGCCTCGCCGGCCAGGCGTATGAGATAGCGGAATGCCGCCAGCCGGTCAGCCGTGGGAGCCCCCTGCGCCGCTTCGCTGGCCTGCACGCGGAGTTGCTGCCACAACTGCTCATAAGCTGCCGCGACCCGTCTCTCGCCCCGCGCACCGCAGATCGAACTGGCACCGGCGGGGCTCCATGCCCACAGGGCGAGACCGCAGATGAGCGCCCAGCGGCGGAGCTGGGAGAGCCGCCTGCCGCTCAGCTCGACACCGCCCCACGCTGGACCTTGCCGCGCCCCAGGCCAAGGCGATTCATCTTCATCGCCAACCCATTGCGAGACAAGCCAAGGGCGCGAGCAGCGGCAGCTTTGTTGCCATCACTGCGCCGCAATGCCTCTCGAATGGCAGCGCGCTCGCAGTCGGCCACCAGCCGTTCGAGATCCAGCTCAGAGCTGATGTCAGGCTTCAAGCCGGCGATCTTCGCCAGGCGAATCTCCTGCGGCAGCATCGCTTCGTCGATCGGACGGCCGGAGGGGCACAGATAGACCAGCCGGCGAACGATATTCTCCAATTCGATCAAGTTGCCCGGATAGTCATAGACTGCCAGTGCTTCGAGGGCCTTGACAGTGATGCCGTGGATTCGTTTGCCGGTTTCATGGCAACAGCGATTGATCTCCGCCTGGATCAGCATCGGCAAATCTTCCCGTCGCTCGCGCAATGCGGGAACGTCCACGGCGAAACGCGACAAGCTGTAAGCGAGATCGATACGCAGCTGATCACGGGCTGCGAGAGCCTCCAGAGGGGCCCTCGACGAGCAGATCAGGCGGACATCGCATGCCGCCGCGGGCGATCCGTCTACCGATTCCGGCTGGCCGGTGCGCAAAAAGCGCATCAAGCGATCCTGCAACGGCAGGGGCAGCGTCTCGACATCCTCCAGCAGCAAGCTGCCACCGTCGGCGGTCTGCAATTTGCCCTGGCGAATCACCGCCTCGACGCGACCCTCGACCCGGCCGCCAAAGAGCTCTGCTTCGACCTGCATCGGCTTGGCACCAGCGCAACACACCACCTCAAACGGTCCGGCGGCGCGCGCTCCCGAAAGATGCAGCGAGCGCGCCAAGAGCTCCTTCAATACTCCGGGTTCACCGCGCAAGAGCACATGCACCGGCGAATCGATGGCTGCCCGCAGTTCATCGAGCACCCGCCGCATGGCCGCCGATTGGCCGACCACCAAGCCGGGCGCCAAAGTCAGCTCGGCACTCGACGGCAAGCCCAATAGAATCGGTTCGAAGTGGCCGATATGGTGTACCAACCCGAGAATCAGCAGGTTGCCGAGAATCCCCAGCCCATCGATCGGCGACCAATCTTGCTGCCTATAATTGGGAAAAGCGGCGACGAAAAGATAGGGCCGGTCGAGAGCCTCGAGGGACTGAAAAGCTAGCCAAGCGTCGCCGCTGTCGAGCCGTCCTGCGAACTCGCCACCGCTGCGAGGGGCGCTCGGTTGAGCCGCGGCGCGGCCGAAGGTGGGCCGTCTACTCGTCCGCCCAAGGCTCTCTCGAGCAGTATCCACTTGCGCCAGCAAAGCTTCCCCACTGGTCAGCCATTTGCCCTCGGACGAGACCACGAACTTGATCGCCCGGCGCTCGTCTTCACCCTGAAAAAGGTAGAGCACGCCACCACCGAAATCTTTGATCAGCTCGATGACCAGGGATTCCAGAGTGGTGTTGCTGGCAGAGTCGGCAAGCACCCAGTCGGATACGCGAATGAGGTGCTGCAGCATGGTGGCAGCATCGATCGTTGGCAGGGTGACCGGCGACGCGTCGGAGGGTATCTCGGTGGCTACCTCTTGCACCACGTCTTCGACCAGTAGGGCGATCGAACCCAGACGGATCTCGTCGAGCACCTCCAGGGATGCCGACTTCACTCGCTCACCATTGACGAGCAGGCCCTTGCGGGCGCCAAGATCATGCAAAGTCAGTGTTTCGCCGTCGACAACCAGCCGTGCATGCTGGCTACTAACCCCAGGAAATGGTAGGTGAATGGCGCAGCTTTCGGCGCTACCGAGCAGCATCTCCCGACGGTCTACCGCGAAGCGATGGACCCCATTGTGTGCGTAGGCGACGAGTCGAAACATGGTGGCTTAGATCTTATCCCAGGCCACGCCTCTGCTAGGCTTGAGTTGATGAACGACCTATTCTTGAGAGCCTGCCATGGTGAAGACGTCGAGCGCGTTCCGGTGTGGATCATGCGCCAAGCAGGGCGCTACCTGCCCCAATATCGGGAGGTGCGCCAGCAAGCTGACTTTCTGACTCTGTGCAAGACACCGGAGTTGGCGGCAAAGGTCACCCTCCAGCCAATCGATGTGCTCGGCGTCGATGCCGCCATACTGTTCGCCGACATTCTCTTACCTCTCGAAGCGATGGGCAGCGGCCTGCGGTTCAGCGAGGGCAAGGGGCCGCAGCTCGAACCGGTGCGCGATGCGGCAGCCGCGGCGCGCCTGAAGATCCCGGACATCGAAGCTAGCCTCGGCTACGTGCTCGATGCCATTCGCCTGCTCCGTCGCGAGCTAGCCGGACGGGTGCCGCTGATCGGTTTCGGTGGCACCCCCTGGACCCTGGCCGCTTATCTGGTAGAAGGAGGGGCTTCGAAATCCTTCGCCCACTTGCTCGGCTGGAGCTACCGCGACCCGAGCGGCCTGCGCCAGCTGCTCTCGAAGGTGGCCGAAACCTCGCTGCTCTACCTGCAAGCGCAGATTGACGCCGGCGCCCAGGCACTCCAACTCTTCGATAGTTGGGGCGGCTTGCTCGATGCCCGGCGCTGGCGGGAGATCGCCCTGCCCTCGCTGCTGAAAATTCTCGAACCACTGGCCGGCAAGGTGCCTTTGATCTTCTATGTCAACGGTGGCGCCCACTTATTGGACGAGTTGGCGGCTCTG
This sequence comes from Candidatus Multivoradales bacterium, assembly GCA_965248925.1. Lineage (GTDB taxonomy): Bacteria > Acidobacteriota > Thermoanaerobaculia > Multivoradales > J023 > CBDFLE01. Next base: position 480,059 of record CBDFLE010000005.1, on the reverse strand, counting down.
CCGGTGGAGGTGCTGTCGGTTGATTGGCGGCTGCCCCTAGACCAGGTTCGTCAGCGCATCGGGCCGGGCAAGACCCTGCAAGGGAATCTCGATCCCACGGCTCTATTGGGCACCCGAGAGAGCATCGAGGCGCGGGTCGAAGACCTGTTGCAAGCTGCCGGTGGAGGGCCGCACATCGCCAATCTAGGACACGGCATTCTGCCGACGACGCCAGTAGAGAACGCCCGCGCGTTCGTCGATGCGGTGCACGCCGGCTCCACCACCATGCGCTAAGAGCCCCGCCCCGAGACCACAACCTCGCTCGTCTAACGATGCACGATGCACTCATTCTCGGCGCCGGAATCAGCGGTTTGGCCGCCGCCTATCAGTTGCGCAAAATGGGCCTGGAACCTCAGCTTCTGGAGGCGGAAAAAGGTCCCGGTGGCACCATGGGGAACCGCGAAGGTATGGGCTTCCGCTTCGAGACCGGCCCTAACACCCTGTTCCGTAGTCCGCTCCTCGAAGAGCTGTGCATCGCCGCCGGATGTGCCGGCGACTTGCAGCCAGCAGCAGCAGCGTCCAAGAAGCGCTATTTGGTGCACGGCGGCCAGTTGCAAGCACTACCCAGCTCGGCCCTCACCCTGCTCCGCACTCCCCTGCTCTCTCTGCGTGGCCGACTCCGGCTGCTGGCCGAACCCCTGCAACGTCGCGGCACTAAGAGCGAGGAATCAGTGCGCGCTTTCCTCAGCCGCCGCCTGGGGTCGGAGGCGGCGGTCAATTTTGCCGACGCCCTGGTCTACGGCATTTACGCTGGCGATGCCGACGAACTGACTCTCAGCGAAGCCTATCCACGGCTCTTCGATTTAGAGCAACGCTGGGGCAGCTTGCTGCGAGGAATGGTGAAAACCGCCAAAGGCGCTCCCCGACGCCAGTTGGTGGGTTTTCGCGGTGGCTTTGGCCACCTGGCGCGGCGCTTGGCCGAGCCACTGCAAGTGCGCTACGGCTGTCTGGCGAACACCATCGAGCACAGCGGTGAAGGCTTCTTGGTGACCAGCGCCAGCGGCGAGCAGTTCAGCAGCAGGCGTTTGGTAACCGCCCTACCGGCGGCTGCCAGCGCGCGGCTGCTCCGTCCCCTGGGGGCGAAATGGCCGACGCCGCTACATGCGTCGGTGGCGACCCTCGGTCTCGGCTTCGCCGCGGGCACTGTCGGCCATCCGCTGGACGGCTTCGGTTTTCTCGCGCCGGCCAAGGAAAAGCGCTCTGTCCTTGGCTGTTTGTTCAGCTCTTCCCTCTTCCCTGACACCGCGCCGAGTGGTGCTACCGCTTTGACCGTGATCGTCGGCGGGCGGGCGCGGCCGGAGCTGCTCGAACTGGACGACAACACCCTATGCCAGAGAGTGGTAGCCGATCTGCGTCCGTTGCTAGAGCTCAGCGCCGAGCCGGTATTCAGCACCATCACCCGCTGGCGACCCGGCATCCCCCAACCGACGACGGGCCAAGAAAATATACGGCGAGGAGTCGCCGCAGTGGAGGGTGCCCACCCCGGTCTGCGGGTGCTCGGCAACTGGCTACATGGGGTCAGCATTGCCGACTGTCTGCAAGCGGCTACTACGGTTGGCGATGTACTCGACAAGGCCAGTCGCTAGGTCGCCTGCGGCAAGGTGAGCGGGCCGCCCCAGTATTCAGCCGCTGACTGCTAAAGTAGTGAGTAACGCACAACTTGAGCACCCTGCGGTCCCGGTAGCGCCCATGAAAGGAGATTTCTTGTTCAGTCCACCACGATTGGTTGCCCCGAGCCGGCCTTTGGTGACGATCATGCGGCCGCTTGCCGGCTTCTTGCTCGCTGGGTTCCTCACCCTGCCCTGCGCGGCGGAAGATTGGAATCAGTGGCGCGGTGGCAGCCGCAGCGGCAAGGCAAAAACCCACCAGCCACCACAGCAGCTGCCCGAGGAACTACGCCAGGTGTGGCGAGTTCGGGTTGGTGAGGGCTATTCTTCACCGGTGGTCGCCGACGAGCGGGTCTTTATTCACACTCGGGATGGCGATCGCGAAGCGGTGGCGGCTTTTCGCCTCAGTGACGGCCACCAGCTGTGGTGGGGACGCTACGTCGCTCCTTTCGCCCGCAACTCCTACGCTCTCGCCCATGGCGAAGGACCCTTCGCGACGCCGGTGGTCGCCGACGGCCGGCTCTACACCTTGGGCACCAGCGGCATGCTGTCGGCCATCGACACCTTGAGTGGCAAGGTGTTGTGGCGTCTTGACTACTCCGAGAACGTCACTTCCAAGAAGCTCTTTTGCGGCAGCGCCGCCTCGCCGATTGTCGCCGACGGCATGCTGCTGGCCCACCTCGGCGACGACCGCGCCGGCGCGCTGATCGCTTTCGACGCCGCGAGCGGTGAGGAGCGGTGGCGCTGGACCGGCAGCGGCCCAGGATATGCTTCTCCCATTGTCGTCGATCTGGCTGGGGTGCGGCAGCTAGTCACGCTCACCAGCCGCTCGGCCATCGGCCTACGTCTGGCCACCGGTGAGTTGCTGTGGAGCCTGCCTTTCACCGATGAATGGAATGAGAACATCGTCTCGCCGATCTATCACGAGGGACGCCTGTTCTTCTCTGGCGTTCGCCGTGGCACCTTGGCGTTGAAGATCTTCCGCCAGGGCGAGGACTTTGTAGTCGAGCAGGACTGGCAGCGCCCGGATCTGCCGATGTACATGTCGAGCCCGGTGATCGACGGCGGGATTCTCTATGGACTGACCAAGCGCGATAAAGGGCGCTACTTCGCCCTCGATCCCCGCACCGGAAAATCGTTCTGGGAGAGTGAACCGCGGCAGGCTGATCAGGCGGCGCTGATCGCCGTCGATCAGCGATTACTGATCTTGACCGATCGCGGTGAACTGCTGGTCACCGCCCAGGGGCGCGACCAGTTTCGCCGATTGGCCGGTTATTCGGTCGCCGACAGCGCCACCTGGACACAGCCAGCCTTGGTCGAAAATGGACTGCTGATCAAAGACTCCCTGCACCTGACCCTACTGAGCTGGAACTGACCCCGGTACCGGCCCCGTCCCCAACATCACCCTACTGCCGGCCGCGGCAGAGAGGATTGCGACAGATGTATGTGAACGCCGTGACTCCATTGCTGATTGCCCTCGTTCTGACCACTAGCAGCGCCGTCTCAGCGGCGCCCGAATGGACAATCGAAGCGCTGATCCACACCGAACGAGCCCGCAGCTGGGTGCTCTCCGCCGACGGCCGGCAAGCGGCTTGGGTGCGCTCGCGCATCGCCACCATGAAGGGTGAAGACAAGCAGCTAGTGGAGCTCTGGTGGAGCGACTTGGAAACCGCCGAGAGACGCCAGCTGACCCGCGGCGGCGACCGGGTGTCGTCGCCCCGCTTCTCCCCCGATGGCCGCTACCTCGCCTTCCTCTCGAATCGCCAGTCGCCCGCCGACCAGAAGAAGATCAGCAAGGAAACCCGGCCGCAGATTTGGCTGCTGCCGCTGGCTGGTGGCGAGGCCTTCGCTCTCAGCCATCTCGACCGACCGGTGCAGGACTTTGGCTGGGCTGGTAGCCAGCAGCTGATCGCCGTGGCCGAAGAGTCGCCTAGTCGCTGGCACGCCGAACGCAAGAAAACCAAAGACGATACGCGGATTGTCGACGATGCCGAGCATCAGGCACCGGTACGCCTTTTTCGCCTCGACCTGGAGGGCAAGGCAAAGCGGCTGACCGACAACGAAGATTGGATTGTCGACCTGGCGATATCCCCTGACGGGCAGCGGGCGGTGGTGGTAGCGGCGCAGAGTCTGTCCTATCAATTCGACGAGAAGGTGGCGCCCAAAACCTACCTGGTCGACCTTGACAGTGGCCAGATGGAGACTCTTTTCGATGGCTCTCGGCGACCGCCGGACGGATTAGCCTGGCAGCCGAATTCGCAGAGCTTCTTCTACACCGAGGAGTACAACACCCATCCCCAATACTCAGCCGCGGCGATCAGCCAGCTTTGGCACTACGGTCTCAGCAATCGCCAAAGTGAGCAGGTCGATATGGACTGGCCCCGCGGCATTGGCCGCGGCTTCGCCGTCACTGAGCGAGGTGTACTCGCCTTGCTTGCCGACGGCATCCACTATCGGCCAGCACTGATCGAACGCCACGGCGACGGCTGGCGACGGCTCGACCTCAGCGGCGACGACATCGTCCATCTCGACAACTGGCGAGCCAGCCGCGACGGCGGCACGGTGGTCTATCGCAACTCCAGCGCTACCCGCCCGCCGCAGTGGTTCGTCGCCAGCCTAGAAGGTCAGCACCTAGGCAGCGGCCAACAGTTGACTGAACTCAACCTGAGCTTCGCCGACAAACCCACTGGCCGGGTCGAAGTGCGGCATTGGACCGGCGCCCTCGACGAGCAAGTCGAGGGCTTGCTGCACTACCCCCTCGATTGGCAGGAAGGCGAGCGGCAGCCGCTGATCTTAGACATCCATGGCGGCCCTGCCGGCACCGATCGCGACACTTGGAGTGAACGCTACGCCGGCGCCAACATCCTGTGGCGGCAACGCGGTGCCTTCGTGCTGCAAGTCAACTACCACGGTTCGGCCGGCTACGGCCTCGAATGGGTCGAGTCGATTCGCGAGCGCTACTACGAGCTGGAGATTCCCGACTTGCTGTCCGGAGTCAAAATGCTGATCGACGAAGGCTTGGTCGATCCGGAACAGATGGGCACCGTGGGCTGGTCCAATGGCGGCATTCTCAGCGCCGAGCTGATCACCGTGGACCCACGCTTCAAAGCCGCCTCGGTGGGCGCCGCCGATGTCGAGTGGATCAGCGACTGGGCCAATGTCGACTTCGGCGCCTCGTTCGATAATTACTACTTCGGTGGCCCGCCGTGGGAGAAGCTCGAGGTCTACATCGAAAAATCGCCCTTCTTCCGCCTCGGAAAAGTGACCGCGGCCACCCTGATCCACACCGGCACAGAGGATGTGAACGTGCCGCCACACCAAAGCTGGTCGTTGTTCCGCGCCTTGCAGCAGATCGGCAAAGCGCCAGCACGGCTGGCGGTCTACCCCGGAGAACCCCACGGCCTGCGCCAACCCGCCCACCAGCGCCGCAAGCTGCAAGAAGACCTCGCCTGGTTCGACCAATACCTGTTCAACAAACCACTCCAAGAGACTTCACACTTGGCCGACGGTTCGCTGCTGAGCGCGCTGTTAGCCCGCCAAGCAGCCGCTCGCCAAGGCGACTTCTACGGCACCGACCACCAGGGCCTGCTGGTGCCCGAGACAGTGCTCTACAAGCGAATGCAAATCGGCCGTTTCGAACTCACCCGTGCCCAGCTCGCAGCTATCGACGGCAGTGCCGCGGCAGCCACCGACGGCAACTACCCAGCCACCGGTCTGACCTTCGAGCAAGCGCAGGAATACGTCCAGCGCCTGGCCCGGCGCACCGGACGAGCCTTCCGCCTGCCCACTCGCGACGAGGCCGAAAAAATCGCTGGCAAAGGCGGCAACACCCTCGACCGCTGGGCGGGCTACGCGCCCAACCCCGCCGACGCCGCACGGCTCACCGCCGCCAGCAACAATCTACCCGGCACCGCGCCGCTGTTGCTGCCGGTGGGAACTTTGAGTGGCCAGGGCAAACCGATGGTCTTCGACCTCGATGGCAATGCCGCCGAGTGGGCGGTCGATGAAGACGGCACGGGCATTGTCATCGGCGCCAGCGCTGAGCGGCCCGACGACAACAGCACACCCGCGGCTGCTGAGTACGTGGGTTTGCGGGTTGTTATGGACCCAGCCCTTGAGCAAGACCTTTCATCAAATCAGTGAGTTTTGGTATCTTGCCGCGACCAACGAGAAGGATAGACCGGATCCTGAATGACCGACCCGAAGAGTGAGAACGCCCCATGGATAGCCTCATAACCAATAGCTTGATAGGACGTTTCCAGTCTTGTGCACCCAGCAACGCCGCTTTCTTGTATTGCCCCAGACCTGAGCCAGCGCCTTCCAGAAATCGAGTGCTCCGTCGCCGATGGCCAATGCGGGTTCGGTGGTGAGACCGCGGGCCTCTAGCAGCCCGTGGTGAAAGTCCCGATTACGGCCGTCTTGGCGATCTTCCCCGGTAGAATCTTTCCACCCGAGGGAGGTAGCGACCATGGCGATGGGCAGGCGAAGCAAACGAAGACAGCGGCAGCTCTAGGTGGAAACCCAGGCGCTGGCCAAGTCCCCAGGACATCCTTTCTACGAGCGTCTGTCCAAGATTCTCGACAAGCACGGTTTCGATCGCTTTATCGAGGAGCAGTGCGCGAGGTTTTACGCTACGAGGATGGGACGGCCTTCGCTGGCGCCCGCGGTGTATTTTCGGTTGCTGTTGATCGGCTTCTTCGAGGGTATCGACTCTGAGCGAGGTATCGCATGGCGGCTTGCGGATTCGATGACTCTGCGCGACTTTCTGGGCTTCGAACTCTCGGACCAGACCCCGGACCATTCGACGCTCTCTCGGACCCGTCGCCTGATCGATCTCGAGACCCATGAGGCGGTGTTTGCTTGGGCTTTGCAAGTACTGGCGAAGGCTGGCTTGCTCCGGGGAAAGACGCTGGGCATCGATGCGACGACCCTCGAGGCGAACGCGGCGATGCGCAGCATCGTGCGTCGAGACTCGGGCGAGAGCTACGAAGAGTTTCTCACGCGCCTGGCCGAGGCTTCGGGTGTGGAGACCCCGACGCGAGCGGATCTGGCGCGTTTTGACCGCCAAAGGAAGAACAAAAAGACGTCGAACGGCGACTGGAAGAACCCCCACGATCCCGACGCCAAAGTCACGCGAATGAAGGATGGGCGGACGCATCTGGCGCACAAAGCCGAGCATGCGGTGGATATGGAGACGGGTGCGGTTGTGGCGGTGACGGTGCAACCTGCAGACCGAGGGGACACGTCGAGCCTAGAGCGGACGTTGGATGAAGTCGCTGCGGTGCTGGAAGATGTCGTTGAGGATTCGGAGGCTGGCGATCACTTGAGCGAGAAAGTCCGTTCAGAGCTGGTGGCTGACAAGGGCTATCACAGTAACGCGGTCATGAAGGCACAGCGTCAAGGGAAGATTCGAACCTATATTTCGGAACCGGATCGAGGCCGACGCAACTGGTGCGGCAAAGAGGCGGAGAAGCAAGCGGTGTATGCCAACCGTCGACGGATCAAGGGTCGTCGAGGCCGCGAGCTGTCGCGGCGTCGAGGAGAGAAAGTAGAACGCACCTTTGCCCATTGCTACGAGACTGGCGGTATGAGAAGGACCCACCTTCGAGGTCACGACAACATCCGCAAAAGGTTGCTGATTCACATCGCGGGATTCAATCTTGGGCTGCTGCTTCGTCAAATGTATGGAGCCGGCACTCCACGGGCCCTTCAGGGCTTTCTTTCGGCTCTCGAACAGGGCTTTCGCGCCGTATGTAGCTTGCTGAGCTGGCTTCTGCCGCACGAGAGCGGATATTGGCCACTAAGATCTTCGATCAGACCACCTGCGCCGGCTGGCCTCAATTTAGGCCACATTTTGTAGAAACGGACTTCTGCCACGGGCTGCTAGGCCACGGAGCATCTCCATCCATGAGGCCTCGCTCTCGCGGTATCCATCCTCGACAGCAATCAGCTCCTTCCTGCCGTCGTCTGTTGCTCCGATCAGCACTAGCAAGGGCATCAGAAAAGTGGCTCTCCTCAAATAGGAGTGGGTGGATTTCGCCACACTTGCTGCCGGCCGCCCATAGACGGGCGAGGACGACCGGCAGCAAGCATGGCGAAATGACGAGGCTGTAAGTAGTTGAAAACGCACAGGGTTTCCTGTTCTCCTTGGAAGTACTACAAAACCGAGGAGGAGGGGTCACCCCATGCGCATCACTACTGTATTCCGTCGCCTTCTTGCTGTCACGAAGATGTACGTCGAAGAGGTCGCGTTCACCGTCGAGGGGGGACTCGCGATCCAGGTCCGGCCAACCTGGCGTATTTCCCGGTGCGGGCACTGCGGCCGGAAGGCTTCGCGGTATGACCGCCGACCTCTACGCCGGTGGCGGCATGTCCCGTGGGGACGGGCGTCTGTGGAGCTGATCTATGAGCCTTGGCGGGTGAACTGCCGCAATTGCGGTGTACGCGTCGAGCGGGTGCCCTGGGCCGACCGGGGTAGCCGCTTCACCTACGACTTTGAGGAGATGGCCGCTTATCTGGCGCAGGTCACCGACAAGACTCAAGTCCAACGACTCCTCGCCATCTCTTGGCAAACAGTCGGTTCGATCGTCGAGCGGGTCGTGGCGCGTCGCCTCGATCCTGAGCGCCTTCTGGGTCTGCGCCGGATTGGCATCGATGAGTTCAGCTATCGTAAGCGGCATCGGTACTTGACGATTGTCGTCGACCATGACCGCCGTCGCGTCGTTTGGACGGGCGAAGGCAAGAGTTCCGAGACTCTGGCGCCCTTCTTCGAACTCCTCGGCGAGGAGCAGTGCCAGAAGATCGAGACGGTCACCATCGACCTTTCCGCAGCCTTCATCAAGGCCGCCCGTGAAGGGCTGGCGAAAGCGGAAGTCGTCTTCGATCGCTTCCATGTACAGCGTTTGGCCTCCGACCCGGTTGACGAAGTGCGGCGCAGCATCGTCCGCGAGCTGGCGATCGATCCCGAGAGGGCCCGAGCCGTCAAGAGCACGCGCTACGTCCTGCTCAAGAATCCTTGGAACTTGAGTTGCAACCAGCGCAGTAAGCTCGCGGAGATCCAAGCTAAGAACCGGCGGCTATACCGGGCTTACCTCCTCAAGGAGACGTTGGCTCAAGCCCTCGACTATCGCCAACCCTGGCGAGCAGAGATGGAACTTGGAGAATGGCTGGCTTGGGCGTCGAGATCTAAGCTCAAGCCCTTTGTCAAGGCCGCTCGAACGATCCGCAAACACCGGGTCGGCATTCTCGCCTACATCAGAACACGCCTCACCAATGGACTCGTCGAAGGCATCAACGGGAAGATCAGAATGATCGCCCGACGTGCTTTTGGTTTCCACTCCCATCAAGCACTCTCTGCCATGATCTTCCTCAACTGTGGCGGCATCAAACTACAGCCTCCGGTACCCACTGCAAGTTGAGAAGAGGAAAACCTGTTTGAAGATGTCGACGATCGGCAGGCCCTTGCTGCTCTTGCGCAGTCGGCCGAATAGATGCTGCAGAAGCGGTTGGATACAAATGCTGTCCAGGTATCGCACGAAAAGGTTTAGCCCTGCTCGGCCAGTCAGAGAATCGGGGGTTACCTCAATCTTGGTGATGGCGTGCAGGCTCTTCGGGGCCGTGATAAACTTCATCTTGATCTTCCACCTGTTGGGTTGTGGCGAGTCACTTCGCCAATTACTGCTAACGGTTTCAATGTCAGCAGTTTAGCACAGCAGGTGGGGGATTATTGTGGTTTAAACCGCTCAATCTAGGTTTAAGCAACACAGCCGGGCTTCTTACCGAGGGCCGCCTTGAGACGGCTTCGAAACGGCCTGGCCGGATTCGAAATCGAGATGCGAGATCGACCTGCAACTGTAGCAACTTTGATGCCAAGGATCGTGGGGATACCTCCACGGAGCCGGCACCGCCGATCTTCAGCAGCAAGTCAACCGAATCAAGCGAGTAAGTGCCAAAACCAGGCCCAGAGGTAGAGGTAGAGGTAGAGGTAGAGGTAGAGGACAATCCTTGGGAGTCGTTCCGGTCCTAGGAGAAATTCCCTGGGTCGGACAAAGCTCCCAGGGACAGATACCGGCCACCACGCCTCTCAACTCTGTAACACCGCCTGCAAGATAACGTTGGCCACCGCTGGCTGAGCGACCTCGTTGTGGCTCGGGATGTGCGCGTCGGCAAGCAGGTTGTGGGGTTTGTGAGCGGCGAAAGCGTAGATCCCACCAGGATCTAGCAGCAGCTTGTTGTCGACATCGACTTCCGGCGTGCCTTGGGCACCGTTGCTGCCGATGGCGCCATAGGAGTCCTCAGCATCGCCGACGGCGGCGGCGTCTTGACCGGTCAGGCGGGAGGCGATGGCGTAAGGCAACTGGACCGCCTGGTCGTTCTTGGTGTGGGTGATGAGAATCGGACCACGCACTCGCTGCTGCGCCACCACCGGGCGGAAGAATCCTTCTTTGCCGTCCTTGGTGCGGCCCAAGCCGTGGTGGGAAAAAGCTGCTTGCAACAGACTAAGGCTGTCAATCTCGAGATCTGAGACGCCGTTGGGGCCAGTGGCGGCGGCCGCCACTACTCTGCCACCGAAACTGTGGCCGACCAGGTGTAAACGCAGCTGGGGATGGATCTGGCGAATACGCTTCAGGATGTCAAGGCCACCCCGAGAACCGACCACGCCAGCCCGCTTTTTCATTTGGTAATACGTCGTTGCGTTGAGGAACTTGCGGGCGCCGGAGCGGATGCCGCCGAGCAGGTCGCCGAACAGACCGGCTTGACCGCCCCCAACCTCATCATCCCCTGGCGCATTGCCCAGCACATCACCGAGCGTGGGCTTGGAAAGGGTGTCGAGCACCTCCTCGGCCGAGTCGCTGAAGAACTCTGGCGACAGCTCTAGCGCCAAATCGTCGCCGATGTCGTCGGGCTCCACCAAATGACCTATCAAATCGGCAACCACGGCGAAATCGGGATCTTCTTGATTGAGCAGCTGGTGTAGCTGAGCCAGCTTGGCATCGGCATCGGCGGCGTCGAAGAAGTCTTCGAGATCGGCGAAGAGTTCCTTCATGTCGTCATCGTCCGCCGAGGCGCCACCACCGACGATCAGCTCCGGGTCGGTGAATTTCTTTGCTGGCCACAACCAGCCCAGAATCGCCAACTTACGATTGCCAATATCGAAGCCCCCATCGATCTGCTCGCGCAGCCGGCGAGCGAGCTGGCGATAGATGCCGCGAGCATCGTTCAGATCGTTCTTCCAGCCGTGGGCAAAGACCAGTAAATCGGTCGTGCCGCCGCCGAAGATGCTCTCGATCACGTTGTCGACTTCGGCATCGTCGTGGATCCTACCGTCTTTTCGCAGCTGCACTTCACGGTAGGGGAATCCTTCGATCTCGTGCATCGCTAACCTCCTTCAAACGGATTGAATGGCTCGCATCAGGTCGAGCAGACCATGGCCTTGAAAGTAACGTTCACGTCCCAAGTCCGTGGCGGTGGCGAGGAAGATTTCTTTGACCCGCTCTGGCTCCCCCATGAACTCCTTGCGAATCGACAAGAACGCCGCCACCGCGCCGGAGACGTGCGGCGCCGCCATGCTAGTACCGCTATCTTCGCGGTAGGTGCAAGCCAAGCCATCGATCGATTCGGTCTTGGAGTCGGCGGCGCAGGAGATGATCTTCTCCCCCGGCGCCACTAGGTCGGGCTTCCAGCGACCGTCAGCGGTTGGGCCCCGCGATGAAAAATAAGACACGCCATACATATGCGGCTTTTCACGGTGGGTGGCTCCTACCGTAATCGCCATTTCAGCGTTGCCCGGATCGTTGATCGTCAAGTCTTGGGAGGTGCGGAAGGATTTGCCACCCCGCTTGCCGACCAGCACCGGGCCATAGCCCGAGTTGCCGGCGGCGGTCACCACCACCACGCCGCTGCGCACCAGCCGATCGACCGCCACGCACAGCGGGCTGTGGCCGCAGGCAAAGGCCTCGGCTTCAAATTCGTAACCAACACTCAGGTTGACTCCATGGATGTGCAACCAGCGGCCGTGATTGTTGATTTTCTGGATGTAACCCAGCGCGGCAATGATGTTGCTGACTTTTCCCTTGCCACGCTCGTCAAGGACCCGCAAGCTGACCAATTTGCAGCGCGGCGCGACTCCCCAGATCGACTTTAGAGGTTTGCGTTCATGAGCGGTCTTGTTGTTGACGTCGCGAGTGCGAATCGAGGCGTAGACCGGGCGACGATCGCCAGCCTCGTCTTTGCCTTTGTTGCCACCGGCGATGATGCCGGCCACATGGGTGCCGTGGCCGGCCGGGTCTTGGAGCTGCTCGAAAGGCACATGGGGTGATTCAGCGCTGAGCGCCGCAGTGGTGAAGTCGGCATGCTGTAGGGGCTCTCTAAGGTCCAGATTTCGGTGCTGTTGAAAATGCTGATGGTCGCCTTGGATGCCGGAATCCACCACCGCCCACACCACATTGCTGCCAGCGGCGGCAAATGCCGCCCGTGCCGCGTCGGCCTTGACCGTGCGCACCGACTCGGTGAGCAACGACTCGATTTCGACATCCCACCAGACCTTGTAGACCAGCCATTTGTGGTCAGGCCGGCGATCATGCTCGATCAGAGCACGAACCTGCCGGCGAGCCAAACTAGCGAAGATGAAGCGCGAGCTGTACTCACTCTTCAGCAAATGTACCCCACAGCGAGCGTTCCTCGCGGTGGCCTCTTGCAGCCACTTGATCAGCTCATCACGCACCCACTCGCGCCCGCCAGGGTGCACCAGGTTGATTTCGATAATGACATCGAAGTAGCGCCGCCGCTTGTCGGCCGCCATCGCCTGATGCAGCTCAAGATCGATGGCGGTGCTGTCGAGACGTTCGATGAACTCTGCGGGGCGATCGGTTTCTGTTGGTTGACTCAAGCTGCCTCCTCTGTCACGGCGTACCGATTGGGCCAGATGGGATTCCCCCTTGACAGCCTACAGCGCAATGCTGGCTCTTCCCACCCCCATCTACCGACCCGAGGCAGCGAATCTCCGGTATCCTCGACCGGTCCTAAGAAAAACCCCATGCGCACTCTCTCGCCACTCGATTGGGCTGTACTGGCTTCGTACCTGGTCCTGGTGTTCCTCGCCGGCCTGCTGCTCAGCCGTCGTGCCGGGCGCTCGACATCGGACTTCTTCGTTGGCGGCCGCCAGCTGCCTTGGTGGTTACTCGGCATCTCGATGGCGGCGACCAACTTCTCCATCGACACCCCGATCGCAATCACCCAATTTGTCACCACTGTCGGCGTCTCCGGGGTTTGGTTCTTCTGGGCTAGCGCCATCTCGGGACTGTTCGTGACTTTCTTCTTCGCTCGTCTGTGGCGCCGCTCGGGGGTGATGACCGACGCCGAGATCATCGAGCTGCGCTACGGTGGCCGACCGGCGGCGGCGCTGCGGATGGTCAAGGGGATCTACTTCGGCGTGCTGTTCAACGCCTTCATCATGGGCTGGGTGTTTCTGGCGGTGATCAAGGTGATCGGCGGCTTGACCAACCTGCCCCTGCCTTGGCTGCTGGCCGGCACCACCGGGCTGGTGTTGGCCTACTCCCTGGCTGCGGGCTTTTATGGCGTGGTGGTGACCGATTTTGTACAGTATTTCGTTGCCCTGGCGGGATCGCTGCTGCTGGCAGTGCTGGCAGTGCGCGAAGTGGGTGGGTTGAGCGCGCTGAAAGAGGGACTGGTCGATGCCGGCCAAAGCGACATGCTGCGCTTTGTTCCGCGTTTCAGCGGCGAGAATCTTGGGCCGATCTCGGTCTTTCTCACTTACCTGCTGGTGCAGTGGTGGGCACACAAGTACGCCGACGGTGGCGGCAAGCACATTCAGCGAATGCTTGCGGCGCGGGACGAGAATCACGCTTTCGCCGCCAGTCTGCTTTACTCCTTCGTCAACTACGCCTTGCAGGTTTGGCCGTGGATCCTCACCGCGCTGGCTAGTCTGCTGCTCTTCGGACAACTCAACGACCCAGAAGTCGCCTATGCCCAAACCATGGCCCAGGTGTTGCCGGCGGGGCTCCTCGGGCTGGTCCTGGCGGGCCTGCTCGGTGCCTTCATGTCAACTATCGACACTCACTTGAATCTCGGCGCCTCTTATATGGTGAACGACATCTACCGGCGCTTCATGGTCGCTGATGCCTCCGAGCGTCACTACGTCTGGGTATCGCGACTGGCGATGACCGGCTTGCTCAGTATCAGCGTGGTGCTGGCGCTGAATATGAGCTCGGTAGCGTCGGCGTGGAAGTTCCTGCTGACCTTTGCTAGCGGCGCCGGACCGGTGTGGGTGCTGCGCTGGCTGTGGCCGAGGATCAATGCTTGGTCCGAACTCTCGGCGATGCTGGCTTCGGGGGTAGTGGCGACTTGGCTGCAATGGCAGCACTCCCCTTGGCTGTACTCGCAGAAGCTGCTCACCACGGTGGCCCTCTCGGCCGCAGTGTGGCTACCGGTGACCTTCTTGACGGTGGCGGTGGACGAGCAGGTGTTGCGCAAGTTTGCTCACCGAGTGCGCCCGCTAGGAGGCGGTTGGCAGAAGCTTTCAGCCAGCCATCAAAATAGCGCCGGTTGGCGCCGGCCCCTGACCGGTTTCGGACTCAGTTTGCTGGGTCTGTTTGGCCTCAACTTCGCCCTCGGCGCGGCCCTTCTTGGTAGCCCGTTCACCGCGCTGATCCTACTCGCGGCGGCGGCGGCGGCGCTGTGGGCACTGTGGCGAAACCAGCGCCAGGCGGCGCCCTAGCAGCCCGGTAGACGTATACTCTTCGGTGGACATCCACCTCTCAACCCTGGAGGTCTTTATCGTGCTTCGTCATTTTTCACTTTCCGCCCTTTGCTTGCTACTTGCCACCGCCGCCTGGCCGCAGGCCGAAATCACCTCACTGGCTGCCGGCGACACCCCGCTGGAAGGGAGTAGCGACCTACGCCTTGAACGGTTTGCTGATTTCGCGGAGGTTGAGCTGTTGTCCCTCGGTGACAAGCTGGAGATCGGCGATCTGCTGAGCAGTATTAGCAGCGAAACCGCCATCGAGCTATCCTGCGGCGAGACTTCGCTGCTCCGTTTTTCCGGTCGCTTCCGGGTGCTGATCAACCCGCCCGGCGAGACCGATTGCGCGGTCAACTTGCTCGGTGGCCAGCTCGATGTGCTCACTGATGCCCCCACCGAGGTCCGCGCCGGCGGTATGGTGCTGGGCTCTGAAGGCACCCAATACGCTGTCCGGCTAGAGCGGGATCCCCAGGGTGGAGTGCAGGAGAACGTGACGGTCTTCGACGGCAAGTTGTGGGTTCGGGGTCGTGACCGAGACAATCAACGCATCAGCGCTGAGATACGGCAGATAGAGACTGGCGAAACTTGGGGCTGGGATGGCAAGGAGTCCAGCCGAGGCAAACTAAACAAAACCCACTCGCAGCGAGCCGCCAAAGTCTACGCCCGCCTCGACCTGGCCAAGAGTTACTTCGCTGAGGAAATCCCAGGCAGCCCAGGCACAACTGCAAGGGGAGACATCCAACAGAAAATCGAACAACTCAAGGCTCTGCACGCCAATGTGCTCAGCAAGCCCGACGATCCGTCCGGGCGCGCGGAGTTGGCCAAAACTCAGCTCGATCTCAAGATCGGCAAGGCAGCGATCTACAATCTGAAGAGAGCAGAGATCGACGACGAGGTGAAGCTGCGAAGCTACCGCATCGATCCGGCCGCTATCCCTGAACCGCAGAAAGAAAAGCTTTACCAACCCAAGGCTCAGTTCCAGTCGCAGATCTACCGGCTACCAACCGCCGTACTCGCTCAGCCGCTGGCCTCAAACCCCTGGGCCTTGCTCGATCAGCAGAACTACTCTGCTGCCTTGACCGCGCTCACCAAGCTAGCCAAGCGCGAGCCCACGGCGCGGGTCTACTGCGGACTGGCCCAAGCCTACGGCGGCGTCGATGGCTGGACCGATAGCCGCGCCGGGACGTATGCCAGCCGCGCCCTGCGCTTGGTCAAGAGGGGGCAGAAGATACCTGCCGCCGAACTCCGCATCTGTCGAATCCTGCACGACTTGCAGCTGCCGCGCTGAATTGCAACGTTCACTACTCGCTTGGCTGCGCCTCGACCTGGTTCGCCTGCTCTTGCTGGCGCTGCCCGCGCTGGCGGTAGATGTCTTGTTACAACGCCGCGTCGCCCCGCTGTGGCAGCAACCCGGCCAAGCACTGCTCCTGCTGTCGCCTCTAGCGCTAGGCTCGGCGGTACTCTGGTACTGGGCACGACGCGACAGCCCCCGCGCCTTGGGCAACGGCTTCTTGGTCTTCTTCCTCACCTTCTGTCTGCTGCTGGCGGTGGCCACCAGCGGCGACCTCTTGACCGGCAAACGCGAGTTGCAAGGCACTTTCGGTGAGCAAGAGCCAAGACGACATCTGGGATTGAACTTCCTCGGTGATTGGCACTATCGGGTGGCGCCAAAGATGCCTCCGCTCGATGATCTGGTGGTGCTGACCCTCCCCTTCAAGCGCGACCAGAACCTCGCCGAGTTCCGACGCACCCTGGCGCAGATCATCCAGCAAGCGGTCGACCACGGTGTTCGCGGCCTGGCTCTGGACTACTACCTCGAACGAAAGACCCTATCGGACGCACTGCTGCGGCATGTGTTACAAGAGGCCGAAAAGGCCGACATGCCGGTGATCTTCGGCTACCGACGGATGCGGCAAGAGGACCGCTGGGTACGCCAACAGCCGCACAAGAGCTTGCGGCCGCTGCTCTTGGAATCCCGTCTCGGCGACCTCAGCGGCTATCGCGAAGCTGACCTGAAGGTACGCATGGTAACGCAGCGGCTCGACGATGGGGTTTCGCTGAGCAACCGCCTGGCAACGATGCTGAATGGCGGTCCACCACCGCCCAGCCCGCCAGGACCGCTGCTACGCTTCCATCGACCCAGCGGTGGCGTGCCGGTGCTCAGCCTCCAGCAGCTCGATTGGAGCCGCCTGCGTGGTCGCTTTGTGTTGCTCGGCACCGATTCTCCCGACGATCGGGTAGACACTCCCTGGGGCCCGGCCCAGGGGGTCGAAGTTCACGCTTGGGCGGCGCAAACCCTACGCACTGGCAACACTTTCCGCTACCTACCCAAGAGCTGGTGCTTCCCCTTGCTCTTCCTGCTCTGCTACCTCTTGGCTTTGCACTATGCTCGCGGCGCTGGGCCGCGCCGTTTGCTGGTGCGAGCGACGCAGTTGGCAGCAGCAGCCACGGCGGCGGCGATCTTGGCCATGCGCTGGGGGCGAATCTGGGTGGACTTGGCCTATCCGCTGGCGGCGATTGTGTTGATGACCGCCTCGTTGCTGGTACTCGAGCGTCGCCGCCGCAGGCCGCATCGGCCATTGCCCCAGCGGGGAGTGGGCTCGGCGTTGGAACATCGTCCGGGCACGGGTGGTTTCTCCACCGAACCTATGGCGGCAGACGCTTTCGATAGCTTCCTCAGCCATTCGAGTCGCGACAAGGCACAGGTCATCATTCTCGCCGAAGCGCTCAAGGAGCGTCAGCTACGCCCCTGGCTCGACATCTGGGAGCTAGAGCCTGGCCAGCCATGGCAGGAGGCTCTCGAGGAGATCATCCAGACCGTGCGTAGTTCAGCGGTGATCGTCGGCCCAGACGGTCTCGGTCCGTGGGAGATTCCAGAAATGCGCGCTTCGCTGTCAGAAGTCGTTCGGCGCGGCCTGCCAGTGATCCCTGTGCTGCTCCCAGGCGCCGCCCGAGATCCCCAGCTGCCCCTCTTCCTGACTCAATTCACTTGGGTCGACCTGCGTGGCGGCATTGACGATTTCGGCATTGATAGGTTGGTCTGGGGAATCACCGGCGACCGGCCGGCACCGCGACTCATTCCCTCCCCATCCACCGTCGCCGAGGGGTAGAATCACCTTTCCCAGGTCAGATTCCGAATTGCTACGGCTCGCGCGCCGCGGGTCAGGAGAACCGCCAAACCATGCAAGAGCCGACAGCCACCGCTGAACAGACTACCGATCAGGCCGAGAACGCGCTAGAGACTGTTCCCCCCGAGCTACCGGAGTGGTTTCCCGAGTCGCTGGCGGAGATTTGGCTGAAGATCCAGGAGATCCCCTGGCTGGAGCCGGTTTTGATCGTCGTCGCCTTCTTCATCGCCGCCAAGGTGGTGCAAATCATCTGCGATCGACTGCTGACCAAGCTCACCGAGCGTACCGAGACCGACCTCGACGATCGGGTGTTAGAGATCATCAAGCGGCCGGTTTTTCAGACCGTCTTCTACTACGGCTTGACCTTGGCGACCCGCAGCATCGAGATGCCCGACGGCTTTTCCACCGGTGTAGTCGCGGTACTTTGGACCCTGCTCTCCCTCTCCTGGCTAGTTGCCGGTTTTCGCGTGCTGCGCCTGGTTCTTGCCGCTTTGGCCCGCAATCACGAGCGTTTCCCACTGGTCGAAGAACGCACCATCCCCCTCTTCGACATCATCGGCAAGATGCTGGTTCTGGCCACCGCCAGCTACTCCATCGTCAAGATCTGGGGTAAAGATCCAACCGCCCTGCTAGCCTCAGCCGGCGTGCTCGGCTTGGCGGTCGGTTTTGCCGCCAAAGACACCTTGGCCAATCTCTTCGGTGGTTTCTTCATCGTCGCCGACGCCCCCTACAAGCTGGGCGACTTCATCATCTTGCCTTCCGGCGAACGGGGCATGGTCACCCATGTCGGCATCCGCTCAACCCGCATCTTGACCCGCGACGACATCGAGATCACCTCACCCAACGCGGCGATGGCCAACGCCAAGATCATCAACGAATCTGGCGGCCACTCGGAGTGGGAGCGCATCCGGGTCAAGATAGGCTGCGCCTACGGCTCCGATCTTGAGCAAGTCTGTAGAGTGCTAGAGCAAGTCGCCATTGATCACCCCGAGGTGCTCAACGAACCCTCACCGAGGGTCCGCATGCGCGGTTTCGGCGACTCCTGCCTGGATTTCGAGCTGCTTTGCTGGATCGAAGAGCCGGTGCTGCGCGGACGCCTGCTGCACGAACTCAACTTGGCAGTCTACAAGGCTTTCAACGACCACGGCATCGCCATCCCCTTCCCGCAGGCGGATGTGCATTTGCATCAAGTGGGGACGGGTAGCTAGCATTCTCCGCATCAACCACTCTAAGCGATCCCGCGACTGCAACTAACAGATTTCGCAATCGTTCAAATTGAATTAGTTCCAACTGCGAGCAACATCACAACGAAATCGGCAACTAGAACGTCATTGAAGAGTCTAGGAGATTCGAATCGTGAGCAATAGTAGAACAATTAGAGCCGGAGCCAAATTTGCTCTCGCGAAGTATATCGTGACATTCTGTACTGGGGGAAGAAACTGCCACTCTGGCAGCAGGAAATGCTGAGGCGCTTGCTGCGTTCCGAGACTCTCTCATCCGAGGATATCGAAGAACTAGCAATTTCTGCGGTAGCAAAGCTAGAGCAAGTCTCCCCACAGTACGAAACACTCACTGTTGACGATTTCCCATCTACTGCTGCTGTGGAAGATCGCATGCTTCTTCTCGAGCTGAACAGCCTCAGAAATGTCAACGCCCTCCGAGGAGATCAGCAGCTTACCTTTGGCCCGCAGTTGACTGTAGTTTACGGCGATAATGGATCAGGCAAGTCCGGCTATGCACGAGTTCTGAAGAAAGCCTACAGAGCACGAGTGACTGAAGATATTCTCGGAAATGTCCGAGCGGAGAACCGCCAGTCAGTTCCGGCACAAGCTGTATTTGTCGTCGAAGAGCCTGATGGAAGTATACAATCAGTGGAATGGAAGGATGGGACGCCGATATCTGCCGTCGGCAAATTCGCAGTCCTAGACAGCGCATGCGCACGTTCATACCTTCACGGCGGCGGTCTAGGCGAGGGGCCTGCCGGTCTCGACGTGGTTCCCAATTTCGTAAAAGATCTTGACCGCGTGAAACACAGCATCGCAGATGCTGTCCGCGCTGCATCTCCTAAGAAGGATTCACTACAGAATCTGGAGAACGACACAGTTACAGGCAGGTTCGTCCGCGACCTATCGCCGGAAACCACACTCTCCTCTTTGGCTGAGATTGCCCAGTGGAACTCGGACGACTCTCGTGAGATTGAAACCTTAGATAAATCTATCGCAAAAGCAAGACTTCACACGCGGTCTCTACGACGAGAACAGCTACAAGCACAGATGAACGCTCTAGAGTCACTCGCCAAGCGGATTGCTAAGTGGGAGACAACAGTCGGACAATCACAGCATGAAGCCATGCTATCAGCTACTTCAGCACTCGCCATGGCAGACGCGGCCTTGCGGGCAGTAGAGACTATCGGAGATCACTGCTGTCCCGTTAACTTCGCAGAAAAATAGGCTCAAACCTCCCTGGTCTTGATAGAATCAGTCATCGCTAAACGGCTGAATCAAAGGGAGATCTGAGCCTTGGCACATCATAGCACCGTCTTCGCCCAGCTACTGCAACTGATTTCGAGACATGAATTCGAGGCCCTCGCAAAACGCCACCACGCCGGTCGCCAGTTCCGCACTGCGAGCCGCTGGTCGCAGCTGGTGGCTCTGATGATGGCCCAGCTGTCCGGGCGTTCTAGCTTGCGCGACATCGTTGACAATCTACGAGCGCAGCGGCACAAGCTCTACCATCTCGGCTGCCGAGTCCTGTCGCGATCCAACTTGGCACGGATCAACGAAGAGAAGCCCTATCTCCTTTTTGAAGAGCTATTTGGGAGACTTCTGGGCCGTGCTCAAGCAGTGGCGCCCAAGCATACGTTCCGGTTCAAGAACCGCTTGTTCTCGCTTGACGCCTCGGTGATAGACCTTTGTCTGTCGATATTCCCGTGGGCGAAGTTTCGTACGACCAAGGGAGCGATCAAGCTGCATGTGGGGTTGGATCACGGTGGCTACTTGCCTGCCTTCGTTGCGATCTCGGATGGAAAAACAGGTGACATCGCGGGCTGCAAGAGCCTGACGCTGCCACGAGGAAGCATCGTAGCTTGTGATCGTGGTTACAACAGCTACAGCTGGTTTCGTCAGCTGAGCGAGAAGGGTCTTTTCTTTGTGACCCGTCTGAAGCGCGGGGCCAAGTACCGCGTGACCGAACGTCGAAGAGTCAATCGTTCCAAGGGTTTGATGAGCGACCAAACGATCGAATGGACCGGTGTGAAGGCGTGTCGTGACTGCCCGATGCCTCTGCGGAGAGTAGGCTATCGCGACCCTGAGACCGGCAAGATCTACTATTTCTTGACGAACCTGTTCCGCCTGTCACCTCAGACCATTGCCGATATCTACCACGAACGTTGGCAAATTGAACTCTTCTTCAAGTGGATCAAGCAGAATCTGAAGATCAAGACTTTCGTCGGCACCAGCCGCAACGCCGTGCTGACTCAGCTTTGGATCGCCATGTGCGTCTACCTATTGCTCGCTTTCATCAAGCACAAGCACCGTCTTTCCAGTAGTTTACGGGAGGCCTTGCGCCTCCTTCAATTGAACCTCTTTGAGCGCCGCGACCTCATGGCCCTCTTGAAACGAGAGCCGCCGCCGATCCCAGGACTAGACGAAAGACAACTGGTAATGGTCGGAAGTTAACGGGACAGCAGTGATCGGAGATTCAACCATACAAACCGATTTGATTGGTGGCAGAGTCTGGCTCGACTTATTGGAAGCAGCGGGTAAATTCGTAGTTTCTCTCGACTACACAGCAGAGTCCAGCACGCCCTTGTCCGTAAACGGGCGTTGCGTTCTGTGCTGGCAAGACCTCGACAACGCAGCAGCTACTCGTCTAACGAAGTTCCAACAGCACCTGGAAGGGACCGCCGCAGAGGCACAACAGAAAGCAGCCCAACAGCTGAAGTCACTGGCCGATAGCCTTCATGATATTCCAGATTCGATCACAGATGGAGACAGAGCCATAGTTTCCTCCGACGAGCACCTCCCACAATACATACGCCAGTTGATGAAAGCCCTTGCGGCTCGCAGGGACGCGATCCTTTCTATCCAGCAGGAGGGGGCAAAGATTGGCCCCTTACCCGAGATCGACGGCACTCCCTTGGAAATGCTTCGTGTCAAGTATCGATCGACAAAGAAGGAACTACAAGCTCTACCGGATAGCGACACCGAAGCCGCGCTGCGACTTAAAGAACTTGAGATGAGGCACCTTGATCTTATGACTCGAAGAAAACTATCAGAGTCTCTCGAGGCTGCAGAGAACTTCGTCAAGCTGACTAAAGAGCAACAGCGCCTCAAGGATATATACGAAAACATCAATACGCATGCTGCTTCGAGCAAGGTAACAAAGCTCCACAGGAAGCACATAACGAGTCGTTTTGAAGCGTCTCTCGAAAATGAGTATCGATCTCTTCACTTCCGCCGCCAAACACCGGTGCTTGGCCAGAAAACAAGAAAAGGAAGAGTAGAGATTACTCCTTTGGTAAGCGCCAAACTAAAACATATCCAGGCGGCTAGAGTTTTCAGTGAAGGCGAACGGACGGTTATAGCTCTGGCCTGCTTTCTTGCCGAGCTTCAGTTGGGTGAAGATCCGTCCGGACTGATCTTCGATGACCCTGTCTCGTCACTTGACCACAGCGTCCGCGAGCACGTCGCCCGCAGGCTTGTTAGAGCTTCAAAAGAACGCCAAGTCATCGTCTTCACTCACGACTTGGCGTTCTTAGCCGACCTACGAGAGCAGGCCAAGAAAATTCAGACCGTTGATTGTCAGTTTCGAACACTGATAGCGACCGATGATGCAGTCGGTTTTGTAGAGGCTGAAGTACCCTTCGGTGCCAGCAACGTGAATAAACGGATAAATCTCCTCAAGATTATCCTTGACGCCGCAGGAAAGGCGTCAAAGAATGGGGACGTTGATGCCCTTCGTAGTAAAGGACGAGACTTCTACGAACGCTTGCGCAGTACATGGGAACGATTTATCGAGGAGCGTCTTTTTGCCAGTGTCGTTCGGCGACTTGAGCGGAACGTGATGGTGGGAGCGCTTCCCAAAGTCACCTACACGCAGCAGCTGGGGGAAACCGCACATGAGGGTTGGAGGCGCTGCTCCACCATGATTAGAGCGCACGACCATGCGTCAGCCGCAGGCGGTCGAAGATACTCGGTCGGCGACATGGAGGAGGATCTTAAAGTACTAATCGACGCTGCGGGGAAGCGTTAGCTCGATGCTGCGCCAGAAATCGACCAGATCGAACTCAATCTCCGGCAGAACCCGCGAGCGGTAAGTCTGGCCTGCCGGCAGGGCGACGACGAACTCGTCACCGCGCAAGGTGAAGAACTCGATCTGCCGCTCCGCGGGGTCGACAATCCAATATTCCCGGACGCCGCTTTCAGCATAGAGCTTGAGCTTCTCGCCGCGGTCGCGGCGAGCGGTACCCGGCGACAGCACCTCGACACTCAGATCTGGGTTGCCCTCGATCCAGTCTTGCAAGATGGCGCGGTTTTCCGGCGCCACGTAGAGCACATCTGGCTGCACAACGGAATGGTCGGCGAGGTGTACGTCTAACGGCGCCAAAGCCGCTAGACCGCCAGTGGCAGTAGCAACTTCGTGCAATCTGCGCCAGATCTCGGCAACAATCACCTGATGCAACAACAGTGGACTAGGACTCAAATACAGCCTCCCGTAAATCAACTCACAGCGTGGCTCGTCCGGCAATCGGGCGTAGTCAGCCCGACGGTAGGGGCCGAGGTGACCAGAAGGCGTCAGCGGCAACTCTGCGAATACGGTCATTCCCATGACTAGGGAGTATACCCTCCAGTACCATTCAAGCCAAAAGTCGCGGCGCCCGACACCTCATTGGCTCTCCGGTTTCTGCCGCTCGACAAGCTGTCCGAGGAAGCTCCCCAACTCATCCCACACCTGCCGCAGGCCAAGAATTTCGTTGTGGCCCGCCGCCACCTCTACGAACCGCACCCGATCACCGAAGGCCGTCTCCAAGCGCCGACCGTGTTCGATCGGGATCAGTCGGTCGTGGCTGCCGTGGAGTTGCAGCACCGGACAGTCGCTGGCGGCAGCGGCAGTTAGCGAGTCGTAGGAATGGCGCAGCACCAATTTCAACATCCAAGCTGGGAAATGGCCCCGAGCAAGCTCCGGCAGAGTGTCCCAGGCACTGATCATCACCAGAGCGTCGGCAGGCCGGTGACTCGCGGCTTGAACCGCCACCGCCGCCCCGAGCGACCATCCCACCAACAGCCGCGGCACTTCCGGTTGCAAGATAGCTAGTTGATCGAAAGCGACCACCGTCGCCTCCACCAGGCTGTCTTGCGACGGTTTGCCACCGCTGCGGCCGTAGCTCGGATAGTCGATCGCCAAGACCGACACGCCGAGCTGGTGGAATTCTTCGAACACTCCACCCCGACGCAGCAACTCCAGATTCTCGCCGTTGCCGTGGAGGAATAGAATCGTCGCCCGAGGGGCCGGATGGGCCGACCACCAAGCTGAGATTTCCGTGCCGTCGGCCAGCTGTAACGGCCGCTCGACCAGATCTCCGGGCGGCGGCGACGGCACCGTGACTCGCGGCGCCGGATAGAGCATCATCTGTTCGAACATGCCGCCTCCTGCGAAAATACCCAGACCGAGCAACAATGCCACGCCAATCAACCAGCGCGCCCGCCGCTGTTGAGTTGCCCGCTGAGCAAAGTGCTTATCGCCAAGGCTAGGTTGATCATCAAAGCTACCCATGCGGGAATGATAACCGCTCTGCAACGGTTAGGCCGAGACAGAAGTAGGCGACCGGTCGGCTATACTCAGCGGTGCTTACCCACTTGCCCACCGCTGGCCGCTAGACGATCAGGGTAAGGCAGAATGTCCACCTCGCAAACGCGAACGAAACTCAGGGAGCTCGACGCCCCAATGTCCGATACTCAGAAATCTAAGCCTATTCACCACCAGCTCTTGATCATCGGCAGCGGTCCTGCCGGCCTCACGGCTGCCCTCTACGCCGCTCGCGCCAACTTGCAGCCGCATGTGATCGAAGGAATGCAGCCAGGTGGCCAGCTGACCATCACCACCGATGTCGAGAACTACCCCGGCTTTCCCGGCGGCATTCTCGGCCCCGAGCTGGTCGACAAGATGCGCGATCAGGCGAAGAACTTCGGCGCCACGGTTTCGTTCGAAGAAGTCACCAAGATCGATCTCTCCCAACGCCCTTTCAGTGCCCAAACCGAGGAGCACAGCTACACCGCCGATGCTCTGGTGATCTCCACCGGCGCCACCGCCAGCCTGCTGGGGCTGGAGTCGGAGGAGCATTTGATGGGCTACGGCGTCTCGGCATGCGCCACCTGCGATGGCTTTTTCTTCAAAGACAAAGAGATCGTGGTGGTTGGCGGTGGCGACAGCGCCATGGAGGAGGCCACTTTCCTCACCCGCTTCTGCTCCAAAGTGACGGTGATCCATCGCCGCGACGAGCTGCGGGCATCTAAGATCATGATCGACCGTGCTCTCGCCAACGACAAGATCGAATTCCTGTGGAATCAACAGGTCACCAAGGTTTTGGGCAGCCGCGAGAACGGCGTGCATGCGGTCAAGCTGCGCCACACCGTGAATGGCGAAGAAAGCGAGTTCGCCACCCAGGGGATGTTCCTGGCCATTGGCCACCGTCCCAACACTCAGGTCTTCAAGGGCCAGCTCGAGATGGATGAAGTCGGCTACCTGAAGGTGCGCTCACCCAGCACCGACACCAATGTCGCCGGAGTGTTCGCCGCCGGCGACGTGATGGACCCCAACTACCGTCAAGCGATCACCGCCGCCGGTAGCGGCTGTACGGCGGCGATCGACGCCGAGCGCTGGCTGGAGGGCCAGGAGTGAGCCAGCGCCCCAAGACGGTTGGCGAGCTGCGGGCCAGCGGCTGGCGAAGCTGCTCGATTCGCGACGAGATGCGGCGCAACCTGCAACATAAGCTACGCCAGGGCGAGACCCTCTTCCCCGGCGTCTTGGGCTACGACCGGACGGTGATTCCCGGCATTGTCAATGCGCTGCTGGCGGGCCACGACTTCATCTTGCTCGGCCTCCGCGGCCAGGCCAAGACCCGCTTGCTACGCCAGCTCACCGGCCTGCTCGACGACTACCTGCCGGTGCTCGCCGACAGTGAGCTGAACGACGATCCATTCGACCCGATTTCGGTCCCGGGCCAACGCTCGATCGCTGAAGCCGGCGACCAGGCACTCATCGACTGGCTCCCCCGCGAGCTGCGTTATCACGAAAAGTTGGCCACCCCGGACGTGACCATTTCCGATCTTCTAGGTGATATCGACCCCATCAAGGCAGCCACCCGCCGGCTGACTTACGCCGATCCCGAGGTGATCCACTTCGGCATCGTGCCGCGCACCAACCGAGGCATCTTCGCCATCAACGAGCTGCCCGACCTGGCGCCACGAATCCAAGTCGGCCTGCTGAATATTCTCGAAGAACGGGACCTGCAGATTCGTGGTTTCCCAGTGCGCCTACCGCTCGACATGTTGCTGGTCTTTTCGGCCAATCCCGAGGATTACACCAACCGGGGCTCGATCATCACCCCGCTCAAGGACCGCATCTCGTCGCAGATTCTTACCCACTACCCCGCCGACGCGATGATCGCGGCTCAGGTCAGCGGCCAGGAGGCGTGGTTGGAGAGAGGCAGCGAAGCAGTGGTGATCCCCGCAACGGTACGGCTGCTGATCGAAGAAATTTCAATCGCCGCGCGCCATAGCGAGCTAATAGACCAAACCTCCGGGGTTAGCGCGCGGCTGGCAATCTCGGCCCTCGAACTGCTCTGTTCCAATCTCGAACGCCGAGCGTTGATCACCGGCGACAACGCCGTACATCCGCGAATCTGCGATCTGCACATGCTGCTTCCGGCAATCACCGGCAAAGTCGAGATGGTCTACGAGGGGGAACAGCAAGGCACCGAGGTGGTGGCCAAAAAGCTGGTCGGCGAAGCGGTCAAGAAGGCATTCGAGAAGGAGTTTCCAGAAGTCGGTTCTGAAGTTGGCCGCGAAGCCGATGCGGCTCAGCGCAGCGAAAAGCCAGACCCTGGTAGCGACAATGTCGGCCCTTACGCCTCTATCATCGGCTGGTTCGCCGCCGGCAATGTCGTCACCTTGACCGACGAGCAGCCCTTCGCCGATTATCGCAGTGAACTCGAGCGAGTGCCGGGACTCTTCGATTTGGTGCGGCGGAACGTCGTCGATCGAGCTCCCGAATCCGAGGCTTGGCTCGCCGAGCTGGTGCTCGAAGGTCTGCACCAGCACCTAAAACTGGCCCGCGAGGATCTCGACAGCCAGATTCACTACAAAGAGATGGTCAAATTCCAGCTGCTCAAGTCGCGCCGCCAACGCCGCGACCGGGATGTCAACTGAGCTGATACGGCCCAACTTAGCGACCGACTTTTATCCCATGCGCCACCGTTATCGTTATCTCGATCCTGAACTGATTCGCGGCATTCTCGCGGCGATGGATCTGGAACGCCTCTTTCAGCAGCTCTTGCTAGCTGGTGGTGGCGATGCCGAGCAAGCCATGGAGTGGATGCGTCAGCTGCAGAATCAAGGATACCTATCACCCGACATCGATTTGGAGTCTTTCTTCGCTGCCCTCGAAGAACAGCGCACCATCGGCCGCGGGCAAGACGGCAACCTGCAGCTCACTCCAACTGGCGAGCGGCGCATTCGTCGCAGCGCCTTCGAGGAGATCTTCAGCAGCTTGCGGAAAGGTGGTCCTGGCTATCACCGGGTGCACGCCGCCGGCGAGGGGGTCGAACGCTTGCCGGAAACCCGGCGCTACCGGTTCGGCGACGACCTGCACCGCATCGATGTACCTGGCTCGCTGCACAATGCCTTGCGCCGCACCCAGGGCGGGCTGGAACTCCGTGAAGAAGATCTGGTGGTCCACGAGAGCGAGCACCTGACCTCTTGCGCCACCATCGTCGCTATCGACATCAGCCACTCGATGATTCTCTATGGCGAAGACCGTATTACCCCGGCCAAGAAAGTCGCTCTGGCGCTGACCGAGTTGATTACTTCCAAGTACCCCAAAGACCACCTCGGGGTGATCCTCTTCGGCGACCGCGCAGAGCGGGTTGAGCTGGGCGAGATTCCCTTCATTGAAGCCGGGCCGTACCACACCAACACCCGCGAGGCCCTCCAGCTCGCGCGCCAACTACTGCGGCGGCAAAAGCAACCCAACAAGCAGATCTTTCTGATTACCGACGGCAAGCCTTCAGCGATCACCGAAGGCGACCAGATCTACAAAAACCCTTTCGGGCTCGATTTGAAGATCGTCAACCGCACCCTGGAGGAAGCCGACATATGCCGCCGCCAGCGAGTGGTGATTACCACCTTCATGATCGCTAGCGATCCCCTGTTGACCGATTTCGTCGAGCAGCTGACCCAAACCAATCGCGGGCGAGCCTACTTTGCTTCGCCCAACAATCTCGGTGAGTTTATTCTCGCCGACTACATCCGCAACCGCCGTCAGCGGGTCCGCTAGCGTTCTGGCGCAACCGCGAAGATGGCGAAAGGGTAAATAGCCGATGAGCACTCGATCTCTCTCTTGTTGTTTGGCTATCCTGCTGGCGCTCGCTCCAACGGCCCTTGCCCAGTCTGCCGGGCGGGTGCTGGAGCAGAAGTTTTTTCCTGGAGAAGCGCAGAGAGTCAGCATTTCTCTGGCCCTTGGCGACTTGCGAATCGAAGGCAGCGATGGACCCAATATCGAGATCGTCTTATCGATTACTTGCCAAGCTGGCGACAGGAAATGCCAAAACCGCGCCGATCGGGTAGAGCTGGCACCTCGGGTCAGCCGCAAACGTTTTAAACTCGGAGTGAAGAAGACGACCCGCGCTTTTCTCCGCGGCGTCGGCGCCAGCATGGTGGTGCGTCTACCCCGCCACTTGCCGGTCGAGATCGATCTGCGGGCGGGAGATGTTTCAGTGAGCGGCCTGAGCAACGATTTGGAACTCGATGCGGCCGGCGGTAGTGTCGAGGTGCTTTATGACCAGGCCAGCGTTGGCAAGGTCAACGTCAAGATCACGGTCGGTAAAGCGCGGCTGATGGTCGGCGGCGGAGAGATCAAAGGTACCGGCTTCCCCGAGTCGCTCAAATGGCAGGGGCCGGGAGAAGCTGACATCGAGATCGACATGGCCAGTGGCAAAGTCGAGATCCGTCTGCAATGAGGCCGGTTCGCGCACTGATCTACGTCCAACGTGGCAAAAAGAAATACTTACAACGGCTGGCCGCGGAGCAAGCCGATGCCTCGGAGATTCACTAACCATGATCAAGATACTGGCCTTTGCCGGCAGCGCGCGGCGTGATTCACAGAACAATAAATTGGCCTCGGTGGCAGCGAGCCGGGCCGCTCAACTCGGTGCGAAAGTCACCTTGGTGGACCTCGCCGACTACCCCATGCCGCTCTACAATGGCGATGAGGAAGATGCCGGCGGCCTGCCGGAGAAGGCGCTGCAACTGCAGCAGCTGATGCTCGACCACGACGCCTTGCTGATCTCCTGCCCGGAATACAACGGCTCGATCACCCCGCTGCTCAAGAACGTTATCGATTGGACCTCCCGACCCGCTGCAGGGGTGGCCGGGGGCAGCGCCACGCGCGGCAAAGTAGCTGCCTTGCTGAGCACCTCGCCAGGCGCCCTTGGCGGCCTCCGTGGGCTGGTCCATGTGCGGGCGATCCTCTGCGGCATCGGCGCCTTGGTGGTACCAGGGGACCTGGCGGTAGGCAGTGCCTTCCAAGCCTTCGCCGAAGACGGGACATTGACCGATGTGAAACTGGCAGCGCGCCTCGACACGCTCCTCCAAACCCTGATCCACACGGCCACCGCACTCGCCGCTAGCCCACCCGCTGTCTAGCCCTCAGTCCGTTCCCGCCTCCTCCTCACTGTCCCCCAACAACCAAACTCCGGCCAACGCCACGCCCAAGGTGCGTGGGTCCTGATTGTCGTCGAGAGCTTCGCGCGGCACGAAGGTGTCACTGCGAAACTGGATAGCCATCTGCTGGTGGCGCAAGCGAGGGAGGTCGAAAGTCCGGCTCCAGGGTCCTTTCTCGACGTGACCTGAGAATAGACTCTTGCCTTCAACCAGGATCTCGACAGCACTACCAGCCGGCGCCACTTGCAGCAGATCGATCTGCATCCGCGCTGGTTTGCGCTCACCACTCAGTGGTATCCGCAACACTGCTCGGCCGCGGGTCCAGCGCACCGGTAGGCCGGCGATTTCTTCAATCTTGTGGAAGCCCTGCTGATCAATCTCGGCAAAAGGCTCGATGCCCAGCCGCACGCCGACGAAGGGGTTTTCGCCGGCGCCCGCTGAAATCGGTATCAGGTGCCGGTTGTCGTCGCTCAGCAGATAGAGATCGATACGATTGTGACCGCTTCGGAAGGAGTTCGGTTCGACCACCGCCTGCCAACTGGCCAAACCGCCACTGCCTTGGCGAGCGGTGGTCCGGGTCACCGCCCGCACCACCCCGCCCACGGCAACCGCCAAGGTAACCGGGGGAGACTCAGGGGGCAATCTCGCCCAGCCACCGATCAACGCCGGCACAAAGGCGGCGCTGGGCTCAACTTGGTCGTACAATTCGGCCTGCTCGACCGCCGCCAACACTTGCGCTTCACCTGCCTCAACGAGCACTCGCCGACGGGCCGCCTTGCCGATCAAATGGCTAGCCAACCGGGGTTGAGGGAACACTGCCTGGCGGCCGTCACCAAAGAGGGAGAGCTTGCGTCCGAGGGTGGTCAGCGAGCCCGCCAGCACCACGGCTGGAATCTCCTCCAGCTCCTCGGCCAAGCTGAACAGGGGTCGCTGTGGATCGTCCGCGCCACGCAGCGAACGGCCATCGACCGACCAAGGAAGATCGATACCTAGCTCATCTGCCACGGTCGGCAGCAGGTCAATCACCGAGGCACGACGGTCGTCGATTCCTCCCGATCGCTGGCCCGGCCGCTTGACGATCAACGGCACCGGTAAAACGTCGGTCTGGTTGCCGGCGGTCAACCGGCGACGCTTCTCACCGGGTCGGAAACTCACCCCATGGTCAGCGGTCACCGCGATCAGCGCTGAGTCGTAAAGCCCCAAGCGGTCGAGGTGACTGAGTAGCCGACCGACTAGCTGATCGACAAAGCCGAGTTGCAGCAAATGCCGCTGGTAGGCCAAGGCCGAAGGCCAGGGGTCAAGTGGCCATTCGATGGTCGGCTGCTCCTGATGCTCGACATAGAGCTGGCCCTCGGGCAAGAACTGGAACGGCGCGTGCGGTAGCACCAAATGGAGAAAGTAGAGACTTCGCGGTTGCTGGGCATCAATCGAGGCCAGAAAACTGGCGAAATCGGCCAATTTCTGCTGCTGTCGCTGGGGCCCAGCCTGCTCCGCATCGGCGGCGAAATCCTTCCACCGCTGCGCGATCGGCGGCAGCTCGCGTGCCATTCCAGGGGGTATCACCTGATGTCGGTAGACCACCGACAGATCGCGTCCCAGGGACACCAAGCGGTCTCCCAGGGTGAGAGCCCCACCGCCGCACACCGAGGACGGACACAGCTGGGTGACCGGCTCCCAAGCACGTACACGGTAACTGCTGCCGACCAGAGTAAACAAGTTGTCCGGATAGTCGATTAAAGATGGCAGGCGACTGCGATCGGTGTAGCTACCAGTGAGGATCGACGGCACGGCATAGGCGGTGTAGTCGCTCGCCGCCACCGCTCGGCGGTACCAAGAACCTTGCTCGGCCAAGCGCGCGAGAGCTGGGTAACGCAGTGGATCGATGTTGCCCTCGGCATCCATCAGTGAAGTAGTCGGCAGGGCATCGAACACCAACAAGAAGACCGGCGTCGATCGTGCGACGAAGACTTCCTCCACCGCTCGCGGCTGCGGTGGCGATAAGACTCGGCGAATCGCCGGGTCGAGCAAGAACAAGAGGGGGAAAATCAGCGCCGCGGGTAGCAGGAATGAAGCGAAGGTGCGTATCGCTTGTTGCCAACTGTAGAGGGCGGTGAGAACCAGGGCGATGGCCACCGCACTGGCCAGTAGGGCGCCGTCGCCGAATTGACTGTGCCGTTTCAGGATCGGCAGCGTCGTCAACACCAGCCAACTCGCCATTACCAGTCCGTAAGCCCCTTTCTCGGCCCGTTGGCTGACCCAGCCAACGATTCTTGGTAACACCGCCACCGCGCCCGGAATCGCTAGCGATAAAACGATGACCAGCAGCCACAAGTCCAGCGCCTGCGATCGGCGGACGACAAAGAAAGCTGGGCTGTCGCTCAACACCTGGTACAGCGGCTGCGCGAGGGCGAAGCCGCCCAGCATCACCAGATGCAGGGTTTCGAGGAGGGCGTTCTTTCGCTTCATGGGTTTTGCCGGCCGAGAGAGAAACGTCCCCGGCCGTCAGATGCTACGCGCCCCTTCTTGCCAGGTCAATCGAGGCCCCAGGTTAAGCTGCCGCCGGATATGCTACAACTCAAAATGGCCAATTCCCCTATTCCCCAGAACGACTCGCTGCACATCGTGCTCGTCGAGCCAGAGATTCCCTGGAACAGCGGCAACATCGGCCGTACGTGCCTGGCGGTAGGCGCCCAATTGCACTTGATCCGGCCGCTGGGTTTCTCGCTGGCGGAACATCGCCTACGCCGCGCCGGTCTCGATTACTGGCAACACGTCCAACCTAAAATCTGGTCCGGATGGGCAGAGTTCGAAAGCACCCTGCAGCAGCTCGGCAGACCGTACTTTTTCAGTGGCGAAGGCCAACGGGACTATTGGCAACCGACCTACCCTGCGAATAGCGTGCTGATTTTCGGCAGTGAAAGCCGCGGTCTCTCCGCGGCATTGCGGCAGCAGTACCAAGAGCGGCTGATCGCCATCCCCATGCTCGGCGGACCGGTGCGCTCGCTCAACCTCTCCACCGCGGCCGCGCTGGCGGTCTACGAGGTTCAGCGTCAGAGTCGTCCCTAAGTACTGCGGCGCCCGGCGACTAGCGCTCGCGCCACCGGCCAAGCCAGCAGCAGGGCAGTGATGCCCCCGGCCAACAGCAAGTGGCGATCGGCAACCTGCAAGCCAAAACTCGTGCTCGCCGCACCCGCCAGACCACGGAACCCGAGCACCAAGGTGATCCACACCACCCCCGCGGTCAACAGATTGGCCCAGCGACCGTTGATCGCCTCCCCCATCCTTCGGCGGTCGTTGATCGCCAGCAGGAGGAAGACCGCCACCAACGGCAGTAACAAACCATTGAGCGCCTGCGCCAGCACAATCGCCGGCACTGGCCGCACACCGCTCAGGCCGAAACCCACCCCGGTCAGCAACACTCCCAGCCACACCCCGCGATAGCGGGCTGAACGCGGACCCCAAGCCGGCCCTCCCTGACACTCGAAGATGCTGCGCGCGGTCATCGCCGCCGCCAGCGGCGCGGTCACCGCGGAGCTGAATCCTGCCGCGAACAACCCCGCCGCGAAAAGCCCGCGAGCCCAATCTCCAAGCCGCTCGCTCAGCACTTCCGCCAGGGCTCGGTAGCTGAATGTATCGCCCACCGCGGTGCCGACCACCACTACCGCCATGGAGATCAAACCGCCGAGAACAATCGCCACAACCAGGCCCCAACGAGTAGCTCGCAAGTCCTGGCCTCGCGCCAAGCCAGAACCCAAGAAGAGGTTGTAAGGCACCACCGTAGTGCCGATCAAAGCCAGGACCAACAGACCAGAGCCACTCGGCAGCACCGGTCGCACGAGACCAGCGAGTAATTCGCCCACGGCAGGTCGCAACAGCACCGCGGTGAGCATGAAGACAGCGCCCATTACTGCCACTAGGGCAGCCAACACAGCGGTCACCACCCGCAGGCTGCCTAGCCACAACAACAAACCCGCGCCTGCGCCACAGAGCAGAGTCAGGCTGGCGCGACTCCATCCCACGGCAAGTCCGGCGCCGGCAACACCGCCGAGAATATTGCCTGCCTCGTAGGCGGCACAGCCCAAAACTACCGCTCCCAGGACGACGATCAGCACCAACGTCGAGCCGGCGCCCTGCTCGAATCGCTGCCGAAGGGCCTTGCCAAGAGGTAAGCCCGAGCGCAACGTCATGCGCGCGCTAGCCTCTTGCAGAATCAAACAGGCGGCGGTCGAGAAGGCCAGCGCCCAGAGCAAGCTCAAGCCGTGAGCGGCACCGGCGCGGGCGGCGGTGGTGACCGTGCCGGGACCGAGAAAGGCGGCTGAAATCACCGCGCCGGTGAGCACTGAGGACATTCGCTTCTGACTCTTCTTCATTCGGCGCCCTCCTTTCTTCGCGGCTCTTGCTCATCCTCATCAAACCGGCCCCAACCGCCGCCACCCGGAGTCTCTAGCAAGAGTCGATCTCCTGGCCGCAAATCTGCCTGCGCGATGCCAGCCAGTTCTTCCTCGCTACCGTCAGCGCGGATCAGCCGCTGACGGCCCAGCGCCCCAGGTTCACCACCGTGGCTTCCATAAGGGCGCTCACGCCGATGCTGGCTGAGTAGGGAGAACTCTATCGGTTCAAGAAAGAGCATTTCACGGCGTACTCCGTCGCCACCAGAGTATCGACCCCGGCCGCCACTTCCAGGACGCAAGGCAAAGCTCTCGAGGCGTACCGGATAGCGCGACTCGAGCACCTCCGGGTCGGTGATCCGGGTGTTGGTCATGTGAGTGTGGACGGCGCTGGCACCAGCGAATCCCGGCCCCGCGCCGGCACCGCCGCAAACCGTCTCGTAATAGCCGAACCGGTCATTGCCGAAGAGCAGGTTGTTCATCGTACCCTGGCTGCCGGCAGCCAGGTCGAGCGCTTTGAGCAGAGTGTCGACGATTCGCTGCGAAGTCTCTACGTTGCCTCCCACGACCGCTGGGTCGCTCGCCGGATCACCGCTGAAGGGCGGATCGAGAATTCCCTGCTCAAAAATCAGGTCGATGGGCTCGAGGAGTCCCTCGTTGAGCGGCAGGGGCTGGGCCAGCAGCAAGCGTAGACAGTAGAGAACGGCGCTGCGCGACACCGCTCGGGGCGCATTCAAATTGCCGGGGTGCACCGCCCCTGAGCCGCTGAAGTCAACCGTAGCGCGATCGCCGTCAATAGTGATCGCAACCCGGATGGGGGTGCCGTCGTCGAGCCTCTCGGTCGCTTCGAGACGCCCCGACGGTAGCTTGGCGAGCGCCGCTCGCAAGCGCTCGGCGGCGCTGTTGCGCAAGGCGTCCAGGTACTGGCTGACGGTCTTACCGCCATGCTCTTCGACCAGCTTGGTAAGCGCCGCCACGCCGCGCTGGTTGGCCGCCAGGGCGGCGCTCAGATCGGCCAGGTTTTCAGCCACGGCCCGGGATGGCCAGCGGCCGCCACCCAGCAACTCCTCGACGGCCCGCCAACGAGCCTCGCCCCCACGCACCAGGCGCAGAGGGGGAATCACCACCCCCTCTTCCGCCAAACAGGTCGCAGCCGGCGGCATCGAACCCGGACGGCAGCCGCCGATCTCGGCGTGGTGGGCACGGTTGGCAACCCAGCCCACCCGCTGGCCAGCCACATCGACCGGCGTGATCACCGTCACATCGGGCAGGTGAGAGCCGCCGAAGGCCGGATGGTTGGTGACCGCCGAATCACCCGGGCCGAGTTCGAGGTGACTGGCAACCGCCCGCACGCAAGGGCCGAGGGCGCCCAGATGCACCGGAATATGCGGCGCGTTGACTACCAGTCGCCCCGCGCGATCGAGCAAGGCACATGAGAAGTCAAGCCGATCGCGAATGTTGGTCGACAGGGCGGTGCGCCGAAGCACCTCGCCCATTTCGGCGGCGATGGCCGCGAAGCGGTTGGTGAACAACTCCAAGGCCACCGCCTCGGGCTGCTGAGCGTGGTGACTCATCGCGCCGTTTTCCCTAGTTCCAACACGGCGTGATTTTCGAGCACCAAGGTGCAGTCGCCACTGACCCGCGCTCGCCAACCGTTCTCCACCAACAAGGTGGCGTGCGGCTCGAACACCATCGCCGGACCGTCGAGCCACTCGCCGATCTGCAAGTCAGGCCGCCAAAAAGTCGCCACCGAGCGCCAAGCACCGGCAACGAAAACCCGCTGGGAACCGCTTGTCTTGGCCATTTGCTGGACCGCCGCTGGAGGTTCAGGGCAAGGACCAGTCGGCGGCGCGATCTCGCTAGCCACGACCCGCAAGGACTCCACCTCGATCGGTCGCCGAGGAGGCGGATAGCCATATATCTGCTGGTAGGCCTGGGCAAACTCCACCGCCGGCTCGCCGCCGGTCGCCAGTGGTCCGAGCTCGATTTCCAAGGTGCTCTCCTGACCCAGCAACCGCAGCAACCCCAACCGTCGGCGGACACTGACTCGCTCAGCAGCTACCCCGGCAGCCACCACCTCGGCCCGGGCCTGCTGATCAAGCTCAGCCAGCAGGCCTGGCAGCTCGTTCTCGACCTCCGCCAGTGGCCGCAGAACTTGCCGATGGGCAAAGCGTTCCAGGCGCGCCTCGCCCAGACCCAGGGCACTCAGTAGGCCGGCCTCGGCCGGCAACAGCACCCGCTCGATAGCAAGCAACTCGGCCAGGGCGCAGGCGTGCTGGCCGCCAGCGCCGCCAAACGCCACCAAAGCGTGCTGCCGAGGATCGAATCCGCGACCGACCGATACTTGACGAATGGCATCGGCCATGCGCTCGTTGGCGATCTCCAACAGGCCGGCGAGCACTCGCTCTGCAGCCATCTTGGGAACGGGTTCGCCGCTGCAGGATTCCAGCAACGGGTCGAGGGCCTGGCGCGCCGCCAGCGGCTCGACCGGGATCGGAAATCTCTCCAGCGCCAGCCGGCCGAGCAAGAGATTGACATCCGTCAGGGTCAGCGGCCCGCCGGCGCCATAGCAAGCAGGGCCGGGATCGGCCCCGGCGCTTTGCGGACCTACTTTCAATTGCTGGCCATCGAGCCAGCACACCGACCCGCCGCCGGCCGCCACCGTCTCGATGTAAAGTGCTGGCGCCGCTACCCTGGCATCGCCGACCTGATGTTCGAACCGATACTCGAAATCGCCGTCAAAGCGGGACACATCGGTCGAGGTGCCTCCCATGTCGAAAGCGAGCAAGCGCCGGTAGCCGTTGGCGATGCCACAGGCCGCCGCCCCCACCACCCCCCCCGCCGGTCCCGACAGCAGGCTGTCGCAAGCGCGGAAAGTGTCCGTCCGGCTCAGGCCTCCGGCACTGGTCATGACCTGTAGCTGGCCGTTCACCGCCGCCCCCACTTGTCGCAGATAGTCACCGACAATGGGCGCCAAAAAGGCATCCACCACCGCGGTCTCGGCTCGCGGCAAGATCTTCACCGTCGGCGACAAGGCCGCCGAAGCCGAGACCTGCGGCCAGCCCAAGGCGCGGAGGTGCTCACTGAGCCTCTCTTCGTGCGCCGGATTGCGATAGCTATGCAGTAGAGCCACGGCGGCGCTGGTAAGACCCGCGTCCAGGAGCTCCGCCGAGCGCGCACCCAGCGACTCGAGATCGAGCGCTCGCACCACCGAACCATCCGCCGCCAGGCGCTCGTCGACTTCTACCACTGCGCTGTAGAGAGGCGCCGGACGAACAATATCGAGAGCAAAGAGGTCAGGTCGCTGCTGGCTGCCGATGCGCAACAAATCAGCGAAGCCACGGGTGATAAACAGCGCCGTAGGCGCGCCTCTGCGCTGCAACAAGGCGTTGGTGCCGCGGGTGGTCGCCAATCGCAAGTCGATCGGCGGCAAGGCACAGCCGCCAGCAGTACCGGTCAACCAACGGGCCGCCAACACCGGCGCCTCTTCCTCGAAAGCGACTTCGAAACGCTCCCCCGGCTGCAAATCGAGCGGTAGTTCTTCTGCGGTCAGCAGCTCATCCGACCGCGAGCCGACGACCGCCAGCGGCGGCTCGTCGCGCTGTAACCAACGCAGCCGGCCACCGCGCAAGAAGTCTATCGGCGCCTGCCAGGAAGCCGCGAAAGTCAACCGGCGAGGTGCCCTAGCCTGGCGAACTCGCGCCCGGAAAGTGCTACTGCTAAGTATTTTCGCTCGCCGCCGACCACCCTGCGGGTCAACCGCCAGACAGTCGGTGAAGGTGCCGCCGGTGTCGATACACAAGCGCCATGTTTTTGCGCGGGCAACCATGAGTGCAGGCGCATTCTAGCCTGCGCCGCGCGATCACCCCGGGCGATAGCCAGAATGCATCTTGGCACGAGCCCCGCGGCTAGCCCTGCTGGTCAGTAGCTGCCTTCTCCAGCAACTCGGCGAGCCGCTGTGTGCGGAGATCGGCCTGGTTGATGCGCTGCGCCCGGCGCAGCATCCGCCGCGCGGTGCGTAGATCACCGGTCGAAACCGCCAGTTGGCCGAGAGCCGCGTAGACTTCCGCGTTGTCGGTCGCCAGATTGACAGCCCGACGGTAGAAGCGCTCGGCCCGCTCGACCTCGCCGTTATCCAGACTGATATCGCCCAAAGCAAGGTAAGTAAAGGGATTGCGGTTGGGCGAGTTGCCCAGCGCCTGCTCGTAAGCTTCGGCTTCTTGCTCACGATCTTCCAGACGTAACAGAGACGCCAGATTGTGGTAGGCCGAATAGAGACGTGGATTAATCTCCAGCGCCTTCTTGTACTTCTCTTCAGCCTGGCCCCGCTCCCCTACTCGGCGTAGGGCCACTCCCAGATTGACCCAGGCATTGGCCAACTCGGGATCGATCTGCACTGCCGTCTCCAACCAGTGAATACCGGCGCCAATCGCCCCGCTGGCGAGCAGTTCGGCACCACGATTTGAATGGTACATAGCGATCGCGGTCAGGTCTGAGATCGGCTTGGTCTGGCGGTAGTTCTCTGGCGGGTTCTCCGAGAAATCGTAGATCTTGCGCTCCACCGGGGCGCCGAATCCCACCGCCACATGGTCTGAGACCACCACCAAGTCGCGCTGCTTGCGGTAAGTCTCAAAATCATCGATGAGCATGAAATACACCGAAATGCCCAGTTCTCGAGCGAGTCCGACAAATAAGTTGGTGAAGGCCAGGCAGTTGGCGCGACGTTGCTCGAAAACCTCGATCGCGGTGCCGGTGTAGCCCCACTCGTATTCCAAGCTCATCTGCCCCGGGTCGAGAAGACTCACGCGCAAATCGTCCAACTGGTCAAAGCGAGAGACCTCGGGCAAGACGTTGTCGATCGCCCATTGGCGCATCTCATCGGTCAGGCCAAAGGGCAAAATGATCTGCTTGGGATCGAGTCCCCGTTGCCGAAGATCGCGGGCGACGACCTCATCGTGCTGCAAGCTGCGGCGACCGACCGAGCTGCAGCTGGTGATAGACACCGCCACCATCACCGAGACAGTGGTGAGAAACAACAGCCTCTTGCCGGGGATGCTGGTCAGCAAGGCGAACCTCCTGTGAGTTGGAAGCCTCCTCTACCGTCGCCGCCGGACGACTACGGCAGGTCGTCAGTCTACAGTCTACTTTACGACCCGCCAGCGGTAGGGTTCTGGCCGCTCGCCCCAGCCGGCCAGCGCCCTGCCCCTGGCCACGGATCAGCCCCGTCGCAACCAGCCGGCAAGCTCCGGAGACTGCCGCAGACGGGCTAGTCCCAGGTAACTCGCGGCGTAAGTGGGCAGCACGATCATCGCGATCACCGCCACTGGCCAAGCCGGCAACACCGCCCACAGCGCGAAGCAGGGCAAGGTGAGGAGGAGGGCCAAAGACAAGCGTTCGAGGAAATAGCGCACCGGCAGGCCGACTGCGGGCAAGCGCTGTGCCAACCGGTGCCGCAACAAGCCAAGCTCGAACCAGGCCGCCAAGCCATCGGCGCTGCTCAGGCCCAAGGCACCGAGGGTCAGCGGCGCCAAAGCCCCGACCTCCCCTAGACCGAACACCGCGCCAACTTCGAGACCATCCAGCCAAAGCATCAGGCTGGCACCCACCGGGGCGACAAAGAACAAACGGCCGAGGGCGATCCGTGCAGGCGTCCGAGTATCGCCAAGGGCAAAGAACGTGTTTTGCAACAGGCGAGAGGCCGCCGATGCGGGCAAGCCAAACAGGTAGCCGCACAAAACCGCGTAGGCTTGCCAGCGATCGTCAACTCCGAATTGGCCACGCTCATAGAGCAGCCCCACTGCCAGCAATCCAAAGGCAGCCAGGCCCACCGCCGCCGGCACGATCAAGAAGAGAGAACGGCGCAAGGCCTGATCAATCCGCCGCGCCAGGTCACCCGCCCCGTGGTGCTCCCCGCGGCGGGCCAGTTCGGGCAGCTCAGCGGCCGCCACCGACATGCCGAATACCGACAGCGGCAAGCTGAAAAGGGGGGCGGCAAAGCCCAACACCGCCACCGAGCCGCGACTCAGAAAGCTCGCCATCCAGATATTGAGGTAGAGCGACAATTGCACCACCCCGCGTCCGGCCAAGGCAGGGGCAAAGGCCCTCAACACCCGTCGCGCTCCAGGCGCAGCGAGCGCCAAGGAAGGGCGCAACCCAGGCGATAACCGCAACACGGTCGGCAGTTGCACCAACAATTGCAATAAGCCGCCAACCGCGGCGCCGGCCAATCCGGCCATCATCCAGCTTTCCAACTCCGCCACGGGCGCTAGCTGTGGGTCGAGCAAATGTCCATTGCGCGCCGCGGCGCCGATCAA
Source organism: Candidatus Multivoradales bacterium (assembly GCA_965248925.1). Taxonomy (GTDB): domain Bacteria; phylum Acidobacteriota; class Thermoanaerobaculia; order Multivoradales; family J023; genus CBDFLE01. Next base: position 439,884 of record CBDFLE010000005.1, on the reverse strand, counting down.
CGCGGTGAGTATCGCGGCACTCCACAGGGTCGGCGCCACATAGGGCAAGAAAAACCGGCGATGGCTGTTGAGCACCCCTAAAGCCCAAGCCGACAACACCATGCAGCCGGCCATTGGAAAAATGAAGCGGGTGGCGGTGACCACCAGCTCGAAACGGTCGAATCCGGTTTGCCCGGCGCCGACCTGCAGCGAGTCGTCGAGAAAACCGGTCGCGGTCAGCGCAACGATCCACCGCGCCAGCAGCACGCCGGCCAAGACCAGCGTCGCCACCGCCGCCAACATCAAGCCGAGGATCGCCCCGGCTAAGCGTCGCGCGTCGTCCTCGCGACCTGCTGCCAAGAACTTGCTGTAGACCGGGATAAAGGCCGCCGAAATCGCCTGCTCGCCGAGCAGATTTTGCAGCGCATTGGGAATCCGCATTGCCGTGTTCCAGGCATCGGTGAGCGCTCCCGAGCCGAACAGGTAGGCCAAGACCACTCCCCGACCGAGACCCAAAACCCGGCTCGCCAAGATACCGAGGGCGACTCGGCGGGCACCGCTACTTGCAGGGACATCACTCATCACCGCTATTTTGGCCGACCCGCAATAGCTGCTGCAAGACCCTCCGCTCAGCTGCGCTGCGAGATTTCTGGAACCAAATCCAGAGGAGGCCGGTCTAAGTAACTAATTAGAGGTCGCGAGCAGCGCCGTTCTCACCTTCGATAAGGACGCCTCAAGGCGGAAAGGAAAGTCCATGTTCGGCAACAAGTTCGTACGCTCTATCTTCATTTTTCTCTTTCTCACTCTGATCCACAGCGGCGCCAGCGGAGACGACTGGCAGAGCGGAATCAGCGCCTTCAAGAACGGCGACCTGGAGGCCGCTGAAGTCTCCTTCAACAGAGTCACTTCGCGCTTGCCAGACTGGTCCGGCGGACATCTGATGCTGGGTCAGACTTTGTTACGGGCCAACCGTACCCAGGACGCTCTGGTTGCTCTACGCAGCGCCTACCGCCTGGCCCCTGAGAACGCCGATGGCGTACTCGCCCTCGCCCAGGCGTTGCTGCTATTCGGCGATGCCCAAGCCACGGAAGACCTGCTCGCTAGCTTCCAACTCGATAAGCTGAACCCAACCCAGAAGCTAGGCGTGCTCAGCACCCGCGGCAAGGCCCTGGCGCAGCTTCGCCAACCCGCACTGGCCGCTCCCGTGTTGGAAGCAGCAGCAGCGCTGGCTGGCGACGGTCGCCTGGACGGGCTGTTGGGCCGCGTCTGGCTGGACAGCGATAACCCGGCTGCCGCCGTTTCACTATTTGAACGAGCGGTCAAGCGCCAGCCCACCGACGCCGCCTTGGTCGAGCTACTGGCCAGAGCATTGCACCGCCATGGCCTGGCGGCTATCCGACCCGCCAAGGGCGACATCTGCCAGCGAGCCGCCCAGGTGGCCGCCGATGCTCTGGCGCTCGAGGCCAGCCCCGGGCGCTGGCGCCTGCTGGGAGAGGCGCAGACCTGCGCCGGCGAACACGCTTTGGCCCTCGAAACCTTCTTGGCCGCCGCGGCGCAACAGCCCGACAGCTGGTTGTTAGACTTCTACGCCGGCCGTGAAGCGGCCCTGCTGGAGCAATAGACGCCAGCGGAGAGTTGGCTGCGGGCCAGTCTGAAAGCCGGTCCCGGAGCGCAGCACTTACCTCGAGTGTGGAAACAACTGGGCTATGTCTTCGAAGCTCAGAAGCGCTACGCTGACGCCATCGGAGCCTACCGCCAAGCTGGTGCCGGTGAAGAGGCCCAGCGGGCCGCGGACAGCCTACAACTGGCACAGCACAACGCCGCTCTCGATCAGCTGGCGCGGGAGATCGATCTGGTTCGGCAGCAGCAAGATGTAGTCGATTCCGAACTCGGCAACTCGACACCCTTCTAGCTAGGCTCTCGCACCCTCGGGAGTGCAGCTTTTTCAGCGTGATTTCATCGAAAACTCTACGGGGGGCTCTGGCCAGGACCGCGGCGCATAGGCCGGGCCTTGAAGACCACTGATTACTGCCCCTGTATAGTCTGGGGGGTCGCCGAGGGGCCTACCTTCTAAAGCTCACCGCTGTTTCAGCTATCTATCCGGCGTTCGTCGGCTCTGGAGTTCCCTGACCCCATCTTCGGGGCTGGGGCGGTTCTAAGCCTCACCCAGGCTTGGCCTGGCGCACTGTCCAACCAAGAAATCGGACTCTAGTCGTGGCCTCCAGGCCCGTTGGCCATCGCACTTTTTGAGCTACCGGCTACCTCGGCATCTCTCGCATCTCCTTTGGCTTTAAAGAAATCTCTGCGATCTGCGGTTCCCCAGCCCCAGGCCTGGCGCCGCTTGCCGTCGCGGCAATAACGACTTAGCATTGGGCCTCCTCTTTTCTTATGGGGAATTTGCATTCCTATCCTTGGACGCCAAATTCTCGAGAGATACCGGGGCCCATTGTTGCCGGCAGAAGTGTGTCATTTGTAGCATAGAGAGGTACTTTCAATGAAGAAACTGGGCTTAATTTCCACCTTGTTAGCGTTTTGCGCCAGCTTCGTCGCCGCCACACCGGCGGTCTACGAGTCGGTCTACCAAGGAGAATCGGTACCGCTGTCGGAACTCGCCAAGCAGGCCCGCAGTGTTGTTCAGAAGAGCGTAGACAGCATCGAGATTCCGCTTTACGAGGTGGAGATCGAGCGTCCGAAGACCGTCAGCCTTGCCCAGGACCCGCTGCGGCAGCTGGCGGCCTCGAAGTCAGCGACCACTCCCGGGGCGCCGCGGCTGAGCTTCGAAGGCACAACTGACGCCGACAACGGGGTGCTGACGGGCATTCTGATCGTCCCGCCAGACACCAACGGCGATGTGGGTCGCGACTTCTACGCCCAGATGAATAACATCGTCTTCGAAATCTTCTCCAAAGCCGATGGCTCGAGCGTGCTCGGCCCGCTCCCTAATAACATCTTCTTCGCCGGCAGTGGCTCGTTCTGCGAAGTCACCAACAGCGGCGATCCGATCGTGCTCTACGACCATGACGCAAAGCGCTGGGTGTTCAGCCAATTCGCCCTCATCGACGCCAACTTGAACAGTCACCAATGCTTCGCCGTGTCGCAGACCAGCGATCCGCTGGGGGCCTACTTCCTCTACGACTTCGTGGTCTCGACACCGGTGTTCGGCGGTATCGCAGCGCTCAACGACTACCCGAAGATTGGCCTGTGGCGCAATGGCTACTACGCCTCCTTCAACGAGTTTGAGTTCTTCCCTGGGTTCGGCTTCTTCTTCGTCGCCGCCAGCGCGGTAGCCTTCGAGCGCGATGCCATGCTCAGCGGAGCGCCGGCCTCAGCGGTCAAGGCCTTCCTCCCCTTCACCGGCTCCGCACCGGTCCACTTCGGCATTCAGCCGTCGCATTGGGAACTCAACAAGAAACCCAAGAAGGATCAGCCTAATGTCTACGTGCAGGCCTTCGACGACCAGCTACTCGGTACCGGCGTTGGCCCGGACGGCTATTTCTTGTGGGAGTTCCTGGCCGACTTCGACACCCCGGCCAACTCGATCTTCAACAGTCTCGGCCTGGTCCCCAGCACCGGCTTCGATAAGAACATCTGCCTGGGCCGCAACTGTATCGACCAGCCCGCTCCGGGTACCGTCGCTTCCGGCAACGGTCTCGATGTACTCGACATCAACACCATGTATCGAGCGCAGTGGACCGGCGGCAACAATCAGCCCGGGGGTGGCGACTCGATCGTGGTGATTCACGATGTCAATGCGGGTGGCGGTATCGCCGGTCAACGTTGGGTCGAGCTGCGCAGCTTCAATGGCAGCCCGTGGACCATCTTCCAGGAAGGCACCTATGCACCTGCCGACGGTGAGAACCGCTGGATGGGATCGATCGCCAAGGACAAGAAAGGCAATATCGCCATCGGCTACAGCGTCTCCAGTCTTAGCACCTTCCCCTCGGTGCGCTACACCGGCCGACTGGCTGGCGACCCGGCAGGCGAGATGGGGGTCGAGGTCGAATGCCACGCTGGTACCGGCTCGCAGATCAACTCGGGCAATCGCTGGGGCGACTATTCCGCGCTCAGCATCGATCCCAAGAACGGCTGTGAGTTCTGGTACACCAACGAGTACTACGACGTCGACGGTAGCTTCGACTTCAAGACCAGAGTGTGCTCGTTCCGGCTTCCTGGCTGTAACTCGGGAGCCAAAGACGATAGCGACAGTGATTGAGCCTCCGCAGGGCACGCTACCCTACTAGTCAGCCCTGAATCTGCCGCGCCCGAAGGCTAGTCCGACTCTTCGAGGAAGCGATCGAGAATGGCGAAACAGCTCTCCAGCCGGCTCCGATTCTCGACCTCTTCGGCGGCATCGCGGCCGGAAAAGGTGCGCGCCACCACCGCCGACTGATGATTGAACAGGCTCACTTTGAGTTCGCTGTAGCCCGCAGCCACCACATTGGTGGGCAGTTCCCAGAAGCGGGCGGCGCCGAGCGCCCGACTGAGTTCCACCAACTGCTCGGTGGATAGCTCCAGCGGCTGCGGTGGACCGTAGCCAGAAGTCGAGGAGAACCGCCGGACGGTAGCCCGAGCCCCACGGATATTGAGCACCCAGCCCTCTCCCTGCTGGCCAAGTTCGGGTTTGCGATGGGCCAGCAAGCGCAGAACTTCCGGCGCCAGCTCGCCAGCCGCCACCAGCTCTAGACCGGTCGCCAGATCCGCCGCGCCACGGCCCTCCGCAACCGCCGGCCGAGCCAGCGCGAAAAGGTCGTCGGCAAGGGTCAGCAAAGCCTCCATCGGTGCTTCCTTCTTCAACAGGATGACTTCCTCGCTGGCTCCGTCCAGCTCGATCAAAACGCGGCATCGCACCCGTTTGGCGGCCTCCGCCCCACCTCTCTCGAGCAGCCTTGGCAACGCAGCAAAACCGCTCTTGTGAAAGGCACCCAGAGCTTGCCGGAGCGCGCCCTCTGGCAGCACGATCTGACGCTCCCCATCCCAGATGGCTACGCCGCTGGAGAAAATCTCGAGAAACTCCAGGCCGGCATCCCCGCGACGGCTGATGTCGATACGCAGATCCTGCCACCCTACCTCCAGCGCTTGCTCGAGAGCAGCTTGCAGAGAGACCGGCGGAGAGGCAGGCGGAGCGGGCAGCTCGGCGCTGCTGCCAGGCACCGAGGCTTGCTCGGCCTGCTGGCCACAGGCCCACGAAAACAACATCAACACGGTGAGAACCAGGAACCGAGCCTGTCGCAACATTGCCTTTCTCCTCCTCGGGCGGGGTCCGCGTCAGCCGACTTTGCTGCGCTTGTTCATATGCTGCATTCGCCGGGCGATTATCATGGCAATTTCCAAGGCTTGCTCGTAGTTAAGCCGCGGATCGACGAAGGTCTGGTAAGACTCTCTGAGCCCTTCGTCCGACAAGCCACGGGCGCCGCCGGTGCATTCGGTGACGTTCTCACCGGTGAGTTCGCAATGTACGCCGCCCAGGTAGGTGTCATGCTCGGCATGGATCTCGAAAGCGGTTTCCAGTTCGCTCAAAATGTCTTCAAAACGTCGGGTCTTGATGCCGTCGCGAGTTTTCTGGGTGTTGCCGTGCATCGGATCGCAGCACCATAGAACCGTCTTCCCGGCTCGTTCTACAGCCTCGATCAAGGGCGGTAAGGCAGCACCAATACCGGCCGCTCCAAAGCGGCAGATCAGGGTGATGCGACCGGCCTCATTGCGCGGATTAACCAAGTTCAGCAGCTCGACCAGAGCGGCCGGATCAAGGCCCGGTCCGACTTTCATGCCGATCGGGTTCTCGATGCCACGAAAATACTCGACATGCGCGCTTTCGCTGCTCAAAGTGCGCATGCCGATCCAAGGCATGTGGGCAGCCAAGTTGTACCAGCCCTCGCGATGCGGCACCTGTCGGGTCTGGGCTTCTTCGTAGTGCAACAGCAGGCCCTCGTGGCTAGTGAAGAAATCGACCCGATCGATTTGCCCCACGTGACGGCCGGCTAGGGACTCCATGAAGCGCAGCGAATCGCCGATCGACTCCACCATCCGCTGATATTCCTCCGCCAGCGGCGAGTGCTTGACGAAATCCACATCCCAATACTCGGGGTGGTGCAGGTCGGCAAAACCACCATCGATCAGCGAGCGAATGAAATTGAGGGTCAGGGCAGAACGTTCATAGCCGCGCAACAGGCGCTGGGGATCGTGCCGCCGCGAGGCGCAATCAAAGGCGATGCCATTGACCAGATCGCCGCGGTAACTGGGCAACTTGACGCCCTCGCGAGTCTCGAAATCACTCGACCGCGGTTTGGCGTACTGCCCGCCGAAGCGACCGACGCGAATCACCCGCCGTTTGCCCCCATGCACCAACACCAAGCTCATCTGCAACAAGATCTTCAGCTTATTGGCGATCACCGAAGACCGACACTCTTCGAAGACCTCGGCACAATCGCCGCCTTGCAGCAGAAACCTCTGGCCGGCCGCAGCTTCAGCAAGCTGCGATCTGAGCGACTCGATTTCCCACGAGGTAACCAGCGGCGGCAGGTCAGCGAGTTGCTGGAAAACGCGCTCAAGTTCCGCGCTATCAGCGTAGGTCGGCTGTTGTTGGGCGCTCAGCCGGCGCCAAGAATCAGGACTCCATTCGCGCATCATCGGAGGCTCTCTCGAAGAAGTGAATCTAGCGGCGGCAGACCTCTAAGAGTCGACCACCGGTGCCACAAGCTGGCGCATTATAGGCCCAAGCTCAATCAAGGATGCACCGACAACCGATTAGAGAGAATCTTGCCCGAGGCAACGTCGTAGAGCGACACCACCAAGTCGTGGCGTTTCTTGCGCATCCTCACCTGCGTCGAATAACTCGCGGTGGCTCCCGCCGCCGGCGGTCCGGCGCCACGCATTTGCAGCGGAATCACTGGCACTTCCGAGGTCGAACCGTCCTCGTCCAACACCGCGATGCGCAGCTCTGTCGAAGCTACCCACTCATCTCCCTGGGGCAAGAAGGTCAGTTCTGTCAGGGGGATGGTGATTTTCAGCGAGACCAACGCCTTGCCGTGGCCGGCACGCCGGCCGCGGCTGAATTCGACTCCCAGGGGCGAGGCGCTTGGAGGATTGCCAAATAGCAGCGAGGATTCGACCATCATGGTCACCTCGCGATTGCGCGACAGATCAGAGAAGCTCTTGCGCGAACGCATTTTCAGACCCTTGCGCCGCGGCCGCACCCGCACCTTATGCTCTTCGTCGTCGCCCCGCCAATTGGGGGTGAAGCCGAGCCAATAGTAGCTGCGAGTATCTTCTACGGCAATCTCAAGAGCATGCTTGTTAGCGGCGTTGATCAGCGCCCGTCCACCCGTTTTGGTGGCGATCTGGATCAGCGCCGTTTGCTCCTCCCGCTCACGGTCGACCAGCAAATCGGCCTGCGCCACCTGATCGGTGAGACCACGATTGTCAGCGCTAATCCCCGACTCGATCACCCCCGGCACATCGACCGGATAGAGAGTGTAACTGAGCCGATTGGCGGTCTCGATCAACGGCCGGTAAAGGTCCTGACCGTCGATGAAACCGGCGGCGAAGATCGCCCGCGACGGATCGCTGGTGACCCACATTGCCGGGTTGTAAGGCCAGCCGCCAGAGAGCAACAGCATGACCTTGCGCCCCGGCGGGTTGGCAAACCCTCGCAGCGCCGCCGCCGCCGCCAACACCACCCGCTGCACTTGGCCCTGAACCAGATCCACCTGCTGCCGCTCCTCGATGTCAAGACGGCTAGAAAGCCCAGGCAAGCCCCCGTTGCTGGCGCCAAAACGGCGGTTCGCCTCGTACACCCGCCGTTCGGCGCGCCGTTTCAGGCCATGGGAGGGCCGCTCACGGGCTTTTTGGTAGACCCGCTCGAGGGCTGACTGCGAGCCGCTCCAACTGCTCAACATTTCCAACCGGGTACCGTCGAATGCCACCACCGCCATGCGATCCTCAGGCCCCAACAGGGGAAGCTGATCGACCAGAGAATCGAAGACCCGGTTGCGATGCGGCGCAATAGTGAAGAATTCATCGACGAACACCAAGTAGCTGGTGCCCACGTCCTCGCCCGGCGCCAACGCCGGCAAGGTCGCGCCGGCAGCCAGATCCTGGTCTACCGCCGAGCCGCCCAGCACCTCGGTGAAATACTCGACAGTCACTTCGTCACCGTCCACGGTGAGGCGAAAATCGTCCGCGCCTAAACCACCGACCCGCACTCCGTCCTTATCGGTCACCACCACTTCGAGGTTGACAACCCGCACGTCGACGACCTCGCCGAAAACTCCGGGCAACTCCTCTTGGCCGGCGGCCGGCATGATCAAACCGACGGTGGCCAAGAGCAGGATGCCGAGCACGGAGTAGCGCACTCCTCGAAGCGATTGCGACTGAAACGACAGCGGCCGAAACAAGTGCCAGGTCTGGTGCGAAGTCTTTCTCATCATTAATCTCCGTGCCGCTCCTCACGCTGGGCGTCGTCAACGGCTAGGTTCCTGCAACTGTTGGAGAGCATGCCATCATCATAAGTCTTCACCCGGTAGCTAGGGGACGATTTCGAGCAGCCGAGAAAAAAGGTCTCCGGACAACGGATCGAAAACCGTCACCCACAGCCGGCGAGTGTCTTGGGGTAGGCGCAGCTCGCCTTCTCCGACCCAGGTCTCGCCTTGCCGGGGAGCCGCCGAACGCCGCACCTCGAGGGTTGTGATCGGTAAATCGTCGAGTGGCCCCTTGGCGCTACTGACAGCAACGCGCAGCTCAAGCTTGGCATTCCAACCCGCTGTGCCGGGTGTGAGAGTGATCATCGCCAGCGGCAGACGTACTAGCAGAGAGCGAAGCTGGCGCCCACGGCCAGCCGCACGCGGCGGTCCAAGTTCTACTCCCAGCTCACCCGCCCCGGCCACTTGCCGTTCAAAAAATTGTGCCTGCTCGACCCGCAGGTCAACAGCAGCGGAGCGCGACAGGTCGAAAAAGCCGCGCCGCGACCGCACTTGCAAAGCGCGCCCCGCAACCTCGACCCGAAGCCGGTGCGAGCTATCGTCAGCTTGCCAGTTGGGCACGAAGCCCAGGGAGTAGAACGAGCGGCTATCCTCAGCGGTGCGCTCCAGCGCGCGCAGCCCTCCGCCATCGATCCAGGCACGACCGCCGGTCTTAACCGCCAGCTGGACCAGAGCATCTTCAAAGCGATCCTCCCGCAGCCGCGCCACCGTCGCCCCGACTCGACCGCCCACGCCGCCAAAACTGCGCCCGATCCCGGCAGCGTCGATCGGATACAGGGTGAAGCCCAGGCGGTTGGCATCGTCGATCAATGGGGCAAACAAGCGGCGCAGGGTCGAGCTATCAGCCAGCGGCCCACCGCCGTCGCAGCCGCCATCGTCGAAACGATCGTCACACACCGGCCAAGCACCCGCCAAGAGCATCAGAACTTGACGATTGTCGCGACTCGCGTAGGCCCGCAGAGCCGCTGCCGCGGCCCGTACCGTCCGCCGCATCTGGGGCGCGGTGCCAAACGGCTCGAGCTGACCGCTGCCGGGACTAAGACGGCTGCCGCGAAAACCGATGCCGGCAAAATCACGCCGCAGGTCGCCGTCCAAGGAGCCCCGTAGGGCATCGACACGGCGCCGCTCGGCAACTAGGCGCAGGCCAAAGCTGGGGCGCCGCACGGCCCTCTCCACGGCCGCCTGGATTTCATCCAGAGATCGACTCCAAGGGCACAGCTGCACTAGCTTGCGACCGTCAAAAGCCACCAACGCCAAGCGGTCAGCCTTACCCAGAGCTGCTAACTGACCAGCCAGGTTGCGCAATAGACGGTTGCGATCGGCGCTAATCGAGTAGTAATCGTCGATGAATACCAAATAGTCGGTAGCCGCTGGCTCAGCAGCCCTCTCAGATCCGGAGCCGACTTCGGCAAAGTGATCGATCGCCACCTGCCGACGGTCAACTTGGAGGCGAAAATCCGCCGCTGCCAATCCACCGAAGTGCTTTCCCCGCTGCCGCACGGCTACCTGAATCTCCACCACTCGCACCTCTACAGAGTCGACGAACGACCCCTCGCCGGTAGCCGCTTCGGCCATCGGCCAGCCGGCAGCGAAAACCCCCAGCACGAGGCCTGTCAAACAGAGCAGGCTCAGCGGTGGCAGTCTGGAGACGAAGAGAGTCATGAGGTTCGCGTCATCGGTGATGGCGGGTCGGTTCGCTGGAGCCCGCGGCGTGGGCTTGTCCCAATTGCACCACGCTTGCTATCCTGCCCAATCTTCCCACGACCGAGCCCCCACCCACCAAGTCTGGACAGAAGATTCCCAGAATTCGTCGACCCTAGCCGAGAGAGAGTCACAGCATGCGATACAACCCCGCCGAAATAGAGCCCAAATGGCAACGCATCTGGGAGCAAAAAGAGGCCTTTCGCGTCCCGGACGACCCGCGGATACTGCGCCAGAAACCCAAGTTTTACGTCCTCGACATGTTCCCCTATCCCTCGGGTTCTGGTCTGCACGTCGGCCACGCCGAAGGCTACACCGCCACTGATGTGGTGGCTCGTTTCAAGCGCATGACCGGCCACAACGTGCTCCATCCCATGGGCTGGGACGCTTTCGGCCTACCAGCCGAGCGTGCCGCGGTGCGTGAGAACCGCCATCCGGCGGTGATCACCCGCGAGAACGTAGGCAACTTCCGCCGTCAGATCAAGCGTCTCGGCTTCAGTTACGACTGGAGTCGCGAGGTTTCGACCTCGAGCGTCGACTACTACCGCTGGACCCAGTGGATCTTCCTCAAACTCTACGACCGCGGCCTGGCCTACCTGGCCGACGTGCCGGTCAACTGGTGTCCAGCCTTGGGCACCGTGCTGGCCAACGAAGAAGTCAAAGACGGCAAGTACGTCGACACCGGCGATCCGGTCGAGCGCCGCAACATGCGCCAGTGGATGCTCAAGATCACTGCCTATGCCGAAGAGCTGCTGCAAGAACTCGACTTGGTCGATTGGCCCGACAGCGTCAAAGAGATGCAGCGTAATTGGATCGGCAAGTCGACCGGTGCCGATGTCGATTTTCCAGTGGCTGACAGCGAGCACAGTTTCACCGTCTTCACCACTCGCCCCGACACCCTCTTCGGCGCCACCTACTGCGTGCTGGCCCCTGAGCACGCCTTGGTGGACCCGGTCACCACGGAGGCACAACGCACCGCGGTCGAAGCCTACGTTACGGCTGCCAAGCAAAAGACCGATCTGATGCGCACCGACTTGGCGAAAGAGAAGAGCGGTGTTTTCACCGGTGCCTACGCCGTCAACCCAGTCAACGGCCAACGGCTGCCGATCTGGGTCGCCGACTACGTGCTGATCACCTACGGCAGCGGTGCCATCATGGCGGTGCCGGGCCAAGACCAACGTGATTGGGACTTTGCGCAAGCCTACGACCTGCCAATTGTGCGCACCGTCCAACCGCCCGCGGACTTCGCTGGTGAGGCCTACACCGGCGACGGTCCAGCGATCAACTCCGGCCTCCTCGACGGCCTCGAAATTGACGCCGCCAAGGCAAAAATCATCGCCTGGTTAGAAGAACAGGGCAAAGGCCGGGCGAAGGTGCAATATAAATTGCGCGACTGGTTGTTCTCACGTCAGCGCTACTGGGGCGAGCCCTTCCCCATCGCCCACCGCGATGACGGCGAAGTGGTGGCACTCAGCGAAGATCAGTTACCCGTAGAACTGCCCCAGATCGACGAATACCGCCCCACCGACGACGGCCGGCCGCCGCTGGCCAGGGCCGACAGTAAGTGGCTGAACATCGACTTGGCCGACGGCCGCCAGGCAGTGCGCGAGACCAACACCATGCCGCAGTGGGCGGGCTCCTGCTGGTACTACCTGCGCTACCTCGACGCCAACAACCACGAACAGGCTTGGCGCCCCGAAGTCGAACAGTACTGGATGCCGGTAGATCTCTACGTCGGTGGTGTCGAGCACGCCGTCCTGCATCTGCTCTACGCCCGTTTCTGGCACAAGGTGTTGCACGACTGCGGCCTGGTATCGACCCGCGAGCCGTTCCAGAAGTTGTTCAACCAGGGCATGATCTTGGCAACCAGCTACAAAGATCAGGACGGCAAGTACCATCCCAGCGACCAAGTCGAAGAGCGCGGCGGTAAGTTCTTCGCCCCTGGCGACGACCGGCCCCTAGCCGTGCAAGTCGACAAAATGGCCAAGTCGAAGCTCAACGGCGTCGATCCGATGTTGGTGATTGCCGACTACGGTGCCGACGCGGTCCGCCTCTACGAGCTATTCATGGGTCCCTTAGAACAGAGCAAGCCCTGGCAGATGGAAGGTCTCGACGGCATCTACCGCTTCCTCGGCCGCGCCTGGCGGCTAGTGGTCGACGCCGACAGCGGCGAACCCGCCAGCAAGCTCAGCGACGCCCCCGGCGCCAACCAAGACTCCCTGTGGCGCAGCCTGCACAAAACCCTCAAGAAGGTCCACGACGACACCGAGAGCCTGCACTTCAACACCGCCATTTCGCAGATGATGATCTTCGTCAACGATGCCACCGCGGCCAGCATCCTACCGCGCGAAACCGCCAAGCTCTTCGTCCTTGCCCTGGCCCCCTACGCCGCCCACTTGGCCGAAGAGCTGTGGCAACGCCTCGGAGGAGACGGCCTGGTCGCCCTGGCCGCCTGGCCCAAGCACGACGAAGCCCTGTGCGTCGAAGACCAAGTCACCATCGTCCTGCAAGTACGCGGCAAAGTGCGCTCGCGAATCGAAGTCGCTCGCGGCACACCCAAAGACGAGCTAGAAAAACTCGCCCTGGCCGACGAGAGAGTGCAGAAATTCATCGACGGCCAGACCGTACGCAAAGTGGTGGTGGTGCCCGATCGGTTGGTCAACGTGGTGGTTTGAGGGAGACGAGGGCTAGGGCAGGCAGGGTAAAACGGTAAGTTGCCAAGAATTTGCTAAGATACAACCTCGCGCTTTCTTCTTGCTTTTGAGCCATTTGATAGGGCTTGCCCTACTTGGCCTTTATGCTTCTCTTCAAGCTGCCTGGTATGTTTCGCCGAATACTCCTGCGACAGATCGATCAACTTCCCAGGCCAACCGCGGCCAGCGTCTTCATCTTGCTGTGGGATTTCTTCGGCCGCAGCGGGCTTGCCGAGACGGAAAACCACCTCCGGGAACTCGAGGAAGAGCCCCACTCCCTCAAGCCGTACGGCCACCCTGGCCCTTGTCCAAATCACGCCGCCAAAGCAAGTTCTGAGCTTCGCGGCCTGCTCACCGACTCTACCCAGTTCGACCTGCTGGCCCTGCGCTGGCTCAAGAGGCTCGACAGGGACCTGAGGCAAGAGCATCCGCGCGCTCTTGGCAGCTTGGAACTCCCCGGGGTGGAGGGTGCCCCGTTCCTGCTCAAGACGCGAAATAACTGGATTTCAGATCACTTGCTCCAAAATCCCCGCTCAAATCCGCCTTCAGTCAAGCAGGGCGACGCCCTGTCACTCTTTCCTTACTGCTCATTCCACATGGCGGTGCCGACGGCACCTATACGTGGTCGGCGGATCGAAGGCCGAAGCAGCCAGGGGCGACGAGCTTGGGCAACACCTGAGCTACATCTGCGGATGCTCAGAGAATGGGAAAGAAAGCACTTCTCAGTACTACTCTGGCCCTTCACTACGGACATCACCTACACCGGAGCCCGCTTGACCGAAGCGCTCCCCAAGCCTGGCGGCTTTAACCCGATTCGTCTAGCAGAGGTCGAGCAAGAAGATGATCTGACCGCCGAGGCCCTGGAGGCGATCGGCATCGCCCGCCAGCTTGAAGCGACCTTCTTGATCCTGCCGGAACTTTCCATACCCCCGGCGACCCTCACGGCCATCCAACGAGACCTTGCCGGGACGCCGTCCTCAAACTGGCCCCTTCTGATCCTAGCCGGTACTTGCCACCGCTCACAATCTGAGAAGGACAATGACCTCAACGAAGCCATCCTGCTCGGACCTGATGGCAGAGAGCAGCACCGCCATCGCAAACTCACCAATTTCATCCACCAACGCCCAGATGGCCAGATCGGCGAGAGAGTGGATGTAGGTCATGTCATCTCAGTGCTCGAATCGCCACTGGGCAACCTGGTACCGCTGATCTGTTTGGATCTGTTTCACGACACGCTCCGAAATTCCCTCAACGAATGCCACGGCACCATCTTTCTAGTGCCATCGCTCAGCCCGACAACCAGCGCACATCGAGAGGCCGCCCGCCAGTACTGGCGACAGAGGTGGGTGAGCAGCTTCGTCTGCAACCGCTGGTTCGCAACCACAGGTAAGGGCGCCAAGCAAGCGCACAAGGACCAATCGAGCTTTATCCGGTTGGGCTCGGAGCGGCGGTCCGAAGTCGATCATCGACCCTCCGGGCGGAGGGAGAAGGTGACCGACTTGACTGCCCCGCGGGGCAGCTCGACCACCGTCGAACGCACCGAGCGCTACCTCTACTTCGCCTTGCGCTGATCGACTGTGCTTGCCGTCCCCTAGACAATTGAAAGTGGATTCAAGTATTATCACCAGACTCTTGCCGCTTTCTTCAAGCGGCTACTCCCTGCTGCTCATCGGATTGGAGCACCCATGCAGAATTCTTCTCTTCCGAGTTTGGATCTTACGGGCCTACAAGAGGTTCCTTTCGCAGAGGTTCGAGGTGATTTCGAAGCGCTCGTCGCCGATCCTCGCCGTGAGCGGGTCGATGCCCTCGATGGCCTGCTGATCGGGCGCGCGCTTTGGCTCCTCAAGGTCGGTACTCGGGCCCAAGCACTCGACGAGGCTCTTCAGCTCGCTCGCCTGCTGAGTTCCAAAGTCGGAGAAGTCCTTCGCGGCCTGGATCCCGTCATCCACGGCGCCTGGCACGGCTACTGCGAATTGTTGACCGAAGGAGCTCGGCGCTCTGACCCGGTCTTCACCGACACCCTTCTGCGCGGCACCTCTGGCCACGGAGAGAAGATTCTGAGCATTCTGGTGGCGGCAGATGGGCCTGTCCAACGCGCCCTCCTGCGGAAACGAGTGGGTATCTCCGACTCCAACTTCTCCCATCTGCTGCGGACGCTGGAAGAAGGCGATTTGATTCTTCGCAGACGAGTCGGCCGGACGGTGGAGATTGAATTGGGGCCGGAGGGGCGAGAGATCGCCGAAGAGCGCTTCCGCCCTTCGTGGGTCGAGCACTTGGTGGAATTACTGCACTCGCCGAAGGCTCTCAACAACTCTCAACAAGTCGCAAGCGAACTGCGAGTGCTTGGCGCACCCTCTGATTGGGTGGCGAGTCAATTGGCCACCGCGATCTGTAGTCGCGACACGGCCGCCTCGCCGAGCAATTCCGACCGGCGGGTGGTAGCAGCAGCCGAAGCCAAAGACGATGATGACCGTCTTCGCAACCTGTCACCTGAAAAGCCGCTGAGCCAGGCTTGGTCTAACACCGCCAAAGCCGCATGATCGTCACTTTCTACTCGTTCAAAGGCGGCGTGGGCCGCACCCACTCGCTGGTCGAAACGGCGGCTCAGCTGGCTGGACGCGGCCACTCAGTCCTGGTTTGGGACCTGGATCTCGAAGCGCCCGGAATGCAGCGTATCCCGGCACTTCGCAAGGTCGACAAGAAGCTCGAGAGCGGCACCCTAGACCTTATCCAAGCGTTCGTGGCAGGGAAATGCCGGGAAGTGCCTTTCGATTTGCTGAAAAGCTCAATCGTCAGCCTGGACCTACCCGATGGCTTGGCCAAGAACCGGGGCAGGCTCGACTTTCTACTCCCCTGCCCCTTCGACCAGGGATACCGCGAGCGCTTTGCCGGCATCGATTGGCAACCCTTGTTGGCAGATGGGGAGATGGGCGGCGCCTTCTTCCTGCGCATCGCGCAGCACCTGTTGGACGACCTCGGCTACGAGTACTTGCTGATCGACGCCCGAACCGGTCTTACCGACCTTGGCGCAATCAGTACGCTGATCCTCCCCGACCTGGTAGTGATCGTCTTCAACCTCAATGAGCAGAACCTCCAGGGAATCAGGCAAGCTCACGCGGCGATCAAGGCGCAGCGCCGCAAGCACGGCGAGATCAAGGTATTCCTGCTGGCCAACATGGTTCCCGAGGTGGCGGGAGACAAGCACCTCGAAGCACTGAAGGACAGCAAGTTGGACCAGCTGAGAGCGGCGGGCCTCGGACCCAATCTGCAGCTACCACTGCACCCTCCGCTGCTGCTGACCGATGCGATACCCAGCCTGGATGGGGGCAGCGCTGAAGACCTCCGAGACCAATACCAACCGCTCCTCGACATGCTCACGCGCGAGCGTGCCTCAGTCTTAGCTGAGGCCGATGAAGACCGCGATGAAAGGCAGCTTCGTCCCGGCCTCACCGCGGACGACCGGCGAGAGATTCTTCAGCGCGCCAAGAGCTTCGAGGAAAAAGTCGCCGAACTGTTCCGCCTGCTCGGCTACCGGGCGGAGGTGGACGACAAGACCTTGGATCGGCAGTTCGACGTGCGCTTGGAGTTGCAGGGACCGATCACCACCTACGCTCTAGTGGAGTGCAAAGACACTAAGCGCAAGGTGGGAATCGACGACGTCGTGAAATTCTCGCGCAAGGTGGAGACCGCCAGCCGGCACGATAAGCGCCGCTACCAAGCCATCTTGGTCGCACGTGAGGGGTTCGCCAACAACGCACGTGCGGTAGCTGAAGAGCTGTTCGTCGAGCTCAAGAGCTTCAAGGAGCTACGGCGTTCACTGGTCGACCTCTCCCCCACTCTCGACCAAGCTATCCGCGATTTCCAGGGCACCGACCTCGAACGGCTCTATGTCGAGCAGGAGGCGGTCTGGCAGCGAGATATCAGGCCAGGGGAGGTGGTCAAGCCACGCGGGCTGACCGAGAGCGTCCTCGCCTGGCTTGAGGAACCGGCCTCCGGCGTCTTGACCCTGCTGGGTGACTTCGGGGTCGGCAAGAGCAGCTTCTGCCAGCGCCTGGCCTGTTTGCTGGCACTGGCTCACCAGCAGGATCCTGACCAGCGAGCGCCGGTGCTAATCGACCTGCGCGAGAGCGGCTCGACTACGGTGACTCTCGAGAATCTGCTGAACCATCACTTCCAGCGACTCTCTACCCGGTCGTTCAACCCACAAGCAATGCTGTTCTTGAACCGCGCCGGCCATTTGGTGCTGATCTTCGATGGTTTCGACGAGACCATTGCTTACACCGAGCCCGGCCACTACGCCGAGAACCTGCGCCAGATGTTGCGCGCCGTCGAGGGTGAGGCGAAAGTGATTCTCACCTGCCGGACCCACTACTTTCGCGACCAGCCCGAGGAGGTTCAGCAGCTGGGAGTAGCGGGCGCCGAGCGCTCCACCGCTGGCGCTACCGCCCTCTACGAGATCTTGCGGGAACGCCCCGGCGCCCAGATCGCCTACCTGCGCGAGTTCGAGCAGGCGCAGATCGACGTCTACTTGCAAAAGGCGGTACCGCCGCCAGGCGACTGGCAAGAGCTGAAGGGGACGATCCAGGCCGCCTACAATCTCGACGATCTCGCCAAGCGACCTTTCCTGCTCAAGCTGATCGTCAAATCGTTGGCGGTGGCGGTCGAGCGAGCCCAGGGTGCTCCGCTATCGATCGCCGACCTCTACGAGGCCTACTGCGAGAAGTGGTTCGAGCATAATGACCTGCGCCTGACCCTCACCCGAGAGCATAAGGTCGCCCTGGTCCACTACCTGGCGCGCATGCTGTGGGACGCCTCGCGGCAGGAAGTTCACTACGAGGAGCTGGCCGAAAAGGCGCTCGACTTCTATCGGGTCAAACGCGAACTCTCCTACCTGGACAAGGAAAGGGTCGACTACGAGGTGCGCACCGCCCTCTTCCTGCATCGCGACAGCCGCGGCTATTACCGCTTCATCCATCGTTCTTTTCTGGAGTATTTCGTCGCGGTCACCGTGCGGGAGGGCTTGGCGCAGGACGATGCCACGGTGCTCGATCTGAAACCCCTGACCCGCGAGGTGGCGCTCTTCCTCTTGCGTTGGCCGGAGGCCGAGAACATCCCCAAACTCGCCGGCGCGGTGCTGGCGGGCGACTACCGGCAACGAGTCAGCGAGAACGCCCTGCGCTTGCTCTACTTTTTGGCCCGCGACCGCGCCCTGCCAGCGGACACTCCTCGCGACCGGGCGGCTGAAGAGGAGATCGATCTCGCGGCGGTGCAACGGGAGATGGCGGCCCTCCACCAAGCAGCGATGGGTTCCAGGCCAATGCGACTGGAGCAAGGCGATTTGCAGGGCGCCGATCTGCGCGGTGCCTACTTGATTCAAGCATCCCTCAAGCAGGCCAACTTGCGCCAGGCGCAGCTACAAGGTGCCAAGCTAGATGCCAATCTTTCTTCGGCGGACCTGAGTTCGGCCGACCTGCGAGGCGCCGACCTCTCGGACGCCAACCTCGGCGGAGCAAGTCTCGATCACGCCGATCTGCGGCATGCGGATCTGCGGCGTGCGGACCTGCGGGCCGCCGACCTTGGCTTCGCTCGGTTCTCCGGAGCGGATCTGAGCGATGCGCGATTTGAGCCCAGGCGCACCTTGGGTACCGCCCTACTCGGTGCGCGCGGCCTACCGGCCGCGCGCACCGGCCATTTTGGCGGCCTTCGGCCGCTGCTGAAAGACGGCCACCAAGGAAGAGTCCTTGCATTGGCCTACCACCCTCAGGAGCCTATCCTGGCGAGCGCAGGAGCCGAGGGTTCCATCCTCCTCTGGGATACCCTCGCCGGCACACTGCTCAGCAGCCTCACCGCACATCGCGGCTCCGTTAAGTCACTTGCATTCAGCCCGGACGGAAAGACCCTCGCTTCAGCCTCCAATGACAACACCGTCAAACTATGGAACCCAAGCCGCGCAAAGCTCATCCACTCACTCGAACAACACAAACGGCCAGTCACCGCCGTTGCTTTCAGCCCGGACGGCAAGACCCTCGCTTCTGCATCCCATGACAACACCGTCAAACTATGGAACCCAAGCCGCGCAAAGCTCATCCACTCACTCGAACAACACAAACGGCCAGTCACCGCCGTTGCTTTCAGCCCGGACGGCAAGACCCTCGCTTCTGCATCCCACGACAACACCGTCAAACTATGGAACCCAAGCCTCGCAAAGCTCATCCACTCACTCGAACAACACAACGGTTGGGTCACCGCCGTTGCTTTCAGCCCGGACGGCAAGACCCTCGCTTCTGCATCCAATGACAAAACCGTTAGACTATGGAACCCAAGTCGCGCAAAGCTCATCCACTCACTCGAACAACACAAACGGCCAGTCACCGCCGTTGCTTTCAGCCCGGACGGCAAAACCCTCGCTTCAGCCTCCGATGACAAAACCGTTAAACTATGGAACCCAAGCCGCGCAAAGCTCATCCGCTCACTCGAACAACACAACGGTTGGGTCACCGCCGTTGCTTTCAGCCCGGACGGTAAGACCCTCGCTTCTGCATCCAATGACAACACCGTCAAACTATGGAACCCAAGCCGCGCAAAGCTCATCCACTCACTCGAACAACACAACGGTTGGGTCACCGCCGTTGCTTTCAGCCCGGACGGCAAGACCCTCGCTTCTGCATCCCATGACAACACCGTCAAACTATGGAACCCAAGCCGCGCAAAGCTCATCCACTCACTCGAACAACACAAACGGCCAGTCACCGCCGTTGCTTTCAGCCCGGACGGCAAGACCCTCGCTTCTGCCTCCCATGACAACACCGTCAAACTATGGAACCCAAACCGCGCAAAGCTCATCCACTCACTCGAACAACACAACGGTTGGGTCACCGCCGTTGCTTTCAGCCCGGACGGCAAGACCCTCGCTTCTGCATCCCATGACAACACCGTTAAACTATGGAACCCAAGCCGCGCAAAGCTCATCCGCTCACTCGAACAACACAACGATTGGGTCCGCGCCGTTGCTTTCAGCCCGGACGGCAAGACCCTCGCTTCTGCATCCCATGACAACACCGTCAAACTATGGAACCCAAGCCGCGCAAAGCTCATCCACTCACTCGAACAACACAACGGTTGGGTCACCGCCGTTGCTTTCAGCCCGGACGGCAAGACCCTCGCTTCTGCATCCCATGACAACACCGTCAAACTATGGAACCCAAGCCGCGCAAAGCTCATCCACTCACTCGAACAACACAAACGGCCAGTCCGCGCCGTTGCTTTCAGCCCGGACGGCAAGACCCTCGCTTCTGCCTCCTCTGACAAAACCGTTAAACTATGGAACCCGACGACCGGCCGAAGGGTGGCCGACGCTCTGCTCGATAGCACGCCTTCGTCGCTAGCGTGGCTCCCCAGCAGTCGGGCACTAGTGATTGGCCGGAGAGATGGTGTGTTGAGCCTGTATGCTGTTTCCGAGTTCTCGGCCGAAGATAGGCTGCTCCAGCCGGTGGCTCACCTCTGGTCGGACCGCAAAGGCCATCACCTGGCCTGGACCTCCGAGGGCTACGTCATGGGTGATCCCGAAGCACTCGAACGGTTTCGCTTCGTTGAAGGTTACGCCCTCTACGAAGCCGAAGATCTACCGGACCGGCTGAACCCAGAAAAGGTGCTGACAGCCATCGCCCGGCTGTTCTGAATCGGCTGAGAAGCTAGGTTTTCGTCGATCACCGGACCGTACGAAATGACTTGCTAGCCCCTGACAAGCCCTAGCCTTACCAAACCGTCCTCAACTCTGAGTAGTCTGTCAAGATCCGGTCGCGGGTGATCAGCGCTGCGCGCCGCGCCAGCGAGGTGGCGGTGATCAATCGATCGGCCGGGTCGCCCGGGATTTTGCCTTTCAACTCCGCGGCTTGAACGGCGATCTTGGGCGTAATCTCGAGCAGCCGCACCCGCGGCCGGGCCAAGGCTTGGCGCACCCACAGATCAACCCCACGATCGAGTCCCAAGCGCCCTTTGGTGACCAGCATGGCCACCTCCCAGCAGCTGATCACCGACACCCCGAGAGCGGTAGCCTCATCAATCGCCCGGCGGGCGCCATTCGACAGCCGGTCGGGGGCCGAGGTCCACCAGATCCAGGCGTGGGTGTCGAGCACAATCACTGTTCTGCATCCCAGGGCTCACCGATCGGCGACACAAGATCGTCCTCGAACAGCACACTGCCCAGCAGGTCCGCGGGCTCCTGCTCAGCCAGGGGCACCAGCCGCGCCATCGGTTTGCCGCGCTTGGTGATGACGTAGGCGGCGCCGGTCTCGGCAACCTCGTCGATCATGCTCAAGCACTTGGCTTTGAACTCACCGGCCGCTATCCGTGGATCGAGAGGGGGATAGGCGTCGTTACAACCAGTCGCAACCGTGTGGCGCGAGTCAGGCGGCGAATTTTTGAGGGTCTCTTTGTTTGGGATTTTCATAGTCATGGCCAAGTGACCATAGCCAGTCGGGGGCCAGTTGTCAAACGGGAACTACTCGCCAGCCCTGTGGCAAGGCTAACGCCACCAGCGGCGGTTGGTGCCGGCTCTTGCTCAGCTGCGCTGGGCCGCCTGGGCCAGAGCGGGCAGCACCCATTCTTCTAGGTCGAAGCGCTGGCCCACCCGACCGAGGCGTATGAAGGCCCGCGGCGTCGCCGCCCGGCAGCCGACGAGTAGCCGGGCGAAGCGGTGTTGGGACGGATCCTCGGGTAGCAAGTGTGCCTGACCACGGCGGTCGAATGAGATCGCGTCGAGCAAGCTGCTGAGCAGCTGCTGGCGACTGTCGCTGCCCTGCTCTCCACGCTCCAGGGAAGCCCCAAGCCAGCCGTCGACATCGTCCACGACTGCTTCTTGCCAGCCTTTCGGTGCGGCACCCAACATGGCCACCCCGCGACCCCGACGGCCGACCTCGGAAGCACCGAGGGCCACGGCGAGCACGAATAGGTCGATGAACAGAGCCAGCGCCAGAGCGAAGAGCGTCGGATAGTCCTCGCGACCGAGGGGCTCGGCAGAGCTCAACAAGCGTTGCAGGTCGAGCCAGGCATAGACCGGTTGCTCGTCACTGGACGCGGCGTCGCGGGCGTGGTCGCTGTAGGACGGCAGGCTGGGGAGCGCCGCAGCCTGGCAAGTGACCGCCTCGAGGTCGGCGCTCGGCAAGCGACCGAGGAGCAGATCGAGCCGCGCCAAGCGCTGCCAATTGTCGATCCCCGCCGCCAACACACCGTCCTCGGTGGCCACTCCGAGGCGATACTCAGCCAGCCGCTCGCCGAGCTGGCGCAGGCTACCAAGCTCAGCTTCGAGGGCGCCGTAGATCAGCGCTTCACCGGGGCCTTCGCGGTAGGTCCGGCCGGAAGAGCCCTCCCAGACGCCGATGCGCTGGCGAATACGCTGGCAGACGCCCGCCAGATAACAGTGGTCCTCGGCCTCGCAGGTGCTGGTTGCCCAGCCATTGCCGCGCTCCATCTCAAGCCAGCCCGCCAGACGCAGCTCCAGATCGTCGCGCTGCTGGCTGGCGGCGGTGAGCTGGTGCGCGAGATCGGATACCACTTGGCGGCTGACATCGAGCAACCGCCGCTGAGCCTCGGCCGGCCGGATACGCTCGGTGAGCTCGCTCTGCAAGGTGACGTAGCTGAAGGTGACTGAGAACAGCATGGTCGCGAAGTAGAGTAAGGAGATCCACAGCCGCTGGCGAGAATGGCCTACACCGATCAACCATGCTAGGCCAAACAGCCCCAGCTGCACCGCCGCCGCCAGCGCCCAGGCCAGCGGTATTGCCACATAACGACTCAAGCCGGCACCGGTCGTCCAAAGCGACACGATGGCGGCAATCAAGGATGCGATCAGCAGCAGGCGCCAGAAGAAGCTAGCGGAATCGGCAGTCTCTAGAGTCATTGACAGCAGGTCTCCTCAGCGGCGAACGGACAGTACTTCCCCTCTGTCCTAAATGACGAGATGGAAGAGGATTGTGTTCCACTCGATGAGAAGAAACCCGCCAGAGAGTCGCCCTTCGGCTGTAGGAATCAATCGCTCAGCGCTGCAGCAGATAGGTCCACTTGACGGACAGCTGCCGATCGCGGGGGCTCAGCTGGCTGAGGCCGGGAGCATCCCAGGTCTGGTTGTAGACCACGAAGAGGTCGGAGCCGGGGCGGTAGATCCAACGCAGGCGCAGATTGAGGGCGGTGAGGTCCTGGGCATCACTGTATTGGACGAAGGCGTTGATCTGCAGATCAGGGTTGATCGGCACCGAGATGCGCTGACGGATCAACTCGGTTGAAAACTCACCGGCCGGCAAATCAATGTCGTTGTAGGACCAGCTGGTCTCGGAGAATAGATGCTTGCTGGGCCGGAATAGCAGGGTGAACTGTCCTGACAGGCGGTCGCCGTCGTAGAAGCTACCGCCAAAAGCAGAGGTTTCGATCGACAGCGGGCGGCTGCCGTCGGAGGAGAAGAAGGCGCCGAAATCCTCGAAGTGATAGTCCCCCGGCGCGATCAACACGCCGTCGGAAATCTCGAACGGCTCGGTCAGGCGTTCGCGGCGAAGATTGCCGAAGAAGGTAAAGAAATGCCCCTGCTTCCAGCGAATGCCAAAGGGGTTATAGTCGATGGTCCGGCTTTCGATCCGACCCTCCAAGTCGGTGAACATGTTGGTTCTCAAGTCGAAAAAAAAGCTCTCGATCGCACCTTTTCCCGCGGTCCGCGGCGCCCACTTGACATAGGTGTCGTAACGCCGCACGCCGCGGCGGGATACAAAACCCATGGCGGGTGCGAAGTCGTCACCGATCTCCTTGGCAGCGGCGCTCACTTCCCACACCGAACTCTGCCAGCGAGCACTGGCGCCGGCGGCGGTATCCTGGGTTTCGTTGCCCTCAGTGCCGGCGGCAAAAGCGGTCAGCTTGAGGCGTTTGGTGGGGTTGAGATTGAGATCGATACCCCAACTGCGGTCGCTATCGCCGCCACTGGGATCGCGCTGGGTGAGCATCGCCCCGACGTTCGAGCGCTGGCCGAGATCGCGCTTGATCCGCGCCACCGACCAGCTGGTCTTCGGCACCGCCTCCGCGCCATCTTCGGCGGCAAGATCCTCAGTCAGCACCTCAAGCAGGCCCAGGGTCCAAGGACCGACCCGCCCAGTCAAGCGTGCCCCCAAGTCGAGAGGCACTTGGCGACCGCCATCGATGCCGATTCGGCGCGAAAAAAACAGTCCCAGCTGGGGCGCTCCTGGACCGAATTTGAAGACCCCGGCATTCTCGAGAAAGAAGTCTCGCTTCTCCGGAAAGAAGAGGGGAAAGCGGGTCAAGTTGACTTGCAAAGCGTCGGCTTCGACTTCGGCGAAGTCAGTGTTGTAAGTCAGATCGAGGGTGAGATTTCGAGTTAGCCCCCATTTTATGTCGAGCCCAACATCGCTCTCTTCGTCCCGCGGCGCGCCCTCGAACTCGCTGATATTAGCGGTCACGAAAGGCTCGATCCCGAGGCCGAGACCGCGTTTGGGTGGCCGCAGGTCGGTCAGGTCGCCAAAGAGCGAAACCCGAAAAATGTTGGCATCGAGCAGCAAGGGCGCCCAGAAAGTGATCTCATTCTTGTGCCGAATGTAACGTCGGATTTGCAGGCCCCAGGTGGTGTCGCCGGGGTTGTAGCGCAAGGTGGAGAATGGAATCGCATACTCGGCGGTCCAGCCTTGGCTATCGACTTGGGTGCCGACCTGCCACACTCCATCCCACTCGAAATTGACGTCGTTGCCTTCATCGGTGATCAGCGAATCGGTGCGCGCACCCAGCGGGTTGGTCTCGAAGAAGAAGGAGTTGCGTTGGTCGTGAAAAGTATCGAGCAGCACCACCAGGCCATCGTCGCGAAACAAGGCCCCGTCGCGGCGTAGCTCGCGGGCAATCAGCGCTTCCGGCTGTCGATCAAAGGCCCGAATGCCGACATAAAGAGTCGTCGAGCTAAACAGCACCCGAAACTCGGTGTCCTCAGTCGCCACCGCCCCCTCCGCTGGCCGCCGCTGGACAAAGCCCGAACTCGCCGGCGCGCGCTGCCAAGCAGCTTCGTCGAGCACCCCATCCGGGGTCAGCTCGGTGTCGATCGCCACGGCGGCAATGCTAGGCGGCGTGGGACTATCAGCCGCTGCCGCCCCGGAGAGGAGCAGCCAGCAGCAGATCAGGGTATGGAGTGTTGGATAGCTTCGAAGCATCGTTCTCGACTTTCGCGAGCGGCTGGTCAAGCGGATCTCGAACCGAGCGCTCCTCAGTGGGTCATGGCTGGGACAAGGGTCTGTACGTAAACCAGGCCCTTGAGTTCCTTCCCTAGGGCTACCACGGCAACCCCCCAGGCGTCGCAAGCGATAAAGTCGGCCTGAGGAGCGACCCGAGATATGTTGAAGCAATCGTCAGATCAAGAGGGTCCTGATCGACACAGTCAAACCCTGAGCAAGGCCCTCGCTGACCTTGGCACTGGCCATCTGGTGGTGGTTACCGGTGCTGGGGTCAGCCTGGCTAGCGGTATCGCCACGTTTCGCGGCAGTGATCGGGGTGCGGTATGGAAGCAGGATGTCACCGAACTCGGTACTTTCCGCTTCTTTCAACAGGACCCGGTGGAGAGTTGGCTCTGGTATTTGAGCCGCTTCGGCCAGGTTCTCGACGCCGAGCCCAATCCGGCCCACTATGCCCTGGCGGCGCTGGAGCGTTGGCAGCTGGCTCGCGGGGGACGGTTCGTGTTGGTGACCCAGAACGTCGACACCCTGCACGAAGACGCTGGCTCTCGTGAGTTGGTGAAGGTCCACGGCAGCGCCGACCGCATCCGCTGTCCGCACCCCGGCTGCCCCTACGGAGCTCCCGCAGGGTCGCTACCCCGCTCTGAATTCGATGTCGCCGCCTTCCAGGCGAATCCATCTACCGAGCTCATCCCCAATTGCCCGGCTTGCGGCTCGACCCTGCGCCAGCATGTGCTGTGGTTCGACGAATTCTACGGCGAGCACCAGGACTATCAGTGGGATCGGGTGCAAGAGGCCGCAGCGACCATGGATCTGGGCCTCTTTATCGGCACTTCCTTCGCCGTCGGTGTGACCGAACTATTCTTGCAACACGGAATCCAGCGGCAGGTGCCGCTCTACGTGGTCGATCCCGGCGGCGCGCAGGTTGGCCACCCGGCACTGCACTCGCTGACCGCGGCAGCCGAGAACCTGCTGCCGGAAGTTTGCCGGCGCCTGGGAATCACAGTGATCGACTGAAACGAGTTGGCTGCTCGACCCATCCGCTCTTAGCCGCGGCACGGACCTTCTCTTGAATCTAGACGTAGCGAAGACCACGATCAGACTACCCACATGGACCCCGCTCAGCTGTTCGACTTAGTTGCGCCACCATGAAGATCGGTGTACCTTCTTCTAGGCACACACCTCAAGACCCGCACTGCTGGAGGATCTCGATGGCTGAAGGACAACCCGCGGCTCGTTCGGCCGCCAAAGTCGCCACCTGGACTGAGCTGGCCGATCGCCAACCTCTCTACGCCCTGGTGGCCAATGTCGACCTGGTGGTCATCCGCTACGACGATGCGGTGTCGGTGCTCTACGGCCGCTGCCTGCACCGCGGCGCGCTGATGTCTGATGGCCACGTTGAAGGGGACAACTTGATTTGCGGCCTGCACGGGTGGGACTATCGCTACGACACCGGGGTCAGTGAATACAAAGACTCTGAGGTGTTGCGGAAATTCACCGCTTGGATTGATGATGACACGGTGTGGGTGGATGAGAACGAGATCGCCGCCTGGGCGAAGATTCATCCCCAAGCCTACGACCGCGAGGGATACCTCGGCCTCTACCAAGACCACCACGGCGCCGTCGAAGAGCCCCATGTCGGTCTAATTCAGGAGCTGGCTAAGAACGGTCTGAAGATATTCGGTCATCACGGCCCCAGCGGCGCCATGGGCGTACCAAGCCAAGATCTGCCGAGCTGGAACGACTTGCAGATCCTCACCGCACAGATGGCCACCCAACCGCTGCTCGACGAAGAGCCGGTAGACACCCAGGTGGTGATCGGCCCACGGGCCGCAAAACCCCTCATCCTCGACATCCCTCTATTCGTCAGCGACATGAGCTTCGGCGCCCTGTCGGCGGAAGCCAAGACCGCTCTGGCTCAGGGCGCCGAGTTGGCTGGCACCGGCATCTGCTCGGGCGAAGGGGGCATGCTGCCGCAGGAGCAAGCGGCCAACAGCCGCTACTTCTACGAGCTGGCTTCGGCACGCTTCGGTTATTCGCTGGACAAGGTGGCGAAGTGCCAGGCGTTTCATTTCAAGGGCGGCCAGGGGGCCAAGACCGGCACCGGCGGCCATCTGCCGGGAACGAAAGTCGACGCCGTGATCGCCGAAGTTCGGGGCATCCCCGAGGGCACGCCGGCGATCAGCCCGGCCACCTTCGCCGATCTCCACACCCCAGCAGACTTCCAGCAAGTTGCCGACCAGGTGCGAGAAATAACTGGTGGTATTCCGATCGGCTTCAAGCTCAGTGCCCAGCACATCGAGGCCGATATCGACTTCGCGCTCGCAGCTTCGGCCGACTACATCATTCTCGATGGCCGTGGCGGCGGCACCGGCGCCGCGCCATTGATCTTCCGCGACAACATCTCGGTGCCGACCATTCCGGCTCTGGGGCGCGCCCGTCGTCACCTGGATAAGGTCAGCCCCGACACCACTTTGGTGATCACCGGCGGTCTGCGCACCCCGGCCGACTTCGCCAAGGCGCTGGCCCTCGGCGCCGATGCCATCGCCCTCTCCAACGCCGCCTTGCAAGCGATCGGCTGCCTCGGCATGCGGGCCTGCAACACCAACAATTGTCCAGTGGGCATCGCCACCCAGAAGCCAAACCTGCGCGCCCGCTTGCTGATCGATTCGTCGGCGCAGCGCTTGGCTCGCTTCTTTGCTGCTTCCACCGAGCTGCTCGAAGTGTTGGCGCGGGCTTGTGGCCACGACTCCCTGAGTGGCTTTTCGATCAATGACCTGAGCAGCTGGAAACGAGAATTGGCGGATCTCACCGGAGTGTCCTACGCTGGTGGCTGATCGGGTCGCCATGCCCGACCCGAGACTTTGAAGAGATTGATCGCAACCACCCAGGAGGGCGAATGCAAGAAACCGCGATGCTCACGCTGGCCATTCTGATTTTCGGCTTTGGCTTGTTATCGCGTCGGCTAGGGCACGGCGTGATCACCCCGCCACTGGCCTTCGTCGGCTTCGGCATGCTGCTGGCGCCCCAGGTGCTGGAGATGTTCGGTATCCCCTCTCCCTTTGGCGATGGCAAGCATCTGGAGCCGGTGATCCATCTGCTTGGCGAGCTCACCCTGATTGTCGTGCTGTTCACCGACGCGGCACAGATCGATGTCGGCGCGCTGCGCCGCGGCGCTGGCCTGCCGCTGCGCTTGCTGTCGATCGGCATGCCCTTGACCGTCGCCCTGGGCGCGGCCGCGGCGGCGCCTCTGGTGCCTGGTCTGGGTCCCTGGGAGATGGCCCTGATCGGCGCCATCCTGGCCCCCACCGACGCCGCCCTGGGCCAAGCGGTGGTATCGAGCAAGGCGGTTCCCTTGCCCATTCGCCAGGGGCTCAGCGCTGAGAGCGGCCTTAACGATGGCATCGCCGTACCGCTAGTGGTGATCTTCGCCTCACTGGCCAGCATCGGCCAGATGGTCAACGAAGAGATCATGACCCCGCTGCATTGCTTTAGTTTT
This sequence comes from Candidatus Multivoradales bacterium, assembly GCA_965248925.1. Classification (GTDB taxonomy): domain Bacteria; phylum Acidobacteriota; class Thermoanaerobaculia; order Multivoradales; family J023; genus CBDFLE01. Next base: position 411,326 of record CBDFLE010000005.1, on the reverse strand, counting down.
GTCGCCAAACAGATCCTCCTCGGCCCTCTGGCCGGGTTGGGGATCGGCATGTTGGCGGCCGCCGCCATGGGCTTGGCGCTACGCCACCGAGCAATGAGCCACGCCTACCAGGAGATCGCCGGGCTGGCCATCGCGCTGATCGCCTACACCGGCGCTTCGGCGATCGGCGGCAATGGCTTCATCGCCACCTTTGTCGCTGGCCTGGTGTTGGGCAACACCTCAAAGGAGATCTGCTCCTGCCTATGGGACTTCGCCGAAGCCGAGGCACAACTACTGATGTTGGTGACCTTCTTCCTGGTTGGCCTGGTGATCGCCGGGCCAACGCTGGCCAGCGCGCCGCTGTCGGCTTGGATCTATGCCCTGCTCAGTTTGACAGTGATCCGCATGCTGCCGGTGGCGCTGGCCCTGCTCGGCTCGGGCTACGACCGCTCGACCAAGCTCTACATCGGCTGGTTTGGCCCCCGTGGGCTAGCTTCGATCCTCTTCGCCATTCTGCTGCTCGAAGAGCTGCATGTGCCGCACAGTGAAGAGATTGTCGAGGTGGTGATGCTCACCGTCCTGCTCAGCGTGCTAGCCCATGGCATGACCGCGGCGCCCCTGACCCGCATTTTCACCCGTACCCATCGCACCGTTCCCGAAGCCGCGATGGCCGACCACCCAGTCCGAAAAAGCGTCCTCCAGGACGAGCCCATTTCGCAGGAGTAACCTTCCATGCCCCAAAGCACCATCGAAATCACTTGGCACAAGGTCGGCCGCGTCGAGGATCTGCCCGACGGCCGGGTGAAGACTGTCAGCATCAGCCGGCAGGATTCAGTGCTGCAAGTCTGCCTGACCCATGTCAATGGCAAATGGTCGGCCCTCGACAACCACTGTCCGCACCAAGGGGGGCCCCTCGGCGAAGGTTCGATCGAATGCGACGATCAGGGCGACTGCTATCTGCGCTGTCCCTGGCATGGTTGGGATTTCGACCCGCTGACCGGCAAGCCGCCGGGAGGCTACGACGACGGGGTGCCAACCTATCCGGTGCAGATACGCAACGGCGATGTTTACGTCGGCCTGGAAGAAATCGGCGAGCATCAGCGGACCGTCACCGACGTGATGGCCGAGACCATGGTGGGCTGGGGCATGACCCACGTCTTCGGCATGGTCGGGCACTCCAATCTCGGCTTGGCCGATGCCATCCGCCGCCGTTGTGAGGTCGAGGAGTTGGAGTTCATCGCCATCCGCCACGAGGGCGCCGCCGCCTTCGCCGCCAGCGCTTTCGGCAAACTCACTGGCCGGCCGGCGGCCTGCCTGACCATCGCCGGACCGGGTGCCACCAACCTCTACACCGGCTGCTGGGATGCCAAGGTCGACCGGGCACCCTTGCTCGCCCTGACCGGCCAGGTGACCCAGCAGGTCTTCGGACCGGGTGCTTTCCAGGAGCTGCCGCTCAAAGATGCCTTCTCCGCGGTGACCGCCTTCAGCCACATCTGCTTGCCGGGCTCGAACCATGCCGAGCTGATGGGCTTGGCGATCAAGACCTCATTGATCGAACGTCAGGTGGCGCACATTATCTTTCCCGATGACACCCAGACCCAACCGGCAGCGCCAGACGCCAAGGCCGGCAGCAGTGAAGGCCGCTTGGGCGATGTCCGCATCCGACCACCGGCCGACCAGCTAGCCGCGGCCGTTGAGCTGCTGCGCGGCGCCCGGCGTCCGCTGATCGTCGTCGGTCACGGTGCCCGCTTCGAAATGACGGCGGTGCTGGCCCTGGCCGAGGAACTGTGTTGCCCGGTGCTGACCACTTTCAAAGCCAAGGGCATCCTCGGCGACTGCCCTGATCCGCAAATGCCCGACCGCCTCGGCCATCCCCAGGGCGGTGGCGTGCTCGGCCGCTCCGGCACGCCGATCGCCAGCTGGTTCATGAACGAGTGCGATGCCCTGCTGGTGTTCGGCGCTTCCTTCAGCAACCACACCGGCATCACCCCCAAGAAACCCACCATCCAAGTCGACAACGACCGCGGCCAGCTGGCCCGCTTCCACGCCATCGACTGTCCACTGTGGGGGGAGATCGGCGAGACCGCCCAGGAGATGCTCGCCGCCGTAGGCGGCCACCACTCAGCCATCGACCAGCGATCCGAGATTGCCGAGCGTTGGCAAATCTGGCGCGCCGAGAAGAGCAGCCGCTTGCGCGACACCTCCTCAGAAGGGGTCAGCTCGATAGCGGTCTTCGACGCCATGAACAGGCGCATCCCGGCCGACGCGATCATCGCCGTCGACGTCGGCAACAACACCTACAGCTTCGGCCGCTACTTCGAAGCCAGCGGCCGCCAGGCGGTGCTGATGTCGGGCTATCTGGGCTCGATCGGTTTCGGCTACCCGGCGGCAATGGGTGCCTGGGCGGCGAGCCGCGCCCACCGCCTGAGCAAAGACGCATTCTGGCGGCAGTTCGCCGACCGGCCAATCGTCTGCGTCACCGGCGACGGCGGCTTCGGCCAATATCCGTGGGAAGTCAACACCGCCGTGCGACACGGCATGAACATTACCCATGTGCTGCTCAATAACAACGAGCTGGGCAAGATCAGCAAAGAGCAGAAAGCCGGCCATTGGTCGGTGTGGCAAACCGGCTTGACCAATCCCAACATCGCCGACTACGTCACCTCCTGCGGCGGCTTGGGAATTCGCGTCGAAGAAACCGGCCAGCTGCTCAAGGCCATCGACCGCGCCCTGGCCTACGACGGCCCGGCGACGGTCGAGGTGATGACCGACGCTGATTTGATCTGACCCTCGCTTCCCCCTTCCAGTTGCACGGTTTGACTTACGGGCTGCACGCCGCCGTGCAGCCCGTCGTCGTTCCAACATCCAGCCGCCCCTTCCCTGGTAACTCCCTTGTTATCAACTCATTGAAGACGGCGACCCACTTGGCCCCAAGCTTGCGTTCGAGTGTCCTCGCAGCATCTTCGCTAGCCGGTCCGGCAGCAGGAGCACTTCAACGGTAGGGAGTCAATCCATGAGGTCTATGCGTCATTCATCCTTGGTCTTCACTTCTTTGTCAGCTTTTCTCACGGCCACCACGGCAGCCACCGCCACGCCATTCGGCGCTAACGACTTCGACACCGTCTACAGCAATATCGCAGCGGTGGAATACCAGATCGACCGTGCTTGCCTGGCGGATCTGAATGGCTGTTTGGACGATGGCGGCCACCCTCCCCTTGCGGCACCGGCGCAGCGCTGACCAGCCAGGGATGCAATACCGGCATCCACCGCTTCTGCACCGCCAAAGGACATGTCAGTGGCTGGGGAGTCGAGAACAGTGGCGATTTCAACTTAGTCGACATCACCTGTGTGACGCCGTCGGCGGCCCTCACCTTCTCGCCCAAACATGAAGTGCTCCAGGGCTATTTCAACGGCTGTAACTCAGCGCAAGCAAACCGAAAATGTAGCGTCGCAATCCACCGCTTTTGTAACGACCAGGTGGGCTTCTCCACCGGTTTCGGACCCCAGGAGCAGAACTCAACGATCGCCGTGGTCGCCTGCGTCAAGGACAGCGCTGGAACCACCTTCTTAGAGTCAGTGGCCGATGTCGAGAATCTGGTCGCTGGCTGCGATCTTTCCTCGACCACGGTCTCGACCGCTTGCCGCCAAGCCATGGCGTCTCTCTGCCAAACTGAGGACAGCACCTTGAGAGGCGGTTTCGGCCCCAGCGAGAAGGGCACCAAAGTCAGAGTCGGCTGCGTTGAGCCGCAGTTGCCGTGGAACGCCAACTCGGTACTGCCCCAATCACCAGCGTTGCCGCTGGATGTGCTCGACCGCCAGCTCGATCTCAGCAGCGGCCAAGGCGGCGCGACGCTGAAATACCAAGCCGCGCGGGTCCACACTTCATTGGCCAGCAACCGCTCCTTATCCTTCGACGGTCGCTTGCTCGTGGTGCAACAAGGCGCGGGGCTGCAATTCCGCGTGCAGACGCCGGAGATCTTCGACCGGCCCATCAGTCAGCAGCAGCTGCCTGGCAAGGACCGCAGCTACGAGGAGGGATCCTGGGGCTCGCTCTATGGCTTTGATGTAGGCGCGACCGCCTTCCACGCCATCACCACCAGCGGCGGCGCCTTCGAGGGCCGATCAACCGCCCTCTGTGATCCTCACCAAGGTAGCGGCCCCTTCGCCCAAGTCAACCGGCAGCAGAGCGTTCCCGGCCGGCAGAGCAATCCCTCGGCCTGCGACGCCAGCGGCAACCCGTCGAGTAGCGGTGACCATGATTGCTACAACCTGGTCGTGGTCACTGTTTACGACACCGGCACCCAAGACGAGCTGTGGGCGACACCAGTGCGGGTGGTGGTGGCCAATCCCAAGCGGGCCGGCACCAACGGCGTCAATTCGCTGACCAACCGCGCCCTCGTCGTCGACGTGCAGGTCCTCAGCAGCCCACAGATAGCGCCCTTCCCAGCCGGTGAGCCGCGACAGATTCTCGAACCCAACATCACTGGCGACGGCCGGCTATTGGTCATCCAGGGGGACGGCATGATTCGCTACTCGGTGATACCGCAGAGCGAGGAGGCTTGCGACATCAGCCAGTGGTCGTCGTTCAATCACATCTACGAAATGCACGACGACCCGCTGATGGCGGATTACGGCGTCGCCAAGTTCCCCCTGCGGGACTTCGAGAACCAGGAACTGTCGCCCAGCGTGCCTGGCAACCATCAGGTTCGGGCCGGCTACCCCTGGATCGACCGCGATGGCGACAATCTGATGTTCATGCTCGGTCAATCGACCTTGTTCTATGTTGATGAGAATGAGGTCGCGCGGGAGAAGTTCGAGGTCGTGGGCCATCCCTTCTACGGCACCCAGGCGCAGATTCCCTGCGGCGGCTCATGCAACGGCAACCAACCGCTGCATCCCACGACCCGGCAAGAAGTCGAAGACCTCACCGACCACCTGCCACGGGTCGGGCTCACCCTGGTCGGGCTATGGACTCAGGGCAAGATGTTCAGTCCCGATTCACGCAACAACAATGTCGACGCCACTGTGCCCATGGGCGCCCCATTCCATCGACTGCTACGCCTCTACAGTGATGTACCGGCGGGCAGCGAGGTGGGGCCCTCAGCCCGAACCTTGATCAACTCGCTTGAGAACCAGTTCTCCTTCGACCCAGATCTGCGGCCCGACCGGCCGCGGGAGGTGGTGTGGCAGTTGTCGTCCCAGGGGCAGACCGACGAGGTGGCGTTTGACGATGTCACCGATCCGGCGGCGCTGATCGTCGCCTCGATGGGTGTGGCAATCAACGCTACTCGTCCCGACGCTGGGCGCTTTCAGGATGGTTTTGTCTACACCGGTCGGGTGGATGGGGAGGGCTTCCAATTCCCCGCCCACATCGCCAACTACGCCGCCGCGACACGCTGGAACCTACCCGCGTTTGGCTACCTGCTGGGCGGCGCCCGCGCCGAGCCGATTGCCGCCGGTGGCTACCGTGGCAAGGGCTTGTGGCTCGACGGGGTCGACGACCGGCTCGAATACCTGGTGCCCGAGCAGGCCGGAGGCGGTACTGAGTGGGACCTGGGGGATTGGTTCTTCTCCTTGAGCATCGATCCCCGGCAGCTGAGCACTAGCCAACGCCTGCTGACAAAGGATCAGAGACCCGATGCGCATGCACTCAGGTCACCAAGTACCAGGGAACCTTCTCCTTCATGATCATCGCCGACCCTCAATTTGGTGTCTTAAAGCCCAAGGCCGACCCCTATCTGCTCGAAGCGCGACAACTCGACCGCGCGGTGGACAGGGCCAACGCTCTACAACCAGCCTTCGTAGCCATCGTCGGCGATATGACCAACAGCCGTAACAATCAGCTGCAGCGCGACACCTTCTTTGACCGGATCGGCCGACTCGACAAGTCGATTCCGCTGATCTTGGTCTCTGGAAATCACGATCACGACAACGCAGTAACCGCAGACAAAAGCGACGACTATCGCATCAACTACTCGCACTGCTGTCCAAGATAATCTCCAAGGCGGGGTGGTCATTTTCGAATCTTGCATCGATGCTACGACTGAACCTCTTCACTTATCGGGACTTGCGCGATTGGCTCGATGAACCGTTCGGGACACCACCAGAGAACACAGCACCGGAGCATTTCCAACTAGACCTGCCGGGTCTTGGACAGCTGGTTTCTTGAGAAATGGAGACCTTGACCTCACTCAGTGCCCTTCAGTGCCCCTCAAGACCCATTTCACGGGCCCCCTCTGTGCCAATGTAAGTGAGACACTCAAGTACCGAGAAATTAGTGAGGGTGTGGAGAGCAATCACCATGGCGAGTCCAAGCCACGAGCTGCGAGATATGGGTGCTGACCGACCAGATCCCGAGGTAGCTGAGAAGGCGAAGCGGCGGCGGTACAGCGCGTCGTACAAGCTGCGCATCGTCCAGGCCGCCGACGCCTGTAGCAAGCCCGGCGAGATTGGCGCCCTGCTTCGCCAGGAGGGTCTGTATTCCTCGCTACTGTCGACGTGGCGCCGTCAGCGCGACACGGGAGCTCTGGCCGGTCTGTCGAAGAAGCGCGGTCGCAAGCGTCGACCGGTCTCTGCCGAGGCCCGCCGCGTCGCGGAGCTTGAGCGTGAGAATGCCCGGCTCAAGCATCAGCTGTACAAAGCCGAGACGATCATCGATGTCCAAAAAAAACTTTCCCGGCTGCTAGGGATCGAGCCGAGCGAGAGCCAGCCATGAGCGCTGTGGCGCCGCTGGCCGAGACGGTGGGGGTGCAAGCAGCCTGCGTCGCCTTGGCGGTCCCCAGAGCCACTTTCTATCGCCGCCGTCGGCAGCAGAGCGCAGGGCCGCAGCTATCAACGCGGCCTCGACCGCCGCTGGCATTGACGCCCGCTGAACGCCAGGAGGTCCTCGATGTGTTGCACTCGGAGCGCTTCGTCGACCGCTCGCCGCGTCAAGTCTGGGCGGCGCTGCTGGACGAGGATCAGCGCCATATCTGCTCGGTGCGCACCATGTACCGGGTCCTGGAGTCTGAGGGCGAGCTGCGCGAGCGACGCCGTCAGCGGCGTCATCCCAACTACACCAAGCCCGAACTGCTGGCCACAGGGCCGAACGAGGTGTGGTCGTGGGACATCACCAAGCTCAAGGGCCCGGTGAAGTGGACCCACTACTACCTTTACGTAATTCTGGACGTCTTCAGCCGCTACATCGTCGGCTGGATGCTCGCCTGCCGCGAGTCCGGAGGGCTCGCGAAGCGGTTGATCGCCGACAGTGTTGAGAAGCAAGGTGTTGAGCGAGATCGACTTACCTTGCACTCGGACCGCGGTTCGAGCATGACATCCAAGCCAGTGGCTCTACTGCTGGCCGATCTCGGGATGACACGGTCGCTGAACCGGCCCTACACGAGCAACGACAATCCGTTCTCTGAGGCCCAGTTCAAGACGCTCAAGTACCATCCGAGCTTTCCCGACCGCTTCGGATCACTGGAAGATGCACGAGCATTCTGCCGCTCGTTCATCGGCTGGTACAACACGCAGCACTACCACACAGGACTCGGCTTGTTGACGCCAGAGACCGTCCACTACGGCCTCACGGCCTCAGTACTGGAGCAACGTCGAGAAGTCCTCGCCGCCGCCTCAGCCGCTCATCCAAGCCGCTTCAAGCGGCGAGCGCCGGCTTTGCCGGAGCCCAGTGACAAGGTCTGGATCAACCCGCCGACCACCGCCGCCAGCACTGACCCAGTCGATACCGAGAACGTAGTGACACACCGCGTACACAACGACGCACCAGGCGAGACCCCTGGCTGCGCGCCCTCGCTGAAAGCGATGGTGCCGGAGCCACTACCGATTCCGTACTAATTCCCAGAAGAAAGTGTCTCACTTTCATTGACACATTCCGGCCACTCAGGCTTCAGTCAGAGTTATCTTGGACAGCAGTGCTGGACAATAGTCTTCGTCAGTGGTTCGAAGAAGCGTACAAAGAGTCCGGTTGGGATAAGAGCGAAGCTCCTTTTGGCAACACCGCCACGTTCGGCCCGTCGGGCCCGACCTGTGGCCCGGACGACCCGGAAGCCTGCGCCGCCACCTCTGCGGTCGACACAGATGCACCGGAAGCGTTCTGTGACGACGAGGAAGAGCAGCGGCGGACGGTCTACTTCAGGCGGGACTTCCAGGTTTCGGATCCCAACGCCTACGCCAGCTACAATCTTTTCCTGCTGGCAGACGATGGAGCAGTCGTCTACATCAACGGCGTGGAGGTTCTACGTGCCTTCATGCCACCGCTGCCTGCGACAGTGGATCGCTGCACCCTGGCATTACCCACGAGGCGGCCACTGGGACTCTACATTGGGTTTCCAATCGCCGCTAGCGACCTGCAAATTGGCGAGAATTCGCTAGAGGTCGAGGTCCACCGCCATGCCACCGAGACCGCTGGACTCGCCTTCGATCTCGAGCTAGTGGGGGGCAATCCGCAATAAATAGTTAGTCCCTGCCGCGAGTAAGCGGCCGGCCTGGCAATTGGCGCCGGGCCGACCCCGCTAACTCTTGCAACAGCAGCAGCTGGGAAAGGCGCCATTCGCCGCCTTCGCGACGCCATTCAAGACGCAAGCTGTAGCGTTCTTGTCTACCAAGACCGATCTCTCGGGCGGACACCGCAGCGAGCACCACGGTCGTCGCGATGTCGCCCGTCACCACTGTTTCCGGATCCTTGAAGACCACCTCCATGCGGTCATAGCGCTGGCGGTAGCCGGCAGCTAAGCGCGCGACCTCACCAACTCTATCGACTCGGCCATATTCGCCCAAGTCAACACTGAAACTGCGGCTGAAGAAACTCCCCAGCCGCCGCCCCTTGGCGGCCTGTTCAAGAGCGCTCTCGGCGCCTTCCTTGGAAAGCAGCTCGGCCAACTCATCGAGGCGTCGCCGGACCTCCGCTTCGGGTCCACTACAACGCCCCACCAGCAACAGCACAGCAGCCCCGGCCAGCAGCGCAAAGAGCCATGGATAGAGTCGGGATCTTCCCATTACGACTTTGCCCACATCACTGCCCCACCTGCAAATATCGCCGCAGCCAGGCGGTGCCATAGTAGAACGGCAGCGTATCCGCCGCCGCCGCCAGCACCTTGAAGACGTAGCCGGTGAGGATGAAGGTCCACAGCTGCGGCCAGATCGGCAGTGCCTCTTCGATCGGCAGCGAGTGGGAGAAGAAGTGGGTGATGGTGATGACGCAGAACGAGTCGATCAGCTGGCTGACCATGGTCGAACCGTTGTTGCGCAACCACAGATGCCGGCCGCCGGTGAGCCGTTTCCAAAAATGAAACAGGTGGACGTCACATAGCTGGGCCACCAGGTAGGCGACCATCGAAGCGACAATCGCCCCCAGGCTCAAGCGCTGGATCTCGAAAAACAGCGGCAGCCGCCCGCTGGCGTCGGCAATCGGCTGGTCAAAGCCCGGCAACAGCCCTCCCAGCCAGAGAATCAAGGCGAGCCAGCAGTTCAACCCCAATCCCACCCAGACCAGGAAATTGGCCCGCCGCCGGCCGTAGATCTCGGAAATGAAGTCGGTACAGAGAAAGGTGATCGGATAGGGCAAAACGCCTACCGCCAGAGGCATCGGGATCTGGCGGCCAAAAAAACTGAAGCTGAGGTCGAGGAAGCGCGTAACACCAAGGATGTTGAGCATCGTCATCGAACCCAGAAAAAGCCCAGCGAGGACCAAGAAGACCCGTTCTCGGCGTACCGCCAGGGCGTTGCCCACGGGAATCTCAGTCAGCAGCTCAGCCTGGTTCATGGGCGGCAGGCTAGCGGCCCAGAAGAGGAGCGTCAACCGATTCTCATCGCCTGCGTATGCAGCATTGATACGATGACCACCCAGAGATGAAGAAACTCCCTCTGCGCCAGCGTCTGCTCGACCAGGCCCAACGCGCCCAAGCTTTTGGCCGCAGCTACACCGACGGCTTCGATGGCGGAGAACTGCGCCGGCTGCTGTCGGAAGAAACGGCCCGTGCCTATACTTCGCTGTCGGGCAACGATCCGCGGGCCGAGCCAGAGGACTTCTTCACTGCCCTGCCCGGCCGGCTGCGAGCCTTTCTCACCGGCCTGGCGTTCAAGCTCTCACCAGCGCGGCGCTTACTCTTCTCCCTCGCCCTGCTGATTCCACTGCTAGGATTTTTCGACCTCGACATAACCCTCGGCCCCACCCGGATCATCATCGACTCCTCGCCGCTGTGGTTTCTCTGCTCGATCTCTGGTCTGACTCTGCTGTTGGCATTGGAGCTGGTCGATCGAGTGAGGGTGCGCGACGAACTCGAAGTCGCTCGCCAACTGCAACGCGAGTTGCTGCCGGTGGGTCCACCCCTAATGCCTGGCTGGCAGCTCTGCCATTCCTACTGCACGGCGGCGGAGATCGGCGGTGATTACTACGACTTCATTCCCTTGAGCGATGGTCGCATGGTCATCGCCGTTGGTGATGCCAGCGGCCACGGCATTTCCGCCGGGCTGGTGATGGCGATCACCAGCGCCACCCTACGCACCGCCGTCGACCTCGATCCACAACCGACGGCGGTTCTCGAGATGCTCGACCGGGTCCTCTGCCGGACCGGGGGCCGGAGGGCGTTCATGACCCTCTTCTACAGCGTCCTCGATCCGCGCACCGGCGAGCTCTATTTCGGCTGTGCCGGCCATCCTTTTCCGGTGCTACGGCGTGCCGACGGCCGCTTGCAGGAACTCGGAAAAGGCGCCCTGCCGCTGGGTATGAAGCGGGGGGTGGAGCGCCTTGGCGAGCGCGCCGAGCTGTGCCCTGGCGACTCCCTGGTGATCTACAGCGACGGCCTCCCCGAGGGGCTCGGCGGCGCCAACGATGACTCCTTCGGCTTCGATCGACTGCACCAGCAAGTCGGCTTTGGCGGCCCGGCCGAGCTGCTCCACGACCGCCTGCTGGCGGCTGCCACCAAGCACCGTGGCCAACGCCAACAAGACGATGACCTTACTCTGGTAGTGATGACCCGCAACGACGACTCAATTCCGCCGCCGCCCCCTTTGCCTTGAGGGCACGGATCTGAGACAATCGGTGCCGCTGTCGTCAGCCCACCCTACCGTTCCCCAACGAACCCGACCCACATCAGGAGCTTCCTAGCGTGTCCCAACCAGCGCTCGACGTTCGTGCGGACGGCCAGGTGATCGTCACCGGGTCGCTGGCCTACGACAACATCATGACCTTTCCCGGTTTCTTCAAGGATCACATCCTGCCGGAGAAGATCCACGCCATCAGCATCTCCTTCCTGGTCAAGGAGATGCGCAAGCAACGCGGCGGATGCGCGGCGAATATTGCCTATAGCCTGGCGCTGCTCGGCCAGGAGGCACGGATCATTGCCGCCGCCGGCAACGATTTCGACGAATACCGCCAATGGCTGATCGGCGAGGGTATCGACGTCGAAGCGATTCATACCGTCGCCGATGAGCCCACCGCCTCCTGCCACATCACTACCGATCAGTCCAACAACCAAATCACCGGCTTCTACGTCGGCGCCATGCCCCACGCCGCCGAACTCAGCCTCAGCGAGCTGGCTGGCGACCGGGCAGCCTTGGTAATCGTCGCCCCAGACGATCCAGTGGCCATGGTGCGCCACTGCCGTGAAGCGCGCCAGATCGGCCTGCCTTGCCTGTTCGATCCGTCTTTCCAGGTCACCGCCATGGACGGCGGGCCGCTTACCAAAGCGGCCCAGGGAGCCGCCGCACTGGTGGTCAATGATTACGAATACGCTGTCTTTCAGCAGAAGACCGGCAAGTCCGGCGAAGACCTCTTCGACCTGGTCAACATGGTCATCGTCACCCTCGGCGCCGACGGCAGCCGCATTCAGCGCCGCGGTGAGGCTGCCATCGAAGTGACGGCGGCAAAGATCTCCGATGTGATCGATCCAACGGGCGCGGGCGATGCCTTCCGCAGTGGCTTCGTCGCTGGACTGGTGCAAGGGCGCGACCTGGAGACTTGCGGTCGGATGGGCAGCGTTACCGCCGCCTTCGCCATCGAGCATCACGGACCACAGAATCACCGCTACACGGTCGAAGAATTCCATCAGCGCTATGCCGCCAACTTCGGCATGGCGTTGTCTGCCTAGCCTGCAAACTAGATTCCTGGAGGAACCGTCATGGCCCGAAAGCGCCACTACTGGTTGTTCAAGAGTGAGCCCTCCGACTATTCCATCGACGACCTGGAGCGCGACGGCTCGACCTTGTGGGACGGAGTGCGCAACTACCAGGCCCGCAACCTGATCCGCGACGACATCAAACTTGGCGACCGAGTGCTCTATTACCATTCCAACGCCAAGCCCCCCGGCCTGGTGGGCTTGGCCGAAGTCTGCGCCGAGGCCTACCCCGACCCCACCCAATTCGACCCCAAGAGCAAATACCACGACCCCAAATCTGCCCCCGACAACCCACGCTGGATGGTGGTCGACATCAAGTTCCTGGCCAAGTTCGCAGAGCTGATCCCGCTGCAAGACCTCAAAGACGACCCCAAGCTCGACGGCATGTTGGTGATCAAGAAGGGCCAGCGCCTGTCGGTACAGCCGGTTGAGGCCGGGCACTATCGCCACCTCTGCAAACAGGCTGGGGTGCGGGGTTAGTCAGAATCGCTAAGAAACGAAGCGGCAGCACCAACATCACAAGGGCGAAACAGCCAAGGGCCAGCGGCCGGCCTCCTCACCCTGACGCGCGCGGTGGCAGCATCATTCTACTCGGCCGATTCAGCGCCAAGTCGTGATTCTGCTGGAGATTCAACCAGAACTCTGGAGTTGTATCGAGAGCCTGAGCATGAAGCCAAGCCCTCTACCGGGTCACCCCTCGCTTCCCACGAAGAAGCTCATTGACTATCCGCGGCCGACTCGAACGCCAGCTGCTCTACATTGCGGAGTTCGATGAGGCGATCTACGTCCTGCATGCCTTCGAGAAGAAGAGCCAACAGACGCGCCATACCGACCTGGAACTGGGCCGAAATCGCCTGCAAGCCCTCGCGATATTTCGACCGTCCAAGAAGGGGATCTAGATGCCCCACGACATTCAGGAACCCAGCGGCAATGTGTTCGCCGACCTGGGACAACCCTAAGCAGCACCATCAGCGCACCACATCGAGCCGCACCATGTCGGTGACGAAGAGCACAATTTCAGCGGCCAGAATGCCGAGAACGAGTCCTATTTCCAGAGTCAATTCAAAGGTTTGATGGTCGCGACAGTCGCAGCGAACTCATCAGAAGTCGCCGTATACCCGGCCTTGATTTTGGCTGCAATCAAGCGGCTCGCAAGACCAAGCTATGGCACCGATCCGGTGCTTGTCCGGCGGTTGAACACAGCTGCGAAACAGACCATCTGCCGCCGATGTCGACCAGCAGTGGTTTCACGTAGGAGCTGACGTTAGGGAAGGTATATCCATGGTGGGGGGGGGGTGGCGGCTCAAGGGACCCCGTGCTACCGTGGATGACCGTAGTAACGCAACCGAGGAATCCAACCGGTTGCTCGCCTCGCGGCACAAGATCCCCCACGGCGCCCGCCTCGCAACGAGCGCACAATCTCGGAGAATAACGGGTTGCGCCAGAAATCCTGAGTTGACGAAGCCCTGACGGCCTCATCCGGTGCCGGACCACTGCCAGGTGGATCCAGGGGACCGATAGCGTTCGATATCCGAACCAGTTCGATCCTCGGCACCCTACTCGGGAGCACCCGTGCTTTCTTTACATCTGGAAAAGTTGTGTTTTGCGTACGACGACCGCGTGTCGTTGTTGAAGGATGCCACCTGCCACTTGACCGCCGGATGGACCTGCGTGGTGGGAGCCAACGGCTGTGGCAAGAGCACCTTGCTGCGCTTGTTCAGCGGTGCCTTGCGAGCGCAGCGTGGAGCCGTGCGGGTGGAGCCCCGGACGGCTCGCGTGGGCCTTTGTGAACAGCGGGTGGATCACCTGCCGCCCGGTATCGACGAATTCGCCTGGGCTTGGCGGGGCGACGCCCAACGACTACGCGGCCAGCTGTGCCTCGAGCCCACTGACCTCGACCGTTGGGACACCCTCTCCCCCGGTGAGCGCAAACGCTGGCAGGTCGGCGCGGCGCTTTACACCGAGCCTGACCTGCTCCTACTTGACGAGCCTACCAATCACCTTGATCGCCAGGGACGCGAGTTATTGATCGAGGCTCTGAGCCGGTTTCACGGCATTGGGATCTTGGTGTCTCACGATCGCCAGGTTCTCGACCATTTGTGCTCAGCCACTCTCCGCTTGGCGGGAGGCGAGCTGCGCCACTTGGCCTTGCCCTACAGCGCTGCGCGCCAGGTTTGGCAGGACGCGAGGCAAGCAACCTTCGATGCCTACGATCGGGTGAGCAAAGAACAACGCAAGAGCCGCCGGCGGTTAGTGGACAAACAACGCCAACAACAATCAGCCAAAGGCAAGATCAGCGCCCGCGGTCGGATGAAGGGGCGCCGCGATAGCGATGCTCGTTCGGTGACCGCCAAGAACCGGGTGAGAGTGGCCGAAGGACGCCTCGGGCGCCAGGTCGGCATCCTCAATCGCGAACTCGATCGCCAGTGCCATAAGCTGGCAAGTTTCAAGATAGAGCGCTCGAAAGGCAGTGCCTTCTTTGTCGATTTCGAGCCCGCCCCCGTCCGTCGGCTGCTGAGCGTCTCCACTGCCGAGCTGCGGGCGGGCGACCGAGTGTTGCAGCGCAACGTCCAGCTGACCATCGAGCGCCACACGCGGTTGCGCCTGGCCGGCGCCAACGGCTCAGGCAAGAGCACCCTGCTGCGGGCCTTGCTCGACAGCGGCGGCCCCGGCCTAAGACGGATGCTCTATCTGCCCCAAGAACTCACGGCCCAAGCAGCCCACCAGCGCCTAGCAGAACTCCATCGTCTGCCCTCCGATCAACGTGGCAGGGTGCTGGAATTGGTCGCCGCCCTCGGCTGCGATCCCCAGCGTTTGCTCCTCACCGAGCGGCCCTCGCCGGGCGAAGCCCGCAAACTCGAGCTAGCTTGGGGACTCGGTCATCGGGTATGGGTGGTCTTGCTCGATGAGCCCACCAATCACCTCGACCTGCCATCGATCGAGCGCTTACAAGATATGTTGGTGGCCTATCCCGGTGCCCTGGTGTTGATCACCCACGACGACGCCTTGGCAGCGGCGGCGACCACAGAGGAGTTGGTGCTGGGGCGTTTGAAGAGTTGAAGAATGCCAATGACCCTCGGCCGAATCTGGAGGCCGTGATAGAAGCCTCAGAGAGTGGCAACGATACCCGCAGAGATGATCTGGCGATCTTTGGTCACCAAAGTTGCGCCGTGAACCTTCGCGGTAGCCACCAGAATACGATCAGCCGGGTCGCGATGAAAGCTATCCGGCAGCGCTACGACCTCGGCCGCAACTTGGGGCGAGAGCCCAAGCCGGCGCACCAGGGGCGGTGCGCTCGCTCGCGACAGCCACTCCAGCAGTGGCAGCTTGAGTTCGAGCCTCCCCAGATCGACCAGGTTGGCGATCTCCCACAAGCTGATCTCCGACACCAACAACGGCCGGGTCTGCGAGGCGGTGGCAAGAACCTCCTGCTGCTCAGCCGACAGTCGCGAACCGCCCTCGACCCACCAGACCAGGACGTGGGTGTCGAGCAGAAACTTCAAAGGAGCTTGCCGCGTTCGGCGTCCCAATCAGCAGCAGGAATCGTGGGTTCGATGATGTCGCCAATATCCTTCACCGTTCCGCGCAGGCTGAACTGCGGATACTCAGCCTCAGATCTTATTGCCGGGAACAGCTGGACCACGGCTTTACCACGCTTGGAGATGGTGATCGGTTCGCCGGTCTCAGCGACCTCATCGAGAATCGCCAAGCACCTAGCCTTGAAGTCTGTTGCAGTCAAGCTTCTCATGAATCCAGTCTACATGACCGGTCCTATTGGTGACTAGGCGTGGCACTGCCGAGCTGGGTGGCAAGGTGAACAGTACAGAGATGCGGTCGCCAGCGTCCTAACCACTGCGTAACTTGTTGAAATCAAGAGAGTACGAGTCGGGTGGCACGTTGTCTGGGGCACGTTGTCTGGGTTCGAGACTTGCCTGCTATACTGATTCTTGTATAATATCCTTAGCCGTGAAACCCCTACTCTGGATCGGCTCGGCGCTCGCAGACCTTCGAGCCTTTCCGGAGGATGCTCGCAGAATTGGGGGCCACAACTTGCACCTGGTTCAGCTGGGTCTCGAGGCCGAGGACTGGAAGCCCATGCCCGAAGTCGGTAGAGGCGTATACGAGATACGGATTCACACGGCCACAGAGCACCGTGTTTTCTAGGTCGCGAAGTTTGAAGAAGCCGTCTATGCTCTTCACTGTTTCGAGAAAAAATCCCGACGGACTCCGACCCGTGATCTCGAAGTTGGTCGAAACCGGTATCGAACCCTCCTCCGAGCACGACGAGTCAGAGCCAAGTAACGCAGCTGGAGCAAGAAAAACGATGAAAGACCAGGTCACCCCTTCCAGCGGCAACGTCTTCTCGGACTTGGGCTTCGACGAGGAAGAGGCGGCGCACCTCGAAGTGCGCTCGTCCCTGATGTTCACTATCCACAAGATGATCCAGGACCAGGGCCTAACTCAGGCCAATGCAGCCCAGCTGCTCGGCGTGTCCCAACCGCGGATCAGCAACCTGGTGCGCGGCCGGATCGATCTCTTCAGCATCGACTCCCTCGTAGACATGCTCGCTCGCGCTGGAATCAAAGTTGGAGTCAGGTGTTCCCCAATGCCTCAGCGCGGAGCAGCCTGACGGCACGCGGAACAGCACTGCTGCGTGTGTCGTGCTGGGATGGTCCGCCGAAGAAGCGCCCAATCTCAAGAACCGCAGCAGTCTTATGATCGAGATCTCGATGAGCAGCCGATGCCCGACCTGGACTCGAAAGCCGTCGACTTCCGAGCTGCTTCCGAGTCGTTCGCAGGCGTCCGCAATCTCGCCCGGCGTGACCTCGAGAACCTCCGCCTCGTAACAGGACACCAAGGCCGCAAGGTTCCGACCGGGAGGCAGAGCTACGAGTTGGATGGTACCCTGAACGGGCACTTTGAGCTGGGCATACTGACCATGGAGTCTAGCGCCGTGCTGTGCAAGGCCCGTGTGGCAGATTCACGACGCCAGTCGGCGAATTGAGCTGGACGCTGTTCAACTTGAAGCTTCATTACCGGGCCTCGTAGACAACTGTAAGTTGAGGCGTGCCATGATCCGGACCCTGAGAGCCCCGAACGAAATCCTGATCTAGAGGGTAAACTCTGTACTCTCTTTCCGCAGATCCCTTTATTTCCGTAAGACATCGCCGCGCCCCGTCTGGCCAAGCGGCCGGATCTGTTGCATGGTGATTCCTCAAAAGGAGGAACCGTTATGGAACAACGAATTGCGAGCTTTCGTCATCAGGTCGAGGTCTACTTTGGCTGCCGCCCAGGCCGCGGATGTCGGTATCCGGCTTCCCTTCGGGCAGAAGCCGTGGAAGTTGCTTTGGAAGCGCAGTCCAACGGCGATCGGTTGGGCCGGGTGGCCGCTGCTTTGGGAGTCGGCGTCGACACGCTCCGCCGCTGGATCGAGGCAGCGCCGCCGAGGCCGATTCAGCTGCGGGCGGTCGAAGTCGTAGAGGCCGACGAAGTAGCAATCATGAATCGAAGCCATCGAGAGGGCTTGGTCCTGGTGACTGTCGCTGGCCACCGCGTGGAGGGCCTGGCTCTGGCCGACGTGGCATTGCTGCTGGAAGCGCTCGGATGATCGGCTCGACCCGCCGGGTCAGCGTCTACGCCTTCGGTGCGCCTGCCGACCTCCGCAAGGGGTTCGACGGTCTCTCGGGTCTGGTGACCGGCGAGCTTGACCAAGACCCTCTCTCAGGCGATCTGTTCCTATTCGTCAATCGGGCGCAAACCCTCGCGAAGGTTCTGGTCTGGGACGGTACCGGGCTCTGTGTCTACAGCAAGCGGCTCGAGCAGGGGCGGTTTGCCTGTCTGTGGCGCGAACGGGAAGAGGACCGGCTGCGGCTGACTATGAGTGAGCTGGCCTTGTTCTTGGAGGGCAGCAAGCTGATCGGAAAGATGAGGCTCTCGCCGCCCCTATTTGTGAGGAAAAAGGTTGCTGACGCAGCCTGATTTCTGATCTATAATAGACGCATGCTTCGGATCGAGAACGAACAGCGCCCCGACGTTCTGCGTCAAATTGCGCTGCTGCTCGATCGCGAGAATCGACACCTGCACGAGCGCATCAAGAATCTGATAGTTAGCAACGCACATCTTGCAGGGGCCGGCGCTGCTACCCTGCAACTTGAGCTTGAGCAACTGCAGGAGATTCTCGCTCAACGCGAGCGAAAGATCTTCGGCCCGTCCTCGGAGAAACGCCCCAGGACGCGGACCCCAGCGTCGGAGCGTAAGCCGCAGACCGGCCACGGGCCGACTCCGCAGCCCTTGCTGCCAGTGGTCGAGAAACTCCTCGAGCTACCCATTGCAGAGCAGGTTTGCCCGACCTGCGACGGCTCCCTTCAGCCGATGGGTGATCAGACGGAAGATTCCGACGAGATCTCCGTAGTCCGGCGACACTTCATCATGGTCAAGCACCAGCGTCAGAAGTATCGCTGTCGCTGCAACGCGGCAGTGGTCACGGCGCCAGCGCTGCCAAAGCTGATCCCTGGAGGGCGCTATGCACCAGAGTTCGCGGTCGAGGTGGCAATCAGCAAATACCTTGACCATGCACCTCTTGAGCGCCAGAGCCGAAGCATGGCGCGGGAAGGGCTGAACGTCAGCTCGCAGACTCTGTGGGACCAGATCGAAGCTTTGGCCAGGGTGCTGACGCCGAGCTACCTGGCTCTGCATGACAAGGTGCTCATGGCTCCGGTGGTCCACGCCGACGAGACTCACTGGCGGCTGGTGACTCGTCAAGAAAATTCCAAGTGGTGGGTGTGGAGCGTGGCCAATCGGCAGGCGGTGTTCTATCGATTGTGCGGAACTCGCTCGGAAAAATCTGCCAGGTCGATCCTCTCTGGTTATCAGGGCATCGTGGTGTGCGACGGATACTCGGCCTACAAGGCTCTGGCCAAGAGTGAGGCCAAGAGGGACGATCAGTCGGCATCCCGCGCCGGTCCTGGATTCACACTGGCCCACTGCTGGGCACACGCACGAAGAAAATTCGCCGACGCAGAGCACAACTACCCGAAACACTGTGGTCAAGCGCTGGACATGATCAGCGATCTTTTCAAAGTGGAGCGGAAGGTACCGGCTATCCAAGTTCCGGAGCCGCAAGAGCTTCTGGATCTGCGCCTGAAGCTGCGCGCCGAGCACTCCGGGCCCATTCTCAAAAAGCTGCAAGCTTGGGCTATGGAGACCAGACCCGTAGCCCTGCCGCGCAGCGGATTGGGCAAGGCAGTCAACTACCTGCTCGGCCATTGGAAAGGGCTAACGCGTTTTCTTGAAAACCCCCTAATTCCCCTCGACAACAACCTTGCAGAGCGGGAGCTGCGAGGCGTCGTCATCGGACGCAAGAACCACTACGGGTCGCGCTCCAAGCGGGGAACCGAGGTCGCGGCGATCCTCTACAGCCTCACCGAGAGCGCCAAGCTTGCCGGCGATGAGCCCTACGCGTACCTGCTCAAGGCGACTCGGGCCGCTCTCGAAAAACCCGGCACCGTCACCCTGCCGGCCATTCCCGGCGATTGACCGCCGAACGACGCAACTCGCTACCCGACTGAGGCCAATCTGTCCAGGTGGGGCGGGGCGAGGTCTTACTTATTTCCGAAGTGCTGATTTCATGGACCTCTTGGCTTGTATACAGCACTTTCGAGCCGTCGGCCCTGCGATAAAACACTTCGAAGCGAAATCGGTATTCGGCAGTGTCAACCGGCAAGGGGAATGTTTCCCTCGACATTCTTGGGCCAATATCAGCCCACACTGCGCGACTGGGATAGGAATATGCCTGGCTATTCGCGAGAACGATCACTCTCACAGCGCTACCTACTTCAAACGGCTCTGCAACCACAGGCTTAAGAGTAATCCAATGCTGCTTTGTATCCGCTTGAGCAGATCGCCCCGACTGATATCCTGACACAATACCTACAAGGATCCCAGAGATGGCGGTAATCACCGCTACAATGACGGCCTTTCGCGCTGTAATTTTCGCTATCTGGAGTCTATCTGATTCGGCGACTTGGGCCTCCTTTGGCGGGGAGACAACGATCCGTTCCTCAAGCCTCGAAGCATCTGTCGGTTGCCTCTCAGATCCAGATCGCTCAACGACACTCCACCTGACCGCCCCTTGAGGGACCGGACCTTCTCCTCTGAAAGTGGCAAACCACCCTCTTCGGTAAGATCCCATTACATGGGTAACCCTCCGCGGCCTCGTTTCGCCATCTATCAGGACTCGGTCGCCCACTGAGAGCTTCTCTTCTCCCGTTCTTAGTGAGCCACTGTCACTGCTCTCGGTTTCGTACCAGGTAGATTCTCTAGTCATAGATACCAACTGGTCTTAGAGGTCGTTTCAAGGCAGCTACTGGCCAAGGTCCACATCACCCATTGCCGGCCGTCCCGCCACCGGTGGCGCCCAACACTCGGGAGGCCTCGTCGGCCCCCCACCCGGCCGTAGGATCTGCTCCAAATCGAGCTGCTCCCGAACTGCCACCCGATCGGCATCGGTAGGTTGCCAAGGATAATCCCGTGGCGCTTCACTCGGCCGCCAGCTGCCCATCGGTCGGGTGCAGCCGGGCTCGCCGCCGGAGCTGGGGCAGCCGTTGGTCAGGAAGGCGTAGCCGTCGTGGACAACCTGCTCTACCAGGTCGCTTGGGGCGTTAATGCGGGTTAGGGCGCCATCGTCGTCGTAATCGAAGGCCGAGGCTTCTAGGCCGCATTCTTCGAGGAGGAATTTGGCTAGCTGAATGCGGCGCCAGCGGCTGACGGAACTCTTGGGATGATCGGCCATGCGCGAGTCGGGCTCGGGATTGAAGCAGAAGAGGTAGGAGTAGATCTGGCGGTTGAGCAGCCGTTCGAAAATCTCCATCAGGTCGTAGTCGGTCTCGCCCAGGCCCACCAGGGTGTGGCAGTTGACTTTCCAGGGGCCGTAGATGTCGCGCGCCAGATTGACAATATTCCAGTAGTTGTCCCAGCGTAAACCGCCTTTGGGTACGTCTGAGCGGATGGAACGGAAGAGACCTTCGGTGACCGCGTCGAGACCGATGCCGATCATCTCGGCGCCGGCTTCTTTGAGGGTTCGCAGGCGTTCTTCGTTGAGGGTCGGCGGCGCTACTAGCAAGGATAAAGGGGTGTTGACCCGGCTGCGGATGCGACGGGTGATTTCTAGGGTGTCGCGGTAGGCGTAGCCGTGGGTGACCATCGAGATGCATAGGCGAGTCAGCTGATCTTGGTGCTGTACCATGCGATCGATCAGTTGGTCGGTGGAGACCATCGGCCATTCGACGCGGATGAAACTCTTGTCGACGTATTCTCCCTGCCGCGAACGAGCCAAACCGCAGAAACCGCAATCTGATTGACAACCTTCGTCGTAACTCAGCAGCAGATTGATGCCGCCGAAATCGAAGGGTCGGGTGAATTTTCCCGACTTCAAGCGCAGCGCCAAGGCGCTGGCGTAGCTGATCCGCACCCAATCGGGACTGACTTGCCCGACACTCGCTGGGGTCTCACCAAGTTCAACCAGGGTCATGGCTTCTCCTCTCCTCGGCCGTCTCAGCTGGAGGCGGCATGGTCTCGGACTCAGGGAAATAACAAGATCCGGCCTCGCGTCTGGGATAGGAACGCTGGCCCAGACGTACCGCTCGCGCAACTGCTTTTGAGATCGCCGCCGCCACCTTCGTCGGCGCGATCGCCAAGTCTTCGTGATCTAAACATCGCTCGCTAACCTCGGCGATCACTCGCGGCTCGGCTCGGCACCACTTGAGAGCGCTTTCGAGACGAGCGATACCGGCGGGCAAGAGGTTGTAATCGCCGGCCAACAAAACGCTCTTGAGCACTCCGCCGTGAACACCGACGTGGATTCGCAGCAGGCCCGCCGGAGTCTTCAGAGTCGCTCGGCCCTGGGCGTCGCGGCGGGGGCTCGCAGGATGCAGCCAAGCCTCGCTGGTGTAAAGCTCGACCAGCTCTTGGTAGCGCTCGATCTCGACGGGAGACAAGCAGGATGGGTGCAGCTCAATATCAAAGTGGCGAGCCAGCGCGCCGGCTATCTGCTGGCGAATGTCTGCTGCTTGCAGCTGCTGGCCGATTTCTCGGGAAACCGTGGTCAGCCTCTCCTCTACCCTGCTCACCGCCTTGTCCGACAGCTTGGCGCCGGGGATCTTGAGTACTGCCAGCATTGCTTCGATCTCCAGATCTACCAAGATGCTGGAGTGAAAGAGCAGCGCACCGCGGGGGTCGAGATAGATGCCGAGGCCGGCAATCTTCCGGCCACCGACTTCGAGATCGTTCTTGGAACGGAAGCTGGCCTCGATACCCAACTCAGCCAAGCTGGCGAGAATCCCGGCGGCGAAGTGCTGGAGAGCTTGGCGGGGAGTCCGTTCGGCCAAGGCTGATGCGGCGATCGCTACACCGAGCTGAGCGGGACCCATGATGATCGCGCCGCCGCCGGTGGGGCGCCGTCCAACTTCGATGCCGAGGGCAGCGCAACGCTCGAGGTCAACCTCCTGCTCGACGATCTGATAGCGACCTACGAGGGCGCAGTGGGGACGGTAGGTGTAGAGGCGCAGGGCCGCTCTACTCTCTGCCGAGCCTGCTCGACCGTAGCCCAGCATCAGGGCCTCGTCGGCGGCGAGACCTGCCGCGGCACCTACCTCGTCATCGCTCAAGTAGCGCCAGACTTTGCTCTTGGCGCTGCTCAGCATGCTGCCGGCCTATTGAGGTCAGGGGATGAACGGTGGCTGCCAGCGGGACTCAAACCGGTGGGATGGGCTCGCGGCAGCAAACCTTCGAGGCGCTGGTGAATCTCTGGCAGCAGAGCCATTCCTTGCTCGACATCGACAATCCGGTTGATCAGGTAGAAGAGATACATGGTGGTGAGCCAGCAGGTAAATTTCTGCTCACTGGCCAGGTGTTGGCGGAGGTTGATCATGACCCAGGAAAAACGTTCCCAAACATCGAAACAGCTGGAGCAATCACGATCGATCCCAGTGCAACAACGACGGGTCGAAAGCAAATCGGCGTTGTAGGCCCGAAAGTGGGGGTTGTAGGGATTGCCGTTGGCGATGCGCCAGGCGTTGACCTGATGATCGGCGGTGACGCTGGTACAGACCTCCCAACCCCACTGCTGATCGTAGAGGCGTCCGGAAGTGACCACCCGGCTCAAGTAGGAGGTGATCAGGATACTCTTGGGATGGCGACGGATGGCTTCTTCGATCTCCCTCTGCACGGCGGAAAAATCTGCCTTGCCATCGGCCCCGGCCCGGAGGTCGCCAAAGAAATTGAATAACACCCGGTTGCCGTTCTCCACACAGCGCTCGACCACTTCCGGGATCTCCCGCGCGTCGCCGGGCGCCACGGTGTAGTAAAAGAAAGCCCGCGGATCGTCGCGGTAGTTATCGAGAGCGGCCGCGAAGATATCGATCTTGCCGCTGCCCCGCAGCTGTTTATCTGTTTCCGGGCTGCCCCAGACTGAAACCCCGATCGGCATCTGCTCGAAGCCCTCGTGCGGGATCTTGCGCAGTCCGTTGGTGGCCACGTTCATCCAGAATCCATCGTAGATCTTTTTCAACCGGCCGAGCATCAGGCTCGGCTCGCCGCCCACCACGGTGACAAAATTGGTGCCCCGCGCCTTCTCTCGGGCGAGAAACTCCTCGAAAACCCCTTCATTCGCTGGCGCCCGATGCTGATCCATCCCCTCGCCGAAGAAGTAACAGCCGCTGCAGCGGATATTGCAAGCGTGGGTGAGGTCGAGGGAGATCGACTTGAGAGATCCGGCTTGCCTGACTTGCCGCCACAGCTCACCCAGCAAGGGGTCGCGCAGGTATTGAGAGAGTTTGCTGGTCACCGCCTCGCGCCTTGGGTCAGTGGGTCCAGGTGAGGGAGCAGCAGTATTCGTAGAAGGAGGGTTCGAGGCCGCTCGCCGCGGCGTATTCGATGATGCCATCGGCGGGATAGGCGATGCCGTTCAGGCCGTGGTCGATGGCGGCGCGGTCGAGGTCGACTTTCATCTGCCCCAAGGGCCGGCCGCAGCCCAGGTTGACCGGAATCTCTGGCATCTGTTGCCGTGCATGAGCTAAAAAGTCCGTCACTTCGGCCAGCGGTGGTGGGGGCAGGTGCCCCATGCGGGTGCCCATCAGCGGGGTCAGGACCACCAGAATCAAGGTCGACACCGGATAGCGGCGAATCATCTCCAGGGCTTTCCATTCACCGAGCAACTGAGAGTAGTGAAGGCCGATGACGATGTGCGGGATGATCCGCATCTGCCGCGCCGACAGTAGCTCGAGCGAACGCTCGAAATCCGCCGCCTTGAGATCCAGATGGTAAACCTGATCGATGGTCTCATCAGCGCCGATGATGTCGAGCATCACGCCTTCGACCTCGGCCTCGGCCAAGCCTCGGGCCAACTTCGGTGACACCACTCCGGAGTGGACGATGACCTTCATGCCGAGCTCTTCGCGCACTCGCCGCATGTCGTCGACATGGGGCAGCAGGGGTACGCCGCCGTCCTTATTCGACCCTCCCGACACCAGGATGCCCTCGGTGCCTTGCGACTGAAGCTCGGCGGCGGTGTTGAACAGGCCCTTCTCTGGCGAGACGGTGATCATGCCTTGTAGAACTTTGGTTTCGCAGTGGTCACAGCTCAGCCCGCAGGAGGTGCCGGTGACGCTGATCGGCAGAAAACGGTGGGCACGCTCGGGCTTCCACTCAGCGGTCTGCCAGCGTTTGAGGCCAGGCGCGTAAAACTCGATCTGGTCGCCAAACCGCTGCCGGCGCAGCTGCATGCCCGCGGTGGCGATCGCCGGTGGCCGCAGTGGTTGCGCCGTCGCCTCGACCGCGGTGTCGGCCACCGTGTCGACTACTTTGAGCAGCTCGCTCATTGGGCCAACGCGCCCTGGCGTTCGAATCGTTCGACCTCTGCCGCGAACCAGCTGCGAATTTCCGCTGGGTCTTCGAGCAACTCGTCACAGGAGGCGCGCTCTGCCGCCAGCTCGATCTCGATCAACCACTGGCCCAAGGGATCACGATTTATCAGTCCTGGATTGGCCAGCACGGCGTCATTGTGGGCCACCACTTTGCCGGCGATCGGCGCCACTAGCGGACCGACGAATTTGGCCGCTTCGAGACTGCCGAATTCGCCTCCGCGGCTCAGCTCGGTGCCCAGCGGGGCGAAGGAAAGGGCGACGATATCGCCCGTGGTTTCGCTACCCAACGGATCGAAACCGCAACGCACCCGCCGCGACGCTAGGTCGAGGACCCACATATGGTTGTCGCGATCGTAGGCCCGGTCGCTGGCGACCCGGTAGGACCCAATCTCCATCAAGATGTTGGCTTTCATCACTTCTCCAAATCAACTTTCAGGTCAATTGTTGTCGAGACCCGGCAGTAATAGATCGAGCAATTGGCGCCCATCGTCGCCGAAGGGGGCCAAACATTGTTCTAGATTCCGCGCCTCTGCCGGTTGGCCGGCTAGGGCACCTTGCATCGCCGTGGCGGTACCGTTCCAGGGTCCTTGTTCGAGGCTCAGATGAGCAATCTGCCCACCGACGATCGACACTTCGACCCACGGCCGCTCACCCGGCGTGGCGAAGAGCCAGGCATCGGTGCTGATCTTGACCTGGCGCCGCGCCGGCTTCGGCCGCGCCACCCCGGCGCGCCAGCTGGTGTCCCGAAAGCGCACCTCCCACTCAGCGATCGAATCTTGCTGTCGCGGGCTCAAGGATGCGGTCACCGCGGACTTGCCGAGAGCCCCGCTGAATGCTTCGATCAATGACGATTTGGCCTCAGCTGGGCTCAACTCCGCCGCTCCCTCGGCGGCCAGGGAAGTGACATGGCGACGCATCAACCGCAGACACTCGCGGCGCATGCGGGCACTCGGCAAGGACAAAACCTCCACCATTCGCTGGTGCGAAAAACGAAAGAGAATGTTGCCCACCACGGTAACCCCATCGCCGATCTGACCGGCGCCGGTTCCGGAAATCTTACGCCCCGCGACCGCCAGGTCGTTGAAACCATTGCGATGGGCGGCAATCCCCAGGCGCTTCAGGGCGTGGACCGCTGGGTCGAGGAATTGCTGATAGAGGCGATCAACTCGTCGCGGAGCGTCGGCGGCGGGCAAGGTGAGTTGAAAGAAAAGTTGATCCTGATCTAGATATACCGGCCCACCACCAATCTGACGACGGATGATCGGCAGGTCCAGCTCAGCGCATCGAGCGACATCGATCTCGTCGAGGCGGCGATGATAGCCAATACCAACGTAGGCTTCGGCGGGACGACAGAAGGACAGGGTCGCGGGGCTGGTGGTCTGCATGGATGCGGCAATGCCGTGCCACAGAGCTTGTGATCGCCAGGCGCTGAGGGTGCCGCCATCGATGACACTCAGGGTCATGACCCGACCGCCGGGGTCTCGAAACCGGGGCTGCTGTGCCCTAAATCCACTGCTGCCCCTTCCGCCGCTTCGAATCTAGTCGAGCCCGATCGCCTCGGCGACCAGGTCGGCGATGTCTTTGACCACGATCTTGCCCTCGTTGCCTGAGGTCTTGATGGCATCTCGGTACATCGTTAGATCCTTGGGACAGGCGACGACGAAAGTGTCGACATCGCCCAGTTCGAGAGCTTCGCGAATTCGGTTTTCGCTCGGCCGTTCGCTCATGTCATCGTGATCTTTCATCCAAATGCGGCCGCCGCCGGCACCGCAGCAGAATGAGTTCTCGCGGTTGCGCGGCATTTCCACCAGCTCGACACCACAAGCCTCGATCACCCCTCGCGGCGCGTCGAAACCACCGTTGTAGCGCCCCAGGTAGCAGGGATCGTGGTAGGTGGCGCGGCCTCCGAGGAGGCTATTCACCTTCAAGGTGCCCTGGTTGATCAGTTCGAGCAACAGGGTCGAGTAGTGCTCGATCTGATCAAACTGCCCTTTGTAGGGTCCATACTCGTTCTTGAGCGTGTTAAAGGTGTGGGGATCGGTGGTGAAGAGGCGTTCGAACTCGCACTCCTCCAGGGTTGCCGCGTTTTGCTCCGCCAGGGACTCGAACAGTCCTTCCTCGCCGACCCGGCGGACATCGTTACCCGCCGAGCGTTCTTTTTCGTAGAGGATGCCGAAATCCAGGCCCGCTTGCTCGAGAATGCGGGCGACCAGGCGGCTGATTTCTTGGCAATCGGGATTGAAGGAGGCGAAATCGCCGACGTACCAGAGGTAGTCTACCGGCTCCTTGGTGGCGTTCTTGAGCTTGAAATCGAGCCCTTTCTTGGCCCAACGGGCACGTTTGCGCGGCGAGTCGCCGAAGCTGTTGCCTTTCTCATCGAGGTGGCGCAGAACTTCGGCCAGTTCGCCGGGGGCAGCGCCGTCGAACACCAGGCCGCGCCGCAGGTCCATAAGGTCCATCATCGGCTCGTTGCCCACCGGGCAGACCCGCACGCAGGCGTAACAGGTGGTGCAAGACCACACCGCATCGATGGTGGTAGCGACACCGAGCAAGTCGGGGGCATCGGCGCCGGCCGCCAGCTCCTTGCCGCACTCATTCATCGTGAAGCGTTTGTTGATCTCCAGCGCCGCCGGTGACAGGGGCGTGCCGGCGGTGTGCGCCGGGCAGACCTCCTGGCAACGGTTGCACATGATGCAAGAGTAGCTGTCGAGCAGCTGCGGCCAGGACAGGTCAGTGAGGGTCTTGGCGCCCGGTGCGGCGGCATCGGCAACTGGATCAAGCAAGCCCCGCGGAGTCCGCCGATCCAGCGCCAGATTGACTGGCGCCACCATCAGGTGCAGATGCTTGCTGCGCGGAAAGTAGGGCAAGAAAAGCACGATCAAGCCCATCGCCAACCACCAGCAGAGATGGACGCCGAAGTCGAGAGTGCTGGGCGTCAGGCCGGCAAAGAGGTGCGAAGCGGCGCTGGCGGTGGGTAGCCAGGGATCACCGTGGCCATTCTCCGCCAGATGCAGGACGGTCCCCAGCCAGCGCGAGCCGACGTGCAGCAAGATGAACACGCCGACGATCAGCGAATCACGCTTGACCCCACCGGCGCTGACCTTGGGGTGCAGGAGCACGTTGCGATTGAAGTCGAGTACCTTGGGCTTAACCAAGAATCGGCGCACAAGAAAAAACACCATGCCGACGAGGACTAGCACGCTGAGCAGATCGGAGGCCAGGTTGAAGACGCTGGCCAACGGACCGCCGCCGATCGTCGACCAGCCGTCGATGTAGGCTTCTAACAGGTCATTGGCGTTAACCAGTACATAGAAGCTAAAGCCAAAGAAGATGAAGGCGTGGAAGACGCTCGCCACCGGCCGAATCTTGAATAGGGGCCGCTGCAAGCCGATATCCAATAACGCCTTGGTGAATCGGCCGACCCAGCCGTCAGTCCGCTCTGCCTCGCGGCCCCGGCGGACGACCTTGACCAGTTGGGCGAAGCCTCGTGCCGCCAATGCGCCACAGACCAGCACCAGGGCAGTGAAGATTAGGCGTTCGGCTGAGTTGAGCACTGGAGCTACCGATCCTCGATCGCTGCGGTCAGTTCTTCACAGACGTCGAACAAATCTGCGGCCAAGCCGTAGTGAGCGACGCCGAAGATCGGCGCGTTCTTGTCGGTGTTGACGGCAATGATGGTGGCCGAGCCTTTCATCCCTTCGAGATGCTCCGGGGCACCCGAGATACCGAGAGCGAGGTAGACCTTGGGCTGCACTTTGAGCCCCGACTTCCCCACCTGCCGGCTCTTGGGCAGCCAGCCGGAATCGATCAGCGGTCGCGAGGCGGCGACGGCGGCATCGAGGGCTTCGGCCAGTTCTTCGGCGACTTCGATATCATCCTTCGAGCCGATGCCACGACCGATCGCCACCAGCACGTCTTTGGTGGTGATGTCGACATCGCCAGCTTCGGGCTCGATCAAGCGCTTGAAGCGCACTCGACCGGCGGTATCTGGCGCTTCGAGTTCCTCCACCGACGGACTACCCGCGACCCGTCCGGCAGCGGCCGAGGCGGCACCCGCCACCAGGCTCAGCACACAGGGATCAGTGCCTAAATCACTGGTGACATCGATCTTACCGCCGTAGAGCTGACTGGTGGCGGTGATCGACGCGCCGCCGTCGATGCGCACGCAGGATGCCGCGTGGGCACGACCGCTGCGCACCGCCAGGGTCGAGGCCAGGTCCATGCCCATCGAGGTATAACCGATCAGCACCGCCCGCGGCGCTTTGGCCACTACCGCCGCTTCGAGCGCCACAGCGTGACTCTCGGGATTGAAGTCGGCGAGTTCGCTAGCTCCGAGACATAGCACCAGGTCGGCGGCACCGAGTTCGCCCACCATCACGTCGTCGCCACCGATCAGGGCGACCATCAAGGAACCGCCCAACTGGCCGGCTAGCTCCTTGCCAGTGGCCAAAAGCTCAAAAGTCACGTCGGCCAGCTTGCCGCCCAGGTGTTCTGCCACCACCATCACGTCGTTGGCCATCAGATCACTCCTTTGCTGGCTAGCACTTCGACCAGTTCATCCACTCCACCGAGCATCTGCGCACCGGCGCCAGTCTCGGGCGGGGTCATCGCCACCACGGTCATGCCGGATCCATCGGCGCTGCTTGCCGTGACCACTTCGAGGGTGGCTGATTGTTGAATCTGCCGCACCTTGGACACCGGCGCGTAACGTGGCGTCTGGGCGGCGGCTTGGATACCGAGGACCGCCGGCAGATCGACCTCGAATTCGGCCATCATGCCCCCCGAATACTCCTTCTGCACTGTCACCATGCCGTCGCTAGCGGCAACGCTGGTGACTACCTCGACGCAGGGTCGGTCAAGAATGGCCGCCACCATCGGCCCGAGCTGGCCATCACGGTCGTCCGCGGCCTGGACGCCGGTGAGGATCAGGTCGGCGGGGGCACCGCCGATGACCTCGCTGAACAGGCGGGCCAGGGCCAGATTGGAGTCACCGTCGGCGGCGCCAGTGACCTTGAGTGCCCGATCAGCCCCCTTGGCCAGGGCGGTGAAGAGCAGCTTGTCGACCCCCTCGCCGTCGATCGCCACGGCGGTGACGCTGCCGCCGCCACTCTCTTTGAGCAGCAAGGCCTCTTCGAGGGCGTGGTCGTCGAATTCATTGAGCTTCAGGCTCACGCAATCGGGGTCGAGCGCCTTGCCACTGGCGTCGACTTCGAGATCTTCGACCAGGTCAGGAACTCGCTTCAAGAGCACCGTAATATCCATCCTGCTTCTCTACTCCATGCACCGGTCGAGGATCTCGATGATGTCGAGAACTTCGAGCTT
Organism: Candidatus Multivoradales bacterium; assembly: GCA_965248925.1. Classification (GTDB taxonomy): domain Bacteria; phylum Acidobacteriota; class Thermoanaerobaculia; order Multivoradales; family J023; genus CBDFLE01. The sequence goes on along the minus strand of CBDFLE010000005.1, from coordinate 380,992 downwards.
GCCATCGTTATCAGTTGATTTGACCGCGTCTTCGAAACGCGATACTTCGTAGGGGCAGCACACCGCCAACACCTCGGCACCGACTTCGACCGCCTCTTTGACCCGATTCTCGGACAGCCTCTCGGCCTGATGCAGCGAAGCATAGCCATCCATCCACATACCGCCACCGCCACCACCACAGCAGTAGCCCTGCGCCTTGCAGCGGTACATCTCGGTGAACTCGAGCCCTGGCACTGCTTGCAGCAGATTGCGCGGGGCGTCGTACTCTCCATTGTGGCGACCCAAGTAGCAGGGATCGTGGAAAGTCACCTTGCGATCGAACGATTTGCTCAGCAAGGGCTTCAGAGCGTCCAGCTGGGCACTCAAGAACTGGGTGTAGTGCTCGACCGGAAAGGTGGTGTCTGAGTCTTCGCCGCCGAGCTTCGGGTACTCGTTCTTGATCGCGTTGTAGGCGTGGGGGCCGGAGACGACGATCTTGTCGAACTCGTACTTCCTGAACTGCGCCATGTTGTGCTCGGCCAGTTCTGCGAACAGCCCAGGCTCGCCGGCCAGGCGCTGTGAATCGCCATCGGAGCGCTCGTCGGCGCCGAGAATGCCGAAATCGACCCCCAGGCGGTTGAACACCCGACTCATGGCGTTGGCGGCGTCGACTCCGCGGCCGTGGTAGGCATAGTAATCGCCAACGAACCACAACACCTCGACCGGCGCCGGATCCTTGGGCAGTACCCGCACTGGGCTGTCGGCCTTGCGCGTCCAGCGAGCTCGCTTGCGTGGCGATTGGCCCATCGGGTTGCCATATTCGGCAACGTTCTGGAACATCTCCATCAGCTCTTCGGGGGCATTGCCCTCGAGCACCGCCTGGGCCCGCGCGGCGGGCATGATCTGCATCATGTCGACTTCTTTGGGACACACCCGCAAGCAGTTTTGGCAGGTGGTACACAGCCACAGGTCGCGATGATTGAAGATGTCGTTACCCATCTGCAGGCGGCGGTAGATCTTGCGCGGCGCATAATCGCCGCCGACGTTGTCGACCGGGCAGGCGGGCACGCATTGGGCGCATTGGTAACACCAACCCATCGACTCGCCGCCGGGCAGATCGGTCAGCTTGTCGAGGAAGGTCGTATCGTAGTCCTGGATCTCCCGCGGCTCATACATGCGGTTCCAATGGCCAGAGATGTCAATCCCCTCGACCACCGCCTGCGACTTTTCGACAAAGCTCTGATCCTTGTCCCGTGTGGGGGTGGCGGTGGTCTTATAGGTCGGATTCTCAGGCATTGGTCTCTCCGGCATGGGTCTCTCCGGCATTGGTCTCTCCGGCATTGGTCTCTCCGGCATCGGCTTCTCCCATGGCGTGGACTCCCAACACCCGTTCGACGAGCTGCGGCAGCTCTGGCAAAATGCGGTTGAATTCCTGCGACAGCTTCACTTTGAAAACGGTGAACATGTAAACCGCGTAGACGCAGGCAAGGAACACATCGGTGCCGAATAAGCCTCTGCCCGACCGCGAGTAGCCGACCTCATGGCCCGCTTGATTGACTTGCACCAGGGCCTGGCCGACCTGGTCGTAAATCACCCCAGCACTGGTGCCGGACAGGTCGACGCCCTCTTGGTGAGTCACTAGGGGCAAAGCACCGGTGCTGGTCTTGGGGTTCCAAATCCAATAGGTCCACAGCCAGTGGCTGCCGGGATCGGTGAAATGCAACACCTCGCTGGCCAACGAAACTTTCATCGCCGGCTCGAAACCCTGGATACCGGCGGTGAACCGATCGAAACGCTCAGCAATCGCATCGCTGCCGTAGAGCAAATCTTGGAAACCCTGCCGTATCGTGACCAAATCGTTGCGCCGCAGCAGGCGCTTGGCCTTGCGTTTGAGGGTGAAGATATGGCGTAGCAGACACTTCAGATCCTCCTCGTCGAAGGTCTCCAGGCGCTCCTCGGCTAGCAACTCACCGAACAAGGCGCTCTTCAGCTCGAGCCGTTGGCCGATGTCTTCGAGTTCAGTACCGGTGGCCACTTTGGTGGCCTCTTTCATGAACTCGAGGGCGGCCTCGGCATCGACCACCCTAGCGGCCGGACCGGCGGCCGATTGACCAATGTTGACGGGAGTGTGCAGCACAGCTGGTTTCTGCCTCGCTCAGACGGTTTCGGCGGTGAGCGCATGCTTGCGCAAGAAACCAGCGGCTTTCATTACCGCCGCACCAGCCGCCGACACCGAATCTTCGAGATCAGCGGGACCGGAGGCGCAGCCGGCGACATAGATCCCCGGCCGCGTGGTCGAGACGGTGTTGAGCGCCCCGCCGGTGGTCTCGATGAAACGGTGCGATTCGAGCGGTAGCTCGAACATCTTGGCCATCTCGGTGGTGCCCTCGCTGGGTTCCATGCCGACCGACAGCACCACCACGTCCATGGCGACCTCGACCGGCCGGCCCATGGTTGTATCCTCGCCCTTGATCACCACCGTGTCGCCGCGGCGGGTGATCTCGGTAACGATGCCGCGTATGAACTGCACTTTGTGCTTCTCTTGCGCTTTCCAATAGAGCTGGTCTTCCCAGAAACTGTACATCCGCATGTCAATGTAGAAGACGAAGACCTGGCAGTCGGGCACATGCTCGCGGATCTCGATGGCTTCCTTACAGGCAATGCCGCAGCAGACCTTGGAGCACCAGAAGTTGCCGATCTGCCGGTCGCGGCTGCCAACGCATTGGATGAAGCACACTCGTTTCGGCGTCTCGCCGGTCGAGGGGCGCACAAACTTGCCGGCTTTGAGCATCTTCTCGACATCGACCAGGGTGATGACGTCGTCGTACTCGTAGTAGCCGTACATCTGGGTTTCGCGGCCGGGATCGAAATGCTGGAAGCCGGTGCAGACGATCACTGCGCCAACGGTGACTTGCTCCTCACCGCCGGGTCCCGCCAGGGTGACGCTGATCTCAGGGGCGTCGCCACTGGCGGCGATGACCGTGGTCTCGATGCGGACGTCGACCAACGACTCGCCGCTGGCGCCATCGGCCATGCGTTTCATTGCCGTCTCGGCGTCTTCCATATTGGGCGTCAAGGCGGCATAGGAGGAGAGGATCGGTGAACCGCCGAGGAGGGTCTCTTTCTCCACCAGCAACACCGGGTAGCCCAGTTCCGCCGCCCCTCGCGCCGCTTCCAGGCCCGCCGGTCCGGCGCCAATGATGAGAATCGGATGGTGCTCCATCAGCAGTCCTCCCACGACATGAAATCCATGTCGCCAGCTTTGATCTTTGCCGCCACCTCTTCGAACTCAGCCCAAGCGGCGGCGTGGTCGATGCCCATTTTCTCGAGCAACGGCTTCATGTCGACTCCGTGCCAGTGCAGCTGGCAGACCTTGTAGGGGTGCGCGCCCATCGCCAACGCGGCGAATTGAGCATCGGACATCACCGGGATGCCGACATTGCGGTTGTGGGCCTGAGCGGCAAACTGGCTCTTATCCAGGGTGGTCACACAGCCGGTGTCGTGGGTCAGAGTGACATCGGGATTGGCTTCTTCTTTCATCTTCTCGATCTTGCGCAGGGTGGCGAAAGAGCGGGAGAAATCGCGGCTCACCAGGATGTGGCGGAAGCCGAAACCGCAGCAATCGTGGAAAGTCGAATAGTCGGCCAGGTTGGCGCCCAGGGCATTGACCAGGGCGCTGACCACCGCGGTGCGCTGACCGTCGTAGAGTTCACGGTCGTAGATCGCGTCCTCGGCCACCAGCTTGTGGTAGTGGCAGGCCGGATGCACGGTCACCGTGACATTGCTCAGATCGAGAGTCTGGCGCTCGTGGATCCGGTGGCGCATCGCATGCACCCACTCTGAGTAATGGACGATCTCCTCGGGAAAGACCATCGGCTTACCGAGCTTCTCCATCACCCGCCGGGTCTGGTCCCGCAGCTCCGGATGATGGATCAGCTCTTCACGCACCTCTTTGTAGTGGCCATAGCTGGTGCCGCAGTGGATGATCGGATAGAAGCCGTGTTCGTAGGCTTGGGCAAAATTGCGCAGCGCCACCGCCGCTTGGGCGGCGGGGTTGGAGGTCGAGGAAGCGTAGTAGTTCCAAGCCGTGCAGGAGGTCTGCTCCTTGGGATCGTGATAGGTCAAGCCAAGCTCGCGGATGAGCCAGAAGATCGAGGTCGAATAGCCTGGAATATGACCGCACTGGCCACAGCTTTTATGGTGCCAGGTGTTGTCGATGGCGATCTTCTTCTTGCGCCCGAACTTGTTGTCGAGTTCCACCGGGGCCTGGGCTTCGCTGATCCGATGAATGATCAACTCCCCCTTGGCTTCGAGCTCGAAGAGCTGATCTTTGTAGTACTCCTCGGGCATATGACCTTTGCGGTCGAAGACTCGGTCTTTGGCCTTGGTCGGGCCGCCAGCACCGACAATCGGCAAGATGCTCATGGTGGTTACCTCAGTCGATCACATAGTCAGTCAATGACAGAGTCGAAGTCGTCGATGTCGAAGCCATGTTCGTCGAGTAGCTCTTCCATAACCTCTTCGAGAATCATGAAGATGCCTTCATCGATCTGCTCGATCATTTCCAGGTTGCCAGTGAGCTTCCAGATCATGAATAGCTCGACTCTAGTCTTCTCGGCCACATCCCAGGCCAGCTCGGTGGTGTGCAAGGTCTCAGGGGGAATCGCCCGCCGCCACACATCCAGATTGTCGGAGACCTGCTGCACGTCGGGCCCCCAATCGGGGAAGAAGTCGGGTTGCAGCATGTCGGGCGCCACCTGGGTGCCGGTCGACATGATCTTGTAGATAATGCGGCTGTATGCCTTGAGGGCGTCTTTCGCGGTCTCCAAGCCATGGTTGACCGCCACCTCGCGCATGATGGTGATGATTCCACCGGGGTTGTTCTGTCGCGGGCAGCGGGTGCAGGAGAAGCACTGCGAGCAATCCCAGACCGACTCATTGAGCAGCTCATAGAAGGTGTGAACATCTTCTCGCGCCATGACTTGGGCGTAGACTCGCGGGCTGAAATCGTAGAAACGAGCCGACGGGCAGGCGGCGACGCAAATACCGCATTCGTAGCAGCCGTAGAGGGTCGTTTCCCAGCGCATGTCGGCCTTGACTTCATCGAAGAGGGCCTTCTTCTCTTCGTAGGGGACATCCTGAAACTTGGCGTCGGCGTATATCGGATCCATCGCTGCTGTTCCTTTAGACCGGGGATGAAAGGGTACTGGCGAAGGATGCGAGAGCACCGGCTTGGGGCGTGCCCACGAAGCGCCGCTGCTCGCCCGCTGGCGACGAGAAGATGATCGTCGGGATGGTCTTGATGCCCTCTCGCTGCGCTTCTGCAAGCCCCGCCTTCTCCACCGAGCTAACCGTCCGCAGCTCGATCTCAGGTTGCGCCTGGTTCAGCTCCCAGGCCCGGCGCACCGCCGCCGAACAGCCTGAACAAGCAGGATGGGTGAAGACCCTCATGAGCAGCTCACCCATCGAACCCTTCGCAGTGGATGCACTCGCCCAGCTCGTTCTCGGCCATGTAGGTGGCGAACTCTCCACTCGCTAGCTCAGCCTCTAGCAGCGCCTCGAAGACCGCCGCGCCATCGCTGGGCTCAATGCGCACGATCCAGCCTTGTTGATAAGGGCTCTTGTTGAGCACCGTCGGCTCGCTCTCGGTGAGTTCGTTGCGAGCGACGATCTTGCCGGCGAAAGGGGTCTTCACCGGCCCTACCCACTTGCCGCTCTCGACGGTGGCCACGCTGCGTCCCGCTTTGACCGTCTTGCCAACTTTTTTCGGCCGGCAATGGATGATCGCGCCGGCCATCGTCTGGGCGATGTCGGTCATTCCCAGGTCGTAGGTTCCATCGCTGTTGTCGCGCAGCCAAACATTGAACTTGACGTGATAGCGCAAGTCATCGGGCAGGAGACAGTTCTTCACCTCAGCCATCATCGAACTCCAAAGAGTGAGCGGATCAGTAACACAGCACCATATCGGCGTCGAGTCCTTGATCCGTCATGTAGGCGGCGCCGACCACCCCGTCGCATTCTTCGATCAGATCGTCCTCGGTCATGTCGTGCAGCTGGAGCGCCGCCGAGCAAACGCTCATGGTCGCCCCGGATTCCTTGGCCTCGCGAATAAAGTCGATGACTTTCTTGCCACCTTCTTTGGCGTAAAGTTCCTCGGCGACCCCCTTTTTCATCAGCAGCACACCATCGATCTGGAATATCAACTCAGCCTCGTTGTCCATCGCAGTGGCAATGTTGGCCATGTAGAACGGCGTCGCGCAACGCTGCGGGGTGTCGGGACCCGAGGTCACAAAAATCACTACACTTCCTTCGTCCATGCGATCTCCTAAGCGGGAATCCGGTCCGTTTCACTGCTCGAAAAACCTGTTCGCAATCCACTACCGGCCAGCCGAGTGTCCCAGTCGAGCAGCGCGTCGAGTTCGGCTGGCGTCGGCATCGAGGGAATCAAATCGAGCTGGTGTTCTTTCTCGATCGCCGCCACCAGAGCATCGGCGACTTCCGGAAATCCTTTTCCGGGCGCCAAATGCTGACTGAAAGAGGTGGTTGAGTCGGTGGTGAATTGCTCCTCGATCCGTCCGAGCCTGTCGCCATCCACCTCCAGCCACAGCCGGCCGCGGAGCAGCGAAACCTCGTCGACCCTCACTAGCTCGACGGTACCAATCGCTCGACCCGCCACTACGATCTTGTTCGGCGGGCTTGCCTGCGCTTCGAATCCCAGCGCGCGGCAAGCGCTGATCGGCGCCCGAGCCACGGCCTCTACTGAGTTGGCGGGCGGCGAGCCAAGTCCGAATTCGTCAATCCGCCCTGCCCCGACCAGAAGGTAGAAGGAGAGTTGACCCGAGTCGTGAAAGGCCAACTCGCCGGGCGCCAGGGAGCGAAACACCGGCAATCCTTCAGCTGTGATCAATGCACCGCCAAGGGTATCTTCGGCATAGTCGCGGCCGATGGTGACCAGCGCCGCGCCGGGGCGCAGCAGAATAAGCGCGGGGTCGTCCTGTGGCTGCATCACCGCGGCAACGGCGTGAAAGAGACTCTGAGAACGCAGCGCGCTGACCTCGCCAAGGTCTAGCAGGCGCGCTCGGTTCTCTCTTCCGCTCACTGTCGACTTGGCCGGTTAGACGAACAGACTGATGTCGGAGTCGGCAGCGAACTCGAGGAAAGTAGCGGCACCGCCGAGTTCGATACCATCGATGAATTCATCGCGGGAGAAGCCGAAGACATCCATGGTCATTTGGCAGGCGATCAACTTGACGTCGAGATCGACGCAGGCCTCGCGCAGCTCCTCGATAGTGGCGACCCCTTTGTTGGCGAAGCTCTTCTTCATCATCGAGGTGGCGAAGGTATCGAAGCCCGGCACGTTGCCGGAGATGGCGTTGGGGATGTTCCACTCGATACCCTGGAAACCCTGGGAACCGAAGGGCATCTTCATCGGCATCGCCGGATTGCTGTGCGGCGAGACCTTCGCCTTCAAGTCCTTACACAGCAGGGGCAGGCCGTAGAAAGTGAAGAAAACCGCCACTTCCATATCGAGAGCCGCGGCGGTCGAGGCCAGAATGAAGGGAGGATAAGCCCAGTCGAGAGTTCCTTGAGAGGCGATGAGGGCAAGGCGTTTGGGACGTTCTTCAGCCACTTTCCCCTCCTTTATTTGCGCCGGAAAAAGAAAACGTACTCGCCATCGCCGGCACTCTGGTCGAGCAGCTCGTGGCCGGTACGGCGACTGAAAGCGGCCATGTCGGCAACCGAGCCCGGATCCGTCGATGTCACCTTCAGCACTTGGCCGCCGTTCATCGGCACCAGCGCTTTCTTAGTCTTGAGCACCGGCAGCGGGCAGTTCATGCCGCGACAGTCGATCTCTTGGTCAGCTGTTACTTGAGACATAGGAACTCCTTGCTAGCCTGCGAAAGACCGCACATTCGAACCGCCTCGGGCCGGCCCACATCTGCCTTCATCACTGTATGCGACTATAGCGCTATCCTAAACCTAGGTCAATTTTCACCTCCGGGCAACCGTCTCAGGGTATTGGCGGCAGCTCTGAGAAGAGGTGCTAGGATAGCCCGTGTCCGGACACCGAAAGCATGAGGACTGACGAGTGCAAGAGCTTCAAGACGAAATTCTCGAACGCATCGCGGTGCGACTCAAGGCGATGGGAAACCCCTTTCGCTTGAAGATTCTACACACCCTCCACATGGGGGAGAGATCGGTGTCCGAAATCCTCGCCGAGGTCGGTGGCAGCCAAGCAAACGTTTCAAAACACCTCAATATCCTACGCTCCGTCAACCTGGTCGAGCGCCGGCGCGATGGTGCCAACGCCCTTTATTCGATCGGCGACACCACCGTCTTTGGTATCTGCCAAGCAGTCTGCGACTCCCTCTTGGACCGCGCCGCTGCCGATGTCAAATTGATTTCTGATGTCCGCCAGAGCATGCTGGTCGGCAGCCCGCAGCCAGTGGAGAAAAGTAAGAGCTAGCGTTCCCAGCCGCCGCGCCTTCTCTTGACAGGGCCAAGAGAGCGGTCTACCCTCGAATCGCTAGGTGCGAATATGGTGAAACAAGGCCCTGGAGATGAACCGGCTGACGCGGAAGCGGCGGCAGGACTCAGCTCCACGCCAAGCACGAGACAGTAAGCCGCCCCAGGAGGTCATGCAATGGGTAAAAAAGCCCTCATCGTCCGAGGAACCGTCACCCTTACACTGTGCGCGCTCGGCTGGGTTCCCCATGCCCTGGCGACCAACGGCTACTTCGCTCATGGCTACGGCACCGCCAATAAGGGCCTGGCTGGCGCTGGCGTGGCGCTACCCCAAGACGCGCTGGCGGCGGCGACCAATCCGGCGGGGATGGCCTTCCTCGGCAAGCGTTGGGACGCCGGCCTGGCGACTTTCAGCCCCAGCCGCAGCTACACCGTGCGTGGTGCACCGACCGGCTTTCTAGGTACCTTCGGGCTAGCCCAGGGAAAGGTGGACAGCGACTCGGAGTTTTTCGCCATCCCATATTTCGGCGGCAACTGGCAGGTTGGCACCAACTCCACCTTCGGTTTCAGTCTTTACGGTAACGGCGGGATGAACACGGACTATCCGACCCGCACCTTCTTCGGCAGCTCGCCAACAGGTGTCGACCTCGCCCAGCTATTCGTCGCGCCGACCTATGCCTTCCGTTTCGGGGGGGGCAAGCACGCCCTTGGCCTCACCGCGCTGCTCGCCTACCAGAGCTTCGAGATTCAGGGAATCCAGACCTTCGGGATGTTCTCCAGCGACACCGCCAACCTGAGCAACAACGGCCACGACACCAGCACCGGATTCGGTTTCAGGATTGGCTATCTGGGTCAGCTCACCGAGCGTTTTTCGGTCGGAGCCTCGTACCAGACCGAGACCAAGATGGGCGAGTTCGACGACTACGCCGGACTGTTCGCTGAGCAGGGCGGCTTCGATATCCCGTCCTCTTGGACCGCGGGCATAGCGGCCGGTCTCACCGAACAGCTGACTCTCGTCTTCGATATTCAAGAGATCTTCTACACCGATAGTAGGGCGGTGAGCAATCCACTCTTGCCCAACCTGGTCACCACTCGACTTGGGGATGATGGCGGTGCCGGCTTCGGCTGGGAGGACATAACGATCTACAAAGCGGGCTTGCAGTGGCAGCGCGACACCTGCACCTGGCGCTTTGGATTCTCGACCACCGATCAGCCCATCCGGTCTAGCGAAGTGCTCTTCAACATCCTCGCCCCCGGCGTGGTGGAAGATCACTTCACGGTGGGCTTCACCAAGCAGCTCAAGAGCGGCCGCGCCCTCAGCCTGGCGGTGATGCACGCGCCTTCGACCAGCGTTGTCGGTCCCAATCCGCTCGATCTCCCCGGTGCCCAAACGATCGAGCTCGAGATGAGCCAATGGGATCTCGAGATCGGCTACTCCTGGGGATTCTGAGCGTGCCGCAGAATGAGTCGCCGATGCCCCTTGACGCGGCTCAACCAGCTGCCTTGCCGGTCAAGTGGGCGAAGCTGATCGATCACACCCAATGCATCGGGTGTCACGCCTGCTCGACAGCCTGCAAGTCAGAGAATGACGTTCCCCTCGGCGTCCACCGGACCTATGTCAAATACGTCGATGTAGGCACCTTTCCACAGGCGCGGCGGGCCTTTCAGGTCACTCGCTGCAACCAATGCGAAGACTCGCCTTGTACGATTGCCTGCCCGACCCGAGCGATGTACCGGCGAGACGATGGCATTGTTGATTTCGACAAGTCGGCCTGCTTCGGCTGCAAAGCATGCATGGCGGCCTGTCCCTACGACGCTATCTTCATCAATCCCGAGGATCACTCGGCCGAGAAATGCAATTTCTGCGCTCACCGCCTCGATGTCGGCTTGGAACCGGCTTGCGTGGTGGTCTGTCCCACCGAGGCCATTCTGGTGGGGGATCTCAACGATCCAACCTCCAAGGTGGCGCGGCAGGTTCACCGCGAACCGGTGGCGGTGCGGCGACCGGAGAAGGAAACCCGGCCCAAGCTGTTCTACCGCGGTGCGCACCAGGCGACTCTCGATCCGCTGGCGGCGCGCCGTCCGAGTGGCGGCATGTTTATGTGGAGCGAGCAAAAGCAGGGTGGCTCAAGCGTCGTCTCCGGACATCCAGGCGGCGCTGGGCAACCGCTGTCCAACAACTCCTCCGTCGCCGCGGTGTTGTCCTACGACGTGCCGCACCAAGCACCCTGGGATTGGCGGGTCAGCCTTTACACCCTGACCAAGGGGGTCGCCGCCGGCGCCTACTTGGTGCCGCTGCTGCTGCTGCTTGGCGGCTTTGTCAGCCCGGAAAGCACCCTCTGGACCTGCGTTGCACCGGTCGTCGCCCTCGTGTTCTTGGGGCTCACCGGCGGTCTGCTGCTGTGGGACCTCGAACACCCCGAGCGCTTCTACATGATCTTCACCCGCGGCAACTGGCAGAGTTGGTTGGTCAAGGGCGCTTACATCATCACCGGCTATGGCGCGGTGCTGAGCCTGCATGCCCTTGCCAGCTGGCAAGATTTTGGCGGCCTGCTGAACCAGCTTGCTTGGGTCGGCCTGCCGCTGGCGGTGCTGACCTCGATTTACACCGCCTATCTCTTCGCCCAGGCCAAAGCGCGGGATCTGTGGCAGAACCCTCTCTTACCACCTCACCTGCTGGTGCAAGCACTGCTCGCCGGTGCCGCCGCCCTGTTGCCGGTGGCGGCATGGCTGGAGCTAGCAGCCGTGCGGCCCCTGCTGCTGACAGTTGCCGGAGCCAGCGCCGTGCACCTACTAATGGTGCTCGGAGAAGTGACCCTGGTCCACGGCACCGCCCACGCTCAGCTGGCCACTCATGAGATGATCGCCGGCCGCTTCAAGAACTTCTTTGGCATCGGCATGGCGTTGACCGTTGTGGCGGTTGCTGCGCCGTGGATCGGGCCGATACCGAGTGCCTTTGCTGCTCTGCTCGGCCTGTTCGCCTTCGAGCATGCCTACGTTCAGGCCGGCCAAGCAGTGCCGCTGGCTTGAGGGGCACCACGGCTTGAAAAACGCCACGGGATCATCGATGAACCTGAAAAAGCTCAACGACCGAGTCAGCGCCGCGCGAACCGCCACCGAAGCCCGTGGCGAAACCTTCTATCCCGGCCCCAGCCGGATTCATCTGGCCTCGTTTCCGCCCAAAGAACGCTGGGACGATTGGGTCGAATTGGACTCGCGCGCTTGGCCCAAGCGGGTGGAAAAGCGCTACAGCCTGGTGCCGACTACTTGCTTCAATTGTGAATCTGCTTGCGGCTTGCTCGCCTATGTCGATCAGGACAGCGGCGAGGTGCGCAAGTTCGAGGGCAACCCGGAACATCCTGGTTCGCGGGGCCGCAACTGCGCCAAGGGTCCGGCAACGATCAACCAGACTACGGACCCGGACCGCATCCTTTACCCCCTCAAGCGAGTCGGCGAGCGCGGCGAGGGCAAATGGCAGCGGGTAAGTTGGGACGAGGCTCTGGACACCATCGCCGGGCGCATCCGTAAGGCGATGCAAGAAGACCGCCGCAACGAGATCATGTACCACGTCGGCCGGCCGGGTGAGGACGGGTTCACCGAGCGGTTGCTAGCCGCTTGGGGGGTCGACGGCCACAACTCTCACACCAATATTTGCTCCTCAGGCGCCCGTGCGGGCTATCAGTTCTGGTCCGGTATCGACCGGCCGAGCCCGGACTATGCCCGCGCCAAAGTGATCTTCCTGGTCAGCTCGCACCTCGAAACCGGGCACTACTTCAATCCCCACGCTCAGCGCATCGTCGAAGCCAAGAAGAACGGCGCCAAACTGATCGTGCTCGACACTCGGCTGTCGAACACCGCCACCCACGCCGACTACTGGCTGGCGCCGCAGCCTGGCTCGGAAGCGGCGATTCACCTGGCGATCGCCAGCTATTTGATTCGTCGGCGACTTTACAACCGCACCTTTGTCGAGCGTTGGTGGAATTGGCAGCAGTACCTGAAGCAAGTGCATCCTGGTCTCGAGGTTACGTTCGAGAACTTTGAGCGCATGCTCGAAGCGGAATACGAGGACTACACTTTCGATTTCGCCGCCGCCGAGTCGGGCATCGATGCCCAGACCCTGGCCGAGATCGCGCGGGTGGTGGCGACTGGCGGCACCCGCTTCGCCAGCCACAATTGGCGCAGCGCGGCGGCCGGCAACGAAGGCGGCTGGCAGGTCGCTCGCACCCTATTCATGCTAAACTGCCTACTCGGCGCGGTAGCTACCCCTGGTGGCACTTATCCCAACGCCTGGAACAAGTTCGTCGCCCGGCCGATCCATCTGCCGACCCATCCCAAGAAGTGGAATGAACTCAACTGGCCCATCGAGTACTCGCTGTCGATGTACGAACTATCGATCCTTCTCCCCCACTTAGTGCGCGAGGGACGGGGTCACATCGACACCTACTTCACTCGGGTCTACAACCCGGTGTGGACCAACCCAGACGGCTTCTCCTGGATCGAGATGCTGAGCGACGAAAGCAAGGTCGGCCAGTACATAGCCCTCACTCCTACCTGGAACGAAAGCGCCTACTTCGCCGACTTCGTACTGCCGATGGGCCACGCGCCGGAGCGCCACGACATTCACTCCTATGAAACCCACGACGGCCAATGGATCGGCTTTCGCCAGCCAGTGCTGCGCGCCGCCGCAGAGCGCCGTGGCGAAGTAATAGTCGACACCCGGCAAGTAAATCCTGGCGAGGTTTGGGAGGAGAATGAGTTCTGGATCGAACTCACCTGGCGCATCGACCCGGACGGCGCCCTCGGCATTCGCTCCTTCGTCGAGTCCAAGGCGAAGCCAGGGGAGAAACTCGGTGTCGACGAATATTACGGCTGGATCTTCGACAACTCCATTCCCGGCCTACCCGAGAAAGCTGCGGCAGAGGGGCTTTCACCTTTGCAATACATGCGCCGCTACGGTGCCTTCCAGATCGAGAGCAACATTGGCCAGGTTTACGAGCGGGAAGTTCCAGACGCCGAGCTAGAGGACTTGGCGGAAGATGAATTCGGCCGCGTCTACACTCGGGCCGCGGCTCCGCCAGTGGTCAACATGGCTCCCACCGGAGCGCCTGATGGTGACGCCGAGGGCCGCCGCGCGGTCGGCGTCCGCACTGGCGATCAGGTATTGCAGGGCTTCCCCACTCCCAGCGGAAAATTGGAGTTCTACTCCTCCACTTTGGCCGCATGGGGATGGCAGGAATACTCCGTTCCGACTTACATCAAGAGCCATGTACACCCGCACAACATGGACCCAGATCAGCACGTCTTGATCTCCACATTCCGCTTGCCGGTGCAGATCCACACCCGCAGCGCCAACGCCAAGTGGCTCGATGAGATCGCCCACACTAATCCCCTGTGGTTACATCCTCGCCACGCCGCCAGAGTCGGCGTAGAGACCGGCGATCTGGTGCGAGTGGAAACCGAGATCGGCCATTTCGTGCTCAAGGCGTGGGTCACCGAGGGTATCCGCCCGGGGGTAGTGGCGTGCAGCCATCACATGGGGCGCTGGAAGTTGGCCGGCCATCGAAGCGAGAGCCAGAACCAAATGGTGGCCACCGTGGGGCTTGAGAATCAGGGCAGCCAATGGGCCATCCGCCGCCACCACGGTGCCCGACCCTACGATTCCAAAGACCCCGACACCCGACGCATCTGGTGGACCGACGTGGGGGTACATCAGAACCTCACCTTCCCCGTCCAACCCGACCCGATCTCCGGCATGCACTGCTGGCATCAGGCGGTCCGGGTGGTCAAAGCCGCTGCCGACGACGCCAACGGCGACATCGCCGTCGACACCGCCAAGTCACGCCAAGCCTTCGACAATTGGCTGGCCAAGACCCGCTCGCCAGTCGAGCACTCGCCCGACGGCACCCGGCGACCTCATTGGCTGATGCGACCGGTTAAACCGGTGCGCGAGGGGTACAAGTTGCCGCTGACGGCCGGCGCAGGATTGCCCGATTCTTGACCACCGCTCGGCAGCCAGCTTGTGCGTCGCAGTTCTGAGGCTAAGCCTGCTTGAGTGCCTTCAGTCCGCGCTCGATCAACAAAGCCGCCAATTGACTCGGGCTCACCGTCTGCCCTTCCTCGCTGCAACGGGCAGCTAGCTGCTCAAGCTCCTGCCAGCCTAGCTTCTTGAACGGAATAACCCGGCGGAGCGACCAATCGGGATCGGTTGGACGACCGCCTGTCGAACGTAGGCGCCTCCCGAGCTCTGTACGAAGCTGTAACAGATCCAAGGGCCCCTGGCTCGGTAGCCCATCGAGTGGTACCGAGCGTTGCGCTCCCAGAGCGCTAGCGACGCGCTGTTCGAAGGTACTCAGCTTATCTGCCATCGTCTTATCTCCCTGTGCTCGCTTTGAAAGTGGAACCGCTGTCCTCTACTCGGGAGCGTCGAATTCGGTAATCCCGTAATAGCTACCGCCGATCACGGCACCCGCCTCGCCTTGGTTTGCCTCGCGGCCCAACCGGTGCAGGAATTCCCGCAGTAGAGCGAGAGAATCGTCGGTCAGTGCATCGGGATTGACGTACGAGTTCACCAGCACGGTATCGTCGAAGACCAAGCGCCCTCCCTGGCTATCGTCCCTCCACACTCCCCGCCCTGGGGGAAAGGCTGTCGCACCACGGAATAATGTTCCCAGGGTCGTGAGGCACTCCTCAGCCCAGACTTCTTGACCAATCGGCCGGCACTCCCGGTCTACGCTCGGGATGAACACAGTAATCTGGAACGTCCCCGCGGGCAGCCGAGCACCTAGAACTTGGTGGATGTCAGCCATTGTTAGAATCTATCACTTTCTATATTGAAAGTCTAAATTGAAAGCGTAACCAAGGCGTAATTCAAGAGTTCTCAGCGCCGACCAATTCTCTGTAGAGTCCTGCTTCTACGCTTCCGAACTCTTGACACCAGTACCGCGGGTGCAAGGTGATGCGCCTGATCCAAGGATTCCTGTGCACCTGCGCGGCCCGTGTTGTGGCGACTGGTGCTAGGGCGCCTGGCGGAATGTGTCAATGAGAATGAGACACTTTCTTCTGGGAATTAGTACGGAATCGGTAGTGGCTCCGGCACCATCGCTTTCAACGAGGGCGCGCAGGCAGGTGTCTCGCCTGGTGCGTCGTCGTCTACGCGGTGTGTCACCTCGTTCTCGGTATCGGCTGGGTCAGTGCTGGTGGTGGTGATCGGCGGGTTGATCCAGACCTCGCCACTGGGCTCCGGCAAAGCCGGCGTTCGCCGCTTGAAGCGGCTCGGATGAGCGGCTGAGGCGGCGGCGAGGACTTCTCGACGTTGCTCCAGCACTGAGGCCGTGAGGCCGTAGTGGACGGTCTCTGGCGTCAACAAACCGAGTCCTGTGTGGTAGTGCTGCGTGTTGTACCAGCCGAGGAACGAGCGGCAGAACGCTCGTGCATCTTCCAGTGATCCGAAGCGGTCGGGAAAGCTCGGATGGTACTTGAGCGTCTTGAACTGGGCCTCAGAGAACGGATTGTCGTTGCTCGTGTAGGGCCGGTTCAGCGACCGTGTCATCCCGAGATCGGCCAGCAGTAGAGCCACTGGCTTGGATGTCATGCTCGAACCGCGGTCCGAGTGCAAGGTAAGTCGATCTCGCTCAACACCTTGCTTCTCAACACTGTCGGCGATCAACCGCTTCGCGAGTCCTCCGGACTCGCGGGAGGCGAGCATCCAGCCGACGATGTAGCGGCTGAAGACGTCCAGAATTACGTAAAGGTAGTAGTAGGTCCACTTCACCGGGCCCTTGAGCTTGGTGATGTCCCACGACCACACCTCGTTCGGCCCTGTGGCCAGCAGTTCGGGCTTGGTGTAGTTGGGATGACGCCGCTGACGGCGTCGCTCGCGCAGCTCGCCCTCAGACTCCAGGACCCGGTACATGGTGCGCACCGAGCAGATATGGCGCTGGTCCTCGTCCAGCAGCGCCGCCCAGACTTGACGCGGCGAGCGGTCGACGAAGCGCTCCGAGTGCAACACATCGAGGACCTCCTGGCGTTCAGCGGGCGTCAATGCCAGCGGCGGTCGACGCCGCGTCAATAGTCTCGGCCCTGCGCTCTGCTGCCGACGGCGGCGATAGAAAGTGGCTCTGGGGACCGCCAAGGCGACGCAGGCTGCTTGCACCCCCACCGTCAATGCCAGCGGCGCCACAGCGCTCATGACTGGCTCTCGCTCGGCTCGATCCCTAGCAGTCGGGAAAGTTTTTTTTGGACATCGATGATCGTCTCGGCTTTGTACAGCTGATGCTTGAGCCGGGCAATCTCACGCTCAAGCTCCGCGACGCGGCGGGCCTCAGCAGAGACCGACCGACGCTTACGACCGCGCTTCTTCGACAAACCGGCCAGAGCACTGGCATCGCGTTGTTGGCGCCAATTCGATAGTAGAGATGAATACAGACCCTCCCGGCGAAGCAGGGCGCCAATCTCGCCGGGCTTGCTACACGCGTCGGCGGCCTGGACGATGCTCAGCTTGTACGACGCGCTGTACCGCCGCCGCTTCGCCTTCTCAGTTACCTCGGGATCTGGTCGGTCAGCACTCATATCTCGCAGCTCGTGGCTTGGACTCGCCATGGTGTTTGCTCTCCACGCCCTCACTAATTTATCGGTACGGGAGTGTCTCACTTACATTGGCACAGAGGGTGGCGTGGGTGAGTGGCGAGCCGCTTTGCGCTGTACTGTACCGAGCGGATCACCGTCCTGGGTACCCCAGGGCCGGTGATCATCTTTGTCCACTTGCCAGCGGGGAGCCTCAATGCGCTACAAAATCCTGTGCTTGCTCACCACCGCCCTGCTGTGCGGGGGTTGCGTCACTGATCGGACGTTCTTCACCGGCTCCAAGCCGGTGTTCTGGGACGGCGAGTACTCGCACGATCCCGAACCCAGCTTGCAGTATCCCGAGACCTGCAGCAAGCATAAGTCAAGGCTCGGTAGGAAACGGCAGAGCTGCGGCAATGACTATCACCTGGCGATCGTCGAGTTCGACAGCGACGGCCAGCTGCGCGATCCCGGCCAGCGCGACGACGCGGTGCGGCTGATCCAGGACGTCAAGCAAAAGCTGGAAACTGAATTCGATTCTATGGGAACGGCGGCCACCAAGGACCACCTGACCCTGGTGTTCTTCACCCACGGTTGGAAGCACTACGCCAACAACATCGAGTGTCGCCCGGAAACCATCGACAAACCGGCAGAATGTCGTTCCGATCTAGAGCGATTTCGGATCTTCCTTAAGACCATGACCGAGGACGTCGCCGCCGCAGAGAACATCACCCAGCCGGCGACCCACTACGACCGCGCGCGAAAGCTGCTAACGAAATCCCACATCGTCGGCGTCTTTCTGACCTGGCGAGGAGCGGTCGTGCGACGCGACAACAGCTTCATGCAAAAGATCGGCGGCCTGCCGAACTTCCTTTCGTTCTGGGGTCGCTCGCGGACTGCCAGCAACATCGGCGGCATCGGCACCGACTACATGGACACGATCTACGCCATCTCCAACGAAGCCCGCCGCCCGATCACCGTACCCTGCGAGGTCGCCCGGCAGCTGGAGAAGCAGCGAGATGACGCAGCCGAGATCAACCAGGACGTGACCTCCTCGACCCTCGATTGCGACCCTCGATTGCGACCCTCATCACAAGGCCCGAATCTCACCGCTTTCGATCGCCGCCATCGGCCACAGCTTCGGCGGTAAGATCGTCGAGCAGAGCCTCGGCAAAGGTCTGATCGCCGCCACCAAGGGCCAGTCGGCGCATGCCTTCGACGAACTCGACCAAGCCGAGAATGCTCATTCCCTCGGCCAGCAGGAGGAATGCCGGGCTCGAAGGCTCAAAGATCCGCTGGTGAAATGCCAGAAAACCGCAAACGAGCACGAGCGTAAACTCGAACGCTTGCTTGAGGACATCATCCAATTCCCGACCCGTCTAACCTCCAGGCCAGAGGCGGAACGCCAGCTGATTGCAGATCAACTGATCACGAACAAGGCGGAGCTAGATGTCGCCGAGGGTAGTCGCGACAACTTGCAGACCAAGGCGATGCCCGAGCTGAGGCGCAAGCTCAATACCGCGCTCGAAGGCCGGCAGGGTCTGCGGGCAGAAGCCAGAGCCTACCGAACCGCGGCGTTCAACCTGCTGTCCGCCCTGGTCAATGCCGAGGTTGCAGACTCCAAGACTGAGCTGCCGGACTGTGCCTCCCGACCGGGCAATCCGGACCGGGGCTATGCCAACCTAGCCGCTACCTACATCGGTTGCCAGAACGACGTTGAAGGGGTGTTGGCGAAAGCTACCGACCCCAAAGCTTGCTCCGAGATCGACCACTGCGCCAGCCCCTCGTCACCACATCGGAGTTCTGCCCTCGGCGCTGAGATCAAACAAAAACTCAAGGACCAGGTCAAGCCGCTCAAGCGGCTGCAGGTGGTCTCGCGGAGCAAGAAGATCTCTGTTGATCGGATGGAGAAAGAGCTCGAAATGAAGCAGAACCGCCTTGCCAGACTACAAACCACGATCGGGACGTTGAAAACACAACGCGGGCAGATCGAGTCACGGAATGAACAGTTCCGACGCGACATGGAAGAACTCGCCGGGCTTCGGTCAGAGTTCGCCAAAGCCACAGCCGCGGCTGCTCACTACCAGAGTTCCATCTCGGAACTCGAGGACAGGATCGATCAGCACGAGAAAAAGAGCAACCAAGCGTTCCGCCAGGCCATCGAGCACGTCGACGGCGTGCTGCCTATTCCCTTCGATCTGATCCTGTTGGTCAACCCCGCCGCGCCGGCCCTGCGGGCCATGAATCTGCGCGATTCGCTGGAGGCTCTGGGCGATCTCCGGCAACGTCAATGGGGAAACAAGGCCAAGCCCCTCTTGGTAGCGATCTCGTCGAAAAAGGACTGGGCGACCCGCACGCTGTTTCCCCTCGGACAAACCGTCGGCCAGCTCGCCAAGCTGAAGCTGCCGCAAGGCGAGTGACTGCGCAACCTGCGCACCGCCGCGCCCCACCATCCCGAGCTGGTCAACATGGAGCTTCGGGACTCGGGTTGTCCCGACCCGTCGGACATCCTCTTTCGCGCCAAGCCCGAGCCGCCCGAGGAGGAGTCAGAGGAGAGATCCTACTGCCTCACCGGCAGCGGTGTCGGGCCCTACTGGATCATCGAAGAGAAAGCTGGTTTGATCCGCGGCCACTCCGACGCGCTCTCGAAGGGCATGATGAAGGTGCTCATCGGCCTGCTCGGCAACGCCACCACCTTCGGTACCGAGCCGGCATTTGCCGAACTGCGGGACCGCCGGCCCAACTGCTCTGACGTGAGCATCCAAGCCGTGCTCGCAAATGACCCGCCGCCGGCCCAGTGCGGGGGCGTCTCGCCGGCCCAGGCGGTGGCGCCATGATGCGGCTGCTACTCGTGGGGGTGGTACTGGTCGGCGCCTTGACCTGGCTCGGCGTGGCCTTGATCTGCCCGCCGAACCACCCGCCGCCGCCCAAGCCAGAGCCGGAGCGGGCGGCCCAAGACCCATTTCGTTGGCATGGCCGGCTGAGCTTAACCTTCGAGGCCGACGGCGCGCCGCTGACTTGCACTGCAGCCGCCAGCGCTGAGCAAAAGCCCGACTCCCGGCTGGTGCTAGTCCAGGCTCAAGTGGGCCAGCTGGACTGCGAATCGCCGGTACTGGAAGAGCTGCTTCGCCTTCGCTTGTTGAGTGCGGACTCCTTTCCGGTGCTGAGCCTGGAACTCCTCCACCGGCCATCGGACCTCGAGTTTCACGCCATGGCCTTGGGCAACCGGCGCAGCGCCTTGCAAGGAGTGGAAGACTTCGAGGTCACCAAGAACGGCGACCTGGTGATCGAGCTCGAGACCCGGCTGGCGTTCTTCGACATCTTTGACGAGTGGTTGGGCGACATTGCGATCGGCAACACGCTGCGGCTCGCGGCCCGTCTGAAGAGGGCCGATCTGGAGAAAACCGGTAAGGAGAGAAGCGATGAAGAGTAGCTCGCTCCTGGCGGTGCTCTTTGCCACCCTGCTAGGGATCCTGGAAGCCCTGCCCGGGCCCGCTGCCGCGGCGGGTAGCTGGCAGACCGGCCCACCGGCCATCAATCTCGGTCAGTGCATCAGCGCCGCCGTCGGCGCGGAAGATTCGGGCGGCCCTGAAGACCTGATCCGCAGCCCGTGGCTGAACAAAGGCATCCTGACGTCGACGGCGCGCCGCGGCCTGGGTGCTGGCAAGCCCAGAGGTCGAATGCAGCAGCTTGATCTGTCGGACTGCATCCCGCCCCTCGCCAAGGGTTGCGCCGGCGAGCCGGAGACCTTGTTCCCGAGCACCGGCGGGCCGGAGGAGTTCGCGCCGGTCGGTCTGACCGTGTCGAAAGACAACCAGCGGGTGTGGGTCGCCGACAGCAGTTCGGACGGTGTTGTCCGCGGCCTCAGCCGCCAAGCACTGACCTGGCCCGGCGAGCTGCGCCTCTGCGGACCGGACGACGAGCATCGGGCTCGACGAGCCTGCGAGTTTCTCACCGGCAAGGTCAACGGACTGGCAGTCTCGCCGCACGGAATGCTGGTGGCCACCAACGCCAAAAAGAAGCCGCCGATCGCCTACAGCCCCGAGCCGAAGGGTGAGCCGCGCTACTGGAAACCGCTCTATCAGCCCTCTTTCGGCTTTGCCAACGGCGTTGCCTTCACCCACCTCGAAGATCGCAGAGGGAACTCGGTTTCTCTGGCGCTGGTTGCAGACTTCTGGCGCCAGCGGATCCACGTCTTCGAGGAGGCCGACGACGAGTTGGTCTGGCAATGTGCTTTTCGGACCTTCGATCACCCGGACAACATTCACCTGGTCGAGGGCTCAGCAGACAAGCTCCTGATCGGTTCGTTCAAGAGCTTCCTCGGCGCGCTGGCGCATCTGGCGATCAAGCGACACGATACGCCCGCCGCGGTCTGGCAGGTCGACCACCAGCCGATCCTCGAGCGTCGGCGGCGCGGCCATGTGCTGCCGGCGGACTGCGGCATGGGACGCAAGTCCCGGCAGCTGCTCCTAGAAGACGACCGGGACGACAACCAAGGCCGAGTTCTGTCGGGCGCCTCGGTGGCGGTCAAGGTCAAGGACTTGTTGGTAGTGGGCCAGCTGCGCCGGTCCGAAGTCTTGATCTGCCCGTGGCAACGATCCGACGAATCGCTCAGCATGAACGTAGGGAGAGCCGGCATGACGAACTCTGACTGGCCTAAGCTATTGAAAACAGGTGAGTACGATTAGGGTGGTACCCTGAGCTGGGGCAAGGAGATTGGCACTGAAGAGCTTGCCGCCCTCGCCCAGCACCATGTCGATTGGATCGTGCAGACGCCATTCGGCTGGCAAAGCGCGGCGAACAGTCCCGAGATTCGACTGACTACTGGTGGCCGCATTTATTGGGGCGAGCGCGACGAGGGGCTCGGGGTGACCACTCTCCTGGCACGCGAATTGAGCATCAAGACGTTGCTCAAGCCTCATATTTGGCTGCGCGGCGGTGGCTGGCGCGGCGATATCGCCATGGGTAGCGACGCCGACTGGCAGGCCTGGTTCGCCGCTTACCGCGTCTTCATTCTGCACTATGCCAAGCTGGCCGAGCGACTGGACATCGAGGCCTTGGCAATCGGCACCGAACTGCACCAGACGGTGGTCGAGAAGCCGCAAGAGTGGTACCGAGTGATCCGTGAGATTCGCCAGGTTTATGGCGGCAAGCTGACCTACTCCGCGAACTGGTATCGCGAGTTCGAGGAAGTGCCGTTCTGGGCTGATCTCGACTACATTGGTATCCAAGCCTACTTTCCGCTGAGTTCCGAGAGCAAGCCGACGTTGGCGACCCTGGAGCGTGGCTGGCAGCATCACTTGCGGGTTATCGAAGCCGTACACAAGAAGGCAGACCGCCCGGTGCTCTTCACATAAATCGGCTACAAGTCGACCGCCGACACCGCCGTCGAGCCCTGGGTCTGGCCCCAGCGTGGATCCTCGAAGAAAGTGGATCTCGAAGCGCAGGCCAACGCCTACCGGGCCTTCTTCCGGGCAGTTTGGACCCAACCGTGGTTCGCAGGTGCATACTTCTGGAAGTGGCATCCGGTCGCCAAAGCAACAGCACCTGCCAGCAACATCTTGTTCACCCCACAGGGCAAGCCGGCGCTGGCAGTGTTGACGGACTACTACGCCGCAGCCGAGGTTGCCAAGTCAGTCTCCACGCTGCACAGCGAAGTGCTTGGGCAGCGGTACGATTGAGGTAGAATCCTGGGCAGGGTCAGAGTCTCTGGCGTTGGCGGGTGAGAGGCCTGCTATGCTCTTCGCGTTCTCACCATCTCAGATCATTCGGCCGCCTGCCGGCCAGCTAGCGAGCCAGGCGGCGGCTACCGAGGGGCATGTCATGGCCGATGTTGCCGAATCGCCGAGCGATAAACTCGAACACGAGCTGCACCAGCGCCTCGATCCCTATCTCGAAGACGAGCGCGACTTCACCCAGTTACTGGAGATTGTCGGCGATGCTCTGCGCTTTACTCCGCCGTTGTGGGTGAATGCGATTCTCGGCCACCCCTGGACATGGCTGCCGCCCCACCCGTGGTACTCCGAGTTTTCGATCGTCAGCCCGCTGTCGATCGTCCGCTCGCTGAAATACCTGGCGGAAATCACGCTGCCAGCTTTGCCAATCAAGGTACCGGACAATCTGCCGGGCGGTCTCGATCCTTTTTTTTGGCGGCCGACGCGGATTCTCTTCCAGCCCGATCCCCAGGACAATCCTTACTCTTTCCCGGAAGAAGCCTGGTTTTTCATCAACGGCATCGCCACCAATGATTCGTTGGCTGAGATCAATGCTCGCTACTTGGCGCAGATCTTCCGCCGTCCCCTGACGATCGTCCAGAACGCTTCCGACTCAATCGGCTTGGACTTGATCGAGGCCAGTCTCGGCAAAGCCTGGCAGGTGATGACGGAAGCCTCCTTGCGCGCCTATCCGGTGATTCTGCAAGCGCTCAACGAGCCCACCAAGAAGCGGGTGGTGGTGATTTGCCATTCGCAGGGCACGATCATCATGGCCAACGTCCTGCGGGCGCTGATTTCAGACGATTTCCGCCAAGCATTGCACCAGCGCCGAGCTCCCACGCTGGAAGGCAAACACGAAGCCGATGAGCCTGCGCCATTGAACGATCCGGACCATTTGGCAAAGCTCGAGATTTACGCTTTCGCCAACGCCGCCGACGTCATGCGTCATGCCCCGGCGCAAACCTCCGCTAGCGGAGCCCCGGTTCCATTTATCGAGAACATCGGCAATCAGTACGATGTGGTGGCGCGCCTCGGCATGCTGGCGCCCAATCCGGATAAGCACGCCATAGTTATCGATGGTGAGAAGTTCGAAGGCCGTGGTCGCTGGGGGCACTGCCTCAACCTGCACTATCTTCGCGGCCTCGACGAATACCTGCGGGCACCCGCTGACCGCCAGTCGCCCTTTACCGCGATAGATGGCGGTGACCGCCTGCCCCGTCTCTATGGCTACTACGACGGCCAAAGCCCGGCACCCTACTGAGGCCCCTCAGCAAGTCGATTTGATGCCGAGCGGGGCCAAGCCGAGGCCCCAAGGTCAGTGCACAGTTGCCGGCCGCAGCTGATCGGGTACGAGGTCCAAGAAGCTTGAGATCAGCTCGTTGAGTTCGCTCGGCCGATCGAACATCATCCAATGGCCAGCACCCGCTAGGCGCTCGACCGGCAGCTCGGGCAGCAAGTTGTGCAGGCTGTGGGGTAGATCGTTGAGGTCGCTAACCACACTCGCCAGCGGCCCGACATAGCGCTCCAGGCTGGGCAGCGGGTTGTAGCTCAGCGAGCCCTCGGTGGCTCCAGCCAGGGCTTCGCTGGCGGTCGCCGCCAGATCACCCAGCACCCGCTCATTGATCGCCGCACTAGAACCGCTCAAGTATTGACGATAGTACCAACCCAGTACCGCATGGCTGTCCTCGGCCAACCCTTGCCGCAGCTGCGCTAGCTGGTGCTCAGGAATGCGAGTCTGGTCGCCAGCCGGGTCGATCAACATCAATCCCACCACGCGATCGGCATGGCGAGCGGCGTAGTCCACCGCCACAGCAGCGCCCAAACCATGACCGACCAAAACAAATCGACGCAGGCGTAGGGCGTCGGCCACCGCTCCGACATTGTCGGCAAATGCCTCCACCGTGTAGCTGCCGGGTCCTGAGCGATCGGACTCGCCATGGCCTGGCAAGTCGACGGCGATACCGCGACGCAGCGGCCCCAAAAGGCTTAGCTGGCTGCTCCAATGTTCCAAACGGCCACCGATATCGTGCAAGAAAATCACCGGCAGCGCGCCTGGCGAGAAGACTTCGCAGATTCGCAAGGCGCCGCCAGGACCGGGAATCCAACTGGTCGAGGCACCTTCCGGCAAGGCGCCGAGGGGCGCAGGCGCGGTTGCTCGGGGCCGCTGGTGTGGCGCTGGGCGGTGCGACTCACCCTGCTTGCCGGTTGGTCCCTGCTTGCGCCGCCGCAGGGACAGTCCTAACACTAGGCCGAGGGCACCAAGGCCGATCAGGCTCCAGAAGTTTCCCCGGCGGCGGTGTGCAGGACGACTCGGCCGTTTGCTCTTAGCTCTAGCCATGAGTCTAGCCAGCTGAGTCGGCCGGGCCGCTCGCCGCTTGGTCAGCAGCGGCGGTCGCCGGGATTTCGCCTGCGCCATCTCCTACTCCTTTACCGGCAGCGAGCCGCTCAAGGGTGCGCAGGTGAAAGGACAGAAAGCGAGGCGAGAAGTAATCCGCGGAAGGCTCAAGCGGTGCTGAGCCCTCCTGGCATTGGGCGATATCGCTGCGGGCAGCGACCAACAACTCTCTCTGCTGCTCACCCTCGAGTAAGAAAAGAGCGTGGCGAGCGGCGGCCTTCAGCAAGCAGGCATGAGACGCCGCTCGGGGCCGCCAGCGTCCGGTGTCGAGAATTTCGATCACCGCCTCGAACTCGCCAACGCTGTAGGCTTGAAAGGCCTCGACCAGCTTCAGCGGCGGTCGTTGAGCGGCGCGCTTGAGCTGTGACAGGGAAACCGTCAGGCGGTCTTGCAGCTCGACCAACTCTTCCGGGTCGGCATTGTCCAGAGCATCTGTTGCCGCCTCTAGATCCTCCTCCATGGCGGCCACCCGCTGGGCCAATTGGGGCGGATATGGCTTGAGGTCGCCGAGCGAGCGGAGCACGCGCCGGGCCCCGGCTTCGACATCTTCTAGCTTGCCTGAGGCCTCTCTCACTGCTTGGTCAAAGGCGCTGAGTTGCTGCCGGGCCTCACTGTCGATGGCCTGGAGTGCTGAACGTGCTCGTACCGCCAACTCCTCGCCTTCGGCAATCTGACTCAGATCTACGGCTGCCTCGCCGCTGCCCAACTTCTGCTCCGCATCGCGCAACAGCGACTCGGCCCGGAGTTGGCGCGCGCCGAAGGACGAAGCGCCCTGTGACCAATCAGCCACCAAGTTGAGATCGCTGCTCAAGAGCTTCACCTCGCCAACCGTTTGCTCGGCCAAAGCGATGGCGGCACGGGCACTCGCCAGAGCTTGATCGAGCTCTCCCAATTGATTTTCGCAGCGCTGCTCGCGAGCCACCATATCGGCATGCTCACGGCTCTTTTGGATGTGCCCCTGATTTTCCGCCTCGGCCCAGGTGAGCAGCGCCGCACGGCAGTCGCCGGTCTGCATCTGGGCCACTCCCAAGTAGTAGTAAGGGGTGTAGCGACGAAATCCGCTGCGGGCCTCTTGGCGACCACTGATCGCCTGACGCAGCAGCCGAATCGCTGGCTCGTAGTCGCCGGCTTCCACCGCCGCGATGCCGTCGCGGTAGTTTTCGCGATAATCGGTTGCGGCAGTCAAGGGTGCCGCCAGCAGCAGGGTCGCCAACAACAGGGTTGCAAAGAAGGTGGGAAAGGACCTCGGAGTCGGTCGACGGACCATCGTTCTGCTCTCCATCAGCTCCACCAGCCACTGCTCTTGAAGTACTCGGTCGGATCAAGCCGGTGAAATTCGGTTTCGCAGCTTTCGATGAACCCGGACTCGATCTCTATGGTGCAAGTAAAGAGTTCCTCTACATCTGGATGTTGCAGAGTGATGGCATAGGAGCCAGGCGACAACTCGACATACAGCGGCGTGTAGGACTCCTCCGGCAATTCCTGGGCGACGCCGGCCGCGTCGGTGATCTCCGTCACCCGCGCCCAAGGCACGGCATTGATCACCACCGCGCCGAGCTCGGCAGCTCCTAACGCCTGATCAGGCTCGGCTGGCACCAGCTCGGGCTGGGGCAGCGACTCAGCCACCGCCGGCTGGGTGTTCTGGTTTTGCTCTTTGTCTGGTAACAAGAACCAGATCAGCGCCACCACCGCCACCACCGCCAGCAGCAAGGCCGCCGCAGCCGCCATCTTCAACCAACCCGCCGACGAGCTGAGTTTAGGCTCTACCGGCGCGGGCGGTGGTGGACTGGCCACTCCCTTGGCGGAGAGTTTCTGGAAGTCGAGTTCCTGGCGCGGTTTGCCAGGGGCGCTGAGAGGCTTGGTGGTTTCGATCGGTCCGGCCTTAAGCGCCCACTCCGGCAGCTCTTGCTCGCTCAGTTTGCTCTTCGCTTCTGCGCTGGCCACCCGCGCGCGCAAGAAGTCGAGTCGCCCCCCCGGGTCCGCTTTGAGCGCCTCCGGCTTGGTGGGTTCGGACGGGGCCGAATCGGTCGGCGGCGGGGGGTCAAAGGTCGCCTCCGGGTCGGGCAAGTCGATCGCCGCCAGCTCGCCAGCCAAAGTGCCGTCGCGGTGCAGCGTGACGGTCTCTTCCAGCTGCTGCAAAGCCTCGTCCAACTTGCCTTCGGCCACCAAGTTGCCAATCGCTTGGCCGCGGCTGGCCAGAATCATGCTGTCATCAGGGTCGAGGCCCACCAACGAACGTGCGTCGTGGGCCGGGTCGAGGATCGGCTCTACCGGCTGGGTGGAGTCCGGATCGCCCAGCTCAAGCGGTGTGCCGAGCAGATTTTCGGCATCGCCCGGAGCCAAGGTGTACTCGCCCACCGGCTGATCTCGCTCTACTTCGGCGGAACCCTGTTGGCTAAAGCTCAGGGCGGTGCGGGAGAGTTCTTCTTGGGACACCACCAAATCGTCGTCGGCCACCTTCAAAACGATCTGTTGGGTGCTGTGCCCTTGATCCGGCGGCAGGGCTGCTTGCATGTCTGGCCACTCACCGGCCGCCAGTCGATTGCGCAGATCACGCAGAAGTGGGGTCAACTCGGCAAAGTCTTGAAACCGTCGACTCGGCTTTTTGTCGAGACAGCGGGAGATCAGGTCCGACAAGGCCTCCGGGCACTCGCCCCACACCGCGGTCAGCGGCAGCGGCACCTTGTAGAGAATTTGGTAGACCAACGCCGACAGAGTGTTGCCGCGGAAAGGACGCTCGAAGGTCAGTAGCTCGTACGCTAGGACGCCGAACGAGAAAACATCTGAGCGGTGATCGACAACGCCGCCGCGTACTTGCTCTGGCGGCAGGTAGCTGGCGGCGCCCATGGTGACCCCCTCTTGGGTCAGCTGGTTTTCACTGCTGGTCAGGCGAGCGATGCCGAAATCGAGAATCTTGACTTCGCCGCTTTCCAGCAAACGCACGTTGTCAGGCTTGAGATCGCTGTGGAAGACTCCTTGCTGATGGGCGTAGGCCAAGGCCTCGGCAATGGGAAGAAGCTGGTCGAGCTTCTCCAGGGGGGTCAGCGGAGCCTGGCCGCGAATCACCTGATCGAGCCCCTGGCCGGAGAGTTGCTCATGAACCACGTAGGGAATATCTCCCTCCTGTCCTGAAGCGAGCACAGCGGCAATATTCTGGTGGTGCAGTTTGCCGGCTTCCTCGGCCTGAAAAGCGAATTTCCGCCGGACGTTCTCGTCGTCTACGGTACAAGTCTTGATCGCGACCTCGAAATCACCATCTGGGTCACGGCCGCGGTAGGTGCGGCCAAAGTTGCCTTCGCCGATTTCACTCAAGACCTCGTATTTGCCGATTTTCTCGAACTGGTCCACGTCTTTTGTCCCGCTTTTCACTCGCAGTCGAGACCCGGTTCGGCACCCCCCTAGATCGGGTGATGAACCGAGATGGATGGTGGCTAGGATTCTAGCAGGCTCTGGCGATCGCCACCGCGCAGCTCTAGCCAATGAAAAGCAGCAACCACCAATGAATGATCGATCAGGCCGCTTCGCAGCAGATCTGGAATATCGTCCAGCTCCACGGTGACCACGGTTAGGTCCTCCCCAGGATCTTGCTGCAACTCGCCCACCCTTCTGGCATCCTCGATCAACCAGCTGCTACAGGCGTTTGATTGCAGCGCCGGATTAGGTCGCACGGTACCCAGCCAACGCGGCCTGGAACCGGCGTATCCGGTTTCCTCTCGCAGCTCTCGCGCCGCCGCCAGCTCTGGATCCTCCCCCGGCTCGACCATGCCACCAGGAATCTCCAAGGTCACCTGCTCAACCCCATGGCGAAACTGCTCGACCAGCACAACCCGGCGATCCACGGTCAGCGCAATCACGTTGGCCCACTCGGCGGCATGAATCACATGGTAGGTGCCTGTCTTGCCGGTGCGCGGCGAACGCCGCTCCAAGCTCTCGACAGTGAACACCCCGAAATCGGCCACCGGGCCGCGAGCGAGGGTCGCGAAGGGCTGCGGCTCATCACCCTGGCGGACGATCTTCGGCAGCTGAAAGGGATCACTCAACAGGCTGACTCCGGATGGTAGCTATGGGGATCCACGAGACGGTGGGCCTTGCGGTGTAGACGCCGGTAGCATAACGTCGCCGGCCGGTGGCAGAGTAGCACCACCGACTGCACCAGGCCAATCGAAGCATGAGGTTCAAGCGATGAGATCGTTGAGGCTGAAGCGGATTCTGATCACTGGCGCCGCCCAAGGCATGGGTCGAGCGATGGCGGAGCGGTTCGCTGCTGCCGGCGCCGAAGTGGTCTTGACCGACATCGACGAGGCCGGTCTGAGCACTGCCCGTGAGTCGATCGAAGCCGCCGGCGGCCGCTGCCGAACCTATTTGCTCGATGTCACCGACGACGCCTCGATCAGCCAGACACGGCAGCAGTTGCACGACCAGGCCGGCCGTATCGACATGCTGGTTAACAACGCCGGGGTGGTTTTCGGCGGCCCTTTCTTGGCGGTGCCGATGGCCAAGCATCGGACGACCTTCCGGGTCAATGTCGAAGGCATGATCGCCATGACCCACGCTTTCCTGCCAGATCTGATCGCCGCACCGTGGGGCCAGCTGGTGTTCATGG
Source organism: Candidatus Multivoradales bacterium (assembly GCA_965248925.1). Lineage (GTDB taxonomy): Bacteria > Acidobacteriota > Thermoanaerobaculia > Multivoradales > J023 > CBDFLE01. The sequence goes on along the minus strand of CBDFLE010000005.1, from coordinate 351,273 downwards.
CCAGCGCCTCGGGCTTCGTCGGCCTGCCCAACGGCGCCACCTACGCCGCCAGCAAATGGGCGACCATCGGCTTGGCGGAGTCGATCCGCTTGGAACTCAAGAAAAGTGGCCACAAGAACGTCGGGGTGACCACTGTCTGCCCGACCTTCATCGCAACCGGAATGTTCGCTGGCGCCAAGCCGCCCAAGACCGCCGCCATGCTCGATCCGCAGAATCTGGCCGCGAAGATCGTCGAGGCGGTGCGCCAACGTAAGGTCTGGTTATTGGAGCCGTGGATCGTCAAAATCACCCCGCTGCTACGCAATGGCCTGCCCACCGGCATAGCCGACTTCTTGAGTGATGCTTTCGGCGCCTCCACCAGTATGGACGACTGGCAAGGGCACCGCTCAAACCCGGACGACAACCCATGAGCACCGACCCCGACAATCCACCCGACGGCGCCGACGAAACGGCACCCAGATCCCTCGCCGACTACCCTGGCGAAGTACAGCTGGTCGAGCAAGGCGGGCGTCAATTCATCCTCATCGGCACCGCCCACGTCTCCCGCGAGTCGGTCGATCTAGTGCGCGAGGTGATCGAGAGCGAGCGCCCAGACTGCATCTGCGTAGAACTCGACCCGCAGCGCTTCGAGTCGCTGAAAAAGAAAAAGTCTTGGGAGCAGCTCGACATCAAGCAAGTGATCCGCAAGAAGCAGCTCTCCACCCTGCTGGTCAACCTGCTGTTGTCCTCCTATCAGAAACGACTCGGTTTGGAATTGGGCGTCGAACCCGGCACTGAATTGTTGGAGGCAACCCGAGTCGCCGAGGAACTCGGCCTCCCAGTCGAGCTCTGCGATCGCGATGTCAGGGTGACCCTGCGGCGAGCGGCCCGCGAGACCTCCCTGTGGCGCAAAATCTACCTGCTGTCGTTTCTGCTAGCGACGGTGTTCGAGAAACCCGATATCACCGAAGAGCAAATGGCCGAGTTGCGGCAGCAGGACGTGCTCAACGAGTTGATGGGCGAACTGGGCAAGCAGATGCCGGCACTCAAGCGGGTGCTGATCGACGAACGCGACACTTACCTGTCAACGCGGATCCTGGATTCTACCGGCGACAAGGTAGTGGCGGTGGTAGGCGCCGGCCACTTGGAGGGCATCCGCCGGGCGCTCGAGACCGAACAACGCGGCGATCTCGCAGCCCTCGACGTCATCCCCCCAATATCACCGCTGTGGAAGATCGTTGGCTGGGCGGTGCCGGCGCTGATCTTGGGCTCGATTGGCTACATCGGCTACCGCCAAGGGTTTGCCGAGGCTGGCGCCAACCTGAGCTACTGGTTCTTCGCCAACGCCATCCCGGCGTCGATTGGCGCGATCGCCGGCCTGGCCCATCCGCTAACCATCGCGGCGGCCTTCTTCGGCGCCCCGATCACCAGCCTAACGCCGGTGATCGGGGCCGGCTACGTCTGCGCCTTCGTCCAGGCCTGGGTGCGGCCACCGACGGTCCTGGAAATCCAGAACGTCGCCGACGATGTTGGGGTGCTGTCCCGCTGGTGGCAGAATCGCTTGCTGAAGGTCTTCCTGGCGTTCACCCTACCCGGCATCGGTAGCTTGATCGGCACCTGGATCGGCGGCCTCGAGATCCTCAAGAACCTGCGCGGCTAAGAGCCCCCGGCAGGGCTCTCGCCGTACTCCCGCGGCGGCGCTTCGGACAGCGGCCGCCGCCTGCTGGACAGGCCTTCAGCGCCCTACCGTGGATACCACACGAAACGTTGCCGGCAGTCTTTCAGCAGGTTGTAGGGGATCCTCGCCACTTCCACACAGCACAGTATCCGCGGTCTGCCGCCGGGCCCGTCGTCATGCCACTCGACACAGCGCTCGGTGTCCAGACACAGGTCGCTGAGGGTCGGATTCGCCCAATAGCCGGATGGCTCGTTGTAGAGCAGTCCGATGGCCTGCGAATCACCCGCGGGTAGCGCTGAGGAGCCCAGACCGACCACCAGCACGAGAATCCCAATGCTCCATTTATTCACCAGTCTCTCCTTGTCGATTCGACACTTCTCCCCACTCTCGGCTAGCGAGTTTCTGCTTCTCGACGCGCAAGGGCGCCGAGAATCGTGCCAACCAGTGGCCGCAAAGTTACCTGCCCGCTGCTATTCTCCTCTTCTACGGTGTGCGTTTTCAACTAAATACAGGCAGCGGTCTAGAGAGCGGATGGCAGCGTGAAGCACGAGGTTGCGGACGGAGCACAGAGCACGATCACCCGCTATCTGCGCGCCTGGAGTGATGGTGACGCCAGCGCCAGGGAGCAGCTCTTCGAGCGGGTCTACACTCAGCTCAGCCAGATGGCGGCGAACCGGCTGCGCGGGGAGAAGAGGGGGCTGACCCTCGAGACCCGGGATCTGGTGCATGAAGCATTCTTACGGCTGGTCGACCAGCGGCGAGTACGCTGGCAGGACCGTGCCCACTTCTTCAGCATCTCGGCCCGCATCATGCGCCGCATCCTGGTCGACCACGCCCGTCGCAGCAGCAGCCTGAAGCGGGGCGGCCAGCAGGTGCTGGTGGGTGCCTCAGAAGGGCTCACCACCGCGGTCCGCGGCACCCCCGACCTGCTCGACTTGCACCGCGCTCTCGAAGAGCTCGAGCAGCAGGATTCACTGCTCGGCCAAGTCGTCCTGCTGCGGGTGTTCGCGGGGCTGACCCAGCAAGAGGCTGCGGCGAGCCTCGGCGTCTCGCTGCGCACCGTGGCGCGGTCGTGGCGGCGGGCCAAGGCCTGGCTCTTCGCCCGCATCGCGGAGGGCGCCGACGATGACCTCTAGCCGCTGGCAACGAGCCTGGAACCTCTTCGACCAGGCCCTGGACCTGCCGCCCGAACAGCGCCAAGAGCTGTTGACCAGCGGCGACGCAGATGAAGAGACCCAGCGATCGGTAGGGCGGTGGCTACGGGCCGATGCGGACTCGGCAGATTTTCTCGAAGACGGTTGGCTGGCCCGCGAGGTGCTGGCCGCTCCCGACCTGCTCGGGCGCCGATTGGGCACCTGCCGGATCACCGCTCGCCTTGGCCAAGGTGGCATGGGCACGGTCTATCTCGCCCATCAGGCCGACCAGATCTTCGACCGGAAAGTAGCCGTCAAGGTGCTCAGCTGGCGGCCCTTTGGCGAATCGGCGCGACGCCGCTTTCAAATTGAGCAGCAGGCCCTGGGCAGGGTGGACCACCCGGCGGTGGCCCGGATCTTCGCCGGTGGCACGACCGAGGAGGGATTTCCCTACCTGATTCTCGAGTATGTTCCAGGGCAGCCCCTCGATCAGTATTGTGAGCAGCGCAGCCTCTCGGTGACCGAGCGGGTCGCTCTGCTGCGCCGGATCTGCCAGGGGGTTTCCGCTTGCCACCAGCGGCTGATCGTGCATAGCGACCTCAAACCGAGCAATATCCTGGTCCGCGACGATGGTCAGCCGAAGCTGTTGGACTTCGGCATTGCCAGCCTCCTCGATCCAAGTGTGCAGCTGGACGACGACTGCAAAGCAAGCCGAGCTCGACCGCTGACCCCGCACTACGCCAGTCCAGAGCAGCTGCGAGGAGAGCCAGTCTCGACGGCCAGCGACGTTTTCTCCCTCGGGGTGATTCTGCACCAGCTGCTCTGCGGAACCCTGCCCTCCAGCGGCGCTGAGCAGCAACAGCTGCTGAGCGAGCGAGCCGCCGATCGACCGGCCTGGGCCAGGGCCCTGCGCGGTGACCTGGACAGCATCGTGCGAAAAGCCCTGCAGCTGGAGCCAGCTCGGCGCTACCCATCGGTAGAAAGCCTCAGCCAGGACTTGGGCCACTACCTCGACGGGCTAGCCGTAGATGCGCGCAGCGGCGGCCCTGCCTACCGAGCCCTGAAGCTGCTGCGGCGCAATCGCTGGCCGGCGGCGACGGCGCTGGCTGCCTTCATCACTCTACTGATCCTCTCCGGCGGACTGTGGTTCAACAACCTCCGCATTGAGCAAGAGCGCGCCGGACTGCTGCAAGTAGCCCGTTTCTTCTTTGGTGTTTTCGAGCAAGCCGGCCCCTGGATAGCCGAAGGGGTAGATGTTTCCCTCAAGGAGGCCCTTGATCGGAGTTCCAGCCATCTGGCCATTGGCCCGGCAGGTGAGCCGCGGATCCACGCTGCTCTGGTCGCGGTGCTCGGCGAGATCTACCTCGAGCTGGGTGAGCCGGAGAGGTCGCTGCGCTGGTCCCGCCAAGCTCTCGATCTGCATCTGGCGCTGCGCGGCGAGCGCAGCCGCGAGGCAGCGGCCAGTCTCGACATGGTCGGTGCGGCGCAGCGGGAGCTGGGTAATCTCGATGCAGCGGAGCAAGCCAACCGGGCCGCCTTGGCTGTGCTGCGGCAAGACTCCACCGCCGGCGCCCGGCTGTTGATTCAAAGCCTCAACCATCAGGTCAATCTGGAGTGCTGGCGGGAGAGCTACCAGGCCGCGCTTGGCCCATCCTCAGAGGCTCTGGCATTGGCGCAAGCCGAGTTGCTGCCCGCAGAAGCCGAGGCCATCGAGGCACTGCTTCAGCACGCCCAGGTGGTGAGCCATGTCGGCGATCCAGGGGACGCGGCCATGCTCTATCACGAGGCGCAAGAGACTCTTCAGCGCCAGTTCCCGGGCGGCCATCCCAAGCTCGCCATGCTGCACAACAACCTGGCCCGCATCTACGCGGATCAAGGCCGGCACGAGGACATGGTCACTGAGCTCGAGCTCGCCGACCAGCTCTATGAGCAGCACCTCGGACCGGACCACTACCAGCGGGTCAAGCCCCTGCTGGGACTGGCGATCAATGCCAAGCAGCAGGGCCAGGTGGAGCGCGCTGTCGAACTCTATCGCCAGGCCGCCGAGATCGGCCGCAAGACGAGCTCACCCGGCTTTGTTCTCCGACCGACCTCCTCGCTGGCCAGGTTCCTGCTCAGCAAAGGCCGCTGCGCTGAGGCCGAGGAAGAGCTGCGCCTGAGCCTGGCGAGGCTCACCCAGCGTGCTGACAAGCCCTGGCGATATTTTGACGCCCAGAGCTTGCTCGGCGAAACCCTGATCTGCCAGGGCCGGCTGAGCGAAGCGGCTGAGCCACTGCGGCAGAGCCTGGCCGGCCTGGTGCCGCTGCGCCAGCAAGTCCCCAAGGCCCATCAGCGGGCCGCCGAGCGCTGGCAACGCCTGCAGGCCCTAGCCATCTAGGCGCCGCGGCGGCCGCGGCCAGGGCTGTTAAAGACCCCAGGCCTGATCGGTCGACCAGAAAACCTCTCTTGACCTGGCATGTTCGCGGGCCCGCTTGCGCGTCTTGAGCCGAGAGCACCGCCGCGCTGAACACGGCAGCAGCTCTGCGCTGAACCGCCCGCGAGCTGGCTGGGCCGATCCAGGATCCACCTGGCCGCTTCCTCACTTGCCGTCCACGGAAGGAGTCCACGCCGTTGCGTCAATCCACGAGATTCATCAGCCCGCTCATCCTGCTCGCCCTAGCCAGCAGTGCCTACTCCGCACCCCTCGCGCAAACGCGCAGCAAAGAGAATGCTCCGGATCATCTACAGCAGATCTTCGCCGAGCAGGACGACACGGTGAGCCGCAGGAGCTTCCCCGGCGTCCACCTGCTGCGAAGGTCGATAGAGCCCGGCCGTGGCCTGGCGGCGGATCTTGCCGACCGAGCCGGGTCAGCTGAGCATCCCGTCCTGGTCATCGCCAGCTTTGCCAGCTTCCCCACCGCCGCGCAGTGGCGGCACTGGTCTGCCCGCGGGGTGAGCCATGCCAGCTACCTCGGCAATCGCCACGCCAGCTGTTTCACCACCGAGGCAGAACTTTCGTCGACAACAGTGGCGGCAGGAGCTTGACCCTGGTCACCGAGCCGAGCGACATCGCCAAGATCTCGGCTTTTGCAAATGTGCTGGCAATCGTCCCCGGAGCGTGGCACGAAGAGCTGCTGATGGACGGCATCCGAGCTGTCGTCGATGCTGATCAGGTACTCGGAGCCAACGGCGAGGTGCTAACTGGCGCAGGCATTCGCATGGCCAACAGAGAGAGGATCGGCACCGGGTCCGGCCATGAGGATTTCTATGAACATGATCTTGCAGGCAATCCTACGCTGCCCCGCTGGACACCGCTGGCGCCGCAGCAGTGCATCGATACCACCGCACCGGCGTTCTATCTGCTGCATGCCCAGATGGCCGCCGGCATCATGCTGGGCAACGGTTGGCAAAGTGCCAGGAATAGCGGGCAGCCTCTGGCCTTTCGCGGGATCGCCCCCGAAGCCACCTACGATTGCTACCAAAAGGTTGGCGCCAGGCCGCATGTGAGCAGCCATTCATACGTCCACACATCGAATCCGACGAATACCGACTGGGACGCGGCGATTGTCGGCGACCTGACGATTGAAAGGTTTCACGCACACGTCGCTGCCGGTGGCAACAGTGGCCTCGACTTGGGCTACTTCTCGATCAAGAACAACGCCGAGAATGCGTTGATCGTCGGCAACACTCAGGTGAACGGTTACATTCACCCTAGCAACAGCTCCGGTCCCACCTACGATGGGCGTATCAAGACCGATATCGCAGCGCCGACCCGCAACCTACCGCCCAGAGCTGGACTCGGGGTTCGTCATCGAGATCGATGGCATCGACCTAATGCGCAACATTGCGGTGGTGTTCAAATGGCGATTCGCCACCGACACTCCTCTGTGGCATCACAGGCTGGGGCCACACCGACAACATCCCGCAGTTTGGCCAAGCCTTGCTCAGCGCTCAGCAAGCAGCCGCCGGCACTCTATTGCTGAGCATGGATGCAAAACCGTGGGAGACTGGCTGGAGACTCTCGCCGGTAGTAGGGACGCAGGTGGTGCTCTAACTCACCCAGCTCTATCGCCAGGTGAACCTCGATGATAAGCAGCGGCAGTCGGTTCTCTTCAGCGACGCGGAAGCATCCTACGGAATGCCCTTCAACTCGACCTGGAAGGCGGTCTTTGTTCACACTGCCAAGGATATGACAGCCATCGGCACCTCTGATCGCGGTTCTTCGGGTTGCTTCCAACCATGATAGTGTATCGTTATAAGGATCGCCATCGACCTCCATGGCATTCGGCATCCGCGACGCCTCGCCAATTTGGATTTCTTCGCCAAAATCGAAAACCGAAACAACTAGGAGTTCCAATTTGAACAGCCTGAGAATCTGTGCGGCAGTTGCCCTTGCCTGCCAAGCCACCATAGGCAGCGCCCTCCCGACAGCTCCTTTGCCTCCTACCGGAGTCATAGGTCGCATAGATAACCTCGTTCTCCAGGAGAATACCTACTATGTCCGTGGTTGGGCATGCCAGATTGGCCAGTCCGATCCCATCGATGTTCATGTCTATCTCGATGCAGGCTTCGGGCAAAATGGCGAGTTCCTCGTCGCAGCAAGGGCGGATGTCACCTCCGAGCCGGCTGTCGGAGAGCAATGTGAAAGCACCGGTGCCAGCCACCGCTTTCGAATACCGCTTACCTATGGTCAGGTGAGACAGCACGCTGGGCGAAAGATCTACATACATGGTATCTCGAACCCAGGCCCGCACCCTCTAATCAATCGCTCCGGCCTCTTTGAAGTGCCCTCTTGTGTCGACCTGTCATATTTGAACGAGAACGATGCTTCTGTCGACCTCGTTATACCCGAACAACTAGAGGTCAGGATAGACGAAGACCTCAGTCGTGGCATCTTGACTGTCAATGGCAAGTTGTCTTGTCCTTACAATGAGGACTATGCAGTAGCCGTGAACAGTATTTTGGTTGACGGCCCTGGCGCAATGGTGGAGTGTGGCACTGAGATGGTGCCGTTTACTGGAACTATCAGCTTCACAATGGTGGGCAATAGGCCGCTGAATCCATTTTCGGACAGGCCTGGGAAGGAGTTTGTTGCCCTGAATGGCGGCACAATTCGGCTGATCGGTAAACCGGGGAAGAGCGGTGTGGCCAAGTTATCAAGAACGGCGAAGGACACCAAGACGATCCACGTGAGCGAATCGATCTACGGCTGGGAAGTCGGCGATGTCGTCGTCATCGCGGCGACGGGTTTCGATCCCAGGGAAGCCGAAGAAAGGGTAATTGAGTCGATCTTCTTCAGCGGATTTGGATTCGTCGTCTCAACGCCTCTGACGCATCAGCATTGGGGTGAAACAGAAGCGTTTTCAAATGGCAACGGCCTTGAATGGTCACTCGATGAACGAGCAGAAGTAGTCAATCTAACGAGAAATATTCGATTTATATCCGATGATGACATGTTTTCTTCTGAGGAGATCGGAGCTCATATGATGATTTCCGGCGCGAATAGTGCAGGGTTCATCAGAGACGTGGAATTCTTCCGAGTTGGCCAAATGGCGGAACTGGGGCGTTATCCGTTTCACTGGCACGAGAACGGAATCGTGACGGGGCAGTACATCAAAGACTCCAGTATTCACGAGTCCTACAACCGCTGCGTGACGATCCATGGCACCCATCTCGCGCTTGTAAGTGGGAATGCGTGCTATGATCACTTTGGGCATGGATACTTCCTCGAGGATGGCAACGAGCGAAAGAATCGCCTGGAGGAAAACATCGGAATTCTCTCGAAGAAAGTTCCAGTAGGAAGAGAACTCTTGGAGAGTGAGAGCAAGGACGTATCAGCTACCCGCTTTCCTGGGCCTGCCACATTCTGGATTTCCAATCCGGACAACTATGTAACTGACAATATTGCGGCTGGTTCCGACGGAACCGGCTTCTGGATGGCGTTCCACAAGGAGCTAATCTGCAACCATCCGACGGACTGTCTTGCCGTTGAGGGAGAGGAGGCGAGACCGGCAGTCGTTACGAATACATTGGAATTCAAGAGAAACGTCGCGCATTCCTCAAAGGTTGGTTTCACTCACGACGGCGGGCCCAACGGCCCCAGCTTAGACAACCCCCGAAATGCCGCCGACAGGAAAGTCGTCACGACTCACTACTACCCGGCCGCGGATCCCTGCCTCGAGAACTTGCAGGCCTACAAGAACTCCGAGACTGGCGTCTACTATCGAGGCGAGAGGGGTACGTATCACTGCTGTCCCGTTAACTTCGCAGAAAAATAGGCTCAAACCTCCCTGGTCTTGATAGAATCAGTCATCGCTAAACGGCTGAATCAAAGGGAGATCTGAGCCTTGGCACATCATAGCACCGTCTTCGCCCAGCTACTGCAACTGATTTCGAGACATGAATTCGAGGCCCTCGCAAAACGCCACCACGCCGGTCGCCAGTTCCGCACTGCGAGCCGCTGGTCGCAGCTGGTGGCTCTGATGATGGCCCAGCTGTCCGGGCGTTCTAGCTTGCGCGACATCGTTGACAATCTACGAGCGCAGCGGCACAAGCTCTACCATCTCGGCTGCCGAGTCCTGTCGCGATCCAACTTGGCACGGATCAACGAAGAGAAGCCCTATCTCCTTTTTGAAGAGCTATTTGGGAGACTTCTGGGCCGTGCTCAAGCAGTGGCGCCCAAGCATACGTTCCGGTTCAAGAACCGCTTGTTCTCGCTTGACGCCTCGGTGATAGACCTTTGTCTGTCGATATTCCCGTGGGCGAAGTTTCGTACGACCAAGGGAGCGATCAAGCTGCATGTGGGGTTGGATCACGGTGGCTACTTGCCTGCCTTCGTTGCGATCTCGGATGGAAAAACAGGTGACATCGCGGGCTGCAAGAGCCTGACGCTGCCACGAGGAAGCATCGTAGCTTGTGATCGTGGCTACAACAGCTACAGCTGGTTTCGTCAGCTGAGCGAGAAGGGTCTTTTCTTTGTGACCCGTCTGAAGCGCGGGGCCAAGTACCGCGTGACCGAACGTCGAAGAGTCAATCGTTCCAAGGGTTTGATGAGCGACCAAACGATCGAATGGACCGGTGTGAAGGCGTGTCGTGACTGCCCGATGCCTCTGCGGAGAGTAGGCTATCGCGACCCTGAGACCGGCAAGATCTACTATTTCTTGACGAACCTGTTCCGCCTGTCACCTCAGACCATTGCCGATATCTACCACGAACGTTGGCAAATTGAACTCTTCTTCAAGTGGATCAAGCAGAATCTGAAGATCAAGACTTTCGTCGGCACCAGCCGCAACGCCGTGCTGACTCAGCTTTGGATCGCCATGTGCGTCTACCTATTGCTCGCTTTCATCAAGCACAAGCACCGTCTTTCCAGTAGTTTACGGGAGGCCTTGCGCCTCCTTCAATTGAACCTCTTTGAGCGCCGCGACCTCATGGCCCTCTTGAAACGAGAGCCGCCGCCGATCCCAGGACTAGACGAAAGACAACTGGTAATCGTCGGAAGTTAACGGGACAGCAGTGGGTACGTATAGAGACGGTATTTTTGCCGACAATGCAGCGTCGCTCTTCTTTGCCTTCAATTCAAGAGTCATAGATTCACTGGTTGTTGGCATCAGCAGCAGCTTGACCGAATCAGATCTTGACTTCTTGGCAGGCGGGTCTTTTGGTCTGTCGGACGATCTGATCGGTGTTCTCCTCTATGATGGCCCCTTTTCCTTGGAGAGTGTCCACTTTGCGCGGTTCTCTGAATCGCTCCTAAGCCACGACGGGATCGAGTACGCACCCTCGGCATTCAAACTGATGGGCGGACTCGCTCGCTATGTAAACCTTACGAGGGGACTCAGCTTTGACCCCGCCGAGCCGTATTTCAAGATTGATATGGGCCGGGCGCAGGCCAGAACGGAATATTGGGCGGATAGCTACACTGCGAGCATCAGGGATCTTGACGGCAGTCTTTCCGGTGTTCCAGACGCTGAAATCAGGCCGAACCACGAGCTAAACTGGGAACTAGGCTGCACCGAGTATCCGGAGTGGAGTGCCTATTTATGTAGCTACCAAAGTGCCCATCTTCGTTTCAGAAATCGGAGTAAAGTGGATAATGCTATAAACACGTCAGATATTACTTTTACTTTACAGAAGAACTCGGGCCCTACATACGCGAGAAGCGACATCTCTGAGAATCTGTTTTATAACAAGTTTTCAATGACCCCGGACAGCTCCAATATCTACCATGTCAGTGACTATATCCTTGATTCGGTGGGCGCGGGAGCCGCCGAATGGGTCGACTTGTTCTTCACCAGTGAGAGAGCGGGCGAGTTGTCCTCGGTTGTAAGCTTCGAGTTTCCTGTTGGAAGTGCCTCGTGTGAGATCGTTGAGGGCTACGCCTCAGATAGCAATGACCGTACACTGAATGTGATGAGCAGTCTGGGCGCACTTCTCGGTTCCACTGATCATGGCCAGATTAGGGTTGGGGAGAAGATCTATTTTAAGTTGAAGGCGTATGGCGAGTTTCGCAGTATTAGCAAAATGGGAATATACGGAATCGCCTGCGAGTAGGTGGCCCCACGACGCGACCAATTGCCATAACAAAGCTTTCGGCGATGACCGGCCAGGCGGAACCCGATACTCCATTTTGAGAACTGGCACGCTCTTCAAGGCGGAAATAGGTGCCAGATGAGATGAGTCGGCCGGTCTCCCATCAGTGACATCCTGCGTGGGAGAAAGACCCAGGGCGCAGTGGTGCCCGCAAGGAAACCGACCATGGACCCTGTTGGCATCGACGTTCACACAAAGTACAGTGAGATCTGCGTTCTTTCCTCCCGAGGCCGGGTACTGGAGCGCCGGCAAGTCGCAATTACCGAGACTTCGCTGCGGCGATTCTTCGCCAAGCGGGAGCGCTCTCGGCTAGTGATGGAGTGTGGCAGTGTGACTCCCCGGTTGTATCGGCTCTTGAAGAACTGGGACCATGAGGTCGTCGTGGTGAATCCGCGGCGGGCGCGCTTGATCGCTGAGAGCACCCTGAAGAGCGACACGATCGACGCGGAGATCCTGGCCCGGCTGAGTCGCTTCGACGGGGTGTTGCTGGGTAGCGTGTATCAGCGTAGTAGAGCAGCACAGCTTCTGCGGACGCGCCTGCGGGTTCGCACCGAGCTGGTGAGAAATCGCACAAGGCTGATCAAGTCGGTCCACTATTCTGCTTGATTTGAACCGTCCGACTCATAGAAGACTCCCTCATCAGCTGCCGGCAGCTGCGATCCAGCCAACGGCCCTGCCTCAGACCTCCTCTTCGAGGTAGATCGGCAGCCTCGCCTTCGTCGCGTGTTCGAAAATCAAAGCGGTCTCGATGTGATCGACCTCGGGACGGGTGGTGAACGACGACAAAGTGAGGTCGCGCAGATGCTCGGCATCACGCACCGCTACATGGAGCAGAAAGTCGTTGGCCCCGGCCATGTGGTAACAACCCAAGACCTCGGCCAGACCCAGCGCATGGCGGCGAAACGAGTCGACCAGCTCCCGCGAGTGCCACGCCAGACGAATCGCCACCATCGCCTCCAGACTGATCCCCAGGGAGCGTTTGTCGACCTCGGCGTGGTAGCCCACCAAGATGCCGCGCTGGTGCAGCCGCCGAACCCTCTCCAAGCAAGTCGACTGCGCCACCCCCACCCGCGCGGCAAGCACTTTGTTGGGCAAGCGAGCATTCTTCACCAGGGCTTCGATGATGGCACGGTCAATTCGGTCAAGCATTGAATTTTGGCCTCCTGGACGAATATTCTGCGGATTATATTCCCGCCTATCGTAGATTTCCTAAGATATTTGCATGGACACAGAATCAAATAACCGCCACTTCCCCTGCCTGGACACTCTCGCCGTGCACGCCGGCCGCGAGGATTTCGCTGCTCTCGGTGTCCACGCCCCGCCGCTGGACTTCTCCACCACTTACCCGCTGGGAGAACTGGGTACAGCTGGCGAAAGCCTGGAATCTCTGTGCACCGGCGGTCCCGTGCTGGGCAATCCGGTGTACTCACGGCTGCACAATCCGACAGTGGCTCGCTTTGAAAGCGGCTTGGCCCAACTCGAAGGCGCCGGCGAAGCGGTGGCATTCGCCTCCGGCATGGCGGCGCTGACCGCCTGCCTGTTGGTCGCCAAGCAGCGGGGGGAACAAATCCTGGCGGTACGTCCGCTCTATGGCACCAGCGATCATCTGCTGGCCAGCGGCCTCCTGGACTTGGATGTTCGATTTGTCACCGCCGAGCAGGTGGTAGGGGCGGTGACTTCCTCGACCTCGTTAGTGATCGCTGAGACGCCAGCCAATCCGACCCTCGATCTGCTCGACATCGAAGCGCTGGTAGCAGCTGCCGGCGACGTGCCGGTGCTGATCGACAACACCTTCGCCACCCTGCCCCTGCGAGTCCGTCGCGCCCAAGAAAGCGCCCGCTACCTGGCTACTCGCCTGGCCGCACACCCGGCTGTCGTGCGGGTGCTCTATCCGGGGCTTTCTGGTGGCGACAGGCAGAGCCTCCTAGGGCGCCAGATGCGCGGCCCTGGCGCCATCCTTGGATTCACTATTGATGGCGGCATGCAGGCAGCTGAGCGCCTGGTGGCGGCACTCCGCTGGATCACCCCAGCGGTCAGCCTCGGCTCCACCGACACCCTGATTCAACATCCCGCGGCGCTGACCCACCGACTCGTGGATCCAGGGGCTCGCGCCAGCGCTGGCATCGATGGTGGCCTGCTGCGCCTGGCGGTCGGTCTGGAAGATCCGGGCGACTTGTGGCATGACCTCGAGCGGGGACTGCGATCATCAACCGCGGAGCAGGGAGGATCGCGACAGTTTGCAGGGGCGACCACCAACCCCGAACAGCAGGACGCTCAAGACTAAGAGTTTGCCGCTTGCTTGCTCGGCGCAAACGCTGGTTTGGATCTTCCGTGTGCAATCCCAACTTCACTTCGCCCGCCCCGGTTTGGGTCTTTTTCATCGCCGAATCCGGAATCAGAGAGTGGGAAATTCCCCCTTTGCGTTGGTATAGAAACTTCACCGATGTCCCACCCAAGGCGCAGTGAAAAGACGCTGCGGTCCAGTCGAATACAGTTGTCCTCTCGGCACCAACTTCTTGCCATCGTGTTGGCGTCGGACCCAGACTCACTTGGTCGACGTCAACGAGACTCTTGAGAATGAGCGCACCAAAGTTGTCGCGTCCAAAGGCGCTGCGAAAAATCGCCAGTTGTTGGTACAGGCGAGCCGGCAGGTGTTGCCCCGCCAACTAGGGCAAGCGTAAGCTAAACTCCGGTGCCTTCAGGCTCCGATAGGTTTGCGACATGCCTTCAACAGCGTGTGCAATCTGCTCTCTCTCTTCATCTATGACTTGAATGGAAACGGGTGCTAGAGGAACAAACCACCTGCCGCCTCCACCAATGCCTTCGCGTAGTTTTTGTTGCTTAGATTCGTGTATTTTTTGAATCACTTACCCACCTCACTGAACTGCGACTCTAGTCGCAAAATGAACCTGACGCTCGCCAGCGTATCGTACAAAAATGCAAGCGGCGGACGCCAAGCGACCTAGGAAGTCGCTTATAAACTGCTCGACGAATTCTCGTTGGCTCCTCAGATCTAAGGATCTTCGGAGGCGCGAAATCTCGCCGTCTCCCAGTGGCATACGACCTTCCAACCGCGGTCTCTTCGCCGACTGAGGAAACGACTCTGAGGGAACCGCGCCAAGGCGGGCATAGACGGTGGGCTGCTAAGGGTATCTTGTGCCCTCGGCGATCATCCTCGCGGACAGAATCGACAACGGAAGCCTCCCTGGCTACCTAGTCCACGGACTCCGTAGCAGGAGACTCTGCGGTGGGATAAGCCTGACGCAGGAGTCGCGTCGAAAGTCGACGCCAACCGTCCTCCCTAATGCTGGGCCATGACGACGAACTGCCAGGGGAGGTCCTCTTGCACCAGCACGGCGCGCAGCCCCCCATCTTGAAGCTCACGCATCACCTGCTCAGGTGTCAACCGATGCTCGACCGGCGGCCCCTCGGGGCTATCGCGGGTGAAATCGACGATGTAAACCCGGCCGTCGGCGCTCAGCGCTTTCGCCAGACCGGCGCTGTAGGCTGAGCGGGCGTCGATGTGGTGCCAGGTGTCGACGATCAAGATCCGGTCCGAGGAACCGGCTGTAAGCTGAGTATCATCGAACGGAATATGCCGGGCCTCGACGTTCTCGAAACCGGCTTCAGCGGCGCGGCCTTGCAAATGCTCAACCATCGTCGGCTCGACATCGAGGGCCAAGACCTGCCCTTCTTTGCCTACCGCCGCACTCAGATAGGGCATGAAGTAGCCAGTACCCGCGCCGAGATCTACCACCGTCATACCGGAGCTGATTTGCAACAGCTCGACAACACGGCTTGGCTGCTGCCATTCATCGCGAGCTGGATCGTCGAAGCGGGCCTGCCACCGTTCCACATCGCTGAAATCATGGTGCAACCCGCTCCCTGAGTGAGCGGCACCCGCGGCGTGGGGAGCGCTTGCGGCGTGCTGGCCCTGAGCCGCTTGCTGATGCCCAGCGTGGCCGTGCTGCTCGGCTTGGTGCTGGGTCGGCGGGGCTTCCTCGGTCTGACCGGCCAACGGCGCCCCAGGGCCGAGAACCGCGATTAAGACGGTCGAAAGAATAGCGATCTGGTGATTCTTCATCGGCTCTGCAAACATGCTCTCTCCTCAAATTTTCGGCGACCTTAGCAGGCCGTGAGTGAGATTTCTCCTAGCGAGCGAAGAGACAGGTTAGAGTCGCTTCGCGATGCAACGTTCCGAGGCTCCAGCTCTCGACTTGGCAGGCCAGCTCAATGCGGCCCAGCGAGCTGCCGTGGAGGCCCGCGACGGCTCCTTTCTGGTGGTTGCCGGCGCTGGCACCGGCAAGACTCGGACCCTGGTCTGGCGGCTGGCGAGATTGGTCGAGTGCGGCCTGGCGCCCGAGCACATTCTACTGCTGACCTTCACTCGGCGGTCGGCGCAAGAGATGTTACGCCGCGCCGCCGGCTTGCTCGATGAGCGTTGCCAGCGAGTCGCTGGCGGCACCTTTCACTCTTTCGCCAATACGGTCCTGCGGCGCCACGCTCCGCTGCTGGGCTACGCCGACGGCTTTACCATCCTCGACCGAGGCGACGCCGCCGACCTGATGGGCATGCTGCGCAGCGCCTCTGGCTTCGCCCAGCGCGGCCGGCGGTTTCCACGCAAGGACACGCTGATCGACCTGGCCTCCAAGCGGGTCAACACCCAACGCCCCTTGGCCGAGCTGGTGGCCGCGGACTACCCGCAATTTCTCGACGACCTGGACGATATCGCTGAACTCGCCGGGCGCTACAGCCAGCGTAAGCGGGAACTCTCGGTGATGGACTACGACGACCTGTTGGTGGAGCTGCGCCGCTTGCTGGTGGAGCACGACGCGGTGCGCCGCCGCCTCGGCGCCAGCTACCACTACGTGATGGTCGACGAGTTCCAAGACACCAACCGCTTGCAAGCACACCTCGCCGCCTTGCTGGCCTCTGCCCACGGAAATCTCATGGTGGTGGGCGACGAAGCGCAGTCGATCTACTCCTTCCGCGGTGCCGATTTCCGCAACATCGTCGACTTTCCAACCCTCTTCAAAGACTGCAAGACTTTCCTGCTGGAGCAGAATTACCGCAGTACGCAGCCAATTCTCGATCTCGGCAACGCGGTGCTCGGCCCGGCCCGCGAGCACTTTGGCAAGCAGCTGTGGAGTGAACTCGAGGGTGAGACCTTACCCGCCTTCGTGCGCACCGCCGACGACCGTGCAGAAGCGGATTTCATCTGTGATCAGGTGCTCGAACTGCGTGAGCAAGGAGTCGCGCTGGGCGAAATGGCGGTGCTCTGCCGCGCCGCCTGGCACACCAACGGTCTGGAGTTGGAACTCGGCAAGCGCAACATCCCTTTCCGCAAATTCGGTGGCCTCAAGCTGGTCGAGACCGCCCACATCAAAGATGTGACGGCCTTGCTGCGGTTGGCCGCCAACCCTCTCGACGGACCCGCGTGGTTTCGAATCTTGCAGCTGCTCGAAGGGATCGGCCCAGCCACCGCGGAAAGCATCAGCCGGCAGGTGATCGACAGCGGCGGCGATCTCGCGGTCTTGACCGCTGCCCTTCTGGCAAAGAAGCGTTTTGCGCTGGAACTCGCCGAGCTGCAACGAGTCTTGGGCCAGCTGGCCGCCGAGCGCCAGCCCTTGGCCGAACGGCTGGCCAGCGCCATTCTCGCCTACCGCCGCTGGATGCCCAAGAAATACGACGACGTCAACCGCCGGCTACAGGACCTGGAGGCCCTACAGGTCATTGCTGAGCGCTACCGCGAGCTTGACGCTTTCCTGGCCGACCTGGCGATCGACCCGCCCGATTTTGGCCGCCTACGCGCCGAGCGGCAGGCAGAAGATGAGTGGTTGACCCTATCGACCGTACACTCGGCCAAGGGCCTGGAATGGCGGGCGGTGTTCGTGGTGCACCTCAGCAACGGTCATTTCCCCTCGCGTGCGGCCCTGGCCGACAGCGACAGCTACGAGGAAGAACGCCGTTTGCTCTACGTTGCAGTAACCCGAGCGAAACAGCGGCTGTACCTGCTCAAGCCCGAAGAGGCCAGCGGCCGGGGCCCCTACCGCGACGTGCTCGAAATCAGCTCGCTGCTCACCGAGATCCCCAATTTCTCCAAGCTGGTAGAGCAGAGGGTCCACCACGGCGACTTCGAACCGACGTTGAGCGAAGCCACGGAACGAAGCCTGGACGGCAAAGACGAGGAGCGGATGCGCCGCATTCAAAGCTATTTTGGAGAGAGCTGATGACGGACTCGCCGCACCCCCTGGCGCGCTACGACTCCGACGGCCCTTACGAGCCTAGAAAAATTCCTCGGCGGATCGTCTTCTACAGCCTTTTGACTGGGCTTTGCCCACTGATTCCACTGCCCCTACTCGACGATTTCGTGCGCGACGTTTTACGCCGCCGGCTGGCCCGAGATCTGGCCGCCAAGGCGGGATTCGCATTGCACGCGATGGAGATCGCTCTGCTCAGCGGCACCCTGCGGTCGGCCCATCAGGGCTGCCTCCGCCGGCTGCTGCTCGGCGGTGTGTTCAAGGTGCTCAAGCGGCTGATCCGCAAGCTGGTGATCGTCTTCATGGTCAAAGATTGCGTCGAGACCGTTGCCTGTACCTTCTACGACGCCTACCTGCTGCGGCATGGGCTGGCGCGGGGAGCCGCGGTCAAACCCGGCCCACTGGCGTTGCGGGCAGCTCTGGACGAGGCTCTCGCCGATGCGAATACCCAACCTGTTGAGAAGCTAGTCCGGCAAAGTCTGCACGGCAGCTGGCGGGTGATGCTCCAGGCCGCCCGGCAGTTAGCCAAGCTGCTACGGCCCTGGGCCTGGCGCCGCGGCGGTCTCGATGCAGCGGTCGAAGAACCGATCGAACTCGATCAGCAAGCTCGAGAGCTGAGTTCTATCGTCGACCGAATCAGCGATGGACTGGCCGGACAGAGCGCTCACTTGGCTGAGCTGAGAGGGCAGTTAGAGAACCATCTGGCTAGACAAATTGCCATTGTGGAAAACGCTCCAAGTACCGATAGGCCTTGACATTAGGGGCTATTCATATACACTGCGCCGGTCTTTGGCCGCCAAGCTGGAGTTCTTGACGGAGTTCGCCTTACAGGGCTTTCCCGCTCTCAACGAGTCCCGAAAAGAATTCAAGAACGAATGCAAGACTTCGGAGTAGGAACAAGGTAAGTACGTTCTTCGAAGCCCTTTTTCGGTTATTCGGTACGCGCTCCCAGGAGGGCGGCACCGGGCCGTGTGGGCTGCGTAAGAAGGAAGGATGCCTGCCCACTCCACTTTTACCGGGTTGCAATCGAGCTTTGAATCAGCACACGATCATTTTCGTCCCGCATGCACGCGCCAAGTTTCGCAAATGGCGCGTCACTTCCCTTCAGGTTGGCCTGGTCTTTGCCAGCCTGCTAGCTCTGACCGTCGGTGGCCTGATCGCTACCTATTCCTACTTCACCACCGCGGTGGATCGCCAGGAACTAGTCCGCATCGAGACTCAGAACGAGGATCTGCGGCAGGTCAACGAGAGCTTCGAAACCAGCATTCGCGAGCTGCAAGATCAGCTTGAGGACTACGAAGAGCGTATCCGCAAGCTGGCGATCGTCGCCGGTTTGGCTGAACTCTCTCCCGGCAGTGAAGCCGGCATCGGTGGCATGGACCCGAACGATGCGCTGTTCGAAGAGCGTTGGGCCGACAACGACGGCCTGGGCCGCGAGTTGGCGGACGATCGTGAGACTGAACTCAAGCAGCAGATCTCATCCCTGCGCAGCAGCATCGATCAGATGGGCGGCGGCATGGAGCGACTCGACGAGCGACTGACCGAACGTCGGCTATTGATCTCGTCGATTCCGGCGATCAGCCCGGTCAAGGGCTTGATGACCAGCCGCTTCGGTTTTCGCCGTGACCCCTTCACCGGTCGTCGAGCACGCCATGGGGGACTCGACATTGTCGCCCCGCCCGGCAAGCCGGTGGTTGCTAGCGGTGACGGCGTTGTGACCATGGCTGGACGTAACAAGGGATTAGGCATCGCCGTGCAGATCAACCATGGCTACGGCATCACCACCCGCTACGGTCATATGTCCCGGATCGTGGTAAAGTCCGGGCAGCGGGTCAAGCGCGGCGAAGTGATCGGCCACGTCGGCAACACCGGCCGCTCGACGGGTTACCATTTGCACTATGAAGTGCGCCTAGATGGCCGTCCGACCAACCCGTTGGCTTATATTCACAACAGCATCTCAGAGTAGCTCTTTGAGCCTCGGCGGCGGCACTCCGCCGCCGTTGGCACTGTCCTGGCGCCCTTTTCTTGCCTCTCAGTAAGCCTCGCTCTCCTGCTAGACTATTTGCTCTGGCCCGCCGCGGCGTGGCCCCGCACTTCGCTTTCGATTATTCGGCACTAGGCTCCAGTGGCCTGACAGTCGATTTCGATACGTATTTGACCGACGCTGCTGGAATATCCACCATGTTGAATGCAGTTCTGACCAAGATCATCGGCACCAAGCACGAGCGTGAGAGAAAGCGCCTGCAACCCAAAGTCGACCTCATAAATGCCCTCGAGTCAGAGCTGAAGAAGCTGTCGGACGATCAGCTACGCGCCAAGACGCTCGAGTTTCGCCAGCAACTCGAGCAAGGGCGCGAGCTTGACGACCTGCTGATTGAGGCATTCGCCACGGTGCGAGAGGCGGCGGTACGCAGCCTTGGCATGCGCCACTACGATGTCCAGCTAATCGGCGGCATCGTCCTTCATCAAGGCAAGATCGCCGAGATGAAGACCGGTGAAGGCAAGACCCTGACCTCCACCCTGCCCGCCTACCTCAATGCCCTGTCGGGCCAAGGGGTTCATATGGTAACCGTCAACGACTACTTGGCACGGCGCGATGCCGAGTGGATGGAGCCGGTGTTCAACTTCCTCGGCATGGAAGTCGGTGCGATCCAGAATTCGATGGGCGACGCCGAGCGCCAAGAGGCCTACCGCCGCGACATCACCTACGCCACCAACAACGAACTCGGCTTCGATTACCTGCGCGACAACATGAAGTTTGAGTTCTCGGCCATGGCCCAGCGCAGGCACCACTACGCCATCGTCGACGAGGTCGACTCGATCTTGATCGACGAGGCGCGCACGCCGCTGATCATCTCCGGCCCTTCGGAGGTAGGCACCGAGAAGTACTACACCATCGACCGCATTATCCCCCGCCTCGAACGAGGCGACGAGCACGAAGACAAAGACGGGGTGAAGTACACCACCGGCCACTTCCTGGTCGACGAGAAGGCGCAAACCGTCAGCCTGACCGAGGATGGAGTTACCCAGGTCGAGAAGGTGCTCAACATCGAGAACCTCTACGAGATGGAGAACATGGAGGTGCTACACGGGGTCAACCAGGGCCTGCGCGCCCACTACCTCTACAAACTCGATGTCAACTACATGATCACCGACGGCGAGGTGGTGATTGTCGACGAGTTCACCGGTCGGCAGATGCCTGGCCGGCGTTGGTCCGACGGCCTGCACCAGGCGGTCGAGGCCAAAGAAGGGGTCAAGATCAAGCGCGAGAACCAGACCCTCGCCACGGTCACCTTCCAGAACTATTTCCGCCTCTACGACAAGCTCTCCGGTATGACCGGCACGGCCGACACCGAAGAGGCGGAGTTCGGCGAGATCTACGACCTTGACGTCTCGGTGGTGCCCACCAACGAACCGATGATCCGCATCGACCACCCGGACGTGGTGTTCCGCACCGCCGGTGAAAAGTGGACCTCGGTAGTCGAGGAGATTCGTGACTGCCACGAGCGCGATCAACCGACCTTGGTCGGCACCATCTCGATCGAGAACAGCGAAATGCTGTCCAAGCGACTCAAACGCGAACGAGTGCCCCATGTCGTCTTGAACGCCAAGTACCACGAGCGCGAAGCAGCGATCATCGCCCAGGCCGGGCGCAAGGGAGCGGTGACCATCGCCACCAACATGGCCGGCCGTGGCACCGACATCGTGCTCGGCGGTAGCCCGCCGGCCATGGCCCGCGCCGAAGCCAACCCCGAGACCGAGGCTGAGGACTACGAGCGCGCCTTAGCCCTTTACACGGAGAGCTGCAAAGGCGAACGTGAGCAGGTTCTGGCGGCCGGTGGCTTGCACATTCTCGGCACCGAGCGCCACGAATCACGGCGCATCGACAATCAACTGCGAGGCCGCTCAGGGCGCCAGGGTGATCCTGGGTCGTCACGCTTCTTCCTCTGCTTTGAAGACGATCTGATGCGCATCTTCATGGGCACCGACCGCATCAAAGGTATCCTCGACCGCATTGGCATGGAAGAAGGCGAGGCGATCGAGCACCGCATGGTGACCAAAGCGATCGAGCGCGCCCAGAGTCAGGTTGAGGGCCGCAACTTCGACACTCGCAAGCACCTGCTGAAGTACGACGACGTGATGAACAAGCAGCGCGAGGCGATCTACGCCTTGCGCCGCGAGATCCTCGAAGGCAAGGAGACCCGCGAGTACTCCCTGCGAGTCGCTGGCGACATCCTTGACGACGGTCTCGCTACCCATTGCCCGGAGTCGGAAGATCCGCGGGATTGGAAACTCACCGAGCTGTCCACCGACATCCTCTCTGCCTTCGACATCGACACCCACAAGATCGACGCCGACCTCGAAGAACTTGGGATCGAGGAACTGCGGGATGCTCTGTGGCAGGAGATCGAAGGTAAGTACAAGGCCAAGGAAGAGCGCCTGACAGAGGAAGTCATCCGCGCCATGGAGCGGCACATCATGCTGTCGGTGGTGGATGCATCGTGGAAAGACCATTTGCTGGCCCTCGATCACCTCAAAGACGGCATCAACCTGCGTGCTCACGGTCAGCGCGACCCGCTCAACGAGTACAAGCGAGAGAGCTTCGACCTTTTCGACGCGATGAAGACGCGGATGGAAGACTCCATCATCCGCGGTGTCTTCCGCGCCGAACCGGCCACTGAAGAAGAGATCGCCGAACGCCGCCGGCAGATGGCCGAGCGAATGCGCAAACGCTTCCAATTCTCCGCCCCGGCCAAGACCCAAGCGCCGAGGAAAACCGCCACCATCCAACGCACCGACCAGAAGATCGGCCGCAACGACCCCTGCCCCTGCGGCTCGGGCAAGAAGTACAAAAAATGCCACGGCGCCCGCAACCAGGTGGGAGTCCGCTAGTCCGCCTCTGATCTCCGCCGCCATCTCCGCGACTAAACATCTGGCACAAGAGTCCAGACCTCCTGACCTACCCCTCCTAACCCTCTGAAAACACAGGACCGCCCCTCAGAGGTGGTGCGGACCCAAAACTGTCCGCTTTTTTCGGTGCCGAGGCATGATCGAGCATGGCACTGACGAGCGAGCACACCGTCCTGTTCCCAGACCACGCCGGGGTCCCCGATGGGGTTGTGGTGATCAACGACCGCTGCCGCCTCCGGCAGAGGGGCGGCTATCGGGTGGTGGTGGTCAGCGGCATGCCGCTCGCTCACTTCGCTGCCGGCGACAGGACAGGCGAGGCCCACGCGATGGTGAGTCTCGTTGAATTGGGCTGGGCACAGCAACGCGAGGTGGCCCTTGCGTTCGCTTGTGATGTGCGGACTGTGCGCCGGAATCAGCGCCGCTTCGAAGAAGGTGGGCTGGCTGCTCTGGGCCGGCCGCGCGGTTTTCCCCGGGGTCAGTCTCGGGTAGCGCAGGGCCGCCTGGACGCGGTCAACGGCTGGAAGGCCGAGGGTGTGTCGAATCGCGAGATTGGCCGGCGGCTGGGCATCGATGAGAAGGCCGTTCGCAAGCTCGCCAAGCGCCTGGGCTGGAAAGAGCGGTCGGTAGTGCAGATGACGATGCCCTTCGAGAGTGCGGACCCAAAACTGTCCGCCTCTGATGAGCAGCAGGTCGACGGCCCCCTGAAAACTGCGGATCTTGCGCTCGACGCTGAGGGTGGCGGTGACCCAGCGGCTGCGGACCCAAAACTGTCCGCTTCTGCGTCCGAGCAAGATCAGGTTCCCCTCTCGCTGGACCTCGATCCAGCGGATCGCGCCAGCGATCGGCTGCTGGCGAGGCTGGGATTCCTCGATGATGCGGCGCCGATCTTCGGAGCGGCGACCCAGCTACCGGGCGCCGGTGCTCTGCTGGCGATTCCCGCCCTGGTGGACAGCGGCGTGCTCTCCATCGCGCAGGAGCTGTACGGCAGCATCGGGCCGGCCTTCTATGGGCTGCGCACCACTCTGGTAACCCTGCTGCTGATGGCACTGTTGCGGGTCAAGCGACCCGAAGGGCTCAAGGAGCGCTCACCCCGGCATTTGGGTCAGCTTCTCGGGCTCGACCGAGCGCCGGAAGTGAAAACCTTGCGCAACAAGCTCGCTCGGCTGGCCGCGCATGGCCTGGCCGCGGATCTCGGTCGCGCCCTCGCTCAGCGCCGGGTCGCCACCAGGGGCCATGCCATGGGCTTCCTCTACGTGGACGGGCATGTGCGCGCCTACCACGGTGGCCGAGAGATTCCCAAGACACACGTAGCGCGGATGCGGATCGCGATGCCGGCCACCACCGACTACTGGGTCAACGATGCTGAGAGCGAGCCTCTCTTCGTGGTCCCCACCGAGGCCAACAAGGGGCTTGCGACGATGCTTCCCCTCATTCTCGAAGAGGTACGAAAGCTACTCGGAGACCGGCGAGTCACCGTCGTCTTCGACCGTGGGGGTTGGAGCCCGAAGCTGTTTGCGAAGCTCATCGCCAAGAAGTTCGACATCCTCACATACCGAAAGGCCCCCTTTCGTCCGGTGCCGTTGAGCAAGTTCGGGCAGATCAAGGACACGATCCACGGGCGGAAGCTCGAGTACCTCCTCGCCGATCAGCGTATCTACCTCGAGTATGGCCCGAGGAAGAAGCGCAAGCGGCTGTACCTGCGCCAGGTCACCCGCCTCTGCGACAACGGCCACCAGACGTCCATCATCACCTCCCGCCGCGACCTCTCCACACTCGAGGTCGCCTACCGCATGTTCGATCGTTGGAGGCAAGAGAACTTCTTCAAATACCTGCGCGAAGAATTCGCACTCGATGCCCTGGTGGACTATGGCACCGAGCCAGCGGACGCTGCCCGCGATGTGCCGAATCCCGAGCGCGGCAAGATCAATGCAGAGCTGCGCAAAGCTCACGCACATCTCGAGCAGCTCCGGGCCCACATCGGGATCGCTGCTCTTGAAAACCGCGAGGATCGGCGGCGCACGATGCGCGGATTCAAGATCGCCAACGCCGCCATCTCCGCCAGGGTCCGGGCAGCGATAGAGCAGATCACCGAACTCGAGAACCAGCGCGCGACCCTCCCCGTCCGCGTCCCCGTCCAAGAGGTCGTCGAAGCGGATGTCATCAAGCTGTCCGTCGAGCGCAAGCACCTCACCGATATTCTCAAGATGGTCGCCTACCAGGCCGAAGGTGATCTTCTCCGGCTCCTATCACCCCACTACCGCCGCACCGAGCAGGAGGGACGCACCCTGATCCAAAGCGCTTTCGCGGCCGGCGGCGATATGGAGGTTACCGACACCGTGCTGCTCCTTTCCATCGACCCGCTCAGCTCTCCCCACAAGACGGCGGCGATCGCCGCCGTCTGCGAAGAACTCAACGCTACCGCCACCCACTTCCCCGGCACCGAGCTACGGATGCGGTTCGCGATCAAGAAGGCGCCACCCCGGAGCCTGGCCTTCCCAGGGCCTCGGAACACCTCCGGAGAGGCTCAACCGGACATTTGAGAAAAAGGGTATGTCAGGAGTTCTGGAGTCAGAAACAATCTCTGTATCTTGTGTCAGATCGGTGTCAGATCGGCAGTGGTTCGGTCTTATTGACGAAATCCTATATGGTTTAGCCTAGGGATTTGCCATAGTCCGGTCGTGTGGCCTATCGCGGGAGAGGCTGCGAGGTGTTCACTGTCCGCGCGACCGGGAGCGTAGCGCGCCATAGATGTGGCGTGCCGGCCTGTCCGGGTGCGGCGTGCAGCCGCCGTTCCTGCCGCCAGCGATCCCTTCATTAGGTGTCCCCCGAGAGACCCCAACCATCGCTAGTGGAGGATCGAAGCTTTGAAACGACAGACTAACTTTTTCCTGATCGCCGCCTTGGCCCTTGGACTGCTGAGCCTCCCGCTGTGGGCGCAGAGTACCGACAGCACCACCCCCGGCACCGGCCAGGCAGTCCGGTTCGGCGTCGCGCCGACTATCGACGAGCTGGCTCGGCGAGTGCCTAAACCCACCTCCTTTGGTTTCGAGCATGAAGTTCCCAACCGCACCATTCCAGCCTTCCTGGTCGGCCGCCGCGCAGTCGAGACCAGCACGGACCCGCTGAGGAGCGACTTCTTGGCCAGTCGCGCGCCCTCCGCCAACCTGTCTTTCGACGGCTATGACAACAACGACAACGGCGCCTTGATCGGCGGCCTGATCTCGCCTCCGGACATCAACGGCGATGTCGGGGTCAATTTCTACGTCCAGTACGTCAACCTGGGCTGGGTGTTCTTCAACAAGAGCAACGGCTCGGTGGCCGGCGGCCCCTTCGTCGGCAATATTTTCTGGCAGGGCTTTGGCGGCGTCTGCGATTCGCAGAATGCGGGCGACCCGATCGTGCTCTACGATCATCTCGCCGGCCGCTGGGTGTTCAGCCAGTTCACCAGTCCGAGCAACACCGATGGCCACCAATGTTTCGCCATCAGCCAGGGTTCCAACCCGGCCGGCCCTTACTTTCTCTATGACTTCACCGTCAGCCCCGGTGAGTTCAACGACTACCCAAAGATCAGCCTGTGGAGCGACGGCGCCGGCCAGAGCGCCTACCACATGATGACCAACAACTTCGGCGCTAGTTTCTCCGGGGTGCAGGTCACTGCTTTCGATCGCGACGCCATGCTGAGCGGCGCCAACGCTAACTTCGTGCGCTTTAACCTGTCGACCGGATCCCCGACTGCTTTCGGCATCCAACCGGCACACCTCGAGGGCCCAGCGGCTCCTGCCGGCACTTGCCCTCTCTACGTGCAGGCCCTCGACGAGGAAACCTGGGGAGTAGTCAATGGCTCGGACGGCTACCGCTTCTGGGAGTTCTGCACCAACTGGGGCAATCTCAACACCTCGACTTTCTCCGAGACCAGCTACGTCACCACCGGTGAGTTTGACGCCGAACTCTGCGGCTTCAGCCGCGACTGCATTCAGCAGCCCGGCACTGCCCAGAACCTCGACACCCTGGGTCAGTTCACCATGTATCGGTTCCAGAACCGCTTCATCGGTGGCAATCACTTCGGGGTGATCAATCACACCGTCGACTCTGGCGGCGATATCGCCGGCATTCGTTGGGCGCAATTTGCAATCAACAGCGCAGTGAGCATCTCGATCGCCCAGACCGGCACTTTGGCCCCCGGTGATGGTGAGAGCCGCTGGGGAGGCTCGGTGGCGATGGACGGCAGCGGCAACATCGGCCTGAGCTATACCCGCTCATCGAATTCGACCTTCCCGTCGATATACTTCACCGGCAACGAGACCACGGATGCGGCCGGCTCGCTGCAGACGGAAAGCGCTTGCGTCGACGGTACCGGCTCGCAGCTCGGCTCTAACCGCTGGGTCGACTATTCGTCGATCAGCGTCGACCCGGTCGATGGCTGCACCTTCTGGTTGACTAACGAGTATGTCCAGACCACTGGAACGGTGGCTTGGAAGACCCGGGTTTGCAGCTTCAGCTTCCCCTCTTGCGGCGCCCCGGCGAATACCGCACCGACCGTCAACATTACCGCCCCGGCCAACGGCTCGGCGTTCAACGAGGGCACGTCGGTGACCTTTGCCGGCACCGCCACCGATGCCGAAGATGGCAACATCGCCGGCAACTTGGCCTGGACTTCGTCGATCAATGGAGCCATTGGCAGCGGTGCTTCCTTCTCCACTTCCGGCCTCTCGGCCGGTAGCCACACCATCACCGCCGCGGTCACCGACTCCGGCGGCTTGAGCGATAGCGACTCGGTCGCCATCACCATCAACACGGTGGGCGGGGGTGATTGCACGGTGGAAACCGACTTCGAGAACGGTTTCGCCGGCTGGGTCAACAATGCCGGACTGAGCACCTGCTCGACCGGTACCTATGTGATCGGCAATCCAACCCAGATCATCAATAGTGGCGTCACCACCCAGGTCGGTGGCGACAACACCAGCGGCACGGGCAATGCGCTGTTCACCGCGGTCAACATCTCGGCCGGCAATGCCGATGTCGATGGTGGCGTCTGTGTGGTCGACTCACCGGTCTTCGCGGTCAATACCAACTCGGACTTGACCTTCTACTACTTCCACGGCCAGCGCGACGCTGGCGACGATCCGACGGGCGACTTCTTCAGCGTCGAGGTCTCCACCAACGGCGGCTCAAGCTACACCTCGGCAGTGTCGATCGGCGATGTTACCTCAAACGCCGTCTGGACCCAGGTCACCGTGCCGGTGTCCGCCGGTTCCAACGTCACTTTGCGGGTGTCGACTTCTGACGGAGCTGGCCCCGGCGATTTGGTCGAAGGTGGTATCGACGACTTCTCAATCTGCTCGGACGGCAGCGGTGGCAACACTGCTCCGACGGTGTCGATCACCGCCCCGGCCAACGGCTCGTCCTTCAGCCAAGGTGCCAACGTGAGCTTCACCGGCACCGCTACCGACGCTGAAGATGGCAACATCTCGGGCTCGATCACCTGGAGTTCGTCCCTCGACGGCAGCTTGGGCAGCGGCGCTTCGGTGTCGACTTCGAGCCTGTCGGTGGGCAGCCACACGATCGCCGCCGCGGTGACCGACTCCGGCGGCCTATCGAATAGCGATTCGATCCAGGTGACCATCAACGCGATCGGCGGCGGCTGTTCGGTGGTAGTCGACTTCGAAAGCGGCGCGGCTGGTTGGACCAACGCTGCCGGCAGCACCTGCTCCAGCGGCGCCTTCGTACTCGACACGCCGAGTCAGCAAACCAATAGCGGCGTCGTCACCCAGGTCGGTGGCGACAACACGTTGGGCAATGGCGATGCGGTGTTCACCGCCACCAACATCTCGGCCGGAAACGCCGATGTCGATGGCGGCAACTGCATCCTGCTGTCGCCAGTGTGGAGCGTGACCGATGCGTCGACCTTGGAAGCCTTCTACTTCCACGGCCAGCGCGACACCGGCGACGATCCGGGCGACGACTTCTTCCTGCTGGAGTTCTCGACCAACGGCGGCGCGTCTTTCACCCCCATAGTGTCGATCGGCGACGTCCGTAACCAGGCAGCTTGGACCGCCGCCACGGCGGCCATCCCGGCTGGTTCCAGTGTCCAGTTGCGGATGCAGGTCTCCGACGGCGCCGGCCCCGGCGACTTGGTCGAGGGTGGCCTCGACGACGTCTCGATCTGCAACTGATCTGATGGGTTGAGTGTACGGTGGGCTCTCGGCTGCGGTCGAGAGTCCTTTTTATTACTGCGGCAGTCCTGGCAAGCCCTGGCCAACTGTAATCTCGCAGCTAGCGCCGTGGTATCCTCAGCCGGCCCACGGCAGCTCCGGCCAACCACCCTGACTGCCCCGCGACCTCAAGACGGTTCGCGGATCGACGCAGAATTGCTCGTTCCTAGCACCGACTCAGCGCCATGGCCATCTATCGCAAGCTCGCCTCCTGGTTTCTCCTACTTTCTTTTCTCAGCAGCTGCGGCAGCGACCCCGGTCCAAGTCGAAGCGCTTTCCTCGCGGGCGAACAGACCACCAAGCGCCTTAGCTTGGGCTGGGCGAGCAGCTGGACATTGGTCGATGAAGTTGCTGTGCCGATGGCACCAGGGGTCTTTCGTGCGGTGGCGGTACCCGGCCCGCAGGGAGCCGAACTG
This sequence comes from Candidatus Multivoradales bacterium, assembly GCA_965248925.1. Lineage (GTDB taxonomy): Bacteria > Acidobacteriota > Thermoanaerobaculia > Multivoradales > J023 > CBDFLE01. The sequence continues at coordinate 322,113 of CBDFLE010000005.1, read as the reverse complement.
AGTTGCCTGGCTGGTGCGGGCACGGCTCACCGCTGGCAGCTGGACCAGCCGACCTCCATCGAGTGCCCAGCGGGCTCCGCCAGCGAGTTGATTCTGGCTAGCGATCGGCCGGTCGAACTGCTGCAGGCCCGCTGGGCCGATCCACGTCGCCGGGGTTTACGTCGGCTGCTGATCGTCGCCGATACGCTGCGCTTCGACCACGCCAACGCTGCCCACATGCCCGAACTCGATGCCCGCTTTGGCGAAAGTGCGCGCTTTACTAGGGCCTACAGCGCCGCCGCCTGGACTCTGCCTTCGGTCGCTGCGCTGTTCACCGGTCGCCCGCCAGTGGAGCTGCGGGCACCCAAAGGCACCTTGATCTCCCTACCCAACGCCCTCGACACGTTGGCCGAGGGTCTGGCGGCGAAGGGCCAACTACCGATCGCGGTGGTGGCCAATCCAACGGTCAGCTACGAAAATGGCTATGCCCAAGGATTCGGCTTGTTTATCGCTCCCGATGCCAGTACAACACTGGGGGCTGAACTCACCGATGCAACTTGGGTCAATCGCCAGGCACTTCAGGCCGCGGAGTGGTTCCCCGACCTCGATTTGTTTCTCTATTTGCAATACATGGAGACCCACGCCCCCTATCGCCTGCACCAGACCGGCGAGGTAGTACAGGCTCGCACCACGGGCAGCATCCCACCGTTGCCGGCGGAGTTGTCGGCAATGCGCGACGCCTATGCCAGCGAGGCGCGCTACTTGAGCCAACAACTCGACATCTTGCTGCAACACCTCGGCCCCCTTGAATTGATGGTCTTCACCGCCGACCACGGAGAAGAACTGCTCGACCACGGTGGCTTCGGCCACGGTCCGGGGTTGTGGGATGAAGTAGTCCGAGTGCCGCTGTGGATCCAAGGTACCGGCATCGAGGCCGCTGAAATTACCTCGCCGGTATCGCAGACCCAGCTTAAGAGCTTCCTGGTCGCTGGCGACCGCGGTCTTTTTGACCGCCCGAGTCGCCTGGTCACCAACGAGAGCTTCGTCCATGGTCCGCCACGCTGGGCCGCTTTGCAGGCCGGGCGCCGGATTACCTGGTTCGCCCAGCGTTTTGAACAACCCAAGGCAGCGGCAGAAGATCTACCGGTCCACCAGGATCCGGTGGCCGAGTGGCTGGCTCAACACCACCCGCGGCGGTTGATCGAAACGCTGCCCGGCATCGACCCACCGTCCGCAGACGACCTCCGTGCCAGTCTGCGCGCCCTCGCTGGCCAATTCAGGGGCCTTCGCCGTGGGCTCTTTCTGTTTGTCGCCGAAACCGATCTAGCTTTCACCGTCTCTGGAGTCGATTTGGCAGCCACCTTGATCTGGGGCGAGCCGGCAAACTATGTCGCTGAGCCCCAAGTCGGTGGCCAGCTGCGATTCAGCATCAGCGGGCCGGGCGCGGGCACTCTGCTCCTACTGCCCGCCCGCGAGTCGCAGCAAATCATCCTCATCGATTCGGCTGTTGCCGCCCTCCAGCAAGCCCCAATGACCCTCCCCGAGCGTGGCGCCATCGCCTGGCACGACCCGGGGCGGCCCGCCGCTGAACTCCAGGGCATCGATGAGACTCTCGACCGCCTGCGGGCCCTAGGCTACATCTGAGCCCTCAGAGTCAGCGCAGCGATTCTCTTCCCCGACAATCTGTGGTAGAAGCGGCAGAGCACTAACCGCCGTCCCGGCGACCGCCGTCTGAGCATCCCGCCCACCGGCTTGCAGCAGCATCGTTCGATGGAGGATTGAGCATGAAGACCGCCGATTTCATCGCCCTGGAAGATGCCTACGGCGCCCACAACTACCATCCCCTCAATGTCGTTATTGAGCGTGCCGAGGGGATCTGGGTCTGGGATGTCGAAGGCAAGAAGTACCTCGACATGCTGGCCGCCTATTCCGCGGTCAATCAGGGCCACTGCCACCCCAAGCTGGTCCAAGCATTGGTCGAACAAGCGCCACGCCTGACCTTGACGTCGCGCGCTTTCCGCAACGACAAGCTGGGCCCTTTTTACAAGATGCTCAGCGAACTCACCGGCTTTCAGAAATCCCTGCCGATGAACACCGGCGCCGAGGCCGTGGAGACCGCCATCAAAGCGGCTCGCAAATGGGCCTACAAGGTCAAGGGCACCCCAGAGGGTGAGGCCGAGATCCTGGTGTTCGAGAATAACTTCCACGGCCGCACCACGACCATCGTCGGCTTCTCCTCCGATGACCAGTACAAGGACGGCTTTGGCCCATTCACCCCAGGCTTCAGGATCTTACCCTTCGGTGATTTCGACGCCATCACCGAGGCCATGCACAGCAACGTGGCCGCTGTGTTGTTCGAGCCGATCCAGGGTGAAGGTGGCATCATCGTGCCACCGGACGGCTACCTGCGCCATTTGCGCCAGCTCACCGAGCAGCACAATTCGTTACTGATGGCCGACGAGATCCAATCGGGCCTCGGCCGTACCGGCAAGCTCTTCGCCTACCAGCACGAAGATATCCGCCCCGACGTGGTGATCATCGGCAAGGCTCTTTCCGGCGGACTCTACCCAGTGTCGGCGATTCTCGCGGATGACGTGGTGATGGATGTATTCCAACCCGGCGACCATGGCTCGACCTACGGCGGCAATCCGGTGGCAGCGGCGGTGGCTGGGGCAGCTTTGCGAGTCTTGGTCGATGAAAGCCTGGTCGAGAATTCGGCCGAACTGGGCCGCTACGCCATCGATCGCCTGCGCAATCTCGATTCGCCTTACATCCGCGAAGTCCGCGGGCGTGGTTTGTGGATTGGCATCGAACTCACCGACCAGGCGGGGGGCGCCCGGCGCTTCTGCGAGACCTTGCAGGAGTTGGGGGTGCTGTGCAAGGAGACCCACGACAACGTGATTCGTATCGCACCGCCTTTGGTCATTCAACGGAACGAGCTAGATTGGGCCTTGGCGCGTATCGAACCGGTGCTGATGGGGACCGGAGTGCGCGGCTTGGAGCCGGCCACGGTCCTGGCCTAGAGCTCCCTCTTGGGAAAGCGGGTCTAGCGGTAGGCGCCGGACCCGCGGCCTTTCCCAACGCTGGCTGGTCAACTCGCCGGGAACAGGACTTCCAGCTGGGCTCCGTCGAAATTCAATCGCGGGCGTGGTCCTCTGGCATCTAGCAAGTCGAAGATCACATGCAGCTCATCGTCGCCCGACCGGCGATGGAAACCGGTGCGAATCCGCGCCACTCGCGGCCCGCCGACCTTCATCGTCTCGCGTTTGAAGCGCTGCCGTACTCCCCGCAGGACAACTCCCTCTCGGGGCTCTAGGCCGACCATGTGAAAGCGACGAGTCCGACCCCGGGAAATCTCTCCATCGCCCTGCAACACGACGCGCAATCCACCATCGCCGGTCGGCTGCCAGGAAATATCCAGCAACTTGCTGAAGTTGGACATCGCGGTTGCCGTGGACTCTACTGACTCGGTCTTTCGAGGCGGCTGCCCACTCGGGTCCGGCGGCGCCGACCCCAGGCTAACAGGCTCAGCTGATTCTTCTTGGCCGACCGGCTCGCCCGCCGGAGGGCCCTCAGCCTCGGTCTCTGGCAGACCTCGCAGCCACCACCAACCAAGCACCACCGCCAACAGCAAGATCGCCCCAACAATCAACGGCCATCGGCGAATACCAGCGGACCGCGCCGCTCGAACCACCGCCCGCGCGTCGATCTTGGACAAACGCGGCGCGGTCGGCAAATCACTGAGCCGGGGAAGCTCTTGGCTGTCGGCTTGATCCAACAGATCATCAAAGGGCTCGGCCGATAGGCGCAGGGGAACAGAAGAGGTTTCTGGCCGCTCTGCGTCGGCCAGCCGCGGGTCGCTCTCAGCGACCCCAAGTTCGTCGAGCGCCGCATCGATTTCGACCTCCTCAGCCTCCCTGCTAAGCGAGCTGGGCCGCGGCTGGGCCGCCAACCGTTCCCCTACTGACCGGCTTCCGCTCACCGGCGATGATTGGCCGAGCGGAGCTTCCTGATCGGCCACCAACGACTGGTTCTCAAGCCGCCGCTTGATCTCCTCGCTGAGCAATTTGAGGATTTTTTGCCGATCGTTCTGCTCGAGAAAGCGAAAACTAATCCCCATGCCGGCAGGCCCCCGTCCCTCGCCGCGATTCCACGCCACTTCACCGAGGCCGCGAATCCGCTGTTCTTCGTCCAGACGGACTTCGAAACGCACCAGGCTACCGGCCGGTCGCAGCGCCGTACAGGCGACGAAAATGCCACCGGTCGACAGGTTCTCGCAGGTGCCCTGATCGGATTCCAGAGAATCGTCGAACTGCAGCCGAATCGGCCGGCCCAGGGCAGCGCGAGTCGCAGAGCGACGATCCTTGTTGGGGGGTAGAGATTCCATCTTGTCCGTCGTTTGAGTCGCCTATTGAATTCAGCGTTTCCAGTCTTTGATTCTAGCGCACAAAGACCTCGGCCGACCTTCTGAGTCGTTCTTCAGCCCGCCACATAGGCCACAGAAGAGCAAGAAACATGAGCGCCAGCAGGGTCGCAATCAAGAACAGCGAGGTGTAACCCAATCGCTCGGCCAGGAAGCCTGACATCGTGCCGGCAGCCAGCTTGCCAGACACCTCGACGGTCGCCAGCAAGGTGAAGTGGGTAGCACCGATCCGTCGATCGACCCGCGACATCATGTAGGCGAAAAGTGCTGGGGTCAGCGCGCCACCAAATAGATTTTCGACGGCGATCACCGTCGCCACCCTCCCACTGGTCGGGTCGACCAACGACAGCCAAAACTCACCACCCACCGCCAGAGCCCGCAACAGCGCCAGCCAACCCACCGCCCACAGAATACGTATCCGGCTGGCCAGCACGCCGCCGAGAAGTGAACCTGCTAGAGAGAAGCCCAATCCCCAAGTTCCAAGCCAGAATCCGAGCTGCTGCGGCTGGAATCCGGCATCGTAGAGAAAAGGCCGAAACATCGCGTCGGCCATCGACTCACCAAGCTTGTAGGTGGCGACAAAGAGCAGCAGCCAATAGGCTCCGGGCAGGCGAAAGGTGGCCAGCAGGCTGCGCAGAATTTCACCCATGGTCGGCCTCTCGGCGACCGGTTCGCTGACCACCGACTGCTCATTGAACCTCCAAGTAAAGACCATCGCCAACGCGATCAAAGCCGCCATGGAGAAAAACAAACCGCGCCAACCGATCCAACCGCTCGCCCAGACCAGCAAACCGCCACCGGTCAACATGCCAAGTTTGAAGCCAACTACCTGAGCGATGTTGCCATAGCCCAGCTCGTGCGCTTGCAGCATGTCGACCGCCAGGCCATCGACCGCTACATCCATGGTCGAGGCGAAGAGGTTCATCAACAGCACCACGCCGACCAGCAGCGATAGCTCGCCGCCGGGCAAGACTGACGCGGCAATTAGGCAACTCACCGCCAGCGCCGCTTGCAACGGCAGAATCCAAGACCGTCGGCGGCCGAACTTGCGCGAGCCGAAGCGGTCTACCGCCGGCCCCCAGAAAACTTTGATCATCCACGGCAGCGACAGCAGACTGGCCAGTCCGATACCGGCCAGCGACACCCCCTGCTGCCGCAAGTAGATCGGCAGAGCGGTGACTTGAAAACCAAAGGGAAGCCCCTGAACGATGTATAGAAGGGCGAGAGTGCCAAGCTTGCGTTTCATCGGTAGAGTTCTCAGCCAGAGAGTGGCAGCGACCTCGATAGACGCCTCATAGTCTCACAACCAGCCCACGCGACTAGCAGCACGCAGCAGCCAGAGTTCCCTTTCAACCAGCGCCCCGATCCTGCTATAAGACCCTCATGAGCGAGCCGCAGCAAAGTCTCTACGAGCAGATCCTGTCAGGTTTGGCAGCTCCTGCCACGCCGCCGCGACCACCCCGCCCCTCGGCCGCCGTGGTGCCTTGGCGGCGCACCGCCGGTCGCCTCGAGGTCTACTGGGTACGACGCTCGCCACGGCTGCGATTCATGGCCGGCTGGCACGCCTTCCCCGGTGGCAGCTTGGATCGCTCAGACGCCGGCGTCGAGATCGCTGGCTCCGCCCACGGCCTCAGCGCGACTCAGACCAGCCCGGCAATGGCCGGCATGGACACCGCCACCCGAGAAGCGATCGGTACTGATCTGATTCCCGGTCTAGTGGCCGCTGCTCTGCGCGAGCTGGTTGAAGAAACTGGCCTCCTACCTCTCGCTCAAGGAGATCCTGCCGACCTCGAGTGCCTGCGCCAGCAGCTGCTGGCGGCAGGCGATTTTGCTGAGCTGGCAGCGGCTAGCAGCATCCTGCCCGACGCCTCCCGACTGTCCTTTGCCGGCCGTTGGTTGACTCCCCCGCTAGCGCCAATGAGGTTCGACAATCGCTTCTTCCTCCTCGAATGGCCGGCCAGCGAAACCACGCAACCCACAATTCAGCCCGGCGAACTCGACCATGGCGAGTGGATAGAACCAGCCATCGCCCTGGCCCGTTGGCGAAGCGGCGAAGTCCTGGCGGCGCCGCCCATCGTTCACATTCTGAAAGTGCTGCACGAAGACGGCCCCAATAGAGGCTTGCGCCGTTTGGTCGACACTCGCGAGACTTTTCTCGGCCAAATGCGCCAGATTGAGTTCCGTCCCGGCGTCCTGCTGCTACCCCTGCGTACCCCCACCCTGCCCCCAGCCACCCACACCAACGCCTTTCTGCTGGGCTACGACCAAGCAGTGCTGGTAGATCCGGCTTCGCCTTTTCCCGAAGAGATCAACCGTCTCTTGTCGGCCCTCACCGCGGCGCAGCAGCGGGGTCGCCGAGTTCGCGCCATCTGGCTCACCCACCATCATGCCGACCACATCGGCGCGGTCGAGGAAATTCGCCGTCATCTCAGGGTGCCAGTCCTCGCTCACTCGCTGAGCAGAGCAGCGCTGCTCAGCGCCGGAATCGAATTGGACGGCGAACTTGCTGACGGCGAGATCCACCAGCTCGGCTCAGTCCATCGCCCTTTCCCGGTGCGGGTGTTGCACACCCCCGGCCACACCCGCGGCCATCTCGCCTTCCACGACCCGACCTACGGTTCGCTGATTGCCGGCGACCTGGTGGCCGGCCTCAGCACCATCGTCATTGACCCGCCTGAGGGCGACATGGACGCCTACCTGGGATCCCTAGAAAAGGTGCTCGCAGTTGAGCCAAGCTGCCTCTTCCCCGCCCACGGCCCCCTCCTGACTCCCGCCACAGAACACTTGGAGAAGCTCCACCGACACCGCCTAGAGCGCGAAGCCCAAGTGCTGGCTGCCTACCAAGGCGGCCTGAAAACACCGGCCGAGATGGTGGCGGCCGTCTACCAAGATATCCCGCCACAGGTCCAGCCGATCGCCGAGCGCCAGATTCTTGCTCACTTGCAGCGGCTGCGGAATCTAGGCAGGGTCGGAACCTAGATCTCCGCGCGAACCTGGGACGAATCGCGTCCTCGACCCGTCGGGGACGTTATTCTGCAGCGAGTGATTTCAATCACTTGCGGGGTTCCGGAGCCTGCACCCGGAGAATCACGCTGCGCCTCCACGAGGGATCGAAATCCCTCTCTGGGATGTGACGTCCCTGGCGGGACGGAGAGCAAATCGCTTGTTCTCAGGCGTTTTTGTAATCCCCGAGACATCCAGTTAGAAGACCACGGCCAGATCGTCAGGTCCTCTTCGGTCTCACAAACCCCCGACTACTCGACTCCACCAGCCTCGACCAAGTCCTCGCCGACTGAGTCTCCCCCCACCGCCTGTGCCTACGATTCGTCCATGTGCGGATAGCCGTAGGAGCGCTGCGGCACGAAGGTCTCTTTGACCGTCCGTTGAGAAACCCACCGCAGCAAGTTGAACACTGAGCCGGCTTTGTCGTTGGTGCCAGAGGCGCGGGCGCCACCGAAGGGCTGTTGGCCGACCACCGCGCCGGTGGGCTTGTCGTTGATGTAGAAGTTGCCGGCGGAATGACGCAGCCGGCGGCTGAGTTCGACGATGGAGCGACGGTCGCGAGCGAAAATAGCGCCGGTAAGGGCGTAGTCGCTGCCGGTGTCGCAGAAGGTCAAGGCTTCATCGAGGCGATCGTCTTCGTAGACGAAGGTGGTCAGCACCGGGCCAAAGAGTTCCTCACGCATGGTCTCGTAGCCCGGATTGGAGGTGTGAATCACCGTCGGCTCGACAAACCAACCCACCGAGGCGTCGCAGCCACCGCCGATCAACACCTCGGCGTCGCTTGCAGCCTCGGCGCGCTCGATGGCAGCTTGCTGAGTGCGGAATGATTTGGCGTCGATCACCGCCGCCATGAAGTTGCGAAAATCAAGCGGCGTGCCCTGCCGAATGGAGTGAACCTCGGCCCGCAAGCGCTCGGAAACCCGCTGCCATAGGGATCGCGGAATGAACGCCCGTGAGGCCGCAGAGCACTTCTGGCCCTGGTATTCGAAAGCGCCACGGACCAGCGCGATCACCAACGCCTCGACATCCGCCGAGGGATGGGCGAAGACAAAGTCTTTGCCACCGGTCTCACCGACGATCCGCGGGTAGGAGCGGTAGCGCTGGATGTTGTCGCCCACCGATCGCCACATGCCTTGGAACACCGCCGTTGAGCCGGTGAAGTGAATGCCGGCAAGCGCCTTGCTGTCCATCACCGGATCGCCCACCGCGGCGCCGCGACCGGGGACGAAGTTGATCACCCCGGGAGGCAGGCCGGCCTCTTCGAGCAGCTTCATGATGTAGTAGCCGGACAAGACTGAGGTGGAAGCCGGCTTCCACACCGTCGTATTGCCCATCATTGCCGGAGCGGTGGGCAGGTTGCCGGCGATGGCAGTGAAGTTGAACGGCGAGACAGCGAAGACGAAGCCTTCGAGCGCCCGATACTCAAGGTGATTCCAGGTGTTCGCCGAAGAACGAGGCTGCTCGGCGTAGATCTGAGACATGAAGTGGACGTTGCAGCGCCAGAAATCGATCAACTCGCAAGCGGCGTCAATCTCGGCCTGCACCACGGTCTTCGACTGGTTGAGCATGGTGGCGGCGTTGAGGGTGTCGCGCCACGGGCCGGCCAAAAGATCAGCGGCCTTGAGGAACACCGCCGCGCGATCTTCCCAGGCCATTTCCGACCAACTATGCCAAGCCTCGTCGGCGGCGGCGATCGCCTGCTCGACCTCGGCCAGTCCGGCCTGGTGAAAGTCCGCCAGCACATGGCCGTGCTCGTGCGGGCAAACCGCGGTCGCCATTTTGCCGGTTCGCACCTCCTTGCCACCTATCAACAGGGGGATCTCAATGCGCTCGGTGTGCATGGCGCTAAGGCGCTGCTTGAGGGTCAGCTTTTCGGCGGACTTGGGTCCGTAGTTCAGCACCGGCTCGTTGTGGGGCGGTGGTACTTGGACGATTGCGTTGCTCATGGCGGTCCTTCTCCTCTAGCGGATCAGACGATCCATAGGTGACGAATTTGTTTGTTTTCGCTCGATCGGCCGCGTTGCGCTACTGATCAAAGCTGCCAAGCGGCCCAGGCCAAAGCCACGAAGCCGCCAATCATCATCAAACCACCGAGCGGCGTCACCGCTCCCAACCACCGCGGGCCACCAAGGGCTAAAATCGCCACCGTGGTGCTGAACAGCAGGGCGCCGGATAGTTCCAGGGCACCAGCAACGGCAATCACCCGCTGGGCCCGCTGCAAGCCCACCAGGCCGATGGCCAACAAGCCCAGAGCGCCGAACATCAAATAGCGCGCGGCGGTTTCCCACAAGGCCAGGGAATGCTGGTCGAGCCGCTTCTCAAGTGCATGGGCGCCGAAGGCTCCGGCGACTACCGCCAACGCGCAGCACAACGCCCCTGCTACCAACCAGAGCTTCGCCATCGGTAGCAACTCAAACCTCGGCGAGGCGGCGAATCGAGGTTACCTGGCTGCGCTCTAGCACCAGCTGCTGATGCTTCTTCCAGACCCCAAACTGGGCCGCCCGCTCCAGGTACTGAGCCTTCGACAGCCCGTCATCGCCAGCGCGATGAACATCGACATCGAGCAACACCAGGCGCTGGTCGTCCTCGTCGTCACAACGGCCAACGTAGATCTCTGGTCCATCGGTGTCGACCACTACCGTGATGCCGTGCAGCTCGCTCTTATTCTGGTGAAAGGTACCCATCGCGCTCAGCCGCAATGCTCTGCGAAAGCGGTACGAAGATCCGCCGCCACATCCTCGGCACTGCGCCCCTCGATGCGGTGGCGCGGCAAGAAGTAGACTAGTTCACCGTCCTTGAACAGAGCCATCGACGGGCTCGATGGCGGTACCTGGGCGAAATAGCCACGGGCCTTGGCGGTGGCTTCGACATCTTGGCCGGCAAAGACCGTTCCCAGGTGATCGGGGCGGCTGCCCTCCTCAAGGGCCTGGCGAACTCCTGGACGAGCCATGCCCGCGGCACAGCCACAGACTGAATTGATCACCAGGAAGGAAGAGCCTTCGGTATCACCGAGGAAACTATCGACGGAACTCGCATCGGCAAGCTCCTCGAAACCCACCGTGGTGAGTTCTTCGCGCATCGGTTTGACGAGTAAGGGACTATAAGGCATGGGTCTTGAACCTCCAGCTTGTGAGATGTCACCGCCTTGCTCGGCTGTCGCTAGGCTGTGCAGGGCTACTCTTGCGGACGAAAGCCGGTCCTGGCGAGCCACCGCATCCTACGACAACCAGCCGCCAGGCTCTACCTTTGAGCGCGCTAGCTTTCAGCCGTGACCAGCGCCCGCCAAGACATCCGAGTCCAGCGCAGATCGAGCGCCAAGACACAGAGCACCGCGGCGATGACCAAGGGATAGATCGCAACAACTTCCACACCGCCGCGGTCACCGAGGGCCAGCGGAATCGCCCGCCACAAGAAAAAGGCCCAAACCGGTATTCGCAAGCCCACCAAAGTCAGCAAGCGCAGCCTCGCCGCCAGCCGCTGCAGAGCGATGTTGCGACCCAGCCTGGCCCAGGCGTGCAGCCCGCTGACCACCGGCATCAGCTCGGTAATCAACACCACACCAACCAGCAGCGGCGCGCAATGCAGCCACAGAGCTAGCCCACAAGCCACCACTCCGAGCAGATGATGCGCCAGCAAATCGGCCCGCGGTCGCGACTGCCGAACCCGCCAACCATAAGCCAGCCAAATGAAATCGGCGATCAAATGACCGAGAATGAAGAAGACAATCAAGAAGGCGGGATCTCCTGGCGGGCGAAAGTCCACGAAGGCCAAGCGCCAGAGTCGCCGCGCCCCGATCAAGGTACCCAGGCCGAGGGCCACCAGACACAGCGCCGCCCAGCCCCTGGACACCGCCAGTTGCAAATGAAACGGCCTCTCCGGCCAACGCCGCAAGCCCTGCACATGCAGGACCAGGAAGAGACCGCTAAAGAGCAGAGTTTCTAGCACCCCTAGAGCCTACCCCAACGACTACCCACCAGCGCAGAGATCGAGTTTGAACTTGCCGCCCTCCCCGCCTGCTGACAAGATCGGCGCTGCCCCCCACTCACCTATTAGGGTTGAATTTGCATCTGGAGGACCTCGTGGCACCCATCCATCGCTCCCTCTCGGCATCGCTGCTCGGCATACTGATCCTCCTCGCGAACGGCTGCGCGCCGGCGACTTCGAGTTCGCCTACAAGTAGCGATCACCACCCCGAACCGAGTGTCAGCGCCGGCACTCCCACCGCCACCGCCGCGCCCCAAAGCGCCGCGGCGAGTTCTTGGCCGCGGGTGCCGCGGCAGATCGAAATACCCTTGGATCGCCCCTTAAAGGCGGCCTTCCTGCTGGTTGATGGGGTCTACAACACCGAGCTGACGGCGCCCTGGGACGTGCTCGATCACGTCGCCAGCTATGTCGAAGGGGTGCCGCCGCTCGAGATCTTCGCAGTATCAGCGGACGGCCAGCCGATCACCACCGCCGAGGGGCTGCAAATCGGCGTCAACCACAGCTTCGACAACGCCCCTGAGTTCGACATCTTGGTGGTGCCGAGTGCTGTTGGTAGCCCCTCTAGTGATCTCAAAGACCAGCGGATGATCGCCTGGGTCGCCGAACGCGGGGGCCGGGCAAGCTATGTCATGTCGCTCTGTTGGGGCGCCTTCGTGTTGGCCGAAGCTGGCTTGCTCGACGGCACGGCAATGACCACCTTCCCCAAGGACTACGACCGCTTCAGCGACCGCTTTCCCGCTGTTGACCTGCACCGAGGACCAAGTTTCGTTCACGATGGCAGGGCGCTGACCTCCCAGGGCGGGGTGCGTAGCTTCGACGTGGCAATGTATCTGGTAGACCATCTCTACGGCGAGCCAGTCGCCCAAGGTATCGGTGCTGGACTGCTCATCGACTGGCCGCCAGTCGCCCAAGCTCCGCCTACGGCCCTGATCCTCGATCATTGAGGCGGCCAGCCTAGCTGGTTGTGATGAGAGCCTGCCGCCTACAAGAGCGAGCAATTTTTTCTCAGCCCCGCGGCCCCGAAGAGAGTGGCACCTGTTTCTGTTGGCGTTTTTGCCCACCGACAACGTTACGTCGGCATCCATTCACTTAGAGAAACCTCTGTCAACCGTACATCTCTGGCAACCTGTCGTCCAAGAAGTCTGTTCACGAGCGAAGCAATTTCGCTGAGATATTCCTTGTCTTCGGCATATACATAGAAGCCAAATCCTTCACTGCGGGCAAAGTCAGTGATGTGTATTCTGAGATTATTCAATTCACTAGTTGACACAGAACTCAGAACCTCAGTATCACCCTCTATCCACAACTGAAAAGTTAGCGCCCGTAATTCTGTTATCTTTATTTCGCAGTATATATCGCAAATTGCTATCGCGTCAGAGATTTCGTTGTCGACTTCTATGCTGTGTTCTGTTGGCACCGAGTGACAATTAAGGCATAGGAGTAGAAGGACGATAGCAAAAATCATCATGCTCATCAGAATGGAGTTCCAGAAAACGAAAAAGGATATAGCCTTGAAAGGCACTTGGAGCCTACACCGTAAGCCTCGCATTCCAAGAGGTTGGTTATCTGACGAGTGGGCACGCGCTCCGTGAGGAGCCGTTGGATTCTGGGCTCTCGCATTTGCATCAAGTGCTTCCGTTCGTGTTGGCAAACACGTCCAGGCGCTCGACTTGTTTGTAGTCGAATTCTACATGAAAAGGGCGATATCCAAGCTTTCTTACGACTTATAGAGAAGTGTCGAATGTCGGCAGCCGGCAACTCGCGAGGACGTGAGCCCGGCAACTCATATCCCCAGCTGTAGTTAAATAAAACGTGAACCCGCCCAAGCTGATCACTGGAAGCCAGGATGGAGGATTCAAATTTGCCATGGCGCCAATCGCCCAGTCCAGAGTCTACAAAGAAGCACTTGGCATCTCTGAGCAGATCACCAGATTCGTCCTGGATTTTTCCACTAATCAATATTCGATCATGACGATCGACAACCACTGAAGCACAACCTGCCCAGGCAAGCAGGAGAAAGGCTACAGCCGAGAGTGAGCGCAACTTCATTCGCCACCGTCGCCAGAACCTGGGTCGAGTGGGGCACCGCACGCCGGCCGTGGCCATGCGCTATCACCAGGCTGGCGACGTGCTGCGGTCCAGAGCCGCGCGGCTGGCGGCCTAGACCACGCTGTCGCGAACATTCTTAGTCCGAGAATTGCCGAAGTTGGGAGCCCCGTGTCGTTAGTCCAGCTTGGTCATCACCCCGATCGGGATCCGATCATGGCCGAGACTAGACTCGTCATAGAGCAGCTCCAATACCCAGGTGCCAAGGCCGGGCCTCTCGATCCGTAACTCGTGGACCCCCAAGGGAATGTCTCGCGCGAATCCGCCCCATCCGTTGAGCTTGCCCACGAGCACGCCGTCCAGCAAGACTGCTGCGCCGCCGTATTCCCTAGAACTCACGAGCCACATTTCTACCAAATAGCGTTTCTCGCAAAGGTCATATTTAAGGTGTGAGGACATTTGGGTAAATCCACTCGTCCAAGATATCTGGTATGTCTGCAGTAGGTTACTGTTCATTTCCAAGATGACCATGGTGTCGCCCTTTTGAGCGACCAGTTCATGAGGATAGCTGTCGGGCCGGTGAAGAAGCATCTTTGGAAACTGCTGTACTTGTCCCTCAATATCTGCCTCTACCATCTGGCAACGCAAGCCGCTGACGAACGCATTCGATCTACCCCATGGCTTCACAGAACCAACGAAAGGCGGCGACAAGCAGGCCAGCGTAAGAAGCGCAACAAGAGATGCAAGAAGGTTGCTTGAGACTGCGGCTAACCTTGGCATCATCGCTCTCCTGGACACTTGGCTTTCCTGCTCTTGGATGGCCGCCCCTTATTTAGCGTAACATCTCGCGCGTTCGGGCCTGATACCCCGACTAGTTCGTTTCGCTGACCTCAGTTGATGGCACAATGCAGAGCACCACGGTTTCTGAGACGATCACTTCGATTAGCGGCCTTAGCTTGACGTGTCTGTAGGCAACCAGGCCGCCCTTCGAATCGAACTCGCAATCATAGCCTCGTAGACCCCAGGCCGCAGAGCAGGTGTAAAGCCCCCCTCCAGGGTGATAGCAGCTGAAGCGACTTACTCTTGAACTCTCGGCTATTTCCCGAACATCTTCAACCGTCAGGCCGCAACCTAGGGATTCTCGAAACTTGTTCTGCAATCCACTGGAGAAACACCCAGTAGTTACCAAGGCAACTAGTACGGCTACTGTCTGCTTTATCACAGCGGTGCATCTCCCCAGCCTGGGGCCTTGCGAGGTCGCGCCATAGGCGGAGCCTTTAGCAGCAGCGGTTGGTTAGGGTCGCGGTAAGACACCCTCAATCAGGAGGCGCGAGTTTCGTCAGATAGACCCTCGGCACCCTGGACGAAACATCCAGCTCTCTTCTGATCTGACGCTTTGATTCTCCAAAGTTCACGTGGAGCCTTCTTGCTCGAAGGAACTCGCCAACAATGAACAGGTCGCCATACTTGACGACTTTCCTACAACGGTCGCCGATCAAGGGAGTGCGGGACGAAAACGTATTGAGCCATGCTTCTACTTCGAACTGACCGTCACTATCCGGCACTACATATTCTGGCGAACCGGCTCGTGCCGGATAGTCGCTGGTTCGCCCCATACCTTCCAGAAAGAGGTAGATCTTGATCTGGTTGTGCTCCACGCCAGCAGGAATCTCGACTGTACCCTCGACAGTGTACTTCGCGAACGCGCACTTCGCAGCAGCCGGTGTTGGTACGAGGCCGACCAGTAGGAGAAGAGGAATTAGTCGGTGCATGGCGTTGGGCAATCAGGTGTCGGCCGATATTTCTCCGGTACGGTGAAGCGGCAAGAAGTAGGGAAGAAACGCTTCTCGCAAGCATAAGCGTCGCGTTCATTACCGCCACAAGTATGCACGATCTCGTGAAGTATGGTCGAGGCCAGGCATCCAGGTCCAGCTCCACATATGCCTTTCTGGATCTTGCTCATGTTGATACAGATGGTCTTCCCCAACTGTCGCCCGCAGTTGTTCCCGCAACTTCCGCACTTTACCTTGATGTTTTTTCTCGGGTTCGCTTTGCACCGGGGAGTCAAGGGCGCGAGGTCTGCCGCATTGTTGGCAGCGTTCTCCAGCGCCTTGCGGTCAGCTTCGGAAAGTTTCCTGCAACTCTCATGGTACTTGAATGCCAAGAGTCCCAGCGGATCTAACATGAGAATTGGCTGAGCCTGACCATACAAGTAATGAGACAAGGCTGCTGGAACTGCCTGCTCTAGCATCAGGTTCTCGCTCCATTCCGGATCCGCCCTCCCATACCTCCCGGTCCCGGCCCCATACCAACGATGGACATTGTAGAATGCTCCCTCACCAGCGCCCCAAGTTGCATCGTCCCACTGCCCCGGAAAGCGCAAGAAAACGCCTGCGTCTCCGGCATTTGCGAAGTCACTGCCGAAGGGCTCGAATCCGCCGCTCCAGTTCGAGTCGCCGACAGTGCTAGAAGCTAGCACCGGTGTGCCGAGGTGGTCTGCCGTGAGGTGGGTCTCGAGAGCCCCACCGGTTTGGGCTACCGGCTGTCCCCCGAAGTAGAGCACTGCATTGGCCTCGGTGGCACCGGCTCGCCGTTGCAGCACACCGTCGGAACTGTAGGCCGCTTCGGTTACGGCCTCAGCTGTGCAGCTACTCGCTCCCGGATCGCCCCAGGCGCTGATGTCGCCGGTTTCAAAGCCATCGCAGAAGAGAGCGTTGCCAGAGGTGTCGGGCTCGCGGCCGACTGCTTGGCGTAGGTAGCTGCGACCGTCGTAGAACATTACCGAGCTGGCCTGTGCCGAAGGGTGATCGATAGCCGACAGGCGGCCAGAATCATCGAAGGTGTAGGTCACGGGGTCGCCGTTTTCGTCGATCCCGATTTGATTGCCGGCTGCGTCGAAGGTGTAGACGCGACTGCCGCCTGCACCGAGTGCAATCTGGTCGAGTTTCGCGGTATTGCCGCTCGCGGCAGCGTTGGCGAGGTACTGGTAGATGTCGGTGGCGCCGTCGCGGGTCTCGCTGAGCCGATTGCCGATTTTGTCGTAGGCCCAGGCCAGAGCGCCCCAAGGGCCGGCGCCCTGGGTGAGGAAGTACTGGTATTCCTGGTAGGCGTAGGTGCGGTTGTTCAGCGAATCGAGCAGATCGCCGATGACGGTGATGTTGCCGACCCCATCGGTGGTGTAGTCCCAGTCGAGCAAGGTGCCGCCAGGGCCGACCGCTGTAATGCTGGCGGGCTGATAGCGGCTGTCGTGCTGGCGGCTTTCGGTGACGCCATTGCCGCGCGTCAGCTGGCGCAGTGGGCCAATCGGTTGGTAGAAGGCTCCCGTGACAATCGATTGGATGCCTTGGCCTGGCACCTCGGCATCGAGGGTCAGGTGACGGTCAGCGTGATCGAATGTGTAGATAGCCCTCACGCCACCAGGATACAGGATCTCGCTCTGGTTGCCGTTGGCGTCGAAGGCGTAGGTCAGCTCGCCGTCTTGAGTCATGCGGCCGAAGCGATCAAATTGGTAGTCGATCGGCTGGCCATCACGTTCGATCTGGGTGAGTCGGCCCAGACTGAAGGGCACCTGCGGATCATCGTAGGTGTAGGTCACGTCGAGGGTGTCGTCGGGGTAGTCGACCAGGGTGACCCGATCTAGCTCATCGAGAGTGCGCTGAGTGGCAATGCTGCGAGCGTCGATGGTCTGGGTGAGTCGGCCGTGCTCATTGTACAAATGGCTTGTCACGCCAGATACCTCGGAGGTCTCGCCGGTCAGCAGATCTCGATCGCTGTAGAGATAGCTGGTGACTGTGCCTTCGGCATCAGAGACTGCGGTCAGATGATCCTGAACGTCAAAACCGTAGGTCGTCACAGCCTGCCCTCCAGCCGCACCACCGAATGGCTGGCTGACCGAGGTCAATCGGTCGAGTGGATCGTAGCCGTAGACCGTGCTGGCTGCAGCAGTCTGGCCCGCCGATGGATGGTTCGCGTCCCACAAGCGTTCGAGGTCGCCATCGCAGTTGTAGGCGTACTCGGTGATCGCCTGCTCGGGGCTGCCCGCGCCTTCGATCATCTGGTCGAGATGGCAGCGGGTCGAGTACAGGTAGTCGGTAGTCGACGCACTCGTCCAGCTCGCGCCGTCCCAGCTTTGTAGCTCTTCGCGAACCCGGTGACCGAAGCCATCGAGGGTGTAGAAGGTGCGCTCGACGTGACTGCCCGGTAAGTCATCGGGTTTGCGCTCGATGGACACCAATCGGCCTGTGGGATCGTAGCCATACTCCAGCACGTTGCCGCGCGGCAGTACGGTTTGGAAGAGGTCGCCAAAGACCGTGTAGCGCTGCTCGGTGATCAAATCCTCGGCCGGTACCGCACCTTTCTGGAGGCTGAACAGAACGCGATTGAGCGGGTCGTACTGCGTTTCGCTGGCTACGCCGTTGGGGTCGGTGACTGAAGTTCGGCGGTTGAATGGGTCATAGCCGAACAGGGTGCTGCCGATCAGCGGATCGGTGCGGCTGGCCAGCACCAGGCCGCCACGGGCAGCGTCCCAGGCGCTGGTGGTGACATCGGCGGTGCCATAGCCGGGTTGATCGCGATCTTCTGGCTGGCCCTCGGCGGTGTAGGTGGTCGTGGTGGTGTAGCTGAAGGCTTGGCCGTCTTCTACCCCTTCGTCGATGCGGTCGGTGGCGTTGCCTCGGCCACTGAGGGTGAAGGTGGTACGGCGGAAATCGAGAGGGCTGCCAGTGGTCGAGGGACGCTCGATCTCGGTGATCAGCGCCGGGTAGGTGAGGTCGCGCTGCCAAGTGGTCTCGCGCTCCTCCGCCGTGCCCAGAGCTTCGACACGGGAGATTGCTTGGCCGTTGGCGTCGTAGGTGGTCAGGGTCGTTGTGCCGCCGCCGTCGATCTGGCGGGTGGGGCGCAGGGGGTGAGCCGGATCCTCATAGAACAGCCGGCTGTTGGGGCCGGTGCCGCAGCTTGGGCAAGAGCCTTCGAGCTGCTCCAGACGAGGCTTGCGACTCTCGGAGTCGCGACCCAGAGTGTAGGTGGAGATCTCGCCCATGGGGTCGGTGACCGTGGTGACCATGGGCAGCTGGGGATCGTCGAAGCTCATCGACCAGCGATCGACGGCGCCGGCGTCGTTGAAGTTAGCGGCGCCTTTCCACATTTGCACAACATTGCCGAAGGGATCATAGGCCCAGGAGCCAGCGATCCGCTCGCTAGCGTCTGTACCCGCCAAGCTTATTCGTGTCATGTATCCCGGCAGAGTGGGGTCGCCGTAGAGGAAAACCCAGGTGGTACCGCCTGGCCGGTCGATGCGGCTAGCTTGGCATAAAATTCCGCCCGCTCGGGCCTAGTACCCTGGCGCGCTCTCAGTTGCTTCGATTTGTGAATCTCGACCCCAGACGGTCTATTGCGACGGCAAGCACAGCGGCGACAGCACCAGCCAGCCAGCCAGGAAAGAGGACAAAGGCGAATGTTAGCTCGATCAAGAGGTAGCCTCCAGTACCAGCCTGCTCGATCCCGTTCAAGAAGGCCAGGCGGTCCGATGCAGTCGCAATCCTCCCAAGAACCAACGAGATCATACTTGCCAGTAGACCCACACATGCACCGGATACAGCCGCAAGACCAAGACTTGACCGAGCGGCTTGCAAGCGGCGGACGGCTAGCAACAAACCAAGGAGAATAAGTGGGAAGAGAACCATCTGACGCTCCAAGAAATGGGGCCAACTGAGAAACCGTTGCAAGATCCACGAAGACAATCCCAGATACCATAGCCCGCCGGCAGCGAGGATAACTGCGAATCCGACTCCAATAGGCTCACGCATGTGGAAAACCCTGAGTTAGGGACAACTGTACTTCCAGAAGAATGCGCCAGAACCGCTATGCTTCTGCAACAGGCGGTTCATTGCTCGATGAAGGATCGCCGGTGTTGCGGTCGGACCAAGACTTGAGAACGGTCCTACCCCTTTCACGGACCCGCCGACGCCAACTGCACAGAGCCCACCTTGCGTCGACCCACCACTGAAAATATTCCCCGCAATTCTTTCCTTCTCGCAACAATTCGTGTCGAAGCAGAATGCTTCTACGGAGTCATCTCCGCTATCGCAGTGATAGTCTAAGAATCCACCAAGGCTCCAACCTGGTATGTCACGATTCAGTACTTCCAACGATCCAGTATCAGGAACCTGTGCCGAATAGCCCCCAGCCGGATCATACAAGAGAGGCCCTGGGCCGTCCTGGCAACCGCCGGATGACCGACACGAGTTAGAGATCAACAATGAGGCGTGAGTACTAAAAGAGAAGCTGGTCCCGCCCAGCTTGAATGCGTTATTCATCGTTACAATTTCACAGGTTGTCAGTCCGTAAGGGTCGACAAATCTGATCGGATTCCTGAGCGAGTAACTATAAAGGCCCAAGTTGCTCCGGATCAAACCTGCTGGGTCGGGCTTGTTGTAAGTGCCAATATTCGGCGCGTACCACCGGTGAACATTGGACGAAAGAGACGCCGAGCCCGGGCCAACCGCCCATGTCCCGTCGACCCACTGGCCAGGGAAGCGTAGGAAGACTCCCTGGCCTAGTGCGCCACTGAAATCAAGGCCGAAAGGTTCAAAACTTCGGTTCATCCGGGAAATGAGGAGGTCATGGTCTGGTCGGACTCGTCAGACCAGACCATGCAAGCCCCGTCGCTGGCCCAGTGTGGCGCCATCGTCTGACCGCCTCAAGGGTACGCTTCGCCGGCTCCGCCGCCCTTGACCCGGTCAGCCGCTGTCGCCCCTAGACCTGTGGGCGACGGGGTCAAGACGATCTGGAGGCCGCCAAGCAGGGCTGGGCACAGGCACCGGATTGAGCAATTCTGTGAGCAGGAGGGCGCGCGGGATTTGAGAGTTGTCGCCATGTCGATCATCCTGGTCGTATCTCAAACCAACCCAGGGAGACCGATTCATGGCGACAACCAGCTTCTTGTACCACACGCTCGGCTTGGTCGGATACGTGCAGCGCTGCACCGAGTTCGCCCACGGATGGGTTTACCACCATGTCGAACTCGCTCCCCACAAGCGCACCTACCGAGCGTGCGGAGCGCGCTGGTACGATCTGCGTCTTGAAGGTGGCTTCGAGCGCACCTTCTTCGCCCTACCCGTGGGGTGGCGACCCCAGTTTGTGGTTCTGCATGGTCATCGCCAGCACTGTCGGCGATGTGGAGAGACCCGGCGAGAGCCGATCGCCTTCACCGAGGGCAAAGAAAGCCATTTGCGGGCCTTCGCGCGTTACGTCGTCCAGCTGTGCCAGATCGCCACCCTGCAGGCCGTCGCCGATCTACTGGGCGTCGGCTGGGACTTGGTCAAGGAGATCCACAAGAGCCATCTCCAGAGGCGCCTGAAGCGGCGCAAGCTCTCCAAAGTTCGCTACCTCGCGGTCGACGAGTTCGCCACCCACAAGGAACACCGCTACATGACCGTGGTGCTGGATCTGGAAAGCGGACAGATCCTCCATGCTCACTCCGGAAGGGACGCCGAGGCCCTGCTGCCCTTCCTCTGGAAGCTCAAGAGTAGAGGCCTTTGTCCCCGAGCTGTGGCCATCGATATGTCCCAGGCCTACCACAGGGCAATCCGGCAGGTCTTCGGCCAGCAGGTCGACATCGTCCACGACCCCTACCATGTCGTGGCTCTTGCCAATCAGGCCATCGACGAAACCCGAAGAGAGATGGTCCGCAATCTTCAGGGCCAGGAGCGGGCCGTAATCAAAGGTAGCCGCTACCTCTTGCTCAAGGGACTGGAGAAGCTCAAGCCCTCCTCCCTGGAGCACCTCGCCCTTCTCATGGAGTTGAACCAGCCCCTCTACCAAGCCTATCTCCTCAAAGAGGAGCTACGATTCTTCTGGAACCTACCGAACGAAGAGGACGGCAAGGACTTCCTCGACGCCTGGACTACCCAGGCCAAAGCCATCGACAATCCCCACTTCGCGAAGCTCGCCAATACCCTCGACAAACATCGCCCAGGACTGCTCAGCTACTTCCGTCACCGCATCTCATCCGGACCCCTCGAAGGCATCAACAACAAGATCAAGGTCCTCAAGAGGAGTGCCTATGGATTCCGAGACATGGAGTACTTCAAGCTCAGGCTCTTCTTTCTCCATGACCAGCTCACCTCTCCATTTCCCGGATGACCCTGAATACTCCCTGGCAGCAGCTTGACCAAGATGGCCCGGATGAGTTTTTGCCCGGCACGGCCGGATCTAGTTTTGGCGACGCACAGGCGATCCACTGTTCTCTTGGCTAGCGGCGACCTTGAGCCGACCCTACCCGTCCAAGAAGAGATCGCGGGTGCAGTTCGGATTCTCGGCCGCCGGAGGCACGAGAATTCGAAACTCTCGATGGCCGGCGTGGAGCCAGAGCAATTCAGCGACTCCATTGCGCAGCACATAACGCCCTTGCAGATTGTCAGGTCGCGTATGGACGCAGATCAGCTCTTTCTTCGCCACTGGCAAGGCGATCTCAGCGGCAATTTCGCGCCGCGCCCCGTCGAGCAGATCACCGGCAGCATGCCACTGTCGTTCGTAGTGGCTGATCCGCCACCCGCCGACCAAGCTGACGCCGAACACGACGGTCACGCCGCACCATTGTGCTCGCCTCCCGACTTTTTCGCCGAGTCTAGCCAGCTCTTTCGGCAACCACAGCACCAGCGCCAAGAGGACGAAGCTGCACGCCGCCGCAGCGCTGTAGTAGTAGCGGTCATCAGCGACGCCGACCATCCGGCGCACGATTGGTATCCGCGCCTCATGATCTGCCACTGAGCTGATGCTCAGATACGGCAGTAAGCAGAGCATCAACCAGCCGCTACTGAAGAGTGCCAGGCGTTGGTTCCGCCACCAAGCGAGGGCGAGCCCGGCCACTCCAAGACCCACCGCCAAACCGAGCAATTCAGGATCTTGCACGATCTTACCGCCGAGCACGGTGCGAACCACACCCTGGGCCACTCTCAAAGCCCACTCGCCAGATGAGGCTTCGAGCACCATCAGGTCGGCCATGGAAAGACCACGCGTCGACCGATACCAGAGCAGCCAGACCACAGTGACGATCGAGGAAACGGCAAGAAGGACCCAAGCGGCCCGCGGGCGAAAGAGGCAACGCCAGCTCTCGCCGGAGCGTGGCCAAGCTCCGACGGCGATCAACAGAAAGAGCACGCCGGGTTGCACGACTGCAGATTCCTTGCTGGCCAGCGCCAACGCCATGCCGATCATGGCGATAACGCCGTTGGCGAGCTGTCGCGACGCGCCGGCACGCGGCCGGTACATGAAGCGAACACAGGCGTGCAACACCAGCAAGCGGCCGAACAATACGGTCAATTCTGTGATCGACGAGTACCAGAAGACGGCCTCGTGGTGCAGTGGATAGAGCATGAAGAATGCCGTCGCCGCGCACACCGCAAAGTCTTGCCCGCGTCGACTCAGAGGTTCGGCCACACGACAGTGGACGAGCAAGAGCCTCGAGAAAGAACCCAAGAGCAGAGCGTTGGCAACGTGAAAGGCGAGCGAAAGAGCATGGAATCCCACCGCCTCGGAGCCGGAGGTCTGGGCCAGGACGAAGCTCAAAAGCCAAACCACAGGCCTCGAGAACCAGGCCTGCCCGCCGTTGTCCAGAGCCTCCCCTAGCGAGTCGGATTCGACCCCGCGGTAGACGAATACCCAATCGTCGGAAACCAGAGGATTGTCGAGTCCGGGCAGGAAAACGCAGGCACAGACGGCAGTCAAGAGGAGGGAAAGGCCGAAGGGAGGCCCCTGTTCGAGATTGAGATCGGTCGAGCGCATGAAACCTCTCGCCCCATGCCTCGTCGATCAGCCGCTCGATCAACGATGAAGGCCGAACGACGAAGGGCAGATGTCAAAGAGGGCCGCACCAGACGGCCTCTCAACCTGCACTGTCATTCGAGGCGAGAAATTCCTTCGCGGAAGCACGAAAAAATTGCGGCAATTAACCAGCCACGATCCCAGGCGCGCGGTACTATCCCTAGGAGAAGGCTCATGGGCTCCATGCTCTGGCACAGTCTCCAGCTACGGAGCACTAACGAAAACGCCAGCGGCGTCAAGTCCTCGGAACATCAAGAATGCCCAGCTTTAACCCTCTGATCTGTGCGACTCTGCTTTTCGCCCTGACGATGCCCGCCGGGGGCAAGGCCGGCTACACCCTGCAAGAGGCACTCGAGCAGCTGCGCCGCGAAGGTGTGCAGACGCTCTACACCAGCCGGCTGGTTGATGCCGAAGCCCGAGTCGACGAGCTACCCTTACCCGATGCCGGCTCGGCGGAAGAGCGCCTGCGGACCCTGCTAGCGCCCTTGGGGCTGGTGGCCCAACCCGCGCCCGATGGCCAGTTCGTCATCAGCCTGGCGCCCAGCGGCGTGCTCGAAGGCACCATTCGTGCCGATCCCAGCGGCCATCCGATTCCCTTCGCCCGCGTCGACCTGCAACCCGGTGCTTCGCCGATCTCCTTCCCCGTCTCCACAGCGATTTCGGATGCGGTGGGGCGATTTCGCATCCTGCGGGTGCCGGAGGGCCGACAGAGTCTGGAAATTCACCGGCCGGGATACCTCAGCCGCAGCTTGGAAATCGACATCGAAGCAGGAACCCGGACTCGTCTCGAAGCCACTTTGAGGCTCGATGCCGAGACCAGCGATGAGATCTCCGTCTCGACCACATCGGAAGAACCGCCGCTCGGAACTTGGCAGCTGAGCCTGGAGCAAACCCGCGACTCCTTGTTGATTGACCAGGATGCTCTCGCCACCGCTTCCAGGCTGCCGGGCAACCGTGTGGGCACTGGCGTCGCGTTCGGCGTTCGTGGCCATGACGCCCACCGGTTGACCTTGGTGGTCGATGGCATCGAGATCGCTGAGCCCTACCACTTTCGTCACCTGGGAAGCCTTGCCGGCGCAGTGACGCCCACCGCTATCGATGATATTCGCCTGCACCGGGGCAGCCCGCCAGTGGCCTATGGCAATCGGGCCGGCGGTGTGCTCGAAATGCTCACCGAGACCACCGCCAAACGCTTCACCGCACGCCTAGGAGCCGGCGACGAGACCCGCCAGGCAGCGCTCAGCGGCAACGCCCTGGACGCCCGCTTGCGCTGGCTCGCCGCCTATCGCCGTGGCGTGCCCGATCTCCCCCCGGCCGCCGGCAGCCTCGCCAGCAAACCCTCCTATTGGGACGGCCTCGCCAAGGTCACCTCGACCCTCAATGCCCGCCACGAGCTGACCCTTCAAACTCAGTGGGCCTCGGACGATTTCCTGACCTCGAGAGAGGATCCTTTTTTAACCGCCCTGACGATCTTCCAAGACAGTCGATATTCGCACCTGCGGTACCTTGGCGCGCTGGGCGATCGCCATTTTCTCGATTTGCGGCTGTCTCAGAGCGAGATCGAACGTAGGCGGTTTGGCCAGGAGCAAGAGGCAGACATTCTCACTCCTCCGGGCACGAACGAAGACTTTGTGCTCGACAATCGGCGCATGACGCGGCGCTCCACCGCCCATGCCGACGGTCTCTCGAGCCTGAGCGATCGCTTCGAGTGGCGCTGGGGGGCCGAACGCGAGCGCGAGACCACCGCCTACGACTACCTGCTCTTCGCCCCCTTTCGCGATGACCCGAGTTCGCCGATTTTCCTGCCTGTGTTCTTCAAGGGCGACCTGCGGCAGAGCCAGCTGGGCCTGTACTCCCAGGCTACTTGGCGACCCCACGCCTACTTGGCGGTCTCCGGCGGGGTGCGCTTCGACGACGACGAGCTCAGCGGCGAAACGGCTCTGATGCCGCGCCTCGGCGCCAGTTTCGGCCACCGCTCAGGGGTGTGGCGCGCCGGCTGGACTCGGGTGCGCGACTTCCCATCTAGTCATGAGCAGCTGCTGGCCGATGGAGAAGAAAGGCTGCCGGGTACCGAGACCTCGGACTACCTATCGCTCGGATACCAGCTGAGCCGAGGTGCTGGCAGCCTTTCGGTAGAGGCCTATTACCAGCGTACCGAGAATCCCAGACTGCGTTTCGAGAATCTCTTTCGATCGGTAGGTCGCTTCCCCGAACTGGAGATCGACCGCCTTAGAGTGGCTGCTGATGAATCGCGGAGCCGAGGCCTGGAGGTGCGCTACTCCTTCCGGGGCCAACGCTACGAAGCCTCCGCCACCTACGAACTCAGCCGATTCGAGGATTTGTGGCCGGATCAGCGCTGGCGACCTCGGCGTTCGGATCGCCGTCATGCGATGCATCTGTGGCTGGCTGTCGAGCTACCCCGCAGCGTGTCCACCAACCTGCTCTGGCGCGGCTCCTCCGGTCGCCCAACGACACCTCTGGATCGCGAGTTGGCGACCTACGACTTTTCGGCCGCCATCGGTGAGATCAACAGCAGCCGACTATCGGCCGAGCATCAGCTCGATCTCCGCCTCTCCCGGAGTTGGCGGACCTCCGCCACGACGCTCCGCGCGGTGCTCGGCATTGACAATCTCTATGACCATAGAAGCGTGACGGGCTTCGATCTCTTGCCGCTGCGCAGCACACAGCAACCTGTGGCCGAGTTGCCGACCGAGAGGACCCTGGGCAGAGCGTTGCGCTGGAGCCTCGAGCTCGCCTGGTAGGTGTG
Organism: Candidatus Multivoradales bacterium; assembly: GCA_965248925.1. Lineage (GTDB taxonomy): Bacteria > Acidobacteriota > Thermoanaerobaculia > Multivoradales > J023 > CBDFLE01. The sequence goes on along the minus strand of CBDFLE010000005.1, from coordinate 296,089 downwards.
GCTTATCTCTCTTCAATGATCACTTGATCGCCGTCGAAGTGATGGCGCAGGTCGGAGCCGTCGAGCACGCGGCTCAGCGCGTCTTCGGGACTCAGTCGATCGATGGAGCCTCGCACCTGTGTGGGTTGACCCGATGCATCGAGATAGAGCGCCGGTTCGATAGCCACCTCCCAGCCGGCTTCCCCCGCCAGCCAGGTGACCACGGATTCGAGGCTGGCGCCGTGACTCTCGAACGGTGGAGCAGCTTTGCGAATCCACTGCCAGGAATTGCCCGTGGACGGGCTTTCGCTGACCGAGAAGCTGCCGGCGGCGGCGCCCAGCGCCTGCTGACCACGTGCGACCTCAGTCCATTGCTGCTCTCCGCCGAACCGCACTCGACCGTCGCGCACTCGTACGACCACACCCCCGCCGCTTAAGCGGACCTCGAAACGAGTACCGATGTGCTCGATGTCGATGCCGCCAGCGCGTACCCTCAGCGGGGCCTGCGACGCTTCGAGATAGATCGCGCCGCGCAGCAGCTCGATGTGCGACTCGTCGTCGAGGCGCAACTCACTGCCGGCATCCAGCCGTAGACTGTGGCTCCCGAGCCACACCGCCAGCCACTCCGCAGACTCGGTGCGCAACACCGTGCCGAAGCCAACCTGCGAGCCGACGGTGAAACGCTCGGGGGCGGGGCCCGAATAGGCGCGCACGGTGGCGAATACCGGCACCGATGCGGAACGGTATAGGACGGCGGCAACAGCCACCAACAGAACCGCCGCCAGCGCCCAATAGGTGCGTTGGCGCGAGCGCCGACGTTTACTCGCGATCTTCTCCTGCCAGACAGCGCGTGCCGGTGCAGCAAGCTCCTCAATGTCGAAAGGCAGCAGCGGAGGCCTCGGCCCGGCAGCTCGTATTTTTTCAACTACTGGATCGGTCTCGCCTCGGTGATCAGAGGATCTCTGCATCGTCACGCTCCTGAGCGGGTCGAGGATAAATCAAAAAACTTGCGAAACGCGTCCCGAGCCCGGGTGAGGAGCGATTCCGCCGCCTTCGGTGTCACCTCGAGCCGCTTTGCGATTGCCTTCACTGGCAGATCCTGAAGATATTTCCATTCCAACACATCGCCGTAGGGCGGCGGCAGGAGCTCAAGGGTGCTGTGAACCATGGCTTTCAGCTCCCGACGTTCGAATTCGGCAGCCGGTGATTCCTCCTCCGACTGGAGGCGATCGAAGTTCTCAGGAGCGTTACCGGCGAGTCTATTACGCATTCTACGACGGCGTTGGTAGGTACCGATCTGAAAGCGGCAGATGCCGATCATCCAGGCGCCCAAGGCACCTTCACCCCGGTAGGTTTCGATGCGCTCGATCGCTGCCACCAGCGTGGACTGCACCACGTCGGTCACTGCCTCTGGATAGGACGAGAGATGAACCTGCGTGTAGCGCATCAGCATCGGTGAATAGCGGTAGGCGAAGGTATCGAACGCGGATGGATCACCGTTGGACATCCGGCGCACCAGGGCTCGGTCCTCGACGCGCCCTTCGAAGTTGAGTTCTTGCTCCATCGTTTCCTGTTGTCGCACGAGACGGTCACATCCTTCGCGACCCGTGCAGAAAGTCTACGCTTTGGGTTTCCATGTTAGCGGCTGAGCAAGAACGTATCTATTCGGTGTAATCCGAGCCCGAGCGCTGGCTGATCGGGTGGCCCCGGGCGGTTACCCACCCGGGGCTCCCACAGATCCGGACGTGCGGGACTACCGCATCCGGCTCCTCGAATCACAGTTTCGCTACGCGCAGCACCGAGTGGACCGCCACCGGCCCAGGAAGCGGGTTGCGCTTCAGAAGCCCCTGACGGAACTTCCTCAGCGTCAGACCTGACCTCTGAGATCGGCGGTTGAGCCACTTGAACCAGATCATCTTGACCCGGTCGGCAAAGAGCGCCAGCGCTATCGAGTTTCCTGTGATGCCGTAGTAAGCATAGTGGCCTCGCAGCTTGAGTGCGAGCAGAGCTCGCTGCCACGGGACCGGCGCATGCCTATACCGACGACACCACATCGAGATCCTCTTCAGCGCACGACGAAATCGATCCTTGGCTGTCTTGCGCTTGACCACCCAGTTTCCCCGTCGAGATCGGCCCCAGAAGTGGGTGAACCCCAGGAGATCAAAGGTCTCCGGGCGCTCGCCTCCCTTGGGCCGTGCTCGATGATGGGAACGCTGGAACCGGACGAGGCGCGTCTTCTCCGGATGGAGCGTCAAACCGAAACGGTCGAGCCGCTTCGGCAGAACCGCCAGAACTCGCCGCGCATCCTGCTCGTCCGTGAAGACCAGCAGAGCGTCATCGGCGTAGCGGATCAGAAACGCCCTACCCCGGAGACGAGGCTTGACCACCTCCTCGAACCACTTGTCGAGCACTTCGTGCAGGTACAAGTTGGCCAAAATCGGTGAGATCACCCCGCCTTGTGGACTGCCTCGATCCGAGTGGACCACGCTCCCCTTCTCCATCACACCCGCCTTGAGCCACTTGTCGATCGCCCGCCGTAGCACTCCATCGCGTACCCTCTGGTCCAAGAAACCTCGAAGGTGTGCGGGCACCAGGGCATCGAAGAAACCCTGAATGTCCATGTCTAGAACCCAGCCACCACCCTGATTCATCAGACCCTTCCATAGAACGTCCAGCGCCTGATGCGCAGAGCGGCCGGGCCGAAACCCAAACGAGCAGTCCAAGAAGTCCTGCTCATAGACCGCCGACAGCACCATCGCCACGGCTCTCTGAAGGACTTTGTCCTCGAAGGTGGGAATCCCGATCGACCGGGTCTTCGACCCATCGCCTTTCGGAATGTAGTGACGCCGCACGGGCGGTGCGCGGTAACTACTCGAACGGAAGCGTTCTAGCAAAGACCGGAGGTTTTCCTCCAGATTCTCCGCATAGTCCGACGCCGTCTGACCATCCACGCCCACCGCACCGTCCTTCCGCGTTCGCCGATAGGCTTCCCGCAGAAAGTCGACATCAATGTAGTAGGCCAGGCTCGTCAGCACACGATCCGGTGCCTCCTGAGCCAGCTTTGCTATCCGCTGAAGTCGCGTTGAGATGTTCCCGAGATCCGATGCTCTCGCCATCTTTCCCCCCAACGGGTCAGTGATTCGGCGCCCCCTTCCCTCCACCGGGTCCCGTGGGCGGGTTCCCCGGCTTCACCGGTACTATGAGGCACTCTGACTCCCTGTCGTCCATCCCGCCGCACTTCGTTGCCTTCGCTTGGCGGTACCAGATTGCGTTCCTTTCATTCGCTCCCGCGAGGGGCCGAACGCGAGCTCTCGCGGGCCTGGACTGTTGATTCCCCGGTGCCCATCAACCGGCGTTTCGATCTGGAGAAGACAGGGCCTCCCAGGTTCCTGGGTAACCCTCGTGTGCTCATGCCCTGCTCATCGACCCCGGCAGCGCCTCTTCCACCTGGCCAAGACGGTGGAGAGATCCTGTCTTCCGCAGAGACAATTACGTCGACCGCCGCAACAACAATTTGATATCGGGGCTCCATCACACAGCCTGAGCACTCGCTGTCTACGCTTCGCAGCCCGCATCGCTACGGCACCACGCAAGACTCGCTTCCAGCTGGTGGCCAACCTTTGCTGGGCAGGATTCCCACCTGCCGGGTTACGTCGTGAGGTTTCAATGATCTAAATCTTGTCCTCCTCACCCAGGCTTGGCCTGGCGCACTGCCTCGCCAATAAAATACCGACCTGTTTTCTCAACGACTTACAGCCCATAGGCCGGAACGCATACATCTTGCTTGACGGAGCCCGTCAGGGCATGATCGGCCTGCCTGCACCGACGGAAACCGACCACCGATTCCGATTGAAAGTGACCAGTGATTCCAACGGAATCTGACCATCGATTCCGATCGAAAGTGACCACTTTTCCGGGTCGATCGGAATGGGTGGTCAGATTGGATCGGAATCCTGGCCACGGCGGAGTTCGACGGTAGCGCGCTCCTCACAATTGGGGTATTCCAGCCTCCTTGAAAGGAGAATTGGATGCCGAGAGTGAGGACATCGATGCGCAAGATACGCGAGGTACTGAGACTGAAATGGCAGCATGGCCTGTCGCACCGCCAGATCGGACGGTCGGTTCGGCTGGGCCACGGGACGGTGTGCAACTACCTGCTGCGAGCCAAGGTTGAAGGCCTGAGCTGGGAGCAAGTAGCAGCTTTGAGCGACGCTGAGCTGGAGCAACGCCTGTACCCTCGGCCGCAGCCGCTTCGGAGGGGTGGTCAGCGAGCCTTGCCCGACTGGACCAAGGTGCATGGCGAGCTGAAGAAGAAGTGCGTAACCCTGTCGCTGCTGTGGCAGGAGTACCGGGAGGACCATCCTGACGGCTACGGTCTCAGCCGCTTCTGTCAGCTGTACCGGATCTGGGAAGGGCGCCTGGATGTGTGCCTGCGCCAAGCCTACCGGGCGGGCGAGAAGCTGTTCGTCGACTATGCCGGACAGACCGTGAGGGTGATCGACCCGGCGACTGGCAAAGCGCGCGAAGCGCAGATCTTCGTGGCGGTGCTGGGGGCGAGCAACTACACCTATGCCGAATCAACGTGGAGCCAGGGCCTGGAGGACTGGATCGGCTCTCATGTGCGGACCTTCGCGGCTCTGGGCGGGGTGAGCGAGCTGGTGGTGCCGGACAATCTGAAGAGCGGCGTGACCAGCCCGTGCCGCTACGAGCCGGAGATCAATCGCACCTACGCGGAGTTGGCCGAGCACTACGGCGTGGCGGTGGTGCCGGCGCGGGTGAGGAAGCCCCAAGACAAGGCGAAGGTCGAAAACGGTGTATTGCAAGTGGAGCGCTGGATTCTGGCCCGGCTGCGTAACCAGCAGTTCTTCAGCCTGCGAGAGCTCAACGAGAGCATCGCGAAGCTTCTGGTCGAGCTTAACGACCGTCCGCTGAAGGTGTTGGGCGTCTCGCGCCGAGCGCTGTTCGAGCAGGTCGATCGTCCTGCTCTGGGTGCTTTGCCGCTCCAGCCCTACGAGCTTGCCGAATGGAAGAAGGTACGCGTTGCCCCGGACTACCACGTCGAGTTCGAGGGCCACTATTACAGTGTGCCGTACCAGCTGATCAAGAAGCAGCTCGATCTGCGGGCGACGGCGCAACTGGTGGAGGTGCTCGATCGCGGCAAGCGTGTGGCTGCTCATCGTCGCAATCGGTGTCGGGGTCGGCACACGACCCAGAGCGAGCACATGCCCAAAGCGCACCAGGCGTACCTGGAGTGGACACCGACACGGCTGATCAGCTGGGCGGCGAAAACAGGCCAGGCGACGGCCGAACTGGTGGAGACCATCATGCTTAACCGCTCCCATCCTCAGCACGGCTTTCGCTCGTGTCTGGGGCTGATGCGCCTGGGCAAGACCTATGGTGCCAATCGTTTGGAGGCTGCGTGCCGCCGCGCGCTCGCCATTCACGGCCTGTCCTACAAGAGCGTGAAGTCGATCCTGAAGAGCGGCCTGGACCAGCAAGCAGCGCCCGAGCCCACCGAAGTGACGGCGCCGATCGAGCACCGCAACGTCCGCGGCGCCAGCTACTACAGTGCCGCGCGCCGCGAGGAGACGCCGCCATGCTGAGGCACGCGACGCTCGATCAACTCGCCGCGCTCAAGCTCCACGGTATGGCCAAAGCCTTTGAGGAGCAGCTGTCGATGGTCGATGTCTCAGAGCTCTCCTTCGAAGAGCGCCTCGGGCTGCTGGTCGAGCGCGAAGCGACCGAGCGATCCAGCCGCCGCTTGATAGCGCGGTTGCGAAAAGCCAAGCTGCGCGAGCAGGCGGCCATCGAAGACATCGACTGGCGAGCCAAGAGGGGCCTGGACAAAGGCCAGATCCTGCGCCTGGCCTCGTGCCAGTGGATCGCCGAGCATCTCAACGTGCTGATCACCGGCAAGGCCGGGGTGGGCAAGACCTTTCTCGCCTGCGCCTTCGCGCACAAGGCATGTCGGGAGGGTTACACCGCTTTGTACCTGCGGGTGCCGAGGCTGTTTCGCCAGCTCGCCATCGCGCGGGGTGATGGTAGCTACGAGAAGCTGCTCAAGAGCTATGCTCGCACAGACCTGCTCATCCTCGACGACTGGGGGCTGGCGCCGATCGGGGCCAGCGAGCGGCGCGACCTGCTCGAGATTCTTGAGGACCGCTACGGCAACCGCTCCACGCTGGTGACCTCCCAGCTACCGGTTGAGAGCTGGTACGAGGTCATCGGCGATCCGACCTTGGCCGACGCCATCCTCGATCGCACTGTCCACGGCGCCTACAAGCTCGCGGTGGACGGTGACTCCATGCGGGCGAAGAGAGCCGGCGGTATTCGCAAGGCCGCCCAGCGAGAGGCAAGGTGAGATCCAAGAGCATGCTGAAGCGATCGCCGATCCTGACCCATCAGCGGGCCTGCGGCCCGATCCGGACCCGACCCAAGATGGACTGTGGAAGCTGCCGCGGTTGTGGAAATCGCTCTGCGATTCCCACAACCGCTTGGAAAACGCCCCCCTGCCCCCCAACCTGCGTTTCCCACAGCTACGCACAGCCCCGACGACGGGTTATTTGAATACAATCAATCAAGAAGAAGAGCCGGAAGGAGGGCCCCAGCTACAGCGAAAGTGGACACTTACAACTGAGGAGAGCGCCAGCGTCGCTTCGCTCCGACAAGTGGTCGGTTTCGATCGGAATGGCTGGTCAGTTTCGTCGGAATAGGCACGGCCCATGATCCGAGCTTCCTTGGCTTCCCTCGCTTCCCTATTCCGATCCCGATCTGATCCTCGAGAACGCCGCTCTTCGCCAACAGCTCGCGGTTCTTCAGGGCCAGAAGCCGCGCCGCAGAATGCCGACGCTCGGTCGACTCTTCTGGGTCGCTCTTCGCCGTTTCTGGCCGAGATGGCGTGATGCTCTGATTCTGGTGAAGCCCGAGACGGTCGTCCGATGGCATCGGCTCGGCTTCCGTGCCTACCGGACATGGAAGTCCAAGAAGCGCCGGCCAGTGAGGTGCTCCCCATGGTTGTACCACGGCCAATGAGAGTCTTAGCACACTCTCATTTCTTGCTTGCGGATCGCACCAGCAAACTCAGCCGGCGATAGGTTCCCCAACGAGCTGTGGGGATGTACATGGTTGTACAACTACCAAAGGCCGCACGAGAGTCTTGGCCCGAATATACCAGTGGTCGCGAGCCGGTGCTTGGACTTTGAAACTGAACGGAAGCGGCTATCGCAGGGACGTCAAGTAGCCTCGAAGGCTGTCCTTGGCGGCCTTCACCATGAGTACTCACTGGTCGCGGCATGACCGAATGGGCCGGATTGAGTTATTGCCCACTACAGGCCCTTCTTTAGTCGTGTCGTGAACTATCCGGGATAGCGGGCTTCCTAGTGTCAGAGCTGCACCTTAGAACTAGAGACGCATAAGACCATGCGTCTTCTTCTTTGCCAAAGCCCACGAGCTGAAAAACGGGATACGCATCCTCGTCATACTCTCGAAACTTTTCAGCGAAATAATGCTCGAAATGCCCCATCTCATGAGCTGCTATGTACTTGGCGGCCTGAAGGGGAGTCTCAGCCCATCTTCCGCCATTTTCAGGGATGCAGAGGCCGTTGGTGTCAAAAATGTAAGGTAAGATCGAGATTCGGGCTGTGAACTCTTGTACTCGTGCGTCAAAGGAGTATGCCTTGTCTAGGTCGTCGTAGCGCTGCTTCTCAGTTTCATCAGTGAGGAATGGTGCGTCCTCGTAGTTGTCGACTTCATGTGTTGCAAGTCTAACTGTCTTGTTGCTATAGGTTCTCGAGAATCGTCCGGCAAGATTGCTGCCGCCAATGGGGCTGTATTCCGCTGAGAAAAAGAAAGCAATTCCGCCGTTAATTAGTTCTTCTTCAAATACGGCCCATTGGTCAAAGTCATAGTCGTAGCACGGCCGGACTGTTCTTGTTATGTCGCACTCGAACCAGGGCGGTCTCTGAAGCGAGCGTGAGCATTCCGTTAGGAAGCCATCATCTCCAGATTCGCTAAGGAATCGAGGGAGATTGGAGTGGTACTCCAGCTGGGGATCAGTGGACTTGCAGTCCAGGATCGCTTCCCAGACAAGCTTTACTGCTTGCATCGTTATTTGGGAGCGACCTTCATCTGTTGCGGTGTCGCAGTATGGTGGTTCGCATGTGTACTTCCATGTGGGCTTCTTGGTTGAGTCGCACGTGGATACTGGTGGAGGGTCGCAGGAGGGTTCGTCTCCCTCTGTGCTTGCGAGTAGAACTCCAGGTGTAAGCAGAAATACTAGGTGAAGCGCGAGAAAATTGTTTGAGTGCCTACCCATCAACATCGGGAAAATCCTGGTAGGTAGAGCCGTTAGGATCGTTGATGTGGAGATTGTGTGTCTTCTTCTGGCGATCCCTCTCTCGTAGGTATAATTGCCGGCGTCGCTGCTCTTCCTCGAGTCGGTAGCGCTCTATGCGCTTTTTCCTCTCGGCTATTATTTCAGGTGTCTGAATTTCCCATCGAACTGGCTCTTCTCCTATCGACACCGGGGGGTGGACACGTCGGTCCTGGAGATGCCACTTTTGTAGCGCTTCCGCTTGCTCGTTGTTGTACCGCTCTATGTCTTCGTAAGCGCGGTTGATGGCTCGCGGATCGTCGCGATTCAGGGCTCTCTGGCGACGATTGAGGAGTCGGTCGCTGTGCTTCCGATGCGCCTCCTTCTTTCTGAGCATGTCAAAGTTGCTTTGCGGGATGTCGATTCTCGGATCGTACGTCGGTGCTATTGGTGGCGGAGCGCTATGTGTTGATCTGCTGCTGCGCTTCTGGGCTGTTGGGCGATCTCTCTCAGGGGCAGTTGGGCGATCCGAATCGGAGTCCAAATCGAGGTCGAACGCCGAGTCGATGTCTATGTCGCTGAGGGAATAGCCAGATGTGTCTATACCTGGATCTTCCTCGCGAAGGGTGAGATGAGAGCCATCGTAGCCATCATTGGCGAAGAGCGCCCCGGCAAGAGCGCCAAAAACCACAAGAAAAACGACGCAGCGTGAAGTCGTTGACATTGCTTGTGTCCTCCATTGGAAGGTATGTGAGGTTTGCGATTGCCGCCGATTCTAGCAGGTCGGAGTTTAGCTGTAGAGCTTGGGCTCGTCCCCACAGGAGCTTGTCGTGGGCAGAAGCTCGAACTTCAACCATTTCAATCACTTGCCAGAGCTTACAGATCCCGCAGAGCCTCGTCCCTCTCCGGCAGATCCATCCCCCGCCGCTCCGACTTCTTAGCCAAAATGTGCTCGAACACCCGAGCGAAGGCCCCAAGCTGAGCGAGTCCTTCTTGACCTGATTCCCTGTCCCTCCAAGGCACAGCCCCGAAGGCCCGAGTTACAGCAATTAGCGCCAGGACCAACCCAAGGTCGGTGCAGGCATCGAGCAAGCACATGTCGCAGACGGTATCGTCGTCCCGATAGCCGACTGGCCCGGCCCCCGTCGGAGCCTCACAGATCGCGCAATCCTCCCCTGCCTCGTCGGCAACCCGGATGCTGTAGAGGTACTCGGTTTCGGTTGCCGCGGAAGTCGTCTTCGGATCTGCTGTCATGGTGCCTCTCCTCTCGGAAGATCTACTTCGGCACAGGACCGAACTCGACCAACCGAGTGAGGCCCAGCGAGCAGGCTCAAGAACGCCAGCCCAGCCGAAATGTGAGAGGAGTAAGTACCCAGGAGAGCAGCCGGATGTCAACAGGAGCAGCTCGTAACTGCTGATTCCATGAGCTTTGCACTCCACCTACGCTGTACTACGCTACAGCGCTTTTTCAACCGGTTGCTCATGGGTTGCTCACACTTAAGCGCTCACTACCGAGAGGTAAATAAACTATTTGAAATCAATACGTTACAGAAACACCTTCTCCTCTGCTTAGGTCCCTGTCCCGGAACCACCGCTGGTTTACGCGGTCCTACGCCGCTGCACTCCAGACTACGCTAAAGCGTTGACATTCAAGGGCTTACCCATTTAGGGTAGGTACATGGTGAACGCTGGTCTACGCCACAATACTCGTTCAGTTGGTTGCTCCACGGTTGCTCAAAGCCCCTGGGAACCCAAACGTGGGTGCCCTGGCAAGGGCCACCTGGGAGGCCGGCCATGAAGGTCCGGATCAACAAACGGGCCGACGATCTCGCCACCTACCAGGGTCCCGGCGGCTGCTACCTCTGGGATGATCTGATGCCAGCCTTCGGCCTGCGGATCTACCCGACCGGCGCCAAGTCATTCGTGGTCAGCTACTGGAGCAAGGGACGGCGGCGATTCTTCACCCTCGGCCGCTACGGCCAGATGACCGTTCAGCAGGCTCGCGACGAAGCTCAGCAGGTCTTCGCACAGGTTCGGAAGGGCGAGGGTCCTTCAACGAGTCGTCGAGAGGATCGCCACGCGCCGACTGTCACCGATCTCGCCGAGAGGCACCTCAAGGAGCACGCGGCGATCCACAAGAAACCGAGAGGCGCCCTCAGAGACCGACAGCTCTGGGAAGGCCGCATCCTTCCCAACCTCGGGCGACGGAAGGTCGCCGATGTGACTCGCGGGGAGATCTCGAAGCTGATCGCCGGCATGGCAGAGACGCCAGCGCTGGCCAACAAAGCTCGTACTCTCCTGGGGAAGGCATTCAACCTCGCAGAAGTCTGGGGCTGGCGGACAGACGGGTCGAATCCTTGCCGGCACGTCAAGCGGTACAAGGAGGAGTCGCGCGAGCGCTATCTGTCCGAATCCGAACTACACCGACTCGGCAAAATGCTCGCACAAGCCGAGGAAACCTGGGGCACCTCACCCCACGCCATCGCCGCCATCAGGCTCCTCATCCTCACCGGCTGCCGAAGCGCCGAGATCCTGACGCTCCGATGGTCCGAGGTCGACTTCGAGCGCCGCTCCCTGCACCTCGCCGACTCGAAGACCGGCAAGCGTACTGTAGTGCTCAACGAGGGCGCTCTAGGGATTCTTCAGAGTCTGGAGCGCCTGCCAGACAATCCCCACGTCATCCCTGGCAGCAAACCCGGCAGCCACCGGGCCACGCTGCAGAACGTCTGGATTCGGATTCGGAAAGAGGCCGGAATCGAGGATGTTCGAATCCACGATCTCCGGCACACTTTTGCGAGCTGTGGCGTCAACACCGGGCATACTCTAGCGGTGGTCGGTCAGCTGCTCGGGCATCGGAAGATCCTGACCACGCAGCGCTATGCGCATCTGGCGGATGATCCGGTGCGGCGGGCAGCGGAGACGATTGGGGCCAAGCTAGTGAATTCGCTAGCCAAGTGACCTTCGACCGCATCCAGATTGCGCGGTCCATTCGAGGTTGCTACCGATCCCGGTTGGCTCAGTTTCGCCAAACCCGCAACTACCGGTCTGCCTCGAAAGCCGAACGAACATCGGGGTCGGCCAGCACCACAAGCCCCCAGATGCCAAATGGGATTCCTAGAACGAAGCAAGGTCCGAAACAGGGAATCAAGGCCAGTCCGCAGGAAACTCTGCTAAGTCGCCAACTCTGCAGATTTCTCATTCGAAAGGCGCCCACCAGAATAACGACGTTGGAAGCCAGCATCAGTAGAGTCCAGATCATCCGAACTGCGATTTGCGATTCTTTGCTGAAGGGCGCGGGCTGAATCATCTGTGAGGCGGTCCCGCTGAGCAACAACCAAGCGCTGAAGACAAGACTCACCCCGCCTACGAGTAGGAAAAGCGAGCTAACAACGATCAGGAGAATAGCTGGTTTCGCGACTCGTTCTCGAGCAAGGTGGGGTGCAGATTGTGAGGTCATGCCAGATAGTGACCGACCAGGGATCCCGGAGTCAACTCAAAGGGTCTTGCATCAGGAAGGGCGCGAGGTCGAGAAGGACCGCCATGCCATCGACGTCATGCAGCAGCTGAAGGCGATCAACGCAGCTTGTCTGGAGGTTCTCACCCAGGCTCGGGCTGATGGCGAGCACTCGATTCTCCTCCGCGCAGTAGACCGGATCGCCCGCAAGATCGAGCACTGGCGACTGGACTACAACCACGTACGTCCCCACAGTTCGTTGGGGAACCTACCGCCGGCTGAGTTCGCTGGTGCAATGACCAAGGAAGAAATGAGAGTGTGTCAAAATTCTCATTGGCCGTGGTACAACCATGGGGAGCACCTCAACCTGGCCAGTCTGGGCAACAGTGCAGAATAGCGGGTAGTAGCTTCTCTGGCCTTTCTTACAGCGGTTGTAGCCGACCGCCGCACCTTTGGCGTGGCGGCTGGTTCCTTGAACCGAGCCATCGAAGTCCAAAGTGATCCTGAGAGGTAGCAGCCAAGCCAGGCGTAGCTGGACGAGATCTCGGGACCGCTCACGCAGGCGATCGAGTGCCCGCGAATCAATCTGCGCCAGAGCACTGCTGAGAGTGGCAACATCGGGCAACCGGCTGAGCCCCAGCAAGCGAAGCACCATGCGGTCCTCACGGTAGAAGGCAATGTCGCACAACTTCCTATATTTCAACAAAAATGCACGATCAGGCCAAGAACCAAGGGAGCTCGATCGCAGGTGGATTTCGCTTCGACATGGCGTAAACAAGCGCGGAGTCGACTCCGGAGGTAAAACTTCTGAAACAAGCCCTGAAAGAGAATGAATCCCGAGAACGAGGTGAGCTTCTGATCAGCGAACTGAAGCAGGGCAAGAATTCTGGTTCGGCACTGTACCTGTTCTCTGGTAAGCGTCATATCGGCGACCCTCTGTGCGTGATTTGTAGTTTCTTGCTTCATGAACTACACCCACGAAGGCTGCCGCCTTACGTTCATTGAGATTTCTAGCGAGATCTTGGTCTTGCAAAGTGGCTTCTTGCCACCGTGGCTGCAAGATAGAGAGCAAAACCTGGTATACTGCCGAGACCTATCAGCACCGCTATATCAGCCGGAAAAAGAAATTCTATAACTGGTGAATGAAAGGCATAATACCAAAATAACACTGCCCCCCCGAGAGACGAAACAATCCCTGAGACAAATCCCATGAACTTCATTTCTCTTCCGAAAGAAACGCCACATATGGCACCTCCAACTGCTGAAAGTAGATGAAAATTTCGCAAGGGGTTATCACCGAGCAGAAACATCATTCCTTCTTTAGAGTCTTCTTCAAGTAGAAAGAACGGAGGGCCAAATATGAAGATGACGAGTGCCAAGTAGCCAATTACTTCATTCGTGGGAACTTCTTGCCTTAGCAGCCCGTGGTGAAAGTCCCGATTACGGCCGTCTTGGCGATCTTCCCTGGTAGAATCTTTCCACCCGAGGGAGGTAGCGACCATGGCGATGGGCAGGCGAAGCAAACGAAGACAGCGGCAGCTCTGGGTGGAAACCCAGGCGCTGGCCAAGTCCCCAGGACATCCTTTCTACGAGCGTCTGTCCAAGATTCTCGACAAGCACGGTTTCGATCGCTTTATCGAGGAGCAGTGCGCGAGGTTTTACGCTACGAGGATGGGACGGCCTTCGCTGGCGCCCGCGGTGTATTTTCGGTTGCTGTTGATCGGCTTCTTCGAGGGTATCGACTCTGAGCGAGGTATCGCATGGCGGCTTGCGGATTCGATGACTCTGCGCGACTTTCTGGGCTTCGAACTCTCGGACCAGACCCCGGACCATTCGACGCTCTCTCGGACCCGTCGCCTGATCGATCTCGAGACCCATGAGGCGGTGTTTGCTTGGGCTTTGCAAGTACTGGCGAAGGCTGGCTTGCTCCGGGGAAAGACGCTGGGCATCGATGCGACGACCCTCGAGGCGAACGCGGCGATGCGCAGCATCGTGCGTCGAGACTCGGGCGAGAGCTACGAAGAGTTTCTCACGCGCCTGGCCGAGGCTTCGGGTGTGGAGACCCCGACGCGAGCGGATCTGGCGCGTTTTGACCGCCAAAGGAAGAACAAAAAGACGTCGAACGGCGACTGGAAGAACCCCCACGATCCCGACGCCAAAGTCACGCGAATGAAGGATGGGCGGACGCATCTGGCGCACAAAGCCGAGCATGCGGTGGATATGGAGACGGGTGCGGTTGTGGCGGTGACGGTGCAACCTGCAGACCGAGGGGACACGTCGAGCCTAGAGCGGACGTTGGATGAAGTCGCTGCGGTGCTGGAAGATGTCGTTGAGGATTCGGAGGCTGGCGATCACTTGAGCGAGAAAGTCCGTTCAGAGCTGGTGGCTGACAAGGGCTATCACAGTAACGCGGTCATGAAGGCACAGCGTCAAGGGAAGATTCGAACCTATATTTCGGAACCGGATCGAGGCCGACGCAACTGGTGCGGCAAAGAGGCGGAGAAGCAAGCGGTGTATGCCAACCGTCGACGGATCAAGGGTCGTCGAGGCCGCGAGCTGTCGCGGCGTCGAGGAGAGAAAGTAGAACGCACCTTTGCCCATTGCTACGAGACTGGCGGTATGAGAAGGACCCACCTTCGAGGTCACGACAACATCCGCAAAAGGTTGCTGATTCACATCGCGGGATTCAATCTTGGGCTGCTGCTTCGTCAAATGTATGGAGCCGGCACTCCACGGGCCCTTCAGGGCTTTCTTTCGGCTCTCGAACAGGGCTTTCGCGCCGTATGTAGCTTGCTGAGCTGGCTTCTGCCGCACGAGAGCGGATATTGGCCACTAAGATCTTCGATCAGACCACCTGCGCCGGCTGGCCTCAATTTAGGCCACATTTTGTAGAAACGGACTTCTGCCACGGGCTGCTAGTTGCCAGCAATGACGATTGGGGATTCAATCGGGATCTAAGTAATACTCGACCCAGGCCACCTCATATATTATTACGTCCTCTACAACGTCCTCGGCAAATTCGAGGTTTATAGAGTCCACTATACTCTCCTGAAGGCTACTCACATAGTTCTCAACAAACATTCCAAGACCAATCTCCGCAGCGTCTTCAGCGATCAAGCGCGAGATGGTCGCCAGGTCTCGCTCTGAGAGATCTAATAATCTCTGCTTTTCCCCTCCTATGGATGCACGGAATGAAACATCAACGAGAGGCGTCAAGCTGATTACTAAAGGGGATACAGACACAGGAAGGACAAGCGACTCTTCGTTGCCGTCTGGAGCTTGGGCAGATTGTGTTGAATCAAGACTTCTGCACCCGCAGCACAGCATGCAAATTAGAATGAGTGCTAGGAGCCTGGTCGGGACGACATCAGGGTAAGTGGTCATGGAAGTAGACTCGAGAGGCAGTCCGAGCCGACGCCGTATGCCTCGCACTCTAGAAGATTTACAATCTGAGTTGTCGGAACCTTTTCTTCGAGCATGCGCTCGACTCGAGGCTCCCGTAGCTGCATCTGATGCTTGCGCTCATGTTGGCAAACACAGTAGTCGACGCATTCGTCGCCTGACGGTACGAACCGAGGTCCGCCAACGATATTCCCGGCCTGAGAGAGTTTTCCGTCTCTTATCTGTTGCTCGACCCACGGCGGAAGGACTGGCTCATTTCTGAAGTCGCAGAATTGCTTTCCCACCCGGCGGGATGTTTGGAGAGCGCCGGATATTTCCGAGGGACTGCACGAGCCAGCGCAGGGTGGTGGCGGTGAGCCAGGCGGGCAAGGAACGGAGTTTCCCGCAGAGGAGGGCTTGCCTGCCAGCAACCCCAAACCGTCTGTAAGTAAAAGCGGGCGCGCATCCGCATACCAGAACCCGTTGGCTTCCGAGTTTCTACGGATTCCCAGCGGATCTAGCCTTGAGTATCTACCGCCTGCTGGTGAATACCAACGAAAAGCGTTGTAGAAAATAGCTTCACCAACTGCCCAAGCCGCATCCTGCCATTGACCAGGCAAGCGCAGAAAAACACCTTGGCTTCCAGCGCCAGCGTAGTCATTGCCAAATGGTTCGAACCCACCTCCCCAGATCGCCAACCCTGTGGCTCCCGAAGCCAGCACTGGCGTGCCCAGATGGTCTACGGTGAGGTGCGACTGGTCACCAGCGCTAGTCTGCAGCACGGGACGTCCGGAGAAATAGTGAATCTCGGCAGCGCCGCTGACATCAACCCGCCGCTGGAGTAAACCTCCAGAACTGTAGGTGACCTGAGTCACAGCCTGGGCGACGCAGTCGCTAGCTCCCGGATCGCCCCAGGCACTGATGTCGCCAGTTTCAAAGCCATCGCAGAACAGGGCATCTCCAGAAGAGTCCCGCTCGCGTCCTATTGCCATGCGAAGGTAACTGCGGCCATCATAGAGTAGGCTGGAGCTAGCCTGCGCCGAAGTATGGTCGAGTGCCGAGAGGCGCCCAGCATCATTATAGGTGTACACTACCGGATCGCCATTCTCGTCGACGCCGGTCTGGTTGCCGGCTGAGTCGAAGGTGTAGACGCGACTGCCACCCGCACCGAGTGCAATCTGATCGAGTTTCGCGGTATTGCCGCCCGCGGCAGCGTTGGCAAGGTACTGGTAGATGTCGGTGGCGCCGTCGCGGGTTTCGCTGAGCCTATTACCGATTTTGTCGTAGTCCCAGGCCAGAGCGCCCCACGGACCGTCGCCCTGTGTGAGGACATACTGGAAGTCCTGGTAGGCGTAGGTGCGGTCGTTCAGCAGGTCGAGCAGATCACCGATGGCTGTGATGTTGCCGACCCCATCGGTGGTGTAGTCCCAGTCGAGCAAAGTGCCGCCAGGGCCGACCGCTGTGATGCTGGCGGGCCGGTAACGGCTATCGTGCTGGCGGCTTTCGGTGACACCATTGCCGCGCGTCAGCTGGCGCAGTGGGCCAATCGGTTGGTAGAAGGCTCCCGTGACAATCGATTGGATGCCTTGGCCTGGCACCTCGGCATCGAGGGTCAGGTGACGGTCAGCGTGATCGAATGTGTAGATAGCCCTCACGCCACCAGGATACAGGATCTCGCTCTGGTTGCCGTTGGCGTCGAAGGCGTAGGTCAGCTCGCCGTCTTGAGTCATGCGGCCGAAGCGATCAAATTGGTAGTCGATCGGCTGGCCATCACGTTCGATCTGGGTGAGTCGGCCCAGACTGAAGGGCACCTGCGGATCATCGTAGGTGTAGGTCACGTCGAGGGTGTCGTCGGGGTAGTCGACCAGGGTGACCCGATCTAGCTCATCGAGAGTGCGCTGAGTGGCAATGCTGCGAGCGTCGATGGTCTGGGTGAGTCGGCCGTGCTCATTGTACAAATGGCTTGTCACGCCAGATACCTCGGAGGTCTCGCCGGTCAGCAGATCTCGATCGCTGTAGAGATAGCTGGTGACTGTGCCTTCGGCATCAGAGACTGCGGTCAGATGATCCTGAACGTCAAAACCGTAGGTCGTCACAGCCTGCCCTCCAGCCGCACCACCGAATGGCTGGCTGACCGTGGTCAATCGGTCGAGTGGATCGTAGCCGTAGACCGTGCTGGCTGCAGCAGTCTGGCCCGCCGATGGATGGTTCGCGTCCCACAAGCGTTCGAGGTCGCCATCGCAGTTGTAGGCGTACTCGGTGATCGCCTGCTCGGGGCTGCCCGCGCCTTCGATCATCTGGTCGAGATGGCAGCGGGTCGAGTACAGGTAGTCGGTAGTCGACGCACTCGTCCAGCTCGCGCCGTCCCAGCTTTGCAGCTCTTCGCGCACCCGGTGGCCAAAGCCATCGAGGGTGTAGAAGGTGCGCTCGATGTGGCTCCCCGGCAAGTCATCGGGCTTGCGTTCGATGGACACTAAGCGGCCTGTGGGGTCGTAGGCATACTCCAGCACGTTGCCGCGCGGCAGTACGGTTTGGAAGAGGTCGCCAAAGACCGTGTAGCGCTGCTCGGTGATCAAATCCTCGGCCGGTACCGCACCTTTCTGGAGGCTGAACAGAACGCGATTGAGCGGGTCGTACTGCGTTTCGCTGGCTACGCCGTTGGGGTCGGTGACTGAAGTTCGGCGGTTGAATGGGTCATAGCCGAACAGGGTGCTGCCGATCAGCGGATCGGTGCGGCTGGCCAGCACCAGGCCGCCACGGGCAGCGTCCCAGGCGCTGGTGGTGACATCGGCGGTGCCATAGCCGGGTTGATCGCGATCTTCTGGCTGGCCCTCGGCGGTGTAGGTGGTCGTGGTGGTGTAGCTGAAGGCTTGGCCGTCTTCTACCCCTTCGTCGATGCGGTCGGTGGCGTTGCCTCGGCCACTGAGGGTGAAGGTGGTACGGCGGAAATCGAGAGGGCTGCCAGTGGTCGAGGGGCGCTCGATCTCGGTTATCAGGGCCGGGTAGGTGAGGTCGCGCTGCCAAGTGGTCTCGCGCTCCTCCGCCGTGCCTAGAGCTTCGACACGGGAGATTGCTTGGCCGTTGGCGTCGTAGGTGGTGAGCGTCGTGGTGCCGCCGCCGTCGATCTGGCGAGTGGGGCGCAGGGGGTGGGCCGGATCTTCATAGAACAGCCGGCTGTTGGGGCCGGTGCCGCAGCTCGGGCAAGAGCCTTCGAGCTGCTCCAGACGAGGCTTGCGGCTCTCGGAGTCGCGGCCCAAGGTGTAGGTGGAGATCTCACCCATTGGGTCAGTCACCGTGGTGACCATCGGCAGCTGGGGATCGTCGAAGCTCATCGACCAGCGATCGACGGCGCCGGCATCGTTGAAGTTGGCTGCGCCTTTCCACATTTGCACTACATTGCCGAAGGGATCATAGGCCCAGGAGCCCGCGATCCGCTCGCTAGCGTCTATACCCGCCAGACTCATTCGGGTCATGTAGCCCGGCAAGGTTGGGTCATCGTAGAGGAAAACCCAGGCGGTGCCGTCGGGTCGGTCGATGCGGGTGAGGTCTTGACCGGTGAAGGTGTAACCCCAGGTGCGGCTGGTGATTCCGTCGCTGCCGACTTCTGTAATCGAGTCCAGCCTGCCGCCCGCCGAGTAGGTGAAGGTCTCCGAGCGGCCATCGGGGAAACTGACGGCGGTCAGCCGGCCGGTGCCATCGCGGGTGGCGGTCTTGGCGTTGCCGTTGCGGTCGGTGGTCGAGGACCATAGGCCGGTGTCGTCGAATTGCATCAGGGTGCCGTCTAGATCGAGCAGGGTCCAGCCGGTCGGGGTCTTGGTCAGAGTGCGGTATTCGTCGCTGGGAATGGTGCGGTCGTAGTCCCCGTCCATGTTTAGGCCGGTAAAGCGGCGGAAGGTGGCGTAGCGAGTGAGCAGCCAGACGTTGCTGTCATCGGGGTCGCGAGCGATTCTTTCGGCGTAGTCGTGGGCCCAATAGCGCCCCAGCTCCGCAGTGATGCCGGCCGAGCCGGGGTAGGTCGGGTGGCCGACGCCGCCAGCGTGGTAGCGCAGTAGGGCGCCGGGGCCGCTCTGCGGCGGCGAGGCGCCGCCGCCTCCACCACCGGCGCTGCCGCCTATTCCGCTGCCACCACCGACGCACGAGGGGCACGATTCATCTTCCGGGCAGCCGCTGGGCGGGGGTGGGGGTGGGCAGAGGGGCGACAGGCTGAAGTCGACGACGCGGGTCGTTTCTTTCGGGCAATGGGGGCACAAGAAGCCGACGCAGGGGCAGGCGGTGGCGGTGATCGTGTAGCTGGCCATCAGGTCGCTGCACGAGCTGGTGATGCCCCAGCTTAAGGTGCCGTGATCTTCCTCGATCACCGCGCCCGAGAGACCGCAGGTGCCCAGGGTGCCACCGCCGCTGGGGGTCACCGTGACGGTGGCGAAGCTGTAGAGGAAGCCCGACGCGCTGGGGTCGTTTTGGTGGTTGCCGGAAAAGTCGATCGGCACTTCGATGGTGATGGCGCAGGATTCGATCGCCGGGTCGCAGCCAGCCTCGGGGGTGAAGGTGGCGCCGGAGATGACCGGCGTGTAGCAGCGGGCGCCGGTGGAGCAGTTCGAGGGTTGGTCAGCGAAGAATCCTTGTTCGAGGTAAGTGAGGACGCCGCTGCAGGCGGTGCCGGCTTGGGCGGCGTGGGCGTTGAAAGCGATGAGGGCGATAGCGATATTCAAGATCGGACTTCTGAGCTGCATCTGGATATTCCCCTTGCTGGTTTGGCTCCACTCTCAGATTTCTAACTAGCTTCCCTTCTCAGTTTCTGTGCCTTTCTCTGCCATACCTGTCCTCTCAAGATTCGCCGATTGGCGACTGCGCTGGCTCTCTGGTTCGCAACCAGGGGCTCATCCTATGGTTGGGCATTTCTCTCAGAATACACTAAATACAGAGATTACACTTTCTAAGGATGCTTCTGTGATCAACATTTCTAGTAGCTGCATCTCTTGCTCGCTCGCGGTTCGCCGCTTGCTGGCGTTTGACCACGGCCAGCGGCTGATCTCTGGATGTGCGGCTGCACAGCGGCTGGCTGACCCTTCGCCCTGCCGTAGGCTGAGGTCACGATCCCCCTTCCAACAAGTCCGGGAGGATCGCCCAAGAACCCGCTGCCGGCATCTCTACGCTGGTGGCCAACACCTCTCGGAGTGCCGGGCGCTCCGGTGGGGGAAGGAGTACCCGATGAGTGCTACTGGCACAGAGATAGCAGGCCTCTTGGATGGGCAGTCGCCGTACGGCATGATCATTCACCCGAACGGTTAACGCCTCAAACGGACCGCGCTCCACAGGGCGTCAGACCCAAACGCTGGCCCCGCCGGAGTCCGGTCCGGGCGGTTTCGATCGCTACGATTGTCAGGCCCTCGGCGGAGTGCTGGACGATGCTCAGCTGGTGCAATGCCGCGGCGGCTATGCGGTTGCTCGTGCGTGGCTCCAGCAGGCGACCTACATGATTTGCAGCCTCGTGGGCGGCCGCTACCTGGCCGCGCTCCAGCAATACGGATAGCAGGTCGAGGGTTACCAGTGACCAGTCGAAGACGTTGAGCGGCCAGAGTAGCTCCTGCGCCTCACGTAAGAGGGCCTCAGCTGAGACAAGATTGCCCAGCTTGTGCTGGATCGCGCCACGAAACCAGCTCATGGTGCCATGACTGTAGAGGTCGCTGGCGGCTATGAACGTCTCAGCCTCGGCGAGATACTCCAGCGCTTCCACAGGGCGTTCTTGAGATAGCGCCACATGTGCGAACCCCTGCCGAGCGGCAGCGTGATTGCGATGGTCGGAGGGGCAAAGCAGCGCTACCCCCGTTTGGAAGTTCGACCGGGCCTTCTCCAGATCTTCTGCCAGCACCAAGGCGACACCCCGATCAATGTAGGCCTGACCTAGCTTGTGGGGAGTTGCTTGTTCTTGGAAGATACGCAGCGCTTCGGCGTTGACACTCAGAGTTTCAGGATATCGAGCGTACGACTGGAGTAGGGTTGACATCCGCTGCAAAAGGTCGCCGCGCACAGCTGGCGAGGCAGTGTCACAGACCAACGCCAGCGCGTGAGCTGCTGTCTCTATCGAGCCAGCGAGCCGCCGGGCGGAAGCGAAGACGCCGGTACTACTGGCAAAGGCATCGCCGGCTTCAGTGGCGAGCAGCTCTGGGCAAACGGATACCGCCATATTGTGTGCCAGAGAGGCGGCGTCTTGGGGCTTGGAGTAGCGCAAATCATCCAGCACCTCGGCCGCCAGGTGGACAAAATTGCTGCGTTGGCAAAAATCGTGTTCGAGGTACCCGTAACGCTGTGCGAGCGAGCCAGTCGACATCTCGGCGAATAGCATCTCGCGCGTGATCCGGCTAACCGCGGGACTGGCTGGCGGCGAGTCCTTCGGTTCCGTGCTGGGCAAGCTCTCAGCAACCTCGCGCAGCTGTTGGATTAATGGCGGCTCCTGCTGTTGGTCCAGATGCAAGACTTCGAGTAGCCAGCGGCCAGAACCGACGGCGGGCGGCTCTGGCGGTGGCGGTCGTTGCAGGCCAAAGGCCTCGCGGAAAAAGTCCTCCGGCAGCTCGCCAAATTCGATGAGTACCTCTCCTAGAGTATCGAGGGGCATGCCTCGCTTGCTCTTCATCATCCTGGTGAGTCGCCCGCCCTCGCCCATCTTGAGCTTCGTCTGTACTTGTTGGACGCGGCCACGATTTCTCTTCAGGACCCGCTCTAGCTGGCGGTAAATAAGCTCAGAAGTGGAATTCTTCTGCCTCACGGTTTCTTCCTCCCCGGTTATTTCAGAACGTGCAGAAGTATAGACGTTCGATTCTTCTCTCACCACCATCACCGTTCGCCCGGCCAACGGTTGGCCGAATGGGTCGATATCGCCCCTGCTGATGGCGTTCGCAGCTCCTTTTCTTGGCCAGAATCGCGACTTAGACCGTTCCTCTTGCCTCTGTTCTCACGATTCGCCGAAGCTTCCGACCACAACGCAGGTCAAGAGGAGGCCACCATGTCCGACGAAACAAAACCCGAGCGCGATGCCCCATCCTTCGAAGACACCTTCTGGCGCGACCTGCTAGAAGCTAGTTTCAGGGTCAAGAAAGAACACCAGCGACTCGGCAAATTGCTCGGCTCCGCTTTGAAGAACAACCGCCAACTACTAGATGGCGAAGCCACCAACTCCGACGGCACTCCCAGAGTCGCTGCTCAGTTCCAGGTTCTGGGGTATTCCATGGCCGTGCTCGACGCCGTGGCCGAGCTACTGCGCGACTCGGCGCGGAAGACCGGGGGGAATACTATCCATGGCCGGGGACCGGCCAGCCAGGCGGCAGCAGCCGTTCCGCCGGGCGGCGATGGAGAATCGTCGTGATCCACCAATCCCCCATTCAACTGGCGGATCTGCGCCGCGCCGGCCTGCTGGCCGCCGAGCACCAGATCCTCGCCGAACGGGCATTGATGGAATCCTGGCCCAGCGCCCTGCTGGCGCCGATCCCAGCCGGTGCCCGCTGGCAAGGCGACGAAGACCCGGCGCCGCAGTTCTACCCACTGGGCAGATGGGGCAACCTGATCGCCGATCTACGCCAAGACAGCGATGCCCTGCTGGGCTACATGGCCGCGTCGGATGCGGATTTGTGGGAGCAGTGGGATACCCACGCCGCCGATAGCCAATGTCTGCCCAACTGGCACCGTAAGACCGGACCGGAAGTGTGGTTGGTGACCCGTGAGCACGACCTGCGGCGGCAAACCTCCCTCGGTGCCGTCGCCCAGCTGATCAAAACCTGGCGGCTGATGCTGAATGCTTGCGACGGCTCAGCGCCCGCCGAACTACTGGTCAGCGTGCGGGATCTGATTACCGAGTTGCTGCTCTTTGCCCGCGCACCCCAAGAACCCATTTCAACCAGCGCCCTGAGCGACTGCACAGGCGTTGCGAGCCTTGGCGATTGCGCCGCACCCCGCGGCGCTGCGCCCTTCAAACCCGGTTCGGGGGTTGCTACCATGGCCCCCGAACCGGGTCCTTTTTCAACCGCTTGTAGGCAGGACTCAACAATGAAACCAGAGCGCATTCAACTCGGCATGAAAGATCTTTCTCATTGGCGGCAGGAGGGCGACTCAGCAACGTTTGTTTGCTCACTGCAATTTGACGATCAGCAGGCAGCGCAGGATTTCTTGAAGACAATGCTGAAGATGGCGCGGAACTTGAGCGTCGACCTCGATGTCAACCTGCGCGGCCTTAGTCTCACCCTGATTCTGCCGGCAACTCGCGAGAAGCTCAGGGAAGGCCATCTGTTACTGGCCCGAGGGGTCGAAAGCCTGGCCGCCTTGTCCGACCAGGGCACGCGGTCCGAGGAGACGCCTTGAACGGCTTGGCAATATTTCCTTGTGCCATGAGCACGGGCGGGATGGCCGGCGCCGCAGCTGACCAGTCCGCTCAGCGGTCGACGAGTGGATTGAAGCCCAAGGATCGGCTGCTGCGGCACGGGGCGGCTGGGTTGACGGATACCGAGCTAATAGCGGTGCTGCTGCGTTACCCCTCGGTGGAGGATGTGGCAGTTGGCCTGCTGCCAACCATTGGCGGGCTCTGGGAGCTGTTCTGCGCCGAGCGAGTGGCATTGGTGCGCAGCGGTGCCAGCGCGGGGCGAGCGGCTGTTCTGATGGCGGCGGGAGAGCTGATGCGGCGGCTGGCGGCAGCCAAGATCAGCCATCGCCGGCTGCTCGACCAGCCCGCGGTAGTCGCTGAGTTCCTGGCCTTGGATAGCAACTACGAGCAAGAGGTTCTTGGTGTGCTACTGCTCGATATGAGACACAGACTGATCGCCAAGTGCGAGATCTTTCGCGGCACAGCGCGCCAAACAGCCGCCGCGCCGGGGCCGATCCTGCGTGCCGCGATACAGCACAATGCCGCCTCCTTGATCGCGTATCACACCCACCCCAGCGGCGACCTTTCGCCCAGCGATCACGATCTGCTGTTCACTCACGAGTTGGCCAGGGGAGGTGAGCTATTGGGAATAACCTTGGTCGATCACATCATTCTCGGCAAGACTGGGCGCTGGGTCTCGCTGAAGCGGCGCAGGGCTTATTAGATGGCATATCCGGCCTCTGCTGGGTACTGACGGCACCCTGCGCGGACGCTACGAGGGAAGCAGAGCCCAGCTGGCGCTGGCAGCGGATGTGGTGCTCGTCACTTCTCCCGACGAAGCGAAGGAAGCCAAGAGGCTGGCACCTGATTCCGCAGCCGCCGGTCGCCCAAGCTCCGCCTACGGCCCTGATCCGCGAACGCTGAGCTGGTTGATTTAGCGGCGGCGCAGGCGGATCTCGCCGCTGAAGGTCTCAAGGTCGATGCTAGCCTCCCCCGCGCCAAGATGCAGCTCCAAGCTCTCGCCGCCGTGACCACTGGGGTTCGTTCGGATGTCGGGGTCCAGGCGGTTGTCTATCGGGCCGCTCCAAGTGCGTGCCGACAGCAGGGCCGAAGTAGATCGCGGCAGACGCGCCTCGATCGAGCCGCTGTGGCTTTCGAGTTCGACTTCGGCACTGGCCCGCAGCACCGCGCTCAGCGCGATCGATCCCGAAACACTGCTGCCGTGCATGCTCCGCAGCCCGGCGACTTCTATGAGGATTCGGCCACTGATGGCGTTGGCCTCGATCTCCTCGACCTCGCCCGCAATCTCCAGTGACCCACTGACCACCTCGGCTTGCAGAGTGCTGGCCCGGCCGCGAAAGTCAATTCTGCCGGTCACCGTCTGCAGAGTGATGGTGGGGGCCGCCAAGCGCAGCTCAAGATCGCCGCTGACAGTCGAGATTTCAACTTCTTCGCGATCGCCGGCGACCGATATATCGGCGCTGATGGTAGTAACGAGAAGCAAACCCCCGCAAGGAGTTTGCAACCGCAGGTCGGCCGCTGGGCTCTTGCCGTCCGCAGGCGGTTCGACCCGTACCAAAACCCGCTCACCACGCCGCTCGAAGGTCAGCTTGGCCCGCTGATCGAGAGTGCCCTGCAAGCGGACCTCGGATTGCTGCCAGCAATCCACCTCGATCTTGCCAGCGATTACTTCCACCTCCACGGTGCCGCCCACCACGGCGGCGAGACTACGGTCGACGCGACGGACCTCCGACGCAGCCAAGATTGGCGTCACCCACAGCAGCCAACCAATCAACGAGGTGGTCAACACCTTGCCGGCGCGGCGGACGCCCCTCACGACAACTCCCGGGGCGAAGTCAAGCGCCGCAACAGCGAGATCTGCATTTGATGCTGAGCCAACAAGCGCGCCTCGATTTGCGGATTGCCGGGTTCCAACTCCAGCGCCCGATGGAGTTCGGCGGTGGCTTCATCGATAATTCTTAGATTGCGCTCCACCACGCGCAGGGTTTTTGGCGACAGATCCTTGCGCCGAAGGTCGATCAGCCGACGCAGGTTCTGCTGCGCTCCCACCAGCTGCGCCTCGGCGCTAACGAAAGTACTAGTGGGACCGCTATCGGCAAAGGCCAGCGATTCTTCAAGTCTTTCAAGACTGTCGTGGCTGGCTACAGGCAACCAGAAAACCCGCGCCAGGAAGGCACCGAAGCCGATCAGCAGAATTGCCGCCAGCGCTTGCCAGGTCCAACTCGCCAAGTTGCGGCGCGGCGCTGCCAGGGCCGCCATCTGGCGATGGATCTCTGGCAGTAGATCGGCCGGTGGCGGCAGACTGCGCGGTAGGGACGCCGCCGCTTCGAGCAGGCGGCGAGTTTGGTCCAGCAAGCTGCGGCAAGCGGCGCACTGGCTCAGATGTTTTTCGATTTTGGCAATGCGGCCACCGTCGAGCTCGCCGTCGACGTAGTCATCGATCAACGCCTCGCAGAACTGGCAGCCATGGTTCTGGGGTTCGCTTGGGTGATTCATCGCAAAATCTCCCGCAGTAGGCGCCGGGCACGGTGCAACTGCGCTTTCGAAGTGCCGATCGCCAAGCCGGTGAGCTCAGCAACCTCGCGGTGGCGATAGCCCTCAACGTCGTGCAGTACGAATACCGTTCGCGCACCTTTGGGCAATCGCCGAATGGCCCGTTCGAGATCGACGGTTAGACGTGGTTTCTCCCGCACTGTGCCGGCATCTTCCGTCAACCGGTCGGCAAAAGCCTTCAGCCGATCTCGCTGCCGCCCCCGCCGCCGCCACTCGCCGAGCACTACATTGACCGCCAGCCGATGCAGCCAAGAGCCAAAGGCGCTGTGGCCGCCAAAACTACCGAGCTTGTCCCAGGCGCGCACGAAAGCCTGCTGGGTAAGCTCGGTGGCGTCGTCGCGATTGCCCGACATGCGCAGGCAGAGGGCGAAAATCCGGCCGACATGGCGCTCATAGAGTTGGTCAAAAGCGCCACGCTCACCAGCCTGGGCACGTTCCACCAGCTGTTGTAGATCGGACAACGAGGTTGACTCCGGACGGGGGTTTGCGACCGCGAGATCGTAGCAGGTGCTCATCATCTACCTTGAGACGCCGAGGGGTGAAAATGGGTTTGAATAGCTGCCGACCAAAACAGACATGGTACCCTGCCCACTGTTGGCGCCCGACCGCTAGGTGCCGACAGATAGCCCGACGAATAGCCCCAGTCGAACCACCTACTGGCCCCCAGAACATTGCGGAGTACCGTGCCGATGTCTTCCGAGAATTCATCATCTGCCGTTGCCTCCCGTCTCGCACTGACTTTCGACGACGTGCTGCTCCAGCCAGGGCGCTCGGCGGTGCATCCCAATCTCGTCGACTTGCGCACCCGCCTGTGCCGGGGTATCGAACTCAACATTCCCTTGATCTCCGCGGCGATGGACACCGTCACCGAGTCCACTCTGGCAATCGCTTTGGCCCAAGAAGGCGGTCTCGGGATAGTGCACAAGAATCTATCCATCGACGACCAAGCCGGTGAAGTCGACAAAGTGAAACGCAGCGAGGCGGGTATGATCGTCGACCCGGTGACCATGCAGCCGCAGGAGAAGATCCGCGAGGCCCTGGAAGTGATGGCCCGCTATAAGATCTCCGGTCTGCCGGTGACCGATTCCGACGGTCGCCTGGTCGGCATCCTGACCAACCGCGACCTACGCTTTGAGGCTAACCACGAACGCCCGATCAGCGACTTGATGACCCATAAGAATCTGGTGACCGTCGCCCAGGGCACAACCCTCGAAGAAGCCAAAGCGCTACTGCACAAGCACCGTATTGAGAAGCTGCTTGTGGTCGACGACGATGGCAATCTGACCGGCCTGATCACGGTCAAGGACATCCAAAAGATGTCGACCTATCCCCATGCCTGCAAGGACCACTTGGGTCGCCTGCGAGTGGGGGCCGCGATCGGCACCGGCGGCGACTATCTGCAGCGTGCCAGCGCCTTGCTCGACGCCAAGGCCGACCTGTTGGTGGTCGATTCTTCCCACGCCCACAGCGACGGCGTGCTGGATGCCGTTGCCACCCTGCGCGATCGGCTGCCCGAGGTGCCATTGATCGTCGGCAACGTGGCTACCGCTGCCGGCACCCGCGATCTGATCGAGCGCGGTGCCGACGCCATCAAGGTAGGCATCGGCCCGGGCAGCATCTGCACCACCCGCATCGTCACTGGCGCCGGCATGCCGCAGGTGACGGCGATCAACGATTGCGCCGCCATCGCCGCCGAGCACGGGGTGCCGGTGATCGCCGATGGCGGGATCAAATTCTCGGGCGATCTGACCAAGGCGATCGCCGCCGGGGCCTCCACGGTGATGATCGGTTCGATCTTCGCAGGCACCGAAGAGAGCCCTGGGGAGACCATCCTCTACCAGGGGCGCACCTACAAGGCCTACCGCGGCATGGGCTCGCTGTCGGCGATGCGCCGCGGCAGCGCCGAGCGCTATTTCCAAGACGACAGCCAGCCGCTGTCAAAGATGGTTCCCGAGGGCATCGAAGGCATGGTGCCTTTCAAGGGCAGCGTGCATCAGACCATCCAACAGCTCACCGGCGGCCTGCGTTCCGGCATGGGCCTGTCCGGTGCCGCTGACATCCATGAGCTACGCACCAAGACCACCTTCGTGCGCATCTCCGGCGCCGGCCTCAGAGAGAGTCACGCCCACGATGTGGTGATCACCAAAGAAGCGCCGAACTATTGGGTCGAGCGCTAGCAGCTCTCTGCGATGAGTCGACGACAACGCTTTCGCCGTTTCGCCTGGGCCGTGCTGCTCGCCAACCTCGGCGTGATTGTTTGGGGAGCTCTCGTCCGCGCCACTGGCTCGGGAGCCGGTTGCGGCAACAATTGGCCGCTGTGCAATGGCCAAGTGGTGCCCCGCGCACCCGCTCTCAAGACCCTGATCGAATTCTCCCACCGCCTGACCAGTGGTATCGCTCTGATCCTGGTGGTGGTGATGCTGGTGTTGGCTTGCCGCCTTTTCCCCCGCCGCCACCGGACTCGCCGGGCAGCGGCCGCTTCCCTGGCCTTGATGCTCAGCGAAGCCGCAATCGGCGCTGGGTTGGTACTTTTCAAGCTGGTGGCCGAGAATGAGTCGGTGGCCAGAGCCCTGTTCATGTCCACCCATATGGCCAACACCTTCCTGCTGCTCGCCGCCCTGACCTTGACCGCCCATTGGAGTGCTGAGGAATACCCTCGCGGCGACGCTCCCGGACCCCTGCGCCGCGGGTTGTACGGTGCGTTGGGCGCCAGCATTCTGCTCGGTATCAGTGGCGCGGTCACCGCCTTGGGCGACACTCTCCACCCGGCTAGCTCGTTGGCCGAAGCACTTCGGCAGGACCTGTCGCCGACTTCGAGCGTGCTCATTCAGCTGCGCGTACTTCATCCGCTGATGGCCGTCGCCGTGGCTTTGCTGCTGATCCACCTGGCAGGCCGGGCGCGTCGATTCCACCGCCGCGACCGAGCGGTCAAGCGAAGGGCAACCCAACTCAGCCTGCTGGTGATCACCCAGCTGCTGGTCGGTGCGGTCAATATCCTTCTGCTCGCTCCAGTGTGGATGCAGTTGGTCCATCTGCTGCTAGCCGACCTGGTGTGGATCGCGCTGGTGTTGCTCGCCGATGCCTGCTGGTACACCCCACCCGCGGCGGGGGTTGCCCGAGACGCCATGGAGCCGCAAGGAGCAACCAGCGATGCCTGATGCGAAACAACCGCCAACCCTCACCGCGGTGGATCTCGCCGCTTTACGCGATGACTACCGGGGTCAACCGCTGCTCCGCAAGGACCTCGAAGCTGAACCTTTAACTTTGCTCGGCAAATGGCTGGAACAGGCCATCGCCGCCGCGGCACCCGAACCAACGGCGATGGTCTTGGCCACCGTCGATGGCAGCGGGCGTCCCTCCGCGCGGGTAGTCCTGCTCAAGGGACTCGAGGAGCGGGGATTGGTGTTCTACACCAACTACGAGAGTCGCAAGGGCGCGGAGTTGGCGGCCAATCCCAACGCCGCAGTGTGCTTTTTCTGGCAACCCCTGTCGCGCCAGGTAAGGCTCGCCGGCAAAGTCCGTAAGGTCTCGCGCCGCCAAACTGAGGAGTACTTCGGCAGTCGACCGCGAGGCAGTAGGATTGGCGCCTGGAGTTCGGCACAGAGTCGGCCGATCGACAATCGGCAACGGCTGGAAGTACAGATTGCCGAGGTCGAGGAGAGATTCGCCGACCGGCCCATCGCCCCTCCTCCCTTCTGGGGCGGCTACCTGCTGGTGCCGGACGAGGTGGAGTTCTGGCAGGGCCGCAGCAACCGGCTCCACGACCGCTTTCGCTATTCGGCGGCGGGCCGAGGCACCGGTTGGAGCATCGAGCGCTTGGCGCCCTGAGCGACAGCCGCTGCCTGCTAGCTAGCTCCCTAAGTTGACCAACATTCCCGACCGAGGTTCCCGCAGAGCCACCGGCGGAGTGCCGATGCCAAGCGGTATGCCAAGTTCTTTGCGGCTCTCAAGCAGATCGGCCAGGGTGTACTTATCCAACACCCTGAAGAACTCCTTGAGTGCCAGACTCAGCGCCGGCTTGAGCATGCAGGCCGTCGAAATCACGCAGCTGTTGCTCTTCTCGTCAAAACACTCAGCGATCCGCAAGGTCGGCTCCAACTCACGAATCAGCTCGCCGACAACGATCTCTTTGGGATCCAACGCCAAGCGAATACCGCCCTTGCGACCACGATTAGTTTCTACCATGCCCAAGCCGGACAGGTGATTGACAATCTTGACCAAGTGATTTCGCGAAATGCCGTAGGCGTCACTGACTCGCTGGATAGTCATCAGCTTGCCCGAGCGCAGTCCGAGGAGCATTAAGAGACGCAGAGAATAGTCCGTATACCGGGTCAGTTGCATGCTAGGTAACCTCCCAAAAATAGCCTGATGCGCGGTGCATCGGGGCGTTAAATTGCCAGTACCCACTCCGAGACTCGGCTCTGACTAGGCTCACAAGATGAGTATCCGACTTGCTCTCGGTCTGCCGATCCCCCCACCCCAGAGCGTTTCAAGATTGGAGTTGAGTGGTGGCAAGAACAGCAGCTTTCCACCTCTTCCTGTGCGTTGGCAGCAAAAGCATAACCCCTATCACTAGAATGTCAATTTCTCCATCTTCCTGTCTCAATAATGCACAAATTTGCCGCCACCTACGGCGGCCCTGTCTGGCACCAGCGTATTCTGTTGGCGAAAAACCCCAAGTGTTGGGGCTTTTCTTCGCTACCGGGCAGGGGGGACTGAAAGCCTCAGTTCTCTAGTGCGGCCGCGAACGATGGCAGATCGGTAATCCTCACGCTCTCCAGATAGCGCGGATTAACCGCCGCCAGCCGCTGCTGAACCTCGGCCGCCGCCGCACTATCGCCAGCCGCCTCAAGAGCGGTCGACCAATGCAGAAGATTGAATAGTTTTGAGCGGCCACTTTCGCTGGTTCTGTAGGTCTTCACTTGGTCAGCGAGGGCAAAGAGTTCTGCCGCCTGCGCCGGCTCGCCAGCGTGCATCCGCCGCAAGCCTTCCAGATGCAGCACGATACCGTCCAAGGTGCTGCTGGGATGTAGGCGCCGGCGCACGAGGAGCGCCTCCTCGACCTCGTCCGCAGCCTCAGGTCGGCCAGTGGCCAGTGCTAGACGGAAGCGCCAGATGAACAACCCCGAGGCGGCGTCACACTCCTCGAGCGCTTGCCAAGCCTGCTCCAGCTCGCCGGCTAGGTAGTGCGGGTAGAGCCTCGCTTGGCAAGCCAGGGCTGCCATTTCCGGACCCTCGCTGCAAGTGTCGTCAGCACCGCTGCTGGCCAAGCGTTGCTCGATTTCACCGGATCGTCCCCAGAGCAAGTAGAGCGAACCGAGATGAAACTGCGCGCTGCAGAAGTTGCTCTTGATCGACAAGGCCGCCAACAGCGCTTTTTCGGCCTCCTCGTAGCGGCCTACCAAAGTCAGCAGCTCACCCAACGAATCATGAGGATTTGCCTGGTCAGGTGCGATGTAGCGATAGGTGCAGAATTCATTTTCCGCCGAAGCGAAGCGAGCTTGCGCCATCTCCAGGTACCCCAATCGGTTGTGGGCCAGCACCCAATTGGGATGGAGCTCGGCCATCTCTCGGTAGCAAACCGCCGCCGCACCGGTTGACTCTTCAACCACCCACAACTCTTCGCAACGCAGGCTCAAGGCGTAAGGATCGTCGGGGGTCTGCTGCAGGTAGTCAGCGAGTAGGCTAGCCGCCTGTTCGCTCTGGTCTTGGTGACGCAAACCACGATATTTGAGCAACAACTGCTCGCGACCCGACAAGGGGGTGGTGTCGGCCGCCTGCAGCTCTTCAATCAGCTGCTTGTTGGGCCAGCCAGAGCGAACATTAACCAGGTAGAGCTTGGCAATAGTGAAATCCGGATCGAGTTCGAGAGCCCTCTCCAGATGCTCCTTGGCATCGTCCCAATAGTAGCGCCGAAAATCGGCCAGAGCGGCCTCGAACTCCTCTCTCGCCTGCGGCGACCGGGTGGTCCAAACCACCTCTTCTCCGTCGCGCCCAAACAACCAACGAGCGGTGCCGAGGAGGGCCGTGGCACCCAGGATCAGGGTGAGCAGCAAGAGCACAAGATTCTTCACTTCGATACCTCCAGCATCCGTCCGATCGCTACCAAGGTGACATCGTCATATCGAGGGCCGCCGCGAGTAAAATCATCGATCGCCGCCAAAACATCGGCAACCAACTCGTCGGCATCAGCCGGCGCCCCGCTCAGCACCTCCAGCAGGCGCTCGACGCCGAAGAACTCACCGCTGGGTGAGCGGGCGTCGGTCACCCCGTCGGAATATCCCAGCACCACCTCGCCGGGGGCAATCTGAGCCTCCAATGAGCTGTATTGAGTACCGTTGAAAGCTCCCAGCGGTGTGCGCTCTTCAGGCAGCGGTAGTTCCTCTACCAGGCTATTCGCCCGACACAGTATTGGAGCAGGTTGGCCAGCCACCAGATAGCGTAGCCAGCTATCATCGCTTTCCCCATGGCCATCGCAGCAGACCGCAAAGTAGCCCAAGGCGACAAAGCTGCGGCGACCCAGGGAGTAAAGCCTTCGATTAGCCAAGGTAAAGAGCTCGTCCGGTCGCGGCTGGGTCATTGCCAGGGCGTGCAAAGCCTCGTGGGCGGCCATCATCATCAAGGCCCCCGACACCGACTTGCCCGACACGTCACCAAAAACAATCGCCGGCCGAGCGCTTCGTTCGCCGGGAATCTGGGCATAAAAATCGCCCCC
This sequence comes from Candidatus Multivoradales bacterium, assembly GCA_965248925.1. Classification (GTDB taxonomy): domain Bacteria; phylum Acidobacteriota; class Thermoanaerobaculia; order Multivoradales; family J023; genus CBDFLE01. The sequence continues at coordinate 263,328 of CBDFLE010000005.1, read as the reverse complement.
GACAACCCGCGCCGGCCGACAGACCGCGGCCACATGCCAACCCGCCCCAAGTTCTAAATGTTGCGGCAGAACCTGCTTCTGCACGGTGGCGGCGATTTCCATCTCCCGTTCCAGCTCGGCTTGTTGAGTCCGCTCAGCAAGCAGCAGGCTGGTTTCCAAAGCCAACGACGCTTGATGCATTAAGCTCTGCACCAAATCAAGCTCCTCTCGCTCCAGCGCCAACCGATCCCGCTTACCAGACAACAACACCATACCAATGTGCCGCCGCCGGGTCGCCAAGTCGGCCACCGCCACGACGCCGGAATCTTCGAGCTGGGCGAGAATCTGATGGACCGGTTGCGAACGTAACGCCAAGGTGCCTATCTGACTCAACCGGGTAATACTGGCCCGTCGCCGCAGCAGCCCCTGGAGATCAGCTACCACCGGCAGATCAGCGGGCAAGTCAGTAGGTCCCGCTTGGCGTACCAGCCGGTAATCACGCAGCAAATAAAGCGCGGCGAACTCCAGATCCAGCAGCTGCGGCAAGCGTTCGACCAGCTCCTCCACCACCCGCTGCGGTTCCAACTGATCTGACAGCGCCTCGCCAAGCTCTACCATGGCCCGCTGTAGGCGCGAGCGGCCGGCGAAGAAAAAACGGTCCACAGGCCCCTGAATCAGTCGCCGAAGAGGCTCGAAAAGCAGCACGATCACCAGCGCCAGGATCAGTGGTGAGTAAGGCGAAGCGGCTACCCGAGTCCCTCGAAAGAAGGTGCTGAAGCCAGCGATCGCCCCGGCATAGAGGCCGGTCACCAGAGCGGTGGTCAAGGTGTAGAGCAGGCTGCGGCGCAAGATCACCTGAATATCGAGCAGCTGGAAGCGCACGATGGCATAAGTGAAAGTGAGCGGCACCAAAGCCAAGGGCATGATCGCCACCACGAAGTACACCGCGCCGCGCACCATGTCGCCGAACCACAGCGTCGCCACCAGGAAGGGAAAGAGGCCAAACACCGAGCCCGCCAGCACCATGGCGACCCCCTGCCTCTCGCGCTGACTCTTCAAGCGTCGAGAGTTGCCTCCCAGCGCCGCCAGACCGACGATCAAGTAGAGGGCCAGCAACCACCAACTGGCCACTGGCAGACCGCTGATCTGACGGCCTCCCCGAGTCAGCAGGAACACCGCCGGCGGCACCAGATAGATCGCCGGCCAGGCCGCTCGCCAGAGCTGCACCAGCGCACGCCACCGCCCCTTCTCCCACGATCGCAACAGCGCCGGTCGCGGAAAGATCAAATAGAAATGTAGAAAAGCTGCCGGTAGCAGCAGAAACGCGACCGTGCCGATACCCAGAACCCAAGTGTCGATGCCGGCGTAGGAGGGTGGACGCAACCGGCAGACCAGGAATAGCAGGAACAGGCCGCAGAGCAGGAAGAAGACCTGGCTAGCGCGCAACGCCGGTCGCCGCAGAAGGACGAAGAGGCCGAAGAAAAAGAAAGCGAAGCCGAGCGCCGACGCATAGATGTAGGTGCCATCTCCGAGGCGGAAGCGGCCCAGCTCGACCGCGACCTCACGCACTCCCTCGGTGGGAGTCTCAATCAAGTAAGGCACCGTCTCGCCGATGCGAAACTTGATCCGAGTACGGCCAGCATCGGCCGGCACCGTCAGCGCCTCGCGGCCGATACCGATGAGCCGGTCGGCAGGTCGGATGCCGGCCCGCTGCGCGCCGGAGCCCTTGATCACTTCACCGATCAACAACGAATCTCGCTGCAGCACGATGCCGTCGAAAGGCCGAGCGATGAACATGTCAGCGATCGACAATCCAGCCAGCCCGAACACCAGCAGGCCGAAGGCCAGCAGGGGCAACGCGGGGTTGAAGCGCAGCGATTTCACTCTTTCTCGGGGTTTGGAGTTCGGCAACCTGACTCGATCATAGCGCGACCGCACGCTGGCGGGTGAAGGTCTGAAACTAGATACGCAGGCAGACGCCTGAGGTTGTCGATCACGGCGTTTCGAGGAGCGTCCATGCCGCCGCTCCGCCCGCCGCCAGCGCACTGATCAGCAGACGCCGCGGAGGTTCGAGAGGTGAGCCGTCGTGAGGCACCAGATCAATCTCCGGGTCGGGCTCGGCAAAGCCCGCTGTAGGCCAGGCCGCGGCACTATCCAGCGCCAGCACCGCGCTGGCCAGCAGGCCGCCGCCGTAGGCACCGGTTACCCCCAACGGGGCCAGGATCGGCGGTAGCTCTCGTTGCCCCCAAACCCGAGCTAAGACGGCCGCCTCGAGACGGTCGCCGCGTCGCGAGCCGCTGGCCGCAGACACCACTCGGTCGATCCCCTCGAGGCCGCTTCCCCCCCGACTCAGGCAACGGGTGAGAGCAGTGCCCAGCACCACTTCACCCGTCCCCCACGAGAAAGGCGGCGAGCTGGCGTCGAAACCACCTCCAGAAGCGCCTACATAACCACGTATCTTGGCCCCACGGCCAGCGGCGGAAATCACCGATTCGAGGACCACCACAGTCGCCCCTTCGGCCAGCAGGAAGCCGCTTCGCCACCGGTCAAAAGGACGGGCAATGCTGCTCTCGGCATCGTTGCCAACCAAGGCTCGAAAGCGGTCTATCACCGCGTGCAGCAGCGGATGCATCTCGTCCATTACTGCCACTAGCACGATATCTGCCCGACCCCGGCGAATCTCAAGAGCCGCTCTCGAGAGCGCTCGGAGGCTGCCCGCTTCGCGCTGGCTGAGGGTCAGATTGACCCCACGAGCGCCACAAGCAATAGCGATCTGAGCCGCCGGAGCGTTAGCCACCGATTCGGGAAAAAGAAAGGGCGAGGCGGCCTGCGGTCCCGCGGTAAGAATCGCTTGCAGCAGCTGCTGAGTGACTTCTGGTGAGCCAAAACTAGTCGCACTGATCACCGCCGCCCGCTCGCCGAGGGGCTGCTGATCGCTCAAGCCAGCGTCGTCGAGCGCTAGACCGGCGGCGGCGACGCCGAATCTCGACAACCAGCTCATTCGCCGAGCCAAGCGAGGAGGGATCATATCGAGCACCGCCGGCCGCTCTGCGAGTACCGCGTGAGTGGACCCTCGCGGCCGGTGGAAGCCAGCGCTGCGATCGATCTCGCTTACTCGCGCCACCCCTCCTTCGAGTCCTCGGGCGAGGGCCTCGGCGCCAACCCCAAACGCCCCCACAGTACCGAGCCCAGTGATCGCCACGGCTGGCTGCCGCGCGCTCAACGGGCGTCACCCCGGCCGAAGATCAAGGAGGCATTGGAACCGCCGAAAGCGAGGCTGGTGGACAACGCCAGGCGTGCTTGGGGAAGTTCCAGAGGTTGGTCGAGAACCAAGGTTACGCCGAGCCGCGGGTCGGCCGTGCCCCCACCGGGGGTCGGGTGCACTTGGCCAGCAGCCAGACAAAGCACCGTCGCCACCGCTTCGACCGTGCCAGCGCAGCCCAGCAGATGACCGATGCTGCCCTTGGTGGAAGTTAGCGGCAGACGCGCGGCGCGGTCGCCGAAGATACGTTGCAGGGCGCGACTCTCGGCCCCGTCATTCTGCTTGGTGCCGGTACCGTGGGTATTGACGAAGTCGATCTCGTCCGCCGCCACCCCTGCATCGCGCAAGGCAGCGGCAATAGCCAGCGCGGGACCCTCGCCGTTGGCCTGGGGTGCGGTCATATGATTGGCATCGCAGGACGCTCCAGCACCCACCACCCAGCCCAAGACCCGCACCCCGCGGCGGCGGGCCGATGACTCGCGTTCGAGCACCAGCACCGCTGCCCCCTCGCCCAGCGACATGCCGTTGCGATCTTCACGAAACGGCCGACAGGGACCAGCATCCACCGCCCGAAGACCGTTGAAACCGGCGTAAGTGAGCTGACAGAGAGAGTCCGCGCCGCCGGCTATCGCCAGGTCAACCTCTCCCTCGCGCAGCGCCTCCACCGCCGCCCCGATGGCCAAACCGCCGGAAGCACAGGCCGAGGAAATGCTCTCGACCGGACCGGTGATGGCTTGGCCGCTAGAAGTTCGCAGCCGGCGAGCCACCGTATCTCCCGGCCCGTTGTACTCCTGCGAACTCAACTGCGCGACGCTGAAACGTCGATCGCTGGTACCGATCAGCCAAGAGTAGAAACTCTCGGTCTCCCACATACCTCCGGTGCTACTGGCGAAGTACACCCCGCACAGCGTCGGCTGGTGAAGGTCGCCAGCTTGCTGCATGGCCTCCTCAGCAGCGGCCAAGGCATATCCATCGGCTTGCGACAAGCGCCGGTCCTGCCGCGGTCGAGTCTTGGGCGGCGGCACCTGGCAAGCTAGAGATGTGCGGTGAGGAGTGGGGTCGAAACGATCGAAGGGGCGAATCCCACTCACCCCCGCCAACAGCCCTTGCCACAGCGGCTCAACGCCCCATCCCCAACCAGTCACCGCTCCCATGCCGACAATCGCCACCCGCCCGCTGCTGCTGTTGTTGGTCTCGATGCTCATCCGTTCAGCTCTTATCTGCTGGAGTCTTCATTGGACTGGCGGCGGTCGACGGCGAATCAGCCGCCACATTCGCCGCCGCTCGACGGCGTAGAAGAGCGCGGTCGAGCTTGCCACGGCTATTGTAGGGCAGCTGATCGATTCGGCTCAGCCGGCGCGGCACCAGGCCGGCAGCCAGACCACGGGTATCTATCGGCCACCGATCGGCCACCAAGAACGCCATTGATAAATCTCCACGGCTGCGGTCAGCGACGCCCACCACGGCTGCTTGGTGCACCCCAGCGAGTTGCAGCAGCGCTTGCTCGATCCTCGCTATCGCCACTTTGCGGCCACCGATATTGAGAATATCGGCGCTTCGACCGGTCAATCTCAACCGCCCACCTTCATCCCAAACGCCGGTGTCACCGGTAACGATAGCAGCGGCCGGAGCCCGACCAGGACGCCCCGGAGTGCCGATCGAATTGGCCGCCGAGAGAACCGTCACCCGGCCATCATCGAGCTCGACCTGCACTCCTGGCAGCGGCTCACCGACGGTGCCCGGCGCAGCGGGATCCAGCGGCTGCCGCTCAAAACAAATACCGCCAGTCTCCGACGAGCCGTAGAAATTATGCACCGCCAACCCACTGACCCGATAAAAGGCGGCGGCCACTTCTTCGTCGAGTGGCGCGCCGGCACAGATCACCCGCCGCAACCGCAGCCCCGCCGGCCAATCCGCCTGCGCCAAAGACCGCACCAAGGGCGGCACCAGCGGCAAAAAAGTGGCTTCGCTGTCTCTCGCTGCTCGCAGCAAAGCGTGGGGAAAGAAAGAAGGCTCCAGCAGCAAGCTGGTACCCACTACCGCCAGCGATAACACCGCGTTGTCAAAACCATAGGAGTGCGACAAAGGAATGGTGATCAACGCCCGGTCGCCGGCTTGCAGCTCCATCGCGGCGGCAATCTGCTCGATACCCGCCCGCAGGGCCGCTTCATCGAAACACGCTCCGACCGGTTCACCCGTGCTACCCGAGGTCAGCTTGACCAGCGCCGTTGCCGGCGGCAACTCGACCGGCGCGACAACCGTCAATCGGCGCAGCCACAGACCTTGGCCGAGCGCCTCCCCGGCTTGCTCTGCTGCAGTCTCGATCAAGTCCCCCACACCGAAGCGCCGGCAGATCTCCAAACGGCAGTCGGCAGAAGCTGCCGCATCGACAATCACCACCGCTCGTCCCAGCCGGCGCAGGGCAAAGAACAACTCGATGAAAGCTCCCCGGTTGCCCACCGCTAGCGCCACGGGTCTCGGCCCGGCAGAACTCGAGACAGCCAGCATGGCCTGCAAACCTTCAGCCCACTGCTCGACCTGCTCGGCAAGACCCACAAAGCTAGTGCTCCGGGCCTCACCGCGAGAAAGCACAGCCAGATCCTCACCGCGCCGCGCGCAGGTAGCGAAGAAGGCTTCGAGGATGGGTCCCGATCGGGGGCGCAAGTTCGACAAGATATTGGGATTCAACGACCGCCAGGTCAGCACTTCAGCTTTCGCCAGTAGGACTGAGAAGATAACATGCCAACCCATTGTCAACACCCTTCACCCATACCTCAACCGCACTACACCATGGCCCAATCAACCCACCCCGCCGCAACTGCCGCGCCTCCAAGCTCCGCATCGGCTGGCGGCATCTCGAGCGCGCCACCCGGCAAAGCACGCCTGTGGGGGTTCCGCTTCTTGGCACTTTTCCTGGCTGTCTTGGCCTTGGTCGCTAGCGAAGGGGTGCTGCGAATCGCCGGGATGGGCTGGGACAGCCGTTTTCTGGTGCCGGTCGAAGGGCGGCCCGGTATTTGGGCCAGCAATCCCCGATTTGCTTGGCGCTACTTCCCGCCAGCCCTCGCTCGCACTCCGGTACCGCTGGAGATCAAGCAGCCCAAGCCCGCCGACACAGTGCGAATCTTCGTTCTCGGAGGCTCGGCGGCGATGGGCACTCCGGAACCCGCTTTCGGACTCGCTCGGCTACTCGAACACCTCTTGCGCCAGCGTTACCCGGAGCGCCATTTCGAAGTTCACAACGCCGCCATGGCGGCCATCAACTCTCACGTTGTGTTGCAGATCGCCAAGGATTGCAGCCGCTTTCAGCCCGACTTCTTCCTCGTCTACATGGGCAATAACGAAGTGGTGGGCCCCTACGGCGCCGCCACCGTCTTCAGCCCCTTCTCCCCCAGCCTGAGAGCGATTCGCGCCAGCTCGAAGGTCCAGGAGTTTCGCCTCGGCCAGCTCACCGCAAGAATCCTCGGCCCGAACCATGATCCGGCAGGCGAATGGCGCGGCATGGAGATGTTCCTAGAGCAACAGCTGGCGGCCGACGACGACCGCTTGCAGAAGGTCTACGAGCATCTGCAAGCCAATCTCGAAGACTTGCTCAGGCTGGCCGATCATAGCGGCGCCGAGGTGATTCTATCGACCGTTGCCAGCAATCGTCTCGACAGTCCACCCTTCGCTTCGCTGCACCGCGCGGGTCTGAGCACCGGGGACCTCAAGCAGTGGCAGGAGCAGGTCGATGCCGCGACCCACCAACTCCAGCAGGGTGACATTCACTCAGCAATCGGGCTTTTCCGCGGCGCTCGGCAGATCGACGATCGCCACGCCGAGCTGCACTACCGCCTGGGACTGGCCGAGTTACAAGCCGGCGATCCAGCAGCCGCCAGCTCCCTCGATATGGCCCGCGACCTCGATGCCCTACGGTTTCGTGCCGACAGCCGGATCAACACCATCCTCCGCAACTTCTCCAGCGAGAACGGTGCCAGCGAGAACGGCGCCGGCAACGGAATCGGGCTGGTGGATGCCGCCGTACTTTTTGATGCCGCGGACCCCGCCGCGGTCGGCATTGCCGGCAGCGGCCTGTTCTACGAGCATGTGCATCTGCGTTTCGCCGGCAACCTCCTGCTGGCCGAGGCATTCCTCCAGCGCCTGGTCGAGCGCCTAGGCCCGCCCGTTGCAGACCCTCGCCAAGGGATCCCGGATTTGGCCGACCAACTGCCCTGGACTCTCTTTGATCGCCATTCGCTGAACAGCGAAATGCTGGAATTGACCGGCCGTCCTCCTTTTACTGGCCAGCTGGGTTTCGCCCAGCGCCAGCGGCGCGCCGGCCGCCGGGTCGCCGAGCTTGCCCTACAGCTCGATGCCAACAGCTTGGCGGAGGCCCGCCGCGCCTACCATCAAGCCTTCACCAAACACCCTGACGACTTGCTACTGGCCAATCGCTATGCCCTCTTGCTCGCGGCCAGCCAGCAGCCCACCGCCGCCGCCGACATCTGGCGACCGCTGATCGATCGGCTGCCGGCCATGTCCGGCTGGCGCAGCAGCCTGGCCTATGCCCTGGCCGATGCTGGCCACCCTGAAGCAGCCTTGGCTGAGTTTGCGGAGGTGGCGCGACGGGGAGCCGGCAAGACTCCCCTAGCTGCCGTCCGCGCCGAGTTGCTAGCTCGCCAAGGCAACCGCGACGGCGCCCTCGAAGAACTCCAACAAGCCGCCAACGGCGAGTCCGCCAGCAGCACCGTGCTCTTCAACTTGGGCACCGCCTACCTTGAGCGAGGCGACGGCGAGGCAGCACGACTAGCCCTACGCCGGTTGATCGAACGCGATCCGAGCCACGCCCGCGGCCAGCTCAATCTCGGCGCGGCACTCAGCCAATTGGGCCGCCAGGCAGCAGCCATCGAAGCATATCGTCGCGCCATCGAACTGCGTCCAGACCTAGCTCTGGCGCACAACAGTCTCGGTTTCGCCCTCGCCGAACAAGGCCACGCCGCCGCCGCCGAACAAGCCTACGGCGACGCCCTGGAAGTCGACCCAAGCTTTCGATTAGCCTGGTTTAATCTTGGCGACCTGCTGCTTTCGAATTCCCGCGCTACGGCCGCCGTCGAGCCCTACAGCCGCGGCCTGGAACTTGACCCCGCCAACCATCAGGGGCGCTACAACCTGGCCGCGGCGCTACAATTGGCGGGCGAGCCCGCGGCTTCAGCGGTCGAGCTACGGCGGCTAATGGCAGCTGATCCCAAACATGTCGGCGCGTTGAACAACCTCGCTTGGCTGCTCGTCTCTACTTCCGCGGAAGAGTTGGCGGATCCGGCCGAGGCACTGCGGCTAGCCCAGCAAGCCGCCGACCTCACCCAGCATCAAGCACCCGAGATTCTCGAGACCCTCAGCGCCGCCCTGACCGCCAACGGCCACCACGGCGAGGCGCGCCGAGTTGCCAAGCGAGCAGCGACCCAGGCCCGAGCCCAAGGCAAGACCGCCTTGGCCAACAGCCTGGAGGATCGCTCGAAGAATGGTTGAGCGAGCCGACCAGGCGCAGACTCCCGAGTCAGCGGTATGATCCGCGAGGGGACTTTGGCCATGAAGACGATTCGATCCATCAGCACCATCAGAGCCGTGGCCGCGCGGCCACTCGGCCTACTTCGCGCTTTTTTCTTTGTTGCGCTGCTCGGCTTGAGTCCGACTTCGGCCACCGCTGCGGTGTCTGCTCCCGAGCCCGAAACCGACCAATGGGCGCGCAGTTCGCTAGCCTTGCTGCGCTTCAACCGCCAGATTTGCCAGGACATCGCCGCCGACGTGCTGAACTACTGGCAGCAGCTACCCGCCGGCGAGGAGCAGAAGATTCGCGACTTCGCTCTCCGGGATGGCGGCTCCGACTTGGCAGCGGCACGCGCCGCCGGCGATTTGATCCACCGTTTCGAGAAAGGGACTCGCGTCGAAGCCGGAGCCACCATCAGCGGTTCCTTGAGAAAGCTCTACGAACTCCAGATCGAACTCTGCGACACCGTAGCTTTTCCCCGCGCTCCGCGCCACGACTTCGCCGCCACCATCGATCGTCTCGGCCGATCCATCCAGCTCGAAGAACAGGAACTCGGCCTGCACCTGGTGACCGATCCAGAACAGCTAGAACAGTTGCTCGACGCCTTCCTGCTGCCGATTCAACTGGCCGGAATCGAAGCCGAGGGCGAGTACGCCGACTACATCGACCGCAACACTCCGAAACCCAAACCGCGTACCGTCACAGACTTGATGCGAGTTTGGTACAAGACCTACGCCCCCGCTGTGGCGCCGGCCAAGCAGGCTCTAGGCAGCTTCCTCCGTGGCCGCCAGCAAGGAAATCCAAAAGCCATTGCCGCCGCTTGCCGCACCCTGTCGGCAGAAGTGTTGAAAGTGCTCGACAACGAGCGCCTGTTCCGCTCCATCGATCCAGCCGTCAACCGTTCCCTACGTCGCTCCTACGCCGACCTCAAACTACTCGCCGGCCAATGCGTAGTCGGCCGCTTCGACCAGGTTGATCGGCAGCTGACCGAAGTGCAGAGAAACCTCCGCCAGGCGGCCAGGGCTCTCGCCAGGTACGAGCTGCGGCCTTGAGCAGTTGGCGACGGTCAAACCTGCGGCACCAGTTGCCGGAGTTGCTCTACTAGTGTCACCAGCGGCGTGACTTCGACCTTCTCGCGTAGCGGATAGGCTTCATTCACTGGCGCCACGATCCACCCTCGTTCGGCGCCGATGTCAGCGAAAGCGGTCCAGAAACCGCGGTTGGGCCGCGGCGCGGTCGAGGCTTTGCACTCGAATGCCAGGTGGCGCTGGCCGCGGGACATCACCAGGTCGATCTCGGCGCCGTTGCTGGTGCGGTAGAAGCTCGGGCGCCATTCGGGCAAGGCGGCAATAATCTCTTCGATCACCAATCCCTCCCATGAGGGGCCGCAGACCGGATGTCCGAGCAGCGCGTCAGCGTCGGCGATCTCCAACAGAGCGTGCAGGATCCCGCTGTCGCGGATGTAGACCTTAGGCGATTTGACCAGGCGCTTCTTCAGATTGGTTTCGAGCGGCTCCAGCAAGCGCACCATGAAGGTTCCTCGCAGCAGCTCGATGTGAGAGCGCACCGTATTGTGACTGAGACCCAATGAGCCGCCGAGGCGGGAGCTGTTGAGCAACTGGCCGTGGTGGTGGGCGAGCATCCGCCACAGCCGGCGCAGCTGCTCGGCAGACAACTCGAGACCCATTTCGGGGATTTCTCGTTCGAGAAAAGTCTGGACTAAGCTTTCCCGCCAGCGCAGGCTGCTGGCATCGTTGGTGGCTAAATAGCTGCGGGGAAAGCCACCGCGAGACCAACGCCGGCTCGACTCGGCGAGGCTCGACACTCCCAATTCGGAGAACAGCAGCGGAGTCAATTCCAAGTAGAGAATTCTACCTGCGAGGCTCTCGGAGGTCTGCCGCAGCAAACCTGGGGACGCCGAGCCGAGGAATAGAAACTGTCCAGCGTGCCCTGCTTGATCGATCAAGCTGCGCAGAGTGGGAAAGAGATCGGGCAGACGCTGAATCTCGTCGAGACAGAACAAGGTCGCTCGCCCGAGACCTCGCTGGGTGCCGAAGTAGAGCTCGGGATCCGCCAGTTTTCGCAGATCCGAGGGCAGCTCCAAGTCGAGGTATACCGCCGACGGATGTTGGCGAACAATCTCCAGGGCCAGCGTGGTCTTGCCACATTGACGCGGTCCAAGCAGCGCCACCGCGGGTGATTCGTCGAGGTCCCGCAGAATAGCTACCGCCGCGCTGCGCTGGATGTAACCATGCATTTCGTAAGTCTACCTTACAAATTACATGGTTAAAAGGGCTCCAAGCGCTTCTCGGGGCGGTTTTCAGCCGTCGATCGCGTCGCGCAGGGTCTCTTCGGTAATTTCCCAATGGCTGGCGTGCCAGGCAACTACGCCATCGCGGAGCAAGATAGCTTGCGGCGACTCGTGTTTGATCTCGACCGCCCGCGCCACTTCTTTGGACACTTCGCGAACGCGCTGGATCTCGACCAGAGAGTGATGGGTTGAGTCGTCCTCGGCGAGGCTGCCGAGGTAGCTCTGGTAGCGTTTGAAAGCGGCATTGGAGATCGGGCAGGTAAGGCTGTGCTTGAAGATCAGCACCGCCTGCTGGCGAGACTGCTCTAGCAGAGGCTCGACTTGATCGACGGAAGTCAGTTTGTGTAGTTCGCTCATCACATCAGCTCTTTTGCCAGTCTTTCTCCGGCGAATTGGAATCAGTCGTCGGCCGCGCAGCGGTGCTGCTCTTCGGGCTCTGAATCATGCCACAGATCAATAAGTCCTGGTGCCCATACCATCGGCCGACCTAGAATAGAGCCTATTCCTTCGACCAACCTCAGGAGACTCGAGCATGCGCCTATTGAGCGTTATTTGCGCCCTTCTCATCTCGTGGTTGCTGGTGGCCTGCACGGCCGAGCAACCGACGCCGAATGCCGACACCTCAGCGCCGCCGCGTACGCCTGCCGAGACTAGCGATCCGAGCCCGATCGAACCTATCTCTTCACGCCACGGTTCGTCCCCAAGCGGGTCCACGGCACAGCTTCCAGCCGCCGAGGGTCGCGTGCTGGTGGCCCCCGGCGCCCTCTTCACCTTGCCTGAGAACTGGCAGCGGGAGGCTCCGGCCCAGACCATGCGGCTGGCGCAAGCGCGGATTCCTGGCAGCGCTGGCGAAGCTCAGCTCACCGTCTTCTACTTTGGCCCCGGCGGTGGCGGTGGCGTGACGGACAATCTCAACCGTTGGGCCGGTCAGATCGAGGCCACCTCGCCCGAGCAACGAGGTGACTTCGAGGTCGGCGCCTTCAAAGTCCACACCATCGCCGTCGACGGCACTCTCAAACCCAGCATGATGGGGACCGGCCCCACCACCCCACAGCCCGACAGCGGCTTGCTCGGCGCGGTGGTCGAAGGCACGAGCGGTCCCTGGTTCTTCAAGGTGGTCGGACCGGCGGCAACTCTGGCTGCCGAGCACGATGCCTTCTCAGCCATGTTACGCAGCGTCGAGCAGCCGTAATGGCTGCTGACCACCGAGGATTGGCGCACCAAGATTCGCTTGCCCACGGGCTACGGCTGCCTCGCAGTCTGATGCTGCTGGTGCTTCTGGCGATCGCCGGCACCAGCTTCGCCGTCCCTGGCCAGGGTCCCATCACCCTGGAACGCATCATGGCCGATCCGCTGTGGATCGCCGACACTCCCCTCGCCCCCTACTGGTCCGCCGATAGCGAGACAGTTTATTTCTTCCGCAACCTCCAAGACCAAGACGACCGCGAACTAGTCGCCATCAAACTCGTCGGTGGCGACCCGCAAGCGGTGGATCTGGCGGCCCTCGCCACTGCCGACACGGCGGGCGGAGTCTGGAGCGCGGACCGGCAACACAAGGTCTACCAGCGCCATGGTGATGTCTTCGTCCGCCATCTCGCCAGTGGCCAGGTCATCCAACTCACCCGCACCGCCGATGAGGAATCCGCCGCACTGTTCACCGCCGATGGACGCGGGGTGATCTTCAGCCGGCAACAAGTCGTGCTGGTGCGCGACCTGGCCAGCGGCCTCGAACACCAAGCTGCCGACCTGCGCAACGAAGCGGCACCCGAGGACGAAGACGACGAACCGGCGGACTATCTAGGGCAGCAGCAGCTCGACCTTTTCGACTCCCTGCGCCGTGACAAGGCCAAACGCCAAGCTCACCGACAGCGCCAACATCAACAACGAGCAGCCGACGCCAGCTTGGGTCCCGAGCCCTGGTATCTGGGTGAGGAGATCGAGGTCACGGCGGCCGCTCTGTCGCCCTCGACAGAAGCCATGCTGATCACCCTGCAACCCGCCGCCGCACAACTGGGTGAGCGCGACAACCTGCCGGTCTTCGTCACCGAGGATGGCTACGTCGATATCGAGGAAGTGCGACCCAAAGTCGGTAGCGGCGAGCCGATTGCTACCCAGCTGGTACTCCTTGATCTGGTCCAGCATCAGCGCCACGATCTCGACCTGGATCTGCTCGAAGGCATCCGTCAGGACCCTTTGGCAGAATTGCGCCATGCCGCCGCGCAACGTCGCCAAGAAGCCGAGGACGCCAATGCCAACGCCGAAACCGCGGCCGACCCTGTTGACAGCGATCTTGTTGGAAAGCCTGCTGACGGCGGTCCGTCTGACCGTCAGAGCCGACGGCAAAAAAAGGCAGCCCGACGAGCGGCGGCACAGCAGGCCAGCGAACAGGCCAGCGAGCAGGACGAAGACGAGCCGGAACAGCGTGCGGTGACCTTCGAGGGTCTGAGCTGGAGTCCGGACGGCCGTCATGCGGTGCTCCACGCCTTGTCGGCAGACAACAAAGACCGCTGGACTCTGCTGGTCACTCCGGCCGCCGAGCAACCCCTGCGGGTAATCCACCGACTGAGTGATGAAGGGTGGATCAACTGGCACCACAACGAGCTCGGCTGGTTGCCAGACTCGAGCGGCTTCTTCTTGCTCTCAGAAGCCACCGGTTATTCCCAGCTCTACCTCTATGACCTAGAGGCCAAAGAGCTACGCCAGCTCACCGACGGCCAGCAGGTGGTTGAGTATCCCCAGGCCAGCGCCGACAGTAGGCGGCTCTACTATCGCTCCAATCTCCACCATCCGGGCATCTACGAGACGTATCGGGTTGCCGTCGAAGGCGGCGAGCCGGAACAGTTGACCGAATTGGGTGGCACCTCGCGGTCCTGGCTGTCGCCGGACGGCGAGCGCTTGCTGATCCGCCAGTCGAGCGCCGGCAGGCCGCCCGAACTCTTCGTCCAAGACGCCCGCCCCGGCGCCCCGACGCGGCGCCTCACCCACACCGTCAGCGAAGAGTTCGAGAGCTTGCCGTGGGTCGAGCCGATCTTCGTCAAGGTGCCCTCGAGTCACCAGTCACGACCGATCTACGGCCGCCTGTATCTGCCGCCGGCCGAAGCTCGGACAGCCGTCGGCGATGGGCCACGCCCGGCGGTGATGTTCGTCCATGGCGCCGGCTACCTGCAGAACGCTCATCAGGGCTGGTCGGGCTATTTCCGTGAATTCATGTTCCACTCCCTACTCGCCCACCACGGCTACTTGGTGCTCGATCTCGACTATCGGGCCTCGCGGGGCTATGGCCGCGATTGGCGCACCGCCATCTACCGCCAGATGGGCACCCCGGAACTCGAAGACTATGTCGATGGCCGTAGCTGGCTGATCGACAACCACGCTGTCGACCCGGGGCGGATTGGCATTTACGGTGGCTCTTACGGTGGTTTCATGACCTTCATGGCCCTGTTCAAGACCCCCGAGCTATTCGCCGCCGGCGCCTCCCTGCGACCAGTGACTGATTGGGCACACTACAACCACGGCTACACTTCGGCCATTCTCAACACCCCGGAGATCGATCCCGAGGCGTATGCCCGCAGCTCGCCGATCGAGTTCGCCGAGGGACTGACCAAACCGCTGCTGATCTGCCATGGCATGCTCGACGACAACGTGTTGTTCTTGGACACCGTCCGCCTCGCGCAACGGTTAATCGAGCTCGAGAAAGAGAATTGGGAAGTCGCCATCTATCCTCAAGAACGGCACGGCTTTCGTCGTCCGGCCAGTTGGCTGAACGAGTACCGGCGAATCTTCGCCCTCTTCGAGCGCCACCTCTGGCCACCACATCCAGGTGCGCTCTAGGGCGAAGCCCAGGCGTTGTCCTGGCTCAAGCGACCGCCTTGGGTCGCTGCTACAGGGGCCAGAAGATCGGAATCAGGATCGAGGCGATCAGCCAGAACAGAAGATTGAGCGGGATCCCGACTTTCAGGTAGTCAGAAAAGCGGTAGCCGCCCGGAGCATAGACCATCAGATTGGTGTGATAACCGAAGGGGGTTGCCAGGGAAGAGGAGGCGGCAAAAGTGATCGCAATCAGGAAGGGTCGCGGATCCAGACCCAGCTCCTGTGCCGTGGCCATGCCGATGGGCACAAGGACGACCGCCGCGGCGTTGTGCGACATGACTGATGAGAAGAGGGTGGTCAGCAGATAGAAGGCCGACAGTAAAATCGTTGGCCCCCAAGAGCTGGTGAGATCGAGAATGCCCGAAGCTATGACCGCCGCGGCGCCCGTGTTCTCCATGGCGAGTCCGAGAGGAATCATTCCTGCCAGCAGAAATATCACGAACCAGTCGATGGAGTCGTAGGCGTCCTGCAAAGAGATGCAGCGAGTCAGCACCACCATGACGCAGCCCAAGATCGCCGCCACCAGAATCGGCAAGGCTCCGGTGGCCGCGAGAACCACCACCGCGGCAATAATCGAACCGGCATAGATGGCCTTTCTGGTGCTCATTTCCGGCAGCTCAAGCTGCTGCAGAACCAGCGAATAGGGTTTGTCCGCCAGATGCTCGACCGAGCCGCGCCGGCCCTGGAGCAGCAGAGTGTCGCCGATCTCGAGGGTGATCTTGCCAACAAGATCCCTGATGGTCTCGCCGTGCTTGCGGATAGCCAACGCAAAGACACCGCTACGGTGGCGGAAGTTGGCTTCCTTGAGGCTCTGACCGACCAGGGACGAGGAAGGCGAGACGATGCCCTCGATCAACACCGTGTCCTCGGAGGTCAGTGCCTGGTCCGCGTACTTGACCTCCGAGCGAATGGCGACGCTTTCCACTCTTTTCATCTCAAGGATGCCGTCCAGAGCACCGCGCACCAGCAAATGGTCGCCGACCTGGAGCCTGGCGGTCCCCAAACCCGACCAGATGCGCTTCTCTCCACGGATGATCTCAAGCACCGTGACATCGTAAAGTTCGCCGAGCTTCACATCTGAGAGGCTCTTGCCGATCAGTTTGGAATCGTCCAGAACAACCAGTCCGGTCAAATAACGGGCCAGCTTGTATTTGCGGGTCAGGCTGCTGGCGTCGCGATCAGGCAGCAACTTGCGGCCGATCAGTGCCAGGTAGGCCAAACCGACGACCAAGAAGACGACGCCGAGCTTGGTCATCTCAAACATCGAGAACTCGGGCTGGCCGCGACTGGCGGCAAGCGAGCTCACCAGGATGTTGGTCGAAGTGCCGAGCAAGGTGCAGGTGCCACCAGCGATAGAGGCAAAGGAGAGGGGCATCAGGAGCTTCGAGGGGCTGATGCCATTGTCCTTAGCCAGGGAGACGGTGATCGGCAGGAAGATCGCCACCGCCGCGGCGTTATTGATGAAGGCCGAAGCGACCCCGACGATGGTCATCAGAATGATCGTCAGTCGAAGTTCGCTGCCATGGGCGAGCTCCGACATCTTGCGACTGATCCAGCCGAGCGCCCCAGTCTTGGTCAGCGCACTGCTGAGAATGAACATCGCGCCGATGGTGACCGTCGCCTTGTCGCTAAACCCGGAAATGGCTTCCTCGACCGACAGGAAGCCGGGTCGCAGTTGCCCGATCAGGGCCAAAGAGGCGAGGATTAATAGCGCCACCAGATCGACCCGCATCTTCTCGGAGGCGAAGAGGGCGAAGGCGGCAACAATGATGGTGCAGACCAGTACGATGTCGAACATGGTGCGAAGCCTATCTCAACCTGACGCTGGCTACGGCACCGAGATACGGCTGACTGCGAGAGCCCGCACCGGCGAGTGCTCTACAACCGAAAGCACTGGGCGACCCAACCTCTGACCCGGAGAGAGCGGGAGGAGCGCTCAGAATAGAGTCCAAAAAGCTGTGCCTAACAGTGGCACGTCAGAGGGCCGTTGGTAGTATGATCGGCCGCGCCGTTTCCCTGCCGGTTTTGTTGCTGGTATGGATACCGAGCAACTAGAGCGGATCGCCCGCTCCCACAGCAGACCGAAGTGGCGTTAAGCCCAAGGAGGAAGTAATTCGTAGACCAAGGTATTTCGGACCTCGAGTCCAAGCCGGGCCCAGAACCAACAATCAGATCCGCAAGAGCCCGGTTCGCCTGATCGACCACGACGGCACCCAGCTCGGCATCGTGGCGCTAGAGGACGCCAAGACTCGTGCCCGAGACCAGGGTTTGGATCTGGTCGAGGTCGGCGCCACCGCAGATCCGCCGGTGTGCAAGATCATGGACTGGGGCAAAGTCAAGTTCGAGCGCGACAAGAAAGCTCGCGAGTCGAAGAAGAAGGCCGTGACGATCGAGGTCAAGGAAGTTAAATTCCGGCCGACCATCGACCAGCACGACTTCGAGATCAAGCTACAGCGTGGAATTCGCTTCCTGAAGAAAGGCAAGAAGGTCAAAATCACCGTCTTTTTCCGCTATAGGCAGCTGCGTCGACCGGAACTCGGCGTCGCCATCCTCGACCAGGTCACCGAGCGCACCACCGACATCGCAGTTGTCGAGCATCGCAGTCGCCTCGAAGGGCGGCAGATGATCATGATCCTCAATCCCATCTCGCAGGCAGGGTAAGTGCCCGTCGCGCCGCTCCTAAAGCCGGCTACCGCCCACCCCGATTGCCGGATTGTCCTCAGCGGCCGATGAAGTCTCTACTCGATTTCCTCGGCCTCGGCCGTGGCGACTCCACTGCCGATCATCAGGCTGACACCGCCACGGTGCGCAAGATCGTCCGCCAACTTGATGCGCTGGAGCCGCAACAAGCGCGTTTCATCGCTGCTTTCGCCTACATCCTCGGTCGAGTGGCCAACGCCGATCTCGACATCAGCGAGCAAGAAAGCCTCGAGATGGAGCAAATCGTCAGCGGCCTCGGCGGCCTGCCGGAAGAGCAGGCGGTGATGGTGGTGGAGATTGCCAAAGCGCAGAATCGGCTGATGGGCGGCACCGAGAACTATCAGGTAACGCGGCAGTTCGCCAACCTTGCCGATCGCGAACAGCGAGAGCAGTTGCTCGATTGTCTGTTTGCAGTCGGTGCCGCAGACGGATCGATCTCCGGGGTCGAAGAAGCTCAGATCCGCATGATTTCCGAAGAGCTGGGCTTCAGCGACAATGATTTTCGGCGCCTCCGCTCTGGTTACTCCGACCAGCGATCGGTGATGCAGCGCATGCGCCGCCGCAAGTAGCCCGCGGCCCAGAGGCTAGAACTAGCGCTCTGCAAGGGTGCCCACGGCGCGGTGCTACACTTCAGCTGGACTTTCTTTCACCCACTCATCGACTCTCCGCTGGCCGAGGGCAGCCAGTTAGAGCAGCTGCGCGAGACCCGCGGTGGGCGGCCAGAGGGGCAGGCAATGCAACGTAGAGATTTCCTCTCCCGGGCTCTGCTCGGGGCGGCCGGGGCCGGCCTAGCTGGCGCTTGCGCCAGCGATAGCGGCGGCTCTCAGGATGGCGCTCCGGAGGTTCACACTCGCACCGCGGTGAGGTGGCGGCTGGCGTCGAGCTTTCCCCGCGCCCTGGACACCATCTTCGGCGCCGCTGAAGTTCTGGCGCAACGGGTCGAGGCTCTGTCAGACGGGGATTTTCGTATTCGCGTTCATCCCGCAGGTGAGCTGGTGCCCGGCCTGCAAGTGATGGACGCCGTGCAGCAGAACACGGTACAGATCGGGCATACGGCGAGCTACTACTTCACCGGTAAGAATCCGGCACTGGCCTTTGATTGCTGTGTACCCTTCGGCTTGACTTCCCGCCAGCAGACGGCCTGGCTGAGCCAGGGAGGCGGCCTTGAGCTGATGCAGCAGCTCTTTGCCGATTTCGGCATCATCAATTTTCCGGCCGGTAATACCGGCGCCCAGATGGGCGGTTGGTTCAAACAACCAGTCGACAGAGCCACCGACCTGCGCGGCCTCAAGATACGCATCCCCGGACTCGGCGGCGAAGTAATGAACCGGCTCGGCGCGACGGTGCAGGTGCTACCCGGCGGTGAGATCTTCCCCGCTCTCGAGCGCGGGGCGATTGATGCCACCGAATGGGTTGGGCCCTATGACGACGAGAAGCTCGGCTTCCACAAGGTAGCGCGCAACTACTACTACCCAGGTTGGTGGGAGCCAGGCCCCTCCCTGTCTTACTTGGTGAATCGTCGTGCCTGGGACCAGCTGCCAGCGATTTTTCGCGACATCTTCATCAGCGCGGCCAGCGAGTCGGCGGTTACCATGCAGGCGCGCTACGACCAGCTCAACCCGGCGGCCCTCGGCCGCTTGATCGCCGATGGGGTGAAGATACGCCGCTTCTCCAACGATCTACTAGAGGCGGCCCGCCGTACCTCTTTGGAAATGCTCGCCGATCAGGCGGCGGCGGACGCCAGCTATCGCAAGGTCTACGAGGCCTGGAGCAAAGTACGAAAGGAGGCATACCAGTGGTTTGCCACCGCCGAATTGGCCTATTCTGAATTTGCTTTTTCAACCATCTGAGAGAACATGTGGAATGCTCCAGAGAAAGTGTCGTGAACTCGGGTGACCCTGGCTCCTCCGCCGTCTATACTTCGCGATCCGGCCAGCTAGAGAGGTCGGACATTTACTCTGCGATTAATTTCTAAGTCGCTTTACTCCGGCCGGTGGTCGGGGTGTCGTGGATCCTCGCGGTACACAGCTCGGGGCTCGGGCTTCGCGGGTGATCGACGACTAGAAATCTGGAGAAAGAAAGATGACTATTCCCAAGTCGAGATCGAAGGTCGGGGTCTACGCCGATGTCGCCAATATGTACCGCAACGGCGGTCAGCGTTTGCAGTACGACGTGCTACGAGAGTTTGCCTGTCGTGATCAGGCAGATCCCTTACGACTCAACGCCTACGTGACCTTCGACGCAGAGCGCGCCAAGCGCGATCACACCTACCGTGACGGCGCCACCAGCTTCCACTCCAAGCTCCGGGACTACGGCTACAGAGTGGTGGTCAAGGAAATCAACTGGTATCGCGACGAAGCTGGCAACCACTACGGCAAGGCTGACGCCGATCTTGACCTGGCAGTCGACGCACTGCTGCAGTCGGAAAACCTCGACAAGGTGCTGATCGCCACCGGCGACGGCGACTTCGCCAACGTCATCAGAGCGCTCCAAAACAAGGGGCTGCGGGTCGAGATCGTTGGCCTTAACAACAGCTCGCGCACCTTGCAGAGTGAGGCCGATATGTTCTTCTCCGGCTTCTGCATTCCCAACATGATCCCCATGTTGCGCAGCGGCACTGTCACGCCGCCCCCCAACACCCAGCGACCGATCTGGGGTGAAGAGGGCTCGCGGGTCCGCGGTTGGTGCTACTGGTACGAGTCCGAACGTGGTTTCGGCTACATGCGCTTTCTCACCAAGATCGCTCCTGGCTTGTGGTTCACCGACGCGCGGCATCCGGAATCACCTTTCGAAACGGCGTTCTTCCACGCTTCTCTGCTGCCCAGCGACGTGCGACCGGCGAATCTACCAAATCGCGATTACGTCTTCGAATTCGAAGTTGGCCCCTCCGAGCGCGGCGACGGCTTGCAGGCCACTGACATCGAGATCATCCAGCGCGCTTGACCGCCGCGTACACTTATGTACGGGCACACGCCGTGCGCCCGTACATAGACCCTGGCCAGGGCACGGCGAGGGCAGTAGACCCACCGCAAGGCACGCGAGGAGGGTAGACCGGCGGCAGCCCCGGCCTACAACAGCGCCCGCACCAGTCCCGGGAACAGAATCAGCAAAACCAACGCCAGCAGCTGGATGGCGATAAACGGCAGCACGCCGCGGTAGATCTGGCCGGTGGTAACCCCTGGCGGCGCCACCCCACGCAAATAGAACAGCGCGAAGCCGAAGGGCGGGGTCAGGAACGAGGTCTGCAAGTTGAGGCCGATCATCACCCCGAACCACACCATGTCGATGCCCAGCAGCGAGGCTGCCGGAGCCACCAAGGGAACAACGATAAAGGCGATCTCGAAGAAATCGATAAAGAAACCAAGCACGAAGATCGCCAGATTGGCCACCACCAGCAAGCCCACCGCCCCTCCCGGCAGATCGGTTAGCAGGCCCTCGATCCACAAGTCACCCTCGAGACCGCGGAACACCAGCGCAAATGCCGTCGAACCGATGAGCAAAACCATCACCATCGAGGTCAGCTTTGTGGTCGCGTCAAGGGACGCCCGCAGCGCCTTGAGGTTGAGCCGCCGATGGCAAGCCGCCAACAGCATGGCCCCTACCGCTCCCAGGGCACCGGCCTCGGTGGGGGTGGCAATGCCGGCGAAGATCGATCCCAGCACCACCAAGATCAAGCACAGCGGCGGCACCATCACCAAGACTACCTGCCGAGCCAATTGCGGGGCGCTGTCGGTCCTTACCGCCGCCGGCAACGCCGGCGCCGCCTGCGGCCGAAAGATCGCTACCCCCAGCACATACAGACAATACATCCCGGTTAGCATCAGACCCGGCAACAGCGAGCCGACAAAGAGATCACCAACGCTGATGCCGAGCTGATCAGCCAGCACCACCAAGACCACCGAGGGCGGAATGATCTGCCCCAAAGTGCCAGCTGCAGTGACCACGCCGGTGGCCAGTTCGGTCGAGTACCCATAGCGCAGCATTACCGGCAGCGAAATCACTCCCATGGCCACCACCGAAGCACCCACCACGCCGGTAGCGGCGGCCAGAAGCGCCCCCACCACCACCACCGCCAAAGCCAAACCACCACGTAACGGTCCAAAGAGTTTGCCGATGGTGGTTAGCAAATCCTCCGCCAACTTGGCTTTCTCGAGCAGGGTGCCCATGAAAATGAAAAATGGCACCGCCAATAACACCTGATTGGCCATGATGCCGAAAATCCGCTCCGGCAAGGCGAACATAAGTGCCCAATCGAAGAAC
Organism: Candidatus Multivoradales bacterium; assembly: GCA_965248925.1. Lineage (GTDB taxonomy): Bacteria > Acidobacteriota > Thermoanaerobaculia > Multivoradales > J023 > CBDFLE01. Next base: position 241,425 of record CBDFLE010000005.1, on the reverse strand, counting down.
CCCGCCGCCACCCCGAGGGCGGCGAAGAGCAAAGCCGTGCCACCCAGAGCAAAGGCCACCGGATAGCCGCTGAAGATCAGCAGCAGAACACAGAGGAACATCAAGGGACCGAGCCACTCGCCACTCACTCGCCAACCTCCCCGTCCCCGAGCGGGTGGCCGCGCAGCACCACCACCTCCTTGAACAGTTCCGACAGGCCCTGCAAGAAGAGCAACCCGAGCCCCACCAGCAGCATCGATTTGATCGGATACCGCGGCAAGCCTCCCGGATCCGGGGAGCCCTCCAGAACCCGCCACGAATTGCGCACCGAGGGCAGCGACAAGAAAAACGTGAAAGCGGTGAACGGTAGCAGCAAGAACACACTACCGAGGATGTTGATCCAGGCCTGTGCGCGGCGCGACAATCGAGCGTAGAGCACATCCACCCGTACATGCCCACCACCGCGCAGGGTGTAGGAGGCACCGAGCAAGAAGACCATGGCAAACAGATACCATTGCAACTCAAGGTAGAGGTTGGAGCTCAAATTCCAGCCCATGAAGCGCCCCAAATAGCGCACCGCCGCATTGTAGGCGCCGATCAGCACCATCGCCAGCAGCAGCCAGCTCACCGCCCGGCCGAGGCGCTCATTGAGCCGGTCGATGGCGCGTGAAATTCTCAATAAGAAGCGCAAATCGGTGTCTCCGCGGGTCCAGGGCTGGGATTGACGGATGTTGCCAACAGACTGTGAGGCGAAGAATCATGCTCCGGCGAGCGAATAGTAGCGAATCCAGCCGCGTATAATGGCATATGCGAGGTCGTATCGGCCCGCGGCAAGTCCAGGAGGTTTTTGATGGACACTCAGCCTGAACTCATGGGAACCCTGCTCAGCGTCGCCGTCGGCCTCGGCTTGAGCGCCGCTTGCGGATTTCGGATCTTCGTACCGATGCTGGTGATGAGCATCGCTACGAAAGCCGGCTACCTGTCGCTGGCTAGCAGCTTCGAGTGGATCGGCTCGACCCCGGCCCTGATCGCCCTGGCTAGCGCCACCGCTCTAGAGATCGGTGCTTACTACTTGCCGCTGATCGACAATCTCCTGGACACCGTGGCGACTCCCGCCGCGGTGGTCGCCGGAGTGGTAGCCACCGCTTCCCAGGTCGGCGAGCTGAATCCGATGCTCGGCTGGTCGATGGCGATCATCGGCGGCGGCGGTCTGGCAGCTTCCATCCAGGGAATGACCAGCTTGACCCGTCACGCTTCGGCCTTGACCACCGGCGGCTTCGGCAACCCGCTGGTATCCACTGGCGAAGCTGCCGCCTCGGTGCTCTTCTCGCTGCTGGCGGTGTTCGTACCGTTGGTGGCGCTAGTCGCCGCTCTGGCCCTGATCTACTTCGTCGCCAGCAGGCTGCTACGACGCCGCAGTAGCGTCGAAACCGCCGTTGAAGCCACCCTTGAGACCGCCGCCTAGGACGGCTGCTGGAACGAGTCTTTCAAACACCCCGACAACAGCCCGCAAGTCGGCGGGCTGTTCTGCGTTGAGTCCCGCCGTTGAGTCCCGCTGTCGAGTCGCTTGTCAGATTATCCCCGCCCTCGCCTTGGGCCGTAAATTGCGATCAAGACACCGTTTCAGCCGCAGCGGTTTCCGCAGCGGTTTTCTGTTAGCATGCTCTTTCGCCCATATCGACAAGGGGTAATGTGCGCCCCGACGGTAGGGGAATAAGTGGGCGCCGAAAAACCCATTGAGATTGTTCGAGTCGTAGCCCCAGCGGTGAGCAAAGGATGAGTAGAGACCGAGAGATCAAGCGCAAGCTTCTCGCCCAGGCGGTAGTTAGCAATCTAGAGAGCGCCGATGAGCGCCGCCAACGGTTACTGCGCAAGACCGCTCGCCGCTCCAGCCGGCGGCTGGGCGCGGCGTTCGTCTTTGCCTTGCCCTTCGCTGGTATTTCGGTCGCTCAGCTGCTGTTGCCGAGCACTCCGGCGGACACCTCGGGGGCACTCGCTGGCCGGCCTCCGTCGACCGCCAATGCTGTGGCGATCGAAATGCCGTTGCAGCAGCCCACGTTCTCGGCTCCGCGGCCGATCGACCCCAAGGTGCTGCCGCTGGCAATTCGCCGCATCGTGCTTGACCCGGGGCACGGTGGCGACGACCACGGAGCTGGCATCGGTGGCCCCTTGATCGAAAAGGACGTCGCGCTGGACATCGCTCAGCGGTTGCAGCGCAGGCTACTTGAGGCCAAGTACGAAGTCCTGCTGACCCGCGACCAAGACCACTCGGTATCACTCAAAGAACGGGTCGACCTGGCCAACCAGCAGCACGCCGACATCTTCGTCTCCATCCATCTGAACTGGATCGAGACCCGCGACGTCCGCGGTGTCGAGACCTACTTTCTCGGCCCCACCAGCGACCCAGCGCTCAGTCACCTGGCCCAGCAAGAGAACCGAGCGTCCGGCTATACCCTGACCGACATGCGGCGCTTGCTGGAGGGAATCTACGCCGATGTCCGCCAGAACCAATCGCGAGGCCTCGCCGAGAGCGTGCAGCAGGCGCTATTTCGCTCGATCGACGAATTCCAACCCGGAGTGCGCAATCGGGGGGTCAAGACCGCCCCTTTCATCGTTTTGGTAGCAACCGAGATGCCCGCCATCCTGGCCGAGGTGTCGTGCCTGTCGAATGCCCACGAAGTCGAATTGCTGGGCCGCCCTCGTTACCGGGAGCACATCGCCGAAGCTCTTTTCAAGGGCATCGAGTCCTACGCCCACAAAGTCAACCAGGCCGGCTAAGCCGGCTCCGGGTAAGCAATCCGCCGCCCGCCTGATGAGGAACCTGCTATGGGTAAGAAAACGGAACCAATCACTGTCGGCATCGACCTCGGCACCTCGCGTAGCTCGATCTCCGCCTCCAACGGCCAGCGGCATGTGGTCCAGAGCTACGTCGGTTGGCCGGTTGACATGGTGTCGCGCAAAGTGCTCAAGCGCGATGTTTTGGTGGGATCCGAGGCGCTCGAGAACCGCACCATGCTTGACTTGCACCGGCCCCTGGAGCGCGGCCTGATCAAGGAGGCCTCAGAGAAGGACCTGCGGGCGGTACGCGAGATTCTCGTCCATCTGCTGGATCTCGCCGGAGTAGGCAACGGCAAAGAAACGCCGGTACGCGCCGTGGTCGGCGTCCCGGCAGAGGCCATGCGGGTCAACCAAGAGCCCATTCGCCGCGCCCTTAAAGGAGTGGTCGATGGCTTGATGATCGTCTCCGAGCCCTTCGCCGTGGCCTACGGCCTCGACGCCCTGCTGCACACCATGATCATCGACATCGGTGCCGGCACCAGTGACTTCTGCATCATGATGGGCCACTTCCCGGGAGACGAAGATCAGCGCACCCTGACCATTGCCGGTGATTCCATAGACCAGTACCTTGCTACTTTGATCGCCGAACGTTATCCAAAAGCGCAGTTCTCGATCCACATGGTGCGCACCTGGAAGGAGCAACACGGCTTCGTCGGCGCCCCTCAAGCCAAAGTGGTGGTGACCGCGCCGTTCGATGGCAAACCCACCAAGCTCGACATCACCAAAGAAATGCGGGCGGCTTGCGAGAGCTTGTTGCAGCCGGTCGCCGAAGCGATGCTCGACCTGCTGCCCAGAGTCGAGCCCGAGTACCAGGCCAAGGTACGTCAGAACGTCATCCTGTCGGGGGGTTCATCGATGATCTCGGGCCTACGCGCCGCTCTCCAGGATCGCCTATCGAACCTCGGTGGTGGCAAGGTAAGAATGGTCAAAGACCCGGTTTTTGTCGGTTCCGACGGCGGTCTATCCCTGGCTCAGGACGCCGCCGAAAGCGACTGGGAGAAGTTGGCTCACTAGGATCTCTACCGTGCAAGAAGACTCCCAACAAGGCGGCGCGGATCAGCCTCTTGCCAAGCTGCGTGAGAAGATTGCCGAAGTCGACCGCTCGCTGCTCGAGTTGATCCGTCGGCGGATGGAATTAGCCGGCGACGTGGGCCGCCTAAAAGCCTCCGCCAAGCGCCCGATCGTCGTCCAAAAGGCTGGTGACCGGGTGCTCACGCGAGCGCGGCAGCACGCCGAAGCCTGTGGCATTTCCGAAGACGTGATGGAGTCGATTTTCGATGCCGTGATGCGCGGTTCGATCGAGCGTCAGCATCGGGTGGGCATCGAACTCCGCGCCGCCGGCGGCCATCGCCTGCTAATCCTCGGCGGTGCCGGCAACATGGGCGAGTGGTTTCACCGCTTCAGCGGTCTGCTCGGCCACAGCTCGGAGATCGTCGACCCGGCGATGGCGCCCCTACCGCACCAGCCTGGGCGTTTCGCCACGCTGCAGCAAATCGACGACTTGGACGTCTACGACGCCATTCTGGTCTCTGTTCCTTTGGGCAAGATGAATGACGCTCTGGCGGCGGTCATCGCTCGCCGGCCGCGCGGCTTGGTGATCGAGATTGCGTCGATCAAAGACCATCTAGAACCCTCCTTCGCCGCCGCCACCGAGCAGGGGGTCGAGCTGGCTTCGCTGCACCCAATGTTCGGACCTGGGAAATCCCCATACGAACCCCTGACCTTCGTCCTCGCCTGTCGTCAAGATCCGCTGCTAGAACGCCAGCGCATCGAGCGTTGGTTGCAGCATCCCTACACCCACCTGGTGCCGGTCCCCTTCGACCATCATGACCGCCTCATGGGCTGGCTACTTGGCCTCGGCCATCTTTCGGGCATGCTCTTTGGCTGTGCCCTGACGCGCTCCGGACTGGGCGCCGAACTGCTCGCCACCTGTGCTTCGACGACCTACAATCGGCAGGCTTCGACGGCGCTTTCGGTGCTGCTCGAAGATCCCGACCTCTACTTCGATATCCAAAGCCTCAATCCCCACCGCGGCGAGGTCTACGAAGCCACTCGCGATGCCCTCAGCGAACTGGTCGACGCGGTCCAAGGCGGGGCTCGCGAGGACTTTCGCGAGGCGCTGGGAGCAGCTCGGCGCTTCCTCTCCAACCCGCGCTGAGCGTCCACCGAGCGGTGGCCGGCTCAACCCACGGCATTCTCCTGCCGGCGACGGAAGTAATCGCGAGTCGCCGCCACCACCTTCGGCGCCAAGATCAGGGTGGCGATCATGTTTGGCACCGCCATCAGAGCAAAAGCGGTGTCCATCAAGTTGATGACCACCCGAATGCTCCAGAGTGCGCCGAGAAAGAGCATGACGAGATAAAACAGGTCGTAGATCCGCGCCCACTCAGCGCCAAATAGATAGGCAAAGCACTTGCGGCCGTAGTAGGCATAACCAATCATTGTGCTGAATCCAAACATAGAGGCCACTAGCACCAACAACATCTTTCCCGGAGCTCCCAGGCCCTGCTCGAAAGCGCGCACCGTCAAAGCAACTCCCTCGATCCCAGCTTCGCCCTGCCAAAGGCCGGTCGAGAGGATCACGAAGGCGGTCAGAGAACACACCAAGATCGTGTCAATGAAGGGGCCCAACATGGCCACCAACCCTTCACGCACCGGTTCGCTGGTCCTGGCCGCCCCGTGGGCCAGCGGTGCCGTACCAATTCCTGCCTCATTGGAGAAGGCTGCTCGCTTGACACCGATCTTCACCACTTGGGCAAAGGCTACTCCAGTGCCGCCGCCGACCAACGCCGAGCCCTGGAAGGCGTCGTGGAAAATCTGGCCGAAGACCTGCGGCACCAGCTCGAAGTTGCGCACCATGATGGCCAACGCCCCGAGCAAGTAGAGCACGCACATCGAAGGCACTAAGCGGCTGGCGACCATGCCGAGCCGTGCCACGCCGCCAAAAGTGACCGCCGTGACCAGAGCGACGCAGACGATCCCGGTCCCCCACCGCGGCAGCTGATAGGTAGTCTCCAAGATCTCAGCCACCTGGTTGCTCTGAAAAATACTTAGGCACCCGACCATGCCGCAGGCGGCGAAGAGCATCGCCAGCGGTTTGAACCGCTTGCCCAGGCCCACTTCAATTGTGTACATCGGCCCGCCCTGTAGCACGCCCTGGCTATCCCGGCCGCGATACATCACCGCCAGGGTGCAAGTGAAGAACTTGGTCGCCATGCCGAGGAGAGCCGCCAACCACATCCAGAACACCGCCCCGGGGCCACCCTGGGTAATAGCGATGGCTACCCCGCCGATGTTGCCCAGACCAATGGTCGAAGCCAGCGCGGTAGAAAGAGCCTGAAAGTGGCTCAGCTGGCCGGGATCAGCCTTAGAATCATAGCGCCCGGTGAGAATCGCCAAGCCGTGAGCAGCGCCGAAGAAAGGCAGCAAGCGTGAGCGTACGGTCAAGTAGAGGCCACCGCCGATCAACAAGATCACCAGGGGCGGCCCCCAAGCCAGATCCACGGCGGCGGCGAGAAGGCTGTCGAGCTGTTCCATGGCGACAGTTTCGCGGATCGTGCCGGCCTGGTCAAATCCAGACGCGCAGCACAGCCCAACGAGAGGATCTGCCATACTCCATCAACCGCGGGTCACCGCGGTATTGTCTAGAGACTCTGCAAGAATTCAAAGGAGCCGCCGGAATGCCTTCGTTGAACGCTTGCTAGCCAAGCGGCCGGACGATCGCTACAGCACAGCTCTCGAAGTCGATAAGGCGGCAGCAGCCCTGCCGGTCGAGGAAGGCAACCAAACCCAAGACCTGCGCCCACCGAAGCCGCCTAATCGCCACCAAAACAGAAAAAGCGCCCAGCACTTGGGCGCCTATCTCCTCGTCCCGCAGGGACGTCATAGCTTAGCGAGGGGTTTCATTCAACCCCTCGTCTACAAACCCATAGCCCCAATTACGGTGCCGAAGGGGAGATCGGCAGACCCGGATCGTCATCGAAGATGCCGTCACAGAGGCCAACACAAGCCACCGTCGGCAACGCCACGATCAAACCAGGCCGTCTCCACCAGGCAATGACGCAAGCGCGACACTGCTCATCCTCGCGCAGCACATCGTAAGGATCGAGCCGCGAAACGATGCCGTCACATAACCAGTGGAAGACGTTCTCTCCCTTCTGCCAGTTGGCGGTCTCGCCAATGGTGAGGTTCTCGGACTCGCCATCCTGTTTTGGCGTCAGCTCGACATCACACTTCTCTTGCACCAAGGTGACACGGGTTTTCGACCGGGCAATACGCCGGCCCTCGACATCGTACACAGCCGCGAAAAACTCGGCAGGCTCGTTCTCGAGAGCTTCCAGCCATTCCTGGAACGTGGGATCGTCAAGCTGCTCCAGCCAATGACGAGGCTCGCTCTTGCCGACACTGGCCTGCTCGCGAATCCGGTCTGTATCTAAGTTGTCGTCCGGGTCACGGTCAGCGGAGGCTTCCTTGGCCCGCCACCACCAAGCCCAGAGGTAATCCTCATCGTCGCCTGGGTCGCTGTCGCGAAACTGCTGTAGAAGCTCATCGTCGCGCAGATTGAAGCGGTCGAGCTGCTCGTCCTCGGGATGCGGGAAAATCCCCCAATAGCGCCCTTCGCCCATCGGGTTCATTTCCACGTAGTAAAAATCTTCGACCTCTTCGTGCAAACGGCGGAAGAAGAACCGCACAGAAGTCTCGGGAATGTTGTTCTCGACCGTCGCCCAGCCGATGCCATTGTTGTCGATTGGCAAACACGCCACTTCATCGACCGTCACGCTGATCTCGGCGCCAAACACTGGAACTGCTAGAAGAAAAATTAACACCGAGACGAACCCACCCTTGGATAGCCGCATATTTCCGTCTCCTCGTATCGACAAGTCCGTATATCTGCCTAGCAACTCGGACCTATGTCTTTGCCAGTAGGCGGGTCTCAGTTGCATGAATTATACGCAACTTCTCCAAAGAGAGCAAATCCTGCGTCAGGGTTGACCTCCTGACGCTTTCTGCCTGCACTCACCTACCCTGGCCGGGCTAGGCTTCCGGCGAATCCATCAAGTTTGATCTTACTACAAAGAGACCTGAGACGGAAATTGGGCCCGGTATCATAGGGTGCCGATCTGGTAGCCTACCGCCGCGAGCCGCGCAGGTGGCTTGCAACCCACCCTCGTCAAGCCAAGACTACATCTTGATGCGCGGCCTGGCACGCACGAGGCATCGAACAGAGCCCGAGGCGAGAGTTCTCGAGATTGGAGTTGTTGATCCCATGGCCGTTCCCTTCATTGATCTGCGCCGCTTCGAGACCGATTTCATGGATCGCTGGCTTGAACGATGCCGGCAAGTCAGCGAGGCCACCGCGTTCGTCGGCGGTCCCTGGGTGACTCGCCTGGAGCAGCGCATGGCCACCGAGACCGGCTGCTCGGCGGTGGTGGGCTGCGCCAACGGCACGGATGCCCTGCAACTCGCACTGCGAGCGCTCGAGGTTGGCCCAGGAGACACCGTGGTGCTGCCAGACGCCACCTTCTGGGCCACCTTCGAAGCGGTGGTCAACGTCGGCGCACGGCCGGTGACGGTGGATGTCGACCCAGCCGATCTGGAGATGGATTTTGAACTCTTCCGCCAAGCCCTCGACGAGCACCAGCCAAAAGCAGCAATCTTGGTCCACCTCTACGGCTGGGGTTCAGCGCGGTTGGACGATTTCCGCGCCCTCTGCCGCCGGCGTGGCGTAGCCCTGATCGAAGATGGAGCCCAGTCCTACGGCACCCGGTGGCAAGGAAAGTCGATCTACAGAGACGCACTGATCGCGACGGTGTCTTTCTATCCCGCCAAGGTGCTCGGCGCGGCAGGCGACGCTGGCGCCGTGCTGTGCTCTTCACCAGAACTTGCCGAGACCGTGCGTTGCCTGGGCAACCACGGCCGCAGCAGCCACTACGAACACGGCCTAGTGGGCTGGAACAGCCGCATGGCGGGACTCGACGCAGCCTATCTAGACCTCTGCCTGGACTATCTCGACAACCGTCTTGAGAGCCGCCGCCGAGCCAAGCAGCTTTATCGGCAACGCTTGGCCGAATTCGGCTTGAACACCATCGAAGCCCCCGCAGGCTACGTCGACAACGGCTATTTGAGTGTCCTGCGCCTCGACCCGGCCGAGCGAGAGGGACTCGCTTCCGCCTTGCGCGACGCCGAAATCGGCTACGGCACAGTCTACCCTGGAGCCATGTCCAAGCAGCCAGGGGCCGCACCTTGGATCGCCGGTCAAAGGGGTGGCGAAGAAGCCGATCGCCTGTGTCGCGGGGTGATCAACCTGCCCCTCTTCAACTACATCACCACCGCAGAGGTCGATGAAGTGCTGACGGTCGTAGGACAAGCCGTCACAGCTGGCACGTTTTCACCTTGCTAGTTCAGCGATCAAATGCCTGGCTGAGCAAGAGCACCCGCCAGAATCTCGCCGCGGGCAACGATTCTGGCATCACCGGTCAAGGACCAAGCGCGAACCCTACCTCCGCTGCTCTCTCCTTGCACCGAGAATACAAAGCCACCTCGGGTATCGACCCGCAGAGGGAAATCAAACCGCCCCGCGGCAATACCGGCGGCCGTGGCCGCGAGAACTCCAGTGCCACAGGCCAGGGTCTCGGCCTCGACCCCGCGCTCCCAGGTGCGGATAGCGAAGCCGCCCGGCCATCCCTCTAACCAATTGACATTGGTGCCATCTGGAAAGTGCGGATGATAGCGCAAGGCCGGCCCCAACTCCCTCAGCTCCAGAGCGGCCAGCCCGCCCTCGACCCACAGCAGCAGATGCGGCACGCCAACCAGAACCTCCCAGCCAGCATGCACGACTCCTCGGACTTCCAGCGAGCACCGCTGCGGCGGCCGATCGGCAACCGGCAGCTCGATCTGCATCATGTCCTGGCCCACCGAGGCAGCGCTGAGCACGCCCACCGCGGTGGTGATGGGAAAGGCAGCATTCTCGGGAGCCCATCCCAACTCCAACGCCAAACGGGCGGCACAGCGAGTGCCGTTCAGACACAGGCCCGCCGCTCCACCGTCAGCATTGAAATGGCGCACCCGCAGCACCTCGCCCCGTCGATCGAGCACCAAGACGCCGTCGGCGCCCAATGACAGTCCCCGTCGGCACCAGGCGGCAATATCGCACTTTGCGGGCAGCACCTCCGGCTCAACCAGGGCCAGAAAGTCGTTGCCGCCGCCCGACAGGCGGTAGTACGCGATCAACGGAGGAATCTCCGCAACTTCGTCGCCTCTGATGAGGGGGTCGGCCAAATAGTTCTCGCTTTACAGGTCAGAAGAACACCTTTTCCGGCCACCGTTCAAATCTCAGCGAGGCAGATCCATGCGAGAAAAAATCAAGCACCTCCTACCTCTAGTCCTGTTGCACCTCTTGGCTCTCGTCAGCCAACCGGTGCAATCGCAGATTTACATCAACGAGCTGCCCTTTACCCCACTCGGCGGCGGCCAACTGCACGAATACCTCGAACTACGCGGCACCCCCGGCAGCACTGTCGGCCCAGGAACCCATCTGATTTGGATCACCGGCGACACCAACTCACCTGGCAAGATCCGCGGCTCCGGGCTCCTCACCGGCTCGGCCGCCGAAGACTGGGTAGCAGCCAGGCTCACCGGCACCTCCCCCAACTGGGTTCTAGGGATCGGCGATACCCTGCCAAGTGTCTGGGAGGGGGTCGCGCTCGACCACATCGGTGGCGCCAACCCGCAGCTGGCGATCTTCACCGATGGTTTCGAGTCCGGCGACATCACTTCTTGGTCGGGCGCCACCCCCGGCCGCTAGGCAATTCAATGGGTAGTGAATCTTAGGAGAACACCGCCTCGTAACGCTGATCCTCCGCCTCACTGCCATCGGCATTAGGAGCCGTGATCTCTTCGAGGTAGAGTTCGAACGCATCGAGTTCTTCATGCTCCAACCGGTAGATGCCGGCGGACAGAGAGATCGTCGGGTCGCGCTCCTGAAAGGTGATCGCAAAATGCTCACGGCCCTTCGGAGCACTCTTGCCAAGGTCTGCCGTCGGCGCCATTGAGTGCGCTTCGACCAGCTCCAATTCCAGCTTCTTGCTAGAAATCTGGATTGAGAATTTCTCACCGATCCGGCCCTTGAAAGTGTCGAGGGTCATCTCGGCGATCGGACTCTCGATCAGCTCAGCCCACTCGACGGTCTCTTCCTCGCGCTCGTCGGCGGCTTTGGCAGCCTCGTCACAAGCCGCGGCACAGGCCTCCAAGCTGACGTTTTCTCCCTTGGGCTCTTGGGTTTCGTCACTCATTCTTGATTCCCTTCTTTGTTCTATGAGGTGATCTCGATCAGGTGAAAACCGCCTCGAAAAGCAGCTTGCCGGTTGCAGGGTCAGGTCCCAGGGGTACCAGAAACAGGTCCATCTCGCCTAGCTCTCCATGCTCGACACGGTAGATCATTTGCTCTAGATGAAAATCCTCAGCGCCGCTGAAGAGTACCGAAAAAGCGTGGCGAGCAGCTCCCCGCGCTTGCTTGGCGCCGATGTGAATCACTTCCACCAGAAGCAGCTCACAGCTACCACGATCTTCCAACCGCACCGTCACGCGGCTCTTGAGATGGGCCTCGAAATCTTCCTTGTTCAGCTTGTCGATCATTCTCTAATCCGCCCCCGCCGCGGCTTTGACCCCGCTAGCGGTAGGCGTCCATTCCATCAGGTGGTACGGCCCCTGGTCCTCGATCCGACTAAAGCCGAGCCGCAAATAGAGCCGCATCGCCGGGTTGTTGGTTTCGACGTGGATGCGCACCGCCTTGCCAGCCGTGGCTCCGCGCTCCAGCACCTCCACCAACAACACTCGCCCCAAGCCCCGCTGTCGATGCTCCGGCAGCAAGGCGATGTCGATGATGCGGATCTCGGCAAGACGCTCCTCCAAGTAGAGCCGACCGACGGGTTCTTCACCCGCCAACACCAAATCGAAGGAGGCGTCGGTGAAGTAGCTCATGTAGTGCTGGTGCTGGGCTTCGAATTGACCGCGCAGGAAGTCCTTTTTGTATTCCTTCGTCCAAGGCACCGCCGCCAACTCCTCCTCGCGGGTGCTGGCATAGAGTCGGTGGAGGAAGTCCTGGTCGGCGTCGCTGATCGGACGTAAGCTGAACCCGGCGGGCGGCATGCTTCTTCCCTTATTAAGTAGGTAGCGCTACACGGCCCGGTCCCGTAGTTGGAACCAGGCCGCGGAGCAATGCTCAGCCGCGCGACGGATACAGACCGACCAGGGCGATGATGAAGTTCATCGTCAGGAAGGGCTGCAGGTTGTTGTGCGGTTGGCTGCCACCGGCATTGGGCAGTGCCGCTGCCGCAAGATCGACGTCCGGGTTCGCTGTCTGCCAAGCAAATCCGGGCTGGGTACGGGCGAGTGACCGTTGATTGCTCGGGATCCCCAGATTTCCAGGATTGGCCGTCGCTTTGATGGTGTGGTCGTGCTGTGGCATCTGTGCTTCGGACAGGGTGACCATCTCGGTCCCTCCCCGCTGGCCCAGACGCTTGCTGGTCAGCCCAGGACCACGGCCGGGATGCATGGGTGCTCGCCCTTTCAGATTGGGCAACGCGGTTGTGGTCCGCCCATCGCCGCCATAGGTGGTTCCGATCAAGCTGAACAACGCCGTGTTCTGAGCGGCGGGCAGCAGCTGACCGTCGCAGAAGGCCCAGCCACGGGGAGCGAAGTTACCGGCGAAAATGCGAATTTCCGCGACGAAAGGTTCCGACATGATGGTCTCCTAGTGCCGCGACGGGTAGATCCCGAACAGAGCGATGATGAAGTGGATACAGAGGTAGGGCATGAAATTGCTGTGGCTGCGGCTGCCGCCTATGTTCTGTACCGAGCCCGAGTTGATATCCTGGGTCGACGCTTCTTCGCGGTACAGGTCGATCGAGGGCGAATTGCCCGGCAGCCGGCCGCTGGGACTGGCCTGATCGGCCAGGTCCTGAGACACATTGAGTGGGTGGGTATGAGAGGGCAGCTGGTTGACGGTCAAGGTGACCTTCTCCACACCGCTCTTGGCTCCGAGTCGCCGTGGACTCAAGCCCGGACCAGAGCCGGCATGGATAGGGATCCGGCCGCGCATCTCAGGTAAGCCAAAAGTCGTCCGGCCGTCGCCGCCGTAAATCGTTCCGAGCAGGCTGAACAAGGCATCGTTCTGGGACACCGCCAGCAGCTGACCGTCGCAAAAAGCCCAGCCGCGGGGCGCGAAGTTGCCCGCGAACATGCGGATCTCACCTACAAAAGGTTCGGACATCGTGTCTCCTTTTCCTTAGTTCCGCGACGGGAACAGGCCCTGTAGTGCGATACAGAAGTTCACCGCGATGTACGGCTGCATGTTGTCGTGCGCCTGGCTGCCACCAACGTTGGTGACAGTGCCGGAACGCAGCTCGGTCAAGTTACTGGCATCCCGGTAGAGGTTGTTGGCCCGGGCCAGTGAATGGGTGGTCGGGATTGGGTTATCCCCCGCGGTGTCATTAGCTCTCGCAACGTGCTTGTGCTGCGGCATCTCCGCGGCACTCAGCGTGTGGGTCTCCTCACCGCTCTTCTGGCCGAGTCGATGAGAGTCGCCACCATTGCTACGGCCGACGTGAATCGGCGTCCGTCCCCGCAGGTCGGGCAGCGCGAAGCTGGTACGTCCGTCACCGCCATAGGTCGTGCCGAGGAGCGAATACAGACTCTGGTTCTGGTTGATGGGCAAGATCTGCCCATCACAGAACGCCCAGCCACGGGGCGCGAAATTGAAGCCGACGATACGAACTTCGGCGAGGAAAGGTTCTGACATTGTGCCTCCTTCCGTTAAGTTGTCTACAAGGTCCCTGCTAGCTCTCTCAATCAAGGCTGTGGACAGGTATTCGGCATGCCGCCCGAGACTCCGGATGCGATGGCGCCCTGGAAAGTGGGTGCCACCGCATCCGCCGCTACTCCATTGGCGCTCAATGTATTGCGACCGCCAAGGAAGGTATTGAGGTCGGTGTGCGCGGCCGGGTTGGTCGCGGCTCCGGCGTAGGCCGGGAATCTCATCGTGGTCGCGAAGTTCTGCAACACCAGAATGGCCGGGTCGAATGCATTCGGCTCCGTCAAGGTGTTGGCCAGCCCGCCGGCACCCCCGATATCGATGCACACGGTGCCCATGTCGGCAGCCACCGCTCCAGACTCGACTTGCAGACCGCTGCCGAAGGGGAACCCACCCGCGTCGTGTACCTCAGTGTTGCCGGTCACGGTAGCATTGAGGGTGCCGTTGCCGTCGCGCTGCTGGATCGTGATGCCGCCACCGTTGACCCAGTTGCGAATGGTGTTATTGGTGATCGCCACGGTGTGAGTACCCGCCCTATTCGACCGCGCCCGAATGCCGACACCGGTCGAAGACCCTGAGCCGAACACGCCGCTAGTACCGATGCGGTTGTTGTTGATGGTCCCCGACATCGCCATGGTACCGCTGGAGATCACCAGGTTGGTGTCGATGGCCACCAGCACGACATCGCGGAAATCGTTGTTGTCGACCACATAGGTGACATTGTTGCCCGAACCGACCGAGGCATCGTTGGCGGCGATGGTGATGCCGCCACCGACACCGGACCCGTGCGACGCGCTGCCACGGAAATCGCTGCCAAATATGTCGATGTCCATCGAACCGCTGGCGCCGTTGTGGAACGGGTTGATGTGGTCGCCAGCGTTGCCGATGAAGTTGCAATTCTCCACCCGCAGATTCATCACCGCGTTACCCCCGCCGGAGCTGAGGCCCTCAAAGTTGATGCCATCGTTCTCGTTGCGATCGCCGAAGGTCGTACTGCCGATGGTGCTGTCGCGGACCACCAGCCGGGCCAGGGTGCCGGTCTCATTCTTGATCTGGATGTTGTCCTCGTCGCCCTCGGCGATCAGCGAGTTGGCGATCAATGTCTGGTTGCTGCCCCCCTCCAACTCCGGATTGGCTGCCGCCGTGCCGGTCAAGCCGCGGAAGAACAGTGGCGCTTCGCCATTGGTGTCGGCATGGTTAGTGACGTTACTGCGGGTTAGGACAAAACCGTTGACGGCGGTGCCGTTGATGCCATGACCCAGCCCGTTGGTGATGTTCATGTAGTTCAGCGACACGTTGGTGACCGAGTTCAGCACCACTGAATCGCCGGTTTTATTGCTGATCGTCCCGCCAGAGCCGTTGTTGGCCGCCAATCCAGCACCCGCTGCACCGTCTCCGATCACCGTCAAGGCGCCGGTAGTGAAGGCCAAGTTGATCCCTTCGTTGGCACTGGCCTCGTCTGAGGTGACCCTGACCAGGGTCAGTCCAGCGGTCGTGTTACCGCTGTTACCGAGCACCGTGTTGTCGATGTCGATGGCAGTAGCAGAGCCGCTATCGACAGTGCCGGTATCGACATCGAGGCGCCCCCCGCTCCCATTGTTGGTGGCCGACAGGCCTACCTGATCCGCCGTGTCGTTGACGATGTCGAGATCCGCGAACTGCACCCGGCCGCCGGTGTTGTCGCTCACCGTCAGCGCGCTGCCGGAAGTGTTGGTGATATCAACCGTGCCGGTGAAACGCACCAGCGGGTTGCCGGAATTGTTATCGTCGACCAAGATACCGCTGTTGGTGGCCCCAGTGTCGACAACAGCGCCAGAAATGGTCACCGTTCCGCCCGTGCGATCCTGCACCACTGCTGCCCGCCCGGCGGCGTTGGTGATCCCTCCGGCGTAGGTGATGGTGCCGTTGCTACCCGAGTTGGCGGTCCCGTTACCGACCTCGAAAGCTGTGCCAGCAGCGCCATTGATCGAGCCACCGCTGGCGACAAAGCTGCCGCTCACGCCGACGAAGCTCGCGCCGACCCCATTGCTGTTGCTTGAGCTGACGCTGGCGAAGACCATACCCACGGTAGTCGGATTGATCACCACCGCCGGACCGCCGGTTGCGGCAATCAAGCTGGTGTTGTCGGTGACGTTGACGGTACCCGAACTGGTCGCCACCAGGCCGCGCACGCCAGCGCCGTTAGTGTTGACCGCGATTCGTGAGAAGTTGATCGTCGCCGTGCCGTTGGCGTTGAGGAAGACCGCATCGACCGGCGCCGGGGTGCCGACGGCGATCACTATGTTGGGGAAAGTCAGGGCGCCGGCGCTGTTCTGCACGCTGACCCCGTGGTGGTTGGTGGTCGAGATCGTCGTACCGCTGAAGCTGGCACCGCCATCAACATCGTCGAACACGATCACCCGGCCATTCGAGTGGCTGACGCCCATGTTGGTGACGTTGACCGCGCCATCAGTATTGGTGGCCTGGATGGCGGCGAAGTTGCCACCATCGGTACTCAAAATGCCATTGTCGACGGTCACCGAGCCACCGGTGGTGTTGGTCACCGACACGGCGGTGGTGTCGCCGAGGGTCATCGAACCACCGTAGCTCACCGTCGGCGCGGCGCCGTCGACCAAGAAGGCAATGGCGGCCGCGTTGACGATCGAACCGCCGGTAATTGTCACCGAGCCGCTGACATCGTTAAGTGAGACGCCTTGGGTAGCGCTGTTGGTCGAGGTCAGCGCGCTGATCGTCAGCGCGGCGGTGAGCGGATCGAGGTCGAGGGCCGGCCCGCCAGTAGCGGTCAAGCTGGTTCCCGCGCCGGTGGTCAGGCGGAAGCCGGTGCCAGCCGCGGCGTTGAGCGGTGCCGCGGCCATCGCTTGCAGACCGACACCGCCATCGGCCTCCACGTCGAGATCACCGAAGCTGAGATCGCCGGTAACCCCGGCCAAGAGGATCCCCGCGCCGCCAACGCCATCGCCGGCAGTACCGACAGAAGTGTCACCGCCGGCCACCGTATCGCCGGTGAAGTCAGCATCGCCGCCGCCGTTGGTACCGGCGTCGGCATCGAACACCACGGTGTCCATCTCGATACCGTTGCCGCTGGTGTCCTGATGGACCGAGTTGCCGGAGAAGCCGCTGACCGTCAGGGTACCGCCGCCCGAGCCATCGAAGAACACCCCCTTGGCGCCGGTGATGTCGCTGTTGTTGTTGAACACCACGTCCAGGCCGCCAGCGGTAGTGCGAATATCGGCACCATTGCCAGTGGCTGCCAGGACGTTGTTGAGAATCCTCACGCGGCTGTCGCCGGCGCTACTGCTGTGGTTGACGTCGATGCCGTCGCCGCCTGCGCCGCGAAGGGTGTTGTTCTGCACTCCGACATCGACTTGATTGGCGCCGCTGGCCTCGATGTCGACAGCGTTGTCATCACCATCGAGGTTGAGACCACGGATGAAGATGCCGGTGAGGTCGCCGGTGTCGGCACTTACCTGAACACCGACACCACCCGCGGAATGATCGATCAGCGGATGATTGCCGACGCTCGGCGGCACTAGCGAAGTGGGAGCGGCGTTGCTGTTGAGCCCAACATTGGGCTCGCAGCCATGGTGCTCGCCGTGCAGCAACACGCCCGAGAAGCTGATCTCGATACCGGCATCGTGGCCGGTGGTAGTGCCATCGCCGGTGCGGACGCAGATCATGTCGTTGGCGCCGTGCGCGGTTTCAGCCTCTACCAGGGTGTCAAAGGGATCGGCCGAGCGGCCCAGGCCCGCCGCCGCCGCCGTGTTGTCGACGTACCAAACCCGGCTGAAGAAGGTGATAGTTACCGTCGCCGTGGTCGATCCTGAGCCATCGCTGACGTCGTAGGTGAAGGAGTCGCTAGCGGTCATCCCGGCTGGCGGCAGGTAAGTGAAGGTGCCGTCCGCGGCCACCGTCACCACCGCCCCGACAGTCGCCGTGTTGAGAGAAGCGGTCAGCGGGCTAGGTCCATCGCCATCGCTGTCGTTGGACAACAGCGAACCCATGACGAAGACCGAGGGGGTCGAGGTCTGGCTCGCCGCCACCTGTAGCAAGGTGTTGGCCACATCGTCGAAGGTCTCCCCCGCCACCATCGGCAGGTCGTTGACACCGATGATGGTCACCGTCACGGTGGCGGTCTCCGAGCAGGTGCCCGAACCGTCATCGAGGGTGTAGGTGAACATCTCAGTCGCCATCTCGCCCACACCCAGAGAATCGAAACCACCGTTGGGGTCGAAACTGAAGGTGCCGTTGGCATTGACCGTCACCAAGCCGGCGCCCAAAGCGATTTGCACGCCGACGTTGGCGCCATTGCCATTGACCGCCGTCACCACCAGGGTGTCGCCTTCGGGATCACTGTCGGCAGTGGTCGGGTTGGCGGTGGTGACATCACCGTTGAGCACCGTGTCTTCGTCGGTCGACACCGCATCGTCCACCGCCGTCGGGCAGTCGTTGACGCCGGAGATGGTGACCGTCACCGTTGCCGTCTCCGAGCAGGTGCCTGAGCCGTCGTCGACGGTGTAGGTGAAGCTATCGCTATCGCTGTCGCCGACGCCGAGGCTGTTGAAGGCGCCGTTGGGGTCGTAGCTGAAGGTGCCATTGGCGTTGACCGTCAGCAGAGCCCCCGAAGCGAGAGTGATCTGCACCCCGACGTTGGCCAGGTTGCCGTTGACCGCGATCACCGTCAGCGGATCACCATCGGGATCGGAGTCGGTCGTGGTCGGGTTGGCGACTAGAACATTACCGTTAAGCAACGAGTCCTCGTCGGTGCTGACCGCGTCGTCCACCGCCGTCGGGCAGGAGTTGTTGCCGTTGATGGTCACCGTCACCGTCGCCGTCGCCGAGCAGGTGCCCGAGCCGTCGTCGACGGTGTAAGTGAAGCTGTCAGTGTCGCTCTCGCCATCACCCAGGCTGTCGAAAGCGCCGTTCGGATCGTAGGTAAAGGTGCCGTTGGCGTTGACCGTCAGCAAGGCTCCGGAAGCCAAGGTGACCTGTACGCCGACATCCGCGGCATTGCCGTCGACCTCGGTCACGATCAGCGTATCGCCCTCCGGATCGCTGTCCGGCGTGGTCGGGTTGGCCACCAGCACATCGCCGTTCAACACCGTGCTCTCGCCGGTTGACACCGCGTCGTCCACCGCCGCTGGGCAGTCGTTGACGCCGGCAACATCAATCGTCACTGTCGCCGTATCGATGCCACCATTGCCGTCGGTGATGGTGTAGTCGAAAACGTCTTGGGCGCTATCGGCATCGCCCATCGATTCGAAGGCACCGTTGGGGTCGTAGGCGAAGGTGCCATTGGCGTTCAAAGTCAGCAGAGCGCCCGAGCTCAGGGTGATCTGCACCCCGACATCAGCGCCGTTGCCATCGACCTCGACCACGCTCAGCGGGTCGCCGTCGGGATCGGAATCGGCAGTGGTCGGGTTGGCGGCCAAGACGTCGCCCATCAGCAATGTGTCTTCGTCGGTGGCAAAGACATCGTCCACCGCGATCGGTGAACTGTTGGTGGTGACGTCGAAGCGGAAGAAAATCACCCCTTGATCGAGATCCTGCGAGGCGAACGTGGCCAGAATGTCGCCGCTGGTCGGGGCGTCGCCAGTGGCATCGTCGGCCAAGGTGGCGTCGAGACCCACCCAATCACCGGGGTCGCCGTCGAGCATCACCATCGCCCACACCACACCGGCGAAAGCGCTCATTAGCACCGCTACCAAGACCAGGGCGGCGGTGCTCGACGGATGGCGCCGCAGCAAGCGCCAGGCGGCGATGCTCAGCAAGGCGGCCAGCAACATCAACGCCCACTGCGACAGGGTGGGGATCTCTAACACACCGCGGCAATCGAGCCGGATCGGCGAGCCGCCGCCACTGCCATCGACGGTCAGCAGAGCGTCGCCGCTTGCTCCCGCGATCGCCGAGGCATAACCCAAGCGCACCACATCACAGCCCGCGTCTAGCGGATAAAAAGTCTCGACCACATCGCTGCCGAAGGTGCCTAGGCCGGAGCCAACCGGCCATGGGGGGGCAAAGGGGGCGCCGATGGCGACCGGCGCCGAAAAAGTATCAGTTCCCGGGTCGACGCAGGTCTGGCGCGCCAAGGCAATCACCTGGCCAGTCTCTACGGTGGTCACGAGAATCTCTTCGACGCCGGGGAAAGGACCGTCGGCAGTAGCCACCGCGCAGCCACTGGCCGCATCATCGTCAAGATCCAGATAGACCAGAAAATCTACCGCCGAAGCAGCGCTAGCGAACATCAAGGTGAGCAATAGGGACAGAGCCAGCGGCACCAGCAGTCTACGATTCATGGTCGATCTCCTCCCCGAAGCGCGTGGTTCCAGCGTTGCCCGGCTGCCAACTACAGCTCGGCTCGGACGAACACCAAAAAGCCGCACGCCGACTACGAGGTCGGTCAGTGAACTTGTCTCTCCCCACACCGCTGCCAAGTGCCATCAAGGCGAGCGGGCAAGGCGGGTCCGCAGTGTTGCGCGCCTTCGGACCCCGGATAGATCTACCGCATAGATCTGAAGACGCTGCCAGACGCTGGCTCGTGGGAGGATTCCCCAGAAGCTCGAAAAAAGAAAATTTAGCTCTCTCTGCCTGGGCATTGTGCCAGATCCGTGGGCAATTGCTAGTCCCAAGGGAGCTATTCATTGGCCAATCACTTCCGCTCGGAGTCGCCGCTACGGCAGCAAGTAGGTCCTACGTTCTGGCGCAGCAGCTATTGAAATATTCAACTTTGCAAGCCCATTCTTACTCACCCAGCGGTGGGCCGCCGAAGCTGGCTTCGAGTCGATCGAATTGACGCCGCACCCACCCCACCCGCGCTACAATCAGCCTCTCATCCGGCGCCAATCTTCAGGCGCAGACCCTGCGGAGTGATTCCCGAGTGACCGAGAGCAAGCGATTTGGCCGGTTCAAAACCGATGGTGTGTTGGGACGTGGCGGCATGGGCACGGTTTACCAAGCTCACGATCCGCTGATTGGTCGTACGATAGCGATCAAGGAACTGCGCCTTGACGCCGCGTTCTCCACCCCCGAGCGAGCTGAGATCGAGGCCCGGTTCGAGCAAGAGTTTCGCGCCGCCGGCAGGTTGTCGCATCCCAACATCGTGACCATCTACGATGTCGGCAGCGGCGATGGCAGCTACTTCATCGCCATGGAATACATCGAGGGAGACAGCCTCGACCAACGCCTGCGCGGTGCCCCAATGCCCGCGAGCGAGGTGCTGAAGACCGCTCAACAAATCGCCAGTGGCCTCGACTATGCTCACGATCAAGGCATTGTCCACCGCGATATCAAGCCGGCCAACATCCTCTTTGACGAAGGCGGCAACGCCAAGATCACTGACTTCGGCGTCGCCAAGCTGCGCTCGGCCCAGCTCACCCAAACCGGCCGCACGGTGGGTACCCCGGCATTCATGGCGCCGGAACAGATCCTCGGACAGCCAGTCAATGGCCGGGCCGATCAATTCTCGCTGGCGGTCATCCTCTACCTGATGCTCACCGGCAGCCAGCCCTTCGCTGGCGAGCATCCATCCTCGGTGCTCTACCGTATCGTCCACGAAGAGCCGCAGCGGCCGCAGCTGAAGAATCACGCGCTGCCTTCGCCGGTCGACGAGGTCTTGCTCCACGCCCTGGCCAAGGCCCCGAGCGACCGCTTCTCAAGCTGTAGCGAAATGGTCGCAGCCTTGGCCGAAGCTCTGGGAGCGCAACAGCGGCAAGCACTCGGAACGCCCGCCGACCCGTCCGCCAGCATTCTCGTGACCCAACCCATCGACACCCACCATGTTCTCGATCAGCGGCCTCCCGCCGATCTCGACCTGGGGCTCGAGATCGGCGCCGCTAACGAACCGCAAGTGATTGCCGAGCGTGCACGTGCAACCGCCGGCAGCGGCCACTTGGTCCGCAACGTGGGGCTGGGCCTGGCGCTATTGGCGATGAGTGCGACCACCACTTGGTGGTGGTTCGGCGGCGGTGCCACCGACTCTGCCGAGCCGACCAACAAGTCCACAGACACGCCAACTACTGCGGCCACCGTCGACCCAGGCTTGGCCGCGACTGCAGCACCGGCGGAGCAAGCCGCCGGCCCCTACCGCCTGCCGGTGATCTCCGAGATCGAGGGTGCGGCAATCTGGCGCGACGGTGTCGACAGTGGTTTGGTAACTCCAGCCGAGATCGAACTCGACGGTGAACTCGGCAGCGAAATCCGCCTGGCGGTGCGCGATGGGCAGCGACTGATTGCCGAGCGAACTTTCGTCCTCGGCGCTGAACTACCCCCGGCTTGGAACGCCTCGCCGCCAGCGCAGCGCTTGCTCACCGTGACCACCGCCCCGGCAGGGGCTCGGCTGCTGATCGATGGCGTGGCCAGCGAGCAACTAACCCCGGCCGAGATCACTTTCGAGCGCCACCGCGAGTACCAACTTGAACTCCAGCTCGACGGCTATCACCCAGCCAGCTGGGTCCTCGACCTGGACCACCTCGACGACAGTCAAGCAGCCAGCGGCCGGCTGCACCTTCCCCTGCGACAGGTTATCCCCGCGGGGGTGATCGCTATCGATGCCAACTTCCCGATCGCGGTCCGCGTCGCCGGCAAACGCTGGCCAGCTGCAGAGCGTCAGCGGATCGACTTGCCTCCCGGCGACTACCGCATCGAGCTGGTTGCAGAGGCTTTCTTCTTCAGGCAGACTTACCAAGTCGCGCTGCGCAGCGGTGAGCACGAAAAATTAGCGGTGCCGGTCGCTTATGCGGTGCGGATCGTCGCCTCGCCGGCCAACTGCCAAGTCAGCATCGACGGGCAGGTGGTCGACTTCACGCCTATCCACGACCGCCGTCTGGCCGCGGGTGAGCACGAGTTCTTGTTTGATTGGCCCCGCTTGCAACGCAGCAAGAGAATCACCATCGACATCAACCAGCCAGCACAGCGCATCTTCGTGGCCGCACCGTGATCTTGACCGTGATCTTGACCGTGACCGACACCTTGATCGACGCTGTGATCGACCACCACCGACTAACCTAGCTGATGGAGTCGCCAATTCCAAATCTCCACCATCACCAGCCTTTCATGGGGCACGCTAGTTTGCGCCGGCTCTGCGCTAGGCTAGCGCGATTGGCGATGCTCGCCCTGCTGCTCGCGCCCCCTCTCGATGCCCAGAGCGCGGCTGCCCAGCGCCTGTGGACTGAAGCCGCGCGGCTAGCCAAGGCCGGCGATCCGGCCGCCGCGGTAGGTGAGCTAAGCCTTCTGACCGAACGCTTCGCCGACGACCCCCTGGCACCCCACGCCTGGTTGCAGAGCGCCCAGCTGAATCGCTTGATCGGCGATCTGAATGCCACTCGCGGCGCTCTCGATCGGTTGGTGACCAGTTATCCCCAGGCGCCGCAAGCTGCCGAGGCCAGCCTGCTCGATGCCGAGATACGGCTCGCCGGCTCCTCTTCTCGCGCCACCTACGAAGAGGTCCGCACCCGCTTGCGCCGAGTTGCCCTACTCTTCGGCCAGGAGCGCTATCCCCGTCTCGCCGCTCGCCAACAAGCCCTGATCCGTGCCGCCGAGATCGATCTGCTGCTCGACGACCCAACAGCCGCCGCGGTTGCCGCCCTCAGCGCGGTAGAGGACGAGCCTCCCAGTTCTTGGAACAGCCGCGGCTTGCTGATCCTCGGCCAAGCCTTGCTGCGCAGCGGCGAATGGCTTACCGCCAGTGAAGTTTTGCAACAAGCGATCGACAGTCAACCGCCCGATCAGCCCACCGACTCCGAGCAGGAGCTGCGGCAGGACATCGCTTGGCAGGCCCGCCAGCTACTCGGCTTGATCCAGCGGCGGGTGCTGAGGCCGCTCGCCGGCCAGGATCCCTTTGGCCGGGTACTGAGTTTCCCAGTTCGAGGTTTGGAGTTGCGAGCGGCGGCGGGTGTAGCGGCCGACCATCGGGGTCGCATCCTCCTACTCGACGACCGCCAGAGCATCGCCGCGGTGATTTCCCCCGCTGGCGAACTGCTGCGGACTCGTTCCGTGCGCGGTGCCGACCGACCCTGGTGGAGCTTTGACGGCGAGCCCTGGTTGGTGCTCAGCGACACCCTGATGCGAGCACTCACCGGTGCCCGCGTCCAACTGACCGACCCCGGTTCCAGTCGCGGCGCTCCCCTGCGCAGTCTGGCCGCTGCCGAGCGCGGCCCCTTCGGCGACTGGTTCGTGCTGCAAAAGAGCGCCCGCAGCCTACTTCACTTCACCAGCCAGGATGCCCCGCCGAAAGAACTCTACGCCACCACCCGTCCGCAACTGGTGGACTTGGCGCGCGACAATCGCGGCCGCATCTACATCTTGGACGCCGATGGCCAACAAGTTCTGCGGGTAGGACTCAACGGCCAACCGACCGGCACCGTGGCACGGGGAAATTGGAAACGCCCGTTGGCACTCGCCGTCGACGGGTTGGGCTATGTTTTCGTCCTCGATCGGGGCAATCGTCGAGTCGATATCTACGGCCCCGATGGCCAAGCCGTCCGCAGCTTGGGGCCGCAGTTAGCCGGCGGCCTCGAACTGCGCAACCCTGTGGACCTGACGGTCGATGGAGCCGGCCGCCTGTTCATCGCCGACAGCCGTCTAGCGGAACTGATCGTCGTTGACTGAGAGCAAACCGATGCGCTGCAAACCTCCCTACGTCTCTCTCCGTTGGCCGCTGCTGGGACTCGCTATGATCCTGGCCACGCTGGGCTACTCCGCCGCCGCCCAGTTGCCCGACAACTCGATCGAAGAGCAAGATCTGGCCGACCAAGAACTCGAGGCGGCGCCGATCGTCGACCCCGGCCTCGATCTCAAGCGTTTGGCCAGCGACTTTAGCGACGCCGAAAACGTCTTTCTCTCGGCGCTCCAACCCGAGGCCGAATCGCTGTTCTCCTACGTCATCGATACTCTCGAACCGCGGCACGAGAACGGCACCCTCGGCGACCGCGGTCGGCGTTTGTTGGCCCGCAGCCTGGCCTACCGCGCCCGGGTGCGTTTCAACTTCGGCGATAGCTCAGGAGCGGACGACGATCTCGGCCGGGTGATCGGTGTCCAGCCAACCTTCGATCTGGCTCGCGACGAAGTATCGCCCAAGCTCGCCGAGCGCTTCGACGAGCTGCGGGCCAAAGTCCTCGGACTGCTCGAACTGACCATCGAACCTAGCGATGCGGAGGTCAGGATCAGTGGCCGTTTGCTAGACCACCGGTCCGGGCCATTGGGAGTGTTGGCGGGAATCCACACTTTCGAAGTCCAGCGCCCCGGCTACACCCCATTAGTGCAACCACTCGAGGTGCGAGCCGGGCGCACCCTGCCTCTTGATTTCGCCCTCGATCGGATCAGCCCGGTGTTGCGCGTTACTTCACGGCCAAGTGGCGCCGAGGTGCGTCTTGATGGCTTGGCGGTTGGCCAGACGGTAGCCGCCAGCGCGGCCGAACTTGCCCGCCGTCAGGGTCGACCTGGCGCCACCCCGCCGGGCTTCTCTGCCGAGTTGGTGGTTGAGGGGTTAGAACTGGGCCAGCACCTCCTCGAAGTGGTCAAAGACGGCTACAGAACCTACCGTGCCAACCTCGATTTTGATCAGCTGCAGGACTACCGCATGCCACCGGTGCCGCTGGAATTGCAGCGCGGCACGCTGCTGTTGCGCGGCTTGCCCGACGGCGCTCGAGTGCTGCTCAACGGCAACCCGCCGCCGAGCAGCAGAGAAACTCGTCGCGATCGGCTCGAGTTACCGCCCGACACCTGGCATCTGGTGGTGATCGACCGCGGGCGCTACGTTTTCGAACGCCGCCTCGACCTCGCCGATCGCCAAAGTATCGAAATCGACATCAAGCCCCGACCGGGCCTGGTGCTGCTCGGAGTGCTCGGCCAAGACGACAATCAAGCTGGCACCCTGCGTCATCAGCTGCAACGCAAGTTAGCCGCCAGCGACCGCTGGACGGTGCTGGAGCGTTCGGCGGCAGGTCTGGCCCTGGCCGGCGAACTCGGACTCACCGCCAGCGCATTGCGTCGGCTAGCCGACGACGATCCCGACAACGACCCGCAGATTGACTGGCAAGCCTTTCGCCAAGCAGTCAGCGAGCGCTTCCCAGGCTTGCTCTACGGTTTGGCCGTGCTAGCCAATGATCTCCTGGCAACCCATGCCGATCTGTGGGTCTGGCCCGCCGCCCCAGCACCGGCCCAGCCCGACCGCATCCGCTTGCAGCTCGACGACCAAGGTGCAGCCATCGATGAGTTAGCGCAGCAGCTCGCTGGCGACCTTCAGCTGCAGCGCTCTTGGCTCGGCGCATTGGTGATCGACAGCACCGCCGACGGCAACCCGATCATCGCCCACCTAACCGCCAAAGGGCCTGCCGCCGCTGCCGGTCTAAAGGTCGGTGACCGCATTGTCGCAGTCGCCCAATCCGAAGTCACCAGTCGCGCCCAACTCGACCGCCAACTAGGCCGGGTCGGAAGTGGGCAGACGGCGGAATTCGTCGTCCGATCACGGCAGGGAACCCGGGTCGTCAATGTCGAGTTCGGCAGCAGTCCAAGGTTATTCGAGCGCTGGCCCGAGGAGTCGCACATCGCCTTGACCTACGCCCAGCTGATGTTGCTCGAAGACCGCCCAGAGCCCCTGACCCCCACTTGGGTAGTACATTTCAACCAAGCGATGTTGCAGATCCGTGCCGGGCGCTGGGCAGCAGCCGTGCGTCTGCTACGCGGCTTGAGTCTGCCAGCGGTGGCGGGCGGAATCGGCACCGCGACCGTTGACTACTGGCTCGGGGTAGCCCTCGCCAACACCGGCCCGCGCCTCCGCGCCAGCGCTGAACAAGCACTCACCCGTGCCGCCGCCGACCCCAACGCCCGCCTCTATCACCACGACGGGCCAAGAGTTGCACCACGCGCCAAGCTCCGCTTGCAAGCGCTGGGCGTAGCGCCGTGAAAGGCCCGACAAAGTGCCGCCAATCCCGTTGCGTGCCGGAAGAGCGATGCCAAGTCACTCCAAGGCACCACTTAGACGACCGCGTTGCCTCGCTATCGATAAACCGTGACGTTGTACTCCGCCAACAACTTCAAGATGTAACTCTTTCCAGGTTCGTAGTCGAGGCGGTTGTGATTCGGCGGCTCCAAGCCGGGCTGGAGGATCTCTCCGAATGCGCCCGCCGGGCAGCGGTCGGCAAAGAAAACGTAGGCCAGGCTTGCCTCTTCGAGCCGCGAGCGCCAGATGAAACCTTGCGACCATGGCGCCCAGGCGCGGATCCGGTGGCCCCAGCGGCGGGTGAAGGCATAGTCTCTCGGCTCGCTCTTGGTGAGCCAAGAATCCTGACCGACGGCCGCCAACTCCTTACCATCCCGCAGAACGACAAGCTGCAGATCTACGGTGGGTGCGATCCAACTAATGCGACGGTCGGCAAGGGCTTTCCGTAGCAACAGCCGCGAGCCCGAATCAGTGACCGGAAGATCCCGCAGCAGCGCCTCGGCGACGGCGCAAGTATCGTCGCTGCCGGCATAGAGGAAGCCGTAGGGATCATCGGTCGTGGCATCGAACCGGCCACCGCCCCAGTGGGTGTCGGCTGGCTTGGGATTCCAGGCGGTCGCCGCGAAGCGGTCTTGATGGACACGGGTGAGAACTGTACCGGCGCCAAGCACGCTACGCCGGGGCGTGCCGTCGTAGCTGCAGGGAGGCTGGAGGTTTGGCACCGAGATCAGCCGGCTCTCAGCCAATGGGCTCGAGCAGCGCCTCGGCCGCTCGCAACACGGACGGCGACTCTGCTGTGCCGATCAGATCTATCGGCCGACCTCCGAGCCGGGCGTTGTCGGACACCCACCAGGAGGCGGCGCCCCAGGGATCTGAGTAGGCGTCAAATAGCTGGTTGACCTTGCTGACCTCAGGGTAGATCTCTTGGCGCGCAGCGTCGATCTGAAACGCGGGATAGAGGTACATCCTGCCACCTTCGCGGGGTAGTCCGAGGAGGTGGGAACGTCGGCGCTGGGCATTGACCTTCTCTCGATTCGTCGGTTTGGCGCCGAATCTGCGGGCGACCTCGGAAGACGGCAAGAGTTCTTCATCCCAGATCGCCGCTACCGCCTCGCCGGCGATGCGGGCCTGCTTTAACGAGCCATCGGCCAGATCCTCTAAAGAGAGCAGGCGCTGTGGCTCGCCCGCCAGCTGCTCGACGGTAGAGTTCCACTGCGCCTGGATCCTGAGCAGCGACCGCAACTCGCGGTAGCGAGTCGCCAACATAGGGTGCTCGGTCGCGATATGAGCGGCCAGGTCAAGCGCCTCGACTGCGGAAAGCTCACGCACGAATGCTTTACGCAATAGTCGCCGTTTGAGTGCTTTAAGAAGTCGTCGCCGTGCTGGGCTCGAATCCGACGCCGGAATGGGCTGGTGAGATCTCTGGGGCATCGCCATGACGCCTACAATGCTACAGCCAGAGCGTCAGAAACGTCAAGAGCCAGGAAACTAGACGAGTGAACGAACTAGGTTTCAGGCAGGGATACGCAGGTGAGTGGCTTCGGTCTTCTGCTTAGGACAGCGGCCATCAAAGCCCCTAGGAAACCTGCCGCAGGCTCTCTTGCAAGTTCAGCAACTGCTCTTCCATGCGCTCGCGCAGGAGCGGGTCGCTGGTGGCCTCGATCGCTCGGTCGTAGAGTTCCAAGGCTTCTTCGCCGTGGCCTTCTTGGAGGGCCTTCTCGGCCGCTCGGGTAAGGCGGGTGCGCTCGATCAGCTGGCGGGCTTCGATCACCAGTTCTGGATCAGCACCGCGGGCCAGTACTCCCTCGGTCACCTGGGCGGCAGAATGAAATCGCCCGGCGGCGACGTAGAGCTGCACCAGCTGATAGGCCACGTCCATGCGCTCCGGTAATACCGCTACGGCTCGTTCGAGATCGCTGATGCCTGCTGCCGGGTCGGCATCTCCAAAGAGATGGGCGTAGCCTCGGGTGGCGCGGGCCTCGGCGAAGTCGGGCGCCAAGTCGACCGCTCTGGACAGTGCCTGGCGGGCGGCGGCGGCCAAAGCAATTTTCTCCGCGCTACTGCGAGCTTGGTTCATTTGCAGCAGCAAGTGGCGACCATGGCGCAGATGGATCAGGGCACTCTGACAACCGAGGCGGAGCACATCGTGGTAGAGCACCGCCGCCTCGTCGAACCGACCCACCAGGTCGCGCAGATAGGCCAAGCCACCGTGGGCGCGAGAGTTGTCGGGCTGGAATTGGAGGGCGAGCTGGAAATGATCTTCGGCGGCCTCTCGGCGCCCGCTTTGAGCGAGCAACTCGCCTAACTCAACGAGTAGAGTTGCCGGCGGTGGCCGGTAGAGGTCTACCGCGTCCGGCGCCGGTAGGCGGGCAAGGGGGATCTTGGCGACGATCGCCGTATTGGCCAGCATGTGCTCGGCGAGCACGGTCTCTAAGCGGCGCAAGCGCAGATCGAAAGCCTGCTCGAAGGCGGCTTCCGGCTCCTCGCCGTCCTCCACCTTGATTAGGAAGTCGCCGAGCCGCTCGAGACCCTTCTCGGCACTCATCAGGTAATGCACCAGGCCCCATGAGACGGCGTAGAAATCACCCACCCGGCCGTCTTCGTGGTACTTCGAGCGCCCTTTGGACTTGGCCAATAGATCGTCGAGGACGATCTCGCCACCACGCTTCAGCCAACGGACATGGCGCTCGACCGGTCGACCCAGGTAGGCGCTCTCCTCCTCCACCGCGAAGGTGCTGTAGTACTCGGCTAGGCCCTCGTTGAACCACAAAGGCACGCTGGGGAAGTTGTGCCGCACGAAGTAGTGCACATACTCGTGGTAGACCACCGCATAACTGCCCACCCCCCGCGCGCCACCGTTCAGGGTGATGAAGTTGCCGTCTCGATGGGCGAGAAACTGCCCCAGAACGCGGCCGCCATCCCTGCCCCCGGTGGTCTTGTAGGGAGCATAGGAAGACTCGTCACGAAAGACAAAAATCCGGGTCGGCGCTGGCGAAACCAGTTCTATTCCCGGTGCCAGGCCGGCAAAGACCGCCCGGAAACGCTCCAGGCTGAGCAGGATAGCCGCCGCCCGCTCGGGCTCAGCATCGCTGTAGAGGCTAAAGTTTGGCGTCCGGAACTCAAACCATGCCTCCAGATCGGCAGGTTGGGCAACAGCCCTAGCAACCCAGCCAGCCAGGAGTAGCCACACCACTCCTGGGAGCAGAAGGCAGCGGCTGAAAGGTGATAGCGCAGGCAATTTCATAGTCTCCAGGATGCCAGGGAGAACGGCTCCTAGGAATGTCTACGGCCAAGCGGCGACGCCGGCCCGCTGATAAGGCTACAATCATACTCGTTCCATCCCTTGCCACCGAAATACCCGGCCTTGCATTTCGTTCGGCCCGGCTACGCGCGGTGGACAAGATTTGAGGAGAAAAGGAATGAGCAACGGAAGAAAAGGACTCCACCCCTTGGCTTGGGTCGGTATCGGCTGCGGTGTCTTGGTGGTCTTGGGGCTGGTGGTAGTGGTCGGCGGCGGTCTATTCGTCGCCAAGAAGGTCAGTGACGTGGTCGAAGATGCCGACGGCAATCCCACCAAGGCCATCGCCGAGCTGGCAGTACGATTGAATCCAGACATCGAGCTGGTCTCGAGTGACGACGACGCCGGCACCATGACTATCCGCAACAAGGACAACGGCGAGGAAGTGACGCTCAACTGGAACGACATCAAAGAGGGTAAGTTCAGCATCACCACCGACGAAGGCACCACCAGCTTCTCCGCTGGTGGCGACGGCAACGGCGATGGCTCGGTGATCGTCTCCACTCCGGACGGCGAGACTCGTCTCGGCAGCGGTGCCGGAGTCGCCTCCCTCCCCGACTGGGTGCCGCACTACCCCGGCAGCAATCCCGAAGGTATCTACAGTTCGAATGCCGACGGCAAGGTCGCCGGCTCGGTGGGTTTCAAGACGGCTGACAGCCTCGACAAATTTGCCGCGGGTTTCCAGCAAGAGCTCGAGGATGCCGGTTACGAGGTCACCACCCAAGCCATGTCGGGCGATGATGCCAACATACGTTTCATCGTCGGCAATCACACCAACGGCCGCATGGTCAACGCCACCGCCTCCCTCGACTCAGAGACTGGCGAGTCGCAAGTCATGCTGACCTACGAAGGCAAGCCCTGAGCTAGACTTAGTACCGGGGCTTGCAATGACCCCGGTATCCGTCTGCCAGCTGGGCTCAAGCTGCAAGATCCTGGCGCCAACCCACTAGGTCCCGGCGTCAGAAACCATCAGCTCAGCGCCCCCGCAACCGCAAGCTAGTTATCGCCAGACAGCGCCGGCTATCGCAAGGCTGGAACTCGAGCAGCAGAGCCCAAGATCCGGAACCGGGGCGCAAGCGGCCGGTGATTTCGATTTGCCCGTCGTAGACCCGCGGCCCACCCTCTTCTGCCTGATGGCCCGAGGGATAGCGCAAGGCCTCCAGCTCGGCCCCCTCGCCGCGCAGGGTGGCGGGCTCTAGGCGATCATCGCCGCTGGGATTGGCGTAGATGTGCCAGCCAGCCTCGACTTCGACCTCTACGGCGAACGATCGCCAGCCATCTCCCCCTGGCTTGCCGCTCTGGATGAGCGCCGAAACCAGGCTTTGGGGATTGACCGGATGAAGCTCCTCGATCACCGCCTTGGGTGCCGTCTCCGCCGGCAGAGATGCTAGCTCGGCCATCGCCAGGCTGCTCGCCTCGAGCCGGGCAAAACGCCGGGCAGCGATCGACAACATGCGGGCCGCATCGGGCTGCTTGCGGGTGAACATCGCCAACGCCTTGAGCGCTGACTCAGCCTCTCCCAGCCACTCACCGCGTTGATCAGCGGGTGCGGTCGCCGCCAGCTCGACCAAGTTGAGCACCGCCAGCGCATTGGCCGACGGCAGCGCGCCATCGAAGACCTCCTTGCTGCGAAACAGCACGTCGGGACGCTCGCCGGCGGTGTAGAAACCCCCGACCGGATCTCCCAGACGCTCGATCTGTTGGCGGGTGAGCTGCTCGGCATGGCGCCGCCAAGCCCCCTCGCCAGTGGCACTAGCCAATGCCAGCAGGCCGCGCACCAGGTGGACGTAGTCGGCCAAATATGCCTCGATCTTGGCTTGGCCTTGGCGCCAAGCATGTAGCAACGTACCGTCTCCACGCCGTAGCTCTCGCAGAACAAATTCAGCCGCCAGGGCAGCACGGTCGACCAGAGCAGGCTCTCCGAGCAGCTCGCCGGCCAGGGCTAGGCCAGTAATCGCCATGCCATTCCAATCGGTTAGCACCTTGTCGTCAACCAACGGCATCTGGCGCTCGCGACGCGCTTGCAGTAGACGTTGCTTGAGCGGCTCGATCTGCTCCAGTAGTGCGGAGTAGGACACCTGCCGACGCTCGGCTTGAGCAGCCAGCGGCGCCAGCAGGTGCAGGACGTAGTGTTGGCCCTCGAAAGAAGGCGGCCCTTCAAAGCCGTAGAGCGGTGCCAGGAAGGCAAAGCCCTCCGCCCCCAGCAGCTCGCGCAATTCAGCCTCGGCCCAAACGTGGTGGGCGCCCTCATGGCCATCGATCTCAGCGTCGATTGCGCTCCAGAAACCGCCCTCCGGCGCGCCGAGTTCCGCGGCGATGAAATGAGCCGTCTCACGAACGATTCGCGCTGCTTCCAGATCACCGCTACGGCCGAATTCACGGGCATAGACCTCGAGCAGTTGGCCGTTGTCGTAGAGCATCTTCTCGAAGTGCGGCACCAGCCACTCGCGATCCACCGAATAGCGGTGGAAGCCGCCGGCCAGCTGGTCGTAGATCCCGCCGCGAGCCATTCGATCGAGAGTGGTGGTGAGCATGCGGGCGGCGTCGAGCTGCTCACCAGCCAGCTCCAAGAGCAGAAAGAGGTTCGCCGGGGTCGGGAATTTCGGCGCGCCGCCAAAGCCGCCAAAGCGCTCGTCGAAACGCTGCGTCAAAGCGGCGAAAGACTGCTCCGCCACCGCCGCTGGCGGCGGCTGCTCCTCCGGCTGACCACGATCCTCGAGGAACTGCCGCATCCCTTCTGCGATCTGCTCAGCCTGTTGCAGCACTTCGTCACGGCGACTTTGCCAGGCATCGGCCAAGCCACCGATCAGCTGCTGGAACGACGGCATACCCTGACGCGGCGAGGGTGGGAAGTAAGTTCCAGCGTAAAACGGCTTCAGCTCCGGGGTTAGGAAAACCGAATTCGGCCAACCTCCTTGCTGCGTGATCAACTGGGTGGCGGCCATGTAGATCTCGTCGATCTCCGGCCGTTCCTCACGATCGACCTTGATGTTGACGAAGAGGCGGTTCATCAGCTCAGCGGTAGCCGAGTCGGCGAACGACTCGCGCTCCATGACATGGCACCAATAGCAGGTCGAATAACCCACCGAGAGGAATATCGGCCGCTGCTCGCGGCGGGACAGAGCAAAAGCCTCCTCGCCCCAGGGATACCAATCCACCGGGTTGGCCTGGTGCAGGAGCAAATAAGGGCTAGCCTCGCGCGCCAGCCGATTCAGCCGAGCGCCGTCAACAGGAATCTCTGACATAGCATTACTCCCAAATTGCGATATCGAATCGCCCGCTCGAATCCGCAGCGCCGCGGAACATGCCAGCGGAGTTAAAAACCAAGGCGATCTGGCCATCGCGACCGACTGCAATCACCCCCCCATCGCCCGCAGCCAAAACTCCGTGGATCACCGCCTCCGCCGCTTCCTGCAAGCCCAGCCCGCCATGCTCCATCCGCGCCGAGATGTCGTGCGCCACCGCATGGCGCATGAACTGCTCGCCGATGCCAGTGCCCGACACCGCGCAAGTGCGGTTGTTGGCATAGGTCCCAGCGCCGACAATCGGCGTGTCGCCAACCCGGCCAAAGCGCTTGTTGGTCAGTCCACCGGTCGAGGTAGCAGCGGCCAGGTTGCCAAACTGATCCAGCGCCACCGCCCCGACAGTACCGCGCTTGTCTTCTCCAGCCGGATCAACACACTTGAACTTGGGTTCAGCCTTACCCGCCCCGGAATCAGCCGCCTCCTGCTCCACCCTTTCGCGCCACTGGTCATAGCGCCGCTGGGTAAAGAAATAGGCCGGCTCGACCATCTCTAAGCCCTGACTGGCGGCAAAAGTCTCGGCACCACGGCCGACCAGCAAGATGTGGCGGGTCTCCTCCATCACCTTGCGCGCCAGCAGTACCGGATTCTTCACCGTCTTGACCCCCGAGACCGCGCCACAGGCCATCGTCGAGCCATCCATGATCGCCGCATCGAGTTCGTTGGTGCCCTCACTCGTAAACACAGCCCCCTTGCCGGCATTGAACAAAGGTACATCCTCCAGCTGTCGCACCACCTGCTCCACTACATCGAGACTCGGGGTGCCTGTGGCGAGCAAATCACGCCCCAAGCTCAGAGCATCCTCCAGCGCCTGGAAATACTCCTGCTTGCGCTCCTCTTCCATATCCTTGGGAATCACCCCGGCACCGGCGTGGATAGCCAAAGCCCAAGCCACCCGAGGCACAGCTGGCTTCTCAGCAGCCGGTGAAGAAGTAGCCGAGGAAGAAGTAGCCGCCGGCTGGCAGCCGGCGAGCCAGCAACAAGACGACACCGAGACGAGCAGGACAGTAGCCCTAATAGAACTCTTCATTCGAACCCCACGCGTTGATCACGATTAGCGGCAGCGAGAATTGAGTCTGGGTGATCCAACCAAAGAGGTCAAGCAGAGATCAGCCGAGCGAGTCGCCCACCAGCTGCCCGGTAGCCGCACTCGCCCAACTACGGCAAACCCGCCGCGTGCGGCTTCCGGGCACTCCTCCGCCCAGGCTGTGATACCTTGCCGCCGGTCCCAAGCAAAGTAGGAGCATCATGGCTAGCAAGACTTTCACCTGCCGTCAGTGCAGCACGGAATTCTCCGTCCGCGACGACGTTCTCGCCCGCTTTCCCGGCTGGCAGCCCTCCATTTGCCTGCCCTGCAAGAACAAGAGCAGCAAGACTGCCCCCGGTGCCAAGAAGCCACCGGCCAAGAAAAAGAGAAGTCGCCGCCGCACCAAGCCCCCCGAAGACGGCCACACCACCGCCCAGGTGCTGGAAAAGTACACCGAGGGACCGCAAGACGGAGTCTTCACCGACGGCGCCTGCACCGGCAACCCCGGCCCAGGAGGCTGGGGCGCGGTGTGGGTCAAGGACGGCGAGGTCCACGACCGCCGCTACGGCTCCGACGCCCACACCACCAACAATCGGATGGAGTTGCTGGCGCTGATCGAAGCCTACAAGATGATCGGCGCCGAAGATGAAGTCACCCTCTGGTCCGACTCCAACCTCTGCGTCAAAACCCTCAACGAGTGGGCCGCCGGCTGGCAGCGCTTGGGCTGGAAACGCAAGACCGGGCCGGTAGAAAACCTCGAACTGGTGCAAGAAGCCTGGCGCCTCAAGCACACCCGCCCCAAAGCCAGCCTGCGCTGGATCAAGGCTCACAACGGCTGCCGCTGGAACGAGTACGCCGACGCCCTGGCCACCGCCTTCCAGCGCGACGAGGTGTAAGCACTCGCGGCCCTTCAATTCAGCCACCGCCGACGGTGGGCCGCATCACAGCAAGTCGGAGGAAGACCATGCAGCAGTGGAGCGACCCCTCGAACCGATTGCAAACAGCAATCCTCCTGCTCATCTTGAGCCTGGCCTTTGGCGGCACCCTGCCCGCCCTGGCAAGCACCTCACCCGAGGTTGGCCATGCCATCCGCCACGATCTGTCGCCGTCCCTCGCTGGGCTGCTCGAGATCCACTCCCGACAACCCAGCGAGCAAGCCGACAGCGTCACTCAGGTGCAAGCCGGACCGCGGCGCCCGGCCGCCCTGTTGAGAGGAGGGCGGCGCTCGCCGGACGGCTCAGACCCGGTACAGCTCAGCCAAAGTGCACTGCGCGCCCCCGCCTTGATGCTGAGCGTCGATGGCTACGACAGCACCGACAACGCAGGCACAACCGTGCCACCGGCGGCCAACGGTGATGTCGGTGGTAACTTTTTCGTCCAATATGTCAACAAAGGCTGGCTGGTGCTCAACAAAATCAGCGGTGCGCGGATCGCTGGTCCCTTCGCCGGCAACACTTTCTGGGCCGGCTTCGGCGGCCCCTGCCAAAGCGAAAACGCCGGCCTGCCGCTGGTGCTCTACGACCGTTTTGCCGCCCGCTGGGTATTCAGCCAGCACGTTGGTTCCGGCTTCGCCAACGGCCGCCAATGCTTCGCCATCAGCACTGGTGGCAGTCCACTGGGCCCGTTCCATCGTTACGAGCTGGTCTACAGCGATAGCCTATTCAATGATCGCCCTAAGCTCGGCATCTGGGTCGACGAGGACGGCTCGGCCTCGGCCTACACCTTGACCAGCAATGATTATGTCAGCAGCAGCGGTGACTTCACCGGCGTCTCGCTGGCCGCTCTGGAGCGCGAAGTGATGCTGGCTGGAGGCGGGGCGCCGGCAATGGTACGTTTTCGCCAACTGTCCAGCGTCGAAGAGGTGTTCTTCGGTGTGCTGCCAGCCCACCTGACCGGCCCCTATCCAGTACCCGCCGGCAGCTGCCCACGATTCTTGCAACAGTGGGACGATGAATTCTTCGTCCTCACCGGTCCCACCGCGCCCACCGATGGCTATCGCCTATGGCAGCTATGTCCCGATTGGGCCACGCCCGCGGCTTCCACCTTGAGCATCCCCACGCTGATCGACGCTGGGGTGGACTACGATAGCGAACTCTGCGGCTCTCTGCCCTGCATCCCCCAACCCGGCACCGCCAACCTGCTCGAAACCCACGCCGACTTCACCTCTTATCGCGCCTCGACCCGCTATTGGCGCGATTCCACCCCCGCCCTGGTGACTATGCTCAGCCACACTGTCGATGTCGGTAGCGACCGCGCCGGAGTGCGCTGGGTCGAACTCGATCTGATCGCGGAGTCAGTGCTCGACCAAGGTACTTTCGCTCCCGCCGACGGCGAAAATCGCTGGCTGCCCACCGCCGCCCTCGATTTCGCGCGCAACCTCGGCATCGGATTCTCGATTGGTAGCGCCAGCACCGCCCCAGCGATCCGCTACAGCGGTCGCGCCGCCAGCGACCCCGCCGGCACCCTGCAAGCGGAGGTCAGCTGCGTCGCCGGCGGCGGCTCACAGATCGTCAACCCGCGCTGGGGCGACCACGCCTCGATCAGCGTCGATCCGGCCGACGACTGCACTTTCTATTTGACTTCCCAATACCTCACCACCACCAGCGCTTCGAGCTGGTCCACCCGAGTGTGCAGTTTCCGCTTCGCCGGCTGCTTTTTCGCTGATCCAATCTTCGCTGATGGTTTCGAGAGTGGCGATTTGACGAGTTGGACCAGCTCCTTGCCCTGAGCCGGCTATCTGCTCTTCCGGCCAGCGTATAATGCGCCGCGACCGCTGGGATGCGCCGCCGGTCCGATCCTCAGGAGCCCCATTAGATGACCCATAATCCCGACCACAAGCCGGGCACCATGGCGCTGCACGGCGGCCAACAAGCAGAGCCCGTCACCGGCGCCGTGATGCCGCCCATTTTTCTCTCCTCGACTTATGCTCAGAATTCGCCCGGCGCCCACCAGGGCTACGAGTATTCACGCTCCCACAACCCTACCCGCTATGCCCTGGAGCGGTTGGTAGCGACTCTCGAAGGCTCGCGAATCAGCGAAGAAACTGATCCTAGCCGCGGAGGATTCGCCTTCGCCTCCGGCATGGCGGCGATGTCAGTGGCCCTCGATCTGCTCGATCAAGGCTCCCGCCTAGTCGTGATGGACGACCTCTACGGCGGCTCGCGGCGCTTGCTGAGCATGGTGCGGGAGCGAACTCAAGGTTTAGTGCCGATCTACACCGATCTCGCGGATCTCGACGCCTTTGGCGGCGCGATGACCGCCGACACCCGTATGGTGTGGGTCGAAACGCCGACCAATCCGATGATGAAACTCGCCGATCTCAGCGCCATCGCGAGCCAGGCGAAGGAGATCAACCCCGAGGTCCTGCTGATCTGCGACAACACATTCGGTTCACCGATGCTGCAACGTCCGTTGGACCACGGATTCGACATCGCCATGCACTCGAGCACCAAATATCTCAACGGTCATTCTGACTCGGTGGGCGGCGTGCTGGTCACCGGCGACCCAGCGCTGGCCGAACGGCTGCGCTTTTTGCAAAACTCGAGCGGTCCGATCATGGCACCTTTCGATGCCTACTTGACCCTGCGCGGCATCAAGACCCTGGCAATCCGAATCGAGCGTCACAGCAGCAACGGCCAACGCATCGCCCAATGGCTGGAAGACGACCCGCGGGTCGGCAAAGTGATCTACCCCGGCTTGGCTTCCCATCCCCAGTATGAACTCTACCGTCGCCAGATGAGTGGTGCCGGCGGCATGATCTCGTTCTATGCTCAGGGGGGATTCGCGGGCGCGCGCCGTTTCCTCGAGAAGCTGCGCCTGTTCCAGATCGCCGAGTCCCTCGGTGGCGTGGAGTCCTTGATCAACCACCCGACCACCATGACCCACGCTTCAGTACCGGCTGAGAAGCGTGCCAAGCTGGGAATCGACGACGATCTGGTGCGAGTCAGTGCTGGCATCGAAGACATCGACGACCTGTTGGCCGATCTCGACCAAGCACTGTCCGACTGAGCGCCCGACTCACATCGCATCACACTCCGAGGAGGTAGAAGCCTTGTCTAATCCTTCGCTACTCGCGCGATTGACCACCGGCCCGAGGTTTGTAAGCACTGTGGCTTGCGCCATGTTGTGGGTTGGCTTGCTAGCAACCAACGCCAAGGCCGAGGTCGCCGATTCGAGTTTCTTGCGCGACTACGCCGAGACCCTGAGCTTTCGTCTCGGTCAACCCACCGCGATCGAGGTGGCCAACGACGCGATCTTCTTCCTCCGCTCCGAGCCGCGCAGCTTCGTCACCGATCTCTGGCAACTCGACCCGGCGACCGGCAAAGAACGCCGTCTGCTGACCGCCGCCGACCTGCTCGGCGGCGCCGCAGAAGAACTCACCGCCGAAGAACAAGCCCGCCGCGAACGTCAGCGACTCGCCACTCGCGGCATCGCCAGCTACAGCCTGTCAGCCGATGAAAGCCAGATTCTCGCCCCCCTTTCCGGCGACCTCTATCTCTACCAACGCAGCGATGGCGCGGTGCGCAAGATCGAAGTGGCGGCCGGCTTCCCCATCGACCCGCAGCTCTCTCCGGCCGGCGACCGCATAGCCTACGTCGCCCACCGAGATTTGTGGGTGGTCGAGCTGGAGAGCGGCCAGCACCACCGGCTGACCCTCAGCGTCTCGCCCCACATCAGCTATGGCGCGGCGGAGTTCGTCGCCCAAGAGGAGATGGGCCGGCACCACGGTTTCTGGTGGTCGCCGGACGGCAGCCACCTGGCGTACCAACGCAACGACACTGAGGGCATGGAGACCTTCCGCATTGCAGACCCGGCCGATCCCACCCAGCCGGTTCAAGAATCGCCCTATCCCCGTCCAGGCGAAAAGAACGTCAAGGTCAAACTGGGCATCCTGCCGATCGCTGGCGGCAAGACCGTATGGGCGCAGTGGGACCAGCAGCGCTATCCCTATCTGACCCGGGTACGCTGGGAGCAAGACGCACCTTTGACCCTGGTGGTGCAGAACCGCCAGCAGACCGAACTCGCCGTCCTAGTAGTCGACCCCGAAATCGGTGCCAGCCGCAAGCTGTTGGTCGAGACCGACACCGCGTGGATCAACCTCGACCCCCAGATGCCCCATTGGCTAGCGGACGGCCGCAGCTTCCTGTGGACCAGCGAGCGCGATGGCGCCTGGTGTCTAGAGCGCCGCGCCGCCGACGGTTCTCCCCTCGGCCGCCTGACCGCCCCGGAGCTGGGCTACCGCAGCTTTGTCCACCTCGACGAAGAACGCGGCGAAGTGTTCATCCAGGCCAGCGGCAACGATCCGACCCGCGCTCACCTCTACCACCTATCACTCAACGGCGGCACGGCGAGCAAGATTGGCGACTACGACGGCATCGTCGATGGCAAATTCTCGACTTCCGGCCGGCTGCGCATGCTGCACCGTTCGCCGGCCACCGGTGTGGACGATTGGATCGTCACCGATGGCAGTGGCCGCCAGCGCGCCGAGCTGCACTCGGTGGCCGACCAGCCGAACTTTTCAACGAATCCCCAATGGGTCAGCGCCGAGATCGATGGCCGCACATACCACGCCGCCTTGCTGCGACCGCGGGATTTCGATCCCACGCACCAATACCCCGTGGTCCTCCATGTCTATGGCGGCCCGCATTCCCAGCGCGTCACCCGGCAGGCGAGCC
Organism: Candidatus Multivoradales bacterium; assembly: GCA_965248925.1. Classification (GTDB taxonomy): domain Bacteria; phylum Acidobacteriota; class Thermoanaerobaculia; order Multivoradales; family J023; genus CBDFLE01. The sequence goes on along the minus strand of CBDFLE010000005.1, from coordinate 201,562 downwards.
GATTCGTCTTCGACCAGTGGATGGCCGACCACGGCTACATCGTGCTGTGGATCGACGGCAGAGGCACTCCGCACCGCGGCCGCGCCTGGGAACGCAGCATCCGCCATGATTTGATCACCCTGCCTCTGGTCGACCAAGTCGCTGTCTTGCAAAGCCTCGGCCGACGCTTCGCCGAGATGGACATGGAACGGGTGGGAATCTATGGCTGGTCGTTCGGCGGCTACTTCTCGGCCCACGCGGCCATGCAACGCGGCGATGTTTTCCACGCCGCGGTGGTCGGCGCGCCGGTAGCCGACTGGCGTGACTACGACACCCACTACACCGAGCGCTACATGGGGCTGCCGGCGGAAAATCCCGAGGGCTACCGCTCGACCTCAGTACTTAGCCAGGCCGACAAACTCGAACGGCCACTGCTGATCATCCACGGCACCGCCGACGACAACGTCTATTTCATGCACGCCTTGAAGATGTCGAACGCCCTCTTTCGCGCCGGCAAACAGCACGACTTCCTGGCCTTGGCGGGATTCACCCACATGGTTCCCGACCCCCTGGTCAGCGAACGCCTCTATGGCCGCATCATGAGTTTCTTCGCCGAGCATCTGGCACCGCGGCCGACCGCCCCAAACGGAGACTGAGCCCGCGCTTTCCATTCAAGGTCTGGTCACGGTCAGCATTGCTGGGCGAGTGCCGAGTTCTGCCCTCTGGTGCTATCGCATATGATCGGCGAACCACTCACCAGCCAAAACCGAAAATTAGAGAAGTAGTAAGCAGATTCGTAACCTCCGCCGGGTAGAAGTAGGGCGGCGTTGCTGCCATGACCAGCGCTCACCGCCAAGCCAAAGATGAGCACACTCGCCAACAGTATCCTCCGCGTTACATTGCTCGGCCTGTTCTTGGCCGCGCTGCCCACCGTCCATCTGCCGGCGGCAGAACTTCTAGGAGTCGAGATAGAAGTAAGTGCCGAGGAGACCGTGGCGCGGATACGAACCGACCAAGAAGTTGACTACAGAGTGGCCCCGGACGGCCTCAGCGGGGTCGCCGTCGAACTGCGGCCAGTGCGGGTGACGCAGGCCCGGCAGTTAGCCGGCGGGGGAACGGTCGACAAAGTGTGGGTGGAACCGATCGACGCTGCGGAGCCGGCCACTCGAGTCACCTTCTCCTTGACCAGCGCCGCAAATCCCCAATTCGAGATCCTGCCGGGAGGGGTGCTAGAGCTGCGCTTCGCTGGCCAGGCAGCGCTTCACGGCCAGCTCGCTCGGCTGGTTTCGGGAGCCCGCCTGTCGGTGGAGCAGGGACCGCGCTACGACGCCAGCTACAGCGAACTACCCTACCCCGGCGGTGACCCCGGCTGGGCGGTAGGCTGCGGTGTTGACGTGGTGGTGCGCGCCTACCGTCACAGTGGCTTCGACCTGCAACAGTTGATCCATCAAGACATCCTGCTCGATGCAACCGCCTACGGCGTCGCCGAGGCCGACGCCAACATCGACCATCGCCGACTACGCAACCTCGAAAGATTCTTGAAACACCGCGCCGAGCGCCTTGCCGGGATTGAGAATCTGGCGACAATCCTCGCCGAGAAACTGCGCCCTACGGAGCTGCAATCGCTGCTGCTCGAGGTCTACCGCCAACGCGCCCACCGCCGGCGGCCGGCTGAGGTTCTGGCCGACTACAAGCGCAATCGTTTTGTTCGGCCAGCCGGCCCAATAGGACCAGGGCTCGACTGGTTGACCACCTTACTCGCTCATTTACCGACCGCTACCGAAGCCCTCGAATTGTCAGCGGCCTGGGCAACGAACGGATTTGCGGGCTGCGGCGAAGGGCCGAAGTACCATGGCCTGCTGGTATTCGGCCCAACCTGAGATCGGGTGTTCAACCCTTGCCCGGCTCACCGGCGAAGCGCTCCGCCCACTCCTCCACTTGCTGGTCGGTGAGCTTCTGGAACAGGACCTCAGGCACCTCGAAGGGATGGCCTGGGGCCAAAGCGCGGAGCGCCTCGGCGGCGCTGGCCGGCCAGTCAGGAACGCCCTCGGGAGCCTGGCCGAGGGCGTGCAGCAGGTGCTCGGCGCGGTGTGGAATCACCGGCCAGGAAAGCAGAGCAAAGAGGCGTACCAACTGGATGGCGGTGCGCAGAATCATCGCCGCGCGATCGGGATCTTGCTTGATCACCGCCCACGGCTCGGAGCGTTGAAAATAGTCGTTACCGAGCACCCACAAGGCGCGCAACTGGCGCATCGCCTTGCGGTATTGCAGTGCTTCGAGTTCGGCGGTGTAGGCCTCGATTCCCTGCTGCAGGGCTATTTCGAGCTCGGCCTCCACGGCTCCGGTCTTGCCGCCGGCCGGCACTTCAGTGCCAAAACGAGCCGCACAGAATTTAAGCGTACGGTTGACGAAGTTGCCAAACACGTCGGCCAGATCCTTGTTGACCGTCGATTGCAAGGTCTCCCAAGTGAAGGAACTATCCCCCGACTCCGGAGCATTAGCCATCAAATAGTAGCGCCAATAATCGGCCGGCAACAGGTCGAGCGCCTGATCCATGAACACGCCCCGCTTCTGACTGGTGGAGAACTTGCCGCCGTAGTAGGTCAGCCAGTTGAAGCCCTTGACGTAGTCGACCAGCTTCCAAGGCTCCCCCGAACCCATCAAGGTGACCGGAAATCCGACGGTGTGGAATGGCACATTATCCTTGGCCATGAACTGAAGGTAGCGCACGTCGTCAGCCCCGAACCACCACGACTTCCAGTCGCGCTGCCGCGCCGGCTGCTCCTCGGCCCACTCACGAGTGGCACCGATGTACTCGATCGGAGCGTCGAACCAGACGTAGAAAACCTTGTTCTCGAAACCTGGCCTATCGACCGGAATGCCCCAGGACAAATCGCGGGTAATGCAGCGATCGTGCAGCCCTTCGTCGAGCCATTTGCGAGCGATCGAACTGACCAACGGCGGCCAGCCGGCGTGGGAGTCGATCCACTCGCGGAGACGGCCAACCATCTGCGACTGGCGCAAAAATAAGTGCCTGGACTCGCGCACTTCCAGATTCGTCGAGCCCGACACCGCCGAGCGCGGTTCGAGCAGGTCGGTGGGATCGAGCACCCGGGTGCAATTCTCGCATTGGTCGCCGCGGGCCATGTCGTACGCGCAGTGGGGGCAGGTGCCGACAATGTAGCGATCGGGCAAGAAGCGGCCGTCATCGATCGAATAGACCTGCTCGGTGACCCGCTCCTCGATCAGGTCGTTGGCCTCCAAACGACTTGCCAGATGGCGGGTTAGCTCGGCATTCTGCGGTGAGGACGAACGGCCAAAGAAGTCCCAGGACAAGCCAAAACGGCGGCCGATCTCGGCCTGCGCCTGATGCTGTTGTAGGCAGAATTCCTCGACTTCCAAACCGGCTTCGGCGGCGGCCAACTCGGCCGGAGTACCGTGCTCGTCGGTGGCGCAGATCAACAGCACCTCGCGACCGCGTTGGCGCTCAAAACGGCCGTATACATCGGCTGGCAACATCGAGCCGACCAAGTTTCCAAGGTGCTTGATGCCGTTGATGTACGGCAAGGCGCTAGTGATGAGAATTCGCGACATGTCTCCCCCGCCGGCGAAGCAGAATATTGGTGCGGCGGATCATATCGCGGTGGCGCCCCGGTGTGGTGTGACGCCGCGCGGAGGACGGTATCGCAGATCGTCTAACCGCTTTGGGGCAGGGCTAAGACCCGTTCTCGGAGGGGTGGACTCAAGCGCTGGCGGCGACACTTCGTGCTGTTCGGTGGGTCAGCAGCTGGTGACTGTCGAGGATCTCGATTCCTGCCCTAGCCATCTCGGCGATGGCCCGCTGACCGTCTCCCGGCCGTAGATTTACCGCCCGACAGGCGTCCTGCACCAGCACGGTCTGGAAACCCAGAGCCACGGCGTCGAGAGCAGTCAATTTGACACAGTAGTCAGTGGCCAACCCGCCGACGTAGACCCGCTCGACACTACGGCGGTGAAGAAAAGCATCGAGTCCCGTGGCACGAGCCGAAGCTCGATCGGCGGCATTGTCGAAGAAACCGCTGTAGCTATCCACTCCTGGGTCGTCGCCCTTGGTGAAGACTCGGGCCAGCTTGTCGGTCTTGAGGCCAGGAGCGAAATCAGCTCCGGCGGTCCACTGCACGCAGTGGGTTGGCCACAGCACCTGCTGCAAGCCGCCAAGTTCGATCACTTGGCCGATCTCGCGGTCTGGATATTGGGCGGCGAAGCTGCCGTGGTCAGCGGGATGCCAGTCTTTGGTGGCAACGATCAGCGAGAACACCTCCTGCAGCCGATTGAGCACCGGCACGACTTCGTCACCCGTCGGAACCGCCAATGCACCCGCGGGAAGGAAGTCGTTCTGAACATCGACCAAGATCAAGGCTTCCATCTGGCTGTCCTCCGTCAACGTTCATTAGGCTCAGGAAGAGCATAACCCTATCACAGTTAAGCTCATCCGGAGCATAAGAACGACAATCACTGACGGGGAGACGCCCGCTGACACCTGAAGAAGGCTCACCCTTCGGCTGCTAGGAAGGCGCTGAGTTCCATCAACTCGCGCTCGAAACCGCCCGAGAGAATGGGAAAGCGACACCAGGTCTTGGGGTCCAAATTCTGATCGTCGAGGTGGAAAGATGGCGCGTAGCGCTCGCGCTTCCACTGGTTGCGGCACCACAGGCGGAAAAAACGCTCGATCCACTCGGCGAGCTGTTGCCGGTGGAGGCGCGGGAAGCGCGCCCGCATCACGCGGTAGACCTCGACTGGAACCCGCTTGTCGCGAATCGCTGCCCGCTCGATGGCGTCGAGCAGATCATAGGGCATCAGATCCTGTTCGTCGGTCTGACCCGCCGCGGCAGGACGCAGTTCAGCCGTGGGCTCGAGAGAGTTCACCGCCGCCAGTTGAGGAATCGGCGCCAAGCCCATGGGTCCATGCTCTTCCATCCACCGCAACCAATGGCGCAGAAACGCCTTGTCGATACCTCCGATCGGGCTCAGTCCACCACTAGTGTCGCCGTCCATGGTGGCGTAGCCGACCGCTGCCTCAGAGCGGTTGCTGGTCGCCAGGAGCAGGGCACCACGCAGGTTGGCCAACAGCCAAACGCCCGGCGAGCGCACTCGTGCTTGGATGTTCTGCAATGCGATGTCATCGTCTTCCCAGTTCAGCTGGCGGTCTATGGCTTTGGAGATCAGTTCGGTATAGCTCTCTACCAGGGGCTCGATTTCCAGCACCACGTACTCGGCGCCGAGGGCTTCGGCCACCGTCCGCGCGGCACCACGAGTTTCCTCGGAGCTGTGCTGGCTGGCCTGGTAAACGCACAGCAGAAGGCGGTGAACCAAGTCTTCGACCTCGCCTTCTTGGTCCAGGTCGGCAATTTGGCGCAAGCGCCGCCGCAGCCGCTCTCGCCCCAACTCACTCTCGGCCAGGCGCACCATGGTGGCCACCAGACAGCTGACCGCGGTGGAATCAGCGCCGCCGGATAGCGACACCACAAATCCCCGCGAGCGGCTCTTGCGCAAGTAGTCGAACAAGCCGAGGCACACCGCATAGGTGAATTCTTCCTCTTTCTCGTGCTCGGCGGTCACCATCACCCCGTCGTCACCCTCGGTCTCCGCCAACCAGATGTCCGGCAACTCGAGCGGGCCATGAATTTCGGCCGGGCCGGCGCCGGTGTCAGGCCGAAAGCTGCCCACCCGACTTTGCAGCATGCGATTGCGCTCGACGTCGATCACCGCCGTGGTCAATTCCAATTCCGAGAACGAGAAACGGGAGCCCTCGGCCAACATGCGACCGCCAGAAGCGATCAACGCACCGCCATCGAAGATCGCCCGCCCAGCTTCATTGCCGAGCAAGTTGGCATAGATATAGCCGGCGGCGAAGGCGCGCGAGCCTTCCAAGACGAAGCGGCGCCGGATGCGGTACTTGCCGAAAGCGAAATGGCTGGCGCTGGGATTCAAGATCAGATCGACGCCGCGAGCGGCCAGCTGACTCCCCGGCCGCTCGGCCACCCAGGCATCCTCGCAGATCTCGAAACCAAGACGCACACCGCCGCAGTCGTAGGTCAAATCGCCGATCGGATAGCGTTCACCAGCGATCTCGACCTCACCTTGCTCACCTTCGGGCCAGGCCTTGAACCAACGCGGCTCGTAGTAAAGCCCGTCGCCGGCCAAGTAGCGTTTGGCGGTAAAACCGACGATACGCCCCTCCGCAACCAGGCAGACGACGTCGAAAAGGGCTTTGCGGTAGAGCAAGGGCAAGCCCACCGCCACCACCATCTCATGACATTCTTCAGCCACTTCGACCAGCATGTCGAGAGCCGCATGCTGTACCTGCGGCGACAAGAAGGCGTCCTCGCAACCGTGACCGGTGATTGCCAATTCCGGTAGGCAGAGTATCGCCGTGCGCTCTTCGCGCGCCGCCTTAACAGCACGCAGAATACGACGCTGGTTGCCTAGCCAATCGAGTGGTGTTTGGTTGAGCACGGCGGCTCCGACTTTGATCAACTTCATGCTCTCTCTCCAGTCTCTGCAAGACTTTGGTCTACGGCCCGGTGCTCGGCGATCAAGCGTTGGCGGAGGCGGTCGAGTTCGGCCTCCAACCGCACAGGGTAAGCCGCGGCACCGCGCAGACGGCGCACTGCGGAGGGCATCGAGGCGAGCTCGCTGGCAACGAGTTGCCGACTGTCGCTGAGCGGCGGCGGCTGATCAATCTGCACGCCGCCGCGCAGCACCGGCTGCAGCAAATCCCGCCAACGGTCGCCTGCTACCCGCTGCTGTCCCGTCGGCCCAGTCTCGAAATCCGCCGCCGAGTCGTCGATGCCAGCGTCCAGATCATAGATCAGGTCGCCAACCGCTGTCTCATCTCGATAGTACCGACGCACTTGCTGCCGTCCCGGAGTCGAGCACTTGGCCAGGTCGTCCGACACTTTGATCACCGGCCGCCAGCCGCCCTCTGCTCGCTCGAGGGCGGCGAGCTTGAACACCCCGCCAAGAGCTGGCTCATCCCAGGCGGTCACCAAGCGGGTGCCGACTCCCCAAACATCGATGGCCGCCCCGGCAGCCTTGAGCTCGGTGATGCGATATTCGTCGAGATCGTTCGAAGCGATGACCTTCGCCGCGGTGAAGCCAGCCTGGTCGAGCTGCTGCCGGGCAAGGCGACTCAGGCGAAGAAGATCACCCGAATCTAAGCGCAGGCCGAGCAGCCGATGCCCACGGCGCGCCAACTCTCGACCCGCAGCGATAGCTCGGCGAATACCGCCTACCGTGTCATAGGTGTCAACCAAGAAAACGCAGTTGTTCGGCATCACCTCGGCATAGGCGGTGAATGCCGCCTCTTCCTCGGCGAACACTTGCACCCAGCTATGGGCATGGGTACCGCGGACCGGGATTCCCCAGCGCTGGCCAGCAAGTACATTCGAGGTTGCCGCGCAACCCCCCAGCCAGGCTGCCCGGCTAGCACTGGCAGCGCCGTCCGGCCCTTGAGCGCGGCGCAGACCAAACTCGAGCACCTGATCGCCACCGGCCGCACAGCACACCCGAGCCGCCTTGGTCGCCACCAGGCTAGGAAAATTAAGCGCGTTGAGCAGCGGGGTCTCCAGCAACTGTGCTTCTAGCAGCGGCGCGGTGACTCGTAGCAAAGGCTCACCGGCAAACACTACCGTCCCCTCGGCCACCGCATCGAGGTCGCAGCGGAGCTCAAACCCCGCCAGGTAGTCGAGAAAATCGGCGCTAAACAGCTCCTTGCCGTCGTTGCCGCGCAGTGTGGCCAAATAGCTCAGATCGTCGCTGGCGAAGCGCAGATCGGCCAGGGCCTCCAACGCAGGCGCCAAACCACAGGCAATAGCGTAAGCGCCACCGAAGGGAGGCCGGCGAAAAAACAGGTGGAATACCGCCCGCCGATCGGCCAAGCCTTGACGCCAATAGCCGGCCGCCATGGTCAACTGATAAAGGTCGGTCGCCAAGGAGCTATGGCGCATCAGCGGCCACCGCCGCGGCGACAGGTAGGGTTGCCTCGGACCAAGATCCTCATCTGCTCTCTCCTCGACTCAAAGTCCTGGGTTTGGCGCTCAGCCATCGATTCTGGGCTCTGGAGCTACCCACGCCAAGGGGCGCGTGGGGCCGGCAGCAAGTCCAGCGGGCGAGATCTCTACTGTCGTCGCAGAATCGGTATACAATCAGGTAGCTATTCTTGAAGCCAAATTATTCCATGATTGCAGAACAAGGATCCTGGGGAAGACCGTGAATCCTGGGGAAGATACTGCCAACACCTGGTACCTAGAAGGTCAGCTCCAACATGGGCTGCGGGCGGTGCATACCGCCTTGCAAACATTTCCCTTCCGCGTCGGCCGGCGCCAAGGATCGGATCTGGCTCCCGATTCTCAGCTCATCTCGCAGCGCCACGCGGAACTATTCCTACAACGGCAAGAGATCTGGGTCCGCGACCTCGGCAGTACCAACGGCACTTTCATCAACGGCCAGCGCATCTCTAACGACGGCGAACATCGCCTGGAGATTGGCGACATCGTGCAGTTCGCCGACTTTCAATTCCGCTTGGTCGCCACTCAATTTCCGCTCTACGAGACCCCGAACCCGGCCAAGACTCTGACGCTTCACAGCTCGGACATCTCCTTGGCCAGGCTGCGCCACGGCCGCCAACTGCAGCAGGCCCTCGAAGATGGCAAGGGCTTTGGGGTTTTGTTGCAGCCCTTGGTGCGGCTGACCAGCGGTGAGGTGATCGGCTACGAAGCCCTCAGCCGCTGCACTCTCAGCGGTACTGATCTTCCGCCAGACGAACTCTTCTCGATCGCCGAGTCCCTAGCCCTCGAGAACCGACTCAGCGTTGCCTTGCGCCAGCTCGGAGCCAGCGCTGGCAAACAGCTACCTGGCAAGCCGCTGATTTTCCTCAACACCCACCCTAACGAACTCAATCAGGAGGATGACCTCTGTGCCTCGCTGATCGAGTTGCGGCGGGAATTCCCCAAGCTGCAAATGGTGCTCGAGATTCATGAAGCAGCGGTGGCGGATCTCGCGGCCTTTGGCAAGCTACGACGGACCCTCGAACCGCTCGACATCGACATCGCCTTCGATGATTTTGGTACCGGCCAGAATCGTCTGCTTGAACTCACTGACCTGCAGCCCAAATTCGTCAAATTTGCCGGCACCTGGATCAAGGATCTGCACCAGGCCTCCCGCAGGAAACATGCGCTGATCGAGTCTCTGGTGCAGATGGTCGTGCAGATGGGATCCAGCGCCGTCGCCGAGGGAGTCGAGAATGAGGCCGAGGCCCAAGCTTGTCAGGCACTCGGTTTCGAGTTTGGCCAGGGCTACCATCTCGGCCGACCGGACTCCACCGAGCACCTCGCAGCCAAGCTCCGCTAGAACTGGCTCCTAACACCGGCACCTATCACCGGCGGTTTGCACCGCGAGTCTCCCTGCCCATCAACCCTGGCAGTCAGCAAACTCGGCTTCGAGCTGAGCCCGAACCTGCTCGAAGTCAGCCACCACTTCGGCGACACCGGCCACCAGGTCTTCGTGGTATCCCTCGCGAAAGAACGACTCTGGCCACAGGGCCATATCCGTGTCGTCGAGCATCCCGGCAGTCCACAGCCCCGAGGGTCGTGGATCTTCGATATCGAAAATGCACAGTGGCTTGAGAGACCAGCGCTCCAAGTCATCGATCAGCTGCAGGGTAACGCCGCTGCCAAAGAATCCCGACTTGGCGATGAAGGTCAGGCCGAGGACGGTGTAGAGCCTTCCCGGTGTCACCGCGAACTCGTTGCGTTGGCGGCGGTCGAAACCCAACCGACGCATCTGCTCCGGAGTAGGGCGCCGGCTGAGACAGCGGACTTTCATTCGATCCGCCGCCGCTCAGTGAATCGCCGTGCGCATCTCGACGATCTCGCCAGTGCGAACATTCTTGTAAGCATGAACTTCATAGGTCCGGCCATCGGCCCCTTTGTGCGGGCTGGAGCGCACTTTGGCCCAATCATCGGCATGGCCGCCGTGCTGACGAACCAGGCGGTCGGCATCGCGAATCGGCGTCTTGGTGCCGGCCCCCGCGTAGGCCTCGGCATTGCTACGCAACTCGCCGACCTGCTGTCGATTGGCCAGGTCCTTGCGCAACCGCTGGGCATTGGCCGCGCTTTTGGCATCGCTCGCCTTGTCGCCCTTCTTGACCCGCGCCGCGACCCGCTTCAGCGCCGCCCCGCCGCGAGCCACGGCACCACCCGCGCGCGCCCCGTTGAGTGCTCCCTTGAGCGCGGCACCGAGCAGTAACTCGTCGGGCCCTGGGGTGATCAAGGTCACACCAAGGGCCGCCGCGGCTTGCAGAGTCGGGTCAAGGAAGCCCGGATCATCCCCCTTTTCGAGGAAATCGAGCACCTCTTGGTCGAGATAGACCTGAGCGGTATCGCGGCCGTTGGGATCGATATAGCGCAGTGGGTTGTTGCGCGCGTAGGCGTAGCGATTCCACGACTGCGGGGTCGCCGGATCGCCAGCCACTGGATCGACACTGAGGAAACGTCCTAAATCTGAGCTGCAGAAGCGCGCGTGCATGTAGTCCAGCTGCAACACACCTTGATCACGCTCATGGCCGGTGAAGCGCAAACTGAATCCTCCATCTTCCGCCCCCAGAGTCTGCTCGCCAAATGGCAGAAAGGCGTGCTCACTCACCGTACGCCCCCAGCGATCGGTGATCTGCCGCGGAGTGCCGAGATGATCGATGTGCAGATGGTAGGTTGCCTCGCCTCCCCGGCCGTCATTCTCCACCGCCGCCAGCAGCTGTTGATCTCGATAAACATAGTCTTGCTGCCAGCGCCACCTGCCGCCGCTCGCCGAAGGCTGAAAATCCAAGACCCGCAGAACTTCGCTGTCCTTACCACGGAGACTCCAAGTCTGGCGGCCACCAGCCAGACAGCTACTGAAGCTACCGTGTTGGCAATCGACCGACAGCAAACGCTCGTCGTCGATGCCGTAAACATGCCAACGCAAGCCCCCGCTGTCGGCCAACTCCTGCCGCAACATGCCCAAGGCATCAAAGCTGTAGCGCACCTTATGGGCGACGGCTGGCGTGGCCTCGGGGGTCAAGGCACGCTCGGTCATATTGCCAGCAGCGTCGTAGCGGGTCTCGGCGCCGGCCAGCCGATTGGAGGACGGATCGACCTCCAATCGGAGCTCGACACCGTCGGTCACCATCTGGGTCAGGTTGCCGAAATCGTCGTAGGAGAAGTTCTGGTGGCGGTCGCCGGAAGCTGCCCGAGCTTGCCCGGACAATAGCCGGCCGAGACGGTCGTAGCGGAAGGTGCGGGAACCGATGCGGTGGATGTTGCCCATCCCGTCATAGTCGTAGGTGCCGGTGTCCCAGCCGCGGTCGGTGGCGATGCGCGAGGGCCGCCGCAGGCCGTTGTTGGGGTCCACCTCGAGAGTCCAAGCGACCCCGTTGGCATGCGCCACCCGCCGCACCATCCCCCCCGACTGGTAAGAAATCGAATCGGCAAAACCTGGAATCTGGCGGCTGAAACCGAGCAATCGACGGATCTCCAGTCGCCGAGCCGGTGCCACCTCGGAGCAGCCCAAGGTGCAAGCTGGGTAGTCGAGAGTGGCCGGCAGGCCGAGTTCGTCATAGTGCAGACCGAGCTCGAACTCCACCTCCATCCGGGTGCCAACATAGCGCGTGCGCCGGCTCGACATGCGACCACCGCGGCCGCCGTAGACATAGGTCTCGATCACCGTCGCCAACAAGCTGCCCGCCAGTGGACTCGCCACGGGATCGGAGTCGCTGAGCCAGTTGTAGCGGCTCGCTTCGATCAGCTTGCCGCGGCGCAGATCACCCGACCCATTCTGCCCACCGTAACGCCAGCCCTTGAGCGGCCGGGCCGAGCCGTCGGCAGCGACTCCCTCGACCTTCAGCAGTCGACCGGCGCTGTCGTAGGTCCAACTCAAGTCGAGCTGCGAGGCAGCTTCGATCCGCCGGCCCAAAATATGGCCCTTGGCGTCATAGGCAAAGGTGGTCCAGCCGTTACCACTAGGGCCGACTTCCGGCTGCCGGTCGGCGACCAAGAAACCTCGTCCGTCGTAGACGAAGTCCCGCCGCTGAGCGCAATCCTGGCCCTGAGCAGCGCTACAGACCCAGCTCAGGTGGCGCCCGGCATCCCAGCCATAGCGGGTCTTAACTCCTCTGCCACAGGCTCCTTGCCAAGGTTGATCGTCACCTTCGCACACCTCTACCAAGCGTCCTTGGCGGTCAAACTGGCGGGTGGTGAAAGACGGCTGCTGTGAGTTTCCCGGCAGCATCACCTGGTGTTCCGTGGTCTTCAGCCGATCGCCGCGGTAGGTAAAACGCATCGCTGGCGATGCCGGCGGTTTGACTCTGCCCACTCGTCCGAAGCGGTCGTAGGCGGAGTAGGCAGTCACCAAGTCCGGCTGATCCCAGGCCGACTCGCCGAGTTTCCACCCCATCGGATTGAAGGTCAGCTGGCGTGAGTGAATCACGATGTCGTTGTCTTCCGGGATCCGCACCTCTTCCATCACCGGCCGGCCAAGGCCGTCGAAACGGTGCCGGCGCCAGCCAAGCTGATCGGCATTCTCGCAAGTGGACAGCCCAGGGCGGCAATCCCTGATGGTTAGCCAAGGCTGTAACAAGGGACGTTCGACCGTCGGCAGGCGATACTCATACGAGGTCCAAACACCGTCTTCCTCCCGCTCGGCGAGCTGCCGACCGAGAGCATCCCAAACCAATTCAGTCTCAACTCCAGCCGAGTCGCGGAGCAAGGCCGGCAAACCACTTGAGCGATCGATCTGCTGATCCTCCAGCACCAGCACTTCTCCGCCAGTGCTCGAATCAATGGCGCTAACCCGCGCCCGGGCACCAAATTGATACTTCTGTCGACGCTCGTAGCGCGGCCTCTGAGGCAAGCGCAACTGGCACAAGCTACCGCTTGCCAATTGCGCCTGGTCATCGCCGCCATAGGTCAACTCCCGAGCGGGCCAACCGGTCGCCCGCGGACCGACCATCTCGGATCTGAACTCCGTGATCACGTCATGACTCGCTTGCCGATCGCCAGCCAGCTGCCGTAGCCGAAGGAGAAAGCCGGTAGCTGGATCGAGGCATTGCTCAGTGACCTGAACCCGCGAACCTTCCGCCACTCGACGCTGATCGTAGAGCTGTAACAACCAGGGCTGATCGGCCAAGGGGATCTCAAGGTCGGTAGTGGCATCCACCACCACAGGGAACTCACTGAGCAAGCGGTAGCTGCCACGGCCAGGGTTGTAGGCAGTGGTCGTAGTCTTCTGGTCTCCGCTGCCGAAGTTACCGCCGGTGGTAGCGATCCTGAAGTTACCGAGACCATCAAAGTCGGAGTAAGTGACCTCCTTGTACCGCCCGTCGTCGTCGTGGTAGACCACCTTGCGGTAGTTCAGCCGGTAGTTGCGGTCTTGGTGCTGGCCGGTGTTGGCACCATCACTGGCGTAATCTACCCACACCGAGCGCAGCACAGCGCCATTCGCCACCGCGCCGGCATAGAGCCGCTGCGACAAGTAGGGGCCGTCGAGTGAGAACGAGCCTGGGCGGGTTGGGTCGCAAGCGGTAAACGGCAGGCCGAATTTCCACCCCAAGCGGTTTGCGGTGGAAAAGAAGTGCTGGGTGTCGTTGCCCAGTGGATCAGTCAAGGTGAGGGTGTGAAAACAGGGGGCGAACAGTTCCTCGCCTGGTGCCGAAGGATTGCCAACGGTCTCATAGTCATAGCGCCAAACCGCATCCGCGGGTCGCTGCAAGTCACTGAAGACCTCTTTCGAGCGAATGCCATAGACAATCTGCGATTGCTCGGCACCCCCCGGAACTTGCGGTGCTTGAGCGCGAAAATCAATGCCCTGATAAGTCCAGCGAAAACCACCGCCGGTCGGTAGCCGCAGCTCGGCCAGGGCGCCAGAGAGAACTTCGCCCGGACCGCCGCTAGTAAAGTAGTCAAACTCGAGAAACGAGCCATCGGGCAGCACCACCCGCTGCAGAAGATCCACCTCGATCGCCGCCGAAGGCACCCCTAGACAATCGGGCGGGTGGTAGGCGTGCCGATCGATCGACTGCTGGCGGTACTGCAGGTCGATCACCGCCGTCTGGCCACCAAACGCGCTGAGCAGCAGACGCTCGACCCGTCCGTCGGCTAGCTCGACCAGGTGCCGGCGCCCCGATGAATCGGTCAGCCGCCAGAGGTCGTCCGACGGATAGCGGATGTCGAGGAAGTTGGCGAAGCGATCGCGCTGCCGGGTGACCCGCCAATCGCTGGCCACCGCATCGCCGAAATTGTGAAACTCATGGACCCGTCCGTCGGGGAACTCCACCGTTCGGCAACTGCCAGCGAAGCCAACCGGGGTGGTGCAGAAGGTAGAACTCTGAGGGTGCTCCCGCAGGCGCAGATAGGTGCCGTCTTTGGTGAAGCGAACTCCGGGCTGCGCGCCAGCAGACGGCAACAAACTGCCCTCTGGGCCCGGATGCAGAGAATCGTAAAACGTATGTTGGCCACCGTCCGGACTCAAATAGCCCCAATTCTGTGGCACTCCCGGCACCGGCTCCGAGGCTAGCAACCGCCCAAGATGCAAGTGCCAGCCAAAGCCAGCATTGGCATTAGCATCGGCAACCGGGAAGTTGTAGCTCACCACCCCATGGCCACCCAACTGGGGACAGGAGTCGCGCTGTGAGTCCCAGCCATTCGAGTTGTAGGCCAGCGCCAAACCATAGGACAGTTCGGGCCCCAGCGGATAAGTGAGGCCGAGGGGCAAACGAACCGTCAGATTGCCGTTGAAGAGATTGACCTGATCGAGTTGGCCAACTTGGTAGGCGGTATCGGCGCTAGTGCCGCGCTGCTGACTGGGCATTGGCGTATCGGCCACCGCCGACTGGGCCAGCAGCAAGGCCAACAAGAGCACCGAGAGCACCCCAGGCGCCCACGATGTGGGTCGGTGCTGGGCGGCAGATTCGCGCATCGGCGCGCCTCCTTGGGTCTTCGGCTCAAACGAGTGATTGCTTCCCGCTGAGCTACTTCCAGTTGAGTTGCTTCCAGTGAGATCCGCGGCGACGAAATCACCTCGCTGCTGCCTGATCACTGGCCCCGCTGCCCTCCCTCCCCGACTAGCTGGCGAGGATCATGCTGTAGCGCCATCCTAACACGACTCGGCTGCTAAAGGGAGGCGGCGAATCACCACCAAGGTCTGGTCGTCACCCACTTTGCCGCCGGCGCGAAAGTCGTCCATGGTGCGACGCACCCGAGCCATCAAGGCTCGCGAGTCTTCCCGCGGATCGACGGCCATCAGTTCTGCCAAGGGAGCTTCGCCCAGCTCCTCACCCGCAGGGTTATTGAGTTCGCTGATGCCATCGGTGTAAAGCAGCACCCGGTCGCCCGGAGCGAGTTCGATCTGCCGGCATTCGAAGCGAGCCAGCGGTACGATACCGACAATCGGGCCGGTTGAGCCAAGCGCTGTGACCTCTTGGCCATGGGCCCAGAAAGCTGGATTGTGGCCCCCGTTGACGTATCGCAGCAGGTTCTGGCGCGGATCGAGTTCAGCGTAGAACAGGGTGGCGAATTTGTTGGACGGCGAGCTCTCCACAAGCGCACGATTGAGGGCGTGGACCAGTTCTGCTGGATCGTCGATGTGATGAGTCAAGGTGCGAAGCGAGGCCTGCAACGAAGCCATCAACAACGCCGCGCCGACCCCCTTACCGGAAATATCGGCGATGACTACCGACCAACGGCCATCGTCGTGGGCACAGAAGTCGAAGTAATCACCGCCGATCTCGTAACAGGAGCTGCTCGCCCCGCCGATATCGTAGCCCGCCACCTCTGGGTCCGCGTCGGGCAGTAGCTTGCGTTGGATCTCAGCCGCCACGGCTAGCTGCTCCTCGAAGCGCTGCTTCTCAATTTGCGCCTGCCACAGCATGGCGTTTTGCACCTTGATCGCCAACATATTCGCGATCAGCCCGACCAAGCGCAGCTCATGCTCACCAAAATTTCGCCCAGCGAAGCGGTGGTCAAGATAGATCAGCCCATCGACTCGGCCGTCATTCCACAGCGGCACGCAGATGATCGAGCGAATGCCCTGAAGCAGGATGCTCTGCGCCTGATCGAAACGCTCGTCGCTCTGTGCATCGATCGTCAGCACCGCTTCGTGCCGTTCGAGGACGGCGTCGATGATGGTCCGGCTGAGGCGTAGCTCTTCACCAGCCGCAAATCCGCGCACCGCGCGTACTTGCGGTTCTTGCTCGGCGCCGCTGCGCAGCAGCAGCGCTGCTCGGTCGGCTGCAACGGCCGCCAGGACCCGATCGAGGGCCACCTCCACCAGCTCATCTAGCGGGTAATGGTGCAGAAGGGCCGCAGCCGCGGCGTTGAGGGCCGGCCACAGGCTGTCCACCCGCCCGCTAGCCGGCTGGGCCTCGCGAAACCGATCCAAAGACAGTTCTTCTGAACGCAGAACTACCGTGCCCTGGCCGCTCAGCGGCTGAGCAGTCGGGGCAACCTGCAGGAACGCTGTATCTACTTCTAGACTCAACACCACCTCACCCAGCTCGATGGTATCGCCATGGCGCAACTCGTACTCGCCCTGGAGTTCTTGGCCGTTGACAAAAGTGCCGTTGCGGCTACCCAGGTCTTGCACAAAGAAACGTCCCGCGCGTGGCGTTACTCGGGCGTGCAGACGCGACAACCAGGGATTGCTGAAGGAGAGGTCGTTAGAAACACCACGGCCGATGCTCAATGCATGGTTCTTCAGGGCGATCTCGAACGGCGCCCCTTCGCCTTTTTCTACTCGCAACAGAGCCATCAGCAAATAACCTCGGCACTCGTTACACGGCGAAAGAAGCTGAGTTCGCTGTCGCCATAGGTTCGTTTGTCATATAGCTGCCAGGCGCGGTGCTGGGCGATCGGCTGTTGCCGTCGCGAGTGCTCCACGGCGATCTCACCAGCAGCTGCCAGCCAACCGTCGAGACCAGCCAGCAGCTCGTCGTAGGCCGAAAAATCGTAAGGCGGATCGGCAAAGGCGAGATCGAAAGGGTCAGCCAAAGGGCGTTTTAGCCCCTTCGGCAACCGGCGGTACACGACTTCGGTCCGGTCCGGCGCTAGCCGCCGGCAACGCTCCACCAACTCGCCCGCCACCTTCGCCGAGCCCTCGACCAAGGACGCCCACCGAGCTCCCCTGCTCACCGCTTCGAGCCCCACCGCGCCGCTACCGGCGAAAAGGTCGAGCCACCGGCAGTCGGGCAATGAGGAGCCCCAAATCGAGAACAGCGCCTCGCGTAAACGCCCTTCGCTAGGCCGCACCCCCGACGGCACACTCAACCGCCGACCGCGCAGCTCACCACCCAGAATGCGCACTCCCCCAGCCACTCAACGATCCTCCTCGAGGCTGACGAAATTCTTGCCCAGATCCTCAAGCTCAATGTAGATGCGCAACGGCGAGTCGAGCCCCACCAACTCGACCGCCTTGCCGTCGGAGGTCAATCCCCGAACTTCGTAACGCTCGTGCTGAGCATTGAGCAAGACATCGCCGCGACGCGGCTCATAGTCCGCTGGCAGGCGGTCAGGGGGCAGCGGCGGTCGGGTCAACGCGGCCAACTCTTCAGCCTGTTGAATCAACCTCGCAACCCGCAGTGGCGGCACATCCCAACGGGTGAAGCTGTAGTTTTCGGGAGGCTCCTGCGGAAGCTCAAGGCGCAATTCACAGCTCTCGACAAAACGCCCAGCGACTGGCCCTGAACGAAACTCCACCGTCGGCAGTCGCCTGCTCTCCGCGGGCCGCAAGCGGACAACGGCAGCGGCTAGCTCGTCGCGGCCAAGCTCAGCCAAGTACATGACTTCACTCTCATAAAGCCCCTCACGCAAGCGGATCGTACCATTGGCAAAAAAGGTTATTTCGCGCCGGCCAAGGTCGTTGACACAGCGATAAAAGAACAACTCCCGGCTGCGGTCATCGCGCTCTTGGGAACTCGGCTCCAAGACGCCGATCGCCAGCACCAGCAACACGGGCAGGAATGTCCATCGCG
This sequence comes from Candidatus Multivoradales bacterium, assembly GCA_965248925.1. Lineage (GTDB taxonomy): Bacteria > Acidobacteriota > Thermoanaerobaculia > Multivoradales > J023 > CBDFLE01. Next base: position 183,546 of record CBDFLE010000005.1, on the reverse strand, counting down.
GCCAGCGTCTGCCGCCTACCCCCAACCCGGAGGGACTCATCGACCATCCTCTCCCGCCCCGGTCTCCGTCGCCGGGCCGCCGCCGGCTTTACCCTCGCCCTTGGCATCGAGCTCATTTGCCTTGTAGATAAAGCGATAGGCGTACTCGAGACCAGAGAAGAAAGTCAGCGCCACCATCACCGCGATGGTCCCCAAGGCGATCCCTTCCAGCATCGCCCAAATGCGTGTCAAGAGCACCATGTAAACAGCGATGATCTGAAACGCCGTATTCCATTTCGAAACCCTGCTCGGCGGAAACTTCGAAATTCCCAACGCCAGATAGAGCACCAAAGCCATCAGTACAATCACCACATCGCGGGTGATCACAAGGACCGAAACCTGCCAGGGAATGGTCATCACCGCCGCCCCGGTAGTCGGCTCGAGAGCCAACAAGATGTAGGCGGCGGTCAGCAGCAGCTTGTCGGCCATCGGATCGAGATAGGCGCCCAAGGTCGATTGCTGATTGTAAACCCTGGCGATGAAGCCGTCCAACAAATCAGTGATGCCGGCCACCCCAAACACCGCCAGCGCAGTGCCCGCATGGCCATCGATGAGCGAGATAATAAACACCGGAATCAGCGCCAACCGTAACACAGACAGCAGATTCGGCACCGTGAGACTCATGCCGGCACCCGACTCATCGGCTAGCCTCGAGATCGAGGGCCCGGCGCAGCAGATCCATCAGCTCGGCCCCCGCGACTCCGGCTTGGGGCAAGCAGGCGGCCGCTTCGGCGATCAACCGACAGCGGGCCGCGATCTCGCAGATGGCATAGGCGGAGCGCCAACCTGATCCGGCGTCCGCCAGACAGGCAGCTTCGCTACCGCCATGGCTGAGCAGCACTATCAGGGCGTTCAACGCCGCCGAGCGGGTCAAGCGGCGCTGCGGGCTGAAGCGGTGCAGCGTTTCGTCGATCCGTAATAGATCAAGATTCAACACTCTGACGATCTCATCCCGACGCGGGTGGTCGAGAATGTCCGAGGCAATCGGCGGCTGGTTGAGGACGGCATAGCGGACCCGGGGCACTAGCCAATAGACCAAGGTAGCGAAATCGGCCCGGCTGAGTTCGCTACTACCCGCCAATGCCTGCACCGCTTGCGGCAACGAACGCAAGCGCCAGAGAAATTTGGCATGCTCAGCCCGATCCCGCAGACCGCTATCCTCAGGCGCCTCCGCAACCAAGGCCGAGAGGTGGTTCATGCCGGTTCGCAGGTCACCTACTTCAACCTCGAGATCAGCCAACCGAGCGAGCAATTCAGGAGTCGATATCCACGGGGCAAAAGCCCGGACGCCAGCCGAGGTCTGAAGAAACCAGAGTTCACGCGCGGCGAGCAACTCACGCTGGCTGTCGCTGGCAGCTGCGGCCACCCGCCAAGCGGCTGCAACAGTGATATCTGCCGTCGGCTCCCAGCTTTCGAGAAGGCTCAACCTGGCTTCCGCCTCTTCCAAGTGACCGCGCCCCAGATCCTCACTCAGACGCTCCCCAACCTGCTGCACGGCAGCCACTTTGAGAGTCTCGGCTCGACCAGCGATCTCGGCATCGCCAGCGGCGATCCGCCGCAGGGAAAGATACGCCGTTGCTATGTCGCCGAGCTGTTCAGCAGCAACAGCTAGCAAGAGCTGGCAAGCACGATAGGTGGGCAGCTCAGTCGCAATTGGCTCCAGCCGCTGTCGAGCAGCCGCGGCGGAACCGTTATTGAGCTCGATCTGCGCCAATAGCACGGCTGCCGGGTGCAAACTGGGATCAGCGGCCAACAGGGTCTCGGCGACAGCCGCCGCAGGGGCCGGATCGTCCATCGTCCGCAAGACACCAAAGGCCTCGCTCAAGCGTTGCTCAATCCCCGCGGGCAAGGTCCAGGGATAGCCATCGAGGGGCGAGATCCACTCGCCGCCCCTCGGTTCCTCCAGATCGGGTGTCGTTGCTGGGCCTGGCACCGTTGGCGCTGAGCTGCAAGCACTCAGCGTCAGCAGCCCAAAAACCGGCAAACACAGAACAACCTGGCGCGGCAACAATCGCCATCGCCAAGCCTTTCTAAGAAATGCCGTTCTGTTAACCACGGCGCCGAGTGGGCACGGTACCGAGTCACTGCTCTCGGCACCCTCTGGTTGTCTGAGTCCAGTCTTGGCCCGCGGGCGAATATCAGCCGCGGCTGGCCTCCATGATGGTTGCAATCGCGTGCTTGTAGAGCAGGATCTCAGCCTCGCCGGTATCGACCACGACCGCGAACCGATCGAAACGCTTGAGCCGACCATCGATCTGCTTGCCGGTGACAAGCTCGAACGACATCTGCCGCGCTTCTTTAAGGCTCTGGAAAAGAAATCCATCCTGGATGTTGATGTTGTGTCTACTCATTCAGCCTTCTTCCTCCACCACTCCTGAGCTGGTGCAACAAGGATAGATCCACCTGTATCGAAGCTGGCAGCCAACGGATGCCGGCCTCTTTTCTAAACCACGTAAGCTGTCTCTTGGCATAACGCCGAGTAGCTGTGGAGATATCGGCAATGGTTTGTTCCAAACTCCACTCGCCAGCTACATGGCGGACCATCTGTCTGTATCCGATCGCTTGAAACGCCGCCGCGGCCGGTTCAATCCCTCTGGCGAGCAGCCCGGAGACCTCGTCAACCCAGCCTTGCGCGACCATTTCCCGTATGCGTCCGGAGATGCGATCGTACAGGATGGTCCTCGGCAGCGTCAATCCGATTGTCACCGCTCGCAGAGGCCGTTGGGTCGGTTTGCCACGAATCCAATCCGACAGCGGACGACCGCTAGATCGTGCCACTTCCAGGGCTCGCAAGATGCGTTGCCGATCTCCCTGATGCAAGCGTCCGGCGGTCTCAGGATCGACCTCCTGCAGCTCTTTCCACAGAACCCCCAAACCGTCGCGGGAGAGGACTTCGAAAAGCTCCAGGCGACAGCGCGGATCGATGGGTGGAATAGGGCTCAGTCCCTGCAGTAGAGCGCGGACATAGAAGCCACTGCCGCCGACCACCACCGGTAACCGGCCACGGCGATGGATATCGGCAATCGCCAGATGGGCGCGGCGGGCAAACTCACCCGCTGAATAGACCTCGGTTGGTTCTAGGATATCGATCAAGTGATGAGGCACTACCGCCTGCATCTCAGCTGGCGGCTTGGCAGTGCCGATATCGAGGCCCCGGTAGACCTGCAGAGCATCCGCGTTGATGATCTCGCCATCCACCAGCTGGCAGAGTTCCACCGCCAGCCGGCTCTTGCCGCTAGCCGTCGGGCCGACCACCACCAGAGCTTCGCAATCACCCAACCTTCCCACACAAAGCTCTTCCATCCGCCGATTCTAGCCGACCACGGTCTGGCCGACCGCCGATCATCGAGGCTCCTTCCCGCCGACGCCGGGCTGTCCTAAGCGTAGACTGCCGTCGGCCCGAAAATGCACCGTCAGCGCCCCCGACGAGGAAGTAGACCAGTGCCGTATGCCGCGCCCGGCAAGTCGCTTCAGCACGGTCGACGATGGGTGTCCGAAGCGGTTGCCACGACCTGCCGAAATCAGCGCCAAGCGGGGCGATACAGCTTTGAGAAAGGAGGCCGAGGTCGAGCTCTTGCTACCATGATGCGCCACCTTCAGCAAATCCGCCCGGAGCTCCTCTCGCGACTGCCGTAGCAAGCGCGCCTCGGTAGCGGCTTCGATATCCCCGGTCAGCAGCAGACGCCGACCATGGACCTCGGCCAGCAGCACCAGCGAACGATCGTTGGCTTTGCCACCTCGCTGGCCCGGCGGTGGATGCAGCACCCGCAGCCGCCAACGCCCGACTCGCAGCCGGTCACCGCGCCATAAGGGGCGCCAGCGGCTCCTCCCCACGCTGGCCAAACCCGCGGCACAAGGCGAACGCAGCCAGCCGGGCGACATCCACACCTCTTTGACCACCAAATAGTGGATCAGATCTCTGAGACCGTGGCAGTGGTCACTATCGGGGTGGGTGAGAACCACCGCATCGAGGCGGCTTACTCCAGCCGCCGCCAACGCCGGCAACAAGACTCGAGCGGCGATATCACCCCGCCGCCACCCTCCCCCATCCACCAGTATTACCCGCTGGCCATCGCGCAGCAGCAGGGCATCCCCCTGGCCAACATCGAGCATTGTCACCGTCGGCACTATCGGCCGCTGCACTGGCGGTACAGTCAACAACAGCAGAGCGCCTAGCCCCAAGCCACGCCGGAGCATTGCTGGCGAAAGAAGAAACACGGCCAGGAACAGCCCGAGGAAGGCTCCCAACCAGGGTACCGGCGGCAGGTTCCAACGCAGCGAGGAGGCCGCCGGTAGCGCCGCCAACCAATCTAGGGGAACACTGAGCATGTCGAGCCCAGCCGCCAGCGTCTCGGCCCCAGGTAACCCGCAGGCGGCAAGCAGCAGCCAAACCACCGCCAGCCCCAGGAACACCGCCAGCCAGGGCACGGCCAGCAGATTGAGCAACCAGGCGGCACCGGCAATGCCACCAGCCAAGGGAACGGTCAACCACCAAGTAGTTAACTGAGCGGCAGTGCTGGCAGCCAGTCCCTCGGCCAGCGGGCCAGGAAGTAAAACCCAGCGCTTCGCCAGGCGCGGCCCAAGAAACAGAATGCCAAGAGTTGCCAGGAAACTGAGGCGAAAGCCCAGATCGTTGATCAGCGTCGGCTGCACCGCCACCAACACCGCCGCTGCCAACGCCAACGAGTTACGCGCCGCCGGTGGCCGCATTGCTACCCTAGCCAGTAGAGCCCACAACCCCATCAACACCGCCCGCAACACCGAGGGCCGCGGCCCGACCAAGGCCAGATAGGCAACCACACCCAAAGCCGCCAGTAGATATCGCGGCAGCCGCCACCAGCGCCCGGCGACGCTCAGCAGCATCCAGGCCACTATGCCGACATGTAAACCAGAAACCGCCAGCAAATGCTGCAACCCGGCGCGCCGCAAAGCCCGCTGCCAGTCCTCATCCAGAGCAGACCGATCTCCCAGCAATAGGGTCCGAGCCAGTTCCACTCCGGGGCCCGCCGCATCCTGCCAGGCGCTATCCGCCCAGCGACGGAGAGCGGCAGCTGGCCGCGCCCGCCAGGATGGGGGCTGCTCCAGAGCGTAGAGCCGCGGGCTTGCGACCCACATCCGCCAGCTCGAGGCGGCGGTCGTTACTCCATTCCAAAAGCCCCGTGACTGACGTAGATAGCCTCGGACCCTGAGCAACGCACCGCGCGAAGGCGGCTGCACCGCGGCCGGCAGGGTCAAATGAGCTGAACGCCCTCCCCCACCAGCTCGGCGACCCTGCCGCCAACGCTCGATCTCCACCCACAGACGCCGCTCCCCTTCCTTGCCCAATTGGACATGGCTGACCGTTCGCACCAACAGCTCCACTGGCCGAGCTGGCACAAAGCCCCGCCAACCGAGGCGTTGCTCGCTCGCGTCCAAACTACCGAGTACCAAGCCCAAGGCCAGTACCGCCAGTCCACGGCCCAAGGTGCGGCCCGAGGCCACTCCCAGGCCAATTAAAGCCATCGCCAGGCCGAGCGGCGCGTCTCCCAGAGCAGGTACCAGCACCACGCCGACAAGAAACGCAATCGCCCACGGCAGCGCTGGCGCCGATCCCAAAATACGAGTCTTAGATTCCATACCCCCCAGAGACGCGAAGCCACCGGGCTATCTTGCAAGGAAAAAAGACTTTCTCGCCAGGCTCGCACGCGAGACCGAAGGTCAGCTGCTGGCGCCGCTGGTGAGAGCGAGCCTCACGAGCCGAGTAGTAAATCTGACCTCTGCTGGGCGATGCCTGGAATCAAGCATCGAGATCACCGAGGCCATCCAAGTCCGTGGCGGCTAGCCGCCGCCAGAGCGATTTCCGCAGAGATGTCGCAATCGGCCAGGGCGAGAACAGAAGTGCGGTACCTAGCCGCCGCTATTAACCGGCGTGGCTTGCCGCCGTGAAAGAGACGATCGATGCAGTTGCCTTGGCAACAGGCAGGCTGCACGAGCGAACACCAACGTGACGTAAGCTACAGAAAACAAGAGGGCACGACTAGGGTGGCACCAGAACGGCACCAGGCCAGTATGTTGGGAGACGGTCGAGGGAGATGCCGCGGGAGTAGTTGAAGCTGCCGCCGTAAGGTGTGCAAATCGTGGATCCTTCCAAGCATCTATTCTGGCGCTACAACACTTTGTGTGGGTAGCGTTCACTACTACTCACTGTCTGGCAATGAAAACAACGACAGGATGGGTAGCTCTAGCTGGCGCCGTAGCAAACTGTTGCGCAACCGTGGCGCGGCTTGTTCGAGCTCGGCTCGGGATAGGCGGCGGCCGAGGGAGGCGAGGGATTCGGCCAAGGCAGCGTCGAGCTGCTGGCGACTGTCTTCGTCTAGCAGGCTCGAAGCTCGCTCCATCAGTTCGTGATCCAGGTCACCGAGTTGTTTCTCGAGATGCTCGGCATCGCCTTCGAGCTGCCGCAAACGCCAGCTGAGGTCAGCCATCTGGTCGGGAAGAGAATCGGCCAGCCGGCCCAGGATCTGCGCTAGATCGAGACCTGGAACAGTGGTTTGGCGATCGGCGCCCAGGCTCAGTTCCTGCTCTCGCTTGAAGGCCTTCTCCACCGCTGAGCGGCAGAAGCGCAGGGTCAGCACTTTGTCCTGCGGCACCGCCTGGCGATGCTCGAAGATCTCGCGCAAGGTACTCTCGACCAAGCGCAGGGAAATACCCTGCTGATGCCAGCTTTGAGCAACTTGCCAATCTGCTGGCGACAACAGCAAGGGCGCTCCTCGCAGTTCGATAAAGGTGCTTTCGATCGCTTGGAAATAGCTGTGGTCTGCGCCCGCGACCGGATTTGCCGGCGGTTGCCCGGACTCAGTCTCGGGCCGCTCTTTGCTCATGCTGATACTCGTGGATCTGCCGCAGTCCATAGAGGGTGAGCAAGGGCTCGACATGGCGAATGAAGCGAGAACCTTCAGCGATCCACCGTGCTTGTCCGCCGGTGGCCACCACCGTGCGCAGTTCGCCCAGCTCGGCCAACAGGCGTTCGAGGATGCCGTCCACCAGTCCCAAATAGCCGTAGTAGATTCCCGACCGCATGGCCCCGGCGGTGTCGCGCCCGATCAGGCGTTGGGGCTTTCTCAGATCTACTCGGTAGAGCCGAGAAGCATGGGAGAACAGGGCCTCGGCGGAAATCTCCGGCCCCGGCGCGATCAACCCTCCAACATAGGCACCGTCAGGCGCCAAGACGTCAAAGGTGGTGGCGGTGCCGAAATCGACCACCACCAGCGGCGCGCCATAGAGATTTCGCGCCGCCAGCGAATTGACTACCCGGTCGGCACCGACCTCGGCGGGATCCAGATGGCGGATCTCCAGCCCGGTGTCGAGGGCCGGCCCGACGAAGACAGGGTCGGCAGCGAAGTATCGCCGGCCGAGACGCTCCAGGATTTGCCGCAGACGCGGAACCACCGACGACACTAGCAGCGCATCCGTCTGCCGCGGATCTAAGCCTGCTGCCGAGAAAAGTGGCGAGAGCAAAGCGGTGTATTCGTCGGCAGTGCGCTCGGGATCGGTGGATAGGCGAAAGTCTGTCGCCAACTCACCGCCACGGAAGATGCCGAAGACGGTGTTGGTGTTGCCGGCATCGACCACCACCAGTTGCCCACTTCTAGAATCAGCCACCCATCACCTCGCCAACGCTTATCGACCGTTCCTTGCCCGCCACCTGCAAGCGGAGAAAGCCGCGATCATCGAAACCGACAAAAGTGCCAGACACTTCTTCGGCGGTCATCCGACAATGCATCGAATCACCCGGACGATGCGCCGAGAAACGGCTGTATTGAGCCAGCAACAGCTGATCGTTCGGTCGCCGCAGCGCCCCTTCGACCGCGGTCAGCAACTCGGCAGCGAGATCTGCCAAACTCGGCAGCGAGGCCAGCGGCACAGCGCTTTCCAACTCTTGTGCAAGAGACGTCGCGCCCACTTCGGCGAAAGAGTTTAGCAGGCCATAGTTGATGCCAAAGCTGATCACCACCCGAGCCCGCTCGCTGGCCGTCTTGGCCTCGATCAGAATGCCGCCAAGCTTGCGCTCTTGCACCATGAGATCGTTGGGCCACTTCAATCTGCAGCGTGCGCCGAGATAGAGTCGCAGCTGACGGCACAGCACCACCGCCACCACTAGCGGCAAGCCTTGCAAGCACTTGGCGCTGGGTAGATCTCGTACTAGAGAAACGTAGATTCCTTGTCCGGGCGGACTTGCCCAACGCCGTTGGTGGCGCCCACGACCGGCCAGTTGCTGCCAAGCAATGAGGTCGATCGCCGGGGTCTCGCAGCTGTCGCAGGCGTACGCTTCGAGTAGGCGCTGCCCCAAGACATGAGTTGAGCCGACGGTTTCCGCGAGCACCAGGGCGGCGGATGGACCCACCCGCCGGGACCTCAGCCGGTCGGCGAAGGCGCGAAAATCCACCACCACTACTCGACCTGACTCTCCAAGTCGCGAATGCGCTCCTTGATCGCCAGTTCGGCAAGATCTGGAACAACTTCCCAGGCCACGTCGTGCAAGACCTTGTCGCTGATCAGCTCGACCACCCTCTTGGCAACTCGCTCGAGATCACTGTCGGACAATGTCAAGTGCCCATTGTCGCTGGCAGCGGACTCTTCGGCGACCTCCGAAGTGTCTTCGGAGGTGTCCATGGAGCGGGCCAATGTCGGACGAGTGTCGGCCTCCGGAGCCGAAGCCACCAGCTCAGTAACCTGGTCCTCGGCACTGGCGGTTAAACCGGTGGCGCCGGCTAGTTCGAGGTCAAGGTCATCGGCTGCGCTTACCACGCTGTCGGCGGCGTCCAGCACCGCTTCGTTAGTATCTTCGATCGCTTCCTCAGCTTCCTCAGTCACCGACTGAGAGCCGTCCCAAGTACCGCCGGCAACCGTCGTGGCTTCGCTGGCAGCTGCCGCTTCCACCTCGACGACCGGAATCGAGGGCGCGTCGTCCATCAACGCATGAATCCGCGGCGTACCCAGGCCATCGGCCAGCGCGAAGTCGGTCGCGCTGCCAATCAGAGTCTCGTCCTCGGTGCCCACGCTTGGCGCCGCATCCACCGCGCCAAACGTCGGTGAGGGAAGCTCCGATTCCGCAACAGCTGGCTCCTCGGCAGCCTGCTCCTCCGCCGTCGCCTCACTACCGATCAGCTGCTCGACTAACTGCAGCAAGTCTTGAGAGTCGAAGGGCTTCTTCAGATGTCCATCGGCGTTAGCGCTGGCCGCCTGGTCGGCATCGAAAGGTTCGAACGTCCCGACTAGCAAGACCACCGGCACCTCGGGTGCGCGCTGCTTGACAGTACGACACACCTCGTAGCCATCAGCCCCAGGCATGTGGACATCGGCGATCACCAGATCTGGAATATTTTCGTCCAGCTTGGCCAGCGCGGCAGTACCATCGCTGACCGCCATGATCTGGTAGTCCTCGTCCATGAAGGTGAGTTCGACCACTTTCTGGATGGTAATGCTGTCGTCCGCGAGTAGGATCGTCTTGGCCATCGACTCCATCTCCCATTTCATTCGGGTGTGCTGGTGCGGCAAGCCTCTCGCCAAGGCGGGAGGGCTGCGCGGGATTCGGCACGCTAGCACCGCGCCTCAGTAGAGTCAAAGCCCCTGCGGGCTCTCCACCGACTCGCAATTCTATCGGAGAAAAAGGCAACTCGGGCCGTTCGCGGGGTCCTGCGTGATAGTTTTCTCGCCACGCGGGCTACCGAGAGCGAGATTCCGCTGCGCTAGCAGCGTTCGGTGGCGGGTACGGCGCGGGAAAGTCCCACAGCCGGACGAAGAGATAACGGCGAAGGTAGGAGTGTTGTGGTGCGTTGGACACGGGGACATAAGAGCAGGAATATCGAAGATAGGCGGCACAAACAAGGCCGGATTCCAATGGGCCGAGGGTCGCAGATGGGCTGCGGCACCATCCTGCTGCTCGGCGTGCTGAGCTTGGTCTTTGGCCAGGATTTCTTCCAGCTGGTTGGTGGCATGGATGGGGGGCAGAGTCCGACGAGTCCGGCGCCGCAGCAATACCAGCAGCCCGGATCCTTGGCGGACGATCCGGAGCAGGCAATGGTCGAGTTCATCGGCTATCAGCTCGACGATATCCAAGCGGTATGGCAGCAGTTGCTACCGCAGCTAGGCCAACGCTACGAAGAAACCACCTTGGTGCTGTTTCGCGACTTCGATCGCTCCGGCTGCGGCTACGCCCAGGCCGCCAGCGGCCCGTTCTACTGCCCGGCCGACCGCAAGGTCTACATCGATCTGGTGTTCTATCGCGAACTCAGCGATCGTTTCCGTGCTCCTGGTGATTTCGCCCAGGCCTACGTCTTGGCCCACGAGATCGGCCACCATGTCCAGACTTTGCTCGGGATCAGCGATCAAGTACGCCGCGCCAAGCAGCGAGCAAGCAAGCGCGAAGCCAATCAAATCCAAGTGGCAATGGAGCTGCAAGCTGATTGTTACGCCGGCGTCTGGGGCCATTCGGCGGCCCAACGGGGCAAGCTCGAGCGTGGCGACTTGGACGAGGGCCTGCGCGCCGCTGGTTCGATCGGCGACGACCGCATCGCCCGCATGTCGGGGCGTTCGATCCACCCCGACGCCTTCACCCACGGCTCCGCCGAGCACCGTATCAGCTGGTTCCGCCGCGGCCTGGAGAACGGCGACCCGCGGGTCTGCGACACCTTCGGCGGCTGATTCCTGGAGGCCGCCGCGATCCGCTCAGGGAGCAGCCCGCGGCACCGACGGCGTGGCATTCCAGAAAAAAACTGGCGTGCTGCCACCTAGAGGATCGCCGAGCCTGATGCTGGCCACCACCGAGGGCTGCCGACCCAACCTTGGTTCGTGCAGCCCGCCTTGGATCAACAGCTGAGCCACCTCTCCACGAGCGACCATTCTCAACTGCTCTGCCAACAAGCTCGGTGTGGCTGCGAAAACCTGCTGCCAGTCGTCGTTGGGAAAGCGCATCGTGCGGTGTCAGCGCTCGATCTTACCGTTAGACTGCGGGTCTCAATAGAGGCGGTGTGCCGCTATGCGGGGCGCTCAGAAGTCGATCCGAACTCGCAGCGTCTGGGCAACTTCCAGGCCGTATTTCGAGGTCGAGAAGGTCATGGTCATCTTGTCGGATTCGTCCTCATCCATATCTTCCTCGTCACGGTAACCATCGATCTCCTTGCCAGCCTTGTCGAGCCAAACAATGTCGATATCGGCTTCGACCTCCCGTGATCTGTCGTTGGTGTAAGCGACCTGGATCTGGACGGTGGTCGAGAACTCGCTATTGGACGGGCGGAAAATCCGCGACTTGACGTTGCCACTCTGCACCTCGATCCGCACGCGGTGGATGGTGACCTCACCGTCGACCACATCGAGGTCGTACCATTTGTCGACCTCGAAGGGAAAGTCCTTGTTGATCGTGGCGGCGGTGGCAGCGGAAGTCAGGAGTAGGCTCAGCAGGGCTAGCAGCGCCCAATGACGTAGGGTTGACATACGGTGTCCTCCTTCGGAAGTGATCGATTCTCTAGAGTCAAGTGGGTAGTGGCGTGACAATGCTCAAGGCAATGCTCAAAGCGGACGCTAACATGGCCGCATGCGTTCTAGCGCACCCGGAATTGAGATCTACAGATTGCGCCGGTACTCACCGCCGACTTGATACAGCGCGGCGGTGATCTGGCCCAGCGAGCAACTCTCCACGGTCCGCATCAGCGCGGCGAAGATATTGCCGCCGTCGAGCGCTGCCCGCCGCAACTCGGCCAGGGCGTGTTCGGCCGTATCCTGGTGGCGCTTATGGAAGTCGGCCAAACGCGAGACCGCGCCTTGCTTCTCTTCCGGCGTCGCCCGGGTCAAGTCGATCTCACGCGGCGTCTCGGCTGCTTCCCGATTGTCGGGTAGGAAGGTGTTGACACCGATCAGCGGCAGCTCGCCGCTGTGTTTGAGGTGCTCGTAATGCAGCGAATCCTCTTGGATAGTACCGCGCTGATACTGCAACTCCATCGCCCCGAGCACCCCGCCGCGCTCGGTCAAGCGGTCGAACTCGGCCAACACCGCCTCCTCCACCAGATCGGTGAGCTGCTCGATGATGAAACTGCCCTGGGTGGCGTTCTCACAGAAAGTGAGGCCGAACTCGCGGTTGATAATCAGCTGAATCGCCATCGCTCGCCGCACCGACTCCTCCGTCGGGGTGGTGATGGCTTCGTCATAGGCGTTGGTATGCAGACTCTGGGCGTTGTCATAGGTGGCCAGCAGCGCTTGCAGAGTGGTGCGGATGTCGTTGAACTGGATCTCTTGCGCGTGCAGTGAGCGGCCACTGGTCTGGATATGGTACTTCAGCTTCTGGCTGCGGTCGTTGGCGCCATAGCGCTGGCGCAAGGTCACCGCCCAGATGCGCCGCGCCACCCGACCGATGACCGAGTATTCGGCGTCCATGCCGTTACTGAAGAAAAAGCTCAAATTGGCGGCAAAATCGTCGATCGCCATGCCCCGCGACAGGTAGTACTCGATGTAAGTCAGGCCATTGGCCAGAGTGAAGGCCAGCTGGTGGATGGGATTGGCCCCAGCCTCGGCGATGTGGTAGCCAGAAATCGACACGCTGTAGAAATTGCGCACCCCCTGGTCGATGAAGTACTGCTGCACGTCGCCCATCATCCGCAAGGCGAACTCGGTCGAGAAGATGCAAGTGTTCTGGCCCTGGTCCTCCTTGAGAATGTCGGCCTGCACCGTGCCGCGAACTTCCTGTTGGGCGGCGCAGGCAACCGTCTCGTACTCCTCTTCGGTGAGCAAGGCTCGCACCTCGAGCCAACTCGAGCCCCGGAAAGAGTCGGGCTGTAGCTCTTCAGCCTCGCTAATCTCCAAGCGACCAGCCTGGCGCAAGAAGCGGCGGCATTGCTGGCGGATGGCGGTGTTGAGAAAGAAGGCCAGGATCGTCGGCGCCGGGCCGTTGATGGTCATCGACACCGAGGTTTTGGGATCACAGAGGTCGAAGCCGGCATAGAGCTGCTCCGCTTCCTCGGCGCTCCAAACCGAGACGCCGCTCTCGCCAATCTTGCCGTAAACATCGGGCCGGCGGCCGGGATCCTCGCCATACAAGGTCAGGGAATCAAAGGCGGTCGACAAGCGCTTTGCCGGCTGCGGGTCGGCAAGGAGATGAAATCGGCGATTGGTGCGCGCCGCATCTCCTTCGCCAGCGAACATCCGCGTCGGATCCTCGGCCTGACGTTTGAACGGAAACACTCCAGCGGTGTAGGGATACTCCCCCGGCACATTCTCCAACAGCCGCCAGCGCAGGCGCTCGGCAGCGGCCTCGAAGCGCGGCAGAGCCACTTTGCGCACCAGGCTGCCGGACAGAGTTTGGCGAGTATTAGTCACTTCAATCTGCCGGCCCCGAACCGGGTAGGAGAAGGTGTCACCATCGTAGCGTTGACGCCAACTATGCCAGCCGCCGAGGATTTCTCGGCTACGGCTATCTAGTTCAGCGAGCAGACCATCGTGGCATTTGAACATCGCAGTGGCGGCAGGACCGTAGGTACCGGTCTCTCGACCCAGCTCGTGCCAGCTGTCGAGGGGCTTCTCTCCTAGTTCCTCAAGGGCCAGGCGCAGTGCTTCCACCCGGCGGGCCACTGCGGCTTGCTGCTCGGCCCGACGCCGATAGTCGCGACAGCTCGCCGCCACTTCGCTGAGGTAGCGTTCGCGACCGGCGGGGATTACCGATGCGACGGTGTCCGTCACCCGCTGGTCGGTTGCTGCGAATTTGCTCTGCCAGTCAAGCTCTAGGCGACTAGCGAGCAGCTGAACGAGCTCGGCATAAAGGGCGTTGACCCCGGCATCGTTGAAGTGCGCCGCGCTGGTGCCAAACACCGGCAGCTGCTCAGGGGGGGTATCCCACAGCTGACGGTTGCGCTGCACCTGCTTGCGCACATCGCGCAGGGCGTCCTCAGAACCGCGGCGGGTGTATTTATTGATCGCCACCAGATCGGCATAGTCCAACATCTCGATTTTCTCGAGCTGACTCGGGGCGCCGTACTCGCTGGTCATGACGTAGAGAGTGAGGTCGGCGATGTCGGTGATCGAGCTGTCGCCCTGGCCGATACCGGCGGTCTCGACGATCACCAGATCGAATTCGCCGCACACCTCCTCCACCACCCGGCCAATCGACTCGGCAAGCTCGCCCTTGGCGCCGCGGGTGGCGAGGGAGCGCATGAACAGCCGCTCGTTCTTCAACGTATTGAAGCGAATCCGATCGCCGAGCAAGGCGCCACCGGTGCGACGACGGGTCGGATCGGCACACAGCACCGCCACCCGCTGGTGGTCAAAATCGGCCAAAAAGCGCCGCACTAATTCGTCGGTGAGGCTCGACTTGCCAGCTCCGCCAGTGCCGGTGATGCCCACCACCGGCGCCCGCCACGAGGCGCTGGCGGTCGGCCGCTCGGTGGTCAAGCCGGCCTCGGCGCGGGAGATCCGACGGGCCAGCTGCTGGTCAGGGTGGCCGCTGTCGACCGGCAACTCGGTGAGGTCGAAATCACAACCCCTCAGGACGATGTCGATCATCCCTTGAAGACCGAGCGCCCTGCCGTCGTCGGGAGAGAAGATTCGGTCGATGCCGGCGGCGTGCAACTGCTCGATCTCCCGCGGCACGATGGTGCCACCGCCACCGCCAAAGATCTTCACCAGGCCAGCACCGCGCTGGTCGAGCATCTCGCGCAAATAGGTGAAGAACTCCATGTGGCCACCCTGGTAGCTGGTAACCGCCACCCCCTGGACGTCTTCCTGGACCGCGGCATTGACGATTTCCGCCACGCTGCGGTTATGCCCCAGATGAATGACCTCCGCTCCCGAGGCTTGCAAAATACGGCGCATGATGTTGATCGATGCGTCGTGGCCATCGTAGAGCGAAGTGGCGGTGATGATGCGCACGATGTGCTTCGGCTGATAGGGATCGATTTGACTCATGACTCTGGATGGCTCACTTCAAGATCTAAGCAGAGAATGTGGAGTTCGAAGCGGATTCTATCTGTTCAGCTCCAGGCGCGAACCGCCAAGCCTACTGCCCAGCCCGGGGAGGGTTGCCCGGACTCCTAGCCTGCTAGACTCCAGCCCCCGATCGGCTCC
The DNA here is from genome assembly GCA_965248925.1 of Candidatus Multivoradales bacterium. Taxonomy (GTDB): domain Bacteria; phylum Acidobacteriota; class Thermoanaerobaculia; order Multivoradales; family J023; genus CBDFLE01. Next base: position 168,420 of record CBDFLE010000005.1, on the reverse strand, counting down.
GGTGTGCTTTGATGAATATAGCCCTGAAAATCACCACTGTACTGCTGCCGCTCCTCTATTTAGGGGCTACGGCGGGCTATGGCTTCTGGTTCTTCGCCGGCAGCGTCCGGGCGCAGACCTGGGCGCGTGGCCTGTTTACCACCGTCCTTGGCCTGCACTTGGTTCACTTGGTGATGCTGACTCTAGAGTCGGGGCAGTTCCCGGCCGCTACGATCTCGCAGATGCTCGGCGCCCTGGCTTTCGCGGTGGCGGTGGTCTATGCCTTGGTTGAGTGGACCAGCCGCGAACAAGCCACCGGCTTCTGGATGCTGACTCTGGCCTTCATCCTGCAACTGCTGAGTTCGTTCTTGACCGCAGATCTTTCGCCACAACGAGCGATTCTCTCCCACCCCCTGTTTGCCATTCATGTAGCCATGGGATTGATCGGCTATGCCGCCTTCGTCGTCGGCGCCGGCTATGGTTTCCTCTTTCTCCGCCTCTACGCTGAGATCAAGCGCAGCCGATTCTCCAACTTCTTCGGCAAGCTACCTCCCCTCGAAGTGCTCGAGAGAATGATGGCTGGCGCTCTGCTGGTGGGCTTCTTGTCGCTGACCGGGGTGGTGATCTCAGGCGTGGTTTGGGCGGTGCAGGTCTACCAGCAACCCTGGCTGACCGACAGCAAGATCCTCTTTTCGCTCGCCACCTGGGGTTTCTACGGACTGGCGCTGACCTTACGGCAGGTGCGCGGCTGGGGTGGCCGACAAACAGCTTTTGCCAGCCTTGTCGGGCTGGCAGCGATAATATGCTCGATCTTCGCGATCAATCTTCAATCCAGCCACCTGCCGTGAATCCCAGCCACTTAAATCTCGACCTCGGCGACCGCCGCCGGCGAGAGCCGCAGCTGCTGCTGATCGGCATCGACCATCGCTCGGCACCCTTGGCTCTGCGCGAGAAAGTGACCTACGGCGACGAGGAAGGTGACCAGCTACTCAGCCGACTGCTGGCCGACGAGGCGATCGCTGAAGCTTGCCTGCTGTCGACCTGCAATCGCACCGAGCTCTACTTGCGGCCGCACCGAGAAGAGCAGGCCTACCGCAATGGCCTCGAAATCGCTTTCCTCGAGCGGGCGCCAGAGATCGAGCGCGAGGGGCGCTTCTACGTCAAACACGGCGGCGAGGTCGCCCGGCACCTGCTCGAGGTCGCTAGTGGCCTACAGTCGATGGTGCTCGGCGAACCAGAGATCTTGGGCCAGGTTAAGAAGGCCGCTGAACGGGCCACTGGCAACCAGGCCGCCGGGCCGCTGATCCAACGCCTGCTGCGGGTGGCGATCAGCTGCGGCGGTCGGGCGCGGGCCGAAACCGCAATTACCAGCGGCTCGGTATCCTTCGGCTACGCCGTGGTCGACCTGGCGCGCAGCATCTTTCGCGACCTCGGCAGCTGCCGCGTACTGTTGCTCGGAGTGGGTGAAATCTCGATGCAAGTGGCCCGGGCCCTGTCCGAGCAAGGGGCTAGCCAACTGAGCATCGCCAACCGCACCGCCGAACGCGCCACTAGCTTCGCCCAACGCCTCGGCAGCGCCCACACCGTCGCCTGGGACCAGCGAGTCGCCGCGGCAGCCCAAGCCGATGTCGTGGTGGCCTCCACCGGCGCCAACGAACCGGTACTGACCCGCGGCGACTTGGAGTCGGCTCTCGGTACTGGCCGACGCCGACCCCTGCTGCTGGTGGATCTCGGCGTACCGCGCAACATCGACCCTGGCGCTGGCGAACTGGAGAACGCCTTTCTCCAAGATATCGATTCCCTAGAACGGCTGATCTCACAGAATTTGGTGCGCCGGCGAGCCGAGATTCCGCGAGTGCAGGAGATCCTTGACCACGAGCTGCGCTTACTCGAAGGCTGGATTCGCGGACTCGACGCCGAGCCCCTTGTGGCCAGTCTTTTCCGCCGTGCCGAATTGCTGCGCCGCGGCGAAATCGAGACCGCCCGGGAGCGTTTTCCCGAGCACACCCATGAGGAACTCGACCGGCTGACCCGCGCCTTGGTGCGTAAACTGCTGCACCACCCAAGCCAGCGGATGCGAAAACTCGAAGCGGACGATACCTCGACCTTGAGCCTCGCCCGCCACCTCTTCCAACTCGACGATGAAAAGAGTGAGAGCCGCAAGAAATGAGCCCGGCCAGCGATGCAACCACCTTGCCGACCTCGCCTCTACGCCTGGGTACCCGCGCCAGCCAGCTAGCCCTGGCGCAGAGTGGCCAGGTGGCCGAGGCCCTGCGCCGCGCCCATCGCGGCCTGCAGGTAGAACTGGTGCCGATCACCACCCGCGGCGACACCACCCCCGGCGACCTGGCCAAAATTGGCGGCAAAGGCCTGTTCACCGAAGAGCTGGAAGCAGGCTTGCTCGATGGATCGATCGACCTGGCGGTCCACAGTCTCAAAGATCTACCGGTCACCGTTGCCGATGGCCTGAGCATCGCTGCTTATCCGCGCCGGGTCGATCCACGGGATTCACTGGTTTCAGCCGTCGGCAGTCACTTGGGCGACCTACCCATGGGCTCGACCCTGCTCACCGGTTCCCTACGCCGTGGCGCGCAGATCCTCCGCCACCGCATTGATTTCAAAGTCGAATCGATCCGCGGCAACGTCGATACCCGGCTGAGAAAATGGCGCGAAAGTGGCGCCGCCGGAGTCATCCTGGCCGCCGCTGGACTGGCCCGCCTGAACCTCTGCGACCTGCCCGCCTACCCTTTGCCGACCGAGCAAATGTTGCCGGCGCCAGGGCAGGGCATCTTGGCACTACAAGTTCTGCGGAAGGGCCGCGCCACGCCTTTCTGCCGCGCTCTAGACCATGCCGAAACCCGCCTGGAGGCTGACCTGGAAAGATATCTGGTACGGGCCTTCGGCGGTGACTGTACGCTACCGCTGGCGGCCTTTGCTGAACCCACCGAGGATGGCCAAACCCGCTTGCGCGGCTTGCTGAGCACCGCCGACGGCAAGCGAGCAGCAGTGGGTGAGGTTCGTGGCACCGCTGGCGAGGACTTGGCCCGTGCTTGCGTAGATGCAATGCGCGCCGACGGCGCCGATCGAGTGCTGGCGGCTCTGTAGCGGCCCATGGGCTCCTTGGAGCGAACAAATGAGTCCTGGCAGTCTTCTACCGCTGAGCGGACAAAGAGTAGTTCTCACCCGCGCGGCGAGACAAGCAGAGCCCATGCGGCGCGCATTTCGAGATGCGGGCGCCGAGGTGGTCTGCTTGCCCCTATTGGTAGTTGTTGAACCTGAAGATCCGGCGCGGTTACGGGCTGCCGCCGCCCGGACGGGTGAGTTCAGCTGGATCGCTTTCACCTCCAGCAACGCGGTGGTAGCATTCTTCAACCACTCAGCAGCCACTCAGCTGCCGCCGCTAGCCGCCGTCGGTCCGGCGACCGCCGCGGCCCTCGCTGAGCGTGGCCACCCCGCCGCCCTGATCCCCCGCATCGCCTCGGCCGCAGGCTTGGCCAAGCTGCTCGGGCCGCGAGTCAGTGGCCAGCGGGTGCTCATCCCGCAAGCGGCTGACGCTCGGCCCGATCTAGCCGCGGCACTGACCAGCGGCGGCGCTATGGTAGAAACCGTGACCGCTTACGACAAACGAGTACCAGCTGCGGCGCAGCAGCAAGCGGAGCAAATTTTTGGCGCCGGCAACCTGGGATGGGTGACCTTCACCAGCCCGCGCATCGCACGCCATTTCCGCCAGCTTTTTGGTTCATCCTGGCAAGCCAGGGTGCGAAGCTTGAAAGCAGCATCGATCGGCCCGGTGACTAGCGGTGAGCTTCGCTCTTTGGGTGTTAGCCACTGCTACCAAGCTGCGGCACCCTCGGCGACCGGCCTGGTAGATCGGGTCGTCAAAGCCATCCAAACCTCTTGACTCCTGGCCATCGCCGAACCTCTCCTGACACCACGCTGTCAGGGTACTCATGCCACACTTACACCTCGGACCACTGGCCGACTATCCACTGATGACAGGAGAAACTCTCACCATGAGCACTCGCCCAGCGTCACTCGCCGAGCTACAGGTCACTCAGGACTACTTCGAACGCTCAAGCCGCTGCTTGCAGGAGGCTGACGCCGCTTTCGCGCCAGCTCCCGGCATGATGACCGCCGCGCAGCACGTCGCTCACACCTTGGATTGGTTCCGCGACGGTGCTTTTGGCGCCGAGGGCTTCGACATGAACTTCGCAGAGCACGGCAAGTTGATCGCCAAGATAGAGACCTTGAAGGAGGCTCGGGCATGGGTTGAGCGTGCTTTCGCCGCTTGGAGCGAGCAGCTGAGAGACTTGAGCGATGAAGACTTGGCGGCCCCCCTGCCCGAGGGTCCGATCATGGGCGGCCTACCACGGGCGGCAGTGGTGGGCGCAATCGTCGACCACAGCGCTCACCACCGAGGAGCTCTGACCGTCTATTCGCGGTTGTGCGGCCGCCAGCCAGCGATGCCTTACATGGAGGCAACCGAAGCCACGGCCTGAACCCTGGAGCGCGACTCCGCAAGCTGAGGCTCAGGACAAGTGTCCTCTTTCATCGCAGCCCACCAACTTGAGATAGTCGTCCATGGTGCGACCCGCGGTCGCCTCGAAGTGCTCGCCGAGCACCTCTAGGCGGCGCATGCGATCGGGTCTGAAAGCGCGAAAGGCGAGACGCAGCTCACACCAGCTAGCGACGTTCCAGGTGGGACCATAGAACACCATCCCCAGCGGCCAGACCACTCGCTCACTGCCTTCACCCTGAGCATCGAAATAGGCGAAACGCACTTTGCGACGCTCGCGAATAGCCCCGCGCAGTCGCACCAGGTTTTCTGCTATCGGCGGCCCAGGGACCAGGCGTGGTGCGAATAGAGCGGTCTCCCGGAGATCCGCTTCGCGTTCGTCCGGCAACACCGCTTCGACCTTCGACAACACCCTCTGGGCTGCCTCCGCGAGATCTGGATCCGCCCAACTGCGCACGATCCGCACGCCGAAGACCAAGGCTTCGATTTCCTCGCGATCGAACATCAGTGGCGGCAGATCCCAGTCCCGCAACCGGTAGCCCACCCCTGCCTCACCCTCGATCTGAAGCCCGCTCGACGACAGCACTCGCAGGTCGCGGTAAATAGTACGCTCGGAGACTTCCAGCTCGGCGGCCAAGCGACTGGCGGTCAACACCCGATTGCGGCGCAGTTTGTGGACGATCTGAAATAGACGATCGGCGCGGCGCATGGTTCGCTCGGGCCGCTCAGCGGCTGCTGGTACCGCAGTATTCGATGGCCGTCTCGGCGAGGATCTCGGCCAGGGTGAAGACAGACTCCAACTCAACCCACTCCCGCCGCGAATGCGCCCCGCCGCCCGCTGGCCCCAGCACCACTGTATCGACGCCGGCGGCGGCCAGCAGCGCCGAGTCCATCCACGGCCCCTCGCCAACATGGGCGAGCGGCTCACCCCTCACCCGCTGGCCGGCGGCGGCGGTCGCCAACACGATGGGTGAGTCGGCGGCGACCTCAAACGGTTCTCGGGTCAACAGCGGACGCACCGTGGCTACCAACTCTGAGTCTTCGTCTCGCAGCCGCGCCAGCAGCCCCTCGACCTCCCTCATCGCCAGTGCTTCCGTTTCGCCCGGCAAGGTCCGCCGTTCGACGGTAAGCCGGGAGTTTGCCGCATAAACACTCGGCGCGGTGCCACCTTCGAGCAGGCCGACATGCAGGCTGGCGCCACCAAGTAGGGGATGCTGCTGCCGGCTGATCTCGGCCGACAACTCTTCGAGCCCGACCAGCACCCGACCCATCTTCAGGTTGGCATCCAACCCCAGCTGCCACTGGCTGCCATGGGCGGCGCGGCCGGCGATCTCGATCTGCAACCACACAAAACCCTTATGCGCCCGACACAGTCCCAGAGCACTGGGTTCAGTAACAATCGCCCCATCAACCGGATAGCGCGGCAGCAAGTCGATCGTCCCCAGGCTGGCATGCTCTTCGTCGGCCACTGCGGCGATCAACAGGTCTCCGGCCAATTCGATACCAGCGTCGGCCAGTGCCTTGGCAGCCCCCAGGCAAGCCGCCAGGCTGCCCTTCATGTCGTAGGCACCGCGGCCCCACAGGCAATCGTCGTGAATCTCAGCCGAGAAGGGCTCAGGCATCTCCTCCACGCCCACGGTGTCGTAGTGAGCATTGAGCATCAGCGAACGGCCACCACCACGACCCACCCGGCGACCGACCACGCTCAAACGCCCCGGCGCCGCGGTGTGGACCCGAGCCCGCAAACTGATCGCCGCCATCAGCGGCTCGACATAGGCGGCGATCTCGGCCTCGCCTGGCCCGGCGGTAGACAAACTGGGGTTGACCGAGTTGATCCGCACTAGCTGTTGCAGGGTCTCGGTGATAAAGGTGTGATCGATGGTTGGCATGAGTTTGACTCTCTTCGGACTCGCCTGAATGCCGGCCTGACGATGATAACGTCTCCAGCATCTCTTTTGCTCATCCCCTTGGGAAGGACGCCTATGCTTGACTTTATCGATTCCGCCGCCGCCGAAACCACCGCCTTCGACCTCGACGCTCTACGCGACGACACTCCCGGCTGCGCCAACCTGGTACATCTGAACAACGCCGGGTCCAGCCTGATGCCACGCCCCGTGCTGATGGCGATCGAGCAGTATTTGCATCTAGAGACCCGTGTCGGAGGCTACGAAGCAGCGGCGCTGATGGCGCAGCAGATCGAGGAGTGTTATGTCGATCTAGGTCGCTTGATCGGCGCCCAAGCTCGCAACATCGCACTGGTTGAGAATGCCACCGCCGCCTTCAATCTGGTGCTCACGGCAGTGTCTTGGCAAGCTGGCGACTGCCTGTTGAGCACCCGCAATGACTATGTCTCCAATCAGCTCGCCTACCTGGCCCTGCGGCGACGCTTCGGCATCGAGATCCTCTACCCACCGGACACCGACGATGGCGAGGTCGATCTTGAGGTCTTCCGCCGTTTGTTGCTCGACAAACGCCCGCGGCTAGCAGCGGTGACCCATGTGCCCACCAGCTCCGGCCTGGTGCAACCGGCGGCGGAGATCGGTCGCCTGTGCCGCGAGGCCGAAGTGCCTTTCCTGCTAGACGCCTGCCAGACCGTCGGTCAGATGCCCCTCGATGTCGAGGCCCTCGGCTGCGACTTTCTCAGCACCACCGGTCGCAAGTTTCTCCGTGGCCCTCGCGGCACCGGCTTTCTCTATGCTTCGGACCGGATCTTGGCAGCGGGCTGGGAGCCCCTCTTGCCCGACCTGCGAGGTGCCGAGTGGCTCGGCCCCGACAGCTATCGGCCACGGGCCGACGCGCGACGCTTCGAGAACTGGGAATTTGCATATGCCCTGGTGATGGCCAGCGGCACGGCAGCCCGCTATGCCCAGGCGGTGGGACTCGAGCGGATCGCTCGCCGCAGCAGCCGCTTGGCCGACCTGCTGCGCCAGCGCCTGGCCGCATTGCCCGGCGTCCGGGTGCTCGACCGTGGTCGCCAGCGCTGCGCCATCGTCACCGCCTCGATCCCTTGGCCAGACGGCTACGATCTGCAACGCAGGCTACGCCAGCGCAAGATCAACGTCAGCATCACCGAACGCTCCTCCGCCCTACTCGACTTCGATAGCAAAGGCGTCGCCTGGGTGCTGCGGGCCTCACCTCACTACTTCAACACCGAGCAAGAAGTCGACAGCCTGAGCGGTGCGCTGGCCGAGTTACTCGAAACGCAAGGCCTCGATCGGGTCGAGCCGGGCCGCCCGTGAAGCAGGGTAGATACCGAACACCACCCCCACCAGACCGCAGAAACCGAAGGCCAAAACCGCCGCCCACAGCGGCACGTGGGCCGGCGGCCATTCGCCCGGCAGCATGTTGGAGACCACCGCGCCAATGCCATAGCCCAGGGCCAGGCCGAGGGCGCCGCCCACCAGGGCCAGGGCCACTGCCTCGACGAGGAATTGCAACATGATGTCCTTGCGCCGCGCCCCGAGAGACTTGCGCAGTCCGATCTCGCGAGTGCGCTCGGTCACCGACACCAACATGATGTTCATGATGCCAATGCCGGCCACCAGCAATGCCACTCCAACAATCGCCGACACGCCAGCGGTCACCCCACCGATGATGCGGTTGACCGTTTGCAGAATCTCGTCCTGCAGCACCACGATGAAATCGTCACTCTGCCCGGCCTCCAGGCCGTGACGCTGGCGTAGGACCCGCTGAATACCGTCTTTGACCTCCTCCACCTGCTCCGCGTTGACCACCTGCATGCGCAGCTGCACTGAATCACCGCTGTGACGGCCAAACAGGCTGAGCGAGGTGTCAAAGGGAATGAACACAAAGTCGTCAGAGTCCTGACCCAGGACTTGGCCGCGCTCTTCCATGACCCCGATGACTGTCATCGGCATGCTGCCGAGATAGATTTCCTGGCCCACTGGCTGGGGACCGAGTTCTAGTTCTTCGATCACCGTCATACCGACCACCGCCACTTTGCGACGGCGTTCCATGTCGATACGGTTGAAAAAGCGACCACGCTCGACGACATAGTTGTTGACTTCCGGCCACTGCTCGTTGACTCCCAACACGGCGGTCGCCTGATGTTGGCGGTCGCGATGCTTGAGCACGCCGCCGCCGAGCACTACCGGGGTAATGTTCCGTATTCCCCTCACCTGCTGCGCCAGGGCTTCGCCATCGTTCCAAGTCAGCTTGACTTGACGGACTACCTGATCATCTTGGCGGCTGAAATCGGGCAACACCATGACATAGGTAGCGCCGACCTCCTGCAGCTGCTGAGTAATCATGTGCTGCAATCCCTGGACGATGGAAACTACCGCAATCACCGCCGCCGAACCAATGATGATGCCCAAAACGGTGAGCAGCGAGCGCATCTTATTGGCCTGCAGGGCCTGCAGCGCGACCCGAAAATTCTCGAATATCAGCATGGTGCAGCTCCCTACCTAAGCTGATTCGCTGACTGCCAATGCGCCCGGCGAGTCCGTCAGGTCGCCAACAATCTTGCCGTCGCGCAGGGTTATGCGGCGGCGGGCATGCACCGCCACATCGACCTCATGGGTGACCAAAATCACCGTATTGCCGGCTCGGTGCAGCTCGTCGAAAAGTTCCAAAATCTCGGCCGAGGTGGTCGAGTCGAGATTGCCCGTGGGTTCGTCGGCCAGCAGGATCGACGGTTCGTTGACCAATGCCCGCGCCACCGCCACTCGCTGGCGCTGGCCACCGGAGAGTTCATTCGGTTGATGGCTGATGCGATCACCAAGGCCAACTCTGTCGAGCGCGCGGCGGGCCTTCTCCCGCCGTTGCCGCCGCCCCTCACCAGCGTAGATCAACGGCAACTCCACATTGGCCAAGGCACTAGTGCGAGCCAACAGATTGAAGGTTTGAAAGACGAAGCCGATCTCGCGATTGCGAATTCGCGCCAGCTCTTCATCATCGAGCTTCTCCACCGCCTGCTCGTTGAGCACGTAGGAGCCAGCGGTCGGCGTATCGAGACAGCCGAGCAGATTCATCAGCGTCGACTTGCCGCTGCCAGAAGCGCCCATAATGGCAACATAGTCGCCCTGCTCGATGTTGAGATCGATACCATCGAGGGCACGAACTTGCTCCACCCCCATGTCGTAGACTTTTTCTACCGCGCTGAGTTGGATGAGTGGCATGTTGTATTCTTGAGTCCTTTCGCCGAGTCTAGTCGGCGGTGCTCGCTGCCGAGTCCTCGCTACGAATGTCCACCGAGTCTCCAGCCTGCAAGTCACGCAATGCCCGATAGGGTCCGGTAATTACCTGCTCACCCAGTTCTACGCCCGTGATCACCTCGACGTCGGTGGCATCGGCGAGACCGAGTTCCACCGGCCGCTCGACTACTTTGCCATCTTCGATCAACAAAGCAACGCGCACTAGCTGCTGCTCGCCTTCCTCGCTGGCCCCCCCGTCCTGTTCGACAGCCTGTGCCGGTGGCCGCTCGACCACCGATTGAATCGGCACTACCAGCACCGAGTCGCGCCTCGCCACCTCGATCTCGGCCCGCGCCGACATGCTCGGTTTGAGTCGCGGATCAGGGTCTTCGAGCAGCACTTTGACCTTGAAGAACACTACGTCGCGCTGCTGCGAACGTTCATAGCCCGAGCTGCCAATCTCCACCACCCGACCCTTCATTTCTCTGTTGGGTAGGGCATCGACTAGTACCTTGGCCGGCTGACCAATCGCCAACTCGACAATCTCAGTCTCGTCAACATCCACTTCGAGCAAAATCTCAGAGAGATCCGCCACCGTGCCGATCACTGAGCCGGAGTTGTTCATCGTGCCGGAGACCACCACTTCGCCGGCTTCCGCGTTGAGCGCAATCAGCCGACCGCTGAGGGGCGAGTAGATAGTAGTTTTCTCCAGGTCGTCGTTAGCCTTACCGAGATCCGCCTCGGCACGGCGAATCTCCTCCTGCAACTGTTCCAAGCGCAGCTCAGCCGAACTTCGCCGCAGCTCACCGTCTTCGACCTGCTCGGCCGAGGCAATGCCAGCCGCGGCGAGGCGTCGCACTCGCCGCAGTTTTAGCTTCGCATCGGTGAGGTCGACCTCGCGCTCACGCAACTGCACCCGACTGATCGCTAACTGGGCCTCCGCTCGATCGCGAGCCGCCAGAAAAGCCTTCTTCTCCAAGTCGAGAAAGGGCTGACCAACCACCAGTTCATCGCCTTCCTTGACATAGAGATGCTCAATCTTGGCCACCACGTGGGCCGAGATATCGACCTTCACCCGCGGCGTCAACTGGCCCCCGGCCTTGACCACTTGCGAGATCCGCCGCTGCTCCGCCGGGTGAGCATAGACTTTGATGCTCTTGCCGCCGCCGCCCGATGAATGGATGCTAAAGAACACCAGCGCTCCTAGCCCTAGAACTATCACTCCGATCAAAAAGACTTTCTTCATTGCCGTCATCTCTCCACCGGCTGCTAGCCGAAGACTTGGCCAACCAGCGCCAAAACCACCTTGAGCCCAACACCCACCGACCACAAGCAACCGACACAGAGCACCGCGGTACCTCGCGAAACTTTAGCGGTGATGGTAAAACCGATCACCAACAAAACAAGGGTCCACAGGCTGAAAACGTCGGCGCTCGTCAGCAAGGCTCGGACCACGTCAGTAGCCTCATCGCCAGCCAGGAAGCCGAGATTTGAGAGTAGGAAACCGCCGCTTTGGAAGGCGTCCACATCGAGAGTCGACATCCGCCAGACCACCGGCAAGCTAAGCAGCAGCTTGAGCAATCCGGGAAGATAGCCATGGGCAGTCACCGCCAGACTCTGGCTAAAACTCAACTGCCCACCGACCATCCTGAATAGACCCCAGAAAAGCAGTGCGACGATCGGGAAGAACAGCCAAGGGGCCATTCCCGACCAAACATAGGCTGTAGCCCCGCCGAACTTCTCAACGACCTCGATTTGGCTCTCGATCTGCTCGGCGTCGAGTTCGACCGCGCTTTCGGCCAAGGATTTGCGGATATTCTGCTCCCAATCGATCTTCGGCACAATCACCGCCATCGCCGCCAGCGACAGCAACGAAGTGACGATCAAGGCGATTATCCAGGTTGGCCGGGCAGCGATCGATTGGAACGTCTGGGTCGGCTGCACGAAAACAGAGAGCAAGCGACCCAGGCTGTTGTTTTGCATTGCGGGGTGTCCTCCTGCCGGAGCTTTACGGTTGCCCCCGGCAGATATTCATCCCTCACCGAAGAACATTGCCCCCCAAACCACAAAGACCACCGAGGACATGAGCGAAGGGCACAGCGACAAAACCAGCCGCAGCGGTGGCCACGAAGAGGGCATCACCACTGGCGGTCTCAAAGAGTAGCTTGGCGAACAGGCCAGCAAGGCCGATCAAGCCCAAGGCGACTTGCTGCACCGAGCCACGCCGACGCCCCTCGACCACCCAGCTGGCACACCAGGCGGCGACCAGAGCGCTATCAATTCCCGACAAACCGCGATACACCGCCAACTGCGGTTGCCACAGCCATAAGCCCACAGAGATCAGCGGCGCCGCCAAGACCATCGTGAACAGCCAACGGCGGCGACTGATCCGCTCCAAGGCTGCACCCGCCACCAGCAAGATCAGCAAGTCCCAGAACAGATGCTCAGCACCCCAATGGGTGAGATGGCCGGTCAGCAAGCGCCACGGCTGAGTAGCCAGCAGATCCCGCTGCCACTGCCAGGCGAGAGTGGTCGTCGGCTGCAGATGGGCGAGCAGGGCGGCGGCGGCCAAGAACAGAGTCGCCCAAGGCCAACGGCCGAACCGCACCGCCGCGAGTTCGGCCGTCTGCCTGCTAGGTATCAGCAGTCGCTGGACGGTCAATTCCACCGCCGGCCCCACCAGAACAGCATCCCCATGGCTAACACCACAAGCGCGGTCAGCGAATCAAAGGCACCACCCCCGAAACTCGGCAGGTCGCCACGGTTCCGGCGGGTGGGTCGGTTACTCGCAGGTCCGCCGGCGCTCGGGGTCGGCAGCGGCTTGTTGGCAGCAGCCAGCTGCGGCGCGGTCTTCGCTTTCGTTCCTGGACGTACCGGCCCGAGATCAGCGGACACCCCGCGGCGCAGAGTTTCGATGCGCTGGCGGACTTCAGCTTGGCGAGACCGGTCGCGGGCCAGCCGCAGAACGTTGCGCCGTTCGATCTTCCATCGTTGGTACTCGGCGTCGTTCTCGAGCACGATAAAGGAGGTGTACTCGGTGACGATCGAGAAAGCCTCGCCGAGCCGTACCACTTCATCGATCACCGAGCGGCGAGAACCCCGACGATCCCCCTCGGCGAGCAGATCGTCGATGCGCTCGAAGGCCCACATGCGTTCGATTTCCGGATTGTCAGCTCGCTGCGGCAGGTCGAACTCGACCACCTGCTCGAACTCCTCGCCGCCGATCGCCGCCGCCAGCCGCACCCGCACCGGCCCAGCCTTGCGATAGCGACCGTAGAGCCGCAGCGGCACCCCGTGGTAGAGATTCGGCAGCCCCTCGGGAGCCAATCCGCTAACCTCCGCCCCTTCGAGATCGATCGACACGTTGGTCGCCACTGGCCGCATCAACTTGCGGCGGAAAGCCTGCGCTTGGCGAGCGAAGTCAGCCCCGCGCGAGACGAAAGCCGCCAGTCCGCCTGCATCCTCAGCCAACTGCTCCAACAGCGGCCGGTTGACCTCATTGCCCACGCCGATGGTAAATAGGCGACTGCCGGCGGGGCGCTCAGCGGCCAATGCCAGCAAAGTGGCACGTTCACCGGCCTCGGTCATGCCATCCGAGAGAATCACCACATTGAGCGGACGATCGGCTGCTTTGTAGTTATAGGCACCGCGAATCGCCGGCTCCAGCATGGTGCCACCACGAGCCTTCTGCGAGTCGAGAAACTCGTTCGCCAGCTGCTTGCTGCGCGCATCGCCCGGCCGCAGATCGCCAAATAGGGCATTGGCAGAGACATTGAAGGTGATGACCTCGAAGCGGTCCTCTGCCGCCAGCACGTCGATGAAAGCGCCGAGCGAGCGCCGCGACAAGGCCAGCTTGCCGTCGTTGTCCATCGAGCCCGAGATATCCAAGACAAAGACATAGTCCGAACCTCTCTCCACCTTGGCGTCCAGATTCTCACCGGTGGTCAGGGTGAGCAAAAAGAAACCGTCTTCCTGCGGATTGGCCCGCGAGGCCACCAAATTGATGCCAGTCACCGGTCGCGCCAGCCGGTAAGCCAGCACCACATCGCGGTTGAGATCGCCGCCTTGGGTTTCGAGAGAAGCCTGCCAGAGACTCGGATCATGCTCGGCGACAACAAAATCCCCACCGTGGCTAGGGCTCATCATCTCGGCAATCGGAATCTCAGAAAGCACCTCGAAATTGACCGCAAAGCTGCCGCGAGTAGCCGAGCCGCGCCCTTCGTGGGCCACAGTGGCCAGCGGATAGACATAGGTGGCCCAATGATCGTCGACCTGTAGTTCTTGGTAATAGGTAATCTCGATACGCTGCTCGGCTCGCGCGGCAATGGGGAAGATGCGCATCTCGAAGGTCTTGAAATCCACCTGCTCAAGCAGGCCAGGATCTCGGCGCTGACGTTTGTAGCTATCGTATATCTGCCGCGCGCGCTCCTTCTCCAGCACCTCGCCGACCATTTCCTTGCCGCCGATCCACATACTGAAGTTGGCCACCGAGGCGCCCTTGGGCACTGGAAAAGTGTAGAGAGCCTCGACCTGGCGATCCTCCAAGTTGCGGAACACCTGCTCCACCGTGGTCACCGCGACGCCGTTGTTGATCGTCACCTGGACATCGTGCTCTTCGATCTCCAACACGCCGCCAAAGCCTCCCTCGGCGACCAGCAGGCCCGCCGCGCTGGCCATCGCCGGGCCCAAAGCGGCCAGCAGCAGAATCCAAATTGCCTGACGGAATAGAGACCCCGGCTGCTGAGCGGAGTGCGGTGAACGGGTGCGAGAACGTGGTATGTGCATGATCAATCTCCTGGAATTAGGTCGTTCAGGAGAAAGAGCCATAGCGAGGCTTATGCCAAGCCCTTAAGTGGAGTCTGAGTGCTGACGTAAAGCACTGTCTCAAAGGAGGTTATCTAGATCAACATCAATGGGTGAAGTGAGCACTCCAAACCTGCCAGGAGCAATCAACGTACAGGCTTGACCATTGTCTGCACAGATCTAACATCAGCCCAGATTTGGCCAGGCCAGGTTACTCAGCTTCCATCCGCGCCAAAGCAACCGCGTCAATGATGCGGAAGCCCTCTCGCTGAGCGGCGATGCCCAGTCGAGCATCCAGGCAAACAAGCTGCAAACTCTCAGGACGCCCTTCCGCGGCCACGTAGGCGGCGGCTAGCTGCAGAGCATCGGCGGCCCGCAGGTCATGGACCCTAAGAAAACGGCGGGCGGAAGAGTGAACCGCCGCAACCGGATCAACCCGATGCCAAACCCGCGCAAGATCCGTTAGCAGTTCGAAAGCGGTTTGCGCCTCCGACACGCTGAGATGAGCCATTCGTTCAAGCCGCGCCACCGCAGAAGCACATTCAATTTCAGTGGCCCACCAAACCGCGGTGCTCTGTGGATCCTGAAACAGCACTTCTAGCAACCGGGAAGTCTCTTCTTCGACGATCAGCGGGACCAAGGCCGAGCTGTCCCAGAACCTCACCGCCCACCCCGCCGCTCATCCAGGAGCACCTGCACCACGCTAGCCTCGTTTCGCGGCCGTGGCCGAGGCCGGTCGAACAGGTCAGATCGCCGCGCTGCACTACCTCGGCGCAACACCCCTTGCCGCTCTAAACGGGCTACCCGGCCCTCCGAGACCGCACTATCTTCACCCGTGACCGGCGCCAATCGGGCAACCGGCCGGCCGCGATCGAGAATCAGCACTTCCACTCCCTGCCGCACCTGATCCACAAGAGCACTGAGTCGATTCTTGGTTTCAGTAAGAGTAGCTGTTTTCATTTAGCTATTCTAGCTAACTCGATTCGATCACTCAAGCAGAATTGGCTCCGACCGGAGCTCAAAAGAAAAAGGAAACATCCTTGAGAGGATCACGTAATATAATTACAGTGATACGGTAAAGACGAAATTAAGGAGACTCAAATGGCCAACAAGATTCACTTCGACCTCGGCAGCATCCTGCAACGCATCTCGGAACGTCTCTCCCATCACGGCATCGACTTAGAGCACGACCTCGCCGACCTCGACCTCGGCTTCGACCTCGGCGAAGGTGCCAGGGTAAAAGTAGTCTGTGTCTCCCCCGACCTCAAAGACAGCGTCGAGAAGATGGGCAAGAAACAGCGCGATCAGGTGGTGATGGTGCGGGTCGACGGAGATACTCTGAAGCGACTCGACGATTGGGTGGCGATCGGCGCCGTCAAGAGCCGTTCCGAGGCTGCTGCTCTGTTTATCCGCGAAGGTCTGGAGGTCCGCGCCGACGAACTCGAGCAACTACGCGACGCCCTACGCGAAGTCGAGGCCGCGCAGCAGCGGCTCAAGAACAAAGCCCGCGAAGTGTTTGGCGACGCGGCGGCGAGCGAGGCAAAAAGCGGCGGCGACGGGCCGAAAAAGACCGCCAACTGAGCCGAGTAGAGCAGGCTCTGACGCCCTGTCGCCGATCTCCCGCAAGATCCCGTCACAGTTTTCCGTCCCTGTTCATGACCAAAGGAGGTCATGGACAGTGGCAGAAAAACACGACAGCGCATATCGCCTGCTTTTCTCCCACCGACCGATGGTGGAAGACCTGCTGCGCGCCTATGGCGGCGGGGATTGGATCCAGGGGCTCGACTTCTCCACCCTGGAGAAAGCCCCCGAAGTAGAAATCTCCGATCGCCTGACACGGCGCGAGAAAGACCTGGTTTGGCGATTGCGCCACCGCCTGGGGTGGATCTACATCTACCTGTTGTTCGAGTTCCAGTCGCGCAACGAGCCCTGGATGGCTCTTCGCTTGATGACCTATCTCGGCCTCTTCTACGAAGGGCTACTCCGCGCCGGCCAGATCAAGCGAGGAGAGACTCTGCCTCCGGTGGTACCGCTGGTGATCTACAATGGCAGTCGACCCTGGACCGCGCCCACCGATGTCGCCGAGCTAATCACTCCAGGTCCAGATGGCTGCGACGACTATCGGCCACGGCTGCGCTACCTGCTAATCGACGAACACCGCGCCTCACCGTCGCCAACCCGCGGCAACCTGGCGTCGATCCTCTTCGATCTAGAGCGCAGCAGCGGCGCGGGACAGTTGCGGCGCCATGCGCTAAGATTGGTCGAGAGGTTGAAGGCCATAGCCGATCCGCGGCTGAGTCGCACGTTCTTGGCTTTCTTGCAGCACTCTTTGCTGCCAGCTCGCTACCCAGACGCCGAGATACCGGCGCTCACAGATTTGCAGGAGGTACGAAACATGCTCCGCGAAACCGTCGCACAATGGCCTGCACAGTGGCTCCGAGAAGGGCGTGAGCAGGGACTCAAGCAAGGCTTGAAGCAAGGGCAGTCGCAACTGTTGATCGATCTCATCGAGAGCCGCTTCGGTGACGTCGACGAAGTCTCTCGGCGGCGCATCGCGGCCGCGGACAGCGGACAGCTCAGGCGCTGGGCCAGACGAATCTTGACCGCCACGAGCTTGGCCGAGACCTTGGACGGCGAATAGCAAGACTTGATCGGCTACAATCCTCTCTGATCCACTGGGAGGAACAAGAATATGCCCCGATCTCGACCGCGGCCAGTGCGTTGGCTGCACTTCTCAGATCTACACGCAGGCTGCCGCGGTGGCGAGCACTGGTGGCAGGCTCAGCACGAGCTACAAGCCGACCTGATCGCAATGGCCGAGCAGCTCGGCCCGCCTCATCTGCTGCTGTTCAGCGGCGATCTCAGCTTCTCCGGCCAGCAGAAGCAGTTCAAACTGGTTGACGCTTTCCTCGATCAGGTCACCAGCTGGCTAGCACCCTTCGGCGACCGGCCGCTGGTGGTACCGGTACCAGGCAATCACGACCTCGCCAGGCCTACCGCCGTCTACAAGTTCTCAGTGTTGGATGATGATGGCCCGGCATTCCGCAGCTTGCACGACGAACTCTGGGGGTCGCAACCCAATGCCGACTTCCTGCAGCCTCTCTTCACCGAGTACCTGGCCTGGCTAGAGCGGCGGTTAGTGCCGGCAGTGGTGAGCACGAAATGGGCTGAGCTCCACCTCTCGCACTTCCTTGGTGACTTGCGAGTCACCGTGTCGCCCACAGGATTTCCCCTGACAGTTGTGGGTCTCAACAGCACCTGGCGCCAGTATCGGCAGAATAGGACAGATGACGAGTTCGCTAACCGCCTGGAGATCTCCGTCGAGCAGCTCCACCACGCACTGGCACCACCCAACAGCAGCTCGCCGCTGAGCGTGCTGGACGACTGCGCCCAGGCGCTGCTGATGTTCCACCAACCGCCCGGTTGGTTCTCCCCAGCCGCCCGTGCTGAGTTTCAGGCCAGTATCTGTCCGCCCGACAGATTTGCCCTATGCCTGTACGGCCACCTGCACCAGCCCGGTATTGAGCGCGACATCGGCGGACGCCTCGCCTGCCAATCCCCGTCGCTCTTCGGTCTCGAGCACTACGGCTCCAAGCAAGAGGAACGCCGGGTGGGTTACACCTGGGGGGAGATCGATGAGGACGGTGCAGTGCGGATCTGGCCACGAGTGCGCACGCCGCAGGTCGGCGGCGAGATGCGGCTGCTGCACAACTCAACCTTCGGCGCCGATCCAGGTGCTGCTGGCGTGGAAATCCGTGCGAGCGAGTCTTCCCGCGGCTCACGGCGCCGCCCGAGCCCCGCGCCCAGGCTCGATCTGCCTTGCTATCTCGACGGGGTCATCGCCGACCTTGGCCTGCTCAAAATCCGCGGCATCGCCTCGCGAGCTGGCCAAGCCCGCAAGGCCATTCTTCGTCCTATCGAGAAGCTCTACACCCCACTGCTCAGCCGATCCACGGCCAGCGAGCGGGACCAGGAGGTAGCACTGCTGCATTTCGAGCGTGCCGGTGGCGAACCCCTCGCAGACCAGCTGGCCGCTCACCCGCGGCTGCTGATCGAAGGCCAACCTGGCGCCGGCAAGACCACCTTCTTGCGCCTCACCGCCACCCTGCTGGCCCGCGACGGCCATGGCCTGCGGGGCCCTGGTGGGAACACTTGGCGGCAGCACTTTCTCGCTCTGCCCGCCGACCAGCCAGCCAAAGTACCGATCTATCTACGCTTCGCACAGCTGGCGAAGCTCCTTACCGCTCAGGCTGACACCCCCGGACACCGTGACGACCGCGACCGGCTGCTCGACCTGCTGATCGCCAGCGCCCGCGCCAACCCGGCCAATTGCCAGCGACAAGCCTGGCGCCAGCTGCTCGAAGCGGGCGATGCCTGGCTTCTGCTCGATGGTCTCGACGAAGTCGGCGAGCAGAGCCTGCGCCACCGCTTGCTCGATGTTCTGGCCGATGCCGCCGCTCAGTGGCCGGGGCCGATCACCGTCGCCAGTCGTCCTGTGCAGACCGCCGAACTCCTCGCCATGGGCTTCACCGTGGCCAAGATTCAGCCCTTCGACGATGGCCAGATCGGGCGCTTCCTGAAGCTGTGGGTAGAGGCTCTTCACGGTCTAGATATCCACACCCAGCTGAGCGGTGAAGTCAGGCGCTACCAAGAGACCCTGCGCTCCGCCATGATCGACGTCCCGCGAGTACGCCGCCTGGCCGCCAACCCGGTGATGCTGACCTGCCTATGCGTCATTCACTGGAACGAGCAAGAGCTACCCGAAGGGCGTTCGCGAGTCTACTCAGCGGTGCTGCGTTGGCTGCTCCAAGCGCGGGCCAAGCAGCGCAAGGCAGCAGGATTCACGGAACACTTCGCCTGGAGCGCCTTGGCTGCGCTGGCACTACGGATGATGGATCAGGAGGGAGGCAAGCTGTCATTGATCGGCCTCGAGGACGCGGCGCTGGCCATCGAACCGGTGGTGCTTCGCTTCTACACCGCGCTGAAGGCCACCGCCGACCGCCGCCAGCTGGCCAAGCGATGGCTGGAGTTCGAGTGCGCGAGCAGCGGCATTATCGAAGAACTCGCCGGCCGCAACCTGCGTTTCTGGCATCTAACTTTCCAGGAAGCTCTGGCAGCCAAGCAGCTCGCCTCGCTCGGCGATGGCAGCGAGAATCCCGAGGACGACTGGTGGCCGATCGTTGAGCAGCACCTGGAAGATCCACAATGGCGCGAGACTCTGGCCATCCTCCCCGGCACTCTGCTCGACAGCGGCGGCGACCGGCGGGTGGACCGTTTACTCGGGAGACTGCTGGCACTTCGCGGCGACGACACCAGCCTGGCCGCTGATGCCCGCGTAGCGGCCGCGGTCGGTGCCATGTTGGAGCCGGTGAAAGCCTATGGCTACCAGCCTCCGTCGGCGGTCACCGCTGAATACAAGCGGGCCCTGAAGCGCTCACTCAAGATCTTCACCAAGGCTGGCGCCGCCAAGATCGGCATCAAGAAGCGACTCGAAGTTGCGGCGGCCCTGGGCCGAGCCGGCGATCCACGCCTGCGGCGCCCCGACTGGCCACCGGTCTCTGCGGTCGAGGGGCTGCGCCTGGGCCGCTATCCGGTGACGGTGGATGAATATCTGGTGTTCGTCGACCAGGAGCGCGGCTACGAATCCCGCCGCTGGTGGGACGACGATGGCTGGGAGCGACGCCAGCAGGAGAAGTGGACCTCCCCCGAGAACTGGCAGGCACAGCTGACCACCCCCAACCGACCCGTGGTGGGCGTGTCCTGGTTCGAGGCCATGGCCTACTGCGCCTGGCTGGCCAAGCAGCGCCACGAGCAGGTCCACCTGCCCACCAGCGCCGAATGGCTAGCCGCAGCCGATGCACCGAAAGGTGACTACCCGTGGGGGAAAGACAAGCCCACACCCGAGCTGGCCAACTTCGCCAACCACCAAGAACACCCCACACCCGTAGGCGCCTACCCGGCCGGTGCCGGGCCCTATGGGCACCTGGACCTGGCCGGCAACGTGTGGGAGTGGTGCCTCGATAGCGACCACCCCGACCTTCGGGAGTTCGAGAAGGACGATGCGTACAGGGAGATCTTTCCTGACCTGAAGGAGGGTGATGCCAGGTTCCTCCGGGGCGGCGGCTGGGGCAGTCCCGCGCGGAGCCTGCGCTCTGCGATCCGCGCCGGCTCCCGGCCAGGAGCCGGAACTCGAATATCGGCTTTCGTGTGGCCGTCTCTCCCCCGAGCCTTTGATTCTTGCTCATTGTCTGCCTTGTTCCGGTGCATTCGGGGTCCAGGGGCGGAGCCCCTGGCGGTGTTCTTGGACGAAATTTGACCCTTTTTGTCAACAAGTTCAGCATCTCCCTGCTTGTTGTAGACAAATACCGATCTGTTGTCGACATAAGTTCCGATAATTAGTCTATTGTCATCTTCAACCGACAAAAGTGACCACCCCTTTGTAAGCCGCGAGAGTCCTCTCCACCGCCTCGGCATCACCGCTGTGCAGACGCTCAGCCACCCGCCTCTCCAGGCGTTGCAGGACCCCTCGGAGCGGCGCCACTCCACCGCGCCCCACCCGGTAGCCGAGATAGCTCAGCGGCCGGCGGGTCGAACGAGGCTCAGCGGCCGGCCGCTTGAGGAGTAATTTGCGATGCCAAAGCAACCATTCTGCGATCGCCTGCCGTGCCTCCAGGAGCTGAGAACGCGAGTCGGCGAAGAGGGTCAGATCGTCCATGTAGCGCTGGTAGCCCGGCACCTTCAGCTGCCGCTTGATGTAGTGATCGAGGCCCGACAAGTAGTGATTACCCCACCACTGACTGGTGAGGTTGCCAATCGGCAAGCCGCACCCGATGGGAGGAAAGCCTGCTGGCAGTTGCAGTAACTCGACGACTTGGCGGCCGCGGTAGAGCCCGGCGCCGCTCCCGGCCACCGTGCGGAGCAGTTCCAGCAGCCGCCAGTCCTTGATCCGCCGTGCCATCACCTCGTGCAAGAGAATCCCGCGGTCGATGCTGAGAAAGTAGTGCCGAATGTCGAGCGCCAGCACATAGCGCCAACGCCGCATGCTCTGCCAACAGGCCAGCACCGCGCGATGGCTACCTCGGCCCTCCAGGCAGGCGAAGGTCGAGTCGACAAGGCCTCGGTCGAGAAGCGGCGCCAAGGCACCGTGGATCGCGTGATGCACTACCCGGTCACGCACTGGCGCGGCGGCGATCAAGCGCCGCTTGGGCTCCCGTAGCAGGAGCTTGCGGAACTGCCCAGGGCAATAAGTAGCAGCATCGAGCTGCCGTGCCAACAGCAACACCTCGCGCTCCGCGCGCTGCTCAAAGGCAAGCACAGAGGGCCGCTTGCGCTTGCCGCGCCGGAACCGTCGCCAGGCCCTCCACAGAAATAGCGGAGCGGCGACTGCGGCGAAGAGGTTGCCCCAACGCCTCATCGGCAACTCATAGTTGCCGACCCGGACCTTCGGCCTTTTCGGACCTACCAGAACGGGCCGGCTCAAGATATTCGACGCCTCGATAGACATCAGGACAAGACCCTGCACGGTGCCTCGCGGTCAGCGTGTTCGGGGGAGAGACGGCCACACGAAAGCCGATATTCGAGTTCCGGTTCCTGGCCGGGTTCCTGTTGCGGATCGCAGAGCGCAGGTTCTGCGCGGGATTGTTCCAGCCGCCGCCCCAGAGCAGATCAAAAGCAAAAACGGGATATCGGGTCTGCCCGCCGCAGCTTACCGCACCGCCGCTCATTCGCTGTACCGCCCGAGCTGGCGCAACCAGCCGCCGATCTGCCGTCCAATCCCATCGGCCTGCTCCACAAGCTCGATGAAGGCTTCCTCATCGAGCAGCTCAAGCTCGAGCGCAAGGGTCAGATGAACCCGCAACACCGCTAGCGCCGCATCGGCCTCGCGCAGGCTTTCGAGCCGGTCGTGGCGCTCGACAGCCAAGGTCACGTGGTCGAGCAACCGCAGCACCACCTCGGCCAGGTGGCGACGCAGGGGAGTCGAGCCGGAAATTGCTTCAAGGCTCTCCAACAGATCTGCGCACAGACCCATGGTAGAGCGGAGCAGAGGGGCGTGCTCCATGCAGCACTCAGAGTTCGTCGCGACGGCCGAAGCGGTGCCGACGAGAGCGCTTTTCATTGGCCGCGACCAGGCCAGCGATTTTGGGAATGAGTTCCTCCTCCAGGCGCCTGGCCCAACCGTGCTCCACCCCATCAGCCGCCCGCAGGAGAAGTTCCCCCACCGCCGTGGCGGCGGCGCAGCGCGCCGCGCAATAACAGGCCGCCTTCTCCTTGGGGTGGAAGCTGTGAAAGCCCCGACTCACCAGCATCAGAGCTTCGTGCAGCCGGCCGCATGCAACATCGCCAAAGCCCAGCGAAGAGAGCATCTCGCGATAAATCTCTGCCCCCGTGCCGAACGCCACCAGGTTGTTCAAGGTGTAGGTCTTGCGCCTTTCACCGACCGCTTTCTCGGCCGGCGCCAGGCCCTTCTCGAAGGCTTGCCGAGCCGAGTCGATGCGCCGCGCCAGCGCCCGACGCTGGGCTTCGTCCAGAGGCAGGTGATCGGCGTCGATGCGCCACCTAGAGCCATGTTTGACTGCCTTCAGCCCACCTTGCTGGATCATGTAGCGCACCTGGCGCTCGCTCTTGCCCAGGACGGTCGCCGTCTCGCGAATGGAGAGCTTCATAGAGCAACGAGCTTACAACTTTGGCAGAGTTCTTTGACAAACTTCGCCAGATATGTCGACAACCCGCTTCAAATGAGTCCAGGGGCTCTGCCCCTGGACCCCGCAGAAAAGACACCCAATGAACAAGAATCAAAGGCTCGGGGGAGAGACGGCCACACGAAAGCCGATAACCGAGTACCGGCTCCTGGCCGGGAACCTGAAGCGGATCGCAGAGCGCAGGTCCGGCGCGGGATCGGGCCAGCCGCCGCCCCGGAGGACACGTACCTCGTCAGTATTTTCAATCTTGCCCCAGACAATCGGATCACGCTCTGGCGGGGCCCCATACCGCTGACTGTAAGTGCCTCCATCGAAGTGATCGAGGCACCACTCCCAAACCAGACCAGCCACATCGAGATGACCGAAGGGGCCCCGGCCTGCCGGATATGAGCCGACCGATGCTGGCCGATCCTCCTGCCAGTCAAGCCCGAAACAAGCCAACTCGCTGGTGGGCTCGGCATCACCCCAAGGATAGATTCGCCCATCCTTGCCCCGAGCCGCCCACTCCCACTGCGCTTCACTAGGTAGATCAGCATCGCGCCCCTGCCCCAGCTGTCGCCCTAGCCAAGCGGCGCAGCTCCTCGCCGCGCTCCAACTCACCCCCACCACCGGTTGATCTTCGGCTGAGAAGCGCCTATCCGTCCACCGCCCGGGCGGCTTGCCTTCGAACTCATCTGCTTCCATGAAAAACTTGTACTGCCGGTTAGTCATCGGCGTCTCCGCCAGCCAGAAACCTGACACTTCTACCCCATGGGCCGGCCGGGCGGCAGCGAAGAATTCATCTTCGAAACCTGGCCAGCTCTCCTCGTCTGTACCCATGCGCAACTCGCCACCATCAACCCACAGGAAACGCATGCCGGTGACCGGCTCCACCAAGAGCCGCTGGACGGCCCTGGCACGGAACTCTGAATCGCTGCTCCCGACGGAAGTCTCGGGCGCCCGCCGACCGGTGCCAGCCAGAGAGGCAACGAGGGCGATGACCTGCTCTGGGCCACAGGCGATGGTTAGATCGACCACCGGGCCGCAACGCTCGGCCCAAGCGTCTTCTAGTCGCTCCCAACCTGACGGTGCGCCGGGCAACCGGGCCAGGGTTAGCGCACGCCCTTCGAGGTTGGAGAAAATCTCCAGGAAATCGGCCACGTCGGGGTCTCTCCACGGCGGCTCGCCGCCGCTGACCAACACCACGACGCCGCCACCACAGTTTTCGCAGATGCGGTCGAAATGGTCCAACCACAGCTCATCGGGCGGTACCTCGTAGATCCGCACGCCGCCGCGGCGCAGAGCCTTGGCCACCTCCGCCGCTGGTTCTGCATCAGCTGAGTGGGCTACCAGGTAAACGCATCGCTCGGTCGACCCATCAGTCGCCTGCTCAGCCAAATTCATCAAGCGTTCGGCGAGAGCGACTACCGCAACATTCTCGCCACTGGCCAGGGCCCGCGCCTGCTCTAGCAGGCGCGGATCCCGCTGGCCACTCATCAGCCGCAATAGGGCGGCCTGGCGAGTGGCATCGAGATTTGGGTCGGCCAGGCGCTTGAGGAATGGAGTTACATCGACCTCGTCGGCCTCTTCAATGCAGAGTCTCAATAGGTCTGCCTGTTGTAGCAGAGCTGGTCCATCGAGCAGCTGTTCCATCAGACGGGCAAACATGCCGCGGCCGGGCAGTGCCACCAGTAGCTGAGCGACCTCGTACCAGCGCTCACCGTCGAAGCGGCCGACGAGGTCCAGCAGCAACTGATCATCGGGCTGCTCGGCGATGTGCTCGGCTGCAAGGTACTCCTCGAGCGCCAGATGGGTAAAACCAAAGCGATGTGGCGCCAGCTCATCGAGCACGCCGGCCTCGCAACGCAGCCACTCGAGCACTCGGCTTGGCAGCGCCGCACCCCGCGGCAAAGCCTGCTGGATGTAGCGCACGACCTGTAGCCGGCGCAACTCACCGCGAGGATTGGAACGCAGTTCATAGGCCAATGGGCGCAGGGCCTGCAACGCTCGATCGGTAGTGATGGGTGCCTTGTGACCGCGCTCCTGGAGTGGCCCCCACTCTTCGAGTAACAGCCGCACACAGCGTTGATAGAACTCCACCCGTCGGCGCGGTATCTCACCACGCTTCGCCATCACCACACAGAGCAGGGTCAGCATCAGTGGCCAGCCAGCGATCACCCGCAGTTGGGCTCCTTCGTTGACGCTGTCTTGCAGCGCCCGGCGCAGCTGTTGGGAGCGCCGTAGGGCACGCTGGGCTGAGTAGTCGGGCATGGTGTGGGAGGCCGCCCGGAACCACAACTTAACTAGGTCGTCGGCCTCTTTGGGTCCGAGCGGTCGCACTTCCAAGGTGCAAAAATCTGCGCCCAGCTCTACTGATCGCGAATAGGCCCGACGGCAAGTCACTACCGCCCGGACGCTGCTGCCGGCGGCCTCCCCAAGCTGGCATGCCAGATAGTCGCACACCTCGGTCCGCAAGGCGTCGTCGGTGATCTCATCGAGACCATCGAGCAGTAGCAGCAAGGGACGACCGGCGCGCCACAGACGATCGAGGGTGCTGGGCAGCGGCGGCTTGGTGAAGCGTTTGCCCAGGGCCCGATCAAGGGTTTCCCCCAGCGGCCGGCCAAGATCATCGGCGCTCAAGTGGCGCAAGCGCACAGGTACCGGCAATGTACCACCAGCCAGGCCGAGATTCTCAACGGCCGCCTCGAGGCACAGAGCATAGAGTTTTATCAATGCCGTGGTCTTGCCGGAGCCGGGTTCGCCGAGCAGCAGGGTATGCCGACTGGCGCTGACACCCTCACGGAAGAGAGAATCAACCTGTAACTCCTCTGCACCGCGGCCAAGAACATCGCGGCCAGACATCGCACCACCCGCCAACTGATGCAAACCATCGCGCTCGCACCTCGAAACCCGCAGCGGCACGTAGATCGACTCCAGAGGTAGATTGGTGTCGGGGCCAAGCCCGATCAAGCGCACCGGCTGCGGGTTGGCGAGTGTCCATGCCCGGTAGGTCTCGGCGACCGCATCTACCTCCGGAATGCCAAGGCCGGAGCGGATCAAGTCGAGCAGCACATCGAAGCCCTGCTGACGACCCCACGAGCAGGTCTGGATGCTCCCCAGCCTGGCCTTCAAGCGCGGGTCCAGTTGCCCCTGAAAGTCGACCTCGATGGGAATCAGACTCAAGGCCGCACCCTGGCCCATACGGCCGCGGGCATGATCGACCTCCCATTTGACGAAGTCACTGTTCTCGACCCCGTCGCTCAGCAGCAGGATCATGGCATCGGCGGCGTCGATCGCTGCCTTCAGTGCAGTCGGCCAGATCGCGCCGGGCGGCATCTTGGTATCGAGAAAAACTTCACAACCCTCGGCGCTTAGCTGCCTGTCCAGGTCTTGGGCCACGTCACTGGCTGAGCTTCGGCTATAGCTGATGAAGATCTTGTGCATAGCTACCCTCCCGCTGGCTGCTTCTCGGCCGGTGCCAGCCCCCTCTCGAATGGCTCAGAAGAGTCCACCCACTGAGCCGATTAGAGCAGGCTCCGACGCCCTGTCGCAAGATCCCTGCAAGATTCCACCAACGTTTTGCGTCTATGTCCTTGACCAAAGGAGGTCAGGGACAGTGGCAGAAAAACACGACAGCGCATACCGCCTGCTTTTCTCTCACCGACCGATGGTGGAAGACTTGCTGCGCGCCCATGGCGGCGGGGATTGGATCCAGGGGCTCGACTTCTCGACGCTGGAGAAAGCCCCCGAAGTAGAAATCTCCGATCGCCTGGCACGGCGTGAGAAGGACCTGCTGTGGCGATTGCGCCACCGCCTGGGGTGGATCTACATCTACCTGTTGTTCGAGTTCCAGTCGCGCAACGAGCCCTGGATGGCTCTTCGCTTGATGACCTATCTCGGCCTGTTCTACGAAGGGCTACTCCGCGGCGGCCAGGTCAAGCCGGGAGAGACCCTGCCCCCGGTGGTGCCGCTGGTGATCTACAATGGCAGTCGGCCATGGACCGCGCCCAGCGATGTCGCCGAGCTGATCACCCCCGGTCCGGACGACTGCGTCGACTATCGGCCACGGCTGCGCTACTTGCTGATCGACGAGCATCGCGCCTCGCCGTCGGCAGCCAGCGACAACCTGGCGTCGATCCTCTTCGACCTGGAGCGCAGCAGCGGCGCGGGACAGTTGCGGCGCCATGCGCTAAGATTGGTCGAGAGGTTGAAGGCCATAGCCGATCCGCGGCTGAGTCGCACGTTCTTGGCTTTCTTGCAGCACTCTTTGCTGCCAGCTCGCTACCCAGACGCCGAGATACCGGTGCTTGAAGATTTGCAGGAGGTACGCAACATGCTCCGTGAAACCGTCGCACAATGGCCTGCACAGTGGCTCCGAGAAGGGCGTGAGCAGGGCCTCAAACAAGGCCTGACGAAGGGCAGGAAGCAGGGGCAGGCACAACTGCTGATCGACCTTGTCGAGAGTCGATTCGGTGACGTCGACGAGGTCACTCGGCGGCGCATCGAAGCAGCGAACAGCAAACAACTCCGGCGCTGGGCCAAGCGGATCTTGACCGCCAACAGCCTCGCCGAGACCTTGGACGGCGAATAGCCCCGCATTGTGATTGTTGCCGGGGCCAACCGGCAAGCCGTGCAAGGGTCGCCGTAGTTCAATGCTCGCCGATTGGATTCTCTTCGCTCGGCGCGCGGCCGATCACCGCAGCCTTGACCCAGTAGATGTCCTGGTCGCTGGTAAACAGCGAATACTCGCCGTCGGCAGTCACAAACGGGCACAGCTGGTGCCCTGGGGTGTTGATCGGCGGTCCGAGGTTCTTGGCTGTACTCCAACTGCCATCTGCTTGGCGGAAGCTGACGTAGAGATCGCCCTTTCCCAGACCACCGCGACGCGAGGAACTGAAAATCAGGTAGGAACCGTCGCCAGCAACAAAAGCATCGGCTTCGTAACCGCGGGAATTGACCGCGGCGTCGAAGCGAACCGGCGCTTCGAACTGGCCGCCGCTCATAGAGGCGACGTAGATGTCGAAGTCGAAGGTTCTTCCCTGGCGGGGTTCGATGTTGAAGGCGAAGTAGAGATCACCCTCGGCGGTCAGCGAGATGTAGTACTCGGCAGCGGCTGAATTGACCGGCGGACCCAGGTTGATGGGTGCCGACCAGCCAGTGTGGTGGCGCTCGGCATACCAAATATCAAAGTCTTTCTGCTCACCAGCGGTTTCTAAGGGCCGGTCAGAAATGAAGTAGAGGCGCTGTTGATCGGGCGCCAGAAAAGGATCGTTGAAACTGAATTCCGCGTGGAACAACAACCGCTTCGGCTCGCCCCAGCTCTCACCGTGACGAACCGCCTGCCAAATCTCGGAGCGGCCCTCGGTGTCGATGGCAAAGTACAACTCGCTGCCATCGGCCGAGAGCACGGAACCAAACTCATGTCGGTCGGGCTGCGACACCAGCGCCGGAGCGAACAGGCGCGGCTCTAGCCCCGGCGGTTGCAAACCGAAATAGGTCGCGACCGGCTCCCCCACCGCAGCCGTCGAGGAGAGACAACCCAGACTCGCGGCCAGCAGCACCAGCGGGCCTCACAGTCCTCGCCGCAGAACAAGCTGGCGCGGTGGCCTCGTCTTGCTGCCTCCTAGCATCGCCCTAACCACTCAAGCCGAGCTGCTCCAGGCCCTGCTCGAAGATGATGTCGACCGGAATCCCTTCGGCGGACAGGCGCTCTAAATCGGCCGCCAGGTCGTCGCCCATCACTAGGTATTGGTCAACGAAAGCCTGAACTGCCTGGTAGTCGCCGTCGCCTTGCAGGGTCAGAATGCGCTCGGAGAGGGCATCGGCCGCCTGCCGCATCTGCTGCTGATCGACCCGGTAGGTGCCGCTTGCGGCGTCGCGGGTGAAGGCGCCGAGTTCTTTGAAGTAGTTGAAACGAATCAGGTTGGCCTTGCCGTGGGAACTGGAGGTGCCGAAGCGGATCGAGCGGAAGACGCTGGCCAGGAAGGTGACGTAGTTGTCAGCCAAGTCGGCACCGTCGCCAAGCTCACCACGATCGTGGAGGGAGCTGATCATGTACAGGCCGAGTACGTCGGCCTTGCCTTCTTCGAGGGCCGAAGCATGATTCTGCAAGGCCTTGCGAACCGTCTGCCCGGAACCGTCGATAACTTCTTTGATCCCCAGGCCATGGGCAACCTCGTGGAACATGGTGTTGGCGAAGAAGGCATCGAAGGTGATGTTCGAGCGCTGCTCGCTATCGATCAGCAGACCGGCGATCGGCTGCAAGATCTTCTCGAACTTGGCCCGCATGGAGTTCTTCAACTGCAAGCGCCGGGTGCCTTTCTGCAATTGCACCCGCTCGTCGTTGGGCAGGTTGATAGCGATGGTCTTGGAGCCGGCGTTGCAATCACCGGCGTAGTACAGGGCGTCGTAGGCACCGAGGTCCGAATCACTGCCCGGCGTTTCTTGCTTGTAGGCATCCACTACCGGCAGGCCGCGCTGAAGCTCGGGCAGGAAGGTGGCGTAGCGCGCCAGGCGATCACTCCAGGCGCGATCTTTGAGCAGCACGTAGGCTTCGTTCGATGCTTTGGCGCCAAACAGGGCGTCTTCGTAGCTTTCGATCGGGCCGATGACGATGTCGAGGGTGTTCGACTTCATCTCCATCCAAGCTAGATCGCTGGCCAGGTAGTCGTCCGACAGCAGAGCTTCGGCGCGCAATTCCAGGTAGCGCTTGAAGCCGGCATCCTCAGCCAACTCGGCGGCGGCGCGCAAACGCTCAGCAGCGCGGCCGTATTGCCCGGCATAGGCTTCGCTATAGGGCACGGTACGCAATCCGCCATCTTCGTCGCGCTGCACCAGAGTGTAGAGGCTACGCAGCTGCTCGGCTTTCTCCGGCGATTGCGCGGCTGCTGTTTCGAGTTCCTCTTTGTCCATGTCAACAGGATAGAAGCCGGCCCCGGCGGGCTTCTCGCCAGCACCTTCGACAAAGGGAGCGTTGTCGTCGATCCGGTCCCAGGGACCGTAGTTGATCTCGGCGAAACGGCGCAGATCAGCATCGTCGATCGAGTTCAACAGCCGCTCGCGATTGCCGTAAGCCTGCAACCAGAAGGCCTCGTTCATGGCATCGGCGGCTTCGATCAACAGCGGAACCATTTGCCGCTGGGCGTCGCTGAGGCCACTTAGATCGGCGCTCAGGGTGAAGGAGGTGTATTTCTCCATCAGGGCCGCTCCAGGCCGCGGCTCGGCCTCATGGGTGGTGCCGCCTTGGCTGTCTACACTGGGCGATTGGCAAGCCATCAGCACAACAGCGAGAGTTAGCAGAATAGGAAGGTAGAGATGTCTCATCGGCTCTCCAAATCGGGGTTGGGAAAGGAGGTTCAGGGGTCACTGTCTGCCGTGCCAAGTGTTTTCTCCATCAACGCCTGGAAACGTGGCTTATCTTCGGCCTTGAGGTAGGCTTCCTCAGCACTGACCTGCTGGCTCTTGACCAGGGCGATCAGCGATTCGTCCATCATGATCATGCCACGCGCCCGACCGCCCTGGATGATCGAGCGCAGCATCGAAGTGTTGCCCTCGCGCACTACATTGGGCAGCCCGCTGGTGCGCAGTAGGATCTCGTGCGCCGCTACCCGGCCGCCGCCTTGGCGGCGCAGCAGCAGCTGAGAAACGATAGCGGTGATCGATTCCGACAAGGTGGTACGGATCTGCGCCTGCTCTTTGGCCGGGAAGGCATCGATGATTCGGTCGATGGTCTTGGCGGCGTTGTTGGTGTGCAAGGTGCCGAAAACCAGCGCGCCCATCTCGGCGGCGGTGATCGCCAAAGCGATGGTTTCCAGATCGCGCATCTCACCAACTAGCACCACATCGGCATCTTGGCGCACCGCCACCCTAAGCGCCGCCGCGAAACTCACCGCGTCGCTACCCACCTCGCGCTGTGACAGCACGCTCCGTTTGTTCGGGTGAACGAATTCCACCGGATCCTCGATGGTGACGATGTGCTTGCTGTAGGTAGCGTTGATGTGATCGATGATCGCCGCCAAGGTGGTCGATTTGCCAGAGCCAGTGGGCCCGGTGATCAGCACTAGGCCGCGGTGCAAATTGGCCAAATCGGCAATCGCCGCCGGCATGCCGAGCTGCTCGAAGGTGAGAATCTTCTCGGGAATGATGCGAAAGACCGCCGCCGCGCCCCGCTGCTGGCGCAGGTAGTTGGCGCGGAACCGGGCAACCCCCTCGAAGCCGTAGGCGAAATCCAAATCGCCGCATTGCTGATAGTCGTCCCACTGCTCGTCGTTGACCAACTCGCGCATCATGTCGAGCAGCTCCCCTGCCGTCAACTCCGGCCAACCTGCCACGTCGGCCAGCTCACCATCGATCCGCATGCGCGGCTGTAGACCGACGGTGAGATGCAGGTCCGATCCCCCATCGTCTTTCAGCTGGCTGAATAGTTGGTGCAGTCTTGCCATCTCTTATCCCGTCGCCGCTCAGGCATCTTTGAAGCGCTTGGGGTCCTCGGCGTTGTCCAGCGCCACCTCCAGGGTGATAGCACCCTGCTTGAGCAGCTGCTGCAACGAGGCATCGAGCATGCACATGCCCTGCTCGCTGCCAGTCTGAATGACCGACTGTAGCTGGAAGGTCTTGTTGTCGCGGATCAGATTGCCCGCCGCCTGATTGTTGATCAACACTTCGAGCGCCGCCACTCGACCCTCGCCATCAGCCCGCGGCAGCAGCCGCTGCGACACCACCGCCCGCAGCGATTCGGACACCATGGTCCGGATCTGCGATTGCTGCTCGGGCGGAAAGACGCCGAGCAAGCGATTGACCGTGCGCACCGCGCTCGACGTGTGCAGGGTACCCAACACTAAATGGCCGGTCTCAGCAGCGGTCAGAGCCAAGGAGATAGTTTCCAGATCGCGCAACTCGCCAATGGCGATGACGTCGGGATCTTCGCGCAAAGCGGCGCGCAGGGCGCGGGCAAAGCTCTCGGTGTGCGGACCGACCTCGCGTTGGTTGACCACGCAGCGCTTGGAGCGGTGTACTAACTCGATCGGATCTTCGATCGTGATGATGTGATCCGCGCGCTGGCGGTTGATCAGATCGACCAATGCCGCCAGGGTGGTGGACTTGCCGCAGCCGGCCGGGCCGGTAATCAGCACCATTCCCTGGTGGAATTCGGTGAGTTTGGCCAGCCGATCCGGTAATCCAAGCTGCGCTAGGCTCGGCGGCTGCAGCGGGATGGTGCGAAAAACAGCGTCGAGACCGCGCCGTTGACGGTAGATGTTGGCGCGAAATCGGCCCACGTCTTCGATCTCGTAGGACAGGTCCAACTGCAAATTCTGATCTAGAGCCTGGCGCTGCTCAGTGCTGAGCAAGCCGGCGATCAACCGCTCCGCCTCCGGCGCCTCGATCGGCCGCTCTTCGACCTCGCTCAGCGCCCCATCAAGGCGCACCTTAAGCGGCGAGCCACTGTGCAAATGCAAGTCGCTGGCACCGACGCGGTGGGCTTCTCGCAGTAGGTCAGCCAACGAAATCTCAGTGGAAAAACGTAGATTCGCCAACCTATCCACCGCCACTGGCTCGACGGTGGCGAGCGGCTCAGCGGCCGGTGAGCCGCCTGTCGTTTGCCGGCCCAGGTACTGCTGTCGAGCGCGCTGCAACTGGCTCAACTGAGCCGCGTCGAGCAGCCCTTCGGCGACCAGGAAGTCGCCCAGTTCGATGGGGCTGGCGGCATCCCGCTTGCGCAACCTCGCAGCCTGCATTTGCTGCTTATCAAGCAGCTGGTAGTGGATCGCCAGGCGACCGATCAGCAACTCGTGTTCGGATTCACTCATCGAACCGCCCGAGGGTCAGCCGAGAGTCAGCCGCTGACCCGGATCGAGGCATCTGCAACGCCACCGCCATCAGGGATAGATCCGATACAGCAGCCGCGGATAGGGAATGGTCTCGCGCAGATGTTTGACCCCGGTCATCCAGCCGACGAAGCGCTCGATCCCCATGCCGAAGCCAGAGTGCGGAAAAGTGCCGTAGCGGCGCACGTCGAGGTACCACTGAAAAGCCTCTCGCGGCAACTTGTGCTCTTCGATGCGGCTCAGCAGCAGCTCGTGGTCGTGGATCCGCTGGCTGCCGCCGATGATCTCGCCATAGCCCTCGGGAGCGATGATGTCGAGCCCCAGCACCACCTCGGGATCTTCCGGGTCGGGCTGCATGTAGAAGGCTTTGATCGAGGTCGGAAAACGGGTGATCATCAGCGGCCGGTCGTATTGACTGGCCAGGAAAGTCTCTTCCTCGGCACCGAAATCGTCCCCGAACGCGGCCTTGAAGCCGCCTTCGCTGAGCTTCTCGATGGCCTCGCGATAGGTGATTTCGGGGAAAGGTGGTATCACTTTCTCGAGCAGAGAAACATCCCGTTCGAGGGTTCTTAGCTCCTCCTGGCAGCGCTCCAATACGCGCGAGACCAGGTAGCAGAGAAACTCCTCCGCCAACTCGCTGAGACCGTCGAATTCGAGGAACGCCACCTCGGGCTCGACCATCCAGAACTCCATCAGATGGCGACGGGTCTTCGACTTCTCAGCGCGAAATGTCGGCCCGAAACAGTAGACCTTGCCATGCGCCGCGGCGGCCGGCTCCAGATAAAGCTGGCCCGATTGGCTGAGGTAAGCCGGCTCGCCGAAGTAGTCGGTCTGGAACAGAGTCGAAGTGCCTTCACAGGCGTTGGGGGTCAGAATCGGCGAATCGATCAGCACGAAATCGCGCTCGTAGTAGAAGTCGCGAATCGCCTGGCAGACCTCGCTGCGCACCCTGATCGCCGCCCGTTGGCGACGGGAGCGCAACCACAGATGGCGCTGTTCCATTAGAAACGCCGTGCCGTGTTCCTTGTTAGTGATCGGAAAATCTTCGGTCAAGTCTTCGATCGAGAAATCCGTGGCTTGGATCTCGACCCCGCCCGGAGCCCGCTCGTCGGCCCGCGCGATGCCAGTGACCCGCACTGTCGACTCCTGAGTGACCTCTTTCACCGCTTCCCAGGCTTCCTCGGAAACCTCCTGGCGGCTGATCACCGCTTGGGCGTAACCGGTCCCGTCGCGGACCTGAAGAAAACCCAGCTTGCCGCTGGAGCGCTTATTGGCCAGCCACCCACGCAGGGTTACTGTCCGTCCTTCGTATTCGCGCAGCTGGCTAATGGTGACCGTCACGGCTTTCTCCTGCGACTGAGGGGTCCTGGGAAGTCATTCGAGGCGCTGAAGTCTAGGTTTGCTCGGCGCTGAGGTCAAGCCGCTCGAGGGTGATGGCAGCGGCGCGGCGTTCGGCGATCTTCTTGCTACCGCCGGTGGCCTGACCCGCTGGCTCGCCTTCGAGCCAGCATTCGACGGTGAAAGTCTTGTCATGGTCCGGCCCTTCCTGCCCGACCAACCGGTAGACCGGCAGGCGCCAAGAACGCCCCTGGGCCAGCTCTTGCAGCACCGTCTTGGGATCCCCTTGGCGCAGCTCTTCTGCGCCGTCGTAAGCCCGCTGCAACAGGCGGCAAATAACCTCTCGCGCCGCCTCAAGCCCGCCGTCGAGGTAGATGGCCCCGAACACTGACTCCATAGTGTCGGCCAGGATCGACTGCTTCGAACGGCCCCCGGAACGCTCCTCGCCGACCCCCAATTGCACCGAAGCTCCAAGCGCCAGATCCGTGCCCATCTGGGCCAAAACCGTGGCACTAACCAAATAGCTCTTGAGGCGCGCTAACTCACCCTCGGGCTGACGCGGGAAGCGTTGGTACAGCCAATGGCTGGTGATCAAGCCGAGCACTGAATCGCCGAGGAACTCCAAACGCTCGTAGTTTTTTCGCTGACCGCGCTCGTTGCTGTAGGAGCGATGGGTCAGCGCCAAATGCAGCAGACCCATATCGTCAAACTGATAGTCGAGCAGTTCTTGCAGCTCGTCGGTGTAATAGATGTCAGGCATTGGCTTACTTAGCGCCGGCCAAAGCGGCGCTCAAGCTCAGCATCGGTCATCTGCAACACTACCGGTCGACCGTGGGGGCAGGCATAGGGCTGCTCGGCCTCGAACAGTTCGGCGACTAGATTCTGCATTTCTTCGACACTCAGCGGATGGTGCATCTTCACTGCCCCGCGGCAAGACAGCGAAGCCGCCAGGGCATCGAGAATACCCTGCCCCAGGGCCTCGGCCTCAGCTAGCCCCTCGCCAGTGGAAGTAGCCAGCTCCTGCAACAGAGCTTCTCCCTCCGTCACCGACAACATGGTGGGTAGGGCCTTCAAGGCCATCGTGGCGCCGGACATCTCGACCACTTCGAAGCCGTAGCCTTCGAGCGCTGGCGCCAATTCGGCCAGACGCAGGGCCTCTGCCGGGCTGAGTTCCAGGAGCAAGGGCTGCAACAGCTGTTGACTGGCCGCCGCCTGCTCATCCAACGACCGCCGCAAGCGTTCGTAGAGCAAACGCTCGTGGGCCACATGTTGATCGATCAAGTAGAGACCATCGGGACCCTCGAGTAGCAGCAAGGTGCCCTTGTATTGACCCAGCAAGCGAAACGGCCGGGCGCGCCCAGAGCGGCCGCTGAGCGGTACCGCAGCGGGCTTTTGCGGTGCGAAAGTAGCCTGGGCGATCTGCCCGACAGGCTCGCCATAAGGCAGCGGCGAAGGCTCACGAATCTCCTCACTGGACGCCGCCTCCGCCCCCTCGCCGGACGCCGCCGGCAAAGCCCGCCAGGGCTCCCCAGCCGCCGGGTCTGGGCGTTGCTTGCCGCCCAGACCTTGCCACACCGCGGGCACGCTGGGTAATGAGAGGGGCTCTCGCAGAGGCGCCTCTTCCTCACCCCGAGCCATCGCCAAGGTGGCTCGCAAGGCGCCGTGGACCCGCTCCATAAAACGCAGATCGCGGAAGCGCACCTCGTTCTTTTGCGGATGCACGTTGACATCAAGCAGCTCGGGGGGCAATTCGAGAAACAAGAAGAGGGCCGGAAAATCATCCCCCTTCCATTCTTCGCGCACCGCTCGATAGAAGCGCGACATGACTTGTCGATCGCGCACCAGGCGACCGTTGACATAGACAAAGTATCGCCGACCACGGCGGGTGTCGCGATTGCCGACAAAGCCTCGCACCGCCTCACCGGCTGGCAACATGGGAGCGGGTATGGCCACCAGATCGTCCGCCAAAGCCGAGCCGAACAACTGACCAATGCGCTCCCGCAAGGCGCCCTCCCCCCCCTTCTCCAAGGCCAGAGCGTCGACCACTTGACGCCCCTCGTGAAACACCGAGAAGCTGACTTCAGGGCGGGCCAGAGCGTAGGCCTGCACCACCTCCACCACCCGCCGCATTTCGGTCTGCGGACGCTTGAGGAACTTGCGCCGCGCCGGCACGTTGTAGAACAGCGACGCCACCTCGACGCGAGTACCGCGGGGATGGGCCACCGGCTCGGCGGTCTTGATCCGGCCGCCTTCGATCCGCACCAGGAAACCATCACCGGGCTGCTCGGCGGTGCGCATATCGACCCTTGCGACAGCGGCGATCGACGACAATGCCTCGCCGCGAAAGCCCAGGCTCGAGACCTGCTCCAAGTCGGCAAAGCTGGCGATCTTGCTGGTGGCGTGGCGGTCGAAAGCGAGCAGGGCGTCGTCGCCACCCATGCCGCTGCCGTCGTCACTCACCATCAGCCGCCGCTTGCCACCAACTTCGAGTTCGACCCGCACCTCGCCGGCACCGGCATCAAGGCTATTCTCCAGCAACTCCTTGACCACCGATGCCGGCCGTTCCACCACCTCGCCGGCGGCGATCTGGCTGATCAAGTGCTCGTTGAGCAAATGAATCCGGTTCATGACCCCTCCTCCTTGCGCTGCTTGAACTTCTCCTTCACCGGCATCTCTTCCACCGGCATCTCTCCCACCGGCATCTCTCCCACCGGCATCTCTTCCACCGCCATCTCTTGCAGCCTAGCCACCCGCCAAAAAACCCTGTGAGTGGCCTGCAAGAGAGCCAGGCGATTGTGCCGCAGAGCTTCATCTTCATCCATCACCAGCACCTCGTTGAAGAACTGGTCGAGGCGGCGGGCTAGGGCCGCCATGCGGCGAAGGGCTTCGGCGTAGAGTCGCTTGGCGACTGCCTGGTCGAGGGTGCCACGCACCTTTTCGAGGGCCTTGTTGAGCTCCCGCTCGGCGGGCTCGGTCAGCAGTTCCACCCGCAGCGGGTGCTCATCAGCTGCGGAGATGATGTTGGAGATTCGCTTGGCCGCCTGCACCAATGAAGCAAAAGCCCGGTCGCCCCTGACCTTGCGCAGGGCGAACAGCCGGGCTTCGAGATCCGGCAGGCTGTTGCCCGCTACCGCCATCACCGCTTCGATCTCGTCGTGGGCATGGCCGCGCTGGCCGAGCACATGGCGCAGGCGATCGGCCAGGAAGGGCCGCAGCAGCTCGACCAGTTCTTCGGCGCCATATTGCAATTCGATGCTGGCCGCACCCTCCTCTTGAGACCCGGTACCCGCGCCAGCGTAGAGCAGCACCGTCCTGGCAGCAAGCAAGTCCAAGTCGAGTTCCAAACCGCCATCCAAGACCACCCGCAGCAGACCCTGGGTGAGCCGTTTCAAGCCTTGCGGATCACGGCTGCCGGAGGGCAGCTCGCCGATACCGAGAAAGCCCACCAAGGTATCCACTCGGTCGGCCACCGCCAGGACTTGGCCAGCGGCACCTCGGGGCGGCGGATCGTCCCAGGTGAGCGGCTGATTCTGATCGTAGATCGCCTGCCACACCGCTTCCACGTAGCCCTCCCCACGGGCATAGATACCGCCCACCACGCCGCTCAAGGTCGGGTGCTGACGCACCATGGCGGTGGTCAAATCGGCCTTCGCCAGGGTTGCCGCTTGGCGCGCCCCATCGAGTTCCTCGGGCCAGTCGAGTTCGCTGCAGATCAGCTCCACCAAGGCCACCAAGCGTTCGCTCTTCTGGGCGTAGGTACCGAGGCGCGGATGCAACACCAGGTCACCGAGGCGGCGAGCCCGCTCGGCCAGCGGCAACTTTCGGTCGGCCCGTTCGGCAAAGCGGGCATCGATCAAATGGCCGGCGACGGTGCGCTGCCAGCCCTCCCGCACCCGCCCTTGTGGATCGTCTCTGCGATCCATCACAGTCAAGAAATTGGCCAGTAGTTCACCCTCGGCGCGCAGGGCGAAGGCGCCCAACCGATTGAGGGTCGCCACGACCACCTCTGACGGCAGGGTTAGAAAATCACTCTCCACGTCGCCCTGCACCACTCCAGGGATCTCACAGCTAGCGCTCAGTCGATCGAGCAACCGATCGCCGCCAACCAGCTCGGCCCCTAGTCCCGCGGCGGCGGCCCGCAGCTTCCTATCGAGCTTGGAGCGACGCCGGCTGAAGGAGATCTCGATCCCCAGCCGGCCAAGGCGACGGCGATAATCGGCAAAGCTCTTGACGGTGAACGTGCCCGGCGAGAGCCGCGGGTGGCCGGCAGTCGAGCGCCCGGCGCGCAAAGTGCCCAGGCGCCACTCCAGCAGCTTGCCATCGAGCAGCGAGAGGACCCCGCGCAACCGCGCCGGAAAGGCGGCGGGAGGCGAATCGCGCCAACCCATTTCCGCCAGCAAGCGCGGCACGAGTTCGCCCAACACCGCCGCCAGGGGACGCCCCTCGACGTGCCGAGTGACTCCTAGATACTCGCCCTTTTCGGTGCGAATGCGGCGCAGCCGATCGGCGCTCGGTAACGCGGCGCGGGCGAGGAAACCAGCCAACGCCGCGGTCGGCTCGCCGGCTTCGTCCCAAGATTCAGCCACCGGCGGTCCGAGCAGCTGCTGCTCGCCGCTGGGCTCATGCTCGGGCAGGTCTTGGAGCGCCAGCACCAGTCGTCGCGGGGTGGCCCCAGTGATCACCTTGCCAGGGGCAAGGCCGCGGCCGACCAATTCTTCGAAGACCCGCCGCACAAAGACCTCGGAGATCGCTTCAAGGCGGCTGGCGGCAAGCTCGTCGGTGCATAGTTCGAGCAGATACTCAGCCATCCTCGCCCCCCCCCGCCTGCGTGTCGACCGCCGTAGCGGCCACCCCTGCGAGGTGTAGATCTGCACTCGCTTCGACCAATCGACGGATCCGATCGAGCCAGGCCGAGCGCTCCTTACCCAACAACTCATCGCGCGCTGCTAACACATCGACCAGGGGCATACATTCGATCGCCAGCTCGTAGGCACGCAGCTCCAGGCCGTGTTCGATCGACACCCGGGCCTCAGCCTCGAGGTCGAGCAAGCGACTGCGCAGGCGCTCGGTGTCCGCCAGCTCAAAAGCCCAGCGCGACTCTTGAAGCTCATGGCGCCGCCGCTGCTCTCCGTCGGCGATGTCTTCGCTCCACGGCAGGCGGAATACATCGCGACTGCCCATCGCCGCCATCAGCAAGCGTTCGAGGCCGTAGCTGATTTCCAAGGCGGCGGGTGTCAGCCGATGTCCGGCTAGTTCTTCGAGAACCGTCAGCCGGGTTACCCCCAGGCCGTCGATTCGGGCGTGCCATCCACGACCCTGGGCACCGAGAGTGCGGGCTTCCCAGCGCCACTCCTCAAAGCGTAAATCATGCTTCGTCGGATCGATATCGAGCGCTTCGAGGGTCTCCAGATAGAGCGCCAGGGGATCTTCTGGAGGCTCTTGCAGCAGCACCTGGAATTGGTGGTGGCGAGCCAGGCGAAAAGGGTGCTGGCCAAACCGGCCATCGGCTGGCCGGCGAATCGGCTGGGCATAGGCGGCACGCCAGGATCCCGGCGTCAGCAGGGCGAAGAAGGCTCGCGGATGCATGGTCGCTAACGGCAAAGGTAGATCACAAGGAGCGATCCAGGCGCAACCGCGCTCGCGCCAAAAGGCGGACAGGCGACGGATGATCTGCTCTAGACTAGTCATTTGGAACTCAGTCTTACCGCGATTCGTTGCTGACCAGTGCCGGGCGAGAACGCTGTCCTACAGCTGCTTCAAGACTTGGCTCATCACCCGGTAGCTATTCAGTTCTTGCTGCAAGAACTCCCGACGGATCTCCCGACAAAGCCCTTCGACCTGCCGCAAGACCCTCGTCGGTGGCAGTTCTTGGGCCATTTCACTCAGCCCCTGGCGGCCGCTGCGCAACAAGAAAGTCATCACCGCCGAAGGACCCTCCGGCCAGCCCGGCGGCGGCGCTGGACTGGCCAGCTCGCCACAGCGAGGACAGAGCGACGGCGCCAGCTCGCTCACCATCTCGGCACCGGTGTCGAGCAACCAACCACAGTCGCGGCAGGGCGTCGGCAGCGCGAACAAGCCGCTCAGGCGCAGCGCCCAAACTTCGAAATAGCGAGCCGCCAGATCTCGTGGAACGCCGTCCAAGAGTGCCACAATCGTGGTATCGAGGAGGCGAAATAGGCGGCTCGATTCTTCACCTTCGAGAGCTAGCTCCTTCATGTGCTCGGCTAAATAAGCGCCGAGCATGATTCCTTCCAGGTCTCGATTGAGCCCTTCCGCCGGCCGTAGCAACTCGACATCGGAGATGCGCACCAAGTCACGACCCTCCTTCTCGAACCAACTCACCCGCACCTTGGCCAAGGGTTGCAGCATCCCTGAGAAGCGGCTGTACTTGGCCTTGGCGCCCTGGGCAACTCCCCGCCGCTTGCCATGCTCGGCGGTCAAAAAGGTGATGATCCGGTCGCGCTCTTGCAAATCAACCACGTCGAGCATCAGGGCCTCGGCGGCGAGGGTGCGCATTGCCAGACTAGCCCGACACCTGGCTGAGAAAAACCGAGGCTAGAGCGAAGTAAACCAGATTGGCGAGAATATCGTTGCTAGTAGTCACCAGCGGCGCTGAAGCGATCGCTGGATCGATACCCAAGCGCTTAAACAACAGCGGAATGACCGCACCGTTGATTGAGGCCAGCTGCACCGAGCAGAACAACGCCGTGCTAACCGCCAGCGCCACCCGCAAGTCGCCGGCCATGAAATAGGCCACCGCCGCCACCACCGCCGCGCAAATCACCGCCAGAACCGCCCCTACCTTCGACTGCTG
Organism: Candidatus Multivoradales bacterium; assembly: GCA_965248925.1. Lineage (GTDB taxonomy): Bacteria > Acidobacteriota > Thermoanaerobaculia > Multivoradales > J023 > CBDFLE01. The sequence goes on along the minus strand of CBDFLE010000005.1, from coordinate 127,312 downwards.
CCAGACAAAACGCCGGCCTGAGGCTCCGAGCTGCAACTGGCCAGTCGCCAGGCCACGTACTGCGATAGTTGAGGTCTGCGAACCAATGTTGCCAGCCATCCCCATCACCACCGGAATAAACATCACCAACACTGTGAGGTGAAAGTTGAGTTCGATCGCTTCGACCAGCTTGCCCGCCGCCAGCAACCCCAGCAAGGCGAACAGAATCCACGGTAAGCGAATCCCAGCGACCTTGAACGAGCGATCCTGATAGACCAGCTCATCGTCAGAAGTACCGGCCATTTTGTAGATGTCCTCGGTAGCCTCCTCCTGGAAGATATCGAGGATGTCGTCGACGGTGACAATGCCGACTAGCTTGTTCTCCTCGTCGGTCACCGGGATGGCCAGCAAATCGTAGCGGGCCGCCAGCTCGGCCACCTCTTCCTGATCGGTGTCGATGTTGGCCTTGACCAGCGAGGTGTTCATCATCTCGCCAAGAGTGGTGTCGGGATCGGCCAGCAGCAGCTGGCGCAGCGGCGTCACGCCCAATAGATGGCCGCTGGTGTCGACAATGTAGAGATAAGAGATCATCTCCACATCGCGAGCAATCTCGCGCATACGGCGGATTGCATCGCCGACCCGGGTCGATTCTTCCAGGGCGACGAACTCATTGTCCATCACCCGCCCGGCGCTCTCCTCGCGATAGCTCAGGCGCTCCTGGACCTGCTGCATCCGGCCCTGGATGTCGACAATCTCGACCACTTCCTCACGGAACTCGCTCGACAGAGAATCCAGCAAGTAGACCGCATCGTCTACCGCCGCGGTCTCCAGCAGGCGGGCGGTGCGGTCGGCGCCCAGTTCTTCCAGCAGCGCCAGCCGCTGCTGCGGATCGAGCTCGGTCAGCACCTCAGTGGCAGACTCCGGGTAACTTCCCACCAGCAGGTCGAAAACACTCGACTGCTCAGCCGGGGTGAAGTCGCGCATCATCACCGCCACGTCCTCCGGCCGCACCCGGTCGAGCAACTTGGTGATCTTTGCCTGCGCTCCCCGGCGCAGCAGACGGCGCAGCGTGGTGCCCATCATCTGGCTACGCCTCGAGACGTTGGTGACCTGCTCCATGAGATTCGCGATCGTAGCATGGGGTGGGATGACAGCGGCGGCAAGACTGGTCAGACCCTCAGGACAAAAAGTGCTGTTTCAGCCACTAAAATCAGTAGCCAACGGCTCTCGATCGAGATCGGCCAAGATGCGCTGATCTTCCCGCCAGTCCTGCTCCACCCGCACCCGCAGGTCGAGGAAAATCTTCTGGCCGAGGTAGTCTTGTAGGTCGCGGCGGGCGGCCGTGCCGATGGCCTTGATCTGGCGGCCGCCAGCGCCGACCAGGATCCTCTTCTGTCCCTCGCGCTCGGCCAGAATGGAGGCGTGGATCAGCAGCAGGCCGTCGTCGCGCTGCTCCCAGGAGTCGATCACCACGGCGGTGGCGAAGGGCAACTCGTCGCGGGTCCTTTCGAGGACTTTTTCGCGAATCCGCTCAGCCACCAGAAAGCGCTCTGGATGGACGGTCAACAGTTCGGGATCGTGCAGCGGTGGGCCCTCCGGCAACCGCTGCCAGAGCAGGCCAAGTAGCAGCTCGGCGCCGTCGCCGGTCAGGGCCGACAAGGGCACGATCTCTTCGAAGGCGCCGCTCTCGGCGTAAAGCTGGATCCGCGGCAGCAGTTTGGGCTTTTGCAGCAGATCGACTTTGTTGAGTACGGCGATCCGCCGGCCGGGCACTTGCTGCACCCAATCGAGTAAGAAACGATCGCCTTTGCCGAAGGGCTTGGAGGTGTCGTGCAGCAGACAGACGACGTCGGCATCGAGCAGCGCATCTTTGGCCGCGCGGAGCATGCGGCTGTTCATCCGATGCTGCGGCCGGTGCACTCCCGGAGTGTCGTAGAAGACGATCTGGCCGCGGGACTCGCTCAAGATGCCAACGATCCGGTGGCGGGTGGTCTGGGGCTTGGCGGAAACTATCGCCACCTTCTCCCCGAGCAAAGAGTTCATCAAGGTCGACTTGCCAGCATTGGGCCGGCCGACCAGAACTACGGTACCGACTTTCGCGGTCTCCACCGAGGGCTGCTCGGCGGTGGACAGGTCGGCAGGAGGGACTTCAGGTTCTTTCATTTCGGACCTATCGGACATCATTCGCTCTCCGGGCGGCCGCTCGCGGTCACCGGTTCATGTTGCCGCACAGTGAGCAAGGTGACCCGGCGCTGGTCGGCTTCTTCGACCGAGAAGCGCAAACCGTGGGTGGTGAAGGAGGCGCCACTCTTGGGCACAAAGCCCAATTCGCCACAGACTAAACCGCTGACCGTCTCATAGGGCAACTCGCTCAGATCGACGCCACAGAGAGGTTCAATCTGGTCGAGGTCGGTGCGGCCTTCGAGGCGCCAGCCTCCGCCATCGAGGGCTTGGGGCTCTACCAGTTCCTTCTCGTGCTCGTCGTTGATCTCGCCGACGATCTCTTCAAGCAGATCTTCGACGGTGACCAACCCGGCCACTCCCCCGTACTCATCGACCACGATCGCCATTTGCAAGCTGCGACTCTGTAGTTCGCGGAGCAAATCATCGAGGGGTTTGGATTCGGGTACGAAGTGGGGCGATTTGGTGAGCGGCGCGGCATCGAACTCAGCTTCAGAGCGGCGTGAGGCCTCGAATAAATCGCGGATGTGCAGCACGCCAACGATCTGGTCGATAGCATCACGATACAGCGGCAGCCGAGAATGCTTGGACTCGAAGAACAGTTCGGCCAGCTGCTCGATGCTGGAGCCGAGCGGCGCGCAGACGATCTCTACCCTTGGAGTCATCACGCTCTTGGCCTGGGTATCGCCGAAATCGACGATCGACTGCAGCAGCTCACCTTCGCCTTTCTCCAGAATTCCCTCGCGACGACCGACGTCGATAAAGGCCTCAAGCTCGTCTTCCGAAACTTCGTCTTCAGGCTCTTCGTCAGCATCCCGACTGTCGGGAACTAGCCAACTGGCGAAGAAGATCGCCGGCAGAAGCAACCAGCGTAAAGCCACGTACAGGGGCGTCAAGCGGCGCAAGCTGGCCTCGGCATACAGCTCGACCAAGAATCTGTTGAGCAGCTCGGTGGCGGTCACCACCAAGGCCACCGCCACGCCAGCGACCAGCAGTGGTCGGGTCACCGCGCCGCGCAAGAATCCACTGAGTGCGGCCCACAGCAACAGGGGCGCGAGTCGCGCGGCCAGCGCTATCCAAAGGCGGAAGGTCTCGAGCTGGCGCGGTGCGCCGTAGAGCAGGCGCAGCTTGCCGCCGGCTTCTTCTGCCCAATGGCGTAGGCGGATCGGTCCACTGCGCTCGATCAACGCCGAACTCACCAGCAGCAGCACCAGCAGGGGGATACCCAGGCCAACTGCCCAACCTTGCAGCCAGCTGGGAACCTGGAATAGCCACTCAGCCATCGAGCAACCTCTGCCGCCAGCGACCCTCGGCCTGCTCCATCTGGCCATCATCGGTCTCGTGATCGTGGCCCAGGCAGTGCAGTATGCCGTGCAGGATCAGCAAACGCAGCTCGCGCTGCACCGGATGGCCAGCAACCACTGCCTGTCGGCGAGCGACCGGCACCGAGATCACCACATCGCCTAAATGTGGCCCAAGGGCTGAGGCATCGCCAGGAAAGCTCAGCACATCGGTGGTGCTATCTCGCTGGCGGTAGGTCGAGTTGAGCTGGCGCATCTTCCGGTCGTTGACGAATCGGACTGTGAAGTCACCCCTCGCCGGCGCCACTTGGTCGAGGGCGGCTTGCAGCCACGGCCGCAGCTGGCGGACGGTGCTATCCGGGTAGCGCGAGGGGTTCTGAATCGTCACCTCGCGAGGCGATGTTTCAGCGCTTTCGCTGGGCGGCTTAGATGGACCTGTATCCTGAGTCAAAGGGTGGGTTGGATCCGCTCAGCTGGCCTTGCGGCCCACCGAGGTCTGGGTTGGCCGGTCCTCGCCGCTCTGCTGGCGCGGCTTGGGGTCCGGGGCACGGTTGAAATCGAAGCCCGGATAGTCTACCCGGCGGTGATGGATGTTCATCAATACCCGCTGAAAAGCATCACGAACGCGGCGTAGGTCGCCAAGGGTCAAATCGGTGTCTTCCAACTGGTTGTCCTGCAAGCAAGCATCAAAAATCTGCTCCAACAGGCTGCGCACTCTCTGCCGGCTGGGGCTGTCCAGAGTCCGGCTAGCGGCTTCGACCGCATCGGCCAGCATCAGCACCCCCATCTCCTTGCTCTGCGGCATCGGACCGGAATAGCGAAAATCCTCTTCGCGGACCCCTTCACCTCCCCGCTCACAGCGCTCCTTGGCACGATTGTAGAAGAACTTGATCAGGCGCGTGCCGTGGTGCTGCTCGATGCCGTCGAGAATCGGCGTCGGCAAGTGCGATTGCTGGGCCAATTCGGCGCCTTCTTTGACGTGGTTGATCAGAATCAAAGCGCTCATCGACGGCTGAATCTTGTCGTGCGGATTACGTCCTGGCTTCTGATTTTCGACAAAGTAGTTGGGCCGCAGCAGTTTGCCGATATCGTGGTAGAGGGCGCAGGTGTTGACCATCAGCGAGTCGGCGTCGATGGCGTCGCAGCCTGCGGTCGCCAAGTTGGCTACCGCCAGCGAGTGCTGAAAGGTGCCCGGTGCCTCCAACGCCAGCCGGCGCAGCAGGGGCAGGTTGGGGTTGGCTAACTCGACCAGCTTGATGCGGGTGGTGATCGACAGTAGATTCTCTAGTATCGGCACCGCGAAACTGGTCAGCGTGGCGGCGATCAAGCCGCCGGAGAAGGCACACAGCAGATCAAAGCCAAGCTGCGCCGCCCCTCCCGCGGTATCCCCCTCGAGCATCTTCAAGGTGAGGATCGCCACCACATTGACGATCGCCACCGCCAGGCCGGCCAGGCTGATGACAGAGCGCTGGCGGAAGTGAACCTGATCGAGAGCGTAGATCGCCGCCAACGACCCCGCCAGACTGTAGACGGTGATCAGCCAGGCCACCTCGCCACCGGCAATTCGCCCGACCACCAAGGCGAACACCAGGGACAGTACGAGAGCAATATCGCGCCCATAGAGCAGTACCGCCACCAAGGCCAGAGCACCAAAGGGGATGGCATAGGTGTAGCTGGCTATAGAGCTGAAGGGGGTGTGTTCGATGGCGTTGGCCAGCGCCACGGCGACAAAGAAGGCAAAACGGGTCGCCAGGAGCGGTACCAGCAACAAAAGCAGGCACTCGCTGAACAGGCGACCCCGGCTGCGATCGCTGCGCTGCTGGTGCCCCACCACCGTCCACAGCAGCACCGCCATGGCGATCAGCATCAGCACCACTCCGGCTCCGGATAGCAGCAGCCGAGGGAGGTCCCGCGAACCGGACATGGCGCGAATCGCTTGCGCCGCCACCTCGTCGATCTGGTCACCGCGGCGGACGATCACCTCACCCTGGCGGATCCTGCGTGACACCGTGCCGGCATCCTCAGCCGCTTGCGAACGCAGGCGCAGGGTCTCACCACTGTCGATGGCCAGATTCGGAGTCAGGGTCTCGACCACCAAATCGACCAACACTTGGCGCTCGCTGGACTTGAGGTCGCTCCAACTGCGCAGCACCTCGTCAACGGTCTGCCGCACCTCGTCCGGGTAGCTGAAGTAGCGGTAGAGGTCGAGTTGCAGACTCTGCTCGCCGGAAGGCATTTCGCGAACAATAACCCCACGTGCCCGATGCTCAAGCAACGCTTGCTTGTTGGCCACCACGCCACGTCTAAGAAGGCGGCTGAACAGACCGCTGAGGCGATCTTCCAGCTCGACCGAGAATCCTCTGCGTACCACCAGCTCGACCTGCGCCGAATTCAGATTGATCGCGCTGGCTTCTACCAGTTGATCGAGTAAGGCGCCGCCGGCAGGCCAGGCTTCGTCTTCGGCTAAGACAGAGGCGGTGCCACCGAGTTCCACCGCCTTCGCTTGGGCCGCCCGGCCAGAGCGGAACAACTCGGCGATCTGTTGTCGGCGAATCTTCTCGACATCGAGATCGAGGCTGTAGACCGGCACAACCTCTTCCCGTGCTCGCTCCTGAACTTCTGCCGTAGCTGCTTCATTGGCGACCGCCAAACCACGATCGGCGATGTAGGTGCGGTTGGCGATGGCGCCGCTCTCGGCCAGCGGCAACAGGAAAAGCGCCCGCGGAAGAACGCTCCAGATCCCCACCAGGACAAAGAGGGAAACCCAAAGCATGCGCATTTCGAGCAATTCTCGCCACATCTGGCGCAAGCGGTAGCGCACCAGCGGCAGACCGCGGGTCGGCCGGCGGCGGGGAGAGAGACTGCGCGAGGCACTGCGTACCGCCGATTTCGGCGCTCGGCTGCCGGTCGCCTTCAGGCTCTGACTCTTGCCGCGTTGGCTCTTGCTATTATTTTTGTTGTTGGGCATCGCTCCGGATACCTACCTACTCTACATCACTGACAGCACCGCCACCGAACGCGGCGCGGCCGATCATCGGCTCAGCTCCGCGACCCCTTGCCGACGGCTTTCGTCCCAGGCATCGTAAGCGGCGACGATTTCCCCCACCAAAGGATGGCGGACCACGTCAGCCTTGTCGAAGTAAACAAAACGAATCCCCTCGACGCCGGCCAAGATGGTCTCGGTCTCGCGCAAGCCCGAGACCAGGCCGCGGGCGAGATCGATCTGCGTCACATCGCCATTGATCACCGCCTGCGAACCATAGCCGATGCGAGTGAGAAGCATCTTCATCTGCTCGCTGGTGGTGTTTTGCGCCTCATCCAGAATAATGAAGCTCTCGTTCAAGGTCCGACCACGCATGAAAGCGAGCGGCGCCACCTCAATGACCCCCCGCTCCATCAACCGGCTTACCTTGTCGAAACCCACCAAATCGTGCAGTGCGTCGTACAACGGCCGCAGATAAGGATTGACTTTGTCGGCCAGATCGCCGGGCAGAAAGCCCAGCTTCTCGCCCGCCTCCACTGCCGGGCGGGCCAGCACGATTCGGCGCACCTTTTTCTCTACCAAGGCCACCGCCGCCATCGCCACCGCCAGGAAAGTCTTGCCGGTGCCAGCGGGCCCGATCGAGATGACGATGTCGTGCTCGACCATCGACTTCAGGTAGAGAAATTGGTTGAGACCCCGGGGCTGCACTAGCCGGCGAACCGCGGCCAGGGCCTCGTCCTTGGGCTCGAAAAAGTCGATCAGCGATTGCTCCGGCGCTTGCAGCGCTACTCGCAAGGCGGTGGCGATATCCTGCTGGCGAAAGCGCATCCCACGCCGCGCTAACTCGGCAAGCTGGGCGATCAGGCGCTCCGCGGCGGCCACCGTGGCAGGCTCGCCGTCGATGCGCAAATCACTACCCCGAGCCGCCAAGCGGACGCCAAAGGCCCGCTCAATGCGCTTCAGGTTCTGATCGCGGGGACCGAAGAGCTGCTCCAGCCCGACCTCCGGAAGAGTCATCTGCGCCACGGGCTGAGTGGTTTGGGTGTCGTCCATAAGAGCCGTCTATCGTATCAGTCTGCGGGCGGAGTAAGCACTAGATGCCGCCCCTCGGAGATCCGGCGAATCTCCAGCCGCCAACTCGCCGTTGGCACGCTGGTCAGCCGGTCGGGCCACTCCACCGCCTTGATTCCGGGGCCCGCCAACAGCTCATCGAGGCCCAGACATTCGACCTCATGGCCCTCTAAGCGGTAGAGATCGACATGCAGCAACTGCCGTCGCGGCCCCTGATACTCGTGCATCAGCGCGTAGGTAGGCGACTGTACCTCGGCCCGCGGCACTCCCAGCGCCACCGCCAAACCTCGCACCAAGACGGTCTTACCGCTACCCATCTCGCCGCCCAGCAAGAGTACCCCGTCCGCGGGCAGGCGCAGAGCCAACTCGGCGCCGACCGCCTCGGTCTCGGCCTCCGAAATACAGATCCAGCTCCACTCCTCCTCCGCCGGCCTCTCAGGCATCACTCAAGACCCGCCAGGCTGGCGCCAGAAAAGCCACCAGATCGCTCGCCGTTAGTGCCTCGTAGCCGGTCTCCCGCGCCGCCAGATCACCCGCCAAACCGTGCAAAAAAACTCCCAACTGCGCCGCCGCCAGCGCTTCCCAGCGCTGCGCCAGAAGTGCCGCCAACAAGCCGGTGAGCACATCGCCACTGCCACCTGTGGCCATCCCTGGGTTGCCGGTCGGGTTGATAAAGATCTCGCCCGACGGCGTCGCCACCAGAGTCTGATGGCCTTTCAGCGCCACCACCGCAGAGCTGCTTTCGGCGGCCCGAGCCACCGCCTGCCGGCGATCAGCCTGCACCGACCTGCTGGTCGTGCCGAGCAAGCGGGCGAGTTCGCCGGGATGAGGAGTCAGCACGGTTGGCGCCGAGCGCCGGGCCAGCTCAGCTAGACGGCCGGCGAAGGCATTCAGGCCATCGGCATCGAGCAACAATGGCAAGTCCACCTCCTCCGCCAGCCGCCGGATCACATGCTGGGTCTCCCTGCCACTACCCAATCCCGGCCCGACGGCGACCGCCGATTTGCCCGCGGCGGCGTCGAGCAAGGTCTCGGCCGCAGCTTTGGCTAGCCCCCCCTCAGCGGTTTCGGCAACCGCCAGGGTCATTGACTCCAGGCTGCCTCCATCGACCACGTCGAGCAGGCCTGCCGGCACCGCCGTGGTCACCAGGCCCACTCCGCTGCGCATCGCCGCCCGCGCCGCCAACACCGCCGCCCCGGCCTTTCCAGCACTGCCAGCAACTAGCAATAAATGTCCGAAGTTCCCCTTATGGCCGGCCAAGGGACGGGGCGACAAGTAGCCGGCAAGCTCACCAGCGGTCAGCAAATGTAGGCTGCCACCAGCGCTCTCGACCCATCCCGGCGGCAAGCCGAGATCGGTGACTACCAGTTCCCCACAAGCCTCCCTCGCTGGCGACAGCACGTGGGCTACTTTGGGAGCGGCGAAAGTAACCGTTCGCTCAGCCACCAAATGAGGGCCGATCGGCTGCTCGCGGCTCGCATCCATTCCGCTCGGCAAATCCACTGCCAAGAGAGGCACGGGGCAATCTTGCAAGCCAACCACTAGGGCGGCGAGATGACCCTTGAGGGGCCGTTCGAGGCCGGTGCCGAAGAGCGAGTCAACAATCAGATCGGCCTTCAGGCAAGCGGCGAAAACCGGCTGTAGATCGGCTTCCGGGGTCAACTCTTCGACTTCCAGGCCACAACGGCGCAGAATCTCCAGCTGTAGAGCGGCATCGCCCTGCCCTGCCGAACGACCAAGGAACAAGAAGGTACGGCAACGATAGCCGCGCCCTTCCAAGTGGCGCACCAGGGCCAGCCCGTCGCCGCCGTTGTTGCCGGGGCCACAAAGGACGGTGATCCGCGAAGCGGTCGGATAAGCCTCGCCCAGGGCGTCGGCAATGCCCATGGCGGCATTCTCCATCAGCACGCAGCCCGGAATACCGAGGTCCGTAATTGCCCGCTGATCGACCTCTTGCATCTGCTGTGCGCTCAGCACTCTCATCGTGACTCCTTTGCCAGTCGCCCCCAGCTCTGCAGCAGCCGCCTAGTTCGCGGGCAACCGGTGTAGCCCTGCCGCAACCGCTCTTGCAGGCGCAGCAGATCGGCGGCCACGTCGATATCGTGACCGATCGGCAACAACTCCGTTCTCAAGCCCAATCGCTGGCAGCGTTGCAGGGTTTGTTCGAGCACCTCGGCGGTGCTCCAGGGGATATCGCTGAACAGCTCCGGCCGGACCTTCTCTGCCCGTAGGCCGATCAAGTAGTAGCCGCCATCGAAACTCGGCCCGAGCACCACCTCGCAGCCCTCAGCCAGCCGCTGGCGCGCTTGCTCAAGAATCTTCGGATCAAGCTCCGGATGATCCGAACCGAGGGCTAACATGGTCTCAAATTCAACCGCGGCGGTCGCCAAAGCAGAATACAAGCGCTGGCCGAGGTCGGCCCCACGCTGGCGCACATGCTCAGCCGCGCCGGGGGTCAAGTCGATCGGCAAGGCGAGCCGGGGGTCATCCGCCGCCCAAGCCACCCGCAGCCACGCACCAGCCTCCCTGACGCAGTCGCAGACATCGCCGAGGAAAGCACTGTGGAGCTCAGCAGCTTGCGTAGAATCCAGCTCGCCGATCAATCGAGTCTTGACTTTTCCCGGCTGGGCTGGTTTCGTAAACAGCACGACACAGTGTGTTGTCGGGTAAGACATAGCTAGTGGGGAATTCTTAGGGCTCATCAGAGTCACCAGCCGGTGTCTAGAGCGACTATTGCCGCCGTCACTGGCAAGAACCGTCGGCCGTTCGAACCTTCGCTCGGCCGCCTCGTAGGTGATAGCTTAGACACATCGTCTGTGGCCATCTCGTGCTCCCAACTTGGGACCGAGCTAGCTTGGCGGCCGGCGTGCCCAGCCAGGAAGCCGCAAGATGGGGCCTAGGCGGGGATTTTTGACTGCCAATACCCACATTCGCCAACGGGCGGCAACACCATTTTTGACCACCACACGCCTCTTGACCACAGCACCACGCGGAGGAGACAAACATGATTCGTTGGGAATATACGATCATCAATATTCGCAGCGAGAATTACCGCCTCGATCCGAATTACGTTAGCGAACTCAACACCCTCGGCAAAGACGGATGGGAGTTGGTCGGATTGACCTCGGTAAATTTCAAGTCCGGTGCCACGGACAACATCGCTATGGTTTTCAAGCGCCAGATGGCCGACTAGCGGCCCTCTAACCGGCGGATTTCTGGCGGCGCTTCTTGCGCCGCAACAACCCCGCCAAGGCCAATCCGCAGCTAACTCCCAGAATTGGTAGCACCCAGGCGCGAGTTCGCGGCGCCCAGCCCAACTCTCGCTGCATCGACTGCTGCAAGTCAGCCAGGGCTTCTTCGAAGTGCTGCCGACTACTCAGCAGTCGAGCTTGCTTGCTCTGAGGCATCATCTTCACCCTTTCCTTCCATGTTGCCACCGGTCAAAGTCGCCGATCCTTCCATCACTTGACCCTGCCACCAATCGAGGTGCTGACCGATCCGCAGCTTGGTTTTCTGCACCGGCGTCTGCCAGCGCTTGAGCCACCAGTAGCCGACCAGCGCCGGCACCGCCGCCAACAGCAAGATCACCCCCGCGGTCACCAACGCCGCCCCCCACAACGGCAGCCAGCGGGTGAGAGCGTGCAACAAGGCCACCGCTAGCAGGGGTGGCAGGGTCAGCAGAACGGTCGCCGCCGCAGCCAGCAGTAAGCCCACCGCTTTGCCCGCCTGACTCAGACTGCTCTTCCACTCGTCACCGAGCAAAGCTAGCTCGGAACGCACCACTGCGACCAAAGAGCGCGCCACCTTCGTCAGGGAATCCGACCAGCTGGATCGACCGTGTCCCATCACTGACCCACCGTCACGCCGCGAGCGACGAACGAAGTGCTGGACGAAAGTTCATCCCGCAGACCCACCGCCACCACCTGTGAGCCTCGCTTCATCAGCAGCGTCATCTCGTATTGATAGTGCTTGCTCTGGGCCGACTCGAATTCCATGGCGGGAATAGAGATGGGTACCGGCACCTCGGAAACCTCGGCCGTGCCGCCGTCGGTGTCTTTGGCGGCGACGAACAGCCGAACCCGGCTGTGCTGCTGGTCCGAGGTCGGTAGGAAGCTCAACTTGGCAAGAGGAAAGCGGACCTTCAGGGAGACCAGAAAGAGCCCGTCTTTGCGCCGGGTGCCGGAACCGAACTCGAGCACCACATCGTGGAGATTACGCTGATAGCCAAAATGCAGCGCCGCCATGGTGCTGTCGGCCATGCGCACCTCTACAGGCTTGTCGCGGTAGCCATCCCGGTAACGGATCCGCAGCCCCTTGTGCCCGCCTTTCAACTTGACCTTGAAACGATGGTAGCGCCCCAGGCCGGCGTCGCCGGATTCGTACCCCAGCGAGTAGTAGTTGTCGAAGTCTGCACCCACCCGCGCCAGCATGGGCACGAAGTTGTTGGTGTTGGTGATGGCGAAGCCGCCAGTCTCTTGCGCCAGTAGAAACAAGGGCGCCTGCAGGTTGGAGAAGTGGATTTGATCGATCTGGGCGCCACCATTGAGGTTGGCGTTGGAGGCATCGAGGTAGGAGTAGGTCCGCAGCCCGGCGGCCTCCAGGGTATAGAAGACGACGCCGTTGGTGTTGGCCTTAGCGGTGATCTCTTGGAACGAGCGGGTGGAGTCGAAACGGAAGGTCTCCATCAGGATGCTGGACTCCTGATATTTGTCGCTCATGGCGTGGAAAGCGTCCTCGCCGGCCCGCATCGGTAGGCCGTCGCTGACGTAGAGCAGCGCCTTTCGCCCTGGCAACCCGGCCAGCGTGTCGACCATCTGCTTGAGGGAGTCGATACTGAAGCGCAAATCGTTTTCTAGCGATTGGGCGTATTGGATCACCCGCCCCCGCACCCGCGAGCTGTCTTGGTTCTCGCGCTCCTCGTAGATCGCGTCGAGGATGTCGCGGCGATCGGAGTCGGCGCTCAAGCCGTGAGCAGTGACCTTTTCGAGTTCGAACAAGACCGAGCTGATCAGTGTCTTGTCGGTGGTAAAAGGGTGGCGCTCCTTGAGCGAGCGATCATAGGTGACCAGCATCACGCGATCTTCCGGCTGTAGGTTTTCGCGCAGGAAGACCCGGATGCCGCGGAAAGCCCGATTGCGGTTGAAGGGCCGCAGATTAAAATTGTCGACATAGACAATCAGGTGCAGCTGCTGGCTCTCTGGCACTGCCACTTGATCCAGCCGGGTGCGCCCTAGAGTCTGGGTACCGGTCTCGACCTTGGGGGCATCCTCGCCCTTGGCTTCGCCATTCTCGACGGCAAAGAAGTTGGTAATCCTCACCGGCCGCTTGTCTTCGAACAGCTCGAAGTCGTCACGGGTCAAACCGGTGATCGGCTTGCCCTTCTTGTCGGTCACATGGACTTCGACGTTGACCACGTTGACATCGATCGACTCAAGATAGATATCCAGCTCATCGTCCGCCGAGTCGGCGGCAGGGACCACGGCCTCGGTCTCGGGGCTCTTGGCCACTACCTGCAGGGGAACCACCAGGGCAGCGAGCAGCAACAGCAACAACAGTCTTCTCATCAACATCTCCGCTTGCGGTCCAACGTCGCTAGCTACGCCGGACTTGGCAGAAGATTATACGGTACGCGGAACGGCAACCCCAGCTCCCTTGGCGCGCTGAGCGATCAAGTGGGCGACGATGCGGGCGCCATGGTCGCGGGAATTCTCGATGAAGATCTTGCCGGTGTCGCGGCCCGCCTGCAACGTACCGGCGATGTAGAGACCCGGTATGTTCGATTGGCAGGTCCGCGGATCGACCGTCGGCACCAGGGACTCGGGATCGATCTCGATGCCAAAGCGGCGCTGCAACTCGACATCCGGCAAATAGCCAATCAACACATAGGCCGCATCCACCGCCAAGGAACTACGCCGCCCGCCTGCATGACACAGCTCTAGTCGATGGTCGGCGAAGGTCTCGACCCGAGTCTCGAACAAGCCGTCGATAGAGCCCTCCTCGATCCGGTTCTCGATATCCGGTCGCAGCCAGTATTTGATCGACGGCTTGACCACTTGACGGCGGTGAATCAAAGTGACCCGAGCGCCGTTGCGCCACAGGTCGAGAGCGGTCTCACAGGCCGAATTGCCGCCGCCGATCACCGCCACCCGCTGCGCAAAGTGAGGGTAGGGCTCGCGGTAGCGCTGGCTCACCCAGGCCTGATTTTCTCCCTCGACCCCAAGCCGCCGCGGGTGGCCGAAGTAGCCGGTCGCTACCACCACCGCCCAAGCCCGCCTTTGCCGTTGACCATCGACCCCTCGGCTGGTGACGGTGAAGGCCCCGTCTTGACGGCGGCAATCCGCGACCTCCTCGAACAGCGCCAGAGACAGACCGTGACTGCGCACTACCCCTTGGTAGTAGGTCAGAGCTTGGCGCCGGTTGGGCTTCTCATCTGGGATAGAGAACGGCACACCAGCGATCTCCAATAGATCGCGCGTGGTGAAAAATCGCATGTCAGTGGGAAAGTCGACCATTGCCCCGCACAGCGGACCGCGTTCGACCAGCAGCACCTCGAAACCGGCGGCGCGGGCCGCCGCGCCGATTGAGATACCGGTGGGGCCGGCACCGATGACTAGCAGATCTAGTTCAGGCTCACTCATGGTTATCTATCTCTAGGGAAAAAATGGGAGAACCGGCATGCAGATGATGCACCGGCCCACGCCCCTTGCCAATCGGGTAAGCAGCGGCGATGGCGCCATGCAGGTAGTCGAGAGCTCCTGCGACCGCCCGATCCATCCCCTGACCCGCCGCCAGGCGCGCGGCGATCGCCGCCGACAGAGTGCAGCCGGTGCCGTGGGTGGAGCGGCTTGGCAACCGCGGATGCTCGAAATGCAACTCTTGATTCTCGACCAGCAACAAATCTCGTACCACCGACCCCCTCCCGTGGCCACCCTTGAGTAGCACCGCGGGACCTGCCTGAGCGATCACCCGCGCGGCGGCCAAACACTGCGCCTCCTCGTCTACCGACAAACCACTGAGCCGGGCGGCCTCTGGCAAGTTGGGAGTCACCAGATCGGCCACTGGCAGCAGCTCATCTCGCAGCGCCTGCTCGGCATCCTGGGTCAGTAGTCGGTCGCCGCTGGTCGCCACCATTACTGGATCGAGCACCACGTTGGGCAAGCGGTGGCGAGTGATGGCGGCGGCAACCGCCCGCACCAACTCGACGCTGGCCAACATGCCGATCTTGACTGCCTCAAAACCAATGTCAGAGACCACCGCATCGAACTGTGCCACTACCAACTCGACGGGCAGCACATGCACCGCGTCGACACCACGAGTGTGCTGCGCCGTCACCGCGGTGACCACCGTGGCGCCGTAGACCCCGTGGGCGGCGAAGGTCTTGAGGTCGGCCTGAATGCCGGCGCCACCGCTAGAATCCGAGCCGGCGATGCTCAGCACTCGCGGCGGTCTGCGGACCGCTACCACCCGCCCTTACTCCACGACACCGCGGTAGCGGCGCCAAATCGGCCACAGCACCACCGCTATCAGGGTCAAGCTGATCACCTGAGCCAAGGTCAGGCTGCCGAAGAAGCGATCGTCTTTGGCGCGCAAGAACTCAACCCCGAAACGCTCCAAAGCAAGCAGAGCGATACCGCAGAAAGTCACCATGCCCACCGCCGGTCGGCGAGCCAGCAATTTGATCAGCAGCAACCAGATACCGACTGCGATCAGCGTTTCATAGAGTTGGGTCGGGTGCACCGCCACCCAATCGTCGGCGCCAATCTCGGGCGGCAAGTCGAGGCCGAAAACCGAGCGCAGCTGAAAGCCATTGGTACGCGGAATGCCCTCCTTGAACACCATCCCCCACGGTAGATCGGTGGGCTTGCCATAGTCGTCTCCAACTAAGAAGCAACCGATCCTGCCGACGCCGTAGCCCAGGGCCAGGGCAGGCAAAGCGCAGTCGACGGTGGCCATGACCGGCAAACGTCGGCGGCGGATGACCCACAAAGCCGCCACCAAACCGCCAAAGAAGCCGCCGTACCAGACGATCCCCGCGCGGTCGAGCAGCAAGGCCGGATCGCCGTTGAGCGCCGCGTAGTAGATCTTGCCGCCTAAAATCCCGCACAGGCCAGCGGCGAAGAGAATCGCGCTGGCGTCTTCATCGTCGCCGATGCCGTAGGTCAGCAGGTTGCGCCGCAATTGCCAAAAGGCGGCGAAGAAAGCTAGCACCAACATCGGTCCAAACGGACTGATCGACAGTGGGCCAATACTAAACAGCTCGGAAATCATCGCGGCAAGCTCCTTACTCCCACTCGATCGTGCCAGGAGGCTTAGAAGTAATATCGTAGACTACGCGATTGATGCCCGGCACCTCATTGACGATGCGATTCGCCACTCGGCCAAGGAACTCATGCGGCAACGGGCTCCAGTCGGCGGTCATGAAATCGTCAGTATCCACCGAGCGCAAGGCCACCACGTTCTCGTAGGTGCGTTCATCGCCCATCACCCCCACCGAGCGCACCGGCAGCAGCACCGCCAACGCTTGGCTGACGCCGTCGTAGAGGCCCTGCTGCCGCAGTTCGCTGATAAAGATATGGTCCGCCTTCTGCAGCACCGCAACCCGCGCGGCGGAGACCTCGCCAAGGATTCGCACCCCCAAACCCGGTCCCGGGAAAGGGTGCCTACCGAGCAGCTCCTCGCTCAGGCCGAGTTCGCGACCGAGTTGCCGGACTTCGTCCTTGAACAGCAGCCGGAGAGGCTCGATCAGCTCGAAGCCTAGACGTTCGGGCAGACCGCCGACATTGTGATGGGTCTTAATCACCGAAGAGGGTCCCTTGACCGACTCGGATTCGATGACGTCCGGATAAAGAGTGCCTTGGGCCAAGAAGCCGATGTCCTCGAGTTCGCCGGCTTGCTGCTCGAAAACCTCGATGAACATGCGACCGATAATCCGCCGCTTGACCTCCGGATCGCCGATACCAGCTAGAGCGGCAAGAAACTCCCGCGAAGCGTCGATACTGGTCACCGGCACCCCCAGCCCCGCTTCGAGACTGACCACCACTTGCGCTGCCTCGCCTTGGCGCAGCAGCCCGTTGTCGATGAACATCGCCGTCAAGCGACCGCCGATGGCGCGGTGCATCAGTGATGCCATCACCGACGAGTCGACACCGCCGGAGACCGCGCACAGCACCCGTCCCTCGCCACCAACCCGCTGACGAATGCCGGCGATCGTCTCGTCGATAAACGAGGCCATGCTCCAATCGCCGCTAGCACCACAGATGGCAAAAGCGAAGTTGCGCAGCATCTGCAACCCGGCTGGAGTATGGGAAACTTCGGGATGGAATTGCAGCCCATAAAAACCCCGCTCCGGCGCCTCGAAAGCCACCACCGGCACCCCCTCGCTAGCCGCGCAGACGGCAAAGCCAGAGGGCGGCTCGAGGATCGAATCGCCATGGCTCATCCACACCGTCTGCCGGCGATCGAGGCCGGCCAGGAGCTTGCCTGGATTAGCGATGTCGATCTCAGCCCGACCGTACTCGCGCTCGCTTCCCGGCTCCACCCGCCCACCCAGGCGTTGGGCCAACAGCTGCATGCCGTAGCAGATGCCCAGGGTTGGGATGCCGAGTTCGAGCACCTCCTGTTCGACCTGCGGCGCCTCTGCCGCGAGCACGCTCTGCGGCCCGCCAGAAAAAATCAGGCCTAGCGGCTGGCGCTGCCGGATCTCCTCCGCGGCCAAATCGTGAGGGTGAATCTCGCAGTACACCCCCACCTCGCGCAGGCGGCGAGCAATAATCTGGGTGAACTGACTACCGAAGTCTAGAATCAGAAAGGTCTGGTGCTGCGCCATGAGCTAGATGGTTCCTGGGTCTTGAGGGTTCTTCGGCCCGGAGATCTCGGGATGGACCTCCGCGGCGAGCAGGATGGCCCGGAGAGGGGATGATTCTACCCTCGCTGCCTCCCCCGAGGCCAGTTAGAACTCGGCCTCCGATCGCAGATCACGGCTCATCAGATCGGCGATCACTTGCCGCGGCGACTTGTCGCGGTAGAGCACTTCGACCATCTGTTCAGTGATCGGCATCTCCACTCCACGACGCTCGGCCATGCGCGCCACTGCCAGCGAATTTCGCACTCCCTCAGCAACCATCGGCGAGGAGCCAGTAATCTCTTCCAAGGTCTTGCCCGCCGCCAATTCTAACCCCAGGCGTCGGTTGCGAGACAGCCCTCCGGTGCAAGTCAGCACCAGGTCGCCCATACCGGCCAAGCCCGACAGAGTGCGTGATTGGCCGCCATAAGCCACCCCCAAGCGGGTGATCTCGTGCAATCCACGGGTGAGTAGTGCCGCCAGGGTGTTGTGCCCCAAGCCCAAGCCGCTGACTACGCCGGCAGCGATCGCCACCACGTTCTTGGTCGTCCCCCCTAACTCGACCCCGACCACATCGGTGGTCGAGTAGAGCCTGAAGGTAGAGGTCGACAATTCGCTGCGCAAGCGGCTACCCAACTCGCCATCACGACTTCCGACCACCGCCACGGTCGGCATGCCGGCGGCCAGCTCGGCAGCGAAACTTGGGCCCGCCAGGACCGCGAAAGGCAGCTCACGATCCGCCGCCACCGCTTCTTCGAAAGTCACTTCACTCATCCGCGCCAAGCTCTCGGTCTCGATACCCTTGGTGGCCGATACCAAGATCGGCTGCTGATGCCGCGGCACCACTTTGAGAAAATTTTTCACCACCTCGCGAAAACCGTGCGACGGCACCACCACCAGCACCACTTCACAGGCGGCCAGCTCGGCAAACTCACGGGTCACTCGCAAGCTGTCGGGAAAGTCGATGCCTTCGAGATAGTTGCGATTGCAGCGCTCTCGTTGCAATTGGTCCGCGAACTCGGATCGCCGCGCCCATTGCACTACTTGGCGACCGCTATCCGCCAGGTGAACCGCCAAGGCAGTCCCCCAAGAACCCGCTCCTAGCACTCCAATAGCCGTCATCTCGCCTCCTCCGGACCCCGTGGGTCACCCAGCTTCCACTCTGTTCCACGCCAGATTCGCCGCCCATTCTCGACGTGCTTGATCACGATCAACAAGCCAATCACCCATGCCGCGAGCAGCAACCACCGCGGCGGTACCGCGCTCCAAGCCAACCGTCCGGCCAACCAGGCCAGAAGCGGAAAACTAGCGACTGCAACCACCGAACCCAACGCCACGAAGCGCGTGCCGAGGGTGATGACGACAAAGAGCAGCAAGCTGAGCAGGCTGGCCAGCGGAGCCAACATGAACATTACTCCGGCGGCTGTCGCCACCCCCTTGCCGCCGCGCAGACCATGGTAGATCGGCAACATATGCCCAACCACCACCGCCACCGCCGCACTGCCGATCGCCCAACCCGGCGCTACCAGCCAGCGACTCGCTACCACCACCAGCGCCCCTTTGCCGATATCGGCCGCCAGCACCCACAGAGCTGGCCACAATCCCACCGTGCGCAAGACATTGGTAGCACCTGCATTGCCACTGCCCAAGCGGCGCAGGTCACGGCCGATCAAGGCGCGGGTTAAGAGCACGCTACAAGACACTGATCCCAGCAAATAGGCGCCGACGATCAAAGCGGGCCACTGCCACATAGCACTGCTCCCAGACCTCAGTCCGCCAACGCCAAAAGGCGAAGACGAAGCCGCTCCAAAACACTTTGTGAGGTATTCCAGCGCACTCGCTGGCGATCGCCCGCCAAGCGCAACTGCTGGTGCTCTAGATCGCCTGAACCCGGTCCCGCCAAGGCGATGTGGACGGTGCCAACCGGCTTTTCCGCGGTGGCCCCTCCAGGGCCGGCGATGCCGGTGATGCCGATACCAAAGTCGCTGCCGTAGCGCTCCCGAACGCCGCTGGCCAGCGCCCGGCAGACCTGTTCACTGACCGCCCCATAGCGCTCCATCAAGGTGGGCGAGATCCCTAGCAACGCGGTTTTCATCCCGTAAGAATAGGCCACGACGCCGCCGAGGAAGAAAGCGCTGCTGCCCGCCACCCTCGTGAGCCGCTCGGCGACCAAACCGCCGGAACAAGACTCGGCGGTGGTCAAGGTCTGCCGCCCCCCGATCAGCAGCTCGGCAACTACCTCTTCCAAGCTTTGCTCAGGCCGCCGCGTGAACGCCCGCTGACCCAACAATTCCTCGAGTACCGCGCCCATCGCATCGAGCTGCCGCCGCCGCGCAGCGGCCGGGCCGCTGGCTCGCACCTCGACCCGAACCTCGCCAGGAGAGGCCAACACCGCCACCGCATCGCTGCCAAAGCGTTCATAGAGGGGCGCCAAACACTGCTCGATATCGGACTCGACGCTGCCGGCGATCTTCACCATGCGACGCTCGACGGCGGCATCCGGGGACGAGCGCTCGGCCAACCAGGGTTCAAGGGCGTTGGCGACCATAGCTTCGGCCTCGCTCGGCACGCCGGGAAACAAAAACACTGTCGCGCGCTCGGTTTCGAGCTGCCAGCCGGGGGCCGAACCGCAGGAATTATCGATCAGCCGGCCGCCTTCGATGCGTTCGCCTTGGCGCCGGTTGACCGCCGGCATCGGCCGGCCAAACTTGGCGAAGCGCCGTTCTAGATGCTCCACCAAAGCCGGATCCTCGGTCAGCTGGCGGCCGAAAGCCAGCGCCACTGCCTGCCGGGTGAGGTCATCAGCAGTCGGCCCCAGGCCGCCGGTGACTAGCACCAAGTCGTGGCCTGCCGCCAGTCGCTGCAGCTCACCGGCCAGCGTCTCGAGTTGATCGCCAACCACCGCCTTGCGCCGCAACTCGACGCCGTAGCGTTCCAACACCGCGGTCAAGCGCAGGGAATTCGTGTCGAGACGGATCGGGCCGAGCAATTCGGAGCCCACCGCGAGAATTGCAGCATCCATCGCAGGATCATAGGGCCGCACGGGAGTCTCGGCAACCTCCATGCCATCTCTTCGATCGACGCAAATCGTTTGACAGACTTTCCACAGCGAACGTAGGATCTCAGGATGGGTACTAACTTCCAAGGCAACCTCCGCGATAGCTACCATTCACCGGCTGGAAATCAGCAGCCGAACCTGCGACGACTGGCTGTCGGATCAATTTTCTCAGTCGCTTTCTTGCTGCTCAGCACGGCTTGTCTGGCCGAGGCGCGCAGCGCTCGCGGCGGCAGTTGGCTTTGGACCCGATCGGCTGAGGGGCACCAGATTGCCAACGCCAAGGGTCAGCAGCAGCTGCTCGATTTGACGGCAGAGGCCCAACTGAGTGATTTTGCCGGTACCGTCGACAGCTGGTTGGCGACGGCCATTGATCGCTCCTCGAGGCGTCCCACCTTGACAGTGCTGCGCGGCGACGCAACCACTAGCTGGGAACTACCAACGCCGCCGATTGACACCGCCGAGCTACGCTCCGCGGTGCTGGCAGCCGACGGCAAGGGCCTGCACGGCATGGCTTGGCTCGAGGGTGCCAACGATCGCCAGCTAGCGGTCAAGGCAGCGAGTTGGCTGGGTCACGCCTGGAGCGCGGTGGAGACCGTCGCCGTCGCCGGGCCGGGCAGCCAGCTATCCCTCTCCACAGCCCAGCTCACCGACGGTTCGTGTCTGCTGCTTTGGAGTGCCTTCGATGGCAACGACGACGAGATCGTCTGGAGCCGACGCACTAGTCAGGGGTGGAGCCCACCGCGACTCTTGGGCAACGGCGACCGGGTGCCTGACATCACCCCACGCCTGGTGGCCTTGGCGGACGGCAGCGCGGTCGCCGCTTGGAGCGGCTATATCGCCGGCCACTACCGGCTGCACAGCGCGCGGTTTGCCGCCGGTGAGTGGTCCCAGCCTGAGATCGTTGGCGGCAAAGGCACGGTCGCTCCCAGCTTCGAAATCGATGCCGGCCGGACCTACCTGCTCTATCGCCAGGCGGTGCCCCGCGCTTGGGTGGTTGCCGAATTAAGCGCCGTGGGCAAGTTGGCCCGGCGCGCGGTACTCACCTCGGCGGTCGCCGAGCGTCCGATCGTCAAGCGGCTCGGTGAGGCTCGGGTCGAGCTACGCTGGCCCGGCGCCAAAGACCTGGGCAGCAGCCTGCCTTGGCACGCGGATTCGCCGTGAGGTGGCGCTGGCCCACCGTCGTCGCTAACCTGCTTTGTACCCTCACCGTCGCTAGCCCATTGAGCGCCTGGGATGCGGTAGGCCACCGGGTGGTCGCTCAACTCGCCTGGGACGAGCTCGATGCGCCTACTCAGCAGCGTGCGACGGCCCTGTTGGCAGCTATGCCGGCTAGCGCCGGATTGGCGGAAATGTCCCTTGCAGCGATCCCGGCCGAGCGCCCCCGCAAGAGGTTTCTTGACGCCAGCGTGTGGCCCGACTTGATGCGGGACGACAGATTCCCCGAGCGCCGCCAGCGCTATCACCATGGCCGCTGGCACTACATCAATCATTTCTGGGATCAACCGCCAGGCCAAGAACCGCGGCGGCGCGACGATCTGCATCCGCCGGCCGAGAACATCCTCAGTCAGCTGCCCATGCTGCGTAGTCAGTTGGCTGATGTTTCACACCCAGCTGCCGAGCGGGGCGAGGCCCTCGCCTGGGTGCTGCATCTGGTAGGCGATATCCACCAGCCTCTCCACACCACCGCCCGAGTGACCGCCAGCGAGCCCGAGGGGGATCGCGGTGGCAACCTCTTCAAGCTGCGCCGACGCGACAACCTTCACCGCTATTGGGACAGCGTCTTGCGCCGCGAATATCCGCGCGATTCAGTCGTGGAGATCGCTCAGCGCATCGCCAGCCGCCACCCGCGGTCGAGTCTCGCCGCGGCTCTGACCAGCGACCAGCCGCGGGAATGGTCCGAAGAAGGTCTGAAGATCTGCCTGCAGAGAGTGTACCCGGACACTCTAGAACGCGGTCGCCGGCCGCCCAGAAGCTACCGGCGAATGGTCGCCGAGACCGCCGAGTTGCGAATCGCCAAAGCGGGCCAGCGCTTGGCCGACCTGCTGCAGCTAGCCTTGAGCGAAGACCTTGGCGCAGACTAACTAGGGCAACGACCACTGAGAAGCTCAGACAGTGATCCGCTCTACTATCCAGCGGGGCGCGCTCACCGGTTGGCCGATCTCGAAACAAGCCGCGAAGCCACTTTCAATCGCCTCGTCTCGCCGCCGCAGGTAGATGCGCGCCAGCGGCTCACCCTGCTCCACTTGCTCACCGAGCTTCTTCTCCACCCGCAGAGAGATACCAAAGTCGATCGGCCCACCGGGCTCCAAGCGGCCGCCGCCGGCAGCGGTCAACAACTCGCCTAGGCGGCGGTTGGCGACTTCGCGCAAGCTACCGCTGGCCACGGCCTCGATCACTACTTCATGAGGCGCCAGCTCGAAGCTCGGCTGGGCCAACCACCTGCTATCGGCTCCCTGCTCCTCAGCCCAACCCACAAACAGCTCGCGTGCCCGCCCGGAGCTGATCGCCTGCTCCAGCTCAGCTCGTTCGAGACGGCCGCCGGTGAGTTCCGAGAGTTCTTCGCAGAGGGCGAAGGTAACTTCCATCAGGTCGGCCGCGCCGCGACCCTCAAGACAAGCAAAGGTCTCGCGGACCTCGGCGGTGTGGCCGCTCCATAAGCCCAGAGGCTGGCTCATGTCGGTGATCAGCGCCCGGCAACGACGGCCCATCTTCTCAGCGGTGTCGACCAGCAGCCGCCCCAGCTGGCGACCTTGGTCAAGTTCGGGCAAGAATGCGCCAGCGCCGGTCTTGATGTCAAACACCAGCGCCCCAGCACCGGTGGCCAACTTCTTCGACAAGATGCTGGCGGTGATCAACTGTAGCGAGGCGATAGTGGCGGTGCGATCGCGCAAGGCGTAGAGCCGCCGGTCCGCCGGGGCGATCTCGCCAGTGGCCATGCCGATGGCAAAGCCACAGCGTTCAATCGACCTCAGGCAGTGTACCTTGTCGAGGGCCAAATCCAACCCTGGCACCGCTTCGAGCTTGTCGGCCGTGCCGCCGGTGTGCCCCAGGCCCCGACCGGTGAGCATCACCACCGGCCGGCCACAGGCGGCCAGCAGAGGCGACAAGATCAGCGACACCTTGTCACCGACACCGCCAGTGGAATGCTTGTCGCCGAGATTGGCGATCTCGCTAGCCAGATCCCACTGTTCACCGGACTCCAGCATGCCGACGGTCAGAGCGCGGGTTTCCTCGGCATTGAGACCCTGAATAGCCGCCGAAGTGAGAAACGCACCCAGCTCGGCATCGCCCCAGGAGCCGTCGGCGGCCCCATCGACCACCGCTTGAATCTCATTCGAAGTCAAGCTGTGGCCAAGACGCTTGCGATCGAGAATAGCG
The DNA here is from genome assembly GCA_965248925.1 of Candidatus Multivoradales bacterium. Lineage (GTDB taxonomy): Bacteria > Acidobacteriota > Thermoanaerobaculia > Multivoradales > J023 > CBDFLE01. The sequence continues at coordinate 103,520 of CBDFLE010000005.1, read as the reverse complement.
AAGGCTTGAGGGTCCATCGGCGATGTCCCGGCTCAGGAAACCGACGAGGTACGCTCGCGCGCCGCGGCAGCGAAGGGCGAGCTGGGATGGTCATCGAGTATCTGCTGGTAGGACTCCACCGCTTCATCGCCGCGGTCGAGCTGCTCCAGGGTCTGCGCCAGCTCAAACAGTAAGGCGTCCTCGGGCAGCAGGTGTCGCGAGCTGGCGAGCGCCGAACGCAGCTCCTCGACCAATGCTTCGCTGCGCCCTTGCTGGCGGTCGAGGCGAATCAAATTGAGCTTCACCGACATCGCCAGGGCGTGACCCTGGTGCTTGCCGAGGAACTCTTCCCAGCTCTGCCGAGCGCTGTCGAGATTGCCCTCTGCCAATGCGTAGTCCGCCAGGTAGAGGCCGGCAATATCGCCCGCGACACTGGCACCCATTTGGCCGCGGATAGCCTCGAAGGCAGCCTTGGCGGCGGCGCTGCGCAACTCCTCACTGGCGAAACTAGGTTCGTCCGGGTCGTCCGGAGTTGATCCTTCGGTGAGGATTGGCGCCGATTTCAGTTTCATCGCCGCGGCTAGTTCAGCGCTCGCCTGATCGCCCTGGGCCGTCAAATACGAGCGGCCGGCAAAGCCGAGCAGCATCAAGACCACTAGCCCCACCACCAGGCCGATGGCCAACCTGGTGTTATCCTGCAGCCAGAGGAAAATATCCTCAAGCACGTTGCGCACTTCATCTTCGCGGATGTCGTGCTTGATCTCTTTGCGCGTCAGTCGCTTGCTCATCGCTTGTCCTCACGGCGGACGCATCGGCCCGCGGGTCGGGTTCTTGGCCCGACGTCAATAGTCCTTGGCTGTCCCGTGCTGGATTCCGGGATACTGGGCCTCCGAGCCCGACCCTTGGCGCGGCTGGGAGGACTTGAACCCCCGACCTAGAGTTTAGGAAACTCCCGCTCTATCCACCTGAGCTACAGCCGCATGTGGAGGCGGATTATATGTCCCATGGGCCGGCGAAGCTACCGGTGGATGCGTCTTCTGAAAAGCATCTCTGGCAGGGTGCCGGAACGGCCCCCAGGCCGTCATCGCCAAGACCTCCACAGCAGCTCCGGCGACAAAGCCACCGCGGCACACTGTTGGGCTTGTTGATTAGGCGTTCAATGTGGGCTAACCATCGGCAGCTTGGTCTCCGCTCTTCACAAGTTCAATCAGCACCAAAGAACAGCTCCTCAAGCTGCCAAACTGACTCTGGCGGGGAATCGAGAACCCGCCATCGATCAAATCTCTGGATAGTGCCAGCAAACGCATCCTGAAGACGCTGCCGGGGGTCGAAGATAATCCCGGCCGGCCGGCTCGGCGACAGCTGAAGTCCCTCCAGAATCACCTCAAACTCGCCCTTCAGACTCTCTTCTCCGAGCCACAGCATGGTGCCTGCCGCAAGGCGCAGCAAAGGAGACTCAGTGAATGGGCGATCGAGCCTCACCTGCTGCACACTCAGCATGATCACCCCGTCCAAGCTACTCAACTTCACCACCCCGCTACCACGAGCAGTCAACTGGTCGAGCAGTTTCCGTCGCTCCTTGGGCATCAGTTCGGCAGGAATTCGGCGCAAGAAATCGGTGACATCGCGCCAGGCGGAAGGGAGGGCCAGAATCAGCAACCGAATCGGCCTGTCAAAGCCGCGGGCCGCTGCTAGTTCGATCAATCTGCCTAGACTGGTCAGCTCCACGGGGGCCTTGGCCGCGGAGCATGGCGAGGCCCCCGCGACCAACGCGCCGCCCTCAAAAAGTAGCGCCAAAGCGAGTCGCGTACGAACCGGAGCGGCAATTTCCTCGGCCACCAGAGCGGCCATCGTGACCGACGACAAACTCTCGAGCCTCTGTAAGACGTCGGTCAGCGGCAGCTCGCTGAGCTGCTCATCGACAGAACTCATGGATTGCCCCGTGGGGCACAGCTCCTGGTTCTCGTCCGGCAGCCACTGTCGCCTCTTGGCCAGCTCGTCTTCTAGCCAAGCTGCCTCCAACAGCAAGCGCTCTATCTTCATCGGCTCGGTTCCAGCGGACAAGACATCTTCGGCGCGAAACCGAAACCTGCCGCCCGAGCTAGCGACCAGAGCCAGCAAGCTGTCGTAACTGCCCAACTGCCCCATGCTCGCTCGCACGATGCCACCATCGGCAAACTCGACCAGCGCCTCCGCCGGCAATTCACTGAGGTAGAGGCACCCGGTTTGATGATTGCGCTGTAGGTTCTGCAGCAGCTCGGGAATAGAGAAGCCACTTAAATCACCGGCGAGAGCCGGGCTGGCGCTTTCTCTCGGCACCAATCTCTCGAGGCGGGAAAGAAGCTCATAGCCATCGAATGGTTTGGCCATAAAATCGTCGGCGCCCCCGCGAAAACCTCTGACTCGCCGCTCAGAATCGGTGTTGGCGGAGAGCAAGAGTATCGGCAGGGCCCGCCAGCGTTCCTGCGAGCGCACCTCCCGCAGCAGATCGAAGCCTGAAACCTTGGGCATGACGACATCGAGGATGATGGCATCCACCTGGTTTTCGTCTAGCAAGGCGCCCAAATCGGCGGGCTCGGTGGTGGTGATGACCGCATATCCAGCGCCGGTCAAAACTTCCTCGATCAACTCCAGAACCAGCGGATCATCATCGGCAATGAGGATTGTCTTCATAAAGACTCAGGGAGAATCGGGGCAACTTCCCGCTGCCCAAAGGGACTCTGAAGAGGTTATTCTATCCACACTCGGTACTCTTTCGAGCCCGATTGCAGCCGAAACAAGTCCTGCGGTTCAAAATGCCGTTCACGCACCTCCTCGACTAGTTCTGCCAAGTCAATCCCATGTCGCTCTACCGCTCGCCGGATCTCCGCGGGCACCAGCGAAGGCAAATCTAGGGCCTCAATGGCCGGCAAAGTCAGCGCCACCACCTCCTGCTGGTCCTTGATCACCCGCACTTTGAGAAAACGTGCCGACGCCGGTCCATCATTGATCACCAGATTCTCCGGCAGCGGCGGTAACCGGTAGTCCGCACCCTGACTGAGCAGGCTTGGCGCAAGACAGCGTTCGAGAATCGGCCACCAAGGCAAAGTCACGCCGAGCTTCTGCAACTGCGTCGACAGACCGAAAAAAGCTCGCACCAGCAGGAGAAAATCGGCCGGCGCGGCCGACCGAAACCACCAGCGCAGCTCACCGAGCAGTTCCGCGCTGCGCTCGCCACAGCGCCAACCAGCAAGATCAAAGGGCCGCTCGACGAGCAGCGGCTCCAGCAGCAGCCCACATAGCAGATCCAGGCGTTGGTGGATCGGAGCCAAGCGGCGACCGTCGAATCCCAGAGCACAGAGGCTTTGCAGCCCAACCCCTACCTGCCGGTCGCGCAGCCCGAAGAGCATCCGGAGCAAGGCCAGCCGATGAGTCCGAGTGAGTTCTATCATGCAACCGTAGTCGAGCAAAGTAACGCTAGGCGGTTGCTTCTGGTGGCGCTTGAAGAGAATGTTCCCCGGGTGCGGGTCGGCATGGATCAAACCCACTTCGAACAAACTGACAAAGAAGGTCTCGAGCAGAGTCTTGCCGGCCAATAGGCGATCTCGTAGAGGCCAACTAGCCGCCTCTTGGATCCCGACCCCGTCTGCCCAGGACTGCACCAGAACCTGCTTGCGGCAGAATTCGCCATAAACCCGCGGCACTCGCAATCCATCGACCTGCACCTGTTGTCCAAAGTCGTGCTGGCGCTGCGCTTCGCCAAGATAGTCGAGTTCGCGACTCAGGTTCTGCCGCAGCAGCAACTTGTAGCTTTGTAGATCGAAACCCCAGGTCTTGATCGGCCCACCCGCCGGAGCTAGTCCAGCCAACCCCAACTCGACATCGATAGCGACATCGATACCGGGATATTGGATCTTGACCGCCACGGTTTGCCCGTCGAACAACACGGCCCGATGAACTTGGCCGATCGAAGCAGCGGCGCGAGCCGGCTCAAGTTCGGCAAAAAAACGCTCCGCTGGCGCTCCCAAAGCGCGCTCCAGATGGGGCAAGATCTCACTCAACGGTAGAGCCGGAAGACGATTGCTCAGTTCGGCAAAGGGATCTTCGCTGTGGCCGGTCGCCATCGTTTGACCGATCTTGGCGGAGAGTCCTCGAGCACCGGCCATCAGTGCTGCCAACACTTCCCTGGCACGGCGCCGTGAATCCGCATCGCGGGCCCGCTTCAAGCGCAGAAAACCCAGCCCAAGACGGGCTAGCTGCAGCAACCGACGGAGGCGAGCGAACAGCTCTGAAAGCAAATTCATGTCTTCGGCAAAACCATGGTCAACGACCGTAAATCTACTCCCTGACTGATGAGCGACCGCTGTAGGTCATCCCGCTTGAACTCAGGAGTGGTTTCGATCAGCGCCCGAATCGCCTGCTCCGCTTCGACTTCGATACTGCCCTCCAAGCCGGCCAGATACTCTGCCCGAGCGATAGCCTTGGCACGAGCATCTGCGCGGAAAGCCAACGGTACGCAGCGCATGGTTTCCCGCACCAGCTCCTCAGCCGCTTCTCGCCACAGAATATTCTTCTCGAGCGGCGGTTTGATACCCAGCTCGTCCTCATCCAGAGTTCTGGCCAACACCAGTTCGATGCCGAAAGGGGTCTTCAGTCGTTGCTCCAAGCGGTTGCTGCTCACTTGTCGCGCGGCCGCCAATGAGGCCACTCCGGGGAAAGAGGTCAGGCGGTGAGACGAAGCCGCCAAATCGCGGCAGACCACTTCCAGCCGCAGCGGCCGGACACTCTCAGCGCGGTCTGCGCACAGCAGCAGCCGGAGACTCAGCGCTCCATTCTCCACCACCGCTCCGTCCGGAAACACCTCACCTGACCAGAAATCAAGCTCGGAGACCAGCCACGAGGCGGTGGTCTGCGGATCCACCACCCGGTGGCACACCGAAAGCACAAAATGATGGGCGGCGGCCTCTGAAGCGCTCATCCGACCTCCCCAGCAATGGCGTGAATCCTCGCCCCTAAAGAACTCTGTCGGCCACTCACGAATCGAAATCCCTTCGATAATCCGCCGGATCAATCGCCTGCTGCCGCAGCGCTGGCTTCAGCTGATCACGACGCAATCGAGGAGTTGCCCGAACAAAGCCGCGAATCGCCTCCCGCCGACCCACACGCAAGCTGGAGCCAGCCAGATACTCGGCCGTGCGAACAGTGTTCTCCCTTGCCGGCGCGCGAAACGACTCAGGCACTCCGGCCAGCAGAGCCTGCAACAAGGCAGTGGCGGACGAAGTCCATTCCAGGGAGGTCGGCAGGTCGGGGACGAAGTCCAGCTCGTCCTCGCTCAGCGCGCACCAAAGCTCCAGCCGGTGGCCGTCCGGATCGACAATCTCACCGATCCACTCGAGTTCTGCACTGCGGCGCGTGGCGGCTCCTCGGCTGGCCCCTTGGGCAATCAACTCTCGCACCGCCTCGGCCGGCTCGGTGGTATGCAGCCGCAGGCGCAGGGACGGCCCAATATTGCTATCTGTCTGACACAGACGGATGCCCCCTCCGTTGGCGTCCAGATCGGCCTGGAGGTCAGATCTTCGCAGCAAAGGAAAGCCCAGAAGGTCAGAATAGAAGCGCAGGGACAGAGCAAGATCGCGACACGGCAGACAAACTTGGGTTAGGCCAAAAAGCATCCGCGCTACTATATCCGGTTACCCTGGCCCCATGCATCCGTGCTATCGTCGAACGTCTTGGAAGTTGGACCGCCTGGGCCGCGACAGCTCAAAGCTGCCGCGCCTGGGAAGTTGATTAATCGGTGGAGAGTAGAGGAGTGGACTATGTCTTTGGATTCGGTGATTGGTGACGTTGTCAAGACTGTTCCGGAATGTTTGGCGGCTGGTTTCATCGACATGAACACCGGCATGCTACTGGCCTACAAGACGGTGGATTCGCACCCGCAGGAAGTGCTCGACATCTTGGCTGCCGCGACTGGCGATCTTTTTCAGGGTAGCAACGTTACTACTATTGAAAAACTGTTCAAGAAGGTCCGGGGCCTGCCGGACGACGACGACGAGCACTATTTCAAAGAGATCCTGGTGATGTCGCAAAACCTGATCCACGTTTTCATTCGTGGCAAGAGGTACCAGGAGCAGGTGCTGGTCACCGTCACTCGTGGCGGCGCCAACCTCGGCATGGTGATCGCCAAGACAAGGCAGATGCTAGACCCGGTCGAGGCAGCAGCCTGATCCCAATGGCCTTCGCTCGGCAAGCGAGCTGGCCCGATAGGTGACGGTTCGCTCGCTGACACCCTAAATACCTAGACAAATCGCCCCTTCCCACGCGCACAGATGGCTTGGCTAGACCCAGGGAGTCAGGATGTTGTTGTCAGGATCGTTTACGACGGCCCACCTCTCTCGGGGAAGACCACTTCGGTTCGAGCCCTAGCGACGACTGTTGCTCAAAGTCGGCGCAGTTCAGTATTCTCCCCAGCCGAGGCGAGCGGACGGACACTCTTTTTCGACTGGATGGAATACCGGGGCGGGGTAGTCAACGGTCATTCGGTCCGCTGTCAGATCGTCAGCGTTCCTGGGCAAAAATCCCTAATAGAAAGGCGTAAATTCTTGCTCGCTGATGCCGACGCAGTGATTTTTGTCGTCGACAGTGACCCCGCGCGATTGGAACAAGCTTTACCTACCTTTGACAGCTTATTGCCGTTGTTGGAACGGGAGCCCGGCCCACCGGCGGGTCTTGTTCTGCAAGCCAACAAGAGAGACTTGCCCGGTGCGGTGCCGCTCCAGAAACTGCGCGAGTTGTTTCTGGAGCACCCCAGGCTAGTCTTGGTCGAATCGACCGCAAGCCATGGACTGGGCATTCGCGAATCCTTCGTAGCGGCCGTCCGTCAGGCTCTGGACCGGGTCCGTGAGCAAATGCGAAACCAGGAACTGCCGATCAGCCAGACCCGTCCTCAAGCTGGCAAAGAACTCCTCGAACAACTCAAACTAGTGCCGCTGGTCAGTGATTCGGCAGAGCAGCAGTCAGCGACTTTCGATAACTCACGGTCACTGAGCAGCATCCTGCCGCGGCGAGCGTGTGGTTGCAACAAGTAATGCAAGCAGAAGCAGAAGCAGAAGAAGTAGGCGCCGAGCCACCGATCCTCGATTCGGATGAACGCGAGCAGAGTGCCACTGCGGCTCCGCGACAGCCACCAGACTTGCCGCGCAAAGATGTAGCGAGCGGCTGTATTTGGCCACCTGTCCTGGGTCGTTCAGTGCTGCAAGAATTAGACAGCCGCGGATTGGCAGAGCAGCAGCCTGGAGGCGACTGGCGGGCAGAGATCGGCGACCGCTGGTTAGCGCTTTCCTACCGCGAACACTTCTTCACCCAACTCGATAAGGGGCGGCAGCGTCTGATCGAGTGGGCTCGCCTACACTCGGGACTCGGAACGACGTTATCAGAATGGCGCTGTATCGCTCTGGCCAAGACCGGAGTAGGCAGCTGGCGTCTGTGGCAAATCGTCCGCCGCGAAACGTGCCTTGAGCAGGAAATTGCCTCGGCGCTGCGCGGGGCAAGTCCACAAGACACCGTCGATCAACTCTTGGATGCCAGTCGCCACTTCCTTAGAACCGCCGAGGCTTTCGCAGCCAGCAGCCAGTCGGCCCACCTGCGACCGACCCTAGAATCCGTGGGTCGGCGCCTCGGCGGCGAGCCGCACTACGTCGGCACCCTGCCGGAAAAAGCAGGCGACGACCCACCGGCTGATCTGGATACTTTGCGATTATTGCTTGCCGCACCGGTAGCTGCCGCCGGTCTTGAAGGACGCCCCCTGGCCGATATTCTCTGTATTCTAGACAGTCTTCAAGGAACATTAGAAACTCGAGAATCCCCTCTCGTCGAGATGCTCACAGGACTACTGATCGGTGCCTGAACAATCAACTAATAAGGTGGACAGCCCACCGTTGATCGAACTACGGAGTCTTTCCGTCGGGTTCAACGATAAGGTCGTATTAGATCGGGTACATCTACCACTGGCACCGACCGGAGTTTCCTGCCTCATGGGCCCGGCCGGTGGCGGTAAGAGCACGTTGTTGCGCACTCTGGGTCGATGGAACGATGGTATCCCCTCCTTCTGGCGCACTGGCACCGCCCTCTCGCGAGGGCGTGATCTGCTCGATGGAATGGCGGCCGAGGAAGTGCGGCGCAGGGTACCGCTCTTAGTTCAGAAGGCAAAACTCTACACCGCAACGGTGTTGGCCAACATCACCGCCGATATTCCCACGTATCTGCAAAGTACCCAGCAAGGCGATGAGCTGGCGCAAACCATCCTTGCACCCCTAGGTCTATGGGAAGATTTCGAAGCCCATCTACAACTACCGGCAATATCTTTGAGCATCGGTGAGCAGCGACGGCTGGCCATTGCTCGATTGGTGGCGGGAGGAGCGGAGTGCCTTCTGTTGGATGAGCCTTTCCGCGACTTGAGCGACTCCGAGATCGGCAAGATCGAACAGCTAGTAGAGCACCTGGGCCAACGTCTGGCGGTGTTGCTGGTAACTCACAATCAGCACCGCAGTCGCCAAGTCGCCGATCGGATTTGCCTGCTGGCGGGAGGCCGGATAGTCGAGCACGCCACTCGGGAACGGTTTTATCAAGATCCCCAAACCGAGCTGGCCCGAGACTTTATCCGGCTCGGCAATTGCTGGCCGCGGCAAGTGGCACCCAGCAGCGCCCCGCATCGCCCTGCTCCAACATCACCACTGAGAAGCAGCTGGTCGGTCCCCAGCAGCTTTCATTGGGTCCTCGATAGGCAGCTCGGCGGGATGCAGCAACCCGGCCTATTGCATGACGAAGCAGACGATATTCGGGCCTTGAAGGGACTGGGCTGCAAAGTCTTGCTGACTTTGAGGGAGCAGCCTTTCGTCTCTCCATTGCTGACGGAGCTAGGCATCGAAACCTTTCACTTCCCCATCCCGGACATGAATGCGCCGGACGCCGAAGCCGCTTATCAGCTCTGCCAGCGAATCGACGGCTGGATTCACCGTCGGCTGCCGACCGTCGTCCACTGCCGAGCGGGACTGGGGCGTACTGGAACGATTTTGGCCTGCTTTCTGACTTACCGTGGCAACAGCGCGGTGTGCGCCATTCACCGAGTTCGGGCGATCAACCCGAACTACATCCAGAGCAACCGCCAGCTTGCATTCATCGATCAGTTCGCCCAGTTTGTCAACGACCGCGGCACCCACTCAGTTGATCCGGCGGACCATCCCTAACAAGATCAGGGCGGCGGTGAGCAAGCCACCCGCCGAACAGCCGAGAGCCATACGACCGCACCAGCGGTGCCAGCCCTTCCACTGACTACTAACTTGCGAACCGCCTACGCGCAGCCGACGAGCGAGCCAGCGAGCCGCGCCTCCACTGAGCACCATCAACAACACGAAGGTCTCGTGTATCCGTAGAATGGTGACATCCATATGGCTCCATAGCAGCAGATCCTCTTTACCAAGAAAGATCAGCTTCAGCGGGTAGCTGACCAGGAAAGCAAGCACCAGAATCACCGCCGCGTTCATCCATTTGCGATGAATTTCCCGCCGACCGCGACGTATCTCTCGCCAACCCAAGAAAGCACAGCCAGTCGCGACTCCCAGATTGATCAAAGCCCCAGACCAATACCACAAATTCAGACTCATCAAATTCCTTTGCTAAGAAGACGAAAGCAAGTACTCGGCGACCTCGTCACTATATCCAGCGAGCAAGATTCGCTGCGCCGCAGACTGTACATCGTAGGCCACGCGAACTGATCGCAGGCTCCGGTGAGCCGCGTCCCACACCATGAAACTGGCTTGTGGATTGCCGTCACGAGGCAATCCAACGCTGCCCGGATTGATGAAAAAGCTCGAAGCCGGGTCGAGTCGTCTCTCCCCCGGCGCTGGATCAAGTTCATTCCAGTCCTCTTCCTGCACTTGAAAAATCTTCGTCTGGTGAGTGTGGCCGTGGACAATCAAGATACCAGGGGGTAGGGCCAACTCAGTCATCCGCCGAATGTTCAGGTCGAGGCTCAGGTCATAGATGTAGGCATAGCAGCGCCGCGGATCGACCAATGAACCGTGAACCGCGATCATCTCGTGGCCCAAGGCAGCAGCCAAGGGCAGGGACTCGATAAACTGCCGGCTGGAGACGTCGAGATGCTGGCGAGTCCAATCGAGCGCCGCCCGAGCTCGAGCCTTCAAGCCGCCCCGTTGCTCCGAATAGGTTGGATCGAGTAAAATGTCTTCATGGTTGCCACGGATCGCCAACCAGCCGCGGCGTCGAATTTCGCCAAGGACCTCGTTCGGTGCAGCCCCATAGCCAATCAAATCACCGAGAACCACCGCCTGTTTGATGCCGTGCTGGTCCAGCCAGCCGGTTACCGCTGCCAGCGCCTCAATATTGGCGTGAATGTCGGCGAGCAACGCCAGCGGCTCATCGCCCACGACTGGTAGCTGAGTCAGGTCCAGCGCCCGATGAAAGTCGATCGGCATATCCACTTCAAGTGAGAGTTACTAGGACGGCGGGCCAAAGAAATCGTCGAGCATTGCCCGCAGCTTGGCGTCACGCAACGAAATGAGTCCGAATATCGCTTCTCGGGTCAGGCTCCAACGCCGCCGCTCGTCGCCGGAGCAGCTCCGTACTAGCTGCAGAAAACCATCGAGAAAGGTCTTGCGAACTCTCCAGTCACAGCCCTCATACTCGCGTAAACGCAGCACTGCTTGCAAGCCCAACATCGACGTCTTGCTAGTCAGAAGATCATCGTCCAGGTACCACAACTGGTCGCCGTCGAGGCCGAAGTTGTTGGGATTGCAGTCGAGCATGACCTCCGCCCTGCGACCAAGATCCAAGGACATCCATAGCCCGTCGAGAAAGAACTGCCAAGCGAGGGGGTCTGAGCCCGCGGGCGGGCGGTTGAATATCTCCCGCAGAGAGATCATCTTGCGGGTCAGCGAGCAGGCCCAAATGCAGTCATCAACGCTTTGAGTTAGGAACCAGATTCTACTGGAATGGTAGATCCCTAGACTCCGGCGCAGCTCCTCTACCGGCAGATCGTGGCTGCAAGCCAGATCGACGCTGGCGTAGCGGCGGGTCGAATTCGCCTTGGCGAAATAGTCACCGACTTCCAAGAAGTACCCCGCTTGCCCCCCTGAACCACCACCGAGGTTGCCGGTGCCGCGAAGGTCCTGCCGGGATACTACTGGGCCACTTCTCAGTCTAGCGAGAACTTCGTCGACAATCTCAGGGCCTTCCGGCAGCACGGCGAGAATCTGCCTTCTGGCGCAGGGCAAGAAGGGATATTCCCAGAGCAAGCTATCGGGACTCGACTCGACACCACCAACCGGCGAAGGGGCCTTAGATTGCGGGCGATCGCTGTCCGGTCCCCCTCTTCCCTCGTCCATCGACGGCGGCCGGCGCCTCAACAAGCCGCCGGCACCGCGGAACCCGGCAGTGCTGCGGCTCAGGAAGGGACTAGAGGGGTCACCTTCGGCAATGCCGCCCTGAGTGCCGACCAACCCATGCCAACATTGCCCGGCTTGCGAGTCACCAGACAGAGAATCGCCTCCTTGCCTTCTAGCTTCTTGACAAAATGGAGCAGGGTGTCGGTGTTGAACTGCACCTCCTGCATGAAATGATTGTCGCTGGTGTCGCCGCGCTGGCTCTTGACCAGATCTTCAACCCGCAAGGTTTCCTTGCCGCGATAGAGGTTGGTAGCCGCCGCCGACACCGCCTCGAAATGATCGGTCGTGAAGTCTGACGCGAAATGACCGCCAATCATCATCCCGCTGGAAAGATCGACGACATTGGCCGCAACGCCGTCCGGGGTGTTCTCCACCAGGTCTTTGCAGAGATCGTTGATCGTTGTCATGAGTTCCTCCCGTGTGAATGTCAAATGACAGAGTCACTAGCGGACTCTGCCCAGTCCTCTCGTGGATTCGATTGTGTCCGAATCTAGTCCGCTGATCAAGGGGTAGGCATAGTTTCGTATCTTGCCGACTGGCGGCCTGGTTCGCCGGATCGTTCGCCGATCAGCGCTCCGACCCCTGGCAATGCCGCCCGGAGCGCAGCGAAACCCGTACCAACGATGACCGGCTTCCGAACCACCAAACACAGAACGACTTGCTGTTGTTCTATCCTGGTAAAAAAATGATGCAGATAAGAAGTCGAGAAGCTTAAATTTTGGATCAGAGCTCCATGGCCTGCCGCTGAGGCAGCGGGGTCATAAACTTGTCTCAGGGCGGCTAGCATGAATTCCAGCAATGGTTCGGAGGGCACCGTTGATCCTTGGTTAGCCAAGATTCTTCCTTCCTCGAGGTCAATTACTGTAGCAGCGATTCCGCCCGGAACTGCTTCAAGGATTTCTCGCAATACATGGTCGAAGGCGACTCGGGAGTCTCGTGCCTGCTCCGCATCCGTCTTGGCCACCGACCGGGCACTGGGCTCAAATGGGCTGGCCGGCGGCCCCGCGGATGTATCAGCCAATTGCTCCAGACCAGCATCCTCGCATTCCTCACCAATTTGCCGCCGCGCCTCGTCGAACTCCTGCATGGCGGTCATCATCAGACCCGTGAACGAACCATCGATCGTTCTCGTTGGCGTTAATAGACTACGCACGACCTTGAAGCTGCCGTCTCGCCAACTCACCAGGCGATTGAAGGCGGCGATCCCTTCCAGGTCACCCACCTCGGCATGAAAGACCTCGCCATTAGAAAAGAAAATCTGACCGCTCTGGCCCAGGTGGCTCAGCTCTACCGTAGCGCTGTTACGGCCGAAACTCATCAGCTGCAGCAGATCGGTCAATGAGATACCGAAAATTTGTCCAGAGAATTCCTCCCGCGGCAAGGCCTTTTCTATCCGCAGTGCCAGATCATCGATCTTGAAGGGTTTCTCGATGAACTCATAAGCCCTATCTCCATTGACCCCGAGATCGGAAGCTGACATTGAATATCCACTCATCAGGATGAATCGCACCTGCGGCCATCTCTCTTGGGCTGAGAGAAAGAGTTCGACGCCGCTCCTGCCCGGCAGGCGGACATCGCAAATCACCAACCTCGGAGGGTGCTCGGCAATCAGCCGCTCTGCCTGATCGTAGTCCTCCGCGGCAGCGAAGGTCAGCTGCGGAAGCCTGGAGTCGAGTGCCCTGGTTAGCGAATCCAGCAAGGCAACTTCGTCGTCCACAATCAGGACATCCACGGCCTGAATCCCAGGTTCAAGCACTGAGTCGCTGTCCGCGGAGGAAAACTCTCTCTCTCTCTGAACACTCATCCCTAAACACTCCAGGCCATGACCAACCACGAGTCTCAGCGACCCAAATTGATCTAGCTCGAGATCATTTGCGGACAGTTTTGGAACAGGATCCCTATAGGTATTCCTTGCCCAAGGCGCGGAATCCTACTTTTCCTGATCCACGATTAGGGGAAAGCCTAGCAGCTTAAAGCGCAGTATTCCATGGGCAGAAAAGGGATAAATTGAATCCACGATTTATATTCAAGGGGGCGTTCTACACATTTTCTTTATGGCTAAATCGCATTCCAATGTCGCGCCATCTAATAGGTCAAAAGAGCCTTGACCGGCCAATCACCCAGTCGCGAGCGGCCGTCGAGGAAGACAAGCTCGATCAAGAAACCGAGACCTACCACCTCCCCGCCACCAGCTTCCACCAACCTGGCGCTAGCCGCGGCAGTCCCCCCGGTGGCGATAACATCGTCGATGATCAGCACCCGCTCGCCGGGCTCGATCGCATCGCGATGCATGTGCAGCTGGTCGCTTCCGTACTCGAGTTCGAACGACTCGACGTGAGTCTCGGCCGGTAGCTTACCAGGCTTGCGCACCGGCACGAAGCCACCCCCTAGGCGGTAGGCCAAGTGTGGACCGAAGAGAAATCCCCGCGACTCGATTCCCACCACCTTATCCACTGGCAGCTCGGCGTAGAGATCGACGAAGCGGTCGAGCGCGGTGCGAAAAGCCAGCGGGTGCCGCAGCAGAGTGGTGATGTCGTAGAAGTTGATCCCCGGCTTGGGGAAATCGGGCACTTCGCGAATGTAGCGTTTCAAATCGTCCACTTTAGCCTCCAGAATGCTCACTCAGTATAATTAGCCGTCGACCTCAGCTTCGCCAGCACGGCCAAAGCCGCGACCTACTAGCCAATAGCTTGCCGCCAAAACGATCACGAAGACGATGGTCAGCCAGCCGAGGTGGCGATCGATGAACGCTCTGACCGGCTCGCCAAAGTAGTAGATCAAACCAGCCACGGCGAAGAACCGCAGGCTCCTCGACAAGATCGAAGCGACGACGAAAATCTTGAACGACACCGCAAAAGCACCGCCTGTAATGGTGAATATCTTGTACGGCAATGGAGTCAAACCAGCAATACCAGTAGCCCAGGCGTTGTAGCGCCCATAGAGGCGCTCGACCGTCCGCACTTTGTTCTCGGCAAAAAACCGCTGGACGATCGGACGGCCGCCGTAGAAGCCGATGCCATATCCCAACATGCCGCCTAACACCGAGCCCACGGCGCAAATCAGAGCAAAGGTCAGCGACCTGCCCGGATCCCCCAAGCACAAGGCGATCAGCAGCACGTCGGGTGGAATCGGGAAGAAACTCGACTCGGCAAAGGCGATCGTGAATAGCGCCCATTCGGCCTGCGGGTGGTGCGCCCATCCCTCGACCCAATCGAGCATCTGGTGCAAAAAGCCACGAACTCTCTCTAGCATCTCGATCGCCTCTCTACACTATTCCAGGGTCTAGCCGAATTGGGAGTCAGGTATCGCACTAGGCCTCAGCCCTCAGCCCAGCCGTGACGGCCGATCAGCGGCACGAACGCCACTGCTTCACCGACCTCGCGCTCATACTCATCACCATGAAAGGTGTAGCGCACCAAGCGCTGGCCGCTGCGCTCCCCTTCTGGCACCACCAGGCGACCGCCTTCCCTGAGTTGTTGCAGCAACGGCTCAGGCGCTCGGGGGGCAGCGGCAGTGACCAGAATGCGGTCGAAGGGGCCCACTTCGCTCCAGCCGATGGTGCCATCGAAGGTCTGGATCTTGACGTTGTCGAGACCCAGATCGCGAATGCGAGTGATCGCCCGCCGGGCCAGGTTGCCGACTCGCTCGAGGGAGTAGACTTTGCGCGCCAACAACCCCAGGATAGCGGTTTGGTAGCCCGATCCAGTGCCGATTTCGAGCACCGAGTGCTCAGGATCAAGATCTAGCCATTCGGTCATTCGCGCCACCACGTAGGGTTGCGAAATAGTCTGTTCGTCGCCGATCGGCAGTGCATGGTCGCCGTAGGCCTGGGAGCGAAACTTCTCGGGCACGAAGAGATGCCGAGGCACCCGCCGGATGGCCTCCAACACTGCTGGATCGCGCACCTGTCGCGCCGCGATGGTGTTCTTGACCATCCGCTCGCGCTCGTAGTCGAGGCGTTTCACGACCCGCCGGGCTCCTGGGCGCCAAAATCGACCGCGGCAAAGCGGCCTTCGTGATCCGCACTCTGCTCCAGCAAGCGATAGTCGGTAAGATCGATGTGCAGAGGCGTCACCGCCACCCAGCCAGCAGCGAGAGCCGCCTGATCGGTGTCCTCGCTCTCTTCCCACTCCGGGGTGCCAGCAATCCAGTAATATTTGCGACCCTTGGGATCGAGCTTCTCCACCACGGTTTGGCGATAGTGGCGACGGCTCAGCCGCGTCCAGCGCACCCCCTTGGCCGGGCCGGCTGGAATGTTCACGTTGAGCAGCAGGTCTTGGGGCAGCGGCTCACGCATCAGGACGCTCAAGAAGCGGTGGGCAACTCGCGCCGCGTCCGAGAATGAGAATCCCTCAGCCACCTCCTGCGAAAACGCCACCGCCGGCAATCCCTGCAAGTTGGCTTCGAGCGCTGCCGAAACGGTACCCGAGTAGGTGACATCGTCACCCAGATTGACGCCAAAATTGATCCCTGACACCACCAAGTCCGGCGGTTTCTCTTTGAGCAGCCCTTGCACTCCCAGGTTGACGCAGTCCGTCGGCGTCCCATCGACGGTATACCAATGATCGCGCACCCGACGAATACGCAGCGGCCGATTGAGGGTCAACGAGTGGGCGCTGGCCGATTGCTCGCGGTCGGGAGCCACCACGATCACCTGACCGAGGCTGCTCAGAGCATCCGCCAGAGCTTTGATGCCCTCAGAGAAAATGCCGTCGTCGTTGCTGATCAGAATTCGCACGTCGGGTATCCTAGCCTCTGAAGTCGAGGAGATCGAAGGGAGTCGGACAGTGCCGATCGAGTCGCTCAAGCAAGGTCCACAAGGGCTGTCGCAGTGGCCGTAGCATAGCGCCTCCGACAGGAAATCACGAACCCTTCCTGCCCTCTTGCGGCCAGCCAGGACATCGCCCCATCTACACGGTCCATGCACGATGCATGGACGAGACCAGCTTGCTTATCGACTTCGGGAAGCTTGGGGATCGTGGCTTCGGCGTTGGCGTCGCGCGGGGTGATCTGGACGTAGCACATCCCGCCGGCAGAGCGGACCTCAAGCGAGTGGGTTCCACACCCGACGAAAGCCGAATCCCTCGAAGTCGCGGGTGTTGAAGGTGGCGAATTCGTCCACTCCCTGGCTGAGCAGCGACAGCGCCAATCGCCAGTTGAAGGCTCGTCGCCGCGCGAAGCCTGTCGTTGCCAGCCGCGGCCAGAAAGCGTCGTGAAAGACCCGGCTGTCGCCGGGCAGACCGAGGACCTGCCATCGTGGGTGGATGCGGAACGCCTGGCAGACCGATACCGCCCCGGCCGCATCCAGCGGCCGGTTCAATACGGCTGGGTTGCGTAAGAGGACGTAGAGCTCCAGCAGCGCCAACTCCGACAAAGCGACGTCCTGACGGGTGCCGTTTTGCTCCAGGAACGCAGCGGCGGGATCATGCTGCTGGTTGGTTTCTTCGACGGCGGCGAACAGGATGTTGGTATCGATAGAGAGCAAAGTCATCAGCCCTCTGACCCGCTCGGCCAGCGCCCTGCCTCGTCCGCCGCGGCGCAGGCGCGCAAGTCCTCGAGTGCGACTTTAAGCCCGCCGGCGTTCACCCGGGGCAGCTGCCAAGCCTCTTGGTCCGTGTCGGCCGACGGATACCGGTCGAGCAGCAGCTCCAGGCCGCGCCGCGTCACCTCGGCCAGGGAGACCTCTCGCTCAGATGCGAACCGCTTGGCGCGCGAGTAAAGGTCGTCGGGGAGCTGGATCTGCGTACGAGTCATGATGTGAAATCTACATCGCTGTCATTTTGACGTCAACAGAAAAAGGCTTCCTCGCCAGCTATTCGGGCACTGGCAGGTACTTCCCGACAATCGGTGCCAGCTTGCGCAGAGTGTCGGCTGGAATGCTGTCGCGGTCGGTGATCAGGGCGTAGCGCAGCGCATTGGCGGCGGCGGTGTCGTTGCTGCCCTCGGGGATCAGGCCGATGGCGTGGCGCACTACCGCTTGCCCCATCTCGGCGTTTCGCCGCAACACCGCCATAACCGCCTCGACGGATACGTCGTCGTGGTCATCATGCCAGCAGTCGTAGTCGGTGATCATCGCCAGGGTGGCGTAGGAGATCTCGGCCTCGCGGGCCAGCTTGGCTTCTTGCAGGTTGGTCATGCCGATCACGTCGACACCCCATGAACGATAGATATTCGACTCCGCCCGAGTCGAGAATTGCGGCCCTTCCATGCACAAGTAAGTACCGCCCTGGTGAGCCGTAGCGCCAGCCGCCAGCGCCGCGCGGTAGAAGATGTCGGCCAAGGTCGAACACACCGGGTCGGCCATCGAAACATGGGCCACCAAACCCGCGCCGAAAAAAGTGTCGGCACGGTGGCGCGTGCGATCGTAGAACTGATCCGGCACCAAAACGTGGGTGGGGGCGTACTGCTCCTTCATCGAGCCCACGGCACTGACCGACAGCAGCCATTCCACACCGAGCTGCTTCATGGCAAGAATGTTGGCGCGAAAGTTCAATTCCGTTGGCATTAGCTGGTGGTGACGGCCATGGCGAGGTAGAAAGACCACCCGGCGGCCGTCGAGTTCGCCCAAAACGAAGGGGGCTGAAGGCTCGCCAAAAGGGGTTGCAACTACCCGTTCCTGGTGAATTTCGAGCCCGGCCATGGAATACAGCCCGCTGCCACCGATCACACCAATGCGATAAGACTCAGTCATGGTCTGCCAAACTCCTGCAGGGGAAAATGAAATGCCGCGGCGAGGATCAGCCAAGACCCTCGAGCACTGTGAGCGCGGTGGCCAGGGCGCGGCGGCCCTGAGCGCCATCGACATAGCGAGAGCGGCGCCCCAAACAGGCGTCGACGAAGGCATGTAGTTCCCCCACCAGGGGCTCGCGATGCTCAACCTTGAGCGGCAGCGGTACGATCAGCTTCTCCTCACCGCTCTCCTCCAAACCGTAACCCTTGATCTCTTGCTGACGATAGTCGATCGACAAGTAGCGGCGATCCTGGAAAACCCGCAGCTTGCGCACCGGCTCGGCCGAAACTCGCGAGGCGGTGATATTCGCCACCAAACCCGATTCGAGTTCAATGCGAGCATTAGCTAAATCTACCCTTGGCGACAACACGGCAACACCGCTGGAGCGAATCTCCCGTACCGGGCTGGGATCCAGGGCATGCAAGATCTGCAAATCGTGAATCATCAGATCGAGCACCACGTCGACATCCAGACTGCGCGGAGTGAATGGCGACAAGCGCTGCATCTCGACAAACCGCGACCCTCCGGCTTGGTCGAGCAGGGTTTGCACCGCCGGGTTGAAGAATTCCACATGCCCCACCGCCAGCACTCGGTCGCCGGCGGCGGCCAGCAATCGATCGGCCTCGGCGAGGTTGGGTGCCATCGGCTTCTCGACCATCAGGTGTTTGCCCTTACTCAGCAGCTTGCAGCCCAGCTGGCAGTGGGCGAAAGTCGGCACCGCCAAGACGATGGCGTCGGTCTGCTGAGCCAAGCGCTCGACCGAAGAGAAACTCTCAGTGCCGTGCTTGGCCGCCAGCTCGGCGGCAACCTCTGGGCGCAGGTCATAGATGCCGACCAAGTCGGCCTGGGGCATGGCGGCGAGGATGCGGACATGGTGACGCCCCATCGATCCGGTGCCGACAACTCCGACTCGCAGTCGCTCCTGGCTCATCAGCTCAGCCTCCTCGCCCGCCGCGCCGCGGCACCTCGCGGATTGCGCCGCGCTGGGAATCCTCGACAAATTTCACCAGCCGTTGCACGTCGTCCTGCTCACCCAACTCCTGGCGCAGTCGCTCAAGCGCCGGACTCGTCGCCAGCCCAGCCCGCACCAAGATGCGGTAGGCACGGTCGAGCACCTTGATTCGCTCCGCAGAGAAGCCCTTGCGCTCGAGACCGATCTTGTTGATGCCATAGCAAGCCGGCTTGGTACCCACGGTTTTAACGAACGGCAGGGCGTCGCGAGTCACCACCGAGTAGCCGCCGATATAAGCGTGGCGACCCACTCGGCAAAATTGATGCACGGAGCTATAAGCACCGATCGTCGCGTCGTCATGGACTTCGACATGGCCGGCCAGGGTGGCGTTATTGACGAATAGGGTGCGGTCTCCCACCCTGCAATCGTGGCCCACGTGCGCACCGGTGAGAAAGAAGTTGTCGTCACCGATGCGGGTCACGCCACCCCCCTTGGTGGTACCGCGATTGAGAGTTACCAACTCGCGAATGCAATTGCGATGGCCGATTTCCAAGCGCGTGACCTCGCCACCAAAGCTGTAGTCCTGCGGATCGAAGCCGATCATCGCTCCGGGGTAGACATGATTGCCCTCACCCATCGTCGTCGGACCCTGGATGTGGGCACCGGCATCGATGCGGCAGCCAGCGCCGATCTTCACCTCTGCGCCGATCACCGCCAGGGGACCAATCTGCACCCCGGCTCCCAACTCAGCAGCGGCATCGACCACGGCGGTCGGATGGATGGTTGTAGTCATCGTGCGGGTCTCTAGATTCGGTCATCGGTCGATCATGGTCGAAGACAGCGTAGCCTCGGCGGCTATCTGACCCTCGACCGTCGCCCGCGCCTCGACTTTGCTGTAGTTGGCGCGCAAGCGCTTGACCTTGATCTCGTAGCGCACTTGATCGCCGGGCACCACCGGCCGGCGAAAGCGGGCGCGGTCGATGGCGGTGAACAGCAGCACCTTGCGCCGCCGCTCCTCCTCCGGCTTGTCGCATAGCAGCAAGATACCCGCCGCCTGCGCCATGCCCTCAATCAGCAGCACTCCCGGCACCAAGGGAAAGCCCGGAAAATGCCCTTGCAAGACCTGCTCATTGATAGTCACGTTCTTGATCGCGACAATCCGCTGGCGGGGCTCAATTTCCAATACTCGATCGACCAGCAGCATCGGATAGCGATGCGGCAGCATAGACATGATCCAACCAATGTCCTTGGGCAGATTGTCCTGCGGAACACTGTCCTGTGGAATTCCGTCTTGGGGAATACTCGTCTCGGTCAAGATGCCTCCTCTGCGTTACGCTGCGGCAGGCTGTTTATATCGTGCCCGCTAGCCACCGCCAAGCAGCAGCCCTCAGGCATTCCGTTCAGCCGATCGCCGAGACTCTTCTTCGGCCACGGACTCAGCGCCGCGCAAACGCCGCTCAAGGGCTCTTACCCGCTGTAACAACTCGCCGATCTTGCCCCAAGAAAGGGCTTGCCGGCGCCAGCTGCGCAGATCGACGGCGGGAATACCCGCCACTTTGCTGCCGGCGGCAACCTCTTGTAAAACTGCCGACTTGGCCGCGATCTGCACCCCATCACCGATATCGAAATGGCCCGCGGTGCCCGATTGGCCGCCCATCACCACGTAGTCGCCAAGTCGCGCGCTGCCGGACACCCCCGCCTGACCGCTGAGGACACAGCCTTTGCCGAGGCGGGCGTTGTGGCCGATCTGCACCAGATTGTCGATCTTGCTGCCGGCACCTATTCGGGTCTCCTCCAGCATGGCGCGATCGATGGCGCTGTTGGCGCCAATCTCGACCTGCTCTTCGAGCACCGCTGTACCCACCTGGGGAATCTTGATGTGCTGACCAGCGCTGGTGGCATAGCCAAAGCCGTCGGCGCCGATAACCGCCCCGGCGTGGATGATCGAGCCGACGCCAATCTCGGTGCCGTCATAGAGCACCGCGCTGGGATGAATCACCACCTCGGCAGCGATTCGACAGCGCTGGCCAAGCACCACATGGGGATAAATCACCGCTCCCGCGCCAACCTTGCAGCCCGCGCCCAGCACGGCGTAGGCGCCGATCTGAGCACTGCTGGAGACTTGACAGTCCGCGGCTACCACCGCGGTCGGATGAATACCTGGCCGCACGGCAGTCGGCGGATGAAAGATCTCGATCAGCCGCGCCAGGGTCAGCGAGACGTCGTCGACCACCAACAGCGGCCGCTCAAACTCCTGCCAAGCTCCTAGACTGGCTGGAATCAGTAGCGCGCCGGCGGCCGAAGCCATCCCAGCTTGGCGATAGGAAGCTGAAGTCAGGAACGAGAGATCCGCCGGGCCGGCAGCAGCCAATGTGCGCAAGCCAGTGAGCCGCAGCTCGGCGGCGCCCCGGAGTTCAGCACCCAGGTCTGCTGCCAATTCGAGCAGCCCCAAGCTACCGCCAGCGCTCATCCTCTCCCCGCAGCCTAGCCGTCGGAACTTAACGAGGCGTCGAAACGTTCGATGATCAGCCGGGTGATGTCGACCCGCTTGCCAGCCATCACCACCACGCCAGGAACATTGTTGAGAATGATATCGATGCCTTGCTCGTCGCGTATTTGATCAAAGACCGGCTTGAGCTGCTTCTCGATCTCGCGCAGGCCTTCGCCCTGAATTTTCTGCCCCTCTCGCTCTTTATCTCCCTGAAAACGTTGCAGGGCAATCTGCGCATCCTCGACCTCCTTCTGCAACTGGACCAG
The DNA here is from genome assembly GCA_965248925.1 of Candidatus Multivoradales bacterium. GTDB lineage: Bacteria > Acidobacteriota > Thermoanaerobaculia > Multivoradales > J023 > CBDFLE01. Next base: position 81,664 of record CBDFLE010000005.1, on the reverse strand, counting down.
CCGCTCTTCAGCCAACGAGTTAGCACCGTCTGCCAAACGCTGCCTGAGATCACTCAGACCGCCGGCCATGCCTTCGCCCTCGGCTTGGACGCTATTGGAGAACGCTTCAAGCTCTTTCTGCAATGCCCTGCCGGCGGCGCTCTGGGTAACGACCAATTCCAGATCGACGACCGCGATCTTGATCGGCGCCTCCTGCGCCACCACGGAGGTGGGGAGGACAAGGGTGACAACCAGTAACAACCCCAGCCCACGAAGGGCGGCGCGAGAGATGGACGGGTAGGACATTTAGAATTCTCCTGACAGTGGTTTGGTTCGCAGAACCCAGACTGCCGGGCCGATCGAGTCGGCGCGACCGCGCTCCGTGCAGCGCTAGAACGACGTACCGATATTGAAGTCGAAGGACTCGAATTGGTCGTCGGGCAGCGGGTCCAGATTGGAGGCCCAGATGAAGCGTAAAGGCGCACCGAAGAGCGGCACAAGAATCCGCAGCTCGGCACCAGCAGTGTATCGCATTTGGCTGAATTCGATCGAGCCCTCAGAATCCCACACCCCGCCGGCATCGGCAAACAGCACCACCCGGAAAGGCCCCGAGGGCATCAAATGAAATTCCAAGTTGCCCTGCAAGTAGCGCTCGCCCCCCAGGGGTACGCCGCGATTATCGACCTTGATAGTGCCGTCTTCATTGCGCACCACCAAGCTGCGGCGGCGGAAGCCACGCACGCTATTCTCGCCGCCGAGGAAGAAACGCTGGGTCGAGAAGATGTTGAGATCCTCGAGCTTGGTGAACAGGCCGGCTTCGAGGTTAATTCCCAGCGAAGAACGCACCGGGCGACGGCCCACCGGCTTGAACCAGGTCATCTCGATCACCGGCTTGAGGTATTCGGTCTCACCACCGAGGAAGCTGCCGGTGAACTCCAGCGAACCGGTCATGCGCAGTCCACGGGTGGGCTCGAAGCGGCTGTCGATGGTGTTGTAGATCCAGAAAGGTCGCAGCGTCGACTGGGTGAACGTGTTGTTGAAAGTCTGTGGCACACCGTCGGCATCGGTCAGCGTCTGGGTGGTGCTGACATCGGTGAAGCTGTAGCTCACGCTGAGGCTCTGAAAAGCCGCCAAGCTGCGGCCGTAGGTGACCGAGCCACCCGAGAAACGCTGTTGGAAATCAGTGGTGCTGGTGATGATGTCGTCGAAACTCTGGTTGAAGATGCTGATGCCGACGTTCTGCGGCCGATCGAGAAACCAAGGAATGTTGTATTCGAGGTTGTAGAACTCGCGGAAGCGGCCGGACTGCACCGACACCCCGAAGGTTTCGCCGCGACCCAGGAAGTTGGTGGTGCGCATCGAGAACTGACCGAAAAAGCCATCGCGCTCGGACCAGCCACCACCGAATTGCAACTCAGTGCGCTCCGCCTCCTCACCCAGCACGGTGAGGTCGACGGTCTTTTCCTCGTCGTCGAACTTGAACTTGATCGGCTCTTCTTCGTTGAGCTTAAAGTAGTTCAGCTGGCGAATCTTGAGCAGGCTGTTTTGCATCGCGTTGGTGTTCATCACCCCAGCTTCCTGCACCAGCATCTCGCGCCGCAAAACCTTGTCTCGGGTCTTCTCGTTGCCGTCGAATTCGATGCGGCCAATCTTGTACTGGTCGTTCTCGTCGATTTTGAGCACCAAGTCGGCGACCTTCTCCCTGGCCAGCGGATCGCGCTCGCGTAACTCGGTTCCTAGTTCGGAGAAGACATAGCCCAAGCTGCTGTAAAGATTGCCGATCCGCTCGACCGCGTCGTCGATCACCTTCGAGCGCAGCCAGCCACCGCGAGGCTTCTCGAATTGGCGCAGCAGCGCTTCATCGCTGAACACCTCATTGCCCTCGATGGTGATCTCACCGAGCTTCCAGCGGTCCCCCTCCTCCACCGGGATGGTGATCGCCAGGCGCCGTTTCTGCTCCTTGACCGTCGCCGCTTGCGGCCGCTTGGCGAAGACGTCGATCTCCGGCTTGGCGATCAAGATGTCCTTGTAGCCGGCTTTGCGGTACAAATCGCGCACCTTATCCAGGTCTTCGTCGAGGGTAGCCGGATTGTAGATGTCCTTCTTGGTGATCTTGGTCAGCAGACCCGATTCCTTGGTCTTGCGCATCGCGGTGCGCAGACGCAAGTCGTTGAACACCGTATTGCCGTCGAAGCGGACGTCGCCAATCTTGACCCTATCCCCCTCATCGATGGTGAACACAACTCGCTGCTGACCGGGACCGACCGGCTCCAAGCTGTAGCTCACCTCGGCAAAACGATAGCCCTTCTCGCGGTACATATCTTCGACCGTGGCCTTCAGCCGGCCCAACTCGCCATGCTGGATTGGCTGACTCTCGTAGACCTGGATGCGCTCGTGGTCGATGCGCTCGATGATGTCGCTGCGCGACACCCGCTTGATGCCAACGTAGTCAACGGCGATCAGGATCGGTCGCTCGCTCACCTGTACGAGAAGTTTGACACCGCCGTCGACCTCTTCAGCCGAAATCTGAATGTCGTCGATCAGCTCGCGCTGCCACAGCTCTTTCAGCCGCCGATCGAGCTCGCCGAGGTCGAGCTTGCGGGTCCCTTCGCGCTTAGGGCCGAACAGATAGTGATCGAGAGTCTCGTTGGTTAGGGTGTCGAGGCCCTGCCATTCGACCTCGACGATCGGCTGCCCCTCCAGCTGGCGGTCCTGGGCGGCCACGGGTGCCATCGGCAGCACCAGGGAAGTCAGCAGCAGCCATGGCGCCAACATACAAGCGGTGATCTGGGTCGTCGGTCTACGGTCCACGTGGCAGCTCCTTGCTCGCTCGTCTCGGTCCCTAATCGATGGGGCGCTGTGGCACATTCCCAAAGCTGGCCAAGTCACTATGTCGCCGGCAGTCGCCGGCCGTTCAAGTTCATCTCAATCCCTGAAGCAATAGTAGTGCCAGTCGCCGCACAAGGCTTGCCCGGTAGATCTGGGGCGTGCAATGGCTGCGGTGGCGGGAATGGGCTCGGCTCGAGCGGCGCCTAATCTACCGCGAAACAGCCGATGGAGGAAAGTACCGTGGCAACAAGGTGGCGTCAGAGGAGCGACGGGGCGTCTCAGGCGGTCGCCACCGGCTCTCGGGCTTGTTGGTCGGTGACCCGCAAGTGCAGCTGCCCATCCTCGACAGTCACCGCGATCGCCTCGATCTTCTCGCCGTGGTGCGAGATCAGAAGTTCCGAAACCGCGTCCTGGATGTGGCGTTGAATGGTACGACGCAGAGGTCGGGCACCGATCGCAGGGTCGACCCCGGCCTCCTGCAACAACCAGTCCTTGGCCGCGCGATCTACCTCGACCACCAGGTCTCGCTCAGCCAAGGTGTGATTGACGTCGCTGAGCAGGATGTCGACAATGCCGCGCAACTCCTCAGCGCCGAGGGGGTTGAAGACGATCACCTCGTCGACCCGGTTGATGAACTCGGGACTGAAAGTCCGCTTCAGCTCGCCCAGGATCTGCTCCTCGATGCGCTCGAATTGCTTCTCGGCGCTCTCCTCTCCCTGTTCGCCAAAGCCCATCCGACCACCCCGCAGCACCAATTTGGAGCCCACATTGGAGGTCATCAAGACGATCGTGTTGGTGCAGTCCACCGAGTTGCCATAGGCATCGGTCAGGCGGCCGTCTTCGAGAATCTGCAACAGCAGGTTGGCGACATCCGGGTGCGCCTTCTCGATCTCGTCGAAGAGCACCACCGAGTAAGGCTGGCGCCGTATTCGCTCGGTCAGTTGGCCGCCCTCCTCGTGGCCGATGTAGCCCGGCGGCGAGCCGATCATCTTCGACACCGCGTGCTTCTCCATGTACTCACTCATGTCGAAGCGAATCAGCGCTTGCTGCGAATCGAAGAGAAACTCAGCCAAACGCCGCGCGACCTCGGTCTTGCCAACTCCGGAAGGACCCAAGAAGATGAACGAGCCCACCGGCCGCTGCGGGTTCGACACTCCGAGCCGGGAGCGGCGGATCGCCCGGCTAATGGCGCTGATTGCTCGATCTTGGCCGATCACCCACTGGTGCAGAGTGTTTTCCATATGCATCAGTCGCTCGGCTTCTTCAGTCTGCAACCTGGCCACTGGCACACCGGTCCAAGCGGCTACCACTTCCTCGATGTCGCGCGCGGTGACTTCGGCGAATTTGATCTCGTCGAAGCCCGCGTTAAGACGTTCGAGTTCCTCGCGATGGTCGATCTCACGCTCGCGCAAGTAGACGGCGCGGTCGAAATCCTTCTCCGAGATCGCCGACTTCATTTGTTTTTCGACCCGCTGCACTTCCTCCTCGATGCCATGCACGCTTTGCACATCGCTAACCCGGCGCAGCTTGACCTTGGCCCCGGCCTCGTCCATCACATCAATCGCCTTATCCGGCTGAAAGCGGTCGGGGATGTAGCGATCGGTGTGGTAGATGGCGGTGCGCAGGGCCGCTTCTGAATACCTCACCTTATGAAAGGTCTCGTAGCGCTCCTTGACCCCGGCGAGGATCTCGTAGGTTTCTTCCGCTGTCGGCGGCTCGATGTTGACCGCCTGGAAGCGGCGCAGCAGCGACCGGTCCTTCTCAATGTACTTGCGAAATTCCCTGAGGGTGGTGGCGCCGATGCACGACACCTCGCCCCGCGACAGGGCCGGCTTGAGGATGTTGGCGGCATCGAGCGAGCCCTCGGCCGAGCCGGCGCCGATCAGCGAGTGGATCTCGTCGATAAAGACAATCAGATCGTCGGAATCCTTGAGTTCCTTCAAGATCCCCTTCAGCCGTTCCTCGAATTGGCCGCGATACTTGGTGCCGGCGACGATCAGCGACAGATCGAGGCCGATAATCCGCTGCTGGCGCAGAAAGATCGGCACCCGATCCTCGACAATGCGTTGCGCCAAACCCTCGACGATGGCGGTCTTTCCAACCCCGGGTTCGCCGAGCAAGATCGGGTTGTTCTTGGTCCGCCGCGACAGCACCTGGACGATACGTTCGACCTCGAGTTCGCGGCCGATCAGCGGGTCAAAGGCCCCTTGGGCCGCCAATCCGGTCAGATCGCGGCCGTACTCCGTGAGGAACGGTAGCTCCTTCTTTTGCTGCGCCGCCTCGCGTTCCTGGGCCATCGCCAACACCTCCTTGCGGACCTCGTACAGGTCGAGCCCGGTCTCCGTCAGGATGCGCATCGCCAGGCTGCTCTCGACCCTAAGCACACCGATCAGCAGATGCTCCGAGCCCACTGCCGGATGCAGCATGCTCTCCGCCTCATGCGAGGCATAGGCGAGAATCTTCTTGGTCTCGTCCGACATCGGCAATTCAGCGGTCGAAGAGATGCGCTCGACAAAGACCCGCTCGCCCTCGATCTCCCGCCGCAGCGCCTCCGGCTTGATCTCGAAGTGCGCCAGCAGCTCCATCACCGAGTCCTCGCCTTCGCGCAAGACCCCGAGCAGAACGTGCTCAGACTCGATCACCCGGCTGCCCAGTTTGGAAGCCTCATAGCGGGCAAAAAACAACGCCCGACGTGCTTTTTCGTTGTATTTCTCAAACATCCCGGCAGCCCTCGAAGCGCTTATCTAATCCGCTCGATGGTACCACAGCGGGTGCGGTTGAACCGCCGGTTTGCGACTGATTCAATGGCCCTTCACCGCCCAAGACAGACCCTTCGCAGCCGGCCAGGACAAGGTGCGAGCCGGTGACCTCACTCCTCCAGCAAGGCAATATCCGCCAAGTCCTTCGGCCGACCGCTGGCTCGCTTGTTGCGCAAGAGGTCGTCCCGGCTGAGGAATGGTAGATCTTGGGTACCGACCATGCGGATGACTCGCGATTTCCAGGCAGATTCGAACTCAACCCCACTGATCCGGGTCAGGATATCGATTCTTCGGGGAGGCAAACCCAGCTGAATCACGTTGCCGCCGCGATTCAGATCTTCTTCCTCCAAGTCCAGGGATTCAAGGGGTGCGCCAAAGCGGGCCAAGGCTCGCCAAACACGCGAGGTATTCTCTCTGCCGGGCTGTATCCAGAGGTCGATATCACCCGTTGAGCGGGCAACGCCGTGGGCGGCGAGGGCATGGGCTCCGACGATCAGGAAAACCGCCCTCTCCTCAAGAAAGAGCTGCAAGAGGTCCCGGAAATCCTGGTTCAGCTCACTCATCCGAGCGGATCTCAGACCGGATCAGGCGCACCGGCATCTCGTGCCGCTCGTACTGCGGCAGCGTACGACCGGCGGAGGCCCAGGCGTCGAGGGTGATCGACCAGACCATCGCCACTCGCTCCGCAGCGGTGGTGATGATCTTCAGGTCGTTGGCCGGCTCGTCGGTCAGGCGATGCACGCGGACCGGCCAATCGGCCCGGTCGGCGGCGCGCTGCTGGCGAGTTTTCTTTGTCGGACTCACCAGCCAATACTATCAATCAACTCTGGTAGCTTGGTGCCCGCCCACTCCCCACCGACCGGATAGTGTGCGTGGAACCTTTTCTGGGAGCGCGGTTTTTGACGCCGTGGCCTGCTTCGGGCCAGGCCCACCAGCTGCAAGCGAGGCTCGGTCAGTCGATTTCCCCCGCCAGGCCACGGGCCTGGCGCAGCATCTCGCGCGCCGCCTCCAGCAGCTCGCTAGTGGTGGGATCGTTGTCCCCCACCGCTCCGGCTGCGGCTACCTGCTGCTCAACATCCCCCGCCAGCACTGGTCACCTCGAGATCGGCAATGCCGAATAGGCGCTGCAAGGGACCCTGGCGGACCGCCAGATTTTGCACGTTCGAGAAGGTCATCGTCTGTTCCCGCACCTGCCACAGACCTTCACCGATGCGCAGACTTCGATCGCTGATCACATACCAGCGGCAGCGATAGCCGAGAGTGACCAGCAGCCACGAGATCGGCAGCTGCACGAGAAAGAAAATCAGCGCCAGGATCTCCAACAGATGCCACCATCCCCCACCCCACCAGCCCAGGAGATGGTCCGGCAACGGGTCGAATTCGGCCAGCGCCTCGATCCAGCCAGCGCCATAGCGGAGTAAGAGAAAACCAAAGATCAGGCCCACCAATTTCCACAGCTGGCGCCAGGCCCAGCCCAGCAGCCGAAAGCGGTAAGAGCCCACCGCGGCGCGGAACACCTGCACCGACGCCGGATCACCGATCGGCGAGGCCGGCGGTGGCGGAATCCGTAGGAGCCGTCCGATCGACGCCAGCCCGCGCTCAAGCATCTGGCGCCTTGCGCTGCCGATCCGCCAGTGCCAAGCGCATGCCCCGCAGCTCCGCCGCCACCTGCCGGAGAGTGGTGGTTAGCTCCTCCGCGGCAACCGCCGAGAGGCCAGATTCGGCCCCCTCGGCGACTCCGACTGCGACCCCCTCAGGTCTTGCGCCGCGCCTGAGCGAGTAGAGGAAATCGCGCAACTCCTCGTAAGACTCGACCCCTTCGATAGTCATCTCCGCCTTGGCGCTACCGCTGGCGGTCAGCACTTGAACTCGCGCCAAGCCCAGCCAGCGCTCGAAGGCGTTGGACACCAGGTGAATATCCTGGATGCGGGCGTAAGCCAAGTGGATCTCGCGCCGGAACAGACGCCCTCAACGCAGCGAAACGCCCTCCTCATCAAAGCAAAAGCGTAGCGTCTGGTAGCGAATCCACAGAGGAACCAGCACCAAGGGGAAGAACGGCCCAGCCAGCAGCGACAGCAAAGCGTAGTAGGCCAGCAGCCGCGGCATCGGCCGCTTGAGAGCAAAGATCTGACGATCAGAAAGACATGGCTTGGACATTGAGTGACCTTACCTACCAAGGCCACGGCCTATTCAACTGCACCCACAAAAGCTTCAACCTTTTTCCCGCCGCCGGCATACTAGTCAGTAGCAAGCGTCCAAGACGAATCAGCAGACCTGTATCGGGCGGTGACTTCACCAGAGCCTCGAGAGTTCCGACTCTCGGTCCAGATTCCCGAAACCGACTAGAGGATCCTCCGATGAAGTTAGCCCCCCCCTTGACTCTACTGCTGGCAGCCTCCTTCAGCGCGCTGTCCCAGCCGGCCCACGGTGAGAGTCTGATCGCCGCCCTGCTCTCTGACCCCGCCGCAGCCAACAAATTTGACTACTGCGTTTGGGCCAAGAGCCTTGACAGCAACGAGAAACTGCCCAACTTCGAAGCCACCCTCGACCAAGAAGACGAGCTGAGCGCGCTACAACGAGCCGCCACCACCCTGGCCAAGGCCGGTACCAGCATTGCCCTAGGAGCCAAAGACCATCGCGCCTGCGGCAAGGCTTTCACCAACGGTCGCAAGGTCCACGCCAAAGAACTCGCCAAGTGGCGCCATAAGATTGGCAAAGGAGAGAAGCCGAGTCTATCCAAAGTCCCGGCCATCGCCTCGGTGCAGGAAAAGATCTCTGACTTCTGGGTCAGCGACCAGGCGGCGCGGCAAACCTACATCAAGCATCGCGACCTGGCTGAACAGGGGGCGCCCTATTGGACTCGCGCGCTGACGATCGCAAATATCATCCAAATCGACGCCGCCTCGACTGCTTACATGCAGGAGCTACTCGCCCAATACGACTGGATTGACTCTCACCGCTTCGGCTTGGCGATCGCCAAGCATGCGTGGTTGGTAGTCCAGCATGCCGACCGCCATCCCGAGTTCCAGCAGCTGGCCCTGGAGCGGATGGAGGCATACCTCGACAACCAGGGAGTGCGCCAGCGCGACTACGCCTACCTGTGGGATCGAGTAGCGGTCAACCACGACCGCAAGCAGCGCTACGGCACCCAGCCCGACTGGCAGTGCAAAGACGGCAAGATGCAGCTCCAGCCCCTCGAAGATCCCGAAACCGTCGACCAGCGCCGCGCCGAGATGGGTCTGGGGCCGGTGCAGGAAGAATTGGATCAAATGAGCCGTTCGAATTGTCGGTCTTGACCGGCCGACGAACCACGAGGCTACCCGGCTCACGGTTCTCGAATCTTGTAGTGGCGCACGTCGTGCGCCACTACAAGGTCGTCGGGCCGTCCCAAAGGGTCGGCGGCGCGCTGCTGGTGAGCTTTCTTGGTCGCATTCACCCAACCAGGCTATCAATCCTGGCCACGGCATGCGTCTCAACCAGCGTCCTGCAGCACTCCCCCATCAAGCCGTAGCACGCGATCGCAACGGGCGGCCAGGGTGGGGTTGTGGGTCACCAACACGGTGGTGGTCTGGTGGCGGTGTTGCAGGTCGAGCAACAGGGCGAAGACCTGTTCGGCACTTTCGGGATCGAGGTTGCCGGTGGGCTCGTCCGCGAGCAAGAGAGGGGGTTCGAGCAGCAGGGCACGGCAGATGGCGACGCGCTGGCGTTCGCCGCCCGAAAGCTGGTTGGGGAAGTGGTCGAGGCGCTCGCCCAGGCCAACTTCTTCGAGCAACTGGCAGGCGTGCCGGTGGACTTGGTTAGGGTCCTGGCCGGCGATGCGGCCGGGCATCATGACGTTTTCGACGGCGTCGAAGTCAGGCAATAGTTGGTGGAATTGGAAGACGAAACCCAGGGTGCGGTTGCGAAACTTGGCCAAGGCCGCGCCATCGAGGTCGCCGAGCATGCGGCCGCCGATCTCCACTGTGCCGGCGTCGGGGGAGTCGAGGCCGCCGAGCAGGTGCAGCAAGGTGCTTTTGCCGGAGCCCGAGGGGCCGACAATGGCCAGGGCTTCACCGGGGGCGGCGTCGAGATTGATGCCGCGCAACACTCGCACCTGGCGAGCACCGTCGCGGTAGGACTTCTCCAGGCCGCGAGCGCTTAGGGTGACGCTCATCGCCAAGCTCCGATCATCGCCGTAATGCCTCGACCGGTCGCAGGGCGGCGGCGCGGCGAGCCGCCCAGTAGGTGGAAGTCAGGGTGAGCAGGCCGGTCGATAGGGTGATGGCCAATAAGTCGCCCGCCTGTATTTGGAAGGGGATGTGTTGCAAGTAATAGACATCACCCGGCGGCGATAGGACTTTGAAGCGATCGAGCAAGCCTGCGCCAACGATTCCCAACAAACCGCCAGCTAGCAGACCGCCGAGCGCCAGACCACTGCCCAGCAGGAGGAAGACTCGCCGCACGCTGTCTTTGTCGAATCCCATCGCCTGCAACATGCCAATCTCGGCCCGCTTGCTGGAGATCAGTAGCGCCAGCACGGTCACCAAGGCCATCCCCGCCACCGGCACGATCAGAAAAAGAGAGACGAACATCAGCGACTTCTCTAGCCGCAGGGCGAAGAACAAGGGCCGATTGAGCTCGCTCCAGGTGCGCAGCCGGCTACCGGCGGGCAGCAGCTGGCGCAGCGGCGCGGCCAGGGCCAAGGCTTGGTCAAAGCCCTCGGCGCGCAGCTCTAGCCGCTCAGTGGTATCGCCCAACAGCCGGCGAGCGATGCCGATCGGCAGGGCCAGGCGCTGCTCGCTGTCTTCGGTCTGGCCGATAGCGAAGGTGCCGGCCAGGCGTAGGCGGTGGATGCGCGGTTGGGGGCCGAGGGGAGTCAGGGTCGGCCGGGGCGACACTACTTGCACTGTGTCGCCGGGCAACAGGCCCCAAATGGTGGCCAAGCGGTCGCTGAGGTAGAGTCCTTCGGCGCGGTCGGTGGCGTCAGCGAAGAATCGCGGCAGACTGCCGGCGAAACCCACCAGCTTGACCGACTGCGGTGAGCCGTCGGCCAGCACCCAACCACGGCCGCGCAAGATCCGGTGCGCCTCGACGACACCATCCACTGCTTTTAGCTCGGCCAGCAAGTCGTCGGGGTCGAGGGCGGTGCCAGCAATGGTCGCCGGCAACTCGATCTCCAAATGCGGCGTGCGGGCCATTACGTCCTGGCGCAGGAAGGTCTGCAAGCCCGACAGGGCTGCCAACACCAGCACCATCGCCGCCACCCCGAGAGCGACGCCACCGAAGGCCAGCAGACCGAGGAAACTGACGTAAGCGTCGCGCCGAGCCGAGCGCAGGAAACGCAACGCCAAGGTGGCTGGCAGGGGCAGACGATGCTGCCACGACACCCGCCTCGCCGTCAGTCGCTGGACGGTCGCTGCCGGCGCCGAGTTCAACGCGGGTCGGCCTGCGGTCGAAGTAAGGGGAAGAGGATGACATCGCGGATCGACGTGCTGCCAGTCAGCAGCATGGTCAGCCGATCGATGCCGACCCCTTCTCCACCTGCCGGCGGCATCGCGTGCTCCAGGGCGCGCACGTAGTCGTGGTCGAAAACGTGGGCCTCGTCGTCGCCCGCATCACGGGCCGCCACCTGCTGGCGAAAGCGCTCAGCCTGCACATCGGGGTCATTGAGTTCGCTGAAGGCGTTGGCGATCTCCATGCCGCCGATGTACAACTCGAAGCGCTCGGTGAAGGCCGGATCGTCGGGTTTCTGCTTCGAGAGGGGCGAAACCTCCACCGGATGCTCGGTGATGAAGGTCGGCTGTATCAGGTGCTCTTCGGCGGTGGCTTCGAACAGAGCCATTAGCAGGTGGCCGTAGTCGCGCGCTTTGGGGATCTCCAACTGGCGCCGCTTGAGTTCGGTGGCCAAGCTGTCACAATCAGCCAAAGCAGCTTCGTCGACACCGCCCAACTCCACCGCCGCCTGGCGCATGGTGTAACGCTTCCAGGGACGGGCGAAGTCGACCGTGCCGTCTCTCCAAGAGATCTTGGTGCTGCCGAGAATCTCCTCCGCCAGGCCGCCGAGCATCTCTTCGGTGAGGTCCATCAGGTCGCTGTAGTCAACATAGGCCCAGTAGAACTCGAGCATGGTGAACTCGGGATTGTGCTGGGTCGAAATGCCCTCGTTGCGAAAGTTGCGATTGATTTCGTAGACCCGCGCGATGCCGCCCACCAGCAGCCGCTTGAGATAGAGCTCCGGCGCCACCCGCAGGTAGAGTTCCATGTCCAAAGCGTTGTGATGCGTGACGAAGGGCCGCGCCGTGGCGCCGCCGGGGATGGGCTGCATCATCGGCGTCTCGACTTCGAGAAAACCACGCTGATCGAGGAATCGTCGCAGATAGCGGACGATTGCTGCCCGCACTTCGAAGACTTGGCGCGACTCCGGGTTGACGATCAAATCGACATAGCGCTGGCGGTAGCGCAGGTTGACGTCCTTGAGTCCGCTCCATTTCTCCGGCAACGGCCGCAGCGACTTGGACAGCAGCGTTAGCCGCTCGCCGGCCAGGCTGAGTTCACCCATCCGGGTACGCATCAACACTCCCTCGACCCCGAGATAATCGCCAATGTCGAGATTGCCAAGCAGCTCCCAATCGGCCTCCGAGAGATTGTTCTTGCGCAAGAAAAGCTGCAATTTCTGCTTGCCATCGGTGAGGTCGGCGAAGTACAGCTTGCCCTGTTTGCGCACCGCCATCACCCGGCCTGGAACCCGCAAGTGGATCGGTGCTTCGACCAGTTCCTCGGCGCTCTTGTCGCCATGCTCGGCATGGACAGTAGTGGTGTCCGCATCGTGATCGAAGCGGTGGGGATAAGGGTTGATTCCCGCCGCTCGAAGATCTTCGAGCTTCTGGCGGCGGACGGCGATTTGATTGTCAAGCTCGGACATCGATAGTGCTCTGGATGCTTGCTGTTGCCGCCAGTCTCAGCAGGCGACGACAGCAGGAATTCTGCGGAGCCCCAAACCAGCGGGGCGGGCGACCCGCGCACACTAGCGGATTCTGCCGCCCCACTCCAGGACTCGCGCCGCTGTTCCTCGCCTCAGACTCCCTCCCTCGCTGTTTGCCCAGCGAAGGAGTAGGCTCGGCACTGAAGCGTCCTAACCCGCAATCCACCTGCCTTTGGAATCTCCCGTGAAACCTCCTCTAAACCCATCGCCAATCCTCGCCTTCGACAGTGCTTCACCCGTGGTCAGCGTCGCCGTTGCTCACGGTCAGCGGGTGCTGGCAGAGTGCCACCTGGAGCTGCGACGCTCCTCTGAGCTGCTCCTCGATTCGATCGACCAGGTATTGGCCGAGGCCGAGATCGCCCGCGCCGATCTCGGCGGTCTGGTGGCACTTCAAGGTCCAGGTAGCTTCACTGGCTTGCGCATCGCCCTAGCCACCGCCCTCGGCCTGCACCAGGCGACTGGCATCGCGGCGACGGCGCTGTCGAGCCTGCAAGTGCTGGCCGCCTCTAGCGGCTTTACCGAGGGGCAGATCACTGCGGTGGTCGATGCACTGCGGGGCGAGTGGTGCGGACGCCGTTTCGAACTCGGGAGAGAGCAGCCGCGAGCCTGTGGCAATCGCTTTCTAGCTAGCGCCGCCGAACTCGCCAAGCACCCCCGGCTGATCGGTTTTGGTATCACCCGGCTGGCCGAGGATTCTGCCTGGCCGGGCGGCGCCGAGCTGCTCGAGCCGCCGCCGCTGGCGGCAACTGCCGCCCGCTTGGCGGCCACCCTGGCGAAGCCCTGGGCCAATGCCCGCCTGTTGCAGCCAATCTACTTCCGCCCTCCCGCCGTCACCCTGCCCAACGCCATCGGTCAGCACCCGGCGCCAGCCGGCTAGAAAACTCTTTGTCCGACCCATTGTTGTCCGACCCATTGGTAGAGACGGGAAAAGGCAGGTGTTAAAGGTATGAAAACAGCCACTTGCGAACACCAAATCCGATCGAGCTACTGCTTGCCGACCTCGCCGGCCGATGCTACAATGCTGCTATTCAGAATGAAATTCGTCTTCGTGAAAGTCGTTCCGAAAGCCCTCCACCAAGCGGTGGATCGGTGGGCTGTCGGAGCGGGTTTCGTCGTCCGCCCGCGCGGCCGGCTGGCATTGCCGTGCCAACTGGGCGGGCACCTCGAAACGTCGCCGGAAGAAACCTGACCCCCCGGACCACAAGGAGGAGCCGACATGCAGCAGACCGATTCGCTGAAAGAGGAGTTGCTCAAAACGGATGAGAATTTTCGCCGCCTGTTCGAAACTCACCAGGCGCACAAACAGCACCTGAGCGAAATCCGCCTCGAGAACCTCCACTCCGAAGAAGCCGAGGTCGAGATCAAGCGAATCAAGGTCGAGAAGCTCCGTCTGAAAGACCAGATGGCGCTGATCATCGACGCCCACCGCCACCAAGTGGCAGCACCTGCCTGAGGACTCTCTCCAGACTGTGCAGGCAATTCAGTCTGCGCCGTTAGCCACTAGCGGGCGCCGGGGCTCAAAATGACAGAGGAGGCTCATTGCCTCCTCTGTCATTTTGAGCCCCGGCTTCAAGCAGCCCGCGGGTCCCGTGCTAGGCTGGCGGCACCGGCTTGGTGGCCGATCGAGCTGTTCTCAGCAGCCTCTGCCACGGCCGCAATTGCGATCTTCGCGACACTCACTCAGAACCCGAGGACGATCACCATGAGCCGCGCTTCCCGGCAGCGGGTCCGCCACCGTCTACGTCGCGGGGCGTATTTGCTTCCCAGCCTGTTCACCATGGGCAACATCATGCTCGGTTTTTACGCCGTGGTCTGCGGCTTGCGCGGCGACTTCAAAACCGCGGTCTTGATGCTGCTCTGCGCTGGGGTGATAGATGGCCTCGACGGCCGTATCGCGCGCATGACCCAAACTGAGAGCGACTTCGGCCGCGAATTCGACTCGCTGGCCGACGTGCTGACCTTCGGCGCTGCTCCGGCTTTGTTGAGCTACCTCTGGGGACTCGAAAAGTTCGGTCGCGCTGGTTGGCTGATACCGCTGTTCTTCCTGGTCTGCACCGCCGTCCGCCTGGCGCGCTACAACGTGCAAACCAGCGGCAGCGAAAGCCGCTACTTCGTCGGCTTGCCGACCCCGGCAGCCGCCGGGTCGGTCGGCTCAGTGCTGTTTTTTGCACCCAATAGCGCCAGCCAGTCCTGGTACGGTGCCCTGGTGATGGTGCTGCTGCTGACCCTCGGCCTGCTGATGATCTCGACTTTCCGTTTCGCCAGCTTCAAGAAATTTGACCTGCGGCAGCGCTGGAGCTACCGGGCGGGGCTGCCGCTAGCGGCTATTCTGCTGATTACGGCCTATGACCCGCCCGCCTTTTTTCTCGTCGCGGCGGTACTATACGTCGGCAGCGGCCCCCTCGGCTGGGTGCTGCGCCGACTGCGCCGACGCCCGCCCGAAACTTCTGCTGAGCTAGATACACGTGAGGCCGCCCCTTGACCAGATTAGCTATCGTCAACCCCGCTGGCTTCGAAGCCACCGAGTTGCAGCAAACGTTGGATCGGCGGCAGGAACTGTGGCAAGAACTCGACCTGTTGTCCGCCGACGAAGATGTCATTGGCACGCTGAGCGAATCTCGCGGTACGGCAAAAGTTGTGCAGCCTGTCGACGACGTTTTGCTCGCCCGTGCTGACATTGTGTTCTTCTGCGGCCCGATCGCGGACTGTCGGCCACTCTTCTCCAAGCTATCGCCAGGAGCCACCGCCATCGTCTTGTCTTTGGATGCCGAGCTTGATGACGGCCAGCCGATCATCGATGGCGTCAACCTCGATCAGGCCGACCCAAGCCAGCGCCTGCTCAGCCCCGATCCGGCAACTATTGCCCTGGCTCATCTGCTGCACCCCCTCGCTGACTGGCGACCGCGAATCGCGGTAGCCACTTTGCTGCGCTCGGTGTCACACCACGGCAAGCAGGGGCTCAATGAGGTGCTGGCACAGACCCGCAGCTTGCTGGCCTTCGAAGGGGCTCCCGACCGTGAGGTCTTCCCCGCCCAGATGGCGTTCAACATCCTGCCCACCGCGGCCGCAAGCCAGCGGATCGAAGCCCAACTCGGGGCCACCCTGGCCACGGGACCAGCGGTCTCCGTTCAAGTTTTGCAGACCGGGGTTTTCCACGGCTACGCCATCAGCTTGCGACTAGAACTGGAGGACGATCCCGGAGCCCAAGCGGTGCGCCAAACCCTGGGCGAGCATCTGGCCAACGACCTCGCCATCGACCCCGAGCTACTCGGTCCGCTCGACGCCACGGGCCGTGAGGAGCTGCTGGTGGGAGCGGTCGAAGCGGCTGGCGATGGCGCTTATTGGATCTGGGCGGTGATGGACAACCTGACCCGCGGCAGTGCCCTGAACGCGGTGGCGATCCTCGAAGCCATCGGCCAACCGGTGACCCACTAGGAGACCGCTGATAGCCAGTCTCCGGGAGAGAATTGAGATCGTTGGGGAACTCAAACCTCTTGGATCAGCGAGGCTTCCTCGACCGGCAGGTCCCTTCCCTCCTAACTCTACTTTGTCAGATTCCCAGAGCCGGGAAATGTCCCGTCTCGCGCCTGTCGTTTCTGGTAAGCGGACCTAGTAGCAGCCTGTCGTCGCTGATGTCGTTGTTCCATGAGATGTAGCACTTCATCAAGGCCAACATCCCGTCTTGGTAGGACCTTGGCCAACAAGATCTTGAGGTCAGTACAGCTGAGCAAAGGGTGGGTCGATTGATGTTTCTGGCGTTGTTGAAGGAGAAAGAGCAGGGCCATCATGACCAGCGCCATGTGGTGATGCCAAACCTTCCAACTGCGGGCCTGGTACTCGGCCATTCCGGCCTCTCTCTTGGCGTCTTGAA
The DNA here is from genome assembly GCA_965248925.1 of Candidatus Multivoradales bacterium. Classification (GTDB taxonomy): domain Bacteria; phylum Acidobacteriota; class Thermoanaerobaculia; order Multivoradales; family J023; genus CBDFLE01. Next base: position 65,265 of record CBDFLE010000005.1, on the reverse strand, counting down.
AAGTGCGCTCGATCCAGTAGCGCTGACGCTGGATCTGGGCGAGCCGGCCTGCCGGGGTTTCAGCGGGTGCATTACTCAGGCTGTATTTCAGGCTCGCAGGATCGCTGGGATCGCGGGTCACCAACAGGTGCCAGCAGCGGGCCGAGGCTTCTCGGCCATCCCACAGCCAGACCATGCCTCGCATCACATCCAGGTGCAACTCGCCTTTCGTCGTATGACGAATCCACTGCCGCTTCCAAGCCGACTCCGGCCGCTGTGGCAACCAAGCATCCACTCGCATAGGTTTCATCTGGGTAACTCGTCGGCGAGAACGTCCCGACGGCGAAGTCGGAATCTCCGGCTTCGGGTCTTCGGCGTAGATGCGTTGATCGCGATGGATATCGATGACGAAGACTTCGCCCGCATCGTCCAGGCCCTGAAGAAATGCTGGGTTGTTCCCATAACCACCATCAGCGGCAACCCAACGAAAGCGAAGGCCCTGAGCCCGCGCTCTGTGGACCATCTCAAGAGCCAATTCCGGCTTGGTTTGAAACGTTCGTGCCGATTCCGGAACACCCGCTTGACGGCAGCGCTTCGGCGAGTTGGTCCACTCGCGGGGCAGGTACAACCGGGCATCGATCAAGGACGCGCGATTGCCGTGACCGAGGCTGGCGAAAACGCCCACCTGACAGCTGTCGGTCTTGCCCCGAGTTCCGCACCATTGCCGGGCCACCCCGACAGATTTCTTCCCCTTCTTCGGGAAACTCGACTCGTCGATAACCAGGCACGAATCCAGGGTGCCGAATCCAGGGTGCCGCCCAGCTCGGCATCGACTCCCGCAGCAACCTGGTCCATAACCTTTTGACTCTCCCAGTCCGACACCGACAGGAAGTGATGCAAAGCTTGGGAATCGGAATCGGGGACAACTTCAGCCATTTGCAGCATGGTAGCGCGTCGCGCCTGCATTAGGCCGCAAAGATACTGCCCCGCCTGCGGCAGCACACTGCGTGTAAAGCGAGAGAAACAAAGGGCAAAGCCCTAGGCAAAATCCCACAACTCGCGCCCCAGATTTTGGTAGGAAACTGGGGCATCGCTGATCTCCGAACGACTAGGGAACTGGGGGCTCAAGCTGAGCCATGAGTTCCTCCATGGGTTTAGTGACGGCCTTCATCGGGGCCGCCAATACAGGTTAAAGCCTTTGTCGTCACCAATTTAAGTAATCTGACAAAGTAGAACTAACAAACCGCCCCATCTCCGGATCAAGATAGCGATTCCTGAAGTACAGCAGCCCGGTTTCCTCATCCACCGGCCGGCCATGGAAGCCATGAGCGTTGCCGGCGGCACTGGTGCTGCTGAGTCGTGGGTCGGCGGCCTGGTAGACCAGCTGGTCGCCGCTGGCGGGCACGTCGAGCGTCTGACTGAAGGCAGCGGCCAGGCCGCTGCCGGCGAGGTCGAGAGCGTCTGTACCAATGTCGAGGGTGTGAGTGCCTGCTGCCAGAGTATTGCTTGCGACCAGGGTGAATCGGTCTTCAGCCAAGGTCCAGCTGGTTGGCTGACCGTCTAAGAGGATCGCGCTGGCCGCCGCGGCGAGGTCGGCCTCTTCGCTGAACTGGATCTCGACGACGCGTGATCGCAACAGGACTTCGGCGACCCGCGGCGCGGCGGTGTCTTGCAGCACCTCTTGGGCCGCGGACCAGGTCCAGGTGAGGTCGACGCCGGCATTGGCCAGGTTGCGGAAGGTGTCGCTCAGCGCGCTGGCGGCGACTTCTAGCCGCAGGCTGTCGCCGTCGGTGGGCGGCGTGGCCGGCGTCAGCACGAGTCTTCGCCGAGCTTGACGGCCTTCCTGGACGGGCAGATCAAGAGTCAGCGGCAGGGGCATTCCGTCGCTGGTCTGGGTCAGCTGGATGCGACCGTCGGCCAGGCTGGCTTGTAATTCTTCGGTGGAGACTTCTTCAGAAAGCTCGATCCACAGTGCACCGTCTTGCACCCGCACCTGTTCGACCTCGGGGGGCGTGGAGTCGACCAGCACTTTGCGCCCGCCAAACGGGGTGTAGAAGTAGCGCTCGATGGGCTTGCCGTCAGCTCCGGTCAGCATCGCCACGTTGCCGGTGCTGTCGGTGATCGGATAGTAAGTCTGCTCCACCGTGCCATCTCCATCGAGGTCGGCCTCTTGTTGCAGGATCTCGTCGATACCGTTGCCGTAGACCCGCCGCGAGGCCAAGGCACCATCGCGATAGGTTTCTAACGACTGCCAGCCGTCCCAGACGCTGTCCTCAGTGTGGGTCGGCGTCTCGACCTTCACCCGGCGGTTGAAGGCGTCGTAGTGATACTTGGCGACTTCGACACCGGCGCGGGCGACCCGCGTCAGTCGGCTCTTGAAATCATAGTACATCTGCATATCGCCCTTGCGCTTCATGTTGCCGGCAGCGTCCCATTCGAGGGCAACGCCGCCGAAAGCGCTGGGACGATTGCGATTGTCCGGCGGTAAATCGGTGATCTGCTCGATGCCACGCTGGGTGGTGGTGCTGCGAATCAGGTTCATGGCGTTGTCGTGCTGGTAGCTAGTGCGCTCGGGCAAGTCAGCCAACAGGGCCACGTCGGGGGGCGTGTTGCCCTGGCGTTGGGCCAGCGCCGGGGGCGTTGTACTCAGCTTCCTGAATCACCCCGCGCGGGTCACGCCAGCGCAACGGATTGCCACGGGGATCGCGCTCCAGAAAGTCGGTGCTCAGAGCCAGGTTCTGGGCGTCGGCGACCACCTGAGTCAAGTAGCCGTCCTCAAGGGAGTTGGTAAATGTGGTCTTGCTCTGGTTGGGGGTAATCTGCTCGGTGATCCGACCGTGGATGTAATGCCGCCTCGACGTGGCCAGGATCGCGGCGGCGAAGGAGCGGCGTGACTACGAGACGAGGGCCGCCGAGGTGGACTTCGTGCTGGAGTTGCACAAGCCGGGCTTCTGGCATTCGGGAGGTGATACGTGAGGCAGCGCGGCACCTCGGGCTAGGCTGCGTGAGATCGGTATTCTCAGGGCATGACTCCCGATCTTGGCGGCGCCCTACTCTGTGCCTTCATGTTACTTCTGATTCTTGCGCTCACTTCGCTCGCCCTGCAACCCAGGGCGAAGCACCGCCGCCGAGCCAAGTGTCCACCCGACCCAACGACTTATCGCGGCTTCTGCCGGCGCAAGCCCAAGTGGGTGCGCCAAGCGGTGATCCGGCTCAAGGCGTTGCAGCCCGACGATGGCTGTAGGGCGATCGCGGCAGCCTTCAATCGCAACTACCGCCATCGCCGAATGACGGTGGGCAAGAGCTACGTTGCAAAGATCTTCAACGAGCACCAGCTGGAGATTCTCGCTTGGCGCCGGAAGATCCGCAGGAGAAAACCTGGGATCGGCGGCAAGCGGCTGATCTGGGCCGCCGATCTCACCTACGCTGATAACACCGCCGGCCAGAAAGAAACCATCTTCGGCCTGCTCGACCACGGCACTCGGCTCTGCTTGAGCCTTCAGACGGTGAAGACCAAAGCCTCCATTGAGCTGGTTCGCCAGCTGCTCAACGCGATCGAGCTATGCGGCAAGCCAAAGTGCTTGCGCACTGACAACGAGCCAGTCTTTACATCTTGGATCTTCCGGCTTTCGCTGGCCATACTGGGTATTCGCCACCAGCGAACTCAGGTGGCCTCGCCCTGGCAGAACGGCCGCGTCGAACGGTTCTTCGGTACCTTCAAAGAGCGCCTGCGGCGGCGGCGCGAGCCGCTGCCAGCGGGCCGCAAGGCCCAGCGGCAGCTGGATGTCTTCCGGTTTTGGTACAACGAACTGCGCCCGCACCAAAGCCTCGATGGCTACACGCCAGCCGAGATCTGGACCGGCCGCAAGCCCTCACGGGGGCACCTACGATTCATGACCGCCTGGCAAGGAGTGCTCTCTGGCTTCTATGCGCCCAAGTAGAGCGGCTCAGGCTGGCGAGTTGATGGGCTGCTGCGACGCGCTGTCCACGGTAAGGCTCGCTCAGGCGCCTCGGATTCTCGGCAACTAGCGAAGATCGCCGTCGGTCTGGGAAATTCTCGGCGTGAGCTGAAGAGGAGACAAGGAGCGGGTCCATCAACGAAGGCAGGCGACCAATAAAGTGGCCGTTTGGCTACGATTTTGATCGTGGACGCCGCGGACGGGACACTTCAAGGGTATGGTCACGAAGAAATGCTTCCTTCTGAGAGGAGGTCAAACCCTGAAATGCTGACAAGTCTTCAACATAGAAAATCGTATACAGCACAGTCCTCAATTCATCCGCTAAATCTACCACTAGAACCCTCCCTTTATTTGACTTGGAGAAATACGCACACCATGCCTACGAAGCTCTTTCGTCATCTGCTGAAGGTACTGCGGACCCTGCCTGTAGTGGCCACTATTTCTCGTCATTCCGACAACTATACCTCTCATAACTTCGATCTCTCCTGAAGCAGCAACTTTCCCACCAGCCAAGAAAGAAGAATGATGAAATCTGCCAACTCTATGAGATGTCGAAGCAAATATTTCTCCAACTTCATTCATCACAAAAATTGCCTTACCTTTACTAAATGCTGTTGAAGCCGAGACTGTTTCGAACAGCTGACCTGAAGCGTCGTATAGCTTCCCATTCTTGATTGAGATCCTATATCGTCTCCTAGAAACCTCATTGAGATACTGAACACCCCTTCTAGTGTCGAACCTAGCCATGTCGGCAACCATACCTGAAGTCTTGTACTTCACACTTCGTCTTGGAATAGATCTAACACCTCGTGCCACCCTACCAGCACCTCCTGGCTGCATTCGTGCCAGAACTGCGCCACCAACACCTCCCAACGCACCACCAATCGCCGCTGCCCCAGCATACTGCCCGATAGAGCTGAAGCTCTCCCGATGATGAAGCACCCCGACATCGATCACATCCTCAGCAAAGACGCCCCCAACACCCGCAAAGACACCCACCGTAGCGCCCTGGACAATCGTACCTCCTCCAAGCCCAGCAGCAAGTCCTCCACCAAACCCTCCCGATGCAATGGCGAGACCGCCAACTACCAAACCTCGCGTCGCTCCCAGGGCCGCCGCTCCGCCAACGCTAGCATGCGGGTCTACGTCCGTGGCTCGTTCGATCTCGTGAGTAGCCCCATAGATCGCCGCTGCGATCAGGATCGAACCAACAACCACAAACTCCCCGGTGGGATCGCTGTTGTTAGTCGGATCATTCAGGGCAAACTGGTAGCGGTTCGACCCATCGACGAGTCCCAGTGGATCGGAGGTGATCCACCGGCCTATTTCTGGATCGTAGTAGCGGTGCCTGACATAGATCAGCCCACTCTCCGGGTCTCTCGGCAAGCCTTTGAAGCCAAACGGGTTACCGGTAGCCGAGATGGCGATCTGCCCGGCGTAGGGAGCGCTGTGGATGATCGTGCCTTGATCTAGATTGACGATGAAGCTCTCGCTCACGGTGCCTGCCAGCGAGGTGCCGGCGAGGTCTTTCAGTTCGCCGTCTACCAGCAGGGTGTTGGAGCCGACCGCGAGGGCGCCGCTGGTCAGGCGGTAGCCATCGGCGGAGACGGTCCAGGTGGTTGCCACGCTGTTGAGCTGGATGGTGTCGAGGGTCGCTTCGTCGAGGGGCTCGCTGAATTCCAGCTCGACTTTTCTTTGCGCTGTGACGCAAGCCTGAAGCAGCTGGGGAGGGGCTGTGTCGCTGTAAATCTCGTCCGCGATGGCCGGCCAGGTCATGGACTCGGCCACGGCCGCGCCTTTGTTTTCGAAGAGGTCGACCAGGGCTCCGGCTGGGATGGTCAGGGTGGCAATCTCCCCCGCCACCGGCCAGCGTGGGGGATTCTGGCTCGGCAGCTCGCTGAGCACCACGCGCCGCCGGGCGGCGCGGCCGCTGTCGATGGGCTGCTCGATCTGCAAGCTGATTTCATCGCCGAGGGCGTTGACCAGCGTCAGCGTGCCGGCGCTAGAGGCGGCTTGCAGGCGGTCGAGCCGCACTTCTTCTGAGAGTTCGATCCACAGCTCATCACCTTTCATGCGGATCTGCTCGACTGCGGGCGCTGTCAAATCGGCGACGATCCACTGCCGGCCGTAAGGGCCGTAGGCGTAGCGTTCGATGGGTTTGCCGGCTTCGTTGGTGAGTAGGACTAGGTTGCCGATCGTGTCGTAGAAGGGCAGGTATTCCTGCTCTAGAACACCGTCGCCGTCGAGGTCGCTTTCGAGGCGAATGAGTTCGTCGAGGCCAACGCCGTAGGTGCGGCGGCTGTGCAATAGACCGTTTTTGTATTCTTCGATCGGCTGCCAGCCGGACCAGACGGTGGTGTAGGTGTCGGCGCCGACTTGGCGCTCGACTCGGCGACCTTGGGAGTCGTATTTGTAGCTGGCGATCGTCACCCCATTGCGCCGAAGTTCGATGGGACGGTGGTCCCAGCTGTAAGTGAAGTTGAGGTTTCCTTTGCTCGCCAGCTCCTGGCGTGGGGTCCACTGGAGCGCTTCGCCGGCTACTGAAGCCGGGCGGTTCCAGCCGCTGCCATCCAGCGGCAGGGCGACCTGGGTGGCTGCGCAGCTTTGTGCGAAGTCCATCCCCAGCAGATTCTGGGCTCGGTCGTAGCTGTAGGTGAAGCTCGCGGGCACGTCGGCCCAGCCGGTGGCGGCCGGGGTGCTGGAGGCCGGGCCGCCAGTCTGGATGGCCGAGATCAAGCGACCGTCCTGGTAGCCGTAACGACGGGTGAGGCCACCCAAATCGGTGCGGGTGGCGGTGGCCAGCCGCGAGCCGGGGGTCCAGGTCAGGCTTTCGCCGAGCAGCAACTGGTTGCCAGCATCCTGGACTTGCCAGCCGGCGGTGCGCCGGCCGGCATCAAAAGTCTTCACCCCGGTGAGCTGGGCCAGGCTGCGGGAGGACATCAGATTGCCGCCGCGATAGCCGTAGCGCACCTTGACTTCGGGTGGGCCGGGCGCCGCCCAGGCGACCGTGGAGGGGCGATTGAGCCCGTCGGGCACGATGTCGACCCGGCGACCCGAGGGGTAGCTGATCTGAATCAGGTTGCCGGCGGCATCGTGCTGGTAACCGACGGTGAGATCAGCGGTGGTCTCGGCGGTCAGCCGCGACAACGAGTCGAAGCTGTGCTGGGTGGAGATGCCGCCCGCGGTTTGCTGAGTGATCCGCCCCAGGGCGTCATGGGAGTAGCTCTCGGCCTCGCCCAGGGTGCCGTCAGGGAGGTTGATCTGGCGGCTGATCAGCCGGCCGGCGGCATCGAAACTCTGATCGATGCGGCTGCCGTCGGCGCGCAGGATGGAGGTTGGGTTGCCGCTCTCGTCGTGGCCGTAGATCTCTACTCCGACGCCGTTGAGCAGCCAGTCGGTGCGCCGACCCAGAATGTCGTAGACCCAGCGGGTCTGGTTACCGAGAGCGTCGGTGTAGGTCAGCGGCCGCGAAGCCTGGTCATAGGTGTGGCTGAGGTCAACACCTCCCGGAGCCTGCTCGGCGACCCGGCGGTCGAGGCCGTCGTATTGCCAGCTCCAGACGCGGCCGTCGGCGTCGGCAAAACGGGTCAGGTTGCCACGGACGTCATATTGCCAGCTGCGGCTGCCACCCTGGGGCAGACTCTCACTCAGCGGACGGCCCAAAGCGTCGTGGGTGAAGGTGTTCTCGACGGTCGCGGTGCCCCCCTCGGCGAGTTGCTCAAGGTGGCGTTGGCTGGTGACCAGACCTAGCGGGTCAAGGTCCAGCTCGACGATGTTGCCGGCCTGGTCCTGCGACAAGGTCCGCCGCCCCGCCGAGTCGTAGCGATGCTCCAACGAGATGCCAGGACCCTCGACGGTGAGCAGATTCGAGATGGCATCGTAAGTAAACTCGGTCGTCAACTGCTGAAGAGCTTCGCCATCGCCGCCACCCTCGCCATAGGCCCACAGATGAGCAATGCCGCGGGTCTGCCGAGCCCGCACGTCCCACTGCCATTGCTGCTCGCTCTTCACGACGCCCGAGGCACTCAAGCGGCGCTGGTGGATTGGCAGGTCACCTGGGGTGTACTCGGTCTCGGTGCGCTCTCCCAGCGGATTGATCTGTGCCGCGGGGCGTCCCAAGCCGTCGTACTCAGTACGCCAAACTTGTTGGCGAGCATCGGTGTAGACCACCAGCCGGCCATCGGCGTCATAGGAGTACTCCTCTGCAATCTCCGCCGCCGTACCCGCCCCGCTAGTCTTGCGCAGCGGTAGGTTGCGGGCGTCGTACTCCAGCAGGGTGACCCCACCGACACCATCGACGATGCGAGTCGGGTTGAGGTGAGGGTCATACGCTACGGTCTCGAGGATCGCCGCCCCGCCGGGCTCGACCTCGCGCTCGCTGCGCAGTAGCTCGCCGAGAACCCCGTAGGTGAAGCGAACGGCGGTCATCCCGCCGCCACTGTGGGAGCGCCGGGTCGCCGTGACCTGGCCGTTGGCGTCGTAGTCGAATTCACTCACCAGGCCGATCGGGGCAGCCCCGCCTGAGATCGCCTGCCGCTGGCGCAGCAGCCAGCCGAGGGCGTTGTACTCAGCTTCGTGGATCACCCCGCGCGGGTCGCGCCAGCGCAGCGGATTGCCACGGGCGTCGCGCTCCAGAAAGTCGGTGCTCAGAGCCAGGTTCTGGGCATCGGCGACCACCTGAGTCAAGTAACCGTCCTCAAGGGAATAGGTAAAGGTGGTTTTGCTCTGGTTGGGGGCGGTCTGCTCGGTGATCCGACCGAAAAAGTCGTACGTCATCGACGAGGTGGCGTTGAGCGGCGTGCCATAGGCGTCATGACGCACCTTGGGCAGCTCGTTGGGATAGGTGATGATCAGGTGCTGCGCACCGTGCTTATCGTTCCAACTGGCCACCCGATTGGTTTTCTTAACCCTCTCTAGCACCTGCACCACCACCGGCGCGACAGGGTTGGGGTAGCCAGGGGAAGGCGTCGTCGTCACGCTCGACACATTGCCCCGCTGGCGCGGAGAGTCCGAGCCGTAGGTCAGATCGGTGGTGATTCCCCCCGCCTCGGTGGCCTGTGCCAGCGCACCACTTGGCTCGTAGGACCAGTTCGACTGATGAGACGCCGGGTCGCGCTCGCTGAGCATCTGCCCAGCAGCGTTGAGATGGTAGGTCCAGACTTTGCCTCGGCGATCAGTGAGGGTGGTCTGCTGGCCGTCGAAATCGAAGGCCAAATGCACTGTCCCCGCTCCCCAATCCTGTTCTTTGAGCGCATCGGGGCGGCCGTTGCCGTCGGAGTCCTGATACCGCAGGGTGAGCCAGGTCTGGCTCTTGGCGTCGGTCTCGCTTTTCAGATCATCGCGCTGGGTGAGCTGGCCAGCCAGGCCGGTGCCAAGGGGATGGTAGGCGTAGGTGGTCGACAGGCGCTGGCTGCTGCCGCTGCCTAGGTCGACGTCTGGAGTCTCGAAACTGGTCAATCTTCCCTGGGCGTCGTAGTGGTAGAGGAAGTCGCGATCGCTGAAGTCTTCGATCTTCTCCAGACGGCCTTCGTCGTCGTAGTGCAGGAGGGTGTTGCGGCCGAGATCGTCGTGGATCCGCGCCAGGCGCGAGTGGGAGTCGTAGTGGAAGGTGATCTCGTTGCCGGTCTCTTCGCTGGTGCGCACCGAGTCGATCATCGACACCAGGCGACCCCAGCGGTCGAAACGCCAGCGCTGGTAGCCGCTGCCGATCAGGGTGTAGCCCTCGGCGTACTTCTTGAGCTGGACGAAGCGGCCGACGGGCGGCTTCAGCTCGCGGTCGTCTTCCAAGGTGAAGGTCTCGCGGCGGCCAGTGCCGTCGAAGAAGTCGATATCGCCATTGGGCAAGAGCCGCAAGCGCAGGCGGTAGCCATGATCCCAGCCCGGGCCGAGGGGGCCGTTGCTGATCGTTTGGCTGCGGTAGGTGCGCACCAAGGCCACATCTAAACCCCGGCCTTGGAGGCTGAGGTCGATCGCCTGGCGGGTCATCTCTCCTGAGTGCAGGAGGGTGCCCGGCGCCGCCATCGCGCTAGTGGCGGCATTGAGCGCCGGCTCCTGGTGCGGCGAGGGGCTGAGATCCCAGGGCACGCTATCGGCGACGACGGCGTAGCCCGCTAGCAGGTCGGCATCGTAGAGGCCGGTGAGGCTGGAGGCGACGGCGGCGCTGTAGCTCGCCCGCACTTGATGACCCGACAGCAGCTCGACATGCAGCTCGTTGGGAGGTAGATCGGCCGCGGTGTAGACCCCCTCGTCCACCAGGTCGCAGCGGCGGCAGACCTTCTTCTCAGCCTCCGAGCGCTCGAAATGCGCCGAGGCGCGCACGTCAGCCAGCAGCACCACCGGGTCGGAGAGGAAGACGTTGTAGCCCTCTGACAGGGGGTTGTCCGACTGCCGTTGTAGCACCAGCGCCTTATCGTCTTTCAGCTCGGCCATGGGCTCGTCCATCAGCCCCTCGCCGAGGCCGCGCACCGGCAAACCGGCGGGGCCGATGCCCGCGAGGTCGACACGGATCTTGCCCTCGGCATCGGCCAGGCCACCAGGAAGCTGCGCCTGCACGCGGATCACGCCGGGTATTTCTTCGGCACCTTCCTCGGCGCTCTCCGGCGCGCTAGGCGCGCCAAATGGCGCCAACCGGGCGACCCGGCGCAGTCCCTTTTTGCCGCTAGTCACCAGCGACAGGCGTGGCAGGCCGGTGCTGAGGGGGGTCACGCCGCGGGCAACGCCACCGGCGAAGGCCAGGCCCAGTTCTGGAGCCACCAGGGTGGGGGCGCGCACGTCCTCGCCAAAGCTCAGGCGCTCGACCACCCGATCGCTCGACCAGATCTGAGGGGTTCCGCCCCCTCCACCCAGCTCGGGCCAGCGGTCGAGGTCGACGATGTAGACCCCACCACCGTGGCCCGACACCAGGGCGCGGCGGCCGACCGGGTCAGCGGTCACCCGCGTCGCCGGGCCGGGCAGCTCGATGCGGCCCACAAGAAGCAGCTCATCGCGCTCGGTGACATCGACAATCAGCAGCCAGCCAAGACCCCCGCCACCAACGGTGTTGGTGAGCAGCGCGAAGTCACGCTCGGGGTCCTCGTCGTCCAGCACACCGTCGCCGTTGCGATCGAAGCGGTAGCCGGGCAGCACATCGAGACCCCCCATCTTGCGGTTGTCATCGACCTCGCCGCACAGAGCGTCGCGGTAGGCCAGCTTGTCGAGCGGCGCAGCGACCGAGGCACCCAGCGACAGCAAGCCATAATTCTCGACCAGGGCCAGCACGCTCCAAGGCTCGCCCTCCGACGCCGCCGGCAGCACCCGCGCGTCGATCACGTCGAAGCGCTGATCGTTCTCAAACGTCGAGCACAGCACCTCGGTCGGTACAAAATAGTGAGTGTTGTAGCGCAGCAGATCGAAGGCATCCCAGGGATCGTCGACTTCCTCATCGACCGCTTCGACGGCGTTCAGATCCACCGTCACCACCCCGGCGTCGTAACCCGCCACGTAGGCCAAGGACAGCTCGTTGCGCAGTAGCTCCAGGCGGTCGCCGCGCCGCACGCTGAGACTCAGGGAGAAACTGCCAGCACCGCCGCCACCAGGACTGCCGACGCGAGCGCTGTCGCGCTCGCCGGTGGTGAGGTTGCGCAGAGTCACCGGACGCTCCGCCGTCGCCATGCCACTGACGGTGAGCGAGACAGCCGCCGTGCCGCTCGGTGGGCTGGGCGGAGCCAGGGTGAGGCCCGGCGGCACCGCTTCCCCCAGCGTCCAAGTCGTGCTCTGGTCGCGGTTGAAGATCTCCAGGGTAGGGTTGCCTAAATCACGAACCCGGAGGATCAATCCGACCCTCTGGCGATGTCGTGGAATAGGAGATCACAGGTGAGCTATCTGCGCAAAGTCAGTGCCACGCTGTACGGGCCTGCAATAATGCCGGGAGGTTAGATCAAAAGAGTGGGCGTATGCCTAGGCAGCGCCCACTCTCGATACTCATCCGGGCCGCTCCTACAAGTCTGAACGTCAGCTGCCCCCTCAGAGATGCCTTCTTCAATTCCAGGATAGTTCTACCCGCAATCGGATTCGATTCGAATTGCTCAATTAACCTAGCCGTTCTCCTGGCTGTCAAGACGGCATCGGCGGCTTCACCTTTTTCAAGAAGCAACTTAACCCAATCTAGACAGACCAAAGTGGTGTCGAACGGATTGATCTTCATCAAGTTGTCGACAGCTCCTCGAAACAACAATTCAGCCTGCTCCGACTGACCACACTTGCTAGCCAGACGAGCAGCCGTCCATTCTACAATACCTAGGCTATACACGTCACCATCGGCTAGCAACGTTCTGGCAAATTCGATTTCTCGTGCAGCCCCGATGAGATCCCCTTCATCCATTCTAACTTGCCCAAGACATTGATGAGCCGATCCGGCAAATACCTGCTCACAATTACTGAGAAGCTGCAAAGCCGATAGAAACTCTGTAGCTGACAACTGAAACTCGTTCTCCAGATGCCAAGCTACACCTCGCCCCACGGCAAGCCGGCCTCGGCAAGATCGATCACCAGTTCCAATATTGATCGAATCCGCCAAATCAAATACCGCAATCGCATTGAGGTTCTGAGCGAAAGAAATCAGCAGATAGGCAGCGCGCTCCATGAGCGAGGCTCGAAGTTGCGGGTTTGACGAACCCGCTGCGGACAAGGCAACAAGGATGGCGCGGACTCCGTCTTCTGGCGAACCGCCCATTCGACAACAGGAAGCGTACACGCCTGCGGCCCGAGAGAATATTTCCTTTGCTTCGTCTCCATTGATCGCAGGAGCCACATGAGCCGCCACGGCGAAGGCTTGTCTCGCAGCAGGCCACGGATGAGAGAATCGTAACCGATCGACAGCTAGCAGAGTCGACAAGTGAGGTTCAACAACTTCGATGTTCTCGCCTATGACCCCGTCCCGTTCCGCCAGCTCCCGAGCTACTCGTCGCAACTCCACAATCGGAGCTGGATTTCGACTTCCTTCAGGCAGCAGACCCTCAAGGAGGCCCTCGACATCAACCCAGGATGCCTTCGCTTCTAGCTCGCTCAGATTCAAATCAACGATCTTAAGAATCTCCAGCAGCTGCTCCGTAGAAAGGGAAATTGCACCGCCAAGCTTGCGAGACAGATAGGAACGCGACCACCCGAGGCGCCTCTCGATAGCCTGAAGTGACCTCGGATGCCGCCGCACATGCGTTCTCAGTGTAGTTAGGAGCCGCTGATGGTCGGATAGATATAGAACTTCTGACATGCTCTCCTCCAGATAGTTGGATCAGGGGCAAAGTATAGCGCATCGTTGGACTCGCCCCGAAATCTTGGAGCGAAAAACATCAAAGCTGCACGAGAGTGCGCAGCCATGTCAAACCAGTGTGCACTCAGAGTCCAATATCGGGTTCTTTGACTCCTGAATGGACCTCGGAGGCGGAGGTCCAAGATGCACAGCTCCAGGATATGGCGCAGCCCAGATCATTTGCACAGATCAAATCTGTTGGCTTTACCATCCTCCTAGACCCAAGGAGAGAGTGATGACCGATGAAGAGATCCAACAGGCCCTAAACACCCTACCCGATTGGCGACAAATCAAAGGGCAACAAAAGATCACCCGCAAATACCTCTTTGACTCTTGGCGCGATTCCCTGATCTTCGTCGAGTGGGTGTTTTATCGCGGTGAACTCACCAACCTTATACCCAGAGCCGCGATGGTCGGCCGCTGGGTCTCGGTACGGATCGGGCCGGTGGCACCGGCCCGTCTGCGGCCGGAAGATTTCGACCTCGCTCGCTCCCTGAGTCCCTGTGATGGCCGTGGTGGTCCCTCCCCAACCACGGCGACTCCACCCCTCCGGGCAGAATCAGCCCCTGCTGCCCGGAGGGTGCTTTTTCTTGAACCGTGACCTCAAGGAGTATTGTGAATGAAACCCGAACGAATTCAGCTCGGGCTAGGGCGCCTTGTACATTGGCGCCAGAGCGAAGACAATCCACAGGTTATTGCCCAGCGGCTAGAGTTCGTCGACTTCCCCGCCGCCTACCGGTTCCTGCGCCAGCTCCTGGCTTTCGTGGTGTGTCAGAGGGCAACGATCGAAGTTCATCTACGAGGCACTTTGCTGACCCTCAAGCTGCCCGCCACGCCGGAGGCCGAACTCACCGAGCAACACATCGCCCTGGCCCAAGCCATCGAAACCATGGCCATCGGCTTCGGCGTCAATATCCGCCAATAATAGATCACCTAGGAGGAACACCAGAATGGCCACTCTGTCCAGAAAGCCTATGACCACCGAACAGATCCACCAGACAGTACGCCAGATCGCCGCTCAGGTCACCGGCGCCAACCAGCGACTCAATCATTCCAGCATCGACAGCCTGGCTGAGATTAAGCTTTCTGCCAGCGCACCGATCGAAGAGCTGACCGCGGCCTTCCTGGCCGCGGTCAACCACCGCTTCCTCGAGCCCGCGGCGCTGATCCTGTGGTTTCTCAACCACGCTAGCGACCCGAAGAAGAAGGACCGGGCGCTGGTGGAGCAAGTCCTCCGCGATGTGGCCAGAGAAGCTTTGCCGACGCGACCCGGCAAGGGAGAGCACCTGGCCAGCGAGATCGCCGCCAGGATCGCGGCGGCGAAGGAGCGGCGTGACTACGAGACGAGGGCCGCCGAGGTGGACTTCGTGCTGGAGTTGCACAAGCCGGGCTTCTGGCATTCGGGAGGTGATACGTGAGGCAGCGCGGCACCTCGGGCTAGGCTGCGTGAGATCGGTATTCTCAGGGCATGACTCCCGATCTTGGCGGCGCCCTACTCTGTGCCTTCATGTTACTTCTGATTCTTGCGCTCACTTCGCTCGCCCTGCAACCCAGGGCGAAGCACCGCCGCCGAGCCAAGTGTCCACCCGACCCAACGACTTATCGCGGCTTCTGCCGGCGCAAGCCCAAGTGGGTGCGCCAAGCGGTGATCCGGCTCAAGGCGTTGCAGCCCGACGATGGCTGTAGGGCGATCGCGGCAGCCTTCAATCGCAACTACCGCCATCGCCGAATGACGGTGGGCAAGAGCTACGTTGCAAAGATCTTCAACGAGCACCAGCTGGAGATTCTCGCTTGGCGCCGGAAGATCCGCAGGAGAAAACCTGGGATCGGCGGCAAGCGGCTGATCTGGGCCGCCGATCTCACCTACGCTGATAACACCGCCGGCCAGAAAGAAACCATCTTCGGCCTGCTCGACCACGGCACTCGGCTCTGCTTGAGCCTTCAGACGGTGAAGACCAAAGCCTCCATTGAGCTGGTTCGCCAGCTGCTCAACACGATCGAGCTATGCGGCAAGCCAAAGTGCTTGCGCACTGACAACGAGCCAGTCTTTACATCTTGGATCTTCCGGCTTTCGCTGGCCATACTGGGTATTCGCCACCAGCGAACTCAGGTGGCCTCGCCCTGGCAGAACGGCCGCGTCGAACGGTTCTTCGGTACCTTCAAAGAGCGCCTGCGGCGGCGGCGCGAGCCGCTGCCAGCGGGCCGCAAGGCCCAGCGGCAGCTGGATGTCTTCCGGTTTTGGTACAACGAACTGCGCCCGCACCAAAGCCTCGATGGCTACACGCCAGCCGAGATCTGGACCGGCCGCAAGCCCTCACGGGGGCACCTACGATTCATGACCGCCTGGCAAGGAGTGCTCTCTGGCTTCTATGCGCCCAAGTAGAGCGGCTCAGGCTGGCGAGTTGATGGGCTGCTGCGACGCGCTGTCCACGGTGAGGCTCGCTCAGGCGCCTCGGATTCTCGGCAGCTAGCGAAGATCGCCGTCGGTCTGGGAAATTCTCGGCGTGAGCTGAAGAGGAGCGACAAGGAGCGGGTCCATCAACGAAGGCAGGCGACCAATAAAGTGGCCGTTTGGCTACGATTTTGATCGCGGACGCGGCGGACGGGACACGGCGGACGGGACAGATTTTGATCGCGGACGCGGCGGACGGGACATTTTAGCCACTATTTCGTTCGTGGACGCCGCGGACGGGACAGGCCTTTTAGCCACTATTTCGTTCGTGGACGCCGCGGACGGGACAATTGAATCGGCTTGGCCCTACCTCGAACGAGTTGATATCTCCTGCTAAGCCATTCTCGCGCATCATCATAGTTTGAAAAGCGAGCAACAATAAGACTCTCCTCAAGAGGATTAACCACCTCTAGATTCCGATCGTGAACCCCAAGGATCAGCACATGCGGCACGCCCTCTGCTTGGCCTACCCAAACCTCATACCACTCGTATCGTACTGTATCCTGAGACAATGTATCGCCTACACGCTTCCTCTCCGCCGCAATGTCATCAGAAAACAAATTGCCACCATGAGGAAACGCATCTTCACATCCGACACCACAAATCAGATAAATCGACCCGAAGACGTCTGATTCAAGAAACCCCTTCCCCCCGGGAGATATAGACCAGCGAAAATCAAAGTCACCCATTGTGACTGAACCTTCGAAACCACAAGGATACCACGGGTACTGCTTTTCCAGAGAATACCCATCAATCAGGCGAGCATTGAGGAAAAAGAAATTTACAATTTCTTCAGTTAGCTCGAACTGATCGCATGCCGGCTCAGTCCGATCACCGAAAAACTCCCCAACAACGGCCGTGAAATCTCCTCCGAATATTTCAGTAAATAGAAAACCAATGTCACCAGCTCTCAAACAAGAACAAAGGGATAAAAAAAGCGATGTGACGAGAAAGAAGTAAGTACACTTCGTTGCTTTAATCATGGGGTCCCCAATCGGCCGACTGAGCCTCTGTTGCATTCTTAGCACTAATCAAAGGATGCCTGAACACGTCCTCTTCTCCCACTCCGAGTTCCCGTTGAAGTTGGCGAACAAGCCAGGACAATGAATCATTCTGACGCGACGTCGCGTTGTCATAAATTGCTTTATCATTCCAGTAGGGGGCAAGCCCCGTAGCCGGGTTCCGGGCGGCTCCAACTAGCTCAATCCCAATCGCGTCATGATTGCTGGGATATCGAAGCGGATATACTTTCCCCCTTTCCCGATTGTGTTGGAGCGTTGGGCCGCTGCGTCTTGCCACCAAAGCTCTTTCGTATTCTATGGAATCCAAGACCCATGATCCTATTCCAAAATCCACTACTGGATGCGTGCAGTATTCAATTCGGGCTAGGCATCGCGACTTCAATTTACCAACGTGCCATGTCACTCTATCTACCATGGCTGTCTGGAAAATATCACCATTTCTAGCAATCAGAAAATGTGCGCCGTCGGATGAAGACCTGTAATTGTTGAATGTAGACTTGGCAGATTCAGCTCCAGTTTGATGAACCACCAAACCTGCTACGCTTTCCATTTTACCATGATGAAGATTGGCGTACACTTGCTGATGAATTAGTGGGCTTGCGGCGATTCCTCCTTGAACCCTTACCGCCTCTCGCCTAACCTTCTCATACTCCTTGAGAACGGCATTGTCATTGACCACCGGCCCATACCCGGTTAGCAAATCATTGACGCCCTTGCAGAAACCAGTCTCTCTTAGCCTCCCCACACACAACCCCAACGGATCCCTTCCATCCCCAGGCGAACTCCCGGCAAACTGATACCCACTAGGCCCATCCACATAACCCATCGGGTCGCTACTAACAAACCGTCCCATCTCCGGATCAAGATACCGATTCCTGAAGTACAACAGCCCGGTTTCCTCATCCACCGGCCGGCCATGGAAGCCGTGAGCATTGCCGGCGGCGCTGGTGCTGCTGAGCCGCGGGTCGGCGGCCTGGTAGGCCAGCTGGTCGCCGCTGGCGGGCACGTCGAGCGCCTGACTGAAGGCAGCGACCAGGCCGCTGCCGGCGAGGTCGAGAGCAGTGGTGCTGATGTCGAGTGTGTGCGTTCCTGCTGCCAGCGTCGTAGTAGAGATCAGGGTGTATCGGTCTTCAGCCAGGGTCCAGCTAGTGGGCTGACCGTCTAAGAGGATCGCGCTGGCAGCCGCGGCGAGGTCGGCTTCTTCGCTGAACTGGATCTCGACGATGCGTGATCGCAGCAGGACTTCGGCGACCCGCGGCGCGGCGGTGTCTTGCAGCACTTCGTCGGCTGCGGACCAGGTCCAGGTGAGATCGACGCCGGCATTGGCCTGGTTGCGGAAGGTATCGCTCAGCGCGCTGGCGGCGACTTCTAGCCGCAGGCTGTCACCGTCGGCCGGCGGCGTGGCCGGCGTGAGCACGAGTCTTCGCCGAGCTTGACGGCCTTCCTGGACGGGCAGATCGAGGGTCAGCGGCAGGGGCATTCCGTCGCTGGTCTGGGTCAGCTGGATGCGACCGTCGGCCAGGCTGGCTTGTAGTTCTTCGGTGGAGACTTCTTCAGAAAGCTCGATCCACAGTGCACCGTCTTGCACCCGCACTTGTTCGACCTCGGGGGGCGTGGAGTCGACCAGCACTTTGCGCCCGCCAAACGGGCTGTAGAAGTAGCGCTCGATGGGCTTGCCGTCAGCTCCGGTCAGCATCGCCACGTTGCCGGTGCTGTCGGTGATCGGATAGTAAGTCTGCTCCACCGTGCCATCTCCGTCGAGGTCGGCCTCTTGTTGCAGGATCTCGTCGATACCGTTGCCGTAGACCCGCCGCGAGGCCAAGGCACCATCGCGATAGGTTTCTAACGATTGCCAGCCGTCCCAGACGCTGTCCTCAGTGTGTGTCGGCGTTTCGGCCTTCACCCGGCGGTTGAAGGCGTCGTAGTGATACTTGGCGACTTCGACACCGGCGCGGGCGACCCGCGTCAGGCGGTTGTGTAAATCATAGTACATCTGCATATCGCCTTTGCGCTTCATGTTGCCGGCGGCATCCCATTCGAGGGCAACGCCGCCGAAGGCGCTGGGACGATTGCGATTGTCGGGCGGCAAATCGGTGATCTGCTCGATGCCACGCTGGGTGGTGCTGCTGCGAATCAGGTTCATGGCGTTGTCGTGCTGGTAGCTCGTGCGTTCGGGCAAGGTGGCCAGCAGGGCCACGTCGGGGGGCGTGTTGCCAGGGCGCTGAGCCAAAGCCGGGGGCACGCGAGCGGATTCGATCAGGCGCTGGGCGCCATCGTAGGCGAAGACCCGGCCAGCACCGCCCAGATCGCCACGCGATTGGCCGGTCTTGAGGCCGCGAGGACTCCAGGCCAGGCTTTCCTGGAAGGTGGCGGACTCCCCCGCCAGGCTGAAGTTGTTGTCCACCATCCGGCGCAAGCCATCGAAGCTTATGTTGCCCAGGAGACCATTGCCGAGAGCCTTGTAGGCAATCGCCGGGCCGCGATAGCCGTAGCTGGCAATCGAGGCTGGCGCGCCGGGTTCGCCAACCGTGCTGGCTCGGCCGAGATTGTCGAAGGCGCGCTCGACCTGGCGGCCCGAGGGGTAGCTAGTGCGAGTGGGCTCGCCAAGGGCGTTGCGCTGCCAGCTGGTGGTGCGTCCGGCATTCGTCTCTGAGGCCAGGTGGGAGAGGGAGTTGTAGACTCGCTCGGTAACTACGCTTCCCGACTGGGCTCGGGTCAGGCGGTCGAGGCCGTCGAAGGTGAAAGCCTCGACCCCCGGCCCTTCGAGGGTGCCGCCCAGCGGCGGGGTGACAGTACGTGATTGCAACCGCCCAGCGTCGTCCCAGCTCTGATGCACGACCAAGCCGCGAGGATCGTGGCGCTCGGTAACGTTGCCGGTGGGGTCATAGACCCAGCGTTCCTGCTGCTGATCAGGGTAGACCACTTTGGTGCGCCGGCCCACGGCGTCGTAGGTCCAGCGGGTGGCCTGACCGCGGGCGTCGGTGTAGGTGCTGAGGCGCGAGGCGTCGTCCCAGGCATAGTCGACGGCGATCCCTTCTGGACGGACTTCGCGGGTCATCCGGTTGAGCCCATCGTAGCTGCGCTGGGTGAAACTACCGGTCGGGTCGACTTCGAGGGTCACTTGGCCGCGAGCATCCACCGTCCAGAGGGTGCGGTTGGCGAAGATTCCGTCTTGGCGGCTGAGGCGGCGGCCGAGGGCATCGAAAGTCGATTGATGGGTGATGGTGTGCGAGCCGCCCGCCGGATCGACCTCGTCGGCATGCTCGGTAATCGGCAAGCCACCAGAATCGTAGGTCGTGCGGCGCACGTTGCCCTCGGGCAGCTCCACTCGCTCGGGGCGCTCGGCAGCATCGTAAGAAGTCCTGGTCAGGCGACCCAGCGGATCTTCGACTTCGAGCAGGTTGCTGGCGGCGTCCCACCGATGGCGAGTCTTCTCAGCGGTACGAGAGGGGTCGGGCTGCTGCGGGTCCGGTGTCCAGCGCCAGGCGGTGGTCTCGGTGCGGCGGTGCAGCAGATCGTAGGCAAAAGCACTCTCGACTAGCAGCTGCCCCCCGGCATCGTAGGCCAGCAGGGCAGCCAGATCGCCGGCCGGATTGTAGCGTTGCTCTCGGTAGTGGCCGAGAGGCGAGCGGCTGCGCAGCACCCGGCCATGGCCATCGCGCTCGGCCTCCCAGGTCATGCCGCGGCCATCGCGCTGACTGCTCAAATGGCCATCGAGGTCGTAGCTCTGATGCTCGACAATCGGTGTTGCCAATGCGCCGGTACCCAAGCCGCGGCGCACCAGAGACAGCTGTCCTCGCTCGTCGTACTCGCGCTCGACCCGCTGGCCGGCACCGTCGACGTGAGTCAAGAGGTTCAGGTTTGGGTCATAGGTCGAGGTCTCGACAATCCGCCGACCTCCCGCTGCCATCTCCCTCTCGACCGACAGCAGCTCGCCGAGCACGCCGTAAGTACGAGCCTCGATCGTCGTCGTCGAGCCATCGCCGAATGGGCTGGCCACTTCGCTGATGTCGCCGTTAGCGTCATAGCGCCAGGTCGTGCGGTAGCCGAGGGGTGCCAGAAAACCGCTGGTGCTGGCGGCGGCTACTTGGGCCAGCGGCCAATCCAGATTGTTCAGCTCGGTCTCATGGCGCACACCCCGCGGATCGGTGATCGCCTCCAGCTGGCCGCGATCATTGCGCTCGTAGGTGGTGACCAGACTGAGACCGCCAGGGTCGACTTCTGTTTGCTGCAGATAGCCTTTCTGCCCGCCAGAGGCGAAATAGCTGTGGCGGGTGACGTGACCGTTGGGATTAGTGGCTTCCAGCAGCTGGCCGCGGGCGTTGTAGGTCAATCCGGTGATGCTCTGCTCCGCCGCGCCAGCCGCCCGCACGATTTGCTGGGGCAGGCCATTGTCCGTCCGTACCCACACCGTCACCGCGCCACCGGGCTCGGTCTTTCGGCTGGGCTGGTGGGTCGGCGAGTGGTATTCCCAGGTGGTCACCAGCTCGCTGGGCGAGCCGTTGGGGCCGCGGCTGTCGGCGATCTTAACCATCCGCAGAGCATCGCCTCTGCCGCGGCGGTCGCCGGAGGTGTCCGCCGGATACTCGATCTCGGTAGCCCCACCCAGGGGGCGGGTGGCGCGGGTCAGTAGACCTTCGCCGTCGTATTGCCACGACCCGTTGGCTGACTTCGGATCGACCAGGCTGGTGGCCTGCCCAGCAGCGTTGTGATGGTAGGTCCAGACTTTGCCTCGGCGATCGGTGAGGGTGGTCTGCTGGCCGTCGAAATCGAAGGCCAAATGCACTGTCCCCGCTCCCCAATCTTGTTCTTTGAGCGCATCGGGGCGGCCGTTGCCGTCGGAGTCCTGATACCGCAGGGTGAGCCAGGTCTGGCTCTTGGCGTCAGTCTCGCTTTTCAGATCATCGCGTTGGCTGAGCTGGCCAGCCAGGCCGGTGCCGGCGGCGTGGTAGGCGTAGGTGGTCGATAGGCGCTGGCTGCTGCCGGTGCCGAGGTCGACTTCTGGGGTCTCGAAACTGCTCAGCCGGCCCTGGGCGTCGTAGTGGTAGAGGAAGTCGCGGTCGCTGAAGTCTACGACTTTTTCTAAGCGGCCTTCGTCGTCGTAGTGCAGGAAGGTGTTGCGGTCGAGGTCGTCGTGGATTCGCGCCAGGCGCGAGTGGGAGTCGTAGTGGAAGGTGATCTCGTTGCCGGTCCCTTCGCTGGTGCGCACCGAGTCGATCATCGACACTAAACGACCCCAGCGGTCGAAACGCCAGCGCTGGTAGCCGCTGCCGATCAGGGTGTAGCCCTCGGCGTACTTCTTGAGCTGGACGAAGCGGCCGACGGGCGGCTTCAGCTCGCGGTCGTCTTCCAAGGTGAAGGTCTCGCGGCGGCCAGTGCCGTCGAAGAAGTCGATATCGCCATTGGGCAAGAGCCGCAGGCGCAGGCGGTAGCCATGATCCCAGCCCGGGCCGAGGGGGCCGTTGCTGATCGTTTGGCTGCGGTAGGTGCGCACCAAGGCCACATCTAAACCCCGGCCTTGGAGGCTGAGGTCGATCGCCTGGCGGCTCATCTCGCCGGAGTGCAAGAGGGTGCCCGGCGCCGCTATCGCTCTAGTGGCGGCATTGAGCACCGGCTCCTGGTGCGGCGAGGGGCTGAGATCCCAGGGCACGCTGTCGGCGACGACGGCGTAGCCCGCTAGCAGGTCGGCATCGTAGAGGCCGGCAAGGCTGGTGGCGAAGGCTGCGCTGTAGCTAGCCCGCACTTGATGGCCCGACAGCAGCTCGACATGCAGCTCGTTGGGAGGTAGATCGGCCGCGGAGTAGACCCCCTCGTCCACCAGGTCGCAGCGGCGGCAGACCTTCTTCTCGGCCTCCGAGCGCTCGAAGTGCGCCGAGGCGCGTACATCTGCCAGCAGCACCACCGGGTCGGAGAGGAAGACGTTGTAGCCCTCTGAAAGGGGGTTGTCCGACTGCCGCTGCAGCACCAGCGCCTTATCGTCTTTCAGCTCGGCCACGGGCTCGTCCATCAGCCCCTCACCAAGGCCGCGCAGCGGCAGCCCGGCGGGGCCGATGCCCGCGAGGTCAACACGGATCTTGCCCTCGGTATCGGCCAGGCCACCAGGAAGCTGCGCCTGCACGCGGATCAGGCCGGGTAGTTCTTCGGCTTCCTCCTCGGCGCTCTCCGGCGCGGTAGGCGCGCCAAATGGCGCCAACCGGGCGACCCGGCGCAGTCCCTTTTTGCCGCTAGTCACCAGCGACAGGCGTGGCAGGCCGGTGCTGAGGGGGGTCACGCCGCGGGCAACGCCACCGGCGAAGGCCAGGCCCAGTTCTGGAGCTACCAGGGTGGGGGCGCGCACGTCCTCGCCAAAGCTCAGGCGCTCGACCACCCGATCGCTCGACCAGATCTGAGGGGTTCCGCCGCCGCCACCCAGCTCGGGCCAGCGATCGAGGTCGACGATGTAGACCCCGCCACCGAGGCCTGAGACCAGGGCGCGGCGGCCGACCGGATCAGCAGTCACCCGCGTCGCTGGGCCGGGCAGCTCGATGCGGCCCACAAGAAGCAGCTCATCGCGCTTGGTGACATCGACGATCAGCAGCCAGCCAAGACCGCCGCCACCGACGGTGTTGGTGAGCAGCGCGTAGTCACGCTCGGGCTCCTCGTCGTCCAGCACACCGTCGCCGTTACGGTCGAAGCGGTAGCCGGGCAGCACATCGAGACCGCCCAGCTTGCGGTTGCCGTCGACCTCGCCGCACAGAGCGTCGCGGTAGGCCAGCTTGTCGAGCGGCGCAGCGACCGAGGCACCCAGCGACAGCAAGCCATAATTCTCGACCAGGGCCAGCACGCTCCAAGGCTCGCCCTCCGACGCCGCCGGCAGCACCCGCGCCTCGATCACGTCGAAGCGCTGATCGTTCTCAAACGTCGAGCACAGCACCTCGGTCGGTACAAAATAATGGGTGTTGTAGCGCAGCAGATCGAAGGCATCCCAGGGATCGTCGACTTCCTCATCGACCGCTTCGACGGCGTTCAGATCCACCGTCACCACCCCGGCGTCGTAACCCGCCACGTAGGCCAAGGACAGCTCGTTGCGCAGCAGCTCCAGGCGGTCGCCGCGCTGCACGCTGAGACTCAGGGAGAAACTGCCAGCACCGCCGCCACCAGCACTGCCGACGCGAGCGCTATCGCGCTCCCCGGTGGTGAGGTTGCGCAGGGTCACCGGAAGATCCGCCGTCGCCATGCCACTGACGGTGAGCGAGACGGCCGCCGTGCCGCTCGGTGGGCTGGGCGGGGCCAGGGTGAGGCCCGGCGGCACCGCTTCCCCCAGCGTCCAAGTCGTGCTCTGGTCGCGGTTGAAGATCTCCAGGGTAGGGTTGCCTAAATCACGAACCCGGAGGATCAATCCGACCCTCTGGCGATGTCGTGGAATAGGAGATCACAGGTGAGCTATCTGCGCAAAGTCAGTGCCACGCTGTACGGGCCTGCAATAATGCCGGGAGGTTAGATCAAAAGAGTGGGCGTATGCCTAGGCAGCGCCCACTCTCGATACTCATCCGGGCCGCTCCTACAAGTCTGAACGTCAGCTGCCCCCTCAGAGATGCCTTCTTCAATTCCAGGATAGTTCTACCCGCAATCGGATTCGATTCGAATTGCTCAATTAACCTAGCCGTTCTCCTGGCTGTCAAGACGGCATCGGCGGCTTCACCTTTTTCAAGAAGCAACTTAACCCAATCTAGACAGACCAAAGTGGTGTCGAACGGATTGATCTTCATCAAGTTGTCGACAGCTCCTCGAAACAACAATTCAGCCTGCTCCGACTGACCACACTTGCTAGCCAGACGAGCAGCCGTCCATTCTACAATACCTAGGCTATACACGTCACCATCGGCTAGCAACGTTCTGGCAAATTCGATTTCTCGTGCAGCCCCGATGAGATCCCCTTCATCCATTCTAACTTGCCCAAGACATTGATGAGCCGATCCGGCAAATACCTGCTCACAATTACTGAGAAGCTGCAAAGCCGATAGAAACTCTGTAGCTGACAACTGAAACTCGTTCTCCAGATGCCAAGCTACACCTCGCCCCACGGCAAGCCGGCCTCGGCAAGATCGATCACCAGTTCCAATATTGATCGAATCCGCCAAATCAAATACCGCAATCGCCTTGAGGTTCTGAGCGAAAGAAATCAGCAGATAGGCAGCGCGCTCCATGAGCGAGGCTCGAAGTTGCGGGTTTGACGAACCCGCTGCGGACAAGGCAACAAGGATGGCGCGGACTCCGTCTTCTGGCGAACCGCCCATTCGACAACAGGAAGCGTACACGCCTGCGGCCCGAGAGAATATTTCCTTTGCTTCGTCTCCATTGATCGCAGGAGCCACATGAGCCGCCACGGCGAAGGCTTGTCTCGCAGCAGGCCACGGATGAGAGAATCGTAACCGATCGACAGCTAGCAGAGTCGACAAGTGAGGTTCAACAACTTCGATGTTCTCGCCTATGACCCCGTCCCGTTCCGCCAGCTCCCGAGCTACTCGTCGCAACTCCACAATCGGAGCTGGATTTCGACTTCCTTCAGGCAGCAGACCCTCAAGGAGGCCCTCGACATCAACCCAGGATGCCTTCGCTTCTAGCTCGCTCAGATTCAAATCAACGATCTTAAGAATCTCCAGCAGCTGCTCCGTAGAAAGGGAAATTGCACCGCCAAGCTTGCGAGACAGATAGGAACGCGACCACCCGAGGCGCCTCTCGATAGCCTGAAGTGACCTCGGATGCCGCCGCACATGCGTTCTCAGTGTAGTTAGGAGCCGCTGATGGTCGGATAGATATAGAACTTCTGACATGCTCTCCTCCAGATAGTTGGATCAGGGGCAAAGTATAGCGCATCGTTGGACTCGCCCCGAAATCTTGGAGCGAAAAACATCAAAGCTGCACGAGAGTGCGCAGCCATGTCAAACCAGTGTGCACTCAGAGTCCAATATCGGGTTCTTTGACTCCTGAATGGACCTCGGAGGCGGAGGTCCAAGATGCACAGCTCCAGGATATAGCGCAGCCCAGATCATTTGCACAGATCAAATCTGTTGGCTTTACCATCCTCCTAGACCCAAGGAGAGAGTGATGACCGATGAAGAGATCCAACAGGCCCTAAACACCCTACCCGATTGGCGACAAATCAAAGGGCAACAAAAGATCACCCGCAAATACCTCTTTGACTCTTGGCGCGATTCCCTGATCTTCGTCGAGTGGGTGTTTTATCGCGGTGAACTCACCAACCTAGAACCCAGAGCCGCGATGGTCGGCCGCTGGGTCTCGGTACGGATCGGGCCGGTGGCACCGGCCCGTCTGCGGCCGGAAGATTTCGACCTCGCTCGCTCCCTGAGTCCCTGTGATGGCCGTGGTGGTCCCTCCCCAACCACGGCGACTCCACCCCTCCGGGCAGAATCAGCCCCTGCTGCCCGGAGGGTGCTTTTTCTTGAACCGTGACCTCAAGGAGTATTGTGAATGAAACCCGAACGAATTCAGCTCGGGCTAGGGCGCCTTGTACATTGGCGCCAGAGCGAAGACAATCCACAGGTTATTGCCCAGCGGCTAGAGTTCGTCGACTTCCCCGCCGCCTACCGATTCCTGCGCCAGCTCCTGGCTTTCGTGGTGTGTCAGAGGGCAACGATCGAAGTTCATCTACGAGGCACTTTGCTGACCCTCAAGCTGCCCGCCACGCCGGAGGCCGAACTCACCGAGCAACACATCGCCCTGGCCCAAGCCATCGAAACCATGGCCATCGGCTTCGGCGTCAATATCCGCCAATAATAGATCACCTAGGAGGAACACCAGAATGGCCACTCTGTCCAGAAAGCCTATGACCACCGAACAGATCCACCAGACAGTACGCCAGATCGCCGCTCAGGTCACCGGCGCCAACCAGCGACTCAATCATTCCAGCATCGACAGCCTGGCTGAGATTAAGCTTTCTGCCAGCGTACCGATCGAAGAGCTGACCGCGGCCTTCCTGGCCGCGGTCAACCACCGCTTCCTCGAGCCCGCGGCGCTGATCCTGTGGTTTCTCAACCACGCTAGCGACCCGAAGAAGAAGGACCGGGCGCTGGTGGAGCAAGTCCTCCGCGATGTGGCCAGAGAAGCTTTGCCGACGCGACCCGGCAAGGGAGAGCACCTGGCCAGCGAGATCGCCGCCAGGATCGCGGCGGCGAAGGAGCGGCGTGACTACGAGACGAGGGCCGCCGAGGTGGACTTCGTGCTGGAGTTGCACAAGCCGGGCTTCTGGCATTCGGGAGGTGATACGTGAGGCAGCGCGGCACCTCGGGCTAGGCTGCGTGAGATCGGTATTCTCAAGGAATGACTTCTGATCTTGCCGGCGCCCTGCTCTGGGCGTTCGTGTTGCTTCTGATTCTTGCGCTCACTTCGCTCGCCCTGCAACCCAGGGCGAAGCACCGCCGCCGAGCCAAGTGTCCACCCGACCCAACGACTTATCGCGGCTTCTGCCGGCGCAAGCCCAAGTGGGTGCGCCAAGCGGTGATCCGGCTCAAGGCGTTGCAGCCCGACGATGGCTGTAGGGCGATCGCGGCAGCCTTCAATCGCAACTACCGCCATCGCCGAATGACGGTGGGCAAGAGCTACGTTGCAAAGATCTTCAACGAGCACCAGCTGGAGATTCTCGCTTGGCGCCGGAAGATCCGCAGGAGAAAACCTGGGATCGGCGGCAAGCGGCTGATCTGGGCCGCCGATCTCACCTACGCCGACAACACCTCCGGCAAGGAAGAAACCATCTTCGGCCTGCTCGACCACGGCACTCGGCTCTGCTTGAGCCTTCAGACGGTGAAGACCAAAGCCTCCATTGAGCTGGTTCGCCAGCTGCTCAACACGATCGAGCTATGCGGCAAGCCAAAGTGCTTGCGCACTGACAACGAGCCAGTCTTTACATCTTGGATCTTCCGGCTTTCGCTGGCCATACTGGGTATTCGCCACCAGCGCACCCAGCTGGCCTCGCCCTGGCAGAACGGCCGCGTCGAACGGTTCTTCGGTACCTTCAAAGAGCGCCTGCGGCGGCGGCGCGAGCCGCTGCCAGCGGGCCGCAAGGCCCAGCGGCAGCTGGATGTCTTCCGGTTTTGGTACAACGAACTGCGCCCGCACCAAAGCCTCGATGGCTACACGCCAGCCGAGATCTGGACCGGCCGCAAGCCCTCACGGGGGCACCTACGATTCATGACCGCCTGGCAAGGAGTGCTCTCTGGCTTCTATGCGCCCAAGTAGAGCGGCTCAGGCTGGCGAGTTGATGGGCTGCTGCGACGCGCTGTCCACGGTGAGGCTCGCTCAGGCGCCTCGGATTCTCGGCAGCTAGCGAAGATCGCCGTCGGTCTGGGAAATTCTCGGCGTGAGCTGAAGAGGAGCGACAAGGAGCGGGTCCATCAACGAAGGCAGGCGACCAATAAAGTGGCCGTTTGGCTACGATTTTGATCGCGGACGCGGCGGACGGGACACCTCGCCCTGGCAGAACGGCCGCGTCGAACGGTTCTTCGGTACCTTCAAAGAGCGCCTGCGGCGGCGGCGCGAGCCGCTGCCAGCGGGCCGCAAGGCCCAGCGGCAGCTGGATGTCTTCCGGTTTTGGTACAACGAACTGCGCCCGCACCAAAGCCTCGATGGCTACACGCCAGCCGAGATCTGGACCGGCCGCAAGCCCTCACGGGGGCACCTACGATTCATGACCGCCTGGCAAGGAGTGCTCTCTGGCTTCTATGCGCCCAAGTAGAGCGGCTCAGGCTGGCGAGTTGATGGGCTGCTGCGACGCGCTGTCCACGGTGAGGCTCGCTCAGGCGCCTCGGATTCTCGGCAACTAGCGAAGATCGCCGTCGGTCTGGGAAATTCTCGGCGTGAGCTGAAGAGGAGCGACAAGGAGCGGGTCCATCAACGAAGGCAGGCGACCAATAAAGTGGCCGTTTGGCTACGATTTTGATCGCGGACGCGGCGGACGGGACATGCGATCTCGGCGGACGGAACTAGCCACAAACCTCAACAACATCGAGCCAGGGCCTCGAAATAGTGACTTATGTTTCTTGAAGTCAATCAACTCCAGATAATGACGTGTGCTCTCAATGTGGACCCCTGAAACCCTACGGAAGAGTTCAAGTCTTTTCATGTGAATGTCCAGAAGCGAAATTTCGCCCATATCAGTAGAAATATTGCATCCCAGATGATTGCACGCCCGATATGTCAAGAACAGCCCAGCAAGCATAAAGTTATTCCTAGTTGAAATCTCCCTAAGACTTTCCCCAAGCAGCGGAATAACTTTGGTCATATACCTCTTTAGGTAAGGAAAAGCCTCTTGCTCATCTTCAGAATAAGAAAATGTGGCGAGTACCAATTGAAGCTCACTCAACGCAACTCCTCCAACTTGAAAATACGCGTGCCGTGCCTCACAACGTCTTCAGTCTCATTGTAATAACTCCACCATGCCCGATGGATATCCATCCTACGAATTCTAAACCGGAAAAGTATCCCGAATTTTCCCGCCTTAACCGGGTCTCGCGCAATTGACACAAAGGGACTGAGATCAGGGAAAAAACTGTTCCTGGAATGCGCTCTCATCTGTTGAAACCTTTTCCATGGATTGTCTGACACGATCGGCGGCGCCCCCCCTGGTAGATCTGCATATCGGCCTGCAGGTGACTCCAGCCACCCTTCTCTCAAAGCTCGAATATTGGAATCATAGACCGTTCCTCTCCACCGAGTGACCATCCGCCGACCCCGGTTTAGGCGCCAGGCAGAAAAGTCCCGAGAGGATTGGTGAATGAAGCCACGCTTTGAAACACGCCTCTTATTCGCCCGTCTGGACGCTCGCGCAAACGAGCGCCCAACAGCCCAAGAAGCGCCAACGCCTGCTCCGATATCGAGCCCTGCCGCAACCCAACCAGCATAGTATGGATCGACTCCGGTTGCCACCAAGCCAGCTGTTGCACCCTGGTAGAAGAGAGTCTCCTGAGTCTCGCCCACGATGAGCGTGATGATCCCCGTTCCGCACAGGTCGGTGCCATGGGCAAGAGCGAGACCACCCGGCAGAGCACCCACACCGGAAAGCACGGCAGCACCTCCGACAATTGCTTCGGTACAACCACCGATGACTTGAAGGCTGCCCTGTACATAGGGATTGGCTAACGCGGTAGTGACAGCCTGGTCAAACTGCTGAGCCCCCAACCGAGACTTCGCCAGGCACTCTGCTCGCCTCTCGGCATCTACAACTGCACCACACGGCCCCAACCCGACATTGAAGAGTCCCATCGGGTCGCCAAAATTCACCGGATCCCCGCCGACAAAGGCATACTGCCCCGGCCCATCGACGAGTCCCAGAGGATCGGAGGTAATCCACCGGCCCATTTCTGGATCGTAGTAGCGGTTGCGCACATAGATCAGCCCACTCTCCGGGTCTCGCGGCAAGCCCTTGAAGCCAAACGGGTTACCGGTAGCCGAGGTGGAGATCTGGCCAGGGTAGGGGGCGCTGTGGATGATCGAGCCCTGACCCTGGCTGACGATGAAGCTCTCGCTCACGGTGCCGGCTAGCGAGGTGCCGGCGAGGTCTTTCAGTTCGCCGTCTACCAGCAGGGTGTTGGAGCCGACCGCGAGGGCGCCGCTGGTCAGGCGGTAGCCATCGGCGGAGACGGTCCAGGTGGTTGCCACGCTGTTGAGCTGAATGGTGTTGAGGGTCGCTTCGTCGAGGGGCTCGCTGAATTCCAGTTCGACTTTTCTCTGCGGCGTGACGCAAGCCTGGAGCAGCTGGGGAGGGGCTGTGTCGCTGTGGATCTCGTCCGCGATGGCCGGCCAAGTCATGGCTTCGGCTACGGCAGCGCCTTTGTTTTCGAAGAGGTCGACCAGGGCTCCGGCTGGGATGGTCAGGGTGGCAATCTCTCCCGCCGCTGGCCAGCGTGAGGGGTTCTGACTCGGCAGCTCGCTGAGCACCACGCGCCGCCGGGCGGCGCGGCCGCTGTCGACGGGCTGCTCGATCTGCAAGCTGATCTCTTCGCCGAGGGCGTTGACCAGCGTCAGCGTGCCGGCACTTGCGGCGGCTTGCAGGCGGTCGAGCCGCACTTCTTCTGAGAGTTCGAGCCACAGCTCGTCGCCTTTCATGCGGATCTGCTCGACTACCGGCGCTGTCGAGTCGGCGACGATCCACTGCCGACCGTAGGGGCCGTAGGCGTAGCGTTCGATGGGCTTGCCGGCCTCGTTGGTGAGTAGGACGAGGTTGCCGATCGTGTCGTAGAAGGGCAGGTATTCCTGCTCTAGAACACCGTCGCCGTCGAGGTCGCTTTCGAGGCGAATGAGTTCATCGAGGCCGACGCCGTAGGTGCGGCGGCTGTGCAATAGACCGTTCTTGTACTCTTCGATCGGCTGCCAGCCGGACCAGACGGTGGTGTAGGTGTCGGCGCCGACTTTGCGCTCTACCCGGCGTCCCTGGGAGTCGTATTTGTAGGAGGCGATCGTCACCCCGTTGCGCCTGAGTTCGATCGGACGGTGGTCCCAGCTGTAAGTGAAGTTGAAGTTTCCTTTGCTCGCCAGCTCCTGGCGAGCGGTCCACTGGAGCGCTTCGCCGGCTACTGAAGCCGGGCGGTTCCAGCCGCTGGCATCCAGCGGTAGGGCGACCTGGGTGGCTGCGCAGCTTTGTGCGAAGTCCATCCCCAGCAGATTCTGGGCTCGGTCGTAGCTGTAGGTGAAGCTCTCGGGAATGTCGGCCCAGCCGGTGGTGGCCGGGGTGCTGGAGGCCGGGCCGCCAGTCTGGATGGCCGAGATCAAGCGACCGTCCTGGTAGCCGTAACGACGGGTGAGACCACCTAAATCGGTGCGGGTGGCGGTGGCCAGCCGCGAGCCGGGGGTCCAGGTCAGGCTTTCGCCGAGCAACAGCTGGTTGCCGGCATCCTGGACTTGCCAGCCGGCGGTGCGCCGGCCGGCATCAAAAGTCTTCACTCCGGTGAGCTGGGCCAAGCTGCGGGAGGACATCAGGTTGCCGCCGCGGTAGCCGTAGCGCACCTTGACTTCGGGCGGCCCAGGCGCCGCCCAGGCGACCGTGGAGGGGCGATTGAGCCCGTCGGGCACGATGTCGACCCGGCGACCCGAGGGATAGGTGATCTGAATCAAGTTGCCGGCGGCATCGTGCTGGTAACCGACGGTGAGGCCAGCGGTGGTCTCGGCGGTCAGCCGCGACAACGAGTCGAAGCTGTGCTGGGTGGAGATGCCGCCCGCGGTTTGCTGAGTGATCCGCCCCAGGGCGTCATGGGCGTAGCTCTCGGCCTCGCCCAGGGTGCCGTCAGGGAGGTTGATCTGGCGGCTGATCAGCCGGCCGGCGGCATCGAAACTCTGGTCGATGCGGCTGCCGTCGGCGCGCAGGATGGAGGTTGGGTTGCCGCTCTCGTCGTGGCCGTAGATCTCTACTCCGACGCCGTTGAGCAGCCAGTCGGTGCGCCGACCCAGAATGTCGTAGACCCAGCGGGTCTGGTTACCGAGAGCGTCGGTGTAGGTCAGCGGCCGCGAAGCCTGGTCATAGGTGTGGCTGAGGTCAACACCTCCCGGAGCCTGCTCGGCGAGCCGGCGGTCGAGGCCGTCGTATTGCCAGGTCCAGACGCGGCCGTCGGCGTCGGCAAAACGAGTCAGGTTGCCACGGACGTCATATTGCCAGCTGCGGCTGCCACCGTGCGGCAGACTCTCGCTCAGCGGACGGCCCAAAGCGTCGTGGGTGAAGGTGTTCTCGACGGTCGCGGTGCCCCCCTCGGCGAGCTGCTCGATGTGGCGTTGGGTGGTGACCAGACCTAGCGGGTCGAGGTCCAGCTCGACGATGTTGCCGGCCTGGTCTTGCGAGAAGGTCCGCCGCCCCGCCGAGTCGTAGCGATGCTCCAACGAGATGCCAGGACCCTCGACGGTGAGCAGATTCGAGATGGCATCGTAAGTTAACTCTGTCGTCAGCTGCTGATGAGCTTCGCCATCGCCGCCACCCTCGCCATAGGCCCACAGATGAGCAAATCCGCGGGTCTGCCGAGCACGCACGTCCCACTGCCATTGCTGCTCGCTCTTCAAGACGCCCGAGGCACTCAAGCGGCGTTTGCGGATTGGCAGGTTACCTGGGGTGTACTCGGTCTCGGTGCGCTCTCCCAGCGGATTGATCTGCGCCGCGGGGCGTCCCAAGCCGTCGTACTCAGTACGCCAAACTTGTTGGCGAGCATCGGTGTAGACCACCAGCCGGCCGTCGGCGTCGTAGTAGTACTCCTCTGAGATCTCCGCCGCCGTACCCGCCCCGCTGGTCTTGCGGAGCGGTAGGCTGCGGGCGTCGTACTGCAGCAAGGTGACCCCACCGACACCATCGACGATGCGAGTCGGGTTGAGATGGGAGTCGTACGCTACGGTCTCGAGGATCGCCACCCCGCCGGTCTCGACCTCGCGCTCGCTGCGCAGTAGCTCGCCGAGAATTCCGTAAGTGAAGCGAGTCGCGGTCATCCCGCCGCCACTGTAGGAGAGGCGGGTCTCCGTGACCTGACCGTTGGCGTCGTAGTCGAATTCACTCACCAGGTCGATCGGGGCGCCGCCGCCCGAGATCGCTTGCCGCTGACGCAGCAGCCAGCCAAGGGCGTTGTACTCAGCTTCGTGGATCACCCCGCGCGGGTCGCGCCAGCGCAGCGGATTGCCACGGGCGTCGCGCGCCAGAAAGTCGGTGCTCAGAGCCAGGTTCTGGGCGTCGGCGACCACCTGAGTCAGGTAGCCATCCTCGCCGTAGGTAAAACTGGTGACGCTCTGGTTGGGGGCAATCTGCTCGGTGATCCGACCGAAAAGGTCGTACTTCATCGACGAGGTGGCGTTGAGCGGTGTGCCATAGGCGTCTTGACGCACCTTGGGCAGCTCGTTGGGATAGGAAATGATCAGGTGCTGAGCACCGTGCTTATCGTTCCAACTGGCCACCCGATTGGTTTTCTTAACCCTCTCTAGCACCTGCACCACCACCGGCGAGACGGGGTTGGGGTGGCCAGGGGAAGGCGTCGTCGTCACGCTCGACACATTGCCCCGCTGGCGCGGAGAGTCCGAGCCGTAGGTCAGACCGGTGGTGATTCCCCCCGCCTCGGTGGCCTGTGCCAATGCACCACTCGGCTCGTAGGACCAGTTCGACTGATGAGACGCCGGGTCGCGCTCGCTGAGCATCTGCCCAGCGGCGTTGAGATGGTAGGTCCAGACTTTGCCCCGCCGATCGGTCAGGGTGGTCTGCTGGCCGTCGAAATCGAAGGCCAAATGCACTGTCCCCGCTCCCCAATCCTGTTCTTTGAGCGCATCGGGGCGGCCGTTGCCGTCGGAGTCCTGATACCGCAGGGTGAGCCAGGTCTGGCTCTTGGCGTCAGTCTCGCTTTTCAGATCATCGCGTTGGCTGAGCTGGCCAGCCAGGCCGGTGCCGGCGGCGTGGTAGGCGTAGGTGGTCGATAGGCGCTGGCTGCTGCCGGTGCCGAGGTCGACTTCTGGGGTCTCGAAACTGCTCAGCCGGCCCTGGGCGTCGTAGTGGTAGAGGAAGTCGCGGTCGCTGAAGTCTACGACTTTTTCTAAGCGGCCTTCGTCGTCGTAGTGCAGGAAGGTGTTGCGGTCGAGGTCGTCGTGGATTCGCGCCAGGCGCGAGTGGGAGTCGTAGTGGAAGGTGATCTCGTTGCCGGTCTCTTCGCTGGTGCGCACCGAGTCGATCATCGACACCAGGCGACCCCAGCGGTCGAAACGCCAGCGCTGGTAGCCGCTGCCGATCAGGGTGTAGCCCTCGGCGTACTTCTTGAGCTGGACGAAGCGGCCGACGGGCGGCTTCAGCTCGCCATCGTCTTCCAAGGTGAAGGTCTCGCGGCGGCCAGTGCCGTCGAAGAAGTCGATATCGCCATTGGGCAAGAGCCGCAGGCGCAGGCGGTAGCCATGATCCCAGCCCGGGCCGAGGGGGCCGTTGCTGATGGTCTGGCTGCGGTAGGTGCGCACCAAGGCGACATCTAAACCCCGGCCTTGGAGGCTGAGGTCGATCGCCTGGCGGGTCATTTCGCCTGAGTGCAAGAGAGTGCCCGGCGCCGCTATCGCTCTAGTGGCGGCATTGAGCACTGGCTCCTGGTGCGGCGAGGGGCTGAGATCCCAAGGCACGCTATCGGCGATGACGGCGTAGCCCGCTAGCAGATCGGCATCGTAGAGGCCGGTGAGGCTGGAGGCGACGGCGGCGCTGTAGCTCGCCCGCACTTGATGACCCGACAGCAGCTCGACATGCAGCTCGTTGGGAGGTAGATCGGCCGCGGTGTAGACCCCCTCGTCCACCAGGTCGCAGCGGCGGCAGACCTTCTTCTCAGCCTCCGAGCGCTCGAAATGCGCCGAAGCGCGTACATCTGCCAGCAGCACCACCGGGTCGGAGAGGAAGACGTTGTAGCCCTCTGAGAGGGGGTTGTCTGACTGCCGTTGCAGCACCAGCGCCTTATCGTCTTTCAGCTCGGCCACGGGCTCGTCCATCAGCCCCTCACCAAGGCCGCGCAGCGGCAGCCCGGCGGGGCCGATGCCCGCGAGGTCAACACGGATCTTGCCCTCGGCATCGGCCAGGCCACCGGGAAGCTGCGCCTGCACTCGGATCACTCCGGGTATTTCTTCCGCTCCCTCCTCGGCGCTCTCCGGGGCGGTAGGCGCGCCAAATGGCGCCAGCCGGGCGACCCGACGCAGTCCCCGCTCGCCGCTAGTCACCAGCGACAGACGCGGCAGGCCGGTGCTGAGGGGGGTCACGCCGCGGGCAACGCCACCGGCGAAGGCCAGGCCCAGCTCCGGCGCCACCAAGGTGGGGGCGCGCACGTCCTCGCCAAAGCTCAAGCGCTCGACCACCCGATCGCTCGACCAGATCTGGGGGGTTCCGCCGCCGCCACCCAGCTCGGGCCAGCGGTCGAGGTCGACGATGTAGACCCCGCCACCGAGGCCTGAGACCAGGGCGCGGCGGCCGACCGGATCAGCAGTCACCCGCGTCGCCGGGCCGGGCAGCTCGATGCGGCCCACCCGGCGAAGCTCATCGCGCTCGGTGACATCGACAATCAGCAGCCAGCCACGACCGCCGCCACCGACGGTGTTGGTGAGCAGCGCGTAGTCACGCTCGGGCTCATCGTCGTCCAGCACACCGTCGCCGTTACGGTCGAAACGGTAGCCGGGCAGCACGTCGAGACCGCCCAGCTTGCGGTTGTCATCGACCTCGCCGCACAGAGCGTCGCGGTAGGCCAGCTTGTCGAGCGGCGCAGCGACCGAGGCACCCAGCGACAGCAAGCCATAATTCTCGACCAGGGCCAGCACGCTCCAAGGCTCGCCCTCCGACGCCGCCGGCAGCACCCGCGCCTCGATCACGTCGAAGCGCTGATCGTTCTCAAACGTCGAGCACAGCACCTCGGTCGGTACAAAATAATGGGTGTTGTAGCGCAGCAGATCGAAGGCATCCCAGGGATCGTCGACTTCCTCATCGACCGCTTCGACGGCGTTCAGATCCACCGTCACCACCCCGGCGTCGTAACCCGCCACGTAGGCCAAGGACAGCTCGTTGCGCAGCAGCTCCAGGCGGTCGCCGCGCTGCACGCTGAGACTCAGGGAGAAACTGCCAGCACCGCCGCCACCAGCACTGCCGACGCGAGCGCTATCGCGCTCCCCGGTGGTGAGATTGCGCAAGGTCACCGGACGCTCCGCCGTCGCCATGCCACTGACGGTGAGCGAGACGGCCGCCGTGCCGCTCGGTGGGCTGGGCGGGGCCAGGGTGAGGCCCGGCGGCACCGCTTCCCCCAGCGTCCAAGTCGTGCTCTGGTCGCGGTTGAAGATCTCGACCTCCAGCGGCCGACCGATGAGTAGCGGCGGGGCACCCGAGCCAGCCAGCTGGGGCTCGGTGAGGAGGGTGCGGCCGAGAATCGCAGCCGCGGGCACCGTCGCGGCACCCTGGGGCAGCTCTTGCGGATCGAGGATCAGCAGCACCCCCCGGCGGGCGACGCCACCCCCTACTGCCACCACCCGGCCATGGCTGTCGGTCGCCACCCCGCGCACCGGTAGACCGGGCTCCGCGACCAGATCGACGTAGGTCTCAGCCGCCAGCCAGTTCTTCAGCTGGCGCGGGTCGCTGGCGTCGAGCACCGCCAGGCCATCGGCGCCGGCGGCCACGAAGAGCAACGAGCCGAGGCGCGCGATGTCGTGCGCCGCGTCGAGTGCGAAGCTAGTGCCGGCGCTCGATTCGGCGACTTTGAAGGGCAGAGTCAGGTTGGTATCCCAAAACAAGCCGGCGGCGTCGGCCATGGTGGAGTCCAGGCGCAAGTTGTAGGTCTTGCCAGCCTGCCAGCCGCCGTGGATCAGCAGCCGTGCCCAGCTGCCCAGAGGCTCTTTGGTGATGGGCAGGGCCATCCCGTCGTGCTCGACCCGGATACCTGGCGCCTCTTCTTGCAAGGCTTCTGAGAAGTCGAGGCGCAGCGGCTGGCCGGGAGTGAGCTTGGCCGAGATTGCTAGCACCAGCTGATCGCCGACCTGCGACGGACTGACAACGACGCTGAAGCTACCGCCTGGAGACGCCGTGGCGCTGAGCACGTTCGAGCTTTCTAGATCGATCAGACGCACCGCCACTCCGGCTCCGGCGCTGCCGGCCTCGCCGCTCACGGTGAGCGAGTTACCCTCCAGCTCGGCGCTGATGCCGGCGGCGATCTCGCTAGTGCCTGGAGCGGCGCTAAAAGCATGGAAGCGCAGCGGCCCACCGCCCACCGGCATGGGCCGCCCGGCGTTAGGTAGATCGCCGAGGCTCAGCAGCACCACCAGCTGGGTCGGGGCGTCGACCACCAGCCGGTAAAGCTCGACACCGGCGAAATCGAGCACCTGGATCTCCACCGAGTCGGCCTTGGGCTCGCCCGCTGGCGGTGCCTTCGACCCCGGCGCGGCGGGATCGGCGTTCAATGGCGTCGGGCTGAGTTCAACCGGCAAGGCACCGGCGCCTAGCGGCAGGAAGGAGCGGTTGACCGCATCGAGCGCCAGCACCACCTCCGGCAACTCGGCGGTGCGCACTACCAGGTCTTGGGCGCCACGGAAGGGGAAGGCGATCCAACCCAGCTCGACCTCGGCCCGCGCTGCCTGATAGACGCCGGGGCGGGAGACGCCGACCAGATAGTCCGCCAAGGTAGGGGCGACGGTCGCCTTGGCCGCTCCCAAGCCGGCCAGGGGCGGCTCGACCTCAACCAGAGCCGCTGGGTCAGCAGGCGGCAGGGCGCTCAGGAAGCCCGAGCGCGGCAGCCGCGCGGCGGCTTCTGCCGGGCTCAGCACCCGCAGAGGGGCCGGCACAGGAAAATCAGGCACGTCAAACGTGCCTGACTTGGTGCCACCCACCTCGCCGGAGTTGGCGGATTGGGCTTCGCCCACGGTGTGGATCGTGCTCAGCTCACCGCCATCGAGAGCCAGCTCGGCGTGGACCATCCACGGTAAATCGGCAATCTCGAGCTGCCGGCGCAGCAGCCAGAGGCTGCCCGCTGCGGTGCCAGCTGGTGCGGTGCCAGCCGGCGCCGCCATCGTCACTTCCAGCGGCTTCAGTGGCTGCGCGCCGGCGATCTCCAGCCGGAAGGTCAGCAGCTCGCTGAAGTCTTCTGCCGCCGCGAGCGTGCCCATGGCGATCGGCGTCACCTGCACCCTGGACGGCCCGGCGAAGGTGCCAGCCGCGTAACGCACGGTGATTCCATCGGCGGTCGTAAACTCCCCCGCCCCCGTCCCCGCCAGGCCGGTGCGCAGGTCGGCGCCCAGGAACGGAGTCAGCAGGATCACTACCTCGTTACCCCCATCGATCAGCACATGCAGCAGCAGCTGATCCTCGAGGCTGGCGCCGATCGTCAGCAGGAAGCTACCGTCACCCGCGCTCTGTACAGACTCGGTGGTCGAGAACGACGTCAGATTTTCAACGAAGACCAGCGTGCCGGCCGGCGCCGCCCCCGCCAGGCCCTCCACTCGCGCCAGCCCCTGGGCATCGGGCTCGACCAGGAAGATCCGCCCGCGATCGACCCCGGCCGGCGTCGCCACCACCTCGGTGCTAAACAGCACGCTCACCGAGCCGCTCAGCCCATAGCCCTGCAAGTCACGCACCGCCGCCCCCACCCAGACCTCGTACTCACTGCCAGGCACCAGCGTCGCCTGCGGTAGCAGGGTGACCAGGGCGCCCTGGTGATCGAGTGCCACCGCCACCGCCACGCCCCCCTGGCGCAGCTCGATAGCGCCATCGAGCGAGGCCCGATCCACCGGCTCGCTGAAACGCACCACTGGATTGACCCCGAGCAACACTCCGCTGGTGCCCGCTGACGGAGTGATCTGCGCGACCCACGGCGCCACGATCTGTAGCGGCAGATCGAGATCGACCCGCTCCCCCGCCACCCCGGCCGGCAGCGCCACCGCCACCGCATTGCCGGTGACCGCGCGCCGCGCGCTGAGAGTGGCGGCATCCAGCAGAATCGGCAGCACGTAGCCACCCTCGGCGGCTGAGATCTGGAGCCAAGGCACCGTCGTCGACTCGACCACCGCGCCCACGACCGGAGCACCTCCTGGGTCAAGCACCATGCCCCGCACAAAGCGCGGTGCCGCATCGAGGCGCAAGAAAACGTACAAACCACCTTCCAGCACCCCCGGCCAGGCCAGATCGGCAGCGTCAATCGCCTGGGTCCTCCAGCCCGTGGCGGTGGCTTCCAGCTCGGCAATCGCCCGATAGCGCGGCTCGCCTTCCACTTCCACCACCCCTAGCAACAAACCCGGCGTGCCAGCAGCCGGTGCCGGGGTCAGCGACCACGACAACTCAGCCGGCAGCAACAGCCGGCGGCCGGCAAGGTCCAGCTCCAAGACGCCATCGACCGTGCCACCAGCGGGTGGAGCCAGCGGCAGATCTGCCACTGTCCGGCGACTCAGGGTCACCGCCGTGGGCTCCTCGAGGGCTCCCGTCGGCAACACCACCTGATCGCCCTCGGCACTCGACACCACCCCGCCGTCGGGGCCGAGCACGTTGCCGCGCACCGTCTCATCACCGTAGGACCGCACGCTGACTTGCTCGGCACCCAACCGCACCGGCAGGCTGCGCGCCGCGGCCGAAGGCCGCAGGCGGAACCTCGAGGTCGGATCGCCCAGCGAATCGCGGTAGAGCACCAGATCGGCGCTGTAGGGACTGATCCGCCGCACGCTGCCATCGAGTAGCTCCAGCCGCTCCTCGATCGACAAAGTCAGCGGCACCCCGCTCGGCACCTCCGCCGCCAGCTGGTAGAGGACGCGTACCCAGCTGCGCTGCGTCGGCAAGACCACCTCGGGATCAAAGCTCAGGCTGGCGCTAGTCACCCCGCCGGACGGCGGCGCGGCCGAGGAGCCCAGCATCTGGCCAGCGACCGCCGGGGGCGGCGCCAAAGCTCCCGAGTCGGCTTCCACCGCCGCCCAGGCTCCTTCGCCGTCGACGGTCATCGTGACCTCGCCGCCGCTCACCGTCACCACCCCCAGCGAACGCCATTGCAGGGTGGCGAGATCGAGAGTTACCGCCTCCAGGACCGTCCCGTCGGCCGAGGTCACCGGCAGATCGAGGGTCGCGGAACTATCCAGATTCACGGCCGAGAGATCCACCCAGACGGCACCCCGCGGTGCCCAGCCGTAGGGCAGCAAGGCGGCCAGCCCCTGGCCGCCCACCGCCGTCAGGCGCACCGCCGCAGCCGACGCCAGGCCGGCGAGCGGAAGAGTGAGACGCGGCGCCGTGCCGACCTCGGAAGAGCCCTCCACCAAGCCGCCCGATGCATCTATCGACACCGCCGCCGCGGCCGGCGTCAGGCGAGGGTCGAAAACGTCCGTGCCTTGGCCGTCGACCGTCGTCACCACCCGAAACACCGGCGTGTAGCCCGGCCGGGCAAAGGTCACGTCGTGAGTGCCGGCGGGCAGAGCGATCACCAGGCGACCGTCCTCGCCGCTGGTCTGCTCCGGCCAGGGCTCGGCCAGGGCCACCCCGTCGCTGGCCGTCACCACCGCCCGCACCCCGCCCAGCGGCCGGCCGGAGGCGTCGTCGATAGCGGTGCCAGAGAAGAAGCTACCGCCCAGCGCTATATCGAAGAGTTGCCGGTAGGGGAAAGCCAACGGGTTGCCGGCCAGGTCCGCCAAAGCTCCTTCGACCTCGACCAGCAGAGCGACGGATGGCAGTGCCGCAGTGGCCGTCCAGATCAGCTCGCCAGCGCCAGCATTGACCGCGGCGCTCACCGTGCCGGCGATCTCCACGCCACTGTCGTACACCCGCACCGAGCCGCTCAAGGTCAGCGGATCGACCGTCTCGCTGAGGGCGATGCGGAATCCCGCCGCCTCCCGGCTGGCACCCAGCACCTCCGGCGCGGTGCAATCGTGGACGATATCGGCGCTCGTCGCGGGCGAGGGGTTGCCCGCGGCGTCGACGGCGATCACCGTCAGGTGATTCGGCCCCTCGGGCAGCAGCACGACGCTGATGGCGAAACGGCCATCGTCTGCCACCTGCCCCGCTCCTACTGAGGCCCCGCCATCTACCTCGATCCAAGCACCAGGCTCGGCACTGCCGGCAAGGGTGATAGCCGACGCACAGAGATAGCTAGCGTAGGCGTCGAGCTGCGGCGCCGCCGGGGAGCCGCCATCGACCACGGTGAAAGCCAGAGTATGAGCCGCCGCTAGAGCATTGCCCGCCCGATCGACCAGCCCCGCCCCTAGCACCAGGCGCAGCTCGGTGGCCGACGGCAGTGCTGCCTGCGGGGTGATCACCAAGTCGTCGCCATCGATCTCGGCGCTGCTCGCCAGGGCTTGCCCGGCCAAGGTGCTGAGGCTGTAGGCGCCCCCGCTGGGCGCCGCCAACGGCTCGCTGAAGCGCAGCCGGAAGCTGCTGCCGGCCGGCAGCTCGAGAGCCCCCGCGGCGGGGATCGACGATAGAAACTCCGGCGCCTGGTTGTCGCGCCACACCACCCGCGTGTGGGTGCCTTGGTTGCCCAGGGCGTCGGTCACCCTTGCGATCAGCCGGTTCTCACCCTCTACTAGCGGCACCGCGGCGGCGCTCCAGCTACTGCCCGCCACCGTCGCCGCCACGCCGCCCACCGTCACCGTCAAATCGGGCTCCGCGACCACCGTGCCGCTGACCGTGAGATTCGCTGCTGGGCTGTAAAGCCCCTCGGCCGGGCTCTCGATGTGGATCTCAGGCGCCGAGCTGTCGCGGGTCACCGTCACGCTAGCGCTGGTGCTGTGGCCGAGCGGGTCGA
Source organism: Candidatus Multivoradales bacterium (assembly GCA_965248925.1). GTDB lineage: Bacteria > Acidobacteriota > Thermoanaerobaculia > Multivoradales > J023 > CBDFLE01. The sequence continues at coordinate 23,353 of CBDFLE010000005.1, read as the reverse complement.
AGGCTTCGACGGTGAAGGTGTTACTGCCCTCTTGCAGATCCACCGCCAACGACCATTGCTCAGCCGCCAAGCTCGCCCCCACCCCCGCCACCTCGACCCGGTCGAGATGAGGATCGGCGGCGCTGCCCGACAGGGTTAGCCCCGCTTCGGGGGTGATCGTGCCGCTGGCCGGGTCGGTGATGACGACCGTCGGCGGCGTCGTATCAACGGTCACCGAGCGGGTCGTTTGGACCTCGTTGCCCACCGTGTCCGCCGCCACTACCGTGAGCACATTGTCACCTTCAATAAGCGCCACCTGACGGGCCAGGAAAGCGCCGCCACTGAGCTCGGCCAGCACCCCATTGACCGTCACCTGATCGAGACGCGGATCACTCGCCGTGCCGCTGACATCGACCGAGGTACTCCCCAGCAGGGCTCCGGCCGCCGGCTGGCCGAGAGTGAGCTGCGGCGCCGTCGAATCGCGGGTCAGGCGGTGGGTCAGCTGGGTGACGTTGCCGCCGCCGTCGGTGGCGGCGAGCAAGAACACCCGCTCCCCCTCGCTCAAATTGAAGGGGCCGGCGCTGAACCCATCCCCCGCCAGCGTCGCCGCTTGCCCGTCCACCGACACCGACACCGCCCCCGGCGCGCGGCCGGTCAGCGTCACCTGAGCGGCGCTGTCCACACTGCCAGCCACCGGCGCCAGATCCGCGAACACCGGCGCCGCCAGGTCGAGGCTGAAGCTCACCAGCACCGTCGCCTGATGGCCCGCCGCGTCGCTGGCGCTCACTGACAGCTGATGCAAGCCATCGCCATCAATCACCGTGCCCGGCAAGTAGGTGGCGCCGTCGAGAGTCGCCGACGTCACCACCTCGGTGGCGTCGCTGGCCGAGATCTCAGGCGTCACCGGGCCGGCAAACACCGCGCCACCCTGCAGCGGCACCCCCGCCACCAGCAGCGACAGCGTCGGTGCCTGGGTATCGAGCACCAGCCGCAGCTCGGCCGTCGCCTGATGGCCCACCTGATCCGTGGCCACGATCGGCAGGAGATTCTCACCCTCCACCAGCGCCACCGCCGGCTGGCTGAACTGCGAGCCCGTCAGGCTCGCCAGCTCGCCCCCCACCCGCACCTCCAGCAAGTGGGCGTCACTCGCGGTGCCGCTTACGGCCACCGGCGAGGTCGCCAGAACCGTGTCCAGGCTGGGCACCAGGCCGATCAGCTGCGGCGCCGTCGCGTCGCGCTCCAAATGCAAGGTGAACGAGGCGCTATTGCCCGCCAGATCAGTAGCGAGGATAGAAATCTCCCGCTCCCCCTCGATCAGCTGCAATGCCCCGGCCGTCCACGACTGCCCCACCAGGCTCGCCGCCTGTCCCTCGACACTCAGCGCGGCCGCACCCTCCACCACCCCGCTGAGGGTCACCTGCGAGTCTGCCAAGAGGGTGCCATCGCTCGGCGTGAAGCTGAGAAAAGTCGGCGCCGTCAGGTCGATCTCAAAGCTCCGGCTGACGCTAGTCGGATGGCCCGCCGCGTCGGTGGCGGTCACTGAGAACACATGCGAGCCCGCCCCGCTCACCATCGTGCCAGAGACAAAAGAAGCGCCGTCGAGCAGCGCTTCGACCGTCGTAGCCGTCGCATCCGTGACGCTGAAGCTCAGCACCACCGAGCGATTGAACAGCGCATCCGCCGCCAACGGCTGAGCTCCCTCCAACAGCGCCACCGTCGGCGGCTGGCTATCGAGAGTCACCGTCACACTCTGCTGCCCGCTCTGCCCCAGGCTGTCGCTCGCCTCCACGGTGAACGTCTGCTCGCCCTCCACCAAGACCAGCGAGTGCGAAAAACTCGCACCACTGAGAGCCGCCACCTGCCCCCCCACCCGCACCACCGCCAGATGCGCATCCACCGCCGTGCCGGCCACGGTCAGCGGCGAGCTGGCAACGATCGCCCCCGCCGCCGGCTGGCTCAAGCTCAGCACCGGCGGCAGCGAGTCCCGCACCACCCGGTGCAGCTGCTGAGCCTGCACCCCAGAAGCGTCCTCGGCGATCAACACCAACACCCGCTCCCCCTCGCTCAACGAGTAAGGACCGGCGGTCCACACCGTGCCCGAGGGATCAACCGTGGTGACCGCTTGGCCATCCACCTGCAAGCTGGTCGCGGCCTGCACTTCGATAGTCAGAGTCACCGACGCGGCGCTCGACAGAGTGCCGTCGACGGGGGTTACCGAGACAAAGGCAGGCGCCGCCTGAGCGGCGCTCGCCGACAGTAGAAGAACCCCGAGAAAGACCTGGAGGATGAGGAGAAAGCGCAGCAAGAGCTGTTTCGACATGGGGAATTCCTTCATTATGAGTCGCCAACAAGGGTCAGCGCAGGGCTGGCCCGGAAAGGGTCTGGGAAGCGGCGAGGATCACGACTTTGGCAGAGGTCTCGGTCTCGGCAGGGGCTACCATCTCGGCGACTCGGCGCCGCGAACGGTGCTTGGCAAGCACCACCGTCAAGTGCTGTGGCGGATCCTCGGCAAAACCCCGAAGAGGGCTCAGCCACAGCGCCGGCAACCTCGCGGCCAAAACCTCGTCGGGCAGCAGTGGCGGTACCGGCCCTGGACGCCGCAAGCCGAGCGGCACCAACGCTGCAATGCCGCCGCCAATCACCACCGGATCCGTAGCCGCCCAACTGCCGCCGCCGGTGATCACGATGGCGTCGAAGCGATACTCGCCACGATAAGTGGCGACGCCGCCGACCGTGCCGCCACCGCCCAGCAGCAGCCGTCCCGCCAGATCGATCTCCAGCACGCGAAATGTACCGAGCTCGACCGCGGCCGAGTCCTGCAGTGCCATCCAAGCGCCCAGCCACCGGCCCCGGAAGGGGGCCGTGCCACTCACCCAGAGGTCGCCGCCCTCGACCTCGATGGTGACAATCCCGCCGCTGCCAAGGCTCGGCAGGGTAACGACCGGAGACAGGCCGCTCGGCGACACCGAGAAGTGCAGGTCACCATAGGTCGATGCCGCGTCAGTGACATAGATCGTACCTGGCTCGGCAGCCGCGTCGACGCTGCCGTCGGCGCGGTAGCGCAGGCCTTCCGCCGCCGTCACCGCCGTCAGGTCGAAGCCGGACAGATCATCGACCTCGAGCGCCGCCCGACCGCCACCACCCAGGCCGCCATCGTATTGATCGTACGCCCGATAGTCGCCACCCGTCACGTCGATCGAACCGCTGCCACCGAGGGTCGCGGCGCGTATCCACACCGCGCCGCCGGCGCCAGCACCTGCGTAGCGCTGGCTGGAGGAAGCCTGGCTGTCGCGCCCCTGCCCACGGGCGGTGATCAGTCCGTCGAGCACTACCGTGGTGGCCTCGACATAGAACGAGCCACCGCCACTGCCGCCAGGATTGCTGCTGTAGTAGCTTCCACCGCCACCGCCACCGTAGCTCGGCGCGTAGACACTGTCGTAGATCTCACCCACCAAGGCGCTACCGTCGCTCTTCAGACCCAGCCCACCATGGCTGCCCCCGGCGCGGAGGTGAGCCGGCTCGATAGCCGGCGGCGCTGCACCGTCGTAGACCGTCCCGCCACCCGTGTACCCGGCGCCATCGAGGTCGATCGTCGCGCCTGTCTCTACGGTCAGGGCACCGGTGAGCGATAGATGCAACGCTCTGCCCGGCGACGGGCGCAGCACCGCACCCGCACGAACGGTGACATCGTCGCCGACGAAATCGAAGTTGATCTCAGCCTCGCCAGTGATCTCGAGGCTCGCAGTCGCCAGCAACTCGTCAACGCTTAGCAAACCAGTGCCCAGGTGCAGATTGTCGAAGCGATATTCACCTCGATAGCTAGTTGCCGCGGCAACTGTCGCGGCATCCTGCAAGAGCGCGCGGCCAGCACTGTCGAGAGCAATGACTCTGTAGGTATCGAGGATTCCAGCAGGATCGCTGAGTTCCATCCAAGCGCCCCGCCAACGGGCGGCCAAGGAGGCGTCAGCAGCGACCCACAGATCCGCTGCTGCGACCTCGGTGGCGAGCACCGTGCCACTGCCCAACAGCGGCAGTTCCAGTGTCTGCGGCCAGCCGCTGGGCGGCGTTGGGATCCGTAAGTCGCCAAAGGTCGACGCGGCGTCAGCCACATAGATGGTGCCTGGCTCGGCCGCCCCAGCGATGGTGCCGTCGGTGCGGTAATACAGGCCCCCGGCGGCCATCACCGACGAGAGGTCGAAGGTCGCCAGATCAGCGACTTCGAGAGCCACTCGGCCACCCGCACCGATGCCGCCGCCATATTGATCGCTAGCCCGATAGTCGCCACCCGAGACATCGATCGAGCCGCTGCCGCTGAGCGTCGTGGCGCGAATCCACACTGCGCCGCCGGCACCAGCACTGGCCCAGCGATAGTTGGAGAAAGTCAGAGCATCGCGCCCTTCACCACGGGCGGTGATCAAGCCATCGAGCACCACCGTGTCCACCTCGACAAGGAGAACTCCGCCACCGTTGCCGCCGGGATTGTAGGAACCATTGCGACCGCCGCCACCGCCACCGTAGATTGGCGCGTAGACACTGTCGTAAATCTCGCCAACGGAACCGGAGTCATGAGGACTCTTCAGACCCAACCCGCCGTGGCTTCCGCCACCGCTGTAGCGAGCTGGATCGATGCCCGCCGGGACGGCTCCGTCCGGTGATGCGACGCCCCCGAGATAGCCAGTGCCATCGAGATCGATGGTCGCGCCAGCCTCGACGATCAAGCTGCCGCTGAGTTGCAACTGGAGCGGCTTGCCCTGGATTGTCCTGAGCGTCGCCCCCGAGCGCACCGCCAGGCTGGCGCCGCGCAACTCGCTCGAGTCGAGCACCACGTCGCCAATCACCTCGACCTGCGTCACTTCGAGCGGCTCGGCACTACGCAAGTCAACGTCCAGGGTGATGGCGTCGAAGCGGTAGCGGCCCTCGAAAGCAGCCGCCAGTTGGGCCGCCGCCGCGCCTTGCAGTCTGACCCGCTGGGCGGCATCGATGTCAACCACCTGGAATACTCCTAGCGACTCGCTCGCCCCATCGAAGAGTTCCATCCAGGCACCCAGCCAGCGCGGTCGCAAAGGCTGTGGCGCGGTGATCCAGAGATCGCCAGCCACGACCTCGGTGGCACTCACCAAATCGCCGGCCAGGGTCGGCAGCACCAGCCGTTGCTCGAATCCCGGCAGGGTCCGCGAGGCCAGCAACTCGCCGTAGATCGAGCTAGCGTCCCGCAAGAAGAAGGTTCCAGGATCGCCAACCCAGGTCACCTCCCCACCGGTATCGGTGCGCAAACCACCCCCCACATCCACCGCTTGTAGATCAAAACCGCTGACATCATCGACTTCCAAGGCGACTCGACCACCACCGCCCACTCCACCGTAATAGGCGGTAGCATTCAGGTAGTGCCCCCCCGCGGCATCGATCGACCCCGCACCGCTCAGACTTAGCGAACGGATCCACACCGAGCCCCCAGCGCCGGTCCCCGAGCGGCCGTGGTTGGAGAAGGAGACCGGATCGCGATCCTCGCCGGCCACCGAAATCAAGCCATCGAGAATCACCTCGCCGGCATCGAGATGAAGCACTCCACCGCCGTGCCCGCCATGAATGTAGCCATTGACATGTGAAGCTCCACCGCCGGGTAAAGTCGGAGCGTAAACACTGTCGAACAGCTCAGTGATCGTGGTCGAGGCAACCACCTCGCCACTGCCGCCATGACTGCCTCCCGAATGGCCCCAAGAACGCTCGACCCAGGAAGGAGCACCGGCCACCCACCCGTTGGCCGCGGCGCCACCTTGGTACCCTCGGCCGCCAAGGTCGAAAACTGCGTCACACTGCACTCGCACCGCGCCCAACACCTGCAGGTCCAAAGTCTCTTCAGCGGCGACGGACAAGCGGGCGCCGGCCAGCAAGCGCAGCGAATCGACCGCCAGCGGCTCAGTCGCCGTGAACAGCCCCTGGCTGAGAACCAGGGCACCACCAGCCGAGCTGTCGAGATCTTGGTCGCCAGCCAGGTAAGGCACTGCCGGCACCGAAACCGTGACACTGGCGGTCTGCTGGTGACCTCCCAGGTCTTCAGCCTCGAAGGTGACGACGAAACTATCGCCGGCCACTGCCGTCGCCGGCACCGTCCAACTCAGCTCGGCGCGTACCTGATCTTGGTACACATTCTCCACCCAAGCCTGACGCACCCCATCGACACTGAAGCCGTAGGCCAGGATCTGCTGATCGTCGGTGGCGTCGAAGATCACTGACAGGGTGGCACCCGGCAGCACCCAGTCGCCAGCGGCCGGACAACCTGCCGGCAACACTTGCGGTGCCGAAGGGTCGGCGGTCGGCTCGATAGTCAAGTGACGGGTCACCAGGGCCAGATTGCCCTCGCCGTCTTCCGCCTCTATTTCCAGAGTCATGACGGTCTGCTGCTGCACCGGGGGTGCGTTGAGGGTCCAAGCAAAGGGCGCCGCGTCGAGCGCATAGGACAAGCCGGCAAACGTCGCCGTCACTCGGGTGAGTAGCCGGTTATCGCTGACCTCGGCAGTGACCGAGATCGGATCGCCGCCAGAGTAGAGCGCTCCTTCGGCAGGGGTCACCACGCCGAAGGTTGGCGGTTCGAGGTCAGCGAATATCACTTCGCTACCCGACTCGGCATCGATCTGGCCGATCTCTACCTCATCGTAGAAACGCACCGTGGCACCCCCGCGGAGGATCAGGTTGTCGAATTTGTAGATCCCGGCATAGGACTCGCCGACGGTCACCAGTCCGGCGGCAGCGGTGAGCCGCAGCCGTCGCCGATCGGCGCTCTGCTCGACCACCCGGTAGTCGACTCCGGCAATCCGCAGCCACATCCCATCGACCCCCAACGCCGGCAGTGGGTCGGTGGTTCGCGGCTCGATCCACAGATCGGCGCCAGCGGCTTCCACCAGCGCGACCTCACCCCGGCCCAACGCCGGTGGGGTTACTTCCAGCAGGGTTGTCCGTGCACCGCCCAAGACGTAGAGATCACCGTATACCGAGCCCGCGCCGAAGACGTAGGCGGTGCCCGGAGCGGCGGCGGGGTGGCTCAGCGAGCTGCCCGGAATGCCGCCGCTGAGATCGATCTGGCTCAGCGGATCGAAGGATGATGCAGCGCCCAGTTCGAGCGCCACCCGGCCGCCACCACCGAGGCCAGAGATCTGCAGGTAGTCGAGCACCTCGACCGTCAGCGGCACCATCGCGACGCTCGACAAAGAGCCGTCGGCCGGCGTCACCGGGACAAACGACGGCGCTGCCAGCGACGCGCTCGCCGACAGTACTAGGGCTCCGGGGAAGACCGGGAGAATGAGGGCAGAGCGCAGCCAGAGCCGTTTCGACATCAGAAGACAGTAGAAAAAATGGCCACAGAGACCAAACGGTTCATTGGCGCAAGCTCGAAATGAACCGTTTCCCCTCAGATTACTGATTAGCAGAGGTTCTGCTGCTCAGAACGCACGAGGTCCACCCCCTGGCGGGTCTCAGTCGAAGCTAATCACTGTCCCTAGGTGGCATACCTGCCCTCCGAGTCTACTTGCACTCACTCCGGGTTCATGGTCTCGGCCACCGGCAGATGTGTATTCAAATCAAGAATCTACTGCGGGAAGCACGGTACTTTGGGTCTGGTCACGATCGAGACGGCGCAATTACGCGCGCGATCGACTCGTGAGAGAGGAGGAGTGCTATGGGCAGATTGCACTGCAAAGTGCCCATGAGATACGGCGTACTCATTGAACCCGAAGGCTAGTTTCAACCTTGCGGGCGGATCCCAGAACGCCGCCCGCTCCTTACTCTCTCTCGGACTGCCTGAACAAGGCCCACTTCGACCCTCCCACGGGCAGCCGCCTTGCGCAAGGCGAGAACAGCCTTGTTAGCAATAGGGTTCGATTCGAGGGGATCCATAACTGATGCCATACCCATAGCCACCTCCACTGCTTCAGTAGCAGATCCGTTGTCCAAAAGGAGTTCGATCCAATCCAGGCATGCTAAGGCCGAATTAAATGGATTGATCTTCGCAAGCTTTCCTACGGCATCTCTGAACCTCTCATAGGCATACTCTTCCTGACCACATTCGCGTGCCCAACAACCGTATGTCCAATCTAGCATTCCCAAGTCGAAGAGATCGCCCTTCTCGAACAGATCCCTAGCTCTGCCCAGCTCCAAGGCCGCGAGCCCAAATTTCTTAGTCTTCAGATGAACTCGCGCGAGATTATGGTGAACAGCACCCTCATACCTACAGCACACTTGCCCGTCCAAATAGCGAAGGCCGATCTCAAACAATCGCTCAGACTCCTGGTGCTCTCCCAGGTAGAAAAGAGCCGATCCCCGCGCCACTGCAATGCGACCAGAAGAAAGAAACCGATCTTCAGAGCCAAGGCCGATAGCCTCAGCAACATCAAGAACTTGAAGCGAGAGCTCGGCCGCGTCATACGACATCAGTAGGTAGCTCGATTGCATAAGAAAATCAATACGGAACTGCGATCGAAGGCGCCCCGACGATGACAGCGCTACAAGTAGAGCACGAACTGAATACTCAGGCGCACCACCAAGCCGGCACGAAGTAGCATAAACAGCTACTGCCCGGCAGAAGACCTCGATTCCCGCAAGGTCTTTCAGTGTTGGCGCAACATTTGCTGCAACCGTGAAAGCCTGGCCGGCTGACACCCAAGGACTCCTGTAGCGCTGTCGATCGATCCTATGCAGCACATCAATCAGCGATCTTGCTGGTCCACTCAGCTGCTCTGAAGTGCAATCCCGCTCAGCAAGCTCCCGCGCCACTCGCCGCAGCGCCACAATCGGCGCTGGATTTCGACTTCCTTCAGGCAGCAGACCTTCAAGGAGGCCCTCGACATCAACCCAGGAGGCTTTCGCCTCTAGCTCGCTAAGATTCAGGTCGACGATCTTCAGGATCTTTAGCAGCTGCTCTGTAGAGAGGCTAATTGCACCAGCCAGTTTCCGAGAAAGATAGGAGCGCGACCCGGAATGTGTCAATGAAAGTGAGACACTTTCTTCTGGGAATTAGTACGGAATCGGTAGTGGCTCCGGCACCATCGCTTTCAGCGAGGGCGCGCAGCCAGGGGTCTCGCCTGGTGCGTCGTTGTGTACGCGGTGTGTCACTACGTTCTCGGTATCGACTGGGTCAGTGCTGGCGGCGGTGGTCGGCGGGTTGATCCAGACCTTGTCACTGGGCTCCGGCAAAGCCGGCGCTCGCCGCTTGAAGCGGCTTGGATGAGCGGCTGAGGCGGCGGCGAGGACTTCTCGACGTTGCTCCAGTACTGAGGCCGTGAGGCCGTAGTGGACGGTCTCTGGCGTCAACAAGCCGAGTCCTGTGTGGTAGTGCTGCGTGTTGTACCAGCCGATGAACGAGCGGCAGAATGCTCGTGCATCTTCCAGTGATCCGAAGCGGTCGGGAAAGCTCGGATGGTACTTGAGCGTCTTGAACTGGGCCTCAGAGAACGGATTGTCGTTGCTCGTGTAGGGCCGGTTCAGCGACCGTGTCATCCCGAGATCGGCCAGCAGTAGAGCCACTGGCTTGGATGTCATGCTCGAACCGCGGTCCGAGTGCAAGGTAAGTCGATCTCGCTCAACACCTTGCTTCTCAACACTGTCGGCGATCAACCGCTTCGCGAGCCCTCCGGACTCGCGGCAGGCGAGCATCCAGCCGACGATGTAGCGGCTGAAGACGTCCAGAATTACGTAAAGGTAGTAGTGGGTCCACTTCACCGGGCCCTTGAGCTTGGTGATGTCCCACGACCACACCTCGTTCGGCCCTGTGGCCAGCAGTTCGGGCTTGGTGTAGTTGGGATGACGCCGCTGACGGCGTCGCTCGCGCAGCTCGCCCTCAGACTCCAGGACCCGGTACATGGTGCGCACCGAGCAGATATGGCGCTGATCCTCGTCCAGCAGCGCCGCCCAGACTTGACGCGGCGAGCGGTCGACGAAGCGCTCCGAGTGCAACACATCGAGGACCTCCTGGCGTTCAGCGGGCGTCAATGCCAGCGGCGGTCGAGGCCGCGTTGATAGCTGCGGCCCTGCGCTCTGCTGCCGACGGCGGCGATAAAAAGTGGCTCTGGGGACCGCCAAGGCGACGCAGGCTGCTTGCACCCCCACCGTCTCGGCCAGCGGCGCCACAGCGCTCATGGCTGGCTCTCGCTCGGCTCGATCCCTAGCAGCCGGGAAAGTTTTTTTTGGACATCGATGATCGTCTCGGCTTTGTACAGCTGATGCTTGAGCCGGGCATTCTCACGCTCAAGCTCCGCGACGCGGCGGGCCTCGGCAGAGACCGGTCGACGCTTGCGACCGCGCTTCTTCGACAGACCGGCCAGAGCTCCCGTGTCGCGCTGACGGCGCCACGTCGACAGTAGCGAGGAATACAGACCCTCCTGGCGAAGCAGGGCGCCAATCTCGCCGGGCTTGCTACAGGCGTCGGCGGCCTGGACGATGCGCAGCTTGTACGACGCGCTGTACCGCCGCCGCTTCGCCTTCTCAGCTACCTCGGGATCTGGTCGGTCAGCACCCATATCTCGCAGCTCGTGGCTTGGACTCGCCATGGTGATTGCTCTCCACACCCTCACTAATTTCTCGGTACTTGAGTGTCTCACTTACATTGGCACAGAGGGACCACCCAAGCTGCCTCTCGATAGCTTGAAGCGACCTCGGATGGCGCCGCACATGCATCCTCAGCGTGGTTAGAAGCTGTTGGTAGTCGGATAGAAATAGAGCTTCTGACATACACCCCTCCAGATAGTTGGCTCAGGAGCAAAGTATAGCCCACACAGATCTTTCGCCGAAATCTTGGAGCGAAAAACATCAAAGCTGCACGAGAGTGCGCAGCCACGTCAGAACAGTGTGCACTCTGAGTCCAATATCGGGTTCTTTGACTCCTGAGTGGGCCTCAGAGGCGGAGGTCCAAGATGCACAGCTCCAGGATATGGCGCAGCCCAGATCATTTGCACAGATCAAAGATGTTGGCTTTACCATCTCCCAGACCCAAGGAGCAAGCGATGACCGACGAAGAGATCCAACAGGCCCTGAGTGCCCTACCCGATTGGCGACAAATCAAAGGGCAACAAAAGATCACCCGAAAATATCTCTTTGATTCTTGGCGCGATTCCCTGATCTTCGTCGAGTGGGTGTTTTATCGCGGTGAACTCACCAACCTAGAACCCAGAGCCGCAATGGCCGGCCGCTGGGTCTCGGTGCGGATCGGGCCGGCGCCGCCGGCCCGTCTGCGGCCGCAGGATTTCGACCTCGCTCGTTCCCTGAGTCCCCTGTGATGGCCGTGGGGGTCCCTCCACAACCACGGCGACTCCACCCCTCCGGGCAGAATCAGCCCCTTCTGCCCGGAGGGTGCTTTTTCTCGAACCATGACCTCAAGAGTTCACCTACGTGAAACTTTGCTGAACCTCAAGCTGCCAGGCGCTCCGGAGGCCGAACTCACCGAGCAGCACATCGCCCTGGCCCAAGCCATCGAAACCATGGCCATCGGCTTCGACGTCAATATCCGCCAACAACAGACCACCGAGGAGGGGCACCAGAATGGCCACCCAGTCCAGCAAGCCGATGACCGCCAAACAGATCCACCAAACCGTGCGCCAGATCGCCGCTCAGATCACCGGCGCCAACCAGAGACTCAATCATTCCAGCATCGAGAGCCTGGCCGAGATAAAGCTTTCTCCTGGCTCGCCGACCGAAGAGTTGACAGCGGCCTTCCTGGCCGCGGTCAACCACCGCTTCCTCGAGCCCGCGGCGCTGATCCTGTGGGTTCTCAACCACGCTTGCGACCCGAAGAAGAAAGACCGGGCGCTGGTGAAGCAAGTCCTTCGCGATGTGGCCAGGGAAGCCTTGCCGACGCGACCCGGCAAGGGTGAGCACCTGGCCAGCGAGATCGTCGCCAGGATCGCGGCGGCGAAGGGGCGGCGTGACTACGGGACGAGAGCCGCCGAGGTGGACTTCGTGCTGGAGCTGCACAAGCCGGGCTTCTGGCGTTCGGAAAATGATACGTGAGGAAGCGCGGCACCTCGGGCTAGGCTGCGTGAGATCGGTATTCTCAAGGAATGACTTCTGATCTTGCCGACGTCCTGCTCTGGGCGCTCGTACCTCTTGAATCTTCCGGCTCCCACTTCTTCTTTTCGGAATCCGCCACCAGCGCACTCAGGTGGCCTCGCCGTGGCAGAACGGGCGCATCGAGCGCTTCTTCGGCACCTTCAAAGAGCGCCTGCGGCGGCGGCAAGAGCCGCTGCCAGCGGGCCGCAAGGCCCAGCGGCAGCTGGATGTTTTCCGGTTTTGGTACAACGAACTGCGCCCGCACCAGAACCTCGACGGCTGCACGCCGGCCGAGATCTGGACTCGACACAAACTCTCGCAAGGGGAGTTTCGATTTCTGACCGCCTGGAAGGGAGTGCTCTCTGGCTTCTATGCGCCCAAGTAGAGTGATTCGGGTCGGAGAAACGAGGAGCGGCAGCGAGGTACTGTCCACGGTGAAGCTCGCGCAGGCGCCTCGGATTCTCGGCGCCAAGCGAAGATCGCCGTCGGTTTGGGAAATTCTCGGCGTAAGCTGAGGAGGAACGACAGGGAGCGGGTCCATCGACAAGGGCCGGCGACCAATAAAGTGGCCGTATGGCTACGATTTTGGCTGCGGACGCGGCGGACGGGACAGGACAAGTCAACTGAGCAAGTGAGCGTGCTTATCCAAAAGAGCCACGACTGCTTTATGCCCCCGGTTCAGTGCGACTGTCCGTGGAGTCAGAGTATCGATCGTACCATCTTTCCTACGCACTTCGGTCTGCCGGCTTGGATCGGCTCCCTGTTCCAAAAGATACCGGACCACTTCCAGATGCCCGCCCCAAGCCGCGCTTAGCAACAGAGGCCCGACCTCCGGGTCAGGCTGCGCATTCACATCAAGGCCGTGCTCTACGAGAAGGCGTAGAATATCTAGATGACCATCAGATGCAGCGTACTCACCAGCCCACGCCGCCTGATCCGTACCAAGGTCGACGCCAGCCTCCACTAGGAGCCTTACTACCTCCGTGTTCCCCTGCGACGCTGCCTGATCCAGACCACTCTTGCCACCAAACGTCGCACTTGGAGAAACACCAGTTTCTAGCAAAGCGCGCGCAGCCCGCGTCGCCCCTGACGTACCCGCTATAGAAAGTGCGCGAGCACCCAAAGTGCCCTCATCCCTATAGACTCGAAATAAATCGACCCCGCCGTCTACTAGGATCTTGATCTCATCAGGATCATCAGCTCGGACTGCATCTAAGAGAAGATCTTCTTCTGACTGCATCTTCGGCTCTCCACCTTGGTGACCCGAAGTAGACAACTCACATCCGATAACCAGGAAAACTACAAGCACGAGAGTTACCTCTTGAAAAACTCGCATCATATGTGCCTTCAATGCGCCTTCTTCTTGAAGACTCTTTTCCAGAATGGGAGTGCCTTCCACTTCAAAATCTCTTCCTTGTTGGCCGTCGAGAAACTCTCGTCAACCCTGAGTTCATCCTCCTTCGGGCTGTATTTCATCGAGAAGTCCGCCTTGGTCTGCCACACTGGTACGCGAGCGTTCGGCCGTGGGTCGAGAATGATGGGCAATTCCACCCCACCTGCTTCCAGTACGTCCTCAGCAAAAGTCGCGCAGTTGTTCGACAGGATTCTATATGGCTCGCGATCAGGGTCTGCGTTCTGCTTATGGCAGCTCCACGCGTAACTGGTCATCCTCGCGCTGCTCTCCTCGCCGGTCACGAAGTAGGCGGCTTGGATACGGCCCTCTTGTCCGGCATACTTTAGAACTCTACGGAAGACATTCCGCAAAGACTCTTCGGTCGGCAAACCGTTAGGACCTAGCTCCACATTAGGGATGGTCCTGTTCTTGGTCACCCCAATCCGATCCCGGTCGTAGCGCCCATACTCGAAGTACTTCGTTTCCCCACTTTCGTCGATTGTAATGACCGCAGCGTGCCCTAGATACGGCACTCGTCTCTCCCCAACGGTGATCTCGTAGTCCACCAGAGCAATCGCTATCGCGTCGAGTCCCAGCGGATCTGTAAGGTTGACCGGATTGTTCAGCGCAAACAGATACATCGAAGGCCCATCCACATACCCCATCGGATCACTGCTGACAAACCGCCCCATCTCCGGATCGAGATACCTGTTCCTGAAGTACAGCAGCCCGGTCTCTTGATCGAGTGGCCGGCCATGGAAGCCGTAGACGTTGCCGACCGCGCTGGTGTCGCTGAAGAGCAAGTCCACATCTTGGTAGGCCACGAAGCTATCACCAGCTTCCGCCTTGGCACCAGCCGGACTCTTTGCAGTCAGATCAGCCGACTGCGGATTGGCAGCGGCACCGATTTCGAGATCCAGGCTGAAGGGCTGGGCCAGGCCGGTGCCGGCGAGGTCGAGAGCCGCGGTGCCGATGTCGAGGGTGTGGGAACCAGCACTCAGCACGGTAGTAGCGATGAGGGTGTAGCGATCATCAGCCAAGGTCCAGCTGGCGGGCTGGCCGTCGAGCTGTACTATCGCCGCAGCAGCAGCTGGATCAACTTCCTCCGTAAACACGATCTCGACAACGCCCGAGCGGACCACGACCTCGCTGACTCTCGGCGGCGCCGTGTCCTGGAGCACGCTGGGCGTCGCCGACCAGGCCCAGGTGTGGTCGATACCCGAGACGGCCGAGTTGTGGAAAGTATCGAGCAGCGCCGAGGGCGCCACTTGGAACCGCACTTGCTCCCCTGCCGCGGGCGGCGTGGCTGGGGCCAGCACCAACCGGCGTCGAGCCAGCGGTCCGTCTTGAATGGGCAGGTCCAGAGTAAGAGGAATCTGCGACCCGTCGGCAACCCTCTCTAGCTTGATCCGGCCATCCGCCAGGCCCAATTCAAGCTCCTCGGTAGAAACCTCTTCGCTCAGCTCGATTCGCAGCATCCCGGAAGTATCAATGAGAAGTTGATGATTGCTCGGGGCAGTCAGGTCCACCAGCACCCGCCGCTCACCATAGGGGCTGTAGAAATAACGCTCGATGGGTTTGCCACTCACCGAAGTCAGCATCACCACGTTGCCGGTGCTGTCGGTAATCGGGTAGTAAGTCTGCTCCACCATGCCATCTCCGTTGAGGTCGGCCTCGTGCTGGAGAATCTCGTCGATTCCGTTGCCGTAGACCCGCCGCGAGGCCAAAACACCGTTGCGGTAGGTTTCCAGGGACTGCCAGCCGTCCCAAACGCTCTCCTGAGTGTAAGCCGGAGTCTGGGTCTTCACCCGACGATTGAAAGCATCGTAGTGATATTTGGCGACCTCGACACCGGCGCGGGTGACCCGCGTCAGGCGATTGTGTAAATCATAGTACATCCGCAGGTCGCCTTTGCGCTTCAGGTTTCCAGCAGCATCCCATCCGAGGGGTGTGAGGCCGAAAATACTAGGGCGATTTCGGCTGTCTGGCAGTAGCTGAGTGATCTTCTCGATACCGCGCTCTGTATTGCTGCGGTAGGTCAGGTTCATGGCGTTGTCGTGGGTGTAACTGGTGCGCTCGGGTAAGTCAGCCAACAACGCCAGATCGGGAGGCGTGTTGCCGGGGCGCTGAGCCAGCGCCGGGGGCACGCGGGCGGATTCGATCAGGCGCTGGGCGCCATCGTAGGCGAAGACCCGGCCAGCACCGCCCAGATCGCCACGCGATTGACCGGTCTTGAGGCCGCGAGGACTCCAGGCCAGGCTTTCCTGGAAGGTGGCGGACTCCCCCGCCAGGCTGAAGTTGTTGTCCACCATCCGGCGCAAGCCATCGAAGCTTATGTTGCCCAGGAGACCATTGCCGAGAGCCTTGTAGGCAATCGCCGGGCCGCGATAGCCGTAGCTGGCAATCGAGGCTGGCGCGCCGGGTTCGCCAACCGTGCTGGCTCGGCCGAGATTGTCGAAGGCGCGCTCGACCTGGCGGCCCGAGGGGTAGCTAGTGCGAGTGGGCTCGCCAAGGGCGTTGCGCTGCCAGCTGGTGGTGCGTCCGGCATTCGTCTCTGAGGCCAGGTGGGAGAGGGAGTTGTAGACTCGCTCGGTAACTACGCTTCCCGACTGGGCTCGGGTCAGGCGGTCGAGGCCGTCGAAGGTGAAAGCCTCGACCCCCGGCCCTTCGAGGGTGCCGCCCAGCGGCGGGGTGACAGTACGTGATTGCAACCGCCCAGCCTCGTCCCAGCTTTGATGCACTACCAGGCCGCGAGGATCGTGGCGCTCGGTAACGTTGCCGGTGGGGTCATAGACCCAACGCTCCTGCTGCTGATCGGGATAGACGACTTTGGTGCGCCGACCCACGCCGTCGTACTCCCAGCGGGTGGCCTGGCCGCGGGCGTCGGTGTAGGTGGTGAGGCGCGAAGCGTCGTCCCAACTGTAGTCGACCGAGATTCCTTCCGGCCGCACCTCGCGGGTCATCCGGTTGAGCCCATCGTAGCTGCGCTGGGTGAAACTACCGGTCGGGTCGACTTCGAGGGTCACTTGGCCGCGAGCATCCACCGTCCAGAGGGTGCGGTTGGCGAAGATTCCGTCTTGGCGGCTGAGGCGGCGGCCGAGGGCATCGAAAGTCGATTGATAGGTGATGGTGTGCGAGCCGCCCGCCGGATCGACCTCGTCGGCATGCTCGGTAATCGGCAAGCCACCAGAATCGTAGGTCGTGCGGCGCACGTTGCCCTCGGGCAGCTCCACTCGCTCGGGGCGCTCGGCAGCATCGTAAGAAGTCCTGGTCAGGCGACCCAGCGGATCTTCGACTTCGAGCAGGTTGCTGGCGGCGTCCCACCGATGGTGAGTCTTCTCAGCGGTACGAGAGGGGTCGGGCTGCTGCGGGTCCGGTGTCCAGCGCCAGGCGGTGGTCTCGGTGCGGCGGTGCAGCAGATCGTAGGCAAAAGCACTCTCGACTAGCAGCTGCCCCCCGGCATCGTAGGCCAGCAGGGCAGCCAGATCGCCGGCCGGATTGTAGCGTTGCTCTCGGTAGTGGCCGAGAGGCGAGCGGCTGCGCAGCACCCGACCATGGCCATCGCGCTCGGCCTCCCAGGTCATGCCGCGGCCATCGCGCTGACTGCTCAAATGGCCGTCCAGGTCGTAGCTCTGGTGCTCGACAATCGGTGTCGCCAATGCGCCGGTACCCAAGCCGCGGCGCACCAGAGACAACTGGCCTCGGTCGTCGTACTCACGCTCGACCCGCTGGCCGGCGCCGTCGATGTGAGTCAAGAGGTTCAGGTTTGGGTCATAGGTCGAGGTCTCGACAATCCGCCGACCTCCCGGTGCCACCTCCCTCTCGACCGACAGCAGCTCGCCGAGCACGCCGTAAGTACGAGCTTCGATCGTCGTCGTCGAGCCATCGCCGAAAGGGCTGGCCACTTCGCTGATGTCGCCGTTGGCGTCGTAGCTCCAGGTCGTGCGGTAGCCGAGGGGTGCCAGAAAACCGCTGGTGCTGGCGGCGGCTACTTGGGCCAGCGGCCAATCCAGATTGTTCAGCTCGGTCTCATGGCGCACACCCCGCGGATCGGTGATCGCCTCCAGCTGGCCGCGATCATTGCGCTCGTAGGTGGTGACCAGACTGAGACCGCCAGGGTCGACTTCTGTTTGCTGCAGATAGCCTTTCTGCCCGCCAGAGGCGAAATAGCTGTGGCGGGTGACGTGACCGTTGGGATTAGTGGCTTCCAGCAGCTGGCCGCGGGCGTTGTAGGTCAATCCGGTGATGCTCTGCTCCGCCGCGCCAGCCGCCCGCACGATTTGCTGGGGCAGGCCATTGTCCGTCCGTACCCACACCGTCACCGCGCCACCGGGCTCGGTCTTTCGGCTGGGCTGGTGGGTCGGCGAGTGGTATTCCCAGGTGGTCACCAGCTCGCTGGGCGAGCCGTTGGGGCCGCGGCTGTCGGCGATCTTAACCATCCGCAGAGCATCGCCTCTGCCGCGGCGGTCGCCGGAGGTGTCCGCCGGATACTCGATCTCGGTAGCCCCACCCAGGGGGCGGGTGGCGCGGGTCAGTAGACCCTCGCCGTCGTATTGCCACGACCCGTTGGCTGACTTCGGATCGACCAGGCTGGTGGCCTGCCCAGCAGCGTTGTGATGGTAGGTCCAGACTTTGCCTCGGCGATCGGTGAGGGTGGTCTGCTGGCCGTCGAAATCGAAGGCCAAATGCACTGTCCCCGCTCCCCAGTCTTGTTCTTTGAGCGCATCGGGGCGGCCGTTGCCGTCGGAGTCCTGATACCGCAGGGTGAGCCAGGTCTGGCTCTTGGCGTCGGTCTCGCTTTTCAGATCATCGCGCTGGGTGAGCTGCCCGGCCAGGCCCGTGCCAAGGGGATGGTAGGCGTAGGTGGTCGACAGGCGCTGGCTGCTGCCGCTGCCGAGGTCGACGTCTGGGGTCTCGAAACTGGTCAATCTTCCCTGGGCGTCGTAGTGGTAGAGGAAGTCGCGATCACTGAAGTCGACGATCTTCTCCAGGCGGCCTTCGTCGTCGTAGTGCAGGAAGGTGTTGCGGTCGAGGTCGTCGTGGATTCGCGCCAGGCGCGAGTGGGAGTCGTAGTGGAAGGTGATCTCGTTGCCGGTCCCTTCGCTGGTGCGCACCGAGTCGATCATCGACACTAAACGACCCCAGCGGTCGAAACGCCAGCGCTGGTAGCCGCTGCCGATCAGGGTGTAGCCCTCGGCGTACTTCTTGAGCTGGACGAAGCGGCCGACGGGCGGCTTCAGCTCGCGGTCGTCTTCCAAGGTGAAGGTCTCGCGGCGGCCAGTGCCGTCGAAGAAGTCGATATCGCCATTGGGCAAGAGCCGCAGGCGCAGGCGGTAGCCATGATCCCAGCCCGGGCCGAGGGGGCCGTTGCTGATTGTCTGGCTGCGGTAGGTGCGCACCAAGGCGAGGTCCAATCCCCGGCCTTGGAGGCTTAAGTCGATCGCCTGGCGGGTCATCTCTCCTGAGTGCAGGAGGGTGCCCGGCGCCGCCATCGCGCTAGTGGCGGCATTGAGCACCGGCTCCTGGTGCGGCGAGGGGCTGAGATCCCAGGGCACACTGTCGGCGATGACGGCGTAGCCCGCTAGCAGATCGGCGTTGTAAAGCCCGCTGAGGCTGGTGGCGAAGCTGGCGCTGTAGCTGGCGCGGACCTGGTGACCCGACAGCAGCTCGACATGCAGCTCGTTGGGAGGTAGATCGGCCGCGGAGTAGACCCCCTCGTCCACCAGGTCGCAGCGGCGGCAGACCTTCTTCTCAGCCTCCGAGCGCTCGAAATGCGCCGAGGCGCGCACGTCAGCCAGCAGCACCACCGGGTCGGAGAGGAAGACGTTGTAGCCCTCTGACAGGGGGTTGTCCGACTGCCGTTGTAGCACCAGCGCCTTATCGTCTTTCAGCTCGGCCATGGGCTCGTCCATCAGCCCCTCGCCGAGGCCGCGCACCGGCAAACCGGCGGGGCCGATGCCCGCGAGGTCGACACGGATCTTGCCCTCGGCATCGGCCAGGCCACCAGGAAGCTGCGCCTGCACGCGGATCACGCCGGGTATTTCTTCCGCTCCCTCCTCGGCACTCTCCGGCGCGGTAGGCGCGCCAAATGGCGCCAGCCGGGCGACCCGACGCAGTCCCTGCTGGCCGCTGGTCACCAGCGACAGGCGCGGCAGGCCGGTGCTGATGGGGGTCACGCCGCGGGCAACGCCACCGGCGAAGGCCAGGCCCAGCTCCGGCGCCACCAAGGTGGGGGCGCGCACGTCCTCGCCAAAGCTCAAGCGCTCGACCACCCGATCGCTCGACCAGATCTGAGGGGTTCCGCCGCCGCCACCCAGCTCGGGCCAGCGGTCGAGGTCGACGATGTAGACCCCGCCACCGAGGCCTGAGACCAGGGCGCGGCGGCCGACCGGATCAGCAGTCACCCGCGTCGCCGGGCCGGGCAGCTCGATGCGGCCCACCCGGCGAAGCTCATCGCGCTCGGTGACATCGACAATCAGCAGCCAGCCACGACCGCCGCCACCGACGGTGTTGGTGAGCAGCGCGTAGTCACGCTCGGGCTCATCGTCGTCCAGCACACCGTCGCCGTTACGGTCGAAACGGTAGCCGGGCAGCACGTCGAGACCGCCCAGCTTGCGGTTGTCATCGACCTCGCCGCACAGAGCGTCGCGGTAGGCCAGCTTGTCCAGCGGCGCAGCGACCGAGGCACCCAGCGACAGCAAGCCATAGTTCTCAACCAGAGCCAGCACGCTCCAAGGCTCGCCCTCCGACGCCGCCGGCAGCACCCGCGCCTCGATCACGTCGAAGCGCTGGTCGTTCTCAAACGTCGAGCACAGCACCTCGGTCGGTACAAAATAATGGGTGTTGTAGCGCAGCAGATCGAAAGCATCCCAGGGATCGTCGACTTCCTCATCGGCCGCTTCGACGGCGTTCAGATCCACCGTCACCACCCCGGCGTCGTAACCTGCCACGTAGGCCAGGGACAGCTCGTTGCGCAGTAGCTCCAGGCGGTCGCCGCGCTGCACGCTGAGACTCAGGGAGAAACTGCCAGCACCGCCGCCACCAGCACTGCCGACGCGAGCGCTGTCGCGCTCGCCGGTGGTGAGATTGCGCAAGGTCACCGGACGCTCCGCCGTCGCCATGCCGCTGACCGTGAGCGAGACGGCCGCCGTGCCGCTCGGTGGACTGGGCGGGGCCAGGGTGAGGCCCGGCGGCACCGCCTCCCCCAGCGTCCAAGTCGTGCTCTGGTCGCGGTTGAAGATTTCGACCTCCAGCGGCCGACCGATGAGCAGCGGCGGGGCACCCGAGCCAGCCAGCTGGGGCTCGGTGAGGAGGGTGCGGCCGAGAATCGCCGCCGCGGGCACCGTCGCGGCACCCTGGGGCAGCTCTTGCGGATCGAGGATCAGCAGCACCCCCCGGCGGGCGACGCCACCCCCTACTGCCACCACCCGGCCATGGCTGTCGGTCGCCACCCCGCGCACCGGTAGACCTGGCTCCGAGACCAGATCGACGTAGGTCTCAGCCGCCAGCCAGTTCTTCAGCTGGCGCGGGTCGCTGGCGTCGAGCACCGCCAGGCCATCGGCGCCGGCGGCCACGAAGAGCAACGAGCCGAGGCGCGCGATGTCGTGCGCCGCGTCGAGCGCGAAGCTAGTGCCGGCGCTCGATTCGGCGACTTCGAAAGGCAGAGTCAGGTCAGTATCCCAAGGCAAGCCGGCGGCGTCGGCCATGGTGGAGTCCAGGCGCAAGTTGTAGGTCTTGCCAGCCTGCCAGCCGCCATGGATCCGCAGCTGTGCCCAGCTGCCCAGAGGCTCTTTGGTGATCGGCAGCGCCATCCCGTCGTGCTCGACCCGGATACCTGGCGCCTCTTCTTGCAAGGCTTCTGAGAAGTCGAGGCGCAGCGGCTGGCCGGGAGTGAGCTTGGCCGAGATCGCCAGCACCAGCTGATCGCCGAGCTGCGACGGACTGGCGACGACGCTGAAGCTACCGCCTGGAGAAGCCGTAGCGCTGAGCACGTTCGAGCTTTCTAGATCGATCAAACGCACCGCCACTCCAGCTCCGGCACTGCCGGCCTCGCCGCGCACGGTGAGCGAGTTACCCTCCAGCTCGGCGCTGATGCCGGCGGCGATCTCAGCGGTGCCTTCAGCGACGTCGAATGCATGGAAGCGCAGCGGCCCACCACCCACCGGCATGGGCGGCCCGGCGTTGGGTAGCTGGCTGGGGGTCAGCAGCACCAGCTGCTGGGTCGGGGCGTCGACCACCAGCCGGTAAAGCTCGACACCGGCGAAATCGAGCACCTGGATCTCCACCGAGTCGGCCTTGGGCTCGCCCGCTGGCGGCGCCTTGGTCCCCGGCGCGGCTGGATCGGCGTTCAATGGCGTCGGGCTGAGTTCAACCGGCAAGGCACCGGCGCCTAGCGGCAGGAAGGAGCGGTTGACGGCATCGAGCGCCAGCACCACCTCGGGTAACTCGGCGGTGCGCACCACCAGATCTTGGGCGCCACGGAAGGGGAAGGCGATCCAACCCAGCTCGACCTCGGCCCTCGCTGCCTGGTAGATGCCGGGGCGGGAGACGCCGACCAGGTAGTCCGCCAGGACGGGGACAACGGTCGCCTTGGCCGGTCCCAAGCCGGCCAGGGGCGGCTCGACCTCGACCAGAGCCGCTGGGTCAGCAGGCGGCAGAGCGCTCAAGAAGCCCGAGCGCGGCAGCCGCGCGGCGGCTTCTGCCGGGCTCAGTACCCGCAGAGGGGCCGGCACGTCAAACGTGCCTGACTTGGTGCCACCCACCTCGCCGGAGTTGGCGGATTGGGCTTCGCCCACGGTGTGGATCGTGCTCAGCTCACCGCCATCGAGAGCCAGCTCGGCGTGGACCATCCACGGTAAATCGGCAATCTCGAGCTGCCGGCGCAGCAGCCAGAGGCTGCCCGCTGCGGTGCCAGCTGGTGCGGTGCCAGCCGGCGCCGCCATCGTCACTTCCAGCGGCTTCAGTGGCTGCGCGCCGGCGATCTCCAGCCGGAAGGTCACCAGCTCGCTGAAGTCTTCTGCCGCCGCCAGCGTGCCCATGGCGATCGGCGTCACCTGCACCCTGGACGGCCCGGCGAAGGTGCCAGCCGCGTAACGCACGGTGATTCCATCGGCGGTCGTAAACTCCCCCGCCCCCGTCCCCGCCAGGCCGGTGCGCAGGTCGGCGCCCAGGAACGGAGTCAGCAGGATCACTACCTCGTTACCGCCGTCGATCAGCACATGCAGCAGCAGCTGATCGTCGAGGCTGGCGCCGATTGTCAGTAGGAAGCTGCCGTCACCCGCGCTCTGTACAGATTCGGTGGTCGAGAACGATGTCAGGTTTTCGACGAAGACCAGCGTGCCGGCCGGCGCCGCCCCCGCCAGGCCCTCCACTCGCGCCAGCCCCTGGGCATCGGGCTCGACCAGGAAGATCCGCCCGCGATCGACCCCGGCTGGCGTCGCCACCACCTCGGTGCTAAACAGCACGCTCACCGAGCCGCTCAGCCCATAGCCCTGCAAGTCACGCACCGCCGCCCCCACCCAGACCTCGTACTCGCTGCCGGGCACCAGCGTCGCCTGCGGTAGCAGGGTGACCAGGGCGCCCTGGTGATCGAGTGCCACCGCCACCGCCACGCCCCCCTGGCGCAGCTCGATAGCGCCATCGAGCGAGGCCCGATCCACCGGCTCGCTGAAACGCACCACTGGATTGAAGCCGAGCAGCACTCCGCTGGTGCCCGCCGACGGAGTGATCTGCTCGACCCACGGCGCCACGATCTGTAGCGGCAAATCGAGATCGACCCGCTCCGCCGCAACCCCGGCCGGCAGCGCCACCGCCACCGCGTTGCCGGTGACCGCGCGCCGCGCGCTGAGAGTGGCGGCATCCAGCAGAATCGGCAGCACGTAGCCACCCTCGGCGGCTGAGATCTGGAGCCAAGGCACCGTCGTCGACTCGACCACCGCGCCCACGACC
>CBDFLE010000004.1:0-284747 GCA_965248925.1 Candidatus Multivoradales bacterium | reverse complement strand
CGGCCAATCCAGATTGTTCAGCTCGGTCTCATGGCGCACACCCCGCGGATCGGTGATCGCCTCCAGCTGGCCGCGATCATTGCGCTCGTAGGTGGTGACCAGACTGAGACCGCCAGGGTCGACTTCTGTTTGCTGCAGATAGCCTTTCTGCCCGCCAGAGGCGAAATAGCTGTGGCGGGTGACGTGACCGTTGGGATTAGTGGCTTCCAGCAGCTGGCCGCGGGCGTTGTAGGTCAATCCGGTGATGCTCTGCTCCGCCGCGCCAGCCGCCCGCACGATTTGCTGGGGCAGGCCATTGTCCGTCCGTACCCACACCGTCACCGCGCCACCGGGCTCGGTCTTTCGGCTGGGCTGGTGGGTCGGCGAGTGGTATTCCCAGGTGGTCACCAGCTCGCTGGGCGAGCCGTTGGGGCCGCGGCTGTCGGCGATCTTAACCATCCGCAGAGCATCGCCTCTGCCGCGGCGGTCGCCGGAGGTGTCCGCCGGATACTCGATCTCGGTAGCCCCACCCAGGGGGCGGGTGGCGCGGGTCAGTAGACCCTCGCCGTCGTATTGCCACGACCCGTTGGCTGACTTCGGATCGACCAGGCTGGTGGCCTGCCCAGCAGCGTTGTGATGGTAGGTCCAGACTTTGCCTCGGCGATCGGTGAGGGTGGTCTGCTGGCCGTCGAAATCGAAGGCCAAATGCACTGTCCCCGCTCCCCAGTCTTGTTCTTTGAGCGCATCGGGGCGGCCGTTGCCGTCGGAGTCCTGATACCGCAGGGTGAGCCAGGTCTGGCTCTTGGCGTCGGTCTCGCTTTTCAGATCATCGCGCTGGGTGAGCTGCCCGGCCAGGCCCGTGCCAAGGGGATGTGGTAGGCGTAGGTGGTCGACAGGCGCTGGCTGCTGCCGCTGCCGAGGTCGACGTCTGGGGTCTCGAAACTGGTCAATCTTCCCTGGGCGTCGTAGTGGTAGAGGAAGTCGCGATCACTGAAGTCGACGATCTTCTCCAGGCGGCCTTCGTCGTCGTAGTGCAGGAAGGTGTTGCGGTCGAGGTCGTCGTGGATTCGCGCCAGGCGCGAGTGGGAGTCGTAGTGGAAGGTGATCTCGTTGCCGGTCCCTTCGCTGGTGCGCACCGAGTCGATCATCGACACTAAACGACCCCAGCGGTCGAAACGCCAGCGCTGGTAGCCGCTGCCGATCAGGGTGTAGCCCTCGGCGTACTTCTTGAGCTGGACGAAGCGGCCGACGGGCGGCTTCAGCTCGCGGTCGTCTTCCAAGGTGAAGGTCTCGCGGCGGCCAGTGCCGTCGAAGAAGTCGATATCGCCATTGGGCAAGAGCCGCAGGCGCAGGCGGTAGCCATGATCCCAGCCCGGGCCGAGGGGGCCGTTGCTGATTTGTCTGGCTGCGGTAGGTGCGCACCAAGGCGAGGTCCAATCCCCGGCCTTGGAGGCTTAAGTCGATCGCCTGGCGGGTCATCTCTCCTGAGTGCAGGAGGGTGCCCGGCGCCGCCATCGCGCTAGTGGCGGCATTGAGCACCGGCTCCTGGTGCGGCGAGGGGCTGAGATCCCAGGGCACACTGTCGGCGATGACGGCGTAGCCCGCTAGCAGATCGGCGTTGTAAAGCCCGCTGAGGCTGGTGGCGAAGCTGGCGCTGTAGCTGGCGCGGACCTGGTGACCCGACAGCAGCTCGACATGCAGCTCGTTGGGAGGTAGATCGGCCGCGGAGTAGACCCCCTCGTCCACCAGGTCGCAGCGGCGGCAGACCTTCTTCTCAGCCTCCGAGCGCTCGAAATGCGCCGAGGCGCGCACGTCAGCCAGCAGCACCACCGGGTCGGAGAGGAAGACGTTGTAGCCCTCTGACAGGGGGTTGTCCGACTGCCGTTGTAGCACCAGCGCCTTATCGTCTTTCAGCTCGGCCATGGGCTCGTCCATCAGCCCCTCGCCGAGGCCGCGCACCGGCAAACCGGCGGGGCCGATGCCCGCGAGGTCGACACGGATCTTGCCCTCGGCATCGGCCAGGCCACCAGGAAGCTGCGCCTGCACGCGGATCACGCCGGGTATTTCTTCCGCTCCCTCCTCGGCACTCTCCGGCGCGGTAGGCGCGCCAAATGGCGCCAGCCGGGCGACCCGACGCAGTCCCTGCTGGCCGCTGGTCACCAGCGACAGGCGCGGCAGGCCGGTGCTGATGGGGGTCACGCCGCGGGCAACGCCACCGGCGAAGGCCAGGCCCAGCTCCGGCGCCACCAAGGTGGGGGCGCGCACGTCCTCGCCAAAGCTCAAGCGCTCGACCACCCGATCGCTCGACCAGATCTGAGGGGTTCCGCCGCCGCCACCCAGCTCGGGCCAGCGGTCGAGGTCGACGATGTAGACCCCGCCACCGAGGCCTGAGACCAGGGCGCGGCGGCCGACCGGATCAGCAGTCACCCGCGTCGCCGGGCCGGGCAGCTCGATGCGGCCCACCCGGCGAAGCTCATCGCGCTCGGTGACATCGACAATCAGCAGCCAGCCACGACCGCCGCCACCGACGGTGTTGGTGAGCAGCGCGTAGTCACGCTCGGGCTCATCGTCGTCCAGCACACCGTCGCCGTTACGGTCGAAACGGTAGCCGGGCAGCACGTCGAGACCGCCCAGCTTGCGGTTGTCATCGACCTCGCCGCACAGAGCGTCGCGGTAGGCCAGCTTGTCCAGCGGCGCAGCGACCGAGGCACCCAGCGACAGCAAGCCATAGTTCTCAACCAGAGCCAGCACGCTCCAAGGCTCGCCCTCCGACGCCGCCGGCAGCACCCGCGCCTCGATCACGTCGAAGCGCTGGTCGTTCTCAAACGTCGAGCACAGCACCTCGGTCGGTACAAAATAATGGGTGTTGTAGCGCAGCAGATCGAAAGCATCCCAGGGATCGTCGACTTCCTCATCGGCCGCTTCGACGGCGTTCAGATCCACCGTCACCACCCCGGCGTCGTAACCTGCCACGTAGGCCAGGGACAGCTCGTTGCGCAGTAGCTCCAGGCGGTCGCCGCGCTGCACGCTGAGACTCAGGGAGAAACTGCCAGCACCGCCGCCACCAGCACTGCCGACGCGAGCGCTGTCGCGCTCGCCGGTGGTGAGATTGCGCAAGGTCACCGGACGCTCCGCCGTCGCCATGCCGCTGACCGTGAGCGAGACGGCCGCCGTGCCGCTCGGTGGACTGGGCGGGGCCAGGGTGAGGCCCGGCGGCACCGCCTCCCCCAGCGTCCAAGTCGTGCTCTGGTCGCGGTTGAAGATTTCGACCTCCAGCGGCCGACCGATGAGCAGCGGCGGGGCACCCGAGCCAGCCAGCTGGGGCTCGGTGAGGAGGGTGCGGCCGAGAATCGCCGCCGCGGGCACCGTCGCGGCACCCTGGGGCAGCTCTTGCGGATCGAGGATCAGCAGCACCCCCCGGCGGGCGACGCCACCCCCTACTGCCACCACCCGGCCATGGCTGTCGGTCGCCACCCCGCGCACCGGTAGACCTGGCTCCGAGACCAGATCGACGTAGGTCTCAGCCGCCAGCCAGTTCTTCAGCTGGCGCGGGTCGCTGGCGTCGAGCACCGCCAGGCCATCGGCGCCGGCGGCCACGAAGAGCAACGAGCCGAGGCGCGCGATGTCGTGCGCCGCGTCGAGCGCGAAGCTAGTGCCGGCGCTCGATTCGGCGACTTCGAAAGGCAGAGTCAGGTCAGTATCCCAAGGCAAGCCGGCGGCGTCGGCCATGGTGGAGTCCAGGCGCAAGTTGTAGGTCTTGCCAGCCTGCCAGCCGCCATGGATCCGCAGCTGTGCCCAGCTGCCCAGAGGCTCTTTGGTGATCGGCAGCGCCATCCCGTCGTGCTCGACCCGGATACCTGGCGCCTCTTCTTGCAAGGCTTCTGAGAAGTCGAGGCGCAGCGGCTGGCCGGGAGTGAGCTTGGCCGAGATCGCCAGCACCAGCTGATCGCCGAGCTGCGACGGACTGGCGACGACGCTGAAGCTACCGCCTGGAGAAGCCGTAGCGCTGAGCACGTTCGAGCTTTCTAGATCGATCAAACGCACCGCCACTCCAGCTCCGGCACTGCCGGCCTCGCCGCGCACGGTGAGCGAGTTACCCTCCAGCTCGGCGCTGATGCCGGCGGCGATCTCAGCGGTGCCTTCAGCGACGTCGAATGCATGGAAGCGCAGCGGCCCACCACCCACCGGCATGGGCGGCCCGGCGTTGGGTAGCTGGCTGGGGGTCAGCAGCACCAGCTGCTGGGTCGGGGCGTCGACCACCAGCCGGTAAAGCTCGACACCGGCGAAATCGAGCACCTGGATCTCCACCGAGTCGGCCTTGGGCTCGCCCGCTGGCGGCGCCTTGGTCCCCGGCGCGGCTGGATCGGCGTTCAATGGCGTCGGGCTGAGTTCAACCGGCAAGGCACCGGCGCCTAGCGGCAGGAAGGAGCGGTTGACGGCATCGAGCGCCAGCACCACCTCGGGTAACTCGGCGGTGCGCACCACCAGATCTTGGGCGCCACGGAAGGGGAAGGCGATCCAACCCAGCTCGACCTCGGCCCTCGCTGCCTGGTAGATGCCGGGGCGGGAGACGCCGACCAGGTAGTCCGCCAGGACGGGGACAACGGTCGCCTTGGCCGGTCCCAAGCCGGCCAGGGGCGGCTCGACCTCGACCAGAGCCGCTGGGTCAGCAGGCGGCAGAGCGCTCAAGAAGCCCGAGCGCGGCAGCCGCGCGGCGGCTTCTGCCGGGCTCAGTACCCGCAGAGGGGCCGGCACGTCAAACGTGCCTGACTTGGTGCCACCCACCTCGCCGGAGTTGGCGGATTGGGCTTCGCCCACGGTGTGGATCGTGCTCAGCTCACCGCCATCGAGAGCCAGCTCGGCGTGGACCATCCACGGTAAATCGGCAATCTCGAGCTGCCGGCGCAGCAGCCAGAGGCTGCCCGCTGCGGTGCCAGCTGGTGCGGTGCCAGCCGGCGCCGCCATCGTCACTTCCAGCGGCTTCAGTGGCTGCGCGCCGGCGATCTCCAGCCGGAAGGTCACCAGCTCGCTGAAGTCTTCTGCCGCCGCCAGCGTGCCCATGGCGATCGGCGTCACCTGCACCCTGGACGGCCCGGCGAAGGTGCCAGCCGCGTAACGCACGGTGATTCCATCGGCGGTCGTAAACTCCCCCGCCCCCGTCCCCGCCAGGCCGGTGCGCAGGTCGGCGCCCAGGAACGGAGTCAGCAGGATCACTACCTCGTTACCGCCGTCGATCAGCACATGCAGCAGCAGCTGATCGTCGAGGCTGGCGCCGATTGTCAGTAGGAAGCTGCCGTCACCCGCGCTCTGTACAGATTCGGTGGTCGAGAACGATGTCAGGTTTTCGACGAAGACCAGCGTGCCGGCCGGCGCCGCCCCCGCCAGGCCCTCCACTCGCGCCAGCCCCTGGGCATCGGGCTCGACCAGGAAGATCCGCCCGCGATCGACCCCGGCTGGCGTCGCCACCACCTCGGTGCTAAACAGCACGCTCACCGAGCCGCTCAGCCCATAGCCCTGCAAGTCACGCACCGCCGCCCCCACCCAGACCTCGTACTCGCTGCCGGGCACCAGCGTCGCCTGCGGTAGCAGGGTGACCAGGGCGCCCTGGTGATCGAGTGCCACCGCCACCGCCACGCCCCCCTGGCGCAGCTCGATAGCGCCATCGAGCGAGGCCCGATCCACCGGCTCGCTGAAACGCACCACTGGATTGAAGCCGAGCAGCACTCCGCTGGTGCCCGCTGACGGAGTGATCTGCTCGACCCACGGCGCCACGATCTGTAGCGGCAAATCGAGATCGACCCGCTCCGCCGCAACCCCGGCCGGCAGCGCCACCGCCACCGCGTTGCCGGTGACCGCGCGCCGCGCGCTGAGAGTGGCGGCATCCAGCAGAATCGGCAGCACGTAGCCACCCTCGGCGGCTGAGATCTGGAGCCAAGGCACCGTCGTCGACTCGACCACCGCGCCCACGACCGGAGCACCTCCTGGGTCAAGCACCATGCCCCGCACAAAGCGCGGTGCCGCATCGAGGCGCAAGAAAACGTACAAACCACCTTCCAGCACCCCCGGCCAGGCCAGATCGGCAGCGTCAATCGCCTGGGTCCTCCAGCCCGTGCCGGTGGCTTCCAGCTCGGCAATCGCCCGATAGCGCGGCTCGCCTTCCACTTCCACCACCCCTAGCAACAAACCCGGCGTGCCAGCAGCCGGTGCCGGGGTCAGCGACCACGACAACTCAGCCGGCAGCAACAGCCGGCGGCCGGCAAGGTCCAGCTCCAAGACGCCATCGACCGTGCCACCAGCGGGTGGAGCCAGCGGCAGATCTGCCACTGTCCGGCGACTCAGGGTCACCGCCGTGGGCTCCTCGAGGGCTCCCGTCGGCAACACCACCTGATCGCCCTCGGCACTCGACACCACCCCGCCGTCGGGGCCGAGCACGTTGCCGCGCACCGTCTCATCACCGTAGGACCGCACGCTGACTTGCTCGGCACCTAGCCGCACCGGCAGGCTGCGCGCCGCGGCCGAAGGCCGCAGGCGGAACCTCGAGGTCGGATCGCCCAGCGAATCGCGGTAGAGCACCAGATCGGCGCTGTAGGGACTGATCCGCCGCACGCTGCCATCGAGTAGCTCCAGCCGCTCCTCGATCGACAAAGTCAGCGGCACCCCGCTCGGCACCTCCGCCGCCAGCCCGTAGAGCACCTGTACCCAGCTGCGCTGCGTCGGCAAGACCACCTCGGGATCGAAGCTCAGGCTGGCGCTAGTCACCCCGCCGGACGGCGGCGCGGCCGAGGAGCCCAGCATCTGGCCAGCGACCGCCGGGGGCGGCGCCAAAGCTCCCGAGTCGGCTTCCACCGCCGCCCAGGCTCCTTCGCCGTCGACGGTCATCGTGACCTCGCCGCCGCTCACCGTCACCACCCCCAGCGAACGCCATTGCAGGGTGGCGAGATCGAGAGTCACCGCTTCCAGGACCGTCCCGTCGGCCGAGGTCACCGGCAGATCGAGGGTCGCGGAACTATCCAGATTCACGGCCGAGAGATCCACCCAGACGGCACCCCGCGGTGCCCAGCCGTAGGGCAGCAAGGCGGCCAGCCCCTGGCCGCCCACCGCCGTCAGGCGCACCGCCGCAGCCGACGCCAGGCCGGCGGGCGGAAGAGTGAGACGCGGCGCCGTGCCGACCTCGGAAGAGCCCTCCACCAAGCCGCCCGATGCATCTATCGACACCGCCGCCGCGGCCGGCGTCAGGCGAGGGTCGAAAACGTCCGTGCCTTGGCCGTCGACCGTCGTCACCACCCGAAACACCGGCGTGTAGCCCGGCCGGGCAAAGGTCACGTCGTGAGTGCCGGCGGGCAGAGCGATCACCAGGCGACCGTCCTCGCCGCTGGTCTGCTCCGGCCAGGGCTCGGCCAGGGCCACCCCATCGCTCGCCGTCACCACCGCCCGCACCCCGCCCAGCGGCCGGCCGGAGGCGTCGTCGATAGCGGTGCCAGAGAAGAAGCTACCGCCCAGGGCTATATCGAAGAGTTGCCGGTAGGGGAAAGCCAACGGGTTGCCGGCCAGGTCCGCCAAAGCTCCCTCGACTTCGACCAGCAGAGCGACTGCTGGCAACGCTCCGCTGGCGGTCCAGATCAGCTCGCTGGCAGTCGCACTCTCTGTGCCGGCGATTTCCATCCCGCCGTCGTACACCCGCACCGAGCCGCTCAAGCTCAGAGGGTCGACCGTCTCGCTGAGGGCGATGCGGAATCCCGCCGCCTCCCGGCTGGCACCCAGCACCTCCGGCGCGGTGCAATCGTGGACGATATCGGCGCTCGTCGCGGGCGAGGGGTTGCCCGCGGCGTCGACGGCGATCACCGTCAGGTGATTCGGCCCCTCGGGCAGCAGCACGACGCTGATGGCGAAACGGCCATCGTCTGCCACCTGCCCCGCTCCTACTGAGGCCCCGCCATCTACCTCGATCCAAGCACCAGGCTCGGCACTGCCGGCAAGGGTGATAGCCGGCGCACAGAGATAGCTAGCGTAGGCGTCGAGCTGCGGCGCCGCCGGGGAGCCGCCATCGACCACGGTGAAAGCCAGAGTATGAGCCGCCGCTAGAGCATTGCCCGCCCGATCGACCAGCCCCGCCCCTAGCACCAGGCGCAGCTCGGTGGCCGACGGCAGTGCTGCCTGCGGGGTGATCACCAAGTCGTCGCCATCGATCTCGGCACTGCTCGCCAGGGCTTGCCCAGCCAATGTGCTGAGGCTGTAGGCGCCCCCGCTGGGCGCCGCCAACGGCTCGCTGAAGCGCAGCCGGAAGCTGCTGCCGGCCGGCAGCTCGAGAGCCCCCGCGGCGGGGATCGACGATAGAAACTCCGGCGCTTGGTTGTCGCGCCACACCACCCGCGTGTGAGTGCCTTGGTTGCCCAGGGCGTCGGTCACCCTTGCGATCAGCCGGTTCTCACCCTCTACTAGCGGCACCGCGGCGGCGCTCCAGCTGCTGCCCGCAATCGTCGCCGCCACGCCGCCCACCGTCACTGTCAAATCGGGCTCCGCGACCACCGTGCCGCTGACCGTGAGATTCGCTGCTGGGCTGTAAAGCCCCTCGGCCGGGCTCTCGATGTGGATCTCAGGCGCCGAGCTGTCGCGAGTCACCGTGACGCTGGCGCTGGTGCTGTGGCCGAGCGGGTCGAAGGCTTCGACGGTGAAAGTGTTACTGCCCTCTTGCAGATCCACCGCCAACGACCATTGCTCACCCACCAGGCTCGCCCCCACCCCCGCCACCTCGACCCGGTCGAGATGAGGATCCGCGGCGCTGCCCGACAGGGTCAGCCCCGCCTCGGGGGTGATCGTGCCGCTGGCCGGGTCGGTGATGACGACCGTCGGCGGCGTCGTATCAACGGTCACCGAGCGGGTCGTTTGGACCTCGTTGCCCACCGTGTCCGCCGCCACCACGGTGAGCACATTGTCACCTTCAATAAGCGCCACCTGACGGGCCAGGAAAGCGCCGCCACTGATTTCGGCCAGCACCCCATTGACCGTCACCTGATCAAGACGCGGATCACTCGCCGTGCCGCTGACATCGACCGTGGTACTCCCCAGCAGGGATCCGGCCGCCGGCTGGCCGAGGGTGAGCTGCGGCGCCGTCGAGTCGCGGGTCAAGCGGTGGGTCAGCTGGGTGACGTTGCCGCCGCCATCGATGGCGGCGAGCAGAAACACTCGCTCCCCTTCGCTCAAATTGAAGGGACCGGCGCTGAAGCCATCCCCCGCCAGCGTCGCCGCCTGCCCGTCCACCGACACCGACACCGCCCCCGGCGCGCGGCCGGTCAGCGTCACCTGAGAAGCGCTGTCCACACTGCCAGCCACCGGCGCCAGATCCGCGAACACCGGCGGCGCCAGGTCGAGGCTGAAGCTCACCAGCACCGTCGCCTGATGGCCCGCCGCGTCGCTGGCGCTCACTGACAGCTGATGCAAGCCATCGCCATCAATCACCGTGCCCGGCAAGTAGGTGGCGCCGTCGAGAGTCGCCGACGTCACCACCTCGGTGGCGTCGCTGGCCGAGATCTCAGGCGTCACCGGGCCGGCGAACACCGCGCCACCCTGCAGCGGCACCCCCGCCACCAGCAGCGACAGCGTCGGTGCCTGGGTATCGAGCACCAGCCGCAGCTCGGCCGTCGCCTGATGGCCCACCTGATCCGTGGCGACGATCGGCAGGAGATTCTCACCCTCCACCAGCGCCACCGCCGGCTGGCTGAACTGCGAGCCCGTCAGGCTCGCCAGCTCGCCCCCCACCCGCACCTCCAGCAAGTGGGCGTCACTCGCGGTGCCGCTTACGGCCACCGGCGAGGTCGCCAGAACCGTGTCCAGGCTGGGCACCAGGCCGATCAGCTGCGGCGCCGTCGCGTCGCGCTCCAAATGCAAGGTGAACGAGGCGCTATTGCCCGCCAGATCAGTAGCGAGGATAGAAATCTCCCGCTCCCCCTCGATCAGCTGCAATGCCCCGGCCGTCCACGACTGCCCCACCAGGCTCGCCGCCTGTCCCTCGACACTCAGCGCGGCCGCACCCTCCACCACCCCGCTGAGGGTCACCTGCGAGTCTGCCAAGAGGGTGCCATCGCTCGGCGTGAAGCTGAGAAAAGTCGGCGCCGTCAGGTCGATCTCAAAGCTCCGGCTGACGCTAGTCGGATGGCCCGCCGCGTCGGTGGCGGTCACTGAGAACACATGCGAGCCCGCCCCGCTCACCATCGTGCCAGAGACGGTCGAAGCGCCGTCGAGCAGCGCTTCGACCGTCGTAGCCGTCGCATCCGTGACGCTGAAGCTCAGCACCACCGAGCGATTGAACAGCGCACCCGCCGCCAGCGGCTGAGCTCCCTCCAACAGCGCCACCGTCGGCGGCTGGCTATCGAGAGTCACCGTCACACTCTGCTGCCCGCTCTGCCCCAGGCTGTCGCTCGCCTCCACGGTGAACGTCTGCTCGCCCTCCACCAAGACCAGCGAGTGCGAAAAACTCGCACCACTGAGAGCCGCCACCTGCCCCCCCACCCGCACCACCGCCAGATGCGCATCCACCGCCGTGCCGGCCACGGTCAGCGGCGAGCTGGCGACAATCGCCGCCGCCGCCGGCTGGCTCAGGCTCAGCACCGGCGCCAGCGAGTCCCGCACCACCCGGTGCAGCTGCTGAGCCTGCACCCCGGAAGCGTCCTCGGCAATCAACACCAACACCCGCTCCCCCTCGCTCAACGAGTAAGGACCAGCGGTCCACACCGTCCCCGAGGGATCAACCGTGGTGACCGCTTGGCCATCCACCTGCAAGCTGGTCGCGGCCTGCACTTCGATAGTCAGAGTCACCGTCGCGGCGCTCGACAGAGTGCCGTCGGCGGGGGTTACCGAGATAAAGGCAGGCGCCGCTTGAGCGGCGCTCGCCGACAGTAGGAGGGCACCGAGAGAGGCTTGGAGGACGAGGAGAGAGCGCAGAGATAGCTGTTTTGGCATCGGAAGACTGTAGGCAAGTCCACCGCTGAGACCAAACGGTTCATTTGTGCAAGCTCGAAATGAACCGTTTCCCCTCAGATCACTGAATGACAGAGGTTCTGCTGCGCTGGATGCACGAGGCCCGCCTATTGGCGGCCTCACTCGGAGCTAATAGCTAGCCTTCGGTGATTTATGAGCAATCGAGTTCCGCTGGCACTCAACCGCGGACACGGCCTCGGCCACCCCTCCGGTGGGCATTCAATCGAAGGATCTGCCTTGAGAAGCACGGTAGCTTTGGCATCTGTAGCGAGCAGCGGACGCAATTACGTGGCCAGTCTAGCTCGGTTCGAGGGAGAAACGAATGCTCAAGTCCAAACCAGCCGAATCGCACTATGGTGGGTTCATCGAGCCAAACGGCTAGATTTCTAGAACTGCCGGTGGGCGGATTCCGCAACACCGCCTGCCGGCCATCTTCTTCCGGGCAACCTCAATCAAACGCACAGTCAGCCGCCCCTTCTGGGCAGCATCTCGAAGCCTCAAGAGAATGCCACCCGCGATCGGATTAGACTTGAAAAGCTCGATCAGCTCGGACGTGTCTTCGGCAGCCTTGATCGCCTCATGGGGTCGGCCATCTTCCAAACAAAACTCGATCTGATCGAGTACGACGAATGTCGTGTCGAAAGGGTTAATCCCAGAAAGGCAGCTTTCCGCCAGGCGAAAACTCTCTATCGCTGCTTCCCTATGTCCTTTCTTCGAATGCCAATTGCCCATGGTTCGGGCCAGCATGCCCCGGCAGTATGTGTCCGAACTGTGGGTTATCGACAATGCAAGCTTGAGATGTGAACTCGCCTCCCCTAAGTCCCCTCGGAAGATCAGAATCTTTGCAAGACCGTGATGTGCCGCGCATATCTGACGCTCATAGCCTAGCGACGGAATCTGGAGAATAGCAAGTCGCAACGCGATCTCTGCACGCTCGAAGTCCGGCAGAAGTGTCAAGGCCTGAGCCTTGCTGATACAAGCCGAACCCATACCCGCACTGTCTCCGGATCTCTCGTAGATCTCCCCAGCTACAATAGCAAGTTCCAGCCCTGCATCGTGCTCACCATGACTATTCAAGGCCGCCGAGGCCCGAAGAAGCCAGTCCGCCCGATGGCTCAGCCCGCACGAGCGAACGAGCTGGCTGACGGTGATCAACGCGCGAATCGCGTGCTGAGCAGCTCCGCCAATTCGGCAGCAAGACCCGTATACGCTGATCGCTCCACAGCAGAGTTCCAGCGCCGATCTGCCGGCTATTCTAGGCGCTACACAAGCTGCGATTGACCACGCCTTTTCAGCGGCTAACCAGGGGTCCGAGTAGCGCTGCTCATCAGCTTCACTCACCGCCTGAAATAGCGCCTGACATGCTGAATCGGATGCTGCTTCAATAAGATCACCTTCGATGAGCTGAGTTGCTACTAACGCCAGCTGCTTAATTTCTGGCGGATCTACCGTGCCCATAGGTAAGGCTCTCTCCAACAATCCCTCAGCATCCACTCGCGCCGTCTTGATCGCCAGCTCCTCGAAGCTCATATCCACCACTTCGAGCATCTGCAACAAGCCCTCAAACGACAACCCTACTTTGCCACGAAGGATCCGGTGCAAGTAGGACGGAGAATATCCCAGGCGGCGCTCGATCTCCCTTACCGACATCGGATGCCGTCGCACATGGGCCTTCAGCGTTTGTAGGCATCGCTGGTGCTGCTCGCTCGCTGATTCGCCAAACATTGCTCCCTCCAGAGATATTGACTAGGCCCAAAGAGTATCGCAACCAACGGCTCTCCGGGGCCTCGACAGCAAAAACGACGGAGTTTTTGGACAGAAAGGACTCTCAGTCCTCTCTGTTACTCAATGAAGAGGACTCACAGTCCTCAAGCCTCAGAATCAACCAGCTGCCAGGTAGTCCCTCGATCACGGAGCGGGCCGCGCGGAGTGAGCGCTCGAAAGGCAGGACGTCTGCTCAATCCCTCCTGCCTTCGCCTACGATCTCCCAGACCCAAGGAGAGAGCGATGACCGACGAAGAGATCCAACAGGCACTAAACACCTTACCCGATTGGCGACAAATCAAGGGGCAACAGAAGGTCACCCGCAAATATCTCTTTGATTCCTGGCGCGATTCACTGATCTTCGTCGAGTGGGTGTTTTATCGCGGTGAACTCACCGACCTAGAACCCAGAGCCGCGATGGTCGGCCGCTGGGTCTCGGTGCGGATCGGGCCGGTGGCGCCGGCCCGTCTGCGGCCGGAATATTTCGACCTCGCTCGCTCCCTGAGTCCCCTGTGATAGCCGTGGTGGTCCCTCCCCAACCACGGCGACTCCCCTCCGGGCAGGACCGGTCCCTTCTGCCCGGAGGGTGCTTTTTCTTGAACCGTGACCTCAAAGAAGTTCATCTACGAGGCACTTTGCTGACCCTCAAGCTGCCCGCCACGCCGGAGGCCGAACTCACCGAGCAACACATCGCCCTGGCCCAAGCCATCGAAACCATGGCCATCGGCTTCGGCGTCAATATCCGCCAATAATAGATCACCTAGGAGGAACACCAGAATGGCCACTCTGTCCAGAAAGCCTATGACCACCGAACAGATCCACCAGACAGTACGCCAGATCGCCGCTCAGGTCACCGGCGCCAACCAGCGACTCAATCATTCCAGCATCGACAGCCTGGCTGAGATTAAGCTTTCTGCCAGCGTACCGATCGAAGAGCTGACCGCGGCCTTCCTGGCCGCGGTCAACCACCGCTTCCTCGAGCCCGCGGCGCTGATCCTGTGGTTTCTCAACCACGCTAGCGACCCGAAGAAGAAGGACCGGGCGCTGGTGGAGCAAGTCCTCCGCGATGTGGCCAGAGAAGCTTTGCCGACGCGACCCGGCAAGGGAGAGCACCTGGCCAGCGAGATCGCCGCCAGGATCGCGGCGGCGAAGGAGCGGCGTGACTACGAGACGAGGGCCGCCGAGGTGGACTTCGTGCTGGAGTTGCACAAGCCGGGCTTCTGGCATTCGGGAGGTGATACGTGAGGCAGCGCGGCACCTCGGGCTAGGCTGCGTGAGATCGGTATTCTCAGGGCATGACTCCCGATCTTGGCGGCGCCCTACTCTGTGCCTTCATGTTACTTCTGATTCTTGCGCTCACTTCGCTCGCCCTGCAACCCAGGGCGAAGCACCGCCGCCGAGCCAAGTGTCCACCCGACCCAACGACTTATCGCGGCTTCTGCCGGCGCAAGCCCAAGTGGGTGCGCCAAGCGGTGATCCGGCTCAAGGCGTTGCAGCCCGACGATGGCTGTAGGGCGATCGCGGCAGCCTTCAATCGCAACTACCGCCATCGCCGAATGACGGTGGGCAAGAGCTACGTTGCAAAGATCTTCAACGAGCACCAGCTGGAGATTCTCGCTTGGCGCCGGAAGATCCGCAGGAGAAAACCTGGGATCGGCGGCAAGCGGCTGATCTGGGCCGCCGATCTCACCTACGCTGATAACACCGCCGGCCAGAAAGAAACCATCTTCGGCCTGCTCGACCACGGCACTCGGCTCTGCTTGAGCCTTCAGACGGTGAAGACCAAAGCCTCCATTGAGCTGGTTCGCCAGCTGCTCAACGCGATCGAGCTATGCGGCAAGCCAAAGTGCTTGCGCACTGACAACGAGCCAGTCTTTACATCTTGGATCTTCCGGCTTTCGCTGGCCATACTGGGTATTCGCCACCAGCGAACTCAGGTGGCCTCGCCCTGGCAGAACGGCCGCGTCGAACGGTTCTTCGGTACCTTCAAAGAGCGCCTGCGGCGGCGGCGCGAGCCGCTGCCAGCGGGCCGCAAGGCCCAGCGGCAGCTGGATGTCTTCCGGTTTTGGTACAACGAACTGCGCCCGCACCAAAGCCTCGATGGCTACACGCCAGCCGAGATCTGGACCGGCCGCAAGCCCTCACGGGGGCACCTACGATTCATGACCGCCTGGCAAGGAGTGCTCTCTGGCTTCTATGCGCCCAAGTAGAGCGGCTCAGGCTGGCGAGTTGATGGGCTGCTGCGACGCGCTGTCCACGGTAAGGCTCGCTCAGGCGCCTCGGATTCTCGGCAACTAGCGAAGATCGCCGTCGGTCTGGGAAATTCTCGGCGTGAGCTGAAGAGGAGACAAGGAGCGGGTCCATCAACGAAGGCAGGCGACCAATAAAGTGGCCGTTTGGCTACGATTTTGATCGTGGACGCCGCGGACGGGACAGACCAATAAAGTGGCCGTTTGGCTACGATTTTGATCGCGGACGCGGCGGACGGGACAACTTTTGATCGTGGACGCGGCGGACGGGACATCAATCGGGCTGTGGACGGCTTGGACGGGACACGCCAGAGCGCCTAGCCTCCAAACACTCGACACGAGTCAGATCAGGCGCGTTT
Source organism: Candidatus Multivoradales bacterium (assembly GCA_965248925.1). Taxonomy (GTDB): domain Bacteria; phylum Acidobacteriota; class Thermoanaerobaculia; order Multivoradales; family J023; genus CBDFLE01. The sequence goes on along the minus strand of CBDFLE010000004.1, from coordinate 269,422 downwards.
ACCTTGGCTTGCTCGTCTAGCCATTTCAGATAAGGAAGTGGTGCGGTGCAAGTTTCGATGCTTCGACTTGCTGAGACGGCGAACCGCCACCGGTGGCCTTTCTCGAACAACTCGCGCGGAAGTGGTTCCCCATGGAAGCCGTGGAGAACGACCTTCTTGAATGATCCTGCGGCATCGGGCCGAGAGGTTACCTCCACTTTGACGATGAGAATATCCACTTGCGGCGCAGATGTGATCTTCGTCAATGTAGCCGTCTGATCGTACGCTACAACTGATCCTCGAATGGTCCGCTTCCATGGCGCTGAAACGGACGCGCATGCCAAGGCCACAACCAGGGTGACTGAAAAGGCTACTCGAGTCATCACGGCTTCTTCTCCACATCTACAATATGGGCAGGGATATGTCCGCTTGGAGGAGCGTTTAGCTGGATCGGTGTTAAGAATTCGCGCGTTATACGAATACTGTGACCCGGACTACCTTGAATCGGTAGGTTGAAAGACACTCGCAGCAAGGTACCTTTGTCCGGATTGCCCATTGCTTTCACGCTGGACATGATGGGACTTCCCAGCCCCCCGAAGAATCGATTCGCAAACTTGTGCGCCTCGGCAAAGCTGGCTCCCTTGGACGCCGCGAAAGCCTCCAGGGTCTCGTGACCGACTACCTGCTCTGGCGTGAACGCGCCGCCAGCATTCTTCGGTCCTTCAAGCAATTTCAAATCACTGATATCGATAGAGTTTTTGCCGCCCCCATCGAAACGACCAAAGTCAATCGTCGCATCCTTTCCACTCGTCGCAATCGTAACCTGCTGCTTCCTAGTGATGGCATCCAAGAGAGCACGCTCGCCGCCCTTGAGCGATCTCCGCAGTTTCTTTTTGTCGGCCACTCCATCGAGCACTACCTTGCCCTTGTCGATCTTAATGTTGAACGAGAGAAGTCGCTGCAGATATTTCAGGTATTCACTCTGGTAGGTGCCCGTGACCATGATCTCCATACCCATCGGGTCCGAGTAGTCCCCCGGCGAGTACCCAGCAAACTGATACCCACTAGGCCCATCCACATACCCCATCGGGTCGCTGCTAACAAACCGCCCCATCTCCGGATCGACATAACGGTTCCTAAAGTACAGCAGCCCGGTTTCCTCATCCACCGGCCGGCCATGGAAGCCATGAGCGTTGCCGGCGGCACTGGTGCTGCTGAGTCGTGGGTCGGCGGCCTGGAAGGCCAGCTGGTCGCCGCTGGCCGGCACGTTGAGGGCTTGACTGAAGGCAGCGGCCAGGCCGCTGCCGGCGAGGTCGAGAGCGTCTGTACCAATGTCGAGGGTGTGAGTGCCTGCTGCCAGAGTATTGCTTGCGACCAGGGTGTATCGGTCTTCAGCCAAGGTCCAGCTGGTTGGCTGACCGTCTAAGAGGATCGCGCTGGCCGCCGCGGCGAGGTCGGCCTCTTCGCTGAACTGGATCTCGACGACGCGTGATCGCAACAGGACTTCGGCGACCCGTGGCGCGGCGGTATCTTGCAGCACCTCATCGGCCACAGCCCACGTCCAGGTGAGGTCGACGCCGGCATTGGCCAGGTTGCGGAAGGTATCGCTCAGCGCGCTGGCGGCGACTTCTAGCCGCAGGCTGTCACCGTCGGCCGGCGGCGTGGCCGGCGTGAGCACGAGTCTTCGCCGAGCTTGACGGCCTTCCTGGACGGGCAGATCGAGGGTCAGCGGCAGGGGCATTCCGTCGCTGGTCTGGGTCAGCTGGATGCGACCGTCGGCCAGGCTGGCTTGTAGTTCTTCGGTGGAGACTTCTTCAGAAAGCTCGATCCACAGTGCACCGTCTTGCACCCGCACTTGTTCGACCTCGGGGGGCGTGGAGTCGACCAGCACTTTGCGCCCGCCGAAGGGGGTGTAGAAGTAGCGCTCGATGGGCTTGCCGTCAGCTCCGGTCAGCATCGCCACGTTGCCGGTGCTGTCGGTGATCGGATAGTAAGTCTGCTCCACCGTGCCATCTCCATCGAGGTCGGCCTCTTGTTGCAGGATCTCGTCGATACCGTTGCCGTAGACCCGCCGCGAGGCCAAGGCACCATCGCGATAGGTTTCTAACGATTGCCAGCCGTCCCAGACGCTGTCCTCAGTGTGTGTCGGCGTTTCGGCCTTCACCCGGCGGTTGAAGGCGTCGTAGTGATACTTGGCGACTTCGACACCGGCGCGGGCGACCCGCGTCAGGCGGTTGTGTAAATCATAGTACATCTGCATATCGCCTTTGCGCTTCATGTTGCCGGCGGCATCCCATTCGAGGGCAACGCCGCCGAAGGCGCTGGGACGATTGCGATTGTCGGGCGGCAAATCGGTGATCTGCTCGATGCCACGCTGGGTGGTGCTGCTGCGAATCAGGTTCATGGCGTTGTCGTGCTGGTAGCTAGTGCGCTCGGGCAAGTCAGCCAACAGGGCCACGTCGGGGGGCGTGTTGCCTTGGCGTTGGGCCAGCGCCGGGGGCGTTGTACTCAGCTTCCTGAATCACCCCGCGCGGGTCACGCCAGCGCAACGGATTGCCACGGGGATCGCGCTCCAGAAAGTCGGTGCTCAGAGCCAGGTTCTGGGCGTCGGCGACCACCTGAGTCAAGTAGCCGTCCTCAAGGGAGTTGGTAAATGTGGTCTTGCTCTGGTTGGGGGTAATCTGCTCGGTGATCCGACCGTGGATGTAATGCCGCCTCGACGTGGCCAGGATCGCGGCGGCGAAGGAGCGGCGTGACTACGAGACGAGGGCCGCCGAGGTGGAGTTCGTGCTGGAGTTGCACAAGCCGGGCTTCTAGCATTCGGGAGGTGATACGTGAGGCAGCGCGGCACCTCGGGCTAGGCTGCGTGAGATCGGTATTGTCAAGGAATGACTCCCGACCTTGCCGGCATCCTGCTCTGTGCCTTCGTGTTGGTTCTGATTCTTGCACTCACTTCGCTCGTCCCGCAACCCAGGGCAAAGCACCGCCGCCGAGCTGGGTGTCCACGCGGCCCAACGACCTATCGCGGCTTCTGCCGGCCCAAGCCCAAGTGGGTGCGCCAAGCGGTGATTCGGCTCAAAGCGTTGCAGCCCGACGATGGCTGTAGGGCGATCGCGGCAGCCTTCAATCGCAACTACCGCCATCGCCGAACGACGGTGGGCAAGAGCTACGTTGCAATGATCTTCAACGAGCACCGGCTGGAGATTCTTGCTTGGCGTCAGAAGGTCCGCAGAAGGAAACCTGGGTTCGGCGGCAAGCGGCTGATCTGGGCCGCCGATCTCACCTACGCTGACAACACCGCCAGCAAGAAAGAGATGATTCTCGGCCTGCTGGATCACGGCGCTCGGCTCTGCTTGTGCCTTCAGGTTGTCAAGACCAAAGCCTCAGTCGAGCTGGTACGCCAGCTGCTCGACGCGATCGAGCTTTGCGGCAAGCCAAATTGCTTGCGCACCGACAACGAGCCCGTCTTCACCTCTTGGATCTTCCGGCTCTCACTCTTTCTTCTCGGCATTCGCCACCAGCGAACTCAGGTAGCCTCGCCGTGGCAGAACGGGCGCATCGAGCGGTTCTTCGGCACCTTCAAAGAGCGCCTGCGGCGGCGGCGCGAGCCGCTGGCGCAAGGCCACAAGACCCAGCGGCAGTTGGATGTCTTCCGGTTTTGGTATAACGAACTGCGCCCGCATCAGAACCTCGACGGCTGCACACCGGCAGAGATCTGGACCGGCCGCCAGCCCTCACGAGGGCACCTACGATTCATGACCGCCTGGCAAGGAGTGCTCTCTGGCTTCTATGCGCCCAAGTAGAGCGGTTCAGGCTGGCGAGTTGATGGGCTGCTGCGACGCGCTGTCCACGGTGAGGCTCGCTCAGGCGCCTCGGATTCTCGGCAGCAAGCGAAGATCGCCGTCGGTTTGGCAGATTCTCGGCGTGAGCTGAGGAGGAGCGACAAGGAGCGGGTCCATCAACGAGGGCAGGCGACCAATAAAGTGGCCGTTTGGCTACGATTTTGATCGTGGACGCGGCGGACGGGACACTGGCGTCAACAAACCGAGTCCTGTGTGGTAGTGCTGCGTGTTGTACCAGCCGATGAACGAGCGGCAGAACGCTCGTGCATCTTCCAGTGATCCGAAGCGGTCGGGAAAGCTCGGATGGTACTTGAGCGTCTTGAACTGGGCCTCAGAGAACGGATTGTCGTTGCTCGTGTAGGGCCGGTTCAGCGACCGTGTCATCCCGAGATCGGCCAGCAGTAGAGCCACTGGCTTGGATGTCATGCTCGAACCGCGGTCCGAGTGCAAGGTAAGTCGATCTCGCTCAACACCTTGCTTCTCAACACTGTCGGCGATCAACCGCTTCGCGAGTCCTCCGGACTCGCGGGAGGCGAGCATCCAGCCGACGATGTAGCGGCTGAAGACGTCCAGAATTACGTAAAGGTAGTAGTAGGTCCACTTCACCGGGCCCTTGAGCTTGGTGATGTCCCACGACCACACCTCGTTCGGCCCTGTGGCCAGCAGTTCGGGCTTGGTGTAGTTGGGATGACGCCGCTGACGGCGTCGCTCGCGCAGCTCGCCCTCAGACTCCAGGACCCGGTACATGGTGCGCACCGAGCAGATATGGCGCTGGTCCTCGTCCAGCAGCGCCGCCCAGACTTGACGCGGCGAGCGGTCGACGAAGCGCTCCGAGTGCAACACATCGAGGACCTCCTGGCGTTCAGCGGGCGTCAATGCCAGCGGCGGTCGACGCCGCGTCAATAGTCTCGGCCCTGCGCTCTGCTGCCGACGGCGGCGATAGAAAGTGGCTCTGGGGACCGCCAAGGCGACGCAGGCTGCTTGCACCCCCACCGTCAATGCCAGCGGCGCCACAGCGCTCATGACTGGCTCTCGCTCGGCTCGATCCCTAGCAGTCGGGAAAGTTTTTTTTGGACATCGATGATCGTCTCGGCTTTGTACAGCTGATGCTTGAGCCGGGCAATCTCACGCTCAAGCTCCGCGACGCGGCGGGCCTCAGCAGAGACCGACCGACGCTTACGACCGCGCTTCTTCGACAAACCGGCCAGAGCACTGGCATCGCGTTGTTGGCGCCAATTCGATAGTAGAGATGAATACAGACCCTCCCGGCGAAGCAGGGCGCCAATCTCGCCGGGCTTGCTACACGCGTCGGCGGCCTGGACGATGCTCAGCTTGTACGACGCGCTGTACCGCCGCCGCTTCGCCTTCTCAGTTACCTCGGGATCTGGTCGGTCAGCACTCATATCTCGCAGCTCGTGGCTTGGACTCGCCATGGTGTTTGCTCTCCACGCCCTCACTAATTTATCGGTACGGGAGTGTCTCACTTACATTGGCACAGAGGGGGCGGACGGGACAATCTATCGCAAAAATATCACTTCGTACTCACCCACAAACTTTTCAACAGGCACTTTCTGGACCCTCCCGTTGTCAACACTAAACGCATAGAGAAGTCCATCCCACTTCTGCCACCAAATCTCCCAGTCCACATATTCCCTACGGGCTCTGACAAAGGCATCTTCAAAACCCATCGCCGCTGCCTGAGATTGGCTCTCGACACGAACTGAAAGTGTCTTCTTCTGGATGGCACAGATCTCCCAACTGAGCATCTCCACAAGGCGTGCTTGGTCACCGTCCGGTACTCCTAACGCCTTCCGAACTCTTTCAAGATCCTCTGAACGCTCTGTTGGCAGCAGAACATCCAGAGTCTTCTCACACACTCCTACCATCCGCCGCTCCAAAGGCATGCAATCAACTAACCCAACCAAGAAGAGGACAACCCCACCGCTCTCGACAACCAAGAAACGTCGACACAGACCATACCTCAAGAGCGCACACTCGCGGCCTGTTTCGCGGCCTAGCTCAATAGCGGCCTGTCGCCCAAGCCTAGCGATTACGTCTCCGCCCCTCCGCATCTTGCGCTGCCAAAACAGCCTAGTCCATGTAGAATTGTCTGGTCTCATCCCACCATTTCCTGTTTGCTCGAACCAATGACTGCCAGGACGTTATCGGTCCTTTTCCTGCTCGCACCGAAGCACGGGAAACTCCGTACATCTCCGCAAGCCACTCTTCTGTAAGCCTATAAACACGGCTGCTGGAATAGGGATCTTGAGTCCCCAATATTGACCCGATTCTCTTTCTGAACGGAAAGAGCCCCCTATGGAAAGATTCATGATAGACGGTCTCGTACAAAATATCCCTCGGGGATAAGTTGAACGCACGAGCCCCTCTAACGATTTTTCCTCTGTTAATGATGATATTTGGAGATCCATGCTCATACATACCAAGCGCATTTATATATTTGTCAAGCTCAATATTTCCGACAATGCCTCTTTTGTGGTTGGGAATATGGCTTTTCCTAGCACGAGCCTTACCTGCCGTCTCAGCGACAATCCTGTTTGTGCGACCACCCGCTCGCGCAAACGAGCGCCCAACAGCCCAAGAAGCGCCAACGCCTGCTCCGATATCGAGCCCTGCCGCAACCCAACCAGCATAGTATGGATCGACTCCGGTTGCCACCAAGCCAGCTGTTGCACCCTGGTAGAAGAGAGTCTCCTGAGTCTCGCCCACGATGAGCGTGATGATCCCCGTTCCGCACAGGTCGGTGCCATGGGCAAGAGCGAGACCACCCGGCAGAGCACCCACACCGGAAAGCACGGCAGCACCTCCGACAATTGCTTCGGTACAACCACCGATGACTTGAAGGCTGCCCTGTACATAGGGATTGGCTAACGCGGTAGTGACAGCCTGGTCAAACTGCTGAGCCCCCAACCGAGACTTCGCCAGGCACTCTGCTCGCCTCTCGGCATCTACAACTGCACCACACGGCCCCAACCCGACATTGAAGAGTCCCATCGGGTCGCCAAAATTCACCGGATCCCCGCCGACAAAGGCATACTGCCCCGGCCCATCGACGAGTCCCAGAGGATCGGAGGTAATCCACCGGCCCATTTCTGGATCGTAGTAGCGGTTGCGCACATAGATCAGCCCACTCTCCGGGTCTCGCGGCAAGCCCTTGAAGCCAAACGGGTTACCGGTAGCCGAGGTGGAGATCTGGCCAGGGTAGGGGGCGCTGTGGATGATCGAGCCCTGACCCTGGCTGACGATGAAGCTCTCGCTCACGGTGCCGGCTAGCGAGGTGCCGGCGAGGTCTTTCAGTTCGCCGTCTACCAGCAGGGTGTTGGAGCCGACCGCGAGGGCGCCGCTGGTCAGGCGGTAGCCATCGGCGGAGACGGTCCAGGTGGTTGCCACGCTGTTGAGCTGAATGGTGTTGAGGGTCGCTTCGTCGAGGGGCTCGCTGAATTCCAGTTCGACTTTTCTCTGCGGCGTGACGCAAGCCTGGAGCAGCTGGGGAGGGGCTGTGTCGCTGTGGATCTCGTCCGCGATGGCCGGCCAAGTCATGGCTTCGGCTACGGCAGCGCCTTTGTTTTCGAAGAGGTCGACCAGGGCTCCGGCTGGGATGGTCAGGGTGGCAATCTCTCCCGCCGCTGGCCAGCGTGAGGGGTTCTGACTCGGCAGCTCGCTGAGCACCACGCGCCGCCGGGCGGCGCGGCCGCTGTCGACGGGCTGCTCGATCTGCAAGCTGATCTCTTCGCCGAGGGCGTTGACCAGCGTCAGCGTGCCGGCACTTGCGGCGGCTTGCAGGCGGTCGAGCCGCACTTCTTCTGAGAGTTCGAGCCACAGCTCGTCGCCTTTCATGCGGATCTGCTCGACTACCGGCGCTGTCGAGTCGGCGACGATCCACTGCCGACCGTAGGGGCCGTAGGCGTAGCGTTCGATGGGCTTGCCGGCCTCGTTGGTGAGTAGGACGAGGTTGCCGATCGTGTCGTAGAAGGGCAGGTATTCCTGCTCTAGAACACCGTCGCCGTCGAGGTCGCTTTCGAGGCGAATGAGTTCATCGAGGCCGACGCCGTAGGTGCGGCGGCTGTGCAATAGACCGTTCTTGTACTCTTCGATCGGCTGCCAGCCGGACCAGACGGTGGTGTAGGTGTCGGCGCCGACTTTGCGCTCTACCCGGCGTCCCTGGGAGTCGTATTTGTAGGAGGCGATCGTCACCCCGTTGCGCCTGAGTTCGATCGGACGGTGGTCCCAGCTGTAAGTGAAGTTGAAGTTTCCTTTGCTCGCCAGCTCCTGGCGAGCGGTCCACTGGAGCGCTTCGCCGGCTACTGAAGCCGGGCGGTTCCAGCCGCTGGCATCCAGCGGTAGGGCGACCTGGGTGGCTGCGCAGCTTTGTGCGAAGTCCATCCCCAGCAGATTCTGGGCTCGGTCGTAGCTGTAGGTGAAGCTCTCGGGAATGTCGGCCCAGCCGGTGGTGGCCGGGGTGCTGGAGGCCGGGCCGCCAGTCTGGATGGCCGAGATCAAGCGACCGTCCTGGTAGCCGTAACGACGGGTGAGACCACCTAAATCGGTGCGGGTGGCGGTGGCCAGCCGCGAGCCGGGGGTCCAGGTCAGGCTTTCGCCGAGCAACAGCTGGTTGCCGGCATCCTGGACTTGCCAGCCGGCGGTGCGCCGGCCGGCATCAAAAGTCTTCACTCCGGTGAGCTGGGCCAAGCTGCGGGAGGACATCAGGTTGCCGCCGCGGTAGCCGTAGCGCACCTTGACTTCGGGCGGCCCAGGCGCCGCCCAGGCGACCGTGGAGGGGCGATTGAGCCCGTCGGGCACGATGTCGACCCGGCGACCCGAGGGATAGGTGATCTGAATCAAGTTGCCGGCGGCATCGTGCTGGTAACCGACGGTGAGGCCAGCGGTGGTCTCGGCGGTCAGCCGCGACAACGAGTCGAAGCTGTGCTGGGTGGAGATGCCGCCCGCGGTTTGCTGAGTGATCCGCCCCAGGGCGTCATGGGCGTAGCTCTCGGCCTCGCCCAGGGTGCCGTCAGGGAGGTTGATCTGGCGGCTGATCAGCCGGCCGGCGGCATCGAAACTCTGGTCGATGCGGCTGCCGTCGGCGCGCAGGATGGAGGTTGGGTTGCCGCTCTCGTCGTGGCCGTAGATCTCTACTCCGACGCCGTTGAGCAGCCAGTCGGTGCGCCGACCCAGAATGTCGTAGACCCAGCGGGTCTGGTTACCGAGAGCGTCGGTGTAGGTCAGCGGCCGCGAAGCCTGGTCATAGGTGTGGCTGAGGTCAACACCTCCCGGAGCCTGCTCGGCGAGCCGGCGGTCGAGGCCGTCGTATTGCCAGGTCCAGACGCGGCCGTCGGCGTCGGCAAAACGAGTCAGGTTGCCACGGACGTCATATTGCCAGCTGCGGCTGCCACCGTGCGGCAGACTCTCGCTCAGCGGACGGCCCAAAGCGTCGTGGGTGAAGGTGTTCTCGACGGTCGCGGTGCCCCCCTCGGCGAAAGGGGATAGCCCGACGCAAGTTCCCAGCTAGCGAGCCGTTAACCCTCTATGCCTGTTGCAGTTAAGCCTTGATCGGCCCTACTGCCGGCGGGTTTTTGGTACTCGGAGGCCCAGAGGCGAGTTTCGGCGTAGCTCGACTCGGCCGCCGAGGTGGTCGCGGTCGCCGGCAGCGTGATCGTCAAGCGCGCGACGACCAAGCCGAGCGCCGCCGTCCAGATGCTTCTTCCTTTAGCTGTCTGCCTCATGCCGGGCCATCCTACGCCGCTGGTGGCACTCGAAGACAGCGGCTAAAGGAGGGAGGGTGGTTGGTGCGGGTAGGTGGGTGGGGTTCGGTTTTCTTAGGCCGCTTTCCTCGGCTGGGGGGTGTTTTCTTCGGTCGTTTTCGTCGGGCTGATCGTCGGAGCGAGTGCGGGTCTTCCCGGCAGTTTGGTGCCGGCGGCGCAGCCGCCAAGCCAATCTGCACGTTGGGGGCGTGGTGGCGGCCGGCCACGAGCGTAGCTGGTGGCCGGGGTGGGTGGGGGTCTTCTTCTCGGGCGGCTGGCGGCGGGGCCGGAGCCGAGCACGGCGACCGCAGGGCGCCGCGCGCAGGGTACGGAGGACCCGGCGCGCGGGTGGGTCTTGGGAGGAGGCGAGGGGAGCCCCCTTGAGGGGGCGGACGGGACCGGCCCGAGCCATCGCAGTGCAAGTCGGTGGATCTTGGCGAGGAGGCCCGGAGCGGGGCTTCTGGAGCGAAGCGGGCCGAAGCCGCTGGCCTTTGACGGCCACCAGCGTGCTCGCTCCAAGTTTCCATAATGCACGCGTTATGGAAAGGCCGCAGGCCCGGAGCCGGGGCGTGTGAGGGCCAGGTCGGATAGTGGCGCCACTATCGGACAGCGACCCATGCAAGCCGCGTGACACCTGGGAGGTCCGAGGAGGGGCCCAGGTGGCGCGCGGCTTGCCGAGCGGCTGGCCCGTGCCCGCAGGGAGCGTAGCGACCGGAGGGACACACGCCCCGGCGGAGCTTGGGGTGAGCTTTTCGAAGACTCTTTCTTGGACTATTTGAAAGCCCCGCGCCGGGCCGGTGGTCGGAGGGCACGGGCGGTGGATCGCAGACGCTCGGGCCGGGGCGGGCAGGGGTGCGAAAACAAACACTGCCGAGGGCTGCGTGGCCCGCGAGCGGAGGACGGCGAAGCCGGCCGCAGCGCGGGACGCGCAGACCCGGACCACTTGGGTGGGAGGGGGTGGTGGTCGAGGCGAGAGGCGTCCGCCGCTCACCGGGGGCTCAGCTTGCCCGCTTTGCTTCGTGCTTGGCGATCAGCTGACGGACTTCGGGCACCAGAGAGGGCGGGACCGCCATCATCGTCGAGTTTGCGAAGGCCGCTTCGTCCTCGGCCACCGCCTCCTCTTCGGTCTGGTTCTCGTAGTACTCCACCACGTCGAGCACCCGCGCCTCGTCCCATCCTTCGGGAAGCTGGTTCTTCGCGTTCTTCTTCTTCATCGTCGTCTCTTGCGCCGTTGCCGGCGACGGTAGGCAGCCAGAGGCTTGCCGCGTAGATCATACGCCGTAATCACAAACACGCTGCGCGGATCTGGATCTGGTGCGTAAACGACCCGCAGGATTCGACCTGCCTCGGTCGCCCCGATCACGATCCGCGAGGTCTTTCGACCGGGGCGCTCCTCGCCAGGTTTGGCCAGCACCTCTTCGACCTCCTCCTCGCTGACACCGTGCTCATAGATATGCGGCTCACCGGTGGCCGGGTCGGGGAAGAATCGTAAGTCCACACGACTCATTCTAGCTCTTCACCTTCTTCTTCCGCGTCGATCTCCACGGCATCGAGCAGCTCCTCGGCCGTCAGCTCGTCTTCCTCCGTCGCTGGCGGTGCCACCCGCCGCCCCAGCTTCGCCCCCGGATGGGTCGCCGAGTGGATCGACTTCAGCTTCCTGATCGACACCCGAGTGTAGATCTGCGTCGTCTCCAGCTTGGCGTGGCCCAGCATTTGCTGGATGAAGCGGATATCCGCCCCACCTTCGAGCATCAGCGTCGCCATGGTGTGGCGAAAGAGGTGACAGGCGCCCGACTTGCCGAGGTCGGCGGCGAGCACATAGCCGCGCACCATCTGGGTTATCCGCGACGGAGCAAACGGCGTCCCCTCGTTGGTCAGGAAGAGCGTTCCGCCGTCCGGCTCGACCACCAGCGACGGCCGTACCTCAGTGACATAGCGATCGATCCAGGCCAGCGCCCGCTCGCCGATCGGGATCATTCGATCCTTGCGCCCCTTGCCCTGACGCACCATCACCGTCCCGCGTTCGATGTCGAGATCGTAACGGCCCAGGCCAATCAGCTCGGCCCGGCGCATGCCGGTCGAGTAGAAAACCTCTAGGATCGTCCGATCGCGCATCCCGAGCGGGTCGACAGGGTTGGGTTGGTTGAGCACCTGGTCGGCTTCCGAGGCGGTCAGCACCGCCGCCGGCAGGCGGTGCTCCAGCTTCGGTAGCTCCAGCTCGGACGCCGGGTTGTAGAGCAGATGATTGGCTCGCGCCGCCCACTTGAAGAAGGCACGGACCGGCACCAGCCGCGAGTGCTGCGCTCGGAAAGACAGCGGCCGCCCGTCCTCTGGCTTGCGGTAGTGGTAGAGCCACCGGGCGTAGCGCTCCAGAATTGGCTTGGTGACTTCCGACGGCCGCGACACTCCTCGCTCCTCGCACCAGGCGATGAAAAACGAGATGTATAGATGCCGGTTCTCAATGGTTCGCGAGGCGTAGTTCTTGATCGCCATCCACTCCAGGTACTGACCGGCCATCACCGCGAAGCCCCTGGGATCGGCTTGATTGCCCGGTAAGAGGCGGATCTTGCGGTCGCCACGGCGTGGCATCAGCGCGCCCCTAACGACAGTCCCAGCCCGACCCCGGTGCGACCCCCTGAGTTACGACACGACGTAGCCTCTTCTCTATCCCCCTTAAGTGCATTCTTCGGGAACAAGGGCTGATTTTCGGCCGAAGCTATTGATTCTGTTGAGGAAAACTCACCCAGCAATGGGGGATCAATGGGGCAGCAATGGGGGGTCAATGGGAGGTCAAACTTCGGCTTCTCGCCCCTCAAACTTTCCGTCGTACCAACGGATCGAAGCGCTTCGACATCGATCAAGCCTGCTAGTACCGGTGTCCCCGCCTCGCCGGCGCCTTCGTGGAGCAGCTCGTAGACGAAGCTCTGGCCTCGGCCACCGTGATGCACCAGCACATACTCCAGCTCCACCAGGCGGGCGAGATGCACCCGCACTTGAGGATAAGACCAGCCCGTTGCCTCCCTCACTTCCCGGCGCGTGAAGCGGAAGTGGTTGCGCTCCATCTCCAAGCGCTCGCACTCGGCCGACACCAGCTCATCTAGCTTTTCCAGAAGTCGCCGAGTCTGCGGCGGCAGCTCATCGAGCGACCGCCCCAACACCTCGTGGGCCAGCCGATTGGCCGTCTCGATGTCCGACAGCGCCACCTCCACGTACTCCACCTCTCGCCCGTCGACCGCTGCCCGCTTCACCTCTCGCTGGTACTGATGCAAGAGAGCAATTACGTCGATCAGCGTCAGGTACTTCTCATGATCCCGACGGGTTCTGATCTGCGTATCGAGAAAGGTCAGCTCCGGAGCGAAGGGATTGACCACCGCTAGCGGCCGTAGCAACCGCTGCGCGTTCTGATGCAGCGCCACCACCCCCTCCCGGCGCTTCCTCCTCAGCAGCCCTTCAAGAGTGCGCCGCTCCCGTTGCAGCTTGTGGATTGCCCGCGTCTGCTCCCGAGCCTCGTCCACGCTCAAGACCAGGCAGCGATTCAGCAGCTCCTCGTCGATGTCGATCGCCGTGGTCGTCAAAAAGATCATCACTGGCCCCTCGACCCGGTACTCGTGGGTCACTAGCCGACCGCTCGAAGGATCTTTCCCGGTCGAGGCAATCGTCAGCTCGCCCTCACTCTGCAAGAGCTTGAGCGCATAGCTCACTCGTTCGGCGCCCTCCTCTTCGACGATCGCCAGAATCTTGTGCTGCAAGTTCGTCTCACCCATGTAGAAGAGGCTCTGCCCGGTCATCGCCGAATACTTGACCTGGCGTTCGCCCGGCATCAAAGCCAGAATCGCTTCCATCAGCGATGACTTGCCGGCCGCCGAGCTTGACTGCACCACCACCGCCAGCGGCCGCTCCAGGAGCCGCGAGGTCGACGCCAGGTAGCCCATCAGCTTGTTGACCTCCTCGCCGACCACTCCACACGCTTCAAAATCCTTCAGAATCCGCACCAGAAGATCCGGCGAGCGCAGCAGCGCCAGGGCCTCCGACGTCTCCACATCCGACAGCTCCACCGCCTCGCTCTTCGGCTCCAGCGCCGCGCGGATCTGCTCGTCCTGCAGCTCCTCGAGCTTCAGCAGCACCTTGCCAAGATCTGTCTTCACCACCTCCGCATCCACCCCCAGCTCGGCCGCTGCGGCCTTCTGGAAGACAGCCCGCTGGCGCGCCGAGTAGAGATCCAGATTGTCGACGTGGAAGGCGTCCCCCCGGCCTGCGAGGAGGTTGATCTTCAGCAAGTCGTAGGCCAGGTTCTTCGCCAGTCCGCGAATCCGATAGCGGCGATCGCCGAGCGACAAGACCACCTCCTGCTCACGCACCTCGGCTGGCACTTCTGGCGGTGGCGGAGCCGGCAGTGGAGAGGCTTCGGTCGAGGCTGGCAGCTCCAATACCGCCTCTCCGGCCGTATTCGGCGGTGTCGAAGGCTTTGCCGGCGGGGCGAGTACAGCCTCTGCGGTGGTGTCCGGCGGGGCCAATGGGCCAGCTGTTGGCCCAAGACCCAGTTCCACGCCAGGCGCCTTGCCTTTGCCGAGCCACTGTGCTTTACGGATCACCACCGCCAGCGACTTCGCGGCCGGAGTCACCTTCAGCGCGTACTCGTTGGCATCCATGCCGCGTGGAAACTGGATCCGGTAGCAGTCGATCCCGGCACCTGTTAACTTCTCGGCTAGCTTCCCAGCAGCTTTCTCGCCCGCGCCATCCCGGTCGTAGGCGATCAACACCCGCTCGACTCCGTGGCCACCGAAGGCTGCCAGCATCTCGTCCGTAAAGCCGTTGATTCCGTAGGCCGAGTTCACGTTGCGGTAGCCAGCGCACCAGAAGGTCAAGGCGTCGATCAGCGACTCGCACAGAATGATCTCGCTCGAAGCCACCAGAGCTTCCACATTGAAGATCCCTCGGTGTGGACCCGGCAGATAGAGATGCAAGGGCGTCCCTTTGCGCAATCGCTCGCCGACCTTGCGGCCGTAGATCTCCACCACCTGGCCATCACCACCGAAAACCGGGATCACCAACGACCCATTGAAATGCTCGTGACCGCTCTGGCGCAGAACCCCCAGCTGCTGAAGCCTTCCCCGAATCTCACGCCCCGCCTTCACCGACTTATCCGGCAGCCGGTAGCCCAGCGTCCGGTTGGCAAAACCGAGCTGGAAATGCTCGATCATCTCCGGATGCTTCAGCCCCCGACTCTCTAGATACCCCAGCGCCTCCGGGCTCTCCTTCAAAGCCTCGTGGTAATAGCCGACGACCTGGCCGAGCAGCTCCGCGTCCGCCGCCTCAGCCGCCACCGGCGACGGTAAAGCCGGCGCCGAGGTTTGTGCCTCAGCCACCACCGCCGCCGGCAGATCCGAGCGCAGCAGCTCCACCGCGTGGCGAAACGACACCCCACGATCTCGCATCACCCAATCGATCACCGACCCGCCCGCCTGGCAGGCACCCAGGCAATGCCAGAGGTTCTTCTTCGGCGAGATCACCAGTGACGGCTCGCGATCGTCGTGGAACGGGCACAGCCCCAGCAGGTCCGCCCCGTGCCGCTTCAGCTTCACCCCCCGTGCCAAGGCCAGGCGCTCCACGGCAACCTCTCGCTTTAGCCGCTCCACCTCCGCTTGCGGAATCCGGCTCACCCCTACTCCCCTCCCCAAGCCGACGTCTCATCCTCCAGCTCCCGCCGCACCACCTGCAAACGACCGTCCCGCCCCGACACCCGCACCTCATCACCAGGAGCAAAGCCCGCCTCCGCCAGCCACGAGCCCACCAGCAGCAGCAGCGGCGACGGCCGCTCCACCCCAGGCGCCGCCGGCCAACCGGGACGATAGAAGCCCGACACCCGGAGCTGCTGCTCACACATCCGCCGGCTCCACCACCAGGCGGTCCGACTCGACCACCACCCGCACCTTCGAGCCGATCTCGAAACCCGCCGACTCCAGCCAGTGGCCTGACAGCCGCAAGTAGGGCACCGCCTGCTGGCGGCGGGCCTGGCGCACCGAGCGCCAGCCCGAGGGCGAAGACGACGAAGGGTAGAGGCTGGAGACGGTCAGAGTGCGGTCGATCATGGGGCTCTCCTTCGGCTGAAAACCTGTCAAGGCCGTTCTGGGGTCTCAAACTCAAACGAATTATAACACGTTTCGGAGTATATAAAACCCCAATATGGAAATCCAGGGATACACTTATCGCCTAGAACAAGGTGGATGGAGCGATGACCTCAGACGAGAAGAACTTCTTTCAGCAGCTTGGCAAACGGATGGCCACTCTCCGCAGGAGCCGGGGCATGACCCAGGTGCAGCTCGCCGAGATGCTCGGCTGCTCACAGCAACGGGTCGTCTCTCTAGAGAAGGGCCGAAGGCGGGTTCCGGTGACCGATCTCCCCACCCTCTCCAAGGCTTTGGGGATCTCCATCGCTGAGCTGATCGGAGTTGAAACGCGGCAGGCCAAGCGGGGCCCTACTTCCAAGCTACAGCATCAGCTTGAGCAGCTAGCCAAACTGCCAAGGAGCCAGCAGAAATTCGTCTCGCAGATGATCGAGACCGTCCTCCAACAGGCTGGTATCTGACCGCGGATGCAGCAATGCCCGGCGCTAGCCGGGCTTTGGTCAAGGCAAGCTGCTGATTCTAGGCGGATTGCGAATCGGCTGGCACCTATTCAGGGACGACGCGGCGGACGGGACACGGCAGGCAAGACACTACATGCGGGGCGCGCCGTTCTTCCTAATCCACACTTCGGCACCGATGAAACACACCAAAGACATCAACACTGCGACAGCATTGCCCCACCAACCAATCCAGATCGCACACAGTCCTGACGCAATCCCAACCAAGAGTCCCCAGAGACAACCAGTTCCACCGTCCCAGGTGCCGATGCGGATACCAACCAACAGCGATTGCAAAACGCCCAGGACTAGACCCACCAAAAAAACTACTGCAATCTGAGAATACACCTATCGGATTCCTCCAGAGTGAAGAAGTCGGGTTCGCAGGGAAATATCTCCAACGATGTATTGTTGCCCTCCAAGCGGCGCTTTCCAAACTGGCGCACGAGTAAGCTGGAGTCCACTAACATCAATAGCAATATAGGAATCTTCAGCCTGCATGACAAACTTACCAGATCTCAAATGAGGGGTTGGGATTCTCGGAGTTGGGCTAAAGCCCAAGCGCAACCGGTGTAGCCACCCAAAGGGGCCAGCGAGTCGTGCTGGAGCAATTGGAGTAACCCATGCTTTCGGAGTGCTGACCAGAGGAGCGCCCAGATCTGCTGCTTTGAGAACTCTCGATGCTCTAATGGCAGAAATAGTTCTTTCCGGGGCGTAGTGATACCGAATCTTGGGAGCTAAGTTGATTCGCGGCGTGCTTGCCGACCGTAATCGACCTTGGACACGCCCCTGGAGCGCTAGTCTATTTGCCCGAGTCCCGGCTTGGCCAATCCGCCCCAGAACCGCCCCACCAACACCACCAATCGCCGCTGCCCCAGCATACCGCCCGATAGAGCTGAAGCTCTCCCGATGATGCAGCACCCCAACATCGATCACATCCTCCGCAAAGACGCCACCAACACCCGCAAAGACACCCGCCGTAGCACCCTGGGTAACTGCACCACCCCCAAGCCCAGCAGCTAGTCCTCCACCAAATCCTCCCGAGGCTAGGGCAAGACCACCAACCACCAGACCCTTCCCTGCTCCCAAGGTCGCCGCACCGCCGACGCTTGCATACGGATCAAGGTCTGTAGCTCGTTCGATCTCGTGAGTAGCCCCGTAGATCGCCGCTGCGATCAGGATCGAACCAACAACCACAAACTCCCCGGTGGGATCGCTGTTGTTAGTCGGATCATTCAGGGCAAACTGGTAGCGGTTCGACCCATCGACGAGTCCCAGTGGATCGGAGGTGATCCACCGGCCTATTTCTGGATCGTAGTAGCGGTGCCTGACATAGATCAGCCCACTCTCCGGGTCTCTCGGCAAGCCTTTGAAGCCAAACGGGTTACCGGTAGCCGAGGCAGTGATCTGCCCGGCGTAGGGGGCGCTGTGGATGATCGTGCCCTGACCCTGGCTGACGATGAAGCTCTCGCTCACGGTGCCGGCTAGAGAGGTGCCGGCGAGGTCTTTCAGTTCGCCGTCTACCAGCAGGGTGTTGGAGCCGACCGCGAGGGCGCCGCTGGTCAGGCGATAGCCATCGGCCGAGACGGTCCAGGTGGTTGCTGCGCTGTTGAGCTGGATGGTGTCGAGGGTCGCTTCGTCGAGGGGCTCGCTGAATTCCAGCTCGACTTTTCTCTGCGGTGTGACGCAAGCGTGGAGCAGCTGGGGAGGGGCTGTGTCGCTGTGGATCTCGTCCGCGGTGGCCGGCCAGGTCATAGCTTCGGCCACGGCCGCGCCTTTGTTTTCGAAGAGGTCGACCAGGGCTCCGGCTGGGATAGTCAGGGTGGCAGTCTCGCCCGCCGCTGGCCAGCGTGGGGGATTCTGGCTCGGCGCCTCGCTCAGCACCACGCGCCGCCGGGCGGCGCGGCCGTTGTCGACGGGCTGCTCGATCTGCAAGCTGATCTCATCGCCGAGGGCGTTGACTAGCGTCAGCGTGCCGGCGCTGGCGACGGCTTGCAGGCGATCGAGACGCACTTCTTCGGAAAACTCGATCCACAGCTCGTCACTTTTCATGCGGATCTGCTCGACTACCGGCGCTGTCGAGTCGGCGACGATCCACTGCCGGCCATAGGGGCCGTAGGCATAGCGTTCGATGGGCTTGCCGGCTTCGTTGGTGAGTAGGACGAGGTTGCCGATCGTGTCGTAGAAGGGCAGGTATTCTTGCTCTAGAACACCGTCGCCGTCGAGGTCGCTTTCGAGGCGAATAAGTTCGTCGAGGCCAACGCCGTAGGTGCGGCGGCTGTGCAATAGACCGTTTTTGTATTCTTCGATCGGCTGCCAGCCGGACCAGACGGTGGTGTAGGTGTCGGCGCCGACTTGGCGCTCGACTCGGCGACCTTGGGAGTCGTATTTGTAGCTGGCGATCGTCACCCCATTGCGCCGAAGTTCGATGGGACGGTGGTCCCAGCTGTAAGTGAAGTTGAGATTTCCTTTGCTCGCCAGCTCCTGGCGTGGGGTCCACTGGAGCGCTTCGCCGGCTACTGAAGCCGGGCGGTTCCAGCCGCTGCCATCCAGCGGCAGGGCGACCTGGGTGGCTGCGCAGCTTTGTGCGAAGTCCATCCCCAGCAGATTCTGGGCTCGGTCGTAGCTGTAGGTGAAGCTCGCGGGCACGTCGGCCCAGCCGGTGGCGGCCGGGGCGCTGGAGGCCGGGCCGCCAGTCTGGATGGCCGAGATCAAGCGACCGTCCTGGTAGCCGTAACGACGGGTGAGGCCACCCAAATCGGTGCGGGTGGCGGTGGCCAGCCGCGAGCCGGGGGTCCAGGTCAGGCTTTCGCCGAGCAGCAACTGGTTGCCAGCATCCTGGACTTGCCAGCCGGCGGTGCGCCGGCCGGCATCAAAAGTCTTCACCCCGGTGAGCTGGGCCAGGCTGCGGGAGGACATCAGATTGCCGCCGCGATAGCCGTAGCGCACCTTGACTTCGGGCGGGCCGGGCGCCGCCCAGGCGACCGTGGAGGGGCGATTGAGCCCGTCGGGCACGATGTCGACCCGGCGACCCGAGGGGTAGCTGATCTGAATCAGGTTGCCGGCGGCATCGTGCTGGTAACCGACGGTGAGATCAGCGGTGGTCTCGGCGGTCAGCCGCGACAACGAGTCGAAGCTGTGCTGGGTGGAGATGCCGCCCGCGGTTTGCTGAGTGATCCGCCCAGGGCGTCATGGGAGTAGCTCTCGGCCTCGCCCAGGGTGCCGTCAGGGAGGTTGATCTGGCGGCTGATCAGCCGGCCGGCGGCATCGAAACTCTGGTCGATGCGGCTGCCGTCGGCGCGCAGGATGGAGGTTGGGTTGCCGCTCTCGTCGTGGCCGTAGATCTCTACTCCGACGCCGTTGAGCAGCCAGTCGGTGCGCCGACCCAGAATGTCGTAGACCCAGCGGGTCTGGTTACCGAGAGCGTCGGTGTAGGTCAGCGGCCGCGAAGCCTGGTCATAGGTGTGGCTGAGGTCAACACCTCCCGGAGCCTGCTCGGCGAGCCGGCGGTCGAGGCCGTCGTATTGCCAGGTCCAGACGCGGCCGTCGGCGTCGGCAAAACGAGTCAGGTTGCCACGGACGTCATATTGCCAGCTGCGGCTGCCACCGTGCGGCAGACTCTCGCTCAGCGGACGGCCCAAAGCGTCGTGGGTGAAGGTGTTCTCGACGGTCGCGGTGCCCCCCTCGGCGAGCTGCTCGATGTGGCGTTGGGTGGTGACCAGACCTAGCGGGTCGAGGTCCAGCTCGACGATGTTGCCGGCCTGGTCTTGCGAGAAGGTCCGCCGCCCCGCCGAGTCGTAGCGATGCTCCAACGAGATGCCAGGACCCTCGACGGTGAGCAGATTCGAGATGGCATCGTAAGTTAACTCTGTCGTCAGCTGCTGATGAGCTTCGCCATCGCCGCCACCCTCGCCGTAGGCCCACAGATGAGCAAATCCGCGGGTCTGCCGAGCACGCACGTCCCACTGCCATTGCTGCTCGCTCTTCAAGACGCCCGAGGCACTCAAGCGGCGTTTGCGGATTGGCAGGTTACCTGGGGTGTACTCGGTCTCGGTGCGCTCTCCCAGCGGATTGATCTGCGCCGCGGGGCGTCCCAAGCCGTCGTACTCAGTACGCCAAACTTGTTGGCGAGCATCGGTGTAGACCACCAGCCGGCCGTCGGCGTCGTAGTAGTACTCCTCTGAGATCTCCGCCGCCGTACCCGCCCCGCTGGTCTTGCGGAGCGGTAGGCTGCGGGCGTCGTACTGCAGCAAGGTGACCCCACCGACACCATCGACGATGCGAGTCGGGTTGAGATGGGAGTCGTACGCTACGGTCTCGAGGATCGCCACCCCGCCGGTCTCGACCTCGCGCTCGCTGCGCAGTAGCTCGCCGAGAATTCCGTAAGTGAAGCGAGTCGCGGTCATCCCGCCGCCACTGTAGGAGAGGCGGGTCTCCGTGACCTGACCGTTGGCGTCGTAGTCGAATTCACTCACCAGGTCGATCGGGGCGCCGCCGCCCGAGATCGCTTGCCGCTGACGCAGCAGCCAGCCAAGGGCGTTGTACTCAGCTTCGTGGATCACCCCGCGCGGGTCGCGCCAGCGCAGCGGATTGCCACGGGCGTCGCGCGCCAGAAAGTCGGTGCTCAGAGCCAGGTTCTGGGCGTCGGCGACCACCTGAGTCAGGTAGCCATCCTCGCCGTAGGTAAAACTGGTGACGCTCTGGTTGGGGGCAATCTGCTCGGTGATCCGACCGAAAAGGTCGTACTTCATCGACGAGGTGGCGTTGAGCGGTGTGCCATAGGCGTCTTGACGCACCTTGGGCAGCTCGTTGGGATAGGAAATGATCAGGTGCTGAGCACCGTGCTTATCGTTCCAACTGGCCACCCGATTGGTTTTCTTAACCCTCTCTAGCACCTGCACCACCACCGGCGAGACGGGGTTGGGGTGGCCAGGGGAAGGCGTCGTCGTCACGCTCGACACATTGCCCCGCTGGCGCGGAGAGTCCGAGCCGTAGGTCAGACCGGTGGTGATTCCCCCCGCCTCGGTGGCCTGTGCCAATGCACCACTCGGCTCGTAGGACCAGTTCGACTGATGAGACGCCGGGTCGCGCTCGCTGAGCATCTGCCCAGCGGCGTTGAGATGGTAGGTCCAGACTTTGCCCCGCCGATCGGTCAGGGTGGTCTGCTGGCCGTCGAAATCGAAGGCCAAATGCACTGTCCCCGCTCCCCAGTCTTGTTCTTTGAGCGCATCGGGGCGGCCGTTGCCGTCGGAGTCCTGATACCGCAGGGTGAGCCAGGTCTGGCTCTTGGCGTCGGTCTCGCTTTTCAGATCATCGCGTTGGCTGAGCTGGCCAGCCAGGCCGGTGCCGGCGGCGTGGTAGGCGTAGGTGGTCGACAGGCGCTGGCTGCTGCCGCTGCCGAGGTCGACGACTGGAGTCTCGAAACTGGTCAATCTTCCCTGGGCGTCGTAGTGGTAGAGGAAGTCGCGATCACTGAAGTCGACGATCTTCTCCAGGCGGCCTTCGTCGTAGTGCAGGAAGGTGTTGCGGTCGAGATCGTCGTGGATTCGCGCCAGGCGCGAGTGGGAGTCGTAGTGGAAGGTGATCTCGTTGCCGGTCTCTTCGCTGGTGCGCACCGAGTCGATCATCGACACTAAACGACCCCAGCGATCGAAACGCCAGCGCTGGTAGCCGCTGCCGATCAGGGTGTAGCCCTCGGCGTACTTCTTGAGCTGGACGAAACGGCCGGCTGGCGGCTTCAGCTCGCGGTCGTCTTCCAAGGTGAAGGTCTCGCGGCGGCCAGTGCCGTCGAAGAAGTCGATATCGCCATTGGGCAAGAGCCGCAAGCGCAGGCGGTAGCCATGATCCCAGCCCGGGCCGAGGGGGCCGTTGCTGATCGTTTGGCTGCGGTAGGTGCGCACCAAGGCCACATCTAAACCCCGGCCTTGGAGGCTGAGGTCGATCGCCTGGCGGGTCATCTCTCCTGAGTGCAGGAGGGTGCCCGGCGCCGCCATCGCGCTAGTGGCGGCATTGAGCACCGGCTCCTGGTGCGGCGAGGGGCTGAGATCCCAGGGCACACTGTCGGCGATGACGGCGTAGCCCGCTAGCAGATCGGCGTTGTAAAGCCCGCTGAGGCTGGTGGCGAAGCTGGCGCTGTAGCTGGCGCGGACCTGGTGACCCGACAGCAGCTCGACATGCAGCTCGTTGGGAGGTAGATCGGCCGCGGAGTAGACCCCCTCGTCCACCAGGTCGCAGCGGCGGCAGACCTTCTTCTCAGCCTCCGAGCGCTCGAAATGCGCCGAGGCGCGCACGTCAGCCAGCAGCACCACCGGGTCGGAGAGGAAGACGTTGTAGCCCTCTGACAGGGGGTTGTCCGACTGCCGTTGTAGCACCAGCGCCTTATCGTCTTTCAGCTCGGCCATGGGCTCGTCCATCAGCCCCTCGCCGAGGCCGCGCACCGGCAAACCGGCGGGGCCGATGCCCGCGAGGTCGACACGGATCTTGCCCTCGGCATCGGCCAGGCCACCAGGAAGCTGCGCCTGCACGCGGATCACGCCGGGTATTTCTTCCGCTCCCTCCTCGGCACTCTCCGGCGCGGTAGGCGCGCCAAATGGCGCCAGCCGGGCGACCCGACGCAGTCCCTGCTGGCCGCTGGTCACCAGCGACAGGCGCGGCAGGCCGGTGCTGATGGGGGTCACGCCGCGGGCAACGCCACCGGCGAAGGCCAGGCCCAGCTCCGGCGCCACCAAGGTGGGGGCGCGCACGTCCTCGCCAAAGCTCAAGCGCTCGACCACCCGATCGCTCGACCAGATCTGAGGGGTTCCGCCGCCGCCACCCAGCTCGGGCCAGCGGTCGAGGTCGACGATGTAGACCCCGCCACCGAGGCCTGAGACCAGGGCGCGGCGGCCGACCGGGTCAGCAGTCACCCGCGTCGCTGGGCCGGGCAGCTCGATGCGGCCCACAAGAAGCAGCTCATCGCGCTTGGTGACATCGACGATCAGCAGCCAGCCAAGACCGCCGCCACCGACGGTGTTGGTGAGCAGCGCGTAGTCACGCTCGGGCTCAGTGTCGTCCAGCACACCGTCGCCGTTGCGGTCGAAGCGGTAGCCGGGCAGCACATCGAGACCCCCCAGCTTGCGGTTGCCGTCGACCTCGCCGCAGAGAGCGTCGCGGTAGGCCAGCTTGTCCAGCGGCGCAGCGACCGAGGCACCCAGCGACAGCAAGCCATAATTCTCGACCAGGGCCAGCACGCTCCAAGGCTCGCCCTCCGACGCCGCCGGCAGCACCCGCGCGTCGATCACGTCGAAGCGCTGATCGTTCTCAAACGTCGAGCACAGCACCTCGGTCGGTACAAAATAGTGAGTGTTGTAGCGCAGCAGATCGAAGGCATCCCAAGGATCGTCGACTTCCTCATCGGCCGCTTCGACGGCGTTCAGATCCACCGTCACCACCCCGGCGTCGTAACCCGCCACGTAGGCCAAGGACAGCTCGTTGCGCAGTAGCTCCAGGCGGTCGCCGCGCCGCACGCTGAGACTCAGGGAGAAACTGCCAGCACCGCCGCCACCAGCACTGCCGACGCGAGCGCTGTCGCGCTCGCCGGTGGTGAGGTTGCGCAGAGTCACCGGACGCTCCGCCGTCGCCATGCCACTGACGGTGAGCGAGACAGCCGCCGTGCCGCTCGGTGGGCTGGGCGGAGCCAGGGTGAGGCCCGGCGGCACCACCTCCCCCACCGTCCAGCTCGTGCTCTCATCGCGGTTGAAGATCTCGACCGCCAGCGGCCGCCCGATGAGCAGCGGCGGGGCACCCGAGCCAGCCAGCTGGGGCTCGGTGAGGAGGGTGCGGCCGAGAATCGCCGCCGCGGGCACCGTCGCGGCACCCTGGGGCAGCTCTTGCGGATCGAGGATCAGCAGCACCCCCCGGCGGGCGACGCCACCCCCTACTGCCACCACCCGGCCATGGCTGTCGGTCGCCACCCCGCGCACCGGTAGACCTGGCTCCGAGACCAGATCGACGTAGGTCTCAGCCGCCAGCCAGTTCTTCAGCTGGCGCGGGTCGCTGGCGTCGAGCACCGCCAGGCCATCGGCGCCGGCGGCCACGAAGAGCAACGAGCCGAGGCGCGCGATGTCGTGCGCCGCGTCGAGCGCGAAGCTAGTGCCGGCGCTCGATTCGGCGACTTCGAAAGGCAGAGTCAGGTCAGTATCCCAAGGCAAGCCGGCGGCGTCGGCCATGGTGGAGTCCAGGCGCAAGTTGTAGGTCTTGCCAGCCTGCCAGCCGCCATGGATCCGCAGCTGTGCCCAGCTGCCCAGAGGCTCTTTGGTGATCGGCAGCGCCATCCCGTCGTGCTCGACCCGGATACCTGGCGCCTCTTCTTGCAAGGCTTCTGAGAAGTCGAGGCGCAGCGGCTGGCCCGGAGTGAGCTTGGCCGAGATCGCCAGCACCAGCTGATCGCCGAGCTGCGTCGATATAGTTTGGGCGGGACTTCGGACCAAGAAGAGCAATTCAGCGACTCTTGGCTCGTTGCGAAGGAGGTCACTGATGAAAACTAAATCTCGTGAAAACCAAATGAGCTACGGGATGCTGATTTCTCCGGAGGGCTAGGATATCTCTGGTGGGCGGATGCCTTTGAGCCGCCCACCAGAGATCCTCTTACGGGCAATCTCGATCAGCTTCAGCGTCAACCTACCAGCGTTGGCCTTTCTTCGAAGAGCAACGATCGTATTACTCGCTATCGTGTTCGATTTGAGAGGCTCCATAAGCTCCGCCAGGTTCCTAGCGATCACTACAGCCTCCGCAGTCTCCCCTACTTCAACGAGGAGATCGATCCAGTCCAGACTCGCCAGTGCCGAATCGAACGGATTGATCGACGAGAGGTGTCCAACGGCGCTTCGGAACTTCTGTTCCGCCAAATCTCTCTGGCCGCATTGGCGAGCCCAACGACCGACAGTCCAATCCAACTTCCCTTGGCTATAGAGATCACTTTGAGAAAAGAATCTACCAGCTCGTTCAAGCTCGCGAGCAGCGTTCCCAAGATCATCCGTCTCAAGATGGATCCTTGCGAGCCCCTGGTGCGCAGAGCCAAGAAACCTGCGGTTGATCCGCCCTTCAAGCTCCGACAGCACTATCCTGAATGACCGCTCTGCAGCCTCGAACTCTCCCAGATAGACCAAAGCAGCGCCTCTTGCAACAGCGGTTCGCCCGCGGCACCATCTGTCTTCGGACCTGAGGCAATGAACTTCAGCCAGATCCAGAACCAATAGAGCATCTGAAGTCCTGTCATGCGACATCAGGAGGTAGCTCGCTTGTCGAAGAAGACAAATCCGCAGTCGCGATCGAAGCCGGCCTGAAGAACAGAGAGCTACCAAGAGAACACGGATTGAGTACTCGGGAGCACCACCCAATCGGCAGGAAGCGGCATAGACACTTGCCGCCCTGCAGAAGATCTCAGAGCCTCCCAACCCTTCGAGAGTAGGAGCTACTTTCACCGCAAGGGCGAATGCCTGTCCAGCTGAAGCCCAAGGATCCCTGTAGCGCTGTCGATCGATCCTATGCAGCACTTCGATAAGTGACCCTGCTGGCCCCCTCAGCTGCTCTGAAGTGCAATCCCGCTCGGTCAGCTTCCGTGCCACTCGCCGCAACTCTACAATCGGAGCTGGATTTCGACTTCCTTCAGGCAGCAGACCCTCAAGGAGGCCCTCGACATCAACCCAGGATGCCTTCGCTTCTAGCTCGCTAAGATTCAGGTCGACGATCTTCAGGATCTTTAGCAGCTGCTCTGTAGAGAGGCTAATTGCACCAGCCAGTTTTCGAGAAAGGTAGGAGCGCGACCACCCAAGCTGCCTCTCAATAGCTTGAAGTGACCTCGGATGGCGCCGCACATGCACTCTCAGCGTGGTTAGAAGCTGCTGATAGTCGGATAGAAATAGAGCTTCTGACATCACTGCTGTCCCGTTAACTTCGCAGAAAAATAGGCTCAAACCTCCCTGGTCTTGATAGAATCAGTCATCGCTAAACGGCTGAATCAAAGGGAGATCTGAGCCTTGGCACATCATAGCACCGTCTTCGCCCAGCTACTGCAACTGATTTCGAGACATGAATTCGAGGCCCTCGCAAAACGCCACCACGCCGGTCGCCAGTTCCGCACTGCGAGCCGCTGGTCGCAGCTGGTGGCTCTGATGATGGCCCAGCTGTCCGGGCGTTCTAGCTTGCGCGACATCGTTGACAATCTACGAGCGCAGCGGCACAAGCTCTACCATCTCGGCTGCCGAGTCCTGTCGCGATCTAACTTGGCACGGATCAACGAAGAGAAGCCCTATCTCCTTTTTGAAGAGCTATTTGGGAGACTTCTGGGGCATGCTCAGGCAGTGGCGCCCAAGCATACGTTCCGGTTCAAGAACCGCTTGTTCTCGCTTGACGCCTCGGTGATAGACCTCTGTCTGTCGATATTCCCATGGGCGAAGTTTCGTACGACCAAGGGAGCGATCAAGCTGCATGTGGGGTTGGATCACGGTGGCTACTTGCCTGCCTTCGTTGCGATCTCGGATGGAAAAACAGGTGACATCGCGGGCTGCAAGAGCCTGACGCTGCCACGAGGAAGCATCGTAGCTTGTGATCGTGGTTACAACAGCTACAGCTGGTTTCGTCAGCTGAGCGAGAAGGGTCTTTTCTTTGTGACCCGTCTGAAGCGCGGGGCCAAGTACCGCGTGACCGAACGTCGAAGAGTCAATCGTTCCAAGGGTTTGATGAGCGACCAAACGATCGAATGGACCGGTGTGAAGGCGTGTCGTGACTGCCCGATGCCTCTGCGGAGAGTAGGCTATCGCGACCCTGAGACCGGCAAGATCTACTATTTCTTGACGAACCTGTTCCGCCTGTCACCTCAGACCATTGCCGATATCTACCACGAACGTTGGCAAATTGAACTCTTCTTCAAGTGGATCAAGCAGAATCTGAAGATCAAGACTTTCGTCGGCACCAGCCGCAACGCCGTGCTGACTCAGCTTTGGATCGCCATGTGCGTCTACCTATTGCTCGCTTTCATCAAGCACAAGCACCGTCTTTCCAGTAGTTTACGGGAGGCCTTGCGCCTCCTTCAATTGAACCTCTTTGAGCGCCGCGACCTCATGGCCCTCTTGAAACGAGAGCCGCCGCCGATCCCAGGACTAGACGAAAGACAACTGGTAATCGTCGGAAGTTAACGGGACAGCAGTGTTCTGACATACACCCCTCCAGATAGTTGGCTCAGGAGCAAAGTATAGCCCACGCAGAGCTTTCGCCGAGATTTTGGCGCGAAAAACATCAAAGCTGCACGAGAATCAGCACCCATGTCAGCACAGTGCGCGCCTATTGTCCGAAACCGAGTTCTTTAACACCCAAGCAGACCAGAAAGGAGGGATTCTCAGGTGCCCCGCTTCAGGCTATAGCGAAGCCCGGACTGTTTGCGCAGATCTGACACATTGGACCTACGATCTCCTAGACCCAAGGAGAGAGCGATGACCGACGAAGAGATCCAACAGGCCCTGAGTGCCCTACCCGTTTGGCGACAAATCAAGGGGCAACAAAAGATCACCCGCAAATATCTCTTTGACTCTTGGCGCGATTCCCTGATCTTCGTCGAGTGGGTGTTCTATCGCGGTGAACTCACCAACCTAGAACCCAGAGCCGCGATGGTCGGCCGCTGGGTCTCGGTACGGATCGGGCCGGCGGCGCCGGCCCGTCTGCGGCCGGAAGATTTCGACCTCGCTCGCTCCCTGAGTCCCTGTGATGGCCGTGGTGGTCCCTCCCCAACCACGGCAACTCCACCCCTCCGGGCAGAATCAGTCCCTGCTGCCCGGAGGGTGCTTTTTCTTGAACCATGACCTTAAGGAATTCATCTACGAGGCACTTTGCTGACCCTCAAGCTGCCAGGCGCTCCGGAGACCGAACTCACCGAGCAACACATCGCCCTGGCCCAAGCCATCGAAACCATGGCCATCGGCTTCGGCGTCAATATCCGCCAACAATAGATTACCGAGGAGGAGCACCAGAATGGCCACCCTGTCCAGAAAGCCGATGACCGCCGAACAGATCCACCAGGCAGCACGCCAGATCGCCGCTCAGATCACCGGCGCCAACCAGCGACTCAATCACTCCAGCATCGACAGCCTGGCCGAGATAAAGCTTTCTGCCGGCGCGCCGATCGAAGAGCTGACCGCGGCCTTCCTGGCCGCGGTCAACCACCGCTTCCTCGAGCCCGCGGCGCTGATCCTGTGGTTTCTCAACCACGCTAGCGACCCGAAGAAGAAGGACCGGGCGCTGGTGGAGCAAGTCCTCCGCGATGTGGCCAGGGAAGCCCTGCCCACGCGACCCGGCAAGGGAGAGCACCTGGCCAGCGAGATCGCCGCCAGGATCGCGGCGGCGAAGGAGCGGCGTGACTACGAGAGGAGGGCCGCCAAGGTGGACTTCGTGCTGGAGCTACACAAGCCGGGCTTCTGGCATTCGGGAGGTGATACGTGAGGAAGCGCGGCACCTCTGGCTAGGCTGCGTTAGATCTGTATTCTCAAGGAATGACTCCCGACCTTGCCGGCATCCTGCTCTGTGCCTTCGTGTTGGTTCTGATTCTTGCGCTCATTTCGCTCGCCCAGCAACCCAGGGCGAAGCACCGCCGCCGAGCTGGGTGTCCACGCGGCCCAACGACCTATCGCGGCTTCTGCCGGCCCAAGCCCAAGTGGGTGCGCCAAGCGGTGATTCGGCTCAAGGCGTTGCAGCCCGACGATGGCTGCCGCGCCATCGCGGCAGCCTTCAATCGCAACTACCGCCATCGCCGAATGACGGTGGGCAAGAGCTACGTTGCGAAGATCTTCAACGAGCACCAGCTGGAGATTCTCGCTTGGCGCCGGAAGATCGCAGGAGAAAACCTGGAATCATCGGCAAGCGGCTGATCTGGGCCGCCGATCTCACCTACGCTGACAACACCGCCAGCAAGAAAGAGATGATTCTCGGCCTGCTGGATCACGGCACTCGGCTCTGCTTGTGCCTTCAGACGGTGAAGACCAAAGCCTCCATTGAGCTGGTTCGCCAGCTGCTCAACGCGATCGAGCTATGCGGCAAGCCAAAGTGCTTGCGCACTGACAACGAGCCAGTCTTTACATCTTGGATCTTCCGGCTTTCGCTGGCCATACTGGGTATTCGCCACCAGCGAACTCAGGTGGCCTCGCCCTGGCAGAACGGCCGCGTCGAACGGTTCTTCGGTACCTTCAAAGAGCGCCTGCGGCGGCGGCGCGAGCCGCTGCCAGCGGGCCGCAAGGCCCAGCGGCAGCTGGATGTCTTCCGGTTTTGGTACAACGAACTGCGCCCGCACCAAAGCCTCGATGGCTACACGCCAGCCGAGATCTGGACCGGCCGCAAGCCCTCACGGGGGCACCTACGATTCATGACCGCCTGGCAAGGAGTGCTCTCTGGCTTCTATGCGCCCAAGTAGAGCGGCTCAGGCTGGCGAGTTGATGGGCTGCTGCGACGCGCTGTCCACGGTGAGGCTCGCTCAGGCGCCTCGGATTCTCGGCAGCTAGCGAAGATCGCCGTCGGTCTGGGAAATTCTCGGCGTGAGCTGAAGAGGAGCGACAAGGAGCGGGTCCATCAACGAAGGCAGGCGACCAATAAAGTGGCCGTTTGGCTACGATTTTGATCGCGGACGCGGCGGACGGGACGCTTTCTGAGGGCGGACAATCTGACTAAGTAGGGCTAGTCTGATTGTGGACGTGGGGGACGGGCCACGACCCCATTTGCGAGTTCGACTTGCTTTACGAAATAGTTGATATAAAACTCCAAATCTTCTTCAACTTCAGCTCTGATATCATCCATCTTTAGCCAAGCGCTATCGCGGTCTCCCCATACCGAAACCCAAGCCTTCCCGCCCCCTTTCGCCTTCACTTCTGGAGGTCGACTCAGCTCTACCCACTCCTTGAGATCAAGCTCAAAGAGGATCGCTGCCATATCACAACCCTGCCTTCGATCAAGTACAATGAAACTAATCTCGATAACGAGAGTTCGGCCGGGAAGTCCTGCCCGTTCGACAACCCGGAAGGGTGGAGCGATGGCGATGCCTCCTTCTGCCAGCAGCTCACGCGCTCGCTGTTCGAGAGAACTACTAATTCCTGGCCACTTCTCCTCAAAAGCAAGATCAACTCGTAGAGACAGATAGACTTCTTCCGTGCCAGCTACCTGCGTAGGAAGAAGCTCCGACGCATGGATATCAGGCATCATTGCCAAAAGAAGAACCAAGAGGACAAAAAGCCAACAGTGCTTCCAAGTATAAGAAACCATCTTCATCTCCGAAATCCAATCTCTTTCAATCTCTTGAGCCACGCTTTCTTGCTCCTCAAATCTGTTGGTACCACACCAAGTTCAATGCCTACAGACCTGCGATATTGGTCTGCGTACTTTTCCACGCTGCGTTCATCGTGAGGGATCACGCCAATCCACGATTCGGTTTCAAGACTGAACTCCCTATAAATTTGATCATTGCATGTCTTCGATAAAAAGTCCCATGTATTGTTTGCCGCTTGATCAGCATGGCCTAGTTCGTGTATCAAGCTGAACGCTTCTTCAACACTACCGGCCCTGTTTTCCTTAACGCTCACTACTATATACGCCCTTTCCAATCGAACAGACATCGGGTCAATATACCGCCCACTATCGCAGTTCCCATTGCCAGTACTGTCGTTATAGAAAATTGGCGGAATTTCCAGTGTTGGATTTCCTTTCCATCTAGGCCCGCTAGCCGACTTGGCCTTCGCGTGATCAGCAAACCATGTGCGGGTCTCCTCTTCCATTGCTTCGAAGTTTATCGGCAAAAACTCGCTTTGATTGAAGGACGGCTTGAAATGCTGCAATACTTTGCCGCCGTCGCGATCCGCAGCCAGCGTTCCTTGTCTCTGGAAGATCAGATCCGGTTCCCCAGGCCCTTCGTATTTCGCCAATGTGGCATCGATTTGTGGACTACGAATACGTAGACGACCGACGGCTAGTTCTAATGACTTGTCTCCTCCGAACACGAGAGCTAACCCCAGCGGATCTCTAAAACCCTCGGGCGAACTCCCCGCAAACTGATACCCACTAGGCCCATCCACATACCCCATCGGGTCGCTGCTAACAAACCGCCCCATCTCCGGATCGACATAACGGTTCCTAAAGTACAGCAGCCCGGTTTCCTCATCCACCGGCCGGCCATGGAAGCCATGAGCGTTGCCGGCGGCACTGGTGCTGCTGAGTCGCGGGTCGGCGGCCTGGAAGGCCAGCTGGTCGCCGCTGGCCGGCACGTTGAGGGCTTGACTGAAGGCAGCGGCCAGGCCGCTGCCGGCGAGGTCGAGAGCGTCTGTACCAATGTCGAGGGTGTGAGTGCCTGCTGCCAGAGTATTGCTTGCGACCAGGGTGTATCGGTCTTCAGCCAGGGTCCAGCTAGTGGGCTGACCGTCTAAGAGGATCGCGCTGGCAGCCGCGGCGAGGTCGGCTTCTTCGCTGAACTGGATCTCGACGATGCGTGATCGCAACAGGACTTCGGCGACCCGCGGCGCGGCGGTGTCTTGCAGCACCTCTTGGGCCGCGGACCAGGTCCAGGTGAGGTCGACGCCGGCATTGGCCAGGTTGCGGAAGGTGTCGCTCAGCGCGCTGGCGGCGACTTCTAGCCGCAGGCTGTCGCCGTCGGTGGGCGGCGTGGCCGGCGTCAGCACGAGTCTTCGCCGAGCTTGACGGCCTTCCTGGACGGGCAGATCAAGAGTCAGCGGCAGGGGCATTCCGTCGCTGGTCTGGGTCAGCTGGATGCGACCGTCGGCCAGGCTGGCTTGTAGTTCTTCGGTGGAGACTTCTTCAGAAAGCTCGATCCACAGTGCACCGTCTTGCACCCGCACCTGTTCGACCTCGGGGGGCGTGGAGTCGACCAGCACTTTGCGCCCGCCAAACGGGGTGTAGAAGTAGCGCTCGATGGGCTTGCCGTCAGCTCCGGTCAGCATCGCCACGTTGCCGGTGCTGTCGGTGATCGGATAGTAAGTCTGCTCCACCGTGCCATCTCCATCGAGGTCGGCCTCTTGTTGCAGGATCTCGTCGATACCGTTGCCGTAGACCCGCCGCGAGGCCAAGGCACCATCGCGATAGGTTTCTAACGATTGCCAGCCGTCCCAGACGCTGTCCTCAGTGTGGGTCGGCGTCTCGACCTTCACCCGGCGGTTGAAGGCGTCGTAGTGATACTTGGCGACTTCGACACCGGCGCGGGCGACCCGCGTCAGTCGGCTCTTGAAATCATAGTACATCTGCATATCGCCCTTGCGCTTCATGTTGCCGGCAGCGTCCCATTCGAGGGCAACGCCGCCGACAGCGCTGGGACGATTGCGATTGTCCGGCGGTAAATCGGTGATCTGCTCGATGCCACGCTGGGTGGTGGTGCTGCGAATCAGGTTCATGGCGTTGTCGTGCTGGTAGCTTGTGCGTTCGGGCAAGCTGGCCAGCAGGGCCACGTCGGGGGGCGTGTTGCCAGGGCGCTGAGCCAAAGCCGGGGGCACGCGAGCGGATTCGATCAGGCGCTTCGCGCCATCGTAGGCGAAGACCCGGCCGGCGCCGCCCAGATCGCCCCGCGATTGGCCGGTCTTGAGGCTGCGGGGACTCCAGGCCAGACTCTCCTGGAAGGTGGCGGACTCCCCCGCCAGGCTGAAGTTGCTGTCCA
The DNA here is from genome assembly GCA_965248925.1 of Candidatus Multivoradales bacterium. Lineage (GTDB taxonomy): Bacteria > Acidobacteriota > Thermoanaerobaculia > Multivoradales > J023 > CBDFLE01. The sequence goes on along the minus strand of CBDFLE010000004.1, from coordinate 236,551 downwards.
CCATCCGGCGCAAGCCATCGAAGCTTATGTTGCCCAGGAGACCATTGCCGAGAGCCTTGTAGGCAATCGCCGGGCCGCGATAGCCGTAGCTGGCAATCGAGGCTGGCGCGCCGGGTTCGCCAACCGTGCTGGCTCGGCCGAGATTGTCGAAGGCGCGCTCGACCTGGCGGCCCGAGGGGTAGCTAGTGCGAGTGGGCTCGCCAAGGGCGTTGCGCTGCCAGCTGGTGGTGCGTCCGGCATTCGTCTCTGAGGCCAGGTGGGAGAGGGAGTTGTAGACTCGCTCGGTAACTACGCTTCCCGACTGGGCTCGGGTCAGGCGGTCGAGGCCGTCGAAGGTGAAAGCCTCGACCCCCGGCCCTTCGAGGGTGCCGCCCAGCGGCGGGGTGACAGTACGTGATTGCAACCGCCCAGCGTCATCCCAGCTCTGATGCACGACCAAGCCGCGAGGATCGTGGCGCTCGGTAACGTTGCCGGTGGGGTCATAGACCCAGCGTTCCTGCTGCTGATCAGGGTAGACCACTTTGGTGCGCCGGCCCACGGCGTCGTAGGTCCAGCGGGTGGCCTGACCGCGGGCGTCGGTGTAGGTGCTGAGGCGCGAGGCGTCGTCCCAACTGTAGTCGACCGAGATCCCTTCCGGACGGATCTCGCGGGTCATCCGGTTGAGCCCATCGTAGCTGCGCTGGGTGAAACTACCGGTCGGGTCGACTTCGAGGGTCACTTGGCCGCGAGCATCCACCGTCCAGAGGGTGCGGTTGGCGAAGATTCCGTCTTGGCGGCTGAGGCGGCGGCCGAGGGCATCGAAAGTCGATTGATAGGTGATGGTGTGCGAGCCGCCCGCCGGATCGACCTCGTCGGCATGCTCGGTAATCGGCAAGCCACCAGAATCGTAGGTCGTGCGGCGCACGTTGCCCTCGGGCAGCTCCACTCGCTCGGGGCGCTCGGCAGCGTCGTAGAAGGTCCGGGTCAGGCGACCCAGCGGATCTTCGACTTCGAGTAGGTTGCTGGCGACATCCCACCGATGGTGAGTTTTCTCAGCAGTCCGAGCGGGGTCGGGCTGCTGTGGATCGGGAGTCCAGCGCCAGGCGGTGGTCTCGGTGCGGCGGTGTAGCAGATCGTGGGTGAAAGCACTCTCGGCCAGCAGCTGGCCACCGGCGTCAAAGGCCAGCGTGGCCGCCAGATCGCCGGCCGCGCCGTAACTCTGCTCTCGGTAGTGGCCGAGCGGAGTGCGGCTGCGCAGCACCCGGCCATGGCCATCGCGCTCGGCCTCCCAGGTCATGCCGCGGCCATCGCGCTGACTGCTCAAATGGCCGTCCAGGTCGTAGCTCTGGTGCTCGACAATCGGTGTCGCCAATGCGCCGGTACCCAAGCCGCGGCGCACCAGAGACAACTGGCCTCGGTCGTCGTACTCACGCTCGACCCGCTGGCCGGCGCCGTCGATGTGAGTCAAGAGGTTCAGGTTTGGGTCATAGGTCGAGGTCTCTACAATACGCCGACCTCCTGGAGCCACCTCTCTCTCGGCCGACAGCAGCTCGCCGAGCACGCCGAAGGTGCGGACCTCGATCGTCGTCGTCGAGCCGTCGCCGAAGGGGCTGGCCACTTCGGTGATGTCGCCGTTGGCGTCGTAGCGCCAGGTCGTGCGGTAGCCGAGGGGTGCCAGAAAACCGCTGGTGCTGGCGGCGGCTACCTGGGCCAGCGGCCAATCCAGCCTGTTCAGCTCGGTCTCATGGCGCACGCCTCGCGGATCGGTGATCGCCTCCAGCTGGCCGCGATCGTTGCGCTCGTAAATGGTGACCAGGCTGAGACCGCCAGGGTCGACTTCAGTTTGCTTCAAGTAGCCTTCTTCTGAGCCAGAGGTGAAATAGCTGTGGCGGGTGACGTGGCCGTTGGGATTGGTGGCTTCCAGCAGCTGGCCGCGGGCGTTGTAGCTCAACCCAGTGATGCTCTGCTCCGCCGCGCCAGCGGCCCGCACGATCTGCTCGGGCAGGCCATTATCCGTCCGTTCCCACACCGTCACCGCGCCACCGGGCTCGGTTTTTCGGCTGGGCTGGTGGGTCGGTGAGTGGTATTCCCAGGTGGTCACCAGCTCGCTGGGCGAGCCGTTGGGGCCGCGGCCATCGGCGATCTTAACCATCCGCTGGGCATCGCCTCTGCCGCGGCGGTCGCCGGAGGTGTCCGCCGGATACTCGATCTGGGTAGCCCCACCCAAGGGGCGGGTGGCGCGGGTCAGCAGACCCTCGCCGTCGTATTGCCACGACCCGTTGGCTGACTTCGGATCGATCAGGCTGGTGGCCTGCCCAGCAGCGTTGAGATGGTAGGTCCAGACTTTGCCTCGGCGATCGGTCAGGGTGGTCTGCTGGCCGTCGAAATCGAAGGCCAAATGCACTGTCCCCGCTCCCCAGTCTTGTTCTTTGAGCGCATCGGGGCGGCCGTTGCCGTCGGAGTCCTGATACCGCAGGGTGAGCCAGGTCTGGCTCTTGGCGTCGGTCTCGCTTTTCAGATCATCGCGCTGGGTGAGCTGCCCGGCCAGGCCCGTGCCAAGGGGATGGTAGGCGTAGGTGGTCGACAGGCGCTGGCTGCTGCCGCTGCCGAGGTCGACGTCTGGGGTCTCGAAACTGGTCAATCTTCCCTGGGCGTCGTAGTGGTAGAGGAAGTCGCGATCACTGAAGTCGACGATCTTCTCCAGGCGGCCTTCGTCGTCGTAGTGCAGGAAGGTGTTGCGGTCGAGGTCGTCGTGGATTCGCGCCAGGCGCGAGTGGGAGTCGTAGTGGAAGGTGATCTCGTTGCCGGTCCCTTCGCTGGTGCGCACCGAGTCGATCATCGACACTAAACGACCCCAGCGGTCGAAACGCCAGCGCTGGTAGCCGCTGCCGATCAGGGTGTAGCCCTCGGCGTACTTCTTGAGCTGGACGAAGCGGCCGACGGGCGGCATAAGCTTGCCGTCGTCTTCCAAGGTGAAGGTCTCGCGGCGGCCAGTGCCGTCGAAGAAGTCGATATCGCCATTGGGCAAGAGCCGCAGGCGCAGGCGGTAGCCATGATCCCAGCCCGGGCCGAGGGGGCCGTTGCTGATTGTCTGGCTGCGGTAGGTGCGCACCAAGGCGAGGTCCAATCCCCGGCCTTGGAGGCTTAAGTCGATCGCCTGGCGGGTCATCTCTCCTGAGTGCAGGAGGGTGCCCGGCGCCGCCATCGCGCTAGTGGCGGCATTGAGCACCGGCTCCTGGTGCGGCGAGGGGCTGAGATCCCAGGGCACACTGTCGGCGATGACGGCGTAGCCCGCTAGCAGATCGGCGTTGTAAAGCCCGCTGAGGCTGGTGGCGAAGCTGGCGCTGTAGCTGGCGCGGACCTGGTGACCCGACAGCAGCTCGACATGCAGCTCGTTGGGAGGTAGATCGGCCGCGGAGTAGACCCCCTCGTCCACCAGGTCGCAGCGGCGGCAGACCTTCTTCTCAGCCTCCGAGCGCTCGAAATGCGCCGAGGCGCGCACGTCAGCCAGCAGCACCACCGGGTCGGAGAGGAAGACGTTGTAGCCCTCTGACAGGGGGTTGTCCGACTGCCGTTGTAGCACCAGCGCCTTATCGTCTTTCAGCTCGGCCATGGGCTCGTCCATCAGCCCCTCGCCGAGGCCGCGCACCGGCAAACCGGCGGGGCCGATGCCCGCGAGGTCGACACGGATCTTGCCCTCGGCATCGGCCAGGCCACCAGGAAGCTGCGCCTGCACGCGGATCACGCCGGGTATTTCTTCCGCTCCCTCCTCGGCACTCTCCGGCGCGGTAGGCGCGCCAAATGGCGCCAGCCGGGCGACCCGACGCAGTCCCTGCTGGCCGCTGGTCACCAGCGACAGGCGCGGCAGGCCGGTGCTGATGGGGGTCACGCCGCGGGCAACGCCACCGGCGAAGGCCAGGCCCAGTTCTGGAGCCACCAGGGTGGGGGCGCGCACGTCCTCGCCAAAGCTCAAGCGCTCGACCACCCGATCGCTCGACCAGATCTGAGGGGTTCCGCCGCCGCCACCCAGCTCGGGCCAGCGGTCGAGGTCGACGATGTAGACCCCGCCACCGAGGCCTGAGACCAGGGCGCGGCGGCCGACCGGGTCAGCAGTCACCCGCGTCGCTGGGCCGGGCAGCTCGATGCGGCCCACAAGAAGCAGCTCATCGCGCTTGGTGACATCGACGATCAGCAGCCAGCCAAGACCGCCGCCACCGACGGTGTTGGTGAGCAGCGCGTAGTCACGCTCGGGCTCCTCGTCGTCCAGCACACCGTCGCCGTTGCGGTCGAAGCGGTAGCCGGGCAGCACATCGAGACCCCCCAGCTTGCGGTTGCCGTCGACCTCGCCGCAGAGAGCGTCGCGGTAGGCCAGCTTGTCCAGCGGCGCAGCGACCGAGGCACCCAGCGACAGCAAGCCATAATTCTCGACCAGGGCCAGCACGCTCCAAGGCTCGCCCTCCGACGCCGCCGGCAGCACCCGCGCGTCGATCACGTCGAAGCGCTGATCGTTCTCAAACGTCGAGCACAGCACCTCGGTCGGTACAAAATAGTGAGTGTTGTAGCGCAGCAGATCGAAGGCATCCCAAGGATCGTCGACTTCCTCATCGGCCGCTTCGACGGCGTTCAGATCCACCGTCACCACCCCGGCGTCGTAACCCGCCACGTAGGCCAAGGACAGCTCGTTGCGCAGTAGCTCCAGGCGGTCGCCGCGCCGCACGCTGAGACTCAGGGAGAAACTGCCAGCACCGCCGCCACCAGCACTGCCGACGCGAGCGCTGTCGCGCTCGCCGGTGGTGAGGTTGCGCAGAGTCACCGGACGCTCCGCCGTCGCCATGCCACTGACGGTGAGCGAGACAGCCGCCGTGCCGCTCGGTGGGCTGGGCGGAGCCAGGGTGAGGCCCGGCGGCACCACCTCCCCCACCGTCCAGCTCGTGCTCTCATCGCGGTTGAAGATCTCGACCGCCAGCGGCCGCCCGATGAGCAGCGGCGGGGCACCCGAGCCAGCCAGCTGGGGCTCGGTGAGGAGGGTGCGGCCGAGAATCGCCGCCGCGGGCACCGTCGCGGCACCCTGGGGCAGCTCTTGCGGATCGAGGATCAGCAGCACCCCCCGGCGGGCGACGCCACCCCCTACTGCCACCACCCGGCCATGGCTGTCGGTCGCCACCCCGCGCACCGGTAGACCTGGCTCCGCGACCAGATCAACGTAGGTCTCAGCCGCCAGCCAGTTCTTCAGCTGGCGCGGGTCGCTGGCGTCGAGCACCGCCAGGCCATCGGCTCCGGCCGCCACGAAGAGCAACGAGCCGAGGCGCGCGATGTCGTGCGCCGCGTCGAGCGCGAAGCTAGTGCCGGCGCTCGATTCGGCGACTTCGAAAGGCAGAGTCAGGTCAGTATCCCAAGGCAAGCCGGCGGCGTCGGCCATGGTGGAGTCCAGGCGCAAGTTGTAGGTCTTGCCTGCCTGCCAGCCGCCGTGGATCAGCAGCTGTGCCCAGCTGCCCAGAGGCTCTTTGGTGATGGGCAGGGCCATCCCGTCGTGCTCGACCCGGATTCCTGGCGCCTCTTCTTGCAAGGCTTCTGAGAAGTCGAGGCGCAGCGGCTGGCCCGGAGTGAGCTTGGCCGAGATCGCCAGCACCAGCTGATCGCCGAGCTGCGACGGACTGGCGACGACGCTGAAGCTACCGCCTGGAGACGCCGTGGCGCTGAGCACGTTCGAGCTTTCTAGATCGATCAGACGCACCGCCACTCCGGCTCCGGCGCTGCCCGCCTCGCCGCGCACGGTGAGCGAGTTACCCTCCAGCTCGGCGCTGATGCCGGCGGCGATCTCGCTAGTGCCTGGAGCGGCGCTAAAAGCATGGAAGCGCAGCGGCCCACCGCCCAGCGGCATGGGCGGCCCGGCGTTGGGTAGCTGGCTGGGGCTCAGCAGCACCACCTGCTGGGTCGGGGCGTCAACCACCACCCGATAAAGCTCGACACCGGCGAAATCGAGCACCTGGATCTCCACCGAGTCGGCCTTGGGCTCGCCCGCTGGCGGCGCCTTCGACCCCGGCGTCCCCGGCGTCCCCGGCGCGGCGGGATCGGCGTTCAATGGCGTCGGGCTGAGTTCAACCGGCAAGGCACCGGCGCCTAGCGGCAGGAAGGAGCGGTTGACGGCATCGAGCGCCAGCACCACCTCGGGTAACTCGGCGGTGCGCACCACCAGATCTTGGGCGCCACGGAAGGGGAAGGCGATCCAACCCAGCTCGACCTCGGCCCTCGCTGCCTGGTAGATGCCGGGGCGGGAGACGCCGACCAGGTAGTCCGCCAGGACGGGGGCAACGGTCGCCTTGGCCGCTCCCAAGCCGGCCAGGGGCGGCTCGACCTCGACCAGAGCCGCTGGGTCAGCAGGCGGCAGAGCGCTCAAGAAGCCCGAGCGCGGCAGCCGCGCGGCGGCTTCTGCCGGGCTCAGTACCCGCAGAGGGGCCGGCACGTCAAACGTGCCTGACTTGGTGCCACCCACCTCGCCGGAGTTGGCGGATTGGGCTTCGCCCACGGTGTGGATCGTGCTCAGCTCACCGCCATCGAGAGCCAGCTCGGCGTGGACCATCCACGGTAAATCGGCAATCTCGAGCTGCCGGCGCAGCAGCCAGAGGCTGCCCGCTGCGGTGCCAGCTGGTGCGGTGCCAGCCGGCGCCGCCATCGTCACTTCCAGCGGCTTCAGTGGCTGCGCGCCGGCGATCTCCAGCCGGAAGGTCAGCAGCTCGCTGAAGTCTTCTGCCGCCGCGAGCGTGCCCATGGCGATCGGCGTCACCTGCACCCTGGACGGCCCGGCGAAGGTGCCAGCCGCGTAACGCACGGTGATTCCATCGGCGGTCGTAAACTCCCCCGCCCCCGTCCCCGCCAGGCCGGTGCGCAGGTCGGCGCCCAGGAACGGAGTCAGCAGGATCACTACCTCGTTACCCCCATCGATCAGCACATGCAGCAGCAGCTGATCCTCGAGGCTGGCGCCGATCGTCAGCAGGAAGCTACCGTCACCCGCGCTCTGTACAGACTCGGTGGTCGAGAACGACGTCAGATTTTCAACGAAGACCAGCGTGCCGGCCGGCGCCGCCCCCGCCAGGCCCTCCACTCGCGCCAGCCCCTGGGCATCGGGCTCGACCAGGAAGATCCGCCCGCGATCGACCCCGGCCGGCGTCGCCACCACCTCGGTGCTAAACAGCACGCTCACCGAGCCGCTCAGCCCATAGCCCTGCAAGTCACGCACCGCCGCCCCCACCCAGACCTCGTACTCACTGCCAGGCACCAGCGTCGCCTGCGGTAGCAGGGTGACCAGGGCGCCCTGGTGATCGAGTGCCACCGCCACCGCCACGCCCCCCTGGCGCAGCTCGATAGCGCCATCGAGCGAGGCCCGATCCACCGGCTCGCTGAAACGCACCACTGGATTGACCCCGAGCAACACTCCGCTGGTGCCCGCTGACGGAGTGATCTGCTCGACCCACGGCGCCACGATCTGTAGCGGCAAATCGAGATCGACCCGCTCCCCCGCCACCCCGGCCGGCAGCGCCACCGCCACCGCGTTGCCGGTGACCGCGCGCCGCGCGCTGAGAGTGGCGGCATCCAGCAGAATCGGCAGCACGTAGCCACCCTCGGCGGCTGAGATCTGGAGCCAAGGCACCGTCGTCGACTCGACCACCGCGCCCACGACCGGAGCACCTCCTGGGTCAAGCACCATGCCCCGCACAAAGCGCGGTGCCGCATCGAGGCGCAAGAAAACGTACAAACCACCTTCCAGCACCCCCGGCCAGGCCAGATCGGCAGCGTCAATCGCCTGGGTCCTCCAGCCCGTGGCGGTGGCTTCCAGCTCGGCAATCGCCCGATAGCGCGGCTCGCCTTCCACTTCCACCACCCCTAGCAACAAACCCGGCGTGCCAGCAGCCGGTGCCGGGGTCAGCGACCACGACAACTCAGCCGGCAGCAACAGCCGGCGGCCGGCAAGGTCCAGCTCCAAGACGCCATCGACCGTGCCACCAGCGGGTGGAGCCAGCGGCAGATCTGCCACTGTCCGGCGACTCAGGGTCACCGCCGTGGGCTCCTCGAGGGCTCCCGTCGGCAACACCACCTGATCGCCCTCGGCACTCGACACCACCCCGCCGTCGGGGCCGAGCACGTTGCCGCGCACCGTCTCATCACCGTAGGACCGCACGCTGACTTGCTCGGCACCTAGCCGCACCGGCAGGCTGCGCGCCGCGGCCGAAGGCCGCAGGCGGAACCTCGAGGTCGGATCGCCCAGCGAATCGCGGTAGAGCACCAGATCGGCGCTGTAGGGACTGATCCGCCGCACGCTGCCATCGAGTAGCTCCAGCCGCTCCTCGATCGACAAAGTCAGCGGCACCCCGCTCGGCACCTCCGCCGCCAGCCCGTAGAGCACCTGTACCCAGCTGCGCTGCGTCGGCAAGACCACCTCGGGATCGAAGCTCAGGCTGGCGCTAGTCACCCCGCCGGACGGCGGCGCGGCCGAGGAGCCCAGCATCTGGCCAGCGACCGCCGGGGGCGGCGCCAAAGCTCCCGAGTCGGCTTCCACCGCCGCCCAGGCTCCTTCGCCGTCGACGGTCATCGTGACCTCGCCGCCGCTCACCGTCACCACCCCCAGCGAACGCCATTGCAGGGTGGCGAGATCGAGAGTCACCGCTTCCAGGACCGTCCCGTCGGCCGAGGTCACCGGCAGATCGAGGGTCGCGGAACTATCCAGATTCACGGCCGAGAGATCCACCCAGACGGCACCCCGCGGTGCCCAGCCGTAGGGCAGCAAGGCGGCCAGCCCCTGGCCGCCCACCGCCGTCAGGCGCACCGCCGCAGCCGACGCCAGGCCGGCGAGCGGAAGAGTGAGACGCGGCGCCGTGCCGACCTCGGAAGAGCCCTCCACCAAGCCGCCCGATGCATCTATCGACACCGCCGCCGCGGCCGGCGTCAGGCGAGGGTCGAAAACGTCCGTGCCTTGGCCGTCGACCGTCGTCACCACCCGAAACACCGGCGTGTAGCCCGGCCGGGCAAAGGTCACGTCGTGAGTGCCGGCGGGCAGAGCGATCACCAGGCGACCGTCCTCGCCGCTGGTCTGCTCCGGCCAGGGCTCGGCCAGGGCCACCCCGTCGCTGGCCGTCACCACCGCCCGCACCCCGCCCAGCGGCCGGCCGGAGGCGTCGTCGATAGCGGTGCCAGAGAAGAAGCTACCGCCCAGCGCTATATCGAAGAGTTGCCGGTAGGGGAAAGCCAACGGGTTGCCGGCCAGGTCCGCCAAAGCTCCTTCGACCTCGACCAGCAGAGCGACGGATGGCAGTGCCGCAGTGGCCGTCCAGATCAGCTCGCCAGCGCCAGCATTGACCGCGGCGCTCACCGTGCCGGCGATCTCCACGCCACTGTCGTACACCCGCACCGAGCCGCTCAAGGTCAGCGGATCGACCGTCTCGCTGAGGGCGATGCGGAATCCCGCCGCCTCCCGGCTGGCACCCAGCACCTCCGGCGCGGTGCAATCGTGGACGATATCGGCGCTCGTCGCGGGCGAGGGGTTGCCCGCGGCGTCGACGGCGATCACCGTCAGGTGATTCGGCCCCTCGGGCAGCAGCACGACGCTGATGGCGAAACGGCCATCGTCTGCCACCTGCCCCGCTCCTACTGAGGCCCCGCCATCTACCTCGATCCAAGCACCAGGCTCGGCACTGCCGGCAAGGGTGATAGCCGGCGCACAGAGATAGCTAGCGTAGGCGTCGAGCTGCGGCGCCGCCGGGGAGCCGCCATCGACCACGGTGAAAGCCAGAGTATGAGCCGCCGCTAGAGCATTGCCCGCCCGATCGACCAGCCCCGCCCCTAGCACCAGGCGCAGCTCGGTGGCCGACGGCAGTGCTGCCTGCGGGGTGATCACCAAGTCGTCGCCATCGATCTCGGCGCTGCTCGCCAGGGCTTGCCCGGCCAAGGTGCTGAGGCTGTAGGCGCCCCCGCTGGGCGCCGCCAACGGCTCGCTGAAGCGCAGCCGGAAGCTGCTGCCGGCCGGCAGCTCGAGAGCCCCCGCGGCGGGGATCGACGATAGAAACTCCGGCGCTTGGTTGTCGCGCCACACCACCCGCGTGTGAGTGCCTTGGTTGCCCAGGGCGTCGGTCACCCTTGCGATCAGCCGGTTCTCACCCTCTACTAGCGGCACCGCGGCGGCGCTCCAGCTGCTGCCCGCAATCGTCGCCGCCACGCCGCCCACCGTCACTGTCAAATCGGGCTCCGCGACCACCGTGCCGCTGACCGTGAGATTCGCTGCTGGGCTGTAAAGCCCCTCGGCCGGGCTCTCGATGTGGATCTCAGGCGCCGAGCTGTCGCGAGTCACCGTGACGCTGGCGCTGGTGCTGTGGCCGAGCGGGTCGAAGGCTTCGACGGTGAAAGTGTTACTGCCCTCTTGCAGATCCACCGCCAACGACCATTGCTCACCCACCAGGCTCGCCCCCACCCCCGCCACCTCGACCCGGTCGAGATGAGGATCCGCGGCGCTGCCCGACAGGGTCAGCCCCGCCTCGGGGGTGATCGTGCCGCTGGCCGGGTCGGTGATGACGACCGTCGGCGGCGTCGTATCAACGGTCACCGAGCGGGTCGTTTGGACCTCGTTGCCCACCGTGTCCGCCGCCACCACCGTGAGCACATTGTCACCTTCAATAAGCGCCACCTGACGGGCCAGGAAAGCGCCGCCACTGATTTCGGCCAGCACCCCATTGACCGTCACCTGATCAAGACGCGGATCACTCGCCGTGCCGCTGACATCGACCGTGGTACTCCCCAGCAGGGATCCGGCCGCCGGCTGGCCGAGGGTGAGCTGCGGCGCCGTCGAGTCGCGGGTCAGGCGGTGGGTCAGCTGGGTGACGTTGCCGCCGCTATCGGTGGCGGCGAGCAAGAACACCCGCTCCCCTTCGCTCAAATTGAAGGGACCGGCGCTAAAGCCATCCCCCGCCAGCGTCGCCGCTTGCCCGTCCACCGACACCGACACCGCCCCCGGCGCGCGGCCGGTCAGCGTCACCTGAGCAGCGCTGTCCACACTGCCAGCCACCGGCGCCAGATCCGCGAACACCGGCGCCGCCAGGTCGAGGCTGAAGCTCACCAGCACCGTCGCCTGATGGCCCGCCGCGTCGCTGGCGCTCACTGACAGCTGATGCAAGCCATCGCCATCAATCACCGTGCCCGGCAAGTAGGTGGCGCCGTCGAGAGTCGCCGACGTCACCACCTCGGTGGCGTCGCTGGCCGAGATCTCAGGCGTCACCGGGCCGGCGAACACCGCGCCACCCTGCAGCGGCACCCCCGCCACCAGCAGCGACAGCGTCGGTGCTTGGGTATCGAGCACCAGCCGCAGCTCGGCCGTCGCCTGATGGCCCACCTGATCCGTGGCCACGATCGGCAGGAGATTCTCACCCTCCACCAGCGCCACCGCCGGCTGGCTGAACTGCGAGCCCGTCAGGCTCGCCAGCTCGCCCCCCACCCGCACCTCCAGCAAGTGGGCGTCACTCGCGGTGCCGCTGATCGCCACCGGCGAGGTCGCCAAAACCGAGTCCACACTGGGCACCAGGCCGATCAGCTGCGGCGCCGTCGCGTCGCGCTCCAAATGCAAGGTGAACGAGGCGCTATTGCCCGCCAGATCAGTAGCGACGATAGAAATCTCCCGCTCCCCCTCGATCAGCTGCAATGCCCCGGCCGTCCACGACTGCCCCACCAGGCTCGCCGCCTGTCCCTCGACACTCAGCGCGGCCGCACCCTCTACCACCCCGCTGAGGGTCACCTGCGAGCCTGCCAAGAGCGTGCCATCGCTCGGCGTGAAGCTGAGAAAAGTCGGCGCCGTCAGGTCGATCTCAAAGCTCCGGCTGACGCTAGTCGGCTGGCCAGCCGCGTCGGTGGCGGTCACTGAGAACACATGCGAACCCGCCCCGCTCACCGTCGTGCCAGAGACAAAAGAAGCGCCGTCGAGCAGCGCTTCGACCGTCGTAGCCGTCGCATCCGTGACGCTGAAGCTCAGCACCACCGAGCGATTGAACAGCGCATCCGCCGCCAACGGCTGAGCTCCCTCCAACAGCGCCACCGTCGGCGGCTGGCTATCGAGAGTCACCGTCACACTCTGCTGCCCGCTCTGCCCCAGGCTGTCGCTCGCCTCCACGGTGAACGTCTGCTCGCCCTCCACCAAGACCAGCGAGTGCGAAAAACTCGCACCACTGAGAGCCGCCACCTGACCCCCCACCCGCACCGCCGCCAGATGCGCATCCACCGCCGTGCCGGCCACGGTGAGCGGCGAGCTGGCGACAATCGCCGCCGCCGCCGGCTGGCTCAGGCTCAGCACCGGCGCCAGCGAGTCCCGCACCACCCGGTGCAGCTGCTGAGCCTGCACCCCGGAAGCGTCCTCGGCAATCAACACCAACACCCGCTCCCCCTCGCTCAACGAGTAAGGACCAGCGGTCCACACCGTCCCCGAGGGATCAACCGTGGTGACCGCTTGGCCATCCACCTGCAAGCTGGTCGCGGCCTGCACTTCGATAGTCAGAGTCACCGTCGCGGCGCTCGACAGAGTGCCGTCGGCGGGGGTTACCGAGATAAAGGCAGGCGCCGCTTGAGCGGCGCTCGCCGACAGTAGGAGGGCACCGAGAGAGGCTTGGAGGACGAGGAGAGAGCGCAGAGATAGCTGTTTTGGCATCGGAAGACTGTAGGCAAGTCCACCGCTGAGACCAAACGGTTCATTTGTGCAAGCTCGAAATGAACCGTTTCCCCTCAGATCACTGAATGACAGAGGTTCTGCTGCCCAAAACGCAAGAGAAGCACCCTTCGGCGGGCCTCGCACGGAGCTACTCACTAGCCCTAAACAGTCTACGAGCGCTTTGAATCTACTCGCACTCAAGCCGTGTTCACGGCCTCCATCGCCCTCTGATGAGCATTCAACCAAAGGATCTGTTTGGGAAGCGCTGTAGCTTGGGCCTGTAGCGGGCAGCGGGCGCAATTAAGTGGCCCAGCTTGCTCGCACTTCAAGGGAGAAATCAGATGTTAGAAACCAAGCCAGTAGGGCCGCAATACGGTGGATCCATCGATCCCAGCGGCTAATTAAATGTTGCCGGCGGGCGGATTCCGAAAGGCCGCCTGCCGGCCATCCTTCTCCGGGCGATCTCAATCAGACGCATGCTCAGCCTTCCCCTCTGGGCAGCGTCTCGAAGCCTCAAAAGAATGCCACCTGCCATCGGATTGGACTTGAACAGCTCGATCAGGTCGGACGTTTCCTCGGCAGCCTTGATCGCTTCCTGGAGTCGGCCAATTTCCAGGCAGAACCCGATCTGGTCGAGTACGACAAAAGCCGTATCGAAGGGATTGATCTCCACAAGGCACTTCTCCGCTGAGCGCAAATCCTCTATTGCCTCTTCCCTATGTCCTTTCTTCCAATGCCAGTTGCCCATGGTCCGGGCCAGCATGCCTCGACTGTAGGTGTCCGACGCTTGGACCTCTGACGATGCAGACACAATATGTGATCTAGCCTCCTCCAAATCCCCTTGCTCGACCAGCAACTTCGCCAGACCATGATGAGCTGCCATCAGCCGACGAGAATAGCCCTTCGACGGAATATGAAGAAGCGCAGAGTGGAAGGTCGTCGCCGCTCGCTCATTGTCCTTCAAGAAGACCATCGAGATAGCCTTGCTGATGAGAGCCGAGCCTACACCCGCACTGTCCCCCAACCTCTCGAAGATCTCTCCAGCCACAATGCCGAGTTCCAGCCCAGCTTCATGCTCACCGTGACTATTCAATGCCGAGGCGGCCCGAAGAAGCCAATCCGCCCGATGGCTCAGCCCGCACGATCGAACGAGCTGGCTAACAGAAATCAACGCGCGAATCGCGTGCTGAGCAGCTCCGCCGATTCGGCAGCAAGACCCGTAAACACTGATCGCTCCACAGCAGAGTTCCAGCGCCGATCTGCCGGCTATTCTAGGCGCTACACAAGCTGCGATTGACCACGCCTTTTCAGCGGCTAACCAGGGGTCCGAGTAGCGCTGCTCATCAGCTTCACTCACCGCCTGAAATAGCGCCTGACATGCTGAATCGGGTGCTGTTCTAACAAGATCACCTTCGATGAGCTGAGTTGCTACTAACGACAACTGCTCAATTTCTGGCGGATCTACCGTGCCCGGAGGTAAGGCTCTCTCCAACAATCCCTCGGCATCCACTCGCGCCGTCTTGATCGCCAGCTCCTCGAAGCTCATATCCACCACTTCGAGCAGCTGCAACAAGCCCTCAAACGACAACCCTACTTTGCCACGAAGGATCCGGTGCAAGTAGGACGGAGAATATCCCAGGCGCCGCTCGATCTCCCTTACCGACATCGGATGCCGTCGCACATGGGCCTTCAGCGTTTCTAGGCATCGCTGGTGCTGCTCGCTCGCTGATTCGCCAAACATTGCTCCCTCCAGAGATATTGATTAGGCCCAAAGAGTATCGCAACCAACGGCTCTCCGCGGCCTCGACAGCAAGAACGACGGAGTTTTTGGACAGAGAGGACTCTCAGTCCTCTCTCTTACTCAATGAAGAGGACTCACAGTCCTCAAGCCTCAGAATCAACCAGCCGCAAGGTAGTCCGGCGATCACGGGACGGGCCGCGCGGAGTGAGCGCTTGAAAAGCAGGATGTCTGCTCAATCCCTCCTTCCTTCGCCTACCATCCTCCTAGACCCACGGAGCAAGCGATGACCGACGAAGAGATCCAACAGGCCCTGAGTGCCCTACCCGTTTGGCGACAAATCAAAGGGCAACAAAAGATCACCCGCAAATATCTCTTTGATTCTTGGCGCGATTCTCTGATCTTCGTCGAGTGGGTGTTCTATCGCGGTGAACTCACCAACCTAGAACCCAGAGCCGCGATGGTCGGCCGCTGGGTCTCGGTACGGATCGGGCCGGCGGCGCCGGCCCGTCTGCGGCCGGAAGATTTCGACCTCGCTCGCTCCCTGAGTCCCTGTGATGGCCGTGGTGGTCCCTCCCCAACCACGGCGACTCCCCTCCGGGCAGAATCAGCCCCTGCTGCCCGGAGGGTGCTTTTTCTTGAACCGTGACCTCAAGGAGTATTGTGAATGAAACCCGAACGAATTCAGCTCGGGCTAGGGCGGCTAGTACATTGGCGCCAGAGCGAAGACAATCCACAAGTTATTGCCCAGCGGCTAGAGTTCGTCGACTTCCCCGCCGCCTACCGGTTCCTGCGCCAGCTCCTGGCTTTCGTGGTGTGTCAGAGGGCAACGATCGAAGTTCATCTACGAGGCACTTTGCTGACCCTCAAGTTGCCCGCCACGCCGGAGGCCGAACTCACCGAGCAACACATCGCCCTGGCCCAAGCCATCGAAACCATGGCCATCGGCTTCGGCGTCAATATCCGCCAATAATAGATCACCTAGGAGGAACACCAGAATGGCCACTCTGTCCAGAAAGCCTATGACCACCGAACAGATCCACCAGACAGTACGCCAGATCGCCGCTCAGATCACCGGCGCCAACCAGCGACTCAATCATTCCAGCATCGACAGCCTGGCTGAGATTAAGCTTTCTGCCAGCGCACCGATCGAAGAGCTGACCGCGGCCTTCCTGGCCGCGGTCAACCACCGCTTCCTCGAGCCCGCGGCGCTGATCCTGTGGTTTCTCAACCACGCTAGCGACCCGAAGAAGAAGGACCGGGCGCTGGTGGAGCAAGTCCTCCGCGATGTGGCCAGAGAAGCCTTGCCGACGCGACCCGGCAAGGGAGAGCACCTGGCCAGCGAGATCGCCGCCAGGATCGCGGCGGCGAAGGAGCGGCGTGACTACGAGACGAGGGCCGCCGAGGTGGACTTCGTGCTGGAGTTGCACAAGCCGGGCTTCTGGCATTCGGGAGGTGATACGTGAGGCAGCGCGGCACCTCGGGCTAGGCTGCGTGAGATCGGTATTCTCAAGGAATGACTTCTGATCTTGCCGGCGCCCTGCTCTGTGCCTTCATGTTACTTCTGATTCTTGCGCTCACTTCGCTCGCCCTGCAACCCAGGGCGAAGCACCGCCGCCGAGCCAAGTGTCCACCCGACCCAACGACTTATCGCGGCTTCTGCCGGCGCAAGCCCAAGTGGGTGCCCCAAGCGGTGATCCGGCTCAAGGCGTTGCAGCCTGACGATGGCTGTAGGGCGATCGCGGCAGCCTTCAATCGCAACTACCGCCATCGCCGAATGACGGTGGGCAAGAGCTACGTTGCAAAGATCTTCAACGAGCACCAGCTGGAGATTCTCGCTTGGCGCCGGAAGATCCGCAGGAGAAAACCTGGGATCGGCGGCAAGCGGCTGATCTGGGCCGCCGATCTCACCTACGCTGACAACACCGCCAGCAAGAAAGAGATGATTCTCGGCCTGCTGGATCACGGCACTCGGCTCTGCTTGTGCCTTCAAGTTGTCAAGACCAAAGCCTCGGTCGAACTGGTGCGCCAGCTGCTCGACGCGATCGAGTTCTGCGGCAAGCCAAAGTGCTTGCGCACTGACAACGAGCCTGTCTTCACCTCGTGGATCTTCCGGCTCTCGCTGGCCCTGCTGGGCATCCGCCATCAGCGAACGCAACTGGCCTCGCCCTGGCAGAACGGCCGAATCGAGCGCTTCTTCGGCACTTTCAAAGAGCGCCTGCGGCGGCGGTGCGAGTCGCTGCCAGCGGGCCGCAAGGCCCAGAGGCAGCTGGATGTCTTCCGGTTTTGGTATAACGAACTGCGCCCGCATCAGAACCTCGACGGCTGCACACCGGCAGAGATATGGACCGGCCGCCAGCCCTCACGAGGGCACCTACGATTCATGACCGCCTGGCAAGGAGTGCTCTCTGGCTTCTATGCGCCCAAGTAGAGCGGTTCGGGCTGGCGAGTTGATGGGCTGCTGCGACGCGCTGTCCACGGTGAGGTGCGACCATGGGGCACGATTTCCGGCCGGTGAGCGAAGATGGCGGTCGGCTGGGAAGATTTTCAGAATGAGCTGAGGATGATCGGCACGGTGCCGGCTTACCGGCGAGGCTAGACGGCTAATAAAGTGGCCTTTTAGCCACTATTTCGTTCGCGGACGCCGCGGACGGGACAGGCCGTTTGGCTACGATTTTGATCGTGGACGCCGCGGACGGGACACGCGGACGGGACAGACAGGAAATCAATGCATTTCGTGAATTCGCAACACGGTCAATCTGCCAGACCGACAGTCTAAATCGCTAGACTCCCCTTCAAAGCGAACCAGCAAATCGACCTTGCCATAGAATGGGTAGTCGAATGACGCCTCCACGTTGCCAGAGAGTCCTTCGTAAAACACCGATTCACAAGAGTCTCTGACTCTAACGCAATACGCCATAGACCCGCTATAGTCCAAATTCAACAAACTCAGATCCTCATCAAGGAACAGGGTAACTACAGAAGTCTCAAACCCACCACGGTAAATCCCGACTACCCGGTAGAAATCACCAGAGTTCTCTGGTCGAACAATTAACCTCTGATACGACGAAATCTCGCCTTCAGAGATCAAACACTCTCCGGTAACTGCACAAGCCTCGACAATAAGGAATATAGCAATACCCAGAGTCAATGACTCAACAACATGAATACAATTCCTTAATCTACTCATCCCTTCCACCACCTTCAATGAGTTCCTGGGCACGTTGATCGGCACTGTTTTCAATATATTTCTTAATTTCGATCCTGCGCTTCTTGAACTCAGGCGTACTGAATTCACTCTCAGCGAAAAGCCGCTGATATTCTTCAACCCACTCTCGGGCACTCGACCTGGGCACGCTGACACTTTCTTCCAGCTCGTTGAGGCGTTCGTTGTAAGCAGATTTCTCCTGAAGTATACTGAGATATTTCCTGTCTGTTATAGGCAGGAAACCATGTCCGAGCTCCTCATGCAAGATTGTATAAACTCGCCTGTTCTTCTCTCCCGAGAGAGTACTCCCATACGGGTACATTTCGTCATTTCCAATATTAATAGAGCCTCTAAAACCTGGCCCGACTGTTAGCGTTGCACCTATAAGGTTCCCATCATCGTCAAACTTGTACCCCCCCACTACTGCCAACTGCCCATATCCATCGTACTCATCATCAAAGACGACCTCCAAAGTATAATCTTCATTTTCTTTAAGCTCTTTGAGAGCGTCGGAAAATCTCGGGTCCGACTTCATTTTCTCATACTCAGCGTTGTAAGCTCGCGCGATCCGCCTTTCCTTTCTCGTAACCGGCTCTCTCACTTCCCGCCTCAGGCCAAGAGAATCACTATCATTGACAGGGTTATTCCCCGCAAACTGATACCCACTAGGCCCATCCACATAACCCATCGGGTCGCTACTAACAAACCGTCCCATCTCCGGATCAAGATACCGATTCCTGAAGTACAGCAGCCCGGTTTCCTCATCCACCGGCCGGCCATGGAAGCCATGAGCGTTGCCGGCGGCACTGGTGCTGCTGAGTCGTGGGTCGGCGGCCTGGTAGGCCAGCTGGTCGCCGCTGGCGGGCACGTCGAGCGCCTGACTGAAGGCAGCGGCCAGGCCGCTGCCGGCGAGGTCGAGAGCGGTGGTGCTGATGTCGAGTGTGTGCGTTCCTGCTGCCAGCGTCGTAGTAGAGATCAGGGTGTATCGGTCTTCAGCCAGGGTCCAGCTAGTGGGCTGACCGTCTAAGAGGATCGCGCCAGACGCGGCGGCGAAATCGGCTTCTTCGCTGAACTGGATCTCGACGACGCGTGATCGCAGCAGGATTTCGGCGACCCGCGGCGCGGCGGTATCTTGCAGCACTTCGTCGGCCGCGGACCAGGTCCAGGTGAGGTCGACGCCGGCATTGGCCAGGTTGCGGAAGGTATCGCTCAGCGCGCTGGCGGCGACTTCTAGCCGCAGGCTGTCACCGTCGGCCGGCAGCGTGGCCGGCGTCAGTACGAGTCTTCGCCGAGCTTGACGGCCTTCCTGAACGGGTAGATCGAAGTTCAGCGGTAGGGGCATTCCGTCGCTGGTCTGGGTCAGCTGGATGCGACCGTCGGCCAGGCTGGCTTGTAGTTCTTCGGTGGAGACTTCTTCAGAAAGCTCGATCCACAGTGCACTGTCTTGGACCCGCACCTGTTCGACCTCGGGGGGCGTGGAGTCGACCAGCACTTTGCGCCCGCCGAAGGGGCTGTAGAAGTAGCGCTCGATGGGCTTGCCGTCGGCTCCGGTCAGCATCGCCACGTTGCCGGTGCTGTCGGTGATCGGATAGTAAGTCTGCTCCACCGTGCCATCTCCGTCGAGGTCGGCCTCTTGTTGCAGGATCTCGTCGATACCGTTGCCGTAAACTCGCCGCGAAGCCAAGGCGCCATCGCGATAGGTCTCTAACGACTGCCAGCCGTCCCATACGCTGTCGTCAGTGTGGGTCGGCGTTTCGACCTTCACCCGGCGGTTGAAGGCGTCGTAGTGATACTTGGCGACTTCGACACCGGCGCGGGCGACCCGCGTCAGGCGGTTGTGTAAATCATAGTACATCTGCATATCGCCTTTGCGCTTCATGTTGCCGGCAGCGTCCCATTCGAGGGCAACGCCGCCGAAGGCGCTGGGACGATTGCGATTGTCGGGCGGCAAGTCGGTGATCTGCTCGATGCCACGCTGGGTGGTGGTGCTGCGAATCAGGTTCATGGCGTTGTCGTGCTGGTAGCTCGTGCGTTCGGGCAAGGTGGCCAGCAGGGCCACGTCGGGGGGCGTGTTGCCAGGGCGCTGAGCCAAAGCCGGGGGCACGCGAGCGGATTCGATCAGGCGCTTCGCGCCATCGTAGGCGAAGACCCGGCCGGCGCCGCCCAGATCGCCCCGCGATTGGCCGGTCTTGAGGCTGCGGGGACTCCAGGCCAGACTCTCCTGGAAGGTGGCGGACTCCCCCGCCAGGCTGAAGTTGCTGTCCACCATCCGGCGCAAGCCATCGAAGCTTATGTTGCCCAGGAGACCATTGCCGAGAGCCTTGTAGGCAATCGCCGGGCCGCGATAGCCGTAGCTGGCAATCGAGGCTGGCGCGCCGGGTTCGCCAACCGTGCTGGCTCGGCCGAGATTGTCGAAGGCGCGCTCGACCTGGCGGCCCGAGGGGTAGCTAGTGCGAGTGGGCTCGCCAAGGGCGTTGCGCTGCCAGCTGGTGGTGCGTCCGGCATTCGTCTCTGAGGCCAGGTGGGAGAGGGAGTTGTAGACTCGCTCGGTAACTACGCTTCCCGACTGGGCTCGGGTCAGGCGGTCGAGGCCGTCGAAGGTGAAAGCCTCGACCCCCGGCCCTTCGAGGGTGCCGCCCAGCGGCGGGGTGACAGTACGTGATTGCAACCGCCCAGCCTCGTCCCAGCTTTGATGCACTACCAGGCCGCGAGGATCGTGGCGCTCGGTAACGTTGCCGGTGGGGTCATAGACCCAACGCTCCTGCTGCTGATCGGGATAGACGACTTTGGTGCGCCGACCCACGCCGTCGTACTCCCAGCGGGTGGCCTGGCCGCGGGCGTCGGTGTAGGTGGTGAGGCGCGAAGCGTCGTCCCAACTGTAGTCGACCGAGATTCCTTCCGGCCGCACCTCGCGGGTCATCCGGTTGAGCCCATCGTAGCTGCGCTGGGTGAAACTACCGGTCGGGTCGACTTCGAGGGTCACTTGGCCGCGAGCATCCACCGTCCAGAGGGTGCGGTTGGCGAAGATTCCGTCTTGGCGGCTGAGGCGGCGGCCGAGGGCATCGAAAGTCGATTGATAGGTGATGGTGTGCGAGCCGCCCGCCGGATCGACCTCGTCGGCATGCTCGGTAATCGGCAAGCCACCAGAATCGTAGGTCGTGCGGCGCACGTTGCCCTCGGGCAGCTCCACTCGCTCGGGGCGCTCGGCAGCATCGTAAGAAGTCCTGGTCAGGCGACCCAGCGGATCTTCGACTTCGAGCAGGTTGCTGGCGGCGTCCCACCGATGGTGAGTCTTCTCAGCGGTACGAGAGGGGTCGGGCTGCTGCGGGTCCGGTGTCCAGCGCCAGGCGGTGGTCTCGGTGCGGCGGTGCAGCAGATCGTAGGCAAAAGCACTCTCGACTAGCAGCTGCCCCCCGGCATCGTAGGCCAGCAGGGCAGCCAGATCGCCGGCCGGATTGTAGCGTTGCTCTCGGTAGTGGCCGAGAGGCGAGCGGCTGCGCAGCACCCGACCATGGCCATCGCGCTCGGCCTCCCAGGTCATGCCGCGGCCATCGCGCTGACTGCTCAAATGGCCGTCCAGGTCGTAGCTCTGGTGCTCGACAATCGGTGTCGCCAATGCGCCGGTACCCAAGCCGCGGCGCACCAGAGACAACTGGCCTCGGTCGTCGTACTCACGCTCGACCCGCTGGCCGGCGCCGTCGATGTGAGTCAAGAGGTTCAGGTTTGGGTCATAGGTCGAGGTCTCGACAATCCGCCGACCTCCCGGTGCCACCTCCCTCTCGACCGACAGCAGCTCGCCGAGCACGCCGTAAGTACGAGCTTCGATCGTCGTCGTCGAGCCATCGCCGAAAGGGCTGGCCACTTCGCTGATGTCGCCGTTGGCGTCGTAGCTCCAGGTCGTGCGGTAGCCGAGGGGTGCCAGAAAACCGCTGGTGCTGGCGGCGGCTACTTGGGCCAGCGGCCAATCCAGATTGTTCAGCTCGGTCTCATGGCGCACACCCCGCGGATCGGTGATCGCCTCCAGCTGGCCGCGATCATTGCGCTCGTAGGTGGTGACCAGACTGAGACCGCCAGGGTCGACTTCTGTTTGCTGCAGATAGCCTTTCTGCCCGCCAGAGGCGAAATAGCTGTGGCGGGTGACGTGACCGTTGGGATTAGTGGCTTCCAGCAGCTGGCCGCGGGCGTTGTAGGTCAATCCGGTGATGCTCTGCTCCGCCGCGCCAGCCGCCCGCACGATTTGCTGGGGCAGGCCATTGTCCGTCCGTACCCACACCGTCACCGCGCCACCGGGCTCGGTCTTTCGGCTGGGCTGGTGGGTCGGCGAGTGGTATTCCCAGGTGGTCACCAGCTCGCTGGGCGAGCCGTTGGGGCCGCGGCTGTCGGCGATCTTAACCATCCGCAGAGCATCGCCTCTGCCGCGGCGGTCGCCGGAGGTGTCCGCCGGATACTCGATCTCGGTAGCCCCACCCAGGGGGCGGGTGGCGCGGGTCAGTAGACCCTCGCCGTCGTATTGCCACGACCCGTTGGCTGACTTCGGATCGACCAGGCTGGTGGCCTGCCCAGCAGCGTTGTGATGGTAGGTCCAGACTTTGCCTCGGCGATCGGTGAGGGTGGTCTGCTGGCCGTCGAAATCGAAGGCCAAATGCACTGTCCCCGCTCCCCAGTCTTGTTCTTTGAGCGCATCGGGGCGGCCGTTGCCGTCGGAGTCCTGATACCGCAGGGTGAGCCAGGTCTGGCTCTTGGCGTCGGTCTCGCTTTTCAGATCATCGCGCTGGGTGAGCTGCCCGGCCAGGCCCGTGCCAAGGGGATGGTAGGCGTAGGTGGTCGACAGGCGCTGGCTGCTGCCGCTGCCGAGGTCGACGTCTGGGGTCTCGAAACTGGTCAATCTTCCCTGGGCGTCGTAGTGGTAGAGGAAGTCGCGATCACTGAAGTCGACGATCTTCTCCAGGCGGCCTTCGTCGTCGTAGTGCAGGAAGGTGTTGCGGTCGAGGTCGTCGTGGATTCGCGCCAGGCGCGAGTGGGAGTCGTAGTGGAAGGTGATCTCGTTGCCGGTCCCTTCGCTGGTGCGCACCGAGTCGATCATCGACACTAAACGACCCCAGCGGTCGAAACGCCAGCGCTGGTAGCCGCTGCCGATCAGGGTGTAGCCCTCGGCGTACTTCTTGAGCTGGACGAAGCGGCCGACGGGCGGCTTCAGCTCGCGGTCGTCTTCCAAGGTGAAGGTCTCGCGGCGGCCAGTGCCGTCGAAGAAGTCGATATCGCCATTGGGCAAGAGCCGCAGGCGCAGGCGGTAGCCATGATCCCAGCCCGGGCCGAGGGGGCCGTTGCTGATTGTCTGGCTGCGGTAGGTGCGCACCAAGGCGAGGTCCAATCCCCGGCCTTGGAGGCTTAAGTCGATCGCCTGGCGGGTCATCTCTCCTGAGTGCAGGAGGGTGCCCGGCGCCGCCATCGCGCTAGTGGCGGCATTGAGCACCGGCTCCTGGTGCGGCGAGGGGCTGAGATCCCAGGGCACACTGTCGGCGATGACGGCGTAGCCCGCTAGCAGATCGGCGTTGTAAAGCCCGCTGAGGCTGGTGGCGAAGCTGGCGCTGTAGCTGGCGCGGACCTGGTGACCCGACAGCAGCTCGACATGCAGCTCGTTGGGAGGTAGATCGGCCGCGGAGTAGACCCCCTCGTCCACCAGGTCGCAGCGGCGGCAGACCTTCTTCTCAGCCTCCGAGCGCTCGAAATGCGCCGAGGCGCGCACGTCAGCCAGCAGCACCACCGGGTCGGAGAGGAAGACGTTGTAGCCCTCTGACAGGGGGTTGTCCGACTGCCGTTGTAGCACCAGCGCCTTATCGTCTTTCAGCTCGGCCATGGGCTCGTCCATCAGCCCCTCGCCGAGGCCGCGCACCGGCAAACCGGCGGGGCCGATGCCCGCGAGGTCGACACGGATCTTGCCCTCGGCATCGGCCAGGCCACCAGGAAGCTGCGCCTGCACGCGGATCACGCCGGGTATTTCTTCCGCTCCCTCCTCGGCACTCTCCGGCGCGGTAGGCGCGCCAAATGGCGCCAGCCGGGCGACCCGACGCAGTCCCTGCTGGCCGCTGGTCACCAGCGACAGGCGCGGCAGGCCGGTGCTGATGGGGGTCACGCCGCGGGCAACGCCACCGGCGAAGGCCAGGCCCAGCTCCGGCGCCACCAAGGTGGGGGCGCGCACGTCCTCGCCAAAGCTCAAGCGCTCGACCACCCGATCGCTCGACCAGATCTGAGGGGTTCCGCCGCCGCCACCCAGCTCGGGCCAGCGGTCGAGGTCGACGATGTAGACCCCGCCACCGAGGCCTGAGACCAGGGCGCGGCGGCCGACCGGATCAGCAGTCACCCGCGTCGCCGGGCCGGGCAGCTCGATGCGGCCCACCCGGCGAAGCTCATCGCGCTCGGTGACATCGACAATCAGCAGCCAGCCACGACCGCCGCCACCGACGGTGTTGGTGAGCAGCGCGTAGTCACGCTCGGGCTCATCGTCGTCCAGCACACCGTCGCCGTTACGGTCGAAACGGTAGCCGGGCAGCACGTCGAGACCGCCCAGCTTGCGGTTGTCATCGACCTCGCCGCACAGAGCGTCGCGGTAGGCCAGCTTGTCCAGCGGCGCAGCGACCGAGGCACCCAGCGACAGCAAGCCATAGTTCTCAACCAGAGCCAGCACGCTCCAAGGCTCGCCCTCCGACGCCGCCGGCAGCACCCGCGCCTCGATCACGTCGAAGCGCTGGTCGTTCTCAAACGTCGAGCACAGCACCTCGGTCGGTACAAAATAATGGGTGTTGTAGCGCAGCAGATCGAAAGCATCCCAGGGATCGTCGACTTCCTCATCGGCCGCTTCGACGGCGTTCAGATCCACCGTCACCACCCCGGCGTCGTAACCTGCCACGTAGGCCAGGGACAGCTCGTTGCGCAGTAGCTCCAGGCGGTCGCCGCGCTGCACGCTGAGACTCAGGGAGAAACTGCCAGCACCGCCGCCACCAGCACTGCCGACGCGAGCGCTGTCGCGCTCGCCGGTGGTGAGATTGCGCAAGGTCACCGGACGCTCCGCCGTCGCCATGCCGCTGACCGTGAGCGAGACGGCCGCCGTGCCGCTCGGTGGACTGGGCGGGGCCAGGGTGAGGCCCGGCGGCACCGCCTCCCCCAGCGTCCAAGTCGTGCTCTGGTCGCGGTTGAAGATTTCGACCTCCAGCGGCCGACCGATGAGCAGCGGCGGGGCACCCGAGCCAGCCAGCTGGGGCTCGGTGAGGAGGGTGCGGCCGAGAATCGCCGCCGCGGGCACCGTCGCGGCACCCTGGGGCAGCTCTTGCGGATCGAGGATCAGCAGCACCCCCCGGCGGGCGACGCCACCCCCTACTGCCACCACCCGGCCATGGCTGTCGGTCGCCACCCCGCGCACCGGTAGACCTGGCTCCGAGACCAGATCGACGTAGGTCTCAGCCGCCAGCCAGTTCTTCAGCTGGCGCGGGTCGCTGGCGTCGAGCACCGCCAGGCCATCGGCGCCGGCGGCCACGAAGAGCAACGAGCCGAGGCGCGCGATGTCGTGCGCCGCGTCGAGCGCGAAGCTAGTGCCGGCGCTCGATTCGGCGACTTCGAAAGGCAGAGTCAGGTCAGTATCCCAAGGCAAGCCGGCGGCGTCGGCCATGGTGGAGTCCAGGCGCAAGTTGTAGGTCTTGCCAGCCTGCCAGCCGCCATGGATCCGCAGCTGTGCCCAGCTGCCCAGAGGCTCTTTGGTGATCGGCAGCGCCATCCCGTCGTGCTCGACCCGGATACCTGGCGCCTCTTCTTGCAAGGCTTCTGAGAAGTCGAGGCGCAGCGGCTGGCCGGGAGTGAGCTTGGCCGAGATCGCCAGCACCAGCTGATCGCCGAGCTGCGACGGACTGGCGACGACGCTGAAGCTACCGCCTGGAGAAGCCGTAGCGCTGAGCACGTTCGAGCTTTCTAGATCGATCAAACGCACCGCCACTCCAGCTCCGGCACTGCCGGCCTCGCCGCGCACGGTGAGCGAGTTACCCTCCAGCTCGGCGCTGATGCCGGCGGCGATCTCAGCGGTGCCTTCAGCGACGTCGAATGCATGGAAGCGCAGCGGCCCACCACCCACCGGCATGGGCGGCCCGGCGTTGGGTAGCTGGCTGGGGGTCAGCAGCACCAGCTGCTGGGTCGGGGCGTCGACCACCAGCCGGTAAAGCTCGACACCGGCGAAATCGAGCACCTGGATCTCCACCGAGTCGGCCTTGGGCTCGCCCGCTGGCGGCGCCTTGGTCCCCGGCGCGGCTGGATCGGCGTTCAATGGCGTCGGGCTGAGTTCAACCGGCAAGGCACCGGCGCCTAGCGGCAGGAAGGAGCGGTTGACGGCATCGAGCGCCAGCACCACCTCGGGTAACTCGGCGGTGCGCACCACCAGATCTTGGGCGCCACGGAAGGGGAAGGCGATCCAACCCAGCTCGACCTCGGCCCTCGCTGCCTGGTAGATGCCGGGGCGGGAGACGCCGACCAGGTAGTCCGCCAGGACGGGGACAACGGTCGCCTTGGCCGGTCCCAAGCCGGCCAGGGGCGGCTCGACCTCGACCAGAGCCGCTGGGTCAGCAGGCGGCAGAGCGCTCAAGAAGCCCGAGCGCGGCAGCCGCGCGGCGGCTTCTGCCGGGCTCAGTACCCGCAGAGGGGCCGGCACGTCAAACGTGCCTGACTTGGTGCCACCCACCTCGCCGGAGTTGGCGGATTGGGCTTCGCCCACGGTGTGGATCGTGCTCAGCTCACCGCCATCGAGAGCCAGCTCGGCGTGGACCATCCACGGTAAATCGGCAATCTCGAGCTGCCGGCGCAGCAGCCAGAGGCTGCCCGCTGCGGTGCCAGCTGGTGCGGTGCCAGCCGGCGCCGCCATCGTCACTTCCAGCGGCTTCAGTGGCTGCGCGCCGGCGATCTCCAGCCGGAAGGTCACCAGCTCGCTGAAGTCTTCTGCCGCCGCCAGCGTGCCCATGGCGATCGGCGTCACCTGCACCCTGGACGGCCCGGCGAAGGTGCCAGCCGCGTAACGCACGGTGATTCCATCGGCGGTCGTAAACTCCCCCGCCCCCGTCCCCGCCAGGCCGGTGCGCAGGTCGGCGCCCAGGAACGGAGTCAGCAGGATCACTACCTCGTTACCGCCGTCGATCAGCACATGCAGCAGCAGCTGATCGTCGAGGCTGGCGCCGATTGTCAGTAGGAAGCTGCCGTCACCCGCGCTCTGTACAGATTCGGTGGTCGAGAACGATGTCAGGTTTTCGACGAAGACCAGCGTGCCGGCCGGCGCCGCCCCCGCCAGGCCCTCCACTCGCGCCAGCCCCTGGGCATCGGGCTCGACCAGGAAGATCCGCCCGCGATCGACCCCGGCTGGCGTCGCCACCACCTCGGTGCTAAACAGCACGCTCACCGAGCCGCTCAGCCCATAGCCCTGCAAGTCACGCACCGCCGCCCCCACCCAGACCTCGTACTCGCTGCCGGGCACCAGCGTCGCCTGCGGTAGCAGGGTGACCAGGGCGCCCTGGTGATCGAGTGCCACCGCCACCGCCACGCCCCCCTGGCGCAGCTCGATAGCGCCATCGAGCGAGGCCCGATCCACCGGCTCGCTGAAACGCACCACTGGATTGAAGCCGAGCAGCACTCCGCTGGTGCCCGCTGACGGAGTGATCTGCTCGACCCACGGCGCCACGATCTGTAGCGGCAAATCGAGATCGACCCGCTCCGCCGCAACCCCGGCCGGCAGCGCCACCGCCACCGCGTTGCCGGTGACCGCGCGCCGCGCGCTGAGAGTGGCGGCATCCAGCAGAATCGGCAGCACGTAGCCACCCTCGGCGGCTGAGATCTGGAGCCAAGGCACCGTCGTCGACTCGACCACCGCGCCCACGACCGGAGCACCTCCTGGGTCAAGCACCATGCCCCGCACAAAGCGCGGTGCCGCATCGAGGCGCAAGAAAACGTACAAACCACCTTCCAGCACCCCCGGCCAGGCCAGATCGGCAGCGTCAATCGCCTGGGTCCTCCAGCCCGTGCCGGTGGCTTCCAGCTCGGCAATCGCCCGATAGCGCGGCTCGCCTTCCACTTCCACCACCCCTAGCAACAAACCCGGCGTGCCAGCAGCCGGTGCCGGGGTCAGCGACCACGACAACTCAGCCGGCAGCAACAGCCGGCGGCCGGCAAGGTCCAGCTCCAAGACGCCATCGACCGTGCCACCAGCGGGTGGAGCCAGCGGCAGATCTGCCACTGTCCGGCGACTCAGGGTCACCGCCGTGGGCTCCTCGAGGGCTCCCGTCGGCAACACCACCTGATCGCCCTCGGCACTCGACACCACCCCGCCGTCGGGGCCGAGCACGTTGCCGCGCACCGTCTCATCACCGTAGGACCGCACGCTGACTTGCTCGGCACCTAGCCGCACCGGCAGGCTGCGCGCCGCGGCCGAAGGCCGCAGGCGGAACCTCGAGGTCGGATCGCCCAGCGAATCGCGGTAGAGCACCAGATCGGCGCTGTAGGGACTGATCCGCCGCACGCTGCCATCGAGTAGCTCCAGCCGCTCCTCGATCGACAAAGTCAGCGGCACCCCGCTCGGCACCTCCGCCGCCAGCCCGTAGAGCACCTGTACCCAGCTGCGCTGCGTCGGCAAGACCACCTCGGGATCGAAGCTCAGGCTGGCGCTAGTCACCCCGCCGGACGGCGGCGCGGCCGAGGAGCCCAGCATCTGGCCAGCGACCGCCGGGGGCGGCGCCAAAGCTCCCGAGTCGGCTTCCACCGCCGCCCAGGCTCCTTCGCCGTCGACGGTCATCGTGACCTCGCCGCCGCTCACCGTCACCACCCCCAGCGAACGCCATTGCAGGGTGGCGAGATCGAGAGTCACCGCTTCCAGGACCGTCCCGTCGGGCGAGGTCACCGGCAGATCGAGGGTCGCGGAACTATCCAGATTCACGGCCGAGAGATCCACCCAGACGGCACCCCGCGGTGCCCAGCCGTAGGGCAGCAAGGCGGCCAGCCCCTGGCCGCCCACCGCCGTCAGGCGCACCGCCGCAGCCGACGCCAGGCCGGCGGGCGGAAGGGTGAGACGCGGCGCCGTGCCGACCTCGGAAGAGCCCTCCACCAAGCCACCCGATGCATCTATCGACACCGCCGCCGCGGCCGGCGTCAGGCGAGGGTCGAAAACGTCCGTGCCTTGGCCGTCGACCGTCGTCACCACCCGAAACACCGGCGTGTAGCCCGGCCGGGCAAAGGTCACGTCGTGAGTGCCGGCGGGCAGAGCGATCACCAGGCGACCGTCCTCGCCGCTGGTCTGCTCCGGCCAGGGCTCGGCCAGGGCCACCCCGTCGCTGGCCGTCACCACCGCCCGCACCCCGCCCAGCGGCCGGCCGGAGGCGTCGTCGATAGCGGTGCCAGAGAAGAAGCTACCGCCCAGCGCTATATCGAAGAGTTGCCGGTAGGGGAAAGCCAACGGGTTGCCGGCCAGGTCCGCCAAAGCTCCTTCGACCTCGACCAGCAGAGCGACGGATGGCAGTGCCGCAGTGGCCGTCCAGATCAGCTCGCCAGCGCCAGCATTGACCGCGGCGCTCACCGTGCCGGCGATCTCCACGCCACTGTCGTACACCCGCACCGAGCCGCTCAAGGTCAGCGGATCGACCGTCTCGCTGAGGGCGATGCGGAATCCCGCCGCCTCCCGGCTGGCACCCAGCACCTCCGGCGCGGTGCAATCGTGGACGATATCGGCGCTCGTCGCGGGCGAGGGGTTGCCCGCGGCGTCGACGGCGATCACCGTCAGGTGATTCGGCCCCTCGGGCAGCAGCACGACGCTGATGGCGAAACGGCCATCGTCTGCCACCTGCCCCGCTCCTACTGAGGCCCCGCCATCTACCTCGATCCAAGCACCAGGCTCGGCACTGCCGGCAAGGGTGATAGCCGGCGCACAGAGATAGCTAGCGTAGGCGTCGAGCTGCGGCGCCGCCGGGGAGCCGCCATCGACCACGGTGAAAGCCAGAGTATGAGCCGCCGCTAGAGCATTGCCCGCCCGATCGACCAGCCCCGCCCCTAGCACCAGGCGCAGCTCGGTGGCCGACGGCAGTGCTGCCTGCGGGGTGATCACCAAGTCGTCGCCATCGATCTCGGCACTGCTCGCCAGGGCTTGCCCAGCCAATGTGCTGAGGCTGTAGGCGCCCCCGCTGGGCGCCGCCAACGGCTCGCTGAAGCGCAGCCGGAAGCTGCTGCCGGCCGGCAGCTCGAGAGCCCCCGCGGCGGGGATCGACGATAGAAACTCCGGCGCTTGGTTGTCGCGCCACACCACCCGCGTGTGAGTGCCTTGGTTGCCCAGGGCGTCGGTCACCCTTGCGATCAGCCGGTTCTCACCCTCTACTAGCGGCACCGCGGCGGCGCTCCAGCTACTGCCCGCCACCGTCGCCGCCACGCCGCCCACCGTCACCGTCAAATCGGGCTCCGCGACCACCGTGCCGCTGACCGTGAGATTCGCTGCTGGGCTGTAAAGCCCCTCGGCCGGGCTCTCGATGTGGATCTCAGGCGCCGAGCTGTCGCGGGTCACCGTCACGCTAGCGCTGGTGCTGTGGCCGAGCGGGTCGAAGGCTTCGACGGTGAAAGTGTTACTGCCCTCTTGCAGATCCACCGCCAACGACCATTGCCCACCCGCCAAGCTCGCCCCCACCCCCGCCACCTCGACCCGATCGAGATGAGGATCCGCGGCGCTGCCCGACAGGGTCAGCCCCGCCTCGGGGGTGATCGTGCCGCTGGCCGGGTCGGTGATGACGACCGTCGGCGGCGTCGTATCAACGGTCACCGAGCGGGTCGTTTGGACCTCGTTGCCCACCGTGTCCGCCGCCACCACCGTGAGCACATTGTCACCTTCAATAAGCGCCACCTGACGGGCCAGGAAAGCGCCGCCACTGATTTCGGCCAGCACCCCATTGACCGTCACCTGATCAAGACGCGGATCACTCGCCGTGCCGCTGACATCGACCGTGGTACTCCCCAGCAGGGATCCGGCCGCCGGCTGGCCGAGGGTGAGCTGCGGCGCCGTCGAGTCGCGGGTCAGGCGGTGGGTCAGCTGGGTGACGTTGCCGCCGCTATCGGTGGCGGCGAGCAAGAACACCCGCTCCCCTTCGCTCAAATTGAAGGGACCGGCGCTAAAGCCATCCCCCGCCAGCGTCGCCGCTTGCCCGTCCACCGACACCGACACCGCCCCCGGCGCGCGGCCGGTCAGCGTCACCTGAGCAGCGCTGTCCACACTGCCAGCCACCGGCGCCAGATCCGCGAACACCGGCGCCGCCAGGTCGAGGCTGAAGCTCACCAGCACCGTCGCCTGATGGCCCGCCGCGTCGCTGGCGCTCACCGACAGCTGATGCAAGCCATCGCCAGCGATCACCGTGCCAGGCAAGTAGGTGGCACCGTCGAGAGTCGCCGACGTCACCACTTCAGTGGCATCGCTGGCCGAGATCTCAGGCGTCACCGGGCCGGCAAACACCGCGCCTCCCTGCAGCGGCACCCCCGCCACCAGCACCGACAGTGTCGGTGCTTGGGTGTCGAGCACCAGCCGCAGCTCGGCCGTCGCCTGATGGCCCACCTGATCCGTGGCAACGATCGGCAGAAGATTCTCGCCTTCCACCAGCACTACCGCCGGGTGGCTGAACTGCGAGCCCGTCAGGCTCGCCAGCTCGCCCCCCACCCGCACCTCCAGCAAGTGGGCGTCACTCGCGGTGCCGCTGATCGCCACCGGCGAGGTCGCCAAAACCGAGTCCACACTGGGCACCAGGCCGATCAGCTGCGGCGCCGTCGCGTCGCGCTCCAAATGCAAGGTGAACGAGGCGCTATTGCCCGCCAGATCAGTAGCGAGGATAGAAATCTCCCGCTCCCCCTCGATCAGCTGCAACGCCCCGGCCGTCCACGACTGCCCCACCAGGCTCGCCGCCTGCCCCTCGACACTCAGCGCGGCCGCACCCTCCACCACCCCGCTGAGGGTCACCTGCGAGTCTGCCAAGAGCGTGCCATCGCTCGGCGTGAAGCTGAGAAAAGTCGGCGCCGTCAGGTCGATCTCAAAGCTCCGGCTGACGCTAGTCGGCTGGCCAGCCGCGTCGGTGGCGGTCACTGAAAGCACATGCGAACCCGCCGCGCTCACCGTCGTGCCGGAGGTGAATGAAGCGCCGTCGAGCAGCGCTTCGACCGTCGTAGCCGTCGCATCCGTGACGCTGAAGCTCAGCACCACCGAGCGATTGAACAGCGCATCCGCCGCCAGCGGCTGAGCTCCCTCCAACAGCGCCACCGTCGGCGGCTGGCTATCGAGAGTCACCGTCACACTCTGCTGCCCGCTCTGCCCCAGGCTGTCGCTCGCCTCCACGGTGAACGTCTGCTCGCCCTCCACCAAGACCAGAGAGTGCGAAAAACTCGCACCACTGAGAGCCGCCACCTGACCCCCCACCCGCACCGCCGCCAGATGCGCATCCACCGCCGTGCCGGCCACGATCAGCGGCGAGCTGGCAACGATCGCCCCCGCCGCCGGCTGGCTCAAGCTCAGCACCGGCGGCAGCGAGTCCCGCACCACCCGGTGCAGCTGCTGAGCCTGCACCCCAGAAGCGTCCTCGGCGATCAACACCAACACCCGCTCCCCCTCGCTCAACGAGTAAGGACCGGCGGTCCACACCGTCCCCGAGGGATCAACCGTGGTGACCGCTTGGCCATCCACCTGCAAGCTGGTCGCGGCCTGCACTTCGATAGTCAGAGTCACCGTCGCGGCGCTCGACAGAGTGCCGTCGGCGGGGGTTACCGAGACAAAGACCGGCGCCGCCTGCGCGGCGCTCACCGACAGTAAGAGGGCACCGAGAGAGGCTTGGAGGACGAGGAGAGAGCGCAGAGATAGCTGTTTCGACATCGGAAGACTGTAGGAAAAATGGTCATCGAGACCAAACGGTTCATTTACGCAAGCTCGAAATGAACCGTTTCCCCTCAGATCACTGAATGACAGAGGTTCTGCTGCCTAAGCCGCCTCGGATCAGCCAAGAGACGGGCCTCACGCGGAGCGGCTCACTGGCCCCAGGTGGCATACCTGCCCTCCGAGTCTACTTGCACTCACTCCGGGTTCATGGTCTCGGCCGCTGTCTGATGGGCATTCAAGTCAAGGATCAACTCGGGGAAGCAAGGTAGCTTTGGCCTCTGTCGCGGGCAGCGGGCGCAATGTCGTGGCCCGACCAGCTCGTTTCAAGGGAGAACCAGATGTCCAAGTACAAGTCAGCGGAGATGCAGTTCGGCCCATTCATCGATCCCAACGGCTAGCTAGGCAACCGGTGGGCGGATTCCGAACCTCCGCCTGCCGGCCATCTTCTTCCGGGCAATCTCAACCAGACGCACTGTCAGCCGCCCCTTCTGGGCAGCGTCTCGAAGCCTCAAGAGAATGCCACCTGCGACCGGATTGGACTTGAACAGCTCGATTAGGTCGGACGTATCTTCGGCAGCCTTGACCGCTTGTTCGGGTCGCCCATCTTCCAAACAGAACTCAATCTGGTCGAGCACAACAAAAGCCATGTCGAAGGGGTTGATCTTGGAAAGGCAGCTCGCCGCTAGACTGAGATTCTCTATTGCTTCTTTCCTGTGCCCCATTTTCCTATGCCAGTAGCCCAAGGTCCGGGCCAAAATACCTCGACTGTAGATGTCCGTCTCTGGAAGCTTCGAAGAAGCATGCTCAAGATGTGATTTGGCCCGCCCCAACTCCCCCCGCTCAATCAGAAGCCTAGCGACGCCGTGATGCGCCGAACACAGTAGTCGCAAATGGCCAGCCGGCGGAATGTGAAGAAGCGCTGTGCGGTAGGCCGCTTCTGCTCGCTCAATGTCCGGCAGCAATGTCATCGAAATCGCCTTGCTGATAAAGGCCGAGCCCATGCCCGCACTGTCGCCGGATGTCTCAAAAATCTCCCCAGCTATCAGGGCAAGTTCCAGCCCGGCCTCATGCTCACCGTGACTATTCAAGGCCGACGCAGAACGAAGAAGCCAATTAGCCTGATGGCTCGGACCGCACGACCGGGCGAGTTGGCCGGTCGTGATCAGAGTACGGATCGCCTGCTGAACGCTTCCACCTATGCGGCAGCAAGACCCGTAAACACTGATCGCTCCACAGCAGAGTTCCAGCGCCGATCTGCCGGCTATTCTAGGCGCTACATAAGCTGCGATTGACCACGCCTTTTCAGCGGCTAACCAGGGGTCCGAGTAGCGCTGCTCATCAGCTTCACTCACCGCCTGAAATAGCGCCTGACATGCTGAATCGGGTGCTGTTCTAACAAGATCACCTTCGATGAGCTGAGTTGCTACTAACGACAACTGCTCAATTTCTGGCGGATCTACCGTGCCCGGAGGTAAGGCTCTCTCCAACAATCCCTCGGCATCCACTCGCGCCGTCTTGATCGCCAGCTCCTCGAAGCTCATATCCACCACTTCGAGCAGCTGCAACAAGCCCTCAAACGACAACCCTACTTTGCCACGAAGGATCCGGTGCAAGTAGGACGGAGAATATCCCAGGCGGCGTTCGATCTCCCTTACCGACATCGGATGCCGTCGCACATGGGCCTTCAGCGTTTGTAGGCATCGCTGGTGCTGCTCGCTCGCTGATTCGCCAAACATTGCTCCCTCCAGAGATATTGATTAGGCCCAAAGAGTATCGCAACCAACGACTCTCCGGGGCTTCGACAGCAAAAACGACGGAGTTTTTGGACAGAGAGGACTCTCAGTCCTCTCTCTTTCTCAATGAAGAGGACTCACAGTCCTCACGCCTGAGAATCAACCAGCCGCCAGGTAGTCCGGCGATCACGGGGCGGGCCGCGCGGAGTGAGCGCTTGAAAAGCAGGATGTCTGCTCAATCCCTCCTGCCTTCGCCTACCATCTCCTAGACCCAAGGAGAGAGCGATGACCGACGAAGAGATCCAACAGGCCCTGAGTGCCCTACCCGTTTGGCGACAAATCAAGGGGCAACAAAAGATCACCCGCAAATATCTCTTTGACTCTTGGCGCGATTCCCTGATCTTCGTCGAGTGGGTGTTTTATCGCGGTGAACTCACCAACCTAGAACCCAGAGCCGCGATAGTCGGCCGCTGGGTCTCGGTACGGATCGGGCCGGTGGCGCCGGCCCGTCTGCGGCCGGCGGACTTCGACCTCGCTCGCTCCCTGAGTCCCTGTGATGGCCGTGGTGGCCCCTCCCCAACCACGGCGACTCCCCTCCGGGCAGGACCGGTCCCTTCTGCCCGGTGGGTGCTTTTTCTTGAACCGTGACCTCAAGGAGTATTGTGAATGAAACCCGAACGAATTCAGCTCGGGCTAGGGCGGCTAGTACATTGGCGCCAGAGCGAAGACAATCCACAAGTTATTGCCCAGCAGCTAGACGAAACCATGGCCATTGGTTTCGGCGTCAATATCCGCCAATAATAGATCACCGAGGAGGAGCACCAGAATGGCCACCCTGTGCCTATTCCGACGAAACTGACCAGCCATTCCGATCGAAACCGACCACTTGTCGGAGCGAAGCGACGCTGGCGCTCTCCTCAGTTGTAAGTGTCCACTTTCGCTGTAGCTGGAGCCCTCCTTCCGGCTCTTCTTCTTGATTGATTGTATTCAAATAACCCGTCGTCGGGGCTGTGCGTAGCTGTGGGAAACGCAGGTTGGGGGGCAGGGGGGCGTTTTCCAAGCGGTTGTGGGAATCGCAGAGCGATTTCCACAACCGCGGCAGCTTCCACAGTCCATCTTGGGTCGGGTCCGGATCGGGCCGCAGGCCCGCTGATGGGTCAGGATCGGCGATCGCTTCAGCATGCTCTTGGATCTCACCTTGCCTCTCGCTGGGCGGCCTTGCGAATACCGCCGGCTCTCTTCGCCCGCATGGAGTCACCGTCCACCGCGAGCTTGTAGGCGCCGTGGACAATGCGATCGAGGATGGCGTCGGCCAAGGTCGGATCGCCGATGACCTCGTACCAGCTCTCAACCGGTAGCTGGGAGGTCACCAGCGTGGAGCGGTTGCCGTAGCGGTCCTCAAGAATCTCGAGCAGGTCGCGCCGCTCGCTGGCCCCGATCGGCGCCAGCCCCCAGTCGTCGAGGATGAGCAGGTCTGTGCGAGCATAGCTCTTGAGCAGCTTCTCGTAGCTACCATCACCCCGCGCGATGGCGAACTGGCGAAACAGCCTCGGCACCCGCAGGTACAAAGCGGTGTAACCCTCCCGACATGCCTTGTGCGCGAAGGCGCAGGCGAGAAAGGTCTTGCCCACCCCGGCCTTGCCGGTGATCAGCACGTTGAGATGCTCGGCGATCCACTGGCACGAGGCCAGGCGCAGGATCTGGCCTTTGTCCAGGCCCCTCTTGGCTCGCCAGTCGATGTCTTCGATGGCCGCCTGCTCGCGCAGCTTGGCTTTTCGCAACCGCGCTATCAAGCGGCGGCTGGATCGCTCGGTCGCTTCGCGCTCGACCAGCAGCCCGAGGCGCTCTTCGAAGGAGAGCTCTGAGACATCGACCATCGACAGCTGCTCCTCAAAGGCTTTGGCCATACCGTGGAGCTTGAGCGCGGCGAGTTGATCGAGCGTCGCGTGCCTCAGCATGGCGGCGTCTCCTCGCGGCGCGCGGCACTGTAGTAGCTGGCGCCGCGGACGTTGCGATGCTCGATCGGCGCCGTCACTTCGGTGGGCTCGGGCGCTGCTTGCTGGTCCAGGCCGCTCTTCAGGATCGACTTCACGCTCTTGTAGGACAGGCCGTGAATGGCGAGCGCGCGGCGGCACGCAGCCTCCAAACGATTGGCACCATAGGTCTTGCCCAGGCGCATCAGCCCCAGACACGAGCGAAAGCCGTGCTGAGGATGGGAGCGGTTAAGCATGATGGTCTCCACCAGTTCGGCCGTCGCCTGGCCTGTTTTCGCCGCCCAGCTGATCAGCCGTGTCGGTGTCCACTCCAGGTACGCCTGGTGCGCTTTGGGCATGTGCTCGCTCTGGGTCGTGTGCCGACCCCGACACCGATTGCGACGATGAGCAGCCACACGCTTGCCGCGATCGAGCACCTCCACCAGTTGCGCCGTCGCCCGCAGATCGAGCTGCTTCTTGATCAGCTGGTACGGCACACTGTAATAGTGGCCCTCGAACTCGACGTGGTAGTCCGGGGCAACGCGTACCTTCTTCCATTCGGCAAGCTCGTAGGGCTGGAGCGGCAAAGCACCCAGAGCAGGACGATCGACCTGCTCGAACAGCGCTCGGCGCGAGACGCCCAACACCTTCAGCGGACGGTCGTTAAGCTCGACCAGAAGCTTCGCGATGCTCTCGTTGAGCTCTCGCAGGCTGAAGAACTGCTGGTTACGCAGCCGGGCCAGAATCCAGCGCTCCACTTGCAATACACCGTTTTCGACCTTCGCCTTGTCTTGGGGCTTCCTCACCCGCGCCGGCACCACCGCCACGCCGTAGTGCTCGGCCAACTCCGCGTAGGTGCGATTGATCTCCGGCTCGTAGCGGCACGGGCTGGTCACGCCGCTCTTCAGATTGTCCGGCACCACCAGCTCGCTCACCCCGCCCAGAGCCGCGAAGGTCCGCACATGAGAGCCGATCCAGTCCTCCAGGCCCTGGCTCCACGTTGATTCGGCATAGGTGTAGTTGCTCGCCCCCAGCACCGCCACGAAGATCTGCGCTTCGCGCTCTTTGCCAGTCGCCGGGTCGATCACCCTCACGGTCTGTCCGGCATAGTCGACGAACAGCTTCTCGCCCGCCCGGTAGGCTTGGCGCAGGCACACATCCAGGCGCCCTTCCCAGATCCGGTACAGCTGACAGAAGCGGCTGAGACCGTAGCCGTCAGGATGGTCCTCCCGGTACTCCTGCCACAGCAGCGACAGGGTTACGCACTTCTTCTTCAGCTCGCCATGCACCTTGGTCCAGTCGGGCAAGGCTCGCTGACCACCCCTCCGAAGCGGCTGCGGCCGAGGGTACAGGCGTTGCTCCAGCTCAGCGTCGCTCAAAGCTGCTACTTGCTCCCAGCTCAGGCCTTCAACCTTGGCTCGCAGCAGGTAGTTGCACACCGTCACGTGGCCCAGCCGAACCGACCGTCCGATCTGGCGGTGCGACAGGCCATGCTGCCATTTCAGTCTCAGTACCTCGCGTATCTTGCGCATCGATGTCCTCACTCTCGGCATCCAATCCTCCTTTCAAGGAGGCTGGAATACCCCAATTGTGAGGAGCGCGCTACCGTCGAACTCCGCCGTGGCCAGGATTCCGATCCAATCTGACCACCCATTCCGATCGACCCGGAAAAGTGGTCACTTTCGATCGGAATCGATGGTCAGATTCCGTTGGAATCACTGGTCACTTTCAATCGGAATCGGTGGTCGAATTCCGTCGGTGCAGGCAACTACGAGACGAGGGCCGCCGAGGTGGACTTCGTGCTGGAGTTGCACAAGCCGGGCTTCTGGCATTCGAGAGGTGATACGTGAGGCAGCGCGGCACCTCGGGCTAGGCTGCGTGAGATCGGTATTCTCAAGGAATGACTTCTGATCTTGCCGGCGCCCTGCTCTGGGCGTTCGTGTTGCTTCTGATTCTTGCGCTCACTTCGCTCGCCCTGCAACCCAGGGCGAAGCACCGCCGCCGAGCCAAGTGTCCACCCGACCCAACGACTTATCGCGGCTTCTGCCGGCGCAAGCCCAAGTGGGTGCGCCAAGCGGTGATCCGGCTCAAGGCGTTGCAGCCCGACGATGGCTGTAGGGCGATCGCGGCAGCCTTCAATCGCAACTACCGCCATCGCCGAATGACGGTGGGCAAGAGCTACGTTGCAAAGATCTTCAACGAGCACCAGCTGGAGATTCTCGCTTGGCGCCGGAAGATCCGCAGGAGAAAACCTGGAATCATCGGCAAGCGGCTGATCTGGGCCGCCGATCTCACCTACGCCGACAACACCTCCGGCAAGAAAGAGATGATTCTCGGCCTGCTGGATCACGGCACTCGGCTCTGCTTGTGCCTTCAGGTTGTCAAGACCAAAGCCTCAGTCGAGCTGGTACGCCAGCTGCTCGACGCGATTGAGCTTTGCGGCAAGCCAAGGTGTCTGCGCACCGATAATGAACCCACTTTTACCTCTTGGATCTTCCGGCTCTCACTTTTTCTTCTCGGCATTCGCCACCAGCGAACTCAGGTGGCCTCGCCGTGGCAGAACGGACGCATCGAGCGATTCTTTGGCACCTTCAAAGAGCGCTTGCGGCGGCGGCGCGAGCCGCTGCCAGCGGGCCGCAAGGCCCAGAGGCAGCTGGATTTCTTCCGGTTTTGGTACAACGAACTGCGCCCGCACCAGAACCTCGACGGCTACACACCGGCAGAGATCTGGACCGGCCGCCAGCCCTCACGAGGGCACCTACGATTCATGACCGCCTGGCAAGGAGTGCTCTCTGGCTTCCATGCGCCCAAGTAGAGCGGCTCAGGCTGGAGAGTTGATGGGCTGCTGCGACGCGCTGTCCACGGTGAGGCTCGCTCAGGCGCCTCGGATTCTCGGCAGCAAGCGAAGATCGCCGTCGGTTTGGCAGATTCTCGGCGTGAGCTGAGGAGGAGCGACAAGGAGCGGGTCCATTGACAAGGACCAGCGACCAGTAAAGTGGTCGTTTGGCTACAATTTTGACTGTGGACGCGGCGGACGGGACACCATCTAATGAGGGACGGCGACCAATAAAGTGGTCGTTTGGCTACAATTTTGGCTGTGGACGCGGCGGACGGGACAGCTTCGGCACAAATTCTTCAAAATCCCTCAGTAATATTTCTACATACCTCAGAATCTCCTGGTCAGTATAGCTAAGACCCTCCCAGAGAGATGAGAAATTGTAGTCAGAATTGGCCACTCCCCACCGGAGACCATCTCGCATTTTTCCCAACTCTTCAAGGGTATGGTCACGAAGAAATGCTTCCTTCTGAGAGGAGGTCAAACCCTGAAATGCTGACAAGTCTTCAACATAGAAAATCGTATACAGCACAGTCCTCAATTCATCCGCTAAATCTACCACTAGAACCCTCCCTTTATTTGACTTGGAGAAATACGCACACCATGCCTACGAAGCTCTTTCGTCATCTGCTGAAGGTACTGCGGACCCTGCCTGTAGTGGCCACTATTTCTCGTCATTCCGACAACTATACCTCTCATAACTTCGATCTCTCCTGAAGCAGCAACTTTCCCACCAGCCAAGAAAGAAGAATGATGAAATCTGCCAACTCTATGAGATGTCGAAGCAAATATT
Organism: Candidatus Multivoradales bacterium; assembly: GCA_965248925.1. Taxonomy (GTDB): domain Bacteria; phylum Acidobacteriota; class Thermoanaerobaculia; order Multivoradales; family J023; genus CBDFLE01. Next base: position 196,710 of record CBDFLE010000004.1, on the reverse strand, counting down.
TCTCCAACTTCATTCATCACAAAAATTGCCTTACCTTTACTAAATGCTGTTGAAGCCGAGACTGTTTCGAACAGCTGACCTGAAGCGTCGTATAGCTTCCCATTCTTGATTGAGATCCTATATCGTCTCCTAGAAACCTCATTGAGATACTGAACACCCCTTCTAGTGTCGAACCTAGCCATGTCGGCAACCATACCTGAAGTCTTGTACTTCACACTTCGTCTTGGAATAGATCTAACACCTCGTGCCACCCTACCAGCACCTCCTGGCTGCATTCGTGCCAGAACTGCGCCACCAACACCTCCCAACGCACCACCAATCGCCGCTGCCCCAGCATACTGCCCGATAGAGCTGAAGCTCTCCCGATGATGAAGCACCCCGACATCGATCACATCCTCAGCAAAGACGCCCCCAACACCCGCAAAGACACCCACCGTAGCGCCCTGGACAATCGTACCTCCTCCAAGCCCAGCAGCAAGTCCTCCACCAAACCCTCCCGATGCAATGGCGAGACCGCCAACTACCAAACCTCGCGTCGCTCCCAGGGCCGCCGCTCCGCCAACGCTAGCATGCGGGTCTACGTCCGTGGCTCGTTCGATCTCGTGAGTAGCCCCATAGATCGCCGCTGCGATCAGGATCGAACCAACAACCACAAACTCCCCGGTGGGATCGCTGTTGTTAGTCGGATCATTCAGGGCAAACTGGTAGCGGTTCGACCCATCGACGAGTCCCAGTGGATCGGAGGTGATCCACCGGCCTATTTCTGGATCGTAGTAGCGGTGCCTGACATAGATCAGCCCACTCTCCGGGTCTCTCGGCAAGCCTTTGAAGCCAAACGGGTTACCGGTAGCCGAGATGGCGATCTGCCCGGCGTAGGGAGCGCTGTGGATGATCGTGCCTTGATCTAGATTGACGATGAAGCTCTCGCTCACGGTGCCTGCCAGCGAGGTGCCGGCGAGGTCTTTCAGTTCGCCGTCTACCAGCAGGGTGTTGGAGCCGACCGCGAGGGCGCCGCTGGTCAGGCGGTAGCCATCGGCGGAGACGGTCCAGGTGGTTGCCACGCTGTTGAGCTGGATGGTGTCGAGGGTCGCTTCGTCGAGGGGCTCGCTGAATTCCAGCTCGACTTTTCTTTGCGCTGTGACGCAAGCCTGAAGCAGCTGGGGAGGGGCTGTGTCGCTGTAAATCTCGTCCGCGATGGCCGGCCAGGTCATGGACTCGGCCACGGCCGCGCCTTTGTTTTCGAAGAGGTCGACCAGGGCTCCGGCTGGGATGGTCAGGGTGGCAATCTCCCCCGCCACCGGCCAGCGTGGGGGATTCTGGCTCGGCAGCTCGCTGAGCACCACGCGCCGCCGGGCGGCGCGGCCGCTGTCGATGGGCTGCTCGATCTGCAAGCTGATTTCATCGCCGAGGGCGTTGACCAGCGTCAGCGTGCCGGCGCTAGAGGCGGCTTGCAGGCGGTCGAGCCGCACTTCTTCTGAGAGTTCGATCCACAGCTCATCACCTTTCATGCGGATCTGCTCGACTGCGGGCGCTGTCAAATCGGCGACGATCCACTGCCGGCCGTAAGGGCCGTAGGCGTAGCGTTCGATGGGTTTGCCGGCTTCGTTGGTGAGTAGGACTAGGTTGCCGATCGTGTCGTAGAAGGGCAGGTATTCCTGCTCTAGAACACCGTCGCCGTCGAGGTCGCTTTCGAGGCGAATGAGTTCGTCGAGGCCAACGCCGTAGGTGCGGCGGCTGTGCAATAGACCGTTTTTGTATTCTTCGATCGGCTGCCAGCCGGACCAGACGGTGGTGTAGGTGTCGGCGCCGACTTGGCGCTCGACTCGGCGACCTTGGGAGTCGTATTTGTAGCTGGCGATCGTCACCCCATTGCGCCGAAGTTCGATGGGACGGTGGTCCCAGCTGTAAGTGAAGTTGAGGTTTCCTTTGCTCGCCAGCTCCTGGCGTGGGGTCCACTGGAGCGCTTCGCCGGCTACTGAAGCCGGGCGGTTCCAGCCGCTGCCATCCAGCGGCAGGGCGACCTGGGTGGCTGCGCAGCTTTGTGCGAAGTCCATCCCCAGCAGATTCTGGGCTCGGTCGTAGCTGTAGGTGAAGCTCGCGGGCACGTCGGCCCAGCCGGTGGCGGCCGGGGTGCTGGAGGCCGGGCCGCCAGTCTGGATGGCCGAGATCAAGCGACCGTCCTGGTAGCCGTAACGACGGGTGAGGCCACCCAAATCGGTGCGGGTGGCGGTGGCCAGCCGCGAGCCGGGGGTCCAGGTCAGGCTTTCGCCGAGCAGCAACTGGTTGCCAGCATCCTGGACTTGCCAGCCGGCGGTGCGCCGGCCGGCATCAAAAGTCTTCACCCCGGTGAGCTGGGCCAGGCTGCGGGAGGACATCAGATTGCCGCCGCGATAGCCGTAGCGCACCTTGACTTCGGGTGGGCCGGGCGCCGCCCAGGCGACCGTGGAGGGGCGATTGAGCCCGTCGGGCACGATGTCGACCCGGCGACCCGAGGGGTAGCTGATCTGAATCAAGTTGCCGGCGGCATCGTGCTGGTAACCGACGGTGAGGCCAGCGGTGGTCTCGGCGGTCAGCCGCGACAACGAGTCGAAGGTGTGCTGGGTGGAGATGCCGCCCGCGGTTTGCTGGGTGATCCGCCCCAGGGCGTCATGGGAGTAGCTCTCGGCCTCGCCCAGGGTGCCGTCAGGGAGGTTGATCTGGCGGCTGATCAGCCGGCCGGCGGCATCGAAACTCTGGTCGATGCGGCTGCCGTCGGCGCGCAGAATCGAGGTTGGGTTGCCGCTCTCGTCGTGGCCGTAGATCTCTACTCCGACGCCGTTGAGCAGCCAGTCGGTGCGCCGACCCAGAATGTCGTAGACCCAGCGGGTCTGGTTACCGAGAGCGTCGGTGTAGGTCAGCGGCCGCGAAGCCTGGTCATAGGTGTGGCTGAGGTCAACGCCGCCCGGAGCCTGCTCGGCGAGCCGGCGGTCGAGGCCGTCGTATTGCCAGGTCCAGACGCGGCCGTCGGCGTCGGCAAAACGAGTCAGGTTGCCACGGACGTCATATTGCCAGCTGCGGCTGCCACCGTGCGGCAGACTCTCGCTCAGCGGACGGCCCAGAGCGTCGTGGGTGAAGGTGTTCTCGACGGTCGCGGTGCCCCCCTCGGCGAGCTGCTCAAGGTGGCGTTGGCTGGTGACCAGACCTAGCGGGTCAAGGTCCAGCTCGACGATGTTGCCGGCCTGGTCCTGCGACAAGGTCCGCCGCCCCGCCGAGTCGTAGCGATGCTCCAACGAGATGCCAGGACCCTCGACGGTGAGCAGATTCGAGATGGCATCGTAAGTAAAGTCTGTCGTCAGCTGCTGATGAGCTTCGCCATCGCCGCCACCCTCGCCATAGGCCCACAGATGGGCAATGCCGCGGGTCTGCCGAGCCCGCACGTCCCACTGCCATTGCTGCTCGCTCTTCACGACGCCCGAGGCACTCAAGCGGCGCTGGTGGATTGGCAGGTCACCTGGGGTGTACTCGGTCTCGGTGCGCTCTCCCAGCGGATTGATCTGTGCCGCGGGGCGTCCCAAGCCGTCGTACTCAGTACGCCAAACTTGTTGGCGAGCATCGGTGTAGACCACCAGCCGGCCATCGGCGTCATAGGAGTACTCCTCTGCAATCTCCGCCGCCGTACCCGCCCCGCTAGTCTTGCGCAGCGGTAGGTTGCGGGCGTCGTACTCCAGCAGGGTGACCCCACCGACACCATCGACGATGCGAGTCGGGTTGAGGTGAGGGTCATACGCTACGGTCTCGAGGATCGCCGCCCCGCCGGGCTCGACCTCGCGCTCGCTGCGCAGCAGCTCGCCGAGAACCCCGTAGGTGAAGCGAACGGCGGTCATCCCGCCGCCACTGTGGGAGCGCCGGGTCGCCGTGACCTGGCCGTTGGCGTCGTAGTCGAATTCACTCACCAGGCCGATCGGGGCAGCCCCGCCTGAGATCGCCTGCCGCTGGCGCAGCAGCCAGCCGAGGGCGTTGTACTCAGCTTCGTGGATCACCCCGCGCGGGTCGCGCCAGCGCAGCGGATTGCCACGGGCGTCGCGCTCCAGAAAGTCGGTGCTCAGAGCCAGGTTCTGGGCATCGGCGACCACCTGAGTCAAGTAACCGTCCTCAAGGGAATAGGTAAAGGTGGTTTTGCTCTGGTTGGGGGCGGTCTGCTCGGTGATCCGACCGAAAAAGTCGTACGTCATCGACGAGGTGGCGTTGAGCGGCGTGCCATAGGCGTCATGACGCACCTTGGGCAGCTCGTTGGGATAGGTGATGATCAGGTGCTGCGCACCGTGCTTATCGTTCCAACTGGCCACCCGATTGGTTTTCTTAACCCTCTCTAGCACCTGCACCACCACCGGCGCGACAGGGTTGGGGTAGCCAGGGGAAGGCGTCGTCGTCACGCTCGACACATTGCCCCGCTGGCGCGGAGAGTCCGAGCCGTAGGTCAGATCGGTGGTGATTCCCCCCGCCTCGGTGGCCTGTGCCAGCGCACCACTTGGCTCGTAGGACCAGTTCGACTGATGAGACGCCGGGTCGCGCTCGCTGAGCATCTGCCCAGCAGCGTTGAGATGGTAGGTCCAGACTTTGCCTCGGCGATCAGTGAGGGTGGTCTGCTGGCCGTCGAAATCGAAGGCCAAATGCACTGTCCCCGCTCCCCAATCCTGTTCTTTGAGCGCATCGGGGCGGCCGTTGCCGTCGGAGTCCTGATACCGCAGGGTGAGCCAGGTCTGGCTCTTGGCGTCGGTCTCGCTTTTCAGATCATCGCGCTGGGTGAGCTGGCCAGCCAGGCCGGTGCCAAGGGGATGGTAGGCGTAGGTGGTCGACAGGCGCTGGCTGCTGCCGCTGCCTAGGTCGACGTCTGGAGTCTCGAAACTGGTCAATCTTCCCTGGGCGTCGTAGTGGTAGAGGAAGTCGCGATCGCTGAAGTCTTCGATCTTCTCCAGACGGCCTTCGTCGTCGTAGTGCAGGAGGGTGTTGCGGCCGAGATCGTCGTGGATCCGCGCCAGGCGCGAGTGGGAGTCGTAGTGGAAGGTGATCTCGTTGCCGGTCTCTTCGCTGGTGCGCACCGAGTCGATCATCGACACCAGGCGACCCCAGCGGTCGAAACGCCAGCGCTGGTAGCCGCTGCCGATCAGGGTGTAGCCCTCGGCGTACTTCTTGAGCTGGACGAAGCGGCCGACGGGCGGCTTCAGCTCGCGGTCGTCTTCCAAGGTGAAGGTCTCGCGGCGGCCAGTGCCGTCGAAGAAGTCGATATCGCCATTGGGCAAGAGCCGCAAGCGCAGGCGGTAGCCATGATCCCAGCCCGGGCCGAGGGGGCCGTTGCTGATCGTTTGGCTGCGGTAGGTGCGCACCAAGGCCACATCTAAACCCCGGCCTTGGAGGCTGAGGTCGATCGCCTGGCGGGTCATCTCTCCTGAGTGCAGGAGGGTGCCCGGCGCCGCCATCGCGCTAGTGGCGGCATTGAGCGCCGGCTCCTGGTGCGGCGAGGGGCTGAGATCCCAGGGCACGCTATCGGCGACGACGGCGTAGCCCGCTAGCAGGTCGGCATCGTAGAGGCCGGTGAGGCTGGAGGCGACGGCGGCGCTGTAGCTCGCCCGCACTTGATGACCCGACAGCAGCTCGACATGCAGCTCGTTGGGAGGTAGATCGGCCGCGGTGTAGACCCCCTCGTCCACCAGGTCGCAGCGGCGGCAGACCTTCTTCTCAGCCTCCGAGCGCTCGAAATGCGCCGAGGCGCGCACGTCAGCCAGCAGCACCACCGGGTCGGAGAGGAAGACGTTGTAGCCCTCTGACAGGGGGTTGTCCGACTGCCGTTGTAGCACCAGCGCCTTATCGTCTTTCAGCTCGGCCATGGGCTCGTCCATCAGCCCCTCGCCGAGGCCGCGCACCGGCAAACCGGCGGGGCCGATGCCCGCGAGGTCGACACGGATCTTGCCCTCGGCATCGGCCAGGCCACCAGGAAGCTGCGCCTGCACGCGGATCACGCCGGGTATTTCTTCGGCACCTTCCTCGGCGCTCTCCGGCGCGCTAGGCGCGCCAAATGGCGCCAACCGGGCGACCCGGCGCAGTCCCTTTTTGCCGCTAGTCACCAGCGACAGGCGTGGCAGGCCGGTGCTGAGGGGGGTCACGCCGCGGGCAACGCCACCGGCGAAGGCCAGGCCCAGTTCTGGAGCCACCAGGGTGGGGGCGCGCACGTCCTCGCCAAAGCTCAGGCGCTCGACCACCCGATCGCTCGACCAGATCTGAGGGGTTCCGCCCCCTCCACCCAGCTCGGGCCAGCGGTCGAGGTCGACGATGTAGACCCCACCACCGTGGCCCGACACCAGGGCGCGGCGGCCGACCGGGTCAGCGGTCACCCGCGTCGCCGGGCCGGGCAGCTCGATGCGGCCCACAAGAAGCAGCTCATCGCGCTCGGTGACATCGACAATCAGCAGCCAGCCAAGACCCCCGCCACCAACGGTGTTGGTGAGCAGCGCGAAGTCACGCTCGGGGTCCTCGTCGTCCAGCACACCGTCGCCGTTGCGATCGAAGCGGTAGCCGGGCAGCACATCGAGACCCCCCATCTTGCGGTTGTCATCGACCTCGCCGCACAGAGCGTCGCGGTAGGCCAGCTTGTCGAGCGGCGCAGCGACCGAGGCACCCAGCGACAGCAAGCCATAATTCTCGACCAGGGCCAGCACGCTCCAAGGCTCGCCCTCCGACGCCGCCGGCAGCACCCGCGCGTCGATCACGTCGAAGCGCTGATCGTTCTCAAACGTCGAGCACAGCACCTCGGTCGGTACAAAATAGTGAGTGTTGTAGCGCAGCAGATCGAAGGCATCCCAGGGATCGTCGACTTCCTCATCGACCGCTTCGACGGCGTTCAGATCCACCGTCACCACCCCGGCGTCGTAACCCGCCACGTAGGCCAAGGACAGCTCGTTGCGCAGTAGCTCCAGGCGGTCGCCGCGCCGCACGCTGAGACTCAGGGAGAAACTGCCAGCACCGCCGCCACCAGGACTGCCGACGCGAGCGCTGTCGCGCTCGCCGGTGGTGAGGTTGCGCAGAGTCACCGGACGCTCCGCCGTCGCCATGCCACTGACGGTGAGCGAGACAGCCGCCGTGCCGCTCGGTGGGCTGGGCGGAGCCAGGGTGAGGCCCGGCGGCACCGCTTCCCCCAGCGTCCAAGTCGTGCTCTGGTCGCGGTTGAAGATCTCCAGGGTAGGGTTGCCTAAATCACGAACCCGGAGGATCAATCCGACCCTCTGGCGATGTCGTGGAATAGGAGATCACAGGTGAGCTATCTGCGCAAAGTCAGTGCCACGCTGTACGGGCCTGCAATAATGCCGGGAGGTTAGATCAAAAGAGTGGGCGTATGCCTAGGCAGCGCCCACTCTCGATACTCATCCGGGCCGCTCCTACAAGTCTGAACGTCAGCTGCCCCCTCAGAGATGCCTTCTTCAATTCCAGGATAGTTCTACCCGCAATCGGATTCGATTCGAATTGCTCAATTAACCTAGCCGTTCTCCTGGCTGTCAAGACGGCATCGGCGGCTTCACCTTTTTCAAGAAGCAACTTAACCCAATCTAGACAGACCAAAGTGGTGTCGAACGGATTGATCTTCATCAAGTTGTCGACAGCTCCTCGAAACAACAATTCAGCCTGCTCCGACTGACCACACTTGCTAGCCAGACGAGCAGCCGTCCATTCTACAATACCTAGGCTATACACGTCACCATCGGCTAGCAACGTTCTGGCAAATTCGATTTCTCGTGCAGCCCCGATGAGATCCCCTTCATCCATTCTAACTTGCCCAAGACATTGATGAGCCGATCCGGCAAATACCTGCTCACAATTACTGAGAAGCTGCAAAGCCGATAGAAACTCTGTAGCTGACAACTGAAACTCGTTCTCCAGATGCCAAGCTACACCTCGCCCCACGGCAAGCCGGCCTCGGCAAGATCGATCACCAGTTCCAATATTGATCGAATCCGCCAAATCAAATACCGCAATCGCATTGAGGTTCTGAGCGAAAGAAATCAGCAGATAGGCAGCGCGCTCCATGAGCGAGGCTCGAAGTTGCGGGTTTGACGAACCCGCTGCGGACAAGGCAACAAGGATGGCGCGGACTCCGTCTTCTGGCGAACCGCCCATTCGACAACAGGAAGCGTACACGCCTGCGGCCCGAGAGAATATTTCCTTTGCTTCGTCTCCATTGATCGCAGGAGCCACATGGGCCGCCACGGCGAAGGCTTGTCTCGCAGCAGGCCACGGATGAGAGAATCGTAACCGATCGACAGCTAGCAGAGTCGACAAGTGAGGTTCAGCAACTTCGATGTTCTCGCCTATGACCCCGTCCCGTTCCGCCAGCTCCCGAGCTACTCGTCGCAACTCCACAATCGGAGCTGGATTTCGACTTCCTTCAGGCAGCAGACCCTCAAGGAGGCCCTCGACATCAACCCAGGATGCCTTCGCTTCTAGCTCGCTCAGATTCAAATCAACGATCTTAAGAATCTCAAGCAGCTGCTCCGTAGAAAGGGAAATTGCACCGCCAAGCTTGCGAGACAGATAGGAACGCGACCACCCGAGGCGCCTCTCGATAGCCTGAAGTGACCTCGGATGCCGCCGCACATGCGTTCTCAGTGTAGTTAGGAGCCGCTGATGGTCGGATAGATATAGAACTTCTGACATGCTCTCCTCCAGATAGTTGGGTCAGGGGCAAAGTATAGCGCATCGTTGGACTCGCCCCGAAATCTTGGAACGAAAAACATCAAAGCTGCACGAGAGTGCGCAGCCATGTCAAACCAGTGTGCACTCAGAGTCCAATATCGGGTTCTTTGACTCCTGAATGGACCTCGGAGGCGGAGGTCCAAGATGCACAGCTCCAGGATATGGCGCAGCCCAGATCATTTGCACAGATCAAATCTGTTGGCTTTACCATCCTCCTAGACCCAAGGAGAGAGTGATGACCGATGAAGAGATCCAACAGGCCCTAAACACCCTACCCGATTGGCGACAAATCAAAGGGCAACAAAAGATCACCCGCAAATACCTCTTTGACTCTTGGCGCGATTCCCTGATCTTCGTCGAGTGGGTGTTTTATCGCGGTGAACTCACCAACCTAGAACCCAGAGCCGCGATGGTCGGCCGCTGGGTCTCGGTACGGATCGGGCCGGTGGCACCGGCCCGTCTGCGGCCGGAAGATTTCGACCTCGCTCGCTCCCTGAGTCCCTGTGATGGCCGTGGTGGTCCCTCCCCAACCACGGCGACTCCACCCCTCCGGGCAGAATCAGCCCCTTCTGCCCGGAGGGTGCTTTTTCTTGAACCGTGACCTCAAAGAAGTTCATCTACGAGGCACTTTGCTGACCCTCAAGCTGCCCGCCACGCCGGAGGCCGAACTCACCGAGCAACACATCGCCCTGGCCCAAGCCATCGAAACCATGGCCATCGGCTTCGGCGTCAATATCCGCCAACAATAGATTACCGAGGAGGAACACCAGAATGGCCACTCTGTCCAGAAAGCCTATGACCACCGAACAGATCCTCCAGACAGTACGCCAGATCGCCGCTCAGATCACCGGCGCCAACCAGCGACTCAATCATTCCAGCATCGACAGCCTGGCTGAGATTAAGCTTTCTGCCAGCGCACCGATCGAAGAGCTGACCGCGGCCTTCCTGGCCGCGGTCAACCACCGATTCCTCGAGCCCGCGGCGCTGATCCTGTGGTTTCTCAACCACGCTTGTGACCCGAAGAAGAAGGACCGGGCGCTGGTGGAGCAAGTCCTCCGTGACGTGGCCAGGGAAGCCTTGCCGACGCGACCCGGCAAGGGAGAGCACCTGGCCAGCGAGATCGCCGCCAGGATCGCGGCGGCGAAGGAGCGGCGTGACTACGAGAGGAGGGCCGCCGAGGTGGACTTCGTGCTGGAGCTGCACAAGCCGGGCTTCTGGCATTCGGGAGGTGATACGTGAGGCAGCGCGGCACCTCGGGCTAGGCTGCGTGAGATCGGTATTCTCAAGGAATGACTTCCGACCTTGCCGGCGTCCTGCTCTGGGCGTTCGTGTTGCTTCTGATTCTTGCGCTCACTTCGCTCGCCCTGCAACCCAGGGCGAAGCACCGCCGCCGAGCCAAGTGTCCACCCGACCCAACGACTTATCGCGGCTTCTGCCGGCGCAAGCCCAAGTGGGTGCGCCAAGCGGTGATCCGGCTCAAGGCGTTGCAGCCCGACGATGGCTGTAGGGCGATCGCGGCAGCCTTCAATCGCAACTACCGCCATCGCCGAATGACGGTGGGCAAGAGCTACGTTGCAAAGATCTTCAACGAGCACCAGCTGGAGATTCTCGCTTGGCGCCGGAAGATCCGCAGGAGAAAACCTGGGATCGGCGGCAAGCGGCTGATCTGGGCCGCCGATCTCACCTACGCTGATAACACCGCCGGCCAGAAAGAAACCATCTTCGGCCTGCTCGACCACGGCACTCGGCTCTGCTTGAGCCTTCAAGCAGTGAAGACCAAAGCATCGGTCGAACTGGTGCGCCAGCTGCTCGACACGATCGAGCTATGCGGCAAGCCAAAGTGCTTGCGCACTGACAACGAGCCAGTCTTTACATCTTGGATCTTCCGGCTTTCGCTGGCCATACTGGGTATTCGCCACCAGCGCACCCAGCTGGCCTCGCCGTGGCAGAACGGACGTATCGAGCGCTTCTTCGGCACCTTCAAAGAGCGCCTGCGGCGGCGGCGCGAGCCGCTGCCAGCGGGCCACAAGACCCAGCGACAGTTGGATGTCTTCCGGTTTTGGTATAACGAACTGCGCCCGCATCAGAACCTCGACGGCTGCACACCGGCCGAGGTCTGGACCGGCCGCAAGCCCTCACGGGGGCACCTACGATTCATGACCGCCTGGCAAGGAGTGCTCTCTGGCTTCTATGCGCCCAAGTAGAGCGGCTCAGGCTGGCGAGTTGATGGGCTGCTGCGACGCGCTGTCCACGGTGAGGCTCGCTCAGGCGCCTCGGATTCTCGGCAGCTAGCGAAGATCGCCGTCGGTCTGGGAAATTCTCGGCGTGAGCTGAAGAGGAGCGACAAGGAGCGGGTCCATCAACGAAGGAAGGCGACCAATAAAGTGGCCGTTTGGCTACGATTTTGATCGCGGACGCGGCGGACGGGACAACGCGGCGGACGGGACAGACCCTATTCGCCCCTGAACATATTCCCACCATGCGGAAAAACATCCTCACAGCCTAGATCACACACTAGGCAGACTGACTCTTCAGCTCCAGAAATAGGCTCTAGCACACCCTTGCCCCCGGGCGTAATCTCCCACTCGAAGATTTGCTCGCCAATGGTTATTTTCCCGTTCAAACCACAGGGGTACCATGGATACTCCTTCTCTAGAGTGTAACCGTCAACTAATACAGCATTGTCGAAAAAAAACTTCACATCTTTAGCTTCCAGATGAAACTGCTGACAAACCCTTTCCTCGAAGTCCCCTTTAAGCTCCTGGATTTCTATAGTGAACTTCCGCCCGTACACATCTACAAAGCGAGACGGCTCGTTCTCCTTCTCGACATCCATAGGATTTCCGCCTAGACCTAGAAACAGGAAGGCGGTGACGAATAAGTGTCCAAGCGTATTGACAGGGCGACTAGGCATCTCTACTCCCACACCAGTGATTGTGATTCGCCCGCATTCTTTCGCGCAATGCTCGGGTGGCGGTAAACATACATCTTCTCAACACCATAGACCCTTCGCAGTTGGCCGACTAACCACTTCAAAGAATCGTTTTGCCGTGACGTTGCATCGTCAAAAACAGCATCGCTTTTCCAATATGGATAGGCTCCCGTGGCAGGGTCTCTAGTTGCACCAACAGCCTCAATGCCGATTGAGTCGGCATTCGAAGGATACCGAAATGGGAACGACTTCTTCTTCTCGTAGGCAGAGAGTGCTCGCGGACTATGATTCTCCATTGCAAGACTCTGCAGGAACTCGGCAATATCCAGAGCGGCTGACAACGCAACGAAGGGACCCACCGCAACGGCACAAGCCTCGAATTCATCCAGACACTTCGACTTCATAGTGCCAACGTGGAAAGCCTGTTGGTTCACCAACGCCGTTTGAACGATTTTCCCATTCCTCTCGATCAAGAAGTGAGCACCAACTGTCCTCTCCGGACTGGAATACGTATTGTAAGTAGAAGTCGCGGTAGCAGCAGTCGTCTGATGAACAACAAGTCCTACAACAGAAGACATGCTTCCATGGTGCAGGTTCGGATAGATCTGATGTCCGACCCTAGGCGAGAAAACTAGACCATCTACAACCCGAATCGCCTCCCGTCTCACCGTTTCATACTCCTTGAGAACGGCATTGTCATTGACCACCGGCCCATACCCGGTTAGCAAATCATTGACGCCCTTGCAGAAACCAGTCTCTCTTAGCCTCCCCACACACAACCCCAACGGATCCCTTCCATCCCCCGGCGAACTCCCAGCAAACTGATACCCACTAGGCCCATCCACATACCCCATCGGATCCATGCTGATAAACCGTCCCATCTCCGGATCGAGATACCTGTTCCTGAAGTACAGCAGCCCGGTCTCTCGATCGAGTGGCCGGCCGTGGAAGCCGTAGACGTTGCCGACCGCGCTGGTGTCGCTGAAGAGCAAGTCCACATCTTGGTAGGCCACGAAGCTGTCACCGGATTCCGCCTTGGCACCAGCCGGACTCTTTGCAGTCAGGTTAGCCGACTGTGGATTGGCAGCGGCACCGATCTCAAGATCCAAGCTGAAGGGCTGGGCCAGGCCGGTGCCGGCGAGGTCGAGAGCCGCGGTGCCGATGTCGAGGGTGTGGGAACCAGCACTCAGCGCGGTAGTAGCGATGACGGTGTAGCGATCATCAGCCAAGGTCCAGCTGGCGGGCTGGCCGTCGAGCTGTACTATCGCCGCCGCAGCAGCTGGATCAACTTCCTCCGTAAACACGATCTCGACAACGCCCGAGCGGACCACTACCTCGCTGACTCTCGGCGGCGCCGTGTCCTGGAGCACGCTGGGCGTCGCCGACCAGGCCCAGGTGTGGTCGATACCCGAGACGGCCGAGTTGTGGAAAGTATCGAGCAGCGCCGAGGGCGCCACTTGGAACCGCACTTGCTCCCCTGCCGCGGGCGGCGTGGCTGGGGCCAGCACCAACCGGCGTCGAGCCAGCGGTCCGCCTTGAACGGGCAGGTCCAGGGTAAGAGGAATCTGCGACCCGTCGGACACTCTCTCTAGCTTGATCCGGCCATCTGCCAGGCCCGATTCAAGCTCCTCGATAGAAACCTCTTCGCTCAGCTCGATTCGCAGCATCCCGGAAGTATCGATGAGAAGTTGATGATTGCTCGGGGCAGTCAGATCCACCAACACCCGCCGCTCACCATAGGGGCTGTAAAAATAACGCTCGATGGGTTTGCCGTTAGAAGAGGTCAGCATCGCCACATTGCCAGTGCTGTCGGTGATCGGATAGTAGGTCTGCTCCACAGTACCATCTCCGTTGAGGTCGACCTCGTGCTGGAGAATCTCGTCGATTCCATTGCCGTAGACCCGCCGCGAGGCCAAAACACCGTTGCGGTAGGTTTCCATGGACTGCCAGCCGTCCCAGACGCTCTCCTCAGAGTAAACCGGAGTCTGGATCTTCACCCGACGATTGAAAGCATCGTAGTGATATTTGGCGACTTCGACACCACTCCGAGTAACCCGCGTCAGGCGGTTGTGTAAATCATAGTACATCTGCATATCGCCTTTGCGCTTCATGTTGCCGGCGGCATCCCATTCGAGGGCAACGCCGCCGAAGGCGCTGGGACGATTGCGATTGTCGGGCGGTAAGTCGGTGATCTGCTCGATGCCACGCTGGGTGGTGGTGCTGCGAATCAGGTTCATGGCGTTGTCGTGCTGATAGCTAGTGCGCTCGGGCAAGCTGGCCAACAGGGCCACGTCGGGGGGCGTGTTACCGGGGCGCTGAGCCAGCGCCGGGGGCACGCGGGCGGATTCGATCAAGCGTTGAGCGCCATCGTAGGCAAAGACCCGGCCAGCACCGCCCAGATCGCCCCGCGATTGGCCGGTCTTGAGGCTGCGGGGGCTCCAGGCCAGAGATTCTTGGAAGGTGGCGGACTCCCCCGCCAAGCTGAAGTTGTTGTCCACCATGCGGCGCAGGCCATCGAAGCTCATGTTGCCCTGGAGGCCATTGCCGAGGTCTTTGCGGGCAATCGCCGGGCCGCGATAACCATAGCTGGCAATCGAAGCTGGCGCGCCGGACTCGCCGACCGTGCTAACTCGGCCGAGATTGTCGAAAGTGCGCTCGACCTGGCGTCCCGAGGGGTAGCTAGTGCGAGTGGGCTCGCCAAGGGCGTTGCGCTGCCAGCTGGTGGTGCGTCCGGCATTCGTCTCTGAGGCCAGGTGGGAGAGGGAGTTGTAGACTCGCTCGGTAACTACGCTTCCCGACTGGGCTCTGATTAGGCGGTCGAGGCCGTCGAAGGAGAAAGCCTCGACCATCGGCCCTTCCACAGCGCCTCCCGGCGACTGGGTGACAGTACGAGATTGCAACCGGCCAGCCTCGTCCCAGCTTTGATGCACTACCAGGCCGCGAGGATCGTGGCGCTCGGTGACGTTGTTGGTGGGGTCATAGACCCAACGCTCCTGCTGCTGATCGGGATAGACGACTTTGGTGCGCCGACCCACGCCGTCGTACTCCCAGCGGGTGGCCTGGCCGCGGGCGTCGGTGTAGGTGGTGAGGCGCGAAGCGTCGTCCCAACTGTAGTCGACCGAGATTCCTTCCGGCCGCACCTCGCGGGTCATCCGGTTGAGCCCATCGTAGCTGCGCCGGGTGAATCGACCCGTCGGGTCGATTTCGAGGGTCACCTGGCCGCGAGCATCCAGCGTCCAGAGGGTGCGGTTGGCGAAGATTCCGTCTTGGCGGCTGAGGCGGCGGCCGAGGGCATCGAAAGTCGATTGATAGGTGATGGTGTGCGAGCCGCCCGCCGGATCGACCTCGTCGGCATGCTCGGTAATCGGCAAGCCACCAGAATCGTAGGTCGTGCGGCGCACGTTGCCCTCGGGCAGCTCCACTCGCTCGGGGCGCTCGGCAGCATCGTAAGAAGTCCTGGTCAGGCGACCCAGCGGATCTTCGACTTCGAGCAGGTTGCTGGCGGCGTCCCACCGATGGTGAGTCTTCTCAGCGGTACGAGAGGGGTCGGGCTGCTGCGGGTCCGGTGTCCAGCGCCAGGCGGTGGTCTCGGTGCGGCGGTGCAGCAGATCGTAGGCAAAAGCACTCTCGACTAGCAGCTGCCCCCCGGCATCGTAGGCCAGCAGGGCAGCCAGATCGCCGGCCGGATTGTAGCGTTGCTCTCGGTAGTGGCCGAGAGGCGAGCGGCTGCGCAGCACCCGACCATGGCCATCGCGCTCGGCCTCCCAGGTCATGCCGCGGCCATCGCGCTGACTGCTCAAATGGCCGTCCAGGTCGTAGCTCTGGTGCTCGACAATCGGTGTCGCCAATGCGCCGGTACCCAAGCCGCGGCGCACCAGAGACAACTGTCCTCGCTCGTCGTACTCGCGCTCGACCCGCTGGCCGGCACCGTCGACGTGAGTCAAGAGGTTCAGGTTTGGGTCATAGGTCGAGGTCTCTACAATACGTCGACCCCCTGGAGCCACCTCTCTCTCGGCCGACAGCAGCTCGCCGAGCACGCCGTAGGTGCGGACCTCGATCGTCGTAGTTGAGCCATCGCCGAAAGGACTAGACACTTCGCTGATGTCGCCGTTAGCGTCATAGCGCCAGGTCGTGCGGTAGCCGAGGGGTGCCAGAAAACCGCTGGTGCTGGCGGCGGCTACCTGGGCCAGCGGCCAATCCAGCCTGTTCAGCTCGGTCTCATGGCGCACGCCTCGCGGATCGGTGATCGCCTCCAGCTGGCCGCGATCGTTGCGCTCGTAAATGGTGACCAGGCTGAGACCGCCAGGGTCGACTTCAGTTTGCTTCAAGTAGCCTTCTTCTGAGCCAGAGGTGAAATAGCTGTGGCGGGTGACGTGGCCGTTGGGATTGGTGGCTTCCAGCAGCTGGCCGTGGGCGTTGTAGCTCAACCCAGTGATGCTCTGCTCCGCCGCGCCAGCGGCCCGCACGATCTGCTCGGGCAGGCCATTATCCGTCCGTTCCCACACCGTCACCGCGCCACCGGGCTCGGTTTTTCGGCTGGGCTGGTGGGTCGGTGAGTGGTATTCCCAGGTGGTCACCAGCTCGCTGGGCGAGCCGTTGGGGCCGCGGCCATCGGCGATCTTAACCATCCGCTGGGCATCGCCTCTGCCGCGGCGGTCGCCGGAGGTGTCCGCCGGATACTCGATCTGGGTAGCCCCACCCAAGGGGCGGGTGGCGCGGGTCAGCAGACCCTCGCCGTCGTATTGCCACGACCCGTTGGCTGACTTCGGATCGACCAGGCTGGTGGCCTGCCCAGCAGCGTTGAGATGGTAGGTCCAGACTTTGCCTCGGCGATCGGTCAGGGTGGTCTGCTGGCCGTCGAAATCGAAGGCCAAATGCACTGTCTCCGCTCCCCAATCTTGTTCTTTGAGCGCATCGGGGCGGCCGTTGCCGTCGGAATCCTGATACCGCAGGGTGAGCCAGGTCTGGCTCTTGGCGTCGGTCTCGCTTTTCAGATCATCGCGTTGGCTGAGCTGGCCAGCCAGGCCGGTGCCGGCGGCGTGGTAGGCGTAGGTGGTCGATAGACGCTGGCTGCTGCCGCTGCCGAGGTCGACGACTGGAGTCTCGAAACTGGTCAATCTTCCCTGGGCGTCGTAGTGGTAGAGGAAGTCGCGATCACTGAAGTCGACGATCTTCTCCAGGCGGCCTTCGTCGTCGTAGTGCAGGAAGGTGTTGCGGTCGAGATCGTCGTGGATTCGCGCCAGGCGCGAGTGGGCGTCGTAGTGGAAGGTGATCTCGTTGCCGGTCTCTTCGCTGGTGCGCACCGAGTCGATCATCGACACTAAACGACCCCAGCGGTCGAAACGCCAGCGCTGGTAGCCGCTGCCGATCAGGGTGTAGCCCTCGGCGTACTTCTTGAGCTGGACGAAGCGGCCGACGGGCGGCATAAGCTTGCCGTCGTCTTCCAAGGTGAAGGTCTCGCGGCGGCCAGTGCCGTCGAAGAAGTCGATATCGCCATTGGGCAAGAGCCGCAGGCGCAGGCGGTAGCCATGATCCCAGCCCGGGCCGAGGGGGCCGTTGCTGATGGTCTGGCTGCGGTAGGTGCGCACCAAGGCGAGGTCCAATCCCCGGCCTTGGAGGCTTAAGTCGATCGCCTGGCGGGTCATCTCTCCTGAGTGCAAGAGGGTGCCCGGCGCCGCCATCGCGCTAGTGGCGGCATTGAGTACCGGCTCCTGGTGCGGCGAGGGGCTGAGATCCCAGGGCACGCTGTCGGCGACGACGGCGTAGCCCGCTAGCAGGTCGGCATCGTAGAGGCCGGCAAGGCTGGTGGCGAAGGCTGCGCTGTAGCTAGCCCGCACTTGATGGCCCGACAGCAGCTCGACATGCAGCTCGTTGGGAGGTAGATCGGCCGCGGTGTAGACCCCCTCGTCCACCAGGTCGCAGCGGCGGCAGACCTTCTTCTCGGCCTCCGAGCGCTCGAAATGCGCCGAAGCGCGTACATCGGCCAGCAGCACCACCGGGTCGGAGAGGAAGACGTTGTAGCCCTCTGAGAGGGGGTTGTCTGACTGCCGTTGCAGCACCAGCGCCTTATCGTCTTTCAGCTCGGCCACGGGCTCGTCCATCAGCCCCTCACCAAGGCCGCGCAGCGGCAGCCCGGCGGGGCCGATGCCCGCGAGGTCGACGCGGATCTTGCCCTCGGCATCGGCCAGGCCACCGGGAAGCTGCGCCTGCACGCGGATCAGGCCGGGTATTTCTTCGGCACCTTCCTCGGCGCTCTCCGGCGCGCTAGGCGCGCCAAATGGCGCCAACCGGGCGACCCGGCGCAGTCCCTTTTTGCCGCTAGTCACCAGCGACAGGCGTGGCAGGCCGGTGCTGAGGGGGGTCACGCCGCGGGCAACGCCACCGGCGAAGGCCAGGCCCAGTTCTGGAGCCACCAGGGTGGGGGCGCGCACGTCCTCGCCAAAGCTCAGGCGCTCGACCACCCGATCGCTCGACCAGATCTGAGGGGTTCCGCCGCCGCCACCCAGCTCGGGCCACCGGTCGAGGTCGACGATGTAGACCCCGCCACCGAGGCCTGAGACCAGGGCGCGGCGGCCGATTGCATCGGCGGTCACCCGCGTCGCCGGGCCGGGCAGCTCGATGCGGCCCACCCGGCGCAGCTCATCGCGCTCGGTGACATCGACAATCAGCAGCCAGCCACGACCGCCGCCACCGACGGTGTTGGTGAGCAGCGCGTAGTCACGCTCGGGCTCAGTGTCGTCCAGCACACCGTCGCCGTTACGGTCGAAGCGGTAGCCGGGCAGCACATCGAGACCGCCCAGCTTGCGGTTGCCGTCGACCTCGCCGCACAGAGCGTCGCGGTAGGCCAGCTTCTCCAGCGGAGTGGCGACCGAGGCACCGAGCGACAGCAAGCCATAGTTCTCAACCAGAGCCAGCACGCTCCAAGGCTCGCCCTCCGACGCCGCCGGCAGCACCCGCGCGTCGATCAC
The DNA here is from genome assembly GCA_965248925.1 of Candidatus Multivoradales bacterium. Classification (GTDB taxonomy): domain Bacteria; phylum Acidobacteriota; class Thermoanaerobaculia; order Multivoradales; family J023; genus CBDFLE01. Next base: position 178,089 of record CBDFLE010000004.1, on the reverse strand, counting down.
GTCGAAGCGCTGATCGTTCTCAAACGTCGAGCACAGCACCTCGGTCGGTACAAAATAATGAGTGTTGTAGCGCAGCAGATCGAAAGCATCCCAAGGATCGTCGACTTCCTCATCGGCCGCTTCGACGGCGTTCAGATCCACCGTCACCACCCCGGCGTCGTAACCTGCCACGTAGGCCAGGGACAGCTCGTTGCGCAGTAGCTCCAGGCGGTCGCCGCGCTGCACGCTGAGACTCAGGGAGAAACTGCCAGCACCGCCGCCACCAGCACTGCCGACGCGAGCGCTGTCGCGCTCGCCGGTGGTGAGATTGCGCAAGGTCACCGGACGCTCCGCCGTCGCCATGCCGCTGACCGTGAGCGAGACGGCCGCCGTGCCGCTCGGTGGACTGGGCGGGGCCAGGGTGAGGCCCGGCGGCACCGCCTCCCCCAGCGTCCAAGTCGTGCTCTGGTCGCGGTTGAAGATTTCGACCTCCAGCGGCCGACCGATGAGCAGCGGCGGGGCACCCGAGCCAGCCAGCTGGGGCTCGGTGAGGAGGGTGCGGCCGAGAATCGCCGCCGCGGGCACCGTCGCGGCACCCTGGGGCAGCTCTTGCGGATCGAGGATCAGCAGCACCCCCCGGCGGGCGACGCCACCCCCTACTGCCACCACCCGGCCATGGCTGTCGGTCGCCACCCCGCGCACCGGTAGACCGGGCTCCGCGACCAGGTCGACGTAGGTCTCAGCCGCCAGCCAGTTCTTCAGCTGGCGCGGGTCGCTGGCGTCGAGCACCGCCAGGCCATCGGCTCCGGCGGCCACGAAGAGCAACGAGCCGAGGCGCGCGATGTCGTGCGCCTCGTCGAGCGCGAAGCTAGTGCCGGCGCTCGATTCGGCGACTTCGAAAGGCAGAGTCATGTTTGCGTCCCAAGGTAAGCCGGCGGCGTCGGCCATGGTCGAGTCCAGGCGCAAGTTGTAGGTCTTGCCAGCCTGCCAGCCGCCATGGATCCGCAGCTGTGCCCAGCTGCCCAGAGGCTCTTTGGTGATCGGCAGCGCCATCCCGTCGTGCTCGACCCGGATACCTGGCGCCTCTTCTTGCAAGGCTTCTGAGAAGTCGAGGCGCAGCGGCTGGCCGGGAGTGAGCTTGGCCGAGATCGCCAGCACCAGCTGATCGCCGAGCTGCGACGGACTGGCGACGACGCTGAAGCTACCGCCTGGAGAAGCCGTAGCGCTGAGCACGTTCGAGCTTTCTAGATCGATCAAACGCACCGCCACTCCAGCTCCGGCACTGCCGGCCTCGCCGCGCACGGTGAGCGAGTTACCCTCCAGCTCGGCGCTGATGCCGGCGGCGATCTCGCTAGTGCCTGGAGCGGCGCTAAAAGCATGGAAGCGCAGCGGCCCACCGCCCAGCGGCATGGGCGGCCCGGCGTTGGGTAGCTGGCTGGGGGTCAGCAGCACCAGCTGCTGGGTCGGGGCGTCGACCACCAGCCGGTAAAGCTCGACACCGGCGAAATCGAGCACCTGGATCTCCACCGAGTCGGCCTTGGGCTCGCCCGCTGGCGGCGCCTTGGTCCCCGGCGCGGCGGGATCGGCGTTCAATGGCGTCGGGCTGAGTTCAACCGGCAAGGCACCGGCGCCTAGCGGCAGGAAGGAGCGGTTGACCGCATCGAGCGCCAGCACCACCTCGGGCAACTCGGCGCTGCGCACCACCAGGTCTTGGGCGCCACGGAAGGGGAAGGCGATCCAACCCAGCTCGACCTCGGCCCGCGCTGCCTGATAGACGCCGGGGCGGGAGACGCCGACCAGATAGTCCGCCAAGGTAGGGGCGACGGTCGCCTTGGCCGCTCCCAAGCCGGCCAGGGGCGGCTCGACCTCGACCAGAGCCGCTGGGTCAGCAGGCGGCAGAGCGCTCAAGAAGCCCGAGCGCGGCAGCCGCGCGGCGGCTTCTGCCGGGCTCAGTACCCGCAGAGGGGCCGGCACGTCAAACGTGCCTGACTTGGTGCCACCCACCTCGCCGGAGTTGGCGGATTGGGCTTCGCCCACGGTGTGGATCGTGCTCAGCTCACCGCCATCGAGAGCCAGCTCGGCGTGGACCATCCACGGTAAATCGGCAATCTCGAGCTGCCGGCGCAGCAGCCAGAGGCTGCCCGCTGCGGTGCCAGCTGGTGCGGTGCCAGCCGGCGCCGCCATCGTCACTTCCAGCGGCTTCAGTGGCTGCGCGCCGGCGATCTCCAGCCGGAAGGTCACCAGCTCGCTGAAGTCTTCTGCCGCCGCGAGCGTGCCCATGGCGATCGGCGTCACCTTTACCCTGGACGGCCCGGCGAAGGTGCCAGCCGAGTAGCGTACAGTGATTCCATCGGCGGTCGTAAACTCCCCCGCCCCCGTCCCCGCCAGGCCGGTGCGCAGGTCGGCGCCCAGGAACGGAGTCAGCAGGATCACTACCTCGTTACCCCCATCGATCAGCACATGCAGCAGCAGCTGATCCTCGAGGCTGGCGCCGATCGTCAGCAGGAAGCTACCGTCACCCGCGCTCTGTACAGACTCGGTGGTCGAGAACGACGTCAGGTTTTCGACGAAGACCAGCGTGCCGGCCGGCGCCGCCCCCGCCACGCCCTCCACTCGCGCCAGCCCCTGGGCATCGGGCTCGACCAGGAAGATCCGCCCGCGATCGACCCCGGCTGGCGTCGCCACCACCTCGGTGCTAAACAGCACGCTCACCGAGCCGCTCAGCCCATAGCCCTGCAAGTCACGCACCGCCGCCCCCACCCAGACCTCGTACTCACTGCCAGGCACCAGCGTCGCCTGCGGTAGCAGGGTGACCAGGGCGCCCTGGTGATCGAGTGCCACCGCCACCGCCACGCCCCCCTGGCGCAGCTCGATAGCGCCATCGAGCGAGGCCCGATCCACCGGCTCGCTGAAACGCACCACTGGATTGACCCCGAGCAACACTCCGCTGGTGCCCGCTGACGGAGTGATCTGCTCGACCCACGGCGCCACGATCTGTAGCGGCAGATCGAGATCGACCCGCTCCGCCGCAACCCCGGCCGGCAGCGCCACCGCCACCGCGTTGCCGGTGACCGCGCGCCGCGCGCTGAGAGTGGCGGCATCCAGCAGAATCGGCAGCACGTAGCCACCCTCGGCGGCTGAGATCTGGAGCCAAGGCACCGTCGTCGACTCGACCACCGCGCCCACGACCGGAGCACCTCCTGGGTCAAGCACCATGCCCCGCACAAAGCGCGGTGCCGCATCGAGGCGCAAGAAAACGTACAAACCACCTTCCAGCACCCCCGGCCAGGCCAGATCGGCAGCGTCAATCGCCTGGGTCCTCCAGCCCGTGGCGGTGGCTTCCAGCTCGGCAATCGCCCGATAGCGCGGCTCGCCTTCCACTTCCACCACCCCTAGCAACAAACCCGGCGTGCCAGCAGCCGGTGCCGGGGTCAGCGACCACGACAACTCAGCCGGCAGCAACAGCCGGCGGCCGGCAAGGTCCAGCTCCAAGACGCCATCGACCGTGCCACCAGCGGGTGGAGCCAGCGGCAGATCTGCCACTGTCCGGCGACTCAGGGTCACCGCCGTGGGCTCCTCGAGGGCTCCCGTCGGCAACACCACCTGATCGCCCTCGGCACTCGACACCACCCCGCCGTCGGGGCCGAGCACGTTGCCGCGCACCGTCTCATCACCGTAGGACCGCACGCTGACTTGCTCGGCACCTAGCCGCACCGGCAGGCTGCGCGCCGCGGCCGAAGGCCGCAGGCGGAACCTCGAGGTCGGATCGCCCAGCGAATCGCGGTAGAGCACCAGATCGGCGCTGTAGGGACTGATCCGCCGCACGCTGCCATCGAGTAGCTCCAGCCGCTCCTCGATCGACAAAGTCAGCGGCACCCCGCTCGGCACCTCCGCCGCCAGCCCGTAGAGCACCTGTACCCAGCTGCGCTGCGTCGGCAAGACCACCTCGGGATCGAAGCTCAGGCTGGCGCTAGTCACCCCGCCGGACGGCGGCGCGGCCGAGGAGCCCAGCATCTGGCCAGCGACCGCCGGGGGCGGCGCCAAAGCTCCCGAGTCGGCTTCCACCGCCGCCCAGGCTCCTTCGCCGTCGACGGTCATCGTGACCTCGCCGCCGCTCACCGTCACCACCCCCAGCGAACGCCATTGCAGGGTGGCGAGATCGAGAGTCACCGCTTCCAGGACCGTCCCGTCGGCCGAGGTCACCGGCAGATCGAGGGTCGCGGAACTATCCAGATTCACGGCCGAGAGATCCACCCAGACGGCACCCCGCGGTGCCCAGCCGTAGGGCAGCAAGGCGGCCAGCCCCTGGCCGCCCACCGCCGTCAGGCGCACCGCCGCAGCCGACGCCAGGCCGGCGAGCGGAAGAGTGAGACGCGGCGCCGTGCCGACCTCGGAAGAGCCCTCCACCAAGCCGCCCGATGCATCTATCGACACCGCCGCCGCGGCCGGCGTCAGGCGAGGGTCGAAAACGTCCGTGCCTTGGCCGTCGACCGTCGTCACCACCCGAAACACCGGCGTGTAGCCCGGCCGGGCAAAGGTCACGTCGTGAGTGCCGGCGGGCAGAGCGATCACCAGGCGACCGTCCTCGCCGCTGGTCTGCTCCGGCCAGGGCTCGGCCAGGGCCACCCCGTCGCTAGCCGTCACCACCGCCCGCACCCCGGCCAGCGGCCGGCCGCTGGCGTCGTCGATAGCGGTGCCAGAGAAGAAGCTACCGCCCAGGGCTATATCGAAGAGTTGCCGGTAGGGGAAAGCCAACGGGTTGCCGGCCAGGTCCGCCAAAGCTCCCTCGACTTCGACCAGCAGAGCGACTGCTGGCAACGCTCCGCTGGCGGTCCAGATCAGCTCGCTGGCAGTCGCACTCTCTGTGCCGGCGATTTCCATCCCGCCGTCGTACACCCGCACCGAGCCGCTCAAGCTCAGCGGGTCGACCGTCTCGCTGAGGGCGATGCGGAATCCCGCCGCCTCCCGGCTGGCACCCAGCACTTCCGGCGCGGTGCAATCGTGGACGATATCGGCGCTCGTCGCGGGCGAGGGGTTGCCCGCGGCGTCGACGGCGATCACCGTCAGGTGATTCGGCCCCTCGGGCAGCAGCACGACGCTGATGGCGAAACGGCCATCGTCTGCCACCTGCCCCGCTCCTACTGAGGCCCCGCCATCTACCTCGATCCAAGCACCAGGCTCGGCACTGCCGGCAAGGGTGGTAGCCGGCGCACAGAGATAGCTAGCGTAGGCGTCGAGCTGCGGCGCCGCCGGGGAGCCGCCATCGACCACGGTGAAAGCCAGAGTATGAGCCGCCGCTAGAGCATTGCCCGCCCGATCGACCAGCCCCGCCCCTAGCACCAGGCGCAGCTCGGTGGCCGACGGCAGTGCTGCCTGCGGGGTGATCACCAAGTCGTCGCCATCGATCTCGGCGCTGCTCGCCAGGGCTTGCCCGGCCAAGGTGCTGAGGCTGTAGGCGCCCCCGCTGGGCGCCGCCAACGGCTCGCTGAAGCGCAGCCGGAAGCTGCTGCCGGCCGGCAGCTCGAGAGCCCCCGCGGCGGGGATCGACGATAGAAACTCCGGCGCTTGGTTGTCGCGCCACACCACCCGCGTGTGAGTGCCTTGGTTGCCCAGGGCGTCGGTCACCCTTGCGATCAGCCGGTTCTCACCCTCTACTAGCGGCACCGCGGCGGCGCTCCAGCTACTGCCCGCCACCGTCGCCGCCACGCCGCCCACCGTCACCGTCAAATCGGGCTCCGCGACCACCGTGCCGCTGACCGTGAGATTCGCTGCTGGGCTGTAAAGCCCCTCGGCCGGGCTCTCGATGTGGATCTCAGGCGCCGAGCTGTCGCGGGTCACCGTGACGCTAGCGCTGGTGCTGTGGCCGAGCGGGTCGAAGGCTTCGACGGTGAAAGTGTTACTGCCCTCTTGCAGATCCACCGCCAACGACCATTGCCCACCCGCCAAGCTCGCCCCCACCCCCGCCACCTCGACCCGATCGAGATGAGGATCCGCGGCGCTGCCCGACAGGGTCAGCCCCGCCTCGGGGGTGATCGTGCCGCTGGCCGGGTCGGTGATGACGACCGTCGGCGGCGTCGTATCAACGGTCACCGAGCGGGTCGTTTGGACCTCGTTGCCCACCGTGTCCGCCGCCACCACCGTGAGTACATTGTCACCTTCAATAAGCGGCACCTGACGGGCCAGGAAAGCGCCGCCACTGAGCTCGGCCAGCACCCCATTGACCGTCACCTGATCGAGACGCGGATCACTCGCCGTACCGCTGACATCGACCGAGGTACTCCCCAGCAGGGCTCCGGCCGCCGGCTGGCCGAGAGTGAGCTGCGGCGCCGTCGAATCGCGAGTCAGGTGGTGGGTCAGCTGGGTGACGTTGCCGCCGCTATCGGTGGCGGCGAGCAAGAACACCCGCTCTCCCTCGCTCAAATTGAAGGGACCGGCGCTGAAGCCATCCCCCGCCAGCGTCGCCGCCTGCCCGTCCACCGACACCGACACCGCCCCCGGCGCGCGGCCGGTCAGCGTCACCTGAGCCCCGCTGTCCACACTGCCATCCACCGGCGCCAGATCCGCGAACACCGGCGCCGCCAGGTCGAGGCTGAAGCTCACCAGCACCGTCGCCTGATGGCCCGCCGCGTCGCTGGCGCTCACCGACAGCTGATGCAAGCCATCGCCATCAATCACCGTCCCCGGCAGGTAGGTGGCGCCGTCGAGAGTCGCCGACGTCACCACCTCGGTGGCGTCGCTGGCCGAGATCTCAGGCGTCACCGGGCCGGCGAACACCGCCCCACCCTGCAGCGGCACTCCCGCCACCAGCAGCGACAGCGTCGGTGCTTGGGTGTCGAGCACCAGCCGCAGCTCGGCCGTCGCCTGATGGCCCACCTGATCCGTGGCCACGATCGGCAGGAGATTCTCACCCTCCACCAGCACTACCGCCGGGTGGCTGAACTGCGAGCCCGTCAGGCTCGCCAGCTCGCCCCCCACCCGCACCTCCAGCAAGTGGGCGTCACTCGCGGTGCCGCTTACGGCCACCGGCGAGGTCGCCAGAACCGTGTCCAGGCTGGGCACCAGGCCGATCAGCTGCGGCGCCGTCGCGTCGCGCTCCAAATGCAAGGTGAACGAGGCGCTATTGCCCGCCAGATCAGTAGCGAGGATAGAAATCTCCCGCTCCCCCTCGATCAGCTGCAACGCCCCGGCCGTCCACGACTGCCCCACCAGGCTCGCCGCCTGCCCCTCGACACTCAGCGCGGCCGCACCCTCCACCACCCCGCTGAGGGTCACCTGCGAGTCTGCCAAGAGCGTGCCATCGCTCGGCGTGAAGCTGAGAAAAGACGGCGCCGTCAGGTCGATCTCAAAGCTCCGGCTGACGCTAGTCGGCTGGCCAGCCGCGTCGGTGGCGGTCACTGAGAACACATGCGAACCCGCCGCGCTCACCGTCGTGCCGGAGGTGAATGAAGCGCCGTCGAGCAGCGCTTCGACCGTCGTAGCCGTCGCATCCGTGACGCTGAAGCTCAGCACCACCGAGCGATTGAACAGCGCATCCGCCGCCAACGGCTGAGCTCCTTCCAACAGCGCCACCGTCGGCGGCTGGCTATCGAGAGTCACCGTCACACTCTGCTGCCCGCTCTGCCCCAGGCTGTCGCTCGCCTCCACGGTGAACGTCTGCTCGCCCTCCACCAAGACCAGAGAGTGCGAAAAACTCGCACCACTGAGAGCCGCCACCTGGCCCCCCACCCGCACCGCCGCCAGATGCGCATCCACCGCCGTGCCGACCACGATGAGCGGCGAGCTGGCAACGATCGCCCCCGCCGCCGGCTGGCTCAAGCTCAGCACCGGCGGCAGCGAGTCCCGCACCACCCGGTGCAGCTGCTGAGCCTGCACCCCAGAAGCGTCCTCGGCGATCAACACGAACACCCGCTCCCCTTCGCTCAGCGAGTAGGGGCCGGCGGTCCACACCGTCCCCGAGGGATCGACCGTAGTGACCGCTTGGCCGTCCACCTGCAAGCTGGCAGCGGCCTGCACCTCGATCGTCAGAGTCACCGACGCGGCGCTCGACAGAGTGCCGTCGACGGGGGTTACCGAGACAAAGACCGGCGCCGCCTGAGCGGCACTCGCCGACAGTAAGAGAACTCCGAGAGAGACCTGGAGGATGAGGAGAAAGCGCAGAGAGGGCTGTTTTGGCATCGGAAGACTGTAGGCAAGTCCACCGCTGAGACCAAACGGTTCATTTGTGCAAGCTCGAAATGAACCGTTTCCCCTCAGATCACTGAATGATAGAGGTTCTGCTGCCCAAGCCGCCTCGGATCAGCCAAGAGACGAGCCTCACTCGGAGCTAATAGCTGGCCCCAAGTGGCTTACAAGCCTACCGAGGCTACTTGCGCTCAATCCGAGTTCACGGTCTCGACCACCCTCTGATGGGCATTCAAATCAAGGATCTACTCGGAGAAGCACGGTAGCTTTGGCCCCAGTAGCGGGCAGCGGGCACAATGTCGTGGCCCGGCCAGCTCGTTTCAAGGGAGAACCAGATGCTCAAGTACAAGTCAGCGGAGATGCAGTTCGGTACGTCCATCGATCCTAGTGGCTAGCTAGGCTACCGGCGGGCGGATTCCGAACCGGCGCCCGCCGGCTATCTTCTTACGAGCAGCTTCAATCAGCCGAGCAGTCAACCTTCCCTTCTGGGCAGCGTCTCGTAGTCTCATGAGAATGCCACCAGCGACCGGATTCGATTTGAGTAGCTCGATCACATCGGCCGTGTCTTCCGCGATTCTGACCGCCTCTTGGAGTCGGCCATCTTCCAAACAGAAATCGATCTGGTCCAGCACGACAAACGCCGTGTCGAAGGGATTGATCTCAAGAAAGAAACCCTCCGCTTGCCGTAGGTTCTCTATCGCCTCTTCCCTGTGTCCCTTCTTCCTATGCCAGTTACCTAAGGTTCTGGCCAACATTCCCCGACTATAGGTGTCCGACTTATAAATCTTCGATGACACTATTTCAAGGTGGGAACCCGCCTGCTCTAAGTCCTCCCGTTCGACTAGAAGCTTCGCCAAACCGTGATGCGCTGCTATCAGCAGACGTGAATGCCCATTCAGTGGAATATGAAGAAGCGCTGTGCGAAAGGCCGCCTCGGCTCGCTCGCTGTCCGGTATAAGTGTCATCGAAATCGCTTTGCTGATGAAAGACGAGCCTACGCCCGCACTGTCGCCCAATCTCTCAAAAATCTCCCCAGCTACGATAGCGACTTCCAGACCGGCATCATGCTCACTGTGACTATTCAAGGCTGACGCAGCACGAAGAAGCCAGTCCGCCCGATGACTCGACCCGCACGACCGAGCGAGCTGGCTGGTAGTGATCAGGGTACGGATCGCGTGCTGAACGCTTCCACCGATGCGGCAGCAAGACCCGTAGACGCTGGTCGCTCGGCAGAAGAGCTCCAACGCCACTATTCCAGCTATTCTAGGAGCAACATGAGTTGCTATTGGGCGCACCTTCGCGGCAGCTAGCCATGGGGCCGAGTAACGCTGATCATCAGCATCCCTCACCGCCTGGAACAGTGCCTGGCATGCCGAATCGTGGACCTTGTCAGTATACTCGCCGACGATGAGCTGACTGGCTATCAACGCCAGCTCCTCAATCTCTGGCGGATCTACCGTGCCCGGAGGTAAGGCCCTCTCCAACAATCCCTCAGCATCCACTCGCGCCGTCTTGATCGCCAGCTCCTCGAAGCTCATATCCACGACTTCGAGCAGCTGCAACAAGCCCTCAAACGACAACCCTACTTTGCCACGAAGGATCCGGTGCAAGTAGGACGGAGAATATCCCAGGCGCCGCTCGATCTCCCTTACCGACATCGGATGCCGTCGCACATGGGCCTTCAGCGTTTGTAGGCATCGCTGGTGCTGCTCGCTCGCTGATTCGCCAAACATTGCTCCCTCCAGAGATATTGATTAGGCCCAAAGAGTATCGCAACCAACGGCTCTCCGGGGCCTCGACAGCAAAAACGACGGAGTTTTTGGACAGAGAGGACTCTCAGTCCTCTCTCTTACTCAATGAAGAGGACTCACAGTCCTCAAGCCTCAGAATCAACCAGCCGCCAGGTAGTCCGACGATCACGGGACGGGCCGCGCGGAGTGAGCGCTTGAAAAGCAGGACGTCTGCTCAATCCCTCCTGTCATCGCCTACCATCCTCCTAGACCCAAGGAGCAAGCGATGACCGACGAAGAGATCCAACAGGCCCTAAACACCCTACCCGATTGGCGACAAATCAAAGGGCAACAAAAGATCACCCGCAAATATCTCTTTGATTCTTGGCGCGATTCTCTGATCTTCGTCGAGTGGGTGTTCTATCGCGGTGAACTCACCAACCTAGAACCCAGAGCCGCAATGGTCGGCCGCTGGGTCTCGGTACGGATCGGGCCGGCGGCGCCGGCCCGTCTGCGGCCGGCGGACTTCGACCTCGCTCGCTCCCTGAGTCCAGAACTCCTGACATACCCTTTTTCTCAAATGTCCGGTTGAGCCCCTCCGGAGGTGTTCCGAGGCCCTGGGAAGGCCAGGCTCCGGGGTGGCGCCTTCTTGATCGCGAACCGCATCCGTAGCTCGGTGCCGGGGAAGTGGGTGGCGGTAGCGTTGAGTTCTTCGCAGACGGCGGCGATCGCCGCCGTCTTGTGGGGAGAGCTGAGCGGGTCGATGGAAAGGAGCAGCACGGTGTCGGTAACCTCCATATCGCCGCCGGCCGCGAAAGCGCTTTGGATCAGGGTGCGTCCCTCCTGCTCGGTGCGGCGGTAGTGGGGTGATAGGAGCCGGAGAAGATCACCTTCGGCCTGGTAGGCGACCATCTTGAGAATATCGGTGAGGTGCTTGCGCTCGACGGACAGCTTGATGACATCCGCTTCGACGACCTCTTGGACGGGGACGCGGACGGGGAGGGTCGCGCGCTGGTTCTCGAGTTCGGTGATCTGCTCTATCGCTGCCCGGACCCTGGCGGAGATGGCGGCGTTGGCGATCTTGAATCCGCGCATCGTGCGCCGCCGATCCTCGCGGTTTTCAAGAGCAGCGATCCCGATGTGGGCCCGGAGCTGCTCGAGATGTGCGTGAGCTTTGCGCAGCTCTGCATTGATCTTGCCGCGCTCGGGATTCGGCACATCGCGGGCGGCGTCCGCTGGCTCGGTGCCATAGTCCACCAGGGCATCGAGTGCGAATTCTTCGCGCAGGTATTTGAAGAAGTTCTCTTGCCTCCAACGATCGAACATGCGGTAGGCGACCTCGAGTGTGGAGAGGTCGCGGCGGGAGGTGATGATGGACGTCTGGTGGCCGTTGTCGCAGAGGCGGGTGACCTGGCGCAGGTACAGCCGCTTGCGCTTCTTCCTCGGGCCATACTCGAGGTAGATACGCTGATCGGCGAGGAGGTACTCGAGCTTCCGCCCGTGGATGGTGTCCTTGATCTGCCCGAACTTGCTCAACGGCACCGGACGAAAGGGGGCCTTTCGGTATGTGAGGATGTCGAACTTCTTGGCGATGAGCTTCGCAAACAGCTTCGGGCTCCAACCCCCACGGTCGAAGACGACGGTGACTCGCCGGTCTCCGAGTAGCTTTCGTACCTCTTCGAGAATGAGGGGAAGCATCGTCGCAAGCCCCTTGTTGGCCTCGGTGGGGACCACGAAGAGAGGCTCGCTCTCAGCATCGTTGACCCAGTAGTCGGTGGTGGCCGGCATCGCGATCCGCATCCGCGCTACGTGTGTCTTGGGAATCTCTCGGCCACCGTGGTAGGCGCGCACATGCCCGTCCACGTAGAGGAAGCCCATGGCATGGCCCCTGGTGGCGACCCGGCGCTGAGCGAGGGCGCGACCGAGATCCGCGGCCAGGCCATGCGCGGCCAGCCGAGCGAGCTTGTTGCGCAAGGTTTTCACTTCCGGCGCTCGGTCGAGCCCGAGAAGCTGACCCAAATGCCGGGGTGAGCGCTCCTTGAGCCCTTCGGGTCGCTTGACCCGCAACAGTGCCATCAGCAGCAGGGTTACCAGAGTGGTGCGCAGCCCATAGAAGGCCGGCCCGATGCTGCCGTACAGCTCCTGCGCGATGGAGAGCACGCCGCTGTCCACCAGGGCGGGAATCGCCAGCAGAGCACCGGCGCCCGGTAGCTGGGTCGCCGCTCCGAAGATCGGCGCCGCATCATCGAGGAATCCCAGCCTCGCCAGCAGCCGATCGCTGGCGCGATCCGCTGGATCGAGGTCCAGCGAGAGGGGAACCTGATCTTGCTCGGACGCAGAAGCGGACAGTTTTGGGTCCGCAGCCGCTGGGTCACCGCCACCCTCAGCGTCGAGCGCAAGATCCGCAGTTTTCAGGGGGCCGTCGACCTGCTGCTCATCAGAGGCGGACAGTTTTGGGTCCGCACTCTCGAAGGGCATCGTCATCTGCACTACCGACCGCTCTTTCCAGCCCAGGCGCTTGGCGAGCTTGCGAACGGCCTTCTCATCGATGCCCAGCCGCCGGCCAATCTCGCGATTCGACACATCCTCGGCCTTCCAGCCGTTGACCGCGTCCAGGCGGCCCTGCGCTACCCGAGACTGACCCCGGGGAAAACCGCGCGGCCGGCCCAGAGCAGCCAGCCCACCTTCTTCGAAGCGGCGCTGATTCCGGCGCACAGTCCGCACATCACAAGCGAACGCAAGGGCCACCTCGCGTTGCTGTGCCCAGCCCAATTCAACGAGACTCACCATCGCGTGGGCCTCTCCTGTCCTGTCGCCGGCAGCGAAGTGAGCGAGCGGCATGCCGCTGACCACCACCACCCGATAGCCGCCCCTCTGCTGGAGGCGGCAGCGGTCGTTGATCACCACAACCCCATCGGGGACCCCGGCGTGGTCTGGGAACAGGACGGTGTGCTCGCTCGTCAGTGCCATGCTCGATCATGCCTCGGCACCGAAAAGAGCGGACAGTTTTGGGTCCGCACCACCTCTGAGGGGCGGTCCTGTGTTTTCAGAGGGTTAGGAGGGGTAGGTCAGGAGGTCTGGATTCCCTGTGATGGCCGTGGTGGTCCCTCCCCAACCACGGCGACTCCCCTCCGGGCAGGACCGGTCCCTTCTGCCCGGAGGGTGCTTTTTCTTGAACCGTGACCTCAAAGAAGTTCATCTACGCGGCACTTTGCTGACCCTCAAGCTGCCCGCCACGCCGGAGGCCGAACTCACCGAGCAACACATCGCCCTGGCCCAAGCCATCGAAACCATGGCCATCGGCTTCGGCGTCAATATCCGCCAATAATAGATCACCTAGGAGGAACACCAGAATGGCCACTCTGTCCAGAAAGCCTATGACCACCGAACAGATCCACCAGACAGTACGCCAGATCGCCGCTCAGATCACCGGCGCCAACCAGCGACTCAATCATTCCAGCATCGACAGCCTGGCCGAGATAAAGCTTTCTGCCGGCGCGCCGATCGAAGAGCTGACTGCGGCCTTCCTGGCCGCGGTCAACCACCGTTTCCTCGAGCCCGCGGCGCTGATCCTGTGGTTTCTCAACCACGCTAGCGACCCGAAGAAGAAGGACCGGGCGCTGGTGGAGCAAGTCCTCCGCGATGTGGCCAGAGAAGCCTTGCCGACGCGACCCGGCAAGGGAGAGCACCTGGCCAGCGAGATCGCCGCCAGGATCGCGGCGGCGAAGGAGCGGCGTGACTACGAGACGAGGGCCGCCGAGGTGGACTTCGTGCTGGAGTTGCACAAGCCGGGCTTCTGGCATTCGGGAGGTGATCAGTAAGAGAACGCGGCGCCTCGTGCTAGGCTGCGCCAGATCGGTATTCTCAAGGAATGACTTCCGACCTTGCCGGCGCCCTTCTCTGGGCGTTCGTGTTGCTTCTGATTCTTGCGCTCACTTCCTTCGCCCTGCGACCCAGAGCAAAGCACCGCCGCCGAGCCAAGTGTCCACCCGACCCGACGACTTGTCGCGGCTTCTGCCGGCGCAAGCCCAAGTGGGTGCGCCAAGCGGTGATCCGGCTCAAGGCGTTGCAGCCCGACGATGGCTGTAGGGCGATCGCGGCAGCCTTCAATCGCAACTACCGCCATCGCCGAATGACGGTGGGCAAGAGCTACGTTGCAAAGATCTTCAACGAGCACCAGCTGGAGATTCTCGCTTGGCGCCGGAAGATCCGCAGGAGAAAACCTGGGATCGGCGGCAAGCGGCTGATCTGGGCCGCCGATCTCACCTACGCTGATAACACCGCCGGCCAGAAAGAAACCATCTTCGGCCTGCTCGACCACGGCACTCGGCTCTGCTTGAGCCTTCAAGCAGTGAAGACCAAAGCATCGGTCGAACTGGTGCGCCAGCTGCTCGACACGATCGAGCTATGCGGCAAGCCAAAGTGCTTGCGCACTGACAACGAGCCAGTCTTTACATCTTGGATCTTCCGGCTTTCGCTGGCCATACTGGGTATTCGCCACCAGCGCACCCAGCTGGCCTCGCCGTGGCAGAACGGACGTATCGAGCGCTTCTTCGGCACCTTCAAAGAGCGCCTGCGGCGGCGGCGCGAGCCGCTGCCAGCGGGCCACAAGACCCAGCGACAGTTGGATGTCTTCCGGTTTTGGTATAACGAACTGCGCCCGCACCAGAACCTCGACGGCTGCACACCGGCAGAGATCTGGACCGGCCGCCAGCCCTCACGAGGGCACCTACGATTCATGACCGCCTGGCAAGGAGTGCTCTCTGGCTTCCATGCGCCCAAGTAGAGCGGCTCAGGCTGGAGAGTTGATGGGCTGCTGCGACGCGCTGTCCACGGTGACGTGCGACCATGGGGCACGATTTCCGGCCGGTGAGCGAAGAGGGCGGTCGACTGGGAAGATTTTCAGAATGCGCTGAGGATGATCGGCACGGTGCCGACTTACCGGCGTGGCTAAACGGTCAATAAAGTGGCCTTTTAGCCACTATTCTGTTCGTGGACGCGGCGGACGGGACATGTGGACGTGGCGGACGGGACAAATTTTGGCTGTGGACGCGGCGGACGGGACACCGCAAGTTTCCATGGATTTCCTGACTCGGCGTGAGCTGAGGAGGAGCGACAAGGAGCGGGTCCATCAATGAGGGCCGGCGACCAGTAAAGTGGCCGTTTGGCTACTAATCTGATTGTGGACGCGGCGGACGGGACACTCGAAGAAGACTCGGCCAAGTTTCAACCAATGCGCGATCAATCTCGATGCCGCTCCTCTCGATTTTACCTGTGCCAACCTGCCACCCAAGTTCAATCTGCCGCCGACCGTATTCAACGACATAGAGATTCGCGAAAGGCCCACACTCATCGTGTAGGTATAGTAACAAGTAGACGTTCTCCCCCAGAAACTTCTCAAACTTAAATTTCAGAGCATTGATGCTCGACGCGAAGGACCGGAACGCAGAAACCCAAGAACCTCTACTTGCACTCCCCAGTCGCACTTCACTATCAATGCAACGCACTGAAACCGACCAAAGGACACAGTCTCTAAATCTATGGGAGTCAAAGTAAGTTGACCGCTGCGGTCTTCTCTCTTTACCATCAACCCACTGTTCTACAAGCTCAATCGAACCAGTGCCTGATAACGGAAGAACTACTGAACTTGCCATGGCGACCTCACCACTCGATAGTGCTTGTAAAAAACAACGTTGTTCTCAAACCGTCCCCAATTATCTCGCAGGTACCGCAGCTCACTGGCCGTAATTGATGCACCATACCTCCCTTGGCCGAGAATTAGGTTATCAACATCCTCAAGGTAGCTCAGGTTAAAACGAATCTTTCTTCCGCTTGCCAACACTTCGTCCATTTTGAGTATGCTGAATCGAACCCAGTCCAATTCCGGTGGCTTGTCGAAAGAAGTCAAAAGTCTACCGCCCGCTCTATTCCTTAGATCCAAGGTCGGATTGAACGTAGCGAGGCCGCTCCTTCTGCTTCGTGTTGTCGCCCTGTACAGACCGTAGACTAAGTCCTCGCTGTCAAATAGCGGATTTACTGGATTTGCGAGGTTCACTCGCGGCACTCGGGACTTAGCTGCCGTCCCAGTGGTCGCAGCCCGCGCAAACGAGCGCCCAACAGCCCGAGTAGCGCCGATCCCGACTCCAAGGTCCAGCCCTGCCGCGGCCCAACCAGCATAGTACGGATCGACTCCGCTTGCCACCAAGCCAGCTGTTGCACCCTGATAGAAGAGGGTCTCCTGAGTCTCGCCCACGATGAGCGTTGAGATTCCCGTCCCGCACAGATCGGTGCCATGAGCAAGAGCGACAGCACCCGGCAAGACCCCCGCGCCGGAGAGCACGGCAGCACCTCCGACAACCGCTTCGGTACAACCACCGATGACTTGAAGGCTGCCCTGTACATAGGGATTGGCTAACGCGGTAGTGACAGCCTGGTCAAACTGCTGAGCCCCCAACCGAGACTTCGCCAGGCACTCTGCTCGCCTCTCGGCATCTACAACTGCACCACACGGCCCCAACCCGACATTGAAGAGTCCCATCGGGTCGCCAAAATTCACCGGATCCCCGCCGACAAAGGCATACTGCCCCGGCCCATCGACGAGTCCCAGTGGATCGGAGGTGATCCACCGACCCATTTCTGGATCGTAGTAGCGGTTGCGCACATAGATCAGCCCACTCTCCGGGTCTCGCGGCAAGCCTTTGAAGCCAAACGGGTTACCGGTGGCCGAGGCGGAGATCTGCCCGGCGTAGGGGGCGCTGTGGATGATCGTGCCCTGACCTGGGTTGACGATGAAGATCTCGCTCACGATGCCGGCTAGCGAGGTGCCGGCGAGGTCTTTCAGTTCGCCGTCTACCAGCAGGGTGTTGGAGCCGACCGCGAGGGCGCCGCTGGTCAGGCGGTAGCCATCGGCGGAGACGGTCCAGGTGGTTGCCACGCTGTTGAGCTGGATGGTGTCGAGGGTCGCTTCGTCGAGGGGCTCGCTGAAGTCCAGCTCGACTTTTCTCTGCGGTGTGACGCAAGCCTGGAGCAGCTGGGGAGGGGCGGTGTCGCTGTGGATCTCGTCCGCGATGGTCGGCCAGGTCATAGCTTCGGCCACGGCCGCGCCTTTGTTTTCGAAGAGGTCGACCAGGGCTCCGGCTGGGATAGTCAGGGTGGCAGTCTCGCCCGCCGCTGGCCAGCGTGGGGGATTCTGGCTCGGCGCCTCGCTCAGCACCACGCGCCGCCGGGCGGCGCGGCCGTTGTCGACGGGCTGCTCGATCTGCAAGCTGATCTCTTCGCCGAGGGCGTTGACCAGCGTCAGCGTGCCGGCACTTGCGGCGGCTTGCAGGCGGTCGAGCCGCACTTCTTCTGAGAGTTCGAGCCACAGCTCGTCGCCTTTCATGCGGATCTGCTCGACTACCGGCGCGGTCGAGTCGGCGACGATCCACTGCCGGCCGTAGGGGCCGTAGGCGTAGCGTTCGATGGGCTTGCCGGCTTCGTTGGTGAGTAGGACGAGGTTGCCGATCGTGTCGTAGAAGGGTAGGTATTCCTGCTCCAAGACACCGTCGCCGTCGAGGTCGCTTTCGAGGCGAATAAGTTCGTCGAGACCGACGCCGTAGGTGCGGCGGCTGTGCAATAGACCGTTCTTGTACTCTTCGATCGGCTGCCAGCCAGACCAGACGGTGGTGTAGGTGTCGGCGCCGACTTGGCGCTCGACTCGGCGTCCCTGGGAGTCGTATTTGTAGGAGGCGATCGTCACCCCGTTGCGCCTGAGTTCGATCGGACGGTGGTCCCAGCTGTAAGTGAAGTTGAAGTTTCCTTTGCTCGCCAGCTCCTGGCGAGCGGTCCACTGGAGCGCTTCGCCGGCTACTGAAGCCGGGCGGTTCCAGCCGCTGCCATCCAGCGGCAGGGCGACCTGGGTGGCTGCGCAGCTTTGTGCGAAGTCCATCCCCAGCAGATTCTGGGCTCGGTCGTAGCTGTAGGTGAAGCTCGCGGGCACGTCGGCCCAGCCGGTGGCGGCCGGGGCGCTGGAGGCCGGGCCGCCAGTCTGGATGGCCGAGATCAAGCGACCGTCCTGGTAGCCGTAACGACGGGTGAGGCCACCCAAATCGGTGCGGGTGGCGGTGGCCAGCCGCGAGCCGGGGGTCCAGCTCAGGCTTTCGCCGAGCAACAGCTGGTTGCCGGCATCCTGGACTTGCCAGCCGGCGGTGCGCCGGCCGGCATCAAAAGTCTTCACCCCGGTGAGCTGGGCCAGGCTGCGGGAGGACATCAGATTGCCGCCGCGATAGCCGTAGCGCACCTTGACTTCGGGCGGCCCGGGCGCCGCCCAGGCGACCGTGGAGGGGCGATTGAGCCCGTCGGGCACGATGTCGACCCGGCGACCCGAGGGGTAGCTGATCTGAATCAGGTTGCCGGCGGCATCGTGCTGGTAACCGACGGTGAGATTAGCGGTGGTCTCGGCGGTCAGCCGCGACAACGAGTCGAAGCTGTGCTGGGTGGAGATGCCGCCCGCGGTTTGCTGAGTGATCCGCCCCAGGGCGTCATGGGCGTAGCTCTCGGCCTCGCCCAGGGTGCCGTCAGGGAGGTTGATCTGGCGGCTGATCAGCCGGCCGGCGGCATCGAAACTCTGGTCGATGCGGCTGCCGTCGGCGCGCAGGATGGAGGTTGGGTTGCCGCTCTCGTCGTGGCCGTAGATCTCTACTCCGACGCCGTTGAGCAGCCAGTCGGTGCGCCGACCCAGAACGTCGTAGACCCAGCGGGTCTGGTTACCGAGAGCGTCGGTGTAGGTCAGCGGCCGCGAAGCCTGGTCATAGGTGTGGCTGAGGTCAACACCTCCCGGAGCCTGCTCGGCGACCCGGCGGTCGAGGCCGTCGTATTGCCAGCTCCAGACGCGGCCGTCGGCGTCGGCAAAACGGGTCAGGTTGCCACGGACGTCATATTGCCAGCTGCGGCTGCCACCCTGGGGCAGACTCTCACTCAGCGGACGGCCCAAAGCGTCGTGGGTGAAGGTGTTCTCGACGGTCGCGGTGCCCCCCTCGGCGAGCTGCTCAAGGTGGCGTTGGCTGGTGACCAGACCTAGCGGGTCAAGGTCCAGCTCGACGATGTTGCCGGCCTGGTCCTGCGACAAGGTCCGCCGCCCCGCCGAGTCGTAGCGATGCTCCAACGAGATGCCAGGACCCTCGACGGTGAGCAGATTCGAGATGGCATCGTAAGTAAACTCGGTCGTCAGCTGCTGATGAGCTTCGCCGTCACCGTCACCCTCGCCATAGGCCCACAGATGAGCCATGCCGCGGGTCTGCCGAGCACGCACGTCCCACTGCCATTGCTGCTCGCTCTTCACGACGCCCGAGGCACTCAAGCGGCGCTGGTGGATTGGCAGGTCACCTGGGGTGTACTCGGTCTCGGTGCGCTCTCCCAGCGGATTGATCTGTGCCGCGGGGCGTCCCAAGCCGTCGTACTCAGTACGCCAAACTTGTTGGCGAGCATCGGTGTAGACCACCAGCCGGCCATCGGCGTCATAGGAGTACTCCTCTGCAATCTCCGCCGCCGTACCCGCCCCGCTAGTCTTGCGCAGCGGTAGGTTGCGGGCGTCGTACTCCAGCAGGGTGACCCCACCGACACCATCGACGATGCGAGTCGGGTTGAGGTGAGGGTCATACGCTACGGTCTCGAGGATCGCCGCCCCGCCGGGCTCGACCTCGCGCTCGCTGCGCAGCAGCTCGCCGAGAACCCCGTAGGTGAAGCGAACGGCGGTCATCCCGCCGCCACTGTGGGAGCGCCGGGTCGCCGTGACCTGGCCGTTGGCGTCGTAGTCGAATTCACTCACCAGGCCGATCGGGGCAGCCCCGCCTGAGATCGCCTGCCGCTGGCGCAGCAGCCAGCCGAGGGCGTTGTACTCAGCTTCGTGGATCACCCCGCGCGGGTCGCGCCAGCGCAGCGGATTGCCACGGGCGTCGCGCTCCAGAAAGTCGGTGCTCAGAGCCAGGTTCTGGGCATCGGCGACCACCTGAGTCAAGTAACCGTCCTCAAGGGAGTAGGTAAAGGTGGTTTTGCTCTGGTTGGGGGCAGTCTGCTCCAGGATCCGACCGAAAAAGTCGTACGTCATCGACGAGGTGGCGTTGAGCGGTGTGCCATAGGCGTCATGACGCACCTTGGGCAGCTCGTTGGGATAGGTGATGATCAGGTGCTGCGCACCGTGCTTATCGTTCCAACTGGCCACCCGATTGGTTTTCTTAACCCTCTCTAGCACCTGCACCACCACCGGCGCGACAGGGTTGGGGTAGCCAGGGGAAGGCGTCGTCGTCACGCTCGACACATTGCCCCGCTGGCGCGGAGAGTCCGAGCCGTAGGTCAGATCGGTGGTGATTCCCCCCGCCTCGGTGGCCTGTGCCAGCGCACCACTTGGCTCGTAGGACCAGTTCGACTGATGAGACGCCGGGTCGCGCTCGCTGAGCATCTGCCCAGCAGCGTTGAGATGGTAGGTCCAGACTTTGCCTCGGCGATCGGTGAGGGTGGTCTGCTGGCCGTCGAAATCGAAGGCCAAATGCACTGTCTCCGCTCCCCAATCTTGTTCTTTGAGCGCATCGGGGCGGCCGTTGCCGTCGGAATCCTGATACCGCAGGGTGAGCCAGGTCTGGCTCTTGGCGTCAGTCTCGCTTTTCAGATCATCGCGTTGGCTGAGCTGGCCAGCCAGGCCGGTGCCGGCGGCGTGGTAGGCGTAGGTGGTCGATAGACGCTGGCTGCTGCCGCTGCCGAGGTCGACGACTGGAGTCTCGAAACTGGTCAATCTTCCCTGGGCGTCGTAGTGGTAGAGGAAGTCGCGATCACTGAAGTCGACGATCTTCTCCAGGCGGCCTTCGTCGTCGTAGTGCAGGAAGGTGTTGCGGCCGAGATCGTCGTGGATTCGCGCCAGGCGCGAGTGGGCGTCGTAGTGGAAGGTGATCTCGTTGCCGGTCTCCTCGCTGGTGCGCACCGAGTCGATCATCGACACCAGGCGACCCCAGCGGTCGAAACGCCAGCGCTGATAGCCGCTGCCGATCAGGGTGTAACCCTCGGCGTACTTCTTGAGCTGGACGAAGCGGCCGACGGGCGGCTTCAGCTCGCGGTCGTCTTCCAGGGTGAAGGTCTCGCGGCGGCCAGTGCCATCGAAGAAGTCGACATCGCCATTGGGCAAGAGCCGCAAGCGCAGGCGGTAGCCATGATCCCAGCCTGGGCCGAGGGGACCATTGCTGATTGTTTGGCTGCGGTAGGTACGCACCAAGGCGAGGTCCAATCCCCGGCCTTGGAGGCTGAGGTCGTGCGCCTGGCGGGTCATTTCGCCGGAGTGCAAGAGGGTGCCCGGCGCCGCCATCGCGCTAGTGGCGGCATTGAGTACCGGCTCCTGGTGCGGCGAGGGACTGAGATCCCAGGGCACACTGTCGGCGATGACGGCGTAGCCCGCTAGCAGATCGGCGTTGTAAAGACCGCTGAGGCTCGAGGCGACGGCTTCGCTGTAGCTAGCCCGCACTTGATGGCCCGATAGCAGCTCGACATGCAGCTCGTTGGGGGGTAGATCGGCCGCGGCGTAGACCCCCTCGTCCACCAGGTCACAGCGGCGGCAGGCCTCCTTCTCGGCCTCCGAGCGCTCGAAATGCGCCGAGGCACGCACATCAGCCAGCAGCACCACCGGATCGGAGAGGAAGACGTTGTAGCCCTCTGACAGGGGGTTGTCCGACTGCCGTTGCAGCACCAACGCCTTATCGTCTCTCAGCTCGGCCACGGGCTCGTCCATCAGCCCCTCGCCGAGGCCGCGCACCGGCAGCCCGGCGGGGCCAATGCCGCTGAGGTCGACACGGATCTTGCCCTCGGCATCGGCCAGGCCACCGGGAAGCTGCGCCTGCACTCGGATCACTCCGGGTATTTCTTCCGCTCCCTCCTCGGCGCTCTCCGGGGCGGTAGGCGCGCCAAATGGCGCCAGCCGCGAGACCCGGCGCAGTCCCTGCTCGCCGCTGGACACCAGCGACAGGCGCGGCAGGCCAGTGCTGAGGGGGGTCACACCACGGGCAACGCCGCCGGCGAAGGCTAGGCCCAGTTCCGGAGCCACCAGGGTGGGGGCGCGCACGTCCTCGCCAAAGCTCAGGCGCTCGACCACCCGATCGCTCGACCAGATCTGAGGGGTTCCGCCCCCGCCACTCTGCGCCGGCCAGCGGTCGAGGTCGACGATGTAGACCCCGCCACCGTGGCCCGATACCAGGGCGCGGCGGCCGACCGGGTCAGCAGTCACCCGCGTCGCCGGGCCGGGCAGCTCGATGCGGCCCACCAGGCGCAGCTCATTGCGTTCGGTGACATCGACGATCAGCAGCCAGCCAAGACCCCCGCCACCGACGGTATTGGTGAGAAGAGCGAAGTCACGCTCGGGCTCCTCGTCGTCAAGCACACCGTCGCCGTTGCGGTCGAAGCGGTAGCCGGGCAGCACATCGAGACCGCCCATCTTGCGGTTGTCATCGACCTCGCCGCAAAGAGCGTCGCGGTAGGCCAGCTTGTCCAGCGGCGCAGCCACGGAGGCACCCAGCGACAGCAAGCCGTAGTTCTCGACCAGAGCCAGAACGCTCCAAGGTTCGCCTTCGGCCGCCGCCGGCAGCACCCGAGCGTCAATCACGTCAAAGCGCTGGTCGTACTCAAACGTCGAGCACAGCACCTCGCTCGGCACAACATAATGAGTGTTGTAGCGCAGCAGATCGAAAGCATCCCAAGGATCGTCGACCTCCTCAGAGGCAGCTTCGACGGCATTCAGATCCACCGTCACCACCCCGGCGTCGTAACCCGCCACGTAGGCCAAGGACAGCTCGTTGCGCAGTAGCTCCAGGCGGTCGCCGCGCCGCACGCTGAGACTCAGGGAGAAACTGCCAGCACCGCCGCCACCAGGACTGCCGACGCGAGCGCTGTCGCGCTCGCCGGTGGTGAGGTTGCGCAGAGTCACCGGACGCTCCGCCGTCGCCATGCCACTGACGGTGAGCGAGACAGCCGCCGTGCCGCTCGGTGGGCTGGGCGGAGCCAGGGTGAGGCCCGGCGGCACCACCTCCCCCACCGTCCAGCTCGTGCTCTCATCGCGGTTGAAGATCTCGACCGCCAGCGGCCGCCCGATGAGCAGCGGCGGGGCACCCGAGCCAGCCAGCTGGGGCTCGGTGAGGAGGGTGCGGCCGAGAATCGCCGCCGCGGGCACCGTCGCGGCACCCTGGGGCAGCTCTTGCGGATCGAGGATCAGCAGCACCCCCCGGCGGGCGACGCCACCCCCTACTGCCACCACCCGGCCATGGCTGTCGGTCGCCACCCCGCGCACCGGTAGACCTGGCTCCGAGACCAGATCGACGTAGGTCTCAGCCGCCAGCCAGTTCTTCAGCTGGCGCGGGTCGCTGGCGTCGAGCACCGCCAGGCCATCGGCGCCGGCGGCCACGAAGAGCAACGAGCCGAGGCGCGCGATGTCGTGCGCCGCGTCGAGCGCGAAGCTAGTGCCGGCGCTCGATTCGGCGACTTCGAAAGGCAGAGTCAGGTCAGTATCCCAAGGCAAGCCGGCGGCGTCGGCCATGGTGGAGTCCAGGCGCAAGTTGTAGGTCTTGCCTGCCTGCCAGCCGCCGTGGATCAGCAGCTGTGCCCAGCTGCCCAGAGGCTCTTTGGTGATGGGCAGGGCCATCCCGTCGTGCTCGACCCGGATTCCTGGCGCCTCTTCTTGCAAGGCTTCTGAGAAGTCGAGGCGCAGCGGCTGGCCCGGAGTGAGCTTGGCCGAGATCGCCAGCACCAGCTGATCGCCGAGCTGCGACGGACTGGCGACGACGCTGAAGCTACCGCCTGGAGAAGCCGTAGCGCTGAGCACGTTCGAGCTTTCTAGATCGATCAGACGCACCGCCACTCCGGCTCCGGCGCTGCCGGCCTCGCCGCTCACGGTGAGCGAGTTACCCTCCAGCTCGGCGCTGATGCCGGCGGCGATCCCAGCGGTGCCTTCAGCGACGTCGAATGCATGGAAGCGCAGCGGCCCACCGCCCACCGGCATGGGCGGCCCGGCGTTGGGTAGCTGGCTGGGGCTCAGCAGCACCACCTGCTGGGTCGGGGCGTCAACCACCACCCGATAAAGCTCGACACCGGCGAAATCGAGCACCTGGATCTCCACCGAGTCGGCCTTGGGCTCGCCCGCTGGCGGCGCCTTCGACCCCGGCGTCCCCGGCGTCCCCGGCGCGGCGGGATCGGCGTTCAGTGGCGTCGGGCTGAGTTCAACCGGCAAGGCACCGGCGCCTAGCGGCAGGAAGGAGCGGTTGACGGCATCGAGCGCCAGCACCACTTCGGGCAACTCGGCGCTGCGCACCACTAGGTCTTGGGCGCCACGGAAGGGGAAGGCGATCCAACCCAGCTCGACCTCGGCCCGCGCTGCCTGATAGACGCCGGGGCGGGAGACGCCGACCAGATAGTCCGCCAGGACGGGGGCAACGGTCGCCTTGGCCGGTCCCAAGCCGGCCAGGGGCGGCTCGACCTCGACCAGAGCCGCTGGGTCAGACGGCGGCAGAGCGCTCAGATACCCCGAGCGCGGCAGCCGCGCGGCGGCTTCTGCCGGGCTCAGCACCCGCAGAGGGGCCGGCACGGCGAAGGCCGCTGACTTGGTGCCACCCACTTCGCCGGAGTTGGCGGATTGGGCTTCGCCCACGGTATTGATCGTACTCACCTGACCTCCATCGAGAGCCAGCTCGGCGTGGACCATCCACGGTAAATCGGCGATCTCAAGCTGCCGGCGCAGCAGCCAGAGGCTGCCCGCCGCGGTGCCAGCTGGTGCGGTGCCAGCCGGCGCCGCCATCGTCACTTCCAGCGGCTTCAGCGGCTGCGCGCCGTCGATCTCCAGCCGGAAGGTCAGCAGCTCGCTGAAGTCTTCTGCCGCCGCCAGCGTGCCCATGGCGATCGGCGTCACCTGCACCCTGGACGGCCCGGCGAAGGTGCCAGCCGCGTAACGCACGGTGATTCCATCGGCGGTCGTAAACTCCCCCGCCCCCGTCCCCGCCAGGCCGGTGCGCAGGTCGGCGCCCAGGAACGGAGTCAGCAGGATCACTACCTCGTTACCCCCATCGATCAGCACATGCAGCAGCAGCTGATCCTCGAGGCTGGCGCCGATCGTCAGCAGGAAGCTACCGTCACCCGCGCTTTGTACAGACTCGGTGGTCGAGAACGATGTCAGATTTTCAACGAAGACCAGCGTGCCGGCCGGCGCCGCCCCCGCCAGGCCCTCCACTCGCGCCAGCCCCTGGGCATCGGGCTCGACCAGGAAGATCCGCCCGCGATCGACCCCGGCCGGCGTCGCCACCACCTCGGTGCTAAACAGCACGCTCACCGAGCCGCTCAGCCCATAGCCCTGCAAGTCACGCACCGCCGCCCCCACCCAGACCTCGTACTCACTGCCAGGCACCAGCGTCGCCTGCGGTAGCAGGGTGACCAGGGCGCCCTGGTGATCGAGTGCCACCGCCACCGCCACGCCCCCCTGGCGCAGCTCGATAGCGCCATCGAGCGAGGCCCGATCCACCGGCTCGCTGAAACGCACCACTGGATTGAAGCCGAGCAACACTCCGCTGGTGCCCGCTGACGGAGTGATCTGCTCGACCCACGGCGCCACGATCTGTAGCGGCAGATCGAGATCGACCCGCTCCGCCGCAACCCCGGCCGGCAGCGCCACCGCCACCGCGTTGCCGGTGACCGCGCGCCGCGCGCTGAGAGTGGCGGCATCCAGCAGAATCGGCAGCACGTAGCCACCCTCGGCGGCTGAGATCTGGAGCCAAGGCACCGTCGTCGACTCGACCACCGCGCCCACGACCGGAGCACCTCCTGGGTCAAGCACCATGCCCCGCACAAAGCGCGGTACCGCATCGAGGCGCAAGAAAACGTACAAACCGCCCTCCAGCACCCCCGGCCAGGCCAGGTCGGCAGTGTCGATCACCTTCGTCGTCCAGCCAGTGGCGGTGGCTTCCAGCTCGGCAATCGCCCGATAGCGCGGCTCGCCTTCCACTTCCACCACCCCTAGCAACAAACCCGGCGTGCCAGCAGCCGGTGCCGGGGTCAGCGACCACGACAGCTCAGCCGGCAGCAACAGCCGGCGGCCGGCAAGGTCCAGCTCCAAGACGCCGTCGACCGTGCCACCAGCGGGTGGAGCCAGCGGCAGATCGGCCACTGTCCGGCGACTCAGAGTCACCGCCGTGGGCTCCTCGAGAGCTGCTGCCGGCAGCACCACCTGATCACCCTCGGCACTCGACACCACGCCGCCGTCGGGGCCGAGCACGTTGCCGCGCACCGTCTCATCACCGTAGGACCGCACGCTGACTTGCTCGGCACCTAGCCGCACCGGCAGGCTGCGCGCCGCGGCCGAAGGCCGCAGGCGGAACCTCGAGGTCGGATCGCCCAGCGAATCGCGGTAGAGCACCAGATCGGCGCTGTAGGGACTGATCCGCCGCACGCTGCCATCGAGTAGCTCCAGCCGCTCCTCGATCGACAAAGTCAGCGGCACCCCGCTCGGCACCTCCGCCGCCAGCCCGTAGAGCACCTGTACCCAGCTGCGCTGCGTCGGCAAGACCACCTCGGGATCGAAGCTCAGGCTGGCGCTAGTCACCCCGCCGGACGGCGGCGCGGCCGAGGAGCCCAGCATCTGGCCAGCGACCGCCGGGGGCGGCGCCAAAGCTCCCGAGTCGGCTTCCACCGCCGCCCAGGCTCCTTCGCCGTCGACGGTCATCGTGACCTCGCCGCCGCTCACCGTCACCACCCCCAGCGAACGCCATTGCAGGGTGGCGAGATCGAGAGTTACCGCCTCCAGCACCGTCCCGTCGGCCGAGGTCACCGGCAGATCGAGGGTCGCCGAGGCAGCTAGATTCGCGGCTGAGAGATCCACCCAGACGGCACCCCGCGGTGCCCAGCCGTAGGGCAGCAAGGCGGCCAGCCCCTGGCCGCCCACCGCCGTCAGGCGCACCGCCGTAGCCGACGCCAGGCCGGCGGTCGGGAGGGTGAGACGCGGCGCCGTGCCGACTTCTGAAGAGCCCTCCACCAAGCCGCCCGATGCATCTATCGACACCGCTGCCGCGGCCGGCGTCAGGCGAGGGTCGAAAACGTCCGTGCCTTGGCCGTCGACCGTCGTCACCACCCGAAACACCGGCGTGTAGCCCGGCCGGGCAAAGGTCACGTCGTGAGTGCCGGCGGGCAGAGCGATCACCAGGCGACCGTCCTCGCCGCTGGTCTGCTCCGGCCAGGGCTCGGCCAGGGCCACCCCATCGCTCGCCGTCACCACCGCCCGCACCCCGCCCAGCGGCCGGCCGGAGGCGTCGTCGATAGCGGTGCCAGAGAAGAAGCTACCGCCCAGGGCTATATCGAAGAGTTGCCGGTAGGGGAAAGCCAACGGGTTGCCGGCCAGGTCCGCCAAAGCTCCCTCGACTTCGACCAGCAGAGCGACTGCTGGCAACGCTCCGCTGGCGGTCCAGATCAGCTCGCTGGCAGTCGCACTCTCTGTGCCGGCGATTTCCATCCCGCCGTCGTACACCCGCACCGAGCCGCTCAAGCTCAGAGGGTCGACCGTCTCGCTGAGGGCGATGCGGAATCCCGCCGCCTCCCGGCTGGCACCCAGCACTTCCGGCGCGGTGCAATCGTGGACGATATCGGCGCTCGTCGCGGGCGAGGGGTTGCCCGCGGCGTCGACGGCGATCACCGTCAGGTGATTCGGCCCCTCGGGCAGCAGCACGACGCTGATGGCGAAACGGCCATCGTCTGCCACCTGCCCCGCTCCTACTGAGGCCCCGCCATCTACCTCGATCCAAGCACCAGGCTCGGCACCGCCGGCAAGGGTGGTAGCCGGCGCACAGAGATAGCTAGCGTAGGCGTCGAGCTGCGGCGCCGCTGGCGCGCCGCCATCGACCACGGTGAAAGCCAGAGTATGAGCCGCCGCTAGAGCATTGCCCGCCCGATCGACCAGCCCCGCCCCTAGCACCAGGCGCAGCTCGGTGGCCGACGGCAGTGCTGCCTGCGGGGTGATCACCAAGTCGTCGCCATCGATCTCGGCGCTGCTCGCCAGGGCTTGCCCGGCCAAGGTGCTGAGGCTGTAGGCGCCCCCGCTGGGCGCCGCCAACGGCTCGCTGAAGCGCAGCCGGAAGCTGCTGCCGGCCGGCAGCTCGAGAGCCCCCGCGGCGGGGATCGACGATAGAAACTCCGGCGCTTGGTTGTCGCGCCACACCACCCGCGTGTGAGTGCCTTGGTTGCCCAGGGCGTCGGTCACCCTTGCGATCAGCCGGTTCTCACCCTCTACTAGCGGCACCGCGGCGGCGCTCCAGCTGCTGCCCGCAATCGTCGCCGCCACGCCGCCCACCGTCACTGTCAAATCGGGCTCCGCGACCACCGTGCCGCTGACCGTGAGATTCGCTGCTGGGCTGTAAAGCCCCTCGGCCGGGCTCTCGATGTGGATCTCAGGCGCCGAGCTGTCGCGAGTCACCGTGACGCTGGCGCTGGTGCTGTGGCCGAGCGGGTCGAAGGCTTCGACGGTGAAAGTGTTACTGCCCTCTTGCAGATCCACCGCCAACGACCATTGCTCACCCACCAGGCTCGCCCCCACCCCCGCCACCTCGACCCGGTCGAGATGAGGATCCGCGGCGCTGCCCGACAGGGTCAGCCCCGCCTCGGGGGTGATCGTGCCGCTGGCCGGGTCGGTGATGACGACCGTCGGCGGCGTCGTATCAACGGTCACCGAGCGGGTCGTTTGGACCTCGTTGCCCACCGTGTCCGCCGCCACCACGGTGAGCACATTGTCACCTTCAGTAAGCGGCACCTGACGGGCCAGGAAAGCGCCGCCACTGAGCTCGGCCAGCACCCCATTGACCGTCACCTGATCGAGACGCGGATCACTCGCCGTGCCGCTGACATCGACCGAGGTACTCCCCAGCAGGGCTCCGGCCGCCGGCTGGCCGAGAGTGAGCTGCGGCGCCGTCGAATCGCGAGTCAGGTGGTGGGTCAGCTGGGTGACGTTGCCGCCGCTATCGGTGGCGGCGAGCAAGAACACCCGCTCCCCCTCGCTCAAATTGAAGGGACCGGCGCTAAAGCCATCCCCCGCCAGCGTCGCCGCTTGCCCGTCCACCGACACCGACACCGCCCCCGGCGCGCGGCCGGTCAGCGTCACCTGAGCAGCGCTGTCCACACTGCCAGCCACCGGCGCCAGATCCGCGAACACCGGCGCCGCCAGGTCGAGGCTGAAGCTCACCAGCACCGTCGCCTGATGGCCCGCCGCGTCGCTGGCGCTCACCGACAGCTGATGCAAGCCATCGCCATCAATCACCGTCCCCGGCAGGTAGGTGGCGCCGTCGAGAGTCGCCGACGTCACCACCTCGGTGGCGTCGCTGGCCGAGATCTCAGGCGTCACCGGGCCGGCGAACACCGCCCCACCCTGCAGCGGCACTCCCGCCACCAGCAGCGACAGCGTCGGTGCTTGGGTGTCGAGCACCAGCCGCAGCTCGGCCGTCGCCTGATGGCCCACCTGATCCGTGGCCACGATCGGCAGGAGATTCTCACCCTCCACCAGCGCCACCGCCGGGTGGCTGAACTGCGAGCCGGTCAAGCTCGCCAGCTCGCCCCCCACCCGCACCTCCAGCAAGTGGGCATCACTGGCGGTACCGCTTACGGCCACCGGCGAGGTCGCCAGAACCGTGTCCACACTGGGCACCAGGCCGATCAGCTGCGGCGCCCTCGCGTCGCGCTCCAAATGCAAGGTGAACGAGGCGCTATTGCCCGCCAGATCAGTAGCGACGATAGAAATCTCCCGCTCCCCCTCGATCAGCTGCAATGCCCCGGCCGTCCACGACTGCCCCACCAGGCTCGCCGCCTGTCCCTCGACACTCAGCGCGGCCGCACCCTCCACCACCCCGCTGAGGGTCACCTGCGAGTCTGCCAAGAGGGTGCCATCGCTCGGCGTGAAGCTGAGAAAAGTCGGCGCCGTCAGGTCGATCTCAAAGCTCCGGCTGACGCTAGTCGGCTGGCCAGCCGCGTCCGTGGCGGTCACTGAAAGCACATGCGAACCCGCCGCGCTCACCGTCGTGCCGGAGGTGAATGAAGCGCCGTCGAGCAGCGCTTCGACCGTCGTAGCCGTCGCATCCGTGACGCTGAAGCTCAGCACCACCGAGCGATTGAACAGCGCATCCGCCGCCAACGGCTGAGCTCCTTCCAACAGCGCCACCGTCGGCGGCTGGCTATCGAGAGTCACCGTCACACTCTGCTGCCCGCTCTGCCCCAGGCTGTCGCTCGCCTCCACGGTGAACGTCTGCTCGCCCTCCACCAAGACCAGAGAGTGCGAAAAACTCGCACCACTGAGAGCCGCCACCTGGCCCCCCACCCGCACCGCCGCCAGATGCGCATCCACCGCCGTGCCGACCACGATGAGCGGCGAGCTGGCAACGATCGCCCCCGCCGCCGGCTGGCTCAAGCTCAGCACCGGCGGCAGCGAGTCCCGCACCACCCGGTGCAGCTGCTGAGCCTGCACCCCAGAAGCGTCCTCGGCGATCAACACCAACACCCGCTCCCCCTCGCTCAACGAGTAAGGACCGGCGGTCCACACCGTCCCCGAGGGATCAACCGTGGTGACCGCTTGGCCATCCACTTGCAAGCTAATCGCGCCCTGCACCTCGACCGTCAGAGTCACCGACGCGGCGCTCGACAGAGTGCCGTCGACGGGGGTTACCGAGACAAAGACCGGCGCCGCCTGAGCGGCGCTCGCCGACAGTAGAAGAACCCCGAGAAAGACCTGGAGGATGAGGAGAAAGCGCAGCAAGAGCTGTTTCGACATGGGGAATTCCTTCATTATGAGTCGCCAACAAGGGTCAGCGCAGGGCTGGCCCGGAAAGGGTCTGGGAAGCGGCGAGGATCACGACTTTGGCAGAGGTCTCGGTCTCGGCAGGGGCTACCATCTCGGCGACTCGGCGCCGCGAACGGTGCTTGGCAAGCACCACCGTCAAGTGCTGTGGCGAATCCTCGGCAAAACCCCGAAGAGGGCTCAGCAACAGCGCCGGCAACCTCGCGGCCAAAACCTCGTCGGGCAGCAGTGGCGGTACCGGCCCTGGACGCCGCAAGCCGAGCGGCACCAACGCTGCAATGCCGCCGCCAATCACCACCGGATCCGTAGCCGCCCAACTGCCGCCGCCGGTGATCACGATGGCGTCGAAGCGATACTCGCCACGATAAGTGGCGACGCCGCCGACCGTGCCGCCACCGCCCAGCAGCAGCCGTCCCGCCAGATCGATCTCCAGCACGCGAAATGTACCGAGCTCGACCGCGGCCGAGTCCTGCAGTGCCATCCAAGCGCCCAGCCACCGGCCCCGGAAGGGGGCCGTGCCACTCACCCAGAGGTCGCCGCCCTCGACCTCGATGGTGACAATCCCGCCGCTGCCAAGGCTCGGCAGGGTAACGACCGGAGACAGGCCGCTCGGCGACACCGAGAAGTGCAGGTCACCATAGGTCGATGCCGCGTCAGTGACATAGATCGTACCTGGCTCGGCAGCCGCGTCGACGCTGCCGTCGGCGCGGTAGCGCAGGCCTTCCGCCGCCGTCACCGCCGTCAGGTCGAAGCCGGACAGATCATCGACCTCGAGCGCCGCCCGACCGCCACCACCCAGGCCGCCATCGTATTGATCGTACGCCCGATAGTCGCCACCCGTCACGTCGATCGAACCGCTGCCACCGAGGGTCGCGGCGCGTATCCACACCGCGCCGCCGGCGCCAGCACCTGCGTAGCGCTGGCTGGAGGAAGCCTGGCTGTCGCGCCCCTGCCCACGGGCGGTGATCAGTCCGTCGAGCACTACCGTGGTGGCCTCGACATAGAACGAGCCACCGCCACTGCCGCCAGGATTGCTGCTGTAGTAGCTTCCACCGCCACCGCCACCGTAGCTCGGCGCGTAGACACTGTCGTAGATCTCACCCACCAAGGCGCTACCGTCGCTCTTCAGACCCAGCCCACCATGGCTGCCCCCGGCGCGGAGGTGAGCCGGCTCGATAGCCGGCGGCGCTGCACCGTCGTAGACCGTCCCGCCACCCGTGTACCCGGCGCCATCGAGGTCGATCGTCGCGCCTGTCTCTACGGTCAGGGCACCGGTGAGCGATAGATGCAACGCTCTGCCCGGCGACGGGCGCAGCACCGCACCCGCACGAACGGTGACATCGTCGCCGACGAAATCGAAGTTGATCTCAGCCTCGCCAGTGATCTCGAGGCTCGCAGTCGCCAGCAACTCGTCAACGCTTAGCAAACCAGTGCCCAGGTGCAGATTGTCGAAGCGATATTCACCTCGATAGCTAGTTGCCGCGGCAACTGTCGCGGCATCCTGCAAGAGCGCGCGGCCAGCACTGTCGAGAGCAATGACTCTGTAGGTATCGAGGATTCCAGCAGGATCGCTGAGTTCCATCCAAGCGCCCCGCCAACGGGCGGCCAAGGAGGCGTCAGCAGCGACCCACAGATCCGCTGCTGCGACCTCGGTGGCGAGCACCGTGCCACTGCCCAACAGCGGCAGTTCCAGTGTCTGCGGCCAGCCGCTGGGCGGCGTTGGGATCCGTAAGTCGCCAAAGGTCGACGCGGCGTCAGCCACATAGATGGTGCCTGGCTCGGCCGCCCCAGCGATGGTGCCGTCGGTGCGGTAATACAGGCCCCCGGCGGCCATCACCGACGAGAGGTCGAAGGTCGCCAGATCAGCGACTTCGAGAGCCACTCGGCCACCCGCACCGATGCCGCCGCCATATTGATCGCTAGCCCGATAGTCGCCACCCGAGACATCGATCGAGCCGCTGCCGCTGAGCGTCGTGGCGCGAATCCACACTGCGCCGCCGGCACCAGCACTGGCCCAGCGATAGTTGGAGAAAGTCAGAGCATCGCGCCCTTCACCACGGGCGGTGATCAAGCCATCGAGCACCACCGTGTCCACCTCGACAAGGAGAACTCCGCCACCGTTGCCGCCGGGATTGTAGGAACCATTGCGACCGCCGCCACCGCCACCGTAGATTGGCGCGTAGACACTGTCGTAAATCTCGCCAACGGAACCGGAGTCATGAGGACTCTTCAGACCCAACCCGCCGTGGCTTCCGCCACCGCTGTAGCGAGCTGGATCGATGCCCGCCGGGACGGCTCCGTCCGGTGATGCGACGCCCCCGAGATAGCCAGTGCCATCGAGATCGATGGTCGCGCCAGCCTCGACGATCAAGCTGCCGCTGAGTTGCAACTGGAGCGGCTTGCCCTGGATTGTCCTGAGCGTCGCCCCCGAGCGCACCGCCAGGCTGGCGCCGCGCAACTCGCTCGAGTCGAGCACCACGTCGCCAATCACCTCGACCTGCGTCACTTCGAGCGGCTCGGCACTACGCAAGTCAACGTCCAGGGTGATGGCGTCGAAGCGGTAGCGGCCCTCGAAAGCAGCCGCCAGTTGGGCCGCCGCCGCGCCTTGCAGTCTGACCCGCTGGGCGGCATCGATGTCAACCACCTGGAATACTCCTAGCGACTCGCTCGCCCCATCGAAGAGTTCCATCCAGGCACCCAGCCAGCGCGGTCGCAAAGGCTGTGGCGCGGTGATCCAGAGATCGCCAGCCACGACCTCGGTGGCACTCACCAAATCGCCGGCCAGGGTCGGCAGCACCAGCCGTTGCTCGAATCCCGGCAGGGTCCGCGAGGCCAGCAACTCGCCGTAGATCGAGCTAGCGTCCCGCAAGAAGAAGGTTCCAGGATCGCCAACCCAGGTCACCTCCCCACCGGTATCGGTGCGCAAACCACCCCCCACATCCACCGCTTGTAGATCAAAACCGCTGACATCATCGACTTCCAAGGCGACTCGACCACCACCGCCCACTCCACCGTAATAGGCGGTAGCATTCAGGTAGTGCCCCCCCGCGGCATCGATCGACCCCGCACCGCTCAGACTTAGCGAACGGATCCACACCGAGCCCCCAGCGCCGGTCCCCGAGCGGCCGTGGTTGGAGAAGGAGACCGGATCGCGATCCTCGCCGGCCACCGAAATCAAGCCATCGAGAATCACCTCGCCGGCATCGAGATGAAGCACTCCACCGCCGTGCCCGCCATGAATGTAGCCATTGACATGTGAAGCTCCACCGCCGGGTAAAGTCGGAGCGTAAACACTGTCGAACAGCTCAGTGATCGTGGTCGAGGCAACCACCTCGCCACTGCCGCCATGACTGCCTCCCGAATGGCCCCAAGAACGCTCGACCCAGGAAGGAGCACCGGCCACCCACCCGTTGGCCGCGGCGCCACCTTGGTACCCTCGGCCGCCAAGGTCGAAAACTGCGTCACACTGCACTCGCACCGCGCCCAACACCTGCAGGTCCAAAGTCTCTTCAGCGGCGACGGACAAGCGGGCGCCGGCCAGCAAGCGCAGCGAATCGACCGCCAGCGGCTCAGTCGCCGTGAACAGCCCCTGGCTGAGAACCAGGGCACCACCAGCCGAGCTGTCGAGATCTTGGTCGCCAGCCAGGTAAGGCACTGCCGGCACCGAAACCGTGACACTGGCGGTCTGCTGGTGACCTCCCAGGTCTTCAGCCTCGAAGGTGACGACGAAACTATCGCCGGCCACTGCCGTCGCCGGCACCGTCCAACTCAGCTCGGCGCGTACCTGATCTTGGTACACATTCTCCACCCAAGCCTGACGCACCCCATCGACACTGAAGCCGTAGGCCAGGATCTGCTGATCGTCGGTGGCGTCGAAGATCACTGACAGGGTGGCACCCGGCAGCACCCAGTCGCCAGCGGCCGGACAACCTGCCGGCAACACTTGCGGTGCCGAAGGGTCGGCGGTCGGCTCGATAGTCAAGTGACGGGTCACCAGGGCCAGATTGCCCTCGCCGTCTTCCGCCTCTATTTCCAGAGTCATGACGGTCTGCTGCTGCACCGGGGGTGCGTTGAGGGTCCAAGCAAAGGGCGCCGCGTCGAGCGCATAGGACAAGCCGGCAAACGTCGCCGTCACTCGGGTGAGTAGCCGGTTATCGCTGACCTCGGCAGTGACCGAGATCGGATCGCCGCCAGAGTAGAGCGCTCCTTCGGCAGGGGTCACCACGCCGAAGGTTGGCGGTTCGAGGTCAGCGAATATCACTTCGCTACCCGACTCGGCATCGATCTGGCCGATCTCTACCTCATCGTAGAAACGCACCGTGGCACCCCCGCGGAGGATCAGGTTGTCGAATTTGTAGATCCCGGCATAGGACTCGCCGACGGTCACCAGTCCGGCGGCAGCGGTGAGCCGCAGCCGTCGCCGATCGGCGCTCTGCTCGACCACCCGGTAGTCGACTCCGGCAATCCGCAGCCACATCCCATCGACCCCCAACGCCGGCAGTGGGTCGGTGGTTCGCGGCTCGATCCACAGATCGGCGCCAGCGGCTTCCACCAGCGCGACCTCACCCCGGCCCAACGCCGGTGGGGTTACTTCCAGCAGGGTTGTCCGTGCACCGCCCAAGACGTAGAGATCACCGTATACCGAGCCCGCGCCGAAGACGTAGGCGGTGCCCGGAGCGGCGGCGGGGTGGCTCAGCGAGCTGCCCGGAATGCCGCCGCTGAGATCGATCTGGCTCAGCGGATCGAAGGATGATGCAGCGCCCAGTTCGAGCGCCACCCGGCCGCCACCACCGAGGCCAGACCAGGTGGTGCCGCCACCCACGACGTCGATACCGCCCGCGCCGAGCAACTCACCGGCCACCACCCGCACCGTGCCGCCGGCACCGCCGCCGAACTCCCTGACGCCAAACTCCGCGCCTTCACCATTGGCTCGCAGAGTACCGTCGAGGATCAGGCGGCCGGCCTGGAGCCACAGCACGGCGCCGCCGGCGGCGGAGCGGCTTCCCTGGTCGATCGCCCCGCCACCGCCGGAGAACTTCGGCCAATAAACGCTGTCGAAGACCTCCCCCGACGGGCCACTCTGACTGGCCGCCAGCCCGCCACCGCCGTGGCTACCGCCCGCATCGGGCTCGGAGCCGGCAACAAAATCAGGCGCCATCCGCGGATCTCCGAGGTCGCCGCCAAAGCCACGAGCACTGACATCGAGACGAGCCGTGGCGGCCACCTCGAGATCGCCGACGACCGCCAAGGAGCGGCGGCCCAACTGGCTGGGCAGGACCTCCAAAGCCGCTCCCGGCAGCACATGGACGGCATCGAATAGGTACTCACCGGCATAGCTCGCCGCTTGATTGGCAACCGCCGCCGCGCCACTCAGCAGTCCACGGCCGGCCCAATCCATGCTCAACACGTTGAAGGTACCCAATTCGTTGCCGGCGGCATCGAAGAGCACCATCCAGGCGCCAAACCAACGTCCGAGCAAGGGCTGTTCGGCCGTGACCCAGAGATCGGCACCACTGACCTCGGTCGCAGTGACCGAGCCCGCGACCAGCTGCGGCAACCCCGTGTTGGGGCCGCTCCGCAGATCAACAGAGGCCGGGTCGCCACCGGCGGCGTAGAGGGTGCCGTAGGTCGACTGCGCATCGTTGATGTACAGCGAGCCAGGTCCGGCGATGCTCTCGACGACACCTAAGCAACGCCTCTGCCCTCCAGCCACCGACACCTGGGTCAGCGCATCGAAGGCACTCTGGTCGGCAACATGCAGCGCCACCCGGCCACCACCGCCGCCGCCTGAGATCTGCAGGAAGTCGAGATGCCAACAAGAAGGGCGATAGCCCTCGCCGCCGGCGGCCTCGATGCGCCCGGAACCGGCCAGCAGGTTGGCCTGGATGTTGATGCTGCCCCCGGCGCCACCGGTGCCATAGCCATATTCCGCATGGGAAGCGCCGTTGGCCAGCAGCTCGCCGTCGAGCCGAAGCTGATCCGCGAGCAACCACACCACGGCTCCGCCAGGCTCGCCATCGCCAGTTCCCTGGGCCGAGCCGCCCGCCGCGCCAGCCTGCCAGGGGTTGTAGACACTGCCGTAGATCTCACCCAATTCGAGGCGTTCACCGTAGCTCGAGTAGCCGCCGTGCGAGCCACCGACCTGGCGGCCAGCGGGCCGCATCCCGGCTACCGTGCCGGGACCGCCGTTGATTTCATCGCCACGGTAGCCAGCGCCGGTGCCATCAATCCGGGCTCCACCGTCGACCTCGAAAGTCGTCAGCCCAACCAGATAGAGAGTGCTGGATTTGGCGCGGGTCACCGAGCCCGGACGCAGCGAAATATTGGGCACGATTACCTGCACCGTAGCCAGCTCGCCGTACTGACGCAGCTGGTCGCTACCGACCCAATCCGCGCTCACTTCAGCCCGCGGCCTGATCTCGGCCACGGCAGCAGCCTTCAAGGTGTGCAGCTCAGCCTGGGCGCCAGGTCCCAGCCACAGGTTTTCACCCTGCAAGCGGCAGAGGTTCACCACCGCGCCGCATTGCACCCGCGTATCACCGCTCGGCCACGGCCCCAAGGTGGCCAGCCAGCTGGAATAGACGCAGCTGTCGGCATGCGACAGCTGGGCACCGTGCAAGATCTTCAAGGAGGCCGGTTCGACGGTGCCGGTGACGGTCATCTCACCCGCCGCCAATACCAGATCGACCCCGTTCCAACTCGCATCCACGATCTGAGTACCGGTCAAAATCTGGCCGGCTGGCACCTGCACGCTGAACTCTTCCGCCGTGACATTGCCAGCATAGTCGCGAGCCGTGAAACGCAGCTGGAAGAGATCTCCCGCCACCGCAGCGGCCGGCGGGGTCCACAAGAAAGTCCCGCTGACCTCGGGCAGATCGATCGGCGTCCGCCGCTCGACCTGCTGGCCATCGACAAAGAAGCTATAGCTCTCGATCGACAGATCGTCGGTCACCGTCAGAGCGAAGGGAACCTCTAGCCCCGGGGCAACGAAATCGCCTTCCACCAAGCAGGCCAAATCGAGCTGCGGCGCCTGGCCGTTGATCTGCGGCGTGACCTGGAGAGTGCGCAACGAGCTGGTGATATTGCCGAACACATCGGTAGCTTCAGCAACGATTTCCAGCACCTCGGCGCCAAACACTGGCGGCACGAACAGTGACCACTCATAGGGCGGAGCCGTAAAGCTGGAACTCCACTCGCCGAGGGTGAAAGTGACACTCGCCACCCCACGCAGATCGGTGATCTCGGCCCGCACTTCGAGGGCATCACCCGAACTCACCGCCGCGTTGGCCGCCGGCTCCAGCCAAGTAATCGCCGGTGGCGTGGTGTCCGGAGTCCAGAAGGTGGTCGACACGGTCCCTTGCAAGGTGTTGCCGGAGTTATCCATCACCCCCTGGACGGTCAAGCGATAGCGATGGTCGCTCAGAAGATCGACCGTGGGTTGCAACAGCACCTGGCGCTCGCCTTCGCGTAGCAAGAAGGTGGTCGTCACGCCGCCGCCGGTGGTTTCGTCGACTAGCTGCAGGGCACTGCCGGACAGAGATTCGAGTACCACCGGTTCGGAGAATTCGATCGAAATCTGGCTGTCGACCGGCACTTCCACCGCACCGTCGGCGGGAAGCAGCTCGATCACCACCGGTAGCACATCGTCTTGCGAAAAGAACGTGGTCTGAATGGCGTTAGGAATCGTCCGGCCGGCGAGGTCGACCGCGGTGTTTCGCACCTGGAAGTGGAACCCGGTGTCGTTGGTGAGTTGTGAGTAAGGGGTTAGCAGGGCTCGCTGGCCGTCTGCCGACCAGGCGACAGTCAAGGCTCGGTTGCCACCACTCAGGGTGGTCAGCACGAAAGCCGACTGGCTGCGCGGACCGTCCATCGGCTCGCTGAACTCGACTTCCAGAACGACGGTCCGCGGCACATCACGAGCGCCGCTCGCTGGCGTCACCGACAGCACCTGCGGGTCGGCGGCGTCGAGCACCAGATCGCCAAGATCGACCTGCTGGCCGTCGGCGTTCAACTGCACCTCGCGCCGGGCGCGGCCGCTACCTTCGCTATCCTGGACTGTCAAATCGTAGGAATCCAGGCTTAGCGCATCGAGTAGGAAAGTGCCATCGGCAGCGGTATAAGCGGCGAGATCCTGGCCCAAGGCTATAATTGCCCCCGCCACCGGGGTGGCTCCATCTACCGCCAACACCCGACCCACGATGCTACCGCTGGGCTCCAACTGGACGATTAGCGGAACCACCGCGCCGTCGAGATCAAGGCGCACCCAGGCACTGCCCTTGAGACCGGTCACTGGATGGGTGGCACGGGCTTCGACCCAACCCTGGCGGATGTTGTCGAAGGTGATTTGATGGTCGGCACCGGTGTTGCCGGTGCGGCTGAAATCATCGTAGCTTTTTAGGTCTGTATAGATGCTAAGTAGAACGTCGGCACCGTTGACCGAACCACTGCTATCAACCACCGAAACTTCCACCGAGCCAGCTGCTTCGAGCTGCAATTCAACCTCCAATTCGGTCGAGTCGGTGGGCATTCTGGTATAGAGCAAAGCGCGGCGGACGCCACCGATCTCGTCGACCAGCACTTTGAAGAACCTGTCGGTCAGCACCCCATCGAGAGTGAACGGATTGGCGATCGTGGCGTCGACGACGATGTCCGAAGGGCCACCAAAGCCGAGTTGTACCCACTGCTCGAGGCGGGTGTTGACCGCGGTGGCAAGACCCGGCGGCGCGCCCGGCGGCGCCAACACCGTGCCATGTATCACGCCGATCGGTTGTAACACCAGGTCGACGGTTACGATTTGATCCTCGTACTCGATCTCACCCGCGCCCACGGCGTGGCGGAAGCCATCGGGCTCCAGGCTGTTGAGCCTGAAAATACCCTCCGGAATACCACCAAACTCGAACCGGCCATCTATATCGGTACTCGAGTAAGTATCAAAGCGGACCACCGCATCGCTGCTCAGCTTGACTGTCGCCCCGGCAACGAAGATCTGGTGTAGATCATCGAATAGATGCCCGTTGACCACCCCTCGGCCTTCGAGGGTCAATTCGCTCTCGATCAGTTGCCCGTTACTGGTCAGCGGCAAGTCGCCGCTCTGGCCGTGACGCCCCGAGGCCGGATCGAGGGCCCGCAGATGGTAGGTCTTGAGTGGCAGCAGACGGAAGCGGAAGGCCCCATCACCATCGCTGGTAACGCTGTCGACGAAACTGTAGCCAGAGTAGAGGGAGACCTGCGCTCCGGCGACCACCGAGCCGCCCACCGGACTTAACAAATAACCGCTGATCTCGCCGGTATCCTGCAACATGATCACCGCCTCGACTTCCTCACCTTCGGCGGTAATTTCAACCGTCACCCTGCCTCCCAGACCGCCGAGTGATGGAGCTTGGGCACTGAGTGACAGGTGGCCGGCGAAGATGTTGTCGAAGCGCAGCTGGCCGGCGCCGTCGGTGTTGAGCACCAGCCGGCGACTCGGGAACGAGCCCTCTTGCAGAGTGACGATGGCGCCAGTCACCGGCAGCCCATTCGAATCCTCGACCCGGCCCACCACCGAACCCTGTTGTGGCAATACCAACTCGATGTCAAGTTCCTCGCCAAAGCGGCTCAAGCGAGCGCCGACCCGCTGGCGGCGGAAGATCGCCCCGCTTTGGAATTCGGCCTCTAGCCAATAGAAGCCAGGCGGCACCAGCTCGAAGGCAAAGCGGCCCGTTGCATCTGTCTGCAGATCGTAGTCCTGGAACTGGCCGCCGCGCAGCCGCACGGTCACCCCAGCAACCGGGGTCTCGCCATCGATGTCGAATACCACCCCGCGAATTGCCCCGTTGGGTTCGAAAATGATCTCGTGAAAGCGCTCATCTCCGGCAATCACCAAGGTTCCATCCACCGCTTGACTGCCATAGAAAGCGTTGTGAACGGTGATGTTGTAGGGCCCGATCAAGGCAGCTGGCAGTTCAAACCAACCTTCGGCATCGCTCACCAAGGTAGACGGTACGAACGCCACGCCCACCAGACCGACCTGGGTGACGGTGGTGCGGTACACCACCGTCGAACTGACGCCGATCAGTTCACCGTCGTCATTGGTCGCCAGGGTACGGCCGCGGATAGTGCCCTTGGCAAAACGCAGGGTGATGAAGGGAGCGTCTCCTTGGAACCGAATCTCGGCAAAGCCCAGCCGACCATCAGCACCGCGAACCGCGTGCACTCCGTAAGTGCCGGGATCAAGGTCGGCGATCAAGAAACGCCCGTCGCTGTCGGTGATCGCCTCGTGATGCCAGCGCTGCGACTCATAGCCACCGGCCAAATGAACCCTGGCCCCCAGCACCGGCGAACCGTCATAGCTCAGCACCTCACCGCGAATACCACCGTTGGGCAGCTCGTCAGTGAAGTAGAGATCGGCGACGAAGGTCTCGCCAGTACCGCTGACCGAAACGCTTTTGGTGGTGGATTCAGCCGCCTCGACATCGGCCGCCACCACGTTCCAGGAGCCGCCGAAAACATTGTCGAGCCGGTAATAACCCGTGCTGTCGGTGACCGTGTTGTGCTGCGAACCGGAGATCCACACCACCGCCCCGACCACCGGAGTCAAACCGCCGAGGCTTTGGCGGTAGACATGGCCCTCGACCGTGCCGCGGTCATCGCGCAAGACGATCTGTACGCTGTTGATTTGATCGGCGAGGATCTCGAAGTAGAGCTGGCCCCCACTCTCGCTGTTGCCACCATGAAAAGCTTCGATATGCGCTACCCCGGTCGGCACAATGCCGAAGTCGAAGCTGCCGTCCGCGCTACTGCGCTCGACCCCGATCAACTCGCCGCCGATGTAGAGCGCCACCCAAGCATCCGCGAACGGCGTCGTGCCATCGACCGCCGTCACCGTGCCCCGGACCTCGCCACGGGGTTCTTCGGGGCGGCGCAGCAGGGTTAAATCGAGTTCGACGACGCTGCCGGCATGGGGCAGCTCAATGGTGGCGAAGACCACATTGCCTTCCTCGTCAGATGCCGTCACCGACACCGTGC
The DNA here is from genome assembly GCA_965248925.1 of Candidatus Multivoradales bacterium. Taxonomy (GTDB): domain Bacteria; phylum Acidobacteriota; class Thermoanaerobaculia; order Multivoradales; family J023; genus CBDFLE01. Next base: position 136,377 of record CBDFLE010000004.1, on the reverse strand, counting down.
CGACCACCAGCTCACCTACCTCATAGCTGCCATCTGGGTCCATGTGCGCCAGCCGACCTTCGCCAAAGACCGCGTTCTCGGCCACCAAGGTCAGTCCGCTGGGCACCGTACCGTCGTCGTAGGTAATTCGCCCCTCGAGCCGGCCGCGACCCATCATCACGATGTCGAGCCGCTGCGTGGCGCCGGCAAAACGCACTTTGCCGCGCACTTTGCCGCGGTGGATTCCGGAGCTGTCTTCAGCTACCAGGTCGAAATCGCCGCCGCAAGTGTCGCGAACGTAGTCGAAGCGAAACTGGCCCGCCGCGTCGGCCCGCACCGCGGCGGTGCGATGGCGTTGGCAGGCATTGAGCGCGAAACTTGGTGTGTCGCGCTCGTAGAGGCTGACCTCGGCAAAGGGGACCGGCTGGCCATCGGGGCCAATCACCGTACCCTCCACCACGATTCCGGCGGTGGTCACCCGGGTCTCGACCAACCGCTGCTGCTCGGCGAGAGGTTGGCCGACCGCGCTCAGCAGATCGCGCACGGTCAGCGGGTTGTCAACCAGGGGACTGAGCGGATTGTCGAACACCACCCGCACGATGCGCGGGTTGTGCAGACCGGCGAAGGGGTTCTCGATCACCTGGTCACTGGCCAGCCAAGAACCGTAGTCCTGCTCGCCCGGCAGGGCGCCGCCATTCGAGACTTTGCCCGATAACTCGAAGCGGGCCGCATCGCGAGGCAGCAAGGAACGGGCATCGAGGTCGGCCGAAAGCAGCACATCGACCACATGCCCCGACGGATCGACTACCTCGTTCTGCACCGCCGCCACCACCTCGAAAGGGCGCGGCGCCAAACTGGAGTCGGTCGCCGGCAGTAGCCGATCGGCCTCGCCATCACCATCGTCGTCGATGCGCAGCAGAGCATCACCGGCACCACCCAAGGTGGCCCAGGCAACACTGGCGGGCGGCAAATTGAACCCAGTCCAACGCCTTACTCGCAACACCCGATCAATACCACGGGTCAGCAAGTGAAGGTCGGCCAAGGTCGATGCCGATGCAGTCAGTCGCACCCGGTAGCCAGTGTCCTCGGGCGCGCTGAGCAAGGCCATCTCGGCCCCTCCAAGGCCAAAGATGTCGGCGAACGGCACCTCCCGCCGGCGTTGCGGATCACCTCCAAGACGACTGCTGACATGACCGCTGAGTGGGCTCTCGATCTGCACCGAAACGCCAGCACCTATACCCAGGACGGCATGCTGTGGGGGCAAGAAGTGGGTTGCGGCAGCAAATCGTTCAAACATCCCGAGCGGCGAACTCAGCGTCGCTTCGGCGGCCAAAGCCGCGCCGATCTGAACTCCCGTCTCGCCTCCACGGGCGGTACTTCGCCGCAGCAAGTCCCAATCCCAATCCTGATCGCGGGCGCCATTCCATTCCGCTGCCAGCACCGCCAAGGCGTCGAATAGCTCTTCGCCCAAAGCGACATGCCGGCCGGCCTGGGTCAAGCTGTAGACCCGGCTGGTGATCGACTGCCGGCTCACCTGCGGCAAGCTGCCAGCGAGCGCTTGCGGCGGCGCGGTGGCGAGTGAATAGCCCAGACCGAGCAAGCCGAGAGCCGAGCGCACCAGCTCGGCCGGCAACTGCTCGGTGCTGGCCGGCATGATCAGCGTGTCGGGGGACAGGGGGATGCCATCCTCGCCCACGCCGACGGTGAGGTCAAAACGTGGATTGATCGCGCCGCCTGAGCGTAGCGCGCTCGACACCACTTTGCCGGTACGCCGGGCGATCAGTTGAAACTCGACCGTCGCCGAGTCTCCCGGCGACAGCTCCTCGATGGTCTCGACATTGCTACTGACCAGCTCGACACCGGAGAGGCCGCTGAGCGGCAGCTCCAAGCTGAGTAGATTGACCGGCACGTTGCCGGTGTTGGCAACCGTCAGGCGCAGCGGATAGGGCTCGCCGTCGCGCACCACCTCGGGGTGGGAGATGGTCACTCCGAGGCTGGGATCACGCACCACCACCGCACCCCGCGCGCTGCCGGTGATCCGCCGCAGGCCGCCCGGCAAGCCTTCGAGCAGACCCTCGAGCTGGAATTCGACAACGTGCGAGCCCTCGCGCAAGCCTTCGACCAGGAACTCAGCTTCGCCGGTTGCTTGCGCGACCATGAAAGTGATGTCATCAGCGGTCCCCAACTCACCATCGGGACCTGGCACCCGTACTGGCACCGGCACCCCGAGGGGAGTCGGCGGCTGGGTTTCGGCCTGGCGCAGGCCCGCGGGCAAGACGATCCTCGCGCTCAGGTCACGAACGCGCAATAAGTCGGCCTCGGGAGCCCCGTTCTGCACCATCAGCACGACGGTGAAGAATTGATTGAGCAAGCGCACGTCGGTGGGAAAGAGAATCACCCCGACCATCGGCGGCGCCGGCTCACCGACGCGGCAATCAAACACCAGACAGCCACCTGCCGGCGGTTCGGGCTCCGCCTGCTGCTCGAGGGCAAAGCTGAAGGGCACCAACTGCGGTGGCACGAACCGCGCGCCGCCGCTGGCTGCCCACTGACCCGCACGGGGAATGAACGCCACTTCCCCCGGTCCGTAGAGATTCACCACCACCGGGATGTCGTAATTCACCACCGCGCCGTCGACGCCAAAACCGAAGGTGAGGTTGAACGCTTGGAAACTATCGTCGTCGAACACCACCCCGAAACCGCGCAACTCGTCGAGAGTCAAGGCGCGTGAACTCACCCGGCTAATCAGGATCTGGGTGGAGCGAATAGTGACTTCGCGAGGTTCGGCAAAGGCCAACAAGCGGTCGCCCTCGAGCAAGCGAATAGCGCTCAGCCGGTACTCTCCCTCGTGGCGCAAGCGGGGAATGCGAAAGGGCTCGCCTGGAACCGTCTCGAGGGTCAGCACACCGCCGATCTCGGGTCCCGATAAATCACCTACCACCCGCCAGTCCGGCGGCAGGGTGCCCAGACTAAGGTCGTAGCCATCGAGCGCCGTCTCGACCACTGTCGGGGTGTCGAAGGGCACTGTTTGCGCCGCTGGCGCAACACTCAGCCGGGTGCCGGCGAGTTGTAACTCGCCGCTGCCCAACGGCTGACCCAGGGCACCATGGGCCAGGGTTAGCTGCAGGACTACAAAACCGATGGCCCGTCGCCAGCCAACGGTCGATGAGAGAAATGAAAGGGAACAAGATCGGGAAAAAATCATCAGGAGTACTGCCTCGGGCTGCGTTTCGATTCAAGCTCAGGTCCCACGGTTGGAGAACCGGCGAAAAGCTGAGAAAACCGTAAAGGAAGGCCGGTGCCGAGACCAAACGGTTCATTTCGTGGTCACCAAAATGAACCGTTTCCCCTCGAATCACTGATAAACAGTAGTGGCCACCAAGTCTCGCACCACAAAATTCAGAATTTCCAACGAATCTAGAGACGTCGGCGAGCCAGTACTGGTGAACCCTCCCCAAACCGTCGCAAGATTTAACCTTGCATTGGGGCACAGACTATGGATAATTAGGGCTCAGAGGGCTTTTCACCGACAGGAGACAACGGGAGATGGAGACCAAAGATATGCACATATCGCCATCAAGGAAGGACCCTCTCTTTGACCCATCTCCCAGTTCAGCAGTCCTGTTCAGAAGATGCCCTTGCCCCCACCCAGACCGCCACTTCCGCACCGCCGAGAGCAACGGCGGCTAGCCAACAAAGGCATCCACTAGGCCGTGCCGCGCAACACCGCTGGCTGCGATTCGCAGCCCGCGATCCGCTGGCTGAACTAGCCGGCAAGCGCCCTTCCGGTGATCGTCAGGTCGATCGGTTGTTACGCCAACTCGAAATTCATCTTTTCGAGCCTGGCTTTACTATCGAAGAAGCTCTGCTCATCTGCGACATTCGTAGCAAGATGTTCGCTAAAGACTTCCGCCAACTGTGCGGCAAGAGTCCGGGAGAAGTGGTCACCGCGGCGCGACTCAACTGCGCCGACACCCTCCTGACCTGCTCACCCCTGGGAATTCGCAGCATTGCCCGGCTGGTGGGTTATCGCTCTCAACAAGGTTTTCAGCGCGCCTACCGCCGCCTGCGGGGCGAGACTCCCCGCCGCGCACGTCAGCGCTTGGCACCGAGCAAAGCTCAGGCCGACGCCGCCCGAGTACACTTCACCCACGGCAGATACCCGCGGGTTGATCGACGGATTGCTGATTCCTTGTGGCGTGAGATCGAAACCATGGATTCAATCGGCCAAGCTATGCAGTTCCTCGACAACCTGAGCTGGGAAGGGGATACCCTGTTCGAATCTGGCCAACACCGCACTAGCGAGCTGCGCGGCCGCCAGCCGCGCCAAGCCCTGTGGGTGTGCCAGCTACTGCACTATCTGGCCGAGACTCAAGGCCGCGTCGACCTGTGGGCGAGAGCCCGCATGGAGCAAGGTCTGACTGAGTACCTCCACGGCACCAACGATCATCTGCGTAACGCGCTGGCCGAGGTCGAAAACTTGGAAGTGTGCGATTCCCGAGTGAGCTTCCTGGTCGCCGCCAGCACCTGCATGCTAGGGGACCAGGAGTCAGTCTAGGTGCCGACGCCATCCAAACCCATCGTATCGCCGCTCTCAAAGCCATCGGAGAAGATCTCCGGCTCGAGTTCCACGGCGCCAGCATCACAGTCCGAGTGCTGTTGAGGAGAGTCGCCAGGGCGTTTGTCGCGACATAGATTCCACCTCCCGCGACGTTGCCAAAAGTAGAGGAAGCGTTAACGGAGTTGTTGTCCACCGTGCTGTCGATCAAGTGCAGCTCGGCACCTTCCGCGACATGGATACCGCCGCCGTGCAAGATGATCACGCCAAGGAAACCAATGAGACGGTTCTGACTCACCTGGACCCGCAGCAGAGTCAAGGTCCCGCCGCCCTCGACCAGAACACCACCACCCATCGCTAGGGTATTTCCGCGCCCTTCGACAACGCAACAATTTCCAGCTGCAACCCTTTCGCCGCCGGTAATCGGAGAGTTCGAACATCGGCGGCCGCAGCAACGACAATAACTCTAGTAGCAGCGCCCTGCGCGCTGGAGATCATAGGAAGGACCGCCAGTACAAGGGCCTTGTGTCCTTCGACACTTCATCGATTCCAGACGGCGCGACGATTATCTCCACGACCCTGAGATTGCGCCGCGGAACGGTCAATGGCACCAACCCGTTTAACACCCATGGCACTTGCTGGGTCGATGTACACTCCGGCGGCCTTGGTGGCTCGACGGCACTGGCCAACAGTGACTTCGAGGCGGTAGTGTCAGTGGCCAAGACCGCCAGCCTCTCAGCTGCTGGAGCCAACGGCGATTGGTCCGAGGCCAGCCTCGACCCGGTCGGCCTGACGGCGGTCAAAAAGACCGGGGCGACGCAGCTGCGGTTCTACTTCAACCGCGATGACAACGACGACCGCGGCCACGACTACATCGGCTACTACTCGGCTGACCACGGCACTGCGGCCAACCATCCGCAACTGCAAGTGACCTTCCAGGAATAGGCGGTTGACGACGCAGCCTGGTGGGCGGGAATCGCCGCGTTCACCCGGCTACCGAGTTCCTCAGCCCGACCCGCTTCGAGCTTGGCGGGCGGCGATCGATTCCGCGGCTGCTTCGGCAATCTCGGGGAACTGTGCAACCTTTGCTAACACCTGGAAGGCGGCTGGTGACTCGATCCAAGACAGCATCCTCAGCAGAGCCCGCGACAATTGGCAGCAGCCCCTGATGGGGCAGACTTGACGGTGCCGGCCGGTTCTCTTCCTGAGCCAGCAGCTGGCGGTAGCGCTCCTGCGGTTCGGAGCCGCCGCGTCCGAAGCGCTCGGCCATTTGCGCGGCGCGCTCGGCGCTGGCGCGGAGCTCGTTCTTCCTCGCCTCAGTCAACTCGGGTACCACCCAGGTGTCGTGCTCGATCCACACCCGCAGCAGCCAGACTCCGAGGGTGGCTGCGTCGCCCCGGTCGAAGAGTGCCGCCGCCTGCCGCAGGTCGGCATCGGGCTGTGAATCGCCACGCCTCTCCGACGGGTGGCTACCCGGTGATGGGGAATCCCCAGCTGGTCAGCGATCTTTTGATCGCTCTCGGTGCCCAGAAGAGCCTCCTTCTCTGCTGTCCAGAATGGAGATGGCCCTCGCGGTGGCCCGGTAGGAGGCCGCGATGGGCCAATCTCCAACTCAGCGCGTTTGTTCGCCACCACGTTGGTCGAAATACCCAAGGCAGCGGCCACGGCGTGGTCAGATTGCGTACCCAGATGCGCGATCATCTCCTCAGTCCACACCACCGGCGCTCGCTTGACCGCTGTGGGGATCTTGAGCAGCTCGCGCTCGGCGGCCACCGTGCTGTAGTGAATCTTCAACAACTGGGAGATCTTGAAGTCGGTCATCTTGCCGAACTCCTGCACTGCCCACGCGGGCCAGCTGAACTTCGTCGGATGGACGGTCCGTTCGATCTTGATCGGGGGCCTTCTCGTCATCTGCGACCCTTCCTACAACCCTGCCGGCGCTGCGTCTCCGGAATGGCCCGGCGCTTGCACCGCTACTCACCTGGCACAGCGCTGGCGTTTTGACTCTCACCCGGCCGCCGCGGGTGTTGTGGTATTCTCCCGCAACTTCTCTGCAGTATCGGATGGCCCGTTTTACGGGGCTCTGGAAATCATAGTACATCCGCAAAGAGCCCCTACGCTTCAGAGTGGCGCCGGCCTCCCGCCCGAGTAAGAGCCTACTTTTTCTCGCCCTCTGGGGACGCAGCGGACGATACGACAAAGGGCATGGACTCAGGGGGAGCTGGCCACTAGAAGGCCGGAGTGAGAATTGGACGCAGGAGAGCGAGCTGTCTACCCGCTATCAACCGCGAAGCTGATGAGGAAAAAAGCAAAAACGGCGCAAGCCCGTGAGCGCATCGAGGTCAAGCGGAAAGCAAGGCGGCTTCTCCATTGGCAGCAACGCTTCATCGATCTGCTCGGCAAGGTCCCGGACCACGTCGTCGCCAGCAAGGCCGGCATCTCCTTGACCACCGTGTCCAAGGAACGTCGGCGCCGTGACATCAAGGCGTTCCAGCAATCGGCACCGATCACCGAGTGGGCCGACGAGATGATCGCGCTTCTCGGCGTCGCGTCCGACGCCGAGGTCGCCGCAGAGCTTGACCTCGCCATCCATTGCGTGACCTACAAGCGCCAGATGCTCCGCATCCCCCCCTATCACCCCTACCGAAATTCCTCTCCCAACCGGTTCAGCTGGACCCTGGAGCAGATCCAACTTCTTGGTACCATTTCCGACAAATCTGTAGCGGACCAGATCGGAGTCTCGCCCACCACCGTCAAGAGGCATCGCCAAAGACTTGGAATCGAGCCTTTCCGGATCGACTCACGGCGGGCCAGCTGGACCGAAGAGATACTCGGCCTTCTCGGCAAGGTTCCTGACGCCGAAATCCGCCGACGATTCGGTATTAACTGCCACAGTATCGGAGCCAAGCGCCGGTCGCTCGGGATCGCTCCGGTGAAGGAGAACCAATCTGTCGTCGCCACCGACGATTTGAAAGCGATTCTCCACCTTCCCGGTTCCGTTATCGCGAGGCGAACCGACCTTAAACTCGACACCATTCGCCGGCTGCAGAAGGAGCTCGGTATCAAAGGCCAGCGCCTCCACGACCTCCACTGCTTGCCCGAGACCATCGCCCGGTTCGGCAAGGACACCGACGCCGAAATCGCGCGGGATATCGGCTGCACTGCTCGGCGGATCAGCCGCTTGCGGCGAGGGCTGGGAATTGCCGCTGCCGATCAAGAGACCCGGTGGACTTCCGACGAGGTCGGAATCCTTGGCACGGACACCGATAGGAAGATCGCAAAACGCCTCGGACGAACTATCGCCAGCGTACGGTCCAGCCGGATCTTTCGCAGCATTCCGGTGTTCCTCCCCGAGGAGCGGTAGAACGCCGAGAAGGTCGCTGAGGAATCGGCGGACAGGACGCTCAGCCACTGACCGCCGAGGCCCGCTCCGTGCGCGGCCACAGCAGACTGGCGGCGGTACCCGCGGCGAAGGTCAAACTTGAACCCACCAGAGCGAACCAAGGCCAAGCGAGGGAGGTAGCGAAGAAGATCGTGGTCATCGCCAGCAAGCCAAGAACCAAGCCGACGAGGGCGGCTCGCTGACCCACCCGCTCGGTGAAGATACCGAGGAAAAACAGCCCCAGGACAATACCGATGGTAAACGCCGCGATGCCCAACACTGAACTCACCACCGAGGACTTGAGCCACTGCCCAGCGATGCCAACGCCGATTTGCACCAAGCCGAAGATCACCGTCAAGGCACGGGTCGCCTTGAGCTGGCGCTGTTCTGAGATCTGGCCACCGACCCGCGGCAGCCAGATGTCCTTGACCGCCGAAGTAGCACAGGTCGACAGCGAGCTGGATAGGGTCGACATCGCCGCCGCCAACACCGCGCCGAGCAGCAAGCCCAACAGGCCGACCGGCATTTCGTCGATAATAAAGCGGGCGAACACCCGGTCGGCGCGCTCGAAAGCGACCTCCGGCGGGAAAGACTGATAGAAGGCAAAAAGCGCCACGCCGAGCATCAAGAAAAGAGCAAACTGGGCAAACGCCACCAAACCGCTCACCGAAACCGCCCGCCGAGCATCGCTGAGATTACGCGCCGCCAAGCAACGCTGCACCATCAGCTGGTCGACGCCGTGCGATCCCAGGCTGATGAAGATGCCGCCGAACAGCCCGGCCCACAGAGCATAGGGCTCTGACAGGTCGAACGTCAGATCGAGCCAACGCAACTTGCCAGCGGCGGCACCGACATCGATCACCTCTCCCCAGCCTCCGGGCAGCCGCCGGATAATCAAGCCCAGCGCCACGACACCACCCAAGGTGTAAAGCACGAACTGCACCAGATCGGTCCACAGCACCGCCCGCATGCCGCCGAGGAAGGTGTAGACGATGGTTGCCAAGCCGATCGCCGCCACCGCCCAATGCATGGCCACGCCAGTCATTTCTTGCAGCACGATAGCGGTGAGAAACAAGCGCAAGCCATCCGCCAGACTGCGAGTGAGAATGAAAATCGCCGAAGCGGTCTGCTCGGCAGCGCCACCGAAGCGTCGTTCGAGAAGCTGGTAGACGGTGAAGATGCGACCCTCGAAAAAACGTGGCAGAAGCAGCCAGGAAACCGCCAGCCGGCCGATCGCAAAGCCGATTGGAATCTGCAACCAGGTCAAGTTGTGCTCAAAAGCGAAGCCCGGAATGCTGAGGAAAGTGATGGTGCTGGTCTCGGTGGCGACAATCGAGAAGAGGATCAACCACCAGGGGAAATTGCGCCCGCCGAGCATGTAGTCTGACGCGCTGCTCACCTTGCGCCCGAGCCACGAGCCCAAGCCGACAATCGCCAAGACATAGACCACTAGCACTACTAGATCGAGGCTGCCGAGATTCATCTAGCCAACTCCGTGAAGTTGATCAACCGGGCACCCACCCGCTGCAAAGCGCGCCGCGCTTCGGGATGGGTCAACGTGGCGAGTTCGACCTCTCGCTCCTCGACATAAGTACTACCCCGACGCAGTTCTTCGTCGACCTGGGCCGGATGACACATCAGCTCGGTGACCCCAGATTCTAGACGATCTAGAATCGCCAGCAAATCACTGAGTTCTACCTGCTCACCATAGTAGCTGTCATCAAAGACATCGCTCGACGGCACCGCCGCCTGGCGCAAGAGACTGCCCAGGGAGCCGCCGGCATTGCGCACCGGCAGGCCCTCGCGACAGGCGATGTCGATCACCGGCGCGGCGACCAGCGGCAGGCGGTGGCAGTGGTGGTGGCCGTCGAGGTGAGTCGGCCGGCGGCCGGCAAGAGCACAGAAACGTTGGTATTGCGCTGCGACCTCGGCCCGCACCTCGGACGGATCTGCATCGCCGATCAACTCGGGCCGCCGCGGCAGCAAGCCAGCACTATCCACCAAGCTCGGCAAGCGCTCCGGCGGTAGCAGGGGCGGACCGCCGCTGAGCGCCACATGCAGGCCGAGGCCGAGCCGCGGATAGTCCGCCCAGCGGGCCAGGGCGGTAGTTGCCGCCGGATAGGCCACCATCACCGTCGCGCTCGACACAATGCCACGCTCGTGGGCGGCGAAGATGCCTTCGTTGATGCCCTCGGTGCGGCCCAAGTCATCGGCGTTGACGATCAGCAGCTTGTCGGCCGCGGCTTGCTCGCTCATGATTCGGCATCTCCGCTAGGTAACCGGGTCCATTGGCAACAAAGTAAGCGCCAGGCGCACGGCGCCAAGGGCGGGCTCGTCCGACAATAGCTCGACTCGGGCGAGCGGTAGGTCCACCACCTGGCGCAGCCTCGAGTGCAAGCTGGGGCAAGCGCGGAAGGCGCCGCCTGCCAGGATCAGCGGGAATGGGGCGCTGAAAGCCAGTTGGCCGGCTACCGAACGCGCCGCCCGCGCCAGATGCAAGGCCGCCTCGTCGAGCAGCTCGACCGCCGACTCGTCGCCCTCGATCGCCGCCTCTTCCACCAGCGGCGCCAACTCGGCGACGCGCTGACGGGGCTGCTCCTGGTCATAAAACCAAGACACCAGGCCGGAAGGAACCTCCAGGCCCAGACGCCGCGCAACCCGCTCGCCAAAGCTGGAAGCAGGACCCCGACCATCCGCTGCCCGAATCCCCCGCCGCAACGCCGCGTGGCCCAGCCAATAGGCCGAGCCTTCGTCACCGAGCAGGTAACCCCAACCGCCGGCGCGCGCCGTCTGACTGCCGCCATCGACACCGTAGGCGATCGAGCCGGTGCCGGCGACGACGACGATGCCAATGCCATCGGCGGCGCCAGCCCACAAGGCCGCCAGAGCATCACTCTCGACCCGGATCGGGCAGCTCACTAACGGCAGTCGGCGAAGAATTTCCTCCAGCTGCCGCCGATCTCGAGGCCGACCGATCCCAGCACTTCCCAGGCAGAGGGCAGCAAGTGTTGGCGGCGCCAGCTCCGCCAACACTTGACTGAGCATCTGCTCTACCCGCTCGGCGCCAGCCAAATGCAAGTTGACCCCCGGCACCCGAGCCTGCCGCAGGATCTTGCCCTCAGCATCAGCGAGCTGCGCCATGGCTTTGCTGCCACCGGCATCGATGCCGACCACGTAGCGCATCAAGTAGCTCCGCCATGGCAGCGGCCAGCAGGGAATGGGAAGGGTTCGTAGAGCATCGGAGGCGGCATCCTAGCAGCCAACGGAAGGTACCCTGGCGACCGCACAAAAGGGCCAGTTGGAAGGCCATTCCGAACGGCCGGCATGGTTGCCCGCCATTCAATCGACGTGCTAACCTGCCGCGGATCAGAAGTCATCGCTCGGATCACTTACGGCCTCTGCCGGCGGCTGATCTGCATGGACCCAAGCCGCTGCAAGGGAAACCGGATCAGCAGCCGCAGGGACGTTTCGAAAGGATTAGGTCGCGAATGAAGAGATTGTTGCCTTTGCTTGTCGCTCTCCTGGTGCTCGGCGCCATTCCCGCCGCTGCACAGCAGTCTGGCTCCGTCACTGGCCAGGTACTAGACTCCGCAGGCAGTGGCTTGCCCGGGGTAACGGTAGTCGCCGACGGCGACGTCCTGCCCACCCCGCGGGTCGCGGTGACCAGCGCCAATGGTTCGTACCGCTTTCCGGTGCTGCCGCCGGGCACCTACGTGGTGACCTTCGAACTCAGCGGCTTCGAGACCGCCAAGCGGCAAGTCCGAGTGCTGCTGCAGCAGACCTCGGTGGTCGACATCACCTTGAATCTGGGCACCATCGAAGACGAGGTCGAGGTCATCGCCGCCGCCTCGCTGATCGACCTGGGCTCGACCGAACTCAAGACCTCGATCGACCAAGATGTCATCGACCAACTACCGATAGGCCAGGAATACCGCGATCTGATCAAACTGATCCCTGGTGTGCAGTACAGCGAGGACAGCGTCCGCGGCCCCAGCGCCGGGGGTAGCGGCCAGGACAACACCTATCAATTCGACGGCGTCAATGTCGGCCTGCCCCTCTTCGGCACCCTGTCGGCCGAGCCCTCGTCGCACGATATCGCCCAGGTCTCGATCCTCAAGGGTGGCGCCGACGCCACCGGCTTCAACCGCTCCGGCGGCTTCACTGTCAACACCATCAGCCGTTCGGGCACCAACGCCTACCACGGCTTGCTGAGCTACCAGGTGCAGACCGACGGCATGACCGGTGACCGCGATACCGGCAGCGACGCCGAATTTGAGCGCGATCGCGACTGGCTGGTGGCCAACCTGGGCGGCCCGCTCGTCGCCGACAAGCTGTTCTTCTACGCTTCGTACTACAAACCGACCACCACCCGCGACAACCGCTCCAACAACTACGGCCCGGTGCCGGATTCTGAAAGCGACCGCAATGAGGTCTTCGGCAAGCTGACCTGGAGCCCCAATGCATCGCTGCTGGTTAATGGCAGCTATCGCGACTCGGATCGTCAAGACACGGGTTTTGGCGTCGCCGGCCAGTCGACCGCTGGCACCGCCTCCACCGGTGCCGACTCGGCCTTGGAGATCGCCATTGTGGAAGGTAGCTGGGTGGTCAACGGTAACAGCTACGTCAACTTCAAATATACCGACTTCCTGAGTGAGAACTCCTCACGTCCTGACACGCAGTTCAACTTCCCCATCTTCATCGACGGCAGTACCGGGCTCAACATCGGCTCTCTCGACACCCAAGGCCGCCTCGCGGTGCCGCAGCCCCTGGATGGTGAGGATGCGTTCAACAGCTTCATCGCACCTCTGATCGACCAATACGGCTTTCTCGACAACGGCGTGCGAACCGGCGGCGGCGTGGTGGGCGGCGCTAGTACGATCAGTGATCAGGACTTCGCGCGAGAGAATTTCGATGTTTCCTACGATTACTTGCTCGGCAAGCATGAGCTGCACATCGGCTACCAATGGTCGCGGGACGAAGAGGATCTCTCGCGGACTTCCAACGGCTGGGGCTCGATCACCGTGCCTGGCGGGCGTACGGAATTCAATGGTGAGCAGGTGTTCTTCGAGGCCCGCTTCGAACAGCAGAGCCTGCTCGGCAGCAATGGTGAGCTGATTCCGGCCATCAATTCGCAGTTCGAATCGCAGTCGATCGAGATCAATGATGTGCTCAAGCTCAACAATTGGACCTTCAACTTCGGCGTCTTGATGTCCAACGACAAGCTTTACGGCCAGGGGCTGCGCGAGAACTCGTCCAACGTCTCGGGCTTCGAGGTGGCGCCGACCAACCGCTACCTGATGCACGAGGATGATTTCGAAGATCTGCTCTCGCCCCGCTTCGGTGCCACCTGGAGCTACAACGGCCGCGACACCGTCTACGCTAGCTGGTCGAAGTACTACCCGGCGGCCAGCTCGCTACCGCGAGCGGCATCTTGGGCGCGCAACAACCGGCGCTCGATTCGCGCCTTCTTCGACGCCTCGGGCAACCTGATCGGCACCGATCCGGTGCGCTCCTCCTCCGGTAAGTTCTTCGAAGAAGGCATCGATCCGCGCTCGATCGACGAGTACATCATTGGCCATTCGCGACAGCTGGGCTCAAACTGGACCGCCAAGGCCCACGTCCGTTACCGCTACGGCGACAACTTCTGGGAAGACACCAACAACAATGCTCGCAGCCGCTTCGAGCCGCCGTCGGATATTCCGACCGAGGACTACATTCCGAATCTGCAAGACTTCCGCGACGAAGTCGGCGGCTCGTCCTACGTCATCGCCCAGCTCGATGGCGCCTTCACCAAGTACTACGAAGCCAGCTTCGACGCCGAGTGGCGAGGCACCAATGCCTACTTCAAAGGTTCCTACGTCTGGAGTCACTACTACGGCAACTTCGACCAGGACAACTCCACTACCTCCAACGATGCCAACACCTTCGTCGGTTCGTCGTTTATCGCCGATGGAGCCGGACGTCAGCTGTGGAACTTCCGTGAAGGCAACCTGCGCGGTGACCGCCGCCACCAGTTGAAGATGTTCGGCTATTACAACTTCAAGTGGGACGGCAGCGTCGGCATCTTCGCCATCGCCCAGTCGGGGCAACCGTGGGAAGCCTGGGACGTGGAAGTCTACCGCCATCTGACAGGTAGCTCGAGCGACACTAGTCGCTTCGCCGAGCCCGCCGGTTCGAACACCACCAGCGATCACTACCAGGTCGATCTGAACTACACCCACCACTTCAAGTTCGCCGGCCGCTACGACCTCGAACTACGAGGCGATGTCTTCAACCTATTCGACAAGCAGACCGGCTACAACATCCAGAACAAGCGCAACAGCGCCAACTTTGGCACCGCGCGGTCCTTCTTCGACCCGCGCCGTTTCCAGGTAGCACTGAAGTTCGAGTTCTGATCGAGAGCTAGTTCGCTCCCCTTCAACGGCGCCCCACGGGGCGCCGTTTCTCGTCAGGCCCTACCTCGACAGGCAGGCTCAACCCGCCCACCGATGATCGGCTGGCTACTCCGATGCGTCTGGTAGCACCCGACCCACCCCCCTAGTCTCAACTCGTGGCACACAGTCACGCAACTCGAATCAGGAGGTCAGGCCATGGGAACCAGCTCCAAACCGTCCACGCCGACCACGAAGATACTGGTAGCGACCTCGCTCAGTGAAGTCAGCGACCAGGTGATCGCCGCGGCCCTGCAGATTGCTCAAGCCAGCGGCGCCGAGCTACATGTGTTTCACGCTTTCCCACTGCCAGCCGCCTACTATGGCCCACCGCTGGGAGTCGGCATGGGCATGGGCGATATCCAAACCCTGAAGAGCGAAAGCAGCTTTCGCCGTACCCGCGCCGAAGAACAGCTGCGGCGCATCGGCCTCGACGAAGGTGAATGGCCGGAGATCACCATTGAGACCGGGGCAGCCCATCGCACGCTGATCACCAGAGCCGAAGAACTCGGCTGCGATCTGATCGTTGTAGGAGCGCACGAACAGCGCAGCTTACTCACCCTGGGCTCGACCGCCGATCGAGTGCTGCGTCGAGCCACCTGCCCAGTGTTGGTGGTCAAAGACGGCTTCACCAGTGCCCCCAAGCGAATGTTAGCGCCGGTGGATCTCTCCGATTTGAGCGAGGACTCTCTTCGCCGGGGGTTGGCGACCTTGGCTAGTTGGCAGGTCGACACCGCGGCCCAAGTCGATGTGTTGCTGGTGGTCGAGTTGCCGGACTTCTACAGTCCCGAAGCCTCCAGCCAGGGTGCCGCGATCACCGCGGACGAGATAGGTCGCCTGGGCGAAGAGCATTTGCGGGAGTTCTTGAGTCGCTTCGCCAGCCAAACTGCCAACGACCTGCGACCCGAAGTGCGGCAGGGGTACCCACGACAGGAGATTCTCGAAACCGCTGAGCAGATCTCGGCCGAACTGATCCTACTTGGCACCCACGGCCGCAGCGGCTTTCAACGACTGCTCCTCGGCAGCGTCGCCAGCGATGTTATTCGCCGCTCCACAGCGAGCCTGCTGGTCGTTCCACCAGCTCTCGCCAGCGCCTCCGAGGTTGGACCCGAGAAACGCCATGTCGCGCTCAGCGAAGCACTCGGCCCGGCCCCACCTGGAGGTCTTTCTAGTTGACGGCCGATGCAGGAGCGCGGAACAACGCTTCGCGCTCGATCAGCGGGCCGGTCACCGCATCGGCATGGCGACGGGCGGCGCCAATCCGCTCCGCGCTGTCACTGTCGCCCAGCAAGACGCTGATCTGAGCGCGCTTGAACAACGCCATGGGCCAGCCCTGGCTGTCGGACCGGACCCGGTCGAGACGCTCACTGGCCTCTTGCAGCCGACCGCTGGCCATGTAGAGCACGGCGAGTTCGAGATCGGCCGGAAAGTTCTCTGGATCTAGCTCGCTGGCGCGTTCGAGAGCGTCCACGGCCAAGGGTGTGCTGCCCTCCCCCATGCGCAACTGGCCGAGCTTGAGCCAGGCATCGGCCGCCCTCGGGTCCAGTTCGGTCACCCGCTGCAGCAGCTCGGCCGCCTCTGACTGACGACCCTGGCGCTCGCGCACCGCCGCCAGGCCCGCAAGCGCCGGCAAGCGCTTAGGGGCTTCGGCGACGACGCTGACCAACAACGGCTCGGCCGCGCTCCAGCGACCCATGCGCAAATGATGCAGGGCCTGATAGTGACGCAGATCGAGAGAGCTGGGATCAATCCGCCGCGCACGCTCGAAGTCGCCTTGCGCGCGATGATCCTCTCCCAGCGCCGAATGGGCCACGGCCAGACGCAGAAAAGTAGTCGGATTGCTGCCGTCGGCCGCCGCCAGGCGCTCGAAAACCGGCACCGCCTCGGCGTAGCGCCGGGCGATGAACAGCCCTGCACCCAAGTCGAGGTCGGCGAATAGACGGGTCATATCGCGAGCCGCCGGCGCCTCGGCCCGCGGGAGACCGGGTGCTTGCCCACCACCGACGTAGCCCAGGCTAGCGAGCTGCTCCCGATCCTCGGCGCTGATCTCGCCCGCTGGACCTGGGCTGGTCGGTAGAGGGTAGCTGGTCAAGGCCCGGCGAAGCCGGCCGGAAAGCTCAGTCGAAGGCGCCAGATCTCGATTCTCCAGCGGATCGCGCGCGACATCAAAAATCTCGATCCGGTCGGAGCGAATCGCTTTGGTGGAACCATCGACTGCCATCACCTGTGGCTGCCAGCCATACTGCAAATAAGGCTTCATCGCCTCCCCGAGCACCACTTCCCCAACGCCATCGAGCAAACCACCCATCCCCTCTCCGGTGGCCCAGCCTAGAAGGGTGTCAAATACCCGCCGCGTGCTCACCGGCCGTTCGATCTGCGCCGCCTGGACTCCTCCGACAACCACCAACGGCACTCGCATCACCCCCTGGTAGAGCAAATGGCCGTGCAATGCCTCGCCGTGATCACCCAGTCCCTCGCCGTGATCGCCCACCACTAGCAGCCGCAACCGCTGGCCAAATTTCAGCTCGAGGGCCTCTATCAACCGGCCCAGCTGGCTGTCGAGGTAGGCTATCTCGCCGAGATAGGGTTGCGCGGCATAGCGCGAACGAAAAGGCTCGGGCGGCCTGTAGGGATCGTGGGCATCGAAGTAGTGCAGCCAAAGAAAGAGCGGCTCTTGGCCGTGGCGCTGCAAGAAGGCAAGGGCGCGGTCGGTGGTTGCCCTGGCATCGCGTTCGGCAGCACCGCCGAAGTCGTCGTCGTAGAGTTCGAAGCCCCGTGCCAGGCCGAACTGACGGCGTAGCGGAAACCCAGAAACAAAGGCCGCGGTGCGGTAACCCAGCTGTCGTAGGCGTTCGGCGAGCAGCTTCTCCTCGGTCCGCAAATAACGTGCGTTCTCGTGCACACCGTGGCTGGACGGCAGCTGGCCGGTGAACATCGAAGCGTGGGCCGGTAGGGTCATCGGCGCTGTCGTATAAGCCTGGTTGAAAACCACCCCCCTTTTGGCCAGGGCATCCAACGCAGGCGTCTCGAGATCCTTGTTAGCATAGCCAACGGCATCGGCACGAGTAGTATCGAGAGTCACCAGAACCAGCGTTGGTGGCTGTTCCAAGGCCTCCGCAAGCGGCCCCGACCTCTCCTCCACCGGCTCTCGACAGGCCAGGAGCTGGACGCCAAAGAGCATCACCGAAAGCAAGCACGCACTAGTCTTCCAACCCATTGCAGCAGCTTACCCAGCCCTGTCAGAGGCCGCAAGCTAGGTCCTCCAAGCTGCCATGGGCAGCACGCCTAACCGCGCCGAGAAGGGGACCCCTGGCAAGAAATACAAATAATGTATTGCCAGGCCAAGAAGAGCCTGCTAAGGTTTACGCAAGTTGGGTTCAGCCAACGGACTGCAAGCAACCTCCCACCTCCCGAAGAGACTCTTCAAGATACCGTCCTTCCCGAGACCGAGCAAGTGACCATCCTTGGATTTGTGCCCGATATGAGTACGCGTCGGCTAATGCCGGCAACCTAAGACTTTCCGTCCCTGAGGGACGGACAGGAGAAGCAGATGAGTAATCGGATCTACGTAGGCAATTTGCCGTTCAGCGCAACAGAAGACGAGGTCACTGGCCTCTTCACCGAGTACGGCGAAGTCGTTTCGGTCCACTTGGTAACCGACCGGGACACTGGACGCCCACGCGGCTTCGGTTTCGTCGAGATGTCTGGCAGCGTCGATGAGGCCATCTCGGCCCTCAACCAGACGGACATGGGCGGTCGCACCTTAAACGTCAGCGAGGCTCGTCCACGTCAGGATCGTGGCGGCGGCGGCGGCGGCGGCGGCGGCGGTCATCGCGGTGGCGGTGGCGGTGGCGGTGGCGGCGGTCGCTGGTAAGCCAGTAGCAGCCTGAAAATCCAGCGGCGCGGTCTCTAACGAGATCGCGCCGTTTTTCATTGGTGGCTTGACTTGAAGTCGACCTGAATCAGCCCTAGCTGAACGTCCAGCTGGTCGTATCGCCGGCCTCGAAGCCATCGGCGAAGATATCGCCCATGCAAGACCAGCCTTCGGCGCCGTCCCTCAGCGCCACGCCGTCAACCCCAGCCTCGATCACATCGCCGCCGCCGGTATCCTCGGCGGTAAACCGTAGGCGCAGCTGATCGCTGGGAGTGACGAAGTCAGCGACCCGAAAAATCCGCCGCACCCAGCCGCTTGCAGCGCCGGAGGTCAAGGTCTCGAGGGTGACCCAGCTCGCTCCATCATCATTCGACAGCTCGACGACAAAGGCATCATCGCTGGCCCCGGCGTCGGACCACCAGCGCCAGTAGGTGAGGTGGGGATCGGCCCCCTGGGTGCCATCCATCAAAGGTGAGAGTAAGCGGGTGGCACCGCCATCGACATCGGTGTTGCCTCCCGGCGCTGACGTCAGAAAGCACTGGCCGGAGCTGTCAGCATCCCACGGCGGGTCTTGGCGCAGACCGTAGCCCGCTGGGGCTCCGCGCTCCCAGGCACCGGCAGTCAAAGAGCCGTCATTCTCCACCGCCCACCCCTGATCGGTCTCGAAGTCGTCACGAAAAACGGCCAGGAAACCACTCACCAGCCGCCGCCGATAGCGCCGGTCGGCAGAACCCTCGGCGGCAAACGGGTGGCGGATCAGAGCACCGCCAGCGGCCTCGACATTGACTCGGAGCAAGACCTCGTCACCACAGGTCTGCGGCGGCAAAATGGCCCGCCAGAGGCCGCCGCCAAGGTCATTCATGGCAAGCATTTGATCACCACCGCCAACGTCATACACCAAGGTCGCCGAAGTCGCCGCGGCGGGATCCCCCAAGCGATCGACCACCGCCACGTCGACAGTAAAGCCCTCGGGCGGCGCCGGCGCCGGCAACTCCGAGGTCAGGCTCAGCCGCAGCGGCGGCGCCCCCGCGGCAAAGATTCCTATGGGCACGACCAGCGCGCTGCTGACCCCCGCGTTGGCCAGCGAGGTGGAGCTGTTGGAGCCGCCGCCAGCGGTGCACCCGGCGTTGGTGTGAATGCCGATCGCCAGGCCGTTGCTCAAATTAAGCACCGCCGAACCGAATCACCCCCGGTGGTATCGGTGCGATACCGCAGCACCGTGCCACTGACACTGCTCAGCGGCCCGCTGTGAGTGGTCAGCACCTGGTCCCAGGTCAGGGGAGTACCCTGAGTGCCGGTGGTAGATCCATAGCCGGTGATTTGAATGCTCTCGCTTCCGACCACTGCCGGCGGCGTACCGAGGGTGTAGGTAACTCCCTGCACTTCCCGCGGGGTGAGTTCAGTCTCCGAATTGGGGAAACCTCCAAAATATGCCCAGTCATTGCCAATGACCGTCTGATCCCACTGCAACGAACTCTGATCGATCGCATATTGATCGCTGGGTTGCGGATGGTTGACCGAACCGTCGGCAGCGGACAGAGGGACGTTGAACTCAATAACATCAAAGTTATCACCCACGCAGTGGCCAGCGGTCAGAAAGCAGCCTTCGGCATCGTCGATCAACCAAGCCGTGCAGCCCACCGGCACAATGCGCGCCACCCGTTGGTCATTGCTCAGCAGACGATCGTCAAGAGCACCGCAGATTGTCTTGCTGCCAAAGAGAGCCGGTTCGCCAACCATCACCTCGTGGATCCGCAGACGACTGGCAGGCGCGTCGGGATCAGCGACCAACTCCACCCGCACCGCGTCACCGTTGAAGAAGGCCGAAGACTGGCGCCACTGCCGCAAGCTCTGCCAATCGTGCTCTTGCACCGCCCCATCCAGTAGTGAAGTGAGTCGGAGCACCGACGCCCGCGGACGCCCTGCGACAAGACCCAAGCTGGCCTCGGTGAAGTAGAGCCGCAACCAAGTCGCGCCTTCCACCCTCAAGGTCTGCGAAAAAGTGACTGTACGCTCACCACCGCGGTTGCGAATGTCGCCGGAATCGACTTGCAGCTCGACGAAATGGTGCGCTAGCGGCGCTTGCGCCAGGGCCGCCATGGGCAGCAGCAGCAGCCCTACCAGGAATGCTCGGAACATGACTTCTCTCCTCATTGCGACAGTGTTTGCCGCGACGGTGTTTGCCGAATGTATTTGACGAGTGGGGTAGAAATCCCGGACCAGCCTCAGCTGGCCGGCAAGGCAGCGACCACGTCTGCCAGCTCGGCGTTGTCGCCGAAGGTCTCACTCAGGTGGACGAAAAGGTCGATATCGCCGGGGGCAAAGACGAAGCTTCCCCCCAACTGTAGCGGATCCTTGCCCAACCGGTGCTGACGATGGCCCGCGGCCTTGGCCCGGCGGCGGGCAGCAAAGTTGTCGCCACGCAGCAAATGACTCAAGCTGGCGGCCTGCAAACTGGCCGCGCGGTAGGCCTGGCGCTGCTTGTCGACCAGCAAGGGAAAGGTAATGCCGCTTTCTTCGCGAAAAGTGCGGGCATAGTGCGAATTACCCAGGCCAACGGCGGCAACGCTGGCACCAGCCTGGCGGATCTGCGGCTCGAAGTCACGCAACTGCGCGACATGCTCACGGCAGAATATTCAGCCGTAGTGGCGCAGAAAAACCAGCACCACGGGCGAATCCTGCCACAGATCACCGAGACGAGTCGCTTCGCCATCGGCTTCGGGCAGGACCAGCGGCGCCAGGGTCGAGCTGAGAGAGCTGTTCGTCATGCGGCGATCCTATCAGCTGGCGATCCGGGTTGAGCGACACTCAGAAAGCCGATATAGAAGACCGCATCGCCAATCAGAAATGCTTTAATAGCATGAAGTCGCCCCCAACAGTAACTCACTCCAGGAGACCCTGCCATGTCGCATTCAGCCCAGTGGTCCATTGTCCTGATCTTGCTCGGTGCTCTCGATCCTGCACCTGGATTGTCTTGCACGATCAACCAAGTCTACGCTCTCAATGGCCGTGACCCTGGGGAAGCCGCGCTCCAGATGTGAGGCACATGCCCGAGCGCTGAAGCCCCCCAATTCGGCGGCGCCAGTGGGAGAAGCCACGGATCCGAGCCAAGGAGCTGAGGAAGCGGGGCCTGCCCCGTGACCAGGCCCGCATCACGTCCTACAACTGTCGGGGCCCCTGGTGGAATGCCAGGACTCCCCACATGCATCGCGCCGTGCCCACGCGATGGCTCCCACAGCTCGGACTCGTCAGCCTCATTCAAGAACATCGAAGGCTGAACTGTCGAACTTGAACCGCCGTGCACGGAACCGTACGCACGGTGGTGTGGGAAGTAGGGAGGGGGGGGGGGCGTGGGCCCCCGACTTCCCGATTGGGGCGACCCGGACAAGGTGAGTCAGCCTCGGTAGCGGACTTCAAGCTTGTGCCGAGCCCTTATCCCAACCTCAGAAGGTCTAATAAGCCCTTCCACTGCAACAGATCGCAGCCGCGAATTCGAATTGGCCAAGTCCGATGTCTTGATTTGCAAGCGTAGGTTGAGAGAATATAAGTTGATCAATAGCAATATTCCAACATTGCCATTCAGGAGTTCCCATGCGCCCTAGCCTCGAAACTTGCCACGCTGTTCGCGACACCCCCCCGATCGCTAGCGACAAGTCACCCAGCCGCCGCGCCCACCATCCCTGGGGGTGGATTCTTGCCTGCTGTCTCGCCGCCGCCACACCCCTGGCGGCGCACATCAATCTGGTCGGCCCCAATGGCGGCGAGGTGCTGATGGCCGGCGAGGAGGTCAGCGTCAACTGGGAGATCCAGGTGCAGCACGATCTGCAGAACTGGGACGTGTGGTATTCCACCAGCGGTGCCAACGGGCCGTGGATTCCGATCGCCACCGACCTGCCACCGGGAGATCCGACCTCTGGCAGCCAGCACACCTTCGAGTGGACGGTGCCGGCCGATCCCTCCGCCCTGATCCGGCTCCGCGTTCGCCAGGACAACTCGGGCATGGACTACCTGGATGTCAGCGACAACGACCTGGCCATTCTCGGCGACATCCTCTTCGCCGACGGTTTTGAAAACGGCGATTTGGGCGGCTGGTCGGGCTCCAAGTCGAATTAGCTCGCTGGCCTCGCTCTCTCTACTGATGGCGTAGTGCTTCGCTGGGGGCCAGGCGGGCGGCGCGCTGCGCCGGCACCAGCGAAGCGATGGCAGCCACCAACCCCAACAGCAGAGCGACAGCGACAAAACTCGAAGGATCGCTGGTTGAAACTCCGAACAACAGCGCCCCCAACAGTCGGCCGACCACCACCGCACCCAACCAACCCACTCCGATACCGATAGCGGCCAAGCGTAAGCCCTGGCCGACCAGCATGCTCCGCACCTTGCCGCCATCGGCACCTAGGGCCAGGCGAATACCGATCTCGAGAGTGCGTTGGGCAACGCTCTGCGCGAGCACGCCGTAGATGCCGATACTGCCAAGAATAATCGCCACCAGCGAGGCGATGAGCAACAGGGTCATGGTGAAAGTGGTGCGAACCATCGATTGCCTGGCGATCTCGGCGGTGGTGCGCATGCGGACAATCGGCAGTTCGGCATCGAGACGCCGCACCAATTGACGCAGGGCCGGCGCCAGGCTCAGTGGATCGCCACTGCTGCTCGCCACCGCCAGGCTCATCACCGACGGTGTCCAACCACTCTCGTCCTCCGGTTGGGCGAGCAGCGGAAAGTAGACCATCTCTGCCGGATCGCTGGTGAGAGAGTCGTCGCGCACGTCGCCAGCAACCCCGACGACCTCGTACCACGGTGCCCGCTGATCGCTCGGCAGTCCGCGCTTGAGACGCTTGCCAATGACGCTGGTATCACCCCAGATCCGGCGTGCAAAGGCCGCGCTCACCACCACCGACGGCGTCCGCTCTTCGATGTCATGACGCTCGATACCGCGGCCGATTAGGAGCGGAATACCGAGGGTCTGGAAGTAGTCGCCAGTGACGAAATTCTGCAGCGCCACCAGCGGCGGATCCTCGGCTTGCGGCGGAAAGTCTTCGATGATGTAGCCAGGATTGGTGTCGCCATCAGTGAGCGGCAAGTTGTACACCGCGGCCACCGCCTCGACGCCGGGCAAGTCCCGCGCCTGGTCGGCGAGGTGAGTCCAGAAACGAGCCCGCTGTTCAGCGTCAGCGTAGCGCTCGCCGTGCAGGGTGAGGCGAAGGGTCAGGATGGTCTGCCGATCAAAACCTGGATCGACCTCGCGCAGGGCCTGAAAAGTGCGCAACATCAGCGCCGAGCCAAAGAGCAAAACCAGAGCGAGAGCCATCTGTGCGATCACCAGCAGGCTGCGCATCCGTTGGCTACTGCGCCCGGTGCTGCCCCCACGGCCGCTCTCCGCCAAGGCCATACCGAACACCCGGTGGCGCAGTCTCCACGACGGCAGAATGCCAAAGACCAGCCCGGCAAGCAGCGAAATGGCGGCGGCGAAGAGCAGCACAGGAGCATCGATTCGAATCGCTGCAATTCGCGGCAAGTTGCCCGGATCGAGCCCAGCCAGAGCAGCGAGACCGAGTCGCGCCAAGCCGATGCCCAGGGTGCCTCCCAGAGCCGCTAGCACCACACTCTCGGCAACCAGGTCGCCGGCTAGACGAGCTCGGCTGGCACCCAATGCAGCGCGTACCGCCAACTCCCGCTGGCGCCCCTCGCTACGCACCAGCAACAGATTGGCGACATTGGTACAAGCGATCAGTAGCAGGAAGCCGACCCCGCCGAGCAACACCCAAAGCAGCCGACGCACATCGCCCACTTGGTCGTCGCGCAACCGGTTGGCGAAAGCCGTCATGCCGCTCTGCTCAAGCATCTCTATGTTCAGCACCCCTGGATAAGCCGTCGGCAGCTCGAGCAGCAGCGCACTGAGTTCGGCAGTGGCTTGCTCGGCGGTCGCGCCCGGCCGCAAGCGGGCCACGGCGTTAAAGCTGAAGTTGACTTCGCTGAGTTCTTCAGCAGCAATCGGATGGGGTACCCAAAGCTCGATCTCCTCGTCGGGGAAAGCGAAGCCTTCGGGCATCACCCCGATCACTTCCCAAGGCTTGCCGTCGATCTGCACCACCGCGCCGATAGCCGTCGCCGAGCTATCGAAACGGCGTTGCCAGAAGCCATGGCTCAACAGCAGCACGTCCGGTCCCCCCGGCCGATCCTCCTCAGCACTAAAGGTGCGGCCGAGGATCGGCGCGCTGTCAAGTACCGAGAAGAAAGAGGCGGTCACCCGCGAGCCAACCAACCGCTCAGGCTCCCCGGCTCCTGCGAGGCTAAAGGACTGAACGTCGTACAGGGCGACGTCCTCGAGGGTTTGCGCGCGCTCCCGATAAAGGGTGTAGCTACCGTAGCCTTGATTGAACTTGTAGATGCCCATCCCTGGCGCGTCGTGCCACAGGCCGACCAGGCGATCGGCCTCGGGGTAAGGCAGCGGGCGGATCAGCACACCGTAGACCACACTGAATATCGCTACCGTAGCGCCGATGCCCAAGGCCGAGGTCAAGACGGCGGCGGCGGTGAAGCCTGGACGCCGCACTAAACGCCGCAGAAGGTGCTTGATTTCGCTAGGGCCCATGATGTCTCCTGACCCAGGTTTCGAAGTCTTGCCAGTGAGACGCCAGCGATAGGCATTTGGTTGGTTTGCGGTGTGGCGTTCCGGTTCCGCTCAGCTCCTGAAGCTGTAGGATCCGACCAGGGTGTAGGGCAACCCACAGGGGTCAAGAAGCTGGTTGACCTGCCCGCTGGCAGATCATTGAAGTACGCTACTTACAAATAGTTGCCAGCCAGCGAAACCGACTATGCACCGGTCACCAGTTGTTTCTGTTGGGGCTGAGGAGGGTCCATCGGCTACTCTATTGCCCGTGCCCCAAACCTCCACTCAGAGTGCCTCGAAATCTGCCCGACGACCATTGACCGCAGAACACAGCCCTGTGCTGGTGGGGCGCTTGACGCCGACCGGTCGCATCGATCTCCAGCTGAGTTCGTCAGTCGACGGGTCGCCCTTGTCGGTGTCAGCAACGCGACCCATCCTCGCCGCCTTCGAAATTGACCGTGGGCTCGGTGTGCTGCATCTTGGAACGCGCGAGGCGGGCACTACGCTGCACCCGACAGTCGCCTACTGGCGTGACCTCGGACAGTCCTTTGTGGCGCGACTCTGCGGCGGCCTCGACCCAACCGAGCCGCAAGCCTTGATCCTCCCCGATCCTCCCCTCGACGAGTTTGAGACTCTTGCTCGATCAGCTCCTCCCATGCCCGGCGCCGAACTCATCACCGCCACCCTGTTGGGTGAGTTGTGGACCGACATTGGCAAGGCTCTGATCTGTGAGGTCGCCAAGCACCCGAAGGGGGTCCAGGACTACCTCAGAGAACAGAATTCGGTGTGGAACGTGGTCGGTCGCGTGTGCCTGCATCTGGCGGAAAATCGGCGCGACCCATCCTTCCCCTTCGCTTTCATCGCCACCTACGTTCACCGCGTTTCACAGCAGGCCAAACCTCAACACATACCCCTCGGCCGAGCACTGAAGGAATACGCTGGAACAAGGAATCGCCAGCGCTTGTTGGCCCTGCTCTCGCCCCTCTCACGGGCGGCCGAGCACAGCGAGCTGCTGCGCCGGCTAGTGGACTCCGGCGACATCTATCACCCCCTGTCCTGGAGCCCGGACGAGGCCTACCGCTTCCTCTGCCAGGTAGCGGACTACGAGCAGGCCGGACTGGTGGTACGGCTGCCCGATTGGTGGAAGAAGAGAAAGCGTCCGCGCCCCGCGGTCTCGGTCACCGTCGGTAGCGAGGTACCATCCGCCTTGGGAATGGCGGCGCTGCTGGATTTCGATGTTCAGCTGACCCTCGATGGGCAGCAGCTGTCGCCGCGGGAGATTGAGCAGCTGCTGGCGGCCAGTGCCGGCCTGGTACTGATCAAAGGGCAGTGGGTCGAGGTCGATCAGGAAAAACTCACGGAGGTTCTCGACCATTGGCTCAAAGTACAGCGGCAGGCAGCAGCGGGTGAGGTCAGCTTCGCCGAGACCATGCGCTTACTGGCTGGCGCCGAACTCGACCGTGGTAGCGTGGAAGATCTCGAAGACGACCGGCCGCAATGGTCCGAGGTGATCGCCGGCAAGTGGCTCTCTTCCCGACTCGACCAGCTGCGCTCACCCGAGCTGCACGCCGAGATCGAAGCCAACGCCGGCTTGCGAGCCGAGCTGCGGCCCTACCAGAAACTCGGTGCGCAATGGCTCGCCACCCTGCGCAGCCTACAACTCGGCGGTTGCCTGGCGGACGACATGGGTCTGGGAAAAACCGTCCAGGTGCTGGCCGTGCTGTCGATCAGCCAGCGCAAAAAGGAGACCGGCACCGACCTGCTGGTGGTGCCCGCTTCTCTGCTCGACAACTGGCGTTTGGAGATTGAGCGTTTTGCCCCCCAGCTGAAGATACTGCTGGCCCACCCCTCACAACTCAGCCCGCAAGAGCTGAAAAAGCTGTCAGCGAAGAAAGTCGAACCCTACGATGCGGTGATCACCACCTACGGCACCGTCCTGCGCAGCGAGTGGATGAAGTCCCACCACTGGCGCGACGTGATCCTCGACGAGGCGCAAGCGATCAAGAACCCCGCCGCCAAGCAGACCCGGGCGATCAAGCAGCTGAGTGCCAGCTGGCGTCTGGCACTGACCGGCACCCCGGTTGAGAACCGACTTGGCGACCTGTGGTCTATTTTCGACTTCTTGAACCCGGGGTTACTAGGCTCCGCGAAAGCATTCCGCCAGCTGAGCAAATCGATGGCCTCGAGCGAGTTCGGCTATGCGCCCCTGCGCCGGCTGCTAGGGCCCTACATTCTGCGCCGGCTGAAGACCGACAAGAGCGTCATCTCCGATCTGCCCGAGAAGACCGAGGTCAATGCCTACTGCCTGCTGAGCAAGCACCAGGCGGCGCTCTACCAACAGAGCGTCGGTGAGTTGGCCAGAGCCCTTGAGGAACTCGATGGGATCGAACGGCGGGGAGTCGTTCTGGCTTTCTTGATGCGTCTCAAGCAGATCTGCAATCACCCGTCGCAGTGGCTCGGCGACGACAGATACGAGCCCACCGACAGTGGCAAGATGCTGCGCTTGCGGGAGATTTGCGAACCGCTTGCCGCCCGCCAGGACAAGGTGTTGGTATTCACCCAATTTCGCCAAATGACCGAGCCGTTGGTAAGCCATCTGAGCGACATCTTCGGCCACAGGGGCCTGCTCCTGCACGGCGGTACGGCAGTCAAAAAGCGGCAGCGACTGGTGCAGAGCTTTCAGACCGACGAGCGCATACCCTTCATGGTGCTATCGCTAAAGGCCGGGGGCACTGGACTCAATTTGACTGCCGCCTCGCATGTGATCCACTTCGATCGGTGGTGGAATCCGGCGGTGGAGAACCAGGCCACCGACCGCGCCTTCCGCATCGGCCAGAAGAACAACGTATTGGTGCACAAATTCGTCTGCCGCGGCACTATCGAAGAACGCATCGACCGGCTGATCACCAGCAAGCAGCGAATTTCTGATGAGATCCTCTCCAGTGAAGCCACCTCGACGCTGACCGAGATGAGCAATGACGAGTTGCTGGCGCTAGTCTCTCTCGACCTTAGCCGCTCGCTAGAGACCTAGAACAAGGATAAGAGACTGAGGAGCAGATCAATGGCCAGGTATTCCGACAGCAGATGGCCACGCTACATACCGGTGGCCGAACGCCGCCGCCGAGCGGCCAAAAAAGTCGCCAAGATGAGGAAGTCCGGGCAGCAGGTCGAACCGGTCGAAGTAGCTGGCCGGAAAATCGCCACCACTTTCTGGGGCAGCGCCTGGTGCAAGAACCTCGAAAGCTACAGTGACTACACCAATCGCCTGCCCCGCGGTCGCACTTACGTCCGCAATGGATCGGTGATCGACTTGCAGATCGAGGCCGGGCAGGTGCGGGCCTTGGTCAGCGGCTCGGAGATCTACCAGGTGAGCATCGCCATCAAGCCACTGGCCAAGCGGCGCTGGACGACGGTCAAGCGCTGCTGCGCGGGCCAGATCGGCTCGTTGGTCGAGCTCCTGCAAGGCGCCCTCTCCAAGAGCGTCATGGCAATCGCCACCAACCCGAAGTCCGGACTCTTTCCAGCCCCACGGGAGATCTCTCTAAACTGTACCTGTCCCGATTGGGCCACCCTATGCAAGCACGTCGCGGCGACCCTCTACGGCATCGGTGCCCGACTCGACCAGCAACCGGAGCTGTTGTTCACCCTGCGCGGCCTCGATCCTCTTGAATTGGTCGAGGCCGCCGCTGCTTCATCGCCCATCCCACGCAAGTCCCGCTCAGCGCGAGTGCTCGCCGACGACCAGCTATCGTCGGTCTTCGGTATCGACCTCGAGATGGGCACGGCGCCGGCAAAGGTTGGGAAGAAACCGCACAAGAAAGCGCCAACAAAGAAGACTGCGGCAAGAAAAACTACGCCAAGAAAAGTCACTAAGATGAAAACCACCACGATAAGAGACACCAGAAAGCCAGCTCCGGGGCGGAGGGTGCGGCGCGGGAAATAGCGTCCAAACCGCCGGTTGCTGGCAGCTTCGTTCTTGACCCCAGCCAAAGCGGCGCGTATATTGCCGCGGCAGGCCTCGGCGAAGCGCCTAGCCGAGCCAGCAGTAGGCCAGTACGCGATGAGTTACTCGAACCCCCAGTCCCACAGCTTGATGCAAAACCTGCCCGCTACCCAAGGTCGGTCGACCTCTGGCGGTCTGTTGCCGTGCTTGCTGCTCCTCACCCTTGGCGACAGCGGGGTCTAGGTAGGTTCGTAGAACAGCGAACTCACCCAACCCCCGGCACCGACACCGACACCGGGGGGTTTTTACGTGACTATCTTGAAAGCGGCATAGCGTAAGAAGACCAGGCGATGGCCATCGAAGCAACAGACTGGATTTGGCACCACGGCGAGTGGTGCCGTTGGCAGGACGCCAGCGTCCACATCACCACCCACGCGCTGCACTACGGCTCCAGTGTCTTCGAGGGGATACGCTGCTACGACACCCGCTCGGGACCGGCGATCTTCCGCCTCCGCCCCCACGTCGAGCGCTTGCTGCGCTCGGCCAAGCTGCTGGGGATGGACCTGGGAATCCAAGCCGAGCAGATCGCCAAACTCTGCCTCGAGCTAGTGGCCCGCAATCGGCAAAAAGAGTGCTATATCCGACCGCTGGCCTACCGCGGCAGCGGTGCCATCGGCCTCAACCCTTCGCAATCGCCGGCCGAGTTGTCGATCTTCTGCTTCCCCTGGGGCAGCTATCTCGGCGCCGAGGCGCTGGCCAAAGGGGTCGATGTCGGGGTCAGCTCGTGGCGCCGGATCTCGGCCAACTCGCTGATGCCTCTGGGCAAGATCGGCGGCCAATACATCAACAATCAGCTCGCTTCGGTGGAGGCCAAAGCGAACGGCTTTACCGAAGCGATCATGCTCGACGATCACGGTCGGGTAGCCGAAGGGGCGGGACAGAATCTGTTTCTGGTGCAACGTGGTGAGCTGATCACCCCACCGACGGTGGACTCGATTCTCGAAGGCATCACCCGCGACACGGTGCTTCAGCTAGCCGCCGATCTCGACCTCCCGCTCCGCCAGGCGAGTCTACCGCGGGAACAACTCTACCTAGCCGACGAGATTTTCCTCACCGGTACCGCTTCTGAGATCACCCCGGTCCGCTCGGTGGACCGCCAGTCCATCGGCAGCGGCCGTCCGGGGCCGATCACCCAGCGTCTACAAGCCGCCTTCTTCGATCTCGTATCCGGCCGCGCCGCCGACCCTCACGGTTGGTTACAAGCGGTGCCGGAACTCACCTAACCGCACGCCGACGACAGCTCGCAGAGGAACGGCCGATGTTTACCCCAGTGACCAACCGACCGACCGTTATGTCAACAATGGCCAATAGAGTACTGATTTTCGACACCACCCTTCGCGATGGCGAGCAAAGCCCGGGCGCCAGCTTGACCAGCGACGAAAAGCAGCTGCTGGCGAGCCAGATCGCCGATCTCGGAGTCGATGTAATCGAGGCCGGCTTTCCCGCCGCCAGCCCTGACGATCAAGAGGCAGTACGGCGCATCGCGCGGCGCCTGGGCCACGCCAACGGCCCGATCATCGCCGGCCTGGCACGGGCCGTCAAAAGAGATATCGAACGCGCCTGGGAGGCCCTGCGCGGCGCTGAGCGGCCACGGATTCACACCTTTCTCGCCACTTCCGACCTGCATATGGAAAAGAAGCTCGGCCTCAGTCGCGCTCAGGTCGTCGACCGGGTCAGTGAGATGGTGAGCTACGCCAAGGGCTTCTGCGACGATGTAGAGTTCAGCCCAGAGGACGCCGGGCGCTCGGACCGCGAATTCCTGGTCCAGGTGCTGACCGTGGCGATCCAGGCCGGCGCCACCACCCTGAACATCCCCGACACCGTCGGCTACACCTTGCCCGACGAATACGGCGCCCTCTTCGCCTATCTGATCCACCACACCCCCGGCGCCGAGTCGGTGATCTTCTCGGCTCATTGTCACGACGATCTCGGCTTGGCCACCGCCAACAGCTTGGCGGCGATCCGCGCCGGCGCGCGCCAGGTCGAGGTAACGGTCAACGGCATCGGCGAACGGGCCGGCAACACCAGCCTGGAAGAGATCGTTATGACCCTGGCCACCCGCCGCCCGCTGCTCGGTCTGGAAACCGGTATCGATACCCGCAAACTCACCCGGGTTAGCCGGGTGGTGAGCCAGTACACCGGCATGCCGGTGCCGCCGAACAAAGCGATCGTCGGCCGCAACGCCTTTGCCCATGAGGCTGGTATCCACCAAGACGGCATGCTCAAAGACCAAAGAACCTACGAGATCATGACTCCCGAGAGTGTCGGCCGCGAGAGTAGCGAGTTGGTGCTGGGCAAACACAGTGGCCGGCACGCTTTCCGAGTGCGCTTGAGCGACATGGGTATCGCGCTCGAAAACGAGCCCCTGGCCGAGGCCTTTCGCCGCTTCAAGGCGCTGGCCGAACGCAAGAAAGTGGTCACCGAAGCTGATCTCCGCGCCCTGGTGCTGGAAGAAGCCGCGGCGCCCCCGGAACTGTTCCAGCTACTCGACCTGCGCCTGGCCTGTGGTCGCCATGCCGCCAGCGCTACCGTGCGCTTGCAAGGACCGGGCGGCGATGAACGGGTCGGCTCCGCCACCGGGTTGGGCTCGGTGGACGCGGTGTTCGGCGCGATACAGAAGATCCTCGGCCGCCAAGACTTGTTGCTCGACTTCAGCATTCGCAACGTGACCCAGGGCAAAGACGCTCTCGGCCAGGTCTCGGTACGGATCGCCGCCCAGGCCACGGCTGAACGCACCTACCACGGCTACGCCACCCACACCGACGTGGTAATCGCCAGCGCCAAAGCCTATTTGGCGGCAACCAACCGCTTGTTGGCGGCAGATCCGGCGGCCCAGCAGGCCGCCGTCGCGGCGTCGGCCCTGGCGGCGACAAGCGGACGAGAGGCCCAAGAGGCACCAGCCAACGGCCGCGGGCGCCAGCCTGCTAGGCTCTCCAAGGGCCTCGATCCGACCCTCGAAGAAGAGCCCTTCAACCCTCAATACACCGCCGGTATCTAAGGCGCAAACGAGGAAGACCTTTGAGCACCAGGGCAAAAAGGACGCTGTTCGACAAGATATGGCACAGTCATCTAGTCGCTGAGGCGGCAGCACCGGGCATGCCGGCAACTCTGTGGGTCGATCTGCATTTGGTGCATGAAGTGACCTCGCCCCAAGCCTTTGCGGAACTTGATCGACGTGGGCTGAAAGTACGCCGACCCGACTGCACCTTGGCGACTATGGACCATTCGACGCCGACCCGGCCGGAAATCGATCGCCAGCGCTTGCGGGTTCTCGACCCGGCGGCCGACGCTCAACTCGACCGGCTGGAGCAAAACTGTGCTCGCCACGGCATCCCCCTGCTTGCCCTCGGTGATCGCCGCCAGGGCATCGTCCACGTCATCGGCCCTGAGCTGGGGGCGACCCATCCCGGCGCGACCATCGTTTGCGGCGACAGCCACACCTCCACCCACGGTGCCTTCGGCGCGTTGGCCTTCGGCATTGGCACCAGCGAAGTCGGCCATGTGCTGGCTACCCAAAGCCTGCTCCAAAGGCAGCCGAAAACGCTGGAAATTCGCCTCGATGGCCAGCGCGGCCTAGGGGTGACCGCCAAGGATCTGATCCTCGCCATCATTGCTCACATCGGCGTCGACGGCGGCACCGGCCAGGCGATCGAATACACCGGCCAGGCGATCCGTGAACTCGACATGGACGGCCGCATGACGGTCTGCAACATGTCTATTGAAGGCGGTGCGCGCAGCGGCATGATCGCCCCCGATGAAACCACCTTCGCCTATCTGCAAGGTCGGCCGCTAGTCCCTGAAGGCGCGGCTTGGGAGGCCGCCGTCGCCCGCTGGCGTGCCTTGGTCAGCGATCCCGGAGCAAGCTATGACCAAAGAGTCACCCTAGACGCCGCCGACATTGAACCGATGGTCACTTGGGGCACCCATCCGGGCACCGCTATTGGCGTGTCGGCTCGGGTCCCACGGCCCGAGGAATACAGCGGTGGCGAGCGCGAGGCGGTCGAACGGGCTCAGCGCTACATGCGAGTCGTTCCCGGCGAACCGCTACTCGGCCGTCCCGTCGACGTGGTGTTCCTCGGCAGCTGCACCAACTCGCGCCTCTCCGATCTGCAAGCCGCCGCCCGGCTGCTCGACGGTCGCGAGGTTGCCGCCGGAGTGGAGATGCTGGTGGTACCTGGCTCCGACAAAGTCAAACGTCAAGCCGAGGAGCAAGGTCTGGACCAGGTCTTTCGCTCCGCCGGCGCCGATTGGCGGGCCGCCGGCTGCTCGATGTGCCTGGCGATGAATGGCGATACTCTGGCCGCTGGCCAGCTCGCCGTCAGCACCACTAACCGCAACTTCGAAGGTCGCCAAGGAGCCGGCGGGCGTACTATTCTAGCAAGTCCGCTGACCGCAGCCGCCAGCGCCATCGCTGGCCATATCGCCGATCCTCGGGAGCTTATGTGATGAGCCAACCACCCCGTTTTAGCCAGCTCCAGAGCCGCCTGGTACCGCTGCCGTCCAACGATGTCGACACTGACCAAATCATCCCCGCAAGCTTCCTCAAGACGACCACCCGCGAGGGACTCGCTGCCGGCCTCTTCGCCCACTGGCGGCAGGATCCGGAATTCGTTCTCAACCAGCACCAACACCAGGGCTCGCAAGTGCTGCTGGCAGGGGAGAACTTCGGCTGTGGCAGCTCACGCGAACATGCCCCCTGGGCGCTCCTAGACCACGGCTTTCGCGCCGTCATCAGTCCCCGCTTTGCCGATATTTTTCGCAGCAACTCGTTGAAGAACGGGCTGCTGCCGATCGAGACCGACAAGACCACCTGGCAGAGATTGCAAGCCGCAGTAGCGGCCAAGCCGGCGATCGAAGTGAGCATCGATCTCGAGAGTTGCCTGTGGCATCTGCCCGGCGGCGAGCCGGTGGCCTTCGAGGTCGATCCCTTCGCTCGCCGCTGTCTGCTTGATGGGGTCGATCAGTTGGGCTACTTGCTACGCCAGCAGAAGGCTCTCGAAGCCTATGAGGCCAGCCATCCACCGACCTTCGACAGTCGGCAGATCGGCAGTGCAGGATGATGAAAGACCGCGCTCTGGTCGCTCTCCTGCCCGGCGACGGCGTCGGCCCCGAGGTCACCGCCGCCGCCCGCAGAGTGCTGATCGCCGCCACCCACGGCGGAAGTCGTGAATTGCGCTTCGAAGAGGGTCTGATCGGCGGTACCGCCATCGACCTCGAAGGCGATCCCCTGCCCCCCGCCACCATCGACTTGGCCCAACGCGCCGCCGCCATGCTGCTCGGCGCAGTCGGCGGACCGTGCTGGAGCAACCCAACGGCAACGGTGCGCCCGGAGCAGGGGTTGCTGCGTTTACGACGGCACTTCGGCCTGTTCGCCAACCTGCGTCCAGTGCCGGTGCTCAAAGCCTTGCGGCCGCTAGCGCCGCTGCGTGCTGAACTGCTCGAAGGAGTCGACATCCTCTTTGTCCGCGAACTGACCGGCGGCTTGTACTTTGGCCCTCGCCAAGAGCAAGGCGGCGGCGACGAGGCTTACGACACGATGGTGTATTCGGTGGCCGAAGTCGAGAGGGTGGCTCACGTCGCTTTCGCCGCCGCTCAACGCCGACGGCGCCATCTAGTGTCGGTCGACAAAGCCAATGTGCTGGCTTCGATGCGCCTGTGGCGGCGGACCGTCGATCAAGTCGCTGAGCGATATCCCGAAGTGACGCTTGAACATCGCTTGGTCGACTCCTGCGCCATGCAGCTGCTCACCCGGCCGGCGGACTTCGATGTCATCCTCGCCGGCAATTTATTCGGCGACATCTTGAGCGATGCCGCGGCGGTGCTGGCGGGATCGCTGGGAGTCCTGCCCTCGGCCAGCTTGAGCGCCGACCGGCGAGGACTCTACGAGCCGATCCATGGATCAGCGCCGGATATCGCCGGCCAGGGAATCGCCAACCCCACCGGTGCCATCCTCAGCGCCGCCCTCCTACTGCGCTACAGCCTCGACTTGGAAGAGCCTGCTCGCCGCATCGAGACCGCGGTCGAATCAACCCTCACCGCCGGCCACCTGACCGCCGATCTGACCCCCGAGGGCCAAGCAAGCCTCTCTACCGAGGCATTTACCGATCAGGTTCTCAGCCGACTCGGTAGCTGAGAGCCGGCCCGCTTAGGCCCGACTGAGGCAGTAGACCTTCAGGCTCTCGCTAGTCCCCGAAACAAGTCTGTCGCTCAGCGGACTGCGCCTCACTTGCCTTCAGCCGCCGGCAAAATTTGCAATTTTCAAAGCGAAAAGCGAAGGGAAAGCCGTCCTGCTGACTCTCTTTCGGTATGAGCAGAGCCGTCGCAGCAAGATCGCCGGTACCTGAGTCACCGCCCCGAGATCCCACCGCGCTCAGCTGGAAGACGCAGGTCTATCTGACGAGCAACCTTCGGCGGTACCACCTGAGGTTGCCCGAGTGAGTCGCCATGTGCTGATCACTGGCGGCGCCGGATTCATCGGCTCGCACCTCGTCGAACGGCTGCTCGATAGTGGCGATCGAGTGACCGTGCTCGATAACCTCGATGATTTCTACGATCCTGCGATCAAAAGACGCAACCTGGCAGCGGTCAGCGACCTGCGTAATTTCCGTCTGGTCGAAGGCGATATTCGCGACGCCCAGCGGGTCGACCAGCTGTTTGCGCACGGTGAGTTCGATGCCGTCGTCCACTTGGCGGCCCGCGCCGGAGTTCGGCCCAGCCTGAGGCAGCCAATGCTGTACCAGGAGGTCAACTGTGGCGGCACTCTGCGGCTACTCGAAGCCGCCCGCCGCTACGGCCCCAAAGTCTTCATTCTTGGCTCGTCGTCTTCAGTCTATGGCTTGCAGACCAAGGCACCCTTCACCGAGACGGACCCGATCGAGTACCCGATCAGCCCCTACGCCACCTCCAAGCGCGCCGCCGAGCTGCTGGCCTTCAACTACCACCACCTCTATGGGATGCGGGTCACTTGCCTACGCTTTTTCACCGTCTATGGGCCACGTCAACGGCCCGAGATGGCGATCCACAGTTTCGCCAAGCTGCTGGCCCGAGGCGAACCCCTACCTCTCTTCGGCGATGGCTCCAGCCGCCGCGACTACACTTTTATTGATGATATCCTCAGCGGCATCGTCGCCGCGCTAGCACTCGCTCCGCCCTTTGAGATCATCAATCTCGGGGGTGCCGAGACCACCTCACTGGCCGAATTGGTGCGCTTGCTGGCAGACGCTCTGGGGGTCGTTCCACGCATCGACCGGCGCACCGACCAGCCGGGGGATGTTCCTCTGACGCACGCCGACATCCTCAAGGCACGGCGACTGCTGGGCTACCGGCCCGAAGTAGGTCTGGGCGAGGGCCTGCAGCGGTTTTGTCACTGGTACCACGATCAACAGCCTCTGCTTCGCAACCCACCGCCGGTGGTAGAGCGTGGCTCATCCCTGGCTACCGTGCTTCCTCTACATCAGGCTGTAGGACAGTGATCCGTCTGGAGACATTGATGTTCCAACCCCCCATCAACGACCAGCCTGCGAACTTGCCGCGGCTGTCGATCGTCGTCCCGGTATTCGAGGAACTCGACAACTTGCGTCCCCTGTGTACCGAGATCGAGATTGCTCTCAGCAGCCAAGCTGGGTCCTACGAGATTGTCTTGATCGACGACGGCAGTAGCGACGGCAGCCTCGGGGAACTCCGCAGCTTGGCTGCCGAGTTTCCCTCTCTTCGGCTGCTAGCCTCGCCAAAAAACTTGGGCCAATCGGCGGCATTACTGGCCGGCTTCCAAGCCTCTCGGGGTGCATCAATCATCAGCCTGGATGCCGACCTGCAGAACGATCCGGCCGACATTCCCCGGCTTCTAGATGCCCTGGCTGACTACGACGTGGTCTCCGGAGTGCGGGCTCGGCGCCAAGATTCCGTGGTCCGCCGAGTCTCCTCGCGAATCGCCAATCGAGCCCGCCGATGGGTTACTGGCGACTCGATTCACGATGTCGGTTGTTCGCTCAAGGCCTATCGCGCCAGTTGGCTGCGAGATCTGCCACGCTTCAATGGTCTGCACCGCTTTCTACCCTGCATCCTGGAATTACGCGGCGCCCGCCTACTCGAGATTTCGGTGAATCACCGGCCGCGGATACATGGCGTCAGCAAGTACGGCGTCGGCAATCGGCTCTGGCGTGGCCTGGCCGATCTCTTCGGCGTTCGCTGGCTAGCGGCCCGACATGTGGCCCTCGAGTCTTACGCTGCCCTGGAAGTAGGGGCGACCCCACCACGCTTGCAAGACCGAGCAGAGTCGGCGCCAAACGCTGTCGCCTGAGCCACGGCCCATGACCCTGGCCGTCGCCCCCTATCGCCTGCTGCTACCGGTCGCTCTGCTGGTGCTCAGCGCTGGTCTGGGCCTCAAGGATCCGTGGCCGGCTGACGAGCCGCGCTTCGCTCTGATCGCTAAAGAGATGGTGGAGACCGGCCAGTGGTGGATCCCTCACCGGGCAAGCGAACCCTACCCGGACAAGCCGCCAATCTTCATCTGGAGCGTGGCGGTGGGTTATGCCCTGAGCGGCTCACTACGCTGGGCGCACTTGCTGCCCTCGCTGCTCGCCGCCATGGCAACCCTGCTGTTGATCAAGGATCTCGGCGCCAGGCTGTGGAATGCCAAGAGCGGCTGGATTGCCGGCTGGATCTTGTTGCTGACCGCACAATTCACCGTCCAAGCCCGCACCGGCCAAATCGACGCCTTACTCTGCTTTTGGACCACTTTGGCTCTGTGGGGACTACTTCGCCATTTGCTCGCCGGACCTTCTTGGGCTGCATACTCCCTGGCCGGCTTCGCCATGGGCCTCGGAGTGATCACTAAAGGGGTTGGCTTTCTGCCTTACTTGCTACTGCTGCCCTACCTACTGGCGCGCCTCCTACGCTGGCCGGGCCTGGCAGAGATCGAAGACGGCCACTGGCGCTGGTTGCTGGCGCCAGCATTCACCTTCGTAGCCATCGCCCTCTGGCTAGTTCCGATGTGGTGGGTCGTAGAGACGCAGCAGAGTCCCGCCTATGACGCCTACCGCGCCAATATCTTGTGGCACCAGACCGCCGAACGCTATGCCCAGTCCTGGGGACACATCCACCCCCCGTGGTTCTATCTGACCCGCATTCCCTTGCTCTGGCTACCGACCATTCTGCTGTTGCCATGGCTGATTAGGCGCTGGGCGAAGAGTCTTCGCCAGCAGAACCCGACCACACTGTTATTGCTCGGTTGGATCGCCCTGCTGGTGGTTTTCTTCAGCTTCAGCGCTGGCAAACGTGGGGTTTATCTGCTGCCGGCGGTGCCTGCCCTGGCATTGGTAACGGCACCCTGGTTGGCCGAGATGCGCTCGCTAGCTAGGGTTCAGCAACTTGCCAAGATCTTCCTTGTTTCCCTGACAGTATTTCTTGCTTTGGTGGTGGCGGCGCGCTGGGCCCTTCCCGCTTCCTGGACCGAAGTAGAGCAGCAGCTCGGCGCCAGCAGCTGGTGGTTAGCCCTGCTGCTGCTGCTCTGCGGCGCCACCTGGTTGCTCACCGTCCACTGCCGAGTGCTCGGGGTGGTCGGTTTTCTGTGCAGCAGCTGGCTCCTCTATGGCTGGGTTGGCTACCCACTGATCAACCCCACCCGCTCCGCGGCACCCTTCATGGCAAGGGTCGGTGAAATCCTCACCTCGACCACTGAACTTGCCCTAGTCACCTGGCCTGAGCAGCTGGCACTATTCGCCGATCGTCCGGTGACCCACTTCGGCTTCCACACCGAAGCAGAGCAGCAGACCCGGCAGGCAGCAGCTTGGCTCGGCTCGGCGACCGATCGCCGGGTGCTGGTGCCGCGGCGTTACCTCGAGCCCTGCTTCGACCCGACTCATAGCCTCCTGGTTGGACTCCGACACCGCCGCCGCTGGCACCTCGTAGGTACCGCGGCGCTGACCGATCACTGCCGAGAGTTGCCGCCCTCCGACAGCCACCCGCTGTTCACCTACCCAGGCCCATCCGGCTGACCCAACGAGATTCCTCGGCAGGCCGATCAGCCGACCCAGTTGGCGGGCATCCAGGAGTCGCTAGACTTCAGAATCCCACCCGCCGCATCACCACCCGCGGCAAGCGGCGGATAACCGCCATCACCCAGCGCCAAGGCCAGGGGGTGTAGAGCACCGGTCGGCCGCGGTCGATCGCCCGCAGAGCATCGGCGGCGACTTTCTCGGGCTGACCGGCGAAGGGCGGTGCCACCAAGCCAGCGGTCATCGAGGTGTGAACGAAACCTGGTTTGATGCAAACTACCCGCAGCCCCTGGGCGTGGTAACGGTGATCGAGCCCTTCGAGATAGGCCGCCAGGCCAGCTTTAGAAGCGCCGTAGATCACCACTGGCTTGCGGCCTCGATCACCCGCCACCGAGGCGAACATGCACAATGTGCCGCCCCCCGCCGCCAGTAGGCGCAATCGCGCTTCTTCAGCAAATTGGACGCTGTGGGCGAGATTAACCCGCAGCAGGCGGCCGCTGGCCGCCGGATCGGTTTCGAGTTTTTCTTGGGTAGCGAAGATGCCGGCGGTGCAAACCACCGTATCGAACCCTGCGAGCAGCTCCGCGGCCCGCGCCAGGGCTGGACCGAGGGTTTCGGGCTGCTCGAGGTCGCAACTGACCACCGTTACTACAGCCTTTGCTGGTCCGCGAACCTCAAGGTCGGCGGCGCTACGCCGCAGCTCTTCCAGGTCGCGGCCGAGCAAAACCAAGGAGTCGCCACGCTCGGCCATCTGCCGCGCCATGGCTCGGCCGATGCCACGGGTGGCCCCCAGAAAAACGACTTTCATTAGCGGTCTCCCAACAATCGTACCGATAAGGCGCTGGCCAATCGCTGATGAGGATCCCACTGTCGCCGTAGCACCTGAAAACGCTCCAACCGTGGCTCCATGGCGCGGTAGTGCTCAGCCCGGGTAAAGGCATCCTTGGCCAAGTAAATCCGGCCTCCTTCGGCGATCAGCGCCCTGTCGAGCTGGTCGATCAGATCTTGGGTGCGGCCGGTGACCGGCAAATCGACCGCCAGGGTGATCCCCGGGCCGGGAAATGAGAGCAGGCCCTCGCCCCGCTCACCGCAGTCTTTGATCACCGACAGGAAGGAGGTGCCGCCAGCACTGGCCAAGAGCTGCAAGATCCGCCGCACACCCGCCGCCCCGGCGGCGCGCGGAATCAAGCATTGGTATTGAGTGAATCCCCGCCGACCGTAGATTTTGTTCCATTCGGCAATCCCGTCGAGGGGATGAAAAAAGGATTGTGGATGGGCGATCCCCCTCTGCTGACGGCGCCAATGCTTGTGGTAATAGGCAAAATTAAACAGGCCCACACTGACCCGATTGAGCAACCAACCGGGCAGCACAAACGGCACCGGCAGGGTTCCTCGACGGGCTGTCGGCGGCTCTGAAGGAGCTTCCTCGGCAGCCGCCCAGCGGCCACGAATCAAGATGCCGCGACCCATTGCCCGACCCTGTTTCAAGGTGTCAATCCAGCCCACGGTCAGCGGCCAGTGATCCGCCGCCGTCTCAAGCTGCTCAAGAAACCGATCGAGGTTGGCGACCCGCTCGCTCTCGCAGTAGATCCAAGCGCTGGGGATGGCCTCGAGCCGCAACTCGACCTCGAGAATATGGCCGGTCAGTCCCATGCCACCGAGAGTGGCGCGAAAGAGTTCACCATGCTGCTGCCGTGAACACCACAGCACCGAGTCGTCGGCAACTAGCAAACGCAGACGCTCGACATGCCGGCCGATGGTGCCGGCGACGTGGTGATTCTTGCCGTGAACGTCGGCCGCCACCATCCCGCCGAGGGTCACATGGCGAGTGCCGGTCAGCACCGGTGGCGAGAAGCCCCGCGGCCAGAACACACGCTCCATCTCGCCCAAGGACAAGCCCGCCTCGGCGTGTAGCAGCCCAGTTGCCGGGTCGAAACCAAGCAGACGATCAGCCACCCGTGATCCAGCCACCAGTGGCCGTCCGGGCGGTGGTAACGAGGCATCGCCATACGAACGGCCCAATCCACGGGTCAAGGGCAAGCCTCGACTAACTCGCTCGAGGTTCTCCGACCGCAGCTCTCGACCAGCGACCGGCAAGCGCCCCCAGCCACAGAGAACCTCTCCGGACCGTAGCGCGGTCGCGTCCCGACTCATCTCGGTCGGCAAAGGCGTCGAATGGTGAGAAGGATCCAAGCTCGGAGTATACGACCGGTGCCCGGTCGACGGAAGGCCAGCTAGAGCAAGCGGCGGGCCGAGATGCTGGCCCCCCCGGGGCGGCACGGGGGACCGCTCCGGGGGTGGAAGACACGGTAACGGGACCCTATTTCGACATCGCGTTCAAGAAATCCGCATTGACGCGGGTCTTCTTGAGCTTGTCGCGCAGCAGTTCCATCGACTCGACGGTCGACAGCGGATTGAGCACCTTGCGCAAGATCCACACGCGGTGTAGCTCAGTCTCAGGCATCAGCAACTCCTCCTTGCGGGTACCCGACTTGTTGATGTCGATCGCCGGGAAGACGCGCTTGTCGACCAATCTGCGGTCGAGGTGGATTTCCGAGTTACCAGTGCCCTTGAACTCCTCGAAGATGACATCGTCCATCCGGCTGCCGGTGTCCACCAGGGCGGTAGCGATGATGGTCAACGAGCCACCCTCCTCGACATTGCGGGCGGCGCCAAAGAAACGCTTCGGGCGGTGCAATGCGTTGGCGTCAATACCGCCAGAAAGGACCTTGCCCGAGGGGGGTTGGACAGTGTTGTAAGCCCGCGCCAGACGGGTGATCGAATCGAGCAGGATGACCACATCCTTGCGATGCTCAACCAGGCGCTTGGCCTTCTCGATCACCATCTCTGCGACCTGTACGTGACGCGTCGCGGGCTCGTCGAAGGTCGACGAAACCACTTCGCCTCGCACTGAACGCTGCATATCGGTCACTTCCTCGGGGCGCTCGTCGATCAGCAGAACGATCAGCACCACTTCGGGGTGATTGTGGGCTATCGACGAAGCGATCGACTGCAACAGCATGGTTTTACCGGTGCGCGGCGGCGCGACGATCAGGGCGCGCTGCCCCTTGCCCATCGGCGTCACCAAGTCCATCACCCGCGAGGACATGTCTCCGGCCACTTCGAGGTTGAGCCGCTCCAACGGAT
The DNA here is from genome assembly GCA_965248925.1 of Candidatus Multivoradales bacterium. GTDB lineage: Bacteria > Acidobacteriota > Thermoanaerobaculia > Multivoradales > J023 > CBDFLE01. Next base: position 94,398 of record CBDFLE010000004.1, on the reverse strand, counting down.
AAAGCGGCGTCAAGTTATCGAAGAACATCTTGTTCCGGATCACATCCGGATGCTCGAAATTGACCGCCTCGACTTTGATCAGGGCAAAGTAGCGCTCGCCTTCCTTGGGCTTGCGAACCTGCCCCGAGACAGTGTCACCAGTGCGTAAATCAAAGCGCCGTATCTGGCTCGGGCTGACGTAGATATCATCCGGCCCCGGCAAGTAGTTGTACTCCGGTGCGCGCAAGAACCCAAAGCCGTCCGGCAGGCATTCGAGCACCCCTTCGGCGAAGATCAGGCCGCTCTTCTCGGTCTGCGCTTGCAGGATCTTGAAGATCAGCTCCTGTTTGCGAGTACCACTGGCGCCCTCAACACTGAGATCCTTGCCAATTTGCACCAACTCAGAGATCGACAAGTCTTTCAGCTCGCGAATGTCTAAGGTCGGTCCTTGCGGCTCCTGAACGGCTACGTCGGTCTCATCGTGATCGCCCTGAGGCACCTGGTAGCCCCGAGTGGCATGTTGGCTCCGGTTGCCTTGGTTACCACGATTTCCTTGGTTGCCTCGATTCCCTTGGTTGCCGTGGTTGCCACCACCGCCACCGCCACCGCCACCGCCGCCGCGACGACGGCGAGGGCCCCGGTTGCCGCCTTGCTTGGGTCTTTGCTTGTTCATGATGTTCCCGTTGTTAGAGGCCGTGCCGTCGATTCGATACCGGCCAGAATTGCCTTCCAAACGTCTTTAATGCCTTCGTTCGACGGAGCCGAGAAGGCCAGAATCTCGTCCGCCTCGATGTCCAAGCGGCGGCGGATCTCCGCCAGCGCCTTGGGCCGCTTGCCGCGCGGCACCTTGTCGATCTTGGTCGCGACCACCAACGGCCGGATTCCCAAGTCACAGAGGTATTCGTGAGCCTGCAGGTCCAACACTGTGGCACCCACCTTGCCATCGACCAACTGGATCAACACCGAGCCTGGCGTCCAGGAGCGTAAGTAGGCGTCGATCAGCCGCGCCCAGTCTTGGCGATCAGCCTTCGAGGCCTTGGCGTAGCCATAACCGGGCAGATCAACGAAATACCAACGATCATTGATCAGAAAGTAGTTCACCGACCGGGTACGACCAGGCTTGGAACTGGTTCGTGCCAACTTGCGCCGCCCCAACAACCGGTTCATCATCGTTGACTTGCCAACATTGGAGCGCCCAACGAAAGCTGCCGCCGGCCTGCCATCACTGAGCAGCTGCGACTCGAGATACGCCGAACAGGCCAACTCTGCTGAATCAATTCTCAAGCTTGCCTCGTGAAACCTGGTGGTTTCTCCTAGATCGTCAAGGCCAATGGCTGTCAATGATGAAGCGTCAGAAGTGCGCGGCGGCACGCAGCCCAGATATCTCGTAGTCCAGACGACTCTTGGTCCCGGCACCTGGCGAGCCTGTCAGGCCCGAAGTGCCTTTCTCCGTCGGGCTCAAAATCTCGATACTCGAAGCGCGAATGGGGCGGTTATCGTCCCTGGACTCTCAAATTGCAATGCGTCTGGGAATCGCTACCCTCGGCCCACCCTCGCTGGGCGGCACCGCCGCCTCGCTAGGGCGATCCGCGGCCTGGCGACTCAGCCCTCAGTGGGCCAGCGAACCGGGGTCCGCGGCGCCATCGGCCGCGGGCTTATCGAACTTATCCTGGACCTCGGCTAAAGGAGTGATCTCGCCGTCAAGTGCTACGCGGAGCACTTCATCCATCGATTCGACCGGATGCACGGTCAGCACATCGCGGATCTCGCTTGGGATATCTTCCAGATCCTTCTCGTTGTCCCTTGGCAGGATGATCTCAGTGATATCGGCGCGGAAGGCCGCCAGTATCTTATCTTTGATTCCGCCAACAGGCAACACCGTCCCCCGCAGAGTGATTTCGCCGGTCATCGCCACATCTTTGCGGACCGCAATCCCGGTTAGAGCAGAGACTAAGGAAGTCGCCATGGTGATACCGGCTGACGGCCCGTCTTTCGGAATCGCCCCTTCCGGAACATGAAGGTGAACATCGAGCTTGCTGTTGAACTCTGGATCGATACCCAGAATATCGACTCGGCTACGGACATAGCTCACCGCGGCGCGAGCCGACTCTTGCATGACATCACCCAACTGACCCGTCAGGGTGAGCTTGCCTTTGCCGGTCATCAGTCCGATCTGGGTCTCGAGCAACTCACCACCGGCTTCGGTCCAAGCCAGGCCGGTAGCCACTCCGACCATCGATTTCTCGCGCTTGCGCCGACGACGGAACTTAGGTTTGCCGAGTAAGTCGCTAATCGCTTCAGCGCCCTCGACCGACAAATCAACTGTCTTGATCGCCTTCTTGGGCTTCTTGTCTTTGGCCTCAGCCACCACCTTGCGTGCCAGCTTGCGGCACACCGAAGCGATCTCGCGCTCCAGGTTGCGCACCCCAGCCTCACGGGTATAGCCATCTATCAACGCGCGGATCGCCGCCGCGTCGATCGTCACCTTGCTGTTCTTCAGACCATGGGCTTCAAGCTGCCGGCCGACCAAGAATTGCTGACCGATGGAGAGCTTCTCGTTCGGCGTGTAGCCGGAGAGTTCGATCACTTCCATGCGGTCGCGCAGGGGTGGCGGAATGGTATGCAGCACGTTGGCGGTGGCGATGAACATCACCGAGGAGAGGTCGTACTCGACATCCATGTAGTGGTCGACGAAGGTATCGTTCTGCTCCGGATCGAGCACTTCGAGCAATGCCGCCGCCGGATCGCCGCGGAAGTCCATCGCCATCTTGTCGATCTCATCGAGCAAGAAGACCGGATTAACCGTCTTGGCCTTTTTCATCATCTGCAGGATCTGACCGGGGAAAGCACCGATGTAGGTCCGGCGGTGGCCACGGATCTCGGCTTCATCGCGCACCCCGCCGAGGGATAGACGAACAAATTTTCGGCCCGTGGCGCGGGCGATCGACTTGGCCAACGAAGACTTGCCCACTCCTGGAGGCCCGGCGAAGCAGATGATCGACATCGGCGTCTTGCGAGTCAGCTGACGCACCGCCAGGAACTCCAAGATGCGCTCTTTGATCTTGTCGAGACCGAAGTGGTCTTCATCGAGGATGCGCTCAGCGCGTTTGAGGTCGCGCAGCTCGCGGCTCTTCTTCTTCCACGGCACGCTGACCAACCACTCGATGTAGTTGCGTGAGACGGTGGCTTCGGCCGACACCGGCGGCATCGCCTCGAGACGCTTGAGCTCTTGATCGGCCTTCTCCCGCGCCTCCTTGTGCATGCCACAATCAGCGATTCGCTCTTTGAGTTCGTTCAGCTCGTCGGTGCGATCGTCCTTGCGGCCCAGCTCTTGGTGGATCGCCTTGACCTTCTCGTTGAGGTAGTACTCCTTCTGCGCCTTTTCCATCTGCTTCTTGACTTGCACGTTGATGCGCTTGTCGATGTTGACCTTCTCGACTTCGACTTCGATCAGGTCGTGCAGACGTTGCAGGCGCTCGTAAGGATTGACCAACTCAAGCAGGCTCTGCTTCTCAGGTGTTGGGATCACCAGATGGGAAGCCAGCGTGTCAGCAAAACGATCCGGGTCGTCGAGCTTGAGATTAGGCATCAGACCTTCGAAGGCCAGATGGTGCGAGGACTTGGCGTACTGCTCGAAACTGGCCAAGACCTTACCCATGTAGGTCTCGAGCTTCTCGCTCATCGGGTAGGTCAGTTCGAAGGCCTCGACCTCGGCCATCAACCCTTCCTCACCATCGATGAATCCGACCAGCCGCGCTCGCCGCTCGCCTTCGACCATCACCTTGACGTTGCCATTAGGCAGCTTTAGGTTCTGGATCACCCGTGCCACGACACCAATATCCTGCAAGTCTTCGCGCTGCGGATCGTCGATCTTGGGATCCTGCTGGGTGACCAGGAAGAGGCGTTTGTCGGCAGTGGCCAAGGCGCGTTCCAATGCGCGCACGGAACTCTCGCGACCGACGATAAACGGCGCCATCATGTGGGGAAATACCACCATGTCCCGCAGCGGGACTACCGGCAGCTCGAGGTGCTCGGCCTTGACGAAGCTAGACTTCATGAATTGGCTCTCGAATTATCTAACGTGATTTCAAAAGAAGATCCATTTTCGGGATGGTTCCAGCGGCTCAACCAGCCTGCTTGTACAGCATCAGCGGTTGGATCTTGTTGTACACCACCTCTTCGGTGATGACGCACTCCTTAATGTTGGACTGCGATGGGATCTTGTACATCAGATCGAGCATCAGCTCTTCCATGATGATCCGCAGGCCCCGCGCGCCCACGCCGCGCTTGATCGCCTCGCGGGAAATGGCGACGATCGCCCCATCGGTGAACTTGAGCTTGACATCTTCAAACTCGAACATGGTCTGGTACTGCCGCGACAAGCAGTTCTTGGGCTCGGTGAGAATGCGCACCAGAGCATGCTCGTCGAGTTCTTCCAGGGTTGCCACCACCGGTAGACGGCCGACAAACTCCGGGATCAGACCGTACTTGATCAGATCCTCGGGCAGCACGCTCTCCAGAAACACGGTATTGCGCTCGTCAGGGCCCTTGATCTTCGATCCGAAGCCCATCGACTTCTGGTTCAATCGCGAGCCGATCAGATCCTCAAGACCGACGAAGGCGCCGCCACAGAGAAACAAGATGTTGGTGGTGTCGATCTGCAAGAACTCTTGGTGGGGATGCTTGCGGCCACCCTGCGGCGGCACATTGCATTGGGTCCCTTCGAGAATCTTCAGCAACGCCTGCTGCACCCCCTCGCCCGAAACATCGCGGGTGATCGAGGGGTTGTCCGACTTACGCGACACCTTGTCGACTTCGTCGATGTAGACGATACCGCGTTGGGTCTTCTCTTTGTCGTTGCCCGACGCCTGGTACAGCTTGAGAATGATGTTCTCGACATCCTCGCCGACATAGCCAGCCTCGGTCAGGGTGGTGGCGTCGGCGATGGTGAAGGGAACCGAGAGAATCCGCGCCAGGGTCTGAGCGAGCAGCGTCTTGCCGGTGCCGGTGGGGCCGATCAGGAGAATATTGGATTTCTGCAGCTCGACATCCGTGCGGCTGCGGTCAGCATGCTCAATGCGCTTGTAGTGGTTGTAGACCGCCACCGCCAGCTTGCGTTTGGCAATCTCCTGGCCTATCACGTACTGATCGAGTAGATCCTTGATCTCTTGAGGCTTCGGCAGATTGGTGTCCTGCTGCTGCTCGTTCAGGCGATCTTCCGCGATGATATCGAGGCAGATGTCGACGCACTCGTCGCAGATGAACACCGTCGGCCCGGCGATCAGCTTCTTGACCTCACGCTGGCTCTTGTTGCAGAAGGAGCACCGCAGTGCCTCTTCGCTAGAGTCCTTCTTCGACATCTATTCTCCTTAACTCCGCGGACTGGCGACCGCTTTCCATGGGGGAAGGTCTTCTTCCTTAGAACAGTCGCCGTCACCTCTCTATTCCGGCCCTCGAACGAAGGCTCAAGAACCGTCCGTGTCGGTCGGCTCCCGGCGTCGCATGATCTCGTCGACAAGTCCGTACTCGATGGCCTCGGCGGCACTCAGGATGTTGTCGCGCTCGGTATCTTCGTGCACCCGCTCGGTCGTCTGCCCAGTGTGCTTGGCGAGGATCTTGTCGAGCCGCCCGCGCAGATCCAGCAGATCCAGAGCATGGATCTGAATATCGGTCTGCTGCCCGTCCAACCCGCGCATCGAGGGTTGGTGAATCAGCACCCTGCTGTTGGGCAGAATGAACCGCTTGCCCTTGGTACCGGCTGCCAACAACAACGCCGCCATCGATGCCGCTTGGCCAACACAGTAGGTCGAGACATCCGGCCTGATGTGCTGCATGGTGTCGTAAATAGCCAAGCCAGCGGTGGTCGAACCACCCGGCGAGTTGATGTAGATGGCGATATCCCGCTCGGGGTTCTCAGCCTCGAGAAACAGCAGCTGGGCCATCAGCAGACTGGCGACATCGTCGTCGATCGGCCGGCTGAGGAAGATGATGTTGTCTTTCAGCAGCCGCGAGTAGATATCGTACGAGCGCTCGCCGCGGTTGGTCTGTTCGATGACATACGGCACCCACATCAGCCTCAAGCCTCCTTTTCTGGACTGGCGGAATCCGTGGTGTCGGCAGTCGCGGGCTCCTCTGCAGGAACCTCGCCGAGCAACTGGCGCACTGTCTGGTCGCGGCGCACTTGAGCGCGCAACGACTCCATACGACCGTTTTCGCTGAGCTGCTGCCGTAGGGCGAAGGAACTCTGACCTTGACTGGCGGCCAAGCCACCCAGCAACTTCTCGAACTCCGCCTCGTCGATGCTTACCGCCTGATCTTCAGCCACCGCATCGAGCACCAGGCGAACGTGTACTCGACGTTCGCTAGCCGGCCGAAACTCCTCAGACATGCGCTCCCAATCGAGCTGCACGTTCTCTAAATCAACACCCTGACGGCTGAGATTCTCGGCGTAGTCACGCATTTGATTCTCGACCTCTTGATCGACCACCCCGACCGGCAGCTCCAAGGGATGGCGCTGGCAGAGCTGCTCGGACAAAGCACTTTCGCGGCGATTGCGCAGCTCCCGGGTCTTTTGCTCACCCAGCCGCTCGGCAACCTCCTGGCGCCACTCTTCGGCGTTGTCGAACTCACCGAATTTGCTGATCAGGTCTTCGTCGATGTCCGGCAGCTCACGCTCCTTCACCGCCGTGACCTCAAGCCGATAACAGGTGGTCTCGGCCTCCTCCCCTTCGCCGGTTCGGCGATCAAAGGTCGCCTTCTGGCCGGCGGCCAGGCCTGTCAAAGCTAGGCTGAGTTCTTCCCATACCCGCTCGTCACCCAGCTCGACTTCAAAGGGCGAGGCCGCCGTCGCGTCGTCAGCGTCATCCTCCGCATCATCGCCGGCATCGAGCAGCAAGCTGCCGACAGCCAGATCACCCCGGGCAGCCGAACGCTCGACCGGCACCCACATGCTGTGCCGCCGCCGCAGCTCGTCGATAGCTTCTTCGATTTCGACCTTGGTAGGCTGAGGATCGTCTTGCGGCAGGTCGAAATCCGTCAAGCTGCCCACCTCGATGCGCGGCCGAGTCTCCACCGTGGCGACGAAGGTCATCGGCTCACCGGCGCTGATCTTGAGTTCCTCGACCCGAGGAGGAAGCAGAGGGTCGAGAGCTTTCTCTGCCTGCGCCTGATTCCAATATCGAGGAACCAGCCGATCGGCGACCTCTTTCTCGATATCCTCCCTGAAACGCTGGCGAATCAGCTGGGTGGGCACCTTGCCGCGGCGGAAGCCTGGCAAGTTCATTTCTTTGCGAAACTCGTTCACCACTCGTCCCAGTTCGGCCTCGACAGCCGGCGCCGGCACCTCGATGGTGAGCTGCATGCGGCAGGGACCCGCTTCTTCGATTGCAATGACGACACTCATGGCCGGATTGAGACCTTCTTTCTAGCTCCGCGCCTAGGCGCCGGAGCGGTCCTTGAATACTGGTGCGAAAGGGGGGACTCGAACCCCCATCCCAATGAAGGGACTAGATCCTAAGTCTAGCGCGTATACCAATTCCGCCACTTTCGCTCCGAAATCTGGATCGGCTCCCGGTTTTCTAATGGGCGCCACCTCTCTGGACGCTCCTCGGCGCCGAATCCTCGCTAGCCTCGACCAGACCAGCGGGTTGAGGAACGCTAAAAACCCGCCTGTGAATTCGCTCAGCGCGCCGGTCGAGGCCCTATCCGTATGGCCTCTGGATTCAGTTTGCTGCTGCTACCGGGCGCGATTGAAAGTGAGGTGGGTCGATTGGTGAGCCGCCTAGGAATCGAACCTAGAACCCACAGATTAAGAGTCTGTTGCTCTGCCAATTGAGCTAGCGGCCCCCTCGGGCGCCCAGAGTCTAAACCGGATCCAACCAGCAAGACAAGACAATATCTAGGCCAGTCTCACCCGCCTTGCACGAAGTGTACGACCTCCAGCCGATCTCCATCCTCGACGACGGTCGAAGAGTAGGTGGCACGGGGGGCAATTAGCCCGTTGCGCTCGATGGCTACAGCCCGCGGATCGAGCCCCAGCCGGGCGACGAAATCACTCAAGGTAAGCTCCGCCGGAAGCTCGGTGGAATCGCCGTTAAGCAGCACGCGGATGGTCTCGACAGGGCCAGGCCCGGAGATTCGCCCACTCACAACAGATGTTTGAGTTCAGCCTGGCCCAGGCTGCTGTTGGCAGTGATGATCAACGCCGCGGTGCCGTGGTCGACCGCCGGAATGTCGATCGGCAGCTGCACCAGCCCATCGTGGTCGGTGCGACCATCGGCCAGATTATTAGGGCCACCGAGGGTAGAGATCATCTTCACGTTGACCACCACCCCGGCCACCGGCTGACCACTCTTGCTCGAGCGGGTCCGCAACGCCAGCGACAGCCGCCCGCCGGCGCGCAACTCGGCTTGTTGCTCAAGCACCAAGACCAGCTGCTCTTGCTCTGCTTCGCTGGTTAGGTACTCGAGAATGACCTGGTCTAGGCTTTGGCCCCCTTCGACAATCGCCGGAAAACCCGGCGAGGTACCCTCCTGGCTCGGCTTGGAGAGTTTCGCGTCGGGCATATACTCGCGAATCTTGCCGTCGAATTTGCCGGTCTGGATCGCCTTGATCATCGTCCGATGCTGATGATCCATCAAGGCGGTGACCTCGGTTTTGCCCTTGCCAAGCTTGATCAGATCGGCATAGCTCGCCCGCTTCGCCACCACCACCTGGCCGCCGCAGTAGATCAGGCTTTCAATGCACGGGTTAGTCTGCCCTTTGTCCTCGGTCTGGACATGGAGCACTAGATCGCCGTAGCGCACATCGGTGTTGTAGCCGGTGATCATCGTCGAGGTCTGGTCCCGGAGCCAATCTTGGCCAACAAACAGATTTTGGCCGGCAGAGCGATCCAAAATAGAGACTCCGCCGGGTCCATTCTAAGAAGGTGCCTCGGGGTGGTCAAGGCGATTCACCTTGGAAGGCCGCCTGAGCAACCTTGCCAGGGCCTCCTCGATGCGCCGATGGCACAGCATCGCGCCGCTGTCGACTAGCCGGCTACCGTCGACTCGGGTGCTAGCCAGTAGCAGTTCGTCGGCCATGCTGCCAAAGGCCCAGCGCGCCGCGAATGCCGGCAGCGGAAGGAAGGTGGGGCGAGCCAACGCCCGTCCCAACGCGCGGGTCAGCTGACGCTGGGTTACCGGCTCGGCCGCGACCGCATTCAACGCGCCGGCCAACCGCGGCGTCTCGATCGCGTGCTCGATCACGCGCAGCAGATCCCCCAGTTCGATCCAGCTCACCCACTGCCGACCATCGCCCACCACTCCCCCAAGACCGAGGCGAAAGGGAGTCAGCATTTTGGCCAGGGCGCCGCCGTGGGCCGCCAAGACCACGCCGAGGCGAAGGTTGACAGTGCGAATACCGGCATCGACTGCCGGATGGGTGGCCGCTTCCCAAGCTTGGCAGACCTCGGCCAGAAAACCCCGACCGGCAGAGCTGTTCTCATCGAGCAACTGATCTCCTCGATCACCGTAGTAGCCAATTGCCGAAGCTGCGACCAGGCAACTCGGCGGCCTCTTGAGATCGGCCAGAGTGCTGCTCAAGAGCCTGGTGCCACTCACCCGGCTGCTGCGGATCCGCGCCATCTTGGCCGCCGTCCAACGTCCCTCGGCCAGACTCTCGCCGGCCAGATGGACCACCGCATCGAAGCCTTCCAAAGCAGCGCTGTCGAGGATTCCGACAAGCGGATCCCAGCGCACCCCAGGCTGGTCGGAACAGCGCACCAGGGGCACCACGCTCCAACCTCGCCGCGCCAAATACGCCGACAGCGCCCGACCCACCAAGCCACTGGCGCCGCTGATCGCTACTCGCCGCACCGACTTCCTCGGTTCTCGATATTTCGAACAACGCCGTCTATCTCTAGCACCATTGGCTCATCTTACGCTGCCGCTATACTGCCCTGCGCGACAGCGGCAACTGGCCAGATCGCACACCAACGTCACCGGACTTCTTTCAAAGTATCTTCTCTGTTCCACTTCGGGGGTAGCTCATGGCTCGCAGGCACGCGGTAGTTTTCTCAGGCGGCGGCGCCGATGGCGCTTACGAGGTCGGGGTGGCCAAAGCGCTGTTCAACGGTAAATCTCCAGCCACCCAGCAGCGCCCGCTCGATCCCAAGGTACTCACTGGAACCTCGATCGGCTCGTTCAACGCCTCCTATCTGGTCTCCCATTGGGACGATTATGGCCCGGCAGCAATAGGCCATTTAGAAACGGTGTGGTTAGAGCGCATCGCCGAGATCAATGGCCACAATGGCGGTTTTAGAATCCGCCTCGACCCAACCATGCTGCTCGATCCCCGGCGCTATCTCGAAGATCCCCTCGAGCCCCTCCGCCAACTGGCTGGCGACACTGCCTTTCTTGGCTGGGAAGGCACCCAGCGGGCGGTTCGCTTGGCCACCGGCAAAGAACCCTTCCTAGAGCGCCTGCTCGACACCTTCAACCTATCGAGCCTGGTGTCGGTCGAGCCCTGGGAGCAGACCCTGCGCGAAGTTATCGACTATAAAAAGATCCGCCAGAGTCCAAAGAAGCTGTCGATTGCCGCCACCAATTGGGTGCTCGGCGAAGTGCGGATGTTCGGCAACCACGACATGAGCGACAAGCTGGGACCGATGGCAATCCGCGCTTCGAGCGCCGTGCCCGGCTTCTATCCGCCGGCCAAAGTCGGAGCCCAGACCTACGTTGACGGCGCGGTGCTGATGAACACGCCACTGAAGCCGGCGATCAAGCTCGGCGCCACCGTGCTGCATGTGATCTACATGAACACCGATATTCAGAAAATGCCCCTCAACGCTCTCGACAGCACCTTAGAGACCCTCTATCGCTCCCAGGTCATCGCCTGGGCGGCGGCGGTAAACCGCGATATCAAGCGTGCCGCCGCCTTCAATCGCGGCATCGAACTGATGGAGCAACAGGCCAAGGACGTTCAGCCAGACGACAAAGACCTGGCGGCTTTCCTAGAAGCCGCCGGTCCGATGGCCAAGTGCCACAACACCGAGCGGAAATACAAACAGATCACCATCCACCGCTACTTTCCCCCCGATGGCCTCGACGGCGCCTTGGGTTTCCTCAACATCAATCGTCAGCGCTTGGCACGACTGATCGAAGATGGTTTCGCCGACACCATCGCCCACAACTGCGAGGCCAACGGCTGCATCCTGCCGGGGGATAGCAAGGCGGGGGGCTAGGCGGGGGGCTAGGCCCCAAGGCACCGATTGCAGCTCTCTCGGTGACGCAAATCTGGAAAAACTACAGTAGAAACCACCAAATAATGAAAGCTTGTAACTTCTTGGCTCTTCCTGCGCCTATAGATAGTGTAAGCAAATGCTGGCACTTGCTGCCCTGGAGGCAACCAAGCCGCCAAACCAACGGAAGGGTGAAGAGATGCACCGAAAATTTTTCCTCAGTACCGAATATCTCCTACTTCAGACGTGGCAGATTCTGCCTCTCAGCTTCTTACTTCTCGGCCTCTGCATCGCCCTGCCGCTGACCGCGCAACTCCCCCCGAGCCACCAGCGCGGAGTGACCGCCGACACCGCCTACCAGATTGGCGACCTGGATCAGATCAATCTCTTCAACGGCAGCCTGACCGTATCTCTACCGATCGGCATCACCTATCCGGTCGGCCCGTCGCTCAGCTTCAGCCTGACCGCCTCGTACAGCTCCGGTGGCTGGGAGTACGATGAGAATCACCAATGTCAAGACATCAATCCGCCCTTCGCGCTGCGTACCTACAGCCTGCCGATCCAGGATCTCAAGACGCAGGCCGGCTTCGGCTGGAGAGTCAGCCTAGGAGAGCTGATCGCGCCACGTAACAGTCCGACGACAACGCCTGAGATTTACGTCGATCCAAGTGGCGGCGAGCACAGGTTTTATACCGAGCTGCATCCCGGCGGCTTCCCGGCGACACCGCAGCCCAGCACCTGGTTCACCAACGACAGCACGTACCTCCGTCTACGCAAGCGCAATCCGGGGGTGTGCGAGCTGCCGTCTGGCACCTTTGTCGATCAGAGCTGCTACACGGTAGAATTTTCTGGCGGCGAGCTGCATGAGTTCCATAACTACGCCTCCGTCGGCGATCTCTGGCGCCTGACGCGGATGGAGGATCGCTTCGGCAATTGGATCAATGTGCGCTATGCCAACGATGGCGACTGGACATTGACCGACAGCCAAGGGCGCACTCACACGGTGGATTTTGTCGGTGGCAGAGTCGCTACGGTGAGGCTCGAAGCCTTCGGCAGCCAAAGCAACTCGACCTTCCTCTTTCAGTACCGCACCGAAACTCTAGAACGGCAGTTCGGCTTCCGTCCCGGCTGCGTGCCGATAGCCGAGCACACCCTCACCACCCAGGTGCTCGACCGGGTGGTGTTGCCCGACGGTTCGTTCTACGAGATGGACTACCTGACTGTCGACAACCTGCTCTCGGGCGGCTTGTCGAAGCTGCGCTTGCCCACCGGCGGCGCCTACGGCTACGACTACCAGCTCTTCCCCTTCCAAACCCAGCTGGCCGACCTCTTCCACGCTCCCGATTGGGGCACGGTGGCGCGGGGAGTCAAGAGCAAGCATCTCTTCCTCGACGACGGCGACACCACCCCCTACGCCACCTGGAGCTACACCTACGACACCGCAAACCCGCAAGCCCCCGGCGATCCGCTGGGCCACCCCTGCTTCCACTCGATGAAAGTGACTGATCCGCTGGGCTTCGAGACGGTGAGCTATTTCTCCACCGTCGGCGCCAACAATCGCTGGTCCTATGGCCTGCCCTACACCTACTGCGATCCCATCAGTGGCAGCTTCTCAGAAGCCGGCCCCTTCCTTTCCCAAGAACTCTTCAACGCTGGCGGAACCAAGCTCCGCTCGATCTTCGTTGAGTTCGACAGCGATGGCCGCGACGCCGGCAACTACAACGAGAAAGCCCACCGCTTGCGCTACCGCAAGGAGACCTTCCACGACGACGGCGGCAAGGTCCGCGAAGTCACCTTCTCGGACTTCGATGGCCTGGGCCACTTCCGCACCATGACCACCGGCGGCAGCTTCGGCGCCGCCAACGTGCGCACCAGCAGCACCACCTACAACGCCAACAGCGGCACCTACATCATCGCCAACCCCGAGGACAGCTCGATCGATCCGGCAACCGATTTCGTGCTGCCAAGCCACAACGCACGCTGGATCTTGGAGACCTGGGACGAGCAGTCGGTGAGCGAAGGCGGGACCACCGAGAAGGCTGAGTTCTGCTTCAGCAGCACCACCGGCTTCCTCGAACGCCGCCGCCAGCTGGCCGGTAGCAATCGCCAGAGCCGCGACGTGGTGAGCCTCCTCACCTCGAGCAACGGCTTCGTCACCCGCCAGCGGGTCTATGGCGGCGACACCCAGAACCTCGGCACCGGCTCCTTGTGCAGCCTCAGCTTGTCCGGCCCGACCTACCGCACCGACCACGTCTACGCCAGTGGCAGCCTGCGCAAGTCGACGGCGGTGGACTGCACCGGCACCGCGATCCTCACCCTGGCCGACTACGACATCGACTCAGACACCGGCCTGGTGGCCACCAGCCGCGACGCAGCGGGCCTGGGCACCAGCTTTACCTACGATCGCCTAGGCCGCTTGACCGGCCAGCGCCCGGCCGAGCTGGGCTGGACCCAGTGGACCTACACCCTGCCCACCACCGCCAACCCCGGTCTTGCCCCCAAGCTCACCGAGCAACAGTGCCAGCCCTTCCAGACCTCCTGCAGCGGCACCGATCTGATGAGCTTCCGCGAGCACCGCTACGACGGCCTCGGCCGGCGGCTGCAAGAAACCGTGCGCATCCCCGTCGCCAACGCTGGCCAGACCGAGCTCTGGCATCGCTACACGACCTGGAACCCGCGTCACTGGAAGACGGACGAGTCGGTGTGGACCACCGCCTCCGCGGCCGGCGAAAGCCGGCGCACGACCTACCTCGCCTACGACCGCTTCGGCCGCCCCGGCCGGGTCAAGCCGCCAGAACAGCCGGCGACCTTCTTCACCTACCAGGGCGACCGGGTGCAGACCCGGCGCTTCAAAGTGCAGCTGACCAGTGGCCAGCAAGACACCTACGTCACCGAGATCATGGACGGCCAGGGCCGTCTGGCCGAGGTCTGCGAGGGCAGTTCCGCCGCCTGGTCTGGCAGCTGTGGTGGTGGCGGTCTGCTGACCCGCTATTCCTATGACGATGGTGGCAGACTGACCAAAGTGTGCCAGAACCTCAGCGGCTCGACCTGCGGCCAGACCCGCTTGTTCGACTATGACGGTCGCGGTTTCCTACTCTCCGAGACCCATCCCGAGATCGGCCCCTCGGGCAATGGCCGCATCGATTACCGCTTTGACGCCGGCGGCAACGCCATCTCCAAAGACCTGATCGGCAGCACCGCCTTCGATCTGAGCTTCGATTTCGACGCCGCCGGCCGACTGATCAGAGTCCTCGAATCGAGCAATGGCGTGGGGAGCACTCCGCGCTTGCAGAAGCAGTTCCGCTACGCCCGCACCAACTCTGGCAGCGACCACCGGGCCGGGAAGCTGGTGCAGACCGTGCGCCACAACTGGGTGGACATCCAGAATCCCCTGGCCCCCGAGCCCGGCTCCCTCGACGTCAAGCTCTCCGAGAGCTTCCGCTACACCGGTCGTCAGGGCCTGATGTCGGAGAAGCAGACCCGCTACCAATTCTTCGCCGGCAACTACGCCTTCACCACCGGTTTCGTCTATGACACCCAGGGCAATTTGTCGCAACTCGACTACCCCAGCTGCCAACACGCCGACGGCGGCTGCGCCACCAACGATCCGCAGCGCACGGTGAATTTCAACTACGAGAAGGGTATGCTGAGGTCCGTGCCCGGCTTCGCCAACAACCTCACCTACCAGAGCGGTGGCATGCTGCATCAGCTCACCCACGGCGATGGCGTGGTTGACACCCAGGAAGTCAGCAGCTCCAACGGCCTCGCCAGGCCGCATCAGCTGACCACCTCCGCGGGCTGGAGCAGCGGCATTTTCGCCTACGACGGAGCCGGCAATATCTCCGCCATCGGCAACCTGGACTACCGTTATGACCGCCTCGGCCGATTACGCTCCGGCCAGACCTCCGTTGGTGCCACCCGGTTCACCCAGACGGCGACTTATGACAATTTCGGCAACATCCAGCAACTATCAACACCCGGTTTCGCGGCTCTCAACCTCAACCCCAACGCCACCACCAACCGCCTCGGCCTCTCGGGCGCTCAATACGACGCGGCCGGCAATCTGACCGACATCACCCTCGGCAGCGAGAGCTTCGACTACGCCTTCGACGGCGCCAACATGATGAAGCACCTGCGCTCGAACACCGATCAAGCGCGGGTCTTCATCTACAACGCCAGCGACGAGCGGATCCTCACCTTCGACTGCTTCGGCCCCGGCGCCACCAGCACTTGCACCACCCAGCCCGCCAGCCTCACCTGGACCCTGCGCGGGCTCGGCAATGAGGTCCTGCGGGTCTACGATCAGCCAGCTGGCGGCGCCTTCAGCTGGAGTCGAGACTACGTCCATCGCGGCGGGCAGCCCCTCGCCACCATCGAGCCCGAGGGTAGCGGTGGCGAGATGACGTCGCATCTCCATCTTGATCACCTGGGCACACCCCGGCAGATCACCCGAGGCGGACAGCAGGTGGCGTTGCACAACTACTACCCGTTTGGTCAGGAGGCCACCAACTTGGCCCAGGACGAGGTTGTGCTGAAGTTCACCGGGCACGAGCGAGACAAGACCGGGACCGGGGTGAGGAGCGAGCTGGACTACATGCATGCTCGGCATTGCAGCCCGGTGGTGGGGCGGTTCTTGAGTGTGGATCCATCTCTGGGTAGCCGGTCCTCACCACAGAGTTGGAATCGCTTCTCTTACGTCAGCAACAGTCCAATCAACCAGGTAGACCCGGACGGAAGGCTTGGGTTTCTGGTAACTGCATTTCTTGGCGGAGTCGTAGATGTTGGGATTCAAATTGCGAGCAACGCGCTTTCAGGGGAAGAGCTCACAACAGGCGTAGCCGGGGCTTTCGTCACCGGAGCAGTGGCTGGTGCCACAGGTCTTGGGCTATTGAAGGTGGCTGGTAGGGGAGCGAAGCTCGTAGGAGCCGTAAGAAATGCAAAGAAACTGAAGAAGTCAGCTGCTGCTGCTGACGCAGCTAGAGCGGGCGCAGATGGGACAGCGGGAGCGCGGAGCGCAGCGAATAGGCTTAGGCTCCAGAAGCAGCTTGCAAGTGAACAGCAAGTTGGCGAACTTGCTAACGGCGGTGGTCGGACAATAGCAGGCGCAGGCGGGCGAGTCCCAATTCGTGATGTCGACCGCCTTGCGAGGCAGTACGGTGGATCAAGAGGTGATTGGGCTAAAATTCGAAGTTCGAACTTCAAGGCCGCAGACGGCGCGAGTTTTGAGGTCCATGCCTATCGGAACGTGAGGACAGGAGAAATCGTTGAGCTGAAGACGAAGTTCCAATAGAACAAAGGCTAGGATCTTAAGAATGAAACTTTCTACGTCTATTGAAGCTCGAATTGCTGACAAAGCACGGCAGGTGCTATCGGGTGATGTTGGTATTGTGGAGGGTAGCCGACAACTAGTGCAACTCGCTGGCCGACTCGATGAGAGAGATGATGTGCTCTTCGCACCGATTGTTGCTGTTGAGTCCGAAACGGAGGACATTCCTTTTGGCGAAACTCGCTTGCATTGGTCGGAGGAGTCACTGAGAAGGAAGGATGAGGCAGTCGCCGCCTACCTCAACGAAATACGAGCGGAGATCCTAAAAGTATGTAGGGAGCTGGTGCAACGGTACAGGAGCGCTTCTTAGGTAGGTGCCTGAGCGGCCAGCCAGGTGCCAACCGTTTCGCAGAAAGCCCGGCTGATGCCGGGCTTTCGTGCATCTGGGCTCAAGTAGCGGCGTAGGACTGCCGGGTACGTGCGTCTCGGATGAGTCCATCGGCCTGCTGCGGAGGTGCCAGAAGGCGTTTCGCCGCAAGCCAACTGAAATCAGCGAGCTGTATTGATCGAGCCCGGTGAGAGCCGGGTTTCCGTCTATATTGGATCAAGAGGCGCCGAAAGCCTGGCGGGTCTTGGCTTCCCTAATGAGCGAGTCGACGACGTAGAGGATACGGTCCCGGTCGCTCGTCGCCAAAGCGTCGAGAGTCATCCACCGTTCGACCATTTCGCTTTGGGTGAGCAGATTGGGAACCTCCTGCTCACCCACCAAATAGTCGAGCGTCACACCAAAGACTTCGGCCATCTTCTGAGCCACCTTGATCGACGGCATCACCTCGCCTCGCTCGTAGCGCCCGATGACGACGCCCGAAGTGCCGAGCTTTTTGCCAAGCTCGTCTTGCTTCCAGCTGCGAGTCTTGCGTAGCTCAAGAACTCGCTTGCCGAACCGTGTCTTGATCGTGCCGCTTTCTTGGCTCATAGAACCTTCCAGTCCTTTCTTGTACGCCTTTTTCCGTCCTGAGTTAATTCTAGGCAACCCGAAGGTATGCGTCAAGACATTGCAGGCTTGACACCAATGCAACCGATTGGTACTGTAGAGCACAGATGAGTTGCATCTGAGTTAACTGAAGAAATTTGGAGGCAGACCGATGACCGAGCACAAGCCAACCATCTCCGCCCTGTACCGCCACGGTTGGCACGCCTTCCCCAAGTCCGCGCAGCTACCGCTGCTGCAGCTGGCGGGGCTGTGGATGCGCGACGCCGGCTTCTATCCTGGAGCCCAGGTGCGGGTGGACGTCGTGGGTGACGGGCGTTTGGTGGTGACGCGGGTGGAAGAGGGCGAGGAGGAGAGGGAAATGCAGCCGGTGGTGTGGGTGCCGGCGGATCAGATCGGCCGGATTGATGAGGTCTCGGCAAGTCGCCTGGCAGGAGCAGCCTGTGTCTGAGTCGAGAGCTGAGCGGCATCTGACGATCTCTACCCTGCACGAGCCCCGCGCACCGCACTACATCAACGGTCCGTGCTCGGTGCGGCTTGTGCCGTTTGTGCGGATGCGAGGGGCTTGGCTGGAAGCGGCGGGGTTTCGCTGTGGGGAGAGGCTGCGGGTGGAGGTCGAGCAAGATCGCTTGGTGCTCACTCCGGTGGAGTCGGGGGCGGCGCAGTGAGCAGGATTCCAGAAGCCGAGGTAGAGCGGCTAAAGCGAGAAGTATCGGTGGAACGCCTGGTCCTGGCCCGCGGTGTAGAGCTGAAACGGCACGGGGCGGACCTGCTGGGGCTGTGTCCGTTTCACGACGACCACGAGCCGTCGCTGGTGATCTCGCCGAAGAAGAACCTCTGGCACTGCCTGGGCGCCTGCCAAGCGGGCGGTTCGGTGATCGATTGGGTGATGCGAGATCGCGGGGTGTCGTTTCGCCACGCGGTCGAGCTGCTGCGCTCGGACCTGCCGGCGGCGGCGGTCACTGAGGCGCGGCCTTCGGCGCCGGCTCTGCCTTCGCCGGTGGTGGCGGACGTCGAGGACGCGGAGCTGCTCGGCCAGGTCGTCGGCTACTACCACGAGGCTTTGAAGGACAGCCCGGAAGCGCTGGCGTACCTGGAGAGTCGGGGGCTGAAGCACCCGGAGATGGTCGAGCATTTCCGGCTTGGCTTCGCCAACCGAACGCTGGGCTACCGGCTGCCATCGAAGCAGCTGAAAGCGGGCAAGGAGATCCGGGGTCGATTGCAGAAGCTCGGGGTGCTGCGCAAGTCGGGTCATGAGCACTTCAATGGCTCGATCGTCTTTCCGGTCTTCGATTCAACAGGCCAGGTGGTGGAGATCTACGGCCGAAAGATCACACTGAATCTTCGCAAGGGGACACCCTTGCATCTCTATCTGCCGGGTCCGCATCGAGGGATCTTCAATGCGGAAGCTCTGGTGGCCTCGACCGAGATCATCCTTTGCGAGTCGCTGATCGACGCTCTGACCTTCTGGTGCGCGGGCTACCGCAACGTCACCAGCGCCTACGGCATCCAGGGTTTCACCGCGGAGATGCTGGCAGCCTTCGGTGGCCACGGAGTCGAGCGGGTGCTGATCGCCTACGACCGGGACGATGCCGGCGAGAAGGCCGCCGGGAAGCTGGCCGAGAAGCTGGTGGGTGCCGGGATCGACGCCTATCGCATTCACTTTCCGCGCGGCATGGACGCCAACGAATATGCGCTGAAGGTGACGCCAGCCGCGAAGTCGCTGGGGGTGGTGATCCGCAAAGCACAGTGGCTCGGGAAAGGCAAGGCGCCCGACGTGAAACTGGGCAACGAGCCCATAGTGGGCTCATTGGCACCGCCGGCAGAGCAACCGACACGGCCTAATACCGCCGCAGAGGCGGTATTGGCGCCGGTCGCCCCGGCCGAAGCCTCCCCATTGCCCGCACCGCCTCCGCCAGATATGCCGGCCGAGGTGCGCGACCAGGAGGTGGTCTTGTCGCTCGGCGATCGCCGCTACCGCATTCGCGGTCTGCCGAAGAATCTGGCCTACGACGTGCTCAAGGTCAACGTCCTGGCGTCGCGGGGCGACGCCTTCCACGTCGACACTTTCGATCTCTACGCGGCGCGGCCGCGGGCGGTGTTTCAGCGGGCGGCAGCCGCTGAGCTGGGGGTCGAGGAGCAGGTGGTCAAGAAGGATCTGGGCAAGGTGCTGCTGAAGCTCGAGGAGCTGCAGGACGAGCAGATCCGCTCAGCACTCGAGCCGCAGTCGACGGCGGTGGAGCTGTCAGAGGGAGAGAAGGAAGCGGCGCTTGAGCTGCTGCGCTCACCAGATCTCTTGGTGCGCATCCTCGCGGACTTCGAGCGCTGCGGGGTGGTGGGCGAGGAAACCAACAAGCTCATGGGCTATATGGCGGCCACCTCGCGCTTTCTGGATCGGCCTTTGGCGGTGGTGGTGCAGTCGAGCTCGGCGGCCGGCAAGTCGGCGCTGATGGATGCGGTTCTGTCGCTGATGCCGGGTGAGGAGCAAGTGAAGTACTCGGCGATGACCGGGCAATCGCTGTTCTACATGGGCGAAACGGATCTGCAGCACAAGATCCTGGCGATCGTCGAGGAGGAAGGCGCCGAGCGGGCTAGCTACGCCTTGAAGCTGCTCCAATCGGAAGGCGAGCTGACGATTGCCTCAACCGGCAAGGACGCTTCAACGGGCAAGCTGGTGACGCACGAGTACCACGTCGAAGGGCCGGTGATGATCTTCTTGACGACCACGGCAATCGACATCGATGAAGAGCTTTTGAATCGCTGCTTGGTGCTCTCGGTGGACGAGGCGCGAGAGCAGACGCGGGCGATTCACCGGCTGCAGCGGCAGCGGCGGACGCTGGGGGGGCTACTCTCGCGCACCCGGCGCGACGGGGTGATGGCGCTGCACCAGAACGCGCAGCGGCTGCTGCGGCCGCTGGCGGTGGTCAATCCCTTTGCTCCGGAACTTACCTTTCTCGATACGCAAATCCGCACCCGCCGGGACCACGAGAAGTACCTGACGCTGATCGACGTGATTGCTCTTTTGCATCAATACCAGCGAGAGGTGAAGCTGGCGGTGGTCGACGGGCGAGAGGTGGAGTACGTCGAAGTGGTGGCCACAGACATCGAGACAGCCAACCGCCTGGCGCACGAAGTCTTGGGGCGCTCGCTCGATGAGCTGCCGCCGCAGACGCGGCGCCTGCTGGGGCTGATCGACGAGATGGTCAGCGAAGCCTGTGAGGCGCTGGCGATGGATCGGCCGGACTACCGTTTCAGCCGGCGGGCGGTGCGCGAGCACACCGGCTGGGGCAATACGCAGCTGAAGCTGCACCTACGCCGTCTTGAGGAGTTTGAGTATCTGCTGGTGCATCAGGGCGGGCGGGGGCAGAGCTTTGTCTACGAGCTGGTTTACGTGGCCAGCGACGAGCCGGAGCGGCCGCGACTGCCGGGGCTGATCGAGGTCGAAACACTCAGGTACGACGAAAAGAAGTCGGGGTCTGAAGCTGAGAAGTCGGGGCCAAGTCGGCCCCAAGTCGGGGGGGTGTCGGGGGGTGGTCGGGGTGCAGTTTCCCAAGCAGAATCAACAACTTCGGCCGGAAATCGTGGAGTTTCGGCAAAAAACGCATATAAGGGGGTGCGAGAAAACGGCCCGTCATGTCGTAAATCTGGGCGTCGTACCGGCGGCTCGGCGGCGGTCGAGGGGGCCTGATGCCGCGCCGTGGCGAGCGCAAGATCCGCCTCTTGCCGGGCAATCCAACCGACCCTCGGGGCTTCGCGGTGATGGCGGGTCAGTACCTGGAGTGGATGGCGATCAAGAACTACTCTCCACGAACCGTTGAGAACCGGCATCTATACCTCTCGTTTCTCATCGCATGGTGTGACGAGCGTGGAGTGTCGCGGCCGTCGGACGTGACCAAGCCGATTTTGGAACGCTACGCCAGGTGGCTCTACCACTACCGCAAGCCCGAGGATGGGCGGCCGCTGTCTTTCCGGGCTCAGCACTCGCGGCTGGAGCCGGTAAGGGCCTTCTTCAAATGGGCGGCTCGGGCCAACCACCTGCTCTACAACCCGGCCTCGGAGCTGGAGCTACCGAAGCTGGAGCACCGGCTGCCGGCGGCGGTGCTGACCGCCTCTGAAGCCGACCAGGTGCTCAACCAGCCCGACACCGCCGACCCGCTCGGGATGCGCGACCGAACAATCCTTGAAGTCTTCTACTCCACGGGCATGCGCCGGGCTGAGCTGATCGGCCTCGGCCGTTACGATCTCGACATCGAACGCGGGACGGTGATGGTGCGCCAGGGCAAGGGTAGGAAAGATTGGATGATCCCGATCGGCGAGCGGGCGCTGGCCTGGATCGATCGCTACGTCACTGAGGTACGGCCGTCGCTGGTGGTCGAGCCGGACGGCGGGCCGCTCTTTCTCACCAACCAGGGGACGCCGTTTGCGCCGTCGCGAATGACTCAGCTGGTGCGCGGCTACGTGCTCGCCGCCGATCTCGGCAAGTCGGGCGCTTGCCATCTCTTCCGCCACACGATGGCGACGCTGATGCTCGAAGGTGGTGCGGATATCCGCTTCATCCAGCAGATGCTCGGCCACGCCAAGCTGGAGACGACGCAGATTTACACTCAGGTATCGATCCGCAAACTGAAGTCGATCCACTCGGCAACCCATCCGGGCGCGAAGCTAGGGCGGCGGGTGGCACCGCCGACAGAAGAAGACGGCAGCGATGAAGTGACCGCCGAGGACTTACTCGATGTAGTCGAGACCGAGGCGGAGGACTGACCCCCGCCCGAGCATCTGCGATCCACCACCTGAGCCCTCCGATCACCGGCCCGGAGCGAGGCTTCAGGTAGTCCAAGAAAAGAGTCTCCGAAAGCTCGCCCCAAGCTCCGCCGGGGCGTGTGTCCCTCCGGTCGCTGCGCTCCCTCCGGGCACGGGCCAGCCGCTCCGCAAGCCGCGCGCCACCTGGGCCCCTCCTCGGACCTCCCAGATGTCACGCGGCTTGCATGGGTCGCTGTCGGATAGTGCGCGCCCTATCCGACCTGGCCCTCACACGCCCCGGCTCCGGGCCTACGGCCTTTCCATAACGCGTGCATTATGGAAACTTGGGGCGAGCACGTTGGTGGCCGTCGAAGGTCAGCGGCTTCGGAAGCACGCCCCGCTCTTGGCCTCCTTGCCGAGATCCACCGACTTGCACTGCGACGGCTCGGCCCGGACCCGTCCGCCCCCTCAAGGGGGCTCCCCATCCTCCTCCCAAGACCCGCCCTGCGTCGTGGCCTCCGTACCCTGCGCGCGGCGCCCTGCGGTCGCCGTGCTCGGCTCCGGCCCCGCCGCCACCACGCCCCCAACGTGCAGATTGGTTTGGCGGCTGCCCTCTGTGCCGCCGGCACCAAACTGCCGGAAAGACCCGCGCTCGCTCCGACGACCAGCCCAACGAAAACGACCTAAGAAAACACCCACTGCCCGAAGAAAGCGGCCTAAGAAAACCGCATCCCGCCTCCGCACCAACCACCCTTCCTCCTTTAGCCGCTGTCTTCGAGCGCCACCCGCGGCGTAGAATGGCCCGGCATGAGGCAGGCAGCTAAAGGAAGAAGCACTTGGACGATGGCGCTCGGGCTGGTCGTCGCGCTCCTGGCGGTGACGATGCCGGCAACAGCGATCGCGCCGATCTCCGAGTCGAGCTACGCCGAAACTCGCCTCTGGACCTTCGAGCACCAAGACCCCGCCGGCAGTAGGGCCGAGCGAGGCTTAAGTAGAACAGGCATAGAGGGTTACCAGCTCTCAAGCTGGAAACCGCGTCGGGCTGTCCCCTTCACCCGAGGCGGACAGCAGGTGGCGTTGCACGGCTACTTCCCGTTTGGCCAGGAGGCGACCGACTCGGGGGCGGATGAGATTCAGCTGAAATTCACTGGTCATGAGCGGGACAAGACCGGGACCGGCAGCCGCTCCGAGCTGGACTATATGCATGCTCGGCATTGCAGCCCGGTGGTGGGGCGGTTTTTGAGTGTGGATCCGGCGAAGTCGGCCACAACTCCACATCCACAGAGCTGGAATCGATATACATACGGTGCCAACGGTCCGATAAATTTTGTCGACCCGGATGGGCGGGCGATAGAAACCGTCTGGGATGTAGCGAATGTCAGCATCGGCACTGCCAGTTTGGCAACGAATATCGTCTCAGGAAATGTAGGTGGCGTGATCGTTGATAGCGTAGCGCTCGCATTAGATTTAGCTGCGACAAGTGTACCTGGGATCCCTGGAGGAGCATCAGCTTCTGTCAAGGTTGCCCGGGCATCAAGGCTGTTTCTTCGGGTAGCTCGCCCACAGAAAGTCGCCAATGCAACTCGAGGAATACGAGCAACAAGATTCAGATTTGGAAAGAACGTTGTTCAGCTTGACCGCAAGGGTCTGACTCATATTTTGAGCCGGCATCACCCCCAATTTTGGGACGGGTCAGTCTCAAAAGTACAGAGTTTCTTTGCGGACAGTAGCAAGATCGAAGATCTCACCGGGATAATTGGGGCCGTGCTGCAGCAGAACAGAAACAGGATGGCGTTAGGGAGCGACTTGAGAGTCGTCTTGAGAGGTACCGTTGATGGAATCGTGTATCGAGTAGTGGTTCGTCGCGGACGAATCGTCACCGCATTTCCTGAAGGTGCTGCCTGATGGTTTCTGTTCGTACGCTTCTTCTACAGAATGGGAACTTTGTTCCCTTGGATGAATTTGATCAGCTTATTCATGACCCGGAGTACTTGGCCGGAGTTCTTCTTGTCTCCAGCGATTCTCGAACACTGATGGATGAAGAGTATGGCGACTTGATTGAAGTGCTTTGGTCACTTGTCGTCGACTGCCTTGCGAGAGCTAAGAAATACGGGAAGGCCACGACTTCTTTCCCGGATCAGCCTATCGACATCTCGGTGCTCTACTTTCAGAAGGCACAGAGAGTTGTCATGAAGCTAGAGTGGGATGGAGAATCAAAGGAAATTGAGGCGTACTCTATGGAATTTTTCGAAGCTTTCAAGAGGGCAGGCCTACATTTTTTTTCCAAAATGAAATCGATTTCTCCACAGGAGAGCAGCTACTACTCCGGCATCATGGATATTCTGAGGGCGCTGCCCGACTAGGGTTCCATCAGGCATGCCACCCACATCGGCAACAATGCCAACAACGTGCCACCCGCCTCGGCTGGTGCAGACGGTGCGCCACAACTGGGTTGACATCCAGAATCCCCTGGCCCCCGAGCCCGGCTCCCTCGACGTCAAGCTCTCCGAGAGCTTCCGCTACAGCGGTCGCCAGGGCTTGATGTCGGAGAAGCAGACTCGCTACCAGTTCTTCGCCGGCAACTACGCCTTCACCACGGGATTCGGGTATGACACCCAGGGCAATTTGTCGCAACTCGACTACCCCAGCTGCCAGCACGCCGACGGTGGCTGTGCCACCAACGATCCGCAGCGCACGGTGAGTTTCAAATACGAAAAGGGTATGCTCAGGTCCGTGCCTGGATTCGCCAACAACCTCACCTACCAGAGCGGTGGCATGCTGCATCAGCTCACCCACGGCGATGGTGTGGTCGACAGCCAAGAAGTCAGCAGCTTGAACGGCCTCGCCCGGCCGCACCAGCTGACCACCTCTGCGGGCTGGAGCAGCGGTAACTTCGCCTACGACGGAGCTGGAAATATTTCCGCCATCGGCAACCTGGACTATCGTTATGACCGCCTCGGCCGATTACGCTCCGGCCAGACCTCCGTCGGCGCCACCCGGTTCACCCAGACGGCGACCTATGACAATTTCGGCAACATCCAGCAACTATCAACACCCGGTTTCGCGGCTCTCAACCTCAACCCCAACGCCACCACCAATCGCCTCGGCCTCTCGGGCGCTCAATACGACGCGGCCGGCAATCTGACCGACATCACCCTCGGTAGCGAGAGCTTCGACTATGCCTTCGACGGCGCCAACATGATGAAGCACCTGCGCTCGAACACCGATCAAGCACGGGTCTACATCTACAACGCAGAGGGCGAGCGGATCCTCACCTTCGACTGCTTCGGCCCCGGCGCCACCAGCACCTGCACCACCCAGCCCGCCAGCCTCACCTGGACCCTGCGTGGGCTTGGGAACGAGGTTCTGCGGGTCTACGATCAGCCAGCTGGCGGCGCATTCGGCTGGAGCCGAGACTACGTTCATCGTGGCGGGCAGCCTCTCGCCACCATCGAGCCCGAGGGTAGCGGTGGCGAGATGACCTCACATCTCCATCTTGATCATTTAGGTACGCCTCGGCAGATCACTCGGGGTGGTCAGCAGGTGGCGCTGCACAACTATTACCCGTTTGGCCAGGAAGCGACCAACCCGGGAGCTGACGAGATCCAGCTGAAGTTTACAGGGCATGAGCGAGACAAGACGGGCACAGGCAGCCGGAGCGAGCTGGACTACATGCATGCTCGGCATTGCAGTCCGGTGGTGGGGCGGTTCTTGAGTGTCGATCCGGCGAAGTCCGCCAAGCCCAGCGCGCCGGGAAGCTGGAACCGCTATTCCTATGCGGGAAACAACCCGATCAACGAGATCGACCCCAATGGGCGAGAAAGCCGTGCGGCGATGGCTCTCGAACAAGATATACAGCGCTTGATGCGGGGCGAGATCACCCAGGAGCAGTACATTGAGAACATCAATGCTCGGGGAATGGGAGCACTGTTTGCTGCCAGCCTTCTCTCGCCAGTCGACGAGACGACTCTTGTTGTCGCTGTTACTCGAAAAGCACTTCCTAGTGTTGGGTCAAAGCTGTCTGCTGTCTTTGCTCGACTTGGTAAGGTCTTTCAACGGGGATCGCGCGCAGTTCCAAGGGGGAGCCTAGATGACATCCTCGCGGACGCTAGGAGGACAAATCCTGGCCAGATGAGAAACGGCCGGGCAGTGAAATTTGAGAGGAGTGGTGGAGTTCAGCAAGCCAACGCAGATTTTGACGCACTGCATCTTCAAGGTGTAACGGACAAGGGCAATGGCGTCAGAGTTGGTACACTTCCCGACGGCCGAACAGTTGTTGTTCGCCCGAGCAGTTCAGCCGGTTCGCCTACGCTTGAGATTCAGGGTGGAGCAAATCCGATTAAGATCCGATTTCTGGAGATGGATTAGTGAACGTTGAGAAATATAGCGACTGGCTCCCTCTTGCAGGCATCCCACATAGACTCACCGTTTTAAGCTTGAGGGACGAAGCCGACGGGTTAGAACTCTTACTTATTGATACAGCAAATGAACATATTCTACGCTTATTATTTACTGATGTTGTTGCATACCGATGCATTGATGAGAGTTACAGGCTTGAGACTTGGAGGACGCTTGAAACACCGACGCATCCGGGCCTCCTGGAAGTGGAAGACTCTAAGTGGGTCGCTTGGCTTGAGAGAGAGAGTGGTGGCGTGCTAGAAGAATTCGACTTGACTCACTATGCAATTTTCACAGATGATGATTGCATTGATGTTGTAGCAAGATCTGTTCCTGAAGCTAGTTGGCGCTCTCGGTAGGGTACTGTCCCCAACGACGTGCCTACCGCCTCGGCAACATCCGCAGCGGCTGCTGATTCTCAGCTTCGTAAAGTTCACTTTCTCGTCGATGGGTGCTCGTATCGGGTGCCCATGGTCGAGTGCCGTGCTCCCCTGGTTCTGGCCCAGTCGATTTGAGAGGCAGTTCACACCCCCAAGACTTCACCCTTCCAGGCGCCGGTGGCACCAGCTGCCGCTAAAAATCGGATATCATCCGCCAATGACTCCTCGTCGTTTCCGCCGACTCCGCCAGGTGCTTGCTCACAAGCAGCCCGATCTAACGGTCTTCGTCGACAACGTTCAGAATGAGCACAATGTCTCCGCCTTGGTCCGCACCGCCGACGCGGTGGGGGTGATGGAGATCCACGCGGTTTCGCCGAAGGACAGTTTCAAACCTTCTCACCAGAGTGCCGGCGGGGTGCGCAAGTGGGTCAAGGTGATCACTCACCCTGACCACGAGACTGCTGCTGAGCACCTACGGCAAACTCTCGACTGCCAGATCCTTGCTGCCCATTTCACCGCCGACGCCATCGACTACCGCGACGCCGACTACACCCAGCCGACCGCGATCTTGCTCGGCGCCGAACGCGAGGGGATCGGCGAATCAGCACTGGCGGTGGCCGATGGCTGCATTGTGATTCCGATGATGGGAGCCGGCCAATCGTTGAATGTCTCAGTGGCGGGTGCGGTGATTCTCTACGAAGCTCAACGGCAGAGGGCAAGGGCGGGACTCTATGATCAGCCACGAATCTCCAGCGGGCGGTTTGAGCAGCTGCTCTTCGAGTGGTGCTATCCCAAACACGCAGAGCAGTTCCGGCGCCAGGCCAAGCCCTATCCGGCCCTCAGCGACGACGGCTCTTGGGTGGAGCCGTAGAGGGCAAGGTAGCCACTAGATCGCACAACCACGAGTCTCCCGCGCCAATCCAGCAATGGGCTCAATTGGGTAGCTCTTCGGTCTCCATGCCGAGCCGCACTAACAGCATTTGGACGATGCGGGCGGTCAGACCCCAAACCGTGCGGCCGGCGACGTGATAGAGGCGCAACATGAGTTTCTTGCCATCGATCTCGACCACCCGGTCTTCGATCATCGTCGAATTGGTGAAGGCCGAGAGGGGAACCGGGAAAACTTCTTCGATCTCGCCCGGATTCGGCTGGGTCTCGACCGGAAAGGGCACCGCTCCGACGCAGGGGACGATGCGAAAGCCGCTCGGCGTCTCGGATTCATCGAGTTCGCCGATGCGCAGCACGCGCTGCGGCTCGATACCCAACTCTTCGTGGGTCTCACGCAAGGCACCGTCCCAAGCATCCTCCCCCGGTTCCAGACTGCCGCCGGGAAAGGCGATCTGGCCTTTGTGGTGCGGTAGCTCCTCTGAGCGCTTGGTGAGCAGCACCCACAGCTCCCCTGCATCAACGTAGAGCGGCACCAGCACCGCGGCCTGCCGATGATCGCTGGGGGGAAGGCGACGCGCCACCGGCAGCTGCAGACGGCGGCGCAGCTCGATAATCCAACTCTGCCATTGCGGGTCGCTCATTGTCTCTCCCTCAATCGCCCCGCACTTCACCACCGAGCACGAAGGGAAGGGGGTCGCTGCCGATGTCCGGCAATTCAAAAGTGATCTCGTACAGGTACAGGCGCTGCGGTGTCCACCACGAGGGGTGGCTGCGCTGCAACAGGCTGGGACGCAGACGAAAAAGAATGCCGCCGTCGGCCTGCAACACTCGCTCTTCCAAGCTGCCGAGCTGCACCTCAAGTCGACTCGGTGCCTGAGCACCGAAACGGAGGCTGAGGAAATCCAGCTCGAGTTCGCTAGCCACCAGCAGACGCACCGGCTCAGTGCCACTCATGACCAAACGCTCGCGTCCGGATTCGACCCAACAGCTAGGGGCCAGCGAACGCACCCAGAAACTGTTCAGCCGCCCCTCGTCCGCCACGGGTGCGTAGCGCTGACTGGTCTCGAAAGGCAACCGGGCGGCGGCGGCACTGAGATGCCGGTAGTCACCCAGCGAGTCGCGCGGCGACATCCAAGGTGCCAGCCACATCGGCAGCAGGAAGAGAACCGCCAGCCCGAGAACCGGCAATCCCCACAGCCAGGTCTTCAACCGCCCGCTGAGGCCAAACCACAGAGCGCCAAAAACCGGCAAGAAAGCGCCGTTGCCCAACGTGCCTCCCAGCCCGGCAAGGGTAAAGGGCTCGAAGAGCAACAAGCCGACCACCCAGGCCATCAGTGCCAACGCCAATCCCAGCCCGCGCCGCCCCCGGCTCCAACCCAAGGCCAGCAATAGCAGGGCCGGGAAGTAGGGCAACAGGCCGATATGCCGACCCAGCCACAGGTAGATGCCATTCCACCACCACAGACCGAGATCCAGGCCCCAGCTCAGCTGCGGCGCACCCCGCCAATGAAAGGCGGCCAGCTCTCGCACCCGCTGGCGCCACTCGCCGGCGGTGAAGTCGAGCAGCGGAAAACCGGTCTCGGCGGTGAAACGAAAGCGCTCGACGGCGACGAAGGTCAACCCACCGCCAACCCACCAGCCGACCAACACCAACCCCAGCAACGCTGCCAGGAACCCCAGGCCGAGCCCCCTTTTGGCCGGCCGAGAGGCGATCCACCAGGCGGCCAGCAGCAATGCCAAGTACAGCGGCTCGGTGATAAACACCACCGCCAGCAGCGTGCCGGCGAGCATGCCATTGCGAGCACCACTCTGCGGATCGTCGATCAGCGAGAACGCCAGCACCGTCAAGGCCAGCAAGAAAAGATCGCCATCGACCTGAAAGACCTCGATGAAGACTGTCGAGGCCAAGACCAGCAAAGTCACCCACAGCGGCGCCAGATCACCGAGACGACGCTGCAACACGCGCCCAGCCGCGCAGGCAGCCAGCGCCAGTAATAAGGCGTTGGCCAAGGCAAAGCCACTGCGCGGTAGCAAGGCCATGAAGGGTGCCAACCACAGGGAATAGGGGAAGGACCGATCAAAAGTGATCCAGCGGCCGGCCGAGCCGGTGGCCAGCTCCAGATCCGTGGGCTCACCGCCCCAGGCGGTCAGCAGACGCTCGAAGTCGCCGCGCTCATAACGCAGATCGCCGTCTTCCAGCAGACTGCTGGCCTGCGCCAAGTAGGTCGCTTCGCCGGGCAGCAGCGCCGGCCAACTGTCGCGGCCATAGAACAACCCGCCGATCAGCAGCAGCCCCAAGGTAGAGATCAAGGCGGTCCACGACAGCAACCGCGGTAGCGGCATTTCCGGTCCGAGTTTGAACCCGGCCAGGTTGCCCCAACGCCCCTTATTGGTCAATCCCGACATGTCTAAATTCGCGCCTCCCACCACGGCCCACCGAGGTGGTGAAAGCCGGTGAAGTCGAGCACATGGGGCAAGAGCCGCAAGCGAACTTCTCCCAACGGCCGCCGCAACTCGACCTCGAAACAGTGCTGCTCGCCGGGATCGAGATCGAAGGGTAGGCCGATCCAAGGCTCCTCCGACCGCAAATCGCGGCCACCCGCCAGCACTTCTAACTGCACCGCCACTCCGCCTGCCAGACACTCGCCGGCCAGCCATCGGGCTTGGCCGGTGTTGGCCAACCGCACCCGCAACCGCCTGCGCTCTCCGGCCGGCCAGGGAAGCTCGGCGCCCTCGACTTCGATTTCCCCGGCAAACTCCTGCCACGCCAAGCTAGTGGGAGGCGCCAGGCGAGGTTCGCCGAGGGCCATCGGTGGCTGCTCTTGGCAGCCGCGACAATACTCGACCAAGGCCATCGCGGATGCCTCTATGGAATGCTGGCTAGCGACGAAGCGGCGAGCCGCGAGCGCCATCTCGGCCAGCTTGCCGGGGGCGGCTAGCAACTCGGCCAAGCTCTTGGCCAAGGCGGCGACTTCGCCCTCACCCAGCGGCACCCGCACCGCGATTGCAGCCGGCAGTTCAACGAATTGGGCGAAATCCGACACCACCACCGGCTTGCCGAGAGCCAAGATACGCAACAGCGAGGCCGAGGTCTCGCCAGCGGTCGGATAGCGCAGGTTGAGGCACAGATCGCAAGCGGCGATCCCCGCCTGCCAGTCGTCGAAGTCGAGAAAGCCGAGAAAATGCACTCGCTCGCCGACTCCGGCCCGGCGCGCTTCGGCTTCAAGGTCATAGATCTCCGGCACCTCGCCAGCGACCAGCAAATGGACCTCAGCCAGCGCCGGAGCGGCCAGCGCGCGAATCGCCACGTCGGTACGCTTGATCGGCGTCTGAAAGCCAAAGGCGCCGAGCAGCGGCGAGGATTCGGGCAAGGCGTGGCGACGGCGGAAAGCCAATCCAATGGGCTCTCCAGCCGCTAACCCGTCCCGCTCCCCGAGGGGCATGCCCATCGGCACCACGCCGATCCGTGCCGCGGCGCCGAGTTCCTCGCCGAGCAGATCAGCCGCCCAGCGACTGTGCACCACCACGCCACGCTGAGTGGCCAGCAAGCCGCGGTGGGCGGCCAGGGCGAATTGGGCGGCGTCGCCCGACCCTCCCGGCCAGCGCAATGGCAAAGCGGCGGCAGCACCGATCCAGCCATGATCGGCGGTCAGACGCTGGCGGTAGGACTCGTAGTCGCCCCGCTCGGCGGTCTGCTCGATGAGCAGGTGATGCAGCACGATGTCATGCAAGGTCATCACTCCCGGCAAGCGTCGCGCCAGCTGCTCGACCTCCAGGTGATAGCGGTTGTTGCCCATCTGGTAGAGGGGCAAGCGGCCATCTTCACCACAGCGCTCGGCGGCAACTACCGGATAGTCCCGACGGAACTCCTCGGCCAGCGGCTGTCCAGCCAACTCCACTAAGCGCAGATCGGCCAACTCGGCCAGTGCCGGCAGCAGGTCGGCGCTGTAGTCGGCGATGCCCGAACGCACCGGCGGCAACGGCGAGACCAGATCGATGGCCAATGCCGAGGACATCGGCCGGCCTAGCCGCCGTTCTCCTCGGCCGACTCATCGAGACCCTCGCGCAGCCAAGCCTCGATGAAAGGATCGAGATCACCGTCGAGCACCCGATCGGTATCTCCCACTTCAACCTTGGTGCGGTGGTCTTTGACCATGCGGTAGGGATGCAAAACGTAGGAGCGAATCTGGCTGCCCCAGGCGATTTCCTTCTTCTTGCCCTCGCGCTCCGCCTGCTCATCGGCGCGTTTTTTCATCTCCAGATCATAAAGCCGGGAACGCAGGATCTTCATCGCCGTGGCGCGGTTCTTATGCTGGCTGCGTTCGTTCTGACAGGTGACGACGATGTTGGTCGGCAGATGGGTGATCCGCACCGCCGAATCGGTGACATTGACATGCTGCCCGCCGGCGCCTGAGGAACGGTAGGTGTCGATGCGCAGATCTTTGTCGTTGATTTCGATCTCGACCGTATCGTCGATCTCGGGATAGGCGTGGACCGAAGCGAAGGAGGTATGGCGGCGACTTGCAGCATCGTAGGGACTAATCCGCACCAGCCGATGCACTCCGGTCTCGCTACGCAAGTAGCCATATGCATTCTCGCCGCGGATGGCTATCGTGGCGCTCTTGATACCGGCCTCGGCGGCGGCCTGACGGTCGAGAACCTCGATTGCAAAACCATGCTGTTCGCCATAGCGCAAGTACATGCGCAGAAGCATTTCGGCCCAATCCTGAGATTCGGTGCCGCCAGCCCCCGGGTGGATCGCCAGGATGGCGCTGAGCGCGTCGTCGGGACCGGACAACTTGAGTTCGAGTTCCAGACGGTCGACATCGCTGATCAACCGGCGGATGAATTCGGCGGCCTCTTCGACCCCATCGCCCTCAGCCAACAACTCGCGCCAAGTAGCCAACTCTTCGGCATCCTCGGCCAACTGCCGACGGGTTTCAAGCTTCTTCTCCAAACCGCGCCGCTTCTGCAGCACCGGAGCACTCTCGGCGGGACGGTCCCAGAAACCAGGGGCCTCGATCTCGGCGTCGATCTCGGCTAGCTGATCCTCCAGGTCACCCTGTTCAAAGATACCTCCGCAGTTGGCTGAGCTGCTGGGTCAGGTGGTCTATCTTCCCGCTGAGCTGGTTGGGAATCATCTGCGAAAGCCTCCTCAAAGGTGGCGGGCTCGGACCCGCGAATTTGAGTGGAATATATCAGCGTCGAGCAGCTGCCAGGGACACGAGGCCAAGCAAGACTGCCAAACTGGGTACTAGCCACGGCCAGCGTACGTAGGGGGTCAACCCGCTGGCGCCGAAAACCCGCGCCGCCAGCACCCCTTCCTCCCCCACCCGCAGCAACTGCTGCACCGCACCTTGGGCATCGATCAACCCAGAGACGCCGGTCAGGGCAGCCCGCAGCATTGGACGGCGGGTCTCCGCGGCGCGGAAACGGGCGGCGCGGAAATGCTGCCAAGGAGCGGCGGTGTCCCCATACCAGCCATCGTTGGTAACGGTCGCCAGCAGGGTCGCGCCGGCCCGCACTTGTTCGGCCACGGCCTGAGGGAAGATCACCTCATAGCAGATCGCCATGGCGATCTGCTCACCCCGCCAAGGCAACAAGCCTGCGTTGCGGCCTGCAGTGAAGTGGCCCGCCTCGCGAGCCAAGGTGTCGACAAAAGGCAGCACTTCGGCAAAGGGCACGAACTCACCGAAAGGCACCAGCTGGCGCTTATCGTAGCGGCTTGTCGAACCATCGGTGGCAACCAAGAAAGCCGAGTTGTAAAGCTCGCCGCCAGCTCCCAGGCTAACACTGCTGAGAATCACCCCACAGCCCCGCTCGCCCAGCCGCTCGAGATCATCTCGGAGAACCGCCGACAAGGTCAGCCGATGGGGCCAAGCAGCGCTCTCGGGCCACAGCAGCAGCGGTTTGCTGGCATCGCAAGCTTGTTCTGAGAGCTCGATCAAGTGGCGATATTGCCGCCAATAGACCGCCGGATCCGAGCTGCCCAGCGGTGAGTTGGGCTGGATGATGCGAACTTCTAGAGCGGGGCGATTGGGTTCTCCGTCCAGCCGACCGCTCCAGCGGCCGGCGACCGACAACAACACTAGGGGCACCAGCCCAGCAAGAACCGCCAGCTGCCAGCAGCGATAGCGCCAGCCAAGCGCCAACCCGACTCCGACCCACGCCACCAACCAAGACACCCCATAGGCCCCCACCCAGGCGGCAAGCGGCAGCGCGCCGCCGACCTCGACCCAGGCATAGGCCGTCAAGTTCCAGGGGAAACCGCCGAAAAGATGGGCTCGAAGCCACTCTACTGCTACCCACAAGGCGGGTAGGCCGAGTAGGGCCCAACCCCCACCGCGGCGCCAAACCGGCGCCGCCAGGCGCACGAAAAGAGCCGAGTAGAGCCCCAGGTACAGTGCCATCAAGAATAGCAAGACGACCGCCAGCGGCGCTGACAAGCCGCCAAACGTCTTCAAGGTGTGGACGATCCACGGCACCGCGCCGAGCCAGAAAGCGGTACCGTAAAGCCAGCCGAGCAAGAAGGGGCGCCGCCCGCCTGCCAGCAAGAAAAGAGGCGCCAGACCCACCCATGGCAACCACGGCACTTCTTGGCGGCCAAAACACAGGCTCCACAGCAGGCCGCCAAGAATCGCTAGCAGCGCCGCCGTCAGAACACGCCAGCGCCCACCGAATGCTCCACTCATGGCTGCTCGCCAACCAATTCTGATGCTGCCGCCGCGATCAATTGGTGGCGGCGGTGATCCAGGTGTCGATCTTGAATTTTCGATTGACCTCACTGCCCTTCTTCTCGGCCACGCTACGTTGGTCGAAGGGACCGAGGCGCACCCGGTACATGGTCTGATTCTTGACTTTGACCGGTGAGAGGAAGGCGCGGTACCCAGAATCGGTCAGCCGCTTGAGCATCTTGCGCGCTTGCGGCTCGTCACCGGTCGAGAACACCTGCACCACGAACTGATCGGCAGCAGCAGCGGTTGGCGGCGCCGGCTTAGTCTGAACCGGCTTGGGCTGTGCCCGGGGCGGGGGCGGCGTGGTGCGACGGGGCGGGGGCGGCGCTTGGGCACTAGCCGGTGGCGGCGACTCTTGCTGCCTGGGCCGCGGTTGACGGTCGACATCTTGCGCCAAGGTGGTGTCGGGGCGCGGCTCGAGCTTGCCGAGATCCGGCTTGTCGAGCTCCTCGGTCTCTGCGCCGACATCGCCAGGCGAGTCGAAGAAGCTTAGCTCTTCGAGTTCACCGAGTTGGTCATCACCCAGGTCCGCGGAAGCAAAAAGGTCTTCACCCAACGGCCGTTGCTGACCACGGCCCAGCCATACACCGCCCAAGAAAACCGCCAAAACCAAAACCAGCAGCGCCACAAAGGCCACCAACACCTGGCGGTTAGTCAAGGCAATCTCGTAATAACTCGATTCGTTGTCACTCATTCTCTACCCTCGTCAGGAGGATCCAGCCACCGCGTCCTCGGTCACCGTGTCCCTATTCCCCTGATCATAGGAGATTCCACGCCGCTTGGCGATGAGCCTAGGTCGAAGAACCAACTTCTCGGTTGAACTGCCGCAGTGCCCAAGCTAGGCTACGAAATTGATGCCACAGCACAAAAACCTCTTTGCCCTACCCTTTTTGTCAGCCCTTTTGCTGTTAGTCAGCTGGGTCCCTGCCGCAGCCCAACCGACCACACAACGGTCTTTACGGTCTTTGATCGCCGCCTGGCGCCTCGACAGCAGCGGCTCCACCGACACTTTCATCTACTTCGACAGCACCGACGGTCGTGGTTTCCTGGTCGATCGCCTGACCCGCAACCCGCAGCAACTTCGGCGGCAACTGCTCAGTGAGAACCTCTTCGGGGTCATGGGCCGACCCGAGAATCAGCCTGCCCTAGCCGGCGAAGTCCAGTTGCTACCCTTGCACAGCGCCAATGGCTCAGTGCGGAGCGCCGTGCTAGTGGAAACCAGCACCGGCTATCTAGCCTACTTCGACGCCTTTGCTCGCAAACAGAAGCTCGGCCAGATGATCACCACCATTGGCCGGCCGTTCAGTCGCCTGGCGGCGGTCGATGGGGCCTTCGCCCTACTGCCCCGCAGGGCGCGCAACGGCCGTACCGAGGCAATCTACCTCTACCACGCCCCCACCGGCGGTTGCTTGATGGTCACCGACATCTACAATTTGTCGACCGAACCCGGGGTGACCCAGGTGGTGGATCTACCCACCATGTCTCGGATCGCCGCGGTCAGTTTGGAAGGCGCTAGCGGCACCCGTGGCTTCTTGCTGGTCGACCAAGCTGGCGGACGACTGTTCTTCCTCGATATCGACCCAGCAGCGCCAGCCCGGCCGACCGCTCGGCGCAGCCCACTGGCGCTGACCCGGCTGTTCCCCGAGTCGCTTAACGACACCGCCGACCAACGCTTCTTACCCATCCCTTTGCAAGGCGGCGGCAAGACTCTCTCGGTGCTGCTGATCCACACTCCGAGCGGCGCCTTGGGCCTACTCGACGGCCTCAGCGACGACGCCCCCCCCAGCTTGGTGCCGCTGACCGCCAACCTCTCGGCAGTACTGGCGCCAAGCGAGGAACCACGGCAGCTGACCGCGATTCCTCGGCTGGTTTCCGGAACCACCCGAGGGGTCTGGCTACTCGATGCCGCCAGCGGCTCCCTGGCCTATATCGACAGTCCTCTAACCCCCACCGAGCTGCGGGTCGGCAGAGTCCGGTTCGAGACCAACTGAGCCACCCTTCACCGTGGCTGCGGAGGCGGCAGATCGCTCAGGTGGTGCGAAATCAGCCGGTAAGTCACTCTCAAGACTCAGCAGCTCACCACTCAGCGGATGTTCGACTTCTAGCTGCCAGGCATGCAGCATCAGCCGTGACGCGCCAGCAACGACGCCATAGACCGAATCGCCCCAGACCGGCAGACCGCTGGCGGCCAGGTGGACGCGGATTTGGTGGGTGCGACCGGTAACCGGCCGGGCATCCACAAAGCACCGCCCCGCGGCCGAACCGAACCGCTCGAAGTGAGTCTGCGACTGGCGTCCACCCTCCTCGACCACCGCGATGCGCCGCTGGCCATCGCGATCGACCACCTTGTCGAGACGGCACTCGACCGTCCAAGTACTCTCGGACTCTGCTTCGACATCCTCTACCACCACGGCGCGGTAGAGCTTGCTGACCTGACGGTTGGCAAAGACTCGCGCCAGACCAGCGTTGGCCGCCCGACTCTTGGCCAGCACTACGATCCCCGAGGTGCCGCTGTCGAGCCGTTGGTGCAAAGCCAAGTAGGGCCGCGGGCCGCCGCCCTGCGTCGCCAACCGACGCCGGACCAGCGCTTCGAGATGATGCACCGCGTCACTGCGGGTCGCCTGCACTGGCAAGCCGGCGGGTTTGTCGACGGCGATCAGGTGGGCATCCTCCCACAGCACCCGCAAAGCCGGCGGCTCTGGCTGCTGAACGGCACCGGCGAGCAGCTGGCGATCGACATAGACTTCTATGCTGGCTCCCGCCGCCAAGGTACGAGAGGCCACCCGCAACCGCTTGCGGTTCACATGCACCGCACCGGCGGCGATCAAGCGTCGCACCGCCCGTCGCGAGATCTCCGCCCCGAGGGCCTGGGGCAAGGCCGCCGCCAACGCCTGATCCAAGCGCCGGCCAGCGTGTTCCGCAGCCAGGTGTATAAGGAACCTCTCGACAGCCACTTTTCTACCTCCACCGAAGCGCCGCTGCAGTGGGCACCGGCTGCGCTACTTTAGACCAACCAGCACCAGTTTCGACCGCCAAGCCCACCTCTCGACTTGTCGCCGTTATGACCCTTCTATCTGGCTGCGGATGTACCTCAAAAGGTGTAAGTGTCTCTCTTACAACGGTTTCAGGCACTTTCAACAGAAAACGTGGAAATCCCTGTGGAAAACTCACCCTAAAACGACCAAAAAGACTGAGTTTCTCGGGATCTGATGCGATTTGCACACCAATCTGTGCAACTATAGTTAAGTCTTAAAAACAAAAGACTTAGTAAAATTTCTCAGAGGAGGCTCCAAGCCTGGCGAGGGCTACCGGCGACGACTTTTCCACAGTTGATATAGGCCGGTCGCTATCAACGGCCCTTAAGACCCGCAACTAGCGATGGTTAGCGCGAATTCAGCGATCACCCAGCGGCTCGCACAACCAGCTGAAATCCAGCACCGAATCGCCTCTCCAACGTCCCTCCAGAACGGCGTCGATGAACTGCTGTTTGTCGCTCCTCGATAGTCTCGCCGAGCTGGTCTCCCAGTCCCGCCCACCGCCGCCCGCGGGACGATACTGAATCGGGAAACCGCCTTCGCCGAAGTTCCGCTCCCAAGCACCGAACAGTGCCACCCGCTGGCGCACCAGCGGACAGAGCTGGCGCGGCGAGTTGCGCCTATCGGACAACTGCTCGACCTGCAAAGCAATCTTGGTCAGGTGGGCGCCGAAGTCCGCCAAGGCACTCGCCAAAGCGGCCGGCCGTTGCGCTGCGGGAACGTCGTCTAGCATCTCAGCCGCCCGCGCCGAGAGTTCGGCGCCATAGGGAGATCGAGAGCGCAATTGCTCATCCAAGTAGGCTTCGAACAGAGCGGCCAGATAGATATCGGCGACATCCACCGCCATGCTCGACAACACCTTCAGGCGGCCGCGCTCGACATAGTAAGGCGCATAGACCAACAACCGAGGAACCTGCATTGCGGCTCGTGAACCGAGCCCTGCCGCCTGCTGCTGGTCGGCGGCCAGGCGCAGATTAGGCCGCGCGTAGAAGGCCCAGGGCCACTCTTCGCGCTGATGTAGAACCAGCCACAGGCGACGCGACGAGGCTGCCACCTGAGCGAGTGGCTGCCGCTGCGCGGCCTGGAGTTGCTGCTCGATGAGGTAGCCATCGGCAGCAGTCAGGAGGGAGATGAGCAAGAGGATCTCGGACAGGCGGGGCATGGCCAGAGCCTACCCTGCTCGGCGCGCTTTACCCACTGACCGAGAATCTCCACCAAGAACCGGATCTAAATAGAATTTCCCTCGCCGTCGAGGCGGGTGAGTTGGATTGACATCGGCGGACCTGGTTGCTTGTCGCCATCGTAGGCAATCCAGGTGCTCTCGAGGCTCTTCTCGCCCAACAAGCGGAGGACCGCCCCACCGATGAAGTGGTCAGCATCGTCCAGGTTGGTGCCGCCTGCGAAGTCGAACGCCAACTCGTTAGCGTTACTCCGACTGCGGTCTAATTTCATCGTCGGCTGGTTGCCGCTGGAGCAGTAGTGAGTCAGGACCAGCTCTTCACCATCGAGATGGTAGACGTTGATCATCTCGTGCTCGCTACCCGGATTCATCCTCTCGATGACGATGGTGCCGTTGGCCGAAACTTCAAAATCGTGATGGCTGGTCATCGTTCCGCTCTCTTCCTCGCCAGAACCCACCTCCTCCTGCCAGCTGCCGGCGAGAGACTTGATTTGCGCGAAAGCGGCAGCGGCTTCCAGCTGCGGTTCCGCCACCAAAAGCGATGGCAGCCCAATGAGTAAAAGCAGAAGGGCAAAGAGAACTTGTGGTGAATGCATGCGGGATGCCTCCTTGAGAGTTTCTGGGCGGGTTGATCCGCGGTGAGCAAGCAGAATATCTTCATGATACACGGCTCATCACCAGGGTGAGAAATCCGTCATCGAACCCGAGCTACGGTAACATCCACCGCTATGAAACGCATCCTCTCGACCTGCTGGCCGTTGATCCTCATACTGATCACCGCCTGTAGCGGTCAACCCACCCCCAGCGAGCCGCCGCCGAGCTACACTGTGCGTGGCGTCTTGCGCGGTCTGCCCGAGGCCGGAGCGAGCCTCCCGGAAGTGCTGATTCGCCACCAGGCGATCCCGGAGTTCACCGACGCGGACGGCCAGATCGTTGGCATGCAAGCGATGTCGATGCCCTTCGTGATCGAGAACCCGGCGCTACTGAAGGGCCTGACTCCCGGTGCCGAGATCGAGATCGACTTCGAGGTCCGCTTCAAGGAGCGCAAGCTGCTCTGGCTGACCGGCTTGCGACCGGTGAAGACGACGCCGGTGAAGACGACGCCGGTGGAGACGACGCCGGTGGAGACGACGCCGCAGGACAGCGGGCTAGCCCAGCCACCGCCAGACCCTGAAAAACTGCCTCCATAGCAGGGTTCCGCAACCGCGCAAGAGACACCGAATCATGACCAGCCAAGCAACACCGCCACGGCGCCTGGCCGCCCTGCGAGCGATCGTCAACCGGCGCATGTTGGTGAGCTTCTTGATGGGCTTCGCCTCCGGCTTGCCACTGCTGCTAACCATTGGCCTGCTGCAAGCGTGGATGCGAGACGAAGGGGTCGACATCGGCAAGATCGGTCTCTTGGCGCTGGCCCAGCTGCCCTACACGCTAAAGTTCCTGTGGGCCCCACTGCTCGATCGATTCGCGCCCCCCTTTCTCGGCCGACGCCGCGGTTGGATGTTGATTTTCCAAGTGCTGTTGATGGCGGCGATATTCGGCCTCGGCCAGACGAACCCCGGTCTCGACCCCGGCGCCGTTGGCTTGATGGCGCTCTTGGTATCGTTCTTCAGCGCCAGCCAAGACACGGTGATCGATGCCTACCGGCGGGAGGATCTGTCGGACAGCGAACTCGGCCTTGGCTCGACCTACTACATCTACGGCTATCGCCTCGGCATGCTGCTGGCCAGCGGCGGCGGCTTGATCCTGGCGGACCGCATGCCCTATTCGGCGGTCTACGCGATCATGGCGGGCTCGCTGCTGGTGGGACTGATCACCACTCTCTTCACCCCCGAACCGAAAGTGACTGAGGGCACCCCGCAGAACTTTAGGGAAGCGGTGGTAGAGCCTTTCGTCGAATTCTTCAAGCGCGATGGTGCGATATTGCTGCTGTTGTTCATCATGATTTACAAGATGGGCGATTGGATGGCCAGCTCGATGTCGACACTGTTCTATCTCGAACTTGGCTTCTCGAAGACCCAGATTGGCAGCATCACCAAGCTATTCGGCTTTTGGATGACCATCGGAGGCGCTTTCCTCGGCGGCGTGGTGATGCTGCGCATCGGTATCAACAAAGCTCTTTGGGTCTTCGGCTTTGTGCAGATGGTCTCCACCGCCGGCTTCGTGGTGTTGGCCAAGGTTGGCGCCAGCTTGCCTTTGCTGACCGCGGTGATTTCGTTTGAGAACCTCGGAACCGGCTGCGGGGCGGCGGCCCTGATCGCCTTCAACGGAGCCCGCACCAACAAGAAATTCACCGCCACCCAATATGCTCTCTTGACCAGCATAGTCGGGGTGCCACGATCTGTGTTCTCGGCCGGTACTGGCTACGCGGTAGCGGCCCTCGGCTGGCCGCTCTACTTCCTCGGTTGCACCTTGATCGCCATCCCCGGCTTACTATTGCTGAGTCGAGTCGCCCCGTGGCAGGCTGGCACCAGCAACGACCCCGTCCCGGAGAACCCCAACCCTTGACGACCCACCCTTCCGCCAAAACCAGCCAGAGATGGCGAAAAGCCCTGCGGTTCCTTGCCCGAGCCAGTGAGTTGGCAAGTCGACCGGAAGTGGTGGCAGCGCGCAGCGAGAGGGTGTCGCGGTGGAGCATCGGTCACCACCTGGAGCACTTGGCGTTGGCCGACTCGGCCATCCTGGACGGCTTGGAGAAGATCTTGGCCGATGATCCCGCGACTCAGAAGCCCCGCCATTTCACCGTCGCCGGCCGCATTCTCTTGACCCTCGGACGCA
Organism: Candidatus Multivoradales bacterium; assembly: GCA_965248925.1. Classification (GTDB taxonomy): domain Bacteria; phylum Acidobacteriota; class Thermoanaerobaculia; order Multivoradales; family J023; genus CBDFLE01. The sequence goes on along the minus strand of CBDFLE010000004.1, from coordinate 52,814 downwards.
TTCCGCGCGGCCGTGGCCAAGCTCCAAAGGCGTTGCGACCGAAGGGGCTGGAGCAAGCTGAACTCGCTGCTCTCAGTGAGCATCAACACCGTCGCTTAGGGGCTTTGGGAGAACGGCTGAGTGATATCGCAAGCTCCTCAGGGACCCACCCACATCCCCTCTTCGGCCAGCTGACGATCCTCGATTGGTTGCGCTTCCTGAGCATCCACCACCGTCATCACGAGCGCATCATCCTCGACATCCAGCGGGCTTGGGAGGCAGGGAAGTCCATCGGGACGTAGGACTGAGGGGACCAGCCGTGCGCCGCTTCAGCTCAAGGGGAATCGGTGAAGTCCCAGCCACCGGTATCGCCGCTCTCAAACCCATCGGCGAACAGAGGGGACTCAAGAATCTGCAGAAAAACTGTGCTCGGTACACCGAGGTTGCCGGCGGCGTCTTCCGCCCACACCCACACCAAATGCCTTCCGTTGGCCAGCCCACTGAGGTCGAGGGTGGCCTCGACAGCCTCGGTGAATCCGTCGAAGGTGCCATCCGCCGCACTCATGGCAGTGCCAGATGCAACTTGCCAGGGGGGCGTATCGATGGAGTAGTAGGCCGCCACCACGACCTGCACCGGCTCGCCGCCAAAACCGTTGCTATCGAAGCGCCTGTCGTCAGCGGTAGCGGTGAGTAGGGGCGCGGTTCCGTCGCCCAGGGCCACCGCCATCACCTCTGGCCCGGCAGGCTCTTGATAGGGGCGCCGCGCTGCCTTGGCGGCGTAGACCAAAGCATCCAAGTTAGCCGCCAAGATATCGTCCTCGAAGGCACTGCAACTCTGGAAAAAATTGGTGCCAAGCTCAAAAGTATACGCCGCCACGCCGTAGGTGCCGTAAGCCTGGTCGACGGTGGTTCCCGCCGCGGTCGGCAAGCAAGTCTGGCAGACGCTGTAGTCGTTGAAAAAGCCGAACTTGCGTCCCAGAGTCGCCAGGGCGGTGCTGTTGGGCGCCAAACTGCCAACCCCTTCCCAAGGATAGAGCACCAGCTCGCTGAAACTGTGCAGGGAGATAAACAAGCCGGTGGTGTCGATCGGCGCCGCGTCGGTGAGCATCTCGCCCCGCTGATCAGCGAAAACCGTCGCCATATAAGCCTCGATGGCCTGCGTTTCAGGCTCCGAGCTGGCTGCCGGACCGCGGTATATGTCGCTGCAAGCACTGCCCGAGGAGCCGCTATTGCCCCATAGGAAAGCGCTGTTGCGATTTAAATCGATGCCGCGGAAATTGCTTCCCGAACAGTGGTCGTTGTCAGTGTTCTTGCGCCAGGACAACCCCTCCTCGGCCCGCTTGCGACCGTCCGGATTCTGCTGCGGCACGATGTGGATCTCACGGTGATCAATAAGCCAAGTCAAGTCCGGGTCGACGCCGTAGCCGGCGAGCAGCAACTCGGCAAAACGAGTGGCGAGTTCAGCGGTGGTGTACTCGCGGGCATGGATCGCCGCCAGCAACAGAAAAGGCGCCTTGGGACCGGGAACCGCGTCGTTGCGCAGCACCAAGGCTTGCATGTCGTAGCCAGCAGCGAAACCGCTGGACTTCTCCCAACTGTCACCGATATCGATCCAGGAAGCGAGGGTCGGATGCTGTTGCGCCAGGGTCGAGAGATCGGCGTAGGTCTCCTCCACCGTGCGGTAGCAGGGAAAACCAGGAACGCCTCGAGTCTGGCCCGGCAAGCGGCGGCGTGGGGTCGCCAACTCAGCGCTGCGCTGCTCGTCGATGCTCACCTGCCATCCGGCGGCAACTAACTCAGCGAGTTGATTCGGCGAGACCGCGGCGATCACCACCCCCTCGCTGAGCTGATAACCCCAGACATCGACCGCCGCCACCAGAGCTTGCAGGCGCGCCGGATCCTGCTCGAGGGCGATCCGCACCACCTGGCGAGTAGCTGTCGGAGCAGCTTCGACGGCGTCAGGCACCAAGGCTGCCCAAATCAAGTAAAGTGTAGCCAAGGAACACAAAATTGAGACTCTTCGCGTCATTTGCCGGCACTCCCTCCAACCGTGGTCAGAGGTCGGCCCTCTGACCCGAGTGTTCCTTCGAGCCCACCTCATCCCCCGCTAGCCCGAGGAACGCGGCCTGATTTCCCGATGTTCGTGCTTGGATGAGGTGTTTGGTGGAGGGCAGCAGCCCCCGCTTGAACCCGTCCAGGCTATCACGGCGATCCGGCCATCGAGCCCGGAAAAGACACTCGGTTGGCGGCCATCGAATAGCATGTACCCAGGCGATTCCTTTTTCGCTGGCCGCCAATCCAACTGCTGATCTCCTAGACAGCAGCGAAGTCACGCCAGGAACACTCGCCAGTGCCAGAGAATTCGGACCCTTGGGGCCGACGATCCGTAGGATTTAGCAGGAGCTATGACTTGATCGACGCTACAGCTTTAGATGCTCTCGAACCCTCCGCCGGTAGCCGCCTGCTGCACCACGCACTGGCTGACCAGCGACCGCCCTCCAGCCGCCGGGTATTCGTCAACCGAACGCTGCGCATGGATAAGATCCGCTACGTCGGCTTTGACCTCGATTGGACCTTGGCCGACTACGATCAGGACTCCATGGCCAAGCTGGCTTTCGAGCTCACCCTGACCTGCTTGGTCGAGCATTTCGACTATCCGCGGCAGATTCTGCAAGCGGAATTTCGTGCCGAGTTCCTCCGCCGGGGTCAGTTGATCGACACCCGCGCCGGCACGGTGGTCAAGATGAGCCGCCACCGCTACGTCGGCCGCGCTTTTCATGGCCGCACTTTCTTGCCCCCTGAAGAACGAGCCGAACTCTACCGCCGCGAGCCGGTCAATCCGGCCAGCGAGCGCTTCTACTTTGTCGACACCCTCTTCGAGCTGCCTGAAGTCAACGTATTCTCGGAGCTGGTTGAGCTGAAGAAGACCCTCGGCGATGCACTACCTAGCTATCGCAGAATCTTCGAAGATGGTCGCAAAGCGATCGACGGCATCCACGCCGACGGCTCGCTGAAGAGTCACATCCTGGCCGACCTGCCCCGCTATCTGCCCCTCGATCCACAGCTCAGCTTGGCTCTGGAGCGCCTGTCAATGGGTGGCCGGCGCTTGATCCTGATCACCAACAGCGAGCCTTACTACACCGACGCCCTTTGCAAACACCTTTTCGAAGGCGCGGTGCCAGGAGTCGAGAATTGGCGGCAGATCTTCGACCTGGTGGTCTTTCTCGCCGGCAAGCCAACCTTCTTCAAGAAGCCCCTGCCCTTCCGCGAAGTCGGCGCCGATGGCCAGGCAGGGGCCGAGGTTGAGCGCCCGGAGTGGGGAAAGAGCTACATCGGCGGCTCGCGAGCTGCGCTGATGGACCTGCTCGACTGCCCAGGAGAAGAGGTTCTCTACGTTGGCGATCATATCTACGGCGATATCTTGTCATCGAAACTGACCTCCACCTGGCGTACCGCGATGGTGGTGCGAGAGCTCGAGGATGAACTCGCCATTCAGCAGGGACTGGTCTCGCAACTGCGCCACCTGGATGTCTTGCGCGCTGAGAGCACCGAACTCGGCCACCAGGTCGACGACCTGCGGGACGTGCTTAGCCTCTATCGCCTGCACGCCAACGACCAGCCTGAGGCCAGCCAAGTCGCCGCCCAGACCGAGACCTATCTGGGCGGCCTAGCGGCTGAACACAAGGCTCTACGCAAGCACGTCAAACGCCTGCAGGAGAGGATCTCCAAAGCTCTCAACCCTTATTGGGGCTCGGTTTTCAAGCAGGGCAGCAACAAGAGCTTCTTCGGTTCCCAAGTCGACGATTTTGCCTGCCTCTACACCTCGCGGGTCAGCAACTTCGCATTCTACGGCAGCCACCACTACTATCGCGTGCTGCGCGATCCGATGATGCACGACTTGGAGCGTTAGCCAGGGCTCGACAGCTGCCGACAACGCCGCGGACCAGCCACCGCGCCGCCTCAAGGCAAGTTGGTGAAGAAGCGCTTCCAGCGCGGCAAGAAGTAGGCGTCGCGGTCAAACGACAGAGCCACGGCGGTGGCGCGGCCGAGGATTAGATCGCGGTGAACAGCACCAAAATAGCGCGAGTCGTGGCTGTTGTTACGGTGGTCACCCATCACAAAGTAGTGATCAGCGCCAATTAGCTTGGGGCCAAAAGAAAGCCGCGCGCCGCTGGAATACATCACCGCATGCTCGCGATCGTTCAAGGTCTCGCTTTGAAACCTAAACCTCTCAGGGAAGTCCAAGTCGAGCTGATCGACGATTTCGGCGTCGAGATCGCCGTAAAAAGCCGGCTGACCGTTGACCCGCAAGTGGCCATAGCGCAACTCAACCGTGTCGCCTGGCAGCCCCACGACCCGTTTGACCAGACGCTTGCTGTCCTCCGGCGAACGCAGCACGACAATGTCGCCCCACACCGGGTTGTCCCACTCGGCTAGGCGGAAGGTGGTGAAGGGGAATTTGAGATCGTAGGCCACCTTGTTGATGAAGATCCGGTCGCCTTCCAAGATGGTCGGTTTCATCGAGCCGGTCGGCACGTCGTTCCAGTCAGCTACGGAGGAGCGAAAGGAGAACATCACCGTACCGATGATCAGCAGCGGCTTGAACCACTCCCGCCACAGCGTCCGACGACGCCGGCGCCACACCGAAGTCTCTTCGTTGGGCTGCGAGCCTTGGAGTGCTGGCGAATCAGCAGTCTGTTCTTCGTCGGTCATGGTAAACCTCGCCAAATCCTTCCCATAATCGTCCCTCAACCAACATAAAAGGGGCAATCGTACTCGACCGCATTTGACAGTTGACCACTACCAACTCCTCCACGAACCGCCGGTCGATGGTGCCAGAACGCGGTCAAACGGTCCAGGTATCGCCGCCATGCAGTAAGTCCTTCAAGGTGGTGGCATCAGACTGAGCCTTGGCTTGCTCGATCTGGTCGATGACACCAGTCTCGAACACCGGCTGCTCGACCGCCCGCAGAACACCGATCGGCGTCGGCAGCAGCGGCGGCTGCGCTTGCGCCAAGATAGTGGCCAGCGCCGGGTTGGGCTGGGTTTCGTCCCAGACCTGGCAGTCCTCAGCACTGATGCCATCGCCCAGCTGTACCTTCTCCAGACCCATGCCGGAGAGCTTCAGTCCCTGGTCGCCATCTTTACCAAAGATCAGCGGCTTGCCATGTTCGACCTGCACTACCTCGTCGGCACGGGCCTCCTTGGCCGTCATGTAGGAGAACGCGCCATCATTGAAGATGTTGCAATTCTGGTAGATCTCGACAAAGGCTGTCCCTTGATGGGCAGCGGCTCGCTCGAGCACCAACTTCAGATGGGGCACGAAGATATCCACCGAGCGAGCAACGAAGCTGGCACCGGCGCCGAGCGCCAGGGCGAGCGGATTGAACGGCGGGTCGATCGAGCCTAACGGTGTCGACGAGGTGCGTTTACCGACCTCGCTGGTCGGCGAATACTGCCCTTTGGTCAGGCCGTAGATGCGGTTATTGAACAGCAGAATTTTGATGCCTACGTTGCGCCGCAAAGCATGAATCAGGTGGTTGCCGCCGATCGACAGGCTGTCGCCATCGCCGGTAACCACCCACACGTCGAGGTCTGGGCGCGCCACCTTCAAGCCGGTGGCAAAGGCAGGCGCGCGGCCGTGGATGGTGTGGAAGCCGTAAGTCTCCATGTAGTAGGGGAAGCGGCTCGAACAGCCAATGCCGGAAATGATCACCAGCTTCTCCCGCGGCACGCCGAGGCCGGCGAGCACACTCTGCATCGCCTTCAGGATGGCGTAGTCACCGCAGCCCGGACACCAACGCACTTCTTGATCTGACTTTAGATCTTTGGCGGTCAGCGCCATCTCTGTGCTAGCCATCGCTCAAGCCTCCAGCAGCTCGACGAGCTTGCCGTGGATCTCACCACGGGTAAAGGGTTTACCCTGCACTTTCGACAGGGTGATGATGTCCTTCAAGTAGCGACCGCGTAGCAGCAAGGCCATCTGGCCACTGTTGAGTTCCGGCAAAAGCACTCGCTCGAAGCTTGCCAGCACCTCGCCGAGATTCTTCGGCAACGGTACCAGGTGCCGCAAATGAGCCCGGCTGACCGCCAAACCCTCCCCGCGGGCTTGCAAGACCGCACCGGTGATCGCTCCCAGCGTACTCCCCCAACCCAGCACCAGCAGCTTGCCGCTGGCCGGACCGTTGACCTCGAGAGGACCGATGTCCTCAGCGATGCGTTCGACCTTCTCGGCCCGCAGCTCGGTCATCCGTTGGTGGTTCTCAGGATCGTAGGAGACATCGCCGGTGACCTCCTGTTTTTCCAATCCTCCGATGCGGTGCTCCAACCCCGGCGTGCCGGGGATCGCCCACGGGCGGGCCAGTGTCCGGGGGTCGCGCCGGTAGGGCTCGAACTCCTGCGGGTCGCGATGGTGCTCTACCCGCAGATCGGGCAGATCCTCGACCGCCGGCAGCCGCCAAGGCTCCGAGCCGTTGGCCAGGTAGCCGTCCGACAGCAGGATCACCGGCACCATGTGCTGCACCGCCATGCGCGCCGCCTCAAGGGCGGCGTCAAAGCAGTCGGCCGGTGAGGACGGAGCGATGACCGGCACCGGCGACTCACCGTTGCGGCCATAGATCGATTGCAGCAAGTCGGTCTGCTCGGTCTTGGTCGGCATGCCGGTCGAGGGCCCGGCGCGTTGCACATTGCAAACGATCAGCGGCAATTCGGTCATCACCGCCAGATTCATCCCTTCGGACTTCAACGCCAGGCCCGGCCCGCTGGTCGAAGTCACCGCCAGCGCGCCGCCAAACGCCGCACCGATCGACGCGCACACCGCGGAGATCTCGTCCTCAGCCTGGAAGGTGGTCACCCCAAAATGCTTGTAGCGGGCCAGCTCGTGCAGCACGGTCGAGGCCGGGGTGATCGGATAGGAGCCGAGGAATAGGGGCAAGCCACTGCGGCGGCTGGCGGCGACCAAGCCAATGGCCAACGCCGAGTTGCCGTTGATGTTGCGGTAAACCCCGCTCTCTAGCTTTGCCGGATCGACGATGTAACGGGTTTGAAAAACCCCGGTAATGTCGCTGTAGTTCCACCCCGCTTTAAGCGCCCGCACGTTGGCGTCGGCGATCTCCGGCTTCTTGGCGAATTTCTTGTGCAACCACTCGATGGTGTTGTCCATCTCGCGACTGAACAACCAGTAGACCATGCCGAGGGCAAAGAAATTCTTGCACCGATCGACGTTCTTGGTGGTCAGCCCCGAATCCTCAAGAGCGCGGCGCGTGAGCTTGGTGAGTTCGACCTTGATCACCCGGAAGCCATCCAAACTGCCGTCGTCGAGCGGGTTAGTCTCGAGATGGGCTTTCTTCATGTTGCGCGAGTTGAACTCGTTGCTGTTGACGATGACCGCGCCATGCGGCACCAAATCGGCGATATGTGCCTTCAGCGCCGCCGGGTTCATCGCCACCAACACGTCGGGGGTGTCGCCCGGAGTGTGGATCTCGTAGTCGGCTATGCGCACCTGAAACGCTGAAACCCCAGCCAGGGTGCCGACAGGAGCGCGAATTTCCGCCGGAAAATCAGGCAGTGTCGACAGATCGTTGCCGAAGATCGCCGAAGTGTTGGTGAACTGGGTGCCAGTGAGCTGCATCCCGTCACCGCTGTCGCCGGCAAAGCGGATCACCACATCGGCGCGCTTCTCCGGCTGGGTGCTGGGGGCGCTACCGGTAGCGACTGGACGGTCGATAGATGCACGGCTGGTCATCGATCTGGAACCTTCTAATAGAAATCTGCTTTTCTAGCTCAGGGCGCGAGATTCGTGCCCTGAATCTTGGCCGCCGATCGTCACCTACTGACCTGGTTATGCTACCAGACCGGCTGCCGGCTGTCATCGAGCGCATCCCCCGAGCTAACTGGCAAATCGGCTTCTCGCCCAGGCGGTAACGCCGCTGGCTAGCGCCTGAGCAAGCCGCGATACGGCGCAGCGAAGATCAAATCGGCAGAGGAATCACCCCGCGCAACCGCTCGCGGTAAGTTCGACTCACCTTGAGGCGCTTGCCACCGGCCAAGATCAGCAGAAGCTCGCCGTGAAACAACGGCTGCAGCTCACGAATTCGACTCACGTTGACCATCGATGAGCGGTGGATACGGACGAAGCTCTGAGGATCGAGGCGCTGCTCGAGGCTCTTCAGTGATCCGCGAGTCAGATGTGAGGTAAGGCCGACGTGGAGCTTGACGTAGGGACCGTCCGCCTCGATCCAGTCGATCTCCTCGACCTCCACCAAACGTACCTTCTTACCGGTCTGCACCGCCAGGCGGCGAGCTGGCCGGCCGACTGGCGGCGCGGCCTGGGCAGCTAGCGACTCACCCGACTGATGCTCGAGCAGAGCCAGCAGCCGCCCACCCAGCTGGTCGATGGAGCTGCGCCGCAAGCGCTCACGAGCCAGACCGAGGGCGCGCTCGAAGCGCTCGTCGGAGAAGGGCTTGAGCAGATAGTCCACCGCACAGACCTCGAAGGCGTCGAGGGCATAGCGATCAAAAGCGGTGACGAAGACCACCTCCGGCATGGCTTCCGATCCGATCGCCCGGATCACCGCAAAGCCATCGAGATCGGGCATTTGCACGTCGAGGAAGACCAGCTCCGGAGCCTGCCGGAAGATCTGGCCAACCGCTTCACTGCCGGTGGCGCACTCACCAGCGAGGTGGCAATCGGGCTGCTGTTCCAACAAGCGCCGCAGGCGCTGCCTGGCGAGCGGCTCGTCATCGACGATCAAGACTCGGATCGGCCTCAATGCCTCACTCCCCCGACCTCGGCGAGCTGCCTGTCGACGGTCGATCCAACGCTGAGCTCACCGTGGCGACCTCGGGGACCTCGCCGACCGCAAACCGCAGCGGCAGATCGAGCACCACTTGGAAACCGCAGCGGGGCAAGTTGGCGGCCTCGACACGGTAGTTCCCAGGATAGAGCTGCTGCAGCCGCTCTCGGGTGTTGCTCAGGCCAATGCCCTCCTCCACCGCCCCTCCCTGGGGGCAACCTGGACCGTCATCGCTCACCGTCAGCAGCAGCCGCTCGCCGGCCGCCGCGGCGCCAATCGCCAACCGCCCGGCCAGTGAAGACACCGCGATACCGTGGCGGATAGCGTTCTCGACCAGCGGCTGCAACACCAGGTAGGGCACCTGAGCGGCGAGCAGGTCAGCATTGATTTGGCGCTCGATCCGCAGTCGATCTCCAAAGCGGGTCTGCTCGATATCGAGGTAGCAGTCGAGCATCTCGAACTCTTCGCCCAGGGTCACCTCTTGGTGAGCGAGCTGACCGAGGCTGGCGCGCAGAAGATCACCGAGCTGGGCGATCATGGTTCTCGCCGCCGCCGGGTTGTCCTCCACCAAGGTCGCGATACTGTGCAGAGTATTGAATAGAAAGTGCGGCTGCAGCTGCGACCGCAAGGCCTCGAGCCGGGCTTCTGCCAGCAGGGTCTCGAGGCGCGAAGCACGCAGCTCACGCTCGCGCAAGGCGCGATAGGACTCGATGGCGATAGCGACGCCGAGAATCGCGCCGTAGAGCAGCAAGTAGAGGCCCAGCCGACCGGGCAGCAAGCGCCCCAACCAAAGCCTCAGCGCGCCCCATGACAGGCCGCTCCAGCCGGACTGCAACCAGGCCTCGACCGCGGCGGCGTAGATCAGCATCACCCCCGACAAGCTGCCGGCGGCCAGCGTATGCACGGCAGCAAAGCGCAGCCGACGCTGGCGGTGGTAGGGAAACCGGCAGGCCAGGCGGTGGATCAGCGGCGTTGCCAACGCCCAAGGGATCCACTGCGGTAGGTGGAGGCCGACCAACTTGCTCCAAGAGACCTGCCGACCCTGGCCACTGAGCCACAGATAGGCATCGCTGCCCGAGAATACCGCCGGCAAGGACCACAGCGCGAACAACCCCAGCCAACGCAGCACTCCGCGGCCGGCGGTCGTCCCATCGGGGATCCGCGGTCGCAGGCGCGACGCCGCCAGGGGTCGTGCCAAGGCTTCTGTTCGCTCGCTCATCTCTATCCTGCTGGCTCCAGATCAGGCTCCGACATCCTAACGAAGACAGCGCAGGGGAGCCGTCCGGGGTCACCGGCCGGCCCGGCCGAGGCGTCGCCCGGCCCAACGCGACCATCAGCCGGCCGTCGCCTTCGGCCGGCAGCCGGATTGCCGCTTCGCCGGGCACTGCCGCGCTCTGTTGCATCCACCCCAAGGCTGATGACACGACCGAGCCGGCTGGTGACTCAGCTGTTGGCGTGGCGCTAGATCACCGCCAATCTGTCGCTGAACCTTGCACCGCGCCTGGCCATCAGTCGGCGATGGGGCGCTCGACCTACTGGAGATCCAAGTTGAACAGACCAACTCTGCCCTACCGTCCTCTGAGCCTGATCTTCCTTACCTTCTGCCTGGCCGCGAGTCTCAGCTCGACGGCGCACGCCGAAGCAACAACTCGGCAGCTCTTGCCGGGTGACAAGCTGCTCAACACCAGCCCACTCAAGGCCTTCACCAGCCACACCTCGTGGGGCCGCCGCGATGTCTCATTCGGCAAAGTCGAGGGGCAGGCGCTGCTGCACGTCGTCCAGACGGTCAACACTCCGGCTGGCCCAATGGTCGACCACATGGTGGTCGACGCCAAGACGCTGGCGGTCAACTTTCGCTTCTCCCCCTACTTCGCCCTGGGCAAGGACTACCTGGCAATGCACGTCGGCGGGCGCCAATTGAGCGGTTCGCTGATCCCCCTCGACGGGCGTCCACCCCGGCTACTCGACGAGGAGCTAGAAGCGCCGGTCTTTCAGGAAGATCTATTCGATCTGATGCTCGCCTCCCTGCCGCTGGAAAAGGGCTGGGGCGCCGCCATTCCAATCCTCACCGCCAGCCTTTCCAAACAGACCTTCTCCACCAGCTGGGTCGATCTGAAGGTCACCGGCCGCGAGACGATCAAAGGCGGCGATGGACGCAAGTACGACACCTGGGTGGTCGAGGCCGCCTACCGCGGCATCGACTACCGCGAGCGCCACTGGATCGCCGATGTGCCGCCCTATGGCATCCAGCGCAGCCGCCACATGCCCGACGGCAGCGAGCGCACCAGCGGCTTCGAACGGGTCGAGCGCTGAACTCTCAGAAGTCGGTGAACAGCGTCCCACCACCGGCTTCGGAGCAAGTCTAAGGAACTGGTTCGTCTGCCGTCGAGGGCTCGATCGAATCGCCGGTGCCGGCCGCCTCAGCGGCCGGCACCGGACCGACAGCTAACGCCGGTCGGCCTACCAGCACATCGGTCTCCTGGACGAATTCGACCACCAGATCGAGCCTCTGCCGCAGCTCACCCAACTCGCTCTTGACCAACTCTTCGAGCTCGTGGATCCGCGATGCCTCTTTGCTGTCGGCCAGCTTGCGAGCTTTATCGAGCTCTTTCTGCCGACTACGGCTGGCGATCAGCGAGGCGGCTTCCTGACGTGCCAACAGCAGCAAGTAGACCAAGGTCAGAATGGCCACGGTGGCCAGCATGACCCCGCCCAGTGGCGCCTCGATCTTGCCGACCAGCAAATTCAAGGTGGTGGTCGACGAGAACGCTTCCCAGTTCAACGCCGCGAACAGCAGCAGCAGAAAGAACACTGCTAGCAAGGTGATCGTGCGGTACTTCATCAACGAACCTCCTGCACCGAGCCGTCGACGCCACTTCGACCCACCAGGTATTTGGTGGTAGCGGCGATCAGACCTCTCAAGCTCGAAGGATGATGCTAGCAGGGCAAGGACGGCGTGCCGCAGAGCTGCTGGCCTACAACGCCTCTGCGTCGAGATCGAGGCCGAGGAAACGGTAGATGCGGCGGATGTACTCGCGGGTTTCGCGATAGGGAGGCACGCCGCCATAGCGTGCCACGGTCCCCTCGCCAGCATTGTAGCCGGCCAACACCCAGGGCAGCCGGCCCTCGAAATGATCGGTCAGCCAGCGCAGATAGCGGGTGCCGGCGTCGATATTGCCCTGCGGCTCGAAGACCGCGTCGCCAGCCAGCCCGAAACGCAGGGCGGTGGCGGGCATCAGCTGCATCAAGCCCTGCGCGCCCTTGGGCGAGACCGCTGTCGAATCATTGGCAGACTCGGCGCGGATCACCGCCACCACCAACGCCGGATTGAGCTGGTGGCGGCGAGCCGCGGCGTAGATCAACTCCGCATGGGGACCGGTCGGCACCGGTTGATGTTCGGCGAAGCGCAGCGAGAACACCTGCGGCTCAGGCTCGGGCAGCGGCTCAGGTTGGGCCACGATCTCGTCTTCGAGGATGCGATCCACCCGCAACATCGACACCACCATCTCACCCCCAAAGGGCATGCCCAGCCGCAGCCGATCGCCCTCGACGGCGTAGCTCACCACCTTGGTGAAGCGGCCGTCGGTGAACACCACCAACTCAGCGAAAGAGCGTCCAGAGCCGGCGATCAAGCCGGCCACCATCAGGGTCAAGCCGAGCAAGGGCCGCCAGCACCGCTGGCGAGGTCGCCGATGGCGCCTCTTCGGACGCGGCTCAGGCACGGGGATGGAACTCCTCATAGAGCTGTTTCAAGCGCCGCTGATGAATGTGGGTGTAGATCTGGGTGGTCGTGATGTCGGCATGGCCGAGCATCATCTGCACCGCCCGCAGGTCGGCACCGTGCTCCAGCAAGTGGCTGGCGAAGCTGTGGCGCAGCATGTGCGGCGAGACCTCGGCCAAGCCGGCCTGCTGGCCATGGCCGCGGAGGATCTTCCAGAATCCTTGGCGGGTCATGCCGACCCCTCGGCGATTGACGAATACCACCTCGTGGCGCCCCTTCACCAGGACCGGCCGTCCCTCCCCGAGCCAACGTCCCAACCAGCGCTCGGCACCCTCGCCGACCGGTACGATCCGTTCCTTGCGCCCCTTGCCCCAGGCGATCAGGAAGCCGCTGTCGAGGCGCAGCTGGGTCAGAGTCAGACCGACCAGCTCGCTGACCCGCAAGCCCGAGGCATAGAGCAGCTCGATCATCGCCTTGTCACGCAAGCCGAGCAGAGTCTCGGTGTCCGGGGCGGCGAGCAAAGCCTCGACCTGCCCTTCGCCCAGCACCTTGGGCAGCGAGCGCCAGGTCTTGGGCGACACCAGGTGAACGGCGGGATCGTCACCGCGCTCGCCGGTCTCCACCAGCCAGCCGTAGAAGCCACGGATCGAGGCCAGGGCACGACTGATCGAGCGTGACGCCAAGCCGCGGCGGCGCAGCCGGCGCAGGTGGGCTTGCAACTCGGCAGGACCAGCGCTGAGCAGCTGGTCAGCAGACTTCAAATCCTCTGCCAAACGACGCAGATCGCGACCATAGGCCGCCACCGAATTCGCCGCCAATCCACGCTCGGCGGTCAGAGCATCGAGGTAGGCGCCCAGAACCCGAGCCCAGGGGGCGGCGCTGGAGCGCGTTTCAGCGGTAGCCAAAGCCATGGGCTCCTAGCTGTCGGGCAGCCTTGGCTGCCGAATGGGGTCGATGTGGTGGGCTGTGCATCGGCAAGCTACGGTCCCGGCGCCAGCGCCGACGACCGGATGAATCCTCACCCGATGGTACGGAGAAGCCCGCACCACCGTCTCGGCTACCGGCCTATTCTACCCTTGCCAGCCGCCGATCCTAGCCGCCCCGACCCACACCCCCCTGGCCCGATCTCGGAACCGGGAAACAGTTCAGCTCTTACCACTACGCAACGGCTGGGCTAGCAGCTTTCGGCCACCGGGGTCGGCGATCGTGGCAGCACGCTGCGCAGGGAGAGGTCGAGTTCGAAGACACTGGGCATGTCGGGACACAACCAAGCGGAGTGCGGTTCGGACCACAGCTCGGGGGCCGGGCCAGGGAGGATATCAGCCAACAAACCGAACTCGCGAACTTCGATCGCCAGTGGCCAGACTTCTACCGGCGAGCGGGCGGCGCGAATCTTGCGCAGGCCACCCTGGTGCAGCACGTAGCCGCGAGACCGCTGGCTGAAGTAAGTCACGGTTTCGCTCCAGCTACCGACCCGCGGCGGACGCGGAGCACTGGGTACCGACAAGCGTCCGCGAATCTCGAGACCGGCAAGACGGCGGATCCTCCAGCTCCAGCCGTGCTTATCCTGCTGCTGAATCGACGACGGATAGTCAAACTCAGCTGCCTTCGCCGGCCGGCGGCTGAGCAAGCGCGAGGCCGGCAGCACCCACGGCGGCACCAGCCAGTGCAGGAACAGCACCGCCTGTCGCCGGCCCTCGTCAAGCACGTAGGTGCGCAGGTGCATCTGCGGATAGGACAGGCGCATCACCGGTGTCGACAGCAATTGTGGCCCGGAGAAACGAAACAGCAACGCCGAGACAAAGATCATCTGCCGGCCGTCGGCGGCACGGTGTACCTCGTAGCTCAGATTGGCCGGCAGCGCCGGCGCGGCGGCCAGCGGCAGCGCCCAGTTGACGTACAAGAAATCTCGCGCCAGTCCCAATTTCATTCCGGGATTCTATCCTTCGCGCCTGGTCACCGCGCCAATCCTGAAAAGACGGAGCACCACTGCTAGTATCACCGTCTCCGCCGCCAGTTCACAGGCCCCGACGACTTCCCCAAAACACCCTACAGAAACACCCTATAGGAGACTCCGATGGCCGATTCCGACCGTCTTCCCGGATTGCACCGTCGCCAACAGCGTAGAGGCGCGGTGACTCACCTAATCAGCTACCCGATGCTGGCCCTGCTGCTGGCCACGACTCAGGCTTGCACCCCGGCCGAGGCACCGAGCGAGCCGACCACCAAGCCCGACCCATTTTTGCTGATCGTCCCCGAGGGCGCCGAGCAGGCCGCCGAGGTGATCACCGCCGAGCTGCTGCGGGCGCCGATTGCCGAACTCGGCAACGACAGCTACGAGGGTCGAGGACCGGGCAGCGCCGGCGACGCCAAAACCCGCCACTACCTGATCCAAGAGCTACAAGCTTTGGGCCTCGAGCCCGGCGGCAGCGATGGCAGCTGGGAACAGAGTTTCCAGCTGGTCGGCATCGACACCACGGCCCCCGACACCTGGTCCTTCTCCAGCACCGACGGCAAGACCATCGATCTAGCTTTTTGGGACGAGTTCATCGCCGGCAGCGGTATCCAACAAGAGCGTTCAGTGATCAGCGACTCCGAGTTGGTCTTCGTCGGCTACGGCATCGAGGCGCCGGAATACGGCTGGGACGATTTCCAAGGGACTGACCTGAGCGGCAAGACCTTGGTGATACTCAACAACGACCCGGATTGGGATCCTGAGCTCTTCCAAGGTGATCGCCGGCTCTACTACGGCCGCTGGACCTACAAATATGAGAGCGCCGCCCGCCAGGGCGCGGCCGGTGCGATCATCATCCACACCACCCCCTCGGCCGGCTATCCCTTCCAGGTGGTGCAGACCTCCTGGACCGGCGAGCAGTTCCAGCTGCCGGCCGGCGACGAACCCCGCGTTCCGGTCGAAGCCTGGGTGAGTTGGGATGCCGCCGGCAAGCTGATGCAGGCCGCCGGCCACGACCTCGAACAGTTGATCGAGAGCGCCAAATCCCCCGACTTCGCCCCGGTGCCCCTGGGCCTGACCACCTCGCTCGAGCTGGTCAACAAGATCAACCCCGGCGCCGAGACCGCCAACGTGCTGGGTCTGCTGCCCGGCAGCGACCCGGAACTCGCCGAAGAGGTGGTGATCTTCACCGCTCATCACGACCACCTCGGCATCGGCAAGGCCGACGACACCGGCGACGGAATCTACAACGGCGCCCTCGACAACGCGGCCGGCACCGCCACCGTGCTGGCGATCGCCAAGGCCTTCAGCGAGCTACCGCAGGCGCCGCGACGGTCGATCCTGTTTGCTTTCGTCGCCGCGGAAGAGCAAGGTCTGCTGGGCTCGAAACACTACTCCGCTCACCCCAGCGTCCACCCCGGTCGGCTGGCCGCCAACCTGAACTTCGACGGCGCCAACATCTGGGGCCGCACTCGCGATCTGCCCTTCATCGGCTATGGCAAGAGCAGTCTCGACGCAGTGGTCGAGGCGGTGGCGGCGCGCCAAGACCGCACCGTGGTCGGCGACCAGCACCCGGATCGGGGTTACTTCTACCGCTCCGATCAGTTCAACCTGGCGAAGATCGGCGTGCCGGCGATCTATTTCGATGGCGGCGTCGATTTCCGCGACGACCCGGACGGCTCGGTGCTGGCCACCATGGAGCGCTGGACCGAGATCGACTACCACCAGCCTAGCGACGAACTCGAAGACCATTGGGTCTGGGATGGGGTCATCGAAGATACCCGTGCCGGCTTCTTTGCCGGTCTGCACATCGCCAACGCGGATCAGATGCCGACTTGGAACCAGGGCGATGAGTTTGAAGCCGCGCGGTTGGCGGCGCTGGCCGACGTGGCGGAGTAGGTGATCGAAGAGGATTTGTAGGTCCACGAGGGATTGAAATCCCTCGCTATGGTGTGACGTCCCTGGCGGGACGAAGAGCAACACGCCTGTTTTCAGGCGCTTGTTTAGTTTCCGAAACCTCTACTTAGTCAGATTTCCTGCCCCCACAAGGGGTGGGTTTCCTGGGCCTTCTCGAGCGTAGGAAGAGTCCGTCGACGCCCGCCGCTGTTGATGTCGGTATTTCATCTGCCGTATCACTTCCTTGCCAAGACGCCCTGCTCCGACGAGGGCGCGGCCGCTCCGCGTTTTCAGCCAAAATCAGTCACCTTCTACGACTGATCCTAGCTGCTCAGAAAGGCGGCGGAAGGCGGGGTTGCTGGGAGGCCGATCCCACCAGACCTTGCGGGGTAATTCCGAGCCGTTCAAGAGGATGGCGCCCTCTTACTGGGGTTATCAAAGTTTCTCGCCCTCCACCGCAAGATTGCCTGAACGTTTTGCGTCCCCTTTGCTCATGCCACCGGCCCTTCTTGGGGGGGCACCTTCTTGGGGGGGACGAGGTATCTGGGAGGGGGCGAGGAATCTGGCTCACGCCTACCCGAAGGTGACGCTGACAGTCGCGGGGCGGCGGAATTTTTTCTCCACTTCCCTGCATCCCAGTGCGGCCTCTGATGGTTTAGTACTGCCCCTCGGCGGACAAACCGCCCCGCCCAGGACGCCTGCGAAAGCAAAATATCACAAGGCAAAGAAAGCGCCTCGCGCTGCCTTCGATGGCCACAGCGCGGCAACCGGACAGGTGTCCGGGTGGTTGCCGGACACTCGTCCGAGCGGGCTGCCGCCCAGGCCCTCTAGGTTTCTTCAAGTGACTGAAAATAAATACTTACCATCCAGCTCCGGGTAGTGGCACAAGAGTTGCTGTTGTGATCAGCAAGAGGACGAACACGATGATCAAAAGCACAGCAGAAATGGACCGGGCGGTTGAAAGAGGTCCAACGAAATGGCGCTGGGTCATTGGGATTCTAGCCATCGGCCTCCTGGCGGCGCTCGCTTACCCCCCGGTGCGGCGTTGGGCGACTTCGGAGACTTCGGTCGACTCGAGCCGCGTGCGAATTGGCAAAGTCACCCGCGGCGATCTTGTCCGCGAGGTAGCCGTCCAGGGACAGGTGGTCGCGGCGTTCTCGCCAACCCTCTCCAGTCCGGCTGCCGGTACGGTGCGAGTGCGGGTCAGGGTTGGTGAAGTCGTGACGGCTGGCGCCGCCTTGGTCGAAGTGGAGAGCCCGCAGGTCCGGAGCTTGTTGCAGCAGGAACAATCCACCCTACTGTCGCTGCGCGCTGACCTCGAACGCCAACGGGTGCAGGCCAAGCAATCCCGGCTGCGCAACGAGGCAGCCAGCGCCCTGCGTTCGGTCGAGCTCGAAGCGGCCCGAAAGGCTCTCACGCGGCAGCGCTTGTTAGAGGTCGAGGGCTTGGTCAACAAGGTTCAGCTCGAAGCGGCTGAAGACGGCGTAACGGTCGCTGAGATGCGCCTGGTGGCAGCTCGCAATCAAACCGGGTTCGATGACGAGCGCTTCGGTTTCGAAACCCGTGATCGTCAAGCACGAGTCGAGCGCCAGCGGCTAGCGGTCGAGGAGTTCGAGCGCCAGGTCGATGAGCTCACTCTGCGGGCGCCAGTCGATGGTCTGGTGGCCCGAGTCGAAGCCACTGATCGCGACACCGTCGCCCAGAGCCAAGCGCTGGTGACGATTGTCGACCTCTCGGCCTTCGAAGTCGAAGTTCCCGTCCCAGAAGCTTACGCCGACGATGCCCGGCCCGGTACGCCGGCGGTGATCACTTATGCCAGTCGGCAGTGGGCGGGCAGCGTCAAGAGCATCGCGCCGCAGATCGAAGGCAACCGAGTACCGGCGATCGTCGTCTTCGACGGCGAATCCCCCAACGGCCTGAAACAGAACCAACGGGTCTCGGTCCGATTGGTGCTCAACACCTACGAGGATGTTCTCAAAGTACCGCGCGGACCGTTCCTCGAAGCCGGTGGCGGGCGCGCTGTTTACGTCCTCGCCGATGGCGTGGCGGTCCTCAGAACGGTGGAGATTGGCGCCTTGTCGGTTGCCGAGGTCGAGATCCTCAGTGGGCTGACCGTCGGCGAGCGCATCATCGTCTCCGACACCCGGCGCTTCGAAGACGCCGAAAGGGTTTTGGTTCGCGACTAGTGATCGAGAACAAGCTTGCCAGATGGGTTTAGAAATCTGAGCTGTTTACCAGAAGTGAGCGTCGCCGGCAGCACCGGCAAGCGAAGGAGAACGAGGGCATGATCCACCTGAAGAGCGTTCGAAAGATCTACCGTACGGAACATGTAGAGACCCACGCCCTGGCTGGTTTGTCGGTCAAAATCGATAGCGGTGAATTCGTCTCGGTGATGGGTCCCTCGGGCTCGGGCAAAACCACCTTACTGAACGTGGTCGGGCTACTCGACACCTTTGAAGAGGGCACCTATGAGCTCGACGGCGCGGACGTGTCGCGGCTCTCCGACCGACAGATGTCGCGCATCCGCAACGAGAAGATCGGCTTTGTTTTTCAGAGCTTTAATCTGATTCCGGATCTCGACGTCTTCGACAACATCGACGTGCCGCTACGCTACCGCGGCGTCGGCGCCCGCGATCGCAAAGCCGCGATCGAAGAAGCTCTGGACATCGTCGGGCTGTCGTCGCGCATTCATCACCACCCGTCGCAACTTTCCGGCGGCCAGCAGCAGCGAGTGGCGGTGGCGCGGGCCCTGGTCGGCAAACCGCAGTTGATTCTCGCCGACGAGCCCACAGGAAACCTGGATACGGCGATGGCCAACGAGATCCGCGACCTGCTCGAGAAAGTCAATCAGATTGGCGCCACCGTGGTGGTGGTAACTCATGACCCTGAGATGGCAGCGCGCGCCGGGCGTCAGCTCTATGTGCTCGATGGTCGCCTGCTCGATGTCGATCAGCAAGAAAGGCCAACGCCGCTCTACCGCCCCGAGATCATCGCTCCCGAACCCCGCGTTCGGGTCTAGAGGAGAAGCTATGTTCGCTTACCAACTTCGCATCGCTTGGAAAAGCATGCTGCGGACACCGGTGCTGTCGATCCTATTGGTCCTCGGCATTGGTCTCGGGGTCGCGGTTTCGACGTCGTCCGTGGCGGCGTACTACCTGATCGAGCAAGATCCCATTCCGGAGAAAAGCGACCGCTTGTTCTACGTTCAAATGGACGCTTGGAGCCCTGACGGCCCTTACGACTCAGATCGACCGGAGCAGCCGCCTGACCAGCTCACTTGGATGGATTCTCAAGGCGCCATGGCCTCTGGCATTCCAACCGCTCAGAGTGCCATGTTCAAAGCCGATCTGACGATTCATCCGGCAGGCGAAGGCCGGCGACCCTATCGTTCTCTCAGCCGCCTCTGTACCGCCGACTTCTTCGATCTCTTTGAGATTCCGTTCGCCTTCGGCGGCGCCTGGAATGCCGACGCCGATCGCAACGCCGAGACTGTTGTAGTACTCGATCACGCCTCCAACTTAAAGCTCTTCGGCGGCGAAGACTCGGTGGGTAATTCAGTGCGCATCGAAGACCGCACCTTCACCGTGGTTGGCGTCCTCAAGCCGTGGAACCCGACCGTGAAGTTCTATGACTTGACCAATAACACTTTCCAAAATCCCGAAGCGCTCTTTCTTCCATTGTCGTTGACCAGGCCAATGGAGATCAGCACCGCTGGCAACGACAACGGTTGGAAGTACCAGGCCGGCAACACTTTCGAGGATAACTTGGCCTCGGAGAGCATCTGGCTGCAGATGTGGGTGCAGCTCGATACCGCCGAACAGAAGCAGGCCTACCAGAGCTACCTCGATGCTTGGGCTCTAGAACAGCGTGCGGCGGGCCGCTTCCAACGACCGCTCAACAACCGGTTGCCATCTGTCATGGAATGGCTCGACGAGCAAGAGGCGACACCAGACGAAGCCCGCACCATGCTGATCGTCGGGCTTCTCTTCCTGATCGTTTGCTCGGTCAATTTGATCGGTATCTTGCTTGGCAAGTTCCTCGCCCGAGCGCCGGAGATCGGCGTGCGGCGGGCGCTGGGCGCCAGCCGGTCCTCGGTCTTTACGCAACACTTGGTCGAATGTGAGCTGATCGGCGTTCTCGGAGGCACGCTCGGTCTCGGGCTGTCGTTAGTGGCCCTGGCCGGAATCAACCGCCTATTCGGCGACAACATGGACTTTCACCTCGACGCCAGGATGATCTTGGCCGGTTTGTTTCTGTCGCTGGTGGCCGGTTTGATCGCCGGTCTCTATCCTTCTTGGAGAATCTGTCGGGTAGCGCCAGCAACCTACCTGAAAATCCAGTAGCGCCGCGGATTCAAGAGGAGACTTACAATGCATTTTGGACCCATATTCCGCGCCTTGATGTATCATAAGGCGCGTTTCTGGTTGATCACTCTCGAAGTAGCCCTGACCCTCGCCATCGTTGCCAATTGCGTCAACATGATGAACGATTTGCAGAGCAAGTACGATCACGAGACCGGGATCGACGAGGACAACATCATTGTCCTCTGGACGGAGCCTTTCGAAACTGACTTCCGCGACCAGGACTACGTCGACGAAGTCCGCCGCTCCGACCTCGAGCTGCTCCGCGCCCAGCCCGGAGTCAGGGCCGCCGTCGCCACTCACCAGATTCCCTTGTCCGGCGGCGGCAGCGCCACCGGACGCAAGGTCTTGGGCTCTGAGCTCGATTCCCACAATGCGCCTTATTTCCTGGTTTCGGCGGGGATGATCGATACCCTCGGCGCCGAGTTGATCGCCGGTCGTGATTTCACAGCCGCCGATTTCGAATACCAACAGGACGAAGACGGCATTGCCGTTCACCGGCCAGTGATTCTGTCCGAGGCATTGGCCAACGCCCTCTTCCCAGACGGCAACGCGCTGGGCGGCACCATTCAGAACGGCAACGGCAAGATCACCAATCCGATCATCGGTATCGTCCGCAAGCTGCCGAACTCGTGGCCGAGCTGGCAAGAGGGCCGAGACTGGACGATGCTACTGCCCGCCAGCCCAGGTAGCGCATCTACGATGAACTACCTGATCCGCACCGAAGCAGGCGCCTTGGAAGCCGTTTTCGGATCGCTCGAGCCCCTCATGCTCGGCGCCAACGAGGGCCGCATTCTGCGCCTCGAAACGATGGTCGAGAACAAGCAACAGACTTTCAACACCCAGCTCGCCATGGTCAAGCTGCTGTCGATCGTCATCGCCCTGCTTCTTTTGGTCACCGCGCTAGGTATAGTCGGACTGACCGCCTTCACCGTCGCCGAGCGGCGGCGGCAAATCGGCACGCGGCGCGCCCTGGGCGCCTCTCGGGGTGAAATCCTGGGCTATTTTCTGCTCGAAAACTGGATGATCACCGGGTGTGGCCTGGCGATTGGAGTGGCCATGACCTACGGTCTCAATTACCTTCTGGGAAGGTTCGCGGGAGCACCCAAAATGCCCTGGAGCTTGATTCTTGGCGGCATGATGGTGCTCTGGATCACTGGCATCTTGGCCGCTCTGCTGCCCGCCTGGCGGGCCACTCTGGTCGCCCCGGTAGCCGCCACCCGGACCGTTTGAGCCACCAGCGCCAACCCTTGGAAATCAGTAACTCCTGACCAAGTCATGACGGCCAACTCATTGAAGATCCTGCTCGTCGACGACCAACCGGCGGTGGTGCGAGCGCTCGAAGTTCTGTTCGATCTGAACGACTTGCCGACGGTGGCAGCATCAAGCCCACAAGAGGCCCTACAAGTAGTCCAAAATGAGCCGATCGGGGTGGTGGTGCAAGACATGAACTTCACCGGCCGCGAAACCTCCGGCGAGGAGGGCGCCGCTCTCTTCCGTGCCTTGCGGGCGGCTCAGCCCGGCCTGCCGATCGTCCTGATCACCGCCTGGGCGGCGCTCGAAACTGCTGTCGAGCTGGTCCGCGAAGGGGCCGCGGACTATCTGGAAAAGCCCTGGAAGGACGACCAGCTGCTGGTCACGGTTTCGAATCTGCTGCGTATGCGGCAACTCGAAGCGGAGAACGATCGTCTGCGTCAGGAGATCGACGGCTCGCGCGCCGAGCTGGCTCAAGACCACGATCTCGGAGGCCTGGTCTACGCCAGCGAAGCGCTCCACCGTTTGCTCGTGCTAGCCGTCCAAGTCGCTCCGTCAGCAGCGCCGATTTTGATCACCGGTCCCTCCGGGTCGGGCAAAGAACGAATTGCCGAAATCGTCCAGGCCAACTCGCGGCGTCGTGACCAGCCGTTTATTCGGGTCAACGTCGGTGCGATCCCGGAGGATCTGATGGCGGCTGAGCTTTTCGGCGCGGCAGCGGGCTCCTACACCGGCCAAAAGGGAACCCGAGAAGGGGTTTTCAAAGCAGCCGATGGCGGCACTCTATTTCTCGACGAGATCGACTCCCTGTCACCCGCCGGCCAAGTGAAGCTGCTCCGTGTACTCCAAAGCGGCGAAATCCAGCCCTTGGGCTCAAGCCGCCGCCAACAGGTCGATGTGCGGATCTTGTCGGCGACCAACGCCGAGCTGCCGACAGCGCTGGCCGACGGGCGCTTTCGCGAGGATCTCTTCTTCCGCCTCAACGTGGTCGAGCTAGCCGTCCCGGCACTCGCTGAGCGCCGCCGCGACGTATTACCACTAGCCCGACACTTTATCGAGGTCTACGCTCGCCGCGAAGGTCAGCCGACCCTTGAGTTGTCCGCCGAGGGCGAGCGAGCTCTGCTCGCCTACGGCTGGCCCGGAAATGTTCGCGAACTGGAGAATAAGGTCCAGCGCGCCCTGCTGGTAGCCGGTGGACAAGACCTTAGCGCTCTGCACCTCGGGCTGGTCGACGAACATTCTTCACCGGAAGTCGACCTCAGCGCTTCCGAGACCACCGAGCGCCAGGAACTGCTAGCGATCCTCGCCGAGGAACAGGGCGTCGTGGCCCGAACCGCGGAGCGCCTGTCGATGTCACGCCAAGCGCTGTACCGTAAGATGTCGCGACTTGGCGTCGAACTCGAACGCCGACCCAAAGGTCACCAACCCTAAGATCGCTAGGCGGGCCGGCGAGACCACAAGCCCGGCTATCTCGATGCTGACTCGTTCGGCGGGGTATCCTGTTGAGATCGCTATGAGCCACAAGCTGAAGATCTCTTTGGGCGGCCGGATCACGGCTGTCTTTCTGCTGTTGGTAACTGGCGTCGCCGCCTTGGCGGCAGCCGCCAGCTGGTTACCCTTCGAGCTTGATCCAAGCACCCTCTTCCTGGCCATCCTCGCCATCGCGTTGCCCCTCGGAGCCTGGGCCATCGGTAGGGTCGTCCGCCCGGTGACCACCGTCATGCGGGGTCTGTCGGACGGCATCTCCAGCTTTCACGATCGCGACTTCTCGATCCGCTTGGCCTATCGCCGCAACGACGAGCTTGGCGAGTTGGTCAAGCTTTACAACACCGTCGGTGAGGTCTTGCACGAAGAACGCAAGGATCTGTTGCAGCGCGAGCTTCTACTAGCAACAGCCCTTGACCAGTCCCCCGCCGCCACGCTGTTGGTCAATCAAATGGGCCGGGTGATCTACTCCAATCGCGAGTCCAAGCGACTCTTGATGGGCGGCACCAAGCCCGAAGGGATGAAATTCTCCGAGTTGATCGAAGGCTGCCCACCGGCGATGCGGGAGATCCTCCAAACCCGTACCGACGGGTTGTTCAGTGTCCCGTCTGGAGGCGAAAACGAGACCTATCATCTCTCGCAGCGAGTCTTTCAAATCAACCGCCGCCAGCATCGCCTGGTCCTCCTACGACGCCTGACTGGAGAACTCGGCCGGCAAGAAGCCGAGACCTGGAAAAAGGTCATCCGGGTGATCTCCCACGAGCTCAACAATTCACTAGCTCCGATCTCGTCCCTGATCCACTCGGCGGAAGTTCTGACTAGCGACCCCGAGCGCGCCGCCAAAGCGCCCGAAGTCTTCGCCACCATCCGCGAGCGTCTCGACTTCCTCCAAGGTTTCATCGAAGGCTACGGTCGTTTCGCCCGACTGCCCAAGCCGCGGCAGCGCGCCGCCGCCTGGAGCGAGATCGTCGACTCTCTGGCCGAATTCCCGACCCTCGAAGTCGAAGGCGACCTACCGCAGACCGCCGGTTGGTTCGACCCCGCCCAAATCCGCCAAGTGCTGGTCAATCTGGTCAAGAACGCCATCGAAGCCAGTCCCGGAGCCGCCCAGGTCAAGCTGCGAATCGACGCCAGCCCAGAGTCCGGCACCTTCGTCCAAGTGATCGATCAAGGCCACGGCATGGACGAAGAAACCCTGCGCAAAGCTCTCCTACCCTTTTACTCGACCAAGAAAACCGGCACCGGCCTCGGCCTACCACTGTGCCGCGAAATCGTAGAAGCCCACGATGGCAAGTTGTCTCTAAAAGGCAATCCAGAGGGCGGGCTGGCGGTGACTTTTTGGTTGCCGCCGGGGCCATCAGCAAACGGTTGAGCGCCTTCCGGGTAGCTCTCGAGAGCATCCATCGGACGGTACCTGGCCTCGATCCGAAAGAAAAGAAACCCTGGGGCGATTCTCTCCATCGATCTTGACGGCACCATCCTCGCGCGCTGAGGCGAGCCCAACCGAGCCGAGACTTACACCTCCCCCGCGGTCAAAGCTATCGGCAGGCATCGCCGACATCACTTACATCCCCACCCGTAGCGGCTTCTTGTATCAGGCCGTGGTCCTAGATGCCTGGAGTCGTCGGATCTTCGGCTGGTCCATGGGGACACACCTTCGCTCCGGCCTGGTGCTTGAGGCGCTTGAGATGCGCTTCATCAACAGCGACCGAAGTCGGTCATCCATCACTCGGATCAAGGCACGCAATATACCTCGATCGCCTTGGGTCTACGCTGCAAGCGGGCAGGCGTGAGGCCCTCGATGGGCTCGGTCGGTGATTGCTTTGATAACGCCATGTGCGAGAGCTTCTTTGCAACGCTCGAGTGCGAGTTGCTGGAGCGACACAAATTTCGCACGCAGATCGACGCTCGAATGGCGACCCTCGATTTTGTCGAAGGCTGGTACAACCCACATCGACGCCACTCTGCCTTGGGTTATCTCAGTCCCATGGCGTTTGAGAATCGTGAACTGGAACGCGCCGCATGAACGGCGACGATCAGAGGGGTAGGGAAGCTGCCGCGACAACGACGGAGGTTCGAAGAGATAAACTGTCCACCAAACCGGGGTAGCTCCACTTCTCACTGACCAGCGACGCCAGGGGGCAGCATAGAAGGTACAATCAACGCTACTGCTGGAGACTTGGCGCCAATTCTGCTTTTCTACAGACTTCGGGACACATCCACTTAGTTGTCCAAGAGCAGGGCGCGGCGAGCAGTCAGCCACCAACCTCCACCAAGTAGACCCGCTATGCCCCCCACCTGGGTGGGGACGAGTTACCGCCAACGTCCGATAGGCGACGAGCGTCCGACGGGGGCTGCTAGCGGCGTAGAAGTTCAATCTCGACCGGCAGGTCGAGGTCCGCCCAGACTCGGTCGGCGGTGAGGGCGGGAATTCCCAAGCGCTTGGCGAGGGCCAGGCAGGCGCGGTCGCCGAGCGATAAGCCACGGCTGCGGGTGGTCGGCCAGAGCGCGGCGGCGGCCTCGCCGTCGACCGGGTCGAAGGGCAGGACGGCCATTCCCAGAGCTCGCAAATCTTCGCGCAAGCCGTCGACCGGCACGCCGCGGGCGGCGGCCTTCTGCACCACTTCGGACCAGTTGACGGCCGAGATCACCACATGCTCCAACACCGCCTCGACCCTCTCGCCACCGCGCTCGCCCTGCAACATGGCGAGCAACGCCGAAGCGTCGAGGACAAAGGCGAGGCTGCGGTCCTCAACCCTGCTAT
Source organism: Candidatus Multivoradales bacterium (assembly GCA_965248925.1). GTDB lineage: Bacteria > Acidobacteriota > Thermoanaerobaculia > Multivoradales > J023 > CBDFLE01. Next base: position 26,605 of record CBDFLE010000004.1, on the reverse strand, counting down.
CACTCATCGCTGGACTCACCACTCTCGGCGGCAGCTTCGCGACGGCGCTCGGCGATCAGCTCGTCGGCCAAGCTGACTCCTTCCTGCACTTGGGCGAACCGGTGGCGTAGCCGACGCAGAACATTGTCGCGCTTCTCCAACACTAGACGCCCCTCCTCGATGCGGGTGATCAGCACCTCACCGGGCTGTAGATCGAGCTGCCGGCGCAGGTCGATGGGAATGACGATGCGCCCTTGGGGGCTGAGTTGGATCTCTTGGGGTGGTATCGTCCAATGGGTCATGATGGAAGAATCATGCCACAGAATCGCGATCGTGGCATAGAAAACTCCTGATGGCACAGGACCGCATTTAGTGTCATCGCTCCAATCGGATCTTCTCCACCGCCTTGGTGGCCATCCGAGTGCCACGGGCCGCCAGGCCACAGACCTCGAGTCCGGCCAGCTCGAACCATCCCTCGTTGACCCGCTGGCGCGTCTTCGGCACGAATTGCAGATGCACGCGACTGAACGGCGGATCGCCGAGCCAGAGGTTGAGAATCCTGCCCTTGCTGCCCTTGACCAGCTCGTAGACTTTGTCGTGGATGAAGCCCTGGATGTGGATCTTTTTCGCCCAAGCATTCTTGTCAGGATCGCGATATAGGTAGCTCAGCACCGCGCCGGCCTCTTTGTCGAAGGGCTCGATGAAGCGCACCTTCTTGCCGACGAATAGCTTCTCTGGCGGGCCAACGATACGGTAGGTGCCGTCGGCCGAGACCACCAGCAGCTTGTCGTACTCGCTCACCGTCAGCTTGTGCTTGCTGCCCCGCACATCGCTGCCCAAGAAACCGCTGTCCGGATCGTAGGAGACTTTCAAGCTCTGCCGCGCGACCTCCTGCTTGGAGACCTGCTCGAAAGCGACGATCTCGGTACGCCGAGGGTACTTGGCACCGTATTTTTCGAGCAGCCCAGTGATGAATTCAACGGTGGTCTGAGTCAGCCGCCGCAGCTTGCCGCGAGTGGTGCGCAAGGCGCGAACGATATCGCCGATGTCCTTGCGGTTCTTCTCGATGTCAAAGAGCGAGATCCGGCGGATGCGAATCTGCAACAAGCGCTCGATGTCGTCGTCGTCCAGATCACGAACAAAGAGGCGGCGGTATTCCTCCATGCCCTCGCGCACTTCGCGGCGCACGGCAGCCGCGGTGCGCGCCTCCTCGATGCGTTGGTAGACCCGATTCTCGATGAAGATCTGCTCCAGGGTTAGGTAGTGACGACGATCTTCGAGTTCACGGGCCTCGAGTTCCAGCTCCCGGCGAATCTGCTCTCGCAGCCGATCGGTGGTGTTCTTGAGCACTTCGGTGACGGTGAGTTGCAGCGGCCGCTCGTCGGTGATGACGATCAGGCTGGAGTTGATCGCCACTTCGCATTGGGTGTAGGCGTAGAGCTGCGGCTCGACCTCGTCGGCATAGACACCGCGCGACAGGTGGAGCACGATCTCGACCTGTTCGGCGGTGCGATCTTCGATCGAAGTGACCTTCAACTTGCCTTTCTGGGCGGCGGCTTCGATCGAGTTGATCAGGCTCTCGGTGGTAGTGCTGTAGGGCACCTCACGGATGGTCATGGTCTTGCGGTCGCGCGAGGTTTCTAGCCGTGCCCGCACCCGCACCTTGCCGCGGCCATCATCGTACTCCAGCGCGTCCATCAAGCCGCCCTGGGGAAAATCTGGGAATAGGGCGATATCTTCCCGGCGCAGCAAGGCAATCTGTGCCTCGAGCAATTCGCAGAAGTTGTGGGGCAAGATCCGAGTCGACATGCCCACCGCGATGCCTTCGATGCCAAGTAGCAGAATCACCGGCAGCTTGGCGGGCAGGAAGATCGGCTCCTCGTGGCGGCCGTCGTAGCTCGGGCGGTGAGCAGTCAACTTGTTGCTGAATAGGGTGTCCTTGGCCAGCGGGGTCAGTCGACACTCGATGTAGCGCGCCGCCGCTGCCGGATGGCCGGTCAAGATATTGCCAAAGTTGCCCTGCTTGTCGATGAAATATTCTTTATTCGCCAGCACCACCAGGGCATCGCCGATCGAGGCGTCGCCGTGGGGGTGCAGCTTCATCGTGTCGCCGATCACATTGGCTACTTTGTGATAGCGCCCATCGTCCATCGCGAAGAGGGTTGCCAGCAAGCGCCGCTGCACCGGCTTGCAACCATCGCGCAAGTCTGGAATGGCGCGATCGATGATCACGTAGCTGGCGTATTCGAGAAAATTCTGCCGCATCAACGGCTCGAGGTAGCCCATCTCTTGGTTCGGCTCCGCTGTCGATCAGGGCGGCGGCAGAGATGCCGCCGGAGAAGTTCGCTGAGCGCCGATTCTAGCAGCCGGCGAGCCCTTTTGAAGACACCCGCGAAGCCGACTTGCCGCTGCCTGGCACGGGTGATCTACTCGGCCCCATCACTATCGAGCTGCCCGCCGATAGCAGATCCCGAACCTGGAGGAGCGCACCATCAGACGCCTGCATCGCCTCGCTGAGCCCACCCGCTGGCACCTCAAGCTCTACCCTTTCGAGATGCTGATCCTGGTGCAAGTGGTGGCGCTGCACTTGCTACTGCATTTTCGCGGTCCGGGCCTACACCCAATCGCCATCCTGCACACCCTCTTGGAAGTTGGGCCGGTGTTGCTCGGACTGTGCTTGTCTGGCATCGCCGCCCGCACCGCCTATGCCTTCCTCCGCGGCCACGGAGGGCGCTATTTGAAGACTCTGCGCGACCCCATCTGGTGGTTGTTCACGGTGCGTCTGGTGCTCTCCACGGCACTGGTGATTCACGTCTATGGCTGGCTCAAAGTGATGCTCCAGCTAGTCCATCCGACGGTCTATGACACGCAGCTATGGCAAGTCGATCGCTGGCTGTTCTTCGGCCATTCACCGAACGTCCTCCTGCTCTACGCTTTCGGCCAGCCGAAGGTGTTGGAACTCATCGATGCTGGCTATGGCAGGCTCTTCTTGTGGACTCTGCTCGGCTCTTTGCCTTTCTTCTTCTCCTTCGCCTCCGACCGCCTGCGGCTGGCCTGGGCCAGCGGTGCTTCGACCGTGTGGTTGGGCGGTGCCTGGCTCTACGCCCTGCTGCCAACCCTGGGGCCGTGCTACGTCTTTCCCGAGATTTGGCAGCCCTTTGCCGAGCATTTGCCGGTGGCCATCGGCTCGCAGCAAGTCTTGCTCGACAACTACCGGCTGGTGGCGAAAATTCCCCAGGGTATTTTCAGCCCCGAACTCAATGTGATGGCTGGCATCGCCGCCATGCCCAGCCTGCACGTCGCCTTCCAGGCTTTCATCGCCCTATGGGCGCGCAAGCTGTCCCGCTGGCTGGGCATCGTGCTGTGGATCTCGGTGCTGCTGATGGTGATCGGCTCGGTGGTCACCGGTTGGCATTATTTGGCAGACGCCATTGCGGGCCTGTTGCTGGCTGGGCTGGGGTACCACTTCGGCCTTGGCTTGCTGCGCCTCCACCGCTGGCACGCTCAAGGTCCGCTCTGAACCGCCACCCGGCGACCGTGAAGTATGGCGACAATGAGCCACGGTGATCGCCAATCTGGCCAAACCGCAGACTACCGCCAGCGCGGCCAGCCCGCGCACCGCCCAGGGCGACCAGGGCTGGCCAAAGGCGGCTATCGCCACCGCCACGGTGAGCAACAACAGCAGCCAGCGTAGGATCGACAGCAGTAGAGAGCTAGCCAGCAATCGAGGGTTGCGACCCGCTCGGCGGAAGGCACGCCAAGCGATCGCCGGACCCAATCCTCGCTGCTCCTCGACCACCACCATCACCCGCGCCAGATCGAGGGCGCAGGCCGAGAAACCCAGCGCCAGCAGCAAAAGTCCATTGGCCAACAACGGGACCACCTTGGCCAAAGCTGGCGCCTCCACCCCCGGTACCAGGACCAGCAAGCCGACGGCGGTCAACAACCCGGCCCGCAGGGCGAAATGCCACAAGCTGACGACGACGATCCCCGGTAAGTGCCGCACCGCCGCGGCCACTAATTCCGGCCCGCGCAGTGAGCGATCAAGGGCAACGATCACCCCGCCGACCAAGACCGTCCAAGTCAACAGTCCAAGCAGGGCGGAGCTCTCGAGTAAGGCGCCCAGCTGACCTAGGTGACTCGGATGGCTCATAGTCAGATCCATCAACACAGCCAAGACCCGGCCCTCTGACACCGGCGCAAAATCTTGCAGGGTCGCCGCCACCGCCTTACCGAGTCCCCGCGACAGCCCAGCCCCGAGTAGCAAATAGAGGCCAACCACACCCGCCACCAGGCCCGGTGAGCACCACAACAAGCGCATCCCTCTCACGAGCCAAGCCCTACCAGCAAGGCCAGGCTGAGGGCCTCCCCGAGATCTTCGATCGAGCCAGCCAAGCTGACCTCCTGGCGACTGCCTGGGGCCAGCCGCCGATTGTCGAGCAAGCGGGACTCGAGAAGCAACTTGCGCCGCGGATCGAGCCACGCCGAGCGCACCCGGCGACCGGGAAATAGGAAAGTCTGGTACTTGCCGCGACCGTCCCACAGGCGTTGCTCGCGACTGCCGTCGGCAAACTCGACTTGTAGCTCCACCGGCAGTCGAAATTCGCCGTGGCGAACGACCACCACGACGCTCTCGATCTCCTCGTCCGGCAACTCGTCGAACTCAACTCCGAGCTGGCTGGGCTGCTCGCCGCCGGCCAACTGCCCCGCGGCATCTCGATGCCAGCCGGCCTCGCCGGCTCGCCAACGATGGCTGACCGCCCCCAGCCCATAGTCGACAGTCGCGGTTTCCTGCCGCAGCTGACGTAAAAAGCGATCCAAGTCTAGGCAGTTCGCCACCACTCCCGCCTCGACTTCTAGCTGCGGACAGCTACCGAGCTGCTCGACCAACACCGCTTGCAAGTCGTCCCCCCGGGGATGGCGAAAACGAAAGCGCTCGAAATAGGTCGCCAGAGCGGCGTCGAAAGGCCCAGCGCCAACCAAGCGACGCAGGGTCAGCAAGGCGGTCGCTGTCTTCATATAAGTGGTCATGCCATAGGTGTGCAACACGGGTGAGAAAGCCGAGGCCGGCTGATCGAGGCGATCGAGATTGCCGCTGCCGCGGATCCCCAAGCTCATGCCATCGCTGCTCGCCAGTCCATGGCCCAAAATCCACACCACCCAGGCGTCCTCACCGTAGAGGTCCTGCGACGCCAAGACATTGGTCACCGACGCGACCCCTTCGTCCAACCACGGCTGGCGGTGCTCGTCGGAGGCCAACATGCCTTGAAAATACTGATGGCTGAACTCATGCAGGGTGGTGAACAAGCCAAGAATACGCTCGTCAACCAGGGTCGACCGCGCCCACTCGGGAATGCCGGAGCGCCCATTAGTAGTGAACAGGGTCGGATACTCCATGCCATCCGCCCCCGCGGCGCCGGGAGGTGGATGAATCACTGTCAGGGTCGACCACGGGTAGGGGCCGAAGCGCTGCTGGTAGCTGTCGAGAGCATGGCGCAACACCTCAAGGTGAGTTTCGACTTCCACCAGGCGTGGCGGGCGTAGCAGCTGGCGAATTTGAATGCCGCGATGGACGGCACGGTGCTCGACAAAGCCCGGATCGGCCATGAAGGCGAAATCATGCACCATCTCGGCGCGGTACTCCAAGATCTGGCGGCCGTCGACGAAGCGCTCCGCCACCCGCACCCCAGTGGCCCCGACCACCAGCTCCGCCGGCAGGTCGAGCAGCGCCCGATAGTGACCGAAATCGGCGAAGAACTCGCTGTACAAATGAAACGTGTGGTTCTGCCAACCCCGCTCGGGATCGAGCACGCCTACTTTGGGAAACCACTGAGCGACAGCATGGAACGAGCCCGACCAGCCAGTGCGAGCGATCAGGCCGGGCAGTTGGGTGGTGAACTCCAGCTGCAACGCCACCGCCTCACCAGGCCCCACCGGCCGCGCCAACTGCACCCGCATGGTGGTGGGCTCAGGATCCTCGGCCCAAGACAATTCAAGCGGCGGCACGACCGCTTCCACGGCAACATCCTCTGCCCCCCGCCAGCGACCTTGACCCACCCACGTCACGCGATGAACATCAATGTAGCCCCAGGGAGAATCGGCCCTTTGTTCCTCGCCGCGATGACTACCGCGGCTGGCGTCCATCCAGGCCGTGTCTTGGGCCCGAAACGCATTCATGTAGAGGTGTAGCGGCAACGACTGAACGGTACGTTGGGTGCGATTGCGCCACACCAGCCGGGCGCGGCCTTCAAGGCGGTGTTCGACGCTGTCGAGCCGCGCCTGCAGATCGTAGTCGACCACTCGGGCGGTGGCGGGAATTGCACCGCGCTCAGCTGGCGAGCGCAGTGGCTCGGCCGGGTCAGCCGCCGGGCCAGTGGCCCGCGGCACCGAGCCCCCACAGGCTGCCAAGACCGTTCCCAACAGCAATGACGCACATCGTGCTCCATTGAAATCAAATCGCAAATCGAAGTCTCCGACCTCGGCAAAAAGCACCGCAGGAACTGCTGGACTCGCCGGTCATTGCTATTTCTGCGTCATCGCGGGCGGCGCTACAACCGCTGGATGTTCCTACGCCATCGCTACGTAGCTGTTTCAACCCGCACCGACCTCAACCCGCCAGCGAGCGCGGGAAGGGGCGCTCGGGAACGTCCTTCATCAAGCCACCGTGAGCCCAGCGCATCAGATCGGCACGGTGCAGGCGATCTCCAGCCAGCAATCGCGGCAGGATCAAATCGATCACATTGTCGCAAGGACTGCGAGCACAGCCGGGAGCACCTAAAATCGGAGTCTCTCCATGGTAGGCCAACAACAGCAAGTTGCCAGGGTCCACCGGCACCCCAAACGCCTCGATCTCCGCCCCCGCGCGCACGATGCTCCGCGGCACTAAGTCTCGCGCATCCATGATCGCGGTATCGCCCACGAGCAGCAACAAATCACAGCCCGCCGCCAGCAGCCGAGAGAGGGTCGCGGCTAGGGCCTGCTCGCCGGATTCTTCGTCGAGGGCGACAAACTCGACCGCGTCCAACTCCGCACCGAGGGCGTTCAAGCGTGGTTCGAGAGCCTCACGAAAGCTCGTTATTAGCCGCTCGCGAGCCGCCTCGCCGCCGCTCAGCACCAGCGCCACCGACCGCCGAGGCAGACGATCCACCCACAGCACCGGCTGCTCGGCGGCCCCCGCCTCTACCTGCTGCACTATGGGCTGCGGCAGGGCGTAGGGCAGAATCTTGAGAGTAGCGACGATCTGCCGTTCGCGCACCACGCCATGCTGCCGCAAGGTGGCCAGGGTGACCCCTTGAAAACCATGCAGCCGATCCAAGCGGCTCAAGTCGAGCCGCAAGAGCCCGAGGCCAGTAGCATGCAGATTGACCCGGCCGGTGGTCGCCGCCGAGAGCCGCACTCCAGCGCCAGCGACCGCACCGGCAATGCGTTCGGCGGCTACGTTCTCTGCCACATCGTCCGCATCCAGACGGGCAACATAAACTTCGCGGCGACCCAAAGCGCTGAGCAGCGCCAGATCCGCGATGCTCAGCGCGCGCCCCTTGCGCAACGCTCGCCGGCCCCCTGGGGCAACTACGTTGTGACACAGGATCAAGCCTTCGGCCTCCGCGACCGGCAACGACAGAATCCGCATCAGGGTCGATTCGCGATTCCAGCTGCGCGAGCCAGCGCTCGAGCCCGCTGCCGCAGATCTCGCGCCGCCTGCTCGCGGCCCAGTGCATCCAGTAGCTGAGCATGATCCTCGAACAGCTCGACGAAGACGGGGTGCTCCGCTCCGTGGGCCTGCCGGTAGAGTTCGGCACAGCGTTCATAGAGCAGCTCAGCCCGCGCATGTTCGCCCAGATCGCGATAGATGTTGGCCAGGCGGCGCAACGCTGAGCCAATCCTCGGGTCCCCTGGTTCGAGTGCTTCGGCGAACAGATCGCGAGCGCGCAACAAACCCTGTTCAGCGGTACTCAATTCCCCAGCCTGATAGTCGACCTCCGCCAGCACCACCAAGTATGAGGCCAGGTCAATCCGCGACCCCTCGCTACTCTCGGCGATCCGTACCGCGTGTGCCGCAACCTCGCGCGCCAAATCGAGTCGCGAGGTCGCGGCATAGACCAAAGCCTGCTGGCTCAGAATTCGCGCCAAGGCAAAGTGATCTGGACCGTGTATCGCTTCGAGAATCTCCCGCCCATGCTCTAACTGAGCCTCAGCTTGAACATACAGACGCCGTTTCAACAGGCTCACCCCCAAACCACCAAGGCAGGCGGCAACCGCTGGATGTTCGCTGCCGAGAGCGGCGGCGAAAATCTTCTCAGCGCGCCGGAAGCTAACTTCACTAGCGGCATAGCTTCCCTGCTTGATCTGCAAATTGGCCAGATTGCCAAGAGCGCCCGCCAACCTGGGATGACCGGCGCCAAGCCGATCTTCGAAAATACGCAACACCCGCAGATACTTCTCTTCGGCAACGGCACTGGCCCCGAGTTCAGTCTCTGCGGTGGCCAGATTCATCAGAATCTTGCCCACCTGATAGCTGTCCTGGCCGAGTGCATGTTCGGCTATCGGCAGGGCCCGTTCGAGCAATAGCCGCGCCTCCTCGGGCTCTCCCTTGCGCAGCCGGACGATGGCCAGACCGCGCAGGCTGAGCGCCAAGTCGGGGTGGTCTTGGCCAAAGCCCTCACGGATTTCCAGCGCCCGCCGGTGGGTGACTTCAGCGCGATCGAGTTCGCCCAGCTCATCGTAGACGTAGGCCAAGTTGGTGAGGGTATGCGCCAGCTCCTCGGGATCCTCGTCGGGCTGATCTTGACGCAGTGCCAACGAGCGTTCGAAGAGATCCACCGCTGCTTGGGGCCGAGCCTGCTTGGCGGCGATTTGCGCTCGCTGATCGAGGCTGCGACCCACCGCCGGGTGCTCACTGCCATAGGCCTGTTGGCGCAGCTCCAGGGCTTCCTGACTCAAGCGATCGGCTTCCTCCAAGCGATTTTCTTCGATCGCTACAATCGCCAGTTGTTCCAGGCTCTCGGCAACCTCGGGGGCATGCTCACCGAAGGCCTCCCGACGCGCTTCGACCGCGTCGCTCAGCAGGGTCGCCGCGGGCGCCAGCAGCCCCAGCTTGCGATAGATCACCCCCATGCTGTCGAGCAGGCGGGCGCGCACTCGGGGCTGATCTCGCAACCGCTCAGGAATGCTCTCAGCGCCGCGGTCGAGAAGCTCGCGGGCGGTGATCTCACTGCCCCGCGCCGTACCCGGATCGGAGACCTCGAACAATGACAGGAGAACCCTCAGCACCTCCTCGGAGGTGTCGGCTTCTTGGCGCGCCAGCGCCGCCTCGCGGTTGGCCCGTTCGGCCTCCTGGCGAATGCGGAAGGCTTGCAGGGTCATCACCACCGCCAACACCGCCAGCACCGCCACCGCGACCAGCTTCAGCCGAGCGAGGCGGCGGCGACTCGGGGCATCGCGGATATAGCGCAAACGCTCGGCGGTATCGACCGCCGACGGCCGGGCGCCGGGAGCCGCCGATTCAAGCCGCTCGATAAGTTCGGTAAGCTGCCGGTCGAGACCCTCGATCGGTCGTGTCTTGCCCTCGGCAACATCAAAGAGCAAGCGGGCGGGATTGGCTTTTCTGGCGTAGGCACTCTTGCCGGTGAAGAGTTCTTGCAGCAGGAGCCCGAGGGAGTACATATCGCTGGCCGGCGAGACGCGCTCGCCCAGCGCCTGCTCAGGGCTCATGTAGTGGGGGGTACCGATCAGGGAGCCGGTCTCGGTAGCCATCGCCGAAGCCGAGGAGCCATCGCCGCCACTTCCCTGCACCCTGGCGGCGGGACGGGAGGAGGTGCGCACCGCCTCCAGAGTGCGGGTTGGCGCATCGTCCACCAGGCTGCGGGCGATGCCGAAATCAAGAATCTTGGGTTGCCCGGCGGTGGTCACCATGATGTTGGCGGGCTTCAGGTCGCGATGCACCACACCGGCCGCGTGAGCGGCGGCCAGGGCCTCGGTGGTCTCAATAGCAATGCGCATCTTGGCCGCGGCGTCGAGCTCTTCGGGATGGCGCAAGGCCTCCTTGAGGCTCTGGCCCTCGATCAACTCGAGGACCAGGAAATCGGTCTCGTCCCCCTCGATGTACTCGTAGATCTGGCAAATATTGGGGTGTTGCAGCCGCGAGAGGATCTGCGCTTCTTTGAGGAAGCGGGCCTTGACCTCTTCACTCAGCGCCTGCTCGGGGCGAATGCACTTCACTGCCACCTTGCGGCCCAGTCGCCGATCCCGTCCCAGGTAGACCTTGCCCATGCCGCCGATGCCGATCTCATCGACCAGCCGAATAGAGCCCACCGTGGTACCTAGCAAATCTCTATCGATCAGCTCCTCGAGCAGCCCGCCGCTGCGCCGCGAGCTCTGCTCCAGCGCCAGGGTCTGCTCGGCCCGCCGCAGCAAGTCATGGTCCGCACCACAGGCCGCGGCTAGGTACTCTCGCCGCCCCGCGGCCGGCAGCCGCGAGGCGCCATCGAGAACCTGCGTCAGGCGCCGATCGAACTCGGTTTGGCTAGCGATGGGAGCACTCCAATCATCAAATTTAGCTTCCTCGGAAAGAATCTCCAATTCTAGCGGAAGCGGGCGTTTTCGGGTCCGCAGCGAGTGCCAAAAAGGAGCCAATGCCTCCGCCGAGAAGCTACTCGCCACTCCGCTGACACCTTTCGCCCTCTTTCTTGCGCGTATACCAACGAACCAGGCCGGCCGTGCCGGCCGCCAACGTCCACTAGGAAGAAGGAGAAACAATGGACCTCAAACGATGGACCCGATTGGCTTTCGTGCTGACCCTAACCGGCACCCTATTTGCCGGCGGCCTAGTGCTGTCGACCGAGCCGGCCGAAGCGATCGGCGGCTCGTGCCCGATCAAGTACTGCCCCAGCAACCTTACCGGCTGGTACCCGGACGACAGCTGCCTCAAGACCTTCAAGAACGGCGATGTCTCCTGTTGCCAGGTCTTCACCCTTTCCCATCCCTCCCACAATTGGACAGGCTCTTGCTATAAGAGAACCGGCTGCATTCCACTCTGAAGCTGATCTAGGCTCCCACCTCGCCGGTCCGCTCAGCGGGCCGGCCTCTCTCCTCTCGATCCCCGCCAAGTCAGCTACCACCCGCCTCCCCCCCCCCCTCTCCCGGGCAGCTCCTAAACTCTGATCTTAGGCAAAGAAAATTCGCCCTGGATGTAACTTTCTTGAATGTGAAACGCCAATAAAGAGTATTAGGAGATGGCTTCACTCGGCAATCCAACAGCGACCCGCTTCATCAAAGGATAGATAATTATGCCCACTGACCGAACTTGGAAGAAGCACCTTGGCAAGATCTGCGCCCTGGCCCTGACCACCGCCGCCTTGAGTTTCGCCCTGTGGCCGGTAAGCAGCAACGGCGAACTTGGTAACCACCACGAAGCACGGGCCTGCAACCGCGAATTGTCCCGCCTGGCGCGGGCGGTAGAGCACGGCCAAACCGCCACCGGCACCTTCACTGAACGACAGATCAACGCGCACCTGGCAAGCTTGTTAGAGCATAACCCGCAGGCGCGCCAGGGCCGCGGCCTCAGTATCGGCCTCGAACAGCTGCGCCTGGCCACCGGCCCGGAGGAGCTATCGATCTACCTGCGAGGACGGGTTTTGCGGGTCCCTTTCCAGATCGAGTTCGAATTCGATGATTGCGGCCAGCAACGCCCCTGCAACGCTCGCAGCCAAGCATTGAAACTCGGCCGACTGCGCCTGGTACCGCCCCTCAAAACCCTTGCTCTGTGGCGAATGAAAGCAATGATCAGCCAGCTGAACCAAGAAGGAGCGGTGCTGGGCAATTTGCAAGAACTGCGAATTCACGATCAACAGATCACCCTCAAGGTCGCGGGCGCAGGCAGCACCGATGCTTAGAGTCCTGATCTGCGCGACTCTGCTACTAATCTTTGCCACCGCCCCGACCCTGGCGGTCGCCAAGGAACCTTGGCTGGAGGTCACCACTCCGAACTTCCGCTTCTTTGGCAACGTCGACGAAGCCGACCTGTGGACCGCGGCCGCCAACTTGGAACGACTGCGCGGCACCCTCGCCCAGGTGGCTTCTGAGGAGATGGTACAATTGGCGGTACCGTTGCAGGTCTACGTGTTCAAAAACCGACAGAGCTTCGCCGCCTACCAGTTGCAAGACGCGGCCAGCTCGGTGGAGGAGGCCGGCTACTTGGTGCCGCACCCGCACGGTATCTACGCGGCGCTCAACGCCGCCGCCGCCAATCCCTCCCAGCTGATCTACCGGCAGTACATTCAATACCTGTTGCAGAACCGCTTACCGACGCTACCGGCCTGGTTTCGGCAAGGCTTGGCGGAGGTCTATAGCACCTTTCAGGTCGACGGCAAGGAAGCCATCTTGGGCTTGCGAGCCGACCTGCTCATCCGACCCGGCAGCGATGTAGCAATGGCCACCCGAGGCCAGGGCTGGTCGGTCGAGCGCATCGTCGATCAACCCGCCAGACCCGAAGAGCTGGGAGCCGAGGGCTGGCGCTCCTACCTTGACCACTGTCGCGCCCTGAGTCACTACTTGGTAATCGCCGATCAACAACGCCGCCAGCAAACCCGCGACTACATCCGCCGAGTCGCCCGCGGCGAGGACCCCGGCACCGCCTTTCGCTCAGCCTATGGCATGGATCTGACCATACTCGACCGCGAGCTGGCGACCTACCGAGCACAGGACCAGCGGCACTTCTTGCGGATTTCCTTGGCGCGGGAAGACAAGCCCTTCGCCAGGGCGCGCCGGCTGGCCAACTTCGAAGTGCTCTATCACCTCGGCGACCTGCTGCTCCACGCCACCCCACGGCAGCGCGCTACGGCGACGGAGTATTTTCACTCGGCCTTGGAACTCGAGCCGCAGCACGGCCTGTCTTGGGCCGGTCTGGGCTACGTCGCGGAGCTCGACAACGACTGGCAGGCGGCCGCCGAGCGCTATCAGAAGGCCATCGAGCGACAACCTGACGATGCCCTAGTGCAATACCTCTACGGCGAGAGCCTGCTGCGCACTCTGGGCAACCGACGACCCCAAGACGCGGCCCAGGAAGAACTCCTACAGCGCGCCCGCTCGGCCTTTGAACAAGTGGTTGCAATGCGCCCCGACTATGCCCAGGGTTGGGCCCGACTAGGCTTCGCTTGGGGCCTTCAAGCCGGGCCTTCGGCAGCTGGCACCGCTGCCCTGGAACGAGCCCGGAGCATGCTCCCCGGACGCCAAGACATCGCCCTAAATCTGCTCTTGGCCTACGCCAAGAGCGGCCAGCGAGACCAGGCCGACGAGGTCTATGCTGGCTTGCGGCGCACCACCACCGACCCAACCTCGCTCAGCCGGGCGCGTCAGGTGCTACTGCAAATGGACTATCGCCAAGCCAACCGCCTGGCGGCGGCTGAGCGTCTCGACGACGCGGTCGCGCTACTCGCTCAGGTTCGCGCTCATTCCACCGATCCCGCTCTCGCCCAGCGCGCCGCCCAACTGCTGCTGTCCCTGGCTCGGACAGCACAGCAAAACCGATTCGCCGAGAGCTACCAAGAGGCCCATCGGCTGATCCAGGGAGGCCAACGCGAAGCAGCCTCAGCGGCACTGCTGGAACTTGCTAGCAAAGCGCGGCCAGGGAAGCAGCAAGAGGCGATCAAGATGCTGCTCGCCGAACCTGACTAAGCAGACAGCAGCGACTCAGCCGGCCTATGGAGGGCTCCGAACAGGACCGCGGGTCGATTGTGAGACAATCGCCGTAAATAGCCCTACCCCTTACTGCCATCGGGCTTGGAGCGTTGCGATGCGAAACCGATCCAGCCGTACAGCCATCTCTTTCCTGCGCGTGGCCGTGGCGCTGCTGCTGCTGGTTCACGGCATCAGTCGTCTCAGCCTGGGAACTGTTGACGAGTTCGGCGTCTTTCTGCACGGCGCCGGCCTACCCTTGGGCCTCTACTTCGCTTGGGGCCTGACTCTGTTCGAGATGGTCGGCGCCTCGCTCTTGGCGCTGGGCAAATGGCGACGCTCGCTGGCGATTCTCTTCGCCGTCGAGTTGAGCGGCGGGATCGTTCTGCTACACGCCCAAGAAGGCTGGTTCGTGGTTGGCGCGGGACGCAACGGCGCGGAGTACAGCGTCCTGCTGATCTCCGTGCTGCTGGCCGTGGCCTACGTCGGGGCGCCACGGCGGCGGCGATCGCGAGTGACCATCTGACCGCCAAACCGCATCACTTTTCAGCGCAGAACGAAATAGAGAATCGCTAGCAGGGCCAGCGCCGCCGCGATCCACACCACCGGTCCTCCGGGAAGTAGATCCTTGGCCACCTCCTTGGCGATGTTGGCGGCGAACTCGGCCTGCGACGGAGCCTCGATCGCAATCGGTTCGGCCTCAGCATCGCTGTCTCCAGCACCTTCGCCAGCGCCATTGCTGGTCGCTGCTCGCGCGGCCATCAACTGGTTGAGCCCATCGAGACTCTGCTTGATGATCGCCTTCGCCGAACTGTCGATCAAGCGCTGACCGACGCTGGCCAGGCGACCACCAACCTGGGCGTCGCTATCGTAGGTCATGCGGGTGCCGTCGCCAGCTGAAGCCAGCAACACATTGGCCGCCGCCCTGACGAATCCGGGTGCGCCGCGCCCGTCGACATGCATGGTGTAGCTATCTGGCTCGACGATGTCCTCAAGCCTGATCTTGCCCTTGAAACGGCCCTGCACCGGGCCAATCTTGATGTTCAGAACGCCCTCGTACCGGTTCTCGCCCACCAACTCCAGCTTTTCGCAACCAGGCATCACCGAAGCGATCACAGCGGGATCCTGAAGCGCCTCCCAAACCACTGCCTGCGGCGCCTCGAAAGTGTATTCACCTGCGACTTTCATGCTTTGCCAGCTCCTTTCTCAACCACCACCAGGGGGGCGGCACCATCGCCTGCGGAACCTACAGCGACCCACCTGCGGCCGCCAACGACCCGCCTGCCGCCCCGGTGGCTGATGCGGGAGATCCCTGAATTGTCCGGGGCGCGGTTGATTGTAGAAGGAAGAGAAGGCCTCAAACTAGGGGCAAAGGCCATCAATCGCAGATCGGAATAGCCAGACTTTCTTCTTGACAGGTGGCTGATGGCTACGAATAATCCCCAACCATGTCGTGCAGGAAATCCAGTCCTACCCCGCAAGCCGCCGCCAAGGCGCGGCAGCCAGGGGTATTGGCCCTGAGCCGCCGCTTCGACATCGAACTCGCGTCCACGAGTCTCGCCCTGATCCTCCTGATTCTCGTTATTAGCCACATGACGGAGGTGTGGGCAACTCTCTAGACGCTGAGCAAAAGCAATGCGCATTCGACGGCCCGCTCCTCTCAGAGGTGCGGGCCGTTTTCTATTTGGGCGAAATCTCGGACCGACTCGGGTCCGGTTGTCATCCGCCCATGGAGACCTTGACGCCATGCAGAAGATCCCAGACAGCCCCCTTCAAATACACCGACGCAGCCAACGGCTGCTCGCCGGCCACCAGCGCGCTCCGGCACGGGCGATGCTGCGCGCCACCGGCTGGGACAACGATGACTTCGCCAAGCCGACGGTGGCGATCATCAACACCTGGTCGGAAGTCACCCCCTGCAATATGCACCTGCGGCAGCTTGCTAAGTGGGTCAAAGAAGGTGTTCGGGAGGCGGGTGCGATGCCGGTGGAGTTCAACACCATAGTGGTCTCGGACGGTATCTCGATGGGCACGGTCGGCATGCGCTCCTCGTTGGTCAGCCGCGAGGCCATCGCCGACTCGATCGAGCTGGTCGTCGAAGGCCACCAATTCGACGCCGTGCTCGCTATTTCAGGCTGCGACAAGACTGTCGCCGGCACCCTGCAGGGCCTCGCCCGACTGGATCTGCCAGCGCTGATGCTCTACGGCGGCTCGATCGCTCCGGGCCGCCACCAAGGTCGGGACATCACCATTCAAGACGTCTTCGAAGCAGTCGGGCAACATGCCACCGGCGACCTCGACGACGCCGGTCTGGCGCAGATTGAAGGCGCCGCCTGCCCAGGCGCTGGTGCCTGCGGCGGCCAGTTCACCGCCAACACCATGGCTACAGCGGCGGTCTTTCTCGGCCTGTCACCCCTCTCAAGCGGATTGCCGGCGCAAGCCCCCGAGCGCCGCGCAGCCGCCATCGCCAGCGGCCGCCTAGTGGTGGAGGTCTACCATCGAGGCCTGACCACCCACCAATTGGTAACCCGTCAGGGGCTCGAGAACGCCGCCGCCGCGGTGGTCGCGACCGGCGGTTCGACCAACGCTGTGTTGCACCTGATCGCCATTGCCCGAGAAGCTGGGGTGGCCTTCGGTCTTGACGACATCGACCGCATCAGCCGGCAGACACCAATTCTGGCAGACCTCAAGCCAACCGGTAGATTCTCCGCCGTCGACCTCTGGCAGGCTGGCGGCTATGCCCTGCTGGCCAGCCGCCTCGCGGAGCTTGGACTGCTGCAAGAAACTCCCACGGTAGCCGGGCCAAGCCTCACCCAGCTCGCCAGCAAGGCCTGCGAAACCCCGGACCAGCAAGTGCTGCGAGCCAGTGCTCAGCCGCTGCGGCCCAGCGGCCACCTGGCGATCCTCCGAGGCTCACTAGCCCCTGCCGGCTGTGTGCTTAAGATGCCTGCGGACTGCCCCGCCAAGTTCGCCGGCCCGGCCCGAGTCTTCGACTGCGAGGAGGACTGCTTCGCCGCCCTCGAAGACGGCCAAGTCCGCGCCGGCGAGGTGCTGGTGATCCGCTACGAGGGCCCCTGTGGCGGCCCCGGCATGCGCGAAATGTTGCAGGTCACCGCGGCCTTGGTCGGTGCCGGGCTGGGACACCGCGTGGCGCTGGTCACCGATGGCCGATTCTCCGGCGCCAGTCACGGCATGATGATTGGCCACGTTACCCCGGAGGCGGCCCGTGGCGGCCCGCTGGCCCTGCTGCGCGATGGCGATCCACTGTGTATCGATGTGGCGGCCCGACGGCTCGATGTCGCCGTGGATCTGAGCGAGCGCCAGGCCTCGCCGCCCGCCGCCAAGCACCGCCACGGCGTCCTGGCGCGCTATGCCGCCACCGTTTCCTCGGCGTCCATGGGCGCCACCACTTGTCCCGTTCCGAGTCCACGCCGATGAATTCGCTCAAGGCCGTGGGCAGCCCTCTACCCAACCCACCGGGAGATTCGAGATGACTCACATTCACTGGCAGAACACTACCGATAGCAGCGCCCTCGCCAACCGTCGCGTCGCCGTCCTTGGTTACGGCAGCCAGGGCCGGGCGCAAGCGCTCAACCTACGCGACAGCGGCATCGATGTGGTTCTCGGCCTGCGTCCCGAGGGCGCTAGCTGGGCTGCTGCTGAAGCCGATGGCTGGCCGCCACTGACCCTCGCCGATGCGGTCGAGGGAGCCGACCTGGTGGCCTTGCTGACCCCCGATATGGCGCAACCGGAGATCTTCGTCAGCATCATCCGCGGGCGGCTCAAGGCCGGCGCGGCGCTGCTATTCAGTCACGGTTTCAACATTCACTTCGGCGCCATCACCACCCCAGCCGGCATCGATGTGGTGCTGATCGCCCCCAAGGGTCCCGGCAACCTGGTGCGCGAGCAATACCAAGCCGGCCGTGGCGTGCCCTGCCTGCTCGCCGTCCACCAGGACGCCAGCGGCAACGCTGAGCAGCTCGCACGGGCCTACGGCGCAGCGATCGGTGGCGCCCGCGCTGGCCTGCTCGAAACCACATTCAAAGAAGAGACCGAAACCGACCTTTTCGGCGAACAAGCGGTGCTCTGCGGCGGTGTCAGCGAGTTGGTAACCGCCGGTTGGGAGACCTTGGTGGAGGCCGGCTACTCACCCGAAGTGGCCTACTTCGAATGCCTGCACGAGCTCAAACTAATCGTCGACCTGCTCTACGAAGGTGGTCTCGAACGCATGCACCACTTTATCAGCGACACTGCCAGCTACGGCGATCTGACCCGCGGCCCGAGGATCATCGACAGCGCCGCCCGGCAACGCATGCGCGATATTCTGAGTGAGATACAGAGTGGCTCGTTCGCCGCCGAATGGCGCGCCGAGAGCCAGCGCGGTGGCGGCAGCTATGCCACCCTCAAGCGCCAGCGCTTGACCCATCCGATCGAAGAGGTGGGTCGCCGGCTGCGGGCCCGCCTGCCCTGGCTGGGCGGCGCCCCCGAGGCGGCGGCATGAACGGCGCCGAGCTGCTGCTGCGCTGTCTGGAAAACGAGGGCATCGACCGCATCTGGGGCTACCCCGGCGGTGCCATCATGCCGGTCTACGACGCCCTGCTCGATTCGCCGATCAAACACTACCTGGTGCGCCACGAGCAAGCCGCCGCTTTCGCCGCTCAAGGCTGGGCTCGCACCACCGGTCGGGTGGGCGTGTGCATGGCCACCTCGGGTCCCGGCGCCACCAATCTGATCACCGGCATCGCCGATGCCTACCTCGATTCAGTTCCGATCATCGCCATCACCGGTCAGGTACCGCGGGCGCTGATCGGCACCGACGCCTTCCAGGAAGTCGACGTGCTCGGCATCACCCTGCCGATCGTCAAACACAGCTACCTGGTGGAAGACCCTGAGACCCTCCCAAAGATCGTCAGCGAAGCCTTCCAGATCGCCGGCGGCGGTCGCCCGGGACCGGTGGTGATCGATCTGCCGCGAGACGTGGCTCAAGCAGCGGTCGCGAGCCGCCCGCTGGCACCGGCCGCGCAGCCACCGACGCCCTCCCCAGCCGCCACCGACCTCAGCCGAGCAGCGGCGCTGCTCGACGCTTGCCAAAGGCCCCTGCTTTACTCAGGCGGCGGGGTATCCAAAGGGGGCGCGGTCGACGCGCTGCGCCAGTTCGTGACCACCACCGGCATGCCCGTGGTGCATACCCTGCAAGGGCTCGGCGGCTTGCCGAGCAACCATCCACTGCTCCTTGGCATGCTCGGCATGCACGGTCATAAGGCGGCCAACTACGCCGTTCAGGAGTGCGATTTGCTCTTCGCCGTCGGCTGCCGCTTCGACGATCGAGCTACCGGCAAGCTGAGCGAGTTCGCCCCCGCAGCTCGGGTGATCCACCTCGATATCGATCCGGCCGAACTCGGCAAGCTGCGACTACCGACGGCAGCGGTGCGCGGCGACCTGTGCCAGGGCCTTGCCGCCCTCGCCCGCCCCCTCGATATCGAGCCCTGGCAGCAACGCTGTGGTGAGTGGCGACGTGCCCACGCCTGGCGCTACGACGCACCTGGCGCGGCGATCTATGCTCCTCACCTGCTGCGCCAGCTGTCGCGGCGATCCCCCTCCGGCACTTACGTCGTCTGCGATGTCGGCCAACACCAAATGTGGGTCGCCCAACACTGGCAGATGGAGCATCCCAAGCAACACCTGACCAGCGGCGGCCTGGGCACCATGGGCTTCGGCCTGCCAGCCGCCATCGGTGTGCAGCTGGCCCACCCCGAGGCGACGGTGATCAACGTCACCGGCGACGGCTCGATCATGATGAATATTCAAGAGCTGGCCACCGTGCGGCGCTACCAGCTGCCGATCAAGATCGTCCTGCTTGACAATCAGACCCTCGGCTTGGTGCGACAACAGCAAGAGGTCCTCTTGGGCAACCGCGAGAGTGAGATCGATCTCAGCGACAATCCCGATTTTGCTGCCGTCGCCCGCGCTTTCGGCATCGCAGCGCAGACCGTCACCGGCGCGCAACAGGTCGATAGCGCGATCGATTTCCTACTCCACTCCGACGGCCCGCAGCTGCTCCACGTAGCGATTGATCGGCACGCAAATGTGTGGCCCTTCGTACCCGCTGGCGCCAACAACTCACAGATGATCGACCGACAACCAACCACAGCGGCCCCTTGACCCGAGACCCAGAACTGGAGAGAACCTCATGCCCACGAGCGGACATTTGACCTTGGATATCGCCCCCGCCACCAGCGCTCTAGAGCGTCTGCTGGCGGTGGTCAGACGGCGTGGCTACGCGGTCGACGCGATGACCGCCGAGCGCGGCGACGACAACCGGCTGACGGTGCAAGTCACGGTTAGCGGCGAGCGGCGCCTCGGCATCCTGGCACGCCATTTAGACAACCTCGGCGATTGTCGCCTATTGCAAGTGCGGGCTGACGGTTCTGCCGATCACCACCTGAGGAGCAGCTGATGGGACTCACCCCAACCCAGTGGATTTGGCACAATGGAAAGTTGGTGGCTTGGCAAGAGGCCACCGTGCATGTGATGGCTCACGGCCTGCACTACGGTTCGGCGGTGTTCGAAGGCATCCGCGCCTACGCCACCCCTACCGGTAGCGCTATCTTCCGCCTTGACGATCACCTCCGCCGGCTCGAACAGTCGGCGCGGATCTACCGCCTGCGTCTCGACTGGGACCGGCAACAATTAGCCGCGGCCTGCCGCGAGCTATTGATCGCCAACCGCCTCGATTCCGCCTACCTACGTCCGATCGCTTACCGCGGGGTGGGTTCGTTGGCGGTGACCGCAGAAGACAACCCGGTAGAGCTGGCGATCGGTGCCCTCGAATGGGGTGCTTATTTGGGCAGTGAGGCGCTCGAACAAGGGATCGAAGTGGCCTTCTCGTCTTGGATTCGGCCCTCGAGTCACTCCACGCCCCTACTGGCCAAGGCCTGCGGGCACTATCTCAACTCGCAGCTGATCGCCGAGGAAGCTCGCCGCCACGGCTACACCGAAGGCATCGCCCTGAACGATGCCGGCCAGATCAGCGAAGGGGCTGGGGAGAATTTCTTCCTGGTCGAAAACGGAGTGATCTGCACGCCACCTCAAGCTTCCTCGGTGTTGCGCGGCCTGACCCGCGACACGGTGATGCAGCTGGCGCGACGGCTGGGCATCGAGGTTCGCCAAGAGCCGCTGGCCCGCGAACGGGCCTACGTTGCCGAGGAGGTCTTCCTCACCGGCACCGCGGCCGAGATCACCCCGGTCAAGGGCATCGATGGCCTGAGTATCGGCAATGGAGGGCCAGGGCCGGTGACCCGAGCACTACAGTGCGCTTTTTTTGGCCTCTTCGATGGTTCGACGGCAGACACCGAAGGCTGGCTGCAAGCGGTAGATCGACAGCCGACCGCCCCGGCTTCCTAAGATCAGGTTGGGGAGGGTCTCAATCTCCGACGGTATTGAACAAACGATCCCCGGCATCACCCAACCCCGGCACGATATAGCCGCGATGGTCGAGCCGTTGATCGATGACGCAAGTGTAGATCTGCACCTCGGGATGCTCCGCCTCGACCCGGGCGATGCCCTCGGGCGCCGAGATCAGAGTCAGTAGCTTGATCCGCGGCACCCCCCAGCGCCGCACCGTCGCCAGCGCCGCGGTCGCCGAGCCACCGGTGGCCAGCATCGGGTCGACCACCAGCGCGACCTCGACCGCCTTGCCCGCTGGCAGCTTCTGATAATACTCCACCGGCTCCAGGGTTTCCTCGTTGCGGTACAGGCCCAGGTGCCAGACTTCGGCCCCCGGCAGCATCCGTAACACCGGATCGGTCATTCCCAGACCGGCGCGGAGAATCGGCACCACACCAATGCTTTCGCTCAGGCAGGAGCCGGCGGCCGGCCCTACCGGAGTGGTCACCGCTGCCGCCTCAAGCCGCAGGTCGGTGGTGGCTGCGAGCACCAGGGCGCTGGTAAGCGAATCGACCAGAGCACGGAACTCAGCCGGCCGGGTCGCCTGGTCGCGCAGCAGTGTCAGATGGTGGGCAACGAGCGGGTGATCGAGGACTACAGCTTGTGACATGGCGCAAGGGTACGCATCCGGCCGCTGCTGATCAAGGCAAATCCACCATCAGCGCGGCGCACCACGCAAGGTAGAATCCGTCCATGGCCAAGCCCAGGATCCAGATTCTAGTGTGCGTCAACCAACGCCCAGCCGACGCCACCAAACCCTGCTGTGGCAGCAGGGACGCTCTCGATGTCTACCGCCGATTCAAAGACAGCGTCCGCAGCCGCGGTATCCGCGACGACGTCATGGTGGTCCGCACCGGCTGCCTCAAACACTGTAGCCAAGGCATCGCGGTCAATATCTGGCCACACAACTTCTGGTACCGGGGAGTGGTCAAAGCCGATATCGACGAGATCCTCGACCAATCCGTCCTCGCAGGCGTCGAGATCGAACGGCTGGCGATGCCCGACATTCCCTGGGAATGAAGGCCAAGCCCCTGATCCGGGCTCGATCGGCACTGCTCATCATCGCAACTTATCGCCAATCATAAATGCAAAGTCGATAGCTCCCTATCGATTCTGCGTTGCAAAGTCGATAACACCCTATCGATTCTGCAATGTTTCTTGGTATACTGCCCTAGATGTATACCCCGCGCCACCTCCAAACCGCTTGCCGAAAAGCTCTGGCCGATCACAAGATCCTGGTACTCATCGGTGCCCGTCAGACCGGCAAGTCGACCCTCGCCCGCTCGTTAGTCGCAGATGCCAAAACAGCTGACAAAGTGAGCCTGAATCTCGACGATCCCTATCTGCGCGACCAGCTGAGTGCTGAGAACGGCTTGGTGCGCATCATCGAAGAGCAGATCGGCAAGCCATGGCGGCAGGCCAGCCCCCTCTACCTGCTGCTCGACGAGGCGCAGAAGGCACCAGCGTTATTCGAAGTTCTCAAAGCTCTCTACGACGAGCGGCCTGAGAAGCTGCGGGTGATCCTGACCGGTTCATCGGCTCTGGCGATCCATGATCCCGTCGCCGAGAGCTTGGCCGGGCGAGTGCGCATCCACCATCTCTTCCCCTTCACCTTGTCAGAAGGCTTCGCTCACAGCCGACAGCAAGATCCAACCCAAGACGAGCTGCCGAAGATCCTCAGCAGGCTCTTGACCGGCCGTTTTACAGCCGAGGATTTCACCGCCCTCATCGAGCGCAGCAAGTGGCACGCGGCCGAACGTCGGCAATGGACTCGCGACCACCTCTTGCACCCCCTGTTCCCAGAACCCTGCATCAGCGAGGTTCCGGAGACCTGGGTTCGCGACTACCTGGCGACCTATCTCGAAAAAGATATCCAGAGCCTGGCGGCGGTCGGCAATTTGACTCTGTTTCGCTCCGCCTTGGCCCACATCGCGGCCTCCACCGGCAGCACCCTCAAGTGGGAGACTGCCGCCCGCCGAATCGCCACCACCTCGGTGACCCTGCGCAAATACGCGGGACTGATGGAGCAGACCTTCAATCTCCTACGCCTGGCCCCATTCTCGGCCAATCCCTTCAAGAGGGTGGTCAAGGCGCCCAAGCTCTACTTCACCGATAGTGGTCTGCTGTGGGGCCTGCGAGGATTCGAAGACCGTCGTTTGCTGGAGAGCTCAGGCCAGCTCGGAGCCTACGCCGAGCTGGCGGCGATCATCGAGATCGCCAAGTGGTGCGCTCTCGAGCCGACCTCTCCAGAACTCCGTTTCTGGTCGAAGACCGCGGTCTCCGAAGTCGACTTGGTGGTTTCCAACCGCGGCTACCACATACCCTTCGAGATCAAGCTCGGCGAAGCTCCTCGCCGCCGCTGGCTGCGCGGTCTCGACGCCTTCGAGAACGACCACCGCCCCCTCGGTCTGGAGATCCCCTACCGCTTCGTCCTCCACTCCGGCGAACCTCAGCAGCTCGACGATCGCACCTACGCCTTGCCGCTGTGGCTGCTGGCGTAGCAAGTCCACCCACAGAAACCAAGAGTACTCCGTCGTTTTCAAGGTTTGGAGACAATAGCCGCCATTGACATTTACAAAGAAGAAGTCTACCTTCGCGCTTACTATAGGTTGAGAGTTTTTCTTTTGGAGGTTTACGATGCATAGAGTTCTATTCTGTTTTTCTATCCTAGCCACTATCGCCTCGCTCATCAGCCCGCCCGCGGCCGCCCAATTTCAAGACTACGGTGGGTCCGATGGCTGCCAAGGCGGCGGTGGGCCGACTACTCCACCCCCGCCGCCTACCGACCCACCTCCTTCGAACTGCCTGCAGTGCGATGAGAAGTTCATGAACGACTACCTCGGCAGTAGTGACTACTATTACAGATGTTTGCCTAAACTAAACGGATCACCACAGGACCCCGGCTATCAATCGTGCGTCACCAGCGGAACTACGGTTCAGTACGATAGCGACGGCGATGGGCGTACCGAAGCATGGTACAAGAACTGTTCCAGGTCCGATCAATGTTCTTACGTCTGAACAAGCTCGTCTGATGACGTTCTGCTGCACCCAGTGGCTACCCGCCTGTTCACCTGATATGCGATGAACTTGAGGAGCTTGCACTCGTAGGACACACTCTGGGCGTTCACAGGTCGGGCAGCGTGCCCAGAGTTCTGAGACTGCGCGCTACCGCCAGCACCCTGTTGCACAGGCCTGACCTGGGGACGGCCGATCCGCGATCTGAATCCCTTGACCCGGAGTGAGGCTATGCATGTAGATGTCGGCCTGGAAGTGCGAGCCACCAGTCCCGTTGGGTCTTGAAATGCTCTGACGAGGTGCAGGGAATGGTTGAGCAACGGCTAGGGTTCTCTTGGATTCCAGATCTTGCAAACTACCAATGTCTGCTGATTCTGTTCCTCCTGGTCCGACCGTCCCTCGCTGACACTGATCTAGAGGTGGCGATGGACCTGACTTTCTCGCCGGTTGCTGGGCTGGCCGTTGAACCACCACGAAGGGCAGAGCTGGAGGTCGAGATACCCGCCCGTGGCAGCCACCAAACTCTTCAGGTTACCGTGCCTGGGGCGGTTTCGCTGCGACTGCCTAAGAACGAAGTAGTTCATCTCTCCCTGACCGCGGATGGTCTTTGGTCAGAGCCAACAGTGATCTTGGTCAGGAAAGCCAAAGAAACGGCCCGCCTCAGCGTCTTTGCGTCCGGTTCGGTCAGGGGGAATCTCAACGTGCCGAACAGTGTGCTGCCAAATGCCCTTGAACTGACGCTAGAGGAACTCCCCATCTGGTTGCGAGAGCGGAATGTGTCAATGAGAATGAGACACTTTCTTCTGGGAATTAGTACGGAATCGGTAGTGGCTCCGGCACCATCGCTTTCAACGAGGGCGCGCAGGCAGGTGTCTCGCCTGGTGCGTCGTCGTCTACGCGGTGTGTCACCTCGTTCTCGGTATCGGCTGGGTCAGTGCTGGTGGTGGTGATCGGCGGGTTGATCCAGACCTCGCCACTGGGCTCCGGCAAAGCCGGCGTTCGCCGCTTGAAGCGGCTTGGATGAGCGGCTGAGGCGGCGGCGAGGACTTCTCGACGTTGCTCCAGTACTGAGGCCGTGAGGCCGTAGTGGACGGTCTCTGGCGTCAACAAGCCGAGTCCTGT
The DNA here is from genome assembly GCA_965248925.1 of Candidatus Multivoradales bacterium. GTDB lineage: Bacteria > Acidobacteriota > Thermoanaerobaculia > Multivoradales > J023 > CBDFLE01. Next base: position 1,372 of record CBDFLE010000004.1, on the reverse strand, counting down.
GTGGTAGTGCTGCGTGTTGTACCAGCCGATGAACGAGCGGCAGAATGCTCGTGCATCTTCCAGTGATCCGAAGCGGTCGGGAAAGCTCGGATGGTACTTGAGCGTCTTGAACTGGGCCTCAGAGAACGGATTGTCGTTGCTCGTGTAGGGCCGGTTCAGCGACCGTGTCATCCCGAGATCGGCCAGCAGTAGAGCCACTGGCTTGGATGTCATGCTCGAACCGCGGTCCGAGTGCAAGGTAAGTCGATCTCGCTCAACACCTTGCTTCTCAACACTGTCGGCGATCAACCGCTTCGCGAGCCCTCCGGACTCGCGGCAGGCGAGCATCCAGCCGACGATGTAGCGGCTGAAGACGTCCAGAATTACGTAAAGGTAGTAGTGGGTCCACTTCACCGGGCCCTTGAGCTTGGTGATGTCCCACGACCACACCTCGTTCGGCCCTGTGGCCAGCAGTTCGGGCTTGGTGTAGTTGGGATGACGCCGCTGACGGCGTCGCTCGCGCAGCTCGCCCTCAGACTCCAGGACCCGGTACATGGTGCGCACCGAGCAGATATGGCGCTGATCCTCGTCCAGCAGCGCCGCCCAGACTTGACGCGGCGAGCGGTCGACGAAGCGCTCCGAGTGCAACACATCGAGGACCTCCTGGCGTTCAGCGGGCGTCAATGCCAGCGGCGGTCGAGGCCGCGTTGATAGCTGCGGCCCTGCGCTCTGCTGCCGACGGCGGCGATAGAAAGTGGCTCTGGGGACCGCCAAGGCGACGCAGGCTGCTTGCACCCCCACCGTCTCGGCCAGCGGCGCCACAGCGCTCATGGCTGGCTCTCGCTCGGCTCGATCCCTAGCAGCCGGGAAAGTTTTTTTTGGACATCGATGATCGTCTCGGCTTTGTACAGCTGATGCTTGAGCCGGGCATTCTCACGCTCAAGCTCCGCGACGCGGCGGGCCTCGGCAGAGACCGGTCGACGCTTGCGACCGCGCTTCTTCGACAGACCGGCCAGAGCTCCCGTGTCGCGCTGACGGCGCCACGTCGACAGTAGCGAGGAATACAGACCCTCCTGGCGAAGCAGGGCGCCAATCTCGCCGGGCTTGCTACAGGCGTCGGCGGCCTGGACGATGCGCAGCTTGTACGACGCGCTGTACCGCCGCCGCTTCGCCTTCTCAGCTACCTCGGGATCTGGTCGGTCAGCACCCATATCTCGCAGCTCGTGGCTTGGACTCGCCATGGTGATTGCTCTCCACACCCTCACTAATTTCTCGGTACTTGAGTGTCTCACTTACATTGGCACAGAGGGGAGGACCAGCAACCGATGCCTAGCCGGGCTCGGTTCAAGTGCCCTGTCAGAACCGATGGCCAGTGGCAATGCGAAGTGCCCGC
>CBDFLE010000003.1:0-48891 GCA_965248925.1 Candidatus Multivoradales bacterium | reverse complement strand
CTTTCGGCACCTGCTGAGGCTTGGGCTTAGGGCTCGCCGTGGTGGCTCTCTTCTGGACGGCGAAATCCGCGAGGGTGGCTTTCTTCGGCATCGCGTCTCCTTGGATTCTAGAGTTCTAGGATTCTAGCTGATCTTGAAGCCACAGCCAGGATCGGCGGATCTCATCGGTTGCTCTACCGCTGGGCTCCACTTCATTGACGGCACGGCCATCGATGAAAGCGTCTTCAAGAGCGGCTCGCCGTTTGATGTGGACCGGGCAGACCGGCAGGCCGTAGTCGCTGAGAGTCTCGGCCGCTTGGTCGTTGATGCCGGAGGAGTGCCGGCACTGATTCAGCACGATCACCGGCCGGGCTCCGACACCCTGGGCAATGTCGATCGTCGCGCCGATCGCTTCGATATCCAGCACCGTAGGGCCGCAGGGGATCACCACCAGGTCACTCAAGCGGGCAGCCTGGGCGCTCGGTGCCTCGATCCTGGGCATGGTGTCGATGAAGGTGAAGGCTATTCCGCCGTTCCTACATGCCTCGATGGCTTGGCTCAGCTCCTGCCCGTGAGGGTCAACCTCAAGCACCGCTGGCGTGTCGTGTTGCCGGCGACGGCCCCAAGATGCCGCGGAGCCCTGAGTATCCGCGTCGATGATGGCTGCTGAACTTCCGGACTGTTGGGCGCATACGGCCCAATGCAGGGCCAGCGTGGTCTTTCCTACGCCGCCCTTCTGGGCGAGCATTCCAATGGTTTGCACGGTCTGATGAGTTCCTTTCCTAGAATTCTATTTTCCTAGGATACCAGAATTCTAGGAACCTTGCCCCTTAGTGCTCCTGCCATCGATTGCCACAGCCGTAGCCGACGGAGTCGAGCACCAGTTCAGCGGTGAAAAAAGGGCGGGCAGTGCCCAGGAGCGACACTGCCCGCGAGACGCGACGCAAGCAGAGAGAGAGAAAGCCAGCGTCGCAGAGCTGGGGGGGTGCGGGTGCGGGCAGGGAGCGCCAGAGCGTTCCGTACCCCTGTGACGAGGCTAGAAGGACTGATTGCAGCTGAAGCGGGGCACGCCCTCGGGCCGGCGCACAACGGAGCACAGATCGAGGACTACGTAAGCGATCCGTGCAGATGCCGAATCGATCCGCACAGCTGCCGGCAAGCCCGCGGCCGTGAGATCTCCGGTGACGCTAGCCGAGCCCTTGATCCTGCGTCCCATGAGCGCGGTGAAGAGACGGGGCGGAGTGGAGCGCCGCCGGTGTTCTTCGCGAGTCACCTCAAGAGAGGCCGGGCGAAGCATGGGCATGGGTTCGCGCTGGACGCCGAGCGCCGCCGAGGTGGGGAAGTCGGCCAGGTCGGGTAGCTGCTCAGCGTCGAGGGCCTCCGCGCCGAGCCACAGCCATAGAGCCGGCTCCAGATCTCCAGAGCTAGCCAGGGCGATCGCGCGTAAAGCCGCCAATCTGGCCAAGGTGGGGCGAACACATTCAGAACCAGCGGCTGCTTTGTCGATCACCCGCCGATCGAGCCTCTTGGCCAGGCGTTGGGCTCGCTTCCACTCCCCGGTCATGACAGCCACTTCGACGGCCGCCAGGTCGCCCGCGAAACAAGGGATCTCGACAAGTTCGATACAGTCTTTGCGCTGCGTGCATAGGGCGCCGGACAGCGGCACGGTGGCGAACAAGAGCAGTGAGATCAGCGCGGCGGCCAGCAGGGTGCAGGGTAGATACTTCGGCATGGGACATCCTCCAAATCAGGCTTGGTGATAGTCCCCGCCGTAGGCCGGCAGCGTGGTTCCGAAAAGCAATAGAGAGCAGCAGATGAGAGAGAACAGGCTACCAGATTCGCGAAGTTGAGTTGCGGAAGTTGCTCGATCGCCAGGTGATCGTCTGGACCGAAGGCTGGGGGGCTATCGCCAGGGGGGAGGGGTCGGGTTGAGCTTTGATCTGGAACTGGTGCAGAGGGGAGAGTTGCCAGCGGTGAACCAAGCCAGGGGGGCGAGTTCACCGCCAGCGAGAAACAGCTGAGGGCAGCAGACCGGTTTGGCACGGTGTCCCTCAGACAGTGGGCCTATTCGGGAAAGCAGCGGTTCTCGATAGCAATCGTTCCCTGCAAGCTTTGCGCGTCAGTCGTGTGATGCCACCCTTTCAAATGGGCAATCTCGTGTAAAACAGTGGTGGCGTTATCAACGTCACTCCTCGATACATTGAATCCTCGGCAGAGATAGATCGTCGTGCCTCCACCCCCGACTTCCGCAGAGGCGATTTGTGTACTGCTGGGGCAATGGTTTGAATTACCGATTCCGTTCTTGTAGGCGACAGTGTAGATCAACTGTCGCGGGTCGCGATTGTCCATCCCGCTGCCGCCGGGCAGCGCTCGGATCACATCAAAAGCAGCAGGACAATTGACGTTGGCATTGGGAGGGTCGTCAAATGCCTCGGCCGCCTTGCTTTTGCCCGCTGCTAGATTTCGCGACTGTTGGGAGGTAAGGGCACCGTTACCGCCACCGCCACTGGCGCCGCCCCCGTCTGTACACCAGTAATCACCTTCCGCTTCGAGACATTCATAGTCGTCAGGCTCGCAGCCTAAATCCGTGAAGTTCTCGAAAATACACGACTCGGCCGATACCGGTAGAGCCACACCCATAGCTACCGCGGCGAGTGCCAAAGCACCCGCCAGACACCACCGCTGCCCGGTCATCTCGGCAGCTCCCCACGGCGCCAGGTCACCGTTTCACCGCGAGTAGTGAGGCGGATCTCCTTGTCAGTGTAGCTAATTCGAGTGCTCTGGAAAGGCAGATAGACGGTACGCCAGATCTCACCCTCTCCGTCGATTGGGGAATAGGCGTAGGGTTCATCCCGGTGGTATTTCACTACCATTGAACCGGTAGGGTTCAGCTCGTCCCACCGGGCTACGGTGCTGGGGAATCCAAGCCGGGCCGCTGGCAACGTTGGCGGTGTCGATTGGTACCAAGCTGCGTAGACTCGGTGATCGGCAATGCCGATTAGATGCAGCTCTTGCCAATCGCTCAGCCGATCTTTCGGGTAGATCGTTTTCAGCCACAGGTGACCGTCGATACGGATCCAGGGCCGCAGGCCGCGCGGGTAGTAGCGGACAGAGAGGATTTCGCCGTGTGAATCCTCGACGTGGGTTACTCGACCGTGCTCATCGTGGCTTTCGAGCCTCGATCCGCCGTAGTTATCGGTGACTCGATCGCCGCCGCCAGGCTCACGCTCGCGGGTCACGGTGAAGGTCTGCCCGAATGCCTTCGTCGTGACCGTGGCTAACCACGTATCGCCAGACTTCGGCCGGGTGTTGTATTCCTCGGTAATGCTTCCGTAGCTCGATTCCCAGACCTTCAAGCAAAGGCCGGTTTCGGGGTCCACGGTGGTGCTTGGCCAAGGTGCCGACACTCTGCGTTCGGGATCGATCTCGACGCCGGGGAGGGTTGTCAGGATCTCGGTACGGCGCTCGGGCGCCAAATCATTGGTCTGGAAAATCAGACCTGCCGGCATGCTGGGCATGGACTCGCCCACGGACTCAGAGGGGCAATTGGCGATTCGTGCAGGGTCCTTTGCGATCTGACTCGACCAGGACGAACTCGGCAAGAACAGCGCCAAGCCGATCCATGTGGTGGTCAGAGTGCGAGCAATACTTCTCATTCGAAGCTCCTATCTCATCCTCTCTCTCTATTGGTTCTGAGATCAACATATGGCCAGTAGCCTACAAGGGCTCGCCAGAGTTTGCTAGAGAGTTCTGGCCCTCCCAGCATCGAAATTCGCCGAGCCGGCCCCGTCGCGAAGCCATCGAGAAAGCCCCCCGAGGCGTCGGCTGAGCCTCTCCGAGCAGCTCCCCGCAGCCCAGCCAGCGACCGTAGGGAGGCGCAAAAGTTCGTTGTTGTGTAACAACAACACCGCTTGCTCCTTGCAGATCTGTGGATCTCGGGCGGGTTGGGTCTCTGCTGGGTAGGGATGAGAGGAGATTGAACCCCGAGCGCTCCTGCCCGCAGTACGTCGCCGGCCTGGTGACGGGGCATGGCCACGGCGGGTGTGCGGCCAGCCGGATCACCTCCTGCAGCTCGCGTCAGCGCTCAAGAGGCTTGCAAACGACAGAGAAATTGCGTATTATCAATAGAACTTACTATCTTCGGGGTCATTGGGATCGGGAACAAAGGTCCGTTCTAGCTCAAGACCAACGATGTCGGAACCCGCGCTCGCTCTACAGAGTCTAAGAGACGTGGGTAGCAGCTAGAAACAAGGAGAATTATTGTGATCCGATCCGTAAGCCTCTTCCTCGTCATCAGTTTCCTCAGCGTTCTAAGCCTGGCAACAGCACTGCAAGCCGGTACCGCCTGCAGCGGCGTCCTCACTTACCTCGAACAAGGACTCTTCGCTGACCAACCCTCGAACTGCTCCACCGGCGCCCGCTGCTACACGCCGGTCATCTCCGGTGCCACCTTCACCCCCGAGGCTGGCTGCGACCCGGCGATCGAATCCTGCGCCATCACCATCGAAGTGCCGATCGACTTTTCCGGCAACCACCAAAACGACCCCAGCGCCTCGGGCTTCCTCTACAGCTTCGCCACGGTCACGGTGACCCCCAGCGGCGGCGGTACCCTGGGCACCTGCGGTCTCTCGGGCGCGGTGATCGAGGAAGATCACGGTACCTTGAGCTGGGGCATCACCAGCTCTTGCAGCGACCTGATGGCCAGCTACACGATCACCGCCACCGCCTGTCCCTGTGCCTTCGGCCTCTGTCCCCATTGCCCGAAAGAAACCACCCAAGTCGTCGACTTCAGCCTGTCGCCCCTGTGCCCACCCCCGCCCCCGCCCAGCGGCTGCCCGGAAGATCAGAGTTGCCCTACCTGCGTCGGTGGTGGCAGCGGAATAGGCGGTAGCGCCGGTGGTGGTGGCGGTGGCGCCTCGCCGCCGCAGAGCGGCCCCGGCGCGCTGCTGCGCTATTACGCGGGCGGCGTCGGCCACCCGACCTACCCCGGCTCGGCCGGCATCACCGCCGAGCTGGGGCGCTACTGGAGTCACGAGTATGCGGAACGCATCGCTCGCGACCCCGACGACAGCAACGTCTGGCTGCTGACTCGCTACGCTACGTTCCGCCGTTTCACAGACCTAGACATGGATGGGGACTACGACCGCACTATTCCCAGCGATGAGTACCGCATCCTGACCAAGACCCCGACCGGCTGGACGCTGCTCGATCTAGACGGCACCCTGATGCAATTCGACGACACCGGCCTATGGTCCTCGACCACCGACCGCAACGGCAACGCCAAGACCGCCACCCGCGATGGCACCGGCCGGCTGACCGCCGTCAGCTTCCCCGAGGGTCGCTCGGAGACCTTCACCTACTCGGCGGGCGGCAAGCTGGACTCGATTACAGAAATTGGAGTAGACGGCACCACCAGTCGAACTTGGGGTTACACCTACACCGGTCAAGACCTCACCCGCATCGACCGACCCGACGGCACCGCCTGGGTTTTCCTCTACGATGACCCAACCTTGCCGGGCTACATGACCCGAATGAGTCTGGAGGGTACAGACGCTAGCGAGCGGATCGCTGGCTCCTGGGCCTATGATCCATTTGGCAATGTAGTGCAAATGTGGAAAGGCGCGGCCAACTTCAACGATGCCGGCGCCGTCGATCGCTGGTCGATGAGCTTCGACGATCCCCAGCTGCCGATGGTGACCACGGTGACCGACCCCATGGGTGAGATCTCCACCTACACCTTGGGCCGCGACTCCGAGAGCCGCAAGCCTCGCCTGGAGCAGCTCGAAGGCTCCTGCCCAAGCTGCGGCACCGGCCCCAACAGCCGGCTGTTCTATGAAGATCCGGCGCACCCCCTGCGCCCCACTCGCCAGATTGACGGCGGCGGCACAACGACCCTGACCACCTACGACGCCAACGGTCAAGCAATCTCCCGTGTCGAAGCTCTGGGCACGGCGCAGGAGCGCGAAACGACCTGGCAGCGAGATCCCACCTACCCGGCCCTGATCACCGAGATCGAGCGCCCCTCGACCACCGGCAGCCCTTTCGATTTCCGCCGTACCACCTTCACCCTCAGTGGCCAGGGCAACGCCACCGACCGCATCGACGAAGGGGTAGAAGACGGCCAAGTCTTCAGCTACACCACCACGACCACTTACACCGCCGAGGGCCAACCCGAAGACCGCGATCTACCCGGCTATGGCACCGCCGATGTCACCACCCGCGCCTGGGACGCTGCCCGTGGCGGCCTGGTGCTGGCCAGCCGTACCGATCCGCTGATCGGTAGCTCCCTCTTCGGCTATGACCCCTTCAACCGCCGAACCTCCGTCACCGACCCCAACGGCGTAGCCAGCGAAACGCAGTACGACCCGCTCAATCGTGTTCTGTTCAGCATCCAGAAAGGCGCGGTAATGGCCGAAGACCTGATCACCGAGCAGCGCTACACGGTCTTTGGCGACCTCTTCCAAACCGTCCTGCCGCGCGGCAACGTGCTCGAGTACGGCTACGACCCCACAGGCCGCTTGGTGTCCATCGAACGCAAGCCCGATGACCTGCCGGGGAGCCACATCGAACGCACTTTCTACACCCTCGATGGCTTTGGCCACCGGGTGCGCGAAGAGCTGCAAAGCTGGGACGGCGCGAGCTGGACGAGTGCGTCGACTACCGACTACCTGTACTCGACCCGCTGCCATCTCGACCAGATGATCGAAGGCGCGGGCAGCCCCGAACAGGCGATCACCGAGTACGCCTACAACTGCGATGGCGACCTCGAACGCTTGTGGGACGCGAACCATCCATCGGCGGGCCAGACTGCGGCAGCCAGCACGGTCTATGGCTATGACCCACTCGACCGATTGACCACGGTCAGCCAGCCATTCGGCGGCGCGGCCGGCGGCCAAGCCGTGACGACCTACGGCTTTGACGTTCAGGATCATCTGACCTCGGTGACGGACCCAGAGGGCACGGTCACCAGCTACGTCCACAGCGATCGAGATCTGCTGACCCGCGAGACCTCCGAGGTCTCTGGCGTCACAAGCCATCTGTACAACGAGCACAGCGAGCGCACAGAGACGACCGATGCACGCAGCATCTCCACCCTGCGCACTCTCGATGAGCTGGATCGGGTCACTCTGGTCGACTACCCCGACGACACCCTCGACGTGACCTACACCTACGATGACGCGCTGGTGCCCTTCAGCCTTGGCCGGCTGACCCGGATCGAGCGTGACGGCCAGCCGATCGACTATCAGTACGATCGATTCGGGCGCATGACCCAAGACGGCGAGCTGGCGTACACCTTCGACACCAACGGCAACCAGAGCGAGATCCTGTACCCTGGTGGAGTGAGGGCAATCTACACCTTCGATCACGCTGACCGTCACCTGACGCTCGATGCCGAGGTGCCAGGCCAGGGCATCCAAGCGATCGTCACGGGAGCCCTCTACCAACCCATCGGCCCACTGCGCCAGCTGACGCGCGGCAATGGTGTGACCGAAAGCCGCCAGCACGACAGCCGCTATCAACCCGCCAGCATCACAGCGGTCGGCCCTGGCGGCACCTTGCTCGACTGGGACTACGCTACCGATGGGGTCGGCAACATCACCGTCATCGGCGATCTGCTCGATTCGCTGAACAACCGCACCTACGCCTACCAGGACTACCAGTATTTCCTCACCCAGGGCGACGGCCCTTGGGGCGCTCTGGCCTGGGCCTACGACAAAATCGGCAACCGTCTCAGCGAAACGCGGGACGGCGCTACCGACATCTACCAGTACCTCGCCAACGCTGCCGCTAGCGGCAATACCGCGAAACTCGACCAGATTGCACTCGGTGCGGGTGGCAGTCGCGTCTACACCTTCGACGCAGCCGGCAACCAAATCGAGGTCGACGAGAACGGCGACCCGGTGACCTACACTTTCGATGATGCTGGCCGCTTGTCGGCCATTGATCACCCTTCGGCACAGGCCAGCTCGACGATGCTGTACGACGGTCGCAGCTACCTACGCCAAGCAGTCGGCCGCGAGCCCGACACTTCGGGCAACGCTCTCTTCTGCGATGGCTTTGAAAGCGGCGACATCAGCGCTTGGGGTGATCCCGGAGCCAGTAGCTGCATGGCCGAGACGGCCACATCGGCCACCTACAGTGCCGATGGCGTCCTGCAGCGGCGAGTGGGTGCCACCGAGGCCAATGCAGTGCTCTACTTCGGGGGACAGCCTGTAGCCCAGACCAGCGGGACCGGTGTAACCCACCTCACGGCAGACCACCTTGGCACACCGGTGCTAGCTTCTAGCAGTGTTGGCGGCTCGAACTGGAGTGGCGGATTCGAACCCTTCGGCAGTGACTTCGCGAATGCCGGGGACGCAGGCGTTTTCCTGCGCCTTCCGGGGCAGTGGGCGGATGCAACTTGGGATGTGGGTAGCCCTTCCTTCTTCAACGTTCTACGGTGGTATCAATCTGGCACCGGCAGCTATAGCCGACCCGACCCGCTAGGTGCTCAAGGTGACTTCCACCCCTACCTCTACGCCACAGCGAACCCTCTCTTATTCGTCGACCCGACTGGCGAGAAATCAAGGGTCTGTTGCACGCCGATCACGCGAGGGCAATCCTTGGCAGCCTTCAAGCACTGCTTCATCGAGACAGAGCAAAACTCTGGAGGCCCCTCGGGCAAATCCGTAAGCACGACCTACGGATTGCAGAAAGTTAAGGGTGTGGGATGCAAATTCAAGAATGACTGGTTCGACACCGACAGGGTAGACGACCCCAGAACAACGTGTGGACCCTGGAGTGGTGTGGAGGACTGCATGACGGACCCGTGTGTTGGGCAACAGTTTCTGAACTATCCAAACCCATCCGGCTATCGGCTCCTTCGAGGGCCGAACAGCAACTCCTTCGCCAGCACCATCGCCAAGACCTGCGGCCTTACGCCTCCTGACGTAGTAGGGTCAGGGCAAACGCCTGGGTGGGGCAATAAGGGGCAGCCATCCAAGAACAGGAAAGCCAAGTGTCCAGAAGCGCGATGAAGAGAGGATGGACACCAGTCCTAGGACTCCTATTGCTCGCACTATTGGTTGTTAGCTCTGCGGCCTGCCTATCGCCGCCATTTGTCGGCTCTTTTAAGCCATGGGCAAAGTCAGGTCACTTCGTCAGTGGTTTGAAGTGCCAGATGACGAAAGAAGAGCTTAGGGTATACGCGAAAGAGTTCGCGAAGTTGTCCCTTCACGAGCCCGATAGTTCCGATCAGCTTCTTGTCGTTCAAAAGGGCGATACACTAATTCGGCTTGGGCTGAAAGATGACCTCTTGCAGACCTATCGCGTGTCATGGACCAGCGGTTTCACTAAAGTGTCTTCACACTTGAAATATGATCTCTGCAAGAAGCAGTCGTTGGTGCACATGTGGCTTGTTAGCTCTCGCGAACATGGTGGTGCAGCCGTGTGGCTAGACGGCATTCTCCTGGGTCAGCTTAGCGAATCGGGTGGCTTTGTGCGTGATATTCCCTTGGGCGTACACGAGTTCCGAATCGAGACGCCTGGACTTGGTGTTTGGGTGATCGAGCTGCGCTACGATGAATCTAGCTCCGGTATTGATCGGATACCGATCGGGGTGATGACCAAGTTGGACTAACGACATGGGGCTCCCAACTTCGGCAATTCTCGGACTAAGAATGTTCGCAACAGCGTGGTCTAGGCCGCCAGCCGCGCGGCTCTGGACCGGAGCACGTCGCCAGCCTGATGGTAGCGCATGGCCACGGCGGGTGTGCGGTGTCCTGAGAGCTGCATCACCTCCTGCAGGCTGACCCCGGCCCGGCCGGCGCTGGTGACAAACCCCGACCTCAACGAATGGCCGCTGTAGTCGGCCGGATCGAGTCCAGCTCGCCCGGCCCGGTACTTGACGATCTCGGCCAGGGAGCGCGGCACCATGGCGCGGCCGGCGAGATGGCCATGGCGATCGATGGCGCGAAAGACCGCCCCGGCCGAGATGCCGGCGATCCGGAGCCAGGCGGTCAGTGCCTCGGCCGCGCGGCCGGCGGCCCGTAGAAGCTGGTCGAGGTCGAATTCGTCGAGCTGCGATGGCAGCCGCGCATGCTGTGGCGGGATCATCATGCGGCCTTCGGCTTGCGCCCCTGCCCTCGGCCAGCGCCGCCAATACCCTCGGTGCCGCACTCCTTACAGGGCCGCTCGCAGTCGTGGGTCAAGCACCAGCGGCGCCCGTCCGGTAAGCGCCTGGTGTCGGGCCGCTCGCGGCTCTTCTCACGCTCAGCGGCTCGCTGTGGGTCGGGGTCGTGCTGCCAGCAGTAACCCGAGAGGGCCGCGGAGCGCCGGCAGGGCTCGCCGGCCTTGTTCGTGCCACGGCAGACGATAACTCGATGCTCTTGCCCACAGTACCCGCCGGGCATCACAGCGACGGTCAGGCCGAGGCCCTCGGCGGCGTCGGCCTGGGTGGGCAGTCGGCCTTGCGGCTCGCGGTCGTTCCAGCCGGGTTGATGGGCCACACACCGCCCGCCGGCGTAGATCCCGGCATAGCAGCGCCGACCGTCGCGGCAGGTCTCAGAGCAGCGGCGGCGCCGCTCGCCCCAAACGCTCGAATAGTTACTAAAAGTCATTATTGATTACCCGGTCGGGGCGCGGCGTCGACCCGCCACCCAATCCGGCCGCAGACTTAACAAAAGTCATCATTGATTCCCGATCGCCTGGCTTACTTTTGCATACTGGCAGTGCCCAGAGTCCTAGCAATTCTGGCCTTCGACAATCACCGGACCGAGAAACTACGCTAAGGCCACCGGCCACGGCTGGCGTGCGGTGCTCTGAGAGGGGCATGACCTCCTGCAGGCTGACCCCCGGCCGGCCGGCGGTGGTGACGAAGCCAGACCCCAGGGAGTGGCCGCTGTAGTCGGCCGGGTCGAGCCCGGCGCGCTCGGCGCAAGAGTGAGGCTGCCGGGTGGTGGAGATGCGGGAGGGGAGGATTCCCGGCGCGAGATATTCACCCCCACCCCGGGCAGACAGCCCCGCGGGCTCAGACCCATGCGCATTAGTCGATTAGGGGGAGGGGGGTCTATTTCTTAATAAAGGAGTAAAAAACGTGACAGGAATATCCTGTGACCCCCCCCCTCAATTAGCGCCGTTCGTGAGAACGCATGCGCCCGCGGGGCGTGTCGGTGGGGTAGGGGTCGAAGGAAAATAGAGCTGGCGAGCCCCAGACAACCCCGCGACGAATCCGCCAGGCGGCTGAGGTCGCTGTGATCGGCGCGTCCCCGTGGTCGGGGGGTGCTTCTTGGGGTATCAGGCCCGAAGCTACAGAAATTCACTCTAAGCAGGCGGTAGCAGGGCAGAAGCGGAGGTCTTAGCGTTAGATTCTGTAGAGATGGGGGTCCAACGGGGGCTCCAGCCTCGAGCGTGCGAAAAGGTACGGTAAGCCCCCTGCGTCGAGCCTCGAATCGGCCCCTTACCGTGCCTTTTTGCTTGACGGAGGGTCGCCAAGTGTGGGGCCGAGCGAAAGAGGGCGTAGAATCGGGGGTCGAGGAACAACGGACCGAAAACCTACGCTAAGGCCACCGGCCATGGCTGGCGTGCGGTGCCCGGACAGCTGCATCACTTCCTGCAAGCTGACTCCCGCCCGAGGTGACAAATCCCGACTTCAACGAGTGCCCGCTGTCGGCCTGAGCGTTATGCGTCAGGCGGTAGTGATCGTGTGCTCTGCTGCCTGGCGGTCGAGCCAGGCGGCCACGGCGTGTCGCGGCTGCTCGGGTAGGAGTCCGGAGTCCTCGGCGACGGCACAGAGCAGCTCACCGACCGCCCGTAGGTTGCTAGGGTCGAGTCGGTCCAGCTCGGCTAGAACGGGGCCAGCCGTGCCGTACTCGATCGCCTCGGCCGTGAGCCACAGTACCCGCTCAGCGCCGGTCAAGACGGGCTCGGTTTCGTCCGGTGGCCAGGGCAGGGGTTTGTGGATTCGGTGGATGATCGCCGCGGCCGCGGCGGATCGTTGCTCGCCATCCTTGAACGTCATCATAGACCTCTGTTTCGTCGATCGTCGGCCGGTGAATTGTCTCTGGCTCTCTAGCCTGCCAGCCTCGCAGCCCTGGACCGGAGCACGTCGCCAGCCTGATGGTAGCGCATGGCCACGGCGGGTGTGCGGTGTCCTGAGAGCTGCATCACCTCCTGCAGGCTGACCCCGGCCCGGCCGGCGCTGGTGACAAACCCCGACCTCAACGAATGGCCGCTGTAGTCGGCCGGATCGAGTCCAGCTCGCCCGGCCCGGTACTTGACGATCTCGGCCAGGGAGCGCGGCACCATGGCGCGGCTGGCGAGATGGCCATGGCGATCGATGGCGCGAAACACCGCCCCGGCCGAGATGCCGGCGATCTGGAGCCAGGCGGTTAGCGCCTCGGCCGCGCGGCCGGCGATGGGGTAGGTCTCCTGGCCGCTGCCGTCTTGGTTGGTCTTGGAGTGGCCGAGCGTCCAAACATATTCGCCAGCGTCGTTGCGGAGATCTTCGACGCAGAGGGACACGGCCTCGGAGCGCCGGCGACCGCCGGCGGCCCAGGTCACCAGGAGTAGAGCCCGGTCGCGGTAAGCGGCGAGCCGATCGCGCGCATCACCCACCTCGATATCCACCTCACAGGTCCGCAAGAGCTTCTCCAGCAGATCGAGGGTGAGCGCTTTCTTCTGCAGCTGGCCTCCCTTCCGCGCGCGTTGCCGGCGCGCCGCGGCGAGCAGCTCGCGGCATCGCGGATCGGTGGCCGGCGACTCGCACCCCGTGGCCTGGTGCGCTTTGCTCAGATGGCTCACACGGGCCTCGATCGTCGCCAGGGTATGCGTACCCGGCCGCTTGCGGCCTTCGGCCTGTAGGGCGGTGTCTACGGCCTCGGGCAGGCCGTTGAGGTGGCTCTCGATGAAATCCAACAACAGCGCCGGCGCGACCGGGTAATGCTCCTCGAGGCCGTGGGCGAGCCGTAGCCAGGCCACCCAATAGCGCCTGGCCTTCAGCCGCGCCTTGCGGGTGCCCTCCGGGATCTGCTCGCGGATGAACTCCTCGGCCCGCCGCTGGGCGTCCGTGGCCACCAGCTCGGCGCGTTCCTCGGCCCGCCGCTGGCCACCCTCCCTCGGGTCGACCAGGTCGAGGACCTCGACGCTCAAGACCTCGGGCTCTACCGTCGATCGCCGGGTCACGGCCCTAGCTCCCCGGAGCGTTGCACCTGCCGGATATGTGGGCAGCGAGCGCGGCGATAGATCCAGCTGGGGCAGCTACATCCCCACTGCCGGCCGCCGGCCGAGAGTGCGACGGTGTAGACCGTATCGGGCCGCGATCGGCTCTTGACGGCCCATCGCTGGCCCCAGGGGTCAGCGAGTCGCGGCGCCTCGCAGAGCGGGAGCTGCTCGCCGGGGGGTCCTTGTGGGCTGTGTGTTGTGGCTCTCACTTCCGTAAATTCTATATTAACGGATGGGTGGGGGGGAAGGGAATTCACGTCGCCTAGGGTAGCGCCCAGAATCGTGAGAATTTATACGCTAAGTTCGAACACTAATGATTCTGCGAATAGAATTCGGGGCGCTATGAGGCCGAATCAGTGTGAATTCTGCGACGAGTCGGGCGCAAGCTCAGCGCAGAACAAGCCTTCTGCGCTGAGAATCGGGGCTTCGCTGCGCGCTAGAGCCCGTAGAACTGCCGGGCGACCTGGATGGCCGCCTCGGCTTCGGCCCGCCCGATTCCGACCACCGCCCCCGTCAGGGCCTTCTCCATGAGGGAGGCGCACCACTTCCCAACCCGAGGGCCAAGTCTCCCGCCTCCTGGCGTCCCGTCCTTCTCGGCTGCAGCCACCCCCGCGTCTACTTCCTCGCCTGGAAGGCCCAGATCCTCGAGCGCCTTGCGCAGGGAGCCGAGATCGCCTTCCGAGACCATCTGAACGGACTGGCTGAAACCGCTTCCGCTGGCGATGGCGTTCTGGCCACCGTAGATGTTGTTGGTGATGTGCTGTGCGAGCTCTCGTTGGTGGACCGGTTCCAGGGGTGCATCCGTGGGCCACCTCTCAAGCTCGAGGACGAACTGCAGGAGCTTGTTTCTGACAGCTTCGAGGGCACCTCGAATTGCATGCTGCGGGATGGGCCGGTAGACCTCCATCAGCATCGCGCCATCAGCCAAGCTCGTCAGCAGCTGATGCGCAAGACGGACCAAGTCGCCTGGCCAGAATTCCTTCAGGTCTTCGGAGCCGCCGGCCGCCAGATGCTCAAGCTCCCCGACCGGGTACCGCAGGTAGAGCGTCTTGAGGCTGTCCTTCATCTCTGGCGTAAAGCCGTCGAGCGCCAACGGCTGTCGTTTCACGATTGCGACGCCGTTCGTGATTGTCGCAAGAATCGGTGACGACAGACAGCGATACGCCGGCACTGGTTTGCCGCCCCCATATCCCTCGAGTTCCCCTTCTACCCACTGCTTGAACGGCGCGTTGTCTAGAGAATGCGCGAGGACGACCGCACGGCGAAGGGCTCGACAGAGGCTTGTCTCATCGTCCAAGAGCTCCTCTCGCAGCTGCTCCACCATGCTTCTACGTTCAACCATTCTCGTGCCTCCCGTCCCATCTTAGACTAGTGCGCTGGAACCGGAGTGCTGGGCGATCCGGGCGAGGCCAAGGACGCGCTGGACCTCCGCATGCCCGATCTCCTGAGACAACGTCCTGCTCTACGGCGAATACCAGCTCACCTGGTCCGGAGCTAGCGGACGAGGGAGCGCGACCGCTTAGGGTATAAATCCGCACGATTCTGGGCGCTACCCTCGCCTCAATCAATCTTGGTGTTCCTCGTCTAGACCTTCGAGATCTGCTTCTCGGATACGCTGGCGGGCTTGATGAAGATGAGACTTGACCGTGTCGATCGAAATACCCAAATGAAGTGCCACTTCCCGGTACTTCATCCCATCGCGATAGCGCAAGAGAAACACCTCACAGCTACGTTTTGGAAACGTACCGAGGATCTTGTTCAAACGTGCGAGTTTCTCGTTCCAAGAAGCCTTTTCTTCTGGAGAAGGTGTTCGTGAACCCCACAGTGTGGTCGCGTCAAAGTCAAGTTCGGGAACTTCATCGAGCGTGGTTACTTCCATACCCCGCTTTTGTGTTGCTCGATCCCGTAGCCAGTTCGCCCAAGCGTTCTTGGCGATGACTCTGATCCACGGCCAAGAATGAGTGCCTTCAAAACCATCTAACCCCTTGTAGACGCGAATGAATACCTCTTGGGACACATCCTGCGCCATGGCGCGATCCATTCCGCGACGACGAAGCCACGCGACAACATCCCGGTAGTGATGGTCGTACAGCTTCCGAAAGCTCGCCTCCTTTTCCGCGTTCATATGAGGCGATCCTCACCCTCGATCGCTCGATTGGACGCTAGCTCCTGGTTTTGCAGCCCTATATGGTCATTTCGGGCTGATGGACTAGGTCGGTGGCCACCTCCGCCATGTTGGGGGCAACACACAAGGGCAGCTTCCTTCAAAGAAGGTTCTGCGAAGATCCCTTCGGCTTCCGGGCGCACTTTTTTTCCTTCTGGACCCACCAAAAACTCTCCTTTTGGTGTTCCTTGTAGTGTCGGATGTGTGCCCTACAGGCATTCACCAGCAGACAAGGACCCGCCCGCGACTGATTCCGCGGACGGGTTTTTTGCATTTCAAGCAGCTTAGATCCAGTCCAGGACCCGAGCCATCAGGGGCAACAGGATTCCCAGGATCACTAGAAGAAGTCGCAGTAGAGACTTCCTCCTAGGCAAAGATCTGCTTCTAGGCCAAAAGCCCGAGATCTGAAACTTAAGCTTGAAGCCGCGAGGGGGCTGCCTGGGGAGAGGTTCGTGGGGCGGGGACCGATCTGAGGGCACTAGATCGCTCATTGAGAGCTTCCTCCCTTTGTCAGGGAAGCGCGCTCGCAGGGCCTAGTTTGTCGAATGTGTGCCCTGCAGGCACTTCCGGTTAATTGTCACATCGCCACCCCTTGGAAAAATCCAAGCTGATTCGGGCAACGCTGCGCCGCACATTGTACATAAGCACTCATGAGCCTAGCAAGGGAGAATCACACAGCCCCAACGCCCCGGAACAGGCCCCGCTGCTGAAATCCCGCTCAAGGCCGCGGCATGACCAACTCACTCACGGCCCGAGGGTGCTCAAGGAGGGGGACGACCGGAATACGGCCGAAACCCGCCATTCAAACCTTGGGTTGTGTACCGAGGGTGGGTTCTGCGGTGTCGGTGTGTAGATGAAGGTGTCCGTTGATTACTTCGCTTGGTGGTGTGAGGTCGAGGACGTAGTCGCCGAATCGAAGGACGTGTTTGGTGGTGTATGGCGACAAGGCGGCGACGTCGTCTCGTTCGGCGGGCTGGCCTTCACTAGCGAGTTGGTTGAGAACGTTGGTGAGCTGGGCGGCGTTGTAGAAGATGACGCAGTTGGCGAGCAGCTCGTTGAACTTGATGATTTTCTCCATGTGGTCGGGGTCGTTGTCGGCGATGATGCCGGCGTTGCCGAACGACAGCCATTTCGAGAAGTTATGGAATGACTCGACGCGGTTGGTGACAACGGTGATGCTGTCTCGAAGTTCGGTTTGTGAGAGGTATCTGAGCAGCACGGTGGTGCGGATGGCTCGGCCGAGTTCTCGGAAGGCCTTGTAGATCCGGTTCTTGCGGGAGTGGTTTCCGAGTCGTCGCAGCAGCGCTGATGATGAGATGCGGCCTTGGCGGATGGAGATGACGACGCGCATGAGATCGATCCAGTGGGTTTCGATCAGCTTCCAGTCGATGACTTCGCTTTTGCCGAAGAGTATGTCGATGTGGTCGTAGCGGCTGTCGGCGTTTGGCCGGTAGAAGATGAGGTCTTTCCAGTTCCGGATCCGTGGGAGCAGCTCGACGCCGAGCATGGTTGCGAGCCCGAACGCCGGCAACGATTGGCCTTGGGTATCGGCATGGATCTCTTCAGGCTCGATCGTCTTCGATTCGTTCTTGAGCAGCCCGGCAAAGATGAACACGGCTTCCCACACGCCGCATGGGATGAAGTGGGAGAACAGGGCGATGTAGGTGTCGGAGATGTGACGGTACGCAATGCCTCCGTATCCGCCGTAACGGACAGAGGTTTCGGCGAGGAGGTTATCGTCCCAGGTGTCGATTTGGGTTCCATCCGCGCCGACTTTCGAGCCATCGCCCCAGAGCTGGGCGACGTCGAGTCCCATGAACGCATCGATGACATCGGCGCTGGCCTGGTTGAGTTTGGCGGCAGTGATGTGTTGGTTTCCTGGCGCGGAGATCTCGTGGGCGCTGACGGCGCCGCGGAGGTGCCGTGACATTTGGTGGGGACCAATGTGGGGTAGCGGGCGCATTCGTGTAAAAAGTTACGGTTTCCCCCCGCTTAAAGGACTCGATCATGGCGCTCCGGGCGGCCGAGCGCTTGTAAGAAGTCCAGCCCGAACGATCCGCAGCGTCGGAATACCGTTGACAGACCGGTCACCACTGGTCCACTGGAAGGCTACCTGGCAACTCCTCGTCTGATTCAGGGGGAAGCGCCACCGCGAAGCAAGGCTCATCCGGGTCATGTTCACGGTAGGCGTCCTCATGCCGGCGCGCGCCTCCTTTCGTGCTGTGCCTCTCGATTCGTGCGGTCGGCAGTGATGAACTTCTCGGCAGCACGCCGAGATCGTATAGCGCTGCTCCAAAGTCATCGCCATGTTTCCGCTCGCTATTCGTCTGCACTCGGCAGCTCGAGAGGACCGCGCCATTGGATGTACTCGTGGCCCCTGGGCGTGACTTCGACCAGCTCGCCGGTGCGCTGCACCAGGTGATGCTGCTCGAGCGCCCCCATAATGGCGACCCGCTCGCGGCCGGTTGGGATGATCGTCGACCAGAAGGCATCAAAAGCCCCGATCGACGTCGCCTGCGGCAGGCCGGCGAGCCAGTCCAGAACGCGCTGCGTTCCAGGCACCAGGTAGTAGCCGAGATAGCGGTACTCCCAAAGCGTCGCCTGGGCGCGCTGCGCCTGCACGAGCTGAACAATACGGCCTTGATCCTCATGCGTGAGCGTCACACCTTTGGGTAGGTCGGCTGCGCTCGCCTTGACACTCGGCGGCGCTTTCTCCTCGCCGCTTTGTTCTTCGCGGGCGGCCTGTGTCGATAGCTCCCCGCCTGGAAACTTGATCCGGGCGACCCGGCCGAGCAGATCCTTGATGTCCTCGCGAAAAACGCAGACGAGCACAAACACCGTCACGGCCACCACAGGCGGCCCGCTGAGAAGGACCGTCAGGTACTCAAGAACCAGTTCAGCGCGGCTCACAGGATAATCCTCTCCACCTCGTCGAGGCTGGCCACCTGGTCGCGGCGGTTGTCTGCCCCTCGCTTATACTCTTCGCACTCTTACTCGACATCAGCTATCCCTCCTCAGATTAGCCCCTAGTCCACCGACAGCGAGGGGTTACCCACCGCCCTTCCAGAGCCCGTCCGCTGGTCCGCGGGCAACCAGCGGTAGAGAGTCGGAACCGAGACGGCGAGGCTTTCTGCGACATCTCGAACAGGCGTGCCTTGAGCTAGCAGTGTTTTCGCGGACTCTACTTTCGCAGCCGTCATTTTTCGCGGTCGCCCGCCGACACGGCCGAGCTTCTTGGCCGCCGCCAAGCCGGCCCGCGTGCGTTCCACCGTGAGTTCGCGCTCCATCTGTGCCAGAGACGCCATGACGTGGAAGAAGAACCGGCCCGCCGGCGACGTCGTGTCGATCGCATCCGTCAGGCTCGCAAAATGGACGCCGTTGGCCTCGAGTCCCTCCACCAGCTCGATGAGGGAGCGCACGCTTCTGCCTAGCCGATCGAGCTTCCAAACTACGAGCACGTCGCCCTTTCGGAGATGAGAGAGCGCTTCGTCGAGCCCCGGCCGCTTGGCTCGAGCCCCGGAAAGCTTGTCGGTGAAGATTCGCTCACAACCGTCCTTCTCGAGTGCCCGGAATTGGAGCTCGAGGTTCTGGTCTTCGGTCGAAACTCTGGCGTATCCAATTTGCATGTAGGTCCTCTCGAAACTCGCGACCATGGTTGCATTTCGATAGGATCGTTTCAAGAGTGGTTTTCGAGATACACAAAACCCCCGTTTTAACAGACCTCCGGTTCGATTTCTGGGGCTTCTCGAAAACGGACGTTTTCTTGAACCAGCTCACCGGGGGGAGTTGCCATGCGCGAACCCCAACCCATTCACGAGCATCTCCCGGTCCCTCGACGACGTCGGCGACCGATCGTTCTCCCAGAGCGGTTGTCCGATGACGAACTCACGCGGAACTGGTCGCTCGACACAGTCGACGTGGACGACCTGCGTGGCGGCTTCCGGAGTCGGTATCGCCTGGCGAATGCGCTGCAGTTATGCACCCTGCGCCTGTTCGGTCGGTTCCTGAGGGACCCAACGCACGCGCCACCGAAGATCGTCGCCCATCTCTGCGTCCAACTCGGACAGCCGGCGCCACTCTTTGTCGAGGCCCCGGAAAGGAAGGCGACTCGGTCAGAGCATCAGGGGAAGCTCCTCGAGCTCGCAGGCTTTCAGCGTTTCGACGAAACCGCACGAGACGAGCTCACGGACTGGCTCGATGGCGAAGCCCATCATGGAGATCTCCCTGCGACGCTATTCGAGCGGGCCGAACGGCGGCTCTTGAGGACGCGGATCGTTCTCCCGGCGGCCTCCACTCTGGATCGTCTGGTCAACACGGTCTGCAACGCGGCGCACGCTCAGCTCTTCGAATCGATCGTCTCTGGACTAGCTCCCGAACTCCGTCGGAGCATCGACTCCTTCCTTGAGGCACCGCCAGAAGATCAACGCTCGTTCTTCGGTCGCCTCAAGGAGTACCCTCCGTCCCCGACTCCCGCCGCGATGAAGCGGTACCTTGAGCGCTACCGCGAGCTCGACGAGTTCTTCCGACTCGGCTTCGAGCGACCGAAGATCAACGGCGCGTTCGCTGCCTACCTAGCTGAGACTGCGCGTGGGTACGACGCCACGGACCTGAAACGGTTCCGCGATCCGAAGCGGTACGCCTTGATGACTTGCTTTCTCTCCGAGCGGCGCAAGACGCTTCTCGACCACCTCGTTCAAATGCACGACAAGTACGTGCTCGACATGCGGCGCGACGCGAAGTCCGCGCACGAGGAGCAGTACCGAGCGCTCCGGAAGCGACAGAAAAGAGCCATCGACGCGGTCCTTCGCACGACGCACGCACTGCTGGCCTGGCCCGAGGACGAGGCGCGAACCCGGGACACCTTCTGGGACTCGGCCGAGGAGGAGAGGCTCAGGGAATCGGTCGAAGACCTCAAGCAGTTTCAGTGGGTCGAGGAGCATGGCCTCGGAAGCCGCCTGGTCGCTCGGTATCCCACGCTTCGCAAGTACTTCGCAGAGTTCGTCCGCCTCCCGTTCGCCGGCGAGGCCGGAAGCGAGGAGTTGCTCAAGGCGATTCAGATCGTGCGACAGCTCGACGACGGGGAACTCAAGAGCCTGCCGGCGAACGCTCCGCGCAGCTTCGTACCGGGAGAGCTCCGTGGGGCTTTGACCGGAGAAAGACCGGGTTCGCTCAACCGGAACGCGTGGGAGACCGGCCTAGCGATCGCGCTTCGCGATTCACTTCGTTCGGGCGACGTCTACATTCCGGACAGCAAAGAGCACGTCTCGTTCTGGGATCTCTTGCTCAGTGAAACGCGGTGGGGCGAAGAGAAAGAGGACTCGTACGACGATCTCGGCCACCCGACATCGGATGGCGTGTGTGATCGGCTCGTTGGTGAGTGCGAGGACGCTCTGCGTCGGGCCAACGGTCGGTACGGAGTCGATCGTTTCGCCCGAGTCGAAAGCGGCAAGCTCAAGCTACGCCGCGACGACACAAAGAAGCTGCCGCCAAGCCGGCTGCAACAAACCATCGACGCGAGCCTGCCGTTGGTTCGAGTCGAGCAGCTCCTGATGGATGTGGATCGTGCCACGGGATTCTCGCGGTGCTTCGTTCCTCTCGAGGACCATCAGTCGCGGCCGAAGCAGTTCTACCGATCGTTGCTCTCAGCGATCATCTCTCAAGCGACGAACCTTGGCGTGGTCTCGATGAGTGCGAGCGTCCCGAAGGTGACGTTGGACATGCTCCGTCGAGTCCTCCAGCACTACGTTCGCGAGGAGACGATCCAGACAGCCAACTCAGTCATCGTTGACGCGCATCATGGCTTGCCGTTGAGTTCGGTCCACGGGGACGGCGAGACGTCGTCCTCCGATGCGCAGCGCTTCAGAATCCGAGCCGATAGCCTCCTCGCCTCGTACTACCCACGGTATTTCGGGTACTACGAGAAGGGCATCAGTATCTACACACACATCTCCGACCAGTACTCCGTATTCGGCACCCGCGCGATCTCGTGCGGGCCGAGAGAGGCGCTCTACGTACTCGACGGCTTGCTGAACAACAACACAATCCTCCGCCCCGGGAAGCACACGACAGACACGGACGGCTATACCGAGATCATCTTCGGCCTTTGCTACCTTCTCGGCTACTTCTTCATGCCGAGGATCAAGGACCTGAAGAGTCAACAGCTATACCGACCCTCGGGGCGACGGGCTGAAGGTGACTTCGGATCGTTGCTCAAGAACACAGTCGACCTCGATCTGATCGCCGAGCAGTGGGATCCGATGATGCAGATCGCCTGGTCGCTCAGGCTTCGCACAGCGCCGGCGCACGTCGTGGTTCAGCGACTCACCCTCGGATCACCTCACGATCGGCTCTCGAACGCCGTTCGCCACCTCGGCCGACTCGTCAAGACCAACTACATCCTGCGCTACTGCACTGATCCAGAACTCCGCCGAGCTGTCCAGCGGCAGCTGAACAAAGGCGAACACCGCCAAGGACTCTCGCGCTGGATCCACTTCGCCGACCAAGGCGACTTCAAGACCGGCGACTACATCGAGATCATGAACAAGGCGAGCTGCCTGAGCCTCGTCTCGAACGCGATCCTCTACTGGAACACCGTGAGGATCGGGCAGACCGTCGACCGGCTTCGCGCCGAAGGCGAGGCGATCGAGGACGAGGAGCTCTCCCACATCTCGTTGCTACCGTTCAAGCACGTCATGCCCAATGGCACCTACTTCATCGACACAGACGACTCATAGGCCACCCGTTCTCGTGCGAAAAGTTACGCTCTGCGAGCGTCTCAGCAGCCCGGAGGCGCGAGAAACCGTAACTTTTTGCACGAATGCGCCCGCTACCCCAAGCTCCCCGGACTGCGTGAGACTGCTGGGGAGCTGATGGCGGCACGAACCAGTCGTGATTGACCAGCCGAGCACCTCATGACACCTAGGCGGGCGGGCTCGGAGCCCGCACCGCCATTGCAAATCTGACACCTACTCCTGGTAGGTCACTACCAGCTGCGGATGGTTGGTCGAGGTTCCGTTGTTTCCCGAGTAGAAACCGACGTAGTCGTTGCCCCGGTCGTCGTTGTCATCGAGATCGAAGTAGAAGCGTAGTTGCGTTGTACCGGTCTTGCTGACCGCGGTGAGCCCAACCGGATCGAAGCTGCCTTCAGACCAGTCCCCATTCGCCGCGGGATTCGACAGGTTGGCGGTCTTTGCAACGTCCCCTACGGCTTCAAAGTCGCCGTTGGCGAGGGCCGTCGAGCCACCCAGGCCGCCTGAGTGGACATCGACCCAGCAAGCGCCATGGGTGTTGAATGGGTTGCTCCCGTTGACCGTGCCGCGGCGCAGCCTGAGCGTTGCCGACAGCACGGTGGCGCCATCGGGGATCGACGAAGTATCGAAAGAAACGATCCCCTTGTACTGGCGGTCCCTTCGGTTGTCACCAGCCCGTAGCGCGCCGGTTCCGGAGTTACTGCTGTTGTTGCGGCCCCCGGTGTTTGAGTTCTCACTCGACTCCCGCACCCAGCCGTCCTCGTCAGCGACCGAGGTGAAGGTCACTATCACCGGGCCACTGACGGCGTTGATCGTCACGACGACGAGATCCGAGCCACCCAGACCGCCGGAGTCGGTCACAGCTGCAGTGATGGAGTGGGTACCGACCGACAGGGTCGAGGTCGAGAACGAACCGCCGCTGCCGATGACGCCATCGAGGTCAGATGCCCAGGAGAGGCTGGCGGACAAGGTGCCGTCCTCGGCGTCGGTAGCCGAGCCAGCGAAGCTGATCGAGCTGCCCTGGTCGAAGCTGGACCCCCCGGTTGGCGCACTGATGGTCACACTCGGCGCAGTATTCACCGGTGGGTTGAGCGGTGTCGCGTTGGGCGTTGGGGCCGACTGGATCTGCCAGTTGCCGGCCAGGTCGAGCCGTTCGATCGAAGAGCCAGACGGTGCGTCGCCAACCTCAGGGGCGTTGGCAGCGCCACTCTCGTCAATCAGGCTGCTGTTGTTGTTCGGTCCATAGACCACAGCATCGATGGGTACCGTCACCGCGGTGACTGCCGTAGCGGGCAAGTTGAACAACGCCACTCCGTCACCGGAGGTGCCCGAGTTCTGTAGATCAGGGTTGAAGTTCGCTGCCAGATCGAGCACCGGATTGCCGTTGGTGGCATTCGACGTCGGGCCACCGACGACGAAGGTCGCGCCTGGCGCAATCGTGCCCGAGAGCTGCAGCGTGCTGGTGGTGTAGTCACTACCGCCACTGCCCAGGCTGAAGCCCGCCAGGTCGACTGCGACCGTGTCGTTGTTGTAGATCTCGACCCACTCCAGGCCGTCGTCCGTACCGCTGGTGTCGTAGAGAACCTCGCTCAAAAGCAGATCCCCGGCGCTGCCGGACACCGCATTGACGGTGACGTTGATCGCTGAAGAGCCGACCAGGCCGCCGGAATCGGTCACCGACGCGGTGACGGTGTGCGAACCGAGCGACAGTACCGCCGAAAACGAGCCGCCAGCGCCGATCACGCCGTCGAGATTCGACGACCAGCTGAGGCTGGCGGTCAGGCTGCCGTCCTCCGGGTCGCTGGCTGAGCCCGCGAATGAAATCGCCGTGCCCTGGTCGAACGAAGCGCCGTTAGCCGGCGCGGTGATCGTTACGTTGGGAGCGGAGTTGGGGTTGATCGTGACGGTAATCACGGCAGACCCGCTGAGACCGCCGGAATCGATGACCGAGGCAGTGATCGTATGGCTACCGACAGACAGCACGGCGGAGAAGGCACCGCCGGAACCGATCACGCCATCGAGGCTTGAGCTCCAGCTTAGGCTGCTGGTGAGGTTGCCGTCCTCGACGTCAGTGGCCGAGCCGGAGAAGCTGACCGCAGAACCCTCGCCAACCGCCGCCCCGTTCAACGGCCCAAGGATGGTCGCGCTGGGTGCCTGGTTGCCGACCGGAGGCCCCACTGGTGAGCTGTTGGGGGTCGGAGCGTTCTGGATCTGCCACGCACCCACCAGATCGAGCCGCTCGATCGAGGAGCCCGCTGACGCGTCGCCAACTTCCGGGGCGTTAGCCGTCCCGGTCTCGTCGATCAAGCCGCTGTTGTTGTTCGTGCCGTAGACCACGGCATCCACTGGCACTGTAGCGCCGCTGACTTGGGCGCAGGGCACATCGAAGAGCGCCACACCGTCGCCGGTGGTCCCCGAATTCTGGAAGTCGGGGCTGAAGTTCAGCACCTGATCGAACACCGGATTGCCGTTGGTGGAGCTAGACGTCGGACCGCCGACCACGAAGGTTTCACCGGCGGCGATGGTGCCCGCCAGCTGGGCGGTACTCGAGGTGTAGCTGGTGCCGCCGTTGCCGAGGCAGAAGCTTGACAGGTCGATCGCGGAGCTACCCGCGTTGAGTAGCTCGACCCACTCGAACCCGTCATCGCCGCTCGAGACATCGTAGAGCACCTCGGAGAGCAGCAGGTCGCCACCACCGCCGCTACCGCCGCCGGTCGGAGTTGCCGAAGCCTCGGTGCTGTCGCCGCTTGCATTGGCCGAGGTGTCGACCGCCCGAATGACGTAGAAGTAAGTCGTGCCGTCGGTTACGGCGCTATCGGTGTAGAAGGCGCTCGTCAGCAGCGTTCCGGTGACCCGGGCGTAGGGACCGCCGCTGCTCGTCGCACGGTAGACGTGGTAACCGGCCAGATCACTTTCCGGGCTGGCGTTCCAGATCAGGTCGACCAAGCCGGTGCCGGCCACCGCGACCAGGCCGGTGGGCGGTGCGGGTGGCGTGGTGTCGCCATCGCCGCCACAAAGGTCGTTGTAGAGGCACTCGACCCACTCAGGGTGGTCGATGAACGGGTTGCGGTTGCCCTGAAAGCTGAACACGATCTCGTTGCGCCACAGCTCACGGCTATCGGGCGGATCCTGCGCGTGCCACTGCAAGAGCACCGTCAGCATGCCCATGTAGGCCACCGACTCGTTGGCGCCGGTGTTGCCGCTGTCGATCAGCGCCTCGCTGTCGGTGACGATCAGATCCGGCTCGGCGATGCCGGTGCCGCCGTGGTTGCCGCCTTCGTAGCGCAGGTCCATATAGAAGATGGCTCGCGCCACGTCTCCCTTGCGGCCGTCCCAGGTCTCCCAGGTGCCTTGGGCGAAGGAGCCGGAGGTCCAGTTCGAGTTGCCGGGATAGAGGCCGGTGCCACCCCCGCGGTCATCGTTGAAGTCGGTTGGATTCTCGGAACAGGAGGCGTCGCAATAGCGAAAGGGCTTGTTGCTGCGCGATGAGTTATATCCCCCGTCGCACGCAAACAGGTGGTGGGTGTCGGTGTAGGGATAGTTGTCAGTGCCGTCGTTGGGGAAGCCGTAGGACTTTGGCCAACTGTGCTCGCGGTTGTAGGCACCGACGCCACCGGGTATCTTGGTGTAGCTAGCGTTCTTGTAGAGGTCGATGATGTTGGAGGTGTTGTTGGGGTCCTCATCGGCGAGGTTGACGATGTCCCAGGTGTCGGTAGTCGAGGCGGTGTAGGGGAATCGGGTGTGGTCGTCGATCACGTCGTGCAGCGTCAGCCGCAGAGTCGTGCCATTGGTGATGTCGACAGTGTCGTAGTAGCCGGCCGGCGGCTGCGCCGACGCAGGAGCGGCACCGAGCGACAGCGCCCAGACCACCGAGACGGAGAGCAAACATGCTTTCATCGAATCGTGGAACATTCTTTCGGATCCCCCTGTGTGGTTCTGCTGACATGCAGAAGTTAGGGCACTGCCGGCCGCCAGCTACAAGCTGGCCTGAAACAGGCGGGACACGCTCGCCTGTTTCCACAGCTGAGCCCAAAAAGTTTTAAGAAACGCTGGTTTCGCCTTCAGATTACCAGGAGCCCGTATCAGCAACTGCGGACCGAACTCACCGCCCGACCCGAGCCAACCAAGGCAAGGTTCAGAATCCGCCACCGCAGGCCACAGAGCGGCGGCTCTAGAAGGGTTTCGAGGCCTGAAGCTACAGTAATTGACGCTAGCAGATTATCCGCCCTGAGCTCCTCCGCTCAGCAGATCGAGCTTGCGGACGGCTTCCGGCCCTACTTACCGAACCGGGGTCATCTGGATGCTGCGGTCAGCATGGCTCCGGCGGTGCTGAATGCTAAGGATTCTGCGAGAACAGAGCTGCCCAGGCGCATCGCGCTCGCGCTTCACTCCGCCGGGGATCTTGCTCGCGCAAGGAAGCTCTCCAAGTTTGCTCTCGAATCGCACCTTCATTCGTTCGGCGAAGAGCATCCTTCAGTAGCCATCCACCGGACGAGGCTCGCCTTGGTGCTTCAAGCTCTTGGGGATCTTGAAGGCGCCAAGGGGCTTCTTGAGCAGACGCTGGCGTCGGACCTTGAGAACCTCGGCGAAGACCATCCCGAAGTGGCCATCCGTCGATCGAACCTGGCCTTGGTGCTTCAGGCTCTTGGGTCTCCACCGCTGCCCTGCAACCCGAAAACTCTGCTGTCAGAACTCAAGTCGAGGCTGCGATGCAAAGGATCGCTGCGGGCTCATAAGGAAGCTGAGCGTATATTTTTGGGCGATTATGCCCGGGACCCTGGGTAGAGAAATCCTCGCGGCTTAGCGTACGTTTCTGTTCCATTGCTACTCAGACTCCTAGCCGACGCGCTCTCCGTTCAGAGTGACCTGGCTCTGGCCGTCGGTTCCGAGCACCTTCCGCGAAGTGCGCTCGGAGTCTTGGATGTTCACGCGAGCACGGGAGCCCTCAAGCTTGAGCTGTGGGTAGATGGAATCTGCTATCTCAAGGCTGCTGATGTCGAGCTTCCTCAGGATCAGGTGGTCGATCTTGCAGCTGGCGAAGGCGATCTGGACCTTGTTCTCGCTCGAGCGCCGATTGGCGTAGAGGTGGAGGTTCTTGATGTGACAGTGGTCGAACTCGAGCTCGAGGCTGCCTGGGTCCCGGATCTCTAAATCGACCGTGCACTGAACGAAGCGGGCCGATCCGGAGATCTCGCGGGCTCGCACGGGCTCGAGCTTGCAGAGGCGAAAGCAGCAGGCTTCGAGCTTGAGCCCGTCCGCAGCAGGGTCGATGAAGTCGCAAATGTCGAATTGGGTAGCGACGAAGCGGGAGCGCTGGAAGTTGAATCCCGAGAAGTTCTGGAGTTCGAAGAAGCCGTGCTTGACTGTGATCCCGCGGAAAAAGGCGCGAAAGATGTTGAAGGCGACCTCGTCCAGGTAGGCAAGCTCCCGGGCGTGCTTTCCGAGCTCAGGGAGAAAGCGCGGGATGAGCTGGTGGCTGCCCTGATAGAGCTTCAGGAAGGCGAGAGCCATCACGGTCTCGATGCGCCGATAGGAGGCAGACAGCGCGGGCTCGGTAGCCCGCCAGAGCTTCAGAAGGCGCTGGTCTTCGACCAGGGCCTTCAGGAAGTCCCGGATGGACTGCTGCTGTCTCGGTGGCATCGAAACCAGCCGAGACATCAAGAGCTCGATTGAGAGCGGATGCAGCGGAACGCTTCTGCGCAGAGCTTGCGGAAAGGTGGCGAGAGGGTCTTGGTCGGAGTCGGTTCCGGCAGCGCCTGCGAGTGCTTCGAGGAAGACCTCCGCATTGAGAAAGAAGAGGATGTTGTTGTCGCTGAACCGCCACCGGCCCGCGGATTCCTCGAGGAAGTAGCAGGTCAGTACGTTCCAGGTCAGGCGCTCTTCGAGCAGGTCCTCGAGAGCCTTGGGAGCGAGAATCTCCCGGGCCGTGCGGTCCACGGTGTCTTGGACCCTCTCGTAGGAGATCGAGTAGATCTCGAGATTAGGATCGAGGTTCCAGGCGTTCAGGTTGCTCGCATCGAACACGAAGTCGTTGGCCGCGCTGATCTCAAGCGCCATGCCTCTCAAGAATCGGCGATAGCTCCTCGAGATCTCGGCGATCGAGCGAGCTTTGGAGCGCTCGCCGCGAAACTTGCCCGTTACCGTCTTGTCGACGAACGAGCGGTATAGCTCGTAGATATCTTCGATGCCCGAAAACCCGCTCTCATAGAAGCGGGTCGAGAGCATGTAGAGAAAAAGCGGGTTCTTGCAGGCGGCAGCGAGGTGCTTGTGGAGGTGGCGCAGGTCGGAGCGGAAGAGGCGCTCCTCGCTTCCCCGCTTGGCGTGCTCGTTGGCGCTCGCGTTGAGCCACTGCTCGATCTGCTGGGTGCGGAAGGCATCGAGCTCGATGAACGTCGTGACCTCAGCACGGAGCTCGTCGTAGAGCAGCCCGCTGATCCCCAAGTAGATGCTCTCCTCATCCAGAGGGATGAGCCGGGAGTTCAGGATCAGGAAAACGCCTGGGTTCTTGGAGATCTCGACGATCCTCTGAAGGAACTCGCGCTTGACCCCCTTGCGGTCCCGACGCAGCAGGTTTGTCTCGTCGTAGCCATCGAGAGCGATCACCATGGGAGGGTCCTCGGGCTCCTGCTTTGCCGAGAAGCGCTCGAGAACCTTGATTCGCTGGTAGAGATCGCTACAGCGGAAGAAGTGCACCTCGTATCCCTGGTCCCAGAGGTGGCGCTGGAGGATCTTCGTCAGGAGAGTCTTTCCCGAGCCGTAGGGCCCGAAAATGAACAAGAGCTCCTCGCACTTGAGGATGGAGATGGCATCAGCGACAAAGTCTCTGGGCGAGGGCTCGAAGCGATCGAACTCCCGGTACTCGATCAGCCGGTAGGCGGGCTCGACGAAGGCGTCCTCGACATCGATCGGATCCTGCGGAAAGAGCCACTCGTGGTAAGCCTCGGTGGAGAGATCGATCCCTCGGAAGGGCGAAGCCAGTCGCTTCCAGGCCCGTGCGCTTGCGAAATGGATCCGTCCGGTCTGCTCAAGCTGCGGAATCGTCTCAAGCACGGTACGTGCCTGTACGGCGAGGCCTCCCAGGTCCATTCGGCGATTCCGGCTGATGACGAGCACGCCGCTGACCAGGCCTGTGCGCAGGTTGAGCACCGGCGCACCGCTCATCCCCGTCTCCAGCTGCCCCTCCTTAAACTTGAGTAACTCGACGCCGCCGCGCGTGGCGGTTCCCTCGAAGGAGAGCGTGACCGACTCAGCTCCAGAATGGTCCTGCGTGAAGCCGAAGGTGTAGAAGCGATCTCCGAGGTGTGCACCTGTGCCGAAGCAAGCCCAGACCTCTTCGTCGTGATCGGCTTCGAGCAGGGCGAGATCGTCGGCAGAGGGATCTCCGAGGTGGAGTATCTTGCCGGAGAAAACCGTGCCAGCCTGCTCTAGTTGCACAGTGTCTCCTGGCTTTGCCGGTACGAGCACATGAGCTGCGGTAACGATCCGATTCGAAGCGACGAAGAAGCCCGTGCCGAACTTCGAGTCGCTTCCCACCCGGACAACGCAGCGGCTGAGGCGTGTTCTGAGGCTCTCGCTCATCGTTGTAGGCGACAGTGCCTCAGTCCGAGGATGACGGCGGTCGGCTCCACTCCAGGCAGATCTTGAGGTTTGCCTCGCCACTGCCCTGGACGAAAAGCGAGGTCAGCTTGCCGGCCTCGACCGCGACCTGAAGCCCGAACTCGACGCTCGCCTTCTGGGGCGCGACCCGGTCCCAGACACGACTCAGGCTCGAGGCGATTCCCTCTATCGGGGTCATCAGTTCCTCAAAGTTGGGAATCTCTGCAGCAATACGCTCTTCGCCACCGAAGTCGCGAGCTTCGACATGCGCCACCGCGCCGTTCGGCAGGCGGACGTTGACGATCTTGCGGTCATTAAGAAGGAACTCTGTCATTTGTGGGCTCCTTGTGGCTCCCGTAACTCTATCCACAGCGTTCGTCGCCGACAAATAGCTGATAACCGATGAATGTAGGCCGCGCTCGGTGCATGCGTCTCTGTTGACCGAAGTAGAGTTGCAACGCTCTGCTGAGGCTGCCAGTCAGGCTAAGCTGCTCCACGTTTGTACCACGGTAAGTAAGTGTCTCAGCATACCATCAACTGCTCACTATTCATCGCCTCCGCGTACTGGGGAGCGTAAAAAACCGTGGGCCACCCTGCCGTGTTGCCAGCGGGGTCAAGAGCTTACATGGCAGCCCAACCGCCGCGTCGCCAGCGCTCAAACGCGGTCCACGTTGCTTGCCGAGGCCCTTTCTTTTCAAGAGCACCCGGGTAGGGGTACCCGTAGTGAATCGACAAAAAGCGTCGTTTTCGATTCACCCCTACTCAACCTGGAGCGGTCGAAGCTCTCCTGAGGGTGGTGCGACGAGGTTGGAGAAGTCCTACCGGCCGTATAGATTGATGTGCTCATAGATCGTAGGCGACAGCCGCTGGATGAGCGCCTCCCTAGGCACTCGCCAACGGTATCGGACTTCACAGGTCGGCTCTTAGGGTGCGTTTTCGTTCCATTGTTCCTCGACCCCCAGATCGAACTGGCAGCCGAGCGTTTGCCCCATGGCTTCCTTGAGCTGTGCCACCTCTCTGCGGACTTGCTCCAGCTCTTTCCGGATGCTCGCGATCACCTCGGCCTGGCGCGCGGCCGAAGGGTTCGAATCCGCCGCTCCAGTTCGGTGATGCCCGAGCCTTCAATGCCGTGGTGCCCACCGGCGACCGCACACCTAGCAAACAGGCACGGCCTGTAGGTCAACAAAAAGAACGTCGGCGTCGAACTTTCCTTCTAGAGTCGTCAACTCGCTGAAAGTATCTTTCATTGCCGCATATCTTGGATCCATAGTTGTCTGCATCCAGCTCCCAAGCGCGCTATCTGCTGTTGCTTCAACTCTGTACCTCCCAGGACTTGGAAAGAGGTGGGCGAACCACCCTGAACAAAGGTCGATGCTCCACACTTTCTCGTCGCCTTTGCTCAATCGAAGAAGCTCGCGCGGCCCAGGAATTACCAACTTGCCAGTAGGCGGTCGGCCAAGAAGCGTGACCGGTGAGTCGTCAAGACCATAGATTTCTAACTTGAGTCTCACCAAGTGCCCAGGGTCAGCCCCCTCTTCCCACCAATAGTGCGGCCGAAGTATCGGCCCTAGGAGTAGTTCTCTGTCGCAGCCATTGGCGAAGACCGCTTCGATGGCATGGCTACTCTTCGCCATTTTCCTGAGCGAGAACTGGGCACACTCAGGCTCTAATTCTAAGAGTGGTTCAGCGACCACCTCAGCATTCTCTTCTGGCGGCTGATACAGGCAATTGACTACAAGAGAAGCGAGAAAGAGCAATACTGCTAGTTCGCGCATGAGAAGCACCTCCTCTCGGATTTGAAACGTGACCCACTGTCGTGACGTCTTATGCCGCCGATTCCATCACCACCCAGTAGGTGGAGAACTTCATGCAGAATTGTAGACTCAAGACAACCGCACCCTGGCACTCCACCGATTCCTGCGGGAGTCAAGGAGATCTCCCCGGTGAGCTCGAATTCAAGTACGTTTAGTCGAATTCCCACGTCACCACATGAGGGGGTCTCATCACCAGGCCGCACTGACCCCGGCCAATTCACGCAGCGGAACACTAGTTCACCCTTGGTACCTTGGCTTCGGATGAGTTTTCTAAATGGCCTTCGGTCCTCACAATCCAGGCACTTCTGCGACGCTGCGTCCGCATTCCCTGCCGCGATCTGGATCTTCGAGTCCTGGCTGGCAGAGCAACCGAGAGTTGTGACGGCAAGACCCATTCGGTCGATACCTACCGTCGGGCGAGCAACTGCGTAGGTAAAGAGGTTTATTTCGTCCCGACTCTTCCCTAGATGTCTAGCGATGGCGGGAAGCCCAAGCGGATCACTTCTGCGATATCTTCCAGTGCCTGGCTGATACCAGCGATGCACGTTGTAGTGGGAGATCACGTCTCTTGCCCATACGATATCCGCCCACTGCCCCGGAAAGCGCAAGAAAACGCCTGCGTCTCCGGCATTTGCGAAGTCACTGCCGAAGGGCTCGAATCCGCCGCTCCATTTCGAGCCGCCGACACCGCTAGAAGCTAGCACCGGTGTGCCAAGGTGGTCTGCCGTGAGGTGGGTTACACCGGTCCCGCTGGTCTGGGCTACCGGCTGTCCTCCGAAGTAGAGCACTGCATTGGCCTCGGTGGCACCGACTCGCCGTTGCAGCACACCGTCGGAACTGTAGGCCGCTTCGGTTACGGCCTCAGCTGTGCAGCTACTGGCTCCAGGATCGCCCCAAGCGCTGATGTCGCCGCTTTCAAAGCCATCGCAGAAGAGAGCGTTGCCCGAAGTGTCGGGCTCGCGGCCGACTGCTTGGCGTAGGTAGCTGCGACCGTCATAGAACATCGTAGAGGTGGCCTGTGCTGAAGGGTGGTCGATGGCCGATAGGCGCCCAGCATCATCGAACGTGTAAGCCACCGGGTCGCCGTTCTCGTCGACGCCGATTTGGTTGCCGGCTGCGTCGAAGGTGTAGACGCGACTGCCACCTGCACCGAGGGCAATCTGGTCGAGTTTCGCGGTATTGCCGCTCGCGGCAGCGTTGGCGAGGTACTGGTAGATGTCGGTGCCGCCGTCCCGCGTCTCGCTGAGACGGTTGCCGGTTTTGTCGTACGCCCACGCTAGGTTGCCCCACGGGCCGTCGCCCTGAGTGAGGAAGTACTGGTATTCCTGGTAGGCGTAGGTGCGGTTGTTCAGCGGGTCGAGCAGATCGCCGATGGCGGTGATGTTGCCGACCCCGTCGGTGGTGTAGTCCCAGTCGAGCAAGGTGCCGCCAGGGCCAACCGCTGTAATGCTGGCGGGCTGATAGCGGCTGTCGTGCTGGCGGCTTTCGGTGACACCATTGCCGCGCGTCAGCTGGCGCAGTGGGCCGATGGGTTGGTAGAGGGCTCCCGTGACGATCGATTGGATGCCCTGGCCTGGCACCTCGGCATCGAGGGTCTGGTGACGGTCAGCGTGATCGAATCCGTAGAACGCTCTCACCCCACCAGGGTACAGGATCTCGCTCTTGTTGCCGTTAGTGTCGAAGCTGTAGGCCAGCTCGCCGTCCTGCGTCATCCGCCCGAATCGATCGTATTGGAAGTCGATCGGCTGGCCATCACGTTCGATCTGAGTGAGTCGGCCGAGACTGAAGGGCACCAGCGCGTCATCGTAGGTGTAGGTCACGTCGAGGGTGTCGTCGGGGTAGTCGACCAGTGTGACCCGATCTAGCTCATCGAGGGTGCGCAGGGTGGAGATGCTGCGTGCATCGGTCGTCTCTGTGCGCTCGCCGTGCTCGTTGTACAGATGGTTGGTCACGCCAGAGACCTCGGAGGTCTCGCGGGTCAGCAAATTTCGATCGCTGTGGACGTAGCTGGTGACCGTGCCCTCTGGGTCAGTGACCGTGTTCAGATGATCCTGAACGTCAAAGCCGTAGGTCGTCACGGCTTGGCCACCGGCCGCGCCGCCGAATGGCTGGCTGACCGTGGTCAATCGGTCGAGTGGGTCATAGCCGTAGACCGAGCTGGCTGGCGCGGTCTGGCCCGCCGATGGATGGTTCGCGTCCCACAAGCGTTCGAGGTCGCCATCGCAGTTGTAGGCATACTCGGTGATCGCCTGCTCAGGACTGCCTACGCCTTCGATCATCTGGTCGAGATGGCAACGGGTCGAGTACAGGTAATCGGTAGTCGACGCACTCGTCCAGCTCGCGCCGTCCCAACTTTGCAGTTCTTCGCGGACCCGGTGACCGAAGCCATCGAGGGTGTAGAAGGTGCGCTCGATGTGGCTGCCGAGCAGGTCATCGGGCTTACGCTCGATCGAGACAAGTCGGCCTGCGGAATCATAGGAATATTCGATCACGTTGCCGCGCGGCAAGACGGTTTGGAAGAGGTCGCCAAAGACCGTGTAGCGCTGCTCGGTGATCAAATCCTCGGCCGGTACCGCGCCTTTCTGGATGCTGAACAGAACGCGATTGAGCGAGTCGTACTGCGTTTCGCTGGTTACCCCGTTGGGGTCGGTGACGGAGGTTCGGCGGTTGAATGGGTCGTAACCGAACAGAGTGCTGCCGATCAGCGGATCGGTACGGCTGGCCAGCACCAGGCCGCCACGGGCAGCGTCCCAGGCGCTGGTGGTGACATCGGCGGTGCCGTAGCCGGGTGGGTCGCGGTCTTCGGGTTGGCCCTCGGCGGTGTAGGTGGTCGTGGTGGTGTAGCTGAAGACCTGGCCGTCTTCTACCCCTTCGTCAATGCGGTCGCTGGCGTTGCCTTGGCCACTGAGGGTGAAGGTGGTACGGCGGAAATCTAGAGGGTTGCCGGTGGTCGAGGGACGCTCGATCTCGGTGATCAGGGCCGGGTAGGTGAGGTCGCGCTGCCAAGTGGTCTCGCGCTCCTCCGCCGTGCCCAGCGCTTCGACACGGGAGATTGCTTGGCCGTTGGCGTCGTAGGTGGTGAGCGTCGTGGTGCCGCCACCGTCGATCTGGCGAGTGGGGCGCAGGGGGTGCGCCGGATCTTCATAGAACAGCCGGCTGTTCGGGCCAGTGCCAC
This sequence comes from Candidatus Multivoradales bacterium, assembly GCA_965248925.1. Taxonomy (GTDB): domain Bacteria; phylum Acidobacteriota; class Thermoanaerobaculia; order Multivoradales; family J023; genus CBDFLE01. The sequence goes on along the minus strand of CBDFLE010000003.1, from coordinate 14,214 downwards.
AGCTCGGGCAAGAGCCTTCGAGCTGCTCTAGGCGAGGCTTGCGGCTCTCGGAGTCACGGCCCAAAGTGTAGGTGGAGATCTCGCCCATTGGATCGGTGACCGTGGTCACCATCGGCAGCTGGGGATCGTCGAAGCTCATCGACCAGCGATCGACGGCGCCGGCATCGTTGAAGTTGGCCGCGCCTTTCCACATTTGCACTACATTGCCGAAAGGGTCATAGGCCCAGGAGCCCGCGATCCGCGCGCTGCTATCGGTGCCCTCCAGACTCATTCGGGTCATGTAGCCCGGCAGAGTTGGGTCATCGTAGAGGAAGGTCCAGGCGGTGCCGTCGGGTCGATCGATGCGGGTGAGGTCTTGGCCAGTGTAGGTGTAACCCCAAGTTCGACTGGTGGTGCTGTCGATGCCGACTTCTGTAATCGAGTCCAGCTTGCCGCCTGCCGAGTAGGTGAAGGTCTCCGAGCGGCCATCGGGGAAGCTGACGACGGTCAGCCGGCCAGTGCCGTCGCGGGTGGCGGTCTTGGCGTTGCCGTTGCGGTCGGTGGTCGAGGACCATAGGCCGGTGTCGTCGAATTGCATCAGGGTGCCGTCTAGATCGAGCAGGGTCCAGCCGGTCGGGGTCTTGGTCAGGGTGCGGTACTCATCGCTGGGAATCGTGCGGTCGTAGTCCCCATCCATGTCCAAGTCCGTAAAGCGACGGAAAGTAGCGTAGCGAGTGAGCAGCCAGACGTTGCTGTCGTCGGGGTCGCGAGCGATTCTCTCGGCGTAATCGTGGCTCCAATAGCGCCCCAACTCGGCGGTGATGCCGGCTGAGCCGGGGTAGGTCGGATGGCCAACGCCTCCCGCGTGGTAGCGCAGTAGGGCGCCGGGGCCGCTCTGCGGCGGCGAGGCGCCTCCGCCTCCACCACCGGCGCTACCGCCTATTCCGCTGCCACCACCGACGCAAGAGGAGCATTCTTCATCTTCCGGGCAGCCGCTAGGCGGGGGCGGGGGTGGACAGAGGGGCGACAGGCTGAAGTCGACTACTTGGGTGGTTTCTTTCGGGCAATGGGGACAGAGGCCGAAGGCACAGGGACAGGCGGTGGCGGTGATCGTGTAGCTGGCCATCAGGTCGCTGCAAGAGCTGGTGATGCCCCAGCTCAAGGTACCGTGATCTTCCTCGATCACCGCGCCCGAGAGACCGCAGGTGCCCAGGGTACCGCCGCCGCTGGGGGTCACCGTGACGGTGGCGAAGCTGTACAGGAAGCCCGAGGCGCTGGGATCGTTCTGGTGGTTTCCGGCGAAGTCGATCGGCACTTCGATGGTGATGGCACAGGATTCGATAGCCGGGTCGCAGCCAGCCTCGGGGGTGAAGGTGGCGCCGGAGATGACCGGCGTGTAGCAGCGGGAGCCGGTGGAGCAGTTCGAGGGTTGGTCAGCGAAGAGTCCTTGTTCGAGGTAAGTGAGGACGCCGCTGCAGGCGGTGCCGGCTTGCAGTGCTGCTGGCAGACCGAGAAGGCTGAGGAGACTGATGACGAGGAAGAGGCTTACGGATCGGATCACAATAATTCTCCTTCTTAAGACAGGTAACTCAACTAGAGACAAAGGGATGTCTAGGAACTAGCCAACACGACGGCCAACGCCGAACCCTCGAACTCAAGCTAGCAACAGGAATCCACTTTCTGCCGATTTGGCTGTGAATGAGGCTATATTTCTCCGAGGTTCCAACTCTCGTAGAGGATTCTATCCCTGCCAAAGTCATATCAAGAATCGTACAATGGGCTCTGTGTCGAGCTTCAGCAGCCAGCGAACGACAGATATTTCAGTAGTCCTTTGCCCCGCTGGTCTCTACAGTCCCAGCCGGTGGTTCACCACCCCCTCGAGGGGGACGACCGGAATACGGCCGAAACCCGCCATTCAAACCTTGGGTTGTGTACCGAGGGTGGGTTCTGCGGTGTCGGTGTGTAGATGAAGGTGTCCGTTGATTACTTCGCTTGGTGGTGTGAGGTCGAGGACGTAGTCGCCGAATCGAAGGACGTGTTTGGTGGTGTATGGCGACAAGGCGGCGACGTCGTCTCGTTCGGCGGGCTGGCCTTCACTAGCGAGTTGGTTGAGAACGTTGGTGAGCTGGGCGGCGTTGTAGAAGATGACGCAGTTGGCGAGCAGCTCGTTGAACTTGATGATTTTCTCCATGTGGTCGGGGTCGTTGTCGGCGATGATGCCGGCGTTGCCGAACGACAGCCATTTCGAGAAGTTATGGAATGACTCGACGCGGTTGGTGACAACGGTGATGCTGTCTCGAAGTTCGGTTTGTGAGAGGTATCTGAGCAGCACGGTGGTGCGGATGGCTCGGCCGAGTTCTCGGAAGGCCTTGTAGATCCGGTTCTTGCGGGAGTGGTTTCCGAGTCGTCGCAGCAGCGCTGATGATGAGATGCGGCCTTGGCGGATGGAGATGACGACGCGCATGAGATCGATCCAGTGGGTTTCGATCAGCTTCCAGTCGATGACTTCGCTTTTGCCGAAGAGTATGTCGATGTGGTCGTAGCGGCTGTCGGCGTTTGGCCGGTAGAAGATGAGGTCTTTCCAGTTCCGGATCCGTGGGAGCAGCTCGACGCCGAGCATGGTTGCGAGCCCGAACGCCGGCAACGATTGGCCTTGGGTATCGGCATGGATCTCTTCAGGCTCGATCGTCTTCGATTCGTTCTTGAGCAGCCCGGCAAAGATGAACACGGCTTCCCACACGCCGCATGGGATGAAGTGGGAGAACAGGGCGATGTAGGTGTCGGAGATGTGACGGTACGCAATGCCTCCGTATCCGCCGTAACGGACAGAGGTTTCGGCGAGGAGGTTATCGTCCCAGGTGTCGATTTGGGTTCCATCCGCGCCGACTTTCGAGCCATCGCCCCAGAGCTGGGCGACGTCGAGTCCCATGAACGCATCGATGACATCGGCGCTGGCCTGGTTGAGTTTGGCGGCAGTGATGTGTTGGTTTCCTGGCGCGGAGATCTCGTGGGCGCTGACGGCGCCGCGGAGGTGCCGTGACATTTGGTGGGGACCAATGTTGGTGCCGTAGGTGAAGGTGATAACTGAGTATCGTCCGAGCGGGTCGGCGAGCTTGGGGTCTGAACCTGAGAGCGGCCCGAAGTGGCGATACCAGCGGACCCAGTGCGCGGTGCGGGTGACGATGTCCAGCAGAGATACCTCATCGGTCCGTTCTTCGATTGCCTTGGCGAGCGCTGTCACTCCTGCTGGTTGGTCCTTGGCTTTGCGGCGTCGCAGGGTCGGGTGTCCGGCGTCGTCGATGATGAGGTCGGCGTTGTTCGGGTATCCAGCGTCAACGGTGGCGGCGGTGCGTTCGAGCCGGGTTTCGATCTGTTCACGGAATCCTTCGGGCGTGTCGGGTAGTCCAACCTCTGCGCAGTACTCGGCGACGAGCGGTTCGATCTCGGCTGGGGTGAGCAGCTGGTCGAAGAAGTTCGCATAGGAGTCTGAGCCGTCGACGGCGACGTCGCCGCTACGCAGCTCGGCGGCGAGGTAGGAGAACACGCACGCCTCGAGATGGATTCGCACCAATTCACCTGGCCGGTCACGATCACGGATCGTTTGGGCCCAGTTCTGCGAGCAGAACGATGTGTCCAACCCGTCGTTGGGGTCGTCGATGTATTTGCGGGTGTGGTGTCGGTGTGCCTGGATGAACCGGAGTGCCTCAAGGACGGAGCTGTCGGCGCTGGTTGATTCGAAGTCGAGAACCTCGGCCACATCGAACAGTGCTTTGCGGTGCGACCGGAACCGTCGAGCCAGCAACGGCATGTAGTTGTTGCCGTGATGGGCTGAGATCTCAGCATGCTCCCTAGTCAGTTTTGACAGGCCGCCGCCTGCGGCAAGCGAGTCCAGCATAAGCGAACCGGCACGCTTGATGGTTTCATCATCGAACGCACCACTACTCACATCATCGTCAGCCGACGAGCTAATTGGGTTGGTTGCTTGGCGTGCGGCAGCGAGCATGCTGCCAAAGACGCTCCAGAGTCGCTCGGTTTCGGTACGTTGCCGATCACGAATGTCGGCCAGATCGTCACGGCCACGCTTGTGGATCGAGGCCATGCGCCGACACAACATTTCGGCGAGTTCATCTCGACCTCGGATTCGCGCCTGATGCACCAAAGACACGAGAAGAGCGAGCCGTTTCGTCTCGCCAACCTTACGCATGTCCGATGCGTCCAGAACTCGGGCTTCACCTGCAAAGTGCGCCGCCTTCGCAGGTGGCAGATCACCGAGCCACCCATCAGTGTCGCCGATCCGGTCGAGACTCTTGAGTATCTGCGTGTGATTTTTGAGCCGGGACAGCGATGGCCGGCGAGCTGGGCGCTTCAGCTCATCGAATTGGCTGCGCCTCGACGTCCTGTCTACCTGCAGCAGGCCCAGCAGTTCTTGTCGGCTTGAAGGGTCGACACGCTGCTCAATCTCGGAGAAGAAGGCCTGGTTGACACTCGTACGAAGGGTCGTGGCTGCGCGGTCGAGGGTGCTGTAGCCAGGAAGCTCGTAGCGGGCCTTGACCAGTTCCTCCAGTGCGACATTGATCAGATCGGCCGGGTTGTCCTTGGTCCTGGCGGCCACCTCGATGGTGTCGGTGACCAGCTTGCGCACCGCAACCGAATCATGGACCACACCGACAAACGAACGAACCAGTACTCGATAACGCTCCACCGTTCTTGTCGCAGCCGCATCTCCGGCCCCGCTGGCCACCTCGAGCGTTCGGCTGATGTGCTGGACGACGTCGGCCGGGACCTCATCAAGCTTCGGGAAGTACCCAAGCCGCTGGAACGACTTCAGCAACACCAACAAGGTGAGTTGGCTACCTTCCTGACGGGTCGCCTCGGCCGCCCATAAGATCTCTTCGCTAGCTGGAGTGAACGCGTCGATGAGTTCTCGGGCCGATACCGATGTCTTGAACCGCGGGTACGCAGTCCGCTCGATCGACGCCATCGGCCCGGCTCAATGTTGAGGATCGCCGTAGGGGTGGATCTCGGCATAACCATCGTCAGCTTCGGTTGAGTCGAAGCACTCTTCCCAGCTCAACGAGTCCGGCCAGTTCAGTGGCGCCCCATACGGGAACCTCGGGTACTCCCAACGAGGTTCCGCAACCGCCGACGCATGAGTCTGAGGTTGCCCGGCGCCATGGCGGCGCACAAAGCCCTCGTCATAGATCAAAAAGTGGCCACGGTCGTCACGATCCAGACGCAGTTCGTTCGGCAACATCACCACCCGGGTGACCTCATCCTCGTCGCCGTCGACCTCGACCATGACCGGCATCACGAACCGGACCCAATGCTTCGTCACTTGCTTTCCTCCCGGTTGTCCTTCGCCGCAGCGGAGATCGAGTCCATGTGTGAGTAGATAGTGCCGCGACTCACGCCAACCATCCGGGCGATCGCCGACACGCTGTTGTCGGGCAGCAGTGACGCAGCTGCTGCGATCTTTTCCGGAGTCATTACCGGTGGCCGACCTCCGACCCGGCCTCGGGCTCTGGCTGCGTCAAGCCCCTCGCGTGTGCCTTCCACAATCAACTCTCGGATGAACTCGGCCAACGCAGCGAACACATGGAAGATCAGCCGTCCACCTGGGGTGGTCGTATCGAGCTGTTCGTGAAGCGACTGGAACCCCACGCCTCGCTCTCGAAGTTCGGCAACCAGCGATATCAGATCCTGCAACGACCGCGACAGTCGGTCAAGGCTCCCGACAACCAACGTGTCGCCAGGGCGCATGAAGTCGAGCGCCTTCTCCAGCTCAGGGCGTGCTGCGCTCTTTCCGGACTTCTTGTCGGCGAACACTCGCAGGCACCCGGCTTCGGCAAGAGCGTCAGTTTGGCGATCCAGATTCTGGTCGCGAGTACTGACTCGTGCGTAGCCAATGAGTGCGCCGGTCAATACTGCCGGTTCGGCCTCAAGAATCGAAGGGGCTGTCTTGCTGGCTGCCATGACCAACACTGTACAGGAAACGGCACCTCGAGGTTTTTCAACACATCAGGTATCCGACACCGTTTATTGAACGGTAATATGGCCAACGATCGATGGGGCTGCCATGTGTTCAGAAAACGTTCGTTTCCTGACAGCCCTGACCCAGTGATTGCGAGCTATCCGCTCTCTCCGCCGACCTAAGCGACTCCGTGTGAGCGCAGCTCAGACCGGGTCCGCCTCGGTCCATCATTGCCGACATGCCAGCATTCCACAGTGTCCGAAGAGAGCCAGTGGCGGGTTTCGGGCGTATTCCGGTCATCCCCCATGAAGCGAGGGCGGATTCCCCCACCACGCCCCAAATCACGAAGGGTCAAAAAGCCCTCGACCGACCGACTCTCGGGGCTGCGAGCCCATTCGGGCATCGCGAGAGATGGCCGGCCGGCCGAGGTGATCGGATCCACGCCGCACGACTGCGCGACGGGGCATCGTTAATTTCGGGCGCCCCTTCTGCGTTTTGCGGCAAGCCAGGCGTTGACGGTGTCGTTGCCGTAGCTAGCAGCCACCAAGTAACCCGAGATCAGAGCCGCTGTCTTCTGGTCTTCGAGCGCCAAGATCTCGGAGAACTTGAGCTGAGAGCGACCGTTCCAGATCGCCCACGCAGCCAAGGTCACAACCCTCTCCACCGGCAGTGCCTGCTTGATCTCCGCCAAATGCTCGTAGGCTGCGTTCGTAGGGCCGTGCGCGCTCCACAACTCGGCGCGGCCAATGCGATCGAGCATCACGCGGCAGGCGACAACGCGCAGCTTTGGACTGACCTTCGGCTTGATCATTCGGAACCCTCCAAGATTCGGGATGGGACTAGGCTGCATCCAGCGCACCGAGCGTGCTCTGTGACTGACTGGGCGGATTACTACGTCGAGCACTCGCCAGCGCTCACGGATCGCCTCGGCAAGCCCGGCCAGAGCTGCGAGATCGCGCCAGGCCGGCTGATCTATGCCGCCGACCCACAACACCACCGCGGCGGTGCCGTAGGGCCACCCAGCGGCCAGCAGCTCGGCCGGGTCGATCGACGCCACGCCATCGGATGCCAGGCAATGAGCCCGAGGGATGTGCTCGGCATCGAGTAGCAATACGCCACCGGGTTGTGGCTGCTCGAACAGCAGATCTAGAACCCGTGCGGCCTCGGCAACCGATGCAAGCCCCCTGCAGGTCCACATCTCCCCAAGCGCGAGCGCGACAACTTGCGCGACTGGCTGGTGGCTGGCCATGGTTTGAGCGCTCACAGCTCCCCGTCCGGAGCGCGCGAGATCAGGCGCAGTTCATCGACAAGTGAACAAAGGGTTTTCAAGGGCTGTTCGAAGCGAGGGGACGCGGGCGATACGGCGATATCTCGCTGCACCAAGATCGAGTGGCGCAGCGCGGCAAGGGCACCTAGCCGAACCTGGCTACCTCCCATCACCGAGCTATCGATGTGTCGCTCTACAGATCTGCGCCAATTCGGTAGCTGGCTGTCGGCCGCGGCGGCGTCGCTTGCCGTCCACAACTCGCTGGGGGCCGCCTGGCCAACAGCCAGAAGGCTCTCGGTGGTGACTCGTAGCTCAGTGATCAAAGAGCCATAGCTGCCCAACAAAAACACCTCGGCCGGCGCACCATCTGCCGGATCGTCGGGTATCACTCCGGGAGGTATCGGAGCCAGCGGCACCTTCGACCAGGGCTGCACCAAAGCGCGCTCGGCAGCCACTACCAGCGCTGCTGCTTCTAGGCACGCCCTGCGCAACTGCTGCGGCACGACTGGATAGACCAGGGTGCTCACGCGGCGGGCTCTCCGCCATTGGCGGCCAGCTCGGCCAGGGAAGGCACGCGCGGCACCTCATGGGGCGCACAGATTGGGCCGGGGCCGTGTGCTGTCAGAGACACCGCTTCGAGACGCTCGATCAGATCGCCAAGGATGTCGATCAAGCCGCGCAGCTGGTACCAGGTAACCGCGCGAACATCGGCGCCGGGCGCGTCCGCATCGCCAAGGACCAGCACCATCGCGTTCTGCTTGAGCTGCGTGCGCAGCATCCGAAACAGCTGTGCCATACCGGCCGCCGTGCGCTGCGCTGCGCGAACATCCTGCAAACTCCGTTCGGCCTCGATACCTGGCGACGCCAGCTCAGAAGGATCGGCGACTTGCCGGCCAGGAAGGTCCAGAGCCTCGATGATCTGGTAAGCACGGTCCACCAGGCCGCTGCCGGCGATTGTTGCCAACTCGGCCAGACTTACGAGGTCATCACGTAGCTCTTTCGGAGCCCTCATGCCCTGCAACCCTGCCGGCGTATTGAAATCCCGCGCGCCAGCGCAGCAATACCGGCGCGACGATCGGCACCACGACGACTCAGCCAAGACTCGACTAGCGCATCAATCGAGATCTCCGCGCCGTCGGTCAGCGCGCCAATCACACTGTCGAGCTGCTCGATTGCCTGCTCGACGATACCCAGCTGCGCTTCGAGCACGGTCGGCGGTTGAAGCTCGTCACTGGCTAGCTCTGTCTTGACCACCCCTCCCCGCCTGACGACAACCGTCGACGGATCAGGGAGCAAGGCGGCAAGATCAACGAGCTTGCGCCGCTGCTGAGACAGTTCGGTAGCACTCTCCAGCATCACGCCTCGTGCGTGGGCTTCTAGCTGCTCTAAGTCGGGACCGTGTTCATCGCTCATGCGGCCGAACGTAAGCTATCCGTTTGGCCAGCAATGACCGCGAACTTGCGGCAGCAGGATCTTGAAGTGCAGAACCTGGCGCGAAGTCGCGGCCCCTTGCTGCATCTAGATCCAGCAAGGGGAGAAAAGCCTAGGACGTAGGTTAAGATGCTTGGGTTAAATCATGTTGGGGGTGGGAACCATGAACCGCAAGGCACTTGCAAAAGCAAAGCTGCTGCAACAACGACTCAGCGACTACCTAGACCTGCACCGCGGCCGCCGAGGTGAGGTCGACCGCAGGAGTGGCTACTACCGAGGATGGGGCCGCGGCGTCCTCGGCCGCACCGCGCTCAAGCTGACCGCAAGCCAGATCTACTCTGCCGCCGAGGGCTTGGGCTTAGACCCCGTGGCACTGCTCATTGCCGAGCCGTCGCCCTTCGAGCTGCTCAGGGCTGCTCGCGAAACCGCCCACGGCAAGCGCAAAAACACGGTGGCGAAGACCTCCAAGACCAAAACCAAGACTCCCAAGTCAAAGACCATCAGGGCCAGAGCTGGGAAGCAGACCAAGGCTCCCAAAGACAAGGGCAAGAAAGTAGCTGTACTCAAGAGCCCACCAACACCGATCCTCGATCTCGAAGTCTCAGCGCGCCGAGTGCTCCGCCACTATCAGGCCGAGGCCGAGCGGCCACTGCTGCCCGCGCCAAGTGCCCAGGAAGCCCATTCCTGCCTGCTCTACGGGTCACTCAGCCATCGCCGGCAGGTACTCCGCCAAGAGCCCCGTTGGCGCAGCCTGACGGCGGTCAAGCATGCCGCTCTGGCGATCGACAAACTTCGATACGCAAAACCCGAGCATGCCGTCACCTTGGCGCGGATCTTGACCGTTGAGGTCGCCTCAAAAATCAAGGGCCTTGCCGGTGTCGAGGCGTTCTGCAGAGCAGGCGGCGTGCTCGGCTCAAGCCACCGGATCGGCGGCTCGATGGAGGCCGCTGCCTTCTGCCTCGAATCGGCCTTGCGGATCAGCCAATGGGCGCCAAGTCTAGTGAGGGCCAATCTGCTGCAACGAGCTGGAACCGCTCTCTACAGTTTCGCGAGATACCGGGATGCTCTGAAACTGATGGACCAAGCGGCCCATATATACGGCGACCAGGTTCATTCGGCCGGAATTGGCCAGACCTGGACTCAACGAGCAATCTTGTACTTTAGTTTGGAGCAGAGATCCAAAGCAACCGAGTGCGCCCAGTTTGCTTTGACGGCTCTCCCGGACTCTGAGAAACAGTACCGTGCCACCGCCTACCATGTGCTTGCAACTCTTCATCGTGACGCCCGAGAGTTGGCAACCGCAGAACGTAACCTTCGGCTGGCCGAAGCACTGGTTCCAGGCGATGCTACCCACAGCCGCGGGATGATCTTGTGGACAGCGGCTATGATTGCCAAGGATCGGAAGAACCTCGATGAAGCAGAGTACCGCCTGCGGCAGGCCATGAAGTTGCTAGAGCAAATAAACCCCTTCGACCTTGGACTGGCGACTGTTGATCTTGCGGAGGTGCTACTAGCCGCCGGCAAGGCCCGCGAGGTTACCTCACTCGCTGATGGTATGGCTTCCCTATTGGAGCCTTTCCAGGGCAATGATATCGCCGCAGCGGCGGCGAAGAATCTGTCCGTCTTAGCCCGTGCTGGCACCTTGTGCCAAGAAGCGATTGACGAGGCAAGAAGGGTGTTGGCGGGCGAGCGAAGGCTAGGCATCCGCCCGCCCGCCTGGCACTAGCCGCCCGGTGTGATCAAGGGACCGAAGCTGTTCGGTGCGATGTGAGGACCGATGTCAACCGACATAGTTGATGGCCCGACTCTCGGGACACAGCTCTTCGAGCCTCGTGCTGTCTGGTGCATTGCAGATTACCCCCGGCCACCGCGACGCGGGCTCCAATGCTCACTACGGATGGCCTGTAAGGGGGCAGTCTAGCGAGGGGCGAAAAGGTCAGTAGCGCGTGTCCACGGACACAAACACGCCCTTCGAGCGCTGGAAGATGAGCGGCACCTTCTCCGGCGCCGGCCCGTGGCGGTTCTTGGCAATCACCAGATCGAGCGCGAGGTCGGGCGCCGTCGCCTGGCGAGCACCCTCACCGCCAGGCTCGACCAGGAAGAACGCCCCATCACTCGCGTACTCGATATCGCCAGACTCTTTGGCGCTCGCCAGCGACGCAGAGCCCTTGCCCTCGTTGCCGTAGTCGCCTCCCGAGCGACTCTGAGAGGACAGCGCCAACACTGGGCCGCCGAAGCTCTTACCGAGCGCGATCAGCTCGGCCACCAGAGCATCCACCTTGCCCCGAACCTCACGCATCGCGGCGAACTCACGCGAAGCCTTGGCGTAGAGCTGGAGGTAGTCCAGCACCAGCAGCGCGCCAGGCTGGCCGGGCTTCGGCTCACCGGCGTTCAGGCTCGCTCGGCGCAGCATACCGCGCAGCTGGCCGGTGGTGAGCGCCGAGGTGCCGTCAACGATCTCAAGACGCGGATACACCGTCTGGGCTAGATGCTCGTTGACCCGCACCAGATCAGCCGCCTGCCCCTCCCCCATCCCACCCGCTTCGAGGCGGCGCAGCTCGACACCAGCGCGCGCACAGAGCAGCTTGCGTAGCAGGTTCTGCCGCGAGTTCTCGAAGCTCACGTACAGCACCGGCCGAGAGCTGTGCTCGGCGACGTGAGCGGCCAGTTGCAGCGCCAGGGTGGTCTTACCCTTCCCCGGTGGTCCGGCGAGCAAATAGAAGCCCTGTTGCAGCCCACCACCTAGCACTCGGTCGAGCACGGGAAGGCCGGTCGCGAAACCAGTGACCACCTTCCCCGTCTCTTGCCGTTCCTGCCGGCGAGTGGCCCAGATCTCGATCGAGTCTTCGGCAACTTCCACCAATGCCGTCCCACTGTCCGGATGCGCGGTATCGGTTTCGAGCCGCTCAAAAATTACCCGCGCCCGGTTCGCCAGGTCTGCCGCCGGCACCCCCCCATCGTAAGCACTGCGAACCAGGCGGTGGGCATGCTCGATCAGTTGCCGGCGGCGAGCGCGCTCGCGGACAATCTCGACGTACTGGCCTGCGTGGCTCAGATCGGGCAGGTGAGAATCCAAGGTTGCAAGGTAGGCCAGCCCACCACACGAATCGAATACTCGCCGGTCCTCCAGCTCTGCTTGGAGGGTACGCAAATCGATCACCTGCGCCGGATCGGCAGTGACCGTCAGCATCGCAGCGAAAATATGCTGGTGGCGATCGAGATAGAAGTCGGCCGGCTGCAAGCGCTCGGCGATCTGGGGCACTAGCTCGGGCTGCAAAAGACAAGCGGCGAGGGTGGCGCGTTCGCTTTCCTCGGACCAAGGCTCAGAGGTTGGGGGGGGGATGTCGGGCATTCGGTCAGTCCTCAGAAATCGTCAATATTGAGTCTCGGTTCTGAGGGATTTTTAGCAGATGGCCGGGCGCCATTCAGGCGGCCCGGCACTGATTAAGATTAGTTAAGATATTTAGCACTGAATAGCCCTTTAGAATCAATGGTTTACATAGTGGTTTGCCGGATGAAACCCCGACTTTCCGGGTTGGAGCCCCGACTTTCCGGGTTGGAGCCCCGACAATATTCAGCCCCGGAGTAGCTTAGGAAGGGCCGGTTATTCAGTAGCGAACCGCCGTAAGTCTTGTATTTACAGCAGAAGAGCGCTTATTCAGAACCTTCCCGCACGAAACCCCGACTATTCATTCAGTCACTGACTGAATCGCCCAGCCAGCGCCGGATTTGCGCACGAGCGTTGGTGCCGACAGAGTGCCCTCGCTCGGCCCGCGAAAAGGTGGGCTGAGAGATGCCGACTTGCTCTGCCGCCTGTTGCTGAGAGATGCCGCTACGGCTTCGCTTAGCCTTCATCGCCTCGGGCGAAGAGGCGGTGCTGGGTAGGGCGGCTAATGTTGGTCTGTTGGGAGCTTCGCGGAGTGCTCGATAGGCGTCTTTCAAGACTTCGGGCCACTCGACCTCGACCAGCAAGGCTCGCCACGCCGTCAGCCAGCCCCGGCTAGGTAGCTCGGGCAGCTCGGCGTATTGCCAATGCGCTAGATCGCCGTTTGCATGCAGCCGATCGAGGGCGTCTTCAAGGCGGCTGCGACTCGACAAGGGGCGGCGCACGTCGATTTCGAGTGCGATCTCCTCAAGCAGGGTCGCCACCTTGAAGCGTTTGGCGTCGGGGTGTGCCTTGTGGGCGTTGATCCGCGCCATGCGTGCGAAATAGCGCAACAGGCGCTTCTCGTAGACGTAGCGCGCGCCGTAGCTGAGCGCACGGCGTGATTGCCATCCCATGAGCTTCTTGCCGGGGCCAAGCAGGTAGCTGCCCCAATCGTCGCCGGGGGTGATGGTCACCTGGTGAACGTCGGGGGGGTGGCCGGGTAGTGCTCTCTGGCCGGTGTAGCGGGACCACATGAAGACGCGGCTACCGATCGCCACCCGTTTCTCCTGGCGACCCTCGCGCACCACCACTTCCCCTTCAAGCCACAGGCGATCAATTTTGAGCAGATCGGCGATGAACCCTAGCCGTTGTTCGCGCTCGAATCCGCCGCGGCGGCCGCTACCGCCTTTCTTCAACTTGTAGCCGAGGGCGGTGAGTGCCTCGTGAACATTGATCTCTATGCGGTCTTGGGGTGAGTCGGCGACCTCAATGAAACGCTGCGTCGTGTAGTCGAGAACGTCTGAGACTCGATCGCCGAGGGTATCGACGATCGACCACATCAGGGCGGCGTGCTCGGCCTGGTCCTGCTCGGTCTGGAGATAGTCCTGGCCGGGGTGGTGGTCGCGAATCTCGACGTGGGCATGGGTGCCCTTCTCGCCGAAGTCCGCACTGCGCGGGACGGCTTCATCGCGGTCGGGAAAGCGGCGCAAGGCGACTGCCCGAAGCAGCCCGTAGTAGACGCTACCGGTGTGGGTCCAATCGAGATCCCGTGATTTGCTGGCTTGGGGTGACGGCTGGATCTCCCCTCGGAGTTCAATGATCTGCGCCCGTTGGCGAAGAACCTCGCGGCCTTCATCAGCCGGCCAATCCAGCTCGGCCGCTTTGCGCAGCAATGCCGCTAGTTCGGGAGCTTTGCCCTCGGCTGCTTTGAGGGTGACGAGTCCCATTCCGAAATCAGCAGCGAGCCGCACCGATCCGGCCCCCTCGGTGCGTAGCTCGACGGGTTCGAGTCGGGGCGCATCACCAGAGGCTAGATCGAGCAGCCAATAGGTGGCCTGCCCTTTCTTGCCGCGATAGGTTGCCGTGGCTAGTGGCAGCCCGGCGGCTATCTCCCCGATAGCCTGCTGCTGATCGGGTGCGGCCTCCAGATCATCAAGCGGGTAGTAGTCACTATCCGGCCCGAAATCCTCTGAGGGCTTGATTGGAGCTGCGCGTTTCATTCTAGGTTTCTAGAATCTAAGATTCCTAGGCGATCTCGGGCTTGTCGTGCTTGCGAAACAGGAGATTGAAGGCTTCGGCGGCCAGTTCGTAGCCGTGCATGCCTGTCTCTGCTCGCAGTACATCGAACTGGCGGCAGGCTTCAGGGCGCAGCTCCAGTGCCTTGGTCTTCAAATGACGGCGACCCGTGGTGCTGGTGTC
>CBDFLE010000002.1:0-41481 GCA_965248925.1 Candidatus Multivoradales bacterium | reverse complement strand
CCTCGACCGACTTCTTCGCCGTCGCGATGACCCAGCCGGCGAAGTCCTGTGCGGTCACCTCGCACAGTGACACGATGAGGTTGGTGAGCCCGCTGAGCTCCGCCGGCGAGCAGCGCGCAACCAACGCCGGGAGGTCTGCCTCGAGGTGAGCTCGAACCCGGCACCGAGCTTGTGCGGAGCCGCGTGTTTTTCTGAGCTGGTAGAGTTTCTCGAGCGCCTCAGGCTCGCCAGGAACGAGGATCCGATCGCCGAGCTCGTTGATGGGAGGCGATAGTCGGACTTGACCTTCAGCGGACTTTCGCGGATTCTCTTCGGGCATGGCCACTAGCAAGACCTCCACGCCCGGGCGAGTCAAGACTCTGGCCGAGCTCAAGATCAAGAGCTTCGCGGAGCTACTTGCCGCGGACAGCCGTCGCCCGAGCGAGCTCTTCGGCCTGTTCGGAATCTCCCGCTCGTATTACTACGACTTGAAGAAGGGTCGCAAGCCGAAGCCAACGCCGTGGGCGATGCAACGAATCGCCAAGGCGCTGGGCGTCGAGCTCGATGTGGTCGACGCCGCATTCGATCGCACCGCTCGAATGTTCAAGACAGCGGCCAGACGCACAGCAGCAAAGGCCAAGAGAAAGCCGGTCGCCAAGCGTGCGCGTCGTACCTAGCGAGGCGGTCGCGAACGTCTCGATCGCGATGGTGCGAGACTTCCGCGCGTGCCCGTATCGGTTCTACCGAGCCCACCTCGAAACCGACCCGAACCTCCAATACCCGCCGCTCGAGAACGTCGACCGCATCGCTCAGCGAGTCGTGCGAGATCTGATTCGAGCTCGCGAGGCCACCTCGGCGCGAGCTCACCCCGACGACGTCCTCGCGCTGACCCAGGACTTCGCCGGCGAGCTCGGCCAAGGTGCCGAGGTCGCCGGCGCCGCGGCGCGCGCCGCTTGGGCGTTCTGGTCTCACCTCGAGGCGGAAGGCGCGACCATACTGTCGACCGATATACCCTTCGGGTTGGCGTTGGAGGACACAGGAGGCCCGTGGACGCTCTCGGGCCTAGCCCCTCTCGTCACACGCTTCGACGGAGAACGTCCACGAGCGTCAATTCTCCGCGTCCTATCATTCAGCAGCGCCGACAACGACCTCGAGGCGGGGATTCTGGGCACCGCGGCAACCGAGATCCTGCGCCTCGAGGCGCCGACCGTGGATATTTTCCTTAGCAGTTCAGCTGATGGCGGCGATCCGTTTGAGCATGGAGCTCCGTGGCAAGTCGACCGATTCACGATCGAGGTCGACCCGCAGCATTGGCGGCGCTCTCTCACCGTTGCCACCGGCCTCAGGCAGTCGATCCGCGACGCCTTGACCGGGACGGCTTTCGCCTTCACGCCGAACCGCGCCGCGGTCGGCTGCCACCGGGGCAGCTGCCCCCACGTCAGTTCGTGTGAATCTGCCTTCGGCGGACAGGTAGCCTCGGCCCCATGAATTGGCTCGAGAGTTGGTTCGCCGCGTTGTCGTCGCCCGGGCTGATCGGCGACTCGGCCCGCGTTCAGTTCTTGTTGATCCTGATCGTCGGGCTCTTGGTCGCCGGCCTAGTCCGCAAGGTCAGACGAGACGCTTGAGCAGCAGCGCACCGAAGTCGGCCACCGACTTCGTGATCGCCTCGCGCGCCGTCTCGAGGCCTGCCGCTGCCAGCGAGGCAATCGAGGCGTTTGCGTGCGCGAGCTCGCGGTCGACGGCGCCACCGATAGCTGCCTTCGCCTGAAGCGCCAGCACGTCGCCGGCGACTTGCTTCGCGAGCTCGCGTTGCGGCTCACTCCACTCTTCGTCGAGACCCTCGAGGACCTGGTCGACCATGTCTCGAATCGTCATTTCGTCACCTTCTCAAGTCGAGTTGCCCACGTCGCGACGGTGCGAGCTCGACGCTGCTTCTGCGCGTCGTCGAGCTCCGGGTCTGCTGCGACGTAGTCGAGATACTCCGGCGCGATTGCGTCGTGAGTGAGCTGATCGGCCTTCACGTAGGCCTCAGACACACCGCTGCACCCGGACAGGATAAAGAACGCCACAAGGGCGACGAGTGTTCTGCGCTTCATAGGGGGAGCCTCTTGCCTGCGAGGTCCGCTAGGACTTGGTTCACGGTCCCGGAAAGTCTACCGGCCTTGATCTCTCGAATCGCGTGGAGGTGACTCTCGAGGATCTCAGCGTATCGAGCGATGCCGCCTTCGGCTGAGGCCGGGAAGTTCTCGCCGAGCAACCTGAAGGCTCCATCCAATACCCCCAGCTGCGAGGCCGTGTCGACCAACAGCGCCTCGGTTCGGTTGAGTAGGAGAGCGGTTTCCCTCGCTTGGATCGTGTCAAGATCGTCGACCTGCAACCCGTCCGCTGTGTACACCGAGTGACCGGACAGCTTGATCCACACTTCCGGCCGAATGTGTTCGATGATTATTGGATCGAGCTCAATGGCGCGGCAGTGCTGCGAATTCGGGTTGCCGCTGCCATGCTCGAAGAACAGACCCATCGGTTCGATCGCGCCCGTCGTCTGCGAACCGGTGGTTGTGCGGACCAGCCTCGAGGAAGCGTCGAACAGGAGGTAGACGGTCTGCCCCATGAGTCAGTTCTCGAGGAAGGCGCCGTAGCCAACCACCAACATTGCCCACTCGACGGTGTCGTCGGCCGCCGGGTCGATGGGAGTCCCATCCATCTCGCGCGCCACGATGAACAACCCCGTCGGCGAGCGACCGTTGATCGCCCAGATCGCCGGGACTTTTGTCGTCCACCTATCGGTGCCGCCTTCGTCGACCGAACCAGCACCTTTAAAGGCGAAGTGCACAAAGTAGCTGTCGACTCCCTCGCCCGCCCTCGAGATCGTCTTGGGGAAGCCGAAGAACCCACCCGACCCAGTCTCCGAGAAATAGCCGAGCGGGTTCGAGCCGGTCATGAAAACCACGTCGCGCAACCCGCCGTCGGCATCGAGGAAGGCGTCGAGCCTCGAGGCGAGGTCTGCGTTCGAGGCGCTCGGTCCGATGATGTTGTCGGCGATGTTGACCGAGCCGCCACCAAGCGCCCCCTCGACCGCCGCGATGGCGCCTTGATACACCTGGAGGTCCGCCGCGGTGATCGGCGTGAACCCGTCGATGATCGGGATAAAGACCTCGCCGCTCTGCGGAAACTTCGCCACCTAGAACGCCTCCACCATGTAGACGATCAGGAGATCAGCCTGAAACGTCGACGGGTTGGCTGTCGAGCCGCCAGCGAAGAGCCCGTTCGCGCCGCGGTAGTTCGCTTGGTACGTGCCGATCGGCGAGCCAGTGACGCCGCCACGGATCGTCGCCGGACCGGCAAACACACCAGCACCCAAACCGCCAGCCGACATGGTGCCGAGCAAGACTGGCGTCTTGAAAGCGGGGTGTTGGCCTTGCAGCGCGTTGAAGCTGGTGCTCTGCGTGCTGTCGTAGAGCGAACCAGTGCCGCTCACGACTCGCTTGTGTAGGCCGAAGATCTGCCCAGCAGCGTTACCGCCAGACGTCTTGGCTTGGCTGCGCCAGTTCGAGATTCGACTCCCCGTGACCTCGGTGCCGAGCCAGAACATCAACGTCGACGGCACCGAGAATTGCTTGAGATCCATCGGGCCGATCTCGGCTTGCACAGCCTCGATCAGCAAGCCAAGGTAGTTGTGGAACAACCCCACGACGGGCGTCGACTGGTCGCCAGCGAACGCCGGGGGAGTGTCCAACGCAGCGGGGTATCGGACCACCAACGCCGACGGCGCGGCGATGTCTTCGATGAGGCCTTCGTCGTTGGGTCGGATCGACCTCGACCTCGAGGCGGGGGGGCGCACCAATACCCGCGAACGCACTGGCGACGGGGGACGCGCCCCCCCGCCTCTCGAGATCTTCGGTGCCTGCCTCACTCTTCGATGTGTGCGTAGAAGCGAGCCGTCGGAGTGACGCCCGCTTGGGTGATGGTGCGGATGACCGCGCGGCCACCGCCAGGGATGATGACCTCGCCCGGTGGGGTCCAAATGAGTCCGCCGCCCGGCGCCGGCGAGACGAAGAAGTCGAAGAGATCATTCGCGACGAGCGTCGGCTCGACCGTGAAAGTCTCGGTCCCCGTGGTCTGGATCGTCTCGGTGTTGTCGTTGAGCTTGAACAACGTGAGCGCCACGGCCGTGCCATCAGTCGATGCGCGAGAGACCTCGACGGCGACCGCTTCGTCAGCTGCCAAGCCGTTGCGGAAGCTGCAACCGACCTCGAGGAGCTTGAACGGGTGACCAGTCGCTGCCTTCAGCATGAGAACTGAGACCGTGGTCGAGGCGGTTAGGGTGACCTCGACTTTTGCTCGAACTAGCATTGTGTTTTCGCCTCTATGACAGGGACCAGATCACGTACCCCCAGGTGACGGGGACACTGTTTCCTACGTTGAGTTCAGGGTTCCGGGGTGAAACTCCACCGATCACGGTCCCGTCGCCATCCTGACCATACCAAGCAGCGGATCCTTTTTTGGTGTCGTTGAGCGCTGTCCGCCAGGGGGCTTGTTTCCGCCCGGTCGGCCCGGTTGTCGTTAGCGGGCCCTGGAGGGCGCCGAACGCTGCTGGGATGTCCTCGCCGAACACTGTCTCTGCGCCCTCGAAGATTGGCGGGCTCCAGGAAACAGCGAACCCAGCTGTTCTCTCGCGGGAGAAGGCGTACCCGTTCGCTGTCACCATGCCCCACTTCAACCGACGCCACCCCGGGTTGATCTCCGAAATGTTGCCGGTGCCGAACAGGCGACCGAAGATCGTTCCGGCCTCGCCAGCCGGCCGCAAGCCGAGCTCGGTCTCGATGGCGATCACCGCGTCGACCAGGTCGACCAGGTCGGGAGCGATCATCTCGTCGAAGCTGGTGACGTAGGCGCGGAAGGCGTCGAGGTTCCGTGGGTAGAGAGAGACCACTAGATCGATTTCCCCACTCGTTTGAGGATGTCGCCCAATTTCTCAACCTGAGCCTGAACACGAGCGAGCGTCGCCATCCCATCGAGAGGGAAGTCGCCGAGGACGAAGTCGCGGGTCAGCGTCCCCGAGTCGGCGTCGTAAGTGTAAGAAACTCGCTCGGCGTTGAAGACCCATGGCCCTCCCCACTTCTTCTCGGTGCCCACAGTAAGCCCGCTCGGCGTGCCGTCGAAGTCGTCGCCGTCGGGCGTCCCAGGCGCAGCCGACTTAGTGTCGAGGCTCGGCGCGATCAACGCCATCGGTACGCTGAGTGATGGGTTCCCCGTTACGCCGGCGTAGGTGTCTACCGACCACTGCTCACGCAGCGGTATGTAGGTCAGCAACCCGTGTGCATCGTTGCGGTGCAACGGTCCGCCGGCGTTGCGCGCAATGAAGTCTTGCACCGGTGAGAACGCGGCCGACTTTAGCGCTTGCAGCGGAACCGCATCGAAACACCAGAAGTGACGCGCCGAAACGTCACCGTCGATGTAGTTGGTAACCGAGATCCCGTTGAAGAACCAACGCCAGGCCCCGACCGGCCCGGTCTTCATCGTCGTGGCAGGCAAGGCCGACGTCGCCGTGAGCGTGTTTCCGTCGTAGAAGCGGAAGGTCCCGCTCGCGTCTCGCCACACCGTGAAGTCGACGACCGTCCCCGGCCCAGCGATTGGAACGTTGATGCCCGTATTGATGAACGAGATCCCACCGGTGATCGGTGTGAATTGCCAAAACAGGTTACCGCTATTGAATTGCCACCAGAGCGAGCCCCAACCAAGCCCGCCCAAGGCATCGTCCGGGCGACCAAAAACAAAGGCGTCCTGGCCAGCAACGCCAGGGTGAGCCAGGTCGAACTTTAGCGCACAGTGAACGAGCCAGGACCGCTCAAGGTTTTGCTCCGATACCGAGAGCGGAAACGCCAACCCCGCGCCGCTCGAGCCTTCCTCCTTCGCTGAGAAGCTGGGCACGTCATCGTAGAACCGGAGCTTTTTCTCAGCCTCTGACGAGTCGCGAACCATGACCCGCGGCGCCGAGACCGTGAGCGATTGGTAGAGCGACCGCAGCCCACGAAACGGATTGGCGACCCTGAGCTTCGCGGTGATCCTCGGCGCGACGGCGCCCTTCAAACTCGTGAGTGCCACCTTGAAGGCGAGGCCGGCCTCCTCGATCCCTGAGTCGGTGTGAATCTCAGCGCGCTCACCGTAGAGCTCGCTGGCTCTCTCGGCTTCGGCGCGGCCGTAGACTCGCCCAGCGAGCGAGGTCTTGGCCGTGGTCCCACCGGCTTTGTCCTCGCTGCCGATCACGTTGACGATCGTCCTGACGCGACCGACGTCGATCCCGAGGTCGAAGTCAACGCCGTCTCTCGTCGCGTCGAACGTCAGGACGCCGTTGCCGTCGTGCCCAACCGTCCAGCCGTCGAGCTGTTGATCGAGGAAGAACTCGCCATCGCGGTCGACACCCCACACGACGCCGTCGGGCAAGTAGGCCGACAGCTTGTCGAGGATCGATTTTACCGTCTGCGCGCGAACCTCGAGCTTCACCCTCAGGTCGAGCGCCGATTGGAGGCCGACGATCTTCGCCGGATTGTATCGGTAGGCTGTGTCGAGCGTGGCGCTCTTCGCCGTCGACGAGATCACGTCGATAATGATCGCCCGAACCGTGTCGTCGTAATCCCTCTCGCCGACCACCCGCTCGCGCATCGCCGAGAACAGGCCTTCGGCTGTCACCTTGACGACGCGCGTATCGGTGTCTAGCTTCAATTTGGTCACACGACCGCGCCACACCGCGTCGGGCTTCGCTGTCAGTGCTACGTTTGGATCTGCCTCGAGCGCAGTGAAGGGGAGCGAGAGGATCACGTCGCCGCCGAGCCAGTTACCCGAAGCCCAGTCGGCATGAGTCGGCGCACGAAACGAAGCCGCTACCGGATCGTCGTCGTCCGGGTATCGGAACTCAGCCGACAGCGTCGCACACCCGCCGATCCTCTTGTATGTCCACCGACATTTTGTGAGGCCACCGACGATCGCCTTGATCTTCGGTTGCGTGGCTGTCGTGAACCGCTGGCGATCCATGAACGTCAGGCGTAGCGAGCGCTGGAGCTCCGGGTAGACACTCGGTGTCTGCTCGAACGTTTGCCACCCGTCGGTTACCCACCACTCCTGGAGGTGGTGGCCCATGTCCGACGTAAAAATCGCTTGGATCAAGTCGCCGTAGAGGCCGAACTTTCCAGGC
This sequence comes from Candidatus Multivoradales bacterium, assembly GCA_965248925.1. Taxonomy (GTDB): domain Bacteria; phylum Acidobacteriota; class Thermoanaerobaculia; order Multivoradales; family J023; genus CBDFLE01. Next base: position 34,310 of record CBDFLE010000002.1, on the reverse strand, counting down.
AGGGTGGCGATGTCGTAGGGCGAACTCGCGTCGGTCCCGGTGGCCTTCACGACACCGTTTACCATGATCGCAAGATCCACCGAGCCGCCGCCGGCCGAGTTCTTGCGGTACGAAAGCGAGAGGATGTCGTTTTGCCGAACGATCGCGTTCGTGCCCACGGTCAAGGTGACGACCGAGATCCCAAGCCCCCCCGAGGCGAGTTTGATGAGGGCGAGGAACGGCAGCGCAACACCGATATTGCCGGCGAGCAGCGCATACATATTGTCGGCGACACCGCCGACGTTGTGCAGTGCCGTCCCTGGCCCGATCTCCCAATACAGGAAGCTGTTCGAGTAGGCGACGCGAACGTGAACTGTGTGCTGACTGGAGTAGGTACCCGAGCTCGAGAGCGAGAAGCTAGAGAGCGGGTGAGGAAACGCAGCCGATCCGAGCAGCGAACCCACTAGGTTCGTCCACGACATCGAGTTGGCGCCGTCGAGCTCGCGGATCGGGGTGCTCCAGCCGATACCCCCTAGCGGGTCGCGCTTGGTCCATTGGTCGAACGTCTGACCGAACTCGGATGCGACGCGAGCGATCGACTGCGTGTTGCCGTGTCCAGCCGAGTTACTCATTCCAGAACGAACCTCGGTAGGTGACGTCGATGTCCCACCGCGCGCCCGATCCGACGTTGTGAGCTAGCTGCAAGGTGGTCGCGGCGCTGGAGTTGATCGAGAAAAACAATCCACCGACGCTGAACGGGTGGATCGGGATGGCTGATTGAGTGCCGATGAAGGCCTCGGCCATATCGAGCGTGATCGAGTCACCGCTCCCCATCGTGATCCCAATAAGCTGGATATACGCAGCCGACGAGACGTTCGTGAACGTGAGCACCTTGTCAGTAAACGCGGGCCCAGTGTTCTCGATTTTGATGAGCGGCCACGTCGGCGCGATGCCAGACGGACTCGGCACGATCAAGGTGTGCGGCCCGACACCGGTCGGCAGTGACGGGAACACCAGCGGCGTCACGGCGCGCCAGTAGGGGAACCTCGATACGAACGTCGCCGTGAAGTTGTAGATCGTGCCAGTGCCGCTCGGCACCAAACTGTAGCGCACGTCGCCCATCAACCTCGCGAGGATCTCGCGGTCGGCGTAGAGCGTGAGCGCTTGCTCACCCTGAGTCAGCGCAGAGATCAACGCGCCGAGCCGCGATTCGGCTTCACCGGTGTCGACTCCGACAACCATTCCAGAGATCGCGACGCGGTGGTCGGTGTATTGGTCCGACACCAGCGATGACCCCACCGCCACCGTCTTTGCCTTGAACTTCGCCCGGTGGCCCAGCCTCGAACCCCATTTCGAGACCGAGATCCCGTTGGCGATCGATAGGTCGAACGTGCCGAAACGCCGCTGTTTCGTCCTGGCCGCCACTACGTCACACCTCCGAACAACAGCTCAGACCCTGATTCGGGCGCCGCTTCCTGTAGCTGCCTCGCAAACTCATCGCCGAGCTCGAGGGCGAACGCCTCGGCGGTCTCCTCGCTGTCGACGATCAGGGTCGCACCCTCAAATGAGACTTGGACGCCTCCGATACCCCCCGCTGCCGACGCCGCTCGAGGGTCGTCAAGCGGAATCACGAGCTCGGCGCGCCCCGCCTCGGCAAGCGTCGCTTGGACGCCACCCGGCCGAGGCAAAACCAAGCCACCCTCGGCCAGCGGAACCGATAATGCCTGCGCCAGGCTGGCCCCCGCTGCGATCGAGGCGTTCGCCGGCGCAGCGAAACCGAGTGCGCCGCCGAGGGTGGCGATCGAGGCGGCCACCGCAGCGGCCCCCCAGACGGCCGCCAAGGGCGCCGCGCCAGCCGCGACCGTTGCCACCCCCGCGAGCCCCGTGGCTGTCAGGAACTGTTGCAGGCCGATCAACGTGAAGAACTGAGTCACTAGGGCGCCGATGACCGTCGTGATGATGTTGGTGACCGGAGCCAACACCGCACCGATGATGTTGCCCACCACCTCGAACGGTTGCCGCAGCGCCACAGCAAGGGCACCGAATTGCGACTTGACGGGTGCGAAGGCAGCGTCCGTGAACTGGCCGATGAACTCACCCTTGACGCTGTCGCCCAGGTTTCTCCAGGCGTCGCCGATGCTGGTGTCTTCATCGAAGGCGTCTTGAAAAAACTCGCCGAGCGCCCCGGTGAATCCCTCGCCGAACCCCTGGAGGATCTCGGAGAATTTTACGTAGGCCTCGCCGAGTTGCTCTTGCGCGGCGGCGAGCTCTTGCGCAGACATCGCCGACTCATCCATCTCCCCACGACCCGCAGAGAGCAAGTCGAAGAAGGCGTCCGAGACCTCCGTCCCGATACTCATCGCGTGCGAGAAAATGCTCGAGGCCTCGGCCCAGGTCTCGAGTGCTTCGGCGGACTGTTTGAGTCGGAACGCTAGCGAGTCCGAGTCGCCGGCGAACGTGATCCCCAGCGACTCGAGCTCAGCGGTGAGACTGGCGGACTCCTCGCCAAGCATCGCGAGTTTGCTCGCGTAGTCCTCGACCTCCTCGGCCGACCCAATCGCGCCGTTGATGTTGCCGATCTGCTTGGCGATCGCCTCGAGGCGGTCCTCGATCTTTCCAATGCGTTGATCGCCGAAGGCATCCCACAACCGAGAGACCCCCTCGGTGAGCCGGTTGATCGCGGTGAGAATCTCAGCGACCACCCGCAGCACGGTCGCGCCGCCCTTGGCGAGCCCCTGGAGGAAGCCTTGGACGAGATCGTCGATGGTCTCGACGACTTCCTTGAACTTCTTAGGATCGGCGAGCGCCTCGTCGATGTCCGAAATGAAGCCCTGAAGGCCGCCGACGATCGATTGGAAGGTTGCCGTCGACGCAACGATCGACCCGAGCTTCTCGACCAGGTCACCGAGAACGTTGTCGAACTGGACGAACGCCGACGTCGGCAGCGAGCCAACAGCCTCGGCCATGCCCGTTGACATCGCCGCCGTTGCTCGAGCGAATTCCTCGACGCGCGGTCGGGTCTTGTCGGCAGCGAATCCGACCTCGATGAGCGAATCGGTCAGGCCGCCACCGAACCGAGCGATCATCCGCATGAGCTCGATCGGCGAGCGACCAAGCGCTTCCGCTTGGTCGACCGCCGCGGTGACGCCCATCTTGATCTGGTCGGTGGTCAGGCCGAAGCTCGCACCGACCGTAGCCATCTCGAGGATGAACTCGTCGCCGAAGTTGGTGACGCTCTGCTTTGCAGACGCGAAGTCCTTGAGGACGTCGAGTTGCTTGCGAATGTCGTTGGTGTTCTTGGAGAGCGCCACCCCGAGGCGGATCTCCGCGCGCTCCTGACGGCCGGCAGCCTCGCCAGCGCGCGAGATACTGCCGACGATCGACTTCCCAAGCCGGACGACGCCGGTCGCGATCACCGTAAAGTCGCGAAGCGTATCGGTGAGCTTCTTCGTGTCCTTCGCGGTCTTGCGCTCGGCGTCACCGATGCGGTCGAACGCTCTCTCAGCGTCTGCTGAGTCACCCTCGAACAGGAATTCGAGGGCTTCTACCACTGCGTCGCCTTCACCACGTCGACCATTCTCGGGAGCTTGGGGTTTGCTGCTATGAAGCTGTCAACCGACCGAGCGTAGTCAGCTGAAATCTCGGCTTCGGCGTCTGTCAGAACTTGGAGGATTCGAATCGGTATTAGGATTGCCTCGCTGTAGCCGAGGTTCAGCTTCCTCATCGCTCGAACGATTACTCGGGCGGGGCTCCTTCCGAGGGACCCCCACCGAAAAAAGGCGCGACCTTCTTCATGACGTCGCCCACTTCGCCATACGGGATTGTTTCCATGTCAGACCACGAGATCGCCCACCGCTTGCCGCGGATGGCGTCGGGAGCGAGACCGGACTTTCGGACGCAAACCCACACCATGGCCAGCGCGCACCGCATCCGGTTGCGCTTCGACGGGTCATGCTGAAGCTCGCTCATCGAGGCGTTAGCCTTGTCCTCGAGGTCAGCGATGTCGATCGCGATGAGCTCGCGCGCTTGGTATTCCTTGCCGAGAATCTCGACGGTGATCGTCTTCTCGACAACGTCGGCGTGAGGAGTGGTCGGCTGCGGGGCTTGGGTTTCGTCCATCTCTGCTGTCCTAGTTGAGTTTGCGGGTCCACTAAAGTCCGCAGCCTACCGCCGACGGCCTACAGAACGAAGGCCGCGTTCGCGTTGATGACCGAGATCGCCGGCGCGCCAACCGTGGTGATGCTCGCCGCGACCGGGCGCATCGTGCCAGACCACCGAACCGGGCCGGGCCCCTGAGGTCGCGGCTCACCAGGGCCTACCACCTTCATTTTGCCGAAGCTGAAAGTCAGCGAGTGCGCCGGCGAGACCCTCGCGAGCGACACCGTGTTCGGTGTCGCGAACAGAGCATGAGCGCCGACGCCGGCAGTGATGAACGTGTCGTCGGGAACCTCGATATCGAAAGCGACCTCGGACGATTCCTTGCCCTCGGGCACCGGCGTTAGACTCTCGATCGCCGTCACGTCGTGTCGGAGCCCTAGGCCGTTGCGCAGCGTCACCGTCGTCGAGAACGCCGTGAAAGGCACACCAGCCAGTGCGATGAAGGCGCTCGCCTGACCGGTTGGCGTCGTCGCCAGCTGCGGCAAAGAAGACAGAGCGAGGGTCGACTTCGCGCCGATCGTGGCGGTGCGACCGATGAAGCTGACCGTCATCTTCGCGAACCCGTTCGGCTCAAAGCCGAAGACGATCTCGGTTGGGACACACCCTTGATAGAAGACTGAGTTCGCGAAGGCGCCGCCCTTGAACACCTCGATCACCATCGCGTGTTCGGTCGTCCCGAGAGCGTAGTGAGTAGGGTCGTCCCGCCCAACCGGGACAAAGGCATAGGTGTAGGGACCCGCACCGCTGGGCGTCACGTTGTGGCCCGTGAACATCCGGAGGAACTCGGTCATCACGTCATAATTGGCCTCGAGGACCAACGTGCCCGAGACCCGCTTTTGCCCCGTGAAGAACATCCCCTCGACCAGGTCGTTCCGCGAGGTGAGATCCTCGAGGACGATGTCGTCGGTCTCGAACGCAAGGCTATCGGTCGCAGCCAACAGTGGCGCCCAAACACCGATTTGGGCAGCGGCACCATTGGTGGAGAACGGGGACGTGAGGCCGAGCCCTACAAAGGCTCCCTCTCCGAGTCTTGGTACAGGCATGTTCTAGGCCCTCTCAGCGAATCCGTTGACGGTGACAGCGATGGCGGTCGCGTACAACTGGCGATCGCCGAGCAAACTCACAAGGGCGCTCTCGGGTGGCTCGAGCTCGAGGTCCACTGGGACAGCGCGAACGATAGTGTAGCCGGTGATCGAGGCGCCGCCGATGTCGAAGGCCGTACCGGCGCTGCCGAGGAACAGCTCGGCGATGTCCTGCGCCTCAGCCTGACGCTTGTCGACGACGGTGTCGCCGTCCGACCACGAGTTGATGACCACGACGCGCAACGTCGTCATGGTTCCGATACGTGCCCCGGTGACATCCTCGACCGCAATCCTCACCTTGGTCGCCTTCACAAACACCGCTGGCACATCGAGGCTTGGATCGCGTGACTCGACGTAGAAAGCGAGGTCACCCTCTTGAACGATGACCGGCGCAAAGCTCATCGAAGCGCCGGCGATCATGGTGACCGCAGCATCGACGAGCTCGGTGGTCTTGAGGTTCGAGCTCACGATGAAGTCCCCTCGGCGTTGATGGCGCGAATCTCTGCGTCAACCGCGTCCTGGATCACATCGCGCATCGGGCCCAGGCTCGACCTCACGGCGGGCTCAAGGAACGGCGACCCCCTGGTCCCACGCTCACCAATACGCTTGGAGATCGCGAGCGAGAGCCGTCGGTTTTCCTCCGAGTCGCCGACGCCGAGCTTGCGCTTCACCCACAGTTCGAGGGCGCGCGCTGGCGGTCGCTTGCCGGGGCGTCGCCCGTGCTCGACGAAGAAGGCGTAGCTCTGGACGTCGTTCGAGACAGCAGCCAGGCCGGGGCCTATGCGCAGCGTCAGGAGATTCGGGTCGACCTTCCACCCTTGCGACATCGCGCGCAGCAACGTCCCCGTGAATACCGAGGAATAGCCGCTCGCCCCGGGACTGGTGAGGTTGATCGACGCTTGGCGCGCCACGAGCTCGCCGGCGCGGTTGAGCCCCCGAGCGAACGCGGCTCTGATCCGCTCGGGGTATTTCTCGAACGCGGCTCGCCAGCGATCGGAGTTCACCTTGAGTCGAACTCGGACCATAGTCACACCGTTTGGAGGACGGCAGTCGCCTCGAGGTGGTCGGCTTGGCTCGCCCTCAACCCGCTGAAGGCCTGCACCGTGCGGACTAGGAAAGTCTGGCTTGGCGTGCGGTCGAGCCAGACAACCTTGTCGCCTTCCTCGACGTCGGCATCGGCTTCGAAGTAGATCCGATACGTTTCGGTCGCGGTCTTTCCCAACAACGTGATCGAGGGCGTATCCGACAAGGGGTCCACGCGAGCCGGCACGGCAACGGCATTTGCAACCCACTCGGTAGCCTTTCGCTTGCCCGCGAGGACGTGGGCGGACTTGTGGACGTTCACAGTGTGGGTCAGTCGCCGGCGGATGTTGCTCACGACGCATCCCTCACCGGGCCAAGCGACGGGTAGGACCGATACGGGGCGGTGAGCGCTGCGACCTCAGCCTCGCCGGCGGTCTTGCCGGCGAACATCGAGATCGAGTGTGAGCCGATCGTCTCACTCTGCACGCCGATCAGACCTTGACGGGCCAAGCGCGCCGCGGCCCACAGGATCGCGGCTTCCTTGAGATCCTCGGGTGCCGTGGTGTAGCCCGCGGTGTAGATCGCCCGGATGTTGTAGTCGCCGCACGGCCACACCGGACCGGCACGGAATTGGACCGGCAAGGTGGATGCCTCGACCCGAGTCAGGATCGCAGCTTCCGGGTCGAGGACGTAGTCGCTCGCCGTGATGGGTGACGTGAAAACCCGATTCGAATCGATCGAGATCGAGGTGATCGCGACGACCGGCGAATAGCGCAACACCAAGTCACGTTGACCCTGTCCGCTATAGTCCTCCGTGAAGCTGCCTGCACCGTCGAGCTTGCGATGTAGGAGTCGTTCGAAGTGAGCGGTGGCCCGTAACTCGAGCTGGACGATCAAGGCGTCGAGAGAGGACCCGATGATCCCCTCGTGCGCCTTGAACTCCGCCACTGTGAATAGGACCACCGCTCACGCTCCTACTAGTCGACGTTGACGATCGCGACCACCGCGGGGACCGTGCTCGGATCCCAGCCGGCGCCTTCGTTGTCACCCTCGACGGACTGCATCGACCAACGCGCCGTGCCGACCACGTCGTTCCGACCGGCGACGATGTCCTTGTCGCGCTCGAGGCGGAAGTCCCGGCGGTCGCCGATCCGCCAGTTCATCCGGTTGAAGATCAACGCAGTCGAGAGCGTGTTCGGGCCGCCGACGGTGTTCTGCCCGGTGGCCGCGACGGAGTCCTTTCGCTGCTCGATGCCGAACGACAGGAACAGCTTGACGCCGAAGATCTCAGCGAGCTCGCCGGTGAGGATCGTGGCGCCGTTGCCGTATTCGTTGACCTTGACGATCGGCGAGCCGGTCTCGGTCAATAGCTGCACCCACTGTTGCGCGTTGATGAGGCCAACAACCTCACCGGTCGCGATGCGGCCCGCGGCGAACTTGCCCATCGCGGCGAGCGCTGAGCCGATGTTGGCGAACCCGATCGCGGCACCAGTGCCGGCGACCGTCGACGGCGTGCCGCCGGCGTCGTCCATCGCGAAGTGACGCAGGCCGTAAACGCCGCCTTGGTAGGTGCGGAAGGGCGCGCCGCCGGTGATGTAGTCGTTGTCGAAGTGAGCGGCGTTGTCGCCGTCACCGGACACGAGCGCTTCCTCGAGGCCTTCGCCGAGCGCGCGGATGATGCCCGACCGGATGGCCGGCACGATCGCGATCGCCGAATCGTCGTCGAGCTCGTCGCTGTAGGCCGTGTAGGCGCCGAAGATGTGCGCAGTCCACGTCAAGTTCGCGGTCGTGAGATCGCTCTCGGTGATCGCCGTGTTCTCCAGCTTCCGGTAGGCAATCGGGTTCGCCGACAGGAGCGGGTTTTGCCACGGGTTCGACGGCTGGAAGACGTGCGGAATCAGGTTCGTCACCGGCATCGCGAGCCGGATGATGTCCAGCAGGTTAGTCGACAGGATCGTCGGCACCCACTCGTCGCCCTTGCCGGCGACCGTCGAGCTCATGTTCTTGCCCTGGAGCTCGAAGAACACCTTCGCGAAAGCGTCGTACGGGCCCGCCATCTCGGGGAACCGTTCCATGAACAGGCCGCGGGCGCCGCCTTCGTGACCCATCTTGGCCTGGTGCCAAGCCATCGGGCCTTCCTTGAACTCGAACAGCTTGTCGAGGATGTAGACGTGGTCCATCGCCTCGAGTGCGTCTTTCACCTCCTGAGGGACGGCAGCCTCGCGCGTCGTCTGCTGAGACCACGGGTCGACCTTGAAAATCGAGATCCCGCGAATCGCCTTCGCGCTCTTCGCCTTCGCCGCCTGGCCCGCGCCGCGGTTGTCCGGCGCCGGCAAGCTGGTGTAGCCCTTGCGCAAGAACCACTCGGCAGCGCTGCCGGCGCTGTCGAGGCGCCGCACCTCGCTCGGGCGGTTGACGTCCTCGCGCAGCGCCTTCATAGCGAGCTCGAGATCGGTCTCGATCTTCTTGAAGCGCTCGTCGGCTTCGGCCTTGCCGAGGCCGTGCTTGGCGACCTCTACGACCTTCGCCGAGAGTTCGCCGACTTTCTCCAGGAGTGCAGTTCCGTACATCGGTCCGGTTCTCTCTTTGGGGGTTTCGGGTTGAGTGTCCGCTAGGAGGGGTTCCCAGCAAGGGCGGCGTCGCAGGCTGCGAACGCCTCCGAGAGGAGTTGACTCGCAGCCGTCGACTCGTCCGCCTCAGGAGCGGAAGACACAACGAGTGAGAGTCGGAGAGTTCTTAGCGCGTCGAGCTGTTCAGGGGAAACGCGCGTCTTGCGAGCGACGTTGTCCATCAACCGACCAACGACTTCGTGAGCCTTCTCGAGAACCGCCAGGTCGCTCGCGGTGGCCGTGTAAATCGGCTGCCCCACGGACGGCATGAGCAACTTGCGACCGACCTGAGGCATCTTCTCGCCCGTCACCTTGAGGTAGCGATTCAGGCCCGAAGTCAAGAGATTCGCCATCTCGGCGTGCTTGCTCACGGCATCGGTGTTCGCCGGGATGGTCACGGCCGACAACTCCATGAGCTCGCCTTCGGTGACCGTCGGCGGCGAGGTCTGCTTGCCGGTCTCTTCGTCGATCTCGGGTTGGTCCATCTTGAAGACACGGAAGCCGATCGAAAACGACGTCAAGTCGCCACTCGCGTAGGCAAGGAAAACGTTGTCGGCAAGCGGGTCGTCGCCGGCTGGGCGAAACTGGATCTTCCCCTCGATGGCCTTGTCGCCGATCTCCATCTCGGCGACGTGACCGATCGGCGGATCGAATGCGTTGTGCATCCACAGAACGACAGGGTTCTTCTCGAAGCTGCCGATTCGTTCCTTGAAGGCTCCGGGCTGAATCACCTCGCCGTCACGGTCCAGCGACGACGACGAGAAGACAGCCTCGAGGGTGCGCGCCTCGACGTCGACCGAGCCGGCCTTGGTGCTGAAGGCGGGAACGAAAGTCTTCTGGCTCAGCTCAAGCATAAGTCGAGTTCCTTGCGGCATTGGGCGACCCAGTAGCGGCGCGCCTCAGGTTGTTCGGGGACCATCGAACACAGACAGTTGACCACCGCCCAGGCTGGCGCCTCGGGGTCGCTGGGAAACATGAGCTCGGCCCGGCTCGGTGTGCGGGTCGGGTCCTCGAGGATGAACTTGTCGCTCACCGGGATCGGCGCGCGACTGTATCGAGCATCGGCCTCGGCGTGCGAGTCACGAGTCCGCCCGGGAATCTTCGCCGAGAGCCACGATTTCCTATCGGTGCCGGCGACGCGGAAGGCCTCGCTCGCGCCGAGGTTCATCGCCGCCGCGGTCTCGGTGCGAGCGATGCGCTCAGCGCGCTCGGCGCTGAAAGCTGCCAAGCCCTCAAGGTCGATGACGATTTGGTTGATGCCCTTCCCGCCCTGAAGACCCGTGGTAATCGTGTCCCTGACGCCGGCGATGGTCTCACGGGTCAAGTCCTCGAGGTGACCAAACACCCGCTCGAGGTAGGCGATCACTCGCGGGTTGAGCTCGTCGAACGAGCCGATGATGTCGATGAGCTCGGGCAGGCGCTCGGGCGCGTCGACCTTGCGCCGGTATACCTCCACACCCTTCTCGAAGCCGAGGCGGCCAAGGGTCGTCTCGGCGCTGTCCGATACCGCCTCGACGAACGCCGGCGCCAGAAGCTCGAACGCCTGGCGCGACTCGGCCTCGATCGGCCCAGCGATGAACTCGGGGTCGGGCAGCTCGCCGGCCGCCTTGGCCCGGGCGACAAACCCAGCCTTGAAGGTCGCCAGAAACGTCGAGGCTGCCCGCTGAAGCTTCTTCTCCGCCCTGGCTAGCTCACGAGCCTGAGCCTCGCGCATGACCTCACGGTCGGCCCTGGAGGCCTTGGCGTGCTTACCATCGTCATCGGGTGGCTCAGGGTCGGCGCCTTCGCCCTCGGGCGCCGGGGCCGGAGCCGGTGGCTCTTCCCGCTCGAGGTCATCACCCAAGACGGGGTCGAGCGCGAGCGGGATGAGCAGCCGGTCGCCGTCTGGGAGAGCCGGCAAGCCTTGACGCTGTCGGCCTTCGTTGATCGTCATGACGCCCGCCTGCATGAGCGTCGAAGTGTTCTGGACCCGGGTCGTTTCGGAGTCGACGAGCGAGTCGATCTCGAGCATGTCCGGCCACAGGATCAGGTCCTCGGAAATCAACGGGTGGACCAACCGTTCGTTGAGCGCCGAGAAGATCTTCCGTAGCCACGGCTTGCCGACGTAGTCCCAGAACGCCGAGAGCTGTTGCTCAGTATTGGCGTAGCTGGCTGCGTCGAAGTTGCCGACCAGGATCGGCGGGATGCCCGTGCCGCCCGCGGCGACCTCGCGCGTCCACCGACGAAGGCTCGACCAATCGAGGTCTTTGGGACTGACGCCGGTTTCGGTGATGTCGATCCCCGCCGGCAGCACGCCGTATTTGCCGGCGTTGCTCGAGCCCGAGGTCGTCCGCTGGACCTCGGCTTTCAGGCGACGCCACTGGCCATCGTCGAGGTCGCCCTCGGTCGGCTTCATCCAACCACCGGTGCGCGCGCCGTTCTTCAGGAAGGCGCGGTTCCACAGCGCCGCTTGGATGTCCGCCGATAGGTCGGTTTGCATCGCCGACACGAACGAGAACCCGCGGTCGCGGTGAAGCGGGTTGTAGACCTTCGTGTGCACGACGCTCTCACGCGGCACGTCGATGTGCTGCCCGCCGCTGAAGAACCGATACGCTCGCACGCGCGCACGCCCCCCCCGCGTCTCCGAGAGCGGCTTGACCATGTCGGGATTCCACTCCCACAGCTCAGCCGGTTCGCGCAGCTTGTTCGTCGCGACCTCGGTGAAGCTCTCGCCGGCGATCGAGAGGTGGACCATTTTCGACTCGATCCAATCGAAGTAGGTGTCCTCGGGATTGACGCGGTCGAGCAAGTCGCGCAGCTGATTCGCTTTGGCCCCCTTGGCCTCAGTCTTGTCGCGGCGCTTGAGCACCTTGAACCCGACCGAGGCGATCGCGTACGCGAGCCGATAGCTGCACGCCATGAGCCACACCGACTTGCGCAGCGAGTCGAAGTAGCTCTCGATCGGGAACCCCGGCGGGATGCCGTCCGAGCCGAAGCCCAGGTCCTCGACGCCGAGCGCGCTAAGAACCCTCGAGGACTTCTCTGCGTTCACTCCGGCGATCTTGTGCGCCTTCCTTTTGCCGCGTCGAGTCATCCGGACACGTATCCGTAGGAGTAGAAAACGTGGACGGTCCCGCCGACAGCTTCGACGCGAGTGAACTGAAGCGCCTCGCCAACGTCGCCGTAGACCGGAAGCGAGTCGGGGCTTCGGAACGGTGGGTCACCAGTTGCGAGAACGGTCATCATGAGGACATTGCGCCCGCCCGATGTGCTGATCTTCGAGAACGCCCCACCGCCGACGCCAACCCGGCGGAGGATCACCGACAACAACACCGGCACCATGTAGGGCACCGCCGGAGCGATCACGACCGGGGTTGCTGTGGTCACCGCCAGAACACCCGACGTTCCCCTCGGCAGAATGTTGACGATCGCGGTCATCCGCTGATGTAGATGACCGTGTAGCCCAGGAAGGCGTTGCCGGCCGATCCCGCTGCGACGAACTCGAGCGACTCACCGACGTCGCCGTATAGGACCGAGACCACCGCGGTCAGCTCAGTCGCGTCGACCAAGTTGAAGTTGAAGAGCTCACGGCTACCCGTGCCCGTCTGGATCTTCGCTGCGGTGCCGGCGGTTAAACTGTTCTTGACTCGCAACCCGATCAACACCGGCACCAAGTCGGCCTTGGCCGCAGCAAGCTCGGTGGTGCCTGACCCAAAGGCTAGCTGCTTGAAGTCACTCGTCGCGCGGCCTGGAATCATGCTTGCAATTCCTAACGCTCTAGTGCCTGCATCGCCAGCCCTAGCCGAACTCGATCTCGCGGATCTTCAGCTCACCGTAGCGTGGGTCGAGGGTGTGGATCGCATAGCGCATCGCGTCCATCGCGTGATCGTCTTGGTTGGCCTTCGGTCCGCCGTGGGGGCCCCACTCATACGAGCGAACCTCCCGGATCAAGTTGAGGCACCGCGGACTTATGTAGACCCGCGGCTTGCCGTCGCGCTGAAGCTGGAGCGATCGCGCGACGCTCTTCACGCCTTCGTCGATCGACTTGTTCGCCATGCGAGAACCAATACCTCGGCGCCGTAGCGACTCCCGCTCGCCGGCATCCCAATCGCAAATCGAGGTGAGCGACATCTTCTCGACCCGCGGCGCGCCGACCAAGGTGACCTTGCCCGTAGCGGCATCCTTCGAGGTCGGCCAGCCCTCGGCCTTGGCGATCGCGGCGACCACCTCATCGGTCAGCACGCCGCGCTTGTAGAACTCGCGGTAGAAGTAGAAGCGGCCGTCCTCGTCGCGAGCGAACCACAACACGACGTAGGCGTCGCGAAAACCAAAGTCGAACACGCGCCCACGACGCCACGACGGCCGCGGCCATTCGACGTCCCACGTATCAACGTGCAGCGCGCGGCTGAAGCCGAGGTAGATCAGACCGTGCTTGGGCACGCCGATCCCGCGGATCTGCTCAGCGAAGTCGCTGTCGCCCATTTGATCGCGCGACGACAGGTCGACGACGGTGCCGAGCTTCAGCGTCGGGTTCATCCTCGTATCGGCGTTGACCGTGAAGAAGCCACGGGTCCCGTCGAGACCCTTCTTCGCGATCGTGTCGAACCAGTCGGTTCCTTGCGGCGAGCTCGGGAACAGCGCAATCCCGTCGGTGTTCATCAACCGAGGCTGTAGATAGCGGCTCCAAATCTCCGCCGTGAGCTGGCTGGCCTCGGCCAGGATCACCGCGTCGACCGCCTCGCCGAGTAGGCTTTCCTTGTTGCGGGCGCTCTTGACGATGAGCTGAGAGAACCCAGCGTCACCCCAGTCGAGACGGATCTCCATGTCGCCGCCCTTGGCGTTGTTGCGCACGCGACCGGCGTCGATCATCTCACCGAAGTCGTCGCGGATCACCGTCGAGTTGATCGCCTCAAGAGCGTATCGGAACTCCTTCTCACCGAGACTGTAGTCAGGCGCGACGATCCAGATAATGAAGCCGGGCGTCAGCAGGAGCGGCAAGATCTCGAAGCCAGCCCACCGGCTCTTGCCGTAGCGCGCGCCACCCGAGAGCGTACGGATGCGCTGCAAGCTGGCGTGCGCGAAGCACGACGGAAGAGCGGGCCGATACCCGAGCCGCTCGAAGAGCTCAGCCTTGTCGACCAGGACACGCGAGTCGAGCGAATCAGGGTACCACTGCGCGACGAGCTCGCCGTTCTCGCCGGTGGTGAATCGTTCGCAGTGATCGCCGAGCCGGATCCGGCCGTTTCGCCAGTCTTCAGCGTGGTCGAGGAAGTAGGCGAGTAGCTCGGGAGGATGCCGCTCGCGGTCGAAGTCTTGAGGGATGCCGGCGTCGTGCAGCCGAGTCAGGAGCTCGAGGTCGTCTACTGCTCCGGCTCCGGCTCCGGCAGCGAGTCGGGGATTTCGGCCTTCTGCCCTAGCGCCAATCGCTTCCATAGCTCGACCTTCTTACCCAACAGCTCTCGAGCGGATTCGTGGATCGTGCCGTCAGGATAGACGACGCGCAGCGCGATCGCTCGCTCGACGACGCGCGCCGCAGTGTTGACGTCAACGCCGAGCATCGTGGCGACTTCACTAATATCGACGGCTGCGCGGTCATCACTCCAGAGCTCCGCCCACGTCGCCGGCACCGTCTCAGAAGGGGCGATTCGAACCTTGACCGTAGACCACAACGCGAGAAGCAAGGAAAGCCCCGGATCAGCTAGGGCGATCATCGCCGCTGCCGGGGTCTCCTTCGCCCTAAAGGCGCTGAGGTCCTGGTCGGTCATCCGCCGTCGGTGAGCGCACTGGAGCCGCCAGAGGGAGGCGTAGCGGCCATCGGTGGCGAGACGTCCTCAGTCGTGCCGAACGCCGCTTCGGGTTGGAAGATGCGCTCGGCCTTGTAGAGCGCGTCGCGCTTGCGACCAAATACAGCCCAGTCTTCCGGCGTCGGGAACCACTGGACGACGTCGGCGCCCTGTTGCTCGACGGCGACCGCCGCACTCGTCGGCGTCGGCGCCTCTTGACCCGGTGGAACGATGGTCGGCCCCGGCGGCGGGCTGGTCGCGGCGAACAACGTCGCGAGCTCCTGCGCGGTGATCTGCCCACCGATCTCCTTGTCGAAGAAATCGCGCATGAGGTTCGCCTTCAGCACCAGGAACGGACCCAGCATGCGCGCGGTCGACGACGGATCGAAACCCGTGTGGTGCGCGTTGGCGTTCATCTCGGCGATCTCGATCATCGAACCAAGCAAGGTCTCGATCGCGGTGTGCGCGAATTCGTTGCGCAGCGGGAAGCGCACCGGCCGCAAGCGGAAGCTCTCGCTCGGCGGCGTGGCGTGCGTCCAGGTGAAGAAGACATCGGCGCTCGAGCGGGTTCGATCCCACAAGCGTTCGAGGACCCAGTTCAACCCGCGGAGGACGTCCTCGACGATGCCTCGCTGAGGCGGGCCTTCGATGTTCGCCTCGGGATGCATCGAAACCGATGCGGTGAAGTCGCGCACCACAGCGAACACCGTGCGGGCGTCCATGTTCTTCGACGCGGTGTTGTCGCCGAGCTTCGCGGCGACGAATCCCTCGGCCAGCTGCCCGGCGATCCCGCCGTGTTGGAGCGTCGGGTCGACCTCGCTCCAAGGGATGTGAAACCCGCCCTCTAGCGGGGGAACGGTGCCACTACTCATTATCAGTCTCCGTAGGGTTGCGAAAGGAAAGTCCGCTCAGCGGACTCTAGGAGACTAGCCGCGGCAGTCCTCTACTTCAAGCGAGCCTTGATCTCAGCAAGCTCGGTGCGGATGAACGAGAATTGGATCTCGTTCCGCTTCTGGATTTCAGCGATCTCCCGCCTCGAGGCAATGGCTTGCGCTTCCAGTTCTCGCCGGTGGACAGCGCCATGATGAGGATGCTGTGCATGCTCGGCCAGCGCTGTCGATTGGCTGTCGTGAAAGAATGCGGTCACTCCGAGCCCGAGCGTGATGACCGATACGAGCACCGCCCACAGCGCTGGATAGGTAACGACACGCCTGTCAACCGACCCAACGCTCACTTGGCTAGGCCTCGAGCGGCGGGGTATCCGATACCTGCTGCTGCGAGGATCGCCGCGCCGGCGTCGGTCTGATCCATGAACAGCAAGACCACTCCCACGGCGACGAGGAAGACGGTGAGCTTGAACTCTGACGTCTTCGGTCCTGGCTTCGATTCCATGCGGGCGATCCTACAAAGAGAGCCGCTCCCCGCGCCAACGGGAAAGCGGCTCAACGATACCCTCGAGCTCAGCACCGAACGGCCGAACGCGAAGTTTTCTCGCGCCTACTGAGCCTCGCCGGGGTTTCCCCCGGCGGCGGAACCCGCCCCCGGTTCGGAAGTCGGGGGATTCGGGGGGGTATCGCCACCGGCAGAGCCGGTGGAAACGACGGACGATCCGCTTTCGTCCGTCGGGGGCTTCGTTTCATCAGCCGGCGGCTTGGTGTCCGTGGGGTCGCTGGTCACCGGCGCCGAGTCACTCTTGCCCGCCGCCTGAGCCTCTTGGTACTCGATGATGTCCGTCTCGGGGATGCCGAACATCGACGGGCCCTGTCCGGGCCACTTCTGCACGCTGGTCAGCTTGACGACGACCCGCTCGAGCGAGCGATGGTCGATCAAGACAGCCTCGCCGGTGGGGTGACCGTCTTCGTCGAAGATCGGATCGATTGCGACGCTCTTCATTGCTTGCGGCTCCGTTTGGTTTCGAGAACGAGCTCGGCGAGCAGCCTCCGCGTCTCATGCTGCTCAGCGAGCAGCGCGCGCAAGAGGCGAACCTCGACCGTCTCAGGTTTTGGTGGTGGTGGCGTTGGCCGCGACTTCGGCCTCGGTTTCTTCTGGTGGACTTGGCTCAACGTACGGTCCCGCGTCGAAGGCGTAGAACTGGTGACCAGCGAAGCGCCACTCACCGAGATAAGCCTCGCGGTTCGGCACCGTATCGGCCTCCATGGGGGCGCCCTCACGCACGATCAGAATCGCCCGGGTCACTCTCTCGGTCGACGTCGCCGGCGACACCACGACGAGCGCCGGGTCGCCGTGCGGCGGTTTCATGCAACGGAACGACAGACGCCTCGACCCTTTCGGAAACGAGATCGAGAACAGGCCGGCTCTCGTCGAGGGCAGCTTGATCGTCGAGATCCGAACTTTCGTCGCCGCGCTTTCCTCGCTCATCGTCCTCGCCGGTCGTGTAGCGGGCCTTGCGAACGTGGTCGCCTCGGCCCTTGGAGATCTTCACGCGGCGGAGTCTAGCGGAAAAAGAAGGCGGCGCCACCCCGTTGCCTAGGATGGCACCGCCTTGACCAAGTCCCACGCAGCTTCGCAACCTCTGCTAGCGCAGCCCGATCATACCGCCAGCTGAGCTTGGTAGACAGCGTCGGGGTTGTAGAGCTCCCCAGCCCACTTGGCGAAGGCCTTCGTCACCATGATGAACGCGAGGCGGCTCTCGAGGTCGACACTCCTGACGTGCGTCTCGGTCATGTTGGTGATGCCGCGACGGTGACCGGTCTTCCCGACCCAAACCTGTCCAACACGGAATCTCTTCTTCACGGGAGGATGTTGTCGATCGCGGCGACGATCTCGGACTCGACCGTCGCGCGGTTCGAATCAGGCGAGTCGCCGGCGAGCGGGTTGATGTCGTTGATGTCGGTGAGCGTGCCCAACGTCTCGGTCAAGACTTGGTGTTCGAGCGGCTTGACCAGATTCCCACCGAGGACGTAGGCCTTGACCGTGGTCCAAGCTGAATCGCTGACGCCAGCGACGTCGGTCGGAAGCGTCTGATCGTCGAGCGGGCGGATGGCGCCGATGAACGCCGGGTCGTCGATTGCGCCGATAGCGATGCGGGTGGTCGTCATCGGGTGGGAGCGCCGACGCCTGCGGCGCGCAGGGGGCTGCCGACGGATGGGGTGTAGTCCTCAAGGCCGTCAATTATGGACACGAATCCCGGTGCGAAATCGAACAGGTTCGCCCACCGCGGATTAGTTGAATCGAGAACAATGTTGTCGACACTCACCGCGCCGCTAGTATTGCTATGGAATAACGTGCCCACAACATGACGTGGGGGGCCTATCTCGCTCGCCCCGGGCATATTCCAATCAATCCCATAACCACCGTTATTCGCTATCGCGCAATTAGATATCAAAATTGGGCTATAAGGGCCGATCGCCGTCACGTATATGCCGCTCCCACTGTTCCCATGGATGGTGCAAGCATCGATAATAATTCCGATATCACTGTTTCCTGTTCGCTCTACCTGGATTCCATGACTGGCGTTATCGTATATAACGCACCCTATGATTGCAGGTGTCGTGGTCCCCGCTTCATGAGTGCTCACCCTTACGCCTATCCCGCCGTTATCATGGATTGAACACCTCATAAATCTATTGCTGTTCCAGGTTATGCCACCAGAGTCAACCCCACTGCCGACGCAGGCGTCAATTTCGCAATCAACGAACTCTACCCCACACCTGTAGTCTACATGATAGAGACCATGCCTTCCGGCCCCGGTGAACCGACACCTAACGAAATTAAAGCGCGAGCCGCCCAGTCTGCCTCGAACTAAGTCTTGCCCGCCGACCGGAGAGCCGCCAGAGAAGATGAGGTCTTGAAATTCCCAGTAATTTCCGGATGTAAATTCAATTAGGTCAACCGCCCCACCCAAGTTTGTTGCGGAAATCGTTGCTCGAGAACCATCCAAAATGCCCCGAGTGTTTGCCCCGAGCATCCAATACCAGCCCCAGCGCGGGTCCCCCTGGATAGAGCAAATAAGCCCCGACGACGGTTTGTAATCCCCGTCGTCGCAAATTCTGGCAACGTTACCGAATGGCCCAGGCAAATCCGTGAAAACCTTTTGTATCGTTAGCCACGGACCATTCGAGCTTAGAATGATAGTTTGGTCCGCCGGACTTATTGACTCGACTAACGTGATCGTATCGTCGTCCACCCTCGACGCGATCTCATATAACCCGTCGGTAATCGCCGCATGACTGAGGTAAATCGAGTCGCCAAGCACCCAGGAATAGCCTGAGAACGATCCCACCTGAGTTAACGACAAGGTTGAGAATGTCCAAGCCGCCGTAGCTAAAGCGAAACCGAACCGGTCGCGCCCATCATTTGAGTCTGACGGCGCGGCAACGATCGTTGTTTGCGCTACGAAATACCATTGTTCGCCGAGCATGCTTCTACACCGACAACGGACGAACCACCGGCTTACGCAGCTCGCCGCGATCCGCATCCTGAATCGCATCGCGAATCGCTGTCGCGTGCAACATGAATTTCACAATGTCGTTCTTCGACAGCACCGATACTCCTTGCGCTGCGCGACCGTCGTCGATGATGTCGGGGGCAGCGTAACCGTTGAGAATCGGCTTCACCTCGCCATCGTAGGCTTGCACGAGATCGTCGAGGAGCGCCTCGAGACCGTTGACCCGCTCGGCCATCGGCCGGAGTTCCTCGTTCAAGAACTTGGTGACGATCGGTTCTAGGATTGTGACCATAGCTCGATGCTACCACGACGCGACGCCGAAGCGGACCGGGTTGCGCTGCTCCCACGGGCGACCGAACCACCAGATTCGGTCGCTGACCACCGCCGGGCCGAGGACCTGACCCCCGTCGAAAGCCTGGCGGTTGCCGACCCGGAGAACGACCTCGGGGTCGCCGAAGTTGATCCCATCGCGCGAGAAGCGCCGCTCGATCCGTTGGTTCTGCGGCGGCGGCGCGCCGTAGTAGAGCCAGATCCCGCCCGGCACGAGCTCGGCCTCGGCCTGGCCGCCGGCGAACAGCGGCTTCGGCCACTTGCGCCACTCGCGTTCGCCAGGCAACAGCGCCGCGACACCGATCATCGGCACCTCACCGCGCCCGTAGTGGTCGCCCACGAAGTAGCACACCAGAACGCGCCCCATGAACACGAACGTCGGCTCTTGGTCGCCTCCGGTGGTCTTGCCGGGATAGCGGCTACTGAGGTATGGCGCTTCCCACGGGTGCTCGGGCCGCATGACGATCCCCGAGTCGAGCCAGGGGCCCTCGACGGTAGGCCCCGAGAGCAGCGCGATCGAGTCGGTGCGGTTGCCGTCGACAACCTTCTTCGCCAATACCCCGAGGATCCAGCGACCGAAGTCGGGCCTCACGCCGTCGTTGAGGATCACCGAGGGCGTCTCGACGCCGCCGTTCGCCAGCGCGCCGAGCTGTGCCTTGCGCAGCGTCACCCGCGGGGCGCTCCAATGCTGCGCGTCGTCGCTCTCGAGGTAGGCGATCTGCGTCCCGAGGCGCCGCGGCGACGGGTCGGGCCAGTTCATCCACCCGTGGTAGCCGCCGCCGCGCTTGGGCAGGACGTCGAGATCGGTCCCCCAGCCTCGAGGATGGAGGTTCCCTCTGCCGGCATCCTCACCGTTCGCCCACTGCTCACCCTCGCGCACGGTGCAGATCCCAAGCTTCAAGGCGACTCTAGCGGACGCCAGCGAGGACAGCGCCAGGTCCCCGGGCGGGCGCAGCGCAGCGCGGAGATCGATCGGGTCGGCAACGCACCCGAGCAACAGGAGAAGCGACACCAGCGGAGTCCAGCGGATCATGGCGAGGGATCCTATCAAGAAAAAGGCCCGCTGCCGCAGGGTTCGGCAGCGGGCCAACCCGCGGCGGCATCGTCGGTGCTCTGCGAGTCAACGGGGGTTCTAGAGCTTGCGGCCGTCTTTGTCAATGATCGCGACGTCGTCGATGCCGCCGCGGGTGACGAACTCGGCCAGGGGCGCTCGAGCGGGACCGATAGCGACAGCTACCACCGCCTGGCAGCTGTCGAGCATCTTGTCGGGATCGTTCGTCGGCGACGCAACGAACGACGCCGCGATGGGGGCGCTGTCGTCGATCTTGCCGACGAGCCGCACCGCTGCCGCCGCTACCTTGTCGCCGAGCTCGCCGCCGGTGAGCGCCTCGATCAACGCCATGAGCTCGCACAGGACGCCGCCGATACGCTCGCTCCGCGGGGTCGCGGTCTCCGCGGAGAGCTCTTCGATCAGGGCGCGAGCTCGGACGATTATTGAGTCAGTCATCGCCGCAACAGTAGCGGACTTTAGTGGACTGCGGTAGCGTGTTCTCCCATGACCGCAGACCAAACGTGGACCGATCCACTCACCCCAACACCATGGGCCGACCGATACCTCCTCGCCGTGAAGACCCGCCTCGACGCTGGCGTCCGCGACATCGCGCAAGTCGAGGCGCCCGGCGGCGACCCGCGCACGCCGCAGACCATCGGCCGGGAGATCCTCACCGAGCTCCTCGACGTCTCAGCGTGGGCGGCGGTCCTCTGGCACCGGATGAAAGACCTCGAGGAGCTCGTCTCGAGCGTCGACGAACTGCCGGTGCTGCGCGCTCGCGTTGCCCAGCTGCAAGACGAGATCACCGAGCTCAGCGTCGAGCTCGCTCGGCTGCGCAACTAGTCGCCGTCGGGTCGGTGTCGTTGAACACCGCGTCGATCGCCGAGAGAACGGTCCCGGGATCTTCCTTCGTGTAGACGTAGGACTTGGTGCCGCTCAGGTCGAGGATGATGGTGGTTGCGATATCGAGGATGCTGGTGCAGGCCTCGACGTGGGCGACCTTGTTGGCGTTGAACGAGACCGGGCCATCCTTGTCGCTGAGCCCTTGCGTCATGGGGTTTGACTTCATGGCGGCGGACTCTAGCGGACAAGAACCCGGCCGACAAGAGACCTCTCTCGATGCCTCAGCCGGCCGGGTTCCGATTGAAGTTCGCGAGCGGAGCATCCTCGAGGATGCTAGCCCTGGCGCCAGTCGCGCAGCCATGTCCCGACCACGTTCGTTCATTCGTCGAAGCTCTCCATGTAGGTCTTCAGTTGCTGCGCAGCATCGCCCACCGCGACCACCATGAACAGCTACCCCACAGCGCTCGAGGGCGATGCGGCGCCAGCGTGACCACCCGCCCCGCGAGGTCAGATCTCCCCCAACACCATATCGAACGACGCGTAGACCTCGGTGTTGTTCGCGTCGCTGGTCGCTTCCATCTTCACCCACGAGCCAGCGGCCACAGCTACGGGCACCTTGAACTCCCTCCCGTCCACCGGGTTGCCGCCACGGTTCACGAGGAAGTTCTCGACCGGCGTGAACACGTCCGAGTCCGGCGTCATCACCAGCAAGAGACCCGATACCTGCGCTGTCGCTCCAGCGCTGTCCCCCACCGCCAGCCGCGCGAACACAATCGAGCCCGAGTGAGTGTCCGGCAACAGGTAGACAGCCGCCTGAGTCTGCCTGCCGCCCGCCGAGATCCTGGCCGATACCGTCGCGTCCGTGACCGCCGTCGCGTCGATGTCGCCCACAGCCGTGCCAGCCGACCCCACCGTCAGCGGCTTCATCCGGTGGATCGACCCGTAAGCGTTCACCGTGGGCACGTCGGTGACCCCGTTCATTGTCGCGTCTTCCGTCACCAACGCCCCACCAGAGACGCCCCACAACCGCAGCGTCCGAACACCCGTCCCCGCCGCCGCGTCGTCAGCAGACCCCGTCAGGTTGTGGATGCGATCCACGGTCGGCGGCACATAGAGCGCCGTCGGACCGTTCTGGATGTCCTCCGTGACGCCAGTGTCGAGGTCGAGGTTGTGGCCGAACTTGTGGACCGCAAGCGAGCCAGAGACGCCCGCGGTCGCCTGATCGTAGCGATTGTCCATGGGCGCGATTCTACAAGCCCAGCCCGCCGCTAGGCGAATGGGTCCTCAGCATCACCAATACCCTCCTCGCAGCCAGGAGGCGCCTTGTCTCCGGCCCGCGGCGCGTACGGGAGCCCCCGGAAGTCGAGGCGCTGGCCGGGGGGGCAGGGCGGGTTGTTGGGGGGGGGTGTGCCTACTAGGTCCTGTTGCTTCTCCCCGGCGGGTTTGTGATTCGAACCCACCCCCGCGCTCGGGGAGAGCGTGGGGAGGGAGGTCGAGGGCCCGGGCGCGGTGCGAGGCAGGTCGGGGTCTCGAGGGTCGAGGACTCGAGCCTCGACGCCTAAGTCCTCGGGGTAGACGGCACCCTCCCTCACCCTGGCCTCTAAGCGCACGCGTGCGGCATGCGCTTCGGCCATGTCGGGGGGTAGCGCCATCGCCTCGGATACAACACGAGCGGACTTTGGCGGACTGGCGGCATTGTTCTGATAATGTTGCTTATGTGCAGCTCCGCTATCCTCCGCCGTGCCGGGGGAGTGCTCTTCTCCTGATTCTATCTCCACAGCCAGCCCACCCCCAGGCTCGCTAACCATACGCGCACGGCCTCTACCCCACTTCTCGAGGATCACTGTTACAGCTTCAGCAACGCCCGCCTGAGGCTGTCCGAATAAACGAACGAGCGCCTCAATTGCGCGCACCTTAGCGACGTCCGATGTGGACTCGGCGAGCAGTCGGTGTAATTCAATCGACGCCTCGCCCATACGATCTCGAGCGAGGTCGAGTAACGAGCGGTTCCACCAAGCGCGGAAACCAGCGTTAGCAAACCAGCCGCTAAGCGTGCGTCGACCGAGTCCGCTGGCGCGCCCGAGTGCTGTCTTGTTGGCGGCGAGCGCAGGCTCCTCGAGAACGGCGTTGAGGGCGAGCCGCATGTGGGGCGTCGGTTGGAAGGCGCCGGCGACCACAGGAGGCCGGGAAGCAGCGCCGAGGCCAGTGCGGTGAATTTCCTGAGTTGCCACACTCGATCTACCGCCCCATCGATCCTTGCGTTCTGTCGCCATCTACTACGGCCTCGCTCGACCCTAGCCCACTTCGCCTATCCCACGCAAGTCCGCATGTTGAGGGGTCCAAAACCGGCCATTCTCGCCCATATACGGTCGTATGTATTTGAAGCCCAAAAACGGCCTTTTTGGGCCTTTTTCGGCCCAAATCGGGGGTCAAATCGAGGTCGAACTGCGTGCACTTGCAAAAACGCAAAACCGACTTTTTGAGGGCCGAACAGTGCGCTTTTTGCCGACCTCGGCAAAAATGTCGCGATTCGTGGTGTAGGTGTGGTGTAGGTGAGGTGGAGGTGTAAAAGGCCACCTCCACCTAGCAACTCACGGTGTGGCAGAGGGTTATCGCAAAAGGTGTAGGTAGTGTAGGTGCTCCCCCCGGCTGGTAGTGGAAACTACTCCTCTCCAGAAAAGTCCGCTAGTTTTCTGGAGAGGTGCTCCCATCACCAGCCTGGCGGGGCCTGACACCACCTACACCACCTACACCACGCGGGGCGCGGATCGGCCCCACGCGCCGGTTGTAGCGTTTCACCACCTACACCTAGAGGGGCTTGACCTACACCACCACCTACACCTACCTACACCTCGCGGGGCGGGAGAGGCCATCGCCCGTTTGTATACAATCGAGATGGAAGGTCCGCTAAAGTCCGCTAGGGTGTGACCCGATAGTGACCCTGGCGGGGCCAACCCGGTCACGCTTTGGTCACAGGAGAAATTGCCGAATGGACTTCCCCCACCGCCGTATCCCGCCGCATCTCGCCGCAATCGCCGCCGAACGCCGTACCGCCCTCGCGCCAGACGTGCGCGCAGCTATCGGTCACGTCATCGCCACCGAGCTCGCGGCGCGGATCGACTCCGCCGAATCGGTCCCAGCCGAGGGTATTGGCCTCATGCTCGAGCGCATGGTCGACGACGTCGAGGCGAGAGCGCTAGAATCGAGGCCATCATGATCGTCGTCCCCGGCCGACTCGCTGAACGAGTGACCGTTCCCGGCCGCATGATCCACTCGTCGGCTCACCTGTTCCCGTCCGGGTTCGTGAACCTCGGCTACCTCAAGACCCCTGGCGGCGCTCCATGGGAGGCTGTAGCGGGCACCGGAGCCAACGGCGATGTCGTGGTGTTCCTCGATGCGAACGGCATCCTGTCGCTCTACTTCGTCAGCAACCAGTCCTCGACGCTCGCCGGCATCGCTCACTCAGGCAAGGTCCACACAGCGGACGTCGTCACCGGGTGGTCAGCGACGCCGATCAGCGGCAGCTTCGTCATCCCCCAACTGCCAGCTGTCCCCGCTACCCTCGCATCGACAAATCGTGACACGCCAACCATCTTCTGGCACCCACCTACGTCCCAGTGGGTCCTCCTACACACTGCACGCCGAGGCACGCTGGCGGCGGAGCTGATCGGCTTCATCGCCGCCGTGATGGGGTCCGTGGCCAGCGACCCGAACGTCTACGACGCGGCCCGCTGGAGCGATCCGGTATCGGTACTCGAGTACGACGGCGAGTCGTTCGCGACCCCATTCACCTCTGCCGGCGAATGGATGGGCGGGTTCACTGAGGTGACTGCCGTGTATGACCCCGATTTGGGCTACGCCGTTGCGTTCGGAACAGGCCTCACCGAAGCCTCGCCGGGAGGTCCATTCCGTTGGCGCTTCTGGCGAGCACCAGAGATCGCGCCATTCAACGGCCTAACCTTCGGGCCACCAGTGCAGGTCTTCTCACCGCTCGAAGACATCCCCCTTGGCCAGTGGGGATACGAAGGCGGCGGAGCCTACCACCCGCACGTTAGCATCGGCCCCACCGGCGAGTATCACTTGGTCTTCCGCAGCGGGACCGGAGCCTCTATCGGTCACTTCGTGTCGAAGGCTAAGGGTGTCGCTGGTAGCTGGGCTGCCAACCCAAACAACCCGATCATGACCCTTGATCGAATGGCCTCCGAGCTGGCTACGCTTGGCCAGGGCGCTTCAACCCCATCGGTCATCAACGATCAGATCGGAGCGCCCTCCATGCTGTTTAGCGCTGCGGACGGCAAGGTATGGGTCTTCTGTGACGGAGGACCGTTGGGGCGTTATGCGTCAGGCGCACGGATATTCGCAATGGAGGCGCCACTAGCAGCAGCAGGAAGCGCCATCGAGGTTCCTGGTCGACTCGTGACTAGGGTTAGCGTTCCAGGGAGGCTGATACCATGACAACCGTTAGAGCTTCAGCGGAAGAAATCACGATCGAGATGGCGGAGAGCGAAGAGGTGACGCTTCTCGCTAATATCCGCGACGAAAACAGCCAGCTGTCTACGGAGCTCATTGCGGCGCTCACTGGAGCCACAGCTATCTGGTATCTCCGTGACGGGCCCAACGACACGACAAACTTAGACGTGCAGCGAGCTGCAACCATCGACGCCGCAGCAGGCACGATAGAAGCGCTCATCCTGTCCGCTGATACTGCTGGGCAGGCCCCGGGAACGACCGTCGTCTCTCGATACCACGAATTGTGGGTGACTCCCGTCGGTAGCGGGGGGATTCCTGTCGTCTACGGACCCTTGCCTATTCGGCCGAGCACACAGTCATGAGAGAAGGTCTCTACATTCCCCTCGCGATTCGCCTGGAAGCTCAAGAGCCCCCCCCGGCGAGGCCTCTTCTCACCGCTATCGGTGTCGTCGTCCTCCTCGTGATGTTCATGGGAGCGGCGATCCTCGCATGAGCCGCCCCGTGCCAGACGACCCCCTCACCGACGCCGACCTCGAGGATCTGGAGTTCGAGCTCGACCACCGCACCGACGCCGACCTAACCGCGAACCGACTCGTTCCCGAGCCCAGCCCCCCGATCGGGTGCCTTGGAGCTATCCTCCTGGCCGTCCTGGCCCTCGTGAGCGCCTCCCTCGTGGTGGTCGGTCTCATCGAGCTCGCTGAGTGCCTCGGTCAGTAGCGCCCACGGCAGGCGCTGCTGGCGTGGGTGGCCGACCTTCGGATCGAGCCACGGCGCGAAGTCGAATGTGTATTTCATGAGTCCTCTCCTGTCCGCTCGAGTCGCCAAAGCCGGGTGCCGCCGCTCAGCGCACCGCGGATGATCTTGTGCTCACCGAATACCTGATCGCGGTGCGCTGCTAACGCCTTGCCGAACCGCACCACGTTCGCCCGCTCATTGCCGGCCGTCCTCACGTCGGCGAGGAGATCCTTCACGTCGGCCAGCCGGAACAGCTCCGACGACGTGCAGCCCTGCCCCGGTGGCTTGTGCTCTTTCCAGGCAGCCACGAACGCCTCCCAGTCGTCGGCCTCGATGTCGACGTCTTCGTAGAACACGTCCTCGTTACCGAGGAACCCGGGCACCATCACGGCCTCGAGGATGCCACCGATGATCGCCGCCCAATCATCGAACGAGGACTTTGACGCCTCACTGCGCTTCGCCCCTTGCTGCTTCCAATACAGCACGAGCACCAACACCGCACGCACTAGCCGCCCACGGTTGTCCGCGATCCAGTTGAAGAAGCTCGGATGCCGATAGCTCGAGGCGAGGCGACGGTGCGGCTTGGCGAGCCCTGTATCGAGCCTCGTCCTCACGCACCGCCTCACGAACTCGCTCGTGAGCTTGGGGTTGTTGCCGGTCAACATCCACAAGGCACGGTTCTTCGCCGTCTCAACGCGCGTTGCACCCAAAGGCCGCCCACTGACGTGGTCGGCCGTCAGCGTGTTCATGAGCGGCAGAGCCGTCAGCGTCCGCCTATCGGTGACGTTGTCGAAGCACACGATCTCGCTGCTCGCGATGAGCTCTGCCAGAATCCGCTTCTGAAGCTCGTCGTCGTCGTGGGTGAGCGTTCGCACCGCGAGGCGTCGACCGGTGGTCACCAGCGAGATCACCTCGCACACCGCCGTCTTACCTGAGCCGGCTTTGGGTGCCTCGATCACGTAGAGCGGCGTCGGCCCTCGAATCGCCATCCGCACGAACGGTTGGATCAGAGCGGCGAAGACGTGCGCGCGGTCTGCCGCGTCGACGAACCCGAAGTCGCTCAGGAGCTCGGTGTCGAGGAAATCGACCGCCCTCGAGGCGAGGTCTGCCGTGACCTCCTCGGGGATCGTGTCCACCGACAGCGCGTTCGCCTCATCGAACCAGACTTGTGGCTCGCGGTGGTAGCCAGTGACCGATACGAGCTCGAGGTTCGCGTCGAAGAACGGCGCCCGCACGATCCGATCGATCGGTGGCAGCTGTTCGTAGCCTTGCTCGAGCATCACGCGAGCGATTGACTCGGGAGGCCATGTCGGCTTGGGCGAAGCGGCCGTCGGCACGTACCACTGTGCGCAGCGGTCCAGGTGCGAGCGCATCGTCTGGATCGTGAGTTGCCTGAAGCCGAGCGTCCCATCCTGCCGCACCGACAAACTCACCACGGCCTCGCCACGACGGAACAGCTGCGGCGGTGTGTTCCATGCGAGCAGCGCCTCCCACGAGCTCGTCTCCAGTTCGCTGAAGTAGGTGTCGGTAGCCGTGAGCTGCGGCTTCGATGTGTCCACCGGCGCCGGCGGACCAGCGATGTCGATCTTGGGCCCGCCGTCGGGACGAACCTGCTGGAGCCTTTGAATCGGCAGCTTTACACCTGAGAGCTCAGCGACGATGCGGTCGGCGTCGGCGTAGCTCACCGCGAGGTTCTGCTCGACCATGAACCGGAACACGAGCTTCGTCTCACCCGAAATGAACGAGTGCCACGAGCCTCGGATGTAGCCGGGAACAGTGTCGACCACGCCGGCGCTCGGGTTTTGGTCACCGCTAGGAGACTCAGGGTCTCGACATTCGAGCCACTCACCGCCGGCGCCGGAGGTCCTGCCGGTGAGATATGGGCCGTAGATCCTATCGAGGGGCAGCGCAGCGCACGCCTCGAGCTTCCAACTGTTCCACTCTGGCGACGTGAGCCTTGAGCGAAAGTCGCGGTCGGGTTTCCTCCACGTTTTCGCCTTGTCGAGGGCGAGCGCGATGCGCTGCGCGTCGTGCCGCTCGAAGGCGACGTCGGTGAGCTCGTCGCCGATCCGGGTGGCGTCGGCGTCGAAGAACTTATTCGCCGCGCCTTCGGCGCCGTGCCACCACGGCTGCCATAGCATGCCCCCGGTGCCCCCCGCAGCGAGCGTCGTTGTCTTTGGAAAGACCTCGAGGCCTCGGTTCTGGCGTGGATCAGCAGACGTGTGGCCCTTGCGCGTTGGCGTGGCGAGCTCAACGTCCGGTGGGCAGAGAACGAGACCGATGTCTCGCGCGAGCGCAGCAGGTATCGGTTCCGAGAAGAACAGCCAAGCGTGCCAGCCCGAGCCGCCACCCGACCGCTCGAGGTAGACCTTGACGCCAAGCATCTCGGCCCGCCGACGAATACGGATGGCGGCGAGCCTGACGTCCTTGACGCCGGCGGCGTGGTTCTTCGAACCGTCGATGTCGACGCACGCCCACAGCGTGAGCGAGTCGCCCGGCGTCGGGCAATAGAAACCGATACGCCAGATCCCGAACACCGACTTCGCTGGCTTCCCGCCGCCTTGCTCGAGGCGTAGGCTGCACTTCGACCCGGTAAGGTGTGAGCGAATCACCGCCTCGAGTTGCTCGTCGTCGGCGATGGCGACCGGCGTCGGCTTCCCCCACGGTGCCATGACAGCTAGTCTGTCCCGGCGGTTTGCGAACAGTTCGAGGAGAACGGCAACCCGAGCCGATACAAGGTCTGTAGCTACCATGGTGTTGACGGGCGAGCGCTACGTGAGAGGGGCGCTCGCCCGTTCTTTCTTCCGGCGTTGTTCTGCGGCGATGCGAATGAGGCGTAGGGTCGCAGCCTGCCCGTGACGACGGTCCCCGCAGAACAACGGGACAACACCGTATCGAAGCGACCAACCCATCACCGAGCCGATGGCCTGGCTCGGCGTGACCTTCATGGGAGCGGACAAAATCGGATGGTTGTGGCGCGGCAGATCCGGGTGGTAGCTGTCCCACTGCGACCCCCTCGGTAGACCAATGTGGAAGTCGAGCCACTTGCCGCGCGCAAGGAACTCGAGGCTCGCTTCGATAATCAAAAATCTGCTCGGGTAGGCCTCAAGGCGTCCTAGGCACCGCTCGAACCTGGACCGACCCCCCCCGACGCACCCGAGCAGATCACTCAAACTCTTCCTCTCGACGCGCAACGTGTCGCGGACACTCTGTCCGCTATAGTCGCCTACGTCGAGAGTGACCGTCTCGACCGGCTGATCGTCCCACCGATACGGACGCTGCTCGCGAGTGTCGACCAAGATCGTCTCGGGAGCTCTCTTCGGCATCCACTCGAAGCTACCACGACGCGGACCGTTGCGCACGTCGCCAGAGTTCGGCGGTGACGCCGCTGTCCCTCATGTTGTAGAGGCGCACCGCGTCCCAGTCGCCCGCCTCGATCATCGCAGCGACGTCGCTGCCCTTGCCTAGTTTTTCCATCCCGAGCAACAGGGCCCACTTGCCGAGCCCGCCCTCGAACTGGTCGATCAGGTCGATGTGCGCCTTGTCGTATCTGTTCGCACTCAAGATCTTGTGCCCCGAAAGATTGTTGACCGCCTGGCGTGCGATCAAGAACGGCACGTCGAAGCGCCGGCCGTTGTAGGTGACGAGCCGCAAGTCGCCGTCGATCGCAGCACGACACTTGTCCATCTTCTCGATCCACGCCTCGAGGACCGCTACCTCACTGCCGGCGTGCCCGATCGTCGTCGCCCATTCGTGCCGGAACACCTCCGAACCGTCGTTGTCGAAGGTGACGAAGACGGTGGCAATCGATGCCACTTGGCCAGTAAGAGGGCTGAGCGCACCTTTGGGACGGATCTGCTCGGTTTGCTTAGCGAGGTCGGCTTCGATCTTCTTCGGATCTTTCAGCCTTGCATCGGGCTTCAATGATGCTCGAAGTTGCTCGAACATCTCGCCGCTAATTGCCGACACCGTTTCGATGTCGGTCACCGCCTCGATATTGCGGGGGAGTTTCATCTTCCTTTCCTGCCTCCTCTTCTCTGCGAGTTTGCTGAAATCAACCACCACTCGCGCCTTCTGCTTTGGATTCACCCGACAGCGTTTCGACTAGGTTTGTCATGCGCCGCTCAGGTGTGGAACGAGAGAGAACACGGCCGAGGCCGCCTTGGTTGCCGACGATCACACCAAACGACTTGGCCCTCGATAGCGCCGTGTAGAAGAGCGTGCGATCGTAGAACGGCGACGACATCCCGAGCGCTGCGAGGATCACGATCGGCCACTCGGACCCTTGCGACTTGTGAATCGTGATCGCGTAGGCGAGCTGTAGATCGCTCGAGAACGCCGGGATCGTTACCGGGTCCGGGTAACCCTGGAAACGCACGATGTAGCAGGTGACAGCCTTAGAGCGCCCCTCGAGCTCGACGTCCGAGATCCGCTCGATGAACCCAATATCGCCGTTGACGATCCCGAGGTTGTAGTCGTTGCGGACCTGGATCACCTTGTCACCGATGCCGAACGCCGGTTTCAAGAGGATGACGTGCCCAAGCTCAACGCGCCGGCGTTGAACGAGCGCGTTCACCGCGTCAGCGGAGAGCGTCTTCTTCCCCTTCCACGGCAACAGGATTTGGATGTCGAGGATCGGGTCCGACTTCGGCTCGAGGAGCTTGGGCAGCCGGTCGAGGTAGAGCTCGAGTATCTTCGCGACGCCAAGCTCCTCGTTCGGGACCGGCATCACGAAGAGATCGTTCCCCTCGGCCTTGGAGTTGACCACCGGTGTCCAATGCCCCGCCCTCACCTCATGGATATGAGTCAACAACGGCCCCGGGTTGGTGCGCTTGATCGTGTGCAGTGACGCAGTCGGCAAGAGCTTCGACTTCATGAGGTCGCGCAGCACGCACCCACAACCGACGCTCGGTAGCTGCGCGACGTCGCCGACCAGAACTAGCCGGCATTCGTTGGGCATCGCCTCGAGCAGCGAGGACATCAGAAACGTGTCGATCATCGACACCTCATCGACGACAACGACCTCGGCCTCGAGGAGGAAATCGTGATTCCGACCGAACCCCCACACCACCTTGCCCTTGACCTTGCGCGGCGCCGGCTCGAGTAGTGAATGGATCGTCTGGGCTTTGTGGCAAGCAGCCTCCGATAGTCTCCGCGCCGCCTTGCCGGTCGGCGCGCACAGCTTGATCGCGCCGCTTCGGTAGCAGCGCAACAGTTCTTTCACCGCGTAGGTTTTGCCCGTGCCCGGTGAGCCGACGAGTAGCGCCGTTGGGCTTGCGACGATGAGCTCGAGCGCGGCGCGTTGGTCAGCGGCCAGGTGCTCGAGCCCGAGCTTGTGCATCGTCGCCGGGCTCCAGCCGCCCTTGCGTTCAACCCGTTCGCGGAGCTCGCGACCGATGAACGACTCACGCTCTCGGTCGATGCGGAGTTGAACACGATCGTCCGAAATCCCGATGAGATCGAGAACACCGCGGAGCTCGTCGATTGCGCTGAGAACAAGGCCGCCGTAGTCGGCGCAGTGCCCATCGAGGGCGAGGACCTGCGCCGCCCTCTGCACGAGAAAGACCTTGTGAACCGCGGTGTCGCCACCCTGTCGGATCTGATCCATCGTGTGGAGGACGCCGGCGATGATCCGCTCGGGCGACTCGGGAGCGTGACCGAGGTGGCGCGCGACGGCGTCGGCGATTACGAACCCGACCCGGGGTAGGTCGGTCAAGCGCCATGGATGCGCGCGAATGATATTGGCCGAGTCCTTGCCCCACTCGTCGAGCACCTTCTTCGAGAGCTTATCGGTGCCGTGGTCGCCGAGCATCGTGCGGACGGTGAGCTTGAGCTCCGCATCGGACTCGGCACCCTCGAGAATCAACCGGGTTTCGTGAAGCTTGGCGAGGCCGAGCCGAAGCCCGGCCTCTTTCAGTTCCTCGAACTCTGCTGTTCGTAGCTTGTCGAGCGCAGCGGTCCCCCACTTGCGCACGAGGACGTTGGCGCGGTGCGAACCGATGTTCGGTAGCGTCTGAAGGAAGGCGCGGATCGCCGACTCAGTTTTTGGAATGACCGGGAGCGAGCTCCTGATCTTGAGGTGAGTGCCGAACGAGTCCGACCCTTGAACGCCTTCTATGCTGTAGCAGCAACCACGGGTTGCACCCGACAGGGCACCCTTCACCGTCACGTCACCGTCGCCGGTGTCAATGATGGCGATGACCCAATCCGTGTCATCGCTACGCCAGACGAACCGAGAGAGGACTCCCTCGACCTTTTGGGTCTCGGGAGTTGCCATGGGACTAGAAGGGCACCTCGCCGGCGGAAGCCTCAGTCTCCGCCGGCGGCGCGTCCTGCGGCAGGGAAGCGGTGGCCGGCCGCTGAGCTGCCGCAGCGGCCGTCGAGTCGGTCACCGGCGCGTAGCCGCGGGCAGCAACCGTCGTCGACTCCCTCACCTTGCCATCGTTGCCGGTGTAGCTGTGCGGCTCGACGGTAACCTTGACGAGCTTGCCGACCACGATGTCGGAGTGTTTGTCGAGGTCGAACTCGGTGAGAGTTTCGGGGTTGATGCCGCAAGCCTCGAGGAAGATCCAGGCGCGCCACTCAGCCGCCTGCGTCCAGGTAATCCAGTCGGTGTGCTCAGAGTCCACCGGCGATGCCTTCTCAGTGAGGCACTTCTCGACCGTCATTTTGACGACCCACTGGGGCGACTTGTTTGAGGACTGGCCGAGTTGGTTCGACTGGATCCTCATGATGTAGACGCCGGCCAACACGCCGCCGCCGCCGCTTGCTGCTTTTTCTTTCGTGCCCGATTGGAATCCGTATCTCATTGCTTTCTCGCGATGAACCCTTGGAGGTTTGTGATGACCGTCGGCGCATGCTCTGCACCCAACAGGTCGACAGACGAAGCCCCGTAACGTGTGAGGGCTTGAGAGACTTGGTAGGGCTGGAGTCCAGCCAACTCGATGAGAGCCTCGATCTCTTCCCGTTGCTTGTCGTTGACGACCGGCCGCGCGATCGCTTTCCGCGTCCACACCCCATCGGGGAACAACGCGACGAGCTTGGTGGGGTCGAACTCTTCGATCGACGCGCCGATCTCGATCGGCATCCCTCGAGCTTTCTCGACCCGAGCGACGATGTTGGTTCCGATGCGCTCGAGTCGCAAGACCAGGTCGTACCAATAGGCGAGGGACTTGTGACCCTCAGGCTTCGACCCTACCGCCTCGAGGACAACCGAATGGCCTCGCCTGCTGCTCTTGTATTCGGTGGCGAGGTGCGCTGTCGCGATCACCGCCAGATCGAGGCGCCGCATCTTGGCTTGCAGGATCTTCGAAATCGCGCCGATCCTGCTGTGCGTGCCGAACTCGAGGACCGATTCGAACAGCCCTGGCTTGCGCCCGCCACCGGAGGACCGCTTGGCGCGGAGCTCGCGGTCGGCCATCTCGAGTAGACGATCGTGGACAGTCGACAACGGATCGACGCCGAACATCGTGTAGGCGCCCGGGTCGCTGAGTAGCTTGTCGACCTGTCCCTCGACCTCGACCGGGTCGTCGGTGTGGACGACGTCGAACGCGAAGCTCGAGGCGAACGTATCGGAACCGTGCTCCGCATCCACGAGCGCCAGCTTCGCCCCTGTTGCCCGTGCAACGGCCAATGTGGTCAGCGTCTTCGTCGATCCCTTGTCGCCGTAGAGAAGAACCTTGGGCCTCAGAGGCTGTTCGGCCGCCGGCTGAAATTCAAGCTGTGCCATCGGTCTCCGAGTCTATGACGAGAGGATCGGTCGGCAAGCCTTGATCCGCAAAAGTCCGCAAAAGTCCGCCGGCACCGCCGGGATCTTGCTCGGGATCTGGGACGCTCGAGGTCGCTGGCAACACCTCGACC
>CBDFLE010000001.1:0-29517 GCA_965248925.1 Candidatus Multivoradales bacterium | reverse complement strand
AGGAACGGGCTGTGGACTCCAGTTGACCGAGCGCGAGCAACCGTTCAGCGTGGGCAGCTCGCAATCATTGAAGACCAGCTAGGCCGGAACCTCCCCACAGCGGCGCGGCGAGCGCGGGCGCTGATCGAGCAGTCGAGCAGGGGCGGTGGGGAGTCCATCGGCATCACGGCAACGGCACTGGGTAAACTCGGCTCAACTTACCGGCTGGGCGGGGCAACCCGCGAAGCGGCGGCGATCTACCTGCCAGCGTTAGAACTCTCGGCGTGGGCACCGGCCGCGCGTCCAGATGTGTTGCGGCGGGTATCGGTGGTCATTGCCACCACAGGCCGATTCAGCGCCAGTTTGCGAGTAAGCTCACAGGCAGCGGCCGGCTACGGTGCCCTCCACGACCTAACCGGGATCGGCAAGGTGGCGGCCGATGAGATCTTCGGTATGGGAGGCTACCGGCAACGTGGGAGCAGCACTAGGGGCTGCCGCTGAAACGCTGCGCCTGATCCCACAAGAATACGGTGGATCATGGCGATCTACGGCATGGGCAGCACGGGCAAAATACTGCACCAATACCGACAAGGCAA
Organism: Candidatus Multivoradales bacterium; assembly: GCA_965248925.1. Taxonomy (GTDB): domain Bacteria; phylum Acidobacteriota; class Thermoanaerobaculia; order Multivoradales; family J023; genus CBDFLE01. The sequence continues at coordinate 28,942 of CBDFLE010000001.1, read as the reverse complement.
TCGACCTACTTGCTCTTGCACACGCTGAGTTGCCCGCTGGCAGTAAACAAGCGGAGGCGGTCATCAGGTGGACTGAGGCCAGCATCTACCGCAAGCGTGGCGAACTTGGCCAAGCAGCCGAGCGGCTGGTCGGGGTGGCCGAAGACCTGGGCAACCCCTTGGATCAGGCGATCGCCGCCATCGACCTGGCCGAGACGCTACTCGACCTCAACCGGCCGATCGATGCATGTGCCATCGCGACTGTGTTTGCAGACCTGGCGACTCCCTTACGCAGCAACCGGCTGGCTTTGGCTGTTGTCGTTAAGCTCGGCGAACTGGCTAAAGCTGGTCAGCTTGCCCTAGCCCATCTGGAAATCGCAAGACAGGTAATCAAGCGCAGCAAGCCTTGCGGCGCCCGTGCGCCGTGGTAGCAAGAGGCGATCTACCCGAGAAGGCGGACCGCCTCAATTATCCTAGCCTGACGGTGAAATAATAGGCCCCCATGGGGTGGGCCGGTCGGTCCAGGCGGAGGCTTTCGAACGGGGTTGATACGTCATCTCTGCATGCCTTCCCTACCCACTCCAACCGGGGGGCTTCATTGCTCTCTACGGCTGATTTTGGGCAGGGTTAGCAGGCTAGCAGCGGCGTGGTGGCACGCTGTGGGACTGATCGGATTGGCAAGGAGGAAGGGTTAGGCGGGAACCTCGACGACCCTCGAAACACAGCTGTTTGGGGAAGACCGCTTCGGTGACGCTCTCCGTTCTTGGCCGAGTTTGGGCAGGGTTGGCGATCGTTAAATCAGAGAACGGGTCGCACTAGCGATTCAGCTTGAAACTTCTCCAAACCACAGACCTAGCCGTCGGTGCCCCGAGGGTTGAGGGAAACTCGGTTTTGCGAGTTTTCCTCAGTCTGAGGGAGCACTAACTCTGTGTAGGTAACTCTGAAGAAGACTCTGAAGAAGACTCTGAGGGCGCTCTAAAGCACTCGCAGAACAGGGGTTTGTGGGTAATAACGCACTCTCGCATTCGTTCGAAGCCCGTATTACGCATCTTCGGATTCGCAAGACCCCGGTAATAACGCACTCTCGCATTCGTAGATCGACCCTATTAACGCACTCTCGCATTCGTGGAAAACACCCGTATTCCACAAACTCCTGTGGAAAATCTCTGTGGTAGTGTAAGTGTCAAGAAGTTATGGCAAAGCAGCGCACAGGATCGAGACTCAACAGACGAGTGGAGCTGATTACCTCGTTTGCTGACCATCTCGAAGATAGCCAGCGGCGTCAGGTGCGCACCGACGCGCTGCGCCTAGCGCGAGCCATCGCACTGGCAGGACTGCCGAAGAAGCGGTCCGGTAAGCAGTTGCTCGAACGTACCCTTAGACTCGGTGCAGATACGTGGCTCCGGGTGACCTACCGGGCTGACAGCGAGCTACCCTTCGGCGAAGATCGTTTTGTGCTCGCAGGGATACAGCACCTTGCCCTCGAGCAAGATAGCCCCGTGGTCTATTTCGAGCGCGTGGGGCAACTCTTGCGCATGTTTGGTCTCGTAGAGAACGGCCAGAATCTAGAGCTACTGCGGCAGCGATTTCGGAGGATAGCGGGGCTTTCAATCAAGCTCTCGTTTGCCCATTCGGAAGCGGAACTGGACGACAATAGCTTCGGTGATCAGATTTTCGTGATCCGGCGCTATGCGCTGCCAACCCGTAAGGACTTGCGGGCTGAGCGGATTGGTCAGCAGGTACTGCCAGCACTGGTTGAAGATCCTGACCTAGCAGCGTCGCCGTATGGCGTCGTGCTCTCGCGAGACTTCTGGGCGTATCTAGTAGCCGCACAGAATCAGATGATTGTGCCGCTGGATCTCCTGCGGCTGTTTATCGACCGGCCTGTAGGCTGGGACTATGCTTGCTTCCTGGTTGCTCGCTGTGGCCGAGCGAGAAGCTCAAGCGTTGTACCCCATGACGTGCTGATGAGCCTATTCCGTGACGGGAAAGAGCCTGACCGGAACGCGATTGCTCGGCTCAAGCGGTACCACGACGAGATCATGCTAGCGACGAAGGGGCGGTTGAAGGCCAGCATTGTGCATGATGGCTTCTTCCCCTCAACGGGTCGAGGCCGACCCAAGAAGCGGTGGGTGCTCAAAGTGGGCAAGAGTGACGCGATCATTTCTTCGGGCAAAGACGTGCTTCCTCGGATGTCTCGTTAGCCTCCCTCTCCCCAAGTGCCGGACACCTGCCACCCTGTTTGTAGTAGTCACTCCACTCGTAGTTGTGTTATGCAACTATGTTGCTATGTAACGCCATAGCTCAATAACCAGCCTCTTTGAGCCACGGACCAGCGGCTTCGACCAAGATGGATTTGATCGAGCGGTCCGTCTCGAAAGCAGCCCTACGTAACCGCTCATGAAGGTCAGCTGGAAGGTCTAGTGTTGTTCGGCGGTGCCCGTCTGCCACCTGTCGGCGTTTTGCTGCCGTGGTGGCCTTCTTTCGCCGAGAGGCGGGGTTCTGTTGGGAGGCTCTGCGCACTCTACGCGCGGGTGTATCGGACAGCAGACCATCGATGGCGTCAGAGGTCGGCGTGGCTAAGTGGATCGGTTTAGGCATGGCCGGTGCTCCCGAGGATCTCCGTAGCGAGCGCTTCATAGTCGATGGCCGAGTTGCAGCCCGGCGCATAGTGGCCGATGGGTTCGCCAGCGCCGAGACATTCGGTCATCCGGACATCCTGGCGGATCACCGTATTGAAGGTCTTACCGTTGAACGTCGCCTGCAGGTGCTCGCGAACCTGCCTTGCAAGCCGAGTCTGCATGTTGGCGCGACATTGCAAGACCCCCAACAGCGAGAGCTTCGGATTGCAGCGCTCGCGGACCTTGGCCAGAGTAGAGGTCACCGCAGCTAGGCCGGCAACTCCATCGGCGGATGATTCGCACGCCACCAGAGCGCAGTCTGCGGCGGTCAACCCCATGAACGACAGTAGCCCCACCGCTGGCGGTAGGTCGATAAAGATGTAAGACCAGCCGCGAAGTCCCTGCATGCATTGTCCAAGGATCTTTTCCGCGCCAGGCTCCGTTGCGAGTGTTCGTTCCACCTGGCCCAGGTAGAGCGACGATGGCACCAGGTCGAGGTTCTTGACTCCGGTCGGCTTCACCAGGTCGGCCACCTTGCCGTCCTCACCCAAGACATCGAGAAACTCTCGCCCGCCCTCGACCCCCAACCATCGTGACGCGCTCGCCTGTGGGTCGAGGTCGATCAACAGGCATCGGTGGCCCATCCCGGCTAGGGCGGCGGCTAGGCTGACGGCTGTGGTGGTCTTGCCCGCGCCGCCTTTCTGGTTCGTGACTGCAATTCTCATCGCGGAATCTCTCCTAGTTATTTGGATAAATAGCAGCATAACACAGTAGCTAAGGCGCTATTTAGCATACGCATCGAGTCACCAACTCAGTGGGGCAGCGCGCTGCCAAAAAAGAGGCAAGATGACAGACTGCCTCCCAAAGAGATTCTGTCACCCGCCGAACGCAGATTAGGTGCGAAGAAGGGCGGGCAAACGCCGCTAGCCAATGCCCGCGAGATCCAAGGCGATCGAGAAGAGGGACCGGCGCGCTTGAAGAGAGGCCAGGGGACTCGCTCAGCCGCTGAAGAGCAAGCGAAGGGGGCGCGATGCACGCGGCGCTTTCCGCGCCGCTGAGGTTGTCGGCGTTGCAGCCGACTCTGGTGGTGGTTCCAGTAGCGTCAGAGCCAGTCCGTCAGAGTCAGCGGCGAGAGATCCGTGGGTCAATGCCGCTGGCGCAGAATCTGGGGCCTGGATAGCGGTTCGCCAGAGATAGAGGCGGGCGTGAACAGCAAGGGCCACCAAGCCGAGCAGAAAGGCGGCAAGTAAGCAGCGGTTCAGAGATTTCCTCGGCATTTGGACATCCTCCAGAAACGGGGTTCGAGGTTGGATGTCCTGCCGGCAGGCTCGATGAAAGCAATATCAGCACAAAAGAGGGGCCAGGGTATCAGAACTCTGGTCGGCTCGCTTTGGATCAAGGAATCATCTTTTTCTTCGCATCTATGATTGACAGTCACGCTGCCACGGAGATATAAGAAAGACACCTATTAACTGACGTCAGGGAACAGCGTCGAAGTCCTGAAAAGGAGTAAGAAGAATGAAACTATTCGTAGCCCTGACCTTGGTACTCAGCTTGATGCTGACTCCGGTGGCAGCATTCGCGCAGTGCTCGCCGCACGGGCCTTGCACCGAAGAAATGATCGGTGATTCTTGGGTGATTCCGGGGTCCTCGATCGTCTGTTTCGATGTTCTTACCGTGGTCTATGTGGACGGCGTGCTCATCAGCCAAACCTCAACACGACGGTGTACCGGCGACTAGGCATCAGCCTGTTCTTGGTAGCTGCTGGCGCGGCTCAGGCTGCGCCGGTGGCTCCCCGTTTGGAGCAGGCAGAAACCTATCTATCAGCGGGCAACTGGAAAGCCTCCGCGCGAGTCGTCAAGAAACTTGAAAGCTCGCTGGTAGCCTCCGACCGAAACGCCAAGATCTCGGCCGAGGACGTGGCCAGGCTCTCGGCTGTCAAGGCGATAGGCTTGGCCGGTGCTGGTGACCATCGCGCCGCCCGGTGGTTCTGGCATGTCGCCATGAACATCAACCCCGGCGGCGAGATGCCCGCGCTCGACGCCTACCCGGTCGAGGTCCGCGAGCTGCTCGAAGCGGAGCAACTCCGACCGCTGATCGACGCGCTCGATTCGTCACAGCTTGGGAAGGTGGAGGCGGGAACGACAGTCGAGCAGCTCAGGGCCTTACATCGCCGACCCAAGATGCCCACGGAAGCGGACCAGCTTTCCGCTCTGGCGACACTGCACGGCCTAGATGGTCGCCTGACGTTCTACGCTGACGTAGACGTTGACGGGCATCTGATACGGCCGGTGTTGCGAGAGGTCGACGGGGCGCCGCTGTTCGCCTATGTCGGGCTGAATCTGCGCTCTATGTTCCGCTTCGATAAGGCAACTCTGCCGAGCCCTGGCCGAACAGTGTTTCTTTCGTTCTCACTACTCCCATTTGAAAGACATTGATTGAATTCCTCGGCCTGTTCCTCGGCCTTCTGACCGGGCCTCAGCCGGTCGCCGTTGCCGTCACCGCGGCGGACGTGGCGGCCGTAGAGATCCGCCTCGATGGGGAAGTCTGCGGCGTCGATCGCCGAGCACCGTTTGAGGTCGAATGCAACTTCGGCGCGGCTCTCCTACCGCGCGAGCTGGTGGCGGTGGCCACCAACAGCAACGGCCAACAGATCGCTACCGCCCGCGAGCTGGTCAACCTGCCCGGTGCGCAGGTCGAGGCGCGCTTTGTGGTGGAGCCTGTCGGGGCGCGGCTGATCTGGGAAGAGCGCTCTGGAGCGGTGCCGCGTTCGGTGGCTGTGGCGCTCGATGGTGAGCCGCTAGAGGTCGATCGGAGGGGCCGAGTAGAGCTGCCGGTACGGCGCGGCTTGCTGGTGGGTGAGGTCGAGTTCTCAGACACCCTCAGGGCTCAGGCAGTAGCCTACCTGGGCGGCGAGTACCATGACACCACCGACAGCCGCTTGACCGCTGTTCCCGTCCTCTGGGACCGTCGCCGGCATCCCGCGGCCGACGACCTGGCCGTGGTGCTCACGGTCGACGGCCAGGCCGCCGAGGTCGCGGCGATCGACACCGGGCGGGCGGAGGTCTTGATCGTGCGTGAGGGTTCCGAATGGAACCTCGAGAGCCTGCTCGATCTTCACCGCCATATGCGGTCACGCCGTGGCGCAATCTACGGAGATATCCACGGCCGAGACCTTCGCGGCGTTCGCCCTGGCGATCGCCTGCGGGTGATCCTCACCGAGGAAACACCAGCCTTGCGCTCGCTGATAGATCTGCCGGTGTCGGCGGACATCTCGGAGGGTGGCCGGCTATCGATCCTTGAGTCGATGACCAATCGGTACATCATCGGCCGGGAATACCCGCAAGGCGCGCAGCGGATCGCCGATGCCGTGGCCATGGCAGGCTACGTGGCTGCGGGCTCGGCTCGGCCACGGGCGGTGATTCTGATTCGCTCCGGCCGGCTTCAGGACTCCAGCACCTTGACGCCACAGCAGGCGCGGGCCTACCTCGCGGCCCTACGGGTGCCTCTGCTCGTCTGGCGGCCGCTGGCGGCCCGTGACGGCGGCACAGATGGGGAATGGGCCGGTGAAGTCGAGATCTGGACCGAGGCGGGCTTGGTGTCGGCCGTGGCCGAGCTGCGCAAGTTGCTCGACCGTCAGGTGATCGCCTGGATCGAGGGTGAACACCTGCCGCACCGGATCGGGCTAGCCCGTGGAGTGCGGCGGGTGCGGTTGCCGGGTGAGCAAACACCGTAAGGCTTCCTCTTCGCTTCGTGGGTTCCGGGCGGGTTGGGTGGGCTGTCCGGTGGAGGGGTGAGAGTGAGGAGATTGAACCCTGAGCGTTCCGGGGCCGAGGGGCGGGCGGAATCTCCGGACCCGCACCAGGTGGTGATCGGGCCGCAGCTCCCGGCCACCCGCCGCGAGTTTGCCGGGGGAGGGGGGGGTAGGTCTGGATTAGTTGATTGCAGAAAGAGCGAAGCGGTGGCCAAGTGATACATACGCTATCGCGTCCGCACCACTTGACCGGCTTCTTTTCCGCGCTTGCGCGCTCCAAAGCAAGACTCTGAAGATCCAGAGAGGGGGAGTCTGTGCGGCTTCCGGTCGGGGTCGAATCAACGGGCCGCTGATGAGGATCTCCGAGCATCCTGGGAAGGCTGGGTAGGGCGCGGTGGGTCGACGCTCGGCAGCCGGTCGATCTCGACCACGGAGCACCGGCCGGGGGAGCTGGTCGGCCCGAGTGGACAGAGCCGCTCCGCTGACCGCCTGGCCACCCGGCGGCGTGTTCGGCGATCACCTCGAGGACGGACACGCGGCCGCCTGGCCGCTGCTCGAGCCCCAAGCTGCGCAAAAGGCAAACGCCGGCGCCGTGCTGCTGTGGTCACGTCTGCCGGTGGCGTGGTCGGAGTTGGCCGAGCTAACCGGAGCGCTGCGCGTCGTTCACCAACGGGCACCCATCCTTGACCTGATTCAGGCTGTCGACGGCGAGCTGTCGCGCTCGGCGGCAATGTCCCTAGAACGGCCGTTCTTTGCCGGCTGGCGGGTGCGGCAGTGAGTGGCGGCCAGAGAGTATCTGAGCCGCTGCGTTCGGCCGTCTGCAGGCTGATCTTTGATCGGCTCGGCCGCCCTGACCTCTGGACTGCTAACGGCTCGGAGCCGCCCGCCTATGAGCACGCCGCCGACCTCGACGAAGCGCCACCGATGGAGAAGACCTTAGCGCTGGCGGCGTGGGCGATCTGGAGAGGGCACCAAGGGCTCACGTTCGCCGATCTGTTGGAGGCTGACCGGGCCGCGGTCGAGCTGATGGCCGGCTACCTGTCCGCGAGCTGCTACGGCGATGTAGGGGTGAATGCCTGGCTCGCCGCGAAGCGCCGAGCGAAAGCCTTAACGTTCCCGCCGAGCGGCGGGTTCTGACAGCCCCGCCGGGTGTGGCCTTTACTGGCGAGCGCCGCCCCGGCGACGATGTTGACGAAGAAGCCGAACAGGCCCTAGCCGTTCGACGACCAGCACCGGGTCGGTGTCGACCAGCACGGTCAGCGCCTCGACCGGCACCTTGGCCGAGTCGGTGATGATGTTGTCGAAATCGAGCTCGGCCGCCACGGTCAGCGCCTCGATCGGCACCATGGCCGGGTCGGTGATGATGTTGTCGAAATCGAGCTCGGCCGCCGTCGAACGGCACGGTCAGCGCCTCGACCGGAGTCGTTGATGTTGGAGGATGAGCCGCCGCCGATGGCGAGTACGCCTCGGCCAGGCGCACCGGTGATGCGAAACCGAGGCCGCCCCGCCCGGTGTTATCGCACCGGCGGTCAACCAAGAGATTGGTGATGGATTACCGGCAAGCAGCAATTCTTAGCACGGCCAAGCTTGACCCTTAAACAACTCTAAAACAAGCACTTAGAGAGGTCTTATTTCAAGCTCTATCTTCTCCGGAGAGGATCCAAGGTATAGGCGCTTTCCCTCCTCCTCGCACTCCTGGATGAACGAATACCACTTGATGGACTTCTTGAAGACCTCGGTCATCGACTCGTCGGTAGCCTCGGCCAAGGCATTGATCTCTTCGAAGAGCTTTTCCGGTATCGAGAAGGTAAGCCGCCGCCGCTTCTTCACGCCGCTCCCTTGAAACCTGTCCGGTTCGCTGGTCTTTGCCAATCCCATCGTAGCTCCTCTCGTCGTCAGCGTCGTCAGCGTCGGCCGGCAGCGGGGCCGTAGATACACCCCTGCCTACTTGTTGGCACCGTGAACGCTTTTTCTGATCCGTGAATCCTGTTCTCTTCGGAAAGGTAGCTACTCACAACCATGACGCGGCTACCAAACCCACAGAAATAGTCTACGCAAGGGGGAATTGAACCCCCGCCACTTAGACCGGAGTGGAACCGTACCAATAAAACACTCAAAAAACAAGACTAATTATGGAGATAGGGTGTGTGTTTTATGCGTTAATTTTTGGTAAAAAGAATGGTCTAATGTTCTCTCTCGGGGAAGCGCTCCCCATCCACACCCAACAGGGAAAACGAAACTATGGACGTACGCCTACGCCGCTCCCTTGTGATTCGTGAGGTCTATCAAGAGCGGGAGACCGTCATGGAGATCGCTGATCAAGACGATTCTTTGGAGAAGTTCTTTGTCTACAAGAAGATGTTGCCGGAGAGAGAGCCTTGGTGGCGAAAAACATCCAATCGGATCACTATCGTCAGCATCGTCATCAGTCTCATCAGTATTGCGACAGCTGTCTTTAGATAGAGAGACTCCTTGGCCTCCCCCGCAAAAAGCTAGCCTTCGCCAACGCGCTCTTCAGCCGTCGTCTCAACAGGCTTGCCTTCTCCCTTCCGTTAATATAGAATTTACGGAAGTGAGAGCCACAACACACAGCCCACAAGGACCCCCCGGCGAGCAGCTCCCGCTCTGCGAGGCGCCTCGACTCGCTGACCCCTGGGGCCAGCGGTGGGCCGTCAAGAGCCGGTCCCACCCCGGCAGGGTCTACACCGTCGCACTCTCGGCCGGCGGCCGGCAGTGGGGATGTAGCTGCCCCAGCTGGATCTATCGCCGTGCCCGCTGCCCACATATCCAGCAGGTGCAGCGCTCCGGGGGACTGCGGCCGTGACGCGGCGATCGCCGGCAGAGTCCGAGGCGCTGAGCGTCGAGGTCCTCGACCTGGTCGACCCGAGGGAGGGCGGCCAGCGCCGGGCCGACGAACGCGCCGAGCTGGTGGCCACGGACGCCCAGCGGCGGGCGGAGGAGTTCATCCGCGAGCAGATCCCCGAGGGCACCCGCAAGGCGCGGCTGAAGGCCAGGCGCTATTGGGTGGCCTGGCTACGGCTCGCCCACGGCCTCGAGGAGCATTACCCGGTCGCGCCGGCGTTACTTTTGGACTTCATCGAGAGTCACCTCAACGGCCTGCCCGAGGCCGTGGACATCGCGCTACAGGCCGAAGGCCGCAAGCGGCCGGGTACGCATACCCTGGCGACGATCGAGGCCCGTGTGAGCCATCTGAGCAAAGCGCATCAGGCCACGGGGTGCGAGTCGCCGGCCACCGATCCGCGATGCCGCGAGCTGCTCGCCGCGGCGCGCCGGCAACGCGCGCGGAAGGGAGGCCAGCGGCAGAAGAAAGCGCTCACCCTCGATCGGCTCGAGGGGCTGCTCAGGACCTGTGAGGTGGATATCGAGGTGGGTGATGCGCGCGATCGGCTCGCCGCTTACCGCGACCGGGCTCTACTCCTGGTCACCTGGGCCGCCGGCGGCCGCCGGCGTTCCGAGGCCGTGTCCCTCTGTGTCGAGGATCTCCGCGACGACGCTGGCGAATATGTTTGGACGCTCCGCTACTCCAAGACCAACCAAGACGGCAGCGGCCAGGAGACCTACCCCATCGCCGGCCGCGCGGCCGAGGCGCTAACCACCTGGCTCCAGATCGCCGGCATCACGGCTGGGGCGGTCTTTCGCGCCATCGATCGCCATGGCCATCTCGCCAGCCGCGCCATGGTGCCCCGCTCCCTGGCCGAGATCGTCAAATACCGGGCGCTGCGTGCCGGGCTCGATCCGGCCGACTACAGCGGGCATTCGCTGAGGTCTGGCTTTGTCACCTCGGCTGGCAGGGCCGGGGTTAGCCTGCAGGAGGTGATGCAGCTCTCCGGGCATCGCACGCCGGCCGTGGCCATGCGCTACCACCAGGCCGGGAATGTGCTGCGGTCGAGAGCGGCACGCCTGGCGGGGTAGCAAGGTCTTTTGTCTACCTGTCTCTCACGTTCTCACAACAGCCATTTTTGCCTCGCGGTCTGCCTTGTTCAGACCTTCTTCTTGGACTGGATCAAGTCCCACAATCATCAATTTCTGCTGGTTGCCGTCCTTATCGACCAGCACTAGTTCATGCCCGGTCGCAATGGCGCTGGCCAGCTTCTCTAGCAGCTCAAGTGCGCGCCGGATCACACTCACTTTGCTGGCATCTAAGGCACCCTGTAGTCTCTCCAAACGAGTTCGAGCTTTTGGTCCAAGATCAAGCGTGATCCGAACCGTATCTCTCTGTTTCTTCATCGTTCTCCATAAGACACACCAAGTCCGCTAGAAGATGATGAGATGGAATACATAGGCGGAAAAGACACCCAAGGCGCTCCCGAGTACGACACCGACAAAATGCCGGAAGGCACGGGGATACTCTTCATCTCTTCCAAGCCATGGGCCTTCTTTTGCCTCCACAATCTCAAGATCGTCGAATCTCCCTTCATCCAATCTCCAAACGAGTTGATGTTTGTCTTCTCCATTGTTGTCTTCTCGCTGACGGTGGTCCATTGAGCCTCCGTTGCGAGCGGTCTAACCTTCCTAGACACCTTGGGGTCCTCAACAGACAGACGCAGGTCTAGACCACTCGCCAGTCGCTATCCGCGTCAAGGAATCAGACACGGATATGGGGTTAATCATTGCGTTGGCGTTCTTCATTTTTGGTTCTCCACTACAGATGTTGTTGATAGCTCGCAGCGATTCGATGCAGCGCGCGTAGCCTCTGGTGTCCAGGATCTCGCAGTCGCCGTCCTGGGCGAGCAGCCGGGCGTCTGGCCGCAGCCGTTCATTGCTTGAATTGGTTAGTCGACGGCCAGTTGTGCGACGGAGAAGGTCGGGCCTGAAACCGAAGCGGCAGAGGTTGCCGTCCTTACAGATGTCCAGTCCCAACCGTTCATACGGATTGCCTGGCTGGCGCCCAGCTGTGCCGCGGCGCAGATCGAGGTCGGCAAGCACCATAGATGGACTCGGCGAGGTCTTGGCCATGGAAGTCCAGCACTGGAAGATCGCCCTATCGGCCAGGACATTACCCTCGCAGAGAGGAAGATCCGCTATCGGGCCTGTCGCAGCCACCAGGGGAACGGGTAGAGCCATCCAAGAACTAGAAAAAGCGCCAAGAGGTGTGGCAGCGCCCTGGGCGGCCCACGTCGGTGAGCTGACTACGACCGTAGCCAGCAATAGAAGCAGGAAACGAAAGCAGGATAGACATGATTTCTTCATCATTAACTCCTAGCAACAAAGGGTTTTATGTCCCCTCCCTCTCTTTTCGATCGAGGCAGGGAGGGGTACTTTTTCTAACGGGCGCGGTGGTACTGGCGAGTGTGTCCTTCAGCCACCGTGCCCACAAGACCATGCGTCAATGTAGCACAAAGCATCATTAGATACTGCAAAAAACCTTATTTGGTTTCTTGTATCTGTTCCTGGCGCGGCCACACCAGAAGCCCAACAAGGATCTGCTGGGTGGTGCGTCCACCGGTTAGCGAGCCCACCGGCTAGGCGGTCAGCGCAGCGCGCTCTATCCTCTCGAACCTCCCAGCGACCGCAGCCGTGGCCACGCTGACCCGACAGCCACCAGCCACTCACCACGCCCTTACCAGCGCCCTTTGCAGGATGCTCGAAGATCCGAAGCTGCAAGCCTGCAGGGACCCTCAGCGCCCTAAGCCGCGGCCGCGCTGCCGGGTCAGGAAGCGGACCAGCTTGGGCAGCGCTGAAGGGACCGACCCGCCCGCAGCAAGGCTTCGACCCCCGGCACCCGACCAGCTGGGGTATCAGGCCCGAACGTGCGAATTGTTACGCTAAGCTGGCGGTAGAGGGGCGTAAGTGCGGCTCTTAGCGTAACTTTCTGCGTCGTGGGGGGCGAAAGGGGGTTGGGGTGACCGTTGAGGGCGGATAATCGGTTCGGACAATAGTCATTGTGCGCCCTGTCCCATCGCAAAGACCGGCATTGTCCGCCCTCCCAGAGCATCTAAGGAGGGGGTTCCCGGTTCGGATAAGATCGCAGCATGTCTTCTTGGCAGCCCCGTTTCCACCCGGTCCTTCACTCGCCCGGCAAACAGTGCGAATCCCGTTCGCCTCTGCCGCCCAAACCGATCTCAGCGACCCCGGCTGCGGTCGTGCTGCTGAGTCAGGAAGCGGGCAAGCCTGGGCAGGCGTTGAAGGAGCCGACCGGCGTGTAGCAAGGTGCCGACCACGGGCGCTCGGCCGGCTGTCGAGTACAGCAAGCTCATGCCGACCCGCCGCGCGAACCTCTCGGCCACCTTGCTCGAAGCGGCAGTGCGCTGCCTCAGAGCGGCCTGAATCGGTGCGGGTGCGATGCTGCGCACGCTGAGCTGCTGGGCGAGTGCCTGGACTTCTCTGCCGTGCTGGCGAGCGTCCGGGAGCTGCTCTCGTAGTGAGGCGATTCGGAGGGTGATAGGTCGAGCTTTCTCGATCGCTGCAAGCGTCTCCAAGCGGCGGTGACTGCTGCGGCCAAGCTTCTCCGCCCAGGCGGTGGTCTGCTGCCGGCTTTGCCGGCGATCGAGCAACCCACCACGGAGCTGGCCGAAGACCTCCGGCCTTTCGGCCAGGTGCTGGGCGAAGGTCAGATCCGAACCGCGTTCGCGAATGGCGATACGCAGAGCCTCGCGGGCTTGCTGAGGATCTCCGTAGACGCGATCGAGCTGCGCGACGCTCTCCTCCAGAGCTTGCCGAGTGCGCCGCTCAGCGTTGCCCAGGCTGTCCGGATCGAACTGGAAGCCGAGCGGTTGCCCCATGGCTTCCTTGAGCTGTGCCGCCTCTCTGCGGGCTTGCTCCAGCTCCGGAATGTGTCAATGAAAGTGAGACACTTTCTTCTGGGAATTAGTACGGAATCGGTAGTGGCTCCGGCACCATCGCTTTCAGCGAGGGCGCGCAGCCAGGGGTCTCGCCTGGTGCGTCGTTGTGTACGCGGTGTGTCACTACGTTCTCGGTATCGACTGGGTCAGTGCTGGCGGCGGTGGTCGGCGGGTTGATCCAGACCTTGTCACTGGGCTCCGGCAAAGCCGGCGCTCGCCGCTTGAAGCGGCTTGGATGAGCGGCTGAGGCGGCGGCGAGGACTTCTCGACGTTGCTCCAGTACTGAGGCCGTGAGGCCGTAGTGGACGGTCTCTGGCGTCAACAAGCCGAGTCCTGTGTGGTAGTGCTGCGTGTTGTACCAGCCGATGAACGAGCGGCAGAATGCTCGTGCATCTTCCAGTGATCCGAAGCGGTCGGGAAAGCTCGGATGGTACTTGAGCGTCTTGAACTGGGCCTCAGAGAACGGATTGTCGTTGCTCGTGTAGGGCCGGTTCAGCGACCGTGTCATCCCGAGATCGGCCAGCAGTAGAGCCACTGGCTTGGATGTCATGCTCGAACCGCGGTCCGAGTGCAAGGTAAGTCGATCTCGCTCAACACCTTGCTTCTCAACACTGTCGGCGATCAACCGCTTCGCGAGCCCTCCGGACTCGCGGCAGGCGAGCATCCAGCCGACGATGTAGCGGCTGAAGACGTCCAGAATTACGTAAAGGTAGTAGTGGGTCCACTTCACCGGGCCCTTGAGCTTGGTGATGTCCCACGACCACACCTCGTTCGGCCCTGTGGCCAGCAGTTCGGGCTTGGTGTAGTTGGGATGACGCCGCTGACGGCGTCGCTCGCGCAGCTCGCCCTCAGACTCCAGGACCCGGTACATGGTGCGCACCGAGCAGATATGGCGCTGATCCTCGTCCAGCAGCGCCGCCCAGACTTGACGCGGCGAGCGGTCGACGAAGCGCTCCGAGTGCAACACATCGAGGACCTCCTGGCGTTCAGCGGGCGTCAATGCCAGCGGCGGTCGAGGCCGCGTTGATAGCTGCGGCCCTGCGCTCTGCTGCCGACGGCGGCGATAAAAAGTGGCTCTGGGGACCGCCAAGGCGACGCAGGCTGCTTGCACCCCCACCGTCTCGGCCAGCGGCGCCACAGCGCTCATGGCTGGCTCTCGCTCGGCTCGATCCCTAGCAGCCGGGAAAGTTTTTTTTGGACATCGATGATCGTCTCGGCTTTGTACAGCTGATGCTTGAGCCGGGCATTCTCACGCTCAAGCTCCGCGACGCGGCGGGCCTCGGCAGAGACCGGTCGACGCTTGCGACCGCGCTTCTTCGACAGACCGGCCAGAGCTCCCGTGTCGCGCTGACGGCGCCACGTCGACAGTAGCGAGGAATACAGACCCTCCTGGCGAAGCAGGGCGCCAATCTCGCCGGGCTTGCTACAGGCGTCGGCGGCCTGGACGATGCGCAGCTTGTACGACGCGCTGTACCGCCGCCGCTTCGCCTTCTCAGCTACCTCGGGATCTGGTCGGTCAGCACCCATATCTCGCAGCTCGTGGCTTGGACTCGCCATGGTGATTGCTCTCCACACCCTCACTAATTTCTCGGTACTTGAGTGTCTCACTTACATTGGCACAGAGGGCTCTTGCTGGATGCTCGCGATCACCTCGGCCTGGCGCGCGGCCGACTCGATCTCAGGCTGTAGCTCTGCTGTCTTGCGAAGCCGAAGCCTGTCAACCATCGGCTGGTCGCGTTCGGGCTCGTAGTCGATGCGCTCCAAGAGCTTTCCCCAGCTGTAGCCCCTGCCGACCTTGGATGCCTTCAAGGTCGTCTCCCCCACTCTGAAGCTCGCTCCGGCGATGCGCCCCGTGCTCTGGACGTTGAGGCGTATCTCGACACCGTGGCGCCGCAACCGCCGGACGAACTGTCCCAGAGTCGGCCGATCCTTCACCGCCAGTTCGATCGCCGCTCGGGCGGCGACTTTCGGGGTTGCTTGGCCGGTGCGCAACATCTGCGCGGCCTGGTCCCGGTTCAACGCCGGCTGTCCCGTCTCCCACGACGGCTGTACCTGGCGAAGACCCATCCCTTTCTCCAGCCCGCGAAGGCTGACTTCCCCACGGCGTTTTTCCTGGAAATCGGCAACGCGCTTGCCCTGGCGATCGACGCGGCTGGCGACGATGTGGACGTGGTCATGCTCTGTGTCGCGATGCCGGATAGCCACCCAGGGCGAGCCCGTGTAGCCCATCTCATCGACCCAGCGCGTGGCAATCTGATTCCACTGGCCGATCGTCAGCTCTTCTCCCCGAGGAGAAGAGAGCGAAGCGTGGAAAACCGGCTTCTTCACCCTCGTGTTCTGGCCGTAGGCGCGGCGAAGCTCCGCGCCGAGTTCGCTGGGATTCCTGCCGGCTATGTTGCTGGCGATCAGCTGCGGCTCTTTTTCTTCTTGCAGGGTGTAGCTCAAGATGCCCGCAAAACTCTTGCCGGGGGGCGAGATCTTGCCGATCACGTCGCCGCCTGCCCGGCCAGCTGGCGGCGAATCACGATCAGCAGGTCGTAGAGGTCGCGCACCAGATCCATCGGTACGGTGTGGGCTTGGCCCTGGTGGAGATAGACCGTTACCTGGTTGAGCAGGTTCCCCAAGCGGTTCAGCTCGCCGATGCCGTGCTGGTTGATCTCGGGTATGGCGGGCGGGGGTTGGACGTGACGGCTGAGAGCTGCGCGGCGCAGATAGCTCGCGGGACGCAAACCCGCCACGCGAGCGCGTTCGAGGATCTCCGCGTGCTCGTCCTCGGTCACGCGGAGGCCGGCCACGGTGAGGCGGCGGCGTTCGGTTGCAGGGAGTGTGGGGCGAGCCATTAAAGTCCTCGTCTGGGGCTGTGGCGGAGTGACCGAAGGGAGCCACGCACCGAGCAGAGGGAGCATAGCGGATTTGTTATTGCGAAGCAATAACCCTGCTCGCTAAATCATCAATGAACAACGATTACCGCACCTTAACCTTCGGCAAGGAACGCTCATGGTTCAACCTCCTCTCACCCCTCCACCAGACATCCCACCCAACGCGGGAGACCTTTTCGATGACTTCGTGAAGGGGGCCGGAAGCCCGCTACACGGCTCTATCTGCGTCAGCGCGCGAGGGGCTTTGTGTGTTTTTTGCCCGAATTCGCGACTCCACACAGAACACGAAGACGCGGTTTCCCAGGGAGCGACTCAGAGAATTTCGATGCTAGGGGGCAAAAACAACCGGCGCGCGACCACGGCGGGCAGATGCCGCTTGTTGACAGTCGCGGCCGGCGGGGTAAAGCGAGGGCCTATTCCCACGCCACGCCCAAAATCGGAATCCAGGCGAAAAAGAGCCCGGCCGGTGGCCACGATGGAGAACAGCAAGCGAGAATCGCTCGCCATGTGACCACCCGCCGGGCGAGCGAGCCTGCCTTGCGGCAGGACGCCTTGTGGAGAACTAGGGCGGCGGCCGAGAGCCACGCTTGCACTCAGGGTCGCGGGAGAATCGTGGGAACTTCCACCCCACCAGTTCGGCCGGGTTCTGGCCGGAGCGCCACGAGGCATGCGAGCGCGCCGGCTCGCCGGGTACTACTTCCACAACATCGAGCACTGGGAACCGTTCTTGACGTGCTGCCAGCGCCACCGGGCACACGGCGGCCAAGTCGTCATTCGACAGCCGGCAGCTCGACCACAAGAGCAGCGCGCCGGCATTGACCTGGCGACCGGCATTGACGACGGCGGGACTATCCAATATCCGCAGGCTCAGCACGCGAGCATGGGCGAATGGCACGCGGTCGCAACCGAGGAACACAATGCCGGCGGGACCGCGTAGCGCGGTCACCAGCAAGGCGCCCTCGGCCGCAGATATCAGCGGCCCTTCTGTCCACAATTCACCGAGCAGGAGGGGCGCCGGAATCAGCAGCTGCCCACGATCCCAAACCAGAGTCTTGGCGGTCATGCGTCCGGCTCGTTGTCGTCGCCCACACCACCACCGAACAACTGTGCGAGAAGGTCGCGCAGCTCGGGCAACAAGCAGGGCGCATCCTTGCCGTGTAACCGAATCGGCCCTCCGCCGCCAGCGGTTAGGGTCACGCCGGTCAGCTGATCTATGAGCCCATCGAGCAGCGCAACGGACCATTTCAACTGAGCCCAGAGCACAGCACGCGGTGCCGCGCCCGCGTCGTCGTCTGGCTGACCAACAAATCCAAGAGAATGGCGCTGAAGGGTGGTCCGCAGTTGCTCCAGCATTTGCACGCCGGCAGCGGCCGAACGTTGCGCTTCGCGAACGTCGTCGATCGCCGCTTCGGTCGTCGCTCCGGGGCACGCGATCTCGGCCGGGTCGGTACAGCCTGGCGGCGCGTACAGATATACGGCCAGCTGGTAGCAATGATCCGTGATCCCAACACTCACCAGTCCGGAAAGTCTGATCAACTTGATTAGATCGGCGAGCGTTTCAGGCGGTGGCATCGGTCACTCGAAAAAAAGGTGGCCTGGCACCACTGCACCCGAAGGGAAGGCATGTCGGGTGAAGGGACCTCAGCGACGCCAGGCCGATGGGAAATACTGTCTGAAGCATGCGTGAGGCTAGTTTTTTCAGCGCCTGAAAGCTGAAAACGCAAGGGATCGGCCATGCCGAAGGGATGGCCGGCTAGTTCAGGTTAAGATGCTTGACAGACAGAGAATATTTCTGATGTTTTTCAAGATGGGGAGGATTGCCTCATGCCACAAGCGAAGGCAGCACATGCGCTGCTAGGTGCTTACCTTGCCCATGCTCAAGGGCGGCACGATGAGGCGCTCAAGCGCATTGGCCGTGGTGACCGCCACTTACGCCGAGTGCTCGCCCGTGGCCCGATGTCGTTGCGGGTGCGCGAGGCCGGTGAGATCCTTCAAGCGCTCGGCATACCGGCTGAGGTCTGGGCGCAAGACTCCGAAGCGCGCGGCGCGTGGTTGCTACTGCGACAAATTGCCGGCGATGTTGAACCACCGAAATTCGCCAAGCTCCAGCGCGCAGCCCACCGCGCGGTCAGGAACGGGCTGTGGACTCCAGTTGACCGAGCGCGAGCAACCGTTCAGCGTGGGCAGCTCGCAATCATTGAAGACCAGCTAGGCCGGAACCTCCCCACAGCGGCGCGGCGAGCGCGGGCGCTGATCGAGCAGTCGAGCAGGGGCGGTGGGGAGTCCATCGGCATCACGGCAACGGCACTGGGTAAACTCGGCTCAACTTACCGGCTGGCGGGGGCAACCCGCGAAGCGGCGGCGATCTACCTGCCAGCGTTAGAACTCTCGGCGTGGGCACCGGCCGCGCGTCCAGATGTGTTGCGGCGGGTATCGGTGGTCATTGCCACCACAGGCCGATTCAGCGCCAGTTTGCGAGTAAGCTCACAGGCAGCGGCCGGCTACGGTGCCCTCCACGACCTAACCGGGATCGGCAAGGTGGCGGCCGATGAGATCTCGGTATGGGAGGCTACCGGCAACGTGGGAGCAGCACTAGGGGCTGCCGCTGAAACGCTGCGCCTGATCCCACAAGAATACGGTGGATCATGGCGATCTACGGCATGGGCAGCACGGGCAAAATACTGCACCAATACCGACAAGGCAATCGACCTACTTGCTCTTGCACACGCTGAGTTGCCCGCTGGCAGTAAACAAGCGGAGGCGGTCATCAGGTGGACTGAGGCCAGCATCTACCGCAAGCGTGGCGAACTTGGCCAAGCAGCCGAGCGGCTGGTCGGGGTGGCCGAAGACCTGGGCAACCCCTTGGATCAGGCGATCGCCGCCATCGACCTGGCCGAGACGCTACTCGACCTCAACCGGCCGATCGATGCATGTGCCATCGCGACTGTGTTTGCAGACCTGGCGACTCCCTTACGCAGCAACCGGCTGGCTTTGGCTGTTGTCGTTAAGCTCGGCGAACTGGCTAAAGCTGGTCAGCTTGCCCTAGCCCATCTGGAAATCGCAAGACAGGTAATCAAGCGCAGCAAGCCTTGCGGCGCCCGTGCGCCGTGGTAGCAAGAGGCGATCTACCCGAGAAGGCGGACCGCCTCAATTATCCTAGCCTGACGGTGAAATAATAGGCCCCCATGGGGTGGGCCGGTCGGTCCAGGCGGAGGCTTTCGAACGGGGTTGATACGTCATCTCTGCATGCCTTCCCTACCCACTCCAACCGGGGGGCTTCATTGCTCTCTACGGCTGATTTTGGGCAGGGTTAGCAGGCTAGCAGCGGCGTGGTGGCACGCTGTGGGACTGATCGGATTGGCAAGGAGGAAGGGTTAGGCGGGAACCTCGACGACCCTCGAAACACAGCTGTTTGGGGAAGACCGCTTCGGTGACGCTCTCCGTTCTTGGCCGAGTTTGGGCAGGGTTGGCGATCGTTAAATCAGAGAACGGGTCGCACTAGCGATTCAGCTTGAAACTTCTCCAAACCACAGACCTAGCCGTCGGTGCCCCGAGGGTTGAGGGAAACTCGGTTTTGCGAGTTTTCCTCAGTCTGAGGGAGCACTAACTCTGTGTAGGTAACTCTGAAGAAGACTCTGAAGAAGACTCTGAGGGCGCTCTAAAGCACTCGCAGAACAGGGGTTTGTGGGTAATAACGCACTCTCGCATTCGTTCGAAGCCCGTATTACGCATCTTCGGATTCGCAAGACCCCGGTAATAACGCACTCTCGCATTCGTAGATCGACCCTATTAACGCACTCTCGCATTCGTGGAAAACACCCGTATTCCACAAACTCCTGTGGAAAATCTCTGTGGTAGTGTAAGTGTCAAGAAGTTATGGCAAAGCAGCGCACAGGATCGAGACTCAACAGACGAGTGGAGCTGATTACCTCGTTTGCTGACCATCTCGAAGATAGCCAGCGGCGTCAGGTGCGCACCGACGCGCTGCGCCTAGCGCGAGCCATCGCACTGGCAGGACTGCCGAAGAAGCGGTCCGGTAAGCAGTTGCTCGAACGTACCCTTAGACTCGGTGCAGATACGTGGCTCCGGGTGACCTACCGGGCTGACAGCGAGCTACCCTTCGGCGAAGATCGTTTTGTGCTCGCAGGGATACAGCACCTTGCCCTCGAGCAAGATAGCCCCGTGGTCTATTTCGAGCGCGTGGGGCAACTCTTGCGCATGTTTGGTCTCGTAGAGAACGGCCAGAATCTAGAGCTACTGCGGCAGCGATTTCGGAGGATAGCGGGGCTTTCAATCAAGCTCTCGTTTGCCCATTCGGAAGCGGAACTGGACGACAATAGCTTCGGTGATCAGATTTTCGTGATCCGGCGCTATGCGCTGCCAACCCGTAAGGACTTGCGGGCTGAGCGGATTGGTCAGCAGGTACTGCCAGCACTGGTTGAAGATCCTGACCTAGCAGCGTCGCCGTATGGCGTCGTGCTCTCGCGAGACTTCTGGGCGTATCTAGTAGCCGCACAGAATCAGATGATTGTGCCGCTGGATCTCCTGCGGCTGTTTATCGACCGGCCTGTAGGCTGGGACTATGCTTGCTTCCTGGTTGCTCGCTGTGGCCGAGCGAGAAGCTCAAGCGTTGTACCCCATGACGTGCTGATGAGCCTATTCCGTGACGGGAAAGAGCCTGACCGGAACGCGATTGCTCGGCTCAAGCGGTACCACGACGAGATCATGCTAGCGACGAAGGGGCGGTTGAAGGCCAGCATTGTGCATGATGGCTTCTTCCCCTCAACGGGTCGAGGCCGACCCAAGAAGCGGTGGGTGCTCAAAGTGGGCAAGAGTGACGCGATCATTTCTTCGGGCAAAGACGTGCTTCCTCGGATGTCTCGTTAGCCTCCCTCTCCCCAAGTGCCGGACACCTGCCACCCTGTTTGTAGTAGTCACTCCACTCGTAGTTGTGTTATGCAACTATGTTGCTATGTAACGCCATAGCTCAATAACCAGCCTCTTTGAGCCACGGACCAGCGGCTTCGACCAAGATGGATTTGATCGAGCGGTCCGTCTCGAAAGCAGCCCTACGTAACCGCTCATGAAGGTCAGCTGGAAGGTCTAGTGTTGTTCGGCGGTGCCCGTCTGCCACCTGTCGGCGTTTTGCTGCCGTGGTGGCCTTCTTTCGCCGAGAGGCGGGGTTCTGTTGGGAGGCTCTGCGCACTCTACGCGCGGGTGTATCGGACAGCAGACCATCGATGGCGTCAGAGGTCGGCGTGGCTAAGTGGATCGGTTTAGGCATGGCCGGTGCTCCCGAGGATCTCCGTAGCGAGCGCTTCATAGTCGATGGCCGAGTTGCAGCCCGGCGCATAGTGGCCGATGGGTTCGCCAGCGCCGAGACATTCGGTCATCCGGACATCCTGGCGGATCACCGTATTGAAGGTCTTACCGTTGAACGTCGCCTGCAGGTGCTCGCGAACCTGCCTTGCAAGCCGAGTCTGCATGTTGGCGCGACATTGCAAGACCCCCAACAGCGAGAGCTTCGGATTGCAGCGCTCGCGGACCTTGGCCAGAGTAGAGGTCACCGCAGCTAGGCCGGCAACTCCATCGGCGGATGATTCGCACGCCACCAGAGCGCAGTCTGCGGCGGTCAACCCCATGAACGACAGTAGCCCCACCGCTGGCGGTAGGTCGATAAAGATGTAAGACCAGCCGCGAAGTCCCTGCATGCATTGTCCAAGGATCTTTTCCGCGCCAGGCTCCGTTGCGAGTGTTCGTTCCACCTGGCCCAGGTAGAGCGACGATGGCACCAGGTCGAGGTTCTTGACTCCGGTCGGCTTCACCAGGTCGGCCACCTTGCCGTCCTCACCCAAGACATCGAGAAACTCTCGCCCGCCCTCGACCCCCAACCATCGTGACGCGCTCGCCTGTGGGTCGAGGTCGATCAACAGGCATCGGTGGCCCATCCCGGCTAGGGCGGCGGCTAGGCTGACGGCTGTGGTGGTCTTGCCCGCGCCGCCTTTCTGGTTCGTGACTGCAATTCTCATCGCGGAATCTCTCCTAGTTATTTGGATAAATAGCAGCATAACACAGTAGCTAAGGCGCTATTTAGCATACGCATCGAGTCACCAACTCAGTGGGGCAGCGCGCTGCCAAAAAAGAGGCAAGATGACAGACTGCCTCCCAAAGAGATTCTGTCACCCGCCGAACGCAGATTAGGTGCGAAGAAGGGCGGGCAAACGCCGCTAGCCAATGCCCGCGAGATCCAAGGCGATCGAGAAGAGGGACCGGCGCGCTTGAAGAGAGGCCAGGGGACTCGCTCAGCCGCTGAAGAGCAAGCGAAGGGGGCGCGATGCACGCGGCGCTTTCCGCGCCGCTGAGGTTGTCGGCGTTGCAGCCGACTCTGGTGGTGGTTCCAGTAGCGTCAGAGCCAGTCCGTCAGAGTCAGCGGCGAGAGATCCGTGGGTCAATGCCGCTGGCGCAGAATCTGGGGCCTGGATAGCGGTTCGCCAGAGATAGAGGCGGGCGTGAACAGCAAGGGCCACCAAGCCGAGCAGAAAGGCGGCAAGTAAGCAGCGGTTCAGAGATTTCCTCGGCATTTGGACATCCTCCAGAAACGGGGTTCGAGGTTGGATGTCCTGCCGGCAGGCTCGATGAAAGCAATATCAGCACAAAAGAGGGGCCAGGGTATCAGAACTCTGGTCGGCTCGCTTTGGATCAAGGAATCATCTTTTTCTTCGCATCTATGATTGACAGTCACGCTGCCACGGAGATATAAGAAAGACACCTATTAACTGACGTCAGGGAACAGCGTCGAAGTCCTGAAAAGGAGTAAGAAGAATGAAACTATTCGTAGCCCTGACCTTGGTACTCAGCTTGATGCTGACTCCGGTGGCAGCATTCGCGCAGTGCTCGCCGCACGGGCCTTGCACCGAAGAAATGATCGGTGATTCTTGGGTGATTCCGGGGTCCTCGATCGTCTGTTTCGATGTTCTTACCGTGGTCTATGTGGACGGCGTGCTCATCAGCCAAACCTCAACACGACGGTGTACCGGCGACTAGGCATCAGCCTGTTCTTGGTAGCTGCTGGCGCGGCTCAGGCTGCGCCGGTGGCTCCCCGTTTGGAGCAGGCAGAAACCTATCTATCAGCGGGCAACTGGAAAGCCTCCGCGCGAGTCGTCAAGAAACTTGAAAGCTCGCTGGTAGCCTCCGACCGAAACGCCAAGATCTCGGCCGAGGACGTGGCCAGGCTCTCGGCTGTCAAGGCGATAGGCTTGGCCGGTGCTGGTGACCATCGCGCCGCCCGGTGGTTCTGGCATGTCGCCATGAACATCAACCCCGGCGGCGAGATGCCCGCGCTCGACGCCTACCCGGTCGAGGTCCGCGAGCTGCTCGAAGCGGAGCAACTCCGACCGCTGATCGACGCGCTCGATTCGTCACAGCTTGGGAAGGTGGAGGCGGGAACGACAGTCGAGCAGCTCAGGGCCTTACATCGCCGACCCAAGATGCCCACGGAAGCGGACCAGCTTTCCGCTCTGGCGACACTGCACGGCCTAGATGGTCGCCTGACGTTCTACGCTGACGTAGACGTTGACGGGCATCTGATACGGCCGGTGTTGCGAGAGGTCGACGGGGCGCCGCTGTTCGCCTATGTCGGGCTGAATCTGCGCTCTATGTTCCGCTTCGATAAGGCAACTCTGCCGAGCCCTGGCCGAACAGTGTTTCTTTCGTTCTCACTACTCCCATTTGAAAGACATTGATTGAATTCCTCGGCCTGTTCCTCGGCCTTCTGACCGGGCCTCAGCCGGTCGCCGTTGCCGTCACCGCGGCGGACGTGGCGGCCGTAGAGATCCGCCTCGATGGGGAAGTCTGCGGCGTCGATCGCCGAGCACCGTTTGAGGTCGAATGCAACTTCGGCGCGGCTCTCCTACCGCGCGAGCTGGTGGCGGTGGCCACCAACAGCAACGGCCAACAGATCGCTACCGCCCGCGAGCTGGTCAACCTGCCCGGTGCGCAGGTCGAGGCGCGCTTTGTGGTGGAGCCTGTCGGGGCGCGGCTGATCTGGGAAGAGCGCTCTGGAGCGGTGCCGCGTTCGGTGGCTGTGGCGCTCGATGGTGAGCCGCTAGAGGTCGATCGGAGGGGCCGAGTAGAGCTGCCGGTACGGCGCGGCTTGCTGGTGGGTGAGGTCGAGTTCTCAGACACCCTCAGGGCTCAGGCAGTAGCCTACCTGGGCGGCGAGTACCATGACACCACCGACAGCCGCTTGACCGCTGTTCCCGTCCTCTGGGACCGTCGCCGGCATCCCGCGGCCGACGACCTGGCCGTGGTGCTCACGGTCGACGGCCAGGCCGCCGAGGTCGCGGCGATCGACACCGGGCGGGCGGAGGTCTTGATCGTGCGTGAGGGTTCCGAATGGAACCTCGAGAGCCTGCTCGATCTTCACCGCCATATGCGGTCACGCCGTGGCGCAATCTACGGAGATATCCACGGCCGAGACCTTCGCGGCGTTCGCCCTGGCGATCGCCTGCGGGTGATCCTCACCGAGGAACCACCAGCCTTGCGCTCGCTGATAGATCTGCCGGTGTCGGCGGACATCTCGGAGGGTGGCCGGCTATCGATCCTTGAGTCGATGACCAATCGGTACATCATCGGCCGGGAATACCCGCAAGGCGCGCAGCGGATCGCCGATGCCGTGGCCATGGCAGGCTACGTGGCTGCGGGCTCGGCTCGGCCACGGGCGGTGATTCTGATTCGCTCCGGCCGGCTTCAGGACTCCAGCACCTTGACGCCACAGCAGGCGCGGGCCTACCTCGCGGCCCTACGGGTGCCTCTGCTCGTCTGGCGGCCGCTGGCGGCCCGTGACGGCGGCACAGATGGGGAATGGGCCGGTGAAGTCGAGATCTGGACCGAGGCGGGCTTGGTGTCGGCCGTGGCCGAGCTGCGCAAGTTGCTCGACCGTCAGGTGATCGCCTGGATCGAGGGTGAACACCTGCCGCACCGGATCGGGCTAGCCCGTGGAGTGCGGCGGGTGCGGTTGCCGGGTGAGCAAACACCGTAAGGCTTCCTCTTCGCTTCGTGGGTTCCGGGCGGGTTGGGTGGGCTGTCCGGTGGAGGGGTGAGAGTGAGGAGATTGAACCCTGAGCGTTCCGGGGCCGAGGGGCGGGCGGAATCTCCGGACCCGCACCAGGTGGTGATCGGGCCGCAGCTCCCGGCCACCCGCCGCGAGTTTGCCGGGGGAGGGGGGGGTAGGTCTGGATTAGTTGATTGCAGAAAGAGCGAAGCGGTGGCCAAGTGATACATACGCTATCGCGTCCGCACCACTTGACCGGCTTCTTTTCCGCGCTTGCGCGCTCCAAAGCAAGACTCTGAAGATCCAGAGAGGGGGGAGTCTGTGCGGCTTCCGGTCGGGGTCGAATCAACGGGCCGCTGATGAGGATCTCCGAGCATCCTGGAAGGCTGGGTAGGGCGCGGTGGGTCGACGCTCGGCAGCCGGTCGATCTCGACCACGGAGCACCGGCCGGGGGAGCTGGTCGGCCCGAGTGGACAGAGCCGCTCCGCTGACCGCCTGGCCACCCGGCGGCGTGTTCGGCGATCACCCTCGAGGACGGACACGCGGCCGCCTGGCCGCTGCTCGAGCCCCAAGCTGCGCAAAAGGCAAACGCCGGCGCCGTGCTGCTGTGGTCACGTCTGCCGGTGGCGTGGTCGGAGTTGGCCGAGCTAACCGGAGCGCTGCGCGTCGTTCACCAACGGGCACCCATCCTTGACCTGATTCAGGCTGTCGACCGGCGAGCTGTCGCGCTCGGCGGCAATGTCCCTAGAACGGCCGTTCTTTGCCGGCTGGCGGGGTGCGGCAGTGAGTGGCGGCCAGAGAGTATCTGAGCCGCTGCGTTCGGCCGTCTGCAGGCTGATCTTTGATCGGCTCGGCCGCCCTGACCTCTGGACTGCTAACGGCTCGGAGCCGCCCGCCTATGAGCACGCCGCCGACCTCGACGAAGCGCCACCGATGGAGAAGACCTTAGCGCTGGCGGCGTGGGCGATCTGGAGAGGGCACCAAGGGCTCACGTTCGCCGATCTGTTGGAGGCTGACCGGGCCGCGGTCGAGCTGATGGCCGGCTACCTGTCCGCGAGCTGCTACGGCGATGTAGGGGTGAATGCCTGGCTCGCCGCGAAGCGCCGAGCGAAAGCCTTAACGTTCCCGCCGAGCGGCGGGTTCTGACAGCCCCGCCGGGTGTGGCCTTTACTGGCGAGCGCCGCCCCGGCGACGATGTTGACGAAGAAGCCGAACAGGCCCTAGCCGTTCGACGACCAGCACCGGGTCGGTGTCGACCAGCACGGTCAGCGCCTCGACCGGCACCTTGGCCGAGTCGGTGATGATGTTGTCGAAATCGAGCTCGGCCGCCACGGTCAGCGCCTCGATCGGCACCATGGCCGGGTCGGTGATGATGTTGTCGAAATCGAGCTCGGCCGCCGTCGAACGGCACGGTCAGCGCCTCGACCGGAGTCGTTGATGTTGGAGGATGAGCCGCCGCCGATGGCGAGTACGCCTCGGCCAGGCGCACCGGTGATGCGAAACCGAGGCCGCCCCGCCCGGTGTTATCGCACCGGCGGTCAACCAAGAGATTGGTGATGGATTACCGGCAAGCAGCAATTCTTAGCACGGCCAAGCTTGACCCTTAAACAACTCTAAAACAAGCACTTAGAGAGGTCTTATTTCAAGCTCTATCTTCTCCGGAGAGGATCCAAGGTATAGGCGCTTTCCCTCCTCCTCGCACTCCTGGATGAACGAATACCACTTGATGGACTTCTTGAAGACCTCGGTCATCGACTCGTCGGTAGCCTCGGCCAAGGCATTGATCTCTTCGAAGAGCTTTTCCGGTATCGAGAAGGTAAGCCGCCGCCGCTTCTTCACGCCGCTCCCTTGAAACCTGTCCGGTTCGCTGGGTCTTTGCCAATCCCATCGTAGCTCCTCTCGTCGTCAGCGTCGTCAGCGTCGGCCGGCAGCGGGGCCGTAGATACACCCCTGCCTACTTGTTGGCACCGTGAACGCTTTTTCTGATCCGTGAATCCTGTTCTCTTCGGAAAGGTAGCTACTCACAACCATGACGCGGCTACCAAACCCACAGAAATAGTCTACGCAAGGGGGAATTGAACCCCCGCCACTTAGACCGGAGTGGAACCGTACCAATAAAACACTCAAAAAACAAGACTAATTATGGAGATAGGGTGTGTGTTTTATGCGTTAATTTTTGGTAAAAAGAATGGTCTAATGTTCTCTCTCGGGGAAGCGCTCCCCATCCACACCCAACAGGGAAAACGAAACTATGGACGTACGCCTACGCCGCTCCCTTGTGATTCGTGAGGTCTATCAAGAGCGGGAGACCGTCATGGAGATCGCTGATCAAGACGATTCTTTGGAGAAGTTCTTTGTCTACAAGAAGATGTTGCCGGAGAGAGAGCCTTGGTGGCGAAAAACATCCAATCGGATCACTATCGTCAGCATCGTCATCAGTCTCATCAGTATTGCGACAGCTGTCTTTAGATAGAGAGACTCCTTGGCCTCCCCCGCAAAAAGCTAGCCTTCGCCAACGCGCTCTTCAGCCGTCGTCTCAACAGGCTTGCCTTCTCCCTTCCGTTAATATAGAATTTACGGAAGTGAGAGCCACAACACACAGCCCACAAGGACCCCCCGGCGAGCAGCTCCCGCTCTGCGAGGCGCCTCGACTCGCTGACCCCTGGGGCCAGCGGTGGGCCGTCAAGAGCCGGTCCCACCCCGGCAGGGTCTACACCGTCGCACTCTCGGCCGGCGGCCGGCAGTGGGGATGTAGCTGCCCCAGCTGGATCTATCGCCGTGCCCGCTGCCCACATATCCAGCAGGTGCAGCGCTCCGGGGGACTGCGGCCGTGACGCGGCGATCGCCGGCAGAGTCCGAGGCGCTGAGCGTCGAGGTCCTCGACCTGGTCGACCCGAGGGAGGGCGGCCAGCGCCGGGCCGACGAACGCGCCGAGCTGGTGGCCACGGACGCCCAGCGGCGGGCGGAGGAGTTCATCCGCGAGCAGATCCCCGAGGGCACCCGCAAGGCGCGGCTGAAGGCCAGGCGCTATTGGGTGGCCTGGCTACGGCTCGCCCACGGCCTCGAGGAGCATTACCCGGTCGCGCCGGCGTTACTTTTGGACTTCATCGAGAGTCACCTCAACGGCCTGCCCGAGGCCGTGGACATCGCGCTACAGGCCGAAGGCCGCAAGCGGCCGGGTACGCATACCCTGGCGACGATCGAGGCCCGTGTGAGCCATCTGAGCAAAGCGCATCAGGCCACGGGGTGCGAGTCGCCGGCCACCGATCCGCGATGCCGCGAGCTGCTCGCCGCGGCGCGCCGGCAACGCGCGCGGAAGGGAGGCCAGCGGCAGAAGAAAGCGCTCACCCTCGATCGGCTCGAGGGGCTGCTCAGGACCTGTGAGGTGGATATCGAGGTGGGTGATGCGCGCGATCGGCTCGCCGCTTACCGCGACCGGGCTCTACTCCTGGTCACCTGGGCCGCCGGCGGCCGCCGGCGTTCCGAGGCCGTGTCCCTCTGTGTCGAGGATCTCCGCGACGACGCTGGCGAATATGTTTGGACGCTCCGCTACTCCAAGACCAACCAAGACGGCAGCGGCCAGGAGACCTACCCCATCGCCGGCCGCGCGGCCGAGGCGCTAACCACCTGGCTCCAGATCGCCGGCATCACGGCTGGGGCGGTCTTTCGCGCCATCGATCGCCATGGCCATCTCGCCAGCCGCGCCATGGTGCCCCGCTCCCTGGCCGAGATCGTCAAATACCGGGCGCTGCGTGCCGGGCTCGATCCGGCCGACTACAGCGGGCATTCGCTGAGGTCTGGCTTTGTCACCTCGGCTGGCAGGGCCGGGGTTAGCCTGCAGGAGGTGATGCAGC